>NZ_CP102233.1:6782500-11920000 GCF_028553905.1 Sorangium sp. So ce836 | reverse complement strand
CGGCCGTAACTATAACGGTCCTAAGGTAGCGAAATTCCTTGTCGGGTAAGTTCCGACCTGCACGAATGGCATAACAACATCCCCGCTGTCTCGACCAGGGACTCAGCGAAATTGTATCGGGGGTGAAGATACCCTCTACCCGCGGCAAGACGGAAAGACCCCATGAACCTTTACTGCAACTTGGCAGTGATTTTCGGGATATTCTGCGTAGGATAGGTGGGAGGCTATGAAGCCGGGCTTCTGGGTTCGGCCGAGCCAACGTTGAAATACCACCCTGGGTATTCTGGAAATCTAACCTGGGCCCATGAACTGGGTCGGGGACACTGCCTGGTGGGCAGTTTGACTGGGGCGGTCGCCTCCTAAAAAGTAACGGAGGCGTGCGAAGGTTCCCTCAGCCTGATTGGAAACCAGGCGTAGAGTGCAAACGCACAAGGGAGCTTAACTGTGAGACCGACAGGTCGAACAGGTGCGAAAGCAGGCGTTAGTGATCCGGTGGTTCTGTATGGAAGGGCCATCGCTCATCGGATAAAAGGTACTCTGGGGATAACAGGCTGATCGCGCCTGAGAGTTCATATCGGCGGCGCGGTTTGGCACCTCGATGTCGGCCCATCGCATCCTGGGGCTGGAGCAGGTCCCAAGGGTTCGGCTGTTCGCCGATTAAAGCGGTACGCGAGCTGGGTTTAAAACGTCGTGAGACAGTTTGGTCCCTATCTGCCGTGGGCGTAGGACACTTGAGAGGAGCTGCCCATAGTACGAGAGGACCTGGGTGGACGTACCTCTGGTGCTCCGGTTGTCCTGCCAAGGGCATAGCCGGGTAGCCATGTACGGAACGGATAACCGCTGAAAGCATCTAAGCGGGAAGCCGGCCTCAAGACTAGGTGTCCCGGGCCGCAAGGCCCCTAAAGACCTCTCGTAGACCACGAGGTTGATAGGCCGGGTGTGGAAGCCGAGCAATCGGCGGAGCTAACCGGTACTAATAGGTCGTGCGGCTTGACCATACTTCTAAGGCAAACATCGAAGCATCGCGCCCGGAGTTCGGGTGACGAGCAGCGTGACACAGCTGGCCCTGCGTGAAAGAGCAGAGCGCCGCGAAAGCGGGCTCCGCAGGGTTCCGATTGGACGCACCCACAAGTTTCCGGTGGTGATATCGAGAAGGTCACACCCGATCCCATACCGAACTCGGAAGTTAAGCTTCTTGGAGCCGATGGTACTGCCAGGGCAACCTGGTGGGAGAGTAGGACGCCGCCGGGATTTTCTTCGAACCTGCGCATGGTGCGAGCCGTGCGCAGGTTTTTTTCTTTTGTCCTGGGCCCTGCTGGGCCTCGGGGGCTGCCAACGGGCGCGGCGACGGGGCCGATCTCGGCTTCCGGGGAACCTGTCGGCGGCGGTGGAGCCGGGGCGGGGAAGGACGTTCTGAACAGCCCGGCCCCCTGCGGGGGTGCTCGCCGGGCGGCGCTGCGAGAGCCGAACTCGCCTGGGACGTTTCATCCCCGGCGCGCTGCGCACGCCGGGGATGAAACGTCAATCGGGCTCAGACACCGGCTCTCGCAGCGCCGCCCGGCGAGCACCCCCGCAGGGGGCCTACCGTCCGTCAAAACGGCGATGGTGGTGGGGATCGACGGATCCGCGCGGTGCTGAGCTCGGACGCTGAGGGCTGAGCTCGGTCGCTAGATAGCCGTTCGTCCAGGAGAGCTGCTTCGACGCGCAGCAGGCCCCACAGGTTCGCCGCACGATGGTGGTCGTGGGCGTCCGACCGGCACGCCGACAGCGGTGCGCTTCGCGAGCTCGGTCCAGACAGCGACGGGGCAGCGGCGGTACCGCTGCCGTCGCGGGCGTGGTCAGTGGGGGCGCTCGGCAGCGCGCCTCGGGCCGTAGCTGCGCAGAAGAATGAGCCCCGCAAGGACGACCAGGGCGGCGATCTGGAGCTGAAACGGGATCTGCTGGACCCACTCCTCCTCATCGATGCCGATCGTGGCCAGCACCAGGCCGAGCAGGCCGCCCACGGCCTCGCCAGCCCGGCTGACCGTCGTCGCTGGGCCGCTCGCCACCGCCTCGTGCGAGAGGGCATGCAAGAGAAGGCCCGCGACGGCAGAGAGCAGCCAGGGCTCGACCGCCTCAAAGTGCTCCACATCGACGAGCCGCGTCGCGAAGGCGCCAACCACCGTGGCGAGCGCAATGCCCGCGAGCGCCGCGCTCATGGCGCCCTTGCCGCCTGTACCAGCCCTCACCTCGAGGACCTGGATCGCCACCACCATGGCGAGCGGCACCGTGTGCGCCGCCAGCGCGAGCACGACAGGCAGCGTCAACTGACCTACCCGCGAGAGCGACGCCACCGCCGCACCCTCGCCGAACTGATGCGCCAGCACCGCGGCATACCCCATCGCAAGCGCCGTCGTGGGCGTCCGGTGAGCGCCCGCCTCGCCGATCACGAGGCGCTCGAGCATGGCCGGCGCCAGGAAGCCCGCCACCGCCGCGATCGACGCAGGCCAGCCAATCTCGCCGAGCGCCTCCGGCAAGAGATGCAGCAACGCTATCGACGCCGCCCCGACCAGGGCGAACGTCCGGAGCGCAGACATCGCGCCCTCGCTGCGGTGACGGAAGAGCGCCGCAATGCCGCCCAGCATGACGGCCAGCGCGAGGAGCGAGACGCCGAACGCCAGCGACACAGGCGCCCTCCTAGCACGGATCGACCACGAAACGGCGCCGAGCCGTGCGTCTTGTGTGGAGCGCTACGAATAGGGGAGGTCGTGGCGGCCCGCGCGGAGGATCAGATCGCCGACGAGGGCGGTCCAGCCGGTCTGGTGCGAGGCGCCGAGCCCGGCGCCGGTGTCGCCGTGGAAGTACTCGAAGAAGAAGAGACGGTCCCGGAAATGCGGGTCGTGCTGGAAGAGCGCGTGCTCGCCGTGGACCGGGCGGCGACCCTCGCGATCGCGCTCGAAGATCGCGATCAGACGCCGCTCTAGCTCGTGCGCGCCGTCGCGGAGCGTGCGAGGGCCGTGGCTGCCGATCGAGGGGATCGTGAGCACGTCGCCGAAGCCGTGATCGAGCCGGAGCAGCGAGCGGTAGAGCAGATAGCCGAGCGGGAACCAGATCGGGCCGCGCCAGTTGGAGTTGCCCCCCTTCATGCGCGTGATCGACTCGCCGGGCTCGTAACCGACCGTGTACTGCGCATGGCAGGGCTCCAGCCCGAGCGAGACGGGCGCGGCCGCGTGCTCCTTCGAGAGCGAGCGCGGGCCGAACGGCGAGAGGAACTTGTCCTCGTCGAACAGGTGCGCGAGCACCCGCTCGAGGCGCCCCGGCGTCACCGCAGAGAGCACCTGCCGGCCGTCCGGACGCACCGTGATCGCCTCGGCCAGCGCGGGGTTCTTGCGGAGGAACCACTCGGTCCGGCGCCGGAAGTTCGCGAGCTTGCCGTAGATCTCCGGCGTGATCACGTGCACGGCGCAGAGCGGGATGAGGCCCACGGCCGACCGGATCTTCACGTGCCGCGGCTTCCCGCCGACGGTCAGGATGTCGAAGTAGAAGCCTTCCTCCTCGGACCAGAGCGGCAGCCTGCCGCCGTGCGCGTGGTGGAGCGCGTGCGCGATCCGCAGGAAATGCTCGAAGAACTTGCTGGCAAGATCCTCGTACGCGGAGTTGTCGAGCGCGAGCTCGAGCGCGATGCGCATGAGGTCGAGGCAGTACATCGCCATCCACGCGGTGGCGTCCGCCTGCTCCAGGCGCATCCCGGGCGCGAGCCGCTCGCTGCGATCGAAGAGGGAGATGTTGTCGAGGCCGAGGAACCCGCCCTCGAACACGTTGTGCCCCTCGGCGTCACGCTTGTTGACCCACCAGGCGAAGTTGATGAGGAGCTTGTGGAACACCCGCTCCAGGAACACACGGTCGCCCTCGCCCCGCTGCTTCCGCTCGATCTTGTAGAGCTGGTAGGTCGCCCAGGCGTGCACCGGCGGGTTCAAGTCCGAGAACTCCCACTCGTACGCGGGCAGCTGGCCGTTCGGGTGCTGGTACCACTCCTTGACCATCAGCTTCAGCTGGGCCTTCGCGAGGTCGATGTCGAGCGAGGCCAGCGCGATCGCGTGGAAGGCGAGATCCCAGGCCGCGAACCAGGGGTACTCCCACTTGTCCGGCATCGAGATGACGTCGGCGACCGAGACGTGACGCCACTGGCCGTTGCGTCCCGAGAGCCGCTCGGGCGGCGGCGCATCGACGTCGCCGCGGAGCCAGGTGTCGACGTCGTAGTGATAGAACTGCATCGTCCAGAAGAGCCCCGCCGCCGCCTGCCGCTGGATGGCGCGGCGATCCTCGGACAGATGAGGGCCCTGGACGGCGAGATAGTACTCGTCCGCCTCCCGGCGGCGCGCCTCCACGAGCTCGTCCACGAACTCGAACGGCCGCTCCACCGGGTCCGGCGCGAGCCGGAGCAGGATCCGCCTGCGCTCGCCGGCCGGCACCTCGAGGCGGTGCCAGCTCGCGGCCTTGGTGCCGCGCAGCTCGGGGTTCACCCGCGACGCGTCGCCGTGGATGACCCGGTGATGGAACGCGTCCTTCACGTAGGGCGTCCGCGAGGGGGCGCCGTAGAGCCGCTCGAGGTTCGTCTCGTTGTTGGTGAAGAGCAGCTCGGGGCTGCCCTCGATGTAGAGGTGATGCGCGCCGTGCTCGGGGTGCGCCGCGCGCAGCATCACGTGGCCAGGGCCGCTCTGCATGGCCCGGATCTCCGGGACCGGACCGGGAGGGTCGCTCCACGACCAGGTGTTGCGGAACCAGAGGTGCGGCAGCACGTGGATCGGCGCGGGCTCCGGGCCGCGGTTCACCACCGTGATGACCATGAAGATGTCGCTCGGGCTCCGCTTCGCGTACTCGACGATGACGTCGAAGTAGCGATCGCCGTCGAAGGCGCCGAGATCGGGGAGATCGACCTCGCCCTCCGAGAGGCCCCGCTCGCGCGCGGCAGCGATGAGCGCTCCGTACGGGAACTCGCGCTGCGGGTACCGGTAGAGGTAACGCAGGTAGCTGGAGGTCGGCGTCGCGTCCTCGTAGTAGTAGATCTCCTTGACGTCCTCGCCGTGGTTGCCTTCGGGCCCCGTCAGGCCGAAGGCCCGCTCCTTCAGGATCGGATCCTTCTCGTTCCAGACGGCGACGGCGAGGCACAGGATCTGGTGGCGATCGCAGATGCCGCCGAGGCCGTCCTCGTTCCAGCGATAGGCGCGGCTCCGGGCGTGCTCGTGCGGGAAATGCGACCAGGCGTCCCCGTTCGCGCTGTAGTCCTCGCGCACCGTCCCCCAGGCGCGCTCCGACAGGTACGGGCCCCAGTGCTTCCAGCGCAAGACGCGCTCGCGCTCCTCTTCGAGGCGGCGGTGCTCGGCGGTCAGCGCGGCGCGGGCGGTCCTCGTCATGCACGCCACGGTAGGCGACCCGGACGGAGGC
This sequence comes from Sorangium sp. So ce836, assembly GCF_028553905.1. Classification (NCBI taxonomy): domain Bacteria; kingdom Pseudomonadati; phylum Myxococcota; order Polyangiales; family Polyangiaceae; genus Sorangium; species Sorangium sp. So ce836. The sequence continues at coordinate 11,914,576 of NZ_CP102233.1, read as the reverse complement.
GTCGAGCCCGCGGCCTCCGCGCGAGCGGCGCTACTCGGTGCGCTTGATGATGTGGAACCCGAACGGGGTCTCGACGACCTCGCTCACCTCGCCGACCTTCAGGGCAAAGGCGACGTCGGCGAAGCCCTTCACCATCACGCCGCGCTCGAACACCCCGAGGTCGCCGCCGCGCTCCTTGGCGCCAGGCTCGTCGCTGTACTCGGCGACCACGTCCTCGAAGGCCGCCCCGCCGCGGATCTTGAGGAGCGCCTCCTGGGCGCGCGCGCGCGCCTCGTCGCGCGTGCGGCGGACGCCCTCGGGCCTGCTCTTCGAGCCGTCGTGCATGACGAGGATGTGCCGCGCGCCGATCTGCTTCGGCTGGCTCGCCACGATCGTCCGCTCCCGCTCGAGCGCCGCGTCCTCCTCGGCCGCCCGGATCGGCGCGGAGACCGCGAGGCCGCCGCCGACCCAGGACGGCGAGGTGGCCAGCGTCCCGCAGGCGGTCGCGCCGAGGAGCGCGAGGGGAGAGCACGCCGAGAGCGCGCGGACCAGCACGGCGCGGAGAGCAAGGCTACGCATCGGCGCGGAGACTGCCGCGGGAGGGATGCGCCGGCAACCCTTCCGGGCCGCGCCCGGGGCCGCTCAGCGCAGCACCATCACCGGGACGAAGGCCCACCCGCCCGCGGCCACGCTCACCCGGGCGCGCCGCACCTCGCCCCGGGCGCTCACGACCACCTCGTGCGTGCCCGCGGGGACGCGGGTGCGCGCGATCGCGATGCGCGCGGGGAGCGTGGACCAGCCGCGCGTGTCCGGCGTGTCGAGGGCGGTCAGCGTCGCGCTCGTGAGCAGGCCGACGAGCAGGCCCAGCGGCCCGGAGTCCTCCGCGGCCGCCTCGGTGGCGCCCTGGGCCGCCTCGCCCGCGGCGACGCGGGCGAGCGTCCGCGTGATGGCCGACAGGATGATCGTGCCCTCGCTCTTCTTCCAGGCCGAGCGCACCTGCGCCTCGATGTCGAGGGCCTGCTCCAGCGGCTGGGAGCGCCCATCCAGCTTCAGGGTCGGGATCGCGTAGCCGCCCTTGCCCCGGGCGAGCGTCGGGTAGTTGACCCACGTCACGAGCCCCTTCGCCGCGAGCTCGTTGGCCCGCGCGCGATCGGTCGGGCAGATGTCGTCGGCGACGAGCGTGAGCGCGAGCCCGATCGGCAAGCGCTGCGGCACCTTCTGCGGCACGCGCCCGAAGCCGACGACGACCACGAGCTCCGCCTCGCCGGCCTCGTCGAGCGGCGGCGGCGGCTCCACGCCCTCGATCAGGGCGGCGATGCGGGGCGTCCTCGGCTCGCCGCGCGTGAGCGCGCGCAGCGGGGCGCGGAGCGACGGATACGGCCCGTGGCGGAGCGCGTCGTCGTAGTAGAGGAGCGCCTCGTCGAGCTGACCGCTCTTCTCGAAGGCGAAGCCGGCGAGGTAGCTCCCGAGGCCGATGAGCGCCGTCTCGCCCTCGTGATCGCGCAGGTACTTCTGCATCACGACGAGGCGGCGGGCCTCGACCCTGGCCCCGCTGAGGTCGCGCTGGGCCAGGTAGTTCATCATGTTGATGGTGTTGATGAGCAGCTTCTCGTGCGCAGGCGCCTTGTACGGGCCCGCGTCGTCCGAGAAGAGATACTTGCCGAGCTCGGCGGCGGCCCCGCGCGACATGTCGAGCAGGTCGATCGACTTGTCCGCCGCCCCGAGATCGCGCGCGGACAGCTCGTAGCGGTCCATGCCGAGGAGGATGTTGCCGCGGTCGAGCAGGAGGAGCGCGTTGTCGCCCGTGAGCGCCGGAAGCTCGGCCGCGCTCTCGACCTCCATCTGCTCGTTCAGCGCGGCCACCGCCTCCGCGGGCGCCCCGCGGTCGAGCGCGGCGAGCGCGGTGCGCACGCGATCTTCGTGGCCGGCGCAGGCGGCCTGTCCGACGCCGAGGAGCAGCGCGAGAGGCAGAAGGACCGCGCGCCCGCGCCCCCGGAGGCTCGCGTGCCGCCAGCGCATCACTCCTGGATGAGCGCCTTCGTGAAGGCGGCTTTGTTCTGCCAGGCCACCGCGCTCGTGGCGACCTCGATGAGCTGCATGAACATGAAGTACTGGACGCGGCGCTCGTCCTCGGTGCGCTCGTCGGAGGTGAAGACCTTGCCGGTGATGTAGTACTTCGCGCCGAGCTGGCGGTTGTACTCGGCGATGTGGTCCGGATCGAACCCGCCGCCGTGCTGCTTCTCGATCTCGGCGATCATCTGCTGCTGGCGCTCGACGCTCACCACGGTGACGAGGCCCGTGTTGACCATGTACGTCTCGATGTCCGACAGGAGCGCCTGGAGCTGGCTGTCGATGTGCTCGCTCGTCTGGTTCGACAGCGGGTAGATGGCGAGCGTGGGCCGCGAGCCCTCCTGCGCCCACGCCTTCGCGATGGGTGAGGCCATCAGCGACTTCAGGTTCTCGTGGAGGAGCTGCTCGATGTCGCGCTTGTCGATCCCCGTGCTCATCGCGGCGTCGTCGAGCCCCTCGACCTGGTTGCCGCGCACGTAGGTCGGCCCGCAGCCGAGGGACGTCGAGGCGAGCGCGAGCGCCGCGAGGAGCGCGGCCGGACGGATGATGGGCGAGCTGGGCATGGACACTCCGCAGGGTCTGGACGGGCGCATCCTAGCAGGCGAGGTGTGCGCCGGAGCGTCGATCAGGCGGAAATCGTGCTCCGCCGCGCGGCGCGCGCCGGCGCGGCCGCCGTCCCGGCGCGCTTCAGCGCGAGCAGCGCGACGAGCGCGAAGAGCGCGCGCGCGGAGCCGGCCCCGCCCCCGGCGATGGGGCCGTGGGCGCACGAGAGCCAGCGCTCGTCGAGCGGCCGACGCGACGGCGAACGCTCCGCCGAGCCGTGCGCCGTGGCCCACCAGGGAGCGCTGTAATCGCCGGCGTCGGCGGCGCGCGCCGCCTCGGCGACGAGCCAGTCGCGATGGGCGATCAGCCCTCCGTAGATGGGGTCGGAGCAGCCGGACGGCCCGCGCGAGGTCACGCCGATGATCCGCCCGGCGCCGTCGAGCGCGGGTCCGCCCGAGTCGCCGCTGCAGATGCCGCTCTCGCCGCGCCACTCGCTGCCCGTGACGCGCTCCTGCGTCCCGCACCCGTAGCCGACGCACTCGACGCGGAGCCCGTCGCGGCGCCGGCGCGCGCCGCCGTCGCGCGCCCTGCCCTCCGTGTCGCCGAAGCCGACCGCCGAGTAGACCTCGCTCTCCTCGGGCGGCCGGTCGAGGCGGGGCGCGAGCGGCGTGACGTCGCTGCTCGGGACCGGCGAGGCGAGGACGATGAGCGCGAGATCGCGGCCGCACACGGCGTTGCCGTCGGGCGGGCTGAGCACCGCGCGCGCGGCGAGCCACGGCGCGCCGCCGGCCCACATGGCCCGGCCGAGGGTGGCGTAGACCTGCGAGGCGTCGACCGGCTCACCGAACGCCGCCGTCCTGCAGGAGATGAGCTTCGGCGCCTCGGCGATGCAGTGCTGCGCCGTGAGCACCAGGTCGGGCGCGATCAGGGTGCTCGAGCAGGTCCGCGCGACGCGGCCCTTCCGATCCGTGATGATCAGCCCGGCGACCGCGCGATCTCCCGTGTCGGGATAGCCTCCCTTGATCTCCAGCGCAGCCTCGTCCGCGTCCTCCCCGCGCGCGGGAGGCTCGCCCGCGTCGCCCGCGCAGCCGGCCAGCGCGGCGGCGGCGAGGAGGTATCCAGCTCGGGTACACCACGCGGTGCTGTTCCGGCACACGGCCAGCCGCCGTTGCACGGCACCTGCCAGCCTGGGCTGTGCATGGGCCGCGTTCCTCGAGGCAGGAGAGGATTGCTTCCGAGGAAGCTCACGCGCCCGCCGAGCTGCGCCGCGCTGTGGTGGGCGCTGCGGCCGGCGCGCCGATCGGGCTCACGTGGATCCGAGCGCCCGACCTCGGCGCCGGCAGGGAGCCGGAGGCTCCGCGATCGATCCTCTCGTGAAGGGACGATGGGCGAGCGCGGATCGTCGGGATCCGCGAAGAGCCGCCTCGCGCCGCCCGCTGGGAGCGTCCGTTCGCGACGTCGCCGCAGCGCCGGCGCTCGTTCTCCCAGGGCGGCGCCGGAGCGTCAGCCGACGACGATGTTCACGATCTTCCCGGCCACGTAGATGAACTTCTTCACCTGCTTGCCGGCGGCGAGGGCGGCCACGCTCTCCAGGCCGAACGCGGCGGAGCGGGCCTCCTCCTCGGGGGCCGCCTTCGCCAGCATCACCCGGCCGCGGACCTTGCCGTTCACCTGCACCGGGATCTCGAGGACGTCATCGATGCAGAGCGCCTCGTCGTACGTCGGCCAGGGCTCGTAGGCGAGCGAGCGCTGATGCCCCGCGAGCCGCCACAGCTCCTCCGCGAGGTGCGGCGCGAACGGCGAGACGAGGAGGATCAGCCGGAGCACCGCCTCGCGCGGCGGCGAGGGCAGCGAGCTCAGGTGGTTCACGAAGACCATCATCGCGGAGATGGCGGTGTTGAACGCCATGGCCTCGACGTCACCGGTCACCTTCTTGATGGTCCTGTGGAGCTGCCGGCTCGTCGCGTCGTCCATCACGTCCGAGAGCGGCCGCGTGCACGTCGCGAAGACGCGATCCCGGAACCGGACCACCCCCTGGATCTGGGCCGATTGCCAGGGCTTCACGGCCTCGAGCGGGCCCATGAACATCTCGTAGAGCCGCAGCACGTCGGCGCCGTAGGCCCGCACGATGTCGTCGGGGTTGATCACGTTGCCCCGCGACTTCGACATCTTCTCGTTGTCCTCGCCGAGGATCATGCCCTGATGGACGAGCTTCATGAACGGCTCGGGGTGCTTCACGTGGCCGAGGTCGAACAGCACCTTGTGCCAGAAGCGCGCGTAGAGGAGGTGCAGCACGCCGTGCTCCGCGCCGCCGACGTAGAGGTCGACCGGCATCCACGCGTCGTACGCCGCCTGCGAGAACGGCTCGGCGTCGTTCTGCGGGTCGAGGAAGCGCAGGTAGTACCAGCACGACCCCGCCCACTGCGGCATCGTGTTCGTCTCGCGCGCGTACCACGCGCCGTCCTTCTGGAAGAACCGCCAGTCCACCGCGCGCGCCAGCGGACCGGCCGGGTCGTCGCCAGGCCGGAAGTCGGCGAGCGGCGGCAGCTCGAGCGGCAGGCTGGCCTCGTCCACCGCGATCGGCTGGTCGTAGCGGATCGTGTGCGCGTCGCCCTTCCTGGGATCTCCGCCGGGATCGGCGAGCTCGACGGGGAAGTAGATGGGAATCGGCTCGCCCCAGTAGCGCTGGCGCGAGAAGACCCAGTCGCGCAGCTTGTAGTTCACCTCGCGCTTGCCGCGGCCGAGCGCCTCGAGGTGCTCGATGACCGCGCGCTTGCACTCCTCCGTCGTGAGCCCGTCGAACTCGCCGCTCCGGACCGCGACGCCCGGGTCGACGTAGGCGGCCTCGAGCTGATCGTGCAGGGCGCCGTCGGGGCTCACCACCTCGACGATGGGCAGCCCGTACGCGCGGGCGAAGGCGAAGTCGCGCTCGTCGTGCCCGGGCACGGCCATCACGGCGCCGGTGCCGTAGCCGCCGAGCACGTAGTCCGCGACCCAGATCGGCACCTCGGCGCCCGTGATCGGATGCACGGCGAACAGGCCCGTGTCGACGCCGGTCTTCTCCTTCGCGGCCCCGGCGAGGCGCTCGCGATCGCTCTTGCTGGACGCCGCGGCGACGTACGCGCGCACGGCCTCGCGGCGCGGCTCCGACGTGCTGCCCTCGGTCGAGGTGAGCCAGCTGGTGAGCGGGTGCTCGGGCGCGAGCACGACGTAGGTGACGCCCATCAGCGTGTCGGGGCGGGTCGTGAACACGCTCACCGAGCCCTGGCTCCACGCCTTGACCTCGAACGTGATCAGGGCGCCCTCCGAGCGGCCGATCCAGGCGCGCTGCATCGCGACCGTCCCCTCGGGCCAGTCGAGCAGGCGGAGATCCTCCGCCAGGCGGTCGGCGTAGGCGGTGATGCGGAGCATCCATTGGCGGAGCGGCGTCTTGTAGACCGGGTGGTTGCCGCGCTCGCTCTTGCCGTCGATCACCTCCTCGTTCGCGAGGACGGTGCCGAGCGCCGGGCACCAGTTGACGCTCACCTCGTCCTGGTACGCGAGGCCCTTCTTGAAGAGCTGGAGGAAGATCCACTGCGTCCAGCGCACGTAGCGTGGATCGGTCGTGGCGAGCTCTCGCGACCAGTCGTAGCTGAAGCCCAGCATCTTGAGCTGGCGCTTGAACGTCGCGATGTTCCGCGCCGTGGTGTCGGCCGGGTGCGTGCCGGTCTCGATGGCGTGCTGCTCGGCCGGGAGGCCGAAGGCGTCCCAGCCCATCACGTGCAGCACGTCGATCCCGCGCATGCGGTAGTAGCGCGACACGATGTCGGTCGCCGTGTACCCCTCGGGGTGGCCGACGTGCAGCCCCGAGCCCGAGGGGTAGGGGAACATGTCGAGCACGTAGCGCTTCTCGCGCGCGCCGCCCGCGCTGCGGACGGCGCGGAAGGTCTCGCCCTCCTCCCACGCGCGCTGCCAGCGCGGCTCGACCGCGGCGTGATCGTAGCGCGCGGGCTCGCGCGGCTCGTTGGAAGAAGGTCCGGTGGACGTGCGGGGGCCCATCGTCTCGGCGGCCATAGCGCGACGAGCCATAGCACTGTGCTGCCGCGATCGACAGCCGCCCTGCGGCGGCAGGAGCCCGCGTCCCCGCGGGCTCGCCGTCACCCGTCCGCGGAGCGCGCCCCGCCATGTCGAGAGTTCCCGGCAAGCGTGGACAGCCCCCTCGGTGCGAGCTCTGCCGTCGGACGCGGCCGCGAGCCTCCGTGCCGGCTGCTGACGGCGCGCGCGTCCCCGCGCTCTGGATGCGGGCGCGCCGCGGGCCGGGGACGTGGTCCGCTCCGCGCAGGGCGGAGGACGAGGTCCATCTTCGACAGGCCGAGCCCCGGGAAGCGCGCCGCGCTGTTCCTTCGTCCGCAACGGGCGGCGTGGTCGCGCCGCGGCGCTGCGCATCCGCGGCGCAGCGCCGCCTCAGGGGCGGGGCGACGCGTCAGAAGGATGGCCGGACGCCGAGACTTGGGGGTAGATTGAGAGCGCTGTTCCGCTTCAGTGTGAGGCGGAGGGGCCGCGTTGGCGGTCTCTCCGGGGCGCGCGGATGACCGACAAACACGTTCCATGGGGAGCCCCCGAGGGTGAGATGGCGGCGCAGTCAGGCCGGCCGCTCGCATCTACGCATGCATCGGGGATCCCTTTCCGGCCGTTGCCCGTGGCGCCGCTGATGGCGCCCGGGGCCCTCCGCCCGCTCTCCACCCAGTACGCGCTCAGCCCTCAGCTTCAGCAGCACAGCCCACCCGGCTTCGCCGGACCGGCGCCCTCGGCGGCCGGGCTCGCCGGGCCCGCCGCCCCCGGGGCGGCGTATCCCGGACCGGCGCCGTCGGCGCCCGCGTTCGCAGCGCCCGCGCCGGGGGCGCCCGCGTTCGCAGCGCCCGCGCCGTCGGCGCCTGGCCTCGCTGGGCCGGCGTCGTCGACGCCCGAGTTTTCCGCGCCCGCCTCCCCTCCGGCGGCGGCGAGGTCCGGCTACACCCAGCCGCCCGCGGGGAACGTCTCGGCGCGCGGAGGGACCCTCCCGCCCGGGCTCGTCTCGCAGCAGGACGTGCTGTCGGCCAGCGGCGTCTTTTCTGCGAGCGGCCTCCCGTTCATCTCGGCGCCGCCGCCGTCGGATCCGGCGCCCCCGAGCCAGATGTCGTTCCAGCCGGCGCCAAACACGGAGCGGATGCTGGCCGCGAACGCGGCGCAGCCGCCCCCTCCGGCGGCGCCGCCGGCCTTCGCGGGCCCGGGCTTCGGTTCCGCGGGCCCCGCTGTCCAGGAGGCCGGGCGCATGCCGCTGCCCTCGCTGCACGCGGGCGTTCAGGCGCCAGCTGGGCCGCCCTCGGCCGCTGCGCCTGCGCCTGCGCCCGCGCCGGCTCCGGCCATGGGCGCAGCGCCCGCCGCGGCGGCGCCCGGCGCGCCGCCGGCGGGCGGCGGGTGGGACGGCGCGGCCGCCGCGGGCGCGCCGCAAGCCGCCGGCGGCTGGGACGGCGCGGCGGCGGCCGGCGCGCCCCAGGCGGCTCACGCGGCGATGCCGCCCGCGGAGAGCCCGTGGGCCACCACGTCGGCGCGGCTCGAGCTGCCGTCGCTCCCGTCGAACTTCGTGCAGGAGCGCGCGGAGCCGCAGAAGCCGCCCGCCGTGACGGCGCCGCGCCGCGAGGGCGGCAGGACGCTCATCATCGTGCTCAGCGTGATCCTGGCGATCGCCCTCCTGGCGCTCGTCGGGATCACGCTGTGGCAGAGCATGCGCGGCGGCGGGCCCATCGCGATCGACTACACCGAGCCGCCCCCGACGACCGCCGAGACATCCGCCGAGCCCACCCCGAGCGCGACCGCAGCGCCCACCGCGACCGCGGCGCCCCGGCCAGCCGCGCGCCCGCGGCCGAAGGGCGACGACATCTACGACGAGATCGACAAGGAAAAGACCCGGCGCTGAGGCGGCTCGACGCGCGCGAGGGCCGCGCGCCGGCGATTCGTTGGCCCTGCGCCCCGTTCCATGCTGGTGATCGCCCGCGATGGCGACGCCGATCCCGCAGAATTTTGCCCCCTTCACCCTCGACGAGCTGGCGCGCGCGACCGGCGGGCGCGTGTTGAGGGCCGGGCCGGCGGCGCGGGGCATCTCGACCGACAGCCGCACGATCGCGCCCGGCGCGGCGTTCGTCGCGCTCACCGGCGAGACCTTCGACGGCCATCGGTTCATCGACGCCGCGGCGCAGCGCGGGGCGGCCGCGTTCGTCGTCTCCCGGGAGGTGGACCTGCCGGCCGGAGGCGGCGCGGTGCTCGTGGAGGACGGGCTCGCGGCGCTCGGGGCGCTGGCCAGCGCGCACCGCGAGCGGTGGCGCGGGGGCGCGCACCCGGACGGGCCGCGGGCGATCGTCGCGATCGGCGGCTCCGCCGGCAAGACGACGACGACGCGGACCATCGCGGCGCTGCTCGCGGGCGCGGGCCGCGGCGACGTGCACGCGACCGCGGGCAACCTGAACAACGCCATCGGGCTGCCGATGACGTTGCTCGGGCTCGAGGACCGCCATCGCTTCGCCGTCGTCGAGATCGGCACGAACCACCGCGGCGAGGTCGCGGCCCTCGCGCGGATCGCGGGGGCGGACCTCGCCGTGCTGACGTCCATCGGCATCGAGCACACCGAGGGGCTCGGCACGCTGGAGGACGTCGCCGCCGAGGAAGGAGACCTGCTCGCCGCCCTGCCGGCCGACGGGGTCGCCCTCGGCAACGGCGACGACGCGAAGGTGGTCGAGCAGCTCGATCGCGCCGGCGCCGCGCGGCGGATCACCTACGGGTTCGGCGAGCGCGCGCAGATCCGGATCGCGGGGCGACGGCCGGTCGGGGTGCGCGGCACCTCGGTGCGGATCGAGCGGGGGGGGGAGGCGCTGGAGATCGTGGTCCCGCTGCTCGGGGAGGCCGGGGCGCTGGCCGCGGCGGCGGCCGTCGTTGCGGTGGAGGAGGCGCTCGGCGAGCGGCTCTCGACGGAGCGGGCGGCTCGCGCCGCGGCGGGGCTCGCGCCGCCGGGGGACGGGCGGCTGTCGGTCCGCGAGCTGCCGGACGGCACCGTGGTCATCGACGACAGCTACAACGCGAACCCCCTGTCGATGCGCTCGTCGCTCAGGACGGCGGTCGAGCTGGCCGAGGCGCTCGGGAAGCGGCTGGTCCTGCTGCTCGGCGAGATGCGCGAGCTCGGCGCGCTCGCGGCCGCGGAGCACGACGCGCTCGGCGAGGCGGTCGGCGCCGCGCGCCCCGCCGCGCTGGTCGCCGTCGGCGGCGAGGCGGCGCGGATCGCGCGCGCCGCCGAGGCGGCCGGCGTGCGAGCGTGGTTCGCCGGCGACGCGAGCGCCGCCGCGAGCCGGGCGCTTCAGATCGTCGAGCGCGGCGATCTGGTCCTCGTGAAGGGCTCGCGCGGGATCAGGATGGAGCGGATCGTGGAGCGGATCGTAGAAGAGCTCGCCGGGCGCGGCGCCGGCGCCTCGCCCTGAGCGCGCGCGCCTCGCGGGCGCTCGCCCGACGGGCGCGCGGTCACGCGCCGAGCGCGGCCCGCGCCTCGGCGACCGACTGGCCGAGCAGGACCTTCGCCTCCTCGTTGCTGCAGAAGGATCGCGAGATCATGCGATCGACGTACAGCGTGCCGCGGAGGTGATCGACCTCGTGCTGGAGGATCCGGGCGGGCCACCCAGTCGCCTGCCAGCGGACCTCCTTGCCGTCCGCGTCCACGCCGCTCACCTCGACCGACAGATCCCGCTCGACCAGCGCCATGTAGCCCGGAACGCTCAGGCAGCCCTCGAAGAACGTCGCCCGCCCAGCGCCCGCCGCGTCGGCCGCCCCCGGCAGCGACGGCGCGAGGACCTTCAGCGTCGGGTTGACGATCACCTGCAGCGGGAAGGGCACGCGGCCGCGCTCGGCGCGCTGCTCCGGCGTGAGGCGGGACATCAGCGCCTCGCTGTCCTCGAGCACGATCACCTGCTGGCCGACGCCGATCTGCGGCGCCGCGAGCCCGACGCCGGGCGCCTGGCGCATGACCGCGACCATCGTCGAGACGAGCTGCTTGAGCTGCTTCGTCCCGATCTCCTCGGGCGGGACGGGCGCGGCGGGCTTCCGCAGGACGGCTCTGCCTGCGAGGACGATCGGGGGGAGCTCCATGCCGCCGGGATGAACCGGCGCGCCCGCGGGCGCAAGCGCCGCCGGCGGAGGCGCGGCGCGCGCGATGTCCTCGCGGCGGGGCGGGTGTGAGGGTAGAGGAGCGGCCCCGGGCCCGGCCCGGCTCGCCATGGCAGCGCCCCCTCCGCCCTCGCCGGCCCGCGCACGCGCCCCGCGCCGGCCTCTCCGCCTCGCCGTCGCGCTCGCCCTCGCGGCGCTGACGCTCGCCGCCTTCGCCGCCGTGACGCTGCGGCTACAGCTCGAGCCGAACGTCGCCTCGCTCCTGCCCGAGCGCGGCGACGCCGCCGCGCTGCGCCGGTACGTGCGCGGGTTCGGGGGCGGCGATCTCGGCGTCGTGATGGTCAAGGGGGACGACCCCGACGAGAACGCCGCGGTGGCCGCCGAGATCGCGCGGGCCCTCGCGGCGCGCCCGACCGTGCAGCGCGCCGCCGATCGCGTCGACGCCTCGCGCGCGCTCGATCCGTGGCTCGCCTTCCGGCACGCGGACGCGCGCGTGCGGGAGCGTCTCGCCGCCGCGCTCTCGCCCGAGGGGATGCGCGAGCGCCTCGCCGAGACGCGCGCCATGCTGCTCGCGCCGGGCGGCGGCGCCGCGGCCGAGGCGATCGCGGCCGACCCGCTGCGGCTCGCGCAGCTCGTCTTCGAGTCCGCGGACATCGGCTCCGGGGTGCGCACGCAGGCCGACGGCGCGTTCGCCACGGACGACGGCAAGGTGCACCTCGTCCTGGTGCAGCCGGCCGGGCAGGCGCTCCGCGGCGCCGACGCGCGGGCCTTCGTCGCCGACGCGAACGCCGTCCTCGACCCGATCCGCGCGGCGCACCCGCGGCTCACGCTCGGGCTCACCGGCGGGCACGCCATCGCCGCTGCCACCGAGGAGATGCTCACGCGCGATCTCGCCGTCTCGAGCACGCTCTCGATGCTGCTCGCCTCCGCGGTCTTCGCGCTGCTCTTCCGCCGCATGCGCGCGCTCGCCGCGGTGATGCCGCCGCTCGTGCTCGGGACCGTCTGGACCGCGGGGCTCGCCACCGCGCTCCCGGGCGGGCTCAGCGCGATCGCGGTCGCCTTCATGTCGGTCGTCGTGGGCGTCGGCGTCGACACCGGCGTCCACGTCTACGCCGCGCTGCTCGAGGCGCGGCGCGAGGGCCTCGATCCGGAGGCGGCCGGTCGCGCCGCGAGGGCGCGGACCTTCCGCGCGGTGCTCGTCGCCGCCGTCACCGCGGCGGCGGCGTTCGGCGCGCTCGCGCTGTCGGACATCAACGCCCTCCGGCAGCTCGGCCTGCTGTGCGCCGCGGGCGAGGTGCTCACGGCGATCGCGATCGTCCTCGTGACGCCGGCCGTCGGCGCCTGGCTCGAGCGGGGGGCTCCGCCGCCCGACGCGCCGGCGCGCTGGCCCGACGGCCTCTACCGGCTCACCCGGACCCGGGGCCGCGCGCTCGCGCTCGCCGCGCTCGCCGCGCTCCCCATCGCGGCGGTCGCCCTCGGCGCCGCGCCGCCGCTCGCCGAGGCCATCGTCGCGATCCGGCCCGCCGAGCTCGAGCCGCTCAAGGTGCAGCAGGCGATCTTCGACGCGTTCGGCGGGCGGCGCGGGCAGTGGGTGGTGCTCCTCGCGGACGGCGAGCAGGAGCGCGCCCGCGCTCGGGCCGATCGCCTCGCGGAGCGCCTCGCCTCGATGAAGGCCGACGTGGAGGCCGTCGACGCGCTCACCGCGCTCGCGCCCGCCCCCTCGACGCAGGCCGCGCGGTTCGCCGCGCGCGACGCGCTCGACCTGCCCGCGAAGGCCGGCGAGCTCGAGCGGGCGCTCCGCGACACGGGCTTCGCGCCCGAGCGCTTCTCGGCGGTGCTGGACGGGATGCGCTCGCCGCCGCGGCAGGAGGTCACGCTCGCCGATCTCGAGCGCGGCCCCGCGTCCATCCTGCTCTCGCGCTACCTCGGCGCGGACGGGGGCGAGGCGCTCGTCGCGCTGTACGTCCGGCCCCGCGACGCCGGCTCGGTCGACCGGATCGAGCGCGCGATCCGCGAGGAGGACCCGAAGGCCATGCTCACCGGCTACACCCGGCTCGAGGCGTCGCTGCGCGAGACGCTCGCCCACGACATGCCGCGGATCGCGATCGTCGCCGGGGCGCTCGTGCTGCTGGCGCTCTCGGCCTCCCTCCGCAGCGCGCGGGACGTCGCGCTGGCCGCGCTCGTCGTCGCCTCCGAGATCTCGCTCGTGCTCCTGCTGATCCGGGCGATCGGCATCCCCCTGCACGCGTACGACGCGCTCGTCATCCCGGTGCTGCTCGGGATCACCGTGGACGAGGGCATGTTCCTGCTCCACCGCGCCCGCGACATCGAGGCGGCGGGCGGCGGCGACGCCGTGATCCGCGAGACGCTGCGCCACGAGGGGCCGGCGATCGCCGCCACCGCGCTGACCACGGCCGCGGGCTTCGCCGCGCTCGCGTTCTGCCGCTTCGACGGCCTCCGCGATCTGGGCCGGGTCGGCGCGCTCGGCAGCGCGGTCGGCCTCGTCGTCGCGCTCGTCGTGGTGCCGGCGGGGCTGCGGCTCTGGCCCCGACCCCACCGGCGCGCGTAACATCGTGGCGTTGTCGCCCCGGAGCCTCCTCCTCGTCGCCCTCCTCGCGCTCGCGCGCCCCGCCGCGGCGCAGCCGTCGCCGCCGCCCGCCGCGCCGCCGCGCCCCGCCGCGCCGGCGCCCGCCCCGAAGCCGCCGCGCTCGGCCGTCGCCCGCGTCGTGGACGCGCTCGCGCGCTCGCTCGACCCCGTCCCCGGCCGCGTCCTCGTCACGGCCGGCCCGCTCGTCTCGGACGCGCCGGCGCCGCGCGGCGCCCAGCTCGCGGCCGCGCTCGCCGCCCACCTCGCCGGCAAGCTCGGCGCCGGCGCGCGCGCGCAGAAGGACCCGATCCCGCTGCCGCTCGCGCGCGAGGCCGCGCGCGACGACGCGGCGCTCGTCCACCTCGCCGTCGAGGTCGCGGCGGGTCGGCTGCGCGTCACGGTCGACGTGTACCCGGTGCCGCGCACCGTCTGGGCGCGCATCCGCGATCCGGAGCCGGGGCCGATCGCCCACGCGTACGCCGAGGCGCCCCTCGACGCGGAGGTCCGCAGCTACCTCGCGCCGGTCCCGCTCGTCGCCGCCCGGATCGATCGCGCGAAGAACTTCGAGGGCGACGTCGTCGCCCTCGCGTGCGGCGATCTCGACGCCGACGGCGCGCTCGAGATCCTGAGCGTGAGCCGGCGGCGCGTGACCACGCTCCGCCTCCGCGGCGGCCGGGTCGTGCCGCTCGCGTCGCGCTCGTGGCCGGACGTGGTCGCCGTGCACCCGTCGCCGCTCCGCGAGCCGCTCGCGTTCGCCACGCTCGTCGAGCGCGGGCGGGACGGCGAGCCCGAGCCGCCGTTCGCCGACGTCGGGCTCACCGATCGCGCGCGCAGCGTCCGCTTCGACGGCAAGCTGAACGCGCTCGCCGAGCTCCCGGGGCTGGCGATCCCGGACGCGGGCGGCTCGGCCTGCACGACGGCGTGGGGGCCGCTCCTCACCGGCCCGCTCGCGCCGTGCGCCCCGGCCGATCCGCCGCCGGCGACGCCGGCGCTCGCCGGCCGGTACGACGCGCTCGCGTCGGCGCAGCTCCTGTCGGCCCGGGGCGAGCCGTTCACGGTCTGGGCGGCGCGCGAGCGCGGCGCGGTCGAGCTCCGGGACAGCGCGGGCCGCCGCAAGCTCGTGGGCAGCGCCGGGGCGCAGCTCGCGATCGGCGATCTCGATCAGGACGGCGAGCCCGAGCTGCTCGCCAGCCTCGACGTGCTCGATCCGCTCGAGGACGCCGTCGTCGTCTTTTCGTGGCGGCGCGATCACGGCGGCCCTTCCCGCGCCGCGCCCCCGGAGATCTTGCGCCTCCCGGCGCCGGCGGGGGTGCGCGCGCTCGCGGTCTGCCCGCCCGACGGGCCCGGGCGCGCCCCGTTCGCCGTCGCGACGGCCGACGAGATCTGGGTGGTGCGGTGAGCCGCTCGCTCCCGCGCCGCGCCTTCCTCGGCGGCGCCGGCGCGCTGCTCGGCGCCGCCGCCCTCCCGGGGCGCGCCCGCGCCATGGGGCGCACCCCGCTCGGCGGCCGCATCACGATGCACCTCCCGTGGCCGACGAGCTCGCTCGACCCGCACGACCTGAGCGATCCTGCCGCGGCCCTGTTCGCGTCGGCGATCGCCGACAGCCTCTACGGCCTGGACGCGTCCGGGAACCCTTACCCGACGCTCACGTCCGCGCTCCCGTCGCGCGAGGGCGACGCCGCGGTCGTGCGCCTCCGCGACGGGCTGCGCACCGCGCGCCTCGTCAAGCTCGACGGCCGCGACGTCGTGAGCTCGGTCGAGCGCGCCCGCGCTCGCGGCGCCGCCGCGGTGCTCGCCGACGTCCCGAGGCCCGAGCGGCACCCGAAGGATCCGCTCGCCGCCGTGTTCCCGCGCGCGGATCCCGCCCGCGTCGCCCGCGCGCTCGCGTCGCCGATGGTCGCGCTCCTGCCGCGCAGCTTCGACCCCGCGTCGCCGGACGGCACCGGCGCCTTCCGGGCCGACCTCGGCCCGCGGCAGATCACGCTGACGCGCAACGACGTCGCCGCGCGCGGCGCTGCCTTCCTCGACGCGATCGACGTGATCCGCTCGGAGGACCTCACGACGTCGCTGCGCGCGTTCGAGACCGAGCGCGACGACCTCGGGTGGCTCGGCGCCGGGCTGCACGCGAACCGCCGCGGCGCTGTCCGCTTCGATCTCGGCGTCGCCGGCTGGATCGTGCTGACCACCGGCCCGGAGGCCGGCCCCTTCGGTCAGCCCGGCGTCGCGCAGCGGCTGGTCGACGCGCTGCCGCCCGAGCGCCTCGCGCACCTCGGCCTCTCGGGTCTCCCGAGGGCGCACGGCGATCCCGCGTGGGGCGGTCCTCCGGCCGAGCTGCTCGTGGACGAATCCGCCGCGCACCTCGTCGAGGTCGCCGAGGCGGTCGCGCCGATCCTCTCGCGGCCCGGGCACGAGGTCACGGCAGAGCCCGTCTCGCGCGCGGAGCTCGGGCGCCGCCGCGCCCGCGGCAAGGCGGCGCTCGCGATCGAGCTCGTGCGCCCGCTCGGCCCCGGGCCTCTCCACGCGCTGCTCGCGCTCGCGACCGCCGACGACCGCGTCCGCGCGCTCGACCTCGCCCGCCACCCGCCCCGGCTCGCGCCCACCGCCGCGCCGCGCTCGCTGACCACGACGCTCCGCCTCGGCGTGATCGCCGAGGTCCGGATCGCGGGCGGCGTGCTGCCGGACGTCGCGCTCGCGCGCGCCGGGGGCGGCGAGGGCTGGGATCTCGGCGCCACGTTCCGTCGATCGGCCGGGCGTTGATGCGCCCGCCGACGGGGGCAGCAGGCGCGACCGACGGACGCAGCCGGTGCAACGGACGCGACCGACGCGACCGGCGCGTCCAATGCCAGCAGACGCTGCCGCATCGCGGCGGTTCGGTCGGGACGTCCGGGCGGGCGGTGCGCGGCTGCGCCGGCGGGAGGGGCTGCTTCCAGCGCTTGCGCCGGGGGGACATTTGGTTACTATCGGCTGGTCACGAACGTCACTGGCACTCGACACGACGCTTCTCTTCTCGGGGATCGCGGATTGATCGCGGACTGGACGACGCAACGTGTGGCGCACCGGGGGCTCCTCCCCAGCGCCGCCCTCCCTCGATCCCCCACGGCTCCATCGGGGCGGCAGGGCACTGTTCGGCACCGAAGCTGACGCATCTCGCAGAGCCGTGAAGTGAATCAGTGTCATGGGTACTCGCCTCTACGTTGGTAATCTCCCCTTCTCCGCCACCAAGGCCTCCGTGCAGGCTGCGTTTGCCCAAAGCGGCGAGGTGACGGATGTGCACATCGTGACCGACCGCGAGAGCGGGCAGTCGCGGGGTTTCGGGTTCGTCACGATGGGCACGCCTGAGCAGGCCCAGCAGGCGATCGAGCAGATGAACGGCGCCCTCATGGATGGCCGTCCGCTTCGCGTGAACGAGGCGGAGGAGCGGGTCCAGCGCGGCGGTGGCGGCGGCGGCGGCGGTTACGGCGGCGGCGGCGGCGGCGGTTACGGCGGCGGCGGCGGCGGCGGTGGCCGCGGCGGTCGTGGCGGTGGCGGCGGCGGTTACGGCGGCGGCGGCGGTGGTCGCGGCGGCCGCGGCGGTCGCGGCGGCGATCGTTACTGATCCGAGCTAGGACGACGTTCATGCGGCGGCGCTTCCCCAGGGAGGCGCCGCCGTTTTCGTTGGTGCGCTGCCCTCACCGCCGATGCCATCTCCCATTTCTTTGCAGCTCAAACCGTCTCCGCGGGCGATCTCGCTCTACTACTTCGGCATCTTCGCCGTCCTCGGCGTGTACCTGCCGCTGTTCCCGAGCTGGCTCGAGGGGCGGGGGGCCCGAGGCCTCGCGATGGGGGCGATCGCGGCGACGCTCCCCGCGATGGGGCTCGTCGCGCCGCCGGTGTTCGGCCTCATCGCCGACGCGCTCGGCGTGCGCGTGTGGCTGATCCGGGCGGCCTGCGCCGGCGCCCTCGCCGTGTTCGCGCTGCTCGCGCTGTCGTCGGCGCTCGGCGTCTCGCTCGGCTTCGGCGGGCTCTTCGCCGCGGCGCTCGCGTTCGCGTTCTTCCGCGCGCCGATGTTCACCATGGCCGACGTGGTCGCGCTCGAGGCGTCGCTGACCTCCGGGATCGCCTACGGCCGGCTCAGGCTCTGGGGCTCGATCAGCTTCGCGCTGATGGCGATCGCCAGCGGGGCGCTCATCGATCCGGCGCGGCCGGCGGCGTTCCCCGTCGCGATCACCGCCGCGCTGCTGGTCGCGTTCGCCCTCTCGTGGGCGCTCCCGGCGGGCGCCGAGGCGCCGCTCCAGCGCCTCGGCCAGCGAGGCGCCGCGCGGGGCGTGGAGGGCGCGGCGCGCGCGCCGGCCGCCGGCGGCTCCGTGCGCGAGCGCGCCCGCGCCCTCCTCCAGAGCCGCGACTTCCGCCTGTTCCTCGCGGCCTCGTTCCTGGCCCAGAGCGCGAACTCCTCCTACGACCTCTGTTACACGCTGCACCTGCGCGACGTCGGCTTCCCCGAGCCGCTGGTGGGGGTCGCGTGGGCCGTCGGCGTCGCGGGCGAGATCGCGCTCATGGCGTTCTCCGGCCCCCTGCTCCAGCGGTTCGCGCCGCCCGTGGCGCTCGCCGTCGCCTTCGCCGGCGCCTCGCTCCGCTGGGCCTTGCTCTCGTACGTGCGCTTCTGGCCCGCCCTGCTCGCGCTCCAGCCGCTCCACGCGGTCTCCTTCGCCATGATGTGGGTCGCCTCGCTCGCCTACACGCGAGATCGCGCTCCGCCGCAGATCCTCGCCACGGCGCAGGGGCTCTTTTCCGCAAGCGCTGGCGCTGGATCCGTCATCGGAATGCTGGCGTGGGGCGAGCTCTACAAGCGCGGCGGCGGCGCCCTCACGTTCGGCGTCGCCTCGATCACGGCCGCGATAGCATTCGTCCTGGCTGTGACCTTCGCGCGATCGACGCGGCGTTCATTGTCAGGGAGCTCAATTTTTTCTGTCGGCTCCCGGTGCCAGGAGTAACGTTACGTTTTCCGCAGCACGCGTAGGCGCGCGCGGGCATTACCTAAACGAGGCGAGCATGTGCGGGATCGTCGGATACGTTGGGTCGAAAAAGGCGGCGCCGATCATCGTCGAAGGGCTGCGCAAGCTGGAGTATCGGGGCTACGACTCGGCCGGCATTGCCATTCATGACGGCAAGGGCATCGAGATCGTCCGGACGCTCGGCAAGCTGATCAAGCTCAGCGAGGCGCTCGAGAAGCGGACCCTCGACGGCACCACGGGCATCGGCCACACCCGCTGGGCGACGCACGGCCGCCCGAGCGAGGTCAACGCCCACCCGCACTCCGCGGGCCCGGTGGCCGTCGTGCACAACGGCATCATCGAGAACCACGTGGCCATCCGGCAGCAGCTGGAGGGCCAGGGCGTCAAGTTCCTCTCCGACACCGACACCGAGATCGTCGCTCACCTCGTCCACCGCGAGCTCCAGAAGGGCGCCAAGTCGCTCTTCGAGGCCGTGCGCGGGGCGCTCCGGCAGGTCCACGGCGCCTACGCGATCGCGGTCGTCTCCCGCGACCAGCCCGACGTCATCGTCGCCGCCCGCTACGGCTCGCCGCTCGTCGTCGGCGTCGGCGAGAACGAGATGCTCTGCGGCAGCGACATCCCCGCGCTCCTCTCGCACACCCGCGACATGATCTTCCTCGAGGACGGAGACATCGTCGAGCTGCGCGCCGACGGCGTCCGCATCGAGACCGTGGCCGGGAGCGACAAGGTCGAGCGGCGCGTGAAGCGCATCGACTGGAGCCCCGTCCAGGCGGAGCGCGGCGGCTACAAGCACTTCATGCTGAAGGAGATCCACGAGCAGCCCGACGTCGTCGAGGCGACGCTGCGCGGCCGGATCGATCTCGCCGCCGGCGACGTGCACGCGACCGAGATCGGGGTCACGCCGGAGTTCGCGAAGGAGCTGCGCCGGGTCTACATCGTCGCCTGCGGCACGAGCCACCACGCCGGCATCGCCGGGCGCTACTGGCTCGAGCAGCTCGCCCGCGTCCCCACGGTGGTCGAGCTCGCGAGCGAGGTCCGCTACCGCGAGCCGATCTTCTTCCCCGACGACCTCGTCATCGCCATCAGCCAGTCGGGCGAGACCGCCGACACGCTCGCCGCCCTCAAGGCGGCGAAGGCGCAAGGCGCCAAGGTGCTCGCGCTCTGCAACGTGCTCGACAGCGCGATCCCGCGCCTCGCCGACGGCGCGCTCTACACGCACGCGGGCCCCGAGATCGGCGTCGCGTCGACCAAGGCCTTCACCACGCAGCTCGCCGCGCTGCTCCTGCTCTCGGTCTACCTCGGCCGCCGCCGCGACTCGCTCTCCGCGGATCGCGGGCGCGAGATCCTCCAGGCGCTCTGGGAGACCCCGAGCCACATGCGCGAGGTGCTCGGCGACGCCGACTACGTGCATGCCATCGCGAAGCGGCTCGTCCACGCGAAGGACGTCCTCTTCCTCGGGCGCGGCCTCGGCTTCCCGATCGCGCTCGAGGGCGCGCTCAAGCTCAAGGAGATCTCGTACGCCCACGCGGAGGGCTACGCCGCCGGCGAGATGAAGCACGGGCCGATCGCCCTCATCGACGAGAACCTCCCCGTGATCGTCGTCTGCCCGCGCGACGCGCACTACGACAAGACCTTCTCCAACCTGCAGGAGGTCCGGGCGCGCGAGGGGCAGGTCGTCGCCATCGCCACGAAGGGCGACGAGTCGATCCTCGAGATCGCGCAGCACCACGTCTGGATCCCGAAGGTGCCGGACGAGGTGGGGCCGCTCCTCACGGTGCTCCCGCTCCAGCTCATCGCCTATTACGTCGCCAACCTGAAGGGCAACGACGTCGACCAGCCGCGCAACCTCGCGAAAACGGTCACGGTCGAGTAGCGGCGCTCCCCCGCGGCTGGGCCGCTCCGGCGCGCGGGCGGCCCAGCCGGGCGGCGCGGGCGGCCCGCGTGCGCGCCGGCGCGGGGCCGCGGCTATGCTGCGCGCATGCGCATCCCCGGCAGAACGGAGCGGCGGGTCGTCGCGGCCATCCTCGTGACCGCGCTCATCCCGCTCGTCGCCAGCATCGTGGTCGCCAGGACGGTGATCGCGCGGGTGTCGGCGACGGCGTTCCAGCCCGAGTTCGGCGTCCACCTGGACAGGGCGCTCGGTGTGTACGCCGAGCTGGCCGCCGCCATCAAGCAGGGCATGCGCTCCGAGGCCGAGGCGATCGCCGCGGCGGATCCGCTGCGCCGGAGCGCCTTCGCCGGGGACGCGGAGCTCCTCGGCGCCGAGCTCACGCGCGTCATCGCGGCGCACCCCGCGCTGGTCTCCCTGCGCGTCGAGCGCTGCGGCGGCGAGCTCGTCGGCGCGCGGGAGCGCGGCCGGCCGGTGGACCCGGCGCGCGAGAAGACGCTCACGGTCCGGAAGGCGATCGAGCGCGCCCCCGGCTCGACCGCGGAGCCCGCGCCCCCCGCGGAGCCCGCGGCCGAACCCGACGACTGCGAGGGCGACGCGAGGGCGCTCGTCGCGACGTTCGCCGCGCCGAGCGCCCGCTTCGACGAGCTCGAGTCCGCGCAGGCGTTCGCGCAGGCGTACCGCGCCCTCGAGCGCGAGCATCGCAAGGAGTACGTCGACGAGAGCTACGGCGACGCCTTCGCCGCGCTGCTCGGCGCGACGATCGTCCTCGCCGTGCTCGCCGGCGTGCTCGTCGCGCGCCCCGTGGTCGATCGCGTCGCGCGGCTCGCCGCGGCCATGCGGCCGGTCGCCGAGGGCGATCTCTCGGTGCGCGTCGCGCTCAAGGGCGACGACGAGGTCGCCGACCTCGGCCGCGCCTTCGACCGCATGCTCGAGGAGCTCGAGGGCAGCCGCGCGCGGATCGAGTTCCTGAAGCGCATGGGCGAGTGGCAGAAGATGGCGCGGCACCTCGCGCACGAGATCAAGAACCCGCTGACGCCGATCCAGCTCGCCGTCGAGGAGTGCCACCGCCGCTATGCGGGCAGCGACCCGGCCTACCAGCGCCTGCTGCAGACCACGCTCGAGGTTGTCGAGGAGGAGATCGGCACGCTGCGCCGGCTCGTCGGCGAGTTCTCCAATTTCGCGCGGCTCCCGCAGGCCGAGCTCGAGCCCGCGGATCTCGCGGAGTTCCTGCGGGAGCAGGGCGAGCGCTTCGCCGCGGTGGAGGAGGCGGGGCGCGAGCACGCCTCGGACGAGGCGCTGCTCGGGCGCGTCGATCTCGAGTTCGACGTGCCGGCCGGCCCGATGCCGGCCGCGCTCGATCGCGAGATGCTCCGGCGCGCCCTCGGCAACATCGTGCGCAACGCGGCGCAGGCGCTGCGTGACGCGCAGCGGGCGGCGCCGGGCGGGGGCGCTGCAGCGCGCCCCGGCGCCCTGTGGGGCAGGGTCCGCGTCTCGGCGCGGAGCGAGGGGCAGAGCCACCTCATCGCGATCGACGACGACGGGCCGGGCATCGATCCCGCCGTGCGCGACTCGGTGTTCGATCCCTACGTCACGACGCGGTACGACGGCACGGGGCTCGGCCTGAGCATCGTGAAGAAGATCGTCGTCGACCACGGCGGCACCATCGACGTGCTCGAGTCCCCGCTCGGGGGCGCGCGCTTCGTCGTCCGGCTCCCGCGCGCGGGCACGCCCGCGGCGCGCGCCGCGCAGCGGGCCGAGGGCGAGGGCGAGGGCGGAGCGCGCTCGACCTCGCCGCGCGCGGCGGGCGGACCTGGAGGCCCGGCGGCGCTCGGGCGCGAGGCCTTCTCCGAGGGCGATCGCGAGGACGCTCGTTGATGTTCGGGGGTCCGGCGGAGGGTCCCGGCCACGAAAGCGCGCCGACGCGTCGGTCCGTGTCAGGAGATGCTTGACCAGCCGGCCCCGCTTTGCCATGTTCGCCCGCGGAGAGGTGACCGAGAGGCCGAAGGTGCCTGATTCGAAATCAGGTGTACCCGCAAGGGTACCGCGGGTTCGAATCCCGCTCTCTCCGCTACGCTTGGCTGCTTGCCCCCGCTGAACCAGGTGGGCTCTGACCGCCCGCTCTCTCGCGGGCGGCGCCGGTCCGGCAGAAGCGGGGCGCGTCGAAGAAGTATCGGGAGAGGTGACCGAGTGGTCGAAGGTGCACGACTGGAAATCGTGTGTACGGCAACGTACCGCGGGTTCGAATCCCGCCCTCTCCGCCAAGCTGAACCGTCTGTCGACTCCTGGTGGTGAGCTCCTCCGAAACGAGCCCGCGGGAAGTTCGCGACGAGAAAAAAGAGGATGAGGCCGAGCGGCAGCTGCGCTCGGAAGTCGTGGCCGGTCGCTGAGCGACGCCCGGCTTCTGGATGCGCCGCCTCGAGCTGATGCCCGCGGAGCTGCGGCGCCTTCAACCTCGGTCGGGCCGAAGCGGAGATCTGTCCCGAGCGACGGGGGCGGTATCTGGAGACCATCCCGCGCAGGACGTGGCGAAGCGAGCGCTGTCTGCTGGGCGAGGAGCGTGGGCGCGTGAAGGCCGCGCAGGAGGCGCGAGGGCGCGAGGGCGCGAGGGCGCGAGGGCGCGAGGAAAGCGGCGGACGAGCGCGGCAAAGGACGCGCAGCAAACGAAAGAAGCGACCGGCGCGAACGCTTGTGCTATCAGGCGGCCGACCGACGCGCCCTTGACCGGCTCGCGCCGGACGACAAGGCTCCCGCCGGACGACAAACGTGACGATGACGACGATGACGATGCGCCACGAGCGGGCCCGAGACGCTTGACAGGCGGAGGGCCGCCTTGTAGAAGTTGCGCCCCTTTTTGGCAGGCGCCCTTCCGGAGTTTTTCGCCCAATGAATCCTCAGCCCAAGTCCTTTTCCGCCAAGCCTGCGGAGGCCCGCAACGAGCGTACGTGGTGGGTGATCGACGCGGAAGGCAAGCCCCTCGGCCGCCTTGCCAGCCGCATCGCCATGGTGCTTCGCGGCAAGAACAAGCCCACGTTCACGCCGCACGTCGACACCGGCGACTTCGTGATCGTCGTGAACGCCAAGAAGGTCCTTCTGACCGGTCGCAAGCTCCAGCAGAAGAACTACGTGCGGCACAGCGGTGAGCCGGGCGGCTTCCGCTCCGAGGCGTACGGTCATCTGCTCGAGCGCAAGCCGGAGCTCCCCATCCAGAAGGCCGTGAAGGGCATGCTCCCGAAGAACGTGCTCGGGCGCGAGCTCCTTACCAAGCTCAAGGTCTACGCCGGTCCCGATCACCCCCACGCGGCGCAGAAGCCGCAGCCCCTTAGCTACAGCTGAGCAAAGCCATGACGGAAACGAGAACGTACGCCACTGGGAAGCGTAAGACCGCGGTCGCGCGCGTCTTCCTCTCGCCGGGCACCGGCAACATCAAGGTGAACAAGAGGCCCGCCGACGAGTACTTCGTCCGCGAGACCTCGCGCATGGTGATGCGCCAGTCGCTGGAGCTGCTGGAGCTGCTCGAACAGTTCGACGTGAACGCGACCGTCGTCGGCGGTGGGCACAGCGCCCAGGCCGAGGCGATGCGGCACGGCATCGCGCGCGCCCTGTGCGAGCTCGATCCGGAGCGCAGGTCGTCGCTGAAGCGCGCGGGCTTCCTCACGCGCGACGCGCGCAAGAAGGAGCGCAAGAAGTACGGCCAGCCCGGCGCCCGCAAGCGCTTCCAGTACTCGAAGCGCTAGCAGGCCCGGCAGCTGCCCGTCGGGGCGGTTGCCATGGCGACGCCATCGAGGACGCGAGGGATCTTCCCTCGGCGTCCTCGACGCTTTTTGTCCTCGGCCGGGGGAGGCGCTGCGCTCTTCGCGCGGACGCCCTCGGCCTGCTCGGCGTCACATCGTCTCCGGCGGCTCTCGAGATCGGGGCCTTCGATGGGCTCGCCGTGCTCGAGCGGACCTCCCGGCCCGCCCGGCGTCACATCGCCTCCGGCGGGCTCTCGAGATCGGAGCCTTCGATGAGCTCGCCGTGCTCGGGCGGACCTCTCGGTCCGCCCGACGTCACATCGTCTCCGGCGGACTCTTGAGATCGGGGCCCTCGATGAGCTCGCCCTCATCGTCCCCGGCGCCTTCGGGCGGCTTCGGCTCGGGCTCGGCCGGCCCGCTCGGCCCGACCGCGGGCGCCGCGGTGACCGTGGCCTCGCTGCCGGCCGCTGCGGGGGGCGGCGGGGTCGGCTCCGCGACCTCCGGCTTCACCGGCTCGGGCGGCGGCTCGGGCAGCGGGATGGCGTCGAGCCGCGCGTCGAGCGCCTCCTTCGCCGCGGCGAACGCCGCGCGATCGACGCCGGGCATCACGCGCTCGCCGTCGAGCTGGAGCGTCTCGGCGTCGAAGTACTTGCCGTCCTTCTTCGCGCTGAAGTGAAGGTGCGGGCCCGTCGAGCGGCCCGTCGACCCCACATACCCGACGAGCTGGTGGGTGCCCACCTTCATGCCGACCTTGATGCCGGCGGCATACCTCGACAGGTGCGCGTAGCCGGTGCTGACGCCGTTCGGATGCAGGACGGTGACGAGGTTGCCGCTCGGACCCGCGGGGCCGACCCACTCGACGACGCCGCGGTACGCCGAGTACACCGGCGTCCCCGTCGGCGCGCCGAAGTCCGTCCCGTTGTGGGGCATCCTCTTCTTCAACACCGGGTGCATCCGCTGCGGGTTGAACCTCGACGTCACGGGCGCGCCCGGGACCGGCGCGCGCCATCCGCCCGCGTACGGCTGCCGGCCGCGCTCGTCGAAGTAGCCGCGGGCCTCTTGCCCCTTGAAATCGTAGATGCGCACCGGCTTCTCGGCGGGATCCGCGGGCCGGTACTCGAGCGCGATGATCTTCTTGTACCGGGAGAACATCCCGAGCGCCGTCTCTTCGACGGCGATCAGCCGGACGGTGCTCCCTTCCTCGAAGCTCTCCGTCGACATGCGCCCGCTCAGCGCGTCGTCGATCACGTCGAGCACGCCCGCTTCCAGGCCGCCCGATCGGTACGCGCTCGTGAGATCCTTGCCCACGTAGAAGGCGGCGACGACCTCCTCCTCGGCGATCTTCATGTCGAGCGTGGTGCCCGAGAGCAGCCCGGCCGCGTCCTCCCGCGCCTGGTAGATCTCGCTCGCCGAGACCTCGTACTCGAAGGCGCGGACGCGGCGCGTGGAGCGGTCCATCGCGACCGTGAACCGATCCTTGCGGCCGCACTTGTCGAACTTCCGCAGCCCGTCGAAGGCCTTCATGATCCGGTAGATCTGCGCCTTCGGCACGCCCTTCTCGTCGAGGGCCGTGATGAACGACCGGCGGTCCATCGCGTCGCTCGCCAGGATCACGGACGAATCCTTCGCGAGCTCGGAGATCCGCCACGGGCCCGGCAGCGGGGTGCGCTTCTTGGCCTTCACCTCGGGCGCGGCGGCGGGCTTTCCGGCCTCTTCCGTGCCTGTGGTCGAGCCCGCCGGGCCCCCCGCGACCAGCGCGCGCTCGTCGCGCACCGGGACGCCCTGGATCAGGAGCGCGATGAGCGAGGTGAGCGTCGCGAGGCCGAAGATGCCGCCGAAGACCGCGGTCATGCGCGGCGAGAGGTGCGGCCCCGGAGGCGGCCGGCTGAGGCCGGCGGGCAGACGCGGGCCGTCCGCCGCGCCGGAGCCCGCGTAGGGGCCGCCGTCCGCGAGCGACGGGCGGGAGGGCCGCGGATCGCTGCCGCGCGACCAGGGCGCGGCGCCGCGCCCGCGAGAAGAAGGAGGAGGGAGCTGCGTCCACGACGGCGACGAGCGCGCGCGCAGATCGCCGCCGCGCGACCAGGGCGCGGCCGGAGCGCTCTCCGCCCGGCGGTGGCCCACGAGCGGCGCGGCCAGCGGCGGCGTGGCAGGCCGGCTGGAGGCGTCGAGCGCGTCGTCCGTCACGTCGTCGGCGCCGCTGCGCTCGATGTCCGCGCGCGGCGCGGGATGCGGGACGATGCCGGGCTCGGCGCGCGGCGCGTCCCGCGGGGTGGCGTCGGCCTCCGCGCGCGGCGCGCCCTGCGGGACCGCGGCGCCGGCCTCCGTGCGCGGCGCTCCCGGCAGGGCGGCGGCGCCGGGCCCCGACGCCCGGCCGGCGTCGTCGTTCCGCTCCTCGGAGCGGTCCGCGGCGTCCGGACTTCCGGGAGCCTCGAGCGGGTTCTGGGGTACTGCACTCGGCACGCCGACGTGCGTACCAAGGCATCGTCGGGGTTGCAACCGCGCGGCCACCCGATCCGCGCAAGGGTTGCGCGGAAGACCGACCGCATCGTACGCCGGTCGCGTAAGCTGGCGGGCCTCATGGACGACAGGCTGAAGCAGCTTCTGGTTCTCGGCAGGGAGCACTACGAGCGACGCGAGTACGATCTGGCCGAGCACGCCCTGCGGCAGATCCTCGAGAAGACCGATCGGTTCGCGGACGTCTTCAACATGCTCGGCGTCATCCTCCACGAGCGCGGCGATTTCCTCGCGGCCGAGGCCCACTTCGAGCGCGCGGTGCAGCTCAACGAGCACTACACGGAAGCGCTGCTGAACCTCGCCGTCACGTACAACGACCTCGGCAAATACGAGGCGGCGCGACAGGTCTACTCCCGCATCCGTCGCGGAGAGGGGGACGGCGGCGTCCTCGACCCGTTCGCGCGCGGCAAGATCGCCAACATGCATGCCGATCTCGCGCAGGCCTATGCCGACGCGGGCTGCGCGCAGGAAGCGATCGCCGAGCTGAAGCGCGCCGTGGCGCTGTGCCCGACGTTCGTCGATCTCCAGCTGCGCCTCGGCACGATGTACCGCGACGCCGGCAATCTGGCGCTCGCCCGCGAGCACTACGCCGCCGCGCGCGACGCCAACCCGAAGTACGCGCCTGCGCGCGTGTTGCTCGGGGTCGCGCTGCACTCCCTCGGTGCGCACGATCTCGCGATCGCCGAGTGGCGCGAGGCGCTCGCGATCGAGCCCGACAACAAGACGGCGAAGATGTACCTTCGCATGGTGGAGGCGCAGCGGAGCGGGAACACCGCGGGCGCGGCGCCGCGCGACGCGACGCCGACCACCTCGCGGGGCGCCTCCTGGGACGCGCTCGACGAGTCGACCCCCACGGAGGTGAGCGACCTCCTGTCCTCGCTGTCGGCCGACGCGGCCGATGACGCGGATCGCCCCACACCGGAAGGCAACCCCTGAACGTTGGCGAAATACTCTCTGCTCCGCGAGGAGGCGCGCCGCGCATGGCGCGAGCTCCGTGGCAGCGAGCTGTCGGCCGGCCGGACGGCCGTGGCGGTGGCGATCGGCCTGTTCATCGGATCGCAGCCGATCTTCGGCTGCCACACGCCGCTCGTCCTCCTGCTCTGCCTGTGGTTCCGTCTGGACGCGGCGATTGCCTGGGTCGCGGCGAACATTTCCAACCCCTTGTTCGCACCAGCGCTGCTCACGGCCGAGTTCCAGGTCGGGGCGTACCTCCGCACCGGGCGCTGGCTGCGCCTTCATGAGAAGATGAGCTGGGCGCAAGCACTGTCCGAGTTCCCCGAGTACATGCTCCTCGGCGCGCCCGTGGTCGGGCTCGCGCTCGCCGCGCTCGGCGGCGGGCTGGTCTTCGCGCTCGTCGCGCTGAAGCGGCGGCGCGCGCCCTCGCTGCGGCGCGGCGGGATGGAGCCGTATCGGCTCCCAGAGGACGCGCCGCCGTGGGTCCACGCGATCGAGCGCGTCGCGGCGAGGTACAGCCCGCAAGAAGGCGCCACGCCGGCGCAGCGCACCCGGTTTCACTATGTCCGCTTCAAGCTGCTCGGCGATCCCGTCGCGCGGCTGATTGCCGACATCGCCGGCGACCGCCCCGGCGCGCTGGGGGAGGTGCTCGATATCGGGACCGGGGCTGGCCAGCTGCCGATTCTCCTGCTCGAGCTCGGCCGGGCCGCGCGCTCGCGGGGGTTCGACTGGGACCGCGCCAAGATAGAGGACGCGCGCCGCGCGAGCGGCGGCAATCCGGGCGCGCCTCTGCCGCCCTCGGCCGAGCCGCCCGGCTCGTCCGGCGAGCAGCCCGCCCCCCAGGCGGCCCCTCCGCTGGCCGCCGAGTTCTGGTGCGCGGACGCGCGCGAGGCCGAGCTGGGAGACGCAGACACCGTGCTGCTCATCGACCTGCTCCACTACTTCCGCGTGGAGGAGCAGGACGCGATCGTGCGGCGCGCGGCGGCCGCGGTCCGACCGGGAGGGCGCCTGCTCGTCCGCGAGGCGGACACCGAGCGCGGCCTGAGGAGCTCGATCACGCTCCTCGAGGAGCGCATCTTCACCGCGCTTCGATTCAACCGGGGCGAGCGGGTGCGTTTCCGCCCTGCCCGGGAGATCGTCGCGCTCCTCGAGCAGCTCGGCTTCTCGTGCGAGACGAGGCCCGCCTGGGGGAAAACGCCGTTCTCGAATGTCCTCATCGTCGGGACCCGGGCGGATCGCTGAGCCCGAGTCGCGCTTCCCGCCGAGATCTCTTCACGCACCGCCGTCGCGACGCCCCTCGGCGGTGTCACCGGGGCGCCCGGTCCAGCGTGCAAGCTCGGCCCGGTGGACCGACTGTCGATCGCGCGCCGCGGGGATCCGATGAGCATCGCAGATGGTCAGAACCTGTCCAGCGCGGTGGCAGTTGGGTCTCGTCGGTTCACGCCGCTCACGAGGCGCGGTATCCGCTGAGCAACTCCAATGTGGCACAGACCATGCCTTGGCGTTGACCAAGGGCCTGGCGGCGCTCCTTGCTGTCCGTGTCCGTGCCTGATCCACAGAGGCCGAGAGCGCCCGAGGGCCCTCTTCGGCTGGAGGCCGGGCTCGCCCACGTTGCAAATTCGCAATATCCGCCTGGGGCGTCCTGCCCAGATGTCTGTGAAGGTGCGTTGGCCACCAGCCCGCTTGGGGCGAGGCGATGTCTCGCAGGCGCAACCATCAGTACCCGGCGGGACACCCGAGGGAGGAGGCGCGGGCCAGGCGCTCACAGCCGCCACGCTCGCGCCGCGCCGATCGTGCTCTGCCAGCTTGGCAATCCCGACCACTTGCGGTCCACACAGCTAGATGTGGTGGTCCTTCGATGTCACCCCACGACATGTTGGGGTCTTCGGGTGAGGTGATGCTGCCCGACTCCCGCGCGAACGACAGGAGCGCGGGCATGGCCGCTCGGTAACCCAGCGTCCTGGGCGCCGGAGCGCGTCTGGCCGCACAGCGGCTGTCGGGCGCAGCTCCCGCATTGCGTCGCTGGGCGGATCCGCTCAGCAGCGGTCGGGCGGGAGCTTTCGGGCCGCGCGCGCGGATTTCTCCACGGCGCGTGCGGGGCTCTCCACGGCGCTACGCCGAGAGGGCATTGCTGGGGGAGTTTTCCTGAGGGGGTTCCGGAAGCGTGTACGGCTGCGGAGCTTGCTCCGCCCCGATGTGCGACGCCTCCGCGCCTGCCTGGGGAGCTCCTGGCTGGCCACGAGTTCCCCTGCTGGGCTTGGAGGAAGGCTGGACGTCGACCTCGGGCGGCTCGGTCGGACCCGCCCGGCGGGTGTCGAGGCCGGCTTCAGCGGGAAAAGTACTTGGTCGCCCGCTTCTCTCCTTTCGACGTGATCTTCTTCTCGACGAGCAGCTTCCGAATCGGGAGGGTGAGCTCCTTCGTGGTGGTGCCCAGATCCTTGGCGATCTGCTCCACGCCCTGGCCGCTGTTGGCCCGGATGTGCTCCAGGACCTTCTGCGTCATGGCGGCGAGCTCTTCCTTCGAGCGCTTCTCGCCCTTCTTGCGGGTGGGCTTCGCGGCGCGCGCGGGGCGCCCCGCCGCCTTCTTGACCTCCGCAACCGGCTGGGGAGCGGCCTTGGCCCGACCCGCCTTGCGCGGCGCGGCGGCGGCAGCGGCCGGCTGGCCCTCCCCCCGCAAGGCGTCGGCGACGGCCTCGAGAGCCGCTTTGCGGACAAGTCCGCTCAGCTGAGAGACGAATGCATCAACGTGGCTTTTGATCTCGGTTTCGACGTTGCTCATTGGATCTCGCGTCCCATGAATAGCTAGAGTTGTCAACTGCTGAACAGCACCTTGGTTGAAAATAATTCGAGAGGTGTCCCCCTCATCCCCTCAACTCGCGTCGGGAACCCGCGCTCGCGAGCTCCCGTCCCGCCGTCCCCTCATGGCGTGCTGGGGCGACCGGTCGAGCCGGACTCCAGCCAGCGCGTCTCCCCAGCGGCGTCGCGCCGCGAAGCCAAGCCAGCTGGCTTCGCTCCGAGGGGCGAAGCCCGGTGGCCGATCCGCGAAGCCAGGCTCTGCCCAAACCCAGGAGGGGTGCGATGGACAGCGCCGCGGTCCTCTCTCCGCCGCGCTGCGGCCTCTCCTGCTGCCGCGCGGCGCGCGCCGCGGGCAGACCCGTAACCGCGGGGAGCCAGCGACATTCCCACGAAGGTTGGCTTTCCTGTGCTCCGGACACACGCGACCCACCTCGCAGCAGCCGAAGCGGGCGCCTGACCGAGGGAGCGCGGAGGAGGCCGACCCCCCCGGGTGAGCCGCCCTCATCGAGGAAAGCTGTCATGGACGAGGCCGCCGTTCCAGCCCACCCCGGTGCGCTGGACCGGAGGTCTTTCATTTCTGCATTCCGCTCTGCACCGGCGGCGTGTCTGTATGCCCGAGCTTTCGTCTCCGGACCGAGCCGCTCTCCGGGATCGACCGCAACGTGTCCGCCGCCGATCCGCCCTCCGGCGCTGTCGACGTCATGAGGGCTACCCCACCCACCTGCCGGGGCGTCCCCCCGGCGGAGCGGCGCGAAGGCCCGAGGCGGTTGCGCCCACCCATGTTGCAGCGCCGAGGCCACCTCGCCTCGGGCGTGGCTGCGTCTTTTTGCGGCTGTGCTGGAGCTGCCCAGCCTACGGCCGTGTCCCCCAAACCGCTCGCCGCGCCCGCGACCCGGCCGCCGCCCCGGCAAGCCGGAAGTCTGCCCGCGGGAGGTCTCGAGGCCGCCGCTCCTGCTCAGCCGCTCATCCTGACTCAGGCGGTGACACTCGCGCTGGGCACGAGGGTGACGCTCGTCCGCGGCTCGCCCCAGCTCGCGGGCGCAGAGCGCGCCGCCGCCGCCGAGGGCGACATCGAGCCCCTGAGCGGGGCGGCGGTGATGGACGCTGGTTGACAGTTCGTCGCTCCTCGGCTGTTCGACGCGCACTCCCACCTCGGGCTCCACCCGACACCAGGTGCAGCGGCGCACCTGGACGGCAACGAACGGGAACCAGATACGGGACCGGTGGCGCCGCAGGCTCAGTCCGCCGATGCCTTCTGGCCACAGGACCCGGGTATCGAACGGGCAGTCGCTGGTGGTGTTACGACCATACAAGTCCTTTCGGGTTCAGGCAACCTGATTAGAGGGTGCGCGGTAAAGATGGAGCGCCGGCCGGGCATCGGGGCCTCCCAGATGCTTCCCAGATGCTCCCCAGATGGTCCCCAGAGGCGCGTCACCGCGGCGCCCGGCGGGCTGAAAGTGGCTTGCGGGGAGAACCCGAAGCGCAGCTACGGCGAGGACAAGCGGGCAGCGGTGGCCGGCCTGGGCAACCTCGCTCTCCAGCGGGCGGCCTCTCTCAAGGCCAAGAAGCTCCAGACGGACTGGGCGCGATGAGGCGACGAGGAGTCGCGCAAGATTGCGACCGAGGCGAAGACGCCGCCGCCCGCGAGGCCACGAAGGAGGAACGCGCGACACCCGAGACCTGCTCCTGGGAGGTCTTGCGAAGATCTTGCCGCTCGGCCGCCTCTCGGATCGAGGGCGCGTCTCGAGGCGAGCCGCGCGCGGTGAGCCACCACCGCTGTCGTCTCCGCCGCCGGCCACACGGGCGATGGCGACACACGCGAGGGCGCCGGCGCCGTGATCACGAGGGCGCCGCCGCCGGCGCGCGCGAGCGCGCCGCGCCGCCGAGCTCCGCGAGCGTGCCCCAGACGAAGCCGCGCAGTCGCGGCGCCGCCCCGCTCGTCGCGCTCACGCGAGTCGCGCGCGACGAGCGGGGCGGCGCGACTGTCGCGCAGGCCACCGCGCCTCCGCGGCTCGCGCCGTTCGGGCGGCCGGCGTGAGATCTCGACCAGGGCGTTCCGCCGCGAGCTGCGCCGCGCCGCGCGCCGGCGTTTCCGAGGTGTCACGGAGGACCGCGCGGCAGCGCCGCCCCGCTGTGCCGGAGGGGCCGTGATCGGGGCGCTTGCTGCCGGCGCGCGCGACTTCTAGATCGTTCCGGCCGTGGTCAACCCGAGCGCCAAGCAGGATCCCGAAGCCCTCCTCGCAGCCAAGCTCGCCTCGCTCCCGACGAAGCCTGGCTGCTATCTGTTCATCGACAAAACGGGCGCCGTCGTCTACGTCGGCAAGGCGAAGAGCCTGCGCTCGCGCGTCCGCAGCTACTTTCAGGAGAGCGGGAGCGACGCCCGGTACTTCATCCCGATACTCCGGAAGATCGTGGCCGATCTGGAGACGGTGGTGACCGCCACCGAGAAGGAAGCGGCCGTACTCGAGAACGAGCTCGTCAAGCAGCACAAGCCGCGGTTCAACGTCAAGCTGCGTGACGACAAGGACTTCCTCTGCCTCAAGCTCGACACGCAGAAGGAGTGGCCGATGCTCGAGACGGTCCGCCGCCCCGCGCCGGACAAGGCCCGCTATTTCGGCCCGTACCACTCGGCGACGAGCGCGCGGCGGACGCTCCACCTGGTCAACAAACACTTCCAGCTCCGCACCTGCTCCGATGCCGAGATGGCGTCGCGGCGGCGGCCGTGCCTGCAGTACCAGATCAAGCGTTGCCTCGCGCCGTGCGTGATGGATGTGGATCGCGCGCTCTATACGGAGATGGTCCGCTCGGTCGCGCTCTTCCTCGAGGGGCGCCACGACGAGCTCACGGGCGAGCTCACCGCGCGAATGCGGGACGCGTCGCGGGAGCTCGAGTTCGAGCGCGCCGCCATCTACCGCGATCAGCTCCGGGCGGTCGAGGCGGTGCGGGAAGCGCAGCGCGTCGTCTACGTGAAGGACGTCGATCAAGACGTGGTGGGCCTCTACCGCGAGGGGACGCTCGTGGAGGTCGAAGTGATCCTGGTGCGCCAGGGGCGCGTGACAGACACGCTGTCCTTCTCGCTCCGCAACATGGAGCTGCCCGACGACGAGGTGCTCGGCGGCTTCCTCAACGAGTACTATGGCGTCGCGTCCACCACGATCCCCGATGAGGTCCTCGTGCCGGTGTTGCCCGACGGCGCCGAGGGCGTCGCGGAGTGGCTCAGCGATCGGCGCGGGCGCAAGGTGACGCTCTTCGTGCCTCAGCGCGGGCCCCGCGTCGACCTGCTCAAGATGGCGAACGAGAACGCGGCTCACGCGTTCCGGGAGAAGCAGAGGAGCTCCGACGATCTCGAGGCCCGCCTCGAGGAGCTCAGGGAGCGCCTCCGACTCCCGACGCTCCCGCGTCGCATCGAGTGCTGCGACATCTCGCATCTCGGCGGCGGCGACACCGTGGGATCGATCGTGGCGCTGCTCGACGGCCAGCCCGACAAGAAGCGCTACCGCAGCTTCAACGTGAAGAGCGTGGCCGACGGCGACGACTACGCCGCGATGTACGAGGTGCTCGCGCGGCGCTTCCGCCGCGGCAAGGCCGCTCGCCCGGCGAGCCCGCCGGCGGTCGCGGACGGCGCGGAGAGCGGCGCCGCGCCCGGCGCCTCCGAGGCGGACGCGAGCGATCTGCCCGAGGGCGACGCGGCCGAGGGCGCGCCCGACGACGCGATCGAGAACGAGGCGCCGGACGGCGAGGCGATCGAGGCGGACGCGGCCGAAGAGGCGGTCGACCCGGTGAGCGCGGGCGACGCTCCGCCGGAGACGGAAGCGGCGCAGGCGACCGCGACCGCGGAGCGGCAGGCCGCCGGCTCGGCCAGCGAGGCGCCGAAGAGCGCGCAGTCCGGCGGAGCCGAGTGGGATCTGCCGGACCTGCTCGTGGTCGACGGCGGGCGCGGCCAGCTCCAAGTCGCGCTGTCGGCGGCGCGCGATCTCGGCCTGCACGACCTTCCGATCGTCGGTCTCGCGAAGGAGCGCGAGACGCAGTCCGGCGAGAAGCTCGTCGACCGCGTCTACCTGCCTGGTCAGAAGAACGGTATCCCGCTCCGCTCCACGAGCTCGGCCCTCTTCTTCCTGGCGCGGGCGCGCGACGAGGCGCACCGGTTCGCCAATCACGCGCGCAAGCGGCTGGGCAAGGCGCGGCGCCTCCGCTCCGAGATCGAGGACATCCCGGGGCTCGGCAGCGCGGTGAGGACGGCGCTCCTCCGGGAGCTCGGCTCGCTGGAGGGCGTGCGCCGCGCGACCGACGCGCAGATCCTGGCGGTCACCGGTGTGACCAAGCGCCACCTGTCCGCGCTGCGCAAGGTCATCCCGTCTCCCGAGCCCGCGCCGTCCGCCGCGCCGGAGGAGGGCGGCGGTGATGCCGAGAAGGCTCCGGGGCTCACCCGGTGAGCGCGCGCGGGCCCGCGGCGCGATGGACCGGTGTAAAGATCACGCCGCGACCGAACAGCGTTCCGGGTTGAGCGCCAAGGCGTTCTCTGCGACGATCCGGACATCAGGCGCCCGGCTTCGCTCCGGGCGCGCGCTGTCGATCCTCGATCAAGATCACCACCTGGCACACCGAGCGCTCCTCGCGAACCCGACCTCATGGAGGCCGCGCTCGGCGGGCTCCATTCCCGGCGGGGACAGCCCCGCTCCGGGGTTACTCGGCACGTGAGCACCATGGGAGAAGTACGCGCTGGCCACACGCTCGGTCGCTATGAGCTCCTCGTCCCCATCGCGCTCGGGGGCATGGCCTCGGTGTGGGCCGCTCGAACGAGCGGTCAGCTCCCGAGGATCGTCGCCGTCAAGCTGCTGCGCGCCGAGCTGAGCGACGACCCCGACTTCGAGGCGATGTTCCTGGACGAGGCCACGCTCGTCTCGCAGATCCACCACCCGAACGTCGCGGAGACCATCGATGCGGGCGAGGAGGACGGCGTCCTCTATCAGGTGATGGAGCTCATCGACGGCGAGCCGCTCAACCTCGTTCTCCGCGAGAGCAAGGCGCGCGGCGGCGTCCCGCTCCCGGTCGCGCTCCGCATCGTCGCCGAGGCGGCGCTCGGCCTGCACGCGGCGCACGAGCTGCGCGGCCGCGACGGCAAGCTCGTCGGCCTCGTCCACCGCGACGTCTCGCCGCAAAACATCCTGGTCGGCTACGACGGATCGGTGAAGATCCTCGACTTCGGCGTCGCCAAGGCCGCCTCGAACCTGCAGCGCACCAAGGTCGGCCAGGTGAAGGGCAAGTACGCGTACATGTCGCCGGAGCAGGCGGGCAGCGAGCCCATCGATCGGCGCACCGACGTGTTCACGCTCGGGATCGTCTTCTATCAGCTGGTGACGGGCAAGCACCCCTTCCTCGCCGAGAACGAGCCTGCGACGGTGCGCCGCATCTGCGACAAGGCCGCGGCCGAGCCGCCGCGCACGCTCGTCCCTTCGCTCCCGGACGACGTCGGGCGCATCGTCATGAGGGCGCTCGCGAAGCCCAGGGACGAGCGCTTCGCGTCGATGGCCGAGCTGCGCCGCGCCATCGAGCAGGCGTCGCTGACGACGCCGCTCGCCACCGCCGATGAGCTCGCCGCGCTGATGCAGCGGCTGCTCGGCCCGCGCGGCGAGCGCCGGCGCGCCGCGATCCAGGAGGCGATGCAGATCGCGCGCGAGCGCTCGAACGACCCGGACTATCCGCCTACCCAGCAGAGCTCGCCACAGGCGGCCGAGCCCCCCGGGCGCGCGGTCGTGGAGCGCGGCGCGAGCGCTCCGCCGCCCGAACGACGCGCGCGGCGCTGGCTCGTCCCCGTGGCGTCCGTCGTCCTCGCGGTCCTCGTGGCGCTCGCGGGCGCGTACCTCCTGCGGTCCGCGCCCGCAAACCGCGCGCCGCACGGGCGGGGCGGCTTCATCGTGCCCAGGGCGGGCTCCATCGGGGCGCCGCTCCTCCGGGCCGCGCACGCCGCGTCGAAGGCGCCGCGCGGCCGCGCGGCCCCCGGGGCGGGCACCGCCCCGTGACCGGCTAGGCCGCGCCGGCGGCGGCGTTTCCTTGACGGTTCGGGGAAGGCTTTTCAAGATGGCCGCCCTCGCATGGATCTTCGCCGCTCGCCGGAGCTCTGGCGGTTCGCCGCGCTGGTGGCGATCTTCGTCACGAGCGGCCTGGTCATCACCTACCTCGTGCTGCCGCCGCCGCCGGACGACGGCCCGAAGCCTCCGCCGGTGCTCCGCGTCGCAGCGGTGCCGGTGCCGACGGGCGGCGACGTCGTGGCCAACGCGCTCGATCTCGTGCGCCGCTACGCGACCGGCGAGATCCGGATCGTGCTCCCCGACGGCTCCGCGCGCGCGCTGCGCCGCAACGACCTCGGCGTCGAGATCAACCGCGTCCGCCTCGCCGAGTTCGTCCGCGAGGCGCTCCGCCCGGAGAGCGCGCTCCGCCGCGCGCACGAGCGCGTGGACGAGGACGCCCCGCTCGACATCCCGATCCCGCTCCTCCTCGACTCCGAGCGGGCGATCAGCAAGCTGCTCGATCTCAAGGTCGAGCTCGACGCGCCGGCGGTCGACGCCTATGTCGATCTGGAGGCGAAGCAGCTCAGGCCCGAGAAGATCGGGTATCGGCTGGACGTCTACGGCACCCTCGCGCGGATCGACGCCGCCCTCCGGGCGGGCGAGGACACGGCGCAGGCCAGCGTCGAGACGATCGCGCCGAAGCTCGTCGCGGAGCAGCTCGGCAACGTCAAGTTCGACCAGGTGCTCGGCTACTTCGAGACGCGCTACGCGACCGGGGCGAAGTCCAAGGAGAGGACGTATAACCTCAGGCTCGCCGCCTCGAAGCTCGACGGGGTGGTCGTCCTGCCGGGGGAGATCTTCGACTTCAACGAGACGGTCGGCCCGCGCGACGAGGCGCACGGCTACCGGGTCGCTCCGGTCATCGCCCAGGGGGAGCTCGTCGACGGGCTCGGCGGCGGGACTTGCCAGATCTCGGGCACGCTCCACGGCGCCGCGTTCTTCGCGGGGCTCGAGATCGTCGAGCGCTACCCGCACTCCCGTCCGAGCTACTACATCAAGCTCGGCCTCGACGCGACCGTCGTCTATCCGACGATCAACTACCGCTTCAGGAACCCGTTCGACTTCCCGATCGTGCTCCACGAGACGGTGGCCGGCGGCGTCGTGCGCGCCGAGATCCTCGGCCCCTCGCGCAAGCTCACGGTCACGTACTTTCGCCGCATCGACGAGGTCATCCCGTTCGAGGAGCTGGAGCGCCCGACGCCGAAGCTGCCTGAGGGGACACGGACGCTCGCCCAGCGCGGCATCCCCGGCTTCCGGACGACGAGCTCGCGGGTCGTGCGCGACGGCGCCTATGGCGTGCGGGAGAAGTGGAGCGACAGCTACCCGCCGACCACGCAGATCATCCATGTCGGGAGCGGCCCGCGCGATCCGGGGGTCAAGGTGGCCGACGACAATCACCCCGAGTACGTGGCCGACGAGTACCTCGTGGTCACGCAGGGCCCGGACGTCCGCACGCCCGGCGTGACCGGCCCCGAGCCGGGCGGCGGCACCGTCGAGAGCCGCGAGCCGGGGCTCACGGGCGAGCGCGGCTGGACCGAGCGCGCGGGGATCGGCACCTTCCGAGCGAAGGGGGATGCGCGCGGCGAGGACGCCCCGCCTGCGGAGGGCGCCGGCACCGTGCAAGCCTCGAACGAGCAGCCCGAGGGCAAGGGCGCGAGAGAGGCCCGCGGCCAGAAGGACCCTGCGGGCGACGAGGCGAAGGACGGCAAGAGCAAGAAGCGGCGCCAGAAGAAGGGCGACGGCGGCTGATCGGCCGCCGCCCGCCGGCGCCGGCGGCCGGCGTCAGCGCACGTCCGCCTGCGCCGGCGGCGGCCTTCAGCGGATGCCGACCGCCTTGCGTGTCTCCTGGATCGTCGCGCTCGCGATCTGCCGCGCGCGCGCCGCGCCCTGCGCGAGCAGCGCGTCGACGCGCGCCGTGTCGGCCATGAGCTCGGCGTAGCGCCGGCGCGGCTCCTCCAGCGCGCGGTTCAGCACCTCGAACACGGCCTCTTTCGCCTCGCCCCAGCCGATGCCGCTCCGGTAGCGGCCGCGGAGCGCCTCCGTCTCCTCGGGCGTCGCGAACTCCCGGTAGAGGTGGAACAGCGGCGAGGTGTCCGGATCCTTCGGCTCGCTCGGGGGCGACGAGTCCGTCTTGTACTTGAAGATCGTCTTGCGCAGCTTCTCCGGCGGCAAGAAGAGCGGGATGGTGTTGTCGTAGCTCTTGCTCATCTTGCGGCCGTCGAGGCCCGGGATCACGGCGGTGTGGGCGTCGATGCGCGCCTCGGGCAGGACCAGGACCGGGCCGTAGATCGCGTTGAACCGCTGCGCGATGTCGCGGGCGATCTCGATGTGCTGGACCTGGTCCTTGCCCACGGGCACGACATTCGTCTTGAACAGGAGGATGTCGGCCGCCATCAGCACCGGATAGTTGTAGAGGCCCATGTTGATCCCGGCGTCGAGGTCGTCCATGTCCTCCGCGGTCGCGGCGCTCGACGCCCGGGACTCCATGTTCTTGGCGACAGCGGCCTTGTAGGCGTGCGCGCGGTTCATGAGCCCCTTCGCGGTGAAGCACGACAGGATCCAGGTGAGCTCGAGGATCTCCGGGACCTCGGATTGCCGGTAAAAGATGACCTTCTCGGGGTCGAGGCCGAGCGCGAGCCAGGTCGCGGCGACCTCGTGGACCAGGCCGCGGAGCTTCTGCGCGTCGTGGATGCTGTTGAGCGCGTGGTAGTCCGCGACGAAGTAGAGCGCGGTCGACGCGGTCCCCGCGAGCGCGAGCGCCGGCTTGATCGCCCCCACGAAGTTGCCGAGGTGCGGCGTTCCGGTGGGCTTGATGCCGGTGAGGACGGTGCTTGCCATCGTTGTCGTGTTCCTCTGAGGGAGCATGACGAGCTCCCGGTGGGGGATGCTACTGCCGCGCGCCAGAAATCCCGCCTGGGATTTCTCCCCGCCACGTCACGGTGGCTCCGGCGCGGCGCCGGGCGCGCCGCGTCGCGGCCGCCGCTGGCTCACTGGCCCTTCGGACGCAGCGCCGCTCCGCGCGGCGCGCGGTAGGGATTCCCGCGCCTCGGCGCGTTCGTCCCCGGGGGCCAGTAGGCATCGCACTTGCGGCAGTGCCACCGCTTCTTCAGGACGAGGAGCGGCAACCCGAGCAGCAAGAGGATGGCGAGGATCTGACCCGGGGCCCACTCGCGGTAAGCGTAGCGCGCGCCGCACGCCGGGCACTTCGGGCCATCGAGCTCGGCCGCTTCGTCGTCCTCGTCGAGCTCGCGATCGTCGTCGACGGGCGGCGGCTTCAGGATCTCGGTCGCCCGCTCCAGATCCGCGCGCGGCACCTGGAGCCGGATCCCGAGGGACCTGCCGATATAATGAGGTGTCAGCGTCGCCACGTGCTCATCGGCGATGAAGGCGCGGATGCCGTGAGCGGACAGGGCCGAGCGCCCCATCTGCGCCTCGACGGACTCGCTGTACGTCGCCACCGTGACGAGCTGCTCGGAGCCCGCCCGGGCGCGGCCCCGCGACCGATCGAAGGAGCGCACCCGGCGAGGGTAGCATCCGCCCGCGGCGCAGCGTGTACGGCTGCCGGTTTTCGTGCCACGGTGGGCGGAGGTGGACCGCGAGGCGGCCGCCGATCGATGTTCACAAGGGACCGCGCAGCGGCTCCCGACCGATGTTGGCCGAGGACCGCGCCGCGGCTCCCGACCGATGTCGGCCGGGGACCGCGAAGCGGCTCCCCCACGCTGCACCTGCGTCATGTCCGGCCGAACGCCGTCCTCTCCTGCGCCTCCCCCCGACGCCCCCGCTCCGCCGGCCGCCGGCCACACCGCCGCCGGCGGGCGACCGACCGTCGCGCTCGCGGTCTCCGGCAGCATCGCCGCGTACAAGGCCGCCGAGGTCGCGCGGCTCCTGATCCAGGGCGGCGCGCGCGTGCTCCCGATCATGACCCGCGCGGCGCAGCAGTTCCTCGGCCCGATGACGCTGAGCGGGCTCTGCGGCGCGCCCGTGCGCGACACGATGTGGGACCCGGGGTTCGCGGGCGAGCTGCACGTCGCGCTCGCCGCCGAGGCGGACCTCGTGCTCCTCGTGCCCGCGACCGCCGACGTGCTCGCCCGCCTCGCCGCCGGCCGCGCCGACGACCTCGTGACGGCGCTCGCCCTGTGCGCGAAGGGCCCGGTGCTCGCCGCGCCGGCGATGCACCCCCGCATGTGGGCGCACCCCGCGACCGCGCGGAACATCGCCACGCTCGAGGCCGACGGGCGCGTGGAGCTCGTCGGCCCGGTGTTCGGCGAGGTCGCCTCGGGCGAACGCGGCCTCGGTCGCATGGCCGAGCCCGCGGCGATCGCGGCCGCGGCGCTCTCGCGGCTCGGCCCGCGCGATCTCGCGGGGCTCCGCCTCGTCGTCACCGCGGGGCCCACGCTCGAGGACCTCGATCCCGTGCGCTTCCTCGGCAACCGGTCGACCGGCAAGATGGGCTTCGCCGTGGCCGAGCGGGCGGCGCTCCGCGGCGCGCAGGTCACGCTCATCGCCGGTCCCGTGTCGCTCGCCACGCCGCCCGGAGCGCGGCGCGTCGACGTGCGCGGCGCGCTCGAGATGCGCGCCGCGCTCTGGCAGGCGCTCGGCGAGGACCTCCGCGGCGCCGACGCGCTGATCATGACGGCCGCGGTGTCCGACTACCGCCCGGCCGAGCAGCACGCGACAAAGCTGAAGCGGACGCCGGATCTCGCCTCGCTCCCGCTCGTCCCGAACCCCGACCTGCTCGCCGAGGTCGGCCTCGCGCGCGCCGGCCTCGACGCCTCCGCGCGCGAGGGCGGCGCGCGACCGCTGGCGCTCGTCGGGTTCGCCGTCGAGACCGCCTCGGACGACGGCGTGGTCGCCTATGCCCGGCGCAAGCTCGCGAGCAAGCGCGTCGACATGATCGTCGCCAACCACGCCGCGGACTCGTTCGGCCGGGACGACAACCGCGCCACGCTCGTGACCCGCGACGCCGCCGACGCGCTCGGCGTGTTGCCCAAGCCCGTGCTCGCCGACCGCATCCTCGACCGGGTCGTGCAGCTGTGCGCGCGATGATCCCGAGCGACCCGCCGGCCACGGACCCGCGCGAGCCGCCGCGGGCCTCGCGCCGCGAGGCCGCGCTCATCGCCGCGTCCGTCACCGCCTGTGTCGCGCTCGCGGTCGCGTACGCGTTCCACCCCGATCGCGCGGGCGCGCCCGGCATGCTCGCGCCGCTCGGCGCGCTCTACGCCGTCCTCGCGGCGGTCACCGCACTGTGGCTCCGCCGGCGCGGCGAGCTGCGCGCCGCGCTCCGCCCGCTGTCGGGCGATCTCGCGCGCGGCGCGCTCGTCGCGGCGGTGCTCTACGGCATGGCCATGGCGGTGCAGCTGGCGCTCGCCCCGCGGGGCTCGCCGCGCGAGGCGTGGCTGCTCCGCCTGTACCTCCACCTCGGCGACCCCCTGGCCGACGCGCGCGTGTTCACCGGCGCGATCGTCTTCGTCGTGGCCGCGCTCGAGGAGCTCGTCTGGCGTGGGCTCGTCATGCGGGCGCTCGAGGGGCCGTTCGGCCAGGTGACCGCCTGGCTGCTGTCGAGCGCGCTCTTCGCCGCCGCGCACCTCCCCACGCTCTTCTTGCTCGGCGATCCGCTCGCCGGGCCGAACCCGCTGCTCGTCGCGGCGGGCTTCGGCTGCTCGATCGTGTGGGGCCGCGTGGTGCACCGCACCGGCCGCCTGCCGCCGGCGCTCTTCGCCCACGCGTTCTTCTCGTGGGCGATCGTGAGCTTCCCGATCTGGCGCCCGTGACGTGCGGGCGCCCTCGTCGGGCGGGGCGTCACCCCTCGAGCTTCGCGAGCTCCTCTTCGGGGACGTCGAAGTCGGCGTAGACGTTCTGCACGTCGTCGTGGTCGTCGAGCGAGTCGACGAGGTTGAGACAGACCTCGGCGTCGCGGCCGGCGACCTCTTTCTTGGTCTTGGGGACGTAGCCCGCGGTGCTCGACTTCACCGCGATCTTCGCGTCCTCGAGGGCCTTCACGACGGCGTCCATCGCCTCGACGCTGGAGAGCACCTGCCACTCCTCGCCCTGGTCGCTGTAGTCGTCGGCGCCCGCGCCCACGGCGGTGTCCATGAGCTGGTCTTCGGTCGCCGCGTCCTTCGCGAGGAGGATGATCCCCTTGCGATCGAAGGCCCACTGCGCGGAGCCGCCGGCGCCGAGCTGCCCGTTGTTCTTCTCGAAGATCTTCCGGATCTCGGCGACGGTGCGGTTCCGGTTGTCGGTCATCGCCTCGCAGAGGAACAGGGTCCCGCCGGGGCCGGTGCCTTCGTAGAGGATCTCCTCGTAGTTCGCGCCCTCGATCTCGCCGGTGCCGCGCTGGATGGCGCGCTTGATCGTGTCGGCG
This sequence comes from Sorangium sp. So ce836, assembly GCF_028553905.1. NCBI lineage: Bacteria > Pseudomonadati > Myxococcota > Polyangiales > Polyangiaceae > Sorangium > Sorangium sp. So ce836. The sequence continues at coordinate 11,871,925 of NZ_CP102233.1, read as the reverse complement.
GGCATCGCCTGGCCCTTGGCGTCGTTGATCGCCTTCCGGAGGCGCGGGTTGCCGTTCGGGTCTCCGCCGCCCATGCGCGAGGCGACGGTGATCTCCTTGATGAGCTTGGTGAAGAGCTTGCCGCGCTTCGCGTCGAGGGCGCCCTTCTTCCGCTTGATGGTGGCCCACTTGGAATGGCCGCTCATGCCTGTCTGCTCCGTGATGACGGGGCGCTCGCTCGGCGCGCGCCCAGGGGAAAGGTTCGGCGCAAGCTGGAGCACCGATCGGTCCGGGGGGAGAAGCCGTCGGGGCGCTGGGGGCGCCGAGAGAGCGTCGACCTCTCATGGCATCCCTGGCGCCCCGGCGGTTCGAACCGTCTGTCGCTCTAGCGGTGCGCCCGGGTGGAGGCAACTACGACGGCGCCCCACCCCCCTCCTTACCAGGAGAGCGAGCCCGGCCGAGGCCCGAGACGACGCTGGGGGCTGGGGGGGCGCCTGTGTCGCTACAGCGCGTAGCCGGTCTCGCCGTGCTCGGTGGCGTCGAGGCCCTCGCGCTCGTCGCTCTCGGCCACGCGCAGGCCGATCAGCTTGTCGACGAGCTTGAGGAGCAGGAAGGTCACGAGCGCCGCGTACAGCCCGACGGCCACGATGCCGGCGAGCTGCGGGACCAGCTGACCGGGGTTGCCGGCGATCACGCCGTCGCGGCCGCCCTCGTTCAGGGCCTTCTCCGCGAACACGCCGGTCAGGATGGCGCCGAGGAGGCCGCCCACGCCGTGGACGCCGAACGCGTCGAGCGAGTCGTCGTAGCGGAGGCGCTCCTTCGAGACGACCGCCACGTAGCAGACCGCGCCCGCGAGCAGGCCGATCACGGCCGCGGCCCAGGGCGCGACGAACCCGGCCGCCGGCGTGATGCCGACGAGCCCGGCCACGATGCCGGACGCGACGCCGAGCGCGGTCGGCTTGCCCCGCTGCGCCCACTCGACGAAGAGCCACGCCGCGCCGCCCGCCGCCGCCGCGACGTGCGTGTCGAGCAGCGCCAGCGCCGCGAGCCCGCCCGAGGTGAGCGCGCTGCCGGCGTTGAAGCCGAACCAGCCGAACCAGAGGATGCCCGTGCCCGTCAGGGTCATCGTCAGGTTGTGCGGCACGTGCCGCTCGTGCGGGTACCCCGAGCGCCTGCCCAGCACGATCGCGCAGATCAGCGCCGAGATGCCCGCGGCGAGGTGGACGACGGTGCCGCCCGCGAAGTCGAGCGCCCCCATCTCGTAGAGCCACCCCTTCTCCGCCCACACCCAGTGGGCGACGGGATCATAGACGAGCGTGGACCAGAGCAGGATGAAGACCAGATACGCCGGGAACCGCATGCGCTCGGCGAACGCCCCCGCGATGAGCGCGGGCGTGATCACCGCGAACATCATCTGGAACGCCGCGAAGGCGAGGTGCGGCACGGTGCCCCGCTCCACGCCCGCGAGCCCCCGCATGCCGACATAATCGAGCCCGCCGATGAGCCCGCCCTGCGACGTGCCGAACGCGAGCGAGTACCCGATCGCCACCCACTGCACGGAGATCACCGCGAGCGCCGCGAACGAGTGCATGAGCGTCGCGAGCACGTTCTTGCGGCGCACCATGCCGCCGTAGAACAGGGCGAGGCCCGGCGTCATGAAAAGGACGAGGGCTGTCGATGCGAGGAGCCAGGCCGTATCCCCAGTGTCGATCTTCATGACTGGGGCGTAACGTGCCCGATGTTTCAACGAGGTTTCGGAGCCGCGGCCGGATGCATTTGGCAGGACGTCGGGAAATTTCTAATACCCGATCTGGAAGCTCCCCGACCCGCCGGCGGGGTGCTGGCGGGGGGACCGGGCCGCTTCAGGCAGCGGATTGCGGGCCGCGGATCGTCAGCACGGGGACCTTCGCCGTGCGCACCACCCGCTGGGCCACGCTGCCGAGCAGCGCCCGCGCGACCGCTCCGCGCGTGTGCGTCCCGATCACGATCATGTCGGCGCCGATCTCGTCCGCGAGCCGGCAGATCTCCTCGTCGGGGACGCCGGCGCGCAGCGTGCCCGAGATCTCGACGTCGGTCACGGCGCGCCGGCGCTCGAGCACCTGATCGAGGCTCCGCTGGGCCGCCTCGGCGAGGCGCGACGCGTCCTCGGCCGAAGGGATCAACGACGAGCCCTCCGGGAAGGTGTAGACGGGCACGCTGTACACGTGTGAAACGACGACCTTCGCGGGGAGCTTGCGGGCGAGCTCGATCGCCGTGTCGAGCGCGCGCTCCGAGGTCTCGTCGAAGTCATGGGCCAGGAGGAGGGTCTTCATCTTGCTCCGCGGTGCTGGTGGGCTCGGGCGGCGCGCCGCCGTCTTTTCTGTCCGGCTTTCGTAGCTCCGGAGCCGGGCCTTCGGTAGGGGGCTCGTCGCGCTCGGCCGGAGCTTTCGGCGGCTGCTTCGCCGCCGGCTTCACCCGCTTGAAGAGCGCCATCTTCTTCAGCCGGCCGAGCTCCGTGAGCTCGCCGCGCTTCACGGCCGCGTTGTGGCGCTCCAGGTCCTTGCCCTTGAGCTCCCCCTCGTCGAGGAACACGTACTGGACGATGGCGGCGCGGTCGCCCGGGTAGAAATAGGCTTCCTTCCGGTTGGACACGTGCGGCCCCATCTTGCTCGTCGCGCCGACGATCGCCCCGGGCGGGATCGACTCGACCTGCTGCCTGACCCACGCGTAAGTCGCCTCCTGCTCGGGCGTCAGCGTGCGCGCCACGCGGTGGAAGCCTCCCCTGAACGAGGCATTCTCGACGAGGCCGCCGAACTTCCACGACACGAGCGCGCTCGCCACGAGGGTCGCCGCGAGCAGCGCGCGCGAGAGCCGCCGCCCGTCGAGCCCGAAGTACGCCGCCGGCGCCGAGTCCTCGGCCCGCCTGAGCGCGATCGGCGTCAGCACGAAGGCGATGGGGAAGAGGATCGACGAGTACTGGAAGTGGATCGAGAAGACCGCGTCGCGCGAGGCGAGCAGACAGAACAGGAGCCCGTAGGCGAGCATCCACCGCCCGGGCTTGGCGAGGAAGGGCAGGAAGCAGAGGGGGACGAAGAGCTGGAGCAGGAAGAGGATCTTCGGCTCCTCGAGCATGACCTTGAGGGCGAAGACGGGGTTCGTGAGGAGGGAGATGACGAGGCCGCCGAGCCCGCTCCGGTTCGGCATGAGCTCCTCGTAGTAGTAGGCGAACGAGTACGCGTCCTTGCCCGACATGATGATGCCGGCCGACGTCATGAAGAACAGCTTCACGATGACGAAGTAGACGAGGCTCGTCGCGATGGTCACCCAGCCGAGGCGCGTCCGGCCCGCGCGCCGGTCGAAGATGGCGTAGAGCCCGATGAAGCACATCAGGAGCGAGACGTCCTCGCGGCAGAGCAGCAGCGCGGCGAGGGTGACCCAGTACCACCGGTCCCTGCCGGTCTCGTAGAAGTAGAGGAGCCAGACGACGAGCGGCGAGATCAGCGCGAGCGAGTGGAACTCGTACATGTTCGCGCCGTGCAGGGCCGGGTAGAGGGCCCACACGGCGGCGAGCAGGAGCGCCTTGCCGCGGTGCTCGAGCTTGTCGAGCGCGAGCAGGTACACCGGGATCACGCCGGCGCCGAGCCACACGGACTGGAGCACGAGGAGGAACTCCGCCCGCGGGTAGATGAGGTAGAGCGGCGAGAGCAGGACGAGGATGGGATCGAAGTGCGCGGAGCCGTGGTAGCCGGCGCGGAGCCAGGAGCAGCCGAGCGGTCGCCCGTGGATCGACTGGTAGAAGATGTTGTCGTAGTACCCGAGGTCCGGCGTCCGCGTGTGCAGCGCGTGGTGGTTGGTGATCGCGAGCCGGGAGAAGAAGAGGGCGTAGCCTGCCCACAGGGCGAGGACGGCGAGCGGCGCGAGCCACCGGCCGGCGCTGGCGAGCGGGCCGCCGCTTGCGGGCGCGTCGTCGAGGGCGGGCGCGTCGTCGAGCGCGGGCGAGAGCCGCGCGCTGCGGCCCCAGGCGTAGACGCCGGCGCCCACCGTCGCGGCGGCGAGGACGGCGTAGAAGATCGCGGTCTTCGGGCTGTCCTTCTCGATGTTCGGCAGCTTGAGCGCGGCGACGAAGGGGAGCGCGAGCAGGGGGGCGAGGGCGCGGTTGAGGCGGCCCACCGTGCCCACGACGTCCCACGAGCGGGTCAAGGCGCGCCTCGCCAGCATCACGAAGAAGTAGGCGAGGCCGACCCCCACGATGGCGGCGACGGCGCCGCCGGCCATCCAGCGGCGCTCCAGCTCGGTCAGCTTGTTCGTCGAGAGCAGGGCGACGCGGCTCGGGTGGGTGAAGACCCACGCCGACACGGCGATGCTCATGCCGAAGAGGATCGGCCACGGCGCCAGGGTCACGGCGGCGCGCGCGAGCCGCTCGAGGGTGCCGTCGAGCTTCGCGAGCGCGCTGCTCAGCCTGGTGCGATGGGGCTCTAGCATGGAGGAGGCGGGTCCTCGGCTACTTGACCCTACCCCCCGCTGTCAAGGAACGGCAGGAATCGCGCGGGGGCGTGGGAAGGGCAGGCGCCGCGCGCGGCCCGCGGTAGAATGGGCCCATGTCGCACTACCGGGATCATCTCGATGCGGCTCGCGCGCGCATCGAAACCCTCGAGGCCAAGCTGAAGGAGCGGGAGGCGGCGCTCGCCGCACGGGACGCGGAGCTCGCGGAGGTCCGCGCCGAGGTCGAGCGGCTGCGCGGCGGCTCGGGCGACGACGGCCCGCTCGACGGCCCTCACGGCCGGGCCGGCGGGCAGCGCGCCCTCCTGGTGGCGCTCGCGGTGTGCGGCTTCGCCACCGCGACCGGCTACGCGATGGTGCGGCCTGCGCACTGCCCGCAGCGCGGCGCCTCGTACCCCGCGTCGGCCGAGGTGCTGCCGCGGTCGCACGACGGGCACGACGCCTGGTCGAGCCGGGTCGACGCCGCGCGGCTGCGCGTGGGCAGGGCCGCGGGCGCCGCGCTCGAGCACGGCCGGGTGCGCGCGCAGCGCTGCTGGCAGCCGGACGGCCCGAGCGGCGAGGGGAGCGTGACCGTGACCTTCGCGCCGGGCGGCGACGCCCAGGTGGAGCTGGACGGGCCGCCCTACGCCGGCACCGAGGTCGGCGAGTGCGTGGTCGACGCCTTCCGCGCGGCGGCCTCGCGGGTGCCGTCGTTCGACTGGGAGCCGCTCACGCTCACGACGCGGTTCTCTCTCTAGTCCAGGGTGACGCGGCATTGCGTGGCTCGAGGCTCGGCCGTCACGGCGGAGCCGGGGTCTGCGGAGCGGGGGCGGTGGGCGGGGGCGCCAGCTGCCAGCTCACGAAGCCCAGGGCGACGACGTTGAGGTAGATGACCGCGAAGACGAGGAGGCCGAAGCTCACGCCGTGCTCGGCGGTGAAGCCGAGGGAGGGGAACACGAGGGAAAAGAAGAGCTCTCGAACCCCGACGCCGGCGATCGAGATCGGCAAGAGGCCGAGGAGGTTCGCGATCGCGAGCAGGCAGGTGACGTCGAAGAGCGAGAGCGAGATCCCGAGGGCGCGCGCGATCAGATAGCCCTGCACGAAGTTGACGACGAACGTCGCCACCGTGACCGGAAGCGTGAAGAGGAGCCCGCGCCCGACGTGGGCCCGAAGCGCCACGAGGAAGCGGCTCGCCGCCCCAGGCTCGGCGGAGTCTCCGGGCTCCTTCGCGATCTTGCGCGAGAAGGCGAGGAGGATGCGCTCGGCGAGGCCAGGGATCAGCAGCACGAGCGGGGCGAGGACCGTGAGCGCGATGCCGCCCCACGTCAGCCAGGCCAGCTGGCCGGCGATGACCGCGCTGTAGCGGGCGACGCCGACCGCCACGAACGCGGCGAGCACGTAGAGATCGCACAGCCGATCCATCACGACCGTGGCCAGGCCCTCCGCATAAGGGACACCCAGGTCGTGACGCAGGTAGCGGATCCGGAGGACGTCGCCGACCCGACCCGGGGTCAACATGCCGACGTAGAGCGACGTGAGGTACGCGCTCCACGCCCGGCGAAGGGGGTAGACGATGCCACGGGCGCGGAGCAGCGCGTCCCAGCGGACCACCTTGAGGTGGATGTTGAGGACGTTGAGCGCCGCCGCGAGCGCGAGCGGGGCGGCCGAGGCCGAGGCCACGGCGCCGAGCACCGCGTCCCGGTCGTCCATGCGCGCGACCACGAGGACGAGCAGCAGCGGCCCGATCAAGCGAACGAGGGCGCGCAGGACGGTGCGGCGCATGGAGACGAGGCCCGCGGCGCGCTCAGCGCGGGGCCGCGAGGCGGGAGAGCCGGAGAGGAACGAGGAGCCCGGGCGCGGGGCGCCCGGACCGAGCGGCGCGCGGGGCGGAGATCACTCGATCTCCTCGCGGACCGGCAGCTCCTCGGCCTGGTGCCGCTGCTGCATCTGGAAGGTGAGGAACTCGCCGATGAAGCCCATCGAGAAGAACTGGATGCCGAGGAGGATCATCAGCACGCCGAGCAGGAGCAGCGGGCGATCGCCGATCTTGTGACCGAGGAACCAGAGGAGCGTGAGATAGGCGTTGATCGTCACCCCGACCGCCGCGAACACGAGGCCGATGAGGCCGAAGAGGTGCATCGGCTTCTTCGAGTAGCGGGTCAGGAACATGACGCTGAGCAGGTCGAAGAAGCCGCGCAGGATGCGCTCCAGGCCGTAGCGGGAGCTGCCGTACTTGCGGGCGTGATGGCGCACCGGGATCTCCGCGACCCGGAAGCCCTGCCACGCGGCGAGCGCCGGGATGAACCGGAAGAGATCGCCGTAGATCGGGATGGTGCGGAGCACCTCGCTCCGGTACGCCTTGAAGCCGCAGTTCATGTCGTGGAGCTTCACGCCCGTGACCGAGCGGACCGTCCCGTTGAAGATGCGGGACAGGACGAGGCGGTTCTTGGGGTCGAGCCGGTTGACCTTCCAGCCGACCACGACGTCGAGCCCCTCCTCGACCTTCGCGATGAAGCTCGGCAGATCGGCCGGGTCGTCCTGGAGATCGGCGTCCATCGTGACGACGACCGCGCCCTTCGCCTTGCGGAAGCCGGCCGTCAGCGCCGTCGCCTTGCCGAAGTTCTTCCGCAGCCGGATGCCCTTCACCACCGGGTTCTCCGCGCGGATCCTGGAGATGACGGCCCAGGTGTCGTCCGTGCTGCCGTCGTCCACGAAGATGAGCTCGTAGGTGAAGCGCCCCCGCAGCGCCTGGTCGATGCGCTGCGCGAGCTCGGCCAGGCTCTCCGCCTCGTTCAGCCCCGGGACGACCACCGAGACGTGCGGCGCCGCCGAGGTGGCCGGCGCGACCGAGGGCGCCATCAGGCTCGGGCGAGGGTCGAAGGCGGAGAGCCCGAACGTGACGCGGTCCTCCGGGACCTCTGTAGGGGCAGGTGTGGGGGGCTGGTCCACAATCACGGCGGCGGAGGATAGCAGGATCGTCGCGGAAGCGCGCGGTTCCGTCCGTGAGAAGCGCCGGCGGATGGGGATCGCGCGACGGGAAGGTGCTGGCGGTCACCGGCAGGGGTGGAGGGAAGGGCTGCGGAGAGCCGGCAGGGGTTCAGGTAAGGGCTGCGGAGGCCCGGCAGGGGGTCGGGCAAGGGCTGCGGAGAGCCGGCAGGGGGTCGGGCAAGGGCTGCGGAGAGCCGGCAGGGGGTCGGGCAAGGGCTGCGGAGAGCCGGCAGGGGGTCAGGGAAGGGCTGCGGAGAGCCGGCAGGGGGTCAGGTTAGGGCTGCGGAGAGCCGGCAGAGGGAGGACGGAACGCTCGCGGATGCGAGCAGCGGTCGATGGCGGCGTTGACATCCCCTGTGTGTCCGCCTGCCGGCTTCATGACGGAGCGGGTGGGGTGTGCGAGACTCTCCGCATGAACGGCCGCGGTACGAAGACCCTCGAGCACCTCCTGCGGCGCTTCGACGAGGAGATCCACTTCGGCGCCGTGATGCTCGAGGTACTCGAGAAGGACGGCTTCGAGCTGACCCATGCTCGCCCGGTTGCGCCGCGGAGCTGGCTGCTTCGCGCGAAGCCGCCGCAGCAACTCCAGGAGGGGTTCGGTCTGGCCCCCGAGCTGCTGTTCGTCGTCGTCCAGGGCGAGGTCCAGTCGAGGGATCTCCAGCGCGCCGCCGATGAGGTCGTGCGCTCTGGCCTGCGCCTCGACGGCAACCTGGTCATCGTCACGGACGACGGCCACACGTATGACGACGGTCGGCCGCTCAAGGAGCGCCTCGAGCGGATGCCGGGCCGGGATCAGCGCGTGGCGTGGGTGTGGAACGAGGACCGGTTCTGGCCGCCGCTCTCCGAGGTGCTCCGCCGGAGCCTGCCCACGTATGACATCTTCGAAGAACGTGATCCGGTCCGAGGGCACCAGCTCATGGGCCGAGATGCGGAGGTGAAGGACCTCCGCACGCGCGTCCTGCGCGGCGACGCCGTCGGCGTCTTCGGATTGCGCAAGTCGGGCAAGACCTCGTTGGTTCGCGCGGTCACCGACTGGTTCGATCCGGCGAGCGGAATCAAGACGCCAGACGCGGAGCAGGATGTGTCCCAGGCGTGCGTCCTCTGGGTCGACGCGCAGGGGCTCGATCTGCCGACCATTGACGATGTCGCGGACGACATGCTCGCCGCGCTGGGCCGCAGGATGCGTGCGGCCGGCGCATCCTACGGGCCTCCGGCACGGGAGGGCATCGCCGGCTTGAAGGCGGCGGCTCAGGCGATTCTGGACGAGGGGCTGCGCCTGTGCTTCGTGATCGACGAGTACGATCTCCTGTTCGAGCGCGAGGGCAACCTCGGCCCTGTCCCCGGCATCTCGCGGCTCCTCGGGCTCGTGCGGGCGCTGTCCCAGCAACAGCAGGGGGCGGTCTCGCTCGTGCTGATCGGTCGCGATCCCGAGCACCTGTCCGCTCCGCAGCTCGATGGCGTGCCGAACCCCTTGCTCGCGGGGCTCACGCCGATGTGGCTCGGACCGCTCCGTCCACCCCACGACGCGGAGATGCTCCGGAAGCTCGGGCGTCGCGTGGGGCTGGCCGTGGGGCACGAGACGGCAGCGCTTGCTCGCGCGTGGACCGGCGGGCACCCGCTGCTGCACCGACAGTTTGGCTCGGCGCTCCGCGAGGAAGTCCGGCTGCACGCCCCGGGAGCGCTCCAGAAGGAGCCGACGGACCCTCACTGCGAGCGAGCCGTCGAGCGCTTTCTCGGTCGTCAAGCCGTGCTGGAGGTGGACCGGGAGATCATCGCGCTGCTCTCGAAGAGGTACCCTGCGGCTTACATGTTGCTTCTCGATCTCATCGAGAGCCGTGACCCTCAGGCGGTCGTGAAGCGGTCGGGTGGCTCGCTGGGCCCCGGCGCGCGGATGCTGCGGAATTTCGGCTTGCTCGACGAGGCCACGCTGGCGCTGCCGAATCACCTGTCGTGGTACGTCAAGACGCTTCTCCCCACGCAGACGCAGGTGGCCGTGTGAAGGGGCGCCCCAATCCGTACAACTGGCAGGGCCACACCCCAGGTCACCCCGTGCGCCGGGATGAGTTGGTGGCACGCATCACGGAACACCTCCGTCGCGGGGCTGCCGTCAAGGTGATCGGCGCCCGCGGGATGGGAAAGAGCGTGCTGCTCCACCACATCCAGGCTCATCTGCTCCAGGATGCACCGGGGACCCGCGTCCTGCTCGTCCCGGGGCCGCCCGAGGAGCCGACCGTCGCCGGAGCGGTGCGCCATCTCGCGGCGGAGCTCGGCATCCGCGATCTCTCGCCGCCGCGGATGGATGACCTCCTCGAGCGCGTGCTGGAGGGCAACATCACGCGCCTGGTGGTTCTCTTTGACGAGGCCGACCAGTATGTGACGGCCGGGGAGGGCGAACGGGGGGCGTTCGCGCGGAGCTGGTTCAACAAGCTGGAGGTGACGCGAAAGCAGCACGGCTCGCGCTTCGACGTCGTGTTTCGCGGGCGGGATCGGCCTCTTCTATCTCGAGAGCGAGGTGGGGTCCGGCATCGTGAGCCGCGCCGAGCCGTGCGTGCTCGATCCCTTCGGACCGGCGGAGATCTCGGAGCTCGCCAGGCCCTTCCAGGAGGACGGGCGCCCCCTGGACGACATCTGCCTGGAGACCCTCCGCGTCCTCACCGGGGGCATGCCGGGGCTCGCGACCTACGGTCTGCAGCACCTGTGGGAGGCGAGCAGCCCTTCCGCGCATGCGCTGGAGGAGATCTTCGGAATCTTTCGCGAGAGGCACGACAGCTTCCTTCGCGCGGTGCGCTCCTCCGTCTCGCAGTACGGGCGGCTCGATGCCCCTTGGCGCGTGCTGAAGACCGTTCGCGAGCATGCTGGCGCGGTCCCGATGCAACGGCTCCGCGATGCGTGCGCCTTGCAAGCCGGTGAGCACATCTCCATCGATCCGGAGCAGGCGCTGAAGCTCCTGCGCGCGGCCGGTCTGGTGAAGGTGAAAGGCTCAACGCTCGCCGATCCTGTCACAGCCTGGCCTATCGCCTCGATCCTGAACCTGCCGGACACGCCGGCGAGCTCAGGCGATCCCATCGAGCGCCTGGTGCAGGACCTCTGCGCGGTGCTGGCGAACCTGCGCCGCTTCGGCCGCGATTTCCATGGCGACTCCGGGCTGCTGCACGAAGAGGTCTTCAGCTCCTTCATCGCAGCGGGGCTGCGTCTTCTGGGATGGGAGACGGACCGCGAGGCCATCCAGGTGGCGGGTTTCACCGACATCAAGGTACGCCTGACCCGGCCGGACATCGACGGCCATGCCGTGATCGAGACCAAGATCTGGCGCGACGCTGCTCGCAATGCGGGGATCCAGAAGCAGATCGACGACTATCGTGTCCCGGATACCCGCCACGGCATCGCCGTGATGCTGGGGACGCGCGACGCGGCCGGCTGGCGGGAGGCGTACGAGCGGACGTGCCTCGCGGGCCGCGACGTCGAGCGACTCTCGACGCCGCTGGATCTGGTGGGCCGTTGGCGGGTCCGGCAGATCGATCCGGGAGGCGAGGCGTGGCGCACCGACCACCTGGTGGTGCAGCTCCCGAAGCGCAGGTGATCCTGGCAAGAGCGTGGGCTGGCGAGACCTCCGGCGCCAGCCCTCAGGGAGGCGACCGGCGCCGGAACAGGTTGCGCGCGGGGCCGGCCGGCGATGGAACGCTCGCCAGGCCGCCCGGCGCCCCCCGGGCAGGCGGTCAGCCGGACGTGCTCTCCGGCGCCTCCGGCTCGTCGGCGCCCTCTTCCACGACGTCCTCCTCCTCCGGCGCTACCGCCGCCGCGCCGCGCTGCGGGCTGCGCTCGAGCAAGGCGAGGAACGGCGCGTGGAGCGCCTCGAGGAGCTCTCGGTGCTTGCCGCTCGGCGTGTGCTCGATGAGCCAGCCGATGTCGTCGTGGATGCCGTTGAACGCCCGCGTGCACGCGGCCACCGCCTCCCGGATGCGCTTCGACCGCGCGACCGCGCGCTTCTGGCCGGCGCTGCGGCCGAGCCCCTTGGCGAGCGCGTCGGTCGCCTCCTCGACGCGCCTGAGGTGCGCGCCGGCGCCGACCTTCTTCACGTCGGCGGCGAGCGGCGCCTTGCCCGCGACCGCGACCTGGTGCCAGCCATAGTCGACCTCGGCGTCATACGCGTACTGGGTCTGCTCGGTGCCCGCCCCCGCGAGCAGGGCGCCGCGGAGCCGCACCGCCGCGTCGCGCTGCGCCGGATCCTTGCTCTCGGCCGCCGAGGCCAGGAACAGGTGCAGCGCCCGCTGCGCAGCGTCCCACTCCGTGTCGAGCTCGGCGAGCGCCGCGGCCGAGGCGACCCCGAGCGCCTCGTCGAGCGCCGCGATGCTCCAGAGCGCGCGCGCCTTCCAGACTACCGGCTTCGGCGCTTCGAGCAGGAGCGCCGTCGGGACGCGGTTCGGAACATCGTACTTGGCGATCGAGACGCTCTTCCACGCGCCTTGCTCGAGATCGCGCGCGAACGCGCTGAACGCCTTGTCCGTGACGAAGCTGTATCCATAGGATGCCATGGTTCTTTCCTCTCCCTCCCCCGTCGAAAGCCCACATCTAATGAGATGCGCGGGCGCCTTCGCAAGCGCTTTGTTCCCGTCTCGTCGTCGGACTCGTGCTCTCGCTCCATCGCCGAGAGGAGCACGGGCGCGCCCGGGAGCGGCCTCGCCGGGCGTTGCGCGCATCTCGATGGGCGTCCTGCAGATCGGGTGAGCACTCCGGCGGCGCCGGCTCGACATGGACGTCGCCGGCGGCGCCTCCAGAGCGGCGCGCCGGCGAGGCGCTTGCGCATGGACGACGCGAATCGATCCACCGACACCGCTGAACCGGCGGCCATCAGGGCGGGGCTGCCCGCGCCGGCCGCCCCGCCCGCCGATGGACCGGCGGACGTCACGGCGGCGCTGCTCATCACCGAGGGGCTGCCCATCACCGAGGTGCTGCCGGCCGCAGGGCTGCCCGCCACGATGGAGATCTCTTCCCCGCTGCCATGGAGTAGCGTCGCCCCAGGGAAGGAGCGTGACAGCGCCGTGAGCGACGCCGGAGAGCCCATCGAGCGGCAGGTGTTCGAGCCGGGTCAGGTCTTCCACCAGGTGGAGATCGTGCGCTTCGTCGGCGCCGGGTACTCCGGCGAGGTGTACGAGGTCCGCCACAAGATCACCGGGGCGCGGCACGCGCTCAAGATCATGCACCTGCGCGACCGGATGGACGCGAGGAAGGCGGAGCGGAGCCTGGCCGAGGCCCACGGGACGTTCGGTATCCAGCACGCGAACGTCGTCGAGGTCTTCGACATCGGCTGCGAGGCCGACGGGACGGCGTGGATGCTGATGGAGTTCCTCGACGGGCCGACGCTGACGACGACCCTGGAGCGGCAGGGGCGGCTGTCGCCGCTCTTCGCGCTGCACGTGGCGCTCGAGGTCGCGTGGGGGCTCGACGCGGCGCACGAGAACCAGATCATCCACCGCGACGTCAAGCCGGACAACATCGCCTTTACCGCGGACGGCTCGGTGAAGGTCGTCGATTTCTCGATCGCGAAGGTGATCCCGTACGAGATGCGGACGACCCAGCGCAACGTGCGGCTCGGGACGTGCGCGTACATGTCGCCGGAGAACCTCGAAGGGGCCGACGCGGACGCGCGGTTCGACATCTACTCGCTGGGGCTGGTGCTCTGGGAGACGATCGCCGGCCGCCACCCGTTCCAGGACGCGTTCCACGACCGGACGCTGCTCGCGAAATGGCAGTTCTTCATGGATCCGGCGCCGCTGTCGGAGGCGGCGGGGCTGCCGGCGTACGTGGACGAGGTGATCCGGCGCTCGACGGCGAAGGAGCCGTCGGAGCGGTACCTGACGATGGCGGAGATGGCGCAGGCGATCATCGCGCTGCGCAACCGGCTGGAGAGGGACGAGGCCGAGGGGCGGATCTCGCTCGTGGTGCCGCCCGGGGAGCCGCCGATCCCGGGCCGGTCGAGGTCGCGCGCCGTCTACCGGCCGCCGTCGACGGGGCCGACGCTGGAGGTGCCGCGGCGGGAGCCGTCGGCCAAGGTGGTGGTGGCGCCGCCGGTCCCGCTGATCGGGCCCGGCGGCACGATGCCGGTCGATGCGGCGGCCATCGCGGCGGCGGGCGGCGGGCGGGCGGCGTTCGGGAGCGCGCCGGGCGGGAGCGCGCCGGGCGGGAGCGCGCCGGGCGGGAGCTCGCCGGGCGGGGCCGCGAAGACGGCGCGGGGGACCGAGATCATGCCGGTGGTGGAGCGCGCGCCGGGATCCCGGCCGCCGTCGCGGCCGGCGGCGGTGCGGACGACGAGCCCGATGCTCCGGCAACTCGGCGAGGCGGCCGAGGGCGCGGCGGGCGCGGCGGGCGTGGCGGGCGCGGCCGGCGAGCGGGAAGGCGGGGCGCGCGGCGGGCGCGAGGTGCGGGTGACGCCGTGGACGCTGGTGGCGCTGGTGCTGGCGTCCTCGGCGGCGAGCGCGCTCACCGTGCGCTGGCTCGCGCTGCCGGAGGCGGCGCAGGGAGGCCCGGCGGCGGCGCCGCTCGTGTCGGAGGCGGCGCAGGGAGGTCCGGCGGCGGCGCCGCTCGTGTCGGAGGCGGCGCAGGGAGGTCCGGCGGCCGCGCAGGAGGCGGCGCCGCTCCTGTCGGCGGCGGCGGCGAGAGCGGGCGCGCGTGTGGCCGAGGGCGCGGGCGCGATCGAGGCGCCGGACGCGGGCGCGGTGGCCGTGGCGCCGGACGCGGCCGGCCGTGGAGGTGCCGCGGCGGCGCCCGCGACGGCCGGCCGTGGAGGTGCCGCGGCCGCCGGCCGTGGAGGTGCCGCAGCGCCGGCGTCCTCGCCGCGCGCGACGACGGCGCCGGGAGCGCCGGGACCGCGCCGGCCTGCGGCGCCGGCCGCGCCGACGCGGAGGAAGCCCCCGCCGTTCGGTGAGTCGCCGATCTTCTAGGGGCGCGCGGAGGACGGAGATCTGGAGCGCGCAGCGCAGAGAGGAACCGCGGATGTCGCAGAACGAACGGGACGCATCGGACGAGTCGGGCGAGGAAGCGCGGCTGCGCGCGGCGCGCGTGGTGGCGGAGACAGTCGAGCGGAGCCTCGCGCCGTACCGCGGGCTCGTGCCGCCGGCGATGCTGGCGCAGATGCGCGAGGCGATCGAGGACGAGCTGGTGAAGAACCCGTACTCGGCGGCGCTGCTGCGGCAGCTCATCGCGCGGCCGGCGCCCGCGTCGAGCGGGGAGGTGACGCGGGAGGGCGCGCCGCTGGACGGGCGCGGCCGCGGCCGCGAGGGGGGCGGCGCGGGCGGCGGCAGGGAGGGCGCATGAGCGGCGAGGACAGGCCGGCGGAGGTGCTGCCGCTCTTGACGCCGAAGCAGAGGGCGCTGGTCGAGCGGGCGCTGCCGAAGGTCGAGGCGCGCGCGCGGTGGCACGCGCGGCGGTACGCGGGGCTGGTCGACCGGGAGCAGCTCGCCGCGGCGGGCGGCGTGGCCGTGGTGGAGGCGGTGCGGCGGTACGACGAGGAGCAGGACGCGTCGTTCGAGAGCTACGTGAGCGCGCGGATCGACGGCAGCATGCTCGACCTGGTGCGCGCGGAGACGACGGCGCGGCGGCGGGACGTGGCGATGCGGCGCGCGATGGCGCGGGTGTCGGAGCAGCACCAGGGCAGGTTCGACGTGCTGCGGGACGGGCCGGAGGAGATCCAGGCGAAGCTGCAGGCGTTCAGCGACGAGCTGGCGGTGGCGGGGTTCGTCGCGGGGGTGGCGGTGGCGCAGCGGTCGGCGCCGGAGTCCGCGCCGGCGGAGGATGCGGAGGAGCGGGCGGAGCACGCGGCGGCGATGCGGGCGCTCGGCGAGGCGCTCGGGGAGCTGCCCGAGGACGAGCGGCGCGTGCTCGGGGCGGTGTTCGTGGACGAGATGGACATGCACGAGGCGGCGGCGTTGCTCGGGGTGGCGTACATCACGGTGCGGCGGCGGCTGGAGCGGGGCCGGGAGAAGCTGCGCAAGGCGCTGGTGCGGCGGGGGGTGAGGTCGGTGCCGCCGCCGCGGGACGAGCCGGGGCTCGGGCCGGTGCTGCGCGGGGTGCTCGACGTGGGTGAGGGCGGTGCGCCGGGTGGGCGAGGCGCGGGGGAGCGGGGGCCCGAGCGAGGCGCGGGGGAGCGGGGGCCCGGGCGGCGCGGGCGGTAGGCCGCGCCGGGTGCAGGGAGAGAGGCGATGGCGAGAGAGGAACGCGAAGCGCCGGGCGCGCCCCGGGCGATCCAGAGCCAAGGCGAGGCCGCGGCGAAGGCCTACGTGGTGGGCGAGGTCGCGCCGAGGCCGCTGCAGCCGACCGTGGAGATGGAGCGGGTGCACGTGGAGGACCCGCGGCGCGTGCCGCCGCCGCGGGCGGAGGCGCGGCGTGGGAGCGGTCCGCGCAACCCGGAGCAGCGCGCGCCGCTCGCCGATGTCGGGGCGCCGGGCGTGACGACGCCGGAGGGGCTGCCGGTGACGAAGCGGCAGCCGATCGTGATCGACAGCGAGCTGCTGGCGCAGTGGCACGAGGGGCGCGGTGGGCGAGGTGGGGAAGGGGAGGGCGGCGAGCCGCGCGGAGCGGAGGCGGGCGGCGGGCCGCGCGGAGCAGAGGGCGGTGGGCCGCGTGCAGGAGGAGAGGGCGGCGGGCCGCGCGGAGCAGAGGGCGGCGGGCCGCGTGGAGGAGAGGGCGGCGGGCCGCGTGGAGGAGAGGGCGGCAGCGGGGCGGCCACGAGCGGCGCGACGGCGGCGAGCGCGGGGGCGGCAGGCCGCACGTCGCGGCTCGCGGAGGTCGCGGCCGCGCGGCGCACGGCGCGCCGGGCGGGCCGGCAGCGCGCGGCGTGGGTGCTGGCGATGGGCGTGCTGCTGGCCATCGGGGTGGCGGTGGCGCGATCCGGGAGGGGAGCGCGCGACGGCGCGAGCGAGGTGCCCCGCAGCGGGGGCGGAGCGGTGCCGGGCGCGACGGCGGAGGTCCGGCGGGCGGGGGGGACGGCTGCGGAGAGCGCGAGGGCGCCGGGGGCGAGCGCGGCGGGGACGCCGGCTGCGCCGGTCGCGAGCGGGACGGCGCCGGTCGCGAGCGGGACGGCGCCGGTCGCGAGCGGGACGGCGCCGGTCGCGAGCGGGACGGCGCCGGTCGCGAGCGGGGCCGCGCCGGTCGCGAGCGGGACGGCGCCGGTCGCGAGCGCGGCGCCGGGTGGAGCTGCCGTCGCCGCGCGGCCGGCGCCGCGGTCGCAGCCGCCGCCGGCGGCGATGACCGCGCAGCAGAGCAGGTCCGGCGCGCCGGCCGCCGCGCGGCGCGCGCCGGGCGCGAGCGGATCCGCGGCGCCGGCGCGTGAGGGGCCGGACGCGCCGCGGGCGACGAGCCCCTACGACACGCCGAACTTCGATTGAGCCGCCGGGATGGATCGACGATGGAAGACGCGATGAAGAAGCTGACGATGCACTTGACAGGTGCGGCGCTCTGCGCGCTGTGCGCCTTCGCGCCGGCGGCGGCGCTCGCGCAGGCCCCGCCGCCGGGCGCAGCGGCGGCGGCCGGGGAGGACGAAGCGCGCGGCGACATCGCCCGCGCGACGCAGCTCTACCGGCAGGGGAACGAGGCGTTCAAGCAGAAGCGGTGGTCGGACGCGGAGCTCTTGTACCTGAAGGCGTGGGCGCTGGTGCGGTCGTTCGACATCGCGGCGAACCTCGGTGAGGTGCAGCTGCAGCTGAAGAAGCCGCGGTCGGCGGCGACGTTCCTCGGGTTCGCGCTGAGGACGGCGCCGCCGTCGGCGAAGCCGGAGCAGATCGCGCGGATGCGGCACTTCCTCGAGGAGGCGAAGGCGCAGGTGGGGACGGTGCGGGTGCGGGTGAAGAACGTGGCGGACGCGGAGGTGCTCGTGGACGGCGAGCGTGTGCCGGACGAGGAGGCGAAGCACGAGATCTACCTGGAGCCCGGGGAGCACGTGCTGGCGATCCGGCGGGCGGGGTACGAGGAGGAGGTGCTGCGGGTGCTGGCGGCGCCGCTGATTACGGAGACGGTCGAGCGGGAGCTGAAGCCGAAGACGGAGAAGCTCGAGGCGGGCCTGGGGGCGACGGAAGCAGGTGCGACGAGGCCGGGAGCAGCCGGCGCGCCGGTGCAAGGGGACGCGAAGGCGAACGCGCCGGCTGCGGGGGCGCGGGTGGAGGAGCCGCGGAGCTGGGTGCCGGCGTTGGCGCTGGGGGCGGCGAGCGTGGTGGCGCTCGGGGTGGCGGGGGGCTTCACGGTGGCGTCGAACGCGGAGCACAACGAAGCGCAGGCACAGAGCGACGTGATTCGAGCGGAGGGGGGGCGATGCATCAGGACGCCCAGCGCATTCAGTGAGTCGTGCGCGGCGCTGGAGCAGACGGTGTCGCATGGGGAGAAGCTGGGCGACATCGCGCGAGTCGCATACCTCGCGTCGGGGGTGCTGGCTGTTGGCGCTGTGGCTTACGCGCTCTGGCCTCGAAGTACCACGACCTCGTCGAGCGTGCGCGTATCCGCTGAGGTGCGCTCGGGCGGTGGCGTCGTCAGTGTCCAGGGGATCTGGTGAAGGCTCGCGAGGGAGAGCGCGCGATGAGGATGCACACGAGACACTGGACGATGGTGACAGCGGCGCTTGTTCTCGGTGGCGCGAGCTGCCGCGACTTCTGGACCCAGTGGACCGATGACTGTGAGCTGATGCTGACGTGCCAGTACATGGTCCAGGACATTGATACGACGCCAGCGGACTGCGTGCCGAGCGAGAACGCCGACGCGGTGGACGACGCGTGCGGCGTGTTCGTGTCGTCGTCGGGGAGCGACGGGAACGCGGCGACAAAGGAGGCGCCGTTGAAGACGCTGGGCGCGGCGCTGGCGCGCGCGGAGAAGGGGAAGCGGCGGGTGTACGCGTGCGCGGAGAGGTTCGACGAAGCGGTGGAGGTCGCGGGGAGCGTGACCATCTACGGCGGGCTGGACTGCGCGAGTGGGTGGGGCTGGGTGGGGGAGCAGAGGAAGACGACGCTGACGGCGGGGGCGGGAGAGATCCCGCTGGTGATGCGGGGAGGCGGGGGCGAGGTGAACGTGCGCGTGGAAGACGTGCACGTGCAGGCGCGCGGGATCGAAGCGGGCGACGTGACGCTCGCGGGAGCGTCGTCGATCGCGGCGGTGGCGGAAGAGGTGAGCGTGGAGCTCGCGCGGTGCGTGCTGGAAGCGGGGGAAGCGGCTGCGGGAGCGGAGGGAGCGGCGTACGAGACGAGCGCGATGGGGGGAGCCGAGGGGAACAGCGGCGGCGAGGCGTGCTCGGCGGAGATCGTGGTGACGGGCGGCGTGAAGAACGACTGCGGCACGCCGGACGATCCGAGCGACGATTCGCGCGGCGGCTCGGGCGGAAACGGCGAAGCGGACACCGGCGTCCCCGGTGCTCCGGGCACCCCGGAAGACTTGATGAACGGAGGCAAAGGCGAAAGTGCAGCGGCGTGCACCGACGGGACCGCTGGTAAGGAAGGCGCCGCGGGTGAACCTGGAGCCGGCGCAACGGGCCTCGGCGCGATCGGCGCGAGCGGCTACGTCGGGGTGGCGGGCCGCGAGGGCACGAAGGGCAGCACGGCGCAAGGCGGCGGCGGCGGCGGGGGCGCGAAGGGCGGCGCGGGCGCTGACAAGTGCATGCTGGCGGAGTCGGCCGGCGGCGCGAGCGGCGGCTCCGGCGGAGCCGGCGGCTGCGGCGGAGCGGGTGGCCGGGGCGGCGGCGCAGGCGGAGCGAGCATCGCGCTGCTCAGCCTGAACGCGACGGTGAGCTTCGAGGAGGTGACGCTGAAGACGGGGCGAGGCGGAGCCGGAGGCAAGGGAGGCGCTGGCCAGGAAGGCGGCGAAGGAGGAGCGGGCGGCCCCGGCGGCAAGAAGCCCGAGGGCGCGACGGCGTTGAAGGACGCGTGCGCCGGAGGAGCCGGAGGCAAGGGAGGCGTGGGCGGTCCCGGAGGCGGCGGTCGCGGCGGGCACGCGATCGGGATCGCGTACAAGGGCGCGATGCCGCCGACGCAGGGAGCGACGATCGAGCTGGGCGAGGCGGGCGACGGCGGCGTGGGCGCGGATGCGAAGGGCGAAGGCGCGGCCGGCGTGAAGGCCGAGGTGCAGGCGTTCTGAGGTGAGGTCGTGCGCGGCGCTGCGGCTGCGACGGAGCAGCCGCAGCAGCAGCGCGACCACGGCGGCGAAGAAGACGATGGGCGAGGCGGCGCACCGGAGCCGGCGCGACGAGCGGCGGGCGTGTGCCCGCGCGGCGGGAGCGCAAGTGCGGCGGAAGCGCGAGGAGCGAGCAGGTGGATGGCGGACGTTGCGAGGACGAGGGAGCGACCGTGAGACGAGAGCTGCACGCGGGGTGGCTGGCGATGTCGTTGCTGCTCGGGAGCACGGCGGCAACGACGAGCGTCCGCGGAGAGGAGCGGGTGAAGCCCGTGCCGAGCGCAGAGAGCGAGCGAGACCGCGCGGTGCGGGACTTCGAGGAAGGCCGGAAAGCGCAGGTGGCGGGCCGGCTGGAGGAAGCGGAGTTCTTCTACCTGCGGGCGTGGAGGAGGATGAAGTCCTACGACATCGCGACGAACCTCGGGCAGGTGCAGCTGCAGCTGCAGAAGCCCGCGTCGGCCGCGAGGTACCTGGCGTTCGGCGTGCGCACGGTGGGCCCGGAGATCGAGCCGGAGCGGCTTTCGCGGATGGAGGCGCTGCTGGTGGAGGCGAAGGCGCAGGTGGGGACGGTGCGTGTGCGGGTGAAGAACGTGCCTGACGCGGAGGTGTTCGTGGACGGCGAGCGGGTGCCGGACGAGGAGGCGAAGCACGAGATCTACCTGGAGCCTGGGATGCACGTGCTGGCGATCCGGCGGGCAGGGTACGAGGAGGAGGTGCTGCACGTGATAGCGGCGCCGCTGATCACGGAGACGGTCGAGCGGGAGCTGAGGCCGAAGGCGGAGAAGACGGAGGCGACGGGGAAGGGCGCGGGCGCTGCGGCTCCGGGAGCCGCAGCGAGCGCGGCGGCGATGGGGGAGGTGACGACGAAGGCGCCGGCGGCGGGGGCGAGGGCGGAGGAGCCGCGGAGCTGGGTGCCGGCGTTGGCGCTGGGGGCGGCAAGCATGGTGGCGCTCGGGGTGGCGGGAGGGTTCACGGTGGCGGCGAACAAGGCGAGCGCGGAGGGAGACAGACAGCACGCGATGCTGCGCGAGGCTGGAGGCGGTTGCGTGGGTGTTCCCAGCGAATACAGCTATCTGTGCTCGGGCCTTCGCGACAGCGCGTCGCGCCACGAAACGCGCACGCGTGCGGCGACTGTGGCGTATGTGGCCTCCGGTGCCCTCGCGATCGGTGCGGTGACCTACGCACTCTGGCCGCGTGCACGGACTGCGACGTCCCGCGGGATGCGCGCATCGCCCGAGCTGAGTCCGGGCCGCGCTGGGATCGTCGTGCGAGGTGCCTGGTGAAACGCTCGCGAGAGGCTGCGATGACAATGCGAAGAAGGCGCTCGATGCATGGAATCTTGGCGCTCGCAGTGAGCTTTTGCGGTTGCGATGTCGCATGGCCCAACACGACCGAGGACTGTGAATTCACCATGACCTGCGAGCACCATCGCGGGCTGTGGAACGATTCGGAGACACCCGCGGACTGCGTGCCGAGCGAGAACGCGAGCGCGGTGGCCGACACGTGCGGGGTGTTCGTGTCGGTGGGCGGCGACGACGCGAGCGAGGGGACGAAGGACGCGCCGGTGAAGACGCTGTCGGCGGCGCTGGCGCGCGCGGAGAAGGGGAAGCGGCGGGTGTACGCGTGCGCGGAGAGGTTCGAGGAGGCGGTGGAGGTCGCGGGGAGCGTGACCATCTACGGGGGGCTGGACTGCGCGCGCGGGTGGGGCTGGGTGGGGGAGCAGAGGAAGACGACGCTGACGGCGGAGGCGGGAGAGATCCCGCTGGTGATGCAGGGAGGCGGGGGCGAGGTGAACGTGCGCGTGGAGGACGTGCACGTGCAGGCGCGCGGGATCGAAGCGGGCGACGTGACGCTCGCGGGAGCGTCGTCGATCGCGGCGGTGGCGGAAGAGGTGAGCGTGGAGCTCGCGCGGTGCGTGCTGGAAGCGGGGGATGCGGCGGCGGGGGCGGAGGGAGCGGCGTACGAGACGAGCGCGATGGGTGGAGCCGAGGGGAACAGCGGCGGCGAGGCGTGCTCGGCGGAGATCGTGGTGACGGGCGGCGTGAAGAACGACTGCGGCACGCCGGACGATCCGAGCGACGACTCGTTCGGCGGCTATGGCGGCAACGGCGGACCCGACATCGGCGGCCCCGGTGCTCCGGGCACCCCGGAAGACTTGATGAACGGAGGCAAAGGCGAAAGTGCAGCGGCGTGCACCGACGGGACCGCTGGTAAGGAAGGCGCCGCGGGTGAACCTGGAGCCGGCGCAACGGGCCTCGGCGCGATCGGCGCGAGCGGCTACGTCGGGGTGGCGGGCCGCGAGGGCATGAAGGGCAGCACAGCGCAAGGTGGCGGCGGCGGCGGGGGCTCGAAGGGCGGCGCGGGCGCTGACAAGTGCATGCTGGCGGAGTCGGCCGGCGGCGCGAGCGGCGGCTCCGGCGGAGCCGGCGGTTGCGGCGGAGCCGGCGGCCGGGGCGGCGGAGCCGGAGGCGCGAGCATCGCGCTGCTCAGCCTGAACGCGATGCTCAACTTCGAGGACGTGACGCTGAAGACGGGCCAAGGCGGCGCCGGAGGAAAGGGAGGCGCCGGGCAGGAAGGCGGCGAAGGAGGAGCCGGTGGTCCCGGCGGCACGAAGCCCGAAGGCGCGACGGAGCTGCACGCCGGGTGCGCTGGCGGCCCGGGCGGCAAGGGCGGAGCTGGTGGATCCGGAGGCGGCGGCCGCGGCGGGCACGCGATCGGGATCGCGTACAAGGGCGCGATGCCGCCGACGCAGGGAGCGACGATCGAGGTGGGCGAGGCGGGCGACGGCGGCGTGGGCGCGGATGCGAAGGGCGAGGGCGCGGCCGGCGTGAAGGCCGAGGTGCAGGCGTTCTGAGGTGAGCGCGTGAGCGGCGCGTCGCGGCTCACGCTCCGCCGCAGCAACCGCAGCCGCCGCGTCGAGCGGGGCGACGAGGACGAAGAGCGAGGCGTCGCGCCGGAGCCGGCGCGACGAACGGCGGACGTGTGCGCGCGCGGCGGGAGCGCGGGCGCGCTGAGCGAGCGAGGAACGAGCACGTGGATGGCGGACGTTGCGAGGACGAGGGAGCGACCGTGAGACGAGAGCTGCACGCGGGGTGGCTGGCGATGTCGTTGTTGCTCGGGAGCGCGACAGCGACGACGAGCGTCCGCGGAGAGGAGCGGCCGTGGTCGGGAGGGAGCGCGGAGAGCGAGCGCGATCGCGCGGTGCGGGACTTCGAGGAAGGCCGGAAGGCGCAGGTGGCGGATCGGCTGGAGGAAGCGGAGTTCTTCTACCTGCGGGCGTGGGCGCGGATGAAGTCGTACGACATCGCGACGAACCTCGGGCAGGTCCAGCTGCTGCTGCAGAAGCCTGCGTCGGCCGCGAAGTACCTGGCGTTCGGCGTGCGCACGGTGGGGCCGGAGATCGAGCCAGAGCGGCTTGCGCGGATGCAGGCGCTGCTGGCGGAGGCGAAGGCGCAGGTGGGGACGCTGCGGGTGCGGGTGACGAACGTGGCGGACGCGGAGGTGCTCGTGAACGGCCAGCGCGTGCCGGCCGAGGAGGTGGAGCACGAGCTCTACGTGGAGCCCGGGCAACACGTGCTGGTGATCCGGCGCGCGGGGTACGAAGAGGCGGTGGTCCACGTGGCCGCGGTGGCGGGCTCGCGCGAGGAGATCGCGACGGAGCTGAAGCCGAAGACGGCGACGCGGCCGGGGACGGCGGGCGCGCCGATGCTCGGGGAGGCGAAGACGAAGGCACCTGCGGCGGGGGCGACGGCGAAGGAACCGCGGAGCTGGGTGCCGGCGATCGCGCTGAGCGCGGCGAGCGCCGTGGGGCTTGGGGTAGCGATGGGCTTCACGGTGGCGTCGAACAAGGCGAGCGCGGACATGCGCGCGCAGCGGTCAGCGCTCTGGCAAGCCGGCGGTGCGTGCATCGACGCCCCGGTCGAGCACGCCTTGGCGTGCAGAGAGCTTCAAAGGACAGCGGCGCGCGCCGACGTCCACGCGAATGCGGCGCGCGTTGCCTACGTGACCTCGGGCGCGCTGGCGATAGCTGCATTGACGTACGTCATCTGGCCCGGAGGACGACCAGCGCGCGCGGTCTCCCTGGAGGTTGGGCCTGGGCTGGATGCGGGTGGTGCAAGCATCGCCGTGGTGGGCTCGTGGTGAGGAGAAGAGGGAGAGGCGTGGTGAGGAGAATGATGCAAAGTGCCGTGCAGCGAACGCTGAGGTGCTTGTTCGTGGGCATCCTGGTCGGAGGCGCTTGGATGACGACGGCGTGCTGGGTCAACTAC
Organism: Sorangium sp. So ce836; assembly: GCF_028553905.1. Classification (NCBI taxonomy): domain Bacteria; kingdom Pseudomonadati; phylum Myxococcota; order Polyangiales; family Polyangiaceae; genus Sorangium; species Sorangium sp. So ce836. Next base: position 11,848,091 of record NZ_CP102233.1, on the reverse strand, counting down.
ACCGACGACTGCGAGTTCATGCTCACCTGCGAGCATTACCGTGGTCGTGGTAGCGATGACGTGACCCCTGCGGACTGCGTGCCGAGCGAGAACGCCGGCGCGGGCGCAGTGGACGATGCGTGCGGGGTGTTCGTGTCGTCGTCCGGGAGCGACGGGAACCCCGCGACGAAGGAGGCGCCTGTGAAGACGCTGTCGGCGGCGTTGGCGCGCGCGGAGAAGGGGAAGCGGCGGGTGTACGCGTGCGCGGAGAGGTTCGAGGAGGCGGTGGAGGTCGCGGGGAGCGTGACCATCTACGGGGGGCTGGACTGCGCACGCGGGTGGGGCTGGGCGGGGGAGCAGAGGAAGACGACGCTGACGGCGGGGGCGGGAGAGATCCCGCTGGTGGTGCGGGGAGGCGGAGGCGAGGTGAACGTGCGGGTGGAGGACGTGCACGTGCAGGCGCGCGGGATCGAAGCGGGCGACGTGACGCTCGCGGGAGCGTCGTCGATCGCGGCGGTGGCGGAAGAGGTGAGCGTGGAGCTCGCGCGGTGCGTGCTGGAAGCGGGGGATGCGGCGGCGGGGGCGGAGGGAGCGGCGTACGAGACGAGCGCGATGGGTGGAGCCGAGGGGAACAGTGGCGGCGAGGCGTGCTCGGCTGCTGCATCGCTGGGCGGGCTGTCGGTCAAGAACGACTGCGGCACGCCGGACGATCCGAGCGACGACTCGCGCGGCGGCTTGGGTGGTGTTGGGGCAGCGGACAGCGGCGGCCCCGGTGCTCCGGGCACCCCGGAGGACTTGATGAACGGAGGCAAAGGCGAAGGTGCAGGTGTGTGCGCCGACGGGACGGCTGGTGACGAAGGCGCCGCGGGTGTTCCTGGCACAGGCGCAACGGGCCTCGGCGAGATCAGCGCGAGCGGCTACGTCGGGGTGGCGGGCCGCGAGGGCACGAAGGGCAGCACGGCGCAAGGCGGCGGCGGCGGCGGGGGCGCGAAGGGCGGCGCGGGCGAAGGCAAGTGCATTCTGGCGGAGTCGGCCGGCGGCGCGAGCGGCGGCTCCGGCGGAGCCGGTGGCTGCGGCGGAGCTGGTGGCCGGGGCGGCGGAGCCGGAGGCGCGAGCATCGCGCTGATCAGCGTGAACGCGACGCTCAGCTTCGAGGGGGTGACGCTGAAGACGGGCCGAGGCGGAGCCGGAGGCAAGGGAGGCGCCGGGCAGGAAGGCGGCGAAGGAGGAGCCGGTGGTCCCGGCGGCACGAAGCCCGAAGGCGCGACGGGGCTGCATGCCGGGTGCGCTGGCGGCCCGGGCGGCAAGGGAGGCGCGGGCGGTCCCGGAGGCGGCGGCCGCGGCGGGCACGCGATCGGGATCGCGTACAAGGGCGCGATGCCGCCGACGCAGGGAGCGACGATCGAGCTGGGCGAGGCGGGCGACGGCGGCGTGGGCGCGGATGCGAAGGGCGAGGGCGCGGCCGGCGTGAAGGCCGAGGTGCAGGCGTTCTGAGGTGAGCGCGTGAGCGGCGCGTCGCGGCTCACGCTCCGCCGCAGCCGCGCCGCGATGCGGTGCGAGGGAGCGACATGGCGACATAGCCCCGGCCGCCCTCGGCGCGGCCGGAGCCCATCCAGAGGAACGCGCGCCGCCCTGCGCGGCGCGCCTTGACGCGGCTCGCCCCGCCGGCGAGCGCGCGAGGAGGACGATCGTGTATCCACGGCTCGCCATCGAGGCGGCAGCGCAGTCGGACGTGGGGCGGCGACGGAGCCACAACGAGGACAGCTTCGCGGCGCTGCCGTGCCTCGGGCTGTTCATGGTGGCCGATGGCCTGGGAGGCAACGCGGCGGGAGAGGTGGCGTCACGCATGGCGATCGAGGTGGTGAAGAGCTGCTTCGAGGAGGACGGGGACCTGGAGGACACCTGGCCCTACGGCGCGCCGCGGCCGCACGACCGCGACGAGGTGCGGCTCGTGCTCAGCGTGCGGCGCGCCAACCGGGCGATCTACGAGGCGAGCCTGCACCAGGAGGCGAACCGCGGCATGGCCACGACCTTCGCGGGTGTGCTGCTCGGGCCGGGGATGGCGTACATCGCACACGTGGGCGACTCGCGCGTGTACCGCATGCGCGGCGGAAAGCTGGAGCGGCTGACACGGGACCACACGCTGCGAGAGGAGCTGCTCCGGGACGGCGACGGCGCCCTGGCCGCGCTCGAGGCGCTGAGCGACAGAGCGAGCGCCGTGACGCGGGCGCTCGGGTGCGACGAGAGCGTGGCAATCGAGTCACGCGTGGAGGCGACGGCGCCGGGCGACATCTTCCTGCTGTGCTCGGATGGACTCTGGGGCCCGGTGCCCGAGGAGCGGATCGCAGGGGTCCTGGAGGCGCACCAGGAGCTGAGCCTCGCGGCGAGCCTGCTGATCGACCTCGCGAACGAGCATGGCGGGCCGGACAACGTGACCTGCGTCCTGGCGCGCCTCGGAGGCGCGTGAGCGTGACGGGATGGGCGGCAACCGCGGAGCGACCCAGAATGAGAAAAAGATGTCGTTCGCCGTAACGGTGTGCACCGCGCAAATTGCGGGATCCCTGGCCGAAGTGGATCGACACGCGCCGTGATCGAGCGCTACGTTCTGCCTGCCGCGGCGACGCGGGTCGGCGGGCTGTCAGGCGCTTGCAACACGGCCACCCCCATGGGTGCGTGGCGTGACGAGGCGCCGGCGGAGAAGCCGATGATCTGCTGATCAGAGTCCAATCCGTACCGGACCTAAAGTCTGGATGTCCTCCAAAGGTCGCAGACGGCAGCCCGACGCAGCAGATCCTCCTCAATTCCGCGCCTTCCGGCGTAACGCTTGCAGCAGTGTCGGTCCTCCACCGAGCATCGAAGGCCAGTGACGGACTCGGACGAACGATACGACCCACCCGCCGGCGAGAAGGCCGGCGAGCCGGTGCCGCGCGGCGGCCACCCCGACGACCCGCGGCTCTTCGGCCCCGAGGCCGTCGCGAAGCTGCGCGCCGCGTTCGAGGAGGTGACGTGGCTCCTCGGCCGCGGCTATCCGCTGCGCACCGCGATCCGGACCGTCGGCGACCACCACCAGCTCGCCGCCCGCCAGCGCCTCGCGCTGCAACGGTCCGCCTGCTCGGACGCGCAACGCGCCTCGCGCCTCGCGCGCCGCGCGCCCGCGTCGTCGCTCCGGGGCGCGGAGGCGAGCATCGACGGCTTCAACCTGATCATCACCCTGGAGGTGGCCCTCTCGGGCGGCCTGCTCCTGCGCGGCCCGGAGGGGGCGCTCCGCGATCTCGCGGGCCTCCGCGGCAGCTACGCGCCGATCGCGCAGACCGACGCGGCCATCGATCGCCTCGGCGCCGCGCTGTCCGGCGCCGGCGCGGCGCGCGCGCGCTTTCTCCTCGACGCCGCCGTCCCCAGCTCGGGCAAGCTGCGCGCGCGGATCCTCGAGCGCCTCGCCGCCGCCCCCTTCGCCCTCGAGGCGGCGCTCGTCCCCGATCCCGACCGCCTGCTCGTCGGGGCGGCGGGCGTGATCTCGTCCGACAGCGTCGTCCTCGATCGCTGCGCGCAGTGGATCGACCTCGCGGGCGAGATCCTGGCCGCGCGCGCGCCAGCGACGCGCATCGTCGACTTCGTGCCCGGCGGCGTCGACCTCGCCCCCGGCGGCGTCGCTCCCGCCCCCCGCGGAGGAGCGCCCGGCTCCTGAGCGGCGCGGAGACGCGGGGCCCTCGGGCCGCGGGCACCCCCCGGCCGGTAACGCGGGGCCCCGCCGCGCTATCGGGCGGGCCCGAGCCGCCTCGACTGCCACGCCACCTGGGCGGCGAGCCCCTCGCGCAGGGGCACCCGGGGCACATAGCGGAGCGCCGCCCGCGCCGCCGCCGTGTCGGCCCAGGTGTGCCGGACGTCGCCGGCCTGCGGCTCGCCCCGCTCCACGCGCACCGGCCCGGCGAGCTCCCCGAGCAGCCGGAGCGCCTCGTTCAGGCTCACCCGCGAGCCGCCGCCGATGTTGAACACGCCGACCGCGCCGCCCTCCATCGCCTCGACGTTGGCCTGCACGACGTCGCTCACGTACGTGAAATCGCGCGTCTGCTCGCCGTCGCCGTGCACGCGGACCGTCTCGCCCTTCAGCACGGCGGCGATGAACCGGTGGAACGCCATGTCGGGCCGCTGCCCGGGGCCGTACACCGTGAAGTACCGGAGCGAGACCGTGGGCAGGCCGAAGTTGCGCCGGTACAGCTCGCAGAGGTTCTCGGCGGCGAGCTTCGTCACCCCGTAGGGCGAATGCGGCGCGGTCCGGCGGGACTCGTGCATGGGCACGTCGTCCGCGTCGCCGTACACGGAGGACGACGAGGCGTAGACGAGCTTGCGCACCTGGCCGTGCGCCCTCGCCGCCTCCAGCAGCCGCTGCGTCGCCAGCACGTTGTCGCGCAGGTAGCCCTCGAAGCTCTGCCCCCAGCTCGGGCGCACGCCGGCCTGCGCCGCCTGGTGGAAGACCACCTCGCACGTCGAGAGCAGCGAGCGCAGGTCGGCGGTCGCGAGATCGGCCGTCGACAGGGAGAAGCGCGGTTCACCGAGCAGCCGGGCCAGGTTTCCTTCCTTGATCTCGCGGCCGTAATAGTCGGTGAAGCGGTCCACCCCGAGCACCTCATGCCCGAGCTCGATCAACCGCTCCGCCAGGTGGGCGCCGATGAATCCGGCCACCCCAGTCACCAGACAACGCATCCGTCTCCCGTCCTGGTCCCGCCGCGCCGCGCGGCCCGCCGTCCTCGCCGTCCTGCCGCCCCGCGGCCTCCGTCCCGGTCCTGCCGCGTCGCGGCGCGGCGGATGCTAGCACTTCGGCCCGTCCCTTGGACCGGCACCCGCCGGCAGCCACCCGCGCGCCCGCCGCCCGGCGAGCCCCAGAGGCCGGAGCGCGCCACGGGCTTTTTGCAAAAATACCCACCTTTCCGATGTATCTTCTGAATCCGGTTGCGCCTCCCCGTCCGGCGGGCGACGCTGGGCCGCGCTCGGGCGCCCTGGTTTTTTCTGTCCGAGGCGCGCGCGGGGCGGGCAGAGGGTTAGCTGTCGCTTATGGGAATCGTTGTCGAGCAGCTCACGAAGCGGTTCGGTCCGAACAAGGTCGTCGACGACGTCTCGTTCGAGATCGAGAGCGGCGCCCTTGTCGCGCTGCTGGGGCCGAGCGGAGGGGGCAAGAGCACCGTCCTGCGCATCATCGCCGGGCTCGAGAGCCCCGACTCCGGCGAGGTGATCCTGAACGGGAAGAACGCGACGCACACCCGGGTGCAGGACCGGAACATCGGCTTCGTGTTCCAGAGCTACGCCCTGTTCCGGCACATGACCGTGCGCGACAACATCGCCTTCGGCCTCACGATCCGGAAGCGGCCCCGGAAGGAGATCGAGGCCACGGTCGACGAGCTCCTCGGCCTCGTGCAGCTCGAGGGGCTCGGGAGCCGGTTCCCGCACGAGCTGTCCGGCGGCCAGCGGCAGCGGGTCGCGCTGGCGCGCGCGCTCGCCCCGGGGTCGTCGCTGCTCCTGCTCGACGAGCCGTTCGGGGCGCTCGACGCCAAGGTGCGCCTCGAGCTGCGCGAGTGGATCCGCAGGCTCCACAAGGAGCGCGGGATCACGAGCGTCTTCGTGACCCACGACCAGGAAGAGGCGATGGACCTCGCCGACCGGGTCATCGTGCTGCACAAGGGGCGGGTCGAGCAGATCGGCACGCCCGAGGAGATCTACGACCGGCCGGCGACCGAGTTCGTGGCGAGCTTCGTCGGGTCGATCAACGTGCTCAAGGGGGAGGTCCGCGACGGCCAGGCCGCGCTCGGGACCCTCGCGGTGCACGCTCCCCCCGGGACGGGCGACGGCGCGAGCGTGCGCGCTTTCGTGCGGCCGCACGACATCGAGGTCCACACCCGGATCGACTCGTCGAGCTCACCCAGCGCCGACGACGCCAGCGTGGCGCGCGTCGAGCGGCTGTCGCGGGTCGGATGGATGGTCAAGGCGGAGCTCCGCCTCTCCGACGGCCAGCCGCTCTCCGTCGAGCTCACCAAGGACCGCGTCGCCGAGCTCGCCCTGTCCGAGGGGGACCGGGTGCTTGTAAATCTCCGAGACGCCAAGATCTTCGTGCAAGATTACTCCATCTAGCCACCTGGCCGGCGCTTCCGTCTGGCCCGGGGGTCAGTCAACACGGAGGCGGCACGTGGGTTCAATCTTCGACAACATCGCGGCGACGATCGGGCGCACCCCCCTCGTTCGCCTGAGCTCTGCGGGCAAGGGGCTGCGTGCCGAGCTGATCGGCAAGGTCGAGAGCCGGAACCCCGGCGGCAGCGTCAAGGATCGCATCGGCCTCGCGATGATCGAGGACGCCGAGCGGCGGGGCAAGCTGACGCACGGGAGCGTCCTCGTCGAGCCGACGAGCGGCAACACGGGCCTCGCGCTGGCGATGCTCGCCGCGGCGAAGGGCTACCGGCTGATCCTCACGATGCCCGAGTCGATGAGCCCGGAGCGGGTCGCGCTGCTCCGGGCGTTCGGGGTCGAGGTGCTGCTCACGCCCGGGTCCTTGATGGTGCAGGCCGTCGCGCGGGCGCGCCAGATCGTGGAGGAGACGCCGGGCGCGGTGATGCTCCAGCAGTTCGAGAACCCGGCGAACCCCGCCGCGCACCGGATGACGACCGCGCGCGAGATCTGGGAGGACACGGACGGGGCGGTCGACGTCGTGGTCGCCGGCGTGGGGACCGGCGGGACGATCACCGGCGTGGGCGAGGTGCTCAAGGAGAAGAAGCCGGGCGTGAAGATGATCGCGGTCGAGCCGAAGAACGCCGCCGTGCTGAGCGGCGGCCGCGTGGGGGCGCACCTCATCCAGGGCATCGGCGCGGGCTTCGTCCCGAAGATCCTCCGGCGCGAGCTCATCGACGAGGTGGTGCCCGTGACCGAGGACGAGTCCTTCGACGCCGCCCGCCGGCTCGCCAAGACCGAGGGGATCCTCGTCGGCATCTCCGGCGGCGCGGCGATGGCGGCGGCGCTCTCGATCGCGGCGCGCGACGAGATGCAGGGCAAGAAGATCGTGGTGATCCTGCCCGACGGCGGCGAGCGGTACGTCACCTCGCCGCTCTTCAAGGAGCTCGTCGGCTGCGCCCGGGGGGCCGCGCCCCGGCCGAAGGGCTAGGGGAGGCAGCCGCACATCGGGTCGCCTTCCCTGCAGACGCACTCCGCCTTCCTGGGCGCCGGCTGCGGCTGAGGCCGCGCGACCTTGCCCTGGAGCGCGTCCCGGTCGCGCTTCGCCGCGAGGAGCTTGCGCTCGAGCTCCGCCTTCTCCGCCTCGCTCCGCACCGTCTGGTACGCGAGCGTGAGCTCGCCGATCTGCCGCTCGCTCGCGGCGAGGTCGCTCTGGAGCGCCGCGAGCCGCTGCTCGTACGCGGCGCGCGCGGCCGTCTGCTCGGCGAGCGTCTGCTCGGCCTCCGGCTTGATCTTGCCGAAGTAGGCGCCGAGCGTCGCGGCGAGCGCGGCGACGAAGAGCGCGCTCCCCCCCGCGATGAGCCGCACGAGGCGCCGCTTCTGGGCGTCGCCCGCGAGGGCCGCGAGCCTGCGCTCGTGGTCTCGCTGCTTCTCGAGGGCCTCGACGCGGGCGCGCTGCTCGGCCTCGACGCGGGCCTTCTCGACGGCCGCCGCCCGGATCCCCTCGAGCCGCGCCGCCTCCTCGCGCGCGAGCTCGTCCTCGCGGCGGGCCCGCTCCTCCTCGGCGCGGAGGCGCGCCTCCTGCTCCGCCAGGGCGCGCTGCTCGAGCGCGCGCCGGGCCTCCTGCTCCGCGAGCGCGCGCCGGCGCGCGGCCTCCTCCTCCTCGCGCACCCGCTGCTTCTCGAGGCTCATGAGCTGCTTGAGCGAGAAAAGAACAGAGCTCTCCTGGATCTCGGCCATGACGGATCGACCTCCTTGCCCGCGCCGGGGTGCGGCGCATGGCGTGCGATGGAGAGCGCGCCGCCGGCGGATGGAGTCCACCCCTCCGGCATCGCTCCTCGCGCGCGGTGCGCTCGCGGTTCGCACGTTCGACCGAGCGAGGAGACGGAAGCTTGGATGGTTCAGGCGACGTTCGGAGGACGAACGAAGGGGCGCCGGGGAGGCGCCGCGGAGCATGGAGAAGGAGGGAGGCGCGGCGGCGCGATCACTCGACGCGGACGGCGACGATGACCTTCATCCAGACGCCCTCGGGCGGGATCTTCTTCGTGAGATCGACCTCACCGAACCAGTCGACGTGCACCGTGTAACCGCCGTTCTCCTCGTCCGGATAGAAGAATTTCCGGATGTCGCCATGATACTTGCGATCCAGCGGGACGATGCGCTCGCCGGCGGGCATCGGCGCCTTCTTGGCGATCAAGGTCGACTCGCCGTCGACGACGGCCTGGGCCGTGATGCTCTTGATGAACGTCAGGTCGGGCACGTTGTTGTCGCGCGCCTCGAGCCGGATGAACATGAGCTCGGCGCCGTCGACGGAATTCGGGTCCTGCGAGATGGAGACCTCGCTCCATCCGGAGAAGGTCGACTGCGAGGTCGGCTTGACGAGGAACTTCGTCTCCGCCTCATGCTCGCCGGCTATCGTGGCGCAGGCGCTCGCGCCGAGCGAAAGCGCCGCGGTGAGCGCCGCGCCGGCGCGCGCGGAGAGACAGAGCGAGGCAACTGCACGGCGACAGGTCCGGATAAGCATGTTCATCCGAGAAAGATAGCATGGCGGCGCCCCTCGCCGAGGCGATCGGCCGGTCGTTTCCGTGCATTACGTGCGTCCGCAGCGCCTCCGGAGGGGCGCTCGGCGCTCCGGCGCGGCCCCGTCGATCTCGGTCCGACACGAGACGTCGAGTCTTCTCGGCGGCGCGCTGCGGCGCCGATCGACGCCCGGCGCGCGGCCGGCTATGGTCGTGCCCCGAGGGCGACCGGATGGCGGCGGAATCAGGCGCAGGTATTGACGGAGCAGAGGGATCGGCCCCTGCCTCCTTCGAGGCGAGGCTCGAGCTCGCGCAGCAGACGAGCGCGCGGCTGCGCGAGGCGATCGGGCAGGCCGTCGTCGGCCAGGGCGACGTCATCGAGCAGACGCTCTGGGGGATCATCGCGGGAGGGCACGTCCTCTTGGAAGGGGCGCCCGGGCTGGGCAAGACGCTCCTCGTCAGGACCATCGCCAGCTGCCTCGATCTCAGGTTCTCCCGCATCCAGTTCACCCCGGATCTCATGCCGAGCGACGTGATCGGGACGAACGTGCTCGTCACGGCGGAAGGCGGCTCGCGCCACTTCGCGCTGCACAAGGGGCCGATCTTCGGGCAGGTGATCCTGGCCGACGAGATCAACCGCGCGACGCCGAAGACGCAGAGCGCGCTGCTTGAGGCGATGCAGGAGCACGCGTGCACCATCGCGGGCGCGCGGCACGCGATGGAGGAGCCGTTCTTCGTGCTCGCCACCGAGAACCCGATCGAGATGGAGGGGACGTACCCGCTGCCGGAGGCGCAGCTCGATCGGTTCCTGCTCAAGGTGCTCGTGCCGAGCCCGACGGAGGACGAGCTGACCGAGATCCTCGCCCGGACCACGGGCCACGACCGCGGCCCGCCGCCGCGGGTGCTCACCCGCGACGACGTGCTCTCGCTGCGCTCGCTCTGCCGCGACGTCGCGGTCGCCGAGCCCGTGATGCGGTACGCCTCGCGGCTGACGCGGGCGAGCGATCCGGCCGCCGAGGGGGCGCCCGAGATCGTGCGGAGGGCGCTCCGGTTCGGCGCCGGCGTGCGCGGCGCGCAGTCGCTCGTGCTGGCCGCGAAGGCGGTGGCGCTGCTCCAGGGCAGGGCGCACGTCGCCTTCGCCGACGTGCAGCGGGTCGCGAAGCCGGTGCTCCGCCACCGCATGATCCGGTCCTTCGAGGGCGAGGCGGAGGGGATCACGACGGATCAGGTGATCGCCGCGCTCCTCGCCGCGGTCGAGCCGCGGCCCGAGCCCGTGGCCCAGGCGATCCGGCGATGAGGCGCGGCGACGAGGCGCGGGAGCCGGCGCTCCGGATCGCGACGCCGAGGGGCGCGAAGGGCGCGGCCGGCGCGGCGTGGCTCGCGGCGCTCCTCGCCGCGGGGCCTGCGTCCGGGCAGGCGCCGCCCGCGTTGGCCTCGCCGGAGCTCGTCGTGGACGCGGCGCCGGTGTTCGGGACGAGCGGCGCGATCCCCTGGGGGTGGAACCAGGTCATCGTCCGCATCCAGAACCGCGGCGGCAAGGCGGCGCGGGGCGCGGTCGAGGTCGAGTCGAAGCGCTACTCCGAGCAGCGCGTCTTCGTCGCGTCGGCGCCGTACACCGTCGGGGCGGGCGAGTCGGTCAACGTGCGCGTGCCCGTGCAGGTGGCGCCCTTCGGCGACGTGCAGGTGCGCGCGCTCGACGAGGGCGGCGCGACGGTGTCCTCGCACGCGCTCTCGTCGACCTCGCAGCGCGCGGTGGTGCTCTTCGACGTCAGCGAGACGTCGCTCCTCCGCGCGGGCCTGCACGAGGCGCCGGTCGCGCCGCTGTACACGCCGACCGGCCGCGGGCCCGGGTCGTCGCCGGCCGCGGTCCTGTGGGTCGGGCAGCCGCGCTACGACGGCGCGACGGGCGATCCGCTGCTGCCCGATCGGGCGGCCCTGTACAGCGCGGCGGACGCGGTGCTGATGCGCGGCGACACGCTCTCGATGTTGAACGGCGCCGAGCTCGACGCGCTCGCCGGCTACGTGCTCTCCGGCGGCACGCTGGCGCTGTCGATCGGGCGCCCCGAGGCGCTGCGGCACCCGACGCTCGCGGCGCTCGTGGGCGGCGAGGTCTCGAGGGCGGGCGTCGCGCCGCCCACCCTCGAGGAGATCGTGCCGCCCGGCGCGCCCAGCGGCTTCGGCAAGCAGGGCAACGTGCTCCTGCCCGCGCCGAGCGCGAGCCCCGAGGTGGCCGAGGCGCTCGCCGGCTGGTCGGGCGGGAACCTGCGGGCGAGCCCGTATGGCAGCTCGGCGTTCTACGGCCTCGGCGAGGTGCACCTGCTCGCGTTCGACCCGACGCAGAGGCCCGCGGCCGGCGACCCGTGGGTGAAGATCCGGATGGCCGATCTCGCGCGCCGCGCCCACGACCGCCGCTCCACGGTCGCGTTCCGCCCGGGCGAGGAGGCGATGGGCCTCGAGCTGGATCCGGTGCGGCGCGAGCTCGATCCGAACGAGAGCGCGCGCTGGGCGATCGGGGTCTCGGCGCTGTTGCTCTGCATCTACGCGGTGCTCGCCGGCCCGATCAACTTCTCGCGCGCCGCGCGGCAGGGGCGGCCGCTCCGCGCGCTCCGTCACCTGCCCGTGTACGCGGCGGTGACGTTCGCGGCGATCGTCGGCGTCGGCGTGCTCGCGAAGGGCGTGCGCGGCAGGGCGCGGCACCTCACGCTGATCGAGGCCGGCGCCGGCATGGCGAAGGGGGCGGTGCGCCGGTTCCGCGGCTTCTTCGTCGCCAGCGCGGAGGAGCTCACCGTCCGCACGACCGACGCGAGCAGCGTCATCAGCACGGCGGTGCTCGCCGAGCTCTCGGAGCGGCGCGACCGGCTCCTCGTCGATCGCGACGGGGCCCGGCTGACGAAGGTCGCCGCGCTCCCGTGGCAGACGGTGGTCGTGCGCGAGGACGGCGTCGCGCCGCTCGGGGACGGCATCGCGATCGTCGCCGAGCCGAGCGGCGACGTGGTCGTGAGCAACCGGAGCGGCCGCGATCTCCGGGGCGGCGTCCTGTGGCTGCCGGAGGGCGCGGCCCGCTACTTCGCCCGCGTCCGGGACGGGGAGAAGGTCTCGTCGCGCGCGGGGGTCGATCTCGCGGCGCGGGCCGAGGCGCAGGGCTGGCTCTCGCACGTGGGCTTCGGCCGGCGGGTCGGCGGCATCGACATCCACGACCTCGGCGGGAGCCTGCTGGTCCCCCTGCTCGAGCCCGACGCGCCGGGGCTCGGCGCCGCGTGGCTCGCGATCGAGGAGGCGGCCGGCGACGCGGTCGACTGGTTCCCGGCGGGCGTGCCCGTCCTGCTCGGGCAGCTCGACGGCGGCGAGGGGCGCGCGGTCGACTCCGGGCTGCGGATCGAGAGCGACCGCGTGCTCGTGCGGATCGTCGGCTACGGAGGTCGGCCGTGAGCGCCGTGTCCGGCGGCGGCCCGCCCCCCGCGGCGCGGATCGAGCGGCCTGCGCCGACGATCCGCGTCCGCCACCTCTCGCACCGCTTCGGCGCGCTCGACGTGCTCCGGGACGTCACCTTCGACGTCGGGCCCGGCGAGATCTTCGGCTTCATCGGTCCGAACGGCGCGGGCAAGACGACGACGATCCGGGTCATGGCGACCTTGCTCGAGCCGATGGCGGGGCGGGTCGAGATCGACGGGGTCGACGTCACGATCGACCCGGCGGCGGTCCGCCGCAGCATCGGCTACATGCCGGATCACGCGGGCGTCTACGACCGGATCACGGTGCGCGAGTACCTCGAGTTCTTCGCGGACGCGTTCCGCGTGCCGTCGCTCGACGTGGTCGACGCGGTCCTGGAGCTGACCGACCTCGGCAAGATCCAGGACCGGATCGTGGCCACGATGTCGAAGGGCATGAAGCAGCGCCTCCAGCTCGGGAGGATCCTGCTGCACGATCCCAAGGTCCTCATCCTGGACGAGCCGGCGAGCGATCTCGATCCGCGCGCGCGCATCGAGATCCGCGACCTCTTGCTCGAGCTCCGCAGCCTGGGGAAGACGATCTTCCTCTCCTCGCACATCCTCACGGAGCTCTCCGACGTGTGCACGTCGATCGGCATCCTCGAGAAGGGCCGTCTCGTCGTCGCCGGGCCGATCGGCGAGATCGCGGCGCGGCTCGAGGCGCTGCGCGCCGCGCAGGCCCACGGGCACGCGCCGCCGCGCCACGCCGCCGCGCCGGGCGCGTACCCGGCCGAGGCGGGCCACGCGGCCGCGCACGGGCCCGGGGCGCCCGGGGATCCGGCCGTCGTCGGTCCTCAGCAGGCTGAAGGTGCGTACGGCCCGCACCCGCCCCACGCTGCGGGGCCGGGGCAGCCGGCGGCCTACCCGGGGCTGTCGCCGCTCTCCCGGCGCAAGGTCAAGGTGCGGGTCCTCGGAGATCCCGAGGCCGCGGCCTACCTGCTCCGGGGCGGCCCCGGGATCGCCGACATCGAGATCGTCGCGGGCGCCGTGCACGTCGGCTACGTGGGCAACGACGTGAAGATCGCCGAGATCGTGCAGCACCTCGTGCGGAGCGGGATCGGCGTGATCGGGGTCGAGCCGGAGCGCAACGAGCTCGAGCGGATCTTCCTCGAGGTCACGCAAGGAGAGGTGCAGTGAGCGCGCAGACTGGCTCATCGCCGCCCGCCGGCCCGGCGTCGCAGCGGCTCGTCGATCGGGCGCGCCACCGCGTGGCCCGCCTCCTCGGCGAGCCGAACCCGATCTGGATCCGCGAGCTCAAGCAGGCCGCGCGGCTCGCCCGCACGCCGATCATCCTCCTCGTGCTCGCCGTGCTGATGACGCTGCTCGTGGCGTCGATCGGCGGCATGGTGTCGAGGGACATCGCGCCCGCGAAGGCGGGCGTGATCCTGTTCCAGGTCTTCTTCTCGCTCGCGTACTTCGTGGTGGCGCTGGTCGGGCCGGCGGTCGCCGCGAACAGCATCGCGTCGGAGCGCGAGGGCCGCACCTGGGAGGCGGTGCTCCTGACGGGCATCCCGCCCGGCGAGATCGCGCGCGGCAAGTTCCTCGCCGCCTACACGGCGATCTCGATGTACGTGGCCATGCTCGCGCCGGTCGGGGCGCTGCCGTTCCTGTTCGGCGGGATCACCGCGATGGAGGTGGTGATCGCCTTCCTGTTCCTCTTCCTGATCGCGCTGCTCAGCGTCGCCTTCGGCCTCGCGATCAGCTCGAAGATGGCGAGCCTCCGCACGGCGATCCTCGTCACGCTGCTGCTCGCGTTCCCCCTGTCGATCTGCCTGTTCATGGCGGGGGGCACGGGGCTCTCGTACGCGGCCCACCTCGCCTGGCCGGAGGTGCCCGAGGGCCCGCCCATCTGGCTCCCGGTCGCCTACCAGCGCGTCCCGCTCGGCGTCGATTACGCGCTCTTCCTGGTCCTCCTGCCGATCGCGGCGGTCGTCGTCCCCGCGTGGTTCCTCTACCAGGTGACCGTCGCGAACCTCACGAGCGAGAGCGACGATCGCTCCTCCGGCCTGAAGACGTGGTTCGCGGTCTGCACGCCGGTGGTCGCCGCCGCCGCGGTGGTGCCGGCGTTCTCGGTGGACCCGCCCGAGCGCCTGGCCGCGATCCTCGCGGGCCTGTGCGCGACGCTCTCGTACCTGACCTTCTGCGTGTTCCTCTTCGCCGGCGATCCGGTCGGCCCGTCGCGCCGCGTCGAGGTGCACTGGGCCAGGAGCCGCGCCGGCCGGCTGCGTCGCTTCTTCGGCCCCGGCGTGGCCCGCGCGGCGTACCTCCTGCTCGCGGCCGGCGTCCCCGCCGTCGTCGCGCTCTGGGCCGCCGGCCACCAGCTGCTCCTCGACGCGTCCGTCGGCACGCCGGAGAGCCAGACGCGGCAGCTCCAGTACTTCGCCGTCTACGCGCTCGCCTTCTATGTGTTCCTGGTCGGGCTCGGCGCCTTTCTCCGCGCGCGGATCGCCGCGCCGATGGTGGCGCGGGTGCTGCTGCTGACGCTCCTCTTCTCGATCGCGGTCGGCCCGTGGATCGTCGCCGCCATCGCCGGCCTCGTCACGGAGTTCAGCACCAGCGAGAGCGCCCTCCTCGTCGCGGCCCCCTCGCCGTTCTACGCCTTCGTGATGCTCTCCAAGGCCGCGCAGGGCGATCCGGGGCCCGTCGTGGTCGCCGGGCACGCGGCCGCCGCCGCCTGGGTCGCCGTGGGGCTCGGCCTGCTCGCCGCTGCGCGCGCGCGCTGCGCCGCCCTCATCGCGCAGCGGGACGCGGCGCTCGCCGTGACGGACGCGCTCCTCGCCCAGGAAGACGAGGCCGCGCGCGCGGCCGAGCAGGCGGCTCCGGCGCAGGCCGCCGCGCCGGAGCGCGCCGAGCCAGGAGGGAGCGCCGCGGGCACCCTCGCATGAGCGCATCGCCCGCGGGCGCGCTGAAATCGCACGTGCGCGCGTTGTCGTGTGGAAATTTGGATCGTCTCGCGGGAATGCTTCATGATGCGCCTGCGCGCGGATCTGTCGAAATCTTGAGCGCTCCGGGACGGCGTGTGAAAAGGGCGTGCGCGCTCGAGGTCCGGGAGCGAGAGGGGATCTCGATCCTCGCGTCGCGTGGCGACGGCGGTGCGACCTCGACCCGCGGGGGATGGCCTTGCCTTCGCACGACGACTGCCGGTGCTCGGCGTCCGAGCTGAGCGATACGCTGTTGTACGGAACGCCGTACCGGCCGGTGCGTCGGCTCGGGCGAGGCGGGATGGGGGAGGTGATCGAGGCCGCGCACGTGGGCCTCGACAAGCCCGTGGTGGTGAAGCTCCTGCACCGCGATTTGAACCGCGAGCCGCGGCTCGTGGAGCGGATGCGCGTCGAGGCGCAGTCGCTGGCGCGGCTCGCCCATCCCAACCTGGTGATGGTCACCGATTTCGGGCGGACGGCCGAGGGGCGGACGTTCCTCGTGATGGAGCGGCTCTACGGCCGGACGATGCGCGAGGAACTCGCGGCGCGGGGCGCGCTGCCGCCGCTGGAGGCGGTCGACCTGGTGACGCAGACGCTGGCCGGCCTCGCCGCGGCGCACGGCGCGGGCATCGTCCACCGCGACGTGAAGCTCGAGAACCTGTTCGTGTGCGACGCGGACGTGCAGGGGCGTCGCGTGGTGAAGGTGCTGGATTTCGGCATCGCCAAGGTGGTCGCTCCGCGGGGCGACGGCCGCGCGCCGGCGCCGTCGCTCTACCAGACGGAGGAGGGGGTGCTCGTCGGCACGCCGCGCTATCTCTCGCCCGAGCAGGCGTGCGGGCTCGCCGTCGACGCCCGCACCGACGTGTATGCGGCCGGCGTGGTGCTCTACACGCTGCTCGCCGGCCGCGGCCCGTTCGAGCACGTGAGGCGCGTCCCCGATCTCGTGCGCGCCCACGCCAGCGAGGTGCCCGCGCCGCCGTCCTGCCACGCGCCGCGGCCGGTGCCGCCGGAGCTCGACCGCGCCGTCATGAGGGCGCTCGAGAAGCGCCCGGAGCTGCGCTTCCCGGATGCCGCGGCGTTCGCGGACGAGCTGTCGCGCATCGCCGCGGCGCTCTCGGGGGGAGGGGCGGGGCCGGCGCCGGCCTCGCCGACGGGGGCGTGCTGGGAGAGCACGGCGCCGCTGACGGTGCCGCCGGTCCGCGCGCTGGTCGCACCGACGTTGAGCGCGACGGTGGAGGCGTTCGGCCTCACGGCGCCCGGCGGGGCGGCGCAGCCTGCCTCGGGACGTGCGCTGCCGCGCGGTCCGGAGGCGCGGAGGGGCGGGGCGAGGCGCGCGCGACGGCGCCCGGCGCGCGCGGAGTCCAGCGTGGCGGCCATGGTGATGCTGGTGGTGAGCGTGGTGCTGTTCGGCTTCGCCGTGGCGCTGCTGGTGAGCGTCGTGGGCTGACGGGCGGCCGCGACGCCATCGCCGCGGTCGCGAGGATCCTCACCCGGGGCGACGAAACCGGTACCATGCGGGGGTGGGATGGATGGGCAGCGCTGGCGCCGGCGGGAGGCTCAACCTGGGTGGGGTCAGCCTGGGTCGGGGGCAGCTCAACCTGGGTCGGGGGCAGCTCAACCTGGGTCGGGGGCAGCTCAACCTGGGTCGGGGGCAGCTCAACCTGGGTCGGGGGCAGCTCAACCTGGGTCGGGGGCAGCTCAACCTGGGTCGGGGGCAGCTCAACCTGGGTCGGGGGCAGCTCAACCTGGGTCGGGGCAGCTCAACCTGGGTCGGGGCAGCTCAACCTGGGTCGGGAGCCGCTCAGCTCAACCCGGGTGGGGTGCCAGGTGCAGGGTGGATGCAATAAATCGAGGCTGCGGCATCACAACAGACACGACAGCGTAGCCATGGACGTCTCCCTCAAATTCCAGGAAGGCAGCAGAAGGATGGCCAGCGTCAACTTCGCGCTCGGTCGGCCCGCAGGGCCGCGCCTCGCCCGAGGCCATGTTCCGGGGCATCGATGCGCGCGGCCATCGAGCGCCTCCGTCACGCCCGCGACGGCAGCGGCTTCCGATCCAGGTGCATCCCTGGACGCCGTCGTTGTATCGCTGCGGAGGGGTCGTGATGCTTGGGCGCGTGGTGGCGACGGCTGGGTGGGGTATCTTCGGGGCTATGCCGTGGCCCTGCCCCCGAGCGAGCTCCGAGGTGTCGCGCACCGGCCAGCGCACGTTCGACGCTGGCCCGCGGCGCACCCGCGCTGGCCGGAGCGCTGCCGCGGCGCCCGCCGCACCGTCGGCAGAGCAGCGGTCGAGGCCGCTCGCCTCGGGAGCACGCCCATGACAACGCGGAGCCTTGGACCGGGTGCTCGATGCGCTGCTGCCCACGCGGGGCAGCAGCGCGCCTTACGCACGTGGCGAGAGGGGCAGGCATGACCAACAGGAACGCGAACAAGAGCTCGCCAGGGCAGCCGGCGGGGCAAGGCGCTGCGGGCGACGCCGCGCCGCAGCCGCAGCCGCAGCAGCCGCCGCGCGGGTACGAGGCGCCGAGCTTCGCACCGCAGGAGCACCCTTCGCTGGCGCAGCAGCGGGCGCTTTCCCAGGATCCGCGCCGCAGGCCCGACGAGGCCGCGCCCGCCGCCGCGCCGCCTGCCGAGCGAATGATGCAGTGGGGCGAGCCCAGGCCGCGGCGCCGGCAGGATCGCGAGGCGGGGCCCAGCGACAAGCAGGTGTACGTTCCCCCGGTCACCCTGCCCCCGAACCGGGAGCACCAGGCGATGGACCTGCAGAAAATCCAGGTCGCGCCGTCGCTGCTGAAGGGCGTCGACGAACGGAACCGCCCGACGATGCGCCGGATCCCCGTGCACGGCATGCCGGGCCCTCCGCAGGCGATCCCCGAGGGGCCAGGCAGCGCGCGCACCGGCGTGCGCACGGCCCGCGTCGGCGTGGGCAGCGGCGTCTGGCCGCCGCCCGAAGAGCCGACCCGCAAGCAGCGGCTGGCTCCTGCGCCCGCTCCCCAGCCCGCCGCCGCCGCTCCTCGAGCGGGCCTGCCCCAGGACGCCGCGCGCCCCGACGCCGCCGTGGCCGCCGCTGCCTCCGCCGCAGCGCTCGCGGCGCGCCGCCGCGTGGCCCCGCTGGGCCTGTTCGCGCTGCTCGTGTTTCTGGGCAGCGCGACCGTCGCGGGCTTCTGGGTGCTGTGGCGCGCCGCCAACCCTCCGGCCACTCCAGACGCCCCGGTCACCGCCGACGGCCGCGCCCCGGCCCCCGAGCCCGGCCCCGCGGCGCCCACGCCGAGCGCGATGCCCGAGCCGGCGCCGACGCCGCCTCCGGTGGCGACCGGTGAGCCGCCGCCTCCCGTGCCGGAGCCGGCCCCTGCCGCATCGGACGCGCCGCCGACGTCGCCTGCGGCGGAGCCGAGCGCGCCGTCCGCGCCTTCCGGAGCGGTGGCCGCCCGCCCGTCCACGCCGCGCCCTGCGGCGCAGGCGAAGCGTCCGCCCAGGCCTGCCGTGCCGGAAGATGTCTACGAATCGTCGTCCGTGAGCCCTCCGCTCCCCCCACCGCTGCCGTCCGTGACCTCTGCGTTGCCCACGACGCCCCCGGGGACGACCGCGCCCCCGCGCCCCTTCCCCTGAGGCGTCGTCCTCTCCGGAGTGCAATCCCCCGGCAGTCACCATGCGAAAGCCATTCTTGAAATACGCGCCTCTGTTCCTCCTGTGCTCCATGGTCGTCCTGGCGCCGGGCGTCGCGACCGCGACCGGCAAAGCTCGGCTCGTGCCCACCTCTCCGACCGACGCGCCGGCTGCGACGTCGAGCGCGGGCGAGCGCGCCGCGCAGCTCTACCGGGAGGGGAACAGGTTCTATGACGAGGCGCGGTTCGTCGAGGCCGAGGCGCGCTATCAGGCGGCGTGGGACCTCCAGCAGAGCTTCGACGTCGCCGGCAATCTCGGGAACGTCGAGCTGGAGGTGAACCAGCACCGCGAGGCGGCCGAGCACCTCCTGTACGCGCTCAACACGTTTCCTCTCGGCGAGAAGGAAGAGAAGAAGCGCTTTTTGGAGCAGCGGCTCGCCGAGGCCAAGGCGCACGTCGGCACGCTCCGCATCCGCGTGAACGTCGACGATGCCGAGGTGCTCATCGACGGCAAGCTCATCGGACATTCGCCCCTCGAGGCCCAGGTGTTCGTCGATCCCGGCAAGCGCACCATCGAGGCGCGCCGCTCCGGCGCCCGGACGTCGACCTCGCTGCTCGTGGCCAGGGGCTCGGACCAGAGCATCGCCTTGAGCCTCGACGCCGGCTCGAACCTCCCGCTGGTGGTCGCGGGCGGAGCGGTCGGGCTGCTCGGGGTCGCTTCGGGCGTGACCTTCGCGATCCTCTCCACCGCGAAGGGCAAGTCCGCCGCGGCGGAGCCGTCCCCGAGCCAGCGGCGCAGCGACCTGCGCGACAGCCAGACCACGCTCGCCAACATCTCCCTCTGGAGCTTCATCGGCGGCGGCGCGGTGCTCGCCGGGACCGCCGTGTACGCGCTCAGCACGTCGAGCCGCACGCTGCCGGCCCCGCGGACCGGGCTCACCCGCATCCACGCCGTGCCCCTCGTGACCGCCGACGCGAAGGGCTTGCTGGTCGGCGCGAGCTTCTGAGCCCACCGCCACCCACGCCCGGGCTCACCGGGGTTGGAAGTAGCGCCCGACCTGCTCGCGGTACTCTTCCGGGACGTCGCTGCGCTCGACGCCGCCGATCTCCTGGGGGCCCACGACGCCGAGCGCGCCCTCGCCTTGCACGTTGGCGGTGTCTCCGGCGCGCCCTGCGGTCCGGCCGATCACGATCCCTGGCATCGGCCTGCCCGGATTCATCCGCGCGTCGGCGCGTGAGCGCAGCTCGCCCCCCGCGATCGCGCCGGTCTGCCCCTCGTGGCTGCCCGGCCCGCCTCCCTGCGAGCGGCCTGGCTGCCCGGGCCCTCGCCCTTGCTCGCCTGCGCCGCCCGCTTGCGAGCCCTGGCCGCGCTCTCCGCCGCCGGGACCCGCGTTGCCCGACCCACCGGCGATCGGCGCCGGAACCGGCGTCCCCCCGAGCTGCCCCTCGGCCTCGGCCGCCCCGCGCTGCGCGTCGTCGAGCGCGCGCTGGCGCTCCGATTCCTCGCTGCTCGGGCCTCCCTCCTGGGCCATCCGGCGCAGCTGCTCCTCGAGCTGCCGCTGGCCCTCGGGCGTCGCCAGCTGCCGCGCGAGCTCGCGCAGCTGCTCCTCCGACGCGGCCTCCCCGGGCGCGCCCTCGGGCGACCGCGCCACCTGCCGCTTGAGGCGCTCGGCGAGCTGCCGGCGCTCCTCGGGGCTCAGCTTCTCGAGCGCTTTCTCGAGGCTGTCGGCGAGCCGCCGCGCGTCCTTGCCGCTCCCGGTCCGACCGAGCTCGCCGAGCGCCTCGCGCCCCTCGTCGCCGAGCGCCTCGCCGAGCGCCTCCGCGAGCTCCCTCAGCTTGTCGGCCTCCTGGCCGCGCCGATCCAGGAGCTCGCGCTGCTCCTCGAGCGCCCTCGCCACGCCGGGGGCGCCGGCCCGCTTCGCGGCCTCGGCGGCCTCCTCGAGCGCCTTTCTGGCCCGCTCTCGATCGGTCTTCTCGACCCGGTTCGCGAGCCGCTCCATCTCCTCGTCGAACGCCACGAGATCGCGATCGCCGAGCGCCTTCGCCGCCCGCTTCAGCTGCGGGTCCTCCCCGAGCTTGCCGAGCGCCGACTCCATCCCGTGGCGCTGCTCGCCCTCGCCGAGCGACAGCCGCTCGGCCGTGATCGCGTCGCGGAGCCTGCCGAGGTCGGCCTGCGCTTCGCGGCGCTCGACGCCGCTCCTCAACTTTTCGCGGAGCCGCTTCGCGTCGTCCGCGAGCCGCTTCAATCGATCGCGCTGCGCGGCGTCCCGAGCGTCGACCTCCGCCAGCTGGATCACCCGTTCCAGTCCGGCGAGCTCGGCCAAGCGCACCTGCTCGGCCCCGGGCGGGGGCGCCGCGCTGGCGGGGGCAGGCGGCAGCGGAAGCCAGCTGAGATAGCCGATGACCGCCGCCGCGAGGGGCGCTCCGGCGTGCCAGGGGCGCCACAGCGGCGCGCGGACCTCCTGGGCGGTCGCCCGGTCGAGGGCCGCCGCGGCGTGCGAGAACACCACGTCGCGGGCCAGAGGCGCGCCGTCGCCCGCGCGCTCGGCCGCCGCGAGCTCCACGGCCGTGGAGACCGACTCGGACGCGCCGAGCTTGCCGTCGAGGAACAGCGCGACGTCCGGATCCGACCACCGCCGCCGCCGCGCCGCCGCCGCGCCGGCCGCCGCGCCGAGCAGGCCGCCGCCCGCCATCCAGGGGCGCAGCGCGCCGTGCCGCGCTTGCCAGGCGGCCGCTGCGCCCGCCGCGCCGAGCATCAGCCCCGCGGCGGCCCCAGTGAGGATCAGCTCCAGCGCGAGCCGCCGCCGGACGCGGCGAGACCAGCGAGCGAACGCGGCGCTGAACCGTCGCCGGGGGGACGCATCCACCATGGTTCGATGTTTACCCGTGGGCAGACGCGCGGGCCAGCGCTGCCTCGGGCGCACCGAACGCCGCGGCGCGCCCGCCGTGCCCCGCCGCGAGCGCCTCGCGCGCCCTCCGCGACGATCCGCGAGCGGTCGCCCGGCGCCGCAGGGGGCGCTCTCCTCAGAGCGCACCGCGGGCGCGCCCGCTCACGGGACGAAGCACCATTTCAAGTGGAATGACGCGCGCTCGAGGCGCGCCTGGGTACCGTCCTGGGCACCGTCGAACAGGCGCAAATCGCACCCGGCGAAAGCGAACGTGCATTCATGCGATCCCTGCTGTGACGTCCTGAGCGTGGCCGGACACGCGCCGTCAAAAAGCTCATCGTCGACGTACATTCGCATGTTCACGACAGCGGCGTCGCCGTCCTGGCGCTCGCTCCCGAGCAGATGGAGATCGAGGTAGTAGAAGCCCTTCCTGCCCTTCGAGCGATCCACCAGCTCCAGATTGGTCTCGCCATTGACGATGGAGCAGTCAACGTCCCAGCTGTCATCGAATCTGGGGACAGGCAGCTTGCCGTCATCGCCCGTGTCGAGCACCAGCTCCTCCCCGTTCAGGTTCATGATCGCCTTGCCGTACGCTTCAGGAATTTCCGGGCTAGCAGAGCACCCGAACGGCGCGAGCGACAGCACGAGGCCTTGGGCGAGGAGGGATCGGTGCATGGGAGCTCTCCAGCGGCACGGAGGGCGAGAGTATCGCACGAGTTCGACAGCCATGGACGCGCGCAGTGTGGTCGATCCATGCGCCGTGGCGGATGTCAACCGGAAACGGAGGGCTCCGCGAGACGACCTTGTTGGGCCTGATCCACGCTGCGTGAGGGCCGGGGGCCCGACCCACGCTGTCCAAGGCTCGAGCCAGCGGGGCCGGCAGCGGCAGGCGGAAGGACCGCCATTGCGGGTTCGATTGCGTGCGATAAGGCGACGAGAATATGTCAATCGTCTGCGCCTGCGCGCATGATCTCGCGCCTGGACCTCCGCCTCATTGCCGCGCCTCGGTCGGCCGGGCGTTCAGGCCTTCAGCACGACCTTCACGCAGCCGTCTTTCTTCCCATTGAAGAGATCGTATCCACGCGCGGCCTCGGCGAGCGGAAGTCGGTGCGTGATGACGTCGTCCGCGCGCAGCTTGCCCTCCCTGATCCACCCGAGGAGCTTGTCCACGTGCTTGTGGACCGGAGCCTGGCCGAAGCGCACGGTCACCCCTTTGTCGAAGAGCTGCCCGAGCGGGAAGTTGTCGTACGGCATGCCATACACGCCGACCACGCTGACGACCCCGCCCCGGCGGACCGCGCTCACCGCCAGCTTGAAGGCGACGAACGAGCCGATCTGCCCGTGAACCATGTTGGAGATCTTCTCGAGCGGCGTCCGGTGCGCCTCCATGCCGACGGCGTCGATGCAGACGTCGGCGCCGCGGCCGCCGGTCGCCGCTCGGATGAACTCCAGCGCGACCCCCGAATCCACGTTGACCGTCTCGGCCGAGGCGATCTCGCGCGCCTTTTCCAGCCTGTACTCCTCCCGGTCGACCCCGATCACGCGCGCGGCGCCGCGGAGCCAGGCGCACTTCATGGCCATGATGCCCACCGGCCCGCAGCCGATGACCGCCACCGTCTCCCCGCCCTGCATCCCGGCCCAGTCGACGGCGGTGTAGCCGGTCGGGAGGATGTCCGTCAGAAACAACACCTGCTCGTCCGCCAGGTCGTCATCGACCTTGCGCGGCCCCACGTCGGCGAACGGCACGCGGACCCTCTCGGCCTGCCCGCCTGCATATCCACCATACAGGTCGGTGTACCCGAAGAGCCCGCCCCCCTTCGAGCTGATGACGTTCCCCTCGGGCCCGTAATGCCCCGGGTTCGAGCGCTCGCAGTGCCCAGGCAGGTCCCTCTCGCAGAAGAAGCAGCTCCCGCAGGCGATGGCGAAGGGCACGAGCACGCGATCGCCCGGGCGGAGCCTCTTCACCTCGCTCCCCACCTCTTCGACGATCCCCATGAATTCGTGCCCGAGGACGAGCGGCTTCGCCTGCGGGATCAGCCCATTGAAGATATGCAGATCCGAGCCGCAGATGGCCGTGCTCGTCACCCGCACGATCGCGTCGGTCGCCCGCAACAGGACCGGCGCGTCGACGGTGTCCACGCTGACATGCTTTGGGCTGTGAAACACAAGAGCCTTCATTCGCCCTCCTCGCCTTCGTGCCGTGGGACCGGGGCGAAATATCTGCAACCTGTATGCCCCTCTGCCGCGTCCGGCGACGCGCGCGCCGAGGGTGCGCCGGCAGCAGGGCGTCAAAGCGCACAGCCGGGACGAACGAAGGCCAGTATACGGGCGGGCTCTGCGCTGGCGTGGCGCTGAACCCCCGGAGGGCGTGGCGCGGAACCCCCGGAGACGGAGCGGGCGCGGCGCCGCGCTGCCCCGCGGATGCCGCGGCGGCGCGGCGTGGCAGGCAGGCGCGCTCAGGGGAACAGCGGCGTGCAGAGCGGATAGAACGCCGAGAAGTCAGGCCGCTGCAGAAACACCGTGACGACCTCGTCGTAACGGGTCTTCATGGACTTGCCCCCGGGGGTGCTCGTCGCGGCCTCGCAGCCCTCGTAGCCCTCGAGGGAGGCGTTCTTGCACACGCTGTCCTTCGCGTCCGCCAGGTCGCGGCACGGGCCCAGGAACTTGAGGCTGCAGTCGTCCTTCGACGCGCACGTCCGCTCCGGCGCGAAGTTGGTCTCGTGGCCTGCGCACGAGAGCTGGAGCAAGGCGCCGCCGCAAGCGTACATCCGCGAGCCGATGTCGCCGAGCTCGTCGCGCTTGCCGAGCGGCTGGAACACGTTGCCGAAGAAGGAGATCTCCTCCTGCTGATAGTCCCGCCGCTCCGCGCTGTCCGTGGCCAGCGCCGGGTTGCGGCCGCGCAGCGAGATCGCGACCTCGACGCCGTACCCGTTCACGTGCGCGAGCAGGCACGCCGTGATCCAGCGCTGGGACTTCTCGGGGAGCGGGGCGCGCAGCCAGTCGGGCGCGAGGCCGATCCGCCCCTCGAACTTGTACGTCGTCCCGTCCGCCTCGCCCGCGAGCGACTTCCCCGCGGGGAGCGCGCAGGCGATGGTGTAGCGGAGGAGCTCACGGCCGTCCGCGTCGCGCAGCAAGTCCGTGGTGGCCAGCGTGCGGCCGTCCGCCGTGAGGCGGCTCATCGAGAGGCTGTTCATCGAGAGGCGGTTCATCGAGAGGCGATTCATCGACAGCCGGTTCGTCGATACCACCTCTTCTTCCGACGTCCCCACCGCCTCCTCGGAGCCCGGATCGGCGCTCGTGACACAGCCGAACAACGCAAGGCATGGAATCGCGACGACCGTCCGTAGCGCGGTAAGTCTCATGGGGTGCCTCTCTTTTCGAGTGCGGTGGGGTTTGCTGAAATCGCTGCAATCGTCGGGCCATGCCTGACCGCTCCCGCCCGCATCGCCCCGACGTGGAACGCCGCACGGTCGAGCTCCGCATCGCCCGGTCGACGTCCGCAGTAGCCCCTACATCGTCGTCATGCCCGCTACTGAGGCGAAATGCACCAGCCCGAGGGCCCGTCGCCCCCGCGCCCCTCGCATTGCGCGCTTTCAGCCCGGATTCTCGCCCCCGGACGCGCGCCCGAAACGCCGGCGCCGCGACACCCTCTCGCCACGCTGAGGCGATTTGCATCGGGGTTCGGCGCTCACCCGGGCGCAGCTTTCGTCACTCCCCGCGCGCGAGCGCGCCGGGGGGCGCATCGCCCTCGGACGGCTCGGCAGGCGCGGGCAGCAGCGCCGCCACCGCCTCGAAGCGGGGCTGCCACATGCGGCAGCCGGCGAGCACGGGCCGCGCGCGCTCGAGCGCCGCCTCCGCCTCGCGGTGACGCGCGGCGGAGGCGGCCACGCGCGCGCGGAAATAGAGCACCTCGAGCAGCTCCTCCACCGGCAGGGTGCGCTCCGCGAAATCGGTGAGCGCCTCCCAGCTGTCCCCCGGCTCCTCCGCGCCCGCGGGGAGCTCGAGCCCCTCGGCCGCGAGCACCAGCTTCAGCGTCCGGAACAGCGCGAACAGCGCCGGCGCCGAGGCGTCGGGGCTGCACCGCTCGGCGACCCACGCGACGAGCCGCGCCGCCTCCACGAAATCGCCGCGCGCCGCCTGGATGCGGGCTATGAGCAGCGCGTCGTCCGGGGCGTCGCGCTCGCCGAAGCGCTCGTCGAGCACGCGCGAGCGGCGCGCCAGCGCGAGCGCCTCGTCCTCGCGCCCGCACCAGTGCAAGAGCTCGGCGAGGTTGTGCGTCGCGACGTGCTCGGGCCCGGGGTTGCCGATCTCGCGCGCGAGCTCGACCGCGCGGCTCAGATCCTGGAGCCCGCGCTCGGGCGCGCTCAGCGCGGCCCACAGGTAGGCGCGGTTGGCGTACGCCGAGCAGAGGTGCAGCTGATCCTTCCGCTCCTTGGAGAGCGCGATCACCTCGCAGAAGCGCGCCTCCGCGTCGGCGAGCCGGCCCGCGATCACGAGCGCCATCGACAGGAGCAGCAGCGAGATGACCCGCGTCTCCTGGTCGCCCTCGGCCGCGGCCCCGGCCGACGCGCGGCCGAGGAGCTCGATCGCCTCCGCCACCCGCTGCTGCCGCCAGCACGAGCGGCCGAGCGCCATCCGCAGGCGGTTGTCGAGCCGAACGTCCCCGAGGCGCTCGACGATCGCGCGCGCCTCGGACGCGCGCCGCGCCGACGCCGCGTAGTCGGTC
Organism: Sorangium sp. So ce836; assembly: GCF_028553905.1. Lineage (NCBI taxonomy): Bacteria > Pseudomonadati > Myxococcota > Polyangiales > Polyangiaceae > Sorangium > Sorangium sp. So ce836. The sequence goes on along the minus strand of NZ_CP102233.1, from coordinate 11,821,816 downwards.
GCGTGATCCAGCGCCGTCGCCTCCTCGAGCAGGAGCTCCGCGGTGAGCCGGTCGTCGCCGAGCCCCCGCGCGAGCTCGCGCGCGAGCGCGAGATCCGCGAGCGCCTCGGGGATCCGGTGCAGGCAGTACCGCGCCTTGCCGCGGCCGGCGAGCGCGCGCGCGCGCCCCCGCGCGTCGTCCTCGGGGAGGAGCGCGAGCGCGGCCGTGTAGCGCTGGTCGGCCTCGACGTCGCCGTGGGTCGCCGCCGCCCGGTCGCCGAGCGCGAGGTGGGCCGACGCCGCCGTCGCGCGCTCGCCGCACGCGGCCGCGTGCCGCGAGAGGTGCCCGAGCCCCCGCAGGTCCGGGGCGCGGGGGTCCACGCGCGCCCGCCAGAACGCGAACGCGTGCGCGTGGATCGTCTGGCGCTGGAGCGGCGCGAGCGCGTCGTAGACCGCGTCGCGGAACGTCGCGCTCTCGAACGCGTAGATCCCCCGCTCGCCGCGCGCGAGCAGCCCCAGCGCGGCGAGCGCGCCCAGGCCGACCCCGGCGTCCATCGGCGTGCTCGCCCCGCCCGCCTGCTCGATCGCGTCCTGGATCGCCTCGACCTCCTCCCGGGTGAAGTCGGGCCCGAGCGCGGAGCAGAGCCGCACGCAGGCCGCGAGCTCGGGCGAGAGCGCGTCGAGCCGGCGCGCGGCCAGCCACTGCCACACGGGCAGCGGCGGGAGCTGATCGAGCGCGGCGGTCGCCACGTAGAAGGCCCCGGTCGGGCGCCGCTGGACCGCGCCGGTGCGCTTCAGCGCCCGGACGAGCTCGGTCAGGGTGGACGGGTTGTACCCGGACCAGCTCGCGAGCTGCCGGAGCGCGGCCTCGGGCGGGTACTCCGCGGGCAGGAGGAGCTCGGCCGCGAGCCGCATCGCGTCCTGCTCCGAGAGCCGCCCGAGCGCCGCGCGATCGTGCCGCTCGGCGCGCGCGCCCCAGCTCCGCCGCATGTCCTCGAACCTCGGGTGCGCCGCGACGAGCACCCAGAGCGGGCAGCCCGGCGCGTCGAGCGTCGCGAGCTCGAGCGCGTCGAGCGCCGCGTCGTCGGCCCAGTGCGCGTCGTCGAGCAGGACCGCGACCGGCGCCTCGCGCACGCGGCGGCGGAGCCCCTCGGCGATCGCGCGCATCGTGCTCTGCCGCAGCGACCACGGCGACGCGTCGGCGGCGTCCGGCGGCGCCCACCCGAGCGCCGCGGCCACCGCCGTCCACGCCTCCTCGGCGAGCGCCTCGCCGAGCCGCTCCGCGCAGCGCGCCCGCACCTCCTCGGGCGGAGCGGCGGCGTCCACGTCGAGCACGCGGGCGAGGAGCTGGCCGGACACGCGCTCGCCCGCGAGCGGCTGGGCCGCGCGCAGGGCGATGAGCTGCGCCCCCTCCTGCATGCGCCGGACGAGCGCGGCCGCCTCGTCGAGCAGGCGCGATTTGCCGAGGCCGCCCTCGCCGATGAGGGTGAACAGGCCCGGGCACCCGCCGGACAGGCTCGCCTCCATGCTCACCGCGAGCGCGCCGACGATGTCGTCGCGGCCGACGAGCGGCGCGGCGCTCGCGGAGCCCGGCGGGGGGTGCGAGCGCTGGGCGAGCCGGTAGAACGCCGCGGAGGGCGCGGGCGAGAGCGCGGCGTCGCGCGAGACGCCGCGGAGCTCGCCCTCCGGCAGGGCGCGCACGAGGTCCGCGGTGAGCACGACGCCGCTCCAGTCGCCCCGCGGCATCCAGGCGTCGGGCTGCTCGACCGGCGCGCCGTAGACCGCGGGCGGCCCCTGCTCCTTGCGGCGCACGATCAGCCCGGCGATGTGCGCGGCCGCGCGCCCGGCGCGCCGCTCCTCGACCTCGCGGGCGACCGCGATCGCGGCGCTCACCGGATCGTCGGCGTCGAGGCCCGAGAACACGCACACGAGCCGGCCCCCGCGCTGCCTCGCCACGAACCCCTTGCGCGCCGCGACGGCGCTCATCACGAAGGCGGCCGCGCCCCTGGCCTCGACCACGAGCACGACCGCGGGCTGGCGGCCCTCGGTGAGCAGCGCGCCGCGCGCGGGCTGCGCGTTCGGCGCGGGCTGCGCGCCGCCCGGGCACGCCTGCTCGAGCGCGCGCCGCAGCGCGGCGACGTCGGGCGGGCGGCGCTCGGGCTCCTTCGCGAGGCAGGCGAGGACGAGCCGCTCCAGCGCGTCGGGCACGGCCGCGAACTCGTGGGGGCGGTGCGGGCGGAGCGCGAGGTGCCCGTGCTCGATCTCGCCCCGATCGCCGGTGAACGGCGTCCGCAGCGTCAGGAGCTCGTAGAGGATCACGCCGAACGCGTAGATGTCCGTGCGCTCGTCCTGGATCGGGTCGCCGCGGATCTGCTCCGGGGCCATGTACTCCGGGGTGCCGATGACCGTGCCGCGGGGCGTGAGGCCCTCGTCCTCCGGCGCGCGCGCGTGCTTCGTCAGGCCGAAATCGAGGAGCGCGAGGCGCTGCCCCCCCTCGGCCAGGAGCAGGTTCTCCGGCTTCAGATCGCGGTGGATCACGCCCTTCGCGTGCGCCGCCGCGAGCGACTCGAGGATGGCCGCGCCGAGCGCCACGACGGATTCGGCGCCCGGCGGGCCCTCGAGCTCGGCGAGCACGTCGGCGAGCGTCCTGCCGCGGATGAGCTCCATCGCGATGAACGGCCGCCCGTCGCGCAGCGCGCCGTGCGCGACCACCCGGGGCACGTGCGGCGGGCCCACCTGCTCGAGCGCCTCCGCGTCGCGGCGGAATCGCTCCACCATCATCGGGCTCGCCCACCGCCCGACCTTGAGCGCGACGGGCTCGCCGCCCTCGTCCCGCGCCGCCTCCCACACCGTGGCGAAGCCGCCCGCGCCGATGCGCCCGAGCGGCGTCACCCCCGGCAGCGATGGGGCGGGCTCCTGCGCCGCGTCGAGGGGGCCGCCCGGCGGCGGGAGCCAGGCGTCGCGCGGGCAGGGCTTCGTGCCGGAAATGCGGCGATGGCAGACCTGACAGCGCGGCAAGCTGCCTCCTTGGGCAAGAGCTTAGCCGGTTCGACGGCCCGGACGAAGGCATCGTCCGCACTGGCCATCTCAATGGAACGGGGTGTGCTTCTTCCGCGAGGGTGTGGCAAGAGACCGTTCGCTCGGTGGACCCGACCCAGGACGAAGCGGCGCAGAGGGCCGTGTCGGATGGGCGGGACGCGCTCGACACGGCGTGCGGCGGCGGCGCGGGTGAGGCGGTTTTGTGCATGGACACTTGCGCAGCGCCCGCGTCGTCGGGTCGCCCGCAGACGCTCCCCGCGGGCAGCCGGGTGGGCGACTACCTCGTCGAGCAGAGCATCGCTCACGGCAGCTTCGGCGTCGTCTACCGCGCCGTGCACGCGGAGAGCGGCGCGCGCGCGGCGGTCAAGGTGCTCCACCCGGAGCTCGTGTTCACCCGAGAGGCGGTCGTGCGGTTCGAGCGCGAGATCCAGGCGATCCGGCGGATCGACCATCCCAACGTCATACGCATCCTCGATTGCGGCGAGATCCCCGGGGGACGGCCGTTCTTCGCGATGGAGCTCCTCCGCGGGGTCGATCTCCAGTCGTACATCATCTCGCGCGGCAGGCTCTCGCCGGAGGAGGCGCTCGACATCCTGGAGCCGGTCTGCGAGGCGCTGTCGGCGGTCCACAGGAGCGCGATCGTGCACCGGGATCTCAAGGCCTCGAACGTGTTCATCGCCGACGAGGGCGGCCCTGCGCGCGTGATCCTCCTCGACTTCGGCGTCGCCAAGGTCCTCGACGACGCGGGGCCGGGCATCACGGCGCCGACGCACCTGCTCGGCACGCCGGCGTGCATGGCGCCCGAGCAGATCCGGGGGCAGGCGGCGGACCCGAGGACGGACGTCTACGCCCTCGGCGCGCTCGCCTATTACATGCTGACAGGCAAGCTCCCGTTCCTCGACTCGATGCTCGCGACGCTCCTGCACATGCACCTCTGGGTGCTCCCGCCGAGCCCGAGCCGCGAGGCGCCCGTGAGCCCCGAGCTCGACGGCGTGGTGCTCCGCGCGATGGCCAAGGACCCCGCCGCGCGGCACCAGACGGCGGCGGAGTTCATCGAGGAGCTCCGCGCGGCCGTGGCCGCGGCGCGCAAGAGCGTCGCGCCGCTGCCGGGGAGCTCGGAGGAGCGAAGGGTGGGCGCGATCCACGTCGAGGTGCGCGCGGCGTGCGGCGCCGCGGACGAGCCCGACGACGCGCTGCTCGCCGACATGGATGCGGTGCTGCCGCGCGCGTCGCGCTTCCTCGCGGCGCGGGGCTTCGGCGCGGCGATGGAGACGGGCAATACGCTGCTGTTCTTCAAGGAGCTCGCCGCCCCGGCGCCGTCGGACCGGGCGTCGCGGCGGGAGATCGTCGAGGCCGCGCTGCTGCTCGAGCGCGAGCTCTCCGAGCGCGGGGGGCGCGACGCGCGGGTGCACGTGAACCTCTGCCTGCACGCGGGTCGGGCGCTGATGCGCGCGTCGGAGGTCGTCGGCGGAGAGGTCATGGATGTCGAGGCGTGGGCGCCGGAGGCCGAGCTGCCCGGCGTGCTCGCGACGGCGGAGATGCTCGACGGCCTCGATGTCGACGCCGAGCCGCTCGAGCGCGCGCCGGAGCTCCTGCGGGTTGCGCGCCTCTCGGCGGCGCCGCGGTCGCGCTAGCTCCGCCCACCGGAGCTCCTGGCGCGGCGTCGGGCGGCGCGGCGGCGGCCCTCTCGGCGCGGGAGGCGCGGGAGGCGAGAGCGCGCCGCTATTGCGGCACGGGGAGCGCGGCGCTCAGTCCGTGAGCCTCCCGATCACGATATCGCGCATCTGCTTCGAGTAGTACGTCGAGCCAGCTTGCGGGCTCCAGGTGTATCCCACGATCGCGCCGGTGCTGTTGCTCGCATAGAGGCGCATGTCGCCCCGCCCGACGCCGGGGTGCCAGGAGCCGTCCGACTGGCGCCGGGTGTCCGTCATCCCGTGGCCCGTGGTGCTCGCGTCGAGGACGGTGAGCTCGTACTGGGTCGTGCCGGCGAGGATCGGATAGGTGGCCGAGCGCGGCACCGCGGCGCCCGCCGCGAGGGCGACGTGCCCGGAGGCCGTGGTCCCCGGCGGATACTCGATCGCGATGATGTCGCCCGCCTGGATTTGGTCCACCGTCAGGATCTCGTCGAAGCCGTCCCCCGCGACGATCCTGTCGTGATAGAGGACGGCGTTGGGGCTCGTGCTGCCGAACCACGCGGAGATGTCGTAGGTCGACAGGCCATAGGCCCGCTTGAGGACGTGGGTGACGAACGAGGCGCACAGGCTGCGGCTCCGGTACTCGGTCGCCCCCTCGACGCCGGCCCAGTGAACGTAGCTCGTGCCGCTGCCGTATTCGTTGTTCTCCGGGGCGATGTGCGCCACGAGGGTGTCGGCCCAGTAGAAATGGCTGGGCGCCTCGATCGACTGGCCCGCTGCCGGGAGCGGCGCGAGCAGGCTCAATCCCGCCAGGGCGACGGCTGGAAGCGCGCGAACGACGGATCGTGAGCTCATGCACTTCATTGCACTCATGGTTTCCTCCCGTGTGGAATCGATGGTTCCGCGTGGGGTGATCTCACCCGGTGCCGGCGGCTCGGCGAGCGTCGCGGCGGAGCTCCGGCAAAGCGAAGTGGGGTACGAAGCTACCCAACATACGCCGGTCGCTCGGCCGCCACAATCGCCGTCTCAGCAGTCGCAGCCGTCGCAGTAACGCCCACGCGCGGCGCTCGGCTCCGCGCGACTCGACGCATCGCTCGTCCACGCGCCACTCGCCACGCGCTACTCGCTACATAGGGTTCCATTCGAACAGCGTTCCCTCCATTTCCACAGCGCGCCTTCTCCGGACGACATCCGTGCACGTCTTCATAGGGCCGCGCGGCGGCGCCCACCGCGGGCGCGCGGAGCGGCGCTGATGCGGTGATCGCGGCCGGCGGCCCTCGTCGAGCACCTCTTTCACGAGGGCAGGGGGGACGGCCGCGCGCGTCGGGGCGCGCCGGCGGGTCGCCGGGGCGCGCCGGCCGGCCCGCCGGCGGGGCCGCCGGCGCCTATTTCCGCCGTTTTGTTGACAGATCCGCGCAGTTCGATTGGATGGCCGCGTGCCCCCCGTGAAGCGCGCATCGACCGACCTCCACCCCGTCCTGACGCTCGGCGACTCGCTGGAGCACTATGCCTCCTGGCCGAGGCCCACCGTGATCGTCTCCGACGGCGCGTATGGCGTCTCCGGCTTTCCCGGCGACCCCCCGACGCACGAGGGGCTCGCCGCGTGGTACGCGCCCCACGTCGCCGTCTGGTCGGAGCGCGCCTTGCCGTCGGCCACCCTGTGGTTCTGGGGGACCGAGGTCGGCTGGGCGACCGTGCACCCGCTGCTCGATCAGCACGGCTGGGAGTACCGGAGCTGCCATGTGTGGGACAAGGGGATCGCCCACATCGCCGGCAACGCGAACACCCGGACGCTGCGCAAGTTCCCGGTCGTGAGCGAGGTGTGCGTGCAGTACGTGCGCAAGGTCCTGCTGGAGAGCGGCGGCGCGCGGCTGCCCCTCAAGGCCTGGCTGCGGCACGAATGGGAGCGCTCGGGCCTCCCGCTGCGCCAGACGAACGAGGCGTGCGGCGTGAAGAACGCCGCCACGAGGAAGTATTTCACCCGCTGCCATCGCTGGTATTACCCCCCCGCCTCGGCGTTCGAGCGGATCGTCGCGTTCGCGAACGCGCACGGCCGCCCCGAGGGGCGGCCCTACTTCTCGGTCGACGGCAAGCGGTCGCTGACGGGCCATGAATGGTCGAGCCTGCGCGCCAAGTTCCATTGCGACGTCGGGGTGACCAACGTCTGGCACGAGCCCGCGGTCCGCGGCGCCGAGCGCTTCAAGGAGGAGACTCGCTCCGTCCACGGCAACCAGAAGCCCCTCAAGCTGCTCGATCGCATCATCCGGGCGTCGTCCGATCCGGGCGATGTCGTCTGGGAGCCGTTCGGCGGGCTCTGCTCGGTCGCGGTGGCGGCGTTCGCTGCGGGGCGGCGCTGCTACAGCGCCGAGATCGCGCCCGCGTACCACGCCGTCGCCTCGAGCCGCCTCGCGAAGTGCATGCCGCAGCCGCGCGTCGAGATCTCGGCGGCGTGACGGCCGGTGTCGGCCCCGCTCGCCCGCGTGGTACCCTGCTCCGCCATGGCGACGCCGAAGATCGTGACGGTGGGAGGAGGAACGGGCCATTACACGCTCCTCACGGGCCTGCGCGACCTGAGCGCCCGCATCACCGCGATCGTGACCATGATGGACTCGGGCGGGAGCTCCGGCAGGCTCCGGGACGAGTACGGCCTCCTGCCCCCGGGCGACTTCACGCGTTGCCTCGTCGCCCTGTCCGAGCACCCGGAGGCGCTGAAGGAGCTGCTCAGCCACCGCTTCCGCTCGGGGAGCCTCGGCGGGCACACCCTGCGCAACCTGATATTCACCGCGGTGCAGGAGATCACCGGCGCGCTCCCCCTCACGGTCGAGCGCCTGCACGAGATCTTCTCCGTCAAGAACCGCGTCCTCCCCGTCACGATGGACCATGTCGATCTCGTGATGTGCCTCGAGAACGACCGGACCATCCGCGGGGAGGCGTCGATTGACAACCTCTCCGACATGCTCGATGCGCCGGTGCTCTCGGTCTATCTGGACCCGGAGGCCCAGGCCTATCCAGCCGCGCTCGAGGCGATCGCGGACGCGGATCTCATCATCCTCGGGCCGGGCGATCTCTACACGAGCCTCGTGCCGAACCTCCTCGTCAAGGGGGTGCGCGAGGCGATCGCGGCGAGCCGCGCCCGTGCGCTGTTCGTGTGCAACCTCATGACAAAGCCCAACGAGACGCCCGGCTACACGGTCGAGGACTTCGTGGGGACCATCGCGATGTACCTCGGCGAAGCCCGGCTCGACGCGGTGCTGTTCAACGACGTGTGGCCCTCGGCCAGCCTGCCGGAGTACGCCTCCGCCGGCTCCGAGCCGGTCGTGACCTCGCCGGACCGGCGGCTCGCCTCCGACCTCCTCGTCCCCGCCGATCTGCTGTTCGGCGGCAAGCTGATCCGCCACGACCCGCACAAGCTCTCGTCCGCGATCGTGTCGCTCGCCAAAGAGCGCGCGTGGTGGTGAGCTCCGAGGGCGCGCGGCCCGTCAAGCCGCCTTCGGCGCGTCGTACAGGTAGAAGGGCGTGTTGACGATCACGATGCCCTTCCCGCCGCGGAAGAGCAGGAGCCATTTGAGGATCGAGGCGGTGTGGTTGTGGAGCAGGTAATGGTACCAGTGTGACTCGACCACCTCGGGCACGACGACCGCCACCTGCCGGTCCGGGTGGGCGTGCGCGACGGTGGTGACGAAGCGGAGCAGCGGCCTGAAGAGCCGCCGGTAACGGGACCGGACCACCACCAGCCGCGGCGCCGCGATCCCCTTCGCCCGCGCGGGCTCCTCCACGAGCTCGCGCCACTCGCCGCTGAGGTCCTCGACGCGCGGGTCGTCGAGGATCACCTGGAGCGCGTAGACCTCGGGCGAGAGCTGGAGCGCGAAGCGGAGCCCGTTCTGCGCCACGAGGTCCCATCGCCGGATCGGCACCACCACGATGGGCGGGGGCGGCGGGGTGAGGTCGAGCGGCTGGTGGCCGCGGACCGCCTCGTCGAGCTGCTCGTAATGCGCCCGCACGCTGCGGAAGATGAGATAGGCCGCGATCACGAGCAGGGTAGAGATCCACGCCCCCTCGGAGAACTTGGAGGCGATGATGACGACGAGCGTCGCGGCCGTGGCCGTGGCGCCGATGGCGTTGATGGCGAGGTGGAGCCGGAAATGCTTGCCGCGGACCCTGTTCCAGTGCGCGACCATCCCCGCCTGCGACATCGTGAAGGCGAGGAAGGCGCCCACCGCGAAGAGCGGGATGAGGGCGTCGGTGATCCCGTGAAAGGCGACGAGCAGGATCGCCGAGAGCCCTGCGAGGACGCCGATGCCGTAGGAGAAGGCGAGGCGCCTGCCGCGGTGGATGAACGGCTCTGGCAGGAAGCGATCGATCCCGAGGAGCTGGCAGAGGCGCGGGAAGTCGGCGAAGCTCGTGTTCGCGGAGAGCAGGAGCACCGCCACGACCGCGGTCAGGGTCGCGTAGTAGAACGGGCCGCGCCCCACGACGGCGGCCACGACCTGCGAGAGGATGCTCTGATACCCGCTCTTGCCGGGCTCGGTCGCGGTGATGCCGTAGGCCTGCGTGAGGATCGCGACCCCGGCGAGCAGGATGCCGAGCGAGGCCACGATGTACGAGAGCGTCCGGCGCGCCTGAAGGCTGCTCGGCTTGCGGAAGGCGGGGACGCCGTTGCTCACCGCCTCCACGCCGGTCATCGCGGTGCACCCGCTGGCAAAGGCGTGGCAGAGCAGCGCGAGGCTCGCGGTGCCGAGCGTGGCCGGGTGCGAGGGCGGGGCGACCACGGGCGCCGGGTGCCCGCCCTGGAGGAGCGTCTTCCCGACGCCGATCGCGATCACCGCGAAGAGGCAGCCGAGGAACGCGTACGTCGGCGCCATGAACACGAGGCCCGCGGTGCGGAGCCCGCGCAGGTTGGCCGCGGTGAGCAGGACGAGGACGCCGAGGCAGAGGCCCAGCGTGTGGGGCAGCAGCGATGGCACCGCGGAGACGAGCGCGCCGACCCCCGCGGAGACGGCGACCGCGACGTTGAGCACGTAGTCGAGGAGCAGCGCCGCCGCGGCGACGAGGCCTGCAGAGATGCCGAGGTTCTCCTTCGCGACGATGTACGAGCCGCCGCCGCTCGGGTAGGCGACGATCGTCTGGCGGTACGAGAAGTAGACGACCGAGAGCAGCGCGATGATCAGGGCGCTGAGCGGCACGATGTGGCGAAGGCCGAGCGTGCCGAGGGGCAGGAGCACGGTGAGCGCGGCCTCGGGCCCGTACGACGCAGACGCGAGGGCGTCGAGCCCGAGGACCGGGATCCCGGAGAGCGGGCCTATCTGTTCCTTCTCCTCCTCATCCGAAGCCAGCCGCCGGCCGAACAGGAGCGTCGTGAGGGACATGCGCGTGAGGGCCGAGCAAACGATATGCCCGGGAGAGCTCCCTCGCGCGCGCGTCGCCGGGCGCGGCGTGCACACGCTGATCGCCGCGCGCTCCGCGGTATTTTCAGCGAAGTAAGCGCAATGCTGGTCGAGCACGCGCGCTGCTCCATGCGAGCGGCCGGCAGCGACCGAATCGATGCCGGACTGACCGCTGCTCGCGGCGCCTCGCTCGCGGCCCGATCGAGCACAGGCGCAGGCGATCGCGTTCGAGTCGACGACGCGCGCGACTACGCTCTCGGCGTCGTGCGGAACGCTCCACGCGAGCAGGAGACGACCCCGCGATCGTGCCGCGCCGCGGACGCCCTCGGTGCTCTCGCCGTCGCCTTCGCCGTCGGGTCGCCTGGTGCCGGCCGGCCGGCAACGTCATCGACCGCGCAACCTCGTTGACGGTGTGGCAATGTGATATAAATCACTAACTCCGAGGTGCTTTTCTGAACCGCCGAGCGCTCGTCGGGGCCTTCGCCCACATCGCCCTCGCGCTCGGAACCGCCGCCGGGCTCCGTCCGCGTCCCGGTGTCCTCGTCGGAGCGCCGCGGGCGCGTGAGCCCTTGAGGCGAGATCATTTGCCACGCCCGGCCAAGTTGCCTCATCGTCGTCGAGCGCCCGCGCACGCGATCGCCCTTGCTGCTGGCGCAGGCAGCGCGACGCGGCGTCGCTGCGCCGCCCGTTGCGCGATTCTCCAGACTGGTATGTGCTTCGCATAGAGCCGGGAGCTATCGCCATCTCAGAGGCTGATCATTCAGGACGAGGTAGAGCGCTATGAGCACCATCGGTAACGACCAGTACACTTCGGCCGGGTACAAGAACGGGATCTACGAGGGCGGCTCGCAGGAGGCCGGCTCGCAGGAGTCGAGCTCGCAGCAGGCGCAGGGCGGCGACGGCGGGATGAGCCTCGACATGCTGCTCAAGTTCGCCAAGGACGTGCAGGGCAAGGTCAAGGACGTCCCCTACATCGTCCCGATCGCGATCGGCGGAGCGGCGTTCGCGATCGGCGTGCTCGCGAGCTCGAAGATCCTGCGCCAGCTCACCCTCCTCGCCGGCGGCTACGTGGTCAAGTACGCGATCCAGAACGCCCCGAAGGATCAGATCATCGACTTCGCGAAGAAGGTCGTGTCCGACTCGTTCCGGGCCTCGTCGAGGGCCTGATCCAGCGACCCACGGCGGTGTAGCAGGGTCGCTTGCCCGGAGCGCGCAGCTCCCGGTGACAGCAGCCTGAACCGGCCCTGACCCAGCCTCCGCCGCGCCGACGGCGCACGCGCTCCCGTCTCCTCCCACGAAGCGATGGGGGCGCGCGCGCCGCCCGCGCACGGGTCGGGAGGACGCCATGCATCTCTACGAGAGCTTCGAGGTCCGCTGGTTTCTGCCCGCCGACGACGCCCGGGTGCAGCGGCTCACGTCGTGGTTTTCTGGCGCGTCGTCCCCCGAGCCGCCGCGGACCGACCGCTACCTCCGCGTCCAGCGCGCCGATCTCGGGATCAAGATGCGCGGCGGGGCGGCGAGCCTGGAGACGAAGTTCCGGCGCTGCGCCTTCGGCCCCATCCACTTCTCGCCCACGATCCTGGGCGAGCTGGAGCGGTGGACCAAGCTGTCTCACCGGTCGCGGGACGCCGATGACGGGGGGCGCGGGTGGACGACGCTCAGGAAAGAGCGCCGGGTGCGGGTGTTCGGGCTGGCGAGCGGCCGCGTCGCCGAGGCGACGGGCGGGAGGATCCCCGGCGCCGGCTGTGCGGTGGAGCTGACCCGCGTCGACCTCGTGGACGGCGAGGGCGACGCCGCGCCGGCGGCGTGGACGCTGGGGCTCGAGGCGTTCGGCCCGGAGGAGACCCTCCTCGAGGCGCTCTACGGCGTGGGCCGGGCGGTGTTCGCGGAGCAGCCCGACCTCACGCTGGCGGCCGCGGACTCGAAGGGATATCCGGCGTGGCTCGCCGAGAGGTCGGCGGAGCGGTGAGGAGGTGCGCGGCCGACGCGGCGCTCGCGTCGAGCCGCCGGGCCGCCGCGCCCGCGAACCATGAGGCCGCGCCGCAGGCGGCCATGACGGCCGCCATGGGCCGCATGGTGCCGTCGTTCAGGAGACCGACCAGCGACGAGGCGCAGGCCGCGATCGCGAACTGAACCGAGCCGAGCGCCGCGGAGGCGAGCCCCGCGCGCGCGGCTTGCCCGTCCATCGCCAGCGCCGTCGCGTTGGCGTTGATGAAGCCGAGGCTCGCCACGAACGCGAAGATCGAGCCGACCACGGCGGTGAGCTCGCCCCCGCGGCTGACCGCGACCGCGAGGAGGACCACGCCGATCGCCGTGGTCGCGGCCGTCGCCCGCGCAAGCAGCGAGGCGGGCGACCTCCGCGCGAGCAGCCGATGGTTCAGCTGGGAGGCGGCGATGAGGCCGAACGCGTTGGCGCCGAAGATCCAGCCGTAGTGCTGGGGTGAGACGTGAAACAGCTCGATGAGCACGAACGGCGAGCCCGAGATGTACGCGAACATGCCGGCCTGGCCGAAGGCGCCCGTCAACGTGTACGCGACGAAGGCGTGATCCCGCCCGAGGGCGCGCAGGTGCGCGCCGATCGCGCGGAGGTCGAGCCGCTCGGCCCGCGAGGCCGCCGTCTCGGGCAGCGCGGCGGCCATGAGCGCGAGGCAGCCGAGGCCGAGCGCCGCGAGCAGCGCGAAGATGGCGCGCCAGCCGGCGACGAGGAGCATCCAGCCGCCGAGGGTCGGCGCGAGGATGGGAGCGGCGCCCATGACGAGCATGAGCAGCGAGAGCAGCCGCGCGGCGGCGGCCCCGCCGTAGAGATCGCGGACCACGGCCCGCGTCACGACCTGCCCCGCAGCGCCGCCCGTGGCCTGGAGGAAGCGGAGCGCGATGAGCGACTGCACGTTCGGCGCGAGCGCGCACCCGAGCGACGCGAGCACGTAGAGCGCGAGGCCGACGTAGAGGGGGCGCTTGCGGCCGAACCGATCGGTCAGCGGCCCGTAGGCGAGCTGCCCCAGCCCGAGCCCCGCGAAGTACGCGGCGAGCGTGAGCTGCACCGCGGAGGCGGTGGTGCCGAGCTCGCGCTGCAGCGTCGGCAGGCTCGGCAGGTACATGTCGATGGAGAGCGGGCCCAGCGCCATGAGCGCGCCGAGGATGAGGGCGAGGAAACCGGGGCTCCTTCGCGGGATGGGCGAGCTCGGCATCGTTGGCGGACGAGCTATGTAGGACACGCGGCGTCCCTCGGCCAGGGACGCTCCGCGGCCGGCCTGGCGCGCGCGCGGCGAGCGCGCTAGTCGGTCCCCGTGCGCACGCGGATCGAGCACCTCATCGAGGGCGGCTGGTTCGCCCTCCTCGATCCGTGGCTGCCGCGCGCCGAGGCGGACGCGCTCTTCGAGGCGCTGCGGGCCGGCGTCGCGTGGCGGCAGGACAAGATCAAGCTCTTCGGCGGCGAGTTCCTCCAGCCGCGGCTGTCGGCGTGGTACGGCGACCCGGGCGCGATCTACACCTACTCGGGGCTGACGCTCTCGCCCGAGCCGTGGTCGCCGCCGCTCGCCGAGCTCAAGGCGCGCGTGGAGTCGGCGTGCGCCGAGCTCCCCGTGGCCGAGCCGCCGCGCGCGTCGCGCCCGGCGTTCAACAGCGTCCTCGTGAACTACTACCGCAGCGGCGACGACTCCATGGGCTTCCACGCCGACGCGGAGAAGGAGCTCGGGCAAAATCCGCTGATCGCCTCCGTGTCGCTCGGCGCGCCGCGCCGCTTCGTCATCAAGCCCGCCCGGAAATGGAAGGACGCTCCCGCGATCGAGCTGGAGCTCGGCGGGGGGAGCCTCCTGGTGATGGGCGGGACCACCCAGCACCACCACCGCCACGGCGTGCCCAAGCAGCGCGGCGCGGGGCCGCGCATCAACCTGACCTTCCGGCGCATCCTCGGGCAGGGGCAGCGCGCCGGGGCGGGGGCGTAGCGCGGCAGCGCGCCGCCCTCGCGAGGGCGCGCCGCGAGGCCGGGCGTGCTCCTGGCGCCGCGCCCCGTCAGGCGAGGTCGCCGCCGCCGAGGAGCAGCGCGGCGAGCTCCCCGGCCCGCTCCGGCGTCGCCGCGTCCTGGGCAGCGACCGTAATCGCGCGGATCTCCTCGGTTTTCCATCCGCCGTGGCCGCGCTCGGGCCCCGGGCTGGGCGCGGCGATCCGGACGCGCAGGAGCTCTCCGGACGCCACGACGGCGAGCTCCACGCCCCCGCCGCCCGGCCCGCCCTCGTCGCGGGAGACGGGCACCACGACGGCGCCGCGCGCCTCGAGCGCCCGCGCGAGCCGCGCGCCCGGCGCCTCGGCCGGGCCGAGCGGCGGCGACCCGCCGAGCGGGGCGAGCGCCGTGGCGAGCTCCACGGAAGCGACCGCCTCGGCCGCGCGCGCGCCGGCGCTGCGCACGGCGCGCTGCAGCCGCTCCGCGCGCTCGCCGTCGCGATCGAGCGCGGCGCGATCCGCCGGGTCGAGCCGCACCACGCAGCGGACCAGCGCGACCCCGCCGCCGCTCGGGACCTGCGCCGTCTCGAGCCGCGCGCGGCGGAGCATCGCCGCGCCGCGCGCGTCGCCCGAGGCCTCGAGCAGCGCCGCCGCCCCGCCGAGGACCGCGTCGGGGGGCGGCCGCTCCGTCGCGGCGGGGAGCGCGGCCTCCCGGTAGACCTGGTTCCAGCCGCGCCCGACGCCGGGCAGGCGCAGGACCAGCGTCAGATCGGCGAGCTCCGTCTCCGGGGTGCGCACCGCGCTCGCGAACGCGTCCTTCGCCGCCGCGAGGCGGGCCCCGTCCGCCGTGAGCGCCGCGAACGCGGGCGCGTCGACGGCGAGCGAGAGGCGCAGCGCGCTCACCTCGCGCGAGCCCATCGTCCACCGCTGGGGCGGCCCGGCGAGCGCGAGCTCGGCGCCCGCGACGAGGGCCGACACGCCGCGCTCGCCGCGCGCCTCGAGCAGCGCCAGGACCGCGGCCTTCAGCGCGGTCAGCGCCGGGATCACGCCCCGCCCATGCGCCCGCGCCGCGCCGTCCGCTGCTCCTCGAGCGCGGCGTCCGCCTCGAGGGCCGCCTCGGCCTCGCGCTGCGCCTCGGCGTCGACCGGGTGCTGCCCCTCCCGGACCCGCACCGGCTGCGCCTCGGTCACGGCCGCCTCCGCCATGGCCGCGGCCGTGTGCCGCACGTCGTCGTACGGCTTCGCCAGGTCGAAGATCACCTTGGTGTTGCCCTGGCTCAGGTTCGCCAGCGCCTCGAAGCGCCGGAGCTCCATCGCCCCGGGCGAGCGCGCGAGGATGCTCGCCGCCTCGGCGAAGTTCTTCGCGCTCTCCACGTCGGCCTCGCTCTTGATGATCACGTACCGCCGATCGCGCTCGGCGATGGCCCCCTTCGCGAGCACCTCCTGCATCTGCGGCGGCAGCGCGATGTCCTGGAGGCCGATCATCTCCACGTGCAGCCCCCACGCCTCCGCGACCGCCTCGACCTGCGCGCGCACCTTGGCGGCGACCTCCTCGCGGTGGGCGAGCAGCTCGTCGAGCCGCGTCTCGCCCACCACGTCGCGCAGCACGACCTTGGCGCGGTCCTTCATCGCCGTCTCGTAGTTCTCGACGGCCAGCGTGGCCTTCTCCGGATCGACGACGCGGTAGTAGACGACCGCATCGACCATCGTGGTCACGTTGTCGCGGGTGATCACCATCTGCCGGAGGAGATCGCGGTTCTTCATCCGCATGTCGATGCGCCGGAGCTCCTGGAGCCCCGGCAGGTACATCGTGATGCCCGGGGACACGCGGCCCGTCAGCTTGCCGAGCGTGAAGCGCAGCGCCGCTTCCCACTGGTTGATCTGCCGCAGCCCCGAGGCGAGGTAGGCGACCGTGAACGTCGCGAGCAAGGTGAGGATCAGGGACATGGCCCGTCGACTCTAGCAGAGCGCTCCGCGGCGGCGGCGCGCGCCGGACGCGGGGGACGCCCGCGGTCGCGCCGGGCGGCTTCGCCCTGGTGCCGCTGCGCGGGCGGTGTACCCTCGCTCCCGCGATGAGCACCGAGCAGAGCCAGGCGTTGCGCGACGGGCGCTACGTGGTCACGCGCGCCCTGGGCGAAGGGGCTCAGGGGCACACGCTCGAGGCCGTCGACAAGCGGCTCGGCAAGCTCGTCGCGATCAAGCGGTTCCAGATCCGCGGCGCCTCGAGCTGGAAGGGCGTGGAGCTCGCCGAGCGCGAGGCGCGTGTGCTCGCCTCGCTCTCGCACCCGAGCCTGCCCGCCTACCTCGATCATTTCGAGGAGGACGGAGCGCTCTACCTCGTGATGGAGAAGATCGACGGGGAGAGCCTCGGCGCGATGCGCGGCCGCCGCGCGGTGCTCGGGCGGGACGAGATCGTCCGGTTTTTACGGGACGCCTCGGGCGTGCTCGATTACCTCCACGGCCGCGCGCCGCCGGTCATCCACCGCGACATCAAGCCGAACAACGTGATCCGCAGGCCCGACGGCTCCTTCGCGATCGTCGATTTCGGCGCGGTCCGCGATCGCCTGCGCCCCGAGGGCGGGAGCACCGTGGTCGGCACCTTCGGGTACATGGCGCCGGAGCAGTTCCAGGGCCGCGCGCTGCCCGCGTCGGACGTCTACGCCGTCGGCGCGACCGCGCTCTGCCTGCTCACCGGCGAGGAGCCGGAGAACCTGCCGCACCGGGGGCTCGCGATCGACGTGGCCGCGGCCCTCGGCGGCCGCGCGGACCCGGGCCTCGTCCGGGCCCTCTCCGCGATGCTGGAGCCCGATCCGGAGCGCCGCGCCGCGCGCATCGCGCCGCTGCTCGCGGGGCTCGACGCGGGCGGCGGCCCCTCGGAGCGGCCGCGCGCCGGGCGCCCCTCGGAGCGCGACGCGCGCAAGGCGTACCGCGACGCGCGCAAGGCGGAGCGCGACGCGCGCAAGGCGTACCGCGACGCGCGCAAGGCGGAGCGGCGCGCCCGCAAGGAGGATCGGCGCGGGCGCGGGCACGACGAGGCAGCGGCGCCGTGGCGCGGCCTCGACGGCCTGCCGCTGGCGGGCGCGCTGTTCGGCCTCACGGTCGCGCGCATCGCGGTCGGCCTCGCGCTCGGGGTGGTCGTGCCGACGGTGCTGACGCTGCTGTCGCTGGTGTTCGGCCGGGTGCTGCGCGAGCAGGCGGCGCCGAGCGTGCGCCGGGCCGGCCGCGTCGCCGAGCTCGCGCTGCGCCGCGCCACCCGCGCGGTCCGCGGGCGCCCCCCGCCGGAGGGCGCCGCCCAGCGCGATCAGGGCGCGGCGGCGCGCGTGCGCTTCGAGGACCAGGAGGCCCCCGGGCGCTCGCGCATCCACGACGCCGACGCCGACGAGGCGCTGGACGAGGAGCTCGACGATCCGGTGGCCGACGGGCGGACCCGGTCGGCCGCCGCGTCGAGGCCGCCGAGGACGGGCGGCGCTTGACGGCGGGTCGCGCGCGCTCCTGCGGGCGCGGGGGTCAGAGGCGCCCGCGCGCGGCGTCGAGCTTCAGGCGGAAGACCTCGACGATCGCCTCGGCGAAGATCCTCCGGCTCATCTTCGAGTGGCCGGCGCGGCGGTCGACGAACACGATCGGCACCTCGACGACGCGGAGCCCTTTGCGGAGCGCCCGGTAGGTCGTCTCGATCTGGAAGGCGTAGCCGTTCGAGCGCACGCTGCCGAGATCGAGCGCGAGGAGCGCGCGCCGCGTGAACGCCTTGTAGCCGGTCGTCATGTCGCGGACCCCGACGCCCAGGATGGTGCGCGCGTAGAGCGAGCCGCCCTTCGAGAGCACGTGCCGCCCGAGGCCCCAGCCCTCGACGCCGCCCCCCGGCATGTTGCGCGAGCCGAGGACCACGTCCGCGCCCCCGGCGATCGCGTCGAGGAAGGCGGGCAGGTGGCCCGGGTCGTGCGAGAGGTCCGCGTCCATCTCGAACGCGACGTCGTAGCCGCCGTCGAGCGCGCGCTGGAACCCCTCCAGGTAGGCGGTGCCGAGCCCGAGCTTGGCCGGTCGGTGGAGCACGCGGACGCGCTCGTCGCGCGCGGCGAGCGCGTCGCCGAGGGCGCCCGTCCCGTCCGGCGACGCGTCGTCGACGACGAGCACGTGGGCGTCCGGGACCGCCGCGAGGACGGAGCTCACGAACTCGGCGAGGTTGTCTCGCTCGTTGTACGTCGGCGTGATGACGAGGATTCGGGGGGCCATCCTGGCTCGGCGCTGCGCGAGCGGGCGCTCGTGCGGCGAATCGTGCGGTAATCATGCGGCAGTCGCGCGGCAGTCGCGCGGCGAACCGTGCGCCACGCGCGCCGCGTTCGCGGGCGTCCGCCCGCGCTCAGGCCTCCGGTTCGTCGGCCGGCACCGGCACCGGCGCGATCGAGAGCACCGCCGGCGCATAGACCGCGACCGTGGTCGCCTCGTCGGGCGCGCGCGCCTGGCCGTCCGCGAGGCGGTGGAGGATGTACGGCCGCGCCAGCTGCTGATGCTTCGCGGGGAAATGCGCGCCGAGCAGGTAGCCGTAGAGGCGCTTCAGATCGTCGAGGCCGCGCGGCGTGGTCGCGGCGAGGTGCATGCCGCCGTCGATGCGCAGGACCGTCACGTCGCCCTCCCGCCTGGCCGCGCCTCGGATCGGGAGCACGGCCTCGTAGCCCCACCGCGCTGGCGGATCGTTCTCGGGATCGCCTCTCAGGCCGAACAGCGGATCCTCGGCGATCGTGAGCTTCTGCCGCGCGGCCACCGCGGTCAGCCGCGCGAAGGCGGCGCGGAGCGCGGGGAGCGTGAGGGCGCGCTCGAGCGGCACGACGAGCGCCCTGGCCGTCTGGCGCCACGTCTCCTCGACGTCGTAGGCGCCGGTCGTCGCCGCGGCCGCCGCGGCCGTCGCGGCCGTCGCGGGAGCGCCGCGGCCTCGCGGGCGGCCGAGGTGCTTCGGGGGGGGCTCGTCCGACGACATCCGGGTCGGTCGATCTACCAAAACGGCGGCGCAAGCGGAAGGTTTCGCCGGGCGCGCGCCCGGCGCCGTGCCGGTTGGCGGTTGCCGGAGACGTGCGCGCCAGTTACTTTCCTTGCCCGACAGGGCGTCCGCTCTGCATCGGGCCGACCGGCTGGAGCAGCCTCGGTCAACTCGTGGGGTCGCACCCTCGGCACAGGGGGCGGCCCGGAACCTGAACAGCGCGGCACCGACGGAGACAAACATGGCGAGCCAGAACGTCCACACCCTCACCGACCAGAATTTCGAGGCCGAGGTACTGAAATCCCCCGTCCCCGTTCTCGTGGATTTCACGGCCACCTGGTGCGGGCCCTGCAAGGCGCTCGCCCCGATCGTCGACAAGATCGCGGACGAGCTCCAGGGCAAGGTGAAGGTCGCCAAGCTCGACATCGACGGCGCTCCGGAGACCACCCGCAAGTACGGGGTGCGGAGCGTTCCGACGGTGATGGTGTTCCAGGGCGGCGAGAAGAAGGGGCAGCAGGTCGGCCTCACGACCCGCGAGAAGCTGATCCAGCTCCTCGGCGTCTGAGCCGGGCGCTCCCCGCCTGGAGGCCTGCGCGACGAAGCCCCGCCAGCGCGCCGACCGAAGCGCCGACCGAAGCGCCGACCGAGCGCCTCGCCCACCCGACGAAGCGCCGCCCCACCGAAGCGCCGACCGAACGCCCCGCCCGATCGCACGCCTCGTCCGACCAACCGGCCGCGGCGCGCCCGCGCCGCGGCGAGAGGCCGCTTCATCGCCCGCGCCGCGCGCGCTGAGGCTTTGCTTGACCGTCGCGCGCGAGGTGACTACGTATCGCGCCGGCCACTTTCCCAGGAGTTCGTGATGGCGACGAAGATCGCAATTAACGGTTTTGGGCGCATCGGACGCTGCATTGTCCGCGCGCTCTACGAGCGCGGCGTGAAGGATATCGAGCTGGTCGCCATCAACGACCTGACGGATCCGAAGACCCTCGCCCACCTCTTCCAGTACGACTCGATCCACCGCGAGTTCAAGGCGGCGAAGGTCGGCGCCGGCGACAAGCACATCAGCATCGGCGACCAGAAGATCGAGGTCCTCGCGCTGAAGGACCCGGCCGAGCTGCCGTGGAAGAGCCTCGGCGTCGACATCGTCCTCGAGTGCACGGGCCTCTTCACGGACAAGGCGAAGGCCGCCGGCCACCTGAACGCCGGCGCCAAGCGCGTGATCATCAGCGCGCCGGCCAAGGGCCACGACCTCACGGTCGTCATGGGCGTGAACGACGAGCTCTACGACGCGCAGAAGCACACGGTCATCTCGTGCGGCTCCTGCACGACGAACTGCCTCGCCCCCATCGCCAAGGTGATGCTCGACAACTTCGGCATCGTCCGCGGCCTGATGACGACGGTGCACTCGTACACGAACGACCAGCACCTGCTCGACATCCCGCACCGGAAGGGCGACCTGCGCCGCGCGCGCGCCGCCGCGGTCAACATGATCCCCTCGAGCACCGGCGCCGCGAAGGCGCTGTCCGAGGTCATCCCGTCGCTCAAGGGCAAGTTCGACGGGCTCGCGATCCGCGTCCCCACGGTCGACGTCTCGCTCGTGGACCTCACCCTCGAGACCGAGAAGCCGATCACGAAGGACAGCATCAACGCCGCGATGAAGCAGGCCGCCGAGCAGGGTCCGATGAAGGACATCCTCGACTACACCGACCGGGAGCTCGTCTCGGGCGACTTCATCGGCTCGCCGGCCTCCAGCACGTTCGACGCCACCATGACGTCGGTCCTCGGCGACCGCTTCGCGAAGATCTTCTCGTGGTACGACAACGAGTGGGGCTTCTCGAACCGCATGATCGACCTCGCGCGGCTCGTGGCGAAGAAGGGCGTGTAGCGCCGTGAAGCTCACCGGAATCCGCTCTGTCGAGGACCTCGCCGCGGCCGGCGACGCTGGCGGCCTCAGCGGCAAGCGCGTCTTCATCCGCGTCGACTTCAACGTCCCGCTCGACAAGAAGACGGGCAAGATCACGGACGACTCGCGCATCCGCGAGGCGATCCCGACGATCAAGCTCGTCATGGAGGCGGGCGCGAAGGTGATCCTCGCGTCGCACCTCGGCCGCCCGAAGCCGGGCAAGACCGAGGGGCTCTCCCTGGAGCCGTGCGGTGGGCGGCTCAGTGAGCTCACCGGCTACGAGGTCCACCTGCCCGACGACTGCGTCGGCGACTCGCCCAAGAAGGTCATCTACGACCTGCGCGCGGGCCAGATCTGTCTCCTGGAGAACCTCCGCTTCCACGAGGAGGAGGAGAAGGACGACGAGGGCTTCGCGCGCCAGCTCGCCGAGCTCTGCGACGTCTACGTCGACGACGCCTTCGGCGCCGTGCACCGCGCTCACGCGTCGGTGCACGCGCTGCCGCGCCTCGTGCGCGAGCGCGCCGCCGGCCTGCTCCTCCTCAAGGAGCTCAAGGCGCTCACCCGGCTCACCGATCGCCCGGAGAAGCCGTACGTCGCCGTCCTCGGCGGCGCCAAGGTCTCCGACAAGATCGACGTCGTCGAGGCGCTCCTCAACGTGGTCGACACCCTGTGCATCGGCGGCGCGATGGCGAACACCTTCCTCGCCGCGCAGGGCAAGAACGTGCAGAAGAGCCGGATCGAGGAGGACAAGCTCCCGCTCGCGCGCACGATCATGAGCAAGGCGCGCGATCGGGGCATCCAGCTCCTGCTCCCGGTCGACGCCGTGGTCGCCTCGGGCATCGACGCGACGCAGGGCGAGGCCGCGTCGGTCGACGCGATCCCCGAGGGCACGATGGCGGTCGACATCGGCCCCCGCTCGGTCGAGCTGTTCGGCAAGGCGATCGAGAAGGCGAAGACGGTGTTCTGGAACGGCCCGATGGGCCTCTTCGAGACGCCCGCCTTCTCCAGGGGCACGTTCGACGTCGCGCGCATCATGAGCGGCGCGTCCGGCTTCACGGTGGTCGGCGGCGGCGACAGCGCGGCGGCGGTCAAGCAGGCCGGCGAGCAGATCGCCAAGGGCTTCGATCACATCTCGACCGGCGGCGGCGCTTCGCTCGAGCTCATCGAGGGCAAGCGGCTGCCGGGCGTCGAGGCGCTCCGGTCGGCCGAGGTGAGCGAGTGAAGCCCGTGAACGACGGGGGCGCGCCCGAAGCCACGGGCGCCGCCCCGCGGGCGGGCTCGCGTCGTCCGCTCATCGCCGGCAACTGGAAGATGAACGCCGGCGGGCAGGACGCCTGCCCGCTGGCGGCGGCCGTCGCCAAGGCGACCCGCGAGCTCAATCGGGCCGAGGTGGTGGTCGCGCCGCCGTTCACCGCGATCGCCGCCGTGGCGCACGAGCTCGCGGAGGCGAAGAGCGAGGTCGGCATCGCCGCGCAGAACATGAGCGCCGAGGTCTCCGGGGCGTTCACCGGCGAGATCTCCTCGGGCATGCTCAAGGACGCAGGGGCGACCTGGGTCATCCTCGGCCACAGCGAGCGGCGGCAGCTGTTCGCCGAGACCGACGAGTCGGTGGCCCGGAAGGTCGCCTCGGCGATCGCGGCCGAGCTGCGCCCCATCGTCTGCGTCGGCGAGACGCTCGAGGAGCGCGAGGCGGGCGACACGCTCGCCGTGGTCGAGCGCCAGGTCCGCGCCTTCCTCGACGAGCTCGCCAAGCAGCCCGGCTTCGGCGTCATCGCCTACGAGCCGGTCTGGGCGATCGGGACGGGCAAGGTCGCGCGCGCCGAGGACGCCCAGGAGGTGCACGCGTTCATCCGCGGCCTGCTCGCGAAGGCCTCGGAGGACCTCGCCGGCGTCACGCGCATCCTCTACGGCGGCAGCGTCAAGGCCGACAACGCCGAGGGGCTGCTCGCCCAGGACGACATCGACGGCGCCCTGGTCGGCGGGGCCTCGCTCGACGCCGCCGGCTTCGCCAAGATCGTCGACGCCGCGCACCGACTGGCGGAGCGCGCCGAACAGGGGTAGATCGGCGGGCCGCCCCCGCCTCACCGCGGGGGCGCCGGCCTGCCCTCTCGCACCCCTCTCGTACGTTTGCCCCCTGGGCCCGTCGCGCAGGCCAGAACGACCCAGCAGAAAGACGCCGATGCTTCACACGTTCCTCAACATCGTGCACGTGTTCGTCTGTCTGTTCCTGATCCTCGTCGTGCTCCTCCAGCAGGGTCGCGGGGGCGGGATGGGCTCGGCTATGGGCGGCGCGACGGTCCAGGTGTTCGGCGGCCGCGGCGCGGGCAACTTCATGACCCGCCTCACGGCCATCTGCGCCGCCGTCTTCATGACGACGAGCGTGGCGCTCGCCTATCTCTCGTCGGCGGGCGACCGCGAGCTGCGCGAGTTCGAGCGATCCCAGGAGAAGTAGGCTCGCGTGCTGCGGCCCGCTCCCGCGTCGGGGAGGGAGGCGGGCAGGGCGCTCGACGCGGGGTCGATCGCGGGTGGGGCCGTGGCCTCCGCCGTCCCTCTCGCGCGCGACCTTGCCCTCGTCGCCCTCGCCAAGGCTGCAGTCTCCGCGCTGGTCCTCGCGCTCGGCTTCCGGGCGGTCAGCGACGACGACTTCGCGCGCGTGGTCCTCGCCCAGGCGTGGGCCCACGCGCCCCGGCTCGACCCGACCGGGACGAGCTGGCTTCCCGTCCCCTTCTGGCTCAACGGCGCGCTCTTCCGCGTCTTCGCGCCGACCCTCGAGGTCGCCCGCGCCGTCGCGTTCGCGCTCGGCGTCGCGTCGGCCGCGCTCATCTACATCTCCGCCCGCTGGATCACGGGCGACCGCCGCGCCGCGCTCGCCGGCACGCTGCTCGCCGGCGCCTTTCCGTGGAGCGCCTGCCTCGGCGTGGCGACGGTCCCCGAGCTGCCGACCGCGGCGCTCACGCTGTTCGCGGTGGCGTCGCTCGTCACGCCGCCGGCCGGGCCTGCGCCCCCTGCCGGCCGCGCCCTGCTCGGCGCGCTCGCGCTCGCGCTGGCGACGCTCTCCCGGTACGAGCCCTGGCCCGTCGCCGCCGTCTTCGCGGCGATGGCGCTCCTCTCGGCCGCCCGCCTCGGCCAGGGCCGCGCCGCGCAGGCGACGCTTGCGCTCGCGGCGCTCGCGGCGCTCGCCGGGCCCGCCGCGTGGATCGCCTGGAACCGCGTCGCCCACGGGGAGGCGCTGCACTTCCTCGCCCGCGTCGCCTCGTACCGCAGCGCGCTCGGCCCCGGCAGCGACGGCACCCTGCTGCGGCTCTTCGCGTATCCCGCCGCGATGGTCCGCGAGGAGCCCGAGCTCTTCCTGAGCCTCATCGCCCTCGCCCTCGTCGCCTGGCGCGCCCGCCGCGGCGCCGCGCCGGGGGCCGCCCGCCCGTTCCCGCCGCTCCTCCGCGCCGCCCGTCCATACGCGCTCCCCGGCGCGGTCGCCGCCTTTCAGATCGGGGCGCTCTCGCTCGCGCTCGTGCGCGACGGCGCGCCCACGCATCACCCCGAGCGCGCCGCCCTCCTCGCCTTGCTCCTGCTCGCGCTCGCCGTCGGCGATCTCCTGGCGCGCGCCTTCCGCGGCGCCTCGTCCGGGGCGCGGCGGGCGCTCGGCGGCGCGCTCCTGGCCGTGCTCTGCGTCGGCCTCTTCTTCCGCCCCCACCTGCGCCGCGAGCATTTCAACCCGCGGGCCGACGAGGTCGCCATCGGCCGCGCCGCCGCGGAGCTCACGCCTCCCTCGGCGCCCCTCCTGATCGAGGTCGTCGACTATGGCCACCTCGCGACGCTCGCCGCCCTGGGCCGCCCGTGGGGCGCGCACCCGGATCGCTCGATCGATCCCCGCGATCCTCCGGTCCGCTCGAGCTTCGACGACCCCGCGTCGCTCGCGCGCCGCGCCGCCGGGCTGGGCGCCGTCTACCTCATCGGGCGCGTCCGGCCGCCCGTGCTCGACGTCGCCGGCCCGCCGCTCGCGACGCGCGGCGCCTTCGGGCTCTGGGCGGTACCCTCGGCGGCCGGCGCGCCGGAGGACCGCGCCCGGCGCCCCGCGCCTCCCGCCGACCCGGCGCCGGAGGCGGCGCCGTGAGCCAGCCCGCGACGCCGTTCTTCGCGCACGCGTCGGCGTGCATCGACGAGCCGTGCGACATCGGCGAGGGCACGCGGATATGGCACTTCTGCCACGTCTCCGCGGGCGCGCGCATCGGCCGCGACTGCGTCCTCGGGCAGAACGTCTTCGTCGCGGGCACCGCCGTCATCGGCGATGGCGTCCGGATCCAGAACAACGTGTCTGTCTATGATGGCACCCTGGTCGAGGACGACGTGTTCCTCGGCCCCTCCGCCGTCCTCACCAACGTCGTCAACCCGCGCGCGCAGATCGACCGCCGCGCCTTCCTCGACAGGACGCGCATTCGCCGCGGCGCCACCGTGGGCGCGAACGCCACCATCGTCTGCGGCGTCACGATCGGGCGCCACGCGTTCATCGGCGCCGGCGCCGTGGTCACCCGCGACGTCCCCGACTACGCGCTCGTCACCGGCGTGCCGGCCCGGCGCACCGGCTGGATGAGCCGCCACGGTCACAAGCTCGTCGCCTCGCGCGACGGCCTGATGCGCTGCCCCGAGAGCGGCTACCGTTATGAGCGCCGCGGCGAGATCGTCCGTTGCCTCGACCTCGACGAGGACGCGCCGCTGCCGGCGCCCCGCGCCGCGGCCGCGCGCCATTACCGCGATCTCCCCCCGGCGGAGGACGTCGAGGGATGACGCCGCCGGTCCCCTTCTTCGATCGCGCCCGCGGCGATCTCGCCATGCAGGACGAGCTCACCGCCGTGTTCCAGTCGGTGGTCCAGGGCGGCCGCTACATCCTCGGTCCGGAGGTCGAGGCCTTCGAGTCGGAGTGCGCCGCGTACCTCGGCGTCCGGCACGCGATCGGCGTCTCGTCCGGCACCGACGCGCTGCTCGCCGCGCTGATGGCGCTCGGCGTCGGCGCGGGCGACGAGGTGGTGTGCCCCGCGTACACCTTCTTCGCGACCGCGGGCGCCGTCCATCGCACCGGCGCGCGGCCGGTCTTCGCGGACGTGCTCCCCGGCTCCTTCAACCTGGATCCCGCCGCCCTGGCGCGCGCCGTGACCGCGCGCACCCGGGCGGTCGTCGCCGTCCACCTCTTCGGCGCCTGCGCGCCCATGGACGAGCTCCTCGCCGTCGCGCGGGGCGTGCCGGTCCTCGAGGACGCGGCCCAGGCGTTCGGCGCCGAGCGCGCGGGCCGCCGCGCGGGCGCGCTCGGGCTCCTCGGGTGCTTCTCGTTCTTCCCGACCAAGAACCTCGGCGGCTTCGGCGACGGCGGGCTCGTGACCACCGACGACGGCGACCTCGCCGAGCGCGTCCGCGCGCTGCGGGCGCAGGGCGCTCGCGAGAAGCACCGCCACACGGTGGTCGGCGGCAACTTCCGGCTCGACGCGCTCCAGGCGGCGCTCCTCCGGCGCAAGCTGTCGCGGCTCGGCGCGCTCCTCGAGCGGCGGCGCGGCCACGCCGCGCAGTACGCGTCGCTCCTCGGCGGCGCGGGCCTGCCGATCTCGCTGCCGGACGCCGGCGCCGCCGGGCACACGTTCAACCAGTACGTGATTCGCCTGCACGACGCGTCCCTGCGCGACCGCTTGCGGAGCTTCCTCGCCGCGCGGGGCATCGGCACCGAGATCTACTATCCGGCGCCGCTTCACCTTCAGCCCTGCTTCGCGCCGCTCGGCCCGCCCGCCGGCGCCCTCCCGGTCGCCGAGTCCGCGGCGCGCGAGACGCTCGCGCTCCCCATCTTCCCCGAGCTCACGGGGGAAGAGGTCGCCCGCGTGGCGGCCGCGATCCGCGCGTTCTTCGGCTGACGGTCGGCCCTCCCGCGCGCGAGCAGGAGCGCGCGGGACATCTCGAGCGAGCGCCGGACGGCGAGCTCCGGCGGCCGCGGCGTACAATCGGCGCGTGGAGACGAGGATCCGTGAGCTCGGTTCATCCATCGACCCGAGCGAGGCCGCGCACGCGCTGAGGCTCCTGGTCGCGATCGCGGATCTGCGCTCGTTCTCCGCGGCGGCGGAGCGGCTGGGGCTCACGCCGTCGGCCGTAAGCAAGGCCGTCTCCCGCGCGGAGGCGCGGCTCGGTGTGCGGCTCGTGCAGCGCACGACGCGCCGGGTCTCGCTCACCGACCTCGGCGAGGCGTACGTCGCGCGCGGCCGGCAGCTCCTCGCCGACGTCGAGTCGCTCGAGCGCGACATCGCCGCGCGCGACCAGGCGGTGCGCGGTCCGCTGCGCGTCGCGGCGCCGGCGGTCTACGGGGCGTGCCGCGTCGCCCCGATCTGCGCGCGCTTCCAGGCCGAGCACCCGGGCGTGACCGTCGATCTCCGCTGCGGCGACCGGCTCGCCGACCTGGTCGAGGAGCGGATCGACGTCGCGGTCCGCATGGTCACCGCCCCGCCCGCCGAGCTCGTCGCGCGCCCGCTCGAGGACGACCGGCGCGGCCTCTACGCGAGCCCGGGCTACCTCCGCCGGCGCCGCGCCCCGCGCGACGCGGCCGAGCTCGGCGCGCACGCCGGGCTCCGCTACGGCCCGGGCGGCGCGTCGCACGTCGTCTTTCGCCTCGTCGAGCCCGGCGGCGCCGAGGCCCCGGTGCGGGTGCCCGCGGCCTTCTCGAGCGACAGCGTCCTCGCGGTGCTCGAGGCGACGCGCGCCGGCCTCGGCCTGGCCGAGCTCCCCGCGTACCTCGTCGCGGACGACGTCGCCGCCGGCCGCCTGCGCGAGGTGCTCGCCGGGTGGCTGCCGGTGCGCCGCCGGGTCGTCGCGGTGTACCTCCCGTCGCGCTTTCTGCCCGCGCGCGTCCGCGCGTTCGTCGACCACCTCGCCGGCGCCCTGCGCGCGCCGGACCGACCGCGGCGCTGACGGCGGCGAAGCATCGTCGGGTCCGGAAGCCCCTTAGGGCGGATCTACCGCGGCGCCGGGCCGCGCGACCCTGCCTGTGCTAGACGTGCGCGCCATGAGCGTCGAGGTCGGCATCGTCGGACTGCCCAACGTGGGCAAGAGCACCCTGTTCAACGCCCTGACGGCCGCGAAGGCCGAGGCGCAGAACTACCCGTTCTGCACGATCGAGCCCAACGTCGGCGCCGTCCCTGTCCCTGACGATCGGCTCGCGACGCTCGCGAAGTACATCAAGAGCGAGAAGATCGTCCCCGCCATGGTGCGGGTGGTCGACATCGCCGGGCTCGTGCGCGGCGCGAGCACGGGCGAGGGGCTCGGGAACAAATTCCTGAGCCATATCCGCGAAGTAGACGCGATTCTCCACGTGGTCCGCTGCTTCACGGTCGCCGACGTCGTGCACGTCGACGGCGGCGTCGATCCGATCCGCGACATCGACACGATCGAGACGGAGCTCATGCTGGCCGACCTCGGCTCGCTCGAGGGGATGCTGGAGCGCACGAAGAAGCAGGCGAAGGGCGACAAGGAGCTCCTGCCGAAGATCGCCCTCATGGAGCGGTGTCTCGAGGCGCTTCAGGCGGGCAAGCCGGTCCGCGGCCTCTCCTTCGACGACGAGCAGCGGAAGGTCGTGAAGACGTTCGGGCTGATCACCTCGAAGAAGGTCCTTTACGTGGCGAACGTCGACGAGTCCGACGTCTCCGGCACGGGCCCGCTCGCGGCGAAGGTGCGCGAGCGCGCCGCCTCCGAGGGCAGCGGCGTCGTGCCGGTGTGCAGCAAGCTCGAGGCCGAGCTGAACGAGCTCGCGCCCGAGGAGCGCGCGGAGATGCTCGAGAGCCTGGGCATGAAGGAGCCGGCGCTCGCGACGCTCGCCCGCGAGGCCTACCGGCTCCTCGGCCTCCAGAGCTACTACACGGCCGGTCCCAAGGAGATCCGCGCCTGGACGATCCCGGTCGGGTGCACGGCGCCGCAGGCCGCGGGGGTCATCCACACCGATTTCGAGAAGGGCTTCATCCGGGCGGAGGTCTACAGCGTGGACGACCTCGTCGAGCACCGGACCGAGGCCGCCATCCGCAGCGCCGGCAAGCTGCGTGTGGAGGGCAAGACGTACGTCTTCCAGGACGGCGACGTCGCGCACTTTCTCTTCAACGTCTGACCTGTCCGTTTCTCGAGCGCGCCCGCTCGCCGCCGCCGGTCCTCCCGAGCGCGCGCTGCGCCCCTGGCTGGCGCAGCGCCCCTGCTGTGCGCGTGCCCCTGCTTCGCGGGCGGCGCGGCATCGCCGTTGCTCCTCGGCCCTGTGCGCGGGCGCGGTGTGCCGGCCGCGATCGCCGGCGTTCCGGCCGCGACCGCCGGCGTTCCGGCCGGCCTTGCGCCTCGTGAACGGAGGCAGGGCGGTGCCCAGAGCGAGCGGCGGCGCGTGGTCTGTGCTGGTTCTCCTCACCTCGCCGGCGGGCGCCGCGGCGGGCTGCGTCGCTGCCGCGGCCGACGTCCCGCCCGAGGAAGCGGGCGCTCCGGACCCGGGCGGCGACGCGTCGCTGGCGCCTCCTCCGCCCGCGCCGTGCGCGCTGCCGCACGGGTTTTCGGCGGGCGCGCCGCCCCGCTTCCCCGCGACGCCCGCGCCGCCCCTCGGCCATAGGCCCGCGGCGGCTCCCGGCGACGACGCCTTCGGTCGCTTCGTACGGTCCACCGTCGCGTTCTGCGGTCCCGATGAGCGGCCGTACTTCCTCCGCTACCGCTTCTACCTCACCGGCCCGCTCTCGGGACGCTGGCGGCGCCCGCCTCTCGCCCAGCCGCTCTGATCCGAGCGCGCCGCGCCGCCGCGCCCCGCGGCCGGCGCTCTCGCCGCGCGCCGCCTCCACGGCGGCAGCGCGGCGTCCGGTTTTTTGACCCCCCGGATCCGCTCGGCTACCTCCTCCGCCTTCACGGGACGAAAGGACGATCATTTGGGCGCACTCAAAGGATCCATCTCATTCTCGAAGTTCTATGTCCGCGGCGACCTCCCCGAGGGGTTCCGCGACAAGTTCGTCGAGCGAATCCGGCTCCGCGCGTTCCGGCCGCTGACGGTCGACGAGGACGCGGAGCAGCGCGCCGGGTGGTGCTCCATCGAGAACCCGCTCGATTGCGAGCTCGATCACGGCAAGATCTTCTTCAACTCGTACCTCAACCTCGGCCTCAGGACCGATCGCTGGCAGGTGCCCGCGGCGCTCTTCAAGGCGCACTTCGCCGAGGCCGAGCGGGAGCACCTCGCCAAGCGCGGCCGCGAGAAGCTCGGACGGCGCGAGAAGGAGGAGCTCCGGGCGGTCGTGTCGAGGAAGCTCCGCGCGCAGCTCATGCCGGTGATGAAGGTGGTCGACCTCTCCTGGAACCTGGAGGCCGGCGTCGTGCGGTTCTGGAACCAGTCGCCGCGCGCGCACGAGGGGCTCGCGGAGCTCTTCGAGGACACCTTCGAGCTCGATCTCGTGCCCGAGAGCCCCTACACGGCCGCCCGCGAGCTCGGCCTGACGACCGAGCAGCTGGCCGCCTTCGAGGTGCTCAAGCCCACCGTCTTCCACGCCGAATCGACCCTTGGAGGTGCCCTGTGAGCCTCGCCGAGCTGATCGAGCAGCGCCGGTTCGTCGGCCGCGAATTCCTTGTCTGGCTCTGGTTCGAGAGCGAGCTCTTCGAGGGCCGCTTCTCCCTCGACGCCCTCGGCGTCTGCGAGCTCTGGCTCGAGGGGCAGATCACGCTCGTCCAGGAGAAGGAGCAGAGCCGGCTCAAGGGCGCGGCGCCGAGCAGCGCCCCCGAGGCCCACGAGGCGCTGCGCCAGGGCAAGCTCCCGTCGCAGGCGCGCGTCCGCGTCACCCGCGGAGAGCTCGAGTACGCGTTCCTCTTCAACGCCGACGCGTTCGCGCTCGCGGGCGTCAAGATCCCGAGCGTCGTCAAGGACGCCGTGGACGAGCAGTTCTACGAGCGCATGTACCTCATCGAGGAGCTCGAGACGCTCTTCACCGCGCTCTACGGCGAGTTCCTCGCGCTGCGCCTGAGCGCCGCGTGGGAGACCGGCGTTTTGCCGTTCCTCCGCGCCTGGGTGCGGGGCGAGCCGATCGACGCGGCCGCGTACCAGAAGCTCCGGGGCAAGCTCGCGCCGGTCCGCGGCGCGGCGAGGTCGAGGACGACCCCGCCGCCCGCTGCGGCGCCCGAGCGCGCGGCGCGCGTGGTCGCCTGAGCCGGCCCTCGGCCGAGCGCTGGCCGCGCGGTGCGCGGCCGGCGCGCCCGCGCCGCTACTTCCCCTTCACCTTGCCGTGGATCTGCTTCGCCATCGCGAGGTGCTCGCGGAGCTGCGGGAGCGTCGCGGCGGCGAAGCCCTTCACATCGGCGTCCTTCGCATCCTTCGAGGCCTTCTCGAACTCCGCGACGTCGTGCTCGTGGTCGTCGACCATCGCGCTCATGTAGGCCCGGTCGAACTCGGTCCCTGTCTTCTGCGACAGCTTGTCGACCTTCTCGCGGTGGTCCTTGTCGAGCTCCTGCGGCACGAGCACGCCCTTCTGCTGCGCGACCTGCGCGAGCCGCTTGTTCGCCGCGGAGTGGTCGTCGATCATCCGCTGCGCGAAGCGCTTCACCTCCGGGCTCGCGGCGCGCTGCTGCGCGGCCTGCCCGAGCCGCACCTCGAGGAGCCCTCCCTGGCCAGCCTTCTCGACGAACTCCCGGTCAGACTTGCTGAGCTTGACCTCGCCGGCCTGGCCCTGATGCCCTGTCGAGCCCTGCCCCTGCGCAGCCACCGAGGCCGGCAGGATCGCTGTCCCGATCATGATGGTAAATAGAACAGGCTTGAGCATTGCAATCCCCTCCTTGTCCCGGCCCCGCCGGGCGGCCGCGTCGAGCGCCGCATGGACCCGGCGCGGCCGGGCTCCACGGCTCGGGCACCCCGGTCGAGCCACCCGTGATCTGTCGTGAGATCCCGGCGCTCTGGCAAGGGGCAGCGGACACGGGGCGGCCCGCCGCGGCCGCACGGCGGCGCGCGCGCTCGGCGTCGGCGCGGCCTTGGGCGCCTCGTCGAAGGGCAAACGACCCCCAAGAACTGGGCCCAGGCTGCTCGCTCATCTACCCTCGGCGCCTGTGGTCGGCGATTTCTTCAAGCGCCTCACGAACGGCATCGTCTTCCTCCTCGCCGCCCTGACCTTCTTCCTCGTCCCCATCGGCAGGAAGACGGCCGCGCAGCACCTCGTCGCCATCGTCTCGACGCCGCCCGCCAGGGAGGCCGCCTCGGCCTTCGCCCACATCGCTCGCCGCATCACCGCCGAGGCGCGCTCCGAGCTGGACAAGC
Source organism: Sorangium sp. So ce836 (assembly GCF_028553905.1). Lineage (NCBI taxonomy): Bacteria > Pseudomonadati > Myxococcota > Polyangiales > Polyangiaceae > Sorangium > Sorangium sp. So ce836. Next base: position 11,789,699 of record NZ_CP102233.1, on the reverse strand, counting down.
TCCGCAACCCGCCGCCCGCGCCACGCGAGCCGAAGCCGCCGGCGAAGGCGAGGCCGCCGTCGTGACCCCGGCCCTGGCCGGCCCGCGCTGGGCGGGCGTGCGGAGGGCTCAGCCCTTGCGCGGATCCTTCACGTTCGGGTGCTCGTTGTAGAACGCGTCGAGGCTCTCCCGGGAGATCTCCGCCTCGATATCGCCGTTCCTCAGGATCTTCGCCTGACAGCCGAGGCGGCTGCTCGACCGCACGTCGAACGCCTTGTCGAGGATGTCCTCCTCGTCCTCCTCGGCCTCGCTGAGGAGCTCGCGCCCCTTCGTGACGTACACGTGGCAGGTGGAGCACGCGCAGACGCCGCCGCACGCGTCTCCCTCGGGGGCGCCCACGGACTTCGACGCCTGAAGGACGGTCGATCCCACCGGGACCTCGACCTCCCACGCGCGACCGTGCGCCAGAAAGCGGACCTTCGCCATCAGCTCCTCCTCGCTTCGACGGCGGCCTGCGCCGCGCTCGCGCCGCCCGCGTCGTCCCCGCGGTGCTCGGCCAGGTGCGCGTCCACGCCCTTCGCCGCGGCGACCTTCGCCTCGACGTCCTCGACCTGCTTGCCCGCGATCGCCCTGGCGACGGCGCGGTCCATCCGCCGCCCCGCCCACGCGCGCGTCGCGTCGTCGAGCGCCTCGGTGCGCGCCTGGATCAGCCCCGGCTTCTCCCCGCGGATCGCCGCGTCGAGGGCGCGCAGCGCGCCCTCGATCGCCTCGCGCTCGCCTGGCGCGAGCAGGTCGGCGTCCGCGGAGAGCGCCTTGCGCGTCGCCATCGCCACGCGCTCGCCCTCGACCCGCGCCTCGACCAGCCGCCGCTTGAGCAGGTCCTCCTCGCCGTGGTCCAGCGCCGCGAGGAGCATGTTCTCCACCTCCTCGTCGGTGAGCCCGTAGCTCGGCTTCACCTCGACCTTCTGCTCGACCCCGGTCGTCAGCTCGCGCGCGGTCACGCCGAGCAGCCCGTCGGCGTCCACGCGGAACGTCACCTCGAGCCGCGCCATGCCCGCGGGCATCGGCGGGATCCCCTTCAGCACGAAGCGCGCGAGCGACCTGCAGTCGGCGGCGAGCTCCCGCTCGCCCTGCACGATGTGCAGGTCGAACCCGGTCTGGTTGTCCGCGTAGGTCGTGAAGACCTGCCGCGCCCCGGCCGGGATCGTCGTGTTCCTCGGCAGGATCTTCTCGGCCACGCCGCCCATCGTCTCGATGCCGAGCGACAGCGGCAGCACGTCGAGCAGGAGCACCTCGTCCGCGCGCTCCATCGAGCCGGCCAGGATGTCGGCCTGGATGGCCGCGCCGAGCGCGACGACCTCCTCCGGATCGATGTCCTTGAGCGGCTCCCTGCCGAAGAGCTTCGCCACGTACTCGCGCACGTACGGCACGCGGGTCGCGCCGCCCACGAGGATCACGCCGTCGACGTCCGAGGCCTGGACGCCCGCGTCGCGGAGCGCGCGGCGGCAGGCCGCGCCCGTGCGCTCCACGATCGGCGCGATGAGCGCGTTCAGCTCGTCGCGGGTCACGGTCACGAGCTTCGACGCCGGCTGGCCGTCGCCCGCCTCGCCCGCCTGCACGGGCAGCTCGACCTCGACCCGCTCCGCGTCGGTCAGCGCGTGCTTGATGCTGCGGGCGGTGTCGAGCGCGAGCCGCACCACCTCGGGCGTGCGCCGCGCCGCGCCCATCTCCTGGAGCAGCCGCTCGGCGAGCGCCCGGTCCATATCGTCGCCGCCGAGCGCGCTGTCGCCGCCGGTCGACTTCACCTGGAAGACCCCGTCGTCGAGCAGGAGGACGGTGATGTCGAACGTCCCGCCGCCGAGGTCGTAGACGGCGAACAGGCCGTTTTGCTGCTTGTCGAGCCCGTACGCGAGCGCCGCGGCCGTCGGCTCGTTGAGCAGGCGCAGCACCTCCAGCCCGGCCAGCCGGCCGGCGTCCTTGGTCGCCTGCCGCTGGGCGTCGTCGAAGTAGGCCGGCACCGTGATCACCGCGCCGCCCACGGACCGCAGCTCGCGCTCGGCCGAGGTGCGGAGCTCCCTCAGGATCTCCGCCGACACCTCGACGGGCGTCACGACCCGGTCGCGCACCTTGAAGCGCACGCTCTTCGCGTCCTCGGGGCCCTTCGGCTCCACGAACTCGTACGGCCCGAGCCGCCGCGTCTCCGGGTCGTTCGCGCCGCGGCCCATGAAGCGCTTCACGCTGACGATCGTCTCGCGCGGGTGGCTCTGCGCCACCCGCCGCGCGCTGTAGCCCACGATCGCGTTACCGCGCTCGTCGTAGTGCACCACCGACGGCACGAGCCGCTCGCCGTTGCAGTCGTCGATGACCACGGGCCGGCCGTCGCGCACGCGGGCGACGAGCGAGTTGGTCGTCCCGAGATCGATGCCGATCGGGCTGGGCCTTGCCTTGGGGTCGAAAATTTCGAGGAGGGTCATGTCTGATCCGCGAGTTCTTCTTCGATTGCGCTCACTTCGTCGAGGAAGCGCCGGATGTAGCGGAGCTCGCTCAGCATGGCGAGCACGCCCTTCATCCGTTCCGGGTCGTCCCCTGCGGCGGCGAAGGCCGCCTGGATGGCGGCGAGGGTCGCCTGCTCGCGCGCCCGCATCTCGTCGCCGAGGCGCGCGATCCGCGCGCGATCGCGCCGCTTCGACGCTTCGGAGAGCTCCTCGCGCGACTCCATCATCTCCATCAGCAGGGCGGGGGAGGCCTTCTGCTCGCCCTCCTCGCCCCGCGCGATCCCGGCGCGCTGGAGCAGCGCCTCGGCCCGGCGGATCGGATCCCTGAGGACGCGCAGGGCGTCGTTCGCCTCGATCGCGCGCCCCAGCGCGAGCCTCCGCTCGGCCGCGGGGGCGCCCGCGTAGCGATCGGGGTGGAGCGCGCGCGAGAGATCGCGGTGGCGCTGCTCGAGCGCGCGCAGGTCGAGGTCGAACCGAGGCTCGACGCCCAGGATATCGAAGGGATCGGTCATCACGTGCTCTGGGGAGGAGCGCCTCGGCGGCGAGGGCGGGCGCTCCCTGCGGCGGCTCAGGCCACCGTGAACGAGTGCCCGCAGCCGCAGCGCGTCGCCTCGTGCGGGTTCTTGAACTTGAAGCCCTGGTACATGAGCGTCTTCTCCCAGTCGAGCACCGAGCCGCCCAGGTAGAGGATGCTCTTCTTGTCGCAGAGGACGCGCACCGTGGCCTTGCCCGGCTCCGCGAACTCCAGGACGAGATCGCCGGATCGCGGCGGTTTGTCCTCGAACTCGATGACGTAGGAGAACCCGGAGCAGCCGCCGCCGCGGATCCCGACCCGGATGGCGCCCTCGGGCGTGCCGCGCTTGGCGAGCTGGGCGCGGATGGCCTGGACCGCCGCGTCGCTCACCGAGAGTGTCCGCTTCGGCTTGGCCTCGGCCTCTCCCGCGGCCCCGCTGCTCTGCGCGGGCGCGGCGTCCGCCGCGGCGGGCGCGGGGTGGGCCCCGCTGTCCGCGGCTCTGGTCGTGGTCGTCTCCTCGCTGCTCTGCATGGCGCTGCTCCCTCTCCGGTGCTCCGGGCCGCCCCGGAAGCCGGTGTGTTACTCCGCGCTCGCCGTCGCGGTGCCCTCGGCGGCGCCCGCGGGCGCGGCGCCGCCGAGCTCCTTCTTCGCCTTCTGCTTGGCCCGGAAGTCGGCGATCGCGCTCTTGATCGCGTCCTCGGCGAGGACCGAGCAGTGGATCTTCACCGGCGGCAGGTGGAGCTCCTCGGCGATCATGCTGTTCTTGATCGTCTCCGCCTCGTCGATCGTCTTGCCCTTCAGCCACTCGGTGGCGAGGGACGACGACGCGATGGCGGACCCGCAGCCGAACGTCTTGAACTTCGCGTCCTCGATGACGCCGCCCTCGCCGACCTTGATCTGCAAGCGCATGACGTCACCGCAGGCCGGAGCGCCGACGAGCCCGGTGCCGACGCGCTCGTCATTCTTGTCGAGCGTGCCGACGTTCTGGGGGTTCTCGTAGTGCTCGATGACCTTATTGCTGTATGCCATGGCTCTCTCCTCGACCGTTTCCTTTCGTCTCGAAACCTTGCCTTGACGGGCCGGCGCTCTCCGCGCCGACGCTCATCCGACGCTCAGTGGGCCGCCCACTGCACGGAGTTGAGGTCGATCCCCTCTTTGTGCATCTCGTAGAGCGGCGACATGTCGCGCAGCTTGTTCACCTTGCGGATCACGAGGTCGGCGACGTGATCGACCTCTTCCTCGGTGGTGAAGCGCCCGAGGCCGAAGCGGATGGACGAGTGGGCCAGGTCGTCGCCGATGCCCATGGCGTGCAGGACGTAGGAGGGCTCGAGGCTGGCGCTCGTGCACGCCGAGCCGCTGGAGACGGCCACGTCCTTGATCGCCATCATCATGGCCTCGCCCTCGACGAAGCTGAACGAAACGTTGAGGTTGCCCGGCAGCCGCCGATCGGGCGAACCGTTCAGCTGGATGGCGTCGAGCTCCTTCCAGAGCCGGGTCCGGAGCCGCTCGCGCAGCGACAGGATGCGCGCCGACTCCGCCTCGCCCTCCTCCATGAGGATCTCGGCGGCCTTGGCGAACCCGACGATGCCGGGCACGTTGAGCGTGCCGGATCGCATGCCGAACTCGTGGCCGCCGCCGTCCATCTGCGCGGTGATCCGGACGCGCGGCTTCGACCTTCGCACGTAGAGGCAGCCGATGCCCTTCGGCCCGTAGATCTTGTGGGCCGTCACCGACGCGAGGTCGACCCCCATCTGCTCGACGTTGAAGGGGATTTTCCCGACGCCCTGCACCGCGTCGCTGTGGAGGAGGATGCCCTTCGACTTCGTGATCTTGCCGATCTCGGCGATGGGCTGGATCGTGCCGACCTCGTTGTTGGCGAGCATGATCGAGACGAGGATCGTCTTGTCGGTGATCGCCTTGGCGACGTCGTCCGGGTCGACCATCCCGTACTTGTCGACCTTGAGGTAGGTGACCTCGTAGCCCTGCTTCTCGAGCCGCTTGCAGGTGTCGAGCACCGCCTTGTGCTCGATGACGCTCGTGATGATGTGGTTGCCTTTGTCCTTGTAGAACTCGGCGACCCCCTTGATGGCGATGTTGTCGCTCTCGGTCGCGCCGGAGGTGAAGACGATCTCCTTCGGGTTCGACGCGCCGATGAACTTGGCGAGCGTCTCGCGAGCGTGGCTGACGGCCTCCTCGGCGGTCCAGCCGAAGACGTGGCTCCGGCTCGCGGCGTTGCCGAACTTGCTGTTGAAGTACGGCAGCATGGCGTCGAGGACACGCGGATCGACCGGCGTCGTCGCGTGGTAGTCCATGTAGATCGGAAGTTGGATGGCCATGGTGTTCTCGCTCAGCGGTGATTCGAGCCCTGGCGGCACTGCCCATTGCCGCCGCGGATCCCGGCGACGAGCTCGGGCTCAGCCTTGCTCTTGTCGTGAAGATTACAGTTCGTGCAGGCGGCGACGAGCTCTGCCGGGTCGCACGTCTCGCAGGTGTCGAGGTAGGCGAGGCTCGCGACGAGCTCGTGTTCGAGGTTCTCGAGGTGCGCGATCTGCTCCCGCACCTCTTCGAGTTTTTGCTGGTAGACGTCCCGGATGCGCGACATGGCGCCGGGGGCCGACGAGGACGACTCCCAGGTCGAGACGATCTGCTGGATCTGGCTCAGCGACAGGCCGAGGTCGTGGAGCTTGCCGATCCACCGGACCCGGGTGAGGGCGGCGTGGTCGTAGAGCCGGTAGCGCCCCTTGGAGCGGGCGTGCGGCCTGAGCAGCCCGACCTCCTCGTAGTGGTGGATGGCCCGCACCGTCTTCCCGGTCGCCTTGGCGATGTCGCCCACCTGCAGGAGGCGCTCGTCTTCCTCAGCCTCGGCGCAGCCCCCGGTCCGGGAGCCGTCCGTTCTGGACGGGCTGGACAGGATGGGCCCGTCGATGCTGTGCTCGTGCGCGACAGGGAGGTGGTGCCGGGTCGTCATGAGTGCGCCAGGTTGAAACCATGACCCTTACGTATGCGTGAGGGTTGCGGACCTTCTAGGGCGCAGGACGGAGGCTGTCAACCGGCTTGTACTGCTACCGACTACCGACACGGGGCGGCGCCCAGGTTGCCGGCCTGGCGTCCCAGGTTGAGGCGCCCGCGGCAGCGTCCCAGGTTGAGGCCGCCGGCGTCCCGGGTTGAGGCGTCCCGGGTTGAGGCGGCCGCGGCAGCGTCCCAGGTTGAGGCCGCCGGCGTCCCGGGTTGAGGTCGCCCGCGTCCCAGGTTGAGGTCGCCACCCGCCACCCGCGCGTCCCGGGTTGAGGTCGCCCAGGTTGAGGTCGCCGGCGTCCCAGGTTGAGGTCGCAAGGTCGCCCGCGCGGCGTCACGAGGCCCTGCACGTCGAGCAACTCGGCCTCGATCGCGCCCAGCGCCGGATCACGGCGAAGCCGCTGGCGCTGCGCGCGCCGGAGCGGCGGGCGGAACTCTCCGTTGCAGGCGGAGCCAGGATGTCACGCTGTGACAGGATCTCCGCAACCGAAGAGACATCCCTGGAAGATACATTCCTGGGGTGATGCAAGGATGCCTATGCCGGCCGGCGTGGCTGAGCTCGGCAATCCCATCCTCGATCCAACGCCGCCGTGTTTAGGGAGCGCCCGAGCACCGACGTCGCCGGCAGCTCGTTCCCGATCATCGCACCTGGACGAACGGTGAGGTGCATTGTGCTCGCCGCACAGACCGTCGGAATCGAACGATCAGCAAATGGGACTTGCCTATTGGCTGCCGACGAGCCGCGCGACAACAAGGGAATCGACGGACGCCGAGGTTGTATTTTTCCGCTCAGCGGCCGCCGCGAAATGCCTCATAATGCAACTGTTACAGTGTGAGTGTAAAATGTGTGATCTCTCACCGCGACGGAAGGTTGGCTTACTAGGGCTTTTTCTTACCTGCAGCACACACTTGTGTCCGTAACCTGCTCGACGGGTTGTCTCGGGCGCATGATTGAGGTAGTAGGGGCACATCGACCAAGGCTTTTCTGGCGTTTTATGATGACGAGCTATGAATATCGCGCTCCGCGCTGCACCAAAGGGGGGGCGGACTCCCAAAGGGAAGGAGAGCGATGGTAAGTACGCTCACTGCGGTCATCCTTGCGCTGGTGCTCTCCTGGGCGGCGACGCCGCTCGCGCGCAGGTTTGCGTTCGCTGTGGGGGCGGTCGATGAGCCGACCGCGCGCCGCGTGCACACCCGCCGTATCCCGCGCCTTGGCGGGCTCGCCATCGTTGCAGGCTTTTTGCTGCCGCTTTTCATCCTCGTAGCGCTGCAGACAGACATCGCGCTTCAGTGCTTCTCGCAGCACTCGCTCGTCGTGGGCCTGCTGGCGGGCGGGCTGACGATCGCGGCGGCAGGCGCCTGGGACGACACCAAGGGGATGCGCGCGCGGCACAAGCTGCTCGCGCAGATCCTCGCGGCGTCGATCGCGTGGATCTTCGGGCTCCGCCTCGAGTGTGTGACGCTGCCGTACTTCGGCCACGTCTCCTTCTGGCCGCTGTCCTTTCTCGTGACGATCCCGTGGTTCGTCGCGATCATCAATGCGGTCAACCTGATCGACGGGCTCGACGGGCTCGCCGCGGGCGTGGGCTTCTTCGCGTGCGTCGCCAACTTCATCACCGCATACCTGGGCGGCTACCCGGGCAACCTGGTGATTTGCCTGCTGGCGGCGACGCTGGCGGGCGCGATCGTCGGCTTCCTGTTCCACAACTTCCACCCCGCGACGATCTTCATGGGCGACACCGGGAGCATGTTTCTCGGGTTCATGCTCGCGGCGATCCCGCTCTTCGGCGTGGGCACGCACAAGGGTGGCACCGCGCTCGCGGTCCTCGTGCCGCTGCTCGCGCTGGGCCTGCCGATCTTCGACATGATCTCGGCGATGGTGCGGCGCTTCATCGCTCGCAGGCCGATCTTCTCGGCAGATCGGTCGCACATCCACCACAAGCTCCTCGATAAAGGCCACTCGCACCGCGGCGCGGTGCTGATCCTCTACGGGCTGAGCCTGCTCTTCACCGTGATGGCGCTCGTGGCGTACGTCGGCCGCTCGCACGAGATCGGCTTCGCGCTGGTGGCCTGCAGCGCGGTGCTCTTCATCGTGGTGCGCGCGGCGGGCTCGTTCGCGCTCTTCGGAGCGCGCCCCGCCGCCGCCAAGCGCTCGCGGGAGGCGGTCGTCGAGGCGCTGCGCCGCGCCGTGCCGCGGGCGCTGATCGAGATCGAGACGGCGAGCGGGCCCGAGCGGCTGCGCGTGGTGCTCGAGCGCTTCGCGGCCGAGGCGCGGCTCCTGGCCATGGAGGTGAGCTCCAAGGGCGCGAACGGCAGCGCGCGCGTGAAGCCCTGGACCTGGACGCGGGACATTGCGACGCCGCTGCAGCTGCGCGAGGCGGTCGCCGCGGTGTTCACCTTCGAGCTCGCGGGCGAGACCGTCGAGCTGCGGTTCCGCTGGGACAGCGAGGAGAGCGCGGTGAATCCGCAGGCGGACATGTTGCTGCAGCTCGTGGCGGACTCGGCGGAGCGGCTGCTGTTGCGCCGGCCGTCGTCGCGTACGCTGGAGCCGCTTCCCCAGGGGCGCCTGTCGGTGGTTTGAGCCCTTCGTCCAGCGGCTTTCGGAGCTCGTATGCCCGCGCCCGTAGGACGACCCAGGAGATACAGTGGAGCTCATTCGTAAAGTCGTCGACTTCAACACAAAGGCGAACGCGCTTTATTACCGGTTCACGGATCGCCCGCACTACTGGAAGGTTTACCAGGGGTTCGTGGACGAGGCGGTCCTCCCAGCGAAGGACGTGATCCACCTCGGCTGCGGGCCGCTGTGGTTCGGCAAGGTGGCGACGGTGCCGCTCGACGGAAAGACCATCTACGCCGTCGATCCGGACGAGGAGGCGCTCGCGAGGAACCCGGCGCCACAGCACATCTGCGCGTTCGGCGAGTCGGTCCCGCTGCCGGACGGTTGCGCCGACGTGATCGCCGCGGACCACCTGCTCGAGCACCTCCAGAACCCTGAGGCGGTGCTGCGCGAGGCGCATCGCCTCTTGCGTCCGGGCGGGCGCTTCGTGTTCACAGCGCCCAACCTCCTCTCGTACTCGGGGCTGGCGACGCACCTGACGCCGCAGTGGTTCCACGATTTCTATGTGGGCCGGCTGCGCAGGTGGAGCGGCAGCAAGAACGCCAAGCCGTACCAGACCTACTTCCGCATGAACACCCTGTGGGCCGTACGCCGCATCGCGAAGCAGGCGGGCTTCCGCGTGGACAAGCTCTATACGGGGGTCGATCACCCGGCCTATACGGTGTTCTTCCCCGGCATCCACCAGGCAGCGGTGGCGCTGCACGTGCTGATGGCGAGGGTCGAGGCGCTCGCGCCGTTCCGCATCACGCTCACGGGGAGCCTCGTCCGGGAGTAGGGCGCGCCTTCGCGCTCGGCCGCGAGCTCGTCGTCGCGGCCGGGCGCTCTCGGGCGGGGCGCGTCACCACCGGACGCGAAACCCGCCGCGAAAGCCGCCCCGGACCTGGAAGCTCGCCGAGAAGACCGCCGCCGCCCGCGGCTGCCGGAAGCAGGGGAACCACACGCCCGAGCTCCGGTCCGGCGTGAGCGCTCTGCCCTCGATCGCGATCGATCGAGCCCGCAAAGCGGCATCATCGAGCCTGAGCCGGGAGCACCCGCTCGTCTGGCCGCCGAGGATCTCGTCGTGGATCGCGAGCTCCCGCTCGGAGAGCTCGAGCGCCCGTCGATGCACGGGGGCTCCGGGGAGGAACCGGTATCCGTTGTGCTCTGCCTCCACGGCGACATGCGCGCGGGCCTGCTCGATCCGGCGCACCTCGGCGTCGGCTCGGCGGCCGACGCGGAAAGCGCTCCACACCTCGCTCGAGTCGGCGTCACCGAGCTCGATGGTGTTGTGCGCCCGCGTGGCCCGGGTCTCCTCCCGATCGCGATCCGCCTTGTAGCTGGAGACGCCATAATCGACGACGGCGCGCTCGCCCCCGATCCACAGCTCGAACGTGAGCGCGTCGGCGTGCACGTGTCCGGGCTGATAAGACGCCCCGTCCGCCCCGGCGTCGAACGCGAGCCAGGCCCGATCGCCATATCGCAGGATCACCCAGCCGGTCGCGGCGAGACGATGGAGCGAGGGCGCGTCGTCCGGCGCTGCGCCGGGCGCTCGGGCCGGCTCGAAGAGGCCGAGCTCCGCGCCGAGGCCGAGGACGCGATCGAGCTCGGGCGCGGCGTCGAGCGCGGCGTCGTTGAACAGAGGATAGGTGCCGTCCGGAGCGCGGACCGCCGCGGCCCACGAGAGCGCCCTCGCCGCCGTCGTCCGCCAGAGCTCGGGCACCTCGCGCCCGGACGCTTGCGCGAGCTCGATCGTTTCGAGCAACGCGGCCGTCAGCGCGAGGTGGTACGAGGCGGAGAGCTCGAAATGCCCGCCGTCCTCCAGGAACTGCTCCGGCAGCTGCCAGGCGAGGAGCGCCGAGCCGAGCTTCCACCACGCCTCGGCCTCGATCCCCTGGGTCACCGCGCCGCCGCACACGAGCCCGATGGCGTTCTCCACCAGATGATTGCCGAGCAGGTGCAGCTCGAGGCCGAGCGCGATGGCCCGACAAGCGCGCCCGAGCTCGGCCGAGAGCCCAGGACGCCCGAGGCGCGCGGCGACCGCGAGCCGACGGGCGCGCACCGAGGCGGGGAACGGGTGCGACGCGATGGGGTCGTCCCACGCGCTCGGGGCCTCGAGCGTCGGATCGGCGCCGAGCTCGTAGCCATAGGCGCGCTCGTACGCATGCAGCAGCGATCCCTCGGGGATCGCGGCCAGGCGCGCGCCGCCGCGCGCTCGTTCGGCGTCCGCGAGGGCCGCGAAGCGCGCGCGCGGCGGGGCGAAGCCGGGGCGGACGCGCGGAGATCGCGCCGACGTGGGGACCTTGCTGAGCGCGCGCTGACCGAGCGCGAGCGGGCGGGCGAGCACTTGAATCGGGTGGAGCTGCGCCACGGTACGGGCGATCCGCGGGAGGTTCATGCCCTGTTTCTCCCTTGTTCCCCTCGAGATCCCGAACGAAGGAGCACGCGCTCCAGCACCTCGATGTATTCGCGCGCGAGCGCGTCGCGATCGAACGAACGGATGACGTAGGACCGCCCCGCTTCCCCCATGCGGCGCCGCCTGTCGGCGTCGGACGCGAGCTCGACGATGGCCCGCGTCATCGCCGGCACGTCCTCGGGCGGAGCAAAGATGCCGGCGCGCGCCTCCTCGACGATCTCCCGTGCCTCGCCGTCGACCGAGATCACGACCGGGCGCGCCATGGCGAGGATCTCGAAGATCTTCGAGGGGATCACGGTCTCGAACAGCTCGGTCTTGCGCAGGGGAACGAGGCAGATGTCGGCGGTGGCGTACACCTCGGTGATCGCGTCGCGCGGGAGCGCGCCGAGGAACGTCACGTTGGTGAGCCCGAGCTCGCGCGCGCGCGCCTCCAGGCTCGCCCGCTCCGCCCCTTCTCCGACGAAGAGGAAGCGGATGTCGTCGCGCGCGAGCAGGCCTTGGGCCACGTCGAGCACCGCGGAGAGGCCGTGCGCCATCCCGTGCGTGCCGACGTACGCCACCACGAGCCGGTCCCCGAGGTCGAGCTTCGCCCGGAGCGGCGTGTCGCGCGGCGACGGCGTGAACCGGCCGAGATCGACGCCGTTGCGGATGACCTCGATCTTGTCGGCGGGCACGCCCCGGGCGACGAGGCGCTCGCGGAAGCTCTGCGTGACGACGACGATCTCGTCGGCCGCCCGGTAGAGCTGCTCCTCGACGACGGTGAGCCCACGCACGACCGGATGCCCTGCCGGGAGCGCGCCCACGGCCACGATGGACTCGGGCCAGAGGTCGCGCACCTCGAAGACGAACGGCAGCCGGCGGAGCGCGGCGAGCCCGTAGCCGGCGACGGCCGTCAAGAAGTGGGGGCTCGTCGCGATGAGCACGTCGCTCGGAGGCAACGCGAGCTGCGCGAGCGTCAGCGCGGAGGCGGCGAACGACCCGTACGCCAGCGAGCGCCGCACCGTGCCCCGGTTCGGGGCGGCGTAGATCCACGTGCGGAGGACCCGCACTCCATGGAAGTCCTCTTCGATGCGGACCCGACCTCGGTACTCGGGCGGGACGACCCCGGTCGGGTGATTCGGAAGGCCCGTGAGGACGATGACCTCGTGTCCGTCGCGACGCCAGGCTCGGGCGAGCTCCGAGACGCGCGCCGCGGGGGCGCCCGGCTCGGGTGGGAAGTAAGGGGAGACGTAAAGGATGCGCATGATCTGCGTGGCGCTTCAGGCCAGGTCCTCGTTGGGGGTTGGTTCGGCCGTTCTCCTGGCGGAGCCGCTCGTGCCCGCGGCCGCCGCAGCCTCGGACCGAGGCGAAGCAGGCCGCCGGCATCCGGACGGCGACGCGGGGGCCCTACTGGCCCGACGATGACGGCTGGCCGAGGCGTCTGTGGCGCAGGGGCCGCTCATATCCATGGCGCACTTTAGCCATGGCAGCGAGCTTGCGCCGCACGAGCTTGGCGAACGACGCCGTCACGAGCGCCACGAGGACGCCGATCCCCAGCGTGAGCGTGATTTTGAGCAGGGCGGTGAGCTCGCCCCGGAACTGATTGTACGCGAAGGACGCGAGGCACGCGCCGGTTGCGCGGCCAAGGAGCGACGTCTCGCGCGCGGCTGCCACGACGAGCGGCAGCATGAAGAAGACGCCGCACATCACCGAGATCTGGATGAACGTACCGACGAGGCCGAAGTTCACGTACCCCTCGGCGGCGGCGCTCATCGCGTAGCCGCCGCCGCTGCGCGCAAAGTCCGGATCCTTCCACATCACGTAGCGCTGCGACAGGGCGAGCGGCCGGTCCTGCCAGAGCGGGCTGGGAACAAGGATGAGCACGGCGTTGACCCAGCTCTCGCCCGGGTAGTTCACGAGGGGAGGCTCCTCGTTCACGATGCTGGCGAGGTTGTCGTAGACGCGCTGGAGCTCGACAATATCCAGCACGTTCTCGGTCTGCTCGAGGCGCGCGGCCGCCGACTCGAGCTGCGCGTCGAGCCCGCTGCCCTGCTTGAAGCGGAAGCCGTCGATCGCAATGCCGTAGAAGATGGCGCACACCACGCCGATGGCCAGCCACAGGCGCCGGATCTGGACACCGAAGGCATGCAGCCCGAGCCCGACGGAGGCGACGGCAAAGATGAGAGCGCCTCGTCGCCCCGTCGCCGTATAGATCAGGAAGCTCAGGAGGAACGACGCCCCGGCGACGGACACCAGCGTCGGGACCCGTAGGCGGGCCTTGCGGAGCGACGCGAATCGGAGAAAGAAGTAGACGGCCGCGAGCTGGATCAGGTACCAGCCCGAGATCAGGATGCCCTTGCCGAACCCTTCGAGGTAGGTGTCCGCGTAGCTCAACGTGAAGAACCTCCTCACGCCGATCGAGGCGATCCACGCGAACACGAGCCCGAGCCCGAGCACTCCGACCACCATGTTCCCCCAGTCGTGGTCCAGGATTGCCTTCGGCTTCTGCATCGGCACCAGGCGCTCCAGGTTCGGCGCTTCGGGGGGCCGGCTCAGGGCGGTGCACACGAGCGCGCATCCGGCTGCGCCGGCGTAGGCCACCTCCATGGCCGCCTCGTCGCGGCTCGACAGATGGAGTGTGCTGGACATCAGCAGGCGCAGGACGGGCGTGTAAGCGACGCTGAGGAAGTACGTGACCGGCACGTACGTCTCCGGATCGAGCGGATGGAAGCGGGGACCGCCGGCGCGCGCGAGCGACGGGACGAGCATCAGGATCACGAGGCCGATCGTCCACCCGAGCCCGTCGCCGAGCGACCCCTCAAGGACGGGGCCAAGCGCCGCGAGGGCGGCGACGAGGATCGCCACCCAGAGCCGGACGCGGCGCGCCCTCGCCCGGTCGGGGGCTGCCTTGACGGCGCGACGAGCGCCGCGGGTGCGGGGGAGCCCCCGACCGCCGGGGAGCCTCAAGGACAGCAAGGGCCGGCGCTCCTCAATTCGGCAGGGGCGGCGGAGGCGGCTCCGCGGGGCCTCCGGGCGCCGGTTCGGCAGGCGTCTGGTAGTAACCGTCGCTCTTGTAGCCGTAGTAGTGATAGACGCCGTACTCTTTCCGGTTCAGGTCGACGGCGTTCAGCACGACCCCCACGGTCTTGCCCCCGACGTCGTAGAGCGCCCGGATGCCGTGGCGCGCGAAGTCGCGCGTCGTGATGGCCGCTCGCACGACGAGCACGGTGCCGTCGACCAGCGTGGACAGCACGGTGCCGTCGGTCACCGCGACCAGGGGAGGGCTGTCGATGAGCACGCGGTCGAAGCGGCCCTGGAGCTTGCGGAGCAGCGCCTTGAAGCGATCGCTGTGCAGGAGCTCCGCGGGGTTCGGCGGGATGGGGCCCGCGGGGATGACATAGAGGTTCTCCACCTCCGTCCTGAGCGCGCTCTCGTCGTCGATGACCGAGTCGTCGAGCAACGCGCTCGTGACGCCGATCTCCATGCCTTTCCCGAAGATCTGGTGGAGGCGCGGTTTGCGGAGGTCGCAATCGATGAGGACGACCTTCTGCCCCGCCTGCGCCATGGCGACGGCGATGCAGCAGCACGCCGTCGTCTTGCCCTCCGCGGGCCCGGCGCTCGCGACGAGCAGCGTCTTGTAGGGGCGGTCGGGCGCCATGAAGAGCAGGTTGGTCCGGATCGCGCGGGCCGCCTCGGCGATCCCGCTCTTCGGTTGATCGTGGACGACGAGCTCGCGACGGCCCGGCTGGCCAGCGCGCCTGCCGCGGCGGTTCGTCCTGCGGAGCTCGGCCTCCCGCTTGTTCCCTCTGTCGAACGCCGGCAAAAGGCCCAGGAGGGGCAGCCCGAGCTCCCGCTCCACCTCATCCGGCGTCTTCAGGGTGCGATCGAGCAACGCCCGCCCGAGCGCCGCCCCGATCCCGAGGAGCAGCCCGGCGAAGATGCCGACCGCGATGTTGGTCGCGACGCGGGGGCGCAGCGGGTCGATCGGGCGGCTCGGCCGGTCGAGGACGCGGATGTTGTTCACCCGCATCATCCGCTGCAGGTCGCTCTCCTTCGTGCGCTCGAGCACGAGCTGATAGAGCTTCTCCGTGTTGTCCTTCGTCCTGCGGAGGCGGTCGTACTCGATCTTCAGCGAGTTCAGCTCGAAGGCCTGCTTCCTCGCGTTCTCGAGCAGCGCCGCGAGGCCCCCCTCCTGGCGCTTCACGATGGCGAGATCGCGGCTCACCGCTCCCTGAACGTTCTTGACCTCGGCGATGAGCGCGCTCCTGTTGGCGGCGATCCGCTCGTTGGCCGCGCGGACGTCCGGGTGATTCTCGCCCTTGCCGGAGCCGATGAGCGCGTCGCGCTCGCGGACGCACTCCTCTTGCCGCGCCCGCAGCATCTGGAGGACCGGGCTCTGGATGAGCTCGGAGGCGGGGAGGTCGGTCGGGCTGTTCGGGTCGACCTTCGACAGCTCGAGGCTCCGCGCGGAGAACTCCTCCCGTCGCGTGCGCACGGACGTGAGGGCGTCGTTGATCTGCTTCATCTCCTCGCGAAGCAGGTTGGTCTGATCCTCGAAGTCCACGTCGAGGATGTTGTTGCTGAGCTTGTACTCGTGGAGCGAGGTCTCGCTCGCCTCCAGGTCGTTCTTCAGCTTGTCGAGCTGCGTCCTCAGCCAGTCGACGGCCGAGTTCGTCGAGGCGACCGCTTCATCGAGGTTCTGCTCGATGTACACATCCATCAGGGTGGCGAGCACGCGCTGCGCGCGCTCGCGATCCGCATCGTTGTAACGCACGATCGCGAGGCGGCTGTCCTTCACCGGCTCGACCAAGAGCCGCTCGAGCAGCAGGTCCGCGGCCTCCTCCGGGGTCACGGACTTGGGCGCGGGGGCCGCCGCCTCCTTCGGGAGGTTCTCCAGGAAGTAAGTGTCGTTCTGCAGGCTTAGCTGGGCGACGACCGCGAGCGCCACCCGCGTCGAACGGATGATCTTGTACTGGGTCTCGTAATAGTCGCGGTTGTTCCAGTACGACCCAGCGCCCATGTCGACCACCGCGTCGACCCCGCGGCCGAGCGGCCGCGGAGGATTCGGATCGAACAGCACTGTCGCCGTCGACTGATAAATCTTCTTCTGTCCGAGCGTGTAGAAGGTGACGCTGAGGGCGACGAAAATCATCGTCGCGAGCGCGGTGGCCCAGTGCTTGCTGACGATGCGCCAGGCGGCGACGAGATCGAACGAGCGCTCGGCCGAAGCGTCGTTCGGGGACAGGGAAGGCGAGGGGGCTCTGAATTCGTCAGCCATAAGTCGTACGCTCTAGGCGCGTTTCCCAGGGTAGGGGTCCGCGCGGAGGGCTAAGGTGCTCCCCAAGTCCCCAAAATTCAAGCCGGCGTTCCGAATTGGGCGGGAATGTAGTATAACATGCGCACCTCGGGCTGTCCACGGCCCGAGCGCCCGGGCGGCGGCGCGGAGAAGTGCGCGCTGGGAGGACTTTTGCTCGCTGCTGCCGCTCCTCCGGGATGGATTACACTTCGGCCGCGTGCGCAGCGCTACGCTCGCTCGCTGAGGACAAGCAGAATGACACGGTCATCGATGGTCACGCGTGCAGGCGCGATGGCGGCGTGCTCCGCGCTCCTCTTCGCCGGCAGCGACGCGTTTGCAGACTGGCCTTCTGCCCGTCACGACCCGCAGCGCACGGGCGCCACGTCGTCCACGAGCAATATCGCCAAGCCGGCTCCCTACTGGCGATCGTACCTGGGCGGTACGCTCACGTCGAGGAGCATGTTCGCGGGCGACGTGAACCAGGATGGCGAGATCGACCTGCTCTTCGCTTCCGGAGGGCGCGTGACGCTCTCCGATCCGCAGGGCTTCACCCGCTGGAGGACCCCTTCGATGGACTTCCGGGGGCTGCAGGCCGTCGAGGATCTCGACGGGGACGGGCTGCTCGAGGTGGTCGCCGTGACCGGCGCCGGGGCGGCCGTGCTCGATGGAGCGAGCGGGGTCATCCTCTGGATGGAGCACGCCACGGAGCTCGGCGTGCTCGGCGCAGCGCGCCTCGCGGACTTCAACGATGACGGCCACCTCGATCTGTTCCTCGACGAGTGCGGCTGCTGCGCGGTGAAGACCGACAGCCCGGGCGTCATCTACAGCTTCGCGCGGGGGTTCAGCGCCGTGGAGACGCTGCCCCCGCCGCCGCGACGCGTGCACTGCAACGCCGCCATCGATACGGTCGGCGACTGGGACGGGAACGGAACAGCCGATCTCCTCGTGTCCTCTCACGACCGGCTGTTCTTCGTCTCCGGGTCTGGGGACGTCTTCGCGGAGTCCGGGCTCGTCGGAATGCACCTCGGGGGCGCGATGTGCGAGGCCGTGACCCTGGGCGACCCCCCGGGCCGCCAGCAAGCGCTCTGCTTTCAGAATCGGGTGTTCGGCGCGCAGGGGGCGCGCGAGGTCTCCCTGCTCGCGTACAGACCGGGCGAGAGCCCGTCGCTGGCCGTCGCGTGGCGAAAGACGCTCAGCCCCAACGACGGCGGCGACGCCCGGGCGCCGACGCGCCTCGCCTGGGATCTCGACGGCGACGGCGCGCTCGAGGTGCTGGCGAGCGGCAAGACGGGCGAGACGTGGACGTCCTTCGTGCTCGACGCGGCCACCGGCGCCGAGCTCGCCGTCATCCCCGACGAGATCGTGCAGGGAGCGGTCCCGGGAGAGGCCGGCGCCGAGCAGTGGATCCTCACCTCGCGCGACGAGCGCGTGTCGGCGTTCCGGTTCAGCCGCGCGGCAGGGCAGCGGGTCGAGCGGCTCTGGTCGCTCGAGGGGGAGCTGGTCCGCACGCGGTACGACTGGGGGCGAGCGCAGCACACAGGGCTCAGCCAGTCGCTGATCATGCCGGATCTCGACGGCGACGGGCGCGGCGAGCTCGTGCTCGAGTCGACCTCGGCGCCGGTGGCGGTCACCGCGTACGCGACGCGCGCAGGCGGGGCCTCGCCGGCCGCGGCCTACCGGGTCGACCTCGGCGTCGGCGTCGCGGCGCTCGACGCGCCGGCGGCGATGTCTCCGGCGTCGCCGCGGCTCATGGTCTCCCGCGAGGACGGCTTCCTCACGCTGCTCGACGCCTCGCTCGCGCCGACGAACCTCCTTCACGAGGGGCGCGAGGTCGTGCCGGGGCTGCGCGTCGGCGGCTACCTCGCCGGCCCCGGCGCGTACGTGAACTTCGGCCGCGCGCCGATCGCGGCGAAGCTGTCGCCGGGGGACACGGCCGACAGCGTGGTCGTCGTCGACAGCCGGGGCGATCTCCTCCGGATCGCGTCCGAGGACGCGAGCAACGTCGCGCCGGCCAAGCCGGCCTGGCGCGTCGTCGACGCGTTCGGCGCCTCGATCTGGCCCGCCGATGACAGCTCGCCGGCCACCCTCGCGTGCTTCCGGCGGCGCCACCCGCTCGTCGATCCGCCGAGGTACGCCGTCGTGGCGCTCGACGCGAACGGCAGGCAGACGAGCGAGACCGCGGTGCAGAAGCCGCCCGCGTGGGACGTGCTGCACGGAGACCTCGACGGCGACGGGGCGCCCGAGCTCGTGGCGCTCACGGTCGACGCCGCCTACCGCACCGAGATCCTCGCGCTCGATCGGAGCGGCGGGGTGCGTTGGAAGGATGACTTCAGCGCCTCGGCCGGGACGCAGGCCGTCGCGATCGCCGACTGGAACGGAGACGGGGGGGAGGACGTGGTCGTGGCGATCAACTCCGCCCGGGTGCTGTCGGGCCGGGACGGCCGCGCCCTCCGCGAGAGCACGGAGCGGTTTCCCTACTTCATGCCGATCCTCGCCGACGTATCGGGAGACGAGCAGCTCGAGATGACGCTGCAAGGAGGATATAACCCCGAGCGAACGCTGCCGCACGATCTGAGCTCCGCGCTCTGGAAGGGGCCCGCGAACAGCCGGCCGTACCCGCACGGCGCGATCGCGAGGTGCGGGGGGAGGTCGCTCCTCGTCGAGGGCTCGTACTTGCACCCGGCGCGCCTCACGTTCACCAAGCTCGACGGCCCCGGCGCTGGCCAGTCGAGCTCCGTCGTGCTCGCCGGCGATACCCTGTTCCCCGACGAGCAGGCCGCGGAGCAGGCGGGCGCGGTCATGGGCCAGCTCAGCGACGCCGCGATCTCGCAGAACCTCACCGGGCTCCCGTCCGCAGGTCCCGCCGTCGTGATCGGCTCCACGAACGGCTTCCTCTACGCGGTCGACGCGTGCTCGGAGCGCCTCCTGTGGTCGTACGCCTTCGGCGAGCCGGTCGGCTCGCCGATCCTCGCGGACACCGACGGTGACGGCCACGACGACATCGTCGTGAGCGTCGCGGACGGCTACCTCTACAACCTGCGGCACGAGATCCTGCCCGCGCCCGAGTTCGTTTGGGAGATCGACCCGATCGCGAGCCCCAGCGAGGACGTCGACGAGATCGAGACTCGAGACACCCTCCACGTGAAGTGGTCGAAGGTCCCGGCGGCCACGTCGTATCAGGTGGCGATCGTGGGCGGCCAGGGGAACTATGTGAGCTCGCCGCCGTGGCGGGACGTCGGCGACGTCTCCGAGGCGTCCATCGACCGATTGCCGCTCCTCGACGGGGCGAAGTACTACGTCGGCGTCCGCGCGGTCTCCGCCGCCGGGCTCTCCCCGGATCGCGGGTCGGACGGGGTGATCGTGCGCATGCCGCAGGGCGAAGGGGGCGCCGGTGGGGGCGGCGCCGGTGGGGCGGGGGCCGGCGGGGCCGGCGCCGGTGGGGCCGGGGCCGGCGGGGCCGGCGGTGGCGGCGCCGGTGGGGCTGGCGGCGCGGGCGCAGGCGGAGCCGGCGGGGCGGGGGCCGGTGGGGCCAGCGCGGGCGGCGCCGACGGCGCGCTGCCGGTGGACACGCTCCTCTATGGCCGGGGCTGCGCCTGCTCCGATGCGCCCGGGCAGCCCGGCGCCTCGTGGACGGCCGGCCTCGGCGGCGTCGCGCTCGCGCTCCTCGCCCTCGCCAGGGCCCGCGCCACGGCGGCCGTTCCGGCGCGCCGCTGCGCTGCGCGCCGCGGAAGCGCCGCGCGGCGTTAGCGGCGACGTGGGTGCAGCTGGCCCGTACCGGCAGCCGTACCCACGTCGAGGCTAGAAGCTCACGCCCTGACCGAGCGCCAGCGCGGCGGCGAACGCGGCGATGAGCAGGAACATCGCTCCGAGCGTGTAGCGTCGCACCGGCGCGTCGAGCACGAAGGCGAGGCGCGCCACGCCGACCAGCACCGACGGGCCGAACACGCCGAAATGGCGGACCAGGGGCGCCGGCGCCAGAAGAAGGCATCCGGCCATACAGGCGCTGCTCAGCACGCTGCCGATGGGGAGCGCGCGGCGCGAGCGCGGGCCGGAGAAGTAGACGCACAAGGTGTCGGTGACGAGCGGGCCCGCCACGGAGACCAGCATCGTCGCCGTCATGGCGTCTCGCGCAGCCCCCGTATGGGGGATCCCGGGAATCGGGATCGCAAAGAGCGCGTAGATGAGCGCGCCGGCGGCCCAGAGCGCGACCCCCGACGGCAGCCAGGCGCGCAGGGCGCGCGCTTGCCAGGTCGCCTCGTCTCCCGAGCTGCTCGCGCCCGAGACGGCACGCGCGGCGAACGCCTGGGAGGCGTTCGAGAGGGCCAGGGCGAACGACCAGTAGAGCACCTGCTGCCCGACGCGATGCTCGCCGATGTGCTCCTGGTTCACGCTGAGCGAGATGGGATAGACGACCACCGTCGCGAAGGTCGCGATCGAGTACGGGATCGACCGCCGGATGATGCTCATCGCGTAACGGGCCGCGCGCCGGAGCCGGGTCGGGCGCAGCAGGAGCAGCGCGGGCGAGGCGCCGGCGAGCCCGATGGCCGTGGCGACGGCGCCAGGGAGGCCGGCCAGCGCGCCCAGCATCGACGCGCCAGGCGAGAAGACGAGGAGCACCGCGAGCGACCGAAGGTACCGGCCCTCGCGCTGAAAGAGCGGCCAGAGGCTGGGCGAGGCCGCGGCGAGCAGCGAGCACGCGCTGAAGAAGGCGGTGACGAGCCCCGCCGTGCCGCCCAGCCCGAGGGCGAGCTCGTGGGCGAGCGTGATGCTGAAGGCGAGCGCGGCGATCATCGCGAGCGCGCCGCCGGCGAGCGCGCGGCCCGCCCTCGTCGCGAGCGCGCGCGTCCGGCGCGCCAGGATGGGGGAGAGGCCGGCGTGGACCAGCGAGACGACGACCATCCCGCGCGACATGTAGTTGGCGAGCGCGGCGAGGGCCGCAGGCTGGCTCGAGAGCGCGAGCACCCATTGCGCAGCGAGCGAGAGGGCCCGCGGCAGGAGGACGGCGAACGCGACCCCCGTGCCCCCGTGCATCAGGGCGCGCAGCAACGACGACAGCTTCACGAGGCGCTTCGCTGGAGGCGGACAGAGTCGCGCATGACCACAGGGGGCGCGCAGTCTACCTACGGCGCGAGCGTAGGCGCCAGGGCCTTGCCCCGCTCGTCGAGGATCCTCCGGCGCAGCTCGGCGTCGTTGCCGCCGCGGCGCTGCAGCAGGCGCTCCAGCGCGCTCGCGGCCTCCACGTGCGCGCCGGCCGCGCTCGCGGCGTCGGCGAGCTTGCGGAGGCGCTCCTCCGTCGGCTCGTCCTGCGCCGCCCGCGCGTAGTAGGTCACGGCGGACGAGTAGTCCTTGCGCGCGGCGAGCAGGTCGCCGACCCAGGTCGCCGCCGACGCGCACTCCGCGTGGGAGCTGCACGCCGCCGGCATCAGGTCACGGAGCGCCGGGAGGAGCCGCTCGGACGAGCCCAGCTGCGACGCCGCGACGACCCGCAGGCGGAGGCAGCCGAGCCGGTTGTCGAGCCGCTCGCAGCTCTCCGCGAGCAGCTGCTCCGCCTCCGCGCTCTTCTTGCGCGCGAGGAGGAGCCGCGCCCGCAGCTGGACCGCGAGGTACGAGTCGCTCTTCGTCCCCTGGATCGCCGCCGCGTGCGCCTCGACCTGCCGCTCGCAGGCCTGCGCCTCGTCGCCGCCGCAGCGGGCGGAGGTCGGATCCTCGAGCATCGCGAGCAGCGCCGTGCCCGCGGCCCAGCGCGCGCCGATGCGCGCCGGGTCGCGCGCGACCGCCTCCTCCGCGCAGCGCAGGCGCACGTCGAGCGCCTCCCGGCGGTCCCCCACGATCGCCATGCGCTCGAGCATCTCGACCCCGGCCTTGCCCTCCGGCACCGCCCGCAGCAGCTCCTCCCAGCGCTCGGTCCATTGCCGGGCGAGGACCGCGGCCGTGCCGGTGACGTTGGCGTCGTCCTCCACCGCGAGGCGGAGGCTCAGGAGCGCCTGCTCCTTGGCGCCGCGCGACGCGAGCACCTCCGCGAGCAGGAGGTGGGCGCGGCCGTGGCGGCGCGAGCGCTCGAGCGTGCGCTGGAGCCACGGGATCGGGCTCTCGATCCGGCCCTGCAGCACGGTCACCGCGCCGAGCAGCGGGAAGTAGGGCTCCGCGGGGTGGCGGAGCATCGCCGCGCGGAGCTCCTCGCGGAAGCGCGGCCAGCCGGCGCCGCTCGCCGCCCCGGCGTCGCTCACGGCGCGGAGCTCCCGGCGGTCGTGGTCGACGTCGCGCCAGCCGAAGCGCAGCATCAGCGCGACGAGCGCGAGCCCGGCGGCGGCGGCGCACGCCGCCTCCTGCCACGGTCGCCACCCCCCGGGGGCGGCCTCGTCCGCCGGAGCGCCGCGCCGCGGGCGCTCGTGGTGGGCCTCGCCCCAGAGCGAGCCCAGGGTCGCCGCCAGCGCGATGGTGACGCCTGGGACCTCGAGCCCGAGATCCAGCAGGTTCTGGAGGAGGAGCACCACGCAGCCGACCCACGCGCCCAGCGCCGCCGTGCTCCCGCGGAGCGCGATCTTGCTCGGGCGAAACGCGACGCCGAGCGCGACGAGCGCGGCGGCCGCCGCCGGGACGCCCCACTCGGCCGCCCACTGGAGCGCGAAGTTCTCCGCGTGCGTGAACACGATGTTCCCCGGCTCCTGCCGGTAAGCGGGGAACACCGTCTCGAAGGCGCCGCGCCCGATGCCGAAGAGCCAGTGGTCCGCGAGCAGCGGGAGCGTCGCGTAGAACAGCGACAGCTTGTTGAGGTTGTCGTCCGCGATCTCCGAGAACGTGCGGTTCGTGGTGGCGAGCGCGGCCAAGAGCGCGCCGCCGGCGATGGCGAAGCCCAGCAGCCAGGCCGCCGGGCGCTGGATGCGGGCGCCCGAGCGCCGCCTGCCGCGCCGCCGCCGCGAGAGCAGCGCGAAGAGGGCGAGGCCGAGCGGCAGCACGAGCAGCCCTCCGCGCGAGGACGCGATGATGCCGACCCCGACGATCGTGGTGATCCCGACCCCGGCAGCCCAGGCCGGCAGGAGCGGCCGGCTCGTGAGCAGCAGCCCGACCCCGGAGAGGATTCCGAGGTTCAGGTACCCGGCGAGGTTGTTCGGGTTGAGCAGCGGACCGATGTGCCACGCCGCGACCGAGAACCGCGGTTGATACAGGCCAAAGACCTTCGTCGCGCCGAGCAGCCCGTGGGCGATCGTCGTGAGCGCGGCGAGGAACGCGCTGCCGAAGACGAAGGTGATTCCAAGCCTCGCGCCGCGCCGCCCGCCGACGAACGTCGCGGCGATGAAAATGCCGGAATACGTGAGCCATTTCACGGCCTCGACCAGCGTCGCCCCCGGATCGAGCGAGATGCTGGCGTACCGCGGCGCCGCCTCGCCGAGCGGCATCAGGGCGCGCGACCAGATGTCGGCGCTCGCGGGCGAGAGGCGCTCGAGCCACGCGAGCGGCAGGGGCACGGCCTGCAGCAGCGTATAAGCGGTCAAGCCGAGCAGCGTGAGGACGGGCAGCGTCCTCACCAACGATCGTCCCTCGGTGAGCGCGCCGGCGCGGAGCGAGAGCGCGGCGGCGATCGTCGTGATCGAAGACACCAATGCCAGCGTGGGCGTATGGACCGCGCCGATGGCGAGCACGGATCCGGCGATGGCGGCCGCGAGGAACCACGGGATCACCCGCTCGGCGAGCGGCGGCGCGGCGCCTCCTGGTCGGCTCCACGCCGCGGCGCCCATCGAGCGCCGGCGTTCCATGGGCGACCTCGGCTTCGAGCGGGGGTAGTCCGGATCCACAGCCCGCCAGGGTAGTCGATCTCGGTCGCGAAGGGACGAGATCGATCACGGCATGACAGGCTCGATGGGCGCGGCGCCAGGATTGACAGCGAGAGAGTGGGAGGACAATCATCCCGCCATGAGAGCCGCCGCGCTCCGCCGCGCATCAACGGTCCTTCCGTTCGCGGTCCTCGTCGCGAGCGCGGGGGCCGCGTGCACGCTCGACGTGCAGGGCACGGGAGGGAGCGGGGCGGGCGGCGCCCCCGCCTCGCCGGGCGATGACGGGGGCGGCGGCGAGGGGAGCGTGGACGGCCTGCCGAACGGGATGCTCTACGGGTGGTCCGCGAGCGCCCCGGCGCAGCCGGGGATCTACGAGCTTCCAGGGTGGCTGACGCTGGAGAGCCCCACTCCGGACAAGACCGTGCAGATCGGCGAGGGCGCCCTCGTGAGCGGAATCGCCGCGCACGCGGCCCGCGCCCGCCGGATCCGGGACGACGGCCCCTATGGGCTCAGCCTCGAGAGCGCGCGCGAGAACCGGATTCCGCTCTCGACTCCGTTGCAGCGCCCATGGCGCACGTTCCACGAGGCCAGCCTCGCGGAGGCGCGCGGGCCGGACGGCGAGGTGTCCGCCGGGCGCGTCTCCGATGAAGACACCGCGCAGGCCGCTGCAGCCTATGTGCCGGTCGACCGCAGCGACGGGTCGACCTCGACCGTCTCGGGCTGGGTGGGCGACGTGGAAGGAGAGGAGGGCGACTTCGCGTGGATACGGGCCTTCGCGTTCGACGAGGCCGCCCAGAACGATGAGCGCGCGAGGGTGCCCGCGCCGGCGCGCGCGTGGCGCCGCGTCGACCTCACCGGCGTCGAGACCGCCCGCGCCGGGCAGATCTGGGTCTATCCCGCCGCGGGCGACGACGCCCGGCAGAGCGCGGCGAGCTTCGCGTTCTTGAGCCTCGAGTCGGCCCGATACCCCTCGTCGGCCATCCCCACCTCGGGCAGCGCGCGGCGGCGCGAGGCCGACGTGCTGTATGCGAACAACGCCGAATGGTTGATCTGGAAGGGGTGGTTCAAGGCGATTCTCGAGTTCGCGCCCAACTACGCCTCTGGCGAGCAGCTCGCCGATCACGACCTCCTCTACATCGACTCTGGAACCCGGGTGTTCCTCCGCGCCTCGGACGGCGCCGTCGTGATGACCGTGACGGGCGCCGACGGCTCCGCGAGCCTGGCGACGGAGAGCCTCTCCTGGGAGCGCGAGCAGGCCTTCCAGGTCGAGGTCTCGAGCTCGCCGTCCGGGCTGTCGCTGCGCGTCGCGCTCGACGAGGGGGACGGGGGGAAGGACGTCTCGGTCGACGAGCCGGCGGCCGCCGTCGCGATCGCCGTCCCCGAGTCGGGCCGCATCCACATCCTGGGAGACCCGGACGGCAGCCAGGAATGCGCGGATCTACGCCGCGTCGAGTTCTACGAGGTCCACTGAGCGCGGCTGGTGTAGATTGCGCCGCGTGCTCACGATCTCGGCACATCCGCTGCTCGAAGCCGCTGCCTTCGTCACGACCTTCCCCGCGCCGCTCGGCGAGCTGCCGGCGAGCGACGCGCTCCGCGCCCTCCTGTCCGACAAGGCCTCGGCCCCGTTCCGCTCGGACGACGCCGTGCGGTCGGCGGTCCGCGACCTGCTCCGGCACGGCGGCTACAAGCCGACCGGCCGGGGCAAGCCGGCCTCCGAGTACCTCATCCGCGCCGCGGAGGGCGGCTCGCTCGCGACCATCAACGCGGCCGTGGACGCGTGCAACGCCGTGTCGCTGCACACCGGGCTGCCCATCAGCGTGATCGATCTCGACCGCGCGAGACCGCCGCTCCGCATCGACGTCGCGCCCGCCGGCGCCCGCTACGTGTTCAACGCGTCGGGGCAGGAGATCGACCTCGAGGGGCTCCTCTGCGTCTTCGACGCGGAAGGCCCGTGCGCGAACGCCGTGAAGGACTCGCAGCGGACCAAGACGCACGCGGGGACGACGCGCACGCTCTCGGTCCTCTGGGGCAGCCGCGCGCTGCCGGGCCGCGCGGCGGAGGCGGCCGCCTGGTACAAGGCGCTGCTCGCCGGCGTCGGCGCGGCGACCTCGGACGCGCCGATCGCGGCCTGAACCGCCGGCTCAGCCGCCGCCGGCGCGGGGCGCCCTCGTCACTAGGGCGGCGGCCGGTCGACGGGCACCGTGCTCACGGTCTCGTCCTTCTCGGCGAGCCACACCCAGTTGTCGACGAGCCCGGTCGAGTCGAGCTGGTGATCGCCGGCGTCGTACGCTCCCCACCGGATCTTGATCACCTCGCCCGGCGTCACGGGCGCGGAGGTGACGAGCCAGCCCGTCCCCGCGCGGCCCTCGAACCCCGTCCCGAGCAGCT
The DNA here is from genome assembly GCF_028553905.1 of Sorangium sp. So ce836. Lineage (NCBI taxonomy): Bacteria > Pseudomonadati > Myxococcota > Polyangiales > Polyangiaceae > Sorangium > Sorangium sp. So ce836. The sequence continues at coordinate 11,763,252 of NZ_CP102233.1, read as the reverse complement.
CGCTGGTCCCGCTCGCGCACGCGTACACCCTGCCGTCGAGGTTGCAGGGCGGGCCGCCCTCGCAGGTGCAGACGTCGATGAAGGCGTTGTTGATGCTCATCGCGTTCCTCTTGTTGTCGAAGAGGATGTGGCCGTCGATGAGGTTGGCCGGCCGCGGCGAGAGGAGCGCGACGAAGTAATCGTTGAACTCGGTGCAGACGAGCGGCCAATCGTAGGTGACGTAATTGATGTTGAACGAGAAGCCGCGGACGTTCGTCGGGACCCGGATCGCGATCTCGACGGCGGTCGGGTCGGACGGCTTCAAGGGCACGAAATCGCCGCAGTCGCGCGGGTCCTTCGGGAAGCCCTCGGGAAACTCGCCGTCGTACTTCTTGTTGAACCCCATCGGGCTCTCGAACCCCTCGTCGCTCGCTTGCCGCGCCGTGCCGCTGGAGAGCGCGAGCAGCCGCGAGCCTGCCTTCGGCCGGATGTTGGCCCCGAACTTGGGCAGGATGCCGTGCCCGAGGTGAAAGTTCGCGTTCTGTTCCGCCCCTGCCGGGGGCGGCGAGCCGTCGACCATGACCCAGGCCGCGGAGACCACCCCCCAGTCGCCGGGCCCGGACGACATCTTGCACAGCTCGACCGCCCTCGCGGCGCTGAGCGGATCCGCGTCGTCGATCGGGATGTCGTCGTCGCAGGGCTTCGGCAGGTTGTCGACGGATTCGTCGCAGTCGTCGTCGACCGCCTCCGGCGCGGCGCCGCCCTCGCCGCCGACCGTCGCGAGCTCCACCACTCCCGGGTTGACGAGCGGGTTGCAGTCGTCGCAGTCGCCGAGCAGCTCCGTGTAGCCGTCGCCGTCCGCGTCGTCGTCCAGCGAGCCGCCGCAGTCCGCGCCCCCCGCGCCCCCCACGCTCCCCGCGCCGCCGCCGCCGCCCGACGCCGTGGTGATGGTCGTCGCGTCGGTCGTCGCTGTGGGCGCGTTGCCGCCAGGGCCGGCGGCGCTCTCGGCGGCGCCCGCCCCGCCAGCGGCGATGCCGCCCACCGGTCCGATGTTCCCGGTGCAGGCCGCGCTCAGGCACCCCGCCGCGGTCATGAGGCTCAAGAAATCCAACCAACGCGTCATCGGTGCTCCTCGAGGGCGCATGGAGCCAAGGAGGTTCAGGTCGATCCGGCGATACGGGAGTCTGCGATGATTTTATCAGCAGAAGCCGCAGCAACAGTCAGCCCATCCCGGCGAAGCGCGGTGCTTTTTTGTGAGTCGGACGCCCACATCGTGGCACCGGCTCCCGGCCAGGCGCGGGTGTCCGGCGCGCTTCCGAAGAGGGGCGACCGCATCGACGGAGCCTCGACAAAGCAGAGAGCGCCGGCGCTTCCACCGCGCCGGCGCTCTCGGGCCCCTCGAGGGGGCGTGGGCCGCCGGATCTGCCCCGCTCGACCGGTGCCGGGCGGGATGTTCCGGACGCTCAGGCCTGGGCGCCCACTTCCTTCTTGCCCTTGCGCTTCGGCTCCTTCTTGCCGGAGCCGTTCACGGCCGCGGGCACCGCGGAGAGCGTCGGGCGCAGCAGATCCTCGGCCATCTTGGCCGCGCGGTTCGTCTTCTCCCAGCTGAACTCGTCGCGCCCGAAGTGGCCGTACGCCGCCGTCTTGCGGTAGATGGGCTTCAGCAGGTCGAGCTGCTCGATGATCGCCTTCGGCCGCATGTCGAAGTTCTGCATGATGTACTTCTCGAGCACCTCGTCACCTACGCGGCCGGTGCCGAAGGTGTTGACGTGCACGCCGACCGGCTGCGCGACGCCGATGGCGTAGGCGATCTGCACCTCGCAGCGCGCGGCGAGCTTCGACGCGACGACGTTCTTCGCGACGTAGCGCGCGTAGTAGCAGGCGGAGCGATCGACCTTCGTCGGGTCCTTGCCGCTGAAGGCGCCGCCGCCGTGCCGGCCCATGCCGCCGTAGGTGTCGACGATGATCTTGCGGCCGGTGAGGCCGGCGTCGCCGAAGGGGCCGCCGACCACGAAGCGGCCGGTCGGGTTCACGTACACCTTCGTGTTCCGATCCATCAGCTTCGCCGGGATGCTCTTCTCGATGATCAGGCTCCGCACGGCGTCGACGATCGTCTTGTGCTTGACCTCGGGGCTGTGCTGCGTCGACACGACGACGGCGCTCACGCGGACGGGCGTGTACTCCTCGTACTCGATCGTGACCTGGGTCTTGCCGTCGGGGCGCAGCCAATCGAGCTTCTTCGACTTGCGGAGATCAGCGAGCTTGCGGGCGAGGCGGTGGGCATAGCTGATCGGCGACGGCATCAGCTCCGACGTCTCGTCCGTCGCGAAGCCGAACATGAGCCCCTGATCGCCGGCGCCCTGCTCCTTGAAGAGGCCCTCGCCCTCGGTCACGCCGCGGGAGATGTCGGGCGATTGCTTCTCGATGGCCGTGAGCACCGCGCATGTCTCGTAGTCGAAGCCCATCGAGGCGTCGGTGTAGCCGATGTCCTTGATCGTGTTGCGCACGACCACCGGCATGTCGACCCACGCCGAGGTCGTGATCTCGCCGGCAACGACGGCCATGCCCGTCTTCACCAGGGTCTCGCAGGCGACGCGGGCCGTCGGATCCTTCTCGATGATGCCATCGAGAATCGCGTCGGAGATCTGGTCGCACACCTTGTCGGGATGTCCTTCGGTGACGGACTCGGAAGTGAACTGGTAACGGCGCATGAATCGCTCCTTCGGCGGGCTCGAAAAACGGGCCTCTACGCATAGTTCGAGCGCGGGGCACCGTCAACGCGGGCTGCGGCCGGCCGCCGACAAAAGCGCCGGCCGGACGAGCTGCCGGATGGGCCGGCTCGCGCGGCCCGAACGCGAATGGGCCGGCTCCCGCGGCCCGCGCGCGAGGTGGGCGCGCGCTGCTGCCTGGGCAACACTTCGCTTCGCTCCCCGGCGCGGAGCCGTCGGGCACGCGTCGGGCGCGCCGGCGCCAGGCGAAGGAGCTGCGCCGCGCTCGGGATCGCGCCGAGCGGCCCGCGAGCGCGGGCGATCGCGGGGCGCCGCCCGCCTCGGGTCCAGCGCACTCCCGGTGGCGCGCCGTGAACGGCTATGATGCCGCGCATGACGTTCGACGAGATCAGGGCCTGCCTCGAGCGTGAAGGCTGGGCCGTGGAGGTCGTGTCCAGCGACACGATGCGCAGCGACTTCCAGGGGGCCGAGCGGCTCTTCCCCCTGTTCGTGCGGCTCTCGCCCCCCTTCGTCGTCTTCGCGGTGATCCCGTTCGTGCGGCTCCCGATGGAGCCCGAGGAGGGCGACGCGATCGTGCGGCGCCTCCTCCAGCTGAACCGCGAGATCAACATGGCCAAGCTCTCGGCCGACGAGGAGGGCGACGTGATCCTGAGTGTCGAGTACCGCCTCCAGGACCTCGATCCGAGCGAGGTGCGCGACGCCGTCGACGTGCTCTCGTTCTATGCGAACAAGCACTATGCCGAGCTGGTGGAGCTCGCCACGCCGTGAGGAGCCCCCCGGCGGCTCACGGCACGATCGGCTCCTCTCGCGGCTTGATCCCCTCGTGCGCCCTGAGCTCGCTGCGCACGACGCGGACGCGCCGCACGTCGCCCCCGCGGACGACCGTGAGCTCGACGGCGCTCCCGACGGCGCCGCGGAGCCGCTCGCGCACCTCGGCCGAGGAGAGATCCCGGACGTAGACGCCATCGATCATGAGGATCTCGTCGCCGGGGATCAGCCCGGCCCGCTCGGCGGCGAGCCCGCGCGGTACGTCGCGCACGTAGAGCGCCTGCGACTCGTTGTCTCTCCCCAGGACGGCCCCGATGGACCCCACGCTCGCCGCGCAGCCGGCCGCCATGAGCAGGAGCGCCGCGCCGAAGGACCTGCTTGCCACGGGGACACCATAGCGCCCGACGGGCGTCCCGTGCTCCTCATCGTCGGACGACGTCCGCGGAGCGCTCAATCCAGTTGGTCTTCGGGGGGGAGCTGCCCTAGAGTCCGGGCCGGAGTCGCCGATGCCCGAACCGTGCGCTGCCCCCGAGAGCTCCACGCCTGCCGCTGCGTCCGGCGGTGTGCCCGGCGGCTGGAAGATGCGCATGGAGGACCCGTTCAATCGCTACTACCGGTACCCGATCGCGCGCAGGATCGTGCGAGCGCTGATGAGGACGCCCGTCACCCCGAACCAGGTGACGCTGGTCCAGCCGCTCTTCGCGGCGCTCGCCGGGTACCTGGTGACGTTCGATGATCCGCGGCACCTCGCCGCCGGCGCGCTCGTGTTCGAGCTCCGCTCCATCCTGGATTGCGTGGACGGCGCGCTGGCGCGGGCCAAGCGGATGGCGAGCCCCGCCGGGCACGCCATTGACGCCCTGGCGGACTGGCTCGGTGTGACCTTCCTCTATGCGGGCATCTTCTGGCACTTCCACCTTTACCCGCCGCCGGAGGGCCCGTGGAGCGCCGTCCTGTCCACGAACGGCATCCTGCTGCTCGCGCTGCTCCAGGGGGCGCTGCGCTCCTTTTCCTCGGACTACTTCAAGCTCAAGTACTGCTCGATCTTCGAGCGTGGCACCGATGAGACGGTGGACGTGCTGCGCCGCAAGATCCAGGCGCTCGGCCCGTCGTCCTCGTTCTTTGCCCACGCCGAGGTCTTCATCGGGCGGATGGGGCACCTCGCGTTCGAACACGAGTGGTTCGACCCGGAGCGGAGCCGATCCTCCACCGGCGCGGATCAGGTAAAACAGCTGATCCGGGAGGAGACATCGCCGCTCACGCGCCTCATCGGCGCGCTCTGGGCGATATCGAACGGGGACGCGTTCCTGTCGCTGGTGGTGCTGACGCTCCTCGCGGACCAGCTCTGGCTGGGTCAGGTCTTCTTCGCGACAGGCGGGGTCGTCTGGATCGTCGCGGTCATCTTGCTGAACGGCTGGTTCCTCCGCGGCGCGTCCCGGCGCGGGAAGCTCGCCGTGGCCTGAGCTCGGCCGCCGCGGCGCCGCCGAGCTCGGGCCCGCGTGCGTTCTGCGCCTTGAGAGCGCGCGTCAGAGGGCGCTCGCCAGCCGGCGGGCCTTCTCCACGTCTTCCTCGAAGTCGATCTCGGTCCAGGGCAGGTCGTCGACGCGCTCGATGCCGAACGGCACCTCCTGGAAGGCGCGGTCCATCGCGGCCTCGTACTCCTGATCGAGGCGGCCGGCGGAGACCTCCTCCTCGAGGAGGCGCTGCATCACGCGGCCGCCCTGCGGGCCGACCTTGGCGAAGCCGACCGTCTCGCCCGCCACGTCCCAGCCCTTGCCGACGCGGCGCGCGATCTTGAGGACGCGGCCGGCGCGGACGCCGACCATCATCTCCTCGCCGCTCTCCTCCGAGCCCGCGTCGACGAGCAGGCAGTTCTCGTGAGGCGAGGACACGAGGCGCCGCAGCAGCGCGGCGGGGTACAGCACGTCCGCGTCCATCCACAGCCCGCCGCCCGACAGCCGATCGGCCGCGACGTGGAGCGAGACGATGCTCCCGTGGACGAACCGCGGGTTCTCGACGAGCTCGATCTTCAGCGGGGCGCGGAGCGACGCGAGGGCCTCCTCGATCATCTCGCGCCGGAAGCCGACGACGATCGTCAGCTCGGTGACGCCGCTCTCGGCGAGGTTCACGAGGTGGCGCTCGAGCAGCGTCTTGCCCTCGATCGAGATGAGGCACTTGGGCGCGTCCCGGCCGATGCGCCGGCCGCGCCCCGCGGCGAGCAGGATGGCCCTCATCGGCGCGCCTCGGCCGCGAAGCGGGCGGCGAGCTCCGGCGGGGTCTCGGCGACGCGGCCGATGCCCTTCACGGTGCCGCCCTCGACGAGGGCGAGGACCATGACCGGGCCCGGCTGCACGAGCGCGGCGCGCAGCGACGCGTCGAACGACTCGACCGAGTCGGCGCGGTGCGTGGCGCGGTAGCCGACGGCGCTGGCGACCGACTCGAGCTTCACGTCGCCCGAGATCGTCCGCTGCCCGCCCGTCGAGGCGTGCGAGCGGTTGTCGAGGACGACGTGCACGAGGTTCGCGGGCCGCTCGCTCCCGACGCTGGCGAGGGCGCTCATGCCCATGAGGACATTGCCGTCGCCGTCGAGCACGAAGATCCGCTTGCGCGGCTGCGCGAGCGCGAGGCCGAGGCCGATCGACAGGCCGAGCCCCATCGAGCCGATCATGTAGAAATTCGAGGGCCGGTCCTGCGTCGTGTAGAGCTCGCGGCCGATCATGCCGTTGCAGCAGACCACGAGGTCGTCCTTGCCGACCGCCGCCGTGAACACCTTGAGCGCTTCGAGCTTGTTCATTCGAGCACCCCCGCCGGGACGATGAGCGCCGCCGGCTGCCTCGTGGAGAGCATGACGTCCTTCGCCCACCCGACCTGCGGGCCCATCGGCTCGCCGCCGCGGAGGACGCGGTGCTGGATCTTCATCAGATCGAGGAGGGGGAGCATGATCTCGCCCATCATGATGTGCTCCGGGGCGTCGTTGCCGCCCTCGCCGCGCCAGGAGATGACGAGCAGCGTGGGCACCTCGTACATCGTGCTGAGCGAGGCCAGCGCGTTGACGGAGACGCCGAGCCCGGAGTTCTGCATCAGGACGATCGGCAGCCGGCCGCCGAGCCAGGCGCCGACCGCCATCCCGATCGCGCTGTCCTCGCGGGTCGCCGAGATGTAGCGGGCGTCCCTGTCGGCCTCGAGCCGCGAGACCAGGCCCTTCAAGAGCGAGCAGGGCACGCCCGCGAAGAAGTCGAACCCCGCCTCCTTGAGCGCGGCGACGAACTCGGGCGCGTACGATTTTCCTGAACCGTGGGACATCGGCTCACTCCTTGATGAGCGCCCAGGCGCGGCGGTAGTCCTCGAACGTGTCGATCTCGAGCCACCCCTTGTAGACGTCGATCGCCTGCACGTCCGCGCCGCGGTCGATGAGCTCCTGGAGCAGGTCGGTGAAGGTCGCGCTGCGGAGCGACTCGGCCTCGTGGAAGCTGCCCTTCGCGCGGGTCTCCTGCAGCTGGTGGTAGCAGTCCGTCAGCAGGCGCGCGCCCTTCGCGGTGAACATGGCCATGCCGACGAACTCGCCGTGCGCCTCGCTCGCCGGGATCGCGCGGCCGACGCGGGCCACCCGGTGCGGCGCGTCGGCGCCCACGAAGCGGTAGCCGGCCTCCTGCGCGTCCTTCAGGACCACGAGATCCGGCACGCCGCGGGCGTCCTTGGGCCGCTGGCCCTCGGCGTAGGCGCGGTCGACGACGATCGAGATGTCGGCCGGGCTCTTGAGGAGCTTCTCGAGGTGGCCGCGCTCGAACACGATGTCGCCGTAGAGGAAGACGAACGGCCCGTTCAGCTCCTTGGAGGCGCGGAAGAGCGAGGCGACCTCGTTCGTCGTCGCGTACTCGTCGTTGTCGTAATAGCGGGCGTTCGGGAGCTTGATCGCCTCCTTCTTGTACCCGCGCACGACGGCGACATCCTTCACGCCGCACGCGTTGAGCACGTCGATCTGCCGCTCAAGGATGCTCTTGCCCTTCAGGTCGAGCATCGGCTTCGGCAGCTCCTCCGTGAGGGGCAGGAGGCCCTGGCTCTGGCCGGCGGCGAGGATGACCGCGGTGACGCCCGGGCTGCCGGAGGGCAGGAAGCTCGACTCCTCCTGCTTCATCTTGTCGACGCCCACGAGCTGATAGACGCGCTCGAGCGGCACCACCCTGTCGTCGACGCTGCCGGTGTACATCTCGCGCTTCAGCGTCTGGAGCGTCTCCGTCATCGCCTTGATGGAGGAGCGGATCGCGTGGTTCGCGAAGATGATCAGCTTGAAGCCGGCCTTGTGCAGGGTGTCGACGGTGGTCGTGCGGTAGATCGTCGGCACGCAGACGAGCGGCGTGCCCGGGCGATCCCACGCGCGGGCGAAGGAGAGCACCTCGTCCGGGTCCTTGCTCTTCGAGTGGATGAGGACCATGTCGGCGCCAGCGTCCGCGTAGGCGCGGCCGCGGCGGAGCGCCTCATCCATCCCCCAGCCGGCGATGAGCGCCTCGGTCCGCGCGATGACCACGAAGTCGCGGTCCTTCTGCGCCGATTTCGCCGCGCGGACCTTGAGCGCGTGCTCCTCGACCTCGGCGAGCTCGCGCTTCACGCCCGCGTAGAAGCTGCAGCGCTTCGGGAAGATGTTGTCTTCCATGCAGATGGCCGCGACGCCGGCGGCCTCGTACTCCTCGACGCAGCGGATGACGTTGACGGCGTTGCCGTAGCCGTTGTCGCAGTCCGCGATGACGGGGAGCGAGGTGTTGTTCATCATCTTGGCGGCGTGGAGGTTCTCCGCCATCGTGAGGATGTTCGCGTCCGGCACCGCGTAGCTCGCGGAGATCTCGAAGCCGGAGGCCCAGAGCCCGTCGAACCCAGCCTCTTCGCCGATCTTCGCGGAGAGCCCGTTGTGCGCGCCGATGATGACGATCGGGCCCGGGCGGGCCATGAGCTCGCGCAGCTTCCTGGCTTTGGTCACGTCTGCTCCACTCCTCTCCTCCGCGCGGCCTCGTCGCTGTCCGCCCGGCGAGCGACCGCGCCCGCTGCGCAGCGGAGCGCGGCCCGAGCGAGCGGCCCCCCGCCGTCGCCGCGCGCGGGCGGCGCCGTGGAGCGCCGGGTCTCGCCCCCCTTCGGAGCCGGGCCTCAGAACGGGGGCTGACTTAACACCGTTCGCCGGTCCCGCCAATGCCGCGCAGGACGCGGAGCCGGACCAGCCCAGGGCCGGCGCGGAGCACCGCCTGGCAGGCGAGGCGGAGGCGCGGCGGAGCGCCGAGGCGCTCGAGCAGCTCGAGCTCGTCGCGCGCCGGCGGCTCGAGGTGTTGCTCCCCCTCGACGACCTCGACGCGGCAGGTGGCGCAGCGCGCGTCGCGGCACGAGAACACGACCGGCGCGCGCGCGTCGTCGCAGACGTCGATGAGCCTGCCGGCCCCGGCCTCGGCGGAGACGGAAGGGCCGAGCTCGCTGGCCTCGAACACGACCGTGGGCATCGCCGCTACCTCCTGCGCCCTGGCTGGGGCCCCGCTCCGATGGCGCGGGCGCGTCGGCTCCGCGCTGGCGCCGCGACCGCATTTTCGCGGGCGTCTCCACGCATTATACGACGGAGGCATGACCGATCGCTGGGACGCAATCATCCTCGGCGGCGGGCCGGGTGGGTCGACGCTCGCCGCGTCGCTGGCCAAGCTCGGCCGCCGTTCCCTCGTGCTCGAGCGGGAGACGTTCCCTCGCTTTCACATCGGCGAGTCGCTGCTGCCTCGCTCCCGGGAGGTCTTCGAGCGGCTCGGGCTGGACGAGCAGCTCGACGCGCGCTTCCTCCGCAAATACGGCGCCCGCTTCCTGTGCTCGTCGACGGGGCGGACGCGGACGTACAGCTTCGCCGACGCGTTCGATCCGAAGTTCGAGTTCGCCTACCAGGTGGAGCGCGACGTGTTCGACCAGCTGCTGCTGCGGCACGCGGCGGAGCTCGGCGCGGAGGTGCGCGAGTCGTGGGAGGCCGTCGAGGTGCTGTTCGACGGGTCGCGCGCGGTCGGGGTGCGCGCGCGGCCGCGCGCGAGGTCCGAGGGCGCCGGCGCGAGCGACGTCGTGGAGCTCCGGGCGCCGGTCATCGTGGACGCGACGGGGCGGGACACGCTGCTCGCCTCGAGGCAGCGGCGCAAGGCGCAGCTGGCGGAGCTCGACAAGACCGCGCTCTTCGCCCACTACGAGGGCGTGGTCCGCGAGGACGGGATCCACCAGGGCAACATCCAGCTGGTCATCTTCGACCACGGGTGGTTCTGGTTCATCCCGTTCCGCGGCGAGGTGACGAGCGTCGGCGCGGTCGTGTCGTCGAGCTGGATCCGGAGCCGGAGGAGAGGGGAGAGCCTCGACGATCTCTTCGATCGCACCGTCGCCGAGAGCAGCTGGGCGCGGGAGTTCCTCGCGGGCGCGCGGCGCGTGAGGCCGGTGGGGGCGCTCGCCGACTTCTCGTACCGGATCGACCAGCTCGCCGGCGACGGCTGGCTCTTCGTGGGCGACGCCGGCGGGTTCCTCGACCCGCTCTTCTCGACGGGCGCGCACCTCGCCATCAAGGGCGCCGAGCTGGCGGCCACGGCGATCCACCGCGCGCTCGAGGCCGGGGACACCTCGCGCGCCGCGTTCGCGGGCTACGAGGCGGAGGTCCGCTACGCCGTCGATCTGTTCCTCGGCGTCGTGCAGGGCTTCTACAAGGGCCACTTCCGGGAGACGCTGTTCGAGCCGAACCAGCGGCCCACGATGCGCAAGCTCATCACCAGCATGCTCGCGGGCGACGTGTTCCACGCCGAGAAGCGCCCGCAGTGGGCGTCGTTCCTCCGGCAGCACTATCCGGCGGAGGTGCCCACCTTCACGTGACGCGCGGCGCGCGGCCGCGCGCGCGAGCCGGCCGCTGCGCGCGCGATCACCCGCCGCAGGGGGTGCGCTCGACGACCGCCTCGCTCATCTGCTGGCAGGCCGCCGCGAGCGCGCTGCGCGCCTCGTCCCTCGCGCCGCCCTCGAGCGCCTCGTCGTCGGCCTCCGCCTTCGCCTCGAGCGCGTCGCGCGCGATCCGGATCGCGGCCTCGTGGCCCTTCCTCGTCTCCGCGGGCAGCTTGCCGGCGCAGGCGAGCATCGCGGCCAGGTAGCCGTCGCACGCGTCGACCCCGGTGCTCTCGAGCTCGGCGCTCCCCGGATCGCCGCCGGCCTTGCCGCAGCCGAGGACGCAGGTGCCACACAGGAGGAGGAGTCCGAGGAGTGCTCTCGCCATCGTCGCGCGCCCGGGGGCGCCGCCGGCGTCCGGTGCCGGCCGCGTCACGCCCCGCTCGATCGCGGAGCACCCTGCCACGGGCGCGCGCCGCGGGGCAATTTTCGGCCGGTCAGGCGCGGATCAGCAGGATGGCGTGCTCGTGGCGCGGGCGGCGCTGGAAGGCGCGCGCCGTGGGGCGGTGGAAGTGGGGGCGCGGCTGCGACGCGACCGCGCGGACCGCGAAGCGCGCGCCGGAGGCCGCGGCCTTCACCACGTCGATCGCGTAGACCGGCGCGCCGGCCACGACGCTGTCGGCGATCAGCAGCACGAGCGGCGCCCCGCGCCGCAGCACGCGCGCCAGCGCGACGAGCACGCCGCCGAGCTCCTCGCGCCAGCGCGCGCGGCCGGCCTCGGGGCCGAGCGGGTCGAGGTGCCGGCGGGCGCCGATCTCGTCCTGCTCGAAGCTCGCGCTCCGGAGCCGGAGCCAGCGCAGCCTGGCCTCGTGGTGGGCGAGGTAGTCGTAGACGCCCGGGTACGGCGGCGACGTGACCGCGAGGTGGACCGAGTCGGGCGCGACGCCGCGCAGCACGCGCGCGTCGCCCTCCTCGACGAGCGCGGGCGGGCTCGCGGACAGCGGCGCGGCGACGTCGGCGAGGCGGCGGGCCAGCTCCTCCGCCTTGCGCACGAACAGCCGCGCCGGATAGCCGGCGGCGATCCGCCGCGGCAGCTCGTGCTCCGACGTGTCGGACGTGCGGCGGCTGAGCTTCGTGAGGATGGCCGAGAGCACGAGCTCCAGATCCGCGCGCAGCGCGTCGGCGCCGTGGCCCGCGAGGCGGTCGAGGCCGACGCGCAGCCCGTCGAGCTCGAGCAGCACGTGCGGCTCGAAGAGGGCGACGTCCTCGGGGCCGTACCGGCGGCTCGGGCCGGCGCGCGCCTTGCGGCGCTCGTCGGCGGCGGCCGCGACCTCGCGCGCGGCCGCGACGAGGCGCTCGCGCTCGCCCGGGGTGCTGCCCTGCACCTTCAGGCGGGCGAGGCGCACGGCGAGGGGGTTCGCGTCGACGCCGATCGCCGCGCGGCCCGCGAGCCGGGCCTCGACGAGGACGGTGCCGCTGCCGCAGAACGGGTCGAGCACCCGATCGCCCCGCCTCGAGAGCGCCTCGACGAGCCGGCGGGCCGTGTCCGGGTGCATCCGGGCCGGGTAGCTGTGGAACCCGTGCACGTGGGCGCGGGCCGCCTCCTCCGCGTCGCTCGCGCTGGCCACGTCGAGCGCGTGGGCGAGCATCGCCGCGTCGGCCGGATCGCCCTCGAGCCGCGTCTCGCCGCCCACGTTGGTCAGCGCGCGGCGCGCCTGCGGCGCGGGCCGGGGCGCGCGGGCCTCCTGGGGCGCGCGGGATTCCTGGGGCGCGCGGGGCTTTTGCCGCGGGGCGCCCGGCTTCGGCTTGGGATCAGCGCTTCGTGGGCTCGACATGGGCGGTCCGTTGCGTGAGGGGCACGTCGGCGAGCGCTTCCTCCTCGGCGGCGAGGGCGCGCGCCGCGCGCTCGGCCTCGGGCTCGCCCCCGGGCGCCGCGCCGACGCGCAGCCTCGGCGCGTAGCCGAACTCGCCCGCGGGGCTCACCGCGCCGCGCACGACGTCGTTCACCTCGAGCAGCGCGAGCAGCTCCTCGGCCTGGGCCTCGCCGATGCGGAGGGTCGAGGCGAGCGCGCCGGCGGTAAGCGGGCGCTCGGCCTGCCGGGCGACGTCGGACGCGACGGAGACCCAGGCGGCGTCGAGCGCGGGCGCGATGTCCCGGCCCCGCGCCTTGGCCCGCCGGAACGCCCACAGGGCGAAGGCGGCGACGGGCGCCATCGTCAGGAGGCCCGCGGCGAAGAGCCCGACGCTCGCGCCGAGGACGAGCAGCATCACGGCGAACAGGAGCACCTCGAAGCCGAAGAGCGCGCTCGCCGCGATGCCCGCCGCGCGCCAGACCGAGCGCGCCGAGGCCGCGGCGCGCGCCTTCTGGAGCGGCGGCACCTCGCGGCCGGATCGCTTCACGCCGTCGCCGTCGACCGGGACGCGCGGGCCGCCGCAGGCGTCGCACCGGAAGCGCAGCTCGGGGTGCGCGGAGACGCCGGCCACCCCGCGGCAGTGCGGGCACGCCTCGGCACGCCGGTCCGCGCCGCACTGTGGGCAGCGCGCGCTCCCCGGCGCGAGCACCGCGGCGCACACGCGGCAGCGGGCGTCGCCGGACGGCGTCTGGCTCACGGCGCGCTCGCGGCGGACGCGGCGCGTGCGCCGTTCACGCTGCGAAGCACGGCGTCGAACAGGGCGCGCCCGTCCGCGCAGCCTTGCCCTTGGAAGGGCTGGCTCATCCGCTCGGGGTGGGGCATCAGCCCGAGCACATTGCGCCGGGGGCCGCCGTAGATGCCGGCGATGTCCATGGCGGATCCGTTGGGGTTCGCGTCCCCTCCGACCAGCCCCTCCCGGTCGCAGTACTGGAGGGCGATGGCGCGATCCTCGACGAGCTTGCGGAGCGTCTCCGGATCCGCCTGGTACCGCCCCTCGGCGTGGGCGATCGGCAGGCGGAGCACCCGAGGCAGGCCGCTCGTGAACGGCCCCTCGGCGCGCGGCGTCACGAAGACGTCGCGGCACTCGAAGCGGAGGTGCGCGTTGCGGGTGAGGGCCCCCGGGAGCAGCCCCGCCTCGGTGAGGATCTGGAACCCGTTGCAGACGCCGAGCACCAGGCCGCCGCGCTCCGCGTGCCGGCGGATGGCGGGGACGATCTGGCTCGTGCGTGCGATGGCGCCGCAGCGCAGGTAGTCCCCGTAGGAGAACCCGCCGGGGATCGCGACGAGGTCGGTGCCAGCGGGGAGCTCGGCGTCGCGGTGCCAGGCGGTCGACGTGCGGACCTGGAGCACGTCGCGGAGCGTATGGATCATTTCGGCATCGGCGTTGGAGCCCGGGAAGATGACCACGGTCGCGTGCATGGCCGTCCACGTAGTCCGGTTGCCGGCGCTCGGCCAGGGGTCGTGAAGGTGCGCGCCGCTTCACCGGCTTCCGGCGGCGTGCCATGATGGGGTATGGCTTCGCGATGGGCGCGGACCGGCCGGACCGACGCGACGCTGCGGGCGGCCTCCGGCTACCTCGTCCTCGCGGCGCTGGCGATCTCGCTGACCCTGGTGGCGCGGGATGGATGGCCGTGGATCCACCCGAGCCCCTGGCTCTCGCTGCCCCCGCTGGCCGCGTTGCTGACGAGCGCCGCGCTCGGCCTCACGCTCGCGGCCGGGGTCGTCGTGATGACCCGCGTCGCCGTGGCCCGGTTCGGCTGGGCGCGGCGCCTGCATAGCGAGCTCCGCCCGGTCGCGCTGGACCTCTCGCTCGGCCAGGTCCTGCTCCTCGCGGGCCTCTCGAGCCTCGGGGAGGAACTGCTCTTCCGCGGGCTCCTGACGCCGCTGCTCGGCGTGGCGCTGAGCGCGCTCCTCTTCGGTCTGATGCACCAGATGCGGGGCCCGAGCCGCTGGGTGTGGGTCGGCTGGGCCGTGGGCGTCGGCGCGGGGCTCGGCGCCATCTTCGCCGCGACCGGCTCGCTCGTCGGGCCGTTCGTGGCGCACGCCGTCGTGAACGCGGTCAACCTCAGCTACCTGCGGGACCACGATCCCGGCGAGGCGGAGCAGCAGGCGACGCTCTGACGGGCACGTCCGGCCGGCCGGACGAAGGCCTTCCGTGAGAACCCCCGCCTGAGGTGGCCGAAGGGAGCGAGCGGAGCGGACCTCAGCGCTTCTTTGCGTCGGGGCGGGGAGGCCGGGCGGGCGCTGGTCGCTGGGGGACCGGGCTCATGCGCGACGAACCTTCTTCATGGCTCGCCGGCTGGGTCGTCGGGGGAGCGACGCTCCCGCGGGAGAGCTCGCCCGGCTCGCCCGAGCGGCCCGGCGAGGACGGCGGCGCGGTCGGCCGGCGGGACGGCGGCTTCGACGGGGAGAGCCGGCCCTGGCCGCGCGGGACCGTGGGCGGATCGTTCTCGTCCGCGCCGCGCCGGCTCGACGGCGGCTTCGCCGTCATGCGGGCGAGCGAGCGCAGCGTCGGCGGCGCGGCCTCGAGCTCGAAGCTCAGCTCGAGCGACGGCGGCGCATCGGAGATCGTCAGGGCGCCGTCGGCCGCCCTCCGCGGCGCGACGCCGGGCTGGCGGCGCAGGAGCTCCTCGAGCGGCGCGCGCGACGACGGCGGCGCGACGTCGTCCGGGATGGACGACGGCCCGCCGAGCGCCGTCGTCGCGATCCGGGGCTCCGGACGGCGCCGCGACGGCGGCATCGGCAGCTCGACGCGGGCGCTCTCGTCCTCGAGCCGGGTCGCCTCGAGCAGGTAGGCGGCGATCGATTTTCGCTCCGACGGCACCGGGCGGCTGCCGGGAACGAACGCGAACCGCCCGACCTTCCAGGCCAGCATGGTGCGGAGCGCGGCGAGCGCCGAGACGCGCGTGCCGCCCACGGTCCCCTGGACGATGCACCCCTCGGCGATGTCGAGCTGCGCGCGCCGCTTCTTGCTGATCACCTCGAACACGCCCGAGCGCCGCTCCATCTCGAGGACCGTGAGGACGGTCGCGATCGACATCTGGCTGAGGTCGCCCTCGATGGCGGTCTGGTCGACGGAGGCCGGGATGGACATGAGGCTGTCCCGCCGCTGCCGCAGGCGGGACGCCATCTGCACGAGGGCCCCGATCTGCGCGACGACCTCGGTGACCCGGAAGGGCTTGGTCATGTAGACGTCGGCGCCGACGTGGAACCCCTCGAGGCGGGATTGCTGGTCATCGAGGGCGGAGAGGAACAGGAAGGGGGTGACGGACACCCGCGAAGGTTGGGTGCGGACGTTGCGTGCGACCCAGTAGCCGTCGTGGTCGGGCAGGCCGACGTCGCAGACGATGCACTCGGGCTCCAGGGTGCAGGCGGTCGAGAGCCCGGCCTCCGCGGTGGCGCAGTAGATGACCTCGTAACCCGCCTCGCGGATCGCGGTGGCGAGCAGGTCCGCGACATACTCCTCGTCCTCGACCACGAGCACGACCCCGCTCGGCATCTGGCAGACGGTACACGCGCGCCGCGGGGGTGGCCAAGGGTGAATGGCGGCGAGCCGGTCCGAACCTCGGGCCGCGCGCCGCCGCCGGCGCGTGTTGGCGCGTGTGTGCCCGCGGCGTCCGACCGCGGCGCGGGATTCACGCTATAAGAACGGAAATGGCAACTCCTGTCCGAGAGGCCGGCGGCGCGGCGCGGCCCGGCGAGCGGCCCTCCCCGGGGGCGCGCGTCTTCATCGCGATGAGCGGCGGAGTCGACTCCTCGGTCGCCGCGGCGCGCCTCTGCGACGCTGGTTACGAGGTCGTCGGCGTGACGCTGCACCTCTGGGACTACCCCGACGACGGCAGCGTCAAGAGCCGCTGCTGCGCGCCCGAGGATCAGCACGACGCCCGCCGGGTCGCCGACCACCTCGGCATCCCGCACTACACCTTCGATCGCCGCGCCCTGTTCCGCGAGCACGTCGTCGATCCGTTCGTCGACGCCTACCTCGCGGGCGAGACGCCGAGCCCGTGCGTGGCCTGCAACCGCTCGGTCAAGCTCCGGGAGCTGTTCCCGCTGGCCGAGCGGCTGGGCGTCTCGTGGGTGGCGACGGGCCACTACGCGCGGGTCGTCGTGGAGGAGGGCGGCGCCCGCCTCTACCGCGGCCGCGATCGGCACAAGGATCAGAGCTATTTCCTCCACATGCTCCGGTCGGACGAGCTGTCGCGGCTCCTCTTCCCGCTCGGCGACTCGACCAAGGAGGAGGTGCGCGCCGAGGCGATCGCCCGCGGGCTGCCGGGGGCCGACAAGGGGGAGAGCCAGGAGCTCTGTTTCATCCCCTCGGGCCGCTACGCGCCCTTCGTGGCCGAGCGCGCGGCGGACAGGCTCCGGCCCGGGCCGATCGTCGATCGGGACGGGCGCGTGGTCGGGTCGCACGGCGGGGTGCACGGCTTCACCGTGGGCCAGCGCAAGGGCATCGGCGTCTCGCTCGGCCGCCCGGCGTTCGTCGTGGGCCTCGACGCGGCGACGGGCGCGGTGCGCCTCGGCGACGAGGCCGACCTCTACGCGGCGGGCGCCGAGATCACCGAGGCCGTGTGGTCCGACGACGCGGTCTTCCCCCTGGAGGCCGAGGTGCGGGTGCGCGCGCGGCACGAGGCGGCGCCCGGCGTCATCGAGCGACGGCGCGACCCTGCGACGGGCGCCGAGAGCTTCGTGGCGCGGTTCGAGAGCCCGGTGCGGGCCGTCTCCCCCGGTCAGATGGCCGTGGTGTACCGGGGCGACCGCGTCCTCGGCGGCGGCCGCATCCGGGCCGCCCTTCGCGCGGGGGCGGCGTCGTGACGGCGCGCCTGCTCGTGCCCCTGGCGTGCTCCCTCTCGCTCGGGTGCTCGCTCGGGCAGGGGGAGGGCGAGGTCTACAGCTCGAGGCTGCTCGCGGCGGACTGCTGGGAGGGCGCCTACGACATGCGCCCCGACTTCTTCGCCGCGGTCCCGTACCGCTCCACGCTTCAGATCCGGGTGCAGCGGGGCAGCGACCTCCAGGAGGTCTCGGACGGCCTCGCGGTCATCATCGACGACGTCGGCCTCATCCGCGGGGACGGGCAGGTGAACAAGCTCGACGTCGACCTGAGCGTCGGGCTCCCGCCCGGCGTCGAGCTGCCGGGCTCGCCCCCGCCGACGCCGAAGCCGGAGGGGCTCGCCCCGCTCGTGCACATGGCGCTCTACCTCCAGCGGTCGTGCCACAACCAGAACATCGTGCTCTACGCCGTGGATGGGACCATCAAGTTCCAGGCGCTGTTCAGCGGCGATCCCAACGAGACCGACGCGGTCGACAAGTTCACGGACGCGACGTTCGACATCTGGGTCGGTGATCCGCGCGACGCCGGGATCGGTCATCCAGCGGACGCCATCCCCCGCGAGCTCCTCTCGAGGGTCACGGGGAGCTTCCGTTTCTATTTCGAGCGAGGCCAACCTGGGCAACCGTTCCCCTGAGCTCGCCGCGACTCCGTCCTGGGTCTCTGGTGGTGTCCTACCTGTCAGGACACAGGCCTTCAGCGACCTAGTGGATTGAAGCTGACCATCTGCCCGGTCGCTCGGCCGAGACGACATGGCAAAGCGCCGCGAACTCGCGGTAAAGTAGTGACCGCTCATGCCCCAACCCCCGCCTCGACCCGCATCGCGAATGGGCGGACCTCCAAGCCCCGGGTCGACCAATTCATCGCCTGACGCGCGCGCGAAGGAGTCCGAGAAGCAGCAGGGGACCTACTTCCTGGGCCGTTACCGCGTGGTCGACGAGATCGGGGTGGGCGGAATGGCGAGCGTCCACCTGGCGCGCATGGATGGGCCGGGCGGCTTCCAAAAGTGGGTCGCCATCAAGCGGATCCACCCGCATCTGGTCGAGGACGATCAGTTCGTCGACATGTTCCTGGACGAGGCGCGCATCGCGGCTGGCATCAACCACGCCAATGTCGCGCAGGTGTTCGATCTCGGGAAGGACGACAACACCTACTGGATCGCCATGGAGTATCTCCACGGCGAGCCGCTCCGGGAGGTGATGCGGCGCGCTGAGGAGCGCCGGCTGCGCATCTCGCCCGAGCTCGCTGCGCGCATCTGCTCCGATGCGGCAGAGGGGCTCCACGCCGCCCACGAGCTGCGCGGAAAGAACGGCCAGCTGCTCGGCCTGGTGCACCGCGACGTGACGCCGCACAACCTGTTCCTCACGTACGACGGCTACACCAAGGTGGTGGATTTCGGGATCGCCAAGGTGGCCGATCGGCTGTCGTCCACCCGCGCGGGAACGCTGAAAGGCAAGTTGGCCTACATGTCTCCCGAGCAGGTGCGCGGCAATGAGGTCGATCGCACGACCGACGTGTTCGCGCTCGGGGTCGTCCTCTGGGAGCTCACGACGAACCAGCGACTCTTCCGGATGGATACGGATCTCGACACCCTCGAGAAGGTGCAGGCCTGCGTGGTCCCGCCGCCGTCCACGATCGTGCCCGACTATCCGATCGAGCTGGAGAGCGTCGTCATGAAGGCGCTCGCCAAGCACAAGCAGGACCGCTTCCAGACGGCGCGCGAATTTTCGCGAGCGCTGCAAAACTTCCTGATGCGGAGCGGGATCTTCGTCGGCTCCGAGGAGGTCGCGCAGTTCGTGCAGCAGGTGTTCGCCGACCGCATCCAGAAGCGCGAGGCGCACCTCGCGTGGGCGGCGGAGGTGACGTCCACGATCAACGTCGAGCAGGTGCGCGCGCGGAGCTCGACCACGGCCACCGACAGCGTCGGGCTCCGCAGCCGCGGCCGGGAGCCCGATCCGTACCAGCGGCTCACGCCGCCGCAGGTCTTGCGGCACAACGCCGCGCCGGCGAGCGGGATCGCACCGGTCGGACGCACGCCGTCGAGGGACGCGGCCGACAAGCAGATGGTGGCCTCGTCGCTGATGGACGACGACGAGGATGTCCCGACGACGGTCGCGACGCGCGAGCACGCCGAGCCGGTGCGGCCGCTCCCGCACGGCGAGCGCGCGATGCCGCGCCCGGCGGCCGGCATGGCGCCGGAGCTCGCGCTGGCGCCTCCGCCTCAGCCCGGTGCCCCGTCCGCCCTTCCCACGGTGCGGCCCGGTGCCCCGCCCGCGCACGCGGGCTTGCCGCGCGCGCCGGGCGGCCAGAACCTCGCTGCGCCGGTGATCCCGGCGAACCCGTATCCGCCGCTCGATCTCGGCTCGGCCGATCGGGCGCCGTTCCCCAGGGGGGGCCTCCTGGACAGCGATCTGGGCAACCCGCTCGCGTCCACGCTCGCGCTCCCGCAGCAGGCTCCGCCCCAGCCGCCCGCGCCGGTCCCGCAGGGCCCGAGCGACGCCGCGCGCCGCGGGCACGCGAGCAGGGCCGCTGCGGTCGGCGCATCGCCGCAGGTGCCCTCGTACGCGCTGCCGTTCAACGGCCAGGGCTACGCTCCTTCGCCTCCTGCCGGCTCGCCCGTGCCGGCGTTCCCGCCGCCGCCGTCGACGATCGCGGGCCAGGGCCAGCCGTTCGCGCCCGCCGCGCCGGCGCAGCCTCCCCAGTCGCAGATCGAGACCGCGCTCTCGCTGCCGCGCCCCGATCCAGCGGCCATCTGGGCGGCCACGCAGGACGCGGTGTCCAAGGGGAACGGCAGGAACACGCTCGTGCTCGTCGCGGTCATCGCCCTCACCGCGCTGTGCGTCATCGGCATCGGCGCGCTGATCTACATGAAGACGATGACCGTGCAGCCCTCGACCCCGAAGGGGGTCGACGCTGCGCCGCCCACCTCGACCGGCGCGGCCACCACGCGCCGGCCGCGCCTCGGCGCGAACGTGGAGCCCGCGGGGGACGAGCGCGCGCGCTCGCTCGCCCTCGCCGGCGGAGCATCTCTCGTCCACCCCGGCCCGGCGAGCCTGCGGCGCGTTACGATGAAGGGATGAAGGCTGTTCACCGCCGCTCGAGCGGTGCCAGGGCGCGCGCCGGCGAGCGAGCGCAGCTGCGCATCGACGCGCTGGCCGCCGGCGGCGCAGGGATCGGTCGGCTCGCGGGCGAGGTCGTCTTCGTCCCCGCGACGGCGCCGGGCGACCTCGTCGAGGTCGAGCTCGATCGGAGCGCGCGCCCGGCGCGGGGCAGGCTGCTCCGCGTGGTCGAGCCGAGCGCCGACCGCATCGCCCCGCCCTGCCGCTTCGCGGAGACCTGCGGCGGCTGCGACTGGATGCACGTCCGCGTCGAGGCGCAGCAGGCCGCGCACGCGCAGATCGTCCGGCAGGCGATCGCGCGCGCGGCCTCGCTCGCCGAGGCCGATCTGCCGCCGCTCCGCCTGCACCCCGCGCCCCAGCCGCTCGGCTACCGCTCGCGCGCGCGGCTGTTCGCGCGCGCGGAGCGCGGCGAGGTGCGCGTGGGCTACCGCGCGCCGAGGACGCACGCCGTCGCGGCGGTCGATCGCTGCCTGGTGCTGGCCGACCCGATCGCGCCGCTCGCCGGCGAGCTGCCCGGCGTCCTGCGCGGGGCCGCGGGGGAGGGCGACATCCTCGTCTCGCTGGGCGCCTCGAGCCGCCCGGTGGTCGAGATCCTCTGGCGCGGCCAGCTCCCGCCGGCCGTGTGGCAGCTGCTCGACGAGCGCACGGCCCGCGGCGCGTGGGCCGGCGCCCGCGTCACGCTGGACGGGGCGCGCGAGGCCGCGTCGTTCGGCGATCCGCGGCCGGCGGTCGTGGGCGCCGACGGCTTGCCGCTGGTCCTCGCGCCGGGTGGCTTCGGGCAGCCGTCCGAGGAGGGCGCCGCCGTGCTCGCCGGCCGCGCCGCCGAGCTCGCTCACCTCGACTCCTCCCGGCCGCCGCACGTGCTGGAGCTGTTCGCGGGGAGCGGGACGCTCTCCGTGCTCCTCGCGCGCGGCGCGCCGCGACCCGCGCAGTCCGCCGAGGTCGCCTCGCCGGCCGCCCCGGGGCTCGCGTCGTTCACGGCGGTGGAGCGCGCGCCCGAGGCGGTCGCGTGCCTGCGGCAGAACCTCGCCGCGCGCGGCCTCGCCGGCAAGGCGATCGAGGCGGACGCCGACCAGGTCCCGATCCCGGCGCGCACCGACGTCGTGGTGCTGGATCCTCCGCGCGGCGGGGCGCCCGGCGCGGCGCGCGCGATCGCGGCCTCGGGCGCGCGCGTGGTCGTCTACGTCTCGTGCGACCCGGCCACCCTCGGGCGCGATCTCGGCGGCATTCTCCGCGGCGGCTTCGAGATCACGGACATCGAGGCGGTCGAGCTCTTCCCGCAGACGAGCCACATCGAGTCGATCGTCCGCCTCACCCGCGCCCGCCGGCCGGCTCGCTGAGCGGCGCGGCGCGGCGCGCGGCGAGGCGGCGCGGCGAGGAGGCGCGGCGCGTCGCCCTGCGCGCACCCCGGCGAGCTCGGGCCGAGATCGCGCGCGGCGCGCGAGGTCGCAGCGCGCCTCCGCCCAGCGGCTTGCGCTACGCTGGCCGGGATGATTCACCCGCTCGACGAGCAGCTCCGCGAGGAAGCGCGGCGCTACCGCCTCGTGTTCGCCTGCCCCGACTGCGCGTCGTTCGATCCGGCGGAGGCCGAGCGCGACGAGGCCGGCGCCGCGCCCCCTGGCCGCGTGCCGCGCTGCTCGCTCGGCTATCCGGTCGCGCCGCACCTGAGCCCGTCGCTCGACGATCGCGACGAGATCATCTTCTGCAAGGCGTTCGAGCTCCGATGAGCTCGTCCCCCGGGCCTCCCCCGCCGCCCAGGCGGGGCCGGTCGCACCCCCCGTCGCTGATCCGCCTGGCCGAGCGGCTGATCCGGGACGAGCGGTTGCTCGCGCGCGGCGACGTGGTCCTCTGCGCCTGCTCTGGAGGCCCCGACTCGACGGCGCTGCTGCACGTCCTCGCCATGCTCCGGCGGCGGATCGGCCACGAGGTCGTCGCGCACGGCGTCGACCACGGCCTGCGGCCGGCGGCCGCGGCCGAGCTCGCGATCGCGCGCGACCTGGCCGAGCGGCTCGGCGTCCCCTACTCCAGCACCCGTGTGGACGTGGCGCCCGGCGCGAACCTCCAGGCCAGGGCGCGCGCCGCCCGGTTCGCCGCGCTCGCGGCGGCCTCTGCGGCCCGCGGCGCCCGCGCGATCGCGACCGGCCACACCGCGGACGACCGGGCCGAGACGGTGCTGCTGCGCCTGCTGCGGGGCGCTGGGCCGCGAGGGCTGGCCGTGCTGCCGCCGCGCGCGCTGCTGTGGACCGACGCCGCCGGCGCGGCGCCGGGCGCCGGGGAGTCGGGCTCTGCGGCTGCCGGGGTCGAGCTCATCCGCCCGTTGCTCCTGGCCCGCCGCGCCGACGTGCTGGCCCACCTCAGCCGACATCGGCTGGCTTTCGCGGAGGATCCCAGCAACGGGGACCCCCGCTTCACCCGCGTTCGCGTCCGCCGCGAGCTCCTCCCGCTGCTCCAGGACCTGTCGCCGGCGATCGTCGAGCACCTCTGCGCGCTCTCGGACATGCTCGCCGCCGGCCGAGATCGGCGCGCGGGCGGCGATCCGGCCGTCCTCGACGGCGGCGAGCCGCTCTCGATGCCGCTCGGTCGGGCGCAGCGCCTCGCGATCGAGCGGGCTCGCAAGCTCGGGCGGCCGCTGCGCGTCCTGGTCCGCGGCGGCGGAGAGATCGCCCTGGGCTTTCCAGAGGAGTCCAGCGTGCTTATCGAGGACAGGTCCGAGCGTCGCGGGGCCTGACCGCATGCACCCCACCCGCGACCCCTGTCGAGTCCCCTGTTTCGCCGTGCCGCCGCGGGGAAAACCCGCGGTCGACGACCGAGCCGACGGGTGGCATGCTGACTGGAACACGCGTACAATTTCGGTACACGCCGGCTCGCCGCGCGAGCTTAGAGGGTCCTCGTGAAGCAATCGCACAAGACGCTGCTGCTCTGGGTTCTGCTGATCATGATGTTCTTGGCGATCTGGCAGTTCTTGAGCCCGGATTCCCGGCCCGCCACGCAAGTCGCGTTCAGCGAGTTCATGGCCCAGGTCCAGGTCGAGGCCAAGGACAAGGATCCGCACGTCGAGTCGGTCACGATCAAGGACCGCGAGTACACCTTCTGGGTCAAGGACCCCAAGACCGGGGCGAAGACGAAGAAGGTCACGATCGGGCCTGACAACGCCGACGAGATCACGAAGACGATCGTCGACAACAAGGTCGCCGTCTACTTCGAGAAGGAGGACGCGTCGCCGTTCTGGCCGGGGGCGATCATGTACCTCCTGCCGACGGTCTTCCTGCTCGTGATGTTCTACCTGTTCATGCGCCAGCTCCAGGCCGGCGGGGGCAAGGCGATGAGCTTCGGCAAGTCGCGCGCCCGGCTGCTCAGCGAGGCGCAGAACAAGGTGACGTTCGCCGACGTCGCGGGCATCGACGAGGCGAAGGACGAGCTCGAGGAGATCATCGCGTTCCTCAAGGACCCGAAGAAGTTCCAGAAGCTCGGCGGCCGGATCCCGAAGGGCGTGCTCATGATGGGCCCCCCCGGGACGGGCAAGACGCTCCTCGCGCGCGCGATCGCCGGCGAGGCCGGGGTGCCGTTCTTCTCGATCTCCGGCTCGGATTTCGTCGAGATGTTCGTCGGCGTCGGCGCGAGCCGGGTGCGCGACCTGTTCGAGCAGGGCAAGAAGCACGCGCCGTGCATCATCTTCATCGACGAGATCGACGCGGTCGGCCGCCACCGCGGCGCGGGCCTCGGCGGCGGGCACGACGAGCGCGAGCAGACGCTGAACCAGCTCCTCGTCGAGATGGACGGCTTCGAGTCGAACGAGGGCGTGATCATCGTCGCGGCGACGAACCGCCCCGACGTCCTCGACCCCGCGATCCTGCGGCCTGGCCGCTTCGATCGGCGCATCGTGGTGAACCGCCCCGACGTGCGCGGCCGCGAGGGCATCCTCCGGGTCCACACGAAGAAGGTCCCGCTCGGGCCGGACGTCGACATGGAGATCCTGGCGCGCGGCACGCCCGGCTTCGTCGGCGCCGACATCGAGAACCTGGTCAACGAGGCGGCACTCCTCGCGGCGCGTCAGGACAAGGACGTCGTCACGATGATCGACTTCGAGATGGCCAAGGACAAGGTGCTGATGGGCGCCGAGCGCCGCAGCATGGTCATCAGCGACGAGGAGAAGCGGACCACGGCCTACCACGAGGCCGGGCACGCGCTGGTCGCGAAGCTCCTGGAGAAGTTCTCGGATCCGGTCCACAAGGTGACGATCATCCCGCGCGGCCCGGCGCTCGGCCTCACGCAGCAGCTGCCGAAGGAGGACCGGCTCAGCATGTCGCGCGAGTTCGCCAAGGCGCGGCTCTCGGTGCTGATGGGCGGCCGCGTCGCGGAGGAGATCATGTTCGGCCAGTTCACGACCGGCGCGGGCAACGACATCAAGCAGGCGTCGAACCTCGCGCGGCGGATGGTGACCGAGTTCGGTATGAGCGACGTCATCGGGCCGATCTCGTACGGCGCGGACGAGGAGAGCGTGTTCCTCGGGCGCGACTTCACCAGCCGGCGCCGCGACTACTCGGAGACGATCGCCAACCAGATCGACGACGAGGTGCGGCGGTTCATCCTCGACGCCCACGCCGAGGCGCGGAGGCTCCTCACCGAGAACCGCGAGATCCTCGAGCGGCTCGCCAACGCGCTCCTCGAGCGCGAGACGCTGGACGCGGAGGAGGTCGACGCCATCGTCGCGGGCCGCGAGCTGCCGCAGCGCCAGCGCGTCGTGATCCCGAGCTACAGCGATCGCGATCGCGCCGCGAAGGAGAAGCGCCGCGCGGCCAGCATCTTCGGCACCCCGAAGCCCGCCCCGAGCACCTGATCGCGAAGCGCGGGGGCCGCGCCCGGTGAGCCCGGGCGAGCCCCCCGCGCCGCCGCGCGCCGCACGGCACGGCGCGGCCCCCGAGACGCCTCACTCCTCCCCTCAGGACAGCGAAGCACGCGGCGCGCGACGCGCCGGCGTCGCGCGTCCCCGGCCCGCCTCAGGGGGCGCTCAGGGTCGTCTGCAAGAACGCCCACTGCTGCAGATCTGCCGGGCGGCCGTCGTCGTGCGCGCGGTTCGCCTTGCGGAAGATCGCCTGGGCACCGTCGCCGAAGATGAACAGGCCGTAGCCGAGCGCGAAGCGAAGCGGCTCCCACGGCTGGAAGGCGAGCGAGACGTCGATCTCGTGGCCGAGCGCCCGGCTCTCGTTGTCGCTGGCGGCGCCCACGGGAAGGAGCCGCGCGGTCACCCACCTGCCCCCGGGCGAGGCGAGGCCGACGAACGTGTACCCGGCGGCGACGGTCATCGCGTCGAGGGGGGAGGCGCGGACGCCTCCGCCCGCCTCGATCACGTTGGACCACGCGTAGAGCCCCATCGGGCCGTGGTTGTCCTGCGCGTCGGGCAGGATCGGATCGAAGCGGCGCTGCGTCTCGCCCTCTTCGAGCGCGCCGTCGTCGCCCGTCGCGTAAGCGCCGCGGGCGCTGAAGGTGAGGCGGGCGGGGAGGGACGTCTCGAGCGCCGCCCGCGCGGCGGCCGCGAACGCGCCGAGCGGGCGATCGGCCGTGAAGGTGGCGACCCGACCGAGCTCGTAGGCCCCCTCGATCGCGTAGCGGAAACCGCGGCGGTCGCCGGAGATGCGCGCGTCGAGGACCACGGTGTCTCCGGGCGTGAGCCAGGTCGGCCGCGGCTCGCGGGCGATGCGCGCGAGCGCCGTGGCCTCGAGGTGGAGCAGGGGAGCGACGCGCCAGAGCGCGTTCAGGCCGTAGAGCTGCGTCCCCGTGCCGGCGGAGATGGGCTTGCGCGTCCCCGCCACCTCGGGCGGCGCGCCGCCCGGCGCGGCGAGGAGCACGGCCATCGCCTCGAGGTCGACGTTGCCGAGCTGCACCCCCGCGCGCACCCCGTCGAGCGAGCGCGCGGTGAGCGTCTCGTCGTCCGCCCCGATCAGGCGGCCGTCCCCCCACTCGATCCGCTGCCGGCCCAGCCGGACGAAGGCGCGGCGCCCCGAGCGCGTGTGCACGTCGACGTAGGCCTCGTAGGGCGCCGTCTCCGGGAGGGACGGCTCGCCCGCTCCGACGAAGATCGCGTCGTCGCTCCCCCAGAGCCGCGCGTCCTGCAGCGTGAGGACGCCCGTGACGGGCCCGCGATCGACGGCCAGGCCGAGGCGCGCGCGCTGGGCGAAGAACCACTGGGTCTTGACGACGTTGCCCGTGTCGAGGAGCGGCGGCAGCGCGCCCCCGAAGCCCTCGGCGAGCACCGCGTTCGAGCTGTAGACGTCGCCGCCCGTGTCCACGGGGTACCGGCGAAACTCGCCCCGGATCCGGAGCTCCGCCGACGGGCGGAAGACGAACCCGCCGAGGTGCACGCCCTCCGACTGCGGCAGCGCCTGGGCCGCCGCGGTCCGGGGCGCGAGCGCAAGCGCGAGGAGCGCCGATCCCAGAGCGATGGAGGCGAACGGCAGGGATCGGATCATCAGCGAGGAGGGCCGGAGCGCGGGGTCGTCGAACGGCGGATGCGCGGCCTGGCGCGCGGCGTTCTCGCGGGCCGCGCTCCTGGATCGCTCGCGGAGGATAGGCGTCCCGGCGCTCGTCGGACAAGTGGGGAAGCTGCCGAATGGGGCGCAGTGCCGCCCTTGTCAGGCGGCGCTGCCGCCGGACAAGGCGAGCCGCCGCGCCGGCGGCGTCAGGGATCGAAATCGTCCTCGCCGCGCGGAGGCGGCGGCGGTTTCGGCGGCCTCGGCGCGGCTCCTGCGCCGCTCCCGCGCCGCGGCGGCGCCTTGGCGCTTCCGGCAGGCTGCCTCGGCGTGGGGCGCCTCGCCGCGCCTCGCCCCGCCGGCGCGACGCCCGCGTCGACGGCGAGCACCAGATCGAGCGCGAGCTTCGATGCCCTGCCGGCGTGCCGCTCGGCGGCCGCCCCCGCCTCGGCGAGCACGCGCTCGGCCGCCTCGAGCTCGCGCTTCGCCTCGCGGCGCTGCGGGTCGCCCGCCATGGTCTCGGCCCACACGGCCGCCAGCGACGCCCGCTGCTTCTCGAGCTCCGCCGCGCGCTTCGACAGCTCGCCGAGCTGCTTCGCCGCCGCGAGGGAGCTCTTCAAGGACGCCTCGAGCGCCTCGACGGCGTCCCTGTCGTCGGCGTCGAGCGAGCGCCCGCCTCGGGCGCTGACGAGCCGCGCTTCCGGCACGAGCTCGACGTGGAGCGAGGCGCCCGACGCGCGGAGCTCCGCCGCGCGCGCGCGCGCCGCGTCGAGCGCCGCGTCGGCGGCCGACCTCGGATCGAGCCCGGCCGCGCGCGCGAGCTCGGCCCGCGCCGCGTCCGCGAGCGCCTCGGCCTTCAGCGACTCCTCGCGGAGCGCCCGCGCGGCCTCGAAGAACTCGTCGTAGGGCTGCTTGCCCGTGCGCAGGGCCCGGCCCTGCTCGAGCTGCGATGCCTGCGCGGCGCACGCGGCGAGCAGCGGCGCGTGCGCCGCGGCGAGCAGCAGCGCGAGCGCCGCCGCCCGGAGGCGGCGCGCGCCGTCCGGGGCCCTCGTCATCCACATTGGAGGATGACCCCCCAGAGCTCGTAGCTCGCGGCGGGCTTCGAGAGGAACACGACGCCCACGTAGCCCGATCGCGGCGCCACGCCGAGCACGCCCTGCCCGAAGTTCCCGGCCGGGGGCGAGAGCGCGATCGGATCGCCGATCGGGGAGAAATCGGGGGCCAGGGTCTGCGCGCGCATGGCGCGGCTCCCCGGAGGGCCTTCGGTCCACACGAGGAGCCAGCGTCCGTCGCCGAGCCCCGCGATGTCCGGCGCGAACGCGTCGCCGCCGGGGCCGCCGGAGGGGAGCGGGATCACCTGGGTCGACCCGGGGATGTCGCCCGGCGCGGCTTGCCCGGCGCGGATCTCCCATCGCCCGTCCGCGGGCCGGTCGGCGAAGACGACGGCGAGGGCGCGCTCGTTCCAGCCGAGCGAAGGCTTGCCGAGCGCGCCCCCGGAGCCGTTCACGCGGGTGAGCTCGCCGGAGGGCCTGCGCTCGGCGTCGAGCCAGCCGGCCCACACGGCCTTCTCGCGGCGGAACGCGACGGCGTACCCGCGGGACCCGGCCGCGAGGGCGCGCGGCGACTCGAGCGGCTCGTCGCCTTGCACCGGCCAGAGCCGCGCGGGCGCGGCGCCGGGGTCGTCGGCGGCGACCACGGCGCCGTCCGCCAGGCCGACGACGAACGGCCGGGGCCCCGGGACGCTGACCGGGGAGCGGATGGCGTGCTGCGCCGACGTGAGGACGGTGAAGGTGTCCTCGACCGGCGAGATGCTCACGATGTCGGCGGCCTCTCGGTTCGAGAACCTCTCGCTCCGCTCGCCGGTCGCGGGATCGATCTCGAGGCCGACGGCCTCCATGGCGCTCTTGGCGTAGCCCACCAGGAGCTTGCCGCCCTTCGTCGCCGTGACCTCGAAGGGGATGCTCTTCGCGACGAGCGGCGCCCATGGCTGCGGCTGGCGCGCCACCCAGCAGGGCTTCAGCGGCGCGGGGATCGCGGAGCGAGCGACGCCCTGCGCGGCGCCGAGCGCGGGGCGCGCCGTCGCGACCAGCGGCTGCCGCGTGGCTGCGACGGAGTGGCGGCCCGCGAAGAAGGCGGCGACGCTCATGAGCACGGCGGCCCCGCAGATGCCGATGAGCGACGAGATCGGCACGGGCACCGCCGTGGAGAGCGGATGGCCGTCGCCCCGCGCCGGCGCGCCCGCGAGGGGCGGTTGAGCGCGCCGCGCCGCGAGCGCGCGCGGATCGAGCGCGGGCGGGCCGTTGCTCGATCCCGGGGCGGAGCCGCGATCGGAGCGCGGGCCCGGCGCCGACGGAGCCTCGGCGGACGTCGGGCGCAGCCCGGGCAGCAAGCCTGGCCACGAGCGCATGGCCGGGCGCCCCTGCGACGCGCCTGCGCCGACGCCGGCCGAAGGGATCGTCGCGTACTCGCGGCGCCCCATCGTCGCGTCGCCGGCCAGGGGGGAGCGCTTCGTCTCGCCGGGCGTGGGCGCAGCGGAGTGCTCCTTGGCCTCGCGGTGCGGCGCCGTCGTGGTGGAGGGCTCGGGAGCCTCGCTGACGGCGCTGAGCTCCGATGGAACCCGGCCATCGCCGGCCGGCGTGCTCTCGGCGCCGCGGAGCGGGGGACCGTCGCCGGACGGCGCGGGGCTGGCGAGGCGAGGTCCGATGGATGCGATCGCCGCCGCGGCGGCGGCGCTCGAGACGGGCGTCGCTTCGGCCGAGGGGATCGGGGCAGCCGGGGGCGAAGGGAGCGCTGCGGCCGGCTGCGAGGGCGACGGCGGCGCCGCCACCGGTGTCGCGCGGGGAGCCTCCGCGGGCGGGCGCGGCGGCGGCGCGGGGAGCGCTCCGAGGCGGACGAGGGCCTTCGCGCCTGCCGCGGTGTGATCCGGTGCATCGAGCGCCCGCGCGCCCGCAGGCCGCTTCGCAGCGAGCGCGGGGAACCGGACCGGCACCGGCGGCGGCGGCACGGAGCGTCCCTTGGTCGGCCGCTTCGTGCCGCGGCTGGGGCTCGCCTGCACCGGCGGCGTTGCCGGGAGGGGCTTGCCGGCGCCCTGATCCGGATCGGCGGCTGTGCCGCTGCGCCCGTCGTCCTGCGGCGCAGCGCCGGCCGGCGCCCCGTCGCGGCCTGAAGGGAGGGGCGGAGGCCGGGGCGGCCTCGCCGCGCGCGCGGTCGGGCCGCCCGCGGCCTTCGGCGTTGCGCCCGGCCTGCTGGGCGCGGCCGAGCCCGCCGCGCGCCTCGGCGCTGCGGGCTCGCCGCCTTCGGTCATCCCGCCGGCGCCGCCTGCGTCGCCGGCCGGACGCTGACCGGCCGACGTGTCCTCGGGTTCCTCGGACGCCGAGGGGAGCCTCGGCGCGCGCGGGATTGCGGGCGCTCCCTCGTCGCCTGCCGAGGAACCGTCGTAGCGGGGCAGCTGCGTGATCGCGCGGGCGACGCCGGCGTCGAACGCTCCGCCCGCCGAAGGCACGACGATCGGCGCGCTCTGTCCGCTGGCCGGCGCGCTCGCCGGGGCCTCGACCCCCGAGAGCGTCGCCATGGGCTCGCGCTTCCGGGGCGGCGGGGGTGGCGGCTGCGGTCGCGCGGTGCCCCGGCCCGGGGACGCCGTGGGTCGCCGCTCGTTCGCGGACCTGTCCGGGGGCGCTGGGCGCTGACCCGGGCGGGCGGGCGCCGGGCCCAGCTCCTCGACCAGCTCGAGCTCCAGCGTCGCGCCGCTGTCGCGCGCCGACGCCCGGGCATCGGCGGCGGGCTTGTCGGGCGGAGCGGCGCCCGCCTCCGGCTTGCGCCGGAGCTGCGCGGCGTCGGCGAGCTCCGGCTGTTTGGAAGCCGGGGCCCACGCTTCCATGCCCTGACGCCACACGAGCGTGGAGCCCGGGATGACCCCGGCAGCCAGCGCGCTGCGCAGCTCGGCGGTGCTCACGAGCCGCTGGACGCCGCGCTCATCCGTCCATCGCCACGCGCTCAACGGCGGGCCCTCCTCCCCGTGCGAGAGCGCCGGAATTTCAGGACGCGATCCACGACGCGGGGATCGTACCGCGCGTCGTTTGCAAAGAGATCCTCTTTCGTCCGATCGCGCAACCGCGCGCCCGCTCCTGACGATGAACGCGCTGGCAGCCCATGAGCCCTTCCCGCGCCCTCGTCGCCGCAATCCGCTTCCTGGCCGCCGTCGCTGCGCGTGCGCTCAGCCCACCGGCCTGCGCCGCCTGTGACGCCGCCATCGCAGCTGGCGCGGTATTTTGCTCCGACTGCGCGCGGACCACCGTGCCGTACGCGGAGCGCCCGCCGCGGAGGGCGGTGGGGGCCAGCGCGGCGGGCGTCGATCTCGTCGCGTTCGCGGCGTTCGGCGGGGCGGTCGCGGAGGGGATCCGGCGCTTCAAGTACGGGGATCGGCCGGACCTCGCGCGCCCGCTAGGCGGGTTGCTGCTCGGCGCGGCGCGCGACGCCGAGGTGAGCGCCGACCTCGTGGTCCCGGTGCCGCTGCATCCGCGCCGTCTCGCCGAGCGGGGGTACAACCAGGCGGCCTTGCTGGCCGCGCACGTCGCCGACGGACTTCCGGCGTCGATGGCCCCGCGGGCGCTTTGCCGCGTCCGTCCCACGGCGCAGCAGGCGCAGCTCCCGCGGGATCTCCGCCTGCAGAACGTGGTGGGGGCGTTCCGGGTCCGCGCTCCGGAGCGCGTGCACGGCCGGCGGGTCGCGCTGGTCGATGACGTGGCCACGACCGGCGCCACGCTCGCGGCGTGCCGGGACGCGCTCCTCGGCGCGGGGGCTGCTTCGGTCACCTATCTCGTTCTCGCGACGACCGAGAGCGGCGGGGACGAGCTCAGAAGGCCGCCTCTGTCAGCGCACCGCACTTGATGCGGACCGTCCTGCCCTCGGCGAGCCATCGCGTACCGTTGCGCGTCGGCTCGCCGAGCCGCACGAAAAAGCGCCCGCAGCGCACCTCGATGGGCTGATTGCTGGGACCCACCGCCACGCCCGTGACGTACACGGTCGCGTTCTGGGAGGAGTTGAGCTTGAGGAAGCCGTAGCCACGGCGCGGGCTCCGCGGAGCGCTCGCTTCGGCCTGGGAGGCCGGCGGGGGTGGAGGCGCGGGAGGCGGCGGGGGTGGAGGCGCGGGCGCTGCCTCGGGGCTGGGCTGGGGTG
Source organism: Sorangium sp. So ce836 (assembly GCF_028553905.1). Taxonomy (NCBI): domain Bacteria; kingdom Pseudomonadati; phylum Myxococcota; order Polyangiales; family Polyangiaceae; genus Sorangium; species Sorangium sp. So ce836. Next base: position 11,731,419 of record NZ_CP102233.1, on the reverse strand, counting down.
GAGGCGCGGGGGGCGCGGCGGGAGGCGGCGGGGGTGCGGCCTGCGCAGCGGCGTCGGTCGCGCTCGTCGGGGACTGGGCGGTCAGCTGCACGGGGGCGGCTGCTTGTTTTGAGGCTGCGGTGTTCGAGGCTGCGGTGACGACGCTGGCGGGATCGCTGGCCGCCATGTTCGCCGGGAGAGCCTCCCGGCTGCGCTCTGCGAGCCAGGGCAGGCTCGTCTCGACGGCGTAGACGCCCAGCGCAAACACGATCGCTGCCGTCGTGAGGGCAACGCCGATGGTGCCGAGGGGCGAGAGCGGCTTCGACGGATGGCCGTCAGCCGACCCAGGTTGGGGCCCGTCCCCAGCCGACCCAGGTTGGGGCCCGTCCCCAGCCGACCCAGGTTGGGGCGAGAGCGGCTTCGACGGATGGCCGTCAGCCGACCCAGGTTGGGGCGAGAGCGGCTTCGACGGATGGCCGTCAGCCGACCCAGGTTGGGGCCCGTCCCCAGCCGACCCAGGTTGGGGCGCCCCCTCGGTCGACCCAGGTTGGGGCCCGTCCCCAGCCGACCCAGGTTGATGCGCCCTCTCGCCAGCCGACCCAGGTTGGGGCGCATTCTCGGCCGACCGAGGTTGAGGCGCGTCCGTCGAGAACATCGCCGCCAGTCTAGCGGGATCGTCCGCCGCCGAACCGGACTCTCCCGCTCGGCGGCCCACCGTCCGGCGCGCAGGTGCGCTCCCTCGGAACAGCTCCGGAGAGCAAGCACGGACGCTGTTTGTGTGCTGGAATACATTCGTGTACGTCGTCGCACATCCACTGACGTGGGTTCGCAGGGGGATGCCACACGGCCGTCGCGCGCTGGCCGCCGGCGCGCTCGACACCCTCGGGCTCCTGGATCGCTTCCTGTGGCTGCGCGCGAAGCTCCGGCTGCCCGTGCTCTCCGTGTTCACCTACCACCGCATCGCCGAGCTCTCCGACGTCGACGAGCTCGATCCCGGCGTCGCCGAGGTGAGCGCGCGCGAGTTCGAGGAGCAGCTCGCGGTCATCAAGGCGCACTGCACGGTGGTGTCGCTCCGGGACGTGCGGCGCTTCGCCAAGGGCCGGAAGCTCCCGCCGAACCCCGTCATGGTCGCGTTCGACGACGGCTACCGCGACAACCACGACGTCGCCTTGCCCCTCCTCCAGCGCGCCGGCGTCACGGCCACGTTCTTCGTCGCCACCGAGTATCCCGGCAAGGGGCGCCTCTTCTGGTGGGACCGCGTCGCGCTCCTCATGCACCGGTGCCGGCGAGCGCGCGTCGAGCTCGCCTACCCAGCGACGCTCGTGCTCGAGCCGCAGCGCGATCCGGTCGCCGCGGCGACGCTCGTCTGCCAGACCATCAAGCGCACGTCCGGCGTCGACATCGGCCGCCTCTGGGACGAGGTCGAGCGCGCCACGGGCGTATCGATCGACCTCTGCGAGGAGCGCGCGATCGCGGCCAGGACGATCATGGACTGGCACCAGATCGCGGCGCTGCGGCGGGCGGGCATGGACGTGCAGTCGCACTCGCACAGCCACCGGGTCCTCCAGACGCTGTCGCCCGAGGAGGCCACGCGCGATCTCGCGCGCTCCCGCCGCGTCCTCTCCGACGCCTTGAACGAGGCCGTGCACGCGGTCGCGTACCCCGTCGGCTACAGCCTGTGCGGCGCGTTCCATCGCGCCGTGAGGGAGGCCGGGTTCGAGATCGGCTTCACCAACAACTCCGGCCTTTGCACGCTCTCGTCCTTCGATCCCCTGAACTTCCCGCGCATCGCCATGGACCGCGGGCAGATCGGCGCCCTCTTCAAGCTCAAGCTGCTCATCGGCCAGCGGCCCGGCCGCTGATCGGGCAAAGCCCCTGCGCCGCTCCGCCGCCGCGCTCTCCGGTCCGCCGCGCTCGCCCCCCCGAGCGCCCCGGCTCGCTCGCGGCCGCCTCCGCCGGCGCGGCCGTGGCCTGCGCTGTGCACGTGCACCGTCGCTGGGCCGGTTCTGCACGCGCATGGCCTCGATGGCCAGGAAAGCTGCTTCGCAGCCTGTCCGACGAAGGGAGGCTCTCGTGAAACGCACAATCCGTGGTCGCAGCTCCCGCGCCGTCTTGTCCATGCTCGGCGCGGCCTCGCTGATCTCTGCAGCCCTGGCCTCGGGATGCGGCGGCTCACCGCCGCAGGCGGCTCCCGCCAAGTCGCCAGCGCGGCCCGCGCCCGAGGCGCGCGACGGGCGGGGGGAGCAGCGGAGGGGGACCGTCGAGCAACGCGCGCAAGGCGAGCAGCGCGAGCAGCGCGAGGCGCAGCGCGCGTGGTGCGTGTACCTCGAGGAGCTCTACGAGCGGGCCACCGAGCAATCGAAGGGCTGGCCCAAGTTCGAGCAATGCACCCGGATGACCACGATGGCCTCGCCGAGGATGCTCCGCGCCACCTCGGAGTGCTCGCTGGCAGCGCTGAGGCGGTTCGAGGGCGATCCCTTCACCGCCGCCTACGCGGAGGAGGTGAGCCGCTGCGGCTCCGAGGCGATGACGGCCACCACGCTTCCGCGGTCGGATCTCGCGCCGTTCATGGCCGTCCTCTGCGGTCGAATCGCCGGGTGCGGAGACCTCGACTACGACACCTGCCGGCAGAGCCTCGAGGAGGGGCTCGGCCCGCAGCTCGAGCGGGCGATCGGCGCGATGAACAGCCGCGGCCGGCAGGAGGTCCGCGCCTGCTTCGGCAAGCTCGCGTGCGGCGGCGATCTCGGCCCGCAGATCTCCGCGTGCCTCGAGCCCATCATGGACGACCTGCTCTGGCTGCCGGGGTGAGCGCCCGGACGCGCCACGGCGGCAGCGCTGCGCGGCGCGGCGGTCAGCCGGAGGTGCCCGGCAGGCGGCAGCGCGCGATCAGCGGTACGTGATCGGAGAGGCCGGCGAAGGCGCCCTTGTGCCCGAACGGGTGCGTGCCCGCGAAGTCGAGCCACTCGAGGCGCTCGGACGAGTACACGTGATCGAGGTGCATGCGCAGGTTCATGAAGCCGGCCGTCGGGAAGGCGCGCGCCTCGGTCTCGGAGAGGCAGCGGACCTTGGCGAACGCGTCCACGAAGCCGATCTCCTCGCGCAGGAAGCGATCGACCGACGAGCCCGGCAGCGAGTTGAAGTCGCCGACGACGACGAAGTTGTCGCTCCGCCGCTCGCGGCGGACGAAGTCGGCGAGCACGCGCGCCTCCTCGAGCTGGTTCGGCCCGAACCCCATCCGCGCCTCGCCGGTCCAGAACTCCCTCGAGAACACGCTCGGCAGGCTGAGGTGGGTGTTGAACACATCGAACGTCTGGCCGCTCTCGTGCTCGAACGACACATGCGCGCAGATGCGCGTCTGCTTCAGGCGCTTGACCCTCCGCCGGTGGGTGATGTCGTGCGGGCGCTCTGCGTTGTGGTGTCCGATGCGGAACGTGTCGCGCGCGATCACCGCGAGCCCGGTCGTGTAGATGTTCGTCCGCGAGGTGAGCCTGTAGGCGTGCGCGGGGAAGTAGTAGGCGACGTAGCGCTCGGGCCGCTCTGCGTGCACCAGCGCCGCGTGCAGCTCGGTCATCAGGCGATCGAGCTGCGTCTCCTCCGGGTGCCAGCGCGGGTTCATCGTCGAGGAGCGCAGCGACTGCGTCTCCACTTCCTGGAGGCACACGAGATCGGGCAGCGGGGAGAGCCGCGCCAGCGTCGTCGCGATCCGCGTGATCGCGGCGCTGGTCGAGGCGATGCCCCGCGTGCCGTGCCCGAAGTAGCGGACGTTATACGTGATGATCCTGAGCGGCGTGGCGCCGTCGGCCGCCGCCGCGACGCCGCGGCGCGCGCCGCGCGCCTCGCCCGCGGAGCGGCCGTCAGGCGCCGAGTCCTCGGGGATTGTGCCGTTCGAACCAGGTGGGAGGCGCCGCTCGGTCATGTATCCTCTCGCCCATGGGCAAGAACATCATCGTTTCCGAGGATACCATTCGTGACCTGCTGGAAGCGCATGCCTCCCTCTCCGCCTGGTACTATGAGCTCTGGTCGGCGCTGCGGGTCGCGAAAGCGTCTGCGAGCGCCCCCGATGATGCGGCCCGTGCGGCGTTTGTCGAGCGGATGGCCACGAGCTTCCCGGAGGTCGCGTCGATCGCCCGTTCCATCCGGGTGCCGAGGATGTTCGTCCCACCTCCGCCCGCCGTGAGCATACCCCCGGTTGCGACCGCGGAGGGCGAGGCCGCGGAGGAGGCCCCGACAGCGGTCGAGCCCGCTCCCGCCCGGCTCCGCGAGCTCCACGGCCAACCACCCAAGAGCCAGCCGGGCTCTGGATCCGCCGATGAGCACGCTCGGGCGCCGTCGCAGCCCGCGATCGCTCCTCCACCGCTGGTGATCCCATCGACGGTGAAATACGACACCTGAGGTCGCTGGCGGCGAGATCGGACTCGGCCTGATGCGCGCCCAGCGCGCCGTCTGGCGCGCGCTGGGCGCGCCGTCAGCGGGCTCGGCCGCCGCGGAAAGTCCGCCGCGCAAGGAGCTGCTCGGCCTCCGCGGCTCCCGTCAAATCGAACCTCGGGTTCAGATCGAGCGCAGCGCGCACGAGCCGCTCGCCGTGCTCCAGGTCTCCCAGCGCGATCCGGATCGCCCCCGCATGATAGAGCAGGCGCGCGTCCCTGGTGCCGAGGGCCAGCGCCCTGTCGCTCGCGGCGCGCGCTTCGGACAGCCTGCCGGCGCGGTACAGCGCCCAGGCGAGGGTGTCCTCGGTGTAGATGTCTCCGCGGGCGGCGCGCTCCGCGGCGGCGAGCCGCACGGCCTCGTCGCGCTCCAGGCCCTTGGTCGCGTAGTACAGCGCGAGCGTCCGGCGATCGGAGAGGCGCCCGGCGGCGACCGCGCTGTCGTAGGCCCGCGCCGCGCCGGCGCGGTCGCCGGCGGCCGCCCTCGCGTCGCCGAGCAGCCACGCGATCTCCGCCTCCGGGCTCTGCCGGTGGGCCCGCTCGAGCAGCTCGACGGCGCGGCCCCACGCGCCGCGGGCCAGCGCGACGCGCGCTCTGCCGGCGAGCGCCGGCGGATACTCGCCCTGCGCGGCCAGCGCCCGCTCGAAGCCCCGGTCCGCGGCCTCGTGGTCGCCCTCGTGCCAGAACATCGCGGCCGCCTGCGTCAGCGCCCACGCGAGCGCCTCGGGCTCGCGCGGATCGCCCGCGTCGATCGCGAGGCGCATGATCCGCTTCGCGGTCGCCGCGTCGCCCTGGAGCCAGCGGAGGTGCGCGGCCCGCGCGTAGGACGGCAGGCCCGGCCGCAGATCGACCATCCGCTGCGCCGCCGCGACCGCCGCCTCGAAGCGACCGAGCCCGAGCTCCGCGTCGCTGAGCGTCCCGAGCGCGAGCGTATCGCCCCCGTCCCGCGAGAGGACCCGCTCGGCGGCGTCGCGCGCCTCGACGAACCTGCGGTCGTGGAGCAGCGCGAGGCCGAGCAGGTCGAGCGACGCGCGATCGCCCTCCGCCTGCGCGATCGCGATCTCCGCGCACGCGTGAGCGCGGCGGTAGAGCGACGGATCGCCCGAGGCGCGCGCCTTCTCGATCCACGCGAAGCCGAGCGCGCTCCAGAGATCCGCGCCGCCCGGCGCCTTCGCGAGCCGCCGCGACAGCGCCTCGATCTCGCGATCCGCGGCGCTCGCGCCCGCCGGCGCCGCGAGCGCGAGCCTGCGCGCCGCGTCGAGGCTCGAGGGCGCCGGCGCCTCGTCAGGGCGCGCGATCAACTCTGGCGCGGCCGGCAACGCTGGCGCTGCCGACGACGCCGGCGCGGCCGGGACGGCGTCGGCGCGCGAGCGCCCGGAGCAGCCGAGGCTCCCGCTCAGGACAACGCAGGCGAAGAGGCGAGCCGTTCGTCTCAGCATCGGAGCGCCGACCTCCTTTCGCGCAGGAGCTCCGCCCGGGGCGAGCCGCGCTTCTCACCGAGGCGTCGCGACCTCGATCCGATCGCGAAAGAGCTTGCCTCGCCGATCGGCGCCGGCAAGCTCGCCGCTCCAGCGCATCGCTCGATCGGCCAGCAGCGCGCAGCGCGGAGGAGATCGCATTGCCTGTCTCGACGGATCGCGACCGCCTGCGGCGGCTCTGCGCCGCGGCGCTGATCCTGCAACTCGGCGCCGCCTGCGCGCGCGCGCAGCGCAGCTCGCCGGACGCGGACGCGGGCGCGGCGTCCCCGCCGGACACAGGCGAGACCCGGGCGCCCCCGCCGGACGCGGGCGCGACCGCAGCGTCCTCGCCGGACACGGGCTCCTCACCGAGCGGTTCCTCGCCGAGCGGCTCCTCACCGACGCCGCCCGCCGACACCCCGGTCGGCGACGAGATCGCCCCCGTCTACCCGAAGGCCGAGGGCGCGCCGGATCCGCTCGCGGCGCGGCTGTGCGAGGCGCTGCACGCGCTCCCCGCGCGGCGCAAGGCGGCGTGCTGCGGCGGCGGTCCGGGCTTCCATGCCGGCGCGGAGTGCGCGCGCGCGCTGAGCTTCGCGCTCCGCGCGAAGGCCGTGACTTTGTCGACCGATGCGGTCGGCCGCTGCGTCGAGGCGATGGCGCGATCGCTCGAGGGGTGCGACTGGGTCGCTCCGGTCGCCGCCCCGGTTCCATCGGCGTGCGAGGGGATCGTCCGGGGCGCGCTCGGCGAGGGGGCGCGGTGCCGGTCGTCGCTCGAGTGCGCGGACGGGCTGCGTTGCGACGGCGTCGGACCCACCGACGCGGGCATCTGCCGCGCCCCGCGCGCCGCGGGCCCGTGCGGCCTCTCCGTCGACGCGCTGGCCGCGGTCACCCGCCAGACGCGCTACGCCGAGGCGCACCCCGAGTGCCGCGGCCGCTGCGCCGGGCGCGCGTGCGCGGCGCCGTGACGCGCGCGGCGCCGTGACGCGCGCGGCGCCGTGACGCGCGCGGCGCCGTGACGCGCGCGGCGCCGTGACACACGCGGCGCCGTGACCGCGCGGCGTCGTGACGGGCGCGCGGCGCCGCGACGGCCGGCTCAGGGCCGGAAATGCCCCTGGGTCGCGCCTTCCCAGGCGGTCGCGAGGTACGGGAACGCCGGCAGGAACCGCGCGTCGTTCGCCGCGACCCCGTCGCCGGCCGTCGCCCCGGGCGCGCCGGTCAGGAGCAGCGTGAGCACGGCGTCGGTGACGTCGGTCTGCTCATGATCCGCGCCGGGCACCAGCGCGCGGCCGTTCGGAAAGGCCGACGGCATGCCCAGATCGATCCGGAGCACGTCGCCGACCGTCTCCAGGTTGTGCCCCCCGAGGCGCGCAGGCTTCAGGTTGAACAGATCGATGAGGTCGGTCCGGTTCTGCTTCAGCGCCTCGGGATCGAACCCCGCGAGCGGCTGGCCGGCCCGGTAAAGGCCGGCGAACTCGGCGTCGCGCACCAGGATCGGGTTCAGGAAGTACGCCCCGAAGTTGGCGAGGTCGTCGCGCGGGTGCGCGCGGTTGTACTTGTCCTTGTCCTGCAGGCCGATGATCCAGGTGTTGACGAGCGGCAGGCCGACCCGCGACACCTGCACCCACGGCCCCAGGCCGTCCTCCTTGCCGTTCGCGCGCAGGATCCGCACCTTGCGCCGGCTCGCGGAGGCCCAGACGCCGAGCGTCTGCCGGTCGCTCGGCCCCGGCGTCGGCGCCGACCCACCGTTGACCACCGCGAGCGGGATCTCGAGCGCGAGCGCGTAGACGTTGAAGCCGGCGAGGTTGTCGCGCCCGGCGCACGACGGGTTCGGCGCCGCGAGGAGCGGGCACAGCCCCGCCAGGTCGAACGCGCGGCCGAGGTCGGCGTAGAAGCCGTCGTCGCGCGGCCCGGCCCAGGCGCGCCCCTCGCCGCCGGCCATCTGCTTGAGGAACTTCGAGGACGTCGCGAAGGCAGGGTAGCCGCCGCCGGTGATCTGGTAGGCGAGCTGGTTCGTCCGCCTCCCGATGTTCGGCGGCGCGACCGGCGCGTCGGCCAGGATGACCTTCGACGCTCCGCCCTCGATCTTCGTGATGGTGTACGTCTGCTCCGCGCCGGCGAGCTGCGCGAAGAACTCGTTGCCGCCGCTCGGCGCCGGCGTGAGCCCCGCCGGATCGGCCGCCCGGTACGGCGTGGTCGAGAACCGGAACTGGTAGGTCAGCGCGTCCTCGAGGCTCGACGGCCCGCGGGCGATGTGCACCTCGTAGAGCACGTCGTCCGAGAAGCCGTGGAAATTCGGCCCGCCGGCGGGCTCCTCGAGCGGGATGTAGCTCGCGAGGATCACGAGGTTCGCGCCCTCGACCCACGCGTAGAGATCGGTGTTGTCGGCGGCCGGATCCCCGGCGATCGCCGGCGCCTCGCGGTGGCTCGACGCGGCGGCGAGGCCGGGTGCGCTGAGCGCGGCGCACGCCGCGATGGCGGCGGCGACGCGCGACGGTCGGTGGATCATGCGTGCGGGTCCTCCCATCGCTCCTCTGCGGCTCACGGCCCGAGCAGGAACACCGAGCCCTGCTCCTGGGCCTTGTGATCGACGAACGCGAAGACGTCGGCGCCCTTCGCCCGGTGCAGCCCGCCGGGCTCGTCGTGGCCCGGGGCGCCGGTGGGCGTCGCCGAGCGCGCCCCGGACGCCACCTCGATCCGCACGACCTCGTCGGCGCCTCGGGCCACGTCGCGCGCGAGCACGAGCAGCGCCGCGTCGTCGCGCGTCAGCGCGAGCCCGCACGGATAGCCGACGTGGAGCCCGGTCGCGAACGCGCTCGCGAAGCCGTCCTCGATCCGGAAGATCGTCGCCGTCCGGTCGGGGCTCGCGAGGGTGTCGCACACGAACACGGCGCCCCCGTCGGCGACGGCGACCCCGCTCGGATCGACCAGCGGGCTCCCCGTGGCGATCGCGGAGGCCTCGCCGCCGCGCGCCGGCAGGGCGAACACGCCGGGCTGGCCGCCCTCGCGATCGCGCCCCGAGAACACGATCCGCTCCTCGCCGTCCGCGCCCCGGACGATCTCGAGGCCGCGCGCGCGCATCCCCTCGCCGCCGCGGACCGGCGCGACGGCGCCGCCGGGCACGTCGATCGCGAAGAGCGCGCCCGCGTCGAGCGCGCCCGCGTCGTCGAGCGCCGCGCTGCCCGCGCCCGGATCGGCCACGAAGAGCCGGCCGCCGTCCGCGCTCGCCGCGATCCCGAGCGGCGCGACGAAGGGCGGTCCGACCGCGATCTCGGTGGAGCCCGCGCCGCCGCGCGCGCTGGTCCTGAAGACGCCGGCCCTGCCGTCCGCGTCGATCCCGGTGAAGTACACGTACGCCGCGCCCGCGTCCGGCGTCGCGTCGAACGCGATCGCCGGGGCGAGCGTCGAGATCGCGTAGGGAGCATCGCCGCCTGCGCCCCCCCCGCCGCCCGCACCGCTCGTCGTGGTCGCGCCCACCGTGCCCGCGGCGGAGCCCGCGATGGTCCGTCCCGGCGCGTCCTCTGCGCGGCTGCAACCCGGGTTGCCCGCGGCGGCCGACAGCGACGCGACGGCGCACAGCACGCCGGCGCTCCGCCGGAAGTCCCCCCTGGCTTCCGTCATGCCTGCTCCTCCCGGCGGCGCTCGTGCGCCCGGCGCGTCGGCGCACGCACGCGCGCGCCGCGCGGCGATCGCGCGGCGCCGAACGCGGCCGTTCTGCCACGGCGCTCCGGGATCGAGTAGGCCTCTGCCGCGCCGCGCGCGACAAAGGCGCGCGCACCCTGCCTCTCGTGTCCGGGTCCGCCCGCCGGCGCTCAGGCCGGCGAGCAGCGCCGCGCGGCAGGACCGTACGGCGTTCCCCCGTCGACCCGCTGAGAGCCCCGTTTTATAAAGACATCCATGTTCGATGTCGCTCGGTCATTGTACGCACGGGCGTTGGAGGACATCCGTGCGGCGGGTCTCTACAAGGAAGAGCGGATCCTCGCGACGCCGCAGGGGCCGGCGATCCGGACCGAGGGGGGCGCCTCGGTCCTCAATTTCTGCGCGAACAACTACCTTGGCCTGTCGTCGCACCCGGCCGTGATCGGCGCGGCGAAGCAGGCGCTCGACTCGCACGGCTTCGGCCTCTCCAGCGTCCGCTTCATCTGCGGCACGCAGGACCTGCACCGCCGGCTGGAGTCAAGGATTGCCCGCTTCTTCGGCACCGAGGACGCGATCCTCTACTCGTCCTGCTTCGACGCGAACGGCGGCCTGTTCGAGACGCTCCTCGGCGAGGAGGACGCCGTCATCTCGGACGCGCTGAACCACGCCTCGATCATCGACGGCATCCGCCTCTGCAAGGCCGAGCGGCACCGCTACCCGAACGGGGACATGGCCGCCCTCGAGGACATCCTCCGCAAGACGAAGGGCAAGCGGCTCCGGCTCATCGCCACCGACGGCGTGTTCTCGATGGATGGATACCTGGCCAAGCTCGATACCATCTGCGATCTCGCCGACAAGTACCGCGCGATGGTGATGGTCGACGACTCGCACGCGACCGGGTTCATCGGGCCGACGGGGCGCGGGACCGCGGAGCTCTGCGGGGTCATGCACCGGGTCGACGTGATCACCTCCACCCTGGGCAAGGCGCTCGGCGGGGCGAGCGGCGGCTTCACCACCGGCCGGCAGGAGATCGTCGACCTGCTCCGGCAGCGCTCGCGGCCGTACCTGTTCTCCAACACGCTCGCGCCCGCGATCGCCGGCGCGTCGATCGCCGTGTTCGACCTCATCGACGCCGAGCCCTCGCTGCGCCAGCAGGTGATGGAGAACGCGCGCCGCTTCCGGCAGGGGATCACGCAGGCCGGGTTCACCGTCAAGCCGGGCATCCACCCGATCGTGCCCATCATGCTGGGCGAGGCGCGGCTCGCGAACGAGATGGCGAAGGCGCTCCTCGCCGAGGGCATCTACGTCATCGGCTTCTCCTACCCCGTCGTGCCGAAGGGCGAGGCCCGCATCCGGGTGCAGCTCTCCGCCGCGCACGAGCCCGCGCACATCGATCGGGCGATCGAGGCCTTCCGCGAGGTCGGCCGGCAGCTCGGCGTCGTCGGCTGACCGGCTCAGTACCGGAGGATCACCTTGGGGTGGTTCGAGATCGCCTCCTGGAAGGCCGCCGGGTCGTAGTCGTTGAAATCGAACACCGTCTCCTGGCCCCGGTTCAGGATGACCTCCCAGATGAGGTCGTGGATGTTCGGATCGCGCGACTCGAGCAGGTGGCGCGTGATGTGCCACGTCTCGAACATGCGGCGGCCGATCACGCTGTGGAGGCTGATGCCGTCGACGATGAGGCGATCGAAGTTCTCGATCACCGCGTCGCCGCTCTTCAGGCCGAAGAGGATCACGTCGCCCCCGCGCCTCGCCGCGTGGATCGCGTTGTTCACGCTGCTGTTCACGCCGCTCATCTCGAGCACGACGTCGACGCCGACCCCGTCCGTCAGCTTGCGCACCCGCTCCGTCAGCTCGGGATCGCTCGCGTGTGGCCGCTCGGGGCTCGCCCGGTGCGGGCGCAGGACCACGTCGGCGCCCAGGCGGCGGGCCATCTCGGCGTTCCGCTCGAGCGGCTCGACGCCGATGATGTAGATGGCCCCCATCGCGCGCGCGATCGCGACCGCGAACAGGCCGATGGTGCCGCAGCCGAAGATGGCCACGCGCTTGCCGCGGAGGTTCACCTTGGTGCACGCGTGCACGGCGTTGCCGAACGGCTCCTGCACCGCGGCGACCTCCGGCCGGATCCTCGCGATGTCCGTGCGCCACAGGTTCTTCGCCGGCAGCTTGACGAGCTCGGCGAAGCAGCCATCCTCGCTGATCCCGATGATCTTGTCGTCGGCGCACACGTGGGTGTCGCCGACGCGGCACTGGTAGCAGGCGCCGCAGGCGATGTGGCTCTCGGTCGACACGATGTCGCCGACCTCCAGCCCGAAGGTCCGCCGCGCGTCGCTCCCGAGGTCGACGACCCGGCCGAGCAGCTCGTGGCCGATCGTGCGCGTCGCCTTCCGGTCGCGATCGAGCGACTTGAAGATCATGTCCTTGAAGGCGCCGCGGAACCAGATGCCGCGATCCGAGCCGCAGAAGCCCGTCATGATCGGCTTCACCAGGACGCTCGCGCGATCGTGGTAGTCCTTCGCCTCGTTGATCGCCGGGCGCTCGACCTCGTCCTTCGACAGCCCGACGGTGGACTCCCACGGCTGCTTCTCGCGGTTGTACGTCAGCGCCCACATCGTGTCGCTCATGCACCAGGCTCCTGTCTGGAGGTTCGAGGCGCACGCAGCTGGCGCTCGGGCGCCTCGGGCCTGTGTAGCGTGGCGCGCGAACGAGCGAGCGCCCATCAGAAAATTGCGCTCGGGCTGCTCACCCCGTCGGCACAATCCTACGGCTTCTTCAGGATGATCTTGCGCCGCGCGCCGCCGTCCGCCGCGCCCGCGTCGGGGGTGGTGCCGGAGCCGGTCGCCCCCGCGTCGGCGCCGCCGGTCGTCCCCGCGTCGGGGGTGGTGCTGGAGCCGGTCGCCCCCGCGTCGGGGGTGGTGCCGGAGCCGGTCGTCCCCGCGTCGGTGCCCGTGCCCCCGGCGGTCGGTGCGCCCGCGTCGGCCGTCTTGGGCGCAGCGGACGCGGACGCCGCCGCCGGGCGGGGCTCGGCGTCGGTCACGGCCGTCGCGCGGCTGTCGGTCACCTTGAGCTCGATCCACCCCAGCGTGGGCTGGCCCCCGCTCTGGAAGGCCACGAGCATCCAGTCCTGGTAGCTCGCCTTGAGGTCGACGACCGCGCCGCTGTCGAGCCGCGCGAGCTCCTTCGACGTGGCGTCCGCCGACTGGTACACGGCGAACTGCTGCGCCAGGCGCCGGCGCCCGGGCTGGGGCTCCATGGTCGGGTACGTGGCCACGTACCCGACGAGGTCCGTCGCCGCGGGCGCCACCGGGGGCGCCGAGGCCGCCGAGGTCGCTGCACTCGTCGTCGAGGCCTCCTCCCTGCTGCACCCGGCTCCAGCGAGCAAGCTGCCCGCGAGCACCAGGTTCCACATCTCGACCGCACGTGCCATCGTCTCCTCCGTCGCCTCGGGCCGGGGGACGCGCTGCGTCGGCCCGAGGGCCGGGGCAACGTACACGACCGCCGCAGGGAGCGCAGCTCCCCACGCTCGCCCGTTTTGGCGGCCTCAGCGCTTGGATTGCCCGCGCGCGGGCGCGGGCGGCGGGGTCGTCTCGGAGACGGGCGGCCGCTCGCGCAGGCACTTGTCGAGGCCGTCCTGCAGCGTCGCCTCGTGCGCGCCGGGGAGCTTCGGGCGGCCCATCACGTTCACGAAGAGGCGATCCTGCGCGATGCCGCCGCCCGGCCCGAAGCTCATCCACACGAACATCGCGCGCCCCTTGATGTTCTCGAAGGGCACGCCCGCGCCGAGCCCGCCGCGCCAGCTGCGCGAGTCGTGGCTGTTGTTGCGGTTGTCGCCCATCACCCACGCCTCGTCGGCGGCCACCTTGAAGGGGCCCTGGAGCATGCCGCAGATGCCGCCCCGGCACGTGGAGCCCGGCGTGCAGTCGTCGTTCGCGACGCACATCGTCTCGTCGGGGTTCGTGTCGTAGAGCGTGAAGTACGACTTCTCCCCGAGGAACTCGACGAACAGCTCCGCCTGCCGGCCCTCGTAGCGGTAGGGGCCGACGTGACAGTGGGGGACGAGCCAGCCGTTGAGGATGGGGCGGCCGTTGATGGCCTCCAGCGTGTCGCCCGGGATGGCGATCGTCCGCTTGATGAAGTCCTGCTCCTTGTTCTCCGGGAACTTGAACACCATCACGTCGCCCCGCGACGGCGGCAGGCGAGGGAAGAGGCGCTGGTCGGTCCAGGGGATGAGCGGGCCGTAGGTGAACTTGTTGACGAAGATGTGGTCGCCGACCATGAGGGTCGGGATCATCGAGCCGCTCGGGATCTTGAACGCCTCGACGACGAAGGCGCGCAGGATGAGCGCCACGGCGACGGCGATGCCGATCGACTCGGCGTACTCGCGCATCTCGCCCTTGCGCCAGCGGCCGAGGTGCTCGCCGACCGTGCGATCGGCGCGGCTGAGGGCGGCGTCGAACTCGTCGGCGTCGAACGTCTCGGCGCTCATCGCGCGCTCGAGGGCGGCGATCGCCTGCATCACCTGCTCGCGCTCGCCGCTCGTCAGCTCGCGCTCGACCTCGCGCTTCCGGCTGCGCAGGATCCGGTGCGCCTCCTCGAGGAGCGCCGCGGCGTCCTCGAAGCGGGCGCGCACCTTCGGCGGGATGTCCCGGCGGCCGCCGACGCCGATCGCCGACGCGAACGGCAGCTCGTAGCGGAACCGCCAGAGGATCATCGCGAAGATCGTGAAGAGCACGATACCCGCCGGGATCTGCTGCTCGGCGACGAAGACGCGGAGCGGCTGGGTGCTCCCGCTCTCGGACGACGGGGTGAGCAGCCAGACGTTCACGACCGCGAGCGCGAACGGCACGAGGCAGATCCACACGAGGTGGAACAGGAAGCGCAGCACCCGGCCGTCCCGGCCGCCCGGCGGAGGGGAGCCGCCGGCCCCCCGCGCATCAGCGCCTCCGGTCGCCTTGGCCGCGCTGACGCGGGGCTCCGAGCTCGAGCTACCCCTCATCGGGGATCGAAACTCCGAGCTTGCGGGCCGATTGGCCGCGACCGACGGGACGCTCTGGGGTTGTTCATCGGGGCGCGGCGGCAAGAGAGAGCTTATGTATACGCCGACCCTCGCCGCGGCAAGTGCGCAGGCGCGGCGGGCGGCGAGCGGTCCGTCGTCGCCGGCCGCGTTACCGTCCGAGCCGCCGGCGCTGGCGTCCGCGCCGTCGGCCCTCCCGTCCGCGTCGCCGCCGCCGTCACGGCGCGTCCCCAGTCTCGACGGCGTAGCTCACCAGGGCGGCCCGGTCGTCGCGGGCGTACGTCGTCGGCTGCGTCCGCCCAGCGGTGTTCGTGTTGTCGATGACCAGGTAGTACTGCCCCTGGGGCAGCGGCACCGTCCGCCGCCAGGGGGCGCCGGAGTACACCGGCTCGTCGAGCAGGGGCGCCGCGGAGAGCGGCGGCGGCGCGGCCTGCGTCAGGTACGCCTGGAGCCACTGCTCACCGGCGGTCCGGGGCACGAGGATCACGTCCACGCCCGGCGCGCCGTCGACGGCGACCGTGAGCGTCATGGCCTCGCCGCTGTCCGTGATCTCCAGCGGGCCGATGTAATCGCGCTGGCCCTGGTGCACCTCGGTGCGCTCGTTCGCCAGGAGCAGCCGGCCGTTGTCGCGCCGCGCGTAGGGGGCCTGGGGCCGCTGCCCCTTCTCGATGATGCCGAGGCCGAACTGCACCGCGCCGTCGTCGTCACGGATGACCGTGAACCCCCGGGCGATCTCGGTCTTCACGAGCTGGGCGCCGAGCGCGTTGGCGTACGCGCTGCCCTGGGCCAACGACACGCCGCCGAGCGAGATCGCGGCGGGCTGCTCGATGAGCTTGGTCGTGAAGCTCGCCGCCGTGGTCGACCGCTGACGGAAGTACACGTACATCGTGTCGCCATCCATCAGGAAGTCGTGATCGTACTCGACGGCCGCGCTCGCATCGAAGCTCATGCGCTTGGTCAGGTTCGTCCAGACCACGCCGCTGCCGCCGAACTGGAGGAAGAGGTTGCCGTTCGCGAGCTCCTGGGCGACGCAGGTGCCCGGGTAGAACCGGCCGGTCACCGGATCCTCGTCGCGGAGGCGCAGCGGCACGCTCCGCTTCCGCATCTCGCTGCAGAGCTGGCTCGTCGCGAAGGACAGGATCGCCCTGCGGAGCGACAGGTTTCCCGGATCGTTGACGACGCCCGGCATGACGCCGAGCGCGCCCTGGCCGCACGCGCCGCCCACCGTCCCGAGCACGGAGAGGCAGAGCGCGAGGCCGAGCGCGCGCAGCGCGGCGGTGCGGAAGAGCATGGGCGCAGCATAGTCGAAATGCCGGCGGATCGAGCGGCGCGCCGCGTGCGTCCGCCCAGCCGGGCGCGCGGGGCACGCCGCTTTCGGCCCGGCGCGCCGGTGGTGGTAGGGTCGCTCCATGGCGAACGTCGCAGTGATCGGGGCCGGGGCCTGGGGGACGGCGCTGGCGAAGTTGCTGGCGGACAAGGGCAACCCCACCGCGCTCTGGGCGCACCAGGGGGAGCTGGCCGAGCGCATCGAGCGCGAGCGCCAGAACACCCGCTACCTGCCCGGCGTGGAGCTGCCCGGGAGCCTGCGCGCGACGGGCGATCTCGACGGCGCGCTCCGCGACGCGGAGCTCGTCGTCGTGGTCGTGCCGTCGCACGCGCTGCGGGAGGTGGTCCGCGAGGCCAGGCGCCACATCCCGGAGGGCGCGCTCGTCTGCAGCGCGACGAAGGGCATCGAGAACGACTCGCTGATGCTGATGAGCGAGGTGCTCGTCGACGAGCTCGGGCGCGAGGCCGAGCCGCGGCTGTCGTACCTGTCGGGCCCGAGCTTCGCGCGGGAGGTGGCGGCCGGCCAGCCCACCACCGTGGTGGTCGCGGGCAGGAGCCCGCGGGAGACGCACGCGGTGCAGCGCATGCTCGCGACGGATCGGTTCCGGGTCTACTCGTCCGATGACGTCGTGGGCGTCGAGGTGGGCGGCGCCCTCAAGAACGTCGTCGCCATCGCGGCCGGCATCTGCGACGGCCTCGGCCTCGGCCACAACGCGCGCGCCGGGCTCATCACGCGCGGCCTCGCGGAGATCGGCCGCATGGCGGCGGCGAAGGGGGCGAACCCGCTCACGCTGGCGGGGCTCTCCGGGATGGGCGACCTGGTGCTCACGTGCACGGGCGAGCTGTCGCGCAACCGCACCGTCGGGATCGAGATGGGCAGGGGACGGAAGCTCGAGGAGATCCTCGAGGGCCTCGGGCACGTCGCCGAGGGGGTGAAGACGGCGAAGAGCGCGTACGACCTCGCGGACAAGCTGGGCGTGAGCGCGCCGATCACGGTCGAGGTGTACCGCATGCTCTACGAGGGAAAGCCGCCGCCGCAGGCCGTCGTCGACCTCATGACCCGCGCGCTGACGAAGGAGTGAGAAAGAGCGAGGCGCGGGGGCGGCTCGGGGGAAGGCGCTTTCTCGCGCCGCGCGCGCGCCTCGCCGTGCGCGAGCGTGTAAAGTGGCGGCGCGATGCACACGCGACCTCTCGTGAGTCTCCTCTCCGCGATCCTCATGTCGAGCGTCAGCTGGACGGCCTCTGCCCAGTACGGCGCGTCGCCCTACGGTCAGCAGGGCGGCGCGTACGGGGGCCAGTACGGCGCGCCGTATGGAGGTCAATACGGCGCGCCGTACGGCGGCTACGCCTATACGCCGCCGAAGAGCCAGCCCAAGTCGACGCCGCTCGAGGTAGGCTATCTCTACGCCACGTCCGTGGCCTACGGCGTGGGGACCGGCATCTGGTTCGACGCGCTCGTCGGCATCGACGATCCCGGGGTGCAGTTCATCGCGCCCGCGCTCCTCGGCGTCGCGGCGCCCGTCGGGGTCTACTTCCTCGACTCGCCGCCGATGCCGCGCGGCATGCCGTCCGCGATCGCCACCGGCATGGTGATCGGCGCGGGCGAGGGGCTCGGCGTCGCCTCCTACCAGTACGTCAGCGCGCGCAAGGGCGAGGAGTGGGGCTTCCTCGGGCTCGCCACCTCCGAGGTGATCGGCTCCACCGTCGGCGGCGCGCTGGGCTGGGGCTTTTACCATCTGCTCCGGCCCAAGCCGCAGACCAACATGCTCATCGCCTCGGGCGCGGTGTGGGGCTCCCTCGTCGGCAGCGCGTTCGGGGCCGCCGCCAGCAACGGCGGCTGGAGCGAGGCGAACGACAGCATCTCGCTCGGGGGGCTGATCGGGTTCAACGTCGCGACCGCGGGCGCCGTCGGCCTGTCGATCGCCTGGACGCCCTCGTGGAATCAGCTCGCGTGGATGTGGGGCGGCCTCGGCATCGGCACGGTGGTGTCGCTGCCCATCTACTTCGCGTACATCGGCAGCGATCACGACCCGCGCCGCGGCCTCATCGCCCAGGGCGCGGCGGGCACCCTCGGCATCGTGGCGGGCGCCTTGTTCCTCGGGAAGCCGGAGCCGCGCGGCGAGGTCGCCCTGGACGAGCCGGAGGAGCGCGGCGATCCCCCGTTCGCGCGCGTGCTCGGCGGCGGCATGGTGCCTTACCAGGGCGGCATGGGCGCCGTCGTCATCGGAGAGCTCTGGTAAGCCGCGGTGCGCAGGCCAACACGGCTGCATGGGGCCGCGGCGCGCCTGCTATGCTGCTGGCGATGCCGACCCTGAAGTATTTCGCCTCCGAGGGCGCGCCACGCCTGTACAGCGTCCACAAGCCGGTCACGACGATCGGCAAGGCGCTCGGAAACGACGTCGCGGTCGCGGGGGCCGGGGTGCTGGAGCATCACGCGCAGATCGTGTTCGACGGGCGCGACTTCGTGCTCGAGGAGTGCGAGCGCGACGGCGAGATCGCGATCAACGGCAAGAAGAAGCGGCGCGCGCGGCTGGTGCACGGCGACCGGCTCCAGCTCGGCTCGATCGAGATCGGGTTCTCGATGTTCGCCGAGGCGCCGACGGTCCAGGAGCGGCTCCCCGCGTGCGACGGCGAGGCGGAGCGGCCCGCGCCGGCGCAGGGCTCGTCGGAGCTCGCGGGCGTCCGCAAGCTGTTCGCGTTCAGCGAGAAGCTCATCAACCGGCGCAGCGTCGACGAGCTCCTCGAGGCGATGCTCGACGACGTCATCGAGCTGACCCACGCCGACAAGGGCTTCCTGCTGCTCCTCGAGGGCGCGGAGGCGGCGGCCGACACGGCGGTCCGCGGCGGCGCCCCGGCCGCGGCCACGGCCGGCGACCGCAAGCTCGCGGTGCGCGCGTCGCGCAACATCCGCAAGGAGGCCATCACCGACGCCGCCGGGGGGATCTCGGACAGCATCGTGCGGCAGGTCATCTCCTCGGGCCGCCCCGTGATCGTCTCCGACGCGCTCGCCGACACGCAGTTCGGCCGGAGCGACAGCGTCATCGCGATGAAGCTCTCCAGCGTGATGTGCGCGCCGCTCCTGTCGCAGGGCCAGATCATCGGCGCGCTCTACGTCGGCAACGACAAGATCAAGCACCTCTTCGATCGCGCCCAGCTCGACCTGCTCAGCATCTTCGCGTCCCAGGCCTCGCTCATCCTCCAGAACGCGATGCTCCTGAACGCCCTCCGGGCCGACAAGGCCAAGCTCGTCGCCGAGCTGCACGACAAGAAGTTCGGCGAGATCATCGGCGCCTGCCCGTCGATGCTCGAGGTGTTCCGCAAGCTGCAGAAGGTCGCGGCGACCGACATCAGCGTGCTCATCACGGGGGAGACGGGGACCGGGAAGGAGCTCATCGCGAGGGAGCTGCACCGGCGCAGCCCGCGCGAGGGCGGCCCCTTCGTCACCATCAACTGCGGCGCGATCCCCGAGAACCTCATCGAGAGCGAGCTCTTCGGCCACGTGAAGGGCGCCTTCACCGGCGCCATCGCCAGCCGCCCGGGCAAGTTCCAGGTCGCCGACAAGGGCACGCTGTTCCTCGACGAGATCGGCGAGCTCCCGCTGAACCTCCAGGTGAAGCTCCTCCGCGCCCTCCAGGAGCGGGTGGTCTTCCGCGTCGGCGACTCGAAGCCCGAGAAGGTCGACATCCGCATCGTCGCCGCCACGAACCGCAACCTCGAGGACGAGATCCGCGCCGGCAACTTCCGGGAGGATCTCTACTACCGGCTCAACGTCGTGAACCTGTGGCTCCCGCCGCTGCGCGAGCGGGGCGACGACGTGCTGATCATCGCCAAGGTCCTGCTCTCGAAGTACGCGGACGAGCTCGGCAGCCCCGTGCGCGGCTTCAGCCCGGCCGCCCTCGCCGCGATCAAGAAGTACTCCTGGCCGGGCAACATCCGGCAGCTCGAGAACCGCATCAAGAAGGCGCTGGTCCTCTGCGATCAGGCGCTCCTCGCGGTGGAGGATCTCGATCTCGGCCCCGGCGCCGAGACGGCGATCATGCCGCTCGAGAAGGCCAAGGAGGAGTTCCAGCGGCGGTACGTGCTGGAGGCGCTCGAGCGCAACAACGGCAACCGCACGCAGACCGCCCGCGACCTCGGCGTCGACCCGCGCACCATCTTCCGCTACCTCGAGAAGGAGCAGAACCCGATGCCGAGCGGGGCCGGCGGCGTGGCCCGCGATCCGACCGAAGCGTGATGGAATACAACCCCGAAGGGCCCTTCGCAGATCCCTGTCCGACCAAGACCCGCGCCGATCTGGAGTGGGACCGCATCCTCGAGGCGCTCGCGGAGCGCTGCGCGTCGCGCGCCGGCAAGCGGCTCGCGCGGGCCCTGCCGTTCGCGTCGACGCGCGCCGAGGCGATGACGGTGCTCGCGGAGGTGCGCGAGGCGGTCGAGCTCGCCCGGACCGGGGAGCCGGTGCCGGCGCGCGACGTCGCGGAGCTCGAGGACGCGCTCGACCGGGCGCGCATCGGCGCGTCGCTCGCCAACGAGGAGCTCCGCGCCGTGCTCGGCCTGCTCGAGGCCGCCCGGACCGCGCGGCAGTACCTGCAGGGCCGGCGCCAGATCGCGCCCGCGCTCTACGCGGCGTGCGCGACGAACCCGGAGCTCGACGCCGTGGCGCGCGAGCTCGCGTCGGCCTTCGATCCGGACGGCACGCTCTCGGATCGCGCCTCGCCCCGCCTGGAGGCGCTGCGCGCGGAGCGGCGCGCGGTGCGCGATCGGCTCGTCCGCCGCCTCGAGGACCTGATCAACAAGCACGAGGACATCCTCCAGGACCGCTACTGGACCGAGCGCGACGGGCGCTACGTGCTCCCGGTGCGGTCCGACGCGCACGAGCGCTTCCCCGGCATCGTCCACGCGACCAGCGCGAGCGGCGCCACCGTGTTCGTCGAGCCCCGGGTGCTCGTCGAGACCGGCAACCGGATGAAGATGGTCGACGCCGAGGTCGCGCGCGAGGAGCAGGCGATCTACGCGGCGCTCACCGCCCGCGTGGCCGAGGACATCGAGAGCGTCGCGGCCGCCGCCCGCGCGCTGGCCCACGCCGACGTGCGCGCCGCCGCCGCGCGGCTCGCGAAGGACCTCGACCTCACCTTCCCGGAGGTCCCCGAGGGCGCCTTCGCCGTGGATCGCGGCGCCTCCGAGGCCGCGGCGCGCCCGACCTCCATCGAGCTCGTCGGCGGCCGCCATCCGCTCCTCGCGCTCGACGGCGTGAAGGTGGTCCCGAGCGATCTCTCGATGAGCGCGGGCCGCGCGATGATCGTCTCCGGGCCGAACGCCGGCGGCAAGACGGTGGCCCTGAAGACGCTCGGCCTCGCGGCCCTGATGATCCGCGCGGGCCTGCCGGTCGCGGCGCGGGAGGGCTCGCGGGTCGCGCTCTTCGACGTCGTGCTGACCGACGTCGGCGACGACCAGAACCTCCACAAGAACCTGTCGACCTTCAGCGCCCACGTGAAGAACCTCGGGCGCATCCTCGGCGAGACGCGCCCCGGCGCGCTCGTCCTGCTCGACGAGCTCGCCGGCGGCACCGATCCGCGCGAGGGCGAGGCGCTCGCCGCGGCCGTGCTCGACTCGCTCTGCGCGCGCGGCGGCACCGTCGTCTGCACCACGCACTACGAGGGCCTCAAGGCGCTCGCGCTCGGCGATCAGCGCTTCGAGAACGCCTCGGTCGGCTTCGATCTCGCCACCATGAGCCCGACCTTCCGGCTCGTCGTCGGCGTGCCCGGCGCCTCGAGCGCGCTCGCCGTCGCGCGTCGGTTCGGCATCCCGGGCACCGTGCTCGAGCGGGCCGAGCGCTTCCTCACGAAGGAGGCGGTCACCTTCGAGCAGATGGTCGAGAAGCTCGCCGCCGAGCGCCGCGCGCTCGAGCTCGCGCGCGAGGACGCCGAGCGCGAGGCGGCCGCCTCGCGGGCGAAGCGGCGCGAGCTGGAGAGCGAGATCGAGCGGCTCCGGGACAAGGAGCGCGGCGTGCTCACGCGGGAGGGGGAGGCGCTGCTCGCCAGCCTGCGGCGCGCGCGCGAGGACCTCAAGGCGGCGCAGTCGCGGCTGCGCGGCAAGCCCACCGAGGAGGACCTGCGGGCGGCCGCGCGCGCCATGGATGCGGTGGGGCAGAAGACGTCGATCGGCGGCGAGCTCGAGCTCCGCCCGAAGGACGAGCCGCCGGCGCGGCCGGCGGTCGATCCGGCGGCCATCCGCGTCGGCGCGCGCGTCTACGTGCCCCGCCTGCGGGCCGAGGCCGAGGTGGTCGAGGTCCTCTCGGGCGGCCAGCTGCGGGTCGCCGCCGGCGCGCTCAAGCTCACGACCTCGATCGCCGAGCTGCGCGGCGCCGGCGCGCCGCCGGCGGCCCCGGCGCCGCCGCAGCGCCGCGTCGACCTGGACGCGGCGGCGGACCCCGACGTGCCGATCCAGACGGCGGACAACACCGTGGATCTCCGCGGCCTGCGCGCGCACGAGGCGGTCGCGATGGCCGAGCAGTTCCTCGACCGCTCGCTCGGCGCGGGCCGCCGGGTCACGTTCTTCGTCCACGGGCACGGCACGGGCGCCCTGCGCGACGCCGTCCGCGAGGCGCTGCGCGGGAGCCCCTACGTGGCGCGCATCCGCCCGGGCGGCCCCAGCGAGGGCGGCGACGGCGTGACGGTCGCGTGGCTGAAGTGGTGAGCGGCCGTCGCCGCGGCGCTCAGCGGGCCGCGGCGCTCAGCTGGCCGCGGCGCCCAGCTGGCCGCGGCGCTCAGCGATCCCGGTCGATGCGGCCGAGGTTCTCGGCAACCCGGTCGAGCACGCCGTTCACGAAGGCGCCGCTCTCCTCGCTGCCGTAGCGCTTCGCGAGCTCGACCGCCTCGTCGAGGATGACCGCGCGGGGCACCTCCGGGTGCTTCATGAGCTCCCACGCGCCGAGCCGGAGCACGTTGCGGTCGACCCGCGCCATCCGCTCGAGGCGCCAATTCGTGCTCGCCTTGCGGATCGCCTCGTCCACGGCCGCGAGGTCCTTGGCGACGCCGTGCACCACCTCGTCCGCGTAGGCGCGCCCCTCTGGATCCCCCGGCGTCTCGCGCCAGAAGGTCGCGACCACGCGGGACGCCGGGTTCCCGCCGGCCTCCAACGCGAACAGCATCTGCAAGGCCGCCTCGCGGCCTGTCGAACGCGCACCCATCGCTCAGAACCTTCGTCTACAGGCCGGCGGCGTCCAGCGACG
Organism: Sorangium sp. So ce836; assembly: GCF_028553905.1. Taxonomy (NCBI): domain Bacteria; kingdom Pseudomonadati; phylum Myxococcota; order Polyangiales; family Polyangiaceae; genus Sorangium; species Sorangium sp. So ce836. The sequence goes on along the minus strand of NZ_CP102233.1, from coordinate 11,708,355 downwards.
CGCCGAGCGAGAGCATCTCGATCGCGCTGACCGCGGCCTCCCACCCCTTATTGCCATGCTTCGTGCCGGCGCGCTCGATCGCCTGCTCGATCGAGTCGGTCGTGAGGACTCCGAACGTGACCGGCACCCCGGTCTGGAGCGACACCGTCGCGATCCCCTTCGTGACCTCGGCCGCCACGTAGTCGAAATGCGGCGTCGAGCCCCGGATGACGGCGCCCAGGGTGATGATCGCGTCGACGCTCTTCTTGTGCGCGAGCCGCCCCACGATGGTGGGCATCTCCCACGCGCCCGGGACGCGCACGATGGAGGTCCGCTCGAGCGCGCCGCCGTGTCGCGCGATGGCGTCGAGCGCGCCCTCGACCAGGCGGTCGACGATGAAGTGGTTGAAGCGGCTCGCCACCACCGCGAAGCGCGCCCCCGGCGGGACCACCAGGTTGCCTTCGATCACCCTCGCCTGTGCCTGCCCGACCGCTTGATCTGCCATCCGCCGTTCCTCTCTCTCGCCGCGCTGGGTGCGCGGCCTTCGCGCTCGCGATCCTCGTCCGAGCGCCCTTGCTCTCCGCGCGACCCGGCGCGCCAGCGCACCTCGCGCGTCAGGCTTCGCCCTTCATCGACACGAGCGGCACCCGCTCGGTCACGGTGAGCCCGAACCCGGTGATCCCGACGATCTTCGGCTGGCTGTTCGTGAGGAGCCGGATCTGGTGCACCCCGAGGTCCGCCAGGACCTGCGCGCCGAGGCCGAACTCCCGCAGCGTCGACGGCTGCTGCGTCCGCACGACGGGGGCGCTCTCGTCGGGGCCGGGGCCCTTCAGCTGCTCCAGCTCGCGGCCCAGGTCCCCGCGCGACGGGATGTAGACGACCACCCCGACGCCGGCGCCCTCGATCGCGAGCAGCGCCTCGCGCAGGTTCGAGCCGCCGTCGAAGGGCGTCGAGCTGAAGAGGTCCGCGATGGTCGAGCCGGAGTGCACGCGGCAGAGGATGGGCTCCTGCGTCGCGACCACGCCCTTCGTGAGGGCGAGGAACTGCCGCTGCTCGTTGATCACCTCGTAGACGTACGCGGTCCACTCCGTGCCCGTGAGGTCGAGCCGCAGCGTCCGGTCGCTCACGCGGCGGACCAGGCGCTCCGTCTGGAGCCGGTACTGGATGAGGTCCGCGACCGTCACGATCAGGAGGCCGTGCTTCGCGGCGAACACCTCGAGGTCCGGCATGCGGGCCATGCTGCCGTCGTCGTTCATGATCTCGCAGATCACGCCCGCCGGCCGCAGCCCGGCGAGCCGCGCGAGATCCACGGACCCCTCGGTCTGGCCCGTCCGCACGAGCACGCCCCCGCGGCGCGCCTTCAGCGGGAACACGTGCCCCGGCGTGACGAGATCCTCGGGTTTCGCGTCGCGCGCGCTCGCGACCCGGATCGTGTGCGCCCGATCGGCGGCGCTGATCCCGGTCGTCACCCCGGTGCGCGCCTCGATGCTCACGGTGAAGGCGGTGCCGAGCGGCGGCCCGTTGCGCCCGGGCGCCGACATCATCGGCAGCTCGAGGCGCGCGACCTGCTCCTCGTCGAGGGCGAGGCAGATGAGGCCGCGCCCGTGCATCGCCATGAAGTTGATCGCCTCGGGGGTCACCGCCTCCGCCGCCATGCAGAGGTCGCCCTCGTTCTCTCGGTCCTCGTCGTCGACCAGGATCACCATCTTGCTGGAGCGGATGTGGTCCAGCGCGGTGTTCACGCGGTCGAGGACCGCCTTGTCGATGGTCAGCCGGTGAGGCATCGGACCCCCGGAGGTCATGTCGTGGCCGAGCTTGCCGCTCGAGGCTGACAGGGCCTCACCAGAATCCCCCCGCGCGCAGCTTTGCGAGGAGTCGTTCGTCGTGATCCGCATTCTCTCCCGTATTTCCACGCTCTTCGTCGCGCTCGGCAGAGGCATCGCCGTCGCGCGCGTCCCTGCTCGAGAGGCTCTGCAAGCCGGCGATCGACGCGACCTGGAGCGTCCGCGCCACGTAGCGCGCGAGCACGTCAACTTCAAGGTTGACGGCCGCGCCCGAGCGGAGCTCGCCGAGGAGAGTCCGGCCGATGGTGTGCGGCACCAGCATCACATCGAACCACGTCTCCGCGGAGCCCGGCGCGGACACGGCGTTGAGCGTGAGGCTCGCGCCGTCGACGGCGATCGAGCCCTTGGGAGCGAGGAATGGCGCGAGATCGGTCGGCGCGCTCACCCGCATGCGGAGCGCGTCGCCGGCGCGCGATTGCTCGACGACGCGGCCGAGCCCGTCGACGTGGCCCAGCACCACGTGCCCGCCCATGCGGGCGCCGAGCGGCGTCGCCCGCTCGAGGTGGACGCGCGCGCCGACCGAGAGCGCGCCGAGCGTGGTGCGGGCGAGGGTCTCGGAGGACATGTCGCACTCGAACCCGCCGGGCGCGATGCGATCGACGGTGAGGCAGGCGCCGTTCACGCTCACCGACTCGCCGAGCGTCAGCGGCCCGAGGCTCGCCTCGATGAGGGCGCGGGCCACGGCGCCGCCGCTCCGGCGGCGGAGGACCCCGATCGTCTCGATAAGCCCGGTGAACATCGCCGCAGCCCCTCTGCCTATTCCTTCGAGGCGCGGTGCCCCTGGCTCGTCAGGAGCTTGTCGATGAGCCCCTGCGAGTAGCTCGACAGCTCGGTGAAGACGACCCCCATCCCCTGCGGATCGTCGTGCACGCGCACGACCTCGCCGACGCCCTCGATCGTCTCGATGTCGTCCATGATCACGGTGAACCGCAGGTTCACCTTCGTCCCGACGGCGAGCGGCGTCTTCGACCGCACGAACACGCCGGTGCGCGAGATGTTCGTCACGTACTCGTTGATGAACGCGTCATAGGACTCGAACTCCTTGTTGATGGTGACGCGCTCTTCCCTGCGTCCCGTCTTCGCGTCGATGCTCTCCGGAGAACCCTGATCGTCCGCCATGGCGCCTTACCTGCCTTGCAGATCGAACTGCTCGAGGTGGTACTCCTTTCGGGGCACGAGATCGATCCGGCGCTGGAACAGCCGCTCCGCCTCCTGCACGGCGATGCGCTCGTCGTTCTTCAGGAGGTCGATCACGGCCGGATGCGCGTTCACCACGACCGAGTAGCCGGGCAGGTTCATCCGCTCGCGCCGGATCTGCCGCAGGATCTCGTACGCGACGGTCTGCTTCGATTGCAGCTGGCCCGTCCCGTCGCAGTAGAAGCACGGCTCGAGGATGGTGCGCCCGAGGCTCTCGCGCGTCCGCTTCCGGGTCATCTCGATGAGGCCGAGATCGGAGATCCGGTTCAGCGTGGTCTTCGCCTTGTCCTTGGCGAGCAGCTCCTCGAGGCGGCGGCGCACCTTCTCGCGGTTCTGGGCGCGCTCCATGTCGATGAGGTCGAGGATGATCAGCCCGCCGATGTTGCGGAACCTGAGCTGATAGGCGATCTCCTCGACCGCCTCCATGTTCGTGGTCAGGATCGTCTCCTCGAGGTCCTTCGACCCCTTGCCGACGAACCGCCCGGTGTTCACGTCGATCGCGGTGAGCGCCTCGGCCTGATCGATGATCAGGTGCCCGCCCGACGGGAGCGGGACCTTCCGCGACAGCGCGCGCTGGATCTCGTCCTCGATGCCGTACGCGTCGAAGATCGGCTCGGCCCCCTCGTAGAGCTCCACCGCGTCGGCGCGCTCGGGCATGAACATCTCGACGAAGCGCCGCAGCCGGATGTACTCCTCGCGGTCGTCGATCACGATCTTCTCGATGTCGTCGGTGAAGAGGTCGCGGGCGGTCTTCAGCACGAGGTCGAGCTCGGTGTAGAGCACCGCCGGCGCCCTCACGCCGCTCTCGCGCTTCTTCGCCACCTCGCCCCAGAGGCGCACGAGGTAGCCGACGTCGGCCTTGAGCTGCTTCTTCGTGAGGCCCTCGGCGAGCGTGCGCACGATGAGCCCACCCTGCGGCGGCTTCATCGCCTCGATGGCGTCGCGCAGCCGGGAGCGTTCTTTCTCCGAGCCGATGCGCTTGGAGATCCCGATGTGATCGACCGTCGGCAGGTACACGACGTAGCGGCCGGGGAGGGAGATGTGGCTCGTGACCCTGGCGCCCTTCGTCCCGATGGGCTCCTTCGAGACCTGGACGATGACCTCCTGCCCTTCGCGGACGACCTCGCGGATGGGGGTCGATTTCGAGATGCGCGGCGGCTCGTTCTGCCAGCTGCGCGCGCTCTGCTGGCCGCGCGCGGCGCTCTTGCCCTTGCCGTCCCGCGCCTGCTCGCGCCCGCGCTCTCGCGTCCGCTGCTCGCCGCGCCCGCGCTGCTCGCGATCGCGTCCGTCGCGTCCGCCCTGCTGTCCACGTCCGCCCCGGTCGCGGGGTTCACGGCCCTCGCGGGGTTCGCGTCCCTCGCGGGGTTCGCGTCCCTCGCGGGTTTCGCGGCCCTCGCGGGTTTCGCGTCCCTCGCGGGTTTCGCGTCCCTCGCGGGGCGCCTCGCGCGCTTCCGTGGCGACGGCCCCCTCGGGCGCGGCGCTGCTCCCCTCGAGGTTGGCGCGCCGGTCGCGCGTTCGTCCCGAGCGGCGCACGCGCGCCTCGCGCCGCCCGCGTGCGCGCCCGTTGCGCGCCCGCGCTGCCGGCGGCACCTCGTCGCCCGGCGCTTCGGGCGCTGCTTTCGCGACGGCGCCCTCGGCGGCTGGCGACGCGCCCGCCTCCTGCCCGGACGGCCACTCGCCGGAGGCGCGCGCAGCGGGCTCCGCGGACGCGGTCTCTGCGGCGGCTTCCGTCTCCCCGCGATCCGCGGCGTCGCTCGTCGCCTCTTGGCGCTCCTCGGCCGCGCTCCACACGTCGGCGGCGTCCTCCGGCGGCGGCGAGGCCGGCTCGACGTCGTAGGCGGGCGTGTCGAGCTCGTCGTCGTCCTCGGCCTCGGCTTCCTCCGGCCCAGCGTCGTCGGGTCCTGACTCCTCCGGACCGGCCTCGTCGACGTCGCTGCCGCTGCCTGCCGCGACCAGCTCCTCGTCGTCGTCGTCCGCGCCGTCGTGCTCGTGTCCGCCGTCGAGCCCCGGCACCGGCTCGTCGTCGGCCTCGTCGAGGGTCACCATCGAGCCCACGCCGGCGAACGCCTGGCCGGAGGGGCTTCCGAGCACGTCGAGCGCCGTGGGCAGCTCGATCGGCACGTCGCTCGTTTCGTCGAGCGGGCTGTCCGCCTCGAGCGGGCTCTCGGCCTCGAACCCTTCATCGGCCCCGAAATCCGCCCCTTCGTGGGGCTCGTGGTGTTCGGCTGCCGCGTCGGGGCCCTCGGGCGCGGCCTCCTCTGCGCCGGATAGCTCGTGAACCTCGCTTTCTTCAGGCCCGGGCGCCTCGCTGGCGCGCGCGGCGCGGCCTCGGGAGGAGGCGCGCTCCTCTTCGGCAGGACGGCGGTGCCCAGCCAGGTATGCCTCGAAGTCGTCGGGCCGGATGAGGTCCTCGACGTGCAGGAAGGCGGCTCGCTCGAGCCCCACGTCGATGAACGCGGCCTGCATCCCGGGCAATACGCGGCTGACCTTGCCGAGGTAGATGTTTCCGAGCGTCCCCTTGGAGCTCTCCCGCTCGAGATGCAGCTCAGCGATGATCCCATTTTCGATCAGCGCGACGCGTGTCTCGCGGATGTCCACATTGATGACGAGAAGGTTCTTTCCCATGTCGGATGCCGCACATCGGCGGCGCCGCCAAGCGTTACCACGGGTTGCCCGAGCCATGAAGGCGCAACCCGGCGCGCGCTGCGCGATTGAGGGCGTCGGGGGGTCGCAGGTCGCCGAGGTGGTCCGGCCGCCAGCACGTGAGCTACCTCGCGTATCCGCGGCGACGCCCCGAGGCGCGGCGGCGGCTGCTGCCGGCCCCGGGGCGCGGCGGCGCCTGGGGCCGGACCAGCCCTGGCCGGGGGGCGCCGGACCGCGTAGCGGCGCCGGCTGAGGCGCCGGCGGCGGTGGAACGGGGGCCCCAACCTGGGACGGGGCCCCAACCTGGGACGGGGCCCCAACCCGGGACGGCGGGGCCCCAACCTGGGACGGGGCCCCAACCTGGGACGGGGCCCCAACCTGGGACGGGGCCCCAACCTGGGACGGGGCCCCAACCTGGGACGGGGCCCCAACCTGGGACGGGGCCCCAACCTGGGACGGGCGCCCCAACCCGGGACGGCGGGGCCCCAACCCCGGACGGGCGCCCCGCAACTGGGACGGCGGGGCCCCAACCTGGGACGGGCGCCCCAACCCCGGATGGCGGCGCCCCGACCTGGGACGGCGAGGCCCCAATCTGGGACGGGCGCCCCAACCCCGGACGGCGGGGCCCCAACCTGGGACGGGCCGCCCCAACCCCGGACGGGCGCCCCCGCCCCAACCCCGGACGGGCGCCCCCGCCCCAACCCCGGACGGGCGCCCCCGCCCCAACCCCGGACGGGTATTCCCAGCCGCGAGCGGCCGGCTCTTGCGCGGCCTCCGACCGCCCCCGTCCTCTCGTCCCCCCCGGCATCCTGCCGCCGTCGCCTGCCGTGCTGCCTCGCGCCCCGCCCCCCGCGCCGCATGGTCCCGTCCGGCCCAGGCGAGCCCCGCGCCGAGCGCGCCTGTCTCGCGAATGCAGCCACAGCAGATTCCACGCAGGCTGCAGAGCCCGGGCGACGCCCGCCGTGCCGGCGGCCGTACAAAAGGCCGAAGGGGGCGGCCATCGGACGCCCCCTTCGGAGATGACCTGCTGCTGGTCAGCGCCTCACATCGCGCACAGCGGCTCTTCGGATGCTCCGCAGCTATCGGCGCACTCCTGGCAGATCGTGCATTGGATCAGGGCGTCGAAGGCCTCCACGCCGTTCGCGTGATCCGTCCGGCACCCCTCGATGCACGTCTCCGGCTCTGCCTCGTCGCTGCACTTATCGACACACTGCGCGAGCTTCAAACAACCGCCTTGTTCTCTGTCGCTCACGCAGCTGTCGAGGGCCTCTTTGCACGGCCCATCCGTGGCGCACTTGTAGCAGCCCGAATTGTCGCTGCGGCCGCACTCGTCCGTCGTGTCATCACACGTCGGGATCCCTGTCGAGGAAGAGCTCGCGGCGCCCGCGCCTCCATCGCCGCCCGAACCGCCGCCGCCGGCCTCGCCGCCGTTGCCGCCGTTGCCGCCGCTGGTGCCGGAGCCGCCGCTCCCGTTGCTGCTGCTGGTGGTGGTGCCGGTGTTCGGCGGGTCGGTGTTGTCGTCACCGCACGCCACGAGGGCGCAACCGGAAATCAAAAACGCAGCGAATACCCAAGATTTCATGCTCAATACCTCCACAGAACCCAGCCGACCCCTCATTCGTATACTCGGCGACCCCCCAACGCTCGGTATGCCCGCCAAACCACCCGTCCTCCTGCAACCGGCCCCCGGGTGCGCTTGTGCAGATCGTTGGTCAGAGAGAAGCATCGCGCGTGGAGAGCAAAGAAAAACAGCCACGCAAGTTGTTTTTACACGCTTGGGATCGGCCGCGCAACGGCGTCGCTCGATCCGGCTCCCTCCTTCCAAGGCGTTCTAAGCGGTTTTGCAGGCCGATCTCTCGCTGAGCCGGGCTCTCGTGGGGCTCCCCGTCGCCCCAAAATTCTACTAAAGCGGGATGTTTCCGTGTTTCTTCGCTGGGTTCTTGTCCCGCTTGTCGCGCAGGAGGTCGAGGGCCCGCGCCAGCCGAATGCGGAGCATCCGAGGGTAGATCACCTCGTCTATGAAGCCGAGCTCGGCCGCCTTGTACGGGCTCGCGACGTTCGTCTTGTAGTCCTCGACGAAGCGTGCGCGGGCGGCGGCCGGGTCCGCCGCCTGCTGGATCTCCCTGCCGTAGACGATGTTCACCGCGCCCTCGGGGCCCATGAGCGCGATCTCGGCCGTCGGGAAGGCGAGGTTGTAATCGGCCCGGATGTGCTTGGACGCCATCACGTCGTAGGCGCCGCCGTAGGCCTTGCGCGCGATCACCGTGATCTTGGGCACCGTGGCCTCGGCGAACGCATAGAGCAGCTTCGCTCCATGCGCGATGATCCCCCCATATTCCTGGTCGAGCCCCGGGAGGAAGCCGGGGACGTCCACGAGCGTGACGAGCGGGACATTGAAGCAGTCGCAGAACCGGACGAAGCGCGCCGCCTTGATGCTGGCCTTGATGTCCAGGCAGCCGGCGAGCACCTGGGGCTGGTTCGCGACCACCCCGACGGGCGCGCCCCCGATCCGGGCGAGCCCGACCACGATGTTCTGCGCATAGCGCGCGTGGATCTCGAGGAAGCGGCCGTCGTCGATCACGGCGCGCACGAGCCGCCTGACGTCGTACGGCCCGGGCGGCTCGATCGGGATCATCGTGTCGAGCTCCGGCACCTCCCGGTCGACGGGATCGATCGCGGCGCGGCGCGGCGGAGCCTCGGTGTTGTTCGAGGGCAGGAACGAGAGCAGCTCGCGGACCTGCGCGAGCGCCGCCCGGTCGTCGGGAGCGGTGAGGTGGCATAGGCCGCTCCTGGCGGCGTGGGCGGCGGCGCCGCCGAGGTCTTCCGCGGTGACGTCCTCGTTGGTCACCGCCTTGATGATCTCGGGGCCGTTGACGAACATGGTGCTCGTCCGCTCGGTCATCAGGATGAGGTCGGTGATGGCGGGCGAGTAGACGGCGCCGCCGGCGCACGGCCCGAGGATCGCGCTGATCTGGGGGACGACCCCGCTCGCGAGCGTGTTGCGGAGGAAGATGTCGGCGTACCCGGCGAGCGACTCGAGCCCCTCCTGAACCCGCGCGCCGCCCGAGTCGTTCAGCGCGATGACGGGGGCGCCCACCTTCATCGCGAGGTCCATCACCTTGCAGATCTTCGAGGCGTACGCGCCGGAGAGCGAGCCGTCGAAGACCGTGAAGTCCTGCGCGAACACCACGACCTTGCGCCCGTCGACCAGGCCCCAGCCGGTCACGACGCCGTCGCCGAGGACCTTCCGCTCGTCCATGCCGAAGTCGGCGCACCGGTGGACCACGAACCGGTCGATCTCGACGAACGATCCCGGATCGAGGAGCAGGTCGATGCGTTCCCGCGCGGAGAGCTTGCCGGCCTCGTGCTGCTTGGCGACGCGATCGCTCCCGCCCCCCTCGAGCGCGCGGCGGTTCATCTCGTCGAGACGAGCGAGCGCCGGACGCCCCAGGGCCGCCGAATCAGCCATGCCGCGCCCTACCACGGCTCCCCCCGGGGATCGAAACACCGTCGCGCGACAGCGGGCCAGCGCGGCGGCGGGCGGGCATGAGTGCGGAGCGGCGGAGCGGCGCGACCGCGGCGGCGGACGGCGCCGCGGGGGACGGGCCCACCCGCTGGTACGACAACGACGACAATGGGCGAGGTCGTCGGAAATGTGCCCGACGTGCGGGAGGCGCGAGCCGGCGGCAAGCACGCGAGGGGCGGCGAGGGGCGGGGCACGAGGCGCGAACCGCGGAGACGCGCGGGACATGCGACGAAAAATGACCGGGCCCGGACGCCATCCGCCCTACTCTCTTGCACAGGCGAGGGGACACCACGTAACCTGGGCAGCGCCCATTTATCGCTGGTAAATGCAGGAATTTCCGACACATAGAGTCTGTGAGGACCGGGGCGCGCGGGCGGCCTTCGCCGCTCCGGCCCTGCCGCGTCGCGACTTCCAACGGGGCAGCTCGGGCCGGCGTGGCAGCAGAGCGGTCGCCTGCCACGGCGGCTGACGTGCGCCGCCTCGTGGGACGCGCACCGAGCGGCGGCACCGGCAGCCCTGCATCCGCCGCGGGAGCGCTGCGCCCTCGCGGCGCGCGCCGCCTTGCGCTCAGCGGTCCCAGCGTGGCCTTCCGCCTCGCGTCGCGCGGTGAGATCGTTTCGGACGAGAGGTCGCTCGAGTGAAGCTCGCTCAGACTCGCGAGGCTCGTGCCCTGGCCGTCGCCGCCGTGGCGCGAGGGCTCATCGAGCCCAACGCCCTTTGGGACATGGCCTGCCGATGGACCCTCGGCGGCGCGTCGACGCCCCAGGAGCTCTTCGAGGGGATCCTCACGCCGGAGCAGCTGGCAACGCTGCCGGAGCTGCTCGCGCAGGAGGGGCGCAGCCCGTCGGCCGCGCGCGCCCTCGCGCCGCAGTTCGAGGATCCGGACGCGCTGCGCTTCGACACGCAGCGGGAGATCGATCTGCCCGGAGAGGAGGTGGTGGCCGATTTCCCGACGCTCGCGACCTCCGCCACGCGCGCCGTGAACGCCGGCGGCAGCCGCTACGAGGTCGGCGAGGCGCTCGGGGCCGGGGGCGCCGGGAAGGTGGTGAAGGCGCGCGACCGGGAGATCGGGCGCGTGGTGGCGCTGAAGACGCTGAAGCCCGGGGCCGAGGCGGACTCCGCGGTGGGCAACCGCTTCCTGACCGAGGCGCGCATCACGGCCCAGCTCGAGCACCCGAACATCATCCCGGTCTACGACCTGGGCACGCTGCCGAACGGCCAGCCCTACTACTCGATGCGGGTCGTCAAGCGGCAGAGCCTGCAAAACGTGCTGACGAACCCCGAGCTCCGCAAGCAGTGGCCGCTCGTCCGGCTCATCGGCGCGTTCGTGCAGATCTCGCGGGCGCTCGCCTACGCGCACCGGCGAGGCGTCGCGCACCGCGACATCAAGCCGGAGAACGTGCTGCTCGGCGACTACGGCGAGGTGTACCTCGGCGACTGGGGCAACGCGAAGCTGCTCTCGAGGGCGGAGGTGAGCGAGCCGATCAGCATCGACCCGGGCGGGCAGGACTTCGGCCGGAAGCGGCACGAGGCGGTCGCGAGCGCGCTCTCGGGCACGCCCGGGTACATCGCGCCGGAGCAGATCCGCGGGGATCAGAAGCGGATCGATCACCGCGCGGACATCTTCGCGCTCGGCGTGGTGCTCTACGAGATCCTCACCGGCGAGCACCCGTTCGACGCGCCGACCGTGCTCGCTGTGATCCTCGCCACGCAGACGCGCGACCCCAAGCCGCCGCGCTCGATCTCGCCGAGCTGCCCGCTCCTGCTCGAGGACCTCTGCCTGGCGATGCTCGCGAAGGATCCCGATCAGCGGCCGCCGACCGCCGACCGCGTCGCGGCGGAGGCCGAGGCGTTCCTCGAGGGCGCCAAGGAGCGGATGCGCCGCCGCGAGGAGGCGATCAAGCTCTGCGAGCTCGCCAAGGCCCCGCTCGAGCGCGACCGGCGGCTCGACGGCGAGCGCGAGCGGCTCGTCGAGGAGGCGCGGCGGCTGCTCAAGGACGTGAAGGAGTACGAGCCGATCGAGCGCAAGCGGGCCGGCTGGCAGCTCGAGGACAGGGCGGCCGGGGTCGAGCGCGAGCAGGCGCGCGCCGCGGCCGAGGCGATCGATCTCTACACGAAGGCGCTGGCGTACGATCCGGACCTGGTCGAGGCGCGCGCCGGGCTCGCGGACCTCTACTGGTCGCGCGCGGTGCGGGCGGACCAGGAGCACCAGCACGCGGCGCGCATCTACCACGAGGCGCTCGTCGCGGAGTTCGACGTGGGCCGCTACGCCGCGCTGCTCACCGCCGACGCGGTCCTCTCGGTCGACTCGTCGCCGCCGGGCGCCAGCGTCCTCGCGTACCGGTACGTCGAGAAGGACCGCATCCTCGTGGCGAGCGACGAGCGCGCCCTCGGCCGCACCCCGCTCCGCGAGGTGCACCTCAAGCCGGGCAGCTACCTCTTCGTCCTGAAGCGCGCCGGCTACCGGGACGTGCGCTACCCGCTGCTGCTCAAGCGGGGCACCCACCACCGCGTCGAGGTGAACCTCTACACCGACGCGGAGATCGGCGAGGGGTTCGTCTACATCCCCGGCGGGACGTTCATCGCCGGCGGCGACGCGCAGGCCTACGATCCGCTCCGCCGCGCCGAGCTCCACGTCCCCGACGTCGCGATCGCGAAGTTCCCCGTCACCTTCCGCGAGTACTGCGAGTTCTTGAACGAGCTCGAGACGCGCGATCTCGATCTCGCGCTCAAGCGCGCGCCGCACGGGACGCGCGGCTCCGAGGGCTACGTCGCGCGGCCGGCCAGCGGCGGCGGGTGGGAGCCGCTGCCCACCGTGGTCGAGGGCGACGCGCAGAAGCGGTTCCCGGCCGAGGAGGGGCACCTCTGGAACCTGCCCGTCATCCTCATCGACTGGTTCGACGCCGTGGCCTACTGCCGCTTCCGGAGCGAGCGCGACGGGATCGAGGTCCGGCTCCCCACCGAGCTCGAGTGGGAGAAGGCGGCGCGCGGGACCGACGGCCGGTTCTACCCGTGGGGGGATCATTTCGATCCCACGTTCTGCCTGATGCGCTCGTCGCGGCCTTTCCTCGCGCAGCCGGAGCCGGTCGGGACGTTCCCCATCGACACCTCGCCCTACGGCGTGCGTGACATGGCGGGCGGCGTGCGCGAGTGGGTCGCCGACGTGAACGGCGAGAAATCGTGGGCGGAGACGTCGCGCGAGATCGAGTCGACCGCCGACGCCGGCAGCGACGCGCCGCCGTGGCGCATCGCCCGCTCGGGGAGCTGGGCCGCGGACTCGCAGCAGTGCAGGAGCGCGTCGCGCACCCGCTTCTTCGGGGTCACGCGGGCCCTGAACCTGTCGTTCCGGATCGCGAAGCCGCTCTCGCGCGGCCCGGGCCGCTGAGCGGGCGGCTCAGCCGTCGGGCTGCGGCGGGGGGTCGACGTACTCGACCTCGACGCCGCGGTGGGTGCGGAGCACGGTGCGCCCGGGCCGGCGATCGACGACGTAGTCGGGGCCGACGGGCACCTTGCCCATCCCGCCCGGGGTGTCGACGATCAGCTTCGGCAGCGCGATGCCGGTGAGCCGTCCCTGGAGCTGCTCCATGAGGGAGATGCCGGCCGCGAGCGGCGTGCGCAGGTGCGCCGTGCCGCGCACGGGGTCCATCTGGAGCAGGTAGTACGGGCGCACGCGCCAGCGCACGAGCCCCCGGAAGAGCGCGGCCAGCGTCGTCGCGTCGTCGTTGATGCCGCGCAGCAGCACGGTCTGGTTCATCACGGGGAAGCCGTTGTCCACCAGCCGCTTGCAGGCGCGCTCGGCGGCGGGCGTGAGCTCCTTCGGGTGGTTGAAGTGCGTCATCACCCAGAGCGGATGGTGCGGCCTGAGCGCGCGCACGAGCTCCGCGGTGATGCGCTGCGGCAGCGTGACCGGCACGCGCGTGGCGATGCGGATCGTCTCGACGCTCGGGATCTGCCGCAGCCGGGCGATCAGCCGCACGATGCGGTCCGTCGAGACGGCCAGCGGATCGCCGCCGCTCACGATGACGTCGCGCACCTCCGGGTGCGCGTCGAGGTAGGCCATGGCCGGCGCGAGGCGCTCGAGCGCCACCGCGCCGCCGCCGTCGCCGACCATGCGCGAGCGGGTGCAGAACCGGCAGTACACCGCGCAGCGATCGGTCGCGAGCAGCAGCGCGCGATCCGGGTACCGCTGCACGAGGTGGGGCGCGACCTCGTGCGCGACCTCGCCGAGAGGATCGACCAGATCTCCGGGCACCTCGGCGGCCTCGTCGGCGAGCGGCACGCACTGACGGCGGATCGGGCACGCGGGGTCGCTCTTGTCGCAGAGGCTCAGGTAATACGGGGTGACGCGGATGGGCAGCCCGGCCTTCTCGGCGCGCCGCGCGCCCGCGAGCTCGTCCGGCGTGAGCGACAGCGCCCCGTGCAGCTCGTCGGCGCTCGAGAGCGCGTGGCGCAGCTGCCATGTCCAGTCGCTATGGCGCGCCCTCGCGCGGGCCGGTCGCGCGCCCTGCTGATCGCCCGCGGCGGGCGCCGCGGGGCGCTCCGGCGGCGCGACGGCGCGGGCGCCAGCGCCGTCGTCGCTGGGCCGCCGGGTGAGCTGCGCCGGGGCGACGAGCGCGCTACTTGCCCGCATCGCTCGACGGGGGCGCGGCGCCGCCGGCCTGCTCCGGCTGCGGCGCGCTGGGCTTCGCGGGATCGGGCTGCGGCGCGCTCCCGGGCTGCGTGAGCTGCTGCGGCAGCTTCACCGAGGAGAGCGCCGCGTCGTTGATCTCGACGGGGAACTTCTTCCGCAGCTCGTCCTCGAGGGCGCGCTCCTGCTCCTGCATCTTCTGCTGGAGGAGCGCGACGCGGATCGAGCGCTCGGCCTCCGCGAGCGCGCGCCGGTGCCCGCCCGTGAGCCCGCTCAGGCGGACGACGTAGAACCGGCCGTCGGCCTCGACGAGCTCGTCGCTGACGGCCCCCACGCTGGCGATCCGGAAGACGGCCGCGCGGACCGGCTCCGGGACCTGCGGGTGGGCGCCGCGCGGATCGCCGGGCGGGCTGACGATGCCGAGCTCGCCCGCGAGATCGAGCGGCGGCGCCTTGCTCTTGTCCTTCGGCGCGCTGAGCGAGTGCTTGAGGAAGAGCTCTCCCCACGCGCTGCTGCTCCCGGCCTTCTGCGCCTCCTTGAGGACCTTCTCCCCGAGCGCCCTGTCGCCGACCACGATGGCGGAGACGCGCCTTCGCTCGGGCTCGCTGAACTTGTCGGCGTTCGCCTCGTAGTACGCGCGCACCTCGGACGCCGGGATGTCGGCCGGCGCGGGCAGGCCCTTGCGCGCCTGGGCGATCATCGCCTCGCGGAGGATCTGCCGGATCGCGTCCTCGACCGCGGCCTCCTTGTCGAGGCCGCGGCGCTTCGCTTCCAGCGCGAGCAGCTCCGCGTCGATGATCTCGCTGAGCAGCTCGCGGCGCCGCTCCTTCGTCTGGTAGCGGAGCCGATCGAACTGGTCCATTCGCTCCAGCGTCCTGCCGAAGTCGCCGAGGGTGATCACCCGGTCGCCGACCTTCGCGAGCGCGCGCGCCGACTGCTCGGCGCTGAGCCCGAGGACCGGCTCCCCCGCGTCCGCCGGGACCTGGAGGGCGGGCTCATCGCAGCTCGCGACGAGCGCGGCGAGCGAGATGGCGAGCAGGGGTCGGCGCACCGGAGCTCGGATCATTGCTGGCTCGGGGTCTAGCACGGTTTCCTCGCGGCTCGAGGGCGCGCCGGCCTGGCTCGCGCCGGCGGGCGCCTCGGTTCGTCGCCCGCGGCGGGGCGCTGCGGGCCGATCGAGCGCGCGCTCAGTCGACGATCGTGCCGATCTCCTCGCCCCTGCACACGCGGAGGATGTTGCCGCGGGTCATGAGCTTGAAGACGCGGATGGGCATCTTGTTCTCGCGGCAGAGGGTGACCGCGGTCGAGTCCATGACCCCGATCCTGTCGGCGAGGAAGCGGTCGTAGCTCAGGTGCGCGAACATCTGCGCGCCCTCGTGGCGCACGGGATCGCGGTCGTAGATGCCCTCGACCTTGGTCGCCTTGAACAGCGCCTGCGCCTGGATCTCCATCGCCCGCAGCGCCGCCGCCGTGTCGGTCGAGAAGAACGGGTTGCCCGTGCCCGCGGCGAAGATGACGATGCTGCCCTTCTCCAGGTGACGCATCGCCCTGCGGCGGATGTACGGCTCGGCGACCTGCCGGATCTCGATCGCGGTCATGACGCGCGTCGGCACGCCCGTCTTCTCGAGCGCGTCCTGCAGGGCGAGCGCGTTGATGACGGTGGCGAGCATGCCCATGTAGTCGCTCTGGGAGCGGTCCATGCCCGCGCTCGCGCCCTTCAGCCCGCGGAAGATGTTGCCTCCGCCCACGACGATCCCGATCTGCACCCCCATCCGCTGGAGCTCGGCGATCTCGCCGGCCACGTGGTGGAGCGTCTCGGGGCGTATGCCGAACCCGCCTTCTTGGCCGCAGAGCGCCTCGCCGCTCAGCTTGAGGACGATGCGACGGTATTTCAGCCCTGGGGCCGGACGGGGGGGAGGGGGAAGGAGGGAATCCTGCTCAGCGGCCACGGGGGCACCTCGTAGCCGGGACCTGCGTCGAGGGCAACGAGCAACGTGCGCCGCCGACGGGCGAGCGGAGCGATGCGGCAGCGCGCCGCGGCGCCGCAGAGCCGCGGAGCCGCCGAGCGGCATGTACCTTGCGCTGGCCGGAGCAGGGCGCTACTCTCGGCCCCCCTATGGCGCGTGTGACTGTGGAAGACTGCCTCGAGCGCGAGGAAAACCGTTTCGCTCTCGTCGTGCTTGCGGCCAACCGGACGCGGCAGCTCATGAAGGGCTCGGACGCCCTCGTGAAGACGAAGAACAAGCCTGCCGTGACCAGCCTTCGGGAGATCGCGGCGGGCAAGGTGCACTTCCACCGGAGCTCCCACGAGGTCGTGTCCGAGTGGCTCCAGCAGATGAACGCTGGCGGCCAGCGCTGAGGGCGCATCGGGCGAGCGTGCTCTCATGACGCACGCCTCCGTCGGCCCGGCTTCTCGGGGCGCTCCCGCCCGAGTGCCAGCGCTGCGCTCGATCCGTTGCTTCCTATGAAAGGTGCGGCCACGCCCAGGTCGAAGCGGCCTTCGCGCTCCGGCCAGCGTCGCGATCCGGAGCTCGATGCCGGGACGTCGGCCCACTACGAGGACCCGGCGTACTACGCGAAGACGTACGCGCGCCGGCAGGACGACGTCCGCTACTACGTCGATCTCGCCGTGGCGTCCGGTGGGCCGGTGCTCGAGTACGGCTGCGGCAACGGGCGGATCACGCTGCCCGTCGCGAGGGCGGGGGTCCGGATCACGGGCGTGGATCTGTCGGCGCCGATGCTCGGCGATCTGCGCGCGCAGCTCGGGCGGGAGCCGCGCGGCGTCTCGTCTCGCGTGAGCGTCCGGCGAGGGGACATGCGGGCGCTGCGGCTCGGGCGCCGCTTTCCGCTCGTGATCTGCCCCTTCAACGCGTTCCTGCACCTGTACACGCGCCCGGACGTCGAGCGCTTCCTCGCGCGGGCGCGCGAGCACCTGACGCCGCGGGGCGAGCTCGTCTTCGATGTGTCCATGCCCGAGCCGGCTGAGCTCGCGCGCGATCCGGATCGCGCCTACGCCACGCCGCGCTTCCGGTATCCCGACAAGGACGGCCCTGGCACGGTCGTCCGGTACACGGAGCGGTTCGACTACGACAAGGTCCGGCAGCTCCTGTTCGTGTCCATGGAGTTTTCGCCCGTCGACGGCGGCGAGCGCTGGATGACGCCGCTCGCCCATCGTCAGTTCTACCCGCAGGAGCTCGAGGCCTTGCTCCACTACAACGGCTTCGAGATCACGGCGCTCCGCAGCGACTTCTCCGCAGCGCCGCCCGACAACCAGACGAGCATGCTGCTCTATCACTGCCGGCCCCGGCGCTCTGTTCGCCCCGGCCGCGCTTGAGCGCCGAGCGGCCGCGACGCGGACGGGCGTCCAAGGGAAGACCAGGACCGCAGGTCAGCGCCAGAGCCATGCGCGATCCCGCCTCGCGGCGGCGCCGGGTCGCCGTCGCACGAGCGCACGCCGGACGTGGCAGCCGCGCGCGTCTACCAGATCGAGGGCCGCGCGCGTCGCGCGCGGATCGCGCGTCGCTCTCAGACCCCGATGTAGAGCCGGTGGGCGAAGTTGCGCTCGAGCTTGGCGCGCAGCACCTTCTCCGCCGCCGTCTCGATGTCGTACTCGACGCGCTTGAACTCGAAGCGCTTCGTCTCGCTGTCGTAGATCGTGTAGCTCGCGCGGTTGTCGTAGTCCCGCGGCTGTCCGACCGACCCGACGCTCACGATGTACTTGCGCCCCTGCTCGAGCTGGAAGTCCACCGCCGGGAGCTCCTCGACGCTGTTCGGCGTGAGCGCGAACACCTTGCAGAGGTGGGAGTGGCCGATCAACGTGATGTGACCGAGCTCGTTCCACATGGGGAGGCACTCGCGCGCCTGCTCGGGGGCGAAGATGTACTCGAACTCCTCGAGCCGGACGGGCGACCCGTGGCAGAGGTCGACGTTGATGTCCGTCAACTTCTCCTGGTACGTCAGGCTCCGGAGCCACGCGGCGTTCTCGGAGGAGAGCATCGCCGCGTGCGTGTCGAGCGCCTGCCGGGCAGCCTCGTAGTAGTACGAGTAGTCCATCCGACCTGCGACGGCCGCATCGTGGTTGCCGAGGATCGTCTTCTTGGCCACCTTCCGGACGAGGTCGGCGCACTCATTCGGCGAGCCGCCGTAACCGACCGTGTCCCCGAGGCAGTAATAGACGTCGATGCGTTCGTGGCGGTAGGACTCGAGCACAGCGCTGAGCGCCTCGTAGTTGGCGTGCGTATCGCTGAAGATCCCGAGTCTCATTTCGACGCGAGGGCGGAGCTTAGCACGATGGCCTCGACTTCCGTTAGGAATTCAAACCCGAATCCACGGCCGGGCTGGTCAGGGCGGGGCTCAGGGCGACCGGCTTTCCGGAGCAGCTTCGGCGGCCCATGCTTCCGCTGCGCCGGCACCCCCTTCGAGCTGGAGTGGGGGCCGGCGGCGTTCCATCCCAACGATCCGAACGATCCGACCCGACGACCCCGGCCTGACGACCCCGACAATCCTGAAGAAGTCACAGGAGCTGTCTGGATCGTTGCGACCACCGAGCCTGCGGAGGCGCTTGCTGAGTCGCTCCCAGCACGACCACGTTGACGAGCGGCCACCCGCACCGGAGAAGGATAGCGTGGAGCCCATGGATACCAAACAGAACGGTGCAGGGTCCTCTCCGATTTCTCCGGAGCGGCCGGCCGAGCCCGCTCCGTCCGCTGCAGCTGTCGCGCCGCCGCCGCCGGCCGTGGAGGATCTCGCCGAGGGGTGCGTGCGGTTCGTGGAGCGCGCTCTGGGTGTACGGCTTGACTATCGGCCGGAGACCCTGCCCGTGCTCGACCACTACCTGGAGCAGGCGCGTGGGGCGACGTCGGAGAGGGTCGAGGCGTTGCCGGTGGTCGCTCACATGGCGGGCGTGTACTTCGGCGAGGTCATCCGGCGCCGGCACGCGTCGTGGTGGCGCATGGACGGCGAGGACCCGACCTACTGGCAGCTGGAGTTCGAGTCCGTCTACCTCGCGTTCAGCCCGGTGCTCTTCATCCGGGAGGCGCTCACGCGCGGCCGCGCCGGCGAGGCCGCGCGCGACCTGGCCGAGGACTCGCTGAGCGGCGATCCGGCGGCGCTCGAGCTGGAGGAGGAGGACCGCGAGGCGGTCGCCGCCAGGCTCGCGGAGCTGCCGCAGGTCTCCGAGGACGAGTACTACGCCCCGTCGACGCGGCTCGAGGTGATCGACATCGCCATGGACGCGATCCGCTCGCGCCGGCTCGCGGCCGGCGAGGAGACGGACGCCGCGCTCGAGCCGGGCGACTACGAGCGCGGCGACGGCTGATCCCGGTGTCGCCGCGCGCGAGCGGCGCTCCCGCGCGCGGCGGCGTCACGAGGCGCGCCGCCGATCGCCGCGCGGCGCGTGGGACGTGCTCAGGAGGCGGCGACCGGTGATATCGTCGCCGTCGTGTTGTGGGTCTTCTTCGGGCTGTTGCTCCTCATCTCGTGGGCGGCGTACTTCACCTTCGGGCTGTCCACCGCGGTCCCGATCGCGACGAGCGTCGTCATCGCGCTCTCCGCGGTCGCGCTCTTCGTGTTCCGCCGCGTCAAGGCGGGCCGCGCCGCGTCTGCCCTGGAGCGGGCGATCGTCCAGCAGGGGGCGCAGCAGGCGCTCAACGCGCGGCCCGAGCGGCGCGCCGAGATCCAGGAGCTCCAGCGGCAGGTCCAGGGCGGCATCAGCGCGCTGAAGACCTCGAAGCTCGGCAAGGGCAAGAAGCACGGCAGCGCCGCGCTCTACTCGCTGCCCTGGTACGTCATCATCGGCCCGCCGGGGGCGGGGAAGACGACGGCGCTGAAGCACTCCGGCCTGGTCTTCCCCTACGCGCACCCGAGCAACGGCGGCGGCGTACGCGGCGTCGGCGGGACGCGGAACTGCGACTGGTGGTTCACCAACGAGGCGATCCTCCTCGACACTGCGGGGCGCTACACGACCGAGCAGGACGACCACGACGAGTGGATCGCGTTCCTGCAGATGCTCCTCAAGCACCGCGCCCGCCGTCCGCTCAACGGCATCCTCGTCGCCGTGAGCGTGACGGACGTCATCGACGCGAGCGAGCAGCACATCGAGCAGATGGGGAAGAAGCTCCGGGCGCGCATCGACGAGGTCATGACGCAGCTCCACATGGTGCTGCCCGTCTACCTCCTGTTCACCAAGTGCGATCTCATCGCGGGCTTCTCGGAGTTCTTCGGCGACATGCGCAAGAGCGACCGCGCCCAGGCGTGGGGGGCGACGTTCAAGCTGAGCGCGGACAAGGTCGACCCGGGGAGGCTCTTCGACGCCGAGTTCGACGCCCTGGCGAAGCAGATCCACGGCCGCGCGCTGAAGCGGCTCGTCATGGAGCGCAGCCGGGAGGTGCGCGAGCGCGTCTACCAGTTCCCGCTCGAGTTCTCGGGCATCCGCCGGAACCTCTCCGATCTGGTCTCGACCGTCTTCATGGTCAACGCGTTCCAGGGCACGCCCATCTTCCGCGGCTTCTACTTCACGAGCGGCACGCAAGAGGGCAGGCCGCTCGACCGTGTGCTCCAGCGCATGGGCCAGGCCATGGGCATCCGCACGCACGAGGCGGCGGCTCAGCAGAACGTGGAGTCGAAGAGCTACTTCCTCCACGACGTGTTCATGAACGTCGTCTTCCCGGACGGCGACATCGCCGCGAGGAGCGCGAGCGAGATCCGGCGCCAGCGCATCGTGCGCGGCGCGATCAGCGCGGCGGCCGCGACCCTCGGGGTCATCCTCGCGATCCCGAGCGTGGTGTCGTTCGGCAACAACCGCGAGTTCCTGCGCGCGGTCGAGGCCGACGCGCGCGCCGTGAGCGCGCTCCGGTGGGAGGACACGCGGCCGCTCTCGGACAAGCTCGCCGCCCTCAGGCCCGCGCTGGATCGGCTGCAAGAGATCGACAGGGCGCGCGAGGAGGGGCCGCCGGACGGGATGGGCTGGACGATGTTCCAGGGCGAGACGGTCTACCCCCCGCTCTTGCACGTCTACGTCGCGAGCCTCCAGAACGGCTTCGTGATCCCGTGCAAGCAGCGGCTCGAGGACCGCCTCAAGCTCGCGAAGGGAGACCACTACCTGCGCGAGCGGAACGACCTCAAGCTGTACCTGATGCTGAGCGACGTCGAGCACCTCGACGTCAACTGGGCCAAGGACAGGCTCACCTCGCTCTGGGCCGAGGTGCTCCGGCCGACGTCGAACCTCAACGAGAGCGACCTGAAGAAGCAGCTCGAGCCGCACGTCAGGTACTACCTGTCGCTCATCAAGCAGAAGAGGGTCACGCCTGTCGCGCCCAAGGCGGAGCTGGTCGCCAGCGTGCGCGCGACGCTGCAGGCCGTGCCGGTGCGGAAGCGCTACTACGACTTCTTCGTCAACTCGATCATCGAGGAGAAGTACGACGAGACGGGCGACAACAGCCGCGCGAACCGCAAGTACCCGCCGCTCACGCTGGCCGACATGTTCGCCGACCGCGCCGACGTGCTGAAGGTCATCAGCAGCAAGCAATTCGCCAAGGAGAAGCGCTGGAAAGAGGTCGACGGTCCGTACACCGAGAGGGGGCACTTCGAGGTGCTCGACAAGATCAGCCAAGGCGCCGATCTCTTGAGGGCAGAGGAGTGGGTCGTGCCGCTCGCGCCCGGAGAGAGCGCCGCGATCGACAAGGATCTGGACGGCCTCGCGGCCGACTACGACGCCCGGTACATCGCGCAGTGGACCGACTGGATGGCGGACCTGACCGTGCGGATGCCGGCCAACCTCAAGGAGGCGAAGGAGCTCTACATGGAGCTCGCCAAGCCGGACTACCCGTACCTCCGCATCCTCCGCGCGCTCGAGGACAACACGCAGTGGAAGCGGGATCGCAGCGCGATCGAGGACTCGGGCTTGCTCAAGCTAGGGAAGCAGCGCGTCGAGAGGAAGATCGAGCAGAAGACGAGGTTCAAGGTCCCCATCGACGTAAAGCTCATCCGGAACCGCCCGAGCCCGGTCCCGGACGAGTTCAAGCGGACCGTCGAGTTCGGCGTTCCCACTGCGCCGAGCGGCTCCGCGCCCATCACGGACACGCCGCTGGCGCGGTACATCTCGCTGCTCAGCTCCCTCCGCGACGAGATCCAGCGGCTCGAGGATGTGAACCCCAACGTCGACGCGCGCCTCATGGCCGAGCGGCTGGTCGAGGCGATACGGCAGGCGGACGCCCTCCTCCAGCCCTTCGACGAGCGGGCCAAGACGCTGCTCCGGCCGCTCTTGCTGACCCCGCTTCAGGTGGTGGCCGCGCGGCTGCCGCCGCTCTCGGCTACCTCCCGCTTTCCCACGGCGCCTTCGGCCGCGCCGCGCTGAGCGGCGCCGCTCAGACCTCGATGCGGATCTCGTCGCGGCCTGGCTCCACCGCGCCGGTCGCGGGGTCGAACGTGAGGACCATCTCGACCGCGTCCTCGCCGTTGTCGCTGTAGTACCGGGGGCGCACGCCCATCGCCGTGAAGCCGAGCTTCCGGTAGAGCCGGATCGCCGCCCGATTGGACCGGCGCACCTCGAGCAGGACCAGCCGCACGCGCTGCTCCTGCGCGTACTCGAGCGAGCGGCGCATCAGCGCCGTCGCGAGCCCGCGCCGCCGCGCGGTCGGGCAGGTGGCGACGTTGAGCACGTGCAGCTCGTCGGCCACGTGCCACGCGATCAGGAAGGCGAGCGCGCGCCGCTCCTCGCGCGCGACCCAGCACCGCGTCCAAGGGCGGCGCAGCTCCTCTCGCGCGGAGAACTGCGGCACGTCGAAGGCCGCGGACGCGACCGCGTCGATCTCGTCGAGCGAGGCGTCGTCGGCGGACTCGGCCGTCAGCTGGCTCAGCGAGGGCGCGCTCTTCGCCGCGTCGCGCCTCACCTCGCCACCTCCGTGGGGCAGCCGGAGACGATCTGCACCTGCCCGACCCGCCCGCTCTTGAGCTTCTGGCACGCGTCCCCGAGGAGCTCGACGACCGCGGGGGACTTCCAGCGCCAGCCGTCCTCCGGGTCGTACGGGACCAGCTCTTCGTCCAGGTAGACGTTGGTCTGCCCGTCCTCGGGCGGCGGGTCGACGAGGTCGAACTCGCAGGAGACGACGATGCTGGCGATCTTCGAGAGGACGTTGCCGAGCGTGTCGAGGTCGTCCACCTTGAAATAGAAGGGGCTCACGAACTGCGCCGTGCCGCCCGCGAGCGCCATCTGGTCGAGGACGTCTCCGTAGAACTCGCTCCCCGGGATGCCGACGACGTAGACCTCGATCCCGCTCGCCGCGAGCCGCTCGATCGCGGCGACCGTATCGTCGCGGTCGAGGCACCCTCCTGGCCCCGAGAGGCCTGACGGCGTGCAGCAGTTCTCCTGCGGGCATTGTTGCTCGATGTTGGCGATGCACTCCTCGGCGCCGCACGTCGCGGCGCTGTTGCAGTTCGGGCCGCCGTCGGTCGCGAGCACGACGATCGTCTTGCCCGGGAGCTCCACGAGGCTCGGCGTGAGCGCCGCGAGCGTCGCCGCGGTAGGCGTCCCGCCGAGCGGATCGACGCGCGTCGCCGAGCGGAACCTCGACGTCGTGGCGCCTTCCTGCGAGGCGGCGAAGGGATCCCCCGGCGTGACGGGGAACACCTCGCCGCCGGGCTTGCACGGCGCATCGGCGGTGGCGTCCAGCGGGAACACGGCGGCGCCGACGTTGATCAGCGGGCCCAGGTTGCGCACGAGGTCGACCGCCGATTCGCGCACCCTGTCGTAGCGGGTCGCGCGCGACGAGGCAGGGCTGAGCATGCTGCCCGACGCGTCGAGGACGAAGTAGAGGTTCGGCGCCTCGGCGATCGTCACCTCGTGGATCTGGTTGCCGCAGAGCCCACCCGCGTCCACGGGCGGCGGCCCGCTCGAGCCCCCGGGTCCGGGGTCGAACTCGTCCTCCGGCTCCTGCGCGCCCTGGCCGCCGCCGTTGCGTGGACGCTGCTCCTGGCCTTCGTCTTCGCAGGCGGACAGCGCCGCGCCGCCGAGCGCGAACACGGCCGCGAGGCCGCAGAGCATGCCGTGGACGCCGGCGCGCTGCTTCACGGCCGTCTTCATGGAGAGCAGCGTACCACGCCCGTTCGCACCGGCAGCGCCGGCGCGGGCGGCGCCGCGCGCGAGCTCAGGGCTCTCGGTAGAACCTGGGCACGCGGCGAGAGATGCTCGTCAGCACCTCCCAGGCGATCGTCCCCGTCAGACCGGCGATCTCTTCCGCGCTGATCGTGGCGCGCCCGAGCGGGCCGTCCTGTGTCCCGAGGAACACCACCTCGTCGCCCACGCGGGCTCCCGGCACGTCCGTCACGTCGAGCATCGTGAGATCCATCGACACGGCGCCCGCGATCGGCGCGCGCTGACCGCGCACGAGGGCCGCCCCGCGGTTCGACAGCTGGCGGCTCAGGCCGTCGGCGTACCCCATCGGCACGGTCGCCACGACGCTCTCCCGCGGCGCCTGCCAGGTGTGGCCGTAGCCGATCCTGTCGCCCCTCGCGATCGTGCGGAGCGCGACGATCTCGCTGCGCACCCGGATCACCGGTTTGAGATCGGGCGCGAGCCCCGGGCACGGCGAGATGCCGAACAGCGCGACCCCGGGTCGAACGACGTCGAGCCACGCGGCGGGGAGGCGCAGCATGGCCGCGCTGTTCGACGCGTGCCGGACCCGCGGCGCGAGGCCGAAGCTCTTCGCCCGCTGCTCGATCTCCTCGAAGCGCCTCATCTGCTCGATCGTCACGCCGAGATCGTCGGCGTCCGCGCAGGCGAGGTGGGTCATGAGCCCGTCGAGCCTCACCTCCGGGTGCTTGGCGAGCATCGCGAACACCGCCTCGATCTCCGAGCTCGCGGCGCCGAGCCGACCCATGCCGGTGTCCACCTTCAGGTGCACGCCGACGCGGCCGCGCTGCTCGAGCCGCACCACGTTCGCGAGGCGCTCGATCTGCCCGGCGTCGTAGACGACGGGCACGAGATCGCGCGCCATGATCTCCTCGAACCCCTCGCGGCGGGGGCCGTAGTAGCCGCCCATGACGAGGATGGGCAGCCGGATGCCGGCGTCCCGCAGCTCGATGGCCTCCTCCAGGAGCGCGACGCACAGACCGGGGATCCCGGTGCGCTCGAGCGTCCTCGCGACGGCCGGCGCGCCGTGCCCGTAGGCGTCGGCCTTCAGCACGCCCCAGATCTGCGGCCGCTTCGCGCCGGTCAGCGCGCGCTCCAGGACCCGCAGGTTGTGCCGCAGGTGGGCGAGGTTCACCTCCGCGCGGGTCGGCCGCACCGCGTCCGCTGGCGCCGCTCGGCGCGGCCGCAGGACCCGCACCGGGCCGGGGCTCGCTCCGAGCCCTTCGGCGGGCGACGCCGTGCCGTTGCGATCGGGAGTCGTGCTGCTGAGCTCTGTGGGCGCGTGCGAAGCGGACATCGTGTACGCGGATAGCCCTACGCTCGATCGAGGGTCAAGATTCCAGGCCATCTTGGTGCGACAAGGTGAGGCATGTTCGCAGAGCGCAGCGCCGCCGGTCAGAAGCAGCCGCGCATGCACCGCGTGTACTTGCCGGAGCACCCCTTCTCGCAGCCGGCGGTCCTGCAGTCCTGCAGGCACCCCTTCCAGCTCGCCTCGCACGCCGCGCTGCACTCCGCCCCCGGCGGCGCTGCGTCTTCGGCGGAGCTCGGCGCCGCGTCGGAGGCGCCGGCGTCCGCCTCCTCCGCGGGCGCGGCCACGTCGGTGGTCAGGAGCCTGGGCGGCGGGGCGAGCGCGCTCGTCGGCTCCGGCACGGCGGGAGCCCGGCTGCTGGGCGGGCTCCACTCGCCTTCGTCGAAGTCGCTGGCGTGGCTCAGCTGCCTCGCGCGGAGCGCGGCGTACTCGACGCGATCGCGCGTCTGCCCGAACGTGTAGAACTGGAGCCACTCGTCCCAACACGCGCGCCGCAGCGTCGGCTTGACGTCGGCCAGCGAGTCGAGCGCCATGCAGTGCTCGAAGCGTACGTCCCCCTCGTAGACCGCGTTGATGCTCGCGCCGCACGCGGTCACCGAGGCGGCGAGGCAGAGGAGGGTCCTGAACCGCACGAGCTACGAACACCGATAGCAGAAAAGCTCGGCCCCGGTGTGACCCCTGGCTCGCCGCCTCTGGTACCGCGCGGGTCGTCGGGCCGAGGTGCTCTCCGGTTGAACTTTGCCCTGCGATGCCGTACCTTGCCGCCCCTTCGCACCGGCGGCGGCGGCACGACGCCTCCGCGCCGGGCGCCTCAACGGAGCCTGTCCATGTTCCTCATGCTGTCGAAAGGTCCTCGGAAGACCACGCGCTCCAAGTCGAAGCGCTACCGGTCCAAGCTGAAGGCGAAGAACCGCAACCGGCGGAACCGCATCTACCAGCGCGCCTGATGGTTGCAGCGAGCGCGAGCGGGCCCTCACGCCTCGCTCGCCGCGCTGTGCTTCGCTCGTGGGGCTGCCCCTTGCTTAGGGGCCGCCCTTTTTCAGCTCGGTCAGCACCAGCTTCGCGACCGCCTTGAGCGTGTCGAACACGCCGACGCCGGTCCGCGCGACGCCCTCGAAGTCGGGGACGTTGGTCGGGTTGAGCAGCGCCCGGAGCTCCTCGACGGTGCCGATCTCCGGCAGGTCCCGCTTGTTGTACTGGATGACGTACGGGATCTTGTCGAGCGAGTAGCCCTGCTCGGCCAGGTTCGTGCGGAGGTTCTCCACCGACTCCTGGTTCGCCTCGATGCGACCGAGCTGCGAGTCCGCCACGAAGACCACGCCGTCGACGCCCTTCAGGATGAGCTTGCGGCTCGCGTCGTAGAAGACCTGCCCCGGCACCGTGTACAGGTGGAACCGCGTCTTGAAGCCGCGGATCTCGCCCAGCGCGAGCGGGAGGAAGTCGAAGAAGAGTGTCCGGTCGGTCTCGGTGGCGAGGGAGATCATCTTCCCCTTCGCGTCCGGGTTGGTGCGCTCATAGATGTACTGCAGGTTCGTCGTCTTGCCGCAGAGACCCGGGCCGTAATAGACGATCTTGCAGTTGATCTCGCGCGCCATGTAATTGATGAAGCTCATCGACCGCGCTCCTAGTCGTTGAAGAGGTTGTCGATGTCCTCGTCGGTGATCTCGGCGAACGGCGAGTCGGCGCCCGGCTCCTGCACCTTCTTGAGCAGCGCTTCGAAGATGTGGTTGAGCTCCTCGCTCGCCTTTCGCACCCGGAGCCTCACCAACCCGAGGCTCGACTTTGAGTCGAAGATCACCACGAGGATGACGCGGTTCCCGACCAGCTGGATGTGGATGTTCGCCTTCTCACCCTCGTGGAACTGAGTGGCGAACTCGTTCTCCTTGAGGAGCTTCGCCATGCCGCCCGTGGCGGCGATGTTCCCCGCCGTCAGCGAGGCGAGCGACGTGGTGTCGAGGTTGTCGACGTCCCCGCTCGCGGCGATCAGTTGCCCGTTCTTGTCAACGATGAAGACGACCTTCGCATTGGCGTCCTTGACGAGGCGATCCACCACGCTCTGGATCTGATTGAATTCCTCCTCGTACATCACCATCTGAGGGTTGACCATCGTTCCTCCGCCAGCGCTCTCGCGATGGGGCCCTGGGCATTGCGGGCTCTGTAGCCCTTGTCATCACCGGGCGCCGCACGTGCGGTCCCCGACCATCGTCATCCAACCGGCTTCCCGCTGTGCGGGTCTGCCTTACCACCGGTACCACGTTCGCGGCGCCACGCTCGCTGCCTGGGGCTTGCATGATCGGTTCGCGGCGCGCAGTGCCGCTGCTCCTCGACCGTGCGCCCGTACATCTTGGGACGTTTCTATCCGAAGCAGGTGCGGCGGAGCAAGGCGGCCCTTTCTGGAAGTTGGAGGATCGCGCAGCGGGGCCCCTCCGAGCGCTGCTCGAGGTCGACGGACCTCGCTCCCACCCCTGCCCCCGTCGGCCCCCGGTTCCGGTGCTTTCCAGGCGCCGCTCCGCGGCTGCAGGTCGGGCGACCTTATCGTCTAAATATATGAATTAAAAGACTTTTTTGATGACCAAGGGGCGCGGCGGGCCGACGGCCGGACCGCCGCTGCGCCCTGGTCCGGGCCTGCTGGCCGCGGGCGCGCCGACCAGCGCTCCTGTGTGCTGGGCAGAAGGTCCGGAAAATTCCTGGGATCAGCGCGGGCGGCGCGGCGGGCTCATGAACGCGCTCCTCGACGTGCGAGATCCCGGGATCGCCGCCTGCGGGCGCGCTTTGCTGGCCGTGAGCGTCAGCGCTTGACCTGGGCCGCTTCGTCGCCTGTGCGGGCGAGGCTTGCGCTTGACCGATGGCTTCGGCCACGGGATAGCGCCGTGGATGCGTGACGTGCTCAACCGGACCGAGCCCCGTGGAGTCGAGCTCGACGCGGGGACGACGAGGAAGCGCTTCTCCTGCGCGTTCGCCGCGGGGGCGGCGGCCCTGGCGTGCGCCGCGTCGATCGGCTCGGATGCTCGCGCGGAGCTCGGCGCGGTCCACCCCGAGGTGCTCGCCGCGCACGCGGCCGTCCGCGCCGCAAGGGGTCCGGAGGTCTACGGCGCGCTGCGCGAGCTCTGGCGCACATGGGACCGCGCCGATCCGACGCAGGTCGAGGAGGCGATCGCGTCGATCGCGGAGAGCGGCGCGACCAGCGCGCCTGCCCGCGTCTACGCGGAGCTCCTCTCGGCGTACGCGCGCAGGCGGCGGGGCGATCTCGACGGCGCGGTCACGAAGGTCCAACGGCTCGGGTTCATCGGTCGCTGGGCGACGATCGGCCCGTTCGACAACGAGAACAAGGGGGGCTTCGATCGCGCATTCGGGCCCGAGGAAGAGCTCGATCAGCCGATCGTGGCGGGCAGGACGTACGACGGCAAGGCGCGGGCGGTCCGCTGGCGCGTGCCGCCCGAGGCGCCGCAATACGGGTGGTTCGATTTCGGCGATTTCATCCGGCCGGTGGAGGGCGTCTGCGGCTACGCGACGACGTTCGTGCGCGCGAAGCCAGGGACGCGCGCGCCTCGGCCGATCTCGGTCTGGGTCGGCGCGGACGGCGCCTTCAAGCTGTTCTGGAACGGCGAGAAGGTCCTCGCCGATCCGGGGTACCGCGAGCTCGACATCGATCGGTTCGCCGCGCTGGTGTCGCTGAAGCCGGGCTACAACCGCCTGACGATCAAGGTCTGCGGAGGTGCGTCGGCGCCCAAGTTCGCGCTCCGCATCGGCGACGAGAAGGGGGCTCCGGATCTCGATCTGGAGGTGACCTCCGACGTCGGGACGCAGGTGACGGCGCCTCAGGGGCAAGCGGGCGGCGCCAGGCGGCCGGGCGACGCGCGGGCGCAGGCTGGAGCGCCGGCCTCGGGCGCGACGCTCGCCGCGCGTGCGCTCGCCGTCGAGGGGCCCATGCAGGCGTTCGAGCGCGCCGCGGGCGCGGCCCGGCCGTCGCCTGCGCTGCTGGAGGCGTTCGCGCGCTACCTGATGCTCACCGGAGGCGACGCCGAGGGCGAGCACAGGGCGCGCGATCTCGCGCGCCGCTCCGCCGAGGCCGAGCCGAGCGTGCGCCGCTACCTGCTCGCGGGCCAGCTCTCGGAGGACAGGAACCAGCAGCGCGCGTGGATCGAGCGCGCCGCTCTGCTCGCGGGCCGCGGGCGCGAGGACGTCGACGTCCTGCTCGCCCAGGCGCGCCTCGCGCAGACGAGCCCGAACTGGCGGGAAGCGGCCCCCATCTACGAGCGCATCCTGGCCGCAGACCCCGACCACGTCATCGCTACCCTCGGGCTCGTCGACCTCTACGTGGAGGCGGGGCTGAAGCGCACCGCCCTCGCCACGCTGGAGCGAGCGCTGTCGCGCCAGCCGAGCAGCGTCTCGTTGCTCCGCGCGTCGGCGGCGCAGCTCCGCGCCCTCGGCCGCGACACGGAGGCCGCCGAGATGGAGGCGCGCTACGCGGCGCTGCGCTTCGACGACTCGAGCTTCTTGCACCAGCAGGTCGAGCTCGCGGTGGCGCGGCGCGATCCTGCCGGCGCAGAGCGCTGGATCGAGCGCTTCCTCCGCAGCGAGCCCGACTCGGTCTGGGCCCGGTCGGTCGCGGCGCGCACGTACCGGGCGCTCGGTCAGGGTGATCGCGCCCTCGCCGCCCATCAGCGCGCGCTCGCCATGGCGCCGGAGGACATCGGCACGCTGCGCGCGCTCTCGGATCTCTACGGTGAGGAGGGCAACCGGGAAGCGCAGCTCGAGATGCTGCAGCAGATCCTGGCGATCAGCCCTCAGGCGAAGGACGTGCGCGAGTACATCGAGCACATCGAGCCGCCGAAGCCGCGCGCTGACGAGGCCTACGCCTGGGCGCCGGACCGCTTCCTCCCGATGCGGCGCAGCGCTGACCGGCAGTATCCCAAGCGCACGCTCCGCAGCCTGACGGTCACCACCGTCTTCCCGAACGGCCTCGCCAGCCGCTTCCGTCAGGTGGTCTTCCAGCCGCTCACGGACGAGGCCGCGGCGAGCGCCCGGCAGTACGCGTTCGAGTACCAGGCCGATCGCCAGACCGTGAGCCTCCGGGCCGCGAAGGTCTACCGGGCCGACGGCAAGGTCGACGGGGCGATCGAGAGCGGCGAGGCGGGCGCGAACAACCCGGCGCTCGCGATGTACACCTCGGCGCGCACGTTCTACGTCAGCTTCCCGCGGCTCAACGCCGGCGACGTCGTCGAGCTGCGCTACCGCATCGACGACGTCAGCCCTCGCAACGAGATCGCCGATCACTTCGGCGAGATCGAGTACCTCCAGAGCGACGAGCCGATCGCCAGCAGCGAGTACGTGCTGATCACGCCGAAGGCGAAGCCGTTCCACGTCTTCGCGTCCCCGCTGCCAGGCCTTGTGCGTGAGACCAAGGAAGACGCCGAACGGCGCATCTTCCGCTTCTCCGCCGCCTCGGTCCCGGCGGTCGCCCCCGAGCCGGCGATGCCCGCGTGGTCCGAGATCCTCGCGCATGTCCACGTCTCGACGTTCAGGAGCTGGGACGAGGTCGGCTCCTGGTACTGGGGCCTCGCGCGGGAGCAGTTCGATGTGGACGACGAGGTGCGCAAGCGGGTGCGCGAGATCACGAAGGGCCTCAGCGACGATCTGAGCAAGGTCCGCGCGATCTACAAGTACGCGACCGAGACGCGCTACGTGGCGCTCGAGTTCGGCATCGAAGGCATCCGCCCGAGGAGGTGCGCCCAGACGCTCGCTCGCGGCTGGGGTGACTGCAAGGACAAGGCGACGCTGATCGTGACGATGCTCCGCGAGGTCGGCATCCCGGCGACGATCGTGCTCGTACGCACCCGCATGCGAGGCGGCATCGAGCCGGAGCCCGCGAGCCTCGCGCCGTTCGACCACGCGATCGCGTACGTGCCCTCGCTCGACCTCTACCTCGACGGAACGGCGGAGCACTCCGGCTCGACCGAGCTGCCGATCATGGATCGTGGCGCGATCGCGCTTCAGATCAACGAGGGCAAGCCGAAGCTCGTTCGCCTCCCGGAGCCCCCGCCGGGAGCTTCCGTCGTGCAGCGGAACGTCGACATCGCGCTCGGGGCCGACGGGTCAGCCCAGCTCGGGGTCGACGTCCAGGTGGCCGGCGCGTTCGCGCCGGAGTGGCGGACCCGCTACATGGCCGATGGGACGCGCCGCGATCGGGCAGGTCGGGACCTCGCCGTGGACTTCGGGACGGTCGAGCTGGCTCCCGGCAAGGCGGGCGTCGAGGTGAACGACCTCGAGGACATCGAGCAACCGGTGAGGCTGCGGGCGAGGGGAAAGGCCGTCGCGCTCGCTCGCCGGGAGGGCGACAGCCTGTCGATTCCCGCCGTCCCCGCCCAGCGCCTCGCCACGGAGTTCGCCTCCCTGTCGGTACGCACCCGCGACGTGATCATCCCTGCGCTCACCACGCGCCGGGATGAGTGGTCGATCCGCCTCCCTGCGGGGTGGCGCGTCACCAGGGCGCCGCTGCCCCAGGACGTGGACACCCCCTTCGGCAAGTTCTCCATCTCGGTCGAGCAGTCCGCGGGGAAGGTCGTCGTTCGCAGCCAGATCTCCCTCACCAAGTCCCGGATCAAGCCGTCCGAGTACATGGAGTTCAGGATGTTCTGCGAGACCGCTGACCGTGCGTTCGGCCAGCGGGTCGTGCTCGGCAAGTGAGCGACCGCCGAACCATGCCCGACCCCTAGCAGTTCATCGACGGCCGGCTCCGGCCCCCGCCTTGGCCTTGACAATCTTGCGGCGGGTCGCCATAAAGCGCCCCCTCTACGCATCCCTGCGGCACAGAACAGCCGCTCCGGTGGTTCGGAGCGGTGGCCGCTGGGAGCGATAGGCACTCGGATCGAGGGCGTCATGCCGAAGATGAAGACGAACCGCGCCGCGGCCAAGCGGTTCAAGGTGACCGGCTCCGGCCGGATTCGCCGCAGCAAGAGCGGTCTCAACCACTGCATGCAGGAGAAGAGCAAGAAGCGCCTGCGTCGTCTCCGCAAGAACGACATGGTCGATTCGGCGATGGAGAAGCGCGTCAAGCTGCTTCTTCCCTACGGCTGACCCTGGATCAGTGAGGTAGAGCTCCGATGCCGCGTGTAAAAAGAGGGTTCAAGGCCCGTCGCCGTCGCAACCGCGTCCTCAATCAGACCGAGGGCTACTTCCTCGGCCGGAAGAACCGCTTCCGCCAGGCGGTCGAGGTCCTGCGTCACGCCTGGGAGTACGGCTACATCAGCCGCAAGCTCAAGAAGCGGGATTTCCGTCGTCTCTGGATTACTCGGATCAACGCCGCCGCGCGCCTGAATGGCACGACCTACTCCCGCCTCGTCAGCGGGCTCAAGAAGGCGGGCATCGCGCTCGATCGGAAGATCCTGTCGGAGATCGCGATCCACGACCCCGCGTCGTTCGGTGCCGTGGCGAAGCTCGCCGCGCCCTCGTCGGCCAGGTGACGGTTCCGGGCGGTCTGCACGCTCATCCGGCCGCACCTTCCTGAGTCGGTCGAGCCTGCCAGACCGCCGCATCTGGCGCTGTGAATCTCAAAAGTGTAACATTTTTCACATCAAGCTGCCTGGTGAAGCAGGCTGCCCTGGCACCGCCCCTGTGGGCTGGAGATCCAGATCCGTCTTCATGGTGGGTGAAGGCAAGCCGCTGTCCGTTTGTGGTACGAACAGCTCTGCCGTTCTTGTCCGGTGAGGCGAATCGGTACCGAACGGATGCACAGTGTGCACATCGTGCACGCCGGCTACGCATCTTTGATGGCACCCTATGACCCTGCTGCCAGGGTCATCCGAGACCCAGCTCGCAGAGCTTCGACGGCTCCAGCGCTGGAACGTCGTCCTCGCGACGGGCGCTTCGCACCCTCGGGGCCGGAGGAGCCTAAGGCTGTTCCCGGCCCTTCTCCCTGGGGTCACACGTAGCTGCGAATTCCGCTGCGCCTGATCCGCCGCCTGGAAATACTAACTTTCCAGGTGATCTGTCGGGAAAAATAACCTTCTCCGCCTTCGGCTGTCGGGTGAGGGCTCGACATTGGCATCGGGAGGCCCAGGTTCAGGAAACATCGAAGCTCACTGACAGGACGGCCTCAACGGTCGGGTCCGGCCCTCTAAGGGCCGGAAAGGATAGCATATTCCCTTGCCCGTGCCGCGAGGTCGACCCTGCCACGCCCATGGGAGGCCGGCGAGCTCGATGTGTCCCCAAGGAGACAGGTTGCCGATGTTGTTGCGTCCCCGAAAGCGTACCCAGCCATGCAGTTCGGCTCGGTCGCAGCGAAATGTTTCGCTCGACACGACACGGACGGCACCTTCCACTCTACATACCGCACCCAGGGCGAGCTCTCAAACGGGAGAACACGGAACGCACGCTAAAAAAGGCACTGTTCTTGCTTCTGGAGTTGGGCTGCCATCGGGAGCCGGCTCGAGAGCATCACTCTGCAAGAGCAGGTCTGCCTCAGGCGAGAAGAGTTCGACCGGAATCAAAAGAAAGCACCAGCGGTTGCCGGTTTCAACAGGGGCTCCTTCGGTCAGCTCCTGCTCCCTGTTTGGCACGAAATCGTCTCGCTCGCCGTCGAAAGGTGGCGAGGCATTTCAATCTCGCAAGGTCAGCCGTTTAGAAGTGAACGCCGACACAAAGACCAAGATGAGCACGTCGACCGCCCGCCGTCCAGAAACTGCGCGGAGAAACGCCAAGTCCTCTGCTGTAGGTACCTCTGCGCGGCTCGCGGCATCCAAGAGCTCGCAGGGAGCCGAGACCGCATCGGCTCCCCGGCGGGCGGCATCGCAGACCACCGATCCGGGGGTCTCCGATGTCGAAGAATTCGGGGACAGCCAGTCGCCGCGCTCGCACTTTCAAGGAGCTACCACCGTGGAGGGAGCCGCCATGAGGTCGACCAAGAGCAACGCCACTGTAGTGAAGGGCGACCCGCTCGCTCAGGGTGGGACGGCCACGCCGGAAATCGCGGCCCTCAGCCTTCTGGAAGACGACCAGACGGAGGAGACCGTCGTGCGACCCCGCCCGGCGGAGATCCTCGACGAGGATCGGTCGGCTGACTTCATGGATCTGGACCTCGGACCGCTCGATCGGCTGCCGCAGCCCGAGCGGGCGAGGAACCAGGATCGGGAGCTGAAGGATGTCGAGGACGGCGGGGGCGACTCGATGCTCGCCCGCTACTTCCGCGACATGGCGCTGCACCCCGTGATGGGGCCGGACGAGGAGCTCGACACCGCGCGCGCAGTCGAGCGCACCGAGGTGGACCACTGGGTGGCCCTCCTCTCGTACCTGCCAGCGGCCGAGCACATCCTCACCGCGCTCGAGGAGGACGTCGCCAAGGCCGGCGAGGACGAGGTGAAGGCTCCGCAGATCGCGGAGATGCAGAAGCTCGTCCGCCTGGCGAAGAAGCAGAAGGGGAAGCTCCTGCCCGAGCAGGAGAAGCCGTGGACCCAGCTCTCCGAGGAGCTCGCTGCGGCCGTCCGGCTGCCGGACTCGGATCGCCTCTGGATGGCGCGGGCCTTCACCATCGCGCGCGATCTCGTGCGCGAGCCGGACTTCGAGGACGACGTGAGCGACCCCGAGGAGACGCGTCCCACGCGGCCGAGGCTCCCGATGTCCAGCTCCTACCGCCGGTACCTCGATCGGGTCGAGCGGAGCTTCCAGGCGCAGCACGACGCGAAGAACCGCTTCGTGAAGGCCAACCTGCGGCTCGTCGTGTCGATCGCGCGCCGCTACAACCGCGGGCGTCTGCCGCTCATCGACCTGATCCAGGAGGGCAACATCGGGCTGATGAAGGCGGTCGAGCGCTTCGACCACAGCCGCGGCTACCGCTTCTCGACCTACGCGTCCTGGTGGATCAGGCATGCGATCAGCCGCGCGCTGGCCGACAAGGGCCGCGCGGTCCGCATCCCGGTCCACATGCTCGACACGTACAACCGCGTGGCGCGGGCGACGCAGGCGATCATCGCGCGCACGGGGCACGAGCCGACGATCGAGGAGCTCGAGAAGGAGACGGGGGTCCCGCGCGAGAAGCTCGACAAGGTGAAGGACTTCTACGCGGAGACGCCGTTCTCTCTCGACCGCCCGGTCGGCGACGAGGACGGGCGGAAGTTCATCGACTTCCTCCAGGAGGAGAACGCGCTGTCGCCGTTCGATCACCTGGCGAACAGGAAGTGGAGCGACGAGGTCCGACGGCTCCTGACCACCCTCACGCCGATCGAGTCGCGGATCATCCGCTGGCGCTTCGGTCTCGACGATGAGGATGAGCTCACGCTCAAGGAGATCGGCGACAAGTACAACCTGTCGCGCGAGCGCATCCGCCAGCTCCAGGAGCAGGCGCTCGGTAAGATCCGGAAGCAGATGCGCGACTACTGAGCGACGAGCTCAGCAGGTGAGACGATGCGGCCGCGCAGCGCAATGCTGCGCGGCCGCGCTGCTCGAGCCGCCGGATCCCGACCGTCCGTGCGGCGCGTCGAGGCGAGCGGGGCTCGGGAGCTCGCCTCGGCAGCGACGTGACGGCAGCGGCGGGCCGCGACCTCACGGCGCGCGTGCATCCCGCCAGAGCTCGTCGGCGAGCGCTCCGACGAAGTCATCGATGACCCTCCGCACCGGATCGATCTTCCCCGGGACTTCCGCGACCAGGACGGCGAAGGCGATCGGGGATCGGCCGGGCGGCGGGAGGATGTAGCCGGAGAGGGCCACGACCGAGGCGAGCGTCCCCGTCTTGGCCCGGATGGCGCGCTCCTTCGACCACCCGCGGAAGCGGCCGCGCAAGGTCCCGTCCACGCCGCCGATCGCGAGCTGCGCGGTGAAGTCCGCGCCGAGCGCCGGATCGAGGAAAGCGGCGCGGAGCAGCCGGACGATGGCCTCTGGCGACGCGCGGGCCGCGTCGAACAAGCCGGAGCCGTTCCGCAGGACGACGCCCTCTGTGAAGGCGTCGAGCTCGCCGAGCGTCTCGCCGACCAGCGTCGCCGCAGCCTCGGCCGTGCCGGGGCGCCCGCGCTTCTCGGCGGCGAGCGTCTTGAAGATCGTCTCTGCGTAGAAGTTGTCGCTGTCCTTCCCGAGGGCAGCGAGGAGCTCGCCGAGAGGCGCCGAGCGGTGAGCCACGAGGAGCCGCTTCTGACGCTCGCCGCCGAGCCGCACCTCTCCGGAGACCTCGACGCCCACTTCCTGCAGCATCTCCTTGAGCGTGTAGGCCACGAGGAGGCGCGGATCGTCGACGCGCCTCGCCACGCTCACCGCGCGGCCGCCCTCCGGGACGTGCCCGCTGAGGTGCGCGACGAGGCGCTGTCCGCTCGGCTCGAGCCGGACGCCGATCCGCTCTGGTGTGTCGCGCTTCGCGGTGGTCACGGCGCCACGGAGCACCACGAAGCCCGGGGGATCGATCGCCACGGAAGCGGGCTGGCCTGCCTTGGATGGCCGCACCGTGAAGAGCAGGGCGTTCGCGTTCAGCGATGCCGCCGCGACGGGGGCGCGGAAAGCCGCCCACTCGTCCGGCTGCTGCTCGAACGCTGGAGGCACGAAGCGCGCGTCGAAGTAGCCCTGATCGATCGCGATCGCCGCGACCTTGCGGACGCCGGCCGCGCGCAGGTCGCGCGCCATCTCCCAGAGATCGCGCGTCCTGAGCGACGGATCTCCCGAACCCCGGAGCACGAGCTCGGCGACGCTTCCGTTCGACGCGTCCCCGTAAAGGCCGGTCAGGTAGCGGTAGCCCGGGCCGAGCAGGCGCAGCGCAGCGGCCGCGGTGAAGAGCTTCGCGTTGGACGCAGGGTTGTACAGGCCGCGCTCGTCGACGGCGGCGAGGGTCGCTCCGCTCGCGACGTCGAGCGCGAGCACGCCGACCCGCCCCCCCGCGCGGCGCACGTCGGCGGCGAGCTTCTCGACCTGCTCCCGAGCACGGCCAGGGTCGAATTTTCGAGGCCCAAGCGCGCCGAGCGTCGAGCGGGGGGCGCTCGGGTCCTCGGGTACGTCGAGCGTGGGCTTCGCGGTGCGGGTCGAGCGCTCCGCGGGAGCCGCGCCGCCGTCGAGCGGCTGCGAGCCGCCGGGGCGGGCGAGGATCGACGAGAGCACGAGCGCGACCACGGAGAGGGCGCGGTGGGGGTGTCGAGGCATGACGGCTCTCCGGCTCTACAATGTCTCCGCCGCGGGCGCCTCCTCTGGTCGACCGCTCGGCGCGGGGGGGCGATGCTTCTCGGAGTTGTCCTCGCAAAGGAGAGCTTGCTAGGGTGCGCGCAGGCACTCCTTCACGCTCTGTTCGAAGGGAGGACACCGTGTCCCAGCAGCATTCGACCCGCGCGCTCTTGCCGCTCATCATCGTCGCGGCGGCGGCATGCTCCGGCGCCAAGCCCAAGCAGGCAGGGGAAGACTACAACTTCGACCAGGCATATACCGGCGAGGCCGCACCGGCCGAGACGGGCAGCTCCGACGCCGCCGAGGCGAGCGCGCCCTCGGACAGCGGCGGCGGGCTCAACGCCGACCAGAAGAAGCAGATGGAGATCGCGCTGCGGCGCGGCGGCGACAAGGCGGCGAACTGCGCCGAGGTCGTGCCCAACGCGCCGACCGGCGAGGGCGAGGTCAAGGTCGTGTTCGACGGCCAGAAGGGGCGCGTGACCGACGTGCTGGTCGGACCGCCGTTCGCAGGGACGCCCGCCGAAGCGTGCGTCAAGCGCGCCTTCGTCGGAGAGATCGTGCTGCCGTTCGAAGGCGAGCCGCTCGAGGTCCCCTACACGGTGAAGCTGCCGTCGAAGAAGTCCGGCTCCGCGTCCTCCGGCACGAAGGCCCCATGAAGAGCGTCGCCCTCGCCGTCGCCGCTGCGCTCGCGCTCTCCGCGGCTTCCGCCGGCGCGGAGGAGCCAGCGGCGCCTCCGCGGTACCCGCCGTCGTCGGCGCGCGCGAAGGTCATCGTCGGCGGGGTGGCCGTGACGGCGCTCTCCTATGGTGCGGCGTTCCTGGCCGCGACCTCGTGGCCCGAGGTGCCCGGGTCGAGCGAGCTGAAGATCCCCGTCGCGGGCCCCTGGATGGCGCTCGCCAAGAACGGCTGCGCCCCGGATGATCCGGACTGCGGGGCGAAGCTGTATCTGCGCGGGGCGCTCACCGTCGTCGGCGGGCTCGCGCAGCTCGCTGGCCTCGGCCTCGTCGCCGAGGGCATCTTCATGACCACGGAGGCGCGCTCTGTGCAGCCCGCAGCGGTCACGGTGCGGCCGGCCCCGGTGATCACCGCGACCGGCATGGGCGTCGGCGTCGTCGGCACGTTCTGATCCACGGAGGACCACGCCTCGGCGATGCGCCGGCGCGCTCACCCGCGGCGCCACGGCAACGGGGCAGGGCCGCGGACCGGCTTCCCGCTCAGTCGTCCGATGCGCTCGATCATCAGCTCCACGCTGGCTCCGTAAGGCACGGGCTGGCCGGCGCTCCCGCCGAAGACCCGTCCTGCTCCGACCACGTCGCCCGCGCGCAGCTCGACGTGGTTGCTGATGTACGCGACGGATTCGACCAGCGAGAAGGCCCACTCGCCGATGCGAGAGCAGGGGCGCGACTCGGCGCCGACGCGTACCTTGGTCCGCAGGACCTCGACCGGGCCGAGCTCGTCGGGCGTGACCAGCACCGGACCGAGCTGCGTCGCGAAGTCCCTCGCTTCCGACGGCGGAAGCCCGCACGCCAGCGAGCGCGCTTCCAGGCCCCGCGCGGTCCAGTCGTTCAGCACGGTGTACCCCGCGATCGCGCGCTCCACATCGTCCGGCGTGGCGTGCCGCAGATCCTCGCCGAGGAGCGCCGCCAGGTTCAGCTCGTAGTCGGGCTCGTCCTCGAGCGCGGGGAAGGGGATCGCTGCCTCATGCCCGAGCAGCGCGCGGCTGTTGCCGAACCGGTACCAGGGGCGCTCCGCGCCGTGCGCATAAGGGCCGAGCTGGATGTACGCCGCGCGATCCGTGGCGCAGGGCGGCAGCCAGAGGACGGTGGACGGGTGCAGCTCCGTCGAGGAGGGGCGATCTCCGCTGAGGAGCCGATCGTCCAGCGCGTGGAGGCCGGCGCAGCGGAGCGCCACCACGCGCGTGTGAAAGTCGGACACGCCGCGGAGCTCCGCGAGCTTCGTCCCGAAGTGGCGCTCGAGCTCCGCGACGTCGTAGAGCGCGCCGTCCCGTTCCAGCGCGACGATCGGGGTGGACGTCGCGAGCTGGAGCACGTGGGCGATTCTCATGGCGTGGCCAGGTCGCGGAGAGCCGGCGGAGCGTATCATCCCGGTCCGCCGAAGCCCCGGGCCGACGGAGCCCCCGCGCCCGCGGCCGCGGTCGGGCCGATCCGGAGGGGTCCGGCCCCTTCTTGGGAGATCGGATTGCCCTTTGCATTGACGAGCTGAGAGAGCGGCCTAGAATGCCGGCGGATTCAGAGCGGCATCACGTCGCGCAGGCTTGCCTCGAGCTCATCCGGTTGCAGACGGGCTCGCACGGTAGGTCAGGTTCTGTTGCCGGCGCGGGCTCCCCTTCGCGGGGATTCCTCCGGCTTCGGTCCTGTTGACGGGGCCGTGCGGCTTGTAAGCCGGGCAAGGTATTTGCCGTGGACAGCCGAACCTCGCGGCGCTCACCTTTGAGCGCCGCCGAGGAACTGGTTACAGGCGCGCACACGGCGCAGCGGAGCGATGGTCATGAGCAAGCGGACCAAATTCGTCTTCGTCACAGGCGGAGTCGTATCGTCGATCGGCAAGGGACTGGCCGCGGCCTCGATCGGGGCGCTGATGGAGTCCCGTGGGTTGAAGGTCACCCACCTCAAGCTGGACCCGTACATCAATGTCGATCCCGGCACGATGTCGCCCTACCAGCACGGCGAGGTCTTCGTCACGGACGACGGCGCCGAGACCGACCTGGATCTGGGGCACTACGAGCGCTTCACGCTCGCCCGGATGACGAGGCAGAACAACTTCACCACGGGCCGCGTCTACGAGGCGGTCATCTCGAAAGAGCGCCGCGGCGAGTATCTCGGGGCGACGGTGCAGGTGATCCCGCACGTCACGGACGAGATCAAGCTCCGCATCCGCTCCGCGGCGGATGGGGCCGACGTGGCGATCGTGGAGGTCGGCGGAACCGTGGGCGACATCGAGTCGCTCCCGTTCATCGAGGCGATCCGCCAGCTCAAGGTGGAGTCGGGCGCGCAGAACGCCATCTCGGTGCACGTCACGCTCGTGCCGTTCATCGCGACGGCGGGCGAGCTGAAGACGAAGCCCACCCAGCACTCGGTCAAGGAGATGCGCGAGATCGGCATCCAGCCGGACATCCTGCTCTGCCGCTGCGATCGGCCGCTCCCGCGCAGCATGAAGGAGAAGATCTCCCTCTTCTCGAACGTCGCCGTCGATTGCGTGATCGCGGCCGTCGACGTCGACTGCATCTACGAGCTCCCGCTGGTCCTCCACGCCGAGGGGATCGACGAGAAGATCACGGAGCTGCTCAACATCTGGGCGAGGCAGCCGGACCTGTCGTCCTGGCAACGCATCGTCGAGCGGTTCAAGAAGCCGTCTCGCGGCATCGTGAAGATCGGCGTCGTCGGCAAGTACGTGCACCTGCGCGACTCCTACAAGTCGCTCCACGAGGCGCTCGTCCACGGCGGGCTCCACAACGACGTGCGGGTCGAGCTCGAGTACATCGACTCCGAGCAGATCGAGGCGCGCGGCGCGCCCGAGCTGCTGTCGAACCTCGACGCGATCCTCGTGCCCGGCGGCTTCGGGGATCGTGGGACCGAGGGGAAGATCGAGGCCATCCGGTACGCGCGCGAGGAGAAGATCCCGTTCTTCGGGATCTGCCTCGGCATGCAGCTCGCGGTCGTCGAGTTCGCGCGGCACGTCTGCGGCATGGCGGGAGCGAACTCCGTGGAGTTCGATCGGAACGCTCCCTACCCGGTGATCGATCTGATGCCCGACCAGAAGGGGGTCGTCGAGAAGGGCGGGACGATGCGCCTCGGCGCGTACCCGTGCGTGCTGGACAAGGGCTCGGTCGCCGCGGAGGCGTACGGGCAGACGAGCATCAGCGAGCGGCACCGCCACCGGTACGAGGTGGCCAACAAGTACCGCGAGGCGATGGTACAGAAGGGGCTCGTGCTCTCTGGAACGTCGCCCGATCAGCGGCTCGTCGAGATGATCGAGCTGCGCGAACACCCGTACTTCATGGGCTGTCAGTTCCACCCCGAGTTCAAGAGCCGCCCCCACAGCGCGCACCCGCTCTTCGCTCGGTTCGTCCGCGCCGGTCTGGAGCGCCAGCGCGAGCGCAGCAAGGCCGAGAAGCCGAAGCCCGGCGATTCCGCCACCGCTCACAGCCAGCAAGCTGTCTCGTCGGTGAATTAGTCAGCGTCCCACGCCGGAGATCCGCAGCGGATCTCCGGTCGCCGCATCTCTGCAGATGCGCGGCGATGGCGCTGGTGATCGAGCGGGCTGTCGCGAGCGCTCCCGGCGAAGGCTGACCAAGAGCCTCCGACCGGGAGAGGTTCGATGCCGAGCGGTGTGGGCGGTCAGACGTCGCCGAGGCTCGGCCGGCCCAGCGGCGGGGCGTCGAGCGGCTCGACCGGCGCGGCCTGAGGGGCGAGGAGCGGCGAGCGCTCGCCGACCTCCTTGATCAGGTTCCGCTGCAGCACGTGCGCCGGCGCCGTCCTGAGGTCCCAGATCAGGCCGAGCTTCTCCATCCCGCGCAGGATGTAGAAGCTGACGTCGATCTCCCACCAGAAGAAGCCCTGGTTCGCGCTGCTCATGTAGTGGTGGTGGTTGTTGTGCCAGCCCTCGCCGAGCGTGATCAGCGCGAGCCAGAAGTTGTTGCGGCTCGTGTCGGTCGTCGCGTAGCGCCGCGAGCCGAACACGTGCGCGAGCGAGTTGATCGTGAACGTGCCGTGCATGAGGGCGCACGTCGACACGACGTAGCCCCACAGGAAAGCATCGTAACCGCCCAGCGCGAAGAGCAGCGCGATCATGCCGAGCGGCCCGACCACGTGGTAGCGATCCAACCAGCGGAGCTCAGGGAAGCCCGCGAAGTCAGGGATCCGCTTCAGATCCAGCTCCTCGTGCTCGCGGCCGAGCCACCAGCCGATGTGCGCGTACCAGAACCCCCGACGGAGCGGGCTGTGAACGTCGCGCTCCGTGTCCGAGTACTTGTGATGGACGCGGTGCGTGCCCCCCCACCACAGCGGGCCCTTCTGCGTCGCCGTGGTCCCGAGCAGCGCGAGGAGGAACTGGAGGCCACGGCTCGTCCTGTAGCTCCGGTGCGAGAAGTACCGGTGGTAGACCGCCGTGATCGCGAACATCCGGACGAAGTACGTCGCCGCAGCGAGCGCCGCGAGCTTCCACGTGGCGCCTCGGACGATGGCGACCACGGTGCCCACGTGGATCGCGACGATCCCCAGCACGTTGAAGACCTGACCTAAGCCCGGGCCAGGCTTCGGTACGACGACTCGTGTGGGGCTCGATGCAGGGGCTTGCGTGATGGTTTCCAAGGTGCATGGAGCATCGAGCACGCCCGTCACTGGGGTTCACGACGCCGGTCATGATTCCGTCACGCAACGCTCCGCCCGGCACCCGGTGGATCGAGCGCACATCGCCGGCGAGCGCGCGGGCTCAGGGACGCAGGGTCAGGACGTCGACGGCCGGACCGGCGGAGATCCGGATCTCGCTCGCCCGGAGGGGATCTCCGTCGAGGATATAGGGGCCG
Organism: Sorangium sp. So ce836; assembly: GCF_028553905.1. Taxonomy (NCBI): domain Bacteria; kingdom Pseudomonadati; phylum Myxococcota; order Polyangiales; family Polyangiaceae; genus Sorangium; species Sorangium sp. So ce836. The sequence continues at coordinate 11,665,430 of NZ_CP102233.1, read as the reverse complement.
TCGCCGGGGGCTGGCGCGCCGGGCACAGCGTCGAACCGGACCGTGAAATCGCGGACGAGATCGTCGAAGTGATCCCGACCGCCGATCCGCCGCCCCGCGAGGACGAGCGGGGCGCGCGGGCCCAGCTCCCGGGGGGGAAGCGCGCTGGCGACGAGGTGCGGGCGCTCGAGATCCTCACCGGCCCGGTAGGTGACCCGCATGTGGATGCCGAGATCGCGCACCACGGACGAGCAGACGAGCGACCAGGCGCGCGGGGCGAGCCGCCGCCCCTCCACCTCGATCGTGCAGGGCAGCGGTTCGAGCACGCGCCGCGCGTAAGAGCCGCCGTAGAACGACTCGATGAAGACCCGCGACACGATGCGCGCGGCGGCGCCGTATCCGTCTCCTCCGCGCTCGTAGTAGACATCGAAGAAGCTGGCCACGAGCCCGGTGCCGAAGATGAAGCCGATGCGCTCCTCGACGCCACCGCCGCGCGCCGTCGCTCGCGCGCGCAAGGTGGGCCGACGGACAATCCCGGGGAGGGCGGCGCCACCGCGAAGGCTGCGAGCTTCGTGGATGATCCGCTCGAGGAGCACGGCCGGATCGCCCGTCATGCCCCAGTTGCGCGCGACGGTCGCCACGGTCCCGCCGGGCAGCAGGACGAGGGGCGGCAAGGAGCGCTCGCCGAAGGCGCGGGCGAGCGCCGTGACGCCCGCCATGAAGCTGCCGTCTCCGCCGGAGAGCGCGACCAGATCCGTGCCACGCCGCGCGATCCGGTCGCAGACCTCCGCGAGCTCCGCGACGTTCGAGGTCGGATGGAGCTCCGCAGCGCCAGCGCAGGCGGCCGACATGCGGTCGATGAGCGAAGGCTTCGCCCGGTACCGGCGCGCTGTGGTGTTGACGATGACGTCGATACGCATGGTGCCGGGGCGTGTGCGCCGTATAGAACGGATTCCCCGGGTGGTCGAGCCGAAGGGGCTTCGAGCGCGAACTTCGGCGCGGTAAGAGTCGCCTCATGCACCGCGCGCTCCCCGGGTCGATCCTCGCCGGCCTCCTGTCGCTCGCCGCGGTCGTCGGCTGCGCGAGCTCGGCCTCGATGCGCGCGGCCGAGGCGGGCAGGTTCGACGAGCTGCGCCGCGCGCTCCACGACGAGCTGCGCCGCGGTGCGCTCGACAGCGACGACGCGCGCGCGATCGCCCGAGCGGTCGCGGAGGGGGAGATCGCGCGCGCGACGCCGCCGTCCGGGGTCGATCTCCTGCGCGAGCTCCGGACCTGCGCGCGTCCGCTGGAGGACGCGCTCGCCGAGCGCGCCGCGGGCTCGGACGCGGTCGCGACAGCCGCAGCGATGATCCTCCTCGAGGCAGGGCTCACCGAGCCAGAGCGCGCGAAGCTGTACGCAAACGACGCGGGGGCGGGGAGGTCCCCTGACAAGAACGCGGCGCTCCGCGCGCTGGAGGCGCGGGCCCTCGTCGCAGCCGAGGACGGCGCGGCGCGGCGCGCGCGGATGCTCGACGGAGATCAGGACGTGCGCGTCTCGGCGCTCCGCGCCGCGATCGCGGCGGCGGACCCGAGCGACCGAGGTGCGCTGCTCGAAGCGGCGCGCCTCGACCCGTACCCGCTCGCGCGGACGCTCGCGATCCGCGCCGCCGGCGCGCTCGGCGGTCGAGAGGTCGTGCTGGCGTTGCGCGATCTCTGGACCCTCTCGGATGAACCCGGGCGTGAAGCGATCGCCGAGGTGTGGGCCGCGCCGCGCGCGATCGACGCCGGCGGGCGCGCGCAGCTCCTCTGGGCGATCTCCACCCAGCGCGGCGCGCCCGCGATCGCCGCCGCGCGCGGGCTGGTGCGCGCCGGCGGCGACGGCGCCGGGGAAGCCGTCGCCGTCCTTGTCAGCGCGATCCGCACCAGCCAGACGAGGGACCGCGTCTACGCCATCCTCTCCGCGCCGCTCGAGGATCCCACGGTGCGATCCGCGCTCCTCGAGGCGCGGGACGATCCGGATGACGCCGTCGCCTTCGCCGTCCATGCCCGCCACGTCGCTGCCCCGCCGCACCTCATCGCCGCGCGCGAGCGCGCCGCCGCGAGCGCGTGGCTGACGAAGCTCGCCACGGGCACGTCGACCCGCGCGGTGCTCGCGCGGGGCGTCCTCGCCCGCGCGGGCGTCAGGTCCGTCGTGCCGCTCCTGGAGCGCGATCTCCAGTCCCGGGAGATCCCGGTCCGCGAGGCGGCCGGCGTCGGCCTGGTCGATCTCGGCGAGATCCCGCGCGCTGCCCCGCTGGTCGCCGACGCCGATCCCCGGGTCAGGAGCGCGGTGGCCTGCGCGATCCTCAGCGCGTCCTGACCGCCGCCGGTGGCCGCGCGCGGCGCGCTCGTCCGCTCAGAACCTCGAGACGAGCTCGAGCCGCGCGCCCTCGAACGGCGGGAAGGTCCGGCACACGCCGGAGACGCAGCGCAGTCCCCCGCGCCGCTGGCCGACGAAGAGCTGCGCCGTGTCGACGATCTGATCGAGCGCCGTCCTCCTCGAGCCGGATTTCCATTGCAGCCCCCCGCTGAAGAAGTGGCAGAGCTCGCCGTCCTTGCCGGGCGCGCAACCAGGTTGAGACGTGTACTCGTAGCCGAAAATTGCTGCCAGGTGAGGCGACCACTGGAGCGCGAGGTAGTTGTCCCCTTCGACCCAGGACGACTCGAAATTCTCTGGCCTGTAGCGGCGGCGGCTGTTGCCCTGCACCTGGACAGAGAACGCGCCGGCGAGGTGCTTCACGATGTCGTAGCGGACGTAGCCCTCGCTGTAGAAGGTGCGTTCCGGCTCGGCCTCGTCGGAGTGTCGAGCTCCGGCCCACGCGCGCACGTGCGAGCGGCTGCGGTCGAAGTGGAGCTCGGTGCCTGCCGCGACGTCCCACGTGTCGGTGCGGTTCGCGTCGTCCTCGATGCAGCCCTCGCTCGCCTTCTCCGTGAAGCTCACGTAACGACCGACCCAGGCGTACACGGCCAGGCTCCGGTCGAAGCGGTAGTCGACCCGCCCGCGCCCGCCCGTCACGCAGACGTTCGGCGAGCCGATCGGCTCGACGTAGACGGGCTCCGCCGTGGGAGGTTGGTTGTACGCGAGGCCCTTGTACTCGGGCGCGCTGAAGCCGGGGTTCAGCGGGTCGACATCGATGTTGGCCAAGAGCGACGCGAAGCGGCGATAGTGCTTCCCCTCGAGCGACACGGCGACCGGCCCGCTGCGGGCGTTCGCCGACGCGTAGATCGCGTAGCCTGGCCGGACGCGCTGGCCCTCTTCCGTTCGGCCCGGCTGGCCGGCCACCTCGACGTACACGTCCCCGTGCTCCGCGATGGAGGGGACGCCGATCGAGCCGCTGAACGTGCCTAGTTCGCCGCGGAGGAGCGCTCCGTTCGCGGCGAGGTGCACGCCCTTCACGGCCACCTCCAGGCTTCCGCCGAGCACGGTGTCCTCGACGTAGTTCGGCTGCGCCTCCGCGACGTTCCTGACCGGGCGCGGATTCCCCTGCGGGTCCACGGTCGACTCGTGCGTGATCAGGTCGCCCGCGCTGTCCGCGTCGGGGAACCCGAAGAAGAGCGGTGACCCGGAACCGTGCAGCCGCCTGCCGCTCGCGCTGTCGATGCGCAGCGGGTTCAGCTGCCCGGCGAAGGCCGTGGCCTTGAGCCGGAGCAGCGTGAAATCGTGCTCGAGCGCGAGCCTGCCGCCTCGGACCGTCGTGTCGATGGCCAGCTCGTCCATCTTGCGCACGCTGAAGACCAGGCCGCGCCCGAGCTGGGCGTAGAAATCACCCGCCGTCGCCTCGATGCCTGGCTGCGTGTAGGTCACCCAGAGCTTCGCCGGATAGACCGTGTTCCGGTACCGCGAGTGGAGCTCCCGCCTGGCGTCGTTGAGCTCGAACAAGACCTCATCGTGCAGGATCTTCTGCTGCAGGTCGAAGCTGGTCGCCGACGGCGTGCCGACATAGAAGGCGGCGTCGATCCGGGCGCCGAGCTGAAGACGCCACCAGCTGATCTGCGCGTCCAGCCGGTCGAGGATCTCGCCGTAGTGGTCGTCGAGGTAGCGCGACGCGTAGCGAGGATCGTCGTTTCGGTTGTCGAAGTGGTACACCGCGGCCGCGGTGTTCACGACGTCGACGGCCATCGGCTGGCCGCCGACGTCCTGGAAATCGACCGCCGCCGCGGAGCCGGCGGCGAGGAGGAGGGACGCTGCGGGCAGACCGGCGACGGCGGCGTGGAGCAGGGAACGCACCTCGGTTTCCTACCACGGACCTACCGCCCGTGGAGCCCAGCGCGGCGCCGGGCGCGAGCCCTCCGCGCCTACGGCTGGCCGAGCGCCTTCTCGACGTGCTCGGCGAGCAGCGCCTCGTCGCCGGGCTGGTACCCGCCGCGCTTGTGAAGAATCGAGCCGTCTCGGCCGATGAGCACGGAGAACGGGAGCTCGCGCTTCGGGTTGTACTTGGCGGCCACGGTCGTCTCCTCGTCGAGGAGCACGGGGAAAATCATCTCTCTGTCGTGCGCCGTGCTGCTCACCTGCGCGCGGGACTCCGGTCCATCGAGGGATACGGCGAGCACGACGAACCCCTTGTCCTTGTGCTTCTTGTAGAGCTCGACGATGTGGGGCATCTCCGCCAAGCACGGATCGCAGGTGGTCGACCAGAAGTCGATCAATACGACGCTCTTGCCGGCGTAGTCCGAGAGCCTGACGGTCTTGCCGTCCAGGGCGGGGAGCGAGAAGTCCGGCGCAGGGCTCGCCGCCGGGCCGCCAGAGGCGGCGCCGCACGAAGTGGTCGCGAGGCCGAGGACAGTGAACGCCAGCGAGAGCGCGCAGCGGGTAATTCGGTTCATCGAGGGCTTCCGTCGCGGAGGGCCGGCCTGAGCGGCCGACCGGCTTGAGGTCTCAACGTTGCGGACGCCGCGAGAGGCGCCCTGACAGGTTCTCCCGCGGGCGCGCCGAACGGTGGCTCGGCGGCGCGCCCGCGCGGCGGTTCGTTCAGAGCTCGCCGTTCATGATCTTCTCGAACTTCCGCCAGAAACTGCTGTCCTCCGCGGGCACGCCGGAGACGACCTCGATGATGGTCATGTCCTTCGTCCTGACCAGCATGTTCGCCGGGAACGCATCGGCCTGGAAGAGCGCGCCGAGCTTGTACGAAGGGTCGATCGCCGACGGGTACTGCACGTCGTACGTGGTCGTCCAGCGGTACAGGTCGCGCGGCACCGCGGGCTCACCCGGGTTCCTCCCGTCGGCGAGCTGGACCAGGAACTCGCCGCCGAGCGGTTGATACTTCTCGTAAAGCCTGGGCAGGACGGACTCCGCCTCGATCTTGCAGGGGCCGCACCACACGGACGAGACGTCGATCAGCAGCACCTTCGGCTTCGGCTCGCCGGCGCCGTAGGGCGAGCCCTCGGGAAAGACATCCTCCCCGGTCGGGTTGTAGAAGTCGGCGAGCTGAATGGGCTGCATCGTGTCTTTGTGTTCGGCGGCGTTGGCGTACCCGACGAACTGATAATTCGCGATCACCCGGTCGGGGCTGATCCCATACGGCCCAGCCGGATATTGAGCAGCGTTGGCCGCAGGCTGACCCGTCCCTTCGGGAAAAGGAGGAGCCGGGATGGGATCCTCTTCTCCCCCGCAGCCGACGAGCCCCAGGGCTGCGACGACGCCAAGGCCCATCCAAACGAGAACTGCGTCCATTCGCATGATGCCACCGCCTGAAGTATGGTGTAGGAGTGCTCATTCTTCTGGGCGGCACGGGGGGCGTCAAGGGCAACCTTGTCGCCGCCGCTTCGCTCGGGGGCTCGTTTCCGCAATCTCCGGCCAGGCCCGCCGTGCCTGCCCCGATCCGCGGGTGTTTCCCGCGCTGAGGTCCTATGCAGCAGGTTGTCGCCTCTCACAGCGCCCGTCGGCCCCGTCTCCGTCGTATCCACGCCTTCCTGACGCTGGGCTTCCTGGCGAGCGGGGCGGCCCTCGCGATCGGCGCCTGCTCGTCGTCGGACGCGCCGCGGGACGAATGCTTCGGAGGCGTCGTCGTCAACGGCGTCTGTGAGGGCAAGTGCAGGCCGGAGCTCTGCCTGGCGGGCAACACCTGCGTCGGAAACCGCTGCGTGCTCGAGTGCGGCAGCCACCTCGAGTGCACCCCGGGTCTCCAGGACTGTGTGCCCGCCGTGGAAGACGACACAGAAGCCAAGATTTCCGTTTGTAGGCCGAACGGGAAAATGGTGGGTTTTGGGGCACCGTGTCCGTTCGGTTTCGAATGCGGGCACTTCGGGCGCTGCCCCGACGACACGCCGTGCGACCCGATGCAGTGCAACGGTAATCCCGGCGAGTGCCAGCGCGACGCCGTGGCATGCGGCGACAACCCCGCCTGCACCGCCGGCAAGTGCGGCGACGGCAGCTACTGTTTCATCCCGACCTGCGCTCCCGACCAGTGCACCCCGCTCGGCCTGGAGTGCCTCGGCAAGGGAGAGGGCGACGCCGAGGCGTACTGCACGCAGCCGCATTGCGAGAGCGACGCCGACTGCCCCGGCGGCTTCGAGTGCGCCGTGACCCGCGATGCTCACGCGATCTGCGGCACCGACAAGGGGAATAGCAGCTTCTGCGGCGAGACCGACGAGGAGTGCATCGACCCCTCCACGTTCGGCGAAGGCAACACCTATGAGGAGGGCTCGCTCTGCCTGCTGCGCAAGACCTGCGTCAAGCGCACGCAGTGCGCGCCGTGCAGCTCCGATCTCGACTGCTCGCTCGTCCTGGGGCAGCGCTGCGTCACGATCGGCGGCGAGAGCCGGTGCGCCAGGTCGTGCAGCGAGGACTCCGACTGCGACCTCGACTACAGGTGCGACGGCGACGTGTGCAAGCCGCGGTTCGACCGCTGCGTCGGCGATCCCGGCGGCTTCTGCCATCCGTGCCGCAACGACACCGACTGCGGCGACGCGGACTCCACGATGGAGTGCGCCACCACGCTGCGCGGCCAGCGCGTTTGCCTCGACGCGGCGCTCCCCATCCGGTGCACCCAGGAGAACGCGGACGAGGTCTGCCCGAAGTCGCCCAGCGGGCTCCCCGGCGCGTGCGTGTGCGTCGAAACGAACGCGAGCAGGGAGTGCGTGGACTCGCGGTGCTACCTGCCGTCGCGCCAGCTCGACCCGAGCGACCCGCAGTCCGTGGTCACCTCCTGCTGGTGACGGGGCCGGCCGGACGCGGGGTGGCCGGTGCGCCGCCCGCGGCGAGGCGAAGGCGAGGCGAAGGCGAGGCGAAATCGAGCGGTCGCGAGCGTGGCGCGCTCGCCGGTTGACGGGAATCCGGAGCGGTCCTAACTCCTTCGCCCCATGCCCATCACGAAGGATGCCGCGCTCGCCGCGCTGGCAAAGGTCATCGCGCCGGATCTCCAGCGCCCGCTCACAGACCTCGGGCGCGTCCGGGAGCTCTCGATCGAGGGCGAGGCCGTCTCGCTCACCGTCGAGCTGACCAGCTACTTCAAGCAGCGGCTCGCCGCGGACATCGAGGCGGCGCTGAAGGGCGCCGGCGCGAAGGACGTCCGGATCGCGTGGGACGTCGCCGTCCCGAAGCGCACCATCCTCCCGGACGACCCGTCGCCGGGCGTGCGCAACATCGTCCTCGTGATGAGCGGCAAGGGCGGCGTCGGCAAGAGCACGGTCGCCGCCAACCTGACGCTGGCGCTGAGCCGCGAGGGGGCCAAGGTCGGCCTGCTCGACGCGGACATGTACGGGCCGAGCGTCCCGACCATGCTCGGGGTGATGGGCCGCCCGACCTCCGCCGACGGCCAGAAATTCCTGCCGCTCGAGCGCTTCGGCGTGAAGCTCATGTCGATCGGCTTCCTGCTGGAGGATCCGAGGTCAGCCGTCGTCTGGCGCGGCCCGATGCTCCAGAACGCGCTGCTCCAGTTCATGCGCGATGTGGAGTGGGGTGAGCTCGACTACCTGGTGCTGGATCTGCCGCCCGGGACCGGTGACATCGCGCTGACGATCTCCCAGAAAATGAGGACCACGGGCGCGATCGTCGTGACGACGCCGCAGGAGGTGGCCCTCCAGGACGTGTACAAATCGGTCTCCATGGCCCAGAAGGTCGGGATCGCCCTGCTCGGAGTGGTCGAGAACGAGAGCTACTTCGTGTGCGACGGGTGCAGCAAGCGGCACGAGCTCTTCGGGGCCGGCGGCGGGCAGAAGATCGCCGAGTTCGCCGAGGCGCCGCTGCTCGGCCAGATCCCGATGGACCCCGCCATCCGGGAGTGGGGCGACGCCGGCACGCCGGTCGTTCAGGCTGCCCCGGCCAGCCCGATCGCGCGCGCGTTCCTGGATGTGGCGGAGCGGCTGGCCGGCCAGATCAGCGCCCACAACCTCGCGAGCGGGGGCGGCCTGCGCATCGACCGGAGCGGGGGGACGAACAAGCACCTGCCCATCATGCGGTAGGCTCTCGCGTAAACGTCCCGGGTACGTTATGGTTCCGGCCCCTTCCCCCCAATTGAACCGAGGGGGCCGCTGGAGAGAACGCGAGCACGTTTCGCCCCCATCGGCATGCGTTGTCGCGCGAGGCGCGGATGAATACCCACGAAAATACCACCACGCCGGCGGACGCGCCGGCAGCTCCGGCCGACCAGGGCGGCGCGCTCGAGGCGTCGAACGCGGCGCCCGAGCAAGCAGCCCAGGCTCATGAAGCGGGGTCCACCGCCCCGCACGAGGCGAGCGGCGCGTCCGGCGGAGAAACCCCGCCGCAGGCGAGCTCGACCCAGCCCGAGGCAGAACCGGCCGCAGCGGCACCCGCCGCCCCGGTGAGCGCTGCCGACGACGACGACTGGGAAGAGCAGCCCGGCGACGACATCGGCAACCGCGTCCCCGGCCTGCCGCGGGATGACATCGGCAACCGCAAGCCGGGGGCCCCCCAGGGCCAGGGCAGGCGGGGCGCTCCGGCGGGCGGGAAGCCCGCGCAGGGCGCGAAGCCAGCCCAAGGCGGGAAGCCCGCGCAAGGCGCGAGGCCCGCGCCGGCGGGAGAAGCGGGCGCGGCCGCAGAGGCGGAAGGGGGCGCTGGAAAGAAGCGCCGCCGTCGCCGCCGCCGCAAGGGCGCGGAGGAGGCCGGTCAGCCGGGCGCCGAGGCGGCCGACGCCGCGGCCGAGGCCAGCGATGCCGAGGCGGCCGATGCTGGCGACGAGGAAGGCGAGGAGGAGCAGGCGGCCGACGAGGCGGGGGGACAGCCCCAGCCCGGAGGCGAGAAGCGCAAGCGGCGCAAGGGGCAGGGAGCGCCGCCGCCGCGCGAGCGCCCGGCCTTCAGCATCGGCGAAGAGGTGTTCGGCAAAGTCAGCAAGATCACTGACCACGCCATCTGGATCGACATCGCCGGGAAGGCCACGGGGCTCTTCGACCGCCGCGAGATCCTCGATGAAGAGCCGCCCGTCGAGGGCGATCAGTTCATCGCGACGGTGGCGAGCACCGGCGTGCGCGGGGGCATGCTCCTCCTGTCGAGGGCGCCGGTGCAGCTCGATCAGGCGCGTGCGCGCGCCGAGGCCGCGCTCCAGAGCGGCGAGCCGATCGAAGGGTTCGTGACCGGGGCGGTGAAGGGCGGGCTCGAGGTCGACCTCGGCGGCCTCCGCGCCTTCGCGCCGGCGTCGCACGTCGATCTGCGCCACGGCGCCGACCTCAACTACCTCGTGGGGCAGCGGCTCGATTTCATCGTGACGCAGTTCGCGAAGAAGGGGCGCGACATCGTCGTGTCCCGCCGCAAGATGCTCGAGGAGGAGAGCCGGAAGGCGCGCACCGAGGCGCTCACGTCGATCGAGCCCGGCTCGCTGCACAAGGGCGTGGTGCGCAAGGTCGTCGCGTGGGGCGTGTTCGTCGCGCTCCCCGACGCCGGCGGCGTCGAGGGGTTGGTCCACATGAGCGAGGCGAGCCACGACCGTGGCGCCAAGCTGGCCGACCTGTTCAAGCCGGGCGCGGAGATCGACGTGAAGGTCCTGCGCGTCGACGACAAGGGCAAGCTCTGGCTGAGCCGCAAGGCCGCCACGGTCGATCCTTGGGACGCGGTGAAGGACAAGTACGCGGTGGGCTCGCGCCACAAGGGCAAGATCGCCCGCCTGCAGCCGTTCGGTGCGTTCGTCGAGCTCGAGCCGGGCATCGATGGGCTCATCCACACGGCCGACCTCTCGATGAAGCCGATCCAGCACCCGAGCGAGGTGGTGAAGGTCGACGACGAGGTCGACGTGGTCGTCGCGAGCTGCGACCCGGCGGGCCGGCGGATCGGGCTCCACCCCGCCCCGCCCGAGGGCGAGGAGAGCGAGCCGCGCCAGCGCGTGCAGCAGGGCAGGGCGGTGAAGGTGGCCGTCACGCAGGTGACCGAAGGGGGGCTCGTCGTCCGGGTGCTCGGCACGACGGGGCGAGCGGCCCGCGGCTTCATCCCGGCCGGCCACACCGGCACGCAGCGCGGCACCGACCTGCGCAAGGAGTTCCCCATCGGGACCCAGTTCGACGCGAAGGTCATCGAGGTGGATCCGCGCCGGGGAGAGGCCAAGCTGTCGATCCGCGCCCTCAAGGAAGACGCCGAGAAGCAGGCGTACCAGCAGTACCGCGCCGGCGTCGCGCGCGAGGCCAAGTTCGGCACCTTCGCCGACCTCATGAAGAAGAGCTGATCCCGGGAGGCGCGCGCCGCCTGCGCGGCCGCGCCCCCGCCTCCCTCCGGCCGCCGAGGCGGTCCGCAGGGGTTCGCGCTACTCGCGCCCGAGCGCGTTCACGGGATCCATGCGCGCGGCCCGTCGCGCCGGGAAGAACCCGAAGACGATCCCGATCGCCGTGCTCACCCCGAGCGCGACGCCGAGCGCCGTCGGCTCGAGCCTCATCGGCCAGCCGAGGGCGGTCGAGAACCCGAGGATGACGCCGTACCCGAGCGCGCTGCCGACGATGCCGCCCAGCGTGGCGAGCACGAGCGCCTCGAGCAGGAACTGAAGCAGGATGTCGATCTCCCGGGCGCCGATGGCCATCCGGATGCCGATCTCGCGGGTGCGCTCGGTGACCGACACCAGCATGATGTTCATGACGCCGATGCCGCCGACGACGAGCGACACCGCCGCGATGCTGACGAGCAGCGCCGAGAGCGCCGCGAAGATCGCGTCCTGCATGGCCTGGAACTCCGCCTGGCTCCGGACGGCGAAGTCGTCCTCCTCGCCCTCGTCGATGCGGTGCCGCTGGCGGAGGATCGCCTCGGCCTGCTGCTTGGCGCGCTCGGACGTCTCCGCGGACGTCGAGCTCAGGAGGATCGCGTGCACTTCCCCGGGCCGCGTGGCGACGACGTGCGATCGCATCGTGGTGATGGGCATCAGCACGATGTCGTCCTGGCTCTGCCCGAAGGGCGACGCCCCCTTCTCCTCCAGGACCCCGAGCACGCGGTAGGTCTGTCGGCCGATCCGCACCATCCGGCCGATCGGATCGAGCGACCCGAACAGGTCGCGCGCGGTCTGGGCGCCGATGACGACGACCTTCTCGGAGAGGTTCTCCGAGGCGGGGCTCCACGGCTCTCCCCGCGCCACCTTCCAGCTCCGGATCTCGAAGTAGTTGAGGCGGGTGCCGACGAGCGTCGGGCTCGAGTTCTGGCCCTCGTAGATGACCTGGGCGCTCGACCTGAGGAACGGCGCCGCGATCCGGATGCTCGTCGACTCGCGCACGAGCGCCTGGCCATCGAGCTCCGAGAGCCGGACGCCGGTGGTGCTGCGGACGCCCGAGGCGCGCGCGGAGCGCGCGAAGACGATGAGCGAGTTGGAGCCGAGGTTCGAGATCTGCGCGTTCACGTTGGCGCGCGCGCCGCTCGCCAGCGCGGTGACCGTGACCACGGCCGCGACGCCGATCGTGATCCCCAGGATCGTGAGCCCCGCGCGGAGCTTGTTCCGGCGGACGGCGCGCAGCGCGATCACGATCGCCGACAGGACGCGGGTGAGCGTCGACCTCATTCGTGCCTCAGGGCGGTGATCGGGTCCTGGCGCGCGGCGCGGCGCGCCGGGAAGAACCCGAAGACGACCCCGATCGTCGCGCTCGTCCCCACCGCGACGACGACCGCGCTGGCCGGCAACGTCATGCTCCAGCCGAGCGCCGCGGCGAAGAGCTGGATGACGACGAGCCCCGCGCCGAGCCCCATCACGCCGCCGATGAGCGACAGCGTGATGGCCTCGACCAGGAACTGGACCAGGATGTCGCCCTCGGAGGCGCCGATCGCCATGCGGATGCCGATCTCGCGCGTCCGCTCGGTGACGCTGACCAGCATGATGTTCATGACGCCGATCCCGCCGACGAGGAGCGACACCGCGGCGATCGACGACAGGAGCATCGTCAGGGTGTCCAGGATCCGCTCCTGCGACGCCCGGAACTCCGCCTGCGTGCGGATCACGAAATCCGGCTCGCCCTCGGGGTCGATCTCGTGGCGCTGCCGGAGGATCCTGTCGATCTGCTCGACCGCGCGATCGACGGTCCGCTCGCTGGTCGCGGCCGCGACGAGCATCTGCACCCTGCCCGGCGCGCTCGGCACGACGCGCGACCGGAAGCTGCCGATCGGCATGAGCAGCCGGTCGTCCTGGTCCTCGCCGAACGGCGATTGCCCCTTCTTCTCGAGCACCCCGATGACCCGGAACGGGTGCTTGCCGATCCGGACGTACTGCCCCACGGCCTCGCCGGAGCCGAACAGGTTCTCCCGGACGGTCTCGCCGATCACGCAGACCTTCGTCTTGAGCTGCTCGTCCGACTCAGTCCAGCCGTCGCCCTTGGCGACGCGGTAGGAGAGGATCGTGAGGTAGCTCCGCGTCACGCCCATGACCTGGGTCGCGACGTTGGCCTCTCCGGCCACGATCTGCGTCGACGTGGAGCTGAACGGGCTCAGCGCGGTGACGCTGGTCGACTCCTTCAGGATCGCGAGCCCGTCGGCCTCCGACATCCGCACGACCTCGCGGCGCTTCAGCCCGGAGGCCTGCGTCGACTGCGGGAAGATGTAGACCGAGCTCGCGCCCAGGCCCGAGATCTCGCCCAGGACGCGGTTGCGTACGCCCGTCCCGAGCGCCACCACGATCACCACGGCCGCGACCCCGATCAGGATGCCGAGCACCGTGAGGGCGGCGCGGAGCTTCGAGCGGACGATGGCGCGCAGGGCGATGCGGATGGCGGCAAGGTAGCCCCTCACGGCGCCTGCTCGTCGAGCTCCGCCCCGGAGGGCGGCAGCGCGGCCAGGGCCACCGCCGCGTCGACGGGGCGCTCGTTCCTGAGATCGCTGCGGACCTCGCCGTCGCGCATCGTGATCACGCGGCTCGCGCAGGCGGCGATGTCCGGCTCGTGGGTCACGAGGACGATGGTGATCCCTTCCAGGTTGAGCCGCTGCAGGAGCCCGAGCACCTCGTAGCTCGTGCGGGTGTCGAGGTTGCCCGTGGGCTCGTCGGCGAGGAGCAGCGGCGGGGAGGTGACGAGCGCTCGCGCGATGGCGACGCGCTGCTGCTGGCCACCCGAGAGCTGGTTCGGGGTGTGGTGCAGGCGCTCGGCCAGCCCCACCGCGCTGAGCGCCTCGAGCGCGCGCCCGCGCCGCTCCGCCGCGCCGACGCCCCGGTAGACGAGCGGCAGCTCCACGTTCTCGAGCGCCGTGGTGCGCGGCAGCAGGTTGAAGCCCTGGAAGACGAACCCGATGAGGCGATTCCTCACGATCGCGCGCGCGTCGTTGCTGCGCCGGGTCACGTCGAGCCCGTCCAGCCGGTACGTGCCTCGGGTCGGCCGATCGAGGCACCCGATGATGTTCATCAGGGTGCTCTTGCCCGAGCCGCTCTGCCCGACGATGGCGACGAAGTCGCCGTGCTGGATGGTCAGATCCACGTGGCGGAGCGCCCTCACGACGACCGCCTCGGTCGTGTAGTCCTTGCCGACGCTCGAGAGCTCGATGAGCGGCTCGTCTCGGAGCACCGCGGCGACGGCCTGGCTCTGGGGCAGCATCGCGCCTCAGAACAGCCGGGGGCCGCGCCCCCTGCCGCCCGTGGATGGACCGTCGTTCTCGTCGATGACGAGCTTGACCGGCCCGAGATCGGTGAGCAGCGCGGTGAAGATGCCGTCGGTGATCCCGACGTCGACGACGCGCGGCTCGATCTTCTCCGCGCCCGGCGTGGCGTCGGTCAGCACGTAGACGCGGCCCTTCTTCGGCGGGAGCGGCTCGAGGGGCGGCGCCTTGATCTCCTTGCCGTCCTTGTCCCGCTCCGGGGCCGGCTTGAACCGCAGCGCCGCGTTCGGCAGCCGCCGCACCCCCTTGGCCTCGGAGGACCGGATGCTGACCGTGGCCGTCATGCCCGGCCGCAGCTTGACGTCCGGGTTGTCGACCTCGACGACCGCCGCGTACGTCACGACGCCGGACTGGTTGAGCGGGCTGTAGCGCACCTGGCTCACCGTCCCCCGGAACGTCTCGCCCGGAAAGGCGTCGACGCTGACGTCCGCCTCGATGCCCTCGCGGAGCCGCCCCACGTCCGCCTCGTCGATGTCGGCGAGCACGCGCATCTTGCGCAGATCCTGGGCGATCACGAAGAGCGTGGGCGCCTGGAAGCTCGCCGCCACGGTCTGCCCGGGATCGATCGCGCGGCTGATGACGACCCCGTCGATGGGCGAAAAGATGCGCGTGTACTGGAGGTTCGTCGTGGAGGAGCGGAGCACCGCCCTGAGCTGCGCCACCTGCGCCTTCGCGGCCGCGAGGTCGGCGAGCGCCACGTCGTAGGCGCCCTGCGCCGTGTCGAGATCGGCCTGTGAGCCCACCCCCTCCGCGACCATCTTCTTCGCGCGTTCGAGCCGCTGCTTGGCGGTCCCCAGCGAGGCCTCGGAGCGCACGACGCTCGCGTTGGCCGCCTCGAGCTGCGCCTGGTTGGAGTCGATCTGCGCCCCGAAGAGCGTCGGATCGATCTCGGCCAGCACGTCGCCGGCCTTCACGATGCTGTTGAAGTCCACGTAAACCTTGGTGATTCGCCCCGAGACCTGCGCGCCGACCTGCACCTCGGTGAGCGGTTTGACCTGCCCCGTCGACTGCACCACCTCGATCACGTCGCCCGTCGTGATGTCGCCCGTGACGTAGCGGGGCGGCGGCGGTGGGCTCGTCCGGATCCTCCACACGACGATCCCCGCGACGAGCGCGGCGACAATCGCCAAGACGCCGAGCCGCCCGAGCCAGCGCCTCGTCCCCACCCGCGCGAGCTCCTGCTCCAGGCTCTCCCGCCCGCGGCCGGGAGGCGGTCCAGCCGCGCGCGGGCCCTGGGCCGACGCGCCGCCGCGCGGGGGAGGCGCTGCCGAGGCCGGTCGGGTCCCGCCCGGCTGCGCCTCCTCGGGGCGGACGCGCTCCGCTTCCGGGGTGGCCTGCGTCGCAGGGGCCGACGCGTCGAGAGGGTCGCGACCGGTCGCCCGAGCCATGGAATCGGCCATCGGACGTCCTCATAGCATGCCGCTGCGCGGGCGCGGCTCGCTTGAAACCGCGGAAGCGCCATGGCAGACCAACCGCCGCCTATGGAGTCGCTGCCCATCGCAACGGACACGGTCGTCACGCTGTCCTACGTCCTGTTCAACGAAAACGGTGAGGCGGTGGACCAGGCGTCGACCGCGGAGCCGCTCATTTACGTGCACGGCTATGCCCAGATCGTGCCTGGCCTGGAGCGCGCCCTGGAGGGCCTGCGCGCCGGCGAGCAGCGCGAGATCACCGTCGAGCCGGCAGAGGCGTTCGGCGAGCGCGAGGACTCCGGCGTCTTCGAGGTCGACAAGGCCGATTTCCCCGACGCGGGCGAGGTCGAGGTCGGCGACGAGTTCGTCGCCCAGGGGCCGGACGGAGAGCCGGTCGCGCTCCGGGTGGTCGACATCCTCCCCGACGGTTTCCGGGTCGACACGAACCACCCGCTGGCAGGCCAGAAGGTGCGCTTCCAGGTCCAGGTGAGCGATGTGCGCGCCGCCAGCGAGGAGGAGATCGCGCAGGCTCAAGCCGAGCTGGAAGAGCGCATCGAGGAGTCCGAGAGCGGGTGCTGCGGCCACGATCACGACCATGACCACGATCACGGCCATGACCACGAGCACGGCCATCCTCACGAGCACGGCCATGGAGAGGTGCTCGTGACGCTCTCGAAGAAGTCGTCCTAAGCCCGCCGCGAACGGGCGGGTTGTCCGAGGAGATCACATCATGACCGTAGGTGAGAAGGGCAAGCTGACGGAGCTGCAGCTCGACCGCCGGGTGCGCGAGCGCCTCCTGGCGAGCGGTACGCTCAGCGCTGCGACCATCGAGACGCACCTCGCGAGCTTGCCGGACGTGGAAGAGCAGGCCGAGACGATCGCGGTCGATCAGCCGGCGCTCGGCGGAGCAGCGCACGCGCCGCGGGTCGAGCCTGAGCTCGACGACGAAGGGTCCGAGTGAGCGACGCGAAGGAACAGGAGGATCTCCCTCCGGCCGGGGGCCCCCCGGAGCTGCCGACGCTCGACTTCTCGACGTTCGTGCTGTCGATCATCGGCTCCGCGTACGTGCACCTGGGCGACGCGCCCAGCCCTGACGGCAGGGAAGAGCAGAACTTGGTCCTCGCGCATCAGGACATCGATCTGCTCTCCCTGCTCCAGGAGAAGACCAAGGGGAACCTCACGGGTGACGAGGAACGCCTGCTCGAGCAGGCGCTCTACGATCTGCGGATGCGCTACCTCGAGGTCTCGAAACGCTCGTGACCGCCGGCGTCAGGGCTCTTTCGTGGGTCCTCCTCGCCTGGCTGGTCGCCGCGTGCAGCAAGGCCTCTCCCGGCCACTCTTCCGGCGCGAACAGCTCCGCCGTCCCTCCGGGCGCCGTGCCGGTGGTCAGCCTCCCCCCGTCTCCTCCTACGCCGTCGCCTCCTCCGATCGTCCGCTCCGAGGGCATGCCCGGCTCCTTCGCGCCGCTCGCGCGCAGGGCCGACCCAGCCGTCGCCACGGTCAAGGCCCGCGTCGAGCGGCAGCAGCACCCGGGCGGCCGCCGCCGCACGGTCGCCGAGGGGCTCGGGACGGCCTTCGTCTACGACCCCGAGGGCTTCCTGCTGACGAACAACCACGTCATCGAGGGCGCGACGGACATCCTCGTGAGCTTCGTCGACGGACGCGACATCAAGGCGACCGTCGTCGGCCGCGACAAGCACACGGACGTCGCCGTGCTGAAGGTCGAGGAGAAGGGGCTCCCGTCGCTGCCGCTGGGCGACTCGGACACCATCGAGGTCGGCGACTGGGTGGTCGCGATCGGCAACCCTTTCGGCCTCTCCCACACGGTCTCGGCGGGCATCCTCTCGGCCAAGGGCCGCACCCGGGACGACGTGAAGGGGCTCGACCCGAGCGGCTATTTCAACTTCCTCCAGACGGACGCGAGCATCAACCCGGGCAACTCCGGCGGCCCGCTCCTGAACCTCAAGGGCGAGGTGGTCGGCATCAACGCGGCCGTGCGCGCCAACGCGAACAACATCGGGTTCGCGATCCCGATCAACATGGTGCGGCAGCTCCTGCCGATGCTGCTGCGCGACGGGAAGATCCGCCGGAGCCAGGTCGGGGTGATCGTCGATGTCCTCAACTCGATCGAGGCGGGGCGGCTCAAGCGGCCGGATCGGAAGGGGGCGTGGGTGAAGACCGTGGTGGCTGGGGGGCCCGCGGACCGGGCCGGCATCGCGCCGGACGACGTGATCATCGGCTTCGAGGGAAAGCCGATTTCCGACCCGAACGAGCTCAGGTGGATGGCCAGCATCGCCGGCGTGAACAAGGTCGTTACGCTCCGCGTCGCGCGGCTCGAGCGGGTCTTCGATGTGCGCCTCACGCTTGGCGAGCTCCCCGAGCTCAACGAGGAGACCGATGAGCCGTGAGCCGGGCGACCCCGACCTTGTGCCCGGCACGCCCGCCGGCCGCCGCGCGCCCGGCCGGGGCATCCGCCGCGCGACGTTCCTCGTCCCCCAGCCCTCTCAGGTAAGCTGACCCCGTGGCCTCTCTACCTTCCTCCCCGGACGAGCTCGAGCCGGTCGCTCCTCCCGGCCATCCCGGCGACGCGCCGGGCGACATCGAGGGCGACGTCCTGCCCGCGGGGGGCGACCACCGCGGAGCGCAGCAGCTCCACGCGCGCCTGAATAGCGCTTCCGCCCGTGCGTCCAATCGCGAGGCGCGACGGCGGGAAGCGGAGGAAGATCGTGAGCTCATCGAGCGGGCGCAGAAGGGGGACCAGGCGGCGTTCCGCTCGCTCGTGGAGCGGCACCAGCGCCGGGCGTTCGCGATCGCGATGGGGCTCGTCCGCGACGAGAACGACGCGCGCGAGCTCGTGCAGGACGCGTTTCTCCGCGTCTACAAGGGGCTCGGCTCCTTTCAGGGCGGCTCCTCGTTTTTTACCTGGCTTTACCGGATCGTCACCAACCTGGCGATCGACCTCATGCGCAAGCCGGGGCGCCGCGACCTCGAGCTCCAGGAAAACCAGGCAGCTGAAGAGCAGTCCGACTTCCCGCTCGTCGCCCGGATCGACGGCGCGGACCCCCTCAACGTCGTCCGCCGCCGGGAGATCGCCGGGCGCATCCAGGCCGCGCTCGACGCGCTGCCGCCTTACCACCGAGGCGTGATCCTGATGCGGGAGGTCGAGGGCATGTCCTACGAGGAGATGGCGCAGGCGATGGGGGTCTCGAAGGGGACGATCATGAGCCGCCTGTTCCACGCCCGTCAGAAGCTTCAGCGCGCCCTCGCTGACTGCTACGCGGAGGAAGAGGGCAAGGGAGCCGCAGAGGACCCGGAGGAGATCGCGTGAGCACCGCCAACAGCAGCAAGGCGAATCACGGGGATGCGAGCGCCCCGCCGACGGATCTGGAGCTGATGCTCTATGTCGACGGTGAGCTCGATGAGGCGCGCCACCGGCAGGTGGAGGAGTATGTGCTCCACGATCCGCGCTGCCGAGCGAAGGTCGCAGGGCTCGTCACCGCAGCCGACATGATCCGGGACAGCGCGCTCGCCTCCAGCGCGGCCGACGGCATCGCCGACGGGGTCATGGCGAAGATCCTCGAAGGGCAGGGGGCGGTCGCGAAGGCCAACGGAGGCGCTGTCGTGCAGCCGCTCGCGGCGTCGCCGCCGGCCGCTCCGCCGCGCGCGCGGGCGCGGCTGCAGGGATCGCCGGCCAACGACAACGCGCGCGGGATCTTCGCGCTGACGGCGCTCGCCGTAGCCGCGGCCGCCGCGATGATGGTCTGGGGCCGGACCGACGTGGAGGCGCCGAGCGCGGCGCTGACCGCGACGGCGCCCTCCGCGGAGCTCGCCCCGCCGCCCGCCGCACCGACGCACGAGCCCGTCGCCGCGCCCACCGCCGAGGGCGAGATCGAGCCGGGCGTCGAGATCGCCGCGGTCGACTTCGGGGCGCGCATGGGATCGATCTTCTACGTTCCGCGGGAGGCCGCGGCCTCAGGCCCGACGACCACGGTGGTTTGGCTCTCCGATGAGGGTCCGGGAGGACAGTGATGAGATTTCTTGCGAGTGCGATCACCGCGATCATGGTCCTGGCGCTCGGCGTGAGCCCTTCCCCCGCCGTCGCGCAAGGCAAGGCGCCGACCCCCGCCCCGGCGGCGCCGTCCGACGCCGCGATCACGACCGAGGTCGTGGTCCTCCACGCGACGAACGACGGATCCGGCATCGATCCGAAGATCGGCAAGATGCCCGAGCTCGGGAAGCCGCCGTTCTCGGCGTACAACAGCTACAAGCTCCTCGATCGGCTGAAGATCAGCCTGCAGAAGGGCAAGCCGACCACCACGAAGCTGCCGAACGGCAGCGTCCTCATGGTGTCGCTGAAGGACGTGGTGGCCGCGAAGAAGCAGGACGAGCCGAAGCGCTTCGTCGTCAGCGCGAGCATCCAGAAGCCAGGCGGCAACACGTTCCTGCCGCTGCTCGAGGTGAACGCAAAGGCGGGCGAGAATTTCTTCGTGGCGGGTCAGCAGCACCAGGGCGGCGTGCTCGTGCTCGGCATCAAGGTCGCGCCCTGAGCCGAGGGCGCTCGGCTCCCGCTCAGCGGCGGCCCGAGGACGGCAGCGCGACGGGCAGGTCGAGGTAGAAGGCCGTCCCGCGCGGGGCGCACGCCTCCGCGCGGATGCTGCCGCCGTGCGAGGCGACGATGTTCCTGACGATGCTCAGGCCGAGCCCGGTGCCGCTCCCGTCGGTCTTGGTCGTGAAGAAGGGGTCGAAGATCCTCGGCAGGTGCTCGACGTCGATCCCGTGCCCCTCGTCCTGGATGGTCACCGTGATGTAGCCGTCCTCCGGCGACATCGCGGTGGTGATGCCGAGACAGCCGCCGTGCTCGTGCATCGCGTGCGCGGCGTTCGTGAACAGGTTGACGAACACCTGCGTCAGCGGGTCGATGACGCCCCGCACGGGAGGTATCTCGCCGAAGCATCGCTCGACGGTGACGCCGGTCTGGTCGAGCAGGTGCTCGCAGAAGACCAGCGCGCGCTCGATGATGTCGTGGAGGGAGACGGCGCCCGGCTTCTCCGTGGACGGCCGCGCGTAGGTGATGAGGTCGCGCGAGAAGCGGAGGATGCGGTCCGCCGCCTCGTTGATCCGCGCGAGCCGCTCGATGTCCGAGGGATCGAAGCCGCTGCGCTCGCCCTTGCGGCGCAGGTACTCGGAGTAGGCGAGGATCGAGGTGAGCGGGTTGTTGAGCTCGTGCACCACGCCGGCGGCCATCTTCCCGAGGGAGGCCAGCTTCTCGGCCTGGATGACCTGGGCGCGCAGCGACTCGTGCGCGCGCGCCTCGCGGAGCGAGGCGCCCAGGGTGAGCACGAGCCGGTCGACCAGCGCCTGGATCGGCGCGCTGTCGAGGTGCCCGGCGTCGTCGGCCGCGATGTGCATCGTCGAGCGCCCTTCGGGCTCGATGGCCGCGACGCGCTCGAAGGCGAACTCCGGGAGGAGCCGCGCCGGATCGCGGCCGTCGTCGCGGCGCGGGCGCGGCGATACCCGGACGACCACCTGCGCGCCCGTCGCGCCCGGGATGTACACGCCGAGACCGCAGCCGGGGAGCATCTTCGCGGCTGCGCCGAGCAGCGCCGAGGCGCGCTGCTCGGCGGAAGCGGACGGATCCAGCTCGCTCGACGCGATCAGCAGGTTGTCGATCCACTCGAGCGGGAGGTCCCGGGTGAGGGGCTTTCGAAGCGTGACGGGAGCGTCGGACAACGGCCGCTTCCCCAGGCGCTCCGCGCTCCTCCCGCTCACCCGATCACCCTGTTCGGGTCGTCGCCGCTCGACCGGTCGAGATCGATGATCTTCGCGGCGCCGACGTAGGATTTCGTCTCATAGCGGGTGATCTTGCCGATCTTGCGGACGATCTCCGCCATCCGCTCGGCCTCGCTGCGGATCGTGGCCGCCGCCCCCTTGATGGGGGACGCGTCGTCGATCCGGCGGCAGATCAGCTCGGCGTAGCCGAGCACGCTGGTGAGGGGCTGGTTCAGCTCGTGCGCGGCCGCGCCCGCGAGCTCCGCGATGATGGCCTGCTTCTCGCGAGCGCGGAGCTCCTCCTGCGCCTCGGTGAGGCGGGCCTCCATCCGCATCCGCTCGCGCAGGTCGGTGAAGATGCCGACGGAGCCGACCGGGACGCCGTTCTCGAAGATCAACGCCGCCGAGAGGTGCACCGGGATGCGCGACCCGTCCTTGGCGAGGACCTCGGTCCGGTAGCCCTCGAGCCGGCCGGGGCCGCCGTGCTCCTTCGCGTGGATGAGCCTCATGATCTGCTCGGCGTTGTGGTCGGGGTAGAGCGCGCGGACGTTCATCGCGCCGACGACCTCCTTCGCGTCATAGCCGTAGATCCGCTCGGCGGCGCGGTTGAAGAGCAGGACGACGCCCTCCATGTTGGCCGAGACGATCGCGTCGACGGAGCTCTCGATGACCCGCTCCAAGAACTCCTTTGTCTTGGTGAGCTCCGCCTCGGTGGCGCGCTCCGTGGTGACGTCGCGGAAGCTGACCAGGACGGCGCCGCTCTCCTCCCGGAGGACGCTGCTGAAGCTGAAGCTCAGGATGAGCTTCTCGTGCTCGGGCTCGCCCCGCCTCACGGTGAAGTCCACCATGTGCGGGAACGACCCCTTGGCGAAGCCGGCCCGGATCTCCTCGAGGAGCGGGTGCTCGCGAGGGTCGACGAGGTCGGCCAGGTTCGCCTTCTCGAGGTCCTCCGCCGTGCGCCCGGTGATCGCCTGGGCGCGCGGGTTGGAGAAGAGGATGTGGCCGTCGGGATCGACGACGATGATGCCGTCCGCCGTCGAGTGGAAGAAGTCGGCGTAGCGCTGGAGCGCCTTGAGCCGGCGCTCCGCCTCGAACCGGGCGAAGGTGCTCTGCTGCGTCTGATCGCGGAGCGACTGCAGGATGCGCGCGTTGCGCAGGGCGATCGCCGTGGCGCTCGCGACCGTGCGCGCGAGCGAGAGCTCGTGCGCGTGGGGGGCCACCGGCTGCCGCCCGCGCAGGAAGAGCACGCCGAGCGGCTTGTCCTCGAACAAGATCGGCAGGAGGGCGAGCGAGCGGAACGCGTTCTCCGGGAGCTCGGCGCGCACGATGTCGAACAGCGGGTGCGCCTTGGCGTCGTCGATCACGAGCACGTCGCCCGTGCGCATGACGCGCTGGATCTCCGGGTACTTCCCGAGATCGATCGGCAGATCGCGGAGCTCCTTGTCGTCGCTCGCGGCGACCACGTAGCCGACGTCGCCCGAGTCGCGCACGAGCACGATGCTGCAGCGGTCGACGCGCGCCACCTCGGCGATGCGGCGCACGACCGTGAAGAGGATGTTCCGGAAGTCGAGCGTCGAGGAGAGCGCCTGCGTCAGCTCGAGGACGACCTTCGCGTCGTGCTCCTTGCGCGCGAGCGCGTCGACGTAGTCGCGGATCCGGAGCTGCCCGCGGATGCGGGCGATGAGCTCGGCCGGGCGAAACGGCTTGCGGATGAAGTCGTCCGCGCCGAGCTCGAAGGCGCGGGCGACCTCCTCGTCCGCGTCGAGCGCCGTCAGCACGACGACCGGGACGTCCTGCGTGCGGCGATCGTCCCGTACGGCGCTGAGGACCACGTAGCCGTCCGGAGGCGGCATCACCAGATCGAGCAGCACGAGCGCGGGCACGCTCGCCTTAAGCCAGGCGAGCGCCTCCGCGCCCGAGGTGACGGCGACGGTCTCGATGCCCGCGTCGGCCAGCGCGTGCAGCAGCATCTGCCGGCTGACGGCGTCGTCATCCACGACGAGCACAGGATCACGGCGAGACACACCGCAAGCTTATCGATTCCACGCTGGAGCGATGAGAGAATTCCGGATCACGGCGCAACGCCGGCGCGCTCACCAAGCGTGGGGACGACGCGTGGCGGCGCGGCGCATCGGGGCGCCGCGCGCGCGGCGCGGGTCACGAGAAGAGATCCCCCTGCTTCGACGCGGGAGCCGCGACGCCCAGGTGCTCGTACGCGCGGCGGGTCGCGATCCTGCCCCGGGGCGTGCGGCCGAGGAAGCCCTGCTGCAGCAGGAACGGTTCGTACACGTCCTCGATAGTGTCGCGCGGCTCACTGAGCGCCGCGGCCAGGGTGTCGACGCCCACAGGGCCGCCGTCGTAGTGATCGATGATGACGCGCAGCAGCCTGCGGTCCATCTCGTCGAGGCCGGCCGCGTCGATCTCGAGCCGCTCCGAGGTCTTGCGCGCGATCGCCATGGTGATCGCGCCGTCGCCGAGCACCTCGGCGAAGTCGCGCACCCGGCGCAGGAGGCGGTTGGCGACGCGAGGGGTACCCCGCGAACGCGCGGCGATCTCGCGCGCTCCCCCGGCGTCGATCGGCACGTCGAGCAGGCCGGCGCTGCGCTGCACGATGCGCTCGAGCTCCTCGACGGGGTAGAAATCGAGGCGGACGACGTGGCCGAACCGCGACAGCAGCGGCGCGGTGAGCAGCCCGGTGCGGGTGGTGGCGCCGACGAGCGTGAACGGCTTCAGCGCGAGCTGGATCGTCGTCGCGTACGGGCCGTCGCCGGTCATGATGTCGATCTTGAACGACTCGATCGCGGGGTAGAGGCTCTCCTCGACCGCCGGCGTGAGCCGGTGGATCTCGTCGATGAAGAGCACGTCGTTGCGCTCCAGCTTGGTGAGCAGCCCGGCCAGCGCGCCCTTGTGCTCGATCGCCGGCCCGCTCGTGACGTGGAGGGTGACGCCCATCTCGCGGGCGAGGATGTGGGCGAGCGTCGTCTTGCCGAGCCCGGGCGGACCGCAGAAGAGCATGTGGTCCAGCGGCTCGTGCCGGCGGCGCGCGGCCTCGACGAAGACCTTCAGGTTCTCCGTGTGCTTGGCCTGGCCGACGTACTCGGCGAGCGAGGCAGGCCGGAAGAGGCGGTCGAAGCGATCGTCGTCGCCTGTCTCGGCAGGAGAGAGCGCCCGTTCAGGCATGCCCCGGGAGTACCGCGGGCGGAGGGCGAAGGGAAGCGATCCCGCGCGCGGAAGGAGCGTGGATCGCGCGCCGCCGGCGGCCGCGGGCGAGGTCAGCCGAGCGCGGGGACCGATGACAGGCGAGGGCGGCGCGGCGGCGGGACGCGCGGCAGACGCGCGCGGCAGAGCGGGCGGCCGTCCGGGGCGCCGTCCACCTCGAGCGAGCCGCCGTGGAGCTCGATCACCGAGCGCGCGTGGCTGAGGCCGAGGGTCAGGCCGCGCCCGCGCGCCGTGGTCTGCCGGCTGAACAGCGCCTCCAGCTCGTCGGGCGGCACGTCGCGGCTGCCGTACTCGATGTCGATGCGGACCTCGCTGTTGAACTCGCCCGCCATCGTCGCGGTGAGGCGCACGAGGCGCGCGGACGGGTCGGCCGCGCCGGTCCTGAGCGCGTGCGCCACGATGACGGCGATCGCGCGCGTCGCGTACGCCTGATCGACCGGGATCAGCGGCAGCGTGTCGCCGACCTCCACGACGACCTCCCCGTCGGCGTCGCTCGCGAGCTCGCGCGCCTTGCGGATCGCGCCCGCGATGAGCGCGCCGACGGACGTCGGCTGAGGCTCGAGCGTGAGCTGGCCGGCCTCGACGCGCGCGGCGTCGAGGATCGACTCGATGAGGCCGAGGAGCTCGCGGCCGCGCGTCGAGATGAGCTCCAGGCTCTCGCGCTGGGCGGCGGTCAGGTCCTCCTGGCCCACGAGCTCGGCGAACCCGAGGATCGCGTTCAGCGGGCTCTTGAGGTCGTGGCTCACGCTCGCGAACAGGAGGCCGCGCATGCGCTGCGCCGCCTCGCGAGCCTCGAGCGCGCGCTCCTGCGCCGCGGCGAAGACGCGGAAGCGCTCGGCGAGATCCTCGATCGCGTGCCCGAGCCGGGCGACGACGGCGAACCGGGCGGGGCGGGCGATCTGCGTGGCGCCGCGGAGCACGCTGTCCGTGCCGAGCAGGCGCACCTGCTTCGTGGCGTGCACGAGATCGGCGGCGAGGACGCGGCCGAACAGGTTGCCGAGCACGCCGGCGACCAGCACCGCGAGCAGCGCGACGAGCGCGCCCCAGATCGCGGCGGAGGGCTCGAGGTCGGCCGAGAACCGGATGTTGGCGCAGCCGCCGTCGAGCGGCGTGATCACGGCGATCTGACCGTCGGCCTCGCGGCCGAAGGAGGGCTCCGCGCTCACGCAGTCGTGCTGCACGCGCGCGAGGAACCCGTACTCCGCCGCGGCGGCCACGACGTCGTTGCGATCGGCCTCCGCGATGGCCCCGAGCGACGGATCGAGCGCCGTCCGCGCGATGAGCCCCGCGGTCGTGCGCCGGCTCCGCTCGATGAACGTCTGGAGGTGCGCGTTCGCGATCAGCACCGCCCCGACGCCGACGAGCAGCACCGGCGCGGCGACGGCGAGGAGCAGCTTGTAGGTGACCCGCCGGCGCGGCGTCTGGTAAAACTCGGCCGTCTCGAGCAAGGCGCCGATCGCCTCGACCGGGCTGATCTCGAAGAGGCTGAACGTCGTGGCACGCGTCAACACGTAGTGCGGGATCGCGGACGCGCAGAGGATCGTGATCGCGAGGATGAGCAGGCTGACCGCCCGGCCGTCGTCGAGCTTCTCCGGCCTGATCCCCGGGATCATCGTGAGGCTCGAGATCGTCGAGCTCGCCAGCACGAACCGCAGCGCCAAGGACGGCGGCAGCTCGGCGAACCGCTCGAGCTCCTCGTGATCGATGTCGCGCGAGCCGATCATGAGCGACCGCAGCAGGTTCCGGTGCGTGCGCAGCCGGAGCAGCGTCAGCAGCGTGGTCGCGACGATCGCGGCGAGCGCGATCTTGGCGCCGACCGAGAGCACGCTCGCGGCGACGTCCTGCTCCAGGATGAGCAGCTTCGGCGCGAGCGCCGCGATCGCCCCGAACGCGGCGACGCCGACGAGCGCCTGGCGGACGAGCACGCGCCGCGCGAAGTGGATCGCGTCGTCCCTCATGCGCTCTTCGTTCATGCGATCCTCCCTCCTGGCCGGCCGCTGCCCGGCTCGCTCACGGGCGTCACCGCCGCGTCCGGCGCGGGCGGCTGGACCTGCGCGGGCTGGGGGGGCGGGGCGACCCAGAGCGGCAGGGTGATCGTGAAGGTCGAGCCCCGCCCGAGCTCGCTCTCCAGCTGGATCGTCCCGCCGTGCATCATCACGAGGCGCCGCGCGATCGAGAGCCCGAGCCCCGTCCCGGCCCGGCGAGAGCGCACGTCGCCGGTCTGCCGGTACTCCTCGAAGACCGCCGACGTCTCCTCCGGCGGGATGCCGGGGCCGGTGTCCTGGACGGCGATGGTCGCGTAGCGGCCGCGCGCCGCGATGTGGACCGCCACCGAGCCGCGCGCCGTGAACTTGACGGCGTTCGAGACGAGGTTCGTCAGGATCTGCCGCACCCTCCGCGGATCGGCGTGCGCGAGGAGGCCGTGGTCCCCGGTGACGCGCAGCTGGATGGGCTTGTCGCGCGCCGCGGCGGACGCCTCCCGCATGACCTGATCGACGAGCACGCGGAGGTTGACGGCGCGGCGGGAGAGCTGGAGCTTGCCCGTCTCGAGCGCCGACAGATCGAGGATGTCGTCGATGAGCGTGCGCAGGTGCTCGCCGCTCTGCCGGATGACGGACAGCGCCTCGCGCGCGTCCTGGCTGAGCGGCCCGTCGACCTCGCTCTCGAGCACGTGCGCGAACCCGAGGATGGCGTTGAGCGGCGTGCGCAGCTCGTGGCTGAGCCCCGCGAGGAACGCCGAGCGCTCGCGGTCCATCGCGGACGCCTGCTGGAGATCCGCCCGGTAGGAGCGCTCCGCCGCCGCGAAGCGGGTGATCAGCAGGTTGAAGGCCGCCGTCAGGAGGCCCACCTGGTCGAGCGACCTGATCGGCACCGGCTCGGTCTGGATGAGGTCGGTGCTCGACGCGCTCCGGCCGTGGCCGTGCGCCATCGCGGTGATGCGCTCGCGCAGGTAGTCGACGTCATCGCGCGCCGCCTTGGTGAACGAGAGCGCGACCGCGACCGCCACGCCGAGCAGCAGCGTCGTGAGCGCCGCGACCGCGTTGCCGAGGGCGAGCGAGTCGGGCGGCGGGCTCGGCGCCGAGACGAAGGTGATCACCGAGAGGTGGGACAGCGGCGGGCGGAGCGGGCGCGCCGCGAACCGGACGCGGCCGAGCGAGGTCGTCTCCTCGCCCTTGCCCCGCGTGAGCATCTGGAAGATGTCGGCCTTGGCCGGCGCGCCGAAGCTCTCGTTCACCAGCACATGGCCGTTCTGCTCGACGAGCAGGATCTCCGACCCGGTCCGCCGCGCCGCCTGCCCGAGGACCTCGGTCCGCTCGGCGTCGGCGGTCCCATGGAGCCGCGCCGCGAGCGTCGCGGCCAGCACCTCCGCGCGCAGGCTCGCGGCCTGATCGCTCATCCTGGCGAGCTGGCGGATGCCGATCAGCGCGATCGCCACCGCCGTGGCGATCCCCACGACGATCACGATCGCGGGCGCGAGCGGCACGAGCGGCATCGTGCCGCGAGGCCAGCGGAGGAGGCGACGGCGAGCCACGGCGAGGGCAGGATGCTAGCGCGCTTCGGGCGGCGGACGGGCCGCCTCGGGCGCCCCGAGCGCGATGGGGCTTACCCGCCTCACCTGGGGTCGGTCGCCAGGAGCGCGAAGACGGAGTGGTCGAGCCAGCGGCCGTCGCACCACTCGGCCTGCCGGGCGATGCCCTCGAAGCGAAAGCCGAGCCGACCGATGACCGCGAGGGAGGCGTGGTTGTCCGTGGCGGCCGCGACCCGCACCCGGTGCGCGCCCATGTGGCCGAACGCGAACGCGAGCGCGGCCTTCGCCGCCTCGGTCATCAGGCCGCGCCCGGTCGCTTCCTTGCGCAGCCAGTACCCGAGCTCGCAGGAGCGGTGCAGGTGCACGCACGACTCGAGCCCGACCACCCCGGCGAGCGTGCGGTGCGCGCGCTCGCGGATGACGAAGCGCAGCGCCCTGCCGTGATCCCAGTCGGCCGCGCACGCCTCGGCGAAGCGCACGCTCGCGGCCGGATCCGTGTGGAACTGCACCCACGGCAGCCAGCGCTGGAGCGTCGCGCGCGAGCCGCTGACCGCGAGCCAGAGCTCCGGTCCGTCCGACGGGTCGATCGGCACGAGGAGCAGCCGCTCGGTCTCGATGGGACGGGCGCGGACCTCGCTTCGAGGTGGGAGGATGAGCATGGGGTCACCGGCACTGGATGCGAGCGGCGTAGGGCTCGAGATGACCCGCCTCGTAGTCGAGCCAGGCGACATACCACTCTCCGGGCTTCGCGCCGGGGCTGATCGATGGCGCCGGCTGATCGCCGCTGACGCGAGCGAACTTCGTGGGCGCGCCGATGCCGTCGCGGTTGATCGATGCGGTCAGCATGCGGCCCTGCTCGAACCAGACGAGCTGGGCCTGACCGCTCGGCGCGATCGCGACCGACGGGCGCGCGCCGGTCTTCGAGAACCTCTTGCGCCAGAGCGGCTGCCCCTTGGCCGGATCGATGTACGCAGCCGACGCGCCCCCGATCGGCGCCTCGCCGTGCCAGACGACGAAGCAGCCGGCCGCGCCGCAGGCGAGCGAGGGGCTGTCGCTGCGGGCCCGGTCGCTGTTCACGAGCGACAGCTCGCCGAGCGCGCGATCGGCCCGCTTGCCGGGCGCGGCCGGCGGGAGCCCCTTGTCGGCGTTCGCGAGCGGCAGGCGCATGTACTGGATGACCCGCATCGGATCGCGATCGAAGCGGAAGGCGAGGTGCATCACGTCGCTCGTCACCGCGATCGAGGGCAAGCGGACGCGCGGCTTCGACGGGCCCGTCGGCGTCACGTCCGTGAGCCGGATGATCTCGCCGACCGGATCGAGGTTCGGCGAGAGGCGGCGCATGAAGAGGTCCTCGGAGGAGGCGTTGTCCCCGTCGTCCGACCACGCGATCACGAAGCCCTCGGAGGCGCGCGCGAGCGAGGGCCAGGAGTTCCCCCCGCGAGGGAAGCGGGCGACCATCATCGCGGGGCCGTCGATCCGGCCGCTGGCGTCGAGCCAGCGCACGTACACGCCGGCCTCCGGCCCCTTGCCGTCCCAGTACGTGAGCACCAGCCGATCGCCGGCGGTGGTCAGCTCGGGGCGCCCGATGGCGCGGCCCTCGGGCGTCACGTCGAGCGCGGGGGACGACGGGCGCATCGCGCTGTCGAGCGCCGCCGTGTACGCGTGCTCGGTGCCCTCGTGCGAGTCCGTCCAGGTGATCACCGCGCCGCGCGGCCCGAGCGCGATCGAGGGCCGGCTGGCGCCGATGGCGCGGCCGCCCTCGCGCACGAGATCGTGCGTGCGCGGCCGGGCGAGCCCGGTGAGCTGGCAGGGCGCCTTGCCGCTCGCGTCCTTCAGGGCGACCTGCACGTGCTCGATCAACGTCCGAGGCACGGGGTGGTTGCCCTTCTCCTGAGCGTCCCTCAGCAACCGGAGCGAGGCCTTGAGATCGCCGGCGGCGATCGACTCCTGCGCCTGCGCGACGAGCGGCGGCCACTGCAGGCCCGGCGGCTCGGGCTGGGCGTCGGCGCGCGCCGGCACGGCGGCGGCCGCCGACGCGGAGGACGAAGGCGCGCTGACGACCGGCGGCGGCGCGGCGCTCGACGAGACGGGCGGCAGCGCCGTCGGCTTGAGGAACTGGCGGTAGCCCGCGTACGCGGCGCCCGCGGCGAGCACGAGCACGCCGAAGACGACGAGCGCGCGACCGGCGCCGCCGCGCCTCGGCGGCGAGCGCTGCGCGAGCGGATCGGACACCGAGGCCTCGCCCGAGCCCCCGGAGAACGTGATCTGCTGCCCCGCGCCCTGGCTCACGCGCCCGGCCGGCGTGCCGCCCGGTGAGCTCGAGAAGTCCAGCCCGGCGAACGGATCCATCCCGCGCTCCGCCGGGCCCGAGGGGACGGTGCGCCGCGCTTCGTTGGGGGTCACACGGACGACCCCCGGCGGATCGAACGTCACGTCGGCCGGCGGGTCGCCGCCGGTCGGCAGGAGCCCCGCCTGCGACGGCTCCGCGCCGCGCGGGGGCGTCGGCTGCGCGACGCCGAGCGCGATCGAGAGCTCGTCGGCGAACTCCTTCGCGGTCTGGAAGCGGCGATCGATCGAGCGGTCGAGCGCCTTCTCGAACCACGCGGTGAAGCTCGGCGGCAGATCCGGGCGGAGCGCCGAGGGCTGCGGCAGCGGCGCGTTCGCGATCTGCGCGAACGTCATCGCGACGCCCTGCTCGGTCTGCCAGACGGTGCGGCCGGTGAGGCACTCGTAGGTGATGCAGCCGAGCGCCCAGAGGTCGGCGCGATGATCGACCGCTCCCTGTCCGCGCACCTGCTCCGGGCTCATGTACGCCGGCGTTCCGAAGACCGCGCCCTCGCGGGTGAGGCGCGCCTGCGCGTCGCCGCCGTCGACGGGCGCGTAGAACTTCGCGAGCCCGAAATCGAGGATCTTCGCGCAGAGCCGGCCCTCCTCGTCCTTCGTGAGGAAGATGTTCTCCGGCTTGAGGTCGCGGTGGACGATCGAGGCGGCGTGCGCCTTGGTGAGCCCTCGACACACCTGGGAGACCACCGTGACGGTGGTCTCGGGGTCGAGGTACCTGACCACGGTCATGCGCTCGTAGAGCGACTCGCCTTCCAGGAGCTCGAGCACGAGGAAGGGCCGCCCGTCGTCGAGCTTGCCGGAGTCGTAGACGTCGCAGATGAACGGGCTGCGGATCGACGCGGCGGCCCGGGCCTCGCGGAGGAAGCGCTCGACCACAACGGCGGAGGTCGTCAGCTCCTGTGCGAGCACCTTGATCGCGACGCGCTTGCCGATGTCGATGTGCTCGGCCTCGTACACGGCAGCCATGCCGCCGCGCCCGATCTCGCGTGTGATGCGGTATTTTCCGGCGAGGACCGTGCCTACCGGGATCTTCGCTTTGTTCGGCAAAGCCATCAGGCAGGGCTGTCCCGCGACTGGATTCGCCAGCGGAGACTATTCGAGCCGCGTCGCAAGAACAAGGCGAGCGCGGGGGGACCCGTCCGGGAGGGGGGAGCCACCCCTCGGGGGCGCCGTGGAGGCGGGCTCTGCCATCCCCGGATGGAGCCGGGGGGGTGGGTCCGTGCCGGCCCGGGCAAGGAGGAGGGGGCGGACCCCCCACCCCGGGCACCTCGGCGAGGGGAGCGGGCGCGCTCCCGCTCCGGGGCCCTCCTCGGGCTCCTCGGGGCCGGTCCCGGGAGCGCTGAAAAAAGTAAGCGGGCTTTGATTTCCGGAGGCCGGAACCACTTTTCTCACGCACGCGCAGTGCGCGAAACATTCCGGAAACATGAGCTTGAGTACACCAGCCTGGACCTCGGGTTGCTGCGCCAGCGCCCGGGGTGAAGGATCGCCGATCCAGCTCTGCTGGATGGGCCCCTGAGTCGTTGACAAGCGTCGGGGCAATGCTCGGCAGGCCGGGCGGACCCCGTCACGGATCGGAGGCCGGGCGGCGCCCGGCACATCGACGGGAGGCCGCCGGCGGAGGCGTCCCCCCTTTACCGGCTCTGCTCCGGCGGGGCTTTTCGGGTGAGCGTCCGGGATTTTACCCCGGCGGGCGCCCGGTCACCACAGGCGTGCGCAATGAAAAAGGTCGAGGCGATCATCAAGCCGTTCAAGCTCGACGAGGTCAAGGACGCCCTCGCCGAGGTCGGGATTCAGGGCATGACGGTGACCGAGGTAAAGGGCTTCGGTCGGACCGGCGGCAAGAAGGAGGTCTATCGAGGGTCGGCGTATGTCGTCGACTTCGTCCCGAAGGTGAAGGTCGACATCGTCGTGCCGGACAGCCTGGTCGGCGACGTGATCGACGCCATCGAGAAGAGCGCCAAGACGGGTCGGATCGGCGACGGCAAGATCTTCGTCGTCCCCGTCGAGGAGGCCGTGCGGATCCGCACGGGGGAGCGCGGCGAGGACGCCATCTAGGCGAGCCGCGGGCAGAGCGTCACAGGGCATTCGCGGCGGGTCGCAGGCTCGACAACCCAGGCAGCTAGCAGCCAGCAGGAGCCCGCGCGCCGTAGAATCACATCCAGCGAGAGCAGCGAGTCAGCGAGGAAAGAGAAGATCATGAAGGCCAAAGATGTCGTCGCGTTTGCGAAGGAAAACGACGTAAAATTTGTCGATCTCAAGTTCATCGATCTGCCCGGCATCTGGCAGCACACGACCGTCCCGGCGTCCCGTCTGAACGAGGACATCTTCGAGGAGGGGATCGGCTTCGACGGCTCCTCGGTGCGCGGGTGGCAGCCGATCAACGCGAGCGACATGCTGATGACGCCCGATCCGTCGACGGCGAAGCTCGACCCCTTCCACGCCCAGAAGACGCTCAGCCTGATCTGCAAGATCAGCGACCCCGTCACCGGCCAGCCCTACGGCCGCGACCCCCGTTACATCGCCCAGAAGGCGGAGAACCACCTCCGCCAGAGCGGCATCGCTGACACGACCTACTTCGGGCCCGAGGCCGAGTTCTTCATCTTCGACTCGATCCGCTACGAGAGCTCGCCGCGCGGCGCCTTCTACGAGATCGACAGCGACGAGGCGGTCTGGAACACCGGCAAGGCCGGCCCGAACCTCGGCCACAAGATCCGGTCGAAGGAGGGCTACTTCCCCGTTCCGCCGACCGACACGCTCGCGGATCTGCGCGCCGACATGATGACCACGCTGATCGAGACCGGCATCGCGGTCGAGGTCGGCCACCACGAGGTGGCGTCGGCCGGGCAGTGCGAGATCGGCATCAAGTTCTCGACGCTGACCGCGATGGCCGACAACCTCATGTGGTTCAAGTACGTCATCAAGAACGTCGGCCGCAAGCACGGCAAGTCGGTGACGTTCATGCCGAAGCCGCTCTTCGGCGACAACGGCAGCGGCATGCACTGCCACCAGTCGCTCTGGAAGGAGGGCAAGCCGCTCTTCGCCGGCGACGGCTACGCCGGGCTGTCCGACACGGGCCTCTGGTACATCGGCGGCATCCTGAAGCACGCGAAGTCGATCGCCGCGCTCACCAACCCGACGACGAACAGCTACCGCCGGCTCGTCCCGGGCTACGAGGCGCCCGTGAACCTCGCGTACTCGAGCCGCAACCGCTCGGCCTCGATCCGCATCCCGCTGCCGCCCGGCAACAGCCCGAAGGGCCGCCGCATCGAGGTCCGCTTCCCGGACGCGAGCTGCAATCCGTACCTCGCCTTCGCGGCGATGATGATGGCCGGCCTCGACGGCATCCAGAACCGGATCGACCCGGGCGACCCGCTCGACAAGGACATCTACGCGCTCTCGCCCGAGGAGCTCAAGGAAGTGCCGCACATGCCGGGCTCGCTCGACGAGGCGCTCAGCGCCCTCGAGCGCGACCACGAGTTCCTCCTCCGCGGCGACGTCTTCACCCGCGACATCATCAAGACCTGGATCGACTACAAGCGCGAGCGCGAGGTCGACGCGATCCGGCTCCGCCCGGTCCCGCACGAGTTCTTCCTCTACTACGACGTCTGATCGCCCCCGCGCGAGGGGCAGCGCAGGGTCCGGCGCACGGGAGACCGCGCTGTGACCCTCGCTGCCCGCGCTCTTCATCGCTCGCCGCCCCGTTCGTCGAGCGCCGGTGACGCCGAGGAGAGGCGCCGCGGCGCCTCGAAGTACTTTTCCGTCCATCGCTGCGGCCCCTCGGGGCGCGAAGCCGGCCGCCGTCTCCGCGCCTCGCGAACTTTTGCTTCCTGCTGGACCGAGCGGCCCGCGGTACCGCTCGCCCATGCGCCGGGTTATCCTCCGACCCGTCTCTGTTGTAGGTCGGGGGTAAGGCATCCCCTCCCGGAGCTTCCCCGGAGACACCTCGGCGCAGCAGTGAACCCCGGCGATCTCATCCAGTCTCGCTACCGGCTCGTGAAGCTCCTGGGCCGAGGCGCCAGCGGGTCGGTGTGGGCCGCGAAGAACGAGCTCATCGATCGTGACGTGGCGCTCAAGGTGATGCGCCCCGAGGTGGCCGAGGACGCCGTCGCGCTCCAGCGCTTCTTCAACGAGGCGAAGGCGAGCGGGCGCGTGCGGAGCCCCAGCATCGTCGAGATCCTCGACCTCGGTCAGGCCGAGGACGGCTCGCCGTTCCTCGTGTTCGAGCTGCTCGTCGGCGAGGGGCTCGACGAGTGGCTGCGCCGCGAGCACACGATCGAGCCGGAGACGCTCGTCGAGATCTTCATCGGCCTCGCGCGGGCGCTCGACATGGCGCACCAGCAGGGGATCATCCACCGCGATCTCAAGCCCGCGAACATCTACGTGCACAGGAACCACCTGGGCGAGCTCGTGGGGAAGATCCTCGACTTCGGGATCAGCAAGGTGCTGGAGAGAGAGCACAACTTCGCGCTGACCCACACGGGCTGCGTCGTCGGCTCGCCGGCCTACATGTCGCCGGAGCAGGCCGCGGGGCGCGAGGACCTCGACGGCCGCGCCGACATCTGGTCGCTGGGCGTCGTCATGTACGAGGCGCTGACCGGGACGCTCCCGCACCAGGCGCCGAATTACAACGCGCTCATGGTCCGCATCCTGAGCAAGGACTGCGATCCGATCGCCTCGCGCAGGCCTGGGCTCCCGCCGCGCCTCTGCCGCATCGTCGACGCCTGCCTCCGGCGCGAGCGCGACGATCGGAGCGCCTCGGCGGGCGTGCTCGCGAAGGAGCTCGAGGCCGTGCTCCGCGAGCTGCGCGCCGCGCGCTTCCGGGGGCAGCGGGGGCGGCGCGCCTCGGACGTCGTGCTGGGCGACACCCTCGCGCCGGAGAGCGCCGCGATGCGCGGCGGCGGCGCGGTCGGGACGCTGGGGCGGCTCGTGCAGCACGGCAGGCGGCTGCCGCCGGCCATGCTCGTCGCGGCGGGGCTCGCCGTCGTGTTCTGGGCGATGGTGCTCGTGCTCCTCGGCAGGTACTGGACCCGCTGAGCGGCGCCACTCGGCCGCGGTCCCCTGCCACCGCGAGTGGCGCTCCCGCGCCGACCAGCGGCGGGCTGCGCGCGGGCCGGCCGCGCGCTGCGCGCGGCGTTTCGTAGAACGAAGGGTCGCGCGCGCTCGGCGTCAGATGCGCGGCGCGCTGGTGCTCGCGGCGGGCGGGTGCGCGCGGCGGTCGCCCGGCGCGCCGTGCGCGTCGCAGCGATGCGCGTGCGCGTGCGCGTCGGTCGCGTGCGGCTCCGCCGGCCCGGGCGCAGGCGCGTCGCCGTCGCCGAGCATGCTGGCGAACCACGCGCGAGGCCCGAGCCGCGCGAAGCTCGAGAGCAGGAGCGCGCCGAGCGCCGCCGCGCACATCCACGCGATCGGGGCGTGCTCGCGGGCGGCGAGGCCGTGGAGCTCAGGGACCGCGGCGGCGGGGACGAGCGCGTTCGCGACGAGGCCGATTGCGACGGCGAGGACGACGCTGGAGACCGCGAAGGCGGCGGCGGCGCGCGCGCCGAGCGACCGCTTCAGCGCGGCGAGCGCCG
The DNA here is from genome assembly GCF_028553905.1 of Sorangium sp. So ce836. Taxonomy (NCBI): domain Bacteria; kingdom Pseudomonadati; phylum Myxococcota; order Polyangiales; family Polyangiaceae; genus Sorangium; species Sorangium sp. So ce836. Next base: position 11,629,604 of record NZ_CP102233.1, on the reverse strand, counting down.
CGGCGCTGGTCGAGGGCCCCGCCACGAGGAGCGCGACCGCCGCGCCGACCGAGAGCCCCTTGTGGACCATCACGGCGGCGAGCGGCGCCGCGCCCTGCGCGCACACGTAGACGGGCGTCGCGACGAGGGCGCTCACCACGACGCCGGCCGGCGCGCCGAGCGCGCGCGCGGCGGCCGGATCGAGCGTCGCCTCGAGGACGGCGGCGAGCACGAGGCCGACGAGGTACCACGCGGCCACGCGGTCGAGCGCCGGACCGGCGGCCTCGGCGGCGGCGGCGCGGAGCCGCGCGCCCAGCGACGCGGCAGCGCCCGCGACGCCGGCCGGCGCGCTGTTGCGCGGCGCCGCGCCGGGAGCCCCGGACGCCCTGGCGACGAGGAGCGCGAGCAGCACGGCGAGGAGGGCGCTGCCCGCGACGCGCGCCGCTGTGAGCGGCAGGCCGAGCAGCCGCAGCGACAGCAGCGCGCCGCCCACGTCGAGCGCGGGCGCGAACGCGGCGAGGGAGACCATCGCGGCGACCGGAGCGCCGCCGCGCGGCCGTCCGGTCGCGCGACGCGGGAGGAACGCGCGCAGGAGCCCCGCCGCGGCGAGCCCTGCGAGCATCGCGGGCGCCGTCGCGACGAACAGCGAGCCCAGCGACTCGGCGATCGACAGCTCGGACCCGTGGGCGTGCCCGAAGACGCTCTCCTCGCCGGGGAGCGCGAGCGCGGCGCAGAGCCCCGAGACGAAGGCGACGGCGCTCGCGGCGCGCGCCGTCTGGCTCCGGGGCGGCGCCTCGTGCGTGTGGACGACGAGCCGCAGGAGGACGCCGAGGCCGAGCGCGATGAACACCTCGAGCGACGCGTGCGGGAGGCTGTCCATGAGGCGCTGCCCGAGGAGGGCGCCGAGGAGCGTGAGCACCCCGAGCAGACCGAGGCGCAGGGCGAGCTGCCGCCACCCCCAGGCGGGCAGGAAGCGCGCCGCGAGCGACAGCCCCTCGGGGAGCCGATGCACGAGCACGGCGCTCGCGATGAGCAGCCCGTCTGCGCCGCCGTCGACCGCGGCCGCGGCCAGCGCGAGCCCGGCGCCGTCGAGCAACCCGTGGACGGCGAGCGCCGAGAACGCGATCTCCCGGCCCAGGACCTCGCCGGTGTCGCGCCGCCGGTGCTCCGTGAGCGAGAGCGCGACGTACCCGAGCGCCGTCCAGAGGACCGCCTGCGGCCCGATCTCCTCGACCGCGTGCGGGAGGTGGCGCGCGAGGACCAGGGTGGGGACGAGCCCGAGCGTCAGCCCGTCGAGCGCCGACATCGGCAGCGCCCTTCGCCGGCCGAGCGCCACGAGGAGCGGCCCCGTGGCGAGGCCGACGATCGACAGGGCGACGGCGAGCGCGAGCATGGGCGCGGGGGCTATGCCCGAGCCACGGACCCCAATCAACATCAAATTGATGTTGCAATCGAGATGCAATGATCCGTCGCATCCCCGCAGGCGGCGCGTTTCGCGCGCCTCGGGCTCGCCACGCAGCTCCGGCAGGCCTGAGCTCAGGGCTGCCGCGCGGCGCCGCAGGCTCCGGCTCGGACGGGCGCGCGGCTCAGCCCGGCGCGCGGCTCAGGGCTGCCGCGCGACCCCGCGCGCACGGCTCAGGGCTGCACGCACCGGTCGCAGCGGCCCTTGATCTGGATCTGGAGACCCTTGCGGCGCAGCGCACGGGGCGCGCCGCGCGCCGCCTTGATCTCGATGCTCTCGTCGGGGAGGCAGAGTACATCTCCGCACGTATCGCACATGAAGTGCGGGTGCTCGTCCTTCGCGTGCTCACCGCTGCCCTCCCGCAGCTCGAACCGCCACAGGTGGTCGCCCATGTCGGTGCGGCGCACGAGCCCCGCATTCGTGAGATCGATCAGGTTCCGGTAGATGGTGGCGCGATCCCACCCCTTGGGGGCGAGCTCGGCCGCGAGCTCGGCGTGGCTGACGGGCGTGCGCGAGCGGCCCAGGCTCTGCAGCACGGCGATGCGCGGCGAGGTGGCTCGTAGGCCGGTCGCCCGGATCTGCTCGCGGAGCTGCTCCGCGGACTGACCTGCTTTTGTACGCGCCATGCGAGACATCTACCGTCGCCAGGACAGTACTGCAATCGGGATGCACGGAGCTCGCCGGACGCGCGCCCCCGGCAGCCGCGGGGGCGAGCGAGATCGCCCGATCGCCGCGCGGCTCGTCCGCCGCGCCCGCGCTGGGCGAGGCCGCCGCCGAAGGACCACCAGGCCCGGCGAGCGCGCCCTCTCCCGCCGCGGCCGCGGGCTCCCGCCGCGGCCGCGGGCGCGCGCGCGCCGCGCAGCCCGGAGCGAGCCGGCGCAGCGAGCGCGGCCGTGGGCCCGAGGTCGAGAAGATGGCAGATGGCGAGTTGGACAACCTCGTGGGGTCTCGATTCGAGCGTGGCTCAAACTGCACAGGCCAGGCGGATGAGCCGCGGCGCGGTGTCCTCAGAAGGCTTTTCGAAACCTGGGTGAGCTCCCCGAGCCTGCTGCTGAATACGCAGAGGACATGGAACGGGCGGAACCGCCATCGTCCCGGTCGTTGCGTCTGGTCTCGACTCGAGGGCCGCTCCTGGAAAGCGCCGATCTCGCCGCGTGCTCCATAATGGAGCGATCGCTCCATGTTGGAGCAGCCGAGGTGTCGCTCCGCGCGTGTCGTTGCGCCGCGTCATCGGGGCGCGCGCTCGAGGGACCCGCTGGCGTTCGTCGAGATGACGCAAGATGACCAAGACGTGGAATCTCACCATGTCGTCGTGCGTGAAATCAGCCCTTTTGGAATTGAACTGATTGTCATCGCGGATATATATTCCTGCTTCCTTTGCGGGGCCTGAACCAAGGAGAATGTCCATGCGAGCTCGGACGTGTGCGGAAGTACTTGCCTTAGTCTTGATCGCTGGCTTGAGCGCCGCCGCGTGCAACGGCGAACCCTCGGCCCCGGCGGAGCAGGAAGCGCCGGCCGTCGTCGACGCCGAGCCCGAGCAGGTGGAGGCCGCGCCGGCTCCCCTCCGGCGCAGCTGCGCGACCGTCGAGCTGAGCGAGGCTGAGAGGGATGCGGTCGACCAGTTCGTCCGCAGCCGGGTGGCGGCCGGATTCACTGCGGATGCGCCCGTCGAGATCCCCGTGCACTTCCACGTCATCAACAAGGGAACGGGTATACGGAACGGCGACGTGCCCGATTCCATGATCAACGACCAGATCGCGGTGCTCAACGACGCTTACGCGACCACGCGCTTCAGCTTCGTTCTGGCCTCGGTCGACCGGACCACGAACGCGACCTGGTACACCATGTCGCTCGGCTCCGCGGCCGAACGGCAGGCCAAGACGGCGCTCCGCAAGGGGGGGCCCGACCACCTCAACCTCTACACCGCCAACCTGGGCGGCGGTCTACTCGGCTGGGCGACGTTCCCCAAGGACTACGCGGCGAAGCCGAGCGACGACGGCGTCGTCATCCTGTACTCCTCGTTGCCGGGCGGCAGCGCGGCGCCGTACAACCTGGGAGATACCGGGACGCATGAGGTCGGTCACTGGCTCGGCCTCTACCACACCTTCCAGGGCGGCTGCAGCGCCAAGGGCGGTGACGGGATCGACGACACCGAACCTGAGCGCAGCGCCGCGTATGGCTGCCCGATGAGCCGCGACACCTGCAGGGGCGGCGGGCTCGACCCGATCACGAACTTCATGGATTACACCGACGATGCGTGCATGGACTCGTTCACCGCGGGCCAGACTGCTCGCATGTCGGCGCTCTGGGACGCGTATCGTTGAACAGGAGATGATGTGGGAGCGCAGCCGGCGAGCGGCGGAGGGCTCCGCCGCTCGCCGGCTGGCGAGGCGCGATCGTCAGAGGACGATCACGCCGACTTGATCTGCGTCCGGCCCTCGAAGCGCTGGCTCTCGGGGAGGATGCGGGGCGCGGGCTTGGGCTGCGCCGCGCTCGCGCCGTCGTCGCCCTGCGCGAGGCGCTGCTGGCGGCGGGTGCCGGCCTGGACACCGAAGTAGACGCCGAGGAACGTCACGAGACCCCAGCCGAGCAGGCCGGCGGCGATGAGGCCGGTCTGGCGCGAGGCGTCGCTCCCGAGCTGGCTCATCTCCTCCATCGGCGCCGACAGCTTGCTCACCTCCTGCATCGGCTCGCGCAGCGTCGCGACCTGCTCCATCGGCTGCCTCAGCCCGGCGACGTCGCGCATCGGAGCGTTCAGGGCGGCGACGTCGCGCATCGGAGCGTTCAGGGCGGCGACGTCCTCGAGCGGGGCGCGGATGCCCGCGAGGCTCTCGTTCATCGCCGCGATCGTCGCCTTCATCTCGCTCAGCCGGTCCATCGACTGCTCGAGGCTCGCGGTCGCCCGCAGGCTCTGCTGCATCGCGTCCATCGACCCCTTGAGCTCGGCCAGCCGCTCCATCGCCTCCTGCATCTCGGCGACCTTCTCCATCGGCTGGCGCAGCTCGGCCAGCCGATCGAGGCTCTGCTGCGAGTCCCGCAGCGTCCGATTCGAATCCTCGATCGTCGACCGCGTGCGCCTCATCTCCTCGGTGGTCGCCTGGATGGAGCGCGTGTTCGTGTCGACCATCGTCGCCATGCCGCAGCCCGTCGACGCGAGAACGAGCAGCGTCACCGGCGCAATCTGACGGATTCCCTTCCAATGCATATCCGATCGTTGATGCCGCGAAGGCGTCGCGTCAACGTGCATTTGACGCGGTGCGCTGAAATATGACATAGCCGTGTCCGGGTGGTGAGGCGCTGTGCGATGGTGCGCAGGGCGTTACACGGGTTTCGCAGCGGCGCGGCCCGTCCTCGCACGGTGCTGTGAACTGTCGGTGTCGGTTCGGCGGACGTTGGCGCGCCGAGCGCCGGAAGTTGGATGAGGGAGATGAGGGAGAGGTCGAGCGCCCGGACAGCGGCGCTCGCGGCGCCGCGAGCGCCGCTGTCCGGGGCTTCAACGCGGGCGAGGGGCGTCTCATGCCGGCGCGGCGAGCGTCAGGGAGGGCCCGGCGGCGGCCGCGGGGCGGGGGCGCTCACGGCGCCGGGCGGCGAGGGCGGGGCGCGCCGGCGCGCAGGACGAGCGCGGCCAGGACCGCGAGCGCGGCCGCGGCGAGCCAGGCAGGCCGGCCGAAGGCCCGCGCCCCCGCCGCGAGGGCGCCGTCGACCCACGTGACGTCGAGCAGGGAGCCGCGCAGGCCCGCGCCCGCGAGCGCGGTGAAGCTCGCGTGGGCGGCGATCGGCGCGAACGCGCCGCGGCTGCGCAGGAAGAGCGCCGCGGCGAGCGCGCCGAGCGCCGCGGCGAGGGCGAAGCTCGACGCGGTCGCGCCCGGCGCGAGCCCGAGGGCGGCGCCGTGCGCGAGGGCGGAGAAGGCGATCGCGTAGCGGCTCGAGATGCCGGCGCGCGCCGCGGTGGCGAACGGAATGCCGGTGAGCAGGAGCTCGTCGCGGACGGCGAGGGCGACCGCGCGCGCCACGGCGAAGCCGAAGCTCGCCGAGGGCGCGCCAGCGTCGACGGTCGCCCAGCCGAGGAGCGCGGAGACGCCGAGCGTCAGCAGCACGGCGAGGGCGCCCAGCGCCGCGCCGAGCCCGACGCGGCGGGCGAGGCGCGCGCGGCGGCCCGGGCCCTCCGGCTCCAGCGGGTCGATCCACTGCACGCCCGCCCGCGACGCGACAAGGTCCGCGACGACGGCGCCGGCGAGCGCCGCGGCGAGCGGGCTGGACGACAGGAGCGCGGAGACGATCTGCAAGGCGGCGGCGAGGCCGACGAGCCACGCCGCGCCGAGCGCGAGCTCGACCAGGCGGCGCCGCGGCTGGGCGCGGCCGGGCCGGGGGCGGCCTTCTTCCGCGGCGTTCAGTGGAGCGTGTGCCACTGGCCGTTGTGCTCCACCTTCGGGACGTCCGTGTCGCCGTCCCCGTCGCTGCGATGCCGGGCGCCCAGGGTGGCCACGAGCTGGGCCGTGGACGGGCGCGAGGACCGGTGGCGCAGCTCCTCCGCCTCGCGCGCCGCGCGGAGCCGCCGGCGCGGCGCCGGCGGCGGCAGCGACCTGCGGGCGCGGAGCCGCTGCACGGCCAGCTTGCCCGCCACGACCAGCGCGACCAGCAGCAGCGAGCCGGCCAGCACCGGGACGAAGCCGTAGCGGCGCGCGACGTCGGCGCGCCACGCGAGCTCGAGCTCGCGGCCGGTGGAGGCGTACGCGGCCTCGAGCGCGGCCTCGAGCGGGATCCCGGCGCGCACATCCTCGAGGGCGCGCGTGAAGCGCTGCCGGCGCTCGACCTCGACGAGGTAGCGGACGACGTCGGCCGCCTGCGCGTGAGCCAGGGAGCCGGCCGTGTCCTCGGCGTCCGAGAGGCTCGCCTCGAGCTCGTCGAGCGGGAGGAGGCGCCCCCGGAGCGCGGCGATGGAGAGCCGCTGCGCGCGGCGGGCGACGCCGTCGCCGGCGGCGTGGGCGGCGAACCCCTCGTGGAACCAGCGCGGGATCGGGGCGCCGCCCGTCGCCTCGTCGAGGGCCAGGTGCGCGAGCGCGTGGCGGAAGGCGCTCTCGAGATCGGGCGCGTCGACGCCGAGCCGCGGGGCGTCGCTCAGGACGGCGAGCCGCAGCGCGCCGAAGGAGACGGCGGTCGCCGGGCCCGCGACGCCGCCGGGGACGAGCCGGCCGAGCTCGGCCGGGGAGGCGGCGATCCGGACCTTCACCGGGGCGACGAGCGCCTCGCGGCCGAGCAGGGCGCCGAGCTCGGCGCGGACGGCGTCGGCTCGGGAGAACAAGGGGCGGACGCGATCGCGGGTCGACGGGTGGTAGGCGAGCTCGATCCAGCCGAGATCCTGGGTGAGGTACTCCGGCGGGGACGGCGGGACGGAGGGAGCGGCAGCGCCGCTCTCCACCGCGGCGGGCGCGTCGTAGACGCGGGGCGCGGCGCTGGCGGCGCGCGAGGGCGCGGCGGCGAGCGCGAGGCACAGGAGCGCGGTGAGTCGCAGCCCCAACGCCGCCGAGCTGCGCCGGCCGGAGCGCGTCATGGAGCGATCCGACCCCGGAGGTGCACGGTGTCGCCGTCGCCGTCGCTCGTCTGGGCGAGCACGAGCACCACGATGCCGGTCGCGACCACGCCCGCGAGCGGACCCCAGAACCAGGGCGAGCTCCACATCGAGCGCTGCGCCGGCGCGCCCTGGTCGCCCGCCGGCGCCTTCGACGCCGTCAGGTCGACGCCCGCGCGAGGGCCCACGGGGCCGCGCTGCGGCGCTGCGTGGGCGGACGCGGGCGGCGCTGCGGCGCGATCGGTCGCGCCTGCCGCGCGGGCGTCGCCGGCGAGCAGCGCGCGGACGGCCGCGCCCGCGCCGGGCCAGTCGAACGTCGCAGCGGCGGGGGCGGCCGCGCCGTCTGCGGTCGTCGCGGCGGGGGCGGCCGCGCCGCCCGCAGCGCGCTGGACCGTCGCGCCGAGCTCGAGCGGCGCGTAGCTCGCGCCCGCGACCCGGAGCACGCGGGCCACGGGGTGGCCGTGCGCCGTGGTCACCGCCACGACGAGCGCCGCGCCCGCGCCCGCGCCGAGCGACGCGAGCAGGCTGCGCGCGACCGGCTCGGACTCGGCGCGACCGGCGGAGCGGCGCACCTCGGCGAGCTCCTTCACGGCGGCCGGCGCGTCGGGCCGCGGCGGATCGCCGGTGAGCACCTGCGCGGCCGCCTCGTCGATGGGCGGGCGCAGCGCGGGGTCGCGGTAGAGCGCGCGCGCGAGCGCTCGAGCGGCCTCGGCGCTCGCATCGTCCACTGCCACGACGACGGCGCCGCGCAGGGCCGACCGGGGCGCCGCGGCGCTCGGCGCGGCGCCCGATGGGGCCTCCGCCGCCGCGGCGCCGCCGTCGCGCGGCGCGTGCGGCGCGGCGGCGCCGCCGCCAGGCGGATCGTCGGCCAGCGCCGGCGCGGCCGCCAGGCCGAGCGCCATCGCGACGAGGCCCGGGGCAGCCGGCGGACAGCGGGACATGCGTTTACCGTACGGAGGCCGCGGGCGAGCGTCAAACGGCGCGCGGCGCGGCGTCACGTCACAGCCAGCCGTGCTCGCGGTACCAGGCGACCGCCCTGCGCGTCCCCTCGGCCCATCCCACCTGCGGCTCCCAGCCGAGCTCGCGGCGGGCGTCGCCCGAGTCGCAGACCCAGTGCGACGCGGCGAGCTCGTTCAGCTTGTCGCGCGTCAGCATCACGGGCTTGCCGGTGAGGCGGCCGATCCCCTCGCTCGCGAGCGCCGCGCCCCGCATGAGCGGGAACGGCACGCCGAAGCGGACGAGCGCCCGCGCGCCGAGCGCCGCCTCGACGTGCGCCAGCATGTCGCGCCACACGTACACGCTGCCGTCGTCGATGAAGTAGGCCCGGCCGCTCGGCACGTCGGCCTCGAGCGCGCGGATGCACGCGGCGGCAGCGTCCGAGGCGTAGATGACGCTGAGCGTGTTCGTGCCGTCGCCGAGCATCGGGAGGAAGCGGCGCGCGACGCTCTGGAAGAACGCGAACGACTCCTGATCGCGCGGGCCGTAGATCATCGGGGGGCGCAGGACGACGACGGGTAGCGCGTCCTTCTCCGCGAGGACCAGCCGCTCGGCCTCGAGCTTCGAGCGCCCATAGCGCGTCACTGGGGACGGGCGCGCGTCGGCGAGGACGGGGCGCCCGTCGAGGCTCGGGCCGATGGCGGCGAGGCTCGAGACGAACACGAACCGCTTCATGGACGGCGCGGCCTTCGCGGCGTCGAGCATGTTCCGCGTGCCGCCGACGTTGACCCGGAAGAACTCCGCCTCGTCGCGCGCCTTGACCAGCCCGGCCGAGTGCACGATCGCGTCGACGCCCGGCGCGCCCATGACCGCGCGGCGGACGCTCTCCGCGTCCTCGATGGCGCCGTACGCGAGCTCGACGCCGCGCAGCGACGACAGGAATTTCGTGCTCGACGAGCGCCGCACGAGGGCCACCACGCTGTGCCCCTTCTGCACGAGCTGCTCGGCGACGTGCGAGCCGAGGAACCCGCTCGCGCCCGTGACCAGCACCCTCATCGATCCGCTCCTCCCGCGCCCCTGTCGATCAGAGCGCCCGCTCGTAGACCCGGTACTTCTTGTAGAGCCGGCCGCCCATCAGCCGGATGCCCGCGTTGATGGCGGCGTTGTCCTCCAGCGTCCACCCGAGCTCCCCGCCCGTCATGCCGAGCAGTTGCGCCGCGCGGTTCATCTCGACGTAGAGGAAGGCGCTGAGCCCGGCGTAGCGCCGCACGTGGCGCCACTTCTTGCGGATGCCGAGCACGACGAGGCGCCCTCTCTTGGGGCCGCGCACGCGCAGCCGCCACAGCAGCTTGAAGATCCCGGTCGGGAGGAGCTTGCCGTGGAAGTCCTTGATCAGGTCGTTGAGGTCGGGCAGCCCGAGCGACACGGCGGCCGGCTCGCCGTCGATGAACGTGAGCCTCGTGAGCTCGGGCAGCAGGATGAGCCGCACGTCGTCCGCCCACTTGACGAGCTCCTTCTCGGTCATCGGGACGAAGCCCCAGTTGTCGCTCCAGGCGTCGTTGAAGACGTCCATGAGGATGCGGATGTCGCGGAGCAGGTTCTTCGGATCGCCGCAGCGCGTGTGCACCTCGGGCATCTCCAGGATCTCGGCGTGGGCCTTCTGCGCCCGGGCGGGGATGTCGCCGACCTCGTAGCGCCACGCGTAGAGGTCCTTCACCTTCTCGAGCCCCGCGGCCTCGATGAGCCGGCCCTGGTGCGGCCGGTGGTAGGGCATCATCAGCACCGCCGGGTGCTCGAAGCCCTCGATGAGGCAGCCGATCTCCTCGTTGATCGAGAGCGAGTAGGGCCCCCGCATGCGCTTCATCCCGCGCGCGCGCAGCCAGCCCGCGGCCTCGGCGAGCAGCGCCTGCGCCGTCTCGGCGTCGTCGATGGAATCGAAGAAGCCGAACATGCCCGTCTCGTCGCGGTGGACCCGGAGGTGCTCGTGGTCGACCTGCGCGGTGATCCGCCCCGCCGGCCGTCCGTCCTTGTACGCCACCCAGGCCGTGCCCTCGGCGTGCTCGAAGAACGGGTTCTTCTTCTTGTCGAGCCGATCGGAGATGTCCAAGTCGAGCGGCCGGATATAGTTGGGCTCACCCTCGTAGACCGTGTCGACCACGTTGATGAAGTCCTTGAGGACCTTCTTGTCGCCCTTCCGAAGCTCGCGGATCTCGATGGCCATACGGCGCAAGCCCGTACCTTCCGGGGCGCGGCGCCGCAAGGGGATCGCGCGGGCGCGGGCCGGCGCTGATCGCAGCGCGCGGCGCGCGCGGAGCCGGTAAGCTCTCGCGGAGGGCGGCTGTCCGGCCTCCCCGGCAACTCAGGTGGACGCACCATGATGACCCCGAAGGAGTTCCAGAGGCAGTTCAAGCGGCTGCTGATGAGCCGCGTTGAAGGCATGGATTGGGAGGACAAGCTCGCCCGGGTCCGCCAGTACCTGCGGCAGCTCGAGGCGCGCCAGAGCCCGGAGGAAGAGTCGGCCGAGCTCTCGCCGTCGCTGGAGCTCATCCCGTTCGAGCCGGGCAAGCGGCCGGTCGACGAGGCGCTCTACCCGGGGCACGGGTGCAGCGAGCGCGTCGGCTGCATCAACACCTCGGGCGACCCGTCGGAGCTCGGCGACGAGGTGTGGCTGCTCTACCGGCTGCGCGACCTCTACGCGTTCGTCGCGCCCTTCGAGCGATCGTTCGAGGTGACCCTGTCGGCGTGGTTCCTCCCGGCGAGCCCCGGCGAAGGCGAGCCGTGCCCGGTGCCCGGCATCTTCGACCTGCCGCTCAGCCCGCAGATGGTCTCGACGTCGTCCTACCCGGTCCCGATGCTCGAGCCCGCGCCGTGGAACTCGTTCCACCAGACGGTCTACGTCGCCACCATCGCCCCGGCGCGGCAGCTCGTGCCGCACCCCCCGGGCGAGGACACCGGCGGCGGCTATCACTGGATCGACCTGCCCGAGTCGTTCCGGCGGCGCATCACCGACGGCGCCGATCCGTTCACCTTCGCGAGCCTGTTCCGGCAGCAGCTCCGGGTCGAGATCAAGCTCAGCGAGGCGGGCAGGACGGTCTCCTCCGAGTCGACGGACATCGAGATCTTCGACACCGGCCGCTTCGGCTCGCTCTACGCGCGCCTGCTCGACCGGCTCGTCAAGGCGGACACCGAGCTCCAGCAGCAGGCGCTCGGGATCGACGAGCTCCACGTCGGCTACCACCCGTGGTTCCCCGTGCTCACCATCGGCATGGACAAGGCCCTCCTGTACCTCCGGGCCATCCATCAGGACCTCGAGCAGCACCGGCGCAACCTCCCGGACCCCCGGTGGCTCCTCCGGGTGGGGCTCTACCTCGAGCTGCTCACGTGCCTCGGCATCTTCGAGGCGGTGAAGGATCAGTACCCGGACATGCTCTCTCCGGGGGAGCGCGAGGCCTTCGAGCGCGGCGAGGCGTTCGCGCCCATCCGCGCCGCGGTCGACGTCGGGGCGTGGAAGCAGGTCTGGGAGCTGCGGCACATCGCGCCGCGCGCCGCCGGCTTCTTCGCGGCGGGTCCGGTGAGCCTGACGAACCTGATGCGCAAGCAGAAGGCCACGCTCGCCTTCCTGCACGCCCACCACGCCGACCTGCAGAAGGCGATCGAGCTCGCCGGCCCCAACCTGTGGAACGCGCAGGAGACGTGGCACCGGGTGTTCCGCGACGCGGAGCGGGCGGTGCTCAAGAACAGCGTGCTCGCGTTCCCGGAGCTCGCGCACCTCGACCCGCGGTGGCGCGACTTCGCGCTCTGGCACCAGCGCGGCGACGTGCGGCTGTTCGGGCTCAGCCTCATGCCCGAGGCGCTGACCGCGCTCTTCGGCGATCAGGACGGCATCTTCCCCGCCGCGTGCCGGCAGTACCGCAGGTCGATGAACGACGTGGCCCGCTGGGCCGCCGAGCGGCACCTCATGGACTACACGGGCGACGAGTGCATCCCGCGGAACGCGAGCCTGCTCGAGGCGTACATGGAGAAGAACCCGTCGCTGCTCGCCGCGCTGCAGCGGCGCGACGGCTACGGGGCCGCAGCGTCGATCGAGCTCGACGAGCCGAGCAAGGCGCCGCGGGAGGCGAGCGCCGAGGACATCATGACGCTGCTCCGGAGGACGCCGGTCTTCAAGCCGCTGCTCGATCGCGAGCTCCGCAAGCTCGCCACGAAGGTGCGCCGGGTCGAGTACGGCCCGCTCGACCGGATCGTGCTGCAGGGGCAGCGGGACTCGTCGATGTTCGTGGTCGCGTCCGGCGCGGTCGAGGTCCTGGTGCGGCACCCGGACGGGCAGGACTCGACGGTGGCGGCGCTCGAGAAGGGCGCCGTCTTCGGGGAGTTCGCGCTGCTCACGGGCGAGGAGCGCACCGCGACGGTGCGCGCCGTCGACGAGGTGGTGCTCTACCAGATCACGAAGGAGGCGCTGCAGCCGATCATCGAGGCGCGCCCGCAGCTCGTGATCGAGCTCAGCCTGCTCATGGCCTCGCGCCAGGCCCACCTTCGCGACGCGGCCGAGCGCTACAACGAGGCCGAGGAGAAGGTGCGGAGCCTCGCCGGGCGCATCCGGCGGTTCGTCCTCGGCTGAGCGCGGGGGCGCTCAGCCCTTCAGGAGCCACGCGAGGGCGTCGGCCTCCGCGGTGAAGAACGAGTACTCGGGCAGCCCCATGGCGGCCGACAGGCGGGAGATCTGCATCTTCGAGAGCGCGCTGTTCACGAGGTTCGCCGCCTTGCGCATGCCGTGCTCGACCGCGTACGCCATGGTCTGCTCGACATAGGGGCTCACGTCGGGCTTCTGCGGCGGGAAGTCCGCGATGTCGGCGAGCACGTACCAGGGCTTCCCGAGCTTGAGCAGCGTCGCGGCCTTCTGGCGGAAGTCGTCGAGGTACGCCTTGCCCTCCTCGACGTCCCAGAACCCCCACACCTTCACGTGGAGGACCCCCGTCGTCGTGTCGGCCCGGACGTGGAACCGCCGCTGCCCGGCGCGCTCGCGCCGCGACGTGGGATCGGACTTCCTCGACGGCTCGCCGGTGGAGGAGCTCGTCCGGCCCGGCGCCTCCGACGGCCGGGACCGGGGCTCCGGGGCCCTCGACGCGGGCGGCGGCGAGGGGGGCGAGAGCGGGGTGCGGCGCGACGGCGGCGTCTTGGACAGCTCGGGCACGGTGACGGTCGGCACGTCGGCGAAGCCCGCCGACTTGCCGGGCCGCGAGGGCTGCGTCGGGTCGGTGGGGCTCGGGTTCACGCTCGGGCTCGGGCGCGGCGACGGCGGATCGGGCAGGAGCACGACGCGCGACGCCCGCGGGAGCGGCACCTCGAGCGCGGCGGCGAGCGCGCCCACCGCGGTGGACGCGCGGTCGAAGCGGTCCTCGGGCTTGAGCGCCGTGGCCTTGAAGAACCAGCCGTCGAACGCGCTCGGCAGCGTGATGGCGCGCCGGCGCGCCGCGCGAACGCTGGGCGACTCCATCGCCCCGCGCAGCAGCTCGGCCGCGAGCAGGTACGGCGACGGGATCGCCTCGGCCTCCTGGGACCAGTACGACTCGCCGACGAGGAGCGCGTACGCGACGTGCCCGAGCGCGTACATGTCGGCGCGCGGGCCGACGTTGCGCTCGGCCCGGATCTGCTCGGGCGCCATGTACACGGGCGTGCCGAGCATCTGCCGGGTCAGCGTGGAGGCGTGGTGCTGCTCGATGACCTTGGCGATCCCGAAGTCGAGGATCTTCACGCACGGCGAGCCGTCGTCGCGGACCGTGACGAACAGGTTGTCCGGCTTGAGGTCGCGGTGGACGATGTTCGCCGCGTGCGTCTTGTCGAGCGCGAGCGCGGCCTGGAACAGGTAGATCGCGACGTCCTCGGGGGGGAGGGAGCCGCGCTTCTTGAGGAGGCTGCCGAGCTCCTCGCCGCGGAGCAGCTCCATGACGATGAACGGCGTGCCTGTCTCGTCGTCGACCCCGGCGTCCGAGGTCCGGACGATGTGGTCGCTCTCGATGATGCCGGTGATGCGGGCCTCGAGGGCGAAGCGGGCGCGCAGCTCCTCGCTGTCGAGGAGGCTGGGCAGCATCACCTTGAGCGCGCGGCGCGCCGCGGTGACGTCGTCCATCACCTCGTAGACGGCGCCCATGCCGCCCGCCTTGATGACGCGCAGCACCTGATAGCGATCGCGAAACCGCGTATTCGGCTGCAGCAGACCGGGCGAGGAGCTCATCCTGCGGCCCTCGATTGAGACATGGTCCGGAACACGCTACCAGCGCGGCTTCCTGCGTCGCAAGGCGCACGGGTAGGGAACGTGCTCACCGCGGGATCGCGCCGCCGTCCGTCTCGGCCTCGGCCCGAGCGGCGCGGTCGAGGAGCGGCTCCAGCGCGCTCCAGAGGGCGCGGACGTCCTGGAAGCGCTCCTCCGGGACGACGGCGAGCGCCCGGGCCACCCAGGCGTCCACCTCGGGCGGCAGATCCGGCCGGAAGGCGTGCAGGCTCGGGCGTGGGCCGCGCGCGGCCGCGAGCAGGATGTCGACCCGGCTCGCCCCGGCGAACGGGACGCGGCCCGCGAGCGCGCGGAAGAGCACCGCGCCGAGCGAGTAGATGTCGATCCGGTGGTCGATCTCCTGGGGCCGGCCCTTCCAGACCTCGGGCGCGATGTAGCTGGGCGAGCCCGGGATCGCCCCCTCGCGGGTGAGGGGGTCGGCCTGCATCACCTTGACAAGCCCGAAATCAAGCAAACGCACGCATCCCCGGGTCGCTGCCCCACGATCGGCCGGCGCGCCGTCGCCCGCAGCACGGGTCGGGTCGCCGGCCGGGGGGCCGTCGTGAATCGCGTGTCCTGGATTACTTTCATGGCGAGGCGAGGGTGAAGAGGGCGGGCCGCTTGCGTCGCTGTCGAGGACGAAGATGTTCGCGGGCTTCAGGTCGCGGTGGACGATGCCGCGGGCGTGCGCGGCGTCGAGCGTGTCGATGATCGGACGGAAGAGCTCGCGGAGCCGGGCGAGGGGGAGCCGCTGCTTCTGCGCCTCGAGCCGGCGCAGCGTCGTCTCGAGGTCGCTGCCCTTCAGGAACTCCATCACGATGTAGAGCGTGCCGTCGGGGGCCTCGCTGAAGGCGAAGACCTGCGTCGCGCTGGTGTCGGAGAGCGTGCCCATGGCGCTGGCCTCGCGCCGCATGCGGGCTTTCAGGGCGGGATCGCTGGAGAACTCGGGCTTCAGGTACTTGACCGCCACGTGCGTGCCGGTCTCTTGGTCCAGGGCGCGGTAGACGACGCCATGGCCTCCCTGGCCGACCACCTCGAGCAGCCTGTATCGGCCGTCGATCACGTCATCGATGTCGTGGTCCATCGGCAAGTCCTCGCTGTTCCGAGCGCGCTGCGCCAGCATGCCCGCGGAACGAGCTCAGGTTGTAGCCGCTCCGGCGCCCTGGCGGTAGGGACGGTTGGATGGCGGCCCGGGCCGGCGGCCGCGCGCGGGGCGGGAGGGCGCGCGGGGGAGGGAGGGCGAGCCAGCTGGGGAGGCGAGCGCACCCGAGAGAAAATGCGACAGGGACATTGCGTGCGGCCTCAGGCATCATCCTAGGAGTCACGGAAATCACCTGATGACGCTTACAGTCGTTGCGCCGAAGTGACGAACTTGGCTGTGTTGCTGGCTTTGTGTTTCCGTGTAGAGTGGCGCCCATATCGATATGAGATCCGTCCGACAGAACAGCGATCTTCCCCCGGTGAGCGGCGCGCTGCCGGTCGCGCTCGACGTGCAGCAGGCCAAGCCCGGCGCGCGCGATCCGGAGCTGGACGAGTCGTGGACGTATGAGGTCGCCCACCCCGACTCGCCGGCCGATCTCACGGCTGTGGTCGGGGAGAACCTCCGGCGGCTCCGCACGCGGCGCGGGCTCTCTCTGGAGCGGCTCTCCAGGGTCTCGGGCGTCAGCCGTGCCATGCTGGGACAGGTCGAGCTCGGCCGCAGCGCGCCCACGATCAACGTCGTGTGGAAGATCGCCCGTGCGCTCGGCGTGCCGTTCTCGGCGCTCGTCAGCAATCGCTCGTCCAGCGGGCCGATGCTGCTGCGCGGGGATCGCGCGAAGCGGCTGACGTCTCACGACGGAAAGTTCACGTCGCGCGCGCTCTTCCCGTTCGATGCGCCGAGAACGGTCGAGTTCTACGAGCTGCACCTGGCCCCGCTGGGCATCGAGAACGCCGATCCCCACCCGCCCGGCACGATGGAAAACATCGTGGTGAGCCAGGGGACGGTCGAGATCAGCGTCGACGGACAGCGGTTCCTGCTCGCGACCGGCGATGCGCTCGTGTTCCAGGCGGACGTCCCGCACGTCTACCGCAATCCGGCGAACGTCGACTCGTTGATGTACCTGGTGATGACCTACTCGCTGTCGGCGCCTTGAGGGCGGACATCCCCCCGGGGGGATGGAGGGGACGATAAAAAACGCCGGCGGTCGCCGGCGTTCTTTTGCTTCAAGAAAGAAAGGCCTGGTGGCGGTGCTACTTGGTCATGACGGACATGCCCATCATCATGGGCATCCCGCCGCACATCATCATCATGGGCATCCCGGCCGACATCATCCTCGTCATGGCCTCGCAGCGCTCCTTGAGCATGTCCATGGACATGCCCTCGGCCGGCATCAACTTGCAGGTCATCCCGTCCTTCGTCATCTCACAGGACATCTTGCACATCATCGGCGTGCCCATGCCCATCATGTTGGGCATCATGCCCATTCCCATCATGCTGGGCATCATCGGCATGCCCATTCCCATCATGCTGGGCATCATCGGCATGCCCATTCCCATCATGCTGGGCATCATGCCCATTCCCATCATGTTGGACATCATCGGCATGCCCATCATGGGCATCATCGGCATGCCCATCATGCTGGGCATCATGCCCATACCCATGCCGGGCATCATTGATGCGCCAGCGGTCATCTCCGGCGTCGACATCATCGGGGTCATCGTCTGCGGCATCATGGGCATCTGCATCGCGGTGGTCATGGGGGGGCCTTCCTGTCTTCGGCGCTGGTCGCAGCCGGGGAGCCGTTCTAGCCGGCCTTCGTGCGCGAGCAACGCGTTCACATGGGCCGCCCGTCACTTTGCTCCAGTCTAGCGGAGGCGCCTCCACGGCCTTGGAGGCGCGGGCGTCCCGAACGGACGAGCGTCCGCTATGACGACGGGCCGCTCCTCCTGGGCTGCGCTCTCGAGGTGCGTCCTGGCAAGACAGGGATCGTACGGCGGACACGACGGCTCGACGGCCGTCGAGCGCGACGATGCGGGCGCGAGCTGGGCCGGGTGGCCTGCTCCGGCGCCGGTGCCTCCCCACCTCCGCTTCGCCCGTCACTGCGGCTGACACGGAGGCCCCATGGGTTCATCCGCTGCGCGCACCGCGTGAGTGACGGCGCCCGCCGACGACAATCGCGTTCTCCGAGACCGTGAGCGCCGTCGATGACCCGCATGAACCGCCTGCGCCTGTTGCGGTGCGCGCGCGAGCGACGGCAGTCGCTCGGGCCTGCCGCGGGCGCTCCGACCGGTCCACCCGCCGCGACGCCGTCGGGACCGGAACTGGAAGAGGCCCGCTCGGTGCTCGGCGGAGATGCGGCGCGAGGATGCCTTGCGGCGCGAGCCAGCGGGGCTCGTGTGCGACTTGCTTCACGCTTGACGGGCGTTGGAACTTGGGGCCCCATGCGACATCATGCGCCACGCTTCGCCTTCTCCTCCCCTCGTTCGCGCCCTCGGCGTGCTCGGTCTGGGGGCCCTCCTGGGCACTGCTTCGTGTGCTCAGGTCCTGGGCCTCGGCGAGTTCGAGGACTGCGACGAAGATTCCTGCTCAGGAACACTCTGGGCGAAGAGCTTCGGGAGCCATGAGTTCGTCTTTCCCGAGAGTGCTCGGCTCGACTCGAAGGGAAACATCCTCCTCGCGGGGAGCTTTCTGGGTACCACGGATTTCGGCGGCCCGCCGCTGATATCATCTCGGATGGCGTTCTTTCTCGCCAAGCTGAAGCCGGACGGTAGCCATGCCTTCAGTCGATGGCTGTGGGTGAAAAACTTGGATGGTGCATATGGATCGCGCCTTTCGGTGTTGCCTGACGATAGCGTCGTCTTGTCGGGCTTCTACGAGGAAGCGATCGAGTTCGATACTGGTGACATCATCGCGGCGCCCACTCCCGATGAGGATGGTTGCTTCGTGGCCAGATTCACGCCCGACAACAAACTGCTCTGGCGGCACAACTTGTTCACGGGGAAGGGGCTCCTCCTCGTCCTCGATTCGGCGACCACGTCCGAGGGTGACGTCGTCCTGGTCGGCTCTTTCAATCGTGAGGTCAGCCTGGGTTCGTCCAACCTGACGACAGCATCGTCGAAGGACGCCTTCGTCGTGAAGTTGGACGGCGAGACGGGTAATGTCCTGTGGAGCTTTCAGCTGGGCGACCCAGAAGACACGACAGCGACGAGGTCCATCGAGGCCAAGGCGGTGGCGGTGGATCCCGGCGGCAACATCGTCGTGGGGGGCCGGTTCACGGGATTCACGGAGCACGGCTTCGACGAGAGCTATGCCCCGAGCCCGTCGGGGGCTGGCGCCTTCGTGCTCAAGCTCTTGCCCACAGGTAAGATGGATTGGACGGTTCTTCTCCAAGGAGAGGGTGATGCCTGGGTGACCGACATCGACGTCGATGCGCGAGGGGACATCGTCGCGGCCGGGGCTCTCGCCGGAGGGATCGCTGTCGAAACCCGCGGGGTCCGAGGCGCCCAGCAGACCACCGGGCCGGCAGACTCTGATATCCTGCTCGTGAAGCTCTCGTCCGCGGGGAGCCGCTTACGGTCGTTGAGATTCGGGGATGATTCGCCTCAAATCGTTATGGATCCCAAGTTGAGTGTTGGAAGAGACGTCGAGTCCATGTCGCCTTTGGGGGTTCACGTCGCCGTCGACACCGCAGGAGACATCGTGGTCGGCGCCGGAGTCGCAGGCACGGTTGACTTCGGGGGCGGGCCGCTCGGCGGCAGACAGGACCGGGACTGGACGATCGCGAAGCTGAGCGCCGGCGGCGCGCACCTCTGGAGCAGGCGTTTCGGTGATCCTGCGGCAGGGCAAGCGGTGGTCGGCATCGACACGGATCCGGGGACGAAGGCCCTCGTGGCCGTCGGGCTCAACGACGGCACGCTGAACTTTGGCAATGAGGTGAAGGTCGTGGCTCCGGGCGAGCTCAGCGCTGTCGTGACGAAGATCGACCTGGGACGGGTCGGGAGATAGCTTCTCGAGCTCGGCGGAGCTTGGTCAGTTGATCTGCAGATTCGGCTTCGCCGTGCCGTTCTGCCCTTCGCCCGCGGCGCCGCCGCTCGGGTTTGTGCCGCCAATGCCGCCGAACCCGGCGGTGCCGGTCGTGCAGCTGTTGTCGTCGAACGTGAAGGTGACGGTCCCGGATCGCGCCAGGCAGGCGCTCGGACCGCCCCCGCCACCCGCGCCCGGGCCGCCGTCGCCGCCGTTGCCACCCCGGCCGCCGGTGCCGCCGTTCGCGGCGTCATCGGGACCGGCGCCGCCATTGCCGCCGTTCCCCCCGAGCTGTCGCGCTCCGCCGTTGCCGCCGCGGCCGCCGTTGCCGCCCTTTCCGCTCGTGATCTTGTTGTCGGTGACGACCACCCGTCCGGCCGCCGCGAAGACTCCAAAGCTTCCGCCCCCACCTCGGCCGGCCTGGCCGGCGCGGCCGCCGAGCCCGCCGCATCCGCCGCTGCCGCCACCGCCGCCGCGATCGTTATAGCCGATCGCGCACGTGCCGCCGCCGCCGCCGCCTGCGCCGCCGCCGCCGCCGCCGTTCGTTCCCGGTTGCCCATTGGTGCCGTTCGCAGGCTGGTAGGCGCCCGAGGCGATGGTGCCGAGCGTCGGGCCCCCCGTCCCCGGCGTCCCCTGCGACCCCGCCATGCCCGGCGCGCCATTCTGTCCTGGATATTCGGAATTCAGGCAGTTGTGCGAGGGGCCTCCCGCACCGCCGGCCGCACCCTGGCTGCCCGGATGGCCCGCCGCTCCGTTGGCACTGCCATGTCCGCCATACCCGCCTCTCCCGCCAGGCTCGTCGCACACGGGCGCTGGGCCGGCATTCCCAAGGCCGCTGCAGTCGTTGCAGCCCACCTCTCCCGCGTTCCCCCCTGGCGCCGTCCCCGCCGTGTGCGCCGCCCCGTTCGTTCCCGCGGAGCCGTCCTGGCCGTCGTCCACGTCGATGATGTTGTACCGCACGAAGAGCTGCGCGAGCCCGCCGCCCAGGCGCACTCCATAGGTGCTCGCGCCGGGTGACGTCGCCTTCAACGCCTCGATCGTGATGCCCTCGATGTGCGTCGGCTGCTCGATCGACGGCGCGTGGAACACCGTGCCTGGCGCGCGCACCGTCGTCGTCACCGCGGAGGTCCTGCGGAACTTGAAGTCAGGGTCGTTGTGGTCGAACCCGCCATAGATGCTGATGCCGGACACGACCGTGACGGCCTCCTCGTACAGCTCGCCGGAGAGACAGACCGCCGGCACCGCGCTCTCCTGCGCCACCTGGATCGCCGTGGCGATCGTCTGCACCGGGGCCGTGCGCGTCCCGCTGTTGGCGTCGTCCCCGATGCTGGCCGAGACGTAGACGCACCGCTCCACGAGCCCGTCGCCGCCATCGCAGTTGGCGTCCACGAAATCACCGTCGATCGGATCCTCGGTCGTCGAGGTCGGCGTACACGCGTATTCACAGCCGCACTCGCCGGTGAGCGGGTTGCCGTCGATATCGTGCGTGCCCGGGAGGCACCCCATCGCGCAAGGGTCGGTGACCTCGCCCCCGCCGCCCCCGTCTCCGCTGCCCGCCTCCCCGCCCGCGCCACCTTCGCCCCCGCCCGCGCCGCCGTCACCGCCCGCGCCGCTCGTGACAGCCGCGCTGCTGCTCGATGACGTCGTCGTTGCGCTGCTCGCGGTCGGCGCTCCGCCCGATCCGGAACCGCCGCCGGTGCCCGAGACCGGCCCGATGGGACCGTCGATCGAGCTGCTCTCGGCGCAGCCGAGCGCGGAGAGCATCGCAAGCACAGAAGCCGTTCCGAGGAGGGAGCGCACGCGCATGCTTAATTCTGCACCTTCGCGCGCTTTTCGGAAAGACTTTGTCACGCTGGCGGTAATCACCCCACGCGCCCCATGGCCCCATCGCGCCGTGCCGCACGCACCGACACCGCCGTGCCGCGCTGCGCCGCCGCGAGCCAGCTCACGATCCAGCGATTCGCCCCTCGCGCCCGCCACCGACTCCGGTAGTCTGGGTCTGCGCTCCTGCGCCGCCTCCGCGCCGTCCCTGCCGTACGCCAGCACGCCCATGCGCCTCGAACCGCTCCACCGACTCTCGCTCGCCTCCCTGCTCGGGCTCGCTGCAGCCGCCGGGCTCCACGGCGCCTGCGCCCCGGATTCGGGGATCGGCGCGGCGTCGTCCTCGTCGGAAGGGGCCGGCTCGGGCGGAGACCTCGATCCGGATGGAGGGCTGTTGAGCGACGCACCCATCGATACCCGCCCCGACCCGGACGCCGCCTGCGGGCTCGTCACCGAGGAGGCGATCGCCGTCCCCCTCAATCTCTACATCATGATGGACAAATCCTCCTCCATGGAGGGAGGCAAGTGGGATAGCGCGAAGGTCGGCCTGACCGCGTTCGTCAACAACGCGCGGTTCGCCGGCGTGCGCGTGGCGCTGCGCTTCTTCCCGCGCGCCGCGGACGCCGTGCCGGCGTGTGACCAAAACGCCTACAAGCCGCCGCTCGTCCCGTTCGGTCCGCTCCCGGACAACGCGGGCGCGATCGTGGACGCCATCGAGGACGAGTCGCCGGACGGACTGAGCACGCCCATCTACCCGGCGCTGGGCGGCGCGCTGCTCGAGGGCATCGAGATGGCGCAGAACCACCCCGGAGAGGCCTCCGCGGTGCTGCTCGTCACCGACGGGAAGCCGCAGGGGCCCGCGGCCCAGTGCGGCGGCGCGAACCCGGAGGACCCGGCCGCCATCGCGGCCCTCGCGGCGGCGGGCGCGCGCTATCGACCGCCGGTGCGCACCTTCGTGATCGGGCTGCCGGGCGTCGACCAGAGCATCGCCAACCAGATCGCGGCTGCAGGCGGCACCGACGCCGCGGTCCTCGTCGCGTCGACGAACATCGCCGTCGAGTTCCAGAGCGCGCTCGCGAAGGTGACGGGGCAGGCGCTCCCGTGCGAGTACGAGGTCCCGTCCGAGGTGGCTGGCGGGCAGATCGCATTCAACGACGTCAACGTCCTGTTCGGGCTCGACGGCGCGCCGCAGGAGATCCTGCCGCAGAGCCCCGGCTGCGACGGTCCAGGCTGGCGCTACGACAACCCGAGCTCGCCCACGGCGCTCGTGCTGTGCCCCGATACCTGCGGCGCCGCGAGGAACGCGTCCGTCGCGAAGATCCAGATCCTCCTCGGCTGCGAGACCGTGCTCCGCTGACCGCCTGGCCGCCCTTGCCCGAGCCCGCTCGTCGTCGGAGCGATGCTGGTCACCAGATGCTCGTCACGTGATCGAGATGAGGAACGTTGAGCCGCCGAGGCGACGAGGCGCCAAGAAGTCGACTTCCCGGGTCCTTTCGGTGCATTGGCAATGTCGAGCCCGGTCGTTTGCAACCGGACATCGCAGCGCCGCCCACGACGCGCGCGTGTCATGACGCACGCGTGTAATGGAGATGACAACGGGAGCGACGAACGAGGTTGGGGAACACGGGGTCGAGGAAGACGCAGAGCGTCATGGGCGACGCCGCCGAGCTTCGAGGCGGGGGTGGGGGGGCGCGGGGCGGGCGCCAGGCGCCTCCTTGCAACTCTGCACGGCGCTTTGTGGACTCCCGGCCCCCAGCGCCGTAAGAGGACGGGACCATGACGACGGAGTCCCCCCTCGCCGCCGCCGGCTCGCCGCGGCACGCCGCCCCCGCTGCGCTCCACCCCGCGCTGGTGCTGAGCGCATACCTCGAGCCGCTCGTGCGCGGCCGGCGGGTCGCGGTCCTGGGTGACGCCACCATCGGCCTCGCCGACCGGCTGCTCCAGCGCGGCGCGCGCCTCGTCCACGCCTACGATCCGGACGCCGCGCGCGTCGCGGAGAAGCTCGCGCGATCGGCGCCCGGCCGGCAGCCGCACCCGAGCTTCGCCGTATTCGACGGCGATCTCGGCGTGCGCGACGGCGCCTTCGACACCCTCGTCATCCCCGACCTCTCGATCTTCGCCGACCCGGCCGAGACCCTCCGGCGCGCCCGCCGCCTCACCGCCGCGAGCGGCACCGCCGTGATCGCGTCGCCGAACCCGGACGTCGCCCGCGGCCTGCTCCCCGCGGGCGCGCGGCGCGGCGCGGCGCCCGGCTACTACGCGCTCTACGACCTCGTGGCGCTCCAGTTCAAGCAGGTGCGGATGGTCGGCCAGGCGCCGTTCGTCGGCTACACGGTCGCGGAGTTCGCGCCGAAGGGCGAGCCCGAGGTGAGCGTGGACACGTCGATCCTCGACGGCTCGGAGGAGCCGGAGTGGTTCATCGCCGTGGCCGGCGAGCGCCTGCCGCGGCTCGACGCGTTCGCCGTCATCGAGCTGC
This sequence comes from Sorangium sp. So ce836, assembly GCF_028553905.1. Lineage (NCBI taxonomy): Bacteria > Pseudomonadati > Myxococcota > Polyangiales > Polyangiaceae > Sorangium > Sorangium sp. So ce836. The sequence goes on along the minus strand of NZ_CP102233.1, from coordinate 11,606,088 downwards.
CGTTCGCCGACTTCCCGGTCGCGGCCGCGGGCCCCTCGGCCGAGGCGCTCACCGAGGCCGAGGGCCGCGCGGAGCGGCTCGGGGGCGAGCTCGCCGCGCTGCGCACCCGGCACCAGCGCGACCGCGAGGACGCGGGGGCCCGCGCCGAGAGCGCGATCGCCACGGCCGCGCGCCTCGCCGAGGCGGAGGCCGAGATCGAGGCGCGGGGGGCGCGCCTTCGGGACGTCGAGGCGAGGGCGGGCGACGCCCACGTCCGGGCCGAGCGCCTGGCGCACCAGATCCGCGACATGGAGGAGGAGCTCCGCAGCCAGCGCGACCGCGCGACCCGGCTCGCCAAGCAGCTCGACGACGAGAAGCGGGTGCGGACCAAGGTCGAGCTGGAGCTCGGCATGATCCGCAACAAGCCGGAGATCGCCGGCGCCCGCGACCGCCTCGACGCCGCGACGGCCGAGCTCGAGGGCGCGCGCGCCAGGATCGCCGAGCTCGAGGCGAGGCCCGCCGTCGCGGCGCCGGACCCGGCGCTCGCGGCGCGCGTGGAGGAGCTCGAGGCGGCCGCGGCGGGGGCGCGGCGGGAGCTCTCGAAGATCACGGCGGACCGGGACGCCGCGCGCAGGCGCGCGCAGGAGAGCGAGCGCGCGCTGGAGGAGGCGCGGCGCGCGGCGGCGAAGCACGAGGAGATCGAGGCCGCCCGGGCCGAGCTCGCGCGCGAGCGCGACCGGCTCAAGGAGCGCGTGGATCGGCTCGAGCGGGAGAACCGCGCGCTGGAGGAGCAGCGGAGCGCCCTCGACGCCCGCCGGCAGCTGCTGGAGGCGCGGATCGTCGAGCTCGAGCAGCGCGTCGTCACCCTGGAGCAGCGGGCCGCGGAGCTGGAGAAGCGCGACGCCGGCGAGGCGGCCGCCGCCGAGATCGCGAGCCTCGAGACGGCGCTCCGCGACCGGGGCCACGTGATCGCGTCGCTCAAGGCGCAGCTACTCGAGAGCGAGCGCGTGGGCAAGGAGCTCGTCGACGAGCTCGGGACGGTCTTCACGTCGGGCACGGCCGAGCCCGGCGGACCGGGCCAGACCACGGGCGGCGGGCCGGGCGGGGCGCCCCCGGGGAACGGCGGGCAGGGCGACGCCGTGGAGGCGCTGCGGCAGCAGCTCGACGCGCTGGCGCGGAGCGCCGCCGCGAGCGAGGCCGACCTGCGCGCCGCGAGCTGGAAGATCGCGCAGCTCGAGCGCGAGCTGTCCGAGTCGCGCGATACGGCCGGCGCGCCCCAGGCGCTCCACGAGGAGCTCGAGCAGGCGCTCGTCGCCGCGCAGGCGGAGATCGCGTCGCTGCGCCGGGCGGCGGAGCGCGAGGAGGCCGCCGCGGCGCGCCAGGATGTGGGTGTGGGCGCGGCGGGCGAGGCGCGCCAGGATGCGAGCGCGGCGCCCGAGGACGCCGGCGAGGCGCGCCACGATGGGAGCGCGGCGCGCGAAGAGGTGGGCGCGGCGCACGACGACGTGGCCGGGGCGCGCCAGGATGCGAGCGCGGCGCACGACGACGTGGCCGGGGCGCGCCAGGATGCGAGCGCGGCGCGCGACGACGTGGCCGGGGCGCGCGAGGAGCTGGGCGTGCCGCCCGAGGTGATCGAGCAGGCGGTGCTCCTTCAGCAAGTCGCCAGCGCTGTCGAAGCGGGGGTGTGAGCGCGGACGCAGCGGGCCGCGGCCCGCCCGACCCGCGTGACGCGGGGCACCTGTGCGCACGCAGTCGGTCGCGCTAAGGACCGAGCCGATGCGCGCACCTCGCCCCCTCTCCTCGCTCCTCCGGCTCGCCGGCGCCGCCACCCTGGCCCTCGCGCTCGGCGCCTGCAGCGCGGCCACCGCGCCCCGCGCGCCGGACCCCATCGCCTCGCTCCGCGACGCGGGCGCGCGCTCGACCGACGGCGAGGTCGTCGGCCGCTGGCTGCTCGGGGAGCTCCTCGTCCCGGGCGGCACGCCCGCGGGCGTCGCGGCGGCGCGCAAGCGCCTCGACGGGATCGGGGCGAAGTCCATGCTCGCGTCGCTCGGGCGCGCGATCGACGACGAGGCGCACGGCCGCAACGCGCGCGCGGCGGCGGCGTACCTCGAGGCGCTCGACGCGGCGAGGGTGAGCGCGCACCCCGACGCCCCCCTCGTGGGCTGGTTCGCCGCCAACCACCTCCTCGGGCTGCGCTCCAGCGTCGTCGGCCTCTGGAAGAAGTCGCGCGAGGTCGTCCTGCGCGCGATCGACCGCCCCGGCAACCTCGGCTGGCGCGCGCGGGGCGAGCTCGTCGAGTGGTGGAGCATCGAGGGGCTGCCCGAGGAGGCGGCCGCCGCGGCGCGCTCGGACGGCGCCGGCGGCCCCGGGGCCGCGCCCGCCGCGTCGCTCATCGATGTCGCCGCGCGCCGCTACGGGTGCATCGAGAGCGCCCGCTTCGCCGGCCCGTTCGGCCACCTCGCCGAGAGCGACCACCGCGTGCGCTACGAGGCGGAGCGCGCCGGCCCCTGGCCGCCCGTGTTCCCGCGCGATCCCCGCCGCGCCGACCCGCCGCGCGTGCTCGGCGCCGAGCGCCGCGGCTGCCAGCTCTCCGCGGTCGCGCCCGACGCGCGCGGCCAGGGCAGGGCCAGGGGCATCTTCTACGTCGAGACCTTCGTCGACCTGCCCGCCGAGCGCGAGATGATCATCGCGGTCCAGGGCGCCTTCGCCATCCTCGTGGACGACGTCGAGGTGCTGACGCGCGACATGAAGCAGTGGGGGATCTGGCCCAGGTTCGGCGCGCGCCTGCGCCTCGGCCCGGGCCGCCACCGCATCCTCGCCCGCGTCGGGAGCGGCGAGACCTCCATCCGGCTGCTCGCGCCGGACGGCACGCCCCTCGGCGTGGCCACGTCCGCCGATCCGACGCCCCCGTACTCGCTCTTCCCGCCCGAGGTCCTCCCGGATCCCAACCCCATCGAGCCGTTCCTCGACGCGCTCGGGGTGCCACCGCAGCCCGCGCCGAAGGTGGCGCGCGCGCTCGGGCTCCGCGGCGCGCCGCGCCCCGAGCGCGACGTGAACGACCCGATCTCCCGCTACCTCGCCGCGACCATCGCGCACCTCGAGGGCCAGGACGACGTGAGCGCGGTGCTGATCGAGCCGCTCGTGGCCGATCCGGCGCGCGCCACCGGCCCCGCGCTCGCGGCGCAGGCCGTCTTCCTCGAGAAGGACCCGATCTTCCCGCCGTCCGACGGCCGCGACCTCGTGAAGGACGTGCGCGCCCGCGCCGCGGCGAAGGACCCGGAGCTCTGGTACCCCCGCTTCTGGCTCGCGCTCGAGGAGGCCGACAAGATGGGCCTGTCCGAGGTGACCCGCACGGTCGAGGCGCTGGCCGACCGGTTCCGCGAGGTGCCCGACCTCCTGAAGACGCTCGCCGCGATGTACTCGCGGCTCGGCTGGCGCGTCGAGCAGGTCCGCACCGTGAAGGAGGCCGCCGCGCGCTTCCCGGACGACGTCGAGGTGCTGGGCGCGCTCCTCCGCATCCACGACGCCGACGGGCACGTCGCGCAGGCGGACGAGCTCGCCGCCCGCATCCGGGGGCTCGACCCCGACGCGGAGATCGAGCTGGAGCGGGCGATCGATCGGCGCGACTACGCGGCGGCCATCCAGGAGCTCCAGCGCCTCGGCGCCGTCCGCCGGGACCGCAAGGACATCGCGCTGCGCATCGCCGACCTCCTGACCCGCGCCGGCAAGCGCGCCGAGTCGTTCGAGCAGCTCGAGCGCGCGCTCGCGAGGTCGCCGGACGACGCGGACGCGCGCCTCGCGCTCGCCGACGCGCGCTTCGCCCGGGGGGAGCGCGACGCGCTCCAGAAGGCGCTCATCGAGGCGATCCGGACGGGCTCCGACACCTCGAGCCTGCGCGACGCGATCGAGCTGCTCGACGGCACGACGGAGCTCAGCCCCTACCGGCTCGACGGGAGGCGGGTGATCGCCGAGCACGAGGCCTCGGGCGAGGTCATGCCGGGCACGGCAGCGCGCGTGCTCGACTACGCGGCCCTGTGGATCCACGAGGACGGCTCGGCGCGGATGCTCCAGCACGAGATCATCCGGATCCAGTCGCGCGAGGCGATCCAGGAGCACGCCGAGCAGCGCGTGCCCGACGGGCTCGTGCTCAAGCTGCGCACGGTCAAGCGCGACGGGTCGATCCACGAGCCGGAGTTCATCCAGGACAAGCCGACCGTGACGATGCCGCACCTCGAGGTCGGCGATTACATCGAGGTGGAGAACCTGTTCGTCCTGCGCGGCGACGGCCAGGGCGGCCTCACGTTCCAGGGCCCGCGCTGGTTCTTCCGCGAGGAGAAGGTCCCCTACTGGCGGAGCGAGTTCATCATCGTGTCGCCGAAGAGCCGGCCCCTCGACGTGGAGGTCTCCGGCCCGGTGCCCGCCCCGGAGATCGTCGAGTCCGGCGCGCTCGTCACCCGCCGCTACCGCGTCGACAAGAGCCCCGCGCTCCCCGAGGAGCCGGCGAGCGCGCCGATGGCGGAGTTCCTGCCGAACGTCCGCGTCGGCTGGGGCATCACCGTGGCGGACACGATCGCGCGCATGGTCGACGCGGCCGCCGACGAGACGCCGCGCGACCCGCGGCTCGTGCGCATCGCGCGGTCGATCGCGCGGACGCCGATCGCGCCGGGCGCCTCGGGCGCGGCCGCCGGCGGCGGCGCGGCGGGGAAGGCCGCCGCCCGCGGCGGCGCGGCGGGGAAGGCCGCCGCCCGCGGCGGCGCGGCGGGCGGCGAGGCCGGCGCGGCGGCGCCGTCGAAGGACGAGCAGGCGCGCCGGATCTACCGGTGGGTGCTCGCCAACGTGGAGGCGGGGCGCGAGAACGACGGCCGCCGCGTGGTCATCGGCAAGAGCGGCAACCGGACCGAGGCGTTCCTCTACCTGTGCCGTCTGGTCGGGATCGACGCGGGCTACGGCGTCGTGAGCGACCGGCTCGCGCCGCCGCCGCGTGGCCCCATGAGCGAGGCCGAGACGTGGAGCGCGCTCGCGGTGCGCGTCGACACCGGCGAGAAGCCCGGCGCGAGCGCGGCCCGCTGGATGTTCGTGCGCGACAAGTTCGCGCCGTACGGCTACCTGCCGAGCTCCCTCCGCGGGCAGCCGGCGATCGTGCTGCGGCCCGGGGCGCCGCGCGAGGTGACGCCCTCGTCCGGCGCGCACGACGGCGTGGTCACCGAGGGCGTCGCCGAGGTGGCCCGGGACGGCTCGGCGTCGCTGTCGATCGAGCAGCGCTACGAGGGCAAGCTCGCGATCGCGCTGCGCTCGGCGCTGGAGTCGCTCCCCGACGCGCAGCTCAGGGACGCGGTCGAGTCGCGGCTCCTGCCGCAGATGGTGCCGGGGGCGCGGCTCCAGGAGATCCAGGTGAAGGAGCTGACCGAGATCGACCGGCCGCTCACCCTGAAGATGAAGATCTCGGCCGCGAGCTTCGCGCGCGCGCAGGGCCCGGAGCTCGTGCTCTCGCCGCCCTTCGGCGTGCGCGTGGCCAGCCTCGCCAGCCTGCCGGTCCGGGAGACGCCGCTCTACCTGTCCGAGCAGATCGCGACCCGATCGGAGGTGCGGCTCCGCGTCAAGCTGCCCCCGGGCGCGCGCGTGGCCACGCGGCTCGCTCCGTTTGCGGCGGACGACGACGGGCGCACCGTGCGGGTGAACGATCGCCTCGACGGCGGCGCGCTGCTCCTCGATCGCTTCCTGGAGCTGCCCGCGGGCCGCGTGCAACCGGACGCGTACCCGCGCTTTCAGCAGTTCGCCCGCGCGGCGGACGGCGCGCTCGACCGGGACATCGTCGTGCTGCTCGACCGCGACGGACGCTGATCTCGGCGCCCGCGCGCCCACCTCGATCGCCCCGGTCCCGGGGATTCCTGTGTGCCAACGTACGCAGTATGGATTACGCTTTTGCTCTACCCGTGAGCGATCTGGATTCCCAGTACGCGCCGGATACCGGGCGCCAGCCGACCGATCCCGTGAAGGCGCGGGTGGCGCGCGCCTTCCGGCTCTCCTCGCTGTTCGCGCACGTCGACCGCGCGGTGCGCGACGCGGTCACCGACGCCGCCGTGCTCGAGGTGGTGGCGTCCGACGCGGCGATCTTCGAGCAGGGCGCCCCTGCGGACACGCTCGTGGTGCTCGGCCGGGGCCGGGCGCGCGTCGAGCGCATCAACGAGGCGGGCGCCGCGTTCCCGCTCAGCTACCGCGGCACGGGCGACGTGCTCGGCGAGTCGTGCCTCGGCGGGCTGGAGACGCGGACGGAGCGCGCCGTCGCGATGGACGAGGCCGAGGTGGTCCGCGTGCCGCTCGCGCTCATCCGCGAGCTCTGCGCCCAGCACCCGGGGTTCGGGGGGGCGGTGTTCGCGCTCCTTGTCGCGCGGCAGCGCGAGACCGAGGACCGGATCGAGTCGATGCTGTTCAAGAACGTGGGCGGGAGGCTGGCCGAGTTCCTCCTGCACGCGGCGGAGCGCTGGGGCGTGCCGACGCCGCGGGGGATGCTGATCTCGGCGCCGATCACGCACGCGGAGATCGCGCAGGTGATCGGCTCGACGCGGGAGACGGTGACGCTGACGCTGGGCGCGCTGCGGAAGGAGGGGGTGCTCGACGTGGCCGGGCGGCGGCTCATCGTGAAGGATCGCGAGGCGCTCGCCCGGAAGCGGTAGGGGACGCGGCTCGCGCCGGCGCGCGGCGCCGCTATGCGCGGATGGCGTCGGAGGTGGCGCGAGCGGCGAGATGTTCGGTCATGTCGCGCTGGACATGCGCGCTGGCGCGCGGCTGCTCGCGCCCTCGCGCGCGCCGTTCCCTGTTGACGTGGCGCACGAAGCGCCGATACGCCTTCGCGAGTCGACCTCGCAGGAAAGGATTGCTCATGCCGAAGCTCAGCTCCGGAACAGCCATCGCCGTCGCGTTTCTCTTCGGTTGCTCCGCGTCGTACGTGGCGCCGCGCTTCCTGGTGCCGCCGGTGCACGCGGGGAGCGATCCGCCCCGGTGGGAGGTGCGGTGCGTGGACGCCGAGACGGCGCAGGTCAGCGACGCCCAGGTCCTCGAGGTGACGAGCGCGTCCGGGTGGAACCCGGTCCTCAAGCGGTTCGGGCAGGAGGGCTGGGAGCCGGTGCAGTTCCTGCGCAGCGAGCTCGCCGCGAAGATCGACGCCGTGTGCTTCAAGCGGCCTCTCTGACCGGGCCCGGGGCGCGCGCGCGGCCGCCGCGCGCGCCTACGTCGAGCGGCGCGTCGGGAGGGCCGCCGCGAGCGGGCGAGCCCGCGGCCGCGCAACCTTCGGCGGAAGCCGGCCGGAAGGCGTGCTAGGGGGGCGCGGATGGAGTCTGCGATCCAGACGTACCGGATCCGCCTCGACGGCATCCGCTTTCGCGCCAAGCACGGCGTGTCCCGCGCCGAGCGCGACTTGCCCCAGGATTTCGTGGTGTGCCTGGAGGTGGAGCTCCCGGTCGCCTTGTTGCCCCGCGCCGACGCGCGAGCGCGGGTGTTCGATTACGACAAGCTGGCGAACCTGGTCGTCGAGGCGGGCACGAGCGCCTCGTACAAGCTGCTCGAGACGCTCGCCCAGAGGATCATCGAGCGCGTGCTCGACGACACGCCGGCCCTCGGGATCACCGTTCAGGTGAAGAAGTTCGGCCCCCCGACGTCGGTGTCGGTGGACGCGGCCTCGGTGGAGCTCTCGGGGCGCAAGGGCGGCTGAGCGCGGGCTTGCGGGCGCGTCGGGCGGTCGCCATGGTCAAGCCATGGAGGACGACGCTGGGCGGCGGACGAGGTCGTTGATCGAGCGCAAGCAGGCGTTCGCCGAGCGGCAGGCGGCGCGCGGCAAGGGCGTCTTCGCCGGGGTGGCGCCGATGGGCAGCGGGCCGCCGAACCGGCACGGGATGCCGAGGCTGCCGGTGGGGCAGCGCGAGGTGAAGAAATGGCCGGTGCTCGATCTCGGCGACACGCCGGACATCCCGACCGAGCGCTGGCAGCTCCGGGTCGACGGGCTGTGCGAGGCGCCGCGGACCTACTCCTGGGACGAGTTCATGGATCTGCCGCAGACGCTCGACGTCTCGGACTTTCACTGCGTGACCACCTGGAGCCGCATGGACAACCGCTGGGTCGGCGTCCGGTTCGCCGATCTCGCCGAGCGCGCGCGCCCGCTCCCGGAGGCGCGCTTCGTGCTGATCGAGGCGAGCGATATCGCGCCCGGCACGCAGACCCCGTACACGACGAACCTCGCGCTCGAGGAGGCGATGCTGCCGGACGCCCTGCTCGTGCACACCTGGGAGGGCAAGCCGCTGCCGCGCGAGCACGGCGGCCCGGTGCGGATGATCACGCCTCAGCTCTACGCCTGGAAGGGCGCGAAGTGGATCAAGCGGATCACGTTCAGCGCGGTGGATCGGCCTGGGTTCTGGGAGGTCCGCGGCTATTCGAACACGGCGTATCCGTGGTTCGACGACCGGTACAGCCGGGAGTGAGCGGCTGTCGCGCGGTGCGGTGAGGAGGGCGGTCGGCCATGCCCGGTGAGGAGAGCGCGAAGCGGACGGAGGCCTATGCGCGGGAGCACCTGGCCAATGAGCGCACGCACCTCGCCTATGTGCGCACGGCGATCGCGCTGCTCAGCTTCGGCATCACGCTCAACAGGTTCAGCCTGTACTTCCTGGAGGCGGCGCCTGGGGCCGCGCAGGTGGGATCGCGGTCGATGCTGCGGGAGGTCGTCGGCCTCGGCGCTGGGATGGTCCTGCTCGGGATGGCGCTGATGGCGTGGGCCGCGGTGCGGTACCTGCGGGCGTACAGCGATATCGAGCGCGGGGCTTACCGGCCCGACAGGACGGCGATCCTGATCTTCACGGCCGCGATCTTCCTGATCGGCGCGGCGAGCATCGCCTGGCTGTTCACGTCGTGACGCGGGAGGGGCGGAGCCTCTCCGCGCGATCTGAACAAGGGCGCACGCTCGGGGGTATGGCGCGCGGGAGATGGCCTGTCGGCGGCGTCCAGGGCTTCCACCGACAGGCTCGTTCTGGTGCGGGGACCCATCGCCCGGACGTGGGGTTCCGGAGTGCTCCTTCAGGTCCGTCGCTCGCCGAGGAAATCCGCACCTGTGCGAAGCAACATCCGTTATCGTATGACCTCGCCCGCCGGCCCGCAGGGCCTGCCCGCAGCCCCCCGTGTTGCCCGCCGGCCCTCGCGCTGCGCCCCTGAGCCCCGCGCCTCCTCGCCCCGGGCCGCGGCCGGCTCTCGTCGCCGGCGGCTTCGGCTGGCCGCCACCCTGGCGGCGATCGGCGGCGTGATGCTCGTTGGTGCAGAGAAGAAGGACGATGCGGGCACTCCGCCGCGCTCGCCGCAGGGCCGAACCGCCGCTTCCGGCTGAGGCGGCCGCAGTGCCAAGGAGTCGGCCGCGGCCCATGAGCTCCAGGTCATCCGACGCGCGATGTACGAGCCTCCCGAAGGTCGCGCTCGGCGCGGCGTGGGCGGTCTCCCTCCGGCGACCATTTCATTCGCTCATCAGGTCATCTGGATCTGGAACGTCGATCCTGCTTGCCACGTCTTTCGGAAGGCTCCCGTAGACGGCCTCCGAGAGAGGAGAGTTCAGAATCTCGTCGAGCGCGCCCTTCCGCTTTGCAGCGAGGAGCTTGTCGTATGAGTAGTCGGCCATTAGACCTTCGGACAGCTCCCGGTTCCATGCCCAGAGAAAGCGTGAGCCCACCATGCGCACGAATCCGATCTCGAGGAGTGCCGCGATGTGGCTGCGTCCGCTGAGTTTCCCTTTCGCACCGCGCCGCTCGTCTGCCATGGGCCAGGGATCGACGAGCATCAGAACTGGCGCATCCATCATGGCCAAGGATGCGGCAGCGGCTTGCATGAGATGCGTCGATTCAACGCCTCTTACTGCCTCGACATGGCGCAAGATCGTGATGCGCTGCGCAGTCGTGAGGGACGGAGCAGAGTCGAAAACCTGTTCGCACGAACGCACTTCGCGAATGAGAGCCTCGACGTACCGCACGACGTCGCCATCGAGGGCATCTGCTTCGTTCCAAATCTGCAAATCGCTCTCGACCGCCCAATCCTGAGAAATCCTGTATCCGTCCGCCTCGCCGAGGGTCTTGAGTCGATCGCCATCTTCCTCGTCGGTCGCCAGTTTGTAGTGGAACGTCGCAATGTGCGGCCAATCTTCATCGTACCTCCAGGCCTCACCTTGACTCAGAAATTGAAGCCCGGACTCGAGAACGACTGTTTCTGCAGCTCGCAGCATCGGATCCCTCTTCTTCCATAAGCGCCGCCCTGCTCAGAGCTCCCTAGTCGAGAGCGCCCGCTCGAGCCAGGTCGGGATGGCGTCCAGCCGAAGCATTCCCGCAAGTTCCGTTAAGCTGCGGTGCCATTCGGCTCGGTCGTCGTCACGATCGAGGTCGAGATCATCAATCCCATCTCTGTTCCCTTGCGCCCCTTGCGCCCTTGCGGTCTCTCTTTTTGTGCATGCCGTGCCCTTCCGGCTTGCTCCTCGACGGCTCCGGCGGGGCCGCAACCTGGCTGACTTTCAACCTGTCCGTTGTTCTAGCCGAAACCCGAATGCCTGTAATCGGTCGAGTTCGTGACCGACGCGGTCAAGGAACGTCCGCTTCTTGGCGACCAGATGGCACCAACTGCGGCGGCCCGGATTGACGCGGCGGTGCGCGTCGAGGGGACCGATCCGCAGGAACTCGCCCTGGCCTCCGCGAAGGCCGAGGTCACCACCCGCGCCCGAGGAGATCGTGCGGACCGCGCGAGATCCTCGCGGTGCACGGCATGCCCGGCACCGACGAGGAGTAGGATCGATGGGACGGAGGGAGCGACGAGGAGTCGGCGCCCGCGCTCGTCGTCGAGGTGCACTCCCCGCGCGGGCCCGACCGACTGAGGGCCCAGCACGACAAGTTCGAGGAGTGCGAGCGCTTCGGTGTGCGTCGGCACTGGATGGTATGCTCCGAGATGGAGATGATCGACCATTTCCTCCTGGGACCGGACGACCGCCGGGCGCCTCTAAGCAACGACGGCTGGCGCACCGATCCGAGTGGCCCCTCACCGCAGCCGGTGCTCGCGCAGCGCCTCGGCCGGCACCGCCTCGCGCGCGAGCTCGCAGAGCCGCGCGTGGTGCGTGAAGAACAGCACCTGCGTCGTCGCCGTCAGCTCGCCGAGCACCGCGAGGGCCGCTCGGGCGCGGTCGTCGTCGAAATGGATCAGGAGATCGTCCAGGATGAGCGGCATTGGCTCGCCCGTCCGGGCGTGGTGCTCCAGGCTCGCGAGGCGCAGCGCGAGGTAGAGCTGGTCGCGCGTGCCGTCGCTCAGGCCGGTCACGTCCACCTCGCGCTGCACCGGCGCCTTCGCGGGCTCCGCCGCCGCGTCCGCCGCCGCCGGCGCCGGCGGGGCCGCGCGGACGCAGCGGAGGATCGCCTGCTCGCTCTCGTCGTAACCCACCCGCAGGCCGGCGAAGGCGCCCAGCGTCAGGCGATGGAAGAGCGCGCTCGCGCGCGCCAGGATCGGCCCCTGGTTGCGCTCGCGGTAGCGCTCGATCTCCCGCTCGAGCAGCACCGCCGCGAGGCGCGCCCGCACGTAGCGGCGCACCTCGCCGCGCAGGTGCGAGAGGCAGATCTGCGCCTCCACCGCGGCCTCCGCCGCGCCCACCGTCGCCCGGAGCTGCTCGCGCTCCTGCTCCAGGCTCCCGAGCGCCCGATCGATCCGCCGCCGCTCGTCCTCCAGCGCCGCGAGCCGCTGCTCCGCGCGGTCGAGCTCGAGCGTGAGCGCGTCCCGCTCCACCCCCGAGGTCTCCTGCTCCAGCGCCGCGACGCCCGCGCCCTCGCCCGCCTCGAGGAGCTTGCCTTCGTTCTCGACGAGGTCGCGGTCGAGCCGGCGCGCCTCGCGCGAGCGCTCCTCCGCCAGCGACAGCGCCGCGAGGTCGGCGGCGACGTCGCCCGTGCGCGCGACGCCCGCCGCCTCGAACAGCTTCGCGAGGCGCGCCTCGGCGGCCGCGCGCCGCGCCTCCTGCTGGTCCCGCTCGCGGCGCTTCTCGGCCAGGCGCTCCTCGATCTCGCCGCGCTCGCGGAGGTCGGCGCGCGCCTTGTGGTGGCGCTTGATCAGCTGATCGGCGGCCTGATCCGCGGGCAGCTCGGCCAGGTCCGGCGCGTGCCGGGCCGCGAGCGCGGCGACGTCGGCCGAGAACGTCCGGGCGTCGCGCTCCATCCCGAGCACCCGGCGGCGCTCGTGGGCCGCGCTGTCCACCTTGCGGAACAGCGCGTCGAGCTCGTCGAGGATCGCCGTGGCCTCGTCCGCGGACGCGTCGCCGGGCAGCCCGAGCGCCCGCACCCGCTCCGCCCAGTCGGCCCGCCACGCCTCGAGCGCGCGCGCGTGCTCCGCCCGTTCCCGCTCGAGGTCCTCGCGCTCGCGCTCGAGCTCCTTGCGCTCCCGCGCGAGCTCGCGGCGCTCGCGGGCCGCGCCCTCGATGGCCGCCAGCTCCTGCTCCGCCGCCTCGACGAGCGCCGGGAGGCGCGCGGCCGCGCCCTCCAGCGGCCCGGCGGGGCCGGCGCCCGCGCCGCCAGCGTCCCCGCGCGCGCCGCCCGACGCGGCGCGCGCGCCCTGGATCGCCGCGTGGAGCTCGGCCGCGTGGGCCTGCATCCGCGCCCGCAGCGCCTCGGCCTCCGCCTCCACCGCGCGCAGCCGGTCGACCGTGGCGGTCAGGCCCGCGTAGCGGCCGAGCCAGCCGCGCATCTCCTCGGGCGAGCGCGGCGCGACGCCCGCCGGCCGCCACAGCTCGACCCACGCGGCCTCGGCCTCCTCCGCGCGGCGCGCCAGCGCGGCGCGCTCCGCGGCGAGCTGCGCCTGATCCGCCTCGGCCCGCGCCTTGTCCGCGAGCAGCCGCGCCAGGCGGGCGACCCGGTCGGCCTCGCGGCGCAGCCGATCGGCCAGGGCGTCCGCGACGCGGACCAGCTCGGCATACTCGTCGGCCTTGCCGCGCGCGGCCGCGTCGCCCGACGCGCCGAGCGCCGGCCTGCGCCCCGCCCCGGGCGAGGCGGCCACGTCCGCGCCGAGGTCGAACAGCGTGGCGGTGTGGATCGCCGCCGCGGCGCGGGCGCTCCCCTTGGCCTGGAGGGCGCGCAGCAGCGCCTTGAAGGCGGCGTCGCGGCGCTCGCGCGCCTCGGCGAGGTCGGCCTCCGTGGGCACCGCGCCGGCGCGCTGCAGGGCGTCGATCTCGCGCGCGCTCTCGCGCAGGCGCGCCTCGACCTCGGCCGCGCGCTCGGCGAGCCGCTCCCGCTCGCGCGCGATGGCGCCCCACTGCGCCGCCGCCTGGTCGACCGTCTCGGGGAGCGGGACGGGCAGGGCGCTCGCCTCGGCGGCGGAGAGCGGGCGCCTCGCCGGAGCGGCAGCGTCGCCGGCCGCGCCGTCGTCGTCGAGGCGCGCCGGCGCGCCGAGCCCGAGCCGGTGGCGCTGCGCGTCGGCCTCGCGGGCGAGCTGCGCCGCCGCGGCGGCGGCCTCGCGGAGGCGGTGCTCGAGGTCGCCCTGCTTCTGCGCGCGCGAGAGCGCGCCCCGGAGCGGGGCGGGGTCCTCGCTCGGCGGCAGCTCGGCGAGCCGGCGCGCGCACGCGTCGCGCCGCGCGCGGTTCGCCGCGAGCAGCCGCTCCACCTCGCGCGGCTTGGCCTCGACCGCGCCGCGCTCGCGGGCGAGCTTCTTGATGCGCGCCTCGGTGGCGACGTCGACGCGCATCGCCTCGAGCCGCTCGGGCTCGGCGCCGCCGACGAGCGAGGCGTCCCGCCCGAGCCTGCGGAGGATCGCGCGCGCCTCCTCCTCGATGCCGTGGAGCTCCGCCCGGACCCGCGGCAGGTCGACGGCGGCCTTACGGTGGCTCCCCAGCCGGGTCACGAGGCCGTCGATCGCGCCCGGATCGAGCTCGGCGAGCGACGCGGGGACGTGCAGCGCGGCGTGGCGGGCCTCGAGCTCCTCGATGTCGGCGCGGAGCCGCGCCGCCTGCTCGGCCGCGTCGGCGGCGCGCTCCTGCGCATCCTCGCGATCCCGCTGCGCGCCCTCGGGCAGGAGGACGACGTCGCCGAGGGCGGCCCGCCGGCCGAGGATCGCGCGCCGCGCCTCGAGCAGCGGGAGCACCCGGAGCGCGCGCCGGAGCCGCTTGTCGGTCGCCCGGAGCGCGCGGAGCTCCGCGTCGACGCGCTCCTGCTCGGCCTTGGCCTCGTCGATCTCCTGCCGCTTGCGCGTCCAGTCCGCGGGCGGCCGCGCGGCGGCCTTGGCGCGGCTCCTGGACTCCTCGAACGCCTTGATCGCCTCGTTGAGCGGGCGGGTCCTCGCCTGGGGCGTGAAGATCTCGTCCGCCTCCTGGCGCAGCGTGGTCAGCAGCTGCTGCAGCCCCGGCCCGCCGAGCCCCGCGCCGAACAGGCTCTGGCCGACGTCGCCCTTGCCCTGGAGCAGCGCCTCGGCGCCCTGCCGGAGCGTGTCGTGATCCAGCCCGAAGGAGGTGCGGAACAGCTCCTCCGTCACGCCGCCGAGAAGCGGCGCGAGCGCCCCGTCGTCGAGGGGGTTGTCGTCCGGGTCGCGGAGCGTCTTCACGCGCCCCTTGCGGCGGACGAACGCGAGCGCCGCGTCCCCCCTGCCCGCGAGCCGCCCGCCGACGCGGAGATCGGTGTTGTGGTGCAGGTGGGCGTCGGGCGTGATGTGCGGGATGCCGTAGAGCAGGCCGCGGATCGCCCGGAGCGCGGTGCTCTTGCCGGCCTCGTTGGGGCCGTAGATGACGTGCAGGCCCGGCGACGGCGAGGAGAGGTCGAGCCGGAGATCCGTGAAGGGGCCGAACGCGAGGAGGTGGAGCTCTAGGATCTTCACGAGGTCGCCGACCAGGGGCGGTGCCCTCCCCTGAACGGATAGCAAGTGCGAAACCTCCGCGCGATGTCAAGGCGCTCCTCGCGGCGCGGCCGTCGGAGCCGCCGGAGAGGGCAGGCGGGGTCCGCTGGAGAGGACAGGCGGTCGGCGCTTTACGCTGTACGTCCGGCTCAGCGGGGCTGCGTCACGGGGGCGTGCAGGAAGGCGCTCCACGAGCCGCGGCGCGGCGCCTTGCCGAGCAGCACCTCGGCGAGCGCCTCGCTGATCGGGAGGCCGGGGCTCCGCTCCAGCCAGAAGAACTCGCCGACGGGGTTGACCTCGAGGAAGACGTGCCGGCCGTCCGGCGTGCGGAGGATGTCGAGGGCGCCGTAGTTGAGGCCGAGCTGATCCATCAGCCGGAGCACCCCGGTCTCGACGTCGGGCGGGAGCGCGTCCTTGCGCCACGCGTCGATGAGCTCGAGCCCCTGCCGCCGCCAGTCGACCTCGGCGCCGGGCGCCGCCTCCGGATCGATCGAGGCCGCGAACACGCGCTCGCCCACGACCGTCACCCGCAGCTCGCGCGCCTTCGGGATCCTCTCCTGGAACGTCATCGGGCAGAGCGAGAGCCCCCGCATGTCCGCGAGATCCTCGTCCCGGAGGGCGTTCGTGAAGACCACGTGCTCCTCGCCGCCGCGGTAGACGGCGAACGACGAGAGCATCTTGGCGACCACCCCGCCCGGGCAGGTCGCGGCGAAGGCCCGCGCCGCCTCGGCGTCGTTGGTCGTGAGCGTGCGCGGCGTGTCGAGGCCGACCTCGCGGGCGATGTCGAGCTGCACCTGCTTGTTCGACGCGAAGCGCACCGCCGGCAGGGGGTCGACCTGCGGCACGCGGAGCGCCGACAGCAGGCCCTCCACGGTCTGCTTCGCCTCCTGGACCGACGCGCTCCGGAGCTGCGGGTCCATCGACGCGGGCAGCCCGCGGCCGAAGGCGACCCGGCGATACCAGACGGCGGTCACGTCGCCGAGATCGAGCTCGCCGCCGCCGGCGCCCGTGCGCAGCGTGGAGCGGCCCGCCCCGGGCCCCGCGGCGAGCGCGAGCCGCGCCCCCTGCGGGAAAGCGTCGGTGTCGAAGCGGAAGGCCCGGCCCCCCAGCCGCTCGATCGCGGCGGCGACGCGGGCGATGCACTCGTTGTCTTCGCTGTGCGTGATGATGAGGACGGTCACGGGTTCTCCGTCGGAGCGAGCAGCGCCTCCGCCAGCGCGTCGGCGATCGGCAGGCCGAGGTCCCGCTCCAGCATGCCCCACTCGCCGGCGGGGTTGATCTCGAGAAAGACGTGCTCCCCCTCGGGCGTCCGGATGAGGTCGACGGCCCCGAAGGCGAGCCCGAGGGCGCCGAGGAGCGCGCCGAGCCGCTCCTCGACGTCGCGCGGGAGCGCGTCCTGCTCCCACGCGATGCCGGCGGCGCTGACGTCCGGGTGGCGCCAGTCGACGGCGATCGACTCGTAGCGGGAGGCGTCGAGCGCGCCGGGGAAGCACCGGCCGCCGACGCACGCGACGCGCAGCTCGCGCGCCTTGGGGATGCGCTCCTGGAAGACCATCGGGCTCTGGCGCAGGCCGGAGAGGGCGTCGAGGTCGGCCGCCGTGACGGCGTGCGTGAAGACGAACGGCCCGCCGCCCGAGAGGCTCGTCGAGAAGGGCGTGAGCATCTTGGCGACCACGTTCCCGCCGAGGCGCGCGAAGAAGGCGCGGGCCTCGGCCGCGTCGTTCGTCACCAGCGTCTCGGGGATGCGCAGGCCGACCGACGCGGCCGCCGCGAGCTGGCGCAGCTTGTCCTGGGCGCGCTCCTCGGCCGCCGGCTCGTTGATCCACCGCCGCGCGGGGAGCCCGCGCAGCCAGCCGGCCAGCGCCGCCATCGACTCGCGCACGCAGGCGGCGCGGTACGCCTCGGGGACGCCCTCGCCGAGGTTCGGCGCCCAGACGCGCCGGAGCCAGACCGCGGCGATCTCGTCCCCGCCGAGCGCGGCCCCGGCGCCCTCCAGGCGGCGGCGCACGCCGCCGGCCCCGAGCGCCGTCGAGAGGGCGATGTCGCGAGGGAACCGGTCGACGTTCAGGCGAACGGGGCGGGCGCCGCGCCGTCGCAGCGCCTCCGCCACGCGCTCGACCCCGAAGTCGTCCTGTGAATGCGAGACCAGGAGGACGCGCTCGCCCGCGGTCGTCACGTCGGGTTGCCTCTCTCGCGCGGGCCCGGGCGGCTCATACGCCGGAGTCGTCGCCGTCCGACGGGTACTTCAGCGTGGTGTAGATGGGCGGCCCGCAGTCCTCATCGCTGTCCGAGGGGTACTTCTTCGTCGCGGCGCCCCCGCCGGCTTTGACGCCGGTCCGGACGCGCTTCTGATCCTCCAGGAAACGGGCGAAGAAGGGCACCGCCTCGGCGGCCTCCTGCTCCTGCTGCTCGGGCTCACGGAGATCGACATCAGCCATGGGATACCTCCAGATCGGGACGGCGGCGCCGTCGAGGATAAGAGAGCCAATTAAACGAGCAACCAGGCGGGCAGGCAAGCCCGCGGGCACCCTGATAACGATGGCTGCGACCGATTCCGCTGCTGCGGTCGTCTTTCAGTCGCGGGGTGCTCGGCTGTGTTGAATATTGTTAAAGTTCGTTGCGCTGGGGTGCGTGTCGTCGAGCCTGGTCGCGTGTCGTCGAGCCTGGTTACGCGGCGCCTCGATCGCGTGATCTGCGGCGCGCGGCACGCGGCGCGCGGATCACTTCACGCCCAGATCTTCGTCGTTGTCGGAGGGGAACTTGAGGGTGACGGCCTCGCCGCCGCCAATATCCTCACCGTCCGAGGGGAACTTCAGCGTCGTAACACACCCGCCGGCTTTGACGCCGGTCCGGACGCGCTTCTGATCTTCCAGGAAGCGAGCGAAGAAGGGCACCTGCTCGGTCTGCTCGGGATCACGATCGATATCAGCCATGGGAAACCTCCAGAGTGGATGTACTGCCACGCGGCGGAGCCGCCGTGGACAGGATGGAGTCGACCGGCCCGCTGCGCACGTTAAGTTTTGCGATGCTCATCGCCTCGCCCGGGCGATGAGCGTGACTTCCTGACCCTGCTTCGCTCGTGTACCTTTGCAGAGCCACCCATGCCCGCCGGGTTCTCACGCTCGATTCACGCGATCGCCACCGACGGCCACCGCGGCTCGATCGCCGGCGTCGCGATCGGCGCGGTCCTGCTCTCCGCCTGGCTCGCGTGGTTCTTCCTCGCGCGCGTCGGGCGGTACGAGACCAGCGTGAGCGCCCGCCTCGAGGTGGGCCAGGCGGCGCACCGCGTCGAGGCGCCGCTCGGCGGGAAGGTGGCCGCGGTCCACCTCGCCCTCGGGGCCGAGGTCGCCGCGGGAGACGTCCTCATCGAGCTCGACGTGGAGCCGCTCCGCCGCGAGATCGACGACAAGCAGGCCCGGCTCGCGGCGATCGCGGGGCAGATGGGGCCGCTCCGGGCCGAGATCGCGGCGCGGGGGCGGGCGCTGCGCGACGGGGAGGAGGCGGCGCGCGCGCACGTCGACGAGGCGAAGGCGCGGCTGCGGGAGGCCGAGGCGGGCGCGCGGTTCCAGGAGATCGAGGCGGAGCGGGCCGTGCGCCTGCGCCAGGACGGGCTCGTGTCCGAGGCCGAGGCGGCGCGGCTCGCGGCCGACGCGCAGTCGAGGCGCTCGGCGACCGAGGCGCTCGACCGCGCCGCCGCGCGCGCCTACGTCGAGCGGCGCGCCGGGCAGAGCGAGCAGCAGGCCGAGCTCGCGCGGCTCGACCGCGAGGCCGCCACCCTCGAGGGGGAGCGGCTCGTGCTGGAGGCGGCGATCAAGGGGCTGCTCGCCGAGATCGACCGGCGCAAGATCCGCTCGCCGATCGACGGGCGCGTCGGCGAGATCGCGGTGCTGCGGGCCGGGTCCTTCGTGCGCGAAGGGGACGTCGTGGCCGCCGTCGTGCCGCCCGGCGAGCTCCGGGTGATCGCGGAGTTCCCGCCCGCCTCCGTCGGGCGGATCCGCGCGGGGCAGGAGGGGCGCCTGCGCCTCGACGCGTTCCCGTGGACCGAGTACGGCACCCTGTCCACCACCGTCGACCGCGTCGCCAGCGAGGCGCAGGAGGGCCGCATCCGCGTGGAGCTCGGCGTGCGGTCCGATCCGGCGTCGCCGATCCCGATGCAGCACGGGCTCCCCGGGAGCGTCGTCATCGAGACCGAGCGCGTCTCGCCGGCCTCGCTCGTGCTGCGCGCCGCGGGGCAGATCGTGAGGGTCCGCGGCGGAGCGGGCGGGTGAAGGAGGGGACGACGAGCGCCGATCCCCGATCCGCGCCGGAGCGATCAGCGAACCCCCGTCGCCGCGCCTCGAGCCCGGAGCGGCGGCTCCTCGCGCCGGAGGTCGTGCAGACCTCGGCGATGGATTGCGGGCCGGCCACGCTCAAGTGCGTGCTCGAGGGCTTCGGCATCGGCGTGAGCTACGGCCGCCTGCGCGAGGCCTGCCAGACCGACGTCGACGGCACCTCCATCGACACCCTGGAGGACCTCGCGGGGCAGCTCGGGCTCGTGGCCCAGCAGATCCTCGTCCCGGCCGAGCACGTGCTGCTCGACGAGGCGCAGGCGCTGCCCGCCCTGGCGATCGTTCGGCAGTCGGCCGGGCCGCTCCACGTGGTCGTGCTCTGGCGACGGCACGGCGGCCTCGTGCAGGTGATGGACCCGGCCACGGGGCGCCGCTGGCTCACGCGACGGCAGCTCGAGGGCGAGCTCTACCAGCACGAGCTGCCCCTGTCCGCGGCGGACTTCCGCGACTGGGCGGCGAGCGACGGCTTCACGCGGCCGCTCGGGCGCCGGCTCGCCTGGCTCGGCGCGGGGGCGCAGCCGCTCGAGGCGGCGCTCTCGGAGCCGGGGTGGCGCGCGATCGCGGCGCTCGACGCCGGCGCGCGCCTGGTCACGTCGCTCGTGCGCTCCGGCGGCCTGGGCCGCGGTCGCGAGGCCGCGCGCGTGCTGGGCGCGCTGCTCGAGCAGGGGCCCGAGGCCGCGCGGGAGCAGATGATCCCGCCCACCTTCTGGACGGCGCACCCGATGCCGGCCGGCCCGCGCGGCGAGGATCGGGTCGTCGCGCGGGGCGCCGTGCTCGTGCGGATCCGCGGGCGGCGCCCGACGAGCCACGCCCGCGCCGCCGCTGCGCGCGGCGGCGCGCCGCGGGCCGCCGCGGCCGCGCCGTCGCCCCCCGGCGAGGCGAGCCCGAGCGCCGAGGCGCGCCTCCCCCCCGACGTCGCCGCCGCCCTCGCGGAGCGCCCGACAAGGCCCGCGCGCGAGCTGCTCCGGATGATCCGCGAGGACGGGCTGCTGACCCCCGCCGTGCTCGCCGGCGCGCTCGCGCTCAGCGTCGCGACGGTGGTGCTGGAGAGCCTCCTCTTCCGCGGGCTGCTCCAGATCTCGAACGATCTCGCGCTGTTCGAGCAGCGCCTCGCCGCCATCGGCGCCCTCGCCATGTTCCTCGCGGTGGAGCTCGCCATCGATCTCTCGCTGACCACCGGGGTGATCCGGCTCGGGCGGCACCTCGAGGTGCGGCTGCGGATGGCGTTCCTCGCGAAGATCCCGCGCATCGGCGATCGCTACTTCCACAGCCGCCCGGCCTCCGACATGGCGCAGCGCGGCCACAGCCTGCACGTGCTCCGCGCCCTGCCGGCGTTCGGCGGGCAGATCGCGCGCTCTGCGCTCGATCTCGCGGTCACCACGGCCGCGATCGTCTGGATCGATCCCGCGAGCGCGCGCCTCGCCGTGCCGTGCGCCGCGCTCGCGCTGGCGCTGCCGTTCGCGGGCAACCGCGTCCTCGTCGAGCGGGACCTGCGCGTCCGCACCCACGCCGGCGCGCTCACGAGCTTCTACCTCGACGCGCTCCTCGGCCTCGTGCCGATCCGGGCGCACGCGGCGGAGCGGGCCGTGCGGCGGCAGCACGCGGGCCTGCTCGGGGAGTGGGCGCTCGCCGGCCGCGCGCTGCTCCGCGCGGCCCTCGCCGTCGACGGGGCGCAGGCGCTGCTCGGCTTCGCGCTCGCCGCGTGGATCCTCGGCGACTTCCTCGCCCGCGGGGGCGCGCTCTCGCGGGCGCTCCTGCTCTTCTACTGGGCGCTCGCGCTGCCGGCGATCGGGCAGGCGCTCGCGGGCGCGCTGCTCCAGTACCCGGCGCAGCGCAACACGGCGCTGCGCCTGCTCGAGCCGCTCGGCGCGCCGGAGGAGCCGCGCGCCCGCGGCGCGTCCGGCGCGGCGCCGCCGGCGCGCGGCTCCTCCGGCGCCGAGGGCGCGGGCTGCGCGATCGCCTTCGAGCGGGTGCGCATCCAGGCCGCCGGCCACGTGATCCTCGACGGGGTCGATCTCCGGATCGCGGCGGGCAGCCACGTGGCGATCGTGGGGGCCTCGGGCGCGGGCAAGTCGAGCCTCGTCGGGGTGCTGCTCGGGTGGCACCGGGCGAGCGAGGGCAGGGTGCTCGTCGACGGCCGCCCGCTCGACGGCGAGCGGCTCCACGCCCTGCGCGAGGAGACCGCGTGGGTCGACCCGGCGGTGCAGATCTGGAACCGCTCGTTCCTCGACAACCTCCGCTACGGCGCGCCCGACGACGCGGCCGACTTCGGCGCCGTCGTCGAGGAGGCCGAGCTGCGCGAGGTGCTG
This sequence comes from Sorangium sp. So ce836, assembly GCF_028553905.1. Taxonomy (NCBI): domain Bacteria; kingdom Pseudomonadati; phylum Myxococcota; order Polyangiales; family Polyangiaceae; genus Sorangium; species Sorangium sp. So ce836. The sequence continues at coordinate 11,584,610 of NZ_CP102233.1, read as the reverse complement.
GAGCGGCTGCCCGAAGGGCAGAAGACCCTGCTCGGCGAGGGCGGAGGGCTCGTCTCCGGCGGCGAGGGGCAGCGCGTGCGCTTCGGCCGGGCGATGCTGCGGAGCGAGGCGCGGCTCGCGATCCTCGACGAGCCGTTCCGCGGCCTCGACCGGGAGCGCCGCCGCGCGCTGCTCGCCCGGGCGCGGCGGCGCTTTCGTCGCGCGACGCTCCTCTGCGTCACCCACGACGTCGGCGAGACGCGCGCGTTCGAGCGCGTGCTCGTCGTGGACGGCGGGCGCGTGGTCGAGGACGGGGCGCCCGCCGAGCTCGCGGCGCGCCCCGGCTCGCGCTACCGCGCGCTGCTGGACGCCGAGGCGGCCGTGCAGCGAGGGCTCTGGTCGAGCGGCGGGTGGCGCCGGCTGAAGGTCGTGCGCGGGCGCATCGCCGGAGCGGCGGCGGAGGGCGCGGCGGCGCCGGCCGAGGCCGCGGCAGCGGCGGTGGAGGCCACGGCAGCGCCGGAGGGCGAGCGGAGGTGACGGCCGAGGCGCAACACGGGTGGGGAGCCGAGCCGGACGGCGCGCAGGCGCGACGCGGCCGGGGCGCTCGGCCGGGCGAGGCGGCCGACGCGCTCGGCGCCCTCGAGTGGCCGGCGGAGCGCCTCGGCGACGCGCTCGAGGCGCTCGCGCTGCAGGGCGGCCTCCGCCCGCGCGCGGTCGCGGCGCCCATCCCCACCGCCGGGCACCTCCGCAGCGCGGACGCGCTCGGCGCGTGGATCGATCAGGCCGCGGGCTACCTCGGCGTCGAGGCGGAGCCGATCGCGGCGCGCTACGACGAGGTCGGCGACGCGCTCCTGCGCGTCGCGCCCGCGCTCGTGTGGCTGCGCGGCGGCGAGGCGCAGCGCTTCCTCGCCGTCGTGGGGCGCAGCGGGCAGGCCCTCTCGGTGCTCCGCGCCGACCGCTCCACCGCCCGCGTGCCGGTCGAGGCGGTCCTCCGCCGCGTCGCCCGCCCGCTCGAGGCGCAGGTGCTCCCGGAGGTCGATCGCGTCCTCGAGCGCGCGGGCGTGCGGCCGCGGCGGCGCGCCCGCGCGCGGCAGGCCCTGCTCCGCGAGCGGCTCGGGCCCGTGGTCCTCGACGGCATCTGGAGCCTGCGCCCGCCGCCCGGCGCCTCGTTCGGGCGGCAGCTCGCGGCCGCGCGGATCCCGCGCCGCCTCCTCGGCCTGCTGGCCGCCCACGCGTCGGCCTACACGCTCTGGATCCTGGTGTGGACGACGGTGGGGCGCAGCATCCTCGACGACCACCTCGACGAGGGGTGGCTCTACGCCGGGGCGCTGCTGCTCGCGACGGTGGTCCCGCTGCGCCAGCTCATGGCGTGGCTGTCCGGCGTGGTCGCGATCGACGCCAGCGCGCTGATCAAGCAGCGCCTGCTCGCGGGCGCGCTCGCGCTCGACGCCGAGGAGGTGCGCAGCGAGGGCGCGGGCCGCTTCCTCGGGCGCGTGATCGAGTCCGAGGCGATCGAGGCGCTCGCGATGGGCGGCGGCGTCGGGGCCGTCGCGTCGGCGTTCGAGCTCGCGGCGGCGGCGGTCGTGCTCGCCCAGGGCGCGGCGGGCGCGCTCCACGCGCTCCTGCTCGTCGCCTGGGCGGCCCTGGTCGTCGCGCTCTGCGCGCGGTTCTACCGGCGCCGCGCGCGCTGGACCGCCGCGCGGCTCGCGATGACCCACGACCTCATCGAGCGCCTGGTCGGCCACCGGACCCGCCTCGCCCAGGAGCGGAGCGGCCGCTGGCACCACGGCGAGGACGAGGCGCTCTCCCAGTACCTCGCGCGCTCGCGCGAGCTCGACCGGAGCCAGATCGAGATCGGCGCGCTGATGCCGCGCGGCTGGCTCATCGCGGGGATCGCCGGCCTCCTGCCGCCGTTCCTCGCGGGCTCCGGCTCGACCGCGGCGTACGCGGTGGCGCTCGGCGGCGTCCTGCTCGCGAGCCGCGCGCTCCAGGGCCTGTCGGCCGGCCTGTCGAGCCTCGCCAGCGCGGCGATCGCGTGGGAGCAGGTCTCCACGCTCTTCGAGGCGGCCGCCCGCGGCGGGGCACCGCCGCCGCCCCTGCCGCCCGACGCGGGGCGCACGCCGCCCGGCGCGGGGCGCACGCCGCCCGGCGCGGGGCGCACGCCGCCCGGCGCGGGGCGCACGCCGCCCGGCGCGGGGCGCACGCCGCCCGGCGCGCCGGAGGGCGCGGGCAGCGCGGGGGACGCCGAGCGCCGCGCGCCCGCGGCGGTCCTGGAGGCGCACGAGCTGTCGTTCCGGCACAAGGGCAGGCCTCGCCCCGCGGTGGTCGACGCCTCGCTGCGGATCGCCGCGGGCGACCGCATCCTGCTCGAGGGGCCCTCGGGGGGAGGGAAGTCGACGCTGAGCGCGCTGCTCTCGGGGCTGCGCGCGCCCGACGCCGGGCTGCTCCTCTTGAACGGGCTCGATCGCCACATGCTGGGCGCCGCCGCGTGGCGCCGCCGCGTGGCCGCCGCGCCGCAGTTCCACGAGAACTACGTCCTCGGCGGGACGTTCGCGTACAACCTGCTGATGGGCAGGCGCTGGCCGCCGAGGCCCGACGATCTCGCCGAGGCCGAGGAGGTCTGCCGCGAGCTCGGCCTCGGCGAGCTGCTCGGCCGGATGCCCGCCGGGCTGGAGCAGGTGGTGGGCGAGACGGGCTGGCAGCTCTCGCACGGCGAGCGGAGCCGGCTCTACATCGCGCGCGCGCTCCTCCAGGGCGCCGAGGTCGTCGTGCTCGACGAGAGCTTCGCGGCGCTCGACCCCGAGACGCTGGAGCAGGCGCTGCGCTGCGTGCTCCGGCGCGCGCGCACGCTCGTGGTCATCGCGCACCCGTGACCGCGGAGGCGCGGCGGGCGAAGTCCGCTCCTCTCGGCGCTCGCTCGATGAGGCGAATCGAAAATGCCCTCCTCATCGGAGCCCGCCAGCATGGGTGAGGCACGCGCGCGCTCCAGGACCGCTCGATCATGCAATGCAGGCCAGTTCGTCTGTGCCGTCTCTCATCGTCGGTCGATCCCCGATTCCTCTCAGGCGACTCCGTAAGGCGCTATCGCTCGTCAGGTGAGCCAGGTAAACAGGACCGCTGCAAAGGGGACCGTCGAGCCTATCGGTGCTGGACGTCACGTGTGTTGCGCTTAGAATGTAACTCAATGCCGGAGAAGACGGAAAGACGGTTGCCTGTCGGCGCAGAGGTGCTCGCCGGGACCGGAAAAGGAGCGCACTTCCGCGTCTGGGCGCCCGCCCGGCGCCGGGTCGAGGTCGTCCTGGAGGCCGGGCCGGGGAGCGGTGAGACCGCCCTGCTGCGGCCCGAGGAGGGCGGTTACTTCGCGGCGCTCGTCCCGGCCGCGGCGGCCGGCACCCGCTACCGGTTCCGGCTCGACGACGACGAGAAGCTCTATCCCGATCCCGCCTCGCGCTCGCAGCCGGAGGGGCCGCACGGGCCCTCCGAGGTGATCGACCCCGCCGCGTTCGCGTGGAGCGACGCGGGCTTCCCGGGCGCCGGGCTCAAGGGGCAAGTCGTCTACGAGATGCACGTCGGCACCTTCACCCGGGAGGGCACCTGGGAGTCCGCCGCGCGCGAGCTGCCCGAGCTCGCCCGGATCGGCATCTCCTTGATCGAGCTGCTCCCGGTGAACGAGGTCCCCGGCCGGTTCAACTGGGGGTACGACGGCGTGGACCTCTTCGCGCCGACGCGCCTCTACGGCAGCCCCGACGATTTCCGCCGCTTCGTCGACGCGGCGCACCGCGTCGGGATCGGGGTGATCCTCGATGTCGTCTACAACCACCTCGGCCCGGACGGCAACTACCTCGGCCAGTTCTCCAAGGACTACTTCACCGATCGCCACAAGACCGACTGGGGCGCGGCCATCAACTTCGACGGCCCGCGATCCGAGGCGGTGAGGGAGTTCTTCCTCGCGAACGCCGGCTACTGGATCGAGGAGTACCACCTCGACGGCCTGCGGCTCGACGCGACCCAGAACATCTACGACGGCTCGAAGGACCACATCCTCGCCGCGATCGCGCGCCGCGTCCGGGAGGCCGCGAAGGGCAAGGAGACGTTCATCGTGGCCGAGAACGAGTCCCAGGAAGAGTGGCTGATCCGCGCGCCGGAGCGGGGCGGCTATGGGCTCGACGCCATCTGGAACGACGATTTCCACCACAGCGCCAAGGTGGCGCTCACCGGCCACAGCGAGGCCTACTACACGGATCACGAGGGCTCCCCGCAGGAGCTCATCTCCGCCGTCAAGCGGGGGTTCCTCTTCCAGGGGCAGCGCTACAAGTGGCAGAAGCAGCGGCGAGGGACCCCTGCGCTCGACGTGGATCCGGCCCGCTTCGTCCTCTTCCTGGAGAACCACGATCAGGTCGCCAACACGGCGAAGGGCGAGCGGCTCTATCACCTCACCTGCCCGGGGAAGTTCCGGGCGATGTCGGCGCTCCTCCTGCTCGCCCCGGGGACGCCCATGCTCTTTCAAGGGCAGGAGTTCGGGTCGTCGGCGCCGTTCCTCTTCTTCGCGGACCACAACCGCGATCTGGCGCCGCTCGTGCGCAAGGGGAGGGCGGAGTTCTTGGCGCAGTTCCCCTCCTGCGCCGCGCCCGAGGTCGTCTCGCGGCTCGACGCCCCCGACGACCCGCGGACCTTCGAGCGCTGCAAGCTCGACTTCTCCGAGCGCCAGCGCAACGCCGGCATCTACGCCCTCCACGAGGACCTGATCGCGCTCCGCCGGCGCGATCCCGTGATCCGGGCCCAGCGCCCGCGCGGCGTCGACGGGGCCGTCCTCTCGGGCCACGCGTTCCTCCTCCGCTACTTCGGCGACGACGGCGACGACCGTCTGCTCCTCGTCAACCTCGGGCGGGACATCCATCGAGGGTCCTTGCCGGAGCCGCTCTTCGCCCCGCCGCCGGGGCGCCGCTGGGAGACGTTGTGGTCCAGCGAATCCCCTCGTTACGGGGGACAAGGCAGTCCACCTGTCATCACCGAGGATGGCGTCCACATCCCGGGCGACGCGGCGATCCTCCTGCACCCCGTGGTCGGGACGCCGGTGCCCGAGAAGACGAGCGCCAACCCTCGCCCAGAGGAGCCCAAAAAGCATGTACGCTGACGAGATCTGCCGGATGATGGTCTGGTCCCGGGGCACCGGCCCCGCCTCGCACGACGACGCCGAGCACGGGGCGGACCCGCTCACGCGGGAATGGCTCGTCACGAACGGCCTCGGCGGCTACGCGTCAGGCACCATCTCCGGCGCGGTGACCCGTCGCTTCCACGGACTCTTGATCTCCGCGCTGCCGGCCCCCCTCGGCCGCACCATGATGCTCAGCGATCTGTCGACCCGGGTCATCACCTCGGACGGCAAGGTGGTTCAGGTGGGCGGTCAGGAGCCCTGGCTCGACGACAGCGCCGCGCAGGTCATCGACCTCGCCGAGTTCCGCCTGGAGGCCGGGCTCCCGGTGTGGCGCTACGAGGGCGCCGGGATGGCGTTCGAGCGGCGCCTCCTCCTGCCCCACGGGCAGAACACGGTCCACGTCACGTACACGCTCCTCGAGGGCGAAGGGCCGGTCCAGATCGAGCTCCAGCCGTGGGTGAACTTCCGCCCGCACGAGGGCGCGCTCGACCGGCCGGTCGCGGGCCCTTACGCGCTCACCGTGATCGAGGATCGCTACGAGCTCGCCTCGCCGAGCGACCTGCCGCCGCTCCGGCTCAAGGTCCAGGGCGCCCGGGCCGAGTTCAGGATCGACAGCGCCCGCCTGCGCAACGTGCGCTACCGGATCGAGCAGAGCCGCGGGTACGACGCGGTCGGCGAGTTCTACAGCCCCGGCCGCTTCGGCCTCGAGCTCCCCGTCTCCGGCAGCGTGACCCTCGTCGCGTCGACCGAGCCCTGGGAGACGATCAACGCGCTCTCCACGGAGGAGGTGCAGCGCGCCGAGCGCAAGCGCCGCACCCGGCTCCTGCTCGCCGCGGCGCCCGAGGTCCGCTCCGGGCCGCCGGCGGAGCTCATCCTCGGGGCGGATCAGTTCCTCATCACCCCCGCGGGCCGCGTCGAGGACGCCGCCCGCGCGCGGGCCGCCGGGGACGAGGTGCGCACCGTCATCGCGGGCTATCACTGGTTCACCGACTGGGGGCGGGACACCATGATCAGCCTCGAGGGGCTGACGCTCGTCACCGGGCGTCACACCGAGGCGGGCTACATCCTGCGCACGTTCGCCCATTACGTGAAGGACGGGCTCATCCCCAACATGTTCCCGGAGGGCAAGAATGACGGGCTCTACCACACCGCCGACGCCACCCTCTGGTTCTTCCACGCGCTCGATCGCTACCTGACCTACACCGGCGATCGCGAGACGCTCCGGCTCGTGCTCCCGACGTTGATCGATATCGTCGAGCACCACACCCGCGGGACGCGCTTCGGGATCGGCGTCGACCCGAAGGACGGCCTCGTCCGTCAAGGGGAAGAGGGCTATCAGCTGACCTGGATGGACGCCAAGGTCGGCGATTACGTGGTCACCCCCCGCCGCGGGAAGGCGGTGGAGATCAACGCGCTCTGGTACAACGCCCTGCGCCTCATCGAGCGCTGGGTGCGCGAGTCCGAGGGCGACGATGCGGCGCGGCGCTACGGCGGGGCCGCCGAGCAGGTCAAGGCCTCGTTCAACCGGCGCTTCTGGTCCGACGAGCTGGGCTATCTCTACGACGTGCTCGACGGCGAGCAGGGGGACGACGACGCCTTCCGGCCCAACCAGATCTTCGCGATCTCGCTGCCGCACCCGGTCCTCGACGCCGCCCGCTGGAAGGGGATCGTCGATCAGGTGAAGGCGCGGCTCTGGACGCCCGTGGGCCTCAGGTCGCTCGCCCCGGGGCACCCCGATTACAAGCCGAAGTACTTCGGCGATCTCCGCGCGCGGGACATGGCCTATCACCAGGGCACCGTGTGGGGGTGGCTCATGGGCCCCTTCATCGACGCCTGGCTGAAGGTGTATCCCGCCGATCTCGCCGGGGCGCGGAGCCTGCTCGAGGGCTTCACCCCGCACCTCGACGAGGCCTGCGCCGGGTCGATCAGCGAGATCTTCGACGCCGAGCCGCCGTTCACGCCCCGCGGGTGCGTCGCCCAGGCGTGGAGCGTGGCCGAGGTGCTCCGGGCCTACGCCCGGACGGCCCGCTCGGCGGGCTGAGCGCCGGCCCCCCCCGCGCCGAGAGGTCCCGGGGCGGTGGAGCGCTGTTCGTTCGCCGCCCCTCAGAACATCACGGGCACCGCCGCCGGGCCGCGGATCAGGGACCACTCGCTCCATTCGATCTCGTCCGGCGAGACGTCGAGCTCGAGCCTCGGGAGCCTCCGGAAGAGCGTCGAGAGGGCGATGGCGGCCTCGAGCCGCGCGAGCGTCGCGCCCAGGCAGAAGTGGATCCCGCTCCCGAAGGCGAGGTGCCGGTTCGGCGAGCGGCCGATGTCGAAGCGATCCGGCTCCGGAAAGTGCGCCGGATCCCGGTTCGCGGCCAGGAGCCCCGCCACGACCCCTTCTCCCGCTGGCACGCGCACGCCGAGCAGCTCGATGTCCTCGAGCGGCCAGCGGACCGTCGAGAGCTCGGCCGGGCCCTCGCAGCGCAGCATCTCCTCGACCGCGGAGCCGATGAGCCCGGGATCCTGCTCGAGCCGCCGTCGCTCCTCGGGGTGCGAGAACAGGAGGAGCGCGCCGCTGGCGATGAGGTGCACCGTGGTCTCGTGGCCGGCGACGAGCAGCAGGAACACCGTGCTCGAGACCTCTTCTGGGCTGAGCTTGTGCTCCTGCTCCTCGGCGAGCAGGAGCTCGCTGATCAGGTCGTCGCCCGGAGCCTTGCGGCGCTCCGCGAAGAGCGCCTGGAGGTACGCCGCCAGCTCCTCCGTCGTGCGCTGCGCGCGCTCCAGGAGCACGCGATCGATCGAGGGGGCGAGGAGGATCTTGGTCCACCGGCGGAACTGGTCGCGATCCTCGAGGGGGAGGCCGAGGAGCTCGGCGATGACCGCGATGGGGAGCAGAAACGCGAAATCGGCCACGAGCTCCATGCGACGCCGGTCCACCGCCGCGTCGATGAGCTCGCCCGTGATCGCCTGGATGCGCGGGCGGAGACCCTCCATCGCCCTCGCCGAGAAGGCCCGCTGGAGGAGACCCCTGAGCCGCGTGTGATCCGGCGGATCGGCGTCGAGCATGTGCCGATCCAGCATGATCGAGCGCTCGCCGAGCGGGCGGTAACGATCGCGCACCTCGACGGGGAGCTTGCGGAAATCCCGGATCAAGCGAGGATCCTTGAGGAGCTCCACGCAGTCGTCGTAGCGCGTGGCCGTCCAGATAGGCACGTCGAGGCGAGGGTGGATGAGGCGATGCATGCGCCCCGCGGCCCGCATGCGCGCGTAGATGGAGTGCGGCTCGGCGCGGCCCCTCGGACGGAACAGCTCCGGAAAAGCGCTCTGGTCGATCATGACTCCCCCGTCCATGACTCCCCCGTCCCGTCGCGTCCGGCTGTCCGAGGCGATGCTCGCGTGCGCGGGGCGCGTCAGGAGGAGTGCATGATGGAGATCGGTGTGCCGTCAAGCCGCGCGGGCCGTGGTCACGCGCGGCCGGGCGGCGCGCGTAAAGTGCGATAAGTTGCGGAAATTATTGAATTTTATGCCTTCGCGGCCGGCTCCGACCCAGGCCGCCGCGCCGGCGCTCACGGCGCGTCGCCGGCGCCGAGCAGCCGCGAGATCAGCGTGTGCTCCACGTCGTCGAGCGCCTCGCGCAGGTACGCCGGGTCGTCGAGGCGGATGGCGTCGTCGCCCTCGCGCGCCTCGGCGGGGAGCTTGTTCTTGAGGCTCGCGAACTCGCGCAGCAGCGAGGAGAGGCCCGCCTCGTCGTCGCGCAGCCCGCGCAGCGACCGCGTGAGCTGGCCGATGGCGTCGTCCCGCTCCTCGAGCGCGCCCACCTCGAGCGGGGCCAGCGTCCGGGAGAGCACGCGCTCGATCCAGAGCCCGCCGCCGAGGTCGTTGGCGATCGCGCGGATCTGCCCCGTCCAGCGCTCGAAGTCGGCGCGGAGCGCGGCGTGGGCCGGCGTCGCGCCGCACAGGATCACCCGCGCGGCCAGCGTGCGCCCGTCCGCCTCGGCGAGGCGCTGCTCGAGCTGCTCGCGCGTCAGATCCACGATGTCGTCGGCGCTCGCGGCCGGGGAGAGATCGACCTCGCAGGCGCACCAGCGGACCACGTCGAGGGGGCGGTGCTCGACCGAGGCGATGCGGCCCTCGTCCACCGTGACGAGGAGGGCGCCCTTCTCGCCGGTCTCGCGGGCGTGGCGGCCCTGGAGGTTGCCGGAAAAGGCGATGTACGGATCCTCCGAGAGCACCTCCCGCGTGTGCACGTGGCCGAGCGCCCAGTAGTCGTATCGCTTGCCGACGAGGGTGTTCAGGCTGCAAGGAGCGTAGTTGTCGTGGCCCTCGCGGCCGCCCAGGCAGGTGTGGAGCAGCCCGATGTTGAACAGGCCCGCCAGCGCGTCCGGGTAGCCGGCGGCGAGATCGTCGGTGACCGCCTTTGTCGCGAAGCTCTGCCCGTGCACCGCGACCCCGAGCCGCTCGAAGACGACCGTCTCGGGGCTCTTCGGGTCGAGCCGGCGGGCGTTCTCGGGGAGCTCCAGGTGACGCGTGATGTGGCTCTCGGCGTCGTGATTGCCGCTCAGGAGCACCACGTCCACCCGGGCGGCGCGCAGCCGGGAGAGCTGCGCGGCGAAGAACAGGCCCGTGCTGTAGTCCCTCCAGTCGCCGTCGTAGATGTCGCCGGCGAGGAGCAGGAGGTCGACCTCCTCGGTGAGGCAGAGGCTCACGAGGTTCTCGAGCGCGCGGCGGGTGGCGCCGCGGATCTGCTCGACCGGGGCGCCGGGGTAACGGTCGAGGCCGCGGAGGGGGCTGTCGATGTGGAGGTCGGCGGCGTGGACGAACTTCATGGGCTGCGCGGCCCGAGCTTAGCCGCTCCGCGCCGGGAGCGCTGCTCATCCGATGAGGTTCGCGCCCGCGGGCGGCCGGCGCCGGCGGGCGCCTTGACGCGCGGGGCGGGCTGTCGTGCAGTGGTCGTCCGATGCCGCGCCCGCCGTCACGCCTCACGCCGACCGCGGAGCGACGCCTCGCCGGGGGGAGGGCGTCGAACCGTTGAGCACGGCGGCCGCGCTGCTCCGGCGGGTCTGCGACGTGAAGGAAGGCGAGGTCTCCGCGCTGCTCTGGAGCTTCGCGTACTTCTTCTGCGTCCTCTGCAGCTATTACATCCTGCGGCCCGTCCGTGAGGAGATGGGCATCTCGGGCGGCATGGACAAGCTGCCATGGCTGTTCACGGCGGTGTTCGCGACGATGCTCGCGGCCGTGCCGGCCTTCTCCGCGCTCGTGGCGCGGCTGCCGCGGCGGCGGTTCATCCCGATCGTCTATCGCTTCTTCGCGTCGAACCTCCTCGTCTTCTTCGGGCTGCTCGCGCTCGACGCGCCGCGCGCCACGGTGGGGAAGGTGTTCTATGTCTGGCTGAGCGTCTTCAACCTGTTCGTCGTGTCGGTGTTCTGGGGGTTCATGGCGGACGTCTGGCGCAGCGAGCAAGGCAAGCGCCTCTTCGGCGTCATCGCCGCCGGCGGCAGCGCCGGCGCGCTCGTCGGCTCGCTCGTCACGGCCGCGCAGGCGCGGCAGATCGGGACCGCGAACCTCCTCCTCCTGTCGGCGGCGCTGCTCGAGCTCGCCGTGCTCTGCGTGACGCGGCTGAACCGCCTCGCCGGCCGGCTCGCCGGCGATGCGGCGCCGCCCGAGGCGAGCGCCGCGGAGGAGCGCATCGGCGGGGGCGCGCTCCGCGGGGTGACGCTCGTCCTCGGGTCGCCGTACCTCCTCGGGATCTGCGCGCAGACGCTCTTTTTATCGATCACCGCGACGGTGCTCTACTTCGAGCAGGCGCGGATCGTCGCCGCCGAATCGATGGATCCCGCGCGGCGGACCGCGATGTTCGCCTCCATCGATCTCACCGTGAACGTGATCACCATCGTCGTGCAGGTGCTCGTGACCGGCAGGCTCATGACGCGGGTGGGCCTCGGGGTCGCGCTCGCGGTGGTGCCGGTGGTCACGGGCGTCGGGTTCCTCGCGCTGGCGGCGCGGCCGACCCTCTCGATGATCGCCGGCTTCCAGGGGCTCCGGCGGGCGATCCACTACGCGGTGGACCGGCCGGCGCGGGAGATCCTGTTCACGGTGGTCGCGCGAGAGGAGAAGTACAAGGCGAAGAGCTTCATCGACACCGTGGCGTTCCGGGGCGGGGACGCCGCGAGCGCGTGGGCGCTGTCGGGGCTGTCGGCGCTCGGGGTGAAGGCGGCGGGGCTGTCGCTCCTGATGGTGCCGGTCGCGGGGGGGTGGGTGCTGCTGAGCCGCTACCTGGCGAGGCGGCAGGCGGAGCGCGCGCGAGGGGAGGGGGGATGAGGGGGGCGCGGGTTTCGTGGGTCGGATATCCCGCCAGGAAAAACGGCCGATGACGAGCGGTCGCTGGAAACAATAGCAGTTTTGATAGTTTCCGCCGTAGCCGCTCCGCAGAGCGCGTTCTGAAGCGTGCTTGTGGAAGGCGGCCACGTGCGTAGAGTCGCGGTGCGATGACGAAGCGACGGAGCGGGGAGGAGGGAGTCGAAGTCCCGAGCCTGACGACGGCGGTGCTGAAGCTGTCCGCGCCGCATGTCGCGTGGCAAGGCCGCGAGGACGCCCCCGCCCGCGCGAAGGGGCGCCCGCGTGGCGCGGCCGGGCAGGAGGAGCGCGCGGGATCTGCCGAGGCCACAGGCGTGCGGCGCCGCAAGAGCGCCGCCCAGCCGTCCGCGGACGAGGTGGGCGAACGGCGGCCGACCCGAGGCGCGGACAAGCAGCGCCGAAGCGAAGCGACCCGAAGGCGCCCCGCGAAGACGAGCTCGACGGTGGCGGGACGAAGCGACGACAGCACCGGCTCGACGCGCCGACGCACCTCGGCGCGGACGCGGAAAGGACGCGCGCCTGACTCGGCCGCTCCGGACGCGACGAGCGCTGTGGGCGCGACGGAAGCGGACGACGCGGCGCGATCAGCGGTCGCGGAAGGCGAGCCGCGAGCCGGTGATCCGAGCCAGGTCCAGGTACTTGAGCCGCCCCTCGGCGATGAGGCGTTGTCGCGTCGCGACCCAGTTGTTGGGACTCAGGTCGAGGATGCGACTGAGCGGATAGCTGGGAGCCACGGTCAGGATCTCCTGCAAGTACAGCTCGGGGTCGAGCCCGTGCATCTGGCAGGTCGCGATGAGCGACGTGATGGCACACGCCCGGACAGCATGCTCGTCGCTGCCGTGGAAGAGCCAGTTGCGCCGCCCCTTGACGACGCGGCGCAGAGCCCTCTCACTGGCATTGTTGTGGATGGGGATCTCCCCGTTGGAGAGGAACTCGCAGAGCGCCTCCCTCTGGTTGTGCAGGTAGACCAGCCCTTCGCGCAACGGCGAATGCTCCGGGACGACCTGCCGCTGCGCCTCGACCCAGGCGAAGAGCTTCTCAATCAGCGGTGCGGACTCGCGCTGCCGGAGCTCGAGACGCTCGTCCGGGCTGCACAGGGCGCATTCCTCCTCGACGCGGAAGAGCGCCTGGATGGCCTGGAGCGCGAACGCCGCCTCCGTGCCCGCCCCGGCCTTGAACGCCTTGAAGAAGCGCCTTCGTGCATGGCTCCAGCAGCCGGCCTCGCGCGCTTTGCCCGGCCCGAACAGCACGTTGTGGTTGGCCGAGGCATCGGCGACGAGCGTCCCCTGGTAGCCGCCGAAGAGCTTCGCGACGGTGGGGCCGTCGTACGTCGGTGTATAGCGAAACAGCACCCCATCGCCCGGCGCGACCAGGACGAAGACATGCCCATAGCGGTGCTTGTCCTTGGCCCGGATGGCGGTGCCCGTCGCATCCATGGCGAACCACGACCGCGAGAGCGCGTTGCTCCACATGGCATCGGCGATGCGCATCGCGATGCCACCGCAATCGTACTGCCAGCGTGTCATGTTGCCGCGGCCGATGCGGAAGCCGTGGCGATCCGACTCCACCTCTTGCCGGTAGTAGGGCATGTGGTAGTCGAGCTTGTGGACGAACAGGTGGGCCAAGAGGCTCGGGTCAGCAAGGCACCTGTCGATCGGGCGCTCCGGCAGCGCGGCGATCTTCACCGGTCCGCCGCTGTCCTGCGCAGCATCCGACTCGGGCGTGTAGCGTACGAGGACGCCGTCGACGAAGGGGCTTTGCTTGAAGCCCGTGTCCGCGGGGATCCCCAGGAGCTCGTGCTCTCGCACGAGCAGCGGCTCGTCCAGCTCGTGCGTGAAGGCCGGTCCACCGGCTGGCGAAGGAGCCGGCTCCTCTTCAGCTCCGCTGCTCGCCGCCGGTGCCTCCGCCTTGGCCACGTACTTGGGGCGACGCGTGACGATCTCGATGGGGCCGCCACGCCGGTAGCCGATGACCGAGCTGTCTTCGGCGCCCACACGCTCGAAGCGCTCGATGCCTTTGAGCAGCACCTCCGGCGGCAGCGACTCGATGACCACCCTCGGGATGACACCGATGCGACGGCGCCCGTGCTCGTGGCGCTTGGCTCGCTTGCCACCTCCGGGATCCGAGCCGGAGGAGGACTCTGCCGCCGCCACGCGCTCCGGCGCGCTCGCGGGGCCCGGCGGCTGGTTGCTACCGTCGCTCGGGTCCGCATCGGGCGAGGCGCAGTGCTCGGTCTGCGACGAAGCTGGAGCCGGACAGGCGCCTGGCGCGCCGGCCAGCGAAAGCCGCAGCTGGTCAGGCGAGACCTGCTCGGAGACGTGTCGCCGGAACCCGATCTCCAAGGTCCGAATCGTCTCCTGCAGCTGTTGATTGTACGCCTTGAGCGACTCGACAGTGCGAGCGAGCTCGTGGGCCTGCTGCTCCGCCGTCGAGAGCTCGGCCAGCCTCGCCTCGAGCTCCTGCACCCGCCGGAGCAGCGCGTCGACCGCCGACCCGGGGTCGGCGGGGCTCCCCTGGGCTTGTCCCCTGGCCTGGAGGTAGCCGAGCACGAGCGCCGCACCGTCAAGGCGCTCTGGCTCCGCCGACTGCGGCAGCGCGGTCTCACCGGATCGTGTCGTCGAGGTCAAGGCGCGCCATGGATGCCCCCTCCGCTTGCCCTTGACAAGTACCTTATGCAGCCGACTTGTCGCTACTTTCGATGAGAATCTCTCGCCGAAGACGGGAATGCAGGGCAGTCGTGGTGCGCCATCGGCGCCGCGCTCCCGCGAGGTCTTCGGGCGCGATGCAGCTCGCGCCCTGCTCCATCCCCGCATCCGGCTGCGCCGGCCGCCATCGGGCCGCGCTGGCGCCGGCAGCGTGGTGAACGAGCGCCGGCGCAGACGCCTCAGTGGACCAGCCGGCGGCGGCTTGCCAGCTCTTCCACGGGTAGACCGGCGAGCAGCTGCGCGAAGTCCTGTGCTGACAGCTCGATACACTTGCCGTCGGCCTCGGTGAACGAGGGCAGAGCAAACGCACCCTTCGAGAGACGCTTATACAGAATCGTATATCCGTTGCGGTCCCACCAAAGTGCTTTTAGCCGGTTGCGCCTCCTGTTGAGGAACAAGAACAGCGCGCCACTGGCCGGGTCCAGGCACAGCACCTGCCGGGTGATCGCGGCGAGCCGGTCGAATGCGCCACGCAAGTCCACTGGACCGACCGCCAGATAGACGGCTATCGTCGCGGGGGTCACCGTCCCCTCCGCAGCGCTTCGATCGCATCCACGAGGTCGCGCGCGCCTATCCCACATACCTGCATCCGCGTCCCATCGGCAAATGCGACGTTGAGCCGCACAGGCGGCGCTTCTCGGCGCTCCGGGCGCACCACGACGGGGAGAAACGGAACATGCTGAGCCGCATGGGTGGCTCTTGGCAACGCACCCTCCTCTGCGCGCTCACCGCCAGCTACCCATCGGTCGACGGTCATCTTGTGGACACCGAGCTCCGTGGCGATCTCGGTCGGCGTCGCCCCCGCGAGGGAACGCTCCTTGGCGTACGCCTCGGCTCGCTCCCGCAGCTCGCTCGGGTACTTCCCACGGCTCTTCTGCTCTCGATACCTCGACATCTCTGCACGCAGCTGCACCAGCTCCCTGCTTCCTGGCATCGCTCGCTCCTCTTCGCTCGGCGAGGGCGCGGCCCTCATCAGACGTCGCGTAGCGTGCAACCGAAGCTGGCTAGGGAAAAGACGCGGTCCGCGGAGCGGCTACTTTCCGCCTGTCTCGCCGCCGAGGGCGGCCCCGGTGTGGCCGGGCGGAGCGCCCTTCGCCACCGCGTCGCCCGCGGTGAAGGGCCGGCGGCATCACCGATCGGGGTCGGCGCCTGGCCCGGCGGCAGAGCGCCGAGCGAATCTCCTTCGCTCGCCGCCCCGCTGCCGAGCCCTTCGATGCGCTGCCGCCTGTGTCGGGATCGTGCCTGCGTCCCCGCACCTTGCCGGCCGAACGACCGCCGTTCTGCCGCGGTCCGCGCCGCCGAGCGGAGCGAGGCGGCGCGGACCGCCGGTCAGCAACGGCGAGTTAGCCACCTGTCTCAAGGACTGCGCCCTCCAGAACGCCGCGATCCACGCGCCACGAGCGTCCACATGCCTGGCAGACGAGAGCTCCTTCCACGGCACGGAAGCGCGCCGCGCTGACGCGACAGTGCGGACAGGTCATGGGCTGCTCGAACACGGCCCACACCTTTCTCGCCGACACCCACCGTTCGAGCTGACCTGGGTCCTCGGGTTGGACATCCTGGGTCGCCTCTCTGCAGAACACGAGGATGCGCCGAGGCTCTTCGAAGAGCCAGAGCCAGCGGTCGGACCTGCTCTCCCCGATCCGGATCTTCCTGAGCTGCTCGGTGTTCAAAGAGAAGCGCGCGGACGGCGAGCCAAGATGAGAGCGGCACAAAGCGTACAGCGTAGGTGCGGCGAGCTTCGGCCAATACGACAGCGGTCCCCGACTGAGTCCGAAGTCCACCACGAAGCCGCCTTGGGAGATGCTCACGTCGGCCTGCTCTGGTGCCAAGATGATCGTGGCCATCTTCCGCACCTCGGGAACGTCCACCGCATGGACGGCACCGCGTAGCACTGCGCGCGATCGTTCAAAGGCCGTCCCTGGGTTCAAGTCTTCGGGGAGCATGGTCATGTGTGGCTGACGGCTGCCCGGTTTGCTGCCGGGTGGACTGCCGAGCGGAGCGAGGCTGCCCGCATGGTCAGCCGCACCGGGGTGTTAGACCGGCTCACCGCGCCTCGCAAGCTGTTCCAGCAAGTCAGCTCGATCGTCCGATCTGCCGAGAATCAACACCCGCGACCTCGCAACGGCGGGCGGCGTCGTCGATAGCAGCGGCAGGTTAACCGACGCGCTCGCCGAGCACCACCCCGACGTCGTCGGGCAGGTTGCCCGATGGAGGAGTCACCGCCTGGATCTGTGCCTCGACCGCCGCCTGCACATTGCCTGTGCGGGCGCGAGCGCCGAGGGGCGCCCACGACGCGTGCTTCAGGAGGCCGGCGGTTGCGACCAGGAGGCGCCCCGTGAGCGGCCGGCGGGGATGCCGACGGGGCTGCGCACGCCGCTACCGGCCAGCGGGTTCCGAATCTGCCCCGAAGTCAGGTCGACCAGCCCGTCCGGCTCGATGACGAGCGCGCCCGAGTCCCCCACGCTGGCCCCCCCCAGAACTCGCCTTAAGTGCCACTGGAATCCACCGCGTGCGTTTCACGGGCGTGCCATGCGAACGTCATCGTCGACTGGCAGGATGCGCTCATTCCGTATGAGCAAGATGACGCTGTATACGAGCGACGACGAAACGCACCAGCCCGAGGGCGAGCCCTGCTGGACGGCGCTCGTCGACTACGATCCTCGAGATCGGGACAGCGTGCGCAGGGCGCGAGAAGCGGTGAGGGACCATTTTTCGCTCACATACCTGCCGGTCGTGTGCAGCGAGCCAGAGCCGAGCTGGCTGGAGAACCTGCTCGGAGCCATCCAATCAAGATTCCCCGCGCAGCGACGAAGGCGCGTACCGTCGCGTGCTTGGTGACGCCCAGCTCCTTCAAGGGAAGACACGCTGCGGCGAGCGCGCGTGTGTCCAGGCTCGCTCTGCAACACTTCGAGCTGCTGCGGGCCTGAGCCCGGCGGCGGGCTTCAGGAGGCCGCGCCCGCGCTCGCTCCCACGCCGTCCAGGGCCGCCATCGCCTCGTCGGGCAGCTCCAGCGCGGCGGCGGCGAGGTTCTCGCGCAGGTGAGCCACCGACGAGGTGCCGGGGATCAGCAGGATGTTCGGCGCGCGCCGCAGCAGCCACGCGAGGGCGACCTGCATGGGCGTGGCGCCCAGGCCGCGGGCCACGTCGGAGAGCAAGGACGACTGCAGCGGCGTGAAGCCGCCGAGCGGGAAAAAGGGAACATAGGCGATGCCCTCCCTGGCGAGGTCGTCGATCAGGGCGTCGTCGGCCCGGTGCGCCAGGTTGTACTGGTTCTGCACGCAGACGATGTCGCAGATCCGCCGCCCCTCCGCGACCTGGGCGGGCGTGACATTGCTGAGCCCGATGTGGCGCACGAGCCCCCGACGCTGGAGCTCGGCCAGGGCGCTGAGCGGCGCCTCGATCGAGCCCTCGGCCGGACCGTGCACGCTGAACATGACGCGCAGCGTCGCGCCCACGGAAGCCGGGGCGCGGCTGCTCGACCGCCTGGTGCCGGCGCTGGGCGAAGTGGCCGCCGCGGTGGACGTGGTGAACGGCTTCCGTGATCGGCCGGCGGGCACGCTGCGGCTGAACGTGCCGATCAGCGCCGCCCGCCTGGTGCTGCCGGACATCATCCCGGCGTTCCTCGCCGCCTATCCCGAGATCCAGCTGGAGGTGGTCGCGGAGGACGCCTTCATCGACGTGCTGGCGGCCGGCTGCGACGCCGGCATCCGCTACGACGAGCGGCTGGAGCAGGACATGATCACCGTCCCCATCGGCCCGCGCATCCAGCGCTCCGCGACCGCCGCGGCGCCCGCCTACCTGGATCGGCGCGGCCGCCCGGAACACCCGCGCGATCTGCTGCAGCACGCCTGCATGCGCGGCCGCTTCAGCAGCGGCCGGATGATCACCTGGGAGTTCGAACGCGACGGCGAGGTGGTGCGGGTCGACCCGGCGGGACCGCTGCTGGTCAGCGCGGGCGCCGCCATCGACCTGGCGGTGGATGCGGCGATCGCTGGCGTCGGCGTCATCCAGCTGTTCGAGGATTGGCTGCGCCCGCACCTGGACAGCGGCGCGCTGGAGCCGGTGCTCGAGCCTTGGTGGCAGAGCTTCTCGGGGCCGTTCCTCTATTATCCGGGACGCCGGCTCGTCCCCGCGCCGCTGCGCGCCTTCATCGAATTCGTGAGGACATCCGCGAACCGGTGATTCAAGCGGACTTCATGGCCATCAGTGAGCTGGCAGTGAGCTGGCTCGGTAACAGCGCCAAGGCTCCGGCTTAAACGGGCGAGCTAACGGACGCACGTGCAGGTGGAGTGCTCGGAATCGGGCGAGTCCTTGCCTTGCTCGCCGCCCCTGTCGACGACCTTCGCGTCCATGCCGAGCTGCTGCAAGAGCTCGGTCACGAGCGCGATCGCCTCCTGCTTCTCCGCCTGCGTGCGCGGGGAGGACCAATCGCGGCTCTTCGCGACCAGCGTCCGCACCAGGGCGTCGATCTCCGCCGGGATGGTCTCCGTGTCGACAGTCGGCGCGTCCGTCGCTCGCGGGGTCTCTTGGCCCTGTGTCGTGTCGGAGGCGCCGTTCCAGGGGCTGAACGAGCCGAGCTGGTCGGCCGGATCCTCGCCCTCGGGCCGGGTAGCACCGTTGGTAGCGGCGGAGCTGGACGGGGTGCTCGGGAGAGGTGCCAGCGCCGTGCCGACGATCCTCGCGGCCGTGGCCTCGGCCGCCGCGTCCGGCCCGTCGGCCGCGTCGTCGACGCGCTCGAAGGTGAACAGGTAGCCGCGGTTCCGGCGCTGGGCGGCCGCGCGCGGGTCGGCGTCGGAGACCCTGCGGTCGTCGCGTACCTGCCACTGCCCCGTCGCTGCGTTGCGCGTCGTCGCGGTGTAGTGCCCCGCGTCCCTCGTCTGCCCGTGGTGATTGACGACCACGTTCAGTCGGTACCATCGGTCGTTGACCCTGAGCCACTCGGGGACGTCGATCTCGCTCTCGTTCTCCCCGTCCCCGCGTTGCAGAGCAATCGTGATCGCCCGAGGCGTGTTGTTGGTCGAATCGACGAGGAGCTGCCTCGATGGACTGCCCGTCACCGCTCGGCCCTGGCGCACGGCGGCCACGTCGTCCATGGTGCTCGCGCCGAAATGGGCGTCGAGCGCCTGCTGCAGGGTGCGGCTGCCGTTGACCAGCGGGCTGAGCACGACGTCGGGCTGCGTCGAGTCCCATACGAGGTTGTCGTCGAGCGAGGTGCGATCTCCCAGCGCTTCACCCGTCTCGCTCAGCTTGACCTCCCTCCAGTCGGTCCGCTGCCTCTGGGCCAGGGTCACGCCGGCGGTGTCGAGGCTCGCTCTCTCAAAGAGGCGTCTGAAGAGGACCTCGCTGGGGTCCTGCTGCGTCGTTCTGGACGACGCACCGAGCACGCCAGTGTCGCGCAGGACCTCGTCGAGCGCCTGCATCGTCTCCGCTCCGACGAGCGTGCCGGCCCGGATCTGCTCGAGGATCGGGCGCACCGCGGCGCGGAGCCGGGGGCCTGCGGCGTCGAGGTCCTCGCCGTCGCGCGGCGCGAACAGATCGTAGTAGGCGTCGGTGAGCGCGAGCATCGTGAGGCCGGCCGACAGGAAGCAGCTGTTGCCGATGTTGTGGACGCCGGTCTCCGCCGGCGGGGGGGACACCGCCGCTGGCGCGATGTTGCGGCGGTCGTGGGCGTAGCTGGTGAGGAGGTGCGCCGTGCCGTCCGGCCTGACCCGCGCGATGGCTTTGTTCGCGCCGTGCCAGAGCACGACGTTTGTCGCGCCGGTCTCGTCGGTGCGCGTCTCGATGGCGGTGGCGTTGCGGACCACGTCGCGCGCGGCATCGAGGTAACGCCGCACGACGTCCGCCTGTGACACGGCCTCCAGCTCCGCCGGCGCCAGGAAGTCGGCGGCGTGCTTGGCGGAGTGGTAGGCGGCGGTGCTCGTCGACTCGAATTGCAGCTGGTCGGCCGCCGCCGCGAGCCTCTCCTGCAGATTGCCACCCTCGCCGAGCGTGGTGTCGCCCACGGCGCCGGCCTCCTGCGCCGCCTGCAGCTGCGCCTGCCAGAGAGCATCGACGTCGGCGCCGCTCAGGTTGTCCTGCATCGAGGCGACGTAGAACTCGAAGCGCTCGACGAACTCGTTGAAGCTCCTGGCACCGTCCAGCGCGAATTCGGCCGCCGGACGGCGCAGATCCGGTCGCGCTTCGCCGCTCACCAGGTCATAGAGCCGCAGCAGCGCGTCGTGCCGCATCTGGCCGTTCTCGGCGAAGAGCTCGATCGAGGTGGGGTCTTTGATGCCGGCGTCGATGAGGAAGGGCACGACCAGGTCGAGCTGCGGCTGGAAGCGCAGCCGCTCCTGGCCGCGTTGCGAGCCGGACAGGTCGACGGTGGCCTGGTCCTTGGAAGACCAGGGGATCCCGTCGTTCAGGTTCTTGACGAGCATGAGCAGCTTGCCGAGCTGCCCGCGGCCATGGAGCTCTCGCAGCCGCTCGCGGTGCAGCTTGACCTGCCCGCCGAGCTCGATCAGGTCGCCGGTCATCGTGAACTCGATGCCTGCGTCCTCGATGAGCTCCTCGGCGGCCGGTACGAAGTCGCTGCTGTTGCTGTGGAGCTGCTCGTCGAACCGCCACGGCTGCGGGCCGCGGTAGTAGTCGCCGTCGATCGGCGGATGGCCCGGCTGGCCGGTGTCCGAGAAGCCGTTCTTCTTCTTGTCCCACGTGGCCTTTCCGCCGCGGTCGCGCCAGCGGTAGACGTGGTAGTGCGGCGCGTTGTGGCCTGCCTGGTTGTGGTCGCTCAGGTCCACGTCGATGATGACGCGCTCCTCCGCTTGCCCCGGCTGCTGCGGCGGCAGCAGGGCGTGGAAGCGGTATTGATAGATCCGGCCGGTCGCGAGATCGATCTTCATCTCCGGCGCCCCCAGCGGGTAATCCCTGGCGTCGTCGTCGGGGGTGTCGCGCCAGCGCGGCAGGATGTCGTGCTCGTAGGCGAGGCTCTCGTCGTCGAAGCGGCCGGCCACCTCGTCGGGGATGAGCTCGCGGATCGCGCCCGGGGAGAAGCCGAGCACCTCCATGGTCTCGATCAGCTGATCCGGCGACTTCACGCGCATCTGGTGCAGGAGCAGCGACTTGTCGCGCAGCGGCGCCTCGCGCTCCTTCATCGACGCGAGGATGCTCTCGGCGTTGTCGAGCAGCGCGTGGAGGATCTCGGGATCGAGCGCGTAGCCGCGCTGGTAGAACTTGAGCGCGCGGCCGAGGTTCCACGGCGCCTGGCGCAGGTGCTCGACGACCGCGCTCTGCCGGTCCTCGACCGACGCCGGTGGGCCGGGATCGGCGACGAAGCGCAGCCTGCCGAGGAGCTGATCCTCGATGCCGCCGATCGGGTCGACCACGAAGCCGTTCTCGTCGACGTAGATCGCGTTCATGCGGAAGTCGCGCTTCAGCGCGTCGGCCATGACGTCGAACGGGACCAGCGCGCTGGCGCTGTCGCCGGCGGTGATGTCCACCACGTTGTCGCCGCTCCCGACCTGGAGCAGGCGCAGATTGGGGACGGTGCTGACGGAGAGGAACCTCAACGAGGGGTGGCTCTGCAGCGCCTCCTCGAGCATCCACATGGGCATGTTCGTCTTGAGATCGACGTCCCTGGGCTCGATGCCGCTGAGGGCGTCGCGCACCGCGCCTCCGACGATATAGACGTCGAAGCCGTAGGTATTGATGAGCGCGATCAGGTCATGGACATGGTGGGTGGCTCCGACCGGGGTGTCGAGGAGGGACGCGCCGATGGGCGGGCTCGGGTCGGGCGCGGCGCCGTCGGTCGTCGTGTTCGGTGACCTCTTCTGGGCGAGGATCGCATGAGTCTTGAGCTCACGGTCCATGAGCCGCGGGCGGAAATAAGAAGTTCCTCCGGAGTTCTCCTCCACGAATTTGTCGAACGGCTTCTCGCCGCGCTTCGCCGCGTCAATCCCGGCGAAGTCCAGGAGCGGCGTCAGGATGCCGTTATCGTTGGTGGCGAAATGAGGCACCGCGGGCGCGCCGCCCTCGCTGGCGCGCTCGGAGAAGAAGGCGTCGGCGAGCATGCTGCGGTCGGCGCTTCCCTTCTTCTCCCCGACCGACTTCTTCGTCAGCTCATCGAACCCCTGGTCGTACTCGTCCATGTCGCCGCGCTGGCCGCGGTCGCGCCGGATGCCGTACCAGGGGATCGTCGTTGTCCCATCGGACGTGGTGAACGTGCTTCCGAGGATGTCGTCGTGCTGGAACAGCTCTCCGATATTGATGTTGGCGAGGCGCAGGTCCGTGATCTTCTCCTTGCGGATCAACGACTCCAGCTGATCGCGGATGTCCCTCCTGGCGGGCGACAGCTGGTCGCGCGGCGTCAAGAGATCTTCGACCAGGTTGGAGTCGACCACCAGCGAGGTCGACGTGAGCGGCGGCGACAGCGCCGGGTCCGAGAGGCGCTCGGCGTGGCGGACCAGGTGCTCGATGATCCCGCGGGTGTTGGCGACCTTGCCCTTGTCCATGGCGCGCGCGAGCATGCCGGCGAACGCGCGCTGGCCGATCGATCGCTCGACGATCTTGAGCTCGTCGCTGGTGACCCAGCGTCCCTCCTTGCCCCGCTTGGCGACCGCCTGCGGTGCCTCCTCGTCGCGCGTCGGCGGTGGCGGAGGGTCGCGCAGGGCCGGGAGATCGACGCCCGGCATCTTCTCGAGCGAGTCGAGGGCGCCAAGCGCCTTGGCGACGTCGAAGGCCAGCCTGCGCTTCTCGCCTGTGTACGGCTCAAGCACCTTCTTGAACCACTTCAGCGCGTTCTTGCTCTCGCGAGAGCTGTCCTTCGCGCTCAGGAACAGCGCGAGCGAATTCAAGCTCAACGACTCCTCTGCCAGGAGCTCGCTGAGCGCGCGCTGCACCGTGCCGTCGGTGAAGCGCTCGAGCAGCTTATCCTGCAGCCCCTTGTACTGCGGCATACCCCAGATCCACTCGGGGATGGACTGCTCCGCAGGCGTGTTGCGAGCGGGCTTCTTGAAATTGCCCTGCTTCTGCGGTTTGCGCTGCTTCTTCTCGTGCTTCTGCGGATCTGGGGGGGGGGCGTGCTGTGGGGCGCTCGGCTCCGCCGCGGCGGGAGGCGCCTTGCCGTCCTTCTCGGCGTCGTTGCCTCGGCTGATCGTACGGCGGCCCTGGTCCCGCTTGAGCGTGCGCACGACGAGCTCGACGTGCGCTGCGAGCTGCTGCTGCAGCTCGCCGGGGGGCAGGCGGCCCACGCCGGGGTGGAACAGCAGCCACTTCTCGACGATCTCCTCGGCGAGCCGCTTTGCGGCGGGCAGCTCGATGGGCAGGATGTCCAGGATCTGCGGGAGGAGCCTCGCTCCGATGGTGTCGTCGACGAGGCGCATCACCTCGTTGAGGTGCTGCTGTGGGACGCGCTCCTGGAGGGCTCGGTACAGCCCTGACGAGTTGCGCTGGACGCTCCCGGGATCGAGGCTGGCCCCGTCCTGCTTCGCGGGAGCTCCCGCGAGCAGGTCGGCCGTGTCCGCGCCGTCGTGCGCGGTCCCGGACGGTTCGCGCGATGCGAGGTGCGCCGGAGCCCTCTGCTCGGCGGAGGTGTCGAGAGCCGGGGGGTAGGTTCCGAGGGTGACCACCTCGAAGAGCCTCGGCATGTCGGCCTTGGGCACCCGGATGGGGAACGACTGCCCCCACGACTGGACGGGCACGATGAAGGCGTCGCCGTCGACCGTGATCTCGCCGTCGATCGCGAAATGGTGCCGGCTCTCGGCTTCGCCCTTGCGGAGCGGCGCGACGGTCGCGGGAGCGTGAGGCTTCGCGTCGCCGCCGTCGCGGTGCCGCTTCGCCGCTTCCCAGAGCGCCTTGCCGTTCGCGATGGTCGCCACGGCGAACCCTGCTCGATCCGTGCGCCCGAGCGTCTCGTTGATGCGCGTGACGTCGCTCTCGGAGAGCCCGCCGCTCTTGACCGTGACCTCCGCCCCGAGCGCGTCGCTCATGAGGGATGCGATCGAGCTCGCCGAGAGGAGCATATCGCCCTGCGCCGCCGCGACGCCGGGCTGCTTGGCGCCGTCGGTTCGCTTCCCGTGCTGCGCGACGGCGTCCTGTCCGAGGAGCTCGACCAGGCCTCGGGAGAGCAGGTGGTCGAGGAGGTGGCGATCCAGCTGTTGCCGGTCCGTCGCTTTTGTCAGGCCGCCGCGCTTCGCCCCGGCCGTCTTGAGCCCGTTGACGAGCGGCCGCGTCGGGGCCGGGCCGAGGGCGCGCGGGATCTCTCCGGTCATCACGCGCCGGAGGATGTCGAGGTCTTCGCTGAGCGCCGCCCTGCCCGGATTCGGCTGCGCGCCGAGCTCGCGGGCCCCGGGCGCCTGAGCGAGCCGGCCGAGCAGCCGGCCGGTGAACAGCGCGACGACCAGGTGCGAGGTGGTGGCGAGATCGCCCTTCAGCATCGTGTAGAGGGCGCTGCTCACGCCGCAGCTGCTGAAGGCGGATTGCGACAGCGACGCGGGGTTCTCGATGAGCTCGCGCAGCCTGTCCACGATCGCGCGGTCGACGTTCAGCGACTCGAGCAGGCCTGCCAGGCTGTTCGCGGCCTGCTGTCTGACTTCGTCGTTCGCCGGGCCGGACCACGCGCGGCTCTGTTCTTCGAGCGAGCTGACCAGCTCGTCGAGCGTCCTGCCTTGGCGCTGTGAGCTCGGCTCGACCTGCGCGCCGTCGGCGTGCGGCCGCGCATCGGCGGCGACGTTCTCGCCGTCCAAGGTGGGGTTATAGCCTGCCAGCACGCTCGCCGGCGCTTTGGGGCGCTGCGCGGTGTCCGTCGGGGCATCACCGGGCTCGTTGTCCGAGCGCTGCCGGCCATCCTGGAGCTCTTGAGACGGCTGGGTGCGGGGGCCGAGGAGCTCGTGGAGCGCGTCTTTCCCTCGTTGCTTCAGGTCCTGCTCGAAGCTGTCGGCGCGGGCCTTGAGGGTCGTGGCCCAGTCGCCGCCGAGCTTGCCGAGGTCGACGGTGCGCGCGTTCTTGGTGCTCTCGTCGCCGATCTTGTCCTGTTTGAGGCCGCCGACGCTGGAGATGGGATTGGCGGTCTTCTCGGTGGAGCGCCAGTTGTGGACGTAGCCGACGGTGCTGGGCGCGCCCGGGCCGGTGGTCTCCATGCCGATCTGGAGCGCGCCGGGCCTGCCCGGCTTGGGCGGTCGGTAGCCGATGAACATGTGGCCGTGGGCGCCGTCGGGCAGGATGACGTCGCCGTTGAAGTCCTTGAGGCCGAGTCCGCCGACGGCGAGGTTGATGCCGTAGAGCTCGGTGTCATCGAGCTTGGCGAGGAGGGCGGCGCCCTGGCCGCCCTGCTCCTTGAACTTGCCATCTCCGAGCGCGACGTGGTGGGTGCCGACGAAGCGCTTGAACACGCCGGGCTTGGGCTTGCCGTTCTTGTCGGTGATGCCGAGGTGCTCCGTGAGCGCGTACGGCGCGCTGCCGGCGGGGATCTGGACGTTGACGCGGCCGCCGTGAGACAGGAGCTTGGCGACGGGCGTGTCGTCGACCGGGACATAGCTCTTGGAGGTGCCGTCGTAGATCTCGGCGCCTTCCTGGAGCAGGTGGAAGATGTTCTTGAGCACCTCGAGCGACTGCCCGTGCCGCTCGACGACCTCGTCCTTCGAGAGCTGCTTGCCCTTGGTGAAGGTCAGGGAGTTGACGAGCGTCTTCGGGGCCAGCACGGCGCCCTTGTCGATGGCCTCGGTGGCCGCGTCGTTGGGCTCGGTGTACTCGAGGGTCTTCGACCATTCCTCCACGATGCCCTGGTCGATGAGCCTCTTGAGCTCCTCTCGCCTGGCCGCATCGGTCGTGTGCCTCGCCTCCATGGACAGGGCGACCGCCGCGGGCGGGGTGCCCTCGAAGCGCTTGCCGGCCTCGCCGCCGTTCATCTGGCGCGAGACGTAGCTGGCGAGCACGACCTTGCTCGCCTTGTGGAGCTTGTGGAAGCCGCGGAACCGCTCGGGGTTTTTGCTTGGATCGTCCGACAGGTACTGCTCGATCTGCTCGTGCGTGAGCATGCCCGAGGCGTTGAGCCAGCTCTGCCCCTGGGGGGTGGAGGAGAGCTGCTCGAAGGCGCTCCACTCGGCGTCGCTGAGCAGCGGCCCCTTGGGGAAGCGCCCTCCGAGCCGCTCCTTGGCCGTCGCGGGATCGGGGGGGAAGCCGCTGCTGCCCAGCGGGCCCTGGATCGCGAAGAGGCCGTGCTTGGCCCGATCACGGCTCATCATGCCGGTGTCGGTGCGCCAGAGGGTGTTCTTGACGGCCTTGTCGACGATCCAGGTGACCTCCTCGACGGGGGTGGAGGTCTCCGGATCCGGCGCTCTCTCCGACGGCGGCTCCTCCTCGATCTCGTCGAGCTGCGCTTGCGGGTCGGCCGCCGCATCTCCGCTGCTCGAAGCGGGGTTGTACCCGGCCAGCATGTCCGCCGGGGCATCACCGGGCTCGTTGTCCGAGCGTTGCCGGCTGTCCTGGAGCTCTTGGGGCGGCTGGGTGCGGGGGCCGAGGAGCTCGTGGAGCGCGTCTTTTCCTCGCTGCTTCAGGTCCTGCTCGAAGCTGTCGGCGCGGGCCTTGAGGGTCGTGGCCCAGTCGCCGCCGAGCTTGCCGAGGTCGACGGTGCGGGCGTTCTTGGTGCTCTCGTCGCCGATCTTGTCCTGCTTGAGCCCACCGACGCTGGAAATGGGATTGGCGGTCTTCTCGGTGGAGCGCCAGTTGTGGACGTAGCCGACGGTGCTGGGCGCGCCCGGGCCGGTGGTCTCGAGGCCGATCTGGAGCGCGCCGGGCCTGCCCGGCTTGGGCGGGCGGTAGCCGATGAACAGGTGGCCGTGGGCGCCGTCGGGCAGGATGACATCGCCGTTGAAGTCCTTGAGGCCGAGTCCGCCGACGGCGAGGTTGATGCCGTAGAGCTCGGTGTCGTCGAGCTTGGCGAGGATGGCGGCGCCCTGGCCGCCCTGCTCCTTGAACTTGCCCTTGCCGAGCGCGACGTGGTGTGTCCCGAAGGCGCGCTTGAACACGCCGGGCGCGGGGTTGCCGTGCTCGTCGGTGATGCCGAGGTGCTCCGTGAGCGCGTACGGAGCGCTGCCGGGGGGGATCTGGATGTTGACGCGGCCGCCGTGCGACAGGAGCTTGGCGACGGGCACGTCGTCGACCGGGACATGGCTCTTGGAGGTGCCGTCGTAGATCTCGGCGCCTGCCTGGAGCAGGTGGAAGACGTTCTTGAGCACCTCGAGCGACTGTCCGTGCCTGTCGACGACCTCGTCCTTCGAGAGCTTCTTGCCCTCCTTCGGGTCGAGCACGGCGCCCTTGTCGATGGCGGTGCTCGCATCGTCGTTGGGCTCGGTGTGCTCGAGGGTCTTCGACCACTCTTCCACGATGCCCTGGTCGATGAGCCTCTTGAGCTCCTCTCGCCTGGTCGAGTCGGTCGTGTGCCTGGCCTCCATGGACAGGGCGACTGCCGCGGGCGGGGTGCCCTCGAAGCGCTTGCCGGCCTCGCCGCCGCTCATCTGGCGCGAGACGTAGCTGGCGAGCACGACCTTGCTCGCCTTGTGGAGCTGGTGGAAGCCGCGGAACCGCTCGGGGTTGTCGCTCGGGTCGCTCGACAGGTACTGCTCGATCTCATCGTGCGTGAGCATGCCGGAGGCGTTGAGCCAGCTCCGTCCTTCGGGGGTGGAGGAGAGCTGCTCGAAGGCGCTCCACTCGGCGTCGCTGAGCAGCGGCCCCTTGGGGAAGCGCCCGCCGATCTGCGTCTTGGCCTCCCCGGGATCGCGCGGGAGGCCGCCGCTGGTCAGCTGGGCGGCGAGCTTGGGGAGACCGCGCTTGGCCAGCTCGCGCTTCACGATGCCCGTATCGGGCCGCCAGAGGGTGTTCTTGACGGCCTTGTCGACGATCCAGGTCACCTCCTCGACGGGGGTGGAGGTCTCCGGATCCGGCGCTCTCTCCGACGGCGGCTCCGGCTCCTCCTCGATCTCGTCGAACTGCTCTTGCGGGTCGGCCGCCGCATCCCCGCTGCTCGAAGCGGGGTTGTACCCGGCCAGCATGTCCGCCGGGTCATCACCGGGCTCGTTGTCCGAGCGCTGCTGGCTGTCCTGGAGCTCCTGGGGCGGCTGGGTGCGGGGGCCGAGGAGCTCGTGGAGCGCGTCTTTGCCCTTTTCCGCCAGCTCTTGCTCGAACCGCTCAGCGCGGTCCTTGAGGGTCTTGGCCCAGTCGCCGCCGAGCTTGCCGAGGTCGACGGTGCGTGCGTTCTTGGTGCTCTCGTCGCCGATCTTGTCCTGCTTGAGGCCGCCGACGCTGGAGATGGGATTGGCGGTCTTCTCGGTGGAGCGCCAGTTGTGGACGTAGCCGACGGTGCTCGGGGCGCCCGGGCCAGTGGTCTCCATGCCGATCTGGAGCGCGCCGGGCCTGCCCGGCTTGGGCGGGCGGTAGCCGATGAACATGTGGCCGTGGGCGCCGTCGGGCAGGATGACGTCGCCGTTGAAGTCCTTGAGGCCGAGTCCGCCGACGGCGAGGTTGATGCCGTAGAGCTCGGTGTCATCGAGCTTGGCGAGGAGGGCGGCGCCCTGGCCGCCCTGCTCCTTGAACTTGCCATCTCCGAGCGCGACGTGGTGGGTGCCGACGAAGCGCTTGAACACGCCGGGCTTGGGCTTGCCGTTCTTGTCGGTGATGCCGAGGTGCTCCGTGAGCGCGTACGGCGCGCTGCCGGCGGGGATCTGGACGTTGACGCGGCCGCCGTGCGACAGGAGCTTGGCGACGGGCGTGTCGTCGACCGGGACATAGCTCTTGGAGGTGCCGTCGTAGATCTCGGCGCCTTCCTGGAGCAGGTGGAAGACGTTCTTGAGCACCTCGAGCGACTGCCCGTGCCGCTCGACGACCTGGTCCTTCGAGAGCTGCTTGCCCTTGGTGAAGGTCAGGGAGTTGACGAGCGTCTTCGGGGCCAGCACGGCGCCCTTGCCGATGGCCTCGGTGGCCGCGTCGTTGGGCTCGGTGTACTCGAGGGTCTTCGACCATTCCTCCACGATGCCCTGGTCGATGAGCCTCTTGAGCTCCTCTCGCCTGGCCGCATCGGTCGTGTGCCTGGCCTCCATGGACAGGGCGACCGCCGCGGGCGGGGTGCCCTCGAAGCGCTTGCCGGCCTCGCCGCCGTTCATCTGGCGCGAGACGTAGCTGGCGAGCACGACCTTGCTCGCTTTGTGGAGCTTGTGGAAGCCGCGGAACCGCTCGGGGTTTTTGCTTGGGTCGTCCGACAGGTACTGCTCGATCTGCTCGTGCGTGAGCATGCCCGAGGCGTTGAGCCAGCTCTGCCCCTGGGGGGTGGAGGAGAGCTGCTCGAAGGCGCTCCACTCGGCGTCGCTGAGCAGCGGGCCCTTGGGGAAGCGCCCTCCGAGCCGCTCCTTGGCCGTCGTGGGGTCGGGGGGGAAGCCGCTGTTGCCCAGCGGGCCCTGGATCGCGAAGAGACCGTGCTTGGCCCGATCACGGCTCATCATGCCGGTGTCGGTGCGCCAGAGGGTGTTCTTGACGGCCTTGTCGACGATCCAGGTCACCTCCTCGACGGGGGTGGAGGTCTCCGGATCCGGCGCTCTCTCCGACGGCGGCTCTTCCTCGATCTCGTCGAGCTGCGATTGCGGGTCGGCCGCCGCATCTCCGCTGCTCGAGTCTGGGCCATACCCTGCCTGCAGTTCCGCCAGAGCTTGCACTTGAGCGGAGGCGGTCGGGGACGGCGCTCGCGGCGGGAGAGCGGTGCCGTAGGTGATTGCCGCGAAGACCTCCGGCATGTCCTCCTTGTTCACCCGCACGGGGAAGGTGCGTCCCCAGGACTGGAGCGGCACGAGGAAGGAGTCGCCTTGGTCGGTGATCGGCCCGTCGATCGGGGCATGGTGGGGCGCGATCGTGGCGGGCTCGCCGAGCTGCGCGACGTCGCCGGGAGCGTGAGGAGCCGTGGAGCTGGCCTCATGCTGCTTCGCCGCGCTCCAGAGCGCCTTGCCGTCCTTCACGGTGGCGATCGCAAACCCTGCCTTGTCTGTCTGCTGCAGGGCCTCATTGATGTGCGCGACGTCGTAGTCTCCGGGGGAGCTGCCGGTGATGACGGTGGCGTTCGCACCGAGCGCTGAGTTGAAGAGGCTCGCGACGGAGTTCGCCGAGGCCAGCAGATCGCCCTGTGCCGCGACGACGCCGGGCTGACGGGCGCCGTCGGTCTGCTGCTCGAGCTCCGCGAGGGCGTCGGGGCCGAGCATCTCGACGAGGCCGCGGGCGAGCAGATGGTCGAGGAGGTGGCGCTCCAGCGCCGCTCGGTCCGTGTCCTTCTTCAGCCTGTCGCGCTTGGCCTTGGCGGTCCGGAGGCCGTTGACGAGCGGCCTTGTCGGAGCCGGGCCGAGCGCTTGCGGGACATCTCCTGTCATCACGCGCCGGACGAGGTCCAGGCTGTCGCTGAGCGCCCCCGTGCCCGAGCCCTGCGGTCGGGAGGAGCCGGCCGCAGGGGAATCCGCGAACTTGCCGAGCGGCTTGCCGGTGAAGAGCGCCGCGACCAGGTGGGAGGTGGTGGCGAGATCGTTCTTCAGCGTCGGGTAGAGGATGCCGGTGAGCGCGCAGTTGGTGAAGGCAGACTGCGAGAGCGAGGCGGGATTCTGGATGAGCTCGCGCAGCCTGTCGATGACCGAAGGGCGCACGTTCTGTCGCTGGAGCAGCCCGGTCAGGAGCCGTATGGCGTCCTTCTTGTTCTCGTCGGTGGCCGGTTGCGACCATGCGCGGCTCTGCTTGTCCAGCTCGTCGAGCAGCTCGTCGAGCGTTTTGCCTGAGTTCTGGGCGCTTGGCTCGATCTTGGCAGTGCCTCCGGCGCTGGCCGGCGTGGGGGAGGGGGTCGCGCCCGGCGCTGCGGCTCCGGCGAGCGCATCGCCCGAGCGGCCCACGCCGTCGTCCTGGAGCTCCTGAGGCGGCTGAGTGCGGGGGCCGAGGAGCTCGTGGAGCGCGTCTTTGCCCTTTTCCGCCAGCTCTTGCTCGAACTGCTCGGCGCGGTCCTTGAGGGTCGTGGCCCAGTCGCCCCCGAGCTTGCCGAGGTCGACGGTGCGCGCGTTCTTGGTGCTCTCGTCGCCGATCTTGTCCTGCTTGAGCCCACCGACGCTGGAGATGGGGTTGGCGGTCTTCTCGGTGGAGCGCCAGTTGTGGACGTAGCCGACGGTGCTGGGCGCGCCCGGGCCGGTGGTCTCGAGGCCGATCTGGAGCGCGCCGGGCCTGCCCGGCTTGGGCGGGCGATAGCCGATGAACAGGTGGCCGTGAGCGCCGTCGGGCAGGATGACGTCGCCGTTGAAGTCCTTGAGGCCGAGTCCACCGACGGCGAGGTTGATGCCGTAGAGCTCGGTGTCGTCGAGCTTGGCGAGGATGGCGGCGCCCTGGCCGCCCTGCTCCTTGAACTTGCCCTTGCCGAGCGCGACGTGGTGTGTCCCGAAGGCGCGCTTGAACACGCCGGGCGCGGGGTTGCCGTGCTCGTCGGTGATGCCGAGGTGCTCCGTGAGCGCGTACGGAGCGCTGCCGGGGGGGATCTGGATGTTGACGCGGCCGCCGTGCGACAGGAGCTTGGCGACGGGCGTGTCGTCGACCGGGACATGGCTCTTGGAGGTGCCGTCGTAGATCTCGGCGCCTGCCTGGAGCAGGTGGAAGACGTTCTTGAGCACCTCGAGCGACTGTCCGTGCCTGTCGACGACCTCGTCCTTCGAGAGCTTCTTGCCCTCCTTCGGGTCGAGCACGGCGCCCTTGTCGATGGCCTCGGTGGCCGCATCGTTGGGCTCGGTGTGCTCGAGGGTCTTCGACCATTCCTCCACGATGCCCTGGTCGATGAGCCGCTTGAGCTCTTCTCGCCTGGTCGAATCGGTCGTGTGCCTGGCCTCCATGGACAGGGCGACTGCCGCCGGAGGCGTGCCCTCGAAGCGCTTGCCGTGCTCGTCGCCGTTCATCTGGCGCGAGACGTAGCTGGCGAGCACGACCTTGCTCGCCTTGTGGAGCTGGTGGAAGCCGCGGAACCGCTCGGGGTTGTCGCTCGGGTCGCTCGACAGGTACTGCTCGACCTCATCGTGCGTGAGCATGCCGGAGGCGTTGAGCCAGCTCCGTCCTTCGGGGGTGGAGGAGAGCTGCTCGAAGGCGCTCCACTCGGCGTCGCTGAGCAGCGGTCCCTTGGGGAAGCGCCCGCCGATCTGCGTCTTGGCCTCCCCGGGATCGCGCGGGAGGCCGCCGCTGGTCAGCTGCGCGGCGATCGTGGGGAGGCCGCGCTTCGCCTTCTCGCGGCTCATGAGCCCCGTGTCGGGCCGCCAGAGGGTCTTCTTGACGGCCTTGTCGACGATCCAGGTCACCTCCTCGACGGGGGTGGAGGTCTCCGGATCCGGCGCTCTCTCCGACGGCGGCTCCGGCTCTTCCTCGATCTCGTTGGTCTGCGCCTGTGGGGCGGCTGTCTCAGCCCTGCTGTCCGCAGCGGGGTTGTACCCTGCCAGCGTGTTCACCGACGCATCACCGGGCGGCGGCTCGCGTCGCTCGCTGTTCCGCGGTTCCTGCTCGGGTCCTCCCGACCGCTGCTGGGCGTCCTGGAGCTCCTGAGGCGGCTGGGTGCGGGGGCCGAGGAGCTCGTGGAGCGCGTCTTTGCCCTTCTCCGCCAGCTCTTGCTCGAACCGCTCGGCGCGGTCCTTGAGGGTCTTGGCCCAGTCGCCCCCGAGCTTGCCGAGGTCGACGGTGCGGGCGTTCTTGGTGCTCTCGTCGCCGATCTTGTCCTGTTTGAGGCCGCCGACGCTGGAGATGGGATTGGCGGTCTTCTCGGTGGAGCGCCAGTTGTGGACGTAGCCGACGGTGCTGGGCGCGCCCGGGCCGGTGGTCTCCATGCCGATCTGGAGCGCGCCGGGCCTGCCCGGCTTGGGCGGTCGGTAGCCGATGAACATGTGGCCGTGGGCGCCGTCGGGCAGGATGACGTCGCCGTTGAAGTCCTTGAGGCCGAGTCCGCCGACGGCGAGGTTGATGCCGTAGAGCTCGGTGTCATCGAGCTTGGCGAGGAGGGCGGCGCCCTGGCCGCCCTGCTCCTTGAACTTGCCATCTCCGAGCGCGACGTGGTGGGTGCCGACGAAGCGCTTGAACACGCCGGGCTTGGGCTTGCCGTTCTTGTCGGTGATGCCGAGGTGCTCCGTGAGCGCGTACGGCGCGCTGCCCGCAGGGATCTGGACGTTGACGCGGCCGCCGTGCGACAGGAGCTTGGCGACAGGCGTGTCGTCGACCGGGACATAGCTCTTGGAGGTGCCGTCGTAGATCTCGGCGCCTTCCTGGAGCAGGTGGAAGACGTTCTTGAGCACCTCGAGCGACTGCCCGTGCCGCTCGACGACCTCGTCCTTCGAGAGCTGCTTGCCCTTGGTGAAGGTCAGGGAGTTGACGAGCGTCTTCGGGGCCAGCACGGCGCCCTTGCCGATGGCCTCGGTGGCCGCGTCGTTGGGCTCGGTGTACTCGAGGGTCTTCGACCATTCCTCCACGATGCCCTGGTCGATGAGCCTCTTGAGCTCCTCTCGCCTGGCCGCATCGGTCGTGTGCCTGGCCTCCATGGACAGGGCCACTGCCGCGGGCGGGGTGCCCTCGAAGCGCTTGCCGGCCTCGCCGCCGTTCATCTGGCGCGAGACGTAGCTGGCGAGCACGACCTTGCTCGCCTTGTGGAGCTTGTGGAAGCCGCGGAACCGCTCGGGGTTCTTGCTCGGATCGTCCGACAGGTACTGCTCGATCTGCTCGTGCGTGAGCATGCCCGAGGCGTTGAGCCAGCTCTGCCCCTGGGGGGTGGAGGAGAGCTGCTCGAAGGCGCTCCACTCGGCGTCGCTGAGCAGCGGCCCCTTGGGGAAGCGCCCTCCGAGCCGCTCCTTGGCCGTCGTGGGGTCGGGGGGGAAGCCGCTGCTGCCCAGCGGGCCCTGGATCGCGAAGAGGCCGTGCTTGGCCCGATCACGGCTCATCATGCCGGTGTCGGTGCGCCAGAGGGTGTTCTTGACGGCCTTGTCGACGATCCAGGTCACCTGCTCGACGGGGGTGGAGGTCTCCGGATCCGGCGCTCTCTCCGACGGCGGCTCCTCCTCGATCTCGTCGAGCTGCGCTTGCGGGTCGGCCGCTGCATCCCCGCTGCTCGCAGCGGGGTTGTACCCGGCCAGCATGTCTGCGGGGTCGCTGGTCTTGCCCTCACCGAGCTGTTTCGGGTCGTCCGCGCTCGCCGCTTTCTCCGAGGAGGGGTCGCGGACGATCTTTCGCTCCGGCCGGGGCTGGCCAGGTCTCTCCGGCGCCTTCCCTGGAGCGCTTTGCGTCGTTCCAGCTTCCGGGCGAGGACTCGAGGCCTCCGGCGTCTTGGCCGTCATCTGCTCCGGTGCATCACCGGGCATCTCGCGGGGCTCGTTGCCCTTGGGGGCTTGCTCGGCCCCGCGCTGCCGCTGATCCGAGCGGCCCTGCCCGGGGTCCTCCGCGCCTCGCTTCGGGTCGGACGCGGCGTCGCCCGGCGGAGCGCGGCGATCGCCGGCACGCGAGCCTCGCTCGGATCGATCCGACCCGTCGGACGACTCGTCGTCGGCCCCGTCGGACGACTCGTCGTCGGCCCCGTCGGACGACGCGTCGGAGGCGTGCGGCGCGGTATCCTCGGTGTCCGGCGGCGGAATGTCGCGCGGGCCGACGAGATTCTTGATCGCCTCTGTCGGGTTTTCCTTCGCGTCTTGCTCGAACTGGTCCGCTCGGCCCTCGAGGGTCCCTCTCCAATCGTCCCCGAGCTTGCGCAGGTCCACGGTGCGGGCGTTCTTGCCCTTCTCGTCGCCGATCTTGTCCTGCTTGAGTCCGCCGACGCTGGAGATGGGGTTGGCGGTCTTCTCGGTGGAGAGCCAGTTGTGGACGTAGCCGACGGTGCTGGGCGCGCCCGGGCCGGTGGTCTCGAGGCCGATCTGGAGCGCGCCAGGCCTGCCCGGCTTGGGCGGGCGGTAGCCGATGAACAGGTGGCCGTGAGCGCCGTCGGGCAGGATGACGTCGCCGTTGAAGTCCTTGAGGCCGAGCCCGCCGATGGCGAGGTTCATGCCGTAGAGCTCGGTGTCGTCGAGCTTGGACTTCACCATGGCGACGCGTCCGCCCTCCTCCTTGAATTTGCGCTTGCCGAGCGCGACGTGGTGCGTCCCGTAGTCGCGCTTGAACACGCCGGTCTTGGGATTGCCTTTCTCGTCGGTGATGCCGATGAACTCCGTCAGCGCGTAGGGCGGGCTGCCCGCGGGGATCTGGATGTTGACGCGGCCGCCGTGCGACAGGAGCTTGGCGACCGGCACGTCCTGGAGCGGGACATGGCTCTTCGAGCCGGCGTCGTAGATCTCGGCGCCGGCCTGGAGCAGGTGGAAGGTGTTCTTGAGCACCTCGATCGACTGCCGGTGCCGGTCGAGCGCCTCGTCCTTCGAGAGCGACTTGGGCTCTGCGCGCGTCAAGGTGTCCTTGACCGTCTTCGGAGCCAGCACGGCGCCCTTGTCCATGGCCGTGTTCGCGTCGTCGTTGGGCTCGGTATGCTCGAACGTCTTGGCCCATTCCTTGGCGATGCCCTGATCGATCTGCTTCTTGAGCTCGTCCCTCCTCGCCGGGTCGGTCGTGTGCCTCGCCTCCATGGACAGGGCCACCGCCGCCGGAGGCGTGCCCTCGAAGCGCTTGCCGTCCTCGCCGCCCTTCATCTGGCGCGAGACGTAGCTCGCCATGACGACCTTGCTCGGCTTGTGGAGCTTGTGGAAGCCGCGGAACTTCTCGGGGTTGTCGTTCGACAGGTACTCCTCGATCTGGTCGTGCGGGAGCATGCCCGAGGCTTTGAGCCAGGTCTGTCCCTCCGGGGTCGAGGAGAGCTGCTTGAAGGCGTCCCACTCGGCGTCGCTGAACAGCGTTCCCTTGGGAAAGCGCTTCCCGATCTTCTTCTTCGCGTTCACGGGGTTGGTGGGGAAGCCGCCGTGGCTCAGCGCGTCGCCGAGCTTCGGGAGGGCTCGCTTCGCCTCTCTGCGGCTTCGTTTCCCCGTGGGAGTCCTCCAC
The DNA here is from genome assembly GCF_028553905.1 of Sorangium sp. So ce836. Lineage (NCBI taxonomy): Bacteria > Pseudomonadati > Myxococcota > Polyangiales > Polyangiaceae > Sorangium > Sorangium sp. So ce836. The sequence goes on along the minus strand of NZ_CP102233.1, from coordinate 11,548,418 downwards.
TTGCTAATCTTGACGGCCTTGGCCGCGATCCACGTCACCTCGCCGTCCTGCGCTAGGGCAGTCGTGGTGGACGAGCTTCCCGGCTGCGGTCCCGGGCGATCGCGCCCCGGCTGTTGGGAGCCCTGCCCCGCGGGCGGTGACTTCGAGCCCGAGGGGCTGGTGGGCGTCTCCTGCGCGGCGGAAGCGGGCTTTTGCGTGGGGGAGCTCTTGCCGCCGGTCTCGGTGGTCTTGGGGGAGGTCTGAGCTGACGTGCTGTCCTTGGGGACGACCTCCTTGGGGGCGACCTCCTTGGGGGCGACCTCCTTGGGGGCGACCTCCTTCGGTGGCGCCGTTGGGGACGTCTCGCCGGGCTTGGGGGGTGAGCCTCCCTGCGTGGCCGCGGGCGTGCCCTGGGCGGCGGAAGCGGGCTTTTGCGTGGGGGAGCTCTTGCCGCCGGTCTCGGTGGTCTTGGGGGAGGTCTGAGCTGACGTGCTGTCCTTGGGGACGACCTCCTTGGGGGCGACCTCCTTGGGGGCGACCTCCTTGGGGACGACCTCCTTGGGGGCGACCTCCTTGGGGGGCGTCGTTGGAGACGTCTCGCCGGGCTTGGGGGGTGAGCCTCCCTGCGTGGTCGCGGGCGTGCCCTGGGCGGCGGAAGCGGGCTTTTGCGTGGGGGAGCTCTTGCCGCCGGTCTCGGTGGCCTTGGGGGAGGTCTGAGCTGACGTGCTGTCCTTGGGGACGACCTCCTTGGGGGCGACCTCCTTGGGGACGACCTCCTTGGGGGGCGTCGTTGGAGACGTCTCGCCGGGCTTGGGGGGTGAGCCTCCCTGCGTGGTCGCGGGCGTGCCCTGGGCGGCGGAAGCGGGCTTTTGCGTGGGGGAGCTCTTGCCGCCGGTCTCGGTGGCCTTGGGGGAGGTCTGCGCTGACGTGCTGTCCTTGGGGACGACCTCCTTGGGGGCGACCTCCTTGGGGGCGACCTCCTTCGGTGGCGCCGTTGGGGACGTCTCGCCGGGCTTGGGGGGTGAGCCTCCCTGCGTGGTCGCGGGCGTGCCCTGGGCGGCGGAAGCGGGCTTTTGCGTGGGGGAGCTCTTGCCGCCGGTCTCGGTGGCCTTGGGGGAGGTCTGAGCGGACGTGCTGTCCTTGGGGGCGACCTCCTTCGGGGGCGCCGTCGGGGACGTCTCGCCGGCCTTGGGCGACGTACCTCCCTGCGTCGTCGCGCTGGTGTTCCCCTGGGAAGCATTGCCCGGGAGCTGTGATGATGGCTTTGCGGGTGACGTGGAGCCCTGAGGAAGGCCGCTGTTGTTGGAGGGAGCGGATTGAGGCCTGACCGGGGGGGTCTGGGTGGCCTGAGGCGGATTGGCCGAGCTGCCGAGATTCGGAGGTGGCGTGTTGGGGCGTGGCGTGGAGCCCTGGGGAATGCCGCCGCCGGCAGGCGAGGATTGAGGCCTGACCGGGGGGGTCTGGGTGGCCTGAGGCAGATTGGCCGAGCTGCCGAGATTCGGAGGTGGCGTGTTGGGGCGTGGCGTGGAGCCCTGGGGAATGCCGCCGCCGGCAGGCGAGGATTGAGGCCTGACCGGGGTCTGGGTGGCCAGAGGCGGATTGGCCGAGCTGCCGAGATTCGGAGGCGGCGTGTTGGGGCGTGGCGTGGAGCCCTGGGGAATGCCGCCGCCGGCAGGCGAGGATTGAGGCCTGACGGGGGGCTGCGGAGCTCCAGCGGTGGCAGGGGGCGTTCTGGAGCCGGGGAGCTCAGGGGACTGCGACCCGTCGCTGCCCGGCATCACACTCTGGTTCGGAGGCACGTTGACCGGAGAGGCCGGCGGCCTGGGTGCTGCCGTGGGCGAGCTCGGCGCGGTGGTGGGCGCCTGTCCGACATTGGGGCTGTTGTTGCCGGTCGTCGTGCTCCCGAACTGACTTCCCGAAGCCGTGGTCGTCGTGGTCGTCGGGCCGGGCGAGTTCGTTTGGCTCACGGTCTTGCGCGTGACGGGATCCCAGCCGGAGAAGGCGCCCGGCTTCGGGGTCGGCTTCGGGGCCGCGGCCTGGTTCACGGCGTCGGGCACGGCCGTGCTGCTGGACGGGGTGCTGCTGCTGGTCGAGGGGTGGGTGAAACGGCCTGAGCCCTTGATCTGGTTGCCCAGCCCCGACCGGACCCCGGTGGCTGGCGACGTCGAACGGCTCCGCGAGGACCTCATGAGCCATGATTGACGCGAAAATCATGCGTTGCCAAGCGCCTCGCCCCCGCGCCTCGCGGCGGGATACCCCGCGCCATGGCATCCTGCTCCGCCCGCTGCGCACCGCTTCGGCGCCGCGCCTGGATCGGCGAGCCCCGCGCCTCGGATCCGCAACGGCTCGCCCCATTGCGGCGCTCGCCCGTCGAAACGCCGCCGCGGATCCCGGCATGCGTTCAGGCGGCGCGCGACAGGCCCCTCGATTGCGGTCACCCCGCCGACCAGGTAATCTATCTCTCGAATGCATCCGCCGGCGCGACGATTGTGCTGTAATATTCCGCGACCGTGGACGAGGCGAGTTGTTTCGCGCGGCGCTCTTGTGTACGAGGTTGGAGCGGCAGCGCTGGCCCATGAAGCCGTCGCGCAGGGCCAGGAGAGCGAGGATCCATGAGCATCACGACCATCGCCGTCACCGACTTCGGGCCTGCGACGGCGCCGCTGCCCGCGTTCGACGAGGAATCGACGGTGCAGAGCCTGCTCGTCTCTCCCGTCGAGGCCGCCTACCGCCATCGCCTGCCCCTCGTCGGGCGCACGGACGTGCACCCGCTCGTCCAGGCGGCGTACATGGCCTTCACCCAGCGCTACCCCCTCGTGCTCTCGCCCGACGTGATCTGGTTCTGCCTGGCCCGGGGGTTCACGCTCCACGTCGCCGCGAACGAGGAGCAGCGGCGCCAGGTCCTCCTCGAGGACGCCGACTTCGAGCTGAGGATCGACCGGCCGGATTTCACGCTCGGTCAGGTGAACCCGTGGCCCGTCGCGTTCTCGGATTTCTCCGCCCAGATCGCCGCGCGGGTCGGCAAGCTGCGGGAGCTCGTGACAGCCAGCTTCTCGACCACGGGACCGGTGGAGCGCGTGGCGTCGGAGCTCACGGTCATGACGCCGTTCGTGCCGCACTTCGAGTGGCAGCCGCCCTTCCCCGCGGACATGAGCTTTCCGAACCCCGGAATCCCGCGCATCTACCTGCTCGGCACGGCGGACGACTGGCGCTGGGTGCGCCACCGCGCGGCGGCGTTCGCCCCGTTCGGCGCGGAGCGCTGGACTCACGTCCTCCTGCCGGTGCTCGACCAGATCGTCGCCGCGGCGGAGGGCCGTCAGGATCCGGCGTTCTGGCGCGCCTTCTTCCGCTACGAGAACGCCGCGGACGAGCTCACCGGGTGGATCCACGTGCTCTTCCCCTACCTGCGCGCCTGGCCCGCCGACCACTTCGTTCCGAACACGGTCCTCGACGGCTGGCTCGAGCGGTGGCGGGCCGCGGAGGCCCGGCGCAACCCGCTCGCCGCGCTGGCGAAGCCGGAGGGGCCCGGGTTCGCTCGGCTCCCGCCCGGGCTGACCAGCGCGCCCTTGCGGTTCATCGACGAGCAGCGCCAGGAGCACGCCATGGAGTTCGTCAGCGGTCTCATCGGCGTCACGCAGGACCAGCACTCGCTCGCGCTCATCCCGGAGTTCGTGTGGGCCGTCGTGCACGGAGAGCCCGAGCCCGCGGCCGAACCGCCCGCCGAAGCGCGCTGAGCGGGGCGGCGGCCGCTCGGCGAGCGCCGCGCCCGCCCCGTCGCAGCCGCGCCCCGAAGCTCCGCGCTACGTGAACCGCAGCGCGAGCCCGGCCGTCCCGCCCTCGACCACGATCTCCCGGTCCCTGCACCCCGGATCTTCCGCCATGCGCGCCGCGATCGGCGTGATCACCCGCTCCTCGATCACCCGCTTGAGCGGCCGCGCCCCGCGCCTCGGATCGAACCCCGCGTCGGCCAGCCAGGCCCGCGCCTCGGGCAGGACGCGGAGCCTCAGGTTGCGCCGCACGAGCCCGGTGCGCGCCTCGGCCTTGGCCAGCTCGAGATCCACGATCCTGAGCACGCTGTCCCGCCCGAGATTCCGGAACTGCACCACGTGGTCGATGCGGTTCACGAGCTCCGGCCGGAAGTGCTCGCGCACGCTCGCCGGCGCGGCGCGCCGCGGGCCCGCCGCCGCCGGCGCGCCGCGCTCGGCGTCGCCGAAGCCGACCGGCGGCCGATCGGCGACGCCGAGGTTCGAGGTCATCACGATGAGCGCCATCCGGAAATCGACGTGGCGCCCGTCCTCGTCCGTCAGCCGGCCCTCGCCCAGGATCCCGAGCAAGAGGTCGAACACCTCGCGGTGGGCCTTCTCGATCTCGTCGAGGAGCACGAGCGACAGCGGCTCCTGCCGCACGCGCTGCGCGAGCGTCGTCGCGCCCGGCCCCGCCTCGAGCAGCCGCGCCGACGAGCCGGGGAGCCGGTACTCGCTCATGTCGAGCCGGATCATCCGCCCCTCGTCGCCGAACATCGACCGCGTGAGCTCCTTCGCGAGCTCCGTCTTGCCCACGCCCGTCGGGCCGACGAAGAGCAGCGTGCCGCACGGGCGCTCGGGGTCGTTCATGCCCGCCTTGAAGCGCGCGAGCACCCGCGCCGCGGTGTCGCACGCCTCGTCCTGCCCGATCACGCGCCCCTTGAGCCCGCGCGCGATGGCCTCGGCGCTCGCGGGGATCTCGTCGGCGATGAGCTCGATCGGCAGCCCCGAGTGGCGCGCGTAGGCCTCGGACACGTCCCGCGGGTAGAGCACGCGGCCAGCGTCCGCGCCCGCCCGCGCCTCCGCGCCCGCCCGCGCGCCGGCCTCCTGCGTGAGCCAGTCGAAGAAGCGGAACGCCTTGCCGGGGAAGAGCACGTCGCGCCGGAACATCGCGAGGTGCTGGACCAGCCGCTTCTTGCCCGCCGGGTGCAGCCGGACGCGCGCGTCCTTCCGCGCCTCGTACTCCGCGAGCAGCGCCGGCACCGCGGCCGGATCGGGCTCGCGCAGCCGGACGACCTGGAAGCACGCGACGAGCGAGGCCGCGCGGCGCTGGCACGCCTCGAGCTCCGGCTCGGTGCACTCCGCGATGAGGCTCACCTCGCCGCCCCGGAGCGCCGGCAGGAGCACGTCGCCGATCGACGCGCCGTCCGGCTGCGGGCGGAGCAGCGGCAAGAGCGCGCCGACGTGCAGGAGATCCCCTTCGTGCGACAGCTCGTCCACGAGCTTCAGACACCGCGCCTGCCACATGCCGAGATACGTCATCCCGGCGAGCAGCCGGTCGGCCGAGGTGCTGAACAGGCCCGGCGACCGCGCGCGCGCCTTGTCCCTGCGCCACGCCGCGAACCGCCGCGCCAGCCGGTAAACCCAGGTCGTCTTGCCGACCCCCGGGCCGCCCACCAGCAGGATCGACGGCAGCGGCGCGCCCTTCGCGGCGTCGAGCCCCGGGAGCGCCCGCTCCAGCTCGTCCGAGTCGCCCACGGCGAGCGGGAGCCGCTGGCGCGCGGCCTTCTCGACCAGATCCTCGGCGACCGCGCGCAGCGTGGGGCGCTCGTCCGCCGCGCGCCGGCTGGAGCCCTCGGCGCGCGATGGCAGGCGCGGCGACCAGGGGCGCACGGTCTCGTCTCCCTCGCGGCGGAACTCGAAGAGCGACCGCGGCGACTCGCCGAGCAGCGCGCTCGTGACGAGCTGGCGGAGCACGTCGGGCGCAATCGAGAGATCCTCCAGGACCACGGACCAGCCGAAGCGCGGGAGCATCACCCGATATCCGCCCTCGGCGAGCTTGCTCGCGAGGTAGGTGAGCCGCAGCGGGATGCGGCGCCGGCCGACGACGGCCGCGCGCTTGACGGTGGTCTGCGGGTGAACGTCGACGCCGAGCGTGCGCACCTCGAACGGCTCGTCCCACAGATAGCGATCGAGATCGTCCTCGCCCGTCGCCACCCGCGCGTGCAGCTCCACCTCGAGCTTGCGCAGCACGTCCTCCTCGGAGGCGCCATAAGCGGACGGCGCCGGCCGATCGAAGACGAATGCCCACGTGCGCAGGAGGATGGCGGTGAAGCGGCCGTCGTGGTGGGCGATGAGATAGACGCGGAGCGATTTCTTGGTCATATGGCGGCAACGCTCAGGCGCAGCCGGAGCTCGCCAGCCTACCACACCCCGCCCCCGCGCCGGCGAGACGCCGAGACGACGCTGTCCGCGCTCCGCCGCAACTCCCCCCCGCCGCGCCGCGGGATGGCGTCAAGATGGCTGTTGCCTTCCAGGCCAGGCGAGGCCGCCGAAACACGCCTGACAGCCAGCTCGACTGCGTGCACCGTAGTGACAGCATGCGTCAAAACAGGCGCGCGCGACGATGCGGGATCAACTGGGCTGCAACATTCCGATGGTGCGGAGCTATGGAATCATCTACCCCCAGCGCTCACGAGGGGGTGTACAGTGACGCACATGCCGCAAAAGCCTTATCTCATGGTATCTCGCCGACGCGCGGTTCGAGCCGCGCTCTCTTTGTCCCTCTCGCTCGCGCCGCTCGCGGGGGCTGTACCCGCGAGCGCCGCGGTGGAGCAGCTGGACGGCACGAGGCTCCCCACGCCGGTCAGGGAGGCCGAGCTCGGCCTCGTGCGGGGCCGCGGGTTCCCGGAGAACGCCGTCACGCTCGACGGGCTCTTCATGTACCGGGGGGAGGACATCGATCCCGTGGCGGACGCGAGCACGGAGCCGGGCGTCTTCTCGCCGCTCTGCGGGTTCACGGGAGAGCTGGTGCTGCGCGGGGGCGGGTGCAAGGTCGCGTTCGGCTGGTACAACGCGACGGCGAGCGGCACGCGCCCGCCGGACAACCAGATCTACGAGCTGATCCCCGCGGACACGTCCGTGGCGTTCCGGTGCGAGGACAACGACTTCTGCCCGCTGGCCACGATGATGACGACCCAGGCGGGGCAGCACGATTGGACGCCGACCCAGTTCTCGGCGGCCGACATCCGCAACGACCCGCGGTACCAGGGCGGTCTGGTCGGCTTCGCGCTCATCGGCAAGGCCGGCACCTACTGCACGCAGACGAAGTTCTCGCAGCGCGAGCTGAACACGGTCTGCACGAGCTGCACGCCGAACGAGCCGTGGGTGACGACGCTGATCTACACGTCGACCGCCACGCCCGACGCGTTCTATGTCGCCTTCGAGGACCTGCCCGTGACCCCGACGAGCTGGAAGGGGAGCCAGGGCGGGTACGAGAACGACGGCGACTTCAACGACTTCGTCTATTACATCACGGGAGTGACCTGCCAGGGCGGCGGCCAGATCTGCGACACGGGGCTGCAGGGCGCGTGCGCCGTGGGCAGGACGGGGTGCGCGACCGAGGGCGAGACCGAGTGCCTGAGGGTCCTCGAGCCCGGCGAGCAGAGCGAGCGCTGCGACAACATCGACAACGACTGCGACGGCGAGGTCGACAACGGCGAGGGGCTCTGCTCGGACGGCCTCGTGTGCAACCGCGGCTCGTGCGTGCCGTACTGCGGCCGCGGCGAGGTCGTCTGCGACCAGGGCTTCGTCTGCGAGGAGGGCCTCTGCGTGGAGCAGGCGTGCGTGGGCGTGGCGTGCGAGGGCGGCCAGGTCTGTGTCGGCGGCACCTGCGTGGGCGGGTGCGACGGCGTCATCTGCCCGGCGAACCAGGAGTGCCAGCTCGGGCGGTGCGTGGATCTCTGCGCCCAGATCGAGTGCGAGGACGGCGCGGTCTGCGAGCGCGGCATCTGCCAGTCGAACTGCGGCTGCCGCACCTGCCCCGCCGGCAAGACGTGCGCGGCGGACGGCCGCTGCGTCGACTCCGGCTGCGAGGGCGTGACCTGCGCTGAAGGGCAGCTCTGCATCGGCGGGAGCTGCACCGACGCGTGCGCGGGCGTCGTCTGCCCCGGCAACGCGCCGTGCGCCCGCGGGTTCTGCGGCGATCCGCCGGTCAACGGCGGCGTCACGGCCTCGAGCGGGGGCCAGGACGGAGGCGGCCTGTTCCTGGACGAGCCGCCGGATCTGACCTCCGGCGCCGGCGCTGGCGCGGGCGCGGGCGGCGGGGACGGCGGCTTCGTTCCCAAGCCCGACTCGTCCTGCGCCTGCCGCGCGGGCGCGACGTCCGAGGGCTCGCCGGCCCGGGTCGGCCTCCTCGGCCTCGGCCTCCTGCTCCTCGCCGGCCGCCGGCGCCGTTCGCGCGCCGCGCTGTAGAGGCCGCGCGGCGCGCCCCCGTCACCAGGCGGCGCGCGCCGCCATCGCGGCGACGAGGCCCGCCACGACCGCCGCCAGGAACCACGCGAGGCGCGCGCCGGGGGGCTCGCGCCCCGCGGCGCCGGCGGGCAGCGGGAACACCACCGACCGCACCCGCCGGGACTCCGCGTCGACCAGGAGCACGCCGTCGACGTCGAACGCGAGCCGGTACTCGAGCAGCTGCCGCCGCGTCGCGGGCGTATCGATGCGCGGCGCGAGCCGGCCTGTCTTCACCTCGGCGACATACCGCCTCTGGCCGTGCGCCACGAGGTAGTCGGCGCGGAGCCCGACGGTGATCGGCTCGCCGTCGATCTGGACTCCATAGGAGACCGCGACCTGCCGGCCAACGATGGTGTACCCGAGCTCGCGGAGGAGCGCCTCGGCGCGCGCCTCCCCCGCGGCGCCCTGCTCCCGGCAGCGCTCGAGCCGGCGCCGCTGCCGGGCGCTCCGCCACGCGAGCCGGAGCGTCTGGACCAGCCCGAAGAAGAGCGCCGCGCCGGCCACGGCCAGGAGGAGCTCCGGCGGTATGTCGCGGAATTCCACGCAGCGTGCGTTTGCGCAGGAATCCGGATCTTGGGCCAAGTTTTGTGCGCGCGGTTGTCCTCGGCCCGGCTGGCGCGCATGTCCGCACGCTCCTATTACAGTTTCACAAGAGGTATACCGCCTGCTCGCGCTCTGCCGTGGCTGCGCCGTGCGCCGAGCGTGCCCGGCTGGTCCGGTCAGGGATGCACATCCACCATTGGCGAGAGTTCCCGTATTATCCGGCCGAGGCCCGTTCCTCCGTGATCGATCTCGAGAGCAGACCTCGGTCGCAAGTGCGTGTGCTGACCGAGGTCGGCCGCGCGCTCGCGGTGGCGCGCTCCGCGCGCGAGATCCAGGAGACCGTCCTCTCGGCGGCGCGGCAGCTGAGCGGCGCCGGCAGGGCCGTGTTGATCCTGAACGACGACGAGGAGCGGCCGGTCGTCCGGTCCTCGCTGGGGCTCGACCCGGCGCTGTTCGCCGAGCTCCGCGGCCGCCCGCTGCCGAGCTTCGACGAGGGGGTCACGCGCGCGTTGCACGGCTCGGCCCATGTCGTCGCCGCCCCCTTGATCCTCCGCGACCGCGTCTCTGGCGTGCTCGCGGTCGAGCGCTTCCGCCAGGCCTCGGACGAGGATGCCTGGGTGCTCGCGGCGCTCGCCGATCAGGCCGCGGTGGCGCTCGCCAGCGCGGGCGGGCAGGCGCATCCCGTGCCCTCGCCCGCGGCCCGGGGCGCGGCGGGCGAGGGGGCTGGCGAGGCCGCCGCGGGCGAGCTCGACGCGCGCGTGGAGGTGGACATACAGCGCGAGCGCTATCGCCTCCTCGCGCGAGCGGTCAAGGACCCGATCTGGGACTGGGATCTCCGGACGGACCAGGTCGAGCGCAACGAGACGTTTCATGAGGTCTTCCGCTACGCTCCCGAGCAGACGGCGCCCACGGGCGCCTGGTGGTTCGGCCGCCTGCTGCCCGAGGATCGCGATCGCGTGGCGCGCGGCTTCGAGGAGCTCCTCCGCGGCAGCGGCGACAGCTGGTCGGACCAATACCGCATCTACCGCGGCGACGGCTCCGTCGCCCACGTGTTCGATCGCGGGTCCGTGCTCCGCGACGCGCGCGGCGAGGCGATCCGCATGGTCGGGTTGACGGTCGACCTGAGCGAGCGGTTCCGGATCGAGAGCGCGCTCCAGGATCGAGAGGAGCGGCTCCGGCTCGCCACGTGGGCGGCGGACGTGGGCACGTGGAGGATCGACCTCACGACCCTCTTCGATACGAGGGACGCGAGCCTGAACCGCATCCTCGGCCTGGAAGAGCGCGAGACGACGCAGCCGATGGACGACTGGCTGAGCCGCGTGCACCCGGAGGACCGCGACGCGGTGGTCGCGGCGCACGGGCGGGCCCTCCGGGAGCAGCACGTCTACGACATCATCCATCGCGTCGTCCGCCCCGACGGGGCGATCCGGTGGGTCCACGACCGCGGACGGCTCATCAGCGATCGGGGCGGCTCCCCGCTGTTCTTGACGGGCGCCGTCGTCGACATCACCGAGCTGAAGCAGCTCGAGCGAGAGCGCGCGGACCTGCTCCGCCGCGAGCAGCAGGCGCTCGCCCAGTCGGAGGAGGATCGCCTCCGGGCCGAGGACGCGAACCGCATGAAGGACGAGTTCCTCGCGACGGTCTCGCACGAGCTGCGGACGCCGCTCACCGCGATCCTGGGCTGGGCGCGGCTGATCAAGGAGCGGGAGCTCGGCCCGGACCGCGTCAAGCAAGGCATGGCGGCGATCGAGCGGAACGCCCACGCGCAGGCGCAGATCGTCGATGACATCCTCACGGTCTCCCGGATCATCACCGGCAAGCTGCGGCTGAACACGGTCGCGGTCGATCTCGCGGCCGTCGTCGAGGCCGCCGTGGACACCCTCACGCCCACGGCGAGGGCGAAGGACATCGAGATCTGCGTCGAGCTCGACGACGCGCCCGGCGCGATGAGCGGCGACCCGGATCGCCTCCAGCAGGTCATGTGGAATCTGCTCTCCAACGCGGTCAAGTTCACCCCGAAGCGAGGTCGGGTGACGGTCCGGGTGGGCCGGAGCGACGCGCAGCAGGTCGTGATTGCGGTCACCGACAACGGCAAGGGCATCGCCGGGTCGTTCCTGCCGTACGTCTTCGACCGCTTTCGCCAGGGCGACTCCTCGCCGACGAGGGCGCACGGCGGCCTCGGCCTGGGGCTCGCCATCGTCCGTCACCTCGTCGAGCTGCACGGGGGCACGGTGGAAGCGGAGAGCCAGGGCGAGGGCCGCGGCGCCACGTTCACGGTGACGCTCCCCCTGAACGCGGCGCCCTCCAGCGCGCGCGAGGAGCCGCCGCCCGCGCCGTGGCGCGTCGCGCTCGAGGAGGGGGAGCGGGCGGCGCTCTCCGGCCTCCACGTCCTCCTCGTCGACGACGAGCCGGACGCCCGCGAGATGATCGCGTTCCTGCTGGAGGGGGCGGGCGCGCAGGTCACCACGGCGGGCTCGATGGGCGAGGCCATGGGCGTCCTGGAGCGGCTGAGGCCCGATGTGCTGGTGAGCGACATCGGCATGCCGGGGGAGAGCGGCTACACGCTGATACAGCAGGTGCGCGCGGCGGGCCGGGACGAGATCCGGGGGATCCCCGCGGTGGCCCTGACCGCCTATGCGCGGATCGAGGACCAGAGGAGGGCGCTCTCGGCCGGCTTCCAGAAGCACGTCGCGAAGCCGATCGACCCCGCCGGCCTGGTGAAGGTGGTCGCGGAGCTCGCCGGCCGGCCGTGAGCCGGCGAGGCCCTGCGCCCCGCGCTGGCCCTGCCGTCGCGGCTGCCGGGCGGGGTCAGCGATGGGCGACGTCGTTCGCCATGGGGCGAGACGCGCTCTGCTGCGCGCCCGTCGAGGCCGTCGAGCCGGCCATGCCGGTCGTCGCGGTCGTCGCGGTCGTCGTCTCGGTGGCCCGCTTGACGCGGATCTGGTTGTGCACGTCCTCCACGCCGCGGACGTTCTCGGCGATCTGCTCGATGAGGCGCCTGTGGTGGCGCTCGCTCACCGTGCCCTCCAGCGTGACCTCGTTGTTCTGCACACGGACGGTGACCTCGCTGACATCGATATCGTCGCGATCCGAGAGCAGCTCGCAGACGTCCTCGCGGATGCGCTCGTCGGACCGCTTGTAGCCCTTGGGCCCGCGGCCGAGGGCGCTGCGCACGCGCTCTCCGATGTTGCTCAGCGCGCCGCTGACGTTCTGCATCGCGGAGCGGCCCGCGTCGCGGACCGTGCGAACGAAGTCCTGGCCGTACTCGTGGTCCTGGTCGCGGCCCCAGCCGCGGCTCTCGTCGCGGCCGTAGGGGCCGCCGAAGCTGCGGTTGTAGTCGCCGCGGTAGTCGCGGCCGTACCCGCCGCCGAAGCTGCCCTCGTGCTCGCCGCGGTAGTCGCGGCCATAGCCGCCGCCGAAGCTGCGGTTGTAATCGCCGCCGACGCCGCGGTTGTAGTCGCCGCCGAAGCTGCGATTGTAGTCGCCGCCGAAGCTGCCCTCGTGCTCGCCGCGGTAGTCGCGGCCAGCCCCGCCGCCGAAGCTCCTGTTGTAGTCGCCGCCGGAGCCGCGGCTATACTCGCCGCGGTAGTCGCGGCCGTACCCGCCGCCGAAGCTCCTGTTGTAGTCGCGGTCGAAGCCGCGGTCGCGACTGGAGAAGCGGCCCTGGTCGTAGGTGTGCTCGCCGCCATAGCCGCGCTGCATCGCGCGCCCGTAGTCGCGGTCCTGGTCGTAGCCCGAGGTGCGGTGCTCGTCACGCGACCAGCTGCGCTCCGGGAAGCTGCCCCGGGGATGGCCGTAGCGCTCGTCCCAGCCTCCGCCCTGCCCCTGGCGCTCGTCCCACCTGCTGCCTTGTGCCTGGCGCTCGTCCCAGCTCCCGCTGCCCTGTCCGTAGCGCTCGTCCCAGCCGCGCTCGTCTCGGCCGTAATCCATGTCCCTGTCGAATCGATTTCGCATGGCGCTAACTCCTTCGTTGCGTTGTGAAACAACGTCAAATGTGGCTCGACCACGCGTCGCGACGCTGCTCACAGCGACCCTGGCACAGCTCATCGCGTGGACCACCACAGTGGAGCGCACCGGCCCGAGTCGCAATCGGGGAGAACCCTTCGTTGTTCCCCGGGGCGATCCCGAAACGAGCGATGTGGTCTCAAGCACAGATGAGATCGCCCATCGCGGGTACATCGTGCGGTATCGGGTGAGACCACATGGCCGCTGCGAGATTGCCCACCAGAGTCCGGCGGCGTGTTCACCACGAACGAACTCACCGCGTGCACCATCGAACCATCGATCGAGCAGATCATTCCGCGCACGCCGCCCGGCTGGGGGCAGCGCGTCGATCGCAGCAGCGCGTCGATCGCAGCAGCGCGTTAAAGCGCCGCGTCGGAGGGGCTGCGCACGAGCTCGCCTGTCGCGTGCGTCGAATCTAGGGCTGTTCCTGACTGCTTATTGCGCCGGCGCCCCGATCATGATCGAGAGGGGGAGGTCTAGATTGCATTCCGGTGCTCTCTTCGTCTGAGGCACCGTCTGAGGGCGGTCTGATTCCCGCCTGGTCCGAGCCTCAGGCCAGCTCGACGCCGAGCAGCCAGAGCATCAGCGCCTTCTGCACGTGCAGCCGGTTCTCGGCCTGGTCCCACACGCGCGAGCGCGGCCCTTCCAGCGTCTCGTCGTCGATCTCCTCGCCCCGGTGCGCCGGCAGGCAGTGGAGCACGATCGCGTGCGGCGCGGCCTTGCCCATCACCCCCGCGTCCACGGTCCAGCCGGCGAACGCGGCGCGGCGCCGCTCCGCCTCGCCCTCCTGGCCCATGCTCGCCCACACGTCCGTGTTCACCACGTCCGCCCCCGTCGCGCCCTCGCGCGGGTCGTTCACGAGGGTGACGTGGCCTGTCGCCCGCGCCCGCGCGACCTCGTCCGCGGGCGGCATGTACCCCTCGGGCCCGGCGAGCACGAGGTGGAAGTCGAAGAGCGGCGCCGCCTCGAGCCACGAGCGCGCCATGTTGCTCGAGCAGTCGCCGAGGAACGCGATGCGCCGGCCGGCGATACCGCTCCTGTCCCCGCCCGCCGCGAGCGCCTCCTCGATCGTGAAGATGTCGCTGAGCACCTGCACCGGGTGCCCGTCGTCCGAGAGCGCGTTGATCACCGGCACGCTCGCCTCCGCCATCTCGAGCAGGCGCGCGGTCGACGAGGTGCGGAACGCGATCGCGTCGCAGTACCGGGCGAGCACGCGGGCCGTGTCGCGGATCGGCTCGCCGCGCGCGAGCTGGCTGCCCTGGGTGCTCAGCACGACCGGCTGGGCGCCGAGCTGCGCGATCCCGACCTCGAACGACACGCGCGTGCGCGTGCTCGCCTTCTCCAGCACGACCGCGATCGACCTGCCGGCGAGCAGCGTCGCGCGCCGCCCCTTCGGCTCCTCCTTCAGGCGCGCGGCGAGCCTGAGCACGCGGTGCGCTTCGGCCAGGGTCATGTCCGTGATCTTGAGGTAGTCGCGCTTCGCCATCGTCTCGCCTTCCGCGTCGCTGCCGTCCGGGCGCGCGCCCTCCCGCCGCGGAGGAGCCCGCGACGAGCGCGCCGCGCGCCCGCCGTGATGTGGCACGACCGGGACGCCGCCGTCAATCGCGCTCGGGCGCGGCGACCGATGTCGTCTGTCGAGCCGCCCGGCGCTCAACGCCCGATTTCGATATGCCACCCATGCTCGGAGATCTGCTCCACCGACGCGCGGATCCCGAGGAGATCTCGCAGCAGCCCGAGGTGGGTCGTCGTGTGCGACGACGGGCGGACGGTCCGGAAGGCGCCGCGCCCCGCGAGCGCGATGGGCAAGAGCAGCTGATCGGCCAGGTGCTCGCCCACCGGCACGCCGGCCGCGAGGTAATCGCGCGCCTCCTCGGCGGCCTTCGTGGCGACCGACTCCGCGCGCACGCCCTTCTCGCCGAACCCGGTGAACACCTCGGTCACGTGCTCGCTCTCGACGGCGATCGCGATCACGTTGCCCGGGCCGTGCCCGCCCGTCAGCACGCTCGGCTTGAAGCAGGCCGGCTCCCAGCCGAGCACCGCCGCCGCCGCGTCGAGCTCGCGCATCGCGACGGAGCTCGGGAGGTTCGACACCGTCGCCACCGCCCTCCGGCCGCGGATCTCCCCGCGCGAGAGCAGCTCGAGCGGCGCGAGCGCGGGCGAGGGCGCGATCGAGACGCGGGCGAGCCCGCCGCCCGCCGGATAGAAGCCGGGCGTCACCAGCGTGGCGGTGACGTCCGGCCCCATCCGCCGCACGAGCGGCAGGTAGGCGAGGTCCAGGAAATCGAACGGCGGCGCCATGGGGTTGTGCGTGCCGCCCTCGAGCGTGAGCGTCGACGGCGCGGGCGCGCGGAGCAGCGCCGGCAGGACGGTCTGCAGCACGAGCGTCGTGCTCCCCGCGCTGCCGACGCGGAACGTGTGCTCGCCGGGCACGATCGCCGTCGGCCGGAAGACGATCTCCTGCGAGCCGAGCGCGGCGCCCGACACCTCGGCGCGGCCGACCTGCGCGGCGGCCTGCACCGAGGTGAGGTGCTGCCGCATCAGCCCCGGGCGCGCGCGGCCCTTGCGGATCGAGGTGATCCGGACAGGCGTCTGCGTGATCAGCGAGAGGCAGAGCGTCGTGCGGAGGATCTGGCCGCCTCCCTCTCCGACGGATCCATCGATGGTCAGCATGGCAGTCGACTCTCCCTGGACGAGCGATACCACGACCCCGGGCCGCGGCTCACCCCTTCACGCACACGACCTGCCGCAGCGTGTGGACGATCTCGACGAGGTCCCGCTGCGCCCGCATCACGTCGTCGATCGGCTTATACGCGGCCGGCGTCTCGTCGATCACGGCCTCGTCCTTGCGGCACTCGACGCCGGCGGTCGCGGCCTCGTGCTCGGCGACGGTGACGCGGCGGCGCGCCTCGGTCCGCGACATCACGCGGCCCGCGCCGTGGCTCGAGCTGCAGAAGCTCTCCGGGTTGCCGAGCCCGCGGACGATGAACGAGCGCGCGCCCATGCTGCCCGGGATGATCCCGAGATCGCCCGCCCGCGCGCGCACGGCGCCCTTGCGCGTCACGAGGACGTCCTTTCCGTAGTGGTGCTCGCGCGCCACGTAGTTGTGGTGGCAGTTCACCGCCTCGACGGCCGCGTCGAAGGGCGGCAGCTCGCCCGACGCGCGGAGCGCGCCCACCACCTGCGCCATCATCAGCTCCCGGTTCACGGCCGCGAAGTCCTGCGCCCACGACACCGCCTGCATGTAGTCGTGGTAATGCCTCGTCCCCTCCGGCAGGTAGGCGAGGTTCGCGTCGGGCAGGTTCACGAAGAAGCGCCTCATCTCCTGCTTGGCGAGCTCGATGAAGTAGCTCCCGACGCGGTTGCCGACCCCGCGCGACCCGCTGTGCAGCATCACCCAGACGCGGTCGTCCTCGTCGAGGCAGAGCTCGATGAAGTGGTTGCCGGTCCCGAGCGTGCCGAGGTGCTCGATGGCCGAGCCGCGCCCGAGGCGCGGGTGCTTCTCGACGATCTGCCGGTACCGCGGCTCGAGCGCGGCCCACGCCTCGAGCTGGGCCGGCGGGGGCGAGCGCCACGCGCCGCGGTCGTTCTTCCCGCCGTTGTCGGTGCGGCCGTGCGGCACCGCCCCCTCGATGGCGGTCCGGAGCCCGCGCAGCGAGTCCGGCAGGTCCGACGCGCGGAGGCTCGTGCGCGCCGCCATCATCCCGCAGCCGATGTCGACGCCGACGGCCGCCGGGATGACCGCGCCGTGCGTCGCGACGACGCTCCCCACCGTCGCGCCGATGCCCTGGTGGGCGTCGGGCATCACGGCGATCCACTTGTGGATGAACGGCAGCGCGGCGATGTTCTTGAGCTGCGCCTCGGCGGCGGGCTCGAACGGCACGCCGACCGTCCACGCCTTGATGGGCACGCCCGAGTCCGTGGGGATGACGTTGTAGCTTCGCTCCATGGCAAGATCTCCGGGAAGGGGGCGAGCCGTCCGGCGCGCGCCCCGGGGTTCGGTGACGTTGGGTCACGCCTGGGTTGTTGGTTCAGGCGTTCCGGTCCTCTGGTGTTCCGGCGTCCCCGTGTTCCCGCATACCGCACGGCGCGTGCCACCCGAAATCCCGGCGATCGCGGGGCGCTGGCCGCGGCGCTTATCTGCGTGTATAAAGCCTCTAGAGAACATTATATGACGCGCAAATCCACGGTGGTCCTCGGCATGCTCGGCCCGACGCTGGACACCGGCAAGACGCCGGAGCGCTGGTCGCGGTGGCGTCCGAGCGTGGCGCTCTGCCAGCACGAGGACCTGATCGTCGACCGGTTCGAGCTGCTGTACCAGCGCCGGTTCGACGGCCTGGCCGGGACGGTGATGGGCGACGTGCGGCACGTCTCGCCGGAGACGGACATCCGCGGTCACGTGATCGAGGTGGACGACCCGTGGGACTTCGAGGCGGTGTACGGCGCGCTGCACGACTTCGCGCGGGCGTACCCGTTCGCGCCGGACCGGGAGGAGTACCTCATCCACATCACGACGGGCACGCACGTCGCGCAGATCTGCCTGTTTCTGCTCACGGAGTCGCGTTACCTCCCCGGCCGGCTCATCCAGACGTCGCCGCCGAAGCGCGACCGGGCGGAGCTCGCGGCCGGGTCGTTCACGATCATCGATCTCGATCTCTCGAAGTACGATCGCATCGCCTCGCGCTTCCAGAAGGAGCAGCGCGAGGGGGTGTCGTTCTTGAAGAGCGGTATCGACACGCGCAACGCGGCGTACAACCGGCTGATCGAGCGGATCGAGCACGTGGCGATCGCGTCGCGCGCGCCGATCTTGCTCATGGGCCCGACGGGGGCGGGCAAATCGCAGCTCGCGCGGAAGATCTACGATCTCAAGAAGGGTCGCCGGCAGGTGAGCGGCGATTTCGTGGATCTGAACTGCGCGACGATCCGCGGCGACGGGGCCATGTCGTCGCTGTTCGGGCACACGAAGGGCGCGTTCACGGGCGCGCTCAAGGATCGCCCGGGCCTGCTCCGCAAGGCGCACGAGGGGGTGCTGTTCCTCGACGAGATCGGCGAGCTCGGCGCGGACGAGCAGGCGATGCTGCTGCGCGCGATCGAGGAGAAGGCGTTCTTGCCGGTCGGCTCGGACCGCGAGGTGCGGAGCGAGTTCCAGCTCCTGGCGGGCACGAACCGCGATCTGTCGCTGGAGGTCGCGGCGGGGCGCTTCCGGGAGGATCTCCTGGCGCGGATCAACCTGTGGACCTTCCGGCTGCCGGGGCTCAGGGAGCGGGTCGAGGACATCGAGCCGAACCTCGATTACGAGCTCGACGCGTCGGCGCGGCTGCTCGGCGTGAGGATCACGATGAGCCGCGATGCGCGCGAGCGGTTCCTCCGGTTCGCGACGTCGCGGGAGGCGCTGTGGCCCGGCAACTTCCGCGACTTCAACGCGGCCGTGACGCGGATGGCGACGCTCGCGCCCGGGGGGCGCATCGGGCTGCCGATCGTGGAGGAGGAGATCGCGCGGCTGGCCGAGGCGTGGCGGCGGGCGCCGGCGGCGGCGGGCGCGGGAGCGGGGGAGGGCGGGGAGGACCTCTTGGTCGCGGCGCTCGGCGCTCGGCGCGCGGCGGCGCTCGATCCGTTCGACCGGGTGCAGCTCGCCGAGGTGCTGCGGGTATTGAAGAGCGCGCGGTCGCTGTCGGAGGCGGGGCGGGTGCTGTTCGCCGCGTCGCGGGCGAAGAAGAAGAGCGTCAACGACGCGGACCGGCTGCGGAAGTACCTGGCGCGGTTCGAGATCGACTGGAGCGAGGTGGTGGCGGAGGGCGGGTAGGGGGAAGCGCGCGATCGAGCTGCTACGCTGGCGCGGCCACAGGAACGACCATGCCGACAACGAAGCTGATGTGCTCGCTCCACGCCGCCCCACGCTCTCCGCTGCCGCGCGCGCGCCGTCTCGCAAGCGTCGCTTGCGCGGCGGCGCTGCTCGCCTGTTCGCCTGCGCCGCCCGCGCGCGCTCCGGCCGCGCCGAGCGGCGGCGCTGCGCCCGCGGAGGCGCCGCCGGGCGAAGCGGAGCCGTGGCGGTCGACGCTCGATCGCGATCACGCGCTCGTCGGCAAGCTGTGGGACGTGAAGGCCGGCGCGTTCGTCGACGTCGCGGCGCTCTCGCCGCGGCTCGCCGCCGCGCGGTTCGTGCTGCTCGGCGAGCGGCACGACAACCCGGACCACCACCGGCTCCAGGCGCGCGTGCTGGAGCAGGTGGCGGCAGGAGGGCGGCGCCCGCGGGTGGTGTTCGAGATGCTCGAGGCGCAGCAGCAGTCGGCGATCGAGGGCTACGCGGCGGCGCGGCGAGACGCCGTCGGCTTCGGCGCGTGGATCGGCTGGGAGAAGACGAGCTGGCCGCCCTATTCGGAGTACCTGCCGATCTTCGACGTCGCCTTTCGCTTCGGGTTGCCGATCGTGGGCGGCAACGTGGCGCAGGACGAGGCGCGTGTGCTCGCGCGGCAAGGCCTTCAGGGCGTCTCGTCCGAGCGGGCGGCCGCGCTGCGGCTCGAGCAGCCGCTCCCGGCCGCCGAGCAGGCGTCGCTGGAGCAGGAGCTCCGCGACTCGCACTGCGGGCACCTGCCCGAGCGGCTGATCCCGACGATGGCGCTCGCGCAACGCGCGCGCGACGCGCAGCTGGCGCAGGCCATGGCGCGCGCGGAGGCCGGCGGCGCCGTGCTGATCGCCGGCGCGGGGCACGCGCGGCGCGACCGCGGCGTGCCGTACTGGCTATCGCTCGAGGCGCCTGGAGCGGAGGTGCTGAGCCTGGCGTTCGTGCAGGTGCAGCGCGGCCTGAAGGAGCCGGCCCGGTACGCCGCGCAGCTCTCGACGGCGACGCTGCCGTTCGATTTCGTGTGGTTCACGCCGCGCGTGTCGGACGGGGATCCGTGCGCCGCCTTCCGGGCGCGCTGACGGCGCCTTCCGCCGCGACGGAGCCTGGCGTGAGAGGGCCGCGCGGCGGCAGCCCATGATCCGTGCAGCCTCCGGCTGGCGACGGCTCTCTACCGGTCACATGTCCCGGCGCATCGGTCACGCGGCGCGTGCCCCGCGCAGCATCGAGGCCTGGCTGCAGGCCTGGGGCGAGGCGCCGTCGGACACGCGGCGTGACGGATTTGCGAGGGGGCCCGGAATTGATGGGGTGGGAGGCGGCTGCGCGGCTCGTGCGGGATCCACTGCGCGAGCCAGGCAAGCCGCTTGAACAACCATCATGACCGCAACTGCCCGAGAGTCTACCGATGCCCTCAATTGCCCATGAAGCCCTGGTAGAGCTGTTCAAAAATCGGCCGACGCTCGCTGCCGAGATGCTGCAAAGCGCGCTCGGCCAGCGGATCCCCACCTTCCAGGAAGCGCGTGTCGAGTCCTCGGATCTGACCGAGATTGTTCCCTCGGACCGCCGGGCGGATCTGGTCGTCGTGCTCGTGGGGGCGCAGCAGCGGCCCGCGATGGGGATCGTCGTCGAGGTCCAGCTCGGCGTGGATCCGGACAAGCCCTACGTGTGGCCAGTGTACATGGCGCAGACGAGGGCCCAGCATCGCTGCCCGACCCGGCTGCTGGTCGTGACCACCGATCCTGCGATGGCGCGGTGGTGCTCGCGGCCCATCCACACGGGCCATCCGGGCTGGACGCTGAGGCCGCTCGTGCTCGGGCCTGAGGGCGTCCCGGTCGTCACCGACGCCCAGCAGGCCAAGGCCGCGCCCGAGGTGGTCGTGCTCTCGGCGATGGCGCACGGGCACAGCGGCGTGGGGGAGGCGATCGGCGTGGCGTTCCTGGCGGCGGCTGCCGGCCTCGACGAGGAGCGACGCGCTGTCTACGGAGATCTGGTGCTATCCTCGATGAACGAGGCGGCGAGGCGGACGTTGGAGGCGATGATGAAGAGCGGATACGTGTTCCAGAGTGAATTCGCGCGCAGTTACGTGGCGAAGGGAAAGATCGAGGCCAAGGCGCAAGATGTGCTCGCCATTCTCGAAGCGCGTGGCATGGACATCCCCGCGGAGGTGCGAGAGCGCGTCCTCGCGAGCACCGATCTGGCCGAGCTGGACCGGTGGATCCGCCGGGCTGCGGTCGTCGGTGACGCCTGGGAGTTGCTCGTCACGACCGGCGCCTGAGCACGCGCCGCAGGCCTCCGCCAGCTGCCGGGTCGTTTGGACCCGGCGCCGAAGGGGGTTGCGCTTCAAGCTCGCTCCCCGCCCGCTCCACGGCTCACCCGCCACCCCGCGCGCATCGCCGCCCATCAAGCCGTGCCAACCTCGCGACGAGCGTTGTTGTTGTGGCTTTACCGCTACAGTGGATAGTTGCGCCCCGCGGGCACCGATCGGGGTCCCCGGCCACAGTCTCACGACCCGCCACGCTTTACCGGTTCATCTTATTGATGGCGATGGTCGCGTCCGCTGTTGATCGTGGCGCCACGATGCCCCAGAGTGCCCGGCCCTGGAGGTCAGTTTCGATGGCTTTGCGTTCATTCCAACAGTCAGCCTTCCTGGTTCTTGCGCTTGGGACGGTCGCGCTCCTGCCGGCCTGCTCGGACGATGACGGCGGCGCGTCCGCGAGCTCCGGGGGGACGGGGGGCGCGTCCGCGAGCTCCGGGAGCTCGGGGAGCACCTCCGCCCAGGGAAGCGGCGGCGCTGGAGGCGGCACCGGCGGCTCCGGGAGCACGGGTGACGGCGGCAGCGGCGGCAGCGGCGGCGACGGCGGCGACGGCGGCGGCCCCGACGCGCCGGGGATCACGCCCAACCCCATCATCTCGCGTGGCAAGCCTGCCTTCGCCTCGAGGGGAACGGCGTCGGTCATCAACGACGGCAAGTACAGGTCGGCGGGGACCTGGATCGCGGGCAAGCCCACCGCGGGCGCGCCGGCCTGGATCGCCATCCAGGTCGGCGACGGGTACGAGCGGCTGCTCCTGAGCTGGACGGCCTCGTACAACTACAACTACACGGACGTGCAATACGGGGCGCCGGGCGCCTACCGCGTGGAGACGTCGAGCGACTCCACGGACGGCTCGGACGGCACCTGGAAGAGCGTCGCCGAGGTGACCGACAACCCGGTCCGCACGCGCGCTCACAGCTTCGATTTCAGCGGCCAGAGCTGGGTCCGGCTCGTCGTGACCGCGGCCCCCGCGACGTCCGACGACACCGGCGTCCAGCTCGACGAGATCGACGTGCACGACATCTCGAACGGCGCGGAGGACACGTGGTTCTTCCTCGGCGACAGCATCACGGCGTTCGCCTACGACCGCGACACGCCGGCCACGCAGCCGAGCTTCGCGGAGAACGTGCACGCAGCGCACGCGTCCAACTACCCCGCGATGATCAACGGCGGCATCGGCGGCGAGCTCACGAGGAGCACGGACCGCCCCAGCGCGCTCGATCGCATCGATGACGTCCTGGCGATGAACCCCGATTACCACTTCTTCGCCATCGGCTACGGCACCAACGACTCGTGGGACCAGACCGACCCGAGCACCTTCAAGTCGAACCTGCAGGAGCTCATCGACAAGATCCAGGCGGCGGGCCGCGTCCCGGTGCTCGCGCGCATCCCGTTCTCGCCCGACGGCCACCACGACGCGGTCGGCGTGTTCAACCAGGCAATCGACGAGCTCACGGCCGAAAACGCCCTCACTCCAGGGCCGGATCTGTATGCGTGGTTCGAGGACCACCCCGAGCAGCTGACCGACAAGGTGCACCCGGATCCCGCCGGGCGCGTCGCCATGAACAAGCTCTGGGCCGAGGCCGTGGACGGCCTCTACTCCGGCCAGCAGTAGGGCGCGGCGCCGACACGGCCGGCGCGCCGAGGTGAGCGCTCTTGCCACGCTGCGCGGGAAGCGACAGGATGCGCCTCGCGACCGGGCCGAGCGCCACGTGACGCGTCGTCCCGCGGGCGCCGGAGCGGAGCCGTGATGGACGACGATCGGGAAGAGGAGGACACGAAGCGGGACATCGCTCCCTACGTGCCGCGCCGCCCCGTGATGGCGGTGATCGGCAACGGCCTCGCGCTGGACGCGGCGACCGAGGCAGTGTGCGTCGAGCTCGGTCGCCGCGCCGTCGAGGCGGGGTTCCGGCTGGTGACCGGCGGGCTCGGGGGCGTGATGGCCGCCGTGTCGCGCGGCGGGCGCGAGGCGGCGACCTGGCGCGACGGCGACATCGTGGGGCTCCTGCCCGGGTACGAGGCGTCCGCGGCCAACCCGTACGTGGACATCGTCATTCCGACCGGAATGCAGATCGGGCGCAACATCCTGGTCGTCGCGGCGGCGGACGTCGTCGTGGTGGTCGGCGGGGGCGCGGGCACGCTGAGCGAGATCGCCGTCGCCTGGCAGCTCGGCAAGCCGATGCTCGCGCTCGCGACGAGCGGCGGCTGGGCGAGGCAGCTCGCCGGAGGACGCGTGGACGACCGGCGCTCGGATCGCATCGCGTCGGTCGCGACCGCGGAAGAGGCGGTCGCGGCGGCGTGGGACGTCGCGGGCCGCGGCCGCGCCGGCGGCGGCCGGGCCTGAGCCACCTCCGCGGGAGCGCGCGCCGAGCGCAGGTGACGGCGAGCACCCTGGCGGCAGCGCGCACGAGGTGATCTCGCTGGAGCGCGGGGCGGGCGTCTCCTGCGAGCGGGGAGCGGGCCGCGATCCGCGAGGGTCGATGAGCGGAGAGGGCCAGTGATTCCGGGCCATCGCGGCGCGGGCGGTCGAGCCGGCCGCGAGGCGGCCCGTGCTAGGCTCGGCGCCGATGTCGGAAGCGGAAGAGGAAGAGATCCGGCGGCTGAGCGCCCGCGTCGGGACGACCCTCCACGGCAAGTGGCGGCTCGACGCGCTGATCGGGGCGGGCGGAATGGCGGCCGTCTACGCGGCCACCCATCACGTGGGGCACCGCGTGGCCATCAAGATCCTGCACCCGGAGGGCGCCGTGTCCCGCGAGCTCCGCGCCCGCTTCGAGCAGGAGGCGCTCGCCGCCACGCGGCTCGGCCACCCGGCCGCGGTGCAGGTCCTCGACATCGACGTGACCGAGCAGGGAGAGCCGTTCCTGGTGATGGAGCTGCTCGAGGGCGAGAGCCTGCGCGAGCGCGCGTTGCGGCTCGGCAGCGTCCCGATGCCCGAGATCCTCGCCCACGTGGACACGCTGCTCGAGGTCCTCCGGGCCGCGCACGACGCCGGGATCGTCCACCGGGACATCAAGCCGGACAACCTCTTCGTGACGCGCGACGGGCGGCTCAAGGTGCTCGATTTCGGGATCGCGCGCATGAAGCAGGGCGGCGCCGGCCTGAAGACGCGGACGGGCGCGGTGCTGGGCACGACGAGCTACATGGCGCCGGAGCAGATCCTGGGGAGGGACGTGGACGGGCGGGCCGACCTCTATGCGGTGGGCGCGACGATGTTCACGCTGCTCGCGAACCGGCGGCTCCACGACGCGGACGGGCTCACCGAGGGAGAGCTCCTCATCAAGATGAGCACGACGCCGGCGCCGCCGCTCTCGACCGTGGCGCTGGGCGTGGATCCGCGGGTCGCGCGGGTCGTGGACCGCGCGCTCGCCTTCCAGGTCGAGCGGCGCTACCCGAACGCGCAAACGATGCTCGCCGACGTGCGCGCCGTGCGCCGGGGCGAGGAGCCCCCCTTCGCGACGGCGGGGGCGGCCGAGGGCGACGCGCGCACGCGCGCGCACGGCAGGGGCATCCCGGGCGGACCGCCGGTGGGCGCGGCTTCGCTGGGCGCGAGCTCGCCGGCGCTGTATCCCGGGGCGGGCGCGGCTTCGCTGAGCGCGAGCGCGCCGGGGATGTACCCGGGAGCGGGCCCGCCATCGCTGGGCGCGAGCGCGCCGGGGATGTACCCGGGAGCGGGCCCGCCATCGCTGGGCGCGAGCGTGCCGGGGATGTACCCGGGAGCGGGCCCGCCATCGCTGAGCGCGAGCGCGCCGGGGATGGTTCCAGGTGCGGGCGCGCCGCGTGCACCGCAGCTCGCCGTCGTCGGCGCGGTCGCGGTGCTCCTCTTCTGCGTGGGCATCGGGGCGGTGCTGCTGCTCTGGCCCTCCCGCGACGAGGGCGCCCGGGAAGGCGCGGCGCCGGCCTCCGTGTCCCTGAAGGACATCCCGCAGGCCCAGAGCTCGGTGGCGCCCGCGGTCAGCGCCGCCAGCTGCGCGCCGGGCATGCCGTGCACCTGCGGGGGCGGCAGCCCGGGAAACGCGCCGAAGAGGTGCGAGCTCACGTGCGGTGAGGCGTCCGGCTGCAGGCCGAGCTGCTCCGACCGCGACGTCTGCGAGAGCCGCTGCGCCGGAGACTGCCAGTCCTCCTGCGCGAAGAGCAAGGCGTGCGACACGAGGTGCGCGGACAACTGCTCTGTCGACTGCCGCAACGCGGACACCTGCCAGGCCACCTGCGGCGCACGCTGCTCGTATACCTGCGAGGACGTGGGCAAGTGTTTTCCGGTCGTGGGAGACGGGAGCGTCGTGAGGTGCAACCGGGTCGGAGGGTGCGAGGTGACCTGCACGGGCTCGTGCGCCGTATCGTGCTCGAATACCGGGGGATCATGCCCGGTGACGTGCCAGGGGCAGGGGCCCGCGGTGAAGTGCCGCGACGGGCGCAAGGCGTGCGGCGACGGCTGCTCGCTGCCGCGGTGAGGCGGCGCTCGCCGAGCGACCTCCGCGACAGATCCTGGGATGTCCCGCCGCGCCTCACAGCCGCGCCCTGCGCAGCGCGAGCAGCCAGTCGTTGAGCTCGTCCTGGTTGGGCGGCTCCTCCGGCAGCACGGCGCGATCGTGGGCCGCCTCCAGGGTCGTGAAGGCCCGGGAGATCTGCTCTGCCCAGCGCGCGGCGGTATCGGGGGCGAGCGCCGTCTTCTCGCCGGCGCGCTTCTGGTCGACCAGCTCGCGCGCGGCGCTGAAGCCATAGAGATCGAGGAGCGCGGTCACGTCGGTGACGATCTCGCCTGTCCGGAGCGCGTGGGCGCCGGTCAACGTGGTCCTGAGGACGTAGAGGAGCTTCTTCGCCGAGGTGCGGCCGCCCGACTCCCAGGCGCGGAGCTGGCTCGTGGCGAAGCCGACGTAATGGCGGAAGATCCGGCGCGACAGCGCGGCGGCGACGAGCGGGCGGAGCGAGGCGAGGTCGGGGGCGACGTGGAGCTGGAGGGGGCCGAGGATCCGCTCGATGTAGTTGCCGTTGCCCTGGAGGACGCCGAGGAGGACGGGGTGGATCTCGTTCGATGTGTAGTCGATCTCGACGCCCTCGATGACCTCCATCCGCGCGGGGCTCGCGCTGCTGCGGAGCAGGCCGAGCAGCTTCTCGGTGGGCTCGACGTGCACCGCCTTGAGATCGAGGTCGCTGTCGGGCGAGGGGAAGCCATAGGCATGCGCGCCGCTCAAGGCGATGACGAGGTGCGGCCGCTTGGCCTCCTCCTCGGCGATGACGCGCGCCGCGACCTCCTGCTGCTTTGCCTCGAGCACCTGCGTGTTCATCCCTCGTCCTTTCCTTCGGCGCTGCCGCGCGCCGGGCCCGGGTCTCCCTCGTCCCAGACCGCGACCGGCGCGGGGGGAGCGTCCTTGCCGAGCGGGCCCGGCTCCGCCGAGAGGTGCCGCCGGGCGACCTCCTCGCGGACGCGCCGGAGGAGCGCGTCCGCGCGGGGCACGTCGGGGTGCGGCGGCAGCTTCGTGGCGAGCCGCGCGGCCTCCAGCTCGGGGGTCATCGACTCGGCGAGCTCGATGGTCCGGTCGAGGGGCCAGGCGCCGGTCTTGATGGCGAGGAGCGCCTCGCGGAGGTCGCCTTGCACGACCAGGTCGACCTCGCCGTCGCGCAGCCAGCGGATCGCGGTGGCGATGAGGCGAACCAGGTTGTAGGCGTTCTTGGGGCGGAGGTCGCGGGCGGGGTCGATCGAGGTCCGGCCCTCGCGGGCGAAGGCGGCGAGCGAGGCGAAGTCGCGCGCGGGCAGCAGGCCCTGGTCGTGGAGCGAGCGGTAGAGCTGCTTGACGTACTCCTTCGCCTGGAGCTCCCGGTCCGCCTCGGTCGGCGCGGCGCGGGGGCTGATGGCGGCGAGCTTCCGGGCGACGTCGTCGAGGGAGAGCGAGGGCTCGTCGGCGAGCCAGTCGAGCACCCGTTCCCGGTGCTCGGCGAGCCGGTGCGCTTGCGAGAGCCGCTTGAGCTGCGAGAGGGCGTAGCGGCCGAAGCTGCCGTAGATGGCGGAGGAGACGAACGACTCGCGCGCGGCGAGGAGCCAGGCGCCGATCTCGTCGCGAGGCTCGGCGGTGCGGACGAAGAGGAGCTCGAGGGTGTTCGGGTCGGCGCGGAGGGCCTGGCGGATGGCCTTCTCGATCTCCCAGTACGACGCGCTGCCGTCGGCGCTCACGAGGTCGGTGGGCGGCTCGGCGAGGCCGGTGGTCCAGGGGAAGGGGAGCGCGAAGACGCCGCGTCGGTCGGTGTCGGACCCCTCGCTCGCGAGGCCCCAGGCGCGTGAGCCCACGACGGCCTCGAGGACCACGGCGGGCCGGAGGGCGTCCCAGGCGGCGCTCCGCCGCTCGGCGTGCCGCACCTGGCCGGCCTTGCGCGGGACGAGCTCGTCGCGGCGGTAGCGGACGACGCCGATGCCGATGAGCATCACGTCGAGCTCCGCGCCGGCCGAGCCGACGACGCGCCCGACGGCGCCCTGGGGGATGCGGCGCTCGCCGAGGAGGCGGTCAACCCGGGTGGTCACCTCGGTGCCGTGGGGAAGAGGGACGGCGAGCGGATCGAGGTGGGTGAGGCCGCGCAAGCGGAGCTCCATGAGCGGACGCTACCACGTGAGCGGCGACTCGACCCAGGTTGGCACGGCGACCTGCGACCCGACCCAGGTTGAGCGGCCCGACCCAGGGTTGGGCGATCAGCGTTGCGAAACAACCTGGTCAAGGTAGCGGGGGTAGCATCGGTAGTAACCCCATACTACCCAGGTTGGGGTAGTACAGCCGTCCACCAGCGCCGACCGCCTGCCGGCCGCCACCCATGGCATGCGCGCCTCGTCTGGGTCGAGCCTCGGATCATCGCTCGACCAGCAGCACCGGCCTGCCCGAGAGGGCGAGCGTCACCTTGCCGTCGCGCGCGTCGGCTGATGTCTGCGCGCCGTCCCATGCATGGACATCGAACCCCGATGACGTCGCGAGCTCGACGTTCGCCGACGCATCCTCCGTGTCGTTCGGCGTCGCGGCCCAGAGGGCGATGCGGCGTTTGCCTCCCTTCTCGAACACCACACCTCGCGCGTCCCGTGGCAGCGCGAGCTCCTTCGTCGCGCCGTCATCGTAGGACGCGCCGAAGAGCACTTCGTTGAGCGTCGTGTATGCTTTGCCGAGGTCGGTCTTGGTCGCCTGATCCACGCTCGTGAGCGCGCCGACGTCATTGTAAAGTCCCATGTGCCCAAACACATCGTCGCTCCCCTCCTCGCCGTTGGACAGAATGAACCAGTCGACGCCGCCGATGCCGTGTGCCTGCGCCAGCGTCATCACCTTGATGAGGTAGTTGCGCGCATACTCCGGGCTCCCGACCTCCGGGTACGCCGGCGTGGGCGCGAGCGGCGCGCCGCTCTCCGAGACGTTCCACCCCTCCACCTGCACGCCGGCTTCGGCGAGCGCCGCGGCAAAAGCGTCCTTCGATGCGAGGAGGTCGTCGACGGACGCGTCCGAGCTCTTCGGGCTGAAGATCGGGTAATAGTGGAAGTCGACGACGTCGATGTAGGCGCCGCCCTTCTCCGGGTAACTCGGCGTGATCGCCCCGCCCTCGGGATTGTCGGTGTAGCGCAGGATGGCCGAGAGGAACGCCGGGTATCCGATGCCCCCCGTCGCGATCCGCGCGCTCGGATCCGCTTTGCGCGCGGCCTCCTTCGTGACGCGCAACATCCTTATGTAATCAAATATCGATCCGTTGAACCGGGGGAGATCGGCGGCCTTCGGCGGCTCGTGAGCTCCTCCACCCGCGTTCGTAGCCACATCGAGCGTCCGGTTGTTGCGCAGGACGGTGGCGCCGAGCCCGCTCTCCGCGAGCGCGTCCTCGGTGGCCTGGTTCACCGATTCGCGCGCGGCGATGGCACAAGATGGCTGAGCCAACTTGTGCCACGGTCGCTGGAGGCCCATGGTGGCGAGCGCGGATCTCCCGCAATTTCAGGTTGGTTCGCGAATTGCTCCTGGCAGTGGTCGTACTCGGGACCGCGGCAGACCGCGGCACACGCGACTGCTGGTCCCGAGCGGTAGCTTGTTGGGAGGCTAGAAGAATGATGAAGACGTTCAGGGGATTTGGGGCGCTCGCGGTGGCCGGTATGGCGCTCGTGGCCGGGCTCGGCGGTTGCACCGCGCAGGCTGGCGATGACGAAGACGTGTTCGGCTCGATCAGCTTGCCGCTCGCGGCGGAGGCGCCGTCCGGAGCGCAGTATCGGCTGCGCAATGCCACGTTCGAGATCCGGAGCGGTTACTATTACTACTACGAGGACGAGAACGTCGGCGTCGGCGTCGTCACCAGCGGCGGCGGTGCCTCGTATCCCGGCAACCTTGTCTTGACGGTCAATAGCGAGGACGAAGATCCCGACGCGAGCTCCATCCTCGTCGATCTCGAGCAGGGCTCGTACAACGTCACCCTGCTGCCGGGCTGGACCTTCGAGAAGGTCCAAGGCGGGACCGTAACGCCGGTGGAGGCCACGCTGCTGTCGTCGCAGACGGTCTACACCTACGTCTCGCCGCACTCGACGACCTGGGCTCAGTATCAGTTCGGTATCGGGGACCGCGCGCTGTGGCTCAACGGCAAGCTGAACATCAACATCGACGTCTACGAAGACCCGAGCGAATACTACTACTACGGCGAAGGGGGCGCCGGCGGCGCGGGTGGCTTCGAGACCTCGACCGTCGGCGTGGGCGGCTCCTGGCCGGGGACCGGCGGCGCGGGTGGCTTTGAGACCTCGACCGTCGGCGTGGGCGGCTCCTGGCCGGGGACCGGCGGCGCGGGTGGCTATGCCGGGGCCGGTGGCGGCTCGCCCTGACGCGACGGCTCCCCCCGCGGCAGCGGCGATCGACGCCGGCCCGGAACGCTCAGCGACGCCGCTGGCCGCCCTCGGGAGCTCTGCCCCTCTCGAGCTCGTCCCTGGCTTCGAGAGCCCCTAGGCCCGAGGCGCCGCTGCTCGTCGCGCGGAGCCGGGTCCCCCCGGCGCCGTGCCCCGCGCACGTTGTCGGACGAGCAGGGGCGCCGTGTTCAGAAGTGGTCTCCGCGCCCGCGCAGCCCTCCATCGGGGCTTGATCTGCCAACGGGGCCCAGGGTTACGCTGGCGCGTAGCCGAGCCGCCGGCACCCGGCGGACGGCGCTCCTGACGATGAGGGAACACGTGCACACGCTCGCCCGATCGCCGCTCGCGGTGGTCGAGTACGGCCTGGATCTCGCGATCACGGAATGGAACGAGAGCGCCGCGCGGCAGCTCGGCGTGCCGAGGCAGGAAGCCGTCGGCCGATCCATCGCCGAGCTGCTCCCCACGCCCGAGGACGAGGGCGTATGGCGGCGCCTGCTCGACGAGGACAGCGGCGAACGGCGCCTGCGCCACCCCCGGAGCGACGGCGGCCACGTCGCGTGTGCGTGGGCTCACCACCGCGTGCTCGATCCCCGCGGAGCGTCGGCCGGCGTGCTGTGCATCGGCCGCGACGTGACCTCCGAGGTCGAGGCGTCCCGGCGAAACGCCGAGCAGCAGGCGATCCTCCGCGCCCTCGTCGACAACCTCAGGATCATCGTCTGGGCCTCCGATGGCCGCGGCGTGTTCACCTACCTGGACGGCAAGGGCCTCTCGGCGACGGGCGTGAAGCCTGGCCAGCTCGTCGGACGGAGCGTCTTCGACGTCTACAAGGAGCACGAGACCGAGGGGTTGCGCCGCGCCCTGCGCGGCGAGCAGCTCCACATCATCTCGGAGGTCAACGGCAAGCCCCTCGAGAACTGGTTCGTCCCGATCGAGGACGAGCGCGGCGAGGTGGGCGCCGTGGTCGGCATCACCCTCGATCTCACCGAGTCGCGGCGCGCGGAGCTGGAGCTCCGCGATCGGCTCGCCTTGATTGAGCGGCAGCAGCTGGTCATCCGCCAGCTCTCGACCCCCATCCTCCAGGTCTGGAACGGCGTGCTGGCGCTCCCGATGATCGGCGTGGTCGACAGCGCGAGGACCGCGGAGGTGATGGACAGCCTGCTCCAGGCCGTCGTGCGCATCCAGGCCCGCTTCGCGCTCCTCGACCTGACCGGGGTCGAGGCGGTCGACACGAAGACCGCGAGCTACCTCGTCGATCTCGTCCGCGCGATCCGGCTCCTCGGCGCCGAGGGGATCATCACCGGGATCCGGCCGAGCGTCGCCCAGACCGTCGTCTCGCTCGGGCTCGATCTCGCCGAGATCACGACGCTCTCCGACCTCCAGGCGGGCCTCAAGCACTGCATCGGGCGCATGGTGGGCGAGGAGCGAGCGCGCGGCGGAAGGCCGCTCCGCGAGCGGTGAGCGGCCCCGCCTGGGAGGGCGCGCTCGACCCAGGTTGAAGGGGCCAGCGACACCCGGTTCCTTCCCGGGCGCCGCGCCGTGGGACGGCAGGCGCCCGCCGTCCGTCGCGAGAGCTCCGGCGACGACGACCGCCCCACGGCGGCGACGGCAGCGCTGCGCGCATCGCCCTCTCGCGGACGGCTGGCCCGCGCGTTCACCATCGCTCGTTGTCCTTTTCATTCACCACGGAGAAGTGTCATGCAGCTTCGTTCGATCCTCTCGTTTGCTCTTCCGCTCCTGCTTGCCGCGTGCGGCGCCGTTACTTCGTGCGGGGTCGAGGCCCCGATTTCCTCCTCGAAGGGGGGATCGAGGCCGAGGCCGGGCAAACGATCGACGTGGGCGACGAGCGGCTGAGCCGCGTCATGTTCGCCCGGCTCGTGCGCAAGGGCGGCGGGGTCCGCGAGGTCGCGCACGGGCCCGTGGCCAGCTATCAGCTCAGGACGCCCCTCGTCGCGGGGGACTCGCTCTGTCACGGCGGGTTCGTCGGCTACTGGATCGAGCTCCAGCAACTCGGCATCGCGCCCCATCTCAGCGCGTGCCGCAGCGAGTTCCAGAACGAGGGCCTCACGGCGCGCAACGACGAGCTCGGCCTGGACGTGCGCCTGTCCCACGCATGGGACCTCCCCGTGATCACCCTCTGCGTCGGCGTGGATCTCGGCCTCGCCGTCATGAGGCAGCGCTTCGAGACGTTCGGGCGCGCGCCCGAACGCCGCGGCCTCGCAGGCGCCTTCGGCGCCGGCGCCGGCGTCACCGTCGACCTCGTCCGAGGGCTTTACCTCCACCTCGAAGGGGGAGCACAGACGTACGTCCTCAAGCAGCGACGCGTGGGCAGCGAGGAGGCCGAGATGGCCCCTTCGTTGGCCGCGCGGCTCCGGGCGGGCATCGGCGTGAGCCTCTGACGTGCATTGACAGCGGCCTCGGTCCGGCGAATACTGCGCCTATCGGGCTGCTCCGAGCCCGGCTCCTCGCCTGCCGCCGGCACGGCTCGCGCGAGGCGCGAAGAGGGCGCTGCCCTTCGGGGTCCTGGCTCGTGATGCTGCCGCTCTTCCGTCGGTGCCGGCCGACAAGGATCGATCTCGGCAGATCACCTGGACAGGCCCGATGGGGAACCGTCACCACCACAAGAAGCTGCGCGCGGACGTTCGGGCCAGGATGGCCAGGACCGGCGAGAGCTACCAGAGGGCCCTCGCGCGGATCCTCGACGAGCGCTCCGCGCCGGCGCCCGCGCGCGGCGTCGATCTCGTGCCGATCGAGTACTTCGGCGCGCCGGCCGCGCTCGCGACGTTCGAGATCGCGGGGCGGCTCGCGTGCCTCGTCGTCTCGAGCTCCCATCGTCCGCGGCCGTTTCCCCACGACCCCCTCGTCGCGCTGGCGATGCGTGGGCCTCGGACCGTCCATTGAGTGATCTTCGCGAGCTCGATCGCCGCGAGGTCATGATGAACACGTCAACGAGAGATCGAGTGGACGCCTTCCGCGCGCGCGGCTTCTTCGTCGTGCCCGCCTTCCTCGACGCCGAGGGCCGCGCCGAGCTCCGTCGCGCGTGCGACGCCGCGCTCCTTCGCACACGAGCGCTCTCCCAGGAGACGGGTCACTCGACCCCGAGGATCTCGCTCCTCACCGACGGCATCGTCGGCTTCCAGGACGACCCGCGCGCGCTTGAGCTCATCGCCGCGTTCGTCGGCTCCCCGCGCGTCTGCGAGCTGCTCTCCGGTCTCGCGCGTCCGAAGGAGGGAGACACGCCGCGCCTGAAGGACGCACACTACTACCACGAGCAGACCAGGCGCGACTGGGACGGGGACTGGCATCGAGATAGCCAGCTCGGCCAGCCCGATCCGGAGATCGAGCGCGCAGTCGTCGCGACGACGACATCGGTGCACTTCCGGGTGGCGCTCGAAGACGACGACCGGCTCGAGATCGTCCCCGGCTCCCACGCCCGCTGGGACACCCCGCACGAGCTCCGGATCCGGCGCGGCGCCGATCGGACCACGCCGGACATGCCGAACGCCGTGCGCGTCGCCCTGCGCACCGGGGATGCGTGCGTCTTTCACGCGTGGTCCATTCACCGCGCGACCTACCTCCGCGAGCCTCCGCGCCGCACGCTCGACGCCCTCTACGCCTTCGGCCGTCCAACCGTGCGCCGCTGGGCGCCGCCGCGGACATGAGACGCGCCGCGACTCGCGCCGGCGGCGCTGTCACGCGCGGCTGTAAACTGTGTCAACCCGGAGTGGACACGGCGGGCGGGCCCGCGCGGCGTAGCGCCGCGTGGTGTGTGTCTTGCAGCGCCAGAGCTCCTCTCAACCTCAGAGCTCCTCTCAACCTCGGCAAAGGCAAGGTCGAACGGTGGACATGACCGGCAATTCCCGTCGGATGCTCTCGCTCCCTCTCGTGCTCGTCGCGCTCGGCCTCTCCGCGTGCGGCGGCGACGATTCGGGCGGCGGGGGCCCGGCAGACGCATCTTCCTCGGGTGGAGGTCCAGCCACTCCGGGCGCCTCCAGCAGCTCGTCCTCCGGCGGAGCCACCGGCGCTGGCGGCTCGTCGGACGGGGGCGCTGGCCCCGTGAGCAGCTCCACGGGCGACATGACCGGATCGGGCGGCTCGGGCGCGGGCGGCTCTGGCGCGGGTGGCTCCGGCGCGGGCGGCTCCGGCGCGGGCGGCTCCGGCGCGGGCGGCGCCGGCGCGGGCGGCGCCGGCGCGGGCGGCTCGGGCGCAGGCGGCTCCGCGCCAAGCACCGCGACCCGACCGCAGCTCACGAGCGCGCAGGCGGCGAGCCATACCGTCCTGAAGCACCTCGAGAAGGCCGGCGACCTCGCGTCGGGTCTCGTGACCGACCGCTGGGATCCCACCGCGGGCGCCGGCGACGTCGGCGGCTTCACGCCCAGGTACACGGTCGCCGCGAGCGGGGGCACCCACAGGACGGTGCAGTCCGCGATCGACGCGGCGGTGGCCGCCGGCGGGACGAGCCGCATCTACATCGAGGTCGCGGCCGGCGCTTACCGCGAGGTGGTCTGTGTGCCGGCGTCGGCCCCGCCGATCACGCTGTACGGCAAGAGCTCCGACGCCAGCCGGACGGTCATCGCGTACGACAACTACAACGGCAAGACCAAGCGGGCGGGCTCGCCCGCCAATCCCTGCAACCCGAACCTGAGCGGGACGACCTACGGGACCAGCGGCAGCGCGACCTTCGCCGCCTACGCCGACGATTTTCGGGCCAAGAACCTCACCATCGCGAACGACACCGACGAGCGCGCCGTCTCCGGCGGCACGCAGGCCGTCGCGCTGATGACGCAGGCCGACCGGCTGATCTTCGAGAACGTGCGCCTGCTCGGCAATCAAGACACGCTCTACGTCAAGACGCCGAACGCAGGGACGGTGTCGCGCGCGTACTTCAAGGGCTGCCACGTGGAGGGCGACGTGGACTTCATCTTCGGACGCGGCACCTTCGTGCTCGACGGCTGCACGATCAGGTACCTGACCGCGCGGCAGGGCAACAAGGGCGGGTACATCGTCGCTCCCAGCACGGATGCCCGCAACGACCACGGCATCCTCATCATCGACAGCGAGCTGACCGCCGAGGCCGGCACGCCGGCCGGGCTCGTCTACCTCGGCCGGGCCTGGGACGAGGGGCAGAACGACCTCGCGACGTACGCCGCGAGCGTCGCGAGCGGCGTCTATCCGAACGGCCACGCGATCCTCCGAAACTCGACCCTCGGCCCCCACATCCGCGCGGAGGCTCCCTGGCACGCCTCGACCGTCGATCGCCCCTACAGCTCCACGGCGGGCACCTACCCCGCGAACCGCTTCTACGAGCACGCCAACGCCGGTCCGGGCAGCGCGGCGCCCTGAGCGGCCGCGCGAGGGCGCCTTTCCTCTATCCTCGCGCCCATGGCGCCCCGCCAGCCCCTGCTCCTCCGCCTCGCCGGCGGGCTCGAGACCCGCCCCGTCAAGGCCGCGCTCTCGCTCCTGATCCTCGTCTCGGTCCTGCCCGTCCCGGGCCTCGAAGACGAGCTCCGCCCGTACTTCCTGGGGATCTTCGGCGTCGAGCTCCTCCTCCGGGCCGTCCTCCTGCGGCAGCGCGGGCGCGAGCGATCGCGCCTCGACGTCCTGCTCTTCGCCTTCGACGTCATCGCCTGGCTCAGCTTCCTGCCGCTCGAGCGGCTCCTCGACGCGCACGCGGCCCACGCCCTGCCGGTGCTGCGGCTCTCGCGGCTCTTCTTGCTCCTGCGCTTCACGCGCGAGATCGCGATCGACCTCTACGCGATCATGACCCGGCGCGAGCTGCTCGAGCAGTTCGGGCTCGTCACGCTGGCCGTCTGGGGGCTCGCGTTCGGCGCCTCCGTGCTGCTCAGCCACCTCGCGATCTCCCACGACTACGACGGCCGCGGCCCGGTCCCCGACACCACGTTCTTCGACCGGATCTGGTGGTCCTTCCGGCAGCTGGAGAGCGCCGACAACCTCGTCGCGAACCTCCACGTGCACCCCGTCGTCGCGGTCCTGTCGCTCGGCCTCACGGTGGTGGGCGTCTTCATCACGTCGTTCATCATCGGCATCGGCGCCAACGTGGTCGATCAGGTCGTGCGCGCGGCGCGGCGGCGGCCGGTCGGCTACGCCGGGCACGCGCTCGTGATCGGGCCGGTCCACGAGGCGGAGATGCTGGTGCAGGAGTTCGTCCGGCTGTACGAGCGCCACCGGGCGCTGCGCAGCATCCGGCTCTCGGAGCTCTGGGTGTGGCTCGTCCGCCGCGGTCCGCCGCCGACCCGGCACGCGCTGCCGCGGATGGCGCTCCTCGGCACGGAGGACGACCCGCCGGCGTACCTCTACGCGCCGAGGATGCGCTGGGTGGCCTACCGCAAGGGGGACAGCGCGCAGCCCGAGGCGCTCGAGCTCGTCGGCGCCACCGGCGCGAAGCGGGCGCTGATCCTCGCGCGGCCCGACGCCGGTCCCGACGCGGACGCCGTGACGGCGATGGCCCTCTCCTCGTTCCGGACGCAGAACCGGCGCGGCCACGTGTTCGTCGAGGTGCAGGAGAGCAAGAACCGCGATCTCCTCCAGGCGGTGGGCGGGCCGGGGACCTATCCGCTCGACATGCAGCGGTTCCTCGGCTTCTTCCTGTGCCAGCACCTGATCACGCCGGGCGTGGAGGCGCTCTACACCGACCTCATGACCGCCGATGGGTCGGAGTTCTACACGCACATCTTCCTCGGCGAGGAGGCGGTCCGGACCGTCGCCGCGCTCGGCGAGGGGCCGGGCGGCGAGATCTCGTTCTCGCGCATGGCGCGCGCGGCCTGCCAGAGCAACGTCATCCTCGCCGGCGTCTTCCTCGGCGACGCGGCGCCGGAGCGCCGCGCGGGCGAGCTCGTGTCGACGGAGGGGCTCGTGCAGTGGCTGAACCCGCTGCTCGACCCGCCCGAGGGGTCGCCGGCGTGGGCGCTCGGCGCGCGGGCCGGCCGGGTGCCGGCGCGGCGGCTCCGGGGGCTCATCGGCGTGTCGGCCACCTACGCGCCGCTCCGGCGCTACGGGCGAGAGCTGCTGATGGGCCGGGGGATCGCGCCCGCCGAGGCGGCGAACGGCGCGGGGGCGCGCGCGGACGGCGCGGGGGCGGCGGCGAACGACGCAGGGCCGACGGACGGCGCGGGGGCGACGCGGGCGTGGGCTGCGACGCTCTCGCAGCGCCGCAGCCGCCTCGATCGGGTGCTGATCGTCGGGTACAGCCCCGCGCTGCCGTCGCTCTTGCACGCGCTCGCGCAGTTCGTCCCGGGGATCGAGGTGACGCTGGTCCTCGGCGAGCGCGGCGACGAGCGGATGCCGCTCGCCGATCGGCTCGCCTCGCTCGGCGTCACGCCCGCGCCGGACGGCGCGCCGCCGGGCCAGGACGGGGCCAAGCTCGCGCTTCCGCGCGGCGGCAGCGCCACGGTGCACACGCAGCACGGGCACGACCTCGCGTCGCTCGCGGTGCGCTGCGCGGCGCGCGGGGCGCCGGCCTCCGCCGCGGTGTTCCTGAGCGAGCCCGAGGGGCTCGACCGCGACGCGCGCACGGCGATGCGGCTCATCCGCTTCGCGCGGGCGCTGGAGAGCGGCGAGCTCGCGCACGGCGCGCGGCTGCACGTGCTCGCGGAGTTCTCCTCGGTGGCCAAGGGCGAGCACGTCCGGAGCCTCCTCGACGCCGGCAAGTGCGGCTTCGCCGGGCCCGATCGGCTGCGGCTCAGCCTCGTCAGCACCGAGCGCATCAAGAACTATTTCATGGTCCACAGCGCCTTCGTGCCGGGAGTAACGACCCTTTACGATGAGCTCCTCGGCGAGGGCGGGCAGGACCTCGTGCGCGTCGAGGCGCCGCCGTCCGGCCGCGGGGAGCGGGCGAACGGCGCGATCGCCTTCGAGGAGCTCCGGGCGGCGCTCGAGCCTCGGGGCGTGATCCCGATGGCGCTGGAGCTCGACGACGGCGCCGTGCTCCTGAACCCGGAGCCGGGGCCTGCCCTCGCGGCGGCGCGGATCCGCGCCGTGTACGCGCTCGCGCGCGGCCGGGATCTCGCGGCCCACGGCGATCGGCAGGCGGAGGAGGGCGAGGGGCGGGAGGCCGCGCGCGGCGAGCAGGCTCCGCGGATCAGCGCCTGAGCCGCTCGCCGCCTCATTTCTTTCCGCCAGGCCCGAGGTCGCGCGCGATCTCCGCGGCGAGATGGGTATCCTGGGCTCGTGCCGGAGCGACCCGACCTGGAGTACGTCGTCCCGATCCTCGCGCGCGAGCTCGCGGGCGCGACCGTGGCCGCGGCCCGGGCCGACAGTCCGGTGGTGCTGCGCGTCCTGCTCCCGGAGCGCCTCGACGCGCTCCTGCCGGGCGCGGAGATCCGGCGCGTGGCGCGGCGGGCGCACGCCGTGGTCTTCGAGCTCGCCGGGGCGCGGGCGCTCGATCTCGTGGTCGCCCCGATGCTGGCCGGGCGATTCTCGATCACGCTGCCCGGAGAGACGCGGATCCCGACCGATCTCGCGTTCTCGCTGGCCCTGAAGGACGGGCGCGAGCTCAGGGTCCGCGACGAGGTGCAGATGAGCAAGATCTACGTGCTCGCGCGGGGCGAGTTCGACAAGATCCCCGGGCTCGAGCGCGTGGGCCTCGACGTCCTCGATCCGCAGGTGTTCACGCAGGACGCGTTCCGCACGGCCGCGTGCGGGCGGCGCGGCCTGGTCAAGGACTTCCTGATGGACAAGGCGGCGCTCGACTCCCTGGGGAACGCGTACGCCGACGAGGTGCTCTTCGAGGCGCAGATCCACCCGAAGGCCACGGTCAAGGGCCTCTCCGAGGCGGAGCTCGATCGCCTGCACGCGGCGATCGCCCGTGTCCTCGGCGACGCGACCCGGACCATCGCCCGGCGGGCGCCGGCGCTCGACGAGAAGCTCCGCGACTTCCTCAAGGTCCGCGGGCGCCCGGGCCAGCCGTGCCCGCGCTGCGGCGACAAGCTCCGCCGCGCGAGCCTCCACGGCTACGACGCGATCTACTGTCCGACCTGCCAGCCCGAGGAGGGGAAGGGCGCGGCCGCGGAGCTCCGCCGCGCCAAGCGCACGCCGGGGTGAGGCGGGTTGGCGGCGGCGCGCGAGGTCGCGCGAGGAGAGGCGCTCATGATGCCGTCATGCGATGGTCGCGTGCTCGTCCTTCGGAGTCGCGGTCGTCGATATATCCCTGCTGCGGCAAGCGCTGCTGCCGCGGTGGTGACCTGCAAAGAGCGACCTGGTAATCTGCGGGGGATGAAGCGCCTGGCCGTGTTTTCGGTCGTCGCCGCGGGCGCGCTGCTGTCCTCCGCGGCAGCGCACGCCGTACCCCCGAGCGGCAGCATCGCCTTGAACCAGCTCGATCCGACGCCACCCGGAGATGCGTTCTTCGGCGTGGCTTCTCCGACCATTGGAGGGCACCTCGTGCCGCGGGGCGTTCTGATGCTCGACCATTCGAGGAGCCCTCTCTCGCTCTCCTCGCACTCTGTGTCGGGGGACGTCGTCGGCTCACAGACGTTCCTGCACCTCGCCGGCTCGCTCGCGCTGTGGGATCGCCTGCTGGTCTCGCTGCTCATGCCCATCGCCGTCAGCCAGGACGGCGATAGCCCCTCCGTGGGAAGCACGACGTTCAGCTCCCCTCGGACGGCGCAAGCAGGCGACCTGCGCCTCGGGGCGCGGGTTCGTCTGATCGGCGAGGATCAGGACGTGTTCCAGCTCGGTATCGGCGTCTCTGCCCACTTCCCGACTGGGCCATCCAACTCGTACGTCGGAGAGGGCGCGGTGCGGCTGTCTCCGAGCCTGCTGGTGGGCGGCCGCGTGCGCCGGGTGATGTGGAGCGCGGGGCTCGGCATGGTCGCGCGCGCCTCCTCCAATCCTGCGTCTCTCACGACCGGCGGCGGGATCGGGGTCCTGTTGCTCGACAGCCGGCTG
Organism: Sorangium sp. So ce836; assembly: GCF_028553905.1. Classification (NCBI taxonomy): domain Bacteria; kingdom Pseudomonadati; phylum Myxococcota; order Polyangiales; family Polyangiaceae; genus Sorangium; species Sorangium sp. So ce836. The sequence continues at coordinate 11,508,752 of NZ_CP102233.1, read as the reverse complement.
CACGTGGGGGCGGAGCTCTTTACGTCAACGTTGTTGCAACAAGGTGCTTTTCACGTGACGGAGCAGCGAAGGATCCCGCTCGACCTGTTCAGCACGGGCGCCGAGCTGCTCCTCGGCGCGAGGGGGCGGGTCTACAACGACGTCCTGCTTGGTGTCGCGGCCGGGCCCGGCCTCACCACGGCGATCGGGAACCCGGCCTTTCGCTTCATCGGCAGCGTCAGCTGGTCGCCGGCAGTTGCTCCGCAGCCCAGGCGCGCTCAGGACCCGGATGAGGACGGCATCCTCGACACGGCAGACGCGTGCCCGTACGCGTTCGGTCCACGGAGCGACGACCCGAAGAGACACGGCTGCCCGCGGTGGGATCTCGATGAGGACGGCGTGGACGATCTGGACGACGCGTGTCCCGACGCGTGGGGCGTGAAGAGCGAGGACAAGACGAAGAACGGCTGCCCTTTGGAGCTACCCAGCCTGGACCGAGACGGCGACGGGATCTCCGATGCAGAGGACGCGTGCCCCGACGAGAAGGGCGAGCCGCTCAAGGGCGACGCGGCGAAACGTGGTTGCCCCGTGACGGAGCAGGCTCCAGACAGCGGCGAGGATCCGTACCAGTAGGTGAGGTGGGTTGGAGCATGAGGTGAAGCTGGTGGGGTGAAGGCCAGCTGCCGTGCCTAGCTGCAGCGCGACGGCGCTCGCCTCCCGGCTGAGCGCCTGGCCGCGAGGAGCATCAGCAGGAGCGCCCATGGCGAGCCGCCGGCCGACGGCGACGTCCCGCACCCGTCCTGCGTGACGCCGGGGGATTTCACGCAACCGCCGCCCTGGAACTCGACCGCGCTCGCGGCGGCGGGGTTGTGTCCGGGCGGTTCTGCCGGTCCCGGCACGATATCGCCGCCGCCCTCGCCGCACCCGCGGTTCTGACCAGAGGTCGTTGCATCGCAGGGTGCATAGATCATCGAATTCGCTGCCAACTCGAGACGCGGGGTGCCAATCAAATCGACTGAGCCTCCGCCAACCAGCAGGACACGGTTCTCCTTCTCCTCCTCCTCCTCGAGCAGCGTGGCCGTCTGGCCTGCCAGCGAATGAGGCGTCATGATGATGTATCCTGTGCCCTTGTCGGGATCGTAGATCTCGGCAGGTGCGCTCGTTCCTTGTGGGGTGAATCCTCCCGTTACGAGCACCTGACCATTTTCGAGCAATGTCGCGGTATGAAGGGAGCGCGCGATCTGCAGCTTGCTCTTTTGCGGCTCCCAGCCATTCTGTGGATCGAAGATCTCGATCGAGTCGAGGATGGATTCTTTTAGATCATCTATGCTGTAATGTACATAGAGGCCTCTGTTTTGAAGCGTCTGCCCGCCCATGACGAGCACTCTGCCGTCCTTCAATCTTACGGCGGTGTGGAAGGCTCGCTCATGGTTGAGAGAAGGTGCTGCTTCAACCAAAACCGAACCTTCGTTTTGGTGGTTCGCTGATCGAACGAATGATATGATCTCGGAGGTGTTCAGCACAGATTTGCTGCTCTGCCCTCCTGCGATCAGCACCCTGCCATCGCCGAGCACCGTCGCCGTGTGACCCGCCCGAGGGGTGTTCAGGTTCGGCTGCCCCGCCAGTGAACTATCGAAGCTTCCTTCGAGAAACACGTCGATTGCGTCGGTTACTTCTCCATAGTCGTCGGCGAACCCGCCGGCGATGACCACTGCGCCACTTCCTACATCAGAGGCGGTATGCATGTAGCGCGGTGGGTTCAGTGCGTTCTCGAAGGAGCTAACGACATGAAAGTCATTGTCGAGCAGCAGAGCGTCGTTCAGCGGTTCGTGTCCAGTATGGCCGCCGGCCAAGAGGACTTGACCATTGACAAGCGTCGCCGTGTGCCCCGCTCGACCCAGGTAGCCGCGATCCATGTTGTCGGGTTCGTGTTGGAACCACTCTTTTTACCCCGCTTGAAGACCTCTAGCAGTTCAGTCGTTTTGGGGTTCGCTTCGGGGGAAGACTCTTTGAATCCACCAACGACAAGGACGTCGCCATTGTCGAGCCGCGTCGCGGTATGCAGCCACCTTGGCGAGTCGAGAGGGTTCGTCTCAATCCATGGGCTCGACGCAACCGTCTGTACCGGAACACTGCATGCCGTGACGGACGACCACGGCGCCGTTGAGTTGACCGCTCGCGTCTTCCTCGGGCATTGTTCGGTCACAGGCGCCTGAACAATGCCGAGCAGCTCGCCGGACATCACCTGCCTGCACACCCCGAATTTCAAAGTGACCGAATCGTCATTGCGTCCGTCGTCGTCCTCGTCGTCGTCGTTGACCCTGACAACGATCTCCGCGTCCATGGGGATATAGCATAGATCGCTTGGGCAAAATCCTTGTCCTCTGGTGAGAAACGCCAGGTTTATGTCGTGGATTGTGGCGCCGATCTCTTTGTTTAGTTTGACCCTGCACTCATTCTCGAAGAGATACACCGGTGCAAACTTCGCCTGCTGAAAGCACTTCGCTGGGGCCAGGCAGTCGTCCAGAAAGAGACCGTCGTTCGGGTAGATCTCCTGAGCCAGCACGGGCTCGTCCGCGCTCATGGGTACGCATTCCCCGTACCCATTGCATGTCTTATTGTTCTTCTTCTCCGGATCGCACTTGTCGGATGTGTCTTCGTAGCAGAGAATGGATACATCGATATGCGCGCGAGTCACCAGATTGTCCCGGACCTGCCGGACCACCGGGTCGAGCCTTACCCGTAGCTCTTCCCCCTTGAGTGCCTTGACGTGAATTTGCACATTGCGGTGCTCGCCGGACGGCGGGAGGACGCCGATGGTCGCCGGAAGGCGCAGGGAGCCCTCCTCTGCAGGGTCGAGAAGGTACAACTCGTGGTGTACGGTCTCGACGCCGCTCTTGATCTCGACGTCCAACCTGTCGATGTCCTTCGGGATGGCCAGATCCGTGCTGATGTCGATGATCAGCTCGCCCGGCGCGAGGCACGAGGACGCGCCCGCCGCCACCAAGCACACGAGCGCCTCTTGTACATAGGTCAGATACGAACGCCGCCTCATCGCACACCCCCGAACGAGAGCTGCACCGTCCCCGGTGGGATGCTTCCCATCACCGCAGGCTCGCGCTCGAATATCAGGGCCGCGCCGAGCACGGCCGTCCCTGCGAGCGCGACCCCGCCGAGAGTCCAGAGCCATGCGGGAGGCCCCGACGCCTGCGACGCGTCCAGCTTCACCGTGATGTTTCGCGTCTGAGCATCCTTGAACAGCACCTCCGACTGGTGCGCGATGAACCCAGGCGCCGTGATCCGGAGCGTGTGTCCCCCGCTCGGCAGCCAACCTTCCCACATGGCCTTGCCCAGCACCTTGCCGTCGAGCGCGATGAGGTCGTTGGGGCCCGCTCGCACGATGAGCCGGCCTCGATGGTACTCCTTCTCGAGTCGAACCATCAGGCTCACGTCCGCGCCGCCCTCGAACCGCTGTGTGTGGATGTGCTCCTTGAAGCCCGGCTTGCTGATGCGAATCCTGCGCATGCCCATGTCGACCAGCGCCGGCTCCTGGAGCGGTGTCGTCCCAACCAGCTCGTCGTCGATGAACACCGTCGCTCCAGGCTCCCGCGTCTCGATGCGCACGCGGTCCACGTACTTCTGCGCATCCGCCTCGACGCTGCGGGCCTGCTCGCGATCCTGCTCGTTCAAGAGCGCGTTCTGGCTCGCGCGGATCTGCCTCATCAAGAGGAGCACGCGCTTGTAGCGAGCGAGGTCCCGCTCGCATATCGCGATGTTCCAGAGCAAGCGCGGATCGCTCGACAGATCGTACGCCCGCTCGAACTTGATCCGTGCGTTCGCGTAGTCCTTCAGCTGGTAAAGGGTCTTGCCGGCTTCATACTCGACCTTGGCGGACCCGGTGAGGCTGCTGGCAAGCGGTGGGGGGGCGACCGTCGCGCCCTGAGGCGCCGCCGCCGTGGTCGGCCTAGAGCACCGATCAGGTTGATTTTGTGACAATCCCCGGCGCTTCGATGGAAGGCTCGACCGTCTCGCCGGGCCATGATCTCGTCCGCGGCCGGAGGTTCACGGATGGAACGATGGTCGCCGCCGGTGGAGCTGTCGCGGCAGGAGCAGTCGCTGATGAAGCGGCTGACACGCGTGAGAGCCCTGTTCGGCTTTCTCAGGCTGCACCGGCACGAGCTGTTTGATGAGACGTTCCAGGAGCAGCTGGAGGGCATGTACCGGATGACGGGGGCAGGCGAGCCGCCGCATCCGCCGGCGCTGATGTGCATGGTCACGCTGCTCCAGGGCTACGTCGGCGCATCCGATGCCGAGGCGGTGGAGCTGTCCGTCGTCGACCTGCGCTGGCAGATGGTGCTCGGCTGTCTGGGTGCGGCCACGCCTCCGTTCTCGCAGGGCGCGCTGCAGGCGTTCCGGGAGCGGATGGTAGCGCACGAGATGGACCGAGTGCTGCTGGAGCGGACCGTGGCGCTCGTTCGGTCCGGCGCGATGACGGAGGGCGAGAGGCGTGCGGTGTCCAAAGCGCTGCGCGTGGCCATCGACAGCCGCCCTTTAGCGGGGGCCGGGCGGGTTGAGGACACGATCAACCTGCTCGGCCATGCTGCGCGCAGCATCGTCGGCGTCGTGTCGAAGATCACCGGGCGTCCTGCCGAGGAGATCTGCCGCAAGGCGGGCATCCCGCTGCTTCTGGCGCCCAGCATCAAGGCCGGGCTCGACCTCGACTGGAGCGACCCGAAGCAGAAAGCGGCGGCGGTCCAGATCCTGGAGCGGCAGGTCTCGTCGCTGCAGCAGTGGGTGGACCGGCATCTGGACGACGTCGTCGAGCAGCCACTTCGCACCTATCTTGATGCGCTCACACAGGTTCGAAACCAGGACCTGGAAACAGCCGAGGATGGCACGATTCGCATCCGGCAAGGCGTTGCGCCCGACCGCCGTGTCTCCATTGAGGATGTCGAGATGCGCCACGGCCGCAAAAGCCGCTCGAAGCGGTTCGACGGCTACAAGGAACACATCGCACGCGACCTTGACCTTCCCGTCATCGTCGCCTGCGCCGTCACACCAGCGAATCGGCCTGAAGAAGAGGGCGCCGCGCCGCTCGCCGAGGACGTCCAGCATCAGGGGCTACGTCTGGTCGAGCTTCACATCGATCGCGCCTACGTGAACAGCCCGGTCGTTGACGACGTGCTCCGCGCGGGCGGCCAGGTGTTCTCGAAACCTTGGGGCCAGCGGGCTCGCAGCCCCGGTTTGTTCAGCAAGCGCGACTTCAAGATCGACCTGCGCGCCAAGACGATCACGTGTCCGGCAGGACAGGTCGAGGTATTCGAACCGGGCGACACGGTCGAGTTTGATCCTGAGGAGTGCGGCGCGTGCCCTCTGCGAGCTAAGTGCACCCAGGCCGCTTCCGGACGAGGTCGGACGGTATCGATCGCCAAGGACGAAGCCCTGCAGCGCAAGTTCCGGAAGCTGCAGCAGACCGGGCCGGGGCGCGAGGTGCTCCGGCAGCGGACAGCTGTGGAGCATGCGCTCGCCCACATCGCAGCGCGGAAAGGACACAGCGCGCGCTACATCGGCGCCAGGAGAAACCTGTTCGACCTCCGCCGCGCAGCGGCGATCCAAAACCTCGAAGCGGCCCAGCGGCTGATGCAGGAGGCGGCGTAAACCATTGGAATTAGATGGTTTTCAACATGTTCGGCGCTCTAGGCGGGGGTGCCTGGTGCTGCGCCGCCGTCACGCTCGGTTGCAGGCAGAGCGTCATGAGAGCAAGCATTGCGAGGGGTGGCTTCTTTGCGGAAATCCGTGCCATGTTGAACGCCGGCCTCGTTCTCGTGTTCTTGCAGTTGCGACATCGCTAGGATCATCAGCGTGACATCGTCCCCATCAATGCACGATCATGTGGACGAGCCCACCTTTCGCGGCTCCGGAGTCCGTTCGCTCTTGCGCGGTCGATTCACCCGGCGCGAGTTCGTCAGGTTTAGGCTGAGACGTACCAGGTCCGCTTGGGTTCTTGGCGGCGGGGCGCTTGAACGCCGCGCCAGTGGCCGCCGCGGAGGTTGCCGACGCGGACGGCGCGGGGTCTGCGGGAAGCGCCTCCCGAATCGGCTCCCGCATCGGCGGCAGAGAGGGAATGGACTGCGGAGCGGGGATCTGCTCGTCGCCGGTCGGAGCCGGAGCAGCAGCCGCAGCAACCGACGCAGCCGGAGGAGCAGGCGCCTCGCTCTGCATTGGGACGGTCCTCATCAAAGTGACGACGATCGCGACCCCAGCCGCTGCGGAGAACGCGACGAGCGCCCTCAACCATCGCGGTACGTCATGAGCAATCTCCCGCGCGAACGTCAACCTCGCCGACGGCGAGAGGGGAGCGGCCCCGGGCGGACCGTCCGACGGTGTCGGCGTGGCGACCGGCGGCGCTGCGGGCGCACCGAGCGTGCGCGCAATCCGCTCGGCGGAAGCGAGCGCGGAAGCAGACCCGTAGGGCGCAATCGCCGCCGCGAGCTCAGCGACGTTCTGGAAGCGCAGCGCTGGATCCCTCTCCAAACACTGAAGAATGGCGGCCTCGAGCGCCGCGGGCACGTCGCTCCGGAAGGCCGAGAGCAAGGGCGGCATCTCGGTGCTGATGAGCATCAACACCAGCTGGGGGAGCGTGCTGGCGGCGAACGGGACGCGCCCGGAGAGCAGCTGATAGATGATGGCCCCAAGCGACCAGATATCGGTCCGATGGTCGACCGTTCGTGTCGAACGAAACTGCTCGGGCGACATGTAAAGCGGCGACCCCAGGATCGTGGTCGTGCTCGTGAGCCCCATGTCCGGTCCTGTCCCCACCGCGCTGGGAACCTCCTTGGAAATGCCGAAGTCGAGCACCTTGATGATCGGGCTTCCGTCGGCGCTCGTCGATATGAACAGGTTGGCTGGCTTGAGATCGCGATGGATGATGCCGTTCGCGTGGGCTTCCGCGATCGCCTCGGCGGCCTGAAGCACGTAGTCGATCACCTCGACGATGCCGAGCTGCCCGCGCTTCTTGAGCAGGTCGGATAGATCCGATCCATCGAGGTACTCCATGACCATGTAGGGGGTCCCCGTCGGGAGCTGGTCCACGTCCACCACCCGTGCGACGTGATGGCTGCTGAGCCGCGCGACCGCCCGGGCCTCCCGGCGAAAGCGCGCCAGCTGCTCGGCCCGGGCTTGGCTGAGCAAGAACTTGATCGCGACACGTCGCCCGAGCTGGAGCTGCTCGGCCGCGACAACCACGCCCATACCGCCGCGGCCCAGGACTCTCTCGATGCGGTACTTGCCGGCGAGCACCTCGCCTTGCGCCACAGGTACACCGTCCGCAGCGACGGCGACGTCCCCAGGGCCTTCATCACCCGCCGCCGCTTGCGGCGGCGAAGAACGTTCGGTTGTCATGCTGGCATGACATTCTATCCGATCCGCTACGACGAAAGAAGCGCCTGTCGCGCACCGCCCTGCGTGGAAAAGCGGTACCAGCGCGCGCTGTGCGGACCGCGCCGGCGGGAGCGGCGATCATGGCATTCGTGAATGGTTTCGTTTGGTTAGATCGAGGGAGATGCGCTCGGCCTCCGCGGCCTCATCGCGCCGACCTCATCCGAATGGCGCGGCACCGGGCGGCGCAGCACATCCCGTGCCGTCCGGGAGCTGTCGATGGTCGTCGCAAGCTCATGTGCCACGTGGTCGGCCGCTCCGCCTGACCCAAGCTCGCCGGCGGTGAGGCACGTCGGCGGTACCCCTGCGTGCCTCCATCGCGACCTCCGTCGCGGCGCCATGAAAGAGTCATCTGTCTCCCCTTCTCCAGGTTTCATTCATCTGTGCCGTCTGTGCCTCTATGGTTCATCTCTCTCTATCTCTCTCCTCATCCGGGACGCTGGCGACGAGCACGCACCTGGAAAGCGCTTTTGCGAAGCAGCTGGACCCTGACGAGCGGTCGATGACGCGCGCACACCGCGAGCGCGCCCGACCGGCCGGACCGAGCCCCGCCGTCGAGCCGAGGCTGACGGGCTCATCCAATCCCCGCCCGCCAAGACGCTTCACGCAGCCGCCGACCAGAGCGCCAGCCTCAGCTGAAGCGGAGAGGGGCAAACGACCACCCTGTGGCAATTTGCCATGGTGCAGATCGAGCCACCTCATCGAAACACGCGCGAAACGAGGCATCGTCTGCCTGGCCCAGGGGTTGCGAGGACGGATGAGCTCCTGGACATGGTCCCCGCGACGAGCTTTCCGCGCCTGTTGGCCATCGGCGGCGCCGAGGACAAGGAGGGGGAGCGCGCCATCTTGCGCGAGTTCGTGCGCCTCGCGGGCGGTCAGGGCGCCTGCATCGTGATCATCCCCTCGGCCAGCGAGACGCCCGAGGTGGTCGGCGAGCTCTACCAGCACATCTTCCAGCAACTCGGGGCGTCGGAGGTCACCGTGCTCACCATCGCTGCCCGCGACGACGCGCGCGACGAGGCGGCCATGCGGCAGATCGAGCGGGCGACCGGCACCTTCTTCACGGGCGGCGATCAGCTCCGGATCATGAACCGACTCGGTGGCACCGGGGTCGACACGATGCTCCACCGGCGCTGCGCGGAGGGGATGGTCGTCGGGGGCACGAGCGCCGGCGCCGCGGTCATGTCGTCGACGATGATCGTCGAGGGCGAGACCCGCTCCCCGCGGGCGGGCGCGGTGCGCACCGGCCCGGGCCTCGAGCTCCTGCCCGGCGTCATCATCGATCAGCACTTCGCCCAGCGCGGCCGCATCGGCCGGCTCCTCTCCGTCATCGGGCTGTTCCCCCACTACCTCGGCGTCGGCATCGACGAGGACACCGCAATCGCCGTCGAGGGACACCGCGCCTCCGTGATCGGGAGCGGCGCCGTCACCATCGTCGACGCCGGCTGCGCCTCCTTCAACGACGCCGTGGACACCGGACCGGGAGGCTGCATCACGCTCTCCGGGGTCACCCTGCACTCGCTCCCTCACGGACGGAGCTTCGATCTGCTCGAGAGAAGACCGATCATCGCTGCTGACTGACACCCACACAGCCGAGCTAGACCCATGCGCATCATCGCCATCCGCACGCTCCACGGGCCGAACGTGTTCGCCAGCTGGCCAGTCCTCCGCATGACCCTCGATCTCGAGGACCTCGCCGATACGAGCAGCGCCGAGGTGCCCGGCTTCGTCGACCGGCTGCTCGCCCTCCTGCCGGGCCTCGGCGAGCACCACTGCTCGCGCGGCAAGCCGGGCGGCTTCGTCGAGCGGCTCCGGGAAGGCACCTACTGGGGCCACATCATCGAGCACGTCGCGCTGGAGCTGAGCGCGCCGGCGGGCATCGGCGTGACCTACGGCAAGACGGTCTACGCCGGGGCGCCCGGGCTCTACGACGTCGTCGTCGAGTTCGAGAACGAGGCCGCCATGCGGCTCCTGCTCGAGGCGGCCTTCGAGCTCGTCGCCGCCGTGCTCGAGGGCGAGCCGTTCGACGTGGACGCGAAGGTCGAAGAGGCCGCGCGGGTGGCCGAGGAGACGGCGCTCGGGCCGAGCACGCGCGCCGTGGTCAAGGCGGCCGAGGAGCGCGGTATCCCCTGGTCGCGCCTCAACGACGAGAGCCTCCTCGTGTTCGGCTACGGGAAGCACCGGCGCTTCGTGCAGGCCACCACCTGCTCCACCACGAGCACCGTCGCCGTCGAGATCGCCGGCGACAAGCAGCTCACCAAGGAGCTCCTCGAGCGCGCCGGGGTGCCGGCGCCGCGCGGGATCGTGGTGAGGACGGCGGGCGAGGCGGCCCGGGCGCTCGGCGAGCTGCGCGCGCCCGTCGTGGTCAAGCCGCTCGACGGCAACCAGGGCAAGGGCGTGTCGCTGAACCTCTGGACCGAGGCGCAGGTGCGCGAGGCGTTCGAGATCGCCCGCGCCCACCGCCCCCGCGTCCTCGTCGAGGAGATGGTGAGCGGGCGCAACTACCGTGTCCTCGTCGTGAATGGGCGGGTGGTCGCGGCGAGCGAGCGGCTGCCGGCCCACGTGGTGGGCGACGGGCAGCGCACCGTGGCCGAGCTCATCGCCCTGGAGAACGAGAACCCGCTCCGGGCCGACGGGCACAACGGCGTCCTCACGAAGATCGTTGTCGACGACGTGGTGCGCGCCTGCCTCGCCAAGCAGGGGCGCTCCCTCGACGAGGTGCCGGCGCGCGGCGAGCGGTTCCTCCTGCGCGAGAGCGTCAACCTGTCGACCGGCGGCACCGCGCGCGACGTCACCGACGAGATCCACGCCGACACGGCCCACCTCTGCGAGCGCGCGGCGCGGGCCATCGATCTCGATATCTGCGGGATCGACCTCGTGGCCGAGGACATCGCCAAGCCCCTCGGCCGCGGCGCGATCATCGAGCTGAACGCCGCTCCGGGCATCCGCATGCACGAGCACCCGAGCGAGGGGAAGCCGAGGGACGTGGGCGGCGCCATCGTCGAGATGCTCTATCCGCCGGGCGCGCCCTCGCGCATTCCCATCCTCTCGATCACGGGCACCAACGGCAAGACCACGACCACGCGCATGGTGGGGCACATCCTCGGGGCGACGGGCGCCACCGTGGGAATGACCACCACCGAGGGCATCTACGTCGGCGGCCGCTGCATCGAGGCGGGCGACACCACGGGGGCTGGGTCCGCCCGCACGATCCTGTTCGACCCCACCGTGGATGTCGCGGTGCTCGAGACGGCCCGCGGTGGCATCGTCCGGCGGGGGCTCGGCTACGACTGGTCCGACGTCGCGATCATGACCAACATCTCGCCGGATCACCTGGGCCAGGACGGCATCGAGAGCGTCGATGATCTCCTCTGGATCAAGATGGTCGTCGCCGAGCGGGTGCGCGAGGGCGGGACCCTCGTGCTCAACGCGGAGGACCCGCTCCTCGCCGCCATCCCGCAGCACCGCCGCATGACGAACCTGTCGCGAACCATCGTGTTCTTCGCGCTCGATCCGTCGAACGCCGTCCTGCGCGCCCACGTCGCCCAGGGCGGCACGGGCTACGCGCTGAAGAACGGATCCATCGTGGAGCTCAAGGGCACCCGCGAGCGGCACATCGTCGGGGCGGCGGAGATCCCGGCGACCTTCGCGGGCGCGGCGCTCTTCCAGGTCCAGAACGCCATGGCGGCGATCGCCGCGTGCCGCGCCCAGGGGGTGCCGGTCGACACCCTCCAGAGCGCCCTCCGGACCTTCGACGCGTGCGGCAAGAACCGCGGCCGCATGAACCTCTACCAGCTCGACGACAACTACGTGCTCGTCGACTACGGCCACAACCCCGGCGCCTTCCAGGCGACGTGCGCGCTCGCGGCCCAGTGGGAGGGGCGGCGGCTCACGGCCATCGTGAGCCTGCCCGGCGACCGCTCGAACGCGCTGCTCGAGGCGTGCGCCTGCGAGATCGCCAAGGGCGGCTTCCACCGCATCCTCGCCAAGGACGACGGCGACCGTCGGGGCCGCGCGCCCGGGGAGCTCCCGGCGCTCGTGCAGCGGGTCGTGGCGGAGGTGCGGCCCGAGCAGGCGAGCGCGGTCATCCTGGACGAGCACGAGGCCATCGAGCACGCGCTGGCCACCGCGGAGCCGGGCGAGGTCATCGTGCTGTTCACCGAGGAGGCGCCCGCGATGGAAGAGGTGCTCACCCGGATGGGGGCAGTCGCGGTCAACGCGGTGCCCGAGCTCCGGTCCGGGACCCGGCTCCGCTCGCGCCGCCGCGAGGACGCGCTCCTGGCCGTCTGATGCTCGCGCTCATCGAGGGCGGGGAGGCCGTCGCGCCGGAGATGGTCGGAAGCAAAAGGAACGTTGAGGAGCCGGACAGGGATCCTCCGGCGGGCGGGCCGCGCGCGCGGCCGGGCGGCGCGCTGGTGCTCATCGGGGGACACGAAGACAAGGAGGGCGCGCGAGAGATCCTGCGCGACGTGGTGGCGCGCGCCGCCGGGCGACCGATCGTGGTGGCCACGGTCGCGAGCGACGTCGCCGGCGAGCTCTGGGTCGAGTACGAGCGGGTCTTCCGGGCGCTCGGCGCGGCCGAGGTGAGCCACCTCGACATCGCCCAGCGCGGCGACGCCGGCGAGGCGCGCTGGCTGGGGATGCTCGAGGGGGCAGGGTGCGTGTTCTTCACCGGAGGCGATCAGCTCAAGATCACGAGCAAGCTCGGGGGCAGCCGCCTCGCCGACGCGATCTGCGCGGTGTACCGGCGCGGCGGCACCATCGCGGGCACCTCGGCCGGCGCCTCGGTCATGAGCGAGACGATGCTCGTGGGCGGCGCGGGCGAGGAGTCCGCGAAGGTGCGCGGCGCCGTGCGCATGGCGCCCGGCCTCGGGCTGGTGCGCGATCTCCTCGTCGATCAGCACTTCGCCCAGCGCGGCAGGCTCGGCCGCCTGCTCGGCGCCGTGGCCCACAACCCCCGCTTGCTCGGGATCGGCATCGACGAGGACACCGCCGCCGTGATCGAGCCGGATCGCCGCCTGCGCGCGCTGGGAACGGGCGCAGTCTACGTCGTCGACGCGCGCAATCTCAGCCATACGAACATCGGCGAGGAGGAGGGCGACCGCGTGCTCAGCCTCTTCGACGTGCGGCTCCACGTGCTGAGCGCGGGCGACTCGTTCGATCTCGAGAGCGGGCGGCCGGCGTGCGGACAGCCTCGATGATGCCAGGCCGGTCGCGCTTCATCGCCATTTCTACGGTGGTGCCCGCGGGCTGAGCCGCTCGATCGCCTCACCCCCGCTGTGCCCTCAGCGCGCAGCGGCCGGCTGCTCGGCCGGCGGCGCCGTCGCCACCGCGTAGAGGCTGTCGAGGAACAGGGTCATGGTCAGGTACAGCTGCGCTCCGGGGCTGTAGAAGAAGGAAGGGCGCCGTCCGTCCTCCGCCACGGTGGACGCGGTGTTGTCGTAACCGAGCTCGAACCAGGCGATGTCCGCGGCCGGGTAGCTCAGCGACACCCCGAACGTGGTGTACGCCAACGTCGCTGTCGACGAGCCGCGCGGCTCCACGGGCACGCACCCGGTCACGGTCTGGACGCACTCGCCGTCGGACGGCGAATCGCGGAACCCGGCCCCGAGCCCCCATGTCGTGCCGACCGACAGGTCGCCCCAGACGTTGACCCAGAAGCTCAGCCCCGCGGAGAGCCGATCGCGCTCCAGGAAGCGACCCGAGAGCCGCTCGTCGAGGAGCACCTCGCCCGACGGGTCTTGCCGCGGGCGGTGGGCGCCGCCGTGCGCGGGCGTGGTGGCCTGCGAGAACAGGTGTTGCCAGCTGCCGCCGGCCGAGAAGAAGACCCCGTTCAGCCACGCTCCCTCGAGCAGGGGGACGTTCCCGAGAGCGCCGAGCCCGAGCCGCGTGCGCGCGTAGACGCCGATGTGCTGGCTCGCCGCCGACGTCGGAAACAGGACGGCGAGCCGGGGCCCGCCGAGCAGGACGAGGCCCCTGCCGTCCTGAAAGAAGGTGTAGTTGTACGCGGCCTGAAGGGGCAGGTCGGCCAGGGTGACGGCGCCCTCGCCGGGGACATCGCTGTCCGTGAGCTCCAGCGCGAGCGTGACGTCCGTGCCCACCCAGGCCCAGTGCTCCTTCGTGCTCACGAACGAGTACCGAGGAGCGAGCGAGAAGGACATGTCGGCGCGCTCGCCGTCGACCCCGTACAGCTCGCCGCCCAGGCCGAAGACGTCGGTGGTGGCGCTGGTGGTCCAGCCGAACCGGCTCGTGCGAAGCGCGTTGTCGCGCGCGCCGAGGTGGAGCAGCGGCGCCCCGCCCCGGAGCCCCGGCGCCCGCCCGGGACCCTGCTCGACGGGCGCCGGCTCCTCCGGGATCGGGGCGGCCGCCGGCTGGGCGAGCGCCTCGCCGCAGCGATAGACGACCGCCGCGGCGAGCGAGCCCGCGCGAAGCGCTGAGCCTGCGGCGCGACCTGAAGAGTGCCCCGGCATCCGGTGACAGCATACCTCATCGTCCGCTGGAATTGAACAGGCCGCTCCGCGATGTACGGGGCGCCCATCACCGAGGACGACGCCCCGTCGAGGCACATGAGCTCTCCCTTCATGTCCATGAAAAGTTATGCTCTCGATGTCCCAGAGACCGGTATTACAGAGAGGCTGTCCAGCGCCCCGACGCACAGCGATGGGCTCTCGAAGGGACGCGATTTCGGCGCGAGGCGCGCCTCAGGCAACCTGAAAGGGGGAGAGGCTCGGCCGGCGCGCCGGGCGGGCCCGGTGAGCGCGCTGCGTCGATCGAAGTCTCGTACGACTCTCGGTGACATGGCGCGGTCTTTTGGGATAGGCTGCCGGCCGCAGGAGACGCAATATGATTTATCCCTCTCGCCGGTCTCCACATTGCTTGGTCGGCATGGTCGCTCTGCTGCTGTCGCTGCCGGGCTGCGCCCTCGACGCGAGGGGCACACGCCAGCCAGCGCGAGCCGAGCCTCGACCGGAGCAACCCGCCGAGGAGCCCGCCGGAGACATCGGTGAAGCCCCCGCCGAGGCGCCGGTGGACGCGCCCGCCGAAGACCCCGTCGAGGTCCCTGAAGAGGAGCCCGCGGAAGAACCCGTCGACGAGCCCGCGGAGGAGCCGGCCGCGCTGTGCGACGCGGCGGATCCGTCGCTGATCGCGTGCTTCGCGTTCGAGGGGGACCCCGGCGACGGCTCGCTGCATCGCTTCAAGCCGGAGCAGGCGAAGAACTTGAGTTACGAGCCCGGCAAGGGCGGCCAGGCGCTCCGGGTGACGCGGGGGAGCCGCCTCCGATTCCGCCACGACGCCGCGTGGACCGCCCCGGCGATGACCATCGATGTCTGGATCAACCCGGCCTCCCTGCCGAAGAGCGGGCGATACGCCGTGATCGACAGCGGCGGGAAGCCCTCGATCTTCCTGATGCCGAGCGGGGAGATCCGCTGCACCATGGGGGTCGAGCGGAACGTGCCTTATCCCATCGTTCCCGGGACGTGGACGCACATCGCGTGTCTCTCCGACGGCCAGACGCAGCGCCTCTACGTGAACGGCGTCGAGATCGACCGGAGCTCCTCCGGCGCGGTGCTCGCCTCGGGCGAACAGCCCATCTTCATCGGCTCGGAAGAGCCCTCGGGCGGAGACGAGTTCGACGGCCTGCTCGACAGCCTCCGCATCTTTGGCCGCACGCTCGCGCCCGAGGAGATCTGCGCGGCCGCCGGCGGCAACGCCTGCTGAGCGGCGCGGGCCGCGCGCCCGGGGGGAGCAGCGGCGCGGGGAGCAGCGTCGATGGGGGGAGCAGCGGCCCGCGCCCGCGGACCGAGGTGCCGAGCCCCGGCCGATGAGTGGCCAGGGCCGGACGAGCGGCGTTTCGGCCGACAGCGGTTGCGGCGCGCCCTGGCGAGCGGTTGCGGCCAGGGCGGCCAGGAGAGCGCGCTGGGCGCGAGGGGTAGAGGAGGGAGGGGCGAGGGAAGGAGGAGAGAGACGCCTCAGAAGGCGGCGTCGCGGAGCTTCGCCTTATACTCCGCCTTGTACAGATCGTGGCAGGACTTGCAGCTCGCCTTGGCGCCGTCGATGTCGCCCTTCTTGGCCTTCTCCGCGCCGTCCTTCGAGATGGCGACCCACTTGGGCATCCCGGGCGGCGGCTTCGACGCGACGTATTCCAGCGCCGACGCGATCTTTGCGCCGTCGCCGCTCGTGGTCGCGGACTGCATGACCGTCTTCATCCAGCCCTGCATCGGACAGGCCTTCTGTCCCTTTGCACCGCAACCGAAATCCTTCCCCTCGGCAACAGAAGCGGGGACATCCGCAGCCCCACCCGCGGCCCACGCAGCGCCCGCAAAGCCAATGCCGACGGTCATCAACACGGCACTCATCAGCTTCATGCTCATCGACATCCGACGTCTCCTGTCAGGTAAGGGCAAGCTCCGCCCATTCATCGCAGCTCCATGGCTGGATGTCAATACACACCCTAGCCGCCGAGCGAGCCTGCGAACACCAACGGGGCGCAGACGAGGTCAGGGGGCAAAAACTTCAATCGCCGATCGAGTTCGCAAGCACCACCGGTGCAGATAACGCCTCTGGGGGAAAACTTCATCCATGACGTTCGCCGCGCCATCTCACCCAGGCCGTCAGCGCGGCGCGATTGTGAAATATTTTGCTAAACATGCAACCGTCGCGGCGGCGCCCGCGGGTGCGCCCGGCCGCCGCCCTCGATGCACTCGAGGCGCCTGCTCGAGAGGTCGCCGAGCGGCGGTACCGCCCGGAGGGCGCGTCCGAGCGCTCCGGTGAGCTCGTCCGCCAGGGGCGGCCAGGGGGCCGTCCGCGACGCGGAGCGCGGTCCAGGGCGCCGACGGAGGCCGGCCCGCCAACGAGCAGGCACGCAACAGGTTGAGGTGACGCCAACGAGCAGGCACGCAACCAGGTTGAGGTGACGCAACCAGGTTGAGGTGACGGAGGTGACGCGACGTTGAGGTGACGCGTGGACCGTGCATGAAAAATTCGCTGCAGCTGGAACCTGCGGCCGCCGCCGGCGCGCGCGTCCCTGCCGCCGAGCGGAGCACCAGGAGGTGGATGGCCCCCGCGCGGCGCCGCCGGCGATCCAGCAGCAGCCCCGGCGACCGCTCACCGGCGCTTTTATTGGAAAACCGTGCCACACGAACGGAATGCCGCCTCCCGGGCGCGCGCTCCTCGCGACGAGGGCGTCTCGCGACATGGCGCGAGGTCACCCGACTCCGTCGCGTTCGCAGCGCGATGGCGCCGTCCACGGGACGCGACGGCGGGAAGGTAGGGAGAAAACCCGAATCATCGTCTCGCCTTCCCACCTGGGTAAGCGACCTCTCTGGCCAATGACCGCTTCACCCTGGCTGTGATCGCGGGAGGAACCATGAGCTGTCTTACGTAACGAGGCGCACCGGGGTCGTGATGACGCTCCGCGCCGGGCAGACGCGCTGACTCCGCATGTCGGTCGCTCGCCCACCCGCCATCGCGAAAGCAGGAATGCCCTACAGCGAAGCGAGCCTCGCGCGTGATATCGCTGGATCCACGGCCGCTGATGCGCGTGGGAGAGATCGTCGACGAGCGGTTCGAGATCGAGGGCCTCGCCGGCTCGGGTGGGATGGGCCACGTCTACCGGGCGCGCGACCTGGCGAGCGGCGACACGGTGGCTCTCAAGGTGCTTCGCCGCGCCGGCAAGGGCGAGCAGCGCCGCTTCTCCTGCGAGGTGGAGGCGCTCTCGGCGCTGCGCGTCCCCGGTGTGGTCCGGTACATCGCTCACGGCCTCACGGCCGGCGGCAAGCCGTATCTGGTGATGGAGTGGCTCTCCGGCGAGACGCTCGCCGAGCGCATGGTGCAGCGGGGGCTCACCGCCGCCGAGAGCGTCGATGTGGTCGCGCGGGTCGCCGGGACGCTCGGCGCCCTCCACCGGCAGGGCGTCGTGCACCGCGATCTCAAGCCGAGCAACCTGCTCCTCGCCGACGGGCGGCTCGACCGGGTGATGGTGCTCGATTTCGGGATCGCGCGCTTCCGCTTCGACCAGCAGATCACGATGCCGGGCACCGTCCTCGGGACCCCGGAGTACATGGCGCCCGAGCAGGCGCGCGGCGAGCGGAGCGTCGACGCCCGCGCCGACGTGTTCGCGCTCGGCTGCGTGCTCTTCAAGTGCCTCACCGGGCGCGCCGCGTTCCAGGGCGTCGGCGCGCTCGCCGTGCTGGTCAAGGTGCTCCTCGACGAGCCGCCGCACCTCCGCGAGCTCCGCCCCGAGCTGCCGGAGCCGCTCGACGCGCTGGTCGCCAGCATGCTCGCGAAGCAGCCGGACCATCGGCCGCGCGACGGCGCGGCCGTGGCCGAGGCGCTCGGCGCGATCGATCTCCGCAGCGCCGGCGCGGCGGCCGGGGGCGAGCCCGCCGCGCCGGTGCGCGTGCTGGAGCTCACGAGCAGCGAGCGGCGCGTCACGTGCCTCGTGCTCGCGCACGAGCGCTCGGAGCCCGACGAGGAGACGCGCTCGCACGAGGAGGAGCAGGCGCGGGCCCTGGAGCGCGCCGAGGAGGTGCGCGCGCTCGCGTCGCGCTACCAGGGCCAGATCGAGCTCATCGACGCGCGCTCGCCGCTCGTGGTGCTGACGAGCGCCGAGGCGGCCACCGATCTCGCGGCGCAGGCGGCCCGCTGCGCGCTCGCGCTGCGCGCGCTGCTCGGCGGCGCGCCGGTCTCGCTCGTCACGGGGCGGGCGGAGCTCACGTCGCGCATCCCGATGGGGGAGCTCATCGACCGGGCGGTGCAGCTGCTGCCCGCGCGGGGCGAGCCGGCGCCCGCGGCCGCGGTGCGCATCGACGACGTGACGGCCGGGCTGCTCGGCGGGCGGTTCGAGACGAGCTGCGAGGGGGGCGCGCGCTTCCTGCACGGGGCGCGCGACGACCACAAGGTGGCGACCGCGCCGGCGCTGCTGGGCAAGCCGGTGGCGTGCGTCGGGCGGGAGCGGGAGCTCGCGGTGCTGACCGCGGAGCTCGACCGGAGCATCGAGGAGTCGACCGCGGGCGCGATGCTGGTGGTCGCGGCGGCGGGGATGGGCAAATCGCGCCTGCGGCAGGAGTTCCTCGCCAAGGTGTCGGCGCGCGGCGCGAGCGGCGAGCGCGGGGCCGACGGCGCGAACGGCGCCCACGGCCCCAGCGGAGCCCACGGCCGCGACGGCGCCCACGGTCCCAGCGGAGCCCACGGCGGAAGCGCAGCGCAGGTGGAGGTGTGGTTCGGGCAGGGCGACCCGATGAGCTCGGGCTCGGCGTTCGGGCTGCTCTCGCGCGCGCTGCGGGGCGTGATGGGCATCGTCGACGGCGAGCCGCTCGAGGAGCGGCGGCGCAAGGTGCGGGCGCGGGTCGAGCGCCACCCTGAGCTCGACGTGGGGCGGGTCAGCGCCTTCCTCGGCGAGCTCGTGGGCGCGCCGTTCCCGGACGACGACATCCAGGTCGGCGCCGCGCGGCGCAACCGGCTGCTGATGGGCGATCAGCTGCGGCTGTCGTGGGAGGAGTTCATCCGGGCCGAGTGCGCGAAGCAGCCGGTGATGCTCATCCTCGAGGACCTCCAGTGGGGCGACCTGCCCACGCTGACGATGGTGGAGGCGGCGCTCCGGAGCCTGAAGGACCTGCCGTTCCTCGTGCTCGGGCTGGGGCGCCCCGAGGTGCACGAGATCTTCCCCGCGCTCGCGAAGGGGAGGTTCGGCAACCAGCTGATGCTGCCGCCGCTCACGCGGCGGGCGAGCGAGCGGCTCGTGCGCGCGGCGCTCGGCGACGAGGTGCGCGCGGAGCTCGTGGCCACGCTGGTGGACCGGGCCGACGGCAACCCGTTCTACCTCGAAGAGCAGGTCCGGGCGGTGGCGGCCGGCCACGGCGCGGACCTGCCCGAGACGGTGCTGGCGATGGTGCAGGCGCGCATCGAGGCGCTCGACGCGGACGCGCGGCGCGTGCTGCGGGCGGCGAGCGTCTTCGGCCAGGCGTTCTGGCCGAGCGGGGTGAGCGCGCTGCTCGGCGGCGCCGGGGTCACGCGCTGGCTCTCCGAGCTGGAGAAGCGCGAGGTGATCCACCGGCGCGGCCCCGGGCGGCTGCGGGGCGAGGTCGAGTACCGCTTCCGCCACGCGCTCGTGCGCGAGGCGGCGTACGGCATGCTGACCGAGGCCGACCGGCGGCTCGGCCACGCGCTGGCGGGCGACTGGCTGGAGGGCGCGGGCGAGCCCGACGCCATGGCGCTCGCCGAGCACTTCGAGCGCGGCGCCGTGCCCGCGCGCGCCGCGGCGGCGTACCTGCGCGCGGCGCAGCACGCCCTGGAGGGCAACGATCTCGGCGCGGCGATCGCGCGGGCCGAGCGCGGGCTCGCGTGCGCGCCGGAGCCCGCGGTGGTGGGGGCGCTCCGGCTGATCCAGGCCGAGGCGCACGTGTGGCGGGGCGACCTCGCGCTCGCCGAGGAGCGGGGCACGGCGGCGGTGGAGCACCTCACCCCCGGGTCGGCGCCGTGGTTCACAGCCGTCGCGCAGGTGGTCGCGCCGGCGAGCAAGCTGGGCGGCTTCGACCGCGTGGAGCGCTGGATGGGCGCGGCGATCGGCGCGCCCGCGCTCCCGGGCGCGGAGAGCGCGAGGAGCACGTGCCTCTGCGCGGGCGCCTCGACGCTGGCCTTCGCCGGGCGGCCCGCGGTGGTCGACGCGCTCATCGCGGAGGTGGAGCGGGCGCTCTCCGACGGCGCGTCGACCGGCGCCGGGACGGGCGCCGAGGTGGTCGCGGGGCTCCATCAGGCGCGCGCCTTCCGCGCCATGAGCGGGGGCGATCCCGGCGCCTGCGCCACCGGCCTGGAGGCCGCGCTCGCGGCGTTCGAGCAGGTCGGCGACCGGCGCAACGCGTGCATGACCCGCGCGAACCTGGGCTACTGCTACGGCGAGCTCGGCGACTTCGGCGGCGCCGAGGCGGCGCTCCGCTCCGTGATGGAGGCCGCGGAGCGGATGGGCCTCCACGAGGTGGCGGCGGCGGCGCAGGCCAGCCTCGGGCAGGTCCTCGCCTACCGCGGCAGGCTCGCCGAGGCGCGGGCCGTCGAGGAGGCGGCCCTCGCGTCGAGCCAGCGGCTCGGCGACCCGCGCGCCGAGGTGGTGTCGCGCTCCTACCTGGCGAAGATCGCCCTGCTCGCCGGCGATTTCGCGGGCGCGGAGCGCGAGGCGCGCCACGCCGAGGCGCTGGAGAGCGCGTCGCCGCTGCGCGTCGCGGCCACGGCGATCCGCGCCCGGGCGCTGATCGGGCTGGGGCGCGCGGCCGAGGCGCTCGCGGCCGCCGGCGAGGCCCTGGCGGCGCTCGAGTCGCTCGGCGGGCTCGAGGAGGGCGAGTCGATGATCCGGCTGGTCCACGCCGAGGCGTTCTCCGCGGTCGGCGACGCGGCCCGGGCCGCGGAGGCCATCTCCTCGGCGCGCGACAGGCTGCTCGGCCGGGCCGAGAGCGTCCGCGACCCCGAGTGGCGCAGGCGCTTTCTCTCCCACGTCCCGGACAACGCCCGCACCCTGGAGCTCGCGGCGCAGTGGGTCGGGGCGGGTCGGAACTGAGCGCAGCTGAACGGAACTACGCGGAACTACGCGGAACTGCGCGGAACTACGCTCAACTGCGCTCAACTGCGCTCAAACAAGCGCCGCTTTCCTACGGGTGAATCTGCACGGGACGTCGATTTAAGGGCTGACAGACGACGTGAATCGCCGTACGATGTCCATAGACGTGGAGAGTTCCCGGTCGTCGTTGGGTTGAGCGACGGCCGGAGGGCGTGCTGCGATCGGGGAGCGTGAGCGCTCCCCTTGGCCCGCTACCGAGGTCTCATCACGTGAACATCAAAGCGGTACTTGGATGCGCTGGCGTCCTTCTCGTGGCGAATGGCTGCGTCGCGCCCGAGCTGGCGTTTGAAGAGGATGGTGAAACAGAGCAGCTCGGCTCGAGCGCTGACGCGATCGAGAGCGGCAATGCGCTGAGCTACAATGCGCTGAGCTACAACGCGCTCAGCTACAATGCGCTGAGCTACAACGCGCTCAGCTACAACGCGTTGAGGCCGGAGGCGGCCTCCGCCCTCAGGGCTCCCGGCGTGGGCGGCGATCTCTTTCGGACGCTGGTGAAGTACACGGTCAGCTGCGCCTTCAACGAGTCCCAGT
The DNA here is from genome assembly GCF_028553905.1 of Sorangium sp. So ce836. Classification (NCBI taxonomy): domain Bacteria; kingdom Pseudomonadati; phylum Myxococcota; order Polyangiales; family Polyangiaceae; genus Sorangium; species Sorangium sp. So ce836. The sequence continues at coordinate 11,487,199 of NZ_CP102233.1, read as the reverse complement.
CGTTCCGCTTCTCGTGGACCGACGCCGCGGGCGCGATCCACAACGAGGTCTACCCCGGGCACCTCGGCCTCGCCGACAGGTGGGACAGGCGCCCGCTCGACGAGGACGGCAAGCAGATGGTCTCCGCGTGCCTCGCGGCCCACACGAACCGTTACGGCGTATCGGTCCTCATCTCGATGCGCTCCCCGCAGAACCCGCTGCGCCACGAGGTCGAGTCGGGCGAGCTCGCCGAGTACCCGCATGTCGAGGGCGCCTTCTGGGGGAACCTCTTCGCGAAGACGCCCTACCTGAGCGCCTGTTACAACGACGCGAACGTCGGTGTCGCGCGCGCGGCGCGGCGCGACTGCGCCGCCGGCCACCCGGGCGCGGACGGGGATCTCGAGGGCTGCGGGATGATCGAGATCGTCGGGAGCTGCCAGGACACCTGCGGGAAGCTCCACCGGCCCGGACAGTATTACAAGCACTGCGATGATCCGGAGTCGGGCAAGACGCGGTATGTGATCACCACCGGGCTGAGGTGACTCCCGCCGTCGCGACGAGAGGGCGGTCGCGACGGATGGCGCGGGCGGCGTCGCCGGGCGAAGATGCGCGGCCATGGAGATCCATCAGGTCCGGTACTTCCTGGCGGTGACCGAGACGCGCAGCTTCACGCGCGCGGCCGAGCGGTGCGCGGTCTCGCAACCCGCGCTCACGGCCGCCATCAAGAAGCTCGAGGAGGAGCTCGGCGGGCCGCTCATCCTGCGCGAGCGCGGCGGCGCCAAGCTCACCGCGCTGGGGCAGGGCGTGCTGCCGCGGTTTCTGCGGCTGCGGGACGAGCTGCAGGCCGTGCAGGTGCTCGCGGAGAACCACCGGCGCCTCAAGCAGGTGCCGCTCCGGGTGGGCATCCTCTGCACCATCGGGCCCGCGCGGCTCGCGGGCTCGCTGGCGGCGTTCCGCGCGGAGGCGCCGGGGGTGGAGCTGGAGATCGCGGTGACCACGCAGGGCGAGCTCCTGCGGCGGCTGGAGGAGGCCGAGGTCGACGTCATCGTCTCGAACCTCGGCGACGCTGTCCCGGACTGGTGCGTGGTGGCGCCGCTCTACGAGGAGCGCTACGTCGTGGTCCTCCCGCCCGGCCACCGCCTGACCGCGCGCGACGGCGTGCGGATCGAGGATTTGCACGGCGAGCCCTACCTCGATCGGCTTGCCTGCGAGATGCGCGAGCAGGTCGCGGGCGCGTGCGCCGCGCGGCGCGTGGACCTGTATGCGGCATACCGGACCGATCGGGAGGACTGGGTCCAGAGCCTGGTGCACGCGGGGCTGGGCTTCGCCTTCATGCCGGAGCACTCGCTGCTCCTGGCGGAGGCGTCGCAGCGCCCGCTCGTGGACCCCGCCCTGAGGCGCACCATCGCGCTGGTGCGCTCGGGCGATCGCACGCCGGCGCCGGTCTTGCAGCTCTTCTGGGACGCGCTGCTGGCGCGCGCTGCCCGGCCGCGGCCGGTCAAACCTTCGCGGCGATGATGTCGACGTGCTCGATGACGGGCGCAGCGGCGAGCAGCTCCGGCGCCTTGGCCATGAGCGCGGCCGCGATGCGGCCCTCGAGGTGCTCCTTGCGCCCCACCTCGTCCGCGAAGGTGTCGAAGACGCCGAACGTCGACGGCCCGATGCGCAGCGCGAACCAGTGCACCGTCCGCGGCTCCTCGGCCGCGAGGCCGACGGCGGAGCGGAGGAGCGCCTCGACCTCGGCCTCCTTGCCGGGCCTGGCCTCGATGCGGGCCAGGAGGGAGAGTGTCACGGCCTTGGTGGGGTGAGCGGTCATGGGATCCTCCTCTTCGGCGGCGCACGGCGCGCCGCGCTTCGGTGAGGAGAGATATAACGGCGCGTCTCCGTCCGACCATTCGATGCTCTGGATGGATCCATCAGCGCCGTGGATGGTGCTCCCGGCCATCCCGCGCCGGCCACCGCCGGACGGCGCCTCCGCCACCTCCGGCGTACGCGCCGGAACCACAGCCCGGGATGCGCCAGCGCTGCAGTACATCGTCGATGGTCGCCGTGTGCCGGGCGATGGAGTCGATGTCCAGCATGACGGCGACTCGATGCATGCATATCGTGAGGGATTACCAGTGAGGGGATTACGGCGCTGCCGTGCGCGACGCGATCACTCCTGCGCTCAGAGCGACCCGTGACGCTCGCAGCGCACCCGCCGGAGGAGCGCGTCGCGCTCCGCGGCGTGCTCTCCGCGACCACGACGCTCGCGGTGCTCGTGCAGGAGACGGCATGCCGAGAGCTGCCCCTCGGTGGTCCCGAGCTCGAGCATCGCTCGCGCGCGCTCGAGCCTCGGGTCGATCCGAGCGTGCTCCGCGCCGGTGCCTCCCCGGGACGACCTCTCGGCTGCGGCGGATGCCGCGCGGGCCGTCGTGGAGCTGCCCTGAGGGGCGGATACGACGGAGGCCGTGACGGCCTCTCGCCCGATCGCGCTCTCGGGCCCTCCCGGCCCCACGCCGCGCGCGTCAGCAGGCCCTGCCGGGATCTCGATCGCGGGCTGTGCGCGTCCCGAGGCGGCGAGCAAGGGCGCTTCGGCGGAGCCAGCCGCCGGGCCGGGCCAGGCGGCGCCCGCCCCGAGCACGAGCGCCGCTGCCGCCGCCCCATGCAGCTTGAATCGGCCAAGCCCGCGCAAGGCGTCGTGAAGCCAGGTACCGGAGAAGAACGGCACCAGGCACGGCACTGTGGCCTGCCCGCGCCACCGCTGCTCTGCCTGCCAGCGCGCCCTCTCCTGCTCGACGCTATCCCATGCGGCGGTGAGCCGTGACTTGACGGTGTTCTCCGAGAGCGCGTGCGCCAAGGCGATCTCGGCGAGCGTCCGGCCCAGGAGCTCGTGCTCGATGAAGACCGTGCGGCGCGCGTCGTCGAGCTTGTCGATGAAGCGCCAGAGGACGAAAGCTCGCTGGCGGGCGATCACCGAGGCTTCCGGGCCCGGCCGCTCGTCCGAAGGCTCCTCGTCCTGGAGCGGCGCGATCACCTCTTCCCGGCGGCGCGCTCGCCGCCGGCTGGTGCGCGCCTCATTTCTGACGATCTGGTCCGCATACGCCGCGGCGTCCCTCGCCAGGCCGACGCGCGCGCGGTTCTCCAGGATGCGAAGCCACGCCTGCTGGACGACGTCGTCGATGTCCTGAGCCGGCACGCGCATGGCGCGCGCGAGCCGGCGAAAGCGATCCGAACCGAGCGGACAAGGGGCTGTGACGTCCAGGCTCGTCGAGGTGGTCACGTCCATGCACGTCCAGATGCTTCAGGCCCGAAAACGGGTGACCCGATCGACCGGCGCGACGAGGAACGGTGCGCGAAGGTGCGCCCACACGGGGGTGACGATCGGGCGGCGTCTCGGTGGAATACGTTACGAGCGTGGCGTCGGATTTGTCATGCAAAGCGGAGCGCTCGGCGTGCAAGCGCGGTTGCTGGGCAGGCGGCTTCGTCGGTAGAGTCGGCCGCATGATGCGCTTGCGCTCGGTCGTGGGCGGGATTTGCTTTCTCGTCGCGCTGGGCAGCGGCGTCGGGCTCGCGCGCGCGGAGCCGGAGCCCGAGGGGTCGAGGGCGGCGGAGAGCGCGGCGACGAACGCGCACCAGCAGGCCCGGCGTGCCTTCTTCGCGCGGCGGTGGGCCGAGGCGGAGGCGAGCTTCGAGGCCGTCCTGGCGGTGCCCGGCGCGGCCTGGATGCCCGCGGCGCAGCGGGCCGAGGTGCTCGGGTATCTGGGGCTCTGCGAGCTGGAGCAGGGCAAGCACCGGGAGGCCGCCGAGCACCTCGGGCAGAGCCTCGAGCACGACGCCGCCCTGGATCAGGCGCTCCTTCGCAGGTTCACGCGCGCGTTCAACGGGGCCGTCGAGCGCGTCGGGAGGATCTACGTGGCGGCCTCCCCGCCGGACGCCGAGCTCCTCGTGGACGGGAAGCCCATCGGCACGGGCGCCGCGGCCCACGAGCTGTTCGTCGAGCCGGGGGCGTACACGCTCCGGGCCCGGCTGTCGGGCTATGGGGAGGCCTCGCAACGGGTCGAGGTCGCTGCGGGGTTGACGGTCGGCGCGGCGCTGCAGCTCGCGCGCGCGGCCGATGCGCCCGCGCGCGCACCGGATCCGGTCGCGGCGCGGAGCGCACCGGCCGCGCCGGCGGCCCCGCCGGACGCGCCGCCGGCGGCGCCGGGGCCGTGGGCGTCGTGGCCGGGGGCGCTGCGGATCGCGGGGATCGCCGTCGCGGCGGCCACCGTGTCGACGGGGGCGGTGTTCATGCTCCGGGCGAACCGCCTCGACGGGAGCCTCGACGAGCGCATCGACGGCCTCCACCGGGATCCGGCGTGGACCTCGGGCGCGTGCAGCGCAGCGCCGCAGCCCTCGGCGTGCCCGGAGCTCCGCCGCATGCGGGAGCAGCGCGATCTGTCCGGCGCCGTCGGAACGGCCCTCGTCGCGACGGGGGCCGTGGTCGGCGCGGTGACCGCCGCGTCGTTCTTCGTGGACTTCTCGTGGCTGCGATCGACGCCGGCGCGGAGCGGTTTTCAGGTCGTCCCGGCGATGGCGGCGCAGCAGGTCGGCCTGGTGGCGGTGGGGGTGTGGTGAGGGGCTTGGAGACCGGCATGGATGGCGAGGCGAGCGTGAGGCGGGCCAGGGCGGCGCGGAGGGCCGCGGTGTCGCTCGCGATCGCCGCGCTGGGCGCGTGCGGCGGGAGCGTGGTCTCGGGGTGCATGTACCTGGGGAACCACTGCTGGGAAGAGCAGACCTGCGACGAGCCCGCCCCCCCGGCGCCGCCGCCCGCGGCCTCGCCGTGCGACGGCGATCCAGGGAGGGCGCCGGCGCTGGACGCCTGCGGGGTGTTCGTGCGCGCGCAGGGCGACGACCGCAACTCGGGTACGCGGGAGAGGCCCGTGAAGACCTTGCGGCGCGCCATCGTGCTCGCCGCGGGCGGGCGGCGCGACGGGGAGGCGCCGACCCGGCGCGTGTACGCGTGCGGCGAGACGTTCGAGGAGGCGGTCGTGCTGCCCTCGGGCGTGGACCTCTGTGGAGGGGGCCGCTGCGCCGACGGGGACTGGTCGTTCGGGGGGCCGGACCAGCTGACCACCATCGCCCCGGGGCCGGCGGGGGTTCCGGTCCGGGTCCTCGACGGGGGAGGGGCGAGGTCGACGGTGTTCGGGGTCCGGGTCGTGGCCGCCGAAGGGTCGGCGAGCGACGGGAAGTCGTCGATCGGGATGATCTTGAGCCAGGGGGCGAAGCTCCGGGTGGTGGAGAGCCGGATCCACGCGGCCGACGGGAGGGACGGGGAGCCGGGCGAGGACGCTCCGCGCATCCGGGCGAAAGACGGGGAGTACGGGAATGACGGGGTGAACGCGTGCACGGAAGACGTCGCGACGGGCGCCCCCCCGGTGGTCACCGAGTGCGATGGGGGTATCGAGTCCATCGGCGGACAGGGGGGCGATGGGTACGTCGAGGAAGGTGGCGACGGCGAGCCGGGCGCGCCTTTCTCGGCGGCGAATCCGATGTCCGGCGAGGGGGGGCTCGGCGCGGGCAGCGGCGAGTGCGAGGCCGGAACGGAGGGCGCGGACGGTGAGCCCGGCCGGCATGGCCCCAGTGCGAGCGGCCTCGGCAGCCTCGACGCGACCGGGTGGGTGGGCGTTCGAGGCGCCGATGGCGCCCCCGGGGGCATCGGCCGGGGCGGCGGGGGCGGCGGCGGGAGTCGATCGAGGGTCGGCATGATCCAGTGCCGTCCCGGAGCGCCTCGGGGCGGCGCTGCCGGCGGCTCCGGGGGCAGCGGCGGCTGCGGTGGAAAGGCGGGCCAGGGAGGGGGCTACGGGGGCTCGAGCATCGGGATCGTGGCGCTGGGGGGCGCCGAGATCACGGTCGAGGCCAGTACGGTGGTGACCGGCCGAGGTGGCAATGGCGGGGCCGGCGGGACAGGCCAGCTGGGTGGCAGGGGCGCGGCGGGTGGCGACGGTGGGAACTATCTAAACTATACGGCTTGGCATGCATGCGACGGCGGCGACGGCGGCGACGGCGGCAAAGGCGGCAACGGTGGGGGTGGCCTGGGTGGACATTCGATCGGCGTCGCCACCGTCGGTGTCACAAAGGTGAGCTTTGAACGAGGTGCGGAGTTCTGGCTCGGGGGTGCTGGCAACGGCGGCCCCGGGGGAGGTGTCCGCGAGGACGAGGGCGGGGGTGAGCACGGCAAATCGGAAACCTGGGTCGTGTTCGCTGCGGCGGCCCAGGCCGAGGAGCCACCGCGATGAAGATTCCCACGCACGGCGCACGACATCGAGAGGCACCATGAGGATGGTTGAAGCCCAACGACTGCTTCTGCTGGTGCCGCTCGCGGCGGCGGCGTGCGGGATCGATCTCGGTCCCTATGAGGACGAGGAGCGCCCTCCGCCGTGCGGCGGCGCGACGTCGTGCGCGCCTGCTCCTCCGCCGGAGTCGGTCTGTCGCGCGTACCTCACCGCCGACCAGGCGGAGGCCGGCTGCGGCGTGTTCGTCCACTTTTTCGTGGGCGACGATGCCCATCCCGGCACGCGGGACGCGCCGGTGCGGACCCTGCCGCGCGGCATCGAGCTCGCGCGCACGGGGAGCGGGCGCGTGTTCTTCTGCGGCGCGCATGACGGCGAGATCAAGCTGCCCTCCGGCGTCGATATCGTGGGGGGCTTCAACTGCTTGAACGACTGGAAGCGGGGGACCGCGATCCCCGGTACCCGCGACCTCAACGATGCAATCCTCCAGACGACGCGCAAGGGGATCATCGCGCTGACCATCGAGCCCGCGAGCCCCGGCGACACAGGGGCCGCCGACGGCGTGTCCACGCTCGCCGACGTCCGATTGGACAGCGGAAACGAGGTCGGGCTCTTCGTTCGGTCCGGTACCGCCGTGGAGATCGTTCGTGGCGGGATCGAGGGGAATTACAGCTTCAGGACGGAGGGCGGGGAGGACGCGCCGCAGTTTCCGGTGGCGCCCGACGGCGCGGACGGCAATGGCGGTGTGGAGGGCTGCGCCGCGACCCCCGCGGCCGGCGGGGCGCCGGTGACGAGCCCATGCGAGGACGGCGCCGTGTCGATGGGCGGCAAGGGAGGCGACGGCGGGATCGCCAGAGGCGGCGACGGCGGCGACGGTGCGCCCGCGCCGAGCCCCGATCCCGAGGATCCCTATCCCCGGGGTGCCGGGGGCATCGGAGACGGCGGCGATGGCCGCTGCGGGGACGGGGAGCAGGGGCGAAGCGGCGCGCCGGGCGTCGACGGGGCGCCGGGCCAGGGCATCGGGCGTCTCGGCGAGGAGGGCTGGATAGGCGCCCGGGCCGGGGACGGACGCAGGGGGGCGCCGGGCCAGGGGGGCGGCGGCGGCGGCGGTCTTCGCGGGAGTGCCGCCCTCTGCGGCGCGGCCTCCCGATCGGGGCCGTCCGGAGGCTCGGGCGGCGGCGGCGGCTGCGGCGGCAAGGGCGGGAAGGGCGGCGGCAATGGCACGCCGAGCATCGGGATCCTCGCGCTCCACGCCAAGGTCACGGTGCGCGACAGCCGGATCGTCACGGCTCCGGCCATGCCTGGCGCGGACGGCGGGGAGCCTCGGAGCGGCGGCCGCGGGGGGCGCGGCGGGGGCGGCGCCTACTCGCCCAATGGGTACGACCGCGCGTGCAACGGCGGCGCCGGCGGCTTGGGGGGCCCGGGCGGTTATGGCGGCGGCGGGCGCGGCGGGGACTCCATCGGCATCGCCCACCTCGACGATACCGAGATCGTGCTGGAGAACGTCACGTTCGAGCTCGGCGAGCCCGGCAAGGGCGGCATCGGCAACCCCGCGGATCCCGCGACGTGGGGCGAGGACGGCATCGCGGTCGAGACATTGCGCTTCCCGGAGTGAGCCGCACGCACCGCCTGGGCGCGCGCGTCCAGCACGCGGGCCAGGGGCGGGCGCTCGGATAGAGCGACGCCCTCGATTCCTGGACGAGGCGGATCGGTTCCTGGACGAGGCGGATCGGTTCCTGGACGAGGCGGATCGGTTCCTGGACGGGGCGGATCGGTTCCTGGACGGGGCGGATCGGTTCCTGGACGGGGCGGATCGGTTCCTGGACGGGGCGGATCGGTTCCTGGACGGGGCGGATCGGTTCCTGGACGGGGCGGATCGGTTCCTGGACGAGGTGGATCGGTTCCTGGACGCCGCCGCGAGATTCCTGGACACCATCGCTGGATTCCTTCGTCGCTCCTTCACATTGCCACGCTCGCCAACTTCTTGCTTTGCTCGCGCCACCCCGTCTCGACCTCTTGTCGCTCCTCGCGAACGTCGTTAACCGAGGAACGCTCGGGGAGGACGTCACTCCCCATGAACAACCCTCTCGGTACATCAGGAGATTCCGATGCCCAAAGCCAAGACCGATCTGGACCTGTGGATGAACGAGGCGCTCGCCGCTCCGGGGAACGGCGAGCTCTCCCTCTCCGTGCCCCTTCACGTGCTGTTTGGCGAGGCGGTCGACGTCGCGAGGTTCCACAAGACCTACTGGAAGCCGGAGCTGAAGGACGGAAAGGTGGTGCGCCGCGGCCTCGAAATGGCCGCGAGCAAGAAGAAGAGCGCAAACACCCTGACCGCGAAGACCGGCGAGGAGATCCTCTCGCTCCAGCGCGCCGCCGTGGAGGCGGGCACGCGCTACCTGCTCGCCGTGGACCCGAAGAAGGCGAGCCCCTTCGAGCGCGGGCAGGTCGTCCTCGACGAGATCACAGCGACGCTCGAATGGCTGTTCGACGACGGCGTCGAGGACGAGAACGACAGGAGGCTCGCCAAGCTCGGACAGGCCCACGCGGACGACCCCGCCACCGCCGACGCGCTCGCGCTGGCCCTCGACGACTACGCCGCCCTCGCGGCGCCCCACCGCGAGGCGATGAACGGCCTCGGCGGGTTCGACGCGGCCATGCTCGACGAGGCCAAGGAGCTCGCGGCCGCGCTCCGGGCGCACGTCACCCAGAGCGCCGGGCTCGGTGAAAAGGCGCGCGACGCGCTCGTCCTCCGCAACAAGGTGATCGGGCTCCTGAACGCGCGGATATCGACGGTGCGCGCGGCGGCGCGGTTCGTGTTCCGGGACCGGCCGGACATCGTGCGCGAGTCGACGAGCGCCTACGAGCGGCGGCGCCGGGCCGAGGCCAAGCGCCGCGCGACGAAGGCCGACGCGCCCGTGCCCCTGTGAGCCCGACCTGAGCCGCCGTAACACCGCCTCGTCCCGCGCGCGCCCGGCGGCGTTAGCGATGTGACGGTCCCGCCGAGAACCGCCAGATTTCCTGTACTTCCGTGCTGGTACCTCTCTTGCTTGCGCCTCGAGCACGGCGGGCGAGCACCCGCGAGCATGGCGCGCTCGCCGGAAACGACGTGGGTCGTCCACCCACGCTGCGTGGAGAGCGAGGAGCACCAATGAAAATATCCGCAATGGTTTCCACCCTCGTCGCGGTGTCCCTGTGCGCCGGGGTGGCGTTCGCCGAGGGCAGCCGCGCTCCGCGCGAGCCGCGGCACCTCCAGGTCCTCAGGTCGCGCGGCGACCTGGTCGATCGGGTCTATCACCACCGCGCGCCGCGGGAGCAGGCCGCCGGGCGGCACGCGCGCGCCGAGCGCCCCGAGCCGGTCCGCGTCGCCCGTGGGCATGCGCAGGAGCGGATCCGCTGCTCGGACACCGGCGTGGACTGCCCCTCCCGCGCGGCGATCCACAGGAGCCGCGCGGAGGCGCGCGCCGATGCGGCGGGGCGCAGGGCGGCGCAGCCGTCGCCGCTCAGGAGCAAGGCCGAGTCGCGCATGCGCTGCAGCGACGCGGGGGAGTGCTCCGCCTCGAGCGCCGGGGCGCGCCGCGCCTGGGCCGGTCGGTCGGCCGGGGCGCCGGCCGCGCAGGGGAAGGAGCGCGCGGCCGCGCCGCGGGACGCCGCGCAGCGGCAGAGCCCCCGCATGGCCTGCAACGAGGGCGAGGAGTGCGCCATGTCCAGCAAGGAGGCGGCGAAGTTCTGGGCCGCCCAGTCCATCAAGGCGGGCACCAAGTCCCCGAGCCAGATCGCCTCGGAGCGGTCCGAGCGGGCGCGCCGGGTCGCCGAGCGGCAGCGCGAGCGCGACGCGCAGCGCGCGACGAGCGACGCCGCCGCGAAGTGAGCCCTCCGTCAGGCCGTGCGGCCGGGCGTCATGCCCCGCCGCCGGCCGCTCGCCGCCATAGGCCGTCGCGGCGCGCGGCCCGACCCTCGCGCTCCAGCTTGATCAGGTGCGCCTCGAGGCTCAGCCGCGCGATCGGCCAGGCGAGGGGCGCCGTGTCCGCGTAGGCGACCGGCAGGAGCGCCTCGAGCGACGCGCCGCCCTCGCCGGCCGCCGCCTCGAGCGCCTCGAGCACCCGCTGCTCGCGCATGTGCCGGTGCGCGACGTAGCGCCGGAACAGCGCCTCGGGCGCGTCGATCGGCTCGCCGTGCGCCGGCAGGGCGACCCGGGCGCCGAGCGCCGCGAGCCGCTCGAGCTGCGCGAGGTACTCCGCCATGTCGCCCTCTCGGGGGTCGATCAGGATGGTCCCCACGCCGGCCACCATGTCGCCGCAGACCAGGATGCCCTGCGCCTCGTCGAGGAAGCAGAGGTGATCCGGCGCGTGCCCCGGCGTGTGGAGCACGCGCAGCGCCGTCGGCGCCGGCCCGTCGAGCCGCACGACCTCCCCGTCCGAGAGGCGGCGCGCGACCGGGACGCCAGGCAGGCGCGGCGCCGCCTCGGCGTGCGCCCAGATCGGCACCCCGAGCTCGGCCGCGAAGAAGCGCGCGCCCCCCACATGGTCGGCGTGGTGGTGGGTCACCGCGATCGCCACGATCGACCGCCCCTGGCCGGCGAGGCCGCGCGCCCACGCGAGCCACGCGCGGCGCTCGTCCTCGTACGGCGTGGCCGGCTCGACGAGCAGCACCTCGCGGCCGCCGAGCGCGTAGCTGTTCGTGTGGGTCGCCGGCGGCAGCGTCGGCGTGCGCGCGGCGAACGCCTCCGCGCCCGCCGCGATGGCCCGCGGCCGGATCACCGCTCCACGACGACCGCGAGCGCCTCGCCGCCGCCGATGCAGAGCGTGGCGAGCCCGCGCTTCGCGCCCCGATCCTTCATCGCGAAGAGCAGCGTGGTCAGGATGCGCGCCCCGCTCGCGCCGATCGGGTGGCCGAGCGCGACCGCGCCGCCGCGGACGTTGACCCGCTGGGCGTCGATCCCGGCGAGCTTGTTCACGGCGAGCGCCACCACCGCGAACGCCTCGTTCACCTCGTAGAGGTCGATCTGGTCCGTCGTCAGGCCGAGCTTCTTCGTGGTGTTCGCGATCGCCGCGGCCGGCGCCGTGGTGAACCACTCGGGCGCCTGCGCGGCGCCGCCGTAGCCGACGATCCGCGCGAGCGGCGTGAGCTTGTGCTCCTTCACGGCCCGCTCGCTCGCCAGGACGAGCGCGCTCGCGCCGTCGTTGATCGACGAGGCGTTGGCCGCGGTGATCGTCCCGTCCTTCTGGAAGGCGGGCTTCAGCGACGCGAACTTCTCGGGCTTGCCGGCCGGCGGGCCCTCGTCGTCCTTCACGACCACCGCGTCGCCCTTCTTCTGCGGGACGGAGACCGGCGCGATCTCCGCGGCGAAGAGCCCCTCGCGCTGCGCCGCGAGCGCCCGGCGGAAGCTCTCCCTCGCGTACTCGTCCTGCGCCTCGCGCGAGAAGCCGTGCTCCTTGGCGCACGCCTCGCCCGCCGTGCCCATGTGGAAGTTGCCGTACGGGTCCCAGAGGCCGTCGTGGATCATCCCGTCCACGAGCTTGCCGTCGCCCATGCGGTAGCCGGAGCGCGCCTGCGGGAGGTAGTAAGGCACGTTCGACATCGACTCCATGCCGCCGGCGACCACCACGTCGGCGTCGCCGAGCGCCACCGTCTTCGCGCCGAAGATGACCGCCTGGAGCCCCGAGCCGCACACCTTGCTCACCGTGGTGGCCGGGACCTTGCTCGGGATGCCGGCATAGATGGCGGCCTGCCGGGCCGGAGCCTGCCCGATGCCGGCGGACAGGACATTGCCCAGGAAGACCTCCCCGACGGCGTCGGGGGAGAGGCTCGCCCGCTCGAGGGCCGCCCGGATGGCGACCTCGCCCAGGCGCGGGGCGGGCAAGGGCGAGAGCGCTCCCTGGAACGCGCCGATCGGCGTCCGGGCCGCTGCCACGATGTACACGGGGACGGGTAGGGTCATGATCTCCTCCGGCGGCGCTGGTGTCGTCTCGTTCGACGTCGCGTTCGACGACGCGCGATGACGCGGTCCGGCGCGTCGTGCGAACGTGCCTGTTGGTACCTCGGCTGCCGCTCTGCGGCAAGCCGGCCCAGGGCGCTCCTCCGCCGCGCCCCCAGGCGGCGTTCGCATCGTCACATCGGTTCGTCCTCCGCCACCCTCCGCCGCCCTCCGCGCTCCCCGCCGGCGCGCTCCCCGCCGGCCGGGCTCTTCCCTCCGTCGTCGACGCCGCGGGAAATCCGGAAAGCCGCGAAGTCGACGTGGCCGGCCTCATGCAGAGAGCCCGGCATGGTCGAGACGGTGTGCTCGGAAGCGTCGGGCCGCATCGGCACAGCGCGCCTCGCGGCGCTGCTCGACGAGCTCGACGCGCGAAACGTCGACAACGTGGCGCGCACGGAGAGCTACCTGGAGCTCTACGCGCTCACCCGCGCCCATCCGCCGGATCTGCCCTGGCTGCTCATGGCGCACCTCGTGTCGCGCAACGCAGGCGCCCTGATGACCGAGATCGCGGCGGCCCTGGACCGCGGCGACGGCGCGATCGCCCCGTCGGCGCTGCGGGAGAGCTTCCTCTTCCTGGAGCGCGCCAATCACCTCATCTTCTTCGACGCCTGGTATCATGTGCTCCACCACCTGCTCGGGCAGAGCGCCGAGCTCCGGCCGGGCCGGTGCTCGCAGTTCGTCCGCGACGCGTGGGCCAGGCACGAGGCCGCGCGGGGGGCCGGCCAGCCGCACCTCGCGCTCGAGCGCGCCCTCGTGCGAGATCTCGTGACCAACGAGCAGAACGTCATCGAGCGCCGCGTCGTGCACCACCCCCGGTTCTCCAACGCGCGGGCGCTCCTCGCGCTCGCCGAGGCGCTGGGGCAGGAGACCCCGGTCGTGCTGCCGTGCGCGCGGGCGCCGATCCGGGTCGGCGGCTTCGCGTTCCTCGACCGGCGCATCGCCGCCGGGATGCGCATCTACGGCGCCATGGCGGACCGCGCCGCGCGCGACGCGATGTACGAGTGGGCGCGGCGGCACCCGCACGACGGCTCGTGGGCGCCGTGGGGCGGCCCGCCGCGGCCGCGGCTCCGGGAGGCGTGGCCCGCGCCGGCCGTGCGGGCGCTCTGGGACGGAATTCACGCGCCGCCCGAGCCGGACCCGGGCTGGCCCTGACGCCCGCGCCTCGGGGGCCGAGGCCTCGCCGACTCGCCGCCTCGGACCGGCCGCGGGCGCGGCCCCGGGGCAGCTCTGTGGTGCGCCGGCGACGTCGCGTGTATCGTGCCCGCCGCGGGGCCGGAGGGGGTCAGTCCCCCCTGCGCCCGATCAGACAAGGAGCGAGCGAGCGATGGTGAATGTAGGCGACCGTGCCCCGGATTTCTCCCTCGAAAGCGACAGCGGCAAGAAGGTAGGCCTCGCGGATTTCCCGGGCAAGACGGTCGTCCTCTACTTCTATCCGAAGGACGACACGCCCGGCTGCACGCGGGAGGCCCAGGCCTTCTCCGCCGGGCTCGACGCGTTCGCCGAGGCCGGCGCCGTCGTGCTCGGCGTCTCCCGCGACTCCGTCGCTCGCCACCGGAAGTTCAGGGACAAATACGATCTCGGGGTGACGCTCCTCAGCGATCCGGACCTCGTCGCGCACAACGCCTACGGCGCCTACGGCGAGAAGACGATGTACGGCAAGAAGGTGACGGGCACGATCCGGAGCACGTTCATCATCGGCCCCGACCGCGAGGTGAAGCACGTCTTCAGCGCCGTGAAGGTCGACGGCCACGCCGACGCCGTGCTCGCGCTCGTGCGCGGCGGCGACGCGCACGAGGCGCCGCCCGCGCCCGCGCGCCGCGGCGCCACGAAGGGCGCGGCCGCGAACGGCGCCGCCAAGGCGCCCGCGAAGAAGGCCGCCGAAAAGGCGCCCGCGAAGAAGGCCGCCGAAAAGGCGCCCGCAAAGCCCGCTGCCAAGCCCCGATGACGCGCCGCCCGGCGCGGGCGGGGACACGAGGGCGGGGATGTGCGATGAAATATCAATAAACTTGCCAGTTTACCGCCTTCATGCGAGCTGCCCTCCGGGCAGGCGCGATCGCGACCGTCGGACAATGACGTAGCGATTGGCGGCCTGTGGGACGGCGATCGCCTGATTGATGAGGTCGCGACGGCTTCCCGCGCGGCGTCCGCCGCGCGCGCCAAGCTGGACGGGCCCCGCGCTTCGTGAAAGAATCTTGCTCCGTTGCTTGCAGATCGATGAAATTACCACGACACCAGGGCTCATCTCTCGATCCGCTTCGCATCAGGTGGAGCGATGAGCGCTGGAGCGAGGGAGCAAGAGAATGATGTTGAAGCATCCGATGCTACGGACTTTCACGTTGCTGAGCTGCCTGTGCGCCATCGCCGCCTGCGGCGACGACGATCCGCCGCCGCCCCCGCCGGCCAGCAATGACGGCGGCGGAGGCGGCGGAGGGGGCGACGGCGGCGCCGGCGGCGTGGTGATCGAGACGTGGGAGCTCGACCGCGACAAGCCGCTGTCGAAGGTCGAGCCGGAGTTCGAGCAGTCGGCGCACCCGCTCGAGCCGATCGACGCCCTGTCCCGCCTGAAGGCCCCGCTCCCCACGAACGCCACCTGGATGAACTTCGTGCTCGGCGCCGGCGATCAGCGGATCAACGCCGCGCCGTACGACCTCAAGGCGCTCGGACAGGGGCTGTCGATCGCCCGGCCGGACGTCGCGGTGGCGAGCAAGGCTGTCACGACGGCGGACGTCTCGCACCTCGGCCTCAGCGCGCGCGAGGCCTTCTCCGGCCACGCGGTCACGTCGTCCGACCTGCTCTCGGTCACCGTGGAGTGGAAGGCGCAGGGCGGCACCATGACCGCGCCCATCGTCTACGGGATGCCCTATGTCACGACCACCTACGCCGGGCTCCGCCCGTCCGTGCGCGCCGGCGACGGCGTGGCGATCACCTCGGTGAACGGCGAGTCGACGAGCCCGACCGAGGTCACGGGCGATCGATTCGAGATCTCGCTCAACAACGGTCAGACGTGGGTCCTCTACGCGTTCCCCGAGATCACCCTCGAGTGGGACGCGCTCTCCATGGTGGCGCGCGCGCCGTACGAGGGCTCGCTCCGCCTCGCGCTCGTGCCGGGGCCGAACGCGGAGGTCGAGCTCGACAAGCACGCCGCCGTCATCCCGGTCGGCGGCGACGTCGAGGCGACGGTCACCGAGGACACCGCCTCGGTGCGCTTCGTCTGGAAGACGGAGGGCGAGGGCGATCTCCTGACCATGGCCCTCCCGCACCACCTGGAGCGGCTCGAGATGGCGAAGGGCGCGGACATCGCGTATCCGACCGTGATCGGCAAGATGAAGGGCATCTCCGGGGCGAGCTGGGAGCTCGTGTACCCGCTCAGCACGATCGGCTGGGACTCGCCGCGCCGCGTCTCGGACGACTGGAGCGAGGCCGTCGTGGACGCTCTGGAGGACGAGAGGTCGTTCACGCCCGCTCAGGACGTCGCCGGCGTGGACCCCTATTTCGGGGGCAAGCAGATCGCGAAGCTGGCGCGCCTCGCGCAGATCGCCGAGGCGGTCGAGAAGGAGGATCTCGCCGAGGAGCTCAGGGCGCGGCTCAAGTCGAAGCTCAACCCGTGGCTCAACGGCACGAACGAGAACCCCTTCGTCTACGACACGTCCTGGGGCGGCATCGTGACGACCAAGGGCCTGGAGAGCGAGACCGCCGACTTCGGCCAGGGGTATTACAACGATCACCACTTCCACTACGGCTACTTCCTCTATGCCGCGGCCGTCCTGGCGAAGGCCGACGCGGACTGGCGCGACGAGTACGGCGACAAGGTGCTCTGGCTCGTCCGCGACATCGCGAACCCGAGCGCGAAGGATCCGCATTTCACGCCGTTCCGCAACATGGATTGGTTCAGGGGGCACTCGTGGGCTTCGGGGCTGTTCCCGTTCGCGGACGGCCGCAACCAGGAGTCGACGTCCGAGGCCGTCAACGCCTGGTACAGCATGAAGCTGCTCGGCGAGGCGCTCGAGAACGACGACGTGAAGAACATCGGCCGGGTGCTCCTCGCCATGGAGACGGCCTCCGCGCAGACGTACTGGCAGATCACCTCGAACGGCACCGTCTACGACGTGCCCTTCAAGGAGAACGGCGCCGTCGGCGTCCTCTGGTCCACGAAGGCCGACTTCGGGACGTGGTTCGGGGAGAACCCGGAGTACGTCTATGGCATCCAGCTGCTCCCGATCACGCCGATCTCGGAGTCGCTGATCTCGAAGGCGTGGATCAGCTACGCGTGGCCGGCGATGGAGGCTGTCTCGAAGGGCGCGGAGGACCCGTGGAACGCCTTCCTCGTCGCGGCGCACGCGACCGTCGACAAGGAGGCGGCCTGGGAGGAGGCGCAGGAGCAGACCGCGCTCGACGACGGCCTCAGCCGGACGGCGCTCCTCTACTGGATCGCCACGCGGCCCTGAGCCGCGCCCTCTCAGAGCGGCCGTGAGCCGCGCTCTCCCTCAGCGGCCGTGAGCCGCGCCCTCCCTCAGCGGCCGTGAGCCGCGCCCTCCCTCAATCGATCGGCTCGACCCGCACGTCGACCTCGAGGCGCTCCGCACCACCCCCGACGAAGATGGTGCCCGAGGTCGGCGTCGCGTCCATGTAGTTGCGCCCGACCGCGACGCGGATGTGCTCGGTCTGGGTGAGGATCCCGTTCGTCGGGTCGAAGCCCTTCCAGCCGATCTCCGGCAGGTACACCTGCACCCAGGCGTGCGACGCCTCGCTCTGCCGGTGGTTCTCGTGCTTCGGCCCCGTGTAGATGTACCCGCACACGTAGCGCGACGGCACGCCGAGCAGCCGCGTCAAGCAGATGAACAGGTTCGCGAAGTCCTGGCACACGCCGCGGCGGTTCGCGTACACGTCGAACGCCGTCGTGAACACGTTCGTCGCGCCCTGCTTGTACTCGTATTCGTCGAAGATCGACGCGTTCAGGTCGAGCAGCGTGTCGAGCAGGTCGTAGTCGTTCCGCTCGACGAACGTCATCGCGTACTCGCTGAGCTCCGCGAGCTCGCTCTCCGCCAGCTCCGGCGGCAGGAGGAACGGCTGCAGGATCTGCCGCTGCCACGGCATCCACACGAGCGGGATCGTCGAGCGGGCGCGCAGCGGGCGGAAGCTCAGCGGATCTGTGTCGAGGAGCTCCAGCCGCGACTTCGACTCGATGATGAGCTCCTTGAACGGCGTGTCGAGCAGCACCCGCCGCGCGCGGTTGCCGAAGACGTCGTCGTAATCGCGCTGCTGGCCCTCGACCGACAGGTTGATCTCGTTGTGGAGCAGCGTCTGCAGCCGGTCGTGCGCCGGCGTCAGCCGCAGGAGGTGCGTGCTGCGCTCGACCGCGGTCGCGTAGTGGTACGCCGTGCGGTGCACCACCTGGAAGCGGCGGATCGGCGCGTGCGTCGGGCGGCGGACCGGGCGCGACGAGAGCGGCGGCGTCGACGGCGCCGGCCGGCGGCGATCGACGTGCGGCGTCGCCGTGGCCCGCAGCGCGCCCTGCCGCAGCACCACGAGGTGGCCCGGAGGGACGCGCTTCCAGGTCGCGGGCTGCGCCCCCGCGTGGACCTTGAGCTCCTCCGACGAGACGATGACGCCCTTGCGGCTCTTGACCCCCCGGCGGGTGAGATCGACCTCGAGGTCCTCGTCCCCGAACGCGAGCCGCTCGTACGGCGGCAGCACCTCCCACAGGAACGCGTCCCCCTCGCGATCGCGGTCCGCGTAGACGACGAGGTCGCGGCCGTCGGCCAGCACCGACGTGAGCGGGCCGTGCTCGTTCATCTCGTCGAACCAGTCGCGCAGGACCGCCGGATCGATGTCGCCGAGGCTCCGGAGTCCCTCCGACGCCATCCAGCGGAGCAGCTCGCACAGGATGAGCTCCGTGTCCGTCGACCCGACCGGCTGGAAGAGCGACTTCGGATCGACCTCGATCCGGTCGACCAGGCTGCCGCTGTGCGCGAACAGCCAGTCGCGCCCGCCCCAGCTCCGGCTGAACGGCTGCGTGTTCGCGTCGTTGATGCTGCCCCACGTCGCCGTGCGGATGTGCAGCACGAGCAGCGACGACTCGAGGTGCTCCCACGCCTTCACGAGCTCGCTGCGGATGCTCCCCTGCGGCGGCGCCGGCTCCTTGAGCACCGTGGCGCTCGGCTCGCCGCCCGGGTAGTAGCCGATGCCCCAGCCGTCGGGCAGCTTGCCCCCGGGGCGCAGGCACGTGAGATCGAAGCACGGGGCGAGCTCGCCCTCGAACGACATCGCGAGGAGATTCGGCATGGATACGTCGGCGGGTCTTGGCTACTGGCTCGTGGCGGAGGGACTGCTGTCGGGCGGCCCGTAACCGAGCAGCTCGCGACCGATACCGTCGCAGATCGTGGCTGTCTCGTCGACCACATGGGTGAGCGCCGCGTGGACCGTGAGCGGATCGAACGGCTCGGCCGCCCTGTCGGCGACCCACTGGTGCAGGAGGTGCAGCCGCGTGACGCTCTCGCCGCCGGGCAGGGTCGCGCTCTCCGGCGGCCGGATCTCGCAGAGCCGGGCGAACGCCGCGTGCACGCAGTGCCGGATCGAGCGCGGGAAGCGGGGCTCGAAGAGGAGGAACTGTGCGACCGCCTGCGCGTTCACCTGACCCTGATGCAGCTTCATGAACGGCTCGAACCCGGAGCAGGCGCGGAGGAGCGAGAGCCAGAGCGCCGTCTCCACCACCCGGTGGCGCCCGGGCACGCCGCCCTGCCCCGCGCCGTTTCCGTCGGACGTCGGCGGCTCCACGGCGGTGAGGGCGTGGTGGTGGACGTCGAGCGTGCGCGCGGTCTGCCCGACGCGCTCGAGCAGCACGCCGAGCCAGATGAAATCGAGCGGCGTGTCGTGGAGCATCGTGCTCTGGGTGAGCCCGAGGCAGAGCTGCGTGAGGTGCCGCACGCGCCGGTAGAAGGCGTAGCGGCTCGACCTGAACTCCTCGAGCGCCTGCTCGCCGTTCATCCAGAGGTGGAGCTCGTTGACGGCCTCCCACGCCTCGACGCTGACGACCTCGCGGATCGACCGCGCATTGAAGCGCGCCGCGGAGCTCGAGATGCGGAGGCTCGTCGGGTTGTCCTCGTCGAGGCTCATGTAGCGCTGCACGAGCTCGCCGTCGGCCGCGGCGTCCTCGCCGTGCACCTCGGCGAAGTGCGCCTTCTGCCCGGCCACGATGATGACCGGCAGCCAGCACTGCTGCGGCGAGAGCTCGGCGTCGAGCGCGAGGTTCTGCGTGACGGCGAGGATCCGGGCCACGCTCTCGATCCGCTCGAGGTAGCGGCCGAACCAGAAACAGTGATCGGCGACGCGGGAGATCACGGGGCCTCCGTGGGGTCGGACGGGGGCGGGGAGGGTGGGGGCCGGGAGGGTGGGGGCCGGGAGGACGGCGTCGGCGCGCTGGACGCGCCGTTGCTCGCGGCCCCGGGCGCCGGGCGCGGGGCGCCGACCGACGGGGGCCGCTCCGCGCCGTCCCCCGGGCCCTTCAGGACCCAGGTGTCCTTCGAGCCCCCGCCCTGGCTGGAGTTGACGACGTACGAGCCGGCCACGAGGGCGACGCGCGTGAGCCCGCCGGGCAGCACCCACGGGCCGTCGCGGCCCGTCAGCACGTACGGGCGGAGGTCGAGCCGGCGCGGGACCGCGACCCTGGCGGCCGGATCCCAGGTGGGGCCGGTCGACAGCTCGACCCGGTGCTGCGCGATGTAGCGGCGCGGCGTCGCCTCGATGCGCGCGCGGAACTCCTCGCGCTGCGCGGCGGTCGACTGCGGGCCCATGAGCATGCCGTAGCCGCCGGCCTCGTCGACCGCCTTGACGACCAGCTCGTGGAGGTGCTCGAGCACGTAGCGGCGATCGTCGTCGCGCATGCACAGGTAGGTGGGGACCTGCTCGAGGATCGGCTCCTCGCCGAGGTAGTAGCGGATCATCTCGGGCACGAAGGGGTACACGGCCTTGTCGTCGGCGACGCCGTTGCCGGGCGCGTTCGCGAGCGCGACGTTGCCGGCGGCGTAGGCGCGCATCAGGCCGCGCACGCCGAGCAGGCTGTCGGGGCGGAAGGCCTCGGGGTCGAGGAACGCCTCGTCGATGCGGCGGTAGATGACGTGGACCCGGCGCGGGCCGCGCGTCGTCCGGACGAAGACCTGATCCTGATCGACGAAGAGGTCGGGCGCCTGGACGAGCTCGAGCCCCATCGTGCGCGCGAGGAAGCTATGCTCGAAATACGCCGAGTTGTACGGCCCCGGCGTGAGCACGACCGCGCTCGTGCCGCCCGGGCTCACGGGGGACACCGAGCGCAGCGTCTCGGCGAGCCGGGCCGGGTAGTGGTCGACCCGCTGGACGCGCGCCTTGTCGAGCAGGTGCGGCAGCACGCGCTTGCTGATGAGCCGGTTCTCCAGGACGTAGGACACGCCGGACGGGGTGCGGAGGTTGTCCTCGAGGACGCGGAAGGTCCCGGCCGGATCGCGGATGATGTCGACGCCCGCGATGTGGATGCGCACCCCGCCCGGGGGCCGCAGGCCGTGGGCCTGCTTCAGGTACTGCCCCGAGCCGAGCACGAGGTCCCGGGGGACGCGCTCGTCCTTCAGGATGCGCTGGTCCCCGTAGACGTCGTCGAGGAACAGGCCGAGCGCGCGGACCCGCTGCTCGAGGCCGCGCTCCATGTGGGCCCAGTCGGCCGCGGAGAGCATCCGGGGGATGAGGCAGAGCGGGAAGATCTTCTCCGCGCCGCGCTGGTCCGCGTAGACCGAGAAGGTGACGCCCTGGTTGAGCAGGGCGAGCTCCGCGAGCTGCTGCGCGCGCGCGAACTCGTTCGGCGCGAGCGCGCCGAGGAGCGTGGCAGTGCGCAGGAACTCGGGTCGTGGGGCGCCGTCTGGGCCAAACAGCTCGTCGTAGGCGCCGGGGAGGGGAGCGTAGCCGGCGAAGAGGCCGGCACCCGGGGTCTCTAACAACACTGGAGTGAAGCTACCGCCGGAGGGCCCTCGAGGTCCATGGGCCATTTGCGGTTTCGATTGGATGGAGCGCGCGCTCGCGAGCGGCGGGAGCTACTCGGCGCTGAGGATCTGACGCTCCCGGCAGTGCGTGAGCTCGTCGACCGCGGCCAGGAAGGCGTCGTAGTCGATCGGCTTGGGGAGCACGCGAGCGACACCGAGGCTCGTCGCGTCATGTTTTGAAGACGCGGATGAAACAATGACTGGTATACGCGCCGTCTTCTCGTTGTGCCGGAGCGCCGTGAGCAGGCCCCAGCCGTCCATCACCGGCATCATGATGTCGACGACGAGCAGGTCCGGCGGCGCGATCTGGTCGAGCAGCGCCAGCGCCTCCTCCCCGTTCGAGGCGCAGCGCACCTCGTAGCCGCCCTCGCTCTCCAGGATCATGCTCACGACCTCCTGGATGCTGGGCTCATCGTCGACGACAACCACGAGCTTGGCGCGGCTGTTGGGCGCGCTCGAGCGTGTTCGTACCTCTGCGTTGCGCCGCACCGTCCGACCTCCGAGCGTATCGACCAGCATGCCCACTCTCCCCTGCGCGCTCTCCGGATCGAATTCCAGGGATGAACCAGAGTATCCCCCACGCCCCTGGTTCCGTCGCTGCGTGGAATCCAAGATTGGTAGCTCAGGAGACTCCCGAAACGGGCCGCGGCCCTGCGCGTGGGCATTGCGCCCGAGACCGCGCTCGGCGGCGCGGCGCGACCAGGACATCCGCCCGCGTGCGCTCGTGAAGCCCGGGCGTTCGCGGCGAGGCCGCGCGGGCGCCGAAAAGTTGCCTTTTCCCGAGGCGCGCGCCCCGGGCGACGCGCGCGAATGACGCCCATGACGCGCGCGGATGACGCCCATGACGCGCGACGCGCGCGGCTCCTACGGCGCCGTACCTTCGAGCTGCGCCGTGGTGTCGTGGTAGGCGCGCGTGATGTCGGACTCGTCCAGGATGCCGACGATCTTGCCGTCGCCGTCGGTGACCAGGAGCTCGCGCACGCGGAGCTCCAGCAGCACCTGGAGCGCGCGGTGCAGGTCCGCGGTCTCGCTGACCGAGGCGGGGCTCGCCATCATGTCGTGCGCGATCGCGAGCCCCGACAGCTCGGGGCTCATCGCGGTGGCGCGGAGGATCTCGGCGTCGATGGTCCCGATGACCTTGCCGTCCTCGGAGAGCACCGGGAAGGTGTCCTGCCACTCGCACGCCGCGATGCGCTCGACCACGACCGACGCGGGCGTCCGCGCCTCGAACGACACGAACGGGCGGCTGCGGATGACGATGTCGGCGACGCGGATGCTGCGGAGCACGTCGACGATGAGCTCGTCGCGGTGCGCCGGGGACTCGCGCTTCGTGGCGACCTGCGCGCGGTACAGGGTGCTGTGCCGCAGCGCCACGAAGGCGATGCCCTCGCACAGCATGAGCGGCACGAGCAGGTCGTAGCTGCCGGCGAGCTCGCAGACCATGACGAGCGAGGCGATCGGCACGTGCGCGATGCCGCCGTAGAACGTGCCCATCCCGACGAGCGCGAACGCGCCGGGATCGATGCGCGGGTCGCCGAGGAGGAGCTCCGCCGCGCGCCCGAACGCCCCGCCGGTGAGCGCGCCGAGCACGAGCGACGGGCCGAAGTCGCCGGCGCTGCCGCCCGAGCCCACCGTCAACGAGGTCGCGACGATCTTCGTGGCGAGCAGCACGAGCAGGAGCTGCACCGCCGTCCACCCGCTGGGCATCCACGAGGCCCCGGTGATCGCGACCTGGGCCGCCCCGTAGCCCGCGCCCAGCAGGCCGAACCCTTGCCCCGGCCGGTCGAAGCGCGGCCCGAGGAGCATCAGCAGCGGGGCCACGATCGCGCCGAGCGCGAGGCCGCCGAGCGCGGGCTTCGCCCAGATCGGCAGCCGGATCTGGTGCATCGTGTGCTCCACCGTGTGCAGCGTCCGGAGGAACACCGTGGCCACGAGCGAGACCACGAGCGCGAGGGCGGCGTAGAGCGGGAGGTGGCTCGGGATGAACGGGTAGCGGGGCGCGTGCGCGAAGAGGGTCGACTCGCCGAAGAAGTAGATGAAGACCGAGTACGAGACGACGCTCGCGAGGATGGACGGCACGAGCGCGTCGGCCTCGAAGTCGTCGCGGTGCAGCACCTCGACGGCGAGGAGCGCAGCCCCGAGCGGCGTCCGGAACACGGCCGACATGCCCGCGGCCGCGCCCGCGATGAGCAGGATCCGCCGCTCGCGCGGGCCCACCCGGAGGGCGCGCCCGATGATCGAGCCGATGGCGCCGCCGATCTGCATGGTCGGCCCCTCGCGCCCGCCGGAGCCGCCCGAGCCGAGCGTGAAGATCGAGGCGATCGCCTTCACCACCGGGACGCGGCGGCGCATGTTGCCGCCCAGCCGGTGGAACGCGTTGATGAACGCGTCGCTGCCGCCGCCGCGGGTCTCGGGCGCGAGCTTGGCCGTGAGCAGCCCGCCGACGAGGGCGCCGAGGGCCGGCACGAGGCAGACGAGCCACGGCCGGAACGGCCCGCTGCGCACGCCGGTGAGCACCGCCTCGCCCTTCGCGCGGAGCGGCCTGTAGCCGGTGATCGCGACGAGGAGCTCGTGCTCGGCGAGCTCGAGGGCGGCGAAGAACAGCGAGCCGGCGATGCCGGCCGTCACGCCGACGAGGATCGCGTGGAGCAGCACCCGACCGACGAGCTGGAACGCGATCAGCCCCTGCGCCCTGGGGATCGGCGTGCGCACCGCCGCTCCCATGCGGCTCGGGCGTGAAGCGTGGTCCTCGGGGGATGACATCGTGATCTCGGGGGCCAGCGCCCCCCCGCCGATGGGCCTGGCAGGGGCGGTAGCTTCCCTGATCTGGCCGCGGGTTGCCGCCTGAAATCGCCGCCGGGAGCGACTTCTCCGGCGGGGACGCCCCGGCGTCGGCTTCCGATCGGCGCTCCCCCGCTCCATAGCGTGGAAGGAAGGCCGTGCGGGTGCGGTCTGCGGACCGTTCCGGGCGCGGACGAGGTGGAGTCATGACGACCGATCGGAGCGCCGTCGAGTACGGCACCCTCATCACCGGAGACGAGAGCGTCGCGATGGGCGACGCGGCGGTCCAGACGACGGATGAGAGCGTCCGCACGACCGCCGAGACCGTGGTCACGCCCGTGGTGGCGCTGGACCTGGCGGCCGAGATCCTGACTGGCGCGCTGGGGCCGCTGATCGACGCGGACTACGTGCAGGGCAAGACGCAGTTCCGCGACGTGCTCTGCGACCGCATCGACATCTCGCAGCTCGAGGCGGAGGAGCTGGTCGACGACATGGAGCGGTCCGGGCGGATCCGCTTCATCGGCGCGGAGGAGGGCCGGGGGTGGCACGTGCATCAGGGGGTCGGCGCGCGCTGAGCGCCGAGGCGCCGCGCCCCGGGCGGCCGCGTCCCGGGCGGCCGCGCGCCGTGGTGTCCGATGAAACAATTCCCTTGCCGGCGTAGTCAAGACATGGCCTACGTTGAGGCGCCTATGGAGGACGGTACGAAGCCGCGCAGAGCCGTGGTGCCGAGCGCTCCGCCCATTCCGCTCGTGATCGTGGCCGGCTGTCCTGCCGAGTTCGTCGCCGTGTGCAGGGAGGTGGGGGCGCAGCTCGGGGTCGCGGTGCGCGAGTGCGATCTTCGCTCGCTCCGGCCGACGATCGCGGCCTCGCAGCCCTACGCGGTCATCGTGACGGAGGATCTGTACCGGTTCGAGCCGGCGTCGTTCGACGCGATCATCCGCCAGGCGCCGGCCTCGCTGGTGCGCATCGATTCCCGGGAAGCGCACGACGATGCGATGCGGCGGCTCCTCATCGACGCCATCTTCGAGTCCGCGGCGGCCGAGCCGGGCAGCGGGATCCGGGCGATCCTCACCTGAGGCCTCACCTGAGGCGCCGGCCGGTCGGGGAGGCCGCGCCGGGGGGCGGCGAGAGAGGAAGTCGCCAAAACGGAGAGGGCGCCAAGCGAGGAGAGACAGAGAAGATCGCTCGTCTCGCTCCGCTCGTGGCGCCCTTTCCGGTCCAGAGGCCCTCGCGCGAGCCGTCGACGTGTGGCCGTCAAGGCCTGCGCTTCATGCCGGGGAGGGTGGCCTTCTCGGTCGGGGGCTCGAGGTACTCGATCTGCTCGGCCGACATGATGCCGTACTTCGGGTTGGCCGCGGCGCCGCCGGTCGACTTCGTGAACGTCACGCCGTAGGTGCCGGTGACCTTCACCTTCGCGCCGACGGCCGGGATCGGGTTCGGCAGATCCTGGCCCCAGAACTCGTCGGTGAGCTTCGCCTCGTTCTCCTTGCCGCGCGGAGCCCGGTCGATCGCCTCGATCAGGCTGTAGATCTGCGCGAAGTTCGAGGCCCAGCCCATCACCTCGATCACGTCCTTCGTCTCGCCCTTCTCGTCGGCGATCGCGAAGCTCGGGACCGGCGCCTTGCAGTCCGGCGGGTCGGCCTTGCCCGTCTTGTGGACGGCGCAGGGCGGGGCCTCCGCGAGGTTCGTCTTGACGATGTAGCCGACGATCGAGAGCTTCTTGCCGTTCACGTCCTCGAAGTGGACGCGGCTCCGGAGGTCGTGCGTGACGCCCCACACCGTGTAGGCGTCGCCCTGCTTCTTGTTCTTCGCGGGGAGCGTCGGCACCGCGGGCAGGCTCGGCTTCTGGCCGCTGAATGCGGGCTTGGCCTGGTAGGGCTGCTCGTCCGTTCCGCACCCTGAAGTGCCCGCGACGAGGAGGATAGCGGCGGCGAGGGTTCGACCGAATCGGGCGTTCATGGCATCTCCAAGGTCAACGTGACGGGGGCATCCGGCAGGAAAGATCCAGCGCTGGAGTAGCCTCCGGACGGCGGTGCGCCGCGTGCGGATCAGGCGCCTCTCGCGTGCGCGCGCGGCGGCGGAAACGGCTAACACGGCCGCGAGCGGATCGTAAAGAGAAACGGAAACGTCCCCCTCTCTTCATCGGGCGGCGACGCGGCGGCGCGCCGCGGCGGAGGTCGACGCTCCCCCCGCCGGAGCGGCCGATCGCGGGCCGGCGAGGGAGCGCGCGGGGCCTCCGACGCGCGCGGGCTGGCCGCAGCGCAGGCCGCGCGGGGGAGGGCAGCCGGCTCGCTCGTTACGCACGTGGGCGCGCTCGTTACGCGGGCCTTCGCGGCGTTCTCCCGGCCCTCGGGTGTCCGTGAAACCGCGGAGGGCGCGTTTCCGCTCTTCGCGCTGGCAACATCGATCGAGTACCCTCTCCGTCCCATGCGCGAGACGACCCTGCGCGCCGCTTTCGAAGCGTCGAAGGTTTTGGTGATGATCCTCGCTGGCGGCGAAGGCCGCCGGCTCGGCCCCCTGACGCACGACCGGGCGAAGCCGGCCGTGCCGTTCGGCGGCCGCTACCGGATCATCGACATCGTCCTCTCGAACTTCGTCAACTCCGGCCTGCACCGAATCAAGATCCTCACGCAGTACAAGAGCGCGTCGCTAGACGAGCACATCGCCCGAGCTTGGCGCCTGTCGCCGATGCTCGACAGCTTCATCGAGACCGTCCCGGCGCAGCAGCGCACGGGCAAGAGCTGGTTCAAGGGATCGGCCGACGCCGTCTACCAGACGCAGCACGTCATCACCGACGAGTCGCCCGAGCACCTCTGCATCTTCGGCGGCGACCACGTCTACAAGATGGACGTGCGCCAGATGCTGCACGATCACCTCGCGCGCGGCGCCGACGTGACCGTGGCCGCCATCCCGGTGTCCAAGGAGGAGGCCCGCGCCTTCGGCGTCATCGAGTGCGACGAGGCGGGGCGCATCATCGCCTTCCACGAGAAGGTGCAGGATCCGCCGAGCATGCCGGGCAGGCCGGGCATGTGCCTCGCCTCGATGGGCAACTACATCTTCAAGACTCCGGCGCTGCTCGACGTCCTCGAGCAGGACGCCGCGACCGAGGACAGCGCGCACGACTTCGGCCGCGACATCATCCCGCGGATGGTGAAGAGCGGCAGCCGCGTCTATGTCTACGATTTCCACGAGAACCGCGTCCCCGGCGAGGACGAGGGCGCGGGGTACTGGCGCGACATCGGGACGATCGACGCCTACTGGGCGGCCCAGATGGATCTCGTCAGCATCCAGCCGGCGTTCAACTTCTACAACCCGCGCTGGCCGATCCGGACGGGCATCAGCCACGATCCGCCCGCCAAGTTCGTCTTCCGCGACGAGGCGAACGCGCGCGTCGGCATCGCGACGGACAGCCTCGTCTCGCTCGGGTGCATCATCTCCGGCGGCCGGATCCACCGGAGCGTGCTCTCGAACCGGGTCCGCGTGAACTCCTTCAGCCACATCGAGGAGTGCGTGCTGTTCGAGGACGTCAAGATCGGGCGCCACGTCAAGCTGCGTCGCTGCATCATCGACAAGGACGTCGAGATCCCCGCCGGCGCCGAGATCGGCTTCAACCTCGAGGAGGACCGCAAGAAGTGGTTCGTCAGCGAGGGCGGGATCGTCGTCATCCCGAAGCGCGCGAAGATCGACTCTCCGTAACGCTCCTGACCGGCGCGCCGCACCGGCGACCGGCGCCGATCCTGGGCCCGCCCGCCCGCCCGGCCGCGGCGGTGGAGGCCGGCGACACCGTCGTAGCTATCCGAAATTCAAGGAAAATGTGGCTCGTGACCCCCGGCGGCGGCGGGCGCTGCCGCTGGGAGGGCGCCGCCGAGCTCGGGGGGTTCCGGGGCCTGGAGGCCCCCTGAGCCGGGCGTCCCTGCTACGTTGGGTGTGCGATGCCGCGCACGATCATCATTGGTGACGTCCACGGCTGCCGGGATGAGCTGGCGCGGCTGATCGAGCACGTCGGCTTCGCGTCGGGCGATCGGGTGGTCATGGTCGGCGATCTGATCGTGCGCGGCCCGGATCCGTGCGGAACGCTCGATCTGCTCCGGGAGCTCGGCGCGATCTCGGTGCGGGGCAACCACGAGGATCGGCTGCTCCGCTGGCGCGCCGGGCGCAGCGATCCGCGCGGCGAGCCGCTGGGGGAGCTCTCGAAGGAGACCGCGCAGCAGCTGCGCAAGCGCGACTGGGCGTGGCTCGAGACGCTGCCGTACTGGCTGGATCTGCCGGAGCACGGGCTCCGCGTCGTCCACGCGGGGCTGATCCCCGGGCTGCCGATCGAGCGGCAGGATCCGCACACGCTGATGTACGTGCGCTGCCTCGGCCGCTACGGCGAGCCGGTCGAGCGCCGCGGGGGCAAGACGCTGTGGGGCCAGACCTACCAGGGCCCGCCGCACGTGGTGTTCGGCCACAACGCGCGCAGCGATCCGCAGATGCACGCGTGGGCGACCGGGATCGACACGGGCGCCGTCTACGGGGGGCGCCTCACCGCGATGGTGCTCCACGACGGCGAGCGCGTGCCGCCGCCGGCGTTGCGCGGCGAGGTGCTCGTCTCGGTCCCCGCGCGCCGCCGCTACGTGGGCCGCTAAAAATGCTCCGTGTCCTCCAGGGCTTCCGCACGATCGGCGGCCCCGCCGCGCGGGATTTTCGTTAGGCTCGCGGCGCGCCGCCGCCGCTCTTCAGGCTGGCGGCCCGTCACGGAGCAAGCCAGGTGGAGCCTCGATACCCGTTCGTTGCAGTCGATGTCCCCGAGCCGGAGGCCGACGAGATCGCCGCCGCGCTCTTCGAGCTGGGCGCCTCGGGCGTCGAGCAGCGCGACGAGCAGACGCTCGTGCGCGGCGCGCGCTCGGGCCAGGTGACGCTCGTCGCGAGCTTCGAGGATCACGGCGAGGCGGAGGCGGCGATCGCGGCGCTCGGGGAGCTCGAGCCGCCGCTCGCCGCGCGGCTGGAGGAGGTGGTGGGCGACGCCTGGCGCGACGCGTGGAAGGAGCACTTCGCGCCGTTCGCGCTGACGCCCACGATCACGGTGGTGCCGCCGTGGGTGGAGCGCGCGCCGGAGCGCGAGGGCGAGCGGCTGCTCCTGCTCGAGCCGGGGAGGGCGTTCGGCACGGGCCTGCACGCGACGACCGGGCTCGTGGCGGAGCTGCTCGACGAGCACGCGGCCGAGCTCCGCGGCCGCGAGATCCTCGACGTGGGCACGGGCAGCGGGATCCTCGCGCTCGTCGCGCTGCTGCTCGGGGCGGAGCGGGCGGTCGCGATCGACAACGACGACGACGTGATCGAGGTGGTCCTCGAGAACGCGGCGCGCAACGGCCTCGAGGGCCGTATCGAGGCGAGCGCCGGCGTGGTCGAGCAGGTGACGCGGCAGTTCCCGTGGGTGGTCGCGAACATCGAGGCGCGGGTGCTCCGGCCGATGGCGCCCGAGCTCGCGCGCGTGCTCGCGCCGGGCGGCTGGCTGATCCTGTCGGGCATCCTCGAGAGCGAGCGGGACGATCTCGTGGCGCGGTACACCTCGCTGCCCGACCCGCTCGCGCACGTGGCGACGCGGCCGGATCCCGCGTCGGGGCGGGGCGAGCGCGCGGCGGGGCGGGGCGACGCGGGCGGCGAGGGCTGGGTGGCGCTCCTGTTCCGCGCGCCGGGCGGCGCGGCGCCCGCGTCGGGATGAGCGGCCAGGGGCTGCTGCGGGTGCCGCTCGGGTCGATCGCGGCGGGCGTGATCGCGCTGCCGCCGGAGGCGGCGAGCTACGTCGTGCGGGTGCACCGCCTCCGCGAGGGGGACCGGTTCGTCGTGTTCGATCCGGAGCTCGGGGTCGAGGCGGACGCCACGCTCGAGTCGATCGGCCGGAAGAGCGCGGCGGCGCGCATCGACGCGCCCCGGCCGGCGGCGCTGCGGCCGGGCCGGCGGGTGACGTGGATCCAGGCGGTCGGCAAGGGCGACAAGATGGACGCGGTGGTGCGCGACGCGACCGAGCTCGGGGCGACGCGGATCATCCCGGCGATCTCGGCGCGCAGCGTGGCGCGCCCGGGCGAGGACAGGAGCCAGCGGTGGCGCCGGATCGCGGTCGAGGCGGCGCGCCAGTGCGGCCGCGGGGACGCGCCGCGCGTCGACGCGCCGATGAGCCTCGCGGCGGCGCTCGAGGCGGCGGGGGCGTCGCGGCCCGGCGAGGGCGGCGCGCTGGGGATGGTGCTGGATCCCTACGCGGAGACGCCGCTCGGCGCGCGGCTCGGCGCGCTCTCGCCGGGGGTGGAGGCGGCGTTCGCGGTCGGTCCGGAGGGCGGGTTCACGCCGGAGGAGCTCGGCGTGTGCGCGGCGCTCGGGTTCGAGCGCGTGCGCCTCGGCGCGCTGACGCTGCGCACCGAGACGGTGTGCGCGGCGGCGCTCGGGGCGCTGATCGCGGTGAGCGACGCGCGCGGGGGGTGATGGGCCGGCCCGCCGCGAGCGGCGCGCTGGCCGGCGTCGGCCCGCGCGTCATGGGGGCCTCTTCCGGCTCGGCCGCGCGGTGGATCGCGCGGCTCGCCGCCGCGCTCGCGGTCGCCCCCTGCGCGTGCAACGGCGCGGCGGACGCGCCGAGGCGTGGGCGCGCGCCGCCGCAGGACGGCGCCGCGCTCGCCCCGCTCCGCGCCGAGGCGCAAGCGGAGCGAGGCCCGGCGCCGCCGCCGATCCCGACGGCCGCCGCGGCGCCCGCGAGCGCGCCGCCCGAGCAGGCGCCGTGGCCTCGAGCGCGCCCGCCGCGGGTCGAGACGGACTGGTGCATCGACGGCGTCGACGCGCTCGACGAGGAGACCTGCTACGTGCTGCCCGACGCGCCGACGCGCGCGCTGCTCATCTACCTCCACGGGATCGTCCCGCCGGGGAAGGAGAGCCAGCAGAAGACCAACTTCGAGACGGTCGTGTCGCGCGCCGCCCGGCGCGCGGGCGTCGCGGCCTTGATGCCGCGCGGCAAGGTCGGCCTCGCGCCGAAGGGGTACGCGCGCTGGTGGGGCTGGCCGACCGGCGGGCCGGCGTACGAGAAGCACGCCGCCGCGTTCGTGGCGACGTTCGCGGAGAAGCGGCGCACGCTCGAGGAGATCGCCGGCGTCGCGTTCTCGCGGGTGTACGTCGCCGGCTCGTCGTCGGGCGCGTTCTTCGCCGCGGCGCTCGCGCTGCGCGGCGGGATCGACGCCGACGGCTTCGGCGCGATGTCCGGCGGCGGAGGCCGGGCGACGCCCGAGCTCGCGACGCTCGCGCCCAGGCCGTTCTACATCGGCTTCGGCGCTCACGATTCGGTGGGCCGCTCGGCCCGCGCCCTCGCCGAGGTCCTGCGCGGCGCGGGATGGCCCGTGCGCGTCGCCGAGCACCCGGTCGGGCACGGCGCCAAGGAAGTCTACCTGGACGAGGCGTTCGCCTTCTGGCGCGAGCACGAGGCGCGGTAGGCGTACGCCGGAGCGGGAGGAACGCGCGCGGACGATCGACTGCTGGGCGTCGAAAGCCGCCGAATGCCGCCGCCGTGCATGCGGTGGCGAAGACCCCGGATGCCTTCTGCCTTCAGAGAAACGCGATCATAGGACCACCGAAGGCGGATCTGGCGGGACGATGATCCTGAGGCTCTCCTTGCCGACCAGCCGGACGAAGTCCGCGTGATTGAAGGTGAGCAGGGCATCTGCGCGTGCTTCTTCCGCGGTCACGACGTGAAGAGCGTCGAACACGACACCAGACGTGAGCTGACGTCCCGTGCATCTGGCCAACGCTGCACGGTAGATGCGCTCCGTCGGCGGTATCAGGTCCAGCATCGTGCGAAGGCGTCGAACGGCCGCCCACGCGGCATGAGGCGCGATCTTTGGCGTTACCGGGAGCCGGGTCAGGACCGACCACGTCTCGCTCATCGCGTGCCAGCTTGCAGTCCCTTGCAGCTGTCCGTTCTCTATCGCTAGGAGCCAGCATCGCGCCCGCGCGTGGTGGCGGTGACCGCCCACGATGGCCGCCACGAGCACGGACGTGTCCAGGGCGACCTTCATCACCGCTCTTCGCCGAGCTTTTCGAGCCGCTCTTCGCGATCGCGTCGATGGTCCAGCTCGTCTTGGAGCTCGGGAGCGAGCTTCGCCTCGAAGACGACGAGCCCGCCGTCCGTGCGGAAACGGCCATCCTGATCGAGCGCCATCTCGGCCTCGGCGTCGAGCAGGCCTTCCTCGGCGGCCAGCCGGTCCGCCGGTGCGTTCGGCAGTGAGACGAGGACGATCACCTCGGCCGGACCCACGGGCAGGTCTTCCGGGAGCTTCAGCTCGACGCGACGATCCACCGGGATCGTGATCTGGATCTTGGTCGCTGCCTGCATCGTGCCCTGAGTGTGCCATGACGGCCGGCGAAAGCCCGATCGAGGAACAGCCACCGGAGCGCCCTCTGCGGGTTGAGCGCGGCGAGCGCCCCCTCGTCTCTTTTTTGAGCCAGCGCGGCCCCCTCGCGACCACCTATTCCTGTTCCCGTGCTCCTGTCCAGCCCAGCCCTCGCTCCCCGGCTCACGCTCGTCCGCGCGAGCCCCCTGGCCGACCTGGATGACGCCGGCCTCGCCCGCGCGGCCGCCGAGGGGCAGCCGGGCGCCGCCGGCGCCGTGTGGGACCGCTACGGCGCGCTCGTGCACGGCCTGCTCCGCCGCGTGCTCGGCCCGGGCGGGGACGTCGAGGACCACGCCCAGGAGACGTTCCTGCAGTTCTTCCGCGAGGTGAAGAACCTGCGCGATCCCGCGGCCTTGCGCCCGTTCCTCCTCGGCATCGCCGTGCGCGTGGCGCGGTCGGCGCTGCGGCGCCGGCGGTTCCGGCGATGGCTCTCGCTCACCGACAGCGGCGTGCTGCCCGACGAGCCCGCCGCGGGCGTCGACGAGGGCGCGCGCGAGGCGGTCGCGCGGCTCTACGCGATGCTCGACGAGCTGGACGACCGGGCGCGGCTGCTCTTCGTGCTGCGCCACATCGAGGGGCTGGAGCTCGCCGAGACCGCGCAGGCGAGCGGGATGTCCCTGGCCACGGCCAAGCGCCACCTGGCCAAGGTGACCGCGCGCGTCCACGCGATGGCCGAGCGAGATCCGCTCCTCGCCGCCTACGTCGTGCCCGCGGAGGAGGCGAGCGATGGCTGAGCCGAAGCCCGAGGTTCCGCCGG
This sequence comes from Sorangium sp. So ce836, assembly GCF_028553905.1. NCBI lineage: Bacteria > Pseudomonadati > Myxococcota > Polyangiales > Polyangiaceae > Sorangium > Sorangium sp. So ce836. Next base: position 11,454,044 of record NZ_CP102233.1, on the reverse strand, counting down.
AGGTCGCCCTGCAGCGGCTCACGGCGCTGGCGCGAGAGGCGGGGGCGGTCGCGCGGACGGACGCCGCGCTCGCCCGCGGGCGCGCGCGGCTCATCGAGGAGGTCGAGCGGCCCGTGCTGCCGCTCGCGTCGCGGCGGGGCTGGCTCGTCCCCGCCGTGCTCGCGCCGCTGCTCCTGATCCTCGGGCTGGTCTGGCTCCGCCCGGCGGCGCGCCTCAGCTACCGGATCGACGACGCCGCGCCCGCGGACAGCTACGTGCTCGCGGAGGCGAGCGGGGCGACGGCGCGCTTCAGCGAGGGGACGACCATCCGCTTCGCCCCGGGGGCGCGCGGGCGTATCGCCGCCGTGACGGAGCGCGGCGCGCAGATCCACCTCGAGAGCGGCGCCGCGCACTTCCAGGTCGTGCACCTGCCGGAGGCCGAGTGGGTCGCGGAGGCAGGGCCGTTCACCGTCACCGTGACGGGCACGGAGTTCGAGCTGCGCTGGCAGCACGAGCGGATCGAGCTGACCGTGCAGAGCGGCTCGGTCGCGGTCCGCGGTCCGCTCGTCTGGGGCGGCGTCACGCTCCAGGGCGGCCAGCGCCTGGTCGCCGACACCGGCCGCCGCGAGCTCACGATCGCAGGTCCGAGGGCCGACATCGATGCGTCTGCGCCGGAGGCCGGCGATCCCGTCGGCGCTCCAGTCGAGCCCGACGCACCGGCCGGGATCGATGCGCCCGCCATGGCCGATGCGCCCGGGCCCGAGTCGCCCGAGCCCGATGCGCCCGCCAGGGTCGATGCGCCGGCCAGGACCGGCGCGCCGGCGGCGGCCGCGCCGGCCCCGCAGAGCTACCGCGAGCGCGTGGCCCGGGGCGATTTCGCCGGGGCCATCGCGGACGCGGAGGCCCGAGGCATCGACGCGACCATCGACGCGAGCCCGCTGCCCGAGATCGCCGCGCTGGCCGACGCCGCGCGCTACACGGGGCGGAACGACCTGGCCCGGCGCGCGCTGCTCGCCGCGCGTTCGCGCTTCGCCGGCTCGCCCGAGGCGCGCTCGGCCGCGTTCCTCCTCGGCCGCATGGCCGAGGCGGGCTCGCCCGCGGAGGCGATCTCCTGGTATGAGCAGTACCTGTCCGAGTCGCCCGGTGGACCGCTCGCGGCCGAGGCGCTCGGGCGGAAGATGATCGTGACGCGCACCTCTCGTGGCAAAGATGCGGCCCGGCCGATCGCCGAGGAATACCTCGCGCGCCACCCGCACGGGGCGTTCGCGGGCGCCGCGGTGGAGATCCTCGGCCCTCCATGAGGTTGTGCGGGCTCGCGTTCGCCCTGTGCGCGGCGCTCCTCATGCCCTGCGAGGCGAGCGCCGAGGAGGGCTTCCATGTGGTCGTGGTGCGCCCGCGGCGCGCTGGAAAGGTCGTCGAGGAGGCCACCGTCCGCCTGACGGGTGAGCTGCGGGCGGTCGGCTTCTCGGTCCGCTCCGCCGAGGGCACCTCGGGCACCGACGGGCGCGCGCAGGTCGAGGGGGCGGACGGGACGCTCGCGGCGATCGCCATCCTCGAGTCCGATCGCGGCGCGGCGGCCGACATCTGGGTCGCCGACCACGTGATGAAGAAGACGGTCGTCCGGCGCGTGGAGCTCGGCGACCCGGAAGTGACCAACGCCGTGAGCGATCTCGCCGTGCGTTCGGCCGAGCTGCTTCGCGCCAGCCTGGTCGAGGTGATTGGCGCGCGCAGGCGGGAGCTGCCGCCCGAGATCGCGCGGTGGATCGCGCAGGCGTCGCCGCCGGCCGAGCGAGCGCTGTCCGAGCCAGCGAAGGAGGCCGCCGAGCCACCGAAGGAGACCGCCGGGGCGGCGCAGGCCGGTGCCCGGACGGCGCGGGAGGCCGCCGGGGCGGCGAACGGGCCGACCGGGGGCGGACCTGCCTTGCCCGAGCGGCGCGCTCCTCACGAGGCCAACGCGGCGCCCCGCGTGGCCGAGCTACGCCGGGACAGCCTCGAAGCAGGCTCCGCGCACCTCATCGGCGAGCTCGGGGGCGTCTCCTCCGTGTATCTCCGGGTCGAGCACGCCTTGGCGGCGCGCCTCTCGCTGCGAGCGACCTTCGTTCCAGGGATCCTCGAACATCGCCTCGACGCACCGGCCGGCAGCGTGACGCTGCGGCAGACGCTGGCGACGGTGGGGCTCGCCTACGCCTTCGACGCGGAAGCGGCGCGGCTCTATCCCGTGATCGCGCTCGGGGTGGGGGCCTATCACGCCTCGATCGATGGCCAGGCGAGCCTCCCAGCGGAGGGGAGGCACCAGGACTTCGTCACGGCGGGGCTCGCCCTGGGAGGCGGCCTCGGGGTTCGCATCACGCCCGAGCTCACCGCGCTGGCGCAGCTCGACGTGGTCCTGCTCGCGACGGAGCCGGTCCTGGCCGTCGCGGGCACGGAGGTGGGGCGCACCGGCCGCCCCGCGCTGCTCTCCTGCGTCGGGCTCAAGCTGAGCTATTGAGGCGCAGAGCCTTCTTTCACGAGACTCGATTTTCGTGAGCCATCGCGGCGGCGTCACTTCCACTTACCGCTGGACGCCTAAGCAACCTCCACGAGGGGGATTGGACCATGCGCAACTCTGCCTTTGATTTCCTCATGCGGCTCGCCGCGGCCGCGCTGTTCATCACGTCCGCGTGCGACGTCAAGGTGATCGATGTCGTCAATGTCACCGGCGGTGCGGGCACGGGGCCCTGCGTCGACAGCGGCTCATCGAGCGCCGGTTCGTGCTCACCCGACGCAAGTGGCGCCGTTGGATCCAGCGTGGTGAGCGTCGGCGTCGGCGGGTTCGGCGGCGTCGGCGGCGGGGTGGGCGGGTACGGCGGCGTCGGCGGGTACGACGGCGTCGGCGGCGTCGGCGGCGTCGGCGGGTACGACGGCGTCGGTGGCGTCGGCGGGTACGACGGCGTCGGCGGCGTCGGCGGCGTCGGCGGCGGGTTCTACGGCGTCGGCGGCGGCGGCGACGTCGGCGGCGGCGGTGGATGGACGCCCGTGCCGAACTGCGACAGCCATGTTTACTGCGGAGGTGAAGAGAACGGCTGCTATTGCGAGGCCCCCTGCAATGGCCACTTTCTTAGCTTCACTTGCGAGTTCAACTCCGAGGACGTGCTCGAGTGCGAGTGCGTCGTGGATCGCGCCGTGGTCGGCACCTGCGAGGAACCGGGCCAGCTCTGCAGGCTCAGCCTCGGGTGCTGCGCACGGACGTTCCTTCGATGACCCGCTGACGCGAGGCCCAGGCGCGCCGCGCCGGTCGTGACCGGCGCGGCCGGGCACCGTCAGCCGATCACGGGAGCACCGCGCGCCTCGGGCACTCGCCGTCGCCCTGGAAGTCGCCGAGCGTGCGCGCTTGCGCGACCACGTAGTCGTACGCAGTCTCGAGCTGCCCGAGGGCGCCGGCGAGGTTGTACTCCTGGCCGAAGACGTCGGCGACCTTCACCCCCTTGAGCTCCTCGATCGTCGTCTCGCCGTCGCCGTCGAGGTCGCAGTCGGCGATGTACTGCGCGTAGCGCTTCGTGAGCTCCACGCCCGCGGTGATGTTGTCGAAGAACCAGTGATCGCCGTGGATGGTCGGCTTCACCGCGATCGTCCCGCCCGTCGGAACGCTGAACCCGGGCAGCTCGTCCTCGGTCGCGCAGTCGTCGAACGACGTGCCGGCCGAGAGACCCCAGCGGAAGCGCACCTCCTTCGCGGGGACGCACTCCCCGGAAGGCGGGCACGACTCGCCGTCGTCCTTCTCGATGGAGCCCTCGAAGAACACCGAGTAGCCGTTCTCGACCATGAAAGCGACGTCGTCCTCGGTGGTGGGCGCGAGCGTCTTCGCGCCCTCCCGCGCGTTCGGGAGGTCGAACCCGAAGCGGTCCCAGCGCACGGCGCTCACGCCCTCGAACTCCGCGATCACGTACCGCGTGGCCGGAGCGTTCTTGAGGTCGAGCACGAACACCGAGGGATCGCTCAGCGTCTCCTGCGCGTCCGAGCGCGCCGCGCGCACGTTGCCGATGGTCACGAGGAATCGATCGTAGGTGACCCTCCAGCCGTCCGCGATGTTCTCCGCCCCCGTGCCGGGCTCGAGGCCCTCGGGGATGGTGTCCTCCGGCTCCACGAAGATCTGCACGGTGCCGGTCCCGGACCCCGCGCCGCCGTCGTCGCCTCCGCACCCCGGGATGAGCGCGAGCGCGCACGCCGCGACCGCGATCGTTGCCTGTTCCATTCTCCGCATGATCCAGCTCCTCACTCGTTGAAAGTCCGAACGAGCGCGCACGGGCGCGCCCGGCGAGCGCAGCCCCGCGCCCCCCGCGCGCGCCGCGCCCGCATCACCCTGTCGCCTCGCCGATCAGGCCGCGGGCGGAGAGCTCTTCGGCGCCAGGATCAACAAGGGGATCGGGCGGACCTCCGGCGAGGGCCGGAGCGCGTCGAGGCAGAGCACCTCGAGCAGGGTGGCCTCCGCCACCCGGTGAACCGGCGCGCCGAGCTGGCCCCGCAGCGCGAACGCGTCGCAGTGATCGTGGTCGACGTGGCGCAGCGCGCCTTCCTCGGCGACCTCATCGCCGGGGCCGGGCGCCCGCCCGTCTGCCGGCTGCGGCGCCGCGGTCTCGGCGCGCGGCGCGGCGCGGGCGGCGCCCACCGCGTGGCCGGCGTGGACCAGCGCGCCCACGTGGACCAGCTCGCCGTGCTCGCAGCGGGCGTGCCGGACGAAGAGCGCGTGCGTCAGGCCGCAGAGCTGCGCGAGCAGCGCGAGCAGCACCAGGCAGAGCGCGCTGGAGCCCGCGCGAGGGCGCGCCCGTCGTGGGAGCGGCCGCGGCGGCGCCGGCGCGAAGGCGCGCGCGCCGGCGCCGCGGCGACCCCTCACGGCGACCTCGACCAGACGAGCTCGGGCGGGCTCTGCGCCGTCATGGCGATCACCAGCGCGTTGTGCGCGCGCGACCCCGGCGCGATCGCCGCACGGAGTGTCCTGCCGTCACCGCCAGCGCCGTCACCGCCAGCGCCGTCACCGCCAGCGCGCTCGGCCAGCGCGTCGAAGTCGACCCGCGCGACCCACGCGCCCACGTCGAAGCGGACCGCGAGGCGCACCGGCTCGGCGCCGACGGTCGCCGCGGCCGCGACGCTCGGGACCGCGCGCTGCCCCTGGAACTGCGGCACCGCGTCGACGTCGGCCACGAAGTCGAGCACGTCCGCGCCCCGCGTCGCGCGCCCGCGCAGGCGCGCCGAGTGGCCGCCGGGCGCCTCGGGCGACCGCACCGGCGCGGCCTCGGTCAGGAACCAGTGGATCCCATAGTCGAACGACGCGCTCCGGATCTCCCCCTCGAAGCCGCGGACCCGACCGAGCCGCTGCGGCCCGGGATCGAGCAGGTCGACGCGCGCGATCGAGAGCAGCTCGGCGATGGCGGTGCCGCAGAGCGTCGCCGAGCCCGACGCGGCCGCGCAGAACTGCACCGGCCCGAAGGCGACCGACGCCTCGTCGAGCACCACCGTCCAGGCGCCGGCGGCGATCTCGCCGGGCGGCGCGGGCTCGGCGACCGCGAGGTACGAGACCTCCGGCTGGCCCGTGCCCGCGCAGCCGAGCGCCGGCGCCGCGGAGAGCGCGAGGGCGAGCATGCAGCGGGCGGACAGGCGGTCGTTGCGGGCGTTCATAGCGAGAGCGTCACGTTGCCGAGAATGGTGAGCGGCGGCCCGGCGCTGATGTGCCGCGCCGGCAGCGACGACGGCAGCGGCGTGGTCTGCCAGTTCGAGACGAACGAGTACTCCGTGTCCGCGTGCTCGGCGTCGAGGAGGTTCTGCGCCTCCACGCCGACCTCGATCCAGGGGCCCTCCTGCGCCGGGTCGCCGCCCGCGCGCAGGCGGAGGCTGCGGCGAAGCGAGAGCGACGCGTCCATCACGAGGAGCGGCGCGGCGGTCTGCGCGTACGGCAGCGGCCGCGGCGAGAGGAACGTCGCGCCGTAGCCGAGCCGCCCCACGATCGGCCGGCCGGCGATCGTGACGAGCGGCCGCTTCACCGAGAGGTCGGCGCGCACCACCACGGGCGGCACGAACGGCAGCTGCTGCCCCTCGACGTACGGCGGCGTCGGGTTCTCGGGCGTCGGCGGCGGCGGCGCGTCCAGCGTGGCGTGGGCGAAGGTCGCGCTCACGCCCGCGGTCAGCGCCGGGCTCGGCGCCGCCTGCAGGTAGACGACGAGCCCGCGGCGGGTCGTCGGGCCGATGCGCGCGAGGCCGCCCTCCGCCGCGTCGAACGCGAGATCGTAGGAGAGGCGCGTCTCGTAGGCGGCCGCGGTCGCGCTCAGGCCGCCGCCGGGGCGCAGCGTCGCGCCGACCTCGTAGCTCCGCACGGTCGCGAACGGCGCGTTCTCGCCCTCCTCGAGCTGCCGCGCCTGCGGGGAGCGGTAGCCGTGGCCGTACGCGGCGGAGAGCCGCAGCTCGGGCAGCGGGTCGACCTCCAGCGTCACCCGCGGGCCGAGCGCGACGCCCGCCGCCGTGCGCCGGAACCCCTCGATGTGCGTCTCCTTCTGGAACGCCGGGATGAAGTTGCCGAGGCGGTCGTCCACGTCGAAGACGAGTACGTCCGCGCGCGCGCCGCCGCGCAGGCGCGCCCACCGCGACAGCTCGAGCAGCGCGTCGGCGTGGACGCCGATCCCGGTCAGCCGGATCGACGCGTCGACGCGCCGGTCCCACGTCTCGTTCTGCGGCGGCTGGAGGAGGTTCTGTGCCTGGTCGATGCCGTCGGTCTGCGCCTCGACCCCGACGGCGACCTGGCCGGTGAGCCAGGAGGCGAGCGGGACCCGCGGCGTGCGGTAGGCGAGGCCGCCGCCGAGCGCGGCGTCCTCGTTCGACTGCTCGATGAGATCGCCGCGGCCGGCCCACGCGGGATGCACGCGCGAGCGCTGCGTGTAGCCGGTGAAGTTCATCCGGCTCCGGTACCCGGACGTCATCGCCCAGAGCCAGGCGCTCTTCTGCGAGCCGTCGTCGTCCGCCCGCTCGGCTAGGAGCGCGACCTGGAGCCGCGTCGACGCGGCCGACTGCGAGCGGGCCGACGGGTCGCTGTAGGTGTCGTAGAAGCCGACGCGCCCCGCCGCGATGTCGTCCCGCCGGAGCACGCCCGCGAGGTTCGCGCGGCTGCCGTGAGCCGCCACGTGGAGCAGCAGCGAGAACTCGTCGGGCAGGACCATCCGGTACTGGCCCACGGCGGCGCCCGAGACCGCCCCGCGCGTGCCGTCGCCGAAGCCGTCCGTGGCGCGCACCGCCGCGGCCCCGAACGTGTCCTCCGACTGCGCCTCCGGCGCCCAGATCGCGAGCAGCCGCCGCGTGCCGAACGAGCCGAGCGTGCCCTTGAGCGTGAGCCCGCGCTCCTCGACGCCGAGGTCGAAGTACGCGCTGCCCGCGACCGCGAAGTCGCCCTGCTGCGGGTCGTAGACGCCCTCGACGACGCGCAGCGACCGCACCACCTCCGGGATGATCACGTTGAGGTCCGCGTACCCCTGCCCGTGGAGGTGCGAGCGCTGGTTCAGCGGGATCGGCCCGACCCGGAGCTCGATGTCCTGGCCGTGCTCGGCGTCGAAGCCGCGGAGGAAGATGCGCTGCGCGACCGCCTCGCCCTCGGGGTGCGCGACGTGGACGCCGGGCGCGGTGCGGAGCAGGTCGGCGGCGCTCGCGTGCGGCGCGGCGGTGAGCGCCGCGCGGCCGATCCGGAAGTCGCTCGTCGCGCGCCGCGGCGGGTTCGGGCGGCCCTGCACGTGGATCTCGATCGGCTTGCCGGGCTCGGCCACGGCGTGCGGGCCCGCGACGCCCCCGGAGAACTCCACCGGCTTCGGCGCGGGCGGCGCGGGCGGCGGGGGCGCCGCCGGAGCGTCGGGCGTCGCGGGCGCCGGCTCGGGCGGCGCCTCGTGGGGGCCGGGCGCGAAGTGGAACGGCACCCGGATCCGCGCCCGCACCGGCGCGCCGCCGCGCATGGCCGGCGAGAAGCGCCACCGCCGCACGGCGCTCATGGCCGCCTCGTCGAACCCGGCGCCGCCGGACTCGGCCACGGCCGCGTCGCTGACGGTGCCGTCCTTCTCGACCGTGACGAACAGCGTGACCGTCGTGTCGACGCCCTCGGCGAGCCGCTCGGGCGGGTACACCGGGTCCACGTGCTCGAGGATCTGCGGTGCCATGGCCGCGTCGGGCGGCGGCGCGGGCTGCGCGAGCGCCGCCGGCGCGGCCAGCGCGTTGGTCGACAGGCAGCAGGCGAAGAGCCAGCGGGGCGCGCGCATGGGCAATTGAGCCCCAGGCGACTACCACGGCACACAGCGGTGCCGCAAGCGACGCCCCGCTGCGCGCGGCGCCTCGGAGCGGGCGCGAGCGACGGCGACGGACGCGCACGGAAGAGGCCGCGAACGACCGCGACACGACGGCGACGAAGTCGCCCACGGGCGCGCGTGTGCGAGCGACGGCGACGGGCGCGCGTGTGCGAGCGACGGCGACGGACGCGCGCGGCGCGCCGGCGGTGCAGCGGCGGCCTCCCCGCGGGGCGCCGGCCCGTGTATCGTCTCGTCATGGCGAATGAGGCGCTCGTTCAGGCGGTCAAGTCCATCGTCACCCACGCGCGCGGGGGCAATCTCGACGCCGCCTACCGGGGTTACCGCGATCTCTTCCAGAAGCCGGAGTTTCTCAAGCACCGGCCCGAGGACCAGCGGCAGGTCCTGCGGCTCATGATCCTCGCCAAGGGCGTCCCGTCGACGCCGACCGAGGCGATGATCGAGGCCCACCGCGCCGCGGTGCCCGCGCTGACCGAGCTCGTCTCGATCCACGGCGATCCCGGCGATCACGAGCTCCTCGGGCTCTGCCACGTGGTGCTCGGCAACCTCGAGAGCGCCGACAAGATCTTCCGCGCCGGCCTCGCGATCGAGCGCGAGCGGAACCCGCAGAGCGATCTGTGCGGCACGCTGATGAAGCGGATCTCGCTGCTCTAGCCCCTGGCGGCGTCCGTCCTGTTAGGATGCTCTCCGGCGCCGGCACTGCGCGCCGTCGGGGAGCCCATGTACGTCATTGCGGTCGCGAGCCAGAAGGGCGGCGTGGGGAAGACCACGATTTCCCTCAACCTGGGGCTCGCCCTTGCGCGCGCGGGTCACCGCGCGCTGATCCTCGAGCTCGACGCCCAGGGCAGCCTCGGGCTGTCGCTGGGCCTCGCCGACCGCGCGCGGCCGGGCGTGGCCGAGCTGCTCACGGGCACCGAGCGCCTCGAGTCGGTGCTGCTCCGGACGCGCGATCCGCAGCTCCAGGTGCTCACGGTCGGCCGGGTCGACCCCACGACGGTCCCGGGCTTCGAGGACGCGCTCGCCCGCGGGCCCGTGCTCCCGAGCGTGCTCGCGAGGATCGCGCCGGACTTCGACCTCGTGGTCGTGGACTGCCCCGCGGGGCTCGGCAAGGTCACGACGCGCGCGCTCGAGGTCGCGACGCACGCGCTCCTGCCGCTCCAGGCCGAGCCGCTCGCGCTCCGGTCGGTCGGCCAGCTGCTCGCGGTGATCGACCGCGTCCGCGCCGAGAAGAACCCGCGGCTCTCGCTGCTCGGCATGGTGCTGTCGATGTTCGATCGGCAGGCGCCCGCGTCGCTCGACGTCGCCGAGGCGCTCTGGACCCGGTTCCCCGACGGGATCATCCTCGATACCGTCATCCCGCGCGACGAGGCGTTCCTCGAGGCGTCTCTGCGCGGGGCGCCGCTCCTGCTCATGCAGAAGCGGCCTCCGCCGCTCGCGCGCGTCTTCGACCAGCTCGCGAACGACGTGCTGGTTCGCCTGGAGCCCACCTCGCCGGACGATGACGATGGCCCGATCTCGCTCCTCCTTTGACCTCGACGGCGCCGTCCTCACCGCGGCGGGGCTCGTCAAGCAGCCGAAGCCGCGGAAGCGGCAGGCGCCGTCGATCGCGCCCGCGGGCGCGCCGCTCGTGTCGTTCGACTCGCGGCCGCCGCCGACCGCGCGGGCGGACGTGGAGCCGGTGTCCGCGGCGCCGCTGTCGCCGTCGTTCGAGGAGCTCGCGCCCTCGAGCGACCTCTCGCCGATGTCGAGCGTGGGCGCCGGCGGCGAGCTCGGCCTGCGCAGCGCGCTGCCCCCGTCGGCCGACGACGGCGACGCGCGGCAGGCGCTCGACCTGCCGTCGCCCGCCTCGTCGGCCTCGTTCGCGGCGGCGCGCGAGCCGCTCGCGGATCGGCTCGACGTCGCCGTCGAGGCGCTCGCGGCGGGGCGCGCGGCGCCGCGCTTCCCGGACCTCGCCGCGGCGGGCGGGCCGGTCGCGCGCTGCGAGAAGGTGATCGAGTGGATCGCCGAGGCGACCGGCGCCGCCGACGTCTTCCTCGCGGACGCGGCCGGCCTCCCGTTCGCCGGCGCGATCCGCGACACCGAGGCGCGGCTCGCCGCCTCGGGCCTCATCGCGTCGGCGATCGGCTCGCTCGTGGCGGCGCTGCCGGGCGCGCCGTCGCAGCGGTTCGAGCTGTGCGTCGGCGACGGGCCGTTCTTCCAGCTCATCGGGTTCCAGGTGCGCTCGGCCGCGTACATCGTCGGTTTGATGCGCCCGGTCCCGCTCATGCCGCGCGAGGCGCACGCCGTCCGCATCGCGTGCCGGCACGCGCTCGACGCCGCGGTCGGGGTCGTCGGGTGAGCGAGGAGTACGGCGAGGCCTCGCTCGACCGTGAGATCGCGGCCGTCGCCGGCGCGCTGGACGACGACGATCCGCTCGCGCCGATCGCGCTCGACAGCATCGGCTACGGCGTCGACGGCCTCGACGGGATCGTCGTGTTCCACCTCAGCGACGCGCGCGTCCACGCCCTGTTCGTCCGCGAGGGCGCGGCCCTCTCGCCGGGCGACGTCGCCGCGGGGCTCCGCGACGCGTACCTCGGGAGCCAGCTCGCCGCGCAGCGGCTCGTCCCGGAGCGCGAGGCGTCGGCCCGCTCGAGCCGCGGCCGCGGCGCGCGGTCGTCGAGCAAGCCGCCGGGCTCGCACGGCCGCGGGGAGGAGCTGCCGGACCCGGTGGTCACCCTGGAGCTGAGCGGCCGGACCGTCCTCCTGCGCCGCGTCCGCGCGTGCGTGGTCGCGAGCCTGTTCGACGCCACGATGCCGCTCGGCATGGCGCGGCTCGTGGCGCAGCGGCTGGCCGCGGCGCTCGCGCCCGAGCTGCCGCTCGAGGAGCCGCCCGAGGAGATGCTGAGCGACCCGCCGGGGCTGTTCGAGGAGGCGCTCAGCGCGGACACGGTGGACGATCTCGTGCGGGGCGTCGCGCGCTCCGCGCCGCCGCGGGGCTCGTCGAGCATCCCGGCGCGCCGGACCGGGGGCACGCCGCCGCCGGCGGACCCGCCGTCGGCCGAGGTCGCGCGGATCGAGCGGCTGCTCGCGCTGCTCGAGGCCCGCGCGCCGGAGCCGCACGTCGCGCGGCTGCGGCTCGCCCTGCGCGCCGGGCTGACGCCGCTCGCGCTCGATCACCCTGGCGAGCTCGGGGCGGAGGCGACGGTGCTCATCGAGACGGCGGTGGCGGACATCCTGGGCCTGGAGCGCGCCGCGCTGCGGAGGCTCCTGTGACGGCGCTCCGGCGCGGCCTGCGGGGCCGCATCGACGGGCCGCTCGGCGATCTGCTCGGGCCGATCGCGCCGCACTGCCTGCTCCACGTGGCGGACCAGCTGGTGATCGCGCACTCGCACCACTTCTCGCTCTTCCTGGAGCAGACGATCTTCGACGCGCTCGGCGGCGAGAGCCGCGGCGTGCGCCGGCAGGCGGCGTTCGAGGCGGCGCACGCGCTGCTCGGCCCGCTGTACGCGGCGCGCCACGGCGCCTCGCCCGAGGAGAAGCTCGAGCTCGCGGCCGAGCTGTTCGCCGCGATGGGGCAGGGGCGGCTGCGCTTCGAGCTGAGCGCCGAGGGCGGCGCGGTGCAGGCGGAGGCGCTCTTCCACGGCACGAGCTTCCTCGCGAAGTACGGCGGCCTTATCCAGAACCGGATGGTCGTGGACGCGTTCGCGTCCGGCTACTGCTCGGCGGCGGCGAGCCTCGCGTTCCCGTCGGACTGGGGTCGGCTCGACGCCGACGAGGTGACGTGCGTCGCGCGGGGCGATGCGGTCTGCACCTTCCTGCTGGCGCGGCGCTCCGAGCGGCCGCGCTTCGGCGAGGCGCTGACGCGCAAGGGGGTCGAGTCGGCGCGGGTGAGCTGGGAGCCCGAGAGCGGCCCCGAGGCGCGGGCGCAGCGCACGGGGGACGCGATGCTGGAGGAGCTCGGGGTGCTCCGGTCGGACGAGCGCGGGCTCATCTCGGCGTACGGCGTGAACCTGGCGCTCTTGCCGGTGGGGTACATCGATCAGAAGACGTTCGACACGGTGCACCTCATCGAGCGGCGGACTCCGGAGCTGGTCCCGGTGTTCGAGGCGCTGGTGCGGGAGGCGGCGCAGACGGGCGCGTTCCATCTGCTCGGGGGGATGCTCGCGTCCGCGTCGTTCGAGGCGGTGTGCGGTCCGGTGGGCAGGGATCAGCACGGGCGGCTCGAGCAGCTGCTCGGGCTCGCCCGCGCGCTCGGGTGGGGGGCGCTCTCTGCGCCCGAGTTCCAGCCGGGCCGGGTGCTGGTGCTGCGGGCGCCGATCACGCACGAGAGCGCGTATTACGCGATGAAGCACGGGTCCACGGCGCGGCCGCGGCTCCTGTTCCAGCAGGGGACGGCGCTCGCGATCATGCAGCTGCTCCACCGCGTGGATTTCGGGACGGAGCGGCCGATCGACGCGGAGACGTACGGGGGGCTGTTCAAGATCGGGACGCGGTTCCGGGTGCAGGAGACGAAGTCGCCGCTGCGGGGGGACGACGCGTGCGAGGTGCGGGTGGAGGCGATCGAGGACCGGTGGTGATGGCGGCGTTGCCGAGTATCTCGGTTGTGAGCAGCACGATTCCGTGACTGGCGTTCGTGCTGCCGCTCGCTCTGCGAGCCGTTGCGCACAGGCGAGCGCGGATCGGCAAGCATCGCGTTGCGGCAGCTGGACCTACTTTGGGCGACTGCCGGAGCGCTTGGTGGTGCTCGGCGACGCTCGTTTTCGGCCAGTCCGGCGCTGGGTCGACGCGTCCTGCTCGGATTTCGTGCTCCGGGACGGCTCGGATTCCTGCTCAGGCAGATGAGCCTGGAGGGCCGGGGCGTCAACTCCGCTCTGCATCCAGGGACTGAGCTCCAGGAGTGCCACCGCGGCGACCTTTTCAACTTCCGCGTGTCCGGTCTCGCGCGCGGTAGCCATGAGTAGGCGAGAAGCTTCAGCGCCACGCTCTTTCATACCCAACCTATAAGCCCCGTGGACTATGGTGAAAAGAATCGGGATGTGGAGCGAATCGCCTGGACTGAGGCGTGATCTGATTGCATCCAGGTCGAGGAGTAAGTCCGCCGCTTCTCGCGTGGCACCTCGATGGGCTCGCAGCATCAAAAGTGAAAGAAGCGCGCGAGACTCGGTGAGCTTCTCGTCGATTTGTCGTGCGATTATCGCGCTTTTTCTCAGTGCCTCTTCGGCTTCGTCTAGGCGTCCAGTCCCGATCAACAGCTCGCCGACTTTGTGCAAAACGCGCGCGTGCTCCGCGTACGCTCCTCGCGACATGAAAATGCCGATCGCCTGTTCGAGCTTGCGGATTCCCTCCTCGTATCTCTTCGCCTTTCCCAGCTCCTCCGCCAGCTCGTGAAGGGTGATGGCGAGACCCAGGAGGTCTCCTCTGCGCTCTGCTGCCGCAGCCTCCGCCTGGAGAGCTGCAATGTCCTTCGGGTGAGATGACTCGGATGGAACTGTGAGGGGTGGGGTGAGCGGGACCGACTCCTTCCGGAGCCATCGCAGGAGCGTCGCGGTGAGCTGTTCATACGCGAGCACCAGCGGATCCTTCGGATCTACCAGGCCCCCCTCGCGTAGAACCCTCTCTTCAAAGCCCCAGCGTGCTCTGTGCGGGAGCACGTATGTCCGGATCCCGTCAGGATGGTTTTCCCTGAGCCACAAGCCCTCCTGAAGGCCTTTTTCGAATAGCTTGGCATGCTCGCGGAACCACCCGTCAGCGAGGTAGCTCTCCTCTACGAGCGGCACACGGCTTACGGCGAGCCATACGCGGGGTTTGTCGCGGCTTGCCCGCTCCCTCTCCGGCGCCCGGGCGATGGCACGCGCAACGCGCTCGGTGCCCTCGAACGACTGATGATTCGGCGCGGTCAACAGCACCACTCCGTCGGGGAGCTGGATGGTGCAGATCCCGCCGATGTCCGTCAGGCCCGTGCGGCTGTCGATGAGCACGACGTCGGCGTTCTCGACGAGCCTTTCGCGCAGAGTCTCCACGGCCGCGGAACCTTCTGCCCGGGAGTAAAAATCCTGCCAGTGAAGCCCCGCGAGACGATCGCCGTAGGTCGTGTCGAGCCGACCGGCGAGCAGCACCCGGAGCGAGCCGAACTTGGGGGCGTGGTCCTCATCGGTGATGGGGATAAGCCAGTCGAGCACGCGCTCCACTTCGGGCGGCGGCTCGGGGTCGTTTCGCGCCACGGCATCGCGCCAAGCGACGAAGTAGTCGAGGATCCCGCCGGTCGAGCCAGCGACATCCGGCGAGACGCCGAAGAAGCGGTGAAGTCCGGGTGCTTCCAGGTCCCAGTCGACGGCGATCACCCTCAGCCCGTGTGTGTTCGCCAGGCGGTAGGCGACGTTGGCGAGCGCCATGGTCCGCCCGACGCCACCCTTGTAGGAGTAGAACGTGAGCACCCGGCGGTTGGGTTCAGTGAAGATCATGCTGCTGCCTTGTCATAGAGGCGCGGAGGCAGATCCGGCCCTTTCTTGAGGCGTGCCCAGGCCGGCGTCGTGGAGCCCTCGGGGCCGCGGTCGGGCAACCACGCATCGAGCTCGTTCTTCTCGGCGCCGAGCGCCGCCAGCGCATCGCGGCATTGCCGGCGCACTTCGCTCGAAAGACCTGCCAGCGCGCCGGCGATGGCGCCCGGCTTGTAGATCGGATCCGTGGCGAATGCCCAGAGGACGTCGCCCAGCGGGAAGTCATGATATGAGCGAGCGCGCTCGACGGCTTCGGGGAGGATCCCGAGGGCCCGCTCCGGGTCGGAGATGCGCAGTCCGGCCGTGACTACCGGCCACAGGCGGGGCAGCTCGCGCTGCCAGACAGCGAGCCACTTCAAATAGAGCTCGCCCGGCGTCTGGAGCCCTGCGAGCGCGAAGAGGACGAGCTCCTCCGCGTCGTGGTCGAGCGCGCCGTCATGCCCGCCGAACGCGCCCCGTTCCGCGATTTCTCGGAGCGAGCTCTCGGCCGCGCGTAGATCGAGCGTGTCCACGAGCTCGGCCAGATAGCGCACGGCACGCGCGTCAGGCCCTTCGCGCAGGTTTCCCTGGGCTGCTTCCGCGAGCGCGGCGACAGCGGCCTTCTCCAGGCGCGCGCGGAACGCCTTATCGCGCGACTGCTCGTGGAGGGTGGCCACGTAGTCGTCCGGGCTCTCCATGTGGAGCTCGGAGACGGGCGGGTCCACCTCCTTCCCGCGCATCCGCGCGAGCAGCCACGCGCGGAGCTTCGCCGCGCTCAGCCCCGTGATCGTCGACGCGTTGCTCACGGAAGCCTCCGCTTGGCGAGGTAACCCCGCGGCGGAGCGGTCCGGACCTCTCCGACATACCGCGCCTCGCGAGGGTCGGCGGCGTCCGGCAGCACGAGTAGCTCCGGCTCGGACGGCGCATCGGTGCGGAGGTGCCGCGTCAGGCCCCAGGGGGCGTTGTGTCCAGCGTCCGGGCGCCGCCACGCGGGGTACCAGCCGGCGTCGAGGGCGGTCGGGATGTAGAGCGGTCGGCTCGGGGCGGCGCTCACGGCCATACGGATCCGATAGAGATGATTGCCGCTCTTCATCGTGCAGAGGCCGAGGCGGTCGCGGAGGTCGTCCGCATCTGCTCCCGTGTCTCTCGTGATCCACACGGAGACGCCGGCGCCGCTCGCGCTCTGGCCGATGGGTCGAGCCAGCGGGATGCGCGGCGGTGGCCGCGAGCGCTTCACGGCTCGGGACAGGTACTTGTATGCCTGGAGCGCCTTGAGCGTCACGTGGTGCCACCAGTCGCCCTGGATGGTGGGAGGACGAGGCGACGGAACGGCGAGCACCCTCGGCGCCACACGGGCAGCCTCCGCGAGCCGAGCGCGCGCGAGCCGGCTGGTCGAGCTGGTCAGCCTGGCGTGGAATGCGGCTCGCCCACTGCTCGGCACCCGGTCCTCCTCCATCAGGTTCAGGAGTACCGCACGCGCCTCCGTGTTGCCCGCCCGGAGCCTGGTCCTGAGCCGCTTGACGGCGGGTGCGTGGGCGGGTCGGGAGAGTCCAGCAGCGACATCGGGAGGAGCCTAACACAAGGCCCGAGGAGGCCGAGCTTCGTCGCGTAGACCTACCTCGCCGCGTGAGCGGCGCCGGACGGCCGATCCTCGCGTTCGGTCGGATGTCGAGGACACGACCAGCCGCCGCCCCCGCCGCCCTCTCACCCCGGCTCGTACCGCTCCGATCCCCTCGGCGCGAGGCGCACCAGCCAGATGTTCCTGTACCGCACCGGATCTCCGTGATCCTGGAGCCGCAGCGGCCCCGGCGCGCCCTCGTCCTCGTCGCCCGCGCCCTGCGTGGGGCCCCGGAGCGCCACGTTGTTGTGGATGACCACCCCGTTGTGGAGCAGCGTGAGCCGCGCCGGCTCGACGACCTCCCCGCCGCCTGCCACCCGGGCGGCGCGAAAGACGATATCGTACGACTGCCACTTGAGCGGGCCGGCACGCGTTCGACAGCGGCGCGAGCTGGCAATACACCGCGCCGCAGTCTCCCGTGCCAGGGACGGCGATCCCGTGCGAATCCAGCGCCTGGAGCTCGTAGCGACCTTGCACGAACACGGCGTGGCAGCCTCGCCTCGCGACGGTTGCTCCGCAGGCAGAGGCTGTGGAGCAGTCGACGCGCGGGCGCGCGTCGACCCGATATGCTATACGGCGTCACTGAAGATGAGCCGTGCCGTGTCAGGTCTTCCACCATCGCTAGCCATCCTCCTCTCGGCGTTCGCGCTCGCCGCGTGCACCGCGACCCCCGAGATCATCGGGAAAACCATCGACCTCTCCGGGACGGGCGGCGGCTCCTCCGGGACCGGCCTGGGCGGCGACTTTTCGCCGGCCGGCGGCGGCTCCTTCCCGGGCGCGTCCTCCTCGAGCGGCGGGCAAGCCGGCTGCGCGCCGCGGCTCGAAGGGGTGGTGCGCGACTTCAAGGCCCACGACACGCCCGGCGGGCACCCGGACTTCGAGCATTTCGAGGGCACGGGTTTACCGGGAATCGTCGAGCCCGTGCTCGGCCCTGACCAGAAGCCGGTGTACGCCCACGAGGGGGCCACGGAGTACACGACCGGGCCCGAGTACTTCGATCAATGGTTCCGGGACGTCCCGGAGGTCAACCGCTCGATCCGGTTCATCGTCCCCCTCGACGTGAGCGATGGCGAGTTTCGTCTCTTCTCCAGCAGGGAGTTCTTCCCCATCGACGGCGAAGGCTGGGGCAACCAGGACAGGGACCACAATTACGGGTTCACGTTCGAGCTCCACATGAATTTCAGGTACAGGGGCGGGGACGACTTCATCTTCGGCGGCGATGACGACATCTGGGTGTTCATCAACAACCAGCTGGTGATGGATCTGGGCGGGGTCCACGGCGCCATGTTCGACACCCTCGATCTCGACGCGATGGCCGAGGATCTCGGCCTCGAGCTCGGGGAGGACTACCCGCTCGACATCTTCTTCGCGGAGCGCCGCAGCGGCGGATCGACGTTCATGATCTCGACGCTCAAGTACACGAACTGCGAGCCGATCATCCTGTAGCGGCGGAGCCGCCCTCGATCGCACGGGTGGGGTCGGATGAGGGCGCGCGTCCGTGCTCCGGAGCGAGCGCCGCGCGTCAGTGCGCCGCCGTTCGTCTTTGCGGCCTCGCGTTCCACACGCGCGTCGCCAGCGCGAAGCCGACGAGGGCGACCGGGAGCATGGCGAGGGGCCATGGCATCCAGTTCCCTGGGTCCTTCGCCGCGTCGCCCGAGGGCAGGATGCTCCCGTAGAGGAACGATTGCGCCGCCGTGCCCAGGTAGACGAAGCCGTCGATGATGCCTGTCGCGACGCCGGCGTTCTTCTTTCCGCCGAAATCCATGCTCGCGGTCCCGGAGAGCATGCCGTGGACGCCGATCACGCACAGGGACATGAACACGACGGTCCACCCCGCGACGGGCAGGCTCAGCGTGAAGAGGACGACCGCCGCGCCGATCACGAGCCCTGCGTACAGCACCGACGCCACGGGGCCGCGGCGCGACTCGAACACATGGTCCGAGATGAAGCCGGCGAAGACGCCGCCCAGGATGCCGGCGATGCAGAGGAGCACGCCCCAGTGCGTCGACACGAAGCCCTTGAGGCCGGTCTTGTCGGCGAAGATGAGGTACCACTTCATGACGGCGTTGCGGAGGAAGCCGCTGCAGAACTCGATGGCGACGATGATCCAGATGACCCTTTGCGAGAACATGCGCCGCGCGACCTCGATCGCGCCCATGCGCTCGCCGGTGTCGCCCGAGGACGCGTCGGCCGTGTCGAAGTCCTGGAAGCCCGCCTGGCCCGGCGTGTCGCGGATGAGGAAGAAGTCGAGCACGAGGAAGCCGAGCAGCAGCAGGGCGGGGACGTAGAAGACCCACGGCATCGGCAGGTATCTGGCGATGAACCGGCTCCAGTCGTAGGCGAAGTAGAGCCCCAGCGAGATGAGGATGCCGAAGACGCCGCCGAGCATCCCGCGCTCGCGGACGTGGAACCAGGGCGCGTTCACCTTGACGATGGATACGGCGCCGAAGCTCTGGAAGTACATGTTGCCGGCGAAGAGCGCGGTCATCGCGGTGATGGCCGCGTCGTGGCCGAGCTGTCCATCCTGGGCGAGGCGGACGGCGCCCCCCATGAGCAGGTTCATGAGCGCGGAGCCGCCTGCGGCGAGGAGGATGGTGGCGCGCCCGCCCCACCGATCGGTGAGCGGCCCGTTCAGCAGGAAGGCGACCCCGTAGACGGCCGAGCCCCAGCCGTCGATGTTCCCGAACTCCTGCTTGCTGACGAGCTGCATCGCGTCGAGCGCCGACGCGTTGGCGGAGAAGTTGTACCGCCCCATGTAGAGGAAGGCGTAGGTGAGCCCGAGCGGAAACCAGTTGAGGAGCCGCCGGCGCTTGAACTCCTCCGAGTGTCCGAGGTCGATCTTCGGCAGCCGCCGCATGACGACCGCGATGGCCGCGAGCAGCAGAAGGATCGGCAGCAGCTGATTGAGCCAAGCAGGCATGGATCGCCCTCCGGCCGCCGACGATAACGGCCCCCCGCACCAGCGGCTACGCCTTCGCGCCCGCCCGCTCGCTTCACCGAGAGCCGCCGCACGAACAGCCGTCGCTATCCAGCAAGCCGCCACTCTCCAGCAAGCCGCGGCGCAGCGCCTCCTTCGCGGCCTTGAGCCGCCGGAGGGGGCAGGGAGCGCGTGCGGCGCGCGTGGGGACGGGCCGATGTCTGAGCACGCGCCCTGGGCCTTACCCGCAGGGTAAGGCCCAGGGCGCGTGCGAGTCCGGCGGGGCCCCGCGCGCGCCGCACGCGCTCCCTGCCCCCTCCGGCGGCCCCTGCTGCTCGGATCCCGCTGCCGCCCGGATCACCCCCCGCGCCCGCGGAAAATCGCGTGCCGGAAGTAGTTGATCTGGCTCTTGGCGAACTCCTTGGCCGCGTCCAGCCGGTCCCCGTCGCGCGACGAGCTCCGGATCAGGAGCTCCCCGTTCTCGTAGAGCTCCCGCGTCTTGCTCCGCTGGAGCTTCCCGCTCGACGTCTTCGGCAGCACGCCTGCCCCGACCGCCACAACGTCGTCGACCGTGAGCCCTATCGCCTGCTGCACCACGCGGCGCACCTCGCCCTTGAGCGATTGCTTCTCCTGCTCGTCCGACGCCGTCGTCTCGAACACGATGACCACCCGCTCGCGGTCGTTGTGCGGCTTCATCGTCCCGAACGCGATCACGTTCCCCTTCCGGACCCCGGCGACGCGGCTCGCCTCCCACTCGAGATCCTGCGGGTAGTAGTTGCGCCCGTTGACGATGATGACCTCCTTCGAGCGCCCACAGATATAGACCTTGCCCTCCGCGAGGTACCCGAGATCGCCCGTCCGCAGCCAGCCGCCCGCGAACGCCTCCTTCGTCAGGTCCGGGTCGTTGAAGTACCCGGGCATCACGCTCGGCCCCCGCAGCCGCAGCTCGCCGACCTCGCGGTCGCCGAGCGGGCGCGCGCTCTCCGCGTCGTCCGACGCAAACACCGCGATCTCGTGCCCCTCGAACGCCGAGCCGCACTGCACGAGCGACGACGCCCCGTCGCTGTCGGCCGGCACGGGCACCGCCTTGCCCTCCTTCCACAGCGTCTCGCCGTCCACCGCGTCGGTCTGCAGCCCGGTCCCGAGCGCGCTGAACGACACCGCCAGCGTGCTCTCGGCCATGCCATACGAGCAGACGAACGCCTTCTCGTCGAACCCGACCGGCGCGAACTTCTCGGCGAACGCGCGCAGGTTGTCCGCCCGGATCGGCTCGGCGCCGCAGCCGGCGACCCGCCACGTCGACAGGTCGAGCCCCGCCATCTCCTGCTCCCGGATCCGCTTCACGCAGAGCGCGTAGGCGAAATTCGGCCCGAACGACACGTTGCCCCGGTGGCGCGTGATCGTCTCCAGCCAGCGCACCGGCCGCTTCAGGAACAGGAGCGGGGGCAGGAACGTCACCGTGTTCACGTGGTAGAGCGGCGCGATCACGAAGCCGATGAGCCCCATGTCGTGGTAGAGCGGCAGCCACGACACGCCGGTGTCCACCGACTCGCGCACCGCCAGGCCGAGCTCCACGATCGCCCGCACGTTCGCGGCCAGGTTCGCGTGCGTGAGCACCACGCCCTTCGGCCGCGACGTCGAGCCGCTCGTGAACTGCAGGAAGCACACGTCGTCGAGCTCGACCTTCACCGGCTTGAGCTCCTCGCGCGAGCCCCGGATGCCCTCCACCGCCACGATCTGCTGGAGCTCCGGCGCCTGCGCCTGGATCGTGCCGAGCATGCGCTTGATCTCGCCGCTCGTGAGCAGGACCTTGGCCCCGCTCTTCGCGACGATGTGCAGCGTGTTCTCGAGGTAGCCGGTGAGCTTGCCGAGGCCCGTCGGCGGGTAGATGGGCACCGGGACGACGCCCGCGCGGATCGCGCCCAGGAAGGCGAAAATGAAGTCGGCGTTGTCCGGCAGGATCAACGCGACACGATCGCCCTTCTGGAGCCCGAGCGCCTGGAGCGCGCCGCCGAGGCGCGCGCTCGCCCGCTCGATGCCGCCATGCGTGAAGAACGGCTCGTTTTCGCTCGACTCCTCGATGAAGCGATAGCCCGTCTTCGTGCTCGCCGCTGCGTCCTCGATCGCCTGTGCGACCGTCCGCGCTTTCCAAACAGCCGTCATCCCGAGAGCCTTCCTTCGTTCTTGAGCCTGAGCTCGATGGCCTTGACGACGTCGGCGACCGTGTCGACCTCGCGCAACATGTCGTCGGGGATCGAGAGGTCGAACTTATCCTCCATGTCCGCGACGATCTCCATCACCCCGAGCGAGTCGAGGCTGAGATCGGCGACGAGATGGCTCGACTCCTCGATCTTCACCTCGCCGGCCGTGTGTCCCTCCAGGAGCTGGATGATCTCTGCCCGCAACGTCTCCCGTGTCCACGTCATCATACGGTCCTACCCCAACTGCGGCGTGGCGAGGAGGGGCTTGCTCGGCCGCGGGCGCCCGCGCCCCCTGAACGGACGATCGCTCCGTGCATCAGGGACGGGCGGCGTCGATGATCTCTCGCAGCCGATTGAGCCCCTCGAGCGCCCGCGCGCCATACCACATGAGGTCCTTGCCATCGCATCGGATCACGCGGCCGCGGCGCGCGGCGGGGATGTCGAGGGAGCGAAATATTTCCGCGTCGGCGTCGGTGAAGGCGTGCGGCTCGTCGGGCAGCAGCACGAGCTCCGGGGCGCGGGCGACGACCTCGTCGAGGGTGACGCGGGGGTAGCGGTCGTCGCGGCCCTGGACGCGCTCGGGCGGGAGCGGCGGCGCCTTGCCCAGGTCGGCCGCGAGCGGGTAGCGCCGGGGCCGATCCGCGAAGACGTTCTGCGCGCCGGCGAGGCTGAGCATGTCGGAGATGAAGGTGTCGCCGTGCACGGTCATCAGCGGGTCCATCCAGATCGGGACGAAGGCGCGGAGCGGCGGGCGCTCGCCGCGCAGCGCCTCGGCCGCGGCGTGGGCGCGGTAGGCGGCCGCGACCTGCTCGCGCGCGGCGGGCGGCGGCTCCAGCGGGGCCGGGGCGCCGCCCTCCGGGGGCGCGGCCGGCGCGGCCTTCGCGCCGTGCCCGAGCAGGCGCGCCAGCCGGGCGAGGTGCGCCACGCCGTCGGCGACCCGCCTCGGGAACGAGACGAGCACGCGCAGGCCCGCCGCGTCGAGGCGCTCGATGTCGCGCCTGCTGTTCTCCTCCTGGTTCGCGACGACGACGTCGGGCTCGAGCGCGACGATGCGATCGACGTCGGCGTCCTTCGTGCCGCCGACGAGCTCGATGCCCTCGACGTCCCCCGCGGGCGCGACGCAGTAGCGGGTGCGGCCGACGAGGCGGCCCTGGGCGCCGAGCCGGACGAGCGAGTAGGTGTCGCTCGGCACGAGCGAGACGATGCGGCGCGGAGGGGTGCGCCACTCGTGCCGGCGCCCCCGGTCGTCGACGATGCGGATGAACGATCCGGCAAATGGCTGTCCCCAGCCTGCGCTGAACGTCATGCGCCGGATGTAGCCCGCCGCCGCGCGCGCTGCACGCGATCGGCGCCGCGCGCCGCGCGCTGCGCCGGGGGCGCGGGCGGGGGCGTCAGGGCGGCGGTGCTGGACGAAAAATCCACAGAGATCCGATAGTTACCGCCTCGCGCCGGCCCTCTGGGCCCGCGGGGCGGCGCCCGGGCATCCGGGCGGCGCGCGCTTAGTTGGCCCGTCCGCGCGAAGTCTGCGAGGAGGGGTCGTGCAGATCGATCGCCTCGATGTGCGTCGCGGAGGCACGCTCCCGTACCCGCCTTCCGGCCTGCCGCCGCTCGCCGGCGGCGCCGGCCGCGAGGAGCGCCCGCTGCGCCGGGCGGCGTCCCGCGGCGGGCGGCCGTTGCCGTGCCGGATCGGCCGCTACACCCTGTTCGACCACATCGGCCAGGGAGGGATGGCCGATCTCTACCTGGCGCGGGTGCGCACCGATCTCGGCGCCGCGCGCCTCGTCGCCATCAAGGAGGTCGCGCCGAAGTTCGCGCACGATCCGCGCTTCGTGGAGATGCTCGCGAGCGAGGCCAGGCTCGCCGCGGGGCTGCGCCACGCGTCCATCGTGCAGGTCGAGGACCTCGGCCGCGAGGACGGCGCGCTGTACATCGCGATGGAGTACGTCGAGGGGTTCGACCTGCGCGAGCTGCTCCGCCGCTGCGCGCGCCAGAAGGTGAAGCTCCCGGTCGCGTTCTCGCTCCTGATCATCGCCGAGGCGCTGCAGGCGCTCGCCTACGCGCACCGGAAGGGCGTCGTGCACCGCGACGTCTCGCCGTCGAACGTGCTCCTGAGCTTCGAGGGCGAGATCAAGCTCTGCGACTTCGGCATCGCCCGCGCGCACGAGCGCTGCGGCGGGACGCTGGACGAGGCGCTGCAGGGCAAGGCCGGCTACATGAGCCCGGAGCAGGCCCGCGGCGAGGCGCTCGACGCGCGCTCCGACCTCTTCGCGGCGGGCATCCTGCTGTGGGAGCTGCTCGCCGGCCGGCGGATGTACAGCGCGGGCCCCGGGGCGGCGCTCTCCAAGGACGAGGCGCGCGTCGAGCTGCTCGAGCTCGCGCGGCGCGCGGAGATCCCGCCGCTCGCGGAGCGCGGGCTCCCCGACGAGGCGGCGCTCCACGCGATCGTGGCGCGGGCGCTCGCCGAGTCGCCCGAGGATCGCTACCCGAGCGCGGCGGCGATGCTGCGGGACGTCGCCGCCTACGCGGCGGCGGCCGAGCTGACGGCGAGCCCGCTGCGCTTCGGGGCGTGGCTGCGCGACAACTTCGGCATGGAGATGGTCGCGGCCCGCCGGGCGCGCGAGCGCGCGGTGCGCGCGCTGGAGCTCGGTCCGCCCGCGGTGATCGAGCCGGTCGCGACGGCGGCCGCCACGCCGCGCGCGATGGATGCCGGCGCGGCGCTCGCGCGGGATGTGGCGACGCCCGCGGCGAGGCACGAGGCGGCGGCGGGGGAGGCGGTGGTGCCCGAGGCGAGCGAGGCGGCGCCCGCGGCGAGGGAGGCCGCCATGCAGCTCGCCTGGGCGGCCGGCGCGCAGGGCGGGGCGCTCGCCG
Organism: Sorangium sp. So ce836; assembly: GCF_028553905.1. Lineage (NCBI taxonomy): Bacteria > Pseudomonadati > Myxococcota > Polyangiales > Polyangiaceae > Sorangium > Sorangium sp. So ce836. Next base: position 11,429,700 of record NZ_CP102233.1, on the reverse strand, counting down.
TGCGGGCCGCGGTCGAGCCGCCGTCGCCCTGGGGCAAGCCGCAGCGTCCGCTCGCTCCCCCGGAGCGGCAGGGGCTCGCGCCGCTGCTCCTGCACTGCGCGCTGCTGTTCGCCCTCGCCGCGCTCTGCATCGCGGCCTGCTACCTCGCGGCGCGATAGCTCCGCGGCCCGCCAGCCCGCTGGAGCGGCGCACCGGCGGCGCCCGTCGCCGCTCCGTCAACCGACCTCGGCGATCGGCGCCTCGGGCACGGGCACCTGCGTCTCCGGCCTCCGCTCGCACGCGTCCTGGCTGACGCCGACGCCGTAGCGGTAGATGAGCTCTCCCCCCAGCCAGCCGCTCGCGCCCGCGAGGCCGAACCCCGCGGTCGACAGCGCGATCCCGAGGGGCCGCAGCCCGCTCGCGCGCGAGGCGAGCGAGGCGCCGTACACGCCAGCGATCGCCAGGTTCATGGCGCCGTGGACGAACCCGATCCGCTTCGCCGGGCCGAGCGTGGTGCTCCAGTCGGCGAGCCCCGCGAAGGCGGCCACGAGCGCCCCGCCGAGGCCGATGGCCGTGCTCGCGTCCGCTCCCCGATGGAGCCGCCGCCCGCGGCGACCGATGCTCGCAAGGTCGAGCACGAGCCCGCAGGACCACGCGCCGATGGGGATGGTCACCAGCACCGGATGCAGCGGGTGCCCGAGGAACTTGCCGTGGAGCACCTTCGCGACCACGGGCGCTCGCCTCAGGACGGACTGGATGCCGCGCTGAAGCGGGTCGGCGATCCGGTCGATCCAGTCCTGCCCCTCGATTCCTTCCAAGACCGCGGTTCCGATCATGTTCCCCCCTCGCAGGCGCCTCATCGCGCACATTTCCAGCGCATGGCGCCCGCCCCGCCGACCGTCCAGCGGTGAACCCCCTGACCCGGACGCCGAGCAATCGGCGGACCCCACCGGAGCGGCTCGGGCGTTCCCACCCCCTCGCGCGGTGCCTGCCGGCGCGATGCGCGGGCACGCCGGCGCAATTCGCTTCTGCAACGGTGCATCGCTGAAATTTCAGATTCGAAATCCAGGAGTGCCTCATCTGGAACGAAATCCGTTCAGATCGCGAACAGCAGAGATGGCACGGACGGTGCTCTATGTCCGGGCAGCGCTGCCGGCGCGGCCTTCCCCCCCCCCGAGGCCCCGGCGGCGCTTTTTTTTGCCCGCTTTGCGGGACTGCACGGGCGCACCGTGCGCGCCCGTGCCGTGCATTCCTCGTCCTGAGCGGCGTTCTCTGGTATCTCGCCCGTGCCGCGCCGCGCGCGGCCTCCCGGAGCGATGCCCCTCCTCGCCGACGTCGCGGTGCCCGTCCCGCTCTCGCAGGCCTTCACCTACGAGGTGCCGGCCGCGCTCGCCGGCGAGGTGCGGCCGGGGGCGCGCGTGCTCTGCGAGTTCCACCGGCGCAAGCTGCTCGGCGTCGTGCTCGCCGTCAGCGAGCGCAGCGCGGCCATCGACCCGTCCAAGATCAAGCCGCTCGCGGCGCTCGTCGACGCGCGCCCGGCGCTGCCGGCGGAGCTGCTCTCGTTCCTGCAGGAGCTCGCCGCGTACTACTTCGCGCCGATCGGGGAGGTGCTCCGCCTCGCGCTGCCGGCGATCGAGCGCGAGCAGGTGCGGGCGCTCAAGGCGCAGGGCGAGCTCGGCGGGGTCCTCGATCTCGGCCGGGCCAAGCAGGTGGGCGGCCGCAAGGTGGCGTACGCCAGCGCGACGGACGCGGTCGAGGAGCCGGGCACGCTCCGCGGGCAGGCCGCCGCGGTGCTCGCGCTGCTCCGGGCGAACGGCGAGCAGCCGGTCGCGCGGCTCGAGGAGCGCTACGGCAACGCGCGCAGCGCCCTGAAGAAGCTCGCCGAGCGCGGCCTCGTCGCCCTCGACGAGCGCGAGCCGCCGCGCGACCCGTTCTTCCGCCTCCCCGAGGAGCGCGACGTGCCCCCCGAGCTCAACCCGGCGCAGGCCGAGGCCGCGGCGCGGATCGACGCGGCGCTCGCGGCGCTGTCCGCGCCCGGAAGAGCGGCGCCGTCCGCGCCCGGAGGAGCGGAGGCGCGCGGGGCCGCCCCGCGTGAGCCGCGGCCCGCCGGGCCGAGCGCGTTCCTCCTCTTCGGCGTGACCGGCTCGGGCAAGACCGAGGTGTACCTGCGCGCCATCAAGAGCTGCCTCGATCGCGGCCGCGGCGCGCTCGTGATGGTGCCGGAGATCGCCCTCACCCCGCAGCTCGTCGCGCGCTTCCGCGCCCGCTTCGGCGACGAGCTCGCCGTGCTGCACAGCGGGCTGAGCGACGCCGACCGCCACGCGATGTGGGCGAGCCTCCACGGCGGCAAGGTGCGCGTCGCCATCGGGGCGCGCTCCGCCCTGTTCGCGCCGGTGCCGGATCTCGGCCTCATCCTCGTCGACGAGGAGCACGACGGCTCGTTCAAGCAGGAGGAGGGCGTGCGCTACCACGCGCGCGACATGGCGCTGCTCCGCGCCCACCGCGCCGGGGCGGTGTGCGTGCTCGGCTCCGCGACGCCCTCCATCGAGTCGGTCGCGCTGGTGCGCCGCGGCAAGCTCGTCGAGCTGCGCCTGCCGGAGCGCGCGCACCGCGAGGCCAGCCTCCCGGAGGTCACCCTGGTCGATCTCCGCCGCTTCGGCGCCGGCCCCTCGGGCGACCCGCTGATCTCGCTGCCGCTGCACCGCGCGCTCGAGCGGACGCTCGCGGCGAAGGAGCAGGCGATCCTGTTCCTGAACCGCCGCGGCTTCGCGCCGAGCGTCGTCTGCGGCTCGTGCGGGAACCTGACGACGTGCTCGGCGTGCTCGGTCGCGCTGACCTACCACCGCGGGCGGCGCCGCGACGCGCGCCCGCAGGCGCCGGCGGGCGCGCCGGCGCCGGGGCCGGCGGCGCCGCTCGACGAGCGGCCGCAGGGCGGGCTGCTGCGCTGCCATTACTGCGACTACGCGGGGCCGCTGCCGGAGCGCTGCGGGTCGTGCGGCTCGCGGACCCTGCTGCTCGAGGGCCTCGGCACCGAGCGGCTCGAGGCCACGATCGCCGCCTCGTTCCCGGAGGCGCGCGTGGCGCGCCTCGACCGCGACGTCGCGGGCAAGGACCGCTCGCAGGCGATCCTCGCGAGGATGCGCGAGGGCAAGATCGACATCCTGGTCGGCACGCAGATGGTCACGAAGGGCCACGATCTGCCCAACGTGACCCTGGTCGGCGTGGTGAACGCCGACGCCGCGCTGGGGCTGCCGGATTTCCGGGCGGCCGAGCGCGGCTTCCAGCTGCTCGTGCAGGTGGCCGGGCGCGCGGGGCGGCGCGACCGCCCGGGCCGGGTGCTCATCCAGACGCGCAACCCCGAGCACCCGGCGATCGCGTTCGCCGCAGCGCACGACGTGCCGGGCTTCCTCGATCGGGAGATCCGCGACCGCGAGGAGGTGGGCTACCCGCCGGCCACGCGCCTCGCGCTGATCCGGATCGACGCGGTCGACGAGGGCGTGGGCCGCGGCGCCGCGGCGAGGCTCGCGGCCCACGCGCGCACGTGTCCGGACGGGCTCGCGCGGCGCGTCGAGGTGCTCGGGCCGTCGGCGGCGCCGATCGCGCGCCTGCGCGGGCGGTACCGGTTCCGGGTGCTCCTCCGGGCGCGCGAGCGCGGGCCGCTCCGGGGAACGCTCGCGGCGCTCACCGGGCTGATGCGGGACGGGATCGACCGGAACGCGCGGGTGATCATCGACGTGGATCCGGTCGCGATGCTGTGACCGCCGCGCCCGCCGCGTGGCGCCGCCAGGCGACCGCGCCCGCCGCGCCCGCTGCGCGGCGCCGCCAGGCGACCGCGCCCGCCGCGCCCGCTGCGCGCTACCCCGGCGCGGCGAGCTCGGCGAGCTCGCCGCGGGACGCGCTCGAGAGCCGCTCGAACTCCGCGCCCAGCCAGTCGAGGAACGCCGCGTCCCACGACGGCCCTTCCGGCCGGGAGGCGATCGCCTCGGCGAGCTCGCGGTCCCAGCGGCCGTACACCTCGCGGAGGAGCGCGTGCGCCCGGCGGCTCGCGGCCGAGGCCGGGTCGGCGTGGTCGTCGACGCGCTCGGCGAAGGCGTCCTCGCAGAGGAAGTAGTTGCATGTCGCCGCCCGCCGCTCGGCGGGGATCGTGCAGCCGCGCGCGCCGTGATAGACGCATTTCGAGCGCCGCGGGGCCGTGGGGCCCTCCCGCTTGCGCACGCGCCGGAGCTCGAGCCCGCGGCTCGCGGGGAGCAGGTTGCCGGCGGCGATCTGCTCGAGCAGCCAGCCGCGGCCGGAGAGGGAGACGATGCGCCCGATGTCCGTCCAGTCGAGCTCGGGCGGGCTGACGCAGCACCCCGCGGGGCCTTGCGGGCACTGGCCGCACAGCGTCGAGTGCAGCCGGGTGTGCTCTCCTGATAGCTCCAGACGGATCATCGATGCCCTCGCCGTGCCCCGAGGGGCCGAGACGGGCGCTCGGGATAGCGCACCTCCGGGACCACGGCTCGCCAGGAATGACAGAAGCGCCCCGCGGTCGCAACGGACGCTGGCCGAGCGGCGATCCGGCGCGGCCCGAGGCGGGGCCGGGCCGCGGCCCGATGTGGACCCGCGCGTCGGGCGGCGACCCGGCGCGAATCCCCTCGAGCCGCGCGCGAGCCCGGCGCCAAGCTCACGTGCGCCGCGCGTCCGTCGTCGTCAACATGGTGTTCGAAAAGAGCGAGAACGCGCACTCCCGGGCGCTCGTGGAGGAGCTGAATCAGTTAAAGTAAGTAACGGCGCATCGACGCGCGCCGTCGCGGAGGGCGAGAGGCGGAGGGCGAGAGAAAGATGCGATCGTCCTTTTCTGGCCGCGGCGGGAGTTGATAGGCTGCGCCGGCCATGGGCGATGCGCTTCCCAAAGAGGTCGGTCGGGCCATTCGCGTGCTCCGGCTGCTGCACGGCCTCAGCTACGCCGAATTCGCCGAGAAGGCGCGCCTCTCTGCGACGTACCTGCGGCAGGTGGAGCGCGGGGAGCGCGATCTCGGGCTCGGCGCGCTGGCGCTCATCGCACAGGGGCTCAACTGCGATGCTCGGCTCCTCCTGCCGGGCGACGGGCGGAGCCCGGTCTCCGCCGTCGTCGCCGATCGCTTCGACCGCGCGCCCGAGGCGCTCCAGGAGGCGCTCCTCTTCCTGCTGATCGAGCCGGACGACTCGCCGAAGAAGCAGGCCATCCTCGCCCTCATCAACGATGATCCGGAGCGCGGGCGGCCGCGCTCCCGGCCGCGGCCCGAGGAGCGCGGCTCGCGCGGCTCCTCCCCCCCGTCGTCGAGCCGGAAGCCCGGGCGATGAGCCCATGCGCGGTCACGGCCGCGCGGACGAGATGAGGACGAGCATCGGCGGCGAGCGGGGCGCGAGCAGGCCGCTGCTCTGAAGGTCTATCCCGTCCATCGCCGCGAGCCGCTGCGCGGCCAGGAGCTGAAACGCCGCGAGGGCGCGCGTACGCCGCTTGTACGCCGTCGAGAGGGGGATTCCGGACTGGTTCGCGAAATCCGCCATCGGGACGCCCTCGATGTCGTGGGCCACGAGGACGGCGCCGAGCTCGGCGTCGAGCTCCCGGAGGATCGAGAGCGCAAACAGGCGATCGCACTCCGAGATGATCTGCTCCTCGGCCGACGGCTCCTCGAGCTCCGCGTCGAAGTCGTCCGGCAACGGCTCCTCCACGCGGCGCCGCGCGCGCTCTGCGTAGTGGGAGGCGGTGTGGACCGCGATCCGGTTGAGCCAGCGGTCGGGCGGGCCGCGCGCGGGGTCGTAGTTCGAGAAGCTCTCGTGCGCCGCGAGCATCACGTTCTGGGCGACGTCCCGGCGATCTCGGCGCGGCACCCCCAGGAGGCGCAGCCAGCGCCGTACGAGCACGATCGTTTTCTTGTTGAAGAGCCGCCAGTAAGCCCCTTCCCTGTCGTTCGGCGGCATTCCACCGTCGCTTCCGTGCCCTGTGCCCGGCATTGCGTAACGATCGTTATCACAAGAAACCAAACTTGCAAAACGCGACCGAAGCGATCCCAGGCAGAATTTCGCTCTTTCGGGTAGGCTTCAGGTAGGTTGATGTGGGTGGGGGTGGTTGCCGTGTCGAGGGCTCGCTCTCGTGCGTATTGCGCGGATACAGGCCGAATCGTTCGGAAATGCGTCGCTCGACGATGGTTTCCGAGATGTAACGATCGTTCATCGTCCGGCTCCGGCGGCGGGGACCGTGCGTCGCGCCGGCCGCGCTCGTTCAGCGGGCCGGCGGCGCGCGCTCTCGGTGGCCCAGCGCGGGCGCGGCCGGGCGCGGCGCCTTCGAAGCCGGCCGAGGCCCGCTTTCCTCGCTGGACGCCACGGCGCCGCGCCGGTAGACGGCGGGCTCGATGCATTCGCTCCACCGAAGGATGCCGGCCCCGCGGCGGGCGCTCGCGCCCCGCTGGGGGCGTGTCGCGATCGCGCGCGCGGGCTCTGGCGAGGCGCCCATCCCCCATGTCGGCTGACGCGGAGGGGCCGGGGGCGGCGCGCCGCGGCGAGGCGGCGGGGGCAGGCGACGCGGGGGAGGCCCCGGCGCCGCGCCCGCGGGTCGCCTACTTCGGGCGGCCGGGGACGTTCAGCCACGAGGTGGCGTCGCGGCGCTTCGGCGCGAGCGCGGACCTCACGCCCCGGCGCACCATCTCGGAGGTGTTCGACGCCGTGGCCGGCGGCGCGGCGACCTACGGCATCGTGCCGATCGAGAACGCGGTGGGCGGCCCGATCTACGACACCGTAGATCAGCTGATCCGCCGCGAGGGCACGGGCGCGCCGCTCGTCGTGTGCGAGGAGCTCTCGCTGCACGTCACGCTGTCGCTGCTCGGCAGGCCGGGCGCGGCGCCGAAGCGCATCTATTCGCACTTCGTCCCGCTCAAGCACGTCGGCGACTGGCTGCGCGCGAACTACCCCGACGCGCAGATCCTCGAGGCGGAGAGCACCGCCGAGGCGGTCGAGCGCGCGGCGCAGGACGGCGAGGCCTGGGCGATCGGCAACAAGGGCGCGGCGGCGATCTACGGGCTCGAGATCCTCGTGCCGAAGCTCGGGGTGAAGGGCGAGAACATCACGCGCTTCTTCATCGTCGGCAGGGCCGCCGAGCCGCCGCCCGAGGGCGGGCGGACGCTGCTCCTCTTCGGGCTCGACCACCGCCCCGGCGCGCTGGTGGCCGCGCTGTCCGCGCTCGGGAGACACCATATCAACCTCACGCGCATCGTCTCGCGCGCGCTGCCGGACAGCCCCGAGGAGTACCTCTTCCTGGTCGAGTGCGAGGGCAGCACCGAGGAGCCCGCGTTCAGGGACGCCCTCGCGCAGCTCGAGCAGCACGCGACGGGCGTGCGCTCGCTCGGCTCGTTCCGCGTCAGCCAGAAGTACGAATAGCCGAGTAGGCGCCCCCACCGGCGGGCGGAACAACGCCGCTCCGAAGCTGGAAATATCCTCGCGCGGGGTGGCCTGCGTGACTCCTCTGCTCTTTTCGATGGCCAGTCGCGCCTCGCCTGCGACTAGAACGCTCGCCGCGAGCGATCTTGCGTTCATCGACAGGCGAGGTGACATGAATCTACGTTGGCAATGGCTCTTCGTGGTTGTGCCGGCGCTCATGGGTTCCCTGGAAGCGTGTGATTTGGGCCCATGGAGGCTGGCGCCGCCGGGCGACGGCGACGGCGACGGCGATCTGCGCGGCGGGGCGGGGCCGAAGCGGAACCCCGCCGGCGCGCGCTGCAGCTGTGATGCGGATTGCGACGGCGACGCGGCCGTCTGCATGCTCGGCATCTGCATGCAGCGCGCGGAGGGGCCGTGCGCGGCGCCGAACAGCGAGGCGGGCTGCGCGCCCGGCTCGCGCTGCTTCGACACGGATATCCTGACGGACACGGGGGTGTGTTATCCCGTGTACGATCCCGAGACCTGCGAGGGCGTGGAGAACCGTCACGGCCTCTGCTCGCCTCGGCGCGGCGACGGGTGCAACGCGGCCTGCGGCGCGGCGTGCGCGGAGGACACGGTGGGCCCCGGGCGCGTGGGCGCGGCCTGCGACGCGGACGAGGCGTGCTCGCTGCCCGGCGCGACCTGCTACCGCGACGCGGACCCGGCGGCGCCGAACGGCTGGGTCGAGGGGTACTGCCTCGCGTTCGACTGCGAGAGCGACGACCAGTGCGGGCCGGAGGCGGGCTGCTTCCCTGCGGCCGAGGACGGCGCGCCCGTGTGCATGAACACCTGCGGCAGCGATCTCGACTGCCGGCCGGGTTACGTGTGCCACGTCATCGACGAGGCGCACGGGTCCGCGTGCTTCGCCGGCTGCGACGCCGCCGCGACCTGCCCGGATGGCGCGACCTGTCTCGGAGAGCTCTGCGTATCGGACGAGATCGCGTGCTCGCCGGACGTCCCGTCCGGCTGGTGTCCGAGAGGCAGCCATTGCGACGACGGCGTGTGCCGCAAGGACGCCTTCGCGTGCGAGTCCGAGGGCGACGCGCTGGAGCCCAACGACGACGCGGGATCGGCGGTGAGCGCGCCCGTGGGCGTCACGAAGGAGCTCACCCTGTGCGAGGGGGACGAGGACTGGTTCAGGATCGTGGTGCCGGAGCGGACCATCGTCCGCGTGGGCATCCGGTTCCGTCACGCGGCGGGGGACATCGATCTCGTGGCGTACGACGGCGAGGGCCGCCTGCTCGGCTCGCGCTACGGCGAGCAGTACCCGTACTCGTACCGAGATCAGGAGACGAACACCGAGTTCTACGGGTTCTACTCGGAGCGAGGCGGCGCCGAGTACCTCGTCCGCGTCGTCGGCTACGACGGGGGGCAGAACGCCTATGATCTCGACGTGACCTCGTATCCTTATGTCGACGGCCCGAGCTGCGTGGGCGCCGGCTTCTCGTTCGACGAGTGCGCCGGCTTCGGCGACGGCGGCAGCGGGCTCTTGCCGTTCCCGTTCCCGGATCCGGACGACTCGGTCGTCGGCGGCGGTTACGTCTGGGAGACCTTCAGCAACTACCGCTTCGCGCGGCGCGAGCTCATCATGCTCGTCCGCGACGCGCTCTCCGAGACGCTGCGGGCGTTCCCTGGCACGGCGCCGCTCTCGCTGATCGACGTCTGCCAGATGAACGGCGTCACGCCCGGATACGACGTCGACGACCCGCGCCACCCCGAGTCGACGCACGACCAGGGGGGCAACATCGACATCGCGTATTTCCAGACGGACGGGTCGAACGACGGGCAGATCATCTGCGGGGACGGGTCGAAGCACGAGGACGGGTACTGCTCGTCGGCGGCGAAGCGGAAGCACATCGTCGATCTCGAGCGGGAGGCGTTCTTCATGGCCAGGCTGTTCCGCTCGGCGCGCACGCGCGTCATCGGGGTGGACAAGATCATCGCGCCGTTCCTCTCGAAGACCGCCGAGAAGCTGAACGCCCTTCCGGCCAGCGACCCGAGGAAAATCACCGACGGCGAGCTCGCGAGCTTCTCGGACCGGATGGCGTACGGCGATGGGTGGCCGTATCACCATCATCACATCCACCTCAGCATGAACTGGTGGCCGAGGCGGGTCGCGGGCGACGGTGGTCAGGCGGGCGCGTCGTTCGCGGCGTCCCCTGCCATCCACCGCTCGCCCGAGCTCGCGGGCGAGCAGCGGATGGCGTGGCCTCCGCGCCCCGGCGCGATGAAGCGGTGAGCCGTTAGCTAAGGAGAACGACCACAGAAGCACAGAAGAGAGAGGAAATATCTTGTCCTATCTTCCTCTGTGCCCTCTGTGCCTCTGTCGTTCAGTCCCCTCTTCTCTCCCCCTGTCTCGCCGCTGACGAACGGCTCGTTCGTCGGCGGCGAGGCTCCCGCTCAGGGCACGACCGTGATCCGGTCGAGCGCGGGCGGCGCGACGGGCGAGCGCGCCGCGAAGTAGTCCCGCAGGGCGTCCAGATCGAGGGCGCCGCCGAGGCGATCGGCGCCGTCGTTGAGCACGGTGAAGCCGTCGCCGCCGGTGGCCAGGAAGCTGTTCACCGTCACGCGGTAGGTCCGCGCCGCCTCGATCGGGACGCCGCTCATCCGGATCGAGGCGATGTCGACCTTCGAGCCGATGGGCGCGCTCTGGCTGTACGTGTACGTGAAGCCGTCCGACACCTGGAGGATCAGGCTCCGCGGCGTGCCGGTCGAGTCCACCCGGAACTGCTGCTCCAGCAGCTGGTCGATCTGCTCGCCCGTGAGGGTCATCACGACCAGGCTGTTGCCGAAGGGCTGCACGCTGAAGATCTCACCGAACGTGACCACCCCGTCCGTGGGCTCGGTTGGCGAGGCCGCGTAGGTCAGGTCGGCGCGGACGCCGCCCGGGTTCATCAGCGCGACCTCGGCCCCGCCTTTGCTCGCCTCGCGCGTGGCGGCGAGCTGGGCGTCGGCGATGATCGCGCCCATCGCGAACAGCCCCGAGCCCGTGGCCGGGACCGCGCGGTCGAGCGTCGCGGTGATCGTGCCGACCTGCACGTTGGCGAGCGGCGCCGAGAGGTCCTTGTAGCGCGTCACCAGGGCCTCCACGGCCGCGTCGGGCGTGTCGCGCGTCACGACGACGTTGTTCGCCGTCTTCGCCGTCACCTCGCCCGTGGTCCTGCTGATCTCCAGATCGATGTCGGTCACCAGCCGCCCGAACGACGCCGCGCTCGTCACGATCTTGTCGCCGAGGAGGCAGTTGTACGCCTGGTGCGTGTGCCCGGTGACGAGCACATCCACGGCGGGGTCGACGTTCGTGGCGATCTCGATGATCGGGCCGGAGATGTCGGGGCACTCATTGAAGTGGCCTGTCGGGAGCCCCCCCTCGTGGAGCACCACCACGATCGCCTCGATGCCCTGCGCCTGGAGCTCCGGGACGATGTCGTTCACCGTGTCGACCTCGTCCATGAACGACAGCCCCGCGACGCCGACCGGCGTCACGATCGACGGGGTGCCCTCGAGCGTCATGCCGATGAAGGCGATCTTCACGCCGTCGAACTCGCGGATGTCGTAACGCGGGAAGAGCGTCTTGCCGGTCGTCGTGTCCACGACGACGTTGGCGGCGAGGAACTGGAAGCTCGCGCCGGCGAAGAACGAGCCGTCGGCGCAGCCGTCGACTGGGCTGCACCCGCCATGCTGCATCCGGAGGAGCTCCGCGGTGCCCTTGTCGAACTCGTGGTTGCCGACGCCGTTGATGTCGAGGCCGAGGAGGTTCATGGCCTCGATGGTGGGCTCGTCGTGGAACAGCGCTGACACGAGCGGGCTCGCGCCGATCAGATCGCCGGCCGAGACCACCACGGTGTTCGGGTTGGTGGCGCGGAGCGCGGCGACGCGCGACGCGAAGTAGGCGGCGCCGCCCGCGTTCACCTGCGTTTCGTCGGGCAAGGTGATCCTGCCGCTGCTACCCGAGGGGGGCTCCAGGTTGCCGTGGAAGTCGTTGAAGGCGAGGATTTGCACGCTCACGGTGTCGCCGCCGCTGGTGCCGCCTGCGCCGCCGGTGCCGCCGCCCTGCCCGCCGGTGCCGCCGCCCTGCCCGCCGGTGCCGGCGGCACCGCCGGTCCCTGAACCACCGCCGCCCGAGCCGGTACCCGTGGCGCTGCCGGTGCTGCCGGTGCTGCCGGTGCTGCCGGTGCTGCCGGACGCCTCGCTGGGGCCGATTGGCTCGTCGTCACCGCAGCCCGTGCCGGCGATCGGAGGCACGCACAGCAGGGCGCCAAGGAGCGTGACCCGCCACGCCCGCGCGCATCTCCCCAGGGCTCCGGAAGCACCGCTCGCTCTCATCTCCGCTCCTCCACTCCGCCGCGCTCGCCGCACCAGGCTCTCATATGCTGGGTTCGCGTGGAAACAGCCGTGTGAACACACCGCGGCGCGTTCATGGCTGGCCGCGGCCACGGCTCCAGAACGCGACGACGTCCTCCGGCCGCTCGCGCTCCCGCAGGACCCGAATGTCGCCGCCGTCGACGCCGAGCACCGCCGGAATGCCGCGGCTGCAGTGGCGAGACCACATGCTCAACGTGTACGCGCCCGTGTCGCAGATGAGCACGAGATCCCCGGGCGACAGGTCCGGCAGCGGGAGGTCGCGGGCCAGCACATCGCCGCCGAAGCACAGCGGCCCCCCGAGGATGCACGGCGAGAGCGGCCCCTCCTTCGGCGCGGCGTCGGGGTCGAGCGCCACGAAGTCGTGGTGCCAGTCGTCCGGGTGATAGGCGCGGCGCAGCAAGAAATCGGCCCCGAGGTGCAGGATCGCGGTGCGCCCGGCCGAGTCCTTCTTCACGTACTCCACGCGCGAGACGGCGAAGCCGCAGCCCGCCTGGACCCAGCGCCCGAGCTCGGTGATCAGCGTGGTCCCGCCCTCGAAGAGCGTCGGCACCTCGCGGCGCAGCGCGGCCGCGTAGTCCTCCAGCGCGGGCGGGCGGTCCGTGCTCCGGTAGGCGACCGGCAGCCCGCCGCCGATATCCATGACCGAGGCGGCGTCCGACCCCCGCGCGCGCCGGATCTCCTGGCGCAGCGCCTCGACGCGGCGGATCCCGTCGATCAGCTGCGCCTGCGCGCACCCCTGCGAGCCGACGTGCACGTGCAGCCCGGCGAGCCACGGATACCGCGCGAAGGCGGCGCGCACCGCGTCGGCCTGCTCGAGGGGGACCCCGAACCTGGAGCGCCGGTCCGCCACGCTGGTGATGGCGATGCTGGACGCCCCGACCTGCGGGTTGATGCGCAGCCCGATGCGGCCGGCCGCCCCCTCGGGCCGGACGAGCGCGTCGATGCGCTCCAGCTCGTCGAGGTTGTCGGCGTTGAGCCGCACGCCCAAGCGGAGGGCCTCCGCGATCTCGGCGCGCGTCTTGGCGGGGGAGTCGTAGACGATGCGGCCGGGCGGGCAGCCGGCGGCGAGCGCGAGCCTCACCTCCTCGAGCGAGGCCGCCTCGAGCCCCGCGCCGCAGTCGACCGCCGCGCGCAGGACCTCCACGAGCGGGTTCGCCTTGATCGCCACCGCGTGGAGGGCGCCCGGCGGGAACGCCGCGCCGATCCGCCCGATCCGCGCCCGCATGCGCCCGAGGTCGTGGAACAGGACCGCAGGCTCCACATCCATCCCGCGGCGCCGCGCCTCGCGGAACGCGCGCGCCATGCTCGCTGGCTCCAGCCGATCCGTGTCGCTCATCGGACCTCCCTACCGCAGTCTGCCAGCCGGGAGAGCGATTGTCCGCCCCGCGCGACGCCCCGCGGCGCCGCGCGCGTGCGGCGAACAGGAGGGTTGCCTTGTTTCCAGGATGTCACGAGACGCCCGGCACACAGGGCCCGGGCGCCTCCCGGGCAGATCAAGGGAGATCCCGAGTCGGCCTCGGGCGGCGGCGCACCGCCCCGAGCACCGCCGGGGGCCCGTGCGCTCAGGCGCGGCCGACGACGATGTTGAGAATGCCGGTGACCAGGCCGGGGATGTACTGCATCCTCGGCATGGCCGGGCTGTCCGACGGCGGGTGGAGGCTGGACGCCGGGATGTTCGTCGAGCGCCCCGCGTACGCCGGCTCTGCCTGGTACACCTGCCGGCTGAACTCGGCATCGAAATGGAGCTGCGTGGTGATCAGCCGGGTCGTCTGGCCGTTGATGCGAGCGACCAGGTGAACGTGGACGGGGCGCCTCCCGTCCCATCCGGGCCAGATCGACGTGAAGCCCACGATCCCGTTGCGGTCGGTGAGCTGGACGCCGCGGCAGAAGCGGTCCAGGTGCTCCGGCGCGCGCTCGAGCGCTCCCGTGTCCGGCGTGGAGGGATCCTGGTTGTTGAAGCCGCTGTAACGGCCGTCCGCGTCGCAGTGCCAGATGTACACCTCGGCGTCGGGGATCGGCTCGCCGTCGTTCCGGCCGTCGAGCAGGCGGAGATAGAGCCGGAGCTCGCAGCCGCGGTGACCGTCGCGGAGATCGCTGCGGAAAAGGTTGATGTCGTTCGGAATCTCGCTGTCGTCGATGAAGAACGGCCCCTCGATGTCGGTGGCGGTCAGGTTGCAGCGCGCGCCGTTCTCGAAGATCCAAGGATCGATCGCGTCGACACCCCCTGCGCCCACGCCGCCGACGCCCGCGCCGCCGCCTCCGGTGCCCGCGCCGCCGCCTCCGGTGCCCGCGCTGCTGGTGCTCGCGCTGCTGGCGCCCGCGCCTCCGGTGCCCGCGCTGCTGGTGCTCGCGTCGCTGGTGCTCGCGCGGCCCATGCCGGTGCCTCCGCGGCCGGCGCCTCCGCGGCCGAAGCCCGCGTCGTTGGACACTTCGTCGCCCCACGACACGATCACGGGCGAGGTGACGGCGAGCGCCCCGAGCTTCATGAGGACCTGCCACCGATCGACGACCTCACCAGGACGATCACGAGTCACGGTATCTTTCTTGTCGCGCATAAGATAATCTCCTTGGATAAGTCGGTGACCTGCTAGGGAGCGCTGGTGGGCATCGGGGCCGGCGCCTCCGCGGGTGGTGCGGAGGCGAGGGGGATCTCGGCGCTTGCCGCTCGCGTGGCCGATTCAGAGAGCGCGGGGGCGCCTCCCCGACCGAGCTTCCCTTGCCTTTCAGCGCGGAGATCGCTCGAGCCAACGAAGACACGTTGTTCGTCTGGAGAGATTTCGAAAGGCTCGCGGCGCACGCACCACTTCGGGCGAGGGCGCCCAGGCGCGGGGGCATCGGTCTTGTTCTCGTCGAGAACAGCCGTGCCGCGCTCTAGGTCGGAGTCACGGCGATCTGCATCTGGGCGACCACGACGTCCCCTTCCATCCACGCCTTGGCACGAAGACCGCTGTTGCCCGGCTCGTCGGCCTTGATGGCGCCTGCGTACGCCGTCGCCAGATTGCCGGTGGTGCGCGCCTTGTACGGCTCGTACTTGGTATGAACGGAGTCGGTGAAGGCGGGATCGAAGTAGAACTGCGTCGTGAAAATGTGGTCTCCACCCTGGTAAGTGACGCGACCCTTCGACGTCGAGCCCTTCTTGAAGCAGACGAAGTGGATGTGGACATCGCGGCCGTTGTACCAGCCGGGGAAGATGCTTCGGAACGAGACGACACCGTTTGCGTCGGTGGTCTGCACGCCGCGACAGAAGCGTTCAGTGGTGTCGAGGTTGTTCTGACTCGGCCTGCCCGCGTACGGCGCGTCGGGGTTCTGCTCGTTGGCAGAGCCCCTGGCCCCGAAGCCGCTGTAGAACCCCTGTCCGTCCGTGTGCCAGATGTAGACGTCCACGTCCGGCACGCCCACGCCCTTGCCATCACAGTCGGGCTTGCTCAGGTCGAGCACGCGCAGGTGGAGATGCATCTCCACGCCGGGCGCGGCGCTCTCGTTGTAGCGACCACGAATGTCCTGTCGGACCAGGGAGATGTCGTCGTTCTTTTCGAGCTCGTGAATGAAGAAGGGGCCCTGACCGGCGCCGTCCGTCTTGTTCTGCGCCCTGCACATCGGCACGTCGTCGAACGGCGGCGGGATGAGGCTGTCGCCGCCGCCGCCGCCTCCCATGCCCCCCACGCCCGTGTCGCTGCCGCCCTCGCCTGCGCCGCCCGCGCCCCCGGTGCCCACGCTCGTGCTCGCGTCGGCGCTGCTCGCGCTGGTGGTGCTCGCGCTGGTGGTGCTCGCGCCGCTCCCGCCGGTGCCCCCGGAGCCTCCGGCGCCTCCGCCGCCTCCGGTCTCCGAGCCGGCCGACCCCTCATCCCCGCACGCGCCGAGCACGGGCACGGTGATGGCGAACGCGCCGAGCTTGATGAGCACCTGCCGCCGGTCGACCCCGCCGAGCAGATCACGAGCCGCGGGTTCTTTTTTTTCGCTCATACAGAAGTCTCCTTGACCTAAGTTATGTCCTGACCGTGGATCGCTCTCGTCGAGCTGGCGCGACGCGCAGAGGAGCGCCGTCTCCAAGGCGTTGAACCGCCAATGGGAATACCGTTGCGCTATTTTGTTGTCAATTAGAACTATTTCTTTTTGAGCGACGGCGACGCGAGAGTTGAATTTGCGCTGGTGCTCAGGTCGATTCGAATCGACGGTCGACCGGCGGGATCGGGCCGAGCGCCCGCGGGTGTTCTGCTCGGCCTGTCGAGCGCTGCCCGGTCCTTGCCGGCCGGTACGGCGCGTGTCTCGTCTATGGCGCCGACCAAGAGAGGGTCGGCGGGCTGGCGCTCTCGTCCCATTGTTCCGTCGCCACGTCCTTTCCGAGCAGGAACTTCTCTGCGAAGCCGAGGATCGCGTTCGCCTCGCGGGTGGTCATCACGCCATGGCTGTGGTCGTCGGTGACCCAGCCGATGTGATCCTCGATGCCAAGAGCCGTGAAGACCTCTCTTGCGGCCCAGATCGCCTGGTAGGGGCCGCCGTTTCTGTTGTTGTTCCAGCCGTCGGACTTCCCCTCCTGCACGATGATCGGACGGGGCGCGACGAGGGCCACGATCGAGTGAGCGTCGAACGGGAGCGTCGTTGTCTTGCCGCTGAACGAGGCCCCGAAGCCGTCGCCGAACCACTGCGGGGCCTCGCCGTTGATCTGGCTGAGCGTCTGCACGTCGGATTTGCCCTCGGCCGCTCGCCAGCTGCCGACGCCGCCGGCGCCCGACCCGGCGGGGACCGTGAGGGCGACGCGCTCGTCGAACGCACCGGCGACGAGCGCTGCCTTCCCGTAGCGGGAGTATCCGGTCACCGCGATCTTCGTCGGATCGATCCTGGCGTCGGGGGTCTTCTCGAGCGCGTCGATGACGCGGTGGGTCGCCCAGCCCCACGCCATCAGCGCGCCGGTCGTGGAGTCGCTGCCATAGAGGTCGTAAAACTTCCCCTTGCGCGGAGGCTTCGCGTCCGCGGCGATCCCGTTCGGGTCAATCGTGATGTACCCGATCCCCTTGTCGTTGACCGCCGAGGCCGTCAGTCCGGGCATCAGCGAGGAGATGACGATGAACGCGGGGAAAGGGCCGCTGCCGTTCGGGAGGGAGACGGTCGCATCGAAGGAGATCGATTTCCCTCCGTGCTCGACTTTCACCGTCAGCCTGTCGCCGTTCAGCGTCCCTGTGACGTTCTCGGGGGACGGCGGATAGGGGCCGTATTGGAAATGCTGGATAAGCTGGCTGAGCTCGGCGCGGCGGCATCGCCAGTCCGCTGCGCTGGCCATTCGTGTGCCATCGAGGAACGTGAACGGGTCTGGGTGCTCCGCGATGGGGGGCAGGGAGGAGACCTCGGGAACGACCGGAGCGGTGCAGGAAGGCTCGCTGCCGCCGGCGCCGGCGGATGCCGTGGTCGTCCCGCCGCCGCTCGTGGCGGCGGCGGAGGTGGCCGCACCGCCGCCTGCGGTGGCCGAGGAGCTGCCGGTGATCGTGGAGGCGTCAGCGCCGCCCGTCCCGCCGAGGCCGCCGCCAGCGTCATCTGCCCCCCCTGCGTCGTCGCCGCCGCAGCCCGCGAGGAGCAGCACGGCAGCCGTGACGAAGAAGTGCAATATGCTGGTACGCACCCGAGTCTCCCGTGTGACTCAGACGAATTCCCGGAGGGGGCGGGTGTGATCACGCGGGGCTCGAGGCGGAGCCGGATAGGCCGCCTCCCGGACCGATCCGTGGTGCCCCCAACCGGCCTGGCTCCCACGTCGGCGTGGAGGGTAGGCCCGAGAGGCCTAGTGCGTCGCGTCGCGCGGCGTGGGGAGGACCGATGTCCGAGGCCCGAGCAGGGGGAGGGCAGGCCCGAGGAGGCCGAGCGCATCGCGCGGCGCGGGGAGGCCGACGTCCGAGGCCCGAGCGGTGGGCAGCTCGGAGCTCGGCGGAGCTCCCGCGACCTGCGAGAGCATGGGTGGCGCCACACTCGGACCATGGCGACGCGTTGTGTCATGACGCGACGCAGACCGACGGGCCCGCGAGGCGGGTAGAAGGATGGGATGACGGCTGCCAGCGGGCGCGCCCGGGACGCCCTGGTGTCGGAAACGTGACGACCGCTTTTGCTTTTGCTGTTTCTGTTGTACCTAGGCGCCCCGAGAGCCCCTGCAGAGGCCCCGTAATGATCCGCATCCTTCTCATCGACGACTCCGCCGCGATGCGAGCGCACATGCGGGCCGCGCTCGAGCGGGCGCCCGAGCTCGGGCAGGCGGCGGAGGTCGCGGAGACGGCGAGCGGGTTCGAGGCCCTCCGGCTGATGCACCGCGGCGCGTACGACGCCGTGATCATCGACATCAACCTGCCGGACATCGATGGGCTGGAGCTCATCCGGTTCATCCGGCAGAGCCGGCACCACCGCGACGTCGCCCTCGTCGTCGTCTCCGCCCTGTCGTCGGCGCGCGAGCGCGAGCGCGCCTTCCGCCTCGGCGCTCACGCGTTCGTCGCCAAGCCGTTCTCTCCGGAGACCCTCGCGTCCGCCGTCCGGCGGGGGGTCGCGTCGAGCCAGCTGCGCCTGCGCGTCGCCACGTAGCCGGGCGCGGCCTCCCCGCGCCGAGGCTTCCGGCGCGCCGCCCCGAGCTGGTAGGGTGCGCCGCCATGACGCTCCGCCCCTTCTTCCGCCGCCTGGCCGCGCCGCTCGCGCTGCTCGCGGCGACCGCCTGCTCTGCCTCGCCTCCCCCGCCTCCCGCCGAGCCGCCGCCCGGCGCCGCCGCCCCGGCGCCCGCGCCCTCCGGCGCCGCGGACAGCCCGACCGGGCTGCTCTCGGAGGAGGACTTCAAGGCGCTCCACCAGCTCCGGTCGGACAAGGCCCCGCCCGCGCGCGGGCAGACGGTCGACGTGGCCGGGACGAAGGCGTACCTGAGCCTGCCGAAGGACGCGAAGCCGCCGATCCCCGGCCTCGTGGTCATCCACGAGTGGTGGGGCCTCAACGAGCACATCAAGCACTGGACCGACCGCCTCGCGGAGGACGGGTACGCCGCCCTCGCCGTGGACATGTACGGCGGCAAGGTCGCGACCACGCCCGACGACGCGATGGCGGCGATGAAGGCCGTCGACGAGGCGAAGGGCCTCGAGGTCGTGCGCGCCGCGCACCGCTTCCTCTCGAGCGACGCGCGCATCGCGGCGCCGCGCACCGGATCGATCGGGTGGTGCTTCGGCGGCGCCTGGTCGCTCAAGCTCGCCCTGAACGAGCCGGAGCTCGACGCCGCCGTCCTCTACTACGGCCGGCTCGTGACCGACCCCGCGCAGCTCAAGGCGATCAAGGCGCCGGTGCTCGGGGTCTTCGGCAACCAGGACAAAGGCATCCCGCCCGAGGTCGTCAACGAGTTCGACAAGGCGCTCCACGACGCGGGCGTCGAGCACCAGGTGCTCCGGTATGACGCCGACCACGCCTTCGCGAACCCCTCGGGAGAGCGGTACGACACCAAGGCCGCGGCGGACGCCTGGGAGAAGGTGCGGCAGTTCCTGGCCGCGAAGCTGAAGGGCGGCTAGCCCTCCGAGGGCGTCGCCGTCGGCGGCTACGCTCCAAACACCACCGAGCGGCGGCGGCAGCGCGCTCAACGAGCCTTCAGCCGCTCGATCTCCGCGCGCGCCTGCTCGAGCTGCCGCTCCGCTTCCCCGCGCAGGCGCTGCTCCTGCTCGCGCAGGCGCCGCTCTCGGTCGAGCTCGGCCGCGAGCTCCTCGGCCAGGTGTTGCGCTTCTTCCTGGCGAGCGATGACCTGATCGAGCATGCCGCCGAGGCGCGCGATCATCTCGTCGGCATCCTCGAGGGGGGCGTTGCCCGCAAAGAAGCGGAGACGGGAGCCGTCGAGCAGCAGATCGAGGCCGAGCACCTCGGAGGCGAACCGGCCAGACTGGGGCACGATCCGCTGGTACACGCGCGGACGGGAGGGGTCGCCCTCCTGGGCCGCCGGCAGCCTGTAGGCGTGCAGGCGCAGGCGGGAGCGATCGAAGAGGAAGTACTCGCGGACGCCGAGCCGGGCGTAGCGCTCGACGTTGTCCTCATGATCCTTGGTGCGATTGCCGGCCACGTGGACCTCGAGCACGAAGTCGAGGCCCTTGCCCTCCACATCGACGACCCACCTCATGCGCTCGTGGGGCTCCACGTCGAGGACGGCGAGCACGTCGGGCGCGAAGCGCGGCTCGCCGGGGTAGAAGACGGCGAGCTCGGACGAGAGGTAGATCTTGCGGCCAATCCTGCGGAAGAAGCCGTCGAGGGCGTCCAGCGCGTCGCGCTTGGCCTTGCGGTGCGCGTCTCCCTCGGGCGGCATGAGATCGAGCGGGACGTCGGCGGGGAGCATGTCCACGACGCGGGCGCGCTCGGCCGGGGTCATGCGAGACCACTGCTCGCTCGTCGGTGCGCGCGGATCTGCTGCATCGAAGACGTAGCTGGTGGTGGGGAGCGCCTGAGCCACGAGCGAAGTCTACTCGATGCAACAGCCCTCCGCGAGGCTCCCGGAGCCGCTTCCGCCGCGAGAGGAGCGCGTTACGTGCAGGCGTCCTCCGTCATTCGATTCCAGGAGCGGTCGCCCGTCATTCCGTCACCGGAGCTCGCGCAGCGCCGCGATGAGCTCCGACAGCGACGTCGCGTCGCTCCGATCGAGCGCCAGCGAGCCCTCGGCGAGCGCCTCGGCGAGCGCGCGCGAGCCCCCGGCCTCCGGCGCGGCGGCGGCGACGGCCGACTCGGCCCGCGCGATCTCCGTCACGAGCGCGCCGAGCGCCGCCGGGTCGATCGCCGCGGCCCTCGCCGCCGCGGAGAGCGCGCCCGCGGCGCTCTCGACCTGCTCCACCGACGCGCGCGTCGAGGCGTGGAGCTCCGACAGGCGCAGCCGCTCGAGCAGCGCCCCGTACGCGGACTCCATCGCGGCGAGCTCGCCGAGCGCGACGGACGCCGGGCCCTCCGCCGCGCCCGAGCCGGCCCCGTTGCCTGCGGCGCCCGCCGCGCGCCGCCCCGCGATCGCCGCGACCTCGGCGCGCGCCGCCCGCACCTCGCCCAGGAACGCCTCGATCGACGCCGCCGCCTGCGCGATCGCGCCCGCGCCCAGGGTCGCGAGCGCCTGCATGGCCTCGCGCGGCCGCCGCCGCAGGAGCCGGCGGAGCGGCGCGTTGCAGGCGATCCGCAGCGCCGCGGCCTCCGCGGCGGCGAGCACCCGCCGGCCCATCGACACCCTGGTCGCGGCCTCGTCGCACGCCCGCGCGAGGTCCTCGGCGAGCGCGCTCGCCTCCTCCGCCTGCTCCGCCCGCGGCCCGTCCTCTGCGCCGCGCTCGCCCCCGTCGCCGCCGCGCGCCGCGTCGCGCCTCGCCTCGAGCGCGGCGCGCGCGTCCTCCAGCCCCGCGATCGCGGCGCGCAGCCGCTCCACGGCGGCGTCGGCCGCCGCCGTCTCGGCGGCGAGGTCGTCGCCCTCGATGTAGGCGCGCTGGCTCGCCGCGAGCAGCCGGCGCCGCTCGTCGCCCGCCCGCAGCGCCGCGGCCCTCCGCCGGGCCCGCGCCGCCCCGAGCGCCGCCGCGCCGGCCGCGCCGAACGTCCACGCGCACGCCGCGGTCGCCCCGAGCGCCGCCGCCGCGGCGATCCCCACCGCGGCCGTCGACACGGCCGCGCCCGCGCCGGCGCCCACGCGCAGCCCGATCATCCCGGCCGCCAGCGCGCAGGCCGAAACGCCGGTGCCGATCGCGCGCGCCCCGCGCCGCGGGGGCGCGGCCGCGAGCGCGGTCACGCCGATGTAGGCCACCGACCCGAGCGCCACGACCAGCAGGACGAGCGACAGCGGCGAGGTCAGCGTGACGAGCAGCCAGCCGAGCAGCGAGACGTCGATCATGGCAGCGCGCCGCTCGCCAGCACCACCTCCCGCTCCCGCGCGCCGATCGACCCCGGCGCGCTCGCGACCCGGAACGCCGCCCCGTCCCACACGATCGTCGTCACCACGAAGCGCACGTCCCTGCCCGGCGGATCGCTGCGGAACCGCACGCGCCACTCGAGGCGCGCGAGCTCGGACGCGGGCAGCTGCACCGCCGCGAGCCCGACCGCCGGCGCGAAGAGGCCGTCGCCGAGCGCCGCGTCCACCTGGCCGTCGCGGGCCGCCAGGGCGAGCTCCGCCGCGTAGTCCTCCCAGAGGACGACGCGCAGCGCCCCCGGGCCGCTGAAGAGCTGCAGCTCCTTCAGCTTGCGGGCGAGGCTCTCGGCCTCGGCGCCCGCCGCGGGGGCCGCGGCGCCGCCCTCGGCGAGCAGCCGGCCGATGCGCGCCGCCGACAGGAGCCGCGCCCACGCGCGCGGATCGTCGGCCCCCGGCGTGCCCTCCGCGGCGGCGACCTTGCGCTGGATGCGGAGCGCCTCGTCGATGCGCCCGCTCCCCGCGGCCGCCGCGGCGAGCCGCAGCCAGCCCCGGGGCTCGGCCGGCGCGAGGTCCGTGAGCGTCGTGTACTGGCGGTACGCGGCCGCGTACCAGCCGTGCCGGAGGTAGACGTCGCCGAGCAGCTCGCGCGACGCGGGGCTCGTCGGATCGAACTCGACCACCTCCGAGTAGGTGCGGAGCGCGTCCGACGCGAAGCCGCTCGCGGCGAGCACGTCGCCGAGCTCCAGCGCCAGCGCCGGGCTCATGAAGCCGCGGTCGCGCAGCCTCCGCCCGTAGGCGAGCGCCTCGTCCTTCCGGCCCGCCTCGGCGAGCAGGCGTACCCGCCGGATCTCCCCCTCCGGGTCGTCAGGCCGCTCGGTGAGCGCCTGCCGCAGCAGCGCGAGCCGGTCCTCGACCGCCGGCAGCGCGGCGAGCCGCTCGTCGAGGAGCGCCCAGCTCGCCTTCGGATCGGCGCCCCCGAAGAGCGTGCGCCGCACCGCCGCGGAGATCGCGGGATCCACGCTCCGCCGGAGGAGCGCGTGCGCGATGAACCGCTGCGCCTCGGGCTCGCCGGCGAAGCGCGCGAGCAGCGCCTCGGCGCCGCCCTCGGTCGACACCTTCGCCTGGAGGAGCGAGAGCAGCGCGGCCTTCGAGCGCCAGTCCGGCAGCTCGCAGGTCGAGAGCGCGCCCTCGTAGCGCGCGATGAGCTGCTCGGCCGCCGTGGCGCGGGCGAGGCGCTTCGACCAGACGACGATGCGCTCGGCGAGCGGCCGCCGCGCGGTGTCGCTGCACGGCGCCATCGCGACCGGCGGGGGCTTGGGCATCCCGATCGGACGTGGCCTCGGCGCGATCGCCGGCGCCGGCCTGGCCGCGGCGCCCGGCGGCGCGGCGCCCGCGGCCGGGACGACCGGCCCGCCGCCGCCGCGCGGCGGGGCGCTCGACTTGTTCGCGCCGGCCAGGCGGAGCGCCATCGGCTCGCTGGCCGCCTGGGGCCTCGCGGACGTGGGCCGCGCGTGGGCGATGGTCGTGCGGCTCGCCGCGACCTCCTGCGCCAGGGGCTCGGGCGGCAGCGCCGCCTCGTCCGCGGGCGCTGCGGCCGTGGGGGGCGGGGCCGGCAGCGGAGCTGCGGGCGAGGCGAGGTCCGCCCTCGGGGCTTCGTCCCGCCGCGCCGCGGTCTCTGCCATCGCCGGCGGCGGCGCCATCATCGGCGCCGCCGCCGCCTTCTGCGCGTAGCCGCCCTCTTTCCCCGGGCTCTCCTCGTAGCTCGGCTCGCTCCTCGCGCACCCGAAGGCGACCCCCGCGGCGGGCGGCGCGAGCAGCGCCGCGAGCTCGCGCTCCCGCTCGGGCGTGAGCGCCGTCAGCCGCTCGCCCCGGAGCGGCGAGCGCCGCCGCTGGATCCCCTGGTTCAGGTACGCCTGCTCGCTCTCGAGCGCCAGCGTGCTCGTGAACGGCGTGATCAGCCCGTAATCGAGCCCGAGCTCGACCACCTTGCCCCGGTGCGCCTCGATGTCGTCGCCGTCCGCGAGCAGCCGCCGCATCTTCTCGGCCGCCCAGAAGCGCGGCACCAGCGCCGCCGCGACCCCCCGGTCGATCTCGATCGGGTGCTCGCGGGCGTACTCCTTGCCGGCGAGCCGCCCCTTCACGACCGCCTTCGCGGGCAGCGCGTGGTGCGTGCGCGCGAGCAGCACGACCTCCTCGCCGCGCGACACCTTGCCGCTCGCGGTGAGCATCGGCTCGTCGAGCCCGGCGCCGAGGTCGATCGAGAGGTCGGTGATGGTCGGCGTCTTGATCGCGCCGGCGAGGCGCAGCACCTCGGACGTCGAGCCCTCGACCTCGTCGATCCGGAACGCCTGTCCGCCCCCGGCGCGCGCGAGCTCGCGGAGCAGCGCGTGGTTCGCGTTCTCGCCGACGCCGACGGTGAAGAAGCGCGCGCGCGAGTCCGTGAGCGAGCGGCGCAGCCGCTCGGCGAGGCGCGCGCCGGTCACCTCGCCGCTCGTCGCGAGCCCGTCGCCGATGTAGATGACGGCCGGCTGCTCCTTGCCGTGCACGCGCCCGAGCGCCGACTCGAACAGCGCGCCGAGGTCGGTCGCGCCCCCGGTCGCGTGCTCGGCCAGCCGCGTGAGCGCCGCGGAGATCTCCTTGTCCGACGCCTCGGCCAGCCCCTCCTTCGGGTGCAGGACCGCGGGGGCCGAGTCGAGCGCGATCAGCGCGAACCGGTCCGACGGCGACATCGTCCGCAGGATCGCCTCGGCCGCGGCCGCCTTCTGCTGCCGCGCCGTCTCGTCGGCCGACGCCGACGTGTCCACCACGACGACAAGGTCGGCGGGGAGCTCCTTGAGCTCGGCCCAGTCCACGTCGGGCACGTACCGCGCCATCACGTAGTCGGCGCGGTCCTCGCCCGCGGCGAAGCGCGACACGCGCAGCGGCGACGGCTTCGCCTCGACGGCGGCCTCGAGCTGGAAGTCCGCGCGCGGCTCGTAGCCGCTCCGCCGCATGCTCACCCGCCGCCCGCCGTCCTCGATCACCGCGTCGGCGAGGGTCGCGATCTGCATGCCCTGGCCGGCCTGGCCGAGGTCGACCGACAGGGAGAGCTCGCCGATCTGGACCGGCTCGCTCGAGCGCATCGGGTACACGTAGGTGAGCTTCCCGGCCGGCGCGCTCAGCATCTCCACGTAGCGCAGCACCACGCGCCGCGAGCCGCTCGCGGGCACCGGGAAGATGCGGGCGCGGTAGCTGCGCCCGTCGACCCACTCGAGCAGCGCCGGCTCGTGGCCGCTCTGCACGGCGGCCTGGTACCGCTGGGCCGCCTCCTTCCGCTCGATGACCTCTCCCTCGACGAGCACGCCGTTCGTCTCGACCGCGAACGAGCTCACGAACGCCCGTTCGGGCACGGTGAACCAGTACCAGCCCTCGACCTGTCGCCCGCCCGGGTTCGAGAAGGTCTGGTCCACCTCGGTCTCGGCGATGCCGTCGCGCACGACCGCGCGCACGGCCTGCCGGCTGATCTCGAGCGTGCGCGCCTGCGCCCCGGGGGCGCCCTGCAGGTCGACGCCGTAGATCCGGCCGGAGCCGCTGCCCTCGCCCGCGAGGGGCCGGTGGTCGCCCATGCCGCCGGTCCAGTCGTCCCAGTAGGCGATCGGCGCGACCTTGGGCGCGGCGCCGCCGGCGACGGTGGCCTGTTCGCCGGCGTGCACCTCGATGCGCCCGCCGGGGGCGGTGACCACGGCGAGCCCGCGGGCCACGTACACGCTCACGGCGTCGCCGGCGCGCTTCATCGACAGGCCGGCGTCGGACGCCGTGACCCGGACCTCCCCGAGCGCGTGCGAAAGCTCGCCGCGCCCCTCGGGCGGCGCGTCGAGCCACACCTCGCCCTGGGCGACCGAAAGCCCCTCGGCGCCGAGCGCCACCTCCGAGTCCGCGCGGAGGAACACCGCGGAGCCGTCGGCGAGCCGCACGAGCGCCCGCGCGCCCTTTCCGGTCGCGAGCTCGGCCCCGACCGGGAGGGGGACGCCGGACACCACCGTCGACCTCCGGTCGTCCTGCTCCAGCGTGACCTCTCCCGAGGAGAGCTCGAGCCGGGCCCCGATGGCGCCGGCCCTCACGGGCGCCTTCTCCTGGGTCAGGACGAGCGCGGTCACGCTCGCGGCGAGCACGAGCGCGCCGGCCGCGAGCCGGAAGCGCAGGCCGCGCCTCTTTCGTGCCAGCTCGATGCTCGCCTCTGGCGCGCCATGTTCTGCCGGCGTCGCGGCCGGCTCCCTCTGTTCATGCGACGACATCCGAGACCTCCTCGCCGCGGTGGCCCTCGCCCCCGGAGCCAAGCGCGGGGCCGCATGCAGACGTCCCGTGCCCCGCCGCGATCTACCGAAGCGATCGCGTCGGTCATCGTAACGGGAAACGGCGCAGGAAGCGTAGCCTCCTCCCGGAGCCTGGCGGCGCGCGGAGGGCCCGCGGGCGGAGGCCTGCTGCGGGGACGGGAGGGGAGCGGCCAGGGGCACCTGCAGAAGAGCAGAAGAAGAGAGTTTAACGCAAAGGCGCAAAGGCGCAAAGGCGCAAGGGAGAGAGAAGAAGAGAGGAATGATAATTTTTTTTTCTTCTTGCGCCTTCGCCTTTGCGCCTTTGCGCCTTTGCGTTGATTCTCTCTCTCGCTCTCCTCCCGCCGCTCGGTGCTTCAGGTCACCTCCTGCCCCCCGGATCAGGGCTAGCGAGCTCTTTCAGCCGGCCCCGGCCCGGTCCATACCATGATGGAACAGGCCACCTGGGCCGGGCGAACGTCCGAGCAACGCCGAACGTTGGTTTCTGGGAATCCATCCATCCTAGGAGGGGGCGATGACAGGACTGCTTCCGGGAATCCGGAGGTTCATCGGCTACGTGTCCCTTGTCTCCCGGCGGCGGGGGCTGCGCAGGGCGCCCGATTTGCCGGGCGCGAGCTTCCGCGCAGCGGTGGTCAGGACGGTGGATGGGGACACGCTCCACGTGCGGGACGAGCGGGGCGCGACGTATCCGATCCGCATGCTCTCGATCGACACGCCGGAGACGCACTTCCTCGGCGCCTCCCAGGGCCATTGGGCCGAAGCGGCGGCGGCGCGGCTCGCCGAGCTGCTCCCCGAAGGCGCCGAGGTCGAGATCCAGACCGATGAACAGCCGTTCGACGCGTACGGGCGCGTGCTCGCCTATGTGCTGTCACGAGGTCGGCTCATCAACCGCCTGCTCCTCGAGGAGGGCCTGGCGGTGACGTACACCGTCGCCCCGAACCTGCGCCACGCGCGGGATTTCTCGGAGGCCGCGCGGCGCAGCTTCACCGAGCGACGCGGCATGTTCAGCGATCCCGACCTCCTCCTCCCGTACGAGTTCCGGTGGAGCATGAGAGGTCAGTCGAGCGCGAAGCTCGTCGGCAGCCTGTCCCGAGGCGAGGTGTTCGATCTGTCGGAGCGCGAGCGCGTGCCGTGCTGGGATCGGGTGTTCTTCTTCGACGCCCGGGACGTCCGAGCTCCCTTCGTGCGCATCGCGACCGACGGGCGCGCGCGTGGCGGTTGATCGAGGACGTCCTCCACGTATGAGCTGCCCCTCTGTCCAGATCGTCTCAACGTGAGCGAGCCACCATGCCACGCCCTGTGGCAAAATGTCTCGTCCTGCGGGGCTCCTGCGCGCGACGACCCGCGCACCTGCTGAACCCGGGGTGCGGCGATCTCCGGCGGCTCGACGGAGGGACGGCTGCCGATCCACACGGGGAGGGAGAGGTTTCCCTCACCCGACGCCGCGCTCCGCTCCTGATCGGGATCCACGCGCATGGCGGACACGGCCTTGGCACAGGAGTCGCCTACGGGCGGAATTGCTCATGCGCCTGGCCTGCGAGCCCGGCGAGCCGCCATCTCATGTGAGCCGGACGGGAGCTCGGCGCGTCGCAGAGCGGGGCGCCCGGTCGGTCGTCCCCTGTCGACGTATTCCTTGCGAAGGAGCGCTTCTATGCCTGTGAAGAGAATGGATATCTCGTGCCTTGTCGCGTGCACCGCGGCGCTCTCGCTCGGCCTCGTGAATTGCGGCTCGGCGCCGGGCGCGCGGCCCGAAGACCCGACCGGCCCGCGGGACGCGCCCCCCGCGACGGCCGGGACGGTCGCGCCTGCGGGCCCGCGGGCGCCCATGAACGCGGATCCACCGCCTGGCCCGGAGACGCCGCGCACGAGCTACCTGCCGGTGGAGGACAAGGAGCCGTTCGCGGCCGTGGTCGCCCGCATGAAGGCCGACAAGCCCGCCGTGGCGAAGCGCCATCAGGCCCTGCTCGAAGAGCGGTACGACCTCTCGAACCGCGCCGCGCAGGGGGTCACCATGTCGCGCGGAAAGCCCGTCCAGGCCGGCGTGCGCGTGAAGCTCCCGAAGGGGACGACGTGGGAGACGCTGGCCGCGCTCTCGCCCGACGCCATCCGGGAGCAGGGGCTCTGGCCGCGGGGCTTCCTGCCGCTGCCGCACGCGAACCACCCGGAAGGCGGCATGGTCTTCCCGAAGTTCCACATCGACGAGCTGAAGCGCCAGACGGGGCGCGACCTCACGCGCTTCGATCTCGACTTCGACCTGCCGGATCACATCGTCTCCGAGTTCCCGGCGCCCATCTATCTCACCACGCGGCCCGACCTCGGCGACGTCTCCAAGGGGCAGCTCGTCACGATCGACAACTTCTACGAGCTCTTCAACGGCATCCTGACGCCGAAGCAGCTCGAGGGGCTCCGGCTCCTCGTCACGCCGTTCCCGCAGATGCAGTTCAACGCGACCGCGGACCGGCGCTCGGAGAAGGCGAGCCTCGGCGTCGCCTGCTTCGACTGCCACGCGAACGGGCACACGAACAACGCATTTCACCTCGTGGGCGACACGAGGCCGCAGGAGTTCCGGCACCGGGTCGACACCCCCACCTTGCGCGGGGTGAACATCCAGCGCCTCTTCGGCTCGCAGCGCGCGCTCAAGACCGTCGAGGACTTCACCGAGTTCGAGCAGCGGGGCGCGTACTTCGACGGCGACATCGTCATCGCCGTCAAGAAGGGGATCAACATCCTGGACCGCGGGCACCAGGTCCACGCGATGGCCGAGTTCCAGGAGATCCTCGACTTCCCCCCTGCGCCGAAGCTCGGCGTGGACGGCCGCCTCGACCCCGCGAAGGCCACGCCGGAGGAGCTCCGCGGCGAGCAGGTCTTCCACGGCAAGGGTCGGTGCGGGACGTGCCATGTGGCGCCGTACTACACCGACAACCTGATGCACAACCTGCGGGCTGAGCGCTTCTTCAAGCCCGAGCTCATCAACGGCCGGATGGCCACCGCCGACGGCCCCATCAAGACGTTCCCGCTGCGCGGCATCAAGGACAGCCCGCCCTATCTGCACGACGGGCGCCTGCTCACGCTGGAGGACACCGTGGAGTTCTTCAACCTCGTGCTCGGCACGAAGCTGACGGCCCAGGAGAAGGCCGATCTCACGGCGTTCCTGCGGGTTCTCTAGCCCGGTCCCTGCCTGCTCAGCAGCGCGACGTCCTGCCTCGTCCTCCTGCGCGCGCGATCTCAGCTCGGGCTCGGCGGGTGATCCGATCCGCCGGTGCGGCCGCTCGGCAGTGGCCTTCCTGCGTATCGCCGCCCATCGATCGAAATTTGCTTGAGCCGAGGCGGTCTGCGCGGGTCGGCCTCGGGGCGGGCGCGACGCCGCCTCGCTCGGCTGGCCCGGCGCGGGCAGCACCTGGCGCTCGTAGAAGCGCAGAACCCCCGACTGGTCCGGCCCGAACACCAGGCCGTGCCTGCGCTTCGATCGTCCCGAGCGCCCCTTGCCATGCTGCTGCGCGGCGCCAGATCGAGCGCGACTCCGAGAGATAGCCTCCGCACCGAGGCCACGACGCGGGGGCGCCAGGATCTGGCCGAACACGGAAATCAACCGATGCCCCTCGAGCGTTATCGACGCACACCGCGTGGTGTTCCTCTCGCCCCGCGCGGCCGTTCGTGAAGCCGCGCGGGCGAGCCTCCCCATCCCGCTCCGGCGCGCAGGCCGAGCGTGCGATCGTCACCGGCATTTCGCCTGCAACGCGGCCGCTAGAGGCTGCCAGTTCCTGCCAGAGCTCGTCGGAGGGTTCGTATGCTGTTCCACGATCGATTCGATGCAGGCGCGCGGCTCGACGACGGCCTCGCGACGGGCGCGATCTTGCGTGCGGCGGTGGCTGCGCTCCGGAAGCTTCGGCAGGAACAAATCTGGGCACGCGGCCCCTCGCGCCTGCTTCGCACGTTGATCGCGCTTCTGTGGCCGCTCTGCTCCTGTAGCCGCGCTGGAGGTGTCCCCATGACGCTCTCGCTACGATCTCCCTACTTCCACGATGGCGGCGAGATCCCGATCAAGTACACCTGCGAGGGCGACGACGTGCCGCCCGCGCTCGCATGGTCGGGGGTCCCCGCCGGAACGAGGAGCCTCGCGCTCATCGTCGACGACCCCGACGCGCCCGATCCGCGCGCACCCAAGGCGACGTGGGTCCACTGGGTGCTCTACGACATCCCGCCAGACGCCGGCGGCCTGCCCGAGGGCGCGCGCAAGGTCGATCTACCGGCGGGCACGCGCGAGGGGCGGAACGACTGGAAGCGCACCGGCTATGGTGGCCCGTGTCCGCCGATCGGCCGGCACCGCTACTTCTTCAAACTGTATGGGCTTGACACGGTGCTGCCCCAGCGCGATGGGCTCGCGAAGGCGGAGCTCGAGAGGGCGATGGAGGGCCACATCCTCGCGCGCGCCGAGCTCGTGGGGACGTACCAGAAGAGGGGCACGTAGGAAACCGACTCGTGACATTGACCCTTCTTTGAGGGTCGAGGAGCGATCGAGCAGCGCGAACTACCGCGCGGCGCCCTGAGCGCGGCCGCCGTCGCCGCGTCGATGGTCTGCTCTCTGCGCCTCCTCGGCGCCTCCTTCACATGCGCTGCGACCATACGCGCCGTGACGCCGCGCTCCTGAGCTTGCCCGCCCTGACGGCCCGCCTCTTAAAGTGGGTGAACAGGAGAGGGAGGCTCTCGAGGACGTCGACCCGATCCGCGATCATCAGCAGGATCCAGTGCGGAAGCTTGTGATCCGGGACCTCGTAGGCCAGGCGACGCAGGACGCCGCTCGCTCCTCTCGGCGGCAAGGCCGTGCTGAACACCGGCGTCGGCCGGGCGAGCCCTGGGTGCCTGAGCACCCGGCCCTCGACCGGCTGCCGCTCGGGCTCTATCCAGTGCGCCCACGAGAGGAGGTGCGGCGGCGCCTCCCTCGGGACGCCGGGCCTGTCCTCCGGGCACAGATCGACCCCCCAGTACGGCAGCTCCTTCGGCTGCATGAGCACGGCTTCCATGGTCGCCTCCTCCTCGGTGACAGCGCTCATTTGGCGCCCGACGGGATGAGCACGCATTTGATGATCCCGTCGGTCCTCGCCGCGAACAGGCGGTACATCTCCGCGGCCGCCTCCAGCGGGACGCGGTGGGTGATGAGCGCCCTCGGGTCGATGTTCCCCTTGCGGACGTGCTGGGCCAGGCGAGGCATGTACCGCTTCACGTCGCACTGCCCGGCCTTGATCGTCAGGCCCTTGTTCACGACCGCGCCCACGTCGACGAGGTTCCACGGCGGCCCGTAGACGCCGATGATGGAGACCCGCCCGCCGCGGCGGACCGACTGGATCGCCCAGTTGAGCGCGACCGGCGAGCCGGCCTCGAGCATGAGCGTCTTGCCCAGCAGGCCGTGCAGCGCCGAGCCGCTCGCCTCGAGGCCGACCGCATCGATGCAGACGTCCGGCCCGCGACCGTCGGTCATGTCCCGGAGGACGGACACGACGTCGGGGACCTTGGTGAAGTCGAGCGTCTCTGCCTGGTTGTACCGGCGCGCGAACTCGAGGCGGTAGCCGACCGAATCGACGGCGATGACGCGGCGGGCGCCGAGGAGCCAGGAGCACCGCTGGGCCACGAGGCCGACGGGCCCGCAGCCGAAGACGGCCACCGTGTCCGCGGGGGTGATGTCGCCCATCTCCGCGGCCTGGTACCCCGTGGGGATGATATCCGAGAGGAAGAGCGCGTCCTCGTCCGAGAGGTCGTCGGGGATCTTCATGGGGCCGACGTCGGCGAAGGGGACGCGGACGCGCTCGGCCTGGCCGCCCTGGTAGCCGCCGGTGGTGTGGGAATAACCGAACATCCCGCCGGCGATCGTGGTGAGCGGGTTCGTGTTCTCGCAGGCGGAGGTGCGCTCTCGCTGGCAGAAGAAGCAGGTCCCGCAGGCGATGTTGAACGGCACCACGACGCGGTCGCCGCGCTGGAGGGTCTGCACGGATGGCCCGACCTCCTCCACGACGCCGGTGAACTCATGGCCGAAGATGGTGCCGACGCGCGTGTCGGCGATGTAGCCGTGATAGAGATGCAGATCAGAGCCGCAGATCGCGGCGCGGCTCACGCGGAGGACCACGTCGTTCGGATGTTGAATCCGAGGCTCCGGGTTTTCCTCGACGCGGACGCATCTCGGCCCATGGTACGTGACCGCCAGCATTCGCAGTACCTCCCGCCTGCTCGATGGGCGAAGCAAGGAGCGAACCCGGCGCGCGCGCTCGCGAGTGCAACCGGCGTAGACATCGGCCCTCCGCGGTTCGCCGGGCGGCGCCGAGGGAGAGCGGCTGTCCATCGTTTGCGGGAGCGCCGGCGCGCGGGCCGTTCTCCGTGGTCTCCTCAACGGCGTTCCGAACCCCGTCCGCCGGGTTCCCCACCGAGGGCGCGCGCCTCAGGGGCGCTGCCGTCTCGGCTTCGCGGGCGCGCGCTGGTCGAGCTGCTTCACCAGGGTCTTCGGCGCCTTGAGGCGCCACGCGCGCTCGAGCCGCATGCGGCACTCGGGCGCGCGCAGCGCGGAGAGCCGCGCCAGGACCGCCGGATAGCCGCGGTAGTGGTCGGTGATGAAGTAGATGTGCGGCTGCGTCTCGATCAGGAATTCCTGCTCGTCCACGCTCTCGAGTGGGAAGACGACGGACTGGCCGTCCTCCTTGAGGCGCACGAACGCCTTGCCGCGGACCTTGAGCGCGGGCGTGCGGAACCAGATGTCCTCCACCGCGTCGGGCAGCGCGAGGCCGAGCTTGCAGAGCTGCTCCCAGTTCATGGCTCGTCGAGGTCGCTCACGTCGGGCTGCCCGCCTTCCCGCCGCGGCGGGTGGCGCGTCACCACCTGCCACCGCGGCTCCAGAAGGGAACACGAGCGGCCGTCGAGAGTCCAGATCGATGGGCGGCCCCGGCGTGCTCGCGGCGCGCGCCCGCCGCGTGCGCCGTGCCAGGGGCCGCGCGAAGCGCGCTGCCGGGGCCGCGCCCTCTCGACGCGCCCAGGCGCGCCCCACGTATCGCAGATTCGCACATCGATTGGCCAATTCGCGCTATGGAATGTGTGAATGTGATCTGGCACCCCCGCGCGGGGGGGCCCAAGCTGCGCCGCGCGAGGTGCTCGGATGTACGGGGGACTGCGGCTTTCTTGGCGGGGTGCGCTGATGTTGAGCGCTGCGCTCCTCGGGGGCTCCGACGGCGCCGGCAGCGGTACGGACAGCCGCTCAGGCGCGCTCGGCGGCCAGAGCGGCGGCGTGCTCGGGCCGTGCACGGCGCGCTCGGAGATCATCGGCGTGGAGGACGCCTCCCGGCTCGGCTTCTCGGCGAACGACGTGGTCTCCGCCATCTCCGGCGCGCGCTCCGCCACGCTCACGTGGGCGGAGGGCGGCAGCACGACAGTGACGGTCTCTGCCGGCGCGCCGCTCGCCGCGCGCTTCGTCCGCTTCACGAGGTCAGCGGTCGAGGCCACTGCGGGGGGCGCTGGGCCGCCCGACGACCCGGTAGACCTCAGGGCGACGGGCTGCCCCGGCGGCGATCCGTTGCTGGAGATCGACGTCCCGCTGCGCTTCTCGACGGAGGACGGCGCCTTTGCCGACTCGTTCCCGGTCACGCTCAGGGCCGTGCGTCGCGACGCCGTCGCGTACATCCACGTGATCCATCCCTCTCACATCCAGGGTTCCTACCGGATCAGCGGGGTCGACCCCGCGGAGGTCGATGACGTGCGGCTCGTCCTCTTCGGCACGATCCGCAGCAGGATGATCACCGGAAAGCTGCAAGGGTTGGCCCCAGCCAACCCGAACGGGACCGGAGAGGGCCCGGACACGCACGGGCGAAGGCTCGACGTCGCGGAGTTCTGATCGCGGCGGATCAGGCCGCCTCGTCCCCGCGGAGGCCGTATGCCGCCATCTTGCGCTTGAGCGTGTTCCTGTCGATGGCGAGCGCGCGCGCAGCGCGCGAGATGTTGCCCTGATGCACCCTGAGCGCGCGCCCGATCGCCGCGCGCTCGGCCGACGCCACCGCCTCCGCGAGCGGCGCGACCTCCTCGCCCCCGGCCTCCCCCGCCGGCCCCCGCGCGACCCCGCCCGCGCCGCCCGCCGGCCCCGCGGCCGCGGCGGTGATCTCCGGCGCGAGGTCGCCGACGTCGACCGTGTGATCGCAGAACACCCCCCACCGGTGCACCTCGGCGCGCAGCTCGCGCACGTTGCCGGGCCAGGCGTGCTGGTACAGGCACCGGAGCGCCTCGCGCGTCACCTCGAGCCCGCGCCCCTTGCGCCGTGTCCGCACCTCGTCGAGGAACGCGTCGACGAGCATCTCGATATCCCCTCCGCGGGCGCGGAGCGGCGGAACGTCGATGATCGCGCCGCGGAGCCGGTAATAGAGATCCTCGCGGAACGTCCCTTGTTCGACCATCTTCGCCAGGTCGCGGTGCGTGGCCGCCACGACGCGCACGTCGATCTCGATCCGGGCCTCGCCGCCCACCCGGCGCAGCGTCCCGTCCTGGAGCACGCGCAGCAGCGAGGCCTGCACCCGCGGCGACAGCTCGCCGATCTCGTCGAGGAACAGCGTGCCGCCGTGCGCCTGCTCGAACACGCCGCGCCGCCGCCCCGCGGCCCCGGTGAAGGCGCCCGCCTCGTGGCCGAACAGCTCGCTCGCGAGCACCCCCTCGGCGAAGACGCCGCAGTTCTCCGCGACGAACGGGCCCCGGCCGCGCGGGCTGTGCTCGTGGATCGCCCTGGCCGCGAGCTCCTTGCCGGTCCCCGTCTCGCCGAGGATCAGCGCCGGCACGTCGGTCGCGGCGACCCGGGCGATCCGGGCGCGGAGGGCGCGCATCGGCTCGCTCTCGCCGACGAGCACCGCGTCGCGCGTGCGCGCCTCGGCCCGCAGGCGCACGACCTCCTCGCGCAGCGCGCGGATCTCGGGGAAGCCCTCGATGTCCAGCCGAACCTCGCGCACCGGCCGCGGGTGCGGGTGCGGCACGAACGCCGCCGGGATCACCTGGAGCATGCGCGCGGGCAGGATCCCCGCCTGGACCAGGATTACCCAGAGCGTCTGCGCCTGCGGCGTGCCCGCCGAGAGCAGGACGTCCGTCGCCCACGCCGCCTGCGGAAAGGCGCGCTTGAGCTGCGCCGAGAGCTTGCCGAGCGCGCGGAACAGCTTCGCGTGGTCCGACGGATCGTCGACGTCGACCACGCGGAGCTCGACCCGCGCGGCGCGCGCCCGCGCCCGCTCGACGAGGGCCCGCGACGGCGCCTCGCCGGCCGGGATGGTGAGGATCACGATCGCGTCGTAGCGGCTCTCCTCCTGGTCGAGGAGCCGCAGCACCGGCCCGCGATCGCCCTCCGCCCGGCGGCCGTGGTGCGCCGGCGCCGGCCCGAGCGTGCCCGCGTCCGACCAGGTGAGGAGGAGGCGATTCACCGGTGCACCGTACACCAGCAATGGTGCACCGTGCACCATGTTGTCTGGTGCATCGTGCACCAGGTTGAAGCGTTCTGCCGGCGTCCCGGCGGATCGCGCGCTGGCACGGGAGCCGCAAGGATCCGCCGTGTTCCCCCGCGCGGCCCGCACCGGGCTCGCGTCCGCCACGGAGATCTCATGAAAGCGCCCGCCGACAGCGTCGTTCTTCCCGCCCACGCCCGCCTGGTCGCCCGCGACGACGTCTGGCTCGAGGGCAACGCCGTCCAGCAGCTCGCGCGCGTCGCCGCGCTGCCCGGCTGCGTCCGCGCCGTGGGCATGCCGGACCTGCACGCGGGGCGGGGCATCCCGATCGGCGCGGCGTTCGCCTTCGCGGATCGCGTCGTCCCGCAGCTCATCGGCGGGGACGCCGGGTGCGGCGTGCGGCTCGTCGCGACGTCGATCGGCCGCGTGTCGGCGGACGTCCTCGAGCGGCGCGCCCGGCAGGCGATGGAGGATGATCCGCTGGCCGGCTGCGACCCGGCGGCCGTGTTCGAGCAGGTCTGGCGGCGCGGGGCGCGCGGCCTCGCCGAGGTCGACGGCGTGCCCGAGGCCCTCGCGCAGCTCGCGGCGGCGGAGCCCGAGGACGGCCTGCGCCCGAGCGGCGACGCCTCGCCATACCGCGCGGGCTACGAGGGGGCGCTCGGCTCGGTCGGCGGCGGGAACCACTTCCTCGAGATCGCCCGCGTCGGCGCGCCGCGGGACGCTGCGGCGGCGGCGGCGCTCGGCCTCTCCGCCGGGGATCTCGTCGTCCTGGCCCACTCCGGCTCGCGCGGGCTCGGCGGCGCGCTCGGGCAGCGCTGGGGCGACGCGGTGCTCGAGGGCGACGCCGCCGAGCCGTACCTCGGCGAGCTCGCCGGCGCGTGCCGCTTCGCGCGGGCGAACCGGTTCCTGCTCGCCTACCGGATGCTGCGCGCGCTCGGAGCCGCGCGGGCGTCGAAGATCGCGGGCGGGCTCGACCTCACCCACAATGACGTCGCGCGCGAGACCGTGGGCGGCGCGCCGGCGTGGGTGCACCGGAAGGGGGCCGCGCCGGCGCGGGGCAGCGACTTCACCGTGGTGCTCGGGTCGCGCGGCGCGCCGTCGTGGGTGATGCGCTCGAGCGACGCGGAGGCCGGGCTGCGCTCCGTCGCGCACGGCGCGGGCCGCAAGATGGGGCGCAGCGAGGCGCGCGAGAAGATCGCGGCGAGGTACCGGCGGCGCGAGCTCGCCCGCACCGAGCTCGGCGGCCGCGTGGTGTGCGACGATCCGGCGCTGCTGCTCGAGGAGCACCCGGACGCGTACAAGCCGATCGGGCCGGTGATCGAGAGCCTCGTGGAGGCCGGCCTGGCGACGGCGGTCGCGCCGCTCGTCCCGGTGATCACGGTGAAGCGATGAGCCGGTCGTGGGTGCAGATCAGCGCGGGGCGGGGGCCGGTCGAGGTGCGGCGGTTCGTGGCGCGGCTGGCCGAGCGGATGGAGGCGCTCTGCCGGGAGCGCGGGCTCGCGGTGGTCGACGTGACGGTGCACGGCGACGAGGGCGCGCCGGGCTCGGTCGAGATCCTGGTGGAGGGCGACGCGCGGCGCTGCCTCGAGGGCGAGGTCGGGACGCACGCGCTGATCGAGAAGAGCGCGGACCGGGGGCGGGCGGCGCGCAAGCGGTGGTTCGCGGGGGTGGCGATCCACCCCGCCGGGGCGGACGCGGGCGCCGGGGCGGGGGAGGGGGCGGGCGTGGATCCGCGGGAGATCGAGATCTCGGCCTGCCTGGCGGGAGGGCCGGGGGGGCAGCACGTGAACAGGACGCGGTCGGCGGTGCGGGTCCACCACCGGCCGAGCGGGATCACGGTGCGCGTCGACGACGAGCGCTCGCAGCGCGCGAACGTCCGGCGCGGGGTGGCGCGCATCGCCGAGCGGCTCGCCGAGCGCGCCGCCCGGCGCGTCGCGGAGGCGGAGGCCGCGCGCTGGAGCGAGCACGACCGGATCGTCCGGGGAGAGCCGGTGAGGACGTACCGGGTGGGGCGGAAGAGCGCGCTCGAGGTGGCGGAAACGGGGGAGGCGCGGTGAGGGGGAGGCGCACCCGCCACGTCGGATCGTCGACCAGGTTCACCAGCATCGCGTGAGCATCGGAAAACGGGCCGAGCTCCCGGGGCTTCCGCGCGCCGCGTTCACGCAGGTGCTCGGCGAACGTGGCGCGCCGGCCGTCGACTAGCCGGTCGAGGCATTGAAGCGGAATGTCGCGCCCTGTCCACCGTTCCGCCACCCGCAAGACGGGCGAACCCTTCGGAATACCATTGAGCCGATCATGCGCTCCACGCCATGGATCTTGTGGTAGCTTGGGCGACAATATGAACGAAATTCTAAGAAAATTCAGCGTTTGCGGAATTTCGCTGTCGCTCCTCTCACTCGCCGTGGACGCGGCTGCCGCCTCGGCCAAGGTAGCGCTCATCCATTCCAATCCGGCCCTCGGCGAGGTCACCCAGAACGTCGCCGCGCTCGGCGCCCTCGTCGAGGAAGCGTTCCAGAACGGCGCCGATATCGTGGTGACCCCCGAGCTCGCCACCACGGGCTTCTCCATCACCCGGCAGGATGTGGTGGACAGCCTCGGGTTCACCTCTCCGTACCCCGAGCTGGACGGCATCCGCGACCTCGCCATCGCGTACCAGGGTTACGTCGCTGTCGGCATCGCCGAGGTGACCCCCTCGGACGCGGTATACAACAGCGTGGTGGCCTTCGGTCCGGATGGATTCATCGAGACGCAGCAGAAGCGGGGTCTCTCCGGCTGGCACGACGCTGGCGACGTCCCCTTCGACGTCATCACGACGCCGTACGGGGACATCGGGATGCTCATCTGCTCCGACTCCTATCTTCCGGACTGGATGCGTATCATCGCCCTGGAGGGCGCGGATATCGTCCTGCTGCCGTCCAACTGGTGGGGCCGCGACGGGCAGGAGGAGATCTGGCAGACGCGCGCCCGGGAGAACGGCGTCTGGTTCCTCGCAGCGAACCGGTGGGGGAGCGAGGTCGACGAGCGCTTCGGCTCTCCCTTCACCTACTACATGAACGACGCCCCGTCCGCCGCGATCAGCCCGGATGGGAACATCAAGCTCATCTACCGGACGGAGGACGACCCGCTACCTCCCGCCGACACGATCCTTTACCAGACCGTGGTCGTTCCCGACGGGCGGATCGGGAACGCGAGCAACCCGGCCTACCCGGTCAGCTACCGGGAGCCGAGCGCGTACGGCGCGATCGCGAATTCGTACTACCGGCGCGACCTCGGCTACGAGCCGGCGCCTGGCCTGCCCCCCGCAGGGCCTGTACGCGTGGCCGCGATGGCCTACAAGCCAGCGCTCTCCCCGGCGCACAACCTCACGACCATCAACCAGCTCTGGTCCACGCGGAGCCAGGACGCCGACGTGCTCGTCCTGCCGGGGCTAGGAGCTAGCGTCCTGCCCGTGAACGCCTCCAACTCGGGATGGTACTCGGCGTCCCCTTGGTCTGCGCTCCAGACCTTCGTCGAGCAGAACGCGCTCTCCCTGCTGGTCACGACGGTGATCGAGTACGAGCCCGGTGACACGTTGCACGAGTCCCTGCTGCTCGTCCGTCCGGGCGTACCGCCCTCGCTGCACGCCCAGATCCATGACGCCCCCTTCCTCGAGAACGGCAGCGGGGCCGAGCCGGTGTTGATCGATCTTCCCAGCGCCCGCGTCGGCGTGCTCACCGGGCAGGACGCCCTGTTCCCCGAGACCGGGACGCACCTCGCCAAGGCAGGAGCTGACATCTTGCTCATCACCTCGACCTCGGGCTCGCTCGCACCGAACGACCCGCTGAGCCTCATCGGCTACCACTGGGACGTCGACGCGCTCCGCCGCATGTGGAGGACCCGGACCAACGAGGTGGTGCATCTGGCGGCCTCTGATTGGACGGGTAATGGTATCATCGTCGAGAATGGCGGTGGCTATATCAGCAACTTGGAAGACGTCGGCGCCGGGGGCCGGCTCAAGATCATGAACCTGGACACGAGCACGGTACGTTACAAGTTTCTGAACAGTTACTATCCGTTCGATCTCGCGGTCCTCCTCGACGACTGAGCCCTCGCTAGGGGCCGCTCGATGGCCGCCGCTGCACGCCCTTTCGGGGGCGCAGCGCCATAGCTGCCCGGACGTCCCCTGCCGAAGGGGCCTCCCGCCCCCCGCGGGATGGGGTATAGTCCGCAGCATGGTCAACCCCCCGACGCGCGAGGCACACCACGGCCGGGAGAGACGGAGCTCCACCCGCGCCTTGATGGTCCTTGGCACGGCGTCGAACGTGGGAAAGTCTTTGCTGGTCGTGGCGCTGGGGCGCTGGCTGCGCCGCCGCGGCGTCAATGTGGCGCCCTTCAAGGCGCAGAATATCGCTCTCAACTCCTACGTGACGCCGGATGGCGCCGAGATCGGCTGGGCTCAAGCGCAGCAGGCGTTCGCGGCCGGAGTCACCCCTCACGCCGACATGAATCCGGTGCTGCTCAAGCCGGGAGCCGACGCCTCGGTGCAGGTCGTGGTGCGCGGCAAGGTGTCGCCGGAGGTCGGTAGGCTGCCGTCTGATCGACGGCACAGCGCCTTGCGCTCCATCATCCTCGAGAGTTACCGTCGGTGCTCGACGCGCCACGACGTCGTCTTGATCGAAGGGTCCGGCAGCGCGGCGGAGGTGAACCTCAAAGCGCGGGACGTCTCGAACCTCTGGATGGCCAGGGCCGTGGGCGCGCCGTGCCTGCTGGTGGCCGACATCGATCGCGGCGGCGTCTTCGCGTCGATCCTCGGCACGCTCTCGCTGCTCACCCCCTCGGAGCGGCGCCTCATCGCGGGGTTCGTCATCAACAAGTTCCACGGCGATCCCCTGCTCTTCGCCGAAGGCGTGAGCTTCCTGGAAAAGCGCAGCGGAAAGCCCTGCCTCGGCGTGATTCCTCACCTGCCGGACATCTGCCTGAAGGCCGAAGACAGCGTGGCGCTCGGCGACGAGCCGCCCGCCGCGGGCGCGGGCGGCAGCGAGGCGCTGACCATCGGCGTCGTGCAGCTCCCCCACATGGCCAACCACACGGATTTCGACCCCCTGACGCGGGAGCCGGGCGTGCGGCTCGTTTACGTGACACGCCCGGAGCAGGTGGCGGGCCTGGACCTGCTCATCCTCCCCGGCAGCAAGTCCACCGTCGCGGACCTGGACTGGCTGCGCCAGCGCGGGCTGGCGGACGCCCTCGCGCGGCACGGCGCGCGCGGCGGTCGCATCTTCGGGATCTGCGGCGGCATGCAGATGCTGGGGCAAAGCATCGACGATCCTCACAAGGTCGAGGACAAGGCCGGCGTGGCTGTCGAAGGACTCGGGCTGCTCCCCGTGCGGACGATCATGAACGCTCACAAGACGACGACCCAGGCGACCGCCGTGCTCGTCGATCCGCGGCCGGGGGTGGGACAGCTCGTGGGTTACGAGATCCACATGGGCTGGACCGAACGCACCGACCCTCGCTGCAGGCCGCTGCTGCACCTGAGGCGGGCCGGCGGCGGAGAGGCCATCCTGGACGGAGCGCAGACGGAGGATGGCCGCGTCTTCGGGACCTACCTGCACGGCCTGCTCGACAACGACGCGTTCCGCCTGCACCTCCTGAACACCCTGCGGGGAGAGCACGGCTGGCCGGCGCTGCCGGGCGTGCGCTCCTATCTTTCAGGCGGTTACGATGCCGAGATCGACCGCTGGACAGGCCACGTCATGCGGCACCTGGACGAGACGTATCTCTCCAGGATGCTGCTGGTCGGCGATGAGCCGCCGGGCATGCAGCGGGGGGGCCAAGCTTGACGTTTCGACGCCACAGGGACATGCTCGCTCCGCACGTCGCGGAGGGGCCAACGTTGCCGAGGTCGAGCGGCAGAGCCGGGGCCACGAAGGAAGCGGCACAGCGCCCTGCCTGCCGCCCGGTCCGCCGTGGCTTCGTGCTCGGGGCTCTCTCCTCGGCGCTGCTCGCGTGGGCGTGCGACCGGCGCCCGCCTCAGGAGAGCGCCAGCGCTCTTCGCATCATCTCGCTCTCCCCTGCCATCACGGAGACGCTCTTCGCCATAGGCGCGGGCGGGGGCGTCATGGGCGTGAGCGATTTCTGCGACTACCCCGCCGACGCGCAACGCCGGCCGAAGGCAGGCACGGCGCTGACCCCGAACGTCGAGGCGATCGCGAGGCTGCGCCCGACCCTCATCATCAGCCAGCGCACCCAGAGCTCGCGCGTGGAGGAGCTCAGAGCGATTGCGCGTGCCGAGCTGCTGCCCTGGCAGACCCTCTCGGAGGTGGTCAGCAGCACGCGAGAGCTCGGCCGGCTGACGTCGCGTGAATCGGCCGCGGAGGCGCTGGCCGGCACGCTCGAGGAGCGGCTCTCCCGGCGGCCGCCGGAGGGCGCCCCACGCGTGCTCATGGTGCTCGGCTCGACCTCCGGGAAGATGAGCGAGATCTTGTTTTTCCGGCGCAACGCGCTCCACGGCGCGGTGCTCGAGGCGGCCGGCGGCCGCAACGCGGTCGCAGAGGATATCTTCCGAGCTCCCAACCTGTCGCTGGAGCGGGTCATCGCGCTGGATCCGGAGGTGGTGCTCATCCTCGTCGACGTCGACCGGCTCGAGGAGAGCGTGGAAGCTCGCTATCTCGCCGACTGGAAGGCGCTGCCGATCGCCGCGGCCAAGCGGGGTGCCATCCGTGTCATCCACGGCGCTGACGTCAAGTCGACCGGGCCGCGCATACTGGGGCTCCTTGACAAGGTCGCCGCGGCCATCCACGATGCGAAGGCACAGCCCCGATGACAGTCCTCGAGTTCGACCATGTCACGGTCCAGGTGGGTGCGCACAGGCTGCTCGACGACGTCACGCTGCGCCTCATCGAGTCCGAGTTCGTCGCGGTCGTGGGCCCCAACGGCGCCGGGAAGACGACGCTGATACGCGTGGCGCTCGGGGTCATCCGGCCCTCGTCGGGCCGTGTCCTCGTCGATGGCGAGCCGCTCTCCGCGCTCTCCGGGAGGGGGCGCGCGGCCAAGCTCGGATGGTTGCCGCAGCGCGGGGTGATCCTCGAGCCGATTCCCGCCGTGGACTTCGTCGCCGCAGCTCGGTTTCGTTTCCGGGAGAGCCGGGGGCGTTCGCTCACCGCGGCGCAGGAGGCGCTGGCCTCGGTGGGCGCGGCGACCCTCGCGGGCCGCCTCATCACCGATATCTCTGGCGGCGAGCTGCAGCGCGTCCTCGTCGCGGCGCTCCTCGCCCAGGAGACGCCGCTCGTGTTGCTGGACGAGCCAGCGAACCACCTCGATCCGGCGCAGCAGTTCGAGCTCTACGGGCAGCTCGTGCGCCTCTGGCGCTCTGGCCAGAGCGTTCTCTGCGTCACCCACGACGTGAACGCGCTCGCGTACTCGGTCCATCACGGCGAGGTCAACCGACTGAACGTGGTGGGGATGAAGAACGGACGCATCGAGTTTGTGACCAGCTACGGAGCGGCGGATTTCGGGGCCTTGCTCGGCGCCCTGTTCGGCGTCCGGATGCGGGCGGTCGACGTGGGGGGCCGACGATTGTTCGTGGTCGAGCCGCCCGACGCAGCGTCGCTCGCATGAGCCCCCGCGCCCGTCTCGGGACGAGGATAGGCGCGCTCGTGATCGGCGCCGTGCTGATCATCGGCGCCTCACCGTTCGTGGGCCCTCCGCTGGTCGAGGGCAGCGCTGAATTCATCTTCTGGCAGCTCCGGGTGCCGCGCGTGTTGATGGCGGTCCTGGTCGGGGGGACGCTCTCGCTGGTCGGTGCGACCTATCAGGTGATCTTCTTCAACCCGCTGGCCACGCCCAGCACCGTCGGGACGACGGCGGGGGCGACGTTCGGCGCCCTGATCTCCATTGTGTTCGGGGTCCGCAGCATGATCTGGGGGGAGCTGCCGGTCCTCACCCTGTCCGCCTTCCTCGGGGCGCTGGGGGTGAGCGCAGCGGTGACGTTCGTCGCGCTGAGCAAGCGGGCGCGCAACAACGACATCATCCTCGCCGGCATCGCCAGCTCTCTCGCCGTCGGCTCCGCGTCGTCGGCCATCCAGTTTACCGCCGATGAGACCGCCATGCTCGCCGCTGTGCGGTGGTCGCTCGGGTACCTGCCGCAGGTGGGCTACCGCGGTATCGTCCTCCTGCTGCCGATCGCCGCGATCACGGCGCTGGGCTTGATTGGCCTGTCGCGCTCCCTCGACGTCCTCGCGACGGGCGAGGAGCTCGCGCATAGCCGGGGTATGAACGTCCCGCTGGTGCGCGCGATCGCGATCGGCTGCGGGGCGCTCGGCGTCGCCGGCTGCGTCGCCTGGTGCGGCCCGATCGCCTTTGTCGAGCTGATGGTGCCCCACTTCGTCCGGCTCACGCTCGGGAGCCATCGGCGCGTGCTGTTGCCGATGTCCCTGGTCGTGGGCGGCGCATTTCTGGCGCTGTGCGACACGATCGCGCGAACGGTGATCCCGGGCGCCGAGCTGCCGGTCGGGGTCATCACCGCCGCGCTCGGCGCGCCGACCCTGGTGTACCTGATCGCGCGACAGTATCATTAAAATAATATAGGCCGAACGGATTGCTGTGTCGATCGGAATGATTGATACCGGGCAGGTATTGCCTTAGGGTGATCATCTCGACGGCCTCGATCCTCCTGGAGCGACGTGTTCACCATGGCGATCAGGAACTCCGCTAGCATTCTCGTCCTCGGTACATCGTCCCTGGTCGGGAAGACGCTGGTCACGCTGGCCCTTTGCCGCTGGCTCAGCGGTCAGGGCAAGTCCGTGGCCCCGTTCAAGCCCATGTCGATGTCGTCTGGGCATGGCTCTTATCGCACGGCTTCAGGCGGGGAGATCCACGTCCACCAGGCGCACCAGGCCGTTGCCGCGAACCTTGAGCCCCACGTCGACATGAACCCCGT
Source organism: Sorangium sp. So ce836 (assembly GCF_028553905.1). Lineage (NCBI taxonomy): Bacteria > Pseudomonadati > Myxococcota > Polyangiales > Polyangiaceae > Sorangium > Sorangium sp. So ce836. The sequence continues at coordinate 11,385,399 of NZ_CP102233.1, read as the reverse complement.
GATGTTCAAGGCGGTGGGGAACAAGCTCGAAATCGTCGTCTGCGGAGCACCGTCCCCGGGGCTGACCGAGATCCCGGCCTCGCATCGGTACAACTCACTCCGCGCCGTCATCGCCAAGAGCCACCGCCGGCTCGCCGACCGGTTCGATCACATCGTCATCGAGGGCTGCGGAAGCCCCGTCGAGCTAAACATCAAAGAGCGCGATATGTCGAATTGCTGGGTCGCAGAGACCTTCGACGCGCGATGCCTGCTCGTAGGGAGCGCGGAGCAGACCGGCGTGTTCGCCTCCATCATCGGGACGCTATCGCTTCTCACAGAGAGCGAGCGATCCCGGGTCGCCGGGTTCATCATCAACAAGTTTCATGGGGATCCGAGCGAGTTCGCCGACGGCGTCCGCATCCTTGAGGACAAGACCGGGATCCCCTGCATGGGCGTCATCCCCTTCCTGTCCGGCATCACCGTGGTCGGCCAGGAGGGCGAGGCAGCGTCGGCGCCGGAGACCATCCTGTCGGGCGAAGGCTTCATGGAGGAGCTGGATCGCTGCGCAGATCACATCATCAAACACCTGAATCTCTGGCTCCTGGAGGAGCGCTTCCTCGCCAAGCTCCCTTCGGCACAACTCTCGGATCCTGGGCCCTTGAGCAACCCCGCGATCCAGTGAGGAGGCGTCCTCAATCGAGGTGATCGGTAGGATGCTCTGGGTGCCGCCGAGATCATTTCTCGCGATCTGGTTCGGCCAGCTCCTGTCAACTCTCGGGACCGGCATCAGCAGCTTCGCGTTTACCGTCTGGGTCTGGAACAGGACGCAGCACGCTGCGTCCATCGCCACCCTAGAGCTTTGTTCCTTCGGCATCGTCATCCTGGTCAGCCCGCTCGCTGGCGTGCTCGTCGATCGCCTCGACCGGCGGTGGGCGATGGCGGTGGCCGACCTAGGGGTCGGTGCGGTGACGGTCGGGGTCCTGTGCATCAACAAGACCATCGGGCTGGAGCCATGGCACCTCTACGTGGCCAAGCTGCTGACCGGCGCGTTCGTCGCCTTCCAAACCCCGGCCTATCTGGGAGCGGTGACCGTCCTCCTGTCCAAGGAGTCCTATGCGCGCGCCAGCGGCATGATGTCGCTGTCGCTGTCGCTCTCGGGCTTGCTCTCCCCGGTGGCAGCATCGCTGCTATACCGCCACATTGGCCTCGATGGCGTCCTCCTGCTGGACGCGGCCAGCTTTGCGATCGCCATCGTCCTCCTGTTCTTCGTTCGTGTCCCCGAGCGCGCGCTGGCTACCGAGCCCAGGGACTGCCCCCGGCTCGTCGAGGAGGCGATCTACGGTTTCCGGACAGTCTTTGGCAGCAAGAGCCTCGTCGGGCTGCTGTACGTCCTCGCGGCGAACAACTTCCTGAGCATGTTCGGGATTCTGCTGCCGCCCTTGGTCCTCGCCCGGACGGGAGGTCACGATGCAGCCCTGGCGTCGGTCATGGTCGCAGGCGCGGCTGGAGGCGTCGCCGGAGGCATCGCCATGAGCTTGTGGGGAGGGCCGCGAAAGCGCATCCAGGGGGTGCTCGCGATGATCTTCCTCAACGGCCTCTTCGGTCAGGTGCTGCTCGGCCTCGGCCGCACGCCTGTGACCTGGGGAGTGGCATCCTTCCTGACGTCCTTCTTTTTCCCGATCCTGTACGGGTGCAACCAGGCAATCTGGCAGTCAAAGATCCATCCCGACGCCCAGGGGCGAGTCTTCGCCGCCCGGCGCATCGTCGTCGACGCGATGGTCCCCGTCGCCATGCTCATCGCCGGTCCCCTCGCGGATGATGTGCTGGAGCCGGCGCTATCTCCCGGGGGGGCCTGGGTCCCGTTCCTCTCCTGGCTCGTCGGCTCGGGCCCGGGCTCTGGAATGAGCCTCATCTTCATCGTGGCGGGCCTGGCCACCATGGGGCTCGCTGCGGCCGCGTACAAGATTGGCTCGATCCGAGAGATCGACTCTCTCCTCCCCGACTCCAGCGATTCTGCTTGCGCGCGGGACGACGTCCTGTCAAGACGCGGCGCGCAGCGACCAGAATGAAATCCACCCTGACCGAGCAGCTTTCGCGCAACGGGTATGTCGACCCCGTTCCGCTCTTCGACCATACCGAGGCCGACCACTATCGACGGAGCTTCCTCGGTTCGCTGGGCGAAAGCGGAGGTCGTCCCGACCCCCACGCGCTTTCGGGGTACCACCTCAGGTATCGATGGGCGTACGAGCTCGCCACGACGCCGGCGCTCCTCGACTGCGTAGAGTCCGTGCTGGGACCGGATCTGGTGCTGTGGGCGAGCCACGTCTGGTACAAGCCGCCGCAATCGGAGGACATCGTCCCCTGGCACTGCGACGCCGTTTATTGGCCCGTCTTGGACCGCGACATCAACTTGACGGCCTGGATCGCGCTGAGCGCCTGTCATCGCGGCAACGGCGGCCTGCGAGTGATCCCCGGCTCGCATCGGACGCTGCCCCACGACTCCCATATACCGGACATCGACAGCTCCAGCTTCCCGATCGTCGAGCTGGAGATGGCTCCCGGACAGGCGACGTTCTTCTCTGGGTATCTCTATCACGGCTCGGAGAGAAATATGAGCACTAGTCCGCGCATCGCCTACGCGCTGCGGTTCACGACGCCGGAGGTTCGGTTCGAGCGCGCGGCGGTGGAGTCGAGCTTCAGCTACCTGAGGACCATCGTTGTCCGAGGAGCCGATCGCTACCACCACAATGACTTCATGAGGACGCCTCCCCCTTTCTAGCCCATGGAATATCGCCCTCTCGGCCCCACGGCCATCAGCGTCAGCCGCCTCTGCCTGGGGACGGTGAACTTCGGGCTGCACACCTCTGAGGGTGACGCATTTCCGCTGTTGGACAGGGCGATCGACTGCGGGATCAACTTCGTCGACACGGCCGAAGTCTACAGCGAGGGGCGAGCGGAGAGCATCATCGGAGACTGGCTGGCGCTCGGGCAAGGCCGACGAAGCAGGATCGTGTTGGCGACGAAGGTCTTCCGGGGGGCGGACGAGCCGCGCCTCTCGGCGCGTCACATCTTGGAGGCGTGCGAGCAGAGCCTCCGGCGACTGAGAACGGACCGTATCGACCTCTACCAGGTCCACCATGTCGACCGGGCCTGTCCGTGGGAAGAGCTATGGCAGGCCATGGATCAGCTGGTGAGGCAAGGGAAGGTCTTGCACGTCGGGAGCAGCAACTTCGCGGCATGGGACATAGCATCGGCCAATAACCTCAGCCGACAGCGCCAGTGGCCTGGATTCGTCTCGGAACAGAGTGTCTACAACCTCCGTAGGCGGATGATCGAGCTCGAGGTCATCCCCTGCTGTCGGGCCCTCGGCATGGCGCTGCTGGCGTATAGCCCGCTGGGCGGCGGGTTGCTCGGCGGGGGACTGACGAGCCCTGCGCCGGGGCGCCGCGCGGATAGCTGGGTCCAGCGCATAGCGGAGCAGCATCGAGAGCAGCTCAGCGCGTTCGAGGGCCTATGTCAGGAGGCTGGGCATCGCACCGCCGACGTCGCGCTCGCCTGGGTTCTGCGCAACACGGCCGTCACGGCGGCGATCATTGGGCCCCGAACCGTCGAGCAACTGGTGCAGAACGTAGGCGCGATGGATATGGCTCTCAGTGAGGAGGTTGTGACGAGGCTAGAGCAGATCTGGCCCGGCCCCGGTGGCGAGGCCCCGCAGGCATATGCCTGGTGAGCCCTTCTCCATCGCGCCGCCTCCCGCAGGGCCGCCGCGGGCGCTTCTGGCGCTTCTCTAGAAACGCCCTAGGTAGCGAGGTGGAAGACCGATGGCGGTGTCCACGACGGTCTGGCTAGGCTGGCCGAGCGCCCCCTGGGCGCTAACCGGGAACCGGTGAACCACGCCGCCGCTGGTCTCGGCGTCGGCGATGAAACAAGCCGAGCATTCCGCGACGCACTGCGTCGCGCCGATCGTGAACGGCGAGAGCTTCGACCGGAGCAGCTCTCGTCGTTCTCCGTTCACCAGGTTCAATGCACTGGCGGTGTCGTCGGTGCCGGGCTGATCTCCCTCGGGGAAGCTCCCGAGGGTCGTGAAGACCAGCGTCTCAGCGCCCGCGTAAGAGATCCAGGTGCCGAGCGCGCCCCCTCCCAGCTGCTCGGCGGACCAACGCTCGCGCTCCACCAGGGAATCCCCGCGGCTCAGGACGACCAACGCCGATTCGGAGAGCACCGACGCGCTCCCCACAAAGGTGCCGGTGCACGCGACGGCGATGTCCTCTTGGTCCGGGGAGAGCGCGAGGGCACCGCAGCCGTGTAGCCCATCGAGCGTTTTGACGTCCAGGATCGTGTCGGTGTCCGTATCGATCGTGACGAGCCTCGATTCGGCCGAGCTCGAAAAATCGGCAGCGTCGGCCGAGAGGAGCACATAGAGCTTCTGGTCGGCCACGACCGCCCGGTTGGCCCGGGGCAGGTATTTCGGGTCCTCGCCGGCCATCGCCGGCATCAGGTCGATCCGACCGGTGATGGATGGCACAGAGGGGTCGATCACCAGGACGTCGTTGCCAGCGTCGAACGGCTCGCTGCCAGCGGCGAGGTTCTGTCCAAGGCGCGTGACGTAGGCCTTGTGCGGCGAGGCCTCGACATAGTCCTGCGGGTTGGCGGCGAATCCGGTCGCCACCGAGAGCTGCGCGGCGACCTCGCCGCTCTTCACATCGATCCACGTCAAGACGGACGCCGGGTACCGATCGATGAGCGCGATCCGGCTACCGAGCTGGGGCATCGTCGGGAGAACGACGTCCCCGGACAGAGGGACCGAGAGCATGGTCGACGCGGCCGACGAGGAGATGAGCGAAGACGAGAGGACGGCTCCCTCGATGTCGAGGAGCGAGACATTGGTGGATTGGTAGTCAGTGTTCACGACGATCAATCCTCGCCCGCACCCGTCCGGCTGCTTCGTGACCCCTCCGGTGCTCCCCGGAGGCGGCGCCACGTTGCATCCGAGGAGCAAGAGCAGGCTCAGCGACCGCACCGCCCAGACGCTCGTCTTGTTCGCCATCACCACCATACCTCCATCCCCCCATGCACGCTTCGCCCCGGCAACGGGAGCCCAACCACATCGTAGTTTCTCGCATCGAGCACATTGGCGATCCTGGCGCGGGCCGAGATCCGCTTCTTCCAGAAGAGCGCCGACAGCTCCGCGTCGACGCTGACCTGCTCAGCCATCACGACGAGCCCTGCCGGATCGGCGAGCCTGGAGGACCGGTAGAACAGGCGTGCGCCGAGCGCGATCCGGTCGATGGGCAGCCACCGGAAGGGCTCCTGATAGACCTCCAGGTACGGCGCCGCGACCAGCCTCGCCTGGAAGGGGAGGATGTCATTCTTGAGGTGGCGCTCCTGCGACGTGTCCCGCGGATCCATCGCGGTGAGCGACACCTCGGCGTGGACGGCGTCCAGGAAGGAGGTCGACCCGGTGAGCTCGACGCCGAGCAGCCTGGCGCTCCCGATGTTGAACGGCCGAACGACGCCGAGCGATGAGCGCCGGAAGCCGATGAGGTCGGTCGCCAGCCGGGAGAACCCGAACACATCGACGCTGAACCCATGGCCCTTGATCCGGACGCCGACGTCAGCGGTGTATCCCTCCTCGACGCGGAGGTCGGCGTTGCCCCGCACGATCGGCGATGTGCCATAGAGCTCACCGAGGGTGGGGACTCGCACGTAGCGGCCGACGTTCGCGAGGAGCGCCATGTTCCAGGGGAGCTCCAGGCGTGCTCCGAGGCGCACCACAGGCTGGAGGGTCTCGCAGGTCCGACCGCCCTCCGGGCCGGCCGTGGTGTGGCACTCGAGCACCGCGTGGCCATGGACCTGGAGCGCCCGGGCCGGGGACGCGGCGACAGAGGCGCCGGCACGCGTGAACGCCCGGCTCGCGCGGAGGGGCTCGCCCTCTGGACGGTCGAGCCCCAGATGCTCGAACTCCTGCACCAGCGAAGCGCCGAGATCGAAGCCCTGCAGGCGGTAACGGAGGCGCGCTTGGTGCGAGACGCGCGCGCCTGCGCTCGCGGTCCACGGGGACAGCAGCCCGAGCTCCAGCTGCGGGTCGGCGATCCGGGTTCTCGCCAGGATCGCCGAGCTGGTGAGCTCGATCCAGCAGCGGTCGTCGGGCTCGCCCGGGATCGGCGCCGCGCACGGCAGCTTCGCCGAAGCCGCGCCGAGCCACCGCTGGGCATGCGAGCGCGCAGCGTGAGCCGGGATCACCGAGAGGCCGGTGACGCCTTGGTCGCGGACAAAGGCGTTGGTGAGCATGGTCATCGAGCTGCGCCCGAGCTGAAGCCGGCCGATGCTCCAGAGGTCATACGCGACGTAATCCGCGTTGAACCGGTCGCGCTCCCGGTCATCGCTCGGGTCAAACGTCGTGCCGCGATCGTCGACGTAGGCATAGTCGTTCCTCGCGCTCTCACGTCGTGCCGCGATCATCGCACCCCCACGCGCGTCACCCGTGGACGCCGCCGCCCACGTCGCGAGCTCTCCGAAGCTGCCCGCGCTGCCCCCCGCGCCAACCCTCGATCCGCGACGCAGCACCGGGTCAAAGAAGATGGCGCCTCCGATTCCTAGCCGGTCGGCCTGGATCGGTGCGTTGCCGCGGTAAATTTCCACTCGGTCGATCATCCAGAGCGGAACGGCGGAGAGATCGGCTGTGCCGGTGACGTCATCATTCAGCCGGATGCCGGCCAGGTAGATGGGCGTCTGGGCGCTGGTCGCGCCGCGAATCGATGCCGTCGAGAGATCGGAGCCAGCGCCGCCCTTCGAGACCTGCACCCCTGGGATCCGCTGCAGGACATGGGCCGCACTCTCGCCGGGTTGGCGCAACCTCTCTCTTGGAACTTTGCTCGATGCAGCGCTCAGATCGCGCGAGCCCGGGCCCGGGTCGCGCTTGTCGGCATGAACGGTCACCTCAAGGACGGACGCTTGCTGAGCCGCCGCGCCCGCCGCCAGCGTGACCGCGCCGGCGAACGACGCCGCCGCGACCGCGCGGCGGGGTGGAATCGATAGCGTCAGGCACATCGAGCGTCGATCATCCCGATTGCGTCGAGGTCAAACACCCGCGGGGGGTGTCCCAGCGGCCGGCGGTACCACGGGGGCGCGCCCCGGTAACCGCGCTATCGAGGAGGTCCACGGCCCCGATCGTCAAAATGGCAGCGCAGACATTGGACAGGAAGCCAATTTGTCGCAGCTGGGGGCTCATCGCGGTGCGATATTGACATAGACTGGTTCGTCCTGGTAGCGATTTCCGGGGCGGATGCCGGAGGGCAGCGACCCAGGCGAGCGCTGCGATGCGGCGCCACGTCGCCACGTCGCCACGTCGCCACGTAGAGATTGCATATACCGGTGTTCTTTGGGGGTGTGACACATGGATCTCCGGCGTTCCATTGCCAGGATCGGGTGCCTCATGCGAGGCAGCGGCGCCAATCATTCCGCAGCCTGGTCGGCCACGCTCGTTCTTGCCCTCGGCTGCTCGGGCGGCGCTCCGACGAGCGCGCAGCCGCCGGTGCCGGCATCCGGCGCGGAGGTGACGGTGATGGTCGCCTTGCTCCACATGAACCCGGAGCTCGGCAAGCGTGACCAGAACATCGCGAGAATAGCGCAGCTCGTTGAGGAGTCGCTGACCCAAGGCGCGAAGATCGTCGTGGCGCCAGAGCTCGCCACCACGGGATACTCGATCACGGCGGCTGAGGTGAGCACGAGCCTGGGCTCCGTCTCGCCCTTCCCCGAGCTCGATCGGGTCCGAGATCTCGCCGAGCGATACGCGGCGTACGTGGTTGTCGGCATCGCCGAGCGGACGCGAGCGTCATCGTTCAACTCGGCGGCCATCTTCGGCCCAGGCGGTCTCCTCGGCGTGGAGCGCAAGCGCGGGACGACGCCGTGGAATGCTCGTGGCGACACGCCGTTCAAGGTCATCTCGACGCCGTATGGCGAGCTCGCCGCCGTGATCTGCTCCGACACCTACCTGCCGGACTGGGTGCGCATCGCGACGTTGCAGGGAGCCGACGTCGTCGTCGCACCGGCCAACTGGTGGGGTGACTACGAGCAGGAGGCGATCTGGGCGACGCGAGCGCGGGAAAACGGCGTCTGGATGGCGGTGGCGAACCGCTGGGGGCATGAGGTCGATCGCCGCGGGGCGGACCCGTACGATTATGACATGAACGACGCGCCGTCGGTGGTGATCGACCCCCAGGGAAAGGTCGAGCTGCGTCACCGGGCGAAGGACATGACGGCGCCAGCCGACAAAATTCTCTACGCCACGATGTCGATCCCGCGGGCGCGCATCGGAACCAAGAGCAACCCGACCGACACCGTCGCGAACCGGCGCGCGCAGGCTTACGCGGATCTTGCAGGGCCTTGCTTCGTGCCAACGGCGCCCGCGTCCTGCGAGGCCGGGCTGCCTCCCGCCGGTAAGGTCGAGATCCGCGTCCTCTCCTACGTCCCTCAGGCCGATCCTGCCGCGAACCTCGACCTCGTCGCCTCGAGATGGAGTGACGGTCCGGCCGAGGTGGTCGTGCTACCGGCGCTAGGGATCTCCGGGGAGACCGCGCAGGAGGCGCTCCCGGACTGGAGCCATCCCCCATGGTCGGCGTGGCGGGAGTTCGTCGATCGGAGAGGCGTTCAGCTGCTCGTCACCACGATCCGCGAGAGGCCATCCGGCGCCGGCGCACGTGAGTCCCTGCTCGTGCTAGAGAGGGGGAGGCTTCCGCGGACGGTTCCCGCGATCCACGCCGCTGGCGCTGATCCGGGGAGCGGCAGGAGGCCCGAGCTCGTCGACCTGCCCGGTGCGCGCGTGGGGCTCGTGACGGGGCACGACTCGGTCTTCCCCGAGATCGGCGTCGCGCTGGCCAAGGCCGGTGCTGACATCGTGGTGATACCCTCGAGCCTCGCGTCGAACGGCGGCGTCTGGGACAAGGGGGCGCTCCTGTCCTCCTGGAAGAGCGACACGAACGCCGGCTTCCACCTGGCAGCGTCCGACGCTGCGGGCTTCGGTCTCCTCGTCGAGAGCGGCGGGATGTACAGGATCTCGGCGACGGAGCTCTCGACCAGGGATCCGGTGAAGGTCCTCGCGGTCAACATCCCGCCGGTGCGTGGGCGGAAGCTCAATACCTATTACCCGTTCGATCTGAGCGTGCTCCTCGGGCAGAATCCTCCTCCGTGACGAGGGCAGGGGCAGCGAGCGCCCTCGTTGTTATCCACGCTCTTCGGCTCGCGGCAAAGGCCGCCGTGGGCGCGCTCGATCTACTGCACATGCTCCACGACGAGCTCGTCGCGTGGCAGATCGTCTATGGCCGTGGAGGAAGACACGCAGCCAGCCAGGATCGCGGGAGGGGCAACAGCACCCCTCACCGCTTCGCGCCGCCCGCCGGCGCAGCCGGCGCGCCGCCGCCCGGCGTCGCGTCCACGGCCCCCGGCCCGAGCAGCGTCCCGCACATCGTCTTGCACAGGATATCCGTCGCTTTGCACTCGCACTTGCCCTGCTGCTTGAGCTCGAGCTTGCCGCGCATCTGCTCCACCGTGAACTGCGCGAGCCGCTCGACCCGGTCCATGTTCCACCCTTCCTGGATCTGGCGCGGCGTCCGCGGGTCGGTGGTCTTGCCGTCGGGCTCGGCGCAGCAGCGGAAGCTCAGGAAGTAATAATAGAACCCCTCGTCGTGCGTGTAGATCTTCGGTCGGCACTGGTTGCGCACGCCCTTGTACCAGGGGCCGCCGGTGTGGACGCTGTCGAACTTGCCGCGCCAGCCGCCGGTCGTCTCGCTCGCCACGACCTCATCGGTGTTCGCGGGCAGATCGGCGACGCCATAGTCGCTGATGCACTGCGGCTGCGACCCGCTCCGCACCCCTTTCCAGAGGCGCGCCAGCTCGCCCGGGTCGCGCTTCGCCACCTTCTTCATGTCGGGATCGTCCCAGAGGTGGTCGCCGTTGCACTTCGTCGCGTCGCGCGAGTAGCCGTAGGGAAACGGCTTCATCTCCGGCCCCTCGCAGGCGAGCGTCCACTCCGACTCGGTGCAGAGCCGCTTGCCGACGGCGGCGCACTTGACCTGCGCCTGGTGGAACCGGTTCATCACCTCGGGCCGCTCCCCCTTCTTGTTCGGCCACTCGTACGTGTCGATGCAATACCGCTTCTTCGTCTTGTCGCCGACGCAGCGGCCGGGGGTGGGGGCGAACTCCTCGCAGATCGTCTTCTTGTTCGACTTGTCGTACCAGCTGCGGAGGCAGCTGTGCTCGACCTCGGAGCAGTACTCGCCCTCGACGAGCTTCATGTCGGCCGGGCACGCCTGCTCCTCCGCGGCGGCGGTCTCCCCGCCGGTCGTCCCGGCCTCGGCGGTGGGCGCGCCGGGCTCTGCGGCCGGCGGCGTCGAGGCCGCGGGCCCGGCGGGGGACGGAGCGGCCGCGGGCGGGCGGTCGTCGTGCGCGCGCGGGGCGGTCGGCTTCTGGGCGGGCTCAGGCGGAGCGCCGGAGCAGGCCGCGGCGAGCGTCAGGGCGGGGAGGGAGAGAGGGAGAGGAGGAGGCGTCGCATGGCCGGCGTCATGGTCGAGATCGCGGCGGGAGGAACCAGGCATCGCGCCCTCGGATCGACGCCGCGCGCGCCCCGGCCGCCTCGGAGGCGGTCCGGCACGGAGCCGCGCGATCTCCCCCGTCGCTCGCCGCCGCCGTCGCGAGCAGCCCGGAGGCGCATGGTATCGTGCGCCCGGGGGTGAGAGGAGGTTCACTCATGAAGCGCATAGCCGCTCGATGTCCACCTCGGACCGGGGGCGGTGAAGGAGGCGACGAGTGTGGTGGTGGTCTCGCCGGCGCGCCGACGCCTATAGAACACCGATCAGCTTGAAACGCCCCAGAATGAAGAGGTTGGAGCCACAGAGGCGCAGAGGGCACAGAGGAAGAGAGAAGAGACAGCTCAGAATCTTTTCTTCATCCCTCTGTGTCCTCTGTGCCTCTGTGGTTCCAATCTCTTCATTCTCACGCGTCTCAAGCAGATCGGTGCTCTACAGCATGGATCCGGCCGGGAAGCCGACATCCACGACGAGCTCGGCATCCGAGAATACGTCCAGCGCATCGAGGGGCTTCGTGATGCTCCTCGCGCGGTTCGCGGCGTCCACGAGCGTCACGTCCGCCGTGTAGCGGCCCGGGAGCAGCGTGGTGCTGACCTCGAACCAATCACACGGAGCGTACTCCTCCGCGACGAGGTCGCCGCCGGGCGTATAGACGACGAGCTCGGCGTCGGTCGCCCCGTAATACGAGCACAGGAACGGGTCTGTCGTGCCCTCGATGGTGTACGCGATGGTCAGCGTCCCCGTATCCCGGAGCGGGCGCGGGTCGTCGGCCACGACGACGCAGCCTGCCGCCGGGGCCGCGAGCGCGGCCAGCAACATCAGGCTCAGCATTCTCGTGGATTGCATGGTTCTTCCTCCTCGGGTCTGCGGTCCTTTGGGCTGCGGCTCAGTCCGCGTAATAGCGGCGGCGGCGCTCGACCGGCTCGCGGTAGGCCGGGGCGCGTCGCTCCTCGTAGTACCGCGGCGGGTGGTAATGATGGGGCCGCTCACGCCGGCTCCGGATGACCACCCGGCGCTCCGCCAATACCCGCGGCTCGGATCGGAAGATCACCCAGCCGCGCGGGCCTTCGTAGTACCACGTTTCGCCGACGAGGTACGCGTACCCGCCGCGGTAGCGCACGCTCGGATACGCATAGATGTCCGCCGGCGCCGTCTCCACCCGGACGACAGAGTGGCCATAGAGGAGCTCGCTCTCGCCGCCGACTGTCCAGAAGCATCCAGCAGCGGCGAGCGCGAGCGCCCACAGCAGGATCGTGGCGCCGAGGCGGCGCGCAAACGTGCCTCGAACGACGCGATTCAAGCAGCGATGATCAGCTTGCACGATGCGTCTACCTCCCTCCATCGCCAATCCGCAATATGGGTGCCAAGAGGAGGAGGCGCGGGTCTTCATCGCGCGGCGAGGAGGCGATTTTCCCGGGTCTCCAAGAACGGCTCGTTTCGCTCGCGGGTGAGCGCGCCGCGACCGGCTCCGCGCCGGTGGGGGGCGGTCGAGCCGGAGCGGAGGCGCCGCCCGGAAGCAAGGCGGCGTCCAGCTGCGCCGGGGCCGAGCCGCGCACCGCGGGGGGCGGCCCGCGAGGTGCGCTGTACCCACGGACGCCGAGCTCGCCATGCCCTCCCGACTGTGCCGATCGTGCAAGGGGAGTGGCAATTTGCCATGATGGAACGCCATCGTCGCGGCGCGGGCGCGCGGCCGCGCAGGGCCGCGGGTGCCCTGGTGGGCGCGTGCGCCGCCGCGCCGGACACGCGCGGCGCATACCGGCGCATCCTGGCGCCGCCGGATCAGAACACGAGCCGGGCCGACAGCCCCGCAGGGCCGAGCGACGCGATGGGCCGGAACTCGACCTCCACCTCGCCCCGATCATGGGTGCGGTAGACCTGTGGCCTGTTCATGAGGAGCAGGACCGTCCCCGTGATCATCGTCGCTCCGCCGGCGACGAAGGCGCCGATCGCCGGGCCGCCGCCGCCCTGGCTGCCCTTGTCTGCCGCGCCGCTCCACATCAGCCCGCCACCCGCGACGCCCAGGGTTGCGCCTGCCCCGAGCAGGGTCCAGGGGATCCACGCGGGCCACCGCGGCTGGCCGATGACGGTGTCGACGCGCCGCGCGAGCTGGCCGGACGCCTCTTTGCCGGCGATCACGAGGATGGGCTTGACGACCGTGGAGTAGCCGTCCCTCCTCACCATGACGACGTGCTCTCCGGGCGTGACCATCCGGCGCTCGGTGCCGGGGCCGACGAACCAGGGCTTGTCGTCGAGCAGCACGGCGGCGCCCGGCTCATCGCAGCGGATCTCGATGGCGGCGAGCTCGCGCTCCATGAGCGCGCGCATCGCCGCGCGCGCCTCCTGCTCCTTCTCGGGCGCGAGCGTACCGGGCCCCCATCGCAGGACGAGCCGCAGGTTCTCATAGGCCAGGAGCGGCAGCCCGAGGCTCTTCAACACCCGCGCCAGATAAAGCCGGAGCTGGGGATGCTCCCAGGCGGCCAGCGCCTCTTCGTATTTGACCCGCGCCTCGGCGAACATCATGCGCCGGTGCAGCGCCCGCGCCTCCGTGAAGAGCTCGTGCGCGCGCTGCTTTCGATCGTCGGAGATGCCCTGGTGCCATGGCCGCGGCGACGGCGACGGACGGGGCGATGACGCATCCACCGCCGCCGGCGGCGGCGACGGCGGATGCGGCGAGAGAGAAGGTGGATGCGGCGACAGCGACCCTGGCGGCGGGCTCGCCGTCCCTGGGCTCGTCCCTGTGCCCGTCCCTGTGCCCGTCCCTGTGCCCGTCCCTGTGCCCGTCCCTTGGGCCAGCGCAGGCGCGGCGCAGAAGGCGCACAAGGCCACGAGAGCGATCGATAATGAGAGCTTCGCTGCTGGAAGGCGGACGTGCATGGGTCGCGTGTGGGTCCTTTTGCTTTGCGGGTCGCCCGCGGTGATCCACCGAGCCTTCACCCCGGCTCACCGGGCCGGCGAGCATGCCTCGCTCCCGAGGGTACGCCCTCGCATGTCCTCCTGTGAAGCGAGCTCGTCCCGGATCTGAGTACGCGCGCGTGCATTGGGCGCCTATGCTATCGTGATCGCTCTCGCAGCTCTCGCCATGGCAACCGCAGTTTCAGTGGCGGTGTTGTTTTATGCGCAGGGGGAAAGATGTCCACCGAGCTGATCATCCTGGGGCCGACGGGTCGATCGTCCGGCGCAGGCGAGCACCATCATGAGGGGTGCTTTCCAATGCGCACCGGAGCGCTCGAGGACGTAGGCTACACAAGCACGATGTTCGTCCGCGCAGCGCCCGCGCTGGCCGGCTCCGCGGCGGCGGCGGATGTCCTGCCGGCGGGCGCTCGCGCGATGAAGGCCGGCGGGGCGACGAGCGCGGGCGCTCCGCCGTCCTCGTCGCCTCCGCATCTCAAGCCGCTGCTCTCGGCCGGCGCCCGCATCGGGCACTACGAGCTCTTGCGCGAGCTCGGCCGGGGCGGCATGGGCATGGTCTTCCTGGCGCGAGACACGAGGCTCGCGCGCCTCGTCGCGATCAAGCTCCTCACGAAGCTGAACAGCAACGGCGTGCAGCGCTTCCTGAACGAAGCGCAGGCGACCGCTCGCTGCAAGCACGAGCATATCGTGACGATCCACGAGGTGAACGAGCACGACGGATACCCGTACATGGTGCTCGAGTACATCGAGGGGCAGAGCCTCGGCGCCTGGATGAGGCAGCGCAGGCCCGCGGACGCGGGGGAGGAGGTGTCGACGGCGCCGGTGCCGCCCAGCCTCGCCGTGGAGCTGATGGTCCCGGTCGTGGGCGCGCTCTCGCGCGCGCACGCGTCCGGCATCGTCCACCGCGATCTCAAGCCCGAGAACATCATGCTCGAGGCGTCGGGGGCGATCAAGGTGGTCGATTTCGGGATCGCCAAGCTGCGCGAGGACGAGGCGAGCCTCGCGCTCGCGGTCGAGCGCTCTGTCGCCGGCGCCGGCGCCGGCGCCGGCGCCGGCGATGCGCGCCTGACGGGCGAAGGAGCGGTCATCGGCACACTGCCTTATATGTCTCCCGAGCAGTGGCGAGGAATCGATATCGATCAGTCCAGCGATATCTGGGCGGTGGGCATCATGCTCCACGAGCTCGTGCTCGGCGCGCACCCGCTCGCGCCGGTCAGCATGGCGAGCCTCCTCCGGGTTCCGATCGTCGACGATCCGATGCCCGAGGTCGGCGCGCGCCGCCCGGAGCTCGGCCCGCTCGGCGCGATCATCGATCGCTGCCTGCGCAAGCGAAAGGCCGAGCGGTTCGCCTCCGCGCAGGAGCTTTTGGCCGAGCTGTTGCCCCTCCTGCCCGGGCGCCGGGAGGTCCACCTCGCCGCCGACGAGAGCCCGTTCGCCGGCCTGTCGTCGTTCCAGGAGGCCGACGCCGATCGCTTCTTCGGCCGCGCGCAGGTGCTCGCCGCCGTGATCGCGCGCCTCCGGAACCAGCCGCTGCTCGCGCTCGCGGGGGAGTCCGGCGTGGGGAAATCGTCGCTCGTGAGGGCGGGGGTGATCCCGGCGCTCAAGCGCTCCGGGGAGGGCTGGGAGGCGCTCGTCCTGCGGCCCGGGCGCGACCCCATGGCCGCGCTGGCGCACCTCTTCAGCCACCCCGCGGTGACGCCGAGCGCCGCCCCGCGCGCGCTCGCCGCGCAGGGCGGCGCGGGGACGGGCGCGGGCTGGAGCGAGCGGCTGCGCGCCGAGCCCGGCCTCCTCGGCGCCGCGCTGCGCGCGTGGTCGGACAGCGCGCAGCGACGCCTGCTGCTGTTCATCGATCAGTTCGAGGAGCTCTTCACGCTCGGCACCCCGACCGGCGAGCGCGAGGCGTTCCTCGCATGCCTGGAGGGGGTCGCCGACGACGCCTCCTCGCCGCTCCGGGTCGTCCTGTCGGTGCGATCGGACTTCCTCGAGCGGATGGCCGAGCACGAGCATTTCATGACGGCGATGATCCGCGGCCTCGTGTTCCTCCGGCCGATGGGGCGCGAGGGGCTGCGTGAAGCGCTGATGAAGCCGGTGGAGGCGGCGCGGCACGAGATCGAGGATCCGGCGATGGTCGAGGGCCTCCTCGACGCCCTGGAGAGCACGCGCGGCGCGCTGCCGCTCCTCCAGTTCACCGCGGCGAGGCTGTGGGAGATGCGCGACCGGGAGCGCCGGATGCTCACGCGCGCGAGCTACGAGGCGCTCGGCGGCGTGGCGGGCGCGCTGGCGAGCCACGCCGACACGGTGCTGGCCGCGATGAGCGAGCGCCGGGCGAAGCTCGCGCGGGCGGTCCTGGAGCGCCTGGTGACGCCGGAGCGGACGCGGGCCGTCGCCAGCCTGGGGGAGCTGTGCGAGCTGCCGGGGGATCGAGGCGAGATCGAGCGGGTGGTGGGGCTGCTCGCCGACGCGCGGCTCCTGGCGATCGAGACGGGGAGCGACCGCGCGGGCACCACGGTGGAGCTCGTGCACGAGTCGCTCATCGAGCGGTGGCCGACGCTCAAGCGCTGGCTCGATGAGAGCCAGGAAGACGCGGTGTTCCTGGACCGCCTGCGCGCGGCGGCGAGGCTCTGGGAGTCGAGCGATCGCGCCGCGGACACGCTCTGGCGTGGCAAGGTCGCCGACGACGCGCGCCAGTTTCGCAAGCGCTACCGGGGGGAGCTGCCCGAGCGGGAGCGGGTCTATCTGGACGAGGTGCTCCGGTTCGCCGATCAGCAGCAACGCGGGAGGCGCCGCCTCGTATCCGGGATCATGGCGGCGCTGTCGATCCTGATCGTCGCGGCGGGGGCCGGGATCGTGACGGTGACCCGCCAGAACGGGGTCATCACGGCGCAGTTCCACGAGATCCAGAGCACCGAGCACACGCTGAAGGACGCGCTCGCGAGCGCGGAGGCCGCCCGGAGCGCGGCGGAGAGGGCGCGGAAGGAGAGCGAGGCCGCGCGGCAGGAGAGCGACGCGCAGCGGAGGCGGGCCGAGCAGCTGCAGCAGGAAGCCGAGGCGGCCCGGGACCGCGCGGAGGCCGAGGCCGAGAGGGCCCGCGTGGCGGCCAGCCAGGCACAGGCCGCGCGGGACGAGGCGCGGAGGTCCGAGGCGGAGGCGCGACAGGCCGAGCTCAAGGCCACCGAGGAGGAGCAAAAGGCCAGGGCGGCGTCCGAGGCGGAGCGTCGGAGCCAGCGCGAGCAGGAGCTGCTCATCGAGCGGAGCGTGGGGAAGATCGAGGATAAGTTGGACTAGGTCCGCCCGCCCGAAGTCCGGCCAGGGGTGGCCGGACTTCGGCGCCGCTTCGCGGGGGCCTCGCGCGGGCGGACCTAGCTTCATTTCCTCGGGGCTCCGCCCCGAGAGTCGATGTCCCAGAGGAGCACGGTGGGGCGCATGCCCCGCGTCGTCGGTCTGGCGCGCGCCGAGCGCGAGCGCCGAGGCGGTGCCCGAGGGCGAGCACGGGAGGGCGGCGGACGGCCGTCCGGCGGCCTCACCGCGCGACGCAGCAGGCGATCCGGGCGATGTTCAGCGGATTCAACCATGCCGTGCAGGCGACTAACGCACCTTGCATGACTCCAGACGGACCATCTTCTCGTGCTGCTTCTTCTGCAGCACGTTCCAAAGCTTTTCCTCCGTATCGTCGCCTTCGCCGAACGTCTTGGCGTCTTCGATGAGCGCATCGGCGTCCTGGATGCCCGCCCGTATCGCGGCACTGATGAACAGTGGGTTGAACAGCACATAGCTGAGCACATCGGGACGGCTGTACGGGCTCACGGAGGTGAGCACGTAAAGGAGCCATAGGTCGCGATGCTGCAGCTTGCGCGTGCCACGCAGGATGTCCTCCAGGGCTCTCGCCGCCACGGAGCCGACGGCTTCTTGCCCTGATGGGCCGCCGAAGATGATGGGGATGCAGGGGGGGCTGCACTCCTTCGTTTCGCCCTCCTGCTTCTGCAGGAAATCGGCGTTCACTTCCACCTGCTTGTGAACCTCCTCGATCATGCGATCGGAGGTGATCACGCGCATCACCTGCAATACGTGATCCTGCAGCGACGGCCACTCGTTGATGTTCACCGCTGCGGACGCCCCATATCGCCGTGAATCCGTCGAGATCACGATGATGGCCTCGGCGCCGAAATCGATCGCGGGCTGCAGCGGAGCGTTGAGGCGCACGCCACCGTCGACGTAGAAGCGGCCGCGAGCCTGCGAGCCGATCCGGATCGGAGGGAACAGGACCGGGATCGCGGCCGACGCCAGCACGTGCTCCGGGGACAGCCGGGTGGGGATGTATTCGATCGCCCGATCCTCGTCGTTCTTCGGTATTCTCGCGCAACTGTTGGCGCCCATCTGGTAGAATATCTTGGTTCGCCCCGACCCGGACTCGGTCGTGGCGACCGCGAGCACATCGACCTTGGCCCGTTTGCGGTCCACCGACCTGTCTCTCTTGCAGTCCTTGGAGCTGCCTTGCGGGTTGTCGCTGAGCTCGTTGCCGTCCACCGTCCCGTCGCCTTCGCAGTCCTTGGGGCTGACTTGCAGGTTGTCGTGGATGACATCCCAGTCGACCAGGGTCGGGTTCTCGAGGTTGGCCCGCAGCGGTCTCGTGTCGAGCAAGCTCGTGGGGCCGTTCGTGCCGCACAGCAAGCCGGCGAGGTACTTTGCGCCGGCGCTGAGCAAGGAGGGCACGACAGGGCCGAGGACCATCTCTTTGTGGATGCGTTGCCAGCGCTCCACGAGCTCGCGGCTGGCCTCCTCCGGGGTCCTGGCGGCCAGCGACGCGAGCAGGGCTGCGTTGATGGCGCCGGCGCTGGTGCCGATGAGGATGGTCGGTCGAGTTTCGAGCTCGGGCAGCAGCCTGGAAACGAAGCCGGCCTCGTATGCGCCGCGAGCCCCCGCGCCGGTCAACACGATGGCGATCGGAGCTTTGGGCCGTTTTACCTTCTGGAATGGCTGGATTCTGAATTGGGCCGATTGGTGCTGCTCTGACACGACGTTCTACCTCCCCCTGCCATCGCTTGCGATCGCTCCACACCGAGCAAAAGCCAGGCCCCACGCCCCGAAGGAGGCGGCGTGGGCCCCACTGCAAAAGCTACCACGGTGAGGGTGGCTGTGGTAGCGACGCCATGACTCCTTCGAGCCCGCGCTCTCGTTCGTGCCCGGCAGATCGCCTCGGCGAGGGGCGCGCGCGGGCGTGCCTC
Source organism: Sorangium sp. So ce836 (assembly GCF_028553905.1). Taxonomy (NCBI): domain Bacteria; kingdom Pseudomonadati; phylum Myxococcota; order Polyangiales; family Polyangiaceae; genus Sorangium; species Sorangium sp. So ce836. Next base: position 11,366,705 of record NZ_CP102233.1, on the reverse strand, counting down.
ACGGAGGTGAATCCGTCGATTTACGCCTTTGCTCGTCTGCGCCGAACTCTGGCTGCTCCGCGGGATCTGCGCTGTGCGTACGGAGAACGTCTCGGCCGGGGCCCGGCCCCGGTCCTGCGTCCCGTTGGGCCACACCGGAGCCGCCCTCGGCGGGGAAGCAGGCGGAAATTTTGAAAATCTCTGCTGGTTCTGGCGACCGCTCGTCATCGACCGGTCTTTCTGGCGGGATGTCTGACACGCGGAACTAGGTCCGTGCGTCAGACAATCTCACCGCTTCTCGCCGCCCGTCGCCGCCGGCGCACCGCCGCCCGGCGTCGCGTCCACGGCGTTGGGCCCGAGCAGCGTCCCGCACATCGTCTTGCACAGGATATCCGTCGCTTTGCACTCGCACTTGCCCTGCTGCTTGAGCTCGAGCTTGCCGCGCATCTGCTCCACCGTGAACTGCGCGAGCCGCTCGACCCGGTCCATGTTCCACCCTTCCTGGATCTGGCGCGGCGTCCGCGGGTCGGTGGTCTTGTCGTCGGGCTCGGCGCAGCAGCGGAAGCTCAGGAAGTAATAATAGAACCCCTCGTCGTGCGTGTAGATCTTCGGCCGGCACTGGTTGCGCACGCCCTTGTACCAGGGGCCGCCGGTGTGGACGCTGTCGAACTTGCCGCGCCAGCCGCCGGTCGTCTCGCTCGCCACGACCTCATCGGTGTTCGCGGGCAGATCGGCGACGCCATAATCGCTGATGCACTGCGGCTGCGACCCGCTCCGCACCCCTTTCCAGAGGCGCGCCAGCTCGCCCGGGTCGCGCTTCGCCACCTTCTTCATGTCGGGATCGTCCCAGAGGTGGTCGCCGTTGCACTTCGTCGCGTCGCGCGAGTAGCCGTAGGGAAACGGCTTCAGCTCCGGCCCCTCGCAGGCGAGCGTCCACTCCGACTCGGTGCAGAGCCGCTTGCCGACGGCGGCGCACTTGACCTGCGCCTGGTGGAACCGGTTCATCACCTCGGGCCGCTCCCCCTTCTTGTTCGGCCACTCGTACGTGTCGATGCAATACCGCTTCTTCGTCTTGTCGCCGACGCAGCGGCCGGGGGTGGGGGCGAACTCCTCGCAGATCGTCTTCTTGTTCGACTTGTCGTACCAGCTGCGGAGGCAGCTGTGCTCGACCTCGGAGCAGTACTCGCCCTCGACGAGCTTCATGTCGGCCGGGCACGCCTGCTCCTCCGCGGCGGCGGTCTCCCCGCCGGTCGCGCCGGCCTCGGCGGTGGGCGCGCCGGGCTCTGCGGCCGGCGGCGTCGAGGCCGCGGGCCCGGCGGGGGACGGAGCGGCCGCGGGCGGGCGGTCGTCGTGCGCGCGCGGGGCGGTCGGCGTCTGGGCGGGCTCGGGCGGAGCGCCGGAGCAGGCCGCGGCGAGCGTCAGGGCGGGGAGGGAGAGGAGGAGGCGTCGCATGGCCGGCGTCATAGTCGAGATCGCGGCGAGAGGGCCAGGCGTCGCGCCCCGGAGCGACGCCGCGCCCGGCCGCGCCGCGGGCTCCTCCTCGCCGGCGCGCCCGCTCAGCCCTGCTTCGGCGCCCTCATCCGCGCCGGGTCCACGACCGCGTCCCGCGCCACCTTGCCGAACGCGATGACGCTCCGGTCGCCGTTCTTCTCCTCGATGACCACCCGCCGCACCGACCACAGCTCCGGCCCCGACGTCATCTCGAGGCTGCGCACGTGCTTCGCGACCTCCTCGGCCCGCGGCCGCGCCGCCAGCGTGATCCCGTCCGCGCGGCTCGGGATCGAGAGGTCGTAGCGCGCCCTGAGCTTCGCGAGGTCGCCGCCGAGGAGCACGAGCAGGTCCGAGAGCACCGCGCCGAAGCGCCCCGCCGCCCCCCGCCCCGCGCCCGCCGCGCCCTTCGGGGTCGCGAAGCCGAACCCCTCGGGCGTGATCCAGTAGGTGATCGCGTCCGGCGGCTTGAGCTCCCAGCGGAGCCGGTCCGGCAGGACCAGCGTCATCTCCCCGTCGCTCTTCACCGCCGTCGCGAGCAGCCCGATGCTCCGCTCCTGCGTGAACGGCGCGACCAGCGTCTTCACCGACGCGCGCGCCCTCGTGATCTCGGCGAGCGCGTCGCCCACCTCGTCCGCGCGCGCGCGGCCGGCGAGCGAGAGCGCGCCGCCGCACGCCGCGAGGCCCATCAGGAAAGATCGTCGCTGCATCCTCGTCCTCTTCCTTCAGACGGGCACGCCGCGCTCAGTCTGCAACCGGCTTCGGCGTGTTGGGCCCGCTCTCCGGCAGCGCCGGCTTCGCGATGTACTCCTTCGGGAGCTCGCCCGTCAGCGACTTGAGCCAGACCACGATCTGATGGACCTGGGCCTCGGCCAGATCCTTGCCGAGCTGGTGCTTCGCCATGAGCCGCACCGCCTCCTCCAGCGACGAGATGGACCCGTCGTGGAAGTACGGCGCCGTCGCGGCCACGTTGCGCAAGGTCGGCACCCGGAAGACCATGAAATCCGCCTGCTTCTTCGTGATCTCGAAGACGCCGCGGTCCATCGTGTCGGGCCACGACCGCACCAGGCCGAGCTTCTGGAACATCGTCGCCCCGACGTGCGGGCCGAAGTGGCACGTCACGCAGCCGACCTCGACGAAGGTGTTGAACCCCTCCTTCTCGGCGTTGGTCAGCGCGTCGCGCTCCCCCTCGAGGAACTGATCCCACCGCCCGCGCGTGAACAGCTTGCGCTCGAACGCGCCGATCGCCTTCGCCGTGTTGCCGACGGTCACGGGCCACGGGTCGTTCGGGAACGCCCTGCCGAACGCCTTCACGTAGTCGGGGATCGAGCGCAGCGTCGCCTCGAGCCGCACCGGCGTCATCGCCATCTCGCTCGGGTTCATCATCGGCCCGTTGGCCTGATCCTCGACGCTGTCGAAGCGCCCGTCCCACATGAGCGAGAAGAACCCCGCCGAGTTGTAGACGCTCGGCGTGTTGCGGCGGCCGCTCTGGTGGGCGTGCCCGATCGAGACCTTCGAGCCGTCGGCGCCGTAGCGGTCGAGCGGGTGGCACGAGTTGCACGACAGGTCGTGGTTCTTCGAGAGCCGCGTGTCGTAGAAGAGCATCCGGCCGAGGTGGATCTTCTCGTCCGTGAGCGGGTTGTTCGAGGACGTGACGACCGCCGGCAGCGGGTTGAAGCTCGCGAGCCGCTCCGGATCGATCTGCACGGCCGGCTCGGCCGGGGCCGACGCGGTCGCCCCCGGCGCGGCCGCGGTCCCGGCCGGGGCCACGGGCGCGGCCGGCGCGGCGCCGGCCGCGGTGGAGGGCGCGGCCGCCGTCGTCTTCTGCACGAGCCAGGCGCCGACGCCGGCGCCCGTCGCGGCGACCAGCGCCGCCGCCGCCACGAGCGGCGCCGCCTTGCTGCGGGGGCGCGCGGCCGCGGGCGGCGGCTCGCCCGCCACGATGATCGTCTTCTGGAACGGCACGGACGTGCCCGCGACCGTCCTCGACGAGGGCGGCCCGTCCGGCAGCCCGCGGATGACGGGGCTGCTGTGGCTCGGGTGCTGGCCGCTCTGGCCGAGGTGCTGGCCGCTCTGGCTCAGGTGGTGGCCGCTCTGGCTCAGGTGGCCTTGGCCGCTCTGCGAGAACGCCGTGACGTGCTCGGGCCAGCTGCGGGGCGTGGCCACGGGCGTGGGCGGGCGGCGGGTCGCGTGATCGCCGTGGTCCTGCCAGCTGCGGGGCGTGGCCACGGGGGTGGGCGGGCGCCGCGTCGGGTGATCGCCGTTGTCCGGCCAGCCGCGGGACGCGCTCCCGGGCGCGGGCGTGCGGGAGGTGTGGACGGGCGTCGGCGGGCGCCGCGTCGGCGCCTCGGGGTGCGCCGAGCGCGAGGGCGGCGGCATGTCGGCCTGCACCGACTCGGGCAGCGGCTGCAGCATGTCCTCCCGGATCGAGAAGCCGTGCGGTAGGAGGATCCGGCACTCCTCGAGCATCTCCTCCGCGCTCTGGAAGCGCAGGTTCCTGTCGATCTGGAGCGCGCGATGGACGATCTCGCCGACCTCGTAGGGGACCCAGGGCGCCAGGCTCTGGATGGGCGGCGCCGGCACCGAACAGATCGCGACGATGAGCTCGCCCAGCCCGCGCGAGTTCCGGTAGGGGGTGCGGCCGGCGAGCATCTTGAAGAGGACGATGCCGAGCGACCAGAGGTCGGTCCGGCCGTCGACGTCCTTCATGTTGCGCGCCTGCTCGGGCGACATGTAGATGGGCGAGCCGATCAGGTTGCTCGTGGCCGTGAGCTCCTGGTGGGACTCGAAGCTGTCGTCGGCCTGGATCTTGGCGACGCCGAAGTCGAGGAGCTTGACCGAGTAATCCCCCCCGTCGCGCCGGGTCAGGAACAGGTTGGCGGGCTTGATGTCGCGGTGGAGGACGCGCGCGTCGTGCGCCTTGATGAGGCCCATGCACGCCTGGGCCACGATGCAGAGCGCGAGCTCGGGCGACAGGGGGCCGAGCCGCCGGAGCAGCTGGTCGACGTCCTCCCCCGAGAGGAGCTCCATCACGAGGAAGGGCAGGCCGGTGGCCCGGTCCCTGCCGCTATCGAGCACGCTGGCGATGTGCTCGCTCTCGATCGCGCCGGCGGCCCTGGCCTCGCGCTCGAAGCGGGCCATCACCGCGTCGTCCTGCGCGAGCTTGCTGGTGATCACCTTGACGGCGACGCGGCGGCCGGTGCCGAGGTGCCGTGCCTCGTAGACTGCCCCCATCCCGCCCTCGCCGAGCAGCCCGAGGATGAGGTACCGTTGATCGAGGGTGGTGTTGATCAGGTTGATGTCCGTCATGGTCTGGTCGACCCGGTCGCCGCTCCGCTGCGGCGACCTTGCGCCCCGCATCGCATTGTCGGACGGAAGCTCCCGCTAGGCAATCTCGCGGTACGGGAGCGCCGGACGAGAGGTGTCCTAGCCCCGGTGTACGGGCGTGGGAGAGGGGCCCTGTGAAACTGCGGCGAAACAGTTGCGCGCCGGGCTCGGCCATGTCTCAGGCGCGCCGCGGAGGGGCCGGGAGCGGCGCGTCGCCGGCGTTCGCCGCAGGACGGCGCGACCCGGACGGAGCGCTGTCCAGCCCGCCATGGGATGGACGCGGCCCGGACGCAGCGCCGTTGCGCGGGCGCGGGGGGCGGCGTGGGGCTGTCGCGATCGGGCAAGGGAGGTTGCTTCGTTAAGTTGTTTGTCGTTGGGTGAAGATCGTTGGTTATTTAAGGAGCGTCGCGGCCGCCGCGCCCGACGAGCGACGCGGTCGTGCTTTCAGGGATCGCCCGGGTCGCGCTCGCGGTCCGCGGCGGAGGGGCCGGGGGCGTCGCTGCCGAGCTCGCCGCCCGCGTGGGGCGAGCCGGCGCGTTCCCAGGCGGCGTAGTCGCCGCTCGTGAGCAGCGGATCCTCGGGCAGGGCGACCGGCTCGGCGGTGTCGAGGGCGGGGTCGAACGCCGGGTCGAGCAGCCGCGCCAGGTCGAAGCGCAGGAAGCGGCCGGCGAGGTGGGGGCCTTCGCTGACCCAGAGGACGCGCGCCGTCGCGTCCATGACGACCGCGTGCGTCGCGATGAGGGCGTCGATCGCGCGCCGGTCGCCGAGCGGCAGCGGCGCGCCGCCGGGGCCGCGCCGGTCGCGCAGGACATCGACGGCGGCCTCGACGGTCGCGCCCTCGGGCAGCGCCGCGAGCCGCTCGTCGAGGCGGCGGCGGCGCGCGCGGGTCGAGGTCTCGGCCTGGACGCGGAGGTTGCGCGGGTCGCCGGCGAGCGGCCCCTCGAAGTGGTTGGTGAGCGGGACCTTGCCGCGGCCGCGGCGCGCGTGGAGCTTCGCGCCGGGCGCCCGCTCGGCGATCGCGACCTCGCCGGCCGCGTCGACGAGCATCACGAGGTGGGAGACCATCGGGGCGCGCGCCTCGAGGAGCGCGAGCGCCTCGTCGACGCCGCGCGCGCGGCCGAGCACCTCGCGCATCGTGTGCACGACCGGCTCGCCGGCGGCGCGCGGCTCGCCGGCGCGCCCGCCGTGGACGACGAGGGCGAGGCCGGCGGCGTTCATCCCGGTCACCGCGCCGACGAGGCCGGGCCAGGCCACCGAGGCGTACGGGATCCTGCCCTGCTCGTGGACGAGGAACACCGCCTTGCCCTCGTCGAAGACGGGCCCGGCCTCGAAGTCGAAGTTGCGGGCGAGCACCGCGTGCCCGCCCGCCGACGCGGCCCCGGTGAGGGCGAAGCTCGTGCAGCCGATGAGCGGAGAGTGCTCGAACGAGAGCGCGATGTCGTAGAGCGACTGGAGGAAGACGAAGCGGTGGTAGGTGGGGAGGACGCCGTCGAAGGGGTCGGGCGAGAAGGCGCGGGCCTGGGCGGCGATCTCGCGCCGCGCGCCGTCGCTCATGCCCTCGTCGACGCCGCGGAACTCGAGGCGCGAGAGGTCCATGATGAGCCACCGGAGCGGGGCGACGGGCACGTAGCGGCGGAACTGCTCGTAGAGGGTGCCCTCGTTCTGGACCATCTCCGGGTAGAAGAGCCGGCCGTGCTGGTGGCCGATCTCCTCGGGCGTCCCGGCGAGGCGCGCCTCGAGGATGCGGCCGCGGCGGCGCGCGTAGGCGGGGCCGAGCACGCGCAGGCCCGCGGGACCCGCGGCGGGCTCGCCGGAGGCGGCGCGGATCGGCGGCGGCTCGATCCGCGTCGCGGCGGCGATGCCGAGGTGGGCGAGGACCGGCGCGGCGAGGAGCGCGGCGGCGGCGATGAGCTTGCGGCGGTGACGGGCGAGGCGCGAGGGCCGTGGGGGCGCGGTCGCGGTGGCGGCGGGGGCCGCGGTGGCGGCGGGGGCCGCGCTGGAGCCGGCTGGGTCCGTCACGCGTTCCAGAGCGCTGGCCCCGGGTCAGGGAGGCGCGGCCGTCGGCTGCGACGGGTGGGGGTCGATCTCGGCGGCGAGGGCGCTCGCCACGGCGGAGCGGCGCGCGGCCGCGGGCGGCGTCGGCGCGGCGGGCACGTGGCGGAGGCCGCGCGTGAGCGCGAGCGTCGCCACCACGCGGCCCACGATCCGCGCCGGATCGCGCACGCTGTCGAAGTGGGTGAGCCGCTCCTCCTCGGGCGGGTAGATGACCCGGGTCGGCACCTCGACGATGCGGACGTCGGCGGCGACGGCGCGCAGGAGGATCTCCGCCTCGAATGCGTAGCCGTCGTCGCGCGCGCCGAGCGACAGCGTCGTCCGGAGCGGGTAGCGGCGCAGGCCGCACTGCGTGTCGGCGAAGGGGCGGCCGGCGAAGAGCGAGAGGAAGAAGTTCGAGATGCGGTTCGAGATCTGGTTGGCGCGCGGCGCGCCGGCCGACGCGAGATCCCGGACGCCGAGGACCAGCGCCTCGGGATCGGCGTCGGCCTCGATGAGGCGCCGCGCCTCCTCGGGCGGGTGCTGGCCGTCGGCGTCGATGGTGATCGCCACGTCGAAGCCGGCGGCGAGGGCGAGCTCCATCCCGGTGCGCAGGGCGGCGCCCTTGCCCTGGTTCTCGGGGTGGATGAGCACGGTGGCGCCGGCCGCGCGCGCGCGCTCGGCCGTGCGGTCGCTCGAGCCGTCGTCCACGACGAAGACCGCGCCGCCCAGGCCGTTGACCCGGAGCGCCTCCCGTGTGACGTCCCCCACGTTGCGCTCGGCCTGGTAGGCGGGAATGATGGCGCAGATCCGCATGAAGCAGAGCGCGATTACCATGGTGTGCCCTGGATGAACAGCGGCAGGCGCGATCCGTCCGCTGCGTCCGCGTCGCCACGCCCGAGCCTGCTCCGCCGCCGGCCCCAGTTCCGTCGCGTCTGGCTGAGCGAGATCGTCTCGCTCCTCGGCGACTGGATGAGCTTCGTCGCCGTGAGCTTGCTCGCGCTGGGCGGCGAGGGGGGCGGGGTCGTGGCGCTCGCGCTGGTGATGGTCGGGCATCACCTCCCGAACGCGCTGTTCGCGCCGGTGGCGGGCGTGCTCGCGGACCGGCTCGATCGGCGGTGGCTGCTGGTCGCGACGAGCGTGGTGCAGGGCGCGCTCACGGTCGCGATGCTCGGCGCCGCGGTGCTGGGCAGCGTGGTGGCGGTGCAGGTGCTCGTCTTCGCCCGCGCGTCGGTGGGGGCGCTGCGCCTGCCGGCGCAGAGCGCGGTCTTGCGCCACGTGGTGGAGGAGGACGAGCTCCTCGAGGCGAACGCGATCGCGTCGGCGACGTGGAGCGTGATGTTCGCGGTCGGGATGGCGGCCGGCGGCCTGATCGCGTCGCTCGGCCCCGCGGCGGCGCTCGCCCTGGACGCGGCGTCGTTCGGCCTGTCGGCGCTGTTCCTCTGGGGGCTGCCGCCGATGGTGGCCGAGGGGCGGCCGGCGGAGGGCGGCGTGCTCTCGGCGCTCGCGTCGGTGCGCCGGGACATCGCGCTCGCGTGGAAGCACGCGTGGGATCGGCCGCCGCTGCTCGACGCGGTGCTCGCGAAGACGCCGGTCCACCTGGCCAACGGCGGGGCGCTGCTCTTGCTGAACCTTGTCGCGGCGGAGCGCGCGTTCGCGGGCACGGCCGCGCTCACGCTGGGGGTGCTCCAGTGCGTGCGCGGCGCGGGGACCGGGGTCGGCCCGCTGGTCGGCGTCGCGCTGGTCCGCCGCGGGCTGCGGGGCGAGCTCGCCGCGACCGGGGCCGCCTGGATGACGTTCGCGGCGATCGCGGCGTTCTCGGTGACGGGGCACGCGGCGGCGCTGATCGCGGTGGCGCTCGTGTGGGGGCTCGGCAGCGGCGCGAACTGGGTGCTGTCGAGCGCGGAGATCCAGCGGCTGTCGCCGGACCGCTTCGTCGGCCGGCTGTCGGCGATCGACAACCTGGTGCTCACGGTGGGGCTGTGCGCGACGTCGCTCGGCGGGGCGATGCTCGTCGAGCGGGTCGGGGTGCCCGGGGTGGCGGCGTGGCTGGGGCTCGGGGCCGGCGTGGTCGCGTGGCTCGGGTCGCAGTGGATGCTGCGCCGGCGGGCCGCGGCGGTGCGCGGGCAGGGCGCGGCGGAGGCCGCGGCGGAGCCGGAGGCGCTTTCCTTGCGGCACGGGACGGAGCGCAGGTAGCTTGCCGAGTCGATGATCCCGGACGTGTGGGCGCCGCTGCGCGGTCTCTCGGTGGGCCGCTGCGACGATGAGGGCCTCATCAACGGAACGTGGTTGGCCGGCCTGGCCGGCGGTGGCCCGCCGCGGTTCGTGGTGCAGCGGGTGAGCCCGATCTTCGCCCCGGAGGTCCACGACGACATCGAGGCGGTGACCGCGCACCTGGCGCGCCGGGGCCTCGCGACGCCGCGGCTGCTGCGCGCGGAGGACGGCGCGCTCTGGGCGCGGGACGGCGCGGGCGCGGTGTGGCGGGTGATGGACTTCGTCCCCGGCCGCACGCACCACCGGGTCGGCTCGCTCGCGCTGGCGCGCGCGGCGGGGGCGCTGGTGGCGCGGTTCCACCGGGCGGTGGACGATCTCGAGCACGCGTACCGCCATGTGCGCGCGGGCGCGCACGACACGGCGCTGCACATGGAGCGGCTGGACGGCGCGGCGACCGGAGGGGAGGGGAGGCGGCAGGCGGACGCGATCCTCGACGCGTGGCGCACGTGGCAGGGGCGGCTGGATCTGCCGCTGCGGCACTGCCACGGCGACCTGAAGATCTCGAATCTGCGCTTCTCCGAGGCGGGGGAGGGGATCTGCCTGCTCGATCTGGACACGCTCGCGCTGCAGCCGATCGACGTGGAGCTCGGCGACGCGTGGCGATCGTGGTGCAACCCGGTCGGGGAGGACGCGACCGACGCGCGGTTCGATCTGGAGGTGTTCGCCGCCGCGGCGGCGGGCTACCGCGCGGTGCGGCCGTTCGGCGCGGAGGAGCGGGAGGCGCTCGCGGACGCGGTGGAGCGGATCGCGCTGGAGCTCGCGGCGCGGTTCTGCCGGGACGCGTTCGAGGACCGGTACTTCGGCTGGGACCCGGCGCGGTTCCCGACGCGGGTCGCGCACAACCTCCAGCGGGCGGCGGGGCAGCTCGCGCTGGCGCGCTCGGCGCGGCGGCAGCGCGGGGAGATCGCGCGGCTGCTCGCGGGCGGGTGACACGGGGCCGCGCCCATCGGCCCGGACCTCGACCGCACCGCCCGGCGATCGCCCAGATCACCCGGGGGTGATCTCCCGGATCACCCGAGCACGCGCGCGCGACCCCGTTCCCGCGTCGATCCGACCTCGGTGTTGGTCGCCATTGAATTTGTTGACCTCCACGGACCGGCACGGACGCTGCAAGTCGCAGCGACACGAGCGAAGCACGCGAGTCGCCGTGGAAACCAGAGGAGGACGCATGGATCGGAGAGACGGTTGCGCAGCGCTGCTGACCTGGGCTTGCCTCGGCGCCCTCGCGGGGTGCATCACGGCGGCCGACGCGCCAGGAGGCGCGGAGGACACGACGAGCCAGGAGCTCGCCGAGGTGTCCTACAGCCCCGGCGCGGGGTGGAACCTCGTGTGGTCGGACGAGTTCGACGGTTCGAGCCTGAACACGGCCAACTGGAACGTGCTCACGAGCAACTACGATCCGGTCACCAACAATTGCAACTTTGGCACCGGAGAGCTCGAGTACCCGCGCGCCGCGAACGTCGCGGTCCGCGATGGCAGGCTGATCATCTCCGCGCAGCGCACGAGCGACAACCCGGCCGCGCCCCAGTGTACCGGGTACGGCGGGCGCTCCTTCTATTCCGGTCGCATCCACACGAAGGGCAAGGTCGAGCGGCGGTACGGCAAGATCTCCGCGAGCATCAAGGTGCCCTCCGGCTACGGGATGTGGCCGGCGTTCTGGACGCTGGGCGCCAACATCGACTCCGGCGCCAACGCGTGGCCTCGCTCGGGCGAGATCGACATCCTCGAATGGAGATCCACCGAGCCCACCTGGATGCAGTCCGCGGCCCACTGGTGGAGCGGTGGACAGGCGGACTGGGGGACCGGGGCGAACCGCGGCGCGAGCCTCGCCGACTCCTTCCACGTCTACGAGGTCGAGTGGTCGTCGAGCAGCATGATCTTCAGGCTCGACGGCAGCATCGTGGCCAACAACACGTACTACCACAACGAGGCGGAGTTCCAGCAGAACCACTACATCCTCTTGAACCTCGCCATCGGCGGCAACTGGTACGGCAACCCGAGCCCCGCGAGCATCGATCTGCCGTCGGGCACCACGAAGACCATGGAGGTCGAGTGGGTGCGATGGTACCAGCAGGGCGGCGGCGGCGGCTCGAGCGGCATCTCGCTCACCAACCCGAGCTTCGAGTCCGGGATGACCGGCTGGACCAACTGGAGCCCGAACGGCACCGGGGCAGCGGGCTTCAGCGAGACGTACAACGGCGCGCAGTCCGGCTCTTACCACCTCACCCACTGGACCAATGGCTCTCCGTTCGAGGTGTGGACGTACCAGACGCGCTCTGGGCTCGCGGCGGGCGACTACAAGGTCCGAGCGTGGGTGAAGAAAGGCGGCAGCTACGATTTCAGCCGGCTCCAGGCCAAGACGTGCGGCTCGTGCTCGCCCACGTACACGACGATCGGGAACTATGGGGCCTGGACGCAGGTCGAGACGCCGGCCATCCATGTCACCGGGGGTTACCTGGAGTTCGGCTTCCACACGAAGGCCACCACCGGCAACCCGGCCAACTTCATCCACATGGATAGCGTCGAGCTGATCCGCCTCTGACGGCCCAGCGCTGCCGTCACAGGTCCGCCACGGCGTAGGTCATCACCGGCTGCACGCGGCCTTTGACCGTGATTTCGCTGACGGGGCGCGTGTCGAAGCGATCCTTCACGAGGCGGTGCGTGTCCTCGCTGAGGAGGACGCTCACGCCGAGCTCCTTTGTCGCGCTCTCCAGGCGCGAGGCGAGGTTCACGGCGTCGCCGATGACCGTGTACTCCATCCGCGCTTCGCTGCCGATGTTCCCCGCGACGACCTCGCCGGTGTGGATCCCGACACCGGTCTTGAGCGCCGGGGTGCCCCGCTCGGCGAGGCGCTCGTTGAAGCGCGTGAGCGCGGCGCGCATGCGGATGGCGGCGCGCACGGCGCGCACGGCGTCGTCCGGCCTGGGGACGGGCGCGCCGAACACCGCCATGATCGCGTCGCCGATGTACTTGTCGACGACCCCGCCCTCGTCGAGGATGATGGCCACCATCTCGGTGAAATACTCGTTCAGGAGCCCCACGAGCTCATGGGCGTTCATCCGCTCGCTGATGGTCGTGAAGCTCCGGATATCGGAGAAGAGGATCGAGACGGTGAGCGTCTCGCCGCCGAGCTGAACTTTGCCGGCGAGCAGGTGCTCGAGCACGGACTCGGTCATGTACTTGCCGAAGGTGCTGCGGAGCTTGTCGCGCTCCTTGAGGCCGTCGACCATCGAGTTGAAGCCGGCCGCGAGGTCCTCCAGCTCGTCGCCGGTCTTCACCCCCTCCACGTGGACGTACTGCTGTTGCTCGAGCTGCTTGAGGGCGACGTTCACGCGGGAGAGCGCGCGCGACATCGTGCTCGCGAGGCGCGCGCCGAGGATCAGCGAGACGAGCGCCGCGAGGGTGAGCACGCCGGCCGCGAGCATCAGGTTCTGGCGCACGATCTTCCGGACGTCGCTCACGTCGAGCGCCATGACGATCGAGAAATCGCCGGCCTTGCCCCGCAGCGATCGGGGCGCGAAGCGGGAGAGGGCCCACAGCGAGCTGGCATCCTCGACGATCGTGGGGTGGGTCTCGTCGCCGATGGAGGCGCCGTGGAGCAGCCCGGTCGGGAAGCGTGCCGTGCCCGTGATCCGCTTGCCCGACGGATCGACGAGCGCGATCTCCACGCCGAGCTTCGCCGCCGCTTCGTCGAAGTAGGTGTGGTCGATGGGGATGCAGGCGAGCAGCGCTCCGGCGTCGCTCCTCGCGCGCTGGGCGACCATGTACGCGGGCGGCGCGCCTTGCTGTCCGTCGCACCCGTGGACGAGCACGTCCCGCAGGTCCTCCATCTCGTCGAGGTTCGAGAGGCCCGCGGCGAGCCCGGGGACCTCGTCCGTGCTCGCCGGCGGCGCGTCGAGCCCTCGCGCGGCGACCAGGTCGCCGAGCTCGTCGAAGGCGGCGATGGCGACGTTGGGATGAGCGGCGATGACGGCCTCGAGCGCGGTCCCCACGGCCGCGTCGTCGCGAAGCCGGAGCCCGTCGACCAGCTCGCGCGTACGAGAGGCCTGGCGCGCGCTCGTCGAGATGGAGCGCTGCTGCTGCCGGAGCTCGAGGCGGAAGTTGCGGATCGCCTGGGGGACGCGCTCGCTGATCTGCGCGAGGAGCTGCCGGTGCATCACCCAGGACAGCACGGGGAGGGCCGCGAGGGTCGCGAGCGAAGAGAGCGCGACGAGGACGGTGAGCTTGGCGCGAACGGTGCCGAGGCGGAACATGAAGGGCTGCATCAAAGCAAAGTCCGCTCCCGGTGGACAGCGCTTCGGCCGGGTGACAGCGCTTCGGCCGGGGAGGCGGTCACTGGCACATGGGGACACCGCCGCACGATCGGTGTCGTCGGCGACAAGGCCGACGACCGCGCCGTGTTGTGCCGCCCCGTGCGCGTAAGTACATCTGTGAACGCTCTGAGCGAGCCGAGATCGCCAAGGTAGCCGGAGCACGCCAACGCGATGGGCTGCGAGTACGCGTCGTCCTCGTCGAAGGCGCAGAGATCGCGCTCGCGCAGCGGTCGATCGAGGTAGGGCGACGGCGACGCATGGCGGTCGTGGTGCATCCCTGTCGGAGAGAGCTCGACCGAAGCGCGCCTCGATCTGGAGGTCTTCGTCGCCGCGGTGGCGGGCTACCGCGAGGCGCGGCCGTTCGGCGCGGAGGTGCGGGAGGCGCTCGTGGATGCGGCGGAGCGGATCGCCTTAGCTCGCGGCGAGGTTCTGCCGAAATGCGTTCGAGGACCGGTGCTTCAGCTGGGATCCGGCGCGCTTCACGATGCGGGTCGCGGACAACCTGCACCGGAAGGCGGGGCAGGTCTCGCCGGCGCTCGGCGCGGCAGCCGCGCGGGGAGCTCGCGCGGCTGCTCGCGAGGGGGTGACGAGCGACGCTGCGTTGGAGCGGGCGCAGCATCGGGCGTGTGGGGACATCGGCGGAGGCCTGGCCGGGACGGGCAGGGGGCGGACATATCGGGACATGGGGGCAGGGTCGATCCTCGCGTCGAGTGGAGCCAGGGGCGTTCCCAAAGCGTGACGGCACTATGGGATGCAGATATTGCGTAGAACGCTCACGCTGTTGCTGTCGAAGTTCGCGACGGCGAGGTCGTGCTTACCGTCGCCGTTCAGGTCCGCGACCGCAACCGAGACGGGCGTCGTGCTCGTGGGGTAGTCAAGCTTGGGCGCGAAGGTGCCGTTGCCGTTGTTGAGCAGTACGCTCACGCTGCCGCTACCATTGTTCACGACGGCGAGGTCGTGCTTACCGTCGCCGTTCAGGTCCGCGGCCGCAACCGAGACGGGGACATTGCCCGTGGGGTAGTCGAGCCAGGGGGCGAAGGTGCCGTCGCCGTTGTTGAATAGCACGCTCACGCTGCCGCTGTCGTAGTTCGCGATGGCGAGGTCGGGCTTGCTGTCGTCGTTCAGGTCCGCGGCCGCAACCGAGAAGGGGTGATCACGCGTGGGGTAGTCGAGCTTGGGGGCGAAGGTGCCGTCGCCGTTGTTGAGCAGCATGCTCACCGTGTTGCTGTCGGAGTTCGCGACGGCGAGGTCGTGCTTGCTATCGCCGTTCAGGTCCGCGGCAGCAACCGAGACGGGCCTAGTGCCCGTGAGGTAGTCGAGCTTGGGGGCGAAGGTGCCGTCGCCGTGGTTGAGCAGCACGCTCACGTTGTCGCCGTTGGAGTTCGCGACGGCGAGGTCGGATTTGCCGTCGCTGTTCAGGTCCGCGGCCACAACCGAGATGGGCGTAGTGCCCGTGGGGTAGTCGAGCTTGGGGGCGAAGGTGCCGTCGCCGTTGTTGAGCAGCACGCTCACCGTGTTGCTGTCGGAGTTCGCGACGGCGACGTCGGATTTGCCGTCGCTGTTCAGGTCCGCGGCCGCAACCGAGATGGGCGTAGTGCCCGTGGGGTAGTCGAGGTTGGGGGCGAAGGTGCCGTCGCCGTTGTTGAGCAGCACGCTCACCGTGTTGCTGTCGGAGTTCGCGACGGCGAGGTCGGATTTGCCGTCGCTGTTCAGGTCCGCGGACACAACCGAGATGGGCCCATTGCCTGTTGGGTAGTCCAGGTCGAAGGTGCCGTCGCCATTGTTGCGCAGCACGCTCACGCTGTTGCCGTCGAAGTTCGCGACGGCGAGGTCGGGCTTGCCGTCGCCGTTCAGATCCGCGGCCGCAACCGAGACTGGCGTATTGCCCGTAGGGTAGTCGAGCTTGGGGGCGAATGTGCCGTCGCCATTGTTGCGCAGCACACTCACACTGTCGCTATCAGCGTTCGCGACGATGAGGTCGTGCTTTCCGTCGCCGTTCAGGTCCGCGGCCGCAACCGAACGGGGGGCACCACCCATTGGATAGTCGACCTTTTGGACAAAGGTCCCGTTGCCGTTGTTGAGCAGCACGCTCAAGGTCTCGCGGAAGACGCTCACGACGGCGAGGTCGGGCTTGGCATCGCCGTTCAGGTCCGCGGCCGCAACCGAGGCGGGGAAATCGGCCGTGAGGTAGTCAACGTTGGGGGCAAAGGTGCCGTCGCCGTTGTTGAGCAGCACGCTCACCGTGTTGCTGTCGGAATTCGCGACGGCGAGGTCGTGCTTTCCGTCGCCGTTCAGATCCGCGGCCGCAACCGAGATGGGCATAGTGCCCGAGGAGTAGTCGAGCTTGGGGGCGAATGTGCCGTCGCCGTTGTTGAGCAGCACGCTCACGCTGCCAGCTTTCGCGACGGCGAGGTCGTGCTTTCCGTCACCGTTCAGGTCCTCGGCCGCAACTGAACTGGTCCCGGTGCCCGCGGGGTAGTCGAGCTTGGGGGCGAATGTGCCGTCACCGTGGTTGAGCAGCACGCTCACGCTGCCGCCGTTGGAGTTCGCGACGGCGAGGTCGTGCGTGCCGTCACCGTTCAGGTCCGCGGCAGCAACCGAGACGGGCCTAGCGCCCGTGAGGTAGTCGACCTTGGGAGCGAAGGTGCCGTCGCCGTGGTTGAGCAGCACGCTCACGCTGTCGCCGTTGGAGTCCGCGACGGCGAGGTCGTGCTTTCCGTCGCCATTCAGGTCCGCGGCCACCACCAAGAAAGGCGAATCACCGACAGAAAAAGACAGCTTGCCGCCGAACCCGGGCTTCCCACAGATACAGGTTCCGTTGCCGCAGCTCTCTCCCAAATCACAAATCACGGGGTCGCTGGTCTTGCATGCAGCGGTGGTTGGGTCACAGCCGACACAGGGATCGCAGACAGGGCCGTTGTTCTGCCAGCTCCCATTCGCATCGCAGACCAGCGGGATATTCCCGGAACACTGGAAGTCTCCCGGTGTGCACGTCTGTACGCAGTCACCGCCTGAGCAATGAAATCCGGAGTACGAGTCGCATGTCTTTCCCGGCTCCCATTGCCCATTGTCGTTGCATACCTCGGGTGTCAGCCCCATGCACCGCTTCCCCGGCGCGCAATGGCCCACGCACTCGCCGTCCTTGCACGTCTGGTCCACGCACAAGCCCCCTGGCGCGTCCTGCCAGCTCCCCGACGCGTCGCAGCGCTGTGGCTGCTGGCCATCGCAGTGCTTGTCCCCGGGACCGCAGACTCCCTCACACAGGCCCGCCACGCAGGTCTGCTGGCTCGCCGAGCACCCTTTCTCGCTCGATGTACAGGTGCACCTCCCGTACTGACATCCTTCTTCGCACGCTGGCTGGCTCTCCCACACGCCGCCGGTATTGCATCTCAAGGGCGTTATCCCGTCGCACTTCAAGTCATTGGGGGAGCACGCGATCTCGAGATTGTCGATCCCCAGCAATCCATCGCAGCTCAAACCACAAACACTCCAGAACAAGAGCACCACCAGCGCCGCCAAAACCTTCGCGATCCTGCTCTTCGCCGCGCCCATCAGAAGCTCCCCCCCACCGAAAATCCGAGAGGCCCGAGGCCCACCTTCCACGCCGTCGCTGCCGTTCGCACCCGCCGCTCCTCTCCTTTGGGGTGAACCGTGAGCAGCACGACCGTCCCGGTGACGGCTCCGGCTCCTCCCGCGATCAGCCCGGCGAGCGCCGTGACCCCGAGCGCATGCGCTCGCTCCTTCTGCCCGGCCCTGTCGCGCGGACAGAGGCCACCCGGGCACGCTTCTTTCAGGTCGGCGCTCGTGTTCAATGCCAGCGCGCCGCTCACAGCGAACACCCCCAGCCCCAGCACGCCCGCCCCGTAGGCGGCCGTCGCCCCCACCTTCCTCGCCGTCCAGAACTCCGCCGTCCAGAACCCCGGCTCCTGCGGCACCCTGTCCAGCGCCACGGTCACCTCCCGCTGCTTGCGCCGCTCGAGCTTCACGTCTTGTCTTACTCCGATGTACCCCTCCGCCCGGACATCGATCCTGTGATCCCCCAGCGGTAGGCGCCCCTCCCACGGCGTCTGCCCCGCCTCCTTGCCATCGATCCACAGCGTCGCTCCCCTGGGCACGGACTCGACCTTCAACGAAGCGTCCCGGTCCTCCGCCCCGAGCATCACCTCGGCCACGTCGTACAGCCGCACGCTCACCGTCTCCACCCCCGACTCCATCTTCGCGCCTTGTCGCGCCGCCTCCCGCTTCTCTCCGGGCTTTGCCCCGGGCACCTCGCACGCAAGCAGCGCCTCCTCGTCCAGAAACCCGCGCAGCCTCACCGTGTGCTCTCCGGGATCCAGGAGCCCCTCCCACGGCGTCACCGCCCCCGTCGCCTTCCCGTCGATCTCGATCGCCAGCGGCCAGTTGTGCCTCTCGCTCACCCGGAGCCGCCCCTTCCTCGACTTCGCCACGAGCTCGACCACGTTCTCTCTTCCACCCTGGACCTCCACCGTCCTCGTGATCGGCGCGAACCCCTCCTTCTCCACGCGCACCGCCCGGCTCCCCACGCTCAGCCGCAGCGGCTTGTCCAGCGGCAGCCTGCCCCGGAAGCGATCGTCGACGAGCAGCGACGCCCCCGCCGGCACGTCGCCCCTCAACACCAGCGTCCCCACGAGGCCCGCGAGCTCCGCCATGTCCGCCGCCACCATCGCTTCCGTCCTGGGAGGAAGCTTCGGGTACTCGCGGCGCATCGTCTCGTATTGCTCCAGCGCGTCGTCGTACTGCCCGAGCTGCTTGAGGCACGAGGCCACGTAACCCATTGCATTGCGGGTCTTCTTGTGCCCGAGCGACTTGCGGAACTCCTCGAGCGCCTCGCGGTACTCCCGCTTGTCGAAGCGCGCCACGCCCTTCTCGAAGTGGGCGCGGGCGGCGGCCTCGTCGCCGGACATGTCGGACTGAGCCGTATCCTCCGGCGGCTCCGCCCCCGCCTTTGCGCCGAGGAGCGCCAGCGCGAGGATCCATCCAGCCATGACTCTTGCAGGAAAGCGACGCATGATCATTCCTCTTACCCCGGAAGCCGCCCAGTAGACGAGGCGGCTCGAAGCCCGTCAAGCGGACCGCGAATTCGCTGAAGCGTCCGTCCGGTTTGGCCTTTTGACGTGCGACGCAATCCTCTGGCCGGCGTAACCGCTCGCGCCCACGCGGCTCCGCCGCCTCGCGCGGTCACGCCGCGCCGTCATGTTCTTGACAGGGTCACGGCCGCCGCGGGTACGATGTTCATCCACTATCCTGCACCTCTCTATTTGAGTAACCCATGTGGATCGAGATCGAGGTCGACGCCGGCGCGCAGGGCGTGCGCGTGAGCGCGCGCGGGAGCCGCGGAGAGCGCCCTCCGGCGCACACGCTTTCGCCCGAGCTGGGCATGGATGCGCTGCAAAGCCTCGCCAGCAAGGTCGGCAGGGCGGTTCGCGGCGGCCGGGCGCTCGATCCCGCCGTCGTCAAGGAAGCCCAGGCGCTCTACGGCGAATTGCTCAAGGACGACCTCCGCGACGTGCTGGCGAGGCTCCGCGAGGCATCGAAAGACACCCCGCTCCTCGTGCGGCTCTTCCTGCGCGACCGCGCGCTCCTCGGGATCCCCTGGGAGGCCGTTTGCCGGCCGGGCACGACGGAAGGCTTCCTCGGGACCGACCCGAAGATCCTCCTGGCGCGCGGCGTGACGTCGCCCGACCCCTGGGAGCCGCGCGACGTCCTCGGCGCCGTTCGCGTGCTGGCGATCGCGCCCGGCAGGGACGAGCGGAGCCTCGTCGTTCTCAAAGAGGCCCTCGCGTCATCCATCGAAGCCGGTGAGGTGGAGTGGCTGGATCCGATCGCCGGCCCGCACATCGGCGCTCAAGCCCTCTTCGACCGGCTGCGGCGCGGAAAGACCCCGCACGTGCTGCACTGGCTCGGCCACGGCGGCGTGGATCTCTCCGGCAAGCCAGTACTGCGCGTGGCCGACGACGAGGACGGCGAGGAGGTATGGATCACCGCCGAGGCCCTGGGGCGCGAGCTCTCCGCGAGCTTCTCCGAGGAGCTGCGCCTCGTGATCCTCGAGGCGTGCGAGGGCGCCAAGGCAGGCGCCTTCGGCAGCGCCGCCGAGATCCTCGCGAGCGCCGGCGCCGACGCGGTGGTGGCCCACCTCTGGCCGGTGAAGGCGGACGTGGCGCGCCTCTGCTCGTCCGAGGTCTACCGGTCGCTCACCGGCTCGGAGCGCGGCCTCGGCGACATCGGCGCCAGCGTGGCCGCCGCGCGCAGGACGCTGCTCGCCCAGAGCGCCGAGGCGTTCTCTCCCGTCCTCTTCCTGCGCGGCACCGGCTCGGCCATCTTCGACTTCAGCGATCGGCGCGTCTCCAAACAGCGATCGCGGCGCAGCTCGCGGGGCCTCTCGCCCGCGCTGCAAAGCCTGCTCGAGACGCCGTTCACGATGGTGCTCGGCGATCTCGAGGAGGACCGCGCCGCCCTGAGGACCGAGCTCCTCTCGTTCATGAAGGAGAGCGGCGACACCGCCCCCGAGGCCCTCTCGCTGAGCGCGCTCACGCAGCGGTGCGCGCTCAAGTTCGGGCAGGAGAGCTTGCACGTGCTCTTCCAGCAAGCGCTCACGACCTCCCTCGAGGTGCCGACCCCGCCGCTCGCCCGGGCGCTCGCGCGCTTCGTCGGCCCCGGCGTCCACATGACCCTCCTCTGGCGGCCGCACATGGAGCGCGCCATCGCCGAAACGCACCCGGAGCGGAGCGTGTTCGCCATCCAGCCCTCGCTGCTGGGCGCGAGCGGCAAGCCGCTCGTGGTGAAGCGCGCCGCCGGCGCCGCCGCGTGGAAGATGGAGCCCGTCCTGCCGAAGCGGTTCGACCTCGACAGCGATATCGTGATCCTGCGCCTTTACGGGGGATACTCGGCCGGCCCCCGCCCCATCTTCTCCCACCCGGTGCTCACCGAGGACGATCACATCCACGGTCTCCTCGGGGCCATCGGGTTCGACCCGCCGGTGTGGATGGAGGAGCTGCTCGCGCGGCCGCGCGTTCTGCCAGGCCTCTTCGTCGGGCTCTCGGCGCTCGACTTTCGCCATCGCATGCTGCTGCGCTGGCTCTACGATCAACGGCAGCCGCCGAGCGACAGCCTGGCGATCTTGACGCCGGACACCGACCCCAGCGAGCCCGAGATCTGGGAGGGCGGCTGCGGCCTCCCGGGCGGCGGGCGCATCGCCTCGGTCATCGAGGATCCAGAGCTCGTACCGCAGCTCGATGCGTTTTCCCCCGACGAGGGGCCATGAGCGAGAGCACGCCGCCGGAAGGCGCGCCGGCGGACGAAGCGTCGGCGGACGAAGCGCCCAGCAGCCTGGCCGTGCCCAGCATCGGCCGGCCCTCGGGCGCGGACGCGGAGCGCACCGGCATCTTCACCGCACCGAACCCCTTTCCCGGCCCGCAGCCGTACCGCGCCGCCGATCGGGAGCGATTCCACGGCCGCGAAGAGCTCTCGTACCGCCTCGAGGCGAGCGTCCTCGCCAACCGCTGCGTGACCGTCTACGGGCCGTCCGGCGCGGGCAAATCATCGCTCATGCAAGCGTCGGTGATCCCGTCGCTCGTCGACACGCAGCGCATCCGCGTCGTGCGGATCGACGCCTGGCCCGAGAACAAGGAGCCCACACAATGGCTCGCGGACGCGGTCTACACCGCGCTCTCGTTCGGCGAGCGGCCGGCCGACCTGCCGGCCGAAGAGGCCTTGCTGTCGGCCGCGCAGCGCGCCGGGCGCAAGTCGCCCCGGATCGTGCTCCTGTACCTCGATCAGATCGAGCAGCTCCTTTACCCGAGCCGGAGCACGACCGAGGTGGAGGCGTTCTTCGCCGCCTTGAATCGCCTCGTGGACACGCCGCTCCGCGGCCTGCGCGCGGTGCTGTTGCTCCGCGAGGATTACCTGGGCCGCTTCCGCGATCGGCTGCGCGAGCACCGCCGGCTGTTGAGCCACGGCTTCCGGGTCGGTCCGCTCACCGTGGCCGAGCTCTCCGAGGCGGTTTGCAAGGCCGCGGCCGGCGGACAGCCGCCGCAGACCTGGGAGCTCGAGCCGATGCGCACGCTCCTGCTGCAGGTGCGCATGCCCGGTCAGGCCGAGTCGGACGAGGCCGAGGCGCAGGCCGCATACGCGCAGATCGTCTGCCGGGCGCTGTTCCAGCAGCGGGCGCAGGGCGGCGACGCCGCGCAACAGGAGGCCGTCGAGGCTGAGCCGATCCTGCGTCGATATCTGGAGGCGACGCTCGACGATCTCGGCGCGCTCAGCGCGGCGGCGCGGCGCCTTTTAGAAGATCACCTCGTCACGGCGGACGGCAGCCGCACGCTGCGCACCGAGAAGGAGCTGCTCCGGCTCTTTCCGGCCGCGGAGCTCGGCCCGATCCTCAAGGCGCTCGAGGGTGCCGCGATTCTCCACGCCGAGGAGCACCAGGGCAGCCGGTATTTCGAGATCGGCCACGACTGGCTGGCGCGCAGGGTGTCCGAGGCGCGGCAGCAGCGTGAGCTCGAGGAAGCGCAGCGCCGCCGCGAAGAGGAGCAGGTGAGGGAGCTCGCGCGCGAGCGCAGCGAGGCGGAGAGGCGGCTCCGGAAGGCGCGCGCGCAGCGGCGCTTCTTCGCGACCGTGGCCTTCGTGGCGGTCGCGGTGGCCGCCGGCGCCGTGGTGCTGGTCCTCTATGCCTACGGCCAGCGGGCGAGGGCCCAGGCCGCGATGAGCGACGCCCAGGCGGCCGAGGCGAACGCCAGGAACAAGGAGATCGAGGCCTCCGACGCGCGCCTTCTCGCGGGCTTTCGCGAGCTCAAGAACGGCGGTCAGATGGCGTGGGGCATCAAGCTCTTGCCGGAGGTGAAGAGGCCCGAGACAGCGCGCGGCTGGATCGCGCTGGCGAGCGACGCGCTCGGCCAGAACGCGCTCTTCGTCACGCTCCGTGGTCACGAGCAGCCGCTCCGCGCGGCCGTGTGGAGCCATGATGGCCAGTGGGTCCTGTCCGCGTCCGACGACGGGACGGCGAGGCTCTGGAACGCCGGCGGAACAGGCGATCCTGTCGTGTTCACCGGGCATGGGGGGCCGATCAACACGCTCGCGTTCAGCCCCGACGACAAGCGCGTGCTCACCGCCTCGGAGGACGGGACAGCGCGCCTCTGGGGCGCCGGCGGCAACCTGATCGCGGTGCTCGATGCTGGGGGCGGGCCTGTGCGCCGCGCTGCGTGGAGCCCCGACGGAGGCCGCGTCGTGACCGCCTCGGCCGACCATGTTGCGCGCATCCACGGCGTCGACGGCGGCGGTGTGGTCGAGCTGAGGGGCCACGCGGGAGCGTTGAACGCGGCTGTCTTCTTCGATGACGGGGCGCGCGTGCTCACCGCGTCGGACGACGGGACAGCGCGCGTCTGGGCGCCCGACGGTGCCGGGAAGCCGGTGATCTTGAGAGGGCCGGAGGCCAGTGCTCTGTTTGCCGTGCCGAGCCCGGATGGGACCCGCGTCCTGACCGCGTGGAGCGACGGCACGGCCCGGATCTTCGACGCTTCGGGCAAGGGGAAACCGGTGGTTCTCGAGGGCCACCAGGGCAGCGTCCTCTTCGCCGCGTGGAGCCGGGACGGCGCGCGCGTCGCCACCGCGTCGGCCGACAAGACGGCCCGGATCTGGAGAGCCGACGGCGCCGGAGAGCCGATCGTCCTCGCGGGCCACGGCCGCGCCGTCACCTTCGTGGCCTTCCGGCCGGACGGCAGGTATGTCGCCACGGCCTCGCTCGATCACACCGCGCGCCTCTGGCCGTCGGAGGGGGGCAAGGATCTCGTCCTCGCCGGGCACGATGCTCCTGTGTTGTCGGCCGCGTGGAGCCCGGATGGAGCGCGCGTGCTCACGGCCGCGGCGCCGCAGGTCGGGGTCCCTTCGCGGGACAGCACGGTGCGGATCTGGCGCCCGACGATGCTTGAATTGTTGCCGCGCGAGCGCCCTGCGTTCTACCATTCTGCGTTTGTCGGCCGCGGCGCCGAGCTCGTCGCCTCCGCGTACGACGACCGCGCCGCGCGCGTGTGGCGCGCCGACGGCACCGGAGAGCGCGTCGTGCTCGCGCAGCAGAGCGCATGGATCGCTGGCGCGGCGTTGAGCCCTGACGGCGCGCGCCTCGCCGCGGCTGGCTTCGACGGGGTGACGCGCATCGTCCGCGTGGACGGCACGGGAGATCCCGTGTCGATCCTGGGCCATACGGCTGCAGTGCGCGCCGCCGCGTGGAGCCCGGGTGGAACGCTCCTCGTCACGGTATCGGACGACCGGACCGCGCGCATCGTCTCCGTGAACGGCGCGTGGGGGGGCGCACGGGTGCTGTCCGGGCACACCGACGGTCTCACCTCGGCCGCGTGGAGCCCGGACGCGCAGCGCATCGTCACCACATCCATGGATCACACGGCGCGCGTGTGGCTGGCGTCGGCCGCCCAGGAGATCGTGGCCTTCAAGGGCCACGGGGGCGCCGTGTACAGCGCGACGTGGAGCCCCGACGGGGCCTGGATCGCCACCGGCTCCGAGGACGGCACCGTCCAGGTCTGGGACGCGCGGAGCGGCGCGGTCGCGGCGTCCCTCGATCGGGGCGTCGCGGTCCTCCAGGCGATCTGGAGCCCTGGCGGCGACCGGATCGCCGTCTCGTTGCGGCAGGGCGACGTCCTCCTGTGGAGCCGCGCGGCGTGGGAGCGCCCCGGGATGAGCGATCCTGTCCTGCTCGACACGCAGGCGGCGATCCTCGCGATGGCCTTCCTCGACGGCGGGAAGCGGCTCTTCACGGTCGCGGCCGACAACACGACCCGCACCTTCACGATCGACGCCGACGAGCTCCGGCGGGGACTCCTGTCGAGCAATGTGGATTGCCTTCCCGCGAGCTTGCGGGTGCTCCATCTCGGCGAGGCGCCGGACAGAGCGTCGGAGCGGTATGCGGCGTGCGAGCGCGAGCATTCGAGGACACCGTTCTTGGGGAGGGGGCAGGAGGGGCCATGAGCGGGAGGAGCGGGGGGCGCGTGCAGCGCGGGGGGGCGATCGTCGCGGCGGCGGCGATGTGCCTTGTCGCTTGCGAACGACCGTTGTCGGGCGCCGACGGTGGCGCGCCGGACGGCGACGGCGGCGTGCCGGCGGTGTCGAGCGCGGCCGAGGTCGCGGTGCCCAGGGCGGCGGCTCGCACCGGGATGGCCGTCCTCGGGCCGGTCGAGCGCCGGGTGCCCCTCCTCGTGGTTCCGGGTGACGCCCTGGTGGAGGTGGACGGCCAGACGGCCTATCGTCGGGATGGGGCGATCGATATCGTCGGCAAGGTCGGCGACCAGCGCTGGGTGCGTGTGTGGAAGGGCGCCAAGGCGGCGGAGAAGCCGGTGCTGATTCAGGAGAACCAGCCCTCCCCGCCCGTGATTGACCTGAACGAGGCCCTGCCGCCGAGGCCGGCCCCGAAGGCGCCGAAGAGACCGGCGCGCTTCGGCGGCTTCGACGACGGATGATGTGACGGGTGTCGTGACGGCGGGATGATCGGGAGGAGGGAAGGATTGGTGCGTCCACTTCATTCGAGAACGCTGGCTGGCTGGATCCTCGCGCTGATGCTGTTTGACGCCGGCGCGAGGGCGGCGCCCCCTGCGCCGCCGGGAAAGGCACCGCAGGCGGCTGTCTCCAGCGAGGAGGCCGAGGCTCGCGCGCACTTCGAAGAGGGCGTCGCGCGCTTCGACATGCGGGAGTACCGCGAGGCGCTGGAGGCGTTTCGCAGATCGCTCTGGCTCAAGAAGAATCGGAACACGATGGGCTACATCGCCTCGTGCCTCAAGCAGCTCGGCCAGTACGACGACGCGCTGGAGCAGTACGAGGAGATGCGCCGCGAGTACCCGAAGCTGCCGGCGAAGATAGAGGCGATGGTGGCGGCGGACATGGCGGAGCTCTCGGGCCTCGTGGGGACGCTGGTGGTGGCGGGAGATGCGCCGGCCGGAGCGTCGCTGTTCGTCGACGATCGCCTGCGCGGCAAGCTGCCCCTGGAGAAGCCGCTGCGGGTGAGCGCGGGCAGACGGGCCGTCCGCGTGGAGAAAGAAGGGTTCGAGCCGCTAAAGATGACCTTGGAGGTCAAGGCCGGACAGGAGAACGTCGCGCAGCTCGTGGCGGCGTCGAGGAAAGGGCGGCTCGTGGTGAACGAGAAGCACAACTGGGTGCTTCGCGTGGAGCTGGACGGCAAAGATGTCGGGGTGACGCCCTGGCAGGGGCTGGTGGACCTCGGCGAGCACAAGGTGCGATTGCACGGGTTCATGGGGGTGGAGGCGCTGGCCGCGTGCGAGGCGCCCGCGACGGCAGCAACGGAGGGGGCGAAGGTGGTATCGAGCGTCGCGGCGGCGTCGGTGAGGCTGTACGAGGAGACCCGGGTGGTTCTGGGGGCGGAGGAGCAAGATGCGTCGCTGCGGGTCGAATCAACGCCGGCGGGGGCCACGGTGAGGATCGATGCGCGGGTGGTCGGTATAGCGCCGTGGGAGGGGCGGCTCCCGCTGGGGGAGCATGTGATCGAGGTGAACGCGGGTGGGTTCTTCCCGGCGAAGCAAACGGTGCAGCTCGAGCGGCGCAAGCAGCGGGAGCTGGCCGTATTGCTTGAGCGGCAGCCGGACCTCGCGGCCGCGGCGCACGCCGCGGCACGCGCCGCAAGGAACAGGAAGATCGGCGTCGGATTGGCCTATAGCGTGGGGGTGGCGGGGCTCGGAGTGTTTGCCGTGACCGGAGGGCTGGCGCTCGACAAGGTCAATGAGCTTGACGCCCGTTGCCCGAACAAACAGTGCCCCTCCACCGAGGCAGGGAATCAGCGCGCTGCAGCTACCCTGGGAACGGCGGCTACCGTCGGCCTGGTAGCGGGCGGGCTGGGGGTGGCGGCAGGGACGGCCGTATTGCTGCTAACGCGGCCCGGGGACGGTGAACGGCGCGCAGGGTCGAGCGTGAGCGCGGGAGTGGGGCTTGGGAGCTTCGAGGTGAGAGGAAGGTTCTGATGGGCCAGTCGAAGAAAGGAGGGGTCTCGAGCGGTGTCCGGGTGCTGGGAGCGGTTCTCGTCAGCTTCGTCCTGTGGGCGTGCAACGGTGTGCTGGGTGTCGGCGAGTTCAAGTTCGCCGTGTGTGACGAATGAGCCAGGCAGTGCAAGGGCGATTGGCCCCAGGTCTGCACGTCGGGACAATGGCGGAACGTGTCAGCGGACCCGTGCGCTAGTCAGAGATGCTGGGGCGGCGAGTGCGTCCCCGTGTGCGACGATGGCGCCAGGCAGTGCAGCGGCCAGCAGCCCCAGATCTGCACAGCGGGGGAATGGCAGGACGCCCGAGAGGGTCCGTGCGTTGGTCAGACGTGCATCGACGGCGTGTGCACGGGTGATTGCGCTCCTGGGGGTAAGCGGTGTCAGGGCCTCACGCCCCAAGCGTGCGACGAGAATGGGCGATGGGAACGCATCCGTGATCCGTGCGATTCGACTCAATGGTTTCATTGCTCGGGCGGTGACTGCGTGCAGACCTGTGCGCCGGGGGACTTGAAGTGCTCGGGAGACATTCCACAGTACTGCGACATGAACGGGAGTTGGCAGCGCAACGGTCCTGTCTGCGATCCCTGCGTTGGTTGCGATCCAACCACCGCTGCGTGCAAGACCAGCGATCCCGTGATTTGTGGGTCGGGAGAGAGCTGCGGTAATGGAAGTTGCATCTGTGAGAGACCTGGGTTTGCCGAAACGCCGGCCTTCCCTGTGGGTGTCGATCCCGCCTCGGTTGCGGCCGCGGACCTGAACGGCGACGGCAAGCCCGACCTCGCCGTCGCGAACTATACTAGCGCCACCGTGAGCGTGCTGCTCAACAACGGCAACGGCACCTTCGCACCCAAACTCGACTACCCAACAAGCAACGGCCCTTCCTCGGTTGCGGCCGCGGACCTGAACGGCGACGGCAAGCCTGACCTCGCCGTCGCGAACTATAATAGCGCCAGCGTGAGCGTGCTGCTCAACGACGGCGACGGCACCTTCGCCCCCAAGGTGGACTACCCCACGGGCGATCGTCCTGTCTCGGTTGCGGCCGCGGACCTGAACGGCGACGGCAAGCCCGACCTCGCCGTCGCGAACGGCTTCGGCGACAGCGTGAACGTGGTGCTCAACCACGGCGACGGCACCTTCGCCCCCAAGGTCGACTACCCAACGGGCGATCGTCCTGTCTCGGTTACGGCCGCGGACCTGAACGGCGACGGCAAGTCCGACCTCGCCGTCGCGAACTCCGACAGCGGCACCGTGAGCGTGCTGCTCAACGACGGCGGCGGCAACTTCGCGCCCAAGGTCGACTACCTTGCGGGCGATCGTCCTGTCTCGGTTGCGGCCGCGGACCTGAACGGCGACAGTAAGCCAGACCTCGCCGTCGCGAACCGCGACCACGCCAGCGTGAGCGTGCTGCTCAACGACGGCGACGGTACCTTCGACCCCAAGCTCGACTACCCAACGGGTGCTGCCCCTAACTCGGTTGCGGCTGCGGATCTGAACGGCGATGGCAAGCCCGACCTTGCCGTCGCGAACGGTGGCGACGACAGCGTGCGTGTGCTCCCCAACGTTTGCATCCCATAGCGCCGCCACGCTTCGGGCAGTTCATTTCATGCGCCACGCGACGCCCGGCTTGCCGCGGGTTGCTTGTGCCGGCTCGTTACCAGCGCGTCCCGGCAGAACTCCCCATGGCCCTGCACGGCCATTGGTCGAAAGCTCCCAGCCTGAGGCGTAGGAAAAACCAACGATGTAGGAAGCGTTCAGCGCACAACTCGACCTCATCCAGTCTCAGGTGACGGCGGTCGCCACCTCGGACACGGTACCTCTTCGATTGTGAGACACGACCTTTCATGGATTTGTACGAGTCGCGATCCCCGCCGATTGCAAGCTGCGGGGATGTGCGGACATGGACAAGTACCTGGCCGTGAAGATGGACGGGCATGTCGAAACATGGGAGGGCGCCTGGCCGAGCAGACGGGCGGCATGTCGAGATATGGGAGGGCGCCCGGCCGAGCAAGCGACGGGCATGTCGGGACATGGGCGGGGCCTCGCCGGGCGAGCGGCGGGCATGTCGAGACATGGGAGGGCGCCCGGCCGAGCAGGCGACGGGCATGTCGGACATGGGCGGGTGCCTCACCGGGCAAGCGGCGGGCATGTCGGGACATGGGCAGGTGTCTGCCGCGCAGGCCCCGCCCATATCGTATATGTGATGCTTGTTACAATTCCGGATCGTTGACCACGACCGGCTCCGCCGGCGCCGGCTCAACCGGCGCCGCGGGCTCGCCGGGCGCCGCAGGACCACCCGCCGCTGGCGCCGCCCGCGCCCGTGCCGCCCGCTCCCGGTCGGCGTTCAGCTTGTCGACGTACGCGAACAGCCGCGCCTCATGGTCCGCCGGCAGCTTGCTGCCCTCTTCCTGGATCTCGTCCCTCAGCGCCTCCCTGAACCGCCCCAGCAGCCCCACCACCGCGCCCCGGAGCGGCCCGGTCGCCGCGGCGTTCTCCCCGGTCGCGAGCAGCGTCGCGCGCCTGCGCAGCAGCTTGTCGATCTCGTCCCCGGCGCTGACGAACGCCTTGACCCACTCGTGCAGGCTCCCCCCACCCGGCGTGGCCACGGCCTTCAGCTCCGCCTTGAGCCGGGTCAGCTCGGGCCGGTTGTCGAGCGCCGCCGACGCCTCGTCCGCATACGGCGCGCGCAGCACGTCGAGCCTCGGCACGAACGCCTGCTGCGCTCCGGCCGCCGCCGCCTTCACCTCCGGCGCCACCGAGGGATGCGCCTCGACGGCCTTGCAGAGGAAGAAGATCGCCGCCCCAATTCCGTCGTGCCGGACGTCCGCCTCCGAGAGCTCCCGGGCGAGCGGCGCCTGCGTGCCCGCGGCCTCGGGGATCGCCTCGATCTCCTTCTGCCTCGCCCGGAGCCGCGGCTCGTACAGCCTGCCCGTGGCCGAGAGCCGCAGCTCCTCGACCCTCTCGTCGAGCAGGTCGCGCAGCGCGAGCTTCAGGTCTCCTATCGTGAGATTGCGCAAGGTCCCCTCCGTAAATGGCGTGGTTCGCTCGCCCCGTGAGGCACCGGCGGCCAAGAGAAGCGAGCTGCGGGTTATTGCCGGATGATGGCACGCTATCCGAGTTGCCGGCGGTTGAGTAGACCGAATCCGGTCGCCCGGTGGAGGCACGAGGGAGGAGGCGCGGAAATCGTGCTGCGGATCGGGCGATGAGGGCGTGCTCATGGCGCTGCCTCGCGCTGACAAGATTTTGTCATTGCTATTTACTTTCTCGATTGCTTCCCTCGCCGCCGCGGAGGGGAGCAATGGCATCCGGTCAGATGAAATGGCTGTGGCGGTGGTGCGCGAGCTGCGTTCTCGTGCTCGTGGCGGTGAGCGCGCCGCTCGGCGCGTGGGCTCAAGCGCTGACGTTGCGTCGGATGGGCGAGCCCCTTCGCGCGCGGCTCGGCGGCGCTCGCGCTGGCGCTGAGATGGCAGCTGCGCTCGCCGGCGACGCTGCCACCCTCGCCCTCGCGACGCCAGGCGAGGCCTCCGAGGATCCCGAGAACCGCGCCGTGGTCCCGATCGCCGCCCTTCCGGCGGATGTTCGCGCAGCCGGCGCGGGCCAGGGTGCGGATCCATGGGTCCTGTTCGACGGCCGCGCTGACACGGGGCTCCACAGCGAGACCGGGGAGGTGATGCGGGTCCGCGTCTCGTTCCCGCAGCCGACCGCGCTCGAAGCGCTCGCGCTGTACGGGCGCATCGATGGCGCGCTCACGGTCTATGTGGAGCATGGCGCCGAGCTTCAGGCGGTGTCCGGCCTGGTCGACGTACCGCTCCACGACACGGGCGAGCGCTGGACACGCTTTCCGATGGCCATCACGGCGCAGCGACTCGTGCTCGAGTGGCTCCCTTCGGGCGAGCGCGGGCCGCAGGAGCTCGTGTTCTGGACCGCCGGCGCGCCCACGCGCAGCCTGGCGGAGGTGGAGCTGGCCGATCGCGTGCTCGCGGGGAAGCTGGCGGGCGCAACCCAGTTCCCGGCGATGTCCGAGCGGGCGGCGGTGACGCGCACGGGCGGCGAGCAGTCGCTGACATTTCACCTGGACACCGATCCACGGGCGCTCGCGCGCGCGTTCCTCGTCTACGAGCTCGAGGGGCGCGGGCACTGGTCGAGCGTGAGCCGGCGGCTGAACGGCGCAGCGCCGCGCGGCGGCTTCCGGGCGGAAGCGCCCGCGACGGGAGGGCTTCAGGTCGAGGAGATCGCGCCCGCGTGGCTGAGGCGCGGCGATAACGTCGTGCGATTCCGGCCTCAGGCGGACATCGAGCAAGGATTCACCGTGAGCGCGCTCCGGGTGATCGGGATCCCGCACGCCGGCGTGCACGAGGCGCGCGCCGCCATGCGCTCCGCCGGGGGCGAGCGCGCGCGTCGCGATGAGCCGCTCCGCATCGATTTCGGCGCACGCGTGGCCCCGCACGCGCTCCTGTTCCAGCTGACGGCCGCGGGCGCCGGGGAGATCGAGATCGCGCCAGGCGCGGGGGCGAACGGGTTGCGCTTCGACCTGAAGGACCTCTCGCCGGGCTGGCATCGCCTCGACCTCCCGGTTCAATCGATCTGGCCGGAGACGGCCTCGGTGCAAATCCGGCCGGCGAAGGGCAGCCGCGCCGAGGTATCGGACGTCGCCGTGGCGGCCAGCCTCATCCCGTCCCGCTCCCCGAGGATCGCGCTGAGCACGCCATTGCACGGCGAGTGCACCGACGGGAGAGCATACGTGCGCGGTTTCCTCGACCTCCCCGGCGAAAGCACGCCGCGAGCGCGGCTCTTCGCCGATACAACGCCCGTGGAGCTAGGGGACGACGGCAGCTTCGAGCTCACCCTGAAAGAGCCCGAAGGCGCCCGTCATCGAGCGTGGAGGGCGCACCTCGAGGCGCGGCTCGAGGACGGCACGCGCCTCGGTCGAGCGGTGGAGCTCGGCCCGTGCACCGAAAGCGCCGCGGCGAGCGCGCCGCCGGGCGGGCTCGTCGTGGATGAGGGCGCCCCGTACGGCGCGGTGGTGAGCCCGGAGCAGGGCGGCGTGCTCTCGTTCGCGGGCGCCACGATCGAGGTCCCGCCGGGAGCGCTGGCGGAGACGACGCGCATCACGATCCGGCCGCTGATGCCCGTCCAGGTGCAGCCGATGGGGCGCGCGATGCGCAACGTGACGCCCGAGGACCGCGCGTTCCGCTTCGGCCCGCACGGCCTCAGGTTCAAGAAGCCGGTGAAGCTGACGCTCCCCATCGACGGCGAGCGCCTCCCGGAGGGCGCCGGCGCGAGGGACGTCTTCGGCTTCTACTTCGATGAGACGGCGAAGCAGTGGACCAAGCTCGGGCGCGCCGACGAGGGCCGCACCCGCGAGCTCACGAGTCTGACAGACCACTTCACCGACTTCGTCAACGCGACGATCGCCATGCCGGACCAGCCGGGGGCGCAGTCGTTCGACCCCAACGCCATGAAGGGGATCGAGCTCGCGAGCCCCTCGGCCGGCGTGTCGTTCATCGAGCCGCCCGAGGCGAACAGCCGGGGCACGGCGCAGCTGACGTATCCGATCGAGGTGCCACCGGGCCGGCACGGCCTCGAGCCGGAGCTCGCCGTCACGTACGAGAGCGAGCTGAGCAATGGCTGGCTCGGCGTGGGCTGGGACCTGCGTATCTCCGCGATCGAGATCGACACCCGCTTCGGCGTCCCGCGCACCACGGGCGACGAGCTCTACGCGCTCGACGGCCAGATGCTCCGGGCCATCCCCGATCAGCCGGGCCGGTATGAACGGCGCGTCGAGGGCGCGTTCGATCGCATCGAACGCCTCGGGGCCGATCCCCAAAGCTATCACTGGGTGGTCACGGACAAGAACGGCACCCGGTACGTCTATGGCGAGAGCGAGGGCGCGCGCCTGGCAGACCCGTCGGGCGACGCCGGGATCTTCCGCTGGAACCTCGAGCGGGTGGAAGACACCTTCGGAAACCAGATGCGCGTCTCGTACTTCGAGGACGTGCCCGACGGCGGGGAGTGGGTGCAGCTGTATCCGCAGCGGATCGACTACACGGAGCACGCGAGCGGCTCCCCCGCCGCCTACTACCACGTGCTCTTCATCCTGGACGACGGCGCGCAGCGGAGAGACATCCTCAGCTCGGCGCGCGCGGGCTTCGAGGTGCGAACGACGCGAAGGCTGGAGCGCGTCGACGTGACCATGGGCGAGGTGCCCGGCGCCGAGGAGATCATCCGGAGCTACCACTTCGCCTACCACGAGCCCGACGCCCGGCACTATTCCAAGTCGCTCCTCAAGAGCATCGCTCTCCACGGGAATGGCGGCGCCGGGCAGCTCTACGAGCACACGTTCGAGTACTTCGGTCTCGAGCAGCAGGACGGCAGGCTTCAGGTCTTCTCCGCCCCGACCGAGTGGAGCCGTCCGGCGGAAGGGCGCGACGGGCTCGGGGCGACCAGCTCGATCGAAGGGGGGCTCAACGCGTTCGTCGGCGCGGGACCGCCGGTCTGCGATCCGCACGGCGGGCTGGGCGTCGGCGTCTCGTTCGGCATGGACGAGGACGAGGTCGCCTTCACCGACATCAACGGTGACGGGCTCCCGGACTTCGTGGGGAGCAACGGGGTCTGGCTGAACGCGCTCCCGGATCGGTCGAGCCCGAACGCGTTCTCCCCGGAGAGCGCCGGCAGCACGCACCAGATCACGGCGAGCCTGCAGGGGGCGATCCACTTCTTCCAGGAGCTCGGGGGCGCCGGGATCAACCAGTCCTGGACCACCGCCACCGCGCAGCGCGTGCTGCTCGACATCAACGGGGACGGCTTCCCGGAGCTGTTCGGTCGGAGCGGGGCGACGCTGAACCCGAACAACGCGCGGCTCGGGTCGGGCGCGAGCGGCGTCGGCTTCACCGTCGACGAGGATTTCAGCGACGGCGAGCAGGTCGCGGAGCTCGGCAAGGCGTTCTACCGGACCAGCCCGCTGGTGAAGTGGACGCCGCCATTGGATGGCATCGTCGTCATCGACGGCGGCGTGTCGCTGGCCGGCGGCGGCGTGGGAGACGGGGTGACGGCGTCGATCACGAAGGCGATCTGGGACCCGCGGCCGGGCGACCTGGGGTATCACGAGCGCCAGCTGCTCTGGCAACGAGAGATCGGGCCGAGCGATGCGGCGTGTGTTCCCGAGGGCGAGGATGGCTGCGGGAGCGGCGTCCAGGTCCGCGTCCGTCGGATGGACGCGCTCTATTTCCGGGTGGATCCGAAGGAGGACATCGAGGGCGACAGCACGCGCTGGAACGCGCGCATCCGCTACACGGAGCGCTGCACGTCGGGGACCTGCGTGCCGATCTTCGGGCCCGACCTGAGGCGCCGCGACGCGCTCGGGCGTTCGATGTACGTCTACACCTTCGCGGACGACTTCTCGGTGCTGGACCGGAGCGTGCCGGGCTGGGCCGCGGGCGCGGACGGGCAGGTCACGGTGCAGGCGAGCTTCGTCCGGACCGACGCGGACGACGCGTTCGACGTGCGGCTCGTGCGCCAGGACGTCGATTCGGGGGAGCGGATCGAGCTTCACCGGACGACGGTCTCGGGAGCGCAGCTGAGCACCGAGATCGCCTGGCCTGTCGCGGTGCTCCAGGGAGACCTCCTGTTCCTGTATGGCGAGCTCAGCGACAACGCGGTCGACCCGTCGCGCGTCCAGTACCAGGGGTTCGCCAGGTACACCGAGGTGTGCGGCCACGACGCGGATCCGGGGAGGTGCCGCGCGGTCGAGTCGTGCGCGGAGAGGCCCGGCGCGCCCTCCGGAAGGAGGGAGTGCGGGCTCGAAGCGTTGCCGGGCGACGGCGGGCCGATCTCGGTGCCCGAGGCGTCGATCGTCGTGCCGGTGCAGCTGAGCGACAGCGGCCTCGGCGGGGCGCCGCTGGACCTGGCGCGGCTGGTCGTGCCCGAGGGCGGGACGGTCCGCCTGATCGGCGCCGTCTCCAAGGGCGAGACGCAAGGGCCGGTGAGCCTGCGGGTGGATCGGGGGAGCGAGCGGCTGTTCCGGGAGCTGCTCGGACGGGAGGCGATCGCGCCGGCCCGGAGCGTGCCTGACCCGAGCGATCCGGTGGTGTTCCCGGTGCAGGCGGGCGACGAGCTCGCGTTCACGAAGTTCTTCGAGCTCGAAGAGGACCTGGGCCCTGCCGGTCCCGAGCCCGGGGCGCCGGTGTCGTGGCTGCCGCAGCTCGTGTTCGACGAGACGGGCACCGTGCTCGACGTGCCGACGGTGAACGCGCGGCTGACGCCGGATGGGCAGCTGGACGCCCGGATGGTGGGCGGGTTCCGGGGCTTCAGCTACGGCGAGTGGACGACGGAGTATCCGTTCGACGTCAACCAGATCAACAAGCGGCCCGAGGAGAACAAGCCGCCTTATTTCACGCGCGTCGAGCCGCACTGGGAGGGCTATCACGCGGGCTGGTCGCCGGAGGACGCCGGCTTCCCGCTCGTGGGCAGCATCAGCGGCCCGGTGTTCCGCGGCTCGGGCGCGGACATGTACATCACGGCCGGGGAGCTCAAGCCGTCGCGCGTCGGCGGGGTCAGGCCGGAGGATGTGGCCAATGTGCCGGGGCTCCGGAAGAGCCAGAGCAGCTCGACGTCGCAGGATGTCGCGCTCATCGGGTCGTTCCAGGTGACGACCGGGACGACCGAGTCGAAGCTGGAGCTGATCGACGTCAACGGCGACGGGCGGCCGGACGCGGTCACGCAGGGCAGCGTGCGCGTGCAGACGTGCGGAGGCGGCCGGTGTGACGGACAGCAGCCGGGGGAGTATGGCGACCTGACGCTCGATGGGCCGGGCGACTTCCGGGAGCTCGAGAACGCGAGCGCGCGGTTCGGGTTCGGCTTCAGGTCCGCGGCATCGTCGCTCGCGGACAAGATCAAGGCGAGCGGGAAGACCTCGGCGGTGCTCAGCGTGCTGCCTTCGCTGGGCAAGAGCTGGGGCACGTCGCTGACGACGCGCGACCTCCTGGACGTCAACGGCGACGGGCTCCCGGACAAGGTGAGGAGCGAGGGCGGGGTGCTCTACGCGCGCCTGAACCTCGGCTATCGCTTCGCGGACGAGCGCGCCTGGGCGGTGCTCGATCCGGGCGGAGATCCGTTCGAGCCCTTGCCGGAGGTCGAAGGGGATCCGCTCACCGCGCTGAGCCGGGTCTGGTCCGCGGCGCAGCTCGCGTCGGTGCGGGTGCAGGACAACACGACGAACAGCCTTCAGGTGGGCTACGCGGGGATCGGCGGCGGCATCGCGCACACGGTGAGCCGGACGCTGGCCGACTTCGTGGATCTGAACGGCGATGGGCTGCCGGACCGGGTGAGCAAGCAGCCCGGACAGGGCTACTACCGGGTGCGGCTGAACCTCGGGGACGGCTTTGGGCCGGAGGAGAAGTGGAGCGCGCCGGCGGTGAGCGGTAGCCTGCCGTGGGGCGTTGCGCTGGAGAAGGACTTCACGAAGGAGATCAACGGCAGCAACGACGCCCTGTCGTTCTCCGAGACGACGGCGTTCAACGCGGGCTACGGCGTGCCGCTCAAGATCACGACGCCGTACGTGTGCATCATCGTCGAGATCGCGGCGCAGCTCGGGTTGAACGATGGTCGGACGGAGCTCGGATGGGACGACCTGGACGGCGACGGAACGGTCGATCACGTGCTGAAGCTGAGCGACGGGATGCTGCGCGAGAGCGACGGTGCGCTGCGGGCGCGGCTGAACCTGACGGGCAAGACAAACCGGCTGCGGCGCGTGGTCCGGCCGCTTGGCGGCAGCTTCCAGCTGGACTATGCCCGCGAGGGCAACAAGGTGGCGTATGCGAGCAGCCCGGACGAGCTGAGCGTGGACATGCCCGGCAGCAAGTGGGTGCTGTCGCGGGTCGAGGTGGACGACGGCATGGGCACGCCGGCGTATGTCCACACGTTCGATTATCACCAGAGCGGGTTCTACGATCGCGCGGAGCGCGAGGACTACGGCTTCGCGCAGGTGACGGCGACGCGCGAGGACGGCTCGCAGATCGTCACGCGGTACCACAACCAGGACTACTACCGCCGCGGGCTGGTGAGGGAGGTGCGCGAGCAGGACGCCGAGGGGCGGCTGTTCAGCCGAGAGCAGGTGGTTTACCGCTCGCCCGGGGCGTTGCCGACGATGACGGGCTCGTTCTTCCCCGAGGAAGAGCTGCGGACGACGTCCTGGTACGAGGGGAAGACCACGGACCCGAGCGCGCCTGGCAAGCAGACGAGCGAGGAGCGCGACTGGGACGACCGCGGCAACCTGATCCAGCTGACGGAGCACGGCGAGCCAGGCACGCTGGACGACGACGTCACGACCACGATCCACTATGTGACATTCGACGGGCCGCACATCGTGCGGGCGGACAGCGTCGAGGCGCGCGACGGCGCGGGCACGCTGCTGCGCAAGCGCACCGCGGGGTACGACGGCGTGACCGGGGCGGTGGAGTGGATCACGAGCACGGTGATCGGCGGCAAGGACCCGGCGACGGGCGCGCCGTACACGGGCGACGCGTCGACGAATCCAACATGGGAATTCTCGCACGACGCGTACGGCAACCTGGAGCAGGCGATCGACCCCGGGGAGTTCACGCTCACCTACGAATACGATGATGTTGCGGAGACGTACCTCGTTCGGGTGAGCGATTCGTTCGGGTACTCCTCGGAGAGATCACCGGATTATCGCTACGGCGCGATCAGCGCGGTCCAGAACGTCAACGGCCACGAGGTGCACTACGATTACGACGCGTTCGGCCGGCTGGCCGAGGTGTTCGGCCCGAACGACGCGCCCACGGCGGCGGAGGCGACGATTGCGTTCGAGTATGCGCTCCAGCCGGGGGCGAGCCCGGCTATGCCGGCGTGGGCGCGCACGCGGCACAAGGACGTGCAGCACCCGGGGGATCCGATCGACACGGTGACGTTCATCGACGGGCTCGACCGGGTGATCCAGACGAAGAAGGACCTCGAGAAGGATCAGGGCTCGGGGGCGGATCCGATCGTGGGCATGACCGTGAGCGGGCGGGTGGTGCTCGACGAGCGGGGGCGCGTCGCGCTGCAGGGGCAGCCGGTGTTCGATACGGGCGAGGCGACGGCGTTCGTGGACGTGCCGCTGAAGAACGCGACGGTGTTCGAGTACGACGTGCTCTCGCGGGTGATCGAGCAGCGGGAGCCGGATGACGAGGCCGGCGAGGCGGTGACCACGACGAGCTACGACATCGAGGAGCTCGATGGCGTGGCGATGTTCGTCGCGACGGAGGTCGACCCGAACGGGAAGGTGCGCAGGGCGTACCAGGACGTGGACAACGCGATCGTGGCGGTCGAGGAGCGCAATCGGCTGCACGGGTCGGAGGCGTGGGCCACGCTGGTGACGCGGTACGGGTACAATGCGGTGGACGAGCTCGTGCGGGTGACCGATGCGCGCGGGAACGTGACGACCGCGGAGTACGACTCGGTGGGGCGGATGGTTGCGCTCACGAGCCCGGACATGGGCCGTACCGAGTGGCGTTACGACCTGTCGGGCAACGTCGGCGCGCGGCAGACGGCGAAGCTGGCGGCGGAGAGTGCGAGCAAGCTGATCCGGTACGAGTACGCGTTCAACCGGCTCGAGCGGGTGGATTACCCGGACTCGACGGACGTGACGTACGTGTACGGCGCACCGGACGCGGAGGGCGACGAGCACGGCAACCG
This sequence comes from Sorangium sp. So ce836, assembly GCF_028553905.1. NCBI lineage: Bacteria > Pseudomonadati > Myxococcota > Polyangiales > Polyangiaceae > Sorangium > Sorangium sp. So ce836. The sequence goes on along the minus strand of NZ_CP102233.1, from coordinate 11,328,593 downwards.
GGCCGGGCGGCTCGTCGAGGAGCAGAGCGAGGCGGGGACGAGGACGTTTGCGTACGACCGGCTCGGGAACGTCGCGCAGCTGACGACCGAGTTCCCCCGGATCCGCGAGCCGCACCGGGGGCCGTACGAGGCGACGATGGAGTACGCGTTCGACTCCTTCGGGCGGCTGCTGTCGATGAAGTTCCCCGGTTCCGGCGCGGAGGTGGTGACGTACGGCTACGACCGAGGCGGCCTGGTCCGGTCGGCTGTCGGGACGAACACCCAGCCGAACCCGCAGCACCCGGACGAGCCGGCGACGACGCAGTACCTGCTGCACATCGGCTACGACGAGTTCGAGCAGCGGGTGCGCGTGGTGCACGGCAACGGCATCGCGACGTCGTACAAGTACTTCGAGAAGTCGCGGCGGCTGGAGCAGATCAACGCCGATCACCGCGACCGGTTCCTCGTGGAACGAGGGTTGCCGGCGAGGCCGTTCCAGAGGATGCGGTATGCGTACGACGCGGCGGGCAACCTGGAGCAGGTGCGGAACGAGGCGCCGTACGACCAGGAGATGCCAGGCTCGGTGCTGGTCGGGCCGACGACGCACGATTACGGGTACGACGACCTCTACCAGCTGATCTCGGCGAGCGGGACGTACCAGGACCGGAGGGATTGGCAGTACCGGTACCGGCTGTCGTTCGACTTCGACGAGATCGGCAACATCCTGACGAAGGACCAGGCGAGCTACCGGTTCGTGCCGGATGGGAGCGGAGGATGGCGCGAGGACCACGCGATCCGGGAGCAGACGTACCGGTCGGTGTACCAGTACACGGGACCGCAGCCGCACGCGCCCAGGCACATCGACGAGCACCTCGTGGCGGAGTCGATGCCGTGGCCGCGGGTGATGAGCTACGACGCCAGCGGCAACCAGACGGGTTGGGTCTACCGGGACGCGACGCGGCGCACGACGGAATGGAACGAGGAGAACCGCGTCTCGCGGGTGAGCCAGAACGGGCAGGAGCTGTCGCGCGTGCTCTACGACGGCGAGGGCGAGCGGCGGGTGCACCTGCACCGCATCAGCGGCGAGGAGGAGACGGCCTACCACGACCAGCACCTGACGCTGCGGGACGGGCGGTTCATCACCAAGCACATCTACGCGGGGCAGACGCGCATCGCGAGCAAGATGGATCCGGACTGGTTCCGGGATCCGCCGACGATCTACTACCACCCGGACCACCTGGGCAGCACCAGCTTCGCGTCGAACAACGAGCAGACGCTGACGCAGCGGGACGAGTACTTCCCGACGGGCGAGCTGTGGATCGACGCGTCGGACTCGCGGTACGAGCTGCGGCGAGCGTACGTGTTCACGGGCAAGGAGCTCGACCAGGCGACGGGGCTCTACTACTTCGGGGCGCGGTACTACGACCCGCGGATCAACGTGTGGCTGAGCCCGGATCCGATCCTGGACGAGTACATGGCGGGAGGGCCGGGCGCGGGGGTGTTCAACCCGGGGAACCTCGGGCTGTACAGCTATGCGCTGAACAACCCGGTCAATCTGCTCGATCCCGATGGGCGGCAAGCGCAAGGGGGGCACCGGAACTTCCCGCCCGGCGGGGCTGGGATGGGAGGCTGCCGGAGCCCGAGCTGCTGGACCGGGCCCGAGGGCGCTCGCTTTCATCAGATGATGCAGATGCAGCGCATGGCGGAGCAGCGGGCGCAGGGCAAGGCGCCCGTCAGCCCGGCGGCGGCTCCTCCTCGGACGGTGCGCATGGGCGGCGTGAACCAGCAGCCGGTGCTGCCGCCGCGGCCTGCTGGCCAGCAGCAGGCGGCGGCGCAGCCGCCATCGCAGAAACCTGCGCAAGCGGCGCTGCCGGCGACGCCGCCGCAAGCGACAGCTCCATCGAAACCGGCGCAGGCGGGACCGCTCGCGAAGCCGGCGCAGGCGGCTGCCAAGCAATCGGAATCATCTAACGGACCCACAAGAGCGGCAGCCCTCAAGCCAGAGGCAAAGTATCTCGGGTCAAAGAAACATGGAATCAAATGGAAAGAGGGACCTGCCTTGGCAAGAACAGGCGGGCCGCAAGGTCAGTGGGGAAGCGAGGGGGATTTGCGATACGCAGGGGAGAAAGCAGCGACTCTCAAGCCAGGAGAAGGTGGTTGGTTCGAAATGCCGCCGGGGCACAGCTCCGTCGTCCATCGCCCTGATGGAAAAACCGTTCCAGCTACTAGGTTTTGGGTGAGAAACAACGGAACGGGAACGTTTCACGGATATCCAGCGGAGTGAGATATGGCAGTGGACTTTGTTATTCAAGCCAGCAACCCGCGTACACTTCGAGCGCATGATCAAGATGACTCAAGCCTGTCGGATGCTATTCAAACGGTGTTTCCTATGGAAACAGAGCGGGCAATATTGGTATGGAACCACGTATACCTGCCCCTGTCCTACAAATACGACATCAGCTTGATGGTTGACGATATCGTCAAAATTTGTGAAGACATGTTGTTGATGAACCATGGAACACGGCTCGTGCACTGGCCCTCGAACACCTTTGCCGCCGTTTGGGATATTGCATGGGAACCGATGGTGGTATCTGTTGAAGCTCAGTGGAGCCGCGTGATCGGCTCTACGGAATCGATCTTGGCATGCAGGCCGAGGATTTCGATTTCAAGAGAAGATTTTCTTGCCGAGTGGAAAGCGCCGCTCGATGTGGTTCTCGTGGCCCTCGAAACGGCAGGTTACACGCCGAAGCAGATAGCTGAGCTTCACCGCTTGAAAACCGTGGTTGCACAGCTGCCGCAGTATGGTCATCTGTACCGCAACGACGATGCGTCTCGCGGGTAAGCCAGAACGGGCAGGAGCTGTCGCGCGTGCTCTACGACGGCGACGGCGAGCGGCGGGTGCACCTGCACCGCATCAGCGGCGAGGAGGAGACAGCCTACCACGACCAGCACCTGACGCTGCGGGACGGGCGGTTCATCACCAAGCACATCTACGCGGGGCAGACGCGCATCGCGAGCAAGATGGATCCGGACTGGTTCCGGGATCCGCCGACGATCTACTACCACCCGGACCACCTGGGCAGCACCAGCTTCGCGTCGAACAACGAGCAGGCGCTGACGCAGCGGGACGAGTACTTCCCGACCGGGGAGCTGTGGATCGACGCGTCGGACTCGCGGTACGAGCTGCGGCGAGCGTACGTGTTCACCGGCAAGGAGCTCGACCAGGCGACGGGGCTCTACTACTTCGGGGCGCGGTACTACGACCCGCGGATCAACGTGTGGCTGAGCCCGGATCCGATCCTGGACGAGTACATGGCGGGAGGGCCGGGCGCGGGGGTGTTCAACCCGGGGAACCTCGGGCTGTACAGCTATGCGCTGAACAACCCGGTCAATCTGCTCGATCCCGATGGGCGGCAAGCGCAAGGGGGGCACCGGAACTTCCCGCCCGGCGGGGCTGGGATGGGGGGCTGCCGGAGCCCGAGCTGCTGGACCGGGCCCGAGGGCGCTCGCTTTCACCAGATGATGCAGATGCAGCGCATGGCGGAGCAGCGGGCGCAGGGCAAGACGCCCGTCAGCCCGGCGGCGGCTCCTCCTCGGACGGTGCGCATGGGCGGCGTGAACCAGCAGCCGGTGCCGCCGCCGCGGCCTGCGGGCCAGCAGCAGGCGACGCGGCAGCCGGCGCAGGCAGCGCAGCCGGCGAAGCCCCCGCAGGCGGCACAGCCGGCGAAGCCACCCCAGCCAGCACAGCCGGGGCAGATGGCCGCGAAACCGCAGTCATCATCTGCAGGAGCCGCCAAGGGGGGACCGACCCGGCCCCTACCCGAGTTAAAGGTCGACAGCATTCAATTCGGAAAAAAAGTAGGCAAACATGCCAAGGATTTCGGGCTCGACGCAGGCAACCCAGCTCATCGCCAATGGGTTCGAGAGCGAATCAACACGGTAGTTCAGCAGTACGACGAAGTCCGTCAGGGACCGTGGAGCCCACGAGGTGGCGGAGGTAACGACTTCCTGTTTTTTAGGAAAGGTACCGACCTCGTGATCACCAAGCCGAGCGGCGAGTTTGTGACGATCTTTCCAGGAGGTCAGTCGAATGAGTGGTTCAAAGGCGCTTCCCCTCGCTAACCTTAAGTCGCTATGTGGAAAGCGACTTCGTCGAGTTGCGAGGATACTGTTCGAGCATGGCGGACAGATTGAGCCAGGCGACGGTCCGCTTGAACTCTACTTGGACGACGGAACCGTAGTTCTTTTTGACGGATCGGCGGACGGTGAGGGTCTTCGTGTTCAATATGCGCCATGGGTGGACCCATTCGAGCCACCGATTTCCGATGAAAACCGCGAATACATAGAGCAAAGCGGAAAGTGGAGTAGGGTCGAACAGTCGAGTATTCCGATGTTTGTTGGCATGCTCGGTGCGATTATCTCCTCTGTGACGATCTTGGAGAACGAGTTCGGTAGAGAAGCCGGAGTCCAGCTCTGTGCTGGGGGAACGGCCCTCTGGTTCGTAGTCGCAGGCGACGAGTGCCACGTCTATTGGGAGCAACCGATCGGATTCAGAAGAAGTGCCAGGTACGCTCAGTAGGTGCCGCGTCGCCCAATCGTGGCCATCCAGCGCAGCTCGGATTGAACGACGGTCGTAACGAGCTCGGATGGGACGACCTGGACGGCGCCGGAACGGTCGATCACGTGCTGAAGGCATGCGTACGACGCGGCGGGCAACCTGGAGCAGGCGCGGAACGAGGCGCCGTACGACCAGGAGATGCCAGGCTCGGTGCTGGTCGGGCCGACGACGCACGATTACGGGTACGACGACCTCTACCAGCTGATCTCGGCGAGCGGGACGTACCAGGACCGGAGGGACTGGCAGTACCGGTACCGGCTGTCGTTCGACTTCGACGAGATCGGCAACATCCTGACGAAGGACCAGGCGAGCTACCGGTTCGTGCCGGATGGCAGCGGCGGATGGCGCGAGGACCACGCGATCCGGGAGCAGACGTACCGGTCGGTGTACCAGTACACGGGACCGCAGCCGCACGCGCCCAGGCACATCGACGAGCACCTCGTGGCGGAGTCGATGCCGTGGCCGCGGGTGATGAGCTACGACGCCAGCGGCAACCAGACGGGTTGGGTCTACCGGGACGCGACGCGGCGCACGACGGAATGGAACGAAGAGAACCGCGTCTCGCGGGTGAGCCAGAACGGGCAGGAGCTGTCGCGCGTGCTCTACGACGGCGAGGGCGAGCGGCGGGTGCACCTGCACCGTAGCCGCTCCGCTGACCGCGTCTTTCCCCTGGCCAGATTCGGTTGCACGCTACGCGACGCCAGATGAGGGCCGTGCCCTCGCCGAGCGAAGAGGAGCGAGCGATGCCAGGAAGCAGGGAGCTGGTACAGCTGCGTGCAGAGCTGTCGAGGTATCGAGAGCAGAAGAGCCGTGGGAAATTCCCGAGCGAGCTGCGGGAGCGAGCCGAGGCCTACGCCAAGGCGCGCTCCCGCTCGGGGGCAACACCGACCGAGATCGCCACGGAGCTCGGTGTCCACAAGATGACTGCCGACCGATGGGTGGCTGACGGTGAGCGCGCAGACGAGGGTGCGTCGCCAAGAGCCCCCAAGGCGGCTCAGCAGATTCCGTTCCTACCCGTCGTGGTGCGCCCGGAGCGCCGCGAGGCGCCGCCTTTGCGGCTCAACGTCGCGTTTGCCGACGGGACGCGGATGCAGGTATGTGGGATAGGCGCGCGCGAGCTCGTGGAAGCACTCGAAGCGTTGCGGAGGGGACGGTGACCCCCGCGACTATAGCCGTCTATCTGGCGGTCGGTCCAGTGGACTTGCGTGGTGCGTTCGACCGGCTCGCCGCGATCACCCGGCAAGTGCTGTGCCTGGACCCGGCCAGCGGCGCGCTGTTCTTGTTCCTCAACAGGAGGCGTAACCGGCTCAAAGCCCTTTGGTGGGATCGCAATGGATACACGATCTTGTATAAGCGTCTCTCGAAGGGTGCATTTGCTCTGCCTTCGTTCACCGAGGCCGACGGCAGGTGTATCGAGCTGTCAGCACAGGACTTCGCGCAGCTGCTCGCCGGTCTGCCTGTAGAAGAGCTGGCAAGCCGCCGCCGGCTGGTCCACTGAGGCGTCTGCGCCGGCGCTCGTTCACCGCGCTGCCGGCGCCAGCGCGGCCCGATGGCGGCCGGCGCAGCCGGATGCGGAGATGGAGCAGGGCGCGCGCTGCATCGCGCCCGAAGACCTCGCGAGAGCGCGCCGCCGATGGCGCACCATGGCGGCCCTGCATTCCCGCCTTCGACGAGAAATTCTCATCGAAAACAGCGAATTTTCGCTGCATAAGGTACTTGTCAAGAGCAAGCGCAGGGGGCATCCATGGCGCGCCTTGACCTCGACGACACGCCCCGGTGAGACCGCGCTGCCGCAGTCGACGGAGGCAGAGCGCCTTGACGGCGCGGCGCTCGTGCTCGGCTATCTCCAGGCCAGGGGACAAGGACAGGGGAGCCCCGCCGGCCCCGCGTCGGTGGTCGACGCGCTGCTCCGGCGGGTGCAGGAGCTCGAGGCGAGGCTGGCCGAGCTCTCGACGGCGGAGCAGCAGGCCCAAGAGCTCGCTCGCACCGTCGCGTCGCTCAAGGCGTACAATCAACAGCTGCAGGAGACGATTCGGACCCTGGAGATCGGATTCCGGCGCCACGTCTCCGAGCAGGTCTCGCCTGACCAGCTGCGGCTTTCGCTGGCCGGAGAGCCAGATGCCTGTCCGGCTCCGACTTCGTCGCAGGCCGAGAGCGTCGACGCCGCGCCCGAAGTGGACCCGGGCGAGGCCAGCGGCCCGCCGCCGGGCTCCGCGAGCCCACCGGAGCACGCGGGGACGGCAGAATCCTCCTCCGGCTCCGATCCCGGAGGTGGCAAGCCAGTCAAGCGCCACGAGCACGGGCGCCGCCGCATCGGTGTCATTCCGAGGGTGATCATCGAGTCGCTGCCGCAGGAGGTGCTGCTCAAAGGCCTCGAGCGCTTCGAGCGTGTGGGCGCCGAAGACAGCTCGAGCATCGGCTACCGGCGTGGCGGCCTCCTCGAGCTCGTCACGCGTCGCCTCAAGTACGTGGCCAAGGCGGAGGCACCGGCGGCGAGCAGCGCAGCTGAAGAGGCGCCGGCTCCTTCGCCAGCCGCCGGGCCGGCCTTGAATCACGAGCGCGGCGAGCCGCTCGTCGTGCGGGAGCACGAGCTCCTGGGGATCCCCGCGGACACGTCCTTCAAGCAAAGCCCCTTCGTCGACGGCGTCCTTGTACGCTACACGCCCGAGTCGGACGCTGCGGAGGACAGCGGACCGGTGAAGATCGCGTCGCTGCCGGAGCGCCCGATCGACAGGTGCCTTGCCGATCCGAGCCTCTTGGCCCACCTGTTCGTCCACAAGCTCGACTACCACACGCCCTACTACCGGCAAGAGGTGGAGTCGGATCGCCACGGCTTCCGCATCGGCCGCGGCAACATGACCCGCTGGCAGTACGATTGTGGTGGCATCGCGATGCGCATCGCCGATGCTATCTGGAGCGACGCGCTCTCGAGGTCGTGGTTCGCCATGGATGCGACGGGCACCGCCATCCGGGCCAAGGACAAGCACCGCTATGGGCATGTCTTCGTCCTGGTCGCGCCGGGCGATGGGGTGCTGTTCCGCTATACACCGACGTACGACGGGCCCACCGTCGCGAAGCTCTTCGGCGGCTACCAGGGGACGCTCGTCGCCGACGCCTCGGCCAACCACAACGTGCTGTTCGGGCCGGGCAAGGCGCGTGAGGCCGGCTGCTGGAGCCATGCACGAAGGCGCTTCTTCAAGGCGTTCAAGGCCGGGGCGGGCAAGGAGGCGGCGTTCGCGCTCCAGACCCTCCAGGCGCTCTTCCGCGTCGAGCAGGAATGCGCCCTGTGCAGCCCGGACGAGCGCCTCGAGATCCGGCAGCGCAAGTCCGCACCGCTGATTGAGAAGCTCTTCGCCTGGGTCGAGGCGCAGCGGCAGGTCGTCCCCGAGCATTCGCCGTTGCGCGAAGGGCTGGTCTATCTGCACAACCAGAGGGAGGCGCTCTGCGAGTTCCTCTCCAACGGGGAGATCCCCATCCACAACAATGCCTCCGAGAGGGCTCTGCGCCGCGTCGTCAAGGGACGGCGCAACTGGCTCTTCCACGGCAGCGACGAGCACGCTGTCCGGTCTTGTGCCATCACGTCGCTCATCGCGACTTGCCAGATGCACGGGTTCGACCCCGAGCTCTACTTGCAGGAGATCCTGACCGTGGCTCCGAGCTATCCGCTCAGTCGCATCCTCGACCTGAGTCCCAAGAACTGGGTCGCGACGCGACAACGCCTCATCGCCGAAGGGCGGCTCAAGTACCTGGACCTGGCTCGGATCACCGGCTCGCGGCTCGCCTTCCGCGACCGCTGATCGCGCCGCGTCGCCCGCATCCGCCGCGCCCACAGCGCTCGTCGCGTCCGGAGCGGTCGAGGCCGGCGCGCGTCCTTTCCGCGCCGAGGTGCGTCGGCTCGTCGAGCCGGTGCTGTCGTCGCTTCGCCCGGCCGCCGTCGAGCTCGTCGTGGCGGGGCGCCTCCGGGTCGCTTCGCTTCGGCGCTGCTTGTCCGCGCCTCGGGTCGGCCGCCGTCCGCCCTCCTGCTCCGCGGACGGCTGGGCGGCGCTCTTGCGGCGCCCCACGCCTGCGGGCTCGGCTGCTCCCGCGCGCTCTTCCTGGCCGGCCGCGCGACGCGGGCGCCCCTTCGCGCGGGCGGGGACGTCCTCGCGGCCTTGCCACGCGACATGCGGCGCGGACAGCTTCAGCACCGCCGTCATCAGGCTCGGGACTTCGACGCCTGCGTCCCCGCTCCGTCGCTCCGTCATCGCACCGCGACTCTACGCACGGGGCCGCCTTCCACAAGCTCGCTTCAGAACGCGCTCTGCGGAGCGGCTACCCTGCACCGCATCAGCGGCGAGGAGGAGACGGCCTACCACGACCAGCACCTGACGCTGCGGGACGGGCGGTTCATCACCAAGCACATCTATGCGGGGCAGACGCGCATCGCGAGCAAGATGGATCCGGACTGGTTCCGGGACCCGCCGACGATCTACTACCACCCGGACCACCTGGGCAGCACGAGCTTCGCGTCGAACAACGAGCAGACGCTGACGCAGCGGGACGAGTACTTCCCGACGGGCGAGCTGTGGATCGACGCGTCGGACTCGCGGTACGAGCTGCGGCGGGCGTACGTGTTCACGGGCAAGGAGCTCGACCAGGCGACGGGGCTCTATTACTTCGGGGCGCGGTACTACGACCCACGGATCAACGTGTGGCTGAGCCCGGATCCGATCCTGGACGAGTACATGGCGGGAGGGCCGGGCGCGGGGGTGTTCAACCCGGGGAACCTCGGGCTGTACAGCTATGCGCTGAACAACCCGGTCAATCTGCTCGATCCCGATGGGCGGCAAGCGCAAGGGGGGCACCGGAACTTCCCGCCCGGCGGGGCTGGGATGGGGGGCTGCCGGAGCCCGAGCTGCTGGACCGGGCCCGAGGGCGCTCGCTTTCACCAGATGATGAAGATGCAGCGCATGGCGGAGCAGCGGGCGCAGGGCAAGACGCCCACAAGCCCGGCGGCGGCTCCTCCTCGGACGGCGCGCATGGGCGGCGTGAACCAGCAGCCGGTGCCGCCGCCGCGGCCTGCGGGCCAGCAGCAAGCGGCGCCGCAGCCGGCGCAGGCAGCGCAGCCGGCGAAGCCCCCGCAGGCGGCACAGCCGGCGAAGCCGCCGGAGCCGACGAAACCCGCTGGTCCCAGCGCTTCGACAGGATCTCGGCAAGCCTCCAGCGCGAAGCTTGTGGATCGGGCAAGAGCTGCGCGCGACGCGAAGGCTGCGGAGGTTGGAGGCTTGCGCTCACCTGCCCGGCCGGCGACAGTCACCGGCGGGTACAACAAAGAAACGGGAAAGTCGAAACAGGATGCTCAGGCGGCGGCCTCTGCGCCGAACAGCGTGTTGTCGAGGCACTCGGAGGAGATCCAAGCAAAGTAAAATTCACAGAAGCCGTGCGCCCACGAGCTGACGGACCTCCGTACAAGCAGGTTCCAGTGTGCACAAAATGTGAATCTCGATACGGTCGCGGCGCGTTTCCAGAGGGAACCCAATTCAAGAGTGATCAAGGGAAATGACATGATATGGGAGATTGAGCGCCATGATTGGTCAAACCTACGTGCTGAAGGCAGTGCATCTCAGATACCGCATGCCATCCGAGAGCTTCAGGCTGCCGCCACGGAATCGGAGGCGCTAGCTGCATACTGGAAGATCGATAATACGATTGTCGTACAGGGACAGGTTTACCAGGCGGCCCTTGCCGCGGTGCCATGCCTGTTAGGTGTTCTTCTGCGATGCCCCGATGCTGCTCGTCGGCATGTGCTAGAGCTCCTCGTCCAGATCGGCAGCGGAGAGGTGGCGGCGTGCGAGATCGAGCTTGGTGAGGCAGATCTTGTTCAGCGATGCTTGCGAGAAATCGCTAGAGGTTTGCCAATCTATGTCGATATAATTGAGCACGCGGCAAATGCTGATGAGTGCGCGTTTTGCGTTGATCTTTTGGGTCTCTCATGTGGGGTCGATCACGGTCTTCGAGAGAGGGTATTGTGGTACTTCGAGCGGGTTCGTGTTAATGCCTCGTTCGAGGGGGCACAGAGACTGATTCGTAGCTGGATGGAGGAGCTGAATTCATAGTTCGGTCATTCTGATTGACTTCGATGTCGGCCCATCGATCGCACTCCGATGGACGGGGTGGTGAGTTCTACTCCTTCGGGCGGCTGCTGCCGATCAAGTTTCCCGGCTCCGAGGCGGAGGTGGTGACGTACGGCTACGACCGAGGCGGCCTGGTCGGGTCGGCGGTCGGGACGAACACCCAGCCGAACCCGCAGCATCCGGACGAGCCGGCGACGACGCAGTACCTGCTGCACATCGGCTACGACGAGTTCGAGCAACGGGTGCGCGTGGTGCACGGCAACGGCATCGCGACGTCGTACAAGTACTTCGAGAAGTCGCGGCGGCTTCAGGAGATCAACGCCGATCACCGCGACCGGTTCCTCGTGGAACGAGGGTTGCCGGCGAGGCCGTTCCAGAGGATGCGGTATGCGTACGACGCGGCGGGCAACCTGGAGCAGGCGCGGAACGAGGCGCCGTACGACCAGGAGATGCCAGGCGCGGTGCTGGTCGGGCCGACGACGCACGATTACGGGTACGACGACCTCTACCAGCTGATCTCGGCGAGCGGGACGTACCAGGACCGGAGGGATTGGCAGTACCGGTACCGGCTGTCGTTCGACTTCGACGAGATCGGCAACATCCTGACGAAGGACCAGGCGAGCTACCGGTTCGTGCCGGATGGGAGCGGAGGATGGCGCGAGGATCATGCGATCCGGGAGCAGACGTACCGGTCGGTGTACCAGTACACCGGACCGCAGCCGCACGCGCCCAGGCACATCGACGAGCACCTCGTGGCGGAGTCGATGCCGTGGCCGCGGGTGATGAGCTACGACGCCAGCGGCAACCAGACCGGCTGGGTCTACCGGGACGCGACGCGGCGCACGACGGAATGGAACGAGGAGAACCGCGTCTCGCGGGTGAGCCAGAACGGGCAGGAGCTGTCACTTTGGGGCAGGGGATCGGACCGGGAACGCTCTTCTCCCATGATGAGGCCTGACCATCCACGGAAGCGCCTCCCTCACGGGGCGTGAGCGCGAAGAAGGGACGAGCGCGTTCCTGAGCCTGTTTGGTTACAACCCCCCGCCGCCGGCCCCTCCGCGGCCCTACGCCGCCTTCAGCGCCGCCGTGCAGTGCCCGCAGCGCACCGCCTTGATGGGGATGGTCATCGCGCACTCGGGGCACTCCTTGGTCGTCGCGGCCTCCTCGTGCTTTCTCTGGAGCTTCCCCATCAGCTGCATCAGCAGGAACACGCAGAAGGCGATGATGAAGAAGCTCACCAGGTTGTTGATGACCTGGCCATATTGAAGGAGGACCGCGCCCGCCTTCACCATCTCGTCGGGGTTCGCGTAGGGGCCGGGCCCGCTCGGCGCCTTCAGGACGATGTAGTGCCGGCTGAAGTCGATGCCGCCCGTCACCAGGCCTATCGGCGGCATGATCAGGTGATCGACGAGGGACTTGACGATGTTGCCGAACGCCGCGCCGATCACGACGCCGACCGCCATGTCGACGACGTTGCCACGAATCGCAAACTTCTTGAAATCATCCCAGAACATCGCTCACCTCCCATCGCCGAGGGCACCGGCTCGCACTGGCGACTCCGGCTCGGTCACCGCTTTATCGCAACTTCGGCGCTGCCAACAGCCTCCCTGTCCACGCCGTCCACGCGGCCGGCGCCGCCGAGCACAAACGGTGCCACCGAGCTCGTCCGTGCGCTCATCGCCTCCCGGCCCCAGAGCCCGCCGTCAGCCCCCTCTACCGCACCCGCCGCCTCGCCCCACCCCCCTGCAGAGCCGCCACACTCCTCGCCCCACCCTCCACCCCCCCGCCGATTTCTCACACACCGGTTCCCCGATCCCGCCTCGCCTCTCTAGGATGCCCCCCGGAGGACCCACCCCTACCATGGACCCCGATACCGAGGCCGCCCTGCGCTACCGCGCGAAAGCCGAGCTGCGGAAGCGCGCCCGGGCGGTCCGCAACTCCATCCCCCGCGACGCCATCCTCGAGCGCTCCCGCCGCATCGTCCGCGCCCTCGCCGAGCTCCCGGCGGTCGTCGCCGCCCGGCGCGTGGCGCTCTTCTGCCCGATCGAGGACCGCAACGAGGTCGACCTCCGCGAGCTCGACCCGCTCCTGCGCGCCCGCGGCGTCCAGGTCGCGTACCCCGCCATCGACCCCGAGTCGCGCGCGATGACCTTCCGCTTCGTCGCCGACCCCGAGGCCATGCAGGAGCGCGGCCTCGGCTTCCGCGAGCCCGACCCCGCCGACGAGGAGGCCGCCGCGCTCGACGTCATCGTCGTCCCCGCCCTCCAGATCGACGCCCGCGGCCACCGGATCGGCTACGGCGCCGGCTACTACGACAGCACCCTGCCGCGCTTCTGCCCCCCGGCGCACGCCGTCGGCGTCGCCTTCGACTTCCAGCTCATCGCCGAGGTGCCCTCGACCGACGGCGACGTCCCGCTCGGGACCATCGTGACCGACGCCCGCGTGCTCGCCGCCGAGCCCGCCTAGGATGCCCAACGGACCGGTGCCCAAGAACCAGGTGGAAGGGGAGACCGACAGCGCAAGGCCCGTCCTCATCGCCGCCCTCGCGTCCGGCGCGATGATCGCCCAGCAGGTCGCCGGTCGGGCCACCCGCGACGCCCTCTTCCTCGCCGCCTTCGGCGCCGCCGACGTCCCCAAGGTCATGGCCGCCGGCGCGGCGCTCTCGTTCGCCGCGGTCCTCCTGCTCTCGCGCGCCCTCCTGCAGCTCTCGCCCGCGCGCGTCGTCCCCGCCACCTGCGCCGCGAGCTCCGTCTTCCTCGGCCTGGAGTGGGCCCTCGCCCTGCGCGCGCCCGGCGCCGCCGCCCTGGTCTTCTACCTGCACGTCGCCGTCTTCGGCGCGACCCTCATCTCCGCCTTCTGGTCGCTCGTCAACGAGCGCTTCGACCCCCACACCGCCCGCCACTCCATGGGGCGCATCGCCGGCGGCGGCACGCTCGGCGGCGTCGTCGGCGGCCTGTTCGCCTGGCGCGCCGGCCACCTCGTGGACGCCCCGACCATGCTCCTCGCCCTCGCCGGCCTGAGCGGGCTGGCCGCGTTGGCGACCTACCTCCTCGGCGCCGGCCTTCCGGCCGCGACCGATGCCGGCGCCGCCGGCGCCGCCGCGAGCACCGCCGCCACCGGCGCCGCCGCGAGCACCGCCGCCACCGGCGCCGCCGCGAGCACCGCCGCCACCGGCGCCGCCGCGAGCACCGCCGGCGCCGACGCCGCCGCGAGCACCGCCGCCGCGAGCACCGCCGCCGCGAGCACCGCCGCCGCCGGCACCGCCGCCGCGGGGGCCGCCGCAGCCGGCACCGCCGCCGCCGCCGCCTCAGGCGCCGCCGCCGCCTCCTCGGCCGCCGCCTCCACCGCCGCCAGCCCCTCCGGCCTCCGCGCCCTGCGCGAGAGCCCCCACCTGCGCGACCTCGCCCTGCTCGTCGGGCTCGGCGCCGTCAGCGGCGCGCTCTTCGACGTGGCCCTCAGCGCCGAGGCCGCCCACGCGATGCGCGACCGCAACGAGCTGCTCTCGTTCTTCGCCCTCTTCCACCTCTCGGTCAGCCTGCTCTCGTTCCTCGTGCAGTCGCTCGCCGCCACCTTCTCGCTCGACCGGCTCGGGCTCGCCGCCACCATCGGCATCCTCCCGGCCGCCGTCCTCACGAGCTCCCTCTCCGTCGTGGTCGCGCCGCGCCTCTGGGCCGCCTCCATCGTCCGCGCCACCGAGGCGGTGCTCCGGAACTCGCTGTTCCGGTCGGGCTACGAGCTGCTCTACACGCCCCTGCCCCCGGACCAGAAGCGGTCGATCAAGACCCTCATCGACGTCGGCTTCGACCGCATCGGCACCGCGGCCGGCAGCGGCCTCGCCATGGTCCTGCTCGCGCTCGCGCCGGGCGCGTCGCTGCCGCTCCTCATCGGCCTCGGCACCGCGGCCGCGGGCGTCACCCTGCTCTTCACGCCGCGGCTCCACCGGGGCTACGTCGCCGCGCTCGAGGGCAGCCTGCGCTCCGGCGCCGTCTCGCTCGACCCGGCGAACGTCGTCGACGCGACCACCCGCCGCACCCTGAGCGGCACCGTCGACGCGCTCAGCCGCGACAAGGTGCTCGCCGAGCTCGCCGCCCTCCGGCGGGGGACGGCCGCGCGGGCCGACGCCGGGCGCGCCCACGGCGACGGCGAGCGCATCTCCTACGCCGGCCCGCCGATCTCCGCCCGGCCGCCCGTCTCCGCCCACGCCCCCGGCGACGGGCCGCGCGCCCCGGCGGGCGAGCGCAAGATCGCCGAGGGGCCGCTGTCGGCGCGCTCCGCTTCGGCCGCGCTCTCGTCCGACCCGGTGCTCGCGGCGGTCGCCGACCTCCGCTCGGGCGAGCCCGAGCGCGTCCGCCGGGCGCTCGCCCGGGAGCCCGACCCCGCCCTCGTCCCGCACCTCCTCCCGCTCCTCGAGCGCGACGGGCTCATCTCGGACGCGCTCCGCGCGCTCCGCGCCGTCGCCCCCCGCTCGACCGGCCAGCTCCTCGACGCGCTGCTCGACCCGGCCGTGAGCCTCGCGGTCCGGCGCCGCATCCCGCGCGTGCTCCAGGCCTGCCCCACCCAGCGCGCCGCCGACGGGCTGATGCTCGGCCTCGCCGACGAGCGCTTCGAGGTGCGCTACCAGTGCGGCGTGGCGCTCGCGCGCCTGCTCCAGCAGCGCGCGCCGATCCACCTGCGCCGCGACGACGTGATCGCGGCGGCGATGCGGGAGATCGAGATCGACCGCCGGGTGTGGGACGCCCAGCCCCCGAACGCGTCCCCGCCGGCCGAGGCGCCCCTGGCCGCGCGCCTGCTGGTCGAGCGGACGAGCCGCAGCCTGGAGCACGTCTTCCGTGTGCTCTCGCTCTGCCTTGAGCGCGAGCCGCTCGAGATCGCCTACCGGGCGCTCCACGCCGACGACGCGCACCTCCGCGGGACCGCGCTCGAGTACCTGGAGAACGTGCTGCCGGCGCCCATCCGCGAGAGCCTCTGGCCGTACCTGGGCGCCCGCCCGGCCGCCCCCGCCGAGCCGCTGACCGCCGCCGGGCCCCGCGCCGGCGAGCCGGACCCCGCGGCGCCGGCCGCCGTCGAGCCCCGCCCTGGGGAGCCGCGCGCCGCCGAGCCGCGCGAGCCGCGCGTGCCGCGCCTGCCCGAGGATGCGCTCGACGAGCTGCGCCGGTCTGCCGCCAAGTGGCCGCGGGCGTCGATCTCCGCCGCGCGCCGGCGCAGGGAGCCGCGCACGTAGCGCCGCGCTCCCCTCCGCAGCGGCGCGCCCCCTCGCGCAGCGGCGCGCTCGGCCCCTGGCGGAGGTATCACCGAGCGCCGAGCGGCCCGCCGATCCGGCGAGCGACAAAAAGAAAAAGCGTCGCCGGGGCCCGGGGGGGGAGAGGCCGCACCAGCAACGCTGCCCTATGAATTAGCAGCTCGCATGCCACCGCGAGAAGCTCAAAATTCGCTGCGAAATAGCATAGATGTCCCGGGCGCATTCCCTCGCGTTGCACTCCTGCGATTTCATCCTTGCAGGCGCGCATTGCGTCGGGGGCGGGCCGGCCAGCTCCGTGCTGACGCTCGGAGCTAGTGCAGCGGCTCGCGGCGCCGCGCTCTCTCGTCGAGGTGCTCGGCGATCGTGAGCCGGTCGGCGTCGCTCATGACCACGAAGCGGACGGCGAGCAGGTTGTCGCGGTCCCAGACCGGGCGGGCGCGCAGCCGGATGGGGCGCCCGACCCCGAGGTCGAGCTCGAACGGGGTGACCGCCGGCAGCGCCCGGCCCGCGAGCCCGGGCGTGCGCTCGACGACCATCCCGGTCGGGGAGAGATCGATCGCGCGGCACCGGTGCCTGTGGCCGTCGACGAGCGCCGAGACGGGGAAGTCGACCTGGGCGCGCGCGCCCTGCCTGCGATCCATGCGTTCCTCCTGGGTCCTCGTGAGGCGCCGAGCGTAGGTCGCGCGGCTCGTCCGGGCCAAACATCGGGCGGGCGAGCCCCGCCGGCACCCCGCAGCGCGGCGGCGCGATCCCGCCGCGGGTGCGATATGCTGGCGGGGCGAAAGGAAGGTCGGCGATGCCCACGTGCCGCGAGTGCGACAGCGAGGTCGACGAGCTCAAGACGATCAAGGTCGGAAGCAAAAAGAAGAAGGTCTGTGAGGACTGCGCCGATCGCGCGGCCCAGGAAGGCGCGATCGCCGAGGAGAGCGAGGCGGTGGTGCAGCAGATGATGGGCTTCAAAGGCAGGCGCTGAGCCCGCCCCGGCCCCCGCTCGGCCCGCCGGACGCCCCGAGTTCAGGAGGAAGACGGGAGTTCCCGAAAGGGAGCGAGATCTCCTCCTGAGCCCGATTCATCCTTTTCCGTATCCCTGCCAACCCGTTCAGTTTTCCCGCGAGGCCGGCGGCTTACTTTCCCGTGGCTGGCGGCGGCGGCGCGATGAACAACGGCGCGGCCGTCGCGCGGACGCGCCGGATCTCGTCGTCGAACACCGCTCATTCGTGCCTCTCGGCGATCTCCCGCACAGTCGCCTCGGTCTCGCCGGCGAGAACGCACCGGCGAGCGCGCTCGGATTCCCCGGGAACGGGCGCGGCCGCCGGCCGAACGCGCGGCGCCTCGTCGAATCGCGAATGAGCCGACGCCCACGCGAGGTTGCGAGCGCCGCAATGGAATCTCTCCCCGGAGATCGGATCGGCGAATGACTCCGCTGCGCGAGCGCCGAGGCGCGCTGGGCAAAGCCGCGTCGCCGCGGAAGGAGCGCCCGGCGCGCGTGGCACCGCCGCGCGCGCTCGAGGCGCCGCGGCAGCGGCTCGAAGCGTGAAAGGCGCTGCTCCCATGCGGACGCGATGAGATCGGCGCGACCACCGCGCCGCCCGTCGCTGGCGACAATCGCGGCGCGCTCCGGCGAAGAACACCGCACCAGGGCGGCGTGGACGTCGCCCGCGAGCGCGACAGATGCGGGGAGAGGTAGGCAGAGGTCGTTGGAGTGAATGGATATTTCGGTCGCAATGCATGTTAGCCCACAATTCCACGGGATTTTGACCATGAAAGAGCGGGCGAGCGGGCACATCGCTCTACATTCCTCACATCAGCGGACGAGCTGCGCATTGCAGTTTTGCATCGAATTTTTGCAACCTTGATGTGAAAAGCGGCTGAGGTGTGCGACCTAATTGGCCGATCGTTTGATTTGCGAAAGCATTTCGTCTTGACCCTTTGCTCCAATCCAGGAATAAGTTGTCTCACGAGAGCGCCGGTATCCGCCCCTCTGGTGCTGAATGGTCTGCACCGATGGTTCGCGGCGCGAGGGTCTACAGCGGGAGGCTTCGCTTCTGCCCCCTGTAGCCTTCGGCCGTTACGGTCCTGTTCACCGCAGGGGTTCGACGACGCCGGGGGAGAAAAAGCCATGCATTCGATTTCTCAAGGCTTTGGGTCGCGGTCGTTCGCTGCCGGTAAGTTCATCGCCTCGCTGATGGCGATGTCGATCGTCGGCTCCGGCTGCGCGCCGCTCGACGAGGACGTGACCGCGGAGGACTGGGGCGCGGGGGAGCAGGCCGCCGGCACGACCTTCCTTGTCGGCCCCACGCGCACCTACAAGACCCTCAACGACGTCGTGGGCCAGCTGAAGCCGGGCGACATCGTGGAGGTCGACGGCAACGCGACGTACGCGGGCAATATCCGGATCACGAAGGGGGGCACGCCCACCGCGAAGATCACCATCCGCGGCAAGCGCGTCTCCGGGAAGCGCCCCGTCCTCAAGGGCGGCACCAACACCATCGAGATCAACGCGAACCACGTCGTGCTCGAGGGGTTCGATGTGACCGGCGGCACGACCCGGTGCGTTTTCCACCATGGTCACGACGTGACCATTCGCGACACGGTGGTCCACGACTGTCCTGCGCACGGCATCCTCGGCGCCGACAGCGACTCGGGCTCGCTGACGCTGGAGTACGTCGAGGTCTACAAGTGCGGGAACG
The DNA here is from genome assembly GCF_028553905.1 of Sorangium sp. So ce836. Classification (NCBI taxonomy): domain Bacteria; kingdom Pseudomonadati; phylum Myxococcota; order Polyangiales; family Polyangiaceae; genus Sorangium; species Sorangium sp. So ce836. The sequence continues at coordinate 11,309,954 of NZ_CP102233.1, read as the reverse complement.
GGACGCAGAAGCACCCGATCTACATGGCCACGGACGAGAGCGCGTATCCGGGCGCCGTGTTCCGGATGCAGCACAGCTACGTCCACGACGCAAACGGCGGCAACGCGGTGAAGTCCCGCGCGGAGCGGAACGAGATCTACTATAACTGGATCGAGGGCGGGCTCTACAAGGACCTCGAGCTGATCGGTCCGGACGGGCAGGATCCGGGGCTCGCGCGGGAGGACTCCGATGTGGTCGGCAACGTCTTCCGCAAGACGCACACGCAGTACGTGGTGCGCGTCGGCGGCGACGGCACGGGCGACACGAAGGGGCGGTACCGGTTCGTCAACAACACCTTCCTGCTGATGCAGGGGTCGAACGCGGCGATCCACCTGTTCGATGGGATCGAGAGCATCGAGCTGCACAACAACGTCTTCCACCGCGTCGGCGGCGGCAGCGTCCAGGTCTTCCGCGACGACGCGAAGTGGGCGACCGGCAGCCCGGTGATCAAGGGCGTCAACAACGCGGTGCCCACGGGCACGACCGTGCCTTCCGGCTTCGCGGGGACGCTGATCGTGGCCGATCCGGGCTTCGCGAGCGTCGCCAACCGCGACGTGACGCTGCTGCCGTCGAGCCCGCTCCGCAACGCGGGCGTGAGCCAGACGTCGGGGATCTCGGGGCGCCCGTTCCCGTCGCCGCTGGCGATGCCGCTCTTCCACCCGCCGAAGGGGGTGATCGGGGCCGTCGGCAGCGCGCCGCGGCGGACGGCCGTGGGCGCCGTCGACATCGGGGCCTTCGAGCTCGGCTCGGGGACGACGACGGCGCCGAGCGAGCCGACGCCGACGGAGCCGACGACGCCGACGCCCTCGGAGCCGACGACGCCGAATCCGGCGCCGTCGTGCCCGACGGTGAAGGCTGGCGAGTGGGTGAACACGCCGCTGACGACGCAGTGGGGCACCTTCACGGCGACGTGGGACGTGACGCCGAGCGCGGCGAAGATCGACGGGGTGGTCGGGCTGTCGAGCGGCGCGGCCGATCAGTGGACCGAGCTCGCGGCGATCGTGATCTTCGACGAGCAGGGCAACGTCCGGGTCCGGAACGGATCGAGGTACGAGGCGGCGACGGTGTTCCCGTACTCGGCCGGGACGACGTACACGGTGCGGATGGTGGTCGAGACGGCGTCGCGGCTGTACTCGGTGTACATCCAGCCGAAGAACGGCGCCGAGGTGCGGCTCGCGTACCGGTACGCGTTCAGGACCGAGCAGGCGCAGATCCGGTCGCTCAACAACTGGGCGATGACCCAGACGGTGGGGTCGGCGTCGCTCTCGGCGTGCAACTTCTCGATGAAGTGAGCCCCTCGGGAGGGGGCGGCCGGTGGGATGAGCGCCGGGGCCCCCTCCTCCTCTTGCTTTGCTGAGAGGCCCGCCCCGGGGGGGCGGACCGCGCTACGTCACCGCACGTTGAAGCCGTGGCGCAGGACCGGGAAGACGCCGAGGTAGAGGCTCCCCGTGGTCGCCCCGATGGAGGGCCAGTCCTGATCGGGCCGCATGGCTTCGAACTCGGCGACCTGACCGCGGAGGAAGTGGCGATAGAAGTACACGAAGTTGTGCTCGCCGTTGGAACCGTCGTAATAACCGTGGTTCGAGCTGCCGTGCAGCCCGTGGATCCCGTTGTACGAGCGCAGCACGTTGCGGTTGTACCCCTCGTAGTTATGAATCACCTCGTGGAGGAGCCCGGCGTTCGGGACGCCGATCCCTTCGCCGGTGTAGGTGGTTGGGATCGCGAGGTACCGGTCGTCCCAAGCCCACGCGAGGTTGCTCTCATCATGCACCAACGATCCGTCGGCCCGGTGCTGCGGGATGTAGAGCACGATCATGTCGTAGTCCGAGAGCAGGTGCGCGGTCGGGTTCTCGCTCTGGAAGCGCCCGGTGTCCCACCCATCGTGGTTCGGCTCGTAGATCGGCACGTCCTCGACGGTGGGCAGGACATCGACGGTCCACTTGGCGAGCCCGTACGACAGCGGCTCGAGCCACCTGGCGCTGGTCGCCCTCGCCTGCGTCAAGAGCCTCTCGATGTCGTCCTCGGAGAGCACGCCGACGTTCGACGGGTCCGCTCCACCGAGCGACGCGCGGTAGTTGATGCTCCTCCGGATGGGCAGGATCCCGATGCGCGTGTCCTCCTGGATCCCGAGCGGCGGGTTCGCGGTGACGTCGACGGTCATGGGCGACGCGCCGACGGTCACGCTCTGCTCCCGATAAGAGCCCGTGTAGTCGTAGGGCGGCGACTGGGTGCCGAGCCCGACGCCGATGGTGTAGTTGCCCGGCGGCAGCGAGAGCGTGGTTGGCGTGGAGCGCCCCGTGTAAACGTCGTTCACGTACACCTTGCCGGGCTGCGAGCTCGTTGCCGTCACGGTGACAGGCTGGAGCGCGGGCCGGTTCGGGGTGTCCACGGAGAACGTCCGATCCGCCACGATCCCCTGCCGCACCTCCTGGCCGTTGCACAGGGTCGCGGGGCACGTCGCGTTGACGACGAGCTGGTCGTCGACCCAGACCTCGACGCCGTAGCTCGTCGGTCCGCTGGTGTTGAGGGTCTGGATCCGGAGATCGTTGTCGCCGCTCCCGAACCAGTCGCTCACGTCGATGCGCTGGCCGATGCTCGGATCGGCGCTGTGGAACATCCTCCGCTGCAGGCCGTTCACGTAAAGGACGAGCCGGTCGTCCGCGCTCGAGACGCGCAGCTCCACCTTGGAAGGGCCGGCCGGCGCGCCGCCCACGAAGCGGAGGTTGTCGACCAGGTAATCGGTCGTCGTCTGCGGGACATTCAGGACGATCTTGAACGTCAGATCGCTGTAGGTATTGCTCAGGGCGCTGACGACGCTCGCCGGCAGGCTGAACGAGATCGGGCTGTACGTGCCCGCGGGCAGCCCGGCGAGGTTCACCTGACCCAACCACACGCTGTGCACGCCTTGGGACGGGATGTTCACGACGAGCTGCGCGTTGCCGAAGCCGGGCGACACCGGCGGCTTCAGGTCGAAGGCGATCGTCGAGGTCACGCCCGACACGGTGGTCAGCGGCACGGACTGGAGCTCGACGAAGTTGAAGTTCCGCAGGGCGAGCGCGGAGGTGCCCTCGGAGTGATCGGCGCTCGCGCTCTTCACGGCGCCGGAGGCCGTCCAGTCTGCGGTGCTCTCGAACCCGAGCACCGACGCCGGGTTCACGAGGGCCTGCCCCACCTCATCAACGAACGGCTCGTCCGTGCTGGTCCCCTGTACGCAGGCAGCGAGCGCGAGCGCGCACGAGGTCGTGATCATGAAACGTAAACGTCGCATTCGATGATCTCCTTTGGATCGGCGGAGCGCTGGTGCTGCTCCGCCTCGCGCCGGTCCTGAGCGGCCCGCCTCCGTGAGGCGAGCCGCGCCCGTGGCAGCGCGGCTGGCAGGGCGCTATCGCAACCGGCGTGCCGCCCCGCCGCGCGAGGGGCATTTCCTGCGACGACGGGCGGCGAGACGCGCCGAGCGCGGCGCACGAGCGGCTGCCGCGCCATCGAGCTCGCCCACGGATCCAGCCTGCAGAGGCAAGCCTTGCCGCCCTGGCAAAGTTTGCCAGCGCTGAACAGCAGAGGCACGGCAAGGATTGCCATCCCGCCGCACGCCCGCGCCTCGGACACGCCAGGACGACAGCCGCAGGCATCGCTCGCCCCGCGCCTGCAGACGGACGCTGAGATGAACCGGTTAAGACAACGAGCGCGCGGGCTCTGGGAGGAGGCCGTGACGAGCGCGGCGCCGGGCGGACCCCCGGGAGGGGCCGCCCCGGGGGCTCAGGCGAGGCCGCTGCGCTGGAGCAGGGCGTCGAGGGTGGGCTCGCGGCCGCGGAAGCTCTTGTAGAGATCCATCGGGTCCTGCGTGTCGCCAAGCGCGAGGATCTGGCTCCGGAACGCGTCGCCCACCTTCCGGCTGAACAGGCCCTCCTCCTGGAAGCGGGAGAAGGCGTCGGCGTCCAGCACCTCGGCCCACTTGTACGAGTAGTAGCCGGCGGCGTAGCCCACGGGGCTCGAGAAGAGGTGGGAGAAGCCGGCGATCATCGCGTAGCCCTCGGGCAGCGGGACCGGCGAGTAGCGCGCGAGGACCTCGCGCGCGAACTCGACGACGTCGCCGCGCTCGGGGGTCCAGTCCACGTGGAGCGCGAGGTCGATCTCGGCGAAGCCGAGCTGCCGCATCGTCACGGCGCCGGCGCGGAACGTGCGGGCGGCGCGCATCCGCTGGAGCAGGTCGTCCGGGATCGGCGCGCCCGTCTCGTGGTGGCGCGCGAACAGGTCGAGCGCCTCCCGCTCCCAGCACCAGTTCTCCATGATCTGCGAGGGGAGCTCGACGAAGTCCCAGGCGACGTTGGTGCCGGCGAGGCTCCGGATCGGCACCCGGCTGGAGGCGTGGTGCATCATGTGCCCGAACTCGTGGAACAGCGTCTCGACCTCGCGGTGGTTGAGCAGCGCGGGGCGGCCGCCGACCGGCGGGGTGAAGCTGCCCGCCAGGACCTCGAGGTGCCGCGCGTCCTCGCCGGCCGCGCGCCCGCCGTCGCTCGGCGCGCCCGTGACGAGCCCGTGCATCCAGGCGCCGTCGCGCTTCTGCTCGCGCGGCGTGAAATCGAGGTAGAACGCGGCGCTCTGGGCGCCGTCCGCCTCGAGGAGCCGGTAGGCGCGGACGCTGGGGTGCCACGCGGGCGCGTCCTGCCAGGGCACGATGCGCACGCCGTAAAGGCGGTGGGCGATCTCGAACAGGCCGGAGACGACGCGATCCAGCGGGAAGTACGGGCGGAGCGCCTCGTCGTCGAAGTCGTAGCGGGCGCGGCGCAGCTTCTCGGCGTAGTAGGAGACGTCCCACGGCTCGAGCGGCGGGGCGCCCGGGCCCTCGATCTCGCGGCGGAAGGCGGCGAGCTCCTCCTTTTCGCGGGCGAACACCGGCTCGGTGCGCTCCCGCAGCGTCGCGACGAAGCGGCGCGCCTCGGCGCCCGTCTTGGCCATGCGGTCCTCGAGCACGAGGTCGGCGAAGGTCGCGTAGCCGAGCAGCGCCGCCTTCTCGCGGCGGAGCTCGAGGATGCGGCGGATGAGCGGGCGGTTGTCGTGATCGCCCTCGGTCGCCCGCGTGTTGTAGGCGCGGTAGAAGCGCTCGCGGATCGAGGCGTCGTCGAGGTGCGTGAGCACCGGGATGTAGCTCGGCGCCTGCAGCGTGAAGCGGTAGCCCTTGACGCCCTTGTCCTGGGCGCTCTGGCGGGCGGCCTCGACCGCGCTCGGCGGCAGGCCGGCGAGGCGGGCCGGGTCCTCGACCACGAACTCGAAGGCGTTCGTGGCGTCGAGCACGTTCTGCGAGAAGCGCAGGGTGAGCGTCGCGAGCTCGACGTCGATCTCGGACAGGCGCTTCTTGCCGGGCGGGTCGAGCTCGGCGCCGCTCCGGCGGAAGTCGTCGAGGGTCTTCTTGAAGAAGCGGCGCCGCGGGCCGGTGAGCGACCCGGCCTCGGGCGTGGCCGCGAACGCCTTGAGCGCGCCGTAGACGCCCTCGTTGAGGGCGATGCCGCTGAGGAACTCGCTGACCTCCGGCTGGACGGCGTTGTAGGCGGCGCGCAGCTCGGGCGTGGTGGACGTCGACTCGAGGTGCGAGACGACGTTCATGGCGCGGTCGAGCCGCTCGGTGACGGCCTCGAGCGCGGCGAGGGTGTTGTCGTAGGTGCGAGGGCCGGGCGTCGCGATGAGGGCCTCGAGCCGGGCGCGGGCGTCGGCGAGCAGCGCGCGCACCGCGGGCTCGACGTGCTCGCTCCGGATGCGATCGAACGGGATCTCGAAGCCGAGAGAGAGCAGGGGATTGTCGGTCGCTTCGGTCATGATCGTTCCTGGTTGGGCGTGAGGGGGCCGACGGACGGGGCGCGGCGCCGGCACCCTCGGCCGGTCCGCGCAGCCCTCCCTTGGTAAAGGCGTCCGCGGGGGTTGGCTAGTGCCGGGCGCGCGAAGCCGCCGGGGCGCGGGGCGGCGATCCGGGCGTCGGTGGACGGACGCGGCGGGCGGGGCGTCTGAGGCCGGAGCTCCGGCGGGCGGCGCTAGACGCCCAGCCAGCGCGCGACGATCGTGGCGAGCACGTCGGACGTCCCCGAGTGGATGCTGCCGCCCAGCGCGTCGTCCACGGCGGAGGGGAGGCCGCTCTCCTCGAGGTAGCCGGCGCCGCCGCGGAGCTGGAGATCGTCCAGCGCGGACTGCACGGCCGAGTCCGCCGCGTGCCACTTGGCGAGCGCGGCCTCAGCCTGGCCGCGGTGGCCCTGGTCGAGCTCCCAGGCGGCGCGGTAGACGAGCAGCCTCGAGGTCTCCAGCCGGAGCTTCCTCTGCGCGAGGCGGTGCGCGACGGCCTGGTGGCGCGCGATCGACTGGCCGCCGATCGCGCGCTCCCGGGCGAAGCGGACGGCCTCGCCGAGGGCGCGCTCCATGGCGCCGAGGCGGAAGGCGAGGATCAGCGCGCGCTCGTAGGTCATCGCGATCTGGAAGACGGCGAGGCCGGCGCCGGCGCGGCCGAGGAGCGCGTCGGGGCCGACCTCGCAGCCGGCGAACGAGACGGGCGCGAGCCGCGCGCCGCGGAGGCCGGCGGTCGCGAGCGGGGCGCCCGGGCGGACGCGCGCCGCGCCGTGGGCCGCCGCGTCGGCGGGAGCGCCGGACGCGGTCGCCCCGGCCGCGGCGTCGCGGGGGACGAGCAGCGCCGTGAGGCCGCGCGCCGGCGCGCCGCCGGCGCGGTCGTCGCCGCCGTTGCGCGCGATCGCGAGGTACACGTCGGCCCGGTCGGCCCAGGTCACGTACCGCTTCTCGCCGGTGAGCCGGTAGCCTGCGGCGGTGCGGTCGGCCGTGGCCTCGACCGACGCGACGTCCGAGCCGGCGCCGGCCTCGGTCGCCGCGACCGTGGCCATGCGCTCGCCGGTCGCCATCGGCGGCAGCCACGCGCGCTGCTGCGCGGGCGTGCCCACCCGGGCGAGCAGGAGCGCCACGCCGAAGAGGTGCGCCCCCGCGGCGAGCAGGACGCCGCCGTCGCGCAGCGTCGCGCCGAGGCCCTCGTAGGCGAGCGCCGTCGTGACGAGGTCGAGGCCCTCGCCGCCGAGATCGCGGGCGATCGGCAGGCCGAGGGCGCCGCCGCGGGCGAGGACGCGCATGCGGTCGTCCGGGGCCGCGGCGTCGGCCTCGGCGCCGAGGGCGCGCATGCGGTCGTGGACGGCGCGCTGGGCAGGGGTCCATCCGAAGTCCATCGCTCGTGCGATACCAGAGCGGGCGAGGGGCGGGGAGGACGCGCGGGCGGCGCGCCGTCCACGACCGCCCGCGCGGACCTCAGTAGGGGCGCTCGCCGACGAAGTTGCCGGGAGGGTCGTAGTTGCACACCCAGAGCTGCCACGACCCGCCGCCGAACGGCGAGTCGCCCGAGCAATCGGCGACCCCGCAGCCGAGCCGCACGGAGTCGGCCCAGACCACCTGCGTGTAATGGCCGCAGGTGGAGCTGCACGAATTGCTCGCAAGGTCGTAGTTTGCGGCCTCGTCGACCCACGCCGCGACGACCTCCTCCGGCGAGACCGCGGCGCCGCTCGTGGCATAGAGGTTCTCTCCGTAGCTGCTCTTGCTATGGCCGAACACGCACCCGTCGGCGTAGGCCTGGGCCGCCGCGGCGATCTCGGGCGACCACGTGAGCCTGGGGAGCGGATCGTCGGCGGGCGGATCGACCGTGGCGCGCGCCGTGTTGTGGGCCGCCGTGATCCCGGCCATCTCGCGCGGCTCGCCGGCGGCCTGACCCGCCGTGCCCTCGTCGTCGGACGAGCCGCTGCACGCGGCCGTCAGGGCGAGGAGGAGAGAGAGCCGCGAGGTTCGGGGGAGCCGTGGGCCGAGCGTGGTCACGGGGGCATTGTCCTACGGCTCGGCCTAGCTCTGCAACGGCTATTCGAGGATGGCTATATGTGAACCACGACGTGCCGTATCATGGCGCACCCGAGAGCGCCCCTGGACGGCCGCATCCAGGCGTCCTGCCCGCGGCGAGTCGCACATCAACAGATCACGTCATGCCTTGCTGGCGTGCTGACGGGCCTCGCCCTAAGGTGACGCCGAGAGCCGCAACAATTCCGCAGGATGGGCCTTGTCAGCCGGGTCGGTTCATGAGTTATTGTCGCCCTGCTTCGGCGGCGGCTGTCGCCCGAGCATCAAGGTGAGCGGCCGCCCACGTGGGCTCTCGCCGCCGCCGCGGCGATCCGGCACCGGACGCGCCCCCGACAAAGAACCAAGGAGTTTCCTGATGAACATCCGTCTGACGTGGCGAATCGCGACATTCCCTCTGGCGCTGGCGGCGCTCTCCGTCGTTCCGGTCATGGGGTGTGACAAGGCCGCGGAGCTGCAGAATGACCTCTGCTGTCGCGACTTCACGCCGGGCGCCGATCTCGCCACGGTGCAGTGGGGGCTCGAGGGCGAAGCCGAGCTCAATTATGGTGCCTTCATGCAGTCCGTGTCCGACTTCACCGGGGCCGCGGGCTCCATCGTGGCCGACGTGAGCGGCGCCTGTCAGGCGATCGCGCTGGATCTCGGCGCGGACGCGGCGACGGTCACGGCGACGAAGCCGAGCGAGCGGGCGACGCAGTGGTGCGAGCTCGCCATCGACGCGATCGGGGAGGCGGCGGCCGATCTGTCGTTCTCTTTCCAGCCGCCGAGCTGCACGGTCGACGCGAGCGTGCAGGCGAACTGCGAGGCGAGGTGCAGCGCCAACGTCGAGTGCCAGCTGACGCCGGCGGAGGTCATCGCGCGCTGCGATCCTGGCCAGCTCTCGGGCCGGTGCGAGGGGACGTGCACCGGCACCTGCGAGGGCTCGGCCAACCTGGCCGTCACCTGCGAGGGCACGTGCCGCGGCACCTGCGAGGGCACGTGCGACGGCAACTGCTCCGCGACGACGGCGGGCGGCGACTGCCGCGGGGCGTGCGACGGCACCTGCACGGGCGAGTGCCGCGGATCGTGCGAGATCGCGGCCGACGCGCAGGTGGAGTGCAACGCGGACTGCTCGGGCGAGTGCAGCCTCACGTTCGAGGCGCCGAAGTGCAAGACCAACCTCAAGCCGCCGAAGGCCGAGTGCACGGGGAGCGCGGAGTGCAGCGGCTCCTGCGAGGCGAGCGCGAGCGCGAGGGCGAGCTGCAAGGAGCCCGCGGTCACCGTCACGGGCGGGGAGGGCGCCGAGGCGGTGGTGGCGACGCTCCGGGCGAACCTGCCGCGGCTCCTGGTCGCCGCCCAGGCGCGCGGCCAGCTGCTCCTCGACAGCGCCGAGGCCGTGGTCGCGGCCTCAGGCAACCTCGAGGGCGCGGTCACCGGCAGCGTGAAGGCGGGGGCGTGCATCATCCCGGCCACCAACGCGATCACGCAGGCGGTCGAGAACATCGAGGCGAGCCTCACGGCGAGCACCAAGGTGATGGCCGAGCTCAGGATCGCCCCCGCGGGCGACGAGTGAGCGCGCGCGCGGCGGCGGCGCGGGCCGCTCACCGCGGCCCGCGCCGCCGCGCGCGGAACGCCTCCGGCGTCGCGCCGGTCCAGCGCCGGAACGCCCGGTGGAACGCGCTCGGCTCCGAGTAGCCGAGCAGGTAGGCCACCTCGCCGATCGCCATGTCCGCCTCCAGGAGCGCCGCCGCGCGGCCGCGGCGGACCTCGTCGAGCAGGGCGTGGATCGACGTGCCCTCGTCGCCGAGGCGGCGCTGGAGCGTGCGCGGGCTCATCCGCAGGCGCGCCGCGAGCGCGCCCAGGTCGGCCCCCTCGCGCAGCCGCTCGCCGAGGAGCGCCCGCACGCGGTCGGACAGCGCGGACGGCGCCGCGCCCGGCAGGCTCGCCGCGATGACCTGCAGGTGGCGCTCCAGGAAGGCGGCGAGCGCCTCGTTGGCGTGGGGCAGCGGCCGGGCCAGCGCCTCGACGGGCAGGACCAGCTCGGTCTGCGGCGCCCCGAAGCGCACCGGCGAGCCGAGCCGCCGCGCCTTCTCGGCCGGATCGCCCGCGGGCGCATGGCGAAAGCGCACCGCGACCGCCTGGATCGGGCCGCCGCACATGCGGCCGGCGTTCACGAGCACGTCGAACGCGAACATCTCCGCCACCTGGCCGTGGGCTGGCCGATCGGGCCCGAACGGCGCGAAGGCGACGTGCGCAGCGCCGCCGCGGATCTCCAGGGTGTAGCGCTCGCCCTCGTTCCAGACCTGCTGGTAGCGGAGCATCCGGTGGAACGCCTCGCCGAGGGTGGGGCTGCTCATGGCGAGGAAGCCGAGGGCGTCGAAGTGCTCCGGCTGGAAGCGCCCGGCGAAGTCGAGGCCGAGGTGCGGATCGGCGACGGCCGTCACGGCCGCCTCGACGAGCGCGTAGAAGGCCGCGAGCGGGACGCGGGCGTCGGGATCGGCGAGCGCCGCGGCCGGGAGCCCCGCGGCCTCGAGCAGCGCGGCGCGGTCGGCCCCGCGCTGCGCGGCGTGGTCGGCGAGCTGCGCGGCGGTGCGGGCCCAGATCGTCGGCGCGCGCGCCGGGGCCCGGGCGGGCTTGCGCCGCATGTCAGCCCTTGTGGCGCGCGCTGTCACTGCTCGTCCGCCGAGGGAGCCTCAGGCTTCCTGGCAATCGGAGGCGCATCATGCGAAGGCACGGCATCGAGGAAGGGCGCGGCGGGTTCGTCGAGGGCGCCTGGTACATCATCGCGAACGCGGCGCGCGTGGGCAAGCGGCCGGTCACGGTCGAGCGGTTCGGGACGCGCATCGTGCTGTTCCGGGACGAGCGGGGCGCGCTGGTCGCGGCGCGGGCGCGCTGTCCGCACCGGGGCGCGGACCTCGGCCTGGGGCGCGTCGTGGACGGGGCGATCGAGTGCCCGTACCACGGCTTCCGGTTCGCCTCGGACGGGCGCTGCGTGGCGATCCCGTGCGAGGGGCGCGGGGCGAGCGCGCGCGGCGTGGCCGAGACGCTGGCGCTGACGCGCTACGAGGTGCGCGAGCACCGGGGCTTCGTGTGGCTCTTCTGGGGCGAGCGGCCGGACGAGCTGCCGCCGGTGCCCTGGTTCGAGGGGCTGCCGGCCGACGAGCGGCACGCCCACACGGCGTCGCTGGACTGGGATGTGCCGTTCGCGCGGGCGATGGAGGGGATGCTCGATCTCCATCACGCGCCGTTCGCGCACCGGCCCTGGGTGCCGGGCATGGGCGCGCTGCTGGACCCCTACGACGTGCGGGTGGAGGGCGACGTCATCCACGCGATGGGGGTGCTCCGCCACGACGATGGGGAGCCGTGGGACGGCCGTCGGGGGTGGAAGTTCGAGATGGAGGTGCGCTTCCCGGGGGCGTTGCGGCTCTCGTTCGGGAAGCTGGTGGTGGGGGTGGTGGGGTGCGCGCCGATCGACGCGGGGCGGACGGCGATCGTGGGGCGGTACTACGTGCCGGTCCCGGCGATCGGGCGGCTGCTTGCGCGGCTGGGGCTGCTGATGGAGTTCCGGCTGATCCAGCCGGGGGACGAGCGAATGCTGGCGTCGTCGGAGCCGCGCGACGCGGACCTGGAGGCGTGCCGTTTCGTGCGCGCGGACGCGGGGATCCTCGCGTGGCACAAGATGCGTCGGGCGCGGCTGAAGGCGCAGCGGGAGGGGGAGCCGCGCCGGCTGCCGGTCGAGGCGGGGTGAGGCGCGGCGCGAAGGTGGCGGCGGCGGGCGCGTGGGCGGCGGGCGCGCGGCGTGGCGGGCGCGGCCGCGAGGCGCGTCAGCCGCGCATCGTGGCGAGGGCCTGGACGACGACGCGCAGGTCGTCGACGTCGAGCGGCTTGTCGAGCACGGCGTCGGCGCCCAGGCGGTAGGCCTCGGCGTGGGTCTCCGGGTCTCCGAACGCGGTGATGAGGACCACGGGGGTCGCCCAGTCGTCGCGGCGCAGCCCGGCGAGCAGATCGAGGCCGCTCCTGCCCGGCATGCGGATGTCGCTGACGACGACGTCGGTCGTGGCGCCGCCGCCGGAGACCAGCGCGTCGCCCATCAGCTCGAGGAGGTGGTTGGCGTCGCGCGCCTCCAGCACCTCGTAGCCGTCACGACGGAGGGAGGTGGCGAGCAGCAGCCGCAGCTCCCGGTCGTCCTCGGCGAGGAGAACGCGGACGGGCGTCGCGACGGGGTGGACGCTCGGCAGGGGTTCAAGGGGCACGCTCGGGGACCAGGCACGTTCGCGGAGCTGCACGGGGATCATGGGGTCTCCTTTGACGGGTCCTGAATGCAGGCAGCGTGCCGCGGGCGGCGGCGGACCGACCCGGGTTGAGGTGAGGGCCAGGAACCGACCCAGGTTGAGGCGGCCGGAACCGACCCAGGTTGGGGCGGCCCAACCCAGGTTGGGGCGGGAAGGGCGGACCGACCCGGGTTGAGGTGAGGGCCAGGAACCGACCCAGGTTGGGGCGGTCGGTCGGAACCGACCCAGGTTGGGGCGGTCGGTCGGAACCGACCCAGGTTGGGGCGGTCGGTCGGAACCGACCCAGGTTGGGGCGGTCGGTCGGAACCGACCCAGGTTGGGGCGGTCGGTCGGAACCGACCCAGGTTGGGGCGGTCGGTCGGAACCGACCCAGGTTGGGGCGGTCGGTCGGAACCGACCCAGGTTGGGGCGGTCGGTCGGAACCGACCCAGGTTGGGGCGGTCGGTCGGAACCGACCCAGGTTGGGGCGGTCGGTCGGAACCGACCCAGGTTGGGGCGGTCGGTCGGAACCGACCCAGGTTGGGGCGGTCGGTCGGAACCGACCCAGGTTGGGGCGGTCGGTCGGAACCGACCCAGGTTGGGGCGGTCGGTCGGAACCGACCCAGGTTGGGGCGGTCGGTCGGAACCGACCCAGGTTGAGGTGGCTCCGGAGATGGCTCCGCGCCTCAGCCGCCCTTCGCCGCCCCGGCGGCCGGCTCCCACCGCTCGAGCTTGCGGTGCAGCGTCTTCCGGTCGAGCCCCAGGATCCGGGCCGCCAGCGTCTTGTTCCCGCCCGCCGCCTCCAGCACCCGCAGGATGTACCGGCGCTCCACCTCCTCGAGCGGCACGAGCTCCGACGGATCATCCCCCGCCACGAGCACGTGCGACGGCCGGTGCTCCCGCACCTTCGCCGGCAGATCGTCCACCGTGATCTCCTGGTACCGCGTGAGCGCCACCGCCCGCTCGATGCAGTTCTGGATCTCCCGCACGTTGCCCGGCCACGAGTACGCAAGCAGCCGCTCGGCGGCCGCGGGCGACAGGCCCACCACCTCCTTGCCCGAGCGCGCGGCGAAGTCCTCCAGGAAGCGCTGCGCCAGCAGCAGCACGTCGCTGCCCCGCGCCCGCACCGGCGGCAGCTCCACGTGGAGCACGTTGATCCGGTAATACAGATCCTCCCGGAACCGGCGCTCCTCGACCGCCTCGTCCAGGTCGCGGTTCGTCGCGGCCACGATGCGCGCATCGAACGGCACCTCCGCGTTCCCGCCCACCGGCCGCACCCGGCGCTCCTGCAGGGCGCGGAGCAGCTTCGGCTGCACCGCGAGCGGCAGCTCCCCGATCTCGTCGAGGAGCAGCGTCCCGCCGTTCGCCTCCACGAACAGCCCGGAGCGCGCCGCGCGCGCGTCGGTGAACGCGCCCCGCGCATGCCCGAAGAGCTCGCTCTCGATCAGCGACTCCGGCACCGCCGCGCAGTTGATCGCCACGAACGGCCCCCCCTTGCGGCGGCTCCGCTCGTGCAACGCCCGCGCAACGACCTCCTTGCCCGTCCCGCTCTCGCCCGTGATGAGCACCGTCGCCTCCGCGTCGGCGATGCGCTCGATCAGGTCCTGCACCGTCCGCATCGCCGCGCTCCGGCCGATGAGGTCCGGGAACGCGCCGGGCCCGGCCACCGCGCGGCGCAGCCGCCGCACCTCGGCCTTGAGCGCGTGGTGCGCGATCGCCCGCTCCAGCGCCAGCGCCAGCGCCTCGATGTCGACCGGCTTGGTCACGTAGTCGTACGCCCCCGCGCGGATCGCCTGCACCGCCGTCTCGATGCTGCCGAAGGCGGTGATCACCACCACCGGCAGGTCCGGCCGGATCTCGGCCGCCCGGCGGCAGACCGCGATCCCATCCATGCCACGCATGTTCAGGTCGGTCAGGAGGACGTCGAAGCGCTCGTCCTCCTCGAGGAGCGAGAGCGCCTCCGCGGGTGAGGTCCGTGTGGTCGCCTCGACGCCCCGCGCGCGGAGATCCGCCGCGAGCCACGCGCACATCGCCTCGTCGTCGTCGATGATCAGCGCTCGCCGTCCCATCTCTCCTCGAACGATGACGTAGTACAGCGCCGGGCCTGCGACCAGCCGCCGCTAGGCCGCCGTCCCGGCCAGCCCGCCCTGCCCCGGAGAGGGCGCGCGCTCCTCCCCGGCCGCCGGCGCCTCGCCCCCCGGGCCGCTCGGGGCGAGGTACATCGTGAAGGTCGAGCCCTTGCCGAGCTCGCTCTCCACGTCGAGCCAGCCCCCGTGCTCGCGCACGATGCCGTAGGAGACGCTCAGCCCGAGGCCGGTGCCCTCGCCGACGTCCTTCGTGGTGAAGAACGGCTCGAACACGCGGAGGATGTTCTCGGGCGCGATCCCGTCGCCGCGGTCGATCACCCGGACGGCGACGTGCTCGCCCTCGGCGCCGCCGTGATCGGCCGGCGGGCGGGCGCGCGCGCGCTCGACGCGGACCGTGAGCTCGCCGCCGCGCCTCATCGACTGCATGCCGTTCATCACGAGGTTCGTGAGCACCTGCTGCATCTGCCCGGTGTCCACCTCGGCCTGCGCCCCGGGCGGGGCGAGGTCCGCCTCGTCGAGGCGGAGCGTCACGCCCCGCTTGCGGGCGAGGGGCTCCAAGAGGGCCAGCGTCTGGCGCGCGATCTGCGCCAGATCGGCCGGCGCCTTCTGCGCCACCCGGCGGCGCGCGAAATCGAGCAGCTGCCGGATGATCTTCGTCATCCGATCCGCCTGCTCGGCGATGATGCGCGCGCTGTCCGCCGCCTCCTCCGGCGAGAGGCCGCGGGCGATCATCTTGGCGCGACCGCCCACCACGTTGAGCGGCGTGCCGAGCTCGTGCGCGATGCCCGACGCCAGCTTGCCCACGGTGGTGAGCCGATCGGCGTGCCGGAGCTGCTCCAGCGCGGCGATGCGCGCGGTCGTCTCCCGGGCGGCGCGCTCGCGCGCCTCGGCGAGGTGCTCGCACATCGCGTTGATCTCGCGGGCGATCTGCCCGAGCTCGTCGCGTTGCGACAGGATCAGCGGGCCGCCGAGGTCGCCTTCCCCGATGCGCCGGGTCTTGTCGACCAGCCGCTGCGTCGGGCGCCCGACGAGGAGCTGCCCGAAGGTCATCGCCAGCAGACCGCTCAGCGCCGCGAGGGCGATGATGGTGATCACCGTGTTGACCACGCCCGCCTGGACGTACGACTCCTCCTCCTCGAGCGACTCCGAGATCTCGATCGCGCCGACGCGCGCCGGGTCCACGGCGACCGGCGCGTAGGTGTAAAAGCGCCCGGTCTTGTCGCCCTCGCGCTGCATCCGGAACACCTCGGTGCCCCCGGCGAGATCGGCGATCTCGTCGGCGGGCAGCGCCGGCGCGAAGCGGTCGCCGGGGGGCGCGTCGAGCCAGACCCAGCGGAAGTGCACGCCGTCATTGCGCTCGCTCGCCTCGTCGAGCACGCGGAGCGCCTCGTCGAGCCCGTCGCGCCGCCACCGCTCGGTCACCGCCGCGCGCAGGGCGATGCCGATGAGGTGCTCGTCGCGCCGCATGTCCATCTCGAACAGCGCCCGCTCGCGCCGGACCGAGAGGTAGCCGTAGAGGCTCAGCGCCGCGCACATGACGAGGACGAGGGCCAGGGTGAGCTTGCTGGCGAGCCGCATGGGATCCTGGAGGAGGATGCAGGACGCGTGCGCATTCTCAAGCCGGAGCGTCGCCGCGCGGGTCGTTCCGGGGCCGCCCCGGATCTCCCCGGTGGGGCAAAACTCCCCTGGGCAAGCCCCCGCAGCGCCTCTGTCACGCGCGCTCCACGTCCTCCCACGAGCCGGTCGCCGCGAGCTGCGGCGCCGCCACCGGCGCCGACCAGCGCAGCGGCACCCCGTCGTCCGTCCACACGCCCTCGGCCACGCGGAACCGCAGGAGCCGCTGGGCCCCGGCGAAGGCGGCGAGCTCCGCCCCGTCCCAGAGCACCTCGGCCTCTCCGGTCAGCGACAGCACCCCGCCGGACGCGAAATCCACGAAGAGCAGCCCGGCGTGCGGGTTCAGCGCCAGGTTGCCGAACGTGTTGAACGCAGAATTTCCGGCGAAATCCGGCGAGGTCAGCAGCGTGCGGCCGCCCTCCTCGGTCACGCGCACGAAGCCGGGCTTGCCGCCCCGGTGGGACACGTCGGCCCCCTCGGTCGCGCCGCCCCCGCGCGCGGCCGGCGCGGCGGTCGCGATGAAGAACGTGTCCGCCCGGCGGATCAACGCCGCGGCGCCGGCGGACAGGATCGGCCCTTCCTTCTGCGCCGCCGGAGGCGCGGCGGCCGCGCCGGGCTCTCTCACGAACACCGGCTCTCGCGCCTGGATGTACTGCGGGCAGTTGCCGAAGCTCTGCCCGACCTCGACGACGAAGCCGCCGTCTCCGGCCTCGACGATCGTGCCGTTCATCCGGTTGCGACGGCGGGTCTCGAGCTGGATGCCGAGCAGGCCCACCGGCGCGCCCGCCACGAGGTGCGCGGCGAGCGGATCGCCGGGCAGCGGGCGCGCGTTCACGGCGAGCGTCCGCGGATCCGGCGAGGCGATGAACCCCGGCCGCCCCACGAGGAGCGAGGCCCAGGGCCGGCCCTGCGCGTCGAGGCTCCCGACGAGCAACAACGGCAGCTTCGCGAACAGCTCGCGGTGCTGGTCGGGCATGAAATCCCGGATGACCCTGCGTCCGGCCTTCTCGGCCCGCTCGCGCACGCCGGCCCGCTCCTGCACGGCCATCTCGCCCGGGTGATAGGGCGACCCCTCACCGGGCCATCCGGGCAGGGCGTTCACAGGACCGTCCTTGTCATCGGCATCTGACCGAAGGGGTTCTTGCGCAGGAGCTCGGGCGCCTTCTGGGCGCCGCTCTTCAGATCCACGTCGACGCGCTCGAACGGAAGCCGCAGCAGCGACAGGGACAGCTCCACGCGGTGCGCGTGTCCCGAGAGCGGGTGACGATAAAGACGGATGGGTCTGGCAGGGGTCGTCATCGCGGTGTCCTTGGGGAGGGATGGTGGCGAGAGGCGGCGCGGCCCGCGTGGGCTTCCCCGCCTCGCCAGCCGAAGATGCCCATTCCACCTGCCATGGGTAATACCCATCCTTGACAAGGTACCATTCCAGGAACTGGAATAGTTGGATGGATCGGCTGGACACCATGCGCGTGTTCGTCGCCGTCGCCGAGGAGGAGGGCTTCGCGCCCGCGGCGCGGCGGCTGTCCATGTCGCCGCCGGCGGTGACGCGGGCCATCTCCGCGCTGGAGGAGCGGATCGGCACGCGGCTCCTGCACCGCACCACGCGCATCGTCCGCCTGACCGAGGCGGGCGCCCGGTTCCTCGCCGACTGCAAGCGGATCCTCGCGGAGATCGAGGAGGCCGAGGCGTCGGCGGCCGGGTCTCACGCGGCGCTGCGGGGACAGCTCGGCGTGACGGCGCCGGTCCTGTTCGGGCGGATGTTCGTCGCGCCGATCCTGTTCGATTTCCTGGCGCGCCATCCGCGCGTGTCGGCGCGGACGCTGCTCCTCGATCGGGTCGTGGACATGCTCGACGAGGGGATCGACGTCGCCGTCCGGATTGCCCATCTGCGGGATTCGTCGCTGACCGCGATCCGCGTCGGCTCGGTGCGGCGGGTGGTCTGCGCGTCGCCGGGCTACCTCGCCGCGCGCGGCGCGCCCGCGACGCCGGCCGACCTGGCGCAGCTCGACACCATCTCGTTCTCGCAGACGGGCTCACCCGAGGAGTGGTCGTTCGGGTCGGGCGCGCGGGTCGAGAAGGTCCTCCCGCCGTCCCAGCTCCTCGTCAACACGGCCGACGTGGCCATCGCGGCGGCCGCTGCCGGACGGGGGCTCGCGCGCGTGCTCTCGTACCAGATCGGCCCGGAGCTGCGCGACGGGCGCCTCGCGATCGTGCTCCCGGCGTTCGAGCCGCCGCCGGTCCCGATCCACGTCGTCCACTACGAGGGCCGCCGCGCGGCGGCGAGGGTGCGGGCCTTCGTCGATTTCCTGGTCGAGCGGCTGAGGGCCGAGGCGTGGCTACGCTGATCGCGGCCTGCGCCCCCGCTCATTTCCCGTCGAGCACCAGGCACGTCGTGGCCGCGCGCGCGTAGCGCTCGCCGTCCTCCTTGCCGACCAGCCGCATTCCGCCGTCGCCACCCGCGACCCCACGTGGATCACGCCGCTCGCGGGGGGCTGACCTCCGCGCTTTCATCTTTCCCCGAAGCTCCGCGCGACCTCGGCCTCGGATGAATTTCGTCGAGCCCCGGCGCACCCGACGTCCTGCGGCCCGACGCGGCAGGGGGCGGGGGCGCAGGAGCTTATGAGATGCGAGCGCTTCAGTTTCAACGATGCTCGGCGGACAGCGAGGGCGGCAGCGGGAGCAGCCTTGGCGCTCGGAGCGCTGCGCGGCGGGCCGGGGCCTTGCTCCTGCCCGTGCGGCCAGCGGCGATTGCCCTCTGCGCTGCGGCCCTGGCCGGCTGCACGCAGGGCGACGGCCTGGGCAGGGGGCCGGCCGGCTCCTGGCTCGACCCGCCCCTCCTCGAGACCGCGGGCGAGGATCCACCGGCCGACGCCGCGACCTCCACGATGCCCGAGCCCCGGGCCGACCACCACGCCGTCGGGCTCCACAGCGGCCAGGTCCTCGTCTTCGGGGGCGTGACGCGGACGACTCTGGAGCACTATCCTGACGGGTCGACCTCGGAGACGGCCCTCACCAGCACGGCGCTGTACGATCCGGCGACAGGGACATGGGCTCCTGCCGCGCCGAGGGCCATCACCGGAACCGCCCGGCGGGCCCGCGCCATGGTCCTCCTGGACGGCCGTGTGCTCGTCGCGTCGGGGGTCTCGTTCGAGCTCTACGATCCCGCGCTCGATGTGTGGACCTCCACGGCGCGGATGCCCACCCCCCGCGCGGTCTCGACGTGCGGCACGGCCGTGCTGGCCGACGGCCGTGTGCTCGTCGCCGGCGGGGGGGTCCTCGAGGGCCCATCTCCGAGCCGCGGCGTCGCGGAGATCTACGATCCTGCCACCGACACGTGGTCGGCGACCACGCCCATGCTGACCGCGATGCGCTCGGTTCGCGGCGCGATCCCGCTGAGGGACGGCAGGGTCCTCGTCAGCGATGGCATCTCCCGCTCCGAGCTGTTCGATCCGGCCTCGGCGACGTGGACCCCGGGGCCGGCTCTCCGCTTCAAGGACATCGTGTTGCTGTCGGACGGGAGGGTGCTCTCGATCCGGCGCGGCTCTGGGCCCGGCGCCGGTTCCAGCGTCTATGACCCGGTCACGGACACCCAGACCGCGACGCCGCCGTTCGACTTGCCGGCCGAGACCGAGTCGCCGGCGCTGACGGCGCTGCGGGACGGCCGCGCATTGTTCATCGGCGGCTACACGATCGAGTTCAACGGCGAGGAGTGTACTGGCACCGATCCGTGGGACTGCGATTCTGTCCACAAGTTCTCTGACGCTGCGTGGATGTTCGACCCGGTCGCGGAGCGCTGGAGCCCGGCGGCGCCGATGAAGCTCCCCCGGGCTGGTCACACGGCGACGCAGCTCCTCGACGGCGCGGTGTTGATCGCCGGCGGCGACGCCGGCGATCCGACGAGCGGGCCCGTCTCGATGGCCGACGCGGAGCTCTACATGCCTTCGTCTCCGCTCGGCGCGCCGTGTGACGATGGCGCCTCCTGCGGGAGCGGCTTCTGCGTGGATGGGGTCTGCTGCGATGCCGCCTGCGATGCCGGCCCTTGCGATGCTTGCGCGGTGGCCGCCGGCGCCTCCCAGAACGGTCGCTGTGCGCCGCTCACCGGCCCGGTCTGTGACGACGGGGATGCATGCACCGACGGCGACACCTGCCAGGCGGGCGCGTGCGCCGCAGGCGCCATCGACATTTGCGGCAGCGGAGGCGAGGGGGGCAGCGCTGGCGAGGGTGGCAGCGGCGGAGCCGGCGGCAGCGCTGGCGAGGGTGGCAGAGGCGGCGCCGGCGGCAGCGCTGGCGAGGGTGGCAGCGGCGGCGCCGGCGGCAGCGCTGGCGAGGGTGGCAGCGGCGCCGGCGGCAGCGCTGGCGAGGGTGGCAGCGGCAGCGCCGGCGCTGGCGAGGGTGGCAGCGGCAGCGCCGGCGCTGGCAGCACCTCGCAGTCGTCCGGCGGCGATTCAGTGGCAGGCGCCGGCAGCGGTGGAGACCACGCTGGAAGCGGCGGCGCTGACGCCGGAGCTCCGGACGGCGGCAGCCACACATCGATGGGCTGCGGCGTCGCGAGCCCTGGTGAGGCTCACCCGCAATGGCTCGGGGCGCTCGCGCTCCTCGGCGCGCTGGGCGTGCGCCGGCGGCGCTCCGGAGCCAGGTGATCGCGCCGTCTTCTCCTCGGCGAGCTCGTCCCGCCGGAGCGGCGGCGCCGCCCATCGCGGCACGGATCGCGCCCGCTCACGCGCCGCCCGTCACCCCTCGCGCTCGGACAGCGGCTCCCGCGCGCGCGGCGCCTCGTCCGCGTCCTCGCGCGGATCCCGCCGCCTCCGGCGCCGCCGGACCGACACCCCGCTCGATTGCATCGCGAAGAGGAGCGCCTCCCGCAGGTTCGAGAGCGTCTTGATGTTCGACAGATCGAGCCCCAGCGACACCACCGTCTGCGCCACCTCGGGCCGGATGCCGACGACGATGCCCTGCGCGCCGAGCATCGCGACGGCGTCGATGAGCCTCAGCACGTGATCGGCCGTGGCCGCGTCCAGCGCGCTCACCCCGGTGAGATCGATGATCGCGTGACGGCACCGGGTCCGCGCCACGGCCTCGAGCAGCACCTCCATCATCTGCTGCGAGCGCTGCTCGTCCAGCACGCCGAGCACCGGCATCGTCAGGACCCCCTTCCAGACCTCGATGATCGGCGTCGACAGCGCCCGGATCGCCTCCTGCTGCCGCTCGATGATCTCGAGCCGCTCCTTCAGCATGGCCTGATGGCGCTTCTGCTCCGTGACGTCGGTCGCGCCGCCCGCCATCTGGAACGGCACGCCCCGCTCGTCCCACTCCGCCATGCCGCGGGTGAACATGTCGCGATACTCCCCGTCCTCGTGCCGCAGCCGGTACTCGATCGCGAACGGCCGCCGCTCCTCGAGGTGCGCCTTGAGCGCGGCCTGCATGCGGCCCCGATCGTCGGGGTGCAAGCGCTCGAAGAAGCTCATGAACGTCCCGCCCCACGCCTCGCGGCCGACGCCCATCATCTCCAGCATGCGATCGCTCCACTCCGTCGTGTCCTCGCGGATGTTCCAGAACCAGATGCCCTCGTTCGTCCCCTCCGCGAAGAGCCGGTAACGTGCCTCGCTCCGCCGCAGGGCGGCCTCGGCCCGGCGCAGCTCGGCCACGTCGGTCGTGCCGCCGATCCACAGCACGATGTTCCCCGCCGCGTCGCGCTGCGGCAGCGCTCTCGCCACGTGCTCGCGGTAGCTCTGGTCGCTCGCGCGCCGCAGGCGGAACTCCGTCTCGTACGGCTGCCCCGTCTCCAGGCTCCGCGTCCACACCGCGATCGTCTTCTGGACGTCGTCCGGGTGCAGCATGGCGAGCCAGCCCTCGCCGAGCATCTGGCCTTCCGTGCGATCGAAGTAGTCGAGCACGGCCTGGTTCACGAAGTTCAGCTTGCCGTCCGGGCGCGCGGTCCACACCTGGAGGGGCATGGCGTTCCCGAAGGTCCGGAGCTGCGCGTCCAGCTCGCCGGCCGGAGCGCCGTACTGGGCCGCGGCGCCGTGCTGGGGCGCGGCGCCGCCCGCGCGCAGCCGGCTCGGCGGCGGCGCCTCGCGGCCGCCCGGGTCGGCGAAAGCGGCCCCGAGCGCGCGGGCGAGCGGCTCCTCCAGATCGATGGCGCGCTCGGCCTCGGTCTCCGCGATCCGGGCGCGGACGAGGCGAAGGAGCTCCTTCCGCACCTCCTCTTCGATCCGGGCGCGCAGGTAGTCCTTCGAGCCGGCCTGCGACTCGGCGAACAGCACCGACCCCGCCGCCGGCTCCGCCACGTCGAGGTAGATCCCGAGCGGCGCGCGCGGCCTCGGCGTGATGCGCAGCACGATCGTCGCGTCGAGCCGATGCTCCGCCGCGTCGGCCTCCCCGGCCGTATCGACCCGGACCGTCAGGACCTGCGGGATCG
Source organism: Sorangium sp. So ce836 (assembly GCF_028553905.1). Taxonomy (NCBI): domain Bacteria; kingdom Pseudomonadati; phylum Myxococcota; order Polyangiales; family Polyangiaceae; genus Sorangium; species Sorangium sp. So ce836. Next base: position 11,287,668 of record NZ_CP102233.1, on the reverse strand, counting down.
AGACGTCGAACGCGACGCTCACGCCGCGCGTCACCGTCGCGTCGCCGATCTGGAAGTCGACCGTGAGGCGCGACGGCTTCCCGAGGATCTTGAGCTCCCGCTCCTCGCGGCGCGCCAGCGGCAGGAGGGAGATCGCTCGCCGGCGAATCACGTCGTCCGTCATCGTGAGATCGAGGAGGTTCCGGCCAAACTCCTCGAGCGTCAGCCCTCCGTGCTCCACCATGGCTCCTTCCCCATGCCGCCCCTCCTCGCGCCAGGAGGTCAAGTCGACGAGCCTAGTGCGCAGCGCCGCGCGCCGGAAGGCCTCACGGCGCTCAGCTCGACGCGGATGTATACCGCCCTATCGCCCGTTTCCACACCGCGCGGCCGACGGCGCCGAAGGCGAGCGCCCCGAGCGCCGCGGCGGCGGCCGTGCGCGGGGCGATGGTGCCGAGCATCGCCTCCGCCGGGTAGGTGGTCATCAGCGCGAGCGGGACGACGACGGTGAACGCGATGCGCCAGAACCCGTTGAAGATCGTGACCGGCCAGCGCGCGAAATCGAAGAGGGAGTTGAAGAGGTACGCCAGGTTGTCGAGGCGCACGACCCAGAACGCGGCGGAGATGACCAGGATGCAGATGGAGTAGAGCACCAGCGTCGCCGTCACGAGCAGGCACAGCGAGAGCGCCAGGTCGGCGGGCGCGGGGGCGCGGCCCATCTTCGCGAACGCATAGACGAAGATCGCCGCCGCGGCCGCGGCGTCCACGACCTTGCGGACCTCGAACCTGGCCGTGGACACGAGGAACTGCGCGTCCGCCGGCTTGAGCAGCGTGAAGTCGAGCGTGCCCTTCCGGATCTGGTCGACCACGCTGATGAGCGACGGGTTCACGGCCCCCTCCAGGATGCCCTTGAGGAGCGTGAACCACCCGACCACGACGAGCGCGCGCTCGTAGGTCCAGCCCTGGACCGGCGGGCGCGCGGCGAGCGCGATGTGGAGCGGGACGAGCCCGACCAGCGTCCAGACCACGGTCATCACCGCGCCGAGCAGGAAATCCCACCGGTACTGCATCCCGAGCGCGAGCGAGACGCGCAGCTGCGTCGCGAGGAGCCGGAGGTAACGCACGCCGCTCACCCGCCGAACGCCGAGAACCGCCGGACGCCCGCGCGCCACGCGACGAGCGCCGCCGCGGCGGTGACGAGCGCGAACGCCCACTGCACCGCGAGCTCGGTGAGCGCGCGGCCCGGCGCGAGCAGGCCGGTGATGAGCTCGACCGGGAACGCGAGGCTGTACCGGAACGGCAGGGCCCGCGCGACGTCGCCGAGCCACGCGGGGAACAGCTCGATCGGGACGAGGTAGCCGGCGAGGACCATGAAGGCCGCGAGGTAGACGTCGAACACCGCGGTCGAGCTCTCGATCACGAACGCGAGCGAGCCGATCAGCGCCATCATGAAGAAGTTGATCATCCAGGCGCCGACCAGCGACGCCGCCCAGATCCCGAGCTCGAGGGGCGTCGGCTGGAACCGCTCGCCCGAGGTGACGGCGAGCGCGATGATCGCGATGGGCAGGCAGAGCGCCGCCCGCAGCGGGAGCGCGGCGAGGTTGTCGGCGGCGAAGGAGACGAGCGGGTGGATCGGCTTGAGCAGGCGCTGCGAGAGGGCGCCGCTCTTGATCTCCATGTTCAGCTCCCAGACGAGCCACGAGCCGGTCATCTGCCGGACGATGAGGATGGCCAGGAAATACGCGGTGAAATCGCTCGCCCCGAAGCGGCCGACCGGGGCGCTCGCCGCCACCGCCGACCAGAGCGCGAGGCTCACGAGCGGCATCGTCGTCGTGAGCATCCAGATCAGCATCTCGGCCCGGTACGCCATCGCGGCCGCGACCCCGACGCGGAGCAGCGTCGGGAACGCCCGGATCGCCCTGGAGACCGCGCTCACGACGCGGCCCCGCCCGCGGCGCCCGCCGGCCCGCCGGCCGGCCCCTCGCCCGCGAAGAGCTCCCGCATCACCTCCTCCAGGGGAGGATCCTCGACCGTGAGATCCGCGATGTCCGTCTGGCCGAGCAGCCAGGACATGGCCTGGCGCAGCTCCTCCTGCGACACCTGCAGCACCGCGCGGCCCGGCTCGAACGAGAGCACGGCGCCGACCCGCTCGAGGAGCGCCCGGTCGACCGGGCCGCCGAAGCGCAGCGCGATCCGCTTGTGAGGCCGCACGCTGCGGGCGAGCGCCGCGAGGTCGCCGTCGTAGCGCAGCCGCCCCTTGTCGATGACGATGACCCGAGGGCAGAGCGCCGCCACGTCGTCCATGTAATGGGACGTGAGCACCACCGTGGCCCGGCGCTGCTCGTTGTAGCGGCGGATGAACTCCCGCACGCCGAGCTGCATCGCCACGTCGAGCCCGATCGTCGGCTCGTCGAGGAACAGGATCTCCGGCCGGTGCAGCAGGGCGGCCGCGAGCTCGCACTTCATGCGCTCGCCGAGCGAGAGCTGCCGCGTCGGCTTCGAGGCGATGGCGGCGATCCCGAGCAGGTCTTCCAGCTCACCGAGCGTCTTCTTGAAATCCGCCTCACTGATCCCGTAGATGGCGCGGTTCAGGGCGAAGGTCTCGGCGGGGGGGAGGTCCCAGAGGAGCTGCTGCTTCTGGCCCATCACGAGGGTGATCCGCTTGAGGAAGCCGACCTCGCGGTGCTGCGGGACGAAGCCCGCCACCCGGACCCGGCCGCCCGACGGGTGGAGCAGGCCGGAGAGGACCTTCAGCGTCGTCGTCTTGCCGGCGCCGTTCGGGCCCAGGAAACCGACGCGCTCGCCGGGCGCGATCGAGAACGACAGGTCCTCGACCGCGTGGACCACCCGGGTGCGGCGCCGGAAGACCGAGCGCACCATCGCCCCGAAGCCGGGGGCGCGCTCGTGGACCTGGTACGATTTGCAGAGCGATTCCACCACGATCGCGCTCGACGCCTCTGCCATGGTCGGCGGACACTAGCACCTCCGCGCTGGAGCTCCCGCGGCGACCGAATGCTCGCTCGGCCGATCCGGGCTAACCTCAGGGCGCGGGGGCAACGGCCCGGATCCCCTATGCCGCAGAGCTTCAAGGACGACACGATCCACGACACACCGCTCCCGGCGAGCGGCGCCCGGGCGGGCGCCGAGCCCTCGAACGCCGCCGCCGAGACCGGCCCGCGCCAGGTCCTCGCTGGCCGGTACGAGCTCCTCGGGCTGGTCGGCATCGGCGGCATGGGGAGCGTGTACCGCGCCCGCGACCTGGAGCTCGAGGAGGTCGTCGCCGTCAAGGTGCTGCGGCGCGAGCTCAGCGGCTCGCCCGAGGTGATCGATCGGTTCCGGCGCGAGGTGCGGCTCTCGCGCAAGGTGACGCACCCCAACGTGGCGCGCGTCTTCGACATCGGCGAGCACGAGGGCGACCGGTTCCTGACGATGGAGTTCATCGACGGCGAGCCGCTCGCCGCGCTCCTCGCGCGCGAGCGGCGCCTCGCCGTGGCCCGCACCATGGACATCCTCGAGAGCGTGTGCGCGGGGCTCGTGGCCGCGCACCGGGCCGGCGTCATCCACCGCGACCTCAAGCCGGACAACGTGCTGCTCGGGCGCGACGGGCGCGTCGTGCTGACCGACTTCGGGATCGCGCGCGCGATCGCGCCGGACGGCGAGGCGGGCAAGACGCTGGGCGCGGTGATGGGGACGCCGGCGTACATGGCGCCCGAGCAGGTGCAGGGCGCCACGGACATCGACGCGCGCGCCGACGTCTACGCGCTCGGCGCCATGCTCTTCGAGATGCTCACGGGCGAGCGCGCGTGGCAGGGCGACGCGCCGCTCGCCGTCGCCGCGGCGCGCCTCGTCTCCGACCCTCCGGACCCGCGGCGCCGGCGCGCCGACCTGCCCGACGCCCTCGCGCGCGTGGTGCTCCGGTGCATGGCCCGCTCGCGCGACGAGCGGTACGCGTCCGTCGAGAGCGTCGCGCACGAGCTCGCGTCGCTCACGCGCCCGGCCACGGTCGTCCCGCCGGCGTTCACGCCGCCGCACGAGCGGACGGCGATCTCCGGGGTCTCCGGGGTCATCTCGGGGCCGATCTCCTCGTCGAACGATCCGGGCGGCAAGAGCGTGGCGGTCCTCCCGTTCGCGAACCAGGGCGCGCCGTCCGACGCGTACCTGGCCGAGGAGCTGACCGACGATCTCATCGACACGCTATCCATGACCCGGGGCCTGCGGGTGCGGTCGCGCGGGTCGCTGCCGCGGCGGCCGGACGGCGAGGTCGACCCGCGCGAGATCGGGCGCGAGCTCGGGGTGCAGGTGGTCGTCGGCGGCTCGGTGCGGCGGCGCGACGGGACGGTGCGGGTCAGCGCGCGGCTCGTCTGCGTCGCCGACGGGTTCCAGCTGTGGGCGAAGCGCTTCGACCGCCCCGAGGCCGAGGTGCTGCGGATCAACGACGAGGTCGCCGAGGCGGTCGCGGCGGCGCTGACCCTCGACGCGGCCGCCCCGAGCCGCACCGCGCCGAGCGATCCGGTCGCGCTCGACCTGTTCCTGCGCGGTCGCCACGAGTACCGGCGGTACTGGCCGGAGCACCAGGCGCGCGCGATCGAGCTCTTCGAGCAGGCGCTCGCGCGCGCGCCCGAGGATCCGATGATCCTGTCGGCGTACGCGCTCGCGCGCTCGCGCTTCTGGTTCTTCACGGATCAGGGCGGCGAGCTGGCCATACAGGCGGCGGCGCGCGCCGCCGCCGCGGCGCCCGGGCTGGCGGACGCGCGGCTCGCGATGGCGTCGGTGCGGCTCCAGCGCCTCGACGTGATCGGGGCGATGCGGGAGCTCAAGGCCGCGCTCGCGTCCGGGAACGCCGAGGCGGAGGGCCTCATCGGCACCATCCTGATCGAGTGCGGCGCGTTCGAGGAGGGCGCGCGGCGGGCGCGGTCCGCGCTGGCGCGCGATCCCGAGGTGGTGCTCGCGGCGTACGCGCTGGCGCGCGCGTACGCGCTCCATAACCGGTGGTCGGAAGGCGAGGACGTGATCAGGGTGCTGCCGAACTCGGGCAGCGGATCGGGGAACTCGGTCTACCAGATGCGCAGGGCGATGTGGCTGCGCGACCCGGAGGTGCTCGCGGCGCTCTCGCAGCGGCGCGTGCGCGACGCCTTCCCGCACGCCCCCGACCCGTTCGTGCCGCTGATCGAGGATGTCCTTTCGGATCGGCTGTCGGACGACCGGCCCGCGCTGGCGCCGGGCGCGAGCGGGCCCGTCACGGCGCTGCGGCGCACGTCGTTCATGCGGCAGCTCCAGGCGGAGCTCGCGGCGTTCGTCGGCAAACCGGAGCTCGCGCTGCATGCGCTCGAGCTCTCGCTGGCCGACGGCCTGTTCGACCTGGTCTGGATGGAGCGCTGTCCCGTCTTCGCCTCGCTGCGCGCGGACCCGCGCTACGCGGCGATCCAGGCCGAGGTGGAGCGGCGGGCCTCCGCCGTGATCGCCGTGTACCTCGAGCGCTGACGCGCCGTGCGTCCGGGGCGGGGCCCGGCGCCGCGTGCAGGGGCGCGCGCGGCGCTCAGCTCGGCGCGCGGAAGAGCGCGAGCACGCCGGTGTAGAGGGCGAGCCGGGCCTGGCCCGGCGCCCACGGGGCGATCTCGAAGCTCGAGTGCATGCCGGCGATCGGGAGATCCGCGAAGCGGTGGCGCAGGATGCGCGCCTCGACGTCGGGCGCCCCGTACAGGCCCTGGCCGCGCCCGGCGCAGCTCAGGTAGAGCGCGAAGCGCGGGGCCGACCCGAGCGCGCTCTGGGACACCTGCCGGGCGATCCCCTCGAGCCCGGCGCGGGCGGCGGCGGCGTCGCGCACCGCGAAGGCGAGGCGCGCCCCGGGCCTCGCGTCGTCGCCGACCAGGAGCCCGCGCCGCGACGGATCGACGCCGCGGACCGGCCGCAGCACGTAGCGCGCGTCGCGGGGCGCCGCCGGCGTGGCGGCGTCGCCGCGCGGATCGGCGGCGTCGCCGCGCGGATCGGGCGGGTCGGCGAGCGCGGCGAGGACGAGGTGCTGGGGGCTGGGCTGCTCGCCGAGCGCGGCGGTCGCGGCGGACAGGAGGTCGAGCGCGGGCCGCCCGCCGGCGCGGAGCACGACGCCGCCGCTCACCTCCTCGATGGGGTGGAAGCCGGAGAGCAGCCGGACGGCCGGCGAGGCGTCGACGAGGGGCGGGGCGAGCCCGGTGATGGCGAGGCCGACCGTCGCGCCCTCGAGCAGCTCGCCCTGGGACGTGACGCCGATGGCGGAGCCGGACGCGGTCCCGGCGCCGAACAGGCACGTGCTGGGCGGGGTGGAGGCGAGCGCCTCGAGCGTGTCGGGGGCGAACGCCCCGGGCCGTACGAAGAGGATCGCGGTCGCGGAGCGGCGGCCGACGATGCGGCCGAGGGTCTCGCGCAGGAGGCGCACCGGCTCCTCGGCGCGCTCGGGCAGCGCGAACGGCGTGACCTGCCCGCCGGACCAGAGCACCCCGCTCGCGCCGGTGTCCCCCTCGATCTCGCCGCGCTCGCTGAGCACCCCCGCGGCGGGCACGACGCAGGCGGGGATGCCGCGCCACGTGCTACGGACGAGCTCGGCGACGCCCGAGGCGCGCTGGGCGAGCTGCCCGGAGACGAAGACGACCCCGCCCGAGGCCGACGGGACGGCGCTGCGCAGGTCGGCCAGGTGGTGGAGGAGGCCATCCGGCCCACAGGTGGCGGAGAAGCTTCGTGCCATGGCTGGCGGGTCCATCCTAACCGAGCCGTCGCCCACTCGACAGGCCCCGCTGAAGAAGTTTATCGTGCGATAGTCGCGCCGGCGCCTCGGGGCTTTCCCCACGGGCGGCGATCGAAGGACCGGGCAAGCTCGATGAGGATCCAGTCATTTGGCCGCACCGACGTCGGGCGCCACCGGCGCGCTAATGAGGACGCGTTCTTCCGGGACGACGAGCTCCGCCTCTACATCGTCGCGGACGGGATGGGCGGGCACGCGGCGGGCGAGGTCGCGAGCGCCGAGGCGGTCGAGACGATCTACGGCATGGTCAAGCGCGGGCTGCCCGCCATCGGCGATCCCGACGAGCCGCTCACGCAGCCCAAGGCGCGCGCCGTGCTGCGGATCCTCGAGGGCGCGATCCAGGCGGCGACGTACATGGTCTTCGCCATCGCCGAGCTCGACCGCGACAAGAGCGGCATGGGCACGACGATCAGCGCGGCGCTCATCGTGGGCGGCGCGCTCGTGACCGGCCAGGTGGGCGACAGCCGCATCTACCAGGTCCGCAACGGGACCGCGGTGCAGATGACCGAGGACCACACGCTGATCGCGTGGCAGATCAAGAACGGGCTCATCTCCCCGGACGAGGCCAAGAGCTCACCGCACCGCAACGTGATCACGCGCGCGGTGGGCAACCGGGACTACGTCGAGGTCGACACCTCGATCGTGGCCGTCGAGGCGGGCGATCGATACCTGCTCTGCTCCGACGGGCTGCACGGCTATCTCCACGCCGAGGAGGAGATCGCGAGCATCGCCTCGAAGGGCGGCGACGCGGCGGTCGACCTCTTCATCGAGCTCGCGAACCGGCGCGGGGGGCGGGACAACATCACCGCGGTCCTGGTCGAGGTGGGCTGACGCGCCCGCTCGAAAGTCGGCTAGGCTGCGCGCATGGCGCTCAAGGACAAACTGGTCTCCGAGGGGATGAAGCTCGCCGCGAACCCGAACGTGGCGAAGCTGATGCAGGACGAGCGGTTCATGCGGCTGTTCATGACGGCGATGAGCGTGCCCGGTCGGGTCTCCTCGTTCACGGCGGAGCAGAAGGAGACGTTCGCCAAGGCGATGGGCCTGGCGACCGCCGAGGAGGTCCGCGACCTCAAGCGAACGGTGGCCTCGCTGGAGCGCGAGATCGCCAGGCTCAGGCGCGAGGGGTGATCCGGGGACGCGAGGGGGCGCGGCGCGCGAGGCGCCGCGCCCGGGGCGGCTACTTCGTGTCGCCGCGCGCGTAGATGCTGGCCACGTAGTCGAGGACGTCGCGCGCCGAGACCTCGTTGTACCCGAAGTACTTGATCATCCGGGTCTTGATGATGTCGATCTTCTCCTGCGTCTCCTTGTCGATGACGCTCGACACCAGGGTCTGGAGCTTGATCGCGTCCTTCTGGTCCTCGAACAGCTTGAGCTCGAGGGCGCGGCGGAGCCGGTCGTTCGTGTGCCACTCGAACTTCTTGCCGTCGACCGCGAGCGCGCCGATGTAGTTCATGATCTCGCGGCGGAAGTCGTCCTTCCGGTTCTCGGGGATGTCGATCTTCTCCTCGATCGAGCGCATCAGCCGCTCGTCCGGCTCGACGTCCTCGCGGGTGAAGCGGTCCTTCACCTTCTCCTTCAGGGTGTAGGCCTTGATCGAGTCGATGTAGTTCGCGGCGAGCTTCTGGATCGCGTCCTCGTCGGCGCTGATCGCCCGCTGCACCTCGTTCTTGACGATCTCCTCGTACTCGCGCTTCACCATCCCGATGCACTCGGTGAAGCGCTTGCGCTGCTCGTCGTTCGTGATGAGCGAGTGGTGGCGCAGGCCCTTCTCGAGCTCGCTCATGACCATGAAGGGGTTGATCGTCCCCTCGCCGAGGTCGTTCACGAGCGCGTTCGAGATCTTGTCCTGCACGTAGCGGGGGCTGATCCCTTCCATGCCCTCGCGCGACGCCTCCTTGCGGAGCTCCTTCACGGTGTCCTGCGTGTAGCCGGGCAGGACCTTGCCGTCGTAGAGCTTCATCTTCTGGACGAGCGACAGGTTGTGCTTCTTCGGGTCCTCGAGCCGGGTGAGCGCGGCCCACATCGCGGCGACCTCGAGCGTGTGAGGGGCGATGTGCTTGCCGCGGATCTTCTCCTTGTTGAAGTCCTTCTCGTAGATCCGGATCTCCTCCGACACCTTGGTGATGTAGGGGATATCGATCTTGATGGTGCGGTCGCGGAGCGCCTCCATGAACTCGTTGTTCAGGAGCTTCTTGTACTCGGCCTCGTTCGTGTGGCCGATGATGACCTCGTCGACGTCGGTCTGGGCGAACTTCTTCGGCTTGATCTTGTGCTCCTGCGACGCGCCGAGCAGGTCGTAGAGGAAGGCGACGTCGAGCTTCAGCACCTCGATGAACTCGACGATGCCGCGGTTCGCGATGTTGAACTCGCCGTCGAAGTTGAAGGCGCGCGGGTCGGAGTCCGAGCCGTACTCGGCGATCTTGCGGTAGTTGATGTCGCCGGTGAGCTCGGTCGAGTCCTGGTTCTTCTCGTCCTTCGGCTGGAAGGTGCCGATGCCGACGCGGTCCTTCTCGCTGAGCACGAGGCGGCGCACGCGCACGTGCTGCATGACCTTCGACCAGTCGCCGCCGTACTTGTCCATCAGGCGGTTGAAGATGAAGCGGCACGCCGGGTCGAGGTCGCCCTCGGTGCGGACGTGGAACTGCGGGCTCGAGAGGCCGAGCTCGCGGAACGCGCGGTCGCGCCAGGACGGCGGCACGAGGCGCAGCGGCTCCTCGTGCATCGGGCACTTGAAGCGGGCGCTCTCGGTCCCGGCCATGCCGACGTCGTCGAGGTTCACCCAGTCGAACGTGTAGAGCGCGCCGTCGGGGGTCGTCGAGTAGTGCTCGATCCCCTTCTTGAGGAGCCGCGCGATCGTCGACTTCGACGAGCCGACCGGCCCGTGGAGCAGGATGACGCGCTTCTCCGGGCCGTACCCCTCGGAGGCGGCCCGCAGGACGTGGACGAGCCTCATCAGCGGGATGTCGAGCCCGTACACGGCGTCGGCGCCGCCGTTCATCTCATCCTTGAAGAAGTTGTACCGGATGAGCTTCTTCTTGTTGTCCGTGTACTCCTCGATGCCGTAGCGGATGATCATGTCGTACGCCCGCTGGAACGCGTTGCGCGTCACCTGCGGGTTCTGGCGCACGATCTGGAGGTACTCTTCGAACGTGCCCTCCCACGCGAGATCGCGGTAGAGCGCGAAGTCCTGCATCGCCGCGATCTTGTCAACCATCCCTGTCCGCAACTCGCCCATTTCGCACCTTTTTCTCCAGGCGACCGCGGGGCGGCCTTGGCCGCCGGAGGTGCGGGAGCGGAGCCCGGCGTACCGAGCTCCGCCTCCGTCGTGCGCCGCGCGCCCGGGGGGAAGCCAAGCTTAACACCGATCGCGGGGACGCAAGGCGGCTGCGCCCCGGAGCTCTCTCCATCCCGAACGGGAATGATCTGCGGGGCGGCCCGAGCGCGGCGGTGCAGCCCGGAGGAGGTGCGAGGGCGCCCGCGGGCAGGCGACGTCAGCGAGCGGACGGCGCGGGGGAGCGCGCGTCCTGCGCGCCCCAGGAGAGGCCTCCGCCTTCCACGACGCCGGGCCAGGAATCGACGTACTCCGACGGCTCGCCGGGCCTGGAGGCGTCGATCCAGAAGAGGCGGCCGGTGCCGGGGCGGCGCACGTCGACGTGGACGAACTTGCTGTTCGGGTAGAAGCCGCAGCCCACGTCGTCGAGGGTGCGGCAGAACTGGAACAGCGCCGTGTTCGGGACGCCCATGACGAGGATGTCCATCGCGCGCCCCTCGGCGTGCTGGCTGTGGTGGGTGCCGGAGGCCTTCCCCTTCGCCGGCGGTTCGCCGGCCGGGCGCGGCCGGTAGCCGCTGAAGATGTGGATCGCGCGGCGCGGGAAGGCGTCGGCGATCTGCTGGAGGAGCCAGAGCAGGCGCGGGTGGACGAGGCGGACCTGGGGCACCCACTCGAGGGCCCGCTGCCAGGTGCCTTCGTTGGGCTCGTCGGGCAGCTGCTCGCCCGGGTCCGGCGCCTCGGGGGGTCGCGCCATGATCGACAGGCGATCGAGCGCGCCGGGCGCGACGGAGCCGTCGCAGCGCACCAGCTCGAAGGCGTCGTGCTGGGCGCCGTACCGGGTGAACTGGACCGGGCTTCTGCGGCAGCGCCAGTCGGGCGGTTGCTTCTTCGGCGGATCCCAGAGCAGGTCGAAGCCGTTCGACGAGAGGCTCGGCCCCGTGGTCGCGAGGAGGGGCGGGCCGAGGATCGGATCGAGGTGGCGGAGCCACGCGGGCGCGGCCGGATCGAGGTGGAGGGATCCTGGTAGATCGAGCGGGGAGGGGAAGGGGGAGTAAGCGCTGGCGAATGCGGGGGTGCCGGGGGCGGCGGCGGCGAGGCCGCGCTCGCCGAGGTCGGCTTCGGCGTCCGGGTGCGCGCCGCCCCAGGCGAGCTGCCACCACGGCTGGTGCTGCCATTTCCCGTAGGCGCTGCTCATGTAGAGCCGGAGCGGGCCGGGGCGCTCGACGGCGGCGTTGCGGAAGGCGCGGAGGAGGGGCAGCTCCGGCGCGACGGTCTCGTTCAGGTTGAAGGTCGCGCGCTTGGGCGGCTCGTCGAGCAGGCTGGCGCCGGCGTCCGGCGGGGCGGCGACGAGCAGGGCGGCGAGGCCGACGGCGGCGGCGAGGCGGTGGGCGGCGGCGCGGGACGTTGCCGGCATGGGATCGATGGAGGGCGAGGCGCGCGAGGGAAGGTAGCTCACCCGGCGGGCGGGCGGCTCTGATTTGCCACAAACAGGCATGGCGGGGGGTGAAAACCCACCCGCGGCCGGCGACGGGGCCGAGCGGGCGGGGGGCGCGGGGGGGGCGCAACCCCGGTCGGTCGCCGCCGAGCGGGCGGGCGCAACCACGGTCGGGCGGCGCAACCCCGGTCGGGCGGCGCAACCCCGGTCGGGCGGCGCAACCCCGGTCGGGTGCCGCAACCCCGGTCGGGTGCCGCTGCCGCAACCCCGGTCGGCTCAGGGCGCCGCGGAGGCGCGCGTCAGCCGGTCCCGCACGGCGTCCCACGCCGGATCCTCGGGGACGGCGGCGATCACGATCACATCGCACCCCGCGTCCTCGAGCCGGTGCAGCGCCGCGTACAGCCCCGCCGCGTAGCCGGCCGGATCCCCGGGGAGCACCTCCGCGTGCGGCCCCGTCGCGGTGCGCCTCCCGCGCTCGATGGCCCCGGCGCGCGCGCCGCCCCTCACGGCGCCCTCCACCTCGTCTCGGACCGCCTCCGCGGGGACGAGCGCCACCTGCGCGCGGGGCGCGTAGTGGCGCGCGTGGGTCCCCGGCGCCGGGGCGCGCTCGGTCGTGGCGGTGATCAGCCCGGCGGTCGTCTGGATCGGCACGAGCGCGGCGATCTCCTCCGCGGCCACGTGCCCCGGCCGGAGCAGCCGCGCCGGCGAGGTCGTGACGTCGACGATGGTCGACTCGATGCCGACCGCGGTCGGCCCGCCGTCGACGATGGCGTCGATGCGCCCGCCGAGGCTCTTCTCGACGTGGTCGGCGGTGGTCGGCGAGATCGCGGTGGACCGGTTGGCGCTCGGCGCGGCGATCGGCAGCCCGACCGCGTCGAGCAGGGCGCGCGCGACCGGGTGCACGGGCACGCGGATCGCGACGGTCGGCCCGCCGGCGGCCACCTCGTCGGCGACGCGGTCGGGCCGCCGCGCGACGATGAGGGTGAGGGGCCCCGGCCACATCGCCTGCGCGAGGCGCTCCGCGTCGTCGGGCCAGCGGTCCGCGAGCGCGCGGGCGGACGCGACATCCGGCACGTGGACGATCAGCGGGTTGCCGGGCGGCCTCCCCTTCGCCTCGAAGATGCCGCGCGCCGCGGCCGCGACGTCGGCGCGCGCGCCGAGCCCGTACACGGTCTCCGTGGGGAAGGCGACGAGCCCTCCGCGGCGGAGGATCTCGGCCGCCCGTGCGATGGATGCCGCGTCCGCGGCGAGCCGCTCGGTTCGCATGCGCCGCGCTCCATGTTGCCCGGGCGGGCGGGAGGCAAACGAAAACCGACGGGGCACCTGGCCGAGCTCGCGGGCCGCGCGGGCGACGAGGCGCATGGGGTCGAGCTCGGCGCGGCCCCCGCCGGCGCTGCAGCCGCGGACGTCGCGAAGCACGGTGCCATCGTCATCGTCAAGAGGAATCGTCGCGGCGCCGGTACTCGTGGGCGACGAAGGTTCGTCGACTCATCGGTTGAGAGCACCCGCGCCGAGTGATCTCTGAGCCCGTGTACCGCCTGCACGGATCGACCCTCGTGCAGGATGATCGGCTGTGGCCGCCGTTCTGTCGTAGACCCCTACACCTGCCCCTGGAATGATGCTGAGCATGTTGTGGGCTTCGAGCCGGAAGTCCCCCTCGCTGCGCCAGAGCCACCCGGCGAAGGGACTCACCGCAAGCCGGGGCTCGGTCCCGACCTGGATCCCGCCCACGCTCACGCCGCCGCTGAACTCGAGTGCCTGTGCCGGTGCCGAATCAAGGGCGAGCGCACCGATAAACAGCAGGCCGATCTTGCTGAGGGTGCGCATGGACATGGCGGAAGACCTGGCCGATACGCGGAATGCGACGTGAGGGCGGGTACTATTTTTTTTGGACGTGGCGCGGGCGTCAACGAGGACGTCGGCGAGCCGATCTGCGGCACTGCCCGTCCGATCGCGCTGCCAGCAGCCAGCTCTCACAGCCGAGAGAGCCGTCCATCTTCGAGCAGCACCCAGGGGGCCGAAGGCGAGTACGCCTCGGTCCCAGCGATGGGCAGGCTTGGCGCATCCGTGAGCCGATCGAGCCCCTTGTCCCGGAGCTGCATCCCACGTTCCGTGAGGCGGTACACCTTCGAGCGCATAGGGGAGCCAGCGTTGGGCGGCCTCGGGCCAGGTGCGCGCTCCACGGCGGCGGAGCCGTGCTTTGCCCATTGGTCTAGACGCGCTCGCAGGAACAAGTCGCCTGTGCAGGAGAGGAGCTCTCGCAAATCCAGTCCAAACTGCGATTTGTGACAAAACACAGAGACGGCAGTCAGGTTCTCTTCTGTCGACAGGATGGTCAAAATGAGCTCATCGAGTCGGCTCAAACGTAGCGTACCTCCAGCGGCCTGTCGTGGAAAGAAGCATGATAGAAGCCCCCACAAGGGAGCGAGCTCCGGAAATCCATCAACGCCACGGATGCAGCTTTCGACGAACAGCAATGGGTTATCATCTACGTAACACTCCCAGAGGCGAACAGCGTGTTCGTAGCGTTCCACTGGCCAGGGGCACGCCGTGTCGAGGCGATCCAGGAGAACCTCATTAGGATGGTGCGCCACGGACGCGGAGCAGTTGAACCGCGGCATGATCGGTGGCTCGCAAGACCTATTTATCGTGCCAAACACAAACTCGAACTCGGCGACCAAGACCTCGCCGCTCGCGATCCCGAGGTGCCGCAACCAGCGACAGGCCCTCCATAGGTTCACTCGTTCGCGGAGGCTCACCGATACCCACAAGACAACTGGCAGCCCCCAGCGGATATCCGGCGAATAGAGCCGATCCCACGGTTCGCCCGACTCGTCTCTGAACGAGCTCTCCTCGAACAAAGAACGCCATGTCTCACGTGTCCGGGCATGTTCGAGGGCATCCAGGCGGCTTGGTCCGACAATAAGGCAGTCGGAGGCTCGCACCACGTTGATGGCGCCGATGTTCAGAAGACTCTCTGTTGTAGCCGCATCGAAGGCTACATGCGTCGCCGCGCGGAGGAGGGCTGCCTTTGTCATGATCAATAAAACCCACACTGATAGCACTCGCTGTATTTATAGGGTCGCTTGTTCTGACAATCGTCACGACAATAATCGCAAAGAGTCCTGCCGGAATCGATCTCACGCGTACAGCGCCCCCGTTTATCCTCGCACTTCTCGTACATCTCGGTACATGGGTGAACGGGCGAGCACCCCCCCGCCATCGCAAGCTGTGCGCTGCCCACATCGTCGTCTTCCGGCTCGTCTTCTTCGTCGTTGTTCGGGTAGTCTCCCGCCCCTACGGATTCTGTCGGGTATCCAGCACCCGCACTCCCCGGCTCTACCGTGTCGCAGTTGTAGGTCAAGTCGCATGCCGACGCGAGCACCATTGCGAGCCCGCCACATAGCACGAGCGCGCTCGCCTTCAGCTTCAAGCTGTACCCCATATCTTCCTCCCCTTCCGGATGAGCGCACCGATCTCCCAGCAGAGAGGCGGCGTCAACAAGTGATCTGGACCACGTTACGTCACGCGGTCTTTGCGCATGGGAGCCGGGGCGCGACCGGCCGCTTCGGTAGGTTGAGGCGTTAAGCAGCGAGCTCGGCGGCATCTCGTCTACCCGCTGGCCCGCTACGTCCGCAGCGGAGCGACTACCCGCTGGCCCGCTACGTCCGCAGCGGAGCGACCGGCGGCTCCGGCCCTGGTTGCAGGCAGCCTGCCGGATTCGTCACGCCGTGTGGCCTCCGTGTGCCCCGACGCCAGGGCACGGGGCTTCCAGAGTGCGATCCAGTGCCAGGCGGGAACTTCCGTGTGCTGGTTGAGATCGACGGATTCGATGAGCGGTTCTCTCGCCATTTCCACGGTGTCGACGAGCTCCAGGCGCTCCTTGAGGGATGCCGGATGGTGCCGCTCCTCCTGACCATGCTCGCCCCAGCCGGCGCCAAGTTGCAATGGCTCGGGGAGGACGACCTCGGCTTCGGGACGTCTTCTGCGATCCCCTGAAGGAGCGCTGAAAGTCACAGGGAAAGTAGACCAGGCGTCCCTTCCAAAGGTAGCCGCTCCGCTGACCGCGTCTTTCCCCTGGCCAGATTCGGTTGCACGCTACGCGACGCCAGATGAGGGCCGTGCCCTCGCCGAGCGAAGAGGAGCGAGCGATGCCAGGAAGCAGGGAGCTGGTACAGCTGCGTGCAGAGCTGTCGAGGTATCGAGAGCAGAAGAGCCGTGGGAAATTCCCGAGCGAGCTGCGGGAGCGAGCCGAGGCCTACGCCAAGGCGCGCTCCCGCTCGGGGGCAACACCGACCGAGATCGCCACGGAGCTCGGTGTCCACAAGATGACTGCCGACCGATGGGTGGCTGACGGTGAGCGCGCAGACGAGGGTGCGTCGCCAAGAGCCCCCAAGGCGGCTCAGCAGATTCCGTTCCTACCCGTCGTGGTGCGCCCGGAGCGCCGCGAGGCGCCGCCTTTGCGGCTCAACGTCGCGTTTGCCGACGGGACGCGGATGCAGGTATGTGGGATAGGCGCGCGCGAGCTCGTGGAAGCGCTCGAAGCGTTGCGGAGGGGACGGTGACCCCCGCGACTATAGCCGTCTATCTGGCGGTCGGTCCAGTGGACTTGCGTGGTGCGTTCGACCGGCTCGCCGCGATCACCCGGCAAGTGCTGTGCCTGGACCCGGCCAGCGGCGCGCTGTTCTTGTTCCTCAACAGGAGGCGTAACCGGCTCAAAGCCCTTTGGTGGGATCGCAATGGATACACGATCTTGTATAAGCGTCTCTCGAAGGGTGCATTTGCTCTGCCTTCGTTCACCGAGGCCGACGGCAGGTGTATCGAGCTGTCAGCACAGGACTTCGCGCAGCTGCTCGCCGGTCTGCCTGTAGAAGAGCTGGCAAGCCGCCGCCGGCTGGTCCACTGAGGCGTCTGCGCCGGCGCTCGTTCACCGCGCTGCCGGCGCCAGCGCGGCCCGATGGCGGCCGGCGCAGCCGGATGCGGAGATGGAGCAGGGCGCGCGCTGCATCGCGCCCGAAGACCTCGCGAGAGCGCGCCGCCGATGGCGCACCATGGCGGCCCTGCATTCCCGCCTTCGACGAGAAATTCTCATCGAAAACAGCGAATTTTCGCTGCATAAGGTACTTGTCAAGAGCAAGCGCAGGGGGCATCCATGGCGCGCCTTGACCTCGACGACACGCCCCGGTGAGACCGCGCTGCCGCAGTCGACGGAGGCAGAGCGCCTTGACGGCGCGGCGCTCGTGCTCGGCTATCTCCAGGCCAGGGGACAAGGACAGGGGAGCCCCGCCGGCCCCGCGTCGGTGGTCGACGCGCTGCTCCGGCGGGTGCAGGAGCTCGAGGCGAGGCTGGCCGAGCTCTCGACGGCGGAGCAGCAGGCCCAAGAGCTCGCTCGCACCGTCGCGTCGCTCAAGGCGTACAATCAACAGCTGCAGGAGACGATTCGGACCCTGGAGATCGGATTCCGGCGCCACGTCTCCGAGCAGGTCTCGCCTGACCAGCTGCGGCTTTCGCTGGCCGGAGAGCCAGATGCCTGTCCGGCTCCGACTTCGTCGCAGGCCGAGAGCGTCGACGCCGCGCCCGAAGCGGACCCGGGCGAGGCCAGCGGCCCGCCGCCGGGCTCCGCGAGCCCACCGGAGCACGCGGGGACGGCAGAATCCTCCTCCGGCTCCGATCCCGGAGGTGGCAAGCCAGTCAAGCGCCACGAGCACGGGCGCCGCCGCATCGGTGTCATTCCGAGGGTGATCATCGAGTCGCTGCCGCAGGAGGTGCTGCTCAAAGGCCTCGAGCGCTTCGAGCGTGTGGGCGCCGAAGACAGCTCGAGCATCGGCTACCGGCGTGGCGGCCTCCTCGAGCTCGTCACGCGTCGCCTCAAGTACGTGGCCGAGGCGGAGGCACCGGCGGCGAGCAGCGCAGCTGAAGAGGCGCCGGCTCCTTCGCCAGCCGCCGGGCCGGCCTTGAATCACGAGCGCGGCGAGCCGCTCGTCGTGCGGGAGCACGAGCTCCTGGGGATCCCCGCGGACACGTCCTTCAAGCAAAGCCCCTTCGTCGACGGCGTCCTTGTACGCTACACGCCCGAGTCGGACGCTGCGGAGGACAGCGGACCGGTGAAGATCGCGTCGCTGCCGGAGCGCCCGATCGACAGGTGCCTTGCCGATCCGAGCCTCTTGGCCCACCTGTTCGTCCACAAGCTCGACTACCACACGCCCTACTACCGGCAAGAGGTGGAGTCGGATCGCCACGGCTTCCGCATCGGCCGCGGCAACATGACCCGCTGGCAGTACGATTGTGGTGGCATCGCGATGCGCATCGCCGATGCTATCTGGAGCGACGCGCTCTCGAGGTCGTGGTTCGCCATGGATGCGACGGGCACCGCCATCCGGGCCAAGGACAAGCACCGCTATGGGCATGTCTTCGTCCTGGTCGCGCCGGGCGATGGGGTGCTGTTCCGCTATACACCGACGTACGACGGGCCCACCGTCGCGAAGCTCTTCGGCGGCTACCAGGGGACGCTCGTCGCCGACGCCTCGGCCAACCACAACGTGCTGTTCGGGCCGGGCAAGGCGCGTGAGGCCGGCTGCTGGAGCCATGCACGAAGGCGCTTCTTCAAGGCGTTCAAGGCCGGGGCGGGCAAGGAGGCGGCGTTCGCGCTCCAGACCCTCCAGGCGCTCTTCCGCGTCGAGCAGGAATGCGCCCTGTGCAGCCCGGACGAGCGCCTCGAGATCCGGCAGCGCAAGTCCGCACCGCTGATTGAGAAGCTCTTCGCCTGGGTCGAGGCGCAGCGGCAGGTCGTCCCCGAGCATTCGCCGTTGCGCGAAGGGCTGGTCTATCTGCACAACCAGAGGGAGGCGCTCTGCGAGTTCCTCTCCAACGGGGAGATCCCCATCCACAACAATGCCTCCGAGAGGGCTCTGCGCCGCGTCGTCAAGGGACGGCGCAACTGGCTCTTCCACGGCAGCGACGAGCACGCTGTCCGGTCTTGTGCCATCACGTCGCTCATCGCGACTTGCCAGATGCACGGGTTCGACCCCGAGCTCTACTTGCAGGAGATCCTGACCGTGGCTCCGAGCTATCCGCTCAGTCGCATCCTCGACCTGAGTCCCAAGAACTGGGTCGCGACGCGACAACGCCTCATCGCCGAAGGGCGGCTCAAGTACCTGGACCTGGCTCGGATCACCGGCTCGCGGCTCGCCTTCCGCGACCGCTGATCGCGCCGCGTCGCCCGCATCCGCCGCGCCCACAGCGCTCGTCGCGTCCGGAGCGGTCGAGGCCGGCGCGCGTCCTTTCCGCGCCGAGGTGCGTCGGCTCGTCGAGCCGGTGCTGTCGTCGCTTCGCCCGGCCGCCGTCGAGCTCGTCGTGGCGGGGCGCCTCCGGGTCGCTTCGCTTTGGCGCTGCTTGTCCGCGCCTCGGGTCGGCCGCCGTCCGCCCTCCTGCTCCGCGGACGGCTGGGCGGCGCTCTTGCGGCGCCCCACGCCTGCGGGCTCGGCTGCTCCCGCGCGCTCTTCCTGGCCGGCCGCGCGACGCGGGCGCCCCTTCGCGCGGGCGGGGACGTCCTCGCGGCCTTGCCACGCGACATGCGGCGCGGACAGCTTCAGCACCGCCGTCATCAGGCTCGGGACTTCGACGCCTGCGTCCCCGCTCCGTCGCTCCGTCATCGCACCGCGACTCTACGCACGGGGCCGCCTTCCACAAGCTCGCTTCAGAACGCGCTCTGCGGAGCGGCTACTTCCAAAGCGCCCAGGCGGGAGGTGCCGACGTGGTGATCAGATCCAGCGCACGCCGAGAGCCCCAGGACCGCCGCGGCCGTGCCGGCGCCGACGATCACCACGAGCGCGCCCGCCGCGCGGCGTCAGCCTGGCCGAGCACCTGCTGCTGGGCGTGCGAGCTCAGCGCCCCGGCGGCGAGACGCTCCAGGACCGGGGCGACCGCGTCAGCGTCGATCCTGTGGTTCCCCGGTCTCCGTCGTCTAGCTACTTTGCGACGGCGAGTTTGATTCACTCGTCCAGCGCTTTGAGAAATCTGGCGTTTCCCCGCGGCCGATGGCGAGCGCCCACGTCTCCAGCAGGGATGCGCTCCTCTTCCAGAACTTCTTGCAACCGTCGATGTAGTCGATGACAGCGTCTCGCTGTCCGATGGAGAGCAACTGGGATGCGAGCTCGAAATCAGGTCCAAAGCTGTCAAGCTGCGGCGAGCCGCGGACGTCGCTCGCGGCCCGCAGGTGTTCTGCCGCGCTGGCACGCTCGTTGCGTGCAAGCGCGACCTTTCCCAGGACGATGTGTGCGCAATGTATGGCATTGCCGTACTGAAATGTGTCGACGTGATCCTCGGCGTCGGAAAGCAGTCGCTCTGCGGCTTCGGTCGCTCGCTGGTAGTCCTCGGACACGACCGCCGCCTGCGCGATGTCCATGAGGATTCCGAACGCTCCGAGCGTACAGCGCTCGAGGCTGAGCGCCGCTTCGTATTCCGCGAGTGCCTGTCGAGCTAGCCGTATACGTTCTTCGCGCGATGTGGATCCGATGCTGGACCTGAAGTGCAGACCGCCTAGGAGCTCTCGCCAGCTTGGGTTGTCCGGTTCGATCGTGGCTCCTCGTCCGTACAGCTCTTCGGCGATGTCTGGGTCTCCGGCCGAAAGAAATCCCCCGGCATTTCTGAGTATGGTGGGATCGTTGGGCCTATCGGATACCGTGCTCAGCCAGATCTTCTTTCCTTCATTGTACGCATCCAGGTGTTGTTCCGGGTACATGCGCGCGAAGGCGCCGAGGTGGATCTCTGGATGATGTGCGATCAGCCAGTGAATGTGGTCTGCTCGTCGGTTCTGTGCGTCATCGTTAAGGTTCGTGAAATAGAAGCCCATCAACTTCACGCGCGCTTCGATGTCGTCAGGATGTTTCAGTAGGCGGGTCTCAAGGTCTGCTGCGTCTTGCGCTGCCAGGTCGACGGCGTCGGTGCATAGGGAGATCCAGTCGGGTGAGCGTTTCATGGTGCTGCGAGCATAGCGCGTCTGGCAGGCGCATGCCGGCAAGATCGGCGCGGTTGCCGTCCACCCGACCGAGCTCGGGCACGTCGCCGGTAATGGTAATGAGGACCGCCCGCGCGAACGCGGCGCAGCCGCCCTTCCAGGTGGCAGGCGGCGCCGGCGCGGACGTCGATAGACACGTTGGCGAAGCTCGGCGCGGCCGCCGTCCACCCGACCGAGCTCGGGCACGTCGCCCGCCACGGCGGGCCGCGGCTGGGCTGGCCTCCAAGAAGGACGCACTTCTAGCGGTCGCAGCAGTACACGCGCGTCTCACCGCGCTCCAGCTTGCCGCTCACGATCTTGGAATCCGTCGAAGGGGTGCAGGTGCCAGGCTCGTTCTGTGTCCAGGCGGACCGCATTGTTGCAATCTCTCCATCGATCGCCTCCGTGCAAATCGGACGATCCGCATTGGAAATAGCGATGGATCCAACCTCGCGCGAGCAGTCTTCATTGCTATACAGCGTGGTTTGTGCGGTGCACTTGCCTCCGCGTGGCGCGCCGCACGAGCACGGGGTACACGTGCGAGTGTCCGTGTAGACCGGGAATTCGAAACGCGCCCGGTTTCCTCGCCAGCATTCGCCGTTCTCTTGTGGGAGATAACATTGGCGGAAGAAACTGGGGATAATCATGCTTGAACCTGGAAGACAAGCACGGACGAAGCTCATGTTCTTTCGCGACGGTGCGGGCACAGGCGAGACAGGTTGACAGTCGGCGAGCGTCGGCGGCTCGAACGTCACGGAATCGTAGGAGCTGCTCGTTACAGAGAAGGCCCCCGCCTTGCACGCACCGTCCCAGGAGTCGCCACCGATGAGCGTGACGACAGGGTCGCCGCCGGGGCAAACCACCCTGTTCGCGGACACCTCCGACGGCAGCACACAGGCCGCCGGGGTACATTCACAAGGCTCGCATTCGTCCGGCCCCGGATCCTCGGACCACGCCGTCCATCCTTCCCACAGCATTTGCCCATCTGGATCGCATCGTGGCGCGTTTTCCTGCCGTCCGCCGAAGACCAGAATGAGCTTGCTCGGGTCCGGCTCTGGCAGGTCATCGTCGGTGACCGGCGAAGAGCAGCCGATGAGTGCCAACGTGGCCAATGTGTAAAATGTAGCCGTCCGCATCGTGCGCCTCATCCTTTGCTTCGGTCAATCATCGTTGATGACTCTACGCTCGGTGCAGCAGAACACGCGGGTTTCGCCGCTCTCGATCGTGCCTTCGACGCGGGACGTGGTCACTGTTGGCGAACAAGCGCCCGGCTCTTCGTGCGCGAGGATCACGCGTGCCGCTGCCAGCGACCAGTTCGGTTGTGTATCGATGCACGCAGGTGTCTCGACTCCGTTGGACAACGTTATCAGATCGGAGCAGCCTGTGTCGCGGAAGAGCAGCACATCCGCCAGACATCTCCCACCCGAAGGATCTCCGCAAGTGCATGGAGTGCATGTGCGAGCATCGCTGATCCGCTCCTGAAACTCGAAGCGACCGGAGAAGCCCGGCGGGCACGATCCATCGGGATCGGGTGCGATGCACGTCAATCCGCCGAAGTCGGCAAAGTCGCCTTCGACCCACGGGCAAGCGCGCGCAAATATCCCGATAAGTGGCGGCGGGGTGAGCTGCTGCGAGGGCTCGCACCGGTGCGCCACCGCTGGCGGGTTGAGTGTGATTGAAGCGAGCTCCTCATCCGGGACGAGCGGATCGGCCTTGATGCACTCCCCTCGTTGGTACGTTGCGGTGTCGAACTTGACCGAGATCCCTTCGTCTGCGCATAGAGCCGCCTCGTGGGCCACAAACTCGGACGGCAACACGCATCGGGCAGGTCCACAGCTGCACGTCCCGCACTCTTCCTGAGGGCTCGCAGACACATCGGCCCATCCGTCCCAGTAGTCCAGCCGGCCCCGGGGACATGGTGGAGGGTTCGGGTCCGAACCAGACCAAAGCAGCACCGAGTGATCCTCGGTTCGGGGTACGGGAATTTCGAGGCCTTCACCGCAACCGAGCAGCGCAGCCGCACCGAGGGCAAAGTAAGATGTTGATCGCATCGTGAACCCCTCCCCCTCGCTCAGTATTGGTGCTTCCCGCAAACGAGGAACCCGTCACAGACATCGCCGTCCTTCGACGGCGTGTTCATGGCCTGCCGCGTGACCGCGTCCTTTCGGTTCGTGACGGAGCGAGGCGCGACGGGCGGCGGCGCTTGCGGTGCATCGGACGGCCGCGGGGGAGGCGGGATGGTGGCTCGGACGGCTGCGCCCTGAACGAGCCGCGCCAGGTGCGGCGCTGCGACGCTGCGGGGGGGCTGCTCCCACCGGAGGAGGAGCGCTCCCGAGCTCCCGAGCAAGAAGGCGAGCGCGAGCACGGCACCGAGCCGGCGCGCGGGGGAGCGTCGCTCAGGGGTGCCGCTTGAACGCGGAGGGGCCGAGGGCGTCGGCGCTACCGGCAGCACCGGAGAACACGGAGGGGTCGAGGGCGCCGGCGCTACGGGCGGGCTCGGATCGAGCAAGATCGGAGCGAGGTCCGGTAGGTCGGGCGCCGAGGGCAACGGCGGTGCGACTGGAGGCGCGTTGGTGGCGTGGTCCCGCGCGTCCCGCGGCGGTACGGCGCTCTTGAGCGTGTCGGGCGTGTCGGGAGGTCGTGGCGCGGCGAGCGGCGGCGCGCTGGTGACGTCGCCCCGCGGCGGCATCACGCTCTTGACCGTATCGGGCGCTTCGGAAGGGCGCGGCGTGGGGAATTCGCTGGCTCGTCCCCCCGCCTCACCCGAGGCGAACGGCTTCGCCTCGTCCTCCTCCACGGAGATCGGCGCTCCCTCGGCCGGCTCGCACCGAGCGCCGGACGGCTCCGCGAAGATGGCCGCGTGGGGAAGCTCCGGCGGTCCGCCGAGCTCTTCCCACGCGCGCGCGAAGGGAGCCAGGACAGAGAGCACCTTGCCGATGCTCGGCTGCCGCCGCTTGGGGTTTTCCTCGAGGGCCGTCTGGATCACGGCCTGAAGCAGCGGAGGGAGACCGCTGGGAAAGCTCGGGGGCATGGTCCACGGCGAGAGGGCGCGCTTGCACAAGAGCTCGTACATGAGCGTGCCGAAGCCGTAGACGTCCGCGCGGGGTCCCAGCCGACCCCCGGAGAGGAGCTCCGGCGGTGCGTACCCGTACGGGTCGTGACGCGCTTGTTCCGCGCCGAGCTGAAAGAGACGGACAAAGCCGAAGTGTGTGATCGCGGTTCGGCCATCGCCTACGACGAAGACCCGGTCCGGACTGAGGGCGCCGTGGATGACGGAGAGCTCATGAGCGCGCGCGAGGCAGCGCCCGACGTCGATCAGCACCTGGAGAGCATCCGGCCCGAGCTCGCTCCCGCGCGCAGCGTCGAGGAGCGGGACCGCGTCGCCGAGCACGGGCGACGCTGCCCACGCGACGGAGCCGCTCACCCCGCCGTAGAGCACGGGGACGACCTCCGGTACCTCGCCTGCGAGGCGCTGCAGGCGCGCGAGCTCCTCGGCGAACATGTCCTCGTCGAGGCGCGCGCCTTCGCGGAGGTGCAACCAGACGAGAGCTCCCGTGTCGCCGACCTGCCGCGCGAGGAAGTGACGGACAAGGCCGCGCTCCTCGTTGAGCAGCTCGTGGCCTTCCCAGAGCTCGCCGACGGCTACCATACGAGCTTGACCTCCGCGCCGGCGCCTCGCGGGCGGATCTCGGCCTTCCGCGGCCAGACGACGTAGACGATCGTCGCGGCGCCGAGCGCTGCGCCGGCGACGAGCGCAGCCGAGCCGAAGCCACGGAACAGGCTCGCTCGACTGTTGGCCGCGTGGGCGTCGTCGTGAAAGCGGCGGAACTGCGCGCTGCTCGGGCGCATCGAGCCGTCGGTCATGCGAGCCACCTTGGAGGCCGCTTCGCTCTCCGCGGCGTCGCCGGCGACGTGAAGCCCGAAACCCGCGCCGAGCAGGGCCGCCGAGGCGGCCGCGCCAGAGCCGATGATCCAGGGGTTCGACCTGGAGCGCGCCGGCGCGACCGGAGCCGGTACAGGGGCTCTCGAGGCGGCCGCCTTCGGGGTCTCGAAGGCGAGCGAGACGCGCCGCGAATCGCGCGCCGCCACCTTCACGAGCGCATGGGCCACCTGCCCCTGCTCGCCCATCGCCGTGATCTCGTGCTGTCCAGGCGTGACGAAGACCGGGCCGCCCGCGCTCACCTCGCGGCCGTCCACGAGCAGCCGCGCCGTGCCCGGCGGGGGGCTGATGTGGAGCTCGGCCACCCGCTGACGAACCGCCGCCAGGGCGGCGTGCCTCACCTCGTAGCGGCGGCGCTCGATGTCGCTGGTCGGCGCGGGCATCTGATCGACGCACGTCTCGAGCTCGGCCGCGGCCTCCTCGAGGCGGTCGAGGCCGAGATCGAACAAGCCGAGCTGGCAGACGGCCATGGTCATGGGCTTGAGCGCGTTGACCCGCGCCCAGAGCTCGCGGGCGCGAGCGAGATCGAGCCGCTTGGCGGCCTTCTCCGCCTCGTCGATGAGCTCCTGGACCTCACGGTCCCGCGCAGAAGGGTCCGCGGCCGCGGCCTGGAGGGGGAACGTGGAGGCAAGCAAGACGGCCAGCGCCGCCGCTTGCCGAAGAGGGTCCCGTAGAAGAGGAGCACGCACGGTTCACCTCGGCGCAAACGAGGGGGACCACGACGCCACGCTGGCCCATCCGGCGCGGCGTCGCCTTTCTACCACCGCGACGACACAGTCGAGCGCGCAGAAGCGCCGCGCGTTTCGCATGAGGGTCGCGCTGTGCATTGCGATGGCGCGCGGAAATTTCTCACCTTCAGTCGCGAAAAGCTCCGCGGCAGGAGCCGTCACCCGTCGCTGTCGTGCTCGCGCGAGGGGGCGTTGCTGTGCAAAGGACTCGAAGGCAAGCGCGATCGCGCTGGGCGCAGGGCGCACCGCACGCAGGGAGGCTCCCGCCCCGCGCGGTTCACAGCCGGTCGCTCGGATGCCCGCGGCGGGGTCTCGACCAACCGGGAGGCTCCTCGGGAGCCGGTGGACTGGTCGGGACCGCTTCGTTTGTATGAAAAAATTCAATTTCTTTGGTTGGGACCTTCATTCAGACCTGAAAAGATCCCCCCGCGATGGTTGGCGACCTCGCCTCGGCCTCGTAACGAGCGCCGGGATTGGTCGAGACCTCCGTGGCATCTCCTTTTGGGCCGGCCGGATTGGTCTCGAGCCGTCGGAAACCGGCGGGTCGCTTGACGGGCTCGTCCGCCTCGCCGTCTCCTTGCCGGACACGCTGTACCCCGGTCAAGGAGGTCGACTGCGATGTTGAAGCACCTGATGATCGAAGAGATGGTGGCGCTCGTGTCCCCGTGGGTCGAGAACGCGCAACGGAAGCGGCTGTTCCTCTCGATCCCCGAGATCACCGGCCTGCACCCCAAGGTGGTCTCGGCCCACGAGGCCGTGCTCGCGGTGCGGCCGAGCAAGGCGGGGCCGTCGGCCCAGATGAGCGCTTTGAACGACGAGCTCGGGCGAGTCGACGTGCGCCATGATCACCTCGCCAGGGCCGTGTGCTGGGGCATCGACGCGCACCGCGAGCATTGCCTCGGAGCGGACCCTCCGGAGAGAGAGCGCGCCGCGACCTGCGACCAGGTGCTGGCGAAGCTGTTTCCGGGCGGGCTCAACATCATCAAGGCGTCGCCGACCGCAGAGGCGGGCAACACCGCGCGGATCGCCCGGCTCCTCGACGAGGAGCCGTCGATCGGCGAGTTCCTGAAGGGGATCCCGGCGCCCGGGAAGACGACGCTGCTCCACACGACGCAGCGGTGGATCAAGGCGGGCAAGGAGCTCGAGGCGATCGAGCACCGCCGGGACGAGCTCGCCGCGAAGGAGAAGACGGCGCCGGTGACCAAGGCGACGATCGCCGCCGCACGCAGCCAGTGGTTCCGAGCCGTGTCCGCGGTGCTCGCCAACCTGGAGCTCTCCGATGCGCCGGCCGAAGCGATCGAGACGATCCGCGGGCCCGTGCTGAAGGCATCGGAGCGGGCAGGCAAGCGGTATGGCGGGGCGGCCGCGGGCGAGGGGGCGAGCCTGGAGGAGCCGGGGGAGACGGCGGCGGGTGAAGAAGAAGAGGAAGCGGGCGCCGGGGGCGGCGAGCTCGTGAGCTGAGCCGCCCCTACACGCGCGGGGCGAGCATGCGGAGCTTGATGCCGCGGATGTCCACAGGCTCCGCCAGCTCGGTGCACACGCTCTTGGTCGTGAGCGTCTGGGTCAGCACGAGATCGCTGCACGCCCGGTCGCTGTAGTACGAGAACTCCATCGAGCACGGCTCCCCATCGAACTCGCATTCGCACCAGCCGCAGCCGGAGACGCGCCTGTACATGCCGAGCTTCTCCGGGAACTCCGACGGACAGGAGTGAGCCAGGACGTCGTCCGGCCCCACAATCGCACCGTCGGCCGTCATGGCGACGCAGTGCCGAAAGCCGTCGGAGAGGACACGGGGGTCGACGAGGCACATGGGTAGGCCGGGGTAGCGCCCACAGCTGTACTCCAGAGGCTGGCGCGCGTTGCAGCGGCGTGCCTTCCGTTTCCAGGTCGCCCCCGGGCTCACGACTTCGAAATGTCGATCTCGGGGAACCCGACACAATCCATTTCGAACCGCGAGAGCCGGCCAAATGCTTCATACTTGGATAGCATCGTTGGGATCAAGTAGAGCGCGCCATAGAGCGCCTGAAATGCATCGAAGCCGGCCCCATGGGACTTATGGGTGTCCCCCGCCCCAGTGACCTCTACGTCAGCTTCCCAGCACAGGGCGGCTGGCCTGTGCTCGGGCGCCCAGACTCGTACCTGGATGTTTTCTTGGCTCCCGTTCGGTAGTGTTAGCGTGAGGGTGCGTTCTGCGATCGGGTCCGGCATGACGCCCCAGCTAGCGCACTCGTTGGCGGTGTCAAGTAGCCGAGCTCAGCAGGAGCTCAGGCACTTCTTCCGCCCATTGTCACGCGCCTGTTCACAGATGTTCCTCAGGAGGAAGGGCGAGCGCTCTTCACAGTAAAGATCCCATCGGCTCGATAGCGCGAGGCATGCAGCAGGGCAGCTGGAACGACACTTGTTGTGGCCTGCGGCTCGACCTTGCATGTGCTCCCGCAGGCACAGAATCGTGTCCCCGCGCGTCATGTACTCGGTTGAGCCAGCCGCTCCACACATGAGCTGCCAGATGTCGGCCCCATCGTCTACCGCATCTTCGCACCTCCCTCGTGTGGCTCGAATTTCCATGGGTTCAGCTGTGATACTACTCTCATTATCAAGAGCAGCCTCCGAGCCCGGTGTCGGGTCCAGCGCGCACGCGGAAATGGAACAGCAAACTATGGCGATGGTGATGGTGTCGATTGTTCGCATGCCGCGGCTGTTGCGATCGGCGTGCCGGGTTGAAATGTGCTTCCGTGAGGCGAACCCACAGGGCCACGCTTGGCCCAGGCATGAAAAGCTAGTCGAAGTCGAAATCCGCAAGAATGCCGGCCGCGGCGCCGGTGCTCCAGGAACTCGACACCGGGCCGCGGTGCTGGCGTTCCAGGAGCTCGACGGCGGGCCGCGACGCTTCTACCTGGCGGGGATGACCCTCTCGCGCTCCAAGAGCTCGACGGCGGCCGCGGCGCGCTGGTGCCCAGGAGCTCGCCGTCCACCTGGTCGAGCTCGGCTCGTCGGTGAGACGAGCAGCTCGAGGCGCGAACTCCGGGCGTCGCCATCCGGCGGCTGTAGAGATCGAGGCGCCCGTCGGCGCGAGCACGAGGCCGGTGACGTTCACCTGGTCCAACGGGTCATGGTCGGGCACATAGGCCGCAGGCCACGCGAGCGCGGCCACAGCGTCGACGTGCACGTCAGCGCGTTCGGGAACGACGCCTCGGACGTTCCTGACCCTCTCCGGCCGATCCTTCGGATGCCCCCGCATGGTCTCGAGCACGCGCGGAGGCTCTTCCGAAGCCGGCGGACAGGTCGAGACCTCACCATCTGTATGAAAAAAATCAAATCTTTTGATCGAGACCAATGCGGCCGGCCGAAAAGATCGCCCGCGGTCGATCGCGACCTCGCCTCGCCCTCGCAACGAGCGCCGGGATTGGTCGAGACCTCCGCGGCGCCTCCTTTTCAGCCGCCCGGGTTGATCTCAATCCGTCGGAAACCGGCGGATCGCTTGACGGGCTCGTCCGCCTCGCCGTCTCCTCGCTGGACATGCCGTACCCCGGTCAAGGAGGTCGACTGCGATGTTGAAGCACCTGATGATCGAAGAGATGGTGGCGCTCGTGTCCCCGTGGGTCGAGAACGCGCAACGGAAGCGGCTGTTCCTCTCGATCCCCGAGATCACCGGCCTGCACCCCAAGGTGGTCTCGGCCCACGAGGCCGTGCTCGCGGTGCGGCCGAGCAAGGCGGGGCCGTCGGCCCAGATGAGCGCTTTGAACGACGAGCTCGGGCGGGTCGACGTGCGCCATGATCACCTCGCCAGGGCCGTGTGCTGGGGCATCGACGCGCACCGCGAGCATTGCCTCGGAGCGGACCCTCCGGAGAGAGAGCGCGCCGCGACCTGCGACCAGGTGCTGGCGAAGCTGTTTCCGGGCGGGCTCAACATCCTCAAGGCGTCGCCGACCGCAGAGGCGGGCAACACCGCGCGGATCGCCCGGCTCCTCGACGAGGAGCCGTCGATCGGCGAGTTCCTGAAGGGGATCCCGGCGCCCGGGAAGACGACGCTGCTCCACACGACGCAGCGGTGGATCAAGGCGGGCAAGGAGCTCGAGGCGATCGAGCACCGCCGGGACGAGCTCGCCGCGAAGGAGAAGACGGCGCCGGTGACCAAGGCGACGATCGCCGCCGCGCGCAGCCAGTGGTTCCGAGCCGTGTCCGCGGTGCTCGCCAACCTGGAGCTCTCCGACGCGCCGGCCGAGGCGATCGAGACGATCCGCGGGCCCGTGCTGAAGGCCTCCGAGCGGGCCGGCAAGCGGTATGGCGGTGCGACCGCGGGCGAGGGGGCGAGCCTGGAGGAGCCGGGGGAGACGGCGGCGGGTGAAGAAGAAGAGGAAGCGGGCGCCGGGGGCGGCGAGCTCGTGAGCTGAGTCGGCCCCGCCAGCGCTGCGAGCCCGGGGCGCTGGCGACGGCCAGGGGCGGCGAGGGGAAGGGTCGACGCGCTGCGCCGCGTGCCCGGCCAGCGCGGTGCTCGCCGCGTGGCGCGACCGCCGTTGCCGCCTTGCCTGCCGGCGCGCCGCCGGGCAGGCTTCGCCCATGGGCGAGCCCGCCGAGAAGCAGCGCCGCGCCACATACGCCGACCTCGAAGCCGTCCCGCCGAACAAGGTGGCGGAGCTCATCGGGGGCGTGCTCCACGTCATGCCCCGGCCGGCGCCGCGGCATTCCAGGGCTGAGAGCGCACTGCAGGGGGAGCTCTTCGGCCCGTTCGACCGCGGCCGCGGTGGGCCCGGCGGCTGGACCCTCTTGGTCGAGCCCGAGCTCCACTTCCCCGATCCGGGCGCGCCGGGCGAGATCGACGCGGTCGTGCCTGACCTCGCCGGCTGGCGGCGCGAGCGCATGCCCGAGCTGCCCGAGACGGCCTACTTCGAGCTCGCCCCGGACTGGATCTGCGAGGTGCTGAGCCCGTCGACCGAGGAATATGACCGCGACGAGAAGTTGCCGATCTACGCGCGCGAGGGCGTGCGGTACGCGTGGCTGGTCGACCCGATCGCGCGGACGCTCGAGGTCTACGTGCTCGGCGCGGATCGCCGATGGGGGCCGGCGGTTGTCCACCGCGACGCCGCGCGCGTCCGCGCCCAGCCCTTCGCTGCCATCGAGCTCGATCTCTCGGTGCTCTGGGCGAAGTAGCTGACCGCTCCGCTGGCGGCGCGCTCGGGCAGCACCGCTGCCACGCGTTCAGCCGGAGCTGCTTCATGACGCCCTCTCCAACCTGGAGCTCTCCGACGCGCCGATCGAGGCGATCGAGGCTCCGCGGGGCCCGTGCTGAAGGCCTCCGAGCGGGCCGGCAAGCGGTATGGCGGGACGGCCGCGGGCGAGGGGGCGAGCCTGGAGGAGCCGGGGGAGCCGGCGGCGGATGAAGAGGAAGCGGGCGCCGGGGACGGCGAGCTCGTGAGCTGAGCCGCCGCTGCGGGCGCCGGCGAGATCAGCCGCCGAGCGGCTTGCAGCAGAACGTCTGGCCCCACCCGGGCTCGATCTTCTCGCCGAGCCCCACCCGCCCGCGATCGATGCAGTCCCCATGGCCCTCCGCGAGCAAGCGGAGCTTGATGCCGCCCATGGCCGCGGGCTCCGCCAGATCGATGCAGACGCTCTCGGTCGTGGGCGTATGGGTCAGCAAGAGCTCGCTGCACGCCTGGTCGCGGTAGAACGAGAACTCCATCGAGCACAGCTCCCCGTCGGACTCGCAGTCGCACGTGCCGCAGCCGGAGACCCAGCGGTACATGTCGAGCTTCTCCGGGAGCTCCGGGGGACAGGGGGCATCCGTGATGCTGGGCTCCGCGGGATTGTTTGTGACGTTCACGGCGGCGCAGAGCCGAAAGCCGTCGGAGAGGACACGGGGGTCGACCAGGCACGTGGGTACGTTGGGATTGCTTCCACAGCTGTACTCCCGAGGCTGACGCGCCCAGCAGCTGCGCGCCTTCCGTTTCCAGGTCGCCCCCGGCTGGAACAGGTCGTCTCTCGACGTGCACGCAGGAAGGACGTCGTACCAGGGGACGGTCACGCTGCTCGTCACGTAATCCTCCATCGGCTCGCACACGTCCCAGGGGGGGTACAGATGCCACTCACCCCGGTACTCATCGGCCTCCTCGCAACTGTCGGCGCTCCTCCTGAAGCGCACGGATCCACCGGCGCAGTCGTCGCGCTCGCACCGGCACGGCGGGCAGCTCGGGTCGTCCTGGAGATCCAGCCACCAGTCCAGCTCGTGCTCCAGCCCGTATTCCTCACAGCTGGGTTCCTCGCCCTGCTTGCCGACCCACACGATGTGCGTGGCGGCGACCCCGAGCGTGTCCACCACTTCGTCCTCGAGGCAGTGGCCGGGACACGGCTCGCAGCGCTCTTCGCTGAAGCACCTGCGCTCACGCCCGCAGCTCGACCCGAGCAGCGCGCCGGCGATCCCCAGCAGCGCGCAGACCGCCGTCGTCGGCAACCAGCGCCGTCGCGCGCGTCCTCGATTCCGGGCAGCAGGCTGGATGCTGGTCTGGCTCATGGCGTGATGGGCTCCTCGATGCAGCAATAGGTCAGGCGATCCACCGGCGTCCGGTCCCGCACGGGCTCACCTCCCGACGCCTCGCAGGTGCCGGGCGCGTTGGTGACCCACTCGGCGCGCATGCTGCCGAGCGAGAAACCAGCGCTCGGATCGGCGCAGCCGCCTTCTTCGTTGACGATGACGGAGGCGATCTCCCGGCCGCACGCCGCGTCGGCGTAGGTCGACACGAGCGCCTCGCACACGCTGGGCTCGGTGGCGGTACACGCGCACGGCGAGCAGACGCCGTCGTCGTGGCCCAGGTACCACGTGTGCGCCTTCGGGTATTCGTTCGGACACCGGAGCTTCTCGTCATCCGCGCCCGCCGTCACCTGGACGCACCTCTTGAACGCGGGCGTCGGTCGCTTGTGGAACCTGGGGAAACACACCTCCCCCGACCCATCCCCGCACGCGCCTTCGTAGAAAGAGCCCGCGCAGAGCTTGGCGTGGTGCTTCCAGGGCGACCCCAGGCTGCCGCTGCGGGGCACGATCGCCTCGACCGGCGCGCACGGGACCGCGGTGGCCGGCGCGACGGCGACGGATCCGACCTGCTCGGGCGGGATCGGGGCCGTATCCACGCAAGCGCCGTCCCAGCCGGCCGGGGCGTCGAACGGCGTCCGCGTCTCCGGAGCCCCGTCCTGGCACATGTAGAGCGAGCTGGCCGTCACCCCGGCCGGCAGCTCGCACGCCGGCTGCGAGCAGGCACACGGCGCGCAGCCCGGCGCCGGATCGAGGCCGCCGTACAGCAGCAGGCCCCCCTCGCTGGCGTCCGGCGGACACGGCGGCGGCTCCTCGTCGATGCTGCCCTCCCAGAGGAGAACGGGCTTCGGGTGGACCCTGCTCAGGTCGACGGGCAACGGCACGCACTCCCCGGCGCAGAACGCTCCCGCCGGGCCCTTGCAGGTCACCGTCTCGTCGCACGCCTCGCCGGTGTCGCCGCAGGCGCTCGCCAGCGCGAGTCCCGACACGGCCAACCCCATCCCCACGAGCACACGATGATGCATCCCCTCCTCTCCTTCCCGGCGCGCGGCGCCTACCAGACGCCCGCGACCGCCACGCCACCTCCGCCGGCCGCGATGAGCGGGCGCACGGCGACGCGGGGAGGCGAAGGCGGCGAAGGGGCCCACCAGAGCGACGAGAGCGCCACCGCGCCGAAGACCCCGCCCGCGATGAAGCTCGCCCAGGCCGCGCCCCGCAGCGTGTCGCGAGCCGAGAGCGTGTCCTCGAGCGCTTTGCACGGGAGGGTGACCTCGCTGGCCGCTTTGTAGAGGCAGCCGCCGCGCCCGTAGTCCCGCCGGATGGCGTCCGCCTGCGCCTCGGCCTCGTCGTCGCGCACCCCGGCGGCGACGGCGAACCCCGCCCCGAGCGCCGCACCGGCGAGCGCCAGCGACGCGCCGGCGATGCGGAGATTGCGGCCCGAGTGGTCGGGAGCCGGCGGCGTCGCGCGGACGATCACCACGGGCGGCGGCGGTTTCGGGAGGGGATGGAGCACCAGCGGGAAGATCGTCTCGGTGCCGACATAGTTTTCGAAGCGGACCGTCTGGGTGACATGCCCCTCGAGAGAGCCACGGGCCTCGTGGGTACCGGGGGTCACGTAGAACTGATAACTCGCCTGCCCACGGCCGATGAACTTGCCGTCCACGAAGATCTCCGCCTCGTCGTGGCTGACCATGATCTCGACGCGGATGGCGTCCTTCTCCGCCAGGCGTAGTCCTTCGTTGAAGCGCCGCTGCTCCGCAGGGGAGAGCGCTCTGGGATCGCGCAGCGCGCGCAGCAGATGGTTCGCCGCGTCCACAGGCCTGCGGAGCGCCAGCTCGCAAAGCCCGAGCTCCCCCTCGATGGCAGGGCGCGGCGCCGCAGCGAAGGCGGCGCGATACGCCGCCTCCGCCTCCCGCCATCGGCCGGCTCCGCGCGCGGCGCGTGCACGCCGAAGCGCGTCCGCTGCCGGATCAGGCGCCGCAGAGCGCGGCTCGGCGACAGGCTGCGCGGACGCCGCGGGCGCTGTGACAAGGAGGAGTGAGACCAAGGGAAACAGCAGGAATTGCCTTGGATCCATGCCGCGCGAGCCTAGGCATGCAGATGTCAGCGGAGCAACACGCCGCGGATGGATGGGGAATGATTCTTTTTGCGTGCCAAGAACGATTTCGAAGCGAAGACGGACCGATGCACGTAAGCCTGCGCATTCGGCTCAGTCGACGGCCAGTTGCAGCAGCGCGCGTAGCCCCTTCACGCGGGGCTACGTTGCCGTGCCGGGCGCGCCACGGAGACCGCCGCGCTACGGCGCCGCCGCTCGGCCGAGGGACCGGCCGTCGCCGTCGGCGTCGATCCAGAGCGGCGCCGTCATCGCGAACGGCAGGATCTCGCCCGGATCCCCGGTGAGCACCGGCTCGAGCGGCCGCCGCCCCCGGACGATCGCCACCACGAAGGTGTCCTCGACGACGGCGATCACACCGCGCCCGCCCTTCCCGCCCCGCCCGTCGCCGCCCGCCCCTCCGACGCGGGCGCCCGGCCGCGCCGGCCCTCGCCCGCCGCCGCCCGTTCCAAGCACCACCGGGATCTCGACCTCATCGACGAGCGCGCCCGCAGCCGTGGTGCGCGCGCCCTCCAGCGGAATCGCCTCGCCGCTCGCGACGCCGCCCACCAGCACATGCAGCTCGCGCGCGTCGACCCAGGGCGCGCGCTCGACCCGGATCGAGAGCCTCAGCGGCCCTCCGCGCGCCCCGCGCCGCACCGAGGCGACGCCCCCCTGGCGCGCCTCGCCGAGGCGCATCGTCACGAACGGCCCGTTCGTGATCACGACGTCGCGCCGCCGCCGCAGGCCCGCGACGAGGTCCCCCACGTCGAGCCGCCCCGGATCGTCGCTCCCCACCGCGACGTACGTGCGCGGCGCCCCCGCCTCCGCGCCGTGCAGCCCGTGCGTGTCGCTCGTCGCCGTCGGCGTGACCGGGCGGGACGCGCGGAGCAGCGCCCAGAGCTCCTCCAGCGCCCGGTCCCGCGCGGCCACCTCGCGCCCGGTCCACACCTCGAGCGCATCCGCGCCACCGCCGTCCCCGACGAGCTGCGCGAGCTGGCGCGCTCCCTCCTCCGGCGCGCCCTCCGGCGCTCCGGAGCCGTGCAGCGGCGAGCCGCCGCCATGGCGCCGGCTCACCTGGACGACGCGCTCCCCGGGCAGCGCGCGCACCTCGCGGAGCATCTCGCCCGCGGTCTCGTCGACCCACCGCAGCGCGCCCTCGCGGGGCGCGGCCGCCTCTCCGCCGAGCGGGAACATGCTGAGGCTCCCGAGCCCGGCGCCGCCCCGGCCGCTCGTGAGCTCCACGCCCGGCAGCATGCGCAGCTGCGCGTCGAGCTGCAGGGCGGCGACGTCCGGCTGGAGATCGGCGGCGAGGTTGTGCTCGGTCGCCACCGCGCACTCCACGCCCTCCGCCGCGCTCCAGGCGAGCCGCACCGCCGAGGGGACGCCCGCGTCGGCGCTCCGCGCCGTGTGCTGCCGCAGGTCGCACGCGATGTAGCCCGACGTGTCGACCACCCGCTGGAGCGTGAGCTCGAGCGGCGACCGCGCGCCTTCGGCGATGTCGACCGTCGCCTCGGCGAGCGCGTACTCGGGCCCGCGCGAGGCGACGACCCGGATGCGCCCGGGCGGCAGGGGCAGATGGAGCTCGCCCGCGAGCGCGAGCCGGGGCGGCGATACGGCCTTGCCGGTCGCGGCGTCGAAGAAGCCGACCTTCGCCGGCATGAGCGGGCCGAGGAGGCCCGGGGCCGCGGCGGGCGCCGGGGCCGCGGCGGGCGCCGGGGCCGCGGCGGGCGCCGGGGCGCCGCGCTCCTCCACCCGGAGATCGAGCTGGCCGACGCCGGACAGCGCGAGCCGCGCCGGGGCGATCTCGCCGGCGCGGATCCGGACCCGCGCGGTCCCCAGCGCGCGGCGGCCGCTCCCCTCGAAGCCGACGAGGTAGAGGCCGGGCGGCGCCTCGACGGCGAGCGGCTCGCGCTCGCCGGTCCGCATCCACAGGTCGAGCGCGCCGGCGGCCGGCGCGGCGCCCCCCTCGGCGACCGGCGTCAGCGTGGCCCGGCCGGCGATGGGCCGGAGCGGCGCGCCGCGGGCGTCCACGAGCTCGAGCGCGACCCCGCCGGGCGCGCCCCCGCCGAGGAAGAAGAGCTCCGTCGCGACGGCGAGCGCGTCGCCGCGCGGCGTGATCGCGAGGATCCGCTGGTACGCGGCGCGCCCGCCCGGCGGCAGCGCGGCCTGCCGCGCGAACGTCGCGTCGCTGAAGCCCGCGCCGCCGCGCGCGTGGATCAGCCCGCCGCCCGCCGGGACGAGCGCGTACGCGACGCGGGATCCGACGCCGGCCAGGTACGGCGCCTCGTGCTCGCCGCGGAGCCCAGGCGCCGCGCCGGGCGCGACGTGCTCCGCCGCGCCCCAGTGGACGACGTCGCCGAGATCGAGCGCCTCGCTCGGGCGGTCGCCGTCGTTCCGGAGCGACGTCGCGATCACGACCGCCCGGCCGCTCGGCGCGAGCGTGTAGCGGGTCGTGACGGAGAGCGCGCCGCCCTCGAGCTCGCGCCCGCGCACCACGCCGCGCGCCTCGATCCACGCCGCGCCGCCCTCGCCGGCGCCCGTCGCGATGTCGCGGTAGACGACCTGCCGCGGCGGCGCGCCGAGCCGCGGGACGATCTGCCCGAGCTCGTCGCTGCGCTCCCGCGCGTCCGCCGCGTCGATGAGGTGGCCGCCGCCCTCGGCGAGGCCCGTCCCCGGGCCGAGCTGCTCGATCACCACCGCGATCTCGTCGTTCTCGAGCACGTAGTCGCCCGGCCGCCCCGCCGCGAGCGGCCCCGAGAGCGCGTCCGCGGGCGCCGCGATCCGCCGGACGCGCGCAGGCCGCGCCGCGACCGCGTCGCCCGGGCAGAGCTCGCCCTGCTCGCCGCCGCCGTGCCCCCACCGGCAGAGCATGCCGAGCCGCTCGGCCGCGCCGGAGGACACGGCGACGCTGCCGCCCTGCACCGGCGGCGCGCAGGCGGCCGCGGCGAGCGCGAGCGCGGCGAGCCCGGTGCGCCGCGGCGCGCGGGGCGCGGCGCGACGAGCGCGCAGGAGGCTGGCAGGGGGGCGACGGGGCGTCTCGATCGAGCGGATCATCGGTGCTGTTCCGATGCGTGGCCGCGGCGCCGCTTGGGTCAGGAGCGCTCGGTGGCGAGGACGACGAGGGAGGCGATCCCCAGGCCGACGCCGAGCGCGCGGCGGGCGGTGAACGCCTCGCCGAAGAGCAGCGGCGCGAAGAGCGCGGCGAGCGCCACGCCGCCGGCGAACACCATCGGCCCGGTCGCGGACACCGGGCCGTCCATCCGGAGCGCGGTGAAGACGAGCGTGGTCACCCCGCTGATGAACAGGCCAGAGGCGCACGCCCAGAGCACCCCCGGCGCCGTCGGAGGCGCCTCCGCGCCCGGGCGGAGGACGAGCAAGACGAGGATCCCGGCGGCCGCGGTGCCCTCGACGCACAGCGCGCCGAGGGCGTCGCCGACGCGGCCCGCCGCCGCGCGCAGCATCAGGTAATGGCCTGCCATGCAGACCGCGGCGAGGAGGGCGGGGACGTACCAGACGGACATGCCGCGCACACTAGCGCGGTTTTCGCCCGTCGCTGGCACATGCGTTCCAGAGCGGCGGCCACCCGCTTCGGATACGGGTCCAGCTCGGCGTTTTCGGCGCGGAAGCGCACTCCGGTGCGCTGAGCACCGAAAACGTCGAGCTGGACCCGTATCCGAAGCGGGTGGCCGCCGCTCTCGCAGGAGGCCCTCCGGACGGCGGGCTACTCGTCGTCCACCATGTCCGGGTAGTCGCCGGGCGCGAGGTTGTCGAACCTCGTGCACGACGAGGTGAACCGCGTGAGCACCTTGCCCGTCGGCCCGTTGCGCTGCTTGGCGACGATGAGCTCCGCGATGCCTTTGCTGTTGGTGGTCTCCGGGTTGTAGTACTCGTCGCGGTAGATGAAGATGATGTTGTCGGCGTCCTGCTCGATGGCGCCCGACTCGCGGAGGTCCGACAGCTGAGGGCGCTTGTCCTTGGTGGTCCGGGTCTCGACCGCGCGGTTCAGCTGGGAGAGCGCGATGACCGCCACCTTGAGCTCCTTCGCGAGCTGCTTGAGCCCGCGGGAGATCTCGCTGATCTCCTGCTCGCGGCT
Organism: Sorangium sp. So ce836; assembly: GCF_028553905.1. NCBI lineage: Bacteria > Pseudomonadati > Myxococcota > Polyangiales > Polyangiaceae > Sorangium > Sorangium sp. So ce836. The sequence goes on along the minus strand of NZ_CP102233.1, from coordinate 11,249,840 downwards.
GCTCACGCCGTCGCGCCCCTTCATGAGCTGCAGGTAGTCGATGACGACGAGCCCGACGCGCCGCCCCGAGTTGCCGTCGCTCGGCGGCCGGTCGTACTCGGCCTGGATGCGCCGCACCTTGGCGCGCAGCTCGAGCAGGCTGATCGCCGGCGTGTCGTCGATCCAGATGGGCAGGGTCGACAGGAAGGACGCGGCCTCGGTCAGGCGGCGCCAGTCGTCGGGCTGCAGGAAGCCCTGGCGGAGCTTGCCGACGTCGACGCGGCCCTCGCTGCAGACCATACGTGTGGCGAGCTGCTCGCGCGGCATCTCGAGCGAGAAGACCGCGGCGCCGAAGCCGGGCTCGTGCCGCTCGATGCCGTGCCCCGCCTGGTCGGGGCCGGGGGAGCTCACCGTGCGCGGCGACGCCACGTTCACGGCGAGGTTGAGGACGAACGACGTCTTGCCCATGCCGGGGCGCGCGGCGACGATCGAGAGGTCGCCGTCGTGCAGGCCGGCCGTCTTGGCGTCGAGCTTCTCGTACCCGGTCGAGATGCCCGTGATGCGATCGCCGCGCTCCGCGGCCGCGGTGATCTGCTCGAACGCGGCCTTGAGCACCTGGGCGATCGGCTGCGTCGACGTCCCCTGCGGCGTGCGCGCGAGCTGGTAGACCGCCTGCTCCGCCCCGTCGATGAACTCCTGCACCACGCCGACGTCGCCGTACCCCTCGGCCGCGACGCGCTGGCACGTGGCGATGAGCTGGCGCACGCGCCACTTCTCGTAGACGACGCGCGCGTGCGCGCCGACGTGCGCGACCGCCGGCGTCGCGTCCGCGAGCTGGGCGAGGTACGCGGCGCCGCCCACCTGGGCGAGGCGCTCCCGGTCGCGCAGCCAGGAGGCGACCGAGACGATGTCGATCGGCGTGCCGCCGGACGCGAGCTCCTGCGCGGCCTCGTAGATGCGGCTGTTCGCCTCGCTGTAGAAATGCTCCGCCTTCAGGATCTCGAGCACCCGATCGAGCGCGTCGCGGTGCAGCAGGATGGCCGACAGCACCGCCGCCTCGGCGTCGAGGTCGTGCGGCGGTACCCGTCCGGCGACGATGGGAGGCTCGATCCTCTGGGGCCGCTGGCCGCGGCGCTCCATCATTCTCATCATCCGTGCATCTCCTCCCCACCGATTGCCCCCATCCCGCCCCGAGCTTTTCCACAGGCGCCGAAATGGGCGACGCCCCGAAGGCGCAGCGGTCCTTCGGGGCGTCGGGTGCAGGGTCGAGTTCCGTCTATCAGAACATGGGCCGCGCTGAGAAAGATTTGTGTTTGCATTGCAGTGAGCGTTCGTGCGGTGGGCATCTCAATGCAGGTTCCACGTTCGAGGGGCGCTCCGCCGCGCCGCGCCGCGGGGGCGCGGCGCGGTGAGGCGCCGCCAGCGGCGGCGAGGTATGGAAATTGAGCAACCCCGGTCTCATCGCCATTTCCTTTCCCGCTTGACTCAGCTGCGATGACGCTTCGCGCCCGGGCATGCGCCGTCGCGGGAGCCGCCATTGTGGATCACAAAACGCGTCAAACAAGGATTGAACCCACCGAGGTGATCTGCGTGGGTGAAGCGCTGTGGGACCTGTACGCGCCGGAGGGCATTCCGCTCGAGCGGGCAAAATTGCTGCGCCGCGTACCGGGGGGCGGCGCGGTGAACACCGCGATGGCGCTCGCCCGGCTGGGCGTCCCGTCGGGGGTGTGCGCCGCGCTGGGCGACGACGCCCTGGGGCGCGGGCTCAGGGACGAGGTCGCCGCGGCCGGCGTCGATGTGGGGCGGCTCGCGCTGGGCGCGGCGCGCACCGGGCTCATGCTCGTGGCGATCGCGCGGGGCGAGGCGCGCTTCGCCGGCTACCGGCAGGGCGAGCTCGAGGCGCGCGAGCTCGCCGCGGCGCTGCCCGCGCGATGGCAGACCCGGGTCGTGCACTTCACCGGGATCGCGCCGGTGCGCGGGGCGATCGGCGCGATCGCGCGGGCGGCCGCGGGCGCCCGCCGCGAGGGGTGCGCGGTCTCGATCGACGTCAACGCGCGCCCGCGGATGTGGCCGCGCGGCGGGCGCGCCGCGGCGCCTGCGGGGGCGGGCGCCGGGACGGGCGACGGCGTGCGCGGCTGCTTCCGGCTGTTCGCGCAGGCGGATCTCGTGAAGTGCAGCACCGGCGATCTCGAGGTGCTGGGGACGACGGCGCGCGCGCTCCGCGAGCGGCTCCGGCCCGAGGCGACGCTGGTCGTCACGGACGGCGCGCGGGCGACGCTCGTGCTCGGCCCCGAGGGCGAGCGCGCGGTCGCGCCGCGCCCGGTGCGGCCGCTCGATCCGACGGGCGCGGGCGACGCGTTCTGCGCCGGGATGCTGGCGAGCCTCGCCTGGGAGGCCCGAGCGCGGTGGGCCGATCCGGCGCTCATGCTGCGCGCCGTGGCGCGGGGGCACGACGTCGCGCGGGCGTGGGTGAGGCGGAAGCGCGGGTGAGGCGGAAGCGCGGATGAGGCGGAAGCGCGGGCGAGCCGCGCGTAGCGGGCGAGGTGGAAGCGCGGGCGAGCCGCGCGTGGCGGGCGAGGCGGAAGCGCGGGCGAGCCGCGCGTGGCGGGCGAGGTGGAAGCGCGGGCGAGCCGCGCTTCCGGGGACGCTACTTCGCGGCGACCGTGACCTCGACCGACGCCGTGATGGACGGGGCGAGGCGGAGCGTCACGGTGTGGGCGCCGAGCGTCTTGATCGTGTCGCTCTCGATGCGGCGCCGGTCGACGCTGAAGCCCTGCGCGGCGAGCGCCTCTTCGATGTCGCGCGCCGTGACCGAGCCGTACAGCTTGTCGCCCTCGCCGACCGGGCGGCTGATGGTCAGCTTCACCTGGTTGAGCTTGGCCGCGAGCTGCTCCGCCTCGGAGCGCGTCTTCGCGGCGCGCGACTCGGCGACCCGCTTCTCGTGCTCGATGCGGGACACGTTCTCGGCGGTGGCGCCCACCGCGAGGCCGCGCGGGATGAGGTAGTTGCGCGCGAAGCCGGGGCGAACCTTCACGAGCTCGCCGCTCTTGCCGACGTTGTGGAGGTCCTCCGTGAGGACCACATGGATGTGGGTTGCCATGATCGACCTCCTACGCCGTCACGGTGAACGGCAAGAGCGCGATGTTGCGCGCGCGCTTGATCGAGAGCGTCACCTTGCGCTGATGGCGCGCGCAGTTGCCGCTGATGCGGCGCGGGACGACCTTGCCGCGCTCCGAGATGAAGTACTTGAGCGCCTGCGGGTCCTTGTAGTCGATGACCAGCGCCTTGTCCGCGCAGTAGCGGCAGACGCGCTTCCGGCCCGTGCGGCGGCGCCCGGGGGCGTCCGCGTTCAGGTCGGGCGTGCGCCCGAAGTCGCGATCGTCGTAGTCAGCGCCGCCGTTGCGGCCCATGTCGTTGTTGCGGCCGTTCATTGTCAGCTCTCCTCCTCGTCGGCGGCGCCTTCCGTCTCGCCCTCTTCAGCCTCGTCGAGGTCGCCCGCCGGGGCCGCCTCGGAGCTGCGGTCGACGCGGCGCTCCGGCTCGATGAGGCCGAGCTGCCGCTCGCGCGAGTCGTCGCGGTCGTCCTCGAGCGGCGCGAGCTCGAGGCGCTCGAACTTCACGTCCTCGTCGGCGACCGTGAGGCTCTGGACCTCGATGTCGTTGCGCACGAGCACCGTCTGGTACTTCAGCACACCGTCGGCGAGGCGCAGGTTGCGCTCGACCTCGGAGACGACCTTCCCGCCCCCGAGGTACTTCAGGTACACGTACACGCCGCGGCGGTGCTTGGCGATGTCGTACGCGAGGCGGCGGCGCCCCCACGTCTCGACCTTGGTCAGACGACCGGCCTCGCGGCTCACGACCTCGGCGAGGCGCGTCCCGATCCGCTCGGCGCCGTCGGCGTCGATGTCGGGTCGCAGGATGTAAATGGTTTCGTACTCTCTGGCGCGCCCGGGCGCCGTTACCTGTCGGCTCATTCTTCGATCTTCCCTCTCGGCCTGTGGCCCCGGGGCGACGCCCCGGAGCGAGGAAAGGAGCAGCTTGCCGAGCGGCGCGAGCGCCGGCTCGACAACCTGTCTCCGTCGAGGATCAGGGCTTCTGCGTCGGGGGGAGGGGACCCCTCTCCCCCTTCGCGGCAGGGGCCGGGTCTGTCGGCCCGTCCCCTTCGCCCTTCTGCCTCTTGCCCGGCTTGGGCCGGGTATTTCGAACGTTCATCGCGGCGTCGAAGCCGCGGGCGGCGACTTCTAGCACACTTTGGACAGCTTGCTTCAAGCAGTCGGGCAGGCCCGCGCGCTCGACCGCGTCGAACCCCGACAGCACGTAGCCCGCGACCTCGCCCCGGTAGCCCGGCGGCGGCCGCCCGATCCCGAGGCGGACGCGCCCGAAGTTGCCCGTCCCGCAGTGCGCGATGATCGAGCGCAGCCCGTTGTGCCCCGCGTGCCCGCCGCCGACCTTCAAACGAACCGTGCCGAACGGCAGGTCGAGCTCGTCGTGCAGCACGATCAGCGAGGACGGCGCGACCTTGAAGAAGGCCATCGCCGGCTGAACGCTGCGGCCCGACTCGTTCATGTAGGTCATCGGCTTGAGCAGGATCGCCGGCTGCCCGGCGATCTCCGCCTTCGCGTGCACGCCCGAGAACTTCTCGCGGAACGGGTCGGCCCGGACCTCGTCGGCCAGCGCGTCGATGGCCATGAAGCCGACGTTGTGCCGGTGAGCGGCGTATTCCTTGCCCGGATTTCCCAGGCCGACCACGAGCAGCATGGCGAGCGGGTTCTGCTGGCTCCCCGGAATCCTTGGGACAGAGGCGGGCTGCGATGCGCGGGGGCGCGGCGCAGGGCGGGGCGGGCCGCGCGCGCCTCGGGGGGCCGAGGCGAGGGGCGGCCCGCGCCCGGTCCGGGGCTACTTCTTGTCCTTCTTGTCGCCCGCGGGGGCGGCGCCGCCCTTGGCGGGGGCAGCCGCGCCGCCGGCAGGCGCAGCGGCCGCTGCCGGCGCGCCGGCAGCCGGCTTCGCCTCGTCCTCGGCGCCGGCCTTCTCGGGCGCGTTGACGACCGCGATCGTCTGCTCGTCGGCGAGCAGGGCCTTCACGCCCTCGGGCAGCGTCAGCCCGCTCGCCTTGTACGACTCGCCCATGTCGAGCTCGGTCACGTCGATCTCGATGAACGACGGGATCTTCTCGGGCAGGCAGCGCACCGGGATCGTGCGGAAGATCTGCTGGAGCACGCCGCCGGTGACCACGCCCTTCGGCTTGCCCACGGTGCGGAAGGGGATGTGCACGTCGACGGGCTGGTCGAGCTTCACCTGGATGAAGTCGGCGTGGACGAGCTCCCGCGAGATCGGGTGGTAGTCGTAGTCGCGCACCATGACGGTGAGCGTCTCGCCGTTCTCGATGGCGAGCTCGACCACGGAGTTCTTGCCGTGGTCGGAGCCGAGCACCTGAAGGAGCGCCTTCGGCGAGACGGCGACCGACAGCGGCGCGAGCTCGCGCCCGTAGGCGATGGCGGGAATCTGTCCGGCGCGGCGCAGGCGGCTCGACGCGCTCTTGCCGCTCTCCTCGCGCCTCGTGGCGTTGAGCTTGATGATCTCCATGACGACGGCTCCAGAAGTGATCCGGAGGCCCGCGGTGCGCGGTCCACTCCGGCGTAGGGTGCGGCGCTATAGCAGAACGAGAAAAGGAAAGTCGAGCCTTCGTCGCCGGGCAGCGGCGTTTTTTGTGGCGGGAGCGCGGGCGACCTGCGCCGCCGGGGTCCCTTTCGCAAGGTTCCGCCGGTTCCGCCGGACGCGCGCCGCCGGTCAGACGAAGAGCGAGCTCACCGAGTCCGAGTGATGGATGCGGCGGATCGCCTCGGCGAGCAGCCGCGCCACCGAGACGACCTTGAACTTACCGGACGCCCTCGCCTCGTCCGAGAGCGGGATCGAGTTCGTCACCACGACCTCGGTGAGGGGGGAGTCCTTGATGCGCTCGACGGCCGGACCGGACAGGACCGGGTGCGTGGCGCAGGCGGCGACGCTCCTGGCGCCCTGCTTCATCAGGGCGTTGGCGGCGTTCACCAGGGTGCCGGCGGTGTCGATGAGGTCGTCGAGGATGAGGCACTGCTTGCCGGCCACCTCGCCGATGATGTTCATGACCTCGCTCTCGTTCGCCCGCTCGCGGCGCTTGTCGATGATCGCCAGCGTGCCCTGGAGCCGCTTCGAGTAGGCGCGGGCCCGCTCGACGCCGCCGGCGTCCGGCGAGACGATGACCACGTCCCTGCCGTAGTGCTCGCGCAGGTGATGGTCGAGCAGCGCCGGCATCGCGAACAGGTGGTCGAACGGGATGTTGAAGAAGCCCTGGATCTGCCCGGCGTGCAGGTCGAGCGCGACGATCCGGTTCACCCCGGCGGCGACGATGAGGTCGGCGACCAGCTTCGACGTGATCGGCGTCCTCGGCGCGACCTTCCGGTCCTGCCGGGCATAGCCGTAGTAGGGGATGACCGCCGTGATCGAGCCGGCCGAGGCGCGGCGGAGCGCGTCGACCATGATCAGGAGCTCCATCACGCTGTCGTTCACCGGCGAGCAGGTGGGCTGCACGACGTAGGTGTCGACGCCCCGGACGTTCTCCTGGATGACGCAGAACGTCTCCCCGTCGGAGAAGCGCGACACGCGCGACTTCCCCATGGGCTGCTCGAGGACCTGACAGATTTCCTGGGTAAGTGCGAAATTGGCGTTGCCGGAGAAGATACTGACTCTCTTGAACACGGCGCGCCTCCAGCCCATTTAGGGGAGCGCGGCTCTATCAGCCGGACATGGGGCCGTCAAGCGGCTCTGTACATCGGACGCTTGGCTGTACATGCGTATCGTGCCGGGCGGCTCCCCTGACCCTGGCTTGCCCACCGGCTTTTCGTTGGGCGGTGCTTCGGGTTAGGTAGCGTCTGTGGAGTATTTTGCTGCCGCCGCTGGCGGGCAGGGCGGGCGCGCCGCGGTCGGGCCGCGGGGCAGCCTCGTCATCATCGGCAACTTCGACGGCGTCCACCGGGGGCACCAGGCGCTGCTCGCCGACGCGGCGCTCGACGCGGAGCGGCGGGGGCTCTCGCCGGTGGCGCTCACGTTCGCGCCGCACCCGGCGAGCGTCCTTGGCCGGACCCCGCCGCCGACGCTGACGGCGCTGCCGCGCAAGATCGAGCTCATCCGACGCGTGCAGCCGGCGATCCGGGTGGACGTGGTGACGTTCGATCGCGCGTTCGCGGCGCAGACGCCGGAGGAGTTCGTGCGGCGCGTGCTGCTCGATCGGCTCGCCGCGCGCGTCGTCCTGGTCGGCGCGAACTTCCGGTTCGGCCACGGGCGCGCCGGCGACTTCACGACGCTCGGGCGCCTCGGCGAGGATCTCGGCTTCGAGACGCGATCGCACCCGCTCGTGGGCGACGCCGAGGGGGCGTGGTCGAGCACCCGCGTCCGCGCGGCGATCGCGCGCGGGGATCTGGAGGCGGCCGAGCAGATGCTGTCGCGCCCGCACATGCTGTCCGGCGTGGTCGCGCAGGGGGCCAAGCGGGGCCGGACCATCGGCTTCCCCACCTGCAACCTCGACGAGATCGAGGAGGCGCTCCCGCCGTTCGGCGTGTACGCGACGCTCGTCGATCGGGTGGCGCCGTCGGGCCGCGCGATCGCGCTCGCCCGCGGCGTGGCGAACCTCGGCGTGCGGCCGACGGTCGAGCCGTCGAAGCAGGCGCGGCCGAACCTCGAGGTGCACCTGTTCGACATCGACGAGGATCTCTACGGCGCGGCGCTGCGGGTGCACCTCGTCGCCCGGCTGCGCGAGGAGCGGCGGTTCTCGGGCCTGCCGGAGCTCAAGGCGCAGATCGCGCGCGACGCCGAGGCCGCGCGCGCGCGGCTCGCGCCGCTCGCCGCGGATCCGGCGGCGGAGGGCGCCTTTCGCTGAGCGGCCGCGCGCCGGTGGGCGCGCGGCGGATGTGGTAGCGTCCACGGCGATGGAGCGCCGGGAGCTCGACGGGCTGACGCGGGAGGAGCTGATAGCGCGCGCCGAGGGGCTCGGGGTGCCGCGGCCGCGCGTGCTCACGAAGGCCGAGCTCGTCGACGAGATCCTGGCGCGCACCGCGCAGGGGGAGCCGGAGCGGGCCCGGCTGCGCGGCTTCCTCGGGCGGGCGCGCGATCTGCTCTCGCGCGTGGTCGAGCGCGGCCTGCACATGCCGGAGACCGCGCGCGCGCTGCGCGGCGAGGCCCCGCCCGAGCAGTGGCCGCCGCCCCCGCCGCCGCCGCGGGCCACGACGACGCTGGCCGAGATCTACGCGTCGCAGGGGCACACGGACCGGGCGATCGCCGTGCTCGACGAGATCCTGGAGCGCGAGCCGCAACACGAGGACGCGCGGCGGCTCCGGGAGCGGCTGATCGAGCAGGCGCAGCGCGCGCAGGGCGAGGGGACGGAGGCGCAAGGCGCAAGGGTGGGGGCTGCGGAGGCGGAGGACGCGGAGGCGGAGGACGCGGAGGCGGAGGGCGCGGAGGCGGAGGGCGCGGAGGCGGAGGAGGCCGAGGCCGAAAGCGCGGATGCGAAGGAGGCCGAGGCCGAAAGCGCGGATGCGAAGAAGACCGGCGTCGAGGCCGCGGAGGAGGCCGGCGTCGAGGCCGCGGAGGAGGCCGGCGTCGAGGCCGCGGAGGAGGCCGGCGTCGAGGCCGCGGAGGAGACCGGCGTCGAGGCCGCGGAGGAGACCGGCGTCGAGGCCGCGGAGGAGACCGGCGTCGAGGCCGCGAAGGACACCGGCGCGAGCGAGCAGCCCGAGGCCCCCATCCCGGGCGAGCAGGATCGTCAGCCCGAGCCCGTTTCCGCGGCTCCCGACCACGAGCCGGCACAGCCGCCGCGAGATCCCTCTCCCCCGGAGGCTCCGCCGCCGGCGGCCATCGCGGAGCGCGTCGTCGCGGGCGCGGCGCCGGGCCTCGCTGCGGCCTTGCAGGACGAGCGCGCGGAGCTCCCGGCGCGGTACGACCTCGACGAGGTCGTCGGCCTCGCGGTCGATCCGGAGACGCTCTACGTCTACTGGGAAGTGCGCCCGCGGACGCTCGCGCGAGCGCGCGCGCGCCGCCCGCGAGGGCAGCTCGTGATCCGCGTGGTCGCGGTGCTCCCGAGCTGGGAGAGGCCGGTGGTCGAGCAGCGGGATCTCGCGATCGACGCGCTCTTCGGCGACATGTTCGTGCGCGACATCCCGGCCGGCTCGCACCTGCGGATGTGCACGGGCTGGCTCGACGGCGACGTGTTCGAGCCCTTCGCGGTGGGCCTCGAGGTCGCTGCGCCGCGCGCGGTGCCGCTCGCGCCGAGGTCGCCCACGCCGGGGCCGGACGCTTCCGCGCAGGCGGCGCCGCAGGACGAGGTCCCGGCGGACCACCCCGCCGGGCCGACGCGCGACGCAGAGCCGCACCTCGAAGGCGCCGGCGGCCATGCGCCGTCCGCGGCGTCCGGCGCGCTCGACGCGGCAGCAGCGTCGCTGCCCACCTCGGGCGCGAGCGGTCAGGCTGGGGAGAGCGCCGCCGCGGCGTACGCTGGGGGCGCGGGCTCCGCGATCGCACCTCCGCCGGCCCCGAGCGCGCCTGCCGTGAGCGTCGCCGCGCCACCCGGGGCGGCCGAGGCAGCGCCCGTCGCCGGCACCGATGTGGCCAGGGCTGCCGCACCCGCGGCCCGCGACATCGCCGCGGAAGCTGCCGCGCCGGCCGCGGGCAGCGACGCCGCTCCCGAAGCCGTCGCGCCAACCCCGCTCGGCGACCCCGCGGCCGACGCCGTCTCGCCCGACCCCGGCGCGGCGATCGCCCCAGGACCAGCGCTCGCCTCGCCCCGCGAGGGGCCGCCCCGCTTCCCCTCGGGCGCGGCGCCGACCGCGGAGGCGCTCGCGCGGGCGGTCGCGGCGACCCGCGAGCAGCCCCTCGAGGGGCCGGCCGCGGCGACCCGCGAGCCGCCCCTCGAGGGGCCGCCCCGCTTCCCCTCGGGGACGGTGCCGACCGCGGAGGCGCTCGCGCAGGCGGTCGCGGCGACCCGCGGCGGGTCGAGCGACCTGCTCCGGGCAGGCGGCGGCAGCGCCTGGCCGGGGCCCGTCGGCCAGCCTCACGCCAGCGAGGCCCTCCGGCGCGCCGGCGCCGAGCGGCCACGGTCCCTCGGCGGTGCGAGCGAGCTGCGCGTCGGCGCCGACCGATCTCGGCCCCCCGGGGGCGCGAGCGAGCTGCGCGCCGGCGCCGAGCGCTCTCGGCCCCCCGGCGGCGGAACCGAGCTGTGGCGGAGCTTCGCCACCGCGGCGCGCCCGCGCTCGGGGAGCCGCTGAGCGAGCCGGACGACCCGTTCACGCAACTGGCGGCGCGCGGCGGTCGACCCAGCTCGCGTGCAACCGAACCACCGATCCCTCGCCACCCCCGTTCTCTCCCTCCTCGGCGCGCTCGCCTGCGCCCTGTCCACGCCCGAGGCGCGCGCCGAGCTCCCCTTCGACGATGAGCCGACCGCGCTCGACCCGCGCGTGGACCGCATCGACGCCGCGCCCCACGAGCTCTGGGCCGCATCCCCGGGGCGCGCGCAGCCGCTCTGGATCTCGCTCCAGCTCGGGCTCGCGCGGCTCGAAGGCGGCGAGCGCTCCCTCAGCGGCATGCTGCTCGCGAGCATCCCCCTGGAGCGGCTCTCCGATCGCCCTGGCGTGCCCCCTCCCTCCACCGTCGCCGAATCCGAGGCGCCGCGGCTGAAGCCTGCTCCTCCGAGCCCACCCCGCGCGGCGCCGGCGCCCGATCCCGCGGGGGCGCCCCCCGCGACGCCTCCCCCACCGCCGCCGGCCGAGGTCGAGCCCGAGCTCCCGCTGCCGGTCCGGGTCACGCCGGCGATGGCCCGCGCCGCCGTCGAGGCGGCGCTGCGGCAGTCGCGCCTGCTCGATCCCGAGGCGCGCATCGACGCCATCGCGTCGCGCGCCCGGACGTCGTCGCTGCTCCCGGAGCTCCGGCTCCGCGTCTCGCGCCTCGTCGACGAGGCGGAGAACCTGGCCCCCACCCAGTACGATCCGGCGCGGAGGACGGCCTCCGGCGGCACGAGCCTCTGGCTCGAGGCGCGCGCGACCTGGCGGCTCGATCGCCTCGTCTTCGCCGACGAGGAGATCGCCCTGGAGCGCCTCCGCCGCGATCGCGCCGAGCTGCAGGCCAAGCTCACGGCCCGCGTGCTCGACCTGCTCTTCGCCTGGCAGCGCGCCGTCGCGCTCTCGGCCGATCCGGGGCGGAGCCCCGAGGAGCGCCGCGCCGCCGCGCTCGCGGCCCTCGAGGCCGAGGCGTCCCTCGACCTGCTCACCGGCGGCTGGATGGCGCGCTGGCGCGCCGCGCGCGAGTGAGGCCGCGCGCTACAGGATGGCCTGCGAGAGCGTCACCTTGCGCCTGCCGGTCCCGGTGTCCCCGTCGGTGTCCGTGACGGTCACCTCGACGTCGACGACCTTCCCGAGCAGCTCGTCGATCGTCCGCTCCCCGTCGAGCCGGAACCGCAGCCCGGCGAGCTTGCAGAAGCCGCCCTCGTCCTGGTCCAGGGTGAAGATGACCCGGAGCGGCTCGATGGCGTAGTCGAGCTCGGGCACGGCGCCGTTCACCACCGTGATCGAGCCGGACTGCCGGAGGTTCTTGAGCCGGATGGCGACGAAGATGTGGTAGCCGCCCTGCGGTCCGGCCTCCACCTGGACCTCGTCGAGATCCTCGAGCGCGAAGTAGTCGGCCTGCCCCTCGCCGACGACGACGACCGGCGCGCCCCCGCCGGCCGGCTTGCAGGCGTCCGGCGCGGCGTCCGCCTTCCACGAGTCGCTGTACGGCTCGAGCCGCCGGGGATCCACGTCGGGGGCGCTGCAGCCGCCGGCCACGCAGGTCCGCGGCGCCGGGCACGTGGGATCCCCGGGCGCGACGACGCACTCCTGCTCGAGGCGCACGCGGAGCAGCAACGTGCGGCCGCCGATCACCCGCGTCGACGCGGCGCGGACGAGCACCGGCCGCTCCGCGTCCTCCGCCCCGAACGCCTCCAGGGAGATCTCCACCGCCGTCCCGTCCTCGAGATCGCGGAAGAAGAGCTCCCTCGGGAAGAACAGCTGCCCGCTCCCGTGCGTCAGCACGTCGTCGCGGAGCAGCTCGCCGCCGGCGCGCAGGACCACGCGCAGCCGATCGAGCTCGGCGCCGGCGCGCAGCTCGCTCGTCAGCCCGATCACCACGGTCCCGGTGGTCGGTCGCGGAGCGCCGCAGCCGGCGAGGACCAGGAAGCAGAGCGCGAGGGCGGCGAGCAGGGCAGGGCGCATCGGCGTGGGCGACCGGGCGGCGGGCGGGGCGCTACTCGATGCCCTCGAGCGCCGCCAGGAACACGTCCGGGCCGACGAAGTCGTTGAAGCGCTTCCGCTCGGCCCCGGTGGAGTCGTAGATCACCACCGTGGGCAGGCCGACGACCTTGTACTTGCCCTTCACCGCGTCGACCTGGGGATCCTCGTCGTCCGTCGCGTCGACCTTCACCGCGACGAAGTGCGCCGCCTTGGCCATGACGCGCGGATCCGAGAAGGTGTCCTTGTCGAGCTGCTTGCAGGCGCCGCACCACTCCGCGGTGAAGTCGACGAGCAGCGGGCGCTTCTCCGCCTTCGCCTTCGAGACGGCCACCGGCTCCTGGTGCAGCCACGTGAGCTGCCGCGGCGCGGCCTCGCCGGCCACCGCCGACGGCACGGGCGAGGCGAGCCTCGGCAGATCCAGGCTCGCGACGAGCAGGAAGCCGCAGGTCACCGTGAGCGCGATCCCGAGCCCCTTGCGGGCCTTCACCCCGACGCCGCCGTCGTCCCAGGACAGGTGCACCGCGCCGAGCACGAGGCCGACCACGACCAGCCCGGCCATCACCGCCATGAACTGCGGCGTGGGCTGCGCGAGCGACGACAGCGCCGGGAACGTCGTCTTCAGGAAATACAGCGCGACGATCAGCATCACGATCCCGAAGAACGACTTCACGCCGAGCATCCACTTGCCGCCCTTCGGCAGCGCGACCGCGAACGCGCCGACGAGCCAGAACGGCAGGCCGAGCCCGATCGCGAAGGTGGCGCCGACGAGCGCCCCGAGGCCGATGCTCTGGGTCTTCCCGATCCAGAGGATGATGCCGGTGAGGACGGGCCCGGTGCACGGCGCCGCGACGAGGCCGCTCACCAGCCCGAGCAGGAACGCGCCGCCGTAGCCGATGCCGCCGACCTGCGAGAGCCGCTGCATCAGCGAATCGGGCAGCGCCATGTCGAACGCGCCGAACATGGAGAGCGACAGCGCGATGAACACCGCCGCGATGCCGACGATGACCCACCGGTTCGAGAGCACGCTGCCGAACAGGCTGCCCGTGAGCGCCGCGACCACGAGCATCGTCGTGAAGAGCACGACGATCCCGAGCACGAAGCTCGTCGAGAGCAGCATCGCCTCGCGCCGGGACTTCGCCTCCCGCGCCCCGAAGATGCTCACCGTGATCGCGATCATCGGGTACACGCACGGCGTGAGGCACGTGAGCAGGCCGCCCGCGAGCGCGGCGAGCCCCGCGAACACCGGGCCCGCCTGGAGGCCGCGGGTGAACAGATCCGGCTGATCCGCGGCCAGGGCGAGCGCGGGGCACGCGAGCACCGAGAGCGCCACGAGCGCCGCGAGCGCGCGCCCGAGCGCCCCGGCCGCGCCGCGCGCGTCGCGTCGACGAACCGCCGGGGCGGCGCCGGCGCTTCCCATGAAACGAGTCGAAGCGGTCATCACGGAGGTTCTATAGCAAAGCGATCGCCCCCGTGCGGCGCGCGGCCGTCCGTTCAGGCCGGCATCAGCGCTTCGGGAGGGACGCCAGCGTCTGGCGCGCGGCCTCGATCTCCCCCGCGAGCGCGATCGCGACCGCGGCCCGCCCCGAGGTGCTCCGCTGGACGAAGGCTTCCAGGTATTTCTTGGCCTCGTCCCAGCGACGGTCGAAGTAAGCCATCTGCCCGAGCACGAAGCGGCCGTACCCCTGGCCCGCCGGCACCTCCGAGAGCCGGTCGATCAGCGCGCCGAGCCCCTCCACCGCCTTGCCGCTCTCGCACTGCACCACGGCGAGGTGCCCCTGGTAGAGCGGCTTGTCCCGCGTGCCCCAGCGCGCCGCGCGCGTGAGCGCGCCGATCGCCTCGTCGTACCGGCGCGCCAGGTGGTACACGCTGCCCAGCGTCCACCAGTGGAACGCCCGCCGGCTCGCCGGCCCCGTGCGCGCCGCCAGCCGGAGGTGCCCCACCGCGCCGTCGATGTCCCCGAGCGCCTGCTTCGCGCGCGCCGCGTCCTGGTGGGCGACGTCGCGCAGCACGCCGAGCGAGAGGACCTGCTCGGCCACCTCGGCCGCCCGCTCGAAGCGGCGCGTCTCGAAGTAGGCGAGGTAGAGCTGGCGCAGCAGCATCGCCTGCGTCGTCCGGTCGAGCGGCCCCCGGAGCGACAGGCCCCGCCGCGCCCAGAGCGCCCGGGAGCGCGGCGTCTCCGCGACCAGCGCCCGCCGCAGCATCTCCTCCGGCGTCAGCGTCTTCGCCGGCGCGCGCCGGCGCGGCGCATTGCTCGGCCGCTTCTCTCGTGGAGCGCCCCGCCCCGCGTCCTCCCCGCCGCCCGCAACGACGCTGCCCGCAACGACTTTCGCCGTCGACTTCGTGCGGCGCCCCCCAGAGCCCGTCCGGACGGATCGAGCGCCGTCCACGCTGTCACCGTGCTCGCTCGCCTTGCGCACAGAAAGCAATCGTAACAGACCTGCACACGCGTTCCAGCAAGACGCGAGGTTTCCATCTTGACTCGGGCCGGCGAGGCTCCGGCGGCCCATGGCCGGGCGTCGGGGCCGGCGGCCGTCGGTTTCCGGCTGGGTTCCGGCCGGGAGCTGGACCCGGTTGCGCCCCACCGGGCGTGGCGCCATCGTCGCGGCCATGCCTCGCCGCCCTGGCTCTACTTCCCTTCTGCGGAGGCGGCGTTCCGTCTCCACGGTCACCGGCTGTCCGCGTCGGGGCCGGGTCCTCTGGCTCGCGTCGTGTCTGGCCCTCGTCGGCGGCGCGTCGCTCGCGGCCGGGTGCGGGCACCCGGCGAGCCGCGACGAGTGCGAGGCCATCTTCAAGCGGAGCGCGGAGATCGAGCTCCGGGCCCAGAACGTCGTCGACCCGAAGGTCGTCGAGGAGCGCACGGCGGCGGTGCGGGACGCCCGCGGCAAGGAGCTCATCGACCGGTGCGTCGGGCGGCGGATCACGGACGCCGCCATGGCGTGCGTCCGGCAGGCGACCACCCCGGAGCAGGTCGATACGTGCCTGGAGTGACGCGGCCGGCGACGCGCGCCGACGTGATGGCGACGCTGGCCATCGTGCTGCTCCTGGTCGGGGTCGTCGCCGGGCGCGCCGCGCTCCGCCGCCTCTCGCCGCGCCCGACCCCCGAGGCGTGCGCCGCGCTCCTCGATCGCTATGTCGAGCTCGCGCTGCGCGCGGCCACGCCTGAGCCCGCCGTGTCCGAGGTGGCCGAACGGCAGGCGATGGCGCGGGCGGCCGCCGGCGAGCGCGGCTTCGTCCGCTGCGAGGCCGACCTCACCCAGACCGAGGTGGCGTGCGCCCTGCAAGCGGGCAACGCGGACGACCTGGAGCGCTGTCTGCCCTGATCCGACGGCCCGCCTCGCTCGGCGTGCGGCGCGGGGCGGAGCCCCGAGAGCGCCAGGCCAGCGGACGACCGGCTCCGACATGCGCCCCCACCGTGAAGGAACGGGGGGCACGTTGCGGATCGTTCCTGGCGCGCCGTGCTGTGATAGTCTCGGCCGTGGCGAGCGCTCCCCGGTGGCGCGATCTCCTCACCTCCCCAACCTCGGATTGCCTGTCGTGAAAGCCCCGTCGCCCTTGCTCGGCTTCAACAACAACGTCCGGCACAAGGGGCGGTTGTTCCACATACAGACCGAGGACTCGGGCATTCGCCACCCGCACATCATCACGCACCTCTTCGCCGACGGCGGGCGCATCCTCAAGACCACGAAGACGTCGTACGCCGAGCACGTCGGCCAGGCCTCGCTCGCCGAGACGGTGCGCGGCATGATGAAGGAGCAGCACAAGGCGATGTTCATCGCCCTGCGCGACGGCCACTTCGACTACCTCTTCGACGACAGCGCCGCGCCGCCCGTCTCGGCCCCCGCGGCCGCGGCGCCCGCCGCTCCCGAGCCGAGCAAGGCCGCGCGGCCGCCGGCCCCGTCGTCGCCCGAGGTCCCGAGCGCGCCGAAGCCGCCCCCGCCGTCCCGGCCCCTCGCGTCGCCCGTCGTGCCGCCCCTCGCGCCCGAGGCGGCGCCGCGCCCGAAGCCGGCCCCCGCGCCGACGCCGCCGCCGAGGCCCGCCGCGCCGCCCGCGAGGCCGGCGGTCGCGCCCGCTGCTGCGCCGCCGGCGCGCGCCGCGGCGCCCGAGCCGGCGCCCGCGCCGGCCAGCGCGCGCCCGCGGCTCGAGCTCGATCCGGTCGGGATCCAGGGGCTCGGCGGCGGCGGGCGCGCGGCCAGCCCGTTCACCGGCAGGGCCGTGCGCCCGGCGGCGCCGGAGATCAAGAAGTCCGAGCCGTCCATCGATCTCGATCTCGACGCGCTCGAGCGCGCCGCGGCCGAGGCGCAGACGCCGTTCTTCCAGCAGATCCAGGACCTCCCGCCGCCGCCCGCGTCGGTGATCGGGCGGCGGTCGGAGTCCGCGGCCTCCGGCGCCGGCGTCTACAGCAACGTCCACCCGGAGCAGCCCTCGCCGCCGCCCGCGGCCCCCGTCGCGGTCGAGCACTTCACGGGCAGCCCCGGCTCCGGCCGCTACGCGGCCTCGCGCCCGGCCAGCATCTTCGCGACGAACCGGCCGCAGGAGGGCGCGTCGATCTTCGGTGAGGATCTCATCAGCGAGAAGTCGCTGGACGAGGTGATCCTCAGCTACCTCGCGGAAGATCTCGACAGCCCGCCGGAGAAGAAATAATCGGGCTGCTGCCTTTCGTGGCGGACGCGTGGGGCAGGCGCGTGGGGGTCAGGCGCGTGGAGCGAGCGGCGGTCACCTGATGAGCTCGGATCGGACCGCAGGGGACGACGAGGGGACGCGCCGCCGCGGCGCGGCCCTGGCCCGCATCTGGCTGCGGCCGATGTCGTATCTGCTCGGCGTCAGCATGGCGACCCTGTCGGTCGTCTACCTGCTCGACATCGCGCGGCACGGGAACGAGCGCCTCCCGATCCGGGAGGTGCTGTTGCACATGTCGCCGAGCGACGCCGAGCACATCATGGGCGGCATCGGCGAGGTCATCGCCGCCATCCTCGGCATCGTCATCACGGTCGCCTCCATCATCGTGCAGCTCGCCGCGAACCGGTACACGCCGCGGATCACCGAGATGTTCTTCCGCGACCGGACGAACATGGTCGTGATGGGGTTCTTCGTCGTCAGCGCGGTGTTCTCGCTGTGGGTCAACTTCTCGATCCGCGTCGGCGAGGGCTCGACCGAGCACGCCTTCGTCCCGACGTACGGCGTCCTCGTCACCATGGGGCTGCTCACCGCGAGCCTGCTCATGATGGCGCCCTACTTCCTGTACGTGTTCGACTTCGTCGAGCCCGACAACGTGGTCGGGCGGATCAAGCGGAGCGGCATCGAGCAGGCGCTGCGCCCCGCGGATCACGAGAGCGACGGCGAGGTCGACGAGCGGCGGGTGACGGCGCTCTCGTCGCTGGAGCAGCTCGCCGACGTGGCGCTCAACGCGATCGACCAGAAGGACAAGGGCATCGCGTCGAAGACCGTCGACTCGCTGTCGGAGCTCGTGGTCGCGTACCTGCCGCACAAGGCGACGCTCGATCCGCGCTGGTTCCAGATCCGCGACCGCCTCGCCAAGGACGCCGACTTCGTGAGCATGAACGCCGAGGCGCTCGGCAAGCTCTCGGCCACGCGGACCTGGCTCGAGTACAAGGCGCTCCGCCAGTTCCTGATGGTCTACCGCGAGGCGCTCACGGCGATGCCCGATCTCATCACGCGCGTCGCGATCGACACGCGCTACATCGGGCAGACCGCCATCGCCGTGGGGGACCGGGCGGCCGTCGCGGTCGTCGTGAAGTTCTTCAACACCTACATGCGCCGCTCGCTCAACGCGAAGGACATCGCCGCGGCCTACAACAACCTGAACCAGTACCGCTACCTCGCCGAGGAGCTGCTCAAGGCGGGCTGGGGGGATCAGGTCCTCGAGATCGCTCGGCATTTCAAGTACTACGCGCAGACGGCCCACGCGATGGGGCTCGCGTTCCTGACCGAGACCGTCGCGTTCGACCTGTGCGTGGTCAACGAGCGCGCGTACGACCTCCACGCACCTGCCCGGGACGAGCTGCTCCAGCTCTTCCTCGAGGTGGACAAGGAGGCCGAGCTCGACCAGCAGGAGCCGTCGCTCCGCGGCGTCCGCAAGGCGCAGGTCAAGCTCGCCACGTACTACCTGCAGAAGGGCGAGGAGGCGCTCGCGCGGCGGATCTACCGCGACATGCGCGACGAGCGGCCCGATCGGCTGCGCTCGATCCGCGCGGAGCTCTTGGCCGTGACGAGCAACGAGTTCTGGGAGATCAACGACCGGGGCGCGGTGTTCGAGTACATCGAGCCCGAGCGGCGGCAGCTCATCCACCGCTTCTTCGAGTGGTTCCCGGCGACGACCATGCGGGAGCCGATCCGCGAGGAGCAGACGCAGGAGTGACGGGGCGTCCGGCGCGCTCGAGCCGGAGCCGGGGCGCTGTACACGCAGGCTGGATCCGCGCCGGGCATCGACGCGACGATTCCTGCGGCGCGCGGGCGGCGATAGGATCGGGCATGCGCTCCCTGCACCCCCTCGACCCAGCGCAGGAGGGCTAGCCTCGACGAACGCCGAGGTCCCGCGCCGCACACACCCGAGATGCCCGCCTCACGCCCGCGTCGCAAGCATGCCGCGTCCGATCCTCCGCCGGAGCTGTTCGCCGGCAAGTACCGGCTCGTCCGGATGCTGGGCAAGGGCGGCATGGGGGAGGTGTGGCTCGCCGAGCAGGAGCAGCCGCCGGGCTCCCTGCGCCGCGTCGCGCTGAAGCGGCTGGCCCCGCGGCCCGAGCTCGGCGACGTGGCGAGGGAGTCGTTCTTCGCCGAGGCGGAGGTGATCGCGCGGCTCGATCACCCGAACGTGGTGCGGCTGATCGAGCTCGGCGACTGCGAGGGCTCCGTGTACCTCGCGCTCGACTACATCGACGGGCCCGCCGTCGATCGCGTGCTCAGGAAGGTGGGCGCGCTCTCGCCGCGCGCGGTGGCGTACCTCGGCCGGGAGATGGCGAGGGCGCTCGAGGCGGTGCACAGCCTGCGCGAGGCCGACGGGCGGCGCTACGCGGTCGTCCATCGCGACGTCTCGCCCTCCAACATCTTGATCGCGCGGGATGGCCGCGTTTGCCTGACCGACTTCGGCGTCGCGCGGATCCCGGGCCTCGCGGGCGAGCAGGCCGACGGCGCCGTGTTCAAGGGCAAGCTCCCGTACATGCCCCCGGAGCTCGCGCGCGGCGAGCCGTTCGACGGGCGCGCGGACGTGTTCTCGCTGGGGCTCACGCTCCTCGAGGCGCTGCTCGGCAGCCGGGTGCGCAAGGCCGACACGCAGGCGCAGCTGATCATGCGCGTCGCGTCGACGCCGGTCCCGCGCGCGCGCGAGCTCTTGCCCGACCTGTGCGCGCCGCTCGCGGACGCGCTCGACGCGGCGACCGAGTTCCGCGTCGACAAGCGCATCGCCAGCGCGGGCAAGCTGGCCGAGGAGCTCGAGCAGGTCCTCCGCGGGATGGGGCAGGGCGCCGAGCACGAGGCCAGGAGCGAGCTGAAGGAGCACGTCGAGGCGTACATCGCGCGGGCGGGCTCGCTGAGCGGCGCCGGCTGCTACGCCTCGCCGTCGCTCCCGCCGGCGAGCGGGCCGGGGCAGAGCTCGCCGGATCTCCTGGGGAGGGCGCTGTCGGGCGTGCCGGACGCTGCGTCCGGGGATCGCCCGTCGGGCCGCCCGTCGGCGCCGGACGCGCGGCGGAGCGCGCCGTCGCTCCGCGGGAGCGGCGCCCCGCGTCCGCCCGGCGCCGCGAAGGGCTCGCTCTCGGTGCAGTACCTCGATTTCGACGGCCCGGAGGACACGCCGCCGCGCCCGCGCGCGCTCGCGGCGTCGACCACGCCGGAGGGCGAGCTCCAGCGGAGCCGCGCCGCGGCGGAGGCCTCGGGCGGCGCGGCGGCGGCGCAGAAGACCGGCAGGGCGAGCGCGGCGAGCAAGGCGAGCGCGGCCGGCAAGGCGAGCGCGGCCGGCAAGGCGAGCGCGGCGAGCAAGGCGAGCGCGGCGAACGCGGCGAGCGCGGCGAGCGCGGCGAACGCGGCGAACGCGGCGAGCGCGGCGAACGCGGCGGGCGCGGCGAGCGCGCCTGCGGGGGCGAGCAGCCTGGCCGGGGTGTCCGCGGCGCGCGGCAGCGAGGAGATCGCGCCGGACGTCGCGCCCGAGAGCGGCGGGCTCACCGCCGAGCAGCTGCGGCGCAAGCGGAGGATCTTCTTCGCGGGGCTGTTCGTGCTGGGGGCGATCGCGACGATCCGCCTGCTCGCCGTTTCCGGTTGCTAGAGCGCCGACCGATATCCAGGTGCGGTGTAGGTACTAGGGCACAAGGTCGGTTCGTGGTTCGGGCGGTTCCGGCGGTGTACCGCGCGGCCCGGAGACCCGCCCGCAACGTCGAGGACGTCGCGCAGTCACGTCGGTGCGGCTCACGCAAGCGGGAACATAGCTCGAGGTACGTACGCCGCGATGATTCCGACCGCCTACCACCTCACGTCACGCGCATGCGATCCGACCTCGGAGAAAGAAATTTGACCGCAGAGCCACAGAGAGCGCCAAGGACGCACAGTGTTTAATCGCTCCTTTCCTCGGTGCCCTTCATGTCTGCATCTCCAATTGTTTCTCGCTGTCTCTGCTTTTGGGCCGACAACGGCAGCTCTCGCGGGTAGTTGGGCCGATACGTCCGGACGTGATGCGGCGGTGTTACCGCGCGGTCGATTCCACATGACAGACGCGCCCATCGGCGACGGACACCGCACATCCCTGACAATCTTCGGGAAGTGACTATATTGGAAAGCGCTTCGAACGGGCACTTCGCGAAGAAAGCCCTTGCGCTGGATCGTCTGTGGAACATGATGGGCCTCGTTGTCGCCGGACTGGCGCTAATTGGAGGTAATCATGAAGAAGATCCTTTCTCTGTCGCTTTGCGTCCTCGGCACTGTTGCGATCTCCGGCAATGCCATGGCGATCGATGTCAACAGGGCGCAGAACGTGACGCTCAGCTGGGACGATATCGAGGTCGAGGTGGGGAGGCTCGAGTTCAATCACTCGGCCTTCCGCTATGTCGATCTCTCCGCGCAGATCGGCAGCGATTTCGAGGCGTGCGAGATCGCGGTCAAGTGGATCGACGGCGGCGCCGCTGCGTTCCAGCAGAGCACCACGCTCTTCGTTGCCGAGAAGCTGACCTCGGGGAAGTTCGACTGCAACAACGACTTCGCTCCGCAAAACAAGACCACCGTGATCATCCTCTCCCCTCTGCACCGTAACCGGAACTTCGGGTTCGACATCTCGAAGCAGGTCCAGCCTGTCCTGGCGCTGTTCGCGGGGGAGTCGAGGGTCAACGGCGCCCTCACCGGCGCGATCACAGAGCGTCTGGCTGCCGGCGTTCAGGTCGACTTCGACTTCTTCACCACGCCTGCGCCTCTCACCGGGACTGAGCCTTCCGAGCCGTCTGAGCCTTCTGAATCGTGATCGATGCCTTGCCCGGACCGAGGCGCTGCGTAAGGCGCCCTCGGTCCGGGCGCGCTTCCTTGCACCGGACGACAGGACTGCTCGACCCGAGCCGGTCCTGACGGCAGACGCCGCCGGCGATCGCCGGCGGCGCTGAGCATTATTTACCAGGCACAAGGCGCGCGATCGCGGCCCTTCCTGGGCACGTTACCTGGAGAGAACACATGCAACCATGCAGCGTAAGGGATAAGCGTTCGCGAAAGGTCCCTGGCAAGGCCTGGCTCCTCGGCGGGCTCGTGCTCCTGGCCAGCGCCGTCTTCCTCATGGCTTGGCGCAACGACGAAGCGGCCCCCGCCAGGGCGCACGCCGTCGAGGGCGCGAAGGGCCGCTCCACCTATCGCAATCGTGCCCTCTTGCCGCCTCCGCCCGCGCCCAAGCAGGCCTCGGCGCCGAAGCCGACGATCTCCGGGTACGTCTTCAGCACCGAAGGCGATCCGGTCGCGGGAGCGACGGTCATCGCCATGACCTTTCAGACTGCGGGCAATCTCCTGTCGACGGCGGGCTCCGCCCAGAGCGACGAGCGTGGGCGCTTCCAGCTCGCCCTCCCGGAAGGGACGTACCAGCTCAGCGCCACCATGGAGGGATATGGCTCGACCTCGGCCCCGGCGCACAGCGGCGCGACGGTGAGCCTGGTGCTCCCGAAGAGCGGGGCGGTCATCGGGCATGTCTACGATGAGCGCAAGGAGCCTGTACGCCGCTTCACCATCACGGCCGTCACCTCGCTTCCCGAGATGCTCCCGGCGCCGCCGCCGCTCTGGACCAAGACGTTCGATAGCCCTGACGGCTCGTTCCGCGCGGACCAGTTCCCGAACTGGGCGGTGTTCCTCAAGGTGACCGCCGCCGGTCGCGCGCCGTCGTTTTCTCCGGCGCTCACCGTGGAGCCCGGGGAGACCAAGGAGGTGGATATCTCGCTCTCGAGCGGGTGCACCCTGGTGGGGAAGGTGGAAGATAAAACGGGCCTCCCGCTGCCCGACGTGCTCGTCGACGCGGAGTCGCGCCTGGGCGCCGGCTCGAACAGCGAGCTGTCCATGGCGTCGGCAGACGCGGTGCAGCAGGCGATGAGCGAGATGGATGGCGGCTTCCGCCTGGAGCATGTTCCCATGGGCGATGTCCGGGTTCGCGCGTACGACGGCGCCAACGCGGTGACCACGCTCTCGCTGAAGATCACGGAGTGCGACAAGCTCGATCCGATCAAGGTGGTCATGTCCCCCGGAGGCGGCATCGCTGGCGTGGCGCGCCGGGCCGATGGTTCACCGCTCTCCGGCGCGCGGCTCGTGCTCCACGGTCGCGCCACCGGGTTCGTGGAGAACGTGAGCGACGCCGACGGGCGCTTCCGCTTCGAGGAGCTGCCGACCGGCATGGCGCGCCTCGAGCTGCGCTACGGCGAGCAGTCGATGATGCGGCCCGTCCGGGTCAAGGATGGGGAGATCACCGAGCTTGAGCTCAACCTTTACGAGGAAGGCACGGGCGAGATCCGCGGGCACGTCACCGCGCGGGACAAGCCCCTCGCCGGAGTCAAGCTCATGGTCACCGGCAAGCATGGGCAGAAAGGAGGGGTCAGCGTCTACTATCCGGTGACCGACGAGGCCGGCGACTACCGCGTGCCATCGCTCCCCGATGGGGGGTACGTGATCACCGCATTGTCCACGATGGAAGGCGAGGTGGCGCACGTCAACGCCGGCGGCGTGACGACGGTGAATCTGGATGTGTCGACGAAGCCTGCCTCGGGGGATACGAAGTGATGCGTTGCAGGACGCTCCACCGACGCTCTCCGCTCCGTCGCTCGCGCACGCCGAGCACGCGGCGCGAGCAGCGCCATCACCTGCGATACTGACGACGGCTGCGACCGCGGCGGCAATCGCGGTGCCGGGCAATGCTGCTATGCACGCCGCCGCGGGCGCGCTGCGAGCGCGGCCGGGCAGCGGCGAGGGCGTGAGCCGGCGTCGTTCCCCGTCAGCCGCTCTGCAGCGCGCGAAGCACGGCCGCCTCGTTCAGCGCGTGACGGCCGCCCTGGACCGAGGCGAATCCCGCGTGGGCGAGCGCGGCGAGCGCGCGCGCGGCGCGCCGGATCTCGACCTGGCTGCGCGAGCCGCCGCGCGCGGCGAGCTCCTCCGCGGTCAGCGCCGCGCCGCCGGCGAGCAGCTTCGCGGCCAGGGCGACGTGCGGCGCCGAGCGGGGCGAGCGCCGCCGCGCGTGGCTCCTCGCGGCGCTCACCAGCCGCTGGACGCCGCGCGCCTGGAGCAACGCCGCGGGCGGCATCGCGAGATCCCGGAGCGACGGCGAGGCCGGCCTCGCGGCGACCTTCACGGCCGTGCCGCCCGGCGCCGGCGCGAGCGGGGCCGCGGGCGACGCAGGGAGGTGGCTCCGCGGCGCGCCGGGAGCGGGAGTCGCCAGCGCGCGGGGCGCGGGCGCGGGGAGCGCGCCGGGAGCGGGCGCGGCGTGCGCGCTGGGAGCGGGCGCGGCGTGCGCGCCGGGAGCGGGCGCCGCCTGCGGGCGCGCGCCGTCGCTCTGGCCGGCGCGCGCCACGATCTCGTTCTGGATCACCACCTTGACCACGCCGGCGACCTGCAGCGCCGTGCGCAGCCGTCCGGCCTCGGCCTCGGCCGCCCTGCGCGCCTCGTCGGCCTGCTCGAGGTGCTGCTTGAGGCGGCGGATCTCGGCCCGCAGCGCGGCGCTCGGATCCGGCGCCGGCGGGCGCGCGAGCTCGCCCGCGAGCGCCTCGCGCAGCTCGTCGATGAGCGTGGTCAGCGCGGCGTCGGCGATCCGCGGCGCGCCGCCGGCCTCGCCGGTCCAGCTCGGCGCGTCGCCGCCGTGGGCGGTGTGGCGGGCGCGCCAGCGCTCGAAGCGGCCGGCGGCGGGCAGGTAGAACTCGCCGGACGGGAGCGCGCGGAACTCCTCGAACGGGTGGCCGTCGACGAGCGCCTTCACCGCGTCGTAGTCGCGCTCGATCTCGAAGCCGCCGATCGCCGGGAAGTTGAGCTGGCTCATGAGCTCCTTCGAGACGGCCTGCGTGCGCTGGCTCGCGACGACGAGGAGGACGCCGCGCTTGCGGCCCTGCTTGGCGAGGCGGTGCAGGATCTCCGAGGTGAGCGACGCGCCCGATTGCGGGGCGAAGAGGTGCACCTCCTCGACCACGACGGCCGCCGGCGCGCGGCGCTCGGACAGGAGCGCCCAGAGCCGCTCGAGGAACGGGAGCGCGGCCTCCTGCTGGGCGCGGCTCGTCGGCTGGTCGGACAGGTCGACGACGAGGCCGAGCCCTTCGTCGAGCACCCGCGCGAGCGCGAGCTCCGCCGCGCGCTCGCGGGGCGAGAGCGGCAGGTCCGCGTGGGCGCCGCCGAGGACGAGCGCGCGGAACCGCTCCCGCAGCGTGTGGAGCTCCCCCTCGGGATCGATCGCGACGACGGGGATGCCGGCCGCGAGCAGCTCCTCGCAGAAGACCCCGACGCCGAAGCTCTTGCCGCGCCCGGACGAGGCCCAGATGCCGACGCGCAGGCCGGTGCGCGCGTAGTCGGAGAGATCGAGTCGGTAGCCGTCGCAGAGGGAGAGGATGGGGCTCAAGGGGTCGCCTCCCGGGGGGGCTCGGGGCTGGTCGCGCTCGCGGGTGAACTGTAGGCGAGCGCGGCGGGGCGGGCGAGCCGGGCAGGCGGCATCGCACGGAAGCGGCGGGCGCGCGGCCGGGGCCCGCGGCCGGCATCCTCGAAGGGGCGACCGCGCGTTCGAGGCACGCAGCGGGCCGGGGTGGCGTTCCGGGGTGGCGTTCCGCCGTCGGCGCTGCCTCGACCGCCTGACCACAGCGGCGGTCCGAAGCAGCTGCGGCGCCGGCAGGGGGTCGCCCCCCCCGGGCGACCAGGCGCGATGCCAGGCGAGGCGGGGGGTCGCCCCCCCTGGCCAAGGAGCAGCGCTTCACGGAGCTCGTGAAGCACTGCGACGCCGCGATCGAGCACGACTTTGTCAATGGCAGTTCGCCCGTCCGAATGCTGCTGCGATGATGTTCGTGTGCGGCTCCGCTCCGCGGGCGCCTGCGCTCCCAGCGCCCGCGCCGCGAGGATCGAGCTCGCTATTCATCGGACTCCTGGGTGGGGCGCTCTCCAAGACGCTGGAGGCGCTGCCCCGAGGGGCCACCCACCACGACCCAGGGGGCCGCCGGGTCGTACGCCGTAGCGCCCCATACCGGCAGCGGCGGTCCTTGAGCGATCTCAGCAAGACCGTGTCGCTTTATTTCATCACCGATAGCCGTCAACCTATAGCGAGCCTCTAGCATAGGTGGCCTGTCCGTCCTATAGGGCACACTCTCCAGTGCGGCCTCAGCCCCACGGTGCTCGGCCCACTGGCGCAGCCGCATGGCAAAATAGCAATCGCTGATGCGTATCATCCAATAATTTAGCAGCTCTGCGCCAGCCGGCGAGCGGTGCATCAATACATCCACGGGCGTCGACCAGTCTTCGCCGAGACACGAGAATAAGAGCTCGTCAATCCGAGATGGGGTGAGCGTGCAGCCGTCCACCCGAGGAAAGAATGCCGCTTGGTGGGTGCCCAGCTCTACGAGATCCTTCCGTGCTCGAACTGCGTGCCCTCCCTCGGTGGACAGGACCGGAGACCGACCGGATACCTTTCGCCAAGAGCGCCCCATATGCTGGACGCGCGTCCGAGATAGAGCGCGCGCGTCGTCCAGACCGCGGCGCGCGTCAGCCGGCTTCACGTGGACGAACCCACGGCTAAACCCATCCTCCGGCGCATCTCCCAGGACGACGATGTCGAGATCCGGGCGCTCGGGCCGATAGCGGAGCCTCCATGCGCAGAGCGCCCACAGCATCAGCCTATCGCTCCACAACCCGGACGTCCATACGACGGTTCTCTGCCGTGATTTCAACGCATTCATAACATCGTGAAATCGTGAGCGAAATTGCGTTCTTTCCCGCCCTTGAAGGTTCCAATAATCGCACCGCAGCGCGCAATGGTCTTCGGGGTCGGACGCGCACGGCCCTTCCAGCATATTATCGCGCACGAAACGTACAGGAAGGCGAAGCCCGCGCCGCACCGCTCTCCGAATGTCCTCATTTGTGGCGATGTGTATCGTCATTGAAACCTCAAAATAGACACTTTTTGCAGTCCGGCGATGGAGGATCCCCGGACTCGCACCGCCTAAAGCAGGCCCGACACTTCGTGCCATCGCTTCCAGAGCCTGGTCTTGCACAAGACCACGGACCGTGGTTTATGCAATCCTGATACTTCTCATCGCAGCTGCGATTGCTTGTCTGCTCGCAGTCGGCCCGACAGCTCAAATAGGTTGCGTGCGCGCTGTCCTGACATGCCCGTCGTTGCGCTTCGTCATCCGTTTTCCCACACTGAGCCGATGCGTCCTCGTAGTCCGCCTGGCACTTCTCGTTGCATGGGCTCTCGGCCGCGATGTTGCAGACGGCAGGAGGTGCATCCAGGCCGTCTCGCGGCTCCGGAGGAGCATCCCCGAAGCCGCCGGCCCCGCTCGGGAGGATGATGCCGCCGCCGGCCCCGTCCGATCCCTCACCGCGGAGATAACACTCGCCCATGTCGAAATTACAAGCGATCAGGGCAAAACATGGAATGAGAAAGACTTTCTTCACTTGGAGCTCCCCCCGAATCTCCAGATGGGTCCAGCGGTGACCATCACGACCAAGCTGCCGGGAAGAACGAGGCTGCTCCCGCCGGCCCAGTCCACGTTGGCGCTCATGGATGCGCCGAACCGCCCGGCAAAGTACCAGTCGGATTGGGCGCGACCACCTGGAGCGATCCCCATCACTCGGTCGCAGAACACCGCACCGCATACAGGCATCACGTAAATCGACAGGGACGGGCCGATGCTGACGTTGCGTGTCTCCGTCACGTACCCGAGAGTGACCGCCGTCCGGTCGTAGAACCCTACCCGTGAGCCCGGAACGATGCTGAACATGTTGTGAACGTCGATCCGAAAGTCCTTCTCCCTGCGCCAGAGCACCCCGACGAACGGGCTCACCGCGAGCTTGGGCTCGGTCCCGATCTGGATCCCACCCACGCTCACGCCGCCGCTGAATTCGGAAGCCGCTGCGGGCGCCTGGGCAACGATGAGCGCGCAGGCGCAACCCCACCGTGCGAACGCGGTTGTTCGCGTGGACGACCGGAACCCCATGCTCCCCCCGACCGTTCTGGATGCTCTGATACGATCCTTGAGCGATAACGGGGCGTCAAGGGGGGGAAGGTTCGGGCGCTGACAAAATCCGCGGCGCGGTCATCACACCGTGCCGCTATCATTGTCGGGTACGCCGGCAGGACGGCCTACCTCGCGGTAGAGCCCGAGCGCCGGTGGGGCTCCGCGAGCGGCTGAGCTCCGGCGCTGTTCTGCCCTGCGATTGGTGGCGCGGGCGCCATTCGGGAACCCAGCAATTCCGGGTGCTTGGACGTAAAGGCTCGCAAGCGAGCCTCGTTCGCACGCCGTGGTGCCCAATCAAGATACCCAAACGAGGAACGAGGCCGATGGGTATGATGTTCTCCGGTTTTCGACGCCGCCGGAAGCGGGTGCTCCAGCAGCGAGCCCGCACGGCGCGGCATGAAAGCCCGCACGGCACGGCATGAAGCCCGCTGCGGAGACCGTTCGAATCCGCTGAGAGTGGATCCCGGACGGACACCGGGATGCATCGATCGCCGTCGGGTATCATCCTTGCCGGGGACGTCAGCAGAGCGACTCATCGAGCGGGGTCCGCCGCCGTCACTCGTCGACTGGGGCCGAGGTCGCGCCGCGCGCGCCGAAGGGCAGGAGCTACTGCATGTCAGAGCCAGCCTGCGATGGCTCATTTCCCTAGCCCAGAACGACCTTGATCCCGGCGCGCCGCCAGGGGTACGACGCAGGAACCCCCATGAGCGCGCCACCACGTCCCCACGACCGCCGACCCGGGCTGGCCGGGCGGTCCGTGCGAGTTGCACGAGGGGCGCGGCGCCTGCCGAAGAAAGGACCCGTCCATGTCCGAAGATCTGAAGGATGAGCGAGAGATCCGGAGCGTCATCACCCGTGTCGCTCACAACCTCGACCGGCGGCGCTGGGTCGAGCTCCGCGGCTTCTATGCGGATGTGGTATTGAACGATTTCTCGTCGCTCCTCGGAGGCGAGGCGCTCGCGCAGAAGGCCGACGACCTGCTGGCGTCCTGGAAGAAGTTCCACGGCGCCATCGATGCGTCGCAGCACTTCCTCGGCCCGATCGACGTCGAGGTGAGCGGGAAAGAGGCCTCCGCCGAGTGCCACGTGCGCGCTTACCACCGGTTCGCGCGCGCGCCGGGCGGCGAGGAGTGGATGGTCGCGGGGCACTACCGCTATGGGCTGATCCGGGAAGAAGGCGGCTGGAAGATCAAGCAGGTGACATTCGAATTCGCATACCAGAACGGCAACACGAACATGTTCGCGGAAGCGAGTCAGTAACGCCGGCTGCTCCGCGCTTCGCCGGCGCCGGGAGGTGGCCGGCCCGCGGGCGAGCGCGACCCGGCCACGCGCCTCGGGGCGCTCGATCGCGAGCCCCGCCGGCGGCCGCGCAGCGCTACCCTGCCGCGCATGCGCGACCCCCTCCCCGTGCCCCCAGGCCCCCTCGTCGATGTCCCCTGGCTCGCAGCGCACGCCGGCGATCCCCGCGTCCGCGTGGTCGACTGCCGCTGGTATCTCAGCGGCCGCCGCGGCGCCGACGAGTACGCCCGCGGGCACATCCCGGGCGCCGTCCACCTCGACGTCGACGCCGACCTCGCCGGTCCGGCGCAGGCCGGCCCCGGGCGCCACCCCCTGCCCGACGCAGCGGCGTTCGCGCGCGTGCTCGCCCGGATCGGCGTCGCGCCGGATTCGCTGGTCGTCGGCTACGACGACGCGGGCGGCGCCATCGCGGCCCGGCTCTGGTGGCTGCTGCGCTACTTCGGCCATCCGGGCGGGCGCGTGCTCGACGGCGGGCTAGAGGCGTGGACCTCGGCGGGGCACCCGCTCTCGACCGACGCGCCCGCGATCGCGCCGGCGCCGCCGATGGAGCTCGCCGGCGGCGGCGCCCCGGTCGCCGACAAGGCGGCCGTCGACCGGCTGCGCCGCGAGCGGTCGGCGGTGATCCTCGATGCGCGCGCCCGCGAGCGCTACGAAGGGCAGACCGAGCCCGTCGACGCGCGCCCGGGCCACATCCCCGGGGCGCGCTCGGCCCCGTTCGCGGAGAACCTCCGCGCGCCGTCCGGGCCGTTCCGCGAGCGCGCCGAGCTCGAGCGGCGCTACCGCGAGCTCGGCGCGCTCGAGGCGAGCACGGTGGTCTGCTACTGCGGCTCGGGCGTCACCGCCTGCCACGACCTGCTCGCGCTCGCGACGCTCGGCCGCGCGGACGCGATCCTCTACGAGGGGTCGTGGAGCGACTGGGCCCGCGACGCCGCCCTGCCCGCGGCGAAGGGCTCCGATCCCTGAGTCCCTGAGCGGCGCCCGGCGAGCGCGCGGCGCCCGGCGAGACCGCGGCGCCCAGGCGAGCGCGTCAGGTCATGCGAGCGCGCGGCCGACGACGGCCTCGATCGTCTCGCGCAGGTAGCGCACCGCGAGCGCGAGCGTGCGGGCCGCGCTCTCCGGCGTCGGCTGGAGCGCCGGCGCCACCTCCATGACGTCGCCGCCGATCAGGCCGACCTCGCGCCCGAGGCGGCGGATGAGCGCGACAACGAAATCGGGCGAGAGGCCGTCCGGCTCCGGGGTCCCGGTGGCGTCGGCGTACGCGGCGTCCGTGCCGTCGATGTCGTTCGAGAAATACACGCCCTTGACGCCGGTGCTCTTCACGTGCGCGACGATGGCGTCGAGCGCCGCCTCGGGATCGGCGCGGCACTCGGCCGCCCAGAACTGCCGCACGCCGTAGCGGCTCTCCCAGTGCTCGCGCGGCTTCTGGGAGGCGCGGACCCCCACCTGGGTCAGCCGGCCGCCGCGGCCGACCAGCTCGTTCGCGTGGTACGACCAGGTGGCGAAGCAGTACGCGACCCCGAGCCGCTCCTCGAGGAGATCGGTGTGCGCGTCGGGCTGCACGATGCCCCACGGCCGCCGCCGCGCGCCTCGCGCGCGCGCGGTCGCGATCGCGCGCGCGACCGGCAAGGCCGTGGAGTGATCGCCGCCGAGCACGATGGGCGCGACGTCCGGGTTGATCGAGAAGACGAGATCGAGCGCGCGCTCGGCGATGGAGAGCGGCGAGACCGGCAGCCGCGCGGCCACGGGCTCGGGCACGCCAGGGTAGAGGGCGCGGCGCGACGCGGCCTTCTGGGCCTCCGAGAGCATGTCGTCGTGCAGGAGCTGCGGCACGACGAACACGTCGCCGATGTCGACGAGCCCGATGTCGCGCGCCCGCTCGGGGAAATCCGGGTGAGCGTCGAGGAGCGCGGTCCGGATCGCCTGCGGGCCCATGTTGGAGCCGCGGAGGAACCCGGCGCCGACGTCGGAGGGGACGCCGAGCAAGACGGCGCGCGCGCCGGCGATGCGGTCGAACGACGCGCGGAACCGGGCGAGGACCTCGTCCTGGGTCGAGGCGCCGTAGAGCCGCCGCTGGACCTCGAGCTGCTGCGCGCGCCCGGTCGAGACGAGGTAGAGGCCTCCGGCCGCCGGGCGCAGCAGGAGCGCGAGCTCTTCGTGCGGGGTCATGCCCGACGAGGGTACGCGCCCCTCAGGAGGCCGCCAGCGAAAGGGCGGGCGCGGGGAGCGGGAAGCGCTCGGGCGCGAGGTGAGGCGCGGGCGCGCTCATCGCTTCGGGCCAGGTCGCGCCGCAGGCGACGACGCGCAGCGCCCGCAGCACGCCCGCGTGCGCGACCAGGAGGTGCGGGGACGCCCCGGACGCTGGCCCGCACGCCGGAGAGAGCGCCCGCCAGAACGACCGCACCCGGGCCTCGACCTCGATCGCCGACTCGCCCCCGGGCGGCCCGACGCGCTCCCAGCCGTCGAGCCACGCCGCGTACGCGCCCGGATCGCCGCGCTCGATCTCCGACCAGGCGCGACCCTCCCAGGCGCCATAGGCGATCTCGACGAGGCGCGCGTCGATCGCGTGCGGCACGCCGAGGCGCGACGCGAGCTCGGCCGCGGGGAGCGCGCAGCGGGAGAGCGGCGACGACCAGACCACGCCGGGGCGGAGGTCGAGGTCGCGGAGCGCGCGCTCGATCGCGGCCGCGGCGTCCCCGGGAGCGAGCTCCGCGGCGACGTCGAGGCGACCGTAGCAGACGCCGGAGAGCGCGACGGGGGCGTGGCGGAACGCGATGAGGGAAGGGGCGAGGGGATCCATGCCGGCGCGCCCGCGGCTCAGCCGCCCCGCGCGAGCGCGAGGGCGAGCAGCGCGGCGCAGTCGGCGATCTGCTGCGTCGCGCCGAGGAAGTCGCCGGTGATGCCGCCCGCGCGGGCGCGGAAGCGGAGGCCGCAGATCGCCGCGGCGGCGGCCGACGCGCCGAGCATGGCCGCCGCCTCGGCCGCCGAGACGGCCCCGGCGGCGTGCGCCGCGGCGAGCGAGAGCGCCGGCCAGAGCGAGCCGAGGAGCGCCTGCGGGAGCGCCGCCCGCGCGACCGGCCGGCTGCGCGAGCCGCCCTGGGTCACGTAGGGGAGCGCGACCATGAGCCAGATCGGCGGGGTGCGCGAGAGGCACTGCGTCAGCACCAGGGCGACCGGCGCGGCGGCGTCGAGCCGCGCGAGCAGGGCGATGCGCAGCACGAGGACCACGATCAGCGCCGCGGCGCCGAACGAGCCGATGCGGCTGTCCTTGAGGATCTCGAAAAGACGCGCGCGATCGAAGGCGCCGCCGAGCGCGTCGGCCGTGTCCGCGAGGCCGTCCTCGTGGAAGGCCCCGGTGAGGAGCAGGCCCAGCGCCACGACGACGCTGGCGGCGACGAGCGCGCCGCCCCGGTCGACGAGCAGCCACGCCGCGGCCTGGACGGCGCCGAGGCCGGCGCCCACGAACGGGAACCAGGCCGAGGCCCAGCGCCAGTCCGCGTCGGCGTACGGGAAGCCGCCGACCGGGACGCGCGTGAGGAAGGTCGTCGCCGCCCGGGCGCCGCGCAGGACCGGCGGCAGCGTCATGGAGTCCCGGGCGGCGCGCGGTCGGGCACGCTCGCGCTCGCGAACGTCGCCATGCCGGCGTGCAGGGCGCACGCGGCGTCGAGCAGGGGCAGCGCGGCCAGGGCGGCGCTCGCCTCGCCCAGCCGCATGCCGAGATCCAGCAAGGGGCGGGCCTCGAGCGCCGCGAGGACGTGGGCGTGACCGCGCTCGGCCGAGCGGTGCGCGAAGAGCATGCCCGCCCGCGCCCGGGCGTCCATCCGGACGAGCGCGAGCGCCGCGGTCGAGACGATGAAGCCGTCGACGAGCACCGCCATCCGCCGCTCGATCGCCCGCGCCATGGCGCCCACGAGCGCGGCGATCTCCTTGCCGCCGACCGCCAGCACGACGCGGCGCGGATCGGCGCGGAACGCGCTCGAGGCGGCCTGGACGCGCCGGGTCGCGTCGCGCACGACCTCGACCTTGCGCGACAGCGCGTCGCCCGCGACGCCCGTCCCCGCGCCGACGACGTCCTCCGGGGCGAGCCCGAGGAGCAGCGCCGCCATGGCCGACGCCGCCGTGGTGTTGCCGATGCCCATCTCGCCGAGCAGGACGACGCGCGTGTCGCCCCCGAGCGCGTCGATCTCGGCGGCGCCGGCGCGGAGCGCGCGCTCGTAGACGTCCTCCGAGAGCGCGTCCTCGACCCGCAGATCGCCGATGGGATCGTCGGCGACCGGATCGCGCCGCAGCCGCGCGCCGGCGCCGCCCGCGCGCTCGTACGGGTGGGCGACGCCGACGTCCACGACCCGCAGCTCGACCCCGAGGTGCCGGCAGAGCACGCTGGAGGCGGCGCCGCCGCGCACGAAGTTCGCGACCATCGCCGCCGTGACCTCGGCCGGGTAGGCCGACACGCCGTGCCGGGCGACGGGGTGATCGGCGGCGAACAGCACCGCGGCCGCAGGCCGGCTCGCGGGTGGACCGCCCTGGATGCCCGCGAGCGCCACGGCGAGATCCTCGAGCGCCCCGAGGCTGCCGCGCGGCTTTGTCAGCGTGTCCTGACGCGCGCGCGCCGCGCCCGCCGCGCCCGCGTCGAGCTCCGGGAACACCCAGGGAGGCGAGAGAGCCATGTTTCGGGTTTTCTACTCTCCCGCGGGAGGCCGGGGAAGCGCGTTGACCGTCCCGGAGGCCCGTGATAGCCGCCCGTGCGGCCGAAGAGGTCCCGTGCGCGGAGATGGAGAGACGCAGATCCTCGCGGGACCGAGGCAGGCCGGCTGGCGGCGACGTGGAGATGCCGCGGCGCGCGCTCGTTCGAACAGGTCCAGGATGTCGCTGCGTGCCCTCGTCGTCTGCCTCTGCTCCTCCGCGGCCGTCCTGTCCGGGTGCGGCGGCGCCGGCGCGCCCCCGGACGACGGCGCCGGCGAGCCCGCCGCCGCGGCGGGCGCGGGCGGCTCGTGCCTCTCCGGCGGCCACGGCGGCGCTCCCGGAGCGGACGCGGCGGCGTGCGACGGTCCGGGCGCGCGGTTCGCGACGAGCGTGGTGTCGGCCTGCTTCGGGCCGGGGCAGGGGTTCGGGCAGGACCGGTACCCGGACGTCGTCCTCGGCCCGCCGAAGGGCGGCGGCTGCTGCGGCGGCTCGCTGGACGTGCTCTCGCTCGGCGACGGCGGGTCGATCGTCGTGGCGTTCGAGGGCAACGCGATCGTCGACGGGCCCGGGGCCGATTTCCTGGTGTTCGAGAACGCCTTCGGGCGCGGCGACGACGCCGCGAGCGTGTTCGCCGAGCTCGCGACGGTCGAGGTGAGCGAGGACGGCGCCGCCTGGTCGGCGTTCCCCTGCGCCGCGGACCGCTATCCGTACGACGGCTGCGCCGGATGGCACCCGGTGCACGCCAACCCCGACGAGAACGACATCGATCCGCTCGACCCGCCGTCGGCGGGCGGCGACCCGTTCGATCTGGCCGAGATCGGGGTCCCGCTCGCGCGGTTCGTGCGGATCACCGATCGCGCCGGCACGCCCGACGTCTTCGACCTCGATGCCGTGGGCATCGTCCACGCGCTGTGCCCGTGAGGCGCCCCTGGGCGCTCGCCTGCGCGGCGCTCGTGGCCGCCGCCGGCCTCGCCCCGCGCGCGCGGGGCCAGGAGGCGGGCGCGGGCGGCCGGGAGGGCGCGGCGGGCGGCGGCGCGCGCGAAGGCGGCGCGCGCGAGGAACGGGGCGACGGCGTCGCCGCGCCGGCCGAGAGCGCGCCGGCCCGGCCGCGCCGCCGGGCGCTCGAGGTGCGCGTCGAGGGGCAGCGCGCGTCGACCGTGGCCGCGCGGGATCCCACCGCGGCGTCCCACGTGATCCGCGGCGACGAGCTCCGCGCGCCGGGCGCCGCGGCGTCCGCGGTGCTGAGCCGCGTCCCCGGCCTCCAGGTCTCCCGCACGGGCGCCGCGTCGGACCTCGCGACCGCGTCCATCCGCGGCGCGAGCAGCGCCGAGACGCCGGTGTACCTCGCGGGCGTCCGGCTCAACGACGACGTGACCGGCACCGCCGATCTCTCGACGGTCCCGCTCTGGATGATCCAGCGCGTCGAGGTCTACCGGGGCAACGCGCCCGAGCACGCCGATCGCCTCGGGATCGGCGGCGCCATCTTCTTCGAGCCGTCGCTGCCGCGCGCGCCCCGCGCCTCCGTCGGGCTCGGCGCCGGCAGCTTCGGCGAGCGCGCCGCGTGGGCGTCGGCCGGCCTCGGCGACGACCGCGCCGGCGCCATGATCGCGATCGGCCGGCGCGCCGCCGACAACGACTACCTCGTCACGGACAGCCGGACGGGGCGCGCGCTGCCCAGGCCGAACGCCGACGCCGACGCCTACGACCTCTGGAGCATCGGCCGCTACCGCCTGCCCGGCGGCGGCAGCGTCACGGCGATCGGCAACGGCTTCGCGCGCGACCAGGGCGCGACCGGCCTCTCGGAGACGCCGGCGCGGGCCGCGCGCGCCCACGTGCAGCGCTGGCTCGGCGCGCTCGCCGCGGTCGCCCCGTGCGCCGGCCCGCCGGAGGGCGGCGTCGATCGGTGCCGCCTCGAGCTCACGAGCTCGTCGGTCCTCTCGAGCCAGGTCGTCCGCGATCCGCGGGGCGAGCTCGGCCTGCTGTCGCCGCTCGTCGCCAGCCGCGGCGCGCGCGGCGCCGGGCAGGCCGCCGTCCGCTACCGCCCGGCCGACGACCTCGCCGTCTCGGCCTCGGCGGCCCACGAGCGCGAGCTCCTCGCCCTCGATCGCGTGGGCGGCGCGCCGCTCCGCGCCTCGCGCGCCACCTCCCGCGCGTCGGTGAGCCTTCGTTACGCGCCCATCCCCTCGCTCGAGGGCTACGCGCTCGGCGCCCTGGAGCTCCACCGGACCAGCCACGGCGGCGCCGGCGGTCCGCTCGCCTCGCTCGAGCCGAGCGGCCGCCTCGGCGCCCGGCTCCGCCTCGCGGGCGGCGGCGTCTCGCTCTTCGGAAACCTCGGCCGCTACGTGCGCGTCCCCGCGCTCGGCGAGCTCTACGGCAGCTCCCCGATCGTCATCGGCAACCCGGAGCTCGCCCCCGAGCGCGGCCTCTCGGCCGAGCTCGGCGTGCGCCTCGCCGCGGCGGCGCCGGCCGCGCGCGCCGAGGTCTCCCTCGAGATCCTCGGCTTCTCGCGCTTCGCCTCGGGGCTCGTCGCGCACCGCCCCGCCTTCATCGGCGTGCTGCGGCCGTACAACGTCGCGAGCGCGCGCGTCCTCGGCGTGGAGCTCACCGCGTCCGCCTCGGCGCTCGACCACCTCCGCGCCGGCCTCGCGCTCACCGCGCTCGATCCGCGGGACACCTCGCCGGGCCGCGCGCTCGCGAACGACCTCATCCCGTACCAGTCGCGCCTCGTGGCGGCGCCGTCCCTGGAGGTGTACGCGGAGCCCGCGCGGCTCGGCGTCGACCGCGCCTCGCTCTCGGCGCGGGTCTTCTACCGCGCCTCGCGCGCCGCCGACCCCGCGGGGCTCCGGCCGCTGCCGGAGCAGGCGACGGCCGACGTTGAGCTCGCGATCCTCGCGCTCCGGCGGCGGCTCTCGGCGCGCTTCGCGATCGCGAACGTCTTCGCCGCGAGGACGTTCGATCTGTTCAACCTCGAGCTCCCCGGGCGGAGCTTTCACATAGCGACGGAGGTGTGGTGGTGACGGCTTCTCGCATCGACCTGGGGCGGGGGACGGCGGCCCTCGGGGCCCTCTCTCGGACGATCCTCGCCGCGGGGGCGGCGGGCGCGCTGATCGGGTGCAACGCGCCGGAGCCGCCGCCGAGCACCGGCGGCACGGACGTCGTCGCGGGCCCGTGCGGGCGCGGCGCGGTCGTGGTCAGCAGCGACTACCAGTCCACGAACGTCAGCCTGGTGAGCTGGGACGGCGCGGTGCTCTCCGCGTCGATCGTCTCGTCGGGCTCGAGCTCGCCCGGCCTCGCCTCGCCGCTCTCGGGGGACGTCGTGGTCCCGACGACGCCGGTCCGTGGGGATCGGCTGGCGCTGCTCGATCGCTCCGCGTCCGTGCTCACGTGGATCGACGTCCGGAGCGGCGAGCCCGCGGGGCAGCTCACCCTCGCCACCGCGTTCCGCGCGAACCCGCAGGACTACGTCGAGGTCTCGCCGGGCAAGGCGTACGTCACGCGCCACGAGCCGAACCTCGACCCGGACGCCGCGCCGATCGACGGCGGGAGCGACGTGCTCGTCGTCGACCCCGGCGCCCGCGCGATCGTCGGCCGGATCGATCTCGCGCCCGCCCTGGCCGGGGAGGACCCGGGGTTCTACCCCCGGCCGGGCCGCGCGGTGCTGGTCGGCGACAGCCTCTACGTGCTGCTCACGGCGACCTCGCTCGACTTCGTCGCGTCGGCCGAGTCGCGCCTGGTCGAGATCGACGCGCGCAGCGACGCGATCCGGGAGGTCACGGTGCTCGAGGGGCTCCACGGGTGCGGGGGGCTTGCCGCGTCCGCCGGCGGATCGAGGCTCGCGGTCGTGTGCCCCGGGACGTTCGGCGGCGACGCCACGTCGAACGCCGGCGAGGCCGGCCTCGTCGTCCTCGCGCGCCGCGACGGGCGCCTCGTCGAGGAGGCGCGCTGGACGGCCGCCGAGCTCGGCGCGGGGACGCCCGGCTTCTCCGTCGCGTTCGCCTCCGAGGACCGCCTCCTGTTCTCGACGCTCGGCCGCGACGCGCTCAGCGCGGGGGGGCCGGTCGACGACACGCTCACGTCGGTCGAGCTCGCCGGCTCCGCGCCCGAGCGCGGCGATCCCGAGGTCCTGCTGCGCTCGAAGGAGCTCCCGTTCTCCCTCGGCGAGGTGCGCTGCGCCGAGGCGTGCGGGCGGTGCCTCGCCGCGGACGCCGAGACCGACGGGGGCGTCGTCCACCGCTTCGACGTCGGCGCCGACGGCAGCGCGCTCGTGCACGCGGGCGCCTTCCACGTCGACCCGCGGGTCGGCTTGCCGCCGCGGTACCTCGGCGCGTTCTGATCGGCCCCGGTGCCGGCCTGCTGCGCGGTCCGAGCCGCTGGTCGGCTTCGGGCCGCGCGCCGCGCGAGACGCGCGGTCAGAGGAGGTTCTGAAAAGGCACGCCGGCAGGCAGGCGCGGCGCGGTGGACTCCCGCGGGAGTCCTTCGGTCGTATCGGTGGAGCTGAGGGGGATCGAACCCCTGACCTCATGACTGCCAGTCATGCGCTCTCCCAGCTGAGCT
Organism: Sorangium sp. So ce836; assembly: GCF_028553905.1. Lineage (NCBI taxonomy): Bacteria > Pseudomonadati > Myxococcota > Polyangiales > Polyangiaceae > Sorangium > Sorangium sp. So ce836. The sequence goes on along the minus strand of NZ_CP102233.1, from coordinate 11,211,390 downwards.
ACAGCCCCGGTCGTTGGGAGCGGCATATCTACAGCCTCTCGCTCCGCTTGTCTCTACTTTTTTTCGTCGGCGCGTCGTTTCCGTCCGGTCCCGTCCGCCTCACGCTCGCCGGGCCCGTTTTGCGGCCCCTGCGCCCCCGGCGGAGCTGCGCGCCCCGCCGGGGTGGCCGTTCGGGCGGGCTGCCCTCAGAAGTTCATCAGCTTCGCCAGGTAGTACTTCATCGTCTCGGTCGTCCCGCCGCCGATGCGGAGGAGCCGCTGGTCGCGCCAGGCGCGCGCGATCGGGAACTCCTCGATGTAGCCCCAGCCGCCGTGGAACTGCAGGCAGGTGTCCACGACGTCGTTCGCCACGTCGCCGGCCAGGATCTTCGCCATCGAGATGAGCTTCACCGTGTCGAAGCTGATCGGCACCTTCCGCACGTACCGCTCGTCGTTGTAGTGGTCGACGCACTTGTAGACGAACGCGCGCGCCGCCTCGCAGCGCGTGTACAGGTCCACGAACCTGTGCTGCCACGACTCGCGCTTGATGATCGGCTTGCCGAACGCCGTCCGCTCGCGCCCGTACTCGACCGACCTGTCGAGTGTCACGAACGAGCTCGCGATCGCGCCCACCGCGGCGACCAGCCGCTCGGTCTGGAAGTTCTGCATCAGGTACGCGAAGCCCTGGTCCGGCTCGCCGAGCAGGTAGCGCCGCGGCACCCGCACGTCCTCCAGGAAGAGCTCCGCCGTGTCCGACGACTTGTTGCCGATCTTCTTCAGCTTCTTCGCGACGTTGAAGCCGCGGAGCGCCGTCGGCACGAGGAAGAACGAGCAGCCGTGGGCCCCCTTGTCCGGCGACGTCTTCGCGAGCAGCGTCACGAAGTCGGCGCGCGTCCCGTTCGTGATGAACGTCTTCTGCCCGTTCAGCACGTAATCGTCGCCGTCCTTGCGCGCGGTGGTCCCGATCCCGGCCACGTCGCTGCCGGCCCCCGGCTCCGAGACGCCGAGCGCCGCGATCTTGTCGCCCGCGAGCGCCGGCCGGAGGAACTCCTCGATCTGCTCCTTCGTGCCGATGTCGCTGATCACCGGCGTCGCCATGTCGCTCTGGACGAGCAGCCCCATCGAGACGCCCGCCATCGTGCAGTGCACGAGCTCCTCGGCCTTCGCCGTCGAGAACCAGTAGTCGAGCCCGGCGCCGCCGTGCTCCTCCGGGAAGTGCGCGCCCAGGATCCCGAGCTCGCCGGCGCGCTTGAACACCCAGTTGGGGAAGCACTCCGACGCCTCCCACTCCTCCACGTGTGGAGCGAGCTCCTTCTCTGCGAAGGCCCGCACCGTTTTCCTGAACTGCTGATGTTCCTCTGTGAACGGCTGCCACATCGCGAACCCCTCCTCGCCGGCGGACCGAAAAAAATTCGTACACGAAACATTTTCCAGCGCAAGCGCCGCGCCGCCGCGCTTGCGCCCGCGCCCGGTTCGCCGTGTCGAGATCGAGCGGGCCCGCGCGTCGCCGCATGGAAAACGGGGGCCGATGGCGCGGCGCGCGACCGCGGCGCGGGCGGCACGGGCGGCGCGGACCGCTGGAGACGCCGCGTGGGCCGTTCGTCGAAGGCGCGAAACATGAATCGGCGCGCGCACCCATCCACGCAGTCTGCGGGCTCTGCTAGCCTCCGGGCCACATGCGATTCCTCGTCCTGTCACGCAACGCGTCCCTCTACTCGACGAGCCGCATCGTGCTCGCGGGGCGCGCGCGTGGTCACGACGTCAGCGTCATCGATCCGCTCGATTTCCAGATCGTGGTGTCGCGCGGTCGGCCGTCGCTGCTCGTCGGTGGTTCGGCGGTGCCCCGCTTCGACATCGTGATCCCGCGCATCGGCGCCAGCATCACGAACTACGGCCTCGCCGTGGTCCGCCAGTTCGATCTCATGGGCGTCCCGGTCCTGAACGGCGCCGTCTCGATCGCGCGGAGCCGGGACAAGCTGCGCGCGCTCCAGCTGCTCACGCGCCGCAAGCTCAACGTGCCGATCACCGTCTGCGCCCGCAGCCCGGCCGGCGTCGAGGCGGCGCTCTCGCTCGTCGGCGGCTGCCCCGCGATCGTGAAGCTGCAGCAGGGGACCCAGGGCATCGGCACCATGCTCGCCGAGACGCCGCACGCCGTGCACGCGCTGCTCGAGACGTTCTGGGCCATGGGCCAGGACATCGTGCTCCAGGAGTACGTGCGCGAGTCGAAGGGGCGCGACATCCGCGTCATCGTCGTCGGCGGCCGCGTGGTCGCGTCGATGCGGAGGGTCGCGAAGCCGGGCGAGTTCCGCTCGAACCTCCACCGCGGCGGCAAGGGCGACCGGGTGAAGCTGCCGCGCGTCTACCGGAGCGTCGCGATCCGCGCCGCGAAGGCGATGGGCCTCGAGGTCGCCGGCGTCGACATGCTCGAGGCGCGCTCCGGGCCCAAGATCCTCGAGATCAACAGCTCGCCCGGGCTGGAGGGGATCGAGCGCGCGAGCGGCGTCGACGTCGCGGGCGCGATCATCAGCTACGCCGAGCGGTACGCGGTGGAGCAGCGCGGCCTGAGCCGCCGCATGCTCGAGGCGCGGATCGCCGAGGTGATCCACGACGAGCGCATGCCGCCGACGCGGCGGCTCAGCCGCGCGGCGGAGAACGGGGCCGGCGCGAACCGCAGGAAGCCCGCGGTGCTGACGAACGGGAGGGGCGCGCGGAGGGCCGCCTCGTGACCCTCGGGGTCGAGGCGGCCGGCGACGCGGTCGTCCTGACCATCGATCGCCCCGAGTGCCGGAACGCCATCGACAGCGCCTTCGCGAGGCGCCTCGGCGAGGCGATCCGCCTCGCCTCCTCGGACCCGCGCGTGCGCGGCGTCGTGATCACCGCGGCGGGCGGCGACGTCTTCGTGGCGGGCGGCGACATCCGCGAGCTCCACGCGCTCGCCGAGGGCGGCGCGGCGGGCGGCGAGGTCCTCGCGATGTTCGAGGGCTTCTCGGCGTTCGAGGAGAGCGAGGTGCCGATCGTCGCCGCGGTGCAGGGCGACGTGCTGGGCGGCGGCTGCGAGCTGCTCCTGCTCTGCGATTTCGTCGTGGTCGAGGAGCACGCCGCGCTCTCGTTCCGCCACGTCAAGATGGGCCTGTCGCCGGCGTGGGGCGGGCTGACGCGGCTCTGCGAGCGGGTGGGGCCGCTGCAGGCGTCGCGGCTGCTCCTGACGGCGGAGCGGATCGACGCCGCCGAGGCGCTCCGGATCGGCCTCGTGAGCGAGGTCGTCCCGACCGGCGCGGCGCGGAGCCGCGCGATCGCGCAGGTGAACCGCATCGCCGACAGCCCGCGCACCTCGGTCGCGGCGATGAGGCGGGCGCTGTGCAAGGCGCGCGAGGCGCTGCGCGCCTCCGCGGTGGAGGTCGAGCGGCGGGCGTTCGCCGAGCAGTGGAACGGCCCCGAGCACCGCCGGGCGATGGATGCGTTCCTGAGCAAGAAGTGACCGTGGCGCAGGGCGGGGGGCGCGGAGCGGAGGACCCGGGCGGCGCCGCGCCAGCGCCGAGCGCCGAGGCAGCGCCGAGCGCCGAGGCAGCGCCGGGCGCCGAGGCAGCGCCGAGCGCCGAGGCAGCGCCGAGCGCCGAGGCAGCGTCGAGCGCCGAGGCAGCGCCGAGCGCCGAGGCAGCGCCGAGCGCCGAGGCAGCGCCGAGCGCCGCGCCAGCGCCGAGCGCCGAGGCAGCGCCGAGCGCCGCGCCAGCGCCGAGCGCCGAGGCGGCGCCGGAGAGCGCGCTGCCCCCGCTCGTGCCGCCGACGATCGCGCACTTCATCGGCCGCCGCCCGCACCTGCGCGCCCTGCGCCGCGCCGCCGAGGCGCTCTTGCTGGAGCGGCCCATCTGCGTGCTCGTCCGCGGCGGCGCGGGCATGGGCAAGAGCGCGCTGATCCACCACTTCCTGATGGGGCTCCGCCACGACAGGGGGCCGGTCGTCCTGCGGGGGCGCTGCGCGGTCGGGTCGACCGAGTCCTACAAGGCGTTCGGGGGCGTCATGGAGTCGCTGTGCCGCTTCCTCCGGCGCGTCTCCGCCGAGGAAGCCGAGCGGCTCCTGCCGCGCGACGTCCGCGCGCTCGTCCGGGTGTTCCCGGCGCTCTCGCGCGTGCCCGCCGTCGCGTCGGCGCCGCGCGTGAGCGAGTCGCCCGACGCGCAGGAGCTGCGGCAGCGCAGCTTCGCGGCGCTCCGGCAGCTGCTCTGGCGCGTCGCCGAGCGCAGCCCGCTCGTCGTGGCGATCGAGGACCTCCAGCTCATCGACGCCGACAGCGTGGCGCTCCTGCTCGAGGTCACGCGCCCGCCCGACGCGCCCGCGATGATGTTCCTCGGCAGCTACCGGACCGAGGACGTCGCCGCGAGCGCGCCGCTCCGCGCGCTGCTCGACGGGATGGGGGTCGCGTGTCCGGCCCCCGCCGCGGCCGAGCCCGCCTCCCTCGACCTCGATCGGGCCCCGCCGCCGCGCCGGGACGGCGAGCTGCGCCAGATCGAGGTCGGGCCGCTCTTGCCGCTCGAGGCGGAGGAGCTCGCGCTCGCGCTCCTCTTCGCGCGCGACGAGGGCACCCGCGCGCGGGCGGACGCCATCGCCCGCGCCTCCGGGGGCAACCCGCGGCTGCTCGGCGAGCTCGTCCGCGATGCGCAAGAGCCGGCGGGCGACATGGGCGCGCGGGGCGACGCCGCGTGGGAGCGGGCGCTCGGGGCGCGCCTCCACCGCTTGCCGGAGCAGGCGCTCCGGCTGCTCGAGGTGGTCGCCGTCGCCGGGGAGCCGATCGACGCGGCGGTCGCCGCGCGCGCGGCGAAGCTCGACGGCGAGGAGCGCGCCCCGGCGATGGCGCTCCTCCGCGCCGAGGATCTGGTCGTCGCGCGGCCCGCCGGCGAGGGCGAGCTCGTCGAGGCGTCGCACGATCTCGTGCGCGCGTCCGTGGTCGGCCGGCTCGGTCCGGAGCAGCTCGCGGGGCGGCACAGGCGGCTCGCGCGGGCGCTCGAGGCGCTCGGGACGGCGGACGCCGAGACGCTGTCGCGGCACTGGCTCGGCGCGGGCGACGGGGCGCGCGCGGGGCGGCTCGCGGCGGTCGCGGCCGAGCAGGCGGCCGAGGCGCTCGCGTTCGAGCGGGCGGCGCGGCTCTACGAGCTCGCGCTCGGCCTGCTCCCGCGCGGCGCGGATCTCCCGGAGGCGGAGCGGCGCGCGCTCGAGGTGCGGAGCGCCGACGCCCTCGTCAACGCGGGCAAGGGCGCGGAGGCGGCGCGGCTCTACGCGGCGGCTGCGGAGGGGGACGACAGCGCGCGGTCGCTCGATCTCCGCCGCCGCGCCGCGGAGCAGTACCTGCGGAGCGGGCACATCGACGAGGGGCTGGAGCACGTGCGCGCCGTGCTGGCGGCGGTCGGCCTGTCGTTCCCGGAGACGCCGCGGCGCGCGCTCGTCGCGCTGCTCCTGCACCGGGCGGAGCTGCGCCTCCGGGGCCTGCGGTTCCGCGAGCGGCCCGAGGCGGAGGTGCGCCCGGAGGATCTCGCGCGCATCGACGCCTGCTGGACGGTGACGGTGGGCCTGTCGGCGGTCGACATGGTCCGCTCGGCCGAATTCTCGGCGCGCGCCCTGCTGCTCGCGCTGCGCGCCGGCGAGCCGTACCGCATCGGCCGCGCGCTCGCGTTCGAGGCCTCGTCCGCGTGCATGATCGGGTCGCCGGGCCGGGCGCGCGCGGAGGAGCTCGTCGCCGCGGTGCGCGCGCTCGCGGAGCGGCTCGACAGCCCGCACCTCCTCGGCCTGTCGATGATGGTGTCGGGCATGCTCGAGGCGTTCACGGCGGGCCGCTGGAGGGCGGCGTCCGACTGGTACGAGCGGGCGGACGAGATCTTGCGCGACCGGTGCGCCGGCGTCGCCTGGGAGCTCGTGACGACGCAGCTGATGGCGTCGTGGATGCGGTACTACCGCGGGCAGATCGACGCGCTCGCGCGGACGATGCCGGCGGTGCTCCGGGGGGCCGAGCAGCGGGGCGATCGCTACGCGGCGGCGATCTTCGGCGCGCAGGCGGCGTGGGTCTCGCTCGCGTCGGACGACGTGGCGGGCGCGCGCAGCGCGGTCGCGGGGGCGCTGTCGAGGTGGACGACGTCGGGGTTCCACCTCGAGCATTTCGTGGGGCTGCTCGGCGAGACCTACGTCGACCGTTACGCCGGCCGCGCCGGCGCGGCGCTGAGGCGGCTCGCGGAGGCGTGGCCGAAGATCGAGGGCTCGATGCTGCTGATGATGCAGAACAGCCGGGTGATGGCGCACGTGGAGCGCGCGAGCACGGCGCTGGCTGCGGCCGAGGGCGCGGCCGAGCCCGAGCCGCTGATCCAGGCGGCGCTGCGGGACGCGGCCGCGCTCGCCCGGGAGAGGACGGCGTGGTCCGACCCGTTCGTGCCGCTCCTCCGGGCGGGCGCGGCGGAGCTGCGCGGCGAGCGGGACGAGGCGATCGCGCAGCTGGAGGCGGCGGCGGCCGGGTTCGACGCGGCGGACATGCCGCTCTACGCCGCGGCGGCGCGGCGTCAGGCGGGCGAGCTGCTCGGCGGCGAGAAGGGGCTGCAGCGGATCCTCGTGGCGGACGCGGTGATGGCGCGGGAGCGGATCAAGAGCCCGGCGCGATGGGCGGCGATGCTGGTGCCGGGGTTCGGGCGGAGGTAGTGCCGGGGGGGCCGAGGAGGATCGTCCGTCATGACCGCGCGTGGGAGCCTGCTGGAATCTCCGTCGATCGTCCTGATCACGGGGCTCATGGCCTCTGGAAAGTCGACGGTCGCCCAGCGGCTGGCCGAGCGGCTGCCGAGGAGCGTGCATCTGCGGGGCGACGTGTTTCGCCGCATGATCGTCGGTGGCCGCGCCGAGATGGGCTTCGAGCTCTCCGAGGAGGCCGAGGGGCAGCTGCGGCTCCGGTACCGCATCGCGGCGGCGGCGGCCGACCTGTATCTCGAGGCCGGGTTCACCGTCGTCCACCAGGACATCATCCTGGGCGCTGGGCTCGTCGAGGTGGTGCGGAGCTACGCGCATCGTCCTCTGCACGTGGTGGTCCTCTGCCCGCGTCCCGCCGTCGTCGCGGCGCGGGAGGCGGGGCGAGCGAAGCGCGGGTATCAGGACGCCTCGGCGGTCCTCGATTTCGACCGCGTATTGCGCGAGGCGACGCCGCGGCTGGGCCTGTGGCTGGACACATCGGATCTCACGGTCGACGAGACCGTGGACGAGATCCTGGGGCGCCTGGGGGATGCGCGCGTGGACGGTGCGGGCAGCTCGTAGCAAGGCGGGCGGACTGGACCGCAATGGCGCGGGCGCTGTGGGACAAGAGAGGGGCTCGTCTCTCAGTCCGAGCTGCTGCCCGGCAGCGGTCCGAAGCGCTTTTCGTACTCCGCGAGCCGAGCGGCGAGCCGCTTCGCCTCGTCGGCGGCGGCGCGGGCCTGCTCTTCGGCGGCGCGGGCTTGCTCTTCGGCCGTCGGCAGCACGCGCCCCTGGGCATCGAGCCAGCGCAGCCAGCCGGCCTCGAGGCCGAGATACGTGCCGTGGCGTACCCCGAGCCGCAGGCCGAGGCAGGCGCTCACGACATCGCCGTTCGCCTCGGGGGGCACCGGCGCGTAGGACCGCGTGGCCCGATCGAGCGCGTAGGCCTCGAGCGCGCCCGAGAACGGATCGAACAGGTAATACTCCGGTACATGCAGGAGCTTCGCGTAGACGCGCATCTTTTCGCCGCGATCGACGGCTTCGGTGCTCTCGGAGAGCAGCTCGATCACCACGTCGGGCGTCCTCCCGTCCTCCTGCCAGACGACCCATGATTTGCGCTCGCGTCGGTTTGTGTCGAGCACGACGAACACGTCGGGGCCGCGGAAGTCGTTCTTCTTCGCCTGCAGCTCGCTGAAGTAGATGGCCATGTTGCCGGCGACGTACACGTCGTCGCGGTCGTGCCAGAAGAGCTTCAGCACCTCGATGAGCATGTCCATCTGTGCGCGGTGGCGCTCGGACTCCATCGGCTCTCCATCGTCGTACGGGAGCTCGTCCTCGCCGGGCGGGGGAATCGGGATGGGAGAGTTCTCGCTCTGGAAGGGCATACGTCGCTCCGGACCGCAGCCTACCGCGTCGCGCCCGCGAGCGCAGCCGGCCGGTCAGCTCGGGAGTGCCCCCCGCGCGTCTCCCCCTCTCCGCGCACCGCCAGCACGACCTCGTGCGCCTCCGTCTTCCCCGGGATCTCCCACCGCTCGATCATCCGCCGGATCGCCGCCTCCGGCACCGCCGCCTCCCGCGCCCGGTTCTGCGCGAACAGCACCGTCCGAGGCACCTCCACGTAGACCACGCGGATCCTCGCCCCGTAGTCCGCCGCCATCTGCAGCACGGGCCCGCGCCGCTGCCGCGACAGGTTCGTCGCGTTCCACACGAACCGCTCCCCGCGTCGGAGGTGCTCCTTCGCCCGCTCGCGCGCCGCCTGGACCACCTGTCCCTGGGTGTCGGTCGGATCGATCTCCAGCTCGCTCCGCAGCGCGTCCAGCGAGACGACCGGCCAGTCGGCGAAGTGGCTCCGGACATACGTGTCCTTCCCGGCGCCCGGCAGCCCGCTCATCACCACGACCTCGGCGCGCGTGTCGTCATAGACCTCCACGTCCGGGGGGCGCCCGCCGGCGGGGTCGGAGCGGAAGTACACGAATCGCGTGTGATCCGAGGCGAAGGCGCGCGGCCCCCGGTAACACCCCTCCTCGCGGCAGAACTCGCGGAAGAGCTCGATATTGTCCACCACGCGGCCCATGTCCGCGCAGACGCGCCCCCGGATGTCGGCCTCGGCCACGAGCGCGAGCAGATCGCAGCGCGCGTGGAGGCTGATCTCGGCGGCCACGCGCTGCGCGTCGCCCCGCTCGATGAGATAGAACGGGATCTGGTGGTAGCGCACGAGCGCGCACACGTGCTCGCGCAGCGCGAACGGCGCGCCGAGCTCCCAGAGCAGGCGGCGCGCGAGCAGCTCCCCCGCGCGCGAGTGGCCCTTGGCCGTGATCCGACCGCCCTCCTCGCGCGTCGTCGCCGGCTTCGCCACGTCGTGGAGCAGGCACGCGAGATAGACGACGCGCTGCTCCTCCGCCGGCAGCGCCCGCCACTCGGGCAGCCCGAGGAGCGTCTCCAGCACCATGCGGGTGTGAATCCAGACGTTGCCCTCGGCGTGGTGGATCGGGTCCTGCGGGCAGCCCTCGAGCGCGCGGACCCAGTCGAAGACCTGGAGCTCGTCCCAGGGGACACGCGCCGGATCGGGCGTGAGGAGATCGAGGAGCGAGGACGCGGCGAACATGGTGGAGCACCCCCTGGCGAGCGCGCTGGACGCGGCGCGCAGCGCGCGAGGACCGTAGCATGTCCGCGCCTTTCGGCCGGTGCTACCCTGGCGCCGTCATGTCCGCCAAATACCCGCGCTCGTTCCACCTTCCGTGGTCGCCCGGCGGCACGTCCGACGACAAGAGGATGGCCGACGTGTCGGGCCTGCTCGGCGTGGAGATCGTCATCACCGAGAAGTGCGACGGGAGCAACCTCACGTACACGCGGAAGAGCGTCTTCTCGCGCTCGCACTCGGGCCCTCCGTCCCACCCGAGCTTCGACCTCGCGAAGGCCACCCACGCGCGTATCGCTCACCTGCTCTCGGAGGGCACGTCGGTCTTCTGCGAGTATTGCTATGCGGTCCACTCCATCGAGTACGAGGCGCTGCCGGGCTATTCGTTGGTCTTCGGCGTGCGCGACGACGCGCGGGGGCTCTTCTGGGAGTGGGACATGGTCGTGGTCCAAGCGAACGATCTGGGGCTCCCCACCGTGCCTGTCCTGTTCCGGGGCCGCGTCGAGGATGGGTGTGAGCTCGAGGCGCTGACGAGCGCGCTCGCGCGTGAGCCTTCGGCGTTCGGCGGCCCGCGCGAGGGGGTGGTGGTGCGGGTCGCGGGCGAGTTCCCGGACGCGGCGTTCCAGCGGTGCCTCGCCAAGTGGGTGCGGCGCGGGCACGTGCAGACGGACGAGCACTGGATGCACCAGGAGATCCGGCCGCAGCGGCTCTCCGCAGGGCCGGCGGGAGGACCGCTGCCCTAGACTGGGCCGCCGGCGCGGCTACCGCCGTGAGGCCAGCGCCGCGAGCCGCGCGCAGAGCCCTTTGCGGAGCGATCCGGCGCGTAACACGCTGCGGACCTCGCCGTCGTTGCGGCCGAGGACCCGGAGCACGGTCGAGAGGCTCATGGCCGAGGAGTCGCTCACTACCCCGCTGACGCTCAGCCGTCGAGGAACCGCTCCAGCTCCGGCCCGAGCAAGGCGGGCTCGATGTGGTGCGTGGCGCCCGCGATCGTCACCGCCCGTCCGCCGGGCAGCCGCGCGGCGAGCGTCTCGGCGACCTTTCGCATGACCGGCGCGCCCGCGTCGCCGGCGATCGCCAGCGCCGGCTGGCGGACCTCCGCGAGCGCGGCGGTGATGCGCCCGTCGGCGACGATCGTCGCGTCGTAGATCAGGGTGTGCGCCATCGCCTCCAGCGCGGGGCGGAACGGGGCGTGCCTGAGCTGGGCCACGACCTCGTCGGGGATCCCGACCATGCGCCGCTGGAAGTACTCCACGGCGTCGCCGCGACGCCCGGCCGCGACCAGCGACGCCAGCGCCTGCGCGTGCTCGGCGGGCTGGGCGGGCGGCGCCTCGTAGAGCGCAAGCCGCGTGATGGCCAGGCCGCGCGCCGCGGCGGCGAGCGCGAGCAGCGCGCCGGAGGAGTAGCCGAAGACGGCCGCGGCGCCGCCCGCGGCCTGGATCACCGCGTCCAGGTCCTCGATCTCGCGGTCGATCGCGTATGTCGCCGCGTCGCCGCTGTCGCCGCGCCCCCGGCGATCGTAGGCGATCACGGTGAACCGCCGCGCCAGGTACGCCGAGAGCGGCGCGCCCGTCGTCCGGTCGTTGAACGCGCCCATCACCAGGATCACCGGCGCCCCCTGCCCGGTCTGGTCGAACGCGATGGTGGTGCCGTCCCTGGAGGTCGTCTTCTTCATCTCGGGTCTCCTTTCCGCGGTCCTGCCGCGTAGACCCGAGGCGGCGAAAAACTAATCGGTGAGGCTCGCCGGCAGCCGGAACCCGGCGCACAGCTCGGCTGAAAACGTCATGATCTCCGCGATTTGGCCGTCAGAGACGCGCAGCACGTGGACGCCCGACAGCCGGAGCTCCGCCTCGCCCTGCGGGCGCAGGTAGGCCGCCGCCGCCGGCTGCCGGTTGGCGCCGACCGGCACCATCCTGAACGCGCGCCCCTTCCAGCGGGGCGGGAACAGCGCGAGCAGGTTGGCGATCGCCGCGCGGCCGTCGAACCAGAGCGGCGCGGGCGGCATCGCCCAGCGCGCGTCTTCGCGCAGGAGCCGGGTCAGCTCGGCGGTGTCCCCGTGCTCCCACGCGTCCATGAACACCTTGAGCGCGGCGCGCTCGCCATCCGTGGCCGGCGCGCCGGCGGCCGCGTCCGGCGCCCCGGCGGGGAGGCGCTCGCGCAGCGTCGCGCGCCCCCGCTGGAGCGCGCTGGTCACCGACGGGACGGTCAGCTCGAGCAGCGCCGCGATCTCGGCCGCCGACCAGCCCACCACGTCGGACAGGATGAGCGCGGCGCGCTGGCGCGGCGGCAGGTGCTGCAGCGCGGCCAGGAACGCCAGCGCGATGGTCTCGCGCGCCTCCACCGCGGCGTCGGGCGGCGGCCCGGCGTCGAGCAGGTCGTCCGGGAACGGCTGGAGCCACGGGACCTCCGGCGCCCACGACGGCGTGGAGCGCGCCTCGGACGGCGGCGTCGCGGCGGTGACCGGCGGCGCCAGGTCCTGCGGCACGACCCGCCTCGGGGCGCGCTCCAGCGCGTTCAGGCAGGCGTTCGTGGCGATGCTGTAGAGCCACGTGCGGAACAGCGAGCGCCCCTGGAACCCCTCGCGGCCGCGCCAGGCGCGGAGCAGGATCTCCTGCACCATGTCCTCGGCCTCGTCGAAGGAGCCGAGCATGCGATAGCAGTGCGCGCGGAGCCGGCGGCGGTAGCGCTCGCTCAGCGCGGCGAACGCCGCGTGGTCTCCGGCGCGCGCCGCGGCCAGGACGGCCGCCTCCTCGTCTTTGCCAGGGTCCGCCGGCATTCTCGTCACGTCCGTCGACACGTTCGACAACGAACGCCCCTTTCTCGGCAACAACAAGAACCTATCTCAATAACAACAACATCTTCGGTGAGATCCGAGCTGCCCTGAGGAGCGGGTATCGCGCTCGACACGCCGGCGGGCTCGCTCATTGCTCCACGAGGACGAGATCTCCTGCCCGGCGCGGCGCGACCTCGTAGGTCTCCTCGTACTGCGCGGCGAGGCCGGTCACCTCGATGGCCAGGCCGACCTCGAGCGACGTCGTGTCGATGACGGGCTGGCCGTCCACGACATGCACGTAGACCTGGACCTCGCCCGAGCCGTCGTCGATGTATACCTGGAAGCCGTAGGGCTGCTCGTCCTCCACGGCCGTGGTCACGCTGCCGCGCACGCGGACCAGCATCCCCTCGACGGGCTCTCCGACGTCGCCGGTCATCACGTCCGTCGGCTCGACGGATTCGGTCCCATCGAGCACCGTGACCGAGGCCGCCTCGGCGTTGAGCACCGTCTGCTCGGCCGTCTGCCCGAGCCGCCCCGTGACGCGCACCCGGGCATCGAGGCCGAACTCGAGCGCGTCGGGCAGGCTCACGTAGATCCCCCCGGTGGCGTCCTGGAGGGCGAAGCCCTGCTCGCTGGTCGCCGAGCTGAAGGTGCCGGGCGCGACCGTGGCGAAGCCCTCGACCGTCGCCGTCGAGCCCTCGGCCAGGGCGCGGGCTTCGGCGACGGTGACCACGGCGTCCTGGTCCGGAGCGGGGGACTCGTCTCCGCCGGAGCTGCAGGCCGTCGTCGCGAGGAGGCCTGTGACGGCGATCGAGGCGAGAGCGCGGATCGTTAGGTGTCGACGCATTCCCAGCTTCCTACTGTTGCCGCGCTCGGGGGACAAGACATCTCCCCATCGATGACGTACCTACACGTCCAATAGCTTACCTATGCATCTGCACCGTCAGCCCGAGCTGCCGGGCGATCCCATCGTGGATGCCCGAGCCGCCATGTCGTCCCCGAGGGCGACGGCGTGGCGCTGGCAAGCTCGGCGGCTGTTGCGGTCTCTCCCGTCCTCGTCCGGCGCATGCGAGCGCGTGCTCCTGCGGGTTTCTCTCGCGCTCCGCCCCCGGGGCCTCGACGTCCCCCGCCCGCGGCACGAGAATCACCCCGGTGAGCCGCCTTGCCGTCTCCTGGCTTTCTTCTCTCGCCGTCCTCGCCGCCGGATGCCATCCCGGCGGCGGATCGCGCAACGACGACGGGTTCCCGGCCCGCCTGGCGCGCGGCTGCCGGAGCGAGCCCGACTGCCTCGTGCTGGAGCTCGAGGCGCGGGCCCGCGTCGACCAGTGCGCGTCGTTCTGCGAGGGCGCCGAGGCCGATCTGCGGGCCGCGAGCGCCCTCGTGGCCCGCTACCGGCACGAGCGCGAGGCGCGCCAGGCGCGGATCGAGGCGCAGCGTCAGGCCGACGAGGCCGCGGAGGCCGAGCGCCGCCGCGCCGAGCTCGAGGCCGCCGAGGAGGCGCGCCGGCAAGAGGAGGCGGCCCACGCCGCCGAGCTCGAGCTCGCTGCGAGCGAGCTCGCCTGCGCCCAGCAGGGCGACGCCGCGGCCTGCGACGCGCTCCTCCGCCACCTCGCCGGCGCCGCCCCACGCGACGAGCGCGCGGCCCAGGTGCGCGCGTCGCTCGTGAAGGGCCGGCGGCTGATCGCCGAGCGCGAGGCTGCGATGGCGGCCGAGGAGCAGCGCGAGGCCGAAGGCGCGCCCGCCCCCGCGCGACGGGGCGGCGGGCCGTCTGCGCCGGCGCGACCGCGGCCGGCGTCCGAGGGCCGCGTCTGCTGCTGCGATGGCACGCTGTCGCCGACCTGCACCTACGTGAAGCGGGGTTGCTGCTCCCACCACGGCGGCGTCTGCGCATGCCCCTAGTCGCGGGCAGAGTCCCGCCAGGACGTTCGCTCGGAGGGCTAGGAGCCGTGAGCCGCGGAACGTCACCAGATGCGCGTCGTGGACCACGCGGTCACGGCGTTCAGGATTTCCGCTGCCGCTCGATCTCGGCGCGCAGGCGCTGCTCCTGCGCGCGCAGCTCAGGCGTGAACTCCTCGCCGAAGTCCTCTGCCTCGAAGATCGGTCGAATCTCGAGCTCCCATTCCCCGCTGGGCATATAGTCGGCGCAGCGCCTGGCCCACTCGACCGCCTCGTCCAGCGATTTTACCTGCCAGATCCAATATCCGCCGACGAGCTCCTTGGTCTCGGCGAAGGGACCGTCGATGAGCGTCTTCTTGCCGCCCGAGATGTGCAGGCGCTTGCCTTTGCTGCTCGGGTGTAGCCCCTCTCCGGCGAGCATGACACCGGCCTCGACGAGCTCCTCTTTGAACTTGCCCATCTCGGCGATGACCTTCTCGTCCGGCATCACCCCCGCCTCGGACTCTCTCGTGGCCTTGACGAACACCATGACTTTCATCGCGCTCTTCTACCTGGTTTGAGGCTGCTTCGTCAGGACGACATGGGTGGCGTGGTCCGTGGAGGCGTGCTCCGTGCACCTGTAGCCGAGGCTCACCGTATCGATGCCGGCGAGGAGGTGCTCGCCCCGGCCGAGGAGCACGGGGGCGATCACGAGGTGGATCTCGTCGAGCAGCCCGGCGGTGAGGTACTGGCGAACGGTGGCGACTCCACCGCCGAGTCGGACATCCTTGCCCTGGGCCGCCTCCTTCGCGCGCTCCAGCGCGGCATGGATGCCATCGGTCACGAAGTAGAAGGTCGTCCCGCCCTCCATCGTGATGGGCGCACGAGCATGGTGCGTAAGCACGAAGACGGGTACGTGGTAGGGCGGGTTCTTGCCCCACCATCCCTTCCAGCTGTCGTCGGACCAGGGGCCCCGCTCCGGCCCGAACATGTTGCGGCCCATGATCCAGGCGCCGATGTTCTCGAAGCCGCGCGCGGCGAAGTCGTCGTCGACGCCTTCTCGGCCGACCCGGTCACCGATCAGCGATCCAGCGAAGTCGGCGCTCATTCTCTGGAACGTCTTCGTGCCGAGGACCCACTGGTGCAGCGCCATCCCTCCGACGCCCATCGGATTGGCCAGATCTTGGGCGGGACCGGCGCCATGCCCATCGATGGAGATTGCAAATGCATTTACCCGAAGCCTCGACATGAGCCTGACCCCTTTCGGCACAGGCATCGCCTGCGCCCCTTCTGACCACGGTTCTTCTGAAGTGGCGACGAACGAGCCACGGCCGGATCGACACGCCGACGAACTTTTCTTTCGCCGGGCGGTCGTCACATGAAAGCACTGTCCTTTCAAAGATTTAGGGGGCCAGGCGGCGGACCGCCGCCCCCACGACCGCGAGCGTCGTGGAGCGGCAGAGGCCGCGGTGGGGCGGGCTCGCACCACCGCGGCACCCGCGCCTGCCCCAGCCGCCCTGCGCGCACCCAGGCGGGCTCTGCGCCTGCCCCTGCATGCCCGCCAACACGCGCAGTCGCGGCGCTCCTGTGAACCTGGTGTTTCCTTGATGTTCTACGTACCGTTCTGGCTCGCCGCCGCGGGCGGCGTCTCTGCGCTTCGTCTCCGCGCTCCCAGGAGGGTCCATGGCCGTCGCCGACTCGCAGTCCGCTCATCCCCAGAAGATCGATCACTCTCCCGAGGCCGTCGAGCGGCGGGTGGCGGACGCCCTCGCCGCGCTGTCGCTCGAGCAGAAGGTCCGCCTGCTGACGGGCGCCGACTTCTGGAGCACCTACCCCGAACCCTCCATCGGCCTGCGCCGCATGGTCGTCTCGGATGGCCCGGTCGGCGTGCGCGGCGAGCACTGGGACGAGCGCGACCCCTCGGTGAGCCTCCCCTCCGCCACCGCCCTCGCCGCCACCTGGGACGAGGCCCTGATCGAGCGCCTCGGCGCCCTCCTGGCCTCCGAGGCGCGGCGCAAGGGCGTCGACGTCGTCCTGGGGCCGACGGTCAACCTGCACCGCAGCCCGCTCGGCGGCAGGCATTTCGAGTGCTTCTCCGAGGATCCGCTGCTCACCGGCCGGATCGGCGCGGCCTACGTCCGCGGGCTGCAGGCCCACGGCGTCGGCGCCACCCCCAAGCACTACGTCGCCAACGACTCCGAGACCGAGCGGTTCACCGTCGACGTCCGCGTCGACCAGCGCACGCTGCGCGAGCTCTACCTCGCGCCGTTCGAGCGGATGATCGCCGGCGCGCGCGCGTGGCTCGTGATGGCCTCGTACAACGCGGTCAACGGGACCACCATGACCGAGAACGCCCTGCTCGATTCGCCGCTCAAGGACGAGTGGGGCTTCGACGGCGTCGTGGTCTCGGACTGGTTCGCGACCCGCTCCACCGAGGCCGCGGGCCGCGCGGCCATGGACCTCGCCATGCCAGGCCCGGAAGGGCCGTGGGGCCAGGCGCTCGTCGCCGCCGTCCGGAGCGGCGCCGTGCCCGAGCAGGCCATCGACGACAAGGTCCGCCGCCTGCTCCGGCTCGCCGCCCGGGTCGGCGCCCTCGAGGGCGTCGCGCCGGCCGCGCCCGCGCCGGCCCAGCTCCCCGCCGCCGAGGCAGCCCGCCTCGCCCGCGAGACCGCCGCGGCCGGCATGGTGCTCGCGCGCAACCACGGCGACGCGCTCCCCCTCGACGCGGCCAGCCTCCGGCGCGTCGCCGTGATCGGCCCGAACGCCGCGCAGGGCCGGATCCAGGGCGGCGGCAGCGCCAGCGTGCACCCGCACTACGCGGTCTCGCCGCTCGACGGGCTGCGCGCCGCGCTCGGCCAGCGCGCCGAGGTGCTCCACGCCGTCGGCGCCCGCATCCACGAAGGCCTCGTGCCCGTGGCCGGAGACCAGGTGCTCGACCCCGCGACCGGCGAGAACGGCGTGCGCGTGCGGCTCCTCGACGCGAAGGGCAACGTCGTGCACGAGGAGCATCGCGGCGTGGGGCGCCTCACGTTCATCGGGGACGAGCGCGCGAAGCGGGCCGCGACCATCGAGGTGACGGCGCGGTTCCGCGCCGCCGAGGCCGGCCGTTACCGGATCGGCGTGGCCGGCGTGGGCGCCTACCGCCTCACCGGCGGCGGGCAGGTCCTCGTCGACGAGGCGATCGCGCCGGACAAGGACGACCTCGCCGCGGCCCTGCTCGCCCCGCCGCACCGGGCGGCCGAGCTGTCCCTCGCCGCCGGCCAGGAGCTCGACCTCGCCCTCACGCACTTGGTCCAGCCGGGCGCGATCGCGGTGGCGTTCTCCCTCGGCGTCGAGGTGCCCGCGCCGTCCGACGACGAGGAGCTCGCGCGCGCCGTGGAGCTCGCGCGCTCGTCCGACGTGGCGATCGTTGTCGTCGGCACCACCGAGGCGATCGAGAGCGAGGGCTTCGACCGGAGCACGCTCGCGCTCCCCGGCCGTCAGGACGCGCTGATCAGCGCCGTCGCGGCGGTGAACCCGCGGACCGTCGTCCTGGTGAACTCGGGCGGGCCGGTGGCCATGCCCTGGCGCGACGAGGCGGCCGCGGTGCTCCTCACGTGGTTCCCGGGCCAGGAGTTCGGGAGCGCCGTCGCCGACGTGCTCCTCGGCGCCGTGGAGCCCGGCGGCCGCCTGCCCACGACGTGGCCGGCGCGCCAGGAGGACGTGCCCGTGCTGTCGACGAAGCCCGAGAACGGCAAGCTGATCTACGCCGAGGGGCTGAACATCGGGTACCGGGCGTGGGCCCGCGCCGGCGTCGCCCCGGCCTACCCGTTCGGGCACGGCCTGGGCTACACGCGCTGGGAGATCCTCGGGATCGACGCGCCGCCGAGCGTCGCCGCGGGCGAGGCGGTCGAGGCGCGGGTGCAGGTGCGCAACGTCGGGCCCCGCCGCGGTCGCCACGTGATCCAGCTCTACCTGTCGCGGCCGGGCTCCGAGGTCGAGCGCCCCGTGCTCTGGCTGGCCGGCTTCGCCTCCGTCGAGGCCGAGCCCGATCAGACGGTCGAGGTCGCCGTCACCGTCGAGCCGCGGGCCTTCGCGCACTGGGCGGCGGGCCGCTGGCAGGTCGAGCCCGGCGTGTTCACGCTGCACGCGGGGCGCTCGGCCACCGCCCTGACGCGGCAGACCGCGGTGAACGTGGACGCCTGAGCGCGCGCCGCCCGGCGCCGGCCCCGGCGCCGGGACGCCCGCGGATCACCCCTCCGCGTCGTCGTCGTCGCCGGCGATCTCGTCGGTCGTCGAGCGCCGGCCGAGCCAGCGGCGGAGCTGGGTCCGGTGCACGCCCAGCGCGCGGGCCGTGCGCGCCACGTTCCCGCCCTCGCGGCGCAGCACCTCCTCGATGACCTCGTCGGCGGGCAGCGACGCCGCCCGCCGCGCCGGCCGCTCGCCGGCCGGGGGCAGCGACGACCGCCGGCCCCGGTCCGAGGGGTGCTCCGAGCTGCCCGTCTGCGCCGGGGCGAAGGCTTGCCCCGCCGAGGGCGACAGGTGCCGCGCCTGGACCACCGCGCTCTTCTCGATCTGCGCCTCCTGCGCCGCCGCGCGGATCTCGGCCATCAGCTCCCGCACGTTTCCGGGCCACGCCCGCACGAGGCACGCCTCGATGAGCGACGCGTGGGCCACGGGCGGCGCGCCCGCGTTGCCGCGCTCGACGGCGGCGCCCGCGCTCCGCAGCGCCGCGTCCACGAGCCACGGGACCTCCTCGGGCCGCTCGTGCAGCCGCGGGATGCGGACCGCCGGCTGCGCGATGCGGAAGAAGAGATCCTCGCGGAGCTTCCCTGCGGCCACCTGCGCGCGCAGGTCCTTGTGGGTCGCCGACACGAGCGCGAAGTCCACCTGCACGGGCCGCGAGGCGCCGAGCGGGATCACCTCCTTCGCCTCGAGCGCGCGGAGGAGCTTCGCCTGCACCCCGAGATCGAGCTCGGCCACCTCGTCGAGGAAGAGGACCCCGCCCTGGGCGGCTTGCACGTACCCCTCGGAGTCGGCCGCGGCGCCCGAATACGCCCCCCTGCGCGCGCCGAAGAGCAGCCGCTCGGCGAGGCCGTCGGGGATGGCGGCGCAGTTCACGGGGACGAACGGCCCTCCGCGGCGCGGGCCGAGGGCGTGGAAGGCGCGCGCCGCGTGCTCCTTGCCGGTCCCGCTCTCGCCGGTGATGTGCAGCGCGGTCCCGAAGCGCGCCGCGCGATCGATCGCGTCCCACGCGCGGGCGAGGGTCGGCCCGAGGATCGTGCCCCCGGCCGTGGAGATCCCCGCCCGGAACGGCTCCACGTCGGCCTGGATCACGAACACCGACGAGCCGGTGCGCACGATGCGCAGCTCGCCGCCCGCGCGCGCCCCGGTCAGCGGGACGCCGTCGAGCGACGTTCCGTTCCGGCTATCGAGGTCTTCGACCTCCCACTGGCCCTGGTTCCAGCGCACGCGCGCGTGTCTGCGCGACATCCTCAGGTCGTCGAGGGGGACGCCTCCGACCTCGCCGCGCCCGAGCTCGAGCTCGCCGTCCTTGAGCGGGAGGACGTCGCAGCGAGGGCAATCCACGGAGAAGACGAGCACCAGCCCAGGCGTCGGCCTCCTGGAACGCAGGCGTTCCGAGGCCGTTCCGAGCGAGTCGTCCAGGGTTGTCCTGGGTGCAGTGGTGGACACCACGTCGCCGTCGAGTGTAGCGCGGACCCGCAGCGATGAGGAACCTCCTGATGGGAATCGTCCTCGGGACACGTTGTCCGACAGCGTAGAGCCCTTCCTACCGGAGAGCGCCCACAGGGCACGTCGTCCGACAGCGCAGCGCTCTCCCCACCGAGGAGCGGCCCCGGGGCGGGGCGTCCAACAGCATAGGAATCTTCTTGATGAGGCCGTCGTGGAGGCTGCTCCCGCGCCGGCGCTTTGACGTGCGCCGGCGGGGGGCCTGCCCGGTTGCCGGTGATGAGGAGTCGCGGGCAGCGCGCTGTCGCGGGGATCGAGTCGATGATCCCGGGATCGAAGCCCTGGAGATGGCCGGGCAGGGGGCCTCGCTCCCTCTTGCAATGTTCCGGTGCAAATTGCCCCAGCGTGACCGATGCGCGTGGCCGATTCCCCGCGAAAAATAAGGATTCTTGCTTTATTTGCCGCGAAAGGTCGCGGCCGAGGGCCGAGCTCGCCGCCGGGGGCGCGGGCGAGGGGGCATTGGCCGGGGATTTCGTCGATGCAGCGAAGGCTGAGGCCGGGGAACGGGGGATGGTTCGCCGCTTGCTTTCGTGGATGTCGACCCATGAACGGCGAGCACCGAGTCCCCGGCCAGAGCAGAGCGTTCGCCAGAAGAGGCGATGCGAGCACGGGGGGTGTCTCGTCCTGCGTCCGCGGGCTGCCGACGCGGGAGCGCGCCGTGGGCGAGGTCCTCGCCGGCAAGTACCAGATCGTGGGCCGGCTGGGCGCCGGCGGCATGGGCACCGTGTGGCGGGCGCGCAGCTTGTGGCTCGACGTCGACGTGGCGATCAAGGTGCTCCACGAGGAGCAGTTCGACGCGCACGCCGCAGAGCGCCTGCTCCGGGAGGCGCGCGCGACGGCGAGGCTCGGGCACCCGGCGATCGTGCGCGTGTTCGATTTCGGCGAGACCGACTCGGGCGAGCCGTTCCTGGTGATGGAGCTCCTCGAGGGCACGTCGCTCTCGAACTGGCTGGAGGCGAACGGCCGGATGCCGGCGGAGCAGGCGGTCCAGATGCTCTTGCCGGTGGCGTGCGCCCTCGCGGCGGCGCACGCGCAGAGCATCGTTCATCGCGACATCAAGCCTGCCAATATCCTCGTCGTGCCCGACGGGGCGGGCGGCCATGTCCCGAAGGTGGTCGATTTCGGCATTGCCAAGCTGGCCAACGCGGTGAGCCCCGCGATCACGCAACGGGGGATGATCGTCGGCAGCCCCGAGTACATGTCGCCGGAGCAGGCCGACGGCCAGCTGGAGGTCGGGGAGCAGACGGACGTCTGGGCGTTCAGCGTGGTGCTGTACGAGCTCATCACCGGGCAGCGGCCGTTCACCGGGGAGAGCCTCGGCGCGGTGATCTCGGCCATCTTCAGCAAGGAGCCGGCGCCGACGACGCAGCTCGGCGCCGGCGACGAGGAGCTCTGGTCGATCCTCCGCCGGGGTCTGGCCAAGTCGCCGGCCGAGCGGTGGCCCAACATGCGGTCGCTGGGCCGCGCGCTGGCGTCCTGGGCCGTCGAGCGCGGGGTCACGGCGGACGTGGCGGGCACGTCGCTCGCGCACCAGTGGCTCGCGCGGGGGCCGGAGTCGCCGCTCACCGCGGAGCGGCCCGCTCCGGTGTTGGCGACGACCGGCGTCGCCGGCGCCGTGTCCGGGCCGAAGGCGGCGCCGCGCCTGCCCGGCGCGGGGAAGACGCTTGTCGCGTCGCCGGCCGCGGCGGCCACGCCTGCCGGGCGCCGGGGCGGCACCATCAGGATGCCCGAGGCCCTGCGCGGCGCGCCGATGGGGCTCGCGCCCCCGCTGCGGCTCCAGAAGGCGCTGCTGGTCGGGGTGCTCGCCGCCTTCGTCGCGCCGGTGGTCGTCGTGATGGGTCTGAGCCTGCGGGGCGGAAGCGCGGGCGCCGCGCGGCCGGCGGTCGCGGCCGCAGCGCCGGTCCTCGAGCCGGGCGCTGCCTTGGCGCTGCCGGGAACGACCCCGGCCGCGCCTCCGGCCGACGTCGTGCCTGCCGAGGGCGGGGGGCCGCGCGCGAGCGCCATCGACGCGGCCGCGCGGGGCGCGCCGGCAGGCAAGCCGCCCGCGCAGCCGGCCGAGCCGGCCGATCCGTGGGACGATCCGGACGATCCTTGGGGCGAGCCGGCCGATCCGTGGGACGAGATCGCGCCGTCCTCGGCGCCGGCCGAGCTGCCCGTCCAGCGCGTCGAGGCGCTCCCGCAGCGGGGCGAGCCGCGCGCGCAGGGGCCCGAGGCGCGCCCGCAGCGGCCCGAGGCGCGCCCGCAGCGGCCCGAGGCGCGCCCGCAGCGGCCCGAGCCGCGCGCGCAGCGGGCCGAGCCGCGCGCGCAGCGGACCGAGCCGCCGCGTCCGGCGCCTGCGTCCACGGCCATGCCGCTGCCGGCGGCGCCCGATTTCTGAGGTGATCATGCGCAATCGTGGGGTGAAGTTCCGCGCCATTCGCGCCTCGGGCGACCTGCTGCTCCTGCTGCTCGCGCTCGCTGCGGCCCCGCTTGGAGCGGGCGGCTGCTCCGCGCTCATCGGCGCCGAGCTGTCCGACAAGGACGAAGCGGCCGAGGACGCTGCGGGGCGGGAGGATCAGGCCGACGACGGGAGCGGCGGTGGCGATCTCAGCAGGAGCAGCGGCACGAGCGCGAGCGGCGTCGGGAGCACCGGCGGTCCCGAGGGCGCGACGAGCAGCGCGAGCGGCGGCGGCGAGAGCGCGAGCAGCGGGAGCGGCGCGGGCGCGAGCGGCGGCGGCGGCGCGGGCGCGAGCGGCGGCGGCGGCGCGGGCGCAAGCAGCGGGAGCGGCGCGGGCGCAAGCAGCGGCGGCGATGGTGCGAGCAGCGGGAGCGGCGCGGGCGCAAGCAGCGGGAGCGGCCCGGGCGCAAGCAGCGGGAGCGGCGCGGGCGCAAGCAGCGGGAGCGGCCCGGGCGCAAGCAGCGGGAGCGGCCCGGGCGAAAGCAGCGGGAGCGGCCCGGGCGAAAGCAGCGGGAGCGGCCCGGGCCCGAGCGGCGGCGGCCCGAGCGAAAGCAGCGGCGGCCCGGGCCCGAGCGGCGGCGGCCCGGGCCCGAGCGGCGGCGGCGGTGCGAGCAGCGGCGGCGATGGTGCGAGCAGCGGGACCGGCAGCGGCGCTGGCGGCGCGAGCAGCGGGAGCGGCGAGGGAGGCGGCGCGAGCAGCGGCAGCTCGGGCGGCGAAGCGCACTGCAATGGCCATTTCGCCGATTGCGACGGGGACGCGGCGCACCATTGCGAGACCAACCTATGGAACAACGACAATCACTGCGGCGCTTGCGACAACCGATGTCCGGACGGCACGGACTGCCAGCAGGGGGAGTGTCGATGAGGGCGCGTTCTCCTGCGCGATCCGGGCGGACGCTCGCCTCTGTCGCCGCGGCGCTGCTCCTCGCCGCAGCCCCGCTCCCCGCGGCGGCGCAGGGCACGGGGGACGTGACTGCGGCGCGCGTGCTGTTCGTCCAGGGGGCGAAGTTCGCCCGGGAGGGGCGGTGGGAGGAGGCGCGGGCGCTGTACGCCCGGTCGCTGGAGATCAAGGCGACGCCCCTCACGCGGTACAGCCTCGGCGTCGCGCAGAAGGAGACCGGGCGCCTCGTCGACGCGCTCGCCAGCTTTCGCGCCTTCCTGGCGGAGCCGGCGACGCCGACGACCGAGCCCTACGTCGGTCCGGCGCGCGAGGCCGTGGCAACACTCGAGAAGCGCGTCGGCCGGGCGACCCTCGCCATCGAGCCGGGCAAGGTCGACGGGCTGGCCCTGGCCCTGGACGGCAAGCCGGTGCGCGCGGCGCCGGGCCAGGTGCTCGAGCTCGACCCGGGCGACCACGAGGTCGTGGCGAGCGCTCCGGGGTACCGCGCCGCGGCGGCCCGGTTCCGCGTCGCCGCCGGCGGCTCGGTCGAGGTCCCGCTCGCGCTCGCGCCGTCCGCCGCCGAGGCCTCGCGGCCCTCGGCTGCCGCGGGGGGTCTGCCTCCCCTGGCCGACGCTTCCGAGGGGCCGAGCCGGACGCTCCCGGTCGTGATGATGGGCGTGGGCGGCGCGCTCTTCGCCGGGGGCGCCGTCCTCGGCCTCGCCGGCTTGAAGCAGGCGGGCGACGCGCGATCGGGCACGGGCTCGGACGCGAGCTCGGCGCGGGCCAAGGGGATCGTCGGCGACGTGCTCGGCGGCGTCGGCATCGCGACCGTGGGCGTCGGGCTCTACTTGCTGCTCAACGAATCAGCGCCGAGCCCCCCCAGGGCGGGCTCCGTGACCCCGTGGCTGGGCGCGTCGGGCGCGGGCGTCGAAATGCGGCTCTGATCCGCATCGCCCCGCGCCGCGGGGCCGCTCGCTCTTCTCTCTTCCTTGCTCTGTGCCCGCTGTGCCTCTGTAGTTTCCCCCTCTTCTTCTCACGCCAGAAGACGCGTCCCTGGCGCGCTCGTCCGCAGGCCATCGCCGGCGCAATGCCCGAGCGTCGGAATCGTGCGCAAACCATTGTCCGGCCCCTCGGCGGCGCATTCGACGGGCGGTGCTCGATTCTTGTTTTGTGCGATCGATCTCCGTAGCCTGTCCTCGGCGAGATCGAATCAGCGGCCGCGGCGCGAATGTTTCGAGCGGTGTGCCATCGAGCGGACTCGCCGCTGGAGGGTAGGGGGTATGAGGAATTTCCTGGCACAGGGCGTGTCCCATTCCGTCCATGGGGAGCGCCCGGGCGGCCTGGCTCCTGACGCAGCTCGTGCGCGCAAGCCGTCGCGGCCCCTCGTCGTCGCGCTGGCGGCGATGACGGTCGTTCTGTTCGCAGCCGAAGCCTGGGCTTCCGGCACGTGGACCCAGCGGGTCACGTCCGGTCCGGCGCCGACGGAGCGCTCGACCCCCGCGGTCGCCGCGATCGGCGACGCCGTTTACCTGTTCGGCGGCATGAAAGACGACTTCTCGACCTTCGAGAACACCTTCTACAACGATCTCTATCGATTCGACACCGCGCTCGATGCCTGGGAGCTCCTCGATCCGGCGGGGGACCTGCCGCCGCCGCGCGTGTTCGCCGGCGCGGCGGCCGACGAGTGCAATGGCGTCATGCTCGTGTTCGGCGGGGCGACGTACAGCCCCGACTTCTCCGATTTCGTGGCCTACGACGATCTCTGGGCTTACGACGCCGACGCGGACGCCTGGGTCGAGATCCACCCCGCGAACGCCGGGCCGGTCGGCCGATCCCGCCCGAACGTCTGGTTCGCCGGCGGGAAGCTGTATGTTTTCGGCGGAGTGACCAGCGCCTTCGAGTTCATGAACGATCTCTGGGCGTACGATCTGGCGTCGAACCGGTGGAAGGAGCTCGTGCCGGCCGGCGCTCCCGGCTCGCCGCGCGGCCGGCACGAGGCGATGGCGGGGACGGCGCCGATCCGGGGCAAGCTGACGCTGTACGGCGGCGAGACGATGGGCGCCGCTGGCTTCGAGATGCTGGACGATACCTGGGAGTTCGACCTGCGCACCCGCCGGTGGACCGAGGTGACGCCGCGCGCGCGGCGCGACATCACGCCGCCGCGCAACTACGGCGCCGCGGCGGTCATCGGCTGGGACCTGTACCTGCAAGGCGGCGACGTGTCGGGCGGCTCGTCGGGGTGCGGCGCGCCGTTCGAGCAGAACCCCGTCGAGGAGCTCTGGCGGTACAGCCCGATCCAGCGGAAGTGGACCAAGCTGTCGCCGGGCGGCGATCCGCTGGTCAGGCTCAAGCGACATGTCGCCGCGGAGGTGAACGGCACCATGTACCTGTTCTCGGGGTGGGATTTCGCGTGTGACGGCGGCGTGGGCCCCGGTCAGCTCTGGAACCGCGACGTCTATTCGTTCGATCCCTGAGCGGGGCAGGAGACCGCCACGCCGGCGGCGGGCGCGCCGCGCTACCCGGCGGCGGCGCGGACATGGTACTGCGCGCTCATGCGCTCGCTCGCGATGGTGCTGTCCCTGGCCGCGCTCCTGGCCACGGGCGCGCCCGCTTCGGCCAGCGGCGACGGCGCCGACCAGCCTGCGGCGGACGCGCCTGCGCCCTCGCAGACCGCGCCCTCGCAGACCGCGCCCTCGCAGACCGCGCCCTCGCAGGCCGCGCCCCCGGCGGACGCACCTGCGTCGCCGCAGGCCGCGGCGGCGGCGCGGTGGTGCGCGCCGGAGCTCGCCGCGCTGCCCGGCGAGGTGTGCGCCTTCCTGCCGGCCGAAGCAGCGCCGGGCCCCCGCGTGCTCGTGATCTTCCTGCACGGCGTCGTTCAGCCCGATTCAGGGTGGCAGTGGGCGCAACAGCGGGGCGCGGCGCGGGCCGGCGCGCGGCACGGCGTCGCCGTGATGATGCCGCGCGGCCGCAGGGGGATCGGGCCGAAGACGATGGAAGACTGGTGGTGCTGGCCGACCGCCACCGCGGCGCAGGCGGCCCACGAGGACGCGCTGCTCGCCGAGTGGGACGCGGCGCGCGCGGAGCTCGAGCGGCGCGCGGGCGGGCGCTTCGAGCGGGTGCTCGTGTTCGGCTTCTCGAACGGCGCGTACTACGCGACGTCGCTGGCGATGCGCGGGCGGCTGCCGGTCGACGGCTACGCGGCGTTCGCGGGCGGCTCGGGCGCGCGCTACCTGGAGCGGGCGGGCGCGCAGACCAAGGCGCGCCCGCCGATCTTCGTCGGCTGGGGCGGCAAGGACCCGGCGCACCGGGACCAGGTCGCGCTCGCGAAGATGCTCCGCCGGCTGAAGTGGCCTTCGAGGTCGCTCGCCAAGCCCCGCGCGGGGCACGCGATGACCGACGATCAGGTCGACCAGGCGTTCGCCTTCCTGAGCGGCAAGCGAGGCGGCGCCACGGCGCCCGGCAGGGGTCGCGGCGCTCGAGCGCGCTGACGGACGCGCAGGCCGCCGTCCGGCGGGGGCCGCTCGACCGCGCCCGCGGCGGGAGGCGAGGGCGCGGTCAGCCGCCGCCGGGCCGGCCCTGCTCCGCTGCGCTGGCCGCCGCCGGCGCGTCGTCGGCCGGCACCTGGAGCATCGCGTAGTCGATCGTGGTCTCGTTGCGCAGCACGGTGAGCACCACCATGTCCCCGGGCGCGCTGGCGTGCAGGTAGCTCTCCAGCCCCGCCATCGAGTGGACCGGCCGCCCGTCGACGGCGAGGATGACGTCGCCCGGCTCCAGCAGGGGGGACGTGAAGCTGCGGATATCCATGCTCGCGATCCTCACGCCGTCGCCTGCGGTCGGCTGGATCGTGAGGTACCACGGCGCCGGGACGACGGTCGCCGTGGACGCGGGGCTCGACGGCTGCTCCCGTCGCGCGGTCTCCGCCGGGCTCGCCGACGCGCCTGCGCGCGGCTGCGCGGCGTCGGGGCGCGGGGCGTTTGCGCGCGGCTGCGCGGCGTCAGCGCGCGGCTGCGCGGCGTCTGCGCGCGGCTGCGCGGCGTCAGCGCGCGGCTGCGCGGCGTCAGCGCGCGGCTGCGCGGTGTCTGCGGGCTGCGTGGCCTCGACGCGCGGACAGTCGCCGCGGCACGCGGCGACCGCGAGCGGGACCAGCGGGGTGAGCATGCCCGAGAGCCGCCGAGCCCACCCGCACGCGTCGCGCGCACGGAACGGTCGATCCCGCTGCTGACTTGCATGCATGGCCCCTCGGCGCCCCCCCGCCTCCTGACTCCTACGATGCAAGATCCCCACCAGCGATTCTCCGCCGCTATCCGGGCCGATGCTGGAACGCAGGGAGGAGGTTCACCTCCGGCGCGCCGCGATCACGCGCGGGCGAGCCGTGGCGCCGGGACGAAGTGCGCGGGGAACACCCGCTCGAGGAACTCGTTGCGCAGGAGCCCGTCGGGGTCGACGAGCTGCTTCAGCCGGACGAACTCCGGGAGCGCGTGCGCGTACATCGCCTGGAGGTGCTCCGCTGTCGCGTGGACGTTCTTGACCAGGTAGACCCGGCCGCCGATCTCGAGGCTGTGCGCGCTGAGCTCGGTGAGCCGCAGGCGGATGCGGTGCACGCTCTCCTCATCGCTGCCCGTGAACGCGACCGTGACCGCGAACCCGTCCGTCCCGTGGTTCGCCGAGAGGAGGAACTTGTCGCCCTGGATGTGGAGCACGTCGAGCAGCAGCGGCGGGGTTCCGTCTCGGGTCGCGATCTCGTCGATCCTGCTCAGGAAGCCGGCGAGCCGCCGCAGGCTGTCCTCCCGGGCGCCCGGGTCGTAGGGGATCATGAAGGTCTGCTGCGCCGTGATCATCGGCGCGCCGAGGGCCTGCCCGATGCGGTTCGCGAGCACATTGCCATCCATGAAGAACAGATAGCCCATGAGCTCGTCGACGTTCGGGCGCGAGACGTCGAAGACGAAGCGGTCGATGATCGTCCAGACGGCCCGGCTCACGACGGACGCGCGCATCAGCCACTCGATCGGGACGCGGAGCGGGTAGTTGCGGCGATGGTTCAGCAGCGGGCGGAGCGCGTGGGACGTCCCCGCGACGTACCGCGACCGCAGGACCATGCTCCTGCTGCCTTCGAGGGTCTGGAAGGCGATGGAGAAGAGCGCCTCGGGGATCCACCCGTCCTCGGCCGCGCTCCCTCCCTCTTCGGGCAGGAGCTGCTCGGCGCGCGGGAGCAGCGTCGCGGCGAGCTCCTCGAGCGATCCGCAGCGCGTCGCCTCGGTGACGACCCGGATCGGGGTCCCCGCCGCCGCGACGCGCGCGACGCGGTACGTGACGTCGATCACCGCGCCGAGGTAGCCGAGGCCGCCGATCACCGCGTGGAACAGCGCGCTCGTCCCGTCGTCGCGGCCGAGGGAGAGCAGCTCCCCGTCGAGGGTGAGGAGCGTCAGCCGCTCGACATAATGTCCTTCCTTGCCGCCGGTGCCTGAAAAGCGAGAGAGGCAGTCTCCGGAGACCGTGCCTCCCGCGGTGGCGTGGCTCGTCGAGACCACGGTGTACGGCACGAGCCCGCGGGCGGCGAGCTCACGCACGATCGCTCCCCACGTGGCGCCGGCGCCCACGGTCACCCGCGCCCCCTCCTCGTCGATCTCGATGGAGGTGAAGCGCGTCATCGAGATCACGATGTCGTCGTTCAGCGCCTGCCCATCGAACGACTGCCCCCCGGCGCGGAACGTGATCCTGCGCCCCGTCCGCTTCGCCATGCGGAACAGCACCCGGAGCTCCTCGATCGACGCCGGCGTGTACAGGTCTCCGCACGACTGGTGCAGCCCGCTGTAGCCCTGGAGCAGGCAGAGCGGCTTTCGAGGGATCTCATCGAGCCTCGGCGGCGGCGGCGCGCCCCCGACGTAGGCGAGTCCAGCGTCCCCGGCCCCTCGCGCGGCTCGCCCGGGCGATCCGCTGACGAATCGAGCGACCACGATCAACCCGAGGAGGGCGGGAGGGGGATCTCGTCCATCGTGTCGACCGTCTCGAGGGCTGGGCGCATGCGCGCAGCGTCGCTCGAAACCGGCCAGGCGGGCAAATTCACGCCCCCCGCTGCGCTCCAGCGGTCCCCGCCCGACTCTGGCGCAGCAGACAAAGAGTGACGCTCACCCGCATAGGAGACGGGCCCAGATCGGCGTTTTCGGCGCGGAGGCGTACTCTCGTACGCCGAGCACCGAAAACGTCGAGGTGGACCCGTATCCGCAGCGGGTGAGCGTCGCTCTATAACCCGCGGATCTCGACGTGGATATTCCGCCGGGCCGCGGTCTGCTGGAAGCGGCGGATGAGCTCCGCGACGTCGTGGTCGACGTAGGACGCCCCCTGGGCGTCGACCACCACGTGGGTGTCGCTCGGCAGCCGCTCGAACAGCGCCACGAGCTTGCCCTGGGTGAAGAAGTAGGCCGCCTTGTTGAACCGGATCGTCACGCGCGCCCCCTCGTGGATCACGTCGAACACGCGGGACATCTGCGTCCTCAGCACGAAGAGGACGCCGACCGCGAGGCCGATCGCGATGCCCTTCAGGAGATCGGTCAGCACGATGGCCACGATCGTCACGACGAACGGGATGAAGTGGTTCCAGCCGAGCTTGCGCATCTCCGCGAAGATCGCGGGCTTGGCCAGCTTGTAGCCGGTGACGAGCAGGATCGTCGCGAGGCACGCGAGCGGGATGTGCGAGAGCAGCCCTGCGGCGAAGACCACCGCGAGCAGCAGCAGCGCGCCGTGCGCGAAGGCGGAGACCCGCGTGCGCGCGCCGGCGTTCGTGTTGGCGCTGCTGCGGACGATGACCGACGTGACCGGGAGACCCCCGGCGAACCCGGAGAGCATGTTCGCGACGCCCTGCGCGACGAGCTCCCGGTTCGGCGGCGACTTGCGGTGCCACGGGTCGATCCGGTCCACGGCCTCCAGGTTGAGCAGCGTCTCGAGGCTGGCCACGATCGCCAGCGTCACGCCCAGCACCCAGACCTCGGGCCGCAGGATCGCGGACCAGTCCGGCAGCTGGAGCGCGCTGGCCAGGTCGCCGGTGGGCAGCGTCACGAGGTGCTTCTGCTCGAGGGCGAGCGACGGGGCCGCCACCTTGAAGAGCTCGTTGCCGAGCGTGGCCACGAGCACGGCCGCGAGCGGCGCGGGCAGCCAGGAGATCTTCGCGAGGCGCGACTTCTCCCACCCGACGAGGATGGCCAGGCAGACGGCGCTGATGAGGAACGCGCCCCACTCGATCGCCTGCGGCGCCTGCGCCAGCATCGTGAAGGTGTTGCCGCCCTCGGCCTTGAACGACTCGGAGGCGAAGTTGTCCTTGTCGAAGCCGACGGCGTGCGGCAGCTGCTTCAGGATGAGCAGGACGCCGATGGCCGCGAGCATCCCCTTGATGACCGAGGAGGGGAAGAAGTGGCTGATCGCGCCGGCCTTGAGCACGCCGAGCGCGAGCTGGAGGGCGCCGCCGATGACCACCGCCAGCGCGAACGTCTGGAAGCTCTGCAGGCTGGTGATGCCCGCGAGCACGATGGCCGCGAGCCCCGCCGCCGGGCCGCTCACGCTGAGCTGAGAGCGGCTGATCAGCGGGATGACGAGGCCGCCCACGATCCCGGCGACGATGCCGGACAGGAGGGGGGCCCCGGACGCGAGCGCGATGCCCAGGCAGAGCGGCAGGGCGACGAGAAAGACGACGACGCCCGCGGGGATGTCGTACTTGAGGTTCGCGCTGAGGCGCGGATCCAGCGGCGGCGCGCTGTCCCCGTGCGCCTCCGCCCGGGGCGCGGCTGCGCCTTCTGCGCCGGCGGCGCGGGCACCCATGTGCTCCGACCCGGCGCTGACTTGAATGGCATTTTGAAGCTCCATCGAAAGGCCCTCTCTTCCAGTGAGTCTTGGGTCAGTGCCAGTGAGGCGCTCAGCCCGCGCGCCGGTAGACCGCGGTCTCCGGCAGCGCGGACGGGGGCGCCGCCTCGCAGATGGGCGCGAACTGGCCGCTGGAATGCTCGAACTGGAAGACCTGACCGGTCTCGATCTTGTAGACCCAGGCGTAGAGCGAGAGCTCGCCGCGCGCGAGCCGCGCGCGGATCGTCGGGTGGGTGCGGAGGTTCTCGATCTGGGCGAGGACGTTCTCCTCGACCGTGATCGTCAGGCGGTTCTCCCCCTCGATGTGCGGATAGTTCTCCTGCACCAGGCGGCGCGTCAGCTCCGCGTGCTGGAGCCACGACTTGACCGCCGGCAGCTCCTCCAGGCCGTTGGGATCGAGCAGCCCGCGCATCGCGCCGCAGTGCGTGTGGCCGCAGACGATGACGTGCTTGATCCCGAGGTGCGCGACCGCGAACTCGATCGCCGCGGCCTCGCTGCCGTTGCTCGCGCCGTACGGCGGCACGATGTTGCCGACGTTGCGCACGATGAAGATGTCGCCCGGCTGGGTCTGCGTGATCAGGTTCGGGTTGATCCGGCTGTCCGAGCACGTGATGAACAGCGCCTCGGGGCGCTGACCCCTCGCCAGGTGCTGAAAGAGATCCTGATACGAGCCGCAGATATCCGTCTGGAACTTGTGCAACCCGTCAGCGAGCTTCTGCATTTGAACAAACCCTCTCGTTGACCGCGCCGATCCGGCGCGGCAGTCGTCGTGAACACCTCCGGTTTCCAGCTCCTCCGCGCCAGGCCGCGAGCGGCCTCGGCCACGGAGCTAGCCGATCAATTCAGGAAACGTGGTGGAGGGCGACGGACGGGAGGGTGGGGGACGGGGGAGGAGATGCGGGCGGGCCGGAGATCGGCCACGAGGGCGGCGCGAGGACGCCTCGCGCCGTCGCCGGGCACCGAGCGCATAGCGCGAAGCCGGTGGGCACCGGCACGGATCGACGGCTGCAGTCCAGCGAGATCAACCTGGTCGATCTCGGCGGATCCGGTTCGAAACATCCCCGAAACATCGGAGTTGCTGGCTTCGATGATGCTGATATTCCCCCGCACCAGCGTAAGCGGCGCGAGGATCAGCGCGAAGAGCAGCGCGATCCGAGGGAGGAATGACCGGAGAACCAGCATCGTTCAGGGATGGATAGAGCGTCGGCCGTTGGAACCAGGGTCGAACGCCGTCTATTCCCTAACCTGGCAGCGGGCCCGGTTCGTCGCAAGACGCCACGCGGCCATACCATGTGCGGCAAAGTGTCGCGGTCGGGGACGGATGCCTCGCTCCTGAGCCAGGCCGGCGCCCCGTCCAGATAACCGTTACAGCGACGAGTTTCAACCGTTAGCCAACGCCGTCACGATGGCGTCGCGCAGGGCGACCATCTCGTGCTCACCCGCATATTTGTGACGCGGCCAGAAGAAGCCCTTGAGACCGTCCTTCCGACGGCGCGGGACCACATGGACGTGCAAGTGGGGGACGCTCTGACTGACGCGGTTGTTGATGGCGACGAAGAAGCCGTCGGCTGAGCACGCCGACTCCACGGCGCGCGCGAGGCGCTGCGCGGTCGCGAAGAGCGGTCCGACGAGCTCGGACGGAAGGTCGGTGAGCACCTCGTGATGGGCGCGCGGGATGAGCAGGCAGTGGCCGGGGAAGAGCGGGCGGTAGTCCAGGAACGCGATCGCCTCCGGCTCGTCGAGGACGACGTAGGCCGGCGTTTCGCCCCGGGCGATGCTGCAGAAGGCGCAAGGTCGAGCGGGCATGGCGGCCTCCCGGAGCGATGCCGCGCCGCCTGCCGGGCGTCAACGCCGGCCCGCGGCGAAGCGCGGGGGCGGGCGAGGGCCCGCGGGGGCGGGCGAAGGCCCGCGGGGGCGCGGCGCGGCGTGCGGCCGCCCCGATCAGTGGCTCGCGAGGATCTCCTCGATCGACCCGTGACCGGCGGGCTCGCGCGTCCAGTAGTCGAGGAGCCTCCCGCCGGCCGTCATCCAGGCCCGGTCGTAGCGGCCGTCCTGCGACGTGATCCGCACGATGTGGTCGCCGCCGTGGAACGCCCAGTGGCGGCCCGTGTTGTCGAAGTGATCGATGAGCGCCCCCTGCCGCGTCTTCACGTGCAGGGCGTCGGCCGGATGGTCCCAGGTCGTGTCGACGATGAGCTCGTAGACCTGCCAGAGGTTGCCGGACGGGAGCACGCCCCAGTCGACGTTGAGCCCGGCGTCGTTCGGGAGCCCGAACACGAAGCAGTGCGGCATGCGCCTCGCCGCGTGCCAGAGGTCGCCGTTGCGGCTCGGCTCGTGGTGGAGCGTCACGAGCGTGTTGCGCGCGAGGCCGAACCCGTCGTTGTCGCCCGGGCTGTCCCACACGCGGCGGAAGAGGTGCTGGCAGAGCTGGTCGGCCCCGGCGGAGAACCCGACCGTGAGCAGGCCCCGCTGCCGGCGCTCGTGCAGGATGCGCCCGAACTTGCCGGGCTCCCCCTCGAACAGGGCGCCGAGCTGCTTGTAGCGAGAGAGCCCCGTCGTGCTGTAGCCGCCGCCGAGGATCACCACCTCGGACGACCCGAGGAGGTGCCAGAGCACGTCGACGTCCTCCCGCCGCAGGTGGCTGGTCCAGTAGAACGGCACGTGCTCGAGGCCGAACCGCTCGTAGAACTGGAAGAACCAGCGGAAGCTCTCGTACGAGAACTCCTGCCGCTCGCGCTCGTCGCCGTCGCGGGGCGCCTCCGACATCGGCAGGAACAGGACGCGCTTGTTGTCCCGCCCGCGGAGGGCGCGCTGCGCGATGTAGTCGTTGTGGATGACGTTGCAGCGGCTGTGCGAGCTGTAGATCAGCGCGGTCCCTCTCATCAGGCCGCGCATCTCAGCGGCTCGGCGCGCCCTGCGTCAAGGGGGCGCGCGCTGCGCGCGGGCGCGGGCGGCCGCGGCCGGGCGCGCTCAGCCGCGCCGCACCTGCTGCATCTTGCGCGGGACGGCGCCGGAGCGCATCAGCATCTCGAACGCCTCCTTCTCGAGCATCGGGTGCACGCCGCGCGGCGGGACGCCCATGGGGCTCTTCTTCTTCGTGATGAACCCGCTCAGGTACTGCGGGTTGAGCGCGCTCAGGCTCCGGAGCGTGCTCTTCATCTGCTTCGTGTTGTTCGCCCACGCGTAGGCGAACGCCCGCGAGCGGAGCAGCTGCGGCTTGAGCTCGGCGAACGCGTCGTCGTTCGGGTCGAACGTCTCGAGCAGCTCGACGGCCTTCGTGGCCTGCCCGGTGCGGGCCCACGCCTCGCCGACGATGGCGGCCATCATGGCGCGGATCCTCGGCTCCTTGTGGCGGGTCATGTCGATCTTGTCGACGAGCGCCCGCGCCTCGTCCGTCTCGCTCAGGATGAGGTGGATCATGCCGCGCTGCGCGCGCGCCTCGTCGGCCATGGGCGCCATCACCTTGTCGAGGTTGATGGTCTCGAGCGTCCGGAGCGCGGCGCGCGGGTCCTCCTGCATCTGGAGCTGCGCCTTCGCGAACGTCGCGGCCGCGTCGTCCTTCTTGAACTCCGTGTCGAGCTTGGCGATCGCGTCCTTGCGCGCCTCGGCGGAGTCGGCGGTCTGCACGATCTGCGCGACGGCGCGCGTCTTGGTCGCGAAGCGCAGCGCCCACAGGATGACGCCCGCGACCACGACCGTCAGGACGCCGGCGGTCACCTTCGGCCAGACCCCGGGGATCGCCAGGGCGATGGCCCAGACGATGAGCGCCGGGATGCCGACGCGGAGGGCGAGCGAGCGCGGGTTCAGCTGGGAGAGGGGGTCGGCCGGCGGCTTTCCGCTGCGGAGCGCGGCGATGGCCTGCTCGCGCTGCTGCTTGGGGCTCTGCTTCTTCGGGGTGGGTTTGCCGGGGGTCTTCATCGAAGGTCGTGGATCTGGCGGATGTTGCGCCTCCGCGGGGCGCGGGGTCTCATAGCCGGCCTGCGGGAGAGCGGCCAGCGGAGGCGGGCGGACGAGCTGCCCGGCCCCCGGGGAGGGGGGCGTCGCGCGGGGCGCGCACGGGCTGAACTCGCCGGGGACGCCCTGTGCCCGGCGTGCTGCGCACGCCAGACACAGGGCGTCAATTGGGCTCAGACACCAGCCCGTGCGCGCCCCGCGCGACGCCCCCCCTCCCCGGGGGCCTACGGTCGTCGCAAGGGTGGGGGACGAGCTTGGGAGGCGTCAGCTCGCGGCGGCGTCGGGGTCGCCGGGGCGCGCGGGGGGGTCGCCCTCGGGGGCGGAGGCGGGGAGCGGGGTGACCGCAGGGCGGACGGTCTCGAAGCCGCGCAGCGGCGGGAGCGGCTCTATCGAGGGGGCGACGAGCGCGGCGCCGCGCGTCGGCGGGATCGAGGCCGTGGGGTCGGCGAGGCCGAGCGTGGACTCGCGGAAGTGAAGGAAGACCGTCTGCGCGATCGACAGGCACGGGACCGCGAAGAGCGCGCCGGTGATCTGGAAGAAGTGCTCGCCGATGAGCAACGCGAGCACCACGAGCACCGGATGGATCTTCGCCGAGTCGCCGATGATCTTCGGGTTCAGGAAGTTCGCCTCGAGCTGGTGGATGCCCACGATCCACGCGAGCACGCCGACCGCCGTGCCGAACGACTGCGTGAGGCCGATGACGACCGCAGGGATCGAGCTCAAGATCGAGCCGAAGATCGGGATCAGCGACATCACCGCCGCGAGGACCGAGAGGATCGGCCAGTACTTGAGGTCGAAGAGCCAGAAGCCGATCGCGGAGAGGACGCCGTTCACGAGGCAGATGAGGAGCTGCCCGCGCACGACGCCGGACAGCCCCCGGTCGAGCCGGCGCAGGAAGCGATCGAACGAGTCGCGCGAGCTCGGATGCCAGAGCTCGCGGAAGAAGCGCAGGATCTTCTCGTGCGTCAGGATGATGTACCCCGCGAGCATCAACGTCATGAAGAGGTTGAAGATGCCGCGCGAGATCGCGGTCGCGATGGCCTGGCCGATGCGCAGGACCGTGAGCGAGTTCTCCTTGAGGTAGGCGGCCGCCTTCTCGTAGCCCTCCTGGAGCATGTTCGCGCTCGAGAGCGGGTGCTTCGGGCGCGCCGGCGCGATCTGCCAGACGCCGTCGCCGGTCTCGCGGATCTCGACGTCCTCGGCGATGCGCACGTCGAAGGAGCCGTCCGGCCCGGGGACGATGCGGACAGGCGAACGCTCGGGGCCATCCTCCCCGGCGGCGAGCGCGCCGGGCGGCGCGTCGAGGTCGTCGAGCGCCGGGTCCGGAGCGACGTCGTGCGGCGCGGGCGGCGCTTCGGGCGACGCCGGCGGCTCGCGGCCGGACCAGCGGCGGAGCCGCGCGTCGAGCGCGGGCAGGTACTCCTCGCGGAGCCGCGCGGCGAGCCGCGGCGCCTCGGCGGTGAGCGCCTTCCCCTCGACGACGAGCCGCGGGACGCTGAGGGCGAAGAAGCTCGCGACGCCGGAGAGCACGAGGGCGTAGACGACGAGGATCGCGGCCCACCGCGGGACGCGCGCGCGCTCGAGCCGGAGGACCGCCGGCGTGAGCACGTAGGCCACGACGAGCGCGAGCACGAAGGGGAGCAGCACCGCGTGCGAGACGATGAGCAGCGCCGCCGTCAGGACGGCGCTCACCGTCAGGAACACGACGCGCCGCGAGGGCCCCTCGCTCACGGCGCCTCGCGCGCGGCCGGGCCCGGGACGCCGTCGTCGACGAGCGACGCGGGCAGGTCGGCGAAGAAGCCGAGCAGGTGGTCGCGCGTCGCCTCGAGCGCCTGCGGCACGACGCGCGTGTCGGCGAGCACGGGCATGAAGTTCGTGTCGCCCGGCCAGCGCGGCACGATGTGCACGTGCAGGTGCTCGGCGATCCCGGCGCCCGCGGCGGTGCCGAGGTTGATGCCGACGTTCATGCCCTCGCACCTGAGCGCGGAGCGCAGGCGGGTCGCCGACTCGCGCACGAGGCGGAAGAGCGCCTCGTGGTCGGCCGGCTCGAGCGCGTCGAGCGAGGCGACGTGCGCGTGCGGGACGACGAGGAGGTGCCCCGAGGCGAACGGGTAGCGGTTCAGCATGACGAACGCGCGGCGGGTCGCGGTCACGACCAGCCGGTCGCGCTGTTCTTGCTGGGTTGCGCGGGGGATGCCGCAGAAGATGCAGTCGGACTGGCCCTTCGGCGCAAGGATGTACTCGATGCGCCAGGGCGCCCACAGGGGGTTGCCCATGTCGCGGAGACGCTAGCACGGCGGCCACGCGCGCGGGACCACCGCCCGTGCTTCGCGCCCGCCGCGTCGCCCCATCGTCATCATCGCCGTTCGCGCCTCGCGCCGTCCTCGCGCGGCTCACTCGGGGATTGCCCGCCCGCGCTCGGCCGCGGGCCCCCGCGCGGACCTCAGAAGGCGACCGGCGTGGCGCCGAGATCGAAGCAGACCGAGAGGGCAAGCCCGGCGGACGTGCCGAGCGCGTCCCAGACGAGATCGCGGAGCGACGGGGTGCCGTACCCGGCGGCGTCGAACGCCTCCTTCACCAGGCCGGCGCCGAGCGCGACCGCGGCCCCCACCGCGATCCGTCCGTGGATGTCGTCGGTCGCGAGCGCGCCGAGCGCGTACCCGCCGCTGGCGAGGACGATTGACGCACAGAAATGGCGCGCCTTGTCATCGCCGAACCACGGGTCGGGGGCGCGCAGCGGCGCGTACGCGCGCGCGAGCGGCCGCTCCGGGAACGTCACACGGGGCAGGCCGACCGGGAGGCGGGCGAGGGGGTCGCCGGCCGCGGGGCGGGCAAGGGGACCGGCGGGGCCGGGGGGAGCGGCGGCGCCGGCAAGAGGACCCGCGGGGACAGCCAAGGGGCGCGGGCCGGCGAGGGGGCCGTCGGCGCGGGCGGGGAGCGCGCCGAGCGCCAGGGCGGCAAGGACCGGCGCGGCGAGGGCGGAGCGCGCGAGGAGGCTCATCGCGGCGAGATCGTCCGCGGCGCCCCGGAAAAAGCAAGAGGCGAGGCCCTGGGGAGGGCCTCGCCTCTCATCGACATCGGGTCCACACGGCGAGCCGAGCGGCACCGGGGCGCCCGCAGCCCGCCGTACCTTCGGTGCGGCGGAGTGAGCGCCTGGCGCGCGGCCGGATCAGGCGGGCCGCGCGCCGGGCAGCGTCACTTCAGGTCGAGCTTGCCGCCGAACTTCTCCTTGATGAGATCGCCGATCGTCCCGGCCACCGGCTTGTCGTCGTCGTCCTTGCGCTTCTGCTGCTGGCGCTGGACCGGGGCGGGGCGCTCCATGCCGATGTTCTTCATCGTCAGGAAGAGCCGGCGGTCGACCGTGTCGAGCGAGGAGATCTCGGCCTTGACCTTGTCGCCGACCTTGAGCTTGCCGTCCTCGGGCTCCTGCACGTCGCTCTGCGAGATGAGGCCCTCGACGCCCTCGCGCAGCCGCACGAACACGCCGTAGTCGACGATGCTCACCACCTGGGCGTCCTCGATGACGCGGCCGGGCGGGTACTCCTGCAGCATGGTCGGCCACGGGTCGTCCCAGAGCTGCTTGATGCCGAGGGAGACCTTCTTCTCGTCGTGGTTGATCGAGAGGATGATCGCCTCGACGTCGTCGCCCTTGTGGTACAGGTCGCTCGGGTTGTTGACGCGCACCGACCACGAGAGGTCGCTCTTGTGGACCATGCCGTCGACGCCCTCCTCGATCCCGACGAAGACGCCGTAGTCGGTGAGCGACCGGACCTTGCCCGCGATCTTGTCGCCGGGGTGGTACTTGTCCGTGAAGAGCATCCACGGATCCGGCTCCAGCTGCTTGAGGCCGAGGCTGATGCGCTTCGCGCGCGCGTCCACCTCGAGCACCTGGCACTCGAGCTCCTGGCCCACCTCGAGCAGCTTCGACGGGTGCTTGACCTTCTTGGTCCAGCTCATCTCGCTCACGTGGATGAGGCCCTCGACGCCCGGCTCCAGCTCGACGAACGCGCCGTAGTCGGTGATCGACATGACCTTGCCCCGGACCTTCTTGCCCGCGGGGTAGGCCTCCTCGGCGTGGTTCCAGGGGTCCTCCTGGGTCTGCTTGAGGCCCAGGGAGACGCGCTCGGTGTCGGCGTTGTACTTGAGGACCTTCACGAGGACCTCGTCGCCGACCTGGAACACCTCGCTCGGGTGGTTCACGCGGCCCCACGACATGTCCGTGATGTGCAGGAGGCCATCGATGCCGCCGAGGTCGACGAACGCGCCGTACTCGGTGATGTTCTTGATGGTCCCCTTGACGGTCATCCCCTCGGTCAACGTCTCGAGCGTCTTGGCCTTCATCTCGTCGCGCTCGCGCTCGAGGAGCACGCGCCGCGAGAGCACG
This sequence comes from Sorangium sp. So ce836, assembly GCF_028553905.1. Lineage (NCBI taxonomy): Bacteria > Pseudomonadati > Myxococcota > Polyangiales > Polyangiaceae > Sorangium > Sorangium sp. So ce836. The sequence goes on along the minus strand of NZ_CP102233.1, from coordinate 11,172,197 downwards.
ATGTTGCCGCGCTTCTTGTTGAACTTGATGACCTTGAACTTGTAGGTCTGGCCGATCAGCTTGTCCAAGTTGCGGATCGGGCGGAGGTCGACCTGCGAGCCCGGGAGGAAGGCCTTCACGCCGCCGCGGATGGTGACCGAGAGGCCGCCCTTCACGCGCTGGCTGATCGTGCCCTCGATGAGCTCGTCCGCCTCGCAGGCGTTCGAGATCTCATCCCAGACCTTCATCTTGTCGGCCTTCTCCTTCGACAAGGTGACGAGGCCGTCGTCGTTCTCGCGGCTCTCGATGTAGACGTCGACCTTGTCGCCCGCCTTGACGGCGGCCTGGCCCGCGGCGTCCGCGAACTCGCGCAGCGCGATGACGCCCTCGCTCTTGCCGCCGATGTCGACCACGACGGAGTCGCGGTTCACTGCGACCACGGTGCCGGAGATGATCTCTCCTTCACGCGCGAAATCGCCCCCTTCCACGCTCTGTTCGAAGAGCGCGGCAAAGCTCTCCATGCTCGCCCCGGACGAGCCTGCCTCCATATGGATGTTACTAGTCATGTTGTTCGTTCTTGTTTCCTTTCCTTCCCTGGGATTCGCCGCGCGGGCGTAGGCGTGGACCCTTGGTGCCACGCACGAGCGGCGGAGGGGCAGGCACACGCGTACCGATGCACCCGGCCCCTCGGGAGAGGCGAGCCTGTAGTCTGAGGAGGGGCCTCTGTCAATGCAACGACCGAGCCACGGCGGGTTTTTGTCGTTTCCCTGAGAACCGTCGAGCCCGCCGGATCAAAGCGGCGCGATCGTCAGGGCGCGGCGCGCGGGGCGCTGCCGGCGGCGCTCGAGGCGGACAGCGCCCGCTGTGCGAGCGCGGAGCAGGCGCGATCGAGGCCCTCGACCGGCCATTTCGTCCGGATCTCGACGCGATCGCCCTGCGCTTCGGCCTGGGCGCCGTCGATCGCGGCCCCGGCGCCGGCGACGTCGGGGAGCAGCGCGAGCGCGAGCTTGAGGCTGCCGAGGAACGCCTGGGCGTCCCCGGCGAGCGCCGCGGCGGTGTCGCCCGAGACGGGCGCGAGGCGCGTCGCGAGCGCGGGCTCCGCGCCGAGCGTGAGCGTGCCCGAGGCGTGATCGATGCGCCGGAACAGTGCGCCGGCCCGCGGGAGCAGCGGCGAGACCGCGCCCGCGGCGCCCGACCAAGCGGCGCCCGTGAGCGCGAAGGCGACGGCGCCCTGCTCGGGCAGATCGAGGCGCTGCCACTCGTCCGACGCGGGCAGCGCGGCCTTCACGATCTCGACGTCCGTGCCGAGGACGAGCGTGCCGTCGTCGGCCTGCCCGATCACGGCCCGCGGGCGCGGGCCGCCGGCGCCGACGAGCAGGAGCTCGCCCTCGCGGCGGACGTCGGACCAGCCCTCCTCGCGGGCGACCTTCTCCATGCCGGCGACGAACCGGCCCTTCGGCATGCGCCCGCCCGCGAGCGCGACCCAGCTCGCGGCGTCGGTCGAGGCGATCACGATCTCGCGCACGTCCGAGAGGACGTCGACGCCGGTGGCCGCCTCGATGCGCGCTCGCCGCGACGCGCCCGAGGGCGCCTCCTCGACCAGCGGCAGGAAGTGCTGGCGCACGGGCCCGAAGAGCGCGAGCTCCGCGGTCTCGAGGCGGACCACGATGTTCGCGTCGCCCGGGATGTGGCGCCGGGCCGTCGGCTCGTAGCGCCAGAAGAGGAAGTAGACGCCGAGCGCGACGCCGGCGAGCAGCGCGACGCCGGCGATCGCCGCGGCGAGGCACGCGGCCCCCCGCGGCCGGCCGGGGCGCGGCGGGGCGGCGCCGCCGTCGGGCTGCGCGGGGGGCGCCTCGGCGGGGTCGGCCCCCGGGGCCGGCGCGGGCGCCGCGGCGTCGTCGATCACGGTCGGTCGGATCGGCTCTTCGATCAGGGTGTCGGGCATCGGTTCAGCCGGGGGAGCCCCGGGACAGCAGGGCGAGCACGAGGGGCGCCGGGAAGAGCCAGCGGAGCCGCACGGTGCGCTCCACCTGCTCGATCGAGAGCGCCTTCATCAGCTCTGCGTAACGCACATCCTCGACGTTGTCGCGCAGCACCTCGAGGAACCGCCGTGCGCGCCCGGCGCCGGCCGGGTCGACGCCGACGATCTCGGCGTCGAGGCGCACCCCCTCGTCGGCGAGGGACGCCACGGCGCGGACGCGCTCGACGCCGGCGACGAGCGCGAAGGCCGACGGGAAGCGGCGCGCGAGCGAGGCGGGGAGCCGGCGCGCGCGCAGGTCGAGGCTCACGAGCCCCTCGGCGGCCGGGTCGCCGCGGCGCTCGTCCGGGCCGTCGCGGAGGACGCGCGCGACGCTGCTCACCTCGGCCGCGGACACGAGCGCGACGGCGCGATCGCCGAGCGCGACGATCCGCGCCGTGTCGGCGCGCGCGGCGACGCCGTCGCCGCGGCGGTCGAAGACGGCGACGCCGCCCTGCACGCCCTCTGCCACGGGCGACGGCGCCCAGCGGTCGGGATCGGGCGCGAGCCCGGCCATGCGGCCCTCCAGGACGACGACGCGGTCGCCCTCCTCGAGATCGGCGAGCCGCAGGCCGAGCCAGACGACGTCGGCGCGCCGGAGGGCGCGCTCGAGCGCCTCGTCGGGCGCCTCGTCGAGCGCGCGCCGCGCGAGCTCGTCCGCGGCCGCCTGGCCGAGGCCGGCGCGCATGCGGGCGACGTCGACGCGCACCACGAGATCGAGATCGGCCGGGAGCAGATCGGCGGGCTCGATGCGCCGGACGATCCGCGGGCCGTCCGGGATCCTCGCGCGCTGCGCCTCGGCCCGCGGCGCCGCGCCCCCGCAGGCCGGGAGCGCGAGCGCGATCACGGCGGCGACGACGGCTGCGGCGGCGGCGCGGGCGTCACGCGCCGCGCGCACGGATCTCCACGAGGGACGCCATCTCGTCGACGATCTCCTGCGGGCTCAGGTGCCCGGAGTCGACCAGGATCGCGTCGTCGGCCTTGCGGAGCGGCGCGACGGCGCGCTCGCTGTCGGCCTTGTCGCGGCGGAGCACGTCGGAGAGCGTCGCCTCGAAGCTGACGGAGATGCCGCGCGCGACGAGCTCGTCGTACCGCCGCTTCGCGCGGATCTCGGCCGGCGCGGTGAGGAAGAACTTCACCTCGGCGTCGGGGAACACCACGGTGCCGATGTCGCGCCCCTCGAGCACGACCCCGCCGCCGGCGCCGGCCTGCCGCTGCATCGCGAGCAGCGCCTTGCGCACCGCGGGGATGGCCGAGACCCGGCTCGCGCCGAGGCTGATCTCGGGGGCGCGGATCGCGCTGGAGACGTCCTCGCCGTCGAGCAGCACACGCATGCCGCTGCCGCCCACGCTCGAGTGCGGCGGCCCGCCTTCCGGCGCGGCGTGCGCGGCGACGGCGTCGGCGTGCGCGGCGACGGCGTCGGTGGAGTCGGGCGGCGCGCCGCGCTCCAGCGTGATGCGCCCGCCGCTCGCGAGATCCTCGGCGAGGGCGCCGATCGCGCCGCTCTCGTCCCACACGAGGCCCACGCGGTGGGCCGCGAGCGCGACGACGCGGTAGATCGCGCCGGTGTCGACGAGGAGGTAGCCGAGCCGCTCGGCGAGCCCCCGCGCGACCGTGCCCTTGCCGGCGCCGGCCGGCCCGTCGATGGCGACGCGCAGCCGCCGGAGCTCGCCCTGGCCCGGGAGGTGGCGTGCGTCGTCCTGTCTCTGCCGTTCGGTCACCTGCGCTCCTCCTCGCTCGCCCGCTCGCCCGCTCACGCGGCGCGGGCGCCCTCGACCTCGATGCGCGCGCCCAGGGCGCGGAGCGTCCCGACGAAGAGGGGGAAGCTCGTCGCGATGCAGCCCGCGTCGCGCACGCGCGTCGGCCCGCGCGCGGCGAGCCCGAGCACGGCGGCCGTCATCGCGATGCGGTGGTCGCCGCGGCTGTCGACGTCGGCCGCGTCGAGCGGCCGGTCGGGCCTGCCCTCGACGAGGAGCCCGTCGGTGCGCTCCTCGCAGCGCAGGCCGAAGGCGCCGAGCACGGACGCCATCGCCGCGATCCGGTCGGTCTCCTGCGCGCGCAGCTCCCGCGCGTCGAACACCTCGGTGACGCCGCGCGCCCGCGCGGCGAGGCCGAGCAGGACGGGCAGCTCGTCGAGGGCGCGCGCGGCGAGCTCGCCGCCCGCGCGCCCGCCGCGCAGGCCGGACCCGGAGGCGATGTGGAGATCGCCGGTCGGCTCGCCGAGGGCCTCCCCCTTGATCTCGACGGCGACGCTGCTGTCCATGTCGCGCAGCACCTCGAGCAGGCCGGTGCGCGTCGGGTTGAGGCCGACGCGGCGCGCGGTCACGCGGCTCCCCGGCACGAGCTCCGCGGCGGCGAGGAGGAACGCGGCGGCGGAGAGGTCGCCGGGCACGTCGACGTCGAACGCCGGCAGATCGCCGGAGAAGCGGGCCGCGTCGAGGCAGACCATCGCGCCGACCGAGTCGACCGGGACGCCGAGCGCGGTGAGCATGCGCTCGGTGTGATCGCGCGAGACGATCGGCTCGCGCACGAAGGTGGGGCCGTCGGCGAAGAGGCCGGAGAAGAGGAGGGCGCTCTTCACCTGGTCGCACGGGACGGGGAGGTCGTACTCGATGGACGAGAGCACGTGCGGCTCGGGGAGCGGACCGACGTCGAGCGGCGCGGTGATCTCGCCGATCGTGCGCGGGTCGAGCTGCCCCTCGATGCGCCCGCCGCGGAGGCGGAGCGGCTTCGCGACGCGCTCCATGGGGCGGCGCGAGAGGGACGCGTCGCCGACGAGGCGGGCGGCGAAGCGCTGGGCGACGAGGATGCCCGAGAGGAGCCGCATGGTGGTCCCGGAGTTGCCGCAGTCGATGGGCCCGCCGGGGGCGCGGAGGCCGGAGAGCCCGGCGCCGCTCACGACGAGGTCGCCCGGCGACGGCTCCTCGACGCGGACGCCCAGGGCGCGCAGCGCGTCGACGGTCGAGCGGACGTCGCCGCCGAGCGTCCCGCAGCGGACGCGGCTCTGCCCGGTGGCGAGCCCCGCCAGGAGGAGCGCCCTGTGGGCGATGCTCTTGTCCGCGGGGACTGGCACGCTCCCGATGAGCGGCCGCTCTGCCGGGTGGACGATCAGGTCGGGCACGCGATGCCGTTTAGCAGAACGGCGGGCGCAGGCACAGCGGGCGGGGCGGGGTGCGGCGGGGGCGCGGCGCGGCGGCGCCCGTCCGGTGTCCGGGCGCCCGGGCGCATCCTGATGGTACGCTCGGCGCGCCGCGGGGAGCGGCAGGAGGCGGTGTGGACGTGAGCGAGGCACTGGACGTTGCGGCGCGCGTTGCGGCGCGGCTCGGCGCGGTCCCGGGCGTTACGGCGGTCGTGCTGGGCGGCTCGCGCGCCCGCGGCGCCGGCCACCCGGACTCGGATCTCGATCTCGGCATCTATTACGAGCCGGAGCGCCCGCCCGATCTCCCGGCGCTGCGCGCGCTCGCGCGGGAGCTCTGCGCGGGTGGCGCCGAGGGCGCCGTGGCGCCGCTCGCGCGGGAGCTCGTCGCGGCGGACCCCGGGGACGTGGTGACGCCGATCGGCGCGTGGGGACCGTGGATCAACGGGGGCGCGTGGCTCGAGATCGAGGGGCACCGCGTCGACTGGCTGTACCGGGATCTCGCCCGCGTGCGGCGCGTGATCGAGGAATGCCGCGCGGGGCAGGTGACGTGCGACTACCAGCCCGGGCACCCGCACGGCTTTTTCAGCTCCAACTACCTGGCCGACATCCACGACTGCCGGCCGCTCTTCGATCCGGCGGGCGTGCTCGCCCCGCTCAAGGCGCTCGTGACGCCGTATCCGCCGGCCCTGCGGCGGGCGCTCCTCGATCGGTTCCTGTGGGAGGCCGGCTTCGCGATCGACACCGCGAAGAAGGCCGCGGGGCGCGGCGACGTGATGTACGTGAGCGGCTGCCTCTTCCGCGCCGCCGCCTGCCTGGTGCAGGCGCTGTTCGCGCTGAACGAGCGCTACGTCTCGAACGAGAAGGGCGCGCTGCAGCGGACGCGGGCGCTCCCGCGGTGCCCCGAGGGCTTCGCCGACCGGGTGGAGGCGCTGCTCTCCGCGCCCGGCCACGGCGCCGAGGCGCTGCTCGTGAGCCTCGAGCGCATGGAGGCGATAGCGCGCGAGGCGCGCGACCTGTGCCGCCGGGACGCGTCGGGCTGCTAGCATCGGCCGCGGCGGAGGGCGCCGCGGGAGCGGGGCCCGGGGACACATCGAGCGAGGACGAGGAGCCATGGAGTCGATCAAGGTGGAGCACGGTCCGTCGGAGGAGCAGCTGGCGAAGCTCGGGGCGCGCGGCTGGCCCATCTGGACGAAGGAGGTGTCGACCTTCCCGTGGCGCTACGACGAGCCGGAGACCTGTTACCTGCTCGAGGGCGACGTGATCGTGACGCCGGCGGGCGGGGGCGCGCCGGTGCGGATCCAGGCGGGGGATCTGGTGACGTTCCCCGCCGGCCTGAGCTGCACGTGGGAGGTCCGCTCCCCGGTGCGCAAGCACTACCGCTTCGGCTGACCTGGGCCGCGGCGGGCGGCCGGCGGCGGCTCGCGCCGCGTCACGGCAAGTTGGCGTCGAGCCAGGCGAGCCGGGCCTTCAGGAAGTCGCGCATGACCTGCAGCTGCCCCTCCCACGTCGGCGCGGTGGGGCCGCCGAGGAAGCCCTCGCTCGACGCGATGATGTCCGACACCGGCCACCTGGCGAGGTCGCGGGCCGCCGCCTGCGCGAGCGGCGCGCTCAGCTCGTCCATGCGCTGATCGATCGCGGCCTCCGACAGGAGCGTCTGACGCAGCGCCGTGTAGCGCGCCTTCACCTGCGCCATGAAGGCCGGATCCGCGGTGAGCTTCTGGTACCAGTTGTTGACGTTCCTCGTGCCGTTGAAGCGGAAGCCTGTGTCGTTGTTCGACGCCGGCGTCGCGCTCTGGGCGCCCACGCCGCCGAGCGCGAAGTTGTAGTCCCAGAGCGGGCCGGCCTTGAGCTTCTGATCGCGATCCTTGTGGTAGAAGGCGCTCCGCACGTAAGCGTCCACGTTGAGCGTCAGCTCGCTGATGATCAGATAATCGATGAACGACGGCACGTCGACGTACGCCGCGTAGTCGCCGATCGGCGCCTGATGGAGGCTGTCGTGGAACTCCTGGATGTATTGGGTCAGCCAGGCCTCCTGCTCGTCGTTCAGGGGATCGGGATCCACGACCTCGAGATCGATCCAGCACGTGCCGCCCTCGCGGGGGCGCGGCCCGCCGCCGCCGCCGAAGCCTCCGAACGACGGGAGCGGATCCGAGCCGGTGCAGGTGAGCATCGGCTCCTCGGCGGCCGCCTGATCGAACTTGAAGATGTAGCCGCCGCTGATCTTGGGCGCGTCGCGGTCCTCCTCCTCGAGCTGCTTGAGATCGGTGCGGGCCTTGTTGTTCTTGATGGTCTCCGAGATCCAGTAGATGCCCTGGTAATCCGCTTCGCCGATGACGCGCGCGTCGTAGTTCAGATAGACCTCGGCGAACTCGTTGCGCGGCGCCTCCAGGCCCATGTCGCGGCCGAGGGTGTAGGTGAACGGATTGCGGATCAGCGTGCGGTCGTAATACGGGGGGATCAGCGCCCAGTCCGAATCGGCGGGCATGCCGAGCATCGGGTAGTCGAGGTCCTTGTCGTCGTTGCCCCACAGCTCGAGCTTGTACGGTGTCTGGGGGAAGTTCATCGAGGACTGGCCGCGCACGTGATAGCCCCCGCGCATCGCCATCGTGGGCAGCGAGGCGATCGAGGCGACGCCGTTGACCGGCTCCCAGATCATCACCGCCGCGTCGAAGTAGACCTCCTTGTCGGTCGGCTTGCCCTGGCCGTAGCCGTCGATGATCATGATGGGGAGGTCGGAGGTCGCGTCGACGGTGCGCGCGATGTAGATGCCCGTGCTCACCGCGCCGCGCGCGTCGCCCCCCACGAACGCCTGCGCGCGGACCTGCGTCGTGGCGGTGAGGGTCACGGGCTCGCCCGTGTACAGCGTGGAGGCCGAGGTCGGCAGCTGCCCGTCGAGCGTGTAGCGGATCTCGGCCCCTGCGACCGAGGTGGACATCTCCACCTGGATCTGATCCCTGAACGTCTGGCTCGGCGTGGAGAACGCGACATCCCCGCTCAGCGACGGGATCGCCTCCGGGGCGCCATCGCCGGGTTCGGTCGGCGCCTGGCCGCAGGCGACGCTCAGCGTGACGAGGGCGAGCGAGAGGGACCGGTGGAGCCCGGCGAAGCGTGCCCGTCGAACGATGGTGCTATTTTCCACTGCCAGCCTCATTGAAAGTTCAAGAAATCGTCATTGTACGGACACACAGGGCCGCCGCGCCACCCATTTCTCGAGCGGTGCTCTTGGCCTCTCGGTTCCTCTCTGCTTTTCGTGTTCCTCTGTGCCTCGGTGGTTCCTTCCTCTCTCCGGGGAGCAGGGACGACCCCCGGGGGACGCGGCACCGGCTCGGATTTCTTCGACGAGGGGCTTGCGCCGTACTTCGATAATGTTAGAAGTAGTGCGTGCCGTCGAAGCTCGACCGTCACGTCGAACAGCTCGCCGCGCTCGGTCACCCGGTGCGGCTCGCGGTGCTGCGCTTCGTGGTGCAGGCCGGGATCGAGGGCGCCCCCGCGGGCGACATCCAGGCGCATGTCGGGCTGGCGGCCTCGACCCTGAGCCATCACCTCAAGCGGCTCGTCGACGCCGGCGTGCTGAGGACGCGCGGGGAAGGGACGTTTCACTACTACAGCGCCGACTACGAGGCGCTCCGCGCGCTGACGGAGTACCTGTGGGAGGACTGCTGCAAGCGCGGCAAGTCGTGCTGCTGAATTTTTTTTGCCCGTCTATTTCGAAATTTTTGGAAGCAAGTGGAAGGAAGGTGTGCGATGAATGTCCTCAAGCCTCATCTCTCGCTCAACGTCTCCAACATCGACGCGTCGGTCGCGTTCTATGAAAAGGCCTTTGGCGTGCGCGCCACCAAGCGCCGCCCCGGGTATGCGAAGTTCGACCTCGAGGAGCCTTCGTTGAACCTCACCATGCAGGAGGCGCCGCGCACCGGCGTCAACGCGAGCCACTTCGGCGTCCAGGTGGCGAGCACGGCGGACGTGCTCGAGGCCAAGCGGCGCTTCGAGGCCGCGGAGCTCAGGACGTTCACGGAGGAGGACACGGCCTGTTGCTATGCGGTGCAGGACAAGGTCTGGATCGAGGACCCCGACGGCAACTCCTGGGAGGTGTTCGTGGTGAAGGGCGAAGCGGCCGTGATGGGGAGCCAGCCCGCGATTCCCGCGAAGACCGATGCCGCGTGCTGCGCGCCGTCGTGCTGCGTGCCATCCAAGCAGAGCGATGCCGCTGCGCGCTGATCTCCTCCGCAGGGCCGTCGCCGAGGCGCTCGGGACGGCCCTGCTGCTCGCGACCGTGGTCGGGTCCGGGATCATGGCCGAGCGCCTCGCCGGCGGGAACGTGGCGATCGCCCTGCTCGCGAACACGATCGCGACGGGGGCCGCGCTGGTCGCCTTGATCCTGACCTTCGGGGCCATCTCCGGCGCGCACTTCAACCCGGCCGTCACGCTCGCCGACGCGAGCCAGGGCGGGCTCTCCTGGCGCGAGGTGCCCGCGTATGTCCTGGCCCAGGTCGCCGGCGCCTTCGCGGGCGTCGCCGTGGCGCATGTCATGTTCGGAGAGGCCCTCTTCTCGGCGTCGCAGCACGAGCGCTCGGGGCTCGCCCAGCTGGCGAGCGAGTTCGTCGCGACGTTCGGGCTGCTCGCCGTCATCCGGGGCAGTGTCCGGCGGCGGGCCGAGTCGGTTCCCTTCGCCGTGGGCGCGTACATCACGGCCGCCTATTGGTTTACCTCGTCCACGTCGTTCGCCAACCCGGCCGTGACGCTCGCCAGGGCCGCGAGCGACACGTTCGCCGGCATCCGCCCGGCCGACGCGCCGGGGTTCATCGTCGCACAGCTCGCAGGGGCGGCGGCGGCGACGCTGGCATTCCGCTGGCTCGTCCCCGCCCTGCCCGAGGTCGCCGAGCGCGTGGTCGATCGCGCGTTCCCGGAGGATGCTCAATGAATATCGTGCTCTTTGCCTGCGTTCACAACGCGGGCCGCTCCCAGATGGCCGCGGCGTGGTTCAACGCCCTGTCCGACCCGGAAAAGGCGCGCGCCGTCTCGGCCGGCACCGAGCCCGGCCCGCGCGTGCATCCCGAGGTGCTCGCGGCGATGGCGGAGGAGGGGATCGACCTCTCGGCCGTGAAGCCCCAGCGGCTCACCGACGCGCTGGCGCGCCAGGCCACGCTGCTCGTCACCATGGGATGCGGGGAGGCGTGCCCCGTGGTTCCAGGGCTTCGCCGTGAGGACTGGCCCCTCGAGGATCCCAAGGGCAAGCCGGTGGCGCGCGTGCGGGAGATCCGCGACGAGGTCCGCGCGCGGGTGGCCGAGCTCGCGTCGCGCGAGGGGTGGGCCGCGGCGCGCGCGGCCGAGGGCGGCGGGGGATGAGCCGCGCGCCGGCGGGCGCAAGCGCGGACTGCCAGCGATCGCCGCCCGGCGGCATTTTATGTTATGCACTCCCCGCGGGTAGAAGCGGTAGACGACGGTTTCATCCACCATTGGCGCACGCCATCTCGCGACCACTGCCATCTCCTACGAAACACATACGCGTCGGGGAACCGCTCGCGGATGATCTCGAGCCCGAAGTGATGATCCGGATGCCCGTGGGTGATGTACACGGTGCTGAGCCGCTTGCCGGTCTTCTCGATGGCGTCGCAGAGGAGCCGCGCCTGGCTGCGGGTGAACTGCGCGTCCACGAGGATGGCGTCGCGCTCGCCCGAGATCAGGGTGGAGTTGACGTTGAAGCCGGGCTCGTCGGCCGTGAAGACCTGCAAGGAGAGGGGGCCCTTGCCGTCGCCGGCGCTCGCGTCGTCGCTGCTGCATGCGGACACGGACATCGCCTGCGTCGTCAAGAGCGCGCCACCCATCAGGGACTTCATGAGCGTGTTCATGCGTATCGTCTCCATGGCGAAAGGGCGCCGCGGACCGGCATGGCGTCGGCCGAGGCGCGAGGTGATGGGAGCGCTCGATCACCATTGCCACGGGCTCTGCGGGGGCAGGCGATCGATCGAGCGCTCCGTCGTTCGGCACGTCATGAATAGCCCGCCGAGGGCAGGCTGATTAGCCGGCGCGCCGCGCTCTGACCGTGTAGCCCGCACGAACAATCAGGGCGCGGCGGCCTCCCAGCGGGGGCGCGGCAGGCGGCGCCGGGCGGCGCCTCGGCGCGACCCGAACGCCGGCCAGCGCCGCTCGAAAGCGCATCGGCGTAAGAGCGCTTACGCGAGATCGCCGACCGGCGGCGCTCGGCGCAAGTCCACTGTCGGCGATCGCCGCCCGGGGGCGGATCGACGTAAGCTCTCTTCCACGCGATCGCCTCCCGGAGGCGTTTTGGCGTAAGGCTTCTTACTCGATGTCGCTGCTCGGCGGCACCTTGGAGTAAGATAACTCACCAAAATTGCCCCCCGGTACCCATTTCGGTCGAGTGGACTGTCGCGCACCCGCCGGCACGCGGTAGATTATGTAAGATTGCTTGCTTTGATGCGGTGGAGGGCAGCTGATCGAGCAAGCGGGCTTACTGGCTTGCGTCGTGTCGTCCCCCGCGGGGATTCATCGCGGCGCGGGGCCAGGGGCGCTCGGCTCAGGCGCCGTCGAAGGGATCGTCGTCGTCGCCGCCGGCGGCGGGCGGCGCGGCGTCGCCGGCCGGCGCGGGCTCGACGGCGCCCTCGGCGCCGCCCTTGCGACCGCGGCGGTCGGCCCGGGCGGACTCGCGGCGGAGCCGGCCGAGGAGGCGTTCGGTGATCTCTCCGGTCGCCGCCTTCTCGAGGGCGACGTTCGTCTCGATGGCCCGGACCACGCGGATCCAGCCATTGCGGGCGTTCAGCACCTCGCGCGGCGTCGCGCCGTCGGTGTTCGCCGGGGTATTCAGCGCGAGCTGCTCGCGTTGCGCCTCCACCTTCTCGATCTCGAGCGCGGCGGCGACCCAGGCGTCCACCACCTGCGAGAGCGGCCCCTCGGGCGTCTTCAGCTTCTTGAGCAGCTTCTCCGACGCATCGTTGAGCCGCGACGGGAGCAGCTTGGCGTCGCCGGCCTGGTCGCCGTAGCTCCGCGCGACGGCCTTGAGCCCCGCCGGCGCGAGCCGATCGCGCAGGTCGAGGAGCGCCGCGGCGAACGCGGGATCGTCGGTCATCTCGGCGAGCGCGCCGAGGTAGTTGTACCCCCCGCGCAGCTTGCGATCGTGGGTTGCGTCGAGCGCGAGGACCTTCTCCATGAGCGCTTTGGCCTGCTGCTGGAGGCTGGTGCCGAGCCGCTGCGTGGTGAGGATCCGGCCGTGCGCCTCCTCGACGGAGGGCAGCAGCGGCGCGAGCAGCGGCAGCGACGTGAAGATTTTCCGGTCCTGCTTCGGATCGAGCCATGGGCCCGAGATGTTGACCATCGCCTGGGGGCTGAGATTGCGATAACCCATGAGATAACCCTCCTTGGTCAGGGGCGCACCGAGTGTCGGTCCTGGGTTGACGGAATGCAACCTGCCGCGAGCCCGGGAGGGCGTCGCGGTCGTGCTCTGTGATCGGCGGGGGATCTCGTCGCGCTCGGCCGCCCCGGGCTCGCCGGCGTCCCCCCTCGACGCCCGCGGCCGCGGTGTCTCACCCCTTGTGGCGCTCGCGTCGAGCTCCACCGAGGCCGCGCGCGCCTTCGCGCTCGAGCGCACCGGAGTCACGGCGCAGCCAACCCCGCTTACGCATTCGTCAGGATGGCGAGCGCACCAGTCGCCGACGATGAGAATTTTGGGTTGCGAATTGTAATGCGTTCCTGGTCAGCAAATTGGATCATCAGGGATTCACAGCGCCAGGAGACCCGTGGTAACTCACCTCTGCGCGAGGAGAGGAATGGACGCCGCTCCGGCCGAGGCTGGGCGGAGAGAGGGATGCCGCGCCGGACTGGGCCAGCGCGGCATTCAGTCCTCGCGTCGGGCCGAGGTGAAGCTTGCTGCGTTCTGCGCTGGTCATCGGTGGGTCGAAGGCGGCGGCCGTCACGATGTTCCTCCTCGCGCTCCCGCTGGCCGCCGCCGCCTCGCCGCCACGACCACCGCCGCCACCCCGGTCGCCGCGCGTGGCCGCCTTGGTCAGGGAGGCGGAGGCGGCCCTCGATCGGCTCGATATCGCGCGCGCTCGCGACCTGTGGGCGCAGATCTACGAACTCGAGAGATCCACGGTGGCGATCTGCCAGCTCGGGCAGCTCGACCGCCGCCTCGGCCGCTGGGTGGACGCGGCGGGGGAGCTCACGCGCTGTGTGCAGGAGATGCGCCCGCCGGCCACGGCCATGGAGCGGCGGCTCCACGACACGCGGCACGCGGACCTGGCCGCGGCGCGCCGGCAGGTGGCGGAGCTCCGCGTGTTCGCGCCCGCCGGGGCGGCGCCCGTGCTCGTGGACGGCCGGATCGTGGACGAGAGCGGCCGGACCTACGTCGAGCCGGGGCAGCACGAGGTGACCGCGGCGCTGCCAGACGGCCGGAAGGCGCGCTCCACCGTGCGTGTCACCGCGGGAGAATCGCGAGCCGTGCTCCTGAGCCCGGAGCCGGCGAGCCTCCGCCCGGCCGCGCCGCCGCCGGCGAGGCCGGCGGGCGCGCCGGCACAACCGGCGGCTCCGCCGGCGCCGTGGCTTCTTTACGCGGGCTCAGCGGCATCGGGGGCGTTCCTGGTGTCCGGGATCGTGCTGCACATCGTGGCATCGCTCGAGGACAGCGCCCTCCAGGCCGAGATGTGCAAGCCCCGTTCGACCGGAAACCCGAAGTTGCTGGAAGAGTTGCACGCCGTCGAGGTACAGCAGCACATCAGCACGGCAGCCCTCGTCGCAGGTACCGCGCTGGGGGCCGCGACACTCGTGGTTGCCATGCTCCCGAGCGGCGCCCAGATCCGCGCGCACAGCGCTGGCGCGGAGGTGCGTTTCTCATGGTAGAGCCCGGTACCATCTGGGAAGGCCACCGGATCCTCAGCGAGGTTCACGATGGCATGGTCCGCACGTTCCTCGCCCAACAGGTAGGTGAAAAGGGCGCGACCGTCTGGTTGCACCTGCGCGAGGGCCAATCGATGGACCGGACGGCCTTCACTTCCGAGCTTCAGCGCCTTCAGGAGATCGCGCGAGCGGTGCCGCAGGTCGAGCCCGTGCTCTACGGCGACGCGGGCGGCCTCTCCGCCTGGGTCGCGTGCCGGCGAAGCCACGGGATCAGCATCAAGGACGCGACACGTGGGGCGGATCTCGGCGTCACGGCGCTGCGGATGGTGATCGATATCGCCAGCGCGATCCAGCGGTGCCACGCGTTGGGCTGGTGCCATGGGGCGCTCGGGCCGGATCGCGTGTTCATCACGTCGAAGCGGGACTACAGCATCAACCAGTTCGGCTTCGTCCGGCTGTTCCGGATCGAGCCGCACGAGGCCGCGCGGGAGCCGCTGGTGGCGCCTCCGGAGCTGCTGAGCGGCGACCGGGTGGGGCCACGGGCCGACGTCTATGGACTCGGGATCTTGCTCTATGAGCTCGTTTGCCGTCGCTCGCTCGACGCCGGTCAGCCCGGTACGCTCGGGGCGCAGCGGGACAGGCCTGTGATCCCGGTCGGTACACCGCGCGCTGTCGCTGCCGCCATCGAGATGGCCTTGGAAGAGGATCCGCGTCGCAGGTACAGGAACGTGGACCACTTCATCACCGTGCTCGAGGGCCTCGTGGAGGCATGGCCCACGCTGGACCTGGAACCGAGCAGCGGCGAGGAGCAAGCCTCGATCGCCGGTGGCGTGCCGTCGACCTTGCGCAGCTCCCATCTGGAGGGGCCGCGCTCGTCGGTGCCGGCGACGGAAGAGCCGGACGCCCGTTCATCCGAGGTCGAGCCGGCGGCTTCGCTGATGAACGACGATGAGCCTCAGCTGCTGGAGATCCCCTCTCTCGACGTGCCATCGTGGACGGCTCCCGAAGCGCAGGAGCTGGTCCTGCCGCCCCCGCCCTCCCTCGTCCGAGAACCCGGTCCAGCGCCGATGATGGCCCCGAGCAACGCTGCCGACACGCCGCCCCGGAGGCTGGCCGGTCGCATTGCCGTTTCGGTCGCCGCAATGGCTGTGCTGTGCGCGGATGTGCTCTTGACGCGTCCGGCTCGGATCGTGCTCCGCGCGGAGAAGCTCTCGGCAGCCCTGGCGCAGCAGGTCTCGGCGCTGCCGGAGGGGCGGCGCTCGCCTCCGCCGCCGGTTGTGGAGCCGACGCCCCCAAAGGAAGCGGACGGCCGCCCGCGCGGTGCGCTCTCGCGACGAGCAGGCGTGGCGGCGAAAGCCGAGCTGCGCCGGCCGTATTGCGAGGCCGGCGACGTCAGCTGCGGTCCTGCGTTGTACTAGGAGGGCTTCTGTCGATGCGATGCGTGCTCCTGTTCATCGGCGTGAGTGCTGGGCTAGGTTGCGCCCCCGATCTCGACTGCCCCGGCTCAGGCCCCCACGAGGGAGACCCGGCCGTGTGGCTCTGGGACGGCACGCAGAATGAGGCGCCAGGCTGCGCGGAAGCGACCGAGGTCCTCTGGGAAGGTTGGAGAAAAGGTTCTTCCACCGCCCCGGAGTCGCCGACATTCGCGCGTGCTTGCGCCGGCGTTGTCCGAGAGGACATCCCGGACGGGTATACCCTCTGCGTCATCCCGACCGAAGTGGAGGAGATTTGCTGGGATGGATACGCGGACCACGCGATCTACGTGGAGGAAGATGGCGAAGAGCATGTGATGTGCTGCACGCCTGCGGGTAACCCGCCGACGGTGCTCCCTCAGGGCTACGGCGGATGCACGAAATGAGCGAGAAGCTCGCTGCTGCCCTCGCAGGTGCGCTCTCGGCCCTGCTCTGGGTTGCCCTTGGCTCCTCGGCCAGCGGATGCGTCTCCCATCCCGAGGTCTCGGGCAAGGTGATCATCACGCGGGATGGCGAAGAGCTGGTGCTCGACACTGGCGGCAACGGAACGAGGGTTGTGGATGCGAGCGGCGAGGTCGCAGGAGGGTGCATCGTGCGCAATCAGACGGAGCTGAGCGTGACGGTGCAGAAGGAGGGAGTTGCCTTCTCGTTCTTCGACCTGGTGAACCAGGCCGGTCTGCCCCATGTGTCCGCGGAGATCGACGGTAAGCTGTACCAGGGGGCGTGCGAGATCATCGTCGAGGAGCAGCAAGGCGACCCGTACGAGGCCGACGTGGCGGCGGGGCCGTGCGACCTCGTCCGGCTCTTCGACGGCGCCAAGGCGCGCCTCGAGACGGCGGTCTTTCACGTCTCGGACTGCAGCGGGGCCGAGTAGACGGGCGGGCTCTCCCGCGGCCAGCGCGCCTGCTCCGGCGGCGCGTCGCCGGCCAGCGCCTTGGCGCGCGCTGCGCGGACCGCGGCGAGCCAGTGCGCCTGATCCGGGGCGCTGTCCCACGGCGGGAACTTCGCATAGAGCGTTTCCCAGAGCTCGCGCGCGGCCGCCTCGGCCGTCGCGAGCTCGCCCTCGCCTTCGGGCGCGTCCTCGACGCGGTCCGCGAACGCTCGCCAGGATTCCGAGGTGGCGTGGGTCAGCTGCGGCCACGGTCGGCCGGGCTCCCCGTCGAAGAGCCCGCCGCTGCTCTGGAGATAGCTTTCATAAGCGGTACACGCGATGGCGTCCCGCCGGCGGCGATTGACATGCGTCGTGCAGCAATCGCGAACCACCTGGGCCCATTCGCGGTCCTCCTCCGGCACGTCGCCTCGCCAGGCGCTCGCGTACAGGGCGCGAAGCTCCCGGTTGCGGGACAGCCACTCGGCCCCACCGGCGGAGATCGGCATGGTTCGGAGGGCGCGCTCGCGTGTGGCGATCGGTCCAGGGTACTCCGGCAGACCTGCCCCCCAGTACCACGGCGGCTCCAGCATCGGAGGGACGGGCATTCTCCTGGAGCTCGGCGTGCCGCGCCCGAGCTCGAACCCCCTCTGGAAGGCGCGGAGCGCCTCGGGACGGTGCGGCGCGGCCGCAGCGTCGGACGACAGGGTTCGCCAGAGATAGGAACGATGGAGGCGCGCTGCCGCATCGGC
This sequence comes from Sorangium sp. So ce836, assembly GCF_028553905.1. NCBI lineage: Bacteria > Pseudomonadati > Myxococcota > Polyangiales > Polyangiaceae > Sorangium > Sorangium sp. So ce836. The sequence goes on along the minus strand of NZ_CP102233.1, from coordinate 11,155,123 downwards.
CGCGGCGCGCTCGCGCTCGCGGGCAGGTGGCACCTCGAAGACCCGGACGGACGCGAAGAACGCGCTCTCGACGGCGCCGAGCAGCATCGGCCACGGGAGGGTGAGCTCCCCGGGGACGGGCACCTGATCGCTCTGGAGAGCGCTTGCGCCGGACCTCGGGTCGGCGCCGTTCGGCCGCGGAACGTCGATCCATCTCCTGAATCTCTCGCGGTGCGCAGCAGCCCAGGCGCGGTCCGCCTCCGGCAGGTCATCGAGCCATGCATCGGCGCAGAGCGTGCCCAGAGCCTCGAAGTGCGCCGTCCAGGTCTCGGGATCCCTGGTCGAAAACAGCCGCTGCCCGAGGGACGCCTCGCAGAGGCTGCGGCGTATGAGGGGCTTCGGATCCGCGATCGAAGGCATCACCAATCGTCTCTCCGGGTTGGCCGTCCGGGTCGGTGGGACGTCCGCCCGTCAGGGGCTCACATCTACCAGAAGATCCGACCCGCCGCTGCCGGCTCCACGCTGACACCGGACCACGCGAGTGTATTAACGAAGCGGACGCAGCACGTCGCCACGATCGCCACGTGCTGCGTCGACAGGTAGGCTGCGCCGGCCTCTATCGCCGGGAATAATCCAAGATACCGCAGGCACAACCCCCACGCATTGCATACAGGGATGCGCCCGAAGTCGAGCCGGGCCGTGAGCTCGAGCGACAAGGGCGCGCGGAACGGCATGGCCCGGACGGCCGCCGCAGGCCCTCCAAGGACGCCGAGCCAGCGTGCGTCGCCGCCCAGACCGAAGAGCCCCACGTCGGCGCCGATGCCGATGTCCACGGCTTCGCGGATGGGCCATCGGCGCAAGCCGGTGATCGACGGCATGATGCCGCCCGTCGCGTGCGCAGCACTGGCCCCCTGCACGACGTAGGCGGCTTTGACGCCGATCTCCCATCGCGGCGGCGCGAGCCCTTCCGCTCGGGCGCCCGTGGATGCGAGCGACAGCGCGAGCATCCCGAAGCACTGCCCCGTCAGCGTGCTACGTGCCCATCTCCGGCGGACCATCGTCGGCCTGCGCCTTTCTTCGAGCAGCGCGGAGCGCCGCGAGCCAGTGCGCCTGGTCCGGGTCGCTGTCCCACGACGGCGCCTCTCGGTAGAGCGTGTCCCAGTATTCCCATACTGCCGCCGCGGCCGTCTCCGGCTCGCTCTCGCCCTCGGGGGCGTCCTCGACACGATCCACGAAAGAGCGCCATGGATCCGAGGTGTCCTGGCTCATGCTCCCCCACGGTCGAGCGAGCTCCCCGCCAAAGCGTCCATCGCTGCTCTGGAGATAACCTTCATACGCGCTCTGCGCGAGGGCATCTCGCCGGCGGCTGTTGACCGACATCATGCAAGCTTCACGATACGCCGTTGCCCAGATGCGGTCCTCCTCGGGCACGTCCTCCCGCCAAGCGATCGCATATAGCGCGTGCAGTTCCTGCTCGCGCTCCGACAACTCCTCTCGAGTGGCCGGAAACGGCAAGGCCCGTATCGCACGCTCGCGCGCTGCGCTCGGCCCGGGGTACTCAGGAAACCCGGCTCCTCCCCAGTAACGGGGCGGCTTTAGCATCGGAGGGATAGGCCTCGTCAGCGTCCTCGGTTTTCCACGGCGTCCTATGCGAAAACCCCTCTGGAACGCGCGGAGCGCCTCGACCCGGTGGTGCTCGGCCGTGTCGTCGGATGTCAGCGTCCGCCAGAGATAGCTCTTGTGGAGACGCGACGTCGGATCCTCCGCCGCACGCTCGCTCGCGCCGGGGCGCATCTGTTTGGAGATCTCGATCCTGGTAAAACATGCGCTTTTGACGGCTTCCAGCAGCATGGGCCAGGGTGGAGCGGGGCTCGCGTTGAAAGCAGGGCCCCGGACAGCGCCTGCGTTCGATCTATGGCCAATAGCAAGGTGCCCAGAATCATCGATCCATCGGCTGAATTTGGGGCGATGCGATTCCGCCCATGCACGATCTTCCTCGGGCAGGTCGCCTTCCCATGCTTCGGCGCATAGCTGGCCCAGATCCTGGAGGTACGATTTCCATGTCGCCGGATCCTTTGTCGTGAAGAGACCTTGTCCGCAGCCCGCTTCACGCACCTTGAGCATTCCAGGGGGGAACCTCGCCCACCATCTCATGGCCGATCTCCCGGCTGACCGCCCGTCGGGTTGGTGGGCTCTCCGCCTGCCGGATCGGTGGGGTTGGGAGGGCATCCCCAGCCCGGCCCAGCGCCGAGCGGGCAGAGGAGCGGAACGAGCTCGGGAAACGCCCATCCAGGAGGCGGTGCGGGTAGCTCGATCAAGGCTTGCATGATATCGTCGAAGTCGACCGCGCTAGGATCTGTCATCTCGGCCGGCAGCTTGTCGGGATCGTAGCGGAAATCCCACACAAAGCGGCATTCCACGGTGGCTCCGCCCTGGATCGGCAGACTGTTCAAGAGGTCGGTCTTCCTGGCTTGAGTCTCCACGGATTGCCATAGATCCTTCGCCATCACGTAGGTGATGTTCTTAGGTGTTCCAAGAAGAATATCGAGGATGTCGGCGACCGTACACGGCGGCTCCTGGTCGGCCCAGTTGGTCCACTGACCGCCAGCCTGGTAGCGGCATTGGAGCTTGCCGACTTGATCATTCTTATCCCTGGTCTGAAACCACTTGGTCGTCGCGGAGTCCATGCTCAGCTTCGTCAGGAAATCGATCCTATCTGGCGGCAGCGACGCGATCCGGTTTCTCAGCTCATCGCGATCGCTGGGATCCACGATGGAGCAGCCGCAGGCAAGCACGACGAGCAAGACGCCGCACCGATGGTTCATCGGTTTCCCCTCCCCAATTGACCGATCCACCTACTCGAAGATGGTGGCCGACCTTACCAGAGCCCCCCTGGCCGGTCAATGCCCGAAGGGCCACAGCACGAACGCTCCCGCCGCTCCGCCTTGGCTTCGAGCGCACGGAACCGGCGGTGTCCGCCCCGGAGCCCCGCACCCGCCGCACCCGGTTTCGATTAACATCCGGTCTCATGGGTTCTGTTCATCGCTCCGGAGGGATCGGTCTCTACATGAAGGGCGCCCGCGCGCTGGCGCTGGCAACAGGGATGCTCGGCGCCCTGCTCTGCGCCGCCTGCGCCGCTGATCCCGAGCCCGCGCCGCCCGAGATCTCGGTCGGTGCGGTCGACGGCACCGACGCCGTGCTCGCCGTCGTGCGCGGCGAGGGCGGCGTCACGCTCTACGTCTGCGGGGGCGCGAGCAGCTACGCGACCATGACCCGCTGGTTCGAGGGGCCCGAGGACCCGAGCGGCGCGTTCTCGCTCGAGAGCGTCGGGTGGACGGCCACCGCCGATCCCGGCGGCGAGTCCGGCTGGTTGCGCACGCCCGAGGGCGCGGAGCTCGCCTTCCGCGCGCGCCCCGCGGCGCTCGACAGCATCGAGGGCCTCTACGCGGCAGACGACGGCGGCTGCCGCACCGGCGCCGTCGTCTTCACCCCCGAAGGCGCCGAGTCGCCCGCGCTTCAGGGAACCTGGTGCGCCGTCGGCGACCGCTTCGCCCAGGTGACGCCGCTCCGGCCCCTCTCCGTGCTCGATCGACGCGGGATCGAGGTGCAGGTCGAGCTCGAGGGCGCACGGAAGAACCTGCTCGTGACACCGCTCGGGCGACCCTGAGCCGCCGCCGCGCCTCGGCCGCCGCTCCCGCCGCACCCCCGCCGCCCTCCCGCTCCGGCGTTGAGTTCCGCTCCCGCCTGATCGAGAGTCAGCCCATGGCCGACGCAGCCCGGCCGCGCAGGCGGCACCTCGCCGTGCCCGCGTCTCGCTTCCTCGGCCGTGAACGCGAGCTCGCCGCGATCGCCGAGCTCTTCCGCCGCGGCGAGCGGCTCGTGACCGTCTGGGGGCCGGCCGGCATGGGCAAGACGCGGCTCGCCCTGGAGCTCGCCAGCCGCTGGGACGAGGCGCGGCCGGCCGAGGCCGTGTGGCTCTGCGAGCTCACCGCCTGCCGCGACCTGCGCGCCGTCTGCGGCGCGGTCGCGCGCGCGATCGGCGCGCAGGTCGCGGCCGGGCGCCGGGAAGCGACGCTCGTCGAGCGGATCGGCCGCGCCCTCGCGACCGAGGGGCCGGCGCTCTTCGTGCTCGACAACCTGGAGCACGTGCTCGAGCAGGCAGCGCCCGCCCTCGACGCGTGGGTGCGCGCGGCGCCCGAGGTCCGCTTCCTCGCGACGTCGCGCGAGCGCACCCGCCTGCCCGGGGAGATCGGCTGCGAGCTCGGCCCGCTCGCGCTCCCCGCCGAAGGCTCGGCCGAGCGCAGCGCAGCCGTGGCCCTCTTCCTCGACCGCGCCGCGGCCCACCGCGGCGGCGCGCCGGCCGGCGACGAGCGGCTCGCCGACGTCGCCGCCTTGGTGCGGCGGCTCGAGGGCATCCCGCTCGCGATCGAGCTCGCGGCGGCGCGCGAGGGCGTGCTCGGGGTGCGCGGCCTGCTCGCGCGCCTCGGGAGCCGGCTCGACCTGCTCGCGGGCGCGGCGCGCGGCAGGGAGGCGCGGCAGGCGACGATGCGCAGCGCGATCGAGTGGTCGTGGGACCTCCTCGACGACCGCGAGCGACGGGCGCTCGCCTGCTGCTCGGTGTTCCGGGGGCCGTTCACGCTCGCGGCGGCCGGGGCCGTCCTCGCCGAGCCGGACGCCGCCGCGGTCGACCGGATCGAGGCGCTGCGCGACAAGTCGCTGCTCCGCGCGGCGCCCCCGGGGAGCGACGGGGCGACGCGCTTCGCGCTCTACGAGGCGGTGCGGGAGCTCGCCGCCGAGAAGCTCGCCGAGCGCGGGGAGCGCGGCGCCGCGGCCGAGCGGCACGCGGCGTTCTACCTGGCCGCCGGCGAGGCCGCCGCCGCGGATTTCGAGCGGCGCGGCGCGCTCGACGCGCTCAACCGCATCGCCGGCGACCTGGAGGAGCTGCTCGCCGTCGCCGAGGGCGCGCTCGCAGCGGCGGCGACGCCCCGCGCCGGGGACGGCGCCGCGGTCGAGGACGCGGTCGCCGCCGCAGCGACTCGCGCCGCGGCCGAGCGCGCGCTGCGGGCGCTCTCCGCCATCGAGCCGGTGCTCAGCACCCGCGGCCCGTTCGGCGCGCAGCTCGAGCTGCTCGACCGCGCGCTCGCCGCGGCCGAGGCGCTCGCGGCCGATCCGGGCGTCGCGGCCCGCGCGCTCGCGGCGCGGGGGCGCGCGCGGCGGCTGCGGGGGCAGGCGGAGGCGGCGCTCGATGACCTCGAGCGCGCCCGGGCGCAGGCGGCGGCGCTCGGCGAAGCGGCGCTCCTCTCCGGGATCCTCGCGGACCTCGGCGTGCTCCACCACGGCCGGCGCGAGATGGAGCGCGCGCGAGACCACTACGAGCAGGCGCTCGCGCTCCACCGCGCCCTCGGCGACCGCCGCGCCGAGGGGCGCGCGCTCGGCAACCTCGGGGCGCTCCACCACGACGAGCGCCGCGAGGCCGAGGCCGCCGCCTACTACGAGCGGGCGATCGCGATCGCGGCGGAGATCGGCGACGGCCGGCAGGAGGGGATCTTCTCGACGAACGCCGGCCTGCTCGAGCAGGAGCGCGGCGCGCCCGCGCTGGCGCGGCGGCGCTACGAGCGCGCGGCCGCGATCCTCGGGGAGGTGGGCGACCTGCGGCTGCTCGCGATCACGCTCGGCAACCTCGGCGCGCTCCACCACGAGGAGGGCCGCCTCGCCGACGCGCGCGCCTGCCACGGCCGCGCCGTGGCGCTGCTCCGCGAGGTCGGGGATCGCCGCTCCGAGGCGATCGCGCTCTGCCGCCTCGGGGCGGCGCTCGCGTCGGTGGGCGAGGTGGGCGAGGCGCGGCGCGCGCTCGAGCCCGCCGAGCGGCTGCTCGCGCAGCTCGGCGACGAGCCCGACGTGGAGCTCGCGCGGGTGGCGTCGGGCTTCGTCGACCTCGCGCTCGCCCAGGCGGCGCGCCGCGCCGGGCAGGGCGACGAGGCCGCGGCGCGCGTGGTCGCGGCGCGGCGCAGGATCGCGCGCGCCCGCGAGGGGGCGCCGTCGAGCGCGAGCCGCTCGGACGACGTGCGGTTGCTGCTCCGGATCCTGGAGCGCAGCCTGGCCGCGCTGGGCGGCCTGGCCGAGGCGCGGGCGGGGGCCGAGCGCGAGCTCCTCCTGACCGAGGGGGCGCGCTTCGTCCGCCCGCCGGGCAGCGGCTGGCACGATCTGCGCGAGCGCCACGCGGCGCGGCGCCTGCTCCTCGCGCTGGCCGAGCAGCAGCGGTGTGCGCCGGGGCGGGGGCTCTCCCTCGCGGCGCTGCAGGAGGCGGGGTGGCCGGGCGAGCGGATCTTGCCGGAGGCGGCGGCGAACCGGATCTACGTGGCGATGAACCAGCTGCGGAAGCTCGGGATGAAGCCCTGGCTAAGGAGAGACGCAGAGGGGTACTCGCTGGATCCGGCGCTGCCCGTCCACTACGTCGCGGTGGAGCCGGGCACGAGGGGAGGGGGCGATGCGCGCGGGGGGACGGGCGAGGGCGAGGGCGAGGGCGAGGGCAGGGGCGGGGGGAAGCGGCGGTAGGGGCAGTTGCCGGCTGGACGGCCCCCGGAGAGGGTGATCGTGGGGCGGGGCGGGGTGGGGGCCCCGCCGAACTCGGCAGAGACATGGCGCCGGAGGCGCCATGTCTCTGCCTCAAACATCGGCCCATCCCCCACCCCGCCCCGCCCCACGATCACCCTCTCCGGGGGCCTGCGGATAGCGGTGGGTGACGGCCCGGAGGAGCGCGCGAGTCGCTTTAAGAGAGGATTAAGGGGCGACGCTGCGGCGGGGACATAGCCTGTTCGGCGGAGGTCTCACCATGCGCATCACCACTTCTGCTCTGCTGATCCTCGGCCCTTCGATCATCCTCTCCGGCTGCAGGGAGATCCGTGAGACCGAGCCGGCCGCCAGCTCGAGCGGCAACACGAGCGCTGGATCGTGGGGATCCGGCGGAGGCGCGGGCGGCGACGCCGTGGGGGGCGGGGGCGCGGGGGGGAGCGGGGGATCGCCTCCGGCAGAGGAGGCATGGCACCGGCAGATCTCGGGGCCCGACATGGAGGACGCCATGGCCCTCGCGATCGACTCCGGCGCGAACGTCGTGCTGGCCGGCAGCTCGCGGGGAGCGGCCGACTTCGGCGCGGGCGCGACGCCGCTCGCCGGCTTCGAGGACCTCTTCATCGCCAAGTACGCGGACGACGGCGTCCTGCGCTGGGTACACCGCTTCGGCGGCAGCCTGGTGACGGCCACGGGGATCGCGGTCGACGCAAACGACGGCATCGCCGTCGTCGGCCACATCTCGAGCGGACCGCTCGAGGCCGGCGATCTCTCGCTGGATGAGCCGGAGCGAAACGACATCTTCGTCCTCGCGCTCGACCGGGCCGGCGCCCCGCGCTGGATGCACCGCCTGGGCGGCGCCGGCTTCGATTTCGGAGGCCGTGTGGCCACCGGTCCCGACGATGACATCGTCGTCGCCGCCCAGTCCGAGGGTCGCCTCACGCTCGCCAGGTTCGCCGCCGACGGGACGGCCCGCTTCGCGAGGGACCTGGGACACCTGTCCGGATACGCTTCGTCCTTCGCCCCGATCGGCGGGGTGGCCGTGGACCTGCACGGCGACATCCTCGTCGCCGGGAACTTCTCGGGCGGCGCCGATCTCGGCGGGGGCGCCATCACCGGGCTGAGGGGCGATCAAGCCTGGGTGGCGAAGTACTCGGGGGAGGACGGCGCCCACGTCTGGTCGAGGCACTTCGGCGCGCCCGAGGACCACGGCATGGGCCTCGGCGACAAGGCGCAGACCCTGCTCGTGGACGAGCGCGGCGACGTGCTGATCGCCGGCCAGTTCGCGGTGGGCGCCGATCTCGGGGAGGGGCCGATCGGCGAACCGGGCGGCGCGTTCCTCGCGAAGCTCGCCGGCGAGGACGGCGCGGTCCGATGGGCGAAGCCGCTCCCGGCCGCCGGCGTCGTCTCGACCAGCCTCTCGTTCACCCCCGACGGCCGGGTCGCGCTCATCGCCTCGCTCAGGGCGCCCTTCGACCTCGGCGGCGGCACGGTGGACGAGCGGGGAAGCTACATGGCCACCTACGAGCCAACCACTGGCGCGTTCGTCGCGCAGCGGCGGATCGTCGAGGTCGGCACGATGATCAGCGACACGCAAAACGGGTTCTTCGGCATGGGCGCCTCCGCGATCGACGCGAAAGGGAACCTCGCGATCGTGACGAGCTTCTACGAAGAAGCGCAGACCGGCTTCGGCGCCCTGAAGAGCGAAGGCTGGGGCGACATCCTCCTCGCGCACCTTCCGCTCTGAGGCGGACGGCGGTCATCAAGCTTCCTCCGTCCCCCCATCACCCGTTCCCCGTCTCCCGTCCTCCGTCTCCCGTCTTCGTGCTCGTGCTCGACTTCGCCCCCGTATTCCGTGCTCGCCCCCCTCTCACCTTCCGCTCATCCTCTCCCCCCTCCCTCCCACCCATCTCTTCTCCTCCTCCTCCCGCCTCCCTCCTCTCCGCCGCCTCATGCGCCAGCGCCCCCGCATGGATGGCCCTCACCTCGTCGATCGTGCTGGCCTCCCCCGCCGCCTTGTCAGGCCGGTACCGCTTCACCCGCGCGAACCGCAGCGCGACCCCCCCCGGGTACTGCGGGCTCGCCTGCACGCCGTCGAACGCAATCTCGACGACGACCTCCGGCCGCACATACACCGTGTACGCGTCGCGCGCGATCTCGAGCTCGAGGAACCGCTGCGTCTGCCATGCGAGCATCTCGTCCGTCATGCCCTTGAACGTCTTGCCCAGCATGACGAACCCGCCGGCGCCGGGATCGCGCGCGCCGAGGTGCAGGTTGCTGAGCAGCCCCCGGCGCCTGCCGCTGCCCCACTCGACCGCGAGCACGACGAGGTCGAGGGTGTGCGCCCGCTTCACCTTGAGCCACGAGCTGCCGCGCCGGCCGGCCTCGTAGGGCGCGGCGAGCGACTTCGCCATCACCCCCTCGTGGCCGCGGGCGAGCGCGTCGGCGAAGAACGCCTCGGCCTCGGCCCCCGTCGGCAGCTCGATGCGCGGGACGCGCAGCGACCGATCGAGCGCCTGCCGGAGCGCGGAGGCGCGCTCGCTGCCGGACCGATCGAGCAGGTCCTCGCCGTCGAGGTGCAGCACGTCGAAGAACAGGGCGCGCAGCGGCAGCTCGGCGCGCAGCGCGGCCACGTCGAGCGTGCGGCCGAAGCGGCGCATCGTGACCTGGAACGGGTGGGGCGCCCCGTCCGCGCGGAAGGCGATCGCCTCGCCGTCGAGCACGATCGAGCGGACCGGGAGCGCCCGCACCGCCTCGACGACCTCCGGGACCGCCTTGGTGACGGAGTTCAGGCTGCGGCTGAAGACGCGCACCTCGTCGCCGGCCTTGTGCACCTGCACGCGCGCGCCGTCGAGCTTCCACTCCAGCGCCGCCGCGCGGAGCTCGCCGAGCGCCGAGGCGACGTCGTCGGCCCCCTGCGCCAGCATCGGCTGCACCGGGCGGAGCAGCTGCAGCGAGAAGCGCTGGAGGCCGGGCGCCCCCTCGAGCAGCGCGGCCTTGGCCACCTCGGCCGCGTCGCCGGCGAGCATGACCGCGCGCCGCAGCGAGGCCGGCGGCAGCCCCGCGGCGCGCGCCACCGCCTCGATCATGACCGCCTCGAGCGCCCCCTGGCGGAGCTCGCCGACGAGGAGCCGCGCGAAGAAGTCGCGCTCGAGCTCGGTGGCGCGCGCGAAGAGCCCGCCGAGCGCCGCGCGGCGCTGCGCCGCCGACCCCGAGCCCGAGGTGCGCGCGACCTCCGTGAACACCGCGTCGGCCTCCCCCAGGGTGAGCGCGGGCTCGACGGCGGACGGACCAGCACGGCGGGCCTCGGTGACCATCGCAGGCCCGAGCCCGATCCGGCCCTGACGCAGCCGCCCGGCCAGCCAGTCGACGCCGATCCGCACCTCCTCGGGCGAGAGGCGGCGCAGGAGATCGGCGAGCGCACCGATCTTTTCGAGACGGCTGGAGGTCGTGGCGACACGATCGGAAGTGGCGACGAGATCGGAAACGAGCACGCAGGTATCCTACCGTGGCACCTCGAGGGCGCACGCTCGGGGTCCTAGGATGAGGCCGCCGCGGTGTGTCCTTTGCTACCGAGCGCTACCGAGCGCTACCGAGCGCTACCGAGCCGAGGAACTCCGCAGGATCAAACCTGACCCACAGGCGCCAAGAGCTCTCCGCATGGGCTGAGAGGGAGCCTACCAAAGGGTGTAAGGCCGCGGGACAGAAAAGCGCTCTTTCGTGCCCGATTCGCGGCCGTTCTCCTTTGCGGCCACTTACGGAGAATGGTGGCGAATTATCAGACTATCTCGGGCGACTCGAACGACGACAGACACCTGAGCTGACGGCGGCGCCGGCGCCGCCGCGCGCCGGGCGCTCGATCCGAGCACGCGAGCCGACGGCGCAGTCGCGCCAACGATTCAGCACGGAGACACGTAAGCAGGGAGGGCAACGAACGTAAGCCGGAACGCAGAAACCGGAGGCGGCGGTCCCGCCGGGGACCAGGCAATGGGGTCCTTCGCGCGGCTCTCGAGCGCCTTGCAGTACAAGGTGACAAGGAGCGTCTCCTTCTCCTTCGTGAGGTCGACCTTCTCGGTGCCCATGAGTGCCTCCGTTCCTCCGGTGCCCGCGCCGTGAGCCGGCGAAGGTGCTGCCCACCTTCCCAAGATCCGGTGTGCCGCTCGTGGCGAGTCGTCGGGCGCGAAGCGCGCGACGCGCCAGCGCCACCCCGGCGCGGAGGGCCGCGCGGAGCAGCCCCGCGACTCCCGAGCACGCCGCGAGCGGGGCCCGCGAGACGGCCCGGCCGCGTCCGCCGTCCGACGGCGCGATCGCTCCGTTTAGTTGACCTCCGCCGCCGGCCTTGATACCGGGTTGGGCGTCAGCGCGCCGTGGGCAGGTGAACACGGCGGGCGGGCGCAGTTTTCCTCAACCACAGCTCAGGAATACCGCCCTCCGCTGCAAGGCCGCCGATTTTTTGGCCTTGAAAGCAGCTGGCTTGGTTTTTGCGCGGCACCTCTCCGGCAGTTTGACTGGAACGGGAGGCGCTGGCGTGGCGTTGGTGTCCTCACGAGAAGGCGACGGAGGTTCTTCGATGGTGGAGCGGCAAGTCCGGAGGCGGGTCGGCGTCGTGATGGGCGGCTCGTCGGGCGAGCGCGAGGTGTCCCTGCGCTCGGGCGCGGCCGTCGCCGAGGCGCTCGAGGCGCGCGGGTACGATGTCGTCCGGATCACGCTCGGGGATCGGTTCGGCACGGAGCTCTGCGCCACCCTGCAGCGCGCGCGGCTCGACGCGGCGTTCCTGGCCCTGCACGGGCGGCTCGGGGAGGACGGGTGCGTGCAAGGCGTCCTGGAGCTCGCCCAGATCCCGTACACCGGGTCCAGCGTGCTCGCGAGCGCCCTCGCGATGGACAAGCTCAAGGCCAAGGAGATGTTCCGGCTGCACAACGTGCCGACGCCTCCCTACTACACTGTGGGTGCGCACCAGGACCTCGATGAGCTCGAGGCGATCCACGGCTCGTTCGGGTTTCCGGTCATCGTCAAGCCGCGCGGCGAGGGGTCGAGCCTCGGGGTGACCAAGGCCGGGTCGCTCGAGGAGCTCCGGTCGGCGATCGCCCTGGCGTTCGAGTTCGACGACGCCGCCATCGTGGAGCGGTTCGTGGCGGGGACCGAGGTCAACGTGGGGATCCTGGACGGGAAGGTCCTTGGCGCGATCGAGATCGTCCCGAAGAAGGGGCTTTACGACTACGAGGCCAAGTACACGCCGGGGATGACCGAATATCACATGCCGGCGCGCCTCCCGCCGACCCGGTACCGCGGGGTCCTGAACCTGGCGGAGCGGGCGGCCCAGGCGCTCGGGTGCACCGGCGCGGTGCGCGTGGACCTGCTCGTGACCGGCGGAGAGAACGAGTACGTGCTCGAGGTGAACACCCTGCCGGGCATGACGCAGACGAGCCTCCTGCCGAAGATCGCGGCGGCCGCAGGCTACGAGTTCGGCGACCTGTGCGAGGCCATCCTGGCGAGCGCCCGGCTGCACCAGCCGGTGCGGCGCCGCGCGCCCGCCGCGTCGGAGCTCCGGCTGAGCGAGCGGGGACAGGCCGAGAAGCGGCTGCGGCTCGTGAAATCGGCGATCTGACGGCGGACGCCCCCGCGGGGGGCTGAAGGCGGGCGCCCCGCGCGGGGCGCCCGGCAGCAATCTGGCACCGACCTCATGCCATTGCCCTCAGGGGCAGATCAGCGCGACGTCTGAACCGTAGGTCCGGGGGCAGGGGACCGCATCGCGTGTGGACCGCGGCCCGGGCGCCGCCGCCGCGTGGCGGCCAGGGCCACGGCGAGCAGCCAGGGCGCGGCCGAGCCGAAGGGGCCAGGGCCGGTGTCGGGCGCCGCGGCGCAGCCGTTTCCGTGCAGGTGCGGCGGGCCGCTCCCCTCCGGGACGGGCCTGGGCGGCGCACCGCCGTCGCCGCTGGAGCCGCCGTCGCTGGAGCCGCCGGCGCCGCTGCTGGAGCCGCCGGCGCCGGTCGACGCGGCGGCGCCGCCATCTCCGCCGGCGCCGCCGGAGCCGCCGTCGCCCCCCGCGCCGCCGTCGCCGGAGCCGTCCGCGAGCAAGCAGCCCCCGGCGATGCACTCGCCGCCCGGACAGGGCGCGCGATCGAGCTTGTAGCGCTGTCCGCAGTTGCCGGTGGCCCGCTCGCAGACGGCGACCCGGCAGACGGCGAGGTCGGGCTGCGGGCAGACGAAGGGATTGCCGCCGATGCAGGCGCCGTTCTGGCAAGTATCGGTCTGCGTGCAGGCGTTGCCGTCGTCGCAGGGGCTGCCGTCGGCCTTGCGCGGGCTCGCGCAATCGCAGGCGTCGCCGATCCCGTCGCCGTTGGCGTCGGCCTGGTTGGGGTTCGGGATGAGGGGGCAGTTGTCCGCCGCGTCGGGATGGCCGTCGGCGTCGTCGTCGTCGTCGCAGGCGTCGCCGAGAGGGTCGCCCGCGGACAGGCCACCATCGGTGTTGGCCTGGGACGTGTTCGGGACCTCAGGGCAGTTGTCCTCGTGGTCGGCGACCCCGTCACCGTCGCTGTCGCGCGCGCAGACGCCGGCTTGGCACAGGCCGCTGAGGCACTCCTTCGGGAGCGCGCACGCGGCGCCGTCGCGCTTCTTCGGCAGGCAGTCGCCGCCGGTCGCCGCGCAGTAGGCGGCCTCGGCGCACTGGGTGTCGAAGGTGCAGCCCGCGAGGCAGGCGCCCGAGACGCAGCGGTAATCGCCGCAGGACCGGGTGTCGCTCTTGGCGCAGACGCCGAGCCCGTCGCAGAGGGGGGCTTCGACGACCTCGGTGGCGCCGTTGCACGAGGCCGCGCCGCAACGGGTGCCCTGCGCCTGCAGCTGGCAGGCGCCGCGGCCGTCGCAGAAGCCGGTGGCGCCGCAGGTGGTGACCGGCGCCGCGGCGCAGTCGCCGTCCGGATCGGCGCCGGCCTGGACGGGCCCGCACTTGCCGTCGGGGCCGGCGCCCTTCTTCGCGGCGGAGCAGGCCATGCAGGCGCCCGCGCAAGGGGCGTCGCAGCAGACGCCATCGACGCAGGAGTCGCCGGCGCAGTCCGCGTCGGCATCGCAGGGAGCGCCGGGGAGGACGGGGGAGTAGATCTCGGCGCTGGCGAGGATGCCGCCGGGGCCCTCACCGCCGGCGACCAGGATCTTGCCTTGGCGCAGCAGGGTCGCTGTGTGGCCAAATCGCTCGGAGTACATCGTCCCTGCCGGAGACCAGCTGTCCGTGGTCCGGTCGTAGACCTCAGCGCTCGCGCCGCTGAGGCCCTCGGTTACGGCCTTGCCCGCGACCAGGACCCGCCCGTCCAGGAGCCGCGTTGCCGTGTGCAGGTATCGCCTGGTGCTCATGGGAGCCCGCGCCGTCCAGCGATGGGTCGCCGGGTCGTACACCTCCGCGCTCGAGAGGTCGACGTACTCGGCCCCGTAGCCGCCGGCGACCAGGACTTGCCCGTTGTCGAGCAGCGTCGCCGTGTGGTGATAGCGCGCGGCGATCATCGGTTCTGCCGCCGCCCAGGTGCCCGTCGTGGGGTCGAAGATCTCCGCGCTCGCGCTGGAGATATAGTCGGTCCCGTAGCCGCCCGCGACAAGGACCCGCCCGTCGTCGAGGAGCGTTGCCGTGTGCTGGTTGCGCGCGGCGTTCATCGGTGCTGCCGCCGTCCAGGTGCCCGCCGTGGGATCGAAGATCTCCGTGCTCGCGATGGGGATGTAGTCGGCCCCGTAGCCGCCCGCGACCAGGACCCGCCCGTCGTCGAGGAGCGTCGCCGTGTGCTCGGAGCGCGCGGTGAGCATCGGCGCTGCCACCGTCCAGGTGCGCGCGTTGGGGTCGAAGACCTCCGCGTGCGCGATTGGGACGTAGCTGGACCCTTCGCCGCCCGCGACCAGGACCCGCCCGTCGTCGAGGAGCGTCGCCGTGTGCTCGTGGCGCGCGGCGAGCATCGGTGCTTCCTCCGTCCAGGTGCGCGCGATGGGGTCGAAGATCTCCGCGCTCGCGATTGGGGTGTGGTCGATCCCGTAGCCGCCGGCGGCCAGGACCCGCCCATCGGCCAGCAGCGTTGCCGTATGCCGGTTGTGCGAGCGGATCATCGGCGCTGCTTCCGACCACGGGCTCGCGCCCGACGGGTCGTAGACCTCGGCGTTCGCATCACCGCCCTGATTGCCGCCCGCCACGAGCACTCCGCCGCCCGGGAGCAGCGTCGCGGTATGACCGCTGCGACCCACGGCCATCGCCGGCGCATTCGACCACGACCCCGCCGTCGGATTGTAGATCTCCGCGTTCGCCAGGTACCCGGACCACTCGGACTCGCCCATGACCGTGGAGCCGCCCGCGACGAGGACCCGCCCGTCCACCAGCAACGTCGCCGTGTGCTGAGAGCGCCCGAAGCTCATCGGCGCCGTCAGCGCCCAGCTGCCGCTCACCGGATCGTAGATCTCCGCGCTCGCGAACTCGCCCTCTCTCGCCTCCTCTTCTTCCTCCTCTTCTTCCTCTCCCCAGTAGATTTCGGCGCCGCCCGTGACCAGGACCCGCCCGTCATCGAGCAGCGTCGCCGCGTGCCGATGACGCCCTGCGCTCATCGGTTGCACCGGCGTCCAGCTGTTCGCCGCCGGGTCGTACAGCTCCGCGCTCTCCACCGCGTCCAAGCCGTCGTAGCCGCCCGTGACCAGGACCCGCCCGTTGCCGAGCAGCGTCGCCGTGTGCCCGTAGCGTCCGGTGCTCATGGGCGCCGCCGCGGTCCACGTGTCCTCCCGTGGGTCGTACAGCTCCGCGCTCGCGAGATGGGTGCCGTCTCTCCAGCCGCCCACGACGAGGATCAACCCGCTGTCGAGCCGCGTCGCCGTGGCGCCCTGGCGCGCGTCGCTCATCGGCCGCGCCGGTGTCCAGCGGTCCTCCGCCGGGTCGTACAGCTCCGCGCTCGCCAGCGTGCCCGAGCCGTCGGAGCCGCCCACGACCAGGACTCGCCCGCTGTCCAGCAGCAGGGCGGCGTGATCGTGGCGCGGGCCGCTCATCGGCTGTGCCGGCGCCCAGCTCTCGTCCGTCGGGTCGAACAGCTCCGCGCTCGCGAGATAGGCCTCGCCGCCCCAGCCGCCCACGACCAGCACCCGCCCATCGTCACCGCCGAGCCGCGTGGCCGTGTGCCCCCCGACCCGCCGCTCGACCATCGCCCCGACGGGGCGCCACAGCGGATCCACGAGCAGGAGCTCCCCCGACGCCTCGGCCAGCAGCGCGATCTCCGCCCCGCGCGCCTCGAGGCGCACCGCGACCGGCCGTCCGCCCTCCGCGAACGCTCGCGGCGCGGTGACGCGCAGCCGCGGCACCCCCGCCGCGTCCACCACCTCGACGGCCTCGCCGCGCTGCCGCAGCGCCGCGCCGTCCACCTCCCAGACGGCCGCGGGCGCGCCGGCCGGCGCGGCGCCGGGCTCCACGGTGAGCCATTCCTCGATGCCGCCGGCGGCCGCCCGCCAGAACGACGCGCCGCCAGCGCGGCCGTAGATCACCGCGCCGTCCACGATCGCCCCCGGGCCGGAGGCGCCGGTCTCCCGCACCCGCACCTCGAAGCCGCCCAGGCCCGAGAGCCGCACCCAGCCGCCGCCGTCGCGCGGCAGCTCGGCCTGGAGCCGCGGCCCGCGCCCGGCCGGGCCAGCCGCGCCCAGCGCGAAGCCTCCGTCCCTCACCGACGGCGCGTCGAGCGCGCTGCCGCCCAGCACCTCGGCGGCCTGCGCAGGGAACCGCTGCTGCACCTGCGCTGCCGCTGCGGCGGCGCGGTCGCGCCCCCCCGCGCAGCCGAGCGCGCTCATCCACCCCGCGACAGCCAGCACCAGGACGACCACGGCCAGCACGCGAAAAGCCCACCCAGCTCGCATGCCAGCGAATGTCTCACGCCGGCCCGCCAGCCACAACGGCGCCGCGAGCGCCCCACCGCCCGAGCCCCGCGGCGCGCGCCGCTCACCCCCGAACGGCGCGGCCCGCGCGGCTCACACGAGCGATGTGCAGATGCCGATCTTGGGATGATAGACGCCGACTCTGCGCTTCCCCCTCGTCGTCTCCGGCGTCACGAGCACCACCATGCTCTTGAGGAGCGGCGCGTCCGCGCGAATCCGCACGTGCTGGCCGGCGACGACGACGTGCCAGACGTTCACCGTCCCGAACCTCGTCACGACGACGCCCTCGTAGATCTGCGCGGCCGACGGCGCGCCGCGCAGCGCCAGGCGGCAGGCGGTGTAGCTGCCCAGCACCTGATACAGGAGCACGAACGGCATGACCGCGAAGGAGAAGGCGAGCAGCATCGCGACGAGATCGATGTGCCGGTAGAGCGAGCCGACCCCGAGGAGCCCCGCCCAGACGAGCAACGCGTAGCCCACGCCAGCCAGCTGGTGCCGGGCGTGCCGCAGCGCCGCCCAGGGGCGCGGGGGCGGCTCGCGGAGCTCCTCGGGCAGCTGGATCGCGTTGAGTGACTGCATCGTGCGGCCTCGGCATACTCGCGACGGCTGCGGAGCTCAATCGGACAGCGCGGGCGCGGCGCATTCCTCAGGTCCTTCGCCGCCCGCCGCCCGCCGCCGCGGGGCAGCCCGCCGGCCGCGAGCGCCGCTCCTCGGATCCCCGCGCCTCGCCGAGCTCGCCGGATCCCTGCGCCTCGCCGATGCGCTCTGGCAATCGCGCGCGGTTCGGCCAGGATCGACGGACCATGACCTCCCTGCGCAACCGCAAGATCGTCCTCGCCGCCCGGCCGGTCGGCGAGCCCAAGCCGTCCGATTTCAAGCTGATCGAGGAAGAGCTCGCCGAGCCCGGCGAGGGCCGCGCGCTGCTGCGCACGCTCTATCTGTCGCTGGACCCGTACATGCGCGGCCGCATGAGCGCCGGCCCGTCGTACGCGCCGCCGGTCGAGATCGGCGACGTGATGGTCGGGGGCACCGTGAGCGAGGTGCTGCGGTCGAGCGTCGACGGCCTGTCGCCGGGAGACCTCGTCGAGGGGCGGACCGGTTGGCAGGCGTACGCGATCACCGATGGGAGCGGCCTGCGCAAGGTGGATCCAGCGCTCGGCCCGATCTCGACGGCGCTCGGGGTGCTGGGCATGCCGGGGATGACGGCCTACACCGGGCTGCTCAACCTCGGCCAGCCGAAGCCGGGCGAGACGGTGGTGGTCGCGGCGGCCTCCGGGGCGGTGGGCTCGGTCGTGGGGCAGATCGCGAAGATCAAGGGCTGCCGCGCGATCGGCGTCGCCGGCGGGCAGCGCAAGTGCGACTACGTGGTGCGCGAGCTCGGCTTCGACGCCTGCGTCGACCACCGCAGCCCCGACATGGCAGCGCGCCTGAAGGAGGCCTGCCCGGGCGGGATCGACGTGTATTTCGAGAACGTCGGCGGCGCCGTGTTCGAGGCGGTGCTGCCGCTCCTGAACCCCTTCGCCCGCGTGCCGGTGTGCGGCCTCATCGCGCACTACAACGACACCGCGCCGCCCCCCGGGCCGGATCGCCTTCCGGGCCTGATGAAGCAGGTGCTCGCGAAGCGCCTCTCGCTGCGCGGCTTCATCGTCGGCGACTTCGCCGAGCAGCGCCCCGAGTTCCTCCAGGAGACGAGCCGCTGGATCCGCGAAGGTCGCATCAAGTACCGCGAGGACATCGTCGACGGCCTGGAGAAGGCGCCCGAGGCGCTGATCGGGCTGCTCAAGGGCGAGAACTTCGGCAAGCTGCTGGTGCGCGTGGCGTCGTGAGCGGCGCCGGCGCCCTCGCCCGAAGGCCGGGCCGGCGCGGGCGAACCGGCGTGAGCTCGGCCGGCGGAACGCCGGGCCACCCGCCGGAGGCACGGATCACGGCGCGAGGATCACCGCCCCGCCCGGCGGGATGCTCATCGAGAGCATGCCGGTCTCGGAGACCACCTCGGCCCCGCCGCCGAGCGCGTCCGTGAGCCCGGTGCCGGCCGGCAGGCCGAGCGCCTCGGCCACCTCGACCGAGATGCGCTGCGCCGTCGCCGCGCGCGTCAGCGCCACGACCGCGGACCTCCCCCCGGCGAGCCGGCGGCCGAAGACCAGCGTGTCCTCCGTGGCGGTGAGGTTCACGTAGGCGCCGCGGCGGAGCGCGGGGATGCCCCGGCGCGCGGCGCCGAGCTGGCGCACGAAATCGAGCGTCTCCCGCTCGTCCGGCGTGAGCTCCTCCTCCGGACGCCACAGGCTGCGGTTGTTCGGGTCGACGCCGCCCCACTCGCCGTACTCGTCGCCGTAATAGAGCAGCGGCGCGCCGGGGAGGCCCAGCAGCCACGCCATCGCGAGCCGCACGCGGGCATACGGCTCCGGCGACCCCGGGCTCCCCGCGGTGTCCGACCACTGGCGGCCCGGGACATCCCGGCCGTGCGCGATGTCCTGGCCCCGGTAGTCGGCCAGCGTCGCGAACCGGGCGGTGTCGTGGCTGCCGATGTACGGCGTCATGATCGCGCCCTCCGGCCACCGCTTCTGCCCGTCCTCGACCCAGTACGCGGCGTGCAGCATGCCCCGGTCGCCCCAGGCGAACGTGCGGTACGAGACCCCGTGGTAAAGGACGAAATCGAACTGGCCGTCCAGCCCCTGAGGGCCGATGTACCTCGCGATGGTCCCGTAGTTCTCGTCGTTGCACGGCGCGGCGCAGTCGTTCCAGCCCATCGCCGTCTCGCCCATCAGGAAGTAACGGGTGCCGGCCGGCTCGAACGTCTCCCGGACCTCCGCGGCGAGGTTGCGCGTCGCGATCTCCTCGACGTGCTTCACGGCGTCCACCCGGAGCCCGTCGAGATCGAACTCGTCGAGCCAGTAGACCGCATCCGAGACGAACGCGGCGTTGGCCTCCGGCACCGTGTGGTTCACGTCGGGCAGATAGCCAGAAAACATGCAGTCGAGCGCGTGCGACGTCCAGTCGCAGCCGTCCGTGCCGCAGACGCACCCCGTCCGGAACCAGTCCGGGTGCGACGCGACGTACTCGTGGGCTTCGTGGACGTGGTTCACCACGAAGTCCTGGAGCACGCGGATCCCGTGGCGGTGCGCCTCGGCCACCACCGCGCGCAGCGCCTCGGCCCCGCCGAGCCGCGGATCCACCTCGCGCGCCTTGATGGGCCAGTACCCGTGATATCCGGTCACCTGGTGGACTCCATCGCTCGCCGGGTACGCGCCGGCCGGGTTCTCCTGGAACGGCGTGAGCCAGATGGCCCGCACGCCCAGCGCGTCGAGCGTGCCGTCCTCGATCGATCGCCGCAGCCCCTCGAGATCTCCGCCGGCCCAGTCGCCCCGCGGATCGGCGCCCGGCGTGGCGGGCGCGTTCAGGGCCGGATCGCCGTCGCGGTAACGATCGGTGACGACCATGTAGATGAGCGCGTCTTCCCAGGAGAACGGCTCGGCCTCGACCCAGAAGACGAGCCGGAGCGGCTCGCCGACACGGCCGCTCCGGGTCGCCCCGCGCAGGGTGATCCGGTACTTGCCGTCGTCGAGGCCCCGCACGTCGATCCGCACGTCGCCGCGCTCGTCCACCGAGAGCTCCTGCTCGGTGAGCGGGCGCGCGTCGCCGTCCTGATCCTGCAGCATCGCCTCGAACGCGTCCGCGTCCGGGCCCGCGCCCTCGATGCCGTCCCGGTACGCGAGCCGCGCCTCGAAGGCGCCCTCTCCGGCGGCGGCGCGGGCCACCTGGCTCGAGGCGACCGAGAACGCCGGAAGGCGGCAGTCAGGGACCTTGACGGCGGAGTTCTCGATCCCGTCCACGTACTTGCGGCGCCCCTCGGCCGGGTCGAGCACCCACGCGAGCTCGCCGCCGTATCGATACGTGATCTTGTAGGCGTGCAGCCCGGGCGGCAGATCGACCGTGGCCACGAGCTGCCCCTGTGCGCCGCCCTCGCGGAGCTCCGGGGCGGTGTCGAGATCGAAGCCGTTCCACTCGCCGGGGACGCGGACGTCCGTCGCGCCCGGGGGCGCGTTGAACGCGAACGAGGTCGGACAGAGCACATCGCCCTGCCAGGTGGCGCCGCCGCTGCCGCCGGCCCCGCCGCTGCCGCCGGCCCCGCCGTTGCCGCCGAGCCCGCCGCTGCCGCCGGCCTCGCCGGTGCCGCCGAGCCCGCCGCTGCCGTCGGCCGCCCCGCCGCCGCCGGTGCCCTTTCCCTGACCGGCGTCGAGCTCCTGATCGTCCCCGCACGCGAGCGGGACGGCGAGGAGCATGGCGGCGTAGACAGCGGACATCACGAAGGCATTGCGGCGGCGCGACATGGCCTCGAGGAGTATCCGATCACGGGAGGCGTGTCAGCGCATGCGTCGCGGAGAATCGCCCCAAACGGAGCGGAGAAAGGCGACGCTCCGCCCATGCTGTCGCGTCGCCAACCGGTGAGGCGCCGGTTCCGCCGGAGCTCCGCCCCGTACTCGGGCGTTCGCCTCGCGCCCCCGGCGAGTCAAGCCGGGGCGCGTCCCTCGGCGGGGGCTTGACGCCTCCGAACCGTTTCGATTTCCTCTCCCGCGGGCGCGAGAGTGCCTCGCGTCCCGGCCGCGAACCGGCCGACGTGGTTCACACCGGCGCTTCCAACAACAAGAGATCCCGTATGACCGATTTGTCTTCCTACCCCATCACACGCAAGTGGCCTGCGCAGCATCCCGATCGCATCCAGCTTTACTCGCTGGCCACGCCCAACGGCGTGAAGGTGTCGATCGCGCTGGAGGAGATGGGCCTGCCCTACGAGGCCCACCTTGTCTCCTTCGATACGAACGACCAGCTCTCGCCAGAGTTCCTCTCGCTCAACCCGAACAACAAGATCCCGGCGATCCTCGACCCGCAGGGCCCGGGCGGCAAGCCGCTCGCGCTGTTCGAGTCCGGCGCGATCCTGCTGTATCTGGCGGAGAAGAGCGGGCAGCTGCTGCCGCAGGACGCGGCGCGCCGCTACGAGACGATCCAGTGGGTGATGTTCCAGATGGGCGGCATCGGCCCCATGTTCGGCCAGCTCGGCTTCTTCCACAAGTTCGCCGGCAAGGACTACGAGGACAAGCGGCCGCGCGACCGCTACACCGCGGAGTCGAAGCGGCTGCTGGGCGTCCTCGACCGCCACCTGCGCGGGCGCGCGTGGATGCTGGGCGATGACTACACCATCGCCGACGTCGCGATCTTTCCGTGGGTGCGCAACCTCGTGGGCTTCTACGGCGCGGGGGAGCTGGTGGGATTCGACGGCTTCAAGGAGGTGAAGCGCGTGCTCGACGCCTTCGTCGCGCGGCCGGCGGTGGTGCGCGGGCTGGACGTTCCGTCGCGCAACGGCTGACCGCCGACCGGCGGGCGGCGCCGGCCGCCGCGCGCCACGACGGCCGCGCCGATCACGAGGCCCGCGATCCAGCCGAACGAGCCCCGAGCGCCGCCGCCGCCGCCGACCCGGCACCCGCAGCTCCCATCCTCGCCGGCGCCTCCGTCGTCGCTTCCGCCCGCGCCTCCGCCAACGCCTCCGTTTGCGCCCGTGCCTCCGCCGCTGGCGCCGCTGCCTCCTCCGCTCGCGCCGGCGCCGCCGCTGCCGCTCGCGGCACCGCCGCTGCCGCTCGCGGCACCGCCGCCGCTGCCGCCCGAGCCTCCCTCACCGCCGACCTCGTAGGCGCCGATGTCGATCGTGCCGACCGTCGTGCGCCCCGTGGCGCCGGCCGGGTGCACGTAGTGGAACTTGGGGGTCAGATCGATCCCGCCGCCCATCCCCGGCGCCTCGCCCTGATCCACGCAGGGCGAGCCGTCCTGCAGCCGGTAGTCGAACGCGGCCTGGTCGACGAACCTCGGATCTCCCTGGAAGTTCGCCCCGAGGCTCGCGTCGCCCTGGTTCGTCAGCGTTCCCGGACCGGCGAAGATGTTGTTCCGGACGACCGCTGGGGCCGCGCTCGCGTCGATGTTGAGGAACGTGCCGCCGTTCGGGCGCTCGTTGACGAACGTGTTGTTCACGACGAAGAGCTCGGTGTTCGCGTTCGCCCCGCTCGACTCGAGGCGATACGCCACGATGGAGCCGTTGCCGGTGCTCGGCCCCTGCTGGACGAGATTGCCGATGATGAACGTCAGGCCGCCGCTCGGGACGTCGATCTCATAGCTGCCAGTGCCGTCCTCCTGCGTGAGGCGGTTGTAGAGCACGTGGTTCTCGAGCGCGCGCGTCTTCAGCAGGTGGCCGGCGTTCGAGGCGTGCGAGTAGTTGTGCTGGAAGATCAGCTTGGCGACGTGGTTGATGTAGAGGTTGTGCGACTGGCCGTCGCCGGCGCCGTTCCTCGCGAACTCGGTGTGCTCGACGAGGATCGTGCTCGACGCGTTGTCGCCCGCGAGGATGCCGTTCTCGTTGTCGTGGAAGAAGCAGCCGCGGACCGTGAGATTCGCGCCCTCCTGACGGATGCCCGCGCCGTTTTGATCCGGGACCGCGGCGCCCGTGAACTCGATGTTCTCGACGACCGTGTCGTCCCCGGCAATGACCCAGATCGCCTTGCCGCCCGAGCTCTTCCCCGCCGCGTCGATCTTCGCGAGCCCACCGACGCCGCGCAACGTGAGCCCGTCCTTCGACCAGCCGCAGACGTCGCCGGCGTAGCTGCCGGCCGCGTCGATCTCGATCGTGTCGCCGTCGCTCGCCGCCGCGATCGCCTGGCAGGGTGTCGCGTGCGTCTTCCCCGGGCCCACGGTCAACGTCGCCGCCGACGCCGCCTCCGCCGCGAGCGCGCACGGCGCCGCGACGAGGACCGCCCAAAGCTCCTTCGAACCCCTCCGCGTCATCATCGTCAAGACCTCCTGCTCACGCGTCGTCCGCCGCGCGCGCGGCGCCCTGCGCGGCACGCCGAGCTCGCCGACCAGCGCGCGCCTCGCGTTCGTCCGGAGAGCAGCCAGCCGTTCTCCCTGCCAACGAGGGTTCCCACGGGATCGTCCCCAGCCGTTCCAATCTCCAGCCGCCGTAGCACGGGCGCGCTATGCTGGGGAAGGCCTCGCGGGAGCGAGGCGGCTCGCTCGAATCGTTTTGCTTTTTCTACCCCCTTATGCCATCCGGTCGATCGCGGGCGGATCGTCTCGGTAACTGTTAGTAAACCAACCTTAATCGGTTTTGCGGCCTTGTTCGCAGCTTGGCCAGGTCGAGCCCTGAGAGCGGGCCCTGGATCGGCGGCTGGAACGCCCCTCTGGGTCGTTGCGGCGCCAAGCGCTGGTGCCAGCCGTGATCACAAAGTCGGCTGCCGGGAATTAGCGTCATCAAGCCAAGGAGGATCTGTGCGTCTAGCTTCACTACAAACTTTCACTTTGGTTTTAGGGTTCGCTGTCGTGGGTTGCGCGGGGTCGGACGATTCCTCTGGGGATCCCGGGTCGGGCGGCAGCTCGGCTGGGCCGGGGAGCGTGACCACGGGCGGCGTTACGAGCAGCGGCGTAACGACGACGACGACGACGACGACGACGAGCGGGGCCGGGGGCTCGGACGCGTCGAGCAGCGCGACCACGGGCGTCACGACCAGCAGCGGCGCGACGACGACGACGACGAGCGGGGCCGGGGGCTCGGACGGGACCGGGGGCGCGGGCGCGACCACGAGCGCGGGCGCGACCACGAGCGCGGGCGCGACCACGAGCTCGAGCTCGACCGGCGGCATGCCTGCGGCGTGCACGGAGCCCGACAGGGAGGTCTGCAACAATGGGACGAACACCCATTGCGGATACACCTACGAGTACTGGAAGGACTCGGGGAGTGGATGCCTGACCAACAAGAGTGATGGCTTCAGCGTAGATTGGAACAACATCAACAACTTGTTGGGTCGTAAAGGCCTGAGGCCCGGGTCCAAGGACCAGATCGTCACCTACGAAGCCAACTATCGCCCGAACGGGAATTCGTATCTGTGTGTCTATGGGTGGACCAAGGGCCCGCTCATCGAGTATTACATCGTCGACAGCTGGGGCACCTGGCGTCCGCCGGGCGGAGAGGGGTTCATGGGTACCGTCGACAGCGACGGCGGCTCCTATGACATCTACCGGACCGAGCGGAGGAACCAGCCTTCCATCGAGGGCACCGCGACCTTCTATCAGTTCTGGAGCGTCCGCAAGGAGAAGCGCACGAGCGGCACCATCACCGTTGCCAACCACTTCAACGCATGGCAGCGCCTCGGGATGAACCTGGGGAGCCTGTACGAGGTCTCGATGACCGTGGAAGGGTATCAAAGCAGCGGGCAGGCCGATGTAAAATTCTCGATGGAATGAACGCTGGGCCTTGAGCGCCGCCGCGCGCGGCGCGGATCCCGCCCGCCGAACATCCCGCGTGTCTTTCCTGTCACGGTTTGATAACGGCCGTCGAAGGCCGGGAATGCGTGAATGGCCTCCGGTGCTGGTGGCTCCGTAGTACCTGCCCATGGGTGGGCAGGAGGAGGAAACCACATGCACTGGCTCGAGCACGTTCAGAACCTGCGTCGTCTCACTCCGTCCCGCTCCCTGGGCTTGCGTGCCCTGGTCGGCGTCGGCCTCCTCGCGGGGGCAGGCCTGCTGCTCCCCGAGGTGGCCTCGGCGCAGGAGGAGGACCCCGTTCCCTGCCCGTTCGACGGCGTCCTCTGTCTCTTCGAGGAGGAGGGCTACGGCGGGGAGATCTTCAACGTCCGGGCGCTGAACCCGCAGGTGGGCACGTGCGTCAACCTCCCGGAGCACGGCTGGGAGGGAAGGGCGCACTCGGCCTACAACACCAACGGCGTCGGCGCCGCGATGTTCCCGAACGAGAACTGCCTCGGCTACCCGTACCCCATCTCGGCGGAGAGCGGCCTCAGCCCGCTGCCGTTCATCCCCAAGAGCGTCTACGTCTTCTGACGCCACGATGGGTGGAGCACCGCCTCCGCTAGAACGCTGAGGCGAAGATCCATTGATGAGAAGAGGACCGCGAGCGCGCCAGGGACGCGAGGGGAAGATCGGACGTCCCTTACAGCTGAACGCGGCCTGGCGGCCCTCGCAGCAGCCCTCGCCCCGCAGCCCGATCACGGCGCGCCCGCCCCGGAGACCTCCGGTCGACGGGGCGGGCGCCGTGATCGCGCTCGGGTGTCAGGGAGCCCGGCCGATGTGGATGAGCTGGTTCGGGAGGCGCTCGTGATCGCGAGCGCCCAACCCGGTGAGGGAGAGGGAGTCCGAGCTCAAGGCCCGGCGCTCATCTCATGGAGAAGTGCACGTTGGCAGAGCCGCTGCTCTGATACCCTTCGACGAGCATCGAGACCTCGTACAGGCTCCCCAGGTTCATCCCCAGGCGCGTCCATGCGTCGAAGTGGTTGCCGACGGTGATGGTGCCGCTCGTGCGCTTGTCCTTGCGGACGCTCCAGTACTGATAGAAGGTCGTGTTGCCCTCGATGGAAGGCTGATTGACGCGCTGGGTCCGGTAGATGTCATAGGTGCCCCCATCGCTGGTGACGGTACCCATGAACCCCTCGCCGCCCGGCGGACGCCAGCTGCCCCAGCTGTCGACGATGTAGTACTCGATGAGCGGGCCCTTGGTCCACCCATAGACACCCATGTACGAGTTGCCGTTCGGCCGGTAGTCGGCGGTGTAGTTGACGACCGTGTTCTTCGTGCCGGGCCTGATGCCTTTACGGCCGAGCAGGTTGTTGATGTTGCTCCACGTCACGTTGAAGCCATCGTTCGTGTTGGTCAGGCATCCGGTCCCGGTGTCCTTCCAATATTCGAAGGTGTAGCCGCAATGGGTGCCAGTTTGATTGGAGCAGAACTGGTTGTCGGCAGCCGTGCACGTGCTGCCGCCGCCCGCGCCGCCGCCGCCGCCCGCGCCGCCGCCGCCGCCCGCGCCGCCGCCGCCGCCCGCGCCGCCGCCGCCGCCTACGCCGGTGGTCGCCGAGGAGCTCGACGAGGAGCTCGTGGTCGAGCTCGAGCTGCTGCTCGACGAGGAGGATGTGGTCGTGCCGCTGGTCGTGCCGCCGCTGCCGGTGACCGAGACGATCGAAGGCCGCCCGGTGCCGTTCGCGCAGAACCCGAACTCCGTCGAGCGGCCCATGGGCACCGCTCCGTTATGGTCCACGTTCGTGGTGGTGATCTGCCCGCTCGATCCCGAGGGCTTCGCGTTCCACACGTTGTTCGTCGTCGAGCCGTTGAGCCCGATCACCACGCTCCAGCCGGTGGTCCCCGGGTTGCGGGTGTTGTTCTTCACCGTCACGTTCGCGCAGTAGCCGCTCCCCCAGTCCGACGTGACGGCGACGTTCGCCGTCATCGAGCGGTCCGAGCTGTCCAACGCGGAGTCGAGGAGCGCGGCGTCCTCGTCGTCCGCGATCTGCTCAACGCTGCACGCCAGCAGGCTGCATGCGACCGTAGCGGATAAGTAGCCAAGTAAGGTAGCGATGCGCATTTAAGATTTCTCCATGATCGAACCGGTTGAGCCGCGGTCTTGTGGTCGAGATGGATTTGTGAACCATCAAGACGCCCGCGAGCCCTCCGATTCTTTGGTTAGCGTTAACATTTTCCAGCCCGCGTGCTCGTGATCCGGTGATCACGAATGCTCCCGCGGGCCTGCGCCGACCACATGCCTGGCAATCACGATGTCTGTCGGGCAGCTGCTCACATCCGAGTACCGAGTGCGATAGGGCCGGGCATCACTCGGAGAAAGCAAGAACGACTCGGACGAACAGCGACGAGAAGCAAGCAACCCCGGCAAGTAGCATCACTCGGAGTCGGCCCTCGGCGGTCCTGCAACCGACTGCGCCGCCCGGCCGAGAACGGCCCGGACCGCCAAGAGGGATTAGGATATTCATACATACGTGGGGGGAAAGTCAAGAGTCTTTTCTATCCCCCCCCATCGCTTGTCCATGCAGCGCTCTCTGCAGCGCCGTGCAAGGTACAGTCCCGTTGCGCGCGCGGGTTCGATCCTAGAACCGGGGTAACCGGTTTTGTGGTGGAAATTCGTGCAGATACGCGCCGGATCATCGGGGGCGGCCTGATGCATCCACCTCGGGGCCGACGCGCCCAGGGCGCTCCGGATCGAGCAGCATCTCTCGAGCGTCGAGCCCGTCGATGCGATAGCGGAGCCGCCCGGAGACAATGTGGTTTACACCCCACACACCGGGTTTGATCGCATGGTTATTTTTCGCGGGCCGCTCGGGATCGAGCCTGCGTCGGACTCTGCCGTTCGCTCGTGCGCGACCGCCCCGTCGGGCACCGCCGGGCGCGGCTCAAAGCACGTACCGCACCCAGCACTCCTTCAGACCTCGCATCAGCAGCGAGAGGTTCCACGCCGGCGCCCGCCCTGTCCGCTCGAACCGCCCCGGGAGGGACGCCAGCACCTCGAGCCCGATCTTCGCCTCGGCGCGCGCGAGCGCCGCGCCGAGGCAGAAGTGGACGCCGTGGCCGAACGACAGCCCCACCTGCCGCTCGCGGTCGATATCGAACCGATCCGGATCCGGGAAGACCCGCTCGTCGCGGTTGGCCGAGCCGATGAGCGCCGCCACGAACGCGCCGGCCGGCACCTCGACGCCCCGGATCTCCACATCGGTCTTCGCCTGCCGCAAAGCGATCTGGGCCGGCGGCTCGAACCGCAGCGCCTCCTCGAGGAAGGCCGGGATCAGCGCCGGGTCCGCGCGGATCCGCGCGTACACCTCGGGGTGATCCATGAGGAGCACCAGCGCGGCGTCGAGCAGGTGGGTCGTCGCCTCGAACCCGGCGGCCAGCAGCAGGAAGAGGAAGCTCACGAGCTCGCGCTCGGTGAGCGCGACGCCGTCGAGCCGGGTCGAGAGGAGGTCGCTCACGAGATCGTCCCGCGGGGCGGCGCGCCGCGCCGCGATGACCTCCAGGAGGTACCGCTCGAGCTCGACGATGGTGGCGCGGATGCCCGGCCTCATCTCCGGCGTGGCCGCGGCGGTGGCGACGAAGTCCGCGGTCCAGCGCTGGAAATGGGCGCGCAGCGCCGGGTCGAGGCCGAGGAGATCGGCGATGGCCGCCGCCGGGAGGGGCATCGCGAGCTCGGCGTAGAAATCGAGCTCGCGCCCGGGCGTCAGCCGCTCGACGAACTCCCGGGTCACCGCGCGCAGCACGGGCTCGATCCGCGGGATCACGCGCGCGCTGAACGCGCGGGTCACGATGGCCCGCGTCTTCGTGTGCTCCGGCGGATCCATGAGCAGCAACGAGTCGGCCATCGGATTGCGATCGAGCCAGGGCGGGAGCACCCCGACCCGGCCGCCCTGCGCCGAGAACAGCTCGGTGTTCTTGAGGGCGAAGGCGACGTCGTCGTAACGGCTGAGCGCCCACAGACCTCCCGGATCGACCTGGCATACAGGAGCGGAGCGGCGCAGCTCCGCATAAAAAGGATACGGGTTCGCGCGCAGCTCCGGAGAGAGCAGATTCAGGCGATGGCTCATGCATCCTCCCTGGCGTCGGGCAGTTCGACGAAGCCCCTCATGGTCCGCGAACGCGCGGACAGCGTCAATGCGCGGGCGTCCGGGACGAAGGAAATGACCCCTTCGATCCATGGGCGGGTTATTGATACAGCGCCAATTTTCAGGAGGGCGGCGAAGCGCGTGGAAACGCGCGACGCGGCGCTAACGGCTGCTGAGCGGCTCCTTGTCGCGCGCCTCCGCGGCGAGGTATTGGCGCAGGTGACGGCGGAGCGAGACCCGCGTGATCCCGAGCGCGCTCGCCGTGCGGGTGACGTTGCCGCCCTGCGCGGCGTAGACCGCGAGGATGTGCCGGCGCACGGCCTCCCCGAGCGACGCGCTCCCCCGCGCCGGGGGCGACGGCCGCAGCGCGCCCGGCGGGCCCGAGCGCGGCGTCGCGGCGGCCGGCCGCGGCGCCGCGGCGATCTCGGGCGGCAGGTGCTCGAGATCGAGCGGCGCGCCGCGGGCGAGGAGGGACGCGCGCTCGACCACGCCCCGGAGCTCGCGGACGTTCCCCGGCCAGGGGTACGCCTCGAGCTGCGCGAGGGCGCGCGGGGTGATCCCGCCCCGCGGGAGCCCGGCGGCGGCGCTCTGGCGCTCCAGGAAGAGCTCGGCCAGCCGGCGCACGTCGCCGTCGCGCTCGCGCAGCGGCGGGAGCGAGAGCCCGAGCGCGCCGACGCGCTGGTGGAGCCCCTCGTGGAACGAGCCCTCCACCACGAGAGCGCCCAGATCGCGCGCCGTGGCGGCGATGACGCGCACGTCGGCGACCAGCGCCTCCCCGCCGCCGATCCGGCGGAACGGCGCGCCGTCGAGCACGCCGAGGAGCGGCGGCTGGAGCTCGAGCGGGAGCGCGCCGATCTCGTCGAGGAACAGCGTGCCCCCGTCGGCGAGCTCGAGCAGCCCGGGGCGCGCCGCGCGCCGCCCGTCCGCCCCCGCCTCCACGCCGAAGAGCTCCTCCCGCAGGCGCTCGGCCGGGAGGCGCGCCGCGCTCACCGCCACGAACGGCCCGCCCGCGCGCGGGCTCGCCGCGTGGAGCAGCCGCGCGCAGAGCTCCTTGCCCGTGCCCGGCTCGCCCGCGATGAGCAGCGGCGCGCGCGCGTGCTCCGAGAGCTCGCGCAGCCGCTCCATCGCGCGCGCCCAGCGCTCCGACGCGCCGACGACGCGCACCTCGCTCTCGTCCTCGATCCACAGGACGCGCGTCATCCCGCCACCGAAGGAGCAGAGGTGTTCGGTGCGCCGGGAAGGGGCTGCGCTTGCTTCCACATCGCATCTCCTCGATTCGTGAGCGACTCGTGGCAATTCGCGGGCAGACGGCGAGCGGCGCGTCTGCCGTTGTCGACGTCACCGCGCTGCCCTCGGCGCAGGCGGCGGCCGGGGATGAGCTACCGGGGACGACGACGGACGCTGGCGGGCGGCCGGCCACAATGATCAACGAAGGACGGTGACTGACAGATGCCGGATGATGTCACCCGGACAGCGACAACCACTCTACCGCGGATCAAGGTCGTGTGGGAAGGGAGAACCCGAGGGGGGCGACCGGCGCCGAAGAACTACGTGCTCAAAATTTGTGCGTGCGCGCGGACCTGGGTTAGTCGACCCGTGTACCCGAAAGGAGAGACGACGAGATGAGCTCGAAGCGCAAGACCCCGGCCCGCACGAAGACCACGAAGGTCCCGAGCCCGCTCGCTGCCCCCGCCGCCGCGACGCGGCCGGCCAGCGCGGTCTCCGCCCCCGCCGCCGTCGAGAGGCCCTCTCCGGCCGTGGAGCAGCTCGCGGCCGAGCGCGCGCGCGTCGAGGCCCCGAAGGCCGCGCCTCCGCCCCCGCGCCCGTCGCGCGAGGAGCGGCACCGCCTGATCGCCAAGGTGGCCTATGGATATGCCGAGAGGGCCGGCTTCCGGAACAACCCCGTTGAGGACTGGCTGAACGCCGAGCGAGAGGTCGACGCGCGGCTCGAGCGCCTCGCCAGCTGAGATCCTGCGCAGGCGGCCCGCGGCGCCGCCGCGCGCCGGCCCGCGCGCGGTCGACCGGCACGCTGGCGAGATCCAGCGAGGGTGTCCGCGGAGGGGGGAGGAAGGGGGGAGGGGAAGGAGCGCTGCGCGACGCCGCCGCGCTCCGGGGGCCGTCGAGGCTCGTAGAGGCGCCGCGGGATGGGTATCCTCGCGATGGACGTGGGCGATGGGCCCACGGATCGCGGTCCACGCGCGCGCCGGTCGCCTGGACCGCGAAGCTCCGCACCCCGATACTTTCGCCATGCATTCAGGTCACGTCCTCGCCAACCGCTTCCAGCTGGAACGCCTCGCGGGCTCCGGCGGGATGGGCGCGGTGTGGCGGGCGGTCGACCGGCAGAGCGGCCAGGCGGTGGCCCTCAAGGTGATCTTCAACCAGGGCCGGGAGCACGTCGTGCGCTTCCAGCGGGAAGCGCGCCTGCTCGCGGAGCTCGAGCACCCCGCCGTCGCCCGGTACATCGACCACGGCGTGACGGCGGACGGGCTCTACTACCTCGCCATGGAGTGGCTCGAGGGCGAGGACCTCGGCGCGCGGCTGTCGCGCGGGCCGCTCGGGATCGAGGCCAGCCTGATGCTCGTCGGCCGCGTCGCCGAGGCGCTCGCCGCCGTCCACGCGCGCGGCATCGTGCACCGCGACCTCAAGCCGACGAACGTGTTCCTGCCGCGCGGCGACATCGGGAGCGCGAAGCTCATCGACTTCGGCATCGCGCGCCAGGCGGACGCGACCTACGAGCTCACCCTCACCGGCTCGGCGATCGGCACGCCCGCCTACATGGCGCCGGAGCGGGTCCGCGGCGATCTCGACGTCGACGCGCGCGTCGACCTCTACTCGATCGGGTGCCTCCTGTTCGAGTGCCTCACCGGGCGCTCGCCGTTCGTCGCCCAGCACCCGCTGTCGGTCCTCGCCAAGGTGCTCTTCGAGGCCGCGCCGCGCCCGAGCACGTTCTGCCCGAACATCCCGCCGCCGCTCGATCTGCTCGTGACCCGGCTGCTCGCCAAGAACCCCGCGGAGCGCCCCGGGGACGCGGGCGAGGTCGCCGCCGAGCTCCGGATGCTGAGCGTCGTCGAGGGCAGCATGTCGAGCGGCACCGGCCTGCCGACCCCGGCGCTGACGAAGAGCGAGCGCCGGCTCGTCAGCGTCGTGCTCGCGGCCGAGATGAGCGCCGGCAAGCGCGGGCCGCCGTCGGGCCGCCCGCACGGCGCGGCGAGCCCGCCCCCGCGGGCCAACGACACGGTGCTGTCGGGCCACCACGCCACGGTCGTGTCCGGCAGCAGGGAGGCGCTGCCCGCGGACCTGTTCGCGCCGGCGCCGCCGGTGCGGCCCCGGCCCGCGCCGCCGCCGAGCACGCCGTTCCACGAGGTCCGGCAGGCCGCGCAGTCGCACGGCGCGGTCCTGGAGGTGCTCGCCGACGGCTCGGTCGCCGCGGTCGTCGCCGGCGCGGGCTCGCCGACCGACCTCGCCGCGAACGCCGCCCGCTGCGCCCTCTCGATCCACGCGCTCCTGCCCGGGGCGTGGGTGGCGCTGGCGACCGGCTGGGACGTCATCGCCGGGACGCAGGCGGTGGGGCAGGTCATCGACCGCGCCGGCGCGCTGCTCGACGCGCGGGTGCGCCACGCCTCGGACGACCCGTCCTCGGGCCGGCCGGTGCTCATCGACCAGATGACGGCCGCGCTCCTCGGCGATCGCTTCGAGATCGCCGCGGGCAGCCAGGGCCCCACGCTGCTCGGCGCGCGCGACCCGCAGGACGGCGGGCGCCGGGTGCTCGGCAAGGCCACGCCCTGCGTGGGGCGCGAGCGGGAGCTCCGGGCGCTCGAGGACCTGCTCGACGAGTGCGCCACCGAGGGGGTCGCGCGCGTCGTGCTGGTCACGGCCGGGGCCGGCGTCGGCAAGTCGCGGCTCGGCGGCGAGCTGATCCGGCGGGTCGAGGCGCGCAGCGAGCCGATCGCGGTGTGGCGCGCGCACGGCGATCCGATGCGCGGCGGGGCGCCGCTCGGGCTCGTCGCGGCGCTCGTGCGGCGGGAGGCGGGCCTCGTCGACGGCGAGCCGCTCGAGGCGCGCCGGGAGAAGCTCGCGGCGCGGGTCGCGCGGAACGTCGGCGCCGCCTCGCGGGAGCGGGTCGCGGAGATGCTCGGCGAGCTCTGCGACGCGCCGTTCCCGGAGAGCCCGGCGCTGCGCGCGGCCCGGCAGGACCGCGCGGTCCTCGAGGAGCAGATGCGGCGGGCGTTCCTCGATTTCCTGCGGGCCGAGTGCGACGCGCAGCCGGTGCTGATCGTGCTCGACGACGTGCAGTGGAGCGACCGGAGCTCGGTGGACGCGCTCGACGCGGCCCTCCGGCACCTGCGGCACCAGCCGCTCCTCTTGCTGGCGCTGGCGCGCCCCGGGGTGCGCGAGGCGTTCCCGGATCTCTGGGAGGACCGCGAGGCGACGGAGATGCGGCTCGGGGAGCTGTCGCGCCGCGCGTGCGAGCGGATCGTGCGCGAGGTCCTCGGCGACGCGCTCCCGGCGCCCGAGCTCGCGGCGCTGGTCGACCGGTCGGCGGGCAACGCGTTCTTCCTCGAGGAGCTCGTGCGCGCGACGGTGGAGCGGCCGGCGGGCGGGCTGCCGGAGACGGTGCTCGCGATGATGCAGTCGCGGATCTCGGCGCTCGAGCCCGAGGCGCGGCGGGTGCTGCGCGCCGGGGCGGTGATGGGCGAGGTGTTCTGGCGGGGGGGGCTGGAGGCGCTGCTCGGCGGGGGCGGGCAGGTGCCGCAGCTCGAGTCGTGGCTGCTCACGCTGGAGAAGCGCGAGCTGCTCGAGCCGCGGCCCGAGTCGACGCTGCGCGGGGAGGTGGAGCTCGCGTTCCGCCACGCGCTGGTGCGGGACGCGGCCTACGAGATGCTGACGGACGCGGATCGGGCGCTCGGCCACTGGCTCGCGGCCGAGTGGCTGGATCGCGTGGGCGGGGACGATCCGAAGGGGCTCGCGATGGTGGACCGGCACCTCGGCCGGGCGGCGGAGGAGGCGCTCGCGCTCGGCAACGCCGACGGCGCGGCGGGGCACCTCGCGCGCGCGGCGGGGGTCCGCGCGCGCCTGGGCCAGTTCGACGGGGCGATCGCCGCGATGACGCGGGCGTTCGAGCTGGCGGACGTGGCGCGGCGCGACCCGGGCGAGCTCGGCGGGTGGGTGGAGATCCTCTCGAAGGCGGTCGGCCACGGGCGCCGGGCGCCGTCGCTCTCGGCGGTGGCGGACCGCATCCTGTCGCGGGTGGACGCGGGCGCCTCGCTCGAGGTGCGGGCGAAGGTGCGCATCGAGCTCGCCCGCGCGCTCGGGGCGACGAACCTGTTCCGGATGTCGCACGACCTGCTCGACGACGTTGTCGAGATGGCGGTCGGGCGCCGCGAGCTCCTGCGCGAGGCGCTGACGGTGGACGTGGAGGTCTCGTGCCTGCAGGGGCAGTTCGCGCGCGCGCGGCGCGCCGCGCTCGACCTCGGCGCGCTCGGGCCGATCGAGGATCTGCGGGGCCTCCTGTCGGTCGCCCTGGCGCGGGCGACGTCGGGCGACCGGGCGGGCGCGATGGAGGCGCTGTCGCGCTCGGAGGCGGCGTCGGAGCCGGGGGATCGGGTGGCGGAGGCCGTGCGGGCGAAGCTGCTCGCGATGATCGAGCTCTACGCCGGGGATTTCCGGGCCGCGGTGCGGGCGTGCGAGCGCGCGCTCGAGCTGGACCGGGCGCTCGGGCTCCGCTTCGACGGGGTCGTCAATTTGCACAACCTCGCGTACGCGTGTGTGCGGCTGGGCGATCACGAGCGGGCGAGGGCGCTGTTCGCGGAGTCGCTGGAGCGGGCGGACGAGGCCGGGTACGACCGGGTGGCGGCCTCGAACCGGATGTACATCGCGTACCTCGACGGGGTGGAGGGGGTGGGGGACGCGCGCGAGCGGCTGAGGGAGCTCATCGCGCGGGCGGAGGAGCAGGGCTACTGGCACGACGTGCTGCAGGGCCGCTGGGCGGCGGCGATGCTGCTGAAGAACGCGCGCAACGACGCGCTCGCGCGGCGCGAGTTCGAGGACCTCCTGGAGCTGTCGGTGCGGCTCGGGGATCCGCTGCTGGAGAAGGACGCGCGCGCGTGGCTCGACCGCGCGGAGCGGTGAGGGGCGGCGGGGGCGCCCGGCGGCGCTCCGGACGTGCGTGATCCAGCGACCCGGAGAAGAAGACCGCCGAGGATTTTGGACACGCGGGGCTTCGTACCGGTTCGATCCGGCATCCCGGCACCACGCATACGTCGAGCCTACGACGATGGCCGTGCGATTTCCCATGGCCGGCGACAGGAAGCTGCGCGTGCCGGTCCACCGCGTGCGGGTCGTGGACGTACCGCGGGATCATCGAATGGCCGGGGCATCTTTCGTCATGTGGGACGAAGCGCGCCGTGATAGTTCATGTCCAGTCCTGCATGCGGTGCCCGAGGGCGGGCCGCGGACGCTCATAAGGATCGGATCACGCGATCGAGCAGTTCGACTCGGCGACCGACGCCGTGTGCCGGAGCGAGGCGCTCCGGGCGCGTGGGCCGCCCATTGCCATGGGAAGGGGCAGACCGATGAACATCCGTGAGCCCAAGGACGACAGCACCGCTGCTCCGAAAGCATCACCGGCCGCGCCGGACGCCGGAGCGCGCGGCAAGAGCCGAGACCCCGCGTCCATCGCCCGGGACAGGTCCGGTGGAGACACCGAGGCTCCGAAGGGCCTGCCCGGCGCGCCCAAGGCGCCGGCGCTGCCGGCGCCCGCGCTGCCGAAGGGCGGCGGCGCGATCCGCGGCGTCGACGAGAAGTTCTCGGCGAACCCAGTGACAGGCGCCGGCTCGTTCTCGATCCAGCTGCCGCTGAGCCCCGGCCGCGCCGGGTTCGGGCCAGCGATGGCGGTCACGTACGACTCCGGGGCTGGCAACGGCCCGTTCGGCGCCGGTTGGCAGCTGTCGATCCCGCGCATCACGCGAAAGACCGACAAGGGCCTTCCGCGTTACGACGACGCTCATGAGACCGACGTGTTCGTGCTGTCCGGCGCGGAGGATCTCGTGCCCGCGCGGTCGCTCGACGGCGCCGAGCTCGACCGGTACCAGACGGAGGACGAGCGGGTGATCCGCTACCGTCCCCGCGTGGAGGGCGCGTTCGCACGGATCGAGCGCCGCGAGGTGAAGGCGAGCGGGAATGTGTACTGGACGGCGACGACGCCGGACAACATCACGAGCGTCTACGGGCGGAGCTCGGAGGCGCGGATCGCCGACCCGGCCAGGCCGGAGCGCATCTTCTCGTGGCTGCTGGAGGAGACCCGGGACGACAAGGGCAATGTCGTTGCCTACGCGTACAAGGCGGAGGACCTGACCGGCGTGGCGCGCGACGAGGCGGCGGAGAGCCACCGCCACGCGGGCCGCGCGGCGGTCGCGAACCGCTATCTCAAGCGCGTCCGTTACGGGAACACCGTGCCGGGCGACGCGGAGAGCAGCCTGTTCGAGGTCGTCTTCGATTACGGCGAGCACGACGCCGCGGCGCCCACGCCCGAGGAGAGCGCTTCGTGGCCGGTCCGCCAGGACCCGTTCTCGGTGTACCGCGCCGGCTTCGAGATCCGCACGTACCGGCTCTGCCGTCGCGTGCTGATGTTTCACCGGATGTCCGAGCTCGGCGAGGCGCCGTGCCTCGTCCGGTCGCTCGACCTCACGTATGCGGAGAACGCTTACCTCACGCGCCTCGCCACCGCGACGCAGGCCGGCTATGTGCGCGATCCGCAGACCCAGGCGTACAGCCGCGAGGCGCTCCCGCCGATCGCGCTGACGTACAGCGAGCCGGCGATTCACCGCGAGGTGAAGTCGCTCGACCCCGAGAGTCTGCGCGACCTGCCCGGCGGCGCGACGGGGGCTGGGCGGCGGTGGGTCGATCTCGACGGAGAGGCGCTGCCCGGCGTGCTGATCGAGGAAGGCGAGGCGCTGTATTACAAGCAGAACCTCGGCGGGGGCCTCCTGTCTCCGGCGCGGCCGCTGCCGTCGCGGCCGGCGATCCTGAACGGCGGGCAGCTGCTCGACGTCGACGGGGACGGGCGCAAGGAGATGGTGGTGTTCGAGCGACCGGTGGCGGGCTACTTCGACCGCACCGACGCGGGCTGGGCGGCGTTTCGGCCGTTCGCGTCGCAGCCGAACGTCGACTGGAGCGACCCGAACGTCCGTCTCATCGATCTGAACGGCGACGGCCACGAGGACATCCTGATCACGGGGCCGGACACGTTCACGTGGTATCCGTCGCTCGCCAAGGGCGGCTTCGACCGGCCTATCACGATTGCGCGCCCGAGCGACGAGGAGCGCGGGCCGGCGCTCGTGTTCGCCGACGCGGCGCAGAGCATCTTCCTGGCCGACATGAGCGGCGACGGGCTGGTCGACCTCGTGCGGATCCGGAACGGTAACGTGTGCTACTGGCCGAACCTCGGTCATTGCCGCTTCGGCGCGAAGGTGCAGATGGGCGGCAGCATGCGGTTCGATTACTCGGACCGCTTCGACCCGAAGCGCATCCGGCTCGCGGACGTGGACGGCTCGGGGACGACCGACATCGTTTACCTGCACCCGGACGGCGTGCGCTTCTATGCGAACAACGCCGGCAACACGCTGGCTGCGCCGGTGATCCTGCCGCGGCTGCCGGACGTGAGCGAGCTCGCGGCGGTCGACGTGATCGATCTGCTCGGCTCCGGGACCGGGTGCCTGGTGTGGGCCTCGTCGCTGCCCGGGGCGCGCCCGGCGGTGCGCTACATCGATCTGCTCGGGAGCAAGAAGCCGCATCTGTTGACGTCGGTCGCCAACAACCTCGGCAGAACCACGACGGTGACGTATGCGCCGTCGACGAAGTTCTACCTCGCCGACCGGGCGGCGGGCCGCCCCTGGGTGACGAAGCTGCCGTTCGTGGTGCACGTCATCGAGCGCGTCGAGGTGTTCGACGCGATCTCGCGGCATCGCTTCGTGACGACGTATGCTTACCACCACGGCGACTACGACGGGGTGGAGCGGGAGATGCGCGGCTTCGGCATGGTGGAGCAGCGGGACACGGAGTCGTTCTCGGCGTTCAGCGGGACGGGCTTCGCGCCGCCCGCGGCGAACGCCGATCCCGAGCTGCACCTGCCGCCGGTGCTGACGAAGACGTGGTTTCACACGGGCGCCTGGGTCGAGGGTGCGAAGATCTCGGCGCAGTACGAGAGCGAGTATTACGCCGGCGACGCAGGGGCGGTTCGCCTGGAGGATACGGTGCTTGCCGAGGGGCTCAGCGCCGTGGAAATGCGCGAGGCGTGCCGGGCGCTCAAGGGACGGCCCCTCCGCCAGGAGGTTTATGCGCTCGACGGCTCGGCGGAGGAGCCGCGTCCGTACGTCGTCACGGAGAGCAGCTACGGGCTCCGGCGGCTCCAGCCCGCGGTGGGCGGTGCGCACGCCGTGTTCTTCGCCCATCCGCGCGAGGCGCTGGAGTACCATTACGAGCGCAACGAGAGCGATCCGCGCGTGGCGCACGCGCTCACGCTGGAGGTCGACAACCACGGCGCGGTCAAGCGGACGGCGCAGATCGGGTATCGCCGCCGGGCGGCGTGGGCGGAGTTCCCCGAGCAGGAGGAGGGGAAGGCGACGCTGACGGAGCACGAGGTGGTGCACCTGGTCCCCGACGAGGCGGGTGCTTATCGGATCGGGGTCCCGACCGGGAGCCGGACCTACGAGCTGCACGGCCTGCCGCTCGGCTCGGACGGTGTGCTCGCGTTCCAGGACGTCCTCGACGCGGCAGATGGCGCGGCGGACCTCGCTTACGACGGGACGCCGAGCGGGGCCTTCCAGAAGCGCCTGCTGCAGCACACGCGCACGAGGTACTGGAGCGACGATCTCACGGGGCCGCTGCCGTTCGGCGAGATCGGCAGCAGGGCGCTGCCGTATGAGAGCTACGCGAAGATCCTCACGCCCTCTCTGATTACATCCGTGTTCGGAGCCAGCGTCACGAGCGGCGTGCTCGCGGAGGGCGGCTACCTGCAGCTCTCGGGCGACGCGGACTACTGGGTGTCCTCGGGGCGGGCGGTGCCCTCGGCGGCCCACTTCTACCAGCCGACGGCGTTCGTCGATCCGTTCGGCAACACGTCGCAGGTGGCCTATGACGCGTATCGCCTGCTCGTGACCCAGGTGACGGATCCGCTAAGCAATGCCGTGATTGCCGTCCCCGACTACCGCGTCCTCGCCCCGTGGCAGCTCACCGATGCCAACGGCAACGTGAGCGAGGTGCGCTTCGACGCGCTGGGCAGGGTCACGGCGATGGCGGTGATGGGCAAGCCGGGGGCCGGCGAGGGCGACACGCCCGAGGACCCGACGGTCACGTTCACCTACGATCTGGAGCGATTCCAGAGCACTGGCAAGCCGAACGTGGTGCACGCCCGCGCCCGCGAGCAGCACGGCGCTGGCAACACGCGCTGGCTGGACACGTATACGTACTCCGACGGCTCGGGCAACGAGGTGCTGCGCAAGGTGAACGCCGAGCCGGGGCTGGCGCCCGAGCGTGACGGGAACGGCGCGCTGGTGCACGACGCGCAGGGCAACCTGGTCTTCTCGCACGCGACGCCGCGCTGGGTCGGCACCGGGCGCACGGTGCTGGACAACAAGGGCAATCCGGTCAAGCAGTACGAGCCGTTCTTCAGCGCGACGTACGAGTACGAGGACGAAGCGGAGCTCGTGGAGTGGGGGGTCACGCCGATCCTGCGGTACGACCCGCTCGGCCGGCTCATCCGGACCGACCTTCCGAACGGAACGTTCTCGCGGGTGGTGTTCGATGCGTGGAAGCAGACGTCGCACGATCCGAACGACACGGTGCTGGAGAGCGCGTGGTACGCGGCGCGCCAGGCGCTGGCTGCGGGCGACCCGGAGCGGCGGGCGGCGAACCTCGCGGCGGCGCACGCCGGGACGCCGGCGGTGAGCCACCTGGACGCGCTGGGGCGGGTGTTCCGCGCCGTGGCGGACAACGGGGCCGAGGGGCAGTACGTCACGCAGAGCACGCTGGATATCGAGGGTCAGCCGCTCCTGATCACGGACGCGCGCGGCAACCAGGCGATGCAGCACCGGTTCGGGCTGGGCGGGCAGCTGCTGGTTCAGAACAGCAACGACGGCGGGGAGCGGCGGATGCTGGCGGGCGCGACCGGCCAGCGGCTGCGGGCGTGGAACGGGCGAGGGTTCGCCTACCGCTCGTCGTACGATGTCCTGCGCCGGCCGACGCACGAGCACGTGCAGCTGGGCTCGGGCAGCGAGCGGGTGGCGCGCCGTTACGTCTATGGCGAAGCGCAT
Source organism: Sorangium sp. So ce836 (assembly GCF_028553905.1). Classification (NCBI taxonomy): domain Bacteria; kingdom Pseudomonadati; phylum Myxococcota; order Polyangiales; family Polyangiaceae; genus Sorangium; species Sorangium sp. So ce836. The sequence continues at coordinate 11,114,967 of NZ_CP102233.1, read as the reverse complement.
TCGCAGGCGACGTCGCTGAACCTGCGCGGTCGGCCGTACCAGGTGTATGATGGCGCGGGTGTGGTGACGAGCCAGGCGTACGACTTCAAGGGCAACGTGCTGGAGGCGTCGCGGCGGCTGCGGAGCGACGTGCACGCGGACGCCGACTGGTCGGTGCTGGCGGGGCTGACGGATGTGTCTGCCATCGCGACGGCGGCCGAGCCGCTGCTGGAGACGGAGAGCTTCGGGACGCAGACGGCGTACGACGCGCTGAACCGGCCGACGAGCGTGACGGCGCCGGACGCGAGCGAGGTGAAGCCGACGTACAACGAGGCGGGGCTGCTGGAGCGGGTGGAGGCGCGGATTCGCGGCGCGGTGGCGTGGACGACGTTCGTGGGCGACATCGATTACGACGCGAAGGGGCAGCGCGAGCGGATCGAGTATGGCAACGGCACCTTCACGGATTATACGTATGACTCGCTGACGTACCGGCTCTCGCGCCTGAAGACGACGCGGAGCTCGGACAGCGCGGTGCTGCAGAACCTGAGGTACGTGTACGACCCGGTCGGGAACATCGTGGAGATCGGGGACAGCGCGCAGCAGATGGTGTTCTTCAACAACGATGTGGTGTCGCCGAGCGCGCAGTACGTGTACGACGCGGTCTACCGGCTGATCGAGGCGACGGGGCGGGAGCACGCGGGCGGGCTGTCGGACGCGCCGCGCGACCAGAACGATCTGCCGATCCAGTCGCTGCCACACCCGAACGACCCGCAGGCGCTGAGGAACTATACGGAGCAGTATGTCTACGACGCGGTGGGGAACCTGCTGAGGATGGTGCACCAGGCGGGGACGGGGTGCTGGACGCGGCGGTATGCCTACGAGGCGACGAGCAACCGGCTGCTGAGCACAAGCCTGCCGGGGGACCCGATGAACGGGCCCTACAGCGCGACATATGCGCATGACGCGCACGGCAACATGACGGCCATGCCGCACATCACGGAGCTCACCTGGGATGAGAACGACCAGGTGCGGAGCACGGATCTCGGAGGCGGCGGCGATGTCTATTACGACTACGACGCTGCGGGGCAGCGCGTGCGCAAGGTGTGGGAGCACAGCGGGCTGGTGGAGGAGCGCATCTATCTCGGCGGCTACGAGGTGTACCGACGGCGCAACGGGTCGGGGCTGGTGCTGGAGCGGCAGACGCTGCACGTGATGGATGGCGCGCGGCGGGTGGCGATGGTGGAGACCAAGACGGTCGACACGGCGGGACCGTTCACGGTGACCCCGCGGGTGCGCTACCAGCTCGACAACCACCTCGGGTCGGCGTCGCTGGAGGTGGACGGGGCGGGGCTCGTGATCGGCTACGAGGAGTATCATCCCTACGGGACGACGGCGTACTGGTCGGCCAGCAGCGCCGCGGAGGTGAGCCGGAAGCGGTACCGGTACACGGGCAAGGAGAAGGACGAGGAGACCGGGCTTTACTACCACGGGGCGCGGTACTGCGCGCCGTGGCTGGGAAGATGTACGAGCGCGGATCCGGCGGGGATGGCGGATGGACCGAACTTGTATAGTTATGTGACGGGGAATCCCGTTGCGATGATTGACCCGAGTGGCATGGCCGGCGACGAGCCGAACTATGGACTTGAATCGCTCCAGCACATCAACACAGTGAACGCGGCGGACCTGGGGCTCAAGGGCGCAACGGAAGAAGAAAAGAAGGCACAGCTGGCGCAGGCCAAGAGGACCCCCGTAAAGGTAACGAAAGCGCCCGCTCTCCCGGTCCAGGAGATCCGCCCCGAGCACCCGCTCGCCGGCGACATGGAGAAGGTCCGACGGGCGGCGGAGCTGTCGTCCATTCCACCCGACCAGAGAGAGCTTCGAGAGGCGGCTGCGCGGCACCTTCGCTATGGTCCAGTAGAGGCCGTCCTTGTCGAAGGTGAAGCGGCCAAAGAAAGGATCGAGGCCGAGATCGAGTCTCTCGAGGCGAAGGAGGCGAGCGTCCATCCGAATGCGATCAAACTCCAGGTGGAGCTTGAGAAGCAGGGCGTGCTCCCGCCACGGCTCACGGGGCCGAAGGGGGCCATCCTACCCGGACCAATCGAACGAGATCCGGCTGGGGGTTATCGGATTCAGCAGCCGATCCCGTCGCTCGTTCCGGGTAGCGACGTGAGCATCACGCAGGCGGTTCGTGATGATGCTTACACGTTGTCGCGACATACCCTCGGCGGGGCGCAGGTCGCGAGAGATCTGCGACGAGGGAGGGAAGCCCACGTGTTCAACGAGGGAGTGGATCTCGCGAGGCTGGAGGCCGAAGTTTGGGCTAGAGGCTCTGCGGGGGGCATGATCCGAGATGCAGAGCGGTTCTCGGTTACTTTCGACCAACCGATCGGGAGGCGAATTCAGGCAGGCCGGCCGGACGTGCCGCTTCGTACGGTCGAGATCAAGGGCCGTTTAGATCCTGTGATGAACGTATGGAAGTATCACCTTGTACCAAGGCCGAGGCCAGCGCGATGACGAAAGAGACGTGGGTTGAGATCTGGATAGAGAGCTCCTCCCGGGGCCGGTACCTCCTCGTACTGCGGCCATGTGATGAGGGCGGTTTCGAACTGCGGGATCCGCAGAAGGGCGGCGAAACCGTGGAGAGGTTTGCGACCTATGAAGATGCGGTTCACTGGTTGAACGAGGACGAATATGATCTCGTCGAGGGTCGTTGGCACTACGAGTGATCCGCGTCTGGGTGTGGCGGTAATTGGCCGTCCTCCTATGGGGACGCCGAGTCCAAGCGGTGAGTACCATTTGCGAACCTCCGATAGCACTCGGCCTTAAGTATAGATTTATACTTCGGTAAGGCAGAGGGCCCCCTCCTGCCCTGCAGGGCTGCGGGGCGGCGCGTCTCGTGCATAGGCACCGCCCCGCCACGGACAGCTCGGCGCCCGGCTCGGTCGGACGCAGCGCTCCTGCACCAACCCGCAGCGCTCAATGAGGTCTGGGCATGCGCCTGGGGAGGGGTTGTCGAGCGCGCGGGCAGCCACCTCCACACGACCACGGGGGAAGATCAGCTCGCCGGGGTGGTGAAGCTGCACAACCTCGCGTACGTGTGCGTGCGGCTGGGCGATCACGAGCGGGCGCGGGCGCTGTTCGCGGAGTCGCTGGAGCGTGCGGATGAGGCCGGGTACGACCGGGTGGCGGCCTCGAACCGGATGTACATCGCGTACCTCGACGGGATGGAGGGGGGTGGGGGACGCGCGCGAGCGGCTGAAGGAGCTCATCGCGCGGGCGGAGGAGCAGGGCTACTGGCACGACGTGCTGCAGGGCCGCTGGGCGGCGGCGATGCTGCTGAAGAACGCGCGCAACGACGCGCTCGCGCGGCGCGAGTTCGAGGACCTCCTGGAGCTGTCGGTGCGGCTCGGGGATCCGCTGCTGGAGAAGGACGCGCGCGCGTGGCTCGACCGCGCGGAGCGGTGAGGGGTCGGGGGGGATGGTGAGGGCGGGGGGTGGTGAGGCGCGGCGCCCCTGGCATCCCGCAGAGTGACACTACGTGTGTCCGGACGTTTACAGGAGAGCATCCGGAGTGACACTACGTGTACCCGGGCGTTTACAGGGGAGCATGCGTAGTGACACTACGTGTGCCCGGACGTTTACAGGAGAGCATCCGGAGTGACACTACGTGCGCTCGGAAGTTCACAGCCAGGGGGGCCGGCGAACCTGCGCGCCTGGTCCGAGCGGTGCCGAGGCTTCCTGCCGAGGACGCGCGCGTTCCTTTCTTGCTCCTGGCGGTGGCGATCCGGCTCCGAGCTTCACGGCCGCGCTCGGCTGCGGGTACACCCTCAGAATGGCCAAAGCCAAGACCAACAACAAAGACACGGGGAAGGCGCCTGCGTCGCCTCCCATGGGGAAGCACTCCTACCGCGCTTGCTACAAGCGCTTCGCCCCGGCGGCCCTCGCGCTTCCGGACCGGGAGGTCGAGCTCTGCCGCGCCGACGTGCGGATCGCCTTCGCCAACGTGAAGCGGGGCGTCGAGGCGGCGTGCGTTGATCCGGCGCGGATCCGCAGGGCCCTGCCGGAGCTGCCGCTCGATGACGTGCTCGCGCTGCCGGATCTCGGCCGGGCGCTCGTGTTCGCGTCGACCCTCGTGACGGCCAGGCCGGCCAGCAGCCGCGAGATCGAGGCGAAGCTCAGGATCGTGGCCGAGCTGCGGGAGCCGATGCTCTCGCTCGCCGAGACCCTCGCCAGGCGAGGTCTCCTGCCCGGGGACGTCGTGGCGGAGATCCGCGCCGGCAGCGGCAAGTACGACATGGCCAGCGACGGCATGGCGCTGGCCCACCTGTATGAGGAGCACGCGGACGCGCTCCGCGGGAAACACCCCTTCAGCCGGGAGGAGTTCGAGCTGCTGCGGGAAGCGAGCGAGTGGCTTCTCGACAACCTCACGCCCGACGGCGCCCGCCGGCCCGCCGCGAAGCAGCGCGGCGAGGCCGAGGCGATGCGCGACCGGCTCTGGACGCTGCTGGTCCGGCGCCACGCGGATCTGCGGAAGATCGGATACTACTTCCACGGTGATGCCTTCGAGGATGTGACTCCGAAGCTCCAGTCGCGGGTCGTCAAGGGCGCGGCGGAGGAGGCCGAGGAGGAGGCCGGCGAAGAGGAAGAGGCCGACGAGGAGGAAGACGTCGACGAGGAGCCCGAGGAAGCGTCGCCGTGAACGGCTCGCGACCTGAGGTCACGGTTCATCTCGCCTGATAGCTCACCGGGGCGGGCGGGTCTCCGCCGCCCGCCTCGGGAGCTCGCCGCCGCCTGCCTCGGCGGCGAGCGCCTTCCAAGAACCAGCTGCCCTGCTCGATGCTGCGGAGGTCATACCGCTGCCAGGAGGCCGACAAGCGCTCGCGCCTCGCAGGCCGGTGCGCGACGGCGCACGCTCTGGACGGTACGACCCACGTTCGTGGTGGTGTTATCGCCTAGATTCCGTTTGACGCCGAATCCTGCCATCCGAAGAATGGCCCGCGTCGCCACGTTGCTCGCGTGTTTCGGAAGATGGGGACGGAGACGATGAGGACGGCAGGCCGGCGGATCCCATGGGCGGTCCTGGTCGTCCCCCCGCTCGTCGTCGTACCGACGCAAGGAGAAGCGTCCGAGCTGACCGCCGGTGTGAGCCTCGGGTGGCTCCAGGCCGGCACAGCGTCGCGCCTCGCGGTCGGGCCGCATGCGGGGATCTCGTGGCGCATCACGAGGGAAGTCCTCTTCAAGGTTCACGACCAGTGCAGCGTCGTGCCCCCGATCCAGATCGGTGGGGCCGGCGTTTACAATCACACCTCCGTCGCCATCGGATATGCCTGGGCGGACGGCGATTTCAGCGCGGGGCCATCGGCTGCGATCTATTTCATGCCAGCGTGCGGCAACGACCTGTGTGGGCGCGTCGCAGGGATGGCCGTGGGCGGTCACGCGCAAACCAGCGCGTACGTTGCCGGACCGCTCGGCGTGTCGGTGAGCGCAAATGTGGATTGGGTCGGCGGGAGCAGTCTTGTGCTTCCAGGTCATTTGTCGGTGCTTGTCGTTGCCGGTCCCGTGCTTCGGTGGAGCGTGAAATGAGCATGAACAAAAGATGTTTGCTGGTGATTGCGGTTGTCGCCGTCTGGGTGCTATCGGCGTGCAACTGGACGGTAGGGGACTGCTATCCCCGCGAGGAGTGGGAAAAGGGCGGAGGTGCCGGTGGACCCGTCGGGCCGCCCGTTCCCGTCATCACCTCCGTCGCGTCGGGGGACTTCGGGGCGGAGCCGCCGGAGGGCCCGCAGGGTGGCAGGAAGGAAAAGATTCAGTGCAACAAGACGGAGGACGACGACGAAGACGAAGAGGAAAGCCCGAGCGACAGCTCGGAGAGGCCGACAGCTAGCCCGACGAGCCCGCCGGATCCCTGCCAGCAGAGCGGCACTCCGCAGATGGGTTGCAACGTCTCGGTGTTCGAACCGTCGATGTTTCAGTTCGTTACGTTCATAGCCTACGACGGTACCGTGGCGGGCGGTTGGCAGGAGGCGACGACGGGGTTGGTGTTCAGACGAAATGGCCGAGGCGTCGACGCGTGCACGGTTCACATCGGCATGCCATTGCGATCTGCGGCTTGGGGGGATATCTCGGCGGAGAGGGCAGCGCTCATCAGTTCCGATATGGTGAATCAGATAGCTGCAAAGTTTTATGAAGAAGGGCTCACCGATCTTCCGCCTGGTGTATTCTGCGATAGATTCAAGGGTGAGATGCGCACACGGTTTCAGAAAGGTGTGGATTACAAGGGCCTCGGTGCCAGGCTTATGAATTGATCCTACCCTGCTTCCCCGGACGCCCCGAGGTCAATTATGAGGTGGGACGGAGAAGGAGGAAAACATTCGTGCCCGAACTCAAGGTGGAGGCGGTACGGCTATGAAGCACAGTATTAGAGAGCTGCTGGACGTCGTCTACAGGTATTACCCGCGTGGGATTGATGTTGTCGAACAAGCCGACATTCGTCGATACAAGGAAACCGAGGAGTACGTCCGTCTGGTGGCCGCGCGGCGGCGGGCGGCGGCGGACGAACGTTGGCCTGCCTTGCTGCGTCGGATCGAAGAACGATTCCCTTCTGTCATTGTTACGAATGATTCATTTCACCTGCCTACGGGGTCCTTGGACGCTTGCTACCGATTTTCGGTTTCTCTGCCAGATGCGACTGGCGGCCGGACGCTGTGGTTTCACATTGGCTTCCTGGTTCCTTACTATTTTGTTTATGGTTGGCATCGGGTCCAGTTTGTGAGGCAGCCTGAAAAATTTAGAGTTGTCCTTGGTGGCGTGAATTTCTTCGTTTCGCGAAGTCCGCGTGATCTGGAGCTCGTGTCAAATGCGGATGATGAAAGGCTAAAGAGCGTCACGTTTGATGAGTCGTATATCGATTTCGAGCTGTCGGCCGACGAACTTCCGTACGCGGAGTGGATTTTTCGCGCCATCGAAGCGACCTTCGGTTGTGAACGCATGCCGCAGGAGGTCGGCATGGTGCTCGTGCCGGATGTGGCGGTGAACCCACGGGCTCTCGGCGAGGCTAGACTCTACGATTTCCTGTTTACGGCCGGTCACGAATGGGTGCCCCCTTCGCCATGTGAAGTGCGGACACCTGGCGTAGAGGTCGATGCGAGAAACCTGACAGGACGATTGGCCGCAGTCCTCAAGGTATTGGCAGCGCTCTACAAGATCTTGTGGAGCTTGATGCCAGACGCGCAGGGCGCCTTTTTCGGGGGGGTGACAACAGATGGGGTCCTGCGTAAAGAGGAAGTGCTGAGCGTGCTTGCAGAGATCCGGGCGCTCATGGATCCGCCGAAGACCCCCCGCGGCATCGCTTCCAAGCGTGAGCTCGAAGCTGCCATCCGCGAGCTCGAAGCGCTGGTCGATGGGTGGGATGGTGAAGGCGATCTGCCAGTCTCCATGGTCGCTTGGGCCTCCAGCTTCCTGGAGAGTTGGCTCGTGGACTCGGAGCCCAAAGCCTCCCCGTCGCGGTCGCGTTGATCCGCGCCGCCGTCCGTTTGTTGCAGTGCCCGCTATTGGATGACAGCACACGCACACCGGCTCCAGGATTTTGAATCTATGAACCACAATATCGACGAGCTGCTCGACATCGTCTATCGTTATTATCCTCGTGGGGTTGGGATCACCGAGGATGGTGACATCGACGATCAGCTCTGCATGGGTACGGAAGAGCACGACCGGCTCGTGCGCGCGCGGATCCAGGCGTCGAAGAGCGACCGATGGCGCTCGATGCGGCGTCGCATCCGAGATGGATTCCCTGGTAGGTTCATGGACCATTCGCTGCATCTCCCCGCCGGCGGCTGCGATGCCTGTTACTCTTTTTCGATCGACATGCCGGAGTCTACGGGGCGAACGCTGTGGTTTCATGTAAGCTTTCTGGTTCCTTACTACATCGTCCATAGCTCGCGCACGGTCGATATCGTGAGGCAAACAAGGGACTTGTTCGTGGTCGCGTTTCGAGGAACACGTTTCGTTGTCTCGCTCAGCCCGTTCGATCCGAGGTTCGTCGCACGTCCAGACGATCGCCAGAGGTTCACCGTCGTCAGGAGGGAATACGCCACTTTCGAATTGTTGCCCGAGGAGCAGCCGTGCGCGAAGTGGATTTCCGGCGACATCGAAGCGACCTTCGGTTGCGAACGCATGCCTCCGGAGATCGGGACCGTGCTCGTGCCGGATGTGATCGCAGGCTTGCGTCTCCCCGGGGAGGTTAGACTCTACGATTGCCTGTTCGCGGACCATCACAGGTGGGTGGAGCCATCGCCGTCTGACGAACCGGCACCCGGCGTCGAACTTGAAGCGAGCAACCTGACGGAGCCGCTGGTCGCGGTGCTCACCGTGCTTGGGGCGCTCTATGACCTCTTGTGGACCCTGATGCCAGAGCTGCAGAGCGGCGCTTGTTACTGCGTGGTGCGGACGGATGGAGTCCTGCACAAAGAGGAAATGGTAAAGGCGCTGGCGAAGATTCGCGTGCTCCTTGAGCCACCGAAGACTGCCCGCGGCATCGCTGCGAAGCGCGAGCTCGAAGCCGCCACGCGCGAGCTCGAAGCGCTGGTCGCTTCGTGGGACGGTAAGGGCGCGCCGCCCTCAGCCATGGTCGCCTGGGCCTCGAGCTTCCTGGATGGCTGGCTCGTGGACGCAGATCCCGGAGCCTCCTCGTAGCCGTCGCCGAGATCTGCGCCGTCCTCCCGGGCGTGACCGCGGCTATTCGGGAAAGCGAAGCGTCTCGTGGGCCTCGCCGCTCTCTCCCACCGTCGTGCTGCCATCGTAGTTCCAGCTGGTCCCGCCCTTGCCTGGCCGTCCGGTCTCGATGGTGACGCCCTCGAGCGTGAGCTGGTCCTCGTCGAGATAGGCGATGCCGATCGAGTCGCCGCCGCGCCCCGGGCCGCCGTAGCCGCCGGGTCCTCCTTGGCCGCCCTCGCCGCCGGAACAGGCGGCGAGTTCATCTCTCAGCGTTCCGCCCGGTGCGCCTCGACCGCCTCGGCCGCCGTCCTGGGGTTCACCGCCGTTGCCGCCGTGGCCGCCGAAGTCCGCCGTGATCTTTGTGTCGCGCACGGTCAGCCGGGCGCGAAGCACGAGGACGCCGATGGACGGCTGTCCGTTCGCTCCCCCGCGGCCTCCTCGGCCCCCGCAACCGCCGGCTCCGCCCGAGCCTCCTCCTGGGCCTCCCTTCGAGGCCGCGCCGCACCGGGCGAGCCCGCCCCGGCGACCGCCGCCGCCGCCGCCGCCCTGTCCCGGCGTGCCCCAGGTCCCCTCGCCCCCGGTGTCGCCCTCCCATCCTGTCTCGGTGAGGCGCCCGATGCCCTTGCCCGGTGCGCCCTGTGTTCCCGGAGCCCCCGCGCCCCCAGCGAATCCCTTGGAGCAACTGACGTTCTCCCGCTCCCCGAGGCCGCCGCTCGAGGGCGAAGCATAGGCGGGCTCCCCGTCGCGTCCATCCTCGGCGCCGTCGGGTAGCCCGTTCCCTCCCTTGCCGCCGACGCTCGCGAGCCCGCTCTCGCATTGGTTCACGGCCGCAGGCCCGCCGGCGACGGCGGCCGACGAGCACGCGTCTCCACCGAACATGCCATCCGGCCCGTCCGGCTGCTTGTATGGCCACCTCTCGCCAGCGTTGCCTTGCACTCCTCCACTGGCGGAGATCTCGCTCCGGAGGATTTCCACCTCCGTGTTGGACTGAACGAGCACGCCGACCGGTCCCCATGATGGGATGTAGAGGTCGGCGAGCGTCGACACCCCGTCCACGGCCCCGCTGTCCTCGGGGCCCGCGGGCTCGACGATCACCTCGGGGCCGAGGACCGCCCTGTGGTTCAACAGGGTCCGCGGGAGCAGGGCGTCGCGCACCCAGTCCCAGCAGTTGAAGCCCCCGCGGAGATCCACGCCGGAGGGGAGCCTGATCTGATTCACGATGAATCCCTCGTTGCAGAGGAACACGCGCCCTCGTCCAGCGCGCGCGAGCTCGACGGCGCGTTCGATGGTGTACACCGGGTTCGCCTTCGTGCCGGGGTTCCTGTCGTCGCCGCCACCGACGTTCCCGGCGACGAACACGCCGCAGCCGTCGTCGAGGATGTCGGCGGCGACGTGCTCGACGCAGACCGACTCCGGGGGCGGCTCGTCCTCGCACGAGGTGCCTTCGCAAGGCGTCGCGCCAGGGTCGTTCGCGCTGGGCGCAGTTCCGCAGCCCGTGGCCCACGAGGACAGCAGAAGGACCAAGGTCGTCGCGGTGCTCTTTCTCATGGGCGTCTCCTGATGGGTGCCGCGAGCGCAGGGCGGATCATCGAGGCGGTTCCGTGGCCGGCGCATCGAACCGGTACCAGAACAGCGCAATCCCGCCTTCCCCTTGGCCGAGCTTACTCTCCGGGGATGCATTGGCGCCGAGCCCCCCGTTGCCGGCGTGGCCCGGCGAGACCGTCGCATCCTGCAGGATGGCCACGGAGGCGCCCACGGAGCCGATGCCGAGCGAGTGGCCCCCGAGACCGCCGCCAGCGTCGCCGCCGCGACCGCCGTCGCCGCCAAAGCCGCCGCGGCATCCTGGCGACGTGTCCGTCAGAAATCCGTTGCCCCCGAGGCCGCCGGCAACGCCAAAGCCTCCCCACTGGCCCGTTCCGCCGACTCCGCCATCGCCGCCCTTGGACCCGAGGACCGTGCTGGCCGCCACCGTGAGGTCGCTGCCCTGCAGGGCCACGATCGCGATGCTGGCGCCGCCGTAGCCGCCCCCCTGGCCCCCCTTGCCACCGCAGCCGCCACTTCCCCCCGATCCGCCGGCCGCACCGGCGTGGGGCCGACCTGTCGGACACGCGTTCCTGGTGGGGTCGCGCCCTTTGCCGCCGCCACCTCCGCCACCGCCCTGGCCGACACCGCCCTTTTCCCCATCTTTACCGCGGACACCAACCCATCCGTCGAGGCCCAGGCGGCCAGCGCCAACCGCTCCGGCAGCGCGCTCCGCATCGGCGCCGACTGCTCCGTTCTCCCCCGGCTTGCACGGCATGCTGACCGCGCCGGAGCCGCCCCGGCCGAGGTTGGGCGGATTCCCGGCCGGTTCCGGCAGCCCTGAAGCTCCATCGCGGCCCGCCTCGAGGCCTCCATCGCCCCCCTGGCCACCCGTCGACTCGATGCCGTCGCCGCACACCGTTACGACCGGATGGGCGCCCGGCGCCACGTCCGCGGTGCAGGCGTCCGCGCCGTTGTTCCCCACAACGCCGGAGCTCGCGCGGAAGCTCGGCGCGTCCTCGCCCGGCTCTCCATCCTTGCCGTCGCCGGCGAGGATCACGCTCGACTGCACGATCGCCCTTGCCCCATGCTCCAGGATCATCGCGATCGACGACTTGCCGTCGCTCGCCGAGGCGTCGGCCGCCACAGCGCGCACGCCGAAGATCACGGACACCGCATCATCCCCCGCGATGACGGCGTCGTCCCCCCCGAGGACCCGCACCGGGATCCCCACGGGCGGCGCGATGACGGTCAACGCGTTCTGCCCGTCGAGCGGCCCTCCGTAGGACCACTCGCCTCCGGCACACAGACGCCCGCCCCAGAGGTCGACCCCCGAGGGCAGCGCGATCGCCTCCTCGAACGCCCCGCCGCACGCGTACACGCGCCGGGTCGGCGCCTCGCCGTTGCCTCGCCCGCGCGCGGCCAGCCCGATGGCGTGCTGCAACGTCCTCACCGGCGCGCCCTTCGTGCCGGGGTTGTCGTCGTCGCCGCCCTCGCTCACGAACACCCCGCATTCATCGAGCGCCGGCGCCGTCTCAGGCGCTCCCTCGCACGGCCCGGGCGGCGGCTCCGGATCGGGCGCGCACGCCTCCACCTCCCAGCAAGGGTCGGAGTACGGGCACCCTGCCAGCGTGCTCGCGCCGCACGCCCAGATCGCGACCGCGACGGCGGACCTCGCCGCGCGCCGGCCTTTCTTGGAACGCATCGTCTCGGCCCCCGAAGTCCTCACCACAGTCCCTCGATCCTCACGCCGAGCTCTCGCCCGGTCGCCACCGGCGACGCGTGGATCCGATCCCGAGCCGGCGCGAGCCCCAGGAAGGAGAAGTCCGTGAAGAACGACGCGGCGGTCGCTGCCCCGATCACGCCCCCGGCGATGAGCATGCCCACGCCCACGCCCGCGGACAGGTTGCGCTCGTCTCGGAGGCGGAGCAGGTCAGCGCACGCCGGGCGGTCCGACGCTTGCCAGCACCTGGACCCGCTCGCCGCCGCACCGCCGTTGAGCCCGTCGCGCCGTTCGCTCAGGTCACCGTCGAGATTGGTGGCCCGGATCATGAGAAGGCCGCCCGCGGACAGGGTGGCCGTCGTGACGGCGATCCCCGCGATGCGCAGCGTCGCCGGCCACGACGCCGGCGGCCCGGGAGGCTGCGGGCGCAGAGAGGGCGATGCGCTCGCGGGCTTCGCCGCCGCGGGCGCAGCGTCCTTGGCGCTGTTCACCGCCGCGCGCGGGAGCTGCATCGAAATGTTGTACTCCGTCTTGGCGACCGCGCCGAACGACTGAAACGCTTCCTCGCGCCCCGGCGCACGGGCCCGCACCATGTGCTGGCCGGGCTCCAAGAACAGCGTGTAGGTCCGCGCGGTCCGGCCGATCTCCTTGCCATCGACCAGCACCTCGGCGTCCGGCGGATTGACGGAGAGATAGAGCTTGGCGACGTGCGGCGCCGCGTCGCGCTGTCCCGCCTCGAACCGCTTCTGCAGCGCGACCGGCAGCGCCTCGCGCTGCTCGAGGCCAAGGGCCAGGTGCTCGGCCGCGTCACGGTATCTGCGCAGCGCGAGCTCGCAAAGGCCGAGCTCGCCGGCGAGCTCCGCGCGCTCTCGCTCCGTGACAGACCCCGGAGCGGCCGCCTCGAGAGCCGCCTTGTACGCGGCATACGCCTCGGTCCACCGCCCCGCGTCGCGCGCTCGGCGGGCACGGCGAACATGATCCTTGAGCGTGGAAACGTCGCTCCCTCCCGGCGACGGACGCAACTCCGCTGCGCCGGCCGCGCTGGCCAAACCCGTTGACGCGAAGGCGGCCAGCAACATCGAGAGCACGTGCACACGGCAACGCATGCAAGGACAGTAGTGACACCCGGCGCTCGGCGTCAACCGGCGCGAAAAAGGCCTCAACGGCGCCCTCTGAGCGGGAATCCGAGGCCAGATGACGGAATGCCCCCCCGGCCCGCTCCGTCCGGCGGCGATGGTGCAACCGAGATCGAACATCGGATGGCACGTTGTACTACATCGTCCGACCAAAGTGAGCTCGTCCGTGCACTTTGCTGACTCCGAGGGGGCCGCTCAGGTGTGCTACCGGCGTGGGCAAGCCATCGGGCATCTCCAGCTGCTTCGAGCTCCTGCGGCGCATCGCGAGGCGTCATGGTGTGCCGGCGCGGAACGCCGAGGACGTGGCGCAGGACGCGCTCCTGCGCTGGCTGGAGGCGGACCAGGGGCTCGAGCCGGGCGGAGACGCGGCGGCGTACCGCGCCGTGATCGCGCGCAATCAGGCGCGCAACCATGTCCGCGATGCGCGCCGGCGCGGAGAGGTCCTGACGTCGTTCGAGGAGCGCGAGCTCCGAGCCGAGTGCCCGACGCCGGAAGAGCTCCTCCGCTGCCGGCAGCGCGAAGAGCTCACGCACCGCCTCATTGGCGAGGTCGACCCGAAGTACCGGGACATCTTGATCAAGCACGACCTGGAGGGCATCCCGCTCGTCCAGATCGCCGCGGAGCTGGATCTCCACCCCGATGCCGTCAAGACGCAGCACCGTCGCGCGCGCGAGCAGCTCGATGCGGCGGCGCAACGCTTGAGAGCGAAGCAACGCTCGCGCGGGTGGGAAGACGCCGCCTGCGTCGCCCCGCTCGGGCTCTACCGCCGCGAGGGGCGGATCCGCCGCCTGGGCCGCTGGAGCCTGAGGGTCGTGGTTCAGGGGGCGACCCTCGTGACCACGAGCGCCATCGTCGCTGCGCTCACCTCCCCGTCGAGCCTGGAGCCGTGGCTCCGTTGGGCCGTCGGTGAACGCTGGGCGGAGCCGACGGAGCAGGCCTCCGTGCCGCGCTCCGAGGAGCCGAGCGACGGGCGGTCTGGGGCGCCCATCGCGGCGCCTCCGGGGACAGGCATGGTGCCGCTCCCGATAGAACGAGGCGACGGGCACGCCGGCGCCGAGCCGAACGGGACACAGGCTCCGTCGCTCGCGACATCCCGTGTTGCCTCGCGGCCCGTGAGCTCGATGCCGAACATCAGCGCGCGCGAGAGGAGCTTGATCAGCCAGGCCCGAAGGGCCATGGAGGCTGACACGGCGGAGGCGGACCTCGAGGCGCGACGGCTGCTCGAAGCCCACGCGCAAGAGTTTCCGCGAGGTCGGCTCGCCGCGGAGCGCGAGGCGATGCTGAGGCAGCTCCGCTGAATCGCCGGCTGTTCAGCGACCGCCGAGCAAGGGGCATGTGCAGGCGCTGATCGAAGAAGGGCTCAATACGTGCCACAGCGCCCGCCGGGGCTCGATGACGCGCAGAACCCGTGGACTGCTCGGCTCAGTCATAAGGACAATCCGCTATCTCTGGATCGGACGTTTCGGTCGTGCTCACGCCCGACACGAGGTTGTCCGTCGGGTAGAAGAGCGTATTGTCCGGGCCTGCCCTCCAGCAGATCTGTTGGACGGACTTGCCCTGCTCCACGCGCGCCATGTTACAACGCGCGACATCGCCGTCGAGGACGGTGACGTCGCTGGCCTCGATCCTGATCCCCGGGTTGTTGGGACCCGACCCGAAGATGAGGTGGTTGTCGAAGACGAGCGGGTCCTCCAGGAGCACGTCGCCGATGCGGAACGTGCTGGCGGGCAGCGTCGACTTCGCGGTCAGGTACATGCCGTAAGATCCATTGCCCCAGGACCAGACGTCCTTCATCTCTACGTCCGTGCCCGCCTGGATGTTCACGCCGTAGTACTTGTTGTAAGCGGACTTGACCCTATCGAACCGGATCCCCGTCGGAACGTAGCCCGGCGTGGCGCTCGCCAGCACGACGCCGGAGCCGGCGTTGTGGTGAAAGTAGGTGTCCTCGATCCAGATGTCTTCGGGCACCGCGACCGGGAGGCTGAGCGGCGCCTGGGTGAATATCTGTATCCCGTGCCCGCCGTTCGCCCCGATGGATCCATCGGCGGGATGAAGCTGGTTGTGGTGGATCTCGCAGTTCCTCACGCTCGCGTTGGCGGCGATGATCTTGAGCGCGGTGGCTCCGACCGGACCGTTGATGTTCTTGAGCTCGCAGTTCTCCACCTCGATCGATGGCGCGCCATGCGCGGCAGCGTCCGACGCCAGGTAGATGCCGCCCTTCGGTACGCCGTCCACGATGACGTTGCGGATCGCGCCGCCGGATCCCAAGGCGAACGTGATGCCATCCAGGTTGGACGGCTTGCAGGAAGGCAGCTCTTCCACGAGGGGCTCGTATCGCATGATGATGTTCTCCACCAGGCAGTCCGAGCATCTGTTGACGTGAATGCCGCTGTTGGCCCTCAGCCGTGGACCGTCCGTGAGCGCGACCTGGAAATTGCGAATCCAGACCTCGTTGATGACCTCGGGGATGGTATTGTCCGCCCTGAGGGCCGTGTCGACCTGGACTACCCCGGGAAATTGCTCCGGATTGCAGGGGACCGCCACCAGGGTCGCGGTGCCGGGATCGCCAGAGACGGCGTCCGCGGACAGCTCCGGTCCCGTGAGGGTCAGATCGTCGTAGTGAGGTCTGATCGGAGTGCGCACCACGTATCGCCCGGCAGGGAAATATACGGTGCGCCTCGGGGTCGAGAGCGACGCTGCGCATTCGATGGCCGTCGCGATGCCCGGGCTGTCGTCGACGGTGCAGCTATGGTCGACGTCGGCGTCGGCAGAGAACGGCCATTCCGTCGGCCTCTGCAGGTAGGGCAGGACATTCACCACGCCATTCGAGAAGTCGACGGACCCCGGCTCGCAGCAGTCCTCCCCATCGCAGCCGTTATTCCTCTCATGCACCTCCACGGTCCCCGGGCACTTCGGGGTTGGGGTGGCAGGCGAAGTGCAGCACTTCTGTTCGCATGTGGAGGGCGCCTCGTTGGGCTCCGCGCAGGGCGAACACGTGACCGTGGGGCAGAAAGGTCCCTCGCACGTCGGCGATATATCAGGAACACCAGCGCATCCGATTCCAGTGAAAGAATCTCCAGTGAACGGCGTCTCCTCGTAGTCGTGGTAGCTGCACATCGCCTCGTACGTGGTGCTTTCCACCGTGGGAGGGTCGTAGCCCCAGGCGGCCGGAGGCGGGTCCGCCCCGGCTGGGGCGGAGGCGAGCGCGAGCGAGGCTCCTGCGCAGATCGTTGTAAGCCGCTGCGTCAAGCGCATAGGTTCTTCGGTTCCTTGATGAGGGTCGTACGGTTATCGTCAATATCACGGCAGAGAGCACCGACGAGCCGGTGCACGGCGGCCGTGCGCCGTGACGATGCCGCGGTGCATGGGCGCATGCCCCTGGCATGCGCAGGCGGCACCCCGGGCCGCGGCGCGCGCTTCGCGGCGCGCAGACCATTCAAGGTCGTCTTCTGTCTGTCCCTTTGGCATCGCCCGGAGGGCTCGTCAGGCAACGATGATGCCATCCGACGCTGCCTGGCCTCGCGGCGGTGCCCGGCGCATGAGCGTAAAGCCCGCGAGGCAAGGGCCGCGAACCCAGCCCAGGAGCACGGTTCCAGCGCGGCAGCGCGCCCCCGCGCGCGGCGAGCCCATGGCAGGAGCGCGCCGCCGATGTCTCATGTCACGTGACATGTCACGCCGCCGACGTCTCATGTCACGTGACATGTCACGCTGGGCGAGTCCGGTCTTTCTGCTGAACCGGGGCGACTTCCCGCAGTAGCGCTGGCGCGTCCTCGCGCTGCCTGCGGAGCAGCCGGGTCGCAGCCTCCCGGAGGTCACGCGCCGGTGCCGGAGTCGACGTCGGACGCGCGCGCCGCCTCGGCGCTCGCCTTGGGCAGCTCGAACCAAAAGAGGCTCCCCTTGCCCACGACCGTGCGGAGCCCCACGCGGCCGTCGTGCGCCTCGGTCAGGCGTTTGACGGTCGCGAGGCCCAGCCCCATACCCGGCACTCGAGCGCCTTGCGCTCGGACGTAAGGCTCGAACACCAGCGGCTCGATGGCTGGCGCGATGCCGGGCCCCGTGTCCTCCACCTCGATCCGCACGGCATCTCTGACATCGAGCACCCGGATGACGACGCGACAGTCCGCCGAGTCGCCGAGGTACTTGAGCGCGTTGCGGATCAGGTTGGCGAGGATGCTGGTCAGCACGCCGGGGCTCGCGGCCACCGCGCACGGGGCGAAGGGCTCGACGCGGAGCTCCGCGCCGAGATCCACCGCGACGGGGACGAGCTCGACCATGAGGTCGTCGATCACGGGGCGCACCTCGGCGCGCGCGCCCGGCTCCGGCCTCGCGCCCGCGCGGGCGAACTCCAGGAGCCCGTTGGTGATGAGCTTGACCCGCATGACGGCCTGCCGGCCACGCTCGATCGACCTTCGCGCCGGCTCCCCCTCGCCGCACCGCCGCAGGGCGAGGTCCAGCGCGAGCGCGACCGCGCCGAGCGGGCCGAGCACGTCGTGCGCGACCCGGCCAGCGAACTGCTCGAGCTCATCCGCTCGACGCTCCAGGAGCACGTTCTGCTGCCAGAGCAGCCTCACGTTGCGCCGGATCTGCACGGCAGCCGCCGCGCAGGCCAGCAGCGCGAACGCCACGCTCGCCGTGTTGAGCGCCAGCGCGATCCGGCGCGACCGAACGCGTTTGGCCGCGATCTCGACCGCCATGCTGCGTACGTGCTGCGCGTTGAGCTCGATGCTGGCCATCACGGCCTCGCTCGTCGCGTCGAAGTCGGCTCGCAGCGCGTCGTCCATGAGCTTGTTGGCCTCGGCCGGATGGCCGCTCGCCGCCAGCGAAAGGACCCGGTCGATGTCCAGGCCGAGCTTGCCGAGCTCCTTCGCGACGGTCTGCCACTGCTTGAGCTCTCCCGGATAGACGGGCAGGACGAGATAGGCGTCGAGGCTCCGGGATAGATTGTCGCGCGCCTCATCGAGCTCGTGGCGGTCGAGCGGCCGGCCCAGCACGGCGTTGTTGACCAGGTCGCTCAGGAGCGCCTGGGTATGCCTCAGCTCGGCGCGCGCGGCCGCCAGGTACATGACGCTCGGCGCGGCGTTCTCCGCCAAGCTCGTCGCCGCCGCGTCGATGTCGGCGGCTCGGTGCTCTGCGTAAGCGGCCGAGATCACGAAACTCGCGATAGCCGCCAAGAACGCCGCAAACAGCGACAGCAGGATGGACGGCAGCCGCTCGATCATGAGAGAAGATTTCGACTTCGTCCGGTCCTTCGGCCATCGCATCTCCATGCCGGAATCCTGTTACGCCGTCCGCCCGAGCGCAACGCGGGAAGAGCGCCGGCGCCGCGGCGGATCGCCCGCGCCGCATCGGCGGATGGTCCGCCGGGCTCATGTCGAGTGATAAGGTGAAACCGCGCTGGCCAGTGGTGCTACGGTTGTACATACGGCGACCGGGTGGCCACGGCGCCGGTAGCGGCGGCTGCGTGCCAGCGCCTGGTGATGCCGCCGCCACCAGGACCAGCGCAGGACCGCATCGGTGTAAAGCGTCAGTAAAAAGTCGGTGTCGCTCGACACACCAGCGCTCCGTCCGGTGCGCCTCTACCGTCTCGGCCGCCGCGCTGGGGTGGCCCGCCATCGCCGCCCCTGCCGCCACGGTCCGCCGTGATCGTGGGGTCGCGCGGTCACGGGGGTGGAGCCGCTGCTTGGGCCGCTCGGGCCTGAGGGGCGTGGTTTAGGCGGCGACCCTCGTCATTACGAGCGCCATCGTCGCCACGCTTACGTCCCCGTCGAGCTGGAGCCCTGGCTCCGTTCGGCCGTCGGTGATCGCTGGGCGGAGCCGGCGGAGCAGGCCCCTGTGCCCTCGGCGCACGGCTCGCTTCGGCGACCGCTACTCGGCGGTGGTCACCACGGTGACGAGGCCGGCGTTGTAGACCTTCTGCGCCGTGGTCCACTCCGACGCCAGGGTGTCGAACGTCCGGCCGGGATGGAAGCCCTGCCCGCCTTGACCGGGGCCGAACAGACCGGCGTACCGGGTCTGCCCACCCTCGTTGTAGATGCGGAACGCGCGCATGTACGCCGGGGGCGATTGCTGTCCCAGGGCGATCCACAGATCGTAGAACTGCTGGTACGTCTTGTTCGACACGAAGTGCTGGCCGAGGTTGCCCGTGCCGAACAGGCCGGCATAGCGCATCTGCCCGCCCGAGGGATACACCTGGAAGGTGATCATGTCCCTGCCGAGCAGCCCCTGCGCGATCCACTCGTCGACGAAGTCCGATTGCGTGAGCCCTCCCTTGAAATCCTGGTCAGCGGTGCCGGGGCCGAACAGCGCGTCGAACCGCCTCGTGCTGCCGTCCATGTAGGTGTCGAACGTGATCATCACCTGCTTCGTGGGCGCGTTCGCCAGCTCCGTCCGCTTGTCGCGCAGCTGCTGGTAGGTGAGGCCCGGGAAGAAGCTCTGGCCGGCGCTGCCGGGGCCGAAGACGCCGGCATAGCGCCTGACGCCACCCTCGAGGTACGTGTCGAAATCCTTCATGTACTGGGCCGGAGAGCTCGTCCCGAGATCGACCCACGCGGCGAGGAAGTCGTCGAGCTCCATCCCGGCGAGGAAGCTCTGCGTCCCGGTGCCCGGCTGCATGAGGGCAGAGAGGGGCACGGATGTCACCGTGTTGTTGGAGGCGAGCGAGTTGCCCACGAGCGGGCGCCAGCACGTGTGATTCGCGTCCTGGAACCTGATCTTCATCGTGTTGACCCACGAGTCCCAGTCGGTGAATGAAGGGTGAACGTCGAAGTGCAGGTGAGGCGCGAAAGAGTGCCCCGTGTTGCCGGAGAGCGCGATGACCCGACCACGCGGCACGTACTCGCCCTCCCTGACGAACACCTGGTCCTGCTGCAGGTGCGCGTACGCTGCAGCCGTGTCGTCCAGGTGCCGGATGACGACGAGGTTGCCCTCTCCACGCTCCAGGTCAGGGTCTCCTGGGGCCGTGTACGGAACGGTGGTATTTATGCTCTGAGCGCTGTGTACAAAGGCCACCCTGCCCGCGCGGGCGGCCCGGACCTCGGTGCCCACGGGCGCGAGGAAATCGTACGAGTACGATTGTGCTTGCCCGTCCGATGCCGTGTGTTTGGCGCCTGGGTCATCCCAGTTCCCCTGGTCGAGGGTGAATCCGCTGCCGGGACCGAAGGGCAATCGATAGAATGAGCTCGGCGACGGCGAGCAAGAGTTCAGCATGTCCTCGGTGCCTGTGAAGGCCTGCTGGGCGGTGGCGAGGAGCTCCTCGGACTGTTCGTCCTCGAGGGGCGCGCATGCCGCGTGCAGACATGCTCCTATGACGATCGATGACAGCATGCTCCTTGTCATGGAAAGATCCTTTCAAGCGCGCTCGAGGTAGATCGGCCTGGCCTCTCGCTTTCTTGCCGGCCAGCGCCGATCGTGGCAGCCAGCGCGCGCCCCCGTCGCCACCCGATCTTGCGGCGGCCGTCCCGTCAAGTAGCGATCATCGCCCCTGTGCGGGCCTGTTGCCGGACGGCAACGGTCGTCGTCCTGGTCGGCTCCGATGAAGCGCCGTGCTGCCACGGGTGACCGGAGGGCAATCCGTGAGCCACGGTCCTGGCGGACGTGATCTCGCCCGTTTATGCGGCGGCGTCGCTGGCGGAGAGCTCTTTCGGGCGTGACATGTCACGGTTCGAGCGCGACATGTCACGGTTCGAGCGCGGCATGTCACGGTTCGGCCTCGCCGTCCCGCTCCGCCGCTGGCCGGCTCTATCTTCTCCTGGCGTGCGTGACGCGGCGGCGGAGCCCGTCGCTCGTCCGAGCGCCGAGCCGATGGATGCTTCGCGGCGTGGCCGCCCGTCGTGGGGGCGCTGCCCGCGCCGCTCAGCGGTTCACGCTGGTGTCCGGTCCGGCGCCCTTCGGGGGCTCGTAGGGCTCGGGGCTCTTGCCGACGGTCCTGAGGTTCACGAGCTTGTTGAGCAGGTCGAACCAGAACGGCGCGCCGAGGGAGGCGGCGGCCGCGGTGATGAGAATGCCGGGGCTCAGGAGCCGGTCGAGCACCCCGCGGATCCAGGCGACGATGGCCTGGCCGAGGATGGCCGAGAGCGCGCTCCAGAACCTCGGCGCGCTCGTCTGCTCGGGGGCCTGCACGCCCCAGGCGATCTTGAGATCGAGCCCGGTGAGCTTGCCGTGCGCGCTCCCGCCCTGGGCGAGCGCGGCCATGAGGTCCTCGTCCTGGTCGAGGCCGCCCTCGTGCGGCGCGGCGCGGGGCGCCGTCTTCGCCAGCTCCTGCGCCGCGGCGATCATGTGGGCGCGGACCACGGCGTCGCGCGAGAGGGCGCCCGCGAGCTTGATGCTGTCGGCGTTGAACCCGATGCACAGGACGAGCGCCGTCGCGCTGATGATGAGCTGCGCGCGGCGCTTGTACCGCCCGGCGGCCCGGTCCATGGCGTCGTTGAACCAGCGCTCCAGCCGGATGTTGGCCTCGCGCATGTCCCGGACCGTGCTGTCGACGATCGTGGCGAGGGCGCGCCGGAGATCGCTCTCCCTGGGCATGCGCTCGATGATGCCCTTCAGCTCGTCGAGCGGCGCCTCGTCGCCGCCCGGCAGCGCGGCCCCGCCGCCCGGCGGAGCCGCCGCGGCGCCGGCCGGCGCGGGGGCGTCGCCGACCGCCGGCGGGGAAGGCGCGGCGGCGCTGTCCGGCGGTGCGGGGGCGGCGTCGCCGGCCGGCGCAAGCGCGGGGGCGGCGTCGCCCGCCGGCGCAGGCGCGGGGGCGGCGTCGCCCGCCGGCGCAGGCGCGGGGGCGGCGTCGCCGGCCGGCGAAGGCGCGGGGGCGGCGTCGCCGGCCGGCGCAGGGGTCGCGGCGATGGCGAGGGCGGCCCTCGCCAGCAGGGGCGACGAGGCGGCGCCCGCCTGGGGGAGCGACGGCGTCGCGGCGCCGGCCTGCGGGGGCGACGGCGCGTCGCTCGTGGGCCAGTCGATGTGCCGCAAGGTGTCGACGAGCGCGGCCACGAACGCGTGCGAGGGGATGTAGGACGGCCCCACCCACCCGTACTTGAGGTCCTTGATCAGCGGGTGCTGCCGGAGCGCATCGGCGAGCGGGCTCGGGGGCGGCCCCGGCATCAGCCGCACGCGCACGAGGTCGGCGGCGCGGCGGAGCACGCGCGTCGTCAACGGCTCGCCGGGGGCGGCCCCGCGCGCGGCGACGTCGCGCGCGGCGGCCTCGCGGGCGGCGAGCGACCGGAGCACGTGCGGGTCCAGCGCGTGATCGGCCAGCATGATCTCGATGCTCTGCGCGAGGTTGAGCGCGCGCAGCCGGAAGACGCCGGCGAGCGCCTCGTGGATGGCCGAGCTGAGGACGCTGAGCAGGAAGAAGACGCTGACGAGGCCGATCGCGATGTCGAGGGTCGTTCCCATGGGCACCCGGGTGGGCAGGGCGCGCGGCGGCGCGAGGCGCAGGCCGGCGCGCCTCGCGGTGCTCCCCCTGCCAGCAGGACAAGGAGGAAGACGTGGCCTTGCGAGCGCCCGGCCCCCTCCGCGGCCAGATCAGCATACGCCACGCGGCGCTGCGGAGCGAGCGCCACGCGCGCTCGGGAGAGAGCGCCAGAGCGCGCTCGATGCCGCGGGATCTTGGTCTACCATCCCGCCCCCGTGACGAGCACCACGCTACCCCCCGACTCGCAGCGCAGCAGCGACCCGCCGCTGCGCACCTCCTGGGCCCAGGAGCGGGCCGACCTCGACCGGACGCAGCGGCCGAGGCGCGATCGGCTCATGCACGAGCCGCCGCCGGCGTCGCCGCCCGGGACGCTCGTCATCGAAGACACGCGGCGGCCGAAGATCTTCGTCATCGACTACGACGCCGAGGTGGTCTCCGAGCAGGAGATCCAGACCCTCGACGAGTGCATCCCGTACCTCACGGACGACCGCCCCTCCATCACGTGGGTCGATGTCCGAGGGCTCGGGCACAAGGCCACCTTCGAGCGGCTGGGCGAGATCTTCAAGATCCACCCGCTCGCGCTGGAGGACATGGTCAACGTGCCCCAGCGGCCGAAGGCGGACGTCTACGGCGGCGAGCACGTCCTCATCATCTCCCGGATGGCGCAGGTCACCGAGCGCTGCGCGCTGCGCACCGAGCAGCTCGCGATCCTGGTCGGCAAGACGTTCGTCCTGACGGTCCAGGAAGAGGCCGACTGGGACGTGATGGAGGCCGTGCGGGAGCGCATCCGCACCGGCCGGGGCACGACGCGGATGCGGGGCGCCGACTACCTGGCCTACGCGCTGCTCGACGCGGTGGTCGACGGCTTCTTCCCGGTGCTCGAGCGGCTCGGCGAGCACATCGAGGACCTGGAGGTCGAGGTCATCGACGCGAAGCGCTCGATGTCGAAGCCGATCCACGACCTGAAGCGGGACCTGCTCACGCTGCGGCGCGCCATCTGGCCGCAGCGCGACCTCGTGAACGCGCTGCTCCGCGAGGACAACCCGATCTTCACGAAGGACACGAGGCTCTACCTGCGCGACACGTACGACCACTCGGTGCAGCTGATGGACATGGTCGAGACCTACCGCGAGCTGAGCTCGGGCCTCATGGATCTCCACCTCTCCGGGATATCGAACCGGATGAACGAGATCATGAAGGTGCTCACGATCATCTCGACCATCTTCCTGCCGGTCACCGCGATCGCGGGCATCTACGGGATGAACTTCCACCACGAGAGCTCGCCGTACAACATGCCCGAGCTCGACTGGTATTACGGCTATCCGCTCGTCTGGTGCCTGATGCTGGCGAGCGTCGTCGGGCTGCTCTCGTACTACCGCCGCAAGGGCTGGATCGGGAAGGACGACGGCCGCTGAGCGGCGGCGGCGCGGTGAGGGCGGGGCCGCGGCGTCGCGGCGGGAGAGGTCGTGGACGATGTGGGCGTCGGGGACCCGGATCCGAGGGGGGCGGCTCGCCTTCCCGGGTGAGCACCTCGTGGGTGGCGCCGACGTAGCGCCACCCGGCGGAGGCGCGCCCCTGGCGCGACGATTCGAGCAGGAATGAACGGACGGAGGACGGGCGCGCCGGAGCGCGGGTGAGGGGCGCGCGGAGGTGCGATTGCGCTGCGCCGGAGTGGTCGCGGCCGAGGCGTCCTGTATACTCTCCATCGTCGCTATGGGGATGCGCAGACGCTGGAATGCTCTCCTGGTCATCGGCGCGGCGGCCCTCCTCGCGTTCGCCTCCTGGAGGGAGCTCGCCTGGTCCTCCTCCGACCCCCCGGATCCCCCGGGCGGGCCGCCGGGGCGCTTGCGGTTCGAGCAGACGCTCGACGTGGAGGTGTTCCAGCGCGGAAATCTCCACACGCACACGTCGCTGAGCGACGGGGACAGCGCGCCGCGCAAGGTCGTCCGCTGGTACCGCGACAACGGGTATGCGTTCGTGGCCCTGACGGATCACAACCAGCGCGCCGATCCTGCGACGTTCCGGGATTTGGAGGTACCGTCGAAATTCGCCGTCCTCCCCGGTGAGGAGATCACGATGTCGGCGGAAGGGCGGCAGGTGCACGTGAACGCGCTCTGCACGCGGGCGACGATCGGGGGCGGCGATTTCCCGACCAAGGGCGAGGCGCTGAGCTGGGCGGTCGGGCGGGTGCGGGCGCAGGGGGGCGTGGCGCTCATCAACCATCCGAATTTCGACTGGGCGCTCACGGCCGGCGACCTCCTGGGGGCGCCTGCGGCGCAGCTCCTGGAGATCCACAGCGGGCACCCTTACGTGCACACCGAGGGTGACGCGGCGCGGCCGTCGCACGAGGCGCTGTGGGACACGGTGCTGACGGCGCGCGGCCTCGTGGGCGGGGGGATCGCCGGCGTGGCGGTGGACGACCTGCACCAGCTCGTGCCCGGGTCGAACGCCCCGCCCGCGGGGCCCGGCCGGGGGTTCGTCGAGGTGTTCTCGCGCGAGGTGTCGCGCACGGCGATCTGCAGCGCGCTCGCCGCGGGGCGGCTCTACGCGTCGTCGGGCGCGCGGCTGCGGCGGATCGCGATCGGCGGCGACGCGTTCTCGGTGTGGCCGGTGGCCGCGGGCGCGGTGGTCGAGTTCGTCGGGCGGGGCGGGCGCGTGCTGGAGCGGCAGCAGCCGCTGGCGGGGCGGGCGACGTACCGGCTCCGCGGCGGGGAGCGCTACGTCCGGGCGCGGATCACGCGGCCGGACGGGAAGCGGGCGTGGACGGCGGCGTACGCGACGGTGGAGTAGGGGCGGCGAGGGCGGGAGCTCGCGGCGCGGCGCCAGAGCGACCCGGGGACGATCGCCGGCGGGCTCAGGATGCCGGCGTCGGGGGGCGCCGCGTTCGGTCCAGGGTCGGGGGCCCGCCCGGCCTCGGCGGCCTTGCTGCGCCCACCTCAGCTTCCCTGAGGGCCGACCTACGAAAAGGCGATTGGATCGTTGGCGGCCCGAGGAGGCAGACTCCTTCCCATGCTAGAGCAGACCCTGCCCGACTCGAATCGACCGCCGGCCTCGCGAGGGCACGGCATGCATGGTCCCCGATCGGGCCCGTGTCGACCGCGTGGACAGAGCGATGAGGTGGTCGCTGGACGCGCTGAGCCGTCAAGCTCGGTTCGAGGGGCGCTGGCTGGCCTTTCGCTATCCATGTTGCTGTCCTCGCTCGGCACGAGCATCGCCAACGTCGGCCTGCCGACTCTGGCGCACGAGTTCTCCGCCTCTTTCCAAGAGGTCCAGTGGATCGTCCTCGCGTACCTCCTCGCCATCACCGCGCTGATCGTCACCGTCGGCCGACTGGGCGACATGACCGGACGTCGGCGGCTGCTGCTCGTCGGGATCTTCTGCTTCACGGCCGCCTCGGTCCTGTGCGGCGCCGCGTCCGCGCTGTGGCTGCTGATCGCCGCCCGAGCGGCGCAGGGCGTCGGCGCGGCCATGATGATGTCCCTCGCTGTGGCGTTCGTCGGCGAGACGGTTCCGAAGGCGAGGACCGGTAGCGCCATGGGGGTGCTTGGAACGATGTCCGCGATCGGCACCGCGCTGGGCCCTTCACTTGGCGGCGCCTTGATCGCCGCGGCGGGGTGGAGGGCAATCTTCTTCGTCCAGGTACCGCTGGGTGTCCTCGCGTTCCTCTTCGCGCATCGCTACCTGCCCCTCGACCGCCGGGGGCGGCGCGCCCGCTTCGACGTGGTTGGTACGCTGCTGCTTGCGCTGACGCTCGCTGCCTATGCGCTCGCCATGACGATGGGGCGCGGCCGTTTCGGCGCCGTCAACGTCGCGCTGCTGCTGACCGCCGCAGTCGGCGTGGGGCTCTTCGTGCTCGCCGAGGCCACCGCGACCGCGCCGCTGATCCGGCTCACGATGTTTCTCAGCGCGGGGCTGAGCGCGAGCCTCGCCATGAGCATGCTCGTCTCGACGGTGATGATGGCGACGCTGGTCGTCGGACCATTCTATCTCTCTCGTGCGCTCGGCCTCGACGCGGCGCTCGTCGGAGCCGTCATGTCGGCTGGCCCGCTCGTCGCCGCGTTGACGGGCGTGCCGGCGGGACACATCGTGGACCGCGTCGGCGCACAGCGCATGACCATCGTCGGTCTCGCCGGCATGGCCGCCGGCTCGTTCCTTCTGTCCATGATACCAGCGAGGCTCGGTGTCCCAGGCTACGTCTTCCCGACCGTCGTGAGCACCGCCAGCTATGCGCTGTTCCAGGCGGCGAACAACACCGCGGTCATGACGGACATCCACCCCGACCAGCGGGGGCTCGTCTCCGGGATGCTCAATCTGGCGCGCAACCTGGGCCTCGTCACCGGTGCATCCGCGATGGGCGCTGTGTTCGCGCTCGCCTCGGCGACGAGCGACATCACGAAGGCGAGCCCCGAGGCCGCCGCCTTCGGGATGAGGGTCACGTTCGCGGTCGGGGCGACTCTGATTGTCGTTGCGCTCGCAGTCGCGTTTGCATGCCGTGCCTTCGCGGCGCGCCCGTACGAGCCTGCTCGCCCTGGGGAGACGTCGTAAAGCGGCCGAGCGGCGAGCCCAATTACGATATCTCCCCCGCTCGAATGATCGATGCGGCGGCGGTCAGCAAGGGGTCGTGCGCACGGCTCGCCAGATGCGCGAACAGGACTCGCACCCATGTCGGGCACTCAAAGAGGAGCTCGACCTCTCCCCGGGCTTGGGCCTCCTTCGCGGTGTCGGCGTGCAGCAGGCCAACTCCGGTCCCGCCGGCGATCAGCGTCCGCGTGACGTCGTTGCGATCGACGCTGATGATCCGCTTGGGCCGGATTTGATGCATCTTGAACAGGCTCTCGGCGGCCCGCCCGCAGCAGGCGCTGAGGGTGGGATAGATCCACGGCAAATCCGCGAGAGATCTCCAGTCCGGTCGTCCGGAGATCGCGGCGAGCCCCGGAGGCGCTACGACGTAAATTCTGAATCGAGACACTTCGATGGTCGCCAGCTCCGGATCGAGCTCGCCGGATTCATTGTAGAAGCCGGCGTCCAGGCTGCCGTTGCGTATGCCGGCGAGTATATCGAGCGAAGTGCCGTGCTTGAGGACCACCTCCACTTCAGGGCAGCGCTCCGAGAGGACCGCGAGGAGCCTCCCGACCGCCTCATCGTTCGAGTTGCTGCCCGCGCCGAGGCGGAGCTTCCCAGCGAGACGCCCCTTGATGCGCGTGGCCTCGTCCATCAATTCTTGATGCGCGGCAAGCGCCTGTTCGGCCTTGGCGAGGAGCCGCTCGCCATCACGGGTCAGGCTCATGCCCCGAGCCGTGCGTTCGAACACGGCGAGGCCGAGCGCGTCCTCGATCGCCTTGATATGCGCGCTCACCGCGGGCTGGCTCAGGTGCAGCAGCGCTGAGGCGCGCGTGATGCTGCCTTCGCGAGCTACGGCGACGAAGGTCTTGAGCTGGTAGATGTCCATCTTATCCTGTTCTGGTTTCCCCTAGCCGTCCGACCGTGGGCGGTTGGGGGTCGTGGGCACGCCGCTGCCCGGTCGGGCACGCCGGCGCTCGCCGTGCCCGGTGACCATCCGGGACACCGGCGGGAGGTGCGACGGTGGAGCAGGGGCGGCGAGGGGGGAGCCCCAGGGGGGCGACTTCTTCAGCAGGAAGAAGGAGACGAGGCACAGGATCAGCTCCGAGCTCGCCTCCGCGGCCCAGATCCCGGTCAGGGAGAACAGGCGGGAGGCCAGCAGCAGCACCGGCAGCTTGACGAGGAGGATGCCCCCGAGGGTGAGCAGCAGCGCCTCCCTGGCCCGGCCGACCGACTGGAACGAGGCCGCCGTGACCATGACCACGCCGGTCAGGGGATAGGAGAGCGCCAGCAGCCGCAAGGCGGTCTGCCCTTCGGCGACGATCGCGCTTTCCTTGGAGAGCAGGGCGATGAGCACCGCCGGGTTCAGCAGGCAGACGCCGCAGACGAGCGATCCATAGACGACCGCGGCGCCCAGGGAGAGCCGGATGGTCTCCCGCACCCGCTCGAACTGCCGCTGGCCGAAGTTGTACCCCAAAAGCGGCTGCATCCCCTGGACGACGCCTGTCTGCGGCGTGATCAGCCCGGAGTAGAGCCGGCTCACGATCGCGAACACGCCGAGGGCGCTGTCGCCGCCGCTCATCCTGAGCAGGTTGTTCGTGGCGATGGCGACCAGGCTGACGCTGAAATTCTTGATGAGCGAGGGGAGCCCGATCGTCAGCACCTGGGTGATGATGGGCCAGTCCGGCTTGAAATGAGCCGCCTTGATGCGATAGGAGCGGTTCTTTCTGAAGAAGAAGAAATAGACGCTCATGCCGGCCGAGATGGTCTGGCCAGAGACCGTCGCCAGGGCGGCTCCCGAGACGCCGATCCGCAAGACGATGATGAAGAGCCAGCACAGGACGATGTTGACGCTGACGGGGATGATCCAGATGGCGGTCGAGTACCTGGCGTTGCCGTCCGCCCTGATGATGGCCGAGTAGCCGGTGCTGGTGATGGCGCCCAGGAAGATGATCCGCCCGTACTCGATGGCATAGGGGGCGATGCTGTCGGTGGCCCCGAGCAGGTAGACGATCGGCTCGATGAAGGCCGAGCCCAGGACCGTGATGGCGAGCGCCGCCGTCCAGAAGATCAGGAACGTGTTCGCGACCGTCCGGGAGGCCTTCTCCACGTCCTGCTCGCCGAGCGCCCGGGAGACCACCGAGGCGCCGCCGGCCCCGACGGTCGTGGAGACGGCGCCGAGGGCGATCAGGACCGGCGAGACGATCGAGGCCCCGGCGGCCGCCAGCGAGCCGATGCCCACCGAGAGGAAATAGATGTCCGTGATGCTGTAGGCGGCATAGACGAGCAGCGAGAGGGTCGTCTGGGAAGACATCTCCACGAGCAGCTTCCCGATCTTCTCCGTCCCCAGGCGCTCGACCCTGGAGTTGCCGACCATGATCGTTCAGCTGGCCTTCAGCCAGTCCATGCTCGCGCTGATCATCTGCCTGGAGAGGTTGTAGACGGAATCGGTGTCGTAGTTCCGGTAACAGCACTCCGTGTTCATGACCAGGGCGAGGTGCAGCGAGTACAGGCAACATCTTTGTTCCTCTTCGCGGGTGAAGGAGGTCTTGCCGTAGCCGCGCATGCTGTTGGTGATGCCGTCGCTGAAGAGCGACCGGAACTGGGACTCCATCAAGGGATCGGCCCAGAGCACCCTCTCGAAGTCGATGATGCCGGTGACCCTGCCGTTCTTGACGAACAAATTGGGATCCCATGCGTCCCAGTGGACCAGGCGGGGCGTGGTGATCTCCTCCAGCGCGGAGGCGTGCTTGAGGACGGCGGCGCGGATCTCGTCGTAGCCGTGGTCGTACGCCACGTTCTTCCTCGCGCCGTCGTCGAGCACCGACTCCATGATCTCGAGGAACGCCTCTCTCCAGGTGCTCGCGCGCAGGTCCGGGTTCCCGTCATAGCCGAAATAGGTGCCGGTGAAGCCGTTGATCTCCCGGATGATCTCGCCGACGTGCCGGTCGACGGACGCCTGCGCCTCGGGGGGCAGGCTCGACCTCACGTGCTCGAGGTTGTCCCCGGCGATCTTCTCCATGAAGAAATAGTCCGAGTCGCAGAGATCGCGGGCGTCGTCGTAGAAGTAGACCTCGGGCACCGGAATGGCAGGGTTCTGCCGGACCAGGCGCATGGCGGCGACCTCGGTGGCCATGATGTTCTCCTCGTACGACATGACCTCCGCGCCCCTCGGCGGCGCGATCTTGAGGATGACCTCGCGGCCGTCGGCGAGCCGGACGTCGTAAGCCGCGTTGAACCAGCCTTCCTTCAGCTCGCGCACGGCATCCTCGCCGTCCGCGAGCGCCGCGCCGCCAAAGGCCCTGGCGGCCATGGCCGCGATCTGCGGGCGTGTCTTCGTGTTCTTTGTCTTGCTCTCCACGGCTTTCCCTTGGTCGTCGACGGCCGGTGTGATCAGCGCAACAGTGCCCGTCGTGCTGGACTTGGGCCGCTGTCGGGGCGCGGCCGGGAGTGTACCAGGGCGCGGAGCAGGGGGACCGGCTCTTTGCGGCAAACCATGGGTGCTGCGCGTGCGCGCCGGTCGCCGGGAGGGGCTCCCGGACCCAGCCTTCTCGGTGTGGCCGGCGGCGGCGGGCGCGTGCTGGAGCGGCAGCGGCTCCTGACCGGCCGCGCGACCTACCCGCCTCCGCGGCGGCGAGCGGCGTGTGCGGGCGCGGATCACACAGCCGGAGGGGACGCGAGCGTGGACGCAGGCCTACGGGACCGTGGAGCGACGAAGCTGCCAATTGACTTGGGATCGCCGCAGCAAGTATCTCAGAGTGCGTGCGTCGCTCGATCTCCTGGCTGCTGCCATGTGCTCTCGGGATGTCCGTCGCTGGTGTCGGGAATGCGGCGAGCGCGGACGAGCCCTACGCCGATCCGGACGCGCGCGCGGCGTCGATGACGGCGGGGCTGCTGCGCCGCGCCAGGCAGGCGCAGGCGGCCGGGCGGCAGGTGGCGGCCGCGGCGACCTACGAGCGGGCGCTGGAGGCCGCGCAGGGGGCGTGGACGACCGACGCGGAGCGGGCGACGATCGCCGGTGAGCTCGGGCTGGTCGAGCTCGCGCTGGGGCGGCATCGGGACGCGGCGACCCACCTGGCGGAGTGCCTCCAGCACCGGGGCGTGATCAGCGGGTGGCTCCGCGGCCAGGTCGATGATGGCCTGCAGCGCGCCGCGAAGCGCGTGGCGACGGTCTACGTGACGACAAATCCGCCGGGCGCCGAGGTCCTGATCGACGGGCAGGCGCTCTACCCGCCGGAGCCGGTCCACGAGGTGTTCGTGGAGCCGGGAGAGCACACCGCGCGGGCGCGGCTCGAGGGGCACGAGGAGGCGGTGAGCTCGTTCACCGCCGAGGCTGGCCTGACGCACCCGATCGCCCTCAAGCTGCGGCGCCTTCCGGAGCGCGTCGCGCGCGCGCCGGAGGCGGCCCCTGCTGCGCCGCTCTCGGCGGCTCCGGCTGCGCCTCCGGGGTCGACCTTCCCGCTGGCGGAGCTGCGCATCGGCGGGGTGGCGCTCACGACGGCGACGGTGGCGGCCGGCACGGTCTTCCTCCTGCGGTCTGGCGTCCTCCGCGACGACCTCGCCGCGCAGGAGGCCGCGCTCCGCCGCGGGGGAGGGGACCCGTCCGCGTGCGGGGGGGCGGACGCGCCGCTGGCCTGCACCGAGCTCCGCGACACGGCCGAGGCGCGGGACCTGTTCCACGGGCTCGGGGTGGGGACGCTGGTGGCGGGCGGCGTCTTCGCGGCCGTGACGGTGGCCGCGTTCCTCACGGATCCGTCGTACCTGGCGAGCGAGCCGGCCCGCCAGGGCGTCCGCGTCGTGCCGGTGATGACGGCAGAGCGGGCAGGGGTCTTCCTTCAGGGCACGTGGTGACAAGGCACGTCCTGCAGGGTACGGAGCTCTGTATCGGTGACTGCGCCGTTGGCAGGCGACGTTCCACGTTGAACCATCGGAGGTTCCCCCTCGGCTCTCCCCCCGGGCCCCCTCAGCCCTCACGCCCCCCGCGCTTGCCGTCCAGCCGCGCCAGCACCGCGCGCGGCGACATCGTCGCCCGGTACACGTAGATCTCCCCCGCCTCGTCCTCCCCCAGCACCTCCTCGCTCACGCGGAGCTGCTTGCCGACCGCGAGCAGGATCCTCGCCGGAAACCCCTTCCGGATCAGCTCGACGCGCCGCCACACCGCGTCTCGGCTCCAGAAGCCGAACGCCTCCAGGTACACCTCCTCGCCGGTCTCCGCGTTCAGGAACACGAGGTCCGGGGCGCACACCACCTCTCCGGGCAGCGCGAACAGCCGCTCGTTCGGCGACACGGTCCAGGGCGATCCGAGCTTTTTGAACCCCTCGCAGAACGCGTCCAGCTCCGGCGTCGTGTCCGCGAGCTCGCGCCCGTGGAACACGAGCCCGTCCGACGGGCCCATCTCGACGGCGAGCGGCTCCTTGTCGCGCCCCCAGCGCAGCTCGGCGCGCAGCCGGAACGAGGCGCACGAGAGCACCGACGGCAGGAACATCGCGAGCCGCAGGCCGTAACGCTGCACCGCATCGAACAGGCTGAACGGGCCGTCGAGCACGATCGTGTAGCCGGAGACCGGATCGCCCTGGACCACGTGGATCAACCCGTGAAACCGGGCCGCGCGGAAGATCCGCCGGTACCGCGGGGCGCTCTCGCCCTCGATGCGGATCGTCACCTGCGTCGCCTTCAGCAGGATCGACTGCGCCAGCGACAGGTTGTACCGGTCGAGCAGGATCTCCGGCGCGTCCGCGGCCGCGCGCCGGAGGATCTCGGCGCCGCGCAGGTCGGCGTAGAGGCCCGCCTCGATCGCGGCGGGCGTCGTGCCGAGCCGGGCGGCTACCTCGTCGAGCACCGCGGCGCGGTCGAAGCGGGCGCGGACGTCGAGGGCGCGGTGCGCCGCCGCCGCGGCCAGGAACAGCTCCCGCCGGAGCGCCTCGGGGTCGACGCCCTCCTGCACCTCGTACTCGCAGCCGTCCTCGAGCACCTTCCGCAGGCCGAGCGCGGCGACGCGATCCCGCGCGGGGACCTCGACAGCGTCGAGCGCGGCCTCGACGTCGTCGCGGCGCTCGCCGACGCGCTGGGACAGGATGTCGATGTACGCGCGCGCGACCGGGAGCAGCCGCTCGGCGGCGGCCCCGCGGAGGTACTGCGGGACCAGCAGCCCGGCCCGGCGGCGGACGCGGACGAGATCACTGGTAAGCAACGTGCTCCCGGCGCTTGTCGCTCACGCGCTGCTCGCTCGTGCCGAGGGCCACGAGCTCGTAGAGGATCGCCGTCTTGTTCTCGCTCCGCCGCAGGATGCGGCCGAGCCGCTGGACGTGCTCCCGCACCGAGCCGCTGCCCGACAGGACGATCGCGACGTTCGCCTCGGGCACGTTGACCCCCTCGTTCAGCACCTTCGACGTGACCACCGCCGACAGCGCGCCGCGGTTGAACGCCTCGAGGATGGCGCTGCGCTCCTTCACCTTCGTCTGGTGCGTGATCGCCGGCAGCAGGAACTGCCGCGAGATCTGGTAGACCGTGGCGTTGTCCTCGGTGAAGACCAGCGTGCGATCCGCGCGGTGGGCGTGGAGCAGCCGCGCGAGCACGTCGATCTTGCCGGGCGCGCAGAGGGCGAGGCTCCGCTGGCGGCGGTACGCCTCGAAGGCGCGGCGGCCGGCGTCGGACTGCGAGCTCAGCAGGATGAACTGCCCCCACCCCTCGGGCATGCGGATGCCGTTCGCGCGCAGGAAGCCGATGTACACGGCGCGCGCCGCCTCGTACGCGGCGCGCTCGTCCTCCGAGAGCGGGACGTCGAGCCGGACGACGTCGTAGGCCGCGAGGTACTGCCCGGAGAGCTCGGTGATCTCCCGGCGGAAGACGATGGGACCGATGAGGTCGTCGTAGCCCCGGCCGTCCGCGCGCTCGGGGGTCGCGGTCAGGCCGAGGCGGAAGGGCGCGAGGCACATCTTGGCGGCGAGCGCGTACGACGGGCTCGGCAGGTGGTGGCACTCGTCGAAGATCACGAGGCCGAAGCGGGCGCCGAGCCGGTCCATGTGGGCGTGCGCCGAGTCGTAGGTGGTCACGGTCAGATCGAGGACGTCGTGGTAACCGCCGCCGAGCAGGCCGATCGGGACGCCGAACGCGGCGGAGAGCCCGTCGTACCACTGGTTCAGGAGATCGAGCGTCGGGACGACCACGAGCGCGCTGCGCTGCCGCGCGGCGATCGCGAGCGTCGCGACGAACGTCTTGCCCGCGCCCGTCGGGAGCACGACGACGCCGCGGCTGCGGCGCCCGGCCCACGCCTCGAGCGCCTCGCGCTGGTACGGGAAGGGGTCGTGCTTGGCGAGCGGCTCGAGCGGCAGCGCCTCGTACTTGCGGGCGGCGTCGGTGAAGGGGACCCCGCGGGCGCGGAGCCGGAGGACGAGCTCGGCGTAGTCGATGGCCGGCACCCGGTAGACGCGCTCGCGCGCGTCCCAGCGGCAGGACGCGGGCAGGCACGCGGGGTCGAGCGGCGCGCCCTCCGCGGCCGAGCCCGGCGCCCCGTCGCCGCCCGGCGCCTCCGCCGGGAGGGCGCTGCCGTCGAGCTCGCCGGCCGGCGCCAGCGCGGGGCGCGGCGCGACCCCCTCGATGCGGAGGGTGCCGCCCTGGAAGCTCAGGACGATCGGCGCTGTGCGGACCGGCTCGGTCATCGGCGCCCTCTTTTGCCGCGGGCGGGGCCGCGTGCCAAGCCCGGAGCGCGACGATCAGGCCAGCTCGGTCGGCATCATGGACGCGCCGCGGATCGGCGCGCGGTAGCGGACCCACACGAGCGGGGACTCGTGCAGCGTGATCGTGAGGGTGGTGCCGGCGTTCAGCGGGAGCCGGCGGCCGAGCTCGCGGTGGATGTGGCGCGCGATGAGCTCCGGGGTCGAGCGCTTGCCCTCGAAGGCCGGGTGCTCGTCGAGGTTGCGGTAGTCGATCTCGGCGAGCACGCCGCGCAGGCTGTCCCGCAGCACGCTCGTCTCGACCACCTGGCCGAGCGGCGACAGCTCCTCCCGGTCCACCTCCACGCTGACGGTGTAGGTCGCGCCGTGCAGGCGCTGCGCAGGGCCGAACTGCTCCCCTTTGAGGCTGTGGGCCACCATGATGTGATCGCGGACGCCGACCGTGTACATGCTCGCACTATACCCGTCGTTCCGGGGCTGGAGGGAGATCCCAATCGCCTGCCGCGGCGCGCGGGAGTAAGGTGCGGACGGGTCCCCGCTCGGCCCGGCGCGGCGGCGGGCGGGTTCGTGCGGGACGCAGTGACCGGTCGACCGTTTGCGAGGGAGGATCGCCGATGAACAGCGAAGCGAGCGTGCTGGCCCCTGGGTTCCTCATCGCGTCGCCGCCCCTGGGCGATCCGAACTTCGATAAGACGGTCGTGCTGCTGGCGGTCCACAGCGACAGCGGGGCGCTGGGGTTCGTGGTGAACCGGCCGGCGCCGATGACGCTCGGCGAGCTCCTGTCGTTCGCCGGCTACGGCAACGAGCTGAAGGACCCGGCGCCGGTCTACCTCGGCGGGCCGGTCCAGCCGAGCTCGGGGTGGATCCTGTGCCTCGATCCGGCGCTCGGGGCCGAGGAGACGGGCGTGATCCCGGTGGGCTCCCGGGTGCGGGTCACGTCGTCGCGGAGCGCGTTCGACACGCTCGCGGCCGACGCGGTGCGCGGCGCGGCCTCGACGGACCCGCGGAGGCGGACGGTGCTCCTCGGCTACAGCGGGTGGGGGCCCGGGCAGCTCGAGCGGGAGATCGCCGCGGGCGCGTGGCTGCCGGTGCCGCTCGACGAGCGGATCCTGTTCGACGTGGCCGCGGAGCAGCGCTGGGAGCAGGCGTATGGGCTGCTCGGGCTGCGCCCGATCGAGGTGCTGTCGATGCGCAGCATCGGAGAGGCGTGAACGCGGACGGCCGGAAGGCTCCTCCTGATTGACTCGGCCCCGGCGCGCACGAACCTTCCCGGTCGCGCCCCGCCCCCCGGGGAGGGCGCCGTGCGGGCCTTCACCTCCGCAGCGGCCGGCCCATCGATGCAGAGAGCACACGCCACGAGAGGAGCCATCATGGAGATCAACATCGGAATCGACGCCAAGACCCGCGAGCAGATCGGCGCTGGGCTCGGCCGTGTCCTCGCCGACACGTACACGCTTTACCTGAAGACGCACAACTTCCACTGGAACGTCACGGGTCCCATGTTCCAGACGCTGCACCTCATGTTCGAGCAGCAGTACAACGAGCTGGCGCTCGCGGTGGACCTCGTCGCCGAGCGCATCCGGGCGCTGGGCCTGCCCGCGCCGGGGACCTACAAGCAGTTCGCGGCGCTTTCCTCCATCAAGGAGGAGGACGGCGTCCCCAAGGCGACCGACATGATCAGGCGCCTCGTCGAGGGTCACGAGACCGTGGCGCGCACCGCGCGCGAGCTCTTCCCGGTGGCCGAGCAGGCCAACGATCAGCCCACCTGCGATCTGCTCACCCAGCGGCTGCAGGTCCACGAAAAGACCGCGTGGATGCTGCGCAGCCTGCTGGAGTAGCCCCCGGCCGCCCGGGCTCGGCCGGCGGCAGGGCGGGCCTGGGCGTCCGGCTCAGCGCCGGTGGGGGACGAGGAACCCCTCGGGGTCGACGGCCACCGCGCGCTGCTTCAGGAGGCGGCCCACGGCGCGCTTGAACGCCTTCTTGCTCAGGCCGAAGATCGCCCGGATCTCGTCCGGGCTCGAGCGGTCGCCGACCCGCGGCGCGCCCGGGCGGGCGAGCCGCGCGAGGATCGTCTGGGCGTCGTTCTCGAGCTCCTCGTGGGCGTGGCCGCGCAGCGAGAGCTCGACCTTGCCGTCGGACAGCACGCTCGTCACGCGGAACCGCGCCGCCTCGCCGCGCGCGAGCGCGTGCGGCTCGTCCGCGGGGACCAGGCCGACGAACCTGCGCTCGATGATGACGAACAGCCCGAGCTCCGGCTCGTTGCGCCACGCCTCGCCGTCGACCCACTCGTCCAGATCGAACTCCCCCTTGTCGCGCAGCATCTCGCTGACGCGCATGGTCCCCGCGAGGCGGCCGGTCCTGTCCAGGATGAGCCCCACCGGGTGCCGCTGACCGACCCGCAGCTCGCGGGTCTGCTCCGCGTGCGGGACGAGCAGCTCCTTCGGCAGACCCCAGTCGACGAACGCGCCGAAGCGCGTCACGTCGGTCACCTCGAGGAAGGCGACCTCGCCGAGCGCGACCTTCGGGCGGCGCGCGGTCGCGATCGGGCGATCCTCCGAGTCGAGGTGGACGAAGACCTCGATCTCGTCTCCCTCCTGCGCCCGCTCGGGCACCTCGCCGCCCGGCAGGAGGAGCACCGGCGCGTTCGGGCGCAGGTCGCCCGGGTCGGGCGAGAGGAACGCGCCGGGCGGGCCGAACCGCCGTATCGGCAGGGTGACCACGCGCCCGAGGAGATCGTCGTACGGCATCGGCGCGCAGTCTTGCACAGGCGGGGCGGCGCGTCGCCAGCGCGAGGGAGGCGAGCGGCTCGGACTCCCGATCTCCGGGGCGGGGCCTGGTGGCGTCACGACGAGCACGCGCACATCGAGCTCGCGCTCGCGGCCGGCGCCCCGCGCTGAGCGAGGCAATCGACGGGGCGAGGGAGCAATGGGGCGGCGCCGCGACAGGGCCCGAAGCGGCCGCGCTGCTGCTCGCGCCGCCGGAGGGCTCCGCGCTGCGGCACGCCCCGCTTGGCATCGGCCCCCGTCCGCCCCACGCAGGGCTGGCAGCCGGGAGACCGAGCACCATGCCGGTGCGCGGGCCGGGCTGCGCGCGCCGCTCCTCGCGGCTCGGGCGCGCTCCTGCGAGCCAGCCCGGCCCCTGCGAGCCGCTCCCCGCGGAACCTCCTCCATGACAGACAGCTCCGGATACCGCATGTACGTGTTCCGCAGCGGCCGCCGCGACGTCCCCGGGCCGCGGCTCGTCGCCGAGCTCGCGGACGACCTCCGGGCGCTCGCCGCCCCCGCGGGCGCCGATCGCGATCGCGGGGTCGTGCTCCGCGCCTTGATCCGCGCCGGCGAGCTCGAATCCATCCTCGCCGACGCCGGCGCGGTCGGCGCCTCCCTGCTGGCGCGGCTCACGGACGAGCTCGCCGTCATGCTGGTCGGCGGCGACGGCGCGGGCGCGCTCGCGATCCCGGACGGTCCGACGTCGGACCACGGACAGCCAGACGCCTGGCCACGGACGGCCAGCCGCCCGACCACGCCCGAGGCCCTCGCGGCGCTCGCGGCGATCGACGTCCCCGCGACGGTCCCGACCTCGCCGCCCGAAGGGTTCTCCTTTTACGCGCTCCACCCGCTCGATTTCGCCCGGCTCGCCGAGCGGCTCGCGTCCCCGCCGGCGCCGGTCCGGGTCGTCGGGATCCGCAGCATCGGCACCACCCTGAGCGCGGTGACGGCCGCGGCCCTGCGCCGGCGGGGGATCTCGGCCGGCCGCATCACCGTGCGCCCGTCCGGGCACCCCTACGACCGCCGCGTCGAGCTCGGCGCCCGGGAGCGCGCCTGGGTCGAGGACGGCATCGCCGAGGGGGCGCAGTTCTGGATCGCCGACGAGGGGCCGGGCCTCAGCGGCTCGTCGTTCCTCTCCGCCGGCGACGCCCTGGTCGGCGCCGGCGTCCCGCGCGGGAACATCGTTTTCCTCGGCTCTCGCGCGGCGGACCCCGACGCGCTCGTCGCGCCCGACGGCGCCCGCCGCTGGCGGTCGTTCCGCGCCGAGCGCGTCGTGGGCGGGAAACAGGTCCCGGCCGATGCTGGCGAGTTCATCGGCGCCGGGACCTGGCGCCGCCGCTTCTATGACGACGAATCGCGCTGGCCGCCCTCCTGGACGTCCATGGAGCGATTCAAATCGCTTTCCCGCGACGGCTGCCGGATTCTCAAGTTCGAGGGCATGGGTCGCTATGGGGCCGAGTGCCTGGAGCGGGCCCGCGGCGTCGCTCAGGCCGGCTTCGGTCCGGCGCCGCGCGACGAGGGCGAGGGCTTCCTCTCGTATCCATGGCTCCCCGGCCGGCCGCTCGAGGCCGGCGACCTCTCCGCCTCCGTGCTGGAGCGCCTCGCCGATTACTGCGCCTTCCGCGCCTCGGCCTTCCCCGTCCCGAGCCCCGCGACCGACGAGCTCATTGCGATGGCACGCACCAATTTCTCAGCAGAGATCGGAAATGAGCTCCCGGGGGAGCTCCACCTGGAGATCGCCCGTCCCGTGCTCGTGGATGGCAAGATGGATCCTCACGAGTGGCTCGGGTCGGCCTCGGGCGAGCTCTTCAAGGTGGACGCGGCCGGGCACGGCGACGATCACTTCCTCCCCGGCCCCACGGACATCGCCTGGGATCTCGCCGGGGCCATCGTCGAGTGGCGGATGGCGCCCGACGCCCGCCGCGCCTTCCTCGATCGCTACCGGCGCCGCTCGGGCGACGACCCCGAGCGGCGCTTGCCCGCATATCTGCTGGCCTACGCGCTCCTGCGCCTGGGATACGCCGCGATGGCCGCGGCGGTGTCGCTCCCGGACGAGGGCGAGGCGCGGCGCCTGACCGCGGCGCGGCATCGCTATCGCGCCGCCCTGCTCGAGGGCCTCGCCCCCGCGGCCTCTCGGGGCGCGCTCGGGTAGCGCCGATGGGCCGGCTACGGAACACACGTCTCTCGGTCCCTTCTTTCCTGACGCTGCTGTACGGAATTTCCGCGATGGTGCAAAGGTCGATGCGGAGATAGGTTCACGGCGCCGTATCCATGATTCGTCCGCGGCAGCCCTCGCGCGGAAGCTGGTTCGAGCTCGACGCCCGTCGCTGACCGAAGAACGCACGCTCATGCTCAAGCGCCTGATCCTCATTGCCGGCTCCTCTTCGAGCAGCGATGAACCATCGGCCCGCGGGACACCGCTGCTCTCCACTGCCGACAAGGCGGCGCTCTCCCGGGAGTTTCCCGGCGTGGAGATCGACGCGCCCTGTCCGCCCGGGAACGCGCCCCACGCCGCCGTCGACGCCCGCGCGTGGCGCGCCTCGCAGCTCGATCTGTGGGCGCTCGACACGCACCTGCACGCGCTCGACGCCCGCGGCCTCTTCGATCTCCGGCTCGAGGGGCTCGATCGCGGGAGCGCGGCGCGCACCGCCTACGAGGTCCTCACCCGCTGCCAGCGCTTCCTCCGGAGGAGGAACGTCGCCTCCGCGACCGCGGTCTTCGCCCGGGTCCT
This sequence comes from Sorangium sp. So ce836, assembly GCF_028553905.1. Taxonomy (NCBI): domain Bacteria; kingdom Pseudomonadati; phylum Myxococcota; order Polyangiales; family Polyangiaceae; genus Sorangium; species Sorangium sp. So ce836. Next base: position 11,074,761 of record NZ_CP102233.1, on the reverse strand, counting down.
CGGGCGGCACCGGGAGCTTTACGATCTCGACAGGCCGCTCGTCCGGGCCGACTACGATCATGCGATCGACGTCTGGCAATGGATGCTCCGGCTCGATCCGCGCGCGTCGGTCGCCGCGCAGGCGGCGGCGCTGTTCCACGACGTGGAGCGGCTCGTCTCCGAGGCGAACGTCCGGATCGAGCACCGCGCCGCGGACTACCAGGCCTTCAAGGACGAGCACGCGCGGCGCGGGGCGGCCCTCGCGCGCGCCGCGCTCGCCGGGGTCGGGCTCCCGCCCGAGGTCCTCGATCGGGTCGGCGCGCTGGTGGCGTCGCACGAGCGGCCTGGGGACGACGCCGAGCTCGCGCTGCTCAACGACGCCGACGCGCTCTCGTTCTTCTCGCTGAACAGCGCCGGGTTCCTCGATTATTACGGGCCCGAGCACACCCGCGTCAAGGTGGCGTACACGCTCCGCCGCCTCCGGCCGGAGGCGCGGGCGCTCTTGCCGCGCGTCCGCTGCCGCCCCGAGGTGGAGGCGATGATCCTCGGCGAGCCGAGGCGGACGTCGGCGCCGGCCTCGGCGGAGACGCAGGCCTAGAGGAGGTCCGGTTCGCGATGAGGCTCGTCATCTTCGGTCTGACGATCAGCTCGTCCTGGGGCAACGGCCACGCCACGCTGTGGCGCGGCGTGATCAACGCCCTCGGGCGGGCCGGGCACCGCGTCACCTTCTTCGAGCGCGACGTCCCGTATTACGCCTCGCACCGGGATCTGTCGTCGCTCGCGCACGGCAACGAGCTCCGGCTCTACGGCTCGTTCGACGACCTCCTCCCCGAGGCCCGGCGCGCCGTCCGGGAGGCCGACGCGGCGATGGTGACCTCGTATTGCCCCGACGGCGGCCCCGCGACCGAGGTGGTCCTCGAGTCGCGCGGCCTCAAGGTCTTCTACGACCTCGACACGCCGGTGACGCTGGATCGGCTGAACGCCGGCCAGCCGGTCGGCTACATCGGCCCGCGGGGCCTCGTCGATTTCGACTGCGTGCTCAGCTACACGGGCGGCGCGGCGCTCGACGCGCTCCAGGCGAAGCTCGGCGCCCGGCGGGTGTTCCCGCTCTACGGCAGCGCCGACCCCGAGGTGCACCGCCCGGTCGCGCCGCGGGAGGAGCTCCGCGGGGACCTCTCGTACCTCGGGACGTACGCCGCCGACCGGCAGGAGGCGCTCTCCGCCCTGTTCCTGGAGCCGGCGAAGCGGCTGCCGCAGCGGCGGTTCGTCATCGGCGGCTCGCTCTATCCCGACGATTTCCCGTGGGCTGAGAACATCTATTACATGCGCCACGTGGCGCCGCCGGATCACCCGGCGTTCTACTGCTCCTCGCCGATGACGCTCAACATCACCCGTGGAGCGATGGCGGCGATGGGCTACTGTCCTTCCGGTCGGCTCTTCGAGGCGGCCGCGTGCGGGACGCCGATCCTGAGCGACAGCTGGGAGGGGCTCGACCGGTTCTTCACGCCGGGGGAGGAGATCCTCGTGGCGAGGACGACGGACGAGGCCGTCGCGGCGCTCTCGCTCTCGGCGGCCGAGGTCGCGGCCATCGCCCGCGCGGCGCGCGAGCGGGTGCTCGCGGAGCACACCGCGGCGCGGCGCGCGGCGGAGCTCGTGGCGATCCTCGAGTCGGTCTCGGCGCGATGAAAGGAGGCAAAGGGCGATGTGGGGAGTGATTCCGGCGGCGGGCCTGGGGAGCAGGATCCAGCCGCTCGCGTTCTCGAAGGAGCTGCTCCCGGTGGGCACGCGCCGGGACGGTGACGTGGAGCGGCCGCGCGCGGTCAGCGAGTACCTCATCGACCGGATGATCCTCGCCGGCGCGACGCGGATCTGCATGGTGATCTCGCCCGGCAAGTCGGATATCGTCGAGTATTACGGCGCGAGCGTCGGCCCGGCGCACATCTGTTATGTGGTGCAGCCGGTCGCCGCGGGGCTCTGCGACGCCATCTTCCGGGCGCTCCCCTGGATCCAGCCGGAGGAGGAGGTCCTCGTGGGGCTCCCCGACACGGTCTGGTTCCCGGAGCACGGGCTCCGCGCGCTCGACGGCGGGGGCCTCTCGTTCCTGCTCTTTCCGGTCGAGCACCCGGAGTTCTTCGACGCGGTGGTCACCGACGAGAAGGGCAGGGTGCTCGAGATCCAGGTCAAGCAGCGGGACGCGCGCTCGCAGTGGGTCTGGGGCGCCTTCAAGCTCACGGGGATGGTGATGCGCGAGCTCCACGAGCTCTGGTGCGAGCGCGGGCAGACGGACCCGTACATCGGGACGCTTGTGAACGAGTACCTCGCGCGCGGCGGCAGCGCGCGGGCGGTGCGGGCTGGCGAGGCGTACGTCGACGTGGGGACGCTGCATGGCTACCGCGAGGCCATCCAGCTCCTCAGCGGCGCGGCCGTGTGAACGGAGGAGCCATGGAGCGGAGCGTGGGGAGCGTGCGGGACGCGCGGAACGTGCAGAACGTCGATGACGCGACGAAGTTGACCCGGGAGCAGATCCAGGAGCGCGTGCGCGGGCTCGGGCAGTGGTTCCACAACATCGATCTCGGCGGGGTGAAGACGGCGCCGGATCATTTCCTGGGCGATTATCCCGCGTTCAAGTGGAAGGGCTTCGCCCACGCGATCCCGGCGGATCTCACGGGCAAGACGGTCCTCGACATCGGCTGCAACGCGGGCTTCTACTCGCTCGAGATGAAGCGGCGCGGGGCGGCGCGGGTGCTCGGGATCGACAGCGACGACGATTACCTGGCGCAGGCGCGGTTCGCCGCGGAGGTCTCCGGCGTGGACATCGAGTTCCGGAACCTCTCCGTGTACGACGTCGGGAGCCTCGGAGAGCGCTTCGATCTCGTGCTCTTCATGGGCGTCCTGTACCACCTCCGCCACCCGCTGCTCGCGCTGGATCTGCTGCATGAGCACGTGGTCGGGCACACGCTGGTCTTCCAGAGCATGCAGCGCGGGAGCGCCGAGGTGATGCCGCTGGACGGGGACTATCCGTTCTCGGAGAAGCGGATCTTCGACGAGGCGGGCTATCCTCGGCTCCACTTCGTGGAACACAGCTACTCGCACGACCCGACCAACTGGTGGGTGCCCAACCGGGCCTGCGCGGAGGCGATGCTGCGGAGCGCCGGCTTCGAGATCGTGAACCACCCCGAGCCGGAGGTCTACATCTGCCGCCGCCGCGAGCGGGCGGACGGCGTGCCCGGCGCGGTCTACCCGGCCAGGCGAGCCGGCGTGAATGGAGAGCAGGGATGATCGAAGCGGTGATGCTCTGGAACGAGCCCAACAACAAGTCGCACTGGGATTTCGAGATCGATCCCGAGTGGACGACGTACGGCGCGATGGTGAAGCTCGCCGCGGACGCGATCCGGAGCGAGCGCCCGCAGCTGCCGCGCGTGCTGGGCGGCATCTCGCCGATCGATCCTGCCTTCATCGCCAACATGGGTCGTCAGGGCGTGCTCGATCACGTCGACGTCGTCGCGGTGCACGGCTTTCCGCTCGACTGGAACCACTGGCAGATCCACGAGTGGCCGAGCAAGCTCGAGGAGATCCGCGCGGTGACCGACAAGCCGCTCTGGATCACCGAGATCGGCGTCTCCACGTTCGGCGCCGAGGAGGTGCAGGAGTTCGGCCTGAAGCGGAGCGCCGAGCTGCTCCGCGGCAAGGTCGATCGGGTCCACTGGTACAGCCTCTACGATCTGCCGCGCGCGTGGCCGGCGACGACGCGGCACCGCGAGGCCGAGGGCTCGTCGTACTACCGCCATTTCTACATGGGCCTGCTCCGCGAGGACGGGACGCCCAAGCGCGCGCTGCGGCTCTTTCCGGAGTACACGCCCGATTTCGGCGTGTGCCAGTGGTTCCATTTCGAGGACCACCGGCTGGACGACGCGGTGGAGTGGTTGAAGAAGCTCGGGGTGCGCCATCTCCGCACCGGCCTGAGCTGGGCTGACAGCTTCCGCCCTGGCGCGGACGCCTGGTTCGACCGGCAGATGAGGGCGATCGAGGCGTTCGATGTGACGCTGACCTACTGTTTCACCCCGGAGCACGCCGGGGTCCGGCCGCACCACACGAGTCCCCCGCTGCGGCTCGAGGAGTTCGCGGAGTTCTGCGCCCGCATGACGCGGCGCTATGTGGGGTAGGCGGCGGCCGTTCGGCTGCCGGAGCCATCTCTCCCTGCGCGGATGCGGCCTGTCCTGAACGCGCCGTCGAGGGGCGCCTGCTCGTCTGTCCGTGAATGACGCGCCCATCTGGCGCGCCGCGTAGCCGTTTGGTAGGCTGGATGTCGCGCGCGTTCTGTGCCCGGACGACCGGACGTCGCGCACGCCAGGTGGCTCATGTCGCACGTCACGAGCAGCCCGAAGCGAGAGAGACCCGAGGCGCACGGCGGCGCCTCGGGGGGCTCCGGCCGGCGCGGCAGGCGCGCGGAGGGGCGGGAGGCGCTGCCGTGAACCTCGCCTCGCTCCGCCGCCAGGGCCGCACCCCGCCGGACCTCGCGTGGCCGCCGTTCTCGTGGCTCTCGTCGGGCCGGCCGCCGCGCTGCCTCGTCGTGGTCGCCCATCCGGACGACGAGACCCTCGGGCTCGGCGCGCGCATCGGCCGGCTCCAGCCGATCGAGGTGGTGCACGTGACCGACGGGGCGCCCCGCGACAGCCGGTTCATGCCGGCAGAGCTCGCCGACATCGGTCGCGAGCGCTACATCGCCCTCCGGCGCGACGAGGTGACCCGCGCGCTCGCCCTGGGCAGCGTGCCGGCGTCGCGGCTCAGGTGCCTCGGCGCGGTGGACCAGGAGGCCATCGAGGAGGCGCCGAGCCTCGCCCGGAAGCTCCTCGAGCTGTTCGCCCGGACGCGGCCCGAGGTGGTGATCACCCACCCCTACGAGGGCGGTCACCCCGATCACGACGCGGCGGCGCTCGCCGTCCATGCGGCGGCGGTGCTCGCCCTCTGGAACGGCGTCACCTCGCCGCTGATCTTCGAGGCGGCCTCGTACCACGCCGCGCGGGGTCACCTCGTCACCGGCGAGTTCCTCGCGCAGCCGCGCGTCCCCGAGATCGCCCTCCGGCTCTCGGGCGACGAGGCGTCGAAGAAGCGCGCCATGCTGGCCTGCTTCTCCAGCCAGAAAGAGACGCTCGCCCCGTTCGGCGCCGAGGTCGAGCGCTTCCGGCCGGCGCCCGCCTACGATTTCCGGATGCCTCCGCACGAGGGGGCGCTCCATTACGAGCGCCTCGGCTTTCCCATCGACGGCGCGCGCTGGCGGAAGCTCGCCATCAAGACGCTGACGCTGCTCGGCCTCGATCGAGAGCGATGCCTCTGACGGTCCTGCACGTCGGCTATCCGCTCGCGCCCGTGGGTCCGGACGCCGTGGGCGGCGCCGAGCAGGTGCTCTCGATGCTCGACGAGGCGCTCTCGCGCGGCGGCCACCGGTCGATCGTTGTCGCGCCGGAGGGCTCCGCGTGCGCGGGGACGCTGGTCGCCACGCCGGCGCCGCCGCCGGGTGCCGTCCTCGATGAGGCCGCCAAGGAGCGGGCCTGGCGCCACCACCGGAGCGCCATCGCGCGGGCGCTGGATCTGTATTCGATCGATCTCGTCCACCTGCACGGCGTCGATTTCGATCGCTACCTGCCCGAGCCCGGCGTGCCCGCGCTCGCGACGCTCCATCTGCCGCCGAGCTTCTATTCGCCGGCGGTGTTCCGGATCGAGCGCCCGAGGACGTTCCTCCATTGCGTCTCCGCGACGCAGCGGCGCGCCTGCCCGCCGGGGGCGCGGCTCTTGCCCGAGATCCCGAACGGCGTCCGGCTGGAGCATTACCGGCCGAGGCGGTACCGGCGCGGCTTCGCGCTCGCGCTCGGCCGGATCTGCCCGGAGAAGGGGTACCACGTCGCCGTCGAGGCCGCGGTCCGGGCCGGGTCGCCGCTGTTCATCGCCGGACAGGCGTTCGGCTACGAGGAGCACACGCGGTATCTCCGGGAGGTCCTTTTGCCGATGCTGGGCGGCGCCGGGCCGGCGCGGCGCTTCCTGGGCCCGGTCGGCCTGGTCCGGAAGCGCCGGCTGCTCGCGGCGGCCCGGTGCCTGCTGGTGCCCAGCCTGGTCCAGGAGACCAGCTCGCTCGTTGCCATGGAGGCGCTCGCCTCGGGCGCGCCGGTGATCGCGCTCCGCGGCGCCGGCGCGCTGCCGGAGATCGTGGAGCACGGCCGGACGGGGTACCTGGTGGACGATGCCGCGGAGATGGCCGAGGCCATCGCGATGGCGGACCGGCTCGACCCGGCGGAGTGCCGCCGCGCGGCCGAGGAGCGCTTCTCGGCGGCGAGCACGGCGGCGGCGTATCTGGAGACGTACCGCCGGATCCTGCGCGAGGGGTGAGCGGGAGGCGCTGGGAGGCGCCCTGGGGTTCCTCACCTCTGTATTTCCGTTCTTCCGGCAAGGCACAGGCGGACCTGGTGAACAGCACATCGGGTGTGTCGTTGACCGCAGCTGGCGGATCCTTCCGATGGTGGTCACGCCTGGTCGCCCGCAGGTTGTTCGGCAAGACCGGGCTCGGCGCCACACGAAGGAGAGAGGACCGTGAAGAACGAGATCGCTGGCATCTGCATCCCTGACAGCCGCCTGGCCGCGGAAGCGACCGAGCTCGCGCGGGAGATGTCGGCGCCCTTCCTCTTCAACCACGTCATGCGCACGTACCTCTTCGGCGCGCTGCTCGCGAAGCGGCGCGGGCTCGAGCTCGATCTCGAGCTGTTCTACCTCGGGGCGGCGCTCCATGACCTCGGCCTGGTCGAGAGGTTCCGGGGCCCGGAGCGGTACGAGGTCGAAGGCGCAAACGCGGCGAGCGAGTTCCTGAAGCAGCACGGCGTGCCCGAGGAGGCGGTCGGCCTCGTGTGGGACGCAATCGCGCTGCACACCGTGAGGGGGGTCCCGCCCTACAAGCGGCCCGAGGTGGCGCTGCTGCACGTCGGAACCATCATGGACATCGCTGGCACGGACCTGAAGGAGCTCTCTGCGGACGAGGTGGATGAGGTGCTCCAGGCGTACCCGCGTCTCGATTTCAAGCGCGCATTTCCACAGGCGATCGCTGACATGCTCGCCAGCAAGCCTGAGACTGCCTTCTACAACTTCACGGCCGATATCGCCGAGCGCCTGATCCCGGGCTTCCATGCCCCCAATTTCTACGACGTCATCCTGGCGGCGCCGTTCAAGGAGTGACCGGACCCAGCGCGTCGAGATCTGTAGCCTCCGAGCGCCGCGCCCGCGAGCATCAGCGCCGCTGCGCGCAGATCGTGGCGCCGCTGCTGGACGCGGCGGCGGAGGGCGCCCCGTTGGGCCACACCAACCGTCGCCATCCGTCAGATCCTCCGGGATTTTGGGAGAGCCCACGCCACAGATCTCGCCGCTGCTCCCGTTCGCCAGCGGCGTCACCGTGACGTTGGGTACAAGGGAGTACTTCTGGAGCCCGGCCACGGCGGCGGGCTCATCACCGGCGGCTCGGCGCCGCCTTCTGCGAGGGCCGTCCGCGCCTTTGCCCTGACTTCTCGCAGATCATCCGGGACGCGCCGCGCATCGAAGAATCCAGCATGGTACCCCTTGCGCACCACGCCGTGCCGGAGTACCCTGCCTTCCTCACGACGTCACTGGCTCTCGACACGATGCTTTTTCTCCCTCTGCACGAGGGAGGCGTTGCTCGCGCGGATGACTGGACGACGCACCGTGTGCCTGCGCGGGATTCGCCGCGCGGCACGTCACCGTTCGATCCGCAACGGCTTCATCGAATGGCAGGCGAAGAGCGCTCACGAGCGCAGCTGCAGGCCGTGAAAGTAACGTGTCATGGGTAATCGTCTTTACGTCGGCAATCTCTCGTACAACACCACGCGCGAGTCGCTCGAGAGCGCGTTCGCCGGCAGCGGCGAGGTCCGCGAGATCTCGATGCCGACCGACCGCGAGACCGGCCAGCTGCGCGGGTTCGCGTTCGTCACGATGGGCTCGGCCCAGGATGCGAACAGCGCGATCTCGCAGCTCAACGGCTTGATGCTCGACGGGCGCGCGCTCAAGGTCAACGAGGCGCAGGAGCGCCCCGGCGGCGGGGGCGGTGGCGGCGGGCGCGGTCGTTACTGATCGCGCTGCTCGTCCAGTCGAAACAGGGCGGCGGACCCCCCAAAGGTCCGCCGCTTTTTTGCCACCCCGTGAGCCTGCGCACGAGCCAGCCGAGCTCGAGCGGGCTACCGAGCGCGCAGGAGAGGGCCTCTCCGCGTGCTCGTCTCGTCGAACGTGCCAGAGAAACCAGGCTGCTCGTGTAAAGTGTGGGACACGCTCCGGCACGACCGCAACCACATGTCGGTCTGTCCGGGCGTGCGCCGACAGATCTCACCGAGAAGCCTATTTCAGGACGCCCGATCAAAGGCGTCCTGAGGCTGGAGTCATCATGCAACGACAGACCGCGTTGAAGCGCCAGAAAGAGCGCGCCCGTATCGAGAAGCAGCGCGAGAAGACGGCGAACCGCCTCGAGCGCCGCAATGACAAGGGATCGAGCGGCGGTCTGGCGCCGGGTGAAGATCCGGACATCGCCGGCATCGTCCCAGGGCCGCAGCCGCCCGCCGTCGATTGAGCCCGGTCACCGCGCCGCGCTGCTCCGCGCGGCGCAGGTCGCGAGCCGATGCCCTGCCGGGATAGCCCTTCCTGACGGCTCACGCCCGGCTCCTCGCTCCAGCACAGGCTCTCACTTCCACCCTCTCGGCGGGTAGGAAGTCCAAGCGCTTTTGTGGAATTCATCTTCTCCAACCTCTAGGGCAGGTCGACCGGGCGACCGCCGCAAGGCTTTCGCGGGCGGCGAAGTCGTCGCGGCGCGGCTGAAGCTTCACGCCTGCGCCTGGACAAGGGTCGTGTCGACGCCCCGCCGATCGGGGTCGTTTCCTACTGGGGAATCCCGCATGTCGCCCTTGCAGCAACGGCTCGGTCGAGGCCGGTCGCGACCTCAAGGAGGGCCACGATGCGTGGACACCCGTTCCTCTCATGCGTACACTCGTCCATATGACGGACCCCGACGACACGCGATCCATGCGCGAGCGGATGCTCGCGGGAGACCCCTACATCGCCGACGATCCCGAGATCGCCGAGCGGAGCGCCGCGGCGCTGGATCTGATGGCGGCTTACAACGCGACCTCGGTGCGCCAGCGCCCGCTGCGCCGCCGGCTGCTGGAGCAGCTGCTCGGCTCGATCGGCGAGGGCACGGAGATCCGCCCGCCGTTCTATGTGGATTACGGCGCGCACATCACCATCGGGGCGCGCTGCTTCGCGAACTTCGGGCTGGTGGCGCTCGACGTCGCGCCGATCACCATCGGCGACGACGTGCAGATCGGGCCCAACGTGCAGCTGCTCACGCCGACCCACCCGCTGGACCCCGAGCCGCGGCGCCAGAAGTGGGAGGCCGCCAAGCCCATCACGATCGGAAACAACGTGTGGCTCGGCGGCGGCGCGATCGTGCTGCCCGGGGTGACGATCGGGGACAACACCGTGGTGGGCGCCGGCTCCGTCGTGACGCGCGATCTGCCGGCCAACGTCGTCGCGGTGGGCAATCCCGCGCGCGTGATCCGCACCCTCGACGGCGCCGCAGCCGCGCCGGCGGCGGCGGGCGACGCGCGCGGGTGACGGGGGCGCGATGGGCAGAGCCAGCGCGAGGCGCGCCGCGCCGGCGCGGAGGGCGCGCCGCCACGACCCGGGGCGCAGGGATCGGCTGGTGGCGACGGCGCTCGACGTCATCGCCGAACAGGGGATCGCTGGCGCCTCGCATCGCTCCATCGCGCGGGCCGCCGATGTGCCGCTCGGCTCGACCACGTACCATTTCGCGTCGATCGACGAGCTCCTCGCCGCGGCGTTCACCCGGCACGCGGAGGCCGCGGCGGCCCGCTTCGAGGCGCGGATGCGCGCCGCTTGCGACCGAGAGGCCGCGGTCGATCTCCTGGTCGAGCACCTCACGGCGGACCTGCTCGGCTCGCCGCGCGACCTCGTGCTCAGCGTCGAGCTCTACGTCGCCGCCGCCCGGCGGCCCGCGCTGCGCGCCGTCACCCAGGCCTGGATGCTGCGGAGCCGACGCGCGCTGGAGCTCCACTTCGACCCGGTGACCGCGCGGGAGCTCGACGCGCTGATCGAAGGCCTGGTGCTGCACAGCGCGCTGTCCACGGATCCGATGACGGCCGAGCAGATCCGGCACGCGATCTACCGGTTCACCCGGTGAGGACACGCATGCCGCATTCGAGGCATGGTCGCCGGAGCTCAGCGACGCACTCGATGGATCCAGGTCCCCGGCGCGCCGTCCTCACAAGCCCAGATCGCGCTCGATGCGATCTACCGCGTCGTCGATGTCAGCGCCCGGCGACTGCCCAGACAGAGCTCGACCTGCCCTTCGTTCAATCTCCGCTACTTCGCCGCCGACAGCCCTCTCGTGAGGTGGGCGCGCACGCTCTCCACGGGGTGGGCATTGCCCCACAGGATGTCGCCCTCAGGGCCGCCTGAGACATGCAAGCCGACAACCTCGCCTCCGGCGTTCACCACCGGTGCTCCGCTCGTCGCGCGCAGCTCGAGGGTGGTGTCCTCGAACTGGTAGGCGAGCAGCGTCGGCCTGGAATGGACCACCCGTGCCCGGTGCAGGCGCTGACCTGCGGACTTTCCGCCGAGGACCTCGGCCACGAGCCATACGTCCTCGCCCGGCGCCGCGTTCCTGGGCGCGAGGCGCAGCGCGCGGGCGGACAGGCTCGCGGGGGCGCGGAACGCCGCCACGTCGGTGGACCAGTCCCCGGCCTCCCGAGCATGGCCGGCCGACGGCAGCTCCACCATCGGGCCAGCCCGCAGCGGCTCCTCGTCGCCCGGGTCGATCTCGGACAGGTACACGGCCCGGACGAGCTGGCCGAGCTCCGTGGCGCTCATCTCCCGTTCGAACCCGCCGGCTGTACCAAACAGATGGTGGGCCGTGAGCCCGAGCGGGCCGGCCTGTCCTGGGATGGAGACGAAGAAGGCCGTGCCAGCGCTGATTCGCCCTTCTGCCGTGTCGAACGTGGGCCGCACGACGGAGCCCTGGGGCAGCGAGGGTGATGTCGCAGCCGCGGACAACCTGCCGGGGGCGGACGTCAGGCCCGCGTCGCTCTGCGCTGCCGGCGGGGGGGAGCTGCGGCAGGCGCCGAGGAAGGCGATGACGAGCAGCGAGAGCCAGGGCGTGGATCTCATGACCGCCCTTCTATCTCCAGGAGTCGAGCGCGCGTCAATGGCGCGTCGCTGCCCTGCGACAGGCCAGGGCGACGGCGCGGCCGTCAACCGTTCACCCCCGCCGCAGGGCCGCCTCCCGGGGCGCGCCTCGGCCCGCCGCGCCGGAGGAGGCGGGCTCGGCGGACCGCGCGGGATGTGTCCGAGGCGTCGAGATCTCCAGCGCCCACGATGACGCCGCCGTGTCAGCATGGCCGCCCGTTTGACACCCCCCCTTCGCGCGTCCAACAGATCCTCTCATGAAAACGCTCTATGCATTGCTCACGTTGCTCGTCCCGAGTCACCTCCTCGCCGAGGAGCCCGCCGCGAGCGCCCCGCCCGACAGGGCGGAGCCCGCGCGCTGCGGCTGCGCGGGCGACGGCCCTGGCCCGCTCGCAGGGCAGCTCGATCCCTCGTTCGGAGAGGCGGGGACCGGGATCGCGCGGGTGCGCTTCGGCGCCGACGACGACGGCGGCTTCTTCGATGTCGACGTCGCCGAGGATCGGATCATCGCGGCCGGATGGGGCCAGGGCGGGCTCGGCGCGACCAGGTTCCGCGTCGTCCGGCTGACCGGAGCCGGCGCGCTCGATTCCACCTTCGGCGACGGCATGGTGACCACGGGCTGGGCCAACTCGACCGGCGACCTGGCCTATCTGGCCGCCGCCGGCCGCCAGTACCGCGGCGAGGTCGTCGCCATCGGCTGGCGCGACAGGTTCCGGGGCGCCTCGGCGGACGTGGCGCTGGCGCGCTACGCGGAGGACGGCTCGCTCGACCCCGGCTTCGGCGACGGCGGCAAGAGCCTGCTCGACCTCGGCGGCGACGAGGAGATCCGGGGCGGCCTCGTCGCTCCGGACGACGGCATCGTGGCCGTGGGCCAGCGCGACGGGCGCCTGCTGATCGCGCGCGCCACCGCGGACGGGGCCCTCGACACCTCGTTCGCCAGCCCGCGCGGCTACCGGACCGTCGCGCTGGGCACGGCGTCGGTCGCCGAGGCGGTCGCTCTCGATCGCCGCGGCCGCGTCGTCGTGGCCGGCTCGGTCGAGCGGGACGGCCAGCGCGACATGATCGTGATCCGCCTGCGCCGAGACGGCGCGCTCGATCGCTCCTTCGGCCGCGGGGGCGCGATCGTCGCCGGCGATCCCGGGATCGACGAGCGCGCGGTCGCGCTCGCGGTGTCGCCCGACGGCGGCCTCGTGGTGGCCGGCGACGCGGGGGCCGAGGGGGCGCGCGACTTCCAGGTCCGCCGCTTCCACCCGGACGGCGCGCCCGACCTCGAGTTCGGCGACGGGGGCGTGGCCGCGTGGCCGACCACCGGCGGCGACGACGTGGCCGAGGACATGGCCCTGCTCCCGGGCGGCGCCGTCCTCGTCGCGGGCAACGGCGGCGAGCGCGGCGAAGGCGGCACGACCACGCCGCTGCTCGCGCGGTACACGTGCGACGGCGCGCTCGACCCGGCGTTCGGCGAGGGCGGCGTGCTCCCGGTCGATCTCGGCGAGTTCGGGCAGCTGCACACCGTGAAGGTCGTCTCGGACGACAAGGTCCTCCTCGGCGGCGGCGACGTGGGCATGTCCCCGGGGCCCGGCACCTACGGCGTCGTGGCGCGGATGTGGATGTGACGTCGCCGGCCGGCGCCGGAGAGAGCGCACCTGCGAGCCGCTCCCTCGTCCCGGATTCCACGCGTCTCCCTTTGTCCCGCCTGCCCTTGTTGCCACGGCGACGCGTCGAGCCTCCCTGAGCGAGCCTCCCGGCCTTAGGTTCTCCTCACGGAGGGGGCGGATGAACACCATGGCAAAGTCTACGGATCTGCAGGTCGTGGAGGTCGAGGGGGCCGGCACCGTCTCGCTTCCGCCCGACTCGCTTCGCACGAACGTGTCCGTGGAGGTCCGCTGCGAGAGCCTGGAGGCCGCGCGCGAGGAGGCCGCGGCCAAGACACGAGCGATCATCGAGGCGCTGGAGAGGCTCCAGATTCCGTCGCTCCAGGTCAGGAACGTGGATGTCTCGGTGAGCCCGATCTCGGAGGGCGAGACGGCGCGGGAGCGCGTCGCTCCGCCGCGGATCATCGGATACGAGGCGACGAGCACGGTCTCGGTGATCCTCGAGGGGGCGCCGATCGACGTGCTCCGCGTCGAGAGCTCGAGGATCCTCGAGGCGGCGCTGTCCGCGGGCGCCAACCAGACCAGCGGGATCCGCTTTTTCCTGCGCGCGCCGCAGGAGGCCTACCGAGCGGCGCTCAAGGCCTCGATCGCGGACGCCGAGCGCAACGCCGGCGCGATCGCCGAGGCGGCCAAGATCAAGCTCGTCGGGTGGCGATCCGTGTCGAGCGCGGGCGACGAGGACGGCGGGCGCGCCTGGCAGATGGCGGCCGGTCGCATCGGCCCGCGTTCGACCACGTTCCCGATCGAGCCCGGGGAGATCCAGGTGACAGCCACGGTGAGGGCCCGCTTCCGCTTCGCGAAGCGGTAGAGCACCCGTCGCCACCGAAGCTGATGCTCGCCGCAACATGGCCGGCCACGACCACCTTCCCGGCCGCGTCGACGGCGATGCCGGTCGCGCGCTGAGGGACATCGGAGCCGAAGCTCTTGCTTCAGAGGTGCTCCCCCCCGCAGGAGGCGTTCACGCCATCGCAGTTCTCGTCCGCCTCCGTGTGGCAGTCATCCGAGGTCGGGAGCACTTCGCCGATGCAGGGCCCGTAGCCGGTCCCCTGGGCGTTGCAGATCTTCGTGCCTCCCTTGCAGGTCCCGACGCCCGCGGTTCCGGGGGAGCCCGTATAGCACGGCGCAGCCGCGCCGGGGACACAGATACAGCCGGGGCCCTCCTCGTTGGCCTGACCATCGCAATCTTCGTCGGCCGGATCGATGCAGGTCTCAGCCGCTGGAGTGACCTCACCGATGCAGGCGCCGAGCTCCGACCCGTCAGCGCTGCAGGTCGCGACGCCCCGCCGGCAAATCCCGACATCCGCGGTGCTGGGCGCCGCCGTGTAACACGGGACTTGAGCCCCAGGCTCGCACACCGTGCCTCCCTCTCCACCGCCTCCCCCGTCGCCCGCGCCCGCGCTTCCGCCGTCGCCCGCGCCCGCGCTTCCGCCGTCGCCCGCGCCCGCGCTTCCGCCGTCTCCGCCCGCGCCCGCGCTTCCGCCGTCTCCGCCCGCGCCGAGACCTCCGCCGGATCCCGTTGTGGCGCCGCCCTCGCCGGCTCCGCTCTCGGCGCCGGCGGATCCGCCGCTCCCGCTGGGGGCACCGCCTGCGGCGCCGTGGCCGCCGCCGCCGTCGCCGTTGTCACAGGCAGAGCTCATCAGCCAGAGCAGCGCGATCCAGGCCATTCGACGAACCGTGAGCATCCCTTTACCTCCCTGAGCCGACGGCTTCCTTGGGGCCGACGCTCGAACGCTTGCCGCTCGATGCGACCCGCCGCAACCCCGTTCACCGCGCCACGTAAGATCCACCACGGCCGAGGCGAGGCGGGCGTCGCGTATCCTCGGTCCCGCGGCGCTCACGGCTCCCGCGCGCACCGGGCCCCGATGCCGGCCGCGCGGGTCGTCGGGGAGCGGTGATCGCGGGTGGAGAGGTGCAGCGCCTCCGCGGCGCTGCGCCAGCCGCCGCCGCGCATCACCCGTTCCGTGCCGCCCGTCGTGACGGCGCAGTCCACGCACTCGGGCGGGTAATCTCCATGATAATCCAGCATCCACTCCCACATGCCCCCCGCCAGATCCGCTTGCTCGAACAGCCCGTCTCCCTGCGGTGACTTCGACCCGACCGGCAGGAGGTCCTCGATCACGCACCCCGCCACGTCGCTGCCATTGCACGCATACACCGCGTGGTCCCGATCGAGCGTCTCATCGTCCGCCGAGGTGGACCACGGATACGGACGCTGCTCGGCGCCGCCGGCCGCTGCGTACCCCAGCTCCGCCTCGGTCGGCAGTCGGCCGCCGTCCCACGCGCAGAACGCAAACGCCATGTACCAGCTCAGGCAGTTCATCGGCAGGCGCTCGTTTGCGCCGGGCTCATCCGTCCACGCCCATGCAGTTTCCTCCGAATCGCAGAACAGCCCTTTCAGGAGCTCGGCCCGGTCCGGCGGCAGCCGATCTTCCCACTCCGCATCCCAACCGCTCCCCGGGATGAGCGGGTGCGCGCCGGCGCCCGCTGCCGGCCGGCTCCCGGGATACGCGTCCACGAACGCCCGGAACCGCCCCAGCGTGACCTCGAACCGGTCCAGCTGGAAGTCGCTCACCGTGGCCGGGAAGGCCGCGTCGTTGCTCCGGTTGAACGTACCCCCCACGACCAGCTCGCTCGCGCAGCAGCTCTCGTCTTCCGTGGGCCCGCACGTCGCAGGCAGCCCGGCGCAACGACTGCCTGTCTCCACGCCGCCGCCGCCGCCGCCGCCGCCGCCCTGGTCCTCCATCGGATGATAGGGCTTGTCCAACCCGACGACCGTCGTGCACCCGACGCCCGGCAGGCACAGCGCCGCCCACAGCCATCGCCCAGATCGTTGTCTCATGCTCCTCGTCTGTTACCGAGGCGAGAGTGAGGGATCAACAGAACGGCCGCTGGACGACCGGCGGAGCCCGCCGCCCGACCACATTGACGCAGCGCGGCCCCGGGGCTAGAGGGTCGAACGCCCCGGCGCTCACAGATGGACACGCTGCGAGGCAGGCTGCATGGCGCCGATCATCCCCGACAAGAAGAAGATCAAGAGCTTCCGCACCGAAGCCGAGCTCGAGGCGTGGATGGCCGCGAACCACGCGCAGGAGACGGAGCTGTGGCTGAGGATCTACAAGAAGGGCTCCGGCGTGCCGACGGTGACGCAGGCGCAAGCGCTCGACGTGGCGCTCTGCTGGGGATGGATCGACGGCATCCGAAAAGCCCTGGATGAGAGCTCGTTCTTGCAGCGGTACACGCCGCGCAAGCCGAGGAGCGTCTGGAGCCAGATCAACCGCGACAACGTCGCCCGCTTGACCGCCGCGGGGCGCATGACGCCCCACGGGCAGCGGCAGGTGGACGCGGCCAAGGCCGATGGCCGCTGGGATGCGGCGTACGCGCCGATGCGCGGCGCGACCGCGGCCACCCTCCCCGACGACCTTCGCGCCGCGATCGAGGCGAACCCACGGGCGCGTGAGACGCTCCAGCGGCTGGGGCGTCAGAACCTGTTCGCGCTGGCGTTCCGCACGAGCAACATGAAGACGCCCGCCGGCCGCGCAAAGAAGATCGCCGAGCTCGTGGCGATGCTGGCGCGCGGGGAGACCATCGTGCCGGAGCGGCGTAGAGAGCCGAAGGCGGCCCGGCCCCCCACGGAGTGAGTCGCCCTCCGCCCGATCTGGCCGCGCGCAGCCCGGCATGCCGCGCCCGGAAGGGCTCGGGTCAGCAGGTCAACCGGGGTGACGCTCGGCGCGAACGAACGGGCAGAGGCATTGTTGCGGCCGTCTTGACAAGCAGCCCCGTTGCGTGAAATGTAGTCGTTCCACCCAATAAGGAATTCCATGTCCTGGCCGGAACCCGTCACCTTGCGCGGGCGCCATGCCGCGCTCGAGCCGCTGACCCACGCCTACCATGATGATCTCGTCGACGCGGTGCGCGACGGCGAGCTGTGGGATCTCTGGTACACCTACATCCCGCGCCCCGAAGGCATGCGCGACGAGATCGAGCGTCGGTTGTCCCTCCAGCGCTCGGGTTCGATGCTGCCCTTCGTCGTGATCGACGCGCGGAGCGGACGCGCGGTCGGCATGACCACGTACATGGACATCGACGCAGCCAATCGGCGCGTGGAGATCGGCTCGACGTGGTACCGCAAGAGCGTACAGCGCACCGCGATCAACACCGAGTGCAAGCTGCTGCTGTTGCAGCACGCGTTCGAGGCGCTGGACTGCATCGCGGTGGAGTTCCGAACGCACTTCTTCAACCACCAGAGCCGGCGCGCCATCGAGCGGCTGGGCGCGAAGCTCGATGGTGTCTTGCGCAACCACCGCCGCGCGTCCGACGGCACGCTGCGCGACACGTGCGTCTACAGCATCATCGCTCCGGAGTGGCCCACGGTGCGCAGCCACCTCAATCATCAGCTCGCGAGGCCTCGCGAGCCGATGACCGCGCGCTGAGACCTCGGCCGCGGCGCCGCCGCCTCAGTCGTAGTACTCGTTCCCGAGGTGCGTGATGAGGTCTTCCCCCATCATCCACCGAAGCGTGTTCTTGAGCTTCATCGACTGGATGAACAGGTCGTGCTCCGGATAGAGCTCCGGCGCCGTCATCGGGCTCTTGAAGTAAAAGCTCAGCCACTCCTGCGTCCCGCTGAACCCCGCCCTCGCCGCGAGATCCAGGAACAGCGCCAGATCTAGCACGATCGGCGCCGCCAGGATCGAGTCCCGGCAGAGGAAGTTCACCTTCATCTGCATCGGATAGCCGAGCCACCCGAACAGATCGATGTTGTCCCACCCCTCCTTCGCGTCCCCGCGCGGCGGATAATGCTCGATCCGCACCTTGTGGTAGAGCTTCGAATACAGCTCCCTGTAGAGCTCCGGCTGGAGGATCTGCTCGAGCGCGCTGAGCTTCGAGGCCTCCTTCGTCTTGAACGAGTCCGGATCCTCCAGCACCACGCCGTCGCGGTTGCCGAGGATGTTCGTCGAGAACCACCCCGAGACGCCGAGCATCCGCGCCTTGAGCGCCGGCGCGATCACGGTCTTCATCAGGGTCTGCCCCGTCTTGAAGTCCTTGCCCGCGATCGGCACGCCGTGGCTGCGGGCGAGCTCCCAGGCGGCAGTGAAATCCACGGTCAGGTTCGGCGCCCCGTTGGCGAACGGGACCCCCTCCTTGATGCACGCCCAGGCGTAGATCTGCGAGTTCGAGATGGCCGGGTGGTTCGAGAGGAGCCCCGCCTCGAACGCGGCCGCCGACCGGTGCACCTCCGACGGCGTGATGAAGATCTCCGTCGAGCCGCACCACACCGCCACCGCCCGGCTCGCCCCGCGCGAGCGCACGAAGCCGCGGATGTCGTCCCGCACCTGCTCCACCATGTCGGCCTTGCTGCGGCCGGCCTTCACGTGCGGCCCGTGCAGCCGGCGCACGTAGTCCGGGTAGAACACCGCCTTCATCGGCGTGACGGCCGCGAGCTCCTCGCGGACGGCATCGAGGTGCGCCGCCTCGAGCACCTTCGCCTCCACCGCCGCCTCGTACGCGTCGTCGGGGAAGATGTCCCAGCCGCCGAACTCGAGATCATCGAGCGACGCCAGCGGGACGAAATCCTTGATCTTCGGAGAGCGGCTGTCCGTCCGCTTCCCCAGCCGGATCGTCCCGAGCTGCGTCAAGGCCCCCACCGGCGCGGCGACGCCCCGCCGCGCGAGCATCACGCCCGCGATCGTCGTCGTCGACACCGCCCCGAGCCCCGGGAGGAGCACGGCCAGCTTCCCCTGCGGTTTCGTCAGCTTCTGCGGCTGCTTCATCAGATCTCTCCTCACTCGCGACCAGCTCGGCCGCTCACGGCTCGTCTCGACGAACGCTCGGCGCGCGCGGCGCTGCTCAGCCGTTCGCGGCCTGAGGCAGCGGCGCGTCGCTCTCCGACGCCGCCAGCGCAGGCGCGTGCCGGCCCAGCCCGAGCACGCTCCGGAAACCCTCGATCGTCCGGCGCAGCCCCACCCGCAGCGGCACCTTCGGCTCGAACCCGAGCACCCGCTTCGCGTGATCGATGACCGGCTGCCGCTGCCGCGGATCGTCCTGCGGCAGCGGGCGGAACGCGATCCGGCTCCGGCTCCCGGTCAGGCGAATCACCTCCTCGGCGAGCTCCAGCACCGTGAACTCCTCCGGATTACCGAGGTTCACCGGCCCCGTCTCGCTGGGGTGCTCCATCAGCCGCACGATCCCCTCGACGAGATCGTCCACGTAGCAGAAGCTCCGCGTCTGCGAGCCGGCGCCGTAGACCGTCAGCTCCTCGCCCTGGAGCGCCTGGACGATGAAGTTCGACACCACGCGCCCGTCGTCGAGCGCCATCCGCGGACCGTAGGTGTTGAAGATCCGCGCCATCCGGACCTCGACGCCGCGGCGACGGTGGAAGTCCATCACCAGCGACTCGGCGCAGCGCTTCCCCTCGTCGTAACAGGAGCGGATCCCGATCGGGTTCACCGAGCCCCGGTAGCTCTCCGGCTGCGGGTGGACCTCGGGATCGCCGTAGACCTCGCTCGTCGACGCCTGGAACACCCGCGCCCCGCAGCCCTCGGCGAGCTTCAGCGCGTGGAACGTGCCGACCACGTTGATGAGCGTGGTCCGCACCGGATCGCGCTGGTAATGCGGCGGGCTCGCCGGCGAGGCGAGGTTGTAGATGCGATCGACCTTGAGATCGTACGGCTGGGTGACGTCGTGCTCCACCAGCCGGAAGCGGCGATGGTGGAGGAGGTGGGCGACGTTGCCCCGGGAGCCGGTCGAGAAATCGTCGAGCGCGATGACCTCGTGGCCGTCGCGGATCAGCCGATCACACAGGTGGGAGCCGACGAAGCCGGCGCCTCCGGTCACCAGGATGCGCAGCGCAGCGCTCATGTCTCTCTGACCTCCTCTCCAGGCGACGACGACCGGACGACCGCCCCGGCACGGGTGGGCGCGATGGGGTTCCTCCACGCCACGGTCGCTTCGTCATCCTTCATTGGCAGCACGCGGTTTCGAGCCGACACCACACGTTCACGATCCCCGGTCCCCTGGGAGCTCCCGCTCGTCGAAGAGCTCCCGGGCGTATCTCTCCAGCGCCTCGGCGCGGTGCGCCGCGGTGTGCCGGGCGAGCACGCGCTCGCGCGCCCGCTGCCCGATCGCGACCCGCTCCCGCTCGGGGAACTCGCGGAGCAGGCGCAGCGCCTCCTCCGAGGAGCGGGCCACGAGGATCTCCTTGCCCGGCTCGAAGACCTCGTCGAGCCCGGGCGAGTCGTCGCTGATCACCGGCACGCCGCAGGCCGCGGCCTCGAACAGGCGCACGCTCGGCGAGTACCCCGCCTCGATCATGTCCCGCCGGGTGACGTTGAGCGTGAAGCGCTGCGCGCCGTAAAAGGCGCGGTGCTCGCCCGGCGGGATGTGATCCGTCCGATCGACGTTCGCCGGCCATGCGATCTCCGCCGGGTACTGCGGCCCCGCGACCGCGAAGCGCCCCTGCGCCCAGCGGCGCGCCGGCTCGACCAGGAGGCGATCCAGCGTGGGCTGGCGATCGGGGCTGTAGGTGCCGAGGTAGCCGAGATCCCACCGGGGCGAGAGGCGCTCCGGGAAATACGCGTCCGGATCCACCGAGCAGTAGAGCGGGCGCGCCCGCTTCGCCCCGTAGCGGCGCTCGAGCAGGTCGAGCGTGGGGCCGCCGGTGAACGAGAGGTAGAGGTCGTAGCGCGGGATCAGCGCCGCAGACAGGTACTCGGTGTCGCCCCGCTCCAGCTTCTTGAGCGTCACCGGCGTGTCGATGTCGTAAAACGCGGTCTTCCCGCGCGCCGTCTCCGTCACCCAGGCGCCGACCTCGACCCCGTCGGGCACGTAGGACCCGACGACCACCATGTCCGCGTCGCGCACCGCGTCGCCGAAGCGCGCGCGGAGGTCGTCGAGCCCCTGATAGAGCTCGGTCCGGCCGTACGGAGGGTCCGGCAGATCGCGGTTCTCCGCGTAGAACCAGAGGTCCCGCTCGAGGAAAAGCACGCGGTGCCCGCGCTGGGCGAGCCGCTTGAGGAGCCCGCGGTACGTGGTCGCGTGGCCGTTGCCCCACGACGAGGTGATCGACAGGCCCAGGAAAACGAAGGAGATGGTCTTCACGGAGCGATCGCGGTGAGGGTTGCGTCGGCGGCGTCGTCGGGGCGGCCGAGCAGCGCCTCGACCTGCTTCGCGCGCTCCGCGTAGGTGTGCTCGGCGAGCACGCGCTGCTTCGCCGCCTTGCCGATGGCGCGGGCCCGCTCGGGGATGAGCGCCCGGAGGATCGCCGCGACCTCGTCGCCGCTGCTCGCGACGAGCACCTCGCGCTCGGGCTCGAGGAAGAGCTCGATCCCCTCCCACGCGTCGGTGATGAGGCACGCGGCCGCGCCCGCGGCCTCGAACACCCGCGTCGCCGGGGAGAAGCCGACCGACGCCATGCTGTCGCGGGCCACGTTCAGCACCGCGCGGGCGCTCGCGTTGAAGGCGTTGTGATCCGCGGTGTAGACGTGCCCGACGTACCGGACGTTCGAGGGCATCGCCTTGTCCTGCCAGCCGTTGCCGCCGAGCAGGAACCGGAGCTCGGGGAGCGCGGCCGCGGGCCGCAGGAAGAACTCCTCCACGCGCCGCTCCCGGTCCGGGAGGCGGTTGGCGAGGAGCGCAAAATCACAATGAAATCGCGGATCTGGCGCGACCTCGAAGTGGGTCTCGGGGTCGAGCGCGTTGTAGATCGGCACGCAGCGCCGGGCGCCGAGCGCCTCGTAGCCGCGCACCACGGGGTCGCCGCCGCCGTAGGTGAAGACCAGGCCGTAGCGCGGGATCTGCGCGCGGAACGGGTCCGACGGGTTGGTGCGGACCCGCTCGAGCGTGGCCGGGGCGTCGACGTCCCAGAAGATGGTGGTGAGCCCCGGCCGATCGAGCGCGGCGACCTCGGCCTCGAGGAGCTCGTCGAAGACGCCGACGCCGCTCGCCTTGACGACGACGTCGGCGCACCGCGCCTGCTGGACGAGCCGCCTCGGCTCGTCGGCGTCGGTGCCGGAGTAGACCACCACGCGGGCCCACGGCGGATCGTCGATGTCGCGGTGCTTCTGCCGGTCGTACGCGTCAGGCTCGTAGAAGGTGACGCGGTGCCCCCGCGCGGCGAGGGCGCGGATGATGCCGCGGTAATAGGTGGCCGCTCCGTTCCAGTAGGCGGAGACGAGGCTCGATCCGAAGAAGGCGATGTCGAGCGGTCGGCTCGAGGTCGGGCGTCGGTTCATGCGGTGGCTCGCTGGGTGGTGGCGGCGGGCGCCGGGCGGTCGACCTCGATGCCGAGGTCGGCCGAGATGCAGAGGAGCTCGTTGACGCGGTGGGCGCAGGTGTGGCGGGCGAGGACCGTCTTGCGCCCCCGCTCCGCCAGCTCGGCGGCCATGGCGGGCTCGGCGAGGAGCGCGCGCAGGTGCTTCTTCATCTCCTCGCCGTCCCGGGCGACGAGGTAGTCGAGCCCGGGCGAGAACAGCTCTTCCGCGTCGCTCCACGGCGAGCAGACGAGCGGGATGGCGCACGCCATGGCCTCGAACGGCCGGATGGTCGGGATGCCCGGGAGCGACGCGACGTAGGGCCGCCTCGGCACGTGGACGGTCACCCGCGCCCGCGCGAACGCGTCGGGCGCGCGGTAGTTGGGGAGCCAGCCGCGGTACTCGAGCCCGGCCGCCGCGAGCGCGGCGCGGGCGTGCTCGGGGTAGCGCACCCCGTGCACGCGGGCGGAGAGGCCGAGATCGCGCGCCGGGCCGATGAGGAACTCGTCGAGCTCGCGGGTGCGCTCCTCGTCGCCCCAGTTGCCGACCCACACGAGATCGCGCTCGGGCTGGATCTCGCGGCGCGGGCGGAAGACCCGCGCGTCGGCGGCCTCGTGCCAGACGAACGCCCGGCGGGCCCAGCGGCGCTCGAGGTAGAGGTCGCGGATCACCCGGCCGAAGGCGAGGACGCCGTCGTAGTGGGTGAGATCGTAGCGGGCCATGGCCCCGGGATCGGTGACCGACCGGTGGTGCGTGTCGTGGAAGAGCAGCCGGTACGACGCGCCGGCCCGGTGGGCGCCGACGCGGGCGACCAGCTCCGGCTCGCTCCACTCGTGGACGATCACCAGCGCGGCGCCCTCGAGCGCCTCGTCCAGGTCGAGCGAGGCGAGGTCGTAGCGGATCGGGTCGACGTGCGGGTAGACCTCGCGCACCTCGCGCAGCGGGGCCTCGCCGTGGTCGGCGACGAGGTTCTGGAGGCTCCACGCGTCGCGCGGCTCGAAGACGCGGACCTCGTGCCCGCGCTCGGCGAGCTCGGTGACCACGCCCCGGAGGAAGTGCGCGTTCCCGTGGTTCCAGTCCGACAGGAGCGAGTGGCAGAACAGGACGACGCGCATGGCTCACTCGCCTCCCACGGGGGCCGCTTCGGCGGCGCGCGGCGCCTCGCGCGCCGGCGAGCGCCTCGTTCGCGAGCTGCCCCGGAGGAGCTCGCCGTAGAGGTGCAGGTAGCTCCGGGCCATCCGCCGCGGCGAGAACTCGAAGGCGCGGGCGCGGGCGCGCGACGCCATCCCCTGCCGCCTGGCGGGGTCGTCGATGAGCGCCTTTAGCGAACGCCGGAGGGCCTCTGTGTCGCCGGGATCGACGTAGAGGGCCGCGTCCCGCCAGACCTCGCGCAGGCTGGGGATGTCGCCGAGGACGAGGGCGCAGCCGGAGAGCGCGGCCTCCAGGACCGACAGGCCGAACGGCTCGTAGCGGGCGGGGTGCGCGTAGATCGAGGCGCGGGCGAGCGCGGCGGCGACGCCGGCCGGCGAGAGCACGCCGAGGTGCTCGAGCGACGGGATGGGCCGGCTGCCCCCGCCGGGGTGGACGTCGCTCCCGGCCACCTGGATCGGCCAGGGCAGGCGAGGGGCCACCTCGCCGAGGGCCGCGATGTTCTTGGCCTGGTCCCAGAGCCGCCCGACCGCGACGATGACCTCGTCCTTCGGACCCGGGGCGAACCGGTCCGGGGCGGCCGCGTTGGGGATCACCACCGCCCGCGCGCCCCGGGAGGGCGCGAGCGCGCCGTGGTGGCGCACGAGGGCGTCGAGCATCGCCTGGGTCGGCGCCACCACCGCGGACGCGGCGGCGAGCCCGCGGGCCACCTCGCGCCGGTAGCGATCGTACTGCGGCGGCGCCTCCCCGCCGAGGACGGCGGTCCACCAGGAGAGGACGCACGAGTGGGCCACCACGAGCTTCGGGGCGCGGAAGCCGAGGGCGCCGTGCGCGTAGCCGTTCAGGTGGACCACGTCCGGGCGGACGCGCTCCTCGAGCTCGAGGAGCCAGTCCCCGGCGCGCGCGACGTCGTCCCAGGGGTCGTCCATCCACTCGAGCCGGAAGGAGCTCTCGAAGACGGCGAGCCCGGGCACGCGGCCCGCGGCCTCGCGCTGGGGCGCCGAGAGCGGCCCGCCCATGGTGGCGAGCGACGTCCGGACCCCGCGCTCCGCGAGCGCGGCCGCGAGCTCGATCGCGTACGAGAAGACGCCGCCCACCGTGTCGGCGGTCATCAACACGGAGCCGGGGGGGTGCGGGGCGTCAACCATGGCCCGGCGCCGCGACCTCGAGCTCGGAGAGCGGGAGCGGGCGGCTCTCCTGGATGTCGCTGAAGTGATCGAACTGGCCGAGGTAGTGCGCGACCGAGCGCTCCCACGCCTGATCGTCGGGGAGGCCCCAGCGCATCGTGTAATCGGGCGAGCCGGGGTAGGGGAACATCGGCACCGGCTCGTTCGCCCACACGCCGTGCTGCCGGAGCCGCTCCCGGAAGGCGGCGACGTCCGCGGGATCGTCGGTCTGCGACTGGATCAGGTTCGCCTGGACGAAGGGGACGCTCTTCTTGGCGTGGATCAGGAGATCGCTGAGCTGCTCGGTCGAGAGCTTGCAATGCTTGGCCAAAAGGCTCCTGCCCTCCTTCGTGATGCTCTCCACCCCGGCTTCGATCGAGACGCACCCCGCCTTCCCGAGCAGGTCGAGCATCTCGCGGTTCCAGTTGTCGACGCGCATCTGGACGCCGAACGACACCGGCCGATCCACGAGCGCCTCGAGCAGCGGGCGGTCCGGGAGGAAGATCTCGTCGACGAAGTAGACGTAGCGGACGCCCTGCGCGACGAGCCCGTCGAGCTCGTCGAGGAGCACGGCGAGCGGCCGCTTGCGGTAGCGATCGCGGAAGTTGTCCTTCGCGCAGAAGGTGCAGTGATAGGGGCACCCGCGGGACGCCTCGATCTCGGCGCCCGGCCCGACCGGCGCGGTGTCGAAGCGGTGGTGGTGGTGGGCGTGGCGCGCGACCATCGCCTCGTCCCAGCGGAGGGCCGGGAGCCGCGCCATGTCGGACGCGTGCGGCCCGCCCTGGACGCGCGCCTCCTCGCCTTCCACATAGGCGATCGAGGCGATCTCGCCCCAGCGCGCGCGCGGCAGATCCGCGAGCTTGACCAGGACTTCCTCGCACTCGCCCATCACCACCGCGTCGACCCCGAGCTTGTGCACGGTGGCGCGGGGGGTGGTGGAGGCGTGGGGGCCCACCGCGAACCGGAGCCCCGGCAGGTCGCGCAGGGCGTGGAGCGTCTGCTGCGGGGCCCGGAGCTCGGGCGGAGCGCAGCGCCAGAAGAGGTAGCTCGGCGCGGTGGTCACCACGATGGCGTCGGGGCGGAGCGCGGCCACCTCGTCGCGGAGGGCCTCCAGGGAGAGGTTCCGGGCCTGGGCGTCGACGATCGCCGCCTCGTGCCCCGCCGCCTCGAGCAGCGCCCTGGCGTAGCCGTACTCGAGCGGCAGGTGAGGCTCGCGGCAGCCGAAATAGATGCTCCCCTCGAAGCTCCAGGGCGGGTTGACGAGCGCGAACCTCACTCGGCGCCCTCCATGCAGAGCTCCTCGGCCGCCTGGCCTGCGGCCTTGCCGGCGCCGGTCATCTCGCGCAGCCAGCCGTACAGCTTGCGCACGCCGTCGCGGAATCGGACGCGCGGCCACCACCCCGTCGCCGCGTTGAACCGGCGGCAATCGGAGACGTAGTAGCGCTGATCGCCGGGGCGCCACGCCTCTAAGCCGGTCGCCGGGCGCTTGCCGTCGAGCTCCTCGATGAGGTCGAGCAGCTCGAGAAGACTGAGGGTGTTCTCCGGGCCCCCGCCGATGTTGAACGCCGTCGCGGAGATCTGCCGGATGTTCTTGCGGGCGAGGAGGAAGGCGTCGACGAGATCGTCGATGAACAGCACGTCCCGGACCTGCATCCCGTCGCCGTAGAGGGTGATCGGCTCGCGCCGGAGCGCCTGGAGGAGGAAATGAGCCACCCACCCCTGGTCCTCGGTCCCGAACTGGCGAGGCCCGTAGATACAGCTCATCCGGAACACCGCCGCGGGGAGCCCGAAGGTGCGGGCATAATCGATCACGTACTGATCCGCCGTGCCCTTCGAGCACCCGTAGGGGCTGTGGAAGTCGAGCGGCCGCGCCTCCGAGATGCCGGAGGCGCGGAGCCTCGGATCCTCGGGCGCGTACTGCCGAGCCCTGCACTGGAGCGCGACGTCGGGGAGGCCGCCATACACCTTGTTGGTGGACGTGAAGAGGAGCGGCGGCGGGGCGCTCTGGGCGCGGATCGCCTCGAGGACGTTGAGCGTCCCCCGGGCGTTGATCTCGAAGTCCTCCACCGGCCGGACCAGGCTGGTGGTCACCGCGACCTGGGCGGCGAAATGAAAGACGCTGGAGGCGCGCCGGACCACCTCGGCGACCGCGCCGGCGTCCCGCACGTCGCCGGTGACCAGCGTGACGCGGTCGCCGTGGACGCGCTTCAGCCAGTCCACGTTGCGCGCCACGGAGGGCCGCGAGAGGTCGTCGAAGAGGATCACCGACTCTCCCGCCTGGAGCAGGCGGTGGGCCACGTTGGACCCGATGAAGCCGGCGCCGCCGGTGATCAGCGCCGGTCGCCCCGGCTCCCCGGCCGCGCCGCGGGGATCGAGATCCGCGGCGCTCATACCGTCAGCCCCCGGGACTCCAGCTCGGCGCGGGCCTGGGCGACAGCGTCCTTGGCCACCTGGCCCTCGAGCCAGCCGGCGAGATCGCGGAGCCCCTCCTCGAGGGTGACCTGGGGCTCATACCCGATCTTGCGCTGCGCCGCGCCGATGTCCGCGAAGCAGTGCCGGATGTCGCCCAGCCGCGATTTCCCGGTGATCTCGGGGTCGATCCGGTCCTTGCCCATCAGCTTGCGGACGTGATCGGCGACCTCGCGCACGGTGTACGAGCGCCCGCTGCCGATGTTGAGCACCTGGCCCACCGCGGAGTCGGCGCCGAGGACCCGGACGCAGGCGCGGGAGATGTCGGCGACGCTCACGAAGTCGCGCCGCTGCAGGCCGTCCTCGAAGATGAGGGGCGGACGATCGTTGAGGAGCCGGGAGGCGAAGATGGCGAGGACGCCGGTGTACGGGTTGGAGAGGGCCTGGCGGCGGCCGTACACGTTGAAGAAGCGGAGGGCGACGGTCGGGATGTTGTAGGCGCGCCCGATCGTGAGGCAGAGCCGCTCCTGGTCGTACTTGGAGAGCGCATAGACCGACTCGAGCGCCGGCGTCTTGGACTCGGGGGTCGGGATCGGCACGAGCGCCTCGCCCGTCTCGCTCCGGACCTCCCAGTCGCCGCGCTTCAGCTGATCGAGCGGGCGGCTCGCGCCGGGGACCACGGCGCCCGAGGCGGTCCGGTAGAGCCCCTCGCCGTACACGCTCATGCTGGAGGCGACGATCAGCCGCGAGACCGGCCTCTCGGCGAGCTCTTCCAGGAGCACGGCGGTGCCGAGGTTGTTGACCGAGGTGTACTCCTCGATCTTGTACATGCTCTGTCCGACCCCGACCATGGCCGCGAAGTGGTAAACGACGTCCACGCCGCGCAATGCCGACTTCACCGCGTCCCGGTCCCGGACGTCACCCACGATGAGCTCGACTTCCGGGTTGAGGTACGCCGGGCGCCGGCGCTCGGGCCCGTGCACCTGCGGGATGAGGCTGTCGAGCGCCCGGACGCGATGCCCTTGGCGCAGGAGCTCGTCGGCGACGTGCGAGCCGATGAAGCCCGCTCCACCGGTGATGAGGACGTGACTGGCCATATTCCTCTGTGTCGATGGTCAATGCGTGGCAAAATGCCACGAGTCGTCAACGCGCGTGGCAAAACGCCACGCAGCTGAGCGGACGAGACTAGGCTAAATAAGAGGGAGCCTTCGCGACGGCGCCGCGCTCTGGACAGCTCACTGCGCCACCGTGTCCGGTTCTGTTCAGCGCGGACATCGTACAATCGACGCCCGGGACGCCATCCGAGTAACATGTAACTCACGATCCTGCAAGAGCGGTTCGTGAGAGATTTGACAATATCACCCGCAGTACGATCTTCGAGTCGCGCTGGCGAGCACTCGAATCCCGCCGAACCCTCCGTGATTTCCCGGACAATCTTCGGGCTCTGTCCGCGGCGCTCCGGCGCGTGGGCGCGCGGTCTGCGGACGACGGAGCGTTCGATACTCCACCTCACCATGGTATCAGGCGAAACCGGCGCTCTTCTAGGGAGAGCCCGCATTGACCACACCATCATGTTCCGCGGCGCGCGCTCGATCTCCTCCGTTGAACGGCTCGAGGCCGGGGATGACGCCCAGCCGTCTCGGAACCGTTCATGAGCGCATCTCCCGAGATGAGGGCTCCGAAAGGCCGACTTGTCAATCCGTTTTCGTCGGAGCTGCCGCACCGGCCGTGGCCGGTCGCGCGCGATGGACTGCATTACGATGAGCTCTGAGAAATTCCACGATTATCTGCAGCGAACGGGCGCAACGTGCGCGGCGCGGTCCCGGCCGGGCGGGCGCGCTGCTAAGCTCGCCGTCGCCCGCGCCGGGCGGGTCCCGGGGTACCAGCAAGGAGGAGCCATGATCGTCGTCACAAACCGCATTCCCGTCGCCGAGGGCCACGAGGCCGAGTTCGAGGACCGCTTCAAGAACCGGGTCCACCTGGTCGACCGCGCGCCCGGCTTCATCCGGAACGAGGTGCACCGGCCCAAGCCGATGAAGCTGGACCACGCGACCGGCGCGTGGAGCCCGGATCCGGACGCGCAGGGGTTCTACGAGGTCAAGACCTGGTGGAGGTCGATGGACGACTTCATCGCCTGGACGAGGAGCCCCGCGTTCGCGGAGGCGCACCGGAACCGCGCGCCGAAGGAGATGTTCGCGGGCCCGAGCAAGCTCGATATCCACGAGGTGTTCCTCAGCACCGATCTGCAGGGCTAGCGATCCTCGGCGCCGGTCGGGGGCGCCGTGCGCGCGGGGGCGCCGTGCGCGCAGCAGGCGCCTTGCGCTGCTGCGCGCGTGCGCTCCCGGCTTGAAGCCGTGTGGCCTCGTGTACTACGAGGCCGGGCGAGCGGGCCCGTCGGGCCGCGGGCCAGGGGCCGCGCGGTCGGGCGGCGCCTCGCCGACCTCGCCCATCATGTCAGCATTCACTCCAGCAAGACGGGACGCCGGCGTCGAGCGCTGGCGCCCCGCGGGCCCACGGCCAGGCCGAGGCGCGGGGCCCGAGCGGCCCCGCGTCGAGGCGGCGCGGGGGCGGCCGCGGCGGGTTCCGGGGAAGGCGCTGTTTCTCCTCCCCAACCTGATCACGCTGTCATCGATCTTCTGCGGCCTCGACGCGGTACGGCGCTCGGCCGCCGCGCGGTCGGACGACGATTTCCGGCGCGCCGCGAGCCTCATCCTCCTGGCGATGCTCCTCGACGCGCTCGACGGCCGCGTCGCGCGGGCGACCAGGACCGACAGCGCGTTCGGGCGGGAGCTCGACGCGCTGGCCGATCTCGTCTCGTTCGGCGTGGCCCCGGCCGTCCTCGTGCACCAGTGGGCGCTGCACCGCCTCGGCCTCGCCGGCGTGCTCGGCGGGTTCGTGTTCGCGGCGTGCGGCGCGATCCGGCTCGCTCGCTTCAACGTCCTCTCCCTCGCCGAGGCGGGCTGTTCGTCGGCGCCGCCGCGGTACGTCGTCGGCCTCCCCGTCACCGGCGCGGCCGGGATCCTTGTCGCGATCGTCATGACCCACGGCGTCGCGGACGGGCAGCTCGCCGGGGTCGGCGCCGCGCCGGCGGTCCTCGCGACGACGCTGCTCCTCTCGCTCCTGATGGTGTCGACCCTGCGGTTCCGCTCGTTCAAGGATGTCCGCCTCGACGCCCGCACCGCGCTGTCGATCGCGCTCGTCATCGGATCGAGCGCGCTCATCTCGGCCCGCTGGGCGCCGGGGTTCGTCCTTGTCTGGCTGATCGGCGCCTACGTCCTGCTCGGCGCTGTCGAGTCGCTCTGGCGCCTTCCGGCGCGGCGCCGCGGCGCGCCGGGCGAGCCCGAGCGGAGACGATCCGGCACGGGCGGTGGGTCGCGTGGGGGCGGTGGACGGGAGTCTTCGCGATCGGCTCCGCGACAACCTTCGTAGAGCGGTCGCGCCTACCTGCGGAAGGAGCGGTTTCAGCGTTCGCAGCGTTCTTCACGGACGGAGACCGCGGCGGCGGGACGCGGTCCGGCCCCGATTGACGCGCCCGCGCCGGGCTGCCATCGTCGCGCGCGGAGATATCGCTATGCTCGCTCGCTTGCGTTTGCTTCCTCTCGCCGCGCTCGCCCTCGCGTGCGCCGCCTCGCCGGAGCCCGTGCCCGCGGCCGCGCCCGCGCCCGCGGAGCCCGCCGCGCCTGCGCCGTCTCCGGAGAGCGCCCCCCTCACGTCGGGCGGCGACCCGGGCTTCGACCACGATGTGTCGGGCGTCGTCGGGGCGCCTCCGCCGGCCTGGGACGTGGGGCCCTGGTACAACTCACCGCCGCTCACGCCGGCGGATCTGCGTGGCAAGGTCGTGCTCGTCCGCTGGTTCATGTCGCCGAACTGCCCGTTTTGCAGCGCCACCGCCCCGGCGCTCAAGGCGCTGGACGAGCGCTATCGGTCACGAGGGCTCGTCGTCGTCGGGATGTATCACCACAAGGACGACGAGCCGCTCGATCCGGCGGCGGTCAAAGGCTACCTGTCGCATTTCGGGTACAGCTTCCCGGTCGCGATCGACCCGGACTGGCGCACGCTCAAGCGCTGGTGGATCGATGGCCATCCGAAGCGCCAGTACACGAGCGTCAGCTTCCTCCTCGATCGCGCGGGGCTGGTGCGGCACGTGCACCTCGGGGGCCAGCTTGCGCCCGATACCCCCGAGTTCGCGACCGTCGAGGGGCGCGTCCGCGCGCTGCTCGACGAGCCGGCGCGGTGACACCGCGCCGAGCATCGTCTCGACCCCCCTCGCCAGCGTCACTGCCAGTTGACGGTGGCCCACCCGTGGGCAGGGACGCTGAACTGGAGCTTCTTCCCGGCCACATCGAGGACGGTCATCTTCGCCGCACTGCCGGAGTTGTACAGGATCGTGACGATGGTCCCGTCGGGATTCTTGAACGCCAGCGCATCGCCGCCGGTCGTGGCGACGCGCATCGCCCCGGGATCGACGTACTCGGAGAGGTGGCGGAAGACGTGGTAGACGGGGGTCACGTTCAGCGTCTTCGCCGCCGTGTCCACGATGAGCAGCGCGTTCTGAGGCCAGGGCCGCTGCGAGTCCAGGTTCTTCCCCGCCGTGTCCAGCACCATGTTCCAGGCGCTGTACGAGGTCACCCCTGCCTTGATCCAGTCGCGGATGAGCCCCCAGCTCTCCTCCGCGTACGCGTGATCGTTCGGCGCCTTCTGCGCGTCGAACGGCGGTGAGCCCGCGGGGTTCCAGGGGTAGTTGCCGCACTTGTGCTCCGTCTGCACGATCGGCAGATTGCGCGATCTCAAGCCGGATACGCTGCTCAGCATGTTCCACTGCAGCCCGAAGCCCTTGACGTACCCCATCGCGGTGGCGTCGCCGGTCACGGCGCTGATGATCGCCCCGTCCTTCCCGCTTTCGTTGTTGGACATCGTGCCGAGATAGATCTGCGCCGTGAGCCCCCGGTCGGCGAACGTCGGCCCGAGGTAGGTGCCGATGAACTTGGCCATGAGCGGCCCCGTCCAGAGGCAGCTCGGGTACCTCGTCTCGTAGTTCGGCTCGTTCTGAGGGTGAACCGCCTCGATGGTGATGCCCTCTCCGGCGTACGCCTCCACGAACTTCGCGAGGTACAGGGCATACGCCTGCAAGGTGCTCGCGTCTTCCTTCATCCGGCCGCCGTCGAAGGCGCCGTTGCTCTTCATCCAGGTGGGGGGCGTCCAGGGGCTGGCCCAGAGGTGGAGGCCGGGTTTGACGGCGAGCGCCGCCTTGATGTACGGGATCAGCCGCTCCTTGTCCCGCTCGATGGAGAAGCTCGCCATCGCGGTATCGTTCGGCGTCTCGTCGAGGGTGTAGCGATCCATCGCGTAGTCGCTGGCCCCGATCGGAATGCGCCCGTAGACGAACGCCGCGCCCTCGTGCTTGTCGAAGAGGAGCTTGATGGCTCGCGCCCTCTCCGCCTCGCTGAGCATCGAGAGCACGTTCCAGCCCACCTCGTTGAAGGTGCCGCCGAACCCGTCCCAGCGCTGGTGCGTCGTCGCGTCGTCGACGGTCACGTCGGCATTGCCGCTCGTCACCTCCGTCGGCGTCCCCGTATTCCAGTAGTCGTTCGGACCGGACGTGATCAACGTGGGCTCGACCACGGGGGGCCCGCCGCCGGTGGACGAGCCGCCAGCGCCGCCGTCCCCCGTCGGATCGCCGCCGGCGCCGCCCGACCCGGTCGAGCCGCTCGCGTCTGTTCCGCCCGACCCCGTCGAACCGCCCGAGCTCGTCGAGCTGCCCGCCCCCGACCCGCTCGCCGCCGAGCCCGAGCCGCCCGAGCCCTCGGGCTCCGTCGCGCTGGTCGACGGACCGCAAGCCACGAAGAAAAATGCGAGCAAAACGGCGGTGGTCGAACCTCGTGCCCTGTTCATCACTAGAATCCTCGCTCCTGGGTGCAAACCCGCGGCGGTGCCCGAAGCACACGGCCGATCGTCGTCGGACTATATGCCCGAGAGGCCCCGCGATGATCTGAGCAGCGCCGCGGTTTCCGAGGGCGTCATTCGCGCGGGCCCCGCGGGGCCGCCAGCGGCGAGCGCGTCGACGCTTCAATGCGTTCGGTGTCCTCGGCTAGAACGGCGCGCCGCTCGCGCGCGTGCCCGGCGAAGAGCTCCTCTCGCCGAGGGCGCTGTGGAGGACGAAGGATGTGCTCCCGTCGAGATCGATGCTGCGGTTCATCGAGACACCGTCCTGATCCGAGAGCGCGGACGTGTACGTGACGCTGCTCACGGTCGCGCCCGCGGCGTTTCGCAGCGTGACCGTATCGCTGCTGTTGTTGTTGAGGCCCAGGGCTCCCGTGGAGGCGCCGACGGCTCCGAGCACGCCAGCTGGCACCGCCGAGGCGTGGCCGTACACCACGACGGCCGTGAAGGGCGCGAGCGACGCTCCGGCGGGGAAGGTGTGCCGCGTCCCCGTGCTGTCGGCGAGCTTCCACCCGCCGATCGAGGCGGTCGCCGTACCGACATTGACGATCTCGACGAACTCGCCGTCCGGATCGCTGCCCGGCTCATTGGCGAGGACCTCATTGATGATCACGTTGGCCGTGCCGCCGCCGCTGCCGCCGGCGCCACCGCTGCCGCCGGCGCCGCCGCTGCCGCCGGCGCCACCGCTGCCGCTGCCGCTGCTGCTACTGCTGCTGCTGCTGCTGCTGCTGCTGCTGCTGCTGCTGCTGCTGCTGCTGCTGCTGCTGCTGACGCTGGTGCTGCTGCTGCCGCTGCCGTCGGGGATCATGAAATCGCGCACGACGCCCATGTGCTGCATGTTCGAGGCGCCGCTGTCCGACGAGTGCGCGGGGCTGATCTCCGAGAGCGGAGAATAGACGCGCGTGTCCACCACGAGGCCGTTCGCGAAGCTGCTCCCGCCGATGACGACGGCGGTCTCGAGCGGCTCCAGATCGCTGTCGACGAGCACCCAGTCGTAGGGCTTGGTCCTGCCGGCGTTGGTCTTGTCGTTCCCGTTCTTGTCGGCGGGATGGGGGCCGGACGTGACGACGACGCTCGAGAGCGTCGTGACGCACGCCTCGGTCCGGCTCCCGGTGTTGAAGTCGCCGCCGATCACCAGGTAATCGTCCTCGTCGACGTGCGTCTGGATGAACGAGACGAGCTGCGCTGCCTCCGTGTTGCGCGCCCCCGCGCTCGACGTCAGCAAATGGACGCTGATGGCCCAGAGGTCGGCGGGACCGGGGATGTCGATCTGCGCCCAGGCGAAATCCCGGTTGCCGACCGACGCGTCGTCCCACTCGCCAGACGCGACGATCGGCCACCGGCTCACGATCCCGTTCGGGATCTGCGCCCCACTCTCCCGGTAATAACTGAACCCGGTGCCGAACGTGACGTCCACGAAGCCTTGAATGTCGGACGTGGAGTTGCTGCCGTAGTTGAATTCTTGCAGCAGGACGATATCGGGCTCGATCCCCTGCATGATGCGCTGGCCGTGCCCCGGATCGTAGCTCTGGTTCGTGCCGCTCGTGAGGTTCGCGGCCATGAGCCGGATGCGCGTCGAGAGCGCGTCGCCGTGCTCGCCGAGGAGGGCCGCCTCCGGGCCTACCTCCGCGTCGAGCGGCGGCTCGGCCGCGCACGCGGCCGCGGTCAGCGCCCACACGAGCAAAGGGACCCGAACCCACACGAACCGAGCCAGCATGGAAGATATCGATCGCATATCGCTGCACCGGACCTTTCTCGGGATCGTCGCATTACACCATGAAACAGGGGCAAAGCGGGGTCATGCTCGCCCGTGTCCCATGCTGCGATCGTGCAGTTCCGGTTGAGAACGAACGACATCGGGCTCGGGCGTGGCCGCCGGAGGCCCCGGGGCGTTCAGGGCGGCCGCGCTCGATTCCGCTCGTCTACGCTCGATTCCGCTCGTCTACGCTCGTCTACGCTCGATTCCAGCGATCCGCCGCGCCCGGCTCCGGGGCTCAGCGGCTCCTCATGGCGAACGCGATCCCGCTCTGCAGGGAGCTCTTCACGGCGAGCCGACCGAGGTCCACGCCGCTCTCCGCGAGGCGGTGGGCGACCTCGGGGCGGATCCCGGTGAGCACCGCCCGCGCGCCGAGCAGGCCCACGACCCGCACCACCTCGAGCAGCGCCTCGATCGCCGCCAGATCGAGCGCGTCCACGCCGGTCAGATCGAGGATCGCGGTGCGCGTGCGGCGTTCCGCGATGCCGCGCGCCAGCGCCTCGGCCACGCGGCGCACGCGCCCGGCCTCGAGCGGGCCGATGAGCGGCAAGACCACCACGTCGTCGCAGATGGGGATGAGCGGCATGGTGAGCTTCGCCAGCGCCGCTTCCTGGGCCAGGATCACCTCGTCCTGCAGCCGCGCGCGCTCCTGCTCGGCGCGCTTGCGCTCCGTCAGGTCGATGCCGGTCATGATGACGAACCGGAGCCCCTCGTCCTTGCCGCGCAGGACCGCGCCCGACCAGGCCGTCACCCGGCGGGCGCCGTCCCTCGCCGTCCACGGGACCTCCACTTGCTTCCGCGGCGCGCCGGCGCCGAGCTCCTCGAACAGGCCCTTGAGCTGCGCCGACGCCCCCGGATCGGGCGTGAGCTCCCAGAGATAGCGCGGCTCCAGAGGCCCGCGCCCGCTGCCCAGCGCCCGCTCGGCGGCGCTGTTCATGCGCACGATGCGCCCGCGCGCGTCGAGCACCACGATGAGGCCGTCGACGAGATCCATGACGCCGGCCATGAAGTCCCGCTCCCGGCTCAGCATCTCCTGCGCGTGCTTGCGCTCGAACAGGCGGCCGAGCTGCCGCGCGATGCGGCCGATGGTCGCGGTGAACTTCCCGTCGTCCGCGTACTCGGCGTCGGAGAAGAACTCCAGCACGGCCACCACCTCGGCCCCGACCACCACGGGGAACGCGAACCCCGCCTTGACGCCGAGGTTCTTCGCGAGCCGGGCGCGCGGGAAGTTGGCGTCTTCCGTCACGTTGCGCACCCAGACCGGCTGCTTGCTGGCGAGCACCCGCCCGGGCAGCCCGACCTCCGGGGTGAACTGCGTCGCCTCTGTGACCGCCTTGAAGGTCGCGAACTTCACCTCGTCGTTGAGGTACCAGAGCGCCGTCGGCAGGAGCAGCGAGGGATCGTCCGCCGCCGGCACGTAGGCGTGCCCGACCGGCCAGCTCAGGTGATCGCAGATGTGCGCGATGGTGCGATGCAGCGCCTCCTCGACGCTCGCCGCCTCGTGCACGTCGACGGTGACCACCCGGAGCAGCTCCACGAGCGAGCGCTCATCGGTCAACACGCTGTCGAGCCTCCATCGTGCTCTCGTCGAGGTCTCCTCCGACCGTTTGATGAGACCGGTCATGATTGAAGGAGTACCACGCCCAATGTATCCAATCGGTTTCCGCGGCGAGGCGATCTCGGAGGTGACGCGCCGAGCCGCCGCGTGGTCGGCGCGCCGGTCCTGACCGCCGCGTCACGGCGCCGCGACGCCGCGGTGACCTCGCCGGGCCGGACCACCGGCGCGCCGGGATCCGCGCGGATCGCGGCCTGGACGTCCGTGTCATCGCTGGACGATGGCGCGCGGTTCCCCTTAATGTGTCCGCCGCGCCGGCGAGCTTCGTGGGCGGGCGCGCAGGGCCGCGCCGCGGGCAACCCGTGGGGCGTTCACTTCTGCTTCCGACGAATTCCGATGAAACGAACGACGATGCTCTCGACCTGTCTTCGCCGGTGCGCGTTCGCGGTGACGTTGCTGGCCGCGGCGCCGGCGCTCGCGGCGAAGCCGCCGGAGGGCGCCTCGGCCGAGGCGCAGCAGCTCGCCCGGACGAAGGCGCACGAGGGGCTCAAGCTCTACGGCGCGGACCGCTGGCAGGAGGCGTTCGAGGTCTTCAAGGAGGCGGACGGGCTCTATCATGCGCCGACGCTCGTGCTCTACATGGCGCGGTGCCAGCGCAAGCTCGGCCGGCTGGAGGATGCGCGCGGCCTGTACGAGCAGGTCCTCGCCGAGCCGCTCCCGGAGGACCCGCCGGCGGCGTTCCTCGACGCGCGGAGGGACGCGGAGACCGAGCTCGCGGCCGTGCGTGCGGCGCTGGAGGCGCCCGCGGCTCCGGCGCCGGCGCCGGCCGCGCCGGCCCCGGGCGGCGCGGAGGGGGGGCGCGGCTCGCTGCTGCCGGCGGGGCTCGCGTTCGGGCTCGGGGCGGTGGGTCTCGGCGTCGGCGCCGCGACCGGGCTCGTGTCGCTCTCGAAGGTGTCCGACATCGAGTCGCGCTGCGACGGCAAGCGCTGCCCGGCCGAGCTGAAGGGCGACGCCGACGCCGCGACCACGCTGGGCCATGTGTCCACCGTGAGCTTCATCGTGGGCGCCGCCTCGGCCGCGGCGGGGGTCGTGCTGCTCGTGGTCCGGCCCGGTGGCGACGCGGCGCCCGACGCCGCGGGCGCGGCGCCGCAAGCCCGGCGCGGCGTGGTCTGGCGCGCCGGGGTGGGCCTCGGGCGGGTCGAGATCCAGGGGACGTTCTGAGGAGCGGCGCCGCGGCGCAGGGCGGCGCCGAGGCACAGAGCAGCGCCGCGCGGCGGGCGAGAGCCGCCCCGCGGCGCCGCGCCCGTTCAGGTCAGTCGCACGTGGCGGCCTCGCAGGCCTCCATCTCGGGGGTGCACGCCGCGAGGATGCACGTGTTGCACACCTCCCTGTCCCCGCCGCGGCAATCCTCGTCGCACGCGCCGAAGGCCCCGCTGGTCTGGCAATTGAGCGTCTCCGAGAGCTGAGGCCCGACCTTCTCGCAGGTGTTCACGATGCAGCCATAGAACGCGGCATCGTCGCCGGCGCTGTTGATGCACGCGAACGCCTCGGCGCACGTGGACTTCCCGGAGCCGAACCACGTCGAGGCGTCGAAGCCCTCGCTGTTCCGGCAGTTCTCGTAGGCCTTGGACCGCGGGAAGTACGGCCCGATCAGCATGCACATCTCGTCCTTCGTGGTCAGGCCCTGCGCGATGTCGCGATCCTCGGTGTTCTTGAAATCGCAGCGGTAGTCCAGGGCCTCTCCCGCCTTGACCTCGAGGAACGGCGAGAACTCCTGCGACGGGACCCCCTCCCACCTGTCGTGGGCGTACAGCTCCGTCATCTCGCCGTCGAGGTCGACCTTGTTGGCGACGTAGCCGACGCCGCGGCGGTGCATGTGCGACTGGATCCTCACGACCGAGATGTCCTCATCGGTGGTGCAGCGCATCCGCGCCGAGGACTCCCCGTGCGACGGCACGCTGATGAACGGGTTGTAGTGGAAGAGCATGCCCGCCTCGACCTTCACCTCCTCGTCCGGGATCGTGTAGAGGTTGATGCGCGCGTCGGTCTCGAGCGGCGCGCTCGAGGCGTTCAGGTAATGGGTGTTCATGAGGAGCACCGTGCCCGGGGCGACCTTGAGCGCCACGCCCTCCGGGAGCTCGCCGAGGAAGGAGTTGCCGTCGGGGGACTGGGAGCCCGCGACAACGCCGGTGACGTCCCAGTCGGCCTGGGGGCCGTCGCTGCAGTCGTGGACCTGGGTCGCATCGAGGGTGACGCCGCGCTGCGTCTCGGTCGGGATCTCGGTGTACGGCGTTGCGTAGAGGAGGACGTGGTGGCTCCCGCGCGAGAACCGCACCACCTCCTTGTTGACGTTGAGCCCCTCCGGCGGCGCGACGAAGAGCTGGCAGCGCTCGACCTCCTGCCCCGGCTCGATCGTGGAGGTCATCCGATACTGCACGCCGGCGCCCTGGGCCGGCGGCTCCAGCATCTGGTCCTCCGGTGTCTCCTTCTCGGGGCCGGTTTCCGAGGAGGAACAGCCGAAGAGCGCGACGGCGCCGAGGAGAGCGATGAGCGAGGTACTTGTGCGCATGAGTCGATCCCTGCTGTGTGGTGGTCTCACATCCTGCGCGCGCAGGTGAACGAGCGCGCGCATTGTTCCCGGGTCGCGGCGGCGTCGCGCTCGCCCAGGGAAATCGGTCGACGCCGGCTGGCCGGCGCCGGAGTGTCCGCGTTCGCCCTCATGCACGGGCGGGGCGGAGGCGGACGGGTAACGAGGTCATCTTCCGGATCGAGGGGTGCGGAGCGAACACCGCCGGCCCCACGAGCTCCATCTCGGGGAAACGGCTGATGAGCGTCTCGATGGCGATCCGCCCCTCGAGGCGAGCCAGCGTCGCCCCGATGCAATAGTGGGCGCCGCCCCCGAAGGCAACTCCCGCGTCGGCGCCTCGCCGCAGATCGAACATCGAGGCGCGGGGATAGGCCGCCTCGTCGCGCAGCGCGCTGCTCAGCATGGCCATGACCATCTGTCCCTTCCGGATCCGCGCCCCCCGGAGATCGACGTCCTCGAGCGCATACCGCGGGATCCCCAGCTTGCCGAAGTTGTCGTACCGGAGCGTCTCCTCGACGACGTTCTTCACGAGCGTGGGCTCGCGCCTGACCGCGGCCAGCGCCTCGGGCGATCTCAGGAGGTCGTGCATCGCGAAGCAGATGAGGTGAACCGTGGTCTCCGTGCCGCCCACCAGCACCGCGGCGACCAGGGCGACCAGCTCGTCCTTGCTCAGCCGGTCGCCCTGCTCCTCGGCCTGGATCAGCAGCGTCAAAACGTCATTGTCCAGGGGCCTCCTCCGGCGCTCCTCGACGGTATCGCTCACCACCTCGATCCCTACGTCGAGCGCCGCCTCGAGCTTCCCAATTTCTTCCGGCGAGAGCTGCCCCGCCATCGACAGGCGATGAATCGCATCCGTGAAGCGGAGAAATGACGCGTCGTGTCGTCTCGGGATCTTGAACATCGAGGCGATCCCGCGGATCGGGATGGCCTCGGCGTAGTCGCGCGCCACGTCGAGGGGATCCCGGCCGCCGGCCGCGGCGAGGGTCTCGTCGACGATGCGCTGGATCTCGGGCGCGAGGCGATCGATCTCGCGGGACGTGAACGCCGGGCCGATCAGCTTGCGCATCCGCACGTGATCGTGCCGGGAGAGCGAGAACAGGCTGTGCTTGCTCAGCCGCTCGAACCTGCTGTTCAAGGAGAGGAGCGGGTCGCTCGCGGCGAATTCCCACGCTGCCCGATCGGTCGTGAATCGGCCATCGCGCAGCAAGGACACGACGTCCTCGTGCCGGAAGACGAGCCACGCGCGCCCTTGCTCCCAGTAGAAGACGGGGGCTTCCTCCCGGAAGCGCGCGAAGACGGGGTAGGGGTCCTCGTCGAACCCGGGGACGTACGGGTCGAACTCGAGGGCGGCGCCGCGCTGTTCTGCCATCGCAGGGTCCTGTTGCTCCTGTCGCACCGGGGCTCCTTCCTTCAGCCGGCCGTCAGCCGCACCACCCGCTGCGACCAGAGCTCGACGAGCTCTGCGACCACCGCCTCCCGCCGGGGTTCCCCGGAAAGCAGATCGCCGAGCCGCGTCCGGCCGTCCGCGCGCCAGAGGACATCGAACGCCTCGTCCGACAGCGCGTATGTCCGTTCGCTGTAGGTCGTGGCCAGGGCGCGCTCGACCGAGGCTCCGCCCGGCGCCGTGCCCTTCATCGCGAGCAGCTTGACGTACACCGGGAGCGCCGGGACGAGCGCTTCGTAGGCCGACGGCGCCACGGGCCTCTTCTGGACGAGGAAGTCGCCGACCACGAGGCTATTGAGCTGCGTCGTGAGGAAGCACGCCACGCAGTCCTCGACGGAGTCGACGATCGGCTCGGCGTTGTTGTTGAACGAGGTGTTGAGCACCACGGGGACGCCCGTGATGTCGCCGAACTCCCGGATGAGCCGCCAGAAACGCTCGTTCGTCCGCCGCGACACGGTCTGGACCCGCGCGCTCCCGTCCACGTGGGTGATCGCGCCGAGGAGCTGCCGCTTCGACTCGTGGACTGGCACCGTGAAGATCATGAACGGCATCGCCTCCGCCCCGCCGAGATCGAAATAGTCGCGGGCGGCCTCCTCGATGACGGACGGCGCGAAGGGCCGGAACTCCTCGCGCTTCTTCACCATGGCGTTGATGATGTCCTTGTTCTCCGCCGGCCGCGCGTCCGCG
Source organism: Sorangium sp. So ce836 (assembly GCF_028553905.1). Classification (NCBI taxonomy): domain Bacteria; kingdom Pseudomonadati; phylum Myxococcota; order Polyangiales; family Polyangiaceae; genus Sorangium; species Sorangium sp. So ce836. Next base: position 11,033,948 of record NZ_CP102233.1, on the reverse strand, counting down.
AGGATGCTGCGGTTGCCGAGCGCCCGGGGGCCGAACTCGGAGCGGCCCTGCGCCCACCCGATGACCTTGCCGGCCGCGAGCAGCTCGGCGGCGGTCCGGGGCGCGTCCTCGAGCTCCTCCACGGTCACGAGATCTCGCCACCCGTCGAGCGCCGCGCGGATGGCGTCGCGCTCGCCGATGTGCCGGCCCCAGTAGAGGTGCTGGATCGCCGCCGGACGGCGCTCCGGCGTCCTTTGCATGTGCACGGCCATGGCGGCGCCGAGCGCGCAGCCCGCGTCGTGCGCGGCCGGCTGGACGAACACCCGCTGGAACAGGCCCGAGCGCTGGATCTTGCCGTTCAGTGTGCAGTTGTGGGCGACGCCGCCCGCGTAGCAGAGGCTCTGCTGCCCTGTCATGCGCTGGTAATGGCGCAGGGCATGAAAGACGATCTCCTCGAGCGACTCCTGGAGCGCGGCGGCGACGTCCTTGTGCAGCTGCGTGACCGGCTCGTACGGCGCGCGGGCCGGGAGCGCGTCGGGGAGCCCGAAGATCCTGTCCTGATCGATGGTCCAGCCGCCCTCCGGGAGCAGCGTGTAGAGCGTCCTGAACAGCTCCCGGAACCGCCTTGGATCGCCGTAGGGGGCGAGCCCCATCACCTTGTATTCGTCGAACGCCCCGTAGCCGAGGAGCCGGATCGTGTTCAGGTAGAAGTGGCCGAGCGAGTCCCGCTCGGGGATCTCTCTCAGCAGCTTGAGCTTGCCGCGGGAGCCGAGCGAGACGGAGCCCGACTCGCCATCTCCGCAGCCGTCCAGCGTGAGCACCAGGCTGTCCTCGTATCCCGAGCCGGCCAGGGCGCTCGCCGCGTGGGCGACGTGGTGCTTGACGAACTGGATCCGCTCGGCGTCGAAATCGGCGCCGAACGCGGCGAAGAGGAGCTGCCTCACGACGTCCCGCGCCGTGCGCGTCTTCGGGCCGAAGGCGGGGAAGGCGCGCTTCACCTCGGCGTCGCACCACGCCTCGCTGGCGTAGTAACAGACGTAGTCGATGTCCTTGAGGCTGAGCCCGCGGCTCTCGAGGCAGAACCGCATGGCGTGCAGCGGGACCTTGTTGGAGTGCTTGATGCGGTTCAGGCGCTCCTGCTCGATGGCCGCGACGACCTCGCCGTCCTCGACGAGGACGGCCGCGCCGTCGTGCGCGGTGAGGTTGTTCATCGCCGGGCGCGGGAACCCCTGGTGATCCGCCTCGTATCCGCCGCTGAAACCGAGTGTTCGCATGAGCCTGTCTTTCGTCCTGAGCCCTTGAAGAGCGAGGCGCGCCCTCAGCGGCACGCGCTCGCGACGCCTTGCAGAAAACCGAGGAAATCGTCCGCGACCCGCCGCACGGTGCCGGGCGCGTGCACGTTCGCGCTGCTGCGCCACCGGAAGATCAGGCGCCCGCCGCTCCGGTGGACGTGGAGCTCGAACAGGTTGAACCGCAGGTTCGTCTCCGCCTCGTCGTACCCCGTGCTCTCCTCCGCGAAGCCGAGGAGCGCGCCCGCGCCCGGCGGCTCGACCTGACCCATGTAGTTGAACAGGATCCCCGGCCGCTTCCGGAGCCGGCCGAGAGCGGCGCTCAGCTCGGGATCGCCGCCGAGGTACCTGAGCAGGTTGTAGCCGTGGCCGCCGCGCGGGATCCGCTCGATCTGCCGGGCGATCTCCAGCAGCGCCGCCGCCGGCTCCTCGGCGCGCGGACGCTCCAATACGAGCAATCGCTCGGTGCTCAGCCAGCCGACCTCGCGCGAGACGTCGAGATCCGGGCGGTGGGGGAGCAGATCGCGCCCAGAGTGCAGCACCATGATGTCCTGCCATGCGCGGCCGGTCCACCGGCCGACGCTGACGTGGAGCGCGGCGACGAGCGCGCTCTCGGTGCTCACGCCGAGGCGCCCGGGCAGGTCGCGCAGCAGGATCTCGGTCTCCCGCTCGGGCAGCGACGCCGCGTGCTCCCGGATCGACGCGACCGTGTAGAGGTGGGCCGTCGAGGGGTGGTCCGCCGGGAGCAGGGCGATCTCGTCCCAGGGCAGACCGAGCCAGTACGCGCGCTCCTCCGGCGCGAGCTCGCCCTGCACCCACCGCTCGAGCTCGCGCGTCCAGCGGCCCAGGGACGTCCCGCGGGGCGGCAGCTCGGGCTCGGAGGTCGCGCCGAGCTGCTCGTAGAGCGAGTGGAGGTCCCGGCAGAGAATGAGCATCGACACCGCGTCGACGACGAGGTGATGCGCGTTGAGCCAGAGCCGGCCGCGCCCCAGCGCGTCCCAGCGGAAGTACACGATCTGGAACAGGCGCCCGCGCTCGAGCGCGTAGCCGTCCTGCAGGCGGTCGCACCGCCGCTCGAGCGCGTCCCGGCGCCGCTCCTCGGGGATGTCCGACAGGTCGACGGCCGCGAACGGCGCCTCGGCCCACGGCCCGTCGATCACCTGGCGGACCCCGCGCGGCGTCCGCTCGAACCGCGCGCGGAGCGCCTCGTGGTGGTTCGCGAGGAGCAGGGCGGCGCGCCGGAGCCGGTCGAGATCGAGCGGGGCGCTGACCTCGAGCAGCAGGTTCATGTTCCAGCGCGCGGGCCGGCTGCGGCGCTCGGCCTCCTCGAGGTACCACCGCTGGAGCAGCGCGAGGGGCCGCTCGCCGGGCGCGCGGTCGCCGTCCGACGGCGGCGCGACGGCGGGGGCGCACGCGGCGACGAGGCGGGCGACGGTCGGATGCTCGAACAGCTGCCGCGCCGTCACGTGGAACCCCTCGGCGCGCGCTCGCTCGACGAGGGTGATGCCGAGGAGCGAGTCGCCGCCGAGCGCGAAGAAGCTGTCGTCGACGCCCACGCGCTCGACCTTGAGGACCTCGGCCCAGAGGGCCGCCATCCGCTGCTCCGCCCCCGAGGAGGGCGGCCGGCGCCCCGGCGCGGCCGCGCCGCGCGGGCGCGCCCCCGGGTCGCGCAAGGCGCGGGCCTCCCCGCCGCGCCGCTCGCCGGGCGCCGCGCCCGGGAGGGGCAGCGGCTCGCGCGTCGCGAGCGCGACCATGGCGTGCAGCGAGGCCGACGCGCGGGCGAGCGCGTCGACCTCCGCGTCCGCCGGCGCGATCGCCCCGCCGAGGAGGCCGTGGAGGACCTCGTGGCGGTCGTCGAGCCGGAGCGGCGGGCTCACCCGCGCGGCGTCGAGCCCGCCCACCTGGCAGAGACCTAGCGCGTGGTCCGGCGCCGCCGATTCGAGCAGGTGCGCGATGATCCCCGCCTCCAGGAGGCAGAAATCCCGCGACCTGTCGCCGTACACCGGCTCGATCGCGCCGAGGTCGGCGACGAGGTAGACGCCGAACGCCGAGCTCTCGAACACCTGCTGGTTCGGGCCGGCGTGCGCCGCGCCGTCGATGCTCGCGCCGGGCTCGATCGGGACGAGGGCGCGCCGCTCGGGGTGGTAGTAATATGTGCCCCCGGGGAGCTGCTCGATCCGGCCCGGCTTCACGTGCAGGTAGACCTGCACCGGATAGAGGCTGCCGGCCGAGGCATAGAGGTGCTTCGGGATCGGATAGCCGGGCAGCTCCACCGGAGAGAGCAGCGACAGCAGGCTCGCCAGCCGCTCTAGCGGGATCGGCTCGCCGCGGAACTGGCGATGGCTGCGCCGCCGCGCGAACGCGCGCAGCCGCTCGTCGGACGGGCCCGCGGGGCCCAGGGGGATCGCTGCGCCGGCGAGATCGCGGCGGAGCGCCGGCTTGCTCAGCTTGAACCGCATTTTTTCGACCGGATCGAGCAGCAGCGGGGCGCCCGGAGCCGCCGCGCTCTCGCCGGCGAGCGCGGCGCCCTCGTCACCGGCCGCGCGCTCCACGGCGAGCCCGCTCACGCGCGCCGGATCGGCGAGCGCGCCGCGGTCGACCTTGCCGTTGCTCGTGAGCGGGAGGCAGGTCAGCGGGAGCAGCGCGCTCGGCACCATGTAGTCGGGCAGCTTCGACGCCACGAACGCCCGCAGCGCGGCCGCGTCGATCGCGCGCCCGGCGGCGGGGACCACGTAGCCGAGGAGCCGCTTGCCGCCGCTCGCCGTGCTCCCGACGGCGACCGCGGCGCTCGTCACCTCTGGGTGCTGGAGGAGCACCGACTCGACCTCCTCGAGCTCGATCCGGTACCCCTGCACCTTGACCTGGAGATCCTCGCGCCCGAGGAACTCGATGTTTCCGTCGGGCAGGAAGCGGCCCAGATCGCCGGTCCAGTAGAGCCGCTCGCCGGTCTCGGGGTGCGTGAGGAAGCGCTCCGCCGTCCTCGCCTCGTCGCGGAAGTACCCGCGCGCGAGCCCGACGCCGCCGATGTGGAGGCGCCCGGGCACCCAGTCGGGGCACGGATCGAGGCGCTCGTCGAGCACGTGAAAGCGCTGGTTCGCGAGCGGCTTGCCGTACGGGATGCTCTTCCAGCGCGGGTCGATGCGCCCGATCGGGTAGGCGATCGACCAGATCGACGCCTCGGTCGCGCCCCCGAGGCTCAGCACCGCCGCGCCCGGGAACGCCTCGCGGATCTGATCGGGCAGGCCGACCGGGATCCAGTCGCCGCTGAGGAGCGCCGCGCGCAGGGGCGGTCGCGGCGTTACGCGGCGGGCGCGGTGCGCGACGAGCATCTGCATGAGCGCCGGCACCGTGTTCCACAGCGTCACGCGGTGCCGCGCCATCATCTCGTCCCAGTGGGCCGGATCGCGCGCGAGCGCCGGATCGGGCAGGACGACCGCGCCGCCCGCCGCCCAGAGGCCGAACAGGTCGTAGACGGAGAGGTCGAACGACAGCGAGGAGAGCGACAGGACGCGGTCCGAGGCGCCCACGCCGAGCCGCTCGTTCACGTCGTCCAGGGTGTTGACCGCGCCCCGGTGGTCGATCGCGACCCCCTTGGGCTTGCCCGTGGAACCCGACGTGAAGATCACGTAGGCGAGGTCGTGGGGCGCCTGCGCGGCGTCGAGCGGCGCGTCGTCCCGGGACGAGGCGGAGGTCGCGTCCAGGGCCACGACGTCGACGCCCTCGGGCCAGCGGATCGCGCCCGCGAGCCGCGCCTGTGCGAGCGCGAGGGGCACGGCCGCCTGCTCCAGGATCCCGCGGATGCGCGCCTCCGGCCACGCGGGATCCAGGGGCAGGTACGCGGCCCCGGACTTCAGGATGCCGAGCGCCCCGAGCGCCTGCTCCCACCCCTTCTCGGCCAGGAGGGCGACCAGCGCGCCCGGGCGCGCGCCGCGCTCGCGCAGGGCTCGGCCGAGGGCGTTGCTCCTCCGATCGAGCTCGCCGTAGGTCACGATCGCGCCCGGCTCGACGACCGCGGGGGCCTCGGGCCGCGCCGCGGCGCTCCTGGAGAAGGCGTCGTGGAGCAGCCGGTTCGACGTCGGCCGCTCGGTCCGGTTCACCTGGGCGCGCGCCGCGCGCTGCGCGGCCGGCAGCGCGACCCGCGCCGCGGTCTGCCACGCCTCGCCGTCGCGCGAAAGGCGCGCGAGCAGCTCCGTATACGCCTCGAACATGGCGTCGACCATCCCCTCGGGGAAGAGCGCGTCCACGGCGTCCCAGGAGAACGCGAGGTCGCCGAGGTCCTCGGCCACCTGGTGATCGAGCCACACCTGCGGCGTCTGGCTGACGCAGAAGACCTCGTCCCCGAGCCACGCGAAGGGCGCCCGCTGCGCCGGCCCGCCCTGGCCGAGCGCGCTCGTGAACACCACCGGGACGCCGTGCCCCGCGCGCTCGCGCAGCGCGCGGAGGGCGCCGACGCGCCGGTGCTCGAGCGCGCGCAGGAGCTCCCCCTGCGCGGCGCGGGCCGCCTCGGCGAAGGCGGACCGCCGTGCTGCGCCGGCGCCGAGGCCGACGAGCGCTATCGTGGTGAAATCGCCCACGATCTGGTCGACGTCCTCGTGCAGCGGCGGCCGGTCGAACATCGTCACCGTGAGCGCGAAGTCGCGGCGGGCGCTCCACCGGCCGAGCACCTCCGCGAACGCCGCGAGCAGGGCGGCCGACGGCGTGAGCCCGTGCGACCGCGCGCGCTCCTTCAGCCGCTCCCAGTCGGGCCGGGCGAGGCGCCCGCTCCGCCGGCGGAACCGGGGCGCACCGATGTCCCGAGGGCTCTTCGCGAGCGGCAGCGCGGGCGGGGGCGGGAGCGAGGCGACGCGATCGCGCCAGTGCTCGAGGGAGCGCTCGGCGGCCGGCGTCCGGAGGTGGCGCTCGGCGGCGAGGACGCAGTCCCGGAAGGTCGCCCGCAGCGGGGGGAGCTCGATCTCCGGCTGCGCGTACAGCCGCTCTAGATCGCGCGAGAGGATCCCGAGGCTGTGGGCGTCGAGCGCCAGGAGATCGATGTTGAGGTGGATGCGGCGCTCGCCGCCCGGCAACAGCGACACGGCCACGTCGAAGAGCGGCCACTCCCCTGGCGCGAACACGCGGTGCGAGAGCCGGGCGCGGGTGTCCTCGAGCGCCCGCTGGGCCCCGGCGCGCGTCTCCCCGCGGAGATCCCACACCTTCACCCGGAACGGGGGGACCGACGCCTGCACGCGCTGCATGCCGTCCGCCGTGAAGACCGCCCGCAGCATGTCGTGCCGCTCGACGAGGCGGCGCCACGCCCGCTCGAAGCGCTCGAGATCGAGCTCGCCCCGCGCGATCTCGAGGTAGCCGTGACAGCCGACCCCGCCGAGGTCGAACGTGTCGCCCCGCCCGACCAGGTAGGCGCGCTGGACGTCGGTCGGAGGAAACGGCGCGTGCGGGTCGCCGGCGCCGGGCGGAGACGGCGCGCGCGGGTCGCCGGCGCCGGGCGCCGCGGCGAGGGCCGAGGCGCCGTCGCCGCTCGGCGGGGCGGGGCGAGCGAGCGCCTCCCGCAGCTCGCCCAGGGTCATGCCCTCGAACAGCCGCGCGAGCGAGATCGGCGCGCCGCCGAGCGCGGCGATGCGGTTCGCGAGCTGGACCGCCTTCACCGACTCCAGGCCGCAATCGACGAGCGGGACATCCCAGCGGAGCCGCTCGGGACCCACGTGGAGGACCTCGCTCGCGAGCTCGACGAGCCGCGAGGTCCAGTCCGGGCCGGGCGCCTGCGCCGCGCGCGGCGCCGGGGCCGCGGCGCGCTCCTCGGCGGGCGCGCCGCCCGGCGCGCGGTCCTCGTGGAACACGCCGAGCGCGTCGAGCTCGCCGCGCAGGAACGCCGCCTTGCACGCCCGCCGCTGGATCTTGCCGCTCGTCGTCTTCGGCAGGCGGCGCGGGCCGAGCAGGACGATCGCGTACACCGGCAGCCCGAACCGCTGCGCCACGGCCCGCCGCGCGGCGCGCGCGAGCTCCTCGAGATCGACGCCGCGCTGCCCGCGCCGGAGCTCCTGGCACACGACGAGCGACTCCGGCGCCTCGACGGGGGGGCTCACCGCGTCGCCCGCGCTCACGGAGAACACGGCGCCGGCGCCTCCGGCGAAGGCCTCGTGGGCCGACGAGACCGCGAGCTCGATGTCCTGAGGATAGTAGTTGCGGCCCCGGACGATGATGAGGTCCTTGAGCCTGCCGGTGACGAACAGCTCTCCGTCGAACAGGAACCCGAGGTCGCCGGTGCGCAGGTAGTTCACGTCGCCGCCGCCGCGCAGCCGCGCGCGGAACGACTCCTGGGTGGCCCGCTCGTCCTGCCAGTAGCCGCGCACGACCGTGTCGCCCGCGAGCCACACCTCGCCCACGCGCGACTCGCCGAGCGGCGCCCCGCTCTCCGGATCGACGATCGCGACGCGCGTGTCGAGCCAGGGCCGGCCGCAGCTCACGAGCTCCTGCCCGTCCGGATCGTCCGGGCGGCACGGGCGCGCCCGGCCGCGCCCGAGCTCCGCGGCGTTCACGCGGAGCACGCGCGGCGCGGGCCGGCGGGGGACGCCGGTCGCGGCCAGGGTCGCCTCCGCGAGGCCGTACCCGGGCCTCATGACGTCGGCCCGGAGGCCGCACGGGGCGAACGCCGCGAGGAAGCGGGCGATGCTCTCGGCGCGGATGGGCTCGGCCCCGTTGACGACCGTCTTCCAGGCGGAGAGATCGAGCCGCGCGCGCTGCTCCGGCGTCGTCGCCGCGACGCACAGATCGAAGGCGAAGTTGGGCGCCGCGCTGTGCTGGCCGCGGTACCGCGCGATCGCCTCGGGCCACCGCGCCGGGCGGAGCAGGAACGACGCCGGAGGCATCACGTAGCACCTCCCACCCATGAGCAGCGGCAGCATGACCCCGTGGATCAGCCCCATGTCGTGGAAGTGCGGCAGCCACGTGACGAAGGTGTCCCCCGGCGCGCACTCGAGCGCGGTCGCGAGGATGCGGGCGTTGTGGAGGACGTTGCGGTGGCTGACCATCACCCCCTTGGGGCTGGAGGTCGAGCCCGAGGTGTACTGGAGGTACGCGACCTCGTCGGGGTCTCGCCGCCCGCCGTCGCCGTGGCGCGCGGCGTCCTCCGAGGGGATCTCCGAGAGCGCGTGGACGGGCAGCTCGGCGTCGAGCGCCGGGCGGCCCCGCTCGCGCGGGCCGCTGCCGGCGGTGAGCGCGCAGGCCGGCGCGCAGTCCGCGGCGATGGCGTGATAAGGCGACTCCGCCTGGTTCGGCCGCGGCAGCGACGTGGGCACGGCGATCATGTCCGCGAGCAGACAGCCGAAGAACGCCTCGATGAACTCGAGCCCCGGCGGGAACAGGAGGAGGACACGGCTCCTCGGCGGGCAGCGCCGGCGCAGGAAGCCCGCGATCGCCTGCGCGCGCCTCCTCAGCGCGTCGAACGAGAGCGTCGCGGCCTCCGCCTCGCCTTCGAGCAGGTAGGTGAACGCCGGGGAGTCGCCGAGCTCGTCTGCGCGCCGGGCGAGCAGGCCGGGGAGAGACGAGATCTCGCGCTGTTCCAACAGCGATTCGCGGCGCGCGACGGGGCGCGCGTCATGGCCGTGAGACGTCATGCGCAGACCGATCCTTTCAAGGGCGCTCGCGATCCCGCGCGAGGCCCCTCGAGGCGCGTATCCGACAAGGAAAAGACCGCGTCCGGCGGCGCGCGGGCGCGGCGCGACGGCCCGCTGGACACGGGGCGATCGTAGTGAATCCGCGAAAGTGCCGCTCTGGCGGCTCCGCTGGGCCGAGCGTCGCGACGGCGCGCTGCGCTCGGCGAGCGGCCAACTTGATGCCACGCGGAGGAGCGCCTGTCGAGCCTCGAGCATCGACTTCGATGCTCCGTTCGATTCGTCGTCGTAGGCCAGGTTTCGAGGAATGTCTACGCTCGACGTGCCGAGTGAAGAACTGCAAAGATGTTTTGATTAACGTGATTGTGGGCGCTCGATGTGCGGAGTGAAGAACTGCAAAGATGTATTGATGAGCGTGATGTCGTCGGCGCCGCGCGAAGAGGTCAGTCGGCAGCGGCGGAATGTTTGTTGCATCGCCCGACCGAGGAGCGCGCGCCTCTCGGGCCCTCGGCTCACGCGGCTTCGTGGCGCTCGCCCCGGTCGCGCTCTGGTAGCCTGGGCCGGTGCAGCTCCGCTCCCGCTCCCGCGACCTCCCTCCTGCCTTCGCCCTCGCGGCGGCCGTCGCGCTCCTCGCCCCGGCCGCGGCGCAGGCGGCGGATCCGGCGCCCGCCCTCGCGATCGACCTCGGGGGGGCGCAGCTCGACCTCGTGCTGGTGAAGGAGGGCCGCTTCCGCCAGGGCTCGCCGCCCGCGGAGGCGGGCCGCGGCGACGACGAGGCGCTCCGGGAGGTGACCCTGAGCCGCGGCTTCTACCTGGGCAAATTCCCGGTCACGGTCGGGCAGTTCAAGCGCTTCGTCGAGCAGACCGGCTACCGCACCGAGGCCGAGGTCGGCGCCTCCGGCGGGTTCGGCTTCGACGGCAAGGGCCTGTCGCAGCGCAAGGAGTTCACCTGGAGGGCTCCCGGCTTCCCGCAGACCGACCAGCACCCGGTGACGCTGGTGACGTTCAAGGACGCGGGCGAGTTCGCCCGGTGGCTGACGCAGAGGACCGGCCGCGCCTTCGATCTGCCGACCGAGGCGCAGTGGGAGTACGCCCACCGCGCCGGGACCCAGACGCGGTTCTACGCGGGGAACGACGACGCGGCCGCCGCCGCCATCGGGTGGTTCAAGGGCAACGCCGGGAGCGGCACCCGGCCCGTCGGGCAGAAGCAGCCGAACGCCCTTGGCCTGCACGACATGAGCGGCAATGTCTACGAGTGGTGCCGCGACTGGTACGGTCCCTACGCGCCCGGCCCCGCGGTGGACCCCGAGCAGACCTCGGCGCCGGGCGGCGACAAGCCCCGGCGCGTGCTGCGCGGCGGCTCGTGGCTCAAGGACGCGAGGCACCTGCGCGCCGCGGCGCGGTACCGCAACGACCCCGGCAGCCGCAACGCGGACAACGGCTTCCGCGTGGTCGCCGCGCTGGAGGCGAGCGCCCCCGCGGCGGCCGCGCCGTCGCCGGCCGCGCCGGCGGGGGCCGCGCGCGCGCCGCGCTCGAGCTCGTGGTCGACCGCGGCGACGGTGGCGTTCGTCGGCGGAGGCCTCGTCCTGGCGAGCGCCGTCATCGGCCTCATCGGCGTGCTCGTGCACCGCGCGACCCGCCGCAGGCCCATGCCCGGGGCGCCGCCCGGCGTGACGTTCCAGCCGCAGGGCGACGGCTTCTGGCTGCACGCGCCCCGGCACCTGCACCGGTCGGTGCTCCACTACCGCTGCTTCGTGAAGGGCGCGATGCGGCGCGCGTCGGTCCCGATCGAGCCGAGCCCGCGCGGGCAGTTCGTCTACACGGGCGGCGTCCCGTCGGCGGTGGAGGCGGAGCAGATCGGCGCGGCCGCGTGGGCGGCGGGGCCCTCGGCCGCGCCGCCCGCGGCGCGCGCTGCCGCGCCGCGCGCCGCCAGGGGCGGCCATCGCTCGCGGGAGCGCATCTCCAGCGCGCCGGACGTCGCCACGCCCTTCCGCGGCTACCCCTCGGCCTACTGAGCCGCGCCGCTCGCGCCCGCATGCGCCCTCCGATCTGCGCCGTCTTCGCCGAAGCGCCCGAGCACCGCGCCCGCGCCGGCCGCACGCTGCGCGCGCTCCGGCTCGCCGGGCTCGCGCCGCTCGACCTCACGCCCGCGCCGCCCGCGGCCGCGGCGGACGCGATCGCGGCGGGGCCGGTGTGGCTCGTCCGCGGGGGCGCCTGGCCCGCGCCGTCCGCGGCGCTCGAGCCGGACCCGTTCCCGCCGCCGAGCGACACCGGGCTGCCGGTCTGCGCGCTCGGCGCCGTGCTCGCGCCGCTCGACCTCGATGCGGCGCCGGCGCCGGCCGCGACCTGGGCGCCGCCCGCGCGCTCGGCGCCCTCCCGCGCGGCGCCCTCCGCGGCCGCGTCGCCGGCGTCCGACGCCGCGGCGTGGGCCGAGCTGCTGCGGGCGACGGGCGGCGAGCTGAGCCGGGCCGCGCGCCGCGCGCCGGGGTTGCCCCGCGCGGCGAGCGTGTACCTCGACGCGGCGCTCGCCGCGGGCGTCGCGGCGCGCCTCCGCGCGGGCGATCCGCTCGACGCCGCGCTCCAGGGCGAGCTCGGGGCGCGGCGGGCGCGCGTGGTGCGGCACGCGCCGCTCGACGTGTGCGACGACGCGGCGCTGCGGGTCGCGCAGGTCGTGACCAGCCTGCAGCAGGGCGGCGCCGAGCGGATCGCGATCGACCTCGCGACCGAGCTGCCGCGCCGCGGCGTGCGCTCGCGCATCTACGCGGTGTACCGGCCGACCCGCCCCACGTTCGGCGCGCCGCCGGGGACGCTCGACCTGTCCGGGGCGCGCGGCGATCGCGAGGCGCGCTTCGACGCGCTCGCCCGCGGGCTCGCCGCGTGGGGCGCGGATCTCGCGCACGCGCACCTGTTCGACGCCGAGGACCTCGGCCGGCTCTCCGCGCGCGGGTACCGGCCGCTCGTGACGGTGCACAACGTGGCCGCGGGCTGGCCGGCGGGGCTCGACCGCCTCGGTCCGGACGGCGCGGCGCTGCTCGTGGCGTGCGCGCGCGCGGTCGAGGCGGAGCTCTCCGCGCGCGGGCTGCCGGTCCCGCGGCGCACGGTGTGGAACGGGATCGATGTGGGGCCGGCGGAGGCGGCGCGCCGCGCGGGGCCGGCGGAGCCCGGCGGCGGGGCGGAGCCCGGCGGCGCCCGGTCGGCGGCGGCCGCGGCGTGGCGGCGGCGCCTCGAGATCGGGCCGGGCGATCTCGTCCTGCTCGCCGTGGCGAACCCGCGGCCGCAGAAGCGGCTGCACCTCCTGCCCGCGATCCTCGCGGCCGCGCGGCCTGCGCTCGCCGCGGCCGGCGATTCGCGGCCGGCGCGGCTCGTCATCGCCGGGAGCGCCTCGCCCGGCAGCGAGCCGGCGCTTGCCGCGGAGGCGGAGATCCGGCGCGAGGTCGACCGGCTCGGCCTGCGCGCCGAGGTGCGCTTCGCCGGCGCGGTCGCCGACGTGGCCGGCCTGCTCGCGGCGGCGGACGTGCTCGTGTCGCCGAGCGCCCACGAGGGGCTGAGCCTCGCCCACCTCGAGGCGCTCGCCGCGGGCCTCCCGGTCGTCGCGACCGGCGCCGGCGGCACGGCGGAGATCGCGGCCGAGACCCCGGCGCTGGTCCACCTGCCGCTCGACGCCGCGCCGGAGCGGTTCGCCGAGGCGATCGCGGCGGCGGCGCGCGGCGCGCCGCCGGGCGGCCGGGAGGTCGTGGCGCGGCACTTCAGCGTCGCGCGCATGGCCGAGGGGTACGCGCGGCTCTACCCGCGGGCGATCGCCCGGAACCGCGGCCCGCGCCGGGGGGACGGGCTGCTGCTCGTGACGAACAACTTCTCGACCGGCGGCGCCCAGTCGAGCGCGCGGCGGCTGCTGCTCGGCCTCGCCGCGGCGGGCGTGCGCGGCCGGGCGGCCGTGATCGAGGAGCAGCCGGAGTACCCGACGCCGGGACGGCGGGCGCTCGTCGCCGCGGGCATCCCGGTGATGGCGGTGCCGCCGCCGGCCGATATCGAGCCGGCCGAGGCGGTGGAGCGCCTGCTCCGCGCGATCGAGGACGACCCGCCCGAGGCCGTCGTGATGTGGAACGTCATCGCGGAGCACAAGGTGCTCCTCGCCGACGGGCTGCTCGACGTGCCGCTCTTCGACGTCAGCCCGGGCGAGATGTACTTCGCCTCGCTGCGCCGCTATTTCGCGTCGCCGCGCCGCGGGCTGCCGTACCGCGCGCCGCGCGACTACGGCGCCCGCCTCGCCGGGGTGATCGTCAAGTACGGGGCCGAGGCGGCGCTGGCCGCCGAGGTGCTCGGGGCGCCGGCGCACGTGGTGCCGAACGGCGTCGCGCTCGGCCCGCGCCCGTCGCGAGACGCGCGCTCGCCGCGGTCGCGCGCCTCCGGCGGCGAGCGCGCGGCTCGCGACGGGCGCGCGCGGCTCGCGATCGGGACGGCGGCGCGCGTCCACCCGCACAAGAAGCTCGACGAGCTCCTCGCCGCGCTGCGCCTCGCGGCGCCGCGGCTGCCGCCGCACGTGCTGCGCATCGCGGGCGGCGTCGAGCGCGGCGCCGAGGCGCACGCCGAGGCGCTGCGGCGGATGGCGGCGGGGCTCTCGGTCGAGTGGGTCGGCGAGCTCGCCGACACGCGCGCTTTCCTGAGCGATCTCGACGTGTTCGCGCTGATCGCCGAGCCCGCGGGGTGCCCGAACGCGTCGCTGGAGGCGATGGCCGAGGGGCTGCCGGTGGTGGCGACGGCGGTCGGCGGCATGGCCGAGCAGGTCGTCGACGGCGTGACGGGCCGGCTGGTCCCGCCGGGCGACGCCGAGGCGCTCGCGGGGGCGCTGGTGGAGCTGGCCGAGGATCCGGCGCGGCGGGGGCGCATGGGGGCGGCGGGGTGGGAGCGCGCGCGGGAGCGGTTCTCGCTGGAGCGGATGGTCGCCGACTACGCGCGCGTGTGCCTGGGCGGGCGGGAGGGGCGGGGAGGCGAGGGGAGCGGGGTGGGAGCCGGGTGAGCGCCGTTGCAGCCGGACGTCTGGCGGTGCGTGGCCAGACGCCTGGCTGGGGGATTCACGCTGCCCGGCGCGCCCTCAGTGGGTCGTCGAGCCGCCGAGCGTGGGGACCTGCTCCGCGCCGTCCAGGAGAGCCTCATCGGCGCTGGCCGCGATCGAAGCGGCGCTGGCGACGTTCGAGGAGCAGGCCGCCGTGCACGCTTTGTCCTCGATGAAGGACTTGAGGACCTGCGCGCGGTGGGGGAGGAACGTCCACTGGAGCGGCGCCGAGATCTCGCCCGCCTCGTTGACGTGCACGAACGTGCCCGGCGCGGTGATCGGGAAATGCGCCGGCCACACGTGCACGCCGCCGACGTTCTCGTCGTCGCGGCTGCTCAGCTCGTGGCACCCGGCGCACGACTGGGTGGTGGCGCGATCGGCGGCGTTGTCCGCCGTGACCATGCCAGACGGGAGGCCGCGGCTCACGAGGATCGGCCCGAGCGCCGTGGTGATGTCGGCGGCAAACGCGGTGTTCCCCTGCATGCGCGCCCGATAGTTGTTGTTGTTGGCGGCCCCGTCCGTGGGATCCATGATGCTCTCGCCCGAGTTGAAGAGGCCCTGGTTCGGCAGCGTGCGCAGCGAAATGTCGTTCTCGTCGTCGCCGGGCGGCACGAGCTCGTCGAGGGCGTCGGGGAAGCTGCTCTGGAACGCGGCCCCGCGGGGGTCGCTGGCGAAGCTGGCGTTGAACAGGCCGGGGAACGGGTTCTCCTTCACCGTGACCGGCTTGAAGAAGAGCCTGGGCGAGCTGCCGTTGTCCAGCTCGAGCTTGAACTCGCGGAGCACCCAGGGCTGGAATCCTCGGCTCGACGCCATGAACTGGTTCGTGCGGATCTGGCCGGTGCCGGCCATGAAGTGGGACGCCTTGATGACCGGCTCGAAGTCGGGCAGCTCGGGCCGGCCGTAGAAATAGAACCCCTCGAGCGCGGCCTGGCGCTGGGTCGCGGTCATGTTCGGGTCCGAGAGGTTCGCCCAGAACTCGGCGACCGGGAGACAGGCCGCGATGCCGCACTCGGGGTGCGGGTTCGGGAGCTGGGCCTCGAAGATGATGAAGTTGCGGTCAGTGGCGCCGGCCGACTTCTTGGCGTAGATGATCCGGTACTCGCCGCAATGCGAGCCGTCCTTCGCCGCGAGGTCGAACCGGTTCACGAGCGCGACCGGCTCCATGAAGT
This sequence comes from Sorangium sp. So ce836, assembly GCF_028553905.1. NCBI lineage: Bacteria > Pseudomonadati > Myxococcota > Polyangiales > Polyangiaceae > Sorangium > Sorangium sp. So ce836. Next base: position 11,018,854 of record NZ_CP102233.1, on the reverse strand, counting down.
GGTTCCCCGCGGGATTGAACGGGCTGCTCAGGCCGGGATCGGACGGGTTGGTCTGGGCGAGCACGCCCTCGTTCCTGGGGCACGTGTACGGGTACCCGTTGAGCGTTGGATTGCCGTTGCTGTCGGTCTCGTCGTCGCAGTGGATGGCGTCGGCGTCCGTGAAGACGGCGTTGGCGGCATCGTTCTGCGTGTCCCACCAGCGCTTGTAGACCTCCTCGGGATCCTGGCTGGAGCCGACGCTCGCAAGGAGCCGATTGAGGACGAAGCTGAGCGAGAACTCGGTAAAGAGGTCGGGGTCCGTCTCCTTCGTGACGATGAGGGACTTCCGCAGGTCGATGACCGGCACGGACGCGGGGCACGTCAGCGCCTCCGCGCCCTCCGCCGTGACCTCCTGGGCCTCGCCGGCGGCGACGACGTCGTCGTCCACCGGATCGGCGCCGCCGCAGGCGCCCAGGGAGACCGACGCCGCGGCGCCCACGACCGCTGCGATGAAGGGGAACTTGGAGACATAACGAAGATGCATGATCGCTCCTGTGGAGTAAGGCGGACCCGGGTCGCTCCGAAGCGGCTCGCGCTCCTGCGCCTGCTCCGCCTCGCGCTGTACCTGCTCGGCGTGCCTCGTCGGGGAATGCCCCGGCCGCGACGGCCCGGCTGGGAGCGCGCTATCGCAACCGGTATGCCGCCCCGCGGCGTGACGGCCCCTCCGACGAGATCGGGCCGCGCGACGCGCCGAGCGCCGGCGCAGGAGCGGTTGTCGCTTCATCGAGCTCGCCCGCGGGTCCAGCTTGCGCGTGGCAAGCCTTGCCGTCATGGCAAAGATTGCCGTCCATGAAAGACACGGGCATGGCAAGGATTGCCATCGCGCCGCGCGCTCGTTCGACGGACACACCAATAGCACCTTTTCGACGCTTCGCCGGCACGGGGGCTCCTTGCTCGAGCCGGCCCGCGACCGATCGTCGCGACGTCTCGCCCCGAGATCAGCGGACCGAGAACGGCCAGATCAGCTGTTCCAGCTCGGAGAGCGAGGAGGCCTGGGACTCCCAGCCTTCGATCCTGATCTGGTAGCCGAGGTTGCTGTACCGGTGCAGGAGCGCGAGCGCCATCAGCTTGCGGCTCAGCGCCGGGGTCAGGTCGGCGATCCCGGTTCCGCAGGCGACGAGAAAGGCGCGCTGGAGCTCCGCGCTGCCGGCGGCGAGGAAGAGGCACGGGCCCAGGAGGTCGTATTCGGCCGGCCCGAGGCACGCGTCCGCGAAGTCGATCATGCCGGTGACGCGCCCCGCCCCGCCCGTCTGGGTCACGAGCAGATTTTCGGGCGTGTATTCTCCCGTCAGGAGGACGGGAATCACGGACGTCGGCAGGAGAGGGCGGGCCGAGGCCAGGTACGCCGGGATCTGAGCGACCAGGCGCTCGGGCAAGCGCATTCGCCGGTGGCGGCCCTCGCAACCGGCGATCTGGCGCTCCACGAACGCGTCCCAGCCGAGATCGAGGCTCTCCAGCCCGCCGGTGGGCAGCGCGTGGGCGGCCGTCATGATCTCGCCGATGCGGGCGAGCGCCTCGGCGCGCTCCGCCCCGCCGAGCGCGGGCCAGACCTCTTCCAGGGTGCGCCCCGGGAGGCGCGACATCACGAGATACGGCCACCCGTCGAGCTCCCCTTCCCGGAGGATCTCCGGCGTGGCCACGGGGACGTTCCCGTGGACCCGCCCGAGCGCGAGGCGCTCGGCCTCGAACTGGTGCCTCAGGAACGGCGGAAACAGCTTGATGATCTGGCCCGCGTCGTTCGAAACAACGACGTTGGTCCCGCGCTCGAACGCAGCGAGGCCGCTCGCCGCGAGGCCGTGGCGCTCGCACACCGCGCGGATCGCCGGGAGAAAGGCGCCGAGATCGGCGCGGATCCGGTCGAAGCCGGCGGGGTCGTCGAACGGCGGAAACAGGGCCTGGTCGATCGGATCGGCGGTCATCGGATCGGCGGCCAGGGTAACCCGCGCGGGGCCTGCGGGGGAGAGGAAGGCAGACCTGACGACGCCGCGGCGCTGGCCATCCGAGCGACGTCCTGTATTCTCCCGCGCCGCCCGTGGGATCCTCGCCGCCGCCATGCCGCTGATCGTCGTCGAGGACCTGCGCAAGGCATACCGGGTCGCCGAGCGCCGCCCCGGCGCGTGGGGCGCGCTGGCCGGGCTCGTGCGCCCGCGCTACCGCGCCGTCGACGCGCTCGCGGGCGTCTCGTTCGCGATCGAGCGGGGCGAGCTCGTCGGGTACATCGGGCCGAACGGCGCCGGCAAGTCCACCACGGTGAAGGTCCTCGCCGGCATCCTCGTGCCGGACTCGGGGCGCTGCGAGGTGGACGGCCGCGTCCCGTGGCGCGAGCGCGTCGCGCACGTGCGGCGGCTCGGCGTCGTGTTCGGCCAGCGCACCCAGCTCCTCTGGGACCTGCCGGTGATCGACTCGTTCGAGCTCCTCCGGGACATCTACCGCGTCGGCGCGGCCGACCACGCCCGCGCGCGCGACGAGCTCGTCGCGATGCTCGATCTCGCGCCGCTGCTCGACACGCCGGTGCGCCAGCTCAGCCTCGGCCAGCGCATGCGCTGCGATCTCGCGGCCGCGCTGCTCCACGCGCCCGACCTGCTCTTCCTCGACGAGCCCACGATCGGCCTCGACGCCGTCTCGAAGCTCGCGGTGCGGCGCTTCGTCCAGCGGCTCAACCGCGAGCGCGGCGTCACCGTGATCCTGACGACGCACGACATGGACGACATCGAGGCCCTGTGCTCGCGCGTCGTCCTCATCGCCGGCGGCCGGGTGCTCTCGGACGGCTCGCTCGAGGCGCTCCGCGCGCAGGTCACCGCCGAGCGCTGGCTCATCGTCGACCTGACCGACCCCGCGGCCGAGATCGCCGAGCCGCACGCCGAGGTGATCCGCCGCGAGGGCGACCGCGTGACGCTGCGCTTCGATCCCGCGGCGATCTCGACCGCGGAGCTCGTCGGGCGCGTCACGGCCCGCTATCCCGTGCGCGATCTCCTGGTGCAGAACCCGCCCATCGACGAGATCGTGGCGCGGCTCTACGGCGAGGCGGGCGGCCGGCCGTGAGCGCTCTCCTCGCCTACTGGGCCGTCTTCCGCGCGCGCTTCCGCGCGCTCTTGCAGTACCGCGCCGCGGCCGCCGCCGGGTTCGGCACGCAGCTGTTCTGGGGGCTCATCAAGGTGATGGTGCTCGAGGCGTTCTACGCGAACGCGCCGGGCGCGCGTCCGCCGATGGCCCTCGGCCAGGCCGTCACGTACACCTGGCTCGGGCAGGCGTTCTTCCAGCTGATGCCGTTCTCGACGAACCCCGACCCCGAGGTGCGCGAGCTGATCCGCACCGGCGCGGTCGGCTACGAGCTCTCGCGCCCGCTCGATCTCCACACCCTCTGGCTCGCCCGCGCGCTCGCCGCGCGCGTCGCGCCGACGGTCCTGCGCGCGGTCCCGATGTTCGCGGTCGCGGTGCCGCTGCTCGGCATGTCGCTGCCGCCGTCGCTCGCGGCCGCGGGCGCGTGGGCGGCGGCCATGGTCTTCGCGGCGGCGCTCGTCGCCGCGTTCGCGACGGCGGTGACGTCGACGATGCTGTGGACCACGTCCGGCGACGGCATCGCGCGGATCGTGCCCTCGCTCGTCCTCATCGCCTCGGGCATGGTCGTGCCGCTGCCGCTGTTCCCGTCGTGGATGCAGCCCTGGCTCGACGCGCTGCCGTTCCGCGGCATGGTCGACGCCCCGTTCCGGCTCTACCTCGGCCACCTGCCGGCCCGGGCGCTCCCGGGCGTCTTGCTGCACCAGGCGCTGTGGACCGCGGCGTTCGTGGCGCTCGGCCGCGCGATGGTGGCGCGCGGCCTGCGGCGGCTCGTGGTGCAGGGCGGCTGAGGGGGCGAGAGGAGCAGGCGAGATGTGGCGCGACGCGACGACGCTCTACCTCCGGCTCGCCGCCGCGTCGCTGCGGGCGCAGATGCAGTATCGCGCCTCGTTCGCGATGTGGTCGGTGGGCCAGTTCGTCATGGTGGGCATCGAGCTGCTCGGCGTGTGGGCGCTGTTCGACCGGTTCGGCGCGGTCCGGGGCTGGCGCTTCGCGGAGGTGGCGCTCCTGTTCGGGCTGGTCAACGTCTCCTTCGCGCTCGCCGAGTCGTTCGGCCGAGGGTTCGACGCCTTCTCGACGGCGGTGCGGTCCGGCGATTTCGACCGGATGCTCCTGCGCCCGCGCTCGACGGCGTTCCAGGTCGCGACGAGCGAGTTCCAGTTCCTGCGCGCCGGGCGGCTCGCCGTCGGCCTCGTGATGCTCCTGTGGGCCGGCGCCGCGCTCGACGTCGGGTGGACGGCGGCCAAGCTCGGGCTGCTCGCCGGCGCCATGGTCGGCGGCGCCTGCGTGTTTTACGGGCTCCTCGTGCTCCAGGCGACGCTGTGCTTCTGGACGGTCGAGTCGCTCGAGATCATGAACACGTTGACCTACGGCGGCACGGAGGCGGCGCAGTACCCGCTGACCCTGTACCGCGACTGGTTCCGGCGCTTCTTCACGTTCGTCGTGCCGCTGGCCTTCGTGAGCTACATCCCCGCGGGCGCGCTGCTCGAGCGCCCCACCGTCCCGGCGCTGCCCGAGGCCGCGCGCTGGGCGTCGCCGCTCGTCGGCCTCGGGTTCCTGCTCGTGTCGCTGCGCATCTGGCGCTTCGGCGAGCGGCGATACCAGTCCACGGGGTCGTAGCGGGAGGGGCTCCAAGACGCCCGGCCCCCGTGGAGGGGGCTCGTCGCGCGGGGCGGCCGTCCTCGGCTCACACGAACTCCGTGGCGGCGGCGACCTCCTGGGACGCACGGAGGTAGTTGAGCGGCGCATGATCGGCGATGGAGAAGCGCAGCGGAATGCGATCGAGGATGGGGAGGTCGACCAGCATCTCTTGCTGGGCCCCCGCCAGGATAGCGCGGCCGACGGTTCCCAGCAGCGTGAGGCCCTGCCTCGTCGCAGCTCGGCCCGGCATCCATTCTCCGCCTTCCGAGGTGTACAGCGAGCCGAAGTGCACGAAACGACCCATGGTTCGCGCCGGCAGGCTCGGTACCACATCATTCCGATAGACATGCCTGAACAGCATCGTTCCGAGATCTCGCTCGAACCTGTCCTTGAAATCCTGGAGGCCGATCAACGGCTGTCCATAGGTGTATACGCCGCGCAGCTTGCTTCGGAATCGGGCGAGCCAAGGAGCCTCGAGGATGAGCGCTGCCGTGATGACGGCGAGCGCGCCGCCGAGGCTGTGACCGGTGAGGTAAAGCGCCTCCAGCACATCCGGGCCGTCCCTCCTGGGCGGTCGGGCCACCCAGCGCGGCGTGTCCGGTGTGGCCCCGGCGCGGTGTCGATCCTCCTCGCTGCGCCGCGGGTGCTCCCGGGCGCAGTCGGCCCACATGGCTTTTTCTCGCGCTGCCGCCTCACAGATGGACCCGCCTTTGCGGGCGCTGTCGAGCAAGATCCCCAGGGTGGTAGCCATCGCCATGGCGCTGCGGAGGAAGCCGCCGTGGACACGCCCTGCGGAGAGGAACGGGGTCACGCGGGAGCTGCCGTTCGACAACCAGTTGATGATGTTCAGGGGCCCCGTGCCCCGGAAGCAGAGAATGCACAGCCTCCGGTCCTCGCTCTGGACGAGATACGCCGTCGTCTCGGTGAGGAGCGCAGGGTTGCTCTCCGTGAGCGCCACGGTCTCGTTCCAGGGGATGCCGGCGCGGAGATGCATCACCTTCGCCATGGTGTCCGCATCGGAGTACGCCCACGACGACGCCGCGCTGAGGGCAAACGCGAGGTATCGATCGTAGCTCCCCACCTCCGCCTGGATCATGTCGTCAACCTTGTCGACATGATCGAGCGCGGCTCCCGCGGGGAAGCTCGTCGCAGCAGGTCCATCCTTCTTTGCTGCCGCATCATCCCGGGATCTCCTGGTCACGCGGATCGCATTCAACTTCATGCGTCGACCTCGCTCGGGTCACAGGTCACAGCTCGGGATGCAGCCGGTCTACGGGGTGAACGCCTCGCCGGTGACCGTCGCCTCGGAGGTGCGCAGATAATTGATCGGCAGGTGGTCGGCAAACGAGATGCGGAGCGGAATGCGATGGATGATCGGGAGGTCGACCAGCATTTCCTGCAGGACCCACGACGCGATCCCCGTGAGCATGGCGCTGAGGTTCGTGTACGCCTGCCCCGCCACCGCTCGACTCGGCACCCATCCTTCACCTTCCTTCGAGGTGTGCAGCGAGCCGAAGTGCACGAAGGCGCCCGAGGTCCGCGCCGGCAGGCGCGGTATGGAGTCACTGCGATAAACATGTCTGAAGAGTAATCTCCCGAGGTCTCGTTCGAACCTCTCCTTGAAGTCCTGGTGACCGACCATCGGTTGCCCATACGTGTACACGCCGCGCAGCTTGTCGCGGACGCAGGCGAACTGAGGATCCTCGAGCAGGAGCGCCGCCGTGATGACGGCGAGCGCGCCGCCCATGCTGTGCCCGGTGATATAGAGCGCCTCCAGCACATCCGGGCCGTCCTGCCTGGGCGGCCGGAGCGCTCCGTGCGAGGTGCCCGAGCTTCCCTCGACGCCGCGCGCACCATCCTCCCTGTCCCACGGGTGTTCCTCGCCGCAGCGACTCCATATGGCTCTCTCCCGCGCGACGGCCTCGCAGATGGACCCACCCTTGCGGGCGCTCTCGAGCAAGACCCCCAGGGTGGTCGCGAGCATCCTGGCGCCGCGGAGGAAGCCGCCATGGACATGCCCTGAGGAAAAGAAGGGTTCCGGTCTGGAGCTGGCATTGGTGAACCACTGGATCACATTCCGGATGTCCGCGCTGGGGAAGCACACGATGCACAGCCTCCGGTCCTCGCTCTGGACGAGATAGGCGGTCGTGTCCGTGAGGAGCGCCGGGTTGCTCGACGTGAGCCGCACCGTCTCGTTCCAGGTAATGCCGATGCGACGATGCATCACCTTTGCGACGGTGTCCGCATCGGAAGAAGACCATATTGACGCTATGCCGAAGACGGAGGCGAGGACGCTGTCATGCTCTCCCGGTTTTGCCTGGACCATGTAGTCGACCGATGCGAGGCGCTCCACCGAAGGCTCCGCGGCGGATTCCTCCTCCCCTGTGCCGGCGCCATGCTGGTAGACCTTTCTCACCCGAATGGCTTCTAATTTCATGGCACACCGTCACCGTATCTCAGGTCACAAGCGACCTCTCGTTCTTGTAGCTCGCTGGCATCACGGCGCCAGGCATGGGCTCGGCGGCACCGCCCAGGTGCAGCGTAGGGCATGGAGACATTCCCAGTTCTAGAGCAGTTTTCGCTCGGGTTCATGCCGACGTCTTCCGTCTTCCGTCTTCCGTCTTCCGTCTTCCGTCTTCCGTCTTCCGTCTTCCGTCTTCCGTCTTCCGTCTTCCGTCTTCCGTCTTCCGTGCTCGTCCTTCGTGCGCGTGCGCGTGCGCGATTGATTCCCCGGAGTCAACGCGCACGCGCACGCGCACGGAAGACCGGGACGAGAGACGGACGACGGCGTCTCGGTCCCAGCTGAAAACCGCTCTAGAAGGGCACTTCCGGGATCGGGGCGCGATCCGGCTCCGGTGCTGTCGGCTCTGGCACGGGAGGCCTCTGGGCGGAATTGGGGATCACCGCGGGCGGTGCTTTGGGCCTGGCCGTCGGCGACGGCCGCCGTGCTCCCGCGGTCGACGGCGGCGTCGCTGTCCGCGCCGTCGTGCCTCCGGAAGCGCCCGCCCCCGACGGCGCCGGGGCGGAGGTCGGCTCGTCAGGGGTCGTCAGCGTGTCGGGCGAGGGCGGCGTTCCGGGGAACACGCTCGGCGGCGCCTCGGGCGTCATCGGCGGCTCCGTGGGCGTCCAGGCGGCGTTTTGCTCCGGCGCCGGCGCGGCCGCCGAGGCGACCTCCGCGCCCGCCTCGCCCCCGCCGCGCGGGCTGCCCTCTCTCAGGGCGACCGTGACGCCGACGCCGAGGAGCGCCGTCGCGACGCCGAGCGCCAGCATCGCGCGCGTGGGCTTCTGCGGCCTTGCCTCTTGCGCCGTCGCCCCCGCGCCGGTCAGGGTCCCGGGCGTCGCCGCCCGGGGCGCCGCAGGCGGGACGCGGAGCTCCGCCGACCGCAGCGGTATCGTCCCGCTCCGCCTCGGCCGAGACGAGATCGGTATGCCGGAGCAGGGCGGTTGCAGATCCGGGATCGACGGCGACGCCATGCCCGCGAGCCGGCGGAGCTCGCCGATCATCTCTCCAATCGACTGGAAGCGCTGCGCCCGTTCGCGGGCCAGCGCCCGCGCGAAAAAGGCATCCATCGCCGGCGGCAGGTCGGGCGCGAGCTTGGAGGCGCTCGGCACGGGCGCGACAAGGATGTTGGCGATCACGGCGCCGAGCTGATCCCCCTGGAACGGCAGCTCGCCCGTGACGGCGCAGAAGAGGATGACCCCGAGCGACCAGAGATCGCTGCGCGGGTCCACGTCCTTTTCGCCCCGGACTTGCTCCGGGCTCATGTAGTGAGGGGAGCCGAGCAGCTCGCCGGTGCGCGTCACCTCCTCCGTGAGATGAACGCCGGTCTCCTTGACGATGCCGAAGTCGAGGACCTTCACGACCTCTTCCTGCTCCTCCTCCGCGCGCGCGAGGAACAGGTTGGCCGGCTTGAGATCGCGGTGAACGAGGCCGGCCTCGTGCGCGCGGCGGATCGCCTTGCCGGCCTGGATGAGGATGAGCGTGGCGTCCGCGAGCGAGAGCCGGCCGACGCGCTCGAGCCGCGTGCCCAGGTCCTCGCCCTGGAGCAGCTCCATCACGAGGTACGGGGTGTCGTCGTCGACGCCGTAGTCCTGGACATAGACCACGTGCGGGCTCTTCAGGCTCGCGGCGATCCTGGCTTCGCGCTCGAAGCGGGCCAGGAACGTGGACGACGTCGCAAACGTCGGTGCCATGAACTTGACCGCGACGGGAGATCCCAAGTTGATGTGACGCGCCGCCCACACCGAGCCCATCCCGCCGGCCGAGAGCGGTCGCTCAAGACGGTACTTCCCACCTACGACGGAATCTGGGGCGTAATGCATGCGATGGCGTCCTCCTGGCTGCCGAGGGAGGTGAGATGAGCCTACAGGATAGGAAAGGTGCCGGCCACGATGGGCCGGGAGATGGCGGAACGATCGTGCTTGCGCGCGCCACGTTCCGGGCGACTCCACGCTTCCCATCACCGTGGGTGGCTGGCGATCGCCGGATGTCCCGCCGGGCCGCCCGAGGCGGCCGCCTCGACGGCACGCACCCCCGCGACAGGCCCGGAGCGAGATCTGGCGCGCGTCAGTCCCTAACGGTCCATCCTTGCTGGTGAAATTCAGCAATATCTGGCGCAGCGAACGTGCTCTGTCGAGCGCCGGAGCGCGATTGTCCCGCGAGCGCGGGCTGGCCGCCGCCCGCTTCCTTCGCGGACGTGCGCGCCTCGTCGCGATCCCTGCGCTGGCCCGACGGCCCGAGGCGGCGGCGCAGGCGCAGGCGGCTGTCGCGCAGAGGCCGCGCTGGCGCAGCGCAGCACGGCGGGCGCGCTCCCCGGTGCGCCACCGCCGCGGTGGAGATCGCGGCGACCGATCCCGGCGCGCCAGCACGAGGACGCCTGCGATGGTCGTTGCGCTCCCCCGGACGACGTCTAATCATCGATTTCGCGCCCACGGGGCACGAGTGGGCCGACGGCGACGCGCGAGCGGCGTTCCGCCGACGAATGCGGCGTCGATTACAATTGAACGCGCTCAGCGCGTCGCGAAGGCACACGCCCCCCTTACCCCCCGCCGTGATGTCAGCTGGTTCCGGGCTCAATTCAGCCAGCGGGCGAGCTGCGAGCGCTCCGGCACATGCAGCTTTGTGCCCCGGCTCGACCGGGCCAATCTTCCCGGGACGAGGATCAGCGCGCGGCGCAGCCACGGCGTTCGCCAGCTCGCCAGGTGCGGAACGTGCTCCAGCACATAGCGGCGCATCAGGTTGGCCGTCAGCAGCTTCAGCAGCAGCGCGGCATGGTTGGCGTTGAAGCTGTGGCTCGGCACCCGACCGCATCCCCAGCCGTGCTTCACATCGCCGATGAGCGGCTCGATGCCCGCGCGCAGGTCGTACCGAGCCGCGACGTCTTCCGGCGCTTCGACCGGCTCGTTGGTCAAGAAGACCTGCACCGTGTAGTCGAGGCCCTCCCAGAGATAGATCTGCTTGCCGTTCTCCCGGTCGCGTGTGCGTACGGCGATCACTCGCACCCCATCCGGCCAATCGCTGCGCCGGAAGGGGACCTCGGTCACCTGCCGCCGAGGACGACCGTCGGCATCCCGGTCGATGGTACGCCATCCGGTGGCGTGCGCGACCATGCCGACCAGATCGGGGCTCATCCGCGCCTTGGTCAAGAAAAAGCATCCCTTCACGGCGACGGCGTGCATCAAGGCGCTGCAATCCCCCGCGCCATCGATCCGCACGTAGATGACCGCGCTCGGCGCTGCGGCGCGCGCCCGGTCGATGCACTCCTCGACGAAAGGCACATCGGCTTCGCCGAAGCTCGTGTCGCCCGGTCGCAGCTTGGCTCCGACGATCGCGTCGGCCTCGGCAATGCGCGCCAGGATCGGATGATAGCTCGGCCGACCATGGTAGCGCGGATTCGGGCCCGGAAGCGCTCCCTCCTGCGTCCCGAAGAGCGGCTCCACGGTCGTGTCCACGTCGATGTGCACGAACCGGTGCTTTCGGCGAGCAACGAGGGCGAGCCCGTGGTCGACGACCATGCGGTGCAGCGCTTCGAGCGACTCCTCATCAAAGCGGCACAGGTCCCGGTAGACGGTATCGATGCTGGGGACGACCCCGCCTGCGAGGCGCACGAAGAGCGGATCGACGGCGAGCGCCTCGATGCCGAAAACGCGCTCCTCGCCGGCGAGCGCGCTGTCCATCAGCAGGCGCATCTGCGCGGCCATCGGGTAGACGACCGAGCGGCCCGTCTTCAGCCGGGAAAAGCTGCGGCTCAGGGCCGCGTCGACGCCGAGCTCGCGGATGAAGGCGCCAAACGGGGCCAGCCCTGCGACGCCCGTCAGGTTCTTCTCCGTGGGCTCGATGTGAATCCTGCAAGGGTCTGGCCGCCGGATTCGCTCCTGGTGCCGCCCGTCGCCTTTCCTCTTGAACCCGAGCTCGCGCCGGCGCACCTTGGAGGTGCTCGGCGTGTGCCTTCGTTTGGTCATCGCAACCCGGACGGGTCGCCACGCCGAGCCTTTCTTTCAAGGCGTTCCGTTTACGGCGTCGGATTTCTCACGCCTCGGACCGGCATCGTAGGCGCGAAATCCACGCTAATTCCTGCCGGGAGCGCGGGAAGATCCTTTATGACCTCGAGGACCTCGACGCCCACGTTGGCGGCGAGCGGCACACCGCGGTCGTGGACGGCGTCGAGATCCCGATGCAGCACCCGCATTTCGACGTGGAGGCGTCCGGCAACGCGGAGTACGAGCACACCCACACGACGCAGGACGGCTGCGAGATCAAGGCCATGGCCTTCTGACGCATGATGGCCGAGATCGAGGGGTGCGCGCAGTAGCGCCCGGGCCTCGCGCGCGGGCGCGCGACGCCGGCCGGCCCCGGTGAGCCGCGCTGTCGTGCGCCCGTCGCGCCGGGCTGCCGAGCCGCCAAGAAGGAGGCGCTCGGCGGCGGCGATCACCTCGCGAGCCTCTGTCTTTCCTGTCGGTGAAGTCCCGGTTTCCGGAGGACGACTCTGCTGGATCGCGTCGCTCGCGCCTTGCGGGCGGCCTCGCGCCCATGCTAATCGCATCTCCCACGGGCACGCATCCCCGCGCCTCCGGCGCAGGGGCGACGCCTGGCAGCCGATCGGAGGCGGGCCATGGACAGCGCGATACCGCTCGGGAAGAAGCAGATCATCGACGGCCAGCTGCGGGTCTACTATTACGGCTACTGGATCAAGGCGTACGAGGCGCCGGCCGATACGCTGCTCGCGAAGAAGCGCCTCATCGAGGCGCTGACGCGGCGCCTGTTCAACCATGTCGAGCACGGCATCAACGTGCCGGGAAAGCGGCTGGACGAGGCGCGGCGCGCCTTCGAGTCCGAGGCCGACCCGCAGCGCAAGCGCGTCAAAGGCGCCATGCTCGCCGGCGCGATCTTCAATCGCGCGGCGGACATCTTCACCAAGCTGGTCGAGATCCAGGAGCTCGGCGTCACCATCGAGCCCGACAACGCCCTCATGCGCGAGTGCGGAGAGCACCTCCTCGAGGCGCTGACGCTCGGAAAGATGGTGCTCCACCGCAGCGGGGAGGAGGGGCTCGACGAGCTGTGGGGCGAGCCGTTCAAGGCGTTCTCCTTCCCGGTCGAGGCGTTCTACAACAGCCGGTACGTGAAGATCGCCCAGAGCATGAAGGCCATCGACGGCATCCGCGACGCGATGATCGACACCTTCGGGGGCCTGCCGATGTTCGCCGGGCTCGACCGCCTGGCCTGCGAGCTCGCGCACGCGGCCAAGGTCAAGTGCGAGACGCTGCGCACCGACGCCGAGATCTTCGAGGTCTGGACGTCGTTCGTCGTGTCGGCGGAGCGGCTCGCCGCCTTCCAGCCGCTGCTCGGCGCGGACGCGCCGCCCGCCGAGCGGGAGCAAGCGACCCGCGGCGTCGAGCTGATCGTCCGCGGCAAGAACGTGATCTCGTACATCGCGCGCGCCCGCGTGCCGATGCCCAAGACCACGAGCGAGCTCCTCGACCGGTACGAGCGCTACCGCGCCGCCTACGGGTACGGCGCCGCGCCCGCGTCCGGGCCCGCGCGCAGCGTCGCCTGAGCCCGGCCGGGGCGCGGACGGCTCAGCCCGTCCCGGCCGCCGGGACGAGCTGGATCGCCTTCTCCGGGCAGGCGACGACGCATAGGCCGCACGCCTGGCATTGCGCCGCGTTCGGCGTGAGCGCGGTCTTCCGACCGTGGACGAGCGACTTGAGCTTGCCGAGGGGCGAGAGCGCCTCGAAATCGGCGCGCTCGATGCGGGCGATCTCGAAGACCTGGTAGGGGCACACCTCGACGCAATCGCCCTTCGCCTCGCACCGGTTCCGGTTCACCACGGGCCGGAAGGCGCCTGGCTCGGCCCGGCATTGCTCGCCCGGCCGGTCCCGGTGCGAGGCCGCGCGCCGCGCCTTCTCCTTGTTCAACGATCCTGCCATGTTCGTGCCTCGACTCGACTCGCCTCGCCGCGCGGCGCTCAAAAGCAGCTCGATCGGGCCTCGAAGCGCGCGGCGTAGTTCGCTCCGAGGTTGCTGTCCCAGAGGCCGTGGGACTCGGCGGCCACCTCGATGTCCCAGGCGTTCATGCGGCCGTACGGATCGTAGGCCCAGAAGAAGAGGGCCTCCTCGACGGCGGTCGGCTCGTTGCAGACCCAGGTGCCGCTCGACGTGGGCGGGAGCGGCGCGCCGCCGCAGAGGCGCTGGCCCGCGCCGTCGGGCGGCGGCGAGCACCACGCGCAGTCGCGGGGCGCGTTGCTGACGAGGACGTAGGCGTCGCCGTGCGCGCCCGCGCTCGCCGGGAGGAAGGCGTCGCTGCCGTTCAGCCGGACATAGAGGTTGATCTCGTGATCGGGATAATAGGCGCGCAGGTAGCCGCGGTAGGCCACCGTCAGCTTGGCGGCGTCGGTCCGCACCGGATCCTGGATGAGCTCGAACGGGCCGGTGTGCACCGTCGTCGTGGGCCCGCAATAATCGTAGCTCGGCGGGTAGTTCGAGGCGGCGCCCTCGCGGGGGACGGCGGAGAGCGCGAGCGCGAGCGGGAGAGCAGCGGCGAGCGTCTTGCGGAACATGCGTGGACCTCCGAGGGCGTGTCGGCGCCGCGGCGGCGCGCAGCGCGGGCGCGCGGCCCCGCCGACGGGGCTACCAGCTCCACCCACGCCGGTCAATGCGCCGCGGCCGGCTGGCCGCCGTCGCCGCCGAGCTCGCCGATGGCGAGAGGCCCGAGTCGCCCAGGGACATATCGATTGGACGGGAGCGCGCTCATCGGCGCGCCGCGTCCCATTCGGGGCTGCTCAGGAAATACGTATCGTAGAGCTCCTGCACGTCGCGCAAGGTCTCGGGCGGCTCCTCGCCATGGGCGATACGCGTGAGCTTGCGGAAGTAGTCGAAGCGCTCGACGCCTGGGGTGATGACGATCAAGAGCTCGGCGCTCTTGCCGCGGGCGGCAGCGAACGCGTGGGCGACCCGGGGCGGGACCACGAGGAGGTCGCCCTTGTCGGCCGTCACGATGTCGCTCCCCGAGAGGACCTGCACGGCGCCGTCGAGCACGTAGAACATCTCGGCCGAGCCGTCGTGGCGGTGGGGCCGCGCGCCGTCGGCGTCCTTCGCGAGCGTCACACGCACGGTGGAGAGGGCTCCGCCCGTCGCGCTGCTGTCCGCGAGGAGCTGGATCCTCGCGGTGGGGGCGCCGACGACCTCGGCGTCGGGGCCACGGACGACGACCGAGCGATCGAAGCCACGCTGGATGATCGACATGCCGCCCAGTGAAGCACCCCGGGAGGGAGCGTTCACCTGGAAAGAAGACGCGCGGAGCGCTCCAGCGGGCTGCGGCGTGGAGGGGGCCCTCCGACGATCGACGTGGGATGAAGCAGGTCGTTCAGGAGATGGACGGGTCGCGCGGGGGAGCGCCTGTCCCCCGGGACGAGCGGCGCTTCACGGGGCGCTCGGGCCGGGCGCGGCGCCGTTTCCTGCGGCCATGCACGCCTTGAGGCCCTCCTGCAGGTTGCGCAGCGTGACGATCCGCTCGAGGTCCATGCCGAGCGACACGACGGTCTGCGCCACCGCGGGGCGGATGCCGGTCACCACCACGCGGGCGCCGAGGAGCTCCACCGCGCGCACGATGCGGATCAGGTGGTCGGCGGTGCCCGTATCCACGGCGTCGACCGCGGTCAGGTCCAGGATGACGTGGCGCGTCTGGCTGTCGACGATCGCGCCGAGCAGCCGCTCCATCAGCGCGGACGCGCGCTGGCTGTCGAGACCTCCCATGACGGGCACGGTGAGCACGCCGTCCCACACCTGGATGATCGGCGCGACCATCGTGGAGAGCGCCGTCTCCTGCTGCTCGATGAGCTGCAGCTTCTCGCGCAGCGCGAGCTCGGTCCGCTCCCGCTCGGCGACCTCCTTCTTGAGCGTGGCCAGCGCGACCGCGAGATCCGAGCTCGTGGCCCGATCGGTCTCGAGGAGCGCTGCGAGGCGGGCCTCGACGGTCTGGTCGGTCGGACGGACGACGAACTCGTCGTACTCGGCGCCCTTCGTCACGAACACGGTCTGCTCGGCCCAGCAAGGGACCCCGAACAGGCGCTCGCTGATGCCGGCCAGCTTGCCGGCCGTCATCGAGCTCCCCCAGACGACCCCGAGCGCGCGCTGGTAGATCGACTCCCAGTTGTTGAAGGTGCGATACCGGGCCTCACGGCGCTCGCGGTCGAGAGCGACGAGCTCCCATCGGCCCCAGCCGGCCGGGCTGCAGATCTCGCTGAGCCGACAGAAGCCCTCCTCGAACGTCGGTTGCGTGTTGATGATGGACCAGTCGCCATCGACGCTCTGCCGTCCCCCGCGCTGGAGACACAGATTGAAGCGCTCGACCCCCACCATCGCCACCATGCCCGACATCAGGCCGGCCACCGAGCTCGGGATCCACATGCTCAGGGTGGGCATTCCGGCCCACAGGTTGATGCCGTCTTTCAGGTTCCATTCGATGTCGAAGCCGGCGATCGTGATTCGGGGATTTGTCATAGGCTCGCGGTCAGCGTGATGGGGCGCGGAGCCGAGGCGCCGCGTGCGCTGCGGCCCCACCCGCCGGTGCTCCTTGCCTCAAGCGCGCCGGAGCGGCAAGCCCGAGCGCAACCGCGCATCGCGTCGGTTCCGGGGCCGTTCCGAGCGCGCGCAGATGTCCTGCCCGGCGCGGGCGGTGCCCTGCGGAGGCGCGGGACCTCGCGGGACCTCAACCCGGGTCGGGGCGGGGGACCGCAGGCCCAGGGGACCGCAACCCGGGTCGGGGCGGGGGACCGCAACCCGGGTCGGGGCGGGGAACCGCAACCCGGGTCGGGCCGAGGAACCGCAACCCGCGCGCGGGTACCCCAACCTGCGCCGAAACGCGCCTCACGCGGAGAGCGCCGACGGCGCGGCGTTGTGCGCAGGCCCCCGACACGTCGTTGTCTGCTGTCGTGGAATGTTTCCGTTGACGCTGAGGTGCGCGTCTCTGTATCACCGCACCATGAAGTACGCTTCGATTCTCTTGGCGACTCTCTCTCTCGGCCTCTCGCCGCTCTCCGCCAGCGCGCTGATCACGCAGCCGAACGGCACCATCATGCCGCGAGACTCGGAGAATGGCGAGGTCCAGCTCTATACGCTGTTCGAACGCCGGGGCGAGGCGATCGACTACCAGGCTGATGGGAACACCGCGCCGTCCACCTTCTCGCCGCTCTGCGGCTTCACGGCGGAGCTCGTGCTCACCCAGACCGGGGCACGCCTCGGGGTCGGCTGGTACAACGTCGACCCCGCCGCCACGGCGCCGCCGTCGCTCGACGACATCCACCCGATCGTCCCCGCCGGCGCCCCCGTCGGCACCATCGTCACCGCCGCGGACATCCGGAGCGATCCCGCCTACGCGGGCGGCCAGATCGGCTTTGCGCTCATCGGCGCGCAGACGCACTACTCCGAGCAGCGGTGGAATCAGGTGTGCACGGGCTGCACCCCGCCCGGCCCCTGGGTCACGGCCGTCATCTACACCTCGATGGTCACGCCGAACGCGTTCTACGTCGCCTTCGAGGACGGCAGCGTCGGCCCGGACCCCGACGACTTCAACAACGACGGCGACTACAACGACTACGTCTACTTCTTCAGCGGCCTCACCTGCACCGGCGGCGGCGAGCCGTGCGACACCGGGCTGCCCGGCGTGTGCGCGCCAGGGGTGACCCAGTGCGCGGCGGACGGGCTCACCTGCCAGGGGCTCGTGCCCTCGTCGCAGGAGACCTGCGACGGGCTCGACAACGACTGCAACGGCACCGCCGACGAGGGCGATCTCTGCCCCGCGGATCACGTCTGTGATCGGGGCGTGTGCGTGCAGGCGTGCGGCAGGGGCGAGTTCGTGTGCCCGCCGGAGAAGGAGTGCAACGCCGCGGGGTTCTGCGTCGATCCGGCCTGCGCCGACGTCGTCTGCGACGCGGGGCAGGTGTGCGCCGGCGGGCAGTGCCGCGCGGCCTGCGATGGAGTGCAGTGCCCCTTCCCGACGGTGTGCCGGGTCGGCGTCTGTGTCGACCCGTGCAGCAACGTGACCTGCGAGGAAGGCACGGTCTGCGACGGCGGCGTGTGCAAGCCGAGCTGTCCGTGCACGCCGTGCCCGAGCGGGCGCGCGTGCGAGGAGGAGAGCGGGCTTTGCAGGGAGTCGGCCTGCGTCGGCGTCGCGTGCCCGTCCGGCCAGCGCTGCGACGCCGGGGCGTGCGTGGACGCGTGCGCTGGAGCGGTGTGCCCGAGCGGGCAGATCTGCGCCGGCGGCGCCTGCGTGGACGACGCGAGCGCGACCGCGACCAGCGGGCCCACCGGCTCGACGGGCGCGAGCCTGGACTCCGGCGCGGGCGGCGGGGTCGCGGATCCGGCCGGCAGCGGCGGCACGGGCGGCGCCGGCGGCGCCGGGGCGCCGGGGGCGCCGGCGGGGCCGGCTCGGATGGCGCCGGCGCGGACGGCGGCTGTGGCTGCCTCGTGGCCGGCGCGCAGGGCTCGCGCGGGGCGCCGCTCGCGGCGATCGCGCTGGTGCTGGCCGGCGCGCTCCGCCGGCGGCGCGGCAACGCCTCCGCGAAGGCCGGGCTCGTCCGCCTGTGAACCGCGCGGGCGGCGCGGGCGGCGCGGACGCAAGCTCGACCGGGGGTGGCGGAGGCGGCGCGCCGATCGCCTGCGGAGGGAGCGCGGGCGCGACGTGCGGCGAGACGGAATACTGCGAGACGCCCGACGATGCGTGCCCCGGAGAGGCGCAGGGCGTGTGCGCCCCCCGGCCGAGCCGCTGGGACTGTCCCGAGGAATGCGCGGGGGGCTGCGGGTGCGATCAGCGCGTTTATTGCAATGCGTGCACGGCGCACGCGGCCGGGATGAACGTGTCGGCGGACACGTCCTGCGCCAGCGGGGATTACGAGATCGTCTCGCGCGATCGGGTTTATGTGCACCACGCCGATCTGGCGGCGAACCGGCGCCTGACGCTCTATCTCACCTGGCCGACCCAGAGCGATCCGCGCTATGCCGGGGTCGAGCTCCCGGAGCTCTGGGCCTTGCTGGACGTGGCGCTCACCGGCGATATGCGCGATTGCACGGAGCCGCGCACGCCGGGCGCGGAGGGGCGTTATCCCGTGACCGGCGCCACCGGCATCATGTCGTGGGAGACCGAGCCGAACACCGGCATCCCGTGCGTCATCGACATGGACATCGCCGTCACGCTCGACGGGGAGCCCGCGACCGAGCGCTTCCAGGCGAAAGGCGTGGTCGTCGACAACACGTGCCTGTAGCGTGCGCCGGGTCGGTCCGCCGGGCCGCTGGCGGGGGAGCGAGGCCGCCACCGCCTGGCCCGGCGCGGGTGTCGCTACTCCGAGATGTCCTGGCTGATGACGACGACCGGCGAGGGCGCCATCGTGTACTCGTCCCCCTCGGCGCTGATGACCAGATCGAAGCTCGTCCTGGAGACGTAAAATTTTACAGCACAGGAGCAGCCCTTGCGAATACCCGCGCGGGCCGCGCAGAGACCCGTCAGCGATGGCGGATCGCGGTGCTCGGGACGCCGACGCTGCCGCTGCCGGCAGGAGCCGCCCCGGTCACGGCGCGGGCTTGCGGCCTCCCGTCGGCGCAGCAGGGGCCTCGGCGCCCGCGCCTGCCTCGGCGCCCGCGCCTATCTCGGCCCCCGCGCCGGCTGCGGCCGTCGCGACGCCGGCGGCGATGCCCTCCCAGTGGCTGCCCTTCCACAGGACCTTGCCGCAGCGCTCGCAGCGCCAGAACTCGTCGTAGCGATCCGCCACCACCCCGGGCACCGCGCCGCGCACCGTGTCCTTCGGCGCGGCCGCGAGCGCGCCGCCGCACGCCATGCACCGCGGATCCCGCACGGGCAGCCCGAGCTCGCGCAGCACGAAGCCCGCCTGCTCCATCGGCCGCAGCCCGCGGGGCACGTAGAGCCCGCGCACGGCCGCGGTGCGCAGGGGGCGCCGCTCGAACACCCCCGCGTCGGAGCTCAGCAGCACCCGGCCGGTCTGCTGCGCCAGCCGCACGAGATCGCCGTCGTCGATTCCGTGCTCGAACGTCGCGTCGTACCCCGCGCCGCGCAGCCAGCGCGACAGGCCGCCGAGCATCGCGTCGCACAGGAAGCTCGGCGCCGGCGCCCCGCCCGGAGCCGGCTCCGCGCCCCCCGGGGCCGCATTCGCCCCGCCGCCCGCCTCACCCACGAGCACGCCCCATGTGCTCAGGATGGCGCCGGGCCCGCGGCCGGCAAGGGCGCCGGCCGCGAAATCCCCACGCCCCCCTCGCGCGCTGGTACCGTCGCGGTACGGTCAAGCGATCGTGGAGGAGTCGATGTCGACGAAGAGTGCGAGGTGGCTCGGCGCGGCTGCCGCGCTCGCCGCGCTGGCCAGCGCGCAGCAGGCCTCGGCCTACTGCCGCTCGAACACCTGCAAGGTCTCGGAGCTCTGCCTGCAGGACGACCTGCCGGTCGGCTATTGCAGGCCGCTCCGCTGGACGAGCAGCTGCATCGGATTCAACGTCCAGAAGGACGCGTCGAGCGAGATCTCCTACCAGCAGATCTCCGACGTGCTCGATGCCGCGTTCAGGACATGGCAGGAGGCGCCCTGCGACGGGGGGAGACCCCCCGGCATCCGCGTGCAGAACCTCGGGCCCGCGAGCTGCGGCGCGGTGGAGCTGAACGCGCGGGACGGCAAGACCAGGGTCGTCGACGGGCTCGTGCCGGGCAACGCCAACGTGGTCGTCTTCCGCGACATGGACTGGCTCGCGACCGCCGGGCACAGGTCCGAGATGCTCGCGCTCACGACGGTGCAGTTCGACAAGAACACCGGTGATCTCTGGGGCGCCGACATGGAGATCAACACAAATCTCTACGACTTCACCGTCGAGGACGACTCCGCGGCGCCGAGGGAGGATCTCCTCGCCATCGTCACGCACGAGGCCGGGCATTTCCTGGGCCTCGACCACACCCTGGCCGGTCCGGAGGCGACCATGCACGAACGGTACGACAGGTCGGATCCGATGAACTTCCGGACGCTGCACGCGGACGACATCGCGGGCATCTGCCAGATCTACCCCCCTCGGGATCTCTCCACGGCGGAGTGCAACCCCATCCCTCCTCACGGGTTCTCGCCGGAGTGCGCGGACGACCAGCTGGTCGCCTGCGGCGTGGCGCCGCCCGGCGCCGGCGGCTCGGGGTGGAGCGTCCCGCTCGGCGCCGCCGCGCTCGGCGCCGCCGCCTGGCTCCGCGCCGGCGCGCGCGGCCGGCGCGGGCGGCCCCAGCGGGGGCGCCGCGCCGGCGAGCGACGCGCGTCGGCCATCCGCTGACGGGCTCTCGGGCGCGCGGCGCTAACCCGACGTGCCGCCGGGGCTGCGGCGGGAGAGCGCGTAGGCGACGCCCCGCTCCAGCGTCCCCTTCGTGACGATCCCCCCGAGATCCGTCGCGGTGCCGACGAGCGCCTGGGCCACGCTCGGCCGGATCCCGGTGATCACGATCTCGGCGCCGAGGAGCCGCACGCTCCGGGCGGCCCGGACCAGCGCGTCGATCACCTCCGCCCCCGCCTCGGGCATGCCGGTGACGTCGAGGAGCGCGATCCTGGCCTGCTGGGCCGAGATCCCGTGGAGGAGCACCTCGATCACCCGATCGGCCCGCTCGCGGGTCATCGTGCCGACGAGCGGCATGACGAGCACGCCGGCGGCGATGGGCAGGAGCGGCGTGGCGATGGACTGGAGCGTCTCCTCGCGGACGCGGAACATCTGCTCCTGGAGCATCAGGCTCTGCTGCTCGGCCCGCACCCGCTCGGTGATGTCCGCCGAGATGCCGCAGACGCCCGTGGCCTTGCCGTCCTCGTCGCGGAGCGCGAACTTCGTGGTGAGGTACACGCGCATGCCGTCGGGCCGCTCCACCTGGTCCTCGAGGGTCATCGGCGCGCTGGCGACGAGCGCCTCGCGGTCCTGCGCCTCGAACTGGTCGGCGATCTCCCGGGGCACGAGATCGTGCGAGCGGAGCCCCAGGACCCCGCCCCGGGGCATGCCGAGCGCCGCCTCGAGCTGGCGGTTCGCGACGATGTAGCGGCCCTCGGTGTCGCGCGCGTAGATGAGCAGGGGGGCGTTGTCGATGACGGCCTCCAGCAGCGCGGCGCTCCGGCGCTGCTGCGCCTCGGCCTCCTTGTGCGCCGTGACGTCGCGGGTCAGCGAAACGACGTACCTGACCCCGGCCTCGTCCCGGAGCGGCAGGTACGTCACCTCGAGCCAGCACCGGCGGCTCGCCCCCCCGTCGCCGCTCTCGCCCATCTCGTAGGGGGTCGCCGGGAGCGTGGTCACCTCGCCGGCGACCGCGCGCCGGAACGGCTCGGTGAACCCCCGCGTGACGGCCTCGGGGTCCTGGAGCAGGTTGAACCTGTCCACCACGTGCTCCCGCTGGACCTTGAACCACGCGCAGCAGGCCTCGTTGATCGCGGCCAGCAGCCCGTCGGTGCGGTAGACGAAGACGGGCATCGGCAGCAGCTCGAAGAGCGCCTCGAACGGCACGCGGGGCCCGCTCGCGGACGCCTGCGCGTCGGGCGGCGGCGCGGCGGCGCCGAGCCGGCGCTCCAGCTCCTCGATGCGGGCGCGCAGGCGCGCGTTCTCGGCCCTCATCCCCTCGTCTTTCCCCTCCGTGACCATGGTCGTCTCCTTGCCCTACGCTGCCCTGGGGCGCTCCACGCGGAGCTCGGTCCAGGGGGAAGTCAGCTCGGCCAGGGTGCGGTAGGCGAGCGCGGCGGCGCCGACGAAGAACAGCGCGAGCGCCGCCGGGCCGACGCCGATGCCGCCGGCGGGGTCGATGCCGATGCCGTCGGCGAGGCCGAGGTCGCCGAGGACGCTCGCGTGGAACCCGCGGAAGAGGCCGAGGTGCAGCGCCGCGAGCGACGCGCCGAGCGCGAGCGCCCAGGCGCGGTGGAAGCGCGCGCGCCGCGCGTGGTGGGCGATGACCGTCTCCGAGGAGACGGAGAGGTTGCCGTACGTGGGCGCCCGGAGCACCCAGGCCCGCGCGGCGTCGCGGTACCCCTTGCCGGCGGCGCTCGGGTCGATCTCGCGGCGCACCGAGCCGGCGATGTAGATGGCGTCGCCCGGGCGGACCTCGGACACGTAGACGGGCACGCCGTCGCGGCTCGTCGGGACGAAGGTCGTGTCGAGGTTCAGCCGGCCGCACACCGGCTCGACGCGCACCGCGGCGCCCGAGGGGAGCCGGAGCGAGAACGCGCGCGCCCGGGTGCGCCACGCGCCCGGCGCGATCTCGACCGCGATCACCGCATCGTTCAGCGCGGCGTCCTCGGCGCCGACCTCGCCGCGGAGCAGCGCGAACCCCTCGCGCATCGCCTCGGGCGGGGCCGAAGGGCTCCGCGCGTACGCGGCGACCTGCGAGCGGCGCTGGTGGTGCAGGCTGCGCCGGATGGCGATCGCGACCGCGGCGCCCAGCGCCACCCCGGCGACGCCGTAGACGATGAGGAGACTGGCGATGAACCCCATCGCGTGAGAGTAGACGCGCGGCCCGAGGGCGTCGAGGTGGGCTGTTCGCTGCGCCGGGCGGGCCGCCGAGGCGGGCTGCTCGCTGAAGCGAGCTCCGCCGGTCGGAAGCGCGGCTCGCTGGCATTCTCCGTTTCGAGGCGGAGCGGCTCACGGCGGCTCCGCGCCGCGTCGGAGCGCGGAGCCGCCGCCAGCGTCACGGCACGCGGTAGCCGTGGCGCAGGACGGGGAAGAAGCCGAGGTAGAGGTCCGAGCTCCCCGAGACCGCCCCGATGGCCGGCCACTGGATGTCGGTCCGCATGCCGCCGAGCTCGGCGACCTGGCCGCGCAGGAGGTGGCGATAGAAGTGCACGAAATTCACCTCGCCGTTGGAGCCGTCGTAATAGCCGTGCTGATGGCCGCCGTGCAGGCCGTCGATGCCGTTGTAGAAGTGCAGCGCGTTTTGGTTGTAATCCTCGTAGTTGTGCATCACCTCGTGAAGGAACTCGGCGTTCAGGAGGTCCGGCTTCCCTGCGGTGTAGCTGGTCGAGAACCCGACGTTCGTGCCGTCGAACGCCCACACGATGTTGCACACGTCATCGACCCAGGAGCCGTCGGCCCGGTGCTGCGAGAAGAAATACACGATCATGTCGTACTGGCTGGCCAGGTGCGCGGTCCCGGCCTCCGCCACGAAGCGCGTGGTGTCCCACCCGTCGTGTCTCTGCTCGTAGATCGGCACGTCCTCGATGGTGGGCAGGACCTCGAACTCCCAGGTCGCGAGCCCGTAGGACAGCGGCCGAAACCATTGATCGTTGGTCGCCTCGGCCTGCGCCACGAGATCATCGACGTCCTCGTCGAAGAGCACGCCCGTGTTCGACGCGTCCGGCCCGCCCAGGGAGGAGACGTAGTTGATGCTGTTCCGGATGGGCAGGATCGCGATGCGCGTCACCTCCTGGATCCCGAGCGGCGCGCTCGCCGTGGCGTTGACGTTCACGGGCGAGGAGCCGACGGTCACGTCCTGCTCGTAGAACGAGCCGGTGTAGTCGGCCGGCGGCAGCTCGCTGCCAATCCCGACGCCGATCGTGTAATCGCCCGGCGGGAGCGAGAGGGTGGTGGGCGTGGTCCGACCGGTGAAGACGTCGTTCACGTACACCTCGCCGGGCGTCGCGCCTTGAGCCGTCACGGTGACGGGCTGGAACGCGGGCCGGTTCGGGGTGCTCACAGAGAACGTCCGATCCCACACGATCCCCTGCCACACGTCCGACCCGTTGCACAGCGTCGCCGGGCACGACTCGCTCACGACGAGCGCGTCGTCCACCCAGAGCTCGACGCCGGCGCTCGCCGGGCCTCCGGTGTTGAGCAGCTGAACGCGGAGCTCGTTGGCGCCGCTCCCGAACCAGTCGCTCACGTCGATGCGCTGGCCAAGGTCCGACTCGCCGAAGTGGAACATCCTCCGCTGGATGCCGCCGACCGAGACGGCGATCCGATCGTCGGCGTCCGAGAGGCGCAGCTCCACCTTCGAGGGACCGCCAGACGTGCCGCCCACGAAGCGCAGGTTGTCAATCAGGTAGTCGACGGTCGTGTGCGGGACGTTCAGGGCGATCTTGAACGTCAGATCGCTGTAGGTCTGTTGCAGGGCGGTGACGACGTTCGCCGGTACGCTGAACGAGAGCGGTGCGTACGTGCCCGCGGCGAGCCCGGCGAGGCTCACCTGGCCCAGGTAGGCGCTGTGGACGCCGCCGGACGGGATATCGATATAGAGCTGCGCGGTGCCGAAGGCGGGCGAGACCGGCGGCTTCAGGTCGAAGGCGAGGGTCGATGTCACGCCCGACACGGTCGAGAGCGGCGCGGACCGGAGCTCCGCGAAGTTGAAGCTCCGCAGCGCGAGCGCGGAGGCGCCCTGCGAGCTGTCGGCGCTCGCGCTCTTCGTGGCGCCGGTCACCGTCCAGTCGGCGGGGCTCTCGAACCCGAGCACCGACGCCGGGGTCGTGAGGGCCTGCCCCACCTGATCGATGAGCTGCTCGTCCGCGTCGGGCGCCTGCGCGCAGGCGCCGAGCACGAGGGCGCATGAGGTCGTTATCATGAAGCTTACACGTCGCATGAAATGATCTCCTTCGTGGGATTGACGGACCGCCGCTCGCCTCCGCCATCTCTGGAGACGGCGAGCCGGACAGCCCCTCGCTGAGTCGCGGGCGATGCGTGGATACATCGCGGGAGCGCGTGCGATGCTTGGCGCGGGAGCCAAGCATCGCACGCGCCCGCCGCGGCGAGCCGCGTGGCAGCGATCGTTACTCCAACGCGCCACGTAGACCGGAGCGGCCGCGGGCGGCCGCATGGCGTCCGCCTCAGCCTGCGATGGCCCGTGGCGCGTCGTTCGATGCTGCTACGCGGTGCGCGCTGGACGGTTTCGCGACCCTCTCACGCGGCTGCGCGATCGCGGCCACGTGGGCCACGCTACCCGGACGCGCCGCGCCTCTGCGCCGCCCTCCGCCGCCACTCCGGCAAGCGGACGACCAAGAGCGCGATCCCCGGGAGCAGCACGATCCCCGCGAAGAGCAGCAGCACCGACGTGAACCGCGCGGCGGACGCCCCCATCGCCGCGTAGGTGGCCGAGATGCCCAGGTTGGCCAGGGCCGTCACCGTGAAGAACGCGCGGAGCGGCATGCGGCCCGCGCCCGCGAAGACGACCGACGCCTCCGAGAGCACCGGTACGCCGCGGAACAGGAGCAGGAACCAGGGCCCGTGCCGCTCGGCGGCGCGCGTGAGCCGCGCCAGCTCCGACGCCCCCACCATCCGCTGCAAGGCCGGCGCCCCCGCCCGCGCGCCGAGCACGTAGCCGAGCCCCGCGCCCGCCATCATGCCCGCCCACGACACGGCCGTTCCGCGCCAGAACCCGAGCAGGCCGCCCGCCGCCGTGCTCACGAAGCTGGATGGCACCGGCAAGACCACATCGCTCGCCAAGAGCCCCCCGAGCACCAGCGCCGCGGCGACGCCGGAGGGCGGCGACGCGAGGAGCGCTCGCGCCGCCGCCTCGATGCGGTCCGCGAAGAAGAAGAAGGGCACGAGGATGGCCAGGAGGAGCACGCAGGAAAAACCGGCCCACCCCAGCCAGGAGCGCCGCGAGCGCGCCGGAGCGCCGGGGAGGTGGGTGCCCCCGGGAGGCGGGGTCGATGCGGGGGAAGGTGGCATGCGGGCTCGGATCCGGTGAGGGGTCGGCGCGCCGCGAGGGGCTGGCCGGCCTGCGGCCGAGTATAGGCCTCTGGACCCGAGCGGCATAAGCTCCATGACGCCCGCGGACCGGGGCTCCCCGGCGCCGGGCGATCGCGCTGTTTCGCGCGATCTCGACAGAGCAGGAGGAACTTAGCATGACCGCCCCTGACGACCTGCGCGCCGCCGTCGGCGCCCATGACCTCTACCACCCAAGCCACGCCGCCGATCCGTACCCGTTCTATGCGCAGGCCCGGCGCGGCGCCCCCGTCTTCTTCAATGCGTCGGCGAACAGCTGGTTCGTCACGCGCCCCGAGGACGTCCTGACGGCGCTCCGCGACACGGAGCGCTTCTCGTCGGAGCACATGATGAAGCCGAGGACCCCGCTGGCGCCCGAAGTGGTCGCCCTGCTCGGGGACCCGAACGCCCGGCTGCCGACGATGCTCACCACCGATCCGCCCGATCATACGCGGCTGCGGGGCCTCGTCAGCAAGGGGTTCACGCCTCAGCGGGTCGCCGCGATGGAGCCGCAGCTCCGCGCCATCGCCGACGAGCTGATCGGCGGGTTCGCCGCCGAGGGCCGCGCGGATCTGATCCAGCGGTTCGCGTTCCCGTTCACCGCGTTCGTGATCGGCGACATGCTCGGCATGCCGCGCGCCGACATCGCCCGGCTCAAGCGCTGGTCCGACGACTGGATCCGGCTGGTCTGGAACGCGGAGCCGACGGAGCGGATGGTCGAGGCGGCGAAGGGGCTGCTCGCGTTCCAGCGCTATTTCGCCGAGGTGATCGCGGAGCGCCGGCGGAGCCCGGGCGACGATCTGCTCTCGGCGGTGATCCGGGCGCACCTCGACGACGGCGCGCAGCTCAGCGAGGAGGAGCTGATCGCCCTGCCCATGCAGCTGATCATGGCCGGGCACGAGACGACGCTCCACCTCATCGGCAACGTGCTGGTGCTGCTGCTGGAGCGCCCAGCGCACCTCACCGCCGTGCGCGAGGATCCGGCGCGGATCGGCGATGTCATCGAGGAGACGCTGCGGCTCGACGGGCCGCTCCTCTGGGTCGGGCGGCACACGACGACGGAGGTCGAGCTGGGCGGGGTGAAGCTGCCGGCGGGCGCGATCGTCCAGCTCGCGGTCTGCTCGGCCAACCACGACGAGGGCCTCTTCAGCGAGCCGACGGCCTTCAACCCCTGCCGGGCGAACGCCGATCGGCACTTCAGCTTCGGCCGGGGCGCCCACTTCTGCCTGGGCGCGCCGCTCGCGCGGCTGGAGGGCCGCGTCGCGCTCGAGCAGCTGCTCGCGCGGCTGCCGAACCTGCGCCTCGATCCGGATCACCCGCCGGTGCGGGCCGCGGCGATCGGGTTCCGGGGCTTCGATCACCTGGCGGCGCGCTGGGACGCAACGCCCGTCTGAGAGCCGTTTTCCGTCTCGACGGCGGTGACGCGGTCCACCTCGAGCTCTGGTATGCACCGATCGCCGGCGCCACCCCCGGCGATCCTCCGTATGCAGCTCGCCAGCTCGCAAGCCCTCCAGCACGATCCGCGCGCCGCGGCCGGCCATCCGTCGCGGGGCGCCCGGCTCGGCCATCTCCTCGCGCTCGCGGTCGCGCTCGCCTCCGCCTGCGGCGAGCGCGCCGCGCCCGGCGCCGCGGGCGGCCGTGACGGAGGAGAGGGCGGGAGCGCAGGGGGCGGAGGGCAGGGCGGGAGCGCGGGAGGAGGAGGGCAGGGCGGAGGGTCCTGCTACGACTACGAGGCGTTCGAGCCGGGGGCGCCCGTGGATTTCAGGGCGGAGGTGCTGCCGCTGCTGCAGCGCTCGTGCGCGACCGGAGCCGCGTGCCACGCGAGCAAGAACGGCTCGTCGCTCCAGCCCTACCTCGGTCCGACCGCGGACACGCCGCCCGACCAGGTCGGCGACGCAGAGCTCGCCGCCCTCCGGGAACAGAACGTGAACGCCGACTCCGGCGGCGCCCTCGGGATGAAGCGCGTGGCGCCGGGAGACCCGGAGCACAGCTTCCTCATGCACAAGATCGACGGCACACTGGCGTGCGAGATCCTCACGTGCCGCGAGACTTGCGGCCTCGCCATGCCGCCGACGCTCAAGCCGCTCTCCGCCGGCGAGAGAGACACCATCCGCCGCTGGATCGCGCACGGCGCCGCGATCGAGTGAGGGATGCCGTCATCCATCGAATCGTTCTTGACCCAAGGAGAACCGTCACGATGTCGCACGGGAATCGATCGCAGCGTTTCACGTATCTGGCGCTCGCCGCGGCGAGCGCGCTGATGGCCCTGGGCTGCGGCGACGACGGGGTGCAGCCGGGCGAACTCGACAGGCAGCCCGAGACGCCGGAGGTGAAGACGGCGCGCGATTACCCCGATCTCGTCGAGGCGGTCAGCTCGTTCGGCGCCGTCCTCGTCGACGAGACGCTGTATACCTACGGGGGGAAGCTCGGCGACGGAGACTTCGCGGCCGAGAACCAGTCGAGCGCGTTCCGGCGCCTCTCGCTCTTGCCCGGCGGCGCCTGGGAAGAGCTCGGGACCGTCGAGCACCTGGAGAGCACGGCGCTCGCGGTGGTCGACGGTCGCGTCATCCGGGTCGGCGGGCTCCGTGCCGACAACGCCGTCGGCGAGCCGGAAGCGCTCACCTCGGTGGCGACCGTCGAGCGCTACGATCCGGAGGCCGGGACGTGGCAGGCGCTGCCGGACATGCCCGAGGGGCGCTCGGGGCACGGGATCGTGGTCGTGGGCGATCGCCTCTATGTCGTGGCGGGCTGGGAGCTCAAGGGGTCGGGAGAGTTCCGGACCGGAGGGTTCATGATCGACCTGGCCACGCCGGGCGCAACGTGGGTCCCCATGCCGGAGCCGCCGTTCAAGCTCCGCTCGCTGGGCGTCGCGAGGCGCGGCGACGTGATCTACGCCGTCGGGGGCGTCGGCGAGGCGCAGTCGTTCTCGGGCGCGGTCTACGCGTTCGACACGAAGACCGAGACGTGGGCCGAAGGCCCCGAGCTCCCCTCGGAGATCCCGATCAAGGGATTCGGCGCGACCGCGTGCAACGACGAAGAAGACCTCTACGTCAACTACGCCGACGGCCTCTTCCGGCTCAACGACGCCGGCGACGGCTGGGAGCCCGCGGGAGAGCTCGCGTTCACCCGCTACTTCAGCCCCCTGATCTGCCCGGGCGACGGCGAGGTGATCCTCGTCGGCGGGCGCTCCGCGGCGGACAACGAGCTCACGGCCTCCGTCGAGTCCATCGACGTGGCGCGGTGACCTCAGCCGCTCGGCCGGTCGGCGCTCCGGAGGAGCCGGTACCAGGCGAGCATCCGGGGGAGGCCCTGCTCGAGCGAGGTCGTCGGCGCGTACCCGAGCTCCCTCGACGCCTTGGTGATGTCCGGGCAGCGGCGGTTCGGGTCGCCCACCGGATACCCCTCCGGATAGCCCGCGAGCGCGATGTCGAGCGGCTCGCCGACGGCCCGCTCGACCTTCTTCGCCAGCTCGCGCATGGTGATCTCCTCGGCGTCGGACCCGATGTTGTAGACCTCGCCGGGGCGGCCGAGCAGCAGCACCCGCAGGAAGCCGTTCACCGCGTCGGTCGCATAGCAGAACGTGCGCGTCTGCGCCCCGCCGCGGTGGATCTCGATGGGCCGCCGGTCGAGCGCGGCGTTCAGGAAGCTCGGCAGCACGCGGGAGTCGTCGCGCCGCATCCCCGGGCCGTAGACGTTGAAGGGGCGAACGACCGTGACCGGGACGCCGAACTGGCGGTGATAGACCATCGCGAGGGTCTCGCCGAGGCGCTTCGACTCGTCGTAGCAGGCGCGGAGCCCCGTGGGCGAGACGCGCCCGGGGTAGTCCTCCGGCGTGGGGATGAACGCGGGATCGGGATCGCCGTAGATCTCGCTCGAGCTGAAATACAGCACCGCCTCGGGGCGCGCGCGGCGCGCGAGATCGAGGACGTTGCGGATGCCGTCGACCGCCACCGTGATGGTCTCGAGCGGGTACCGGGCGTAGTACACCGGAGACGCGATGCCGGCGCCGTGAAGGATGAAGTCGGGCCTGATGTCGCGCAGGTACGGTTTCGTCACGTCGTGCGTCTCGAAGACGAGGTTCGGGTCGCCGAGGTCGAAGAAGCCGTTCTCCTTCGTCCCGGTGATGAGGTTGTCGAGCGCGACGATCTGCGCGGGCCGGCGGAACCGGCCGCGGTTGAGCTCCTGGAGGACGCCGACGATGTAGCTCCCGATGAACCCGGCCGCGCCGGTGATGAGCACCGTCTTCCCCTCGAACCGGAGCGCGATGTCGCCGAGCATGCCCGAGAGGCTCCGCAGCTCGTCCTCGATGAGCGGATCCATGTCGCTCGCTCCCTTACCCGATGACGGTCGGAGTTGGAACCGGGACGATGAGCTCGCCGCCGCTTTCCGCGAACGCGCGCTGGCTCTCCATCACGGGCCGCGCGAAGCTCCAGCTGCACGAACCCGCAGCCGGCGCAGCGCGCGACCGAGAGCGGAGAGCGGCGCTCGGCGGCGAACGCCTCCTCGCGGAGGAACGCATCCGCCGGCGGCTGCTCGCCGAGATCGAGGAACGGCTCCAGGTGAGCGCCCTTGCAGAGGCGACAGCCGTGCTTTCCGTCAACATGAGCCCTTCATGGTGCCACGGTCGATAGTTAGGTAGCCACACTAACCAGCGTTGCGGCGCCCCGGCGCGCACGGCGTCCGGCGGCGACTTGACGTACCTCGCGCCCCCTCGCGTCGGGCGCCGCGCGAGGCATTGTAGTCGGGACGTGCAGATTGCCACGGCGCAGGGCGCCGGCCCGCGAGGAAAGTGCCGACCCTGCCGAGGCGTGGCGCCGCGGGCGCGTGTCGGGCGTGTCCGGCGCCGCGTCTCAGGAATTAACGTTAGAATATAAACGCCACACCCGAAGCGTGATAAGGAGGCGCCGTGTCCGACCAGCTCAGCTCGGATCTCGCATCGCTCCGGATCCAGCGGGACGTCGATCCCGATCGGCGGAGCCCGCTCCGCACCGCCCTCGTCGCCGTGCTCGCGCTCGCGGCGGTCGCCGGCGCCGCCGTGTTCGTCGCGCCGAGGGCGCAGAGCGCGATCTTCAAGACCGAGGTCGCCACCACCGAGGTCGCGCTGGTCTCGCCGGCGCAGGCCTCGATCTCGGTGACGTCGACCGGGTATGTGGTCCCGCAGGTCGTCTCCCGGGTCGGGGTCAGGATCCCGGGCCGCATCGCCCGGGTGTTCGTGAAGGAAGGCGACGTGGTGAAGGCGGGCGATCCGCTCGTGGAGCTCGAGGACGCCGACCAGCGGAGCCTCGTCGCCGCGGCCCAGGCCAAGGTCGCCGCGGCGCGGGCGCGCGCCGCCGCCTCCCGGGCGAGCATCGCCGAGGTGGAGCAGCAGGTCGCTCGGGAGCGGGCGCTGGTCGAGCGCCAGGTGACCGGCCGCGCCTCGATGGAGGACCTGACCGCGCGCATGAACGCCCTCGCGCAGTCGGCGGCGGCGGCCGACGCCGAGGTCAAGGCCGCCGCGGCCGACGTCGAGAGCCTCCGGGTCACGCTCGCCGAGCGGAAGATCGTCGCGCCGATCAGCGGCACGATCATGACGAAGCCGCCGGAGGTCGGGGAGGTCGTCGGCCTGGAGCTGCCGCGCCTCGTCGAGATCGCCGATTTCACGTCGCTCGTCGTCGAGACCGACGTCCCGGAGACGCGCCTTTACCTCATCGAGCCCGGCAAGCCGTGCGAGGTCGTCCTCGATGCTTATCCGTCGAAGCGCCACCGGTGCACCACGCTGGAGATCGGCAAGCGGGTGAACCGCGCCAAGGCGACCATCCCGGTCAAGGTGAAGTTCGTCGGGGAGGCGAAGGAGGCGCTGCCGGAGATGAGCGCGCGGGTGAGCTTCCTCGCGGAGGCGCTGTCCGAAGAGGCGATGAAGGAGCCGCCGAAGCGGGTCGTCCCGGAGGCCGCGGTGGTCGAGCGGGCCGGCGCCAAGGTGGTGTTCGTGGTCGACCAGGGCCAGACGCGGATGGTGCCGATCCAGGTGGGTGGGCCGGCGCCCGGGGGGCTGGAGCTGCTCGACGGCCCGGCCCCGGGGGCGCGCCTCGTGGTCAGGCCGCCCGCCGACCTCGCGGACGGCCAGAAGATCAAGGAGAAGGGAAAGGGGAGCGAATGACCGAGGGGTATCGCGACGGGAAGCCGAAGCCCATTGTCGAGCTGCAAGGGGTCGGCAAGACCTATTTCCGCGACAAGGAGCCGATCGTGGTGCTCGACGACATCACGCTCGATATCCCGGAGGGGTCGTACGAGGCGCTGATGGGTCCCTCGGGCTCGGGCAAGTCGACGCTCCTGAACCTCATCGCCGGGCTCGATCGCCCGACGCGCGGCACGGCGCGCGTGGCGGGGCAGGAGCTCACGCGGATGAGCGACGGCGAGCTGGCGCGCTTCCGGTCGAGGACGATGGGGTTCATCTTTCAGGCCTACAACCTGATGCCGGTCCTCACCGCGGCCGAGAACGTCGAGCTGCCGCTCCTGCTCACGGGCCTGTCGGCGTCCGAGCGGCGGAAGCGCGCGCAGACGGCGCTGCGCGTGGTCGGGCTGGAGGAGCGGATGGGCCATTATCCGCGGCAGCTCTCCGGCGGCCAGGAGCAGCGGGTGGCGATCGCGCGGGCGATCGTGAACGACCCGACGATCATCGTGGCGGACGAGCCGACCGGCGATCTCGATCGGAAGAGCGCCGACGAGATCCTGACGCTCCTGGAGAAGCTCAACAAGGAGTTCAAGAAGACCATCCTGATGGTCACGCACGATCCGCAGGCCGCCGAGCGCGCCACGGTGACGCGCCGGCTCGACAAGGGGAACCTGTCATGAACCTCGTCTCCGTCGCCGCCAGGAACGTCCTCCGGAACAAGTTCAGGACGCTGCTGACCGTGATCGGCGCGGCGGTGGCGGTGCTCGCGTTCGTGCTCCTGCGGACGGTGCTGACGGCGTGGAACGTCGCCGCCGACTACGCCGCGAAGGACCGGATCGCGACGCGGCACAAGATCTCGTTCATCCTCCCGCTGCCGAAGCGCTACATGACCACGCTCCGCGAGGTCCCCGGCGTGACGGAGGGGACGTTCATGAACTGGTTCGGCGGCAAGGATCCGCGCGACGCGAGCAATTTCTTCGGCTCGATGGCGGTCGAGTCGGCGACCTTCTTCAAGGTCTACGACGAGATGGCGGTCTCGCCCGCGGACATGGAGCGGTGGCAGGGCGATCGCAAGGGCGCCATCGTGGGCGACGTCCTCGCGACGCGGCTCGGCGTGAAGGTGGGCGACACGGTGACGCTGGAGGGGACGATCTACCCCGGGCCGTGGCAGTTCAACATCTCGGGGGTCTACACGACGTCGCGCAGGTCGATGGACCGGTCGCAGTTCATCTTCCATTACGATTATCTGAACGAGTCGATCCCCGAGCGGGATCGCGACCAGATCGGCTGGATGGCCGCGCGGATCGACGATCCGTCGCGGAGCGCGGAGATCAGCGCGGCGATCGACAAGGTCTTCGATGAGAAGGACATCCAGACGGCGACGATGAGCGAGCGGGCGATGAACCTGTCGTTCATGGCGATGATGTCGGCCGTGCTGACGGCGCTGAACGTGGTGTCCGTCATCATCCTCCTCATCATGATGATGATCCTCGGCAACACGATCGCGACGGGCGTCCGGGAGCGGACGCGGGAGTACGGCGTGCTGCGCGCGCTCGGGTTCGAGCCGAAGCACGTGCGGATCTTCATCGTCGGGGAGGCGGCGACCATCGGGCTGCTGGCGGGGCTCGTGGGGCTCGCGATCGCCTATCCGCTCATCGAGCTCGGGATGGGCCGGTGGCTGGAGGAGAACATGGGCGGCATGTTCCCTTATTTCCGGATCGATCCTCTGACGATGGTGATGGCGGTGCTGCTCTCGATGGGGCTGTCGCTGGTCGCGTCGCTCCTGCCGGCGCACCAAGCCTCGAAGCTCTCGGTCACCGACGCGCTCCGGCGCGTGGCGTGAGCGAGCGGCGTCGGAGCCTGTCCAGGACACCTGAAAGCGGGAGAGAGCGCTGATGATCCCCGTCGCTTACAACGTTCGGAATCTGGTGGTGCGCAAGACGACGACCGTCGCGACGGCGGCGGGGCTCGGCCTCGTTGTGTTCGTGTTCGCCTCGGTGCTCATGCTCGCGAACAGCGTGGAGCGCACGCTCGGGCGCACGGCGCGGAGCGACGTCGCGATCGTGATCCGGAAGGGGTCGGACGTCGAGATGGCGAGCAGCGTCGAGGAGCAGCAGATCGGCTTGATCCTGGCGAGCGCCGAGGTGGCGAAGCGGCAGGACGGCAAGCCGGACGGGGCGGCGGAGGTCGTGGCGGTGATCCTCCTCGACAAGCTCGGCACGGACGGCGTCTCGAACGTCCAGGTGCGCGGCGTGCCCGATGACGTGCTCGCGTTCCGCTCGCAGGTGAAGATCGTCGAGGGCCGGCCGGCGCAGCCGGGCACGGACGAGGTGATCGTGGGGCAGGCGATCTACCGCCGCTTCAAGGGCCTGTCGATCGGCGAGTCGTTCGACCTCCGCAAGAACCGGCCGGTGAAGGTGGTGGGGGTGTTCTCGGACGGCGGCTCCTCGTCGGAGTCCGAGGTCTGGGCCGATCTGCACACGGCGCGAGCGGCGTTCGGCCGGGAGGGGAGCGTGTCGTCGGTGCGCGCGCGGCTCGCCTCGGAGAGCAAGTTCGACGCCTTCGAGGCGTCGATCGAGCAGAACCGGAATCTCGGGCTCGAGGTGATGCGCGAGAGCGAGTATTACGAGAAGCAGTCCGAGGGGACGAGCATGTTCATCAAGGGGATGGGCGTGCTCATCGCGGTGTTCTTCTCGATCGGCGCGATGATCGGCGCGATGATCACGATGCACGCGTCGATCGCCAACCGGCAGCGCGAGATAGGCACGCTGCGGGCGCTCGGCTTCTCCCGGCTGAGCATCCTCACGTCGTTCCTGATCGAGTCGGTCCTCCTCGCGCTGATCGGCGGGGCGCTCGGCGTGCTCGCCGCGCTCGGGATGAGGTTCGTGCGGTTCTCGACGATCAATTTCGCGAGCTTCTCGGAGATCGTGTTCACGTTCGAGCCGACGCCGGGGATCCTGATCGCGTCGGTGCTGCTCGCCGTGATGATGGGCGTGCTCGGCGGCTTCTTCCCGGCGCTGCGCGCGGCGCGGATCAGCCCGATCCAGGCGATGCGGGGGTAGATCGGGCGCGACCCGGGCGGCGGGGCGGCCGGGTTTCCAGGCCGCGAGACGATCCTGGCGTACATGCAGGAGCACCCTTTCCTGGCGACCTGAGCGCGGGCGCGTTGCGAGGAGGGGAGGGGAGAGCGGGAGAGGGCCGAAGGGGGCGGCAAGGGCGATGTGTGTCGGCCGGGAACGGTGTCCTGGCCGAGGGGGCTCGTGCGCGGGTGGCCGGCGGCGTGCTCTACGTTCGCCCGGGGGGAACGGCATGCCCACGGTCACCAAGGCGATTTACGTGAACTTCGCGGCGGGGAGGAGCGCGGACCGGATGAATCGGCTCTCCTCCCTGGTCCAGCGGACGGAGCTGAACTCCCTGGTCATCGATGTCCGGTCGGATGGAGGAGCGCTCCTCCTGGATCGCGACGATGCCACCAGGGCGAGGCTGGGAGCCCTTCGCGACGCCGGGATCTACCTCATCGCCCGGCTCGTCGCGTTCAAGGGAGGCCCGCGGGGCTGGTACGATCCAGGCTCGGAGGAGCGATGGCGAGAGATCGCGGAGATCTCGCTCCGTGCGTTCACGGTCGGTTTCGACGAGGTGAATTACGATTATGTGCGCTATGGCGCGGCGCGCGAGCCGCGGTCGCGGACGCCGATCGAGGAGAGGGCGCCGACGATCCGCGCCTTCTTCGAGTTCCTTCGCGCGGAGGTCGGCGACGCGGCGTCGCGGCCGATCTCGGCGGATCTGTTCGGGATTACGCTCCTCGGGCCGCAGGACGTCGTGGGCCAGCGGCTGGAGGATGCGGTGGAGCTCTTCGATTACGTGATGCCGATGCCGTACCCATCGCACTGGGGGCCCGGCAGCTTCGGGCTCGCGAACCCTGCCCATCACCCGTACGAGACCGTCCACGCGTCGCTGTCGGCCGGCTGGCGCAGGGTGGCAGATCTGCCGGGGCGGATCGCGCTGCTGCGCAGCTGGGTGCAGGCGTTCGACCTGGACAGCTCGCGTCCGATGCGGCGGTACAAATATACGCCATGGCATGTTCGGGAGCAGATCCGGGCGATCGAGGACGCCGGCTGCGCTGGATATGCGGCGTGGAATCCCCGCAGCGCGTACGAGGAGAGCGCGTTCCTGCCAGGGGGGCAGCCCGACCCGGGTTGAGGCGAGGGGTGCGGGGGCAGCCCGACCCGGGTTGGGCGAGGCGACCAGCGACCCGATCCGGGTTGAGGCGGAGCGACCGGTTGAGGCGGAGCGACCCGGAGCGACCCGCGACCCGGATTGAGGTAGCCGGAGCGACCCGACCCGGGTTGAGGTAGCCCGGGTTGAGGTAGCCCGGGTTGAGGTAGCCCGGGTTGAGGTAGCCCGAGGTAGCCGCGGCCGCGCATCAAATTGGCAAGTATGCTCCGCTGAAGTAATCAAGATAACAACCACAACAGCGGACGCGGCGGACACCTGGCGGTCGCTACCCCCCGCCACCCCCGCCACCTACAGAGCGTGCGAAGTTGTGGTGTGGCGACCCCATTCAGCTTGCACAGGCCGACCCAGGGGGGCTCTCGCTGCGGCAGCCCGGGTCGGGTTGCACGGCTTGTGCCCGCCGCCGCCGCAGCCTATCGTGGACGCCGGCGATGCTGCTGGGACAGGACGCACTGAGGAATCTCTGTCGGGCACGCGACCTGCTTTCCGAGGTGCACGACGCGAAGCTGTCGATCGAAGACGTGGCCCGCGAGGTGGCGATCTCTCCCTATCACTTCATCCGGCAGTTCGAGGCCGTGTTCGGCGTGACCCCGCACCAGTATCGCATCCGGCAGCGCCTCGACCTGGCCAAGCAGCTCCTGGCCGCTGGGCGGCACTCCGTGACCGACGTGTGCATGGAGGTAGGATTCTCCAGCCTCGGCAGCTTCAGCGCTCTGTTCGCGCAACGCATCGGCATGCCGCCGTCGGCGTACCAGCGGCGGCTGCGCGCGATGGTCCAGGTGCCGGGGAAGCTCCCGTGGGAGCTCGTCCCGGGGTGCCTCAGCCTGATGGGTCGCCTGCCGCCGGAGGCGTTTCGCAGTTTTCGAGAAGCCTGAGCCGGCCGGCCCTGGCAGAGTGGCCCAGAACCGTCAGCTCAGCGAGGCGAACGATGAAGATC
The DNA here is from genome assembly GCF_028553905.1 of Sorangium sp. So ce836. Taxonomy (NCBI): domain Bacteria; kingdom Pseudomonadati; phylum Myxococcota; order Polyangiales; family Polyangiaceae; genus Sorangium; species Sorangium sp. So ce836. The sequence goes on along the minus strand of NZ_CP102233.1, from coordinate 10,981,613 downwards.
AAGCTCAACAGCATCATGGTCGAGGACCAGGACCGAGCGCTGAAGTTCTACACGGAGGTGCTCGGCTTCAAGAAGAAGAACGACTTCCCCGTCGGAGAGTATCGATGGATCACCGTGGTCTCGCCGGAGGGCCCCGACGACGTCGAGCTCGTGCTGGAGCCGAACGCCAACCCGGCGGCGAAGACATTTCAGCAGGCGATGTTCGCCCAGGGCATCCCGCTCACCGCGTTCGAGGTGACCGACCTCCGTGCCGAGTTCGCGCGCCTCAAGGAGCGTCAGGTTGCGTTCACGCAGGAGCCCACGCCGATGGGCCCAGTCATGGTGGCGGTGTTCTCGGACACTTGCGGGAACCTGATCCAGCTCTATCAGCCGCTCTAGCTAACGCCGCTCTCCGGGCGTTCCAGCAGCAGAGCTCGCGGTCCGCCGCCGCTGCCTGGAGCGCGGTTCACGAGGCTCCGTACCCCTGCGCGGGGTTGCGCAGCGCGCCGTAGATCCCTCCGAGCGCCTCTCCCACCCGCGGTGTCCACCCGAGGCGGCGCAACTCGGCCGCATCGAGGGCGGCGTTCATGGCCAGGAAGCCCGCCATGAGCCCGTGCGCGGCCCGTGCCTCGGCGAGGCTCCACGAGCGCACGGGCACCCTGGCGACGTCTCCGATCGCCGAGATGAGGGTCGCCGTCGCCGTAGACCATGGGCACCAACCCGACCCAGGTTGGACCTGGCCCGGGTTGGACCCGACCCGGGTTGAGGTAGCTGGGCACCAACCCGACCCAGGTTGGACCGGTTGGACCCGACCCGGGTTGAGGTAGCAGAGGTAGCACCAGCACCAGCACGACCCGGGTTGAGGTAGCAGAAGCAGCAGAAGCAGACGGTAGCAAAGCGGCGTAACAACAGCAGAGATAGCCGCAGCCAGGATAAATAAGGATGGCGGACACGGATACCACCATGGCGCCGCCACCCACGGGGCCGAGATAACCCCTTGCAATCACTCGCGGCAAGTGTTGGCACGGCGTTTGTTGGTGCGCCTTCAACCATGAGCCAGCCCCGCGAGGTCATTCCCGGCGCCACGTACATGATCACTCGTCGCGTCCTGCGTCGACATCTGCTCTTCCGCCCCGACGCGGCGATCACTCAGCTCCTGATCTACGCCCTCGCGGTCTCCGCGCGGCGCTATGGCCTCCAGGTCCACGCGCTCTGCGCGATGTCGACGCATCTGCACTTGATCGTGACCGACGTGGCGGGCGTTTTGCCTCGCTTCCTGCAGTTCTTCCATCGCATCGTCGCGCTCGGCACGAAGGTGCTCCGCGCATGGGAAGGACCGGTGTGGGACCATGAGGCCCCGAGCGTGGTACGGCTGCTGACGCGCGCGGCCGTGGTGGAGAAGATCGCGTATATACTCGCGAATCCCGTGGCTGCTGGCCTCGTCCGACATGCGCGTGAGTGGCCGGGCGCCAAGGTGGATATGGATGCGCTCGGCCGCGGCGAGCTGCGCGCCGCGCGCCCCTCTGCGTATCTCGACCCGGACAACCCTCAGTGGCCCGAGGAAATTACGCTCCCGCTCTCGCTGCCGCCGGTCATTGCACAGGACACCGCGGAGGCCTTCCGCCAAGAGGTCGCCGCCGAGCTCGGGCGACAGGAAGCACAGGCTCATGCGGATCTGCTGCGGCAGGGGCGCCGCTGCCTGGGCGCTGAGCGAGTCAGTAACGTCTCCCCCTACGCGCGTGCTACGAGCTTCGAGGCGCTGCGCGAATGCAATCCTACGTTCGCGGTCGGCCGCGAGCAGGGTGACGCTCGGCGCACCGCTGGTGCTGCTGTGCGGGCGTTTCGCGCGTCGTACCGCGCTGCGCTCGAACGCTGGCGCGCCGGTGTGCGCAGCGTCGTATTCCCGGCCGGGACGTGGTGGATGCGCGTGTTCCACGGTGTCATCGTGCCGGACGTCGTGCTCTCGGCATAGACGCGGTGCACGTGCGCGCGCGGGGAGCGGCCGCATCCTGGATTGGGCCGCCCAGCATCGTCGTCTGGCGACGCGGGTCGCCGCCGTGTCGCGGCGCAGCTGGCAGCCCGGCTCGGGCGACCGGCCACAGGTCGCCCCCTGCACCAGTCCACCGCCGCGATCCGCCTTCTGGTATGCTGGTGATCATGGTCAGCTCGAGGGTCAGGCAAGCGCACGGGAACGAGACCCGCGAGCTCATCGTCTCCACCGCGGAGCGGCTCTTCGCCGAGCAGGGAGTAGCGGCGGTCTCGAATCGTCAGGTGAGCGAGGCCGCAGGGCAGGCGAACAACTTCGCGGTCGGCTATCACTTCGGCACCAAGGCCGACCTCGTGCTCGCCATCGTCCGCCGCCATGCCTCGGCCATCGAGCGACGGCGCGCGGAGATGCTGGCGTCGATCAAGGGCTCGTCCGATCTGCGCGATTGGATCGGATGCCTGGTGCGGCCGCTCACCGAGCACCTCGCCTCGCTGGGCAGCCCGAGCTGGTATGCGCGCTTCATCGCCCAGGCGACGACCGACCCTGCCTTCCGCCGCATCGTGATCGACGAGACGGTCGCCTCGACGTCGATGCAGGAGACCATCGAAGGGCTGATCCGGCTCATGCCGGTCCTCCCGGAGGAGGTGCGCGCGGAGCGCGGCGACATGAGCCGGCAGCTCATCGTGCACATGTGCGCCGAGCGCGAGCGGGCGCTGCAAGCGGGCACCGCCACGCCGCGAGCGACGTGGGAGGCCGCCGCGGTCGGGCTGGTGGACGCCCTCGTCGGGCTGTGGCGGGCCCCGTTCACCCCCACGACGTGATCCACGGAGCTGGCACGACAGCCCAGGAAAGCGCGGGCTCGATACACGCGTATCGTGCACCTCGCCGCGCACCGCAGAGCAGGCCAGCGACCCCTGCTCGCGCCGAACGTGCTCACCGGCGGCGCGACGGCAACGTGGCCCTGCTCCACGTGGCGCCCCCGGAGGAGCTCCACGCCGCCATCCCGGCGCCGCGATGAGGCTCGAAGCGCGCAAGAACACCCCTCGGCGCGTCAGCGGCCGTCGCCTCCCCGCCGGCGGCCGCGCGGCGCCGCCCGCACCTCCCCGAGCGCCGCGCCGGCAGAGACCGCGGCGCCATTGTTCGGATCTTTGATTCAATGCTGTGAGGAAGATGCAGATTCTCTTGGTTCTCCTACGCGCATACGCTGAACCACGCGGGCCGCGCGAGCGGCTTGTACCGCGGCGGAGGCACTCCGCAGCGCGTACCACCTTTCGTGGAGGCGGACTGTATGCGTGAGGAGACGAGACGGGCAGCATTGCGTGCGGCGGCGAGGGTCGCGCTGGGAGCGCTGGCCTATGGCGCCTCGGTCGGCTGCGGCGGGCATATCACCACCGGCGAGCAGTCATCGGATCTGGATCCCGACGAGCATCTCGCGCCGGACGCGCCGGGATCGCCGGAAGCGCCGGACGACGCGGCTCCGGCCGGAGAGGACGCCGGCGACGGCGGGGCAGCGCCGACACCCGAGGAGCCCGCGCCCGGCTGCACGCCCGCGGAAGGCGATCCCGACTGCTCCGAGGCCGTCCAGCCGGAGCCGCCCGAGCTCGCGTGCGCCGAGCCGGCGAGCCTCGACGACGCGGATGCCCGCCCTCGCGCGGAGCTCGAGTGCTGTCTCGGCTACACGGCAGAGCGCGCGCCCGACCCCGGGGCGGGCCTCTCCGAGCAGGACCTGGCCGCCCTCGCGGAAGACGCCTCCTTCGTGAACTGCTGCACGGCGTTGATCGTGGGCGTGGGCGCCCGCGCCATCTCGTACCGAGAGGCCGAGCCGGTCCGCAGCGTCTGCTGCTTCAGCGGCGTGGTCGCGCCCGAGCAGGAGCTCTATACCCAGACGTTCTGCACGCCGTGGGGCCCCCCGGTTCCGCCGGCGCTCGACGCCGACGCCGCGCCGGAGGTCGCATGAACGCCTCGCTGCTCGACCTCCGCGGCGAGGCGCGCGCCCGGGCCTTCGACGTGAGCGGGTATCCGGCGGCGCTGTTCCCCTCGGCGATCCGCACCTGGCGCGCGCGGATGGTGAACGAGCACGCGTCGTCGGCGGTGTTCGAGGCGCTCGCGCGTCAGCTCGCCGAGGCTGGCTTCCCGCCGGAGCTCGCCGACGCGTGCCGGGGCTTCGCCGCCGAGGAGCGCCGGCACGGGATCCTCTGCGGCGCCGTGGTGGAGGCCCTCGGCGGGACCGCGACCGCGAGCGTCCCGGAGCGACCGGAGTTCCCCCTGCACCGCGACGCGCCCCCCCGCGCCGCCGTGCTCCGGAACGTGATCCACATCTGCTGCATGAGCGAGACCGTGGCCGTGGCCTTGATCGGCGCCGAGCGGCTGGAGATGCCGCCCGGGCCGCTGCTCGAGCTGCTGACGCGCATCTACGCCGACGAGGTCGGGCACGCCCGCTTCGGCTGGCGCCTGCTCGAGCAGGTCGCGCCTGAGCTCTCCGCGGCGGAGCGGACGGCGGTCGAGCGCTACCTCCCCGTCGCGTTCCGGCACCTCGTGCAGCACGAGCACGCGCACTTGCCGCCTCACGACGCTCCCCCGCAAGGCGAGCAGCTCGGGCTGTGCAGCGGCCTGAATGCGCGCGTGTTGCTCGACGAGACCATCGAGGAGGTCATCCGCCCCGGGCTCCGGCGCTACTTCGACTGCTGACCGCCCCCGGAAACCCCTCCTCATCGCAGGGATCCCCCCGGGTGACCCTCGCCGATCACCCGCGCTTCGGCCGCTTGCCGCGGGCCGCGGGCGCCTCGGTCTCCGCGGGCGCCAGGGTCTGCCGCGCCAGCTCGCGCGCGTAGGTGAGGCGGTCGGCCGGCGAGCCGAGCGCGCTCAGCCCCTCGTAGAGCCCCGCGAAGAACGCCGGGAAGAAGACCGCCGAGAGCGCGGCCACCACGCGGCGCGCCGCCGCCCGCTCCTCCAGCCCAGGCACCGCCGCCCGGACGAGATCGCGCAGGCGCGCCACCACCGGCGCGAAGAGCCTCGGGAAAGGACCGCTGTAGTCGTCGGCGTGAAACGCGTCGTGCAGGTGGGCCCGGCTCAGGTTCGGGTAGCGCAGGCAGCCCTCGAGGAGGTAGCCGAGCAGCCCGCTGAGCGCGTCCATCGGATCGTCGGGCATCCGGGCGAGGAACTCCTCGGTGTCCTCGAGCATGTGGCGAATCGACCCCTCGAGCGCCGCCGCGAGCAGCGCCTCCTTGGACCGGAAGTAGTAGTTCACCGCGGCGATGTTCACCTCCGCCGCGGCCGCGATCCTCCGCACCGTCGCCTGCCCGATGCCGTGCTTCTCGATCTGATCGATCGCGGCGACCACGAGCCGCTGGCGTGGATCGTCCGCGTGGGCAGGGCGGTCTCGGTCGCTCATACGCTTGTTTGAAACGCACCTTGACAACGCTCCGCGCAGATGTCAATGACGTTAAACGTGTGTTTGAGTCGATTGTTTTTTTTCAGGCGCCGGAGATGCATCGATGATCGATCGACGGAGGTTCCTCACCCATACGGCGGTCGCGGGCAGCGGGTGATGCGATGAGGCCGGCCGATCGTGCCGCCGCGCGCTCCGCGGAGCAGCTTCGAGGAGGCACCTGCCGCCGGATCGCGCGGATCTCGCGGCTCTTCGCCCTCGCGGCGCTCCTGGGGGCCCTCGCGCCGGGCGCTGCCTGGGCCCAGCTCCCCGACCTCGCGGACCTGAGCGCGCAGTACATGCCGGGCGCCGCGCTCGAGGACCCACGCCCGACGCGGGCGCAGGTCACGTCGTACGAGGTGGGCGTCAACGTGCCCCTCCCTCTCGGAGAGAAGACGTTCCTGATCCCGGGGGCGGTGTACCACGTCGAAGCGGTCTCCTACGCCGACGCCTTGCCCGGCTTCGACCAGCTCCGGGCCTTTCACTCCGTCGATGTCTCCGTGCTGTTCGTCCAGCTCCTCCCCCGCGACTGGTCGCTCTCGCTGCGCGTCGCGCCGGGGCTCGCGGGCGACTTCGAGGGCTTCGACGGCGGGCTCGCCCGCATCAGCGCGCTCGGGCTCGTGACCCACACGCTCTCGGAGCGGCTCGTGCTCGGGGGTGGCGCGCTCGCGTCGTTCAGCTTTGGCACGCTCCTCCCGCTGCCAGCCGCCTATGTCGACTGGACACCGACTCCGTACTTCCGCCTCGAGGCCTTCCTTCCTGGCTTCGCGGCGGCGAAGCTCCTGTTCTCGGATCGCGTCGAGATCGGCCTGCGCGCGGACCTGGCGGGGAACGCCTACGCGGTGCGCGACGCGCGCGTCGCGGGCGCCTGGCCCTGCGCCGCCCAGCCGGCCGACGACCCGGCGACCGAGCCGGACGAGCGGGTGGCGCGGCCCGATCGGTGCGTCGATCACATCGCCTGTTCGGTCGCCACCGCGGGCGTGACGCTCGGCGTGCGCGCCTTCGGGACGGTGTGGCTGACCGCCCACGCGGGCCACAGCCTGTTCCGTCGCTTCGAGCCGATGAACGCCGACGACGACGGCATCCCCGGAGAGGGGCAGAGCATGCCGAACGTGCTCTTCTTCCGCGCCGGCGCGACGTGGCGTATCCCGAGGAGCTGAGGCGCGACGCCGCGGCGTGGGGGCGACGCGCACACCAGGCGCCCCCGGCGCCGGACCGTTGATGGCGGCTCGACCCCGGTGCATCCTCCGCCTCATGCGCCCGGGAGAGGTCATCGACAGCCGCTTCGAGATCGAGCGCGTCGCGGCCTCCGGCGGGATGGGGACGATCTACCGCGCCCTCGACCGGACCACCGGGGCGCCGGTCGCGCTGAAGCTCCTCGGCCAGCCCGACCGGAGCGCCTCCCACCGCTTCGAGCACGAGGCCCGCATCCTCGCCGAGCTCGATCACCCGAGGATCGTCCGCCACGTGGCCCACGGCGTCACCCCCGACGAGGTGCCGTACCTCGCCATGGAGTGGCTCGAAGGCGAGAGCCTCGCGCAGCGCCTCGCCCGGCAGAAGCTCGACCTCGAGGAGAGCGTCGCGGTGCTCCGCGCGACCGCCGAGGCGCTCGGGGCGGCGCACGCGCGGGGCATCGTCCACCGCGACATCAAGCCGGGCAACCTCCTGCTCGTCGGCGGCGAGGTCGCCGGCCTCAAGGTGCTCGACTTCGGCATCGCCCGGACGAAGCGCACCCTCGGCGCGCTGACGCGCACCGGCTCGGTGATGGGAACGCCGGGCTACATGGCCCCCGAGCAGGCCACCGGCGACCGCGACCGCCTCGACGCGCGGGCCGACATCTTCTCGCTCGGCGCCGTGGTCTTCGAGTGCCTCACGGGCAGGCCGGCGTTCCAGGGCCAGCACGTGATGGCCCTCCTCGCCAAGCTCCTCATGGAAGACCCGCCGCGCGTGCGGCACCTCCGCCCCGAGCTGCCGCAGGAGCTCGACGACTTCGTCGCCCGCATGCTCGCGAAGGACCCGGAGCAGCGGCCGCGCGACGGCTCGGCCGTGCTCGAGGCGCTCGACGCCCTCGAGCGCGACCCGAGCAGCGGCCTGGCCGCGCCGCCCGTGCTGTACGAGGCGATCACCACGGGCGAGCTCCGGCTGCTCTCGATGGTGGCCGCGAAGGAGCTGCACCCCGCCTCGTCCGACGGCTCGGCCAACACCCTCGTCGCCGCCATGCCGGGAGACCTCACGCGCAAGCTCCACACGAGCGCGCAGCCGTTCGGCGCGCGCGTGGACGCGCTCGCCGACGGGACCATCGTGCTCTCGATCGCCGGCGTGGGCGACGCGGTCGAGCAGGCCGCGCGCGCGGCGCGGTGCGCCCTGAAGCTCGGACAGATCTTGCCCGACGCCTCGGTCGTGCTCGCGACCGGCCGCGCCGAGCACACCGGCAGCCTCCCGGTCGGGCCCGTCATGGACCGCGCGGCCTCGCTCCTCGCCCTCGCCGAGCTCGAGGCGCGGGCGCGTCCGGAACGGAAGCCCGATCCCGTGCGGATCGACGACGTCACCCGGGCGTTGCTCGACGCGCGCTTCGAGATCGAGGCGGCGCGGTCCGGCACGTTCTTCCTGCTGCACGAGCGGGAGGTCGGCCGGTCGGCGCGGACGCTCCTCGGCAAGCCGAGCCCCTACGTCGGCCGCGACCGGGAGCTCCGGAACCTGCGCGAGCTCCTGGAGGACAGCTTCAGCGGGCCCGAGCCCCGCGCCATCCTGATCACCGGGCCGCCGGGGATCGGCAAGTCCCGCCTGCGCCACGAGCTCATCGAGGTCCTGCGGGAGCGGCACCCCGAGATCACCGTCGCGGTCGGCCGCGGCGACTCGCTGAGCGCGGGGTCGCCGTTCTCGCTGCTCGGCTCCGCGCTCCGAGGCGCGGCCGGGATCACCGGGGGCGAGCCCGCGCCGGCGCAGCGCGAGCGGCTCCTCTCGCTGGTCGCGCGCGCCCCGGCGCTCGGGCCGGGCGACAGGACGCGGATCGCCGCCTTCCTCGGCGAGATCGTGGGCACGCCGTTCCCGAGCGAGGCCGACCCGAGGTTCCAGGAGGCGCGGCAGAGCCCGGCCCTCATGGCCGACCAGATCCCGCTCGCCTACCTCGACTTCATGGAGGCGGCGTGCGCGGCGGGGCCGTACCTGCTCGTGCTCGAGGACATCCAGTGGGGCGACGCGGCGTCGCTCAAGCTGATCGCGCGGGTCCTCCGGGAGCTCCGCGACCGGCCGTTCGCGGTGCTTTACGTGGCGCGCGTCGAGGTGCGCAAGGTCTTCCCCATCCTCTGGGAGGGCAGCGAGGTCCACGAGATGACGCTCGGCGCGCTCCCGCGCCGCGCCGCCGAGGAGCTCGTGCGGCAGATGCTCGGCGACGGCCTCCCGCCCGCGGAGGTCGCGCGCCTCGTCGAGCGCGCGAGCGGCAACGCCTTCTACCTCGAGGAGCTCATCCGGGCGGTCGCGGAGGGGCGCGCGGACCGGCTGCCGGAGACGATCCTGGGCATGGTGGAGGCGCGGCTCGAGGCGATCCCCCCGGAGGCGAGGCGGCTGCTCCGGGCGGCGAGCGTCTTCGGCGAGACGTTCTGGAAGCAGGGGGCGCTCGCCCTCCTGGGCGACGCCGGCGGCTCGACCCTCGCGGTGGACTGGTTGCCCTGGATGCTCCAGCGCGAGCTCCTCGAGCGGCGCGAGCAGAGCCGCTTCTCGGACCAGGAGGAGTACGCGTTCCGGCACGCGCTCATCCGCGACGGCTGCTACGCGATGCTCCCGGACCACGATCGCGCGCTCGGCCACAGGCTCGCGGCCGAGTGGCTCCTCCAGGCGGGGGAGCACGACGCCAAGGTGCTCGCCGAGCACTTCGAGCGGGGCGGCGAGCCGCGGCTGGCCGTGGAGTTCTACCTGCACGCGGCCGAGCAGGCGCTCGCCGGGAGCGACTCGGCCGCGGCGCGCGCGCTGGCGGAGCGGGGGCTCGCCCTGGGCGCGGAGCGGGACGTCGAGGCGGCGCTCCGCGGCATCCGCGAGGGGGCGACCAGCACGCTCCGCAAGGGCGGCGCCGCCCTCTCGTCCAGCTCGTGAGCGCTCAGGGCGACCGCTTCCGCGGCCGCGGGATTCCGTACGCGTCGATGCGGTTGATCAGCGTGCGCAGCGAGATGCCGAGGAGCTTCGCGGCGCGCGTCTGGTTGCCGGCGGACTGCTCGAGCGCCTCCAGGACGCGCTGGCGATCGACGGCCCTCATCTCGAGCCGCAGCCTCTCCATCTCCTCGGAGTGCGGCGTCGGCGTGGGGGGCTCCGCGGGGGATCCGGCGCCCTCGGCGCCCTCGCCCGGCGGCCCCCCGCGCGCCCGGGCGGCGTCCCCGGCCGGCGGCGGGGGAGCCGGCGGTGGCGTGGAGCCCCTCGGCGGCGGCGTGGAGCCCCGCGACGGCGGCGCGGGGCCGACCGGCGGCGGCGGGGGAGCCGGCGGCGGCGTGGAGCCCCTCGACGGCGGCGCGGCGCTGCTCAGCGGCGCCGGTCCGCTCAGCGGCGGCGCGGAGCCGCTGCGCGGGCCCGCGCCCCCGCTCGCCAGGTGCGGCGGCAGATCGGCGGGCTCGACCGAATCTCCCGCGCACAGGACCGCCGCGCGCTCGATCACGTTGCGCAGCTCGCGCACGTTCCCCGGCCAGGCGTACGCCTCGAGGACGGCGAGCGCCTCCGGCGAGAGGCGGGGCGCGCTGCGCTGCTCCAGCTGCCGGCACGCCTCCTCGAGGAACCTGTCGGCGAGCGGGCCGATCTCGGCGACCCGCTCGCGCAGCGGCGGGACGACCAGCGAGATGCCGTTCAGCCGGAAGTAGAGGTCCTGCCGGAAGGCGCCGCGCGCGACCTCCGCCTCGAGATCGCGGTTGGTCGCCGCCACGAAGCGGAGATCGATCCGCCGGGGCGTGCGGCCTCCGATGCGGAGCACCTTCCGGTCCTCGAGGACGCGGAGCAGCTTCGCCTGGAAGGCGAGCGGCAGCTCGCCGATCTCGTCCAGGAAGAGCGTTCCGCCGTGGGCCGACTCGAGGAGGCCCGGGCGCGCCTGGCTCGCGCCCGTGAAGGCGCTCTTCTCGTGGCCGAAGAGCTCGCTCTCGAGGAGCGACGGCGGCAGCGCGGCGCAGTTCAGCTCGACGTAGGGGCCGCCGGCCCGCGGCGAGCGCGCGTGGAGGGTCCGGGCGAGCACCTCCTTGCCGACCCCCGTCTCGCCGAGGATGAGCACGCTGATGAGGCTCCGCGCGGCGCGGGCGGCCTGCTCGTACAGCGCGAGCATGGCCGCGGCCCGCACCACGACGCCCGCGGGCGCGCAGCAGTCGGGCGCCGCGGCGGCTTCCGCGGGCGCGCGGCCGACGACGATGGTCGTCGCGCCCAGGTTGAAGCGCTCGCCGATGCCGATCTCGGCGCTGTCCCGCGACAGGCGGCGCAGCCGGTGGGTCCGCGCCGTCATCCCCGGGAGCTGCTGCTCGCCGACGAAGGTGCCGTTGGCGCTCCCGAGATCCTCGATCCGGAGCGGCGGGCCGACGTGGAGGACGGCGTGCCGGCGCGAGACCGAGCGGTCCTCGATGCGCACGTCGCACCCCTCGTCGCGGCCGAGGACGACGCAGCCGCGGGGCGGCAGGGGGGCGAAGGCGATCGTGCTGCCCGCCACGATCGCGAGCCGGAGGGTCGCGCAGGAGCCCCGCGCATCGCCGCCGGGAAAACCTTCGTCCACGAGCACATCCTACGCGGGGCCGCGCACCGAGCTGCACGAAGATCTGCACGAATCATGCAAATCCGTGCAGATCGTTCGGATCGTGCAGGCGGATGCACGACCCGCGCGCCGGTCGCCGGAGCGAACGGGCGCCACCGCCGCAAATTGCTGGGTTCGTCGCCCGGCACGCGTCCTGCTCTTCGCTCAGCGACCGCTGAGAGCGGCGATGGCGACCTCGATCCACAGCGCGGGGAGCGCCTCCGAGCGGCCTCTGCGGCGGCGCGGCTCGGCCCCCGCGGATCGCGGTTCGCCACCCCACGGATCAGGAGCGATCATGTGCACTGAGCATGGATCTTTGAATCGCAGGCGTCTTCTCCAGGGGCTGGGCCGCACGGCGGCGGTGGCTGCGCTCGCGCCATCGGTCCTGTCGGCCCGGGTGGCCGAGGCGCACGCGCCGATGCATGCGCCGATCTACGACAGGCTCGTTCACGGGCGGCCCGAGGGCGTGGGCCTGAGCTCGGAGCGCATCGAGGACGTCTTTGCGCGAATCCAGCGCCGCGTGAACGACGGTCTCTTCCCGGGCGCGGTCGCCCTGATTGCGCGGCGGGGGAGGATCGTGGGGCACCGGGCGTTCGGCACCCGGGTCCGCGGCGCGCGCGAGCCGGTCACGCTCGACACGCTGTTCGACCTGCTCTCGATCACGAAGGTCCTGGCGACGGCCACGTCGGCGCTGATCCTCGTGGAGGACGGCGTCCTACGGCTGCACGATCGGGTCGCCGACTTCGTGCCGGGATTCGCGGCCAACGGCAAGCGCCGCATCACCGTGCGGGACATGCTCCGGTACGCGGCCGGCCTGCCGATGGACGTCCCCTTCATGGAGGACCCGGACGACGAGCGCGTCTGGCGGCGAATGGCCGAGTCGCCGCTCGAGTACGTGCCCGGCACGCAGGTGCTCTACAGCGATCTCACCTACCGGCTCCTCGGGCGGGTGATCGAGGCCGCCGCGGGCGTGGATCTCGACACCTTCGCGAAGGAGCGCATCTGGGGCCCGCTCGGCATGCGCGACACGACGTTCAACCCGCCGGCGTCGCTGATCCGGCGGACCGCGGCCACGGGCTACTCCGAGATCAGGGGCCGGTGGGTCCGCGGCGAGGTGCAGGACGAGCAGGATTATGCGCTCGGCGGCATCGTCGGCTGCGACGGCGTCTTCTCGACGGCGATCGACATGGCGGTCTTCTGCCAGATGATGCTGAACGGCGGCAGGTACGGCGGCGTCCGCATCCTGAGCGGCCAGGCCGCCGCGGCGATGGTGAGCAACCAGACGCCCGAGGTCTCGGCGGTGGAGACCGATGTGTCCCCGCTGTCCAACCTGCTGTCGACGCCCAAGGGCTATGGCTGGGAGCTCGCGACGCGTCGCTTCTCCAGCGGCGGGATGCGCCTATCGAGGGGCTCTTATGGGAAGGCGGGCGGCGCGGGGACCTTCATGTGGATCGACCGCAGCCGCGAGCTGTTCGGGATCCTGCTCACCAACCACGGCCTGCCGAACCCGTTCGACGAGATCGGGTGGAGCCGGATGCTCGACGCGGTCGGGACCGGGGAGTTCTTCGACGGGATCATCCAGGCGGTCATCGACGAGTGAGGGGCGCGGGAGCCCTTGCGGTGACCCGTCCAGCGCGCTCTCCACCTGGGCCGGGTCGCGGGCGTCCTGTCCCGGGCGAGCTTCAACGCTCATCGGTGGAGAGCTCGAACAACCCGCCTTCGATTCGGCGCCGGGACGCGCATCGATTCTCCCGCTGCGACCGTCTCCCGTGGCGGCCGCGCGCCATCGCCGCCGCCGCGACGAGCGACGTGATCCCCACGACGCCCGCGAGCGTGAGCACCGAGGGCTGCAGCCGCCGATCCAGGAGCTGCAGCAGGAAGGCGACCAACGGCGACAGGGACGTGATGAGAGAGGCCGTGATCGGTTCGGTGTGCTCGATGCCGAGCTGGATGAGGTACAGCGGCAGCGCGACCCCGATCACCGTGATGACGGTGGCCGGGAGGAGCGCCTCGGCGAGCGAGGCCATCGCGCTCGTACCCGCCATGGTCCAGGACACGGCGATCGTGAGGAAGAATCGGATCGCCAGCACCGATTCCGGGCTCTGCCCGGCGTCGCTGAGCCGCTTCGAGTAGATGACGCTGGCCGTCGAGGCCAGGCCGCAGGTCAAGGTCAGGAGGACACCGATGGCGGCGTTGCCTGCGCCGACGTGACCGACGCCGCTCCGTCCGGTGAACGTCCCCCAGACCAGCAAGGCGATAAAGGCGCAGATGCCGAGCGAGGCGACCATCTCGGTGACCAGCACCGAGCCCCTCCGACGCAGCAGCGCGCCCAGCAGGACCGTGAGCGCCGGCCCGATCGCGAGGCTGACCACGTTCACCACGGCCGGCTCCAGATGCTTCAAGGCGACGAGCATAGAAAGCCAACTTACCGCCGTCGACAGGTTGATCGCGGCGACGTCGCGGCGGCGGGTGCGCAGCGGGAGACAGGCGGCGGCCGCGCCTCGACGAGCGATGAGCCCGCCGAGGAAGAGCGCGGCGACCAGCGTGAAGGAGATCGCAGCCACGAGGATCGGGCTGAGCGCCTGCAGTCGGTTCCCGGCATAGATATCCAGCGCGGCGGAGAACGCCGCGAAGAGGAGCAGCGGGGTCACCCCGCGAGCGATGGGAGGTGCGCGCCTGGAGACCATCGATTCACCGGCCTTGCCGCCGTGCGATCGTCGTCGGCTTCGAATCTGCGTCCCATGTGCGTCGAGTCGTCATGCGACCTCGCTGTAGCTGTCGAACATGCCGTAGGCCTCGTCCAGGAGCACCGCCATGCCCCGCTCGCCGATCTCGATGCCGAAATGGATCTCCTCCTCCGAGCCGCCTTCGAGCGCCTCCACGGCGCGGTAGAGATCGCTCACGTGCTCTTCGTCGACGGCGATATGCATATCGCCACGGCCCGATGGTCGAGCTCCGGTGTGAGGCGGCCCTGAGCAGGCCTCATGCCAAGGGCCCGATCGTCGAACGGCGCGAGAAGAGGCTGCGGTGCAGGCTCCCGAGGCCCCGGCGACGCTGGTCGGCGCGCAGTCCGTTGCTCGAATGAGCAAGAGCGCATTGCCTCGTCAGCCCCCGCCTCGTCGCTGGCGCCGAGGCTGCGTGGCTCCCCTGGCCCCGGCCGTCAGGCGGTGCGCGCCGCGCCGCGCCTTCCGGCGGCCGGGCGGAGACCGCCTGTCGTCAGCTCGTGCAGGACTCCCGCCAAGGACGAGTACGTCGACAGATCGCCGAGCTCCACGTCCACGAGGCTCCTGGCGATCTCGGGGCGCATGCCGACCAGGATGACGCGCGCGCCGAGCAGGGCGACCGCGCGGCTGGTCTGGCCCAGCGCGTGGGCGACCTGCGCGTCCACGGCCGGCACGCCGGTGATGTCGAGCAGCACGAAGCGCGCTTCATGTCGACCCACGCCCTCGGTCACGGCCGTGAGCACCTGCAGGGCGCGCTCCCGGTCGATCGCGCCGACCAGCGGCACGAGCAGCACGCCGGGCAGGAGCGGGATGAGCGGGCAGCCGAGCTCGCGGACCGCGTCCGAGAGCGTGCGCTCGGTCGCGTAGGCGGTCTGCAGCTCCTCGTTCTTCGCCGAGAGCGACTGGACGAGCTCGTTGCGCTCGAGGGCCGCGGCGAGCAGCGACGCCCAGATCCCGACCGTGCCCTCATCGCCGGTCAGCTCGCGGAGGGTCGGCCCCATGAGCGCCAGGATCCCCCAGTCGCGTCGGGCCGTGCGGATCGGCAAAAGGAGCATCATGAGCTCACCGCTCGCGACCGAGGGCGGCAGCAGATCCGCAGGCGGAAACGCCTCCAGACGGCGGCGGTCGCCGATCGGGGGCGTCGCGCTGCCGTCGCGGCTGTAGGCGCCGGCGATGACCAGCGTCGTCGCGTCCTCGTGGAGCGCGAGGCAGCCCCAGAGCGCGGTCGTCTTTGCAAGCCAGGAGAGCGAGAGGGATTCCTGCTGCGAGCCGCTGAGCAGCGACAGGCCCACCTCGTAATTGGACCTCACGAGCATCCCGAGCTGCGCCACGGCGTCCGTCTCGACCGTGAGCCGAGCCCGGGCCATCGAGAGATGCGCGCTGTCCAGGAACGCCGCGACCCGCTGCGCGGACGCCGCATCTCCGCCCAGCCGCTCGCGGCGCCGCTCGTACGAGCGGCGGAGCAGGCGGACGCACGCCATCAAGGTGCCGATATCGGGCGCGATGCCGATGGCCTGCTGGTAAGCGTGCTCCAGCTCCTTCGCCGGAGGGGGCGCGGTGCCCTCGATCGCCGCGGAGTACCCCTCGAGCACCACGGCGACCCCTGGCCACACCGCGGCGGGCGACGCATCGGGCGCGAGGCGCTGGGGCGCGAGGAGCAGCTCGACCATCCGTCGGTCCAGGTCGCCGGCCTCGTCCTCCCCGGACGACGCGTCCTCGTCGAGGAGGCTCTGGATCACGTCGCATCCGCACGAGAGCCGCTGGATCAAGGTGGTCGGCGTGAGCACGAGATCGGGCGGGGCGGTCTGGCCGGCGAGCATCGACACGACGAGATTGCACGCGGCGCTCCCCATCATCTCGAACCGCTGGCGCACGGTGGTCAGCGGCGGGTCCGTCGCTTGCGCGTCCGGCACATCGTCGAAGCCGACGATCGCCATCTCCTCCGGGATACGGACGCCCGCCGCCTTCAACAAGGGGATCATCCCGAGCGCGTTCTTGTCCGTCCCGAAGACCGCCGCCGTGCACGCATGCCGTCGCGCGAGGAGCTGCGGAGCGGCGTTCTCGCCTCCGGTATACCAGTTGTCGTCGCTCCGGATGACCAGCTCGGGATCGAACGGTATCCCCGCCTCCGCGAGCGTCTCTCTGTAGCCTTCGAAGCGAACGAGCACATCGGATTCATGGAAGCAGCCAACGAACGCGATGCGCCGGTGCCCGTGCTCGATCAGATGGCGCACCGCGCTCCGGATCCCGCTGCGGTTGTCCGGGATCACGGACGGGCAGTTGCCCTGGTGGACATGGGTGCCGACGACGACGAGCGGGACCCGCTCGCCGGCGAGCTGCTCGATGCCGCTCACCCCGATCACGACGATCCACCCATCCACCTGTTCTCGGGCGAGCGAGGGGGCCTGGAGCGTGGCGGGCGTGCCGCGCAATACCAGCGTCCGACAACCGCGCTGCCGCGCTGCCTCGTGGATGCCCGTCAGGACCGGGTTCCAGAACGAGCCGTCGAGATAGGGGGTGATAACGCCGATGGTGTACGCACGGCGCGTTCCATGGACACCCGCTCCGCGGAGCGGTGGCGCTGCGGGGCGACCCGCATTGCACGTCGGGCGACCGGCCTCTTCTTCCGTGGTCAGTCCTCCGGCCGCGCCATCTCCCTGGTCCGAGCCGCCGGGTTGGCTGCCCGGCGGCTCCGGCGGCTCGACGTCACTGCTCCGGCTAGCTTGAACCATCGCCCGCTCTCCCTGCTCACCCGTCCCACGGCTGCGCTGCCTCGTGCATCCATACCATGATCTGGACGGGGGCTTCCGCTACGCATCGGCGTCGAGAGCGCCGCGCGTGTGGCCCTCAGGGCCGTGAAGCGACCGAGCAGCAGGAAGAAGAGCGACGCCATTTCGTAGTGTATCGGTCCCACCGACGGCCTCGAAACGAGCTGCGCGCGCGTGGCGCTGGTCGATCTCTGGCCCTACGGCGCGCTCCGCCCCGCTCCCCGCTTCCAACGCTGCGCCTTGAAGAGCACGATCGCGACGACGACCGTCATCGCGCCCATGCCGACCCACACCGCGGGGGGCGCGCCGCGCAGGAAGTCGAAGACCTTTGGACCGAAATAGGCGGTCGCCAGGAGCGGCAGGACATACCCGGCCAGCGAGCCCCAGAAATGGGTCCAGAACGGCACCCTCGAGACGCCGAAGAACACGTGGAGCATGGGCGGCATCCAGAAGACGAGGCGGAGCACGAACACCGTGAGCCAGGCCCGCTTCTCCAGCGCCTCGTCGTAGGCGCGGAAGCGCGCCGGCACCCGCCTCGCCACCCAGTCGCGCGCGACGAAGCGCGCGAACGAGAAGCCCACGACGCTCGCCGCCATCGTCCCTGCCATGGAGAGCGCGAACGCCGTCGGCCACGGCCAGATGAGCGGCGCCGCCACGATGAACACCGTACCCGGCACGCCGAACGGCTGCAGCGCGGCGTACGCCGCCACGAACGCGACGTACCCCCACGGCCCGAGCTCCACGAGCGCCTGCTTGATCCGGGCGGGCTCGCCGAAGGTCTCGAACACGCCGGCGCGCTGCGCGACCACGAGGAGGGCGGCCACCGCCGCCACGGCGCCGAGCCTCACCCCGCGAAGGGCGCGGGCGGCGACGTCGGGCGGCGCCGGCGAGGTCGAGGCCAGGCCCGCGGCGCGGGCGCCGCCCGGCTCGGGCGCGCGATCGGCCGGTGAAGGGGACTGCCGCACGCGACAGAATTGACACTAATGGTCGATTTTGTCAAATCCTGGAGATCGACAGAGTGACGTTGCCACTGTCGATCTTGTCGTCCGTGAGCGAGACGAACGCCACCCCGCGCAGCGTCATCCGCGCGGCGCGGCCCTCACGGACCGCAGCCGGCGCGCTCCGCCCCGAGCGCGAGATCGTCGTACCACATCGTCTTGGCGCCGCCGTGGTACTTCTCGAACCCGAACTTGAAGAGCTTGTAATCGTACGGACCCCAGTCCGTGACGTGCATCGCGTCCACCTCTTTGCTGTCCACGAACACGCGCACCTCCCTGCCCGGGCCGTCGTAGTAGAATTCGAGGCAGTACCAGGTGTTCGCGACGAGCTTCACGCCGCCGGAGCACGTGTACATCCCGCCGTTCGAGAGCTTCTCGGCGTCGTCGCTCTTGCGGTTCAGCTCGAGCTGGCACTGGTGCTCGCCGATGCGGATAGCCTCGCCGTCGTTGGGATCGCCGGTGCCGGACACCGCCGCGACATAGGTGTTGTGGCCCATCTGGATGTCGGTATCGCTCTTGAGGTAGACCCTGCCCCAGAACTTGCTCGGGACGGCGACGCCGAGCATCTGGCTGAAGTCTGTGCCCGACACCTTCACCGAGCCCGTCCCGCTGTGACCCGTGCTGTCCAGCTTGACGTAGTTGCCCATATTGCTGCGCTGGTATTCGGGGAAGAACTGGAGCTCGGAGGGCAGCGAGCCCCCCTCGAAGTCAGAGCAGAAAATGCTGCACCCACCGGAACCCGTGCTGCCGGTCGACGTGCTGCTCGTGACGTCGCCGCCCCCGGTCCCCGTCGTGGCGCTGCTGGTGCTGGTGACGCTTCCGGTGGTGGTGCTCCCGGTGGTGACGCCGCTGCTGGTGACGCTTCCGCTGGTGACGGCGCCGCTGGTGACGCCGGAGGAGGTGCTCCCCGGACCCGCGGGGCCGCCACCGGCGCCGCCGGCGCCCCCGCCACCGTCGTTTCCGGAGCTCGAGGTACCGCCGCACGCGGCCGCCGCGGACGCAAGCGCGAGCGCGGCAAAGAAGGCAAAGGAACGAGCCGAGAAGGACATACTGGAGATCTCCTCAACAAAGGGCGCAGAATGGCCCAAGCGATGCTTGCGACTCTACCAGTGAACCCTGCGCGTGTCAGGCACAACCGGAGGAGTGGACCGCGCCAGCGCGGTTGCGGGCGTGCAGGCGAGGCGGCGATGCGCGCGCCCGCGCACGCACAAGCGGTCTTCGCCGGCCCCGGCCGGCCGGCGCATGCGATCTCGCGCGCGCCGCGCGGCGGCGCTCCTCCCCGGCCGAGCTGATCCGGCGGTCGCGACATGCCGCCTGCTTCCCGGCCCCCCTTCGAGCTCACGAGCCCGCGCGTCGCGTGGCGTTACGAGGCCGTGGGCCGCGTCCTCGGGGGCGTCGCGCTGCTCCCGATCGTGGTGCCCTTCGTCGCCAGCACGGTGGCCGTCGTCCTCGCCGAGGTGCTGGACGACGGGGGCCTCAAGAAGACCGCGTTCGGCGCGCTGGCCCTGGTCCTGCTCGGCGTGCTCCTCGCCTTCGTCCTCGCCCTGGTGAGCGCCTTGCTCAGCACCACCGCCTTCGGCCCGAGGCGCCCGGTGCGCGTGTCCGCCGGGGCGGCCGGGCTGCGCCTCGCCCGCGGCGCGACGCAGCGCTCGATCCCGCGCGCCGAGATCGTGTCGGGCCTGGTCTTGACCGAGCCGCGCGTCCGGGTCGAGCTCCACCTGCGCGGCGGCCGGGTGCTCGAGGTGCAGGTCGCGCGGGAGCGCGATGGCGAGCGCCTGCTCGCGGCGCTCAGGATCGGCCCGGCGGAGCGGCGCGTCGCGGTCTCGCTGGGCGGCGTCAACCGCGAGCTCGTGGCCGGCTGCGTCGGCCTGCCGGTCTTCATGGCCCTCTGGGGCGCCGCGCTCGCGGCGATCTCCAGGCCGATCTTCGGCAGCGCCGCACTGGCCGTGGCGTGGCTGGTCCTCAGCCTGGCGTCCACGTGGCTCTTCCGCCGCGCCGTTCGCCGCACCGAGGTCGTGGTGGGCAGCGACGGCGTGCGCGTCGAGCGCCCGTTCGCGAGCGTCTGGCTCCCCTACACCGAGCTCACCGCGGTGCAGGCGCGCGGCGATCGGCTCGTGCTCTCGCGCCGGCGTGGCGAGGCCGCGGTCGAGCTCGCGACCGGGGAAGACCTGACCGAGGCGCTCGCGCAGCGCATCCGCGAGGCGCACGCCTCCGCGGTGGGCAGCGCGGCGCCCCGCGGCGCGGAGGCGCTGGAGCGGCGCGGCCGCGACCTCGCGGCGTGGCTCGACGACCTCCGCAAGCTCGTCTCCGCCGGCGACTACCGGGCCACGGCCCTGAGCCCCGAGGACGTGCTCCACACCCTCGACGACGCCGACTCCCCGCCGGATCGCCGGCTCGGCGCGGCCCTGGTCCTGCGCATCGCCGGCTACCCCGAGGCGCGGGCCCGCATCCGCGTCGCCGCCGAGGCCACGGCCGACGACGCGCTCCGCGCGGCGCTGGAGCACGCCGCCGAGGAGGAGGTCGACGACGCCGCGCTCGCGCGCGCGCTGCGCCGACCTTGACCGCGCTCGCGCTCGCGCGCGCGTTGCGCCGAGCTCGCGCCGTGGAGCGCTGGGCCAGGGGCGTTGAGCCACTCTGGGCCAGGCGCGCCAGAGGATCCGGGCCAGGGCCGCTAACAGCGCGAACTCCGGGGAGAACAGGCGCTGTACGGATGGCACATGCCGTGCACGATGCAGGCGTGGAGGTGTTCATGTCACGGTTCTTTCTTGTGGACGATGCATCCTTGTTGTCGCCGCGGCCCACGCCCACGCCCCGAACGGCGGCCCTGGTTCGTGGGGTATCCCGCGCTGCCGCTGCGGCGGCGGCCGTCTTCGTGGTTGCCTGTGGTGCGCCGGTCGTCGAGGAGGGGAGTCAGGGGGACCCGGGCACCAACGAGCCTCAGCCGGAGGAGGGGTGTGGCGACGGGGTGGCGATCCCGCCGATGCCTCCTCCTCGGGACGACGAGGGCGAGATCATCCCACCGATGCCGCCTCCGCCGCCGGACGGCGAGGCCATCCCGCCGATGCCGCCGCCGATGCCTCCGCCGTGTGGCGACGAGGGCGAAATCATCCCGCCGATGCCGCCGCCGCCGCCGGACGGCGATGAGGGCGAGATCATCCCGCCGATGCCGCCGCCGGTGCCGCCGCCGTGCGGCGACGAGGGCGAGATCATCCCGCCGATGCACCCCCCTATCGAGGAGGATGGCGAGATCATCCCGCCGATGCCGCCGCCGCCGCCGGACGGCGATGAGGGCGAGATCATCCCGCCGATGCCGCCGCCCGCGCCGTGCGCGTGAGCCGTTCGCGGGTCGTGCCGGTGCATCCCTTCACCTGATGAGGTCGACGATGGGCGAACGCGATCGCGAGCTGGAAGTTGCGCCGGAGTGGTGGCGCTGGGCCACGGAGAACCTGCTCCGCGGCGTGTCGGAAGGCGCGGTGTCGGAGCAGCTCCAGGCAGCGGGCGTGAGCCGCGCGCAGGCCAGCGAGCTGCTCTCGGCCATCGTCCGTTCGCCCATCTTCCTCGCTGCCCGGCCGTTCGCCCGGGCGGCGCGGCAGCAGGAGATGGTGGTCCGGCTACAGCAGAGGATGGCGTCGAACGCCCTGGACCCGACGGGGATCCCGCGGCGCTCCGGCGTGTCTGCCGCGGAGTTTCGCGACGTCTATGTCGCCGGGAACATCCCGGTCATCTTGACCGACGTGGTGACCCGCTGGCCCGCGTTCGGCCGGTGGACGCCGGCGTATCTGGCCGAGGCCTTCGGCGACGTCATGGTCGACGTCACGACGGGACGCATGAGCGATCCCGATTACGACATGCACGCGGCGAAGCACACGCAGAGCACGCCGCTGCGCGAATTCGTCGCGCGCATCGAGGCCGCCCGCACGGAGACGAACGACTTCTACATGGTCGCCAACAACCGCGTCCTGGAGCGGACGAGGCTCGGCTCGCTGCTCGGCGACGTGGTCCTCCCGGACGGGTACTGCGCCGCGCATCGGCTCCTCGGCAGCTCGGCGCTGTGGCTCGGCCCCGCCGGGACCATCACGCCGCTGCATTACGACACGTCCAACATCCTCTTCGGGCAGGTGTACGGCAGGAAGCGATACCGCATGATCGCGCCGTTCGAGACGTCGCTGTTCGAGGGGGCGCGCGCGATGTACGCCGACCGGGATCCGGAGCAGGACGCGATGAGCCCGGCGCTCGTGAAGGACGTCGTGCTCGAGCCGGGCGAGGCGCTCTTCATCCCCGTCGGCTGGTGGCACCACGTCCGCGCGCTGGACGTCAGCATCAGCCTCGGGATCAACAGCTTTCCGTTCCACAACAACTTCGACTGGTACCGGCCGAGCAGCGTGGCGTAGCAGAGGCGGCGGCGATCGGCTTGCGGATGACCCGAGGATCGGAGTTCTGATCGTCGCTCGACGATGCGGGCCTCCTTTCGCCGCGTCGGTCCGCGGCGCGCTAGCGAAGCGCCTCGCGCACCGCGGCGTCGAGCGTGTCGACCACGAGGCGCACGCGCGGCACCTTCCGGAGCTCTCGATGGTACGCGAGGAAGATGGACGACGACGGCAGCTCCGCGTCGACCTCGAGCCGCACGAGCCCCGCGATCGAGCGCACCGACGGGTCGGACATGAGCGCGATCCCCTGGCCCTGGAGCGCCGCTTCGAGGAGCGCGTGGTGCGAGTTCGACCTCACGACGAAGCGCTTCGCCCCGTGGGCCATGAGCCACGAGCTCTTCGCGGTCTGCGCCAGCGTCCCCTCGTAGCCGACGAAATCGTGGCGCGCGAGCTCCGCCGTCCGCAGCCGCGCGCCCCGCAGCCGCCGCTCGACGTAGCTCGGCGCGGCGTAGAGCCCGAACGAGGCCCGCCCGACCAGGCGATGGACGACCGCGGGCGACGACGACTTGCTCCCGCGAATCGCGACGTCCGCCTCGCGCCGCGCGAGGTCGACGAGCCGCGTCTCCGAGAGGATCTCGAGCTCCAGCGCCGGATACAGCCGCCGGAGCTCGCAGAGGCGCTGCGTGACGGGCCGCACGACCTCATCGGCCAGCGACAGGCGCACCGTCCCGGAGAACGCCTCGTCCCCTTCGTCGCGCCGGATCGCGTGGAGCCCGCTCTCGATGCGCTCGGCGAGCGCCACGAGATCGAGCGCGTCGGGCTCGACCGACGTCCCCCCGTTGCTCCGGTGCACCAGCGGCCGCCCGAGCGCCGCCTCCAGCGCGTCGATGCGCCGCGCCGCGGTGGAGGTCGAGACCCCGAGCGCCCGGCCCGCGGCGAGGAAGCTGCGGTGGCGGTGCAGCGCGAGGAGCACGCGGAGATCGTCCCAGAGCGGAGCACCTGCGTTTTGCATCCGTGGAAATCGGATTACCACCGATGCCCATTGTCGACAAGCGCGCCGGAGGCCATCTTCCCGTCATGAATGCTTTCGACTTCAAGGGAAAGACGGTGCTCGTCACGGGCGCCTCGATGGGCATCGGCGAGGCGTTCGCCCGCGAGCTGTCGCGGCGCGGGGCGACCCTGGTCCTCGTCGCTCGCAGCGAAGCAAAGCTCGCCGCGCTGGCCTCCGAGCTCGGCAGAGCGCATGTCGTCGCCGTGGATCTCGCCGCTCCGGGGGGCCCGCGGCGCGTCTTCGACGCCGTCACGGCGAAGGGGCTCGACGTCGATGTCCTCGTCAACAACGCGGCCTTCGGCGTCTATGGCGCCTTCGGCGGCCTCCCCCTGGCGACGCACCGCGAGCAGATCGATCTCAACGTCGGCGCGCTCGTCGAGCTCACGCACCTGTTCCTGCCCATGATCGAGCGGCGCCAGGGGGGCGTGATCCAGGTGGCGTCGACGGGGGCCTTCGTGCCTTCCCCGTACTTCGCGGTCTACGCGGCGACGAAGGCGTTCGTCCTCTCCTTCAGCGAGGCGCTCTGGGCCGAGTACCGCCCGCGCGGCGTTCGCGTCCTCACCCTGTGCCCCGGCGCGACGGATACGCCGTTCTTCCAGCGCTCGGGCGACATCCCGGGGGCCGACAAGCGGGCGCGGCCCGAGGACGTGGTGCGCCTCGGCCTCTCGGCCTTCGTGGCCGGTCGCGCCTCGGTCGTCCACGGCGCCGCGAACAGCCTGAGCGTGTTCCTCGTCCGCTTCTTCAGCCGTGAGCTCCTCGTGAAGACGATGGCGCGGCTGATGACGCCGCGGGCGGCGGAGCTCCCCGGCGCCGCGGGTCGCGCGGCGTGACCTCGACGCGCGCGGCGCCCCGGTCGCGCCGCCGGGGGCGCGGGGGCGCTGCCGGGGTCGACGCGCGTTCCCCGGACGCGCGGCCCGGGGCGGCAGGGCCTCAGTCGACGCTGACGGTGGTCACGGCGGTCCAGTCGTTGCGGCCGTCTGCGGAGACGACGTGGAAGCGGAGCGCGTCCTCGTGGCGCGAGGTCGAGACGAGGGCCGCGCTGGCGCCGACGAAGTCGTCGCCGCGGCAGGTGTCGCGGAGATCGCCGCCGTCGTCGAGCACGCCGACGCGCACGGGCGCCGCGTGCCCCTGCAGGTACGGGGCGGCGATGAGCTCGGCCAGGGTCGACGGGGCGGGGACGGGCGCGTCGAGGTCCCAGAGGCGGAGGTGCTTCGCGTCCGCGAGGTGGGCATAGAGCCGCTCGACCTCCTTGCCGGAGTCCTCCTCGACGGCGAGGACGAGGAGGAGGATACGGTCGTTCTCGCGGGCGCGAGCGCGGGCCTTGAACGAGAGGGGACCGCGGAGGGTGAGCACCGCCGGGAAGCGGCCCCGGGGCGCGCTGAAACGCACGAGGGTGCGGCCGAGGGGGCGAGGGAGCGTGAGGCCGGCCGGCGCGCCCGGCGTGGGTGGCGCGGGGGGCGGGGCGCCCGGGTCGGGGGGGAAGAGCAGGTAGGCGGCGACGAGGAGGACCGGCTCGGGCGCGCCGCGGAGGAGGCCGTCGTGGCCGGAGGCGAGCTCGAGGGCGGTGATGCCGAGGCGGAGGCGGAAGGAGCGCACGCGCGGCGCGGGAGGCGCCGCGGGGGCAGGCGACGCGGAGGACGCGGGGCGGGGCGCGGAGGACGCGCCGCCCTTGCGGGACCTGGGTTTGCGCTTTGGGGACATCGGGCGAGCAGGAGATATCATGACCGGCGGCGCACGGGCGATCGGCGCGCGCGGCCCCGCCGGAAGGCGCGCGTGAGAGGCCCGCTCACGCCTGCCGGAGCCCCATCGCGCGCGCGACGCCGTCACGGTACGAGAGCCAGGCCGCGTGCGCGGCGGCCACCGCCGACGCGACCGCGTCCGCCGCGGGGCCCTCGTCCGGCACGTGCCCCAGCACCATCTCCCACGCGTCCCGACGGTGCCCGCCCTCGACCGCCCGGTGCGCCCGCACGAGGCGCATGCGCTCGGGCGGACACCCGTAGTGGCGCACGATCGGGTGCGCGCGCAGCGCCTCGTCGATCGGCGGCACCTCGCGCTGGCCGAGGAGCTCGGCGCGCTCGTGCACGCTGCCCTCCACGAAGATCGTGAGCACCGCCGCGCCCACGACCCACGGCGGCGCCGCGCTCACGCGGTCGAGCAGCGTCCGGTAGGCGCCGGCCTCGGGCTCGAGCGGGATGGACTCGTCCTCGACGGCCGCGCGCGGGATGCCCAGGCCGTCGATCATCTCCAGGAAGAGCTCCGGGTGCGGCGCGCCCAGGGAGAGCTTGCCGGTCTGCTCCTCGAACAGGTTCTCCGCCAGGGCGCTGCGCACCGCGGCCGGCGGCGACTGGCCGAGCACGCGCGCGAGCAGCACCGGGAAGTCGCGCACGTAGACCCGGTACTCGTGCCGGAAGTGGACGGTGAGCTGGTCGCGCGTGAGGCCAGGGCCGGTGAGGTGCGTCCAGGCCCAGTGGTTCTTGCGATCCATGATCGCGAGCAGGCGCTCCTGAAGGCGACTCGTCATGCGGCAGCTCCTCGGCAAGGGGAGCCTTGGTTGTACAGCACGGGGGAGCCGCGCGCCCACGTCCTCCGGGCGAGGGGGAGCGCGCTTCACGGCCTGGGCGCGAACCTCGACCGCATCAGGGCGAACTACGCCTCCTCCGAGGTCTGTCGCCGCGCGGCGACGAGCGGCGCGATGTTCTCCGACGGCCCGCTGCGCGAGCTGGCCATGGCCGTCCCTCGCGGGACGCCAGGATCAGCGGCGGGCGGCGTTCGCGTCGTTGCGTCTGGCTGCTCTTCGACGAGACGCGCCGAGCGCCGTCGTCGCGAGGAGCAGGAGAAGCGCCGCGGGCGTGCGAGGGGGGCCGGGCACCGCGCAGCCGCAGCCGCTCGGCTCGCCGCCGGTGTCGCTCGCCGCGCCGGCCGCTCCCCCGCTGCCGTCTCCGCCGGCGCCCACGCCCGTCGTTCCCGCGCCTCCACCTCCTCCAAGGCCGCCTCCACCTTCGCTCGTGCTTCCGCCTCCGCTCGAGCTGCTCGTGGAGGCCGCGCTCGAGGCCTCGCCCATCCCGCCCGGCGGCGACAGCGTGTACATGAGCGCCGCGCCGGCGGGGACGCTGGCGGACAGCGCGTCGCTCATGCCGCTCACGTCGGCGCGGCGCCACAGATCGCGGATCACCGGCGTTCCCGTGACGCCAAGCTCCGAGAACTGCACGGACATCGCCATGTCCTGGTCTCCGTGATTGAAGAACGCCACGGCCTTGCGGTCGCCGCTCAGGTCACGGACCCAGATCTCGCCGCCGTTCACCGTCGTGCGGTGGCCGCGCGCGCCGAGCGCGTCCTGGTTCACGGCGAGCACCTCCTCGTTGGTGAGCAGCGCGAGCGTCCACGCGTCCGAGCCGAGCCGCGCGGGGTTGCCGCCGAACATGAGCGGCGACGGCAGCATGGTCCAGAGCGACATGATCGTGACCTGCTCGTTCTTGGTGAACGTCGTCTGACCGGACGCGTGCCATTCGTTGCGTGGGCCGAGGTAGCCGAGCGGCAGCATGTCGAGGTCGGGCCAGTGACCCGGGGTGAGATCGCCGACGCCCTGCCAGGTGCTCGCGGCGCGGAGCACGCCGGGAAGATCGGTGAGCGCGTTGAAATCCCAGAAGTCGTTCACGACGCGCCACATGTTGGCGTTGCTGTTCAGGTGGCCGGACGAGGTGATCAGCCACGAGGGATCGTTGGGACCCGGCGAGAAGCTCAGCACGATCGAGCGTCCCGTCTTTTCCACGGCCCTGTGGATCGCGTCGGCCTCGGCCTGGTGATACCTGCGCGTCGTGTTGTTGAGCATGTCGTCGATCTTCACGAAATCGACGCCCCAGGACGCGTACTGCTGGAAGAGCGCGTCGTACCAGGCCTGCCCCGCCGGCGTGTCGCCGCGCACGCCCCACATGTGATCATCCCAGGGGCAGGGATCGTTCGGGTTGCCCGCGTCGCGCGTGGTGAAGCTCGACGCCGCGATGGGGAGATTCGCGTCGTACGATTTGCGCGGCACGCCGCGCATGATGTGGATGCCGAAGCTCAAGCCCATCGCGTGGATGCGGTCCGCGAGGCTCTTGAGGCCGTTGCTGCCCGTCGCCGACGGGTACTTGCTCGCGGCCGGCAGATAGCGGCCGTTCGCGTCGATCGGCTGTCCGGGCTCGTACCAGCGATAGTCGATGACCACGGTGTTCCAGCCGTACGGCTGGAGGTGCGTCCTCACCGCCTGGGCCTGGTCGATCATGTCCTGCTCGGTGACGCTCGCGCCGAACGAGTCATAGCTGTTCCAGCCCATCGGAGGCGTGAGGGCGAGCGTGCCGCCGGACTGCAGCGTGTACGTAGCGCTCGCGGTGCCGGCGGAGCTCGTGACGGTGACGGTGACCGGGTAGGAACCGGCGGCCGGCGTCGTCCCCGAGATGATCCCCGTGGACGGCGCGAGCGTGAGCCCGGCGGGCAACCCCGAGGCAGAGAACTCGAGCGGCGCCCGGCCGGTGGCGGGGATGGCGAACAAGAACGGCGACGAGGGCGCGGCACCGTACACGAATGGGCCCTGCAGCCGCGGCGTCGCGGGCGCCTCCGCCAACGAGATGTCGATGCTCGACTGCGCGTGTGCGGCCCCGCTCAGGACCTGGGTCGCCGCGAGCGTGGCTCCAACCAGAAGAAAGGAGGTGCGAGGCAGTCTCATGAGCTCTCCTGAGTGTCGGATGCATGCCGGCGTCGTGCTCGGCGCACGAGCCTCAACGCCTCTCGCGCTGAGCAGCGCCGGCAGCTGGAGCGACGTTCACCCGCTTCGGATACGGGCCCATCTCGACGTTTTCGGTGCTCAGCGCACAGGAGTGCGCTTCCGCGCCGAAAACGCCGAGCTGGACCCGTCTCCTGTGCGGGTGAACGCCGCTCTGGGACGCATGTGCCAGAGACGGGCGAAAAAGGATATCGTTGGGGTCAAATGTTAACGTTAACATTAGCGGCGTCAACTCAAATCGACGGGTCGGCGGGGTATCGGCCAGCCCGAGAGAGGGGACGAGGCTGGCGGGGCTCCCCCGGTGCGCGGCGCCGCAAGGAGCGGGCGCGAGGCGCCGCGGGAGATCTGCTTCGTCGAGCTCAACGACATCCCGGACGCGGCGTCATCCACGCCTCCCTCACTACCGCCCGGCATGATGGCTGCGAGATCGAGCTCCGCTGCCTCCATCTCCGGCTGGGGGTGGATCGAGAGATGGACCAGCGCTCCTCGTCGCGCGTCGTGGTCGAGATCGCGCTGGTCCTGCGCAAGAGCACCGCGGTCCCGGCCGCCGCTCGGGCAGCGAGATCTACGCTATTGTTATCGTTAACATTAAGTGCCAGCGCGACCTCGCGCCGCGGGGTGGCGACCACCCCGACGTGGGTCGGGTTCCCCCAACGCCCAACCTGGGTCGCCTTGGCCCAGCCGGGGCGACCTCAACCTGGGCCACCTCGGGGCACCTCAACCTGGGGGCACCTCAACCTGGGACGGGCACCCGGCCACCTGAACCTGGGGCGCGTCGGCCCTGCCCTGTCACAGATCGCCCTATCCGGACGAGGATGCGTCATGAGCTCACGAACCTGGGCTGTCCTCGCGGTGATCGCCCTCCTGGCCTGTCGCTCGCGGGAGCTCGCTCCGCGCGAGGCGCGCCTCGCCCCGGCCTCTGCGCCTGCGCTGGCGATGACCCCCTCGCCAGAGCCGACCCCCGCGCCCGATGCTGCGCCAGCGCCTCTCGCCGGATCCACCTTCGTCCCCGCGACCTCGAGCCCGATCGTCGCCCGCGCTCGCCTCGAGGTCGCCCGTGCCGTCACGTACGACCCCGCCTGGGTCGCCATCGGCTACCCGAACGGAGATCCGGCCCCCGAGCGCGGCGTCTGCACCGATGTCGTCATCCGCGCTGTCCGCGCGGCTGGCATCGATCTCCAGAAGGTGATTCACGAGGACATCCTCGCGCGCCCGGCCGTCTACAGGACGATCGAGCGTCCCGATCGCAACATCGATCACCGCCGCGTCGGGCCGATGCTCACCTACCTGCGGGCCCATGCCATGTCGCTCCCGAGGACCTTCGACGCGGCCGCGGTGAGCACATGGGAGCCTGGAGATGTCGTCGTCTGGGCCTTCAAGCCGTGCCCTTCGTGCACGCCGGATCACGTCGGCATCGTCAGCGATCGCAAGGGCCCGCGCGGCATTCCGCTCGTCCTCCACAACATCGGGCCGACGCCGAGCGAGGACGACCACCTCGACGCGTGGACCGTGCTCGGCCACTTCAGGATCCGCGGGGCGCCGATGGGGGAGGGGGCCGAGGAAGCCCGAGGCGGTTCCGAGCCGTGAAGGCTCCGGAGCGCCGCCCCGACCTGGGTCGGGTGGGGTGGGGGCCTCAACCCGGGTCGGGTGGCGCGCGCAACCCGGGTCGGGTGGCGCATCTCAACCTGGTTCCGGTCCGGACGGTCCGCGCGCGGATCCTCAACCTGGGTCAGGCCAGGTCAACCCGGGTCGGGTGGCGCAACCCGGGTGGGTGGCGCACCTCAACCTGGTTCCGGTCCGGATGGGTTCCGGTCCGGACGGTCCGCGGATCCTCAACCTGGGTCAGGCCAGGTCGCCGGGAAGCGGGCCTCCAGCCAGGCGCGCCATCGTGGCTCGAGCTCCGCGGCGGCCTCGGCCGCTCGATCGCCGTAGAAGAACAGGCTGACGGCGACGCGCGCCTTGTCTTCCCAGGGATAGCTCCCGAGGAGCGCGACGCCCTGCGCCGGCTGCTCGAGGCGCAACAGGACCTCGCAGCTCTTGTCGCTCTGCTCGACGTGCTCGACGGTGCCGACGAGCGGCGGGGCCCCTGCCGGCGCTGACCGTCGCTCGCCCAGGTTGGGGCCGGAGACGCCGAGCGCGGTCGCGAGCTGCTTCCAGGCCTCGGCGTGCGCGCCAGGGTAGGCGCTCATCGCGCGCGCGGCGGCGGCGCGCTGGTCGGCGAAGTGACGCAAGTACAGGCGGAGGACCTGGAAGAAACCGGGCCAGCCGCTCTCGAACCCCTCGATCTCATCGTCCCAGGAGTCCTTGGACGTGAACAGGCTGTGCACGAGCCGCACGAGGCACTCGTCGCCCGAGCGGCTGGAGACGACGAACTCCGTCGCGAGGGGCGGAGCGCCCTCGCTCCAGCCGTGCTCCTCGTACTCGAGGCGCGACGGGGGCTCCCACGCCGTGATCGTTCCCGACGAGGCGGCGCCTTCGCCGAAGGTGAACTCGATCTTGCCGCCGACGCGCTCGTCGGCGGTGGTGGGCGCGAACCAGGCGCTGATGCCAGGGCCGGTCGCGAGGGCGCGCCACACCTGCTCCGGCGTTCCGGGCACGACGAGCTCGAGCTCGACCCAGCGTCGTCTTGCGTCGCTCTTTATCGGCATGTGGGCTCCTTTCTAGGGGTCATCGCTCGGCTTCGGATAAGCCATCACGAGCAACCGGTGCTCGCGCCCGCCGGGGGCGGTCGCGTCGTGATATCGCGCCACGAGGTCGGTGACGGCCTTGCTGAGATCGGCGGTGAAGGCGGCGCGCTCTGCGGCCGACGCGAACCGGATCTCCGTGTCGATCGAGAGCGTCGCCAGGCGCTTCTGGGCGTTGAACGCGAGGCGCCACAGCCTGCCGACCTCGC
Organism: Sorangium sp. So ce836; assembly: GCF_028553905.1. NCBI lineage: Bacteria > Pseudomonadati > Myxococcota > Polyangiales > Polyangiaceae > Sorangium > Sorangium sp. So ce836. The sequence continues at coordinate 10,950,912 of NZ_CP102233.1, read as the reverse complement.
GCACGACGCGCGCCGCGAGCGCGATGAGGTAGCTCGCGGACAGGCGATCCCTGGTCCGCTGTGGATCGGCGGCGGCGGGGCCGAGGGCGCTCGGAGATACGACATAGGCGCTCGCCGTCGCCACGAACAGGCGCTCCGTCAGGCCGCCCCATTTCCGCTCGCCGGCCGCCCGCACCAGCTGGTGTGCTTCGAGCGCGCGCAGGTGGTAGTTGACCTTCTGCCGCGCCAGGCCCACCCGCTCCGCGAGGCTCGCGGCGGAGGCCGGCTGCGCGAGCTCCGAGAGCAATCGGCTCCGGACCGGGTCGAGCGCGACGACCGCCGCGGCAGGGTCTTCGATGACCTCAACGTCCAGCACGCGGGTCATCGTAGGTTGACAAATTTTATTGTCAAGGCTTGCGACCCGACCCGGGTTGAGGTGCCGCCGACCCGGGTTGGGGGCGGCACGGACCCGACCCGGGTTGAGGTGCCGCCGACCCGGGTTGGGGGCGGCACGGACCCACGGACCCGACCCGGGTTGAGGTGCCGTCGCCGACCCCGGTTGGGCGCGAGGGACCCGACCCAGGTTGAGGTGCGGCGGACCGATCCAGGTTCAGATGGCACGGACCCGACCCAGGTTGAGGTGCCGCCGACCCGGGTTGGGGGTGGCACGGACCCGACGGCGGCCCCGGGTCGCCCCTAACCCAGGTCGGGCCGCCTGCCGCCAACCCGGGTCAGCCCGTCGGTCGCCTCTTCCCCCGCGGGTGGCCCGGGTCGCCGCAACCCGGGTCAGCCCGCCGGTCGCCCATGCGGCGGCCGCGCGCTTCGCCGTCGGGCAGCCCTGCTCTTATGATGCGGCACATGGCGTCGTCTCCTGCCCGTGCATCGGGTCCGTCTCACCGCGCCGGCGCCGTGCCGCCGGCTCTCCTGCGGCTCCTCCTGGTCGCCGCGCTCGCAGGATGCGCCGTCGAGCAACGCACCTTCGTCGACAGGGGCCAGGGCGGCGCCGGCGGGACCGGCGCCGCCGGCGGGACCGGCGCCGCAGGCGGAGGCGGGGCGAGCAGCGACGGCGCTTCGACCACCGGTCCCGGCGGCGGCAGCTGCACGGGGCCATCGGATTGCCCTCCCCCCGCGGAGCCATGCCAGATCCCAGCGTGCGTCGACGGCAGGTGCGGCACGGCGCCGCTGCCGGAAGGTACCGAGATCGCGCCGACGATGGGCGATTGCCAGCGCACCGTCTGCAACGGTCGCGGCGCCCACGTCGTCGTCGCTGCCGACGAGCCCGAGGATGACGGCAACCCGTGCACGTCGGACTCCTGCGACGGGATAACACCTGTGCACGCGCCCCAGCCCGGACCGTGCCCAGGCGGACGATGCGACGATGCTGGCAAGTGCGCTCCGCTCCAGTGCGCGCAGGACATCGAGTGCGGCGCCTCGACGGAATGCTACCGATACACCTGTGATAACGGCCTCTGCGCAGAGGGACCCGCGCCGGCAGGCACCTTGTGCAACGCGCAGCAGGATCAGTGCGACGGCGCGGGCCGCTGCGTCGACTGCGTGAACAGCGGCGGCTGCGGAGAGTGCTGCGTCTGTTCCACGAGCGGGGTCTGCGTCCCGGCGTGAGCCGTCCCCGGACCCGCGATCCCGCCCCGCGCCCCGACCCCCGCGCCCCGACCCGGGTCGGGGCCCGCGTTCACGGCCGCGGACCGCCCTCGCTTTCTTGCTCCGCCGGCGGCGCCTGCCGCTAGCATCGCGGCATCGTGCGCCCGCGCGCCGCCACCGCCCGAGAAGGAGACCGCCCCGTGCACCGTCGACATGCGCTCTTGATCCTGATGCTCCTCTGCCTCGCCCCCCTGCTCGTCGGGTGCGGGCACCCCTGGAAGACCACCCGTCAGGCCGTGCCGAACCCGTTCTACGGCAAGGGGCGCTTCGCGGTCGTCCCGGTGGCGTTCCTCGGCACCACGGTCGGCGACATCTCCGAGGCCGACTGGATGGCCGACAAGGACGCCGAGCAGCGGCAGAGCTGGCAGGAGGACAAGTCGGCGATCAACGAGCAGTTCACCGAAGCCCTCATGGCGGAGACAGCGTCGGAGGACGCCGTCGTCGTCAGGGCGGTGAGCGCAGCCGACGCGCCGTTCTTCATCCGTGCGAACGTCACATCCTATGAGCCCGGCATCTTCACGGGCGTCTTCAACAGGCCCACCGTCCTCAAAGCGACGGTGCAGATCACCGATCCGGCCGGGACGGTGCTCGACGAGGTCCTGCTCGAGACGGCGGCGCCCGCGAGCTTGTTCAATCCGTCGAGCGGAGGGCGCGCGCGGGCAGCGGCGAAGGAGCTCGGAAAGCTGACGGGGATGTACGTGCTCCACCGCGTCCGCGGCGACGACTGAGCTGCCCTGGCGACCCGACCCGGGTCGAGGTCGCCCGCCCCACCGCAGCCGGGCCCCCGCGTCATGCCGCGCCTGGACGACGGGGGCTATCCGCCCTTGGCGAGAGACCTTCCCTGGGCCTCGAGGGCGGCTTTGAGGACTCCGATCGCCTTCGGCCCCACGCCATGAAGCGCCAGGAGCTGGGCCTCCGAGAATCGGGTGACCTGGTCCAGGCTGAAGACGCCGATCAGAGCGAGCGCTCGCGTCGCCGGCTTCCCGATGCCCTTCGGGAGCGAGGATTCTGGTTGTTCCTTCGGTTTGCTCGGTTTGCTCGGCATGGGCCCATCCAGATGTGGTGATTGGCCGCCCGGCGGCCAGCGCATCCCTATTCATCGGCAGCGCCAACCCCGCGACCGCGTTCAGCATGCCAGGACGAGGGCCCGCTGGACAACACCGCGGTACGGTCAACGAGAGCCCCCGCGCGGTCAACGGCACGTTCCGCAACCTCACGCTGGTGAACGCGCGCGACGACACCTGCGACTAGCCCCCGAGCCGACGGTTCCCTTCCTCCCTCCGGTCGATGGGCGCGCGCGTGACCGTGCCGGAGCAGCGGATCACCACCGGCTGCTGCCGCGGCAGCAACACGGGCGGCACAGCCGCGCCCTCACCGCACCGGAGGGGTGCCCGAGGCCGAGCGTGCGTCGCGAGGGCGGCTCGGCGGCGTCCGGCGAGCGACGCGGCGGCATGGGAGTTGTTTCTTCAGGGGCGCCATGGATCTCGGCTTGAAGGGACAGGTGGCCATCGTCACCGGTGGGAGCGAAGGCATCGGGAGGGCCGCCGCGCTTCGGCTCGCGGAAGAAGGGGCCCGGGTTGCGATCGCGGCGCGGCGGCCAGACGTCCTCGCGAGCGCGGAGCGGGAGATCCGGGACCGAGGCGGAGATGTGCTGGCGATCGTGGCAGACGTCACGAGGCCCGCCGACGTCGAGCGCCTCGTGGCGGAGACGATCGCCCGATTCGGACGGCTGGATATCCTGGTCAACAACGCCGGCACCGGACGGGCAGCCCATTTCGAGGAGGTCGACGACGAGACCTGGCAGGCCGATCTCGACCTCAAGCTGCACGCGGCGATCCGTACGTCGCGCGCAGCCATTCCCCATCTCAAGAAGCAGCGCGGCGGGCGCATCATCAACGTGACGACGCCCGCCGGCAAGCAGCCCGGGGCGAGATCGCTGCCGACCTCGGTCAGCCGCGCGGCGGGGATCGCGCTCACCAAGGCCCTGTCCAAGGACCTGGCCGAGCACGGCATCCTGGTGAACACCGTCTGCGTCGGCGTCATCAAGAGCGGCCAGCAGCGGAGGAACGCAGAGCGCCGCGGGCTCATCCCCGAGGAGCACTACGCGGCGCTCGGGAAGAACGTGCCGCTCGGCCGCGTGGGCGAGGCCGAGGAGGTGGCCAACGTGATCGCCTTCCTCGCCTCCAAGGCCGCGAGCTACGTGACCGGCACCAGCATCAACGTGGACGGCGGAACCTCCGGCGCGATTTAACCCGCGCCGCCGGCCCGCTCCCAGCGGTCTTGCATGGTGGTGCCCGGCAGCATGTAGTTCGTGCGCTGCCAGTCGGTGGGCGCGCCGCGCGCCACACCGCCGCGGATGATGATGCCGGCTCCGGCCTGGGCCGCCTTGCCGATCACCTCCTCGTGCTCGCGCTGCAGCGCGGAGTAGGGGATCTGGAAGGCGTCGAAGACGCCCATCTCGATCTGCTCCACCAGGTTGGGCAGCGTGCCCGAGACGCCGAGGAAGCGAACCTTGCCCTCGCCCTTGAGCTTCAGCGCCCCCTCGAGCGCGCCGTCCTGCTCGAACTCTCGCCGGGTGAGGCTCCGGTGGAACTGCACCAGGTCGAGGCACGCGCGCCGCAGCTTGCAAGCCTGAGAACGGGCGAGCCCCGAGGGCCCGCCCACCTTGTGGAGATGAGCGCTGGCGCCGCCCGGCTCAGCTCTTCGGAGGCGCCGACTTGAGCGTCGCGTCGAACAGCGCGAGCAACGTCTGGTAATGGCGCTCGGACGCGGCCTGGTTGTACACCGCCGAATCGGAGGGGACCCAGCCGTGCTTCGCGCCCGCGTACGTCTCGACCGTGTGCCGCACGCCCGCCTGCTCGAAGGCGTCGATCAGCCGCTGCTTCTGCTGGTCCGGGAACGAGGCGTCCTCGACGGCGCCCGCGACGTAGACGCGCGCCCGGATGCGCGGCGCCAAGAGGTGCGGGCTCTCCGGATCGTCGGTCGCCAGGTTGCCGCCGTGGTACGACGCCGCCGCGATCACGCGGTCGGGAAAATGGCCGGCGGCCGACAGCGACAGCCCGCCTCCCATGCAATAGCCCGTGGTGCCGATCGACAGCGAGCTGACGTCGGGGTGGTCGGCCAAGAAGGCGAGCAACGCCTCGGTGTCCGAGCGCACGTTGGCCTTGGTGGCCGTGGCCATGTATTTCTGCTGCCAGTGCTTTCGAAACTCGGGATCTCGGCTGAAGGTCTCGGCGTCCGGCGCCTGGTAGGGGCCGCCGCGATAGAACAGATCGGGCAGCAGGACGAAATAACCGCCCTGCGCGACGCGCTCCCCCAGCTCGAAGAGCGCGGGGCGTATGCCGCGGCCGTCCTGGTACACCAGCACCGCGGGCCAGGGACCTTCACCGGCGTCGGGCCGGAAGATGGAGGTTTCGGTCTGCCCGTCCCGAGTCTTCAACGTGACCGTGGTTCGTGACATCTCATCCTCGTGCCCGGCGTCCGGGCGGGTGGTCGTCGATGCGAGCGGGCGCGCCGATCGCGCTCAGCGCTGCGCGGCGCGCTCTGGAAAGAATCGATTCGCGGGCCGCGCGAGCCCCAGGTTCTCGCGCAGCGTTTTCCCTTCGTACTCGCGCCGGAACAAGCCCCGTCGCTGGAGCTCGGGGACGACGCGATCGACGAAGTCGTCGAGCCCGCCCGGCAAGTAAGGGAACATGATGTTGAAGCCGTCGCAGCCGTTCTGGACCAGCCACTCTTCCATCTGGTCCGCGATGCTGTCGGGCGTGCCGACGAACGCGAGCCCCCCGAAGCCGCCGAGGCGCTGCGCGAGCTGACGAACGGTGAGCCCTTCCCGCTGCGCCAGCTCGATGGCGCGCTCGCGCCCGGACTGCCCGGCGTTCGTGGGCGGGATCTCCGGGAGCGGCGCGTCCGGATCGAAGCGCGAGGCGTCGCAGCCGAGCACCACCGAGAGCGACGCGATGCTGCTGTCGAAGTGCACGAGGCCATCGAGCCGCGCGCGCTTCTCCTGCGCTTCCTGCGCGGTCTCGCCCACGACGACCAGCGCGCCGGGCAGGATCTTGAGCGTGTCGGGATCCCGCCCCAGGCGCTCCCGCCTCCCCTTGACGTCGGCGTAGAAGCGCCGCGCGCCTTCCAGCGTGGATTGCGCCGCGAACACGACCTCGGCGGTCTCCGCCGCGAGCTGCCGGCCTGCTTCCGAGGCGCCCGCCTGCACGATCACCGGCCATCCCTGGACCGGACGCGCGATGTTCAGCGGCCCGCGCGCGGAGTAATACTTGCCCTTGTGGTTCAGCACGTGCAGGCGCTCCGGGTCGAAGTAGATCCCAGCCTCGACGTCGCGCACGAACGCATCGTCGGCGAAGCTGTCCCACAGCCCCGTGACCACCTCATAGAACTCGCGCGCGCGCCGATAGCGCTCGTCGTGCTCCACGTGCTCGGTGAGGCCGAAATTCAGCGCTGCGTCCGGGTTCGAGGTGGTGACGATGTTCCAGCCGGCGCGCCCGCCGCTGATGTGATCGAGGGACGCGAAGCGCCGGGCGACGTGATACGGCTGATCGAACGTGGTCGACGCGGTCGCCACCAGACCGATGCGCTCGGTGGCGCCGGCCAGCGCAGAGAGCAGCGTGAACGGCTCGAAGGACGTGACCGTGTGACTGCGCATCAGCGCGCTGAGCGGCATGTTCAGCACGGCCAGGTGATCGGCCATGAAGAACGCGTCGAAACGAGCCTGCTCCAGGCGCTGCGCGAAGCGCTTGAGGTGAGAAAGATTGAAGTTCGCGTCCGGGTAGGCCCCCGGATAGCGCCAGGCGCCCGTATGAATGCTGACAGGGCGCATGAACGCGCCGAGCCTCAGCGTGCGTGCGGCCACGTTCGGCCCCCACGCCGCGAGCGCGGCCACTCCAAGCGTCCCGTTGCCATGTGGGATGTCTACTATAACGGATGCCGAGGCGAAAGCGGAAAATATAACGGATGCCACGGCGCCGGTGGAGACGGCGGGCGAGCTCCCTGGAAGCCCCAGCCGCTCGCCGGGCGCTTTTCGTGCCGCGCATGGCAGGGCATGCCTGGTACCTCGACTGGCGCGCCGGAGCGCCCGGGGCGCTACTCCATCGAACGAGCGGCGGCCTGCGCGCTCGATGGTGCCGCGCGCGCCGCGGGGGCGCGATCGTGGATCAGCTCCTCCAGACGCTTCTTCGTCGCCAGGAAGTTCCCCGACAGGAGCTGCTCCGGCCCGCGCGGGCGCGCCACCGGCACCTCGATGATCTCGAGCACCCGGCCAGGGTTCGCCCCGAGGACGACGATGCGATCCGAGAGGTAGATCGCCTCGTCGAGGTCGTGCGTGATGAAGAGGATCGTGACGTCGACCCGCTCCCAGATGCGGAGCAGGTGCGCCTGCATGCTCGCCCGCGTCTGCGCGTCGAGCGCGCCGAACGGCTCGTCCATCAGCAGGATGCGCGGCTCGTTCGCGAGCGCGCGGGCGATCGCCACGCGCTGCTTCATCCCGCCGGAGAGCTGAGAGGGGTAGTGATCGGCGAAGCCCGAGAGCCCCACGACCTCGAGCCACTCGAGCGCGATCCGCTCGGCCTCGCCGCCGCCCACGCCCCGCATCTTGAGGCCGAACATCACGTTCTTCTTCACGGTGAGCCAGGGGAACAGCGTGTAGCTCTGGAACACCATGCCCCGGTCGGCGCCCGGCCCCGCGACGGGGGCCCCGTCGATCCGCACCTCGCCCGCGCTCGGCGCGTCGAGCCCGGCCACGACGCGGATCAGCGTCGACTTCCCGCACCCGGACGGCCCGATCACGCTGATGAGCTCCCGCCGGCGCACGTCGAAGCTCACCCCGTCGAGCGCCGTGACCGGCCCGCGATCGCCCTCGAAGCGGCGCGTGAGCCGCTCGATGCGCATCACCACCGGGCGCGCCCGGAGCTCGGCGAGGCGCGCGGCGACCTCGGCCGTGTGGTGCCTGTAGCTGGGGAGCTCGATCCGATCGTCCGCTGTCATCGGGGGTCTCCTTGGAGCCGCGGCGCGAGCGCGGGCTCGCCGCCCGGCGCGCCCGCGCCGCGCGCGGGCGGGAGCAGCCGGCGGAGGACGCGCGCCCAGCGCGCGAGCGCGGTGTTGCCGGTCTCCCAGGGGAACAGGTGACGCCCGAGGAGGGCGAGGAGCTGATCGGTCGCGAGCCCGATGAGGCCGATGATGACGATCCCGGCGTACACGTTGGCGAAGTTCCGGTAGCGCTGCTGCTGGTACAGGAACGCGCTCAGCCCCGATTTCTCGCCGATCAGCTCGGCGACCACGAGGTAAGTCCACGCGCAGCCGATGAGGAGGCGCAGGTCGCGGAAGAGCGCCGGCAGCGCCGCCGGGAGCACGACGTGGGCGACCAGCTGGCGGGGGCGCGCGCCGAGCGTCTGCGCGGCCTGGAGCAATGCCGGGTCGACCGAGCGCACCGTGTTCGCGACGACGAGGACCATCTGGAAGAAGACGCCGATGAAGATGATGGCGATCTTCGGCGCGTCCCCGAGCCCGAGCACGGCGACGGCGAGCGCGCCGAACACGGGCGCCGGCATGTAACGAATGAAGTCGACGAACGGCTCGACGAGCCTCGAGAAGAGCGCGAACGCCCCGCAGAGCACGCCGAGCGGGACGCCGAGGAGCGCGGCGCAGCAGAACCCCCAGAAGATGACCTGGCAGCTCTGGAGCAGGCTCTCGTGCAGCCAGGTGTCGCCCGTGCGCTGCGGGGGCGTGGTGAAGGCGGCGTAGAAGGCGCGGCCGACCTCGTGCGGCGCCGGCAGGAAGACGGGGTTCGCGCGCTCCCCGCGGGCGAGCGGCCGCCCGGCCTGCGCGAGCTCGAGGTTGCGCCTCTCGAACACCTCGCGATCGACGAGCTGGCCCTCCGCGATGTACGCATAGGCGCCGGGCGCGGCCGCGTCGCCCGGATCGGTCACGCGCACCAGCGGGTGCCAGACGAACGGCACATAGCTGACGACGCACCACGCGGCGAGCGGCAGAACGAAGGCGAGCGCCGCGAGCGTGAGGCCCGCTCGCCGCGGGAGCGGCCTCTGCACCGCGAGCAAGCCGGAGAGCGCCCCGGGCCGCGCGCGCCTCGCGCCGCCGGCCGCCCGGGGGAGGGGATTCTCCGCGCTCACGGGGCCTGACCTGCCTTGAGGGCCTCGGCGGTGAGGCTTGGATCGATGTATCCGTCGACCGCGAGCGGCGCCTTGTAGGCGCCGTTCTCGACGTTGAACTCGTCGACGACCCGGCTCGATCCATAGATCGAACCGAGGCCTTCGCCCTTCTCCAGGTGCTTCATGCCGCCGGCGAGATCGAGGAAGAACGTCCCCTTCATCAAGGGCCTGTACTGCTCCGGGGTGAGCCCGACGCGCGCGCTCATGATGCGCGCGGCCTCGTCGAGGTTCTTTTCGTCCTTGATGAACCGGGCGATGCGGTCCCACACCCTCACGACCTTGCCCCAGTCGGCGCGGCGCTCGGCGAGGCTCTTCGGGCTCACGGCGAGGACGTCGTAGATGATGCCCGGCACGTCCGCGCTGGTGAAGATCGCGGTCGAGCCAGGCAGCTCGCGCAGCGCCTGTCCGCTGTTGGGCTGCCAGGCGACGATGGCGTCGACGCCGCCGGATTTCAGGGTCTGCGGCGTCTGGTCCGTCGGCACATTGACGATCTGGACGTCCTTCTCGGTGAGGCCCGCGGACCTGAGCGCGTTCAGGAGCAGGAGGTGGCCGACGAAGCCGACCTCGACGCCGACCTTCTTGCCCTTGAGCGCGGCGACGGCGGTGATTCCGGGCCTCGCGACCACCATGTCGTTGCCGCTGCTGTAATCGTTGACGAGGATGGCGACGCTCGGCGCGCCGCCGTTGCCGGTGACGAGCGCGTCGCCGTTCGTGACGCACACCGCGTCGACCTTGCCGGCGGAGTAGGCCTCCATCGAGGGCACGTACTCGAACCACGTGAAGTCGACCTCGACGCCGGCCTCCTTGAACCATCCCTTCTGGATGCCGATCTCCCAGGCGACCCACCCGGGCCAGTCGCTGTAGGCGATGCGCAGCGGAGCGCCGGCGGGCTTCGGCGCGGGGAGCGCGCCCGCGGGCGCCCCGGCCTGCGCAGCGTCGTCGTTCGCGCCGTCCGCCGACCCCTTTCCGCACGCGGCGCCGAGCAGCAGCAGCGTCACGAGCCCGACCAGTCGAACAAGCCACGTCATGGTGCGACCCTTCCTCCGGCTCTTGGGGAGCAGAGGCGAGGGTGGCCGGGCGCCCGTTGCGCCAAGTTTTCGGGGCTGTTGCGCGAGCCATGTCGCGCGTTTTTTCGGCGCGCGCCCGCGCGTGGAGCGCCCCGCGCGCGGCCAGGGGCCGGCGGCGGCCCGCGGGGCGTTCCGCGCGACGGCGTCAGGGCTGACTGGCGCCCTGGCCGTCTCCCTCGTCGGAGCCGTCGAGATCCGGGCACTTCTGCACGATGAGATCGCACTCCGGGATGGTCGTCTGCAGCTCGCTCGCAGGGGAAGCGCACGTGAGCGCCCGGATCTTCGCGACGTGCGCGAGCAGGCACGCCTGGTACTCGGCCACGGTCGCGGTGCAGCCCGCGCGCGCGTCGGCCGGCGGCAGGCAGCTCGGCGGGGGGTCCGCGGCCTCGTCCGCCCGCGGCTGCTGGGTCTCGGACATGCATTTCTGCATCACCGCCTCGCACGCCTGCCCGACCGTGGACCACAGCATGCCGACGAACTCGCAGGTATCCTGCTTGGAGAGCTCGAGGCTCGGCGCGAGCGACTGGCACGTGGACTCGACGTCGGCGGTCGTGAGGTCCTTGAGGTGCTTGCTGCTCACATCGGCGGGTATCGGAGCGGCCGCCACGTCCTTGCCGCCCCAGAGGACGAGCGACAGGAAGGCCGAGAGTGCTCCGAATCGAATCAGTCGGTTCATTCGTTCTCTCCCTTGTACGAGCGGCCGCCTCGGCCGCGGTGGGGCTCGGGAGCAACCGACGTACCGGCGGCCTCGTTGTGCACGATGGGACCGCGCGCGCCCGGCGCGGCGGGGCGGGCGCGCATGGGATTCATTCGTCTTCCGAGCTTCCCGCCTTCCTGCTCGGTCGCTCTGACGATATCCCATGAGATCCACCCTCCCGGGCTGTCCTCCGGACCGCGCCGGCCGGGCGGGCAGGATGGGCACAGGGCTCCTCGTTCGCTGGAGAGCCTCCGATCACCGCGGACGGCGCTCCGGGGCTCGGAGGAGAAGGAGATGGACCGCCGAGGCGCCAAGGACGCCAGGAAGAGAACTTCTGGGCTCTCCTGGCGTCCTTGGCGTCTTTCTCTCTGGATCGCTGTATCCGATGCGGCCGAGCGGCGCGTCGCCCGAGTTCGTCCCTGGTTCCACGGAGGCGGCAGCCCGTGGAGACCTCCCGTGGACAGGGAGAGGAAGACGCCGGGGGACGCGCTCCGGACCCCGGGAGAGGCCCGGAGCGCCGGCCGTCAGACGAGCTCGCGCTCGCCGCCCGGATACACGAACGAGTCGCGGGGCGAGTACCACGAGGCGCTCTTCACCACCTGGATCGGGCTCCCGGGCCGGAGCGCATACACCGGGTGATCCTTCGCGAGGAACTCGACGGACAGGAGCTCGTACGGGTCGGCCATGTCCGCGATGTAGGGGTAGTTGCCGGCGAAGAGCCGATCTCCGATCTTCGTCACGTAGGTGAGGTGGCCGCGCGCGACCACGCCGATCTTGTGGCCGACGTGCGCCCGCGTCCGGATGATGGGCACGCCGTCCACCGAGGTCGTCGCCACGAGCTCCTTGCCGTGCACCTCCAGGGTCGTCGACCCCGGCGACGCCGGCACGCCGCGCTCGCTCACGTACCGGCGCACCACGTCGGATGAGTTGAAGTAGTGCGTGAAGAAGCGGGCCGGGCTCGCGCCGTCCGGCGTGGTGTGACCCGCGAGATCGAGCCCCAGGTAGGTGAGCGAATACGCTCCGAAGCCGGACGTCTGCTCCGGCTTGTCGACCACGTACTGGTTCATGTAAATGGCCCTGTTCTCGGCCGGCCTGAGCCCGCTCGGCAAGAGCGCCGCCGCGGCCTCCGGATCGGCGGGTATCCAGCTCGAGTAGAGCATCCGGCTATCGATGACCATCTGCGGCGCGGCGAGCTTCGACTCCGACATGGTGCTGTCTTTCTCCCCCCCGGGAAGGACGAGCACTATCACAACTCGCCGCCCGGCGATCCGCGGCTGTCCGGGAGCGGACACGGCGATTGCCCGGCCACGAGGGTGAGAGGCTGTCGAAGGAGGGAGTTGGGCGGGCGACACCGACGCAAACAGCAGCGCTGGGCGGCGGGCGCGATCGCCGCTCGGCCGGGCGGCGCCGGCGCCCGAGGTGGCGAGACGGAGGCGATGCGCCTACCCGAGCGCCGGTGAGCGGACAACGCACCACCCCGAGCGCGCGCCCGCCGTCGGCGCGCTTCAGGCCGCGCCGACGAGGGGCCGGCGCGCAGGCGCCTTGCCGTCGCGCCCGCCGGCCGGAGCAGGCGCGGTCGGCCCCACCCGCCTCACCGCATCTCAGCGCCACTGCCCGGGCCATTCTCCACCGCCGTCGCCGGGCCCCCGATCGCCGAGCCCATTTGGGAAACGCTCCTGTTACCTTGGGCGACGCTCCGCAGCGCACTGCGGGCGCAGGTTCGCGGGCAGCGCCGGCACGCCGGCCTGCTGCCCCATCGCCAGCCGAGGTCCGGATCCAACATGCAGCAGGACACGAAGGGCGCGCGCGTCTCTTTCCGTATCGATAACCTCGAAGCCGCGCTCGAGCAGGGGATCGACAACGAAGCGGCCGCGCTCGACGTGCTCGTGGCCGCCGCGGCGAAGGGGAGCCCGCACCCCGAGCTGTGGGCGAAGCTCCACGAGTCCGCTGCGCGCCACGACAGGTTCTCCGAGCTCGCGTTCGCGTACGAGCGCTTCGCCAGCGAGCGGCGCTTCGGGATGCTCCCGCAGGCCGCCCAGGCCGAGGTCCTCGTCCACGCCGCCGAGTTCCTCGCCGACTTCTTCAGCGACCCCGGCGGCGCTCGCCCCTACCTCGAGCGCGCGCTCTCCGTCCTGCCCTCGCACCCGGAGGCCTTCCTGCGCCTCGAGCGCATCCTCGTGGAGGCGAACGAGCCGCCGAAGCTCGCGGACCTCTACGCCCTCGCCGCGGGCTACCGCGCGGAGCGCGCCGAGCAGCTCGCGCTGCTCCGCCGCGCCTTCGCGCTCGTCGAGGTCAGCGGAAAGGAGGAGGAGCGCGCGGTCAAGCTGCTCCAGCAGATCCTCCGGATCGACCCCGGCGACGCCTCGGCGCGCTGGGCGCTCGAGGAGCGCTACGCGCGCGCCGGGCGGCTCCAGGAGATCGCGAGGATGCTCGAGCCGGCGCTCACCACGGAGCCGCCGCCGGCCGACGCGCTCGAGATCCGCTCGCGGCTCATCGACCTCTACAGCGGTCCGCTCAAGGAGATCGAGCGAGCCCTGCCGCACGTCGAGGAGGTGCTCGCGCTGAACCCGAGCCACGAGGCCGCCTACCGGGCGGCGGAGGCCCTGCTCGGGCGCAAGACGGCCGTCGTGCGCGCCGCCGCGGCGCTCGAGGCCGCCCACGCGCGCCGCGGGAGGCCGCAGGAAGCGGCGCGGATGATGGCCCTCCAGATCGAGAACCTCCGCGGGCCGCGCCGCGTCGAGGTGCAGAAGCGGCTCGTCGAGCTGCAGTTCCAGAGGCTCGGCGACCTCGCGGCGGCGTTCGCGCTGTCGGAGCAGATCCTCGCGGTCGACCCCTCGGACGAGGCCGTGCGCGACCGCTTCCTCCAGCTCGCGTCGGTGCTCGACCGCCGCGCCGACGCGGCGCGCGTGCTCGTACGCGCGGCGTCCGGCGCCAAGGACAAGCCGCTCCGGGCGCACATCGCCGCCGACCTCGGCGAGCTGTACGAGGGCCTCGGGGACGTCCGGAAGGCGCGCGCGGCGTTCCAGCAGGCGCTCGACGGCGAGCCCGACGCCGCGGCCGTGCGGCGCGCGGCCCGCGGGCTCGCGAAGCTCTGCGAGCGCGAGCGCGACGCGCGCGGGCTCGCCGGCGCGCTCGAGCGGCTCGCCGAGGCCGAGCCGGAGGCCGAGGCGCGCGAGGCCGCGGCGGAGCGGCTCGCGCGCCTCTACGAGGAGGAGCTCAACGACCCGGCGGGCGCGATCGCGGCGTACCGCAAGCTCGCGGAGGCGGGCTCCTCGCGCGAGGCGCGCGCCCTCGCCGCGCTCGAGCGGCTGTACGAGGCCACCGCCGCGCACGAGGGGCTCGCGTGGGTCCTCGAGCGGCGCGCCGAGGCCGAGGCGGACCGCCGCGCGGCGCGGGACCTCGCCTTCCGCGCGGCCGAGCTGCGCACCCGGCTCGCCGACCTGCCGGCCGCCATCGCCGCCTGGCGCCGCTACCTCGCGGCGTTCGGGCCGTCGCGCGAGGCGCACGCGCGGCTCCTCCCGCTGCTCGAGCAGGAGCGGCGCTGGGCCGAGCTCGAGGCGCTCCTCGAGGCCGAGGCCGAGCTCGCGGCCGGGCAGGAGCGCGCCTCGGTCCTCGCCCGCATCGGCGCGATCCGCATGGCGCGGCTCGACGATCCGGCCGGCGCGATCGCCGCGTACCGCGAGGCGCTCGCGCTCGATCCGACGGATCGACCGAGCCGGCTCGCGGTCGAGAAGATGCTCGGCCCGCCCCCGGCGAGCGGCGCCGGCGGGGCGGAGCCCACCCCGTCGCGGCAGAGCGCCCACCTCGTCTTGACCGACGAGCAGCGGCTCGCGGCCTGCGCGGTGCTGGAGCCGATCGCGCGCGGGGACGGCGCGGCGCAGCTCCTCGTGCGCGTGCTCGAGACCCGGGCGGAGATCGCGCCCGTCGCGTGGGCCCCGGGCGCGGCCGCGCCGGCGCCGGCCGACGCGTCGGGCCGGCTCGCTGCGCTCGAGGAGGCGGCCGCGGTCGCCGAGCGCGAGCTCCGGGACCCGAAGAAGGCGCTCGACCTGGCGGCGCGCGGGCTCTCGATCGCGACCGCGTCCGCGCCGGAGCGCATCGCCCGGTGGGTCGCCGAGGTCGAGCGGCTGACCGAGCACGGAAGCGAGTCCGCGCGGCGCGCGCCGACGCTCGCCGGCGCGCTCGGGGAGCGCGCGGTGGACAGCGCGCCGCTGTCGCACCTCGCGCGGCGGGCGGGCGAGGCGCTGCTCGCGAGCGGCGACGTGACGCAGGCGCTCGCGCTCTACCGGCGGGCGCTCGCCTTCGAGCCGTCGTCGCGCGAGCTCATCGCGCGGGTGGACGCGCTCCTGCGCGAGCAGGGCAGCCCCGAGGAGCGGCTCGCCCTCTACCGCGAGGCGCTCGCGCAGCCGTGCCCGCCCGCGCGGCGGCGCGAGCTCCTGCACGCGATCGGCACGATCCAGCGCCGCGACGTCGGCGACCTCGCCGGGGCGGCCGAGACGTACCGCGCCGCGATCGAGGACGACCCGGGCGACGACGCTGCGTACGAGGCGCTCCTGGAGACGTACGCGGCGGGCGGCGCGTGGGACGCGCTCTACGACGCGCTGGCCGAGCGGCTCCCGAGCGCCCCGCCCGACGAGCGCGTCGGGCGCGAGCTGCGCATGGCCGAGGCGGCGGCGAAGGGCGGGAAGGTGCCGAGCGCGGTCGCGCATTACCGCGCGATCCTGTCGGGCGGCGCGGCGCTCTCCGACGCGGCGCTCTCCGCGATGGAGGCGCTCGCGCTGTCGGCCGGCGACGCGGCGCTGCTCCGCGAGGTGCTCGAGCGGCGGGTCGCCGCCTCGGGCGATCCGCAGGACGAGGCGCTCTGGCTGGAGCGGCTCGGCGAGCTGTCGGCGTTCGGGATCGGCGGCGCGTCCGGCGCGGACGCCGCCCCGGGCGATCTCGACGCCGCGGTGGCGGCCTGGCTGCGCGCCGCCGCGCTCGCCGAGGGGCCGATCGCGGATCCGGAGCGGGCGCAGAAGCTCTACGAGCGCGTGCTCTCCGTCGCGCCGAAGCACCGTGACGCCGCCGGGCGCCTCGCCGCGCTCTACCGCGGGCAGGGGGCCTGGGAGCGGCTCGCCGCGGTCTGCGAGGTCCTGCTCGACACCGCGGAGGGCGACGACGAGGCGCTCGCCGCGCTCGCGGCGCTCGAGGACGCGGCGATCCGGGCGCGCGCGACGTCGCGCTTCGTCGACGCCGCGCTCGAGCTCCGCGATCGCATGAGGGGCGAGGGGGAGGGGAGCGAGGGGGAGCGGAGCGCGCCCGCCGGCAAGCCGGCCGCGGCCCGGCTCCGCGCGATCGACGCCGCGCTCGCGCGGGTGCTCGCCGCCGATCCCGACCGGCAGGACGACGCCGCGTCCGTCTACCGGCGGCTGCTCTCGCCGCCCGAGGGCGGCGACGCCGCGCAGGGCGCGCTCGATCCCGCCGCGCTGGAGGCGTTCCGCGCGTTCCTCGCGCAGAGCCCGGACACGCTCGCGCGCCGCGTGGACCGGCGCTGGCTCTTCACGCTCCTCATGGAGCGCTCGCGCGAGGGCGAGCGCCAGCGGGCGCTCGCCGCGTGGGCCGCGTGGGAGGAGGAGATCGGCGAGCGCGCGGCGGCCGCGGCGCTCTACGCCCGGCTGCTCGAGGCGGATCCCGAGAACGACGACGCGCTCGCGGCGCGGGGGCGCCTCCTCGCCGAGCTCGGCGACGACGAGGGCGCGGCGGAGGTGCTCGCGATGCGCCGCGATCGCAGCGAGGGCAGCGCGCGCGTGGCGCTCGACGTCGAGCTCGCGACGCTCCTGCTCGATCGGCTGGATCGGCCGGCGGAGGCGCTCGACGCCGTCGCGCCCGCGATCGAGGCCGGGATCGTCGAGCCCGCGGTGCTCGAGATCGCCGAGTGCGCGCTGGGGCGGCCCGAGACGCAGGCGCGCGCCGCGCTCTTGCTCGAGCGGGCGTGTGACGCGCTCGACGACCCCGAGGCGCGCGTCGCGCTGCTCGAGACGCTGCTCGCGAGCTCGCCCGCGCCGCGCCCGCCGTCGGAGGCGAGCGCCGCGCCGGGCGCGCCGCGCGCAGCGCTGGACGGGGGCAGCCTGGCGTCCGCGCAGCGCGCCGCCGTCCGCCGCGGCTGGTTCGAGCGCCTGCTCGATCTCCACGAGGGCGACGCCGCGCGGGGCCTCGAGGTCGCCCTGCGCGCGGTCTCCGAGCTGCCGGGCGAGCTCGACCTCTGGGATCGGCTCGAGGAGCTCGGCCGCCGGGCGAAGCAGCCCGAGCGCGTCGCGGCCGCGCACGCCGCGGCGCTCGGCGACGCGGGCGCGGCGCTCCCGCCCGACGTCGTCGAGGAGATCGGCCGGCGCGCCGTCGAGCACCACGAGGAGTGGTTCGACGCGCCGGAGGCCGCCCTCGCGCTGCTCCGCCGGCTCGTGGAGCTCGTGCCGGGCTCGCTCTGGGGCTTCGAGCGGCTGAAGCTCGCCTACAACGCGGCCGAGCGCTGGGAGGACCTCTTCGCGCTCTACGACGCGATGCTCGATCGCACCTCGGCGCCCGACGAGCGCATCTTCCTCCTGGAGGACGCCGCGGCCGTGGCGCGCGATCTCGCGGGCGACGGCGAGCGCACGATGCGCTACCTCGAGCAGCTCCTGCCGCTCCAGGACGACGCGCGCACCCGCGCCGCGCTCGAGCGGCTCTACGAGCGCCACGGCAGGCATCGGCCGCTCATCGATCTCCTGACGGCCGAGCTGCCGAGGCTCTCCGGCGAGGCCGCGGAGCGGCTCCGCGAGCGCGTCGCGCTCCTCTGGATCGAGGGGGTCGGCGACGCCGCGTCGGCGCTCCCCGTGATCGAGCAGCTCCTCGACGCGTGGCTCTCGTCCCGCGCGCCCGGCGCGCCCGGCGCCGCCTTCGCGCTGCTCGAGCGCGTCCTCGCGGCGATCCCGCCCGAGGAGGCGCCCGCCGGCGAGGCGGGCGCGCTCGCCGCGCGCGCGGCGCGGCAGCGGTCGGCCGTCCTGCTCGCGCGGCGCTACCGCGAGGAGGGGCGGCCGGAGGACCTCGTGCGCGTGCTGGAGATCCAGATCGAGGGCGCCGACGTGGACGACCGCCCGGCGCTCTTGCGCGAGATCGTGCGGCTCCGCCGCGACGCCCTCGGCGACGAGCCGGGCGCGTTCGCGCGGCTCGCCGAGCTCATCGAGCTCAGGCCGTCGGACCCCGGCGATCGCGCCGAGCTCGCCGAGCTCGCCGAGCGGCTCGGCCGGCACGACCGCCTGGCCGAGGTCCTCGCCGCGGCCGAGCCGCGCGCCGAGGGCCCGCAGCAGGCGCTCGCGCTCGTCCGCGACGCCGCGCTCCTCCGCCGCGACCGGCTCCGCGACGCGGACGGCGCGATCGCGCTCTTCCGCCGGCTCTTCTCGCTGGCCGAGCGCCACGGCGACGCCGCGGCCGCGCGCGACGCGGCCCGCGCGCTCGACCGGCTCTTCGCCGAGGGCGACCGCGTCGCCGAGCGGTGCGACGTGCTCGACACGCTCGCCGCGCTCGAGGCCGACCCGGCGGCGCGGCGCGAGGCCCTCGGCGAGCTCGCGCGGCTCGCCGGGTCGCGGCTCCACGACGAGGCGCGGGCGATCGCCGCGTACTCGGCGCGCCTCGCCGACGATCGGCAGGACCTCGAGGCGCTCGACGGGCTCGCCGCCATCCTCGAGGAGGGCGGGCGCTACCGGGAGCTCACGGCCGTGCTGGAGCGCCGCGCGGCCGTGCGCGGCGGCGCGGGCGGCCGGCGCGATCTCGGGCGGGTCGCGCGGCTCTTCGAGCGCGAGCTCGGCGACGCAGAGCAGGCGATCGCCACCTGGCGCCGCATCCGCGAGGAGCTCGCGCCCGATCCCGAGAGCGGGGACGCGCTCGCCGCGCTCTACACGCGCGCCGAGCGCTGGGGCGACCTCGTCGCGCTGCTCGAGGTCGAGGCGTCCGCGGCCCGCGCGCTCCCCGGCGGGGCCGGCGCGGCGCGCAGCGCGGAGCTCTTCCGCCGCCTCGGCGACGCGCACCGCGATCGAACGCTCGCGTGGGAGCGCGCCGTCGAGGGCTACCGCCGCGCGCACGAGGCCGAGCGGGCCGCGCGCGGCGAGCGCGGCGAGGGTGGCGAGGGCGGGGAGGGGACCGCGCGCGGGTCGTCCACGGCGCGCGCGGGGCTCGAAGAGCTGCTCCGCCGCGTCGATCCGGCGTCGACCGAGCACCGCCGCGCGCTGGTCGCCGCGGTGGGCGCGCTGCTCGAGATCTGCGCCGCCGCGGACGACTGGCGCGCCGAGGTCGCGCTGCTCGAGCCGCGGCTCGCCGCCGCCGAGACGGACGTCGAGCGGGTCGCCATCCTGAAGGCCTCCGCGGCGCTGCTCGAGGAGCGCGGCGGCGACCGGGAGGGCGCCTTCGAGCTCGCCTTCCGCGCGTTCCTCCTGTCGCCCGGCGAGGGGCAGCCCGAGGGCCTCCTGCGGCTCACCGACCTCGCGGGCCGCTGGCACACGATCGCCGACGCGCTCCCCGAGCTCGAGCGCCGCGGCGACGTGCCTCCTGCCACGCTCCGCGACCTCACCTTCCGCGTCGGCCGCTGGCACCGCGACGCGCGCGCCGACGCCGACGCGGCCGAGCGCGCGTTCGAGCGGGCGCTCCTCCACGACCCCACGAACAGCGCCATCCTGCTCGATCTCGCGGAGCTCCTGCGGCACCGGCGCGGGCCCTCGCTCGTCCCGACCCTGCTCCGGCTCGCGGCGTCGACCGGGCACGACCTCGCCCTCTACCGCGAGGCCGTCGAGACCGCGCGCGACGCGGGCGACGCCGCCCGGGCCCGCGACATCGCCGCGGAGCTCCTCGAGATCGCCGTGCGGCGCCTCGGCGACGAGGAGGGGCAGCCTCCGGTCCCCGGCGCGTGGCCCCCGTCGCGCGCCGCGCTCTGGGCGATCGACGCGCTCGTCGCCATGCTCGCGGACGCCGGCGACAGGCCGCAGATCGTCGCGCTCTGCCGGCGCGGCGCCGCGCTCCCGCTCGCGTCGAGCGAGCAGCGCCGGCTCCTGCGGACCGCGGCCGAGGCGGCGGAGCCCGAGGAGGCGATCGCCCTCTACGGCGGGCTCTTCGACGACGATCCGGCGGACGAGCCGGTCGGCGAGAGCCTCGCGGCGCTCCTCCGGGAGGCCTCCCGGTACGAGGAGCTCGTGCGCCTGCGCGAGCGGCAGATCGAGGTCTCGGGCGACGCCGAGCGCCGCGTCGCGCTCCGGTACGACGCCGCCGAGCTCCTCGCGGAGACCCCGCGCGCCGCCGACGCGATCGCGCTGCTCCGCAAGAACCTCGCCGAGCGCCCGGGGCACGCCGCGTCGATCGACAAGCTCGCCGCGCTGCTTGAGGCGGGCGGGCTGCACCGCGAGCTCATGCTGCTCCGCGAGGAGCAGGCGTCCGCGCGCGAGGCGGAGGGCGCCGGGCCGGCGGCGGCCGAGCTCTGGCTCCAGGCGGCGTCCCTCGCCGAGCACGAGCTCAACGAGCCCGAGCGCGCGATCGCGAGCTACGGCCGCGCCGCGGAGATCGGCTCGGTCGAGGCGCTCGACGCCCTCGCCCGGCTGCTCGCGCGCCGCGGCGAGCACGCGGCGGCCGCCGAGGCGCTCGAGCGGCTCTGCGCGGGCGCGCCGGCCGAGGAGCTCCACCAGGCCGCGCTGCGCCTCGCGGACGCGTACCTCGCCGCCGGCGAGCCCGATCGCGCCCGCGCCGCCCTCGAGCGAGCGGCGCCGCGCGCCGCCCAACCCGCGCCGCTCCGCGAGCGGCTCGCGTACCTCTACCGCGCCTCGGGCGCGTGGGGCTCGCTGGCCGAGCTCATCGCCGGCGACGCCGCGCGCGCCGACGAGGCGCCGGCCCGGCTCTCGCTCCTCCGCGAGGCCGCGGATCTCTACCTCACGCGCGCGAGCGCGCCGGCCGCCGCGATCCCGCTGTTCGACGACGCCATCGTCCTCGCCCCCGACGACCTCTCGCTGCGCCTCGCGCGGAGCCGCGCCCTCTCCGCCGCGGGCAGGACCGACGACGCGACCGCGGCCCTGCGCGCGATCGTCGCCGACTTCGGCAGCCGCCGCCCGAAGGAGCGCGCGTTCGTCCACTACGAGCTCGCCCGCGTCGCCCTCGCCGCGGGCGACCGCGCCCGCGCGATGGCGGAGTTCGACCTCGCGCTGCGCGTCGACCCCGCGCACCCGGACGCGCTCCACGGCCTCGCCGGCCTCGCCCTCGAGGACGGCCAGCTCGAGCGCGCGCACCGCGCCTACCGCGCACTGCTGCTCGTCGCGCGCCGGCCCCGCGACGAGGGCGGCGAGGGGTTCGCCGGCGCGCGGCGGAGCACGATGCCGCCGACGCGCTCCAGCGTGGCCCTCCCGACGGCGACCTCGTTCAGCCGGGCCGAGGTCCTCCTCGCGCTCGGCGAGATCGCGCGGCGGCAGGGCGCGTCCGATCGCGAGATCGAGTACGTCGAGTCCGCCTTCGAGGCGGCGCGCGAGAGCGACGCCGAGCACGAGAAGCTCCTCGCCGCGCTGCGCGCCCGCGGGCGCCACGACCTGCTCGCCCGCGCGCTCGAGGCGCGGCTCGCCGGCCCGGCCCTCGAGCCCGCCGAGGACGCCGCCGCCGCGCTCGGCGAGCTCGCGTCGCTCTACGAGGGGCCGCTCGATCGCCCCGAGCCCGCGCTCGCGGCCCGCCTGCGCGCCCTGGATCTCGCGCCGGGCGCCGGCCCCGCCCACGACGCCGCCCTCGAGCTCGCGCGCCGTCTCGGCCAGACGCACCGGTACCTCGAGCTCGTCGAGCGGCTCTGCGCGCGGGCGGCCTCCGAGCCGCACGAGGTCGCGCTCCTGCTCCGCTTCGCCCGCGCCCTCGAGCTCGCGCCGGACGGCCAGGAGCGCGCCGCGGCCGTCTACCGCCGCGCCGAGGCGAAGATCGCGGCCGGCGGGCCCTCGGCCGGGCGCGAGGTGGGCGCCGACCTCGAGCAGCTGTGGCGCTCCCTCGGGGCCATCTACGAGCGCCTCGGCGACCGCCTGGCGCAGGCCGACGTCCTCCGCAAGCGCATCGCCCACGCCGACGCCGCGCGCGCCGCTGACCCGCGCGCGGACGACGCGCAGGCCGCCCCCGCGGGCCGCCCGGACCGCGCCGAGCCGCGGTACCGCCTGGCCGCGCTGCTCGCGTCGGACCCGGCCGAGGTCGATCCAGCGATCTCCCTCCTCGAGGAGGCGCTCGAGCTCTCCGCCGATCCGGACCGCGCCGAGGCGATCCTGCGGGACGCGCTCCGCGCGGATCCGAGGAACCCGCGCGCGATCCGCCTCTTCGAGCGCCTCGCCCGGCAGAGCGGGCGCCCGCGCGCCCTCGTGGACGCGCTGCTCCTGCTCGCCGAGATCGAGGGCCCGGGCGTCCTCGAAGAGGCGGTCCGCACCGCCCGCGCGCTCGGCGACCGCGAGCTGGCCGAGTCGATCCTGCTGCGCATCGTCGGCGCCGGCGCGGCGCCCTCGTCCGACCCGCCCGGCGCCGCGTGGGCGCTCGTCGCGCTGGCCGAGCTCCGCGAGGAGGCCGGCGATCTCGCGGCCGCCGCGTGGCTGAGCGAGCGCGCCGCGCGCGCCTCGGCGCCCGAGGACGAGCGCGCGCTGCTCCTGCACGCCGCGGAGCTCGCCGCGGGTCCGCTCGACGACCTCGCCCGCGCCGCGCGCCTCTACGAGGAGCTCCGCGCCCGCGAGCCCGCCGAGCGCGAGATCTGGATGCCGCTCGCCGGCGTGTACCGCCGGAGCGGCGACGCCGCGCGCCTCTCGACGCTGCTCGAGGAGACCGTCCCCCTCGTCGACGACCTCTCCGAGCGCTGCGCGCTGCGCCTGGAGCGCGCGCGCCTCCTCGCGCGGGAGTCGCCGGCCCAGGCGGCGCTCCTGCTCCGCGACATCCTCGACGAGGACCCGACCCAGGTGGAGGCCGCCATCCTCCTCGCCACGATGCTCGAGGAGGCCGGCCGCACCGAGGAGCTCGGCGAGCTCTTCGCGCTGCAGCTCGACGCCGCGAAGGACCGCGCGGACGTCGCCTCGATCGCGTCGATCTCGATGCGCCTCGGCGCCCTCCTCGAGCAGCGCGGCGACGATCGCGGCGCGCGCGACGTCTACCTCGGGGCCGTCGACTGGGACGCCACGAACCGCGACGTCCTGCGCGCCCTCGTGCGCCTCAGCCGCAAGCGCGACAGCGCGGACGATCTCGCCGACGCGCTCGAGAAGCTCCTGCGCATCGAGCAGGCCGACGAGGCGGCGCAGATCGCGCTGGAGCTCTCGGAGCTGCACGGCGCGCGCGGCGACGACGCCGCCGCCGAGGCCGCCCTCAAGGCCGGCTACGCGGTCTGCCCCGCGAGCGACCGGCTCCGCGAGGAGCTCGCGTCGCGCTACGCGGCCCGCGAGGCCTGGCACGCGCTCGCCGAGCTGCACGTGCTCACCGCGCGCGTCGCCGGCGCCGACGAGGCGCGCGTCGCGTCGCTCTGCCGCGCCGCCGAGATCCTCCGCGACCGCGCGGGCGACGCCGCGGCCGCGGCCGAGCTCCTCGAGCGCGCCCTCGGCATCGCCCCCGGGGATCGCGACGTCCTGCTCGCGCTCATCGACGCGTGCGGCGCGTCGTCCGACCACGCCCGCGCGGCCCGCGCGCTCACGGCGACGCTCGAGGCGAGCCCGGACGACCCGTGGCTCTACCGCGCGCGGGCCGAGGTCCACGGGGCGCTCGGGCAGGACGACCGCGCGCTCGGCGATCTCGAGCGCGCCTACGCGCTCGGCGGCGCCGAGTACGCGCGCGAGCTCGTCGCCGAGCTCGAGCGGGCGCTCGCGCGCGCGGCGGCGCGGCCCGCCGAGGCCGAGCCCGCGCCGTCCGAGCCCGCGCCGGAGGCGGCGGGGGCCGCCTCGCCCCGCGCGCTCCGGCTGCGCCTCGCCGAGATCCTCGCGCGCTCCGGCGATCTCGAGCGCGCGCGCGCCCACCTCGGCGACCTGCTCCACGCCGACTCCAAGGATCGCGCGGCGCTCAAGGCGCTCGCCGGCCTCGAAGAATCGGCCGAGCGGTGGGACGCCGCGAGCGCCGTCTACCGCCGGCTCATCGCGCTCGAGGAGGGCGACGCGCTCGTCGCCACCGCGCTCCGCCTGGCCGGCGCCTGCGCGCGCGCCGGCCACCTGAGCGACGCCCGCGGCGGGCTCGAGCGCGCGCGCCGCGCCGCGCCCGGCAACGCCGAGATCCGCGATCGCCTGCGCGCGCTCTACGCCGAGATCGGCGCGAGCCGCGAGCTCGCCGCGATCACGCTGGAGGAGGCGGCGGCCGCCTCCGACGTGGCCGGCCGCTTCGCGTTGCTCGTCAAGGCCGGCCGCCTGCTCCTCGAGGTCGGCGACGCGGCGCAGGCGGCCCCGGTGCTCCGGGAGGCGCGCTCCCTCCGCCCGGAGGACCAGGAGGTCGCCCTCCTGCTCGTCGACGCCCTGACGGCCGCGGGCAGCCCCAAGGAGGCGCGGGCGGTCACCTCGGAGCTCATCGTCGCCAGCAAGGGGCGCCGCTCGCGGCTCCTCGGCGCCGTCTACCACCGCCTCGCGCGGATCGAGGACGCCGAGGGGAATCCGCGCGAGTCGCTCACCGCGCTCTCGAGGGCGCTCGAGAACGACCCTCAGAACGGCGAGCTCGCCATGGCGCTCGGCGAGAGCGCGCTCGGGCTGGGGGAGCAGGACATCGCCGCGCGCGCCTACCGCGCGGTCACCCTGATGAAGATTGCCCCCGAGCCCGGCGAGGGCGGCACCACGCTCGCCGCGCGCGCGCTCGCCTATTACCACCTCGGGGCGATGGCGCTCGCCGCCGGCGACCGCCGCAAAGCGCGCCTGATGCTCGACAAGTCCGTCTCCGAGGACGGGTCGCTCGAGGCGGCCCGGGCGCTCCTCGACGAGCTGCGCGCCGGCTAAACCCCCCTCCCGCGCGTCTCGTCAGGTATGCCCCGGTCGCGGCGGCCGCCCTCGCGGCCGCCCCAGGCGGCGCGGCGGCCGCGGCGCGCGCCGGCGCGCCCGATTCCAGCGGTATTTTGCGGCTTTCGTGCCTCTCTCCGGCCCGCGGCGGCGCCGCGCCGCCGGCCCTCCCGGCGGCGCGTTCCCCCTCAGGCGCGCCGCTCCGGCGCGGCCTTTCAGGGGTCCGCGCGATGCCCGTTCTCAGAAATCGCGATTTCTCCCCGCATTTTTGTCTTTTTTTGTCCTGAGTCGTGTGTAAGGTTCACTAAGGCTGTGCGCGGCGAGGTGTCGCGCGCGAGCTCATGTCCGAGGAGAGTGCCATGGCAACTAAGAAGACGGCCGGGGGCGGCGCGAAGAAGACGTTGAGCAAGAGCGGCCTGATCCAGGCCATCACCGAAGCTGCCGGTGATGAGCTGAGCCGCAAGCAGGTGAAGAACGTTCTCGAGTCCCTCATCTCGATCGGTCATCGCGAGCTGAAGAAGTCGGGCGTGTTCACGCTCCCCGGCTTTGCGAAGTTCCGGGTGGTCAAGCGCCCTGCGACGAAGGCGCGCCAGGGGATCAACCCGTTTACCAAGCAGCCGATGACCTTCGCCGCGAAGCCGGCGAGCAAGTCCGTCCGCGCTCGGCCGATCAAGGCCATCAAGGACGCGCTCCTCTAGGCAACCGGATCTCCCAGCGGAGCGCAGGGCGGCCACGGCGACGTGGCCGTTCTTGCTCCATGGCCCCGCGCCGGCCCCCTTCGGGTTCGTGGCGGGGGCGGGGCCTCCCCGCGCGCCGGCCGGACGCCGGCTCCCGGGGCCGGGCGGCGCGGGGCGGCCCGCGCCGCCCGCGCCGCCGCTACGTCATTTCTTGCGGCTGTAGGCCTGCGCCGCCACCGGACCCGAGCCGGTGCGCGCCTTGACGACCAGCTTCACCGTCGCCGGCAGGGGGAACGGCCATTGGTAGCAGCTCTGCTTGGCGCCGATGGCGGCTGTCGGGCCGGTGTCCGAGTCGACCGCGAGCACCGGTTTCAGGTTGAGCGCGGCGAGCCCCGGCTGACCTCCGGCGTTGAGATCGAGCTCCAGCTGGAGATCGACCTCGGTGACGGTGGGGAGCGCCTGCGCCAGGAACGTGTAGCAATAGCCCGGTTGGAGCATGAAGGTCTGCCCCGACGCCGTCTGCCCCTCGGGGACCACGTTGCACACCGGCGCCCCTTCCGGCTGCATCTTCGGCGCCTCGCCGGAGGCGCGGCCCTGGAACATGGTGGTCATCGCCAGCGACTGGACTCCATCGCAGGGCGCCGCCGTGGGCACCGCGACCGGGGGCAGGCCGGTGTCCGGGGGCGGGGCGGACACCGTCGGCTGCGGGGGCGGCAGCGCCCCCGCGTCCGGGGGCTCGTCCGCGAACTCCGACTCCTTGCTGCCGCCGCCGCAGCCCAGCGCTGCCGCCGAGAGAGCCAAGAGCACTGCTGAACCCAACGACCTACCCGTCACCGTCATCTGCGGCCTCCTCGCGCACAGCCCTGCCGCACGCCGCGGCTCCTCGTTCGGACAGCTGCGCTCGCGGGCGCTCATACACCCGAAGGAGGCCGGGGGCTACGAGCGAGGCGCGTCCGCCCGGGCGGGCCAGCGCAGGCGCGCCCGCGGCGGCGGCCCTGCTCGTGCGCCCCTCGCGCCGCTCAGCCGGACCCGCCCACGAGCTCGCGCAGGACGCACATGCGCGCGACGAGGAGCGCCTCGGGCCGGATCGCGTCGTCGAGGTACGCGGCCGAGTTCGCCTCCGCCAGCGACTCGCGCAGCATCCCCTGCTCCAGGAAGGTGACCGCGCGCCCGAGGTGCAGCCGCGCCCTGTCGGCCGCGATCCCCATGCCGGCGCTCGCCAGCATCTCTCGTTCCAGGAACCACCGCGAAAACTCTCCGGGACGATCGAGCTTCGCACGGGAGCCTTGGTCGGTCATGACGTAGGCTACCTCACTTTTTGGGCCCCGGCCAGCCGAGCCCGGCGGCGGTGACGCTGGAAATCATGGCAGAAGCAGCATCAATCCGCCGGGCCGGCGCGATGAAAGCCAGGGCGTGACCCGTCCAAAGCGACATCCGGCGAACGGCCCTGAAGCCCGATGGATCGGGCCTCGGGGCTCGCTCCGCGGAGCTCCCGCGAGCGACCCGTTGCGTCGCGAGCCCGTCAGTGAGATTGAACGCGGCGTTCTGCCGGAATTCGAGGAGGTTCTTTTGCTCCGTACGTTGGGCGTCCTGCCAGCCATGGTCCTCACCGCCGCCCTCGCTGCTGGTTGTCAACAGCGAGAGGCCTCCCCGCCGCCGAGCTACGCGAACCAGCCCCCGCCCGGCTACTACCAGCAGCCCGGCTACCAGCAGCCTGGCTACCAGCAGCCCGGCTATCAGCAGCCCGGTTATCAGCAACCCGGCTATCAGCAGCCCGGCTACCAGCAGCCCGGCTATCAGCAGCCGGCGCCGACGCAGCCGGCGCCGACGCAGCCGGCGCCGACGCAGCCGGCGCCGACGCAGCCCGCCCCGACGACCTCGGCGCAGCCCGGCGGCTTCCCGTGGCCGTTCCCGTTCCCCGGCCAGACCGGCGGCCAGCAGACCGGCGGCCAGCAGCCCGCCCCGAGCGGCGGCGGGAGCAGCTCCGGCAGCGCGTCGCCGATCGACCCGAACTTCGCCACTGCCGCGACCATCCCGCTGAACAACCTCGCCGCGACCGAGGCGCCGGGCATGACGAAGGAGGGCGGGCCGATCGCGGGCCAGTTCAGCGCCGGACAGACCCTCGAGCAGCAGATCCAGCTGATGCCCGGCAAGTGCTACACGATCCTCGGCGTCGGCGCGGGGATCACCGAGCTCGACATCAGCCTCGTCGCGCTGACCCCCATCCCGATGGGCTCGTCGGTGCTGGCGCAGGACAACCTGACCGGCGCGAACGCCGCGCTCGGCGGCCGGGGCAATTGCTACCGCTGGTCGCTGCCCGTGGGCATCAACGCCAAGTACATCGTCAAGGCCACCGCCGGCTCGGGCGTGGCCGCCGCGCAGCTCTACGTGAAGTGACGCCCCGAAAGCGCCGAGGACGCCGGGAGAGCTCTCTCCGGACGTCCTCGGGGCTCGCCGTGAAGTGACGCCCCGAAAGCGCCGAGGACGCCGGGAGAGCTCTCTCCGGGCGTCCTCGGGGGCTCGCTCCGTCGATCGGTGTTAGACGCGGATCCCGGGCGCCGGGAAGCCGCGGCAGAGCTCCGCGACCTCGGCGGCGATGCGCGCGATGCGCGCCTCGTCGTTGATGTTCTGCGCCACGTCATCCATCCACGCCGCCAGGCGCTCCATCTCGGCGACGCCCATGCCGCGCGACGTCACCGCCGGCGTGCCGATGCGGAGCCCCGACGGATCGAACGGCTTGCGCGGGTCGAACGGGATCGAGTTGTAGTTGGCCACGATGCCCGCGCGATCGAGCGCCTGCGCATAGGGCTTCCCGCCGATCCCCTTCGGGGTCATGTCGATCAGCAGCAGGTGGTTGTCGGTCCCGCCGGTGATGAGCCGGAAGCCGCGCGACTCCAGCGCGCGCCCGAGCGCCTGCGCGTTCTCCACGATCTGCTTCGCGTAGGCCCGGAACCCGTCCTCCGAGGCCTCCTTCGCCGCGACCGCGATGGCCGCGGTCGTGTGGTTGTGCGGCCCGCCCTGGAGGCCCGGGAACACCGCCTTGTCGATCGCGCTCGCGTGCTCCTTCTTGCAGAGGATCATCGCGCCGCGCGGGCCCCGGAACGTCTTGTGCGTCGTCGACGTCACCACGTCGGCGATGCCCACCGGCGACGGGTGCACCCCGCCGGCCACGAGCCCCGCGATGTGCGCGATGTCCGCCGCCAGGATCGCCCCGACCTCGTCGGCGATCGACCGGAACGCGGCGAAGTCGAGCGTGCGCGGGTACGCCGTCGTCCCGCACCAGATGAGCTTCGGCCGGTGGGCGCGCGCCAGGTCGCGGACCTGGTCCATGTCGATGCGGTGATCGCTCTCGCGCACCCCGTACGGGACGCTCTTGAAGTACTTCCCGGTGATGCTCACCGACCAGCCGTGGGTCAGGTGCCCGCCCGCGGGCAGGCCGAGGCCCATGATCGTGTCGTTCGCCTGCGCGAACGCGAGGTAGACGGCCAGGTTGGCCGGGCTCCCGGAGTAGGGCTGCACGTTCACGTGGTCGGCCCCGAACAGCTTGGCCACCCGCGTGCGCGCGAGCTCCTCGACCACGTCGATCTGTTGCTGGCCCTCGTAATACCGCTTGTGCGGGTAGCCCTCGGAGTACTTGTTCGTCAGCACCGAGCCGGTCGCCTCGAGCACCGCCCGAGACACGTAGTTCTCGCTGGCGATCAGCCGGAGCGTGTCCGCCTCGCGGCGCTCCTCCAGGCGGATCAGCTCGGCGATCTCCGGATCGACCTCGCTCAGCGGCCGCAGCCCCTTCACGTCGTTCTTCACGCTCATACCTCGAACTCCCCGCGTGAAAGGATGTCGGTGACCCGCCAGAGGAACGAGTTCGCCAGCACCCCGTCGATGATGCGATGGTCGTAGGACAGCGCGAGGAACATGACCGGATGGATCGCGATCGAGTCCTCCTTGTCCTTCGTGACCACCACGACGCGCTTCTTGATCTCCCCCATCCGCAGGATGCCGACGTTCGGCTGTGAGATGATCGCGCCGCCGAACAGGTTGCCCTTGAGGCCGGGGTTGGAGACCGTGAAGGTCGTGTTCGCCAGGTCGTCGGCGGTGATCTTGCCCGACTTCGCCCGCCCGGCCAGCTCGTCGATGCTCCGCGCGATGCCGCGCAGCGACAGCTCGTCCGCGTGCTTGATGCTCGGGACGATGAGGCCGCCAGGCGTGTCCACCGCCACGCCGAGGTTGACGTCGCGCAGCACCACGTACGAGTTCTCGAGCACGCGCGCGTTGAACTCCGGGTGCTCGCGCAGCGCGCGGACGGCCGCGGCGCAGATGAAGGACAGGAACGTCAGCGACACACCCGCCTTCTTGAACTCGTCCTTGTGCGCGTCGCGCAGCTTCGACGTCTCGTGCAGGTCGACCTCGGCGACCGTCACCACGTGCGGGGAGGTCACCTTGGAATAGACCATGTGGTCGGCGGTGATGCGGCGGCGCCGGCTGAAGGGCACCACCTTGTCGCCCGGCCTGGGCGTGTAGGGCGGCACCTTGTACGCGCCGTACCCGACGCCGGGCACCGGCGGCACGAACCCGCCGCTCGACTGGATGAGCTGCGACAGCTCGGCCGCCTGGCTCGCCGCGACCGCGGGCGGGGGCGCCGCGCTCGCCGGCGGCGCCGGCTCGGCCGCCGCGCCGTGGGCCGCGCGCATCACGTCGTCGCGGGTGATCCGGCCGTGCTCGCCGGTCCCCTGCACGCCGCGTAGATCGACGCCCGCCTCGAGCGCCAGCTTCTTCGTCGACGGGCTCGACAGCGGACGGGCGCTCTCGTCATGCCCGTTGCTGCCCGGAGCGGGCGCGGGCGCCGGCGCCGGGGAGCTGGCCGCGGCCGCGGCCTGCGGGCGCTGCTCGGCTGCGCCCTGCGCCTCCGACGCAGCCTCGTCGATCTGGCAGAGCAGACCCTCCTTGGCGACGACGGATCCCTCGGCCGCCGCGATCCGCGTGACGCGACCGGCGGTCGGCGCCGGGATCTCCGTGTCTGCCTTGTCGGTCGCAACCTCGAGCAGCGGCTGCTCGCGCTTGACGAAATCGCCCTCGCGCACGAGCCACCTCGAGACGGTCCCCTCGAGCACGCTCTCGCCGAGCTGTGGCATGCGAACATCGACCATCGCTTCTCGCTCCTCCAACGCGCGCCGCCGTGAGCGCCCGTTTCTCGGGGCAAGGCGGCACGGTCGTATACGCCGCCCGCCCTTCGAGAGCAACGACACAGTGTTCGTCCGCTGCGCATCCTTTTCGTGATTCACCCGCCGCTGCCTGGGCCGGCTCGGCGACGGCGCGCCGCGCTCGCCGACACGCCCGGCGCAGGAGGGCTGGAATCGTACGTGGAATCGCACGTCGACGCACGTAGACGCTGGCGCGCCCGAGCCGGTAAAAGGGCGCGGTGCGTGACGCCGCGCCGGATGTGACCGCGGTCCCTCGTCCCCGGGCCGCCTCGACCGAGATCGCGCGGGAGCGCCCCGACGCCGGGCCGGCGCGCGTCGCGGGGGCGCGGGCGATCTGCGCGGTCTCGCTCGGCGCGATCGCGTTCCTGCTGCTGCAGATCCTGACCTACGGCTACGGCCGCGATCAGGGCATCTACGCCATGGTCGCGCGGGCGGTGCTCGACGGCGGCATGCCGTACCGCGACGCGTTCGACTTCAAGCCGCCGGGTATCTTCTTGATCTACGCGCTCGCGCGCGCGCTCTTCGGCCCGGCGCAGTGGGGCGTCCGCGCCCTCGAGGTCGCCGGCCTCGCCGGCATGTGCCTCGCGATGACGTCGCTCGCCGGCCGCGCCTTCGGCGATCGCCGGATCGGGATCGTCGCCGCCGCGCTCGCCGTGCTCGTGCACGCCCAGCTCGATTTCTGGCACACGGCGCAGCCCGAGTCGTTCGGCGGCATGCTCACCGTCGCCGCCCTGCTCGTGGCCGCGCCGCGGGGCCGCGCCGCCGGCGCGCCGCGCGCCGCCGCGCTGGTCGCGTCGGGCGCGCTCTTCGGCGCCGCCGGCCTCCTCAAGCCGCCGCTCGCCGGCGGCGGCGTCGTGCTCGCCGTCGCGCTGGCCGCGCCCGCCCTCGCCGAGCTCGCGCGGCGCGGCGTGGCGCTCGCGCGGCGCGGCTCGGCGAGCGCCGCGGCCGTCCGGCCCGCGATCGAGGGCGAGCCGGCGCGCCCTCTTCCGGGCGCGCCCGCGCGCTCCTCCGCGGCCGCGCTCGTCTGGGCGGCGCTCCGGCCCGCCCTGCTCGTCGCGCTCGGCGGCGTGCTCCCCGTGCTCGCCTGCGTCGCATGGTTCGCCGCGCAGGGGGCGCTCGGCGACCTGTGGGAGGTCCTCTTCGTCTTCACGCCGCATTACACCGCGCTCGGGTGGCGCGGCGTGGGCGTGCTCGAGATGGCGTGGCACGGCGTCAGCGAGTGGCTCGTCGGGTACTCCGGCCCGATCGCGCTCGGCCTCGCGTGCCTGCTCGCGCTGCACCCCGATCGCCGCGAGCGCGCGGGCGTGGCGCTGTTCGCGGGCGTGATCGCCATGCACCTCGTCGGCGTGGTGATGCAGGCGAAGTTCTTCCCGTACCATTACGGCGCGACCTGGCCGCTCACCGCGATGCTCGCCGCGCTCGGCCTCTGGAAGGCGTGGCAGCGCTGCGTCCAGCGCGGCGCGCGGGCGGCCGCCGCGCTCGTCGCGGCGCTCGTCGCGGCCGCCTTCGCCCGCTCCGCGACGAAGGACGTGGCCGACGGGTACCTCGATCGCTGCGCCGAGCGGCTCGCGCTGCTCGCCGCGGGCGCGCGGGACCAGGGCCGCCTCGACCGCCTCGCCTCGGTGGCCGACGTCAACGCCGCGGCGAACCGCGCGGTCGCGGCGTGGCTGCGCGATCGCGTCGCGCCGGGGCGGCCCGTGCTCGTGTGGGGCTTCGAGCCGGTGATCTACGACCTCGCCGATCGCGCGCCGGCGACGCGTTACCTCTACAACGTCCCGCAGCGCGCGGCGTGGGCCCGGCAGGAGGCGCGCGACGCGCTGATGCGCGACCTCGTCGCGAGCCCGCCGGCGGCGATCGTGGTCGAGCGCCGCGACGTCTTCCCCTCGGTGACCGGCGACGCGCTCGACTCGCGCGACACGCTGGACGGGTTCCCTGCGCTCGCGGGGCTCATCGACGAGCGCTACGAGCTCGCCGTGCTCATCGAGGATTTCGAGATCTACCTGGAGCGCTGAGGATCGGGCTGGCGTGGGGCGGCGGCGCGGCCCGGAGGGCCGCGCGCGCGCCGGGATCAGGGGCAGGCGTTGTCACGGCCCGGGGTGGGCGCGGCCGTCACGAAGCGGCGGCCGTCGCGGGCGCCGTCGGCGCAGCGCTGGATGGACTGCGTCGCCGGCGCGGCCGTCGCACCCTCGTTGACCTGAACGCGCTCCGGGGCCTCCGGATCGCTGGAGATCAGCGCGTCCAAGAGCTCCTCGTCGTCGGCGTCGTTCGTGTCGTAGACCAGGGCATCGAGCAGGCGCGCGCTGGTGGCCGGCGTGCCCGAGGGGAAGTCCGCGGGCAGCCCCTGGTACAGGGCGACCGCGTCCGCGCCGTTCTGCAGGGTGTCGTTCGGGAAGACGAGGGCGGGCGCCGGCATGACGCCGCTGTTGCCGACGAGCAGGAGGCCGAATCGGTCGGTCGTGGCGTTGAGCTCGATCGCCCGGTAGGAGGCGTCGTCGGCGGACCCGTTGAAGAACACGAGCGTGTAGCCGGCGAGGCTCGTGGACCGCCAGCCCGTGCTGATCTCGACGAACTCGAGCGCGTCGACGTCCGGCGTGTCGGCGTCGAGCTCGTTGATCTGGAGCCGGAGCACCGTCACCCGGAACGACGTGCGCCGCGCGCCCGGGCGGCTCACCACGATGTCCCCCGGGCCGATCGGCGTCGCGCCCGAGAGCGCGGGGATCGTGATCCGCGTGTCGGAGTCGACCCTGAAGGGTTGCGTCGCGTAGCTCACGGTCACCTCCGTCGCTCCGGTGAACCCCGTGCCGGTGAGCACGAGCGCGCCTCCGACGGCGATGACCGGGTAATCGACCGAGGTCACCTGGGCCGGCGGCCCGCACGGCGGGCACGCGGAGCCGCCGCAGTCGATGCCGCCCTCGTCGCCGTTGAGGCGGCCGTCCTCGCACGTGGGCGTCTGGCACACGTAATCGAGGCACACCTGGGACGGGCAGTCCGTGTGGACCAGGCACTCCACGCAGGTCCCGGCGGCGTTGCACAGCCCGCCGTCGCCCAGGGTGCACGCGGTGCCGACCGCCTTCGGCTCGTGGACCGGGGAGCCGTCGCGGCAGGCGTCGATCGTGCACTCGCTGCGGTCGTTGGGCACGTCGTCGTCGTCGTCGACCTCCACGACCGCGCCGCCATCGTCGCAGACGCGCTCGCTGCAGTCGCCGGCCATCTGCTTCTCCGCCGGTGTCCCTGCGGCCACGGGCTCGGTGACGCACCCGCCGTCGACGCACCTCGCGATCGCGCACTCGCTCGCGGGCTCGGCGCAATCCGCGTCGACGGTGCAGGTGTCGCCGCCGCCGCTGCCGCCGGACCCGCCGGCTCCGCCGCCGACTCCACCCTCGCCGCCGTCACCCCCAATGCCACCGACTCCGCCGGATCCGCCGTTGCCATTCCCGGCGCCGCCGTCGCCGCCGCCGGAGCCACCGTCGCCGCCGCCGGAGCCACCGTTGCCACCGCCGGAGCCACCGTTGCCACCGCCGGAGCCACCGTCGCCGCCGCCGGAGCCGCCGTTGCCACCGCCGGAGCCACCGTTGCCACCGCCGGAGCCGCCGTCGCCGCCGCCGGATCCGCCGTCGCCACCCCCGCCGCCGTCATTGCCGCCGGAGCCGCCGTCGCCGCCCCCGCCGCCGTCATTGCCGCCGGAGCCGCCGTCGCCGCCCCCGCCGCCGTCATTGCCGCCGGAGCCGCCGGCTCCGCCAAGTCCTCCTGCGCCCCCTTGCTCGCCGCTCCCGCCGTCGCCGATCAGGCTGCGATCGGGCATCGTGATCAGCTCGCAGCCCGAGGTGGCCACCAGCGAAATGCTCAGCGCGAGCGCGGATCCGTATCGATTCGATCTCCAAGTCATGAACACACCTGGTTGCAGGTTGGGCTGGGCGCGCAGGCCGTCGACGCCGCCTGCGCTGCCCCGCGGCAGGGACGAGCGGGCGGCCATCCTAGACGCACGGGACGCCCGTTGAAAGCGCGCCGCGCAGCCCGCCGCGGGGCCGAACCCGCGCTGACCGCGGCGGCCCTGCTGGCTCGCAGCAGCGGCCGCTCCCGCGCGCTCCCTCGCCGGGGTGGCGGGATCCACCTGCTGGCATGCTCGTTGATGCGTCGATCCGCCGGCATGCGCTCCGCCTCGGGCGGGGGTCGAGCATGACGCCCCGGTTGCGGCGCGGCGACGCAGCGACGCAGCGACGCGGCGATCGAGGAGCAACGAGCATGCGAGTCGCGATCATCTCCACCCCGTTCATCCGGGTGCCGCCCTCCGGATACGGAGGGACCGAGCTGTTCTGTTACGAGCTCGCCGAGGGGCTGTCGGCGCGCGGACACGAGGTGACGCTCTTCGCGACGGGCGATTCGTCGGTCGCCTGCCGTCGCCGGTCGCTCTACGCGAGCCCGTGTTGGCCCCCTACGCCGGAGGACGAGGTCAACCACGTCGCGTGGGCCGTGTCGGAGATCGCGCGGGAGGACAGGTTCGACCTGGTCCACCTGAACAGCCCGATCGCCGTCCCGTTCACCCGCTTCCTCCGCGTCCCGGCCGTGCACACCCTGCACCACGCGTCGTGCGTCGAGAGCTCGCGCATCTACGCGCAGCACCCGGAGGTCGCGTACGTGGCCATCAGCGAGCGGCAGCGCTCCCTCGAGATCGCGCTCCCGCGCTCGTGCGTGATCCATCACGGCGTCGCGCCGGCGCGCTACCCGACGAGCCTCTCCGACGAGGGCTACCTCGCGCACCTCGGCCGCTACGCCGAGGAGAAGGGGACCCACCTCGCCCTCGACATCGCGAGGGCCGCGGGCATGCAGCTCAGGCTCGCCGGCCGCGCGCACCCCAAGGATCATCTCTATTATCTTCGCGAGGTCGCCCCGCGCCTCCGGGAGAGCGGCGCGTCGGAGCTCGGGGAGATGGATCACGAACGCAAGGTCGCGCTCCTGCGCGGGGCGCGCGCCCTCCTCTGCCCGCTCCAGTGGGAGGAGCCGTTCGGGCTGATCGCCATCGAGGCCATGCTCTGCGGCACCCCGGTGCTCGGCTTTCGCCGCGGCTCCTTCCCCGAGATCGTCGACGAGGGGATCACGGGCTTCCTGGCCGCGCCGGGCGACGCCGCGCGCCTCGCCGCGCTCGCGGCGGGGCTCGCGCGCTTCGACCGCGCCGCCTGCGCGCGCCGCGCGCGCGAGCGCTTCAGCAGCGCCGTGATGGTGGGGAGGTACGAGGCGCTCTACCGCGCCGTGAGCGGCCCGCGGCGCGCCCAGGGCTCCCGCGCCGCATGAGCGCCGCGGGGGCTGCCCCGCTCGCGCGGCCGCGGCGGTGATAAGAGGCGGCCATGAACGAGCTCTTGCACGCCCTGCTCCGGCGCCCGCCGCTCGGGCGCGCGGCGCGGGCCGCGTCGGACTGGGTGGATCTCCAGCTCACCCACGTCGTGACCTCGCTCGCGCGCCTCGCCCCGCGGGCGCGCGGGCGGCTGCTCGACGTGGGCTGCGGCGACAAGCCCTATGAGCACCTCTTCCTCCCCCACGTCCGCGAGTACCTCGGCGTGGAGCACGAGGCGACCTTCGGCGCCACGGCCGCGCGCGCGCGGGGCAAGGCCGACGTGCTCTATGACGGCGAGCGGCTGCCCTTCCCGGACGCGAGCTTCGACACCGTGCTCAGCGTGCAGGTCCTCGAGCACACCCCCCGCCCGGAGGCGCTCGTCGCCGAGATGGCGCGCGTCCTCCGCCCGGGCGGCCTGCTCATCCTGAGCGCGCCGTTCTCGTTCCGCCTGCACGAGGAGCCGCACGATTACTTCCGGTTCACCCCTCACGGCCTCCGCGCGCTGTGCGGCCGCGCCGGCCTGACCATCGAGGAGATCTGCCCGCACGGCGGCCTCTGGAGCTTGCTCGGCCACAAGGTGAACAGCTACCTGGCGCTCCAGGTGGCGCAGATCGGCGGCGTCGCGCAGGCGATGGGCAAGCTCGGCCACGAGGCCCGCGAAGGTCGCGGCGCGCGCGTGTGGACGCTGCCGCTGGTCGCGCCGGCCATGATCGCGGTGGCCGCGGGCGCGCGCGCGCTCGACCGCGCGCTACCCGACCCCACCGAGACGCTCGGCTTCACCCTGGCGGCGCGGCGGCCGGCGGCCACGGCGGCCTGACGGCGAGAGGGGTTGAGCCAGGGGGCGCAGCAGGCCATCGGGCACGCCCGCGCGGCCGCGAGCGCGACGACCCGCCTACGAGCGGCCCGGGGCGAGCTCTCCGGCGATGCGCTGCACGCTCTGGAGCAGCGCCTTGATCTGATCGCCGACGACCGGCCCCGCGTCCTCGACGAGCCCCTCGACCTGCTCGAGCACGGGCGGCAGCCCGTCCGCGGTGACCTCGTGGATGCGCTCGCCCCCGAGCTTCGCCTCGATGCGCGCGAGCTCGTCCTTGAGCTCGCCGAGCGCCTGCGACACGTGCTCCCGGTTCTGCACGTGCTCGTGGCGCGAGAGCTCATACGCTATCGCCATCGCGCTCCGGACATCCCGCTGCACTTCCATCCGCTCCATGCTCCCTCACCCGTGCCGTCGCCGGCGATAGTGGATCTCGAGCCGCCTTCAGCGTTTCAGCGCTTGAGCGTTTCAGCGCATAGCAGCTTCCGTGCCCTCGCCGGCCCTCTCGCCCTGCTCGGCCGAGCCCGGGCGGGCGCGTCTCCCGGGCGCGCGCCCGGCGCGGCCCACGCGGACGATCCGCCTCACGTGTCGCAGATCGCCACGCGGTCGCGCGCCTCTACCAGATCGGCCGTTCGCGGGGGCCGGCCGCGCCGGGCCCGCCGCGCTCCCGGGCAGGGGCCTCTCAGGGCACCAGCTCGACGCCGCTGAACTCGATGGGAAAGGTGATGACGGTCGTCACCCCGCCTTGCGGCGCGGGGAACTGCATCTTCTCGAACGCATCGGCCACGCAGCGGTCGACCTGCGGGTTCTTCGCCGTCGACCTCACGACGTCTGCCTTGTTGACCTTGCCGCTCGGGCCGATGGTCGCCTTGACGGTCACCTTCCCGACGAACTTCGGCGAGCTCTTGACGCCGATCTTGTAGCACTCGTCGAAGACCTCTCCGTGCTTCTCCACGACGTCGCGGACCTGCGCCTCCGAGATGCTGCCCCCGAGCGTCCCGGTCGCGACGGCCGCGCCGGGCTTCACGTTGCCGTCGCCCCTCGACGCGGCCGGCTTCGGCGCGGCCTCGACCGGCGCGGCCGCCCCGGGGACCTGCGAGGTCGCCGGGGGCGCCTCGCCGGCGGCGGGCGTCCGGCCCGCCGGCGTCGGGCCCGCCGCGCCCGCCGGCCCGGCGGACGTCGTGTCCGCGGGCGCCGTGGAGGTCGTACCCGCCGGCTCCGGCGGCGCGGGCTGCGCCGGCGCCTGGGCGGGCGGCGGCGCGCAGGCCGACGCGAGCGCGAGGACCAGAACCAGACCTGTTCGGCGAGAGCTCATGCCCGAAGGTAAAACCCGGATGCGGGGCCGTGTCCACGAGGATGGAGGCGCGCCGCCGCTCAGCGCAGCCGCAGCACCTCGACCTCGGACGCGTCGCCGCCGAGGAGCTTCGGCGCTCGGCCCCGGTCGCGGGCCTTCAACGACGCCCAGAACACCTCCGTCCCCGGCCGCTTCCGGATCGGCACCGGATCGGCGTAGACGAAGCCCGCCCTCCAGCGCTGCGGCGAGATCGCCGTCGGG
Source organism: Sorangium sp. So ce836 (assembly GCF_028553905.1). NCBI lineage: Bacteria > Pseudomonadati > Myxococcota > Polyangiales > Polyangiaceae > Sorangium > Sorangium sp. So ce836. The sequence goes on along the minus strand of NZ_CP102233.1, from coordinate 10,912,822 downwards.
AGGCCGACCTCGCGGTAGACCGGGTCCGCCATCGTCGAGGACAGCGGGGCGCGCTCGACCACCCGCGACCGCACCGTGAGCGTCACGTCGCTCGCCGCGGGCCCGCCCGCGCGCACGAAGATCGTGAGGAGCGAGCGCGCGCCCTCGTGGAACGTGGTCCCGAGCAGCTCCGTGCCGTCGTCGAACCGCGCGCCGAGCGGCGCGAGCGCGGCGGTGATCTCCGAGAAGAGCGCCGCCGCGCGCGCCGTGTCGCCCGCGGCCAGCGCGGCGTTGTGGGCGATCCGCTTCTGCTCCAGCGTCTCCGGCGGGCCGGCCGGCGGCTCGGCCGGCTGTCCGAAGTGCGCGCGGAGCTCCCACGTGAGGAACGGATCCGGCACGATCTCGCGCTCGGGCTCGGTGCCCGAGACGAAGTACCAGGCGAGGAGCCCCGGCTCCCGCTCGCGGAACGAGAACGCCTCGATGCCGCGCGCCCCCTGCGCCGGCGCCTCCGCCCCGACGCCCGCGCCGAGCGCCCAGAACGGGCCCACCGCGGTGATGTCGAAGCGCTGCGCGAGGCTCGCCTGGTCCCGGTCGAGCATGAACCGCGTGTCCACGAGGTAGGCGCCGCGGGGCGGCGTCTCCCTCGGCGCGGGCCGGGTCGGCTTGACGACGCGCCCGCCGAGCGCCCAGACCTGGGCCCACGTGGCCTTCATGCCCTCGTGCATCTCGACGAGCGCGCCGGTCGGCGTCCGCGGCAGCCTCGGCGCGAGCCAGCGCAGGAACGCCGTCTTCTCCCCGTCGGAGTCGATGAGGTGCCCCCGCTCGTTGAAGCGCCCGCCCGTCTCGCGCGCGTAGCGCAGCGCCGGGAGCCCGTCGCGCAGCACGGCGGCGAGCGGCGCGAGCCACAGCGCGAGCGCCGCGAGCGCCGGCCACGCGGGCGCCGGCCCTGCGATCCCGGCGGCCGCCGGCGCCGCGCGCGATCCTGCGGCCGCCGCCCCCGCGGCCGCCGGCCCGGCGGGATCGCGCGCGGCGTCGGGCGCGCGTTGCGCGGCCGCGGCGGCGGCGCGCTCGAGCAGCGCCGCGCCGGTCGCGACGAGGGCGGCGGCGCCGAGGGCGAAGTAGGCCCCGAAGTAGTGCGGCCAGAAGATGTGGATGTCGGCGCCCTGGCGGAAGACGACGTACTGCACCGTCGCCGTCGCGAGGTAGAGCAGCGGCAGCGCGTCGTGCTCGCGCCGGAGCAGGACGAGCCGCGCGGCGCAGACGATCGCGGCGAGCTTCCCCGCGGCGATGGCGATCGGCGTGAACGAGAGCTCGATCCAGTACCGCCGGCCCGCGAGCACCTTGGCGAGCGGCTCGGCGTTGCCCGAGGAGCGGAACCCGTAGCTCGCCAGGAGATCGCCGAGCTTGCCGGCCTGGTGGAAGAGGGCGAGGTAGAGCGCGGCGGTCAGCGCCGCGAGGAAGGCGGTGAGCACCCACCACTGCGCGTAGCGCCGCTCGTGGATCGGGCCGAAGACGCGCTTCGGGAGCAGGTAGGCGCGGATCGCGCCGAACGCGAGCAGCCCGCCCGTGAGCACGAACGCGGGCCAGTCGGCGTGCATGCCGAGCGTGAGCCCGAGCGCGCTCACCGCGAGGTAGCGGCGCCGGCCCGTCTGCGTGAGCCGGACGTACCCGAAGAGCCCGAGCAGCGTCCAGGCCATGACCGGGACCTCGAGCGCGTTGAGGTTCGCGAACGAGAGCGTGATCGGCAGGACGACGAACGCCGCCGCCGCGGCCGCCCCTGCGGCGGGGCGGTAGACGCTCCGGCCGATGGCGTAGAGCAGGGGCGGCGTCACGGCGCTCAGCAGGACGGCGGGCAGGCGGCAGACGACGTCGTGCCGCCCGAGGACCTGCATGAACGCGGCGGTCGTCCAGAAGATCCCCCAGGGGTGGTGGCAGTAGTACATCTCCGGCGCCGGCCGGCCCGCGGTGTACTCCCACACCGGCCCGGGGATCTCCCAGCGGAGCATGTTCTCCGCGATGATCCCGACGCCGGCGGACGACGCGTAATGGCCCGCGAGGATGGGCCCGAACAGCTCCCACGCGGCGACGAGCGCGAACCACGCGGTCGCGACGGCGGTGACGGCGAGCGCCGCGCGGGTCTCGAGGCGGGAGGCGGCGGGGAGGCCGCGCAGATCGGTCGGGCGGGGGGCGGGGCGCGGGAAGAGCAACGTGCGCGCAGCCTAGCGTCGATGGGGCGCTTCCGGAGAGGGGAGAAGCCCCCGCCGTCCGCGGCGGCGGCGCGGGTCGATGCGCGCGCGCGGCTCGGGTAAGGTAAGGCATGTCGACCGAGGCGCAGAGGCAGGCTCACGGGCGGGCGCACCGCGACGGCAGGGGGCGCGATCCGACGTTCTATCCCGTGGAGAAGAAGATGGGGGAGGACTCCCTTCAGACATGGATCGTGGAGCTCCTCCGCCCGCTGATCGAGCGCTGGTACCAGGAGCTCGGCCGGCCGCGGTTCGTGGGGGCGGACCAGTTCATCTATTATCAGCAGTTCGATCCTTCCAAGGTCGTGGCGCCGGACGTGTACGTGCTCCCCGGCGTGCCGCCGGGCCGGCGCGTGCGCAGCTGGAAGGTGTGGGAGACCGGGATCGCCCCGAGCTTCGCGCTCGAGGTCGTCTCCTCCGACGAGCCGTACAAGGACTACGCGGACGCGCCCGAGCGCTACCGGGAGCTCGGGGTGAGGGAGCTCGTGATCTTCGATCCCGACTGGGAGAGGAGCCGGGATCGGGTGCGCTTTCAGCGCTACCGGCGGCTGAAGACGCGGGGGTTCGTCCGGGTGGAGACGACGAACGTCGACCGGATCTACGCGCGCGTGCTCGGCTGCTGGCTGCGGGTGATCGGCGCGGGCGACGCGGCGCGCCTCCGGCTGGCCACGGGGCCCGAGGGCGAAGCGCTCTTCCCGACCGCCGCGGAGGCGGAGCGGGCCGCGAGGGAGGCGGAGCGGGCCGCGAGGGAGGCGGAGCGGGCCGCGAGGGAGGCGGAGCGGGCCGCGAAGGAGGCGGAGCGGGCCGCGAAGGAAGCGGAGCGAGCCGCGAAGGAGGCGGCGCTGGAGCGGGTCGCGGCGCTCGAGGCGCAGCTCGCGAGCGCCGCGGGCGCGAAGGACGAGGGGCCGGGCGTTCCCTGAGCCTCGCCGGCGCGCGGCCGTTCAGGCCCGGAGCAGCGCGACCCGCCGGCCCGAGGGCGTCCGGGCCTCGTCGAGCCGCGTGCGCGCCTCGACGTCGCCGGCCGCGGCGCGGCGGTCGAACAGCACGAGCACGCCCTCGTCGAGGCCGAGCTGGGCGAGGTAGCCGTCGAGCTGCTCGAGCCCCTTCGGCGTGGGATCCTTCTCTCCCTCGCGCCAGACCTTGAGCTCCAGGGCCGCGCGCTGCACGGCGCGCGACCCGTCCTCGCCGCGGTAGGGCCACCGGACCAGGAGGTCGATCCTCCCCCGGCCGAGGCCGTACTCCCGCTCGATCAGCCCCCCGCCGTTGACCACCCGCTGGAGGAAGGCCATCAGCACGAGCTGCGGCGCGACCTCGTGGTAACCGAGGTTGCCGGCCAGCGCCTCGCCGTGCTCCCTCCAGAAGGCGGCGAACTCCCGGAGCAGGCGCGCGACGTCGAGCCGGCCGTCGGGGAGCACGAAGCTCCTCGGCTCGGTCAGGATGACCGGCTCCACGTCGCCGGCGAGCACGCGGGCGATGACCTCGCGGTAGATGGGGTTCGCGATGCGCGCGGGGTTGGTCGGCGCGACGAGCCCGAGATCGCGGACGTACTGGAGGTCGTCCTGGTAGGCGTCGCCGACGATCGCGAGCGTGCCCGAGAGGATCGGCTCGAGCACGCGCCGGACGCGCGGCTCGTGCAGGCGGGCGACCAGCGAGTCGAGGTGGGTGGCGCGCGCCAGGATGAGCCGCTCCTTCGCCTCCTCGACGTGCGCTCGGGTGATCGGCTCGCTCGCCGGCACCGCGAGCTCCTCCACGATCTCGCGGGCGAGCGCGTTGACCAGCCAGGGCTGCCCGGCCGTGAGCGCGATGGCCCGCTCGAGCGCCTCCTCGGTGAAGACCTGGCCGGTGTCGGCCGTGTGCTGGGCGTAGAGCTCGCGCACCTCGCCGGGGTCGAGATCGCCGAGCTTGAGGGACTTCAGCTTGACGTTGAACGGGCTGGCCGTGCCGAGGCGGCTCGGGTCGCCGCCGCTCGCCGCCTTGTACTCGCGCACGTCGCGCAGGCCGCAGAGCGTCACCGCGGCGGGAAAATCGCCGGGGCGATCGGGGAAGCCGGCGCGCAGCTGGCGCAGCACGCTGAGGAGGCTCTGGCCGCGCAGGGCGTCGATCTCGTCGAAGAACAGCGCTAGCGGGCGCGGGCAGGCGCGGGCCCAGGCGCGCAGCGCGATCTCGACGCGGTTGCCCTCCGGGGCGGCGGGGAAATCCGGCGGGTGCAGCGCCGGCGGCAGGGTGAGCTCGGCGCGCGTCCGGATCGAGCTGAGCAGGATGCGCTCGGCGGCGCCGTAGTCGTCGCCTGCCGCCTCGCCCGCTTCGCAGGAGAAGTGCAGCGCCGCCCAGCGGCCTGACGCGGTGAGCTGCTCGGCGAGCGCGCGGAGCGCCGTGGTCTTCCCCGTCTGTCGCGGCGCGTGAACCACGAAGTAGGCGCGCTGCTCCACGAGACCGGGCGCCTCGGGCAGGCGCCGCTCGGCCGGGATCATGTAGTGCCAGTCGGGACGGCAAGGGCCGGCCGTGTTGAAGCGGCGTGCCATGCGCGCAGCTTGCGTCCCGGAGCCGGGCGGCGGCAAGGGCCGCGCGCGTCCTCCGCCGCCGTCGTCGCCGGGCGGCGTGCGCTGCGCTCGCGCAGCGGCATCTCCCCATCTCGGGGAGACCCTGACCGCGCGCCGGTTCTGGATCGAGCCCTCCGGCCCTCCGAGGGCTTCTCCTTCGGTTTCAGATCGACGCACCCCCCCCTCGGAGGGGTCGCCGGCACGTCGCGACCTCCCCGTGCGGGCTTTCGAGGCCCTCGGGTCGGTTCTGGATCGACCCCACCCCCCCTCGGAGGGGTCGCCGGCACGTCGCGACCTCCCCGTGCGGGCTTTCGAGGCCCTCGGGTCGGTTCCGGATCGACTCCACGCCCCCTCGGAGGGGTCGCCGGCACGTCGCGACCTCCCCGTGCGGGCCTCCGAGGCCCCCCGGTCGGTTCCGGATCGACCGAGCGCCCCTCGCCAGGGGTCGCCGGCACATCGCGACCTCGCGCGCGGGCCTCCGAGGCCCTCCGGTCGGTTCCGAGATGGTAGCTTCCCGCCACTTTGGGTACCCCGTCCCCCCCGGCGGAGCCTCCGGCGGCCCCCGCCCCGGCGGTCCGCGCGCCGTCCGGCCCGCTCCGCCGCGCCGCGGGCGCCGCGCGCCGCGCGCTGTCCGGCCCGCTCCGCCGCGCCGCGGGCGCCGCGCGCCGCGCGCTGTCCGGCCCGCTCCGCCGCGCCGCGGGCGCCGCGCGCCGCGCGCCCCTCGACGCGGCGCTCGCGCTCGTCGTCGTCGCCGCGTCCGTCTACGTGATCGCCCTCCCGCTCGCGGTCGTCCGCTATCCGCCGATGACCGATCTCCCGTTCCACGCGGCCCAGACCGCGGCGCTCCGGCACTACCTCGACCCGGCGTGGCACTTCCGCGAGCAGTTCACGCTCCAGCCGCTCGCGGTCCCGTACATGTCCATGTACGCGCTCGGCGCCCTGCTCATGCTCGTCCTCCCGCCCGTGGCCGCGGTGAAGGTCGCGGCGGCGGTGATGCTCGCGCTCCTGCCCGCGGGCCTCGCCGTCCTCTTCCACGGCCTGAAGCGGAGCCCCCTGCTCGGCGTCCTCGGCCTCGTCCTCGTCTGGTGCAACCTCACGCACTGGGGCTTCCTCAACCACATGGGCGCGCTCGGCCTCTTCGCGATGGTCGTCGGCTTGACGCTCATGCTCGTCGATCGCCCCTCGCGCGGGCGCCAGATCGCGCTCGCGCTCGCGCTCGTCGCGCTGTTCTTCACCCACGTCTTCCGCTTCCCGTTCGCGATCGCCGCCGTGGTCGGCGCGGCGATCGTCGTGTTCCCGGCGACGCGGCGGCTCCGCCCCATCGCCCTGCCGCTCGCGCCCTCGCTGGTCCTCTTCGCGGCGTGGCTCGCGGTCCGGACCGACACCCTCCACGCCGCGCCCTTCGCCCCCGCGCTCCACGGGGAGCGGCTCGGCGAGATCCCGTCGCTCCTGTTCACGAGCTTCACCGATCCCGCCGAGGCGGCGGCGGCCCGCCGGGCGGCGCGCCTCGTGCTCGCCGCGCTGCTCGTGTGCGTCGGAGGCGCGGCCGTGCAGCTCGCCGCCTCCACGTCCGCGCCGGCGCCCGCGCCCGCCACCCCCGACGCGGCGCCCGCCGCCTCCACGTCCGCGCCGGCGCCCCCTCTCGCCGCCCCCGACGCGGCGCCCCCGCCCGCCACGGACGCGCGGCAGCGGTCGTTCGCGCGCCTCGCGGCCCTCGTCCCGATCGCCTGCGCGGCCGTGTTCCTGGGCCTGTTCCTGAGCCTGCCGCTCCAGATCGGCCTCTGGTGGTACGTCTACCCGCGCGAGATCGTCGCGGCCCTGTTCCTCGCCCTCGGCGCCTTCCCGGACCTGCCTCGATCGCCCTGGCTCAAGGCGCCGGCCGTGCTCGCGATCGCGGCCGCGGCGATCTCCCTCGGCGACGTGGCGCGCGACAACTACCGCCGCTTCGACCACAGCACGCGCGACTTCGACGCCATCATCGCTCGCATCCCGCGCGCGCCCAGGCTGCTCTACCTCGTCTTCGATCACGGCGGCTCGACCCGGGCGACGACCCCGTTCATCCATCTCCCCGCCTGGGTCCAGGCCACGCGGGGCGGCTGGCTCAGCTTCCATTTCGCCGTCTGGGACGCCTCGCCGATCGCCTACCGGCCTCGCGACGAGCCGGGCGCCGTCGTCCCGCCGGAGACGCCGCTCCGGTGGGAGTGGACGCCGGAGAAATTCGACGTGCGCCGCCACGGCGCCTTCTTCGACTGGTTCCTCGTCCGCCGGCGGGCGGGCGCCGCTCACCTCTTCGCCAAGGACCCGAGCATCGTCCCCGTCGATCACGTCGGCGACTGGTGGCTCTACCGGCGCGCCGGCGCGCCGTAACGCTCCGGCCTGGGCTTCTCTGTTACCATGCCGCCCATGCGCTCCTCCGCGGCTTCCGCCCTCCTCGCGGGCTTCGCCCTGCTCGCCCTCTGCGCCTGCGGTTCCGACGAGCCGGCCAATCCTGGCGCGGGCGGCGCCGGCGGCGGCGCGGGCGACGGGGGCGGCGGCTCCACCGCGGGGCCCGTGTGCAGCGAGCCGACCCCGGTGCCCTGCGAGGACGAGGTCTTCCAGCAGATGAACCTCCAGTCCGACGTGGCGCCCGGGGAGCTCAGCAACGAGCAGGACGGCGGCGGGTTCCGCTCCCTCATCGACGCCACCGCGGGCGGCGCCTTCGCCTCCGAGCCCCACGCCTACGTCTATGCCCGGTTCACCGACGGCGGCCTCGAGAAGGTCGAGATCTCCGACGAGGCGTCGCTCGGATCGATGGACTGGGACATCGCCTTCCGGCGCTACGTCGTGCGCATCAACAGCGGCCACTCCGGGCCGTCCTGCGTGACGGCGGCGCGGCTGCCGGGGACGCCCGACTACGACGCGCTCGCCGAGGCCCCCGGCGAGCTGAGGCTCCGCAGCGACGAGTACTTCACGAGCGACATGAGCGACATGAGCGACATGAGCGACACCTGCGACCTCATCCCCGACGGCTCCGGGCTGGAGTCGCCGGCGACCGCGCTCTCCGGCTACTGGAAGTACCCCGGCTGCGTGCAGATGAGCGGCGCCGTCTACGTCCTCCAGCTCGCGGACGGCCGGAGGCTCAAGCTGACCGTCACGCACTTCTACGACGAGGAGAACCAGGCGAAGTGCCAGGAGACCGGCGAGGTCCCGATGGGTGACACCGGCGCGGCCAACCTCCAGATCCGGTGGGCCTTCCTCCCGTGAGCCGGCCCTCCGGCGCCGGGCGCCCCGCCCCCGCGCGGCGCCGCCGCGCCGCATGCGCCGCGGCCTCGTGGCGCCGCCGCGCCGCCTGCGCCGCAACCTCGCTCGCCCCGGCGCTCGCCGCCTCGCTCGCCCCGGCGCTCGCGGCCTGCAGCGCCGGCGACGCGCCCCCAGGCCCGCTCGACGGGCCCGCCGCGGCGCCGCTCGATCGGCCGGACACGCGCGGCACCGATCTCCAGTTCCGGTTCGATCCGGACGACGCGGTCGAGACCTTCGCGTCGGCCTCGGGCAGCTTCCTGGTCCACTTCGCGCGCGAGGGGCGCAGCGCGGTGCCCGCCGAGGACGCCGACGCGACGGGCGTCCCCGACTTCGTCGAGGAGGTCGCCGCCATCTACGACGAGGTGATCGTCCACTACCGCGACGTCCTCGGCTTCCGGCCGCCGAGGAGCGACGAGGACCTCCCCGACAACGGCGGCGACGGCCGCTTCGACGTCTACCTCGTCGACTTCGCCGGCGTCGGCGACGGCGTGTTCCGCGTCGACGCCTGCGCGCCGGACGACGAGGGCCGCTGCGCCGGCTTCATGACCCAGGAGAACGACTACAGCGGCTACGACTATCCGTCGACGCGGATCGCGAACCGGATCCTCGCGAGCCACGAGCTCTTCCACGCCGTGCAGGCGGCCTACGATCACGGCCAGGACACGCCGATGCTCGAGGGCAGCGCGGTCTGGGCGACCGAGTCGTTCGACCCCTCGCTCCAGGACTTCGAGGGCTTCGTCGGCGGCTACCTCTCGAACTCGGATCGATCGCTCGACGTGCCCATGATCGGCCCGGTCGACCCCTTCAGCTACGGGAGCGCGCTCTTCTTCCAGTTCCTCGAGGAGCGCTACGGCGACGGCACGGTCCGCGAGCTCTGGGAGCGCGTCGAGGACGGCGCGTTCGACGAGGCCGATCCCGTGTGGTTCGAGCAGCTCGACCCCTTGCTCGCGTCGCGGGCGCAGGCGACGTTCGCCGACGCGTTCGTGGAGTTCGCCTCCTGGAACCTGCTCACCGGCCTCCACGCCGATCCCGAGCGCTCCTACGCCGCCGGGGCCGGCTACCGCGGCCTCGTCCCGGAATCCGTCGCGGCGCCGCACGCCGGCCGGCTCCGCGTCTTCCACGCGTCGGCGCAGTACTTCAGCGTCCCGCCCGACGGGCGCGCGGCCATGACCGCCGCGCTCGCGGGCGACCCCGCGCAGCGGGACGGCCTCGCCCTGCTGCTCGCGGCGCGGCGCGGCCGCGCGTACGGCGAGATCGCGCGCGCCGACGACGTCGCCTCCGGCGCGGCGCTCGTCGACACGGCCGGCGCCGACGGCCTCGCCGTGATCGTGGTCAACGGCCTCCAGGACGGCGACTCGCGCAAGCCGACGCTGTGCATCGGCACGGCGGACGAGGTCGCGGCGTGCCGGGCCGCCGCGGAGGGCGGCGGCGCGGGCGGCAGCGGCGCGGGCGGCGGCGGCGGCGGCGCGGGCGACGCCGGAGGAGAGGCGCCGCCGGAGGGCGAGGGAGGCGGCGACGACAGCGGGTGCGGCTGCCGCGTCGTGGCGCCCGCCGCGGCCGCGAGCTCCGCCGCAGCCGGGAGCTGCGCGCTCGGCGCGTCGCTGCTCGCGCTCGCCTTGCGCCGGCGCAGGTCCACGCGCATCCACCGCTGATCTCGGACGATCGCGCACCCGCTGCGGCGCGGCGCGATCGCGCGGCGGCGCGCGGCCGCGCCGCGCCGCCCGTCACCGCCGAGGCTGCCGCCGCGTGAGCGCCGCGCCCGCTGCGCCGGAATGCGCTCCCGCGCTCGACGCGAGACGCTACGATGCTCTGCATGAGCGACCCCGGTCCCGAGGCCGCGCGCCTCACCCTTCGCGAGGATCCGGACGGCTTGCTGTGCACCGTCGTCGAGGGCGACCTGTCGGACGACATGGCGCGCGAGATCGCCGCCGCCTGCAAGAGCTTGTCGGACAGCGGCCGCGAGGTCCTCGTGCTCTCCGATACGCGTCGCATCGGCACCATCTCGCCGTCGGCGCGCAAGGTGATGGCGAGCGAGATGCGCGCCGTGCGCTTCGACGCCATCGCGCTCTTCGGCGCGAGCTTCGCCGTGCGCGTCGTCTCCACGCTCGCGGCGAAGAGCGTGCAGATCCTCACGCAGCAGTCGTATCCGGTGCAGTTCTTCGAGACCGAGGCCGAGGCGCGCGCGTGGCTCCTCGCGCAGCGGGACGCGCGCCGCGCGAGGCGGCCGGGCGCGTGACGTCACGCGCCGCGGCGCGCGCCGGCCGCCCACCGCCGGCGCGCCGCCGCGGCCAGGCCGAGGAGCGCCGCGACCGCGAGGCCGCGCCGCTCGCCCGAGGGAGCGCCGGCCGCCGCGCACGCGCAGCCTGCCTGCTCGTCCTCGCCCCCTTCTTGCGGGGGCGGCGGCGGCGGCTCGTCCCCGAGCACCTCCCTGAGCGCCGCGACCGGGTCGATGATCCCGTACCCGAAGATGGGGTCGTGCCCGCGCTCGTCGGGGAGGGCGAACGGCGCCGGCCGCGCGGTGCGGATCAGGACGTCGTAGAGCTCGCCCGCGGTCCGCTCGGGCGCGGCGCTCACGAGCAGCGCGGCGACGCCGGCGGCGACCGGGCACGCCGAGGAGGTCCCGCCGAACAGCGACGTGTAGTCGTCCGGGCTGTCGCCCTCGCGTCCGGCGATATCGGTGCTCAGCGTCCCCGTCGGCGCGACGAGATCGAGGGAGCTCCCGCGGTTCGTGAACGGCGTCTCCTCTTCCAGGTGGTTGACCGCGCCCACGTTGAGGACGCCGCGCGCGGCCTGGATCTCGTCGTCGTCGATCTCCCGGTCGTCGTTGCCGGCGGCGAAGAGGACGAGCGCCCCCTTCCCGTCGCGCCCGGCGTCGAACAGGCGGCCGATCGCGTCCTCGACCACCCTGGGGACCGGCATCGGCTCGGCGTATCCCCAGCTGTTGGACACGACGGCGGCGTTCACCTCCAGGGCGAACTCGAAGGCGTCGACCGAGGCGGAGATCGGCTGCGGCTCCTCGTCGAGCAGCCGCACGCACCGCAGCCTGCACTCGGGGCAGCCGCCCGCGATGCCCACGCCGTTGTCGGTGTCGGCGGCGATGAGGCCCGCGCAGGCGGTCCCGTGGTTCACGCCCTCTGCGCCTGACCGGTAGGTGGGGTCGTCGTCGCCGTCGATGACGTCCAGGCCCGGATCCATCTTCGCGGCGAGGTCGGGGTGATCGAGGTCGCAGCCGGTGTCGATGACGACGATGGAGGTGGCCGCGTCGCCTCGCGTGCGCCCCCAGGCCTCTTCCATCCTGAGGTCGTCGAAGTACCACTGCCCGGGCAGGCGCGGGTCGTCCGGCGTGAACGGCGCGCCGCGCGCCTTGAGGCGCACGTGGAGGTCCGGGATCGCCTCGCGCAGGAAGGCCGGCCGCGCCGCGCCCTGCAGCCGCTCGGCGACGTCGAGGCCGTCGCCGCCGCCGGAGTCCCTGACGAGCCATAGCCCGATCGAGGGCATGAGCGGCCTCACCACCTCGAGGCCCGCGCCGGCGAGCTCGCCCTCGGCGCCCGGCTCGACCTTCACGATCGCGGTCGCGCCCACGCTCGCGTGGATCGTCCGGCCGTCGGGGTAGCGGAGCCGCAGCGGCGAGAGCGCGCCGCGCGAAGCGGCCAGCGCGGCCGGCCCGAGCCGCTCGACGGCGACGCGGCGCCCGCCGTCCAGGAACGACGGCGCGCTCGCGGCCGGGCGCGGGCCGCTGGCGAGGGCGTCGCCGGCTCCGGCGGCCAGGAGGAGCGCCGCCGAGGAAAGCAGGATCGAGGGCTTGCGTCTCATCGCCCTCCTGGATCTACCGGACCGCGCGGCCTCCCACCAGGGCCGCCCTGGAGCGGCGCTCGGACGAGAAAGAACCAGACGGCGAGCCGGTGCTCGGCGGAGCGAGAGGAGGAGAGAGGCCGCCGAGGCGCCGAGAGCGCCAGGAGGAGAGTTGTTTCCGGCGAGCGCTCCGCAACGATTCAGACCGACGGAGTCCTGATATGCCCGAGCAGCAGATTTGCGATGCTCGTGCGGGCTGTCGCGCGGGCCGTCTGGCCTCATCATCCATCGTGCTCGAGGAGAGCCGCGAGAGGATCGATCGGCGTAGATATCCGCGCAGAGCTCGAACGGGCTGCTCACGTCGGTGATGAACGCGCTCGGCTACGCCGCGACCGGCATCGGCATCGAGCCGAGCTGCGGACCGCTGCCGGGCTTCCTCCTGAGGCCGCTCGGGGCGAGGCGACGCGTCGCTGGCGTCGCCTTTGCAGGGGGCCTCGGATCGGATAGAAGGCGTTCCTCTCCACCCTGCCTGCTGACGCTGGCCGAAAGCCCCTTCACCGCGATGACCCAGGCCGCCACCTACGTCTACGTCTCCAACGCCGAGAGCCGCGCGATCTCGGTGCTGCGCCTCGGCACCGCCGACGGGTCGCTCTCGCCCGTGCAGACCGTCGGCGTCGACGGCCAGGCCGGGCCGCTGGCGATCTCGCCGGACCGGCGCTTCCTCTACGTCGCGTTGCGCTCGGAGCCCTATGCCGTGCAGAGCTTCGCGCTCGACGCGGCGAGCGGGCATCTGAAGCCGGTGTCGGCGGCGCCGCTGCCGGACAGCATGGCGCACATCGTCACCGATCGCAGCGGGCGAACCCTCTTCGGCGCCTCCTACCACGGCCACAAGATCACCATCAGCCCGCTCGACAGCGACGGCGCGGTGCGCGCGCCTGCTGCGGTGCTGCCCGCCGGCCGCCACCCGCATGCCACGCTGGTGGATCCGTCGAACCGCTATGTCTTCGTCAGCGCCCTCGGCTCGGATGCGGTGCTGCAGTGGCGCTTCGACGCGGCCACCGGCCAGCTCACGCCGAACGATCCGGCGGCGCTGCCGGTGCATCCCCTGGCCGGCCCGCGCCACCTGGTGTTCTCTCCCGACGGGCGCTTCGTCTACCTGCTCAACGAGCTGGACGCGACCGTCGAGCTCCTGGCCTTCGACGCCGAGCGCGGCACGCTGTCGGCGGTTCAGCGCCTCTCCACGCTGCCCGAGGGCTTCTCGGGCAAGCCCTGGGCGGCCGACCTGCACCTCACGCCCGACGGCCGCTTTCTCTACACCTCGGAGCGCACGTCGAGCACGCTCGCCGGCTTCAGCGTCGATGCGCAGACCGGCCGCCTGACCTTTGTCTCGCGCTCGCCCACGGAGCAGCAGCCGCGCGCCTTCCAGATCGATCCCAGCGGCCGCTGGCTCGTCGCCGCCGGGCAACTCTCGCACGCCGTGCGCGTGCACGCCATCGACCGCGCGAGCGGTCGGCTCACCGCCTCGACGCCGTACCCGGTGGGCCAGAATCCCCTCTGGGTCGAGATCCTGAGCTTCCCCTGAGGGGGCCCGCGGCGCCGGCGCTCGTCGCGCGGCCCGGAGCTATCCCTTCTCTCCGCCTCGGATCACCATCGACGTGAGCAGGTCCATCAGCCTCGACAGGTCCTCCCGCGCCGCCCCGTCGGGGAGCGTCGCGAGCCGCGTCGCGACGCGCTCCAGGAACTGCTGCCTCGCCCGCTCGAAGCCCGGCGCCAGCTGGTCGTGCAGCGCGCACGTCACCAGCTCCTGATCGAGCTGCCGCCAGAAGAACTTGCCGTCGACGGTCGCGACGTAGAGCCGACCGGTGAAGCCGACCACCGTCCGCGCGCCCGCCTCGAGGAGCTTGTCGAACAGCGGGCCGCTCGCCGTCTCGCCGCAGCAGAAATACAGCACGCGGCCGCGCGCCCAGAGCTCGATCTCCTGCGCGGGGCTCTCGTGCGACAGCAGGATGCCGTCCGGCGACTCGTCGTCCACAACGCAGCTCGTCCTGCCGTGGGACGACACCACGATCCCGCGGAACGGGTTGCCCCCGCTCTCGGCCCGCGCGATCTGGCGGATGATCCTCCGCCGCTCCACGCTGGCGCGCCCGAACGGTACGACGGAGAACTGCTCTCCCATACGCCCATAGAGCTGCGTGCGTCCCGTCGCGAACCAGGCGCTATCCGGGTCGAGGGATGTGTCAATCGAGAGTACAGGTCGAGCCGTCATCCTACCTCCGTCGAAGATTCCCCGTGCGCGCCGCCCAGCGCTCACCCGCACCGGCGATGGCGAGCGCCGCCGCTCGCGCCCGCTGCGCCGGCCGGCTGGCGCCGGGCATCAAGCCCGCTCCACCGGCTTCTTCGCAGCATCCATCGTATCCGCTGGCATTTCGAACCCTGCCACAAAAGTCGCGACAGTGTACAATATCAACCGTAGGGGAATTCCTTCTAGAAAAATCGTGATCGTTCCGATGAATTTTCTCGCTCACGTATGCTGTTGGTGGGCCCTTGCGCGCGCTGCGGCTCATGTTTTTTAACGCGGTCGTTGGCACGCGTGCGTTGCGCGAGGGTATCGCGTCGAACAATCGCCGCGAGGCGGGGGGGCTCACACGAGCGCGCTGCCCCGCCGCGCGCTCGCGCAGCGGCGCCCATCGAGCGTCGCGGCGCGAGCGCGCGGCGGGGCAGCGCGCGGGTCAGGGGAGGGGCGCGGCGGCGTCGGTCTGGGCGAGGACGAGCTTGCGGGGTTCACCCCGCCGGAGCTCGGTCATCCTCGCTTGCATCGCTTGCCCGAGCTCCTCGCGCGCGCCGTCGTCGAGGAGCTTCTTCACCTTGGGAAACAGGTGCTCTTCTTCTTCCTTGTGGTGGTGCTCGAGCTGCTCGGCGAGCACGTGCAGCTTGGGGCCGAACGTCTCGTCCTTGGTGTCGAGCGCCAGGAGATCGGCCAGCACGCGCTTGAGCGACAGGTGCTCCTCCAGCGACTCGAGGAGGATATCCTCGGTGCGGCGGGCCCGAACGGCGGGGTAGAAGTCCTGCTCCTCGATCGTGATGTGCGTGGCGAGGAGGTCGGCGGCCGTGAAAAACTGCTCAGGGGCGACGGAAGAGGCCTCTTTCAGGCCGGAGAACTGCTGCTCGAGCTCGCGGTGATGGCGCTCGAGGAGATCGATGGCATCCATGGAGACTCTATGTAGCGGTGCCGCTCCGCGAGCAAGCCGGGCGGCGCTCGTCCCGGCGCCGCGCGCGGCGGAGCGGGCGTAAGGTCGCCGCATGGACTCCCCGATGAGCCGAGGCGCGGGCCGGGCCGCCCTCGGCAACGTGGGTGTCTGAGCCAGGGAGCTCCTGATGCAAATTGCCGATCTCCCCTTCACGCGAGATCGAACAACAGCACCTCGCCCGCGTCCTTCCCGACCAGGTGGAGCGCGCCTCCCGCGCCGATCGCCGCCGCGTCGCCGGCCTCGAGCCGCGTCCCGTTCAGCTCGACGCTCCCGCGCGCCACGTGGACCCAGGCGCTCCGCCCGGCCGCGAGCTCGTGTCGCGCCTCCTCCCCCGGCCCGAACAGGCCCGCGAACAGGCTCACGTCCTGGTGGACCGTCACCGAGCCGTCGCGCCCGTCCTGCGAGGCGACCAGCCGCAGCTTGCCCTGGCGCTCCTCCTTCGAGAACGCCTTCTGCTCGTAGCTCGGCGGATACCCGCGTCGATCCGGCAGGATCCAGATCTGCAGCAGGTGGGTCTCGCCCGTCTTCGAGGGGTTCATCTCGCTGTGGAACACGCCCGTGCCCGCCGACATGCGCTGGACCTCGCCGGGGCGGATGATCGAGCCGTTCCCCATGCTGTCCCGGTGCGCGACCTCCCCCTCGAGGACATAGGTGATGATCTCCATGTTCTGGTGCGGATGCGTCCCGAACCCCCGCGCCGGCGCGACGCGATCGTCGTTGATCACGCGGAGCGTCCGGAAGCCCATGTGCGCCGGGTCCTGGTAGTCGGCGAACGAGAACGTGTGGAACGACTTCAGCCATCCGTGGTCGGCATAGCCGCGCTCGCCGGAGCGGCGGAGCTGCATCGAAGAAGTGGTGTTTGCCATGCACTTTATGATGCGTCGGCCGATCCATCTTGTGAATCGGCATTCACCTCATGGTTTCCATCTGGATCGTAGATGGATCCCGCCCCCCCCACGGGGCGCTTCATCAGACGACCTCGAGGTTTGTCGCCTCGGCGTCGAGCCACGGCCCGTCGCCCGGGAGGAGCACGAAGGCGTCGAAGGCCGCGTCGGTCGGGCGCGCGCCGGCCGGCCTGAGCTGGTCCTGGGGGACGAGCGCCAGGTTGGGCGCGCTCACCACCGGCGCGGTGGCCTGCCCGGCGAAGGCCTCGGAGGCGGCGCGCAGGACGGCCGCGAGCCGGTCGGCGGTCGGCTCGGGCAGGAAGAGCGCGTCGACCGTCGCCACGCGGTCGATCCCCCGGGCGGTCGCGATCTCGGACAGGAACACGGCGGCGGCGCCGACGGGCCGGCCCGCCTCCTCGACGAGCAGCAGCCGGCGCGGCCGCGGATCGCGCAGGCTGTGCTCGAGCTGCGCCGCGTCGGGCGCCGACCACAGCACGCGATCGTCGCCGCACGCCGCGATGGCCGCGAGCACGTCGGCCGCGGCCTCGGTCGGCCTGGCGACGGCCTGCGTCGGCGCGGCGCTCGCCCGGGGGACGAAGCCGTGGTTCCGGCACGTGGCCAGCTGTTTGCGCCTGAGGCCGGCCGCTTCGACGGCCCTGAGGAGCACGCGCTGCGCGGGCGCGGAGCGCGCCTCCACGAACACCACGATCGGCAGGCCGGACGCGCGGAGGCCGGCCAGGAGCTCGCCGTACAGCCGGCTCGCGAGCCCCCGCCCCTGGAACTTGGGGCGCACGCTCACGAACGAGAGGATGTACCCCGCGGACGCGGCGCCGCGGAAGCGGAAGCGGCGCGGCGCGACGCCGATGAAGCCGGCCGGCTCGCCGCCCTCGCGCGCGAGCACGGCGCGCGGCGCCGGGCCGGGGAAGCCGAGCTGCCACCGCAGGTAGTCGGCCGTGTAGTGGAGTGCCGGCGGCGTCCACGCCTCGCGCAGGACCAGGCTGGCCTCCTCCGCTGCGGCGATCGGGTCGACGTGTTCGAGTTGCATGGCCGCGAGCCTCGCAGAATCGTCCGGGAAACGGAACAATCGGAGCCGAGCGCCGCGCGAGAACGCCGATCACGTTGGAATTCGGCGAAAATCGATTCATGGGAAGATGACCGCAAGGGGCGCAAGGGACGCAAGGGGAAGAGAAGAATACAATTTCATCTCTGTCCCGTTGCGCCTCTTGCGCCCTTGCGGTCTCTCCCCTTGTGTTCTTTTGTGCCTTTGCGTTGAAGTCTCTCTCCGGATCCCTGACCGGATTCCCGGTGGGCGGAGTTAGATACCCGCCATTTCGGGGGAGCGGCGCACGACCTCGGGCCAGCCCGAAGGGTCGTTGCCGTGCTGGGCGAGGAAGGCGTAAACCCACCGCTCGAGGCCGAACGCGATGCACACGCTGTGCATCGGCCCCGCGCCCTCGACATTGCAGCTGAACGCGCGGCCGAAGAAGTCGGTATGGTAGTTCAGCGACCCGGCCGCCACCCGCTCGCCCTCCGGGAGCATCAACGAGATCTCGTACTTCGTCTCGCTGCTGATCTGGAAGTACGTCTTGGCCGCCGCGTCCGGCGCGATGAAGAACGGATCGCTCGCCGTCCGGATCTCGCCCGCGAGCCGGTGCTCGTCGAGGTAGCGCGCCACGAGCTCGTTCCCCTGCTCCCGCAGCCCGAGGACGTGCTCCCGCGTCCCGAGGAAGACGATCTCCCGCATCGTGAACTCCCAGAGCCGGCGGAGGTCGACCATCTTGCTCGACTCGTAGCGGAAGCAGCGGCCCGCGAGGGCGTAACGCGCGCCGCCCGCCGGCAGCACGCGGTCCCGGTTCGCCGCGTACACGTGGTAACAGACCGCCGGCGAGAGGCAGACCTCCGGGGGCGCCATGTCGCCGAGCGCCCGGTCGTCGAGCGTCTCCAGGTCCTGGTGCCGCGCCCGGAAATCCTCGATGCGCGGCATGTCCTCCGGCAGGTGGCACGCGAACGTGACGATGTGGGGAAACGAGCGGAAATAATCGCACTTCGACAGCGTCGCGGCCGGGATCAACGTCGGTACCAGGATCGGGCTCGGCGAGAACGGCGCGCCGAGCGCCTCCAGCGAGCGATCGAAGTAGCGGTAGAGCCGCAGCGGGATGCCCTCCAGGGCGACCTGGCCCTGGCCCATCTGCGTGATCCCGGCGGGGAGCGCGCCGCCGCGGAACTCGACCCGGTCGCACGCCGGGCTGCGGTACACGAGCTTCCGCGCGAGCGAGCGCAGGCTGCGCTGCATGGTGCGCGCGAGCCCCTCGGCCGCGCGCGCGAGATCGGCCGCGCGCTCCTCGGGGGCCTCGAACGCCAGCGCTGCGCCCTCGCGGACGAAGCGGATGTCCGAGATCTCCTTCGAGAGGAAGGCGATCTGCTTCGGGATCTCCTCCTGCGCCATCTCGGTCGCGGGCGTCGCGAGCTCGACGGTGACGGTCTTCCTCACGAGGCGCGCTCCTCGATGAGGGCGCTCAGCGCGCGCGGCGTGCGCGCGAGGCTGAACCTGTCGTCGGGGAGCGTCACGTTGAACTTGTCCTCCAGCTCGGTGAGCAGCTGGAGCGCGCGAATCGAGGAGAACCCCGCATCGTAGATGTCGTCATCGGGATTTATCGCGGCCGGCAGGCTGCCGACCGTGACGATGACCTCGATCACCTTCTCGACCTCAATCGCCATGAGCAAGCTCCAGGGTTACGATGCGCTGCTTTCGAGCGAGCGCCTCCCCGCGTCGTCCGCGCCGTTGCTCCTCGCGCCGGCGCGGTCCGCCTCGGCGGCCGGCGGCGGCTCGGTCCGGAGTGATGCCACCCGCCTCGCCGGATTGCCAGCGACGACCGTGTACGGCGGGACATCGGCCATCACGATGGAGCCCGCCGCCACGACGCTGCCCTCGCCGACCGTGACCCCCGGGAAGACCATCGACCGGGCGCCGAGCCAGACGTTGTCCTCGATGACCACGGGCCGCACCTCGCTGTCCGCGGGGGGCAGGCCGCGCTTGCGGTCCTCCGGATCGCTCGGGTGGCCGCTCGAGTCGAGGATGTAGACGCTCCCCGCGATCCGGCAATGCTTGCCGATGGTGACCGACTTGCCGACGATGATCCGGCAGTCGTGCCCGATCCCGGTGTTATCGCCGATCCGCAAGGTCGGGCGGTCGGTGAACCGGGCGGCGAAGACGATGTTGACCTTGCCGTCGAGCACCACATTGTCGCCGAGGATCATGTCGCCCCGGCCCTGGATGTAGTGAATGAAGTTCCCGGTCCGGACGCCCTTGCCGTACTGGGCGCAGTGCGACTTGAGGTGCGGCTCGCAGACGAGCACGCGAGCACCGAACCAGTACATCTCGCGCGCTGCCTCGAACGCCAACCGCATCGGGACCACGAGCGGCCGCGGCGCGGGCAGCGTGAAGCTACGGACCTCCCGGCGCGCGTGGCGCACGGCGCGGGCGACGCTGTGATCGGAGGTGGCGAGGAAACGAACCAGGTTCTTCATGGAGGGTCGCTCTGCGCAGCCTGGCCGGAGCAGCGATGTTCAGCGGGCGCCCGGCAAGAAGGACGGAAGGAACGTCAGCGAGCTCGAGACTATACCTCGGAGCCTACCGCGTCGATCGTTCTCTAGCCGCTCTATGGCGCGGTCCCGGCGCTGTTCCGCACCCTATTACAAACCAATTACAGGCAGCGCATCACCCGCGGGCACAAGCAAATACCGTGACAACACCGCGACGCGGGCCCGCGCCGCGCCGCTTCAGGCGGGCTCTCGTTGTGCGCCCGTGGGGGCGGCGCCCGCGGGCGCGGCGGCGGTGGGGTCCTTCGCCTCCATACGGGGCAAAACGCCCCGGAGCAGGGCCAGGCCGAGCGCGGCTTCGACGAGGGTGAGCGCCACCGCCCATGTGGTCGTGGTGGCGGCGATGGCGGCGAGGCGCTCCTCGCGCGTGACGCCGGCCGCGAAGCCCTCGAGGAGCGCGGCGGCGAGCACGTCGCGCGTGCCGAAGCCCTGCGGGGTGAGGGGGAGCGTCACCGCCACCATCAGGATGGGGATGTACGTCAAGGCGGCCCCGAGGGGGATGCGCACACCGAAGAACCAGAAGGGGAGCCAGGTGCCGGCGAACAGGATGAGGAGGTGCGGCACGCGCGCGGCGAGGGCGACGAGGTGGCCGCGCACGCCGGCCTCGAAGAGCGGGGCGAGGAGCTTTGTGCGGGCGAGCCGGGCGGGGCGCAGCGCGAGGACGGCGAGGTAGAGCACGCCCGCGGCGAGGAGCAGGGCGGACCCGGCGAGCGGCCCGCCGTTCGCGGGCACGGCGACCGCGCCGAGGAGGAGCAGGCAGCCGAGCCACGACGCGTAGACCACGAGCGTCGCGCCGGCGACGCGCGCGAGCGGCACGCCGTGCGCGCGCGCGAGGAAGACCGTGATGAACGCCTGCCCCACGTGGTGGTTGAGCAGCGAGGGAAGATAGGAGGCGCCGCGGAGCACGAAGAAGTCGCGGAAGGCGACGGGGGCGATCAGCCGGCGGTAGACGAGGACGGTCGCGAACGTGTCGGCGCCGAGGAGCGCGAGGATGAAGAGGGCGGCGAACCCGCCGAAGAGCGGGGCGTCGACGCGCGCGAGGGCGGCGCGGAAGGCGTCGAGGTCGAGGCGGCCGAGGACGAACGCGACGAGCGCGATCGCGAGCGCGAAGGGCAGGGCGCGGCGCGCGCGATCCCAGCGGCGCGGGGCGCGCCGCTCGGGCGGCGGCGCGGCGTCGGCGAAGGTTCCGGTGTGGGTCGAGGAGCGCAACGGCGGGACCCTAGCAGAATCCCCGCCGCGGGGCCGAGAGGAGCGGCGCCCGGGACCGCGTCGTCCCCCGGCCTCGGCGGGCGCGCGCCGCCCCCGCCTCCGGAGGGCGCACGCTGCGCGGCGACCGCGCCCCGCATGGGGCATAGTCGTCCACCATGTCCAAGTACGATTACGATCTGTTCGTCATCGGCGCCGGCTCCGGCGGCGTGCGCGCCGCCCGCATGTCCGCTTCCTACGGCGCCAGGGTCGCCATCGCCGAGTCGCGCCACCTCGGCGGAACGTGCGTCAACCTGGGATGCATCCCGAAGAAGCTCCTCGTCTACGCCTCGCACTACGCCGAGGACTTCGAGGACGCCGCCGGCTACGGCTGGTCGGTGCCCGGCCACGGCGGAGACGGGCAGGCCGGCCCGTCGTTCGACTGGGCGACGTTCCTCCGGAACAAGGACAAGGAGATCGAGCGCCTGAACGGCGTCTACGAGCGGCTGCTGAAGAACTCGGGCGCCGACATCCGCTGGGGCCAGGCCAAGGTCGTGGACCCGCACGCCGTCGAGATCGACGGCGCCAGGATCACCGCCGAGCGGATCCTCGTCGCGACCGGCAGCTACCCGTGGGTTCCGGACCTGCCCGGGCGCGAGCTCGCGGTCACCTCGGACGACGCGTTCCACTTCAAGGGCCTGCCGCGCCGGGCGGTCATCGTCGGCGGCGGCTACATCGCGGTCGAGCTCGCCGGGATCTTCCACGGGCTCGGGGCGAAGGTGTCGCTGATCCACCGCGGCATGCACCTCCTGCGCGGCTTCGACGACGACATCCGGGCGTTCCTCGCCGCCGAGATCCAGAAGAAGGGCCTGGATCTCCGCCTCGGCGCGAGCGTCGAGAACATCGAGCGGCGCGGCGACGGGCTGTGCGCGGCGCTCGCCGACGGCACCGAGCTCGCGGCCGACTGCGTGCTGTACGCGACCGGGCGCCTGCCGAAGACCAAGGGGCTCGGCCTCGAGGAGGTCGGGGTGGCGCTCGACGAGGACGGCGCGGTCGTGGTGGACGACGCGTTCCAGTCGTCGGTCCCGTCCATCTACGCGATCGGCGACGTGATCGCGCGCGTGCAGCTCACGCCGGTCGCGATCACCGAGGCGATGGCGCTGGCGAAGCGGCTGTTCCGCGGCGAGGACGCGCGCGTGGACTACGCCGGCATCCCGACCGCCGTGTTCAGCCAGCCGAACGTCGGCACCGTCGGCCTGTCGGAGTCGCAGGCGCGCGAGCACCACGACGTCGCCGTGTACCTCTCGACCTTCCGCGCGCTCAAGCACACCCTCTCCGGGCGCGAGGAGAAGACGATGATGAAGCTGGTCGTCGACCGCGCGACCGACCGGGTGCTCGGCGTCCACATGGTCGGGCCCGACGCCGGCGAGATCATCCAGGGGTTCGCGGTCGCGCTGAAGTGCGGCGCGACGAAGGCGCAGTTCGACGCGACGGTCGGCATCCACCCGACCGCGGCCGAGGAGTTCGTGACCATGCGCGAGCCGCTGCGGAAGATGGATCGCAGCCCCCCGATGGGGATCGCGCCGAGCTCGGCGTGAGCTCGCGGGCGCGCGCGCGCCGGCCCGCCCCAGCGCGCGCGCCCGCCCGTGCGCTGGCGACGGCTGCGGCTGGCTGCAGGCCACGTCCGTCCGTTTTCGCCGGCCTTCGATCGCCGGCGTACGGTCGCTCCGGCTCGCCCGCTCGCGTTCGCGCTCTGCGCGCTCCTCTGGTATGGACCGCGCGATGTCGACACCCGCCTCGACCCCCTTGAAGCCGGTCGGCCTGCTCGCCCGCACGAGCGACCGCTCGTTCTACGTCTTCAACGCCGTGCTCTCCGCGGCCGCGCTGGCGTTCCTCGCGTACATCCTCCTCATCCGGCGCGGCGCGGGCGGCGCGGATCTCCGCTTCATGCCGCCGCTGAACGCCGCGCTCAACGCGACGGCCGCCACGCTGCTCGTCGCGGGCTGGATCGCGATCAAGCGCCGCGCGATCGTCGCGCACAAGTACCTGATGGTGTCGGCGTTCGTCGCCTCGTCGCTGTTCCTCGTCGGCTACCTCGCCTACCACTTCGTCCACGGGGACACGAAGTACCAGGGCACGGGCCCGCTCCGCGCCGTCTACTTCGCCGTCCTCATCTCGCACATCGTGCTGTCGGCGGGCATCGTGCCGCTCGCGCTGACGTCGTTCTACTTCGCCTACAAGGCGAGCTTCGCGAAGCACGCCCGGGTCGCGCGGGTGACGCTGCCCCTCTGGCTCTACGTGTCGGTGACCGGCGTGCTCATCTACTTCATGCTGCGCGGCAGCACGCCGGCGGTGCCGTGAGCGCGCCGCCGCCGCGCCGGCCCGGCCTCGGAGGTCCTCGGCGGCGACGCGGCGCAGGGCTCAGCGCGACGCCGCGCGCCTGCGCAGGGCGGCGCTGACGATGCGCGCCGCGAACAGCAGGGCGAGCAGCGCGGCGTAGATCATCGGCTCGGTCGCGTCCTTCTTCACGCGGAGGAAGAAGTGCGCGACCCCGAGGACGGCGGCGACGTACGCGAGGCGGTGCAGCCGCTTCCAGCGCGCGGCGCCGAGGCGCTTCAGCATGCGCGCGGTCGACGTCGCCGCGAGCGGGACGAGCAGGAGGAGCGCGACGAAGCCGGCGAGGATGAACGGGCGCTCGGTGATGTCCTCGACGATCGCGCCGACGTCGAGCCCTTGATCGACGAGCGCATACGTCAGGAAGTGCGCGCACGCGTAGAAGAAGGCGAGCAGCCCGAGCGCCTTGCGGATGCGCAGCGGAAACGTATAGCCCGAGACGATCTTGAGCGGCGTCGCCGCGAGGGAGGCGACGAGCAGCACGAGCGCGAGGAGCCCGAGCTGGTTCAGCGCCTCGGCGACGGCGTTCGGGCCGAGCGCGCCGGCGCGGGCGCGCAGGCCGAGCACGGCCAGCGGGATCAGCCCGCCGGTGACGACCGCCGGCACGAGCCAGGGCAGCTTCCGGCCGGCGGGCGCCGCGGCGCCCGGCCGCGACATCGTCCTCGCGGGCGCGCCCATGGTCAGAAGCTCTCCCGCAGGTCCATGCCGCTGTAGAGGCTGGCCACCTCCTCCGCGTAGCCGTTGAACGGCAGCGTGGGGCGGCGGCGCAGCTCACCGATCCTCCGCTCGGTCGCCTGGCTCCAGCGCGGGTGAGCCACCGCGGGGTTCACGTTGGCATAGAAGCCGTACTCGTCCGGCGCGGCCTGGCTCCACGTCGTCTTCGGCTGCCGCTCCGTGAGCTTGATGCTGACGATCGATTTGCACCCCTTGAACCCGTATTTCCACGGGACCACCAGGCGGATCGGCGCTCCGTTCTGGCCGAGCAGCGATTTGCCGTAGAGGCCCACGGCCAGCATCGTGAGCGGGTGCATCGCCTCGTCGATCCGGAGCCCCTCGACGTAAGGCCAGTCGAGGACGTCGCTCCGCTGGCCGGGCAGCTGCTCCGGATCGAGCAGCGTGGTGAACTGGACGTACCGGGCGCGGGAGGTCGGCTCGAGGCGCCGGAGCAGCGCGGCCAGAGGGAACCCGAGCCAGGGGATCACCATCGACCACGCCTCGACGCACCGCATGCGATAGACGCGCTCCTCCAGGGGAAACCACGAGAGCAGGGTGTCGAGGTCGATGATCGCGGGCTTCTCGATCTCCCCCTCGCACGCGACGGCCCAGGGGCGCAGCCGGAGCCGGCCGGCGTTCTTGGACGGCTCCGACTTGCTCAGGCCGAGCTCGTAGAAATTGTTGTAGGTGACGATGGCCTCGTAGTCGGTCCGCGCTTCGTCGGTGACGAACGCGTTCTTCGCGTCCGCCGCGCCCGCCCCGACGCGCGGCGCGGCGGCGTCCGGCGGCGGGGGCGCGCCGGCGAGCGGCGCGGCCTCGCCGCCGGGGGCGCCGGGAGCGCCGGCGTCCGCGACGCCGGCCTCGCCGCCGGTGAGCCAGACGAGGCCGCCGCCGATGGCCGACGCCGTGCCCGCGAAGAGCGCGGCGTTCTTCAGGAGCTCGCGTCGCCTCAGGTAGAGCGCTGGAGGGGTGATCTCGCTGGCGGGCGGCTCCTTGGGCAGCTTGCTCATGCCCCATTCTACGATCGGCCCGGGCTCCGGTTACGGTCGGACGCGCTCACGCGGCCCTTGACAGGAGGCGGAGCGCGGCGTGAGGCGCGTGGTGGAGCGACGGCAGCGCGAGCATCTGCCCGATGCGCGCGGAGCGCTGCTCCACCCCGCGGGCGATCGCCGCCCGCTCGCTCGCGGTGCGCGCCTTGAGCAGGGCCAGCACGTCGCTCCAGACGCGCTCGCGCCACCGCGAGAGCATCTCCATCGACACCCAGACCGCGAGATCCGGGGCGGTGTCGCGGAAGATCGCGCTCAGGGGGCAGCCATGCCGGACGGCGAGGCGCTCGAGCGCCTCGATGACCGAGCGGCGGAGCAGGATATTGACCTCATCGTGATCGTGCTTGAGCCGCGCGAGCATCCGCGGGTCGCGGCCGTGGCCGAACTCGACGATCGTCGCGTGGATCCCGAACACCAGGTCGTAGTTGATGTGGGCGCTGAACCCGAGCAGGGCGTTCTGCACGGGGGGCGCGAACCGGGACGAGGTGCTCGCGTACGCGATGTGCCAGGCGCCGCAGTCCTGCGCCGCGCCCCCCTCGCACCACCGGAACGTCTCGAGGTACCGCTCGCAGAACCTGCCGGCGAGGCGCGAGATCCACGCAGGCTCGAGGAACATGCCATCGGGCCGCTCCACCTGCGCCGCGACTGCGCGCGTGACGATACCGTAGACGTCGGTGAACGCCGCCCGCCGATCGCCCGCGGCGATCAGGCGATCCGTCACGGTGTCGAGAACAACGGCAGCATCGTGGACGCTCTTCGGGTGCAGATTAAGGCCGTCGATGCAGCTGCTCATGAAGTCCCCTCCTACTTCTTCGCTCGTCAAAGAGACCTGATCCGATGTTCGAACTTCCGCATCCGACCGCCTCGCTGGCGCCGGCCGCATCGCCTGAGCGCAGCACGAACGGTGAAGCAGCGGCGCCGGCCGTCGGTCCGCCCGGACCCGGCCTTCCTGGTCTGCGCCCCGGTGCGCTTCGTTCCCATGTCGAAAGCGGATCTGGAGACCCGCCGGGAGAAAGGTCGCCGCGGATGTTGCCCTTGCTTCTCCTACTGCCGGCCCTCCCCTTGAACCGGCCCCCCGCAGAAGAGCGATGACTCGATGCGATCCAGACGCGCTCGCAGCGGGATGCCCCCCCTCGCCGCGGCGCTCTAAGGTGAACCTAGTCTACGACATGGTGTGGGGTGACCACAATTGTCTTATGACTGCTGATCCCGTTCGGGACAGTCTCGAGGTTATTCTAACTAGCGAGCTCGAACAAGCGGCCGTTGACCCTGACACGTTTCTTTCTCGCGCGGGAGAGCGCCACGGCATCTTCCGGGTTGCGCTGCCACTGGAGCGAGGGTTCGTCGAATTCGGAAACCCATCGTCTCACGTAGCTGCAAGTCTCGACGAGATGTTCTCGAAACATGCCGAGTGCTTATCCCATGTCGGCTGTACGGTCGGGGCTGGGAATGTGAAGAGCGTTTAGGAAGTCCCTGAGCCAGAGCTCAGGAAACTCCTGGCTCGTTTTCCACAGGGGAGGTCGGTTTCTTGCGTCGATGTTGAAAATCGCGCGGATGTGGCGGATGAGGACGCTCGCATCGCAGCGTGGCCTCCACTGCGCGTCTGCGCGAGCGGCAGGGTTCGCCTGTCATCGCCGCTGGGCCCTGCGGGGTGATCCTCGCGCCGAGGTCCTGCAGCCTGCGCCTGCAGGGCGCGGGGGCCGGCCGTACGGCGGCGATGGCCGGGAAGGCGCGCCGCGATCGCCGGCCGCAGGGCTCGCGTAGGGCTCGCCCGGCGCTGGACGGCCGGTCGGCGCGAGCGGCGGCGGCGCCGACGGCGCGGCCCCGGCGCGGGCGGGACGGCCGCGACGGAGCGCCGCCGTCCACCGCGCGCGCGGGGAGGGGCCTCGCTGTCGAGGAGAAAGAGGAGGGGCTCCGCTGCCGGAGAGGGGGGAAGAGCCGGAGAGGAGGAAGCGCCGCCGGCGTCGCCGGGCGAGGCCGGCGAGCCGGCGCGGCGCTCAGCCGGTGCCGCCCTTGGCCTGCACGTCGCGGTAGCTCAGCGTCGCGCGCAGGTAGTCGCGGTTCATCTGCGCGATCACGTCGAGGGGGATCTCCTTCGGGCAGACCGCCTCGCACTCGCCGATGTTCGTGCAGTGGCCGAAGCCCTCGGCGCGCATCTGGCCCACCATGTTGAGGCTCCGCTGATCGCGCTCCGGCTGGCCCTGCGGCAGGATGTTGAGGTGCGTGAGCTTCGCCCCGGTGAAGAGCGAGGCCGACGCGTTCGGGCACGACGCGACGCAGGCGCCGCAGCCGATGCACGCGGCCGCGTCCATGGAGCGCTCGGCGACCGGCTTCGGCACGGGGACGGCGTTCGCGTCCGGCGCGCTGCCGGTCGGCACCGAGACGTAGCCGCCCGCCGCGATGATGCGGTCGAACGCGCTGCGGTCCACCGCGAGATCGCTCACCACCGGGAACGCCTGGGCCCGCCACGGCTCGAGCCACAGCACGTCGCCGTCCTTGTAGTGACGCATGTGCAGCTGACACACGGTCGTCCCACGGAGGGGGCCGTGCGCCTGGCCGTTGATCATGAAGCCGCACATGCCGCAGATGCCCTCGCGACAGTCGTGATCGAAGGCGATCGGCTCCTCACCCTTGAGGATGAGCCGCTGATTGAGCACATCGAGCATCTCGAGGAAGGACATGTGCTCGCTGACGTCGGGCACCTCGTACGTGACGAACCGGCCCGCTTCGTACTTGCCCTTCTGCCGCCAGACATGGAGGGTGAGGCGCATTATTTGTAACTCCGCTGCGTTGGGTGAACCTCGTTGAACTGGAGCGGCTCCTTGTAGAGCTCCTGTGCCTGACCTTCGCCTCGCCAGCCCCAGGCGGCGACATAGGTGAAGTTCTGGTCGTCGCGCTTCGCCTCGCCCTCCGGGGTCTGGTGCTCCTCGCGGAAGTGCCCGCCGCACGACTCTTCCCGGTGGAGGGCGTCGCGGCACATGAGCTCCGCCAGCTCGAAGAAGTCGGCGACGCGCGCCGCCTTCTCGAGCTCCTGGTTGAGGCCGGTGCCCGTGCCCGAGACGCGGACGTCGCGGTGGAACTGCTCCCGGAGCTCCGGGATCCGCGCGAGCGCGCCCTTGAGCCCGGCCGCGTTGCGCGCCATCCCGCACTGCTCCCACATGATCTTGCCGAGCTCGCGGTGGAACGAGTCGGCCGTGCGCGAGCCGTTCGTGGCGAGCAGCCTGTTCAGCCGCTCGCTCGCGTCGCGCTCGGCGTCCCGCACCGCGGGGTGGAGGTCGTCGACCCGCTCGAGCTTCGTCGACGCGAGGTAATCGCCGATGGTGTAGGGGATGATGAAGTAGCCGTCGGCGAGGCCCTGCATCAGCGCGCTCGCCCCGAGGCGGTTCGCGCCGTGGTCGGAGAAGTTCGCCTCGCCGAGCACGAACATGCCGGGGATCGTGCTCATCAGGTTGTAGTCGACCCAGAGCCCGCCCATCGTGTAGTGGATGGCCGGGTAGATGCGCATCGGGACGCTGTACGGGTCGTCGCCGGTGATGCGCTCGTACATGTCGAAGAGGTTGCCGTAGCGCTCGGCGATGGCGGCCTTGCCGAGGCGCCGGATGGCGTCCGAGAAGTCGAGGTACACGCCGAGCCGCGTCGGCCCCACGCCGCGGCCCTCGTCGCACACCGCCTTCGCCGCGCGCGACGCGACGTCGCGCGGCACGAGGTTGCCGAAGCTCGGGTAGCGGCGCTCGAGGTAGTAGTCGCGCTCGCCCTCCGGGATGAGCTCCGGCGGGCGGGTGTCGCCCGGGTTCGTCGGCACCCAGATGCGGCCGTCGTTCCGGAGCGACTCGCTCATGAGCGTGAGCTTCGACTGGTAGTCGCCCGAGACCGGGATGCACGTCGGGTGGATCTGGGTGAAGCACGGGTTGCCGAAGAGCGCGCCGCGCTTGTGCGCCCGCCAGATGGCGGTGGTGTTCGACCCCTTCGCGTTGGTCGAGAGGAAGAAGACGTTGCCGTAGCCGCCGGAGGCGAGGACGACCGCGTCGCCGAGGTGCGTCTCGAGCGCGCCCGTGATCAGGTTGCGCGTGACGAGGCCGCGCGCCTTGCCGTCGACCACGATGAGGTCGAGCATCTCGGTGCGCGGGTACATCTTGACCTTGCCGAGGCCGATCTGCCGCTCGAGCGCCTGGTAGGCGCCGAGGAGGAGCTGCTGCCCCGTCTGCCCGCGCGCGTAGAACGTGCGCGACACCTGCGCGCCGCCGAAGGAGCGGTTCGCGAGAACGCCGCCGTACTCGCGCGCGAACGGCACGCCCTGCGCGGCGCACTGGTCGATGATGTTCACGCTGATCTGCGCGAGCCGGTACACGTTGGCCTCGCGCGCGCGGTAGTCGCCGCCCTTCACGGTGTCGTAGAAGAGGCGGTAGATGCTGTCGCCGTCGTTCTGGTAGTTCTTCGCGGCGTTGATGCCGCCCTGCGCGGCGATGCTGTGGGCGCGGCGCGGAGAGTCCTGGAAGCAGAAGCTCTTCACGTTGTAGCCGAGCTCGGCCAGCGTCGCGCTCGCCGCGCCGCCGGCGAGGCCGGTGCCGACGACGAGGATCGTGTACTTCCGCTTGTTCGCCGGGTTGACGAGCTTCAGGTTGAAGCGGTGCTGGTCCCACTTCTTTTCGATGGGACCTTCGGGGATCTTCGCATTGAGCTGCATGATGACGGGGGCTCCGGGCTCAGCGGACGATGCCGAACAGGACGGCCAGCGGGATGGAGGAGAAGCCGACGGCGAGCAGGATCGACGCGGCGGCGGCGAACTTCCTGAGCGCCGGCGTGTAGCGCGGGTGGCTGAGGCCCATCGACTGGAACATGCTCCACGCGCCGTGGTAGAGGTGCAGCGCGAGCAGCCCCATCGCCACCATGTAGGCAATCGCCACGGGCGCCGAGCTGAAGCCCTTCACGACGTTGTCGTAGGCGTCGAGCGGCACGAAGTCGGGGTGCACGGTGCCCGTCGTCAGGTGGAGCAGGTGATAGACGATGAACGCGGCGAGGACGCCGCCGCTCAGCAGCATCGTGCGGGCGGCGAGGTTCGGGTGCCTCTGCCCCTTGACCTGGTAGCGGACCGGCCGGGCAGCGCGGCTGTGCAGCGCGAGCGATACGCCCGTGTAGACGTGGACGACGAGGGCGGCGAGGAGGAGCAGCCGCGTCCCCCAGAGCAGGGAGGGGGTCCCGTGGAGGAAGGCGGCATAGTCGTTGAACTTCTGCCGGCCGAGGAAGACCTGCAGGTTGCCGGCCATGTGACCGATCACGAAGCCGAAGAAGACGACGCCGCTCAGCGCCATCGCGAACTTCTTGCCGACGAGATCCCGGTAGAAGAGCGCGATGCGCTGGGCCCTGGTGGGGAGAGTCGATGGGGCAGCAGTGGGGCTCATCGCTCCCCTCCTTTAGTGGCGTGCGAACGCGTTCGCCAGAGGGAATCTCGCGCTCGATCGCGGAAGATTTTGCGGACGTCGGCCGCAGATCTCGGCCCGAAGGAGGCGCGCTGCCCGCGGCGTTCGCGGCGGAGGCGGGCGGGGCGCGGGCGTCAGGCGGCGCGCGGGTCGTGCGCGCGCCGTACCTTGCGACCGTAAAACGCCAGTGCGAGCTCGATCGCGAAGATGCCGATGGCCTGCTCTTCCTGGCTGGTGAACGCCGGCAGGCGCTCGTCGCGGAGGACGACGAGGCCGCCGAACGAGCGCTCCCCCAGGCGGAGCGGCGCCACGATGGCGGCGCCGAAGCGATCGCCCTCCGCGGTGCAGAGCAGGTCGGGCGCGTCGTCCGCCGACAGGCGGACGGGGGCGAGCGCGCCCTCGATCTGGCCGGCGAGCCGCGCGATGAACGCGGCGGACACCTCGGCGCCGGAGGCCGCCTGGTAGAGCGCGGCCCCGTGGTCGAGCGCCAGGGAGAGCGCGGCGCCGGTTGTATAGACCACCTTCGCCGCGAGATCCACGGCGCGCTCCGGGAAGTCGTCCCGGGAGAGGGACGCGACCAGGGCGGCGCTCGCCTGGTGGACGGCCGCCACGGCGTCGAGGTGGGTGCGCAGCATGGCCGCCTCGAGCAGCCGCTTCATGTCCGCGATGTCGTACGGCTTCTCGAGGATGTCG
This sequence comes from Sorangium sp. So ce836, assembly GCF_028553905.1. NCBI lineage: Bacteria > Pseudomonadati > Myxococcota > Polyangiales > Polyangiaceae > Sorangium > Sorangium sp. So ce836. The sequence goes on along the minus strand of NZ_CP102233.1, from coordinate 10,881,808 downwards.
TACGCGCCGCTCTGGATGCACTCCACGGCGGCCTGCGCGCTCGAGCACGGGGCGCCGACGATGATCTCGAGGTCCGGGCTGATCGCCTTGAGCGCGGCGATGGTCCCGGCGCCTTCCATGCCGGGCGCCCTCACGTCGGCGATCGCGACGTCGAATCGGCGCGCCTTGACGAGCTCGATCGCGGCGAGCCCGCTCTCGGCGCAGGTGACGTCGAAGCCGCCGTCGCTGAGCTCGACCGCGAGCCTGTCGAGGACCCTCTTCTCGGCGTCTACCACGAGCACATGGGGTCGGGCCTGGCTCACTGATGCCTCCTCCTCTGGTTACAAGGGGTGCGCCGCGCCGCCTCGCCGTCCGGCGCCGTCGTGATCGCGCGACGACCACGCCGGTCGTGGCCGATGTCGCCCCACCCGGCGGAGCCCCCTCCGGTCTCTACCCGCTGTCCAAAGTTCGCCTACAGTCCAATAGAACCGGGTTTCCAGCGAAACGGAAGTCGAAGCGGCGTTGACGCGGTCCACCTTGAACAGGCGAGGCGCCGCGCGCCCGGCGCGGATGTGCTCCGGTATGCCGACTCCTGTGGACCGTGTGAGCGCGCGTCGCAGGGAGAGAGCGCGCGGGGCGCGCGTCTTCGGGCCCGTCTCGCGAGGAGCGGCGGTGGTCGCGCGCCGCACGGCGGACGGGATGGGGTCGGTGCGCTGCGCGTCGCCGCCGGCGACGTCCGTCACGCGGAGCGCGGCGCGGGCGAGCTCGCGCCGGGCAGCGGGTTCGCTGGCGGCGCGCTCCACGAGGAGGCGCTCGAGCGCGGCGCGGCTCGTGGTGTCGTCGCGGCGGGCGTCGATCCCGCGCGTGAACGCGCGCGGCGCATCGAGGGCGCGCGAGCGCGTGATCGCCGCGCGCATGCGCGCAGTCGTCGTGCGCGTGCTCGTCCTCGTGCTCGTTCTCCGTCCCCGTCCTCGTGCGCGTGCGCGTGCGCGTGCTCGTTCTCCGTCCTCGTGCGCGTGCTCGTGCTCGTTCTCCGTCCCCGTGCGCGTGCGCGTGCTCGTTCTCCGTCCTCGTGCTCGTCCTCTGTCCTCGTCCCCGCGGCCGCGCATGCTCGCGTCGCCTTCGCCTCCGTGCGCGTGGCGAGTCGGCCTCGCATCGTGCCTCTCCGCGGTGGACCTGCGCGCCTCCCTGCACCCGTCGCGACCAGCGCGCGATGCGTCCCACCACGTTGGCGATCTTCTCGAGCGCGCCGTGCATCGCCTGCGCGCGCAGCGTCGCCTCGAGCCGCGCGACCGCCGCGGCGCGCCCCCGTCGCGCGCTCCGCCTTCGCCTCGCGCGCCCCGCGCGATCCGATCCGAGCGCATCCCGCCGACCTGGACGACCGACGCGCCCCCGGCGAACGCGACGTCGACCTCCTGCCCTCCGGCCGTCCCCAGCCGTCCCGCGAGCCCGCACGGCCGACGGTCGGCTAGGGGGAACGGACCGCGGCGGCCGCTCGCGACGGGAAGGCTGGAAGAAGGTGGGGAGAAACTCGACGCATCCTCTCGATTTCCTCCCTTCGTCTGGAACATGAAACCTCCCAGACACAGTTCTGTTGTCGGGACTTCCCCGAACACTTCTCCGATGCCCCTGGAGCCCTGTCGACCACGTTCCTCCTGTCCCCGACGACAGCGCATGTCCGCGTCGTCCTCCGACCGTTGTGGGCGTTACGGGACTCGCTGCCATGGTGTCGATGAAATGACATGTCGCTTGACGGGAAAGCGCAGCTCGGTTCAGCTCGTCGGGCGGCCGGGGGGTCGCGGAGGGGGTCCGATGTTCATCGTCAGGAAGGGCGAAGTTCCGCTGTTGTCCCGTTGGGTGAAGGAGGCGACCTCGCGCCTGCTGGAGCGCTATGACGGGACCCCGTTCGAGCTGCGCTTGTGGGGCGGCGAGCGGCTGCGCTTCGGCGCGGGCGCGCCGGCGTTCGCGGTGACGTTCCGGACGCGCCGGGCGCTCTGCGAGGCGGCGCTCCGGGGCACGCTGGGGCTCGGCGAGGCCTACGTCCGGCGCGAGGTGACGTTCGACGGCGATCTCGAGGACTCGCTCGCCGGCCTGTTCCAGCTCGCGCGGTCCGTGCGGTCCGTTGAGGCGCGCTTGCCGCGCCTCGCGCCCGCGCTGCCGTCGTTCGAGCGCGGCCTCTCCGGCGTGCTGGACGCGCTCCGGCTCGGGCTGCTCTCCGGCGCGGCGAAGCGCGAGCGGCTCGCCGTCGAGCGCCACTACGGGCTCGGCAACGACTTCTATCCTCTTTACCTCGACAGGCGCCTCCAGACCTCGTGCGGCTACTTCCGGTCTCCGGGCGAGGCGCTCGACGACGCGCAGGCGCACAAGATCTCCCTCGTCGCGCGGAAGCTCGCGCTCCGGCGCGGGCAGCGGCTCCTCGATCTCGGCTGCGGGTGGGGCCACCTCATGTTCCACGCGGCGGAGACCTACGGCGTGCAGTGCCTCGGGATCACGCTCTGCGAGAACCAGGCGAGGTACATCCGCGAGCAGGCCGCGGCGCGGCGGCTCCCGGTCGAGGTCCGCGTGATGGGCTGCGACGAGCTCGAGGGCGAGCCGCGGTGGGATCGGCTCGTCTCGCTGGGCTCGATGTGCCACGCCGGCGCGCGCCGGATCGAGGTGTTCTACGACAAGGTGAAGGCGCTGCTCGCCGAGGGCGGCGTCTGCCTGCTCGAGAGCGTCACCCGCGAGCTGGAGTCGCCCCGGACTGACCCCTTCGTGCAAAAGCACATTTTCCCGGGGTACTGGCCGCCGTCGATCCAGGGGATGGCGGCGCGCGCCGCCGCGCGCGGCCTCGACGTGCTCGACGCGGAGAACCTGCGCCGCCACTCCGCGCTCACGGCGCGCTGCTGGCGCCGCAACTTCCTGGACAACCGGGAGAGGATCGAGCGGGTCACCGGCTTCGACGGCGCGTTCCTGAGGACGTGGGAGTTCTACCTGGCCTGCGCCGCCGCCGCGTTTCGCAGCGGGCACCTCGGCGCCGTGCAGATGGTGCTGTCGAACGGGGCTCCGCGCGACTACCCGCTCGCACGCGAGCCCCTGTACGCCGCGGAGGAGCCGTCGCCGCGGGACCGCGCGCCGATCGTCCCGGCCGTGCAGTTCAGCGCCTGGGGCGCCGCCGCGCCGTCCTGATCCCGGAGGCGCGCCGTCCGGCCGGCACGCGCGCCCTCCGCGCGGAAGACCTTGTGAACCCCGCGCGGCCAGCTATCAGCTAGAGCATGAGCGAACGGCTGCCGGCCAGCGCCCATCGCGGCGCCGCGCCCTCGTGGTCTGCGTCGCGCCCCCGCCGCCCGGCGCGCGCGGGCAAGGCCGGAAGCGCGCTCTTCGCGGCCGCCCTCTGCGCCCTGCTCTCCTCGTGTACCCAGATCCGCTACATCGCGCAGGCGGGCCTCGGTCAGCTCTCGATGGCGTGGAAGACCGAGTCGCTCGAGGACGCCGTCGGCGACGCCCGCAGGCCGTGGCGGACGCGCGCGCTCCTGCGCGAGGTCCCGCACATCAAGCGCTTCGGAGAGCGCCACGGGCTCACCGCGACCGACAATTACCGGACGTACGTCGAGCTCGATCGCCCGGCCGCGGTCTGGGTGGTCAGCGCGTGCGAGCCGCTCCGGTTCCGCTCCAAGACGTGGAGCTTCCCCATCGTCGGCACCGTTCCGTACGTGGGGTGGTTCGACCTGAAGGCCGCCAAGGCGTTCGCGGCGCCGCTCAAGGCGGCCGGCTGGGACGTCGACGTGCGCCCGGCGGGCGCGTACTCGACGCTCGGCTGGCTGGAGGATCCGGTCCTGTCCACGATGATCTCCAGCGGGGACGAGGCGCTCGGCGAGCTCGCCAACGTGGTGCTGCACGAGTCGCTGCACGCGACGCTGTACGTGAAGGGCCAGACGAGGCTGAACGAGAGCCTCGCGAGCTTCGTCGGGGACGAGCTCGCCAAGCGCTACCTGGACGAGCGGGTGGGCCCGTTCTCCGCGGAGAAGACGGCCTACATGCGGGAGCAGGAGCGCAGCGAGGCGCGGGCGGACGCGCTGCATGAGGCCTACGTCCAGCTCGACCGGCTGTACGCGTCCGCGGCGCCCGACGCCGAGAAGCGGGCCGCGAAGGCGGCGGTGCTCGCCCGGCTCAAGGCGGCCATCGGGGCGCGCAGGCAGCTCAACAACGCGTCGCTCGTCCAGTTCCGCGTCTACAACTCGGGGGACTCGGAGCTCCGGGCGCTGCTCGCGACCTGCGGCGGCAGCTGGCCGAGGTTCCTGGGCGCGCTGCGGAAGCTCGAGCGCCACAAGTTCTCCGCGCCCCAGGAGAACATCGGCCAGGTGATCGAGCCGCTGATCCGGGCCGGGTGCAGGTAGCTCCGTGCGCGCGTAGGGCCGTGTGCGGCATTGCGCGCGTGCGGTGCTGCGCGCCGCGTGCCGCAGTGCGCTGCGCGCGCGTGCGGTGCTGCGCGCCGCGTACCGTGCTGCGCGCCGAGGGCAACGTGTAGCGTCAAAATCCGCTGCGGTGCGTCGCTCGGAGCGTGCTGTGTCCTTGCAATCGTGCGCTCTCACGGCGCAATGCAATGCGATCGACCCCAGGTGAGTGGACAAATCATTGTCCAGGTAAGAATTCCGTTCTGGATCTGAACCCATCCCTGGATCGGACCAGTCCCTGCGGAAATGTATGACGAGCATCGCACCTCCAGGCGGTGCGCCCCGCGGCTGGCGACGGGCTTCTGCGGGTTTTTTGGCCGTGGGGGCCCGTCTGTGCGGGGGGATCGAGGTTGGCCCGCCGGTTGCTGAATGTATCCGCCAGATGTCGCTCCCGTTCGCTGCTCGGTTTCATGGGGCCTCGGCGGGAGCGGCCCCCCTGGCACATCGTTCGCAGTGCAAGCCCCAGTCGTTGGGGGGCGCCGAGCGAGGTGATCGGCGGCATCTCTGCCGAGCGATCGTGACCCCGCCGCCACCCGGATGCCATGGACCTGCTGTCGGCTCCTTGATTGACTTGTCGCCGGACGCCGGCGGAGAGCTTCGATTCTCGTGACGATAGCCGCCTTGCGGGGCGATTAAGGAGGGATGATCGAGGCGCGCGCGACGCGCGTCGCCAGATGAGATGGCTTATCGTGATCAGCTTGTCGATCTTGGTCCGAGCTTCTCTTACTCTCTTGCAGCTCTCGAGTTCGACTCCGCTTCGTCGCTTCGCTTCCCCTTGCCCCTGCCTCTGCTTCGCTTGAGCTTGCCCCTACGGTCTCTGGTCTGCGCTCGATCCTTTGCTTCTCCTTCTTCTTTCGCTTTGACTCGCTTCTTTGATTGTCTTACTGTCTCGCTTCGACTTTGCTTCCTCTTTGCTCGTGCTTTCTTGCTTGGACGCGCTTCGTATCGCTTTCCTGGCTTTCATGACTTCTCTCTCGTGACCGCGGGCCTTTCAGGTTCCTCCGGTGGATCCCCCCTCCACCGGCGCTCCTGAGCGGCTCCGGTGGGTCCGCGGCTGCGGACCTCAGGCCGGCGGGCTCTCCCGACCGGCCTTTCTTTTTTTGATGCGCACGTGCGCCGTCGTCCGCGCTGTCGGGCGCGGCCGTACGGGAGCGCCCGTACGGCGGCCGAATCCCTCGACCCGGCCGTGGAAATCCACTAACGACGAGCCCTCATAACGATCCGCGTGCCCTCCTCGCCCTCGCGAGGTCTCGTCGAGGGCGTGGGGACGTGTGGACGTGGAGGGCGGGACATGATGCAGGGGCACGGTGGGCGGGGGCAGGGCGTCGATCTCACGAATTGCGCGGCGGAGCCCATCCACATCCCCGGGCGGATTCAGCCGCACGGAGCGCTGCTCGCCCTCTCGCCCGGCGATCTCGTCGTCCGCCACGTGAGCCTCAATGTCGGCGCCGTGCTCGGGAGCGGTCCCGAGGGCGTCCTCGGGCGCCCGCTCCTCGACCTCATCGCGCCTCTGGCGGGCGGAGATCTCGAGTCCATCCTCCGGTCTCCGGAGCCCGGCGCGCTGAACCCGCTGAAGGTGACCCCCAGGAACGAGGGCGCGGCGGCGTGGCTCGACGCCATCGCGCACCGGGCGGGCGAGCGGCTGATCGTGGAGCTCGAGCCGCTGGAGGCGCCGGGCGACGTGTCGTTCTCGAGCGTGTACCGCGCGATCCGCGCGGCGATCGAGCGGATCCAGTCGGCCGAGGGGCTCTTCGACGCGTGCGAGGCGACGGCCGAGGAGATCAAGCGGCTGACCGGCTACGACCGGGTGATGATCTACAGGTTCGACCGCGACTGGAACGGCGAGGTCATCGCCGAGGCCAGGGCGGCGGACATCGAGCCTTATCTCGGGCTGCGCTATCCGGCCTCCGACATCCCGCCGCAGGCGCGGGAGCTCTATCTCCGCAACTGGCTCCGCATCATCCCGGACGTCGACTACCGGCCTTCGGACATCGTGCCTTCGCCGGAGGCGCCCATCGATCTCAGCTTCTCCGTGCTGAGGAGCGTCTCGCCGATGCACATCCAGTACCTCAAGAACATGGGGGTCGGCGCCTCGATGAGCGTCTCGCTCATCCGCGAGGGGGTCCTCTGGGGGCTCATCGCCTGCCACCACCGCGCGGCGAGGCCGCTGTCGTTCGAGATCCGGCAGGGCTGCGAGCTCTGCGGGCGGTTCCTGTCGATCCAGCTCGCGGCCAAGGAGAAGCTCGAGGACAGGGGGCACGAGCAGGCGCTCAAGGCCCTGTCGGACGAGATCGTCGCGGCGGTCTCGCAGCGGGAAGATCTCATGGTCGGGCTCGCGGAGAGCGCCGGAGCGCTCATGAGGCTCGCGGACGCGCCGGGCCTCGCCCTGCTCCACGGAGAGGAGGCGACCGCGCTCGGCGCCGCGCCCGCGCCGGACGAGCTCCGGCGCCTGTACGCGTGGCTCCGGCGCACGGTCGCCGATAGGCCGGTGTTCCACGCCGAGTCCCTGTCGCGGGTCGATCCCGAGTTCGCCCGCATCAAGGACGTGGCGAGCGGCGTCCTCTGCATCTCCATCCCCGAGCCGGAGCCCTGGTACGTCGTCTGGCTCCGGCCCGAGGTGATCCAGACGGTGAGCTGGGGCGGCAACCCCGAGAAGCCGGTGGAGAGCACGGCCGAGGGCGCGGTGCTCGGCCCCCGGCGCTCCTTCGCGCTGTGGAGGCAGGTCGTGGAGCAGACGGCCGTCGCCTGGAAGCCCGCCGAGATCGAGGCGGCCGAGCAGCTCCGGCGCGCGCTCATCGAGCTCGACCTCACGCGGCAGGTCGTGCGGGAGAGGACCGCGCGCTCCGCGGCCGAGCGGAGCAACGCCGAGCTCGAGCAGTTCGGGTACATCGTGGCGCACGATCTCAAGGAGCCGATCCGCGGGATCCGGTCGTTCTCGACCTTCGTGATGGAGGACGACGGGGAGGCCCTCTCGGCCGAGTCGCAGGGCTATTTGCGGCGCATCGGCGACCTCGCCGGGAGCACGATGGAGCTCATCAACTCGCTTTACGAGTACTCCCGCGTCGGCAACGTGGATTTCTCCTTCGGGGAGGTCGACCTGAGCGAGGTGCTGGCCGACGTCGAGCGGCGGCTGTCCGGCTCGCTCCTGCAGCGCGGCGCCGAGATCCGCGCGCCGCGCCGGCTCCCCCGGGTGGTCTGCGACCGGATCCGGATCGCCGAGGTGCTGGCCAACCTCATCTCGAACGGCATCAAGTACAACGCGAGCCCGAACCCCTGGGTGGAGGTGGGCTTCGACGAGCGGTCGGAGCCGACCGTCTTCCACGTCAGGGACAACGGCGTGGGCATCCCCGCGGACGAGCGGCACCGCCTGTTCACGATGTTCGAGCGGCTCTCGACCGCGGCGCAGTACGGCGAGGGGACCGGCTCGGGGCTCGCCATCACCCAGCGCATCGTCGAGCGGCACAAGGGGAAGATCTGGGTGGATTCGCCCCCGACCGGGGGCACGACGTTCTACTTCACGCTCGCCGAGGCGCCCCCCGCTGACCGGTGATCCCGGGCGCGGCCGCCGGCCCGCGCGCGCCACGCCGGAGGCCGCCGTCCCCCGGCCGGGGCCAGGGCGCCGCGATCAGAGGTCGTCGTCGCCGGGCGCGCGCCGGGGGTGGACGGTGGCAGAGACGATCTTCCAGTCGCCGTCGACCTTCTCCAGCCGGAGCGCGACGGGCAGCTCGTCGCGCCGGGCGGGGTGGCCGTGCCGGGCGCCCGTGACGGTCGCGGTGGCGGTCACCTCGGCGGTCATGCCGGCCGGATCGACCTGGATCTCCGTGTCGCCGAAGCTCACGTCCGCGGTCTGGTAGACGACCGCGGCCTGGGTCGCGGCCGCGGCGAGCTCGTCGCGGCCGCTGAGCCGGTCGCTGATCTCGACGACGCGGGCGCTCGCCTCCTTCGTGAAGATCTCGGCGAACTCCTTGCGGACGCGGCCGTGGCGCACCAGCGGGTTGCGCTCGCCGTCGTCGATGCGCACCGCGTCCGCGAGCTGGGCGAGCCGGTCGCGGATCCGGTCCTCGTCGGAGGGGGAGAGCAAGAGCGCCACCGCGGCGAGGACGGCGCCGAGGGCGATGAGCCCGAGCGGGAGCCAGCGTTTCATGCGGGAAGTATAGGCGACCGGCGCCGCGCGAGCCCACCCGACCCCGGATGGCGCGCGGCAGCGCGCGCCGTCGCCGCCGGGATCCGCGCCTCCGCGGCGAGCGCGCCCGCTCAGGCCGTCGCGGCGAACACGGCGAGGGCGCCCACCCGGAGGGCGGCCAGGACGGCCTCGCGGAGCCTCGCCGAGCCGAGCACCTCTTTCCAGAGATAACCCGCGATGCCGAGCGACTGGGCGCGCGTCAGCATCATCGGCGCCGGCTGGCCCGTGATGAAGATCACCGGGGCCTCGGTGATGCACTTGAGCTTCTCGAGCAGCTCCAGGCCATCCATGTCGGGGAGGCGGTAATCGAGGATGATGCAATCGGGCGGGCTCGTCCGGCACGCCTCGAGGGCGGCCTTCGCCGTCGGCGCCTCGATCAGCGTGACGTCGATGTCCGCCCAGTCCCGCAGGTAGCGCCCGTAGATGGTGCGATCGATCTCGCTGTCCTCGACGAGGAGAATCACGGCCTTCCGGAGCGCCATGGGGACCAATCTCCTTTGTCCAGCCGTGAGACGCAAGTTGGACGTTGCACGCAGCGCGTGGGGAACCACCCCGAACACCGCAGGGGCAGCCCCCGATAGGCCTCGTCGCTAGCTCCCGACGATCGGCTCGAGGCACCGGTCGCGCGCGTCGCGCAGCGCGCTGAGCTCGACGTCGATCACCGCGCCGCCGCCCGACGCGATCGTGAGCCGATCCCCGCCGGTGGTGCCGAGCTCGGTGCAGGGCACGCCGGCCTCCCTGGCCCTGCGGGCGACCTCGGCGGCGTCCTCGGGCCGGACGCTGACGACGACGCGGCTCGGCGCCTCGCCGAACAGCGCCTCGGCGAGCTCCTCGCGCGCCTCGCCCTCCGGCAGCCGCACGCGGGCGCCCACCATCGCCGCCGGGTCGTCGGCGGCGGCGCAGCACTCGCCGAGCGCGATCGCGAGCCCGCCGTCGGAGACGTCGTGCGCGCTCTGGAGCAGCCGCGGCCGCGAGCGCGCGAGGGCGAGGCAGAGCCCCTGGAGCCGCGCCTCGCGATCGAGATCGATGGCGGGGCTCGGCCCCTTCACCTCGCCGGTGTGGCGCGCGAGGTACTCCGAGCCGCCGAGCGGGCCGCCGCGCGGGTCGCCGAGCAGGAGCACCGCGAGGCCGGCGGCCGGGAACGACGCCCGCAGCACGTCGCCCGGGTCCGCCACGAGCCCCACCACCGCGACCGTCGGGGTGGGCAGGATCGCGCGGCCGTCGGTCTCGTTGTAGAGCGACACGTTGCCGCTCACGACCGGCACCGAGAGCGCGCGGCACGCCGCCGCCATGCCGTCGATCGCGAGCGCGAACTGCCGCATGATCTCCGGCCGCTCCGGGTTGCCGAAGTTGAGGCAGTCGGTCAGGCCGATCGGCTCCGCGCCCGCGCACACCACGTTGCGGCACGCCTCGGCCACGGCCATCGCCGCGCCCTGGAACGGGTCGAGCTCGCAGAGCCGCCCGTTGCAGTCGCTCGAGAACGCGAGGAGCTTCTCGAACCGCTTCCCGTCCTTCTCGCAGGGGACGCGCACCACCGCGGCGTCGCTGCCGGCCCGGACCTCGGTGCCGCCCCGCACGATCTGGTCGTACTGCCGCCACACCCACGCGCGGGAGCCGAGGTTCGGCGAGCCCGCCATCGCGAGGAAGAGCTCGGACCACGAGGTCGGGGCGGGGAGGGTGCGCGGGTCGAAGGCCCGGCGCGCCGGCAGCGTGGCGTCGTCGCGCTGGGGGCGGTCGTACTTCGGCGCCGCGTCGGTCAGGAAATCGACCGGGAGGTCGCAGACGACGACCGGATTGCGCGGGGTGCTGGCGGCCGCGCCGCCGAGCGGGTCGTAGCCGGGCGTGGCGCGCACGATCCAGCGGCCCGTGTCGGTGACCTTGCCGATGATCGCCGCGTCGAGCTCCCATTTCGTGCAGATCTCGATGACGCGCGCCTCGCACCCGGGCTTCGCGACGAGGAGCATGCGCTCCTGCGACTCGCTGAGGAGCATCTCGTACGGGGTGAGCCGGGCGGCGCGCCGCGGGACCAGGTCGAGGTCGAGATCGAGGCCGCTGCCGCTCCGGCCCGCCATCTCGACCGACGACGAGGTGAGCCCCGCGGCGCCCATGTCCTGGACGCCGACGAGCAGGTCCTCCGCGAAGATCTCGAGGCACGCCTCGAGCAGGAGCTTCTCCATGAAGGGGTCGCCGACCTGGACCGTGGGCCGCTGGCTCGGGCCGCCCTCGGAGAACTCGTCCGAGGCCATGGTGGCGCCGTGGATGCCGTCGCGCCCGGTCTTGGCGCCGACGTAGAGCACGTTGTTGCCGATGCCGCTCGCGCGGCCGTAGAAGATGCGGTCGGTGCGGACGACGCCGCAGGTGAAGGCGTTGACGAGGATGTTGCCGTCGTAGGCGCGGTCGAAGAAGAGCTCGCCGCCGACGGTGGGGACGCCGATGCAGTTGCCGTAGCCGCCGACGCCCGCGACGACGCCGCGGAGCAGCTGCGGGGTGCGCGGGTGGTCGGGCCGGCCGAAGCGGAGCGAGTCGAGGTTGGCGACGGGGCGCGCGCCCATCGTGAAGACGTCGCGGAGGATGCCGCCGACGCCGGTGGCGGCGCCCTGGTAGGGCTCGATGTACGACGGGTGGTTGTGCGACTCCATCTTGAAGACGGCCGCGAAGCCGTCGCCGATGTCGACGACGCCGGCGTTCTCGCCGGGGCCCTGGATGACGCGGGGGCCGGCGGTGGGGAGGCGGGAGAGGTGCACGCGCGAGCTCTTGTACGAGCAGTGCTCGCTCCACATGACGCTGAGGACGCCGAGCTCGGTGAACGTCGGCTGCCGCCCGAGGCGCTCGCGGGCGCGCTCCCACTCGCTGGCCGAGAGCTTGTGCGCCTGCGCGAGGGCGAGGTCGACCGGCGGGTCGCCGGGGAAAGGGGTGGGGGCGGCGGGCGGAGGGGCGGCAACGACGGCGCTCATCGCGGGCCTAGCTAGCGCAAGGACGCGGGGAGGGGAAGCAGGGGAGCGGCCCTCACCGAGCAGAGCGGGGCTCACCCGCACAGGAGCCGGGCCCAGATCGGCGTTTTCGGCGCGCAGGCGTGCTCCAGCACGCCGAGCACCGAAAACGTCGAGATGGGCCCGGATCCGCAGCGGGTGGGCCCCGCTCTAGGCGTCGCGCTTGACGACGAGGGCGGTGAGGTCGTCGATCTGCTTCGCGGAGCCGGCGAAGCGGCGCACCTCGGCGAGGAGGGCGCCGAGGATGTCCGAGGTGGGACGCGCGTTCAGGCGGTGGATGAGATCGCCGACGCGCTCCTTGCCGAACACCTGTCCGGCGGCGTCCTGGTACTCGTAAAAACCGTCGGTGAGCAGGATCAGGAGATCGCCCGGCGCCATCACGAGGGGGGGCGTCGGGGGGAGGTCGAGATCCTTGAACATGCCGAGGGGGACCGTCGTGGGATCGCGCCAGACGACCTGACCCTCGGCCGCCCGGTAATGCAGGAGCGGGCCCTGCCCGGCCGCGTGGTAGCGGAGCTGGTGCGTGACCGGGTCGAGGATCCCGAGGAACGCGGTGATGAAGCGGTCGTTCGGCAGATCCTCGATGAGCTGCTGGTTGATGTGGTGCATGAGCGCGTCCATGTCGGCCGAGAGGCGCAGGCCGATGCGCAGCATCGCGCGGAACTGCGTCACGCTGAGCGCGGGGCCGATGCCGTGGCCGGCCGCGTCCGCGAGCAGGAGGAGGAGCGGCGACATGTCCGCGCGCTCGTCGAGCCGGATGACGTCGTAGATGTCGCCGCCGGTGTCGTCCGCCGGCTTGCTGAACGCCGACAGCGAGTATCCAGGGCAGCGCGGGAGCCGGCGCAGCAGGATGTTCTGCTGGATGTCGCGCGCGATGGTGAGGTCGTGCTCGAGCTTGATCTTGATCATCCGCTCCTCGAGCAGGAGCGTGCGCTGCACGGCGACGGCCGCCTGCGCCGCGAGCAGCTCCGCGACGTCGCGCTCGTCCGGGCCGAAGTGGCCCACCGCCGAATTCAGCATCTGCAGCACGCCGACGAGCTTGTCGTCGAGCCCGATGAGCGGCACCGTGATGAGGGATTTCGTGTGATATCCCGTCCGGCGGTCGATCTCCGGATTGAACCGCGGGTCGGTATAACAATCGTCGACGACGATGGTCTGGCGCTTGCGCGCGCACTCGCCGGCGATGCCCTTGTCGATGCTGACGCGGATTTGCGTCTCGCCCGTGGCGACACGCGAGTAAAGCTCTTTGGCCTCCGCGTCGTAGAGGAAGACGCTCCCGCGGTCGGCGCCTATCACCTCCCGCCCCGTCTTGATGATGAGCTCGAGCAGCTCGGTGAGATCGCACGGCGCCGCGAGCTTGCGCGAGACGTCCAGGATCAGGATGAGCGACGACGCATCGATCAGGGAGGGAGTGCCCACGCGCATGCGGCCCGAGAGTTTGGGCTACGTGGAAATAGGGGTCAAGACATGGTCTCGCCCGGGATGCTCGTGGCGAGCCCGTCGACCAGCGCGTCTCGCTTCCGTCGTCGCTCCCGTCGTCGCTTCCATCGTGATTTCCCTCGGGGTTTCGCCGTCGGGCCGCCGCGCTTCGCCCTGGGCGCTGCTTTTTTTTCGAGCGGCGGCGGCCCGGCGCGCCGCGGCGACGACGCGAGATCGTGGATGCAGCGCGGCGGCCCGCGGGCCGCTGCGTCGTCGGCGCTACCACCTCGGCCCTACCTGTCCTAGAACACGCGACGCACACGCCCCTGAAAGCGAGCTCTTCGATGATCCGCCTCCGCCTCGCCGCCCTCGCCCTGCCCGCCGCCCTGGCCGCGGCGGCCTGCGACGCGCCGTCCGCTCCGGTCGGCGCGGCGCCCGACGCCGCGCCCTCCGCCGCCGCGCCGCCGGACCCGCCGCCCCCTGCCGCCGCGCCGCCGGCGAGCGCCCCCGCGGCGCCCGCCGACGCTCCCGCGGCCGCGGCCGACGCGGCGGCGCCGGCCGATGCGGGCGCGCCGGCGGAGGACGCGGGCCGCAAGCCGTCTGTCGACGCGGGCGACGCGGGCGGCGCGGCGGCGGCGCGCGACGCGGGCGGCGGAGCGGCGGGCGGCGGAGCGGCGGGCGGCGGGGCGGCGCGCGACGCGGGCGGCGGGCGCGCCGAGGCGCCGGCGGCGACGGGCGGGTCCCCGCCGGTCGCGGAGGCGCCGCCGCTCGCCCCGCCCGAGGCCGGGTCCGCGGACGCCGTGGCGGCGGAGGTCGACGCGATCTTCGTCGGCAAGAAGACCTATGTCGCCCGCTTCAAGCAGGAGCACACCCAGAAGATCTCCGGCGCCGTCAAGAAGCAGAGCGGCGCGCTGTCGGTCCAGAAGCCGGACAGGATCTCGTTTCGCTACGATCCGCCGAGCCGGAACCGCATCGTCTCCGACGGCGTGTCGCTCAAGGTCTACGTCGCCGAGGACCGGCAGATGTTCGTCACGCCGGTGAAGAACTCGGAGTATCCGGGCGCGCTCTCGTTCCTGATGGGCCACGGGCTCCGCCCGTCGTTCACGTTCACCTTCAACGAGAAGGCGAGCTTCCAGGGCGGCCCCGTGCTCGTCGGCAAGCCGCGGGCGCCGACTCCCCACTACGAGCTCGTGATGTTCTATATCGACAGCGCGCTCCTCGCGAAGAAGGACCCGGGCGTCGTGCGCCGCGTCCTCATCGTCGACGCGCAGGGCAACCGCAACCGGTTCGACTTCGAGAGCGCGTTGCAGCCCGCGTCGATCGATCCCGCGGAGTTCCAGTTCACCCCGCCGCCCGGCACCGACGTCAAGCAGAATTGATGATTCCGCGCCTCTCGCTGCTGGAGCTGTTTCCCGACTTCCATCCGGAGTGGATCCTCGCCGAGGACGCGGATCTCATCGTGGTCGACAAGCCGGCTGGCCTGTCGACGCACGCGCCGGAGGCGGACCGGATCGACGACGTGGTGACGCGCCTCCGCGCCTTCCTCCGCGGCCGGGGCGACGCGGAGGCGTACCTCGGGATCCACCAGCGGCTCGATCGCGACACCTCGGGGGTCCTGCTGTTCACTCGGCGGCGCGAGGCGAACGCCGCCGTCGCGCGGCAGTTCGAGGGGCGCACCGTGCAAAAGACGTACGTCGCCGCCGTGTCCGGCTTCGGCGATCGCGCGCCGCGCGGCACGCTGCGGCACCGCCTCGTCCCGGCGCCGGGCGGCGCGATGCGCGCGATCGCCGAGGTCGGCGCGGGGCGAGAGGATCGGGGCGCGGGGCGAGAGGATCGGGGCGCGGGGCGAGAGGATCGGGGCGCGAGGCGAGAGGATCGGGCCGCGAGGCGGGAGGATCGGGGCGCGCGGCGAGGAGACCGCGGTGCGAGGCGGGAGGACCGGGGCGCGGGCGGCCCGGAGCGAGCCGCCGGCGGCGCGCTGGCGATCACCCGCTACCGGCTCCTCGAGCGCCGCGGCGACCGCGCCCTCCTCGAGCTCCGGCCCGAGACCGGCCGCACCCACCAGCTCCGGGTGCAGCTCGCCGCGATCGGCCTGCCCATCGCCGGCGATCCGCTCTACGGCGGCGCCGACGCCCCGCGCCTGCTCCTGCACGCCGCCGAGCTCCGCCTCGATCACCCGGCCACCGGCGCGGCCGCGACCTTCCAGTCGCAGCTGCCGGCGGCGTTCGAGGCGTGGCTCGCGGACGCGCCGGCGGACCCGTACGCGGGGGGCGTCGCGGCCGTCGAGCGCGCCATGCGCGAGGCCGCCGAGCGGCGCTACGCCGTCGCGCGCGCCGGCGACACCACGGCGTTCCGGCTCGTCCACGGCGTGGGCGACGGGCTCCCCTCCATCTCGGTCGACCTCTACGGCGAGCACCTCGTCGTGGCGCTGTTCGGCACGGGCGAGGGCGAGCCGGGCGCGCCGCCGCGCGACGTCGTGCTCGACGCGGCCCACCGGCTCGGGGCGAGGGGCGTCTACCTCAAGGTGCGCCCGAAGCACGCGAGCGTGATCGTCGACGCGCGGCGCGAGGAGTTCGCGCCGCGGCACGCCGTCCGGGGGGAGAGCGCCCCCGAGGAGCTCACGATCTTCGAGCACGGCCTGCCGTACAAGGTGCGGCTCGGCGACGGGCTCTCGACCGGCATCTTCCTCGACCAGCGCGAGAACCGGCGGCGCGTGCGCGAGCTCGCCCGGGGCGCCCGGGTGCTGAACCTGTTCGCCTACACGGGCGCGTTCACCGTCGCGGCCGTGGCGGGCGGCGCGCGCGAGAGCGTCACCGTCGACGTGTCCCGGGGCGCGGTCGCCTGGGCGCGCGAGAACCTCGACGCGATCGGCGCGGACGCGGCGGCGCACGTCGTGGTCGAGGCCGACGTGTTCCCGTGGCTGAAGGCCGCCGCTCAGGCCGGCCAGCGCTTCGACCTCATCGTGCTCGACCCGCCGAGCTTCGCGACCACGAAGAAGAGCCGCTTCAGCGCGGCGAGCGATTTCGGGGCGCTCGCCGCGCTCGCCTTCCGCCTGCTCGCCCCGGGCGGCCGGCTGCTCGCCTGCACCAACCATCGAGGCATCGCGCGCGCCAAGTTCCGGCGCCATTTGCACGAGGCCGCGCGTGAAGCAGGATGCGACATCGTGCAGATGAAAGATCTCCCCGATCCGGTCGATTTTCCGAGCGAGCTGAGCATGGAGCCCCACCTGAAGAGCGTCCTCGCCACGGTGGGGGCGCCGGCGGCCAAGGCCGGCGCATCCCCGAAGGGCGCGCCGGCCGCGAAGGGCGCGCCGGCCGCGAAGGGCGCGCCGGCGCGCGGCGCTCGCCGAGGGACCGCCGCGCCTGCCCGGGCGCCTCGCCGGGGGGCGCGATGAGCCAGCGCCGTCTCCTCATCACGATCCGCTCGTACGCCTACCTGGAGCCCGCCTTCCTCGCCGCGGGCGACTTCGAGCGCGGCATGGTCGAGCGCAAGAGCTTCCCGGACGGCGAGCGCTACCTGCGGGTCGCGGTCGACTGCTGGGGGCGCGACGTGGTCCTGCTCGGCGGCGCGCCGCAGGACCTCGACTGGCTCGAGATCTACGACCTCGGCTGCGCCACCTCGCGCGCCGGCGCCCGGTCGCTCTCCATCGTGATGCCGTATTTCGGCTACGCGACCATGGAGCGGGCCGTGAAGCCGGGCGAGGTGGTGACCGCGAAGACGCGGGCGCGGCTCATCTCGGCGATCCCGTCGTGCGACGCGGGCACGCGCATCTTCCTCTTCGATCTGCACACCGACGGCATCGAGTTCTACTTCAGCGACTCGCACGTGACGCGCCACCTCTACGGCGCCCCGCTCATCACGCAGGCGGTCCGCGAGCTGATGGGCGATCGCCCGTACGTGCTCGCGGCGACGGACGCCGGACGGGCCAAGTGGGTGCAGAGCCTCGCCCGCGGCCTCGGCGTCGAGCCGGCGTTCGTCTACAAGGAGCGGCGGGGCGACGGGGTCGGCGTGACCGGCGTCAACGCCGATGTCTCGGGCCGCGAGGTCGTCATCTACGACGACATGGTCCGCACCGGATCGTCGCTCGTCCAGGCGGGGCGCGCCTACCTCGCCGCCGGGGCCTCGAAGGTCCACGCCGTCGCGAGCCACCTGGTCCTGCCGGGCGACTCGCTCGAGAAGATCCGGAAGACGGGCGTGTTCACGACGCTGCTCGGCACCGACTCGCACCCTGGCAGCCAGCAGCTCGCCGACACGCCCGGCGCCCTGCATTCGGTGGCGCCGCTCATCGTGCGCGCGCTCGAGCGGGAGATCTAGAGCACCCTCACCGCGGGCCGGACGCCGGCGCGGGCCGGCCGCCCAGCTCCCCGTAGAGGCCGGTGAGCCGCTCGACGACGGCCGAGATGTCGTACCGCGACCGCGCCCGCTCCCAGGCGCCGCGGCCCATCCGCTCGCGGAGCTCGCCCGAGCCGAGCAGCCGGTTGATCCGCTCGGCGAGCGCGTCCGCGTCGCCCGCCGCGATCAGGAACCCGCTCTCGCCGTCGGCGATCACCTCGGGGATCGCCCCGACCCGGGTCGCCACCACCGGCCGGGCCGCCGCCATCGCCTCCAGGAGCGCGATCGGCAGCCCCTCCGCGTGGGACGGGAGGATGAACACGCTGCTCTCCTCGAGCACCCGGGACTTCGCCTCGCCGCGCACGCTGCCCAAAAACCGCACGCTGTCGCGCAGGCCGAGCTCCGCGACCAGGCGCTTGTAGCCGGCGAGGGCGTCGGGCTCCGCCGGCCCGGCGAGGTTGAGCACCGCGGCGGGGTGCTGCCGCACCACCTGCGCGAACGCCCGGATCGCCTCCGGGACGCCCTTGCGGTCGTCGATGGAGCCGAGGAGCAGCACGCTCGGGGCGGCGGGGAGCGGGAGCGGCGCGGCCGGCACGGAGACCGCGTTCTCCAGGGTGACGATGCGGGCGCCGGGCGCGATGCGGCCGAGGTAATCGGCCCAGTACGCGCTCAGCGCGATCACCGCGTCCGCGTCGCGCAGGCTCCGGGCGATCCACCCCTTCCACCGGCTCCGGGCGACGAAGTCCTCGAACTTGCTGCCGTGGATGTGCAGGATCGTCCGGTAGCCGAGCCACTGGCCGAGCTGCGAGAAGACCGCCTTCTCGTAGAAGGACCACCCGTACGACGAGTGGATGTGCAGGACGCGGCACTCGGGGCGGCTGGCGACGATCGCGGCGCACCCGCGGGCGAAGCGCGTCAGCTTGCCCCGCAGCGCGGGCGCGGGGGCGGTGTCGCAATGACGCGTGGGGATCCGCTCCAGCATGGTCTCCACGTAGGTCGCGATCCCCCCCACCGCCGGCGCCCGCGGGCCGATCACCAGCACGCCCGCGCGCTCAGACATCGGCGCCCTCGCTCGGCTGCTTCAGGATCCGGGCGGGGACGCCGCCCACCGTCGCGCCCGCCGGGACGTCCTTGACCACCACCGCGTTCGCGCCCACCACCGCGCCGCGCCCGACGCGGATCGGGCCGAGGATCTTCGCGCCGGCGCCCAGGTAGACGTCGTCCTCGATCACCGGCACCCCGGTGTGGCCCTGGCGCCCGCCGATGGTCACCTGCTGGGCGATGACCACGTTCCTGCCGATCCGCGCCTGCGCGTGGATCACCACCCCCATCCCGCCGTACCCGAACCGGGAGCCGGCGCCGATCTCGGCGCTGGGCGGGATCGAGCTATTGTAGACGAGGAAGGTCGTCCAGTAGAGCAGCTTGGGGACCACGGGGATTTGCTTGGCGTGGCACCAGTGCGCGACGTTGTACAGGTGAATGGCGTTCATGGAGTTCTCGACGGCTCTCGCGCGGGCCGGTCAGGCCATCGATCCAACATGGCCAACATGGCCAACATGGCCAACATGGCCAACATGGCCAACATGGCCAGCATGGCTCGCGCCGCGGCGGCGCCCGGCGCCCCGGGCGAGCGGGGCCTCGTCCTCGTCTTCGTACAGGCGTTGATAGGTCGCCGCCATCGTCGCCACGTCGGAGCGAGAAGGAAATCCAAACGTCTCGGAACGTCAAGCCCCAACTGCGGGGCCTGTCCGTGGTTGACAGGACGTTCTTCCATGCTATCCGGCCCTCCGGGAAAAGCGACGGTAGATCAATAACTTAGCCGCGCATCGAGGGGCCGCGATCACGCGGCGGCCCGCGGGGGCTCGTCCGAAACGGCCCGGCTTCGTTCCCGGAAGGGCGATGCAGAGCGCACCGGCGCGCGTCGTCCTCACTGCGCGGCCTGCGCTTTCAGGGTCGGGTGGACAGCGGGCCCGGCATGCGGCGAGCGTGGCCCCCGGCGCGGACCTCGCCGGCGCGAAGCTCCCCAGCGCCGAGCTCTCCGGAGCGGAGCTGACGTCGGTCGCGGCATGAAACGCGGCGTGGCTCGATCGAGGAAGCGCGGCGAGCAGCAGCGAGCGTTGGAATCGCCGCGCACGGCGACGCGCGCATGTCGGAGCGCTGCGCAGGCTGCATCGATGCGTATCACCGTGCGATATCCTCACGATGAATCCAGATCTCGTGTCGCTCGTGGCGCCCATCGTGATGCTGCGCTTCGTCCGGGCGAGCGTCTCGATGTCACGTGACATGTCACGTGACATCGAGACGCCGCACCGTGACGTCTCCTCGCGAAATCGGTCACCCCGCGGCCCCTCGGCGCGGTATTGGGCGCATCTCGCTGGGCGCTGTGCGAGCGGAGCGTTGGCACTACCATTGCAATGAATCGCTGCCGTCCGATGGCATGCTGGCCACGCCTCCCGGCGAGTAGGTCGGCACCCAGCTCGTCTCTGATCCTGTTGTGACAAGAGGCGGGCCATTGAGGCACGGCGTCCCTGGGGCTCTCTTATCTGTGTCCTCTGCGCCTCTGTGTCGCACCTCCCTGCCGACTGCGGTCCACCGCGACCTATCCCAGGAAAGGACTCTTCGATGCGAACTCTCTTCATGCGTCCGAGCGTCGCGCACGACAGCGGCCCGGCGCCAGCGCCGCCGGCCGACGCCTCGCGCGCCGAGCGCCCGAGCGGCGGCGAGGTGATGTGTCATGGCTGACGCGCGCCGCTTCCGCGCATCTCCCGCGCTCGCCGCGGCCCTCCTCTCGGCCTGCGCCGCCGGCGAGGTCGCCCCGGCGCCCGGCGCCGCCGAGCCCGAGGAGACCGGCTCGCAGCAGAGCGCCCTCGCCGTCGACCACAAGGCGCGAGCGCTCAGCGCGGGGTCGAACCACGCGTGCGCGGTCCTGGAGACCGGCGCGCTCAAGTGCTGGGGAGCCAACCACCACGGTCAGCTCGGCCTCGGCGACACCGCGAGCCGCGGCGACAGCGCTGGCGAGATGGGAGACGCCCTCCCGGCGAGCTTCGGTCAGGGCATCTCTGCCGTCTCGGCCGGGTACCTGCACACGTGTGCGCTGTACCAACCCCATTCGGCAACGCAGCCGGGTCTGAAGTGCTGGGGGCTCAACGTCAGCGGTCAGCTCGGCCAACCCCAGGTCGGCGACCGCGGCGACGATCCGCGCGAGATGTTCCAGATGGACTTCACGGTCCTTGGCGCCGGCCGCAGCGTCAAGTCCGCGGATTCCGGCGCGTACCACACCTGCGCGGTGCTCGATGACGACGAGCTCAAGTGCTGGGGCTACAACATGTATGGTCAGCTCGGCCTCGGCGACTCGCTGAACCGCGGCGACTCGGCGCTCGAGATGAACTCCGTCCCCACGATCCCGCTCGGGACGGGCCGCACCGCGAAGGCCGTCGCGGCCGGCGAGAGCCATACGTGCGTGCTCCTCGACAACAACCAGGTCAAGTGCTGGGGCTTGAACGCGGGAGGCTCGCTCGGCCTCGGCGACCTGAACCCGCGCGGCCTCACCACCGCGACGAAGCCGGCGAGCCTCCCCGTGGTCCAGCTCGGCGGCGTCAACGACGAGGCCAAGGCGATCGCCGCCGGTGGCGAACACACCTGCGCCATCGTCCCCGACGACACGGTCAAGTGCTGGGGGGCCAACGACTACGGTCAGCTCGGTCAGGGCAACACGAACAGCCTCGGCGACAGCACCGCGACCGAGCCGGAGGACTTCGGCGCCATCGGCCTGGGGGGCCCCGTCTCGGCGATCTCCGCTGGCTGGGCGCACACCTGCGCCCTGCTCGGCAACGGCACGGTCAAGTGCTGGGGGCTCAACGGCCACGGCCAGCTCGGCCTCGGGCACAACCAGAACCAGGGCGACGCTGCGGGCGAGATGGCGGCGCTCCCGGCCGTCGACCTCGGCCCAGGCCGCACGGCCAAGGCGATCGCCGCCGGCGCCTTCTTCACATGCGCGCTCCTCGACACGGACAAGGTCAAGTGCTGGGGTGACGCCGCGCACGGCACGCTGGGCCACCCCGGCTGCACCGGCGCCACGCCGGACTGCGGCGACGAGGCGGGTGAGATGGGCGCCGCGCTCCCGGCCGTCGACCTCGGCGATGACGAGCTCGCCGTGGGCGGCTGCGGCGCGCCGACCCTGGTCCTCAGCGACGGACCCGCCAACGATCCGAACGCGAACGAGCTCTGCCTCCACGGGACGGGCACGCTGGACCTCGCCACGGTGCCGCGCGGGACCACCGGCACCTCTTGGGACGGCGCCGTCGAGAGCTTCTACCGCGACCTGCCGCCTGGCGACCCCAACCGGGGCGGCCTCCTCTCGCGGGCGTCCTGCGCGACGTACGACTGCCCCTCCCAGCACTTCACCGGCGCCGACAGCTCCGGCTGGGTCGACGCCGACGAGAACGCCGAGGCAGCGGAGCTCGTCACGCTCTTCCACCTGAAGGAGCCGATCCGCACCGAGGATTTCACCACCAGCGTCCCTGGGTTCATCCTCGCCGACAGCCCCATCAAGCCGCCCGTCACCGTCTCGGCCCTCGCGCAGGAGAGCACCTTCGTCTGGCACGGCGATCGTTATACGAACGACTGGACCGCCGCGACCGCGAACCCCGACATCATCGTCGGCCATTACATGCCCGTCTCCGGGGTCGACGACGGCGTCCTCGCGCGCTGCCAGACAGACTCCGATTGCCTCCTGGAAGGGTATCACTGCATCACCTGGAACGCCGCGTCCAACCCGGCGACCTACTACTTCCATGGCGAGAAGGTGTGCTGGTACACGTCGAGCGAGATGCGCAGTTGCCAGAAGGACTCGGGCACGGAGGACTTCGGGGGGCCCAGCCAGGACGCAGACTGCAAGCCGACGCCGGACAGCGACATCGCCGGCGTCTGCGCGCAGGCCCCGGGCGGGACGCAGCTCAAGTGCTTCCAGAGCGCGGCGCTCAAGGGCGCGATCAACTACAACTACTGGGACGCGCTCCATCCCGAGTGGATCCTCCGCAGGTGCACGAGCAGCGGCGGAAAGCTCGACGCGGCCCCGTCGGTGGTCAGGGACAGGAAGAACGCGGCGCACTGGGGGGTCGAGAACCCGGCGCTCGACTTCACCAACGAGGAGGTCGTTGAAGAGATGCTGTCGCGGATCCGCGCTCAGTGGGCGCGGGGGCTGAAGTTCGACGCGCTGTCGCTCGACGTCGTGATGCCCGCCAACTACATCGGCGCGTGCGGCGTCTACGAGAACGGGACGGACTGGACCCCCCTGTTCAAGGGCGACCAGCGCTACGATCCGGCGTGCAGCGGGACGTGCGACCCGGAAGACCCGAGCTGCGCCGCCAGGGACGGGTACTGCGACTGGCAGTACACGCGCGCGGTGGCCAAGTGGCTGAAGCGGCTGCGCGACGAGATGCACAAGGACGGCAAGCGCCTCCACATCAACCTGACGAGCACCGGGGGGAAGCATCCTGCTTACTCGATCTCGTCGAGCGACGCGGCGCTCGCCGGTCCCGGCGGCATCTTCGACACGGTCGACGGCGTCCTGACCGAGGAGGGGTTCAACTACGCAAAGTGCGGCGCCTATTCCTACGACCAGTCCCCGGACTGCCCCGACAACCCTTATGACGGCAAGGACGTCCATTTCTGGAGCAACATGCACGGCTACATGCTCGGCGTGCAGAGCCGCTCGAAGCCGTTCTACCTGAAGACGGCCTTCCCCACCGCCGACCACAACACCCCGCCGACACCTGCGCAGATCGAGTGGGCGCTCGCGAGCTACCTCGTGTCGGAGGCAGGGCTGGCGAGCCTCTACGTGACGCCCTACTCCGACGCCAGGGGTTACTGGGATCACGCCCAGCTCGGCGTCGCGCTCGACTCCGCCTGCGGTGCGGCGGCGCCCGTCGTGGAGGCGGTCGGCGCGCGCAAGGGGTTCACGCGGACGTACCGGCACGGCTTCGTCGCCGTGAACTTCGGCGCGCCCACGGCCGCGATCTCGCCCCTGCTCGGCGGCAATATCACGGTGTCCCTCCCGGCCGGTACGTTCTTCAAGTGGAACAGCAGCACGGGGCATTACGACGCCCCTGTCGACTGCAGCAACCCGGACCCAGCGCTGAACGACTGCGTGATCCCGCCCCAGCAGGGCAGGGTGTTCGTCCAATCGGGCGCCCCCATCTGCCCCTGAGCGGCCAGGCTCCAGCTCGGGATCGACGGCTGGGACTCCCAGGCCGCATCGCTCTCCGAGCTGGAGCAGAGGGATCTGGCCGTTCTCACAGGCGAGCTTGGCCACTCGCGGTGATGGGTTCGCCGCGCTTACTGCGAGGTGAGCAGAGCCGCGATGTCCTCGCAGGTGTGCTCCTCGGCGGCCCGGCAATTGCTGAGGTCGCGCCACGGCCAAAAGGAACACCCCTCGGCGTCGTCCGTGCACGCTTCCTCGAGCTCCGGAGAGATGACGAGATCGCAGATCCGGTGCTGCGACGGCGCCTCCCACCCCAGCGTGGGCCCGCACTCCATCCCCTCGCGCCCGCAGTGCCTCTCGCGGGTCTGCACCAGCGCGGTGCCGTCGCCCAGCACGACGAGCAGCGATTCTGTCTCGTCGATGTACGGTCCAGGGGTGAGCAGCGCGCCGAGGACGCCCGTGCCGCCCCCGACCACGAGCTTGGCCGCGCAGGTGAGCGCCTCCGTCGGGGTCGGGGAGGCGTGCATAACGACTCGCTCGCAGCTGGGCTCGAGGCCGCACGCGAACAGGTCTACCGCCGGGTCGGTCGCGCCCGTGTCGTCGCCGGATGGGGAGCTCGACGACGTCGATTCCGTGCCGGCGTCCTCCCCTGTACCCGTCTCGGTCTCGGCCGCATCCGAGCCGTCGGTGACGCTCGAGCAGGCGACGGTAAACGGAACCTGCGCCGCTGCCAGCAGGAGCGCGCGCCAGATGATGTGATGTGCTCTCATGATCTCGTCCTTTCAGGAGGCCTGTGGAAGCCGTGTCCGTGTGTGGCTATTGCAAGACATGTACCAGGCTGTCTTCGCGCGTGACAGCGTGTCGCGCTCACTGGATCCAGCCCTTTCCCGCGCTGCGTTCAGCGCCGGGACACAGGGCACGACCACGCCAACGCGCATCCTGCTCTCTCTGGCTGGCGCATCATGGCTCATCATGACTCATGACTGACCTATGTCGGTCTCGCCTTACGTGATGGCGCTCGGCTTCGTGGATCTTTGCGCCGGGCATGAACGGACGCATGCTCGGCGCGAAACCCGATAGACTGCGATGCGTGGACGCCACGACTCACCACGGCGCGGAGCGGCCTCCGTCGATTCCGTCCTCGGCCAGGTACAACCCCGCGGACGGGACCTTCGAGCTCGGGGAGACCGACGCCGACGGCCGCCCTTCCGGCGAGCGCCTGGTGTACCGCGCGAGCGACGGCTCGCTGCTCTCGCGCTGCTGCTACGCGGACGGGGTGAAGGACGGGCCGTTCACCGTGTTCCACCCGAACGGTCAGCCCGCGCAGCGCGGGCGCTACCGCGACGGCCAGCTCGACGGCGAGGTGGTGGCGTACGGCAGCGACGCCCCGACCGAGCTCAGGCTGCGACGGTGCTGTGTGCCGCCCGGCGCCTGGGAGCTGCGAACGCTGGTTCGGCAGGGGCAGATCCTGCGCGAAGTCTTTCACGACCGCGCCGGATACCCGATCTCCGCGGACGGCGCCCGCTGGCCCGAGAGACCCGCCGGCGTCGCCGAAGAGGCGGACTACGACCAGGGCTCGCAACGCTGGATCCTCATCGAGGAGGACGAAGCCTCGGCCGCGACCCTCCACCGTTACTTCACGCGCGAGGGCACGCCCGCTCAGGAGATCGAAGTTCGCGCTGGAGCGCGTGTTCGCGAGCTCCAGTACGACGCGCTGGGCCGCCCCTCCGAGGAGCGGCACCTCGATCCCCAGGGGCGCCTCCACGGCCCGTCCACCCGCTGGTTCCCCGAGCCGGACGCGAGCCCTTACCTCGATCCGCGCGTGCGCGAGGAGCGCGGTCGATACGCGCACGGTCACCCCGTCGGAGCGTTCACGATGCTCGACGCGGACGGGGCGCCGGTCGTTCGACGCGAGCTCGGCGCTGCCCTCGACGAGGAGAGCCTCGTCGCGTCGCCCGCGCTCGCCGAAGACCTCGCGGCGTGGGACGCCGAGCGCGTCTGGGGCCTCGCGCGAGAGCTCTTGCAGGGCGGCCGCGCGCGCGAGGCCTGCTGCGCCGCAGCCCGCGCGGCGGTGCGCGGCGGCGAGCGCGAGAGGCTCGCCGAGCTCCTGCGCGCCGCGACGCTGCAGCCGAGGCCCGAGGTCGCGGAGCGACGGGGGCGAGCGCTGCTCGAGACGACCGACGCGGCCGCGCTCGCCGCCCTGGACGAGCTCTTGCTCGGCGCCGAGCCGAGCGCAGCCTACCGCAGGCTCGCCGCCGCCTTTCCGGGCTCGCGCCGCGTCGCGCTCTCGCTCGTCGAGGCGGCGCTGCTGCTCGAGCCCGAGCGCCGCTCGACCTGCATCACGCGCGCGCTCCTGCGGCTCGATCTCGGCGACACGCGCGGCGTGCTCGAGGACGCCGACCGCATCGAGCCCGAGGCCGCCGCCGTGGCCGAGCACCTCAGGACGGTGGTGCGGGTGCTGTTCGCGGAGCTCGATTTCTGGCCGGCGCGCCAGGCCATCGATCCGCTGCCGGGCGACGCGTCGGTCGCGGTCGAGGTCGGCCAGCCGATCGAGCAGGTCCGGCAGAAGATCCAGGTCTACGCCACCCGCTTGCTGCGCCTGCGCGAGGCCGTGCAGCGCGGCCTGCCGGGCACGGAGCCGTGTCCGTGGCTCCCGCCCGACCTGTCGCACCTCGTGCCGGATGGGCCGGTGGAGCTCGCGCGGACCGCGGCGACCTTGACCGAGGAGACCGAGGACGGTGTGGAGACCGTCGAGCTCACCGTGGACGAGACGCTCGACCCAGGAGCCCTGCCGGTCTCTCTCCTGATGCGCAGGGTCCGAGCCGAGTGGGCCGCCCTCTGCTGGCTTTGCTGGTCGGCCGGCCTCGACCGCGTCGCGTTGCCGGAGCGCATCGCGCACCGGCCCGACTTCACCGCGGCGGTCAACATGTCGCTCTCCCGCTGCTTCCGCGCGCGCGACCAGTGGCAGACCGGCGGGCTCGTGAGCCGGGCGCGCGGCGTGCCGGGCTTCGTCTGGGAAGGCCACGCGATCGACGATCTCGACCCCACGCTCGCGGCCATCGCGGCCGACGAGACCTTCGAGGTGCGCTGCCTCTTCGCGTGGCTCCTGTTCCCGGAGAACCTCTCCCCGTTCCAGAGCGATATCCGCGCGGCGTGAGGCCGATTCGCCGCGGCAGCGCCGGCGTCGAACGCGTGAGATGTGAGAGGTTTTGCCACTACATCGATCTTCTCGATGTCCGATTTTTCTTCCATCGAGGATCCGCTTGAGTACGCTGCTCTACCGATCGGAGGGGCGCTCTGCTTGGACGTTCCTGCCGGGAGGGGGTGCGGCGCGAATGCATGGGGAACCGGAGATCCTGAGCCTCACGTCGACGTGGTTCATCCGGCCGGGCCACGAGTCGGCCGCGGTGCCGGCGCTCGTGGCGCTCGCGGCGGAGGTGCGGGAGAGCGAGCCAGACACGCTCGCCTACCTCGTGCACGCGCCGTTTCGCGGCGATGACCGATTCCAGGCGCTCCCGCCGGGCGCGCCGGATCGCGTGGTGTTGTTCGGGATCTATCGCAGCGCCGACGCCTTCCTGCGCCACGTGGAGGGGCCGGCGTTCACGCGCTTCCTCGAGCGGCACGGCGATCTCTTCGTCGCCGCGAACGGCAAGCCGTTCACCTTCGTGGAGTTCCTCGCGCGGCGGGCCGGCTTCATCCGGCCGGAGGCGTTCGCGCCCGCGGCCGTGAACGAGCCGGACAACCAGCACCCGTCGGTGATGTTCGAGATCATCGGGCGCGATCAGGCGAAGCTGAAGGCGTTCTATCAGAACGTCTTCGGCTGGAATTATACGATCGGCACCGGCGGGTTCGCCTATGTGAAGTTCCCGGTGGAGCGGCGCGAGGCGCTCGGCGGGATCGGGCAGGCCGATCCGGGCACGCCGGGCTTCGAGCCAGGCCACAACTTCTATCTGCTGGTCGACGACCTCGACGGCACCATCGCGCGCGCGGTGGAGGCGGGCGGCACGAAGCTGATGCCGCCGACGTCGATCGACGGCTACCAGTTCGCGATGATCAAGGATCCCGAGGCCAATCCGATCGGCCTCATCAAGCCGTTCTGAGCCCAAACCGGCCCTCATTCTCCCGCGAGGTGGAGAGACCATGAGCTACCTGAACCAGCCCCGGCTGACATTCTCCGGACGATTCCAGGCGGACCCGTCCACCGTCAACAACGACCCGCGGCACTTCGACAACGCGACGTTCACGCCGCGATTCCAGGAGTTCAGCACCCAGCAATCGATGAACGGCTGGTGGAACCCCACGGGCACGGCCATCTTCCGCTTCACCGGCTGTACGATCCAGCAGGCGATCGGCGCGTCCGGCGTCGACGCGGCGGACGGCGCGGTCGGCCTCTCGGTGGGAAACTCGCCGGATCGCCCGTCGGGCAAGCTGGTCGACATCGACCCGGACTGGCAGCTCGCCTCGCAGCTCTACGGGCTCTCGGTGTCGCTCCGCGACCCGCGCACCGGCGATCTCGTGCTCCTCGCCGATCTCGAGCCGACGCCCTTCCGGGACCTCTGGTTCTTTCGCGGCGGCATGAAGGGCGACTCGGGCGCGTCGGCCATGTGGCAGTCGCGGCTCTCCAACCTGCGCTGGCGGCTCGACGGCGTGAACAGCCCGGTGCTGAAGGCGCTCGCCGAGGCGTCGCGCGGCAGCGGCCGGCTCTCGGTCCGGCTCACGGTCTTCAGCTACCAGACGAGCGTCAAGGCGCCCGACTTCACCTATGGCACCATCGTCGGCGCGATCGGGCCGGTGCTGCCCGACGAGCCGGCGTCGTTCGTGTCGGGCCGGCGGTTCATGCCGACGAGCGCGTTCCAGAACCCGCAGCTACCGGCGAACTCGTGCCTCGCCGCCAACGGGATGACCTGCTTCTCCGGCAAGGTCATCGGCGACGCGCTGATGGTCGACTTCAGCAACGCGCTGCCCTTCGGCGACGACGGCAAGCTGGCGCCGCTCGGCGATCTGCGGTTCGCGGTGCTCCACGATCCGGACGCCAACGAGGGCGCGGTCCTCGCCGAGGATCGATTCACCGTGCTCGGCGCGCTCGACGCGAGCGACGGCTCCCTGACCCAGGCGTCGGGCATCCAGACCTTGCCGATCCCCGCCGCGGCGAGGAACCTCGTCAACGAGCGTCCGCTCGCGCTCGTGCTCTTCGGCGGCGGCGTGCCGGCCGGCCACGGGCTCGTCATGATGCGCGAGACCGCGCACGGCCGCGACCTGCGCGCCGACGCGCTCTCGTTCCGCCTCGACCCGAACGAGCCGGACCTCAACCGCCGCGACGTGCCGCTGTGGGCGACCCGCTACGGCCTCCCGCTCTCCGGCGCGCCGATCGCCTTCCAGCCGCTCGCGCCCGCGCCCGACGACGGCGACGCGCCCGCCGACACCTCCATCGGCACCACCCCGACCGCGGCCATCCCGATCATGAACAGCCCGATCGGCGCGCTCGCGATCGAGCCCCAGCGGGTCCGCACCGACGCGGCGGGGCGGGTGACGGCGCGATTCCAGGGGCCGCCGGAGATGGGCTATCCGCGCCGCTACATCGACGGCCAGCTCTACGCGGTCGCCTACAATTTCGCCGACGGCGATCCGATCATCCAGCAGACCTTCGACCAGATCTCGGTGCTCGTCTTCAGCACCTTCACGGCGTCGGAGCACCCGACCTGGGAGGAGGTCCAGCCGATCTGGAAGCAATACGCGAACCTCTACCCGGTCATGAGCAAGGGCCTCTTCGACTTCTCGATCCGGGAGGTCGCGGACGCCAACGCGCACCTGTTGCATTTCGTCCTCAGCAAGCCGACGACCGATCCCGATCACATGCCGGTGACGCGCGACCTCTCTGCCGGCAAGCGCGCCGCGCTCCTGCGCTACCTCGAGAGCGCGATGGGGCGCTCCGCGGTGCACGACCCGCAGCTCGTGGCGCGCTTCCAGGGGCGCTGCCCGTTCTCGGGGGTGGCGCCGTCGTCGCCGCCGGAAGAGGTCGAGAACAAGCGCATCTTCAACCGCCTGCGGAGCCGGTGAGACCATGCTCGTCGTCAATAAAACCATGATCGCCCGGGTCCGCGAGGCCCGGGACGCCACCGACGTGATCGCCGCCCTCGAGGGCGCCGTCCAGCTGGAGCTCTCGACGCTGCCGCCGTACCTGACGGGCGTCTTCTCGCTCCAGCCGGGCGCCAATGACGAGGCGCGCGTCCTCGTGCAAGCGGTGGTGGTCGAGGAGATGCTGCACATGGCGCTCGCCGCCAACACCGCGGTCGCGCTCGGCGGCAATCCGCCGATCCGCAAGCTCGGGCTGGCGCTCAATTACCCCGGACCCCTGCCGATGTCGATCGATCCCGAGCTGACCGTCTCGCTCGGGTCGCTCACGACGGCGCAGCTCAAGAACGTGTTCATGGCGATCGAGCGCCCCGACACGACCGCGGTCCTGCCCGGCGAGGATCCGAAGATCGCGCAGCGGATCGCCGAGAACAAGGCGAAGGGGTACGGCTCGATCGGCGATTTCTACAACGCGGTCATCGAATCGCTGGAGCGGCTGGTGCAGAGCGGACAGGACCCGTTCGGGGACCCGCGCCTCGAGCGGCAGCTCGATCTCTCGCGCTGGTTCCCGTCGAGCGTACCGGGCGATCCGACGTGCCGGGTGCGCGACCTGGCGAGCGCCGAGGCCGCGCTCCGCACCATCATCCGCCAGGGCGAGGGGGCCAATGTCGGCCAGGATCCGATCAACCCCCACGCCGGCGGCAACGAGATGGCCCATTACTTCAAGTTCGGCGAGATCGCGTTCGGGCACCGGCTCGTCGCCGACAAGTCCGCGCCCTCGGGGTGGTCCTACACCGGCGCGCCGGTGCCGCTCGACGCGAGCCGGGTCCACAGGTTCCCCGAGAACGCCCGCTTGAGCGATTACTCGCCCACGTCGGCCGCCGGCTTCACCGGCGGGGCGTTCTACGACGCCTACCTCCGCCTGCTCGACGCGCTCGAGGCCACGTGGAACGGTCGACCGGAGATGTTCAACAGCGCGCTCGGCATCATGTTCGAGCTGAAGCTCGTCGCGCAGCAGGTCGTGCAGCACCTGGTCGATCCGGCGAACCCGGACGGCCCCACCGCCGCGCCGCCGTTCCAGCCCTGAGCCCGCGCCGGCGGGCGCGGAATTCCCTTGCCGGCGCGGATCGGCGCGTGGATGCTCTCCCCGGATGCGCGGGTCGCGCGCAGAAAGGATGAGCATCGAGGCCATGGACGAGCTGGTACGACAGGTCGCAGAGAAGGTGGGCATCTCGGAAGACAAGGCCCGCGTGGCCGTGGAGACGGTGGTCAATTTCCTCAAAGCGAAGCTCCCCGCTCCGCTCGCGGCCCACGTCGACACCGCGCTCGGCGCCGCTGCCCCCGCCATCGCCAACCTGGACGTGGGCGGCCTCGCGAGCTCCCTCGGCGGCCTCTTCGGCAAGAAGTAGCCTCGCCTCCTTCGCTGGGGCTGCCCGCCCTCTCCCTTCCACCGATCAGCTCACCCTCTCCCGACCTCGGCGGCGCGGCCTCCGCTCCTCCGTGCGCCGAGGCGCGCTCACGTCCAGGACGCTCTCAAGCCGCGCCGCTCCGGCCGGCGCGATCACGCGTCCTGCGCCCTCGGCGTCTCACGGCGCGGTCCTGGCCCGGCGCGCGCCGCGCGGGCTCGATCTGGGCTGCGCCTTCGCATCCGCCGTGCGCGCGAGGCCCGGAGAGGCCGTCGCGGGCACGGCCGCCCGGCGACGAGCGTGGAAAGGCGCGCGGTTCCTGGACGGCGCGCGCGGCGCGATGGATAGCCGCTGCACAGGCGGGCTCCGGCACCGGGCTTGCGAGCATCGAAGACCTGGAGAAGCACCCGCCCGCGTCCCTCTTTCCGGGCGGCGCAGCTTCCGGGTCGAGAGGAGCGATATTCCATGGCGTCCGTGATCGGCGGCGAGGCCGCGTTCATCGGGTCCTTGACTGAACTCGTCGAGCTCAATTGGTCCGCGGTGGACGCGCTCCGAGCGGCCCTCTCGCGGATGAGCCGCCCAGGCGACAAGGGCCGGCTCGCGAGCTTCTTGAGCGATCACGAGCGCCACCTCGAGGAGCTCGCCGCCCTGGCCCACGAGCTCGGCGATCCGCCCGTCGAGAGCGCCGTCCGACCCAAGCTGAAGAGCAAAGCGCTGACGAACGGGATGGCCGGAGAACGCGCCATCCTGGAGGCGATGAGGCATTACGAGGAAGACAGCTGCGCTGCCTACGAGAGGATGATATCGTCCCGGGAAGGCCTCTCCGACCGCGCGCGGGACCTCCTCCGGCAGTCGCTCGCGGTGGAGCGGCGTCACCGGGAGTGGTTCGCGGAGCAGCTCGACTCCCGGCAAGGGCTCCTGCTCCTGCCGCTGTAGCGAGCGCGCCGGTGCGCAACCCATGCGCAACCAACGACGGTGCCGACGATGACTCCGTCCGGATCGAAGATTGACGCTCGGAGTCGATTCGCGTCCACGCGATCTCCGCTGCGGGCGCGGAGGCCCTGTCGGAGCTCGGCGGTTCGCCCCGGAGCGCGCTTTGGGGGCGGCGGTTTTCTTTCTCCGTCTCGTGTATCATCGCCGCGATGATTCGCCCCCTGGCCCTTGCCTCCCTTGGCCTCGCCGTCTCCCTCCTGGGCTGCGACGAGCCCCAGAAGCCCGCCGCTCCTGCGGCCTCCGCCGCCCCCGCCGCGCAGGCGCCCGCCGCCGCGCCGCCCGCCGCGAGCCCCGCGGCTGCGGCCAGCGCGCCGGCGCCGCCGAAGAGAGAGGTCGTGTGCACGAAGAGCGACCCGGTGACGTTCTCGCATCCGGCGCTCGAGGCGCGGGTGCGGCAGCAGCTCCAGAAGCCCGAGGGGCCGATCAAGCGCGCCGAGCTCAAGAACATCAAGACCATGAACCTGTCCGACGCCCAGGGGCTCGACGAGCTCGATCCCTGCCTCTTCCCCGAGCTCACGGGCGTCAAAGGGCTTTACCTGCCGCCGGGCAAGATCGACGATCTCCGCCCGATCAAGGGCCTGCTCCGGCTGGAGTCGCTGCGCGTGTCGGCCACGCTGGTCAAGGACCTCTCCCCGCTCGCCGGGCTCGTCAAGCTCGACCGGCTCGACATCGGCCGCACGCCCGTGGAGGACCTCTCCCCGCTCGCCGGCCTCACCAACCTGACCGAGCTCCAGATCGACGAGACCGAGGTGACGGATCTGCGCCCGCTCGCCGGCCTGAAGAAGCTCGAGATGCTCCAGATGAAGCGGACGCGGGTGAGCGACGTGTCGCCGCTCCGGGAGCTCAAGAGCCTCAAGAACGTGTACCTCGAGGGCTCGCGGGTCGACGACGCGAGCCCGCTCCGGAGCATCCCGGGGATCAAGATCCACGAGGGCTGACGCGCCCGGCCGCGCGCCGCCGCGCCGCGCCGAGCGCCGCCGCCGCGGCGAAGAGCCCGAGCGGCCAGCGCGCCGCGGCGCCGCCCGCGCCGGCCGCGCCGCACGCGCAGCCGAGCTCGCCGTGGACGGCGCCGTTCATGAGGGGCCCGTCGTCCGCCGCGCCCCCTGCGCCCGCCGCGCCGCCGGTGGCGCCGCCGCCTTCGCCCAGCGGTGGCGCGTCGATGAGCGCGTCGATGACGTAGAGCGCCGGCGTGGAGCCCTGCGCCAGGAAGGGGCGCGGCGGCAGCGCCGGGCCGAGCGGCAGGGCCGCGAGCCGCGCCGCCGGCCACACGACGGCCTCGTCCGGATCGAGCCGCCACGCCGCGGCGACCGCCGCGTCCGGCACGGCCCGCCGCGCGGCGCCGTCGACCAGCCACACGGACGCCGCGCCGTCGTCGCCGCGCACGAGCAACGGCGACGGCGGGAACGCGTCGCCCTCGGGGAGCGCCTCGAGCGCCGCGTCCGGCGCGCTGGCGACGTCCCAGAACCGCGAGAGCCGCCAGGCGTCCAGCGCCCCGGCGCCGCCGAGCGGCCGCCGCACGCCGCCCGGCAGCTCGAGCGGGCACGCGAGCGCCCTCGGGCTGCCCTCGAGCTCGACCTCCTCGCCGCTGAGCGCGTCGACGCCGTAGGCGCGGACCGCGTGCTCGCCCCCGAGCAGGCTGAGCGGCATCGGCGCCTCGAAGCCGTGCGCGCACGAGCCGAGCGGCTCGCAGAGGTCGTCCCGGCGCCGGTCCGCGGGGCGGGTGTGGCCCTCGGCGCCCGCGTCGGTCGCCGCGGCGTCGAAGTAGAGCCGCGCGCTGCCCGGCGCGCCCTCGGCGTCCGGATCGCGGGTCCAGCCGCGAATACCGTCGCAGCCCGCGGTCTCGAGGACGCCCTCGGGGGGCTCGTTGATGAGCGCCTGGTACGAGGCCACGAGCGAGGTGTAGGGCGGCACATAGACCATGCCGACGCCGCTCAACGGCTGCCGCACGTTGAAGTGCAGGTGAATCGTCGTCGGCGTGCCGCCGAAGACGTTGGAGACTTTGCCGATGCGCTCGCCGCGCGACACGCCCTGTCCCACCGAGACCTGGACATCGGACATGTGGAGGTAGTCGTAGCGAGTCCCGTCCTCGCCGGTCAGGTACACCGAGTAGCCGCCGATGCTCGTGATGATGCCGTCGGCCACCGCGACCACCCAGTATTTGCCTGCCTCGCACGTGGGCGGCCGGACGTCCTGCCCTTGATGACCCGCCCCGGAGGGGCAGAGCGGCATCGCCCACGACCGCGACTCGCAGAAGTTGTCGCGCCACGGATAGGCGTAGTTGTCCGCGTCGCACTGCCCCCCGCGCGGGCCGGCGCTCCCGCCTTTGCTGTACACCTGGGAGTTGGCGAACGCCGGGCCCTCCTCGAGGGGAAAGCGCATGGCGGGCGCGTACACGACGCCATCGGCGCGCCCCTCGCCCGAGCCGGGGACGAGCTCGCCGGCGGGATGGTAGGAGAACGGATCCGCCGCGGCCGCGGTCGGCAGGAGCGCGAGGGCGGCCGCGGCGACGAGCGGGGCCGGCGCGGCGGGGCGGCGGCGATGGAGGTGGCGCGGGTGGAGCGGCGCGCTCATGGCCTGTCTCCCGCGGTCTTCGCGCCGACGCCGCCGACGTAGACGAGCTCCGCGGCGAGCTCGCGGAGGAGCGCGTCCGAGGCGCAGGCCGGGGCCTCCGGCGACGCGCACTCGACGTCGAGCGCGTAGGTGACGCCGTTCTCGAGCCAGGACGCGGTCCAGATGCCCTCGTTCGCCGTGATGAGCGCGGGCGCCCCGCGCACGGCGTGGGTTGTTTGGAAAGTCGGAATACCTGGATACTTGCGCTCAAGGCGGGTCATGGTGAGCGAGACGGTGATCGACGCCGTCTTTGCCCAGAACGACGTCCAGTGCTCCTTGGCCACGAGGACCGGCGCCGCGAGGAGCTCGGGCCGGGACGGCACGAGCACCGGGACCTGCGAGATCCTGGCGGCGTGGGCCGCCGCCTCGGGCAGCGCCGCGAGCGCGCCGCGGTCGACCGAGGCGGCCGGCGGCCAGGTGACGGGGGCGATCACCGGCGCCGCCGTGGCGACGAGCGGCTGGGTGGCGGCCGGATCGCGCGGCGCCTCGGAGGGAGGCGCGGCCTGGTCGCACGCGGCGAGCACGACAGAGAGAGAGAGGAGGACAACGACAACCGTGGGAACGCCGCGCATGGAGCCTCGCGGAAGGGGACCCACGAGTGTAGTCGAAGAGCTGCGGCCATGGCCAGGAGATGGCGTGGCGCGCGCAAGATGTCGCAAGGATGTGACCGGGGCGACTTGACGCCCCGCGCGAGGCGCCCGTGACGGCGCGTCATGGGTGCGGGCGCGTCGAACGACACCACGCCTTCCATGCGTGCGTGAGCGCATGGCCGCAGCCATGCGGCCGCGCTCGGCCGGCGGCAGCAAGAAACAGACGATCGTCGATTGCGCGTGAGGCGTGGAGCTACCCCGGGATCACCGTATGTCGGGAACGTGTTTCGAGCTTTTCAACGAGACGCTCCGTGGTAGTTCAAATCACGCGCTGCAGGCGCGTCCGCGGCGCGGCGCGGCGCTGACGCTCGCAAGGGCTGAAACAGGGGATCGATAGGGAACAACTGATTCCTCGCGGATGGGCGAGGGGGGGCTCGCACGGAGCGAGCGGCGCGAAGATCCGCGCGCCGCTCGCCCCAGGGGCGGCTCTCCGCGCCGTGTCCTCCGCTGCTCACCGTCGGCGACAAGGCGCACCGACCGCGGCGGCCGACACATGCGCCAGATCTGGGGATTCTTGACCATGGCATCGAAGGGAGCTTCCATGAGCACGTACCAACTCTCCGGTCGAATCGTCCGAGCCAAGAGCGAACTCGGCGTCTCCGAGGTGCGCGTCGAGGCGTGGGACAGCGCGGAGGTCACGACTGATCTCATCGCCGTCGCGGTGACCAACCAGAACGGCGATTTCGAGATGGCGCTCGAACAGGCCCTCCTGGATCGATTCTTCCAGGGGCGGCTGCCGGTGCTCACGCTCCGCGCCTTCACGTCGGGCGGCGCCGAGCTCGTCATGCACCACACGCAGTGGAGCGTGTCGCACGAGCCCGTCACCCTCCGCATCGAGGTGGACCCCGCGGTGACCTCGACCCAGCGCGCGCCGGCCCCCTCGGTGGTGCGCGGCACGGTGCGGACCCTGGATGGCGACCCAGCCAGCAACCTGCAGGTGCGCGCGTACGATGTGAACCTGTCGTCCGTGGACCTGATCGGGACGGGCCAGACGGACTCCTCGGGGCATTACGCGATCGAGTACACGAGCCTCGATCGCGCCGGCAAGTGCCAGCCGAACCTCAAGCTGCGCATCTTCAACGGCCAAGAACAGGAGGTCGGGCGCACCGGGGTGTTCTTCCGCGCCCCGTCGACCACCGTCATCGATCTGACCGCCAGCCCGCTCGGGGGCCCCGAGGAGCCCTCGGAGCTGACGAAGATCAGGTCCCGCACCGAGGTCCATACGCAGGGCGTGGATCTCGCCGAGATCGATGACAACGACGTCGAGTTCCTCACGAAGGCGACAGGGGTGGGGCGCATGGAGATCGAGGCGCTCAAGGGGGCCGAGGCCCTCCTCTCCGTTGGCGTCTCCGAGTCTTCCGGGTTTTATTACCCGTTCGCTCGCAAGGGACTGCCGACCGCCAAACGCAAGCTCCTGGCCTACCCCCGCGCCGTGCTGCGCCGCGCGCTCGTCGAAGCGTTCAATGATAACCTCATCCCCGGCAGCAGCATCGAGGCCGACAGCCGCATCGATCTCATCATCGAGGAGGCCGTCCGGATGGCCCTCGACGACCCGCCGCCCGCGGGCCAGACCGGAAACCTCGGCCAGCTGCTCGCCAAGGCGCTGCCGACCCAGAGCCTCCGGTCGGAGCTCCTCACCGCGTTCATGAATCACGAGGGCCCGCCCGAGGCCCTCTGGGCCGAGCTCGCGACGCGCCCCTCGTTCCAGGGCGCCGGCGTCATCCCGTCGACCCAGCTCGCGCTGCAGATCGGCACGCTGACACGCTATCACTTCCCGCTCATCGACGAGCTGTGGGCGCGCAAGCAGGGCGGCCAGATCACCGCCTTCAAGGACCTGGCAGCCTACAGCGAGGCCGACTGGATCGCGATCCTCGCCCTCGTGCGCAACGGGTCGCCGATCGACTTCCCGGCCGACACGCCCGGCGAGACGGTGGCCGAGAAGCGCGCGGCGTACGCGAAGGTCCTCCGGCGCGCCATGGAAGTGGCGTTCCCGACGAAGGCCGTCGCCTCGGCCATCGCCGCGGCCGGCGCGAGCGGTCTGACCACGTTCTTCAACAACAACCCTTCGTTCGAGCTCGGCAAGACCCGCGTCGGCGACTATCTCGCGTCGCACCCGAACGCGCTCTCGGGCATCTCCAATCCGACCGCCGCCGCCCTGGAGCTCAAGGCCGTCGAGCGGCTCCACCGGCTCACCCCCAAGTACGAGGAGGCCAAGGTGCTCCTCGACGCCGGGCTCACGTCGGCGCGGGCGGTCGCCCGGACAGGCCGAGCTCGGTTCATCGCCGAGCACGGCGCCGCCCTCGGCGGCGACGCGATCGCGGCCGACATCCACGACAAGGCGCGGGCCGCCGCCGACCAGGCGACGGCGCTGGCCCTCAAGTTCAGCCCAGCGTACAACCCGAGGTCAGCCTTCGCCCTGCCCGACCAGGCGAGCCGCGCGAGCGAGCCGCCCGACGCCTTCGCGACCTACGCGAACCTCTTCGGCTCGCCCGACGCGTGCGCGTGCGCGCACTGCTCCTCGGTGTACGGGCCGGCGGCGTACCTCGCCGATGTGCTCCACTTCCTCGATCGGTACGACTCCAAGGTCACGAAGAGCGGCAGCTCCAAGTGGACCGCGAAGGAGCTGCTCCTCGGCAGCGCGCCGGGCTCGACGCCGTCGCTCCCCGGGCGGCGCCCGGACATCGGTCACATCGACCTCACCTGCGAGAACGCCGACACGCCGCTGCCGTACGTGGACCTGGTGAACGAGATCCTCGTCCACGCGATCGCGAGCGAGGGCCAGACGCCGCTCGCCTTCCCGGAGCACATCGCGACCGTCGGCACCGCCGAGCAGCTCGCGGCCATGCCGAACCCGCCCAGCGGCGAGGAGGCCTGGCAGAGCACCGCCGATACCCGGCTGCAGACCAGCTACTTTCCCTTCGCCCTACCGTACGACCGCCGCCGGCACGAGACCCAGGTGTACTTCGAGCACCTCGGCCTGCCGCTCCATACGTTCATGGCGTCGATGGATAGGAGCCTGGTATCCCCGCAGCTGGGAGATTTCACCGCCAGAGCCGTCGAGCGGCTCGGCCTTTCCCCGAGCGAGCACGCGGTGATCGTCGGCACCCTGGGCGGCCTGACGACGGCGGCGGCCTGGGGCCTCGCCACGAACGCCACCCTCCCCGGCCCGCTGCTCCAGGTGCCGGAGCTCCTCGCGCGCACCGGCCTGTCCCAGGACGCGCTGCTCGATCTGATCGAGAGCTCCGTGCTCGCTCGCTTCGGGTCGCCGGCGATCCAGCCCGCAGGGAGCTGCAAGATCGAGGAGCAGAGCGTCACCGGCCTGACGAACGTGTCGAGCGCGCTGGCCACGATGCACCGCTTCCTCCGGCTCCAGCAGCGCCTCGGCTGGTCGATCCGCGAGCTCGATCAGGTGCTCGCCGCCTGCGCGCCCAGCGGCACCAACCTCGTGAACGACCGCGCGCTGCGCGTGATCGCGGTGATCCAGGCGCTGCGCACCGAGCGGGGCATCTCGCTGCCCATCTCGGTGCTCGCGAGCTGGTTCGGCCCGCTCGACACCCAGCGCCGCGACGCGGGGAAGACGCCCTCGTTCTACGAGCAGCTCTTCCAGAACAAGGCCGTCACCAACCCGGTCGACGCCGCGCTCGCGCTGCCGTCGGTCGCCAGCCTCTCGTCCTATTACCTGATCGTCGACCACACGCCCGCGGTCCTCGCCGCCCTCCGCATGAGCCGGGAGGAGCTGGACCTCCTCACCCTGTACTCGGGCCTCGATCTCCCCGTCCTCGTCCCCGTGACCTTGGTGTTCCCTGCGCTGGCGGCTATCGCGGACCTCCACCGCATCGTCACCTTTGCGCGCGCGGCGCGGCTGTCGGTGCGCGACTTCCTCGAGCTCTACAACCTGAGCAGCAATAAGCCGTTCGACGTCGACAACCCCGAGCAAACGCTGCGCTTCCTGGACACGGTCGAGCGCGTCCGGCGCTCTGGGCTGTCGCCGGCCGACCTCGAGGTCGTCTTCCGGGGGCGCGCCTCGATCCGCTCGCGGATCGCCGTGATGGACGAGGCGATAAAGCCCGTGCTCGAGCAGCTCTTCGGCTCGCTCCTCGCGCTGCGCGCAAAGAACGGCGGCCCGGACAGCGCGGCCGAGGCGGCCCTCATCGAGGACCAGCTCGGCGCCGCGCTGAAGCTCGACGCGCGGTCCACGCACCTCCTCGTCACCGAGGTCCTCACGACCGGCGGCCCGGAGCCGGCGCCGCTCGGCAGCGCGTTCTCGCTGGACCCGGAGCTCCCCGCCTCGCCGCCCCCCTCGCTCGACGAGGACCCCGACCTGCTCGCCGCGCAGCTCGCCGCCTACCGGCACCTGGCCAAGGCCGCGGCGCTCGTGCAGCGGCTCGGCCTGAGCGCCGACGAGATCGAGCGGATGTTCGTCGTCGATGCGGGCGCCGGCGCCGGCGCCGCGCCGGTCCTCGATCTCGACGCCCTGCCGCGCGAACCGACCCAGGCCACCGGCTCAGCCCTGTTCGCGGCGTGGGAGCGGCTCGTGGATCTCGTCGCGCTCCGCCCCCACCTCGCGGGATCGAGCCCGTCGCTCGCGAGCCTGTTCGTGAGCGATTCCGCAGCGCTCGCCGCCGTCACGGGCTGGCCACAGGCCGTGATCAGCGAGCTGACGGACTACGGTCTCCTGCTCTCACCGGACAATCCCGCCCTCCACGCGGGAGACCTGCTGAGCGCGCGCCACGTGGTCTCGGCCACGCGACGCCTCGGCATCTCGGTCCGCACAGCGTACTTGTGGTGCATCTACCTGAGCGGCAATCCCGCCAGCCTGGCGAGCGAGGTTCTCCGGGCCGCGAAGGCGAAGTACTCCGATGCCGAGTGGGCGCGGGTCGCGCCGCCGCTGCGCGACGTGCTGCGCGAGCGGCTCCGGGCCGTGATGGTGGCGTACCTCGTGGCGAAGCGGGGACACGAGGACAGCGACGAGCTGTTCGCCGAGCTCCTCGTGGACGTCGAGACGAGCCCCGCGGTGATCACCTCGCGCCTGAAGCAGGCCATCGGCTCGGTGCAGACGTTCGTGCAGCGCGCGCTCATGAACCTGGAGGCGGACGAGCTGACGCTCCCGGAGGAGGCGGCGCGCGAGTGGGCGTGGCGGAAGAGCTACCGCGTCTGGGAGGCGAGCCGCAAGGTGCTCCTCCAGACCGAGCTGTACGTCGACCCGTCGGTGCGCGACGACAAGTCCCCGTTCTTCAAGGCTCTCGAGGACGAGCTCCGGCAGAAGGACATCACCGACGACGCCGCGGAGCGCGCGTTCGCGCGGTACCTCGACAGGCTCGACGAGGTCGCGAACCTCGAGATCATGGCGGCGTACCACCAGAAGGAGGACGGCGACGACACCCACCTGCCCATCGACGTGCTCCATGTCGTGGGCCGTACCGCGGTGAAGCCGTACAAATACTTCTACCGCACGCGGGTCGACGGGCTGATGTGGACCGCATGGGAGCCCATCGATCTCGACATCGAGGCGGAGAACCTCCTGCTCGTCGTGGAGGACCGGCGCCCGCTCCTCTTCTGGCCGATCCTCGAGGAGCGCCCCGATTCGTACCAGGCGATCCCCAGCGACACGAGCCAGCCGGGGAAGACCGCCTCCTCGCGGTGGTATATCCGCCTCGCGTGGAGCGAGCGCCGGAACGGGGCTTGGGGCGAGCGGCGCATGAGCACCGGCAGGGAGGTGTCGGGGCCGAAGGAGCTGTACCCCGAGTTCAATTCGCTGATGATCGAGCGCTACACCCCCGACGGGCCGCTCGAGATCGCGGTGAGATGGGCCCCGAGCTACGCGTACCGCTTCGGGCACTTCGCGCGGAGCGGCTGCGGTGTGCTGGAGGGGACCGATGAGGCGGTGGCCGTCTACAACTACGAGTATGTCGACCGCATCGATCCGGCGGTGCCCAGGGACGCAGTCCTCCGCCGGCAGCACGCGATCTCCAACTACTGGGCGACCGAGCTCGCCGTTCCGATGGAGCTCGACGGCTTCAGGCGGCACATCACGCTGCTCCGGCAGGTCAAGCCCTTCCGCGTGCTCCTCCCGCGCGAGATCAATTACGGCGGCAAGGTCGACACCGTCGCCCAGGGCGCGCCGTTCTTCTTCTACAAGGACGCCCAGTCGACGTTCCTGGCCGAGCTCGTCCTGTCCACGTACATCAAGCTCGAACAGCTGGATAAGGCCCGGCCGAGGAGCACGGCGTTCACCGACGTCGGCGAGGGGGACGAAGCGCTCGGCTTGCGCGCGGGCGACGGCGTGCTCGCGTGGGCGACGACGCCGTCCGAGGGGCCGTACGTCGTGCTGACGACCGAGGAAGCGAAGCTTTACCGGTTCAGGTCCTTCTATCACCCCTACGTCTGCCTGTTCCGGAAGGAGCTGCAGCGCGCCGGGGTGGACGGGCTGCTCAAGTGGTCGCTCCACCGGCCCGATCCGCTCCAGCTCAGCGCCCGCGAGTTCTTCGAGGACACGTACGACCCGGACCCCAGCAACGTGCACGAGTCGTATCCGAAGGAGGAGGTCGATTTCTCGGTCCAGGGCGCGTACTCGCTCTACAACTGGGAGCTGTTCTTCCACGCGCCGCTCCTGATCGCCCTGCGGCTGATGCAGAGCGGCCGGCACGCCGAGGCGCAGCGCTGGTTCCACTTCATCTTCGACCCGACGACGGGCGACCCCGACCCGGCGCCCGGGCGCTTCTGGAACGTGCGGCCGTTCCGCGAGAACAAGGCTCTCGCCTCGATCGAGGACGAGCTCCGGGAGCTCCCCGCGTCGGAGCAGGGCCCGATGGCCACCCTGCTCGGCGGCATCCTGACGAACGAGGGGGGCGAGGAGGAGCGGGACGATCTCGCCGCGCAGATCGAGGCGTGGCGGAAGGACCCGTTCAATCCGCACCTCGTCGCGCGGATGCGGCCGATCGCCTACCAGAAGGCGGTGGTGATGAAGTACGTCGAGAACCTGATCGCGTGGGGCGATCAGCTCTTCCGGCGCGAGACCATCGAGTCGATCAACGAGGCGACGCAGCTCTATGTCCTGGCTGGCAACCTCCTCGGCCGGCGCCCGCAGCGCACCGAGCGGAAGGACACCACGACGCCGCGGAATTACTGGCAGCTCGAGGCGGCGGGGCTCGGCGACCTCTCCGACCCGGTGGTCCAGTCTCGGTCGCGCGTCGAGCTCGAGAGCGTCAAGTTCAAGTCGCTGCGGAAGCTGCCGAGCAGGCCGCTCCAGGCGCCCGCGCCGGATCTCGGCGAGCTCTACTTCTGCGTGCCCCGGGACGAGGCGCTCGCGCCGCTCTGGGACACGGTCGCGGATCGGCTCTTCAAGATCCGACACTCGATGAACATCGAGGGTGTGGTCCGGACGCTGCCCCTGTTCGAGCCGCCCATCGATCCGATGCTGCTCGTGCAGGCCAGGGCGCTCGGCGTGGATCTCGCGACGGTGCTCAACGAGGCGAGCTCCCCGCGGCTCCCTTACCGCTTCCAGGTGCTGCACGCGAAGGCGATGGAGTTCTGCTCCGCGGTGGCCGGGCTCGGCGCCGCGCTGCTCGCCGCCATGGAGAAGAAGGACGGCGAGGCGATCGCGCGCCTCCGCTCGGGCCACGAGCTCGAGCTGCTCGCGGCGGTGCGTGAGATCAGGGCTCAGCAGGTCAAGGAGGCCCAGGCGAACCTGGCGGCGCTGGAGCGGTCGCACGAGCTCGCGAAGCTCCGCCGCGACCACTACGCGGGTCTGCCGCGCATCAGCGCGGCGGAGCAGGCGTCGCTGGCCATGAGCGTCTTTGGCATGGAGCTCGGGCTCGTCGCGCAGGCGATCGCCGCCGTCGCCCCCGCCGTCGAGGCCATCCCTCCGATAACGTTCGGCGGCGCC
Organism: Sorangium sp. So ce836; assembly: GCF_028553905.1. Classification (NCBI taxonomy): domain Bacteria; kingdom Pseudomonadati; phylum Myxococcota; order Polyangiales; family Polyangiaceae; genus Sorangium; species Sorangium sp. So ce836. The sequence goes on along the minus strand of NZ_CP102233.1, from coordinate 10,838,654 downwards.
GGCGCGTTCGGGAGCCCGGTGGCGACCACCACGATCGGCGGGCAGGCGTCGGGCGCGCCGATCGAGGCGGCGTCGCAGGCGCTCTCGATGGTCGCCGGCGCGCTGCGCGAGGGCGCGTCGATCGCGTCCACGCTGGCCGGATACGAGCGGCGCGCCGAGGAGTGGGCGCTGCAGGAGCGGCTCGCGGCGAAGGAGATGCAAGGGCTGGAGAAGCAGATCGTCGGCGCGAAGATCCGCGTCGCGGTGGCGGAGGTGGAGCTCAGGAACCACGAGCGCCAGACCGAGCAGGCGCGCGAGGTGCTCGCGTTCCTGATGGAGAGGAAGCGCACGACCGAGGAGCTGTACGACTGGATGGTGGCGGAGCTGTCGACCGTCCACTACCAGGCGTACACGCTGGCCTACGACATGGCGAAGCGGGCGGAGCGGGCGCTCCGGTTCGAGCTCGGCACGGGCGACGGCACGCACGCCATGGTGCGCTTCGGCGCCTGGGACAGCCTGAAGCAGGGCCTGCTCGCGGGCGAGCGGCTCCAGCAAGACCTCCGCCGCCTGGAGGTCGCGTTCCTGGAGCAGACGCCGCGAGAGGCGGAGCTCGTGAAGCACGTCTCGCTCGCCGAGGTCGCGCCCGAGCAGCTCATGCAGCTCCGCGAGACCGGCACCTGTGACGTGGAGTTGAAGGAGGAGCTGTTCGATCTCGACTACCCGGGCCACTACTTCCGGCGCATCAAGTCGGTCGCCATCACGATCCCGACGGTGACCGGCCCGTACGCGGGCGTCAGCTGCACGCTCACGCTGAGCAACACGAGCGTGCGCAGCAAGGCGCAGGTGAGCGACTCCTACGCGCACCCGACGAACTTCCGGACGGATCTCGTGCCGGTCACCAACGTGATCGCGACGAGCGGCGGGTCCAACGACGCAGGCCTGTTCGAGCCGAACCTGCGCGACGAGCGGTATCTCCCGTTCGAGGGCGCGGGCGTCCTCGGCACCTACAAGATCGAGCTCCCAGCGGCGAACAACCGCTTCGACATCGGGGCGGTGAGCGACGTGATCCTGCACATCCGGTACACGGCCCGCTCGGACGGCAACCTCGCGGGCGTGGCGAAGACGCATTACAGCGCTAGCGCCAACGCGCCGAAGCGGCGCCGGCTCTTCAGCCTGCGGTCCGAGCTGCCGGCCGAGTGGGCCCGGTTCATGGCGGTGCCGTCGGATGACAGCGTGCCGCAGCAGCTCTCCATCCCGCTCACGCCGGAGATGTTCCCCTACGCCCCGGCGACGAAGAAGATCGCGCTGACGAGCTACACGCTCTATGCGCGGTGGAACGGGAAGAAGCATTACTCGGCCGGGGACGAGCTCCACGTCACGATGGCGCGGCCAGGCGGTGCGGTGGACACGCCCACTCTCCTGAGTTACCCGGACACCAACGCTCGCAACACAGGGGCCAGCGACAAGGTGGACCTGGACACGAACGAGCGGGATCTCGGCACCTGGACGCTCAGCGCGAGCCGCACCCAGGTCGGCGTGATCGACGATGAGCTCAAGACGGAGGACGACCGGCTGAACGACACGCTTCAGGATATCTACCTGCTCTGCGAGTACGGCTTCGTCGACGCGATTCAGGTCGGATAGGAAAATCAGGCGATCTCTCGCCAAGGAGTCAGCATATGTCGGACGACGTCAATCTTCCTCAGGGCGCGGGCAAACTCCTCGCCACCCACGAGATCCTCGGCGTGGTGATCGTGAACGTGTTCTACAAGTAGCGCTGCGCGCCGAGGGATCGCGCCCTCGTCCCGGGGGGGACCGGGCGACGAGGACAGGGCCGTGGAGAATTCGAACCGTCCGTGAGCGGCGCTGGCCCGGCCCCGCTCACGGATTCGGCGGCCGACGCCGTGGTGCCGGAGCGAGGCGCTCCGGGCGCGTGGGCCGCCCCTTGCCATGGGAAGAGGGAGACGGATGAACGCTCGTGAGCCCAAGAAGGAAACCACCGCTGCGCAGGCAGCATCACCGGCCGCGCCGGACGCCGGAGCGCGCGGCAAGAGCCGAGATCCCGCGTCCGCCGCCCGGGCGGGGTCCGGTAAAGACACCGAGGCTCCGAAGGGCCTCCCCGGCGCCCCCAAGGCGCCGGAGCTGCCCGCGCCCGCGCTGCCGAAGGGCGGCGGCGCGATCCGCGGGGTGGATGAGAAATTCTCCGCGAACCCGGTGACGGGCACGGGGTCGTTCTCGATCCCGCTGCCGCTGAGCCCCGGCCGCGCCGGGTTCGGGCCAGCGATGGCGGTGACGTACGACTCCGGGGCTGGCAACGGCCCGTTCGGCGCCGGTTGGCAGCTGTCGATCCCGCGCATCGCGCGGAAGACCGACAAGGGCCTTCCGCGTTACGACGACGCTCATGAGAGCGACGTGTTCGTCCTGTCCGGCGCGGAGGATCTCGTGCCCGCGCGGTCGCTCGACGGCGCCGAGCTCGACCGGTACGAGACGGAGGACGAGCGGGTGATCCGCTACCGTCCCCGCGTCGAGGGCGCGTTCGCGCGGATCGAGCGCCGCGAGGTGAAGGCGAGCGGGAACGTGTACTGGACGGCGACGACGCCGGACAACGTCACGAGCGTCTACGGGCGGAGCCCGGAGGCGAGGATCGCCGACCCGGCCAGGCCGGAGCGCATCTTCTCGTGGCTGCTGGAGGAGACCCGGGACGACAAGGGCAATGTCGTTGCCTACGCGTACAAGGCGGAGGACCTGACCGGCGTTGCGCGCGACGAGGCGGCGGAGGGCCACCGCCACGCGGGCCGCGCGGCGGTCGCGAACCGCTATCTCAAGCGCGTCCGCTACGGGAACACCGTGCCGGGCGACGCGGAGAGCAGCCTGTTCGAGGTCGTCTTCGATTATGGCGAGCACGACGCCGAGGCGCCCACGCCCGAGGAGAGCGCTTCGTGGCCGGTCCGCCAGGACCCGTTCTCGGTGTACCGCGCCGGCTTCGAGATCCGCACGTACCGGCTCTGCCGTCGCGTGCTCATGTTTCACCGGATGTCCGAGCTCGGCGAGACCCCGTGCCTCGTCCGGTCGCTCGACCTCACGTACGCGGAGAACGCTACCCTGACGCGGCTCGCCACCGCGACGCAGGCCGGCTATGTCCGCGATCCGCAGACCCAGGCGTACAGCCGCGAGGCGCTCCCGCCGATCGCGCTGGCGTACAGCGAGCCGGTGATTCACCGCGAGGTGAAGTCGCTCGACCCCGAGAGTCTGCGCGGCCTGCCCAGCGGCACGATGGGGGCTGGGCGGCGGTGGGTCGATCTCGACGGAGAGGCGCTGCCCGGCGTGCTGATCGAGGAGGGCGAGGCGCTGTATTACAAGCAGAACCTCGGCGGGGGCGTCCTGTCCCCGGCGCGGCCGCTGCCGTCGCGGCCGGCGGTCCTGAACGGCGGGCAGCTGCTCGACGTCGACGGGGACGGGCGCAAGGAGATGGTGGTGTTCGAGCGGCCGGTGGCGGGCTACTTCGACCGCACGGACGCTGGCTGGGCGCCATTTCGCCCGTTCGCGTCGCAGCCGAACGTCGACTGGAGCGATCCGAACGTCCGTCTCATCGATCTGAACGGCGACGGGCACGAGGACATCCTGATCACGGGGCCTGACACGTTCACATGGTATCCGTCGCTCGCCAAGGGCGGCTTCGACCGGCCGATCACGATCGCGCGGCCGAGCGACGAGGAGCGCGGGCCATCGCTCGTCTTCGCCGACGCAGCGCAGAGCATCTTCCTGGCCGACATGAGCGGCGACGGGCTGGTCGACCTCGTGCGGATCCGGAACGGCAACGTGTGTTACTGGCCCAACCTCGGTCATTGCCGCTTCGGGGCCAAGGTGCAGATGGGCGGCAGCATGCGGTTCGACCATGAGGGCCGCTTCGACCCGAAGCGCATCCGGCTCGCGGACGTGGACGGCTCGGGGACGACCGACATCGTTTACCTGCACCCGGACGGCGTGCGCTTCTATGCGAACAACGCCGGTAACACGCTGGCCGCGCCGGTGATCCTGCCGCGGCTGCCGGACGTGAGCGAGCTCGCGGCGGTCGACGTGATCGATCTGCTCGGCTCCGGGACCGGGTGCCTCGTGTGGGCCTCGTCGCTGCCCGGAGCGCGCCCAGCGGTGCGCTACATCGATCTGCTCGGGAGCAAGAAGCCGCATCTGTTGACGTCGGTCGCCAACAACCTCGGCAGAACCACGACGGTGACGTATGCGCCGTCGACGAAGTTCTACCTCGCCGACCGGGCGGCAGGCCGGCCGTGGGTGACGCGGCTGCCGTTCGTGGTGCACGTCATCGAGCGCGTCGAGGTGTTCGACGCGGTCTCGCGGCATCGCTTCGTGACGACGTATGCTTACCACCACGGCGACTACGACGGGGTGGAGCGGGAGATGCGCGGCTTCGGCATGGTGGAGCAGCGGGACACGGAGTCGTTCTCGGCGTTCAGCGGGACGGGCTTCGCGCCGCCCGCGGCGAACGCCGATCCCGAGCTGCACCTGCCGCCGGTGCTGACGAAAACGTGGTTCCATACCGGCGCCTGGATCGAGGGGTCGAAGATCTCGGCGCAGTATGAGAGCGAGTATTACGCCGGCGACGCAGGGGCGGTTCGCCTGGAGGATACGGTGCTTCCCGAGGGGCTCAGCGCCGTGGAGATGCGCGAGGCGTGCCGGGCGCTCAAGGGGCGGCCCCTCCGCCAGGAGGTCTATGCGCTCGACGGCTCGGCGGACGAGCCGCGTCCGTACGTCGTCACGGAGAGCAGCTACGGGATCCGGCGGCTCCAGCCCCTGGTGGGCCGTGCGCATGCCGTGTTCTTCGCCCATCCACGCGAGGCGCTGGAGTACCATTACGAGCGCAACGAGAGCGATCCGCGCGTCGCGCACGCGCTCACGCTGGAGGTCGACAACCACGGCGCGGTCAAGCGGACGGCGCAGATCGGGTATCGCCGGCGGGCGGCGTGGGCGGAGTTCCCCGAGCAGGAGCAGGGGAAGGCGGCGCTGACGGAGCACGACGTGGTGCACCTGGTCCCCGATGAGGAGGGTGCTTATCGGATCGGGGTCCCGACCGGGAGCCGGACCTACGAGCTGCACGGCCTGCCGCTCGGCGAGGAGGGGGTGCTCGCGTTCCAGGACGTCCTCGACGCGGCAGATGGCGCGGCGGACCTCGCTTACGACGGGACGCCGAGCGGGGGCTTCGAGAAGCGCCTGTTGCAGCACACGCGCACGAGGTACTGGAGCGACGATCTCATGGATCCGCTGCCGTTCGGCGAGATCGGAAGCAGGGCGCTGCCGTATGAGAGCTACGCCAAGATCCTCACGCCCTCGCTGATTACATCCGTGTTCGGAGCCAGCGTCACGAGCGGCGTGCTCGCGGAGGGCGGCTATCTGCAGCTCTCGGGCGATCCGGACTACTGGGTGTCCTCGGGGCGGGCGGTGCCCTCGGCGGCCCACTTCTACCAGCCGACGGCGTTCGTCGATCCATTCGGCAACACGTCGCAGGTCGTCTACGACGACCCGTATCGGCTGCTCGTGACCCAGGTGACGGACCCGCTGAGCAACGTCGTGGACGCCGTCCCCGATTACCGCGTCCTCGCCCCGAGGAAGCTCACGGACGCGAACGGCAACGTGAGCGAGGTGCGCTTCGACGCGCTGGGCAGGGTCACGCTCTTGGCGGTCATGGGCAAGCCGGGGGCCGGCGAGGGCGACACGCCCGAGGATCCGACGGTCACGTTCACCTACGACATTGAGCGATTCCAGAGCACCGGCAAGCCGAACGTGGTGCACACGCGCGTCCGCGAGCAGCACGGTGCTGGCAATACGCGCTGGCTGGACACGTATACGTACTCCGACGGCTCCGGCAACGAGGTGCTGCGCAAGGTGAATGCGGAGCCGGGGCTGGCGCCCGAGCGCGACGGGACCGGCGCGCTGGTGCACGACGCGCAGGGCGACCTGGTCTTTTCGCACGCGACGTCGCGCTGGGTCGGCACCGGGCGCACGGTGCTGGACAACAAGGGCAATCCGGTCAAGCAGTACGAGCCGTTCTTCAGCGCGACGTACGAGTACGAGGACGAAGTGGAGCTCGTGGAGTGGGGGGTCACGCCGATCCTGCGGTACGATCCGCTCGGCCGGCTCATCCGGACCGACTTGCCGAACGGGACGTTCTCACGGGTGGTGTTCGACGCGTGGAAGCAGACGTCGCACGATCCGAACGACACGGTGCTGGAGAGCGCGTGGTACGCGGCGCGCCAGGCGCTGGCTGCGGGCGACCCGGAGCGGCGGGCGGCGAACCTCGCGGCGGCGCACGCCGGGACGCCGGCGGTGAGCCTCCTGGACGCGCTGGGGCGGGTGTTCCGCGTCGTGGCGGACAATGGGGCTGAAGGGCAGTACGTCACGCAGAGCACGCTGGATATCGAGGGTCAGCCGCTCGCGATCACCGACGCGCGCGGCAATGTGGCGATGCAGCATCGGTTCGGGCTGGGCGGGCAGCTGCTGTATCAGAACAGCAACGACGGCGGGGAGCGGCGGATGCTGGCGGGCGCGACCGGACAGCGGCTGCGGGCGTGGAACGGGCGAGGGTTCGCCTACCGCTCATCGTACGATGGCCTGCGCCGGCCGACGCACGAGCACGTGCAGCTGGGCTCGGGCAGCGAGCGGGCGGCGCGCCGTTACGTCTATGGCGAAGCGCATCCGCAGGCGACGTCGCTGAACCTGCGCGGTCGGCCGTACCAGGTGTATGATGGCGCGGGTGTGGTGACGAGCCAGGCGTACGACTTCAAGGGCAACGTGCTCGAGGCCTCGCGGCGGCTGCGCAGCGATGTGCACGCGGACGCCGACTGGTCGGTGCTAGCGGGGCTGACGGATGTGTCCGCCATCGCGACGGCGGCCGAGCCGCTGCTGGAGACGGAGAGCTTCGGGACGCAGACGGCGTACGACGCGCTGAACCGGCCGACGAGCGTGACGGCGCCGGACGCGAGCGAGGTGAAGCCGACGTACAACGAGGCGGGGCTGCTGGAGCGGGTGCAGGCGCGGATTCGCGGCGCGGTGGCGTGGACGACGTTCGTGGACGACATCGACTACGATGCGAAGGGACAGCGCGAGCGGATCGAGTACGGCAACGGCACCTTCACGGCGTACACGTATGATCCGCTGACGTACCGGCTCACGCGTCTGAAGACGACGCGGAGCTCGGACAGCGCGGTGCTGCAGAACCTGAGGTACGTGTACGACCCGGTCGGGAACATCGTGGAGATCGGGGACAGCGCGCAGCAGACGGTGTTCTTCAACAACGATGTGGTGTCACCGAGCGCGCAGTACGTGTACGACGCGGTCTACCGGCTGATCGAGGCGACGGGCCGGGAGCACGCGGGCGGGCTGTCGGACGCGCCGCGTGACCAGAACGACCTTCCGATCCAGTCGCTGCCGCATCCGAACGACGCGCAGGCGCTGAGGAACTACACGGAGCAGTACGTCTATGACGCAGTGGGCAACCTGCTGAGGATGGTGCACCAGTGGGTGCACCAGGCCGGGCTGGGGAGCTGGACGCGGTGGTATGCGTACGAGACGGCGAACAACCGGCTGACGAGCACGACCGGGGACCCGGAGCACGGGCCGTTCCGCACCTATGCGCATGACGCGCACGGCAACATGACGTCGATGCCGCACATCATGGCGCTGACCTGGGACGAGAACGACCAGGTGCGGAGCACGGATCTCGGCGGCGGCGGCGATGTCTATTATGACTACGATGCTGCGGGGCAGCGCGTGCGCAAGGTGTGGGAGCACAGCGGGCTGGTGGAGGAGCGCATCTACCTCGGCGGCTACGAGGTGTACCGGAGGCGCAACAGCTCGGGGCTGGAGCTGGAGCGGCAGACGCTGCACGTGATGGACGGCGCGCGGCGGGTGGCGATGGTGGAGACAAAGACGGTGGACACCTCGGGGCCGTTCACGGTGACGCCGCGGGTGCGCTACCAGCTCGACAACCACCTCGGGTCGGCGTCGCTGGAGGTCGACGGGGCGGGGCTGGTGATCGGGTACGAGGAGTATCATCCCTACGGGACGACGGCGTACTGGTCGGCCAGCAGCGCGGCGGAGGTGAGCAAGAAACGGTATCGGTACACAGGGAAGGAGAAGGACGAGGAGACGGGACTGTACTACCACGGGGCGAGGTACTACGCGCCGTGGCTCGGCAGGTGGACGAGCGCGGACCCTAAGTGGGGAGACGGTGCCAGTCTTTACAGGTATGGCCAGTGCGCCCCAATCAACTGGGTCGACCCCTCCGGAGCCGATGACGAAGCATGGTACAACGTTACCCTTGGCGCTGTCGCAAGGCACGTTCTCGTACCGTTGGTCGAGGCTTTCGCTGGGGGAAGCGCCGCCAGTGCACCAACCAATGTAGATGAGGCAGCGGCAGCGCCGAAGAGTCAGGGCTACGGAGAGCAGGCGGCCAATGTCGCAATTATTGTTGGAGGCGGGCGGCTAATCAGAGGGGCGGGGGGCGCGATTGTTCGCGAGGTCGCAGGCCCTGCCCCAGGGCTTATCCCCCGTACGGTGGCGGGCGGCTTGGAGGGGGGGGCAACGGCAGTCGTCGCCAAGGCGTCCAGCGACGTAACCTCCGGGAAGAGTGGTTCCGCGGGGGAGTACGCCGAAGCAGCGGCCACTGGCTTTACCATCGGCGCCGGAGGACAGCTCATCGGCAGCGCCGTTCGGGCTGGAACAGGCGCGGTAAAACAGCGGATTGGTGAAAAATCGACATCCCCAATACCTGAGCGTCCCACGGGTGCAAGTGGTCCGAAAGTGGAGAAAGGTACCCATAGCGAGCGCCCCTATGAGCCGGAAAAGGCTGGAGGCCCAGTTCGAGAGCTCAGCTATCAAAATGTTAAAATAACATCCAAAGGAATAGCGGCTGTCGAGGCTCATCTCGAACGGTTCGGGCCTGATGCAACAAGAGAAGCTGCGATGGTGCAGCGATTGAAGGACATCTTGGGGAAGAAGATTGAGCCTACGGGGGCGGATTTGCGATTCTATACACACGAACTCCGAGAATCCGTTCGCTACCGGAATCTGGGGCAGCGAACTGGACAGCCTGCCAATGCCGATGCAGCATACGATCTTTGGAACAATGCGCATACGGCGACATTGGAGGATTATGGACTCAAGGAAGGCAAGGGAGTTCTATTTCACCCGACGGTTGAACAAAAGAAATAGGAGGCAATCGTGTCCGAACTGAGCGCTCTGGAAGCAGCACTGCTTCAGATTGTCAATGAAGGGAGGGGAGAGTATAGCTGGTACGCTATCGTTTCCCATTTGTCGGACATGGATGTGCCGCGGGATCCTGATGCCATGGTAGCCTTGAAGGAGCTCGCTCGGTGCGGGCTGCTTCGTCGGCATGTGAACCCCGGATCTCCACAGGACAAATGGGAAATTACAAGCATTGGCCTGGAGGCGCTTCAGCGACGTCTCGCCGATGAAGATAAATAGCACTACTGCGTCAGGGCGGCGCGGACACGGACAAATGCGCGCTGCGGCGTGACGGCGGGCGGTGGCACGCAGGGCAACTGGGTATCCGCTCGGCGCCTGGGACAGCCTGAAGCAGGGCCTGCTCGCCGGCGAGCGGCTCCAGCACGACCTCCGCCGCCTGGAGACCGCGTTCCTGGAGCAGACGCCGCGCGAGGCCGAGCTCGTCAAGCACGTCTCGCTGGCCGAGGTGGCGCCCGAGCAGCTCATGCAGTTCCGGGAGACCGGGACCTGCGATGTGGAGTTGAAGGAGGAGCTGTTCGATCTCGACTACCCGGGCCACTACTTCCGGCGCATCAAGTCGGTCGCCATCACGATCCCGACGGTGAGCGGCCCGTACGCGGGCGTCAGCTGCACGCTCATGCTGAGCAACACGAATGTGCGCAGCAAGGCGCAGGTGAGCAACTCCTCCTATACGGACCCGACGAACTTCCGGACGGATCTCGTGCCGGTCACCACCGTGATCGCGACGAGCGGAGGGGCCAACGACGCGGGCCTGTTCGAGCCGAACCTGCACGACGAGCGGTATCTCCCGTTCGAGGGCGCGGGCGTCCTCAGCACCTACAAGGTCGAGCTCCCTGCGGCGAACAACCGCTTCGACATCGGGGCGATGAGCGACGTGATCCTGCACATCCGGTACACGGCGCGCCAGGAAGGCAGCCTCGCGGGCGCGGCGACGGCGCATTACCACGCCGGCCCGCCGGTGAGGCGCCGGCTCTTCAGCCTGCGGTCCGAGCTGCCGGTCGAGTGGGCCCGGTTCATGATGGTGCCGTCGAGCAACGACGTGTCCCAGCAGCTCTCCATCCCGCTCACGCCGGAGATGTTCCCGTACGCCCCCGTGACGAAGAAGATTGCGCTGACGAGCTACACGCTCTATGCGCGGTGGAACGGGAAGAAGCATTATTCGGCCGGGGGCGAGCTCGCGGTCACGATGGCGCGGCCAGGCGTCGCGTTGGAGGACTCACGCACGCTCAACCCATACCCGCTGGACAGCGTCGGCGGCTGCAGCACGGGGGCCAGCGACAAGGTAGATTTGCCCCAAAACGAGAGGGATCTCGGCACCTGGACGCTCAGCGTGAGCCCCACCGCGGTCAGCCAGATCGATGACGAGCTCAGGACGGGCAGCCGGCTCGACGACACGCTCCAGGACATTTACCTGCCCTGCGAGTACGGTTTGGTCGACGCGATCGAGGTCGGGGATGGGTCATGATTAATCCGTAGGCGGTGTGTGATGTCTGTAGAATTTCAGGTAAGAATCAACGAGCCCATCGTTATTGGTCAGTGTGCGGAGGAGTCGTCGAAGGTTCTAACAAGGCTTCTTGGGGACGTACGTGTACCTATCAATGTTGAGCTGTGCGAACTGGAGAATGGTCTGAGTCCTCAAGCGGTCGTTAAGCGCGGTGTTTCAAGTCAGTCGTTCTCTATTTCTGCAGGAGAAGATGCGCTTGTTGACGTTGACGTATATGATTTTGAGAATCCGGACTTTCGGGAAGAGGCAGGGACGTGGCTTGTTGCTGAGGTCCGCCTTCGTACCGAATTGAGCTTTGTCCTCTCGTTGAGCTTTGCTGTTGCTGTGGCGCTCAAAACACGCTCGACGGTCCTCGATGACGCTGGTCATCTGAACCTTGGACGGCATCTCAACCCCGATGAGGTCATAGAGACACTACGCTTGCCAGTGAGCTCGACGTCGCTCGAGGCAGCGGCGTCGTGGTTCTGTAAATCTATCAGGTTTCGCTTTGGAGACGATTGATTTATCTAGGGCTGAGGCGCTCACGAGTGAGATGGTACACCTGGCCTGGATCGCCCCTTCGCTCTCCCGCCTCGATCTCGCATTCGATTTCGGCGGGGGGCCGCTTATGAGAGTCTTCGTTCTCCAGAGCAGGCTGCTCCGCGATCTTCGACGAGGGGCTCCCGGCCTGGCGAACTGGCTCCGGTCCTGCCCCTTCGGGGCATGCCAGTCGCCACCCTCATGGGTACACCCATCGCCTGGATCCTCGGGCCAAGTGGTGGGCTCAAACGACTAGGCATGGACATGCTACGAGCACGATGTGGCCGTCGAGCCCGCGGGGGTCTCCGGTAGGGGGCCGACGTAGGTTGGCCTACCGCGTTCGTCGGCTCCTGCGACCCGACGTGGGCTGCTTCTTCAGCGGAGCCGAAGGCGGAGGGCCGCCCCCTTCCACGCTCGGCTTCTGGCGCGGGGAAGTACGTCACGCAGAGCATGCTGGACATCGAGGGTCAGCCGCTCGCGATCACCGACGCGCGTGGCAACCTGGCGATGCAGCACCGGTTCGGGCTGGGCGGGCCGCTGCTGGTTCAGAACAGCAACGACGGCGGGGAGCGGCGGATGCTGGCGGGCGCGACCGGCCAGCGGCTGCGGGCGTGGAACGGGCGAGGGTTCGCCTACCGCTCGTCGTACGATGTCCTGCGTCGGCCGACGCACGAACACGTGCAGCTGGGCTCGGGCAGCGAGCGGGTGGCGCGCCGTTACGTCTATGGCGAAGCGCATCCGCAAGCGACGTCGCTGAACCTGCGCGGTCGGCCGTACCAGGTGTATGATGGCGCGGGTGTGGTGACGAGCCAGGCGTACGACTTCAAGGGCAACGTGCTGCAAGCGTCGCGGCGGCTGCGCAGCGACGTGCACGCGGACGCCGACTGGTCGGCGCTGGCGGCGCTGACGGATGTGTCCGCCATCGCGACGGCGGCCGAGCCGTTGCTGGAGACGGAGAGCTTCGGGACGCAGACGGCGTACGACGCGCTGAACCGGCCGACGAGCGTGACGGCGCCGGACGCGAGCGAGGTGAAGCCGACGTACAACGAGGCGGGGCTGCTGGAGCGGGTGGAGGCGCGGATTCGCGGCGCGGTGGCGTGGACGACGTTCGTGGACGACATCGATTACGACGCGAAGGGGCAGCGCGAGCGGATCGAGTACGGCAACGGCACCTTCACGGATTATACGTATGACCCGCTGACGTACCGGCTCACGCGCCTGAAGACGACGCGGAGCTCGGACAGCACGGTGCTGCAGAACCTGAGGTACGTGTACGACCCGGTCGGGAACATCGTGGAGATCGGGGACAGCGCGCAGCAGACGGTGTTTTTCAACAACGATGTGGTGTCGCCGAGCGCGCAGTACGAGTACGACGCGGTCTACCGACTGATCGAGGCGACGGGGCGGGAGCACGCGGGCGGGCTGTCGGACGCGCCGCGCGACCAGAACGACCTTCCGATCCAGTCGCTGCCGCACCCGAACGACCCGCAGGCGCTGAGGAACTATACGGAGCAGTACGTCTATGACGCAGTGGGCAACCTGCTGCGGATGGTGCACCAGGCGGGTACGGGGAGCTGGACGCGGTGGTATGCGTACGAGACGGCGAACAACCGGCTGATGAGCACGACCGGAGACCCGGAGCACGGGCCGTTCAGCACCTATGCGCATGACGCGCACGGCAACATGACGTCGATGCCGCACATCACGGCGCTGACCTGGGACGAGAACGACCAGGTGCGGAGCACGGATCTCGGCGGCGGCGGCGATGTCTATTATGACTACGATGCTGCGGGGCAGCGCGTGCGCAAGGTGTGGGAGCACAGCGGGCTCGTGGAGGAGCGCATCTACCTCGGCGGCTACGAGGTGTACCGGAGGCGCAACGGGTCTGGGCTTTCGCTGGAGCGGCAGACGCTGCACGTGATGGATGGCGCGCGGCGGGTGGCGATGGTGGAGACGAAGACGGTGGACACGTCGGGGCCGTTCACGGTGACGCCGCGGGTGCGCTACCAGCTCGGCAACCACCTCGGGTCGGTGTCGCTGGAGGTCGACGGAGCGGGGCTGGTGATCGGGTACGAGGAGTATCACCCGTATGGGACGACGTCGTACTGGTCGACCAGCAGCGGGGTGGAGGTTAGCCGGAAGCGGTACCGGTACACGGGCAAAGAGAAGGACGAGGAGACGGGGCTCTACTATCACGGGGCGAGGTACTATGCGCCGTGGCTCGGGAGGTGGACGGCGGCCGATCCGGCGGGGATGGTGGACGGGCCCAATCTTTATCGTTACTGCCGAAATAGCCCTTGCGTCTACTCCGACGACACCGGGGAAGAGCCAAACAACGCTCATGCTCCGCCGCCCGTTCATCTTCGTCCAAGGCTCGATGACTCATGGGAAGTCTTGACTCATGACTCCGGGGTGCGGTTTGGCCCTGGGGGTGAGCAGAGGACAGCCGAGAATTTGCGCGCCATGGGCATGCCTGGGCTGGCAGAGGTCGCCGAGAGCGGCGGCTGCGCGTGGTGCCACCTTACGAAGGACTCACGCACTCTCGCAGAGGCGGATGCGAAGATCGATCCCCAGCACTACAGGGATATGTCGACGCTCGTGGGAGTTTCATCTGTAGTGCTGTCCACCGCTTTGGCGATGTATCAGCGCCGCGTCGACGCTCCCCAGGCCGTACCGAAGGCGCCGGAGCCGGCCAAACCGCCGGCTCCAGCGCCTTCGGCTGCCAAGCCGCCTCCCGCGCCGTCGGCGCCCTACTTTCCTCCTCCGGACACGCCAGCGCCGCCTCCCAAATTCCCTCTGCCTACCACGAATCCTGATGTTTCTAAGCCCGCACGCGTTAGCCCTCCGGTCGTAGTTTCGCGCCCGACTGTGCCGGCGCCGGCCGACGCTCCCGTGAAGACGCCGCCCGCGACGAAGACCGCAACGAGCGGAAGAAACCTCTACCGAGGAGTCCCGGGGCAAAAGGGTCCGAAGGCTCAACTCGCCAGGCAAGGGATCGTCAAGCCAAGAGGTACTGCGCTCGACGAGGAGTCACTGAGGAAGCACGTTCTCAACGAGGATGTTAATGCGGGCGTAACTTCATGGACTCCGGATAGAACCGTCGCGAGGCAGTTTTCTGGAGAATCGGGAACGATTGTTGAAATAGAGCGGGCACAAGTGCAGGACAGAATTGTTCCGCGACCGAACGTTGGCGGGAAATACTCACACGAGTCTGAAGTCCTCCTCAAAGGGCGGATACAAGGAAGGCCAACCAAGCCATGAGCGACAGGAAAATCGAGTGGGCGCTGGTGCAGATGATCGTATCGAGGACGCCCGTGCTTCCTGATTGGGTACGGGAATGTGCAAAGATTGGTTATGAGGCAATTGTTTCATTGCCAGTTGTGGACGATGTCGAGGCGGGAGAGTTGGCCAGGCCAGGTCTCGAGCTGCGAAGTGTGTCGTCCGATTACTTGGAGTTTCTGCGCGAACAGATTGACTTGAACGCCAGGGGAGAGGAATGGACCGCTATTCTGCAACGACGGCTGAAGGCTCTGGAGCCGTTTGAGGGGCAGCCAGTGCTCACGGTGATGTTTCATCGCAAGCCCGAGAGCTTGACTCTTCGCATCGATCCTCGATCTGAGACCATTCTCGGATATGAGGAATATTGAGCGATTCGTGCCAGGGCGAGCCCTGCCGGAGCGAACCCTACCGCGGCTCGTTTCGCGCGCCGACGGCGCCTGGGGCGTGCGCCGTTGCGTCGAGCACGTCGGCGTCCTCGATGAGGCGGAAGTGCAGGTGGCGTCGGCCGCCCAGAGTTCCCCCTCCTTCGCGAGGCACCAGAGGGCGCGGAGGGCTGCACCGGCCGGTCATGGCAGCCCGGCGCGCGCACCAGCGCTACACGCCGAGTAAAGAATCCGCACCAAGTGCATACGCCATTTGAAGGCGCAGAAGCCAGCGGGGCTGGTGGGTGCCTATCGCCGGGCCCGCGCGCCATCGATCCGCCCAGGTGCGCTAATGTTGAGCGCCGCCGTCGAGCGATGCCGATGCGCCAGTTGAGCACCAGCAAGCGTGGCGAAGAGAAAGCAATGAACATGATCGATTTAGATGAGGTCGCTCGACGGATCGAATCGCTGATCGGAACGGGGCTTCCATCGATCGTTTCAGACGCAATGGGTGATGCGCTCGACACTCTTCAGTGGACAGGGATTCCAATAGGCGTCGAGGATGATGGTGCCATGGCGAACCTGCTTGGACTCGCTTCACTGGCACCGGACACCGAGCTGGTCGTGGTTGCAGATCCGTGCACCATGAGGGTGTATACGCTACGGCGCAGCTTCGTGCTCTCTGACCTGTCGTGATTCATGGCCCGGCGGCATCCTGGGACCAGGGAGTATGCCCAGCCCAACGATAAAGGACTGCGGGGCGGCGCCGAAGTCCGATAGAAATGCGATCGAGCGCATTCGTGGTTCAGAAAATAACATCGTGGATACGGTTGGATGAGCGTAATGACTAATCAGCGTAGGATTGCCGAGGTGCAAGGAGAGGGCGGCGTTCGCCTGCGACCTCGCGCGAGGCGGAGAGGTGGTTCGTGAACTGTCCGAAATGTGGCTCCTACGACGCGTTCGACTCTTTGTCCGGACAAACTGCTATCGAGGAGTGGCGATGCCCTGTGTGCGGCGTCGTGATGCACGTCCGCATCATACCCGTCGTGCCCGACGTCCATCGCAGCTGGGAGCTCGTGGATCTGGTCCTTTGGTGGAGCCAGGTGCCCCCGCCGGCCAAGGAGGTCGTGGCGCTCAGGAGGCACTTCGACGACTTCGCCGGCGTTCCGGTCGATGAGCTCTGGCGGCGTCTGGCGAGCGGTGAGCGCAGGCTCGTGATCGGCAGGTTCTTCGAGGGCGAAGCGGTCCGGATGCTGGACAGCACCAGAGAGAGCGGGGCGCCGCCGCCGCCGGCGGAGGTGCCGCCCTCCCTGCCGGTGCACGCGGCGGCCGACGTGTTCTCCTTCGTGATGGAGCTGGAAACCTCGAGGTGCCTGCGATGAACGCGGAGGAATGGATCCGTGTCAAGGTGAGTCGCGCGTTTCGCGCGAGCGTCGATGCTGGCATCGGGAGGTGGTCGAGCGAGGGCGATGAAGCCGATCCGGAGTGGGGCCAGGTCCTCTACAAATACTCCGATCACCGCATGTCGCTCGCCCTCTTCGAGGAGGGGTGCGAGCGGCTGGGCGACGATCGATCCGAGCGTCTCGCGTATGCCGAGATCCAGGATGTCGTGCCCCTGCTTCTCACGGAGCTCGTTCGTGTCCGCGATCTCGACGCGATCGTAGGGATCGGCGTCAGGCTGCGGACGCGAACGGCTGTCATCGACGTGCCGCTCAAGGTGTATTCGACGCTGTGCCCCACGCTGAAGCACATCGCAGATTATTTCACTCTCCGTGCCCGGTGAAGGGGACGATCTGCGCGAGGGTCTCGGCGCGCCGCGCGCGCGCCCGCCGCCTCAGAGCGTCGTCCCGCGCGCCGCCCGCGCGAGCGCCTGGTCGAGCGCGTGCGGGCTGTACCCCACGAGGATCTGCCCCCGCACGTCGATGATCGGGATGCTGCCCCCGCGCTGGTGGCTCTTCGCGAGCTTGTCCTGCATCTCGGCGGCCGCCGCCGGGTCTTCCTCGATATCCTTCACGATGGCAGCGACACCCTTCGCGCGCAGGTAGTCCGCGGCCTGGTGGCACGGCTTGCACCACGAGGCGCCGTAGATGATCACCGTCACGCCGGCGAGCTGGCCCGGCGCCGCCGGCGCCCCCGCGCCCGCAGAGCCGCCGGGCCCAGGGGCCGCCGCGGGCGGGGGCGCCGTCTTCGCGAGGTGCTCGGCGCGCCGCTTCTCCAGCAGCGACTCCCACTCCCGCCGCGGCATCGTCCGGACCGCGTACGTGCCGTCCGGGCGCTTCTGCGTCAGATCCGCGACGTAGAACACGTCGCGCGTGCCCTCGGTCCGGTCCGAGAGCATGGCGCGCACCATCGCGCGGCCCTCGGCCGGCACGTCGGCCGGGCGGAGCTCGACGTGCGTGTCGCCCTTCTCGTCGATCCACGTGAGCATCAGGTTCGCCGTGTCGTCGCGCAGATCGAGCGGCGGCAGCTCGGCGGGGGCCTGCGCCGGGGCGGTGCCGTCGTCGCGCGGCTCCTTGCACGCCGGCGCGAGCGCCGCCGCGGCGAGCGCGAGCACGACCGCCGCGCGCCGGGCGCCCGCCGCCGACGCGCCGCCCGCGCCCCGCGCGCCGCCCGCGCCCGCGCGCCGCCCGCGCCCCGCGCGCCCCGCCCCCCGCCCGTCACGCCCCGCCCCCCGCGGTCGCCGACGCGCCGAGCTCCTCGCTCAGCGCCATCCACTCCGTCATCGCCGCGTCGACGCGCTTCGCGAGCGCCTGCTCCTCGCGCGCCTTTTCGGCCAGCTTCGCCCAGTCGCCGCCGGGGTCCTTCTTCAGCTCCTCGCGCATCTCGGCCAGCTTCGCCTCGCCGGCCGCGATCTCCGCCTCGAGCTCCTTCACCCGCTTGCGCTTGCGCTCCACGGCCCGCGCCGCCGCCTTGTCGGTCTCGAACGCCCGCTTTCGCGCCGCCGCGTCCCCCGCGCCCGCCTCGTCCGGAGGCGGCATCGTGGCGCCGCTCCGGCGCACCGCGCGGCCCGGCTTCGCGCCCCTGTCGGCCGCGGCGCCCCGCGCCGCCTCGTCGCGCGGCGCCGGCGCGCCCGCGGCCCTCTGCGGTGCCGGCGCGCCCGCGGCCCTCTGCGCCCCCCGGCCGCCCCCGGCCGGCCCGCGCCCGGCGTCGCGCTCGTCCGCTTCGCGCGCCGCCGCCTCGGCCGCGAGCTTCTCGAGGTTGTCGCGGTAGTCGCGGAAGCCGCCGGGGTAGACGTCCACGTGTCCCTCGCGCACCGCGACGATGCGCGTCGTCACCTGCTCCAGGAACCGCCGGTCGTGCGAGACGAGCACCACCGTGCCCTCGAAGCCGGTGAGCGCCTCCTCGAGGATCTCGGCGGCGGGGATGTCGAGGTGGTTCGTCGGCTCGTCGAGGAAGAGCAGGTTGCGCGGCTCGAGCAGGAGCTTCGCGAGCGCGAGCCGGCTCCGCTCGCCGCCCGAGAAGCCCTGGACCTTCCGGAGCGCGTCGTCGCCGTAGAAGCGGAAGCGCGAGAGGTACTGGCGGGTCGCGTCGACGTTCATGTCGGCGCGGACGCTGCGGATCTCCTCCACCGCGGTCTTCGACGGGTCGAGCGAGCCGAGGTGCTGGTCGAAGTAGCCCTGGCAGAGGTTCGTCCCGCGCCGCACCTCGCCCGCGTCGTCGGGCGCGCCCGCGCCGGCGAGCAGCTTGAGCAGCGTCGACTTGCCGGTCCCGTTCGGGCCGACGATGCCGACGCGATCGCCGCGCCGGAGGAGGAGGTCCACGCCCGAGAAGAGCGTGCGCCCGCCGCGGCCCGCGCCGAGCCCGCGCGCGTCGAGCACGATGTCCCCGCTGCGCGGCGCGGGCGCGAACCGGAACCGGACCTTCTCGGCGACCGCCCAGATGTCCTCCGGCCGATCGATGGTCTCGAGCTTCTCCAGCATCTTGCGCCGGCTCTGCGCCTGCTTCGTCTTCTGGCCGGCGATGTTGCGCCGGATGAAGTCCTCGGTCTTGGCGACGAACGCCTCCTGGCGCTCGGCGAGCTCGCGCTCCCGGGCGAGGTCTTCCTCGCGCGCGACCGCGTAGTCGCTGTACTTGAGCGGGTAGGCCCGGAAGCTGCGGTGCCCGAGCTCCATCGTGTTCGGGCAGACGGCGTCGAGGAAGGCGCGGTCGTGCGAGACGCAGAGCAGCGCGCCGGCGAGGCCCGCGAGGTGCTTTTCGAGCCAGGTGATCGTCTCGATGTCGAGGTGGTTCGTGGGCTCGTCGAGCAGGAGCAGGTCGGGCTCGATGGCGAGCACGACGCCGAGCTGCAGGCGCCCGCGCTCGCCGCCGGACAGGCTCGCGACGGGGCGATCCATGTCGGCCGGCGTGAACCCGAGGTGGGCCGCGATGATCTCGACGCGGCGCTCGAGGTCGTCGCCGCCGGCGATGTGGTAGCGATCCGTGAGGTCGCTGAGCCGGGCGAGGTCGGCCTCGCTGCCGCTGGCCGCGGCGTGCTGCGCCGCGGTGAGGGCGTGGCGCAGCTCGAGGACCTCGGAGAACCCGGAGAGGAAGGCGTCGAGCACCGTGCCCTCGGCGTGGAGCTCGTGCGACTGCCGGAAGTAAGCGACCCGGATCCCCTTGCGGATCACGACCGATCCCGTGTCGGGGGTGAGCTCGCGGGCGACGAGGCGGAGGAGCGTCGATTTGCCGGCGCCGTTCGGGGCGACGAGCGCGGCGCGCTGGCCTTGCTCCAGGGAAAAGGTGATGCCCTGGAAGAGCTTGTCGGCGCCGTAACCGAAGCTGAGGTCGGCGACCTGGAGGACCGTCATTGCGGCCGAGTTCTAGCATGGGTCGGGCGCGCGCAAGGCGCGCGGGGCGCGAGGCCCGGCGGCGCGTCGGACGACGCGCCGGATCCTGTGGAAGACCGCCGGCCCCGGCCGCGCCGGCGTCGAAGCCGCGCAGGCGTCGGGGAGGGGGCGCCTCGCCCGCCCGGCGAGCGAGGCGCCCGGGGCTCAGGTCTGGGCCATCGCCGCCTTGATGGCCGGGCGCTCCATGATGCGGTCGAGCCAGCCCTTCAGGTTCTTCTGCTCGGAGGTGTCGATCTTGGCCGCCATCAGGCCCCAGCCGAGCATGGACGCGAGGTCGATATCCACCAGGGTACAGCGCTCGCCGAGGACGTAGGGGTGGCCGGCGAGGCGCTCGTCGAGGATGCCGAGCAGGCCGCGCAGCTCGGCCAAGGCGTGCTCGGCTTGCTTCTCGTGGTGCATCTCCTTGGGGAAGTAGTCGCTCGTGTTCGCCATGTAGCGGAACAGGGCGCCGGTGAGGCTGACCTGGCCCCACACGAGCCAGCTCAGGGCCGTGAGCTGCTCGGGCGAGCCGGGCGCCGGCCACAGGCCCTTCTGCACGCCGTAGCGCTCGCCGAGGGCGATCTGGATCGCCACCGACTCGAACACCGGGGTGCCGTCGATCACGACGGTCGGCACCTTGCCATTCGGGTTGAGGGCGAGAAACTCCGGCTTCCTCTGGTCGCCGGCGCGCAGGTCGAGCCGGACCGCCTCGTAGGGGACGCCGAGCTCGGCGAGCGATACGAGGATGCGACCAGCGCTGGACTGCGGGGAGTAGTAGAACGTGATGGACATGGTGTTGGCCTCCGGCGCCCCTTGTAGTTGATCCGAGTCGCCAGAGTCACGCGCGGCATGCGACGCAACGCCAGGCTGGCTCCGATCCCGCTGCCGACACAGATGCGCGGCATTTGCCGTGTGGAGCAAGAATCCGACGGCGGTTTTGGGGCTGCCGAGGTGGGTGGTCCTCCGCGGTCCTGGCCTCCGGCGGGGAGGCCCGCCGAGTCGGGCGGCGGCCGCCGCGTGCCTGTGGGGCGCCGCTCCGGCGGCCCGGGCGCTGAAGGGGCCGCACTCGATACATCCCATTCAGCATCCCGCTCCCGAGCAGCGAGGCTGGATGACTGGATGAGGGGATGGCGCGCACATCAGCTCCTCTTGTCGGAGTCGCCCGCCATTCGCTGCAAGGTGCGGAGATGATTGACAATGGCGCGCTCGTGCTGCTCCAGTAGCTTGTAATCTGTACGTCACTGCTCGACGATAATTCGCGCTGAGGGCCAGGGCGCCCGAGGCGCCCGGAAGCGCACGACTGCCTCGCCTCCCGCCGGGAGCGCGGCGCAGGGCGCCCTCTCCGGCAAGCCCGTGAGCCCCTCCGAGGTCGCCGCGACGCGGATCGACAGCCAGAGAGATGGACTTGAGTCGATCCACCGATCCTGCACCGATCGTCGTTGAGCTCTGCCCGTGTATTCACGGACGTTCGTTTGATTACTGACGGGCAACACATTTTACTAACCTTGCGTAAGCGACTTATTTCCTGTAACGGTCGTTATGGCGAGGCGCTGCGCGTTCGGCGTCTGAGCCCTGAGATCCAGCGAGCAACGAACCTTTCCTCAGAGGCGATGTTTTTACGCTCTGCCTGAAGGAGACGGCTATGTCGCGCGAATCACGGACGCAGATCTCCACCATTGCTGAGGTCCAGCGATGGCTCACGGAGAGGATCGCGGAGCGCTCGGGCGTGTCGCCAGGGTCGATCGAGCCCGGCGCGCGGTTCACCGATTGTGGGCTCGACTCCACCGCTGCGATGGGCCTGATCGCCGCGCTGGCGGAGGCCCTCGGGCGCCGGCTCCACCCCACGCTGATATGGGAGTGCCCGACGATCGAGCGGCTCTCTCGTTACGTGGCCGAGGGGCCGGGGCTATCGCCCGCTCCCCGGGGCGCGCGCACGGGCGACGGCGCCCTCGGGGCGTCGAGCCCCGAGCCGATCGCCGTCATCGGCGTCGCCTGCCGGTTCCCGCAGGCGCCGGACCCGGACGCGTTCTGGCGGCTCCTGCGGGGCGGCGTGGACGCGACCTCCGACGTCCCTCCGGGGCGGTGGGACGTCGACGCGCTCTACAGCGCCGATCGCGGCGCTCCGGGGAAAATGAGCGCGCGCCGCGGCGGGTTCCTCGACCGGGTGGATCTCTTCGATCCGCAGTTCTTCGACATCTCGCCGCGCGAGGCGGTCCAGATGGATCCCCAGCAAAGGCTGATGCTGGAGCTCGCGTGGGAGTCGCTGGAGGACGCCGGCGTGCCCCCGCGATCGCTCGAGGGCAGCCAGACCGGCGTGTTCGTCGGCGCCATGTGGGGCGATTACGCGCGCGTGGACGGTGGCCACATCGACGCGATCGTCCAGCATACGGCCGTCGGGCAGGACCTCAGCATCCTCGCCGCCCGGGTCTCCTATGCGCTCGGCCTGGAGGGGCCGAGCCTGCACGTGAACACGGCCTGCTCCTCGTCGCTCGTCGCGGTCCACCTCGCGTGCCAGAGCCTGCGGCTCGGCGAGTGCGACCTCGCGCTCGCCGGGGGCGTGAACCTGATCCTCGCCCCCGAGAGCATGGTCGCCATCTCCAAGTTCGGGGCGCTCGCGCCCGACGGCCGCTCGAAGGCGTTCGACGCGCGCGCGAACGGGTATGCCCGCGGCGAGGGCGGCGGCGTGGTGGTGCTGAAGCCGCTCTCCCGCGCGCTCGCGGCGGGCGACCCCATCTACTGCGTGATCCGCGGCAGCGCCGTCAACAACGACGGGCTCAGCAACGGGCTCTCCGCGCCGAACCCGAAGGCGCAGGAGGCCCTCCTCCGCGAGGCCTACGCGCGCGCGGGGGTGCGGCCGGAAGACGTCGATTACGTCGAGGCCCACGGCACCGGCACCATCCTCGGGGACCCCATCGAGGCGAGGGCGCTCAGCGCCGTGCTGTGCGCGGATCGCCCGCCGGAGCGGCCGCTCCGGATCGGATCGGTCAAGACGAACATCGGCCACCTCGAGGGCGCCGCGGGCGTGGCGGGGCTCATCCGCGTCGCGCTCTCGATGCGGCGCCTTACGCTCCAGCCGAGCATCCACTTCGAGCAGCCGAACCCGCACATCCCGTTCGACGAGCTGCGGCTCTCGGTGCAGCGCGCGACGGAGCGGTGGCCCGAGAAGGAGCGCGGGCCGGCGCTGGCCGGCGTCAGCTCCTTCGGCTTCGGCGGGACCAACTGCCACGTCGTGCTCGAGGCGCCCCGGCGCCGCGAGGTGCACCTCCTGCCGCTGTCCGCGCCGAGCGCCGAGGAGCTCGCGGCCCTCTGCCGGCGCGTCCACGCGCTCGCCGCAGCCGGCGAGGGCGGCGACCGGCCCTCCGTGCAGGCGCTCTGCGGCGCGGCCGCGGCGCGGCTCAGCGGCGAGGAGCGCCGGCTCGCGCTCGCCGTCTCCTCGCACGGCGAGCTCGCCGCGCGCCTCGACGCCCTCCTGGCCGGATGCGCGCAGCCGGGCGGCTCGATCGGCAAGGCGGCCGGCGGGCGGCCGAAGGTCGCCTTCGTCTTCGGCGGGCACGGCTCGCAGTGGCTCTCCATGGGGCGCGATCTCCTGCTCGAGGAGCCCGTCTTCCGGTCGACCCTCGAGCGGTGCGACGCGGCGATGCGGCCGCACGCGAGCTTCTCGCTGCTCGCCGCGCTGGCGGCGGGCGACGGGCGCCTGCTCGAGGAGGCCGACGTCGTCCAGCCGGCCATCTTCGCGATCCAGGTCGGGCTGGCGGCGCTGTGGCGTTCCTGGGGCATCGAGCCGGACGCGGTGGTGGGGCAGAGCATCGGCGAGGTCGCGGCGGCCTGCGTCGCCGGCGCGCTGACGCTCGAGGACGCCGCCGCGGTCATCTGCGCGATGGGCAGGCTCGTCCGGCAGCAGAGCGGCTCGGGCGCCGTGGCCGTCGTGGAGCTCTCCGCGGACGACGCGGCGCGCGCGCTCGCCGGCCACGAGGGCCGCCTCTTCCTCGCGGGGAGCAACAGCCCGGGATCCACCCTGATCTCGGGCGAGCCGGCGGCGCTCGAGGCGCTGCTGCAGGCGCTCGCCGAGCAGGGGGTGACGGGCCGGCAGGTCCGGATGGATTACGCCTCGCACAGCCCGCACATGGACGCGCTGTGCCCCGAGCTCACGCGCGCTCTGCAGGGGATCGCGCCGCGCGGGGGCGATGCGCCGATCTACTCGACGGTCACGGGGGCGCGGCTCGACGGCGCGGCGCAGGACGCCGCGTACTGGGCCCGGAACCTCCGGGAGCCGGTGCGCCTCGACGCCGCGCTCGATCGGCTGATCGACGATGGGTTCGGCGTCTTCCTCGAGCTCGATCCTCACCCCGTCCTCGCCCACGCCGTCGCGTCCAGCCTGGCCCGGAAGGGGCGGAGCGGCGTCGCGCTGCCGTCGCTGCGGCGGGACGAGCCGGCCCGGGAGTGCATGCTCGGCTCGCTGGGCGAGCTCTACATGCTCGGCGCGCCCGTCGCGTGGCGCCGGGTGGCTCCGCTCGTGGCGGCGGAGGCCCTGCCGGCGCCGCTCGGGGAGCCGCGCGCTGCAGGGCCGGAAGCGGCCTCGAGCCCGGCGGACGCGGGCGAGCCCGCCACGCCCGAGCTGCTCGTGCTCTCGGCGCGCTCCAGGCCCGCGCTCCTCGAGCTTTCGCGCTCGACGGCGTCCCGGCTGCGCTCGCCGGAGAGCGGCCCGCTGCGCGACGTCTGCTACACGGCGAGCGTCCGGCGCAGCCACCTCGAGCACCGGCTGGCGGTCGTGGGCTGCTCGCACGAGGAGATGGCCGGCGCCCTCGACGACCTCGCGCGCGGGCGCGCCGCGCTGGGCGAGGCGCCGCCGGGGCAGCGCCCCTCGGTGGTGCTCGTGTTCTCGGGCCAGGGATCGCAGTGGCCGGGCATGGGGCAGGCGCTCCTCCGGCAGGAGCCCGTCTTCCGCGACGCGCTGGAGGCGTGCGACCGGCTCCTCGCGCCGCTCGCCGGCTGGTCGCTGCTGGAGGCGCTCGAGGCGCCGGAGGCCTCGTCGCGCCTGCAGGAGACGCAGGTCGCGCAGGCCGCGCTGTTCGCGGTGGAGGTCGCGCTCGCGGCGCTCCTCGGCTCCTGGGGGATCGCCCCGGACGCCGTGATCGGGCACAGCGTCGGCGAGATCGCGGCGGCGCACGTCGCGGGGGCGATCCGCCTCGAGGAGGCGGTGCGCATCGTCCACCACCGCGGGCGGATCATGCAGCAGGCGACCGGCCTGGGGAAGATGGCCTCGGTCCAGACGTCCCCGGAGCAGGCGGCGCGCGCGCTCGAAGGTTACGAGGGGCGGCTCTCGATCGCCGCCGTCAACGACCCCGGCTCGGTCGTGCTGTCCGGCGAAGCGGCGGCGCTCGGCGAGGTGGTGGCGGAGCTCCGGCGCGCCCGGGTCGAGTGCCGCGAGCTGCGGGTGAACTACGCGTTCCACAGCCCCCAGATGGATCCGTTCGGCGAGGAGCTCGCGGGCGCGCTCGGGGAGATCGCGCGGCGCCGCGCGGAGCGGGTGCTGGTGAGCACCGTGACGGGCGAGGGCATCGACGGCGAGGCGCTCGACGCGTCGTACTGGGCGAGGAACGTCCGGGAGCCGGTGCTGCTCGCGCGCGCGATCGACGGCGCCGTGACCGCCGGGCACCGGATCTTCGTGGAGGTGGGGCCGCACCCCGTGCTCTCGGCCAACGTGCAGCGGTGCCTCTCGGCGCGCGGGGTCGACGGGCTGGTCGCCCCGACCTTGCGCCGGGGCCGCGACGCGCGGCGCTGCCTGCTCGAGGCGCTGGGCGCCCTCCACACGCGCGGGTGCCGGGTCGACTGGGCCCGGGTGTACCCGGCGGGCGGGCGCTGCGTGTCCTTGCCGGGCTATCCGTGGCAGCGCAAGCGGTACTGGCTCGAGGCGCCCGGGGACGCGCGGCGCGAGGCGAAGGGCGCGCCCGCGGCGGCGCTCCCGTCGCTCCTCCGGTCGGCCGACGCGGCGGCCTTCGCGGCGCAGCTCGGGCTCTCGGCGGCGCTCTCGGCCGAGGAGCTCGGCGTCGTCGGCCGGGTGCTCGACGCGCTGCGGGCGAGGGCGGATCAGGAGCGTGCGGCGGCGGAGATCCAGCCGTGGCTCCACGAGCTCTCGTGGAAGCCAGCGCCCCTCGCGCCGCGCCCGCGCCCGGCCGCGGCCGGGCACTGGGTCGCGCTCGTGGACGAGGGCGGGACCGGCGACAGGCTGGCCGACGCGCTCGAGGCGGCGGGCGCGACCTGCTCCCGGCTCCGCCTGGGGAGCGCCGCGGCGCGCGCGGCGGAGCCGGCGTGGACGGGCGATTCGACGCCCGAGGCGCCCGAGGGCCTCGCGGCGTGGTGGGCGGAGCGCGCGGCCGAGCGCGGGCCCGTGCGCGGCGTGGTCCACCTGTGGAGCCTCGGCGGCGCGCCGGAGGGCGAGGGCTCGCTGGACGCCGCGCTCGCGCGGGGCGTCGGGAGCGCGCCGGCCTTGCTGCGCGCCGCCCTGCAGGCGGGGCAGGGCGAGCGGCCGCGGCTCTGGTTCGTGACCCGCGGGGCGGTGTCGGTGGGCGAGGGCGACCCGGTCACGGCGCCCGCGCAGGCGGCGCTCTGGGGGCTCGGCCGGACCCTGTCGCTCGAGCACCCGGAGGTCTGGGGAGGGCTCGTCGACCTGCCGCCTTCCCCCGGGGAGCACGACATCGCCGCGCTCGCCGCGCAGGTGCTGAGCCCCGACGGCGAGGACCACGTCGCGCTCCGGGCGTCGGGGCGGTTCGTGGAGCGGCTCGTGCGCTGCGCCGGAGCGGGAGCGCCGGCCGGCGCGCCGGCCTGGTCCACGTCGGGCACGGCGCTCATCACCGGGGGGCTCGGCGCGCTGGGCAGGCATGTCGCGCGGTGGGCGGCGCAGCGGGGCGCGCGGCACCTCGTGCTCACGAGCCGCAAGGGCGCGTCGGCCGACGACCGCGACTTCCTCGCGTCGCTCGAGGCGCTCGGGGCGCGCGTGACCGTGGCGCAGGCCGACGTGGCCGACGCGGCGGCGATGGCCGCCGTGCTCGCGGACATCGACGCCCGGCTGCCGCCGCTCTCCGCGGTGTTTCATCTGGCGGGCGTCTCCGATCAGACGCCGCTCTCGGCCCTCGACGGCGCGGGGCTCCGCCGGGTGCTCGCGCCGAAGGTCCACGGGACCGCGGCGCTCGACGCGCTGACGCGCGGCCGGCCCCTCGACGCGTTCGTCTGCTTCACGTCGATCGCCGCGGTGTGGGGCTCGGCGCGGCAGGCCGGCTACGCGGCGGCGAACGCGTTCCAGGACGCGCTCGTCCGGGCGCGCCGCGCCGCCGGGGCGCCCGCGGTCGCCGTGAGCTTCGGGCCGTGGCGCGGCGGCGGCATGGCGACCTCCGCGCTCGCGTCGCTCGAGGAGCGCGGCGTGCGGGCCTTCGGCCCGGAGCAGGCCATGGCGGCGCTGTCCTTCTGCATGACCGCCGGGGCGGCGCAGGTGGTCGTGGCCGACGTCGACTGGCCGCGGTTCTGCGCGGTGGTCGAGAGCAGCGGCCCCCGCCCGCTGCTCTCCGAGGTGCCGCGCGCCACGGCGCCCGCGCCGGGCGACGCCGCGCCCGCGCCGGGCGACGCCGCGCCCGCCCTCCTCGGCGAGCTCGCGGCGGCGCCGCCGCGGGAGCGGCGCCGGATGCTCCAGCGGCGGATCCAGGCCTCGGTCGCCGAGACGCTCGGGTTCGCCGAGGCCGACGAGGTGAGCCCGACCCGGGGCTTCTTCGAGCTCGGCATGGATTCGCTGATGGCCGTGGATCTGTGCCAGCGCCTCGGCCGCGCGCTCGGCCGGCCGCTGTCGTCGAGCGTGACGTTCAACCACCCGAACGCCGTCGCGATGACCGACTTCCTGCTCGAGGAGCTGTCGCCGAGCCTGCCGGGCGACGCCGCGCCTCCGGAGGCCGAGGAGCGCGCGGGCGCGGACGGCGCGGGCGGCGCGGGCGGCGCGGCATCGAGCGACGCCGGCGGGCGCGCCGCGATCGGCGACGAGCCGATCGCCATCGTGGGGATGGGGTGCCGCCTGCCGGGGGGCGTGGAGACCCCGGAGGACTTCTGGCGGTTGCTCGAGCAGCGGGTCGACGCCGTGGGGCCGATCCCTCCGGACCGCTGGGACGCCGCGGCGTACTACGACCCCGATCCGGACGCGGCCGGCAAGATGTACGTCCGGGAGGGCGCCTTCCTGGCCGCGGCGCCGGATCGGTTCGACGCGCGCTTCTTCGGGATCGCGCCGCGGGAGGCGGTCCACCTCGATCCGCAGCACCGGCTGCTGCTCGAGGTCATCTGGGAGGCCATGGAGGACGCGGGCGTGGTGCCCGGCGAGCAGCCGCTGACGGGCGTCTTCGTCGGGATCGGGCCGAGCGACTACGGCATCCTGCAGCGGGCGCACGCGGATCTCGAGGCGCTGGACGCCTACACGCTCTCGGGGACGTTCACGAGCTTCTCCGCGGGCCGGCTCTCGCACGCGCTCGGGCTCGAGGGGCCGAGCATGGCCGTCGACACGGCGTGCTCGTCGTCGCTGACGGCGATCCACCTCGCCTGCCGGAGCCTGTGGGCGGGCGAGTGCCGGGTGGCGGTCGCGGGCGGGGTCCAGCTGATGCTGGCCCCGCACCTCGGCGTGTACCTGTCGCGCCTCCACGCGCTGGCGCCGGACGGGCGGTGCAAGACGTTCTCCGCGGACGCGGACGGGTATGGCCGGGGCGAGGGCTGCGGCATGGTCGTGCTGAAGCGCCTGTCGGACGCGGCGCGCGACGGCGACCGCATCCTGGCGGTGATCCGCGGCTCGGCCGTGAACAGCGACGGCCGCAGCGCCGGCATCACCGTGCCGAACGGCAAGGCGCAGGAGGCGGTGGTGCGCGCGGCGCTGGCGATCGCGGGGCTCTCGCCCGGCGACATCGATTACGTCGAGGCGCACGGCACCGGGACGGCGCTCGGCGATCCCATCGAGGTCGAGGCGCTCGGGGCGGTCTACGGCGAGGGGAGGCCCGGAGGCCGGCCGCTCAAGATCGGGTCGGTGAAGACGAACATCGGCCACCTCGAGTCGGCGGCGGGCGTGGCCGGCGTGATGAAGGTGGTGCTGTCGCTGGGGCACGGGGCGCTGCCGGCGCAGCTGCACGCGCGCGCGCTCAACCCGCGCATCCCGTGGGCCGACCTCCCGATCGAGGTGGCGACGGCGGCCGAGCCGTGGCGCCGCGGGGAGCGGCCCCGCCGCGCGGGCGTGAGCTCGTTCGGGATGAGCGGGACCAACGCCCACCTCGTGCTGGAGGAGGCGCCGGAGGTCCCCGAGCCGCCCGCGCTCCAGGACGCCCCGCTCACGCTGCTGCCCCTGTCGGCGAGGTCCCCCCAGGCGCTCGCCGCCCTGGCCGAGGCCTACGAGCGCTTCCTCGGCGGCGCGCCGCCCGACGTGCGGCTCGCGGACATCGCGTACACGGCGAGCGTGCGGCGCCGCCACCACGAGCTCCGCCTCGCCGTGGTGGGCCGGTCCCGCGAGGAGCTCGCCGAGGCGCTCGGCGCGCACGCGCGGGGCGAAGCGCACCCCGCCGCGGCGAGCGGGCAGACGGTGCTCGGGTGGCAGCCCCAGGTGGTGTTCGTGTTCTCCGGGCAGGGCTCGCAGTGGGTGGGGATGGGGCAGCAGCTCCTCGCCGAGGAGCCCGCCTTCCGCGCGGCGCTAGAGGCGTGCGAGCCGCTCGTGCAGCGGCACGCGGGCTTCTCGCTGCTCGCCGAGCTCGCCGCCCCCGAGGCGACCTCGAGGCTGGATCGGACGGAGGTCACTCAGCTGGCGATCTTCGCCGTGCAGGTGGCTCTTTCGGCGCTGTTGCGAACGCTGGGCGTCACGCCCGACGCCGTGATCGGCCACAGCGTCGGCGAAGTGGCGGCCGCGCACGTCGCCGGCGTCCTGAGCCTGGACGAGGCGATCCGGATCGTGGCGATCCGCGGGCGTATCACGCAGCGCGCCACGGGCCTCGGGAAGATGGCGTCCGTGGCGCTGTCCGAGGACGAGGCGGCGGCCGTCCTGGAGGGGCGCGCGGACCGGATCTCGATCGCGGCGATCAACGACGCGCGCTCCGTGGTGCTCTCCGGCGACGCGGCCGCGCTCGAGGAGGTGGTGGCGAGCCTGCAGGCGAGGCAGGTGCCGTGCCGCATGCTGCGGGTCGACTACGCCTCCCACAGCCCGCAGATGGAGCCCCTGCAACGCGACCTCCGGGGCGCGCTGGGGGAGGTCGCGGCGGGCCGGGCGTCGATCGCGATGTACAGCACCGTGACGGGCGCGCGCCTCGAGGGCGAGCCGCTCGACGCGGGGTACTGGGCGCGGAACGTCCGTGAGCCGGTGCAGCTCGCCCGGGCCGTCTCCGCGGCGTGGGCGGACGGCCACGAGATCTTCCTGGAGATCGGCCCGCACCCGGTGCTCCTGGCCAACCTCCAGCAGCTCCTGTCCGAGCGGGGCACGGGGGGCAAGGCGCTCCCCACGATGCGGCGCGACCAGGAAGAGCGGCGGAGCGTGCTCTGGGCGCTCGGAGCCCTCTACGCCCACGGCTATCCGGTGCGCTGGAAGCTGCAGTATCCGTCGGGCGGGCGCTGCGTCCCGCTGCCGGCGTATCCCTGGCAGCGGGAACGGTACTGGATCGAGGGGGGCGCGCCCGCGCGCCCGGCGACCCTCGAGGCGCCCGGGACCACGGAGGAGCTGCTCTACGCCGTCGCCTGGCATCGCAGCGAACCCGCGCGCCCGCCGGCCGCCCCTCGCAAGTCGCGCGGCGCGTGGCTCCTGCTCCTGGATCGGGACGGTACGGGTGAGGAGGTGGCCGCGCTCCTCGGCCAGCGGGGCGACGCGTGCGTGCGCGCCGTTCCGGGGGAGCGCTATGCGCGCCTCGGGGACGGGCGCTACGAGGTCGACCCCTCGGACAGCGCGGCGCTCTCGGCGCTGCTGGACGACGCGTTCCAGGGTGACGCGGCGTGCCGGGGTGTCGTGCATCTCCTCGGCCTGAACGCCGCGGCGGCGGAGGCGACGACGCCGGAGACGCTCGAGGCAGACCTGCGCCGCGCAGGCCTGAGCGCGCTCTCGCTGGCGCAGGCGCTCTCGCGCAGGGGGTGGCGCGACGCGCCGCCGCTCTGGCTCGTCACCCGCGGCGCGCAGGCCGTGGCCGAGCCGGCGCCGGTGTCCGTGGCCCAAGCGCCGCTCTGGGGCGTCGGGGGTGTGCTCTCGGCCGAGCACGCGGAGCTCCGGTGCAAGCGCGTCGATCTGGGCCCGACCCCCGCATCCGGCGAGGCCGCCGCGCTGCTCCGGGAGCTCGACGCGGCCGATCGCGAGGACCGGATCGCGCTGCGCGGCGAGGCGCGGTACGTGGCGCGGCTCGAGCGCGGCGTCCCCGGGGTCAGCCCCGGCGCGAGCGCGAGCTTCCGCGCCGACGGAGGTTACCTGATCGCCGGAGGCCTCGAGGGGTTCGGCCTCTCGCTCTCGCGGTGGATGGTGGAGAAGGGCGCCCGCCACCTCCTGCTCACCGGCGAGGGCGGCGCAACGGAGGCAGCCCGGAGCGCGATCGTCGCGATGGAAGCGGCAGGCGCTCAGGTGGTCGTGGCCGAGGTCGACGTGGCCGAGCCGTCGCGGGCGGCCGAGGTCGTGGCGGCCGTCGAGCAGCGGTTCGGCGTGCTCCGGGGGGTCGTCTACGCGGAGCCGGCCGCGGGCGGCCCCGCGCCGGAGCGCGACGCCCGCCGCTCCTGGACCGCGGCGGCCTCGCGGGCGCGCGGAGCGTGGAACCTGCACGCGCTGACCGCAGACAGGCCTCTCGACTTCTTCCTCCTGCACGCCTCGGCGATGCCGCTCCTCGGAGCTCCCGGCGACGCGGGCTCCGCGGCGGCCGACGCGTTCCTCGGCGCGCTCGCGCACCACCGGCGCTCCAGGGGGTTGCCCGCGCTGAGCGTCGACTGGGGCCTCTTCGCCGAGGAGACCCCGGCGGAGGCGCGCCACGGCGCCGCGGCGCGCCTCTCGCGCGGGGGGACCGGGCTCCTCACGGAGGCGGACGCGCTGGCCGCGCTCGAGCGCCTGCTCGGGGGAGAGGCGGCTCAGGCCGGCGTCCTGAGGTTCGACCTGCGCCGGTGGCTCGAGTTCTACCCGACCGCCGCCGCGTCGCCCTTCTGGGAGCGCCTGCGCGAGGAGCGCGATCGCGCGAAGCAGCGCGCGCCCGAGGTCGCGCGCTTCCGTGCGACGCTCGACGGCGCGACGCCGGAGGAGCGGCCGTCGCTGATCGAGGGCTTCGTCCGGGAGGTCGCGGCCAGGGTCCTGCGGTTCGAACCGGGCTCCATCGACCGGCACGTGCCGCTGAACGATCTCGGCATCAACTCGCTGATGAGCCTGGAGCTGCGCAACGGCCTGGAGGCCGGCCTGGGGCTCTCGCTGCCGTCGACCTTGCTCTGGACGTACCCCCACGTCGCCGGGCTCTCGGCGTATCTCGCCGAGCAGCTCGGCGCCGGCGCCGGAGCTCGGCCCGCGTCGCCTCTCCCGAGCGCGGCGCCGCAGCCCGCGGCGGCGCAGGAGGTCGAGCCGATCGCCGTCGTCGGTCTGGCGTGCCGGCTGCCTGGAGGCGGAAGCGACCCCGAGGCGTTCTGGCGGGCGCTGGAGGACGGCGTCGACGCGATCCAGCGGATCCCCGCGGCGCGGTGGCCCGACGGCGCGATCCCCGACGGCCTGCCGGGGACGCGCTGGGCCGGGCTGCTCGACGGGGTCGACGGGTTCGACGCGCGCTTCTTCGGGATCGCGCCTCGCGAGGCCACGAGCCTCGACCCGCAGCAGCGTCTCCTGCTCGAGGTGGCCTGGGAGGCGTTCGAGGACGCAGGGCAGCCCGCCGAGCGGCTCCTCCGCAGCCGGACCGGCGTGTTCATCGGCATGGCGGTCCAGGACTACCAGCACCGCTTCGCCTCGCTCGATCCCCGGCAGCTCGACGCCTACTGCGCGACCGGAACCTTGGCGAGCACCGCCGCGGGGCGCCTGTCCTACGTGTTCGGCCTCGAGGGGCCGAGCATGACGGTGGACACGGCGTGCTCCTCCTCGCTCGTCGCGCTCCACCTCGCCTGCCAGAGCCTCCGGAGCGGCGAGAGCGACATGGCGATCGCGGGGGGCGTCAGCCTCATCCTGTCCCCGCTGACGATGTGCCTGATGGGCCAGACCCAGGCGCTCTCGCCCGACGGTCGATGCAAGACGTTCGACGCCGCCGCGAACGGGTACGTGCGGGCGGAGGGCTGCGGCATGGTCGTGCTCAAGCGGCTCTCGGATGCGCAGCGGGACAGCGACAGGATCTGGGCGCTGGTCCGCGGCTCGGCCGTCAACCAGGATGGGCGCTCGTCGGGGCTGACGGCGCCGAACGTGCTCTCGCAGCAGGCGCTCCTGCGGCAGGCGCTGGAGAGCGCCGGCGTCTCGCCTGACCAGGTGGGCTACGTCGAGGCCCACGGCACCGGCACCTCCCTCGGGGATCCGATCGAGCTCACGGCCCTGAAAGAGGTGCTGGGCGGGCCGCGGCCCGACGGGCCGCCGTGCTGGCTCGGCTCGGTGAAGACCAACATCGGCCACCTGGAGGCGGCGGCGGGGGTGGCGGGGTTCATCAAGGTCGTGCTGGCGCTGCGCCACGAGACGATCCCGAAGCACCTGCATTTCCAGACGCTGAACCCGCGGATCTCGCTCGAAGGCACGCCGTTCGCCGTCCCGGTGGAGCCGCTGCCCTGGCCGTCCGGAGGCGCGCCGCGGATCGCGGGGGTGAGCGCCTTCGGGATCAGCGGGACCAACGCGCACGTCTTGCTGCAGGAGCCCCCGCCGCCCGCCCCGCCGTCGCCGGAAGGCCGCGCGTCCGTGGTGCTCCTCCCCCTCTCCGCGAAGAGCCCGGCCGCGCTCTCGGCCCTGGCGGAGGCGTACCGGCGGCTCCTCGTCGACGACCCCGCCGGAGCCGCCGTGGACCTCGCGGACATCGCGTACACCGCGAGCGTGCGGCGCAGCCACCACGAGCATCGGCTGGCCGTCGCCGGCGGCTCGCGGCAGGAGCTCGCCGAGCTGCTCACGGCCTACGGGCGGGGCGAGGAGGCCGCCGGCGTCGCCCGCGGGGACGCGCGCGCGTCGGCGCGGCCGAGGGTCGTGTTCGTGTTCCCGGGCCAGGGCTCGCAGTGGCCGGGCATGGCGCGGCAGCTCCTCGCCGAGGAGCCGAGCTTCCGCGAGGCCCTGGCCGCGTGCGACGCGGCGATCGCGCGGGAGGCGGGGTGGTCGCTCCTCGAGGAGCTCCACGCGGGCGAGGAGCGCTCGCGCCTCGCGGAGATCGACGTCGTGCAGCCGGCGCTCTTCGCGATCGGCGTGGCCCTGTCGGCGCTCTTCCGCGCGTGGGGCGTGGAGCCGGACGCCGTGGTGGGGCACAGCATGGGCGAGGTGGCGGCGGCGCACGTCGCGGGCGCGCTGACGCTGGACGACGCCGCGCGCGTCATCTGCCGCCGGAGCAAGCTCCTGCGGCGGATCAGCGGCGCGGGTGCGATGGCGCTCGTGGAGCTGCCCATGGAGCAGGCGCGGCAGCTCGTCGCCGGGCACGCGGGGCGCGTCTCCGTGGCGGTGAGCAACAGCGAGCGGTCGACGGTGCTGTCCGGCGAGCCCATCGCGCTCGACGAGATCCTGGCGGAGCTCGCGCGGCGCGGGGTGTTCTGCCGCCGCGTGAAGGTCGACGTCGCGTCGCACAGCCCGCAGGTGGATCCGCTCCTCGACGAGCTGCGGGCGGCGCTCGACGGGCTCGCGCCGGCGCCGGCGCGGGTGCCCATGCGCTCGACCGTGAGCGGGGAGATCTGCCGCGGCGAGGAGCTCGGGCCGGAGTACTGGGCGCGGAACCTGCGGGATCCGGTGCTGTTCTCGGGCGCCGTGCAGCGGCTCGCGGAGGGCGGGCCCACGCTGTTCCTCGAGATGAGCCCGCACCCGATCCTCGCGCCCGCCATCGAGGAAGGGCTGCGCGCGAAGGCGCCCGGGGGCGCGGCGCTCCCGGCGATGCGGCGGGAGCGGGACGAGCGGCGGAGCTTGCTGGAGGCGCTCGGCGCGCTCTACGCGCACGGCTACCCGGTGGACTGGAAGCGCCAGCATCCGTCGGGGGGCCGCTGCGTCTCGCTGCCGGCGTACCCTTTCCAGCGAGAGCGCTACTGGATCGACGAGGCCCCCCGGGCGCCGTGGCCCGAGGGGCGCCTCGCGGCGCCGGACGACGGCGACGGCGACGGCGACGAGCTGCTGCACGCCGTCGCGTGGGAGCGCCACGCGCCGGTGCCGGCGGACGGCGATCGGCGCCGCTCCCACCGTGGCGCCTGGGTCGTGCTCGCGGACCGGACCGGGACCGGCGCCGAGCTCGCGGAGCTCCTGCGAACGCGGGGCGACGCCTGCGTCGTCGCCGTGGCCGGCGAGGTCACGGCGCGCCATGCGCCCGGGCTCTACGAGCTCGACCCGCGAGACCCGATGGCGTTCCGGTTCCTGCTCGAGGACGCGTTCGGCGGCGGCCCGGCGTGCCGGGGCGTCGTGCACCTGTGGAGCCTGGACGCGCAGGGCCCGGACGGCGTCACGCTGGACACGCTGGAGCGGGATCAGCGCCTCGGGACGCTGAGCGCGATGTTCCTCGCGCAGGCGCTCGTGCGCAGGGGGTGGCGCGACGCGCCGCGGCTGTGGCTCGTGACCCGCGGCGCGCAGGCCCTGGAGGAGGCGGCGCCGGTGTCGGTGTCGCAGGCGCCGCTCCTCGGCTTCGGCCGCGTGCTCGCCTCCGAGCACCCGGAGCTCCGGTGCACGCGCGTGGACCTCGACCCGGCGCGCGCGCCGGAGGACGCCGCCTCGCTCGCGCGGGAGCTCGACGCCACGGACGACGAGGATCACATCGCGCTCCGGGCGGGCGAGCGCTACGTCGCGCGGATGGCGCGCGCCGCGCTGCGGGAGCGGCGCGCCGGCGGCGCCGCGCTGCGGCCGGACGGCACGTACCTCATCGTCGGCGGGCTCGGGGGGCTCGGGCTCTCGCTGGCGCGCTGGATGGTGGCCCGGGGCGCTCGCCACCTCGTGCTGGCGGGCCGCAGCGGCGCGTCCGAAGCGGCGCGGCGCGCGATCGACGCGCTCGAGGCGCAGGGCGCGCAGGTGGTCGTGGCCCAGGCGGACGTGTCGCGTCGCGATCACGTCATCGAGCTCCTCGCGGCGATCGACCGGCGCGCGCCGCCGCTCCGCGGGGTCGTCCACGCGGCCATGGTCATCGCCGACAGCACCGTGATGGAGCAGAGCGCCGAGCGCTTCTGGCAGACCATGGCGCCGAAGATGCACGGCGCGTGGAACCTGCACGAGCTGACCGCGGGCAGGCCGCTCGATTTCTTCGTGATGTACTCGTCGGTGGCCTCGCTGCTCGGCGCGCCGGGCAACGGGAACTACACCGCGGCGAGCGTGTTCCTGGACGCCCTCGCGCATCACCGGCGCGCGCACGGGCTCCCCGCGCTGAGCATCGACTGGGGCCTCTTCTCCGACGTGGGCATCGCGGTCCGGCAGGCCGACGTCATGGGCCGCGTGGGCGACCGGGGGATGGACAGCCTCACGGAGGAGGAGGGGCTGCGGATGCTGGAGCGCCTGCTCGAGGCGGACATGCCCCAGATCGCGGTCGTCCGGTTCAACGTGCACCGGTGGCTCGAGTCCTACCCGAGCGTCGCGCGGTGGCGCTACTGGGACCGGCTCACGCGCGAGCGCGCCCGAGCGGCGCCGAGGTCGTCGGACATCCTCCGGGTCCGCGAGGCGCTGGAGAGGGAGCCGCCCGAGGAGCGCCGGTTCCGCCTGCAAGGGCACCTGAAGGAGCAGCTCGGCCGCGTGCTCCGCGTGGATGCGGCCGCCATCGGGCCGCTCGAGGTGTTCGCCAGCCTCGGGATGGACTCGCTGATGAGCCTCGAGTTCCGCAACCGCCTCGAGTCCAGCCTGGGGCTCAGCCTCTCGGCGACGCTGCTGTTCACGTACCCGACCATCGCGTCGCTCGCCGAACACCTGCTCACCGAGATCGAGGCGGCCGATGCCCCTGCTCAGGAGGCGACCGAGCGGACCTTCGCCGGTTCCCTCGGCGATCTCGACGGAAGTGCGTTGCTGAGCCTCCTCGACGAGGAGTTGACGCTGGCCAGCGGGAGGAAATCGGTATGAGCGTGCCGGTGACGGATTACGAGGCTCGTTTGCGGCAAGCGATCGCCACCATCCGGGAGCTCCGAGCCGAGCGAGACGCCCTCGCGCGCGCGAGGGCGGAGCCGATCGCCGTCATCGGCATGGCGTGCCGGCTCCCTGGCGGCGCCTCGACGCCGGAGGCCTACTGGCGGCTGCTCGAGGACGGCGTGGACGCGGTCACGGAGATCCCCGCCGAGCGGTGGCGCCTCGATCCGGCGCCCGACGAGGCCCCGGACCCGCGGGCGCGCGCGGTCCGCTGGGGCGGCTTCCTCCGGGACGTGGATCTGTTCGACGCTCAGTTCTTCGGGATCTCGCCCCGCGAGGCGGAGCGCATGGATCCGCAGCAGCGCCTCCTGCTCGAGGTGGCCTGGGAGGCCCTGGAGCGCGGCGGGCAGGTCCCGGAGCGGCTCGCGGGCACCAGCACGGGCGTCTTCCTGGGCATCACCACCAACGACTACGCCCACCTGTGCGGCGCGTTCGATCCCGGCGCGCAGGACATCCACACCATGACGGGCAACTTCTTCTCTTTCCCCGCGGGCAGGCTGTCCTACACGCTCGGCCTCCAGGGGCCGAGCCTGACCGTCGACACCGCGTGCTCGTCGTCGCTCGTGGCGATCCACCTCGCCTGCCAGAGCCTGCGGAGCGGCGAGTGCGCGCTCGCCCTCGCGGGCGGTGTCAACCTCCTCCTGTCGCCGGTGATGATGCGGCTCATCGCCACGACCGGGGCGCTCTCGCCGGACGGCCGGTGCAAGGTCTTCGACGCGGAGGCGAGCGGCTTCGTCCGCGGCGAAGGGTGCGGGCTCGTGCTCCTGAAGCGGCTCTCCGACGCGCTGGCCGACGGCGATCCCATCTGCGCCGTCATCCGGGGCTCGGCGGTCAACCAGGACGGCCGCTCCACCGGGATGACCGCTCCCAACGTCCTCTCCCAGCAATCGATGCTGAAGAAGGCCCTGGAGAGCGCCGGGGTGCAGGCCTCGGAGATCGGTTACGTGGAGACGCACGGGACGGGGACCTCGCTCGGCGATCCGATCGAGGTCGAGGCGCTCGCGCAGGTCGTGGGCAAGCCGCGCGCGGGCGAGGCCGGGTGCGTCCTCGGGGCGGTGAAGACGAACATCGGCCACCTCGAGGCGGCCGCCGGCGTGGCGGGGCTGATCAAGGCGGTGCTCGCCCTCCAGCACGGCGCCATCCCGGCCAACCTCCACTTCCGGGCGCTCAACCCGCGCATCCGGCTGGAGGGCACGTCGCTCTCCATCCCCACGCGCAAGCTCGAGTGGAAGGCGGGCGGCGCCGCCCGCCTCGCGGGCGTGAGCGCGTTCGGCCTGAGCGGGACCAACGCGCATACGATCCTGGAGGAGGCGCCGCCGAGCGCCGCCGCCTCCGCGGGCGAGGCGAAGGTCGTCCTCTTGCCCCTCTCGGCGAGGTCCCCGGAGGCGCTCGTCGCGGCGGCGCGGGCGATGCGCGATCTCCTGCGCGAGCCCGTCACCGACGCGTCCCCGCGCCTCGCGGACATCGCCTACACGGCGAGCGTCCGGCGGAGCCACCACAGCCACCGCCTGGCCGTGGTCGGGAGCTCCCGGGAGGAGCTCGCGGCGTCGCTGGACGCCTGCGCCGAGGGGCAGGCGCCTCCGGGGGCGACCCGGAGCGTCGCGGAGCCGGGCGCGCGGGTCCGGGTGGCCTTCGTGTTCTCGGGGCAGGGATCGCAGTGGGCCGGCATGCACCGCGAGCTGTTCGCGGAGGAGCCGAGCTACCGCGCCGCGCTCGAGGCCTGCGACGCGCTCGTGCGGCGCCACGCCGGCTGGTCGCTCCTCGACGAGCTCGAGGCGCCCGAGGCGACCTCGCGCCTGCAGGAGACCGAGGTGGCGCAGCCGGCGCTCCTCGCCGTCCAGGTGGCGATGGCCGAGCTCTGGCGATCCCTGGACGTCCGGCCCGGCGCGGTCATCGGGCACAGCGTCGGCGAGATCGCGGCCGCGCACATCGCGGGCGTCCTGAGCCTGGAGGAAGCCGTCCGGCTGGTGGTGCTTCGCGGGCGCCTGATGCAGCGGACGAAGGGGCTCGGGAAGATGGCGCTGGTCGGCGTGCCCGCCGACGAGGCGGCGCGCCTCCTCGAGGGCGCGGGCGATCGCCTCACCATCGCGGCGGTCAACGATCCGCGCTCGGCCGTGCTGGCGGGCGACGAGGCGGCGCTCGCGGACGTGCTGCGCCGCCTGCGCGGGGAGGGGGTGGATTGCCGCCTGCTCCCGGTGAGCCACGCGTTCCACAGCGCGCAGATGGCGCCGCTGGATCGCGAGCTCGAGGCCGCGCTCTCCGGGCTCTCTCCCCAGAAGGCGGCGCTGCCCCTGTTCAGCACGGTGACCGGCGCGCCGGTCGCGGGGAGCGAGCTCGATCCGGCGTACTGGGCGAGGAACATGAGAGAGCGGGTGCGGTTCGCGGGCGCCGTGGACGCGGCGCTGGCCGCTGGGTACCGGATCTTCCTCGAGGTCGGCCCGCATCCCGTCCTCTCCGGCCACCTCCGGCAGTGCTTCTCCGCGAGGGGGGCGGACGCTCATGCGGTCTTCTCGCTCCGGCGAGAGCTCCCGGCGCGGCGGTGCCTGCTGCAGTCGCTCGGGGCGCTCCACGCGCACGGCCACGCCGTCGCCTGGAAGCGCCTCTATCCGGCCGGAGGGCGCTGCGTCTCGTTGCCGACGTATGCCTGGCAGCGGACGCGGCACTGGATCCAGCGCGAGCGACCGGAGGCGCCGGACGCCCCGGTCGCGCCGCGCGCGTCCGGCGGCGCGCCGGCGGCGGTCGACGTGGGCGCGCCGGCGGCGGTCGCCTTGGTCGAGCGCCTCAGGGCGGTGGCGCCCGACGAGCGCCGGCGGGTGCTCGAGGGGTGGCTGAAGACCTCCGCGGCGCAGACGCTGGGGCTGGACGCTCCAGAGAGGATCGCGCCGGGCGCGAGCCTGCTCGACCTCGGGCTCGACTCGCTGATGAGCCTGGAGCTCCGCGACCGGATCGCGCAGAGCCTCGACATCAAGCTGCCGGTCAACCTGCTGCTCGAGCATCCGACCGTCGCGGCGCTCGCCGAGCGCGCGCTGGACGCGCTGAGCTTGCCCGCGCCGCCGGGCGGCGAGCGCGGCCGGCAGGATGACGGGGCGCGACCGAGGTCGCCGCTCGTCGCGATCCAGCCCGGCGGCGAGGGCTCGCCGTTCTTCTGTGTCCACCCGTTCGGCGGGCCGGTGCTCTGCTACACCGAGCTCGCCCGCCACCTGGGAACGGAG
This sequence comes from Sorangium sp. So ce836, assembly GCF_028553905.1. Lineage (NCBI taxonomy): Bacteria > Pseudomonadati > Myxococcota > Polyangiales > Polyangiaceae > Sorangium > Sorangium sp. So ce836. The sequence goes on along the minus strand of NZ_CP102233.1, from coordinate 10,798,473 downwards.
CGGCCCTTCTACGGCCTCCAGGCGATCGGGCTGGACGACGGCGCCGCGCCCGATGAGCGGATCGAGGACATGGCCGCGCGTTATCTCGAGGCCATCCGGTCCGTGAAGCCGGCTGGCCCCTACCTGCTCGGCGGCTGGTCCCTCGGCGGGCTCGTCGCGTTCGAGATGGCGCACCAGCTCGTGCGGTGCGGCGAGCGCGTCGCGCTGCTGGCCATGATCGATGGCTACATCACGATCCCGAGCACCCGTGAGCGCCGGCTGTGGCAGCTCGTCGAGGCCGCGAGGATGGCCCGCCCCGGGATGGCGTACGATGAGCTCCGCCGGCTCGACGAGGGCGAGCTGACGGAGCTCGTCCTCGACGCAGCGCGCGGCGTGGCGCCGGGCTTCGCCGATGCGGTCCAGCGGCTCGGGGCGGCTCACGGGCGGGCCGCGCGCTCCTACACGATGCTCTGTTATGGTGGTCGTGTGGTCTATTTCCGGGCAGCGCAGCAGCCGCCGCCCGGCCCCTTCGGTCCGGCGACGGAGCCCTACGGAGCCCTCTATCAGCCCATGGCTGGGATCTCGTCACAGCCGATCGAGATCCATGAAGTCCCGGGATCTCACCACACGATGCTCCGGGAGCCTCACGTCCGGGTCCTGGCAGAGCGGCTCAGGGAGCGCTTGCTGGCCGCGGACGTCTGCCCCCGCTGAGGCGAGCGGGACGGTCAGGCCTGCAGAGGGCAGATCGGAGCACATCGGACGCCGCTGTGAGCCTTCGCCCGGCATCTGCTCGGGTGTGCAGCTGCGCCGCCGTTCCCGGTGTGTCTGCAATGAAACGCTACACGCCCCGAACGAATTACGATAGGAGATCAGGGGGGCAACCTGGGCGGAGCCGCCGCTCTGGTGCCACGGCTGGGTGGTCTCGTTCGAGCGGTCAGCCGGCGTGAGGAGGACAGGGATGGAGAACAGCACGGCGGTAACCTTCTCGTCGGGACGAGTCTGGCTTGACGATGCGAACGGGATTGTGCGGGTCGAGTTCGCGCCAGGAACCCTACAGACGCTCCAGATCGCCCGCGAGGTCATCGCCGGTATCAACTCGACCACCAGCGGCGGGCGCTGGCCGGTGCTCGTCGATCTCACCCACGTGAAGGTGATCGAGCGTGACGCCCGGTCCTACTACGGGAGCCCCGAGGCGACGGCGAGCTGGCCTGCTGTGGCGATGCTGGCCGACTCGCCCTTGAGCACGACCATCGCGAACATCTGGCTGGCGGTCTTCAGCGCGATTCACGGCAGGCGCGCCAAACCGTACAAGATCTTCTCCGACGAGACGGCCGCGGTCGAGTGGTTGAAAGGGTTCCGCTCGTGAGCGAAGGAGAGCCGTCGACCGACTCTCGCGTTGCCGAGCTTTGCTCGATCCTCCTCGGGGCGAATCCAGCGCTGGGCGAGGCCCCGGGCGAGGCCAGCTTCGACCTGGCGAAGCGCGCCGCCGAGGCGCTGGTGCAGGAGATGCTCGAGCGGCGAGCGAGGGAGGAGCGGCTGGAGCGCCGGCTCAACGACATCATGGTGATGCTCAACTCCATCGTGTCGTTCGACTTCTCGAGGCGGGCGGAGGTCAGCGACCAGGGCGACGCCTGGGACGCGCTCGCGCTCGGCCTGAACATGGTGGCCGAGGAGCTCGCCTCCAGGGTGGTGTCCAAGGAGTACGTCGACAACATCCTCCAGTCGATGAGCGATCTGCTCGTCGTCGTGGACAAGGAGGGCTTCATCACCAGCGTGAACGCCGCCGCGTGCCGCCTGTCGGCCTACTCCGCCGAGGAGCTCGTCGGCGCGCCCGCCAGCCGCATCTTTCCGGGCGCGTTCCCCTGCGTCATGGGCGACGGCGAGAGCAGCATCCTCTTGGAGGAGACGGCGTTCCAGAGGAAGACGGGGGAGATCGTCCCTATCTCCCTCTCGACCTCCGTCATCTCCGGCGGCCTCGGGGAGAGCCAGGGGCTCGTCTGCGTCGCGCGCGATCTCACCGAGCGCAAGCGCCTCGAGGAGGAGGAGCGCCAGCGCCTCGAGCAGGTCGTGCAGACCCAGGCGCTCCTGCTCGAGGAGCTCTCGACGCCGCTCATGCCGATCGCGGATCAGATCCTGGCCATGCCGGTGATCGGCTCCGTGGACGATCGCCGCTCGACCCAGATCATGGAGACGCTGCTCAACGGCGTCGTGGCGCGCGAGGCGCGGATCGTCATCATCGATATCACCGGCGTGCGGAAGATCGACGCGCGGGCGGTGCAGGGCATCGTCAACGCCGTGAAGGCGGTGAAGCTCCTCGGCGCCCAGGTGGTGCTGACCGGCATCCGGCCGGAGGTCGCGGTGGCGCTCATGGAGCTCGAGTTCAAGCTCGGCGGCATTTACACGTTCGGCTCGCTGCAGACCGGCATCGGATACGCCATGAAGCAGCTCCAGAAGCCGAAGCCGGCTTGACCTGACAGACCACGATGCCGCGCCGGCGAGCCCGGCATCGTCCTTGCCCGCGTCGGGCTCGCCGCGCCTCCGGAGAGGCGCGCTCCGAAAGGGGAACACGATGCCCAGGACGTCCCTTCACTTTTCCATCGTCCCGCTCCTCCTGGCCCTTGCCGGCGGCTGCTCCAGCGATGGCCTGCCGCCGTCCGACGCCGGTGGTGCGCCGTCGGAGCAGCCGCCTTCGCCATCGCCGACCTCACCGTCAGCGCCGCTCGGGCCCGAGCAGCAGGCGGAGCTCGGCGCGCTGCTCGAGGAGCGGGAGTCGTCGGCGCGCATGACCGCCGCGGACTTCGCCTCGAAGTACCGCGTCGACTTCGCGTCGGGCCTCTCGTACGCGCCCGCGGACGCCGACAACCTGTCGCTGATCCAGGGCTCCACGTTCCGGCTCGACGACGACGAGCTCGCGAAGCTGTCCGCGAACGGCTTCGTCATCTCGGAGAAGAGGACCTTCCCGACCTTCGTGTACGGCTACGAGAGCATCTACGCGCTCGACCTGCCGCTCTACGTGTCGGCCGACTCCATCCTGTTCGCGGTCCACCGCTCCTACGACGCGATCCTGAAGTTCCTGGAGGGCGCCTCGCTCTCCTCCGAGCTCGGGAAGATGCTCGAGGAGATGCGCGCGCGGCTCGCCGCGGGCGCGGGCGGCGACCTCGGCGCCGAGGCGCGCGCCGACGCGGACCTCTACACGGCCGTGGCGCTCGCGCTCTTGACCGGCGCGCCGGTCGCGCCCGTCGCGGGCGCCGACGCCGCGAAGATCGACGAGCTCGTGGCGGGCGCCAAGGCCCACCAGGGCATGGGGGCGGTGAGCCTCTTCGGCGCCGACCGGCTCATGGACTTCTCCCAGTTCGAGCCGCGCGGCCACTACAACGACTCGCCCGAGCTCCAGCGTTACTTCCGCAGCATGATGTGGCTCGGCCGCGTGGACTTCCGCTTCCTCGAGACCCAGGAGAGCGGCGCGCAGGTCTTCCAACGGCGGCAGCTCGAGGGCGCGTACGCGCTGCGCGCCCTGGCCGAGGAGAAGACCCTCGACCGTTACACGCGCATCGACGACACGATCCAGGCCTTCGTGGGCGAGAGCGACTATATGACGCTCCCCGAGCTCGACGCCCTGCTCGCGGATCTCGGACTCGACGACGCCGCCGGCCTCGCCGGCGTCCCGGACGACACGATCGTCGCGGTCGTCCAGAAGAAGGGCTACGGGACGCAGCGGATCTCGAGCCATATCATGATCAACGGCCTCGACAAGGGCACGCTGCCCCTGTCGGCGAGCTTCGCGATGCTCGGCCAGCGGTACGTCGTCGACTCGCACGTCTTCTCGAACGTGGTCTACGACCGGGTGCAGGGCGGCACCGTCAAGCGCATGATGCCGAGCCCGCTCGACGTGGGCTTCGCCGCGCTCGGCAACGACCAGGCGGGCCTCCTGCTCGCGCCCGAGCTAGGCCAGTTCTCCTACGCGCCCGACCTGCACATGATGCGCGTGCTCGTCGACGCGCACCCGGCCGATTTCTGGGGCAAGAACCTCTACAACCGCTGGCTCGGCGCGCTGCGCGAGCTGTCGCCGTCGCGGGCGCTCGAAGGCGGCGAGGGGCTGCCCGGGGTGGCGAAGACGGAGGCGTGGGGCCGGCGCCTGTTGAACACGCAGCTCGCCTCCTGGGCCGAGCTCCGGCACGACACGATCCTCTACGCGAAGCAGTCGTACACGGGCGGCACCACGTGCGAGTTCCCGGACGCCTACGTCGACCCGTACCCGGCGTTCTACGCGCGCATCGCCGAGCTGGCCGAGCACGGCGGCAGGATCGTCGAGTCGCTCGATCTGTCCGCCCTTCCCGGCACCGGGGAGGAGTTGCCGGCGTACTTCGCGCGGCTGCACGGCGTCGCGACGACGCTCGGCGAGATGGCCGAGAACCAGCGCGCCGGGCTGCCCCTCACCGAGGAGCACCTCGCCTTCATCAACCAGGCCGTCCGGATCCAGTACGGCTGCGGCTCGCCCGAGGGCGTCGAGGGCTGGTATGCCGATCTCTTCTATCATCCCCTCCTCGGCACGAAGCAGGACCCGACGATCGCCGACGTGCACACCCAGCCGACCGACGAAGTCGGGGCGACGGTCGGCCGCGTGCTGCACGTGGGCACCGGCCTGCCGCGGCTCATGGTCGTCACCGCCGACCCGTGCGGCACGCCGCGCGCGTACGTGGGGCTCGTGTCGTCGTACTTCGAGAGGATCACCGGGAACTTCGAGCGCATGACCGACCAGCGGTGGGCCGGCGAGATCGTGGGGGCGACGCCCGACGACGTCGCCTGGATGAAGGACCTCGTCTCCCGCTGACAGCGCGGTCAGCGCGGTCCCGGGGCCACGCCGGCGCGAGCTGGCCTCCCCGGGAACGTGTGCCGTCGTGTGCCGGCCGGGGCGCCGGTGCGACAGCGCGATCACGGTCTGGCGTGCAGCCCGCCGAGCCGTCGCGACGACGGCGCAGCGGGCGAGGGCGCGGCGCTCTCCGGCGGGCAGGGCTCAAGCCGTGTGGTAGCGTCGGTGCATGGTGAGGGGCACGTCGGTGCGGGACGTCTGGAACGAGCTACGCACGCGCTTCGACGTGGAAGAGTGGCAGATCCCGGACGAGTGGCGTGCGGACCGGACGGACAGCCCTGCCGGGAAGATCCTCCGGGAGCTGGACCGCCCCGCCGCGCCGCGGACCGCGCCGATGTTCCTCCTGTCCGGAACGATCGGCACGGGCAAGAGCACCGAGCTGTGGAGGATCGCCGAGGAGCGGGCCCGGGCGGGCGCCGAGCTCGTGGTGTTCGTCGATCTGGTCCGCCACTTCCAGAACGCCTTCGGATCCACCGAGGCGCTGCAGCACATCAGCTCCTGGGAGGTGTGCTTTCTCTGTGGCGTCGCGCTGATCCGGGCGGCGCAGGATCAAGGGTATCGATGGAGTCCGGACAGCGTTCAAGGGCTCGCTGACGCCTGGTCGGCGCTCGCCGGCGCGGCGCTGCCGCCTGGCGCAGCGCCTCCGAGCATCGATGTGTTCGCCGCCGCGAAGTCCATGGTGCTCTTCGCGTCGACGGCGGCGTCGGCCCTCGCGCCCGAGGCGGGGGCAGCGGTGGCGGTGGTCAAGGCGCTCGCCGAGCTCGCGAGCGCGGGCAAGTGGTCGCTGCCGATGGCGAAGAAGGACACGAGGCGGATCGAGGACCAGGATCCGCTGATGCAGAGCCTCGTCGATCGGGTGAACGTGCTGCTGGGCGACTTCCGGCAGTGGAGTCGTCCGGTGCTCTTCGTCATCGACGGGCTCGACCGTATCGTCAGCTTCGAGCGGGCCGAGGCGCTGTTCCTGCATTCCCAGATGCTCGCCCGCCTGCAGGCTCCGCTCGTCGTCTGCGCTCCGTTCGCGCTCAGAAACCACCTGGCCACGAGCGAGGTGCGGCGGTTCAAGCCCCGTATCCTCCACAACGTCCCGGTGCTCGACCACGCCGATCCGACGCGACCGGGCCCCGGCGTGGCCTTCTTCCGCGACCTGTTCCAGCGCCGGGTCCACGGGCTGGGCGCGGAGCACCTCGTCCCGCAGCCGCTCCTGGACCGGCTCGCCTACTACTCGGGCGGCCGCGCGCGCGACTTCGTGAGGACCATTCGAATGCTCGCCGACTACGGGTACGACGACGCGGCGCCCGTGGCCACGGAGGCGATGGTGGAGGAGGTGATCAAGGAGGCGCGCCAGCTGATCGAAGGAGGTGTCGACAAGGGCCACGTCGCGCTGCTCGAGTCCGTCGCTCGCGATCCGAAGCACGAGCTCCCCGACAACCAGACGGCGCGGGAGCTCCTGACGTACGCTCGGCTGCTGCCGTACCCCAACGAGTCGGAATGGTTCTACCCGCACCCGCTGCTCATGATCAGCAAGGTCCGCCTGTAGCGCCTTGGGTGGAGCGGATCGCGCGGGCCTTCCGCGGGATCGATCGGGGCCTCATCGTGCTCGTCGACCATGCGGCGAACGCCAGGCTCGGCGAGCTCGTCCGCGGCCTCGCCGTGGGGCACCCGGAGCTGGATGTCCTCACCGAGGCGCCGCGCGTCGAGGACGTGCCTCGCGGGGCGCTCATCGTGCTCGCCGCGCGGGCGGTGGACGCGCTCTGGCTCAACTACGCGCGCCCGATCTTCCGCGAGCGCGGGCTCAAGGTCGTGCTGTGGAGCACGGCGGAGGTGACCGCGACCCTGGCGAAGGAAGCGCCCGACTTCCTCGACTGGACGTCGCGGAGGTTCGAGTGTCCCGGCGGCGTTCCCCGGCAGGCGATCCTCGGCCTGCGGGCGGCGCTGTGCGCCCGGGCGCCCGGCGTGCGCTGGCGCGGTCCGGAGCTCGACGCGTCGTTCGAGGCGGCGTTCCCTGGTCGTCCGCTCGTCCGCGTGCGCGCCGATCTCCCCTACGACGCCCTGATCGAGGCCGCGAGGAGCGCGGGGCGCGGCTGGATCGCGTGGTCGGAGATCTACAGCGAGCGAGACCTCTATCGGGTGCGGTGGGCCATGGCCGAGGCGGGCCGGCGAGGGCGCGTGGTGCTGGACGCGCCGCGGATCGTCCATGACGAGCTGCGCTCTCCCGTGAAGGACTACTGGCTCGTCCACGGGCAGCTGATGAATCTCCACTACGCGAGGGAGGTCCTCAGCGCCGCGGGCGCGCAGGCCCCGGGGCGGCTCGCCGCGCTCCTCGACCTCGAGCCGGAGGCGATCCGGCTCGCGGTCGCGCTGCTCAATGCCGGCGTGAGCAGCGCATCCGTGGAGGAGGCGGCGCGCGAGAGCAGCGACCCTGGCGCGGCGGTCGCGCGGCTCGCCTCGGGACAAGCCTCGTCGCTCGTCCTCCAGGAGCGATTCGAGGCCATGCCCCCTGTGCGGCGCGCGTTCGAGATGGACCGAGTAGCGCGCAAGCGCCATGCGAGCGAGCGGGCCGAGACGCTCGCGCGGCTCGGCGAGCGCGCGAGCGCCACCCGGGCTGTGGGGGAGTCAGACGTCGAACCGCTGCTGCGCGCTGGATCGGTGTCTGCGGAGGCGTGGGATGCGATGATCGCAGCGGCCCGACGCGTCCAGGCGCACGACGTCGCGGCGTGCTGGTCGACGCGGGGCTCCGGCTCGACGGGGGGCGTGATCCGGCGCACCTTCTTAGAGTGCATCCTGGCGGCGCAACACGCCCTCGCCGACCGCGACGTGGACGCCGCTCTCCGCGCCGTGGAGGAGATCCGGGAGGACGACACGCTCATTGGAGGCAACGACGAGTATTACGACAGGGTTGTCTTCCGAGTTGCCCGAGCTGCGCTGGCAGCCGGCCGAGCGGGCGAAGGCGAGCGCCTGTTCGAGCGCCTCATCGACTGGGGTAATCGACAGTCGATGACGTCGGAACAGCTCGAATGTTTGTTGCAGCTCGCGGAGCTCGATGCTGTGATGGTCGAGCGACGCCTTCGAGAAAGAATGCGCACTCACGCGCCCGAGAAAGCGTTGTGGAAGCAATTCGTCGCGCACCAGGTTTTGGCGGAAGCCCTCGCCGTGCAAGGGCGATTCGCCGAGGCCGAGGACCAGCTACGTCAAGCGCTCGCGCTCGAGGCATACGTGAACCCGCACTCCATCGTCCAGATGCTGACGGGGCTTGCGGGCATGCTCGCCGAGCAGGGGCGTCACGCGGAGGCCGAGCTGCTCGCCACGAAGGCCCTGGAGATTGCGCGCCTTCACGGCAGCAGCGCTTCGTGCGATGGGGTGCTGGCGCTCTGTCGGCTCGCCGAGAGCCGCGCGGCGCTCGGCCGGCCGGACGCGCGCGAGACGGCACAGCAGGCCCTCGACGCGCTCCGCGCCGAGTTTGAGGAGCAGGATCCGGTCCGGGGGGAAACGGAGCACCATCTCTTGCGCATCCTCGGGCTCGAAGGCTGAAGCTCGGTCCGCTGTGAACCCTCACACCAGGGCCTGCACAGAGGGGCGGGTCGAAATTTCCATTCACCCCGGAGGTTCCGGACAGCCGTCGGTTTCAATTTCAATTCACCCCGGAGGCTCCGGACAGCCGTCGGTTTGAATTTCAATTCACCCCGGGGCCTCCGGACAGGTAATGGTCAGTTTTGACCCGCAGTGGTCAACATTGCCCGATGACCGTGGCGACTAGGGATCTCGCCGCGTAGGGTCGGCCGCCAGGAAGTGCAGCCCGCGGGTGTTACGAGCACCCCGGGCTGCGTGGCCGAACCCCGATCACGCGAGGTCCGACGATGCAGTTGTACCTGATCCCATCCGATGGTGGGCAAGGCGAAGGTGCGCCCGCGCGCCGCCGCCGTCCCCGTTCCCCCGCGCTCCGCCTGACTGAGGCGGAGCGCATGCGGCTCCGCGCCGCGGTCCGCTCCCTGCGTTCGCTCTACGGCACCTGGGCATGCCTCGCCGAGGTGATGGGCGTCAGCGCCGGAACGCTCCAGCAGCTCGCCAGCGGCAACGGCGGGTCGCACGCGATGGCCCTGCGCGCCGCGAAGGCCGCGGGGGTGAGCCTCGACCAGATCCTCGGCCGGCCCGTCGTCGCCGGCAGGTGCCCGACATGCGGGAGGGCCGGGTGACGAAGCGGCGGAAGGGAGCTCGCCGCCCGCCTGCCGCACGACATCCCCGGAAGAAGCCGACGATGGAGGCGATCCTGGCCGAACGCGGGATCGTGCTCGCCACGCTCGCGGGCATCCCGAAGCGCGACCGCGCCGACGTCGAGCAGCAGGTGCTCCTCGGCGCGTGGCGCTCCGTGAAGCGAGGCAAGTACCGGCCCGACCCGAGGGACAAGCCGCGCGACGCGCTCCGGAAGTGGCTGCACGGCATCGCCTGGCGGCAGGCCGCGCACTACTTCGACAGCGCGTGGACGCGCCGCGCCGTCTTGCACGCGGAGCCGCTCGGCCTGCTGCGCGAACACACCGGCCCGAGCCTTGAGGCACAGCTCCAGGCGCGCGAAACGCTGGAGGCGCTCGCGCACCTGCCGGACTGGCAGCGGGAGATCCTGCTCGCCGTGGACCTTCCGGAGTCGCTCGTCGCGTACGCGCGGTCCCGCGGCATGCACCCCGGCACAGCGGCGAGCCGGCTCAGGATCGCCCGCGAAGCGCTGGCGCTGAAGCTTCGGCGGTGGCGCCGATGAGCAAGCCAGGCGCTATATACTCGAAACTACAGCACAATGTAGCTGTTAGCAGAAACTAACAAGTGAGCATTGCTGCTCAAAACTAGATAGGGCATGATGCCCCAGGCAGCGCCGGGCGTGTCGCGATCGCTTGACGGTCGGAGCGACGCGTGTGTAGGGTGCATCCGGCAACTGACGTCGCCCAGGTAGCGGAAAAGACAAAAGCCAGCGGGTAGCGACCGCTGGCTCCGTCCCGACACCGAAGCGTCGTCACGGTGGATTAGGCCCCACCGCATCCGAATCTGTATCTAGACTAAGCTAGGTGCAGACGTCAAGGGGCTTGATCCGCTTTTTGCCAGCGGAGCAATCATGGCCCCTCGACGTCACATGAAGTCTGTCCATTCGCAGACTTCAACTGGTCATCTTCTTCTCTTCAAGCTCTCGTTCGACACTTCGGACGAACCGCCGCGCGTGAAGCTGCACCGGTCGATGAGGCAGCTCGTTCTGCCCATCTTCGGTCCGGGCTTCCCTCCGCCCCTCGATCCGAGCCTGCGTCGCGTAGAGCGACCGCGCCGCTATCGGCGTAGCTAGTCGTCCAGGTCACCGAACAACGAGAGCTGCCCCCGCCTCGGCTTCGGGGCGGGCGGCGGCTCCGGCTCTGTGGGCGCCACAGGCGCAGCCGGAGCGGACCCAACCAACCGGAGGAAGCCCCGGCCGTTCGGCAGGGCCCTGGCGGGCGCCGTAGGCGCTCCCGCGGGCGGCTCAGGCAGCTTGAGCGCCTTCGGCTTCGGCGGCTCCGCGGGTGCCTCGGAGAGCGCCAGGGCGACGAGCTCCTCGATGCTCCACACGTGATCAGTCAGTCCGGCCTCCATGGCGGGCGTGACGCGCAGGGCTTCGTGCGGGCGGCAGAAGTTGTAGAACGCCATGTGCAGCGCGACAGCCGCCTTGTGGTGCGGCAGGCGCTTGCTGAAGCCGTTGCAGAGCCGGGTGAAGCGGCGGATGTGCATGCGGATCGTGAGGTTCTGCCGCTCGACGTGGCTCGTGCTGGCGCGCTTCACGTCGGGCACGCCGTAGACGGGCGTGCGCGTGATGAACGGGTCGCGCGGCGGCTCGTACCTGTGATCGTCGTCGCGCCTGGCCTTCCGGCTGTAGTTCTTGACGACCTGGGCGTAGTCGACCGAGCCCGCGAACGAGTCGCCGACCGCGGCGATGTAGGGCTGCCAGCCGTCGCTGTAGAGCTGCGGGACGGTCACCAGCCGGGCGCGCAGATCCGCGATGAAGGCGCGCGTGTTCTCCTCGTCGCGCTTGCCCACGCGGTACGAGATCACGAGCTTCGACGCGCTCGCCATGCCGACGAAGACGTATGCCTCACCGACCTCGGGCGAGTCGCCTGGCTGCACGCGCGCCTGCTTCTTCTGCACGTAGCTCCAGATCTCGTCGACCTGCACCGCGCGGCAGTCGACGTCGCGCACCAGCCGGTTGTGCAGCCGCTCGCAGCCCTCGCCGACGCGAAGCAGCAGCGCCAAGATCGCCGGCTTGCACACCTCCGTGAGCCGTGACGTGGGGCGGATGCCCGCTCCCTCAACAAGATGAGCCACGACCTCGACGCGCTTCGTCATCGGCAGCACGTGTGCCATGCAGGGCCTTGCCTCTCCCCAAGCGGGGGCCCATGCTGCACGTGCGTCGTGCGCAGGGCGGCCCAACCGCTCGGCGTTCCGCAGCCCTGTCTCCGGGGACCAGCCGGGGGCAGGGCGCTTTGCTAAGTACCCTGCAATGTAGCACAGAAAGCCTATGTTTCCCGGAGTTTTCGTGTAGCTATGATGTGGACTGTCATATCCATCTTGCGCGATTACAGCCTGTTTAGCGGCTCTTCTGCGCGGTCAGTCGCGAGCGCTGACGGACAGCGCCAGCCCCGTGGTGGGGTCGCTGCGCGCGTGCGGCTCATCCTGGAGAAGGGGGCGGACGGTGCGCGGGAGAGGACGCTGCGCTTCGGGGGGCGTCGCTCGTCAAGGCGGTGCGGGCTCGGTTGGTCAATTTTGACCACCACCTCCGGACAGCCGCCGGTTTGAATTTCAATTCACCCCGGGGCCTCCGGGCAGCCCCGGTCTGAATTTCAATTCACCCCTGGGCCTCCGGACAGCCCCCAAGTCGCGCTGAACGCATCCCCCCGCGCGCGCCGCTCCCGGCGCGCCCGCGCGCGCCTCACGCCGCCGCCGCGGCCGACTGGAACGCCCGCGACAGCTCCGTCGGCGACGGGAGCGCCGCGCTCGCGAGCCCGCGCCGCGCCACCGCGAGCCAGCGCATCGGGTCGGCGACCGCGCCGCTCGCGATCGCGGCGAGCAGGCGGCGGCGCATCCAGTCCTTGCGGCGGTAGAAGCTCGTGCCGTGCTCGGCCGTGGGGCGCGGGACGTAGCTCGCCAGCGAGACGTGCGTCTTCTCGTGCAGCAGGAGATCGGTGAGCGCGGTGAACGCGGCCGCGTCGTCCCGCAGGAGCACCGCCGTGAGCAGCGTCCGCACCCGCGACGAGGCGAGGTTCACGCTGATCCCGCTCCCGTCGGTGTGCGCCATCTCATCGGGACCGTAGAGATCCTGGTGCACCCAGATCGGCGACGTCGGCAGGTCCGCCGCCTCGGAGATCGCCGCGTCGAGCCGCTCGATGACCGTCATGGCCGCGGCCACGGCGCGGACGCCCGGCACCTCGGCCGCGATCGAGAGGAGCGCGTCGCGCGAGGTGCGGGGCATGGGGCACGGCGCGGCGCTCGCCGCGCGCTGCGGCGCCGCCGCGGCGGCCTCGGCGAGCGGCGGCGGGGCCGCGCCCTCGGTCGCGAGCCGCCGCCAGAACGCCTGCGCGAGCGGCTCGTCGATCGCGAGGTACACGAGCTCCCCCGGCCGCGCGCCGGGCGCCTCCCGCCCGGCGGCCTCGGGCGCCGCGGCGCCGCCGAGCGGCGCGCGGACGGCGCTCCGCGCGTGCCCCGGCGGGGAGGGCGGCGAGGAATCGAGCGGGCGGAGCACGCCGTCCCGGTGCGCCTTGAGCAGCTCGCGCAGCGTGAGCGGCGCGCTCCGGGCGTGGAGCTGGCCGAGGAGCGAGGACAGCGCCGTCTCCGGGGGCCGCGGGCCGGCGTCGACCACGATCGACCGGAAGAGCGGCGCGTCGAGCAGCCCGCTCGCGAAGCGGATGACCTGCTCGGGCGCCGCCACCGTGGGGGTGCGCGCGCCCGGATCGAGCTCGTCCACCGTCTGGGCGGACGCGATCGTGACGCTCTCGCCGAGCAGCGCCGCCTGCACGAGCCGGTCGAGCACCGACGAGAGCCGGTGATCCACCGCGCGCAAGAGCTCGCGGTCGTACAGGGCGTCGCGCAGGACGAAGCGCTCGAACGCGGCGACGAGCGCCGCCTCGACGGCCGTGGACGCGCTCGCCGCGACCGCCGAGCGGCCCTTGTTGAGCGGCACCGCGAGCGGCAGCTCCGCGACCAGCCCGAAGCCGGCCGCCGTGATCGCGCGCGCGAGCTCCCGGTGCAGCCCGAGCTCGGGGCCGGGGAAGGGGTCGATCCGCGCCGCCACCGTGAGCCCCTTCTGGGTGATCGTGAGCTGCGGCTCGACGCCGTCGCCCCGGCCCACGAGGAGCTCGAGCGCGCCGCAGAGCTCGCCCGACGGCGGCAGCCGGAGCGGCACCTCGGCGGCGCGGCGGAGGCGCGCCCGCGCCGTGTTGACGAGCGCGCCGTCGACGTAGAGCCGCGCGACGGCCGGGTCGACCAGCCCCACCGCCGCGGCCACCTCGGCGGCGAGCGCCGGCCGCGAGATCGGCTGCGCGAGCGAGAGCCGCACCGAGGTGCCCGTCGTCGACCGGCGCGGCGGCGCGGCGGCGCCCGGGAGGCCGGGCGGCGGCGCGGCCGAGGAGCGGGGCAGGGACAGGAGCGTCCACGAGAAGTCCTCGTAGGGCGGCCCCGCGCCGAGCGGCGCGACGAGCAGCCGGTGCCCGCCCGAGGGCGTCGCCGTGACCACCTCGATCCAGGGCGCGATCTCCAGCGCCGAGAAGAAGCCGATCCCGTGCTCGCCGATCGCGTCGGGCTCGCCCGCCTTGCCGCTCCGGAAGGGGACGAGCAGGTCGGCGAGGAGCTCGGTCCGGCTCATGCCGCGGCCCTGGTCGGCCACCGAGATCTCGCGCCCGTCCTCGGTCGAGCGGACGTCGATGCGGGCGCCGGGGGGCGAGGCGTCGAGCGCGTTCTGGAGCAGCTCGCGGAGCGGGCCGATCCGCGACGACGCCTGCGCGTAGATGGTGCGCGAGAGGATGCGCTGCGCGAGGTCGGGCACCGTGGCCTCGCTGCGGCAGGCGGCGACGATCGCGAGGCGCTCCGCGCTGGTCGCCTGGAGGTAGGCCTCGGCGCGCCCGTGGATCCGCACGAGGAGCAGCTCCGAGAAAAGCCCGTACGAGATCTGGGTCATGGATCGCCTCCGGACGTCCTTTCGCCGGGCCGGAGCGCGGCGCAGGCCGCCCCGTCCACGGGTTCGCCGACGATGAGATCGCGCTCGAGATCGGCCTCGCGCACCCCGGAGGCCCGGTCGAAGGCGGCCCGCAGCGCGTACCGGTCGCACCAGCCCGCGGGCCACCGCACCGCCGCGCTGTCGTCGCGGATGAGCAGGAGCCGGCGCGTGCCGAGGCACGGCAGCGGGCCCGCCGGGCGCCGCGGCGGCGCGCCCGGGGACGGGAGCGCGCCCGGCGCCCGGCGCGCCGCCGCGCTCGCGCCGCCGCCCGCCTGGGGCCGGCCCCGGCAGAGGGTGACCATGGTCGTGTGCGGGCTCACCGCGCGCGCGACGAGCAGCGGCAGCCCGGCGAGATCGCCGCGGCGCCGCGTCAGGGCCGCGAGCGTCTCCGGCGGGTCGAACTCGAGCTCGTCCTCGAGGAGCTCGCGCTCGCCGGGCAGGTGGGGCTGCCACTCGCGCTCGGCCCAGAAGCTCTCGGGCACGAAGAGCCGATCGGCCACGCTCGGCCCGAGGAACCCGAGCAGCGCCTCGCGCCGCTCGGGGTTCACCATGCAGCGCCCCGGGCCGAGCAGGGCGCCCGCGAGCTCGAGGGCCACCTCGTCCCAGCCCGCGGACTGCAGCATCAGCGCGCTGATCTGCGCGGCCATCTCGGCGAGCCGGTCGCGCGCGCGCCGGCCCTCGCCGCTCTCCGCGGCGATCTGGATGAGCCGCCGGTAGAACGCCGTCGCGGCCGCGGTGAACGCCGGCCCGACCTTGAGCGCGTCGCGCCCCTCGGTCAGCTCCACGGCGGCCGGGAAGTCGATGAGCGCGAGCTCGGCCAGGGCGAGGCACGCCTCGACCTTGACCCCGGCGTGGAAGGTGGCCGCCGAGATGCTCGGGAGCAGCCCCCGCCCGCCGACGTGGAAGCGCGCGACGAGCGCGCCGTCGCGCCCCTCCGCGAGGCGGGCGCGCGCCTCCTCGGCGGGCGAGCCGCTCGCGGCGGCGGGGCGCGGGCCGCTCGCGGCGGCGGGGGGCGAGCCGCTCGCGGCGGCGGGGCGCGTGCCGCTCGCCGCGGGGGGGTCGTCCGCGCCGGCGGCCGGCGCGGCCGCGATGCGCTCCTCGACGAGCCGCCCGCCCGAGATCAGCCGGCCGTCGTTCACGGCCGCGCCGTCGAGCAGCACGAGGGCGCGGCCCGCGGGGAAGAAGTGGAGCGCGTCGCGCAGGTAAGCGCGGACCGCGCCCGCCTCGAGCAGCGACGACGTGACCCGCACGCGCGTGCCGAGCAGCGGCGCGATGCGGCGGACCGAGCACATCAGCGCGGCGGTGAGCTCGGGCGACGCGCGGCCGCGGGCGCGCTCGGGCTCGTCGGGGGCGAGCTCGGGCGCGCCGCCCGCGTCGCCCAGGCTGGGCCAGGCCACGACGCGGATCGCCCACCCCTCGATGCCGTCGCCGGTGGTGAGGTGCAGGCTGAAGCTCTCCGGGTCCGAGAGCCCGAGGCCGAGCACCGAGAAGAACCCGACCCCGAACCGGCCGAGATCGATGCCGGGCCGCTTGTCTGTCGCGAACGGGATGAGCAGCCGTGAGAGGATTGCCCGGAGCCCCATGCCGGCGCCGGTGTCGCTGACGTCGACGCGCCCGTCGATGACGGCGACGTCGACGAGCGGCTGCGGCGCGCGGGCCGCGTCGGCGGCGTTGAGCACGAGCTCGATCAGCGGCCGGAGCGGGTGCCCGAACTGGCGGGAGATCTCCTCGTCGAGGATCTTGATCAGGTAGGCGCGGTCGATGGGGGGCTCGGCGATGTCGCGCTGCCCGGCGCAGAGCGCGTCGAGGGCCGGGCGGTGCAGGCCGATGGCGACGAGCTCGTGCAGCGCGCCCAGAAAGTACAGCCCGGCATCTCCCTTCGGAGGCGCGGCGCGCCGGCTGCCGCCCCCGTCACCCCCGGCTCCGTAGTGCGCGTGCACGCTCGACTGCTCCCCCTCACGCCCGCCCTCGACATCCCCCTGCGCGAAGTGCGCGCACCCACCGTGCGAATGCGCGCCGAGTGAGCGCCGAGCGGCGAACGATCGGCGGAGCTTTCACCGCCCGTGCCGAGCCGAGCCGTCGGGCGGCGACCGTCCGTCCTTCAGCGCGCGGCCGCCGGGGGCGGCGGGCCCGCTACCCCGCGGCCCGCCGCTGCGGCGGCGAGCTCGGGGCGCCGCGCTCTTCGCCCTCGTCCGCCTCGCCCTGAGCGTCGCGGCGCTGCGCCGCGCTCTGGGGCAGCGTCGCGCTCTGGGGCAGCGGCGTCGCGCTCTGGGGCAGCGGCGTGGGGCTCTGGGCGGGGTCGGTGAGCTGGGCCAGCTCCGAGAGCCCCAGCGCGCTCCACTTGCCGGGGGGCGGGATCGACATCACCCCGGCGCGCTCGCGCTCCAGGCGCGCGTTCAGCTCGCCGCCGATGAGCAGCGCCAGCGCCAGGAGCCACAGCCAGAACAGGAAGATCGCGACGGTCGCGAGGCTCCCGTAGAACGTGGCGTAGCGGCCGAGCGTGGCGACGTAGAGCGAGAACAGGGTCGACACGGCCGACCAGAGCACCACGGTGAGCACCGCGCCCGGGAAGACCCGGCGCCGCTCGATGTTCGGGCGCTGGATCGAGAGCCTGAAGAACGCGGCCACCATGCAGGTGACGAGCCCGGCCGGGAGGGCGAAGGCGACGATGCGGGCGCCGATCGAGCCCGAGAGCGAGCCGATCAGCACGCCCACGCCGGCGACCACGGGCACCACGGCCAGGCTGGCCATGACGCAGGCCGCCGCGATCGCCCTGCGGACGTACCAGGGGCGCTCGCGCGTGTTGTAGATGGTGTCGAACACGCCCATGGCGGTCGAGAGCCCGGAGGACGTGATCCAGAGGAAGCCGGTGATGCTGATGGGGGCGACCGCCGACGACTGCGAGAGCCGGAAGAGCTCCTCCGAGACGAGGTTCGCGACCTCCGGGGGCGCGGCCTTGAGGAGCGGCTGCACCACGAGGTCCGACCACTCCTTGGTGCGGCTGAGCACGTAGCCGGCGAAGGCGGCGAGGGGGATCAGGCTGAGGAACGCGTCGAAGGCCATCGCGCTCGCGGCCCGCGGCCCGTTGTGCCGGTCCAGGCTGACGATGACGCTCCACACCGCCTTCGCGGCGCGGTGGCGCTCGATGTGTCGCCGGATCGCAGATGGCACGGGCGCAGCGTCGCTCTCCCGGGTGCGGGGCGCAATACCATCCGCCGCGCGGGAGAGGCCCGGCGATCTCGGGACAGCGGCAACTTCCGGCACTGCAGCCGGAGGCGCGGGCCGAGGGCTCAGGGCGTCGGCGTCCGTGCGGGGCAGTCCCACACGCTGCAGCGCGTGGCGGGCGCGTGACGACCGCGCTGCGCCTAGGCCTCGGCGTTCCTGTCGGCCGCGAGGAGGCTCTGCACCGCGTAGGGCACCGACTCGACGCCGGCGAGCTCGGCGAGGGCGTAGGCGATGTGCTCGCGGCTCGCGTGCGGCGGGATGCCGACGATCGCCCACGAGCCCCCCTCGCCGCGCTGCAGGTTGCTCCCGCGCTCGACGCGGAGCGCGGCGATGGCCGGGTAGACGGCGACGGTCATCCGCTTCGGCCGGAGGCGGTCCAGCGCGCGCATCGCGAAGGCGATCCGGTCGAACTCGCTGGGATCGCGGTACTCGACGAGCCGCTGCCGATCGATCTCCACGTGGTGGGCATCCCGCTCGCGCACGGGGTTGAGCATAGCCCAAGCCGGCCGCGGCGCCGCTCCGGGCCCGCGGCGGCCCCGGCGCCGCCGCCGGACGCGACGGCGGGCGGCCCGGAGCCCGGGGCGGTCCGAGGCGCGTGCAACCGGGCGGCCCATCGGTTCTCCTGAGGGGGACCGCCGGACCCGCGAGCCATGATCCCCGTCGCCCCCTCGATCGCCCGCCTGCTCGATCGCCCGGATCCCGAGCGCCGCCTCGGCCCCTTCCTGCTGATCGAGCCGCTCGGCCGCGGCGGCTTCGCGCCCGTCTGGCTGGCCAGGGAGAGCTACGGCGGGACCGAGCTCCGCACCGCCGCCGTCAAGCTCTTCGCCCTCGACGCGCCCGGCCCGGACCTCGCCGGCCGGGACCCGAGCCCCGCCGCGGCCCTCCGGCGCCGCAGCGTCATCGAGGAGGCGCGGCTGCTCTGCCAGGTCGAGCACCCCAGCGTCGTGCGCTTCTACGCGCTCCCCGTCGACGAGGAGCACGGCGTGATCGCGCTCGCCATGGAGCACGTCGCCGGCGTCTCGCTGGACCGCACGCTCGCCGCGCGAGGGACCCTGACCGTGGCCGAGACGCTCGACCTCGGGATCGCGATCGCCTCGGCCCTCGCCGCCGTCCACCGCGCCGGGCTCGTCCACCGCGACGTCAAGCCGGCCAACATCGTCGACGCCGCGGGCGTCTACAAGCTGATCGACTTCGGGATCGCCGCCGCGGACGCGCCGATCCCCCGCGCGCCCGCCGCCGATCGGGAGCCGGAGCGCGCCCGCCTGGCCGATCTGCCCCACGCGCTCGTGCGCTCGAGCGGCACGACCCTCGCCGGGATCCTCTCCGCCGGCGCGGGCGCGACCGCCGAGCCGACCGACGCCCTCGGGCCGATCTTCGGGACGCTCGGCTACATCGATCCGGTCATCCTCGCCACGCGCGCGCCCGCGGCGCCCGCGAGCGATCTCTACGCCCTCGGGGCCACGCTGTTCGAGTGCCTCGCCGGCCGCGTGCCCGCCGCGCTCCCCGCCGCGGGCGGCCTCTCGCTCTCGGGCGAGATCCTCGACGGGCGGGCGCGGCCCCCGCCGCTGCTCGAGGTCGCGCCCGGCGCGCCGCGCGCCCTCGCCCGCCTCGTCGACGCGCTCCTCTCGCCGGATCGCCGCGATCGCCCGGCCTGGGCCGAGCCGGTGGCGATCGCGCTCGAGCAGATCCGCGGCGAGCTCGCCGGCGGCGAGCGGGCGCTGCCCCCGGAGAGCGTCGGGCCGTTCCGCGGGCTCGGGCGGTTCGACGAGGCCGACCGCGACGTCTACTTCGGTCGCCGCAGCGAGGTCGCCGCCGCCGTCGAGATGCTCCGCTCGCGGGGCGTCGTGGCGCTCGTGGGCCCCTCGGGCAGCGGCAAGAGCAGCCTCGCCCGCGCCGGCGTCCTGCCCGCCGTCGGCGAGGGCGCGCTCGGCGCCTGGCCGCCGCGCTGGGACCGCGCCGTCGCCGAGCCGGGCGCGGACCCGCGCGCCGCGGTGACCGCCGCCCTCTCGCCGTTCATCCCCCGCGCGCCGGAGCTCATGCCCGAGGAGATCGTCGCGGCGCTCACCGCGCGGGCCCAGGCCGAGGAGCGCGGCCTCGTCCTGCTCCTCGATCAGCTCGAGGAGCTCGCGACCGTCGCCTCGCCCGGCGGCCGGGAGTTCGCGGTCGCGCTCCTCTGCCGCCTGGCCGAGCACGCGATCCCGGGCGTGCGCGTGCTGGTCACCGCGCGGCGCGACTGGCTCGATCCGCTCCTCGCGCTCGGGCCGCTCGGCAAGGTGCTCGTCCGGGGCTCCGTGCTGATCGAGCCGATCTCCGAGCTCGCCTGGGTCGCCGTCCTCGAACAGGCGCTCGCCGCCTACGGCTACACGCTGGAGGACGACGCGCTGAAGGAGGAGCTCACCGCGGAGCTGAAGGAGGCCGCGAGCGCCATGCCGCTCGTCCAGTTCGCGCTGACCGAGCTCTGGGACAAGCGCGACGCGCTGAACAGGAAGGTGACCCGCGCCGGCCTCCGGGCCATCGGCGGGATCGCCGGCGCGCTGGAGCGGCACGCCGACGCGACGCTGCGCGCGCTCGCCGGCGGGCGGCCCGGCGCGGCGGAGACGGAGGCGGAGGCGGCGCGGGCGGTCCTCCTCGCGCTGACCACGCCCCAGGGGACGCGGGCGACGCGGGCGCGCGCCGAGCTCGCGCGCAGCGCGGGGCCCGCCTGCGAGGAGGCGCTCGAGGCGTTCGAGCGCGCCCGCCTCATCGTCGCCGCGGACGGCGGCGTGACGCTCGCGCACGAGTCGCTGCTCGCGCGGTGGGAGCGGCTGCGCGCCTGGGTCGCCGAGGCGCGCGAAGATCGGCTGCTCGCCGAGGAGCTGGAGCGGGACGCGGCGCGGTGGGGCGCGTCGCCCCGCGACGCGACGCTCTGGCGCGGCCGCCGCCTCGCGTTCGGCGAGGCCCTGCGGCGCCGCGGCGACCTCCGCGTTTCGCCGCGCGCGGCCGCGTTCCTCGACGCCGGCAGGCGCGCCGAGCGCCGCGCCGCGCTGCTCGGGGCCGGCGCGGTCGCCGCGGTCGTGCTCGCGAGCGCCAGCTTCGGCGCGGCGTACCTGCGGGAAGTGCGGGCGCGCGAGGCGGAGGTCCTCGCGGCGCTGCGCAAGGAGCAGGCGAGCCGGGAGCTCGCCGAGGAGCAGACCCGGAACGTGCAGAAGGCGCAGGACAGGATCGATCAGCTGCTCCGGGATCTGGCCGACTCGCCCACGAAGGAGGCCGTGCTCGCGCTGCAGGAGCAGATCCGGCAGCGCGCGGGCGCTCCCCCGGCCCCGCCGGCGCCGCGGGGCCCGTCCGCGCCGCCCCGCCGGCGGCCCCGGCGCCGCGGGACGAGCCGCCCGGCCCTGCGCCGGCGGCCGGCGCGAGGCCCGGGCTCAGGGTGGAGACGGACTGGGTCGAGAGCGGGCCGCCCCCGGCTCAGCCGAGCGCGGCGCCGCGCCCGGCGCTGGACGTGGAGACGACGTGGTAGGGCGGCGCGCCTCTCGCCGGCGCGCCGCGAGCAGCGCCGCGAGGCCCGCGGCCAGCCACGGCGCCGCGGCGCCGCCGGGCGGCGCGCCCGCGGGCAGGCTGCAGCCGCTCAGGTCCTGGTCGCTCGGCCGCGGGACGCACCGCCCCGAGAGATCGCACACCGAGCCCGCGGCGCAGTGGTCGACCGAGGCGCAGGCGCAGGCGCCGTCCACGCAGGAGCCGCTCCGGCACTCGAACGCTCCAGCGCATGCGGCGCCGCCGGTCCGGGGGCGGAACAGCTCCGCGCTCGCGTGCATCTCCGACTTCGCTGTGTCGACGAGGTTCCAGTATGCCGGGGTCGGGAAGCCGCCGGCGACCAGCACCTCGCCGCTCCCCAGCAGCGTCGCGGTGCCGAGGTAGCGCGCGACGCGCAGCCAGCCGGCAGGGGCCCAGCGATCGGTCTCTGGATCGAACGCCTCGGCCAGGGTGTCGATGTCCGGGTACGTGCCGCCGGCGACGAGCACCTCGCCGCCCGCGAGCAGGGTGCTCGCGGCGATCGCGCGGTGGACCTCCAGCGGGCCCGCCGGCGTGATCGCGGGGCCGCCTCGCGAACCGTAAATGTCCGCGCTGACCGAGTAGTTCGGCCCGCCGCCGGCCAGGAGCACGCGCCCGTCGCGGAGCAGCGCGGCGGCGTGAAAGACGCGGCGCTCGCCGAGCACGGGCCCCGGCGAGAAGGTGCCCGCATCCGGATCGTAGACCTCCGTCGTCTGAAGCGGGAGGGCCGCACCGCCCTCGACGTGGAAACCGCCCGCGACCAGCACGCGGCCGTCCTCCAGCAGCGTCGCGGTGTGCATCCCGCGCGACACGATCATCGCGCCGGTAGGCGTCCAGGCGTCGGTCGTCCGGTCGTAGACTTCCGCGGCGCTGGTCATCGCGACCGACGCGCAGTCGATGCCGCCCGTCACCAGCACGCGGCCGTCCTCCAGCAGCGTCGCCGTATGCCATGTGCGCGCCGTCTCCATCGGCGCCGCGGCCCGCCACGCATCGCGCTCGGGATCGTACAGCTCCGCCGTGCCCAGGGGGCCGCCCCAATCGCACTGGTTGCCCCCGGCGACCAGGACCTCGCCGCTCGGGAGCAGCGTTGCGGTGTGCTTCCCGCGGGCCTCGCGCATCGGCGCTGCGGGCAGGAAGGCGCCGCGCTCCGGATCGTAGAGCTCCGCGCCGGCGACCGGCGGGGCCATCCACCCGCCGCCGCCGGCGATGAGGACGCGGCCGTCCGGGAGGAGCGTGGCCGTGTGACCGGCGCGGGGGGTGCCCATCCCCCCGGCGAGGTGCCAGAGCTCTTCCTCGGGCGCCGCCGCCTGACCGCCGGCGCCGGAGCCCTGCGGCGACGGCGCGCCATCAAGCTCGGCGACGCACCCGGCGAGCGCTCCGCCGAGGAGCACCAGCGCGGCCGCGCGCCGCGTGCACGGCGCGATGCCGCCGATCTCCGTCGCGCTGTCCCGGCGTCGATCGCGCTCAGAACGCATACGAGGCCCCCACGCCCGGCGCGAAGCCGAGCAGCACCCGGCCGGCGAGATCGTCTCCGGCGAACGTCGCGGCGCCGTCCTCGGCCGCATCGACGAGGCGCGTCGCCCGCCACCTCGGACGGGACAGCCCCACGAGGAGGAGCCCCTCGATCCCGGCCGTCAGCTCGACGTGCCCGCCCGCCCGCACGCCGACCCTGACCTCCGGCGCGAGGCACGCGAATGTCGCCGAGGGCGCGTCGCCGACCGGCCCGACGCGATAGCTCGACTCGGCGCGCGAAGAGAACGTGCCCGTCCGGCGGTCGCCGATCGATCCGGCCAGGGCGCCCGCCCCGAGGCGCAGGTGAAGCGAGGGCCGCTCGCCGATCGTGACGCCGGCCCAGGCGCCCGCGAGCACGCCGCGGAGCTTGAGCATGTCGTCCGCGGTGCCGGGCCTCGGCGCGAGGCCGACGGGCTGGATCGCGGTGGCGCGCCCGCTCACGGTCTGATGGGCCGCGAGGTAGCCGAGCGCGAGGCCGACGCCGAGCCAGGGGGCGAGCCGCACGCCGCCGCGGACGGCGGCGTAGCCTCCCAGACCAGGGGACCGCGAGCAGCCCTCGCCGCATGCGCCCGCGATGGCGCCGCCGAAGGTCGGGGTGACGAGCGCCGCGCCCGCGAGCTCGATCGTGAAGCGCGAGCGCGCGCTCCTCTCCGGCGCGCGGGGGTCGCGCTCCTGCGCGGGCGCCCCCCCGCGTCGCTCGATCCCCGGTTCGCTCCCGCCGCGCGCGCTCGCGATCGCGCGCGGGCGCAGGTCGAGGCGCGCCGTCCGGCGAGGCTCGACCTCGACGGTCGCCTCGAAGGGCTCGAGCCCCTCCTTGACGACGCGGATCCGGTGGCTGCCCGCGTCGAGGCGCAGCGGAGCGCGGAGCGGCAGCTCGCCGCGGCGGCGCCCGTCGACGAGGAGCGTCGCGCCGGGCTCGGCGCCCTCGATGGCGACCGCTCCGACCAGGTCGCGCAGGCGCTCGGCCTCGCTCTCCGCCGCGATCCGCATCTCGGGCGAGAGCGCCGGGAACTCGGCGAGCAGGGACTCGACCATCTCGAGGGCCTCGTCGAAGCGCCCGAGCTCGCGCAGGCAGACCGCGGCGTTGTTGGTCGCCTTGGGGGTCGGGTAGAACCGCCGAGAGAGGAGGAACTCGCCGAGCGCGGCGGCCCAGTCGCTCGCGCCGAGCAGCGCCACGCCCTGCTCGAAATGGGCGCGCGCCCTGGCCGCATCCGGGACGCCTGTCGCCTCGGCGGGCGTGGCCCGAGGCGCCTCGGCGGGCGGCGCCGCGAGCGCGACCCCTCCCGTGACCGCGACGACCACGGCAACGGCGGTGATGGCCTGCGCGAGGACGCCCTTCCCGGGGAGCACGCGGGCGAACGTAACAGAGCCTGGCGTGCGGTCACACCAGGGACGCGACGAGCTAGGTCCTCTTCCTCGGCCGCGGGAGGGAGAAGGCCTCGAGCCGGTTGATGAGCGTGCGCCGCGAGATCCCGAGCTGCGCGGCGGCGTGGGTCTGGTTGCCCCCGCAGGCCTCGAGGGCGGCGATGATCCGCTCGCGCTCGCGCGCCTCCGCGTCGAGCCGCTGCCGCTCGCGCGCCGCGCCGCCGGTGTCCGCGCTGGCGCGGGCGTCTCCGGCGGTCCCCGCCGGGCCGGGCGCGGGCCTCTGCTCTCCTCGGGCCCTCAGCTTGTCGGGCAGGTGCTCGAGGAGCAGCGTCTCCCCCGCGCACAGCACCACGGCGCGCTCGACGACGTGGCGCAGCTCCCGCACGTTGCCGGGCCACGGGTAGCGCTCGATCGCCGAGCGCACCGCGGCGGAGAGGGCGGGCGGCCGAGGGCGGTCCATCAGCCGGCAGGCGCTGTCCGCGAAGGCCTGGGCGAGCGGGCCGATCTCCGCGACGCGCTCGCGGAGCGGCGGGATCGTCAGCGCGACGCCGTTCAGGCGGAAGAACAGGTCCTGCCGGAAGGCCCCGCGCTCCATCTCCGCCTCGAGATCCCGGTTGGTGGCCGAGACGAAGCGCACGTCGATGCTGCGCGGCGCGCGTCCGCCCACGCGCAGCACCTGCCGCGCCTCGATGACGCGCAGGAGCTTGATCTGCGTCGACGGGGGCAGCTCGCCCACCTCGTCGAGGAACACCGTGCCGCCGGCGGCCGCCTCGAACAGCCCCGGGCGGGCCTCGGTCGCCCCGGTGAACGCGCCTTTCTCGTGGCCGAAGAGCTCGCTCTCGAGCAGCGACTCCGACAGCGCCGCGCAGTTGAGCGCCAGGAACGGCCTGGACGCCCGCGGCGAGCTGTCGTGGATCGCCCGGGCGAGGACCTCTTTGCCCACGCCGGTCTCGCCGAGCAAGAGGACGCTGATCAGGCTCCTGCTGATCAGGGCGGCCTGCTCGTGGAGGGCACGCATGACGGGGGCGCCGACGACGATGCCCGAGCCCGTGAGGAGCGGCGGGCCGGCGGCCGCCTCACGCGGATCGCGGCGGATGGAGAGCATCGCGGTGCCGAGGGTGATGCTGTCGCCCACGGCGACCTCGACCGTCTGCCGCGAGATCGGCTGGAGCGGGTGCGTGTCCTCTCCGGGCGCGACGGGCGCCCGCGCGCTGCGGATGTAGGTGCCGTTGGCGCCGCCCAGGTCCTCGAGCCGGAGCGGCGGATCGAGGTGCAGCACGGCGTGGCGCCGCGACACGGAAGGGTGGTTGATCCAGATGTCGTTCTCGCTGGAGCGGCCGATGGTGACGCGCCCCTCGGCCGGCAGGGCGTGGACGACGAGCTCGTCCCCCGCGAACACGGCGAGCGTGAGCGGGGCGACGGCCGCCCCGGCCGGGGGCGCCGGAGGAGCGCTCGAGCGGGGGTGTCGGGGGGGGATGCTCACCCGGGCGAGGATACCCTCGAACGAGGGGCCGGGAGCGACCGTCGCGTGGCTCTTCCCGGACGTCCGCCGGCGGGGCGCCCAGCGGCGGGCGCCCCCGCGAGGCGCGCGCTCAGCAGCCGGCCAGGCCGGCGACGGCCTGGATCGACATGCTCCAGCGCACCCCCATCTCGTAATAGCCCTGGTCGGTCGGGTGGATCCCGTCGGGCCAGAGGTGGTTCGTGGGGAAATAAGCGTGCATATCGGCGATGAAGAACTTCGGGCTGCTCGGCGGATAAAAGGCGTTGAGGTTGGTCACGATCCCGGGGATGGCGCTGTTGTACTGCACGACGACCTGGTTTCTGACGACGTGCTCCGGCTGCAGCCCGAAGGGGATGATCTTCGCGACGATGATCTTCGCGGCCGGGTACTTGGTGGACAGGGCGACGAGCAGCTGCTGCAAGCGGAAAGCGGCGGTGCTGGCGGTCGCGCCCTGGTGGATGTCGTTGGTGCCGGCGTGCACGAGGACGATGTTCGGCGGCAGGCCTCCCGGGTAGACGGGGTAGGCGGGCAGGGCCCCGGCCACCGCGGCGAGCTGGTCGTTCCTCCAGCCCGGGACCCCGGAGTGGTAGTGCTGGTTGGCCAGGACCAGCCCGGGGAAGGTCGTATCGATCTGCGCCCCGACCATCTGGATCGCCAGCGGGCTCCCGCCGACGAGCGGGGGCCACGTGACGAGGGCGTAGCGATAGCCGCCCACGGCCGAGCCGACTCCCTGGGTGATCGAGTCGCCGAACGGCTCGATACGGCACGTCGCTCGCGCGGACGCCGACGAGAGCGCGAAGGCAGCGAGGCAAGCGAGGGCGATGAACAGCGAGCGAACGGATGAACGAAGCATCGAGGAACCTCCGTGAGCCTGGGAGCGTGGAAGAAGGGGTGATGACGGGCTCGCTCGGCTTCATGGCAGCTCGCGTGCCACGCCCGGCGGCGCCGGAGAGCGGCCTTGTCGCCGCGCGACGGCGTTCACGAGCGGTCGCGCGCTGCGCGATTGGTGCAAGCGCCTCTGTCCCGTTGCACAACGGCGTTGCACAACGGCTTGCACAACCGCCGCCGGCCGGCGCGGGGCCGCGGGCTGCTCCGCCGCCGGCGGACGCTCGGCCAACGCCGCGACGCGCGGCGCCAGCCCGGCCGGCGGGCGGCGGCGGCGGCGGGCGCACACATGGCCGAGCCCGTCGGGGGCGCCCGTCTCCTCCGGAGCCCAGGGCCCGCGGGTGCCGCCGCGCGCCGGCCATGCTACGCGCCGGGGCGCCATGGACAGCCTCCCCCTGCTCGCCGACCACCCGTACGCCTCCTTTCTCGATCAGGTCGAGAAGCCCGCGCGCTACGCGGGCGGCGAGGTCGGCTCGGTCGTGAAGGACTGGGCGTCGGTCGAGGCGCGCGTCTGCCTCGCCTTCCCCGACGTCTACGACATCGGGATGAGCCACCTCGGCTTCAAGATCCTCTACAAGCTCCTGAACGACGACCCGCGCACGCTGGCCGAGCGCTGCTATGCGCCATGGATCGACATGGAGGCGCAGCTCGTGGAGCGCGGGCTGCCGCTCGTCTCGCTCGAGTCGGCGCGGCCGCTCCGGGACTTCGACATCGTGGGCTTCTCCCTGCAGTTCGAGCTCACCTACTCCAACATCCTCACGATGCTGCACCTCGGCGGCGTCCCCCTGCGCGCGGACGACCGCGGCGAGGACGACCCGATCGTCATCGCGGGCGGCCCGACGGCGACCCACCCGGAGCCGATCGCCCCCTTCCTCGACGCCCTCGTCATCGGCGACGGCGAGGAGAAGGCGACCGAGGTCGCCCTCACGTGGACCCGGCTGAAGCGCGAGGGCGTGCCGCGGCGCGAGCGGCTCATCGCGATCGCGCGCCTCGGCGC
Source organism: Sorangium sp. So ce836 (assembly GCF_028553905.1). Classification (NCBI taxonomy): domain Bacteria; kingdom Pseudomonadati; phylum Myxococcota; order Polyangiales; family Polyangiaceae; genus Sorangium; species Sorangium sp. So ce836. The sequence goes on along the minus strand of NZ_CP102233.1, from coordinate 10,771,403 downwards.
GGTGTACGTGCCCTCGCTCTACGCGACCCGGCTCGACCCCGACACCGGCCTCGAGGTCGTCGACCGCCCGCTCGTCGACGGCATCCCGTTCCCCGTCGACCGCGCCCTCGTCGACCTGAACCGCTACCCGTTCCCGGACGAGAGCCCCACCGGCGGCCCCGAGGCCATCTTCGACCGCATGTCGATCGAGATCGCCCGCGGCTGCACCGAGGGGTGCCGCTTCTGCCAGGCCGGCATGATCTACCGCCCGGTCCGCGAGCGCGATCCCGAGCAGATCGTCGACACCGTGATGCGCGCGGTGCAGAGGTCCGGCCAGGACGAGGTCTCGCTCACGGCGCTGTCGACGGCCGACGTCTCGTGCATCTCGCCGCTCGTCAAGAAGGTCACCGAGCGCCTCACGAAGGAGCGCATCTCGCTCGGCGTCTCGTCGCTGCGCGCCTACGGGCTCGAGCCCGACCTCCTCGACGAGCTCAAGCGCGTGCGCGCCACGGGCCTCACCTTCGCGCCCGAGGCGGGGACCCAGAGGATGCGCGACGTCGTGAACAAGAACGTCACGGAGGAGCAGCTCCTCGAGACGGCCGAGCGCGTGTTCAGCCGCGGCTGGGGCAAGATGAAGCTCTACTTCATGATCGGCCTCCCGACCGAGACCGACGAGGACGTGCGCGGCATCGTCGAGACGGGCGCCCGCGCGGCCGGCGCCGGGCGGAGGGCGGCCGGCAAGGGCAAGCCGGTCGACGTGACCGTCAGCGTCTCGACCCACGTGCCGAAGCCGCACACCCCGTTCCAGTGGGCGGCGATGGACACGCTCGCCGAGGTCGGGCGCAAGCAGCAGCTGCTCAAGGACACGGTGCGGCCGTACCGCGCCGTCACGCTGAAGACGCACGAGGCCCACGCCAGCGTCCTCGAGGGCATCTTCGCCCGCGGCGACCGCCCCCTCGCCGACGTCCTCGAGCGCGCGTGGCGCAGCGGCGCCCGCTTCGACTCGTGGGACGATCAGCTCAAGCTGTCCGTGTGGGAGGAGGCGTTTTCGCATTTCGGCGTCGACCGGGCGAGGTACCTCGGCACCCTCCCGGTGACGGCGCGGCTGCCGTGGGATCACATCGACGTCGGCCTCGAGGAGGGCTTCCTCGCGCGGGAGTACAGGAAGGCGCTCCAGAGCCGCCTCAGCCCGCCGTGCGGCAAGGTCGCCGGCACGTTCGTGCACCACACGAACCTCGAGGACGCCAGCGCCGATACGCGGCGGCTCGTCTGCTACGACTGCGGCGTCGCCTGCGACATGACGCAGATGCGCGAGGAGCGGCTGACCTTCCTCGACCGGCTCGGCGCCCACAAGCGCTCGCTGCCGGTGCTCACCGACGCGGCCGCCCCGCCGCCGGCAGGCGCCGCGCCGCCATCGGCTGCCGCCGCCAGCTCGCCCGCCGGGCCGGCGCACCTCGTCGAAGCGGAGTCCCCGCCCGCCGGCGAGGCGGAGCTCCCGCGCGAGAGCGCCGAGGATCCGGCCCGCGCCGAGGCCGCGGCGCCCCCGCGCGCGAAGCCGCGCGGGCCCGCGCCGAAGGGGCGCGGCGGCTTCCGTTACCGCTTCCGCTTCGAGAAGACCGGCCCGATGGCGCTGCTCGGCCATCTGGACGTCGTGCGCGAGCTGCCGCGCGTGCTCCGGCGCGTCGGCGCGCCGATGACCTACACCGCGGGCTTCCACCCGAAGCCCGACATGACGTTCTCGCCGGCGCTCTCGCTCGGCGTCATCAGCCTCGACGAGTACGTCGACCTCCGCCTCGAGCGCGACCTCGACCCGGCCGCGCTCGAGGCGCTCGTCGCCTCGATGTCGGCCGCGAGCCCCCGCGGGCTCGTGTTCCGCGGCGCCGTGAAGCTCGGCCCGGAAGACCCCGCCCTGAGCAAGCTGATCGCCGGCGCGCGCTACGCGCTCGCGTTCGCGCGCTCGGCGATCGGCGCCGACGCCGAGGCGGTCCTCGCGGCCCGCTGCAGCGCCGCCCTCTCGGCCGCGTCGCTCCCGATCCGCCGGGAGATCGAGCGGCTCGCGAAGATGGTCGACGTGCGCCAGTACCTGGTGCGGGCCGAGGTGGGCGGGCCCGACGTGCTCTCGGCGCTCGCGCAAGCGGGGCTCGTCGGCGATCTCGTCGCCCTCGAGGTCGAGGTCGACATCCGCGGCTCGGGGGCGGTGAAATCCTCCGAGGTCGCGGCGGTGATCGCGGGCGAGCCCGGAGAGGCGCCGGGCGCGATCACGCCGCCGCCGCACCGCGCCGTGCGGCTTCAGCTGTTCGGCCGCGCCGCGCCGTCGGGCGCCGCCGCGGGCGAGCGCTTCTCGCTCTTCGACCTCGAGCGGGCGCGCCGCGTCAAATCGGCCCCGGCGCCGGCGCCGTCCCTCGCGCTCGCCGCGGACGCCGAGTGAGCCGGCCCGGGACGGTCGCACCGCAAAGATCCTCCGGGTGACGTCGTCGCGTCGCCCGCGGAGCGCGCGGGCGATCGCCCGCGGATCGGCTACGCTGCGGTCCGCTTTATGGCAAAAGAGGGTCACGAGACCGAATGCTGCGCCGCGCGCCTCGCCGCGGCGGGAGCGGTTGGTGCGAGCGTCGCCCATGAGCTGCGCAACGCCCTCGCGGTCGCGGAGTCGTCGCTCTACCTGGCGCAGCGCGACCTCGACGATCGGCCTCGCCTGCTGCGCCACCTCGACCGGGTGACGTGCGAGATCCGCAAGGCGCACGAGGTCATCGGCAGCGTCCTCGGGCTGGCGCGCGGCGAGCCGCTGCGGCGCGAGCCGGCGCATGTCGGCAAGCTCATCGAGAGCGCCCGGCACGCGCTGGTCCTGCCCACGGCGGTCCGGTTCGAGGTCGCCGTCGCGCCGGCCGACCTCACGCTCCTGTGCGATCCCATCCTGCTCGAGCGCGTCTTTTCGAACCTCTACCTCAACGCCATCGAGGCGCTCGACAACGCCCCTGGCGGCTCGATCGTCACGCGCGCGTGGCGAGGCGACGAGCGCACGTACCTCGAGGTCGAGGACAACGGCCCCGGCGTCCACCCCTGCGTGGTCGACCACCTCTTCGAGCCGCTCGTGACCGCCAAGGTGAAGGGGACCGGCCTCGGGCTCGCGTTGAGCCGGGTCATCATCGAGGCGCACGGCGGCGATATCACGGCGACGACGGGCCGGTGCACGGGCACGGCGTTCCGCATGTGGCTGCCGAACCAGTAGCCGGGGGCGCCGGCCGGGCCCGTGGCCGGGAGCGCCGCCTCGCCGGGGCGCGCCGCCCGCGTGCTATCGTCCTCTCATGTCCATGCAGGCCAGGCGCCGTCCGGCGGAACGCGGCCCGTTTCGGCCGGAGCACCTCCGCTCGGGCGATCCGTACGAGCTGTCGAACGGCCACCCCGTGTACTGCGCCCCCACGGGCGGGCGAGGCTCCGGGCCGAACCACCTGGGCAGCTCGGTCGTCGGCTGGGATCCGGCGGTCAAGGAGGCGGGCGTGGACACGGGTTATTCCCTGGGGCCGGGCACGCTCCGGGCGCCGGACGTGGCGGTGGGGAACGTGCCGGACCGGCCCGGCTGGGTGAAGGGGGTACCGGAGCTCGCCATCGAGTACGCCGACGTGGGGCAGGACGAGGAGGAGCTCTCGAAGAAGATCGGCGACCTGCTCGCGGCCGGCACGAAGCTCGTGTGGGTGGTGCGCCTCAACGGTCCACGGCGGGTCGAGGTGCACGAGCACCGACGGAAGATGCGCGTCGTGCTCCCCGGGCAGCGGCTGAGCGCGCCGGGCATCCTGAAGAACGCGTTCCCGGTCGAGGCGCTCTACGATCGCAGCGAGGCGGAGAAGGCCACGCTGACCAACCTGCTCCAGCGGCGCGGCTACGAGGACCTCGACGCCGTGCTGGCTGCAGGGCGCGAAGAGGGGCGCGAGGAAGGGCGCGAAGAGGGGCGCGAGGAAGGGCGCGAAGAGGGGCGCGAAGAGGGGCGCGAGGAAGGGATCCTCGAGGGCAAGCGCGACGCGCTGCGGCGCGTCCTCGATCGGCGAGGGCTGCGGCTCACGAAGTCGGCGGCGGCGAAGATCGCGTCGTGCAGGAGCGAGCGCGAGCTCGATGGCTGGCTCGACCGCGCCCTGGTGGCGTCGACCACGGCCGAGGTGTTCAGGCGCGCGGCCCGCTGACGCGCCCGTCGACCCGCGCCCGCGCGCCGCGCCGGCTCAGCCGCGGCCGCGGCCGCGGACGAGCTCGGAGACGGCTTCTCCCAGGCCCTCGAGCGTGAGCGCGAACATCGGGAAGATGCCCTTGATCGCGTCGATGGTCGGGTGGGGGTACGGGCCGATCCCGTCCGGGTTCAGCCACACGGCGCGGTCGAAATGCTCGCGGAGCATCATCAGCCAGGCGACGCCGGGCAGCCGCGCGTCGGCGTCGAGCGAGGCGCCGCCGTAGCCCGACGAGCCGAGCAGCTCGTACGGCGCCATCGACGCGTCCCCGACCATCACGAGCTTGTGCTGCTTGCCGCACTCGCGGAGGAGCTCGCGCACCGGCACGGGCTCCTGCAGCCCCTCGGTCTTGTAGACCTTTTCGTAGACGCAGTTGTGGAAGTAGTAGCTCCTCAGCTCCTTCCAGTGCGTCGCGCGCTTCGCCGCGCTGAACAGCTGCGACACGAGCGCGGCGCTGGGATCCATCGAGCCGCCCACGTCCATCATCAGGATCACGCGCGTGTTCGGCCGGCGCGGGGGCCGCGTGACGATCTCGATCTCGCCCGCGTTCCTGGCCGTCGCGTCGATCGTCGCCTCGACGTCGAGCTCGCGCTCGCCGCCCTCGCGCGCGAAGGCGCGCAGCTTGCGCAGCGCCACCTCGATCTGGCGCACGTCGAGCGTGAGATCGCTGCGGTAAGGCCGGTAGCGGCGCGCGTCGGCGTTCTGCACCGCGCCGCTCCGCCCGCCCGCGGAGCCGCCGACCTGGATGCCGCTCGGGTTGAACCCGCCGCGGCCGAACGGCGACGTGCCGCCGGTCCCGATCCACCGGTTCCCCCCGTCGTGGCGCTCCCGCTGCTCGCGGAGGCGCTCCTCGAACCGCCGGAGCACCTCCGGGAGGTCGAGCTCCTCGATCATCGCCTTCTCCTCCTCGGAGAGGGCGCGCATCTTGACCGGATCCCGGAGCCACGAGAGGAGCTCCTCCGCGATCGCCTTGGCCTCCACGTGCACGCCGCGGAAGTGCTGGGCGAACGCGAGGTCGAAGTCGTCGAGGTGCGCCTCGGAGTGGACCAGGAGCGCCCGCGCGACGTGGTAGAAGCCGTCGAGCGAGCTCTCGTGGAGGCCCGCGGCGAGCGCGCGCGCGAGGCCGATCGCCTCCTGGGCGCCGACCGGGACCTTGCGGGCCCGGAGCTCGTAGAGGAACTCGACGAACATCGCTACGACCGGTACCGCTTGCCGCCGGCCAGCTGATCGGCCAGGGCCGCGAGGTCCTGCTCCTTCTTGAGCAGCGCGCCGAGGAACGGCAGCGTCTTGTCGAGCTTCACCTCGCTCACGCCCGCCCTGCGCAGCACGGCGATCCAGTCGATGAGCTCGCTCGTCGAGGGCCGTTTCCGGATCCGGCTGTTCTTCCGGATCTCGTAGAAGACCTGCATCGCCTGATCGGCCAGCGCCCGATCGAGCTCGGGGTGGTGGACGCGGACGATGTCCCGCATGAGCTCCGGCTCCGGGAAATCGATGAAGTGGAAGACGCAGCGGCGCAGGAAGGCGTCCGGCAGCTCCTTCTCGTTGTTGCTGGTGATGATCACGACGGGCCGCTCCCGGGCGACGATCTCGTCCCCGGTCTCGGCGACGCGGAAGCGCATCCGATCGAGCTCGTGGAGGAGATCGTTCGGGAACTCGAGATCGGCCTTGTCGACCTCGTCGATGAGGAGCACGACGCGCCTGTCGGCGCTGAACGCCCTCCCGAGGGGGCCGAGCTTGATGTACCGGCGGATGTCGCGCACGTCGCCGTCGCCGAAGCGCGCGTCGTAGAGCCGCTGGACGGTGTCGTAGACGTAGAGCCCGTCCTGGGCCCGCGTGGTGCTCTTGACGTGCCAGGGGATGAGCTCGGCGGACAGGCTCTGCGCGATGGCCTCGGCGAGCAGCGTCTTGCCGGTGCCGGGCTCTCCCTTGACGAGGAGCGGCCGCTCCAGGACCAGCGCGCAGTTGACGGCGGCCTCGAGCGCTTCGTTGGTGAGGTAGCGTTCGGTGCCGCGGAAGCGGCGGAAGTCGGACATACCGAACGATAGCACCCGCCGGCGAGCGCGGCGGGGCGCGCGGGCCGGGCGAAACGTGGAACGACGTGAAACGACGTGGAACGACGTGGTACGTCGTCGAACGAGCGCGCCGGGGTCAGAGCCAGTCGCGCGCGAGGTAGGCTGTCCACGAGGCCGCCCGCTCCCAGAGCGGGCGCCGGGCCCAGCGCGCGGCGGTGATCTCGCGGCAGTGGGCGAGGTCGTCGGCGAACATCCGCTCCATGGCGCCGGCGAACCCGCGGTGCGAGATGACGGCGTTCGCCTCGAGGTTCATGCGGAGCGACTGGCTGTCGAGGTTCGTGGAGCCGACGGTGGACCAGACGCCGTCGATGACCGCGGTCTTGGCGTGCAGGACGCGGCCGCGCCACTCGAGCATGCGGGCCCCGGCGTCGAGGAGGTGGCCGTAGATGGTGCGCGACGCGAGCAGGACCGCGCGCACGTCGGTGGTGCCGGCGACCATGATCCTGACGTCGACGCCGCGGCGCGCGGCGGCGGAGAGCGCGTGGATGACCCGGAGCGGCGGCAGGAAATAGGCGTTGGTGATGAAGATCCGGCGCCGGGCGCGCTCGATGGCGTACCGGTAGGCGTCGCGGATGCCGTGGCGGTGCCTGCGGCGAGGGAGGTCGTTGCTGATGATCTGGACGGCGGGGTCGGGCCTGCGCTCGGCGTAGCCGTAGCGCTGATCGTCGGTGGGGGCGCCGCCGGCGCGCTGCCAGGTGCGCAGGAAGAAGTACTGGAGCTCGGCCGCGGCGGGGCCCTCGAGCCGGAGGTGGGTGTCGCGCCAGCCGGCGCCGCCGTCCTCCGGGGCGGCGTAGTCGTCGGAGATGTTGAGGCCGCCGGTGAAGGCGACGGAGCCGTCGACGATGAGCGCCTTGCGGTGGTCGCGGCGGGCCACCTTCCCCAAGGGGGCCGAGAGCTCGAGGGGGCGGAAGGCGAGGGGACGGACGCCGGCGCGGCGGAGCCCGTCGAGGAACGATGACGAGACGGACGAGCCCCAGGCATCGAAGAGCACGCTCACCTCGACGCCCGCCGCCGCCCGGTCCATGAGCGCCTCGGCGAAGCGCCGGCCGGTGCGATCGTCCCGCAGGATGTACGTCTCGAGGCAGATCGTGCGCTGGGCCCGCGCGATGGCCTCGAGCATGGCCGGGTAGGTCTGGGCGCCGTCCTTGAGGAGCGCGAGCCGGTGGGCGCCGACGGTCATCTCGGCGAAGGCGGGCGCGGTGGACGCGGGAGGGGGCGAGGACATGCAGCGAGGGGCCGGGCTGCTCGGGTGAGGCGCCGCGATGATAGCGCGGGCGGGGGGGGCGGCATCGGCCGATCGTCGATCCGGGGGGCCCGTCCCCAACACCGCGCGACGAACGCCCCCTCCTCGGGCCTACCGTGGTGACGAGCGGGCCGAGTGAGCGTGTTTGGGAAAGGGAGGTTGGCGTGAACAGGAAAAGTGGGGTTTGCTTTGATATCCGGTCGACGGGGGGACAGGCCGGGCGATGCAGCGGGCCTATTTGAGTGGAGCGGTTGGACTTGCGCCGTGCGCACGGGCATCATCCAGCGCCTGACGAGGAGCGCCGCGACTCCGCGGTTCGGTCCGGCGGCTCGTGCGGAGGGAGGAGGCGTCACGCGATGGCACCGAGGCGAGCGAAGGAGCGACACGCCGCGGAGGACGAGCTGTCGAGCGCGGGCGGCCGCGCGCACGGATATCCGAGGCCGCAGCTCCGGCGCGCCGGGTGGACCTCCCTGAACGGGACATGGGCGTTCGCGCTCGATCCGCAGGCGAGGTGGAGGAGGCCCGCCGAGGTCGTGTGGGATCGCGTCATCGACGTCCCGTTCTCGCCGGAGACGGAGCAGAGCGGGGTCGGGGAGATGGGGTTTTACTGCGCCTGCTTCTACCGGCGGACGTTCGAGGCGCCCGACCTCCGCGACGGCGAGCGGCTGGTCCTGCACTTCGGCGCCGTCGACTACGAGGCCACCGTCTGGGTGGAAGGGTGCGTGGTCGCGCGCCACATCGGCGGTTACACGCCGTTCTGCGTCGACATCACCGACGTCCTCGGCGCGAAAGGGGCAAAGGAGATCGTCGTCCGCGCCGAGGACGACCCCTCCGACCTGGCGAAGCCGCGCGGCAAGCAGGACTGGCAGCGAGAGCCGCACTCGATCTGGTATCCGCGCACGACCGGGATCTGGCAGACCGTCTGGTTGGAGCGCGTGCCGAGGACGTCGATCGGGGCGGTGCGCTGGGCGTCGAGCCTCACGCGATGGGAGATCGACTGCTACGTGAGGATCGCTGGGGAGCGGCGCGACGACCTGCGCCTCAGGGTTCGGCTCCACAGCGACGACGCGCTGCTCGCCGACGACACGTACGCCATCGTCGCCGGCGAGGCGCACCGGCGCATCGCGCTCTCCGATCCGGGGATCGACGACTTCCGGAACCACCTCCTGTGGAGCCCCGAGTGCCCCATCCTGATCCAGGCCGAGCTCGAGCTCCTCGGCCGGGACGGGGAGGTGCTCGACCGCGTCCGGAGCTACACGGCGCTGCGCTCGATCGCGATCCAGGGCGATCGCGTCGTGCTCAACGGGAGGCCGCTCCCGCTCCGGATGGTGCTGGATCAGGGCTACTGGCCCGGGACCGGGATGACGCCGCCGGACGATCACGCGCTCCGGCGCGACGTGGAGCTCGCGCGAGCCATGGGCTTCAACGGCGTGCGCAAGCACCAGAAGATCGAGGACCCGCGCTATCTCTACTGGGCGGATACGCTCGGCCTGCTGGTCTGGGAGGAGATGCCGAGCGCCTACCGCTTCACCGCGCAGTCGGTCGAGCGCCTCACGCGGGAGTGGACGGACGTGATCGAGCGCGATTACAGCCACCCATGCGTCATGGCGTGGGTGCCGTTCAATGAGTCCTGGGGCGTGCCGAACCTGCCGGACAACGCCCGGGAGCGCCACTGGGTCGAGGCGCTCTATCACCTCACCAAGACGCTCGACGCGACCCGCCCCGTGGTCGGCAACGACGGCTGGGAGAGCGTCGCGACCGACATCATCGGGATCCACGACTACGACGCCGACGCGGAGCGGATCGCGCGGCGCTACCACGCCGAGGAGGTCCGGCCCCGGCTGTTCCAGCGCGAGCGCCCCGGCGGGCGCCTCCTCGTGCTCGACGGCCACCGCGGGGTGAGCGACCTCCCGATCGTCCTGTCGGAGTTCGGCGGGATCGCGCTCCGGCAGGGCACCCCGGGTATCTGGGGCTATTCGCTCTACAACGACCCGAGGTCGTTCGCCCGGGCCTACGAGAGCCCGCTCGCGGCCGTGCGCTCGGTCGAGCTGCTCAGCGGCTTCTGTTACACGCAGTTCGCCGACACGTACCAGGAGGCGAACGGGCTTCTCTACGCGGATCGAACCCCGAAGTTCCCGCTCCACGAGATCGCCGCCGCGACGCGGGGCCGCGTCGCCGGGTACCCGCAGCCCGACTACCTGGAGCTCCGAGGACGCGAGGGGCCTCGGCCAGAGGGCGTGCTCGATCCCCTGGTCGAGGACGGCGGGTAGCCGCGCCGGGGCGCCGGCCGGCCTGGAGCGCTGCCGCGCGTGGGCCGACCCCCCCATCTCGTCCAGCTGCAATGGGGTCTCGGGCCTGTTCCTCGACATGGACACGCCCTCGACCGGCAATCGCGGGCGGCTCCGCGCGAAGAGCGCTGACGCCGCGCCGCGGCGCGCTTGCGGGCATGCTCCTTGAATAGCGCTTGTTCGAAGCCCGGGATGCGACCCAGGTGCACACCGAGATGCGAGCGGGAGGGACCGATGAGCGCGAGACCGCAGCCGGACGTGATCTGCTTTTCGCACCTGCGTTTCAGCTTCGTGTTTCAGAGGCCGCAGCACCTGCTCACGCGCTGCGCGCGGCGGCGCCGGGTCTTCTTCTTCGAAGAGCCGGTGTTCGACGGCGCGCCCGCGCGCCTCGAGGAGACGGCGACCCAGCACAAGGGCCTCTGCGTCGCGACTCCGCACCTCCCCCCCGGCGCCGCGCCGCCCCGGGCCTCCGCCATGCAACGCGAGCTCCTCGACGGCATGATGAAGCGCCACGCGATCAGCGACTGCGTGCTCTGGTATTACACGCCGGTGGCGCTCTCGTTCTCTCGGCACCTCGCGCCCGCGGCGATCGTGTACGATTGCATGGATGAGCTCTCGGCGTTCGCCGGGGCGCCCCCGGCGCTCAAGGAGCGCGAGGCGGAGCTCCTGCGCCGCGCCGATCTCGTCTTCGCCGGCGGCGCGAGCCTCTACGAGGCCAAGCGCGCGCTGCACCCGAGCGTGCACGCGTTCCCGAGCAGCGTCGACGTCGCGCACTTCGCCCGCGCGCGGGCCGCCTCCCGCGCGGATCCCGAGGACCAGGCCGCGATCCCGAGGCCGCGCCTGGGCTTCTTCGGCGTCCTCGACGAGCGCATGGACCTCGATCTCCTCGCCGCCGTGGCCGCGCTGCGGCCGGCCTGGCAGATCGTGCTGGTGGGGCCCGTGGCCAAGATCGATCCGGCGACGCTGCCCCGCGCGCCGAACATCCATGTCCTGGGGCAGAAGCGGTATGAAGACCTGCCCGCGTACCTCGGGGGCTGGGACGTGGCGCTCCTGCCCTTCGCCCGGAACGAGGCCACGCGGTTCATCAGCCCCACGAAGACGCCGGAGTACCTGGCCGGCGGCAGGCCCGTCGTCTCGACGTCGATCCGCGACGTGGTGCACCCCTACGGCGAGCTCGGGGTGGTGCGCATCGCGGACGCGCCCCGCGACTTCGTGGCCGCCGTGGAGGCGGCCCTCGCCGAGGAGCGCGGCGCGCTGCTCGCGCGCGTGGACGACCTCCTCGGGCAGCGCTCGTGGGACGCCACCTGGGCCAGGATGGAGCGGCTCCTCGAGGGCGCCCTGGAGCGCCGCGGCCGGGCCGCGGCGGCGAGGTGAGCCATGTTCGATTACCTCATCGTCGGCGCCGGCTTCGCCGGGTGCGTCCTCGCCGAGCGGCTCGCCCGCGGCGCGGGGAAGAAGGTGCTCCTCTGCGACGCGCGCATGCACATCGGCGGGAATGCGTACGACCATTACGACGCCGCCGGCATCCTCGTGCACAGGTACGGGCCGCACATCTTCCACACGAACTCGCGGGAGGTCTTCGATTACCTGTCGCAGTTCACCGAGTGGCGCCCTTACCAGCACCGCGTGCGCGCCTGGGTCGACGGTCAGCTCCTGCCGATCCCGATCAACCTCGACACGATCAACGGCCTCTACGGCCTGAGCCTCAACGCGCTGGAGGTCGAGGGCTTCCTCGCCTCGAGGGCCGAGCGGCGCGAGCGCATCCGCACCTCGGAGGACGTGATCGTCAGCAAGGTGGGGCGCGAGCTCTACGAGAAATTCTTCCGCAGCTACACGCGCAAGCAATGGGGGCTCGACCCGTCGGAGCTCGACGCCTCGGTGACGGCGCGCGTCCCGGTGCGAACGAACCGGGACGACCGCTACTTCGCCGACACCTACCAGGCGATGCCGCTCCACGGGTTCACGCGGATGTTCGAGCGGATGGTCGACCACCCGGGCATCAAGATCCTGCTCAACACGGATTACCGCGAGATCTGCGCTGTCGTCCCGCACCGCGAGGTCATCTATACGGGCCCGGTCGACGCCTATTTCGATTACCGCTTCGGGAAGCTGCCCTACCGCTCGCTCGAATTCAAGTTCGAGACCAAGGACCAGGAGGTGTACCAGGCGGCGCCGGTCATCAACTACCCGAACGAGTACAGCTACACCCGGGTCACCGAGTTCAAGTACCTCACCGGCCAGGCGCACCCGCGGACCACGATCGTCTACGAGTTCCCGAAGGGCGACGGCGACCCGTACTACCCCGTGCCGCGGCCGGAGAACGCGGCGCTCTACCGGAAGTACGAGGAGCTCGCCCGGTCGACGCGCGGCGTCCACTTCGCCGGCCGGCTCGGCACGTACCGCTACTACAACATGGATCAGGTCGTCGCCCAGGCCCTCACCCTCTACGCGAAGCTGACGGGCGCGCCTGGCACTCGGCCCCTCGCGGAGGTGGCGTGATCGGGCCGGCCGGCGAGGGCGGCGAGCCGGCGATCGAGCTCTGGGGCGGCGTCGAGTGCACGGTGAACCGCGTCCGCGACGCGTACCACGATCAGCTCGTTTGGAGCGGCCACGCGCGCCGGCTCGACGACCTCGACCGCTTCGCCGAGCTCGGGATCCGGGCGCTGCGGTACCCCGTGCTCTGGGAGCGCACGGCGCCGGACGGCCGCGCGCGCTTCGCGTGGGCCGACGCGCGCCTCGGGAGGCTGCGCGACCTCGGCGTGCGGCCGATCGTGGGGCTCGTCCACCACGGCAGCGGGCCACCCCGGACGAGCCTCCTCGACCCGAGCTTCGTCGAGGGGCTCGCGCGCTTCGCCCGCGCGGTGGCCGAGCGCTACCCGTGGATCGAGGACTACACGCCGGTGAACGAGCCGCTCACCACGGCGCGCTTCTCCGGCCTCTATGGCCACTGGTACCCGCACGGGCAGGATGGCCGCGCCTTCCTCCGCGCGCTCCTCACGCAGTGCCGCGCGATCGCCGCGGCCATGCGCGCCGTCCGCGAGATCACCCCGCGCGCGCGCCTCGTGCAGACAGAGGATCTCGGGCGGACGTTCAGCACGCCGCTGCTCGCGTACCAGGCGCAGCACGAGAATCACCGCAGGTGGTTGAGCTTCGATTTGCTCACGGGGCGAGTGGACCGGGATCACCCGCTCTATCCCCAGCTCCTCGAGTGGGGCGTGTCCGAAGGCGAGCTCGAGGCGCTCGTCGCGTCGCCGTGTCCTCCGGACATCCTCGGCGTCAATCACTACATCACGAGCGAGCGGTTCATCGACGAGCGCCTCGAGCGCTATCCGCCGGGGGCGCACGGCGGCAACGGCCGGCACGCCTACGCCGACGTCGAGGCCGTCCGCGTGCTCGCCGGCGGCGTGGGCGGGCATCTCCCGCGCCTCCTGGAGGTCTGGGAGCGTTACCGGCGGCCTGTCGCGATCACGGAGGCGCACCTGGGCGGCTCGCGCGAGGAGCAGCTCCGCTGGCTGGCCGAGGCGCACCGCGCGGCGGTGGCCGCGCGCGCGGCGGGCGCGGACGTGCGGGCGATGACCGTGTGGGCGCTGCTCGGCTCGTTCGACTGGGACAGCCTCGTGATGAGCGCGCGCGGGCGCTACGAGCCGGGCATCTTCGACGTCCGCGGCGAGGCGCCGCGTCCGACCGCGCTCGCCGGGCTCGTCCGGGCGCTCGCGCGCGGCGAGCCCTTCTTCCACCCGGTGCTCTCGGCGCCGGGGTGGTGGCGCCGCCCGGAGCGGCTGCTCTATCCGGCGGTCAGCGTGGAGGAGCGCGACGGCGCGGGGAGCGTCGAGCCGTCCGGCGGCCCGACGGCGCAGCCCGAGGGGCGGCCGATCGTGATCGCCGGCGCCGCGGGCATGCTCGGCAGGGCGTTTGCGCGCCTGTGCGCCCGCCGAGGGCTGCCGCACCGCGTGCTGCGCCGCGCCGAGATGGACATCGCCGATCCCGCGTCGGTCGAGCGCGCCCTCGAGCGCCACGCGCCGTGGGCGGTCGTCAACACCGCGGGCTATGAGCGCGTGGACGACGCGGAGATCGAGCCTGACCGCTGCGCGCGCGAGAACGCCTCCGGGCCCGCGGTGCTCGCGGCGGCGTGCCGCGAGCGCGGCGTCCGGCTCGTCACGTTCTCCTCCGATCAGGTCTTCGACGGCACGGGCACGACACCCTATGTGGAGACCGACCCGGCGCGGCCGCTCAGCGCGTACGGGCGGAGCAAGGCCGCTGCCGAGCGACAGGTGCTCTCGATCCTCCCGACGGCGCTGGTGGTGCGCACGGCGGCCTTCATCGACCCGTGGGACGAGGCCCATTTCGTCGCCGCCGCCCTGCGCGCGTTTCGCGACGGCCGCCCCTTCAGCGCGGCCGAGGACCTGATCGTGACGCCGACCTACACACCCGATCTCGTCGACGCGACCCTCGATCTCCTGATCGACGGCGAGGGCGGCCTCTGGCATCTGTCGAACCGCGACGCGGTGACGTGGGCTGAGCTCGCCGCGCGGAGCGCCGCGCTGGCGCGCCTTCCCGCGGCGCTCCTCGTCCGCTGCCCGGGCAGCGCGCTCGGCTTCGTCGCGGCGCGCCCGCGGTACAGCGCGCTGGGCAGCCGGCGGGGGCTCCTGCTCCCCGCGCTCGACGACGCGCTCGCGCGATACCTCTCGACCGCGGCCGAGCCCCAGCTCGGCCGCCAGGCCGCTTGAGCCGGGACGAAAGGTCGGGATCCCGCCGTCGGTGACAGGCGCCGTGGGTCGTCGGGCGAAAGCGGAACCGTGTCCGCGACCACCTTGGGTCGGATAGTGAGGAGCCGGCATTGGCTCTCCGCGTTTTCCCGTGCGGTGAGCGCGTGTCCAGCGCTCGACGGCCATCGATCGGTGCGAGGCGCCACGGATGAGCTTGCCTTGCGGCCTCGATCTCTTCAGCGCTCGTGTGCCCGGGCGTCTGGCGTCGACAGATGACTCTCTGTTCCATTGGCGCGGCATCTGTCGAGGGCGTCAACACGTCTGCTCCACCGGAGGAAAAGTCGAGCGGACCGGTGGCGTTGCTTGCTCCCACCTTCGCCGGCGCCTAGCCTAGAACGCAGACGTAACCACGAAATCGCGGAGGAAACGCCATGATGCCGATGATGAGCATGCCGATGACGGGGTCGATGGGGATGATGCCTCAGATGGCGGGGATGATGCCTCAGATGATGATGCCTCAGATGATGCCTCAGATGATGGGGATGATGCCCCAGATGATGATGCCTCAGATGATGGGGATGATGCCCCAGATGATGGGGATGATGCCCCAGATGATGGGGATGATGCCTCAGATGATGGGGATGATGCCCCAGATGATGATGCCTCAGATGATGGGGATGATGCCCCAGATGATGGGGATGATGCCCCAGATGATGGGTCAGATGCCGATGATGGCGCGGATGACCTGTGAGATGGATAAGGAGGGGATGGTTTGCAAGGTGATGCCCATGGAGGGCATGAACATGGACATGCTGCGCCAGCGCTGTGATGCCATGATGAAGATGATGGGCATGGGCATGCCGATGATGCTGATGTGCGGCAACATGCCGATGATGATGTGCATGGGCACCGGCATGAGCATGGGCTCTGGCGCGAGCGGCACGAGCAACATGGGCGGCTCGAACGTCGCCAGCATGAACCGATGATCGCGCGCCCCTGGCGCAGCGCCTGACGCTCTCCGGCGCCGGGCAAGCACGAACCGATGGACAGGACTCCTGAAGCGCCAGGAGACCCTTCTTCTCCCGGCGCTCCTGGCCCCCTGGCGGCTCGCTCTCGTCAGCCGGTCTTTTCGACGTACGTCATCACCAGGTACATGATGACTTCCTGCTTGGTGGGGTTCCTGTACTGGTGGGGCACGTCGGCCTCGAACAGGATCGCGTCGCCCGTCGCGAGCAGGTGGCGCTCGGCGCCGACGATCATCTCCAGCGTTCCCGCCGTCACCACGAGGTTCTCGAGCGTGCCCGGCGGGTGCGGATCCGCTTGCTCGGTGGCGAGGGGAGCGAGCTTGAGCTCGTAGAACTCGACGGTCCTCGGCACATCGAACGGGAACAGCGCGCGCGAGGTGAACGAGCCGTCGTGCGACGTGAGCACCTTGGCGCGCGCGGCCGGGATGAGCGCCGTGCCGCCGATCGACTGATCGCTGATCAGCGCCGAGAACGGCACGCCCAGCGCCCGGGCGATCTTCCAGAGCACGTTGATCGTCGGCGTGCTCTGGCCGAGCTCGATCTGGCTGAGCATCGCCCGGCTCACGCTCGACGCCTTCGCCAGCCGCTCGAGGGAGAGCCCGCGCTTGGTCCGGAGGCGGCGCAGGTTGGCGCCGACGATGCCGGTGAGCGCCGAGGACGAGTCCTGCGGGGCCATCTCGTAGCCCCAGGCCTCGTCGGACGTCTCGTCCACGTCCCGCTGCGGCGGCTCCTTCGGCGCTCCGTTCCCCCTCGCGCGGCTCGCGTTGGCGCTCGCGAAGTCGGCGGCGTCGTCCGGCCGGCGATGCGAGCGCGGCCCGGCGAGCGGTGAGGTGCTCTCCGCAGGCTCGGCGGGCGCTTCAACCCCGTTCTTGAAGCCCGTCCCGGACGACGAGGCTTCGAACCGCTCGCCGGCGATCAGCCCTAGCGGGGCGCGCGGCGTGTTCTGGCGGACCGATTTCATCGCAGCTGCCAGACCGGCATCCACGTCCACACGGGGAACCACCAGAGGGCGACCGGCATGGTCAACGAGCTACCCGACGCCATCGTGTCGTTCTCGAGCGCGCGTTCGCTCCGAGCCACCCGCCGCTGTTGCCGGTACTCTTCCAAGTCGATCACTTGAGCACTCTGGGGGCGCATCCGACTTACCTCCAACCCGTAGACCTATCATCCGTTATAACGGATTGTTTGTCAAGGGACAGCTCGGTCATGACGCGCCGACGACGGCACGGTGCGTCGCGGTGATGACGCCATCGGGCAATCTCATCGGTAGCCCGCCGTGTCGGCGAAGAAGCCGCGAATTCAGCGATAATTTGCGTTGTTTCTGTAAAATTTCCTGAGACGCCGCCCGGTTCGAGGGTCCAGGCATGACGCGTTGCGCTGTATTTGCAGAGGCGGCAAAATGATGCGCCTCCGAAATAGTGGACGGCGCAACGAGCGCGCCCGCGATCGTCCGTCCTCCCGGGGGGCGGCTGTCGGAGGCGATGCGGGGTGGCCTGGCGTGTCTGTGCCTCTCCGCGGTTGTCCGTTGCTGTATCTCCGCACGGATGCGCCGCTCGGCCCGGTGCGTTCCAGGAACATTCAGGGCGCGCCGTCCTCTGTTCCCCACGTCGCAGCGCGGTTGCGGAGCCGGGGCGCTTCGCGGCTCACGAGCGCACATCGCGACGGCACGAACACACAAGGAGGCAGCCATGGCGGGCGTCGACGTGGGCGGTGGCGAGAGGCGGGCGAGGAACAGCGATATCAACATGATTCCGTTCATCGATCTCCTGATGGTGACCATCGCCTTTCTCCTGATCACCGCCGTGTGGGTCTCGAGCTCGCGTCTCAAGACCAGCGCAGAGGCCCCTGCCGCCGCCGGGTGCGGCGAGGAGTGCCAGAAGGAGCCTCTCAAGACGATGCACGTCCACGTCGGCGAGGACAGGTTCAACCTCGTGTGGAAGCAGGGGGCGACCGTCCTGAGCGAGGTGAGCGTCCCCAAGCATGCTGTCGAGATCGGCGCGGCGGGGGTCAGCGCGATCCGTTATCGAGAGCTCAGCGACGCCATCCAGCGCGAGTGGGAGCGGGGCGGCGAGCACCGCGCCCCGAGCGACCGCCGCGCCGATCAGGCCGTGCTCCACAGCGACGACAAGACGCCGTTCCGCGAGCTCGTCGCCGTGCTCGACGCCATCAACGCCCCGCGCCGCACGGTCCTCCTCGACGACGGCCGCAGCGTCGAGATGCCCGCGTTCCTCGCCACCTTCTCCGCGCGCTGATCTCCACCGTAGGCCCCCGGCGAGGGTGTCCTCGGCGCGGGGCGGGCAAGTGGCGCTACGCCGTGAACTCCGTCGTGAGCGCCACCCAGTTCGAGGGCGGCCGCACCGCGTAGCTCAGCGCCAGCACCTCGATCAGCACCACCCGGTAGATCGCGTGGACGTCGTCGACGTCGACCTCGTGCGCGTTCGCCTCGAGGGCCGCGTCGAGGTGCTCCTGCACGAACGCGAGGACGTCGGGCTGCTCCATCGCGATCACGTCGTCCGAGTCGACCGCCTCCGCGGGGTCGTGGAGGCGGATCTGCTCGTCCAGGTTCAGCGACTCCTCGACGCCGGTGAGCGCCGTCTCGGTGACCTCCTCGAGGTCCTGCCCGAACAGCTCGTCGAAGGCGAGCCAGATCGCCAGCGTCAGGAAGTAGCCGAGGGCGAGCGCCGTCTCGTCGAGCGGGCCGGAGAGCACCGAGGAGATCCGGTCGGCCAGCGCGGGCTGCGTCTGCTCGAAGCGCGTGAACGCGTCGTCGAGCTGCTTGCGCGAGTCGTCGTCATCCTCGGCGAGCTGATCCTCGATCTCGGACAGGACGCGCGCAGGCACCTGAGCGTACGAGGGGACGGGGCGAATGGCTGCGCGGCGTACCCACACGCGGACAACCTAGCACACGATGGCGCGGCTCATGGAGCGAGGAGCCGGATGCTCGACGCCGGAACCCACCCCTCCGCCGCGCCCCAGCGGACCTCCGCCAGCCCGCCCGATCTCCTGCCGACCTCGACCGACGCTCCCTCCGGGATCGGGCTCTGCGCCGCGGCGGCCAGCGCGCGCCCGCCCTCGTCGAGCAGCCGCACCTCGGGCACGACCACGACGCCCGCCCGGGTCGTGAGGCGGAGGTGCCGCGCCGCATAGGTGAGCGGCACCAGCGCGAGCAGCGCGACGAGCGCGGTCGGCGCGAGGACGCTGCCCGCGACGTGCGCGGGGCCGGCCGGGCGGCGCCGCAGGACCACGCCCAGCGAGAGCAGGAGCGACGCGAGGAGCGCTGCCGCCGCCCAGGTGCGCTCCGAGGCGAGGCCGACGACGACCCGGTCGAGCGTGGGGCGCGCGTCGACCGCGTCCGCGGCGCGGCGCGAGCGCCGGCGGGTGATCTCGGCGCGCACGAGGTCGAGCGCGCGATCCGCGTCCGCGTCGCCCGGGCGGAGCCGCAGCGCCTCCTCGAAGGCGGCCGCCGCCCGGCCCAGATCGCCGGGGCGATCGGCGCCCTCGCGGACGCGCGTGACGTAGGCGAGGCCGCGGTTGTAGCTCGCGTCCGGGTGCACGAAGCCGCGGTCGGCGAGCAGCTCGAACGTGTCGATCGCCGCGCCGTACTCCCCGCGGCCGAGCGCCGCCGTGCCCTGCTGGAACAGCGCCTCGGGCGGCTCGGCCGGCTGCGCGCGCGCGGGCAGCGCCGACGCGAGGCACGCGGCGAGGGCGAGCGCGGCCGCGAGGGGGCGCCTCGTTCGGCGGCTCACGTCGGCTTCCATCGGGCGAGCTCGGTGAGGACGGCGCGGCCCTCCTCGACGAGCGCCGCGGCGGCCGCCGCGCCGGCGCTGCCGCCGCGCGCGGCCGGCTCGAACCGGATCGCCTCGCACGCGGCCAGCGCCTCGCAGGCGCGCGCCGAGAGCGCGTCGGGGACGCCGCGCTCGCCGAGCTCGCCCGGCAGCGCCGCCAGCAGGACGCCGCGCGAGCGGAGGCCCGTCGCGGACTCGATCGCCCGGTGCACGGCGCGCTCGATCGCCGCGGCCGTCGCCCCGAGGTCGCCCTGTGCGGCGGCCTCCTCCGCCTCGCGCAGCGCGACCGCCGCGAGCCGGGCGGGCGAGGAGGCGCCCGCCGCGCGGCGCTCGCGCGCCCGGCGCGCAAGGCGAGCTCCCGCGCCGAACAGCGTGACGGCCAGCGGCGGCGCGGCCAGGAGCAGCCAGAACGGCGCCCCGTCGAGGGGCAGCGTCGCGGGCGGGGAGTACGGGCCGAGCGACGCGCGCAGCCCGGGCATCCCGGCGAACGGCTCGGCGCGGCCGGCGGCGCCGTCCGCGGCGCCGGCCGCCCTGGACGACGGCGCGGACGCCGCCGGCGGCGCGACCGGGGTCACCTGGACGACGCCGAGCTCGGCGCTCTCGACCACGTAGCGCTTCTGCGCCGGATTCCAGTAGGGGAGCTCGATCTTCCCGAGATCCACGGCGCCGCTCTCCTGGATGCGGACGACGTAGCCGAACGACCGGAAGCCGCCGATCGCGCCGCCGCGCGGCTCGATCGACTCGCGCTTCTCCGGATCGAGCCACTCGAGGCCGGTCCGCTCCGGCACCCGGAGCGACTGCGGGAAGTTGCCGGTGCCCGCGACCTGCACGGTGACGGCCACCGAGCCGCCCTGCTCGATCTGGCGCGGCTGCACCGTCGCCTTGAGCGTGAACTGGCCGACGTCGCCGAGGACGTAGCCGGACGGGCGGCCGGCGAGCGGCGGCTCCGTGACGCGGACGACCACGTCGTTCGACTCGCGCAGCACGCGCGCGCCGATCCGCCGCCCCGTGATGCGCGCCTGCATGCTGCCGGTGTGCAGCTCGCCCGCCTTCAGCGGGAACAGCGCGAGCTTGTCGACGAGGCGGGCCGCGTAGCGGTACCCGCCGACCCGCGTGTACACCGGCCGCTCGTGGCGCGGGTCCTCGAGGAGCGGGTGGCGGAGGAAGTCCGCGGCGGGCGCGGCGCGGGGCTCGCTCATCTCCGCGTTCTCGCGGAAGTAGAGGTAGAACGAGACGGTGACCTGCTCGCCGACCACGGCGGTCGTCTTGTCGGGGATGGCGCGGAGGAACACGATCGGGTCGGGCTCGCTCGGCATCGCGAGCTCCGGCGCCTGGTCCTCGGGCTCGTCCTCGACCGCGTCGTCGTCGTCCAGGAGGCTGCCCGGGCCGCCGAACGGCCAGGGAAAGCCCGGCATCGGGCCGCCGGGCAACAGGAACGGGTTGTTCGGCCGGCGCGGCCGCCCGCTCGCGGGCACGACCTTGATCAGGATCGGCGCCGCCGTCAGGCGCTTGCCGTTCCACGCGATCGTCGGCCCCGGGATCGTGTAGCGGCCGGGCTTGTCCGCGACGATCTGCCACGTCGCGCTGATCCCGAGCTGCGTGGTCATGACGCCGCCGCTCAGCTGCGTCTTCATCTGCGTCCCGATGCTCGGGCCGGAGACGATGGAGAGGTCGGGCGGGACGCGCAGCTCGGGGTCGGACGGCATGCCGCCGCCGCGCTCGATGAGCGCCTTGACCTCGACCGTGAACGGCTCGCCGACCTCGACCTCGGTGGAGCTCGCGCGCGACGAGAGCTCCGGCTGCTGGGCGCGCGCGCGGAGCGGGGCGAGCAGCGCGAGCAGCGCGAAGAGCAGCGCCGTCGCGAGCGGCGCGAGGCGCGGGGCGGCGATCGCGAGCGGGGCAGGGAAGCGCGCGGCGATCGCGAGCGGGGCAGGGGAGCGCGGCGGGCGCGTCACTTGTCCTCCATCGCGCGGCCGCGGCGCATCCCGGCCTTGCTCTTCGCTTCCTGCTCCTGGTACGTCGGCGCCTCCTCGAGCTGGTCGAGGATGCGATCGTCCTGCCGCCCGGTGGGCGGCTGCTCCTGGGGCTGCTCG
This sequence comes from Sorangium sp. So ce836, assembly GCF_028553905.1. Taxonomy (NCBI): domain Bacteria; kingdom Pseudomonadati; phylum Myxococcota; order Polyangiales; family Polyangiaceae; genus Sorangium; species Sorangium sp. So ce836. The sequence goes on along the minus strand of NZ_CP102233.1, from coordinate 10,750,001 downwards.
CGCGGCGGCTCGGGCTGATCCTGCGGGCCCGCGTCGGGCGGCTGATCCTGCGGGCCGGCGTCCGGGCTCTGGTCCTGGTCGCCGCCGTCGTCGCCCGCGTCCTGGTCGCCGCCGTCGTCGCCCGCGTCCTGGTCGCCGCCGTCGTCGCCCGCGTCCTGGTCGCCGCCGTCGTCGCCTGCGTCGGGCTCGGCGTCCGGCGGCGCGTCGGGCTCGGCGTCCGGCTCGGCGTCCGGCGGCGCGGCGTCCTGCTGCTCCTGGATCCGTCGCAGGGCGATGGCCCGGTTCCAGGCCGCGTCCCGGCCGACGCCGTCGCCCCCCGCCTCCTCGAAGATGCCGGGGATGATGGCGAGCGCCTGGTCGTAATACGTCACGGCGTCCTCGTACTTGCGCCGCAAGAACTCGAGGTTGCCCGCGAGGTAGCGGGCGCGCGCCCGCAGGTCGGCCGGCACGCTCGGGTCGGCGCCGATCGCCTTCACCAGGATCAGCGCGCAGTCGATCTCGATCCCGCGCAGCGCGTCGTTCTGCTCCTGCTCCGGCCCGCCGTCCGCGAGCTCCTCGTCGCCGAACCGGTGGCCGTAGCGCTCGGCCAGGTGGAACAGCGTCAGCCCGAGATCGAACGAGCCGTTCGGCTTCTGGCGCACGGCGTCGGGCAGCCCGATGCCGGCGTCGGTGCACGGGCCCGTCCCCAGGTAGCTCGCGAGCGCCTGCTCGGCCGACTCGAAGTTGCCCGCGTCGAGCTCGCGGATCGCCTGATCGACCGCGGGCGCGTTCCGCTCGAACGGGGACGTCGGATCCCACCCGCTGCAGCCCGTCGCCGCCGAGAACGCGGCGCCGGTGAGGCACGCGGCGGCGAGCCCGATCGCGATGAAGCGCCCGTGGCGCGCGAAGTACCCGGAGAGCGCCGCCCGCCGGCGATCCCGGCGCGGCGCATCGGCCCGCTTGCGATCACGACGCGGCATGCTGCCCTCCCGCGCTGCCCTCCGCCGCCGTCCCCGCCGCGGCGCCGCGCGGGCGCGCCTTCAGCAGCGCGGCGCGCTTCGGCGCGACCTCGGGCCGCGTCGCGACGAAGCGCCGGCGCGGCGCGTCCTTGAGGAACACCTCGGCGATGAGGAGCAGGATCGCGAGGCCGAGGGGGTAGAAGTAGACGTCCGCATAGACCGTCTCGACCCGCTCCGAGAACTCGCTCTTCATCTGCCGCCTGAGCTCCGCGGCGATCGTCTCGATGCCCGTGGTCCCCTTCTCCGCGCGGATGATCTGCCCTCCCGGCGTGGCCTGCGCGATCGACGCGAGCTGCTGCTCGCCCGACAGCGACAGCTCGGTCGTGAGCGGCTTGCCCTGGCGATCGGTCCGCCACCCGACGATGCGGCCGTCCGGGCCGATCTCCGGGAGCGGCTCCGGCGTGCGCCCGCCGATCTGCACGACGTGGATCGTCGTGCCCTGGGCGCCGATCGCCTGGGCGACGCTCAGCGGGTAGCCCTCGAGGTCCTCGCCGTCGGTGACGAGCAGGATGATCCGCTTGTGCTCGGCGGACTTCGGATCCCGCTTCAGGAGGTCGTTCGCCTGGTCGAGCGCGCGCGCGATCGCGGTGCCGCCGATCGGCATGTCGTTCGGGTCGAGCTGGCGGAAAAATTGAGCGATCGCGGCGCCGTCGGCCGTGAGCGGGAAGCCCATCGGCTCGCCGGCGAACGCGACCGCGCCGAAGCGCGCGCCCTCGAGATCCTTGATGAGGCGGGCGACCTCGACCTTCGCCCGGAAGATGCGCGACGGCTCGACGTCGCGCGCGTACATGCTCTTCGAGTAGTCGAGCACGACCACCACGTCGACGTTCGTCGCCGGCACGAGCCGCGTGCCCTTGCCGTACTGAGGCCGCGCCGCGGCCACGAACGCGAGCGCCGTCGCGAGCACGAGGAGGACGCCCTTCCAGGCGCGGCGCTTCGACGGATCGGCGGTGGTGAGCGCCTTCACGCGATCCTCGTCGCCGAAGCGCTTGATCGCGCGCGCCACGCCGAAGCCGCCGAGGATGAGCAGGAGGCCGATCAGCGCGGCGAACGCCGTCCCGAGCAGGAACCACGGGGCCGCAAAGTTCACGGGAACCTCCGGAGCAGCCAGGCGCGCAGGAGCGCGTCGAGCCCGATCAGGAGCACGCCGGGCAGGAGCAGGAACGGGAAGAGATCCTCGTACGCGGCGCTCGACGCCTCGAAGCGGGTCTTCTCCAGCCGGTCGAGCACGTCGTGCATGCTGTCCGCCAGCGCCTTCGCGTCGGTCGCCACGTACGACTCGCCGCCGGTCTTCTGCGCGATCTCGTGGAGCAGCGCGGGGTTCACCGGGAAGCGGTGGCGCACGTAGCGCGGCTGCCCGAAGAGATCGACGCCGTCCTCGACCTCGACCTCGTCGTCGGTGCCGATCTGGATCGTGTAGACCTTCACGCCGAGCGACGTCGCGAGGTGGGTCGCGTACTCGGGCGAGATCGCCCCGGCGTTCGAGTCGCCATCGGTCAGGAGGATGACGACCTTCGACTGCGCGTCGCTCCTGCGCAGGCGGGCGACCGCGGTGCCCAGCGCGTCGCCGATCGCCGTCGCGCTGCCGTCGATCACGTTGAGCGTCATCTGCGACACCATCTGCGTCAGGAGGTGGTAGTCGAGCGTCGGCGGCGACAGCACGTACGCGGCCTTGCCGAAGACGACGACGCCGAGGCGATCGGTCTTCCTGCGGCCGATGAAGTCCTGGAGGACGAGCTTGGCCGTGTCGAGCCGGGTCAGCCGCTTGCCGCGCGGCAGCCTCGGCTGGCCGGGCAGATCGCTCGCCTTCGCGTCGAGGATCGCGCGCATCGAGCCCGACAGGTCGAGCGCGACGACGATGTCGATGCCCTTGTCGTCCGTGCGCTGCTCGCGGAGCACGCTGACCGGCCGACCCATCGACAGGACGAGGAGCGCGAGCGCCACGGCGCGGAGCACGCCCGGCAGGTCGCGCAGGTGGCTGCGCAGGCCGCGCGGCCCGCTCGCGAGCGGCGCGACCGTGCCGAGCCGGAGCCGCGGCCGGCGCGCGTCCTCCGCGAAGATGCCCCAGTACCAGACGACCGGCACCGCGAGGAGCGCGAGCAAGAACCACGGCGCCTGCCAGCTCGCGCCCGCCCACGCGTCGCGGCGGGCGAGGTAGGGGTAGACGCACGCGAGCGCGGCGACGACAAGCGTCGCCCCGATCGCGAGCGCCGCGCGCTTCGCGCGGCTCACGGCGCCTCCCCGGGCGCGCCGGACGCGCGAGCGGGCGGCGGCTCCTTGCCGGCGGGCGGGGCTCCGGCCCCGGCGCCCCCTTCGGGCCGCACCGCCGGCGGGGTCGTGCGGTGCACGATGACCTCGCCGCGCTCGATCGCCTCGAGGCAGTCGGCCTCGCTCGGCTGGAGGCGCGCGAACTTCACGAGGTCGCAGTCGGCGAGGAAGCGCGCGATCTGCGGCAGCACCGGCACGGGCGGGCGCACCCGCGCGAGCAGCGCGCGCATCTCGTCGCTGGTCGTCTCGAGGCCGTCGAAGCCGTAGCGCGCGCCGAGGTACTTGCGCACGCAGTCGCTCACGCGGTCGAAGTACTCGTCGGTCCGGCCCTCGCTGAGCAGGCTCGAGCGCCGGAGCGCCTCGAGCTCCTCGAGCGCGGCGACCCACGGCAGCTTGGGCGGCGGGGCGGCCACCACGCGGGGCCGGCGCATCCACCGCCGGACCAGCCAGGCCACGACGAGCCCGAGCGCCGCGCCGATGAGGATGCCCGCCGCGAGCTGCTTCGCGAGCACCCACTCCTCCCGCTGCGGCCGCGGCGGCGGGTTCGGCTTGACCTTGGGATCCCGCTCGTTGGCGATCGGGTCCTCGACCACGATCTCGTGCGGCCGGGTGCAGACGGTGACGAGCTCCCCGCTCGCGCGGGAGACGGCGATGGGCACCGGCGGCAGCTGCAGCACGCTCCTGCCGGGGTCCTTGGGCAGCGGGACGAACGGGATGACCAGCTTCGTCGTCGCGCCGGCCTCGGTCGCCGTGGTCTCGCTGGTCGGCCCCGCGCCCGCGTCGGCCTCGGGCAGGATGAACCCCGCCTTCTCCAGCGCGCGCGCGGCGTCGCTGTCGCCCTGGACCTTGAAGCCCTCCGGCAGCACCGTCTCGCCCTTGCCGTGCGCGACCGTGATCTCGAGGTGCGCCGCGTACCCGCTGAACCCGTTCCTGGGGAACGTCTCCTGGAGCGTCGGCCGCGTCGCGCCGGGCGGCACGTGCTCCGCGCACGAGGCCCACACGCTCCCGCCGCGCTCCGTCGCCGCGGGCGGCGGCGCGGGCAGCGGCGGCGGCGCGGGCGGCGCGTCGTCGTCCCGAGCGGCGGGCCCGCCGGCGGCGCCCGCGTCCGGCTGCGCGAGCGCCGGCGCCGCGCACGCGAGCGCCGCCGCGAGCGCGGACCACGCGACGAGGCGCGCGGCGCCCGCGTCGAGGGCCGAGGGGCGGCGCGGCCTCATCGCCTGAGCCTCCGCGCCCGCTTGGCGAACAGGTCGCGCAGCGGCGTCACGAAGCTCTCGCCCGTCTTCACGACCACGGCGTCGAGCGCGAGCTTCTTGAAGAGCTTGTCCCGGTCGCTCCGGAGCTTGCGCATGGCGGCGCGGTAGTGGTCGCGCACCGCCCGGTCGCCGGTGTCCACCACGACCTCCTCGCCGGTCTCCAGGTCCTCGAACGTCGCGAGCCCCACGTCGGGCAGCTCCTCGTCGCGCGGATCGACCAGCATCACCGGGATCACGTCGTGCTTCGCGCTCGCGAGCGAGAGCGAGCGCTCGAAGCCGGTGGCGAAGAAATCGCTGATCACGAAGCAGACGCTCCGCCGCTTCGCCACCTTCACCAGGGTCTCGAGCGCGAGCTTCAGGTTGGTCCCCGTGTACTTCGGCTCGTGCCCGAGGATCTCGCGGATGACGCGCATCACGTGCTTGTCCCCCTTCTTGGGCGGAACGAGCTTCTCGATGGCCTCGGTCGCGAGCACGAGGCCCACGCGATCGTTGTTCTTGATGGCGCTGAACGAGCAGAGCGCCGCGATCTCGGCGGCGACGCGGGCCTTCGACGCGCGCCGCGTGCCGAACTGCTCGCTCTGCGAGGCGTCGACGACCAGCATGACGGTCATCTCGCGCTCCTCGACGAACACCTTCACGAACGGCTCGCTCATGCGGGCCGAGACGTTCCAGTCGATCCAGCGCACGTCGTCGCCGGGCAGGTAGGCGCGGACCTCGCGGAACGAGAGGCCCTGCCCCTTGAAGACGGACGAGTACGTGCCGGAGAGCTGCTCGTTGGCGAGCCGTTGCGTCCGGATCTCGATGCGCCGGAGCTGCTTGAGGAGCTCCGGCGGCAGCGGGTTCTTCGAGCCGGAGGCCTTGATCACGGCACCTCGACCACCTCGAACACGCGCCGGACGATCTGCTCGGACGTCACCTCCTCGGCCTCCGCCTCGTAGGTCAGGACGACGCGGTGCCGGAGCACGTCCGGGCCGATCGCCTTCACGTCCTCCGGCGTCACGTAGCCGCGGTGGCGCAGGAACGCGTGCGCGCGCGCCGCGAGCGCCAGCGCGATCGAGGCGCGCGGGCTCGCCCCGTACTCGATGAGGCTGCTCAGCTCCCGCATCCCCTTCTGCCCGGGCTCGCGGGTCGCGAAGACCACATCGACGATGTAGTCCTTCACGCGATCATCCATGTACACGTCGCGCACGACCTTGCGCGCGGAGACCAGCTCGTCGGGCGTCGTCACCTTCGCGGCCTTGCCCTCGATGACCGCGGTCGTGCGGTCGATGATCTGCCGCTCCTCGGCGCGCGCGGGGTAGCCGACCTTGACCATGAGCATGAACCGGTCGACCTGCGCCTCCGGGAGCCGGTAGGTCCCCTCCTGCTCGATCGGGTTCTGCGTCGCCATGACCACGAACGGGCTCGGCAGCGGGTAGGTCGTGTCCCCGATGGTGACCTGCCGCTCCTGCATCGCCTCGAGGAGCGCGCTCTGCACCTTGGCCGGGGCGCGGTTGATCTCGTCGGCGAGCACGAGGTTCGCGAAGATCGGGCCGAGCTTCGAGGTGAAGTCGCCCTTCTGGTGGTTGTAGATGACGGTGCCGATGAGGTCGGCGGGCAGCAGATCCGGCGTGAACTGGATCCGGGAGAATTTCGCGTCGATCGCGTCGCAGAGCGTGCGCACGGTGAGCGTCTTGGCGAGGCCCGGGACGCCCTCGAGGAGCACGTGCCCTCCGGTGAGCAGGCCGATGACGATGCGCTCGATCATGTACGTCTGGCCGACGATGACCTTGCCAACCTCGCTCAGCAGGGTGTCGATGAAGGCGCTCTCTTTGGCGACCAGCTCGTTCAGGGCGCGTACGTCGTGCATAACGGGTGGGAGCTCATAGCAAGCCCGGCCGCCCGAGGACAACCGGGGCCGCCCGAATATTCCTCGGCGGGCGCCGGGCATCGCGGCGCGGCGCGCGGCGCGCGGCGCTAGAAGCCGGGCTCGCGAAACCTGGCGCGCCCGGTCTCGGCGGGCGCGCGCGGCGGGCGCGGAGGGCCCGGGCTCGCGGCCGCAGCGGGGGCGGAGGACGGCGGCGTCGCGGGCGAGGTCGAGGGCGCCGGCGCGGGCGGCGGCTCCGGCGCGCGCGGCTCGGCGGCCGCGGACCGCGGGCGCGGCTCCTCCGTGAGGGGCGGCGCCGCGGGCACCTCGACGATCTGCTGCGCGGCGGGGCCCTCCCCGAGGCCGATCCACAGGAGCGTCGCCGCCCCGAGCAGCGCGCCCGAGGCGACGAGCGCCGCCGCGGTGGCGATCGTGCGGGCGCGGCGGCGCGGATCGAGCCGGGAGGACGGCCGCCCCCGCGACCTGCCGTCCGCGGCGCGCAGCGCGTCCTTGATCACCACCGCGCGCCGGGACGTGCGCGCGGCGAGCGCGTCGCGGATGTACCCCGTGACCTCCTCGGGGCGGCCGCCGAGCGTCGCGTTCACCGCCTCCAGCGCGTCCGCGAGCTCGGCCATCGTGGCGAACCGCTCGGCGGGATCCTTGGCGAGCGCGCGCATCACCGCGGCCTCGAGCGCGGGCGGGTAGCCGGGGGCGAGCGAGCTCGGCGGATCGACCGGCTCGGGCCGCGCGATGCGCGCCATGGTCGCGAGGTCGTGGCTGGCGGCGAAGGGGTGCGTGCCCGTCGTCAGCTGATAGAGCACGATCCCGAGCGCGAAGATGTCGGACCGCCGGTCCAGCTGCTCGCTGTAGACCTGCTCGGGCGCCATGAAGAGGATCTTGCCCTTCATGTGCCCGGTGTTGGTCGTCGGGTTGTCCGCCTGCGCCACGGCCTTGGCCACGCCGAAATCGGCGATTTTGACCGTGCCGTCCCGCGTGATCAGGATGTTGTGCGGAGAGACGTCCCGGTGCACGAGCCCGACCAGCGCGCCGTCCTCGTCCCGCAGCTCGTGGGCCGCGTGCAGCCCGCGCGCCGCCTCGATCGCGATCCGCACCGCGACGGGCAGGGGGAGCGGCCGGCCCTGCTTGCGGGTGCTGCCGCCCTGCAGCGCCACGAGCGCGTCGCCGTCGATCCACTCCATCACGAAGTAGAGCACCCCGCTCTGCTCACCCTGATCCAGGATCGCGCACACATTCGGGTGCTTGATCCGGGCCGCGATGCGAGATTCCGTGAGGAACATGCGCTTGCAGCGCGGATCGCTGGAGAGCGCCGGCAGCATCGTCTTGACTGCCACGATCTTGTCGCCCGCCGCCCCGCCGCGCTCCCGGGCCGCCCACACCGTGCCCATTCCGCCCTGCGCGATGGCGATCAGCAGCTCATAGCGGCCGAGGAGTTGGCCTGGCACAAGATCGACGGGCGCTATCACAGCTCGTACCTGCGACTCCTGTGTCGTCGTGAATCCGACCACGCTGAAGCTCTCACGGGCGATGCCTCGGGCGATGCCTCGGGCGATGCACGAGCGTTCCAGGATCGGGAACCAATCTCAAACAATTTTCCAGTTGTCGAGGATCGTCCAGCGTGAGTACGGTTAGATTGCCTCTATCGCTTCGTTGAGGAAGGAGGCGTGGGTGGAGCATCGGATCACCATCGGCGGAGTGGTATTCTTCGCCGTGGTCGGCGTCGGTCCGGCTGCGTTCGCCGATCCTTCCCCGGAGGGCGCCGAGCGCGTTGCGCCCGGCGCGATCGCGGGCGACACGGCGGCTCCCGCCGCGCCGCGGCAGCCGATCGCGGGCGACACGGCGGCTCCCGCCGCGCCGCGGCAGCCGGTCGCGGGTGACACGGCGGCTTCCGCCGCGCCGCGGCAGCCGAGCCCCGCGGAGCTCGCGTCCGCGCGGCACCTCTTCTCGCTCGGCCTCGCCGCGGAGGACCAAGGACGATGGGCGGAAGCGCTCGAGATCTACGAGCGCATCAGCAAGATCGTCGTGTCACCGCCGCTCTTGTACCACCTCGGCGTCTGTCACGAGGCGCTCGGCCACGTCGTCGAGGCGCTCAACGCGTTCGAGCTCGCCACGTCCGGCGCGACCGCGCGGAAGGAGCTCGCGCTCGCCAGGGAGTCGCGGTCGCGCATCGAGAAGCTCCGCGCGAGGACGTCGCAGATCGTCCTCCGGCTGCCCGGGGACGCGACCGGCGTGCGCGTCGAGATCGACGGCGCGCCGATCCACCCGGCGCTCGTCGGCGCGGCCATCCTCGTGAGCCCCGGGGCGCGGCGGATCGCGGTGAGCGCCGAAAATTACGCAGAGCGCTTCGAGGCCACGGTGCAGGCCGAGACGGGCGCCGTCGTCGAGCTGCAGGCCGAGCTCGGCCGCAAGCGAGCGCTCGCGGCCCTGCGGCCGATCGCGCCCGCTCGCCCTGCGCCGCCCCGCGCGCCCGCGCCGGGCCCGAGCGTCCCGCCGGTGGCCGTCCTGGGGGCGGCGGCCGCGCTCGGCGCCGGCGCCGTGGTCACGGGCGCGATGGCCTACGACGTGCGGCACACCTTCCTGAAGAAGAACGCGAACCCCGCCCCGGGCTCGCTGGCCGAGCGGCAGGCGCTGCGCGATCGCGGGCAGGCGCTCGCCGTCACGAGCACGGCGCTCACCGGGGCGGCCCTCGTCGCGGGCGGCTTCGCCGCGTACCTCTTCTGGACCTCCCCGTCGCCGCCCGCGGCGCCCGAGCACGCCGCCGGCCCGCGGCCTTTGCCCGCGCCGCGCGCCCCCGGCCTGACGGCGCTCTCGCCGTGGGTCGGCGCGGACGGCGCCGGCGTCGCCGTGCAGGGAGCGCTGTGAGCCGCGCGCGCCGCCTCGGAAGGGGCGCCGTCGCGGCGCTCGCCCTGGCCTGCACCGGGGTGGACGCGTGCGCCTTCATCGCGCCGTTCCCCGACGTCGCCGCGGATCCGGTGAGCGAGGGGGGAGGCGGCGTCGGCGGGGTCGGCGCCGGCGGCATCGACCCCAGCGGGACCGGCGGCGGCGGCTCGAGCGCGGAGGTCTGCGTCCCCGGCGTCGAGACGGCCTGCTACGCGGGGCCGCCTGGCACGAAGGGCGTCGGCCCCTGCGCGGCCGGCGTCGCCACGTGCAACGACGACGGGACGGACGTCGGCGCCTGCGTCGGCCAGGTGCTGCCCGCGTTCGAGAGCTGCACGGGCGCGGACGAGAACTGCGACGGGCGGGCGTGCACCGGCGATCCCGTGCAGAGCGTCGCGCTGGGCGGCACCGGCGCGCAGCAAGGCCTCGGCGTTGCCGCCGGCGAGCACGCCGTCGTGGTGGTCGGGTCGGCGTCCGGCAGCACCGATCTCGGCGCGGGCCCGTCGGACGAGCTCGGCTCGCTCGCCGAGCCGGACGCCTTCCTCGTTTCGTTCTCCCGCGACGTCGCCACGCGCGAAGGGCGCTTCCGGTTCGGCCGCCGCTTCGCGGACACCGTCGCCCAGGGGGTCGCGCTCGCCCCGGGCGGCGACGTCGTGCTCGCGGGCAGCGCGTCGGGCGACGTCAATTTCGGCGGTGGCCTGCGCAAGGGCCACGGCCGCCGCCCCGACGTCGTCGTGGCGCGGTTCGACGCCTCCGGGGCGCACCAGTTCAGCCGGCGCTTCGGCGACAACGACACCCAGCGCGCGACGGCGGTCGCCGTGGACGAGGCGGGGAACGCGTACGTCACCGGCGAGTTCCGGAGCACGCTCGACTTCGGCGAGAACAGCCACGGCGAGCGCTTCGTCCTGAAGAGCCAGGGCAAGACCGACGTGTTCCTCGCCAAGCTCGACGCCGCCGGCAACGTCTGCTGGGCCAGGCAGTTCGGCGACGCCGCGGATCAGGCCGGCACCGGCGTCGCCGTCGACGGCCACGGCAACATCGTCCTCGTCGGCCGCTTCGCCGGGAGCGTCGATTTCGGGGGGTACGGGAACGGGCTCTCCACCGACGCCAAGAGCGACCTGTTCATCGCGAAGCTCGACCCCTCGGGCGACCACGTCTGGAGCAAGTCGGCCAACGCGACCAACTCCGCCGAGGCGTTCGGCGTCGCGGTCGACGGCGCGGGCAACGTCGTCGTGACCGGCTCGTTCCGCAGCTCGGTCACCGTCGGCGAGTCGGTGCGCACGAGCGCGGGGGACAAGGACATCCTCGTCATCCGGCTCGACGAGAACGGCGTCCTCCAGTGGTGCGAGGACTTCGGCGACGACGCCGACCAGGAGGGCGCCTCGGTCGCGACGGATCTGGCCGGCAACATCCTCGTGACCGGCTTCTTCGGGGGGAGCATCGAGCTCGGCGACAGGGTGCGCTCGGCCAAGGGCGCCTTCGACGCGTTCGTGATGAAGCTCGCCCCGGCCAGCGAGCCGATGTGGCTGCTCTCGTTCGGCGACTCGAGCGAGCAGCAGGGCGCCTCCATCGCCGTCGATCGCCTCGGCCACAGCTGGGTGACCGGGCGCTTCGACGGCGTCCTCGATCTCGGGAGCGGCGCGATCTCGAGCGGCGGCGCCGCCGACGCGTTCCTGGTCCAGCTCGGGCCGTGAGCGCCGCGCGCCGGCGGCTCACTCGCCGGCGAGCGGGTAGATCGGCCGGATGTCGATCGGGATCCCCTCGAGGCCGCCGAGCGCCTGGCGCATCGGCTCCGAGACCTCGCCGTACCGCGCGAGGAGCTCGCCGGCGGCCTGCTTGTCGCCGCGGTGCTGCACGAGGCAGAGATCGCGGACGAGGCGGGCGATGGCGGCCTCGAGCTCCGCGGCGTCGACTGTGAAGCGCCGGGTCGCCGGGTCGAAGCGGGCGGCGCGCTCCTCGAGGAAGCGGTTGATCTGGAGCGCGGCGCCCTTGCCGTGCGCCTCGGCCACGCCGAAGCGGGTGCTCCGGAAGAGCCCCGCGAAGTAGGAGACGAGGAGCTTCTCCCGGAAGTCTCCGGCGAAGTGGCCTCGCTGGATCATGAAGAGGACGTTGTAGGCGCCCATCACGTCGGCCTTGGCCTCCTCGATGGCCGAGTAGGCCGCGCCGAGCGCGAGCCGCACCTCGACCCGGTCTGTGCCGACACGCGCGAACGCCGGGCCCAGGCTGTGCGAGAGCTCGTGGAAGAGCGTCTCGTTGAAGAACGCGTCGGCGGACAGGTGCTCGAGCTGCGCCGGGTCGAGGATGCGCTCGGCGATCGGCCGCATGATCAGCTCGAACTTGGTCTCGATGACGTTGCGGAGCAGGACCTTCTTGGCGCCCTTCTCGGCGCGGACGCGCTCGTCGTTCGGCAGGTTGAACGCGATCGTCTGGACCGACTTGCGGGCGTCGCCGGCGCTGAAGACGAGGTCCACCACCTGGATGGGGCTCTCCCCGCCGCGCTGGGTCTTCACCTCGTCGGGGATGGGCAGGTTGCGCTCCATCTCCGGGAGGAGCTCCTTGTACTTGGAGAGCCTCCGGGAGGCGTCCGGGTCGCTCACCGTGACGAACGCCTCGAACGAAGCCTTGAGGCCGAGGAGCTCGTCCTCGTAGGTCTCGTAGGGGCCGATGGTCACCTCGACCGGGCTGTCGAGGTCCATCCAGTCCTTGTCGGAGGCGTAGTAGTCGTCCGACCGGAACGCCGCGGCCCGGGACCTCAGGAACCTGCGCAGGCTCTCGTTCGCCGTGAGCGCCGCCGCCTCCTCGAGGAGCGCGCCGGCGGGGCCGAGCCACGCCGCGTAGGCCTGGCTGTACGGCACCGCGACGAGCCCGCCCTGGTCGCGGCGGATGAGCGTGAACAGGCCCTCGAACGCCTCCTTGTCGCCCGGGTGCTGCGCGACCCACGCGTGGAGCTCGTCGGCCGAGAGATCTTCCGGGTAGAAGCCGGCGCCGGGCGGACGAGGTCTGTCGATGGCGAAGGGGCGGTGGTGATCCTGCCTGTCCCACGGGCCCCGCATGATGTCGAAATAGGCGAGCCTGTCCCGGCCTTCCGGGGTGGCGTCCGAGACGAGCCGCTCGCGGAGCTCGGGGTTCCCGGCGTAGGCCTGGCGATCGAACACGGGATCGAGCCGTCGCGAGGCCTCGATGAGCTTGTCGAGCGTCCTCCGCTCGGGCTCGGGGAGCGCGCTGACGTCCGCGGTGAGCCTGGCCGGCGCGAACTGCTTGACCTTGTCGGACAACATCGGAACCTCCTAAGGGCGAACTCCGGCGATCTCCGGACGGTTCAGGGTCAGCCCGCTGGGACCGGGTGCGCGTCGCGGTACTCGCGGATGGCCTGGGCCTCGTCGATGGCGTGCTTGAACCCGGTGGCGGCGCGGAAGGCGGCGCTGTCCACGACGACGGGGTACTTGATGTGGGTCAGCGCCGCGCGCGGGAGCTTCGGCAGGCCGAAGCGGCCGAGCGCGTTGCGCAGCACGAACTCGGGGAGGGGGACCGCCACCCGTCCCGCCGCCCGGATGATGAGCGACAGGGGCACGGGCTGGGGGCCCGAGACGTTGTAGACGCCCCGGATGCGCTTCTCGAGCGCCAGGCAGATGGCGGTCACGACATCCTGCTCGTGCATGAACTGGAACAGCGGGTCGAACCCGAGGACGTACGGGACGTGGGGCCCGCGGAGGAAGCTCGCCAGCGTGCCGTGGCCCGTCGGGCCGAGCGTGTAGCACATGCGGAGCACGGTCGTGCAGAGCTCGGGAGCGCGCCAGAGCGCCGTGCAGGCGTAGAGATCGGCGGCCACGAGGTCGGCGAGCTCGGGAAAGGTGGACACCGCCATCGGCGGATCCTCTTCCTTGTGGTAGAGCGGCGACTCGGGGCCAGCGCCGTAATACGTGTGCCGTCCGACGAAGATCACGTGCTCGACGCCGCACGCGCGGCTGTTGTCGAAGACGACGCGCGTGCCGCCCAGGTTGATCCGATACCGCTCCTCGGTCTGCTCCACGAGGTGCGTCACGGTCGCCATGTGGATCACGGCCTGGGGCCGGCTCTTGCGGAACACGTCCTCGGCGGCGCGCTTCTGCAGATCCACGTTGTGCATCTCGACGCCGGCCGGGGCGTCCGGCCAGGGCCGGCGGTCGATGCCGATCACCTCGTGCCCCTCCTCGAGGAGGCGCGCCGCGACCATGCGGCCGAGCTGGCCGGTGATTCCAGGGATGAGGACCCTCATGCGCGCTCCTTCGACGACGCCGTCGCGGGCGGCGCGGCGCCGCGCTGATCCAGCGTGAGCTTGCTGCGGCGGCGCCGCCGCCCCGCCTCGATGAGCTCGGCGATCCTCGCCTTCACCTGCTCCACGTAGCCGGCGATCACCTCGTCTTCCTCCGCGCCGTTCCCGGCGAACGTCATCGGCTCGCCATAGGTGATCTCCAGCTGGACCGGCAGCGGGGCCGGCACGAGATACGGGGTGATCGGGATATACGGCACCCCGAACAGCCGGCCGATCGTGTACGAGTTGGCGACGGTGGGCACCGCCTCGCCGCCGCCGACGAAGCCGAACGGGATGATGGGCGTGCCCGTCTTCATCGCGAGCCGCACGAAGCCCGACCCGAAGTGCACGAGCGAGTTGCGCTCGCTGTAGAGCTTGGCGGTGCCGCGCGCCCCCTCGGGGAACACCATGAGCAGCCGCTCGTCCTCGAGCAGGCGGCTCGCGTGCTCGGGGAGGCCGGTGAAGTGCCCTGTGCGGCTCGACCAGAGCGAGGTGAACGGGAGGCGATTGATGAATTTCTCCGCCATGCCCTCGGCCAGCCGCGGCGGCTCCATCTCGAAGAACATCGACGCGACCACCATCGCCCCGTCGATGGCGACGCCGCCCGAGTGGTTGCCGACGAGCATCGCGCGCCCGCGCGCAGGGACGTTCTCGATGCCCGTGACGCCCACCGAGAAATAATGACGATAGAAGAAGTCGAGGAGAGAGAAGAAGAGGCCCAGGTGCTTCCGGGAGATGCCGTAAGGATCGACCCCGAAGCTGTTGAAAGGGATCTCCAGCCGCTGGACGCGCTGGGCAATCGAGTCGCTGACGAGCAGTGTCAAGGGGCTCCCTCCGGAGGCTGCGGCGCCCGGAGGGTACGCGCGATCGGGCGGGAAGCACAACCTCCGCCGGCCGGCGCAGGAGGCGGCCGGGCTGCGCCGCGCCGGCGCGACGCGCTCATGGATCACGCGCTGTGCGCCCGAGCGCTCGCCGTTCACGTGGAGGATCACATCTCGAAACATAACGCGCCGCGGCGGCGCCGTCGCCGCGGCGATCTGCGCGCTCGCCGCGGGATCGGGGCGTGGCGGTTGAGCAGCCGCTCGGTCCGCGGTATGGGGTCGGCCATGTCGAGCCGACGCCGCGCACCCGAGCTCCCCGGCATTCCGCCCTCCGCCCCCGCGCCGGGAGGGCGCCGCTGCGATGCCCGCCGGGGGCGCGCCCTGTGACAGCGCTCGTGATCCGCCGGGCGGCGCCCGCCGACGTGGAGATCATCGCGGCGAACAACCGCGCCATGGCGCTCGAGACGGAGGGCAAGGTGCTGGACACCGCCACCACCCTCCGCGGCGCCGCCGCGCTGATCGCGGATGAGACCAAAGGGTTCTATCTGGTCGCCGAGCGCGCCTCCGAGGTGGCCGGGCAGCTGATGGTGACCTACGAATGGAGTGACTGGAGAAACGGCACTTTCTGGTGGATCCAGTCCGTCTACGTGTCGCCCGCGGCGCGGCGCAGCGGGGTCTTCCGGGCGCTGTACCGGCGAGTCCACGAAATGGCGGCGGACGCGGGGGACGTATGCGGCATCCGCCTCTACGTGGAGACCGCGAACGCGCGTGCGCAGTCGACCTATGTCGCGCTCGGAATGAAGCGGTCGCACTACGAGCTCTACGAGCTCGATTTGGATTTCGGCTCGTCCTGAGGTGTCCGGCCGTCCTGGCTCTGGGCGGGGGGGACGACCGCGGGCATCGACGGCCAGGAGCCCTTGACGAGGGCGCGCATCGCGGCCGTCTTCAGCGCGACCTCCGAGGGCTCGAGGAAGACGCCGAGGGCCTGGCGGATCTGGGGGAGCGAGCGGATGAGATCGGCAGGCGTCATCGCGTCGGGCGGCGACACGCCGCTCCGCTCGCAGGCCTCCTGGATGATCTTCCTGGCGAACGCGGGCGCGAGGCCGCAGCACTCGACCACCTGCTCGAAAAGCGAGCGCATGAGCTGGTTCCCCCGGGGTAACGTCTGACGCGCGGCGCGTCTTTCACTTGGGCGAGCACATACCGCCCCACGACAAGAATAGCCTACCTCCTATGTCGCGCTCGTGAGATGGCGACTGACCTTCTGCTGGTTTTCGCGGAGATGTAGGTGCGGCAGCGACGCGTTCCCTCCGC
Source organism: Sorangium sp. So ce836 (assembly GCF_028553905.1). Taxonomy (NCBI): domain Bacteria; kingdom Pseudomonadati; phylum Myxococcota; order Polyangiales; family Polyangiaceae; genus Sorangium; species Sorangium sp. So ce836. The sequence goes on along the minus strand of NZ_CP102233.1, from coordinate 10,734,315 downwards.
CTCGCGCAGGCCGCGCGACCCGAGGTCGCGCGGCCTGCGCGAGGCGGAGGGCGGTCGTGGTCGCCGGAGCCTTGGACGGGCCTCCATGGCCGGAGTGTTGGACGGGTCGGCAAAAAGGATCACCGCCTGGCCGGCCTCGCGCGTGATGATCGCTGCGCCGGCGCGCAGGCGCGAAGCGCCGCGTCTGTCCAGCGCTGACGTCCGGGGATGCAGGTGCGCCGATGGCGTCTCGCGATCCCGTGACATCGCGCGTTACCACCTCGCCGGTTGGCGCGTTATCACCTCGCCGGTTGGCGCGTTATCACCGTCGCTGGCGGGCGCGTCGCCGCCCCGCTGGTCGGCGCGTCACCGCCCGCTCTCCGGCGTGTCACAGCCCTGAGGGTTTGAAGGGTGTCCGGGAGGTCGCCCGCGGAGCGCTCCGCTTCGGCTCCTGCGCCTTCGGCGTCGCGGTGCGGACGGCCGACGAGCGGGGGGCAGGCTTCGCCGTCGAGACCGTGGATCCGCCCGCCGTGCGCGGTTCCGCCCGGCTCGTCTTGGGCTTGACGGCCACGGGCGGGGTCGCTCTGGGCGCCGGCCGCGGGGCGGCGTTCGCGCGGTTGGCGGCGGGAGCAGGGGCATGCGCGGCTCGGCCGAGCGCGGAGCCCTGGACGGATCGGCCGGGAGCGGGGGCATGGGCGGAACCGACGGGGGGCGGGCTGTGCGCGGCCCGGCCGGGGGCGGGGACCTGGCCGGCGCCGCCGGGGGCGAGCGCCTCGACGGTCCCGGCGGGCTGTCCCGGCGCGGTGGCGTGGACCGTCGCGCCGTCGGCCACCGTCGCGGGGAGGTGGGGCGAGCTCGCGAGGACCGGGGCGCTCTCCGTCGCCTCTCGAGCGGCGGGCTCGCGCGCGCCGAAGGCGAAGAAGGCGCCCACGCCGGCCGCGAGCGCGACGGCGCAGGCGCTGGCGATCACGCTGCGGCGCACGAGGTGCTGCCGGCGGAACACGGCCTCCGAGACGACGGCGCCGAGGCCCGGCGCGCTGCCCTCGGCGCCCGAGAGGTCCGGCGCCGGCCCGAGGATCTGCAGGCCGAGCGGAGAGCGGTCGCTCAGGGGAGAGCGCTGGCTCAGCGGCTCGCCCAGGGGAGAGCGCTGGCTGAGCGGCTCGCTCCGCGGAGAGCGCTGGCTCAGGGGCAAGGGCTCGCTCAGAGGGGAGCGCTGGCTGAGCGGCGAGCGCGCCGACATCGGCCCGGACCTCGGGCCCGACGCGGGGCCGTTCCGCGCGCTGATGGGCGCGGTGAGGTCGCGCAGGCCGACCTCCTTGATGAGCGCCTCCACCGCCCGGGGCGACGACACGGCGAGGCCCGGCGTCTGCGCGGCCGCCTCCTCGAGCGCCTCGGCGAACGCCGCCGCGGTCGGGAACCGGTCGTCCGGGTCGGCGCGCAGCGCGCGCATGCAGATCGTGTCGAGCGCGGCGGGGACCGACGGCACCACGGCGCGCGGACCAGCGGGCGGGCCCTTCAGGATCTGCGCGATCAGCGCGCCGTCGTTGTCGGCCTTGAACAGGCGCTCCTCGGTGAGCATCTCCCAGAGCACCACGCCGGCCGAGTACACGTCGCTGCGGCGGTCGACCTGCTCGGCGTGGATCTGCTCGGGCGCCATGTACGAGAGCTTGCCCTTGAGCGCGTTGCCCTGCGTCGACATGAGCCTGGTCTCGGCGCGGGCCACGCCGAAGTCGGTGATGCGCGAGACGCCGTCGATGCCGACGAGCACGTTCTGCGGCGAGACGTCGCGGTGCACGAGGTTGAGCGGCTCGCCCTCGGAGCCGGTGAGCTCGTGCGCCGCGTGCAGGCCCGCGAGCACGTCGAGGAAGATGCGGAGCACGATCCCGATGGGGACCCGCCGCTTCGCCCGCGCGCACGTGCGGAGCAAGAGGTGCAGCGACGGGCCCTCAATGTACTCCATGACGAGGAACAGCGGGTCCTCGACGAGATCGAAGGTCGCGACGACGTTGGGGTGGCGGACCCGCGCCGCGAGGCGCGCCTCGTCGAGGAACATCGCGACGAACTCGGGCTCCGCCGCGATGTGCGGGTGCATCATCTTCAGGGCGACGAGGCGCTCGAACCCGCCGGCGCCGAGCGCCCGCCCGAGGTACACGGTGGCCATGCCGCCCGACGCAATGGCGCGCAAGCTCTCATAGCGGCCAGCGTGCAAGGTCACCCGGCCAGGCTACACCATGCGTGGTGCGTTCTCCACGAGTCATGCGCCGCTCTCCGCGTGCGCGCGCGCGTCGCACACGGCCACGACGAAAACCCGATTTCCTTCCGATGTGAGGCGCGCTACGACCGATCGCCGACAGCCTGGGCTCACGTGATCCCTGGGTCGGCGATCGGCGGCGATGGCGCATGCGCGCGGCGATGGCGCATGCGCGCGGGCGCGGAGGATGCCGCGCGATCAGCTCACGATCGGCAGCCGCCTGGCCGCCGGTCGCGCGCGCGGAACGCCCTGCTCGCGCTCGCGCAATGCGAGATCGTGCTCGATGATCGTTAGGGGATTCTCGTAGGCCGGTAGAGGGAGATCCCTATTCTTCGCGTACACGGGGTGTCGGCCGTGCTTCTTGTACCATTCGGCGACCGTGGCATTGGCCTTCATCTTCTCGAGGATGTTCCGCCACCCGGCGCCGGTGTTGTACGCGCAGAAGCTGATTTCGCCGAGCTGCGTTCCGTACGGAATGATGCACATCTCGGTGCGGCGGAAGTCGTAGTTGAACAGGTCCTGGAACCACATGCCCGCCACGAACAGGACCCGCCACTCGTAGTCGCGGGCGTCGCCCTCGCCGGCGTGCGCGGCGCCCGTCTGGCTCATGAACTGCTTCACCAGGGTCGCGAGGTGGAAGTTCGTCGGCGCCTTCTCGGGCCGGTAGCGGCGCAAGAGCGCGGCGACGACCTGCGCCGTCGTGAGCGCGCGGCCGCGCCCGGCGTCGAAGATCGCGCGCAGGTCGGAGAGCAGCCCCTCGACGTCGATGAAATCGAGCAGCGGGACCACCTGCTTCGTCTTCTTGTGGACGAACAGCACCGTCCCGATCCCGCAGTTCGGGTGGCACCCGCAGTTGAGCTGGCCCCAGTCCTTGTCGGGGCCGTCGAGCAGATCGGTCACGTTGCCGAAGGGGCTGAGCGCCGACAGGGGGAACCAGTCGCGGAGCGGGTCGGTCACGCCGGTCTGCCGAGCGACGTCGTGCGCGAGGTGGCTCAGCGTGTAACGCTGCTTCTCGCGCAGCTCGTCGGAGATGTCCTCGTCGCGGCCGGTGAAGCTGACCGGCTGGAAGCTGACGACCGTGACCTTGTCGGCGTTCTGGACCGCGAAGTCGATGATCGGGCCCACCTGGTCGTTGTTCACGCCGTTGACGATCGTCACGACCAGGATGACGTCGATCCCGGCGGCCGAGAGCTCCTCGATCGCCCGCAGCTTCACGTCGTAGAGGTTCGCGATCTTCCGGTGGCTGTTCGCGGCGTTCGTCACCCCGTCGAACTGCAGGTACGCCATCCGGAGGCCCGCCTCCTTGGCCTTCCTGGCGAAGCCCGGCTCCTCCGCGAAGCGGATCCCGTTCGTCGCGCACTGCACCGCGAAGTACCCTTTCTTGCGCGCGTACCGGATCGCGTCGAGGAAATGCGGGCTCAGCGTCGGCTCGCCGCCGGAGAACTGGATCGACATCTGGCGGCGCGGGCGCACCTCCGCCGCGTCGTCCAGGATGCGCGTGATCTCCTCCCAGGAGAGCTCGTGCACGTAGCCGACCTGATTGGCATCCATGAAGCACGGGTCGCACATCATGTTGCAGCGGTTCGTCAGATCCACCGTGAGCACCGAGCCGCGGCCGTACCGGATGGTGCTCGAGCCGTGGTCGTGGATCCGGTCCGGCGTCATCTCGACGTCGCGGCCGCCGAACAGGCGCTCGATCCGGGCGAGGAACTCCGGGTCGATCGAGATCGTGTCCGAGAAGAAGCCGTGCTTCGGGCACGTCTTCTCCATGACGACGCGGCCGTCGCGCGCGACGATGCGGGCGCGGATCTCCCCGGGCTTGTCATGGATGAGCTTGGTCCAGTCCGCCCTGCCACTCAGGATCTCGGTGCGCGCCTCCTTGACGCAGCGCGGGCACAGGCTGTCCGTCTCTCGAGGCCAGCCGAGCGGGGGCTTCGAGCGCTGGCCGCCCCTCGGGATCGGCTTGTCGCTCCACTTCGGGTGAAACGGCTTGGGCTCGCCGCCGAGCCGGCTCAGATGCTGCAAGACTGGCCACGCCTTGTTGGCCGATACCGTGATGGCCTTTTCCAGTGTCCGTACCAGGTCGATCAAGCGTCACCTCTCTCACAGGCCCATTTCGCGGCCGCACCGTAGGGCGACCTAGCGCGTGCTTCCATCAAATTCCAGGCTCGTCACGCCGCGTTGGCGCGCCCTCCGCGGCTCAGCCCGGGGAGTGACAGCGGGCCGTCGATCGCGGGATAGTACGGGGCGCGTATGCGATTCCTCCCTGGAACCCCCCGCGCCCTGGGCCTCGCCGCGGCGCTCGCGGCCGCGGCGGCGGCGGTCCCGGCCGTGGCGCAGCCGGCCGCGCGGGCGCCCCGGGCCGCGGAGGACAGCGGCAGGGCGGCGGCCGAGCCCGGCGCGGCGCCGCTGCGCGGCAGCCTGGGCGTGCCCGTCGCCGAGCGGCTGCTCGCGTCGAGCGACCCGGAGGCGCGGCTGCGCGGGATCGAGCGGCTCGGCGCGATCGGCACCGAGGAGGCGGTGACCGCGCTGCTCGCCGCGCTCGATCAGGGGGGCCCGGCGGCGCGGGATCCGAGGGCGCGCCTGGCGGCGGTGCGGGCGCTCGCCCCGCACGCGCAGCGCGACAGCGTGCGCCAGCTCCTCTCGCGCGAGCTCTCGGAGGGCGGCGGCCCCGCGCGCGGCGCCGCCTCCCCGCTCGGCGAGGTGCTGCGGGGCACGGCCGCCCTCGCGCTCGCGCGCACCGGCGAGCGGCGCGCGCTCGGCGCGCTCGTGAACGCGATCGTGCAGGGCGGCGCCGCGGGGGAGGCCGCCGCGCTCGCCCTCAAGGCGTACCCGCCCGAGTCGCTCCAGCTCCTGCTCGGGAGCCGCAAGCGGCTCGAGCCCGCGCTCGTGAGCTTCCTCGGCGAGCTCGGCGATCTGCGGGCGATCGCGGCGCTGCGGCCGATGCTCGAGGGCGGCGATCGGGCGGCGCAGGTGGCCGCGGCGCGCGCCCTCGCGCGGCTCGGCGACGAGGCGGCGCTGGCGAAGGCGCGCGCGTGGCTGAGCAAGCCGGAGCCGGGGCTCTTCGAGGCGACCGTCGAGATCCTCGTCCACCTCGGCGCGCCGGAGGCGCCGGACGCGGTGGCGACGCTGCTCGGGTCCGAGCTCGGCCGGCTCGAGGGGCTCAGGTTGGCCGAGCTCGCGCCGGCGGAGCGGCTCGTGCCGGCGCTCGCGCGCGCGCTCCCGCTGCTCGCGGAGGACGCGCGGCCGCGCGCCGTCGCGGCGATCGGCCGCGCGGGCGGCGCGGAGGCGGCGCGGCAGCTGCGCCGGCTGACGCTCGAGCGCCCCGAGCTCGCGACGGCGGCGGCGTTCGCGCTCGCGACGATGCCCGGGGCCGAGGCGCGGGCCGCCGTCGCGGAGCTCGTCGACGGGCCGCGCGCCGCGAAGGACGCGGACCTCCGCAGGCTCGGCCTGCGCGCGGGCGTGGTGCGCGGGCTCGCGCTGCGCGACGCCCCCGCGTCGCTCGAGGGGCGGCTCCTCGCCGCGCTCGCGGCGCCGAAGGGGTCGAGCGATCGCGCCGTCGGGGTGTTCGGGGCCGTGGCGCTCGGCCTCCGCGACGCGCTCGAGCTCGTCGGCGGGTGCTCTCCGGCCTCGTGCGACCGCGCGGCGGTCCACGCGGCGGCGCGCGGCGCGCTCGCGCGGGGCGATCGCGCCCTCGCCGCGCTCGCGCCGCTGTTCGCGGAGCTCGCCGCGCCCGGCGGCGGCGCCGCGCCGGGCGGCGACGACGCCGCGCCCGACGCGGCGGCGATCTCCGCCGGCGTCGCGCTGCTCGCGGAGCCTCGGGGCGGCGCGGTCTCGACCTCGCGGCTCGCCGCGCTCGCGGAGGCGGGCGGCCCGCTGTCGCCGCTCGCGGCGCGCGCGCTCGCGGCCCGCGACGACGAGGTGGTCCGCGGCAGGCTCAAGCGGCTGCTCGAGGGGAGCGACCCCGTCGTGCGCGCGCACGTCGCGCTCGGCCTCGGGAGCGACCCCTTGCCCGACAGCGTGTCGCTCCTCGCGCGCGCCTACCGCTTCGAGGACGACCCCGCGGTGCGCCGCGCGATCGTCCGCGGGCTGTCCCGGCGCGCCGAGGTGCAGCGCCGGCGCGTCCTGCTCGCGGCGCGGGATCTCGATCCCGACGAGGGGGTGCGCGCGCTCGCGCGGGCCGCGCTCTCGGGCGCCGGCGCGCCGGCGCTCGATCCGCCGCGCGCCGCGCTGGCCACGGGGGTGGTGTGGATCGCGATCGTCCCGAACGACCCGGGCGCGGCCGCGAGCGCGTCGTCGCGTCCGGCGCGGCTCGTCCGCCCGGATGGGCTGGCGATCCCGGTCGTGGCCGATCCCGACGGCGTGCTCCTCGTACCGGCGGTGCCGCCCGGGGTGAGCTCCGTCCTGCTTGCGCCGGCCGCAACACCGGGGGACGCTGGCTCATGACGACGATGAGCAACGCGACGGACGAGAGCCGCACGGGCGAGGGCCCGGGCGAGGGACCCGGCGTGGAAGCCGGCGTGGAATCCGGCGTGGGATCGCGCGCGGAGCCCCGCGCCGCGGCGTCTCCGGCCGAGGGCGATCGCGCTCCCGCGAGCGGCGACAAGGCCGCGGGCGCGATGTCGTTCGAGGAGTCGACGCGCCGCCTCGCGAAGATCGTGGCGGAGCTCGAGGGCGGCGATCTGCCGCTCGAGCGCGCGCTGTCGCTCTTCGAGGAGGGCATCCGGCTGTCGCGGTCGGCGCAGGAGCGGCTCGACCGCGCGGAGAAGCGCGTCGAGGAGCTGCTCGGGATGGACGCCGACGGGCGCCCGGTGACGCGCGAGTTCGAGGGCTGAGCGGAGCAAAGGTGAGATGAGGACGGCCGCGGCGCTGATCATCGGCAACGAGCTGCTCAGCGGGAAGATCGCTGACGAGAACCTGTTCGTGCTCGCGGGCACCCTGCGCGCGCTCGGCGTCAAGCTGGAGCGCGCGGTCATGGTGCTCGACGACCTCGAGGTGATCGCCGCGGAGGTGCGGGCGCTCTCGGCGTCGCACGACTGGCTCTTCACGAGCGGCGGCGTGGGCCCGACGCACGACGATCTGACGATCGCGGGCGTCGCGCGCGCCTTCGGCGTGCCGGTGGTCAGCGCGCCCGACATGGAGAGCATGCTGCGCGAGTACTACGGCGACCGGCTCACCGAGGGGCACCTGCTCATGGCGCGCATCCCGGAGGGCGCGCGGCTCGTGATCGGCGGCAGCGCCGCGTGGCCGGCCGTGGTGATGCGCAACGTGTGGATGCTGCCCGGCGTGCCGCAGATCTTCCGGGCCAAGCAGGCGCTCATCCAGGCCGAGCTCTCGGGCGGCACGCCGTTCGTCTCGCTCGCGGTGTTCACGACGCTCGACGAGGGGCAGCTCAAGCCGATGCTCGACCGCGTGGTCGAGGCGCACCGCGACGTCGACATCGGCTCCTACCCCCGGTGGTCCGGGGTCGAGTACCGCACGAAGCTCACGTTCGACGGCCTCGTCGAGGCGAAGGTGCGCGCGGCGCGCGACGCCTTCGCCGAGAGCCTGCCCGCGGGGACGGTCGTCCGCGTCGAGTGACGCGCGCCGCTCTCGCGTCTCCCTGTGAGCCCGGCCGGCGCCGCGCCCGTCGGGCTCGTTCGGGATGCGGCAGCCGACGGGCGGGCCTTAGCCTGCGCTGATGGCCAAACCTATCTCTCCTCCCGAAGAGACCGACGACGATCCCACGCTCGAATCCCTGGCCGAGCGGCTCGGCAAGCCGGAACCCGGCATCATCGAGGCCTTGCTCGACGGCGCGACCGAATCGCAGCTCGTCGAGCGAGGGCGGCAGATCGCCTCCTCGCGCGTCTTGACCGATCTGCGCCGCCTCTACGCGACGGCGCACGCGTGCTGGTCGGGCGCGTCGAAGGAGAAGCGGGAGAAGCTGCGCGGCTTCTCGCCGGAGCTGCTCGCGCTCGCGGTCGACCAGGCGCTCGCGCTGGAGCGGCTGCTCGAGGCGCACGAGAGCGCCGGGCAGAAGAAGGACGCGGCGCGCGCCACGACGGACGCGGCGCTGCGCGAGCGGCTCTCGCGCGCGCTCCTCCTGCGCGATCAGGCCTACGAGGTCCTCCGCGGCGTCGCCGGCTCGGGCAAGGAGGCGCGCGAAGAGCTCGCGCAGGCGGCCGGCACCGCGGAAGATCCGGGCGCGCTCGCGCGCGGGCTCACGCAGCTCGCCGCGCTCGGCAAGCGCTACCTCGCGCAGAAGAAGGGCCCCCTCGCCGTGCGCGCCAAGCTGATGCGGCTCGACCAGGGCTACGTCGAGCGCCTCGAAGAGGCCGCCGAGGAGCTCACCCAGGCGGCGAAGGCCGCGGCCGCGCGCCCCGCGGGCCAGAAGGTCACGAGCGGCGATCTCGACCGGGCCGACGGCATCAACCTGATCCTGATCGAGCAGATCGTGCGGGTGTTCGAGCGCGCCAACGAGCAGGATCCGACCATCCCGCGGCTCGTGCCCATCGCGACGCGGCGGCTCTTCAGCCGGAGCACCAGGAAGAAGGCGACGGAGGCGCCCGGCGGAGGCGGCGGCGCGGCTGGCAGCGGCAGCGCTGGAAGCGGCAGCGCCGGCGGCGCGCCGCCGGACGAGGAGGATCCGCTCGAAGACGACGACGCGCCGGTCTGAGCCAAAAGCGCTCTGATCGGACCCGAGCGTCGACGGAGGGCTCAGGCTGCAATCTGGGCCCTCTCCCTTTGTTTCGTCACGCCCTCGCCGGCGACTTTACGGGCGGACCCGCGCCGGCGGCCAGCTCGCATCCATTACCCGTGTTCCCGTGGATCTGCGTGGCCACCTGGAGTGAACGAACACCTGCGCAGCATACGTGGGTTTCTACCGCTGATTCGGCAACCAGCGCGCGTGGGGGACGCCACCGGCGCGAGGCGCATCGACTTCGCGTGCGGGACGTCACGAGCTCTTCCGGCTAACTGCGCCGCGCGCTGTAGATCGGCGGTGAGGAACTCCTGAGCGGCCGAGGCACACGGCCACAGCCGAGTTGCCGAGGGCGGAGGAGGGGAGATCGAGGACACGCTCCTCGGCCGAGCAATGTCCTACTGATTTTGTGAGGACGCTTGCACCTGGAGAACGGGCGGGTGAGCGTGCGCAGGTGAGAAAGATCGCGGGGTGGAGGCGATGAGGTTGAGAGAGCGATCCAAACCGAGACGGCGGAGGACGATTCTCGCTGTGGCTGTCGCCGCCCTGGCGCTGGGCGCTGTGGGGGACGGGTGCTTGTGGGAGCGCGAGGATCACACGTTCGGGAGCTTCTGCGCGGCGGCGGAGGGCGGCGAGGAGCATTGCGTGGGCGAGAACCTCGGCCCGGGCGCCGCGTGGAGCCAGGCCGAGAAGGACGGCGCTCTGCCCATCGAGGTGTGGGCCACGTGGCCGAACAACAAGACGCTGGATGAGATCGTCGCGAGCAGTTACTCGCTCGACGTCTGGTTCGGCCATGTGGACGAGACGATCGAGTACGTGCGGGACGACGCGAGGAACGCCGAGTCGCTGCGAGCGACGCTCGCGGGCAAGCTCGCGTCGCTGCTCGACGAGGCGACGGACCGCCAGAAAGCGCTGCTCGCGCAGGCGCCGGTCGACGCCGCCGGCAACTTCAAGGCGGCGATGATCGACAAGGCGAGCGCCGAGGAGGATCAGCTCGCCGCCGCGCTCGCGGCGGACAAGCAGGCGATGTCGGTCGTGCAGGCGATCTTCGACCAGGCCCGGAGCGACGCCGCCCCGCTGCGATCGAAGTACGCGGGCGTCGCGGCACGCTTCGCCGCGTACCGCGCGAGCGAGGCGGCGGAGACGGCGGTGTACGCGGCGCTCTCGGAGCAGGCGTCGCGGTCGGACATCGACGGCCTCGACGGCGTGGAGCAGGCGGTGCTCGCGGCGGCGCGCGAGGCGAGCCGCGCGCCCGGCGAGCTCACCGCGGAGATCCTGAGGTCGTCGGCGGCGCTCCAGGTCTTCGCGGCCTCCTTCGACGAGGCGATGGCGCCGCACGGGGAGTTCCTCGCGACACACGGGGCGGTGCTGCCGGACATGACCTCGGGCGCGCTGCGCTCGCTGAGCGCGATGCTGGGTTACGTGCAGGGGCGTGTCGCCCGGAGCGACGCGACCGCGGCGGCGCTGCTCGGCGGCATCGCGCTGCGCCGGCAGGCGCTCCGCGTGTTGCAGATGGACGAGGGGGCGCGCGAGGCGATCGCGCGGTCGCGGACCCGCAAGGCGTCGGACGCCTTCGAGCAGCGTGCGCGCGCGCAGGTCGCGGCGCTGTCGGCGGCGCCGCCGGTGAGCGACGAAGTCCCGGGTGAGTTCGCGTTCCATGACGACGGCTCGGAGAGCAACCGGATGGAGGCGGCGTTCGATTCGGTGCTGCTCGGGATGGGCATGAACGACTTCCACTTCCACGTCAGCAGGGAGGGGGGCGACAACACCTGCGTCGACGCGCGCGAGGTGGTGAACCTCGTGTCGGTGCCGCTCGGGTTGAACAAGCCGCTCTTCGACATCCGGCGCCGCGGGGTGGCGTTCTCCGGCGACACGACCCTCGACCTGAGCCTCGCGGAGATCAACCCGGCGCTGGCGCGCGACATCGAGATCCTGCTGGCCGAGCTCGCCAAGGAGCGCAAGGCGCTCGTGGCGAACGCGCCGCGGGTGGAGCACCTGGCGGAGAAGATGGACCTGCACCAGCAGCTCGACACCGAGCTGAAGGACCTGGTGAGCCGGCCGCTGGACGAGATCTCGCGGACCGACCTCGACGCGATCCTGGACCGGTACAAGGACGTGGTCGACGCGGAGACGCGGGCGGCGATGGAGCAGCTCGTCGACGATCTGAAGAAGAGCGTCAGCGATCTCGAGGACGAGCTCGCGCGGCTGATCGACGAGTTCGGCGCGCAGGCCGACGAGGTGGCGGATCTGGCGACGCAGGACGCGCGCGCCGAGGGATTGGATCCGGACGACCCGTGGAACTACGCGCTCGGGGAGAGCGAGGTGCCGTGGGTCGAGGTGCCGGACATCGCGGAGGTGGACGGGGCGTTCGACGGGGGGAGGGATCCCTACGCGGCGTACGCGGACGCGGTGCTCGCGGCGCTGGAGGCCGACGTGAGCGGCCGGGTGGTGATCTTTCGCGCGGACTTCGTGGCGAACGTGAGGGCGTGGAGGGCCAACAGCGCGGCCCTGGAGATCGCGCTGCGCGACCGGATGGGGGTGTCGCTGGCGGAGACGAACGCGTTCCTGAACGCGCAGAACCGGATCACCGGGTTCGTGCGGCAGTTCATGGATGCGTCGGACTGGTTCGAGGACTCGCCCGTGCCTGCCGACCTGCGGGCGCAGGTGGACACGGTGCTGAAGCCACGGTTCGATGCGCTCGCGGACCAGATGAAGGACAACCTCAACCTGTGGACGGGGGGCGGGCTCGACCTGGAGCAGACGCAGCTCTACCAGACGATCAGCGCGTTCGCGGGGGCGATGTCGACGGTCGCCGAGGGCTTCGAGGCGTACGCGGACGTGATGCAAACGCTGGTGCACGCGACGACGCGCATCGGGGTGGGGTTCGTGCCCGTGGTCGGGCCGACGCTCGACCTGTGCGAGGCCGTGACGGGCAAGGAGTGGTGCCTGCCGGCCGGGCGAGAGTTGAGCGATGAGGAGCGGATCTTCTCGGGGCTGGGCTTCGGGCTCGGGGCGGTCGGGCACATCTGGCACGGCGTTGCCGCCGCCAGCGCGCTACCGCCGCGCGGGATCCGGATCGCCGGGGAGATCGCGGAGGTCGATAAGGTCGTTGTCAAGGGGTTCGAGGTATGGAGGCTCCGCGGGTACAAGAACCTGAAGGGGGCGGTGACGAAGAAGGCGCTCAACGCGTTCGAGAAGACGGTGACGAGTTTCCTGACCGGCGACGGGCGGGCGCTCCTCGGCGTCGGCGACGACGGCGTGCGTGACGTGCTCAAGATTCCGTACCAATCAAAGCCGGGGAGCACCGACGGGATGGCGCCCGATTTTCTGACGGTGTCCGCGCGGGAGAAGCTCATCCTGAGCGAAGCGAAAGCGGGCACCAACGTCGATGGCGACAGGGTGATCGACCAGTTGTCCAACGCGATGGAAGCGCTAAAGCGGAATGGCCGCGCCGGCGATGTCGTAGAGGTCGAGCTCATCATGGAGCGGGGCGGGAAGCTCGATGGCAAGAAGTACACTGTCAAGGACGGTTACCTCTTCGATGAGGACAAGGGCAAGAGGGCGAGCCTGAAAGGCTTCAACAAGCCCATCAAGGTGATCCGGTTATGAGCGAATCAGGTCCGCGCTTCTACGCCTGGTGTGACGAGGCATCGAGGGTCGACGCGTTCGCGGCGGCGCTATCGGCCCTCGTGCAGCCGGGGTGGCTAATCGGCGTGAGTATGTATTGCGACGCGGCGTGCGACACGACCTCCATGGAGGAGGCCGCTGCCATGATCCGCGCCCACTTCAAATGCGACGGGGGTGCTCTGGTCAGGTCCAGCGTGCTGCTCCGCGCATCCCAACGTTTCATTCTTCCGGACCGTCGCGGACCCGATTTTTCTCTTGGCATACCGGTCATCGATTTCGGTAGTTGTTGCTGCGCTGAAGCTTACGAACGTCTCGATGCGAGGGGCCCCCGCGAGCCGCAGGGGCCCCTCGAGATGTCCCCCGACGAGAACAGGGACTTCTTCCGCTTCAAGCTCGAACTCGCCTGGGGCAGGGGCCCGCGCTCCATCGAGGCCGAGGCCGAGGTGGCGTGGCACATCATGCAGGTCGACCTCGAGGACCTGCTGCTACGTCTCTGCGCGCCGGACGGGAGCGGGCGCGTTCGCACCGGCGCGTGTACGAACGCGTGGCGCTGGAACGCGCCGGTCGCCACGTGCGCGACGTACAACGCGGACGCCCGAGAGGTCGCGCGCGATCTCGCGGTGTCGTGGGTGCACCTCCACGACAAGGACAGCGTGTCGCGCATCGCGGGCATGTCGCTGGCCGCGCTCCACGCGCGCGTCGACGCCGCGCCGGCCGGGGCGCGCGTTCCGCTCAAAGGTGGCGGCGAGCGCGCGCACTCGCTCTCCCGCGAGACCGTCCTTAAGGCGCTGGCGGCACCGCCCTCCGCCCTGCTGGAGGCGCTCGAGGCCGCGGCGGTGCCCGACGAGGCATGGCGCGCGGCCGCGCCGCGCGCGGCCGAGATCCTGGGCCTGACAAGCCAGCTCGCGGAGACCGGCGAGGGGCCACCCACCTGGCCGGTCTACACGGACACGTATCGTCACATCCGCTTCCTGAAAAAGCACCCCCCGTTTGTCGTGCGCCGCCTGCCGACCGGCGGTGTGGTGCTTTTAACCCACCCGTACTGCTCGCTCTGGCCGCTCTGGGCCAACGCGCTCTGCTCGCTCGGCCTCATGTCCTGACGAGGAACTCCATCATGGTGAGCCAGATATGAGATCAGGACCGTACTTCTTCGCCTGGTGCGACGAGGCAGCGAGGGTCGACGCGTTCGGCGCAGCGTTGTCGGCTCTCGTCCACGACCCACCGTACGACGTGTCCGTCTACATGCGCCCCAGCCCGAGTTTCAGCACGAACTCCGTCGACGAGGCGGTTGCGAAGATCCGAGCTCACTTCGGGCACGCCGATGCTGATGCCTACTTCGAGATGTTGGGGAGCTCCGGGCAGTTCGTCCCGTGCATCCTCCGCTGCTACACCGACAGGAGCGAACGCATCAAGCCGTGGGGCCCCATCCACATGCACCCCCGCGAAATCGAGGACTTTGCCCCCATGCACATGGACCTCGCCCTGGGCAGCAGCCCGCGCTCCGTGGAGGCCGAGGCCGAGGTCGCGTGGCACATGGTTCTGGACGACCTCGAGGACATGCTGCTCCGCCTCTGCGCGCCGGACGCGACCGGGCGCGTCTCGACCGGCGGCTGCACGAGCGCGTGGACCTGGCTCGCGCCCGTCTCGATGTGCGCGACGTACAACGCGGACGCCCGCGACATCGCGCGCGATCTGGCCCTGTCGTGGGTCAGCCTCCACGACACAGAAAAGGTCTCGCTGATCGCGGGCATGTCGCTGGAGGCGCTCCACGCGCGCGTCGACGCGGCGCCCGCTGGAGCGCGGGTGGTCCCGACGGATAAGAGCGGGCGCTCGATCCCGCTCTCCCGCGAGACCGTCCTCAAGGCGCTGGTCATGCCGGGCTCCGCCCTGATCGAGGCGCTCGTGGCCGCCGCGGATGTGCGCGACGAGGCGTGGCGCGCCGCGGCGCCGCGCGCCGAGGAGATCCACAACCTGACGGTGCAGGCCAGGGCGCGCGGCGAGCGGTTCACCCGCGGCGGCGGGTCCCTCACCTGGGTGGAATTGACGGGCGAGCACGTCTACTTCCTCGTCGACCACGCCCCGTTCCACGTGCGCCGCCTCCCGGGCGGCGGCGTGGTGCTGGCGACCCACCCGTACCGCACGGTGTGGCCGCTCTGGGCCGACGCCCTCTTCTTGCTGGGCATCACGTCATGACGCAGGGCGCCCGCCTACTCTCCCTTGCAGGTTCCGCACCTGGAAATGCTGGGCAACGCACCCCTCCCCGAGCACGCGGAGCGTCGAGTGACGCGCGCCGCTCTCGCTCCGCCCGCCGGCGCCGGCGGCGCGGTGGCCCTCGTGTCGAGCGATGGGATCGACGCGCTCGGTGCCGTCCGTGGCGGTGCCGTCTGTCCAGGCAATGCCGCCTGGTGCCCATTGCGTTATCTCGACGTGCTTTCTCATGCCTTGAGGGCTTCTCCCCTCTCCGCCTCCCTGTCGCCTCCAGCCCCCGCGTCGTTGCGGGCTCGTACGGCGGCCGTGTAGTGTCGGGCGCCATGAAACGCGGTTTCGGGGGCGCTTCGGGAGCGTCGATCGCCGCTCTCGCGCTGCTCTGGGCGATCTCGTTCGGCGCTGCCGGCTGCTATGATTCCGAGAACTGCGCGGAGACCTTCAGCTGCGAGCCGCCGCCGGCCTCCCCGCCGCCGTGTGCCGGCGATCCCGCCACGACGCCAGCGAAAGAGGAGTGCGGCGTGTTCGTCGCACGCCACGGCGACGATGCCCGCGCGGGGACGAGACAAGAGCCCGTGAGGACGTTGCAGCACGCGGTCCAGAAGGCGCTGCTGGAGGGCAAGCCGCACGTCTACGCGTGCGCCGAGGACTTCCACGAGGCGGTGCGCCTGCCGTCGGGCGTCGAGATCTGGGGAGGCCGCGCCTGCGAGCGCGAGGACTGGGCCTTCCTGGGCGCGGACCACCCGACCGTGGTCGCGCCGCCTGCCGGCCGCGTGCCGGTCCGGGTGCATGCCCATGGCGCCGTGCTCTCGGACCTCTTTTCCAGCGACCCGCGCTCGCTCCTGTTCGGCGTGCGGGTCGTGGCGGCGGACGCGATCGAGCCGGGCGGCTCGTCGATCGCGCTGATCGTGACGGACGACGCCGAGGTGGAGGTGAGGTGGAGCGAGATCTTCGCGGGCAACGGCGCGCCCGGCGCACCCGGGGAGGACGCGCCGCTCGACGTCGCGGAGCCCGGCGCGCGTGGGAACCATGGCGCTGCGGCCTGCTCGGAGGATCTCGTCGATGGCGCCTTGCCTGCGGTGACGCTGTGCCCCGACGGCAGCGCGTCGATCGGCGGTCGCGGCGGCTTCGGCGACCGCGATGCCGGCGGCGGCGGCGAGAACGGCGCGGTGATCGAGCGTGATCCCGCGCTGGCTCCGCTGGTCGGCGGCCAGGGCGGGAAGGGGGTCGCCGGGACCGACGCGTGTGGCGCGGGCGAGGCCGGACAGGACGGCGCAGCGGGCGCGTCGGGCGAGGGCGGCGAGCAGAAGGCCGCGCGCGCCAGCGCCGAAGGGTGGCACGGCGCCTGGGGCGAAGCGGGGACGCCTGGCACGATCGGCCGGGGCGGCGGCGGCGGCGGCGGAACGCGAGGGCGAGGTGTCTGCGCGAGCACGGAGCCCCAGGGCGGCGCGTCCGGCGGCTCGGGCGGGGGCGGCGGCTGCGGCGGTCGCGGGGGCGGCGCCGGGCAGGCGGGCGGATCGAGCATCGGCATCCTCACCGTGGGGGCGGAGGTGGTCGTCGAGCACTCGTGGATCGCCGTGGGGATGGGGGGCGACGGCGGGCGCGGCGGACGCGGGCAGGCTGGCGGGTACGGCTGGCCGGGTGGCATCGGCGGAGCGGCCGGGATGAATGATCGGGGACAGGTAGAGTATGCCTGCGAGGGCGGCCACGGAGGGCGGGGCGGCCCCGGCGGCGGCGGCGGCGGCGGGCTCGGGGGGTACTCCCTCGCCGTCGCCCGAGTGCACGGCGGCATCGATCTCAAGGAGAGTACGTTCGTTGCGTTGGACGAGGTGGGCCGCGGAGGGGCGAGCGGCGGCTCCGACCCACGGCTCGGCCGAGGAGACGACGGCCTCGCCCAGGAAATCTGGTCGTTGGAGCAGCTGATCGAGCCACCGCGGTGAACCGCGGCGTGCCCATGCCGAATCGCTGATTCGCGAGGGAAAACGATGCAACAGAGGGTAGCGGCGTGGGCGGCGGTGCTGTTGGCGCTCGCCTCCATGGGGTGTGGAACGGCCGACCGCTGCGACGGCGGGGCGGGGTGTGGTGAGGCGGCGCCGACGGAGGCCGACTGTATCGAGGCGCTCGCCGCGCACAGGGCGGTGGATGGCTGCGGCGTCTTCGTTATCTCCTCCGCATCGCTCGAGAGCGGGGATGGCACCATGGCGAGCCCGGTGACCTCGCTGGCGCGCGCGATCGAGCTCGCGCGCGCCGGCCGGCGCCGCGTGTTCGCGTGCCACCGAGTCTACCGGGAGATCCTGACCATTCCCTCCGGGATCGACATCCACGGCGGGTTCGATTGCGATAGCGGCTGGCAGTACGACGCGGACTGGGCGCGGACGATACTCCAGGTCACGTGGACTCAAGCCCCGCAGACCATCGTGCCGGACGAGGGCGAGCGCCAGGGACTCGACGACGGCGTCACGACGATCACGGATGTGGACTTCAGACAGATCGGCCCGTTCGACACCGTCCAGGCCGGCCAGACCGCGTACGGGCTCGTCGTCGAATCGAACGCGGCGGTGGAGCTGATCCGGAGCGACATCGTGGTCGGCCATGGCGCGAGGGGGCTCCATGGAAACAGCACGCGCGTCGACCAGCCGGAGCGAGCGCGCAACGGAGCGCCCGGGAACCCGGGGAACGACGGCTGCTCGGCCGGCACCGTGCCTGGAGGCGCACCGGTCACCACGGTCTGCGACGACGGCTCCGTGTCCACGGGCGGCAAAGGGGGCGATGGCCACGCGGATCGCGGCGAGGCCGGGAGCGACGGGACGCCGCTGCCAAGCCCGAACCCTGATGGCCATGGCCTCGGAGGCAGCGGGGCGAACGCGGAGGAGGACCGGTGTGAGCGCGGGAAACCGGGGCAGGATGGGGAGCCCGGCGCGGACGGCCGGAGCGGGCGCGGCCCAGGGCGGATGACCCGGGCGGGCTGGGTGGGTGAGAGCGGAACCGACGGCAAGGCCGGCGCGCCCGGAACGGCCGGTGGGGGCGGGGGCGCTGTCGGCGGCGCGGCCGCGTGCGGCGCGTCCCCGAAAGGCGGCCCGTCCGGCGGCTCCGGCGGCTCCGGCGGTTGCGGCGGCAACGCGGGCGGCGGGGGCGGCTATGGGGGCGCCAGCATCGGCATCGTCGTCTTCGCGGGCGCCAGAGCGACGTTGCGCGAGGTCGCGATCGAACCGGGCAGCGGCGGGCACGGCGGCCGGGGTGGTCGCGGACAGACCAGGGGGTATGGCGGGGTCGGTGGAGCCGGAGGGCAGCTGCGGGCAGATGGTTCTCGGGCCTGTGCGGGCGGCTCGGGTGGCTACGGCGGCGACGGGGGGCACGGCGGCGGCGGTACGGGGGGGCCATCGATCGGCATCGCCTATGTGGCCGAGGATCAGCTCACCCTGGAGAACGTCACCATCGAGCTCGGCGCGCCGGGCGAGGGCGGCTTGACCGACAAGCTGGACGGCGACAAGGGCGACGACGGCTTCGTCGCCGAGACGTACCGCTTCTCGCCGTGAGCGCGGCCGGCGTCGGGCTCGTCGGGCTCGTCGGGCTCGTTCGGGATGCGGCAGTCGACGGGCGGGAGCGGTAGCCGCGCCTCTCCGGCGAGCGGATGCCGACGGGTCTCCGCCGGATGACGACGGGTTCCACCTCGGATGACGATGAACCCCCCGTCGGATGACGGTGGGTACCCGCCCCGATGACGACGTCTCCGGGCCGGATGACGATGGCTCGCCGGCCGATGCCGATGGGTTCCGGCCGGATGCGGATGGGCTCCGGCCGCATGCCGGCGGGCCCCAGCCCCGATGCCGATGGCTCCGGGTCGGATGCAGATGGCTCCCGGGCGGATGACGACGACGTCCACCTCGGATGACGATGGCCCCCTCCCGGAATGACGACGCCCTCCGCCGCGATGCCGACGGTTCCGCGCCGCGCGCTTGCGCGTCGCGCGTCGCGCTGTCGCCACCCACGGGCACGCTCCCCGGCGCTCGCCGGCGCCATGACCAAAACTTGCCACTCCCTCGACGTGCCGCTCCGCACCTCCTTAGGCTGCGCTGATGGCCAAACCTATCTCTCCTCCCGAAGAGACCGACAACGATCCCACGCTCGAATCCCTGGCCGAGCGGCTCGGCAAGCCGGAGCCCGGCATCATCGAGGCCTTGCTCGACGGCACGACCGAATCCCAGCTCGTCGAGCGAGGGCGGCAGATCGCCTCCTCGCGCGTCTTGACCGATCTGCGCCGCCTCTACGCGACGGCGCACGCGTGCTGGTCGGGCGCGTCGAAGGAGAAGCGGGAGAAGCTGCGCGGCTTCTCGCCGGAGCTGCTCGCGCTCGCGGTCGACCAGGCGCTCGCGCTGGAGCGGCTGCTCGAGGCGCACGAGAGCGCCGGGCAGAAGAAGGACGCGGCGCGCGCCACGACGGACGCGGCGCTGCGCGAGCGGCTCTCGCGCGCGCTGCTCCTGCGCGACTAGGCCTACGAGGTCCTGCGCGGCGTCGCCGGCGCGGGCAAAGAGGCGCGCGAAGCGCTCGCGCAGGCGGTCGGCACCGCGGAAGATCCGGGCGCGCTCGCGCGTGGGCTCACGCAGCTCGCCGCGCTCGGCAAGCGCTACCTCGCGCAGAAGAAGGGCCCCCTCGCCGTGCGCGCCAAGCTGATGCGGCTCGACCAGGACTACGTCGAGCGCCTCGAAGAGGCCGCCGAGGAGCTGACCCAGGCGGCGAAGACCGCGGCCGCGCGCCCCGCGGGCCAGAAGGTCACGAGCGGCGATCTCGACCGGGCCGACGGCATCAACCTGATCCTGCTCGAGCAGATCGTGCGGGTGTTCGAGCGCGCCAACGAGCAGGATCCGACCATCCCGCGGCTCGTGCCCATCGCGACGCGGCGGCTCTTCAGCCGGAGCACCAGGAAGAAGGCGACGGAGGCGTCCGGCGGAGGCGGCGGCGCGGCTGGCAGCGGCAGCGCTGGAAGCGGCAGCGCTGGAAGCGGCAGTGCCGGCGGAGCGCCGCCGGACGAGGATCCGCTCGAAGACGACGACGCGCCGGTCTGAGCCAAAAGCGCCCGATCGGATTCGAGCGTCGACCGAGGGCTCAGGGTGCAACCTGGGCCCTCTTCCTTTGTTCTGTCACGCCCTCGCCGGCGACTTTACGGGCGGACCATCGCCGGCGGCCAGCTCGCATCCATCTCCCGTGGATCTGCGTGGCCATCTATCGTGGACGAACTCCTGACCAGTATAAGTGGGTTTCTACCGCTCATTCGGCGGCCAGCGCGTGTCGGGGACGCGCTCCTCGGCCGAGCAATGTCCTACCGCTTTCGTGAGGACGCTTGCACCTGGAGAAGGGGCGGGCGAGCGTGCGCGGGCGAGAAAAATCGCGGGGTGGAGGTAATGAGTATGAGGGAGCGATCCAGACCGAGACGGCGGAGGACGATTCTCGCTGTGGCTGTCGCCACCCTGGCGTTTGGCGCTGTGGGGGCCGGGTGCTTGTGGGAGCGCGAGGATCACACGTTCGGGAGCTTCTGCGCGGCGGCGGAGGGCGGCGAGGAGCATTGCGTGGGCGAGAACCTGGGCCCGGGCGCCGCGTGGAGCCAGGCCGAGAGGGACGGCGCGCTGCCGATCGAGGTGTGGGCCACGTGGCCGAACAACAAGACGCTCGACGATATCGTCGCGAGCAGCTACTCGCTCGACGTCTGGTTCGGCCACATCGATGAGGCGATCGAGTACGTGCGGGACGACGCGAGGAACGCCGAGTCGCTGCGAGCGACGCTCGCGGGCAAGCTTGAGTCGCTGCTCGACGAGGCGACGGACCGCCAGAAAGCGCTGCTCGCGCAGGCGCCGGTCGATGCGGCCGGCAACTTCAAGGCGGCGATGGTCGACAAGGCGAGCGCCGAGGAGGATCAGCTCGCCGCCGCGCTCGCGGCGGACAAGCAGGCGATGTCGGTCGTGCGGACGATCTTCGACCAGGCCCGCAGCGACGCCGCGCCGCTGCGATCGAAGTACGCGGGCGTCGCGGCGCGCTTCGCCGCGTACCGCGCGAGCGAGGCGGCGGAGACGGCGGCGTACGCGGCGCTCTCGGAGCAGGCGTCGCGGTCGGACGTCGACGGCCTCGACGACGTGCAGCAGGCGGTGCTCGCGGCGGCGCGCGAGGCGAGCCGCGCGCCCGGCGAGCTCACCGCGGAGATCCTGAGATCGTCGGCGGCGCTTCGGGTCTTCGCGGCCGCCTTCGACGAGGCGATGGCGCCGCACCGGGAGTTCCTGGCGACGCACGGCGCGGTGCTGCCGGACATGACGTCGGGGGCGCTGCGGTCGCTGAACGCGATGCTGGGCTATGTCGAGCGGCGCGTGGCCCGCAGCGACGCGACAGCGACGGCGCTGCTCGGCGGGATCGCGCTGCGCCGGCAGGCGCTGCGCGTGATGCAGATGGACGAAGGGGCGCGCGAGGCGATCGCGCGCTCGCGGGCCCGCCGAGCCTCGGAGATGTTCGGCGAGGGGGCGCGCGCGCGGGTGGAGGCCCTGTCGGCTGCGCCGCCGGTGAGCGAGAAGCTGGGGCTGCCGCTCTTGGCCGAGCGGTGCGGGGAGCTCTTGGCGCTCGTGCAGCTGCGGCCGCTCTGCGAGGCGGCGGGGTCGTCGTGGCGCGACGCGGGGTGCGCCGTGCTTCGGGAGCGGTTCGACGCCGCGGAGGCCGAGCTCAGGACGGGGCTGCCGCGGAAGAGCGCGGCGGGCCTCGCGGCGCTGCGGGAGAAGGGGATGGCCGCGGCGGCGCGCGACGCGGCGCAGGCGAGGCTCGACGCGGGCGAGGTGAAGGGCGCCGCGATCGCGTATGACACCGCCGTGCGCGGCGCGGAGGGGACATGAGCCAGTCGAAGGATTTCACGCTGCGCGGGCGGCATGGTGCGGCGCTCCAGAAGCTCGTCGCGATGGTGACGGTGCTGGCGATGCTGGCGCCGTCGTTCGCGCGGGCCGGCACGCCGTACACCATCCTCTGGAGCAGCCAACAGGACGTCGACTCGTGCGCGAGCCCCGAACTGGAGAGGGAGGGCAGCGCCATCTTCGAGGTGAACCAGACGCCGCTGCCCACCTACGGGATCCCGGGCGCGGTGGAGATTCACGGCGACGGGTCCGCGAGCAACACGCTCGAGGCGGAGTTCGACTCGGTGCTGCTCCGCATGGGCAGGAACGACTTCCACTTCGGGGTCCACACCACGAACGGCGGCAACTGGTGTACCCACGTGCACGACGTGGTGCACCTCGTCTCGGAGCCGCTCGGGCTGAACAAGCCGCTCTTCGACATCCGCCGCGATGGGACCGGCTTCGAGGGCGACAGGAGCGTCGACCTGAGCCTGTCGGAGATCAACCCGGCGCTCGCGCGCGACATCGAGGTCCTGCTGGCCGAGCTCGCCAAGGCGCGCAAGGAGCTCGTGAGGAACGCATGGCGGGTGGATTCGCTGGCAGAGAAGATGGACCTGCTCCAGCAGCTCGACACCGAGCTGAAGGACCTGGTGAGCCGGCCGCTGGACGAGATCGCGCGGACCGACCTCGACGCGAGCCTGGACCGGTACAAGGATGTGGTCGACGCGGACACGCGCGCGGCGCTGGAGCAGCTCATCGACGACCTGAAGAAGAGCGTCAGCGACCTTGAGGACGAGCTCGCGCGGCTGATGGACGAGTTCGGCGCGCAGGCGGACGAGGTGGCGGACCTGGCGACGCAGGACGCGCGCGCCGAGGGGTGGAGCCCGGACGACCCGGGAGCGTACGCGCTCGGGGAGAGCGAGGTGCCGTGGGTCGAGGTGCCGGACATCGCGGAGGTGGACGGGGCGTTCGATGAGGGGAGGGACCCGTACGCGGCGTACGCGGACGCGGTGATCGCGGCGCTGGAGGCGGCCGTGAGCGGCGGGGTGGTGGTCGCGCGGGCCGACTTCGTGGCGAACGTGCGGGCGTGGCGGGACAACAGCACGGCGCTGGAGATCGCGCTGCGCGACCGGATGGGGGTGTCGCTGGCGGAGACGAACGCGTTCCTGAAGGCGCAGAACCGGATCACGGCGCACGTGCGGCGGTTCATGGATGCGTCGGACTGGTTCGAGGACTCGCCGGTGCCGGCGGACTTGCGGGCCCAGATGGACAGGTGCTCAAGCCGAGGTTCGACGCGCTCGCGGACCAGATGAAGGACAACCTCAACCTGTGGACGGGGGGCGGGCTCGACCTGGAGCAGACGGAGCTCTACCAGACGATCAGCGCGTTCGCGGGGGCGATGTCGACGGTCGGCGAAGGCGTCGAGGCGTATGCGGAGGTGATGCAGACGCTGGTGCACGCGACGACGCGCATCGGGGTGGGGTTCGTGCCCGTGGTCGGGCCGACGCTCGACCTGTGCGAGGCGGTGACGGGCAAGGAGTGGTGCCTGCCGGCCGGGCGAGAGCTCAGCGACGAGGCGCGGATCTTCTCGGGGCTGGGCTTCGGGTTCGGGGCGGTCGGGCCGATGTGGCGTGCGGTCAAGACGAGCAGCGGCCTGCGACCGGCCGCGATCCGGGTGGCCGGGGAGATCGCCGAGATCGAGGAGTTTTTCGCCAAGATCGTGAAAACGAACCGCGTCCGAGGGTACAAGAACCTCCGCGGGGCGGTCACCAAGCAGAAAAAATAGACTTCTTCGAGAAGAAGGCGGCCAAGTTCCTTGTGGACGATGGTCGATCGCTCGTCGGGGTCGGCGACGACGGGGTGCGCAGGGTGCTCGACATTCCGAGGGAGTCACGGACGGGTACCATCGAGGGGAAGGCGCCCGACTTCCTGTCGGTGTCCAGCGGTCACAAGCTCATCCTGAGCGAGGCGAAGGGCGGCGGAAAGATCGACGCCTTTGACGTGCGCGATCAGCTCTTGAATGCGATGAGGGCGCTGAAGGACAAGTGGGGGCTCGCTGGCGACGTGCAGCGGGTCGAGCTCATCATGGAGCAGGGGGCGAAGTTCGAGCCGAATAAGTTCATCGTCAAGGACGGCTACCTGTTCGATTCGGACGCTGGCAAGCTCCTTACCCTCGATGGCTTCAATATGCCCATCATGGTGATCCGGCTATGAGCTACTCAGGACCTCGATTCTTCGCCTGGTGCGACGAGTCCGAACGGGTCGATGCGTTCGCGGCAGCATTGTCTGCGCTGATCATTCCGGGGGATCTCATCAGCCTGGGTATGAGCGCGACCATAACGTGCAGAACACGCTCCGTCGAAGACGTCCTTGCCACGGTCCGCGCCCACTTCGGAGGACGGAATAGCGCTCACCTGTCATCCGGCGTGAGACTGCGCGAATCAGAGCGCGTCATGGTGTTCAGCCTGGCTTGCTACCCCGAAGACAGCGAAGATGACCATCCGTACGGCCCTCTCGAGGTCAAGGCGGGCGAACGCAAGAAGGATTTTTACCCCTACGAGCTCGCCGTGGGCAGAGGCCCCCGCTCCGTGGAGGCCGAGGCCGCAGCGGCCTACCACGTGGTCCAGGGCGACATCGAGGATCTCCTGCTCCGCCTCTGCGCGCCGGACGCGAGCGGGCGCGTGCCGACCGGCGCGTGCACGGGCGAGGAGGACTGGATCGCCCCGGTCGCGATGTCCGTGACCTACAATGCGAACGCCGCGGAGCTCGCGCGCGATCTCGCGCTTTCGTGGGTGAGCCTCCATCACAAGGAGAGCATCTCGCGCATCGCGGGCACGCCGCTTTCGGCGCTCCATGCGCGTGTGGACGCCGCGCCCCGTGGTGCGCGCGTGCCCATGAACAGCTCGAGCGAGCTCGCCGGCTCGCTCTCGCGCGAGACCGTGCTCAAGGCGCTCACGACGCCGCCAGCCACGCTGCTCGAAGCGATCGAGGCCGCGGCGGTGCCCGACGACACGTGGCGTGCGGCCGAGCCCAAGGTGCGCGAGCTCATGGAGCTACGCCACCAGCTCGACGACGAAGCCGCGGGGGAGGTCCCACCCGCATTCTGGGTGGACGTCACGACGCGCGAGCACACGCGCTTCCTGGAAGAGCACGCCCCGTTCCATGTCCGGCGGCTCCCGGGCGGCGGTGTGCTGCTGGCCACGCACCCGTACCGCACGCTCTGGCCGCTCTGGGCCGATGCGCTCTTCGTGCTCGGCCTGATGTCGTGACGTCAAGCCAAGCCACACGCTCGGGAGGCCGTGACGCTATGGGTCAAGATCAAGCCCGGGGAATGACGGCTGGATCCGGCCGGCAAGAGGGCCGCGATGGAGGCCGACCCTGTTCTGTGACGAAGGGAAGGGAAACCAATGGTCCGTCAGCAAGGTGTAAATGATGTAGCCGTTCCGCTCAGGTCGGAGGGCATCGCGTCGTGAGTCGCGCAAGCAGCTATCGTACGCTGAGGGAGGAGCCCCTTCGGTTGTATGCGGCGTGCGACGAGGAACACAGGGTCGACGCGCTTGCGGCTGCGCTGTCCGCTCTCGTCATGCCGGGGTGGTTCGTGAGGCTCTCGATCCATCCGCTCGCCGGCCCCGATAGGTCTTACGCCGCGCTTCCCGTCGAGAAGGCCGTGGAAGTGGCTCGCTCGGCATTCGGCACGGATGTGAGCATCGGAGCGAGCTTCTGGACCATGACGAGCTTCGGCCACGGCATCCCGCTCACCATCGGCTGCGCCGACGAGAAGCACGAGCGCCGGTCCCCGGACGGTCCTCTGAGCGCGTCGAGCGGCGATTATCACGATCTGCTCCCAAACAGCATCGACGTGGCTGTCGGCGCCCGCTCCGTCGAGGTCGAAGCCGCAGTGATGTCAGTACTGGTCCAGAAGGACATCATCGATTTCTCGGTCCGTGTCTGCTCGAGCGAACACGTGACGACCGGCGGGTGCTCAGACCTCACTGCCTGGGGTCCACCGATCGAGCTCGCCGCAACATACCACGCGGACTCCTTCGTCGCGCGCGATCTCGCCCTCTCATGGGTGCACGTCCACGAGGGCTACAAGGTGGCGCGCGCCGCAGGAAACGCGCTCGATGCGCTCCGAGCGCGTGTCGAGGCCGCGCCGCGCGGGACGCGGATCGCGGTCGCGGGCAACGTCGCGCGCGCGCGCAAGCACGCCGCGCTGGAGCATGTCGCAGAGCGGGAGAGGATAGGGTTGCTCGTGCGCGATGAACCCGATCCGCGCGCGCGCTGGAGGAGGTCCATCGAGCTCACAGAGAGGGAGGACGCGCTGCGCGCGCGCGGTGAGGTCCTGCCGCTCGGCACGCGCGTCGCGCTCGCGGGCGACGCCGAGCTGACGCGCGAGCAAGTCCTTGCAGCGCTCTCCACGCCGCCGGCCACGCTGCTTGAAGCGCTCGAAGCCTCCGCTGTGCCGGACGACGCGTGGCGCGCGCTCGAGCCGATCGCGCTCGAGACCATTCAGGCAGCGAAGGAGGGTGCGCCCACCGAGAACGTGATCGTGAATACGGGCGCACACACTCGATTCATCGAGCATCACGCCCCCTTCCACGTGCGCCGCCTGCCGAGGGGCGGCGTGGTGCTGGCCACGCACCCCTACCGCACGCTCTGGCCGCTCTGGGCCGACGCGCTCTTCGCGCTCGGCCTGATGTCCTGACGCAGGCTACACCATGAGGAGGATCGAGCGATGAGAGAAGGGCCGTTTTTCTTCGCCTGGTGTGACGAGGCACAGCGGGTCGATGCGTTCGGCGCAGCGCTGTCGGCCCTCATCAAGGAGCCCCAGTACGGCATCCGCGCGATCATGGACCGCGACACGGAATGCAACACGACCTCCGTGGACGAGGTGGTCGGCATGCTCCGCGCCCACTTCGGGCGCACCGACGCCGAAGCCTACTTCGTCGCGTCGCTGAGCTACGAACACTTCGTCCATTGCATCCTTCGCGGCTATACCGACAGAAGCGAACGTCTCAAGCCGATGGGCCCCATCCACATGCACGCCCGCGAAATCGAGGACTTTTCCCCCATGCACATGGACCTCGCCCTGGGGAAGGGTCCGCGCTCCGTGCAGGCCGAGGCCGTGCTCGCGTGGCACATGGCGCTGGAAGACATCGACGACGTCCTGCTTCGCCTCTGCGCGCCGGACGCGAGCGGGCGCGTCCCGACTGGCGGCTGCACGACGGCGCGGACCTGGCTCGCGCCGGTCGCCCTGTGCGCGACATACAACGCGGATGCCCGCGACATCGCGCGCGATCTCGCGCTGTCGTGGCTGTGCCTCCATGACAAGGAGAGGGTGTCGCGCATCGCGGGCCTGCCGCTGGAGGCGCTCCGCGCGCGTGTGGAAGCGGCGCCGCGTGGCGCGTGCGTCGCGTTGAGACATGTCCGTGGCCATTCGAGCTCGCTCTCCCGTGAAACCGTGCTCAAGGCGCTGGCGACGCCGCCCTCCGCCCTGCTCGAGGCGCTCGAAGCAGCGGCGGCGGCGCCCGATGGCGCGTGGCGCGCCGCAGAGCCGCGTGCGCGAGAGATCTACGAGCGGACGCTCCCGTTCAGGGGGCGCGACGGACAGGGCACGGAGACAGGCGACGGCTCGCCCCTCTCGCAGGTCGAGATCACTCTGGACCATTTCGAGTTCCTGGTCGATCACGCCCGGTTCTACGTCCGGCGCCTGCCAGGCGGCGGCGTGGTGCTGGCGACGCACCCGTACCGCACGCTCTGGCCGCTCTGGTCCGATGCGCTCTTCGCGCTCGGCCTGATGTCCTGACGCATCTCGTGCACGCGCATGCTTGTCCGGACTCCGCACCCGGGCCGCAGATACCCGACGGCGCCCCCCTCCCTGAGCGCGCGGAGCGCGCGATTAGGGAGGGGCGGACCGCGCGCACGCGCGAAGCGCCGAGCACGGGCCGGGGGTGGGCAGCCGCTCTATCGAAGCCGTCCGCCGCCCTTACCGATCCGTCCGCCGCCCTTGCCGATCCGTCCTCATCGAGGACCAACGCCGAGGGCTGGAACCCCGGACGACCCGCAGGCGTACGCGCTCGGGGAGAGCGAGGTGCCGCGGTCGAGGTGCCGGACATCGCGGAGGTGGACGGGGCGTTCGAGGGGAGGGATCCCTCATCCTCGACGACTCAATCATCCGCGGCCCGTCTCGCGCTGCTCCTGGCGCGCCGCCCTGGCGGCCGCCACCCTCCGCCGCCGCTCCGCCGCCCCGGAGGCGCGCCGATCGCCGCGGCGCCGCGCGCCGGCCGCCGGGCCCGCCGCGTGCTTGTGGCCGGCGCATGAGCTCCTGGAAGCGCGCCGCGCCGCTGCCCCATCACCTCCCCGTCCACGATTCGTATACCGACGATCCCGCGGCGCTCGCCGCCTTCATCGGCCCGCGCGAGCGCGCCCTCGAGGAGGGGATCTGGTCGCTCGGCGACGCCGATCTGCTCGCGATCGTGCTCGGCACCGGGCTGGTCGGCACGCCCGTCACGATCGTCTCCGCCGCGCTCCTCTCGCGCTTCTCCGGGCTGGAGGGGCTCTCGCGGCTCGGCCCGCACGCGCTCGCCGAGCACCCCGGCCTCGGCCTCGCGAAGGCGCTCCGGATCGCCGCGTCGCTCGAGCTCGGGCGGCGCGCGTTCGAGCGCGCGGTGCGCCCGCGGCCGCCGGTGCGAACGTCGGCCTCCATCGCGGCGTGGTGCGCGGCGCAGCTCGGCCCGCTCGACCACGAGCAGATGTGGGTGATCTCGCTCGACGGCCGCAACGGGATGAGGGGAGCGCGCCGGGTCGCGCAGGGCGGGCTCCACGGGTGCTCGGTCACGGCGAAGGACATCCTGCGCGCCGCGCTCTCGGACGCGGCCTCGGCGCTCGTGCTGGTGCACAACCACCCGAGCGGCGACTCCGCGCCGTCCCCCGAGGACGTGGCCATGACCGACGCGGTCGCCGCGGCCGGCGAGGTGATCGGGGTGCCGCTCGTCGACCACGTCATCCTCGCGCCGGACGGCCACTACTCGTCGCTGCACGATCTCGGGATGATCAAGCCCGGCGACGCGGCGGCGGAGGGCGAAGCCGGCGCGCGCCCCGCGCAGGCAGGGGCGGCCGGCGCTGGTCCCGGCCGCGCGGGCCACGGCCAGCGCTAACGCCGCGCGCGTCGACGGCGGTGAGCCGTCTTGCGACCCTGCCGTGACTCCAGGGGGCCGGTCGGCTCACGAGGCGGCGCTCGGCGTTCGGTCATGTCCAGCGGAGCCCTACGATCATGGTGATGCGCGCCCGAGCTCTCGCCCCCCCTCGAAGGCTCGGCGTGGTCGCCTACGCGAGCGACGAGGCGCTCGTGGAGGGGCTCCGCGCGAGGCACCCCGCCGCCCTCGCCGCCTTTCACGATCGCTTCTCCGGGCACGTGCTCCGCGTCCTCGGCCGGCTGCTCGGCGGCAGCCGCGATCTGTCCGACGCTCACCACGACGCCTTCGTCCGCGCGCTGTCCTCGCTCGACACCCTGCGCGATCCGGCCGCGCTGAAGGCGTGGATGACGTCGGTCGCGGTGTTCACGGCGCGGACCTGCATCCAGCGGCGCGCGCGCCGGAGATGGCTCCTCTTCTTCGCCCCCGACGAGCTCCCGCCCCTCGTGGCGCGCCCGTACGAAGGCGACGCGCACGAGGCGCTGCGCGCGACCTATCGAGCGCTGGACCGGCTCCCGGCCGACGAGCGCATCGCGTTCGCGCTGCGGCGCATCGACGGGATGGAGCTCCAGGAGGTCGCCGACGCGTGCGGCGTCTCGCTCGCGACCATCAAGCGGAGGCTGGCCCGCGCGGAGGCCAACTTCCTCGAGGCGGCGCGGGACCAACCCGCGCTCGAGGAGTGGCTGAAATGAGGCTCGTCAAGGGCGACCGCCCCTCGCTCGACCGTCTCCGTGAGCTCGGCCGCGCCCAGGATGAGGAGCTCGCGGCGCAAGATCTCGAGGGCGCGCGCGAGCGATTCCTGGAGCGCGCGGCCGGCGGAGCCGCGCGTCCAGGGGCTGCCCGCCTCGGACCCGCGCGCCCTCGGTGGATCGCGCCCGCGGCCTTCGTCGCGCTGGCAGGCGCTTGTGCGGTCCTGCTCCTCGTCCTGCTCCCATCGTCGAGATCGCTCTCGTTCGCGGTCGGGTCGGCGCAAGGGCAGGTCGGGACGTGGATCGCCGCCGCGGATGCTCCTCTGCCGATCCGCTTCTCGGACGGCACGTCGCTCGCGCTGGACGCGAACGCCCGGGCGCGCGTGGTGGCCGCCGACGCTCGCGGGGCGCGGGTGCTGCTGGAAGCCGGCCGGCTCACGGCGACGGTGACCCACACCGCGACGAGCACCTGGAATTTCAATGTCGGCCCGTTCGACGTGCTGGTGACCGGCACGCGCTTCGAGCTGAGCTGGTCCCCGGTGGACGAGGAGCTCACGCTGGTGCTGCGGGAAGGATCGGTCGCCGTGTCGGGGCCGCTCGTGGGGGGGCGGCGCGCCGTCGCCGCGGGAGAGACGCTCGAGGTCTTCTGCAAAGAGCAGCGCTTCGAGCTCACGCGCGGGGAACCGCGCGCCGAGGGCCCGCCTCCGCCGTCGTCCACGCCCATCGCCCCGGCCGCGCCCATCGCTCCGGCGGCCTCCGGGCCGGCCCCGGCGGCGACCGGCGACACGGTCGCGAAGACCGCGGGCGCATCCACGCGCCGGCCGAGCTGGCGCGACCTCGTGGACGCCAACAGGTACGACGAGGCCATGACGGCGGCCGAGGCCGAGGGCTTCGACCGGCTCGTCGCCCGCGCGAGCGCGGCGGATCTGCTGATGCTCGCCGACGCCGCGCGCTTCTCGGGGAAGCCGGAGCGCGCGGCGGCGGCGCTCACCGCGGCGCGGAGCCGGTTCGCGGGCTCGGGCGAGGCGGCGAAGGCGGCCTTCCATCTCGGCCGGATGGCGTTCGACCAGCGGCGATCCTACGCCGAGGCCGAGCGCTGGTTCGGCGTGTACCTCGGAGAGCAGCCGGGCGGATCCTTGGCGCAGGAAGCGCTCGGGAGGCTCATCGAATGCAGAGCGCTGATGGGCTCGGCCAGCGGGGCCCGGGAGGCCGCGCGGCGCTACCTGGAGCGCTATCCGGCGGGGCCCCACGCCGATCACGCGAAGAGTCTCCTCGAGGAGGAGTGAGTGCGATCGCGAAGGACGGCGCGCGCGGCGCGCGGCGGAGCCTGGGCGATCGGGCTCTGCCTCCTCGGCGCATCCGGGGCGCGCGCGGCGCCGCCGGAGCCGCCTCCACGCCCGAAGGTCGTCTTGATCGCCGATCGCCGGACGGACCCGATCATGGCCCGCGTCTACGCCGAGCTCGCCACGCTCGGGTTCACGGTCGTGGTCGTGCGGGGCGACGCGGATCCGCCCTCGCGCGGGCCCGTCGAGGCGAGCGCGCGAGAGGACGGCGCGGCGGCGGTGATCCGGGTGAGGGAGGTGCCGGGCGGCGTCGATGTCTCGATCGACCATGGCGCGACGGGCGAGTCGGTCCAGCGCACCGTGATGGACGACGATCCCCCCACGGTCGCGATCCGCGCGGTGGAGCTCCTGCGCGCGAGCCTCCTGGAGGTGCGCTCGCCCGAGCCGTCGCGGGGCGAGGTCGGCGCCGAGCCGAAGGCCAGGACCGCCGTCGACGCGCAGCGACCGCCGCCGGCCAAGCCGGTACCCGTCGCCGCCGCGCGCCCGCGCGCCGACGGCGCCTCCCGCGCGCCGCCCGCTCCGCCGTCCAGGCCAGGCGAGACCCGGAGCGTGCCGGCGACGTTCGGCGTCGGGGCGGCGCCCGCCCTGCTGTGGAGCGCAGGCGGCGTGCCCGCCTCCCCGATGCTGGATGTGTCGGGGTACGCGATGATCGGGTCTCGACTGGGGCTCTCCGCCTTCGCCCAGATCCCGCTCGGCAGCGTGAGCCGAGAGGGCAAAGAGGGCACGCGGCACGTGCGGGTGGCGCTCGCCGCCCTGGGGGTGCGCGTCCCGCTCGGCCCCAGCGACGCCGCGTGGCTGCCCTCGGTCGGCGCGGGGCTCGCCGCCGCCTGGCTGCATGTCGAGGGCGAAGGCCGCTCGCCCGAGTACGCCGGCGCGTCGGACGACGCGTACGCGCTCGCGCCGTACCTGCGCGCGGGGCTCTCGTTCGCGCCGGTTCCGTACCTGCGCATCAGCGAGCACTTCCTCGCCGGGATCGCAACGCCGCGCATCGTGATCGACGCCGCTGGCCGCGCGGCCGACACGTGGGGTCGCCCGTTCCTGGGCGCATCCCTCGGGGTGGAGGTCGCGCTGCCGTGAGCCGAAGAGGGCGGCTGTCGTGACCTCACTACAGAACGTCTGGACGCCGGGCGCTCGGGCGCGTGGCGTGGAGGGCTGCATGAAGATCACGGTGACGAAGCTCTGGGCTCTTGCCTTGTCGATGGCCTTCGCGTGCGCGCCGGCGGCGTGCTTCGACAGCCACGTCGATCCGATCGTGGAAGTTCACCTGGCGACCTCCGTCGCGGGGGCTACCGAGGGGCCGTGGGCTGCCTGCGTCGTTTCCCCCGAGGACGAGAGCTCCTTCGCCCTCCCCCTCGTCTGTCCGGATCCCGGACCGGACGGCGAAGAGCGCGTGTGCTCGGCGGCGTACGTGGCCGAGAGACAAGAAGATGGATCGATGTGGTGCGACGTGGCGGCGGTCTGCATGTACGAGTGCGAGACGGCGGCGGACTGCCCGCAGCCGCAGAGCGGGACCGCCACGCCCGTGTGCAACTCGGTCTGCTCGTTGCCCTGCGACGAGGACACCACGTGCCCGAACGGTATGGAGTGCTGGCACCTGCGCCACGGGCCCGGTCTCGTCGACGAGCAGGGCTTCTGCATGTGGAAGTACGAATGTGACTGAAGGTCGCGATCGGCGAACCGGGTGCCGCGTCGCCTGAGATCCTCGCCGGCGGGCGCCGCTAGCCGCGCCGGCTGACCAGGATGCCGTGCCGCTCGCCGCCGGGCCTCCCCGCGGTGCCCGGGACGCTCGCGAACCGCAGCGTCGCGCCGCCCCAGTCGATCGACGGGCTCCCCTTGAGCAGCGACGCGTAGAGCGCGCTCGCCTGCGTCATCGGGCAGCCGAGCGCCTCGCGCAGGAACGTGAGCGACGCGCCCGTCGCGTAGCTCACGGGCGCCTGCCGGCCGTCCTCGCCGATCACGGTGACCTCGAAGACGTCGTCCTCGGCGCGCGCGGCGCGGTCCGGATCGGTCAGCGCGAGGTGCAGCGCCTCGATCGTGCCCCCGCCCGCGTCGAGCGTCACGTGGAGCTCGAGGAGCGGCGCCGTGTAGCGGACGATCCGCCGCGCGCCGCCGCCCTCCACCGGGACGGGCGGCGCCAGCGTCTCGCGGCGCCTGAGCTGCGCCTCGACGACGAGCGCCGACCGCGCGAGCTCCCGCTCCGTCTTGCCGAGCAGCCGGCGCGCGCGCATCTCGGCGAGCGCGCGTCTCAGCACCTCGCGGTTGCTCGCCGCCCGCTCGTGGCCCGGCTCGCGCGCGAGCAGCGCCTCGAGCTCGCGGAGCGCCTGCTCGTGCTCTCCGATCGACGCGAGCGCGTCGGCGAGCGTGAGCCGCGCGTCGGCGAACGCGGGCGCGCGCCGCACCGCCTCGCGGTACGCCGCGATCGCCGGCGCGATGTCCCGCCGCGCCTCGTGCGCGAGCCCGAGCGCGAAGGCCGCCCGCCCGTCGTCCGGCGCCGCCTCGCACGCCCGCGCGAGCCAGCGCGCCGCCTCGTCGTAGAGGCGCTCGTCGTAGAGCACGATCCCGAGCTCGCGCAGCACCCGCGGGTCGGGCGGATCGAGCGCGGCGCCCCGCCGGAGCTCGGCGGCCGCGTCGTCGAGCCGGCCGAGGCGGACCAGCGCGCGGGCGTAGGCGAGGCGCGCCTCGGCGTCGCCGCCGCCTCGCTCCACCGCGGCCGCGAGCGCCGGCGCCGCGTCCGCCCAGCGGCCCTCCGCCGAGTACGCCGCCCCGAGCGCGAGCCACGCCCCCGCGTCGTCCGGCGCGCCCGCGAGGTACCCCTCGAGCCCGGCGATGCCGCCGGCCATGTCTCCTCGGCTCAGCAGGTCGAGCGCGCGGGCGCGCTGCGCGTCGGGCGGCGTCATGGCGGCAGGGTACGCCGGCGCGACGAAGCGGGTCGAGCGCCGCCGGGGCGCGCGTCGCCGCGGGAGCGGCCCAGCCCGCGCGGCGGGCGCGCGGGCGTCAATACCCCGGCGGGAGATCGGCCGTCAGGCACGAGACGGTGTTCGGGGCCGCGCGCGACGACCACAGGGCGCCCGCCGGCTGCTCGCCGGAGAAGCGCACGCCCTCGCGCGGATCCCACGACGGCGCCTCGCCCGGGCGCAGGGAGTGCGTCCCGCTCTGATAGAACGCGATGATGTACGTGTGCCCCGCGACCCGGCAGCCGAGCCGGTCCGCGAGCGCCCGCGCGAACGCCTGGCCGGTGTGGCCGAACGCGCTGCAGCAGCGGAGCCACACGACGGCGTCGGGCCCCGCGAGCTCGGCCCGCAGGGCGTCGAGCGCCGCGTCGAGCGGCGAGCCCGGCCGGAGCGCGGCCTCGTCGAGCCGGCTCGCCCCGAGGCGCATGTACCCCC
This sequence comes from Sorangium sp. So ce836, assembly GCF_028553905.1. Taxonomy (NCBI): domain Bacteria; kingdom Pseudomonadati; phylum Myxococcota; order Polyangiales; family Polyangiaceae; genus Sorangium; species Sorangium sp. So ce836. The sequence goes on along the minus strand of NZ_CP102233.1, from coordinate 10,700,103 downwards.
AGCCGCCGTGGCCCCAGGCCTGCAGCGACGCGATCTTCCTGCCGCGCTCGCGCGCCGTCCGCGCCGCCCACCCGAGCGCCTCGGCCCAGCTCGAGGCGGCGAGCCACGCGTCGGCCGCGCCCCGCATGCGGTGGAGGAGCGCCCCGGCGCGCCAGATCGGCGAGAGCCCGATCGTCGCGCCCACCGCCTCGCCCAGGACCGCGAGGTCCGCGGGCTCGGCGGCCGCGCCGCGCGCGAGGTCCGCGGCCTCGGCGGCCGCGCCGCGCGCGAGCTCCGCGCCGTCGCGCCGGCGGGGCGCGCCGCTCGCCCGCCGCGCGCGGCCCCACCCGACGTCGGTGTTATCGAAGAGGACGAGCCGCATCGAACCTCCCATTCTACGCGTTCCGAATGTACCGCGGCTCGCAGCCGCGGCCACGCGGTCGATTCCCCACCCGCACCCCGAGCGCCTCCCGACGGCGCACGCACGCCCCGGGCGCGCCCGGCGCGGCGAGCGCGAGGCCCGGGGCGGCGAGCGCGAGGCCGGCGCGGCGAGCGCGAGGCCGGCGCGGCGAGCGCGAGGCCGGCGCGGCGAGCGCGAGGCCGGCGCGGCGAGCGCGAGGCCGGCGCGGCGAGCGCGAGGCCGGCGCGGCGAGCGCGAGATCGACGGGAGGCGGTCGTCCCGTTCGCGGCGGGCGCAATCGCTAGTGATTTCCTCCCGCGCCCTCGGGTAGCCTGCCCGAACCGATGGGCCTGTCCGAAAACATCAGGTTTTATGCGGCCACCGACGTCGGCCGCATGCGGGACCACAACGAGGACAACTACCTCGTCGACAAGAAGCTCGCGCTCTTTGTGGTTGCCGACGGAATGGGCGGACACGCCGCGGGCGAGGTCGCGAGCGCGCTCGCCGTCCGCATCATCCACGAGGAGCTCAAGAAGGAGCGGGACCTCATCGAGAACCAGGCGCGCAGCAACGTGCGGCGCGCCGCGATGAAGGAGGTCCTCAGCCTGCTCGAGCACGCCGTCCAGCGCGCGTGCGCGCGGATCCACGAGGAGGCGAAGGCCGACGCGACGAAGCGCGGCATGGGCACGACGCTCTCCGCGCTCCTCATCGCCGGCTCGCACGGCTACATCGCCCACGTCGGCGACAGCCGCATCTACCTCCTCCGCGAGGGCCGCATCCAGCAGGTCACCGAGGACCACACCGTCTACAACGAGCTCATCAAGCGCGGGAAGCTCACGCGCGATCAGATCGAGAAGGTCGCGCAGAAGAACGCGATCACCCGCGCCGTCGGCGTGTACGAGCGCGTCGAGGTCGACACGCTCACGATCGAGGTGCTCCCGGGCGATCAGTTCCTCCTCGCGTCCGACGGGCTCCACGGGTACATCGCGCACACCGCCGAGCTCGAGCCGTTCTTCGAGGAGGAGAACGGCGAGGTCGCCGCGAACGGCCTCATCGATCTCGCGAACAGGAAGGGCGGCAAGGACAACATCACCGCCGTCCTCGTGCGGCTCGGCGCGGGCGATCACCGCGACAGCGTCCGCGCGCGGCTGCTCGCGCTGAAGCGCGACGTGCTCGCGAAGATGCCGCTCTTCGCGCGCCTCCACGAGCGCGAGATGCTCCGGGTCATGCAGGTCGCCGAGGTGCTCTCGTTCGAGCCCGGCCAGGTCGTGGTCCGCGAGGGCGATCGCGGCGACGAGCTGTTCATCGTGCTCTCGGGCCTCGTCCGGATCGTCCGCGGCGACGCCGTGCTGAGCGAGGTCGGCCCGGGCGAGCACTTCGGCGAGATGGCGCTCATCCGCAGCATGCCGCGCTCGGCCACCGTCTCGGCCGTCGAGCAGAGCGAGCTCATCGCCGTCCGCCGCGCCGACTTCTTCGAGATCCTCCGCAAGGAGCACGAGCTCGCGGTCAAGCTGCTCTGGCAGTTCCTCGGCGTGCTCGCCGACCGGCTCGACCAGACGTCGCGCGACCTGACCACCGCCCGCGAGGAGCTCGCCGCGGAGGACATCACGAACGAGATCTTCCCCGACAGCGAGGAGGGGAAGAGCCCGTTCTCCGCCGAGGAGCGCTCGTCCGCCCGCTGATCCCCGCCGCCGCGCCCCGGGCGAGCGATTCGCAGATTGACACCCTCCTACCCCGGCCGGTAGCGTCCGTCCGACGGATAACCATGAGCATGCACGGCAGAAGGTACTGCGAAGGCCATCTCGCTCGCGTCGCCATCGGCATGGCTGGGGGCTCGGCGTTCGCGTCGCTCGCCGTCGCTGCGGCGGCGGTCCTCGCGGCGTCCCCCGCGGCCGCGGACGAGCCGCGGAGCGCCACCGAGCCGCGGCTCATGATGGAGACCGGCGAGCTCACGAGCGTCGTCGACGCGTTCGACGAGGGCGACAACTTCGATCTGAACTTCAGCTTCGGCTTCGAGCACGCGTCGAAGACCGCCAAGATCCGCCGCGAGACGAACATCGCCGCGCCGGGCCTGTCGACGGGCGGCTACACGTCGAACATGCTCAACGTCGCGAGCTACAGCGAGGCGACCTCGAAGTTCAACATGCGCCTCGACGTCGGCCTCTACCGCGACCTGGCGCTCTACCTCCGGATGCCGCTCATCCTGAACCACTCGCGCGAGCTCACGGGTCTGGACGGCAGCGCCGACCACCAGAGCGTCGTGCTCGCGGGCGCTCCCGGGGAGCAGCTGTTCTCGCTGCCCTTCACGTCGCCGAACCGGAGCGGCATCGAGTACCTCGCCGTCGGCCTCGACGTGAACATCATGAACCAGGCGCGCGACCGGACGAAGCCGACCTGGCTGTTCGGCATCGAGGGGCGCTTCCCGGTGAGCGAGGCGATGCACGCCTGCACCGAGTCGCCGAAGAGCGGCCAGGTGAAGTGCGCCGACCCGACGGACATCAACCGGAACGGCGCGGCTGACGGCGGGCTCGAGGGGGGGCGGATCGCCCAGCGCGAGCCCGGCATCTCGCGCGGCACGATCGGCCTCGAGGTGCACACGTACCTGTCGAAGCGGATCAAGTACATCGAGCCGTACGGCGGGTTCAAGGCGCTGTTCGAGTTCCAGCAGGAGTCGAGCGACTACGGCCTCACCGACCTGAAGACGTCGCTGGTGAACCACCCGCCGCTCGTCGGCAACGTGATGCTCGGCGTGATGATCATCCCCTGGGAGAACCGCGAGAAGTTCACCGGGCTCACGCTCGACCTGCGCTTCACCGGCGAGTACCACTCCGAGGGGCGCGACTACTCGGAGCTGTTCGACGCGCTCGGCTCGAGCGACGCGCCCACGCTGCGGCAGCCGCAGTGGGCGTCGTTCCGCGAGAACGAGGCGTACAGCGTGGCCGCCTGCCGGAGCGGCGACCCGCGCGCGTGCGCGCCGTCGGTCATCGATCAGGGCTCGCAGCGGACGTACTTCACGGGGCTCAGCGACATCCAGCCGTTCGGCTCGTACCGCGCCTCGGCGAGCGTGACGTGGAGGGCGGCCGAGATCGTGAAGTTCCAGCTCGGCGCGGGCTTCCGCCACGATCAGGGGCACGGCATCGGCGGCGACCAGCCGTGCAACTCGCAGTACAAGGACAGCATCGGCGCGGCCGGGCCCTGCCGCCGCCAGAACAACGACGGGACCTTCACCGTCACCGGCAGCCCGAACCCCAACTACCGCCCGACCATCAACGCGGTCGGCCGCCGCTTCTACGTCAACGACAGCAACACGTTCGACATCTTCGCGAGCGGCACGTTCATGTTCTGATCGACGCCCCGAGCGGCGGTGGCACCGCGGCGCGCGCCGCCGGGGCCGAAGCATCGACGCCATGATCGACCCCCGGCACCTCCGCGGCCTGGCGAGCGCCCTGGCGCTCGTCGCGGCGTTCACCGCGGCGCTGCCGGCGTCGGCCGAGCCTGCGCGCGCCTCGCCGCCCGCGCGCGTCGGGCGTGTCGCGCAGGCCGCGCAGCGCGCGGGGTCCGCGCCCTCCGCGCAGCGCGCGGGCTCCGGGCAGCCTGCGCGGCCCGCGCGGGCGGCCGTGGTGCTCCCGACGGCGCTCGCGCCCGACGCCGCGGAGCGCGCCGCGCCGCTCGCCAGCGCGCTCGACGGGCTCCTCTCGGACACGGCGCAGGACCTCGGCCTGTCGGTCGATCTCGAAGGCCGCGCCGCCTCGCGATCGCCGGTCGACGAGGCCGAGCTCCTGGAGCGCGCGCGCTCGAGCGACCGGCTCTTCATCGCGCCGAGCCTCGACCTGCGCGGCGACGAGGTGGAGCTCCGGCTGGCGCTCGCGTCCGGCGGCGCGCGATCGCTGCGGGTGCGCGTGGAGCGCGTCGCGCGCGACGACGTCGCGGTGCGCGCCGCGGTGATGCTCCGCGATCTCGTGGCCGAGCTCGACGGCGCCGCCGCCGCGTCGCCCCCGCCGGGAGAGGAGGCGCCGTGCGCCGAGCGGTGCCGCGGGCGCCTCGCCACGCCGGCGCGCAGCCTGGGGAAGGCGACGCTCGCGGCCAACGCGACCCTCTACGGCGGCCTCGTCGGCTTCTCGATCCAGCGATCGAGCGGCTCGGACGATCCGCGCCTGCTCTACCCGCTGCTCGCGGTCGGGGCCGGCATCGGGCTCGGCGGGGCGATCATCATCGCCGAGGAGTGGGACGTCGGCGTGGCCGACGCGTGGTACCTCGGGTCCGGCACCTGGTGGCCGACGATCGCGGGCCACCTCATCTACCAGGGCCGCTTCGCGGAGCACGCCGAGGAGCCGATCGAGGAGCGCTGGGCCGCCGGGCTCATCGGGGGGGCCGCCGGGATCACGCTCGCCGCGATGGGGCTCTCGCTGGGCCGCATGTCCGACGGCGGCGCGCTGCTCGCGCAGTCGGGCGGCGGGCTCGGGCTCATGCTGGGCGGGCTCGTCGAGTGGGCGGCGCGGGGCGACGTGCAGCGCACGCCGATCGCGGGGATGGGCTACGGCGCGGCGCTCGGCTGGCTGGCAGCGGCCGCGGCGGCGACCCAGCTCGACGTCACGGCGTCGGAGGTCCTGACGGTCGACGTGGGCGCGCTGCTCGGCGGCCTCGGCGCCGCCGCGCTCGCCAGCCCGCTCGTCTTCGACGCCCCGACCGAGGCCCAGCAGCGGGCGTGGGTCGGCGCCACCGCCGGCGGGTTCCTGCTGGGGGCGGGCGTCGCGTGGTGCGTGACGCGCCCGGCCGCGGCGGGCGCCCGCAGCGCCGGCCCCTCGTGGAACCGGTTCGGCCTGCCCATGCTGGGAGTGATAGGAGAGAGCGTGGTCGGGAGCCGGCGAGCGCCCGCGCTCGGCCTCGGGTGGCAGGGGGCGATTCCGTAGGAGCTATGAAGATCACGATCACCGAGCTGGATGCAGGGACGCGCCTCGACAAGCTGCTCGTGCAGCTGTTGCCCGGGCTGGGACGGGCGGGCGCGAAGCGGCTGTTCTCCGAGGGGCGCGTGCGCGTGCTCGGCGTGGGGAAGAGCGGCGCCGGCCGGCGCGCGTCGAAGGGCGACGTGGCGGCGGCGGGCGAGGTGCTGGAGGTCGACGTCGAGCCGACCGAGGCCTCCGGGGCGGCGACGCCGGATCCTGGCGCGCCGCTCGACGTGGTGCTCGAGCGCGACGACGTCGTCGTGGTGAACAAGCCCGCCGGGGTGCCGACGGCGCCGCTCGATCCCGGCGAGCGCGGGACGCTCGCGAACGCCCTCGTGGCGCGGTACCCCGAGATGGCGGCGATCGGCTTCTCCCCGCGGGAGCCTGGGCTGTGCCACCGGCTGGACACGGACACGAGCGGCCTCGTGCTCGCGGCGCGCACGCCCGCGGCGTTCGCGGCGCTCGTCGCCGGGCTGAAGGAGGGGCGGCTCGACAAGCGCTACCTGCTGATCTGCCAGATCGGCGATCTGCCGGAGATGGGCTCGATCGAGGTGCCGCTCGCGCCGCACCCGAAGGACAAGAAGCGGGTCTACCCGTGCATCCACCCGCGCGACGTGGCGCGCTACGCGCCGCGGCCGGCGGCGACGATGTACAAGCGCGTGCGGCAGGTGGAGCTCTGGGAGCTCGTCGAGGCGCGCGCCCCGCGGGCGCTGCGGCACCAGATCCGGGCGCACTTCGCGTCGGTGGGGCACCCCTTGGCCGGCGACGCGCTCTACGGCGGGCCCGCGGTGGAGGCGCTGAGCCGCCACGCGCTGCACGCGCACTACATCGGGTGGGGCGGCAGCGACGCGGTGCCCGCGTTCGTGGTGACGTCGCCGCTGCCCGCGGACATGGCGGCGCTGGTCGGCGAGGCCTGAGCCGGGCGCCGCGGCGCGGGCGCGCGCCCTCCTCCACGCGCGCCGGGTCGCCGCGGCGCGGGCGCGCCGGGGCGGCTCAGGGCGCGCTCGCCTCGACGACGTGGCCGTTCACGTCGCGCGCCCGCGCCGTGATCCGGAGATCGTCCGCCGACGCCGTCCCGTCGAGGTTGCTGAAGCGGAACGCGACGACGTACGCCGAGGACTGCGCGTTGAACTTCGCCGGCTCGATCCGGATGCCCCCGAGGCTCTGCTCGTCGATGATCGCGGCGTCTCCCTCCGCGGTGTACTGGCGATTCCACTCGTCGTAGTTGAACACCCGCTCCTCGATGACCTCTCCGGTCGAGCGGCGCTCCGTCGCGGCGGCGACCTCGATGAGGCCTGGCGCGATGCCGGGCAGGGTGACCTCGACCTCGGCCGTGACGCTCGAGGTGGAGTCCTTGTCGGTGCGGCGCACGGCGAGCGCCGGCGGCAGACCGGCCGGCGCCGGGAGGAAGCGGAGCGGGTGCACGCAATTCACCTTTGCGGTCCCTCCGTCGCGGATCTCGAAGTGCAGGTGGGGGAACAGGCTGCTCGCGGCGAGGCCGGTGTAGCCGATGTGCTCTCCGCGCCCCACCCGATCGCCGGTCTCGACGAGCGGCATCGCCAGGTGGATGTAGGTGCTGTAGAAGCACGCGCCCGGCGCGTCGCAGTGCGCGATCTGCACCACGACGTCCTCGAAATCGTCGTAGCGGCCCGCGCGCGTCACCTTTCCGTCGGCGACCGCGTACACCGGGGTGCCCATGGGGGTGGGGATGTCGATGCCTCGATGAAAGTCGTAGACGCCGTCGCGCGACGCCTGGAGGCGGGGCCCGAAGCTCGACGACATCGGCTGGATCTCGTCCGTCCCCCCGATCGGCCACACGAGATCAGGGCCCTCCGGGTCCGAGCCGCAGCCGGCCAGGGCCGCGGCGAGGGCCAGCACCGGAGCGAGACACGACGATTTCCGCGATGGCTTCATGAGGGCGAGTCCGTGGCGCGCGAGCGCAGGGCAGGGGTCGAGCCCACGGCGGAGCGCCGCGCGCTCATGCTATCCAAGCAGAGCACGGAAGTCGAGGCGACCCCCGCGCGCCTGCCCGGGTCGAGCGCGGTCCCGAGCTCCCGCCCCGCCCCGCGCCGCCGCGGCGGCGGCCTCAGGGCGTCGCCGGGGCCAGCGCGTACGACCGGTGCGTCATCGTCACGCCGAGGCTCGTGAGCGCCGGATTCACGGCGGTGCAGCGCGCGAAGCCCCAGTTGTTCGGCGTGGGGAGCGCGAACCCGAGCGACGCGTCGGCGACCGTGCCCTCCCACTCGATGAGCGACACGTCGTCGAGGAACGCGGCGGCCTCGCCGCTCGCCGGCGAGCCCGCCCGGAAATAGAACCGCACGGAGCCCGCGTTCGACGGCGGGGTGAGATCGACCGTGAACCGCTGCCAGTCGTAGGTGCCGGCCGCGCGCGTGAGCACGACGCTGTTCGACACGCTCGCCCCGCCGCTCGTGTACCAGTAGACCTGCACGCGCACCTGACCGGCGTTGTCGCCTTTCAGGAACCCGGTCAAGGTCAGCTTGCGGCCGGGGTCGAACTTGACGCGGTTGTTCATGTACGTCGAGACCTCGGTGGTGCTGCTCGACTTGCGCAGGAACACCATCGCGCCGGTCCCGCCGTGGACGACGCTGTTCTGGATGTAGCGGAATTCGCTCATCGACCACATCGAGCCTTCGTGGAAGGCGTCGTCGACGTCGCCGTCCTCGAAGTCGCCGTAGAGCATGATCTCCCGGCCGTAATCGCAGCTCGCGGCGGCGCTCGTCTGCAGGGCGGCGAGCGAGTCCGCTTCGTCCGACCGAAGGTGCTCGATGGGCCCCGTGGCGCGGCTCGTGAGCGGCACGATCCGCGTCTCGACGTGCTCGCTCGTCGTGTACTGCGACGGATCGCTCACCGCGGCGGCCCGCGGGCCGCTCGCGAACACGACCGCCCCGGTCAGGCCGTCCGCCGCCTCGCCGGACGACGGCGCCGCCGGCAGCGTCGTGGAGAGGTGGCCGATGTGGCGGATCGCCCGCCCGAGCCACGCGCCGCCCACGAGCTTCGGGACGTAGTCCTCGTTCTGGAACGGGATGAGCTGGACGCGGTGCACCGCGCGGTTGCCGCTCGAGTCCTCGTCGATGTCGATCGCGGCGAGGTACGACTGGTACGTCTCGAAGACGTCCTGATCGAAGACCATGTTGCCGAGCGACATGAGGACGAAGCGGGGCCCGGCGCCGGCGTCGTACAGCCCGACGCCGTGGATCGTGTGCGGATGGTGCGCCACGACCATGCCGGCGCCCTTCTGGACGAGCTGGACGAACCGCCGCCGCATGCCGGACGACGGATAATCGCTGTACTCGATGCCCCCGTGCACCACCGGGATGCCGAAGCGCCCGACCGCGTCCTCCGCCATGAAGTCGCTGATCTCCGCGAGGCTGAGCTCGAGCGCGCCGGCCTTGGGCGGGGGCCCGTCGGAGGCGGTGAGCGTGTACGCCGCGTCCGTCGACCCGTCGTTGACGAGCTGGTTGAACCCCTGGAAGGCCATGTCGACGCCGCGGATGGTCCGGTAGAGCACGGTGCCCTTCGCCGTCGTCTTGTCCGGTCCGGCGCCGAACCAGTCGAGGCCGGCGTTCGGCACGTGGATGAGCGTGTCGGCGACGCCCCCCTCCATGTAATCGAACATGTGGTTGTTGCCGAGGCTCACGGCGTCCACGCCGGAGAGCGCGAGCGCCCGGGCCGTCTCGGGGTAGGAGAAGAACGTGAACGACTTGTACGGGTGGGGCGTCGCCGGGTTGGCCGTGACGGGGGACTCCAGGTTCACCTGCGTGTAGTCGGCCGACGAGAGGACGTCGCGCAGGAAGGAGAGGACGGCGAGCGCGTCCGCCTCCCGGGTGCCCGGGCGGATCAGGTCGCCGGCCTCCCCCTCGACCCCGTTGGCGTCGCTGTCGACGAAGCGCCGCCCGAACATCGTGTCGCCTCCGACGAGGAGCCGCGCGCGGCCCGCGCGCTGCTCGGTCAGCACGACGCGGCCGACCGCGGCGGAGGCCGCGGCGAGCGGCCGGTGCAGGTCGGCGGGGACGATCTCGGTAGAGTACCCGTCCACCTCGACGCGCAGCAGCACCGAGCGCCGCGCGAGCGCCGCCAGGGTGAACGCGCCCGCCGCGTCGGTGAACGCGAGCTCGCCGTCGTTGACCGCGCCGCTCCCCCAGCCGATGGCCGTCACCTCCGCCCCCGCGATCGGCGACCCCGCCTCGTCGACGACGACGCCGGTGACGTCGATGGGCGTCGCCGCGTAGGTCGCGTCGAACGCCGCCTCGGTCGCGTCGAAGCGGTAAGCCGCCGCCGCCTCGCCCCCGGGGAGCGACGCGCAGAGCGCGGCGCACGCGGACAGCGAAGAGAGAGTGAATGTGGGGATGACGCGCCTTCTTGCCATGATCGCTCCCGGTCTGCGCGGGTCCTGTCCGAGGACGGCCGACATCAAAAGAGGACGACGACGCCAGAGCAGAGCTCCGCCGGGCCGGTCACCCACGTACAAAAATGCCGTGCGACCAGAACACCAGCGTTTCTCTCCCGGCCTCAAAGGGTCGCGAGCGTCGACTGACCGCTCGGCCTTCGCCGCAGAGGCGGCGAGAGCGCCGACCCATGCATGATTCGATCCGTATCAGCGCCGGCGTTGGAGACAAAGACGATTATTGCGAGACTATCATGCTTGGGTCGGCGTTCGCTATGGGATCGAGTGGAGCGGCCTGCGATTTGTTGTCTTGTCGGTCTGGCAAGGTGTTCCTGCGCGTAAGGCGTGCGCATGGAAGGCGCGCTGTGGCGGTGCGCGCATGTGTCGCATAGGGGCGTACCGCCGTGGGCCGGCAGCGCGCGCGTGCAGCGCACGGAGCGGCGCCGTCTTTGGCGGCGCCGTTCATCGCGGCTGGCCATCAGGGCGCTTCCTGCACGCCTCGTTGCACGGGCGCTGTCCTGCTAGGGTGTGCGTCTCTCGCGCTGACGCCCAAACACAGCGTCGGCTGCAGCATCATCCATGCGCTTCAGCTCGCGTTCGATCCGCTCGGCGAGCTCAGCGAACTCGGAGCGCACGAGCGCCGCGTCGGCGCGGCGCGCGGCCTCCTCGTCGGAGAGCGGCAGGATGCCTTCGTGATCGAACGCGCGCACGATGCTGTCGAGCACACTGCCGAACGCCCCGATGCACCGATCGGTGCCGCGGTCGATCTCGGTCATCGTGGCGTCGGTGCTCCCGAGCGCCTGGAGGGCCTCGGTGGCTCCGAGGACGGATTGGATCGAGGTGTCGACCTTGGCGGAGAGCTTGATCTTCTTCGATTTCAGCGCCTCCCGGTGGGCGGCGAGCTTGGTCCCTGCGACGATACACCCGCTCGGCGGGAGCCGGCGGGCGAGAAAGGCGGCTTTCCTCATGAGGCCTTGTTATCGCGGTCTCGGAGGCAGGGCCAGGCGATGGCCGGATTCCGGCGCACACCGGCGGCGGTCCCCCCACCGGGCGGAACGTGTCGGCGGCGGTCCCCCCACCGGGCGGAACGTGTCGGCGGCGGTCCCCCCACCGGGCGGAACGTGTCGGCGAGCGCGCTCGCTGCACCCTGGCGCCGCAGGTCAGAAATCCCGCCAGGATTCCTGAGACGATGCGGCGGGCGAGGATGAAACTTCAATAATTTCAGATGCTTGCAGCTGATCCGTAGCGGGGCGAGCCGCCGGCTTGGCCCAACGCGGGCCCAACGCGGCGCCGGTAGCCGTCGCGTTGCCCCCTGCGGACTGGCCGGCGTCGTCATCCACCGCGCTGGGCGCTCCGTCGGGCAGCGCGCGGACAAGGGACGCGTCGTAGCTCGGCGACGACGAGCGCGCCTCCAGTCCTGCGGACGTGGGAGCACCTCCACCTGCAGGGCCGCCCTTGCCGTTCAGCTCGGGGATCGCCTCGTCCAAAGGCGCGAAGTCCCCCAAGCCGAGCTCAGCGACCTTGCGCGCTGCGCGCTTGTAGCTGTGAATCTGACGGCTCGACTTGTGTCCGGTCCGATCGGAGATCCACGTCTCCGTGCGGCCGTTCGCGAGCTTGATCGTGATGAAGGTCGCACGGGTGTCGTGCAAACGTATGTTCAGCCTCGATTGCGTGGTCTCGAACAGCTCAGCCCGCTCGATACCAGCGCGGCGCAGGTGATTCCGAAAGTTCTTCGCTCCACTGCGGCCTGGCAGGGGACCGTTCGGCCCGATGAAGACACGCTCCTTCGGCGGGCATATCGCGAAATAGGACCGAAGCGCGCGCACGACATCGGGTGAGAGTGCCCAGGCGCGTGGGTCATCCGTCTTGTTCTCGTCGAGCACCACGGCGCCGCGATCGAGATCGAGATCGGACGGCTCCAGCCTTCCCGCCTCGTCTGCCCGCATCCCCTCGCGGATCAGGAAGCCATAGTAGATCCGATAGGACAGTGGAATGTCCACCGCCGCCATGAGACGCCTATCCTCGTCGGGATAGAGTGAGCCCTTGGCCTTGTTGTCGTCCGCTTTGGGGATCCAGCCACGCGGCAGCGGATTGTTCGCGATGATCCGCGCCGGATAGGTCGCGAGCGCGAGTATCCTGTGGATGAACTTTGCGATGCCTTGACGCGACGAAGCCTCAAGGTGCGCCGGCAGCATGGAGATTGCCCGATCCGCGTGATCGAGTGTCAAACGAGGGAGAGGAATGGGACCGAGCACATCCAGAACATGATTCAGCTTGTGCCGGTATGGTTCGGGACGACGGAGCGCTTTCACATGAAGCGGGTACTGCTCGGCGAGCCTTCCAGAAACAACCAACTCGGCGAACTCCGCGAAGGTGATTTCCCCGGACGGGCGAGCACGCGCTTCGCCTTTGCAGAGTTGCTCGATGGCAAGCCGGACGTCATGAAGTGCGCGCCCCTCGCGCGCGGCCGCCTGCTCCAGCAACGGCAGGCCGAGCACGATCTGGCCGGCTGCGAGCAGGCGGCCGGCGAGGTCGGCCAGCACCTCCAGGCGCGCGTTGGCTTCCTGCTCGGTCCGGCACGTCGGCAAGCTGAACGTCGGTCGACCGGCCTCGCCGAGGCTGAGGCGTGCGGTCCACGTCTTCCCGCGCAGCCGGACGGACCCGGAGCCGTTGGCCCGCTTGTCTCCTGCCGGCCTGCTGGGAGCACGGGCGCCCAGCTTCGGGCGCTCCGTCGTGCTCGCAGCGCCCGGCGAGGTGGCGACGGGTGCAACTACCAGCGCCGTCGGAGCGGGGCGTCCGCCGGAGCGGCTCGAACGCGAACGCCGGTCGGTCGATGCGGGGGCAGGAAGGGATGAGGTGGTGAACGAAGCCGAGCGCTTGGCGCGCGCCCGTCGCTGGGGTACGTCGGTCATGGATCGGTCTCCGGTGATTCGGGGGTCGATCAAGGGCCCGTCCGGCGTTGGTAGCGCCGAGCGGGCCCGCTCTACTTCGGCGGCAGCCTAGCACGGCTTGTCGGTGCGCGAGGAGCGCTCGCCCGGCCGGTGCGGGGACACGGGACCGGTTCGAGGCCGGCGGAGGCCAGCACGGCGGCAACCCGCGTGCGCTCATCGGCCTCTGTCGTGCGACGCGAGGCCGGCTCACTGGCCAGCGATCGCAGGTAGGCAACGAATGCCTCGCGCTGGACCAAGCGCAACTTGCCGAGTTTTGTGATCAGCAGGGGAAAGCCTGGCGCGCGGATCGTGTCGAGGAAGATGCGCGCCGGGATGCCGGTGACCGCCTCGACGTTCTTCTGCGAGAGCATCTCCGGCTGCGGCGCCGTGATCGTGAGCCCGTCCAGCGGGATCGCGAGCGTCGCGGTTGCCGTCGCGGTCGCTGGTCGGTCGATCACCTTCGGGCTGGACCACCCACCTGCGGGCGTCTCCAGGCTTTCTCCGTCGATGGCGCGCACGCCGTTGTCAGCAAGACGAAGAGCAAGCGGTGCCGACACACGCGCGAGAGCCGCTCGTGTCATGCCATACCTCCATCCGTGTTGGGTTCGTGCGCAACCGTGACCGACGCGGCTGCAAGGTGCCCGAAAAGGTATCTCAGCCGAAGGTATCTCTTCACGAGATACCTTCGGTACGCGCCTGGGGAAAATCACGTCGTGTCGCGGGGTTAGGTGTTCTGGGAGGCCCCCAAGAGGGGCCGAAAACGGGGGGAGCGAAGGGGTCGATTTTGTATCTCTGCGCGACCCGTCGGCACCGCCCGGCGAAGCGCCGCCGAGACGTGCACCGGGACCGGCTGCGATCGCGGGCGTGGCCGGTCGTGGCGGTGGGGCTCATCGGCGGCATCACATCTTCACCATCGCAACCATCGCACATCGGCACACGCTGCCAACGGAACTGCGTCGCGTGGGGGTCGATCAAGGGCTCGTCCGGCGAGCCACCGCCGAGCAAGCCCGTTCTACTTCGGCGGCAGCCGACCACGGCTCGCAGTTCCTGGAGGAGCGCAGGGGCGGCGTGAACATGTGCGCGGAACCGCCTCGAGGCCGGCAGCCGCCAGCACGGCAGCAACCCGCGTGCGCTCATCCCCCTCTGCGTCACGGCGCGAGGCAGGGGCAGTGGCCAGCGCCTGGAGGTGGGAGACGAACGCCTCCCGCTGAACCAGGCGCAGCTTGCCGAGCTTCGTGACCGGCAACGGGAAGCCCGGCGCGCGGATCGTGTCGAGGAAGACGCGCGCCGGGATGCCGGTGACCGCCTCGACGTTCTTCTGCGAGAGCATCTCTGGCTGCGGCGCTGAGATCGTGAGCCCGTCCAGCGGGATCGCGAGCGTCGCAGTGGCGGTGGGGTTGAACGTGCTGGGGCGCTGCGATCCGCCGACGGGCCGCTCCAGGACCATTCTCTCGGTCGCTTGCATGCCGCTGTCCGCCTGAAGCAGAGCAAGCGGTGCCGATACACGCGCGAGAGCCGCTTGTGCCATTCCATACCTCCATCCGTATTGGGTTCGCGAGCAACCGTGACCGACGCTGCCGGAAGGAGCCCGAAAAGGTAGTTCTGCGCCTCAGGTAGTTCGACTCGAACTACCAGGAGACGCGCCTGAGAAAAACACCATGTCGCATCGCGGGGTTGGGTGTTCCGAGAGGTGCCGCTGAGGGGCTGAAAAAGGGGGGGGAGCGAAGGGGACAATTTGGTAGTTCTGCGCGCTCTGTCGGCGCCGCGCATGGACGCGACACAGAGGGGGGCGCCACGGTAGGCGCGTCGCCCAGAACGCGACCAGCGTCCGCGCGTCGGGCCAGCCATGAGCAGCAGGATTTCGTCGCGATGCGTCCGAGGCGCTCGTGTAGGACGCCTGTAGCCGCTGGCGCCGCCGCGGCCGCCGTCGCCCCCCGCCAGGGCACGAAGCTTCGCCAAGGCGCCGCCCGGTGCGCCTCGGCCGCGTTCAGCAGGCCCGCTGTCGCACGGGCTCGCCGCCGCAGCTACGCCGGGTAGTGCCGAAGGGTTGGACGCCGGCAGCGGGAGTTCGCGATCGCCCGCGCGCGCCGAATCGTAGCGCGAGGGGTTGGCGCCACGGAACCAGGGCGAGCAGGAGGCCGGGGACGCCTACCCATGGCCGTGCCGTCCCGGCAGCGTACGGAGTGACACTACGTGTACCCGGACGTTTACAGGAGAGCATCTCCAATGACACTACGTGTGCCCGGGCGTTCACAGGGCCGTGTGCTGGTGGACCTGCGCGCCTGGCCTGAGATGCGCGCCCCCATGCCGCCGAGGAAGCATGCGTCTCCCTCTTGCTCCTGGCGGCAATCAGCCCACGGCGAGGCTCACCGCCGCCGACGTGGCCTGCGCCGGTTTGCGGCCCGGGGACGTCGTCGCGGAGGTCCGCACCGGCAGCGGCGAGCAAGACATCCCTGCGATCGCAGAAGAGCACCTCCGCCCGATCTCGCCGCCGGCCGAGAAACATGACCAGCGCGCCGCGCTTCGGATCGCCGCCGAGCTGGCCACGCGCAACCGCAGCGCGCGAGCCCGCAGGCCCGCAGGAGAAGCGCATCGAGCGGGGCATCATGGTCCTGGTGATGGCATGGTCGCCCTCGCTGAGCGCCGCCAGGGCCACACCCAGGGCGATGGGCGGGCGATGATGTTGATGCACCGTCCGATCGTTCTGGCCTTGCTGCGCCTCCAGCGCGGACAGACGAAAGCGTTTTCGACGCAGCGCAATCCCTGTTGCCGCATGGAGGTCAACCGAGCACAGACACCCTGATGAATGCCTTGAGCTCAGCATAGGGAAGGGGTACCGACTCAATTTCATCGCTTGACCCGGGCCGCCGCGCCGTGGCCTTCTCGGTGCGACGGAGGCTGCAATGGTGCTCGTTCTGCGGTATGTGCTTCGGGCCCTCACCCCGCTCGTGATGTTTCTTGCGTGCGTGCTCGCGCAGGGGGGGTGCGAGTGCATCTCCAGCGATCCGCCCATGGACCCGCGTCAGGGCGTCGTCGCCTGCCGGACCCAGAGCGTGCGCAGCCCTGCCACCTCCCGTCCCGCGCCAGAGGTCGAGACCGTTGCCGCCGGCACCATCCCGGGGACGTTCTCCATCACGAGCACCGGGGAGGCCGTGTACACCATGGAGCTGGCCTCCCCGCCCTCGCGCGTGGGCATGGGGCCTCGGATCGAGCTCGCCTATCGCAGCGACGGCGGCGACGGCGTGCTGGGCGCCGGCTTCGCCGTCGCCGGGCTGTCCGCGATCACGCGATGTCCCAAGAGCCTCGCGCAAGACGGGGAGATCCGCGGCGTGCGGTACGACGGCGACGACGCGCTCTGCCTCGACGGCCAGCGCCTCGTTCCCGTGGGAGAGGGGCCGGGGACTATCGAGTACCGGACGTTCCCGGATACGTTCGTCAAGGTGGTCGGGCACTCCGCTTCGGAAGGCGGTGCGCCCGCCGAGGCGCTCTTCTTCGAGGCGTTTCTGCCCAGCGGCCGTGTCGTCGAGTACGGACGCACCGAGGGCAGCAAGCCGCTCGCGCGGGGCGGCGTCCCGCGCGCCTGGCTCGCGAACAAGGCCCGCGACGGCCGCGGCAACGCCATGACGTACGCGTATTGCCTCGCCGAGGCGGAGGACGGCCATGCCGCCGAGTACGCGGTCGACGAGATCCGCTACACGAGCTTCGAAGGTGCGCCGTCGCTCGAGCCTTCGCGGGCGGTACGCTTCGTGTATGCGACCAAGGATCCGGCCGCCATTCGCACCGGCTACTCGGGCGGCATGGCGCTCCAGCGCTCGCTTCGCTTGGAAGAGATCCAGATGCTCGGTCCGGGCGACGCGCTGGTCCGGAGCTACGGATTCCGCTATGAACTCAGCCCGACGACGAGCCGTACCCTCCTGACCGAGGTCGAGGAGTGCGCGAGCGATAGGGTTTGCAAGCCTCCCACGCGCTTTCAGTACAGCCACGCGAAGCCCGGATTCAAGCGGGTGCCGACGGACATCGACAAGCCCGTCTCCGAGAGGGCGAGCCCGATGGTGTTCGACATCGACGCCGACGGGCTCGACGACCTCGTGATCCCGGACATGGTCGCGGGGCTCAGCACACCGAGGAATCCGATCACCGCGTGGCGGGTGGCGCGGAACCTCGGACCACGTGCCTCGTCGTCCTTTCTCGCACCGGCGGAGCTCGCCTTCCTCGAAGAGTGGCCCACGGTCGCCGATCCGATGGGACCCTCCGATCCGGCCCTTCTTCAGCCCGAGCTCGGGACGGTCCTGGACTACGACGACGATGGGCGGATGGACGTCCTGCTCCACGACGTCTACAGCACCGAGGTCACGTGGCATGTGCTCCTGTCCCGACCGGACTGGACCTTCGCGCTCCATGACACGGGCATCCGCCGGCCGTTCCCGCTCGGCGTCACGCCCGCGCCGCCCAGCTTGAGCAGCCCCGGCGCGTCGATGCACCTGGCCGATCTGGACGGCGATGGCGTGCCGGATCTGATCCAGTGCGAGGACCACGCCCGCGAGGGACAGGCACCGCTCCCGCTCGCTGCCGTGTGGGCCGTCCACCCCTGGCGACCAGCGCGCGGCGCGATGCCCGCGGGCTTCGACCCCGCGGGCGAATCGATCGAGCTGCTCACCGGCTATCCCTGCGATACGGAGCTCCACACGCTCGACATCGACGCCGATGGCAAGATCGATCTCGTCGTGCCCGCTCTGCAACGGTTCGGTGACGGGACGGTCCTCCTCGGGTCGAGCTACGACGCGATCATGCGCCGGGGCGAGGGGCGCTGGGAGGTGATCGACACCGAGCTCCCCGTCGTGTGGGCCGGGGGCCGCGTCGTCTTTCTCGACGTGAACGGAGACGGCCTGCCCGATGCCGTCGAATCCGGCCCGGGTGACCACCAGCTCTATACCTACTTCAACACGGGGCCGACCTTCGTGGCCTCGCCGTTCCGGACCGTGGACGCGTTCAGCTTTGGGGATCTGTTCGGTCTTCCCGATCAGGACGCGTTCTTCCGGTTCGCCGTGCCGCTCGACTTCAACGGCGACGGGCGGCAGGATCTCCTCATGCCGGTTCCTCCAGGCATGCTGCTGGGCGGCTCCGACGCGCTCCCGTCGTGGGCCGTCCTGATCGCGACGGGCGACCGCTCGGGGCCGCCCTTCAGGCTCGTCGACCCGGGGCTGCCGTTCGAGGCCAGCCTCGGCGACGCGGTCACCCTCGCCGATCCGCGCGGGCCGCGCACGGGCGACGTCGACGGCGACGGCGCGCAGGACGTGATCCTGTCGCTCGGCGGCGTGTTCAACGTCTTCCGGAACCTCTCGGCCGATCAGGATCTCCTGGTCGCGGTCTCCGACGGGATGAACGCGCACGACCCGACCGAGTCCGGCTTCGTGCCCAACGTGAGCATCTCGTACGGGCATCTGACCGACGCGTCGGTGGCGACGGGCGACGGAGCGGAGAATCCGGCGCGGGAGAGCCCGCTGTACATCGCGCGTTCCGGCGCGGCGGACGACTGCGGATATCCGCGCCGCTGCGTGGTCGGGCCTCGTCGGGTGGTCAGCGCGTACGCCCTCAACAACGGCGCGAACCGACCGCGGCGTTTCGAGGTCAGCTACCGCGACGGGCGCTATCACCGGCTGGGCCGGGGATTTCTCGGCTTTGGCGGGCGGATCGTCACCGACGTGGATACGGGCGCCGCGGCGCTCGACGTGTACGATCACGTCACCTTTGACGACGAGCTCCAGGTCTTTCCCTTCGCGGGCAGCGTCCACCGGACGTGGCGCTGGGCGCCGGGGCTGCCGAGCCAGCCCAGACCGGAGCAGATCGAGCTCTCGTTCGTCGACGTGACGCGGGCGCTCGTGCCGACGAACGACGGCGCGACGTACTTCACGCTGCCGACCGAGCGCCGGGTGAGGCGAGCGCAAGGGATCTATCCACCACCGAGCGGTGCAGAGCCCTCCATCGAGGCGTACGTGCGGGAGGTCGAGCGCGGCGGCGGCGACGGCGTGACGCTGCTGCAGGACTCGGTGTCGACGGTGACGGACTTCGACACGTTCGGCAATGTGCGCGCCGAGGAAGGCTCGACGCGCGGCGTCGACCTGACGTTCAAGGTCACGCGGACGTTCAAGAACGACACCGAGCGCTGGGTCCTCGGCCAGCTCGAGACGCAGAAGGAGTGCAGCGCGGCGGCGGGAATGTCGCAGTGTCGGACCCTCACGCGAACGACCACGATCTACGGCGAGGTGGAGACCGAGTCCACTGAGAGCGACGACGGCCTGCCGGACACGAAGCTGACGATCGCCTATGCGCGCGACGACTTCGGGAACATCACCGGCGTCACGGCGAAGGACGCCTTCGACCACCAGCGGACATCCAGCACGGACTTCGACGAGGAGGGCATGTTCCCCGAGAAGTACGTGAACGCGGCCGAGCATACGACCCTCGTGGAGTACGACGGCGCGCTCGGCGTGCTCCTCAAGCGGGTCGATCCGAATCAGATCGTGACGACGTGGGCGTACGACGGCTTCGGGCGCCTCGGCGTCGAGACGCGCCCGGATGGCACGACGACGGTCACGCTCTCCCGCACAAAGGACGGCGGCCCTGAGCAGAACGCGTGGCGGGTGAAGCAGCGGCGCACGACGACCGGCGGGGCCGACGATACGATCGAGCTCGATGCCCTCGGCCGCCCGATCCGGTGGTGGTGGTACGGGCCCGAGCCGGAGCCGGCGCAGGGGGCGGGCGATGCGAAGCGCATCCTGCAAGAGATTGGCTACGACGCGCTGGGAGAGCACATCGCGCGGCGCTCGGTGCCGGTCCGCGAAGATACCCCCGAAAGCGAGAGGCTGTACCATCGCTTCGAGTACGACGCGGTAGGCCGCGAGGTGCGGCATACGACGCCATGGAACGCGGTCACGACAACGGAGTACGATGGCCTGCGCGTGCGCGTCACCGACCCGCTCGATCACGTCACCGTGACCGAGCAGAATCCGCTGGGGCGAACCGAGTCGATCACCGACGCCGCAGACGGGATCACCCGCTACAGTTACGGCCCGTTCGGCATGCTGCACACGGTCACCGATCCAGGCGATGCGGTGACGCGCACGAGGCGCGACGCGTTCGGCCGCGTCCGGCAGCTCGACGACCCCGATCGGGGCACGACGGTCTCGATCCATGACGGCTTCGGCGAGCTGGTTTCGTCGACCGATGCGCTCGGGCGAGAAACCACGTGGGCGTACGACGCGCTCGGGCGACCCCGCTCCCGCGTGGACCAAAGGGACGCCGAGCGCCTGACGACCACGTGGACCTGGGACACCGCGGCGCACGGGATCGGAAAGCTCCACGTGCTCGCGAGCCCCGACGGGGAGAAGACGTACGGGTACACCGACCGCGGCCAGCTCGACACGATCTCGCTCCGCATCGACGGCGAGCGCGCTCCCCTGGAGGCCAGGCTGGGCTACGACGAGCTCGGTCGCGTCGAGGCGGTCACGTATCCGGCGCCGGCCGGCGCGGCGCCGTTCGTCGTGGACCACGACCACGACCCGCATGGCCATGTGATCGCCGTGCGCGACCGCGGAACGGGCTCCGCCTACTGGCGCTTGACGGACGTGGACGACGCGGGGCGCTTTCGGGAGGAGGTGTTCGGCAACGGCGTCGTCACGGAGCGGAGCTACTTCGCCGACAAGCAGCGCCTGAGGCACATGGTGACGCAGAGCGACGCGGCTAAGGTGCAAGACCTGGACTACGGATATGACGATCTCCTCAATCTCACGCGCCGCACCGACGCGCTCCAGCCTGAGAACACGACGGAACGCTTCCGGTACGACCCGCTCCATCGGCTGACCTGCGCGTACTTCGGCGACGTCGAGAGCGCGTCGGCGCCCTGCGCGCTCCGCTACGACCACGACCCGAATGGCAATCTCACCTTCAAGTCGGACGTCGGAACGCTCTCGTACGATGACCCTCTGCACCCGCACGCGGTCACCGGCGCGGGCACGGGCAGCTTCGCCTATGACGCTGTCGGCAATCAGATCGCGCGGCCGGGGGGCACGACGGTGCGCTATACGCCGTTCGACCTGCCGGAGCGCATCACGCAACGCGCGAGCACCATCACGTTCGGTTACGACGGCGACCAGCAGCGGATCCGCAAGACCACGCCGGAAAAAGAGACGTTCTACTTCGGCGATCTGTACGAGCGGGTCACCGATCGGGCGTCGGGCACCGTGGAGCATCGGTACCACGTCCACTCGCCGGAGCGCGTTGTGGCGATCGTGACGCGAGGAGGCTCGGACGGCGGCACCCGTTACGTGCATGTCGATCACCTCGGCTCGGTCGATGCGCTCACCGACGAGGACGGCGACGTGATCGAGCGGAGGAGCTACGACCCGTTCGGGCAGCGCAGGAACCCCGTGTGGGGAGAGACCGGGCCGGCGTCGTTCTCCAGCATGACGACGCAGGGGTTCACCGGGCACGAGAGCGACGACGATCTCGGGCTCGTGAACATGAAGGGCAGGATCTACGATCCCAAGATCGGGCGATTCTTGACCACGGACCCGATCGTTTCGATCCCGTCCTTCGGGCAGAGCTGGAATCCGTACAGCTACGTGCTGAACAACCCCCTCGCGTACGTCGACCCGGGCGGCTTTCAACAAGCGCTCCCGGAGGCCGGAGCCCGCTCACCGCTGCCGGCCGGCGCCGAGTTCAGTTTGGAAGTGCTCGACCTGCCGCCGATCGGGCTCGAGCTGATCGTCCGCCCCGTCCCGGAGCCCGAGGCGCGCGCCGGCGCCGATACCAACACCGTAGCTGCCGAGACGGGCGGCGCCATGCCGCCCGTCGACGTCAGCACGACCGGGAGCGCGTCCGGGTATGTGCCGCAGCCGGTGAGCACGGCGCCGGAGCACACGGACGCCAGCGCCGTCGTCGGCCAGAGCTTGCTCGGCGCCGCGGAGGGGACGGGCGAGCTGGCGGCGGGCGTCGCGCGCTCGCTGGCGCTGAACGCGCTGACGCTCGGGATCTACAGCGGCTACGAGCTCGGGAGCGCGGCGTGGGCGGGGTACGAAGAGGGCGGGCTCCTCGGCGCGTTGAACGCCGTGAACCCGCTCTACCAGATCGGGCGGGGCGGCGCGGATACGGCCCTCGCCATCGACCGGGGCGATTACCGGGTTGCGGGCGCGGCGGGGGTGAAGACCGTCATCCTTGGCGCAGCCACCGTGTTCGGCGCGGGCAGAGGGCTGGGGGCGCTCGCGGAGGAGTCCGCCGCCGCGGCGGGCGCCGCCGGGAGAGGAGTGGTGGCCGGAGAAGCCGGTCGGTTCGCCGCTCTTGATGCCCGACGTCTTGTCGGGGACGGACTGACACCGCATCACATGCCGCAGGTGGCTCTCGGGTTCACTTCTCGGGCGGACGGAGGGGCGTTGGTCATGATGGCAGAGGAGCACGCCGCGACACGGACCT
This sequence comes from Sorangium sp. So ce836, assembly GCF_028553905.1. Classification (NCBI taxonomy): domain Bacteria; kingdom Pseudomonadati; phylum Myxococcota; order Polyangiales; family Polyangiaceae; genus Sorangium; species Sorangium sp. So ce836. The sequence goes on along the minus strand of NZ_CP102233.1, from coordinate 10,677,978 downwards.
ACGGCGTACTTGGTCGAGTTACGGCCCGAACCGAGGCGGGAATGTCGTTCCGCGATGTGCTCGCTCGTGACATCCGCGACGTCCGCCAGATCGTCGGCCCCAAGTACGACCAAGGGCTCCGCGACCTCTTGCAGTTCTATAGGCAAAATTTCCCCGAACTCATGGAGAGATAATTATGACTGTCCGCAGGGAAGTAGAAGAATTCGTTCTGCTTGGGCCACTTCCGGACTCTCGCGCTTCTGAGGAGGCAATAGCGTTGCACCAGGCACACCTGCAGCGCATTAAGCGGCCGGTGACGGACGAGGAGGCCGCGCTGTTAGTCAGTTCATTCGGGCCAGACGATTGTTACGGACTTGCATGGACCCTCCTCCACCTGATCGAATCAGCTCCTGGAGGAAGTCCTGTCAAGGCCGAACCGAGCCCTACCGATAATGAGTGGATTCGGCGACTGTGGTCGAGTTCCCATAGGTAGCGATTTTGGTACGCCCTTGCTTCCCGAAGGAGCGCGGCTTCGTGTCATTGGGCCAGATGGTTACAACCATACGTTTGTTGGTCTGCCCGACCCATCGACGTACCCGTGAGGAGTACCCACAAGATGAAAGCGAGCTGGGGCACATGCGAAACGACGGTCGAATCACGAGATGACCTGGACGCCGTGATCGAGGCCGTGCGACGATCAGGGCAGCCTACAATGGTGTTTCTTCAGGCGGCGAACGGGAACGTCCTCGTGTTTGGCGTCGGTCAGGACGAATCAGTCCTGACCTTCACCGAGCCTGATGGAACATCTTTTCACAGTCTGGGGAATCGGGAGCGCAAGGGGTATCTGCTGTCCCGGTGCCGCGACCAGGTAGATGAGTTCATGACGGAAATGGCGGTACCTGAGAACGATGCCATCGTGGCTGCTGGGCAGTTTCTCGCGACAGGAGAATGTCCACCTGGAGTGCAATGGGAACGGGATTGGTAGATGCCCGCGGCGCCCATGCTTCTTCGCAGTAGAAACAGCAAGGACGTGCATGCAGCCGCTCCAAGCGCATGTCGGCCATGCCGGCTATGCCGATGCGCTCATCGATGAGCAGGGGTGCATCCGACACTCCGACGTCACAGCTCTCTCGTGAATGTCTTGACCGATGAGCGCACCTATTCGTGGAAGCGAAGCGTCTTGACGGCGTTCCCGTCCTCCGCTTTCACCATGGTGCCATCGTGGTTCCAGCTGATGCCGCCGTTGCCCGGAGGTCCGAGCTCGTAGGTGATGCCCTCGAGCGTGAGCTGGTCCTCGTCAAGGTAGGCGATGCCGATCGAGTCGCCCCCGCGGCCGGGGCCGCCGTAGCCGCCGTCGCCTCCGCGGCCGCCGTTGCCCCCTTCACAGGACCACGTGCCGTCCCCCACGGCGCCGCCCGGTGCTCCTCGACCGCCTTTGCCTCCTTCCTCGGGCGGCCCTCCGTCGCCGCCCGGCCCCCCGGCCAGCGTCGCGATCACGCTGTCGCGCACCGTCAGCTTGGCGTGGAGGGCAACGATCCCGATCGTCGGGTGGCCGTTCTCTCCCCCTCGGCCGCCTCGCCCACCGCAGCCGCCAGCGCCTCCGGAGCCGCCGCCGGCGCCTCCCTTGGAGGCCTCGCCGCACGCGGAGAGCCCCCCTCGACGGCCTCCCCCGCCGCCGCCGCCTTGGCCCGGCATCCCCCGGGTGCCGTCGCCTGCCCAATCGCCCACCCATCCTGTCTCGGTCACGCGGCCGATGCCCTGACCCGCCGCCCCGACCACGCCGTACGCGCCGTAGGTCCCGTCGAACCCCTCCTCGCAGTTAAGCCCCGGGACATCCCCGTCGCCTCCACGTCCGTCGCTCGAGTCTGACGTCGCGTCCGGTAGCCCGTCGTCCCCGTCGCCGGCGCCGTCGGGTAGCCCGTCCCCTCCCTTCCCGCCGATGCTCGGAATTCCGCCATCGCACTGGTTCACCACCGCTGGGCCGCCGGGGACGGTGGCTCCAGAGCACGCGTCGCCGCCGTACATGCCATGGGGTCCGTCCGCTGCAATATTCAGCCCGGGCCATGGCTCGCCATCGCGCCCTGCCCCTCCATGGGATGAGCTAAGCTCGCTCCGGAGGAGCTCCACGGCTGTGTTGGAGCGAAGAAGCATCCCGATCCGCCGGCTCGCCCACATTCGCATGTCGACGATCGTCGATACCCCATCCGCGGCGCCCGTGTCTTCGTCGCTCGCCGGTACGACGGTCAGGAGGATGTCGCTCTCACCTGAACGCTGAAGGATGGAGCGCGTATCGGGCTGGCGCTTCCAGCTCACGCAGCCGAAGCCACCGATGAGGTCCACGCCGGAAGGCAGCGTCAGGGGCCCGAAAAAGCCGTCGGCACATGCGAACACACGCCCTCGGCCGGTACGTGCGAGCTCAACGCCGCGCTGCAGCGTGCGCACCGGCTTGTCTTTCGTCCCGGGGTTCGCGTCGTCGCCGCTGCCCCAGACGCCGCCCACGAACACGCCGCAGCCATCTTCCCACACATCGGCAGCGAGACGCTCGAGACAGACCGACTCCGGCGGCGGCTCGCCTTGGCATGACGCTCCGCCGTCGCACGCCGCTCCGCCAGGCTCGTTGGGGCCCGGTGCGGTGCCGCAGCCGGCCACGACGAGCAGCAGTGCAGGGGACAGATAGGTCGCTCTTGTGGTTCGCATGGTGCGCCTCGATGTTGTGTCGGGTGTAGGGGGGACATTCAACGCGGCGGGGCGGGATTGGGCACATCGAATTGACGGTAAGGCATGGAGTCGCCTTCCTGGCCCATCCCGACCTCGTCCCCAGATGCTGCACTGCCTGCGAGACCACCCGCGCCATGGCGTCCGAGTTGTACAGGGACGTCCGGCCCGAAGGTCACGTAGGCGCTGTGAGCTGCGATGCCGTAGGAGGAACCCCCGAGACCGCCGCCGGCGTCGCCCCCGCGACCGCCGTCGCCTCCCGTGCCACCGCGGCATGCGTCCCACATCTCGGGTCCAAATCCCTTCCCGCTGTCGCCGCCACGTCGCCCAACGCCGCCCGGTTGACCCGTGCCGCCGGCTCCGCCGTTGCCGCCGTTGCCGGTGGTCACCCGAGTCGCCTCGAGCGTCACCGCGCTCCCCTGCAGCGCAACAACACCGATGCTGGACCCGCCATAGCCGCCGCCCTGGCCTCCCTGGCCACCGCAGCCGCCACTGCCCCCTGAGCCGCCAGCCGCGCCGGCCTGCGGGCGGCCCGCTGGACAAGCCACCATCGTGCCGCGCGACCTGCTGCCGCCCCCGCCGCCGCCGCCTTGGCCGACGCCGCCCTTCTTCCCGTCCTCACCGCGGATGCCCATCCAACCGTCTTCGGTGAGGTAGCCTGCGCCAACAGCGCCGCGAGCGCGACCGGCGTCGAGCCCCCCCTTGCCGGGTTTGCCATCTTTGCAAGGTGAGCTCCCGGCGCCGCTGCCTGCGTGGCCCCCATCGTCATCATTCTCCACGGGCGCCGGCTGCCCCGAAGCGCCATCGCCCCCCTGCTCGAGCCCGCCGTCGCCTCCGTAGCCTCCAGTGGACTCGATGCCGTCGTCGCACACGGTCACGACCGGGAGAGCGCCCGCCGGGGAGTCCGAGGTGCACGCGTCCGCGCCGTCGTTCCCCAGCACACCGTCCTTCGCCCGGACGCTGGGCGCGTCTTGTCCCGGATCCCCGTCCTTGCCGTTGCCGGCGATGATGGCGCTCGCTCGCACTATCGCCCTGGCCCCAGGGCTCAACATCATCGCGATGGACGACTTCCCATCGATTGCCGAGGCGTCCGCCGCCAACGCCCGCACGCCGAAGACCGTTGACGTCGCGTCCGCTTGTTCCCCCGCGATCACCCGCAGCGGGATCCCCACCGGCGGAGCGATGATCGTCGGGTGATCCGGTCCGCCGAACGACCCCTCATACGACCAATCGCCGCCCTCATCACAGCGACGGCCGCCCCAGAGGTCGACCCCCGAACGCAGCGTGATTGCCTCCTCGAACGACCCGCTACAAGCATACACGCGCCGGGTCGGCGCCTCGCCGTTGTCTCGTCCGCTCGCGGCGAGCCCGATGGCGTGCTGCAACGTCTTGACCGGCGCGTCCTTCGTGCCCGGGCTGCTGTCGTCGCCCCACGCGCTCACGAACACCCCGCATTGGTCGAGCGCCGGCGCCGTGCCGGGCTCTCCCGCGCAAGGTCCTGGCGGAGGCTCTGGCTCAGGCGCGCACCCCGCCACCTCCGAGCAAAGGTCGGTGTAAGCGCACGCTGTCAGCGAGCTCATCGCGCTCGCCGCGCAGAGCGTGACAGCGACGACGGACGTTGTAGCGCTTCGGCCCTCCGGACCTGCTTGCGAACGCCTCCCGTCTGCTCCTCGGATCCTCACCAGAGTCCCTCGATCCTCACGCCGGTCTCACCCCCGGTCGCCACGGGCGTGACGTGAACCCGCTCCTGAGTCGGCGTGCCTCCCAGGAAGGAAAAATCGGTGAAGAACGACGCGGCGGTCACCGCCCCGATCACACCACCCGTGATGACCAGGGCAGTCCCCACGCCGGCGGACAAGTTGCGGGCGTCTCGCAGGCGGAGCAGGTCAGCGCATGGGGAGTCCGGCGGCGCTTGCCAGCACATCGTCGAGCTCGACGTGGAGCCGCGCGTGAGCCCGTCGCGCCGCTCGCTGAGGTCATCATCCAGCTTGCCGGCCCTGAGCATGAAGACGCCGCCCCCGAGCACGGTGCCCGTCGTGACGGCGATACCCGCGACGCGCAGCGCTCCCGGCCAGGAAACCCACGGGCTGGGAGGCTGTGCCTTCCTCGTAGCATCGGACCCGGACGAAAGGCTCAGGGTCTTCGGTGCTTCCTTCGGTGACACCAGCGCGGTCTCGTTGGTGCCGCTCACCGCAGTGCGCGGCAGCTTCATCGTGATCTCGTGCTCCGCGCCCGCCGCGGCCAGGAACGAATGAAGCCCGTCCTCATGGCCCGGTGCACGGCCCCGCACCATGTGTTTGCCCGGCTCGAAGAAGAGCGTGTAGGTCCGCGCGGTCCGCCCGATGCGCTCGCCGTCGACGAGCACCTCGGCGTCGGGCGGGTCGACCGAGAGAACAAGCATGGCGACGCGCTTCGCTGTCTCGCGCTGTGCTGCCTCGTATCGCCGCTGGAGCGCATCGGGCAGCACTTCGCGCTGTTCGAGGCTCTTGGCGAGGTGCTCGGCAGCATCGCGGTATCGGTGCAGCGCGACCTCGCAAAGGCCGAGCTCGCCGGCGAGCTCCGCGCGCTCTCGCTCGGTGCTGGTCGCCGGGTCTACGGCATCGAAGGCAGCCTTGTACGCAGCGTGTGCCTCGATCCACCGCCCGGCATTGCGCGCTCTCCGACCACGGCGAACATGGTCCTTCACCGATGAGCTTTCGCCCGAGCTCGCCGCCGGGGGCGATACCGCCAGCGCCGGCAGACTTCGTGAAGTCTGTTGCGCCTTCGGGGGGACATCATCGGCGCTGGCAGACTTCGCGGAGCCTGTTGCGGCCCCGAGCGTGAGAAAAATCGAGAGAGAATGCGCAATGTAACGCATCCAGTGACGGTACTTACGCCGGCCGCTCGGCGTCAACCGGCAGAAACCGCAACGTCTCGGCCGCTTGGACGAGAATTGGCGGTCGGATGACGGAATGTGCTCAGCCGTCCCCTAGGGTCCGTTTTGATGTGGTTAAATGTGAGCCTTGGCGCACATTGTCAGACCAAAGTTGCTCCTCGCCAATTTTTTGTGAAGCGTTTTGCCCGGCTCAAGTGTGCTGCGTACCGTGGACAGGCCAGCGACCGTCTCCCCCGGCTTCGAGCTCTTCCGGCGCCTCGCCCGGCGCCACGGTGTGCCGGCGCGAAATGCCGAGGATGTCGCCCAGGAAGCGCTGCTGCGGGGGCTAGAGGCCGACAAGCGGCTCGATCTAGGTGGAGACCCAGCCCCGTACCGCGTCACGATCGCCGTCAACCAGGCGCGCAATCACGTCCGTGACGCACGCTGCCGCGGCGAGGTGCTGACATCGTTCGATGAGTGCGAGATCCGAGATGAGTGTCTCACGCCGGAAGAGCTGCTCCGGAGACGGCAGCGGGAAAAGCTCGCGCGGCAGCTGCTAGACCAACTCGATCCCAAGTACCGGGATCTCTTGATCAAGCACGACCTCCAAGAGGTCCCGCTGGCCGAGATCGCCTCCGAGCAGGGACTTCCGCTGGACACCGTGAGGACGCGACACTGGCGGGCGCACAAGGCGCTCCGGGTGCGGCTGGAGCAGTGGCAGGCGCAGCAGCGCTCTCGAGGATGGGACGACAGCGCCTGCGTGCCGCTTGCACTGGGCTTCGGCCGTCGCGCGCCGTGGGTGGCCTGGCTGCGCCGTCTGGGCGTGAGGATCCTCGTTCAGGGCGCGCTCGTCCTGCTAACCGGCGCGCTCGTCTCCTCGGTGCCATCCCTGCCCGACCTGAAATCGAGGGTCGAGGCGGCGGCGGTCCGCGCCCCTGCCACCGCGCCCGCAGCGCGGGACGCCGCGACGTCTCCCGTGCGAGACAGCGCGTTCAGCGCCGCGGCGCCTGCCAGAGGTGGAGGCGCGTCGGGCGCCGCAGCGCCCGCGACGCCGATCGCGCACGAGAGCTCGTCGTCGAGGGAACAACGAAACGCGGGCGCCGAGGCGATCGTGAGCAGCACGCCCGCTCCCGTCGAGACGACAGCTCGCCGGCCCGCGTCGACTCCGGCGAGCACCGCTCGACCAGCTGTCAGCGATCGTGAGAGGAGCCTGGTCAACCAGGCCCGAAGAGCCATCGAGGCCCACGACGCCATGGCCGACGTCGAGGCTCTCCGGCTGCTTGAGGCCCACGCGCGGGAGTTCCCCCGTGGGCGGCTCGCCGCCGAGCGCGAAGCGCTCCTCAAGCAGATTCGCTGAATCGTCGGTCGTCCATTAACAGCTGAGCAGGCGGCGGGCGCCGGTGATGTCTTCCGACAGCACAAGGCCGAGATCCGCCTTGCGTCGGACAGGAACGCGCACGTCCAGGAGGCGAAATATCATGGAAGACATGCTGGGTGCGATGTGGCTCGTCTCGCCGATCGTTCTCGCAATGATGGCCTGCGTCGCGATCGGTTTCGCGGTCACGGCGCGCGAGGCGATGGGACGCGAACACGGGCTTCGCGAGGCGCGCGAGCAGGCGCATGAGGACGAGGAGGCAACCCTCACCGATGCGAAGGAGAAGGCCGAGCAGGAGCTGGGGCGATACCGGCGCCTGCTGGACTGCCATGTCGATGCGCTGATCGCAGCGATGGCCGGTGGCCGAGCGCGCCCAATTCCATGGCCGGGCCGGGTCATCGAAGCGTTCTGCGCGACGATGCCTGCTTGGAAGCGAAAGCTGGCCGAGAGCACGGGGCTTACGCCAAGGGACATGGAGCGGCTGCTGAACAGCGAACTCCCGATCTCGCCCGGCCTCGCGCGGCAATTGGAGGCGTTCACGGGTACGCCCGCTCGGTACTGGGAGCGCCTGTGGCGTCTTCACGATGACTGCCGGACCGACGCGGACGATACCGTAGTGCTCAAGCTCGATGAACCGATCACCAGGCGCGAGAGCGCGACGCGTACGGCGGCGTCGCCAGCGTCGATCTCGGTGCCACCAAACCCGCCCTCGATAGCCCCTCGCGCGCCTGATGTTCCGCCGCCCGTGGTGCCGGCTCCTGACCCGGCTTCCAGGAGCCCACGCGCCAAGCTCCCGCCGCCTCCACAGCCGCGGCTGAGATCGCCGCTGCCTGCTCGCGCCGAGGCGGGTGCTGAGTTCGCGCGCCGCGCTGCTACGCTGACGCGCTTCCCGCTGCAGCATGACGAAGTCGGGGCCAGTCATGCACACGAACCGGGTTGGGAGGACGTTGAATGTTCACCACTGAATACGACACTTCCGGGCGTAGGAAGCCAAGGAGCAGCGTAGCTGCGACACCTGCTTGATAGGTTCGAAAATGGATTCTAAAAATCATGAATCAAACGTCAAGGCCCTCGACGAATTGGTTGTTCAAATGGAATGGCGCATCGTTCCATTGCGCAAGAGTCACGTACAGGCCCTCATCGAAGAAGGATTCGATGCGTACTACAGCGCTCCTGCGGGCAAGGTAGCAACAGCGCTGCTGACGTTGGCTCGGCTGGTCTTGGACGAGGCGACGCCTGGACGCGCGAAACATCCTGAGACGCCTGAAACCAGTGTGCCAGTCTGTCGTATTCCACCGCTTGAGGATGCGATGAACCGTTGGGCCGATTGTGAAGAGGAGGGGCGGAAACGGCTATTTACAATCCTCGACGCGATGGGCGGCAAAGACACTGCCGCCCGCGCAGCGCACGCGGTCCTGGCCTGGGCCGCGCAAACGTATGAGCTCGCAAGGAGAACTGGCGCAAAAGGCTAATTGCGCCAATGTTTCGTCCCCCGCGCTCGGAGTTACCCGTGTGAACGAACACGCAGGATCACAGAATTCTTCCGAAATCCTGCTGCATCCCGAGCTTGGCGCCCCCGCCGGAGGCATCCCTCCGTCCATCCCCGCGGCTGGTCCATCGCCCGCGGCTGGTAGAGCGCGAGGCGTGGCTGCGCGCGACGCCATCAAGCGTCGTGGTGTATGCCGACGACGAGGTCATGGCACGGCACGATCGGCGCGGCGCCGGCCTGCGCAGCACGCTGGAGCGGCACCTTCCCGAGGAGCACGCGGGGCTGCGGCACCGGAGGCGCGCCTACTGGGAGCAGCGCGCCGACCACATGGGCCAGGACGTGGGCAGGTTCGTCCGCCAGGTGTTCGACGCCGAAGACGTGCTCTCGCAGCTGCGTAAGGTGCAGGCGATCGTCACGCACCTGGAGAGTTCCCCCCAAGGAACGCGCGCCGCCGAGCGAGCCATTACGGCAACCACCTTGTCGTTGCTCCCCTGGATGATGACGACCAGGCGAGCGGCGGCAGGCTGGCCGGTGGCGAGGAGCTCCACGAGCTCGCGTCGTCACCCGAACGACCGACGAGCGGCGAGCTTCGCGCCGGATCGGAGCTCGCCCACGTCCGCCTCGACGGCGACCGCACCGAGTTCGCCCCGCTGGACATCGGCCCGGCTTCGCCGAGCTCGACGAGGCCGGGCCGCTGGCGCGGTCCAGCGGCCGCGTAGACGCGCCGGGGAATCTTGGGTGGCTCGCCCTCGGCGAGGTGTCAGAGACCGGCCTCATGGACCACGACCCGATCGGCAGAACGGATCACGACTGGGCCGGTCAAGAATCCCCGCTCGGACCCCGTACCTGCCCTTCCACCGCGCGGCGCGCAGCTCACGTCAAGGGCTCGAATCCGTTAGGATTTCCGCGGAGCGGACCCTTGACGTGAGCGAGCACCGCGCCCCCGTCCTCACGAGGTCCGAGCGGGGCTCGCCCGCGATCCGCTTGGCCGGTCTGGGCGCGATCCGATGGGGCGGTCCCTGACATGGGCGATGCGCGTCACCTCCAGAGCACGGGACGCGCCGCGCGCGGAGTCTGTCGAGGGCCTACACGTGGTTCCCCCAGGAAAAGTGACATGCGTGCACATTTTTGTTGACACGCGCCAGCGTCAACCCATCGGCTGATGCTAGGTGAACAGAAGGCGACCCGTGTTTTCTTTGACCAACGAGCATGTCAACAAAAAAAACGACCAAACGACGCCGCGCGCCGTGTCACTGGTCAGTGTTGAGCTCGGCAGGGGATCTTATCGTCCGCTGCGCGCACCATACGCGCCCCCGCTTCATGGGGCGCTACTTCCCCTCCGCGACGCCCCGCCAAGATCCCCGACGACGAGCACCGGAGCCCTTGCACGATTCCGACGGCGTGACAAAGATGCAGTGCCGCCCTGAACTGTAGTCCTAGCCCTGAAGGCGCACCTTCGCCACTAAGTCGCCTTCGATGGGTTGCCACAGACCGAACCCCCTATGTTGACTATTGACCAAATCAGGAGCCTCGTCTTCCAGCACGCGTCCAGAGCGAGTCAGGAAGCACAGAGAATCGCGCTGTCCACGCGCGCCCGTGAAAGAGTCATCAAGGAAGCCGCCAAGGCAATGATCACGGACATTTCCGCCTTCTCCTCTTCCAAGTTGGAGATCGGATCCGCGGTCAAGGTGCCGTCGGCCACCGTCCTCTTCGTGGACATGCGCAGCTCGACAAGACGGGCATACGAGTTGGGCGCAGCGAAAACGTACATCACCATGCACTCCCTGCTCCCAGCGCTCGCGCACATCGTGGCCGAGCAGAACGGCTATATCGTCGGCTTCCGCGGAGACGGGCTATTCGCGGTGTTCGGCATAGACAGCAATGGGAACCCTTCGATTGGGGCTAAAGCTGTGGGGACAGCCTGTCAGGCCGGGTGTTACATGGTCGAGGCGGTCGAGGCTGCTGTCAACCCCATCCTCGAGGCTTTCGACATCCCAGGGGATGTGGCGGTCGGGGTCGGGGTCGATGCGGGAGAGATCGTTATCACCAAGATCGGACTACAGGGCATGTGGGAAATCACTGCATATGGCGATGCTGTGAACCGTGCCGCGAAGCTATGTTCCAAGGGTAGCGGACAGGTTATCGTATCTACGGAGGCACAGACCAACATCGGAACGAGTAAAAACGGCAAGCTCAAAATCAGCAAGTACATACCGTTTGACGACAATTTGTTCGGCCAAGTGGTAACATCAGACGCCTCGCTGCTACCGGCCAAAATGTCATTGCTGGGCTGAGTCATGACCGAAAAACCGACCACCCCGCCGCCCTCCGAGCCAGTCGCCAGCACAGGGAAGGACGACATCGACTTCCTACTAAAAGTTATCGGCCGATACGACACGTACATAGGCACCACCAACACCAAAGCGGCTGGGGTCGTGGCGCTCTGCGCGCTCCTGGTCGGCACCACATCGGCAAAGTGGAACGAGCTGGTGATGGGCCCTAAAGCCTTGCAGGTGCTCATAGGGCTCTCGCTTATCGGTGCCGCAGTTACCGCGCTATTGTCGATCTCTTACGCCGTGCAAACCGTTTTTCCGCAGACCAACTCGCCAGAAAAGCCGCAAGTATACAGCTCGCTGATTGCCTATGCCGCAGTCGCTAAACACGAGAAACCAGAGGAATATCACACGGCGATACTGGCGCAGGATGAACATGCGCGGGTGCTAGACTGTGCGTTCCAAGCCCATACCCTGGCCAAGATCACTGATGACAAGTTCGCGAAGCTGAAATCGTCCTTCCGCTTGCTCACCTGGGGCGTCCTTCCTTGCACAGGAATAGCATTGATCCTGCGGTTTATATCCATGGCATGGGACGTGCTGCGATGATACGGTGCCAGAAAAAAACGAAACTGGCATCACAACGAAAGGCGAGACGCTAAACTCCGTCATCATCTGTTCCACAGTCTTTCATCGGCGCGCTGGATACCCGACCGGAGGCTCCCGGACAACTCCGTAGGAGGTAACAATGAGCTCAGACACGTACACCATCGGAGAGCCGCTCAACGTCCGCGTCGGGTCGGCCATCTACCCGGGCAACGACGCGGGTCCCGCTTTCCTTGTCAAGCGAGCAGAGGGCGATCTACTCCAACAGGAGCAGGCCATCACGTGGGAGGGGCCGATCTGCAACTGGCGGCGCGTGGGCGTCATCGCGAATACGAAGGACAAGGCGCGCTTCTTCATTTTGGAACCCGCGGACGAGTACGACGAGCTCTTGTTCGAGGGCTTCTACGTGAAGGGGAAGTTCAGGATTGCGCACCGCGAGGACAACACCCATCTCGCACGAGACGCATATCGCGCTTTTCAAGCGCAGTAGCACACACCTGGAGCCCCCTACACCGCTATACGTTAGGGAAGTTGTCGCCTTCTCAGCCCTTCGCTCCCAGCGCCACCAGTGCGGCTGCTTTGGCCTGCTTCTGCCGCGCCGCGCGAACTTCTCTGCTCTCAGCCCGCTCCGCACCCATCGCGCCACCCGCTCCGCCCACTCCGCTGTCGTCGCCATCGCCTCCTCCTTCGTCGCGATGGGGACAGCGCGGACGGTCATGATGCCCTTGGATGGGCGCTGACGAGCAGCCGGCCGATCGCCTCGTGAAGGACCCGGGCCGCTACCTCATCCCCTAGCGTGACCGCGCGGCCCAGAGCGCTGGCGAGCGATGCGAGCACGATCGCGCGAGGCGACCGTTCGGCCAGCGCGAGCTCCTCGGACCCGAGGCTCGCCGGTTGGGCCTGGGTTGGGCCCGTGCCTCCCGAGGGGGTGCGATCCGTCGTCACGCCCTTCCCAAAACCCGGGGGATGCGACGGATCGCGACGGTTCGCCCCCGCGGAACAGTCCCGCCAGGATTTCTCCGGCAGCGAGAAGGGACCACGACAACGGCGTGATCGGCGCGCACACCCTCGACGCGGCAGAGGGCCAGCGCATCCGCATCCTCAAGGTGTGCGGCTGCAACGCCATCCGCAGCGCCCACAACCCTGTCGCGGGCGTCATCGCGGCGCGGCCAGCGCTTCCCGGGGCGCCTCGCGGCTCAGGCACGGCGCCTCGCTCTGCGCACGCGGGCCCGTCGGCCCAGGCCATCGCTTCCTTGGGATCGCGCGCTCGGCATTCCGGAGCTTCCAGCGGGAGCCCGAGCCGCGCGAGTACCTCCCTCACCACCGCTGGCCCGGTCACAGCACCTGAAAGACGCATCTTGCTGCCACAGCCAGTATAGGAGAGCTCGTCATCTTGAGGTGTCGCGCCACGCGGGCCCGGTTGCGCATGTGCGCGGGATTCATCGTGCTGATCGTCACCGGTGCGGCGCCGGGCGCACGGTGCGGCACTCTGGGAAGGGCTTGGCGCAGCCGCTTCGGCACCACGATCCGCCGGATCACGGCGGTCGCGCCGGATGGCGGGAACGCCCCGGTCATCAAGCCGATGTACTCGACCATCTCGGCATGGAACGCGGACGAGTCGAGGCTCATCCTCTTCTCGGTCGCAGCCGGCGAGCACCAGCTCTACGACGGCAAGACGTACCGGCTCATCAAGGCGCTCGATATCTCGCCGGCGGACATCGAGCAGGTGTACTGGCACACATCTCATCCCGACATCCTGTTCTATGTTGACGGCAAGGACCTCATCCGTTACCACGTCGGCGCCGGGACGAAGGAGGTCGTGACGACGTTTGACTTCTGCTCGGGCGGCGCGAGCGCGGGCAGCGACCCGCTGTTCATGTCGTGGGATTCGAACCGCATCGGCCTTACGTGCGACGAACAGGTGTTCATCTATGATATCGGCCAGAATACGGTGCTCGCGAGGAAGGAGCTCGACGAGAACCCCGCCCAGGTCGCGCCGAGCGGGACGCTCGCGTTCCTGACCGCACAGCGTGCCCAGCCCCAGCGGCACGCGCGCCGTGTTTGGGAGCGACTGGGGCAACGGTGATACCGTCGACACCCACGTGATCGAGCTACCCAGCTACAAGCCGTGATGACGGGCCGCGAAGCGCCGCGCGGGGCACCGCTCGATGCCTCACCTCTGGACGACGCCCGAGGCGCCAGCGGGTAGACCCACGGGTGGAGACGGGCGTCACTACCGAGCTCCTCGCCCAGCGCATGCTCGACACCGGCTTACCTGCTGTCACCGGGCGCCTTGTTTCATGCGCGCCGCCAACCCTGCACGCTCATGCGGAGCAGTCCCGCCAACACCCAGGGCGCTGCTTTCTGGAGAGTGTTCGAGCAGAGGGGGACATGCGGTCGCCCACCCGGCGCCTCGCCGTAACGCAGAAGGAGCAAAAGATCCGGTCTCGAGAATGGCCTGCCCGGGACCGCGCCGCCGCGTGGCATGTTCAACAAGAACAACCAACGATAGGGATGGAAGCATGCACAATCCAGGCGATGTGATCGGCACCTACGGCAAGAGCCGTTCGCTTCTCTTTGCGGGATGGTTTCTGGCAGCGCTGTTCGCCGGTGCGGGCGCCCTGGTGCTGTCCCTGGTACCAGGGCCGGGCAGCACGGTGCGGTTCGATGGGGATGTGTCGGTGCTGTATCGCGCTGGCTATGGGGCGATCGCTCTGGGCGTCGTGATCGCGCTGGGCACGTGGTGGGTCGTGGGCGCGCAGCCCGTGTTCGTGCTGCGCCAGAACGCGATCCAGGTCCGGGAGCAGAAAGGCACCCGGACCGACTTCTACGCCGACATCGAGGATCTCTACACGTTTTACTTCGGCGGTATCGGCTACCGGGCGACACCACAGGCGCCGTGGGTCTTCATTGGAGCACGCACCTCGCGCTACGCCGAGCTGAGCCAGACGTTGCGGATGCGCCATGTAGAGCAGCGCGGGGAGCGCCTCTACCACCAGCTTCAGGCCGGTGGATCGGTCAGCTTCCGGGCTCTGCCCGACAGCGTGGCGTTGTCCAAAACCCTGTTCGCCTCCCGCGACATGGACCACCCGATGCGGATGATCGAACTCACGCGCGGCCACCTCACGATCGAGGGGAAGTCCATCGCGATCGAACGCATTGCCGACGTCGCATCCAATCTCTGGGCAGAGCGGTCGCAGATTCTGGATGTGGATGGCAGGGTGTTCCACACCATGCACTCGAATGCCGTGATGTCGTTCGAAGTGCTGGTGACGCTGATCGCCCGCTTGCAGCAGGACGCCGCCTCTGCAGCCCGCGTCTGAGAGCGCGCATGGACCACGCACGCGCCGGAGGGGCCGGCGCGTGCGCGGTCAACCGAGGGGGTCGGGGCCCTGCAGGGCTGGGCCGCTCAAGAACTCCCCAAGCCCGGGGCTCAATCGTCGGGCCCGGGTTGGGCCTATGGCGGGTGGAGCTAGGCTGCAGCGGAGGCCGCTTTGTCCCGGGGCCGCGGCCCCCGGGGCGCGCCGGCGCCCTGCGGCTTCGTCGCCGCGGCGCCCGCGGGCGGGGCGGCGACGGCGCGGACGAGCGCGGCGGCGATGGCCGCGGTCATCCGCGCGGTCGGCAGCCGCGGCGTGAACGCGAGCACGCGCTCGCCGGGGCGCCGCCCGCGCGAGGACCGGCCGCTCTTCGCGAGCCCCTCGACGGCGCGCTCGCACGGCGAGCCCGGGGCGACGCGCAGCAGGACCTCGGGCAGCCCGATGGGGCCGCCGGCGCCGGGCGCGTAGACGACGCCGACCTCGATCGCCACGAAGCCGGGGAGCGCAGCGCGCGGCGAGAGGCCGAGCCGCAGCTCGTCGGCGTCGGGGCTGCCGTCCGGGATGCGGAGGCGGCCGACCACGCGGAGCTCCGACGCCCTGGCCGCGGCGCCGGCCGCCTTGGCCGCGGCGCCGGCCGCCTTGGCCGCCGCGCGCGCGGACCCCTTGGCCGCCGCGCCCTGCGCCGCGCCCGCGGGCGCCTTGGCCGCCGGGCGGGGCGCCTTGTGCGACCGCCGCACCCGCCGCGCGACGTCGCGCAGGAACGCGACCGGCCGCGCCGCCGGGTCGGCGGGGAGCTCGGCGAGGCGGCCGGTGCAGAAGATCGCGAGCAGCGCCGTCGCGTCGAGCGCGAGCAGGTGGGCGTGGTACGGCGAGGCGCCGGCCACGGCGTAGACCCCCGCGCCGAGCGCGGCGAGCAACGCGGCGAGCAGCGCCTTGCCGGCGCGCGTCGAGACGTCGAGGTAGACGCCGCGCGCCCGCGGCGGCTCGCGAAAGGCCTCGGCCTCCGCGACGGGGAGCCACTTGCCGGGGCGCCGCAGGGCCGCGGCGGCGCGCTCCGGCCGGGGGGTGCGGTGCGCGGCGAGGGCGGTCGCCGCGGCCACGAGCGCGGCGCCGGCCGTGCCGTCGCGCAGCAGCAGCTCCAGGGCGACGCCCGCGACGAGCGCGAGCCCGGCGAGGGCGGCCCGCGGCGCGAGCGGGATCGGGACGAGGGGCCGCGGCAGGGCGCCCGCGGCGCGCGCGAGGCGCTCGTGCTCGCGCGCCTTGAGCGCGACGAGGGCGCTGTAGAGCGCGAAGAGGGCCGCGCCGGCGGCGAGGTAGAGGGTGCGGCTCCGGTCGGGGCTCGCGGCCGCGGCGTCCGAGAGCCGCCCGAGGGCGTCGGCGCTGGGCGGCGCCGCGGCGGGCTCGGGCTGGAAGGCGCGCGCGTCGGCGCGGATCGCCCACCGGATCGGCTCGGCCTTCGGGGTGTACGGGCGGAGCAGCTCGAGCTCGTCCTTGTCGACCGAGCGGCGGAGCGTCGACAGCGTCGACGGCGCCGCGAGCGCGCCCTCGTCCGCCGCGTCGGCGGGCGCCTCGTCGACGCGCGGCTCGTCGGGCGCGGCCGGGATCGCGACGGTGAGCCGCGCCGAGTCGTAGCCGTCGTCCCAGAGGGGCCCGGTCCACGAGACGCGGGCGCTCGGGCCGTCCTGCCGGATGAGCCCCCGCTTCATGAGGTCCGTGCGGTAGCGGAAGAAGAGCACGAACACCCCGCGGCTCAGGCCCCTGCCGTCGAAGCGGGCCCGCAGCGCCGCCGGGCGGCGCGAGCCGTCCTCGCGCGGGCGGAGGTCGGGCGGCAGGAGCTCGAGCGCGACCGGCGTCGCGGACGCCAGGGAGCCCGCCTCCGCGGCCTTGAGGGGCGCGGCGTAGCTGCCCGGATCGAGCTCGGCGTCCGGGTCGACGCCCTGGATGTCGAGCGCGCGGAGCGGCCCGCCCGAGATCTTCAAGGTGACCTTGTGCTCGACCGTGGCGGCGCCGGCCCGGTCGATCGCGAGCCGCACGTCGTCTCCGGCGACGTGCACCTCGACCCACGCCCGCGCCGGGAGCGCGAACGCGATCGACACGAGCGCGGCAAGGAGCGGCAGCAGCAGCGCCGGCCCGGGGCGGCGGGCGATGCGGGAGGGCATGGTGCAGACGTCCCACGGCGCCGCGCGCGGGGCCAAGTTCTGGGGGCGGCGGCGCCCGCCGGCCCGCCTGCGCCCCCTCCCGCCGCGGCGGGGCCGCGCCGCCCTGCGGGGCCTGCCATCAGGGGGCGGCGGGCGCGATCAGAACGCGACGCCGAGCGAGAGCGAGCCGAGGAGCTTGATCTTCCCCGTCTTCTCGTAGAAGACGTACTGGTAGTTGCCCGCGGCGCCTGCGGCGACGGTCGCCGGAGGGGCGAGCGCGACGCCGAGCCCGAACCCGCCCGACATGGCGAACCCGCCGTCGCGGCCGAAGATGTTCGTGCTCCCGATGCTGAGGCCGAGGATGGCGCTGCTCACGTCGCGCTTGCCGGGGGTCACCCTGGGAGAAGGGGTGTAGACCGCCTCGAACGACTCGTAGCCGAGGCGCCCTTTCACCCAGAACCCCTTCAGCGGCTTGCCCTCCACGTAGACGCCGATGTCGGCCCCGAGCGCGAACCCGGTCGTGTCCAGCGTCGCGTCGTCGAGCGAGCCCCAGATCCAGGACGGCGCGAGGCCGACGGTGAGCGGTCCGAGGATGGCGACCTCGCCCTCGAAGGTCATCCGCCCGAACAGGAGGTCCAGCGCGTTGTAGCGGACCGACCAGCGGCAGCAGGTCGCCTCGGGCGGCATCGGGGGCGGCGGCGGTCCGGCCGGCAAGGCGTATCCCTGACCGTAGCCGGGCGGCTGCTGAGGATAGCCTTGCTGAGGATAGCCCTGCTGCGGGTATCCCTGCTGGGGATAGCCCTGCTGAGGATACCCTTGTTGCTGAGGGTAGCCTTGCTGGGGATACCCCTGCTGGGGATACCCTTGCTGCTGCGGGTAGCCTTGCTGGGGATACCCTTGCTGCTGCGGGTAGCCTTGCTGGGGATACCCTTGCTGCTGCGGGTAGCCTTGCTGGGGATAGCCCTGCTGGGGATACCCCTGCTGCGGATAACCTTGTTGCTGAGGATACCCCTGCTGCTGGGGATAGCCTTGCTGCTGAGGATACCCGGCCTGCGGCTGGGCAGCTCCGCCGGGCTGTCCCTGTCCCGGCGGGAGCGGCGGAGCGGGCTCTTGCGCTGCCGTCGCGGGGGCGAGGAGGAGCGCGCCGAGGCCGAGCAGGACGCCGCAGGCGGCCGAGCGGGGAGCCCTCGCCGAGGAGGGCGCGCGCGCCGGGCCCCGACCCGTGGTGAAAGCGCAATCCATATGGCCGTGGACTCTACCGAATCCCGAGCAGGCCGGCTACACGCGCGCCGCGGACCGTCGCTGCGCTCGCGCGCGCGATCGCCTGCCTGTAGTCTCCGCCCCCATGCCGCCGGTCCCCGATCTCGTCACCGCCGCCGCCCCCGCGCCCGGAAACCTCCCCTCCGGCGGATCCGCGGCCGCGACGGCGGCCGATCCAGGCGCGGCGCGCGGCGCCGAGACACCCCCGGCAGAGCTCGATCGCGCGCTGTCCGAGCTGGGCGACGCGGCCCTCGGCTTCGCGCGCATGCCGCCCCGCGAGAAGGCCTCGCTGCTCCGCGCGCTGCTCCCCGGCCTGCTCGCCGCCGCGCGCCCGCAGGTCGAGGCGTCGTGCGCCGCCGCGGGGCTCGACCCCGGCTCGGCGGCGGCCGGCGAGGCGTGGCTCGCGGGGCCGTGCGCGGCGCTCGCGCAGGTGCGCCTCCTCGCCGAGGCGCTCGAGGACATCGCCGCGCGCGGGCGCCCGCGGCTCCGCCGCGGGGCGGTGCGCGCCCGGCCGGACGGCCGCGTCGAGGTGGACGTGTTCCCTGCCGGCCTGAAGGACGCCGCGCTCCACGGGCCCCTCCGCGCGCGCGCCCTGATGCAGCCCGGCGCGACGCCCGCCGGCGTCCTGGAAGCGCAGGCGCCGTTCTACCGGCAGCGCGACCCCGAGGGCGGCGTCGCGCTGGTGCTCGGCGCGGGCGGCGCCGCGAGCGTCCCCCTCCGCGACGCGCTCCACAAGCTCTTCGTCGACGGGCGCGTCGTCGCGCTCGCGGCGAGCCCCGAGGCCGCGCCCCTCGGCGCGCTGCTCGAGCGCGCCCTCGCGCCGCTCGTCGCGCGCGGGCTCCTCCGCTTCGTCCACGTCGGCGCCGACGCGGCCGCCTACCTCGCGGCCCACCCCGCCGTCGCGGAGGTCCACGTGAGCGGCGCGGCGGCGGCGCACGACGCGCTCGTCTGGGGCCCGCCGGGCCCGCAGCAGGCGGGCCGGCGGGCGTCGGGGGAGCCGCTGCTCCACAAGCCCATCACCTCCGTGCTCGGCGGCGTTCGCCCCGTCCTCGTGATGCCGTGGCTCTACGGCAGGGACGAGCTCTGGTTCCAGGTGAGGCTCCTCGCGAGCCGCGTCGTGAGCAGCGCCTCGCTCGGCGACCCCGCGGCGCACGTCCTCGTGCTGCCCAGGGGCTTCGTGCAGCGGCCGCTGCTCTTCCGGATGCTCCACCGCGCGCTCGCCGCCGTGCCCCCGCGGCGCGCCGTCCATCCGGAGGCCGAGTCGCGGCACGCCGCGCTCACGGCCGGGCGCCCGCCCCTCGAGCGCGAGCGCCTCGAGGGCTCCGCCGACGTGCCGCTCCCGTCCGGGGTCGTGCGCATCGGCGAGCCCGGGCCGGGCGCGCCCCCGTGGACGCTGATCGCCGGGCTCTCCGCGTCGGATCCCGCCGAGCCGCTCTTCTCGATCGAGCCGCTCTGCGGCGTCCTCTCCATCGTCGAGGTCGGCTCGAGCGATCCCGTGGAGTTCCTGGAGGCGGCGGCTCGCTTCTGCAACGACCGGCTCCAGGGCACCCTGGGCGCGTCGATCGTCGCGCACCCGATCAGCGAGGAGGACCCCGCCGTCGGCGCCGCGCTCGACCGCGCCCTGCTCGAGCTCCGGTACGGCGTGATCGCGGTGAACCAGGCGCCCGCCGCGGCGCACGCGCTCGTCGCCCTGCCCTGGGGCGGCCACCCGAGCGCCACGCTCGCCGACATCCAGAGCGGGCTCGGCTTCGTGCACAACACCGCGATGCTCGCGCAGGTCGAGAAGACCATCCTGCGCGCGCCGCTCACCACCTTCGCGCGGCCGCCCAGCTCCTGCGATCACCGCCGCGCCCACGTCGTGGGCGAGCGGCTCGCGGCCTGCGCCGCCGACCCGCGGTGGGGCAACGTCGCGCGCGTCGCGGCGGCCGCGCTGCGCGGGTGAGCCGCGGGGCCGGCGCTCGGACAGCGCGCGGGCGGACGAAGCAGCGGCGCCCACCGGGCTCCAGCCGAGCTCCTGGTGGGCGCCGCCTGTCGCGCCCTCGCGGGGCGCTCTCGTCACATCATCCCGAAGGCGCCGCGATCAGGAGGGCAGCGACGAGCGGAACTCCTTCACCTTCTCCACGATGTCGCGCAGCGCGTTCCGCGAGGTCTCCGAGACGTCCTCGGCCAGCTTCTCGGCGTCGAGGAGCGTCGGCTCCAGCTTGCTCCAGGCGTCCTTCGCCTCCATGCCGGCGAGGTGCAGCCTGACCCGGATCTCGTCGCGCAGGGTCTGGAGCGACTCCAGGCTCTTGGTCAAATCGCTCTTCAGCTCGGACGTGATGTTGCTCATTCTTGTCCTCCCGTATCTACGAGGTGTTGGTAGCTCCAGCGTCGATGCATCGGCCGCGCCAGTCGGCGCGCTTCGACGCGGCGCGCGACGCGCGCGCGTCCAGACCGGAGCCGAGCCCATCCATCCCGCGAGCAACCGCCGCGCGGCCCCCTCCTCGTATGTGGCGAAATTGCGCGTCGACGTGCGATTTTGCCTCGCCGATGCGCGAACGCGCGGGCGAGCTCCTCAGACGAGCGCCTTGTGGGCGAAGACGATCCCGTCGTGATCGGCATAGACGAATCCGCCGGGAACATAGGTGATCCCGGCGAACGTCACGGGGACGTCGCGCTCCCCCGCGCCCTTCTTGTTGCTCTTTCGCGGGTGCGTCGCGAGCGCCTTCACGCCGATCTGGATGCGGCCGATCGCCTCCGCGTCGCGGACGCAGCCATACACGACCAACCCGGCCCAGCCGTTCTGGTGGCCGATCGCGGCGAGGTTGTCCCCGAGGAGCGCGCAGCGGAGCGAGCCGCCGCCGTCCACGACGAGCACCCGCCCCTGGCCCGGCTCTTCGAGCGCCTTGCGGACGAGCACGTTGTCCTCGTGGACCTTCACCGTGGCGATGGGCCCGTGGAACAGGCGAGCTCCGCCATAATCCCGGAAGATCGGATCGGCGACGGCGACGGCGTCCGGGTGGTCGTCGCAGAGATCCGTGGTGCGAACCGTGGTGTTCGAGCTCATGTCGACTCCTTTGCAGCAGCGCCGTCGTCCTTGCCCGCCCCCGCGCCGGCGAACGCCGCCGCGTCGACCCCGTGGCGGGCGAGCCAGCGGCGCAGCTGGTTCCGGTGCATCCCGAGCGAGCGGGCCGCGCGCGTGACGTTCCCCTGCTCGCGCCGCAGCGCCATCTCGATGGCGATCCGACGCAGCTCCACCGCCGGCGGCGTGCGCCTCGCGACCTCCGTGATGTCGAGGCCCGCGGAGGGCGCGAGGTCCGACGCCTCCACCACGGCGCGCCCGGCCGCGTGCGCCGCGAGGCCCGCCTGCCGCACCTCGCGCAGCAGCTCCCGCACGTTGCCCGGCCACGCGCGCAGCGCGCACGACTCCACGAGCCCGAGGCTCGGCGCGAGCCGCGCGCCGCCGCGCCGGAGCTCCGCCGCGATCAGCCAGGGCAGCTCCTCGATCCGCTCCGCCAGCGCCGGGATCCGCACCTCGGGCCGGCCGATCCGGTAATAGAGGTCCTCCCGGAAGCGGCGCGCCGCGACCTCGGCCTGGAGATCCCGCAGGGTGGCGGCGCAGAGCCGGAACTCCACCTTGCGCGGGCGCGTGTCGCCGAGCGCGGTCACCTCGCGCGTCTCGAGGACGCGGAGCAGCTTGGGTTGAACCGACGCGTCGAGCTCCGCGATCTCGTCGAGGAACAGCGTGCCGCCGTGCGCGGCCTGGACGTAGCCCTCCGCGTCGGCGGTCGCGTCCGAGTACGCCCCGCGCCGCGCCCCGAACAGCAGCCGTTCCGCGAGGCCCTCCGGGATCGCGGCGCAGTTCACGGCGACGAAGGGGCCGCCCCGCCCCGTCGCCGCGTGGAAGGCGCGCGCCGCGAGCTCCTTGCCCGAGCCGCTCGGCCCGGTGAGCAGCAGCGTCTCGCCGCGCGTCCCCGCGCGCGCGATCAGCTCGCGGGCCTGCCTCAGCGTGGGGCCGATCACCCCGTCCTCGTGCTCCAGGACGCCGCCCCGCTGGAACGGCGCGACATCCGGGGCGAAGCGCAGCAGCGTGCCCCCGATCCGGATCAGCCGCGGGAGCGTCGGGAAGACCCGATCCTCGACCTGCTTGCCGTCGACGAAGGTGCCGTTCCTGCTGTCGAGATCGGTGATCTGCAGGCCCTGGCCCGAGAGCGCGACGCGGGCGTGCCGGCGCGACACCTGATCGTCGTCGATGGCCACCGTGTCGCCCGCCGGCGCACGGCCGAGCACGACCGCGCCGTCCCCGAGCGGGATCGGCGCGCACGCAGGCTGCCCGCGGGTGAAGATGACCACGAGGCCCGGCGTCGCCGACGCCGCGGACGCCGCCTGTGCGTCGGACGCCCTGATCGTCGACTGATCCGCTCCCACACGGTACGCATACCTGATCCAAGGGCGGCCCTGAAGGACCCGAGGATCAGAGCGTAGTGTGGATGGGAAAATCTGTCTTTGGTGGATGCCTGTCCGGAACCTCGCCGCGAGCGCGTCGCGGGTGGGGCGGTCAGTACCGCGGCACCGAGGGGTCGACATCGCGCGACCACGCGTCGATGCCGCCCTGGAGGTTGTAGACGTTCCTGAAGCCCTTCGCGAGGTAGTGCTCGGCGGCCGCCTGGCTGCGCCCGCCGTGGTGGCAGTGGAAGACGATCCGCGCGTCCTTGGCGAGCGCCTCCAGGCGCTGCTGCCCTTCCTGGTCGAGGCGGCGCGCGCCCTCGATCCTCGCGATGTTGCGCTCCTGGTCGGTGCGGACGTCGAAGAGCTCGAGCGCCTCGCCGCCGTCGAGCATCGCCTTGAGCGCGGCGGGCGAGAGCTGCTTGACCTTCGGCGGATCGTTCGGGCTCTCCAGCTTGAAGCCGCCGCCGGAGGGGCCCTCGACGAAGTCGATCGACAGCCCCTCGGCGCGCCGCGCGCTCGCGCGGTCGAGCAGGAATACCACCCCGCCGGCCTCGGCCTCGACGTCGCCGGCCTGCCGCGGGCCGAAGTAAAGGCCGTAGTTGAAGGAGGGGTCGATCTCGATGTGAACGAAGTCGGCGTCGGACTCCCGCGCGGCCGCGAACGCGGCGAGGGCGGCCTGGGTCACGCGGATGGCGGGCGGCGCCTGCGGCGCGCCCTGCGCGAGCCCGAGCGCCTTCACGAGCTCCCCGGTCGCGTGCAGCTCCTTCACGATGTCGCAGCCGCCGATGAACTCGCCGCGGATGTAGAGCTGCGGGATCGTGGGCCAGCTCGAGAACTCCTTGATGCCGTCGCGCAGCGCGGGGTCCGAGAGGACGTCCACCGTCTGGTAGGTGGGCAGGTGCTCGTCGAGGATGCTCACCACCTGGGCGGAGAAGCCGCACTGGGGCATGGTCCGCGTCCCCTTCATGAACAGGACGACGTCGTTCTCGCGGATGATGGTGGTGATCCTGGCCCGCATGGGCTCGCTGAGGCTCATGTGCTTGCTCTCCGTCCGCGGCCGTGGCGGCGCAGTCGATCCCCGCGCGCGTCCGCGGGCCTCTCGCTAGCATGGGCCCTGCACGGCAGCGAGGCCTTGCCGGCGGCGTCGACCGCGCGCTCAGCGGCCGAGCAGGAGCCCCACGACCGCCGCGATCGCGGCGAGGGCCGCGAGGACGGCCGGCGCGCCGAGCTGCGCGCCGAGCGCGCGCAGGCCGCCGCCGCCCGGCGCCGCGGCGCGCGCGAGCGCGTCCGACGGGGGCGGCCCGACGCGGAGCACGCCGGGCGACGCCGGGCTGCCCTCGCGGATCTCGATGAGGAGCTGGTCGAGCGGGGCGTGCTCGCCGAAGGGGCGCACCAGGCGGAGCGTCGCGCCGGCGGTGAGATCGGGCGGGAGCCGGAGCCGCAGCGTCCTCGCGGCGGCCTCGGCCGGGGCGCGGTGGGCGCCGCTCCGGGCGCAGCTGTCGCAGCCGCCGCCGTCGCAGCGGGCGCAGGTGACGCGGGCGGGCACGGCGATCTCGATGTCCGCGCGGTCGCGCGCCCACGCCGCCGGGACGGCGATCGCGAGGCGGCCCCGCGCGCCGTCCGAGGCGTCGAGCCCTTCGCGATCGATCAGCTGCCCGAGCTCGGCTCTGCCCATGACACCTGTGTGCCGCAGCCGGGCCCCGGCGCCAAGCGCCCGCGGCGGACGGAGCCGGCCGCGCGGCCCTCACCCGTGCGCGGGGCGCCCCTCGCCGCGGAGCGTGCCGCCGCCCGCTCGCCTGGCCGGCGGTGATCCTGCCGGGGATCCCGCTGAGCTCGAGCGCCGTGTCCGTGTGGGATTGCGTGCAGAGGCTCGGGCAGAGCTACGGGGGAGGGTGGGGTGGGGGAGCGTGCGGAGGCGGTCGGCGCCATCGCCGCGCCGCCCGCGCGGGGCGGCGGCAGCGACGACGTGGCGGCGCGGGTCAGTCCCCGAGGTCGACGACCTCGAGCCCGTGGTGCCCGAGCGAGCAGAGGGCGCGGTCGCCGTCGAGCGTCACCCGGGAGACGGGCGCGGAGAGCTCGCCCTTGGTCTCGTAGGTCAGCGCGCCGACGTCGGAGCCGTCGATGACGGCGAGCGAGGGCGGGCTGTAGCTGGCGACGAGGAGGCGCGTCCCGTCGGCGATGAGCGGCGAGCTGTAGCCGAGCTCCGCGAACGGCTTCCTCGCGAGCTCGATGCTGCCTTCCTCGAGCCCGCTGACCGCGAGGATCCCGTACGGCACCTCGCCGTCCTCCACCACGTAGTTCAGGTAGGTGAGCATGAACACGCGGTCGTCGCCCACGAACACCCGCCAGATGCCGGCGTCGCCGTCCATCGGGCGCTCGTCGCGGAGGCGCGCGGTCTTGCTGCCGACGTCGAGGAGCTTGATCACGCGGCTCATCCCTTTGCAGACGCCGGGGCCCTCCCAGTCGTTCGGGCTGGTCGGCTCGAAGTCGACGTTCTGCGCGAACGCCCTGTAGCAGGCCTCGGCGCTCGGCACCTCGAGCTCGAACGGCTCGTAATCGACCGTGAGCGCGCGGCCGAGCGCGCCGTCGAAGGCGAGCAGCGACCCGGGCACGTTGACCGGCGTCCGCACGACCGGCGAGGACGGGTCGGACACGTCGATGCGGTCGAGGTAGAAGCGCGCCTTGGAGGGGTCGTCGGGCAGCGGCACCCAGCGCGAGGTCAGCACGGTGGTGCCGTCGATCTGAAGGCCCGTGTGGCCGGCGCCGGCGGGCAGCGCCGCCGAGCGGTGCACCGGGTTCGACGGATCGGAGAGGTCGAGGACCTCGAGCGACGGCTCGTCGGACGCCGGCGTCTCGCCGCCGACGCCGTCGTAGTAATAGTAGGGGTCGTAGTTGGTGTTGCGGAGCACGAGGGTGCTCCCGACCTGCACCACCGAGTCGCCCGTCGGGACGACGGCGCCGTAGTAGTACCCGTAGGCGTAGAGCGCGCTGCCGCTGAACGGCAGGACGCGCTGGCTCGCGATCCGGGGAGATTCGGGGTCCCTGAGATCGATGACGGCGAGGTGCGCCTTGGTCGTCCCGCCCGTGTACGAGGGCCAGAGCAGGTAGGCGTATTGCCCGTGCGCGAAGAGGCGCGCGTCGGCGACGCCGTATCCGTAGCAGTCCCCCTCCGAGCCGGTGGTCAGCGCCGCGAGGTCGAGCTTCCCGATCGGCTCGGTGCGGCCCGGATCCGCGGCCGGCGCGATCTCGAGCTGCGGGCTGCTGGTCCACCAGTCCGCGCTCATGCGGACCACGAGATCGCCGGTGACGACCGCGTTGCTGACGACGGTCGTGAGGGTGAGGTCGGCGACCCCGACCGGGGCGTCGCGGTTGTCGATGTTGAACGTCCCGACCTCCTGATCGGAGACGGCGAAGAGCCGCTCGTCGTGGACGAAGGCGCGCCGCGCCTGGCCGCGCGCGGGGGCGGAGCCGCGCTTCGTCAGCGTGTCGGCCGTGAAGTCGATGAGCTGGATGCCGCTCTTGTACGTGCCGCAGCCAATGTCGCCGTTCTGCTCCCAGCCGCTGTAGGGCACGAGGATCGTGCCGAGGTCGTCCAGGATGGTGAAGGCCTTGTGGATCCGGTCCTGGTCCTCGGCGAAGCTCCCCCACGAGCCGCCGAAGTGGACGCGCTCCAGCATCGTGGGGGCGGTGAGATCCGAGACGTCGAAGAGCGAGACGTGGAGCGAGCCCTCGGTGGAGGCGTTGTCGAACCCGAGGGCGAGCACGCGGTCGCCGCGCGGTTCCATGTGGTAGACCCAGCCGGGCATCTCGAGCTCGCCGAGCTGGGCGGGGTGCTCCGGGTCGCTGAGATCGATGGTGAACAGCGGGTCGGTCTGCTCCGCCGTGATGGCGTAGGCGCGGTCGCCGTCGAAGCGGACCGAGCGCAGCGACTCGGGCTTGGGCAGGCGGAGCTCGGTGTAGCCGAGGGGGGTGAGCTCCTGCGAGGACGCGACGGCGAAGGTCTGGACGCCGGGCTGCGCCGCGTTGTTCCACCAGAGGCCGGGCTGGCTGACGACGCGGAGGACGCCCTCGTGCTCGTCCATCTGCCAGCGGCTCTGGATCTGGCCGGCGGCCTCGACGGTCGTGCCCTCCACGAGGTCGCCGCTCGGGTCGGAGATGTCGATGACCTGGATGGTGGAGTGCCCCTCGGCGGTGCCGTCCCACTCGATGCCGGAGACATACATGCGGTCCTGGGTGACGGTCACGCTGCGGCGCCACCCGTAGCCGTAGGGGTCGTTGTCGCTGAAGCTCAGTTTGTCGACCACCCCGATCGCCTCGGGATCGCCGACGGCCAGGGAGGTGACGGTGGTGTTCGGCGACCTCCCGCACCCCCAGCAATAGTTGTTCTCCAGGGTGATGGCATAGAGCACGTCGCCGACGATGCGCGAGTCGGAGATGGTGCCCGGCAGGTTGAACGAGCCGATCAGGCGGATGTCCGCCGGGTCGGAGACGTCGAGCGCCTCGATGCGGCTCGACTCCGCATAGGTGTACTCGCCGGTGTCGTCGTCGTAGAGGTACTGCGTCCACGACGAGAACATCGCGTAGACGATGCCGTCGCGCAGGTACATCTCGAAGGGCATCCCGCCCGCCTGGTAGCGCCCGAGGAGCTTCAGCCGGTCGCGCCGCGAGATATCGATGACGCTGAGCCCCGCGTACTGCGAGAGCGCGTAGAGCTTGCCGTCCTTGACCTGGATGATGTCGGCCTCGGTGATCGCGCGCTCCGGGTCGTCGTCGCCCCCGCCTTCGTCCGGCCCCGCGGCGCCGCCACCGGCGCCCGTGCCTGCGGCGTTGGCGCTGCCGCCGTCGTCCTCCCCTCTGCCATCGTTCCCGTTCGGATTGCCAGAGATGAAGTCGGTCGGAGCGTCATCGGGCGGATTCCCCGTCGAGCCCCCCACCACGCAGCCGGCGAGTCCGGCCGATGCCGCTGTCGCCGCGACGACGAGCCAGCCGGCGTAAGTTCTAGACAGGAAGGTCATCGTTCACCTCGTTCACGAAGACACAGGGCGTCATGGCCGCGCTGGTGCGTGCTGCGCTGTCCGCGTCCCGTGCCGGCGCACAAGCAAGCGGCAGGCCAGGCAGGAGTCCGCGGAAATGCCCGGCTTTCGCCGGCGCGTGCTCGGTCTGTGCCAGAGTGTGCAGCCCCGCTGGCGGCCGCGGCAGGCGCCCGCCCGCAAGGCGTGCGCTTCGTCGCCGCCGGTGCGCCTCCTTCCGGCTGAGCTCTCATGAGCTGGAGGGCGGCTCGCCTCTTGCAGAGTGCAACAGCGAACAGCGAGAAAGCGGCTCGTCTCGGCGGGAGGTCGCGTTCACGCTTCGAGGACACGCCGGCGCGGGCCCGTGAAGCGACCGGCGAACCCTGGCGCCTGCGGCTGCCGGATGGCACGGTCGAACCCTTGATAGGAGGCTTAACGATGGATCTGTTCAGAAAGCGTCATCGGCTCGTGGTTGGAATGCTCGTGCTCTTCGTCCCCCTGCTCACCGGCGCCAAGGGCAAGGGCTGTCAGAGCCCGGGCGACGGCGGGCCTGGGGGCGGCGGGTCTGCGGGCGGCGAGCCTGGGGACTGCAGGCCGGCGGGCTGCAGCGGACAGATCTGCGCCGATGCCGATGACGAAGTGGTCACCACGTGCGAGTGGCGCGAGGAGTACGCGTGTTACGCGGAGCACGGCGTGTGCGAGCGGGGCGCGTCGGGGGAGTGCGGCTGGCGACCGACGCCGGAGCTCGAGGCGTGCCTCGGGGGCGGCGAGCCTGCCCCGTGCGTGGTGACCGGGTGCAGCGGGCAGGTCTGCGCCGATGCCGACGACGAAGTGGTCACCACGTGCGAGTGGCGCGAGGAGTACGCGTGTTACGCGGAGCACGGCGTGTGCGAGCGGGGCACGTCGGGCGAGTGCGGCTGGCGACCGACGCCGGAGCTCGAGGCGTGCCTCGGGGGCGGCGAGCCTGCCCCGTGCGTGGTGACCGGGTGCAGCGGGCAGGTCTGCGCCGATGCCGACGACGAGGTGGTCACCACGTGCGAGTGGCGCGAGGAATACGCGTGTTACGCGGAGCACGGTGTGTGCGAGCGGGGCGCGTCGGGCGAGTGCGGCTGGCGAGCGACGCCGGAGCTCGAGGCGTGCCTCGGGGGCGGCGAGCCTGCCCCGTGCGTGGTGACCGGGTGTAGCGGTCAGATCTGCGCGGACGAGGACGTGGCCACGGACTGCGCGTGGCTCGAGGAGTACGCGTGTTTCGCGGAGCACGGCGTGTGCGAGCGGGGCGCGTCGGGCGAGTGCGGCTGGCGACCGACGCCGGAGCTCGAGGCGTGCATCGAGGCGGCGACCGGCAACTGAACGCCGGTCGGCGGGCGCTGCATCCCGAACAGCGGTGACGCGTGCGCCACGGACGCGGACTGCGCCGTCGGCGGTTACGGCGGGGAGCTCTGCACAACCCCGCCGTGAGCGACGGGGTCTCGACGTGCGACTGCTCCAGCCCGGGGCTGGCCTGCGGGTGCGTGGACGGCGTCGGCACCTTCTGGAACTGAGGTCGGCGCCGGGGGGGTGCGGCGGTCGTGGAAGAGATCAAGCCGACGCGGGCCGTGCTACCTGTGCGTGCGGCCGGCTGACCGCCTCATAGCGCGCCCCTACAGCGCCACCCTGCCGCAGACGGGACGCTAGCACGCCGCGGCGGCCATCCACCAAGGCTTCATCGCGTCGCGCCGGCAGGCCTCGCTGGCGCGCCACAAGCTGGCTCCCTCAAATCCAAGGAATTTCAGCAAATCGGCGACCCAGCGGCGGACCTTGCACCTGACCGAGGCGCCCACGTGTGGTCAGCCGGACCGGGACGGGGCGGGTGTGGAGGTCGGGGGAGAAAAATGCCGGCGATGGGGGTCCCTGTGCGCTGCGGCCGTGGTACCTTCGGTTCTCCGCGGCGGGAAGGAAGTTGATGCTGACACGCCTAGAAATCGACGGTTTCAAGAATCTTCTCGGTCTCAAGGTCGACTTCGGGCCGTTTACATGCATTGCGGGTCCGAATGGGAGCGGCAAGTCGAACGTCTTCGATGCGATTCAGTTTCTATCTCTGCTCGCGGATCACGAGATCATGAGGGCCGCGCAGATGATTCGGAGCGTCGAAGGGCGCGGCGAAGATCCGAGACATCTATTTTGGACCGACGGCACGACGCGCGCTGACACGATGAGGTTCGCCGCCGAGATGATCGTGCCGGCAGTCGTGCGCGACGATTTTGGACGCGAGGTCAACACGACGACCACGTTTCTGCGCTATGAGCTTGAGTTATCCTACGAGGAGCCGTCGAATAGCGTCGGGAGCCTAGGCCGGCTGAAGCTCCTCAGCGAGCATCTCGGCTATCTCAAGCGTGGTGAGGCCCATGAACACTTGCGTTGGGAGCACAGCAAGCGCGAGTTTCGGGACCACGTGATCGTAGGAACTCGCAAAGGCAAGGCGTTTATTTCTACGGATATGGAGGATGGCAAGCGGACCATCCGGGTGCATCAGGATGGCGGGAGCAGGGGCCATCCGAAGCCTTGGCCGGCTGATACCGCGCCGCGGACAATCGTCTGCACCACGGCGACCGCATCCGATCCTACGATCCTCGCCGCCCGGCGAGAGATGCAGAGCTGGAGGCTCCTCATGCTGGAACCGTCAGCGATGCGCAGCCCCGATCCGTTCCTCGCCAAACCATACATCGAGCCGAACGGGGCTCATTTGGCGGCAGCGCTGTACCGATTGGCGACGGCACCGCAGGAAGACGGACAGCCACATCCGCATCGCGTTTATGGTGATATCGCTGCGCAGCTCACGAGGCTCGTCGACGTTGCTGCGATTCGCGTGGACCGCGACGATAGGCGCGAGCTCCTGACGCTCGAGCTGCAGCAGCCGAAGGGTGGCTTCCTTCCGGCGCGCTCCCTATCGGACGGGACACTCCGCTTCCTAGCGCTTTGCATCATCAACAACGATCCAGCGGTCGAGGGGCTCATCTGCATGGAGGAGCCGGAGAACGGCATCCACCCGGAACGCATTGGCGCCATGGTGGAGCTGGTCCGCGGCTTGGCTGTCGATCCGCATCGGCCGCCTGGTGATACTAATCCGTTCCGCCAAATCATTGTCAATACTCATTCTCCCCCATTCGTTCAATTTCAGTACCCTGAGGATCTCCTGTTCGCAAAGCCTGTGACCGTCCTGGGGCCTTCGAAGGCGCCGGTGCGCACCATGCGCCTATTGCCGGTGAACGATCCGAAGCGTCATTCCTGGCGAATCTCACCCGGCGAGGTAAGCGTCGGCCGGTCGGAGATCCTGGCATACCTCTCCAGGCCTCCCGGTGCCCAGCTGACGCTCGGGGACTACGCGGCCTAGAGGCGAATGTGATCATCAAGTTTCTGCTCGTATGCGAGGGAACCTCGGACCGTGGTCTCGTGCCTCACCTGGAGGCGCTTTGCGTGCGTGCGGGTGCCGACGAGGCCGCTGGCGACGCGCCGGACCTTGGACGCCTCCCCCAGCCACCTGGGAAGCGCATTGAGGAACAGGCACGAACAGCTCTGAAGCTCGCCGGGAACGTCAACCTCCTGTTTGCCCACCAAGACGCGGATGCGCGTGAACCTGAAGAGGTACGCCAGCGTATTCATGAACGCCTGGCTGGCCTCGACGGATGCCCGCCACACGTCTGCGTGATCCCCGTTCAAGAGATCGAGGCTTGGCTCCTTCTTGATGAGGCTGCGATCCGCATGGTAGCCGGCAACCCTCGTGGCCAGGAAGAGCTCAACCTACCACCTCGACGGAGCATCGAATCGACGTCGAAGCCCAAGGAACGTCTCGAGGCCGCTCTCGCGGCGGCTTCGGGTAAAAAGGGAAAGCGAGTCCAGAGATTCAAAGGCAGCTTCTCGGAACGCCGAGCCATGCTGCTTCAACGTCTCGATATTGAAGGTCCCATCAATGAGCTTCCAGCGTGGCAGAGACTCGTGACCGACATCGAGGCTGTGGTCGCCGATCTGCTACGAGAAGCACCAAAAACGAAAGGGTATCGTTGAAGTCATCCGTCGGCTGCGGCGCCCTCGGCGTGACGGACCCCCGCAAAGAACGGCCCAACGCGTCCCCGAACGAAGTGGGAGAGGGAGCGCCATCCGGCGACGCCGCGACCGGGCACCGGAGCCGTCCCTACTCCCCCACGAGCCGCAGCCCCACCGGCAGCCCCTCTCCGAAGAACGCCGCGCGCTCGGCCTCCTCGATGGCCACCACCTCGCGCACGGCCCTCACCCACGCCTCGGGCGCGCCCGCCTTCACGAGCCGCCGCTCCACCTCGCCGCGGATCCGGTCCGACACGTCGCGCGCCCGGTCGCCGGTCCGGCGCGCGAGCTGCACCGCGGCCGGCGCGGCCGACGGCAGCTCCTGCCACTTCTCGCGCAGCAGGTGATCGAGCCACCGCTCGGCCGCCGCCGGCGACACCACGTGGTGCACGCTCGCGTAGGCCGGCACCCGCGCCCCGATGCGGCCGATCGCCGCCCAGAGCCGCGCGTCGCGATCGGTCCACGTGCGCTCCAGGATCCAGGCGCCGAGCTCGCTCCGCCGGCCGGCCGGCACGCGCTCGAGCGACGCGCAGAGCTCGAGCAGATCGTCGAGCGCCTCCGGCTTCACCCCCTTCGGCTTCTTCAGCCGCTGCTCGGCCGGGGCCAGGAACGGATCCGCGAGATCCCGGATCGCGACCTGCACCGGCTCGTCGAGGCCGCCCGCGATGCGGCGCCACGCGATCCAGAACTGCTGCCACGAGCGCGCCTCCTGCGGGAACGCGAGCCGCTCGGCGAAGAGCGGCGCGATCGCGGCCACGCGCGCCGGATCGCCCGCGTCGCCGAAGCCGGGGCGCAGGCAGTAGCCGGCGAGCGACCAGAACAGGCGCTCGTGATCGGCCGAGCGCCGCCGCGAGCGCGCGCTCGGGGCGAGCGTGTCGAACAGCGCCCGCGCCGTCTCCGTCGTCCAGGTGGCGCGCTCCCCGAGCACGCGCTCGAGCTCGCGCACGAGGTTCTTCACCTCCCGCGGCGCGACGTCGGGCCGCCCCTTGCCGAACACCCGCTCGATCGCCTCCCGCGCCTCGTCGAGGCGCCTCCCGCCCGGCGCCGCCCCCGCGGGAGCCCTCGCCTGCGCCCGCTCCGGCAGGCCGCCCTGCGCCCGCTCCGGCAGGCCGCCCTGCGCCCCCTCCGGCGGGCCGCCCGGCGCGCCCCCCTCCGCCGCCGCGGCGCGCGCGCCGCGGCCGTCCTCGCGCAGCTGGAACGCCAGCCGGAAGCGGCGCGGCGCCGGGACCCCCACCTCGACGCAGGCGAGGTCCAGGGTGCCGATCGCGGTGAGCTCCCCCTCGATCTGGACGCGCACCTCCGCCTGCTTGCCAGCTGCGGCGCGCGCCGCGTCCCCGGCGTCGAACGCCACGGCGACCGGCGGCAGGGCCTCGAACCGGTCGTCCTCGATCGGGACGAGGTCGCCGGCGCGATCGGCGCGCGCGTCGTCCGACGCGAACAGGTCGAACCGGACCGGGCGGCCCACGACGAGCGCGAACGTCCGCCCGGCCGCCGCGTGCACGCTGCCCTCCTTCGCGCCGCGCGGCACCACGCACACCGCGGGCCGCGGCCCCCCGCCGGCGGGCGGCTCCAGGCCGACGTAGTAGCCGCGCGCCGCGCCGCCCTCGATGCGCACGCCGCGGCCGGCGAGCGCGAGGCCGTAGGCGACCGCGCCCCGCGCCACCGCGAGATCGGGGTCGGCGTGCGGGAGCACGTCGAGCCGCGGCCCCCCCACGGCCCCCCCACGGCCCCCCCACGGCCCCCCCACGGCCCCCCCACGGCCCCCCCCAGCGCTCGATGACCTGCGCGAGGCGCTCCGCGACGCGGCGCGCGCGGAAGACGCCGCCGTTCAGGAGCAGCGCGGTCGGCCCTCGCGCCTCGGGGGCGTGGCGCGCGAAGAACCAGGCCACGTGCCGGGTGATCGCCACGTCGCGCTCGTAGGGCAGGCCGAACGCGACGAGCCCGCTCCGGCCGCGCTGCGGCCGGGCGTCGCGCGGCGCCTCCGGGAAGAAGCCGTCGAGCACGATCGCCTCGACCTCCTCGCGGCGGAGGCGCGTCGTCAGCGCCCCGCCCACGAGCCGCGCGCCGTGCGAGAGCACGGTGACCGGCGCCTCGTCCGGCGGGGCGGGCGCGGTGCCGCCGGCCGGAACGTCGCCACCGGCCGATGCGCCTCCGCCGGCCGGAGCGCCTCCGCCGGCCGCGGCGTCGCCGCCGAGCAGGCGCTCCTTGGCGGCGCGGCAGGCGAGCACGAGCTGCCCGAACCGCGCCGGGTCGAGCTTCTCGCCCGTGCCGCCGACGAGGCGCGGCTCGCAGAGGTGGGCGAGCGCGAGGTCCATGTTGTCGCCGCCGAGCAGGAGGTGGTGGCCGACGGCGACGCGCGAGACCTCGACCGGGCGACCCTCCGCGGCGCCGGCGCCGCGGGCGACCCGGATGAGCGACAGATCGGTGGTGCCGCCGCCGACGTCGCAGACGAGGACCGTCGCGTCGCCGCCCGAGCGGGCGAGCAGCGCGTCGAGGCCCTCCGCGCCGGCGAGCCGCATGAAGTCGTAGAACGCGGCCTGCGGCTCCTCGAGGAGCCGCGCCGAGAGGCCGGCGCGGCGGGCCGCCTCGACGGTGAGCTCGCGCGCGACCTGATCGAACGAGGCCGGCACCGTGAGCACGACCTCCTGCGCCGCGAGCGGGCGATCCGGGAAGGCGTCGTCCCAGGTGCGGCGCACGTGGGCGAGGATGCGGGCGCTCGCGTCGAGCGGCGAGGCGCGCGGAAGGGAGGCCGCGTCCTCGGCCGCGCCCCATGGCAGGACGGGCGCCGTCCGGTCGACGGCGGGGTGGCAGAGCCAGCTCTTCGCCGAGGCGATGAGCCGGCCGGGGACCTCGCCGCCGCGCCGGCGGGCGTGCTCGCCGATGGCGAAGGGCGCGTCGCCGAACGGGTCGGCCGGCGCCTCGCCGGGGAGGGGCGCGTAGAGCAGGGAGGGCAGCAGCGGGCGCGCCTCGACCTCGGTCGCGGTCACGAGCTGCGGGATGGGGAAGACGCGGATCGCGCCGGGCCCGGCGTCGCGCTCGGCCCAGGCCACGACGGTGTGGGTGGTGCCGAGGTCGATTCCGACGATCAGGCTCGGGGTCTTCGCGGGGGCGGACATGCGTGCGCGCAGCAACGATACTGGATCGCCGCGGCGCCTTCCGCAGCTCCGGCGCGCGTCCCCGCAGGCGCGCCCCGGGCGGGGCCGCCCCGCCGGCGGGCGGCGCCGGCGCTTGTTCCGGGCGACGCCGGCGCTTGTTCCGGCCGTCGCCGGCGCTTCTTCCGGGCGATGCCCCGTGCTAGAGGCGCGAAATGCGAGCGAACCGAGCGATCTGGCTGGTGGTCATGGGTGTCCTTGCGGCGGGGTGCGGGTCGGCGAACGCCGAGATGTCGCTGGCGGCGAGCGCGACGCCGCCCCCACCTCCGCCTCCGCCGGCGCCGGTCCAGCCGGCGGCGCCTGCCGAGGCGGTCATCGAGGGGGATCGCATCAAGATCGCCCGGCCCATCTTCTACGACCTCGACAAGGACGAGATCCGGCCCGAGTCGTTCTCGGTCCTCGACGCGGTGGCGAACATCCTGAGGACGCACCCGGAGATCACCGCGCTGACGGTCGAGGGGCATACGGACAACCAGGGGACGGTGGAGCACAACATCAAGCTGTCCGAGCGCCGCGCGAACGCCGTGGTCCGCTACCTGGTCCAGCGCGGCGTCGCGACGCCGATGACGGCGCCGGGGTACGGCGCCGCCGCGCCGGTCTGCTTCACGAACGACGAGGGTTGCCGCGCCATGAACCGGCGCGTGGAGTTCCGTATCAAGACGAAGTGACCTCCGGTCCACACCGTCGCTCATGCCTCCTGGCCGAGGCCCCCGTGCGCCTCGACAACAGGCCAGGTTAACCCGGGTCCTCCCTCGAAATCGACTGCTTTCCGCCGCCTCGCGCCGGGATTGCGAGGCTCGCCACGTTCGCCACGTCTGCCACGTTCGGCGCGCGGGTAGCCTGGTCGCGCCGGCCATGTTGGTTGCGTCGGTTGCGTCGGCCGCCTTGGCTCCTCGGCCGAGCGGCGCGATGCGATGTCCTGTCGCCCCGTGAGGCGCACGGCGCGCGAGGGCGCCTGTCTCTCTGTGCGCCTGTGGGACAAGCGACCCCCAAAATCACTCGTGCTGCAAGTTTTTATTGAACGATGTGTCGCGATCGTGGTTAATACATCACGGGAATACGCGCGCTGAGTGCGACGCGCCGGTCCGAACAAATCATTGCATTGCGTGGTGGGTCATGGCGAGCGTTCGTCGTCGTCCTGTGGGGATCGCTTGTCTCGTCCTTTCGTGTCTCGCGTGGCTCTCGCCGCGCGCTGCGGCTGCGCACCGCGTCGACCATCTCGATTGGGCGGAGCGCCTCGTCGACAACATCGATCCTGAGGACAACGAGTACAACTCGACTCCTAGCTTCATCACCTGGGCAGGCGTCGCCGGCGCGCGGCGCTACGCGAACCGGACCCAGTGCGCCACCTTCCTGACGCAGCTGCTGAAACGGAGCTACGGCTGGACCGAGTCGTCGTTCGACGGCTGGCTGGGCAGCCGGAGCCCGAGCGCGGCCACCTATTACGACGCCATCGTCGAAGAGAACGGCTTCGACAGGATCCGCGACCTCCGGGACGCGCGCGCCGGCGACGTCCTGGCCATCCGTTATCCCGAGAGCGAATCGGCGACGGGGCACGTCGCGATCCTCCGCCGGGCGCCGAGGGTGAGGCTCCCGGCGAGCCCGCTCGTCGCGGGCACGTTCCAGTACGAGGTGAGCGTGGTCGACTCGACGAACTTCCAACACGGCTCGTCCGACTCCAGGTACTCCTCGGGCGGCCGCTGGGCCTCCGGCGCAGGCTACGGCGTGATGCGCCTCTACACGAACGTGGCTGGCACCGTCGTCGGGCACACCTGGAGCACGGCCGCCGTCACGGCCTACTATCCGGCGGCGGTGCGCCAGGTGGCCATTGGCAGGCTGGTGCTCCCCGACGGGGGCCCGGCCGGACGATGACTGATTGTCCGGGCCAGCAGGCGCCAGGCGCCCGCCTCCAGATCCCCTCGAGAAGCGCTATGTAAAATTCTCTCCACGCTGTAATTCAGGGTTGTCTGCCGCACACGCGCGGTGCGCTGGAGTGCGCCGGAGCGCCGCGTTCCCGCCGGAAAACCGCCCCCGGACGCTCCCGCAGGCCCCGTTGACAACCGGAGCCGCTGGGGTCTAGAGTGGCGGCCCTCTGAGCTTGCTCGGAGGCCCCAAGCCCAACAATCATCGGCTTAACCAACCCGGGGGCAGCTCTGCCGCCGGGTTTTTTTCTGTCGCTGATGGGGAAGAAGCCCTCCGCTTTCGACCCAGCTTTCGACTCCACCGAATCCACGGAGACCGCGCGTCCATGAGCAATCAGTACGGCCACTTCGACGACGAGAGCCGCGAGTACGTCATCACCCGGCCCGACACGCCGCTGCCCTGGCTCAACTACCTGGGCTCGGACGAGATGTTCGGCCTCTGCACCAACACCGCGGGCGGCTACACGTTCTGGAAGGACGCCAAGCTGCGCCGGCTCACCCGGTATCGTTACAACAACGTACCCATGGATATCGGCGGGCGCTACCTCTACGTGAACGACGGCGGGGTGGTGTGGAACCCCATGTGGAAGCCGCTCAAGACGGCCCTCGATCGCTACGAGTGCCGCCACGGCCTGGGGTACACGAAGATCACGGGCGAGAAGAACGGCGTCGAGGTGGAGGTCCTCTTCTTCATCGTCCCCGGCGAGAACGTCGAGATCTGGCGCACCCGGGTCACCAACAAGAGCGGCTCGAAGAAGGACATCCAGCTCTTCTCCTTCCAGGAGTTCTGCTTCTTCGAGGCGCTCAACGACATGACGAACTACCAGCGCACCTACTCCATCGGCGAGGTGGAGATCGAGGGGAGCGCCATTTACCACAAGACCGAGTACCGCGAGCGCCGCTCGCATTACTCGCTCTTCGCCTGCACGCGGGCCATCGACGGGTTCGACACGAGCCGCGACGCGTTCTGCGGCAGCGTCCACAACGGCCTGCACGAGGCCCAGGTCCCGCTCCGGGGCAAGGCCACGAACTCGAAGGCGTTCGGCTGGAACCCGATCGGCAGCCACCAGGTGAGCCTCTCGCTCGCCCCCGGCGCGAGCGAGACCCTGAGCTTCGTGCTCTCGTACGTGGACCAGGGGGACCTGCCCAAGTTCAAGGGGCCCTTCGTCATCAACAAGCAGAAGGGCAAGGAGATCCTGGCCAAGTACTCGGCGCCCGGCGTCGTGGACGGGGCGTTCGCTCAGCTGAAGGAGGACTGGGCGGGGCTGCTCTCGAACTTCCAGGCCGACTGCCCGGACGAGCACGCGCGGCGCATGCTCAACACCTGGAACCAGTACCAGTGCATGGCGACCTTCAACCTCTCGCGGTCGGCCAGCATGTACGAGACGGGCATCGGCCGGGGCATGGGCTTCCGCGACTCGAACCAGGATCTCCTGGGCTTCGTGCACCTCATCCCCGAGCGCGCCCGCCAGCGCATCCTCGACATCGCCGCCACGCAGCTGAGCGACGGCACCTGCTACCACCAGTACCAGCCGCTGACGAAGAAGGGGAACGCCGACATCGGCGGCGACTTCTACGACGATCACCTGTGGCTCATCCTCTCCACGTGCGCGTACATCAAGGAGACCGGCGACAGGGGCATCCTCAAGGCGGCGGTGGGCTACGCCGACAAGCCGGGCTCCAAGGAGGACCTCCTGCACCACCTGGAGACGTCCATCGCGTACACGATGAAGAAGCGCGGCCCGCACGGCCTGCCGCTGATCGGCCACGCGGACTGGAACGACTGCCTCAACCTGAACTGCTTCAGCACCGAGCCCAACGAGAGCTTCCAGACCGCGGGCGACGTGAAGGACTCGAAGGCCGAGTCGGTGATGATCGCCGGCCTCTTCCTCTACGCCAGCCGCGAGATGGCCGCCCTGTACGACTGGATGGGCCAGAAGTCCGACGCGGAGCGCATGCGCGGGCACTACGCGGAGATGCTGGCCGTGGTCGAGAAGGAGGCCTGGGACGGCGAGTGGTACCGCCGCGCCTACGACGCGGAGAGCCGGCCGGTCGGGAGCAAGGAGAACGAGGAGGGCACGATCTTCATCGAGAGCCAGGGCTGGTGCGTGCTGGGCGGCGCCGGCGCGGACAACGGCCGCGCCAGGCAGGCGATGGAGAGCGTGCACAAGCACCTCTACACGAAGAACGGCATCGTGCTGCAGCAGCCCGCGTACTCGACCTACCACCTCGAGCTCGGGGAGGTCACCTCGTACCCGCCGGGCGTGAAGGAGAACGCCGGCATCTTCTGCCACAACAACACCTGGATCCACCTGGGCTGGTGTCTCCTGGGCGAGGGGGAGCGCGCGCTGGAGTACTATCTCTCCATCTGTCCTTCGGCCAAGGAGAGCCAGATCGAGACCTACCGGGCCGAGCCCTACGTCTATGCGCAGATGATCGCGGGCAAGGACGCCCCGGTCTTCGGTGAAGCGAAGAACGCCTGGCTCACCGGCACCGCGGCCTGGACCTTCGTGTCCGTCAGCCAGGGGATCCTCGGCGTGCAGCCCCAGTACGACGGGCTGAAGCTGGATCCCTGCGTGCCCAAGGCCTGGAAGAGCTTCTCCATCTCCCGCCGCTTCCGCGGCGCCACCTACGAGATCAGCGTCAAGAACTCGGGGGTGTGCAAGGGCGTGAAGAAGCTGACCGTCGACGGCAAGACGGTCGCGGGCAACGTCATCCCGCTGGCCCAGGCCGGGGCGACGGTGCGCGTCGAGGTCGAGATGGGCTGACGTTCACCGTCGGCGTACAACCGGAGACGAGCTTGGGGGGGGGTCAATCGCCCTGAGGTGAAGCGACCCACCTCCCGTTCAACATGACCCGATTCACGCGGCGCATCGCCCGGATGTCCGCGAGCGGGTCGCCCTCGATCAGGACGAGGTCGGCGAGCTTGCCCGGCTCGACGCTGCCGAGCCGATCGTCGATGCGGAGATATCTGGCGCCCTCCAGCGTGGCGGCGACGAGGACCTCCATGGGCGATAGGCCGCTCTCGACGAGCAGCTCCATCTCGCGCTGATAAGCCCACCCGCGCGCGGCGCCCGGCACCGCGCCGTGGGAGCCGACGGCCACCCGCACGCCGGCGCGGCGCGCGGCGGCGGTGAGCCTCATCATGTTCTCGAAGCCGCGCACCTCGGCCTCGGTCACGCCCTCGCAGCCAGCGCGGCGCTCGAAGATGGCGAGCGTGGGGGTGACGAAGGTGCCGCGCGCCGCGAGCAGCCGGAGCAGCTGGGCGGTCCGGGGCGCCTCGAGCGAGATGCCGCGGAAGATGTCGTAACGGCCGGGGAAGCGCGCCTCGTTGTCGGCGATCACCGATTGCCGGTAACGCTCCGCCTCGCGCGGCGGCACGAGCGCCGTCCCCAGCGAGGTGATGTGCTCGATGCCGTCCAGCCCCGCGCGGGCCGCCGCCGCCGCGTCCACCGTCTCCAGGTGCGCGACGGCGACCACGCCGCGGGCGTGCGCGGCCTGCGCGATGGCCTCGACGAGCCCGAGCGGCAACCGGAAATAGACCTTGATCCCCGACGCGCCGCGCTCGACCAGCTGCTCGACCGCCCAGCGCGCCTCCGCCGCGTCGCGCACCAGCATCGCGCTCTGCGGGTAGGCGGGGTACGGCGCGTCGAGCATCGGGCCCGTCAAGAAGAGCCGCGGCGCCGGGCCGCGCCGGCGCGCGGCGTCGTACGCCTCGATCCAGTTCCCCGGCTCGCGCAGCGAGGTGACGCCGCGCTGGAGGACGAGGCCGGGCAGCCCGTCGTCGCCGCCGAGGTGGAAATGCACGTCGATGAGGCCAGGCAGGACCCAGAGCTCCGCGCCGCGGACGAGCTCCGCGCCGGCCGGGACGTCCGTGGCGGCGCGCGCGCCCGCGGCCACGATGCGGTCGCCGCGGATCACGACGACGGCGTCCCGCACGGGCGGCCCCCCGCGACCGTCCACGAGCGTGGCCCCGACGATCGCGACGGAATGCGCGGCGTCCGGCCGCGCGGGGGGGTTGAGCTCCCGCGCGGGCGGGAGCTTCGGCGGCCCTTCCGGCGAGGGCCACTGCACGGGCGCGCTAGCGCAGGCGCACAGGCCCGCGAGCGTCGCCAACAGACACACGCGCAACCGAAAGCTCATCGTGCCCTCCCCCGTGTCCCCCGATCGCGACGGGCCGCGCGCGTCGCCGGAGCCCCGCGACGCGCGTGGAGCCGTATCGCTCTCGCCCAGCGCGCGCGCCCGCGGGCGAGGCCGGATGCTGCGACGTGTGCGATTGCGCACGCCGCACCCTGATCATAGCATCTCCGGCCCGCAGGGCCGCGATCACGAGCGCTTTCCAACTTCCACCTTCAACTCGAAGGCGCGCTCCCGTCGATGTCCGCCTCCATCTCCAGATTCGCTCGTTGCATCGAGTCGCGGCCACGCCGCGGGCGCCGCCGGCGCGTGCGCCTGTCCGGGCTCCGGCGCGCCGCGTTTCGTGGAGCACAGGGAGGCTCCGAACTCGCGACTTGCTGGATTCGGCGTGGCGCCCGAACCCTTTGCAGGTGCGCAGCGCGCGTGAGCGCAGGCGCCGGAGTCGCGGTAATGGACGCTCGAAGGCTGGCGACTTCGGTGTTGCGATGGCGCGGCGCCGACGTCAGGCGATTCCCGAGCCGTGCAGGCGCCGCCGG
Organism: Sorangium sp. So ce836; assembly: GCF_028553905.1. NCBI lineage: Bacteria > Pseudomonadati > Myxococcota > Polyangiales > Polyangiaceae > Sorangium > Sorangium sp. So ce836. The sequence continues at coordinate 10,636,711 of NZ_CP102233.1, read as the reverse complement.
GCTCGTCCGAGGAGCTCATGCCATGGTGTTTGGGTCGCGCCGGAGCGGCCGAAGCGCGGGCAGTCGATTCGGCGGGCCGCATCGAGATAGTTGAGCGTCTCAGCCGGGGTGGAGTAGTGTGCCACCGCTGGCGCGCGGGATAGGCCGCGACCGGCGGGTCCCGTTGGGACCGGCTGACGAAGCGACTCTTGAAGACAGGCGCTCATTCAAGCGCGCTGGAGGACATCATGCGTAATATCAATCTTATCAGCGTTGGCTCGATGGCTCTCATCCTTGGCGCGGCCGCGTTCTCCGCGGGGTGTGGGGACGACTCCGAAGGGGGCGGCGGGACCACCGCGAGCAGCACGAGCGCCACGTCCGGCACGACCGGCACGGGCGGCGCGGGCGGCGAGGGCGGCAGCAACGAGGGCGGCAGCAACGAGGGCGGCAGCAACGAGGGCGGGGCCGGCACCGAGTGCGTGACCTGCTCGGCGCCCCTGCTCACCGGGGCCAACCCGGACGACCTGTGCGAGGCCTCGGTGGAGAAGTACGACGCCATCACGACGTGTATCTGCACGGAGTGCGGCGCGGCCGAGGGGGATCCCTGCTACGACTCCTGTACCGACGAGACCGGCGAGGTGCAGCCGAGCGAGGAGTGCACGACCTGCGGCAGCGCGGCGGCCCTCACCCCGGACGGCGCCTGCAAGGCCGAGGGCGACGCGTGCGTCGCCGACACGGGCGAGTGAGCCTCGCGCCTTGAGGTCCGCGGAGCCGGTCCGAGCCCCGGCTCGGCTCCGCGCCGGCCGTCACGCCTCGGCGCGCACCGACAGCTCGATCCGCCAGCGCTCGTTCGGCTTCTGCGCCTCGCGCGGGATCGCCTCGAGGAGCAGCGTCCCCACCTCCGTGACCGAGGCGCGCAGCTGCACCGGCACCATGTCGCCCTCGCGGCGGCCCTCGGCGGGCAGGGTGACCTCGATCGGGGAGAGCTCCTCGAGCTCGCCGGGCTTCCAGTGCTCGAGCTCGGTCCCCGCCTGGTCGTCCCGGCGCACCGACGAGCTGAAGAAGCGGAAGCGCACCGGCTCGCCGACCACCACGCCGAACTCCTGCGGCGGCAGCGTCGCCTCGGTGCCCTCCTCCATGCCGAACGGCGCCAGGCAGAGCGCCGTGATCGGCGGCTCCAGGCCGGGCACCGCGGGCACCGCCCCCTCGATGCCCACGTAGTAGGCCCGCGCCGTCCCGCCGCGGATCCTGAGCCCCCGGCCGCGCCGCGCGAGCCCGTAGGCGGCGGCGCCGCGCGCGACCGCGAGATCCAGGTCCTCGGTCGGGAGCACCCGCGGCGGGGGCGCGCCGTCCCCCTCGAGCCAGGCGCCGAGCGTCGCGAGCAGCCGCTCGCGCAGCGCCGCGCTCTTCATGACGCCCCCGTTGAACAGCACCGCCGTCGGGTGCAGGAGCAGCGGCGCGCGGCCGGCCTCGGCGGCCTCCGCGCCCTTCGGGACGAAGCCCTCGAGCTTGGCCGTCGCGCCGGCCTGCCGCCCCAGGAACGCGGCGAGGTGGCGGGTGATCGCCGGGTCCTGCGCGTACGGCAGGCCGAGCTGCGTCAGGCCGGCGCGCGCGCGCGTCGCCGGGCGGGCGGAGGACGGGACCTCCGGGAAGAACCCGTCCACGAGCGTCCGCGTGATCTCGTCGCGCGTGAGCGCCGTCCGGATCGACGCCCCGAGCAGCTTCGAGCCGCGGCCGGCGATCACGATCGGCGCCTCGATCATCGTCGGATCGCCGAGCAGCCGCTCCTTCGCGACGCGCGCCGCGTGGGTGAGCGACGTCATCTGCCAGCGGTCGAGCTCCTTGCCCTCGTCCGCCAGCTTGGCCTTCACGACGTGCGCGAGCGCGAGGTCCATGTTGTCGCCGCCGAGCAGGATGTGGTCGCCGACCGCCACGCGGACGAGCTCGAGCGAGCCGTCGCGCGGGACCGCGGCGATCGCGGAGAAGTCGGTGGTGCCGCCGCCGACGTCGACCACGAGCAGCACGTCGCCCGGCTGGAGGTGCTTGCGCCACGCCTCGCCGGCCGCGTCGATCCAGGCGTACACGGCCGCCTGCGGCTCCTCGAGCAGCGTGAGGTCCTCGAACCCCGCGGCGCTCGCGGCCTCGACGGTGAGGTCGCGCGCGGCGGCGTCGAACGACGCGGGCACGGTGATCACGAGCTCCTGCTTCGCCAGGGCGAGCTCGGGGTCGTCCTTCGCGAACAGGTGGTCCCACGCCTCGGTGAGGTGCTCGAGGTACCGCCACGACGCCTCGACCGGCGAGATCTTCTCGATGTCCTCGGGCGCGCCGATCGGCAGCGTCGGCCCGCGCCGGTCGATGCCCGGGTGGCACAGCCAGCTCTTCGCGCTGGAGATGAGGCGCGCCGGCGCGTCGGCCCCGCGGGCGCGGGCGTGCTCGCCGACCGCGAAGCGCCGCTCGGCGTCCCACGGCAGCGGCTGGACGCCCTCGCTCTCGTGGGGGATGTACATGAAGGAGGGCAGGAGCGGCCGCGCCTCGAGCGTGCCCTGCGCGACGAGCTGCGGGACGGCCAGCACCTCGGGCGACGGCGTGAGCCGCGGGTCGGCGCCGTCCTCGGGGAGGCGCGCGTAGGCGAGCGCGCAGTGGGTGGTGCCCAGATCGATGCCGATGATGTAACGCGCGCTCACAGCTCGACCTCCGCGGGGGCGATGACGCTGGCGTCGTGGCCGGCGACCGGCGTGGGCAGCGAGAGCTCGTCGGCGCGCCAGCCCCGGTGGCGCAGCACCCCTCGGTACGGCGCGCTCCCGGACACGTTGCCGATGAGCTTGACCTCGGACGGGTTGTAGCCGGCCTCCAGCGTCACCTTCGCCCCCTCCTCCTCGCGCCGCACGGGCGCGAGCTTCGCGTGGCTGCGCAGCGCCTTGCGGCAGCCCTCATGGACCATCCTCGCCGCCACGCCGACGTCCGCGTCGCCGAAGGAGGCGATGTCCTGCTCGAGGAAGTCGACCAGCCGGCCTTCGCGCTGCAGCAGCGAGAGCAGCTGGAGCGCCGAGCTCGCGCCGGGCGCGGCAGCGGGCGCAGGGGCCGCCGCGGGCGCAGGCGCCCTCTCCGCGGCTTCGGCGGCGGGCGGCGCTCCGTCGGCTCGAGCTCGCTCCAGCTCGTGCGGCTCGGCGCGCTCGGCCGGCGGCAGGGCGGCGGCCGAGCGCGCCTGCCAGGCCCGCGCGGCGAACTGTGGATCGAACAGCACGCGGAAGAAGCATGCGAAGGCGAACCAGAGCCGCGTGGACCAGGGGAGCGGGGGATCGTGGAGATCGGCCACGGCGAGAGCCTAACGCCGAGCGTCGCGTTGGGTACAGAGACCGGCGCGCCGGGCAGGGGGGCGGAGGGCCGGGATCGCCGTCCGGCCCGGCGCTGCCCCGGTCAGAAGGACCGCCGTCCGGCCCGGCGCCGCCCCGGTCAGAAGGACGCCCGGAGGACGGGAACGCGGAGCTCGTGCCCCTGGGCCACGCCGAACTTGAACATCTCGTCCTGCGAGTACAGCGGCCTGAGCGAGAGCGCCGGCATGCCGAGCGCGACCCGGCGCGGCGTGACGTCGACGAGGCCGAGCCGGGGCTCTTCCCAGCGGGTGCCCCGGAGGAGCGGCGCCGCGTCCGTCGAGATCTGGACGTTGACGCCCGGCTGGGGAGGCTCGGCGGCCGGCTCGTTGCGGATCGGCTCGCTCTGGTCGCCCGCCGGGGGCTTGTACGCGGTGGCGTTGAGCGTGACGACGAGGGTCGGGATGACGAGCGCCATGCCGCCGGCGAGCATGTAGAGCGGCACCTCCGCGGGCGGCTCCGAGGCCTCGATGAAGTAGCCGGCGACGCCGCCCCCCACCGCGCCGAGCCCGCCGAAGACGAGGTACGGCCAGGCGCGCTCGACCCCGATGGCCCCCATGGTCAGCATCACGACCTCGCCGCCGAGCAGCGCGCCGCCGACGATCCCCTTGCCGTCGACGCTCACCCGGTCGCTCGTCTCCTGGGCGCTCGCGCGCTCGGGAGCGCCGGCGAGCACCGCCGCCGCCACCGACGCTCCTGCCAGACACTGCGCTGCCTTTCGATTCATCCGGTTGATCGGCATCGTGTTTTCCCCGTCTCGATGGTCGCGGGGCCCGCGAGGGCTCCCGCGCTGGAGCGCCGCCGGCCGCGCGTCGCGCTCGCGTCCGGTCCGGCCGGCTGGCCGGCGGCCCCGCTGGGCCGTCGCGTCGTTCTCGATTTGTGAACCGCTGGCGGAGCGAGTGCGCGCGCGCCCTGTCTCCGCCAACGAAGCCGGTTGGGCGAGCCTAGCACGGGTCTCGAGGCACCGAACCGCTGCATTGCCCGTGTGGAGGATGGGTGGTATGGGTCCACCCGTGTCGGGCGGTGGCCCGGCACCTGTCGCCGCGCGCGGCAGCCTTCGAGGGAAGATCGCTATGGGCCGCATCGGACCGCTGGAAATCGCCCTTCTCATCGGGCTCGCCCTGCTCCTCTTCGGTGCCGGGAGGATCGCTGACATCGGCAAGGGGATCGGCGAGGGCATCCGGAACTTCAAGAAGGGCATCCGCGACGACGAGGAGGAGGACGCCGCCAAGCAGCTCCCCGCGAAGCCCGACGTGAAGGAAGAGGACACCCACAAGCCCGTGTAGCGCCCGCGCCGGATCGCGGCGCTCGAGGCCTGCACGGTACGAGGTCGGTCGACGCTCGCTGGCGCGCGTCTATACTCGATCGCCGTATGCCCCACCGACTCCTGGAGCGCATCGTCAAGGCGCTCGTTGTCTCCGCCGCGTTCCCGCTGGCAGCGTACTTCGTTCTTCAGTTCGGCCCCGGGGGGCTCTGGCGTGGGTTCGAGCCGGCGCTCGCGGTCACCGGGCAGGTGGCCAAGGCGCCGTACGACCTCACCCGCCTCGAGGCCGTGAACGAGACGCTCAAGATGATCCGGGACAAGTACGTCGAGCCGGATCGCGTCAAGCCGAAGGAGATGCTGCTGTCGGCGCTGAACGCCGTGCAGCGCGACGTCGCGCAGGTGATCGTCCTCAACGAGGATCCCAACGAGGTCACCGTCCGCGTCGAGACCAGCGAGAAGAAGTTCCGGATCGACAACATCCAGGGCCCCTGGGACGTCTCCGCGCGCCTCCGCGAGGTCTTCGCCTTCCTGCAGAAGAACCTCCGCGGCACGGAGGTCGAGCTGCGCGACGTCGAGTACGCCGCGTGCAACGGCATGCTGCACACGCTCGACCCGCACTCGACGTTCCTGAGCCCCGAGGCGTACAAGGAGATGAACCTCTCCACGTCGGGCGCGTTCGGCGGGCTCGGCGTCGTGATCTCGATCCGCGACCAGATGCTCACCGTCCTGAACCCGATGCCCGACACGCCCGCGGGCCGGGCGGGCCTCAAGCGGCTCGATCGGATCGTGAAGATCAACAACGAGTCGACGCTCAACATGCCGCTCGACGACGCCGTGCGGCGGCTCCGCGGCGATCCCGGCACCGCGGTCACCGTGTGGGTGACCCGCGACGGCGAGGGCGGGTGGCAGGGCCCGAAGGCGTTCGAGCTGACCCGCGAGGTGATCAAGGTCCGGTCCGTCGAGTCGCGCGCGCTGGACGGCGGCATCGCCTACGTCCGGCTCAAGACGTTCCAGGCGACGTCGACCGCGGAGCTCGACGCGGCGCTCGACGGGCTGCGCGCCAAGGGCCAGCTGAAGGGGCTCGTGCTCGACCTGCGCGGCAACCCGGGCGGCCTGCTCGATCAGGCCGCGCGCATCGCCGACAAGTTCCTCGCCGACGGCGTCATCGTCTCGACGGTCGGCGCCTCCGAGGGGCGCGAGGAGAAGCGCGCCAAGGGCCCCGGCACCGAGCCGCCGTACCCGATCGTGGTGCTCGTGAGCGGCAACAGCGCGAGCGCGAGCGAGATCGTGGCGGGCGCGCTGAAGAACAACGATCGCGCCGTCATCGTGGGCTCGCAGACGTTCGGCAAGGGCAGCGTGCAGCTCGTCTTCCCCGACGTCACGGCGGAGAAGGCGGCCCTCAAGCTGACGATCGCGCAGTACCTGACGCCGGGCGACATCTCGATCCAGGGCGTCGGCGTCACGCCGGACATCGAGCTCGATCCGATGACGGTCGACGAGCTCGAGATGGATCTCACCGTGCAGAAGGACGGGATCCGGGAGCGCGACCTCTCGGCGCACCTCTCGAACGCGCGGGCGGCGGCGGCGGGCAAGCCGGTCGAGGTGGTCCGCTACCAGCTCACGAGCGCCGAGCGCGAGGCGATGCGCGATCGCGGGGGCGACATCGACGAGGACTTCGCCCTCGACTTCCCCATCCGCTTCGCGCGGGAGCTCGCCGTGCGCATGCCGCCGAGCACCCCGCGGCTCCAGCAGCTCCGCGCCGTGCACGACCACATCGAGCAGGTCGGCAAGGAGGAGCTCGGCAAGGTCGCGGCCGAGCTGGCGAAGCTCGGCGTCGACTGGTCCGACGCGCCCGAGAGCGCGAACGCGGCGGCGGCCAAGTCCGAGCTCGACGTGAAGGTCGAGACCGATCGCCCGAACGCCGAGGTGGTCGCTGGCCAGCCGATGGAGCTCCGGGTCACGGTCAAGAACAACGGCAAGCAGCCGGTCTACCGCCTCCGCGGGACGACGGAGAGCGACAACCTGTACTTCGACAGCAAGGAGCTCATCTTCGGCAAGATCGGCCCCGGCCAGACGAAGACGGCGAAGGCGCCGCTCGGCTGGTGCGAGGTCGAGGGGCGGAAGGTCGGCTCGACGAAGCCGCGGAAGGCGAACGAGAAGCGCATCTGCAAGATCCCGATGGACGCCCTCTCGCGGAGCGACGGGCTCAAGGTGAAGTTCGAGGTCGCCGGCGCGCCGGAGCCGCCCGCCGTCGAGATCCGGCCCACGGTGCGCGCGCTCGACCGGCCGCTCTTCCAGTACGCCTACCAGATCGTCGACGACCGCGAGGGCAACGGCGACGGGCTCATCCAGAAGGGCGAGCGGGTCAGCATGTACCTGACCGTCAAGAACGTCGGCAAGGGGCCGTCGTACGAGACGCAGGCGAACATCGCGAACCTCTCCGGCGAAGGGCTCATGCTGCACGCGGGGCGCTTCGACGTCTCGAACATCAAGCCGGGCGACGTGCGCAAGGTGGTCTTCAGCTTCGACGTCGAGCCGCAGCTGTCCGAGCCCGAGGCGACCCTCTCGCTCTCGGTGGGCGATCGCGATCTCCGCGAGTTCGCCAGCGAGAAGGTGAAGATCCCGATCTCGCCGCGCGTGCAGCTCACGGGCGGCGGCTCCACCGTGAAGGCCGGCGCGCAGGGGGCGACGCTGCTCCCGTCGCCGGAGGCGAGCGCGCGCGGCTTCGGTCGGCTCCCGGCGGGCGCCGTGATCAAGGTGCTCGGCGAGGCGCCCGGCGGGTTCCTCAAGGTCGATCTCGGCGCGGGCCGCTTCGCGTTCGTCGCGGCGCGGGAGGTGGGTCCCGGCGGCGGGCCGGCGCCCGCGGCGGTCGCGTTCGAGGACGTCTACTCGCACGCGCCGCCGACGCTCGACATCGCCGCGGCGGCGCTGGCGACGACCACCGACACCGTGAAGATCACCGGGACGGCCGCGGACAGCGAGCGGCTCCTCGACACCTTCATCTTCGTCGGGTCGCGGAAGCTCTACTACAAGTCGAACCGCGACGGCGCCGACCCGAAGAAGGCCGACTTCTCGTTCGAGGCGCCGCTCCGGCCGGGGGTGAACGTCATCACCGTGGTCGCGCGCGAGACGCCCGACACCACCACGCGGCGCACGCTCGTGGTGCGCAAGGACGGGCCCGACGGCTCGATCTTGAAGACCCCGAAGTCCGACAACCCGGTGGACGACTGGATTGCGGACCGCGGGGGCGAGGACTAAGGCGCCTGGCATGGATGACGGTCATCGACGGCGGTGCGCCGCCGGGCTGCCCTGCCCGGCGAGGATCTGGTAGCCTCATCCCGTGGGACTCCTCGCCTGGCTGGGCCTGAAGCAGGGGGGCTCGTTCCCGAACCTCGACGCCCTCCTGAAGGAGCTCCGCGCGGCGCTCCCGGACGACGAGGCGGTGGTCCTCCGCTACATCGCGACCGTCATCGTCCTGCTCGGCAAGGTCGCCTGCGTCGACGGCCGGTTCTCCGACAAGGAAGACGAGCTGCTCCGCGAACTGCTCACGCACGTCGACGGCCTCGCGCCGAGCGGGGTCGACGCGGTGTTCAACGCCCTCCAGGGCAAGCTGCCCGCGCTCCAGGAGGGCGAGGTCGACCGCTGCTACCGCGAGCTCAAGGCGCTCTGCAACGCGAGCGAGCGGGTGGAGGTCGTGCGCCTCCTGATCCGGCTCGCGGCGGCGGACGGCGCGCCCACGCCGGCCGAGCGGGCCGAGATCGAGAGCATCGCCGAGGAGCTCGGCGTCTCGCTCACCGACATCGAGCCGGACCTCTCCGTGCAGGCCGGCGCCCCGACCCCGCCGGACGATCGCGGCGAGCCCGGCGGCGGCATCTCAGCGTGATCGGCGGCGCCGCCCGCCTGAACGGCGGCGCCGTCCGGCGGAGCGGTCAGTCGCGCGCGTCTCGCTGCTCGGCGCTCGCGTCAGGGCTCGACGCGCGGCTCGCGCGGCGCTGCTTCAGCGCCGTCAGCGTCACGAAGAGGACGAACAGGACGGCCCCGAGCACCGCCACGAGGGTGCCGAAGTTGAAGAGGTAGTGCGCGCCCTGCGCGCCGCCCACCCCCATCAGAAAGATGCCGAGCAGCGCGATGCCCGCACCGATGACGGGATCGGGGCCGACGTCGTTCTCCGAAGTCGCACGCGAGAGCCCGCTCCCCTGGACCCCGCCAGCCTCGTTGCTCATCGGATGGCTCACAGGAGGGAGCTTAGCAAACTGGTCAACCGCCCGAAACCCGCCTGCGCTGGACCCGGGCTATGCTGCGCGGGTGAGCACGCCCACGCACCCCCTGAACGACCGTCCCTCCCGTCCCGCGTCGCCTGACTTCGCTGGGCGCCGCGTCATCACCTTCGAGAGCCGCCGCGCCCCCGAGATGGCCTCGTTGATCCAGCGGTACGGCGGTGTACCCGTCACGGCGCCGACGCTCCGCGAGGTGCCCATCGAGCGGAACGAGCGCGCGCTCGACTTCGCGCGGCGCCTCGCGGGCGCCGAGCTCGACCTCGTGATCCTGATGACCGGCGTCGGGGCCCGCGCGCTCGTGGCCGAGGCGGCGCCCGCGCTCGAGCCGGGCCACGGCGGCGACGGCGCGCCCGGCGACGCAGGCGCCCAGGGCGTATCCCTCCTGGCCGCGGCGCTCTCGTCGGTGCAGCTCGTCGTGCGCGGCCCCAAGCCGGCGGCGGCGCTGCGCGAGATCGGCGTGACCCGCTTCGTCACCGTCCCGGAGCCGAACACCTGGCGAGAGATCATCGAGGTCGTCCGCGGGCTCGGCGACCTGAGCGGAAAGCGCATCGCCGTGCAGGAGCACGGCGCGCCGAGCCACGAGCTCTACGCCGGGCTCGAGGCGGCCGGCGCCCACGTCACCCCGGTGCCGGTGTACCGCTGGGCGCTCCCGGAGGACACCTCGGCGCTCCGGCAGGCGCTCCGCCTCCTGGCCGACGGCGGCGCGGCGATCACGCTCTTCACGAGCCGCGCGCAGGTCGAGCACGCGCTCCTCGTGGCGGCCGAGGAGGGGCTCGTCGACCGGCTGCGCGCCGGGCTCGCGCGGGGCATGGTGGCGTCGATCGGGCCGGTCTGCACGGAGGCGCTGCGCGCCGAGGGCATCGAGCCCGACGTCGAGCCTGAGCACCCGAAGATGGGCCACCTGGTCCGCGCGGCGGCCGTGCGCTCGGGCGAGGTCCTCGCCCGCAAGGAGAGCCAGGGCGACGCGCCCCCGCCGGCTCAGTCTTCGTAGTCGTCGCCCTCGCCGTCGTCCTCGGACCGCGCCACCGTCGCCGGCCGCGGCGCGAGGCCGGGCGCCGCGCCGGCGGCCGCCACGGGCGCGCTCGGGCGCGCGTCCGCGTGGCCCCGGTCGATCAGCTCGGCGCGGTAGAGCACGCGCCCGTCCTCGGCGGTGATCTCGCCGCCCACGTCGCCCCAGGCGAAGTCGTCGCTCTGGAGCGTGCGCATCGTCGCCTTCGTCCTGCCGATGCGCACGCGGAAGCTCGTCTTCTGGCACGCGATGGCGCCGCCGCCGACCTCGACGTTCACCGCCTCGGTGCCGAGCACCTCCTCGTTCTCGTCGGCGGCGAGCGCGGTCTTGGCCATCATCGCGTCGTACGCCGCGAGGGTCGCGGGCCGCTCGGCGCCGCCGTCGATCCACGCCGCGCCGAGGATCTCGCCGCGCCGGCTCGGCGCGTCGCTCATCCGGACGCGCAGCGCCTCGGTCTCCTTGCCGTCTTCGAGGGTCACGTCGACCACGAGGACGTCCCCCTCGCGCGCGACCACCCGCTGCGTGAGGAGCAGCGGCGCCTTCCTGAAGCTGCCCGAGAACCGGTAGGCCACGTAGTCGCCGGGCGCGCGCGCGGGCGGCGCCTCCTCCGCGGCCGGGGCGCTCGCGTCGGCCTCGCCCTTCGCGCGCTCCGGGGCCTCGCGCTCTGCCTGGGCCGCTGCCTTGGCGGCATCCTGGGGGCGGCCAGCTCGAGCGTTCGTTCCGATCCCGGCGCCGCAGCCGGCGGCCAGGAGCGAGGTGAGGGCGGCGAAGAGCAGCGGTCGGTTCATGCACCTCCGGTACATGACGGCGCCGGCCAGGGCCCAATTTCTGGCGTTCCGTGGGCGCGCCGGGCCCCGCGGCGCCTTGCGTACGAAGCGCCGGCCGCGCTCAGGGCAGCTTGCCGCTCGGGAGCATGTCGTCGAAGGCGGCGTCGAACTCGTCCGCGATCATCTCGGCGCCGACCGCGCGCGCGGCCGGCTTCGGGACGTCGATGCGGCGCAGCCGCTCCGCGACGCTGCCGCGCGGATCGCTGTAGCTCGGGCTCATCCGGGCGACGCGCTGGAAGTAGTAGAGCGCCTGCTCGGGGACGCCGCGCATCTCGTAGGCGTTCGCGATCTCGTACGTCAGCGCGAGCTCCTGCTCCACCGTCTTGTGCGAGGCGTGCAGCCCCCGGATGAGCGCGTCGATCCCCGCCTCGATGTTGCCCATCTGGAGGTGGGTGACGCCGATCATCGACTGGCAGACGCACTCTCGCCCGGGGTCGCGGGCGGCGAGCTCGAACTCGGCGACGGCGTCCGCGTAGAGGCCCATCTCCTTGTACGCGACCCCGAGATCGTAGTGCGTCGACGCGTCGGACTCGGAGATCTGCGCGGCGACGCCGGCCTTGAACTGCTCGAAGACGCTCTCGACGCTGATCTGCCGGGGATCGTCCTGGACGCCCGTCACCGAGCCCGGCGCGACCTCGAGCTCGTCGATCATCTTGAGCGACTCGGCGATGTCGAACGCGCGGTCCTCGTCCGGCCGCTCGCTGCCGCGCGGGACGGCCCGCGTGCCGCTCTCGTTGTCGGTCGCCGCGCGCGCCCCGTGCGTCTGCGACGCGAGCTCGGTGACCTCGCGCAGCCGCTCCATCAAGAGCGGGTGGTTCGGCAGCCGCGCGAGCTGCTCCTCGAGGATGTTGCGCGCCTCCTCGAACATCCCGTGCTGCGCGAAGAACTCGACCTCCTCGAGCGCGTCCTCGTCGAGCGCGTCCGCGCGCCGCCCCGACCCCGGCGGCACGGACCGCCCCGACCCCGGCCGGACCGACGCCGGCCGGGGCGGCGCCGGGCTGTACAGGGCCGGCGGCGGGGCGAGCACCGGGGGCGGCGGCATCGACGAGGGCGCCGGCGGCGCCTGCGACGCGGCGACCGCCAGCGGGTGCGCCGGCGACCGGCTCGGGTTGACCGACGCCGTCTCCTCCTCGTCGTCGATTTCCTCCAGCTCCTCGAGCGGCTCGACGTCCTCGACCTCCTCGACGTCGTCGATCGGGAAGCTCGGCAGCGGCGGCTCGTTCGCGAACGGATCGTCGAGGTGCGTGACGAGCTCGGGCCGCCTGGGGAGCGCCTCGACGACGCCGTCCTCGTCGAGCGTGTAGGCGGGCAGCGGCGCGTCGGGGTCGTAGAGGTCCTGGCTCGGCACCTCGGACGCGTACGCGTCGTTGGCCGTCGGCGAGACCTCCGGCCCGGTGTGCTCCTCGTCGGAGAGCTCGTCCTCCTGCGGCACGGCGTAGCCGAGGAGGTTGAGCATCTCGGTCGCCTGGGGGTGGCCGGGCTCGAGGAGCAGCACCTCGTCGAGGAGCCGCGCGGCGTCATCGACGGCGCCCTCGCCGGACAGCTGCTGCGCGAACGCGAGCATCTGCTCGATCGCGCCGTCCTGGTCGCCCGCCTCGATGAGGATGTCGCAGAGCTTCTCGCGGAGCTCGCGCGCGGCCGGCAGCCGGGCGACGCCGCCCTTCAGGAGGGCGACCGCCTTGTCGTACTGGCGTTCGCGCCGGAGGCTCTCGGCGTGCGCGACGAGCTGCCGCGGGCTCGTGACCGGGGCCGTCGACGGCTGCGCCGCGCGCAGCGGGATCGGCGCCGCGGACGAGGGCTCGACGTCCTCGACCTCGAGCTCCTCGGCCTCGTCGTCCTCGTCGAGCTCGACGTCGATCGACGCGCGCGTGCCCCGCGAGGAGGGCACGAGCTGCGCGGCCAGCTGGCGCACGCCCTCGTCGTTCGGGGCGCGCGCGACCAGGGCGGAGACGAGGGCGGCGAACTGGTCGACCCGCCCCGCCTCCTTGGCGATGCGCGCCGACTCCTTCTGCACCTCGATCGCCTTGGCCGGCTGCCCGAGCAGGTCGAAGGCCCGGGCGAGGAGCGCGAGCGTCTCCAGGTCCCGCGGGTTCTCCTTGAACGCGATCTGCAGCTTGGTGAGGGCCGACATCCCGTCGCTCGGGTCGCCGCGATCGAGGTAGATCTCGGCGGCCATGCGGGCGAAGCGGGCGTCCGGGCGGTGCTGCAGCAGGCGCTCGACCACCTTGAGCGCGTCGTCGCGCCGACCGAGCTTGAGCAGCAGCTCGGCCGCCGTCCCGAAGCGCTGGATCGCGCCGTCGTAGTCGCGGACGCGGATCAGCGCCTCGGCGAGGCGGAGGTAGGCGAGCGGGTTGTTCGGGTCGAGGTCGACGACCCGCTTGAAGATGTCGATCGCGTCGCGGTCGCGCCCCGCGCGGAGGAGGCGCGTCGCGACCTCGTCGTAGGCGGCGAGCGCGTCGCTCGTGAGCCCGAGCTGCGTGTAGATCTCGGCGAGGCGCGGGACGATGTGGCCGAAGCGGTCCTCGTACTGCGGGACGTGCTTGTGGATGATCTCGCGGATCTGCTTGTAAACGGCGATCGCCTTGAGCGCGAAGCCCTGGAGCGAGTAGAACTGGCCGACGCGCTCGTAGGTGGTGATCGCCTCGACGTACTCCTCCGTCTTCAGGTAGAGGTCGCCGATCTTGAGCAGCGTCCGGACGTCCTTCGGATCCTCCGCGACCAGCTTCTGGTACTCGGCGATAGCCTTGTCGTAGCGCTTCCGCTCGACAAGCTTCTGCGCGGTCTGGAGTACCTTGTCGCGATCGACCGCCACGGCGATGGGAATCTCCTACTGAGGACAGCGAGGCGTCGCTCGGGCGCCCCGCCGGGAGCCCTCGCTTCGCCATCTAAAAACACCTAGCCAATCCCGCTACCACGTACAAGCACGCGGCTTCGGAAGTTCCGAAGCTACCGCCAAGGTGCTTGTTTGCAGCGTGCGCTCTTCGCAAACCCGCGCGGGGGGCAAACCCGCGCGGGGCAAACCCGCGGGGGGCAAACCCGCGCGGGGGGCGAACCCGCGCGGGGCGGGCCCGCGCGGGATGCGGCGACCGCCTGACGCGGTGGCCGCGAGCCCCCGCCCCGGTCGGACGCTGGGCGGTCCGGTCGAGGCGCGTCGACGAGCGCGCCCTACATCGTAACGTCGTAGGAGCGCGCCGAGCGGCCGGGGATTCGCGAAGATCGCGGAGAAGGCGGCAAACGCCGCCGTCGACGCGAGGACGGCTCAAACCATAGCAGTCGAGCGGCCTTCTTGCACATTTCTGCATACATCTCCGCAGCCCTGCGGCCGGGCAGGGCGCGCGGAGCGCTGCCGCGTCTCGACCGCCCCGGCGAATGGACCTAGAGTTGGGCACCATGTCGCGCAGCCAGGCCTACCGCGCCCCGTTCGCTCCTGGAGAGGAAAATGCCGTCGACGCCGCGCTTTGCGAGCGGCTCCTGTCGGTCGCCCTGTCGAAGGGGGGCGATTACGCCGACCTCTTCTTCGAGTACCGGGCGGGGGGCGGGTTCACCTTCGACGAGGGCATCCTCAAGGCGGCGTCGCGCGGGGTGTCGATGGGGGTCGGCGTCCGCGTCCAGCGGGGCGACGCGACCGGGTACGCCTACACCGAGGACCTCACGTGGGACGCGATGCGGCGCGCGGCCGAGACGGCGGCGCAGATCGCGACCGGCTCCGGCGGGACGGAGAGGATCGAGCTCCGGCGGCGCGAGCTGCCGAGCCGCTACGAGCTGCCCAGCATCTCGCTCGACGCCCCCGGGCTCGCGAAGCGCGCCCTGCTCGAGCGCGCGAGCGCCGCGGCGCTCGCCTACGACCCCAGCATCATCAAGGCGGAGGCCAGCTTCGTCGAGGAGGTGCGCGAGGTGCTCGTGGCCACGAGCGACGGGCGGATGGCGCACGACGTCCAGCCGCTCATCCGCATCGGCGTGCGGGCGATCGCCGAGCGCGACGGCAAGCGCCAGGAGGGCTCGAGCGGCGGCGGCGGGCGCATGACGACGGCCTACTTCGAGGACAGGTCGCCGGAGTGGCACGCCAAGGAGGCGGCGCGGCAGGCGGTCGCGATGCTCGACGCGCGCGAGGCGCCCGCCGGCGAGATGAACGTCGTTCTCGCCCCGGGCGACAGCGGCATCCTGCTCCACGAGGCCGTCGGGCACGGGCTCGAGGCGGACTTCAACCGCAAGGGGACCAGCAACTACGCGGGGCGGGTCGGCAAGGACGTCGCGAGCCCCCTCTGCACGGTGGTCGACGACGCGACCCTGCTCCAGTCGCGCGGCACGATCAACGTCGACGACGAGGGCAACGAGCCCGAGCGCAGCACGCTCATCGAGAACGGCAAGCTCGTCGGGTACATGCACGACCGGCTCTCGGCCCGGCACTACGGCCTCACGCCGACCGGCAACGGGCGGCGCGAGAGCTTCGCCTCCGCGCCCATGCCCCGGATGACGAACACCATCCTGCTCGCCGGCCCCCACGATCCCGAGGAGATCATGAAGTCCGTGAAGCGGGGCGTCTTCGCGAAGAAGTTCGGCGGCGGCCAGGTCGACATCTCGAACGGCGACTTCGTCTTCTCGCTCACCGAGAGCTACCTGATCGAAGACGGAAAGCTGACCGCGCCGCTGAAGGGCGTGAACCTCATCGGCAACGGCCCCGAGGTGCTCCGGCGCGTCACCATGCTCGGCCACGACGTCGCCACCTCCGACGGCATCTGGACGTGCGGCAAGGACGGACAGAGCGTTCCGGTGGGTGTTGGCTGCCCCACAATCAAGATCGATCGGATCACGGTCGGCGGGACGCGGATCGGCTGATTTTTCGAGGCTGGAGCCCGGGGGAAAGGTAAGCCCCGCAGCAGCATGGGTGTGTTTAGCGCGGTGCGTCTTGCCGGCCCGCCGTGACACCCGTATACGGGGCGGACATGGCGCGTCGTTCGTTCATAGCCATCGTCGGACACGGACCTGACCTGGAGCGGGAGGAGGGCGCTGCATCGGTCTTGCGCTCGCTGGGCGCTGACGTTCGAACCCTGGATCTCTGGGATGATCCACCGCGGCTCTTCCACGACGACGAGAGCAAGGCGCGGGCGATCGTCGTCGAGGCGCTCGATCGGCCGGACCTGGCGGCGGCGGCGCTGCGCGCGCTGCGCCGCGAGCCCCGCCTCGAGGAGGTCGGCGCGCTGGTCGCGGTGAGCGTCGCGCAGATCGCGCGGATCGAGCCGTCCAGCGGCTTCGACGACTTCCTGCTCGTGCCGTACGTGCCGGCCGAGCTCTACGCGCGCGTGCGCCTCGTCGAGTGGCGCCGCAGCGAGTTCGCGACCGAGGAGCGGGTGAAGGTGGGCGCGATCGTCATCGACCGCGCGGCCCACGACGTGTCGGTCGGCGGCATGCACGTGCCGCTCACCGCGAAGGAGTTCGCGCTGCTCTCGTACGTGTGCGAACGCCGCGGGAAGGTTGTGTCGCGGACAGAGCTGCTCCGGCGCGTCTGGGGCAGCCAGTACGAGGGCGGCGCGCGGACCGTCGACATCCACGTGCGGCGCCTGCGGGCGAAGCTCGGCGCGGCGCTGCCGCTGGTCACGCTGCGCGGGGCCGGCTACCGGCTCGAGTCGCCGCTGCCCGGCTCCGGGGGGCCCGAGGGCGGCGACGCGGCGCGGACGGCGCCGCGCGGCGCCGCCGGTACGGAGGCTCACGGCGCGGAGCGCGGGGAGCCGCGCGACGAGGACGAGGACGAGGAGGAGGGCGACGAGGGCGACGAGGGCGACGAGGGCGACGAGGACGAGGACGAGGACGACGACGAGGCCGCGCGCGCGGAGCGGCGGTCGGCGTCGTCGGCGCACGACGCTGGCACGCCCGGCCGCGAGCGGCGCGTCACGCGATGACGTCGCCCGACCGCCGCGGTGCTGCCCGGACGACGGCCGCCAAGGGGCGCAGCGGCGCGGGGCGTGGCGGCCGCTCGCGCGGCGCCGCGGCGCCGATCGTCGCGATCAGCGTCGGCTGCCCCAGCGGCGTGGGCCCCGAGGTGGCCGTGGCCGGCGCGGCGTCCGTCGAGGGCGTGCGCTGCGTGCTCGTCGGCGACGAGGCGATCCTGCGGCGGGCCGCGCGGCTCGTCCGGGTCGCGGCCCGCCGGCTCGTCGTCGTCGACGGGCGCGCCGCGATCGAGCAGCTCGCGCCGGGCGCGATCGGCGTCTGGGCCGGCAGCGCGCGGCTCTCGCGGCCGAGCGCCTTCGGCCGGCCCGAGGCCGAGGACGGCGCGGCGCAGCTCGCGTGGATCGATCAGGCGACGGACCTGGTCCGCGACGGCGTCGCGGCGGCGCTGGTCACGGGGCCCGCGTCGAAGCACGCGATCGCGACGAGCGGCGCGCCGGGCTCCGCGGACTTCCTCGGGCACACCGAGCACCTCGGCCGGCGGCTCCGCGCGCGCGAGGTCACGATGGCCTTCGCCTCGGGCAAGCTCGTGACCGCCCTCGTGACGACCCACGTGCCGCTGCGCGAGGTGCCCGAGGCGGTGAGCCCGCGCGAGGTGGCGCGCGCCTCGGTGTGGCTCGCGCGGCTGCTCGCCGATCTCGGCCGCGAGAGGCCGCGCGTGGCCGTCGCCGCGCTGAACCCGCACGCCGGCGAGGGCGGGCTCCTCGGCGACGAGGAGCAGCTGCGGATCGCGCCGGGCATCCGCCTCGCGGCGCGGCGGCTCGCGCGCTCGGGAGCGGCGGCGGAGCTGAGCGGGCCCGTCGGCGCGGAGACGGCGTTCCGGCTGGCGGCGCGGGGCGCGCTCGACGGGGTCGTCGCGATGTACCACGACCAGGCGACGATCCCGAGCAAGCTCCTCGGCTTCGGCGAGGCGGTGAACGTCACGCTCGGCCTGCCGATCGTGCGCACGAGCGTCGACCACGGGACCGCGTACGATCTCGCGGGCACGGGCCGGGCCGACCCGCGCGGCATGCGCGAGGCGATCGCGCTCGCGGCGCAGCTCGCGGCCGCGCGCTGACGGGCGTCGAGCGCGAGCCGACGCGCGCCGAGCGCGAGCCGACGCGCGCAGGCGTATCCTCGCGCCGCTCAGCGCGCGCCGGCGCGGTCCTCGAGCAGGCCCATCAGCCGCTCGAGCGCCGGCAGGCTCACGCCGTGCTCGCGCCCCATCGCGAGCACGGCGGCGCCCATCGCGAGGTGCTGCGCGTGGAGCTTCGGGCCGAAGTGCGCGTCGAGGAACCGCAGCGCCTCGGGGGCCACGAGGCGCGCGAGCGCGACGCCGGGTCTCAGCGTGAACGGTCCGATGGCCCTCGTCAGCAGCTTCGTCCAGGGCGCGACCGTGCCGACGCGGTCCGCGAGCGCCACGCACTCCCGGGTGGCCGCGAGCGCGGTGCCGAGCACGCTCTCGTCCTCGAGGAGGGCGCTCGTGCCGCCGCCCGCGTCGATGGCGGCGATCAGCGGGAAGAACGCGGTCGTGGTGGCGGCGTTCTGCGCGCCGACGTCCGGATCGAGCCGCGCCGGGAGATCCGCGCTCGTGAGGCGGCGCGCGAGCTCCTCGAGCAGCGGCCGCTCCGCGGGGGCGCCCCCCTCGTCGTCGATGAGCGTCGACGCGAACCCGACGATCCAGTAGCGGACGACGCCGCGCTCATCGAGGTAGCCCGAGACGCTCGGCATCGCGGGGGTGATGCGGCGCCGGGCGGCCTCCTCGAGGCCCGCGCGCTGCGGCGGCAGGAGCGGCGTGAGCACGACGACGGGGACCGAAGGTCCGCGGAGCAGGAGATCCGCGACCGTCCTGCCCTCCGCGGGGCGCGGCGCCGCGCCGGGGCCGGGGGCGAGCTGATCGAAGCGCACCGTGACGAGCACGACCTCCGCGTCGGCCGGGATGTCGGCCGCGAGCCGCGGGCGCTCGAGCGTGTCGCGGCGATCGGCGCTGTTCACCTGCTCGATGACGAACGGCCGCGCGTCGGCGACGCGCTCGGGCCGGACCACGAACGTGACGTCGTCTCCCTGGGCCGCGAGGCGCACGCCGTAGACTCGCCCGAGCGCCCCCGCGCCCACGATGCTGATCCGCATGGCGCCCCACGTAGCCCGCGCGACGCCGGGAGGGAAGGGGCGGCGGCCGCTCCTGGCGAGCGGCGGACGGCGTCAGAACGTCCGCTTCGAATCGATGAGGATGGTGACCGGCCCGTCGTTCTCGACGAACACGCGCATGTCGGCGCGGAAGCGGCCCGTGGCCACCTCGAGGCCGCGCGCCCGCAGGGCGGCGACGAAGCGCTCGTACAGCGCCTCGGCGCGCGCGGGCTCCATGGCGCCGTCGAAGCTCGGCCTGAGGCCGCGCCGGACGTCGCCGAAGAGCGTGAACTGGCTGATCGCGAGCACGCCGCCGCGCACGTCCGCGAGCGCGCGCGACATCTTGCCGGCCTCGTCGCTGAACACCCGGAGCCCCGCGACCTTGTTCGCGACGTGGTCGGCGTCGGCCTCGTCGTCGTCCTTCGCGGCGCCGACGAAGGCCACGAGGCCGCGCTCGATCGCGCCGACCACCTGGCCGTCGACCTCGACGCGCGCGGCGAGCGCGCGCTGCACGACCGCGCGCATCGCTAGCGCTGCGCAGCGCGCGCGGCGGGGGCCGGGGCGGGCTCGGCCCCGCTGCCCGCGCTCAGCCCGAGCTCGCGCATCAGCTTCGCCGTGAGCTTGAAGTAGGAGCTGCGATCGTACGGCTGGTTCAGGATGTGGAAGTCCTTGCGCACGAGGCCCACGCAGCCGAAGCAGTAAGTGCAGCCGGTGCAGTCGACCGAGCGCACGAGGTACGACGACTGCGTGCACCGCTCGGACGCGACGCAGTGGCTGCAGGCGATGAGATCGCGGCAGCCGCGGCAGTGCGTGCTGTCCGAGCAGCGCTGGGAGTCGACGCAGTAGTGGCACCGCTGGAGCGCCTTCGAGTTGCGGCAGAACGTGCAGTCGACGCAGCGCTCGCACGCGACGCACGCGACGCACCGCTCGTTGCCCGTGCCCGTCTCGAACGCCTGGATCAGCTTGCGGAGCTCGGCCTCGAATTCCGCGCGCGTCATTCCGCCTCGACGCTCGCTTCGGAGAGGCCGCCGTCGCCGCGCTGGGCGGCGCCGTCCGCCGCCGCGCCGGGCAGCGCGGCCTCGCGGCTCGACGGCCGCGCGTGGGAGCCCGGCTCGGCCGAGGGGGCGCCCGGGGCCTCGGGCCTGCCGCTCACCTGGCGGCGCAGGCGCTCGGCGGCCTCGCGCGTCGCGGGCTCCTCCGCGAACTCCTCGATGCGCCGGAGCCGCGACTCGAGCACGGCGCGGCGCTTCGGCAGCTCGGCGACGAGGATGCCCGAGAGCTCGTCGATCGCCTCCTGGATGCGCTGCTCGTCGCTGTGCTCGAGCAGCTGGAGGTACACGTCCTGCTCTGCGGGGAAGGTGTGGCCGGCGCGGAGGAACTCGTTCGCGGCCTTGGAGATGTTGGGCCGGCCCGACGCGCAGAGCAGCTTCGACAGGAGCCGCTGGCGCTCGACGGCCTTCGGGTCGCTCTGCGGAGGCGGCGCGAGGACGATGCGCCCCGGCGCCTTGGAGGCGGCGTCGCGCCCGGACTTGGCGCGCCCGCCCTTGCCGTCCTCGGCTTCGGGCTCCTTGCGCGGGGAGAAGAGCGCCTCGAGCGCGGCGCGGTGTTGCTTCGCCGCCCGCCGGTCCTCGCCGCTCTGTGTTGGGCGCGGCAGCCCCGCGCTGTTGGGCTGGCCACGGCCATAGGCGGTGTGGAGCTCGGGATTGTGCCAGACCTTGGTTGCGTCTCTACGAATTCGCCGCATGTCGTGCCCCTGCTGACCTCGGAGCGATCATGGACGCGCCACCGGGTTCGGCTTCCGCATCCCGCGTGTGGCGCCCCGCTTGCATCGATGGTGTGGTGAATGAGGCTGGTGCGTGGTTGGCCGGGCGCTTCCCCCGCGATCTCGCGATGGCCCGGACGATGTTGCACCTGGGGCGCGATGCCTGCCTCCGGGCTGATCGCGCTGGTCGCGCTGATCGTGAAGGCAGGGTCCCGCCGCAGTGCGTAGCGCGCCGGGCGATACCCGGCCGCGGTACCGCGTGGTGAGGGGTTGTGCCCCCATGCACCCCGGAACCGCGCTCACGACCCGACCGCAGTCGCGAGGCAGCTGGTTCCTACCACAGCCTTTGGTCAGCGCCGCAGAAAATTGGGCTGCCCTCCGCACTTCATGACATTCGTGTCCTCAGAGCGCTCGGTCTTCCGAGCTTCCGAGCTTCCGAGCTTCCGAGCTTCCGAGCTTCCGAGCTTCCGAGCTCTCGGTCTTCGGAGCTTCCGAGCGTCCACGAGGGGCGTCTCGGAGACGCAGTTTCGACGCGGATGACCTCGTTCCAGGTCGATTCAAGAAGCGGACCGCCGACGGTCTTTCCAACCCCACATCCTGCGGACGGGCGGGGACGCCGTGTCCGGGAGATCCGATCCGTGGTGGATGCCACTCGCACCCGACCCGACTGGAGCTTTCCATGATCAGCCTTCGATCCGTGAGCAGTGCAGGCGCGGCGCCGCGGGACGCAGGGGGGGCTGTGCGCAGCGCGGAGCCGCGAGCGCGCCTCGTTCGTGCTCGCGCTGCCGTGCTGGCGGTCCTGGTGAGCATGGCGGTGCCGGCCGTCCCGGCGGGGTCTGCGCGCGGGGAGGCGCTGCCCAGGGCGCACGCCGCTGCGAAGGCCGAGGAGAAGGCTGGCAAGCGGGACCGTCGCGGGGACCGCGGCGATCGTGCGCCGGGCTCTACCGCGTCTCCGCCGGGCGCGGAGCACGGGCAGCGGGCGGAGACGCGGGAGAAGCCGCGCCATGGCCGCGGGAAGACCGCGTCCGCGGCGATCGGCGCGACCGGTGACGGGGCGACGAGCGGCGACGGCGGTCGGAAGGCTCGCGGCCGCGCGCAGCCGTCGCAGGCGGCCGAGAGCGCGGGCGCGAAGGGTGGGGGCGCGGCCAAGGTGGCCGGGGGGAATGAAGAAGGAGAAGCGGCGGGCGGCGCGGACGGTCGAGAGCAAGCGGCGCGGGGCGAAGAGCGGGCCCGACAGGGAGGCTCCTCCGAAGCCGTGCCATGGGCCGGTGCTCTCGATGGATCGGAGCGGGATCGAGCCGGATCGCCTCGAGCTCGTCGACTGCAAGGGCAGGCCGCGCGAGGAGGCGCGGCGCGCCCTCTCCTTGCTCGCGCGCCCGTGGGGCACCCCGCGGCCGATCCTGGACGGCGAGCGCGCGGCTGCGCCGAAGGCGGAGGCGGCGAGCCGCAAGCGGCCGTCGGCGGGCGACAAGCGGGGAGCCGCTTCCGGCAAGGCGAGCGGGGTGCACGCCGGTGAGGTCGCGCCCGGCGTGCGGCTGCTCGATCCCGGGCTGCTGACGCGCATCGACGCGCTCGCGCGGCGGTATCCGGGCCGGCTCGTGTCGCTCGTGAGCGGGTACCGGCCGCAGAGCCAGGGCAGCCTGCACCAGACGGGGCGGGCGCTCGATCTGCGCATCGCGGGGGTGCGCAACGACGAGCTCGCGGCGGCGTGCCGCCGGCTGGCGGACACGGGCTGCGGGTACTATCCGAACAGCTCGTTCGTGCACGTCGACGTGCGCGCGCCGGGGACGGGGACCGTGTCCTGGATCGACGCGTCCGGGCCCGGCGAGGTGCCCCGCTACGTGGCCGCGTGGCCGCCGCCGCAGGACGAGGCGCGGTCGGCGACGGAGGCGGTGTCCAGCGACGACGCGGAGGAGGTGCTCCGGCGGGAGCGCCGCGAGAAGCCGGCGATCGTGGCGGAGAAGGCGGCGAGCGCCGCGCCGGCGGCGGTGGCGAGCGCGGTGCTGGAGAAGGCGGCGAGCGCGGTGTCGGAGAAGGCGGCGGGCGGCGCGGCGGAGAAGGCGGCGGGCGGCGCGGCGGAGAAGGCGGCGGGCGCTGGACCGGAGAAGGCGGCGGGCGGCGCGGCGGAGAAGGCGGCGGGCGCTGGACCGGAGAAGGCGGCGGGCGGCGCGGCGGAGAAGGCGGCGGAGAAGCCGACGAGCGCTGGCTCGGAGAAGGCGGCGGGCGCTGTGCCCGAGAAGACGGCGGGCGGCGCGGCGGAGAAGGCGGCGGGCGGCGCGCTGTAGTAGGGAGGCGCGATGGGCATCACCATCCCTCGCCGGCACGCCTCGGCGGTCGCCGGTACGTTCGGTCCGCTGGCGGTACATCGCCATGAGGTCGTGGCCGCGGGCGCGCCTTATCCCGTCTTCACGCTGGAGCTCGCCGACTGGATCTCGGTGGCGGCGATCACCGATGCTGGGGAGTTCGTCCTGGTGCGGCAGCACCGGCACGGCGTCGACGCGGTGACCGTCGAGACGGCCGGCGGCATCGTCGATCCCGGGGAGGAGCCGGCGGCCGCGGCCCCCCGCGAGCTCCTGGAAGAGACGGGATATGCCGCGGGATCGATCGAGTCGCTCGGGTGGGTGCACCCGAATCCGGCGCTCCAGGCGAATCGCTGCTTCCTCTATCTGGCCCGCGGGGCGCGGTGGGTCGGCGAGCCCTTGGGCGACGAGCACGAGAGCACCGAGGCGGTCGTGATGAGCGCTGACGAGGTGACGGCAGCGATGCAGGACGGCCGGATCAGCCACGTGATCGCTGTGGTCACCCTGCTGCGGGCGCTCGCCGTCGCGACCTCGGCTCCGCGCTGACCGCGGCGCCTGCAAGGCGGTCAGCCGGTGCCGCTCGGCGGCGGTGGGAAGCGCTCCCGAGGCCCGCGAATCGAATCTTCAGGGGAGCGGAACGGGATCGGCGCTCTTCGGAACGAGATCTCGGGTCGCGGCTGCAGAAAAATGGCTCTGGTCCACGGGATCGGAGGTCTTGAGGACGCGCGGCGAGGTCGAGGCATACCTCGAGATCCCGCGCGCGGTGCTCGAGAGCCAGGATTTCATTCTCGAGAGCCGAAATTCCGTTCGTGAGACCCCTCTCGTCAGATCTCGAGACCCCCTCGTCAGACCTCGAGACCCCCCTCGTCAGGCCTCGAGACCCCCTCGTCAGACCTCGAGACCTCTCATTCCTCGATCGGTGTCACCAGGCCGCGCCGGAACCGCGCTTGCCCGCCGAGGATGATCCCACGGCGACCGAGGTGTGCAGCGCGAAGGTGCCGGTCGCGCTGCCGTCGGGGCTCCGGTTCGCCGACACGCCTCCGTGCCCGACAGCGCGCTCGTGTAGGTGAAGCAATCCTTCGCGACGCCGCCGCTGTCTCTCAGGCACACCTGCTCGCTGCCGTTGCCGAGGCTCAGCGTGCCCGTCGAGCACGCGAGGGCGTTCGTGAGCCCCGCCGGGATCGCCGAGGCGCCGCCGAACACCACGAGCGCCTTGCCGGCGGCGAGCGTCGTGCCCGCGGCAAACGTGTGCCGCACGCTCGTCGAGTCCGAGAGCGTCCACCCGCCGATCGACGCCGACGCCCCGCCCACGTTCACGACCTCGATGAACTCGCCCGCCGTGTCGCTGCCCGGCTCGTTCACGCCGATCTCATTGAGGATGACCTGCGCGGACCCACCGCCGCCGCCGCCGCCGCCGCCACCGCCGCCGACATCGTCGTTGAAGTCGCCGATCACGAAGACCTTCCCGGTGGGATCGGTGGCATCGAGGTACGATTTGAGGGCGTTCGATGCGTTCTGTCGCCGCTGCCAGCTCGCAGTATCGTTGGAGGCCTTCGCGTGCAGGACGATGACCACCACGTTGTCCGTCGCGCCGTTGAGCGTGACAGGAGAGCTTCTCCTCGAGCCGGAGCCGCGGCGCATGCGCGGCGGAGCTGGATGCCGCGGATAGCACGTTGCCTTGGGTAGAGGCCGGTTTCTATTGACAACGAATCGGTACACGGTACCATCGCCGGCTATACATGGCCCGCGTATTCAGTACGGAGAATACGGATCCGTTCGAAGGGAAGGACTCGTTCGACGGTGAGACGTTCGACGGGCTCACGCTGGAACGAGCGGACCTGAGCGATCGCGAGTTCTGCAATTGTGTGTTCCGGCGCTCGAAGCTCAGCGAGAGCCGCTGGATGCGCACTCGGCTCGAGGGGTGCGTGTTCGAGAGATGCGATTTGACCCAAGCCAATACCAATATGCTCTCGCTGCGCGGCGTGTCGTTCAGCTCCTGCAAGTTGATGGGCATCGACTGGACGAACATCGCGAAATTCCCCGACGTGTCGTTCGAGGACTGCGACATGCGGTACAACGTCATGGATTCGCTGGCGCTGCGCAAGACGCGCTTCGAGCGGTGCTCGATCACCGAATCGGTGCTCGCTGCGACGGACCTCGCCGGAGCCGTGTTCGAGGAGTGCCGCTTCATGGGGACACGCTTCGAGGACTGCGATCTTCGAAACGCTCAGTTCCCTCGGTCCCATGATCTGTTCGTCGAT
Organism: Sorangium sp. So ce836; assembly: GCF_028553905.1. Lineage (NCBI taxonomy): Bacteria > Pseudomonadati > Myxococcota > Polyangiales > Polyangiaceae > Sorangium > Sorangium sp. So ce836. The sequence goes on along the minus strand of NZ_CP102233.1, from coordinate 10,611,612 downwards.
CCGGCGAAGAACAACGTGAAGGGCGCCCGCGTTCCGCTCGAGACGGTGATGCTCCTCGCGGCCTCCTTCGGTATGCACGTGCTCGGCTTCACGGAAAAGGACAGCGGATGACGGCCCGGGCTGGGTGGGGACAGCGCCTGCGCCGCGCCTCCGACCTCCGTGCGTCAATCTCGATGGAGGGGACGTCGGCAGCATCGTCGATGACCTGTCGGGCGCCCTCGTGACCCCCTGAGCCGCGCGCGGCGCCGCGCCCCGACCCCGGTACGGGCAGCGTCCGCCAGCGTCGGGCGCTGCCCGCTGTCCACGCTTTGCACACGAGACGCCCCGCCGGACGGGCGCGCAGCCGCAGATCCGAGGCTCTCGGGAATTCACACCTGGGCGCGCGGCACCCGGCGATCCGCCGCGAACGGGCCTCGCGTTTGCATCGTCGTGGACGCAGCCTGCATGGGACGACCCCCGGCAAGCCGCTCGGATCGTGAAAGGAGTCGGCGATGAAGCTGGTGAAAGCGCTCGGCGCGCTGGCGCTGTCCGGGATCGCGCTCGGCGCCGCGCAGCTCGCGGCAGCGGAGGACACGGTACCCGTCCAGGAGCTCGTGATCGTGGAGGAGACGGCGAGCCCGACGCTCGCCGACGCCCGGATCCCCCCGGAGGATATCCCCTATCACGGGGACTTCCGGCCCTATGGGCTCTTCAGGCCGTACAGGCCCATCCACCCTTACAGGCCCTTCCGGCCGTATGGGCACTTCGTGCCGCAGAGGCCGTTCCGGCCCTTCGAGCCGTTCCGGCCCTTCGAGCCGTTCCGGCCCTTCGAGCCGTTCCATCCCTACGACGGCCGGCTCCGTGACCACGGGCGATCCGAGGCGACGCCGGCAGGGAACTACCCCATGCCCGCCGTGAGCCTCCAGGACCATCGCTGACGCCGCTGACGGCGCGTCTCCCCGGCATCGCCCGCCCCGAAGGAGCGCGGCGGCGCGCCGGGAGCGGGCCGGGCGGCGGCTCCGCTCCGATGAAGTATCCTGCGCCCGATGCCCTCTCCCGATGCAGCCAGGCCCGGCGCCCGGCAAGCCGCCCCCACGCCCGCCGAGCTCTTCCATCGCATCTTCGAGCTGCTCGCGGCCATGGAGGAGGCGCAGCGGGGCAAGGTCATCGAGCTCGCGCGCCGCCTCATCCCCACGCTCACGGCCGAGGACATCCGCAACCCGCACGACTTCCCCGGCCTCGACGACCCCGACTGGCACTTCGAGGACGGGCAGCTCGCCGGCATCGAAGCCGTTCGGTTTGCGCTCCGCGGTCTCGCGCGCGATGTTCTGGGGGATGGCGAAGGGCGCGAAGCGCGAGAGAGACCCGAGAGCGACGGCCAGCCCGGCGCGGGCGGCGAAGGCGGCGGCACACAAGGCGAATGAGGCGTTTTACCAGCCGTTCTCCACGCTCCGGCAGCTGACGAAGCCGAAGGCCAAGCCGGCCGCGGCGCCCGAAGCGAAGGCCAAGCCGGCCGCGGCGCCCGAGGCGAAGGCCAAGGCGGCCGCGGCGCCCGAAGCGAAGGCCAAGGCGAAGGCGGCCGCCGGCGCGGCGGCGCAGGCAGGCGTCGAGCCGGCGCCGCGGCCCGTCGACCCCGAGACGTTCGCCATCTACATGGCAGGCGTCCGCGTGCTCGAGGACCGCGTGAACCGGATCCCGGTCACCGCGAGCCGCGTCGAGCGCGCCGCGCTGCCGACGATCGCGTCCGATCCGGACGAGGAGGCGCGCTCGCGCATGCGCTCGCTCGTCATCGAGGGCATCAAGTTCGAGACCACGGACGACAGCGAGCGCATCGAGGGCAGGCGCCTCGACGTCGATCCGCGCGAGCTCCGGCGGCTCCGGCGCGCCCGCTACGCCGTCGACGGCACCCTCGACCTGCACGGCCTGAGGCTCGAGGCGGCCCGCGAGGCCGTCGAGGCCTTCATCTGCAAGCGCCAGCGCGACGGCGATCGCGTCGTCGCCATCGTCCACGGCAAGGGCAACCACTCGCCCGGCGGCCACGCCGTGCTCCGCGGCGAGATCGCCGCCTGGCTCAGCCACGGCCGCGTCGCCCGCCACGTCGCCGCGTTCGCGACGGCCCCGGACGCCGAGGGAGGCGCCGGCGCCGTGCTCGTGCTGCTCGCGCGATGAGGCCGAAGGCGCGCGCCGAGCCTGCCGAGACGCCGGGCCACGCGCGGCGGCCGGACGCGCGCGCCACGCGCGGCGGCCTGCTGTTGGCCGCGCGCGCCACGCGCGGCGGCCTGCTGTTGGCCGCGCGGGCGGCGCTCGGCGGCCTGCTGCCGGCCGCGCGGGCGGCGCGCCGCGCCCTGCTGCCGGCCGCTGCGCTGCTCGCCCTGCTGCCCGCGTGCGCGCCGGCCCCGGCCGCGCCGCCCGCGCCGCCGCCGAGGCCCGCGCCGCCCCCGCCCCCGTCGACGCTCGGCGACGGCGAGCTCGGCGAGTACCGCTCGGATCGCTTCGATCTCGTGCTCCCATTGCCCGACGCGCGCGGCTTCCGCGTCGAGGACGGCGAAGGCCCCTGGCTCGTCGCGACGCACGCCGCGTCGTCGACGTCGCTGCTCGTCCGCACCTGGCGCGAGGACGGCCGCGCGAGCCGCGCCGCGTGCGAGGCGCGCGCGCGGCTCTGGCGCGACCTGCCGCGCCCCGACCAGAGCCTCACCGCCGTGGAGCGCCGGATCGACGTGCCCGAGGGCTTCGACACCGTCGTGGCGATCGGCGTCGCCGACACCCCGCCCGGCGCGCCGATCGACGGCTTCGCGGTCGCCTTCGGCGGCTCCGGCCGGCGCTGCTTCGCCTTCGTCGCCGAGACGCGCGCCGCGGGGCCCTCCGCCGAGCGGCTCGTCGCCGAGCGGCTCGCCGCGATGGTCGAGCTCTCCCTCGGCGGCCTCCGCCTCGTGCGCGAGACCACGCCCGCCGTGCCGCGCGAGCCGCCGCCCTGAGCGCGCGCCGCCGCCCCGAGCCCGTGGCTCAGCGGTAGACGCCGCCCCGCGCGCGGGCCTCGAGCGCCGCGGCGAGCTCCTCCTCGCCGATCGACCAGGCCTCGGCCGACAGCTCGCGCGCCTCGGCGGGCTTGAGCGCCTCGAGCGCCTGCGGCGCGAAGCGCAGCCGCGACAGGGACAGGAGGCGCTCCAGCGCCTCGGACGTCACGCCGCTCTGGAGCTCGCTCCGCCACGCGCGCTCGATCGCCTCGATCCGCGCGGGGCTCTTCCACGCGTCGGCGAGCACCACGCGGCCGAGCCGCGCGTCGATGGCGTCGATGCCGGTGGGCAGCGCGACGATCGCCTGCTGCGCCGCGCGCGCCGGGTCGCCCAGGCCGAGGGAGAGCAGCGCCCGCGCCGCGTCGAGCAGCCGCACCTCGTCGGGCCGGAGCGCGGCCCGATCGACGTGCGGGAGCCGCTCCAGCGCGATCGCGTAGCGCTCGCGGCGCGCGGCGTCGATCACGGCGGCCAGCGCGCAGAGGACCCTCGCCGTCGGCGGCGCGAACCACGGATCCGCGCGCTCGCTCGGCCGCTGCGCGGGGTCCTCGAGATCGAGGGCGGCGGCGCGCCACACCGACGCGCGCGCGGCGAGGACGGCGCGCGTGGCCTGCACCGCGAGCAGGAAGAGCGCCACCGCGGGGAGCAGGCCCTTCGCGCCCCAGCGCTCGCCGAGGAGGCAGCTCGCGCCGACGAGGAGCGAGAGCAGGAGGACGAGCGTCCGCCGACGCCGGCGCCGCGCGGCGTCGTCCGCCGGGCCGGCGGCCCCGTCCGTCACGCCGACGATCTCGGCGCACCGCTCGAGCAGCCACGTCCAGGCAGATCCCACGTCCGCGGGATCAGGATGCCCGCCGCTACGCCTCCGCGCGAGGCTTTTCGATCTCCGCGCAGAGCGCGCGGGTGAAGTCGTCGGTGCTCGCGGTGCCGCCGAGGTCGCGGGTGCGCACCTGGCCGGCGCGGTAGACGGCGGTGAGCGCCCGCTCGATCCGGTCGGCCGCCTCGTGCTCGCCGAGGTGCCGCAGCATCATCACGGCGCTCTGCACGAGCGCCGTCGGGTTCGCGTAGCCCTTGCCCGCGATGTCCGGCGCCGACCCGTGCACCGCCTCGAAGACCGCGGCCTCGTCGCCGATGTTCGCGCCGGGCACGATCCCGAGGCCGCCGACCAGGCCGGCGCCGAGATCCGAGAGGATGTCGCCGTACAGGTTCTCCGTCACGAGCACACCGAGCTTGTTCGGCTCGCGGACCATCGTCATGGCCGCCGCGTCCACGATCATCTCGCCGAGCTGGACCTCGGGGTGCCCGACGGCGACGCGCCGCGCGCAGTCGAGCGCCAGGCCGTCGGAGAGCTTCATGATGTTCGCCTTGTGGACGATGGTCACCTTGCTCCGGCCGTGCTGCTTCGCGTACCGGAACGCGAACTCGGCGATGCGCGTCGAGCTGCGCTCGGTCGTGAGCTTGATGCTCTGGGCCACGCCGGGCAGGATCATGAGCTCGAGCCCGGCGTAGAGCCCCTCGGTGTTCTCGCGCACGATGACCATGTCGACGTCGAACCGAGGCTCGACGCCCGGCAGGCTGCGGATCGGCCGCACGTTGGCGTAGAGGTCGAGCGTCTGCCGGAGCGTCACGTTGACCGACCGGAACCCGCCGCCGATCGGCGTGGTCACCGGGCCCTTGAGGGCGATCCGGTTCTTCCGCACGGCGTCGATGACGGGGAGGGGGAGCGGCGAGCCCGTCAGCTTCGCCACCTCGATGCCCGCGTGGTGGATCTCCCAGTCGACGGCGACGCCGGCGGCGGAGACCACGTCCTGAGTCGCCTTCACGACCTCCGGGCCGATGCCGTCGCCGGGGATCAACGTGATGCGATAGGCCATGGGACGTCCCATTAGCAGGTGTGCTGGCGGGAACAATGGGCAAGCGAGCCCGAGCGTACGGCGGGGGACGCGCGCTCGCCTGCCGGCGCGCGCCGCGCGGGGCCGGGGAGGCGCGCGGGGCGACCGGGGGAGGTGGTGCGATGCGCCTTTTACAACCGCGGCCGACCTCGCTAGGGTAGGCCCCCGCACGGCCTGACGGGCCGCTGTCACCCGGAACCGGGCGCGGGCCGGGCCATCCGCCCCCGCCCATGTTCACCAACTAGAGTGAAGGAGCGTGCTCATGCACCCTCGTGTCTTGAAAGGTCGCAGCCTTGCTTTCGCGGCCTTCCTGCCTGCCGTGATCGCGTCGTTCTCGCTGGGGTGCGGTTACTCCGAGGAGGAGTGGAAGGCCCAGCTCGACAAGTACAGCCGCCTTCAGAGCCAGCAACAGAGCACGGAGCAGCGCCTCGCCGAGACCCAGAAGGCGCTCGAGGTGGAGCAGGCGAAGGTCGCGGAGCTGACGAGGCAGCTCGAGGCGGCCGGCGTCGACATCAGCAAGCTGAACGAGAACCTCCAGGCGACGAGCACGCAGGTGTCGCAGCTGAGCTCGACGCTCGAGGAGCGCGAGAAGGCGCTCGCCGAGTTCAAGGCCCGCGCCCGCCAGCTGGAGCAGATCAAGGCGCGCTTCGAGACGCTCCGGAAGAAGCTGGACGAGCTCACGAAGCTCGGCCTCGCGGTGAACATCCGGAACAACCGGATGGTCATCTCGCTGCCGGGCGACGTCCTCTTCGACTCCGGGCGCGAGACGCTGAAGAAGGAGGGCAAGGAGATCCTCCTCAAGGTGGCGACGGTCGTCCGGAACGACCCGTCGCTGCTCAACCGCTACTACCAGGTCGCCGGCCACACCGACAACAGGCCGCTCGCGGGCGGTCAGTTCCGCGACAACTGGGGCCTGTCGCTGATGCGCGCGCGCGAGGTGCTGCTGTACCTGGTCAGCCCGGCCGACATGAAGGGCGGCGGGGGCGCGCTCCCGGTCGCGAAATGGAGCGCCGCGGGCTTCGCGGACACCGACCCGGTCGCGACGAACGACACGGACGAGGGGCGGCAGAAGAACCGCCGGTGCGACCTCATCGTGGTGCCGAGCGTCGAGGAGATGCTCGACCTCAAGGCGATCACGCAGTAGCGCGGGATCGCGCGGCGCGCGCCGCGGGAGCGGCGCGCGCGGCCGCGGTCCGGATCCACGCTCGTCGGGCGCTCGTTCTGCGCCGTCAGGTCGGCTCGGGCCAGCTGCTGTGGCCATCGCCGCCCGGCCAGGGCGGCGCGGTCCTGCGGAACTCGCTCGGCGTCTGGCCGGTCACGGCGCGGAACGCGGCGGCGAACGCGCCGAGGCTCTGGAAGCCGACGTCGACCGCGACCTGCGTGACGCTGGCGCTCGGGCCGGAGAGCAGGTCGAGCGCCCGGAGCACGCGCGCGCGCGTGACGAAGGCGCGCCACGTGACGCCGGTCTCCTCGCGGAACCGCCGCCGCAGGGTGCGCTCGGTCGCCCCGGCGAACGCCGCGGCCCGCGCGAGATCCGCGCCCGCGACGTCGCCGAGCGCGCACGCGATCGCCCGCTGCACCGGCGGCGTCCTGCCGCGGGGCAGCCGGTACGTGGCGCCGCGATCGAGGAGCGGCGCGATGAGATCCGCCATCGCCGCGAAGAAGGTGTCGGCCGCGGCGTCGTCCGGGCGCCGCGCGACCGGCCAGCGGCGCGCGTAGATCACCATCTCGCGCAGGAGCGCGGGCACCTCGAAGACCCTCACGGCCGTGAGGGGGGAGGGGAACGCCGCGGGCTCGAAGTAGATCGAGACGATCGACGCGTCGCGGCGGGTGGTCGCGTGCGGCTCGCCCGCGGGGATGAGCGCGGCGCGCTGCGGGGGGAGCAGGAAGGACGCGTCCTCGACGTCGAGGCGCGCCGTGCCGGCCAGGGGGCAGAGCAGCTGGTGCCGCGCGTGCGTGTGCCAGGCGTAGGTGGCGCCCGGCAGCTCGTCTTCATAGGAGAACGCGCGCGCGGGGACCTGGTCGAGCCCGAGCCTGGCGAGGTGCTCGGCGGTCTCCGTGGGGGTCATGACGCGGGTTTGCACGGCGTGGCCTCTCGGCGACGATCTTTGTCCTGTCGCCGGCAGCCGTAAAGACCGAGGTGGTCCACCTTCGAGCCCCATGAGCCAAGCCGATCCCACGACGCATGATGCGCTGATACAGGAACAGTTCACGAGGCAGGCGAGGCCGTTCGCCGAGGTCGAGGCCCACTCGGCCGAATCCGCCATGGCGCTGCTGCTCGACGCGCTCGCGCCGGCGCCGGGCGACGCGGCCCTCGACGTCGCCTGCGGGCCGGGCATCGTCGCCTGCGCGCTCGCGCCGCGCGTGGCGAGCGTGCGGGGGCTCGACATCGTCCCGGCGATGCTGGACGAGGCGCGGAAGCGACAGGCGAGCCTCGGCCTCTCCAACGTCACCTGGGAGCTCGGCGACGCGAGCCGGCTGCCCTATCCGGACGAGAGCTTTCGCATCGTCACGACCCGCTACAGCTTCCATCACCTGCTGGATCCGCTCGTGACGCTGCGCGAGATGGCCCGCGTGTGCCAGAGGGCCGGGCGGGTCGCCGTGATCGACGTGGCGCCCGCCGAGGACAAGCGGGACGCGTACGACGCCGCCGAGAAGATCCGCGATCCGTCGCACGCGCGGGCGCACACCGAGCGCGAGCTCGGCGCCCTGTTCGACGCGGCGGGGCTCGAGATCGAGACGACCGCGCGGTACAGGCTCGAGGTGGAGCTCGAGGCCACGCTCCGGGCCTCCTTCCCGGAGCCCGGCGGGGCGGATCGGCTCCGGGCCCTCTACCGCGCCGACGTCGGCGTCGACGCGCTCGGCGTCGGCGCGGCGCTCCGGGGGGACGAGGTGTGCTTCGCGTATCCGATCGTCATCCTGGTGGGGCGCAAGCGCGGCTGAGCCGAGCGGCGCCCTCGGCCCGGCGCAACGACGGCGTCGAGGCGCCGGGGCGCGGGAGCTCAGGGGGGCGGCGCGGCCGGGCAGGAGGGGTCGGTCGTCGCCTCGACGTCGTCGACGTGCAGCGTCTCCTGGCCGAGCGGCTCGTCGCAGACGCCGCTGGCTCCCAGCTTGAAGGAGAGGTGCTGGGGCCTGCCCGCCGTGCGCGGATCCAGGCAGATCGTCCGCTGCTTCCAGCGCTCGCTGGCAGGGAGGGCGGCGCCCGGGGTCGAGGAGGCGGTCGCCGCGCGGAGGCCGCTCGTGCGGTACCAGAACTTCAGCGCCGGGCCGGCCGTCCCCTCGGGCGCGGGCACCGTGAACACGGTGGAGGCCGAGGGCTCCCGGCACGGCTTCTTCACGGACAGCGAGAGCGAGACCTCGCCGGAGTGCGCGGCGGAGGCGTCGACGGCGAGCCTGGCGCTGCCGCGCGCGGGATCGTCCGCGTTCAGGACCCACGCCGGCGAGAGGCTCGCGCCGGCGCCGGCGTTCTCGAAGCCGGGGTCGAACAGCGGCGCGTCCCCGGGGCACCGATCGTCGGAGACGAAGGCGAGATCATCCACCGCGAAGTCGCGTTGGTTCTCGTCCGTACACGGCTGGCTGTTCCGGTTCCGATAGGCGAAGGCGAGCCTGTGCGCCATGCCGAGCGCCCACCGGGGCAAACAGACGTGCGAGACCTGCGCCTCGCCCGTGCCCGTCAGCGCCGTCAGCTGGTGCGTGCTCAGCGTGACGTTGACGACCGCGCCCGGGCTGCCCTGGCTCCAGATGCGGAGCGCCGGGTTCGGCAGCGCGGGGGAGGGCAACGGCGCCGAGACCGTGCCCTCGAGCGAGGGATACTGGCAGAAATGCGTGGTGCCGAGATGCCCGCCCTTGCCGCCGCCCAGGCCCAGGCCGCTCTTGACCTCGGAGACGCCGTTCTCCGGCTTCGCCGTCCAGCCCGCGTCGCCTGCCTCGAAGTCGCCGTTCAGCACCTGGCCCGGCAGGGGACAGGCGCTCATCTCGTCCGGTCGAATCGCGACGTCATCGAACGCCAGGATGTAGCCCTGTCCGGCCTCCTGGTCGCACTGTGGAGATCTCCGGGAGGGCCCGAGGAGCAGCTCGATCTGCCCGCCATAGGCGCGCTCTCCCAGGCAGACGCGCTGCGGGGCGAAGGACGAAGAGGGCATGAGATCGAGGTTCGTGAAACCGCCGTTGATGCGGACCCCGACGCCCGGGGGACCGATGCAGCCCAGGCCGGCGTCGCAGGCGACGTGCGCGGCGAACGTGAGGAGCAGCGGCTCGGCGCACGCGAGGTCCGGCATCGTGAGCTGCTGAGAGAAGCCCGCCATCTGGCACACCGCGTCCCGGCCGATGACCCCGGCCCCGGGGTTGCCGTTGCCCTCGGCCTCGGGGTGGACGAGCGCGGCGCCCGTGGCGCTCCAGGTGTCCGCGCTCTGGAACGAGGGATCCTGCGGGCCCCCCTGCCAGACGCACTCGCCGTCGACGATGGCGTATCCGTCGGTGCAGCCGCAGCCCGAGATGCATACGCCGTCCGCGCAGCGGAGCTCGCCGTCGCACTGGCCGAGAGTCCCGCACGGACAGCCCTCCTCTCCGGGAGGACAGCCCCCGCCGCCCGCCTCCCCGCCGGCGCCGCCCGCGCCCTCGGAGGCGCCGGCAGCGCCGCCCGCGCCGTCGCCGGCGCTCCCGGCGCCGCCGCCGCCCGCGCTCCCGGTGCCGCTCTCGCCGCCCTCGCCGTCCCCGCCGCCCGCATCCGCCGCGCTCGACGCTGCGGCGGGAGCGCCCTGCTCCGTCCCGGAGCAAGCGCTCGCGAGCGCGCCGATCAAGGCGCAGCCACAGGTGAGCGCGCGTGTCCACATATCCATCAATTCAAGTTAGCGGTCGAATCATGCACCGGCAAGGCGGATACCGTCTTTGGACAACAAGATAGATAGATAAGGAGATCTCTCAAGTGCTATCGGGCAAAACCGGAGATGGCGACGCCGCGCGCTGAATTCGAGCGCTTCTGCGCGGTGAACGAATGCGCTCGAATACCCATTGAGCGAGCGCGAGCGCCGGTCCGGCGGCGCTTCGCGCGAGCGGCGACCTCCCCACATGAGCTACGCAGCGCGAGCCGGACAGGCGCCGTCGAGGCGCCGTCGGACGTTCAGCGACTCACGACGTGCTCGGGGCAGCGCGTCACGCGTCACTTGCCGGAAGCGGCGCCGGAGGTATCGAGCGCCGCGGGCGGCGCGAAGCTCGAGACGGTGCTCCCCCCGGCGGCCTCTGCGTCGAGGAAGGCCCGCAGCGCGGCGAGCAGCGGCCGCGACGCGCCGACGAAGGGCAGGTGATCGTCGCCCGGCAGCTCGACATAGCGCGCGCCGCGGATGCGGCCGGCCAGGTCGCGCCCGGCCGCCGCGGGGACGGCCCGATCGCCGGCCCGGTGCAGCACCAGCGACGGGGCGCTCACCAGGCCCAGCGTGGACCGGATGTCGGCCGCCGCGTGCGCCCGGAGCATGCGCGCCGCCCCGCTCGGGCTCGCGCCGTGGCGCAGGTACGCCGCCCAGGAGCGCCGGAACGCGGCGTCGTCCGCGGCCGAGGGGGCGAGGCGATCGAGGAAGAGCGGCTCGCCCCAGCCGCTCCGCAGCGCGCGCTCGGCCTCCTCGGCGTCCTCGCCGCTGAGGCCGAAGAGGCACCCGGGCCAGGCCGCCATCTGCGCCGCGCTCCCGAGCGCGATCAGCGCGCGCGCACGCGCCGGGTGCGCCGCCGCGAGCAGCGCGCACGGCGCGAAGCCGCCCCCCACGCCGAGGAGCGCCGCCCGCTCCACGCCGGCCGCGTCCAGAACGGCGAGCAGATCCTCGGCCTGCTGCTCGGCGGGCGCGCCGGCGCCCTCGCGCTCGCTCATGCCGGTGCCGCGCTGATCGAGCACGACGAGCCGCGCCCGCGCGCCGAGCTCGGCGAAGAACCTGGACATGAGCGCGTCCTCCCACGCGGCCTCCACGTGCGTCACCCACCCCTGGACGAGCACCAGATCGAGCGGCCCGTCGCCCGCGGCCCTGTAGGCCAGGCTCGCGTCCGCGCTCGTGGCGAACCGGGTCTCCGCCGCGAGCAGCGGCGCCGGCGTCCGCGCCGAGGAGACCGCCGTCCCCCGCGCGGCCTCGAGCCCGCGCCGCATCGCCTCGGCGACCTGCGCGTACGCGCCCGCCCACGCCCGCGCGGTGGCGGGCGACCACGCGTCGCCTTCCAGCTCCTCGAGCGCCTCGAGCAGCGCCCGGCCCACGGCGTCGAAGTGCTCGGGCAGCGTGGCGTAGGCCGCGTGGCGGCGCCCGAGCGCCTCGAGCATCTCGACCAGCTTGTCCGGCGCGCGCAGGTTGTCGATCACGAGCTGCAGCGCCGCGGCGAGCTTGAGCCGCTGCTCGCGCATGTCCGGCGGGAACAGCGCCCGGAGCGCCGGCTCCCGATCGAAGAGCCGCTCGTAGAAGCGCGAGACGAGCTCCTCGGCGCGCGGCGCGAGGCGCGCGAAGGAGGCGCCCACGACGTCCGCGTCCGTCTCCGGCGACCCCGCGGACGCGGGCCCGGAGCGCACGATCTGGAACGCGCGGCAGAGCGCCTCGGTCTCCTCGAGCGCGGCCTGCACCTCCTCGGCCGACGCGAAGCGCGCCGCGGGATCGCGCAGGACGCAGCGGTCGATGACCTCCGCGAGCATCTCCGGGACGTCGGGGCAGAGCGAGCGGAGCGGCGGGAGCGCGCGCGCCGTCACCCAGCTGGCGATGGCGTGCAGGTCGAGCCCGGCGTGGGGCAGCCGGCCCACGCACAGCTCGTAGAGGACCAGCCCGAGCGCGTAGACGTCGGACTGGAGCGTGCCGGCGGTCCCGGTCCAGAGCTCCGGCGCGAGGTAGAGCGGCGTGCCCATCATCGTGCCGCCGTGGGTCAGGCCGGCGGCCTCGAGCGCGGGGGCCGCGTCGGCCTCCATGAGGATCGCGGTCGTCGCCGCCGACACGTCCGAGAGCGTCCGGCGCGCGGGCGCGCCGGGGGGCCTCGACGAGACGCGCCGGCCCGCGTCGCGGCCGGTGGGCCGGTCGACGAGCTTGGCGAGCCCGAAGTCGAGCAGCTTCACCTCGCCGTTCGCGTCGAGCATCACGTTCGCCGGCTTGATGTCGCGGTGCAGGACGCCCCGCCGGTGCGCCGCGGCGAGCCCGCGCGCGAGGCCGAGCGCGATGCGCAGCGCGGCCTGCCACGGGACCGGCTTCGGGAGCAGCTCGAGCGGCTCGCCCTCGACGAACTCGTAGGCGATGTAGGGCCGCCCGCGCACCTCGCCGATCCGGAAGACGGCGACGACGTTGGGGTGCTGGAGGCGCGCGATCGCGCGGGCCTCGACGCGCAGCCGCTCGATGGTCCTCGGATCGGGGTTGTCCGCGGCGACGAACTTGAGCGCGACGGGCCGGTCGAGGACCTCGTCGTGGGCGAGGTACACCTGCCCCATGCCCCCGCGGCCGAGCGACCTGACCACGCGGTAATCGTCGAAGGTGGAGGGCGGCGCCCACGGCTCCGAGGACGACGGCGGCGGCTCGGCCTCGCCGGAGCGGCGCTCGGTCGAGGGGAGCAGGAGCGGCGCGCCCACGTCGCTCTCGCTCGGGCGCGCCGAGATCGCGGCGCGGCAGTCGGCGCAGCCGTCGACGTGCGCGCGCAGGGTCGCCGTGGCCTCGTGCGGGAGGCGGCCCTCGAGCCAGGCGGCCAGGGCGTCTTCGGACGGGCACGGGATCATGCGCTGCGGTTCTCCGGAGCGGCATTCTCCGTGCGAGGAGTGTTCCGCGCAATGGCGGCGGGGGCTCTGCCGCGCTGCGCCGCTGCCGTCGTGAGACGGTGCCCGTCTGTCCCGGCCGCGCCGCGTCGACGCGCGGCGCGGGCCCCGCCGAGGAGCGCGCTCGAGGCGCGCGCGGGGCACATCGCCGGCGGCGGACCGGCAAAGGAGCGCTCGCGGCGCGCGCGGGGCATATCGCCGGCTGTGGACCGGCGCAGCCGCGGTGTCACGATCTGGAATTCTATGAGCAAGTCGAAGCCACCGCCGAGCCCAGCGCCCCGGTCGGAGACGGTGCGGCAGACGCTCCTGGAGGAGCTGCGCAGGGGCGCCGCGACCGCGTGGGAGCTCTCCGGGCGCCTCGGGCTGCGCGAGCGCGACGTGACGCCGCACCTCGAGCACCTCGCGCGCTCGCTGCGCGCCCGCGGCGAGCGGCTCTCGATCGCGCCGGCGCGCTGCCTGCGCTGCGGCTACGCGTTCGACGAGCGGCGCTCGCTGGCGAAGCCGAGCCGCTGCCCGGCGTGCCGCGGGGAGCGCATCGAGGCGCCGCGGTTCCGCGTCGACGCGGGCGAAGGGTGACCCTCCCCGCGGCCGCTCACAGCGTCGGCCGATCGAGCTCGCGCTCCGCGGCCTCGTCGATCGTCGCCTCCGGCGAGCCCGCGGGCGCGGGGCCGAGCTGCACGATGGCGCGCAGCGCCTCCATCGCCTCCTCGACGGCGCCCTCGCGGCCGAGCCCCCGCAGGCTCCACGCCTTCACGTAGAGCGCGCGCTTTCGCAGCGCCGCGCCCGCGGGGCCGCGGAGCGCGGCGTCGCAGGCGCTCACGGCCTCGTCGAGGCGCCCCGCCGCGAACGCGAGGTTGGCCAGCGCGAGGTGGGCCTCGGGCGCCTCTCGCGACGCCGGGTGCTCGAGGGCGAGCTGGCGCAGCCGCGCCTCGGCGCCGCGCAGGTCCCCGCTGTCCTGGAGCGCCTGCGCGAGCCTGAGGAGCGCCGAGGGCCGCTGCGCCGCCGCGCGCAGCGCCGGCGCGTCGACGAGCGCGGCGTAGGCCGCGACGGTCCTCGAGAGCACCCGCGCGGCCTCCGCCTCGAGCGCCGCCCGCCGGGCCTCGGCGCGGTCGCCCGCGGCGCCGGCCTCCGCGGCCTCGTCGAGCACGAAGAGCTGCACGCCGATCGCGCGGTGGCGGCTCGCCAGCGACTCCGCCTCACGGAAGAGCCGTTCCGCCGCCGCGCCCGCGTCTGCGTGGCCGGGGCGCGCCGGAGCCGCCGCGCCCGCGTCTGCGTGGCCGGGGCGCGCCGGCGCTCCCCCCGCGATGCACCCCGCCGAGGCGAGGGCGAGGGCCGCGAGGGCGGCGAGCCGCCGCGCCGCCGCCCTGCGCGGCTCCGTGAAGCTCCCGGCGGCCCCCGCTGCGCTCTCCAGCACCCGTGACACTCCCTCTCCTCGTGGACCCGCCTGCAGCAGAGGACGCGAAACGCCGCGCCCCTCGCGAGCCGAACGGCGCGGGAAGATAGCGGCGGATGCCCCCGCGACCAGGCCAATCGGCGGCGAGCGCGCCGATTCTCGCCCTGCTGCCGCGCGGAGATCTGGGCCTTTCGAGCGCCGTGCGCGGCGGACCACACGCGGCGCGCCGGGCGGAGCGAGGCGCCGCCGCGCGCTCCGCCTCGGCCCATCCATTGCGTCTCGGCCTTCATCTTCCCCGTCCGCGCCGTCGCTTCACACCGGGCGGGGAACGCACCGAGATGGAGAGTCACGACATGGCGACAAAGGTGAACTGCCTCCCGTTCACGATGCCCTCGATGCCGCGCCTCGGGCTCGACGACCTCGAGGACCGCTTCAGGCGCCTCTCGCTCCTCATGTACGACACGGGCGCTCCGCTCGCGACGCTGGAGAAGGAGGTTTATCCCTACCTCGCCCCTGGCATCGAGTTCGTCAATCCGTGGCGGCGCGTGCGCGGCGTCGAGACGTACCAGGTCGACCTCTCCGGGGCGCGCGGCGGCCCCCGCTTCGACCTCGACGTCTCGCAGCTGAGCGTCCGGCTCTGCGCGCCGCGCGACGCGGGCCGCGCCGTCGTCGACGGCACCCTCTACCTGAGGCTGTTCCCGCGCTGCGCGTACCCGATGCGGGTGATCCTGACGTACGAGTTCGACCTGATCGATGGAGGCGAGAGCTTCAGGATCACGCGTCACGAGGAGATCTGGCGCGTCGGGGACATCCTGCGGAAGCTTCCATTCATCGGCCGCTCCTACGACGTCTTCCGGTCCTGCTCGGGTTACGTCTTCACCGGGGCGGTGCTCCTCTCCCGCGCCCTCGCCTCCCGCGCCCTCGCCGGCCGGCCGGCCGGCCCCGCGGCCGCGCGGGCCGCGCCCGCGCCCTCGCGCTGAGCGGCCCGGGCGGCGAGCGGGCGATCCTCTCCACGCTCCCCGAAGCATCCCGATGCAATCCCGACGCGACACAGCGCAATGCGCAATGACGGAGCACGGAGCATGGAGCACGAAGGACGTCCCGCTTGACGAGCCCGGATCGCCGCGATATGACTCCCTTCGTGAGCTCCCGTCTCACCGCGACCACGACGACCACTACCCGCACCGGCGGGATGGTTCTCGTGTGCATGCGATGAGCTGACGATCCACGAGACACCAAGCCCCGCCGGAATCCGGACGGGGCACGTCGCTTTTCAGCGCTCCGTCTGGCCCGGCCACCGCCGACGGAGACTGACATGCTCGACGAAGACGATCATCGTTATCTGGGCCAGCGCCTCGATCTGTTCCACCTCCAGGAGGAGGCGCCTGGCATGGTGTTCTGGCACGCGCGCGGCTTCACGCTTTATCGCCTCCTGGAGGAGGCGGTCCGGCGCCAGATGATGCGCGACAGCTATCGAGAGGTCCGCACGCCGCTGATCCTGCGCCAGGCGATCTGGAAGGCGAGCGGCCACTGGGACAACTTCTCCTCGAACATGTTTCGGCTGTCCGAGGAGGATCACGCCGCCGCCATCAAGCCCGTGAACTGCCCGGGTCACATGCAGATCGTGGCGCGCATGGCGCCGTCGTACCGGGATCTGCCGCTCCGGATCGGCGAGCTCGGCATGGTGCACAGGGACGAGCCGAGCGGCACGCTGCACGGCCTGTTCCGGCTGCGGCAGTTCACTCAGGACGACGGCCACATCTTCTGTGTCGAGGAGCAGGTCGAGGACGAGGTCGTGCGTTTCGCGAGCGCGCTGCGCGACTTCTATGCCGGCTTCGGCTTCCACGACATGGCGGTCGGCTTCTCGACGCGCCCCGCCGAGCGCTACGGGAGCGACGCCGTGTGGGACCGGGCGGAGGCGGCGCTGTCCGCCGCGGCGAGGAGCGCGGGGCTCGAGTACCGCCTCCAGCCCGGGGAGGGGGCCTTCTACGGGCCCAAGCTCGAGTTCGTGCTGCGCGACCGGCTCGGGCGGAGCTGGCAATGCGGGACGATCCAGCTCGATCTCGTGCTGCCGGAGCGCTTCGACATCACCTATGTAGAAGCGTCTGGCGCGCGCCGGCGACCAGCGATCCTCCACCGCGCGCTGTTCGGCAGCGTGGAGCGCTTCCTCGGCATCCTGCTCGAGCATTACCGGGGCGCGCTGCCGCTCTGGCTATCTCCCGAGCAGGTCGTCGTGGTGCCGGTGACAGACGCGCAGCGCGCTTATGCCGACGAGGTCCTCGAGCGCCTCCGCCAGAAGGGGGTGCGCGCGATCCTCGACGCGGGCGACGATACGCTGTCGCGGAAGATCGCCCTCGCGCACGCCGCCTCGATCCCCCTGGTCGCGGTGGTGGGCAAGCGCGAGGCGGAGCGCCGCTCCGTGGCGCTCCGGGAGCGCGAGGGCGGACAGCAGCGCGAGCTCCCGCTCGACGAGGCCGTCGTCGATGTCGTGCGGCGGTGTGAGCCGCAGGCCTGAGCGCGCGCCGGCGATCTCCCGGAACCAGGCGCCCGCGCGCGTGTCGTACGGATCCCCGGAGCCCTGATCTCCCCGGCCCGGGGATCCGCACGACGACCCTCACCTCACCCACGGAGCAACATGGGATCTCTGCCGCCCGGCCCGAAGTCGTTCAGCCTCGTGGACTATCTCCGCTCTGGGCTCATTTCCTCCGAGCCCGTCTTCAAGCGTTACGCCGCCGAGCACGGCCCGACGTTCCGCGTGAAATCTCCGAACGGGATGCTGACCATCACGGGCGATCCGGAGGCGATCCGCGCGATCTACACGGCCGACCCCGACACGTTCGGGGTCTGGGCCGCCGAGCTGACCGAGCCGGTCTTCGGGAAGACCTCGGTGGTCGTGACGACGGGCGCCCGGCACCGGCGCGATCGGAAGCTGCTCGGGCCGCCGTTCAGCGCCGGCGCGATGCGCGGTTATGGCGAAGCGATCGCGGACATCAGCCTGGGCGAGGCGTCGCGGTGGCGCCCGGGGCGCTCGTTCTCGATGGTCGCGGCGACGCAGGCGATCGCGCTCGACGTGATCGTCCGCGTGGTCTTCGGCGTGAGGGGCGAGGAGCGCGTCGGGCGGACCCGCGAGGCCGTGCTCGCGCTCATCGACTCGCTGAGCGCGAGCTTCTTCGTCTTCCCCGCGCTCCGGCGTGAGCTCGGCGGCTTCGGCCCTTATGCGCGCAACCGGCGCGCGGCCAGGGCGCTCGACGCGCTGCTGGTCGAGGAGGTCCAGCGGAGGCGCGCGGCGGGAGACGCCTCGCAGGACATCCTGGGCCTGATGATGAGCGCCCGGCACGACGACGGCGGGGGCATGAGCGACGTCGAGATCGCGGATCAGCTCCGCGCGCTCCTGTTCGCGGGCCACGAGACGACGGCCATGTCGCTCGCGTGGGCGATGTACTGGCTGCACCGCGAGCCCGCCGTGCTCGCGCGCCTCCTCGCCGACATCGACGCGCTCGGCCCGTCGCCCGCGCCGGACGCGCTCGCGTCGCTGACGTACCTGGAGGCGGTGTGTCTGGAGGCGCTGCGCATCCACCCGCCGGTGGTCGATGTCGGCCGCGTCGCGAACAGGCCTTTCCAGCTCGGGCGCTACACCATCCCGGCCGGCGAGTCCGTCGCCGCCTCACCGCTGCTCCTGCACGGCCGCGAGGATCTCTACCCGTCGCCCGAGCGATTTCGCCCCTCCCGCTTCCTCGAACGGAAGTTCTCTCCGTTCGAGTTCATCGCCTTCGGCGGCGGCGCCCGCCGGTGCCTTGGCGCGGCGTTCGCGATGTACGAGATGAAGGTCGTCCTCGGCACGATCCTCGGGAGATACCGGCTCCGGCTCGAGAGCCAGGCGCCCATCCAGCACGTGCGCCGCGGGCTCACCATGGGGCCGAGCGGGGGCATGGCGATGATCCTGGAGGGCGAGCGGGAGAGGCCCAGCGCGGCCGCCCCCGCCGCGCGCTCCGGCGCGGCGCTGGGGCTCTCGCCGGCGCTCGCGCTTGACAAAGTTAGTTAGGCTCACGAACTATTGAGGGTGACCGACACGCTGACCGTCTTCACCACGCTGCTGCTCGCGCGGATCGCTCGCGTGGATCGCACCGCCTTGCAGCTGATCCAGGGGCGCCTCGCCGAGCGGGGGGTCACGCTCGCGGAGTTCCGCCTGATCGGCGCGCTGCTCGGAGAGCGCGTGGGGCTCACGCAGCGCGAGCTCGCCGAGCGGCTGCAGATCACGGCCGCGTCGCTCTCGGCCCTCGTCGGCCGCCTCGAAAAGAAGGGGCTCGTCGAGCGGACCCCCGACGAGAGCGACGCGCGCGCCTTCCGCGTGCGCTGCACGCCTCAGATCGCGGAGTACGACTGGGTCCAGGACGTGGTGGTCGAGGTGGAGCGCCGCGCGACGCGGGGCATTCCGGCCGCGGAGCTGGAGACCACGAGGCGTGTCCTCGCCGACATGATCGGCAATCTCGAGATCGACGACACGCCCGTTCCACCGATGAGGAGAGAGAAATGAAGCCCTCACGCCTCAGCCGCCCGGCGATGAGCGCCGGCCGCCGCACATCTCCGGGAAAGGCGCGGCTCAGAAGGTGACGATCTGGGCGCCGGCCCCGGAGGAGAGCAGCGCGATGGAGAGGAGAGCCGACGTGCAGGCGAGGCGACAAGGACGGATCACGGACGTCCTTCGTTACGCGATCTCGCGCGGCGCCTCGAGCGCGCTCGTTCGGTCCGGACATCACGGCAGAGGCGGCGAGGCGCGCCGCGCGGAATCGCGGGGCGAGGGGCGCGGGAGCGGGCGAGCGGCGCCGGGAAATTCGCGTGCGAGGAGGTCCGATCACCCACTACGCTGTGCACCTCCTCGAACCGCGAAGGCTACCATGAGCGATGACATCGTTGAGCTGACCACGAAGCACACGTACGGCACCTGGCGCGCTCAGCGCGGCTGGAAGCCGATCCACGTCACCCGCGCGGAGGGCTGCGCGTTCTGGGATGCGTCCGGCAAGCGCTACCTGGATCTGTCCTCGCAGCTCATCTGCTCGAACCTCGGGCACCAGAACGAGGCCGTGATCGAGGCGATCTGCGCGCAGGCGAGGCAACTCGCCTACATCAGCCCGGCGCACACGTGCGAGGTGCGGGTCAGGGCGGCGCAGAAGCTCCTGGAGGTGATGCCGAAGGGGCTCGACAAGTTCTTCTTCGCGACGTCGGGCACGGAGGCGAACGAGGCGGCGTTCAAGATTGCGCGGCTCTACACGGGCAAGCACAAGATCATCGCGCGCTACACGTCGTACCACGGCTCGACGGGGGGCTCGATCGCGGCGACCGGCGACTTCCGCCGCTGGTTCATCGAGCCGGCCGGCAAGATCCCGGGCGTGGTGTTCGGCCCGGAGGTGAACTGCTATCGCTGCCCGCTCGGCCGGAGCTACCCCGAGTGCGGCGTCGCGTGCGCCGACTACCTGGCTTACATGATCGACCACGAGGAGAACGTGGCGGCGGTGCTGGTCGAGCCGATCGTGGGCACGAACGGCGTCCTCATCCCGCCGGCCGAGTACCTGCCGCGGATCGCCGAGGTCGCGCGCAAGCGAGGCGTGCTCCTCATCGCGGACGAGGTGATGAGCGGGTGGGGCAGGACCGGAAAGTGGTTTGCGGTCGATCACTGGGGGGTGGTGCCGGACATCCTGACGACCGCGAAGGGCGTGACGAACGCGGCCGCGCCGCTCGGGGTGGTGGCGACCTCGCGCGCGATCGCGGACTACTTCGACGACAACGTGTTCGCCCACGGCCACACCTACGAGGCCCACCCCCTCACGCTGGCCCCGGTGGTCGCCGCGATCGACGAGTATCGGCGGCTCGACCTCCTGAACCGCGCGACGAAGATGGGAGAGGTCGTGGGCGAGAAGCTCCGCGCCCTCAAGGAGAAGCACCCCTCGGTCGGCGATGTGCGCGGGATCGGCCTGTTCTGGGCGGTGGAGCTCGTGAAGGACCGCGCGACGAAGGAGCCGT
The DNA here is from genome assembly GCF_028553905.1 of Sorangium sp. So ce836. Lineage (NCBI taxonomy): Bacteria > Pseudomonadati > Myxococcota > Polyangiales > Polyangiaceae > Sorangium > Sorangium sp. So ce836. The sequence goes on along the minus strand of NZ_CP102233.1, from coordinate 10,591,569 downwards.
TCAACGTGCCGCAGGACAAGGCGGCTCGGCGGCCCCTGGTGGTCGACGCGGTGGTCGCCGAGGCGGCGAAGCGCGGGGTGTCGGTCATGGGGTGGGTGAGCCACCTGCTCGTGGCGCCGCCGCTCATCATCAGCGAGGCGGAGATCGAGGAGGGCATCGCGGCGCTCGACGCGGCGCTCGACATCGCCGATCAGAAGCTCTCGGCCTGAGGCGCCCCGAGGGCCAGGCGGCCCCGCGGGGCGGTCGGGCCGGCGTGGCCTGGGCCGGCGGGGCCCAGGCCGGCGGGGCCGGGGCGGCCGCGGGCCATCGGGCCGGCGTGCTATGCTCGCGGGCATGACCGCACGTAGGAACGGCATCCCGACCCGTCCGCCCCGGAACACGGGGCCGATCGAGCTGCGGGACTTCGGGCCGACCGGCCGCCGGCTGGGGACGGCCGACGACTGCTACGACGGCAGCCCGTGGGAGCTGCACCGCGGGGAGCTGATCGAGCAGATGGGGAGCAAGGATATCCACGGCATCGTGATGGCCCTCCTCGCCGCCCTGTTCCGCACGCACGCGCGCGAGGGGCTCACGGTGATGACCGACGTGTACTGCGACCTCAGCGACCCGGCGGGGCCCTCGCTCCGGGCGCCGGACGTGGTGCTCGTGGGCGATCTCTCGTCGCCGCGGAACGACGCCTACCGCGGCACGCCGGTGCTGGCCGTGGAGATCCGGGGCACCCAGTCGAAGCGCTACCTCGAGGAGAAGGTGAAGCTGTACCTGGAGCACGAGTGGCCCTGGGTCTGGATCGCGCACGCGGAGCGGCGGGAGCTCGAGGTGGTGCGGCCGGGGACGGCGTCGATCACCTACAGGCCGGGCGCCGAGGTGCCGCTCCTGCCGGAGCTGGACAAGCACGGCCTCGGCGCCGTGCCGGTCGCGGCGCTGTTCGAGGAGCGCGAAGCGCCGCGGTTCACGGACGAGTGGGTGCGGGCGCGCACCCACTCGCGCGCGATCCTCGCGGTGCTCTCGGCGCGGGGCCTCGCGGTGCCCGAGGCGGTGCGGGCCCGGGTGCTCGCGTGCGAGGACCCGGCGGCGCTCGGGCGCTGGCTGACCAGCGCGGCGACGGCGGCGAGCGGCGAGGCGTTCGCGGCGGCGGTGGATCGCGGGTGACGCCGGCGGCCGTCACCGGCCCGAGGGGGCCGACGGCGGCGCCGAGCCGGGCGCGCACCCGGCGGCGCGCCCGAGGAGCAGCTCGCGCTCGCGCGCGTTGCGCGTGAGCGACGCCGCGCGCTCGAACTCGACGCGCGCCTCGTCGAGGCGGCCGAGCTTCGCGAGGAGGTCGCCGCGCACGCTCGGCAAGAGGTGGTAGCTCTCGAGGGCGCGCTCCGAGGTCAGCGCGTCGACCACGGCGAGGCCCGCGGCCGGGCCGAACGCCATCGAGAGCGCGACGGCGCGGTTGAGCTCGACCACGGGCGACGGCGTGACCTGGGCGAGCGCCGCGTAGAGCGCCGCGATGCGCGCCCAGTCGGTCTCCGCCGCGGCGCGCGCCCGCGCGTGGCAGGCGGCGATCGCGGCCTGGAGCGCGTAGGGCCCCCGCGCGCCGCCGAGCTGCTCGGCGCGCTCGAGCGCCGCGAGGCCGCGGCGGATCAGGAGGTGATCCCAGAGGGCGCGGTTCTGATCCAGGAGCAGGATGGGCTCGCCCGACGGGCCGACCCGCGCCCTCGCGCGCGACGCCTGGATCTCCAGGAGCGCGACGAGGCCGTGGACCTCGGGCTCCTTCGGGACGAGCTCGGCCAGGATGCGGCCGAGGCGGAGCGCGTCCTCGCAGAGGGCGGGGCGCATCCAGTCGTCGCCCGCGGTCGCCGCGTAGCCCTCGTTGAAGATGAGGTAGACGACCTGGAGCACCGAGGAGAGCCGGGGGGCGAGCTCGGCCCCGCGGGGGACCTCGAAGGGGACGCGCGCCTCGGCGAGGGTCCGCTTGGCCCGGACGATGCGCTGGGCGACGGTCGGCTCCGGGACCAGGAACGCGCGGGCGATCTCCTCGGTCGTCAGGCCTCCGAGCAGGCGGAGCGTGAGCGCCACCTGCGCCTCGGTGGAGAGGACCGGGTGGCAGGCGGTGAACACGAGGCGCAGGAGGTCGTCGCCCACGTCGTCGTCGAGCGCGGCGTCCGGATCTGGCGCGGCCATCGCGCGCTGGGCCTCGATCTCGTGGCCGAGCTCCTCGTGCTTCCTCTCGAGCAGCTTGCTCCGGCGGAGCTCGTCGATCGCGCGGCGCTTCGCGGTGGCCATGAGCCACGCGCCAGGGTTGTCCGGGACGCCCGCCTCCGGCCACCGCTCGAGCGCGGCGACGAGCGCGTCTTGCGCGAGCTCCTCGGCGAGGCCGACGTCGCGCACCATCCGCGTGAGGCCGGCGATGAGCCTGGCCGACTCGATCCGGAAGACCGCGTGGATCGCGCGATGCGCGTCGGGAGCCGTCACGGCGGCCGATCAGAGCACCTTCCTCCGCCGGCGCAAGCCCCCTCGGCCGCCGCGATCCCCCGGGGCGCGCCGTGGCTACTTCTTCGCCTCGACCTGCGCCCGCAGGCGCTCCTCCTGCTCCCGGAGCTCGGGCGTGAGCGCGGGGCCGAAGTCGTCCGCCGTGAACACCTGGCGGATCTCGACCTCGGAGTCCTCGTACATGGGGTTGGGACAGCGCTTCACCCACTCGATGGCCTCTTCCTTCGACTTCACCTCCCAGATCCAGTAGCCCGCGATCAGCTCCTTGGTCTCGGCGAAGGGCCCGTCGAGCACGGTCCGCTTGTCACCCGAGAACCTGACGCGCGCGCCCTTCGAGCTCGGGTGGAGCCCGTCGCCCGCGACCATCACGCCGGCCTTCACCAGCTCCTCGTTGAACTTCCCCATCTCGGTGAGGAGCTGCTCGCTCGGCATGACGCCCGCTTCGCTGTCCTTGGTGGCCTTGATCAGGATCATGAATCGCATGGTCGTTCTCCTTGCTTCCGTGTGGAGCCGGGCTTCCGGGCTCCGGCAGGGGTACGTCCCTGGCTCTACCGACGCGACGAACCGGGCGGGGCAAGATCGACACGCCGGGCGATCTTTTTTGCGGATGATGATAATTGTGCGAATTTATTGAGCTTTGCGCGTTCCGGCGGCCGGATCCCGACCGGGATCTCGACGGCCGCCTCCGGCGGCCCTTTCTGCGGGGCGCCGCGGCCGGCGCTGCCGGGGCTCCCTAGAAGCGGCTGTGCAGCAGCGCGCCGCCGCCGCCCGGCAAGATCGCGGGCGTGAGGGCGACCGAGGTGCCGTGCTCCGGCGTCGTCAGGAAGAGCACCAGACCCGCGCCGAGCCCGGCGAGGCCGATGGCGCCGAGCACGGTGCTCGTGGTGGTGAGCGTCTGGCCTCGGGACTTCAGCGACATGCCCTCGTCGCTGCACTGCGAAGGATCCGGGCACTCCTTCTCGAGATCTCCCTTGGCGCCGATCGCGAGCCCGCCCGTGATGAGGCTCCCGCCCAGGGCCGCGACGCCGACGCCGCCGACCACGAAGGCGAGCGTCCGCCGCGCGCTGGAGGCGGCCGGCGGCGGGGCGTCCGGGGGAGGCGAGGGGGCCTGCGGCGCGTCGGACACGCGGACCGGGGTCGGCGCGGCGGCGACCGGCGGCGGCTCGAGGCGCACGTTCTTGCGCGCCCCCTCGTCGACCGACACGCGCGCCTCGGCCTGCCGGCCGTCCGCCCACCTCGCGACGAGCACGTGGTCGCCGGGATCGACCGGGAGATCGCTGCCGAGGCTGGCCTGCGGCACCGCGGCCCGGTCGAGGACCACCTCCGAGGGCGCCGGCGCGCCGTCCGCGAGCGTGACGACGAGCCTGGGCAGGCGCGGCTCGAGCTCCGTGAGCTGCTGCTGGGTGCTGGACAGGCGGGGGTCGCTGGCCTCGAGCTGCGGCAACAGCTCCTTGAAGTGGCGCCACGCGCTCGCTACCTGCCCGATCTCCCGCTCGCACAGCGCGAGGTTGTACAGCGTGCCGCGCGACGCATACAGCGCCTGGCTCTTGCGGAAGAGCGGGAGCGCGCGCGGGCAGTCGTGCGCCTCCGCCAGCACGAGGCCCTGCTGGAAGAGGCCGTACGCCTCGTCCTTCGGCGCCTTCGGCTGCGCCGACGCGGCGTGGCCGGCGCAGACGATGGCGAGCGACAGCGCGCCGCGGATCGCCGAAAGGCCTCTCGTTCGCCTCAATCGAACCTCCTCCGATGGTCTTGCAGCGCCTTGGATGTGCTCGCCGCCGGCGGCGGTTTGGTCGATGCGGCGGGCGGGGCGCTTGCGGGCGACGTCCCCTTCGCCGCCGTCGGCTTCGGCGCCGTCGTCGCCTTCGGCTTCGGCGGCGGCGCGGGCGTCGCCGCCGGCGACACCGTGGGCTCGGTGGAGATGCTCGCCGCCGGCGTCGGGCTGGGCGCCGGCGCAGGGGCCGCGGCCTCCGTGGGAGCCGCGGCGGGCGCCACCGTCGCCGCGGCCGCGCCGGGGGACGCCGACGGGGGCTCGGGCGCTGTGAGCGAGGTCACGGGCGCGTCGCTGTCCGCGGGCCCGCTCGGCGAGAGCCGCCACGCGAGGGCGAAGCCGGCCAGCAAGCACACGCCGGCGGCGCCAGCGAGCAGCGCCACGCGGCTCCGCGGCGCGCGGGCCCGCGTGGTGTTGCCCCAGGAGGCGTGGGGCAGCGTCGCGTGCGCCGTCCCCGCCGCCTCGCTGCCGGGCGACGACGGGGTGCCCGGAGGAGGCGCCGGCATCGGGGCCGTCGTCGCGGCCTCGGGCGATCCGATCCACGAGGGCGACGACGCGCCGAACGCGCCGGCCGCCACGGTGGGCGCGACCACGGCCGGCGAGGAGCCGGCGCGGGGCGCGGGCTCCGGCAGGAGGCGGTCGATGCTCTCGAACGCGAGCCTCGCGCGCTGCGTCCCGAAAGGCGCGAGCACGCGGGCGATCTCGGTCACGCTCTGGACGCGGGCGTTCGGGTCCTTCACGAGGCACCGGCTCACGAGCGCCGCGACGGCCGGGGGCACGTCCGGCCGCAGCGCCGTGACGGAGACGGGCGCGTCCATCATGATGGCCGCCGTGACCGCGGTGATGCTGTCGCCCTCGAACGGGTGCCGCCCCGTGAGCATGCGATACAGGATCACGCCGAGGGCCCAGAGGTCCGTGCGCACATCCGCGAACTTCAGGCTGCGGATCTGCTCGGGCGACATGTAATGGATGGAGCCCATGATGAGGCCGGTCGCGGTCAGGCTCGCCTCCTTGACGGAATCGCCGGTGGCGATGAACTTCGATAGACCGAAGTCGAGGACCTTGAGGAGGGGAGTCCCGTCGGGGCGGCGGGTGAGGAAGAGGTTCTTCGGCTTGAGGTCGCGGTGGATGATGCCGCGCGCGTGGGCCTCGGCGATGGCCTCGCAGGCCTGAAGGAGGTAGTCGGCGGCCTCGGCGAGAGGGAGGGGGCCGCGGGTCTGGAGCACCTGGCCGAGATCGTCGCCGGTCAGGTACTCCAGCACCATGTAGGCCGCGCCCGAGTCCAGCCGGCCGACGTCGAGGACGCGCGCGATGTGCTGTCCGTCGAGGGCGGCGGCGGCGCGGGCCTCGCGGAGGAAGCGGGCGCCGGCGTCGGGGAGCGCGGCGGCCTCGGGGAGGAGGAACTTGACCGCGACGCGGCGCTCCAGGACGAGGTGCCACGCCGCGAGGACCACGCCCATGCCGCCCGCGCCGAGGACGCGCTCGATGCGGTACTTGCCCGCGAGGACGTCGCCGGGCACGGGGACGCCGGAAGGGACGGCGGGCTGCTGCGGCATGGTAGGTGGAGAGCGTAGCGGGGAGGTGGCGCGCAGTACAAGAGGCGGGCGGCCTTCGGAGCACGAGCGGCGGTGTCGCCGGCCCAGCGCGCATGACGGCGCAGGCTACGGCTCGGTCCCGAGCCGCTCGGCAGCCTTCTTCTGCTGGAGCCGGTGCTTGATGGCCCCGAAGATGACCGGCGCCACCGAGACGAAGATGATCAGATAAACGACCCGCTCGATCTGCTTCGCGTCGAAGACCTTGCCCAGGAAGTACCCGAGGAAGGTCATCGAGAAGACCCAGAGCACGCCGCCCACCACATTGAACATCGCGAAGCGCCGGTACGCCATCTGCCCCACGCCCGCCACCACCGGGGCGAACGTCCGGGCGAACGGCATGAAGCGCGCGAGGATGATCGTCTTGCCGCCGTGCTTCTCGTAGAACTTCTGCGTCGCGATCAGGTGATCTTTGCGGAACAGGAGCGACTGCTCGCGCGTGAAGATCTTCGGCCCGGCGCGCCGCCCGATCGAGAAGCCCACCGCGTCGCCGACGATCGCCATCGTCATCAGCGTGACGTTCATCAGGAGCAGGTTCTGGAAGTTCGTCAGATTGAGAGGGTTGATGAGCCCCGCATTGACGAGCACCCCGGCCGTGACGAGCAGCGAGTCCCCCGGAAGGAAGAACCCGATGAGCAGCCCCGTCTCGGCAAAGACGATCATCATCAGGACGGGGTAGCCGCCCCACTCGAGGAGCGACTCGAGCTCCCGCAGCCTGCTGAAAAATTCACGGAGGAGTTCCACGCCCGCTCGATAGCTCACCTCGGCGGCCGCGTCGAACCCCGCGTGCACCCCCGCCCGCGCCCCCGCCGCCGGCGTCCCGCCGGCGTCCAGCGCGGCCGTTCCCGCGCGCGCCGCCTCGCCCGGTCCTCCTCCGCGCCCCGGAGGCGCGCGGCGCCCCAGGAGACGAGCTGCCCAGCGGCGCCTTCCGGATGCCCGGGGCGAGCGCGCGGCCGCGCCGGCCGCCCGCGCCGGCGTGGGCGCGCGCGCTACCGCGCGTAGCGCGCCAGGTACTCCTTGAGGTGCAGCTTCCGGGCGGCGCTCTCGGACGACATGTAACGGATCGTGCCGAAGATCTCCCGCTCCGGACCCCAGGCCCGATCGTAGCGGCCGAGCACCCAGAAGATGCCCGACGTGGAGTTCGGGTCGCGGCCGTCGAGCGCATATCTGTCGTTGAGCTCGATCATCACCTCGAGCGCCTCGCGCGGCGTCCGCGACCACTCCAGGATCTTCTTGCCCCAGAGCATGCGCAGGTAATTGTGGATTCGACCCTCGCGGAGGAGCTCGACCTGCGAGGCGTTCCAGATCCGATCGGCCGTCGCCGCGGCCGCGAGCGCCTCGATCGGGTAGAGGCGGGGGCGCCGGTCGCGCTCGTGCTTCGCCAGCGTCGCGAGCGCCCAGTCCGGGAGAGACTCGTAATCGGTCGGATCGCGCTTCCACGAGGGGCGAGGCCCGTCTCCCTCGCTCGCCCCGAGCGCGAACGCGTTGAACCCGAGCTCCCGCCACGTGACGAGCTGCTCGAGGAACGCCTCGGCCGAGGCGCTCATCCCCCAGAACCCCTCGCGGCTGCCGCTCGGCCTGGGGACGCCGCCCTCGGGGCGGCCGAGCCGCTCGGCGCGGAAGCCCTCGCGCCGGGCGACGGCGGCGAAGGCCTCGTGCGCCGCGAGGTGGCCGAAGTGCAGGTACGGCGACAGGCCGCTCGCCGCGCCGGCGTCGGGGTGATCGCGCCCCTCCAGGTAGCGCGGGAGCCGCTCCGCGACGAAGCGCGCGAGCTCCTCGCCGGCCGCCTCCGGGCCGCCCCGGCGCGGCGCCGGCGCGACGGTGTGATCGATGGGGAGCGCGGCGAGCGCGGCAGGGTCGCCCCCGAGCAGCGCCGGAGAGGCCGCCGGCCAGCGCCGCGCGATCGCGCGGGGGAGCGGCGCCGCCGGCCGGAGCCTCGCCTTCCTCAGCGGATCGGCCGCCGGCTGCGCGCCGAGGTGCTCGCCGATCACCCGCTGCCAGAAGATGCGGAACGAGCGCGCGGTCGTGAACACCCGATCGGCCGCGCGGATCGGCAAGAGTCCGTTCGAGTCCACCTGCTCCAGGCGGACGGGCGCCTGCCGCGCGGCCGCGGCGACCATCCGGGGGAGGAAGAAGCACGGGTAGTCGTCCGTCACGACCACGCACGCCCGCGCCGCGAGCGCGCCGAGCAACCCCTTGCCGGCCCCCGCGGCGGGCTCGACGTACGGGTGCGCGAGGACGCCCGCCGCCGCGAGGCGGCGCGCGTTGTCGGCCATGCCGTCGATCACGAAGCGATGGTGCCTGTCGCTCGCCCAGCGGTAGCCGCACCGGAGCGCCTCCAGCACCACGAGCGGCCGATCGAGCGCCTGCGACCAGGCGACCGCGCGCTCCAGACCGAAATTGTACCGGGTCCGGCGACTCGCGATCATCCAGTAAAGCACGTAATCGCCGTCCTCGCGGACGGGCATCGCGTTGCGGGTGCGGAGCCGGAGCTCGGGGACGCTGCTCGAGATCACGAGAGCTCCTAGCACGGCGCGGGCGGGGCGCGCGGATCCGCCGGGCAGGATCGCCCGGAGGGGCCCGGCCCCTCGGGATCCGCCCTTACTTGCGCCGCGGTGGGGGCGGCCTCAGGTACCGCCGCAGCGGTCGCTCATCGGCGCACGAGCGCGACGCGCGAGGAGGGGAAAGATGGCTCTCGACATCCTGAAGGAGCGGGGGACTCCGCTCGACCGCCAGTCGTTCAACTGGCGCGATCTCGTGCAGGTGCCGTTCAGCAAGCTCGACGACGACGCGTTCACCCGGGTGCGCGTCATCCTGATGAACGGCATCGAGCTCGAGAGCGTGCGGTTCCTGCACAGCTTCGCGCGCATGAACCGGGATCTCCGCCGCGTGCTCGCCCAGGTGCGGCGCGTCGACCACCACCAGGTCACGCTGGTGAACTGGCTCAACCCGCCGGACCAGTCGCCGCTCGAGACCACCATCGGTTACGAGCAGGTCGCCATCGAGATCACCGCGCACGCCGCCCTGTCCGAGCCCGACCCGTACCTCGCGCAGGTCTACCGCTTCGGCATGCTCGAGGACTACGACCACCTCTACCGCTACTCGGCGCTCCTCGATCGCCTGGAAGGCAAGGACGCGAACAACCTCCTGCAATCGTACACCGACGTGACCGTGGGTCGCCCCACCGCGGTGGAGCACCGCGCCCCCGAGGACGACGTGCGCGCGCCGTACGACCGCGAGACCGCGAGCCCGATCACGAAGCTCAACGCGCTCACGATCATGGCCGCCGAGCAGCAGACCCACAACTACTACGTCAACGTCGGGCCGTTCTTCGCCGACCCGGTGGCGCGGCTGCTCTACGCCGAGATCGCCTCGATCGAGGAGCAGCACGTCACCCAGTACGAGTCGATGATCAGCCCCGAGGAGACCTGGCTCGAGAAGTGGGTCCTGCACGAGGCCAACGAGGTCTACAACTACTGGAGCTGCCTCCAGCAGGAGCAGAACGCCCACCTCAAGCGGATCTGGGAGCGGTTCCTCGATTACGAGCTCGGGCAGCTCCACGTGGCCATCGACCATTTCAACCGGCTCGAGGGGCGCGACGCGGCCGAGATCCTGCCCGCCTCGCTCCCGGACCCGGTCTCCCACAAGAGCCATCGCCAGTTCGTGCGCGACGTGCTCTCCCGGGAGGTTCACCTGCGCGCCGTCGGCGAGCGGATCGTCGACCCGAACGTCATCCCGGAGAGCGCGGCGACGCTCGCTTATCGGCGGCAGATGAACTCCGCCGGCTCGCCCTCCGAGATCGCGGCCGCGGGCTACCAGTTCACGCCGGGCACCGAGCTCTCGCGGCGCGCCGAGAAGATCGACGGACAGAAGGAGGCGACGCCATGAAGCAGATCACGATCGGGACCAACACCACGGGCATCGCGACCTCGCCCATCGACAGCAAGGAGCTCATCGAGTTCGCGCAGGCGGTCCCGCCGAGCTCCTCCGGGAGCGAGGCCGACGCCGCGGCGGTCAGGAGCGAGTATGCGCGGGAGTCGGGCACGGTCGGGAGCGTGCCGCCGCCGGTGAGCCTCAAGGGCGTGGTCAAGGCGGCCGGGGAGCTCATCCAGGGCAGGCCGCCGGCGCTCCTCATCGACAAGCTCGGCGAGCGCCTCCAGTTCGAGCGCTCGGGCACGCGCCTCTACGAGGCGGTGATCGCCAAGTACGACGCCGAGGGGGGCTTCGAGGGAGGCCCCACGCGCGCAGACCTCGAGGCGATCCGCGACGAGGAGCTCCGGCACTTCGCGCTGCTGAAGCGCGCGATCGAGCGGCTCGGGGCCGATCCGACCGCGATGACGCCCAGCGCCGACGTGATCGGCCTGGCGTCGGCCGGCGTGCTCTCGGTCGCCGTCGAGCCGAGGATCAACTTCGGACAGAGCCTGCAGGCGCTGCTCGTCGCCGAGCTCACGGACAACGACAGCTGGCGGATGCTCATCGATCTGGCGACCGCGTACGGCCAGGACGACATGGCCGCCGAGTTCCGCGTGGCCGAGCAGCGCGAGGTGCGCCACCTCGAGCTCGTGCGCGGGTGGCTGTCCTGCAAGCTCGCGCTCGACGCGCGCGGCGCGCCCACCACCTCGACGCCGCAACAAGCCGCCTGACGCGCCCACCACCACGACACCGCAGCGAGCCGCCCGGCGCGCCTCGCGGGCCGGGCGATCGGGCGCCGCCACGAGGCGCGCGGCCCGCGCGGCGGCCGTAGACCTGCCTCGGCGATCTCGGTATGACCCTCGGGGCGCGGGCGCGGCGCATGCGGAATGCCGCCGCTGGCTCCGCGCCTCGGGTGAATCCATGGACCTGCCCCAGAAGCTCCGATCGCTGTTCCTGCTGCCCCTCCTCGCGCCGCTCGCGTGCGGCGGCGCTCCCGCGCCCGCGCCCGCGCCGCCCCAGCAGGCCGCCGCGCCGGCCCCGGCAGCCCCGGCCGCCGCGGCGCCCGCCGCGCCGGCGAAGGCCGCGCCGCGCGCCGACGCGACGCTCCTGCCGCGGCGCGTCCTCTTCGGCAACCCCGATCGCGCGTCTCCCAAGATCAGCCCGGATGGCCAGCGGCTCGGGTTCCTCGCCCCCGCCGAGGGCGTGCTCAACCTGTGGGTCGGCCCCGCCTCGGATCCCTCTTCGGCCAAGCCGGTCACGAAGGAAAAGACCCGCGGCGTGCGCGCCTTCCTGTTCCCGTACGCGAGCGATTACGTCCTCTACCGCCAGGACAAGGGCGGCGACGAGAACTGGCATGTCTACGCCGTCGAGCTCAAGACCGGGCAGATCAAGGACCTCACGCCGTTCGAGGGCATCTCCGCGACGTTCGAGGGGGTGAGCAAGAAGATCCCGGACGAGATCCTGATCGGCATGAACGATCGGGACAAGAAGCACCACGACCTCTACCGCGTCTCCGTCCGCACCGGCGAGCGCAAGCTCGTGCGGCAGAACGACGGGTTCGCGGGGTTCGTCGCCGACGACGACTTCAAGGCGCGGCTCGCGGTGCGGATGACGGGCGACGGAGGCCAGGAGCTCCTCGACATCACCGGCAAGGAGCCGAAGCCCTTCGTCGCGTTCGGGCACGAGGACGCCGCGACGAGCGGGGCGATCGGCTTCGACGCGACCGGCAAGACGCTCTATTTCCGGGACAGCCGCGGCCGCGACACCGCCGCGCTCGTCACCCTCGACCCGAGGACCGCGAAGCCCGCGGTGCTCGCCGAGGACGCGAAGGCCGATGTCAGCGGGGTGATCGTCCACCCGGGGACCGGAAAGGTGCAGGCGGCCGCCTCCGAGCACGAGCGCAAGCGCTGGCACGTGATCGACAAGAGCCTCCAGCCGGACCTCGACGCCCTCCGCGCGGTCGCCGACGGCGACCTCGAGGTGCTGAGCCGCTCGCTCGACGACAAGCGGTGGACCGTCGGTTACACCGTCTCCGACGGCCCGGTCCGGTACTACCTCTACGATCGCCCCTCGAAGAAGGCGACGTTCCTCTTCACGAACCGGACGGCGCTCGAGTCGCAGCCGCTCGTGAAGATGCGGCCCATCGTCATCAAGGCGCGCGACGGCCTCGAGCTCGTGAGCTACCTGTCGCTGCCGCGCGCCGCCGACCCCGACGGGGACGGCAAGCCGGACAAGCCGCTCTCGACGGTGCTCCTCGTCCACGGCGGCCCCTGGGCGCGCAGCTCGTTCCGCCTCGATCCGATGCACCAGTGGCTCGCGAACCGCGGCTACGCCGTGCTGAGCCCCAACTTCCGCGGCTCGACGGGCTTCGGCAAGAGGTTCATCAACGCGGGCGACCTCGAGTGGGCGGGCAAGATGCACGACGACCTGCTCGACGCGGTGGCCTGGTCGGTCGCGCAGGGCATCGCCGACAAGGATCGCGTGGCGATCATGGGCGGCAGCTACGGCGGCTACGCGACGCTCGTCGGCCTCACCTTCACGCCCGAGACCTTCGCCTGCGGCGTCGACATCGTCGGCCCGTCGAACCTCGTGACCCTGCTCGAGTCGATCCCGCCCTACTGGGCGCCGATGCTCGAGCTCTTCGCCAAGCGGGTCGGCGACCCCCGCACCGAGGCGGGCCGCGAGCTCCTGCGCGTGCGCTCGCCGCTCTACCGCGCCGACCAGATCAAGCGGCCGCTCCTCATCGGCCAGGGCGCCAACGATCCGCGCGTGAAGCAGGCCGAGAGCGATCAGATCGTCAAGGCGATGACCAGCAAGGGGATCCCGGTGACCTACGCGCTGTACCCCGACGAGGGCCACGGCTTCGCCCGCCCGGAGAACTCCATGTCGTTCAACGCGATCGCGGAGACCTTCCTGGCCCAGTGCCTCGGCGGCTCCTACGAGCCGATCGGCGGTGACTTCCAGGGGGCGAGCCTCACCGTCCCCGTCGGCGCCGAGGTCGTCCACGACCTCGCCGCGGCGGTCCCCCAGCCCTGATCCCGCGGCTGCCGAGGCCCGCCGGCGTCGCGCGCCGCGGGCCTCGCCGCCGCGCGTCGCTACGTCTGCTGCGTCGACGAGGCCCGCGCGCGCCGCCGCGACCCGGGCCCGCTCACCGGGGGCGCGCTCGAGAGGTCGTCGAGCGTCTCCAGCAGCTGCTCCAGGTCGAACGGCTTGTTGATGATCCTCGTCGCGTCCGGGTGGTCCGGGTCGATGCAGAAGCCGGGATCGCTGAGCGCGGTCACGAGCACGACCGGCACCGCTCTCCCCTCGGCCGCGAGCGTCTCCAGGAGGCGCGGCCCGTCCAGGAACGGCATCACGCAGTCGAGGATGATGACGTCCGGCGGCGCCTGGGAGCGCAGCCGCTCCAGGGCCTCCAGCGGATCGGTGTACCCCTCGACGTCATAGCCTTCCGCCAGCAGCACCTCTTCCAGCGTCTCGACGATCGCGTCGTCGTCGTCGACGACGACGACGCGCCGCCTCCCCCGTCCTGCGTCTCCCTGCTCGTCGCTCACGCTCACCTCGTGGAGAACTCCGGTGTCACTTCTGGGACCGGCCGCTCTCGCCGTCTACCCTCGGACACCGCATCTGTGCGAATTGTTTACAGGCTCTCCCGGAGCTCGCTCCGGCGGCCCCGGTCTCCGCCCTCGCCGCGGCGCCCCCGCGCGGCCTCAGCTCCCCCGAGGAGCCTGCCCGGGCGCCTGCGAGAGCTCCGGAGAGCTCCCGATCCGCGTGTGCAGCTGGACGGGCTTCTGGCGCAGCCGGAGGCGCATGTTGATGAGCTCGACGCCGAGCGAGAACGCCATGGCGAAGTAGATGTAGCCCTTGCTGATGTGCTGACCCATGCCGTCGGCCACCAGCACGACGCCGATGAGGAGCAGGAAGCTCAGCGCGAGGATCTTCATGCTCGGGTGGCGGTGGATGAACGCGCCGATCTTGCCGGCGAAGACGAGCATCACGCCCACCGCGACGAACATGGCCACCATCATGATCGAGATGTGCTGCGCCATGCCGACGGCGGTGATGACCGAGTCGAGCGAAAAGACGATGTCGAGCAGCACGATCTGCGCGATGACCGAGGGGAACGACGCCCCGCCCCTCGACGGCGCGCCCTTGGGATCTTCGACCTCGAGCTTGTCGAACATCTCGTGGGTCGCCTTGCCGATCAGGAATACACCGCCGCCGAGCAGGATCAGGTCACGACCGCTGAAGCCGTGTCCGAACAGGGTGAACAGGGTCGCCTTGAGCCCCATGACCCATGAGATGGCGAGCAGGAGGAGCAGCCGCATCCCGAGGGCGAGCAAGAGGCCGATGCGGCGCGCGAGCGGCTGCTGCTCGGGCGGCAGCTTCGCCGTCATGATGGAAAGGAAGACGATGTTGTCGATTCCAAGCACGATTTCCAGCGCGCTGAGCGTCGCGAGCGTGAGCCAGCCGTCGGCGTGCAGAAAGGCGCTCATGTCGGGCATCGGGGTGGCCCTTTGTAGCATGACGCGGCGCGAACGCCCGCGACGTCGTCCCGCGATGGCCCGCTCTCCGGCTGGATCCAGGGCGATCTTGCTCCCGCGTTCAGGGCGCGGGGCCGCGGCCAGCGTCGGTGTGGGCCCTCGCGTGAGCGCGCGGGCTTGAAAGGGAAAGGCCCGGCGCTTGACGCAGGATGTCGCGATCCGGTACAGATGATATGGAAGTACGATCAAGTGGATCTGCCTCCTTCCTGGCTTCCAGGTGAGCTCCTGAGGGGTGTTGGCGAGCTCGCCGCGGGGCGCTGTGTCTTTTCGCCACACCGGCGAAGCGGCGTGGTCGTCTGTTCTCCACCTGCAACAGGTAGTCTCATGGAGGGGGGGGAGACCTCGTGACGCTGGTTCCGAAGATCGGATTCGGGCAGGAGGGGGGCTGGGCTGCCCGCGGCGGCGCTGACGGGTTATCGCTCGGGCGAGCGCGCTTGCAGGGCGATCTGCCGGTCGAGGAGCCGGAGGCGTGCTGGCTGGACGGCGACGAGGTCTGGCTGCGCATCGAGGGGCTCGATCCGAGCTACCCGGTCGTCCTGCTCGGCGCGATGGGCGCCTGGATCGAGCCCGATTACCAGACGTCGTTCCCCTTCGGCAGCGTGGTCCTCGTGCGCCTCGGCTTCCGCGGTGACGAGATCGGCCCGATCCCCGCCCTCCTCGTGCTGCAGTCGATGGGCCTCCGGGGCCCGCTCATCGGGCTCTCGTTCCAGGAGGTCTCCGCGCGCGCGAGCGGCCAGATCCGCGAGGCGCTGCGCGCCCTCGTCGACGCCGGCGCGGCCAAGGCCGCGGCCTCGAGCCTCTTCCGGTCCTCGGCCGCCGAGGCCGGGCAGGTGCGCGAGGTGATCGACGACCCGCGGCGGGTGCGCGACATCCTGAGCGTCCTCCTGCGCAAGAAGGGCATCGTCCGCCGCGCCGCCGAGAGCGCGCCGTCCCTGTGCGTGATGCTCAGCGAGGTGGGGATCGGGACGGTCCGCTGGTTCGGCATCGAGGGCTGGAGCGAGGCGTCCGCGGTCGAGATCGCCGGGCACAGCTCCGTCTTCCGGTTCAACATCCGGGCGGAGCAGGTGCGCCCGGGCGAGATCGTGTCCGCGCTGCCGGCGCGCGTGGAGCGCCTCCGGCAGAGCCTCCACGAGCGGGGCGTCGAGGTCGAGCTCACCGCGCGCTTCCTGCACCCGGACTGGCTCCACCTGCCGCCGGTGGTGGCCGAGGTGGTCGACGTGTCGTTCTCGAGCCTGCGGCTCGCGGTGCGCGAGGGGCAGCCGCCGCTCGATCCGCGGCTCAAGCTCGCGCTGGAGCTCCCGGACGGCGACGACGGGGTGATCCACCTGAAGGGCGAGGTGCGGTCGGTGTCCGCGGCCGAGGACGGCGCCGGGCAGCTCTCCAGCGTGCGCGTCGTCGCCGCGAAGCGCGACGACGAGCGGCGCTGGCTGCGGCTCGTGTCCCGCATCCTGCACGCGACCACCTACGGGGGGACGGCCTGGCAGGCGGAGTTCTGGGACCTCTTCGCCTCGTCCGGCTACTTCAACCTCTCCGGGCGGCGGCCGGAGAACTTCGAGGCCATGCGGCCGAGCTTCATGAGGATGGCGCAGCGGGCCGCGGCGGTGCCGCACCTCCTGCACAACGTCACCTGCCTCTCCGAGCACGGCATCGAGGGCAATTTCTCGGTGATGAAGCCTTACCACGGCACGTGGATGTTTCATCAGCTCGCGAAGCGGCCCAAGAGCGCCTCCAACCTGAGCTCCCGCCAGGTGCTCCGCGACATCTTCACGCGCTGCTGCGAGTACGCGCTGGCCGACCCGGAGTGCCGGTGGGTCATCGTCTACGCCGAGGCGCACGTCTCGTGGAACGAGCGGTCGTTCTTCGAATTCGCCCGCAGGCACGAGGCGACGGGGCTCGCGCTCTCGCTCCCGTTCCGCCTGATGGGCGTCGACGTCCCGGCGCTGCCCCGAGGGCCCTCCGGGGCGGACGGGGCGCCGCTCGAGATCGGCGAGGCGACCCCGTCGGAGCAGGCGGCGCTGCTCGGCCAGCTGTGCGCGACGTCGCCGCGCCCGTACGCGGAGGCGCTCGATCTCGTGCCGGGCAGGCTCGCGATGGGCCCCTGCGTCGAGCGCTGGCGCAGCGCCGGCCTCGAGCGGGAGCGCGCGATCCTCGTCGCGCGCCAGCGCGGCGAGGCCGTCGCGGCCGCCGTCCTCGAGCTCGGCGAGCTCGGCACGAACCTCTTCCGGCTGCTCGACTCGGTCCGCCTCGTCCCCATGCGCCCCGGCGGGGACGCCGCCTTCGCCCCGCTGGTCGACGCCGCGTGCGCGTGGTTCCGGGGCCACGATCGGCCGTCGTTCATCTACTTCGGCGAGAGCGGCAGGCTCAGCTACGACGGTCCCGCCGGCCTGAACGACCTCGGCGAAGGGCGGTTGTGGATCGTCGCCCGGGAGCTCGTCCCGGCGTTCGTCGAGCATGTCTACCAGCTCACCGAGCCAAAGCCGCCGCAACGCTAGCCGCGGCCGGGCTCAGGGCCAGGCTGGCGCGAGGCTGGCGCGAGGCTGGCGCGAGGCAGGAGCGAGGCTGGCGCGAGGCTCGCGTCGCGCCGGCGACCTGGCTCCGCCGCGACGGCGCGCTACGGTCTTAGCTCCCCCACGAGGCGGCATGTACCGTATCAAGATCGACAGGATCAACGCCCTCATCGAGGTCACGTTGCAAGGCGTCGTGCGCGCGGAGGAGGCGCACGCGTACGCCGCCGAGTACAGGAGGGCGCTCGGCTCGCTCTGCGGCCGGAGGATCCGCGTCCTCGTGGATTTCCGGGGGTTCTCCATCGCCTCCGAGGAGGCGACGGAGCTCCTCCGCGACATCGGCGCGACCTCGGCCGCGCTGGGGGTGATCCGGACCGCCGAGCTCGTCCAGAGCGACCTCGCCGCCCTGCAGGCGGCCCGCATCGCCCGGGAGGCGGGCACCGCGGGCCTCGTGCGGGTCTTCAAGGACGAGGGCGCCGCGCGCGCCTGGCTCCTCGGCGACCGCGCCGCGCCGTGAGGCGGGCGGCCGCCGGGGCGGCCCGGGTCAGCGCACGACGAGCACGTCCTCGAGGGGGCGGCGGAGCGCGCGCGTCGACGGCGGGCCCGCGAGCGAGAGGCGAAACAGCAGGATCTCCGCCGTCGCGTCGGTGACGTCGAACAGCCGGACGTACCGCTCCCGGAGCCCCCGCGCGACCGCGACGGTCTCCGGATCCAGCCCCTCGCCGCCGCCGCGGATGAGGCGCGCGAACAGGTACGGCAGCGTCGCCATCGGATAGACGGCGATCCCCCGCTGCGCGGCCGTGAGCCACGCCCGCTCGACCGCCCGGCCGCCCTGGAAGTAGTCCGCGAGCCCGGCGCGCGGCATCGTGATCAGCGCGACGGCCATCGCGCCGGCGATCGCCTTGCGCGCCGTCTTCTCCAGCGCCCGGCCGCCGCCCCAGCGCCGCACGAGCTCCATCTTGCGGAAGTCCCGGCACATCGTGAACCCCGCGAGATCGGCCGGCGAGAGCTCGAACGAGCCGACGAAGATGCCGTCCCGGCGCGCCGCCGCCTCCGCCTCGGTCCAGCGGATCTCCTTCATCAGGTCGGCGTGCGTGCCCGGCGCGAGCAGCCGGACGCGATCGCCCGCGCCGATGAGCGCGGCGATCTCCTCGAGCGCCGCCGGCGACTCGAGCAGCTGGAGGTCCGCCCCCGGGACGGACCGGACCGCCGCGGCGAGGGCGGCCCGGTGCTCGTCGGCGAGCGCCGCCCGCTCGCCGGGTCGCCGGTTCGTGTGCCGGAGCCCGATGGCGTCCGCGAGGGGATCCATCGCGTGGTCCTCGGCGCCGCTCACCGGCGCGTCGAAGAAGTCGAACGTCGCCGCGAGGTCCTCGCCGCCCAGCGGGAAGGGCGAGAGGCGGACCGAGAGCCCCTCGCGGTGGGCGGCGAGGACGACGTTCTCGGCGGCCGCGCCGAGCGCGACCACGCCGCCCGCCCCCTGGAAGTCGGCGAGCGATTCGGAGCGCGCCCGGTCGTGGAACAGGCCGAGGCGGCGCGCCTCGTAGACCCAGAGCCAGGGCTGGCAGTTGCCGCCCGAGGGCGCCGCGATCCCCGCCCCGACGAGCCGCCGGAGCCGCTCCGGGTCGAGCGGGGCGGCGCCGTCGTCCCCGCCGCGCGGGAGCGCGAGCGCTGCGGGGCCCTGCGCCGGGCGGCGCGGCGCGGGCGGCGCGGGCGGCGCGGCCGGGTCGCCCTCGGGGCCGCCGATGATCTGCTCCAGGTCGACGTAGTACCGGCCCGACCGCACCGGCTCCCCCAGGGCGATCCGGCGCGCCGTGTCCGCGGCCGCGGCCCCGCCGTGGACGACCGCCGAGCCG
Organism: Sorangium sp. So ce836; assembly: GCF_028553905.1. Taxonomy (NCBI): domain Bacteria; kingdom Pseudomonadati; phylum Myxococcota; order Polyangiales; family Polyangiaceae; genus Sorangium; species Sorangium sp. So ce836. The sequence goes on along the minus strand of NZ_CP102233.1, from coordinate 10,572,924 downwards.
AGCTGCGGCCATGTGCTCACCGTCTGCTGCACCTCGATGAGCGTGGCGCCGAACCGCGCAGAGAGCGTGTCCTGCCCGATGATCTGCATCACATAAGGCACCTTGTCCTCGGTCGACAGGCCGCGGATGCGCTCGGGCCTGAGGTCGCCGACGAGCCCGTGGAGGATCGGCCGGTCCGGCTCCAGGTCGAAGCGCTCGACGTCGATGAGCCCCCGGTCGCTCGTGTCCATCACGACCGGTATGCGGTGGGCGCGCGCCCGGTAGCGGATCTCCAGCTTGATATCGAGGCTGTCGCACTCCTCCACGACGATATCGAGCTTGCCCCCCTCCAGGAGGAAGCGATCGATGTTGCCCGGAGTGACCCCTTCGGAAAGGCACGTTACTTTGAAGAACGGGTCGAGCTCGGCGATGTCGCGCGCGGTGGCGACCGCCTTCGGCACGTCGAGGTTGTGCACGCCGGTCCGGATCCGGTTCATGTTCGAGAGCTCGAGGTGGTCGAAGTCGGCGATGCGCAGCTCGCCGGCGCTCCGCTCGAGCGCGATGGTGAGCGCCACGGACTGGCCGACGGAGAGCCCGACGACGCCGATCCGCCGGCGCGCGAGCGTCTCCTGCTCTTCGGCGCTGATCTTGTACTTGTTGCGGTTGGTCCGGAGCTCGACGAACTCGGCCTCATCGAGCAGGTGCACGAGGCGGTGCGACCACGGGTAGTGGACCCAGACGCCGTACGCCTCCCGCGGGGCGCCGCGGAGGTGCTCCTCGACGAGCCGCGCGATCTCGCGCTCATCGAGGGTGCGGCTCGGGTGCCGCGTCTTGACCAGATCCGCGAGCTGCCGGTCGATCGCGTCGAAGACCTGGACGCGCGCGTCGTCGCGGAGCAGGCGCCCGAGCGCCTCGGCGTCCGCGTCGCGCGCCGGCCGGAAGAGGCGCGGCCGCCACTCGGTCGATTCTGCGTCTCGTCGCTGAGGGGAGGAGAGGAGCGCTTGCCAGCTGGTCATGACCACCGTGGTACCAGGTCTCTCCCGGCGCGTCGCGGCGCCGGCCGGCGCCGCCGCCGCGGCCCGCGATGGCCCCCCGATCAGCGCGGCGTGCGGGGCGCCCGGCCCTCGATCTCGAGCCTCATCCTGGCGACCTTGTGGTGCACCGTGGCGGCCTCGGGCCCGCTGACCTCGAGGTAGCGCAGGGCGCCCGCGATGTCGTTGCCCCGGAACGACCTCACCCGCGGGTTGAACCAGCTGAGCGCTATCGTGATCTGCCGAACGAGCAGCGCATCGGTGCAGATCGCCACAGTGAGTGTGTGGTTGCTTACGAAATCGTTGACCGACGCGCGCTGCTTCGCGTTGGGGCCGCCCCCGGCGGTCACCACCAGCGTTTTGGAGCAGGTGGGCGGGAGCGCCAGCACCGTCTGCATGTAGAGCTCCCAGTCCTCGTCGCTCGGCGGTTCCCTGCCGTGGACGGCGATGAGCACGTGCTCCGTCGTGTCGAACAGCATGGTGGGTAGGGTCATCGTCTCACCGAGCGCTCGCAGAGCTTACGTCGTCGCGTCGCCGAGCCGCCAGATCGCGGCGCCGTCTGCTGGGGCCGCCGCGTGGACGGCGACGGGGCAAGGGGTCGCGAGATCCATGGCGTTGCACCTAGGACGGTTCGATCGACGCAGCAACGCTCGGCGGCGACTTTCGACGCGGTGGCGGCGCCATGCGGCGCGCGGGGCCGGGCCGCGCGCCGCGCCCGCGGCGTCGGGCCGGCTCGGCCTCGGAGGCGCGGTCGATGACGCCGCCCGAGCGGGGCGACCGCCCGCGATCGTGCGGCGTGACGCGGCATGACCAGGGCGTACCCGAGTTGTTTCCAAAGGATTTCATGACGTGCTGCTGGGCAGTTGCACCGGGGCCTGTCAGCCACGCTGTGGTCTATACTACGGAATGTGCGTGGACGGTCTTTCTCACCGCGGCTCCGGCGCATGCGGCGTCGCAGCGAGGCTTGACGAATGACCCCCACCGCATGTAGCGCTCGATCGGTGGGTTGTATTGTCCAGCGGACAGGGCCGGCGCCCGGCCTGCTGCGGATGTCAATGTGACCACCTCGCCGGGGGAAAGGTGTTTCGCGATGCGCGTGCTGGAAAACTTCGTCGGCGGCGCCTGGTCTCGCTCTTCGGGGACGACGCACCTCGAGGTGAAGAACCCGGCCACCGGGGAATCTCTTGCAAAGGTCCCGCTCGGGACCGCGGCGGACGTCGACGCGGCGGTGAAGGCGGCGCAGGCGGCGTTCCCCGGCTGGAGCGCGACGCCGCCGGTGCAGCGGGCGCGCTACCTCTTCAAGCTGCGCGAGGTCTTCGACGCCCACCGCGACGAGATCGCGGCGATCTGCACCTCCGAGCACGGCAAGACGCTGGCCGAGGCCAGGAACGATTTCGGCCGCGGCATCGAGAACGTCGAGCACGCGGCCGGCATCCCGTCGCTGATGATGGGGCAGGGCCTCGGGGACGTGGCGTCCGGGATCGACTGCCACACGGTCCGCCAGCCGCTCGGCGTGTTCGCGGCGATCACGCCGTTCAACTTCCCTCCGATGGTCCCGCTCTGGTTTCTGCCCTACGCGATCGCCGCGGGGAACACCTTCGTCCTCAAGCCGTCGGAGCAGGTCCCGCTCTCGCAGCAGCGCATCTTCGAGCTCATCCACCAGGTCGGGCTGCCGCCCGGGGTCGTGAACCTGGTCCACGGCGGCCGCGACGTCGTGAACGCCCTCTGCGCGCACAGGGACATTGCGGGCGTGTCGTTCGTCGGCTCGTCGTCGGTCGCGCGCCACGTGTACAAGAGCGCGGCAGAGGCGGGCAAGCGGGCCCAGGCGCTCGGCGGGGCGAAGAACTTCCTCGTGGTGATGCCGGACGCCGAGCGGCCGAAGACGATCAGCAACGTGGCCGAGTCGATCTACGGCTGCTCGGGCCAGCGGTGCCTGGCCGGCAGCGTGGTCGTGTGCGTCGGCGACGCGGTCGAGGCCGTGCGCGAGGGGCTCGTCGGCCACGCGAGGTCGATCGTGCTGGGCGACGGATCGAAGCCGGGCGTGACCATGGGCCCGGTGATCTCGGCGGCGCACCGCGACCGGGTGATCTCGTACATCGACAAGGGGGTGTCGGAGGGGGCGACGCTCCTCGTGGACGGCCGGGACGCCAGGGTCGAGGGGTATCCGAACGGCAACTGGGTCGGGCCCACGGTCTTCGACGACGTGAAGCCGGGGATGGTGATCGCGACCGAGGAGATCTTCGGCCCGGTCGCCTGCCTGATGCGCGCGAGCGACCTCGACGAGGCGATCGCGATCGCGAACCGGAGCGAGTACGGCAATGCGGCGTCGATCTTCACGTCGAGCGGCGGCGCCGCGCGCGAGTTCCAGCACCGCGTCACGGCCGGGATGGTCGGCGTGAACATCGGCGTCGCGGCGCCGATGGCCTTCTTCCCGTTCGGCGGCCAGAAGGGCAGCTTCTTCGGCGACCTGAAGGCGCACGGCCCGACGGCCATCGACTTCTACACGGAGCGCAAGATCGTCATCACGAGGTGGTTCTGATGGCACGAAACGTACTTGGCGGGCTGATCCAGTGCTCGACCCCGGCCCTCGACGAGGGCGCCTCGGTCCTCGCGATCCGGGACGCGATGTTCGAGAAGCACCTCCCGTTCATCGACGAGGCGGGGAAGAAGGGGGTGCAGATCCTCTGTTTGCAGGAGGTCTTCAACACGCCTTATTTCTGCCCCTCGCAGGACGCGAAATGGTGCGACGTGGCCGAGCCCGTCCCGGGCCCGACGGTCGAGCGGCTCACCGCCTACGCCAAGAAGTACAAGATGGTGATGATCATCCCCATCTACGAGCGGGAGATGGCGGGCGTCTACTACAACACCGCGGCCGTGGTCGACGCCGACGGGACGTACCTCGGCAAGTACCGGAAGACGCATATCCCGCACACGAACGGGTTCTGGGAGAAGTTCTTCTTCAAGCCGGGGAACCTCGGCTATCCCACGTTCCAGACGCGGTATGCGCGGATCGGCGTGTACATCTGCTACGATCGCCACTTCCCGGAGGGGGCGCGGCTGCTCGGCCTGAACGGGGCCGAGATCGTGTGGAACCCGTCGGCGACGGTCGCCGGGCTCTCCCAGTACCTCTGGAAGCTGGAGCAGCCCGCGCACGCCGTGGCCAACGGCTACTTCATCGCCGCCTCGAACCGCGTCGGCACCGAGGCGCCGTGGAACATCGGCAAGTTCTACGGCACGAGCTACTTCTGCGACCCGAGGGGCACCTTCCTCGCGACCGGGAGCGAGGACCAGGACGAGCTCGTGGTCGCCGAGATGAACCTCGACCTGATCGAGGAGGTCCGGAGGACATGGCAGTTCTACCGGGATCGCCGGCCCGAGAGCTACGGTGAGCTCACGAAGCAGCTGCCTTGAGGGCCGCCGGCCGCGGCGAGGCGACGGAGGTCGCTAGCCGGTCCATGCGAAGTCCACCGCGAAGCCAGGAGCAGCGCCGGGGCGCTGGTCGCGGACGGCACGCTCCCCCGGCGTTTCCCTCGCCACGGCGGCGCCGCCCCCCGGAGGGGGCCCGCCGCCCGGCGCGCACCCGCGGAGAAGCAACATGGGCATCCTGATCAAGAACGGCGAGATCATCACAGCGAGCGACCGGTTCGTCGGCGACGTCTACTGCGAGGACGGGAAGATCGCCGCGGTCGGCGCGGGGCTCGCGAAGGAGCGCGCGGGAGATACGGTGATCGACGCCTCGGGGCAGCTCGTCTTCCCGGGCGGGGTCGACGCCCACGTGCACATGGAGCTGCCGTTCATGGGGACGGAGAGCTCGGACGACTTCGAGACCGGCACCGCGGCGGGCGTCGCCGGGGGCACGACGTCGATCATCGATTTCGTGATCCCGAGCCGCGGGCAATCGCTGCTCGACGGGCTCGCGATGTGGCACGAGAAGGCGAAGAAGGCGGTGGCCGATTACGCCTTTCACATGGCCGTCACCTGGTTCGGCGACGAGACGCTCAAGGAGATGGCGGTCTGCGCGCGCGAGCGCGGCATCCCGTCGTTCAAGACCTTCATGGCCTACCGCGGCGCCATCGGCGTCGACGACCCGGAGCTCATCCAGGTGATGGAGGCGGCCAAGGGGCTCGGGGCGCTCGTCACCGTCCACGCCGAGCACGGCGACGCGGTCGTCGCGCTCCAGAAGAAGCTGCTGAAGGAGGGCAAGGCCCACCCGCGGTACCACGCGGAGAGCCGCCCCTCGCCGATCGAGGGGGAGGCGACGGGGCGCGCGATCATGCTCGCCCGGGTGCTCGGCGAGCCGATCTACATCGTCCACCTCACCTGCAAGGAGGCGCTCGCCGCGGTCGCCGAGGCGCGGAGCCGGGGCCAGGTGGTCATGGCCGAGACGTGCCCCCAGTACCTTTTGCTCGACGACTCGGTCTACGACAAGCCGAGCTTCGAGGGCGCGGCGTACGTGATGAGCCCGCCGATCCGGCCGAAGGGGCACCAGGACGCGCTCTGGGCCGCGCTCTCGACGGGGCTCATCCAGACCGTGGCGACCGACCACTGCCCCTTCAACCAGGTCGGCCAGAAGGACATGGGCAAGGACGACTTCTCGAAGATCCCGAACGGCGCCGCCGGCATCGAGAACCGGCTCGCCCTGCTCTGGACCTACGGGGTGCTCGAGGGGCGGATCGACGTCCACCGCTTCGTCGATCTCGTCTCCACGCAGCCGGCCAAGATCTTCGGGCTGTACCCGCGCAAGGGCTCGATCGTGCCCGGCGGCGACGCGGATCTCGTGGTCTTCGACCCGAAGGGGACGAGCACGATCTCCGCGAAGACCCACCACCACCGGTGCGACCGGAGCATCTTCGAGGGGTTCGAGGTGAAGGGGAGGCCGACGCATGTCATCGTGAACGGCCGGGTCCAGTTCGCGGACGGCAAGCTCGACGTGGAGCGCGGCGCCGGGCGCTACCTGCCGCGGCGGCTCGGCCCGATCCAGGGCTCACGGGCCGCGTGATCCGAGGCCGCCGGAGCGCGCGAGCACGACCATGACCCGAGACCCAAGCCGCCCCTCACCCCTCCCGTCCGGCCGGATCGAAGAGCGATTCGAGGACAAGAGCCCGCGCTACACCGAGGCCGAGGCGATCGCCGAGGCGAACCGGTGCCTCTACTGCGTCGACGCGCCCTGCGTAAGGGCGTGCCCGACCTCCATCGACATCCCGAGCTTCATCCGGAAGATCGCGACGGGCCAGGTGAAGGGCGCCGCCCGCACCATCCTCACGGCCAACCTGCTCGGCCAGTCGTGCGGGCAGGCGTGCCCCGTGGAGGTGCTCTGCGCGGGCGACTGCGTCTACAACGCGTGGGGGCGCGCGCCGATCGCGATCGGCCGACTCCAGCGCTACGCGGTCGAGTCGGCGCTCGCGCGCGATCCGCGGCTCTTCCGGGCGAAGCCGCCCACGGGCAAGCGCGTCGCGCTCGTGGGCGCGGGGCCCGCGTCGATCGCGGCGGCGGGCTACCTCGCCCTCGAGGGGCACCGCGCCGTGATCTTCGAGCGGAAGTCGATCCCCGGCGGCCTGAACACGCTCGGGATCGCGCCCTACAAGATGAAGGGCCACGAGGCGCTCCGCGAGCTCGAGTGGGTGCTGTCGCTCGGGGACGTCGAGCTCCGCACGGGCGTCTCGGTCGTCGAGCGGGCGGCCGCGCCGGGCGAGGTGTCGGCAGGCGACCTGATCGCGGGCTACGACGCGGTCTTCCTGGGGCTCGGCCTCGGCGCCGACGCGCGCCTCGGCATCCCCGGGGAGGACGGCGAGGGCGTGGTGGGCGCGACCGCGTTCATCGAGCGGCTCAAGGCCGATCCGCGCCTCGATCTCGCGGGCGTGCGGCGCGCGGCCGTGGTCGGCGGCGGCAACACGGCGCTCGACGTCGCGCACGAGCTCGCGCTGCTCGGGGTCGACGTGGCGATCGTGTACCGCCGCTCCGAGGCCGAGATGTCGGGCTACGCGCACGAGCTGGAGGGCGCGCGCGTCGCCGGGGCGCGGCTCGTCGAGAACCGGGTGCCGGTCGAGGTGGTGCGCGAGGGCGGGCGGGTCGTCGCGCTGCGGGTCGCGCCCGCGGACGCGCGGCGGGGGGCGCAGGGCCCGGCGCCGGTCGCGGAGGAGCTCGTGCCGGCCGACCTCGTCGCGGTCGCGATCGGGCAGAGCCGGGCGACGCGGGTGGCGCTCGCGTTCGAGGGCGTCTCGCTCGACGCGCGGGGGCGCGTGGTGGTCGACCCGGCGACGCACCGCACGGGCAACCCGAAGGTCTACAGCGGCGGCGACTGCGTGAACGGCGGCAAGGAGGTCGTCAACGCGGTCGCCGAGGCCAAGATCGCCGCGCGCGCGATGCACGAAGCTTTGATGACGCGGGCGGGCGGCGCGGCGCCCGGGCCCGCACCGCAAGGGAGCTGAGCGATGGCCGACCTCTCTATCGACTTCGCCGGGATCAAGAGCCCGAACCCGTTCTGGCTCGCCTCGGCGCCGCCGACGAACACCGGCGATCAGGTCCGGCGCGCCTTCGACGCCGGCTGGGGCGGCGCCGTCTGGAAAACGCTCGGAAACCCGATCGTCAACGTGTCGAGCCGCTTCGGAGGCATCGATTACGGCACGATGCGGCTCATGGGGCTCAACAACGTCGAGCTCATCACCGACCGCCCGCTCGACCTGAACCTCAAGGAGATGCGCGAGGTCAAGCGGCGCTACCCGGGCCACGCGCTCATCGCCTCGCTCATGGTCGAGACGAAGGACGAGTGGCGCGAGATCATCCGCAAGGCCGAGGACACGGGCGCCGACGGGCTCGAGCTCAACTTCGGCTGCCCGCACGGGATGTGCGAGCGCGGCATGGGCTCGGCCGTCGGCAACGAGCCGGCGGTCCTCCAGGAGATCGCGCGGTGGGCCGTCGAGTTCGCGACGACGCCGGTCATCGTGAAGCTCACGCCCAACGTCGGCGACATCCTCGAGCCGGGCGAGGCGGTGCTCCGGTCCGGGGCGCACGGGATCTCGCTGATCAACACGATCAAGTCGCTGATGGGCGTCGATCTGGAGCGGATGGTCCCGCTGCCGCGGGTCGGCGGCGCGTCGACGAACGGCGGCTACTGCGGGCCCGCGGTCAAGCCGATCGCGCTGCATCTCCTGAGCCAGCTCGCGCGCCACCCCCAGATCGCCCGGCTGCCCATCTCGGGCATCGGCGGCATCTCGAGCGCCCGCGACGCCGCGGAGTTCATCGCGCTCGGCGCGACGAGCGTGCAGGTGTGCACCGCGGTGATGCACTACGGCTACCGCATCGTCGAGGAGATGATCGAGGGGCTCGGCGACTGGCTCGACGAGCACGGGATGCGCTCGGTGAGCGAGCTCCGGGGCAGGGCGATCCCGCAGGTGCAGGAGTGGGGCGAGCTCGATCTCTCGTACCGGGTGGTCGCGGAGATCAGCGCCGAGAAGTGCATCGGCTGCCAGCTCTGTTACGTCGCCTGCATGGACGGGGCGCACCAGTGCATCCACCTGCCGGGCAGGACGGAGGCGGAGGCGCGCGCGGCGGGCCACACGCACATCCCGAAGGTCGTCCCGGATCGCCCGGTGACGGCGGACCCGAGCGGCGCCGCAGCGCCGTCGCGCGTCCCGTTCGTGGACGAGGAGGAGTGCATCGGCTGCAACCTGTGCGCGCTGGTGTGCCCTGTGTCGGGGTGCATCACGATGAGGGAGGTGCCTTCAGGCAGGCCGCCTGAGACGTGGAACGACCGTGTCCAGAAGGGGACGGACTTCGTGCCTGGCGGGCTGGAAGCGACCGCCCGCGCGCGGAGCTCCTGATCCCGGGCTCCTGACCCGCCGGCCTGGAGCCCGCGACGATCGCGAACGCGCACGCGCCGGCGGAGCTCGCAGGGAGGAGCCTCGATGTCGCTGACGAACGAAGATCTCGCGCCCACGCCGGAGGCGGCGCGCACCTGGAAGGTCGGGCATTTCGCGGCGCTGTGGATCGGGATGGCGGTCTGCATCCCGACGTACACGATGGCCTCCGGGCTCATCGATCAGGGGATGAGCTGGCAGCAGGCGCTCGCGTGCGTGGCGCTCGGCAACGTCATCGTGCTCCTGCCGATGATCCTGAACGCCCACGCGGGCACCCGGTACGGCATCCCGTTTCCGGTGTTCGCCCGCGCGTCGTTCGGCGTGACGGGCGCGAACGTGCCCGCGGTGCTGCGCGCGCTGGTCGCCTGCGGGTGGTTCGGCATCCAGACGTGGCTCGGCGGGCAGGCGCTGTGGCAGCTCCTCGTCGCGCTCCTGCCCTCGGCGGAGGCGCCGCTCACCTCGGCGGCGTTCAAGGGGGCGATCGGCATCCACCCCGGCGAGCTCCTCGGGTTCGCCGTCTTCTGGGCGATCAACCTCCATTTCATCCTGAAGGGGACGGAGTCGATCAAGTTCCTCGAGACGTGGGCGGCGCCGTTCCTCATCGTGATGGGGCTCGTGATGCTCGGCTGGGCGTACGTCCGCGCGGGCGGGTTCGGCCCGATGCTGTCGCAGCCGTCGAAGATCCCCGAGGGGCAGCTCCTCAGCGTGTTCGCGCCGGGCCTCACCGCGATGGTCGGGTTCTGGGCCACGCTCTCGCTGAACATCCCGGACTTCACGCGGTACGCGCGCAGCCAGCGCGATCAGGCGATCGGCCAGGCGCTCGGGCTGCCGGCGACCATGGTGCTGTTCTCGTTCATCGGGGTCGCGGTCACCTCGGCCACGCCGGTGATCTTCGGGGAGCTCATCTGGGATCCGGTGAAGCTGCTCGCCCGGATCGGCGGCGCGTTCATCATGGTCCTCGCGATGGTGGGCGTGTCGGTCGCCACGCTCTCGACGAACCTCGCCGCCAACGTCGTCTCGCCGGCCAACGACTTCTCCAACCTCGCGCCCCACCGCATCTCGGCCCGGGCGGGCGGCGTGATCACCGCCGTCCTCGGCGCGGTGATCCTGCCGTGGAAGCTCATCGAGTCGTCGCAGGGGTACATCTTCACGTGGCTCGTCGGCTACTCGGCGCTCCTCGGGCCGATCGGCGGGATCATGATCGCCGATTACTTCCTCCTCCGGAGGACGCAGCTCGAGGTGGGCGACCTGTACCGGCGCGGCGGGGCTTACGAGTACCAGGGCGGGGTGAACTGGCGGGCGATGGCCGCCCTCGCGGTCGGCGTGCTCATCAACCTGCCCGGCTTCCTTGCCGAGGCGATCCCGTCGATGAAGGACGGCGTCCCGGAGGTGATGCGCGCGATCTACACGTACGCGTGGTTCGTGGGGTTCTTCGTCTCGGGAGGGCTCTACATGCTGTTCTCGCTGGCCGGCCGCGCGGAGCCCGCCGCGGCGCGCGGGGCGTCGCCGGCGCGCTGACGCGGGCGGGGGGATTTCGCGGCGCCGCGTCCGATTCCATGACACGCGCGGCGGGGTGACCGGAACAAACAACAGCGAGGGCACGAGCCCTCGCTGGAGGCACACGGCCATGAAACTCGCAGCGACGGAAATCCGGTTGAATCGCGATCTCCCCACGACCGCCCTTGAGAAGAAAGGGCAGGTGGCGCATGTCTTCTGATCACGACGAGCGCGCCGAGCTGCTCGACGATCACCGCCCTGAGCTCGGGCGCCTGCTGCGGAGCATGCCCCCGCGCAGCGCCGTGTCGTCGCTCTCGGGCTATCTCCTCTCCTTGCGCGAGCCGACAGGCTATCTCATCGCGATCGGCCTGCAGGAGCGCGACCCGGATCTCGAGCCCGAGCGCACGCTCCGCTCGGCCCTGGCCTCCGGCGTGCGCGCGCCGGTCCTGGCCGGCGTGATGTCGCGCGCGGCGCTGGCCGAGATCATCGCCCCGCTCTCGCCCGTCACGCAGGCGGTCGCCGCGGACATGAAGAGGGCGGTCCCCTCCGGCACGCTGCGGGTCGTCGTCGCGGCGGCCGGCGGGGCGGAGCTCTTCACCGTGAAGGCGAAGGAGCTGCCGGCCGACTGAGCCGCCCCGGCCGCCCCCGCCCGGCGCGCTGGGGGCAGCGCGCCGGGCGGCGGCCGGCCCCCAGCGCGCCGGCCGCCGCCCGGCGTCCGCGTCCGGCGCTCACTCGTTCGCGTAGACGCGCCGCTCGCTCGAATCGAGCCCCAGGTACACGACCCGGCGGTCCAGGCTCGCGCCCCCGCGCTCCGCGTCCTCCGGCGCCGGCCGCCGGTCGGCGTCCTCGTCGCTCCGGCGCAGCGCCTCGTACTCGGCGACCGAGGCGTGGCGGCACCCGTCGAGCGGGGCGTCGATCGCGAGGTCGGCCACGAGCGCGGCGGCCTCCGGCCGGACCCTGCCCGCGAAGAACTCGGCGCAGCAGCCCGACCCGTAGCTGAACAGCCCGACGCGCCGCCCCTCCAGGGCGCGCGCCTCCGCGTTGAGCAGCGACGCGAGCGCGAGGTACAGCGAGCCCGTGTAGATATTGCCGATGCGCGCCGGCAAATCGAGCGACGGCTCCACCTCGACGGCGAAGCTCTCGTCGGCGGCCTGCTCGGTCAGGCCGTCCATCAGCCGCCGGTGGCGGTGGGCCTTGCGGGCCATCTTGCCGTAGGGGACGTGGTAGCAGGTGCGCGCGAGCGGCTCGCCGTCGCCCGCGACGAGGCGCCACTCGGCGTAAGCCCCGGCGAGGGCGTCGAGGTAGCACTGCACCGAGAAGTGGCCGTCGACGAGCGCCTCCTTGTGGTGGAGCGGCCGCCAGAAGTCGTAGACGTCGCGCGCGTAGGTGCCGGTCTTGCCGACCTCGATCTCGACGAGGCGCGGGCGCTCGCGCACGAGCAGCGCCACGGCGCCGGCGCCCTGGGTCGGCTCGCCCGCCGAGCCGAGCGCGTAGCGCGCCACGTCCGAGCAGACGACGAGGGCGGCGCGGCCGCGGGCCGAGCCGGACGCGATCCAGTCCACCGCGTTGAGCAGGCCGGCGGTGCCCCCGAAGCAGGCGTGCTTGGCCTCGAAGACCCGGCACGCGCTGGGCAGCCCGAGCAGGCCGTGGAGGAAGGAGGCCGCCGGCTTCGAGTGGTCCACGGCGGTCTCGGTGCCCACGACGCAGAGGCCGATGTCCGCGGGGCTCGCGCCCGAGCGCTGGAACAGGCGGCGGGCCGCGTTGGCCCCGAGGGTGATCGGATCCTCGTCGGGCGCAGCGATCGCCATCCGGCGGGTGCCCAGGCCGGTCAGGTACTTGGACGGCGCGACGCCCCGGGCCTCGGCGAGCTCGCTGAGCTCGACGTAGCGACGAGGGACGGCGAGGGCGATCGCATCGATGCCGATCGGGGGAAAGTCATGACGTAGGCTCATCCCTGCATCCTAGGGGCGCATTGTGCAGAGACCATCGAGCCCGCGCGGAAGCTCGGAGGAGCGGCACAGGCGATGATGCGACGCGTCGTGGCGCCGCCGGGGTGCCGCGGGGGCGCCCCGATCCGGCGCCGCGGCGGACGTGGACTGCGCCGGTCCGTGGACCGATGTGCGCCCGCGCGCCCGGACGTGCGTGCTTTGCGCGAACGCGCATGAAGCGGAGCCTCGACCCGGACCGCAGCACATCGGGTCTGGAAGAGCGCGCGGCGCGCCGCGCACAGCGCACAACGACCCTCACACGACCCAGCGAGCGAGCAGCCAGCGAGAAAAAATCGCGTTCAGGTCAAATTCACCACCACATCTCGTTGCAATTGTGCAATCTGATATAGCGCGTTCTTGCGCCCTAGCGGTCGAGGTTCATGTGAAGCTCTCCCGGTCTACCATGTTGGTTCCGCTTCTTGGGTTGGGTGTTCTGATGATCACCGGCGCCGCGGGGTGCTCCTGCAGCTCCGGAGCGGAAGGCGAGGGCGGCGCGGCGGCTGGAGCGAACGTCGGTGGCGGCGGCGGCGCGGGCGGCGGCGACGGGGGCGCCGGTGGGACCGCTGGCGGCGGCGGCGACGGGGGCGACGACCAGATCGGCGCGGGCTCCGGCCACAACACGGGAGGCGCGCCGCCGGTCACGCCGGACACGGCGTGTGCCGCCACGGTCGCCGAGGCAACGCTCACGAAGCGGCCGGTCGATATCGTGTTCGTCATCGACAACTCGCCCAGCATGGCGAACGAGATCATCAGCGTGCAGAACAACATCAACGAGAGCTTCGCCGCGATCATCGGCGCGAGCGGCATCGACTACCGCGTCATCATGATCTCCGCGCACGGCACCGCGCAGGTCGACGATTCGATCTGCGTCGGCGCCCCGCTCAGCGCGGTGAGCTGCGACCCGGTCCCGGCGGCGCCCGGGAACAACCCGCCCGTCTTCTACCAATACAGCCACGAGATCAGGAGCAACGACGCGCTCTGCGTCCTGCTCGGCAGCTACAACGGCGGCCTGCCCGATCAGCACGGCGTCGCGCCGTCCGGCTGGTCCGAGTGGGTGCGCGAGGACTCGCTCAAGGTGATCACGGTGATCACCGACGATCACGTGGGTTGCCAGTCGACGCACCTCCCGCGCAACATCTATATCGACGACACGAGGCAGCCCCTGGAAGATGTCGCCGACGACTTCGAAGAGCTGCTGTTCGGCCTGGATCCGGTGGTCTTCGGCGACGTCACCGCGCCGAACTACGTCTTCCACAGCATCGTCGGGCTCCGCGAGAACACGCCCGCCACGGACGCTTACGGGCCCGACGGCGATGTGGTCGAGGAGACGTGCGGCACCGCCGTGGCGCCGGGCACGGGCTACCAGACGCTCAGCAAGAGGACCGGCGGCCTCAGGTTCCCGCTCTGCCAGACGAGCTCCTATGACATGGTGTTCCAGGCGATCGCGGAGGGCGTCATCACCGGCGCGGTGGTCGAGTGCGAGTTTGCGGTGCCGGACTCGCCGCCGGGGGAGGTCATCGACCTCAAGACCGTGGTCGTCCAGTACACGCCGGGCGAGGGGGGCGAGCCGCGGTCGTTCCGTCAGGTGCCGAACGCAGCGGCGTGCGCCGCGGGCTCGTTCTTCATCGAGGACGACATGATCAAGCTCTGCCCCGACGCGTGCCAGGCGGTCCAGGCCGACGCCGGGGCGGCCATCGACGTCCTTTACGGCTGCGATCCCGAAGCGGCGGATTGAGCATGCGCGAGCGGCGGCGGCGCTCGCCAGCGCCGCCGCCCGGTCGGGCGCGCTGCCCTGTGCGCCGTCAGGCTCGATCCCTCAGAGACAGCAGCGGAAGCCGATGTCCGGGTTTGTGTCGTCGCGCCGGGGCGCGTACGAGCGCGCATCGCACCTGGCCGCCTTGAGCGAGCCCTTCGCGACATCGTCCGCGTCCGGCTCGGACGCCCTCGAGCCGCCGCGGATGAGGCAGTTGCCCTCCGCGTCGCAGGAGTTCTCCCACTCGGCCACGTTGCCGCTCATGTGATAGAGGTCCGTCACGCTGCCCTCGCACATCGTCACCGGCGGGATCGGGGCGGGACCCACGGACTTCAGGGCGAACGCGCCGTCGGGATCGTTGACCTTGCACCTCGGCGCATACGCGTGGCCGTAGGGATACTCGTTCACCCCCTGGCCAGAGCACGCGTTGTACCACTCGTTTTGCGCGGCGTTCGCGAGATCGGCGGGCGAGCTCGCTCCACCGCCGATCTTGCCGCAGAGGTGCTTGCTCCGCCACATGCAGTACGCGTAAGCGTCGCACCAGTCGATATAGTTGACGGGCGCTCTCTCCTCGCTGTAGGGCCACCCGTCCGAGGGCTGGTAGATGTTCCCGGAGCACTCGGCCGGCAGGCCGGCGAGCATCGGGCTCGCCCCCAGGAAGGCGTTGTACTCCTTCTTGGTCACCTCGTACTGATCGATGCAGTAGTTCCCGCCGCCCGCCACGGGCGCGATCAACATCCCGTCGGGGCAGGCGCAGAGACGGGTCGTGCTGTTGCAGACGTCCGTCACGCAGTCTTCGCGGCGCGTGCACTGCTGCCCCGCAGGGCACTTGGTGCTGCACAACGTCCCGCCGCAGTCGACGTCGGTCTCCTTGCCGTTCTTCACCCCGTCGCTGCAGCTCTCCATCTGGCAGATCTGATTGGCGCAGACGCGCTCGCGGCAGTCGGTCGACAGGCGGCATGCCTCGCCGGGCGCGCAGCCGGCGCAGCGCCCGCCGCAATCGACGCCGGTCTCGTCGCCATTCTTCACCTTGTCGCTGCAGCTCGCCGTCAGGCACTTGCCGCCAACGCAGCTCAGCGACTCGCAATCCGAGCTCACCGCGCAGTCCAGGAGGTCCGCGCAGGGCGGGCACGCCGGGTTGTCGCCGCGCGGCGCCGCGCCGCCGCCGCAGTCGATGCTGGTCTCGTCGCCGTCCTTCACGCCGTTGTCGCACTGCGCCTCCGCGCACGTGGTGCCGCCGCCGGCGCTCTCCTCACAACGCCGTGAGAAGCAGTCCGTCGGCGCAGCGCACGCCTGGCCCGCGGGGCAGGGAGCGCAGTCGCCGCCGCCGCAGTCGATGCTGGTCTCGCCGCCGTCCTTCACGCCGTTGGTACAGCCCGGCGAGGGCACACCGCCGCCCGCGCCCTGTCCGCCGGTGCCGCCGCCGTCTCCGCCGGTGCCGCCGCCGTCTCCGCCGGTGCCGCTGCCCTGCCCGCCGGTGCCGCTGCCCTGCCCGCCGGTGCCGGTCGTGACGCTCCCCGTGGGGAGGTTTCCTTGGGTCGGAGGCCGGCCCTCATCGTTGCTGCTGCTGCACGAGACGGCCACGGCGAGGGCCGCGAGAGGAATCAGAACGACAGACGACCGGATCATGGAGCTGCCTCCCTGCATCAATCACGAGGTCAGAGGAAGACGCTCAGCTTACTTGCGATATCGGCCGTCCAGCGCGACAAAACACCGGCCGCGGGCCGAAGTCACCGCCGGATACGTGCTTCCCCGCGCGCCGCGCAGGCCTTTCTCCACGAGGCCGCAGGCGCTCCGCGGCCGCAGGCGCCTCAGCGAGCGACCTCGTCCAGCCACTCGCGCGCGAGCGCGAGGATCCGCGCGTGATCCGGCACGTCGCTCAGGAAGCGCTCGCGCCAGACCGGATCGCCGATCCTCCCGGCCCGCACGAGCAGCCCGTTGCGGGCCAGCGCGATCGCGCCCTTGGCCTCGGCCGCCTGGCCGGTCGCCGAGAGCGCCTCGGCGTGGACCAGGCGCACCAGGAAGCCCTCCTCCTCGCGCTCGCGGCGGTCCGACTCGAGCAGCGACAGCGCCTCGGTCGTGGCCGCGAGCGCCTCCCCGGCGCGTCCGAGCTCGAGCAGGGCGCGCGCGCGGGTCGCGATCGCCGCAGGGAGCCGCTCGGGCACGTCCCGCGCGAGCGCCTCGGCCGCCCGCGACTCCACCTCGGCGAGCGCGGGCTCGCCCGCGAGGAGCAGCACGCGCGCGAGCTGGAGCCGGCTCTCGCACTCCCGGCGCCGGTCGCCGCGGCGCTCCAGCGCCTCGATCGAGCTCCGCAGGGCCGCCTTGGCGGCGTCGACCTGGCCCGAGTGGGCCAGCGCGAGGCCGAGGTTCTGCAGCGCGTTCGGCACCCGATCGTCGAGCGCCATCCGCTCCGCCTCCTCGAGCCCGGCGCGGAGGACCTCCGCCGCCGCCTCGAAGTACCCGAACTGCACGTAGCACAGGCCCATGTTGAGCCGCGCCCGGCACGCCTCGCGGCGATCGCCGATGTCCTCGAAGGCGGCGAGCGCCGCGCTCATGCTCGCGATGCAGGCGCTCGGATCGCCGTTGTGCTGCCGGAGCAGCCCGTGCAGGTAGAGGAGCTTCGCCTCGATCAGCAGATCCGCGGCCGACGCGTCCTCCGTCGCCTGCTCGACCGCGTCGATCAGCGCGTCGACGCGCGCGTAGCGGCCGCCGAGCAGGAGCACGATCGCCCCCTCGAGCAGGCAGGCGTTCTTCGTGACGCGCGCGCCCTCGAGGGGCTCGGCGTCGAGGACGACCATCATCCAGCGCTCGACGCGCTCGTACTGACCCTGCTTGTGCCCCGCGCCGGCGAGCTGCGTGAACGCCGAGAACCAGGCCACGGAGCCGGGCGCGAGGTGCCGCGTCGCCTCGAGCCCGCGCTGCTCGGCGAGGGCGGGCTCCCCGCGCCAGAGCAGCGCCTCGGCCTCGACCAGGCGGAGCGCGCCCACCGCGGCCTCCCCGGGCCCGCAGGCGATGCCGCGCTCGGCGCACGCGATCGCCGCGGCGAGGTCGTTTCCCCGCAGCGCCTTGTCGGCCGCGCGCAGGTACCACTCGGCGGCCTTCTCGGGCTCCTCGCCGCGCTCGAAGTGCTCGGCGAGGACCCGCGGATCGCCCTCGCCGGCCGCCTCGAGGAAGCCGCCCGCGAGCGCGTGGCCGATGCGGAGGTCGCGCGCGGTCAGCATGCCGTAGGCGGCCTCGCGCACGAGCGCGTGGCGGAAGCAGTACTCCGCGTCGTCGCGCTGCCGCCCCTCGCCCCGCCGCACGATCACCTCGCGCCGGAGCAGCTCCGAGAGGAGCGGCGCGATGTCGACGCTCCCGAGCAGCGCGGCGACCGCGCTCGCCCGGAACGTCTCGCCGAAGATGCTCGCCGCCCTGAGGAGCCGCCGCGCCTCGGCGTCGAGCGTCTCCAGCCGCGCCTGCACCATGGCCACCACCGTCTCCGGCTGGCCCTCGCTCTTGCCCTCCGCGGCGGCGCGGATCTGCTCCTCGAGGAAGAACGCGTTGCCGTCCGCGCGCTCGACGAGGCGCGCCACGAGGTCGTGCCGCGCGTGCGCGCCGAGCGCCTCGCGCACGAGCCGCTCGCTCGCCCGGCGCGGGAGCGGCAAGAGGTGCAGCTCGTGCGCGAGCCGGCCCTCCCAGAGCTCCGGGAAGAGCCGGCGCACGTCGGGCCGCCCGAGCGCCAGCACGAGCAGCGGCGCGTCCTTGAGCTTCCGCAGCGCCTCTTCCACCATCGTGACGGTGGGGAGATCGCCCCACTGGAGGTCCTCGAGCACGAGGAGCACGGGCCCCGCGCGGCACGCCGCCCCGAGGAAGGCCTCCCAGGCGAGGCGGAGCTGGTCGCCCATCAGCACGGCGTCGCGCCGCGCGAGCCTGAGCTGCACGTCGTGCTCGTCGGGGAACGGCGCGCCGACGAGCTCGCCGAGGAACGGCGCGACGCGGGCGGCGTCGAGGCCGTCGTGCTGCTCCGCGCGGCTCCGGATCTTGCGCTGCCGCGCCTCGAGCGGCTCGCCGTCGGCGACGCCGAGGGCGTGGCGGAGGGCGCTCGCGAGCAGGCCGAAGGCCGAGCCCGCGCCCATGGGGTCGCCCTGGCCGATCCAGATCTCGATGCGATCGCCGCGCTCGCGGAGCTTGCGGATGAGCTCCTGGCGCAGGCGCGACTTGCCCATGCCCGCCTCGGCGGTCACGAGCACGGCGCCGGCGGCGCCCTCGTCGATGCAGCGATCGACCTCCGCGAGGAGCATCGCGAGCTCGCGCTCGCGGCCGACGTACGTGGTCGGCCTGCCGAGCAGCTGCGCGGTGCGCTCGTCGCGCGCGCCGTGGAGGACGCGGCCGGCGGCGTCCTCGGAGACGTCGAAGCGGGCGCCGATGAGGGCCGCGGTGACCTCGTCGATGCGGACGCCCGCGAGAGGGAAGCGGCCGTCGTCGGCCGCGAGCATCTGGAAGGCGCGGTCGATGAGCTCGCCGACGGGCACGCGCGCCGAGAGCTCCGCCCGGCCGGTGGCGAGCGCGACGGGCGCGCCGCCGAGCAGCTCCTTCAGCGCGAGGGCGCACCGGGCGGCGCGCGCCGCGAGGTCGGTCGGCGTGCCCGCGCCCGACAGCACGATGAGCGGCGAGCGGCCCTCGACGAGCTCGAGCTCGCCGCGGTACTGCTCGGCCACGTCGTGCAGCTGCCAGAGCTGCGCGCGGCGCGGCTCCTCGGCGCCGTCGCCCTCGGCGGGCGGCTCGCGGGTGACCACGAGGCACATCACGCGCCGCTCGCCGGTCGTGAGCTCCACGGCCCGCGGCGGGAAGGAGCGCGGCCCCCCGAGGTTGCCCTCGGGCGCGTCGATCCTGGCGAGCTCGGCCGCGACGGCGTCGCCGTCGGCCGGCCGGTCCTGCGGCGATTTCGCGAGCATGCGGGCGACGAGGTCGTCGAGCGCGGCCGGGGTGCCGGGCCGGAGCTCGCGCACGCGGGGCGGGTCCTCGAGGAGGACCTTCATCAGCACGGCGAGGCCGGCGTTCCCCTGGAAGGCGGGGCGGCCGGTGAGGCAGCGGTAGAGGATGCACCCGAGCGCGAACACGTCGACCCGGGCGTCGGCGCTGAGCTCGCCGCGGGCCTGCTCGGGGGCCATGTACCCGGGCGTGCCGAGGACGAGGCCGGCGGCCGTGAGCGGCTCGTCGGTGGCGGCGCGCGCGAGGCCGAAGTCGATGAGGCTCGCGCGGTCGAGCGCGCCGCCCTGGAGCAGCAGGTTGCTCGGCTTCAGGTCGCGGTGGACGAGGCCGAGCCGGTGGATCTCGCCGAGGGTCGTCGCGACGCGGAGGCCGAGCTCCAGGGTCTCCTCGAGGGTGAGGCCCTGGCGCGTGAGGCGGTCGGAGAGCGTCTCGCCGTCGAGCCACTCCATGGCGAGGTACGGCTGCCCCCACGCGGTCGTGCCGTGCGCGACGTAGCGCACGACGCCGGGCACGCGGGCCGCCGCGAGCGCCTGCGCCTCGCGCGCGAAGCGGCCGAGGTGCGGGGCGCCCTCGGTGGTCAGGAGCTTGATGGCGACGGCCTCGCCGGTCTCTCGATCGCTGGCCCTGTAGACGGCGCCCATGCCGCCGGAGGCCGCCAGGTGCTCGATGCAGAAGCGGCCGTCGATGATGTCTCCTGCCTGCATCGCTCACCGAGCGCCCCGGGAGGGTGCTCACCGGCGGCCAGACTGCCAGCGAGGCAAGCTCTGCGTCCAGTGCTCATTCCGCGCCGCGCGGGCCCGCGCCCGGGCCGGCGTACGTCTCGGGGGGGGGGGAAAGCCGACCGGGGCGGCCGAGCGCGCATGTGCGGGCGCGCGCTGGAAATGTCATCGAAACAGAGCGCAGGGCAGGGGAGCCGCGGGGCAGGTGGGGTGAGCGCGGCAGGCGGGTGAGCGCGGCAGGCGGGGTGAGCGCGGCAGGCGGGGTGAGCGCGGCAGGCGGGGTGAGCGCGGCAGGCGGGGTGAGCGCGGCAGGCGCGCACGGGCGGCCTCGCGGCGCTGGTGGAGGGGTTGCCACGCGGCGCCTCGAACGCGAAGAAGGTGGGGTGGCGAGAGGAGCGATCATGGCGACCATGACTCAGTTGCGTGAGCAGACGACCAGGGACGGCAGGCCAGGGCCCGAGGCGCAACCCATCCTGCGCCAGCGCGGGGAGGAGATTCAGCCGTACGGGGCGCTGGCGCGCTATCCGCTCGGGCTCGGCGACGACGTGCGCGCGGCGAGCGTCAAGGCGCTCAATCAGATCCTGAGCGACACGATGGTGCTGCGCGACATGTACAAGAAGCACCACTGGCAGGTATCCGGGGCGACGTTCTATTCGCTGCACCTCCTGCTCGACAAGCACTACGAGGAGCAGGTGAAGCTCGTCGACGACCTGGCCGAGCGGGTGCAGACGCTCGGGGGGATCGCGATCGCGATGGCGCACGACGTCGCGGAGATGTCGAAGATCGAGCGGCCGCCGCGGGGGCGCGAGGAGGTGCCGGTGCAGATCTCGCGGCTGCTCGAGGCGCACGAGCAGATCTTGATCGAGGCGCGCGAGGCGGCCGGCAAGGCGGCGGAGGGCGGCGACGACGGGACGAACGACCTGCTCGTGAGCCAGATTGTCCGCGTCAACGAGATGCAGGTGTGGTTCCTGTCCGAGCACCTCGTGGACACGCCGCTCGTCCGGGCGCGGTAGGCGGCGGGGGCGATACCGCCCTGAGCGCGGCCGGGGATGGCCGGGGTAACCGGGGTGGATGAGGCCGTCGGATCGCCGCCGGGCGCGCGGTCTTGCGCCGTGATCGGCGGTGCGCGATGCTCTCCCGATGCAATTCATCGAGGTGCTCGAGAGCGGCGGTGTCGCCGAGGTCGTGCTCGACCGACCCAAGGTCAACGCGATGAGCCAGGCGGTGCTCCGCGAGATGGTCGACGTCTTCCGGCGGCTCGCGGAGGACGGCGCCGTGCGCGGCGTCCTCGTCCGCGGCGCCGGCAAGTGCCTGTCCGCGGGGCTCGATCTGCGCGAGGTCGCGTCGCTCGATCGAGCGCGGCTCGCGGGCTTCCTCGACGATTTCGACGCCGCCTTCGGCGCCGCGTTCCGCTTCCCGAAGCCCTTCGCCGCCGCCGTGCACGGCCACGCGCTCGCGGGCGGCGCGGTGCTCGCGATGTGCGCCGACTACATCGCGCTCGGCGACGGCGATTCCAAGTTCGGGCTCCCCGAGCTCGTCGTGGGGATCCCGTTCCCGCGCGTCGCCTTCGAGATCGTGCGCGCCGCCTGCCCCACCCGCGCGTTTCGGCGGCTCGTCTTCGGGGCGGACAGCCATTCTCCGGCGGAGGTGTTCGAGATGGGCGTCGGCGACTCGCTCTCCAAGGAGCCGCTCGAGGACGCGCGCCGCTGGCTCGCCACGGCGTGCAGCCGCCCCGCCGCGGCGTTCCGCTTCGTCAAGGCGAGCCACCGCAAGGAGGCGTGGGAGCGGATCGCGGCGCCGCTGCCCGAGGAGCGGGAGGCCTTCGTCGAGGCGCTGCTCTCCGCGAAGCAGGCGTTTTCGGCGCCGCTCGCGGGGTGAGATAGGCAGGGGCCGGGGGCTTCGCCGGCGTGTCCGGTTGCGCGGCCACGGTCGGCGGGTACGGGGACCAGCAGGATCGACCTTGCGGACGCCACGTTCCTGGGATGCTTAGCCCCATGGGCCGCAATCAGGTAAACCGAGCAGCGTTGGTGGGCGCCGTCGCGACGGCGCTGATGCATCTGCCGTTTTTGGCCGGATATGGCTACTTTCGCGATGAGCTCTATTATTTGGCCTGCGCCCGGGAGCTCGACTTCGGCTACGTCGACCATCCGCCGCTGTCGATCGCGCTGTTGTGGCTCGTGAGCCGCACGCTGGGCGAATCGGTGATCGCCTTGCGATGGGTGCCCGCGCTGGCGCATGCGCTCACCGTGGCGATCGCGGCGTGTACGGCGCGCGCTCTGGGGGGCGGGCGCGCGGCGCAGGCGCTCGCCATGCTGACGACCGCGCTCGCGCCCGTGTACCTGGGGCTCAGCTCATTTTACTCCATGAACGCGCTGGATCTGGCGCTCTGGGGCGCCAGCGCCTGGTTCTTCGTGCGCGTGCTTCAAGAGGGCGACTCCAGATCTTGGGTGGCGCTTGGCGCGACGCTCGGGCTCGCGCTGCTCAACAAGCTCGGCGCGCTCTGGTTGATCGCGGGCATGGGCGGCGGCCTCCTGCTGACGCGCCGAGATCTGCTGCGAACACGCGCGCCTTGGCTGACGCTCCTCGGCGCGCTGGCGTGCGGCGTGCCGTACCTGCTCTGGCAAATGAAGCATGGCTGGCCCACGGCCGCGTTCTTGCGAGGGGCCACCCAGTCGAAAATGGCGGAGGTGTCCTGGGCTGGCTTCTCGTTCGAGCAGATCGAAATGATGCATCCGCTGTATGCGCCGATCTGGCTGGCCGGTCTCGGCTATCTCTGGATTGCTTCGCGGGGTCGGCTGCGTCCGGTGTCCATCGCGTATCTGACGATCTTTGCGCTGCTCGCCCTGAGCGGAAAGAGCCGTGCGAGCTACCTGGCTCCGTATTACACGGTGCTGCTCGCGGCGGGCTCGGTCGCGGTGGACGGCCTCCGTCAACGCTGGGCGAAGCCGCTGGTCATCGTCGCGGTCGCGCTCGGCGGAATCGCGACGGCGCCTCTGGCGTTGCCGATCCTGTCGGTGCACCGCTACCTCGCGTACGCGAAAGCTCTTGGCGTCGCCCCGGCCACCGAAGAAAAGAAACAGGTGGGAGCGCTCCCGCAGCTGTACGCGGACATGCACGGCTGGGACGCGGTGGTCGCGGCGGTCGCCCGCGCTTACGCCACGCTCGATCCAGAGGAGCGCTCGCGGGCCGGCATCTTCACGGCCAACTACGGCGAGGCCGGTACCGTCGATCTTCTGGGGCCGAGCCGAGGTTTGCCGCGGGCCATCAGCGGTCACAACAATTACGGGCTCTGGGGCCCGCGCGGTGCGAGCGGAGATGTGCTTTTGGTCGTCGTCTCTCCGCGTCATCGAGGGCGGCTCGAGGCGCTCTTCGAAGAGGTCACGCCGGTCACTCCATTGGACTGCGGATGGTGCATGCCTTATGAGGCGGAGTCCTGGGTGTACCGCTGCCGGAGACCCCGCGTGTCCTTGGCGGCAGCTTGGCCGCGCCTGATCCATTACGATTGAGCGGCGCGCGCCGAGCGCTTCGTCCAGGATGCGCCTGGTCGTGCGGCGATCCGGGCGGGCGCGGCTACCCCTCGTCCCTGAGCCCACGGGCGCGCCGTTCGCGGGCACGACCCTCGTCTAGCCAGCACCGGGCGTACACATACAGGGCGAGCGGGAGCCCGATGTGCACCCACGAGTATGTGTGCGGCTCCGACGGCGCGGAGAGGGCGGCGGCGATCAGCGCGCCACCGGAGGCGAAGATTCCCAGGGTTCGCGGGATCGGGTGCATGCCGTCCTCCGGTCAGAAGAAGGCGCACATGAGCGTGAGTGTGCCGAAGCCTACGTCCGACCAGCGGTTGCAATGCCTCGCGGCGCGCGGGTTCGTTGCCCTGGGGCAGATCTCGCGGGTGGCGATGAGGGTCGAGCCCAGGATGAAGGCCGCACACCCAAGCGAAAACGGACTCCACCGCTGCTGAGTCGCTTCGATCGGCTCGTCGCCCGCAGAGGCTGGCACGACGCTGCCCTCGGCGGCCTCGGCGCCGCCGAGAGACGCGGCGCAGGGCATGTCCGTGAAGGCGCCCGGATCCAGTGGGTTGTAGATGCGGATCAGCGCCTCGGGACGGTCCGCGCAGGCTGCCGCGAGTTCAGGCCGCCCGGCCTCGAGGATCTGCGGGATGACGCTCTCGGTCGTCGTCCCTTCGTCGAGGCTTACCTCGAAGCTGCGCAGCGCTGGGGGAATGTCCTCCGCGCCGCCGCTCTCGGCTCCCGCGTCGCTCGGTTCGTCTGGTGCCCCGCAGGCCGACGCCCCCATGAGCGCGGCCAGGGTCAGGCCGATCCTGGTGTGCATGGTCCACCTCCACGCGACGCATTCCGTCGCGCGCGGGACTTTGTTGCCAGCGGCATGCCAGGGCCGCATAAACCAGCGCGCGCGTGAGCTCAGGGCAGGGTGAAGTCGTCGAGCTCGTCCCGTTGGCCGAGGTCATCGTGACCATCGCCAAGAACGAAGGGCGCGCCCCGAGCGCCGTCCTACGGGAGATCGCCGCCATGGCGAAGGCTGAGGGCGGCGGGCCTGGTCGGAACCGTTCCCGGTTCCCGAGAGGCAGCTGGGAGCCTGGTCGGAACCGTTCCCGGTTCCCGAGAGGCAGCTGGGAGCCTGGTCGGAACCGTTCCCGGTTCCCGAGGGGCAGCTGGGAGCCTGGTCGGAACCGTTTCCGGTTCCCGAGGGGCAAGCTGGGAGCCTGGCCCGAACCGTTCCAGGTTCCCGAGGGGCAGCTGGGAGCCTGGTCGGAACCGTTCCCGGTTCCCGAGAGGCAGCTGGGAGCCTGGTCGGAACCGTTCCCGGTTCCCGAGAGGCAGCTGGGAGCCTGGTCGGAACCGTTCCCGGTTCCCGAGGGGCAGCTGGGAGCCTGGTCGGAACCGTTCCCGGTTCCCGAGGGGCAGCTGGGAGCCTGGTCGGAACCGTTCCCGGTTCCCGAGGGGCAGCTGGGAGCCTGGCCCGAACCGTTCCCGGTTCCCGAGGGGCAGCTGGGAGCCTGGCCCGAACCGTTCCCGGTTCCCGAGGAGCAGCTGGGAGCCTGGCCCGAACCGTTCCCGGTTCCCGAGGAGCAGCTGGGAGCCTGGCCCGAACCGTTCCCGGTGCCCAGGGCGAGCTGAGCTGCCCAGTCCTGACCGCCTGCACGGCCAGCAGAGCACCCAGGCCTCGCTGTGCGCGTCCGCATCCCAGCCCGCCACCTCACCCGCAGGGCGCGCAGCCTCCGCCGCAATCCACGCCGGTCTCGCCGGCGTTCATCACCCCGTCAGCGCACGA
Organism: Sorangium sp. So ce836; assembly: GCF_028553905.1. NCBI lineage: Bacteria > Pseudomonadati > Myxococcota > Polyangiales > Polyangiaceae > Sorangium > Sorangium sp. So ce836. Next base: position 10,547,838 of record NZ_CP102233.1, on the reverse strand, counting down.
GGCCTGCTGGCACTCGCCCGCCCAGCAGACGCCGCTCTCGCAGCTCGCGCCCGTCCTGCAGCCTTGACCCGCCGCGCAGGGCTGGCAGGGGAACACCCCGCAGTCGACCCCCGTTTCATCCCCGTTCTGCGCGCCGTCCTCGCACGTCGGCGCAGCACAGCGACCTCCGTCGCACACCTTGTCCTCGCAATCTGCGCTGTTCCCGCAGGCTTCACCGGCAGCGCAGGGGCGGCACGGACCGCCGCAGTCCCTCGCGGTCTCCCCGAGCGCGACATCGACAACGTTGTTCATGCAATGGGAGGGCACGCATAGCACGCCGTCGCACGCCAGGTTGTTGGGACAGTCGTTCATGGTCACGTCGCCGCTGTAGCAAGCCACGCACGTGCCCACATGGCACATCCTCTGTTGCTCGTCCGGACACTTCGCGCCTTCGGTCAGGGGCTTGTTGACCGGCCCGCCCTCGCCGCAGCTATCATACGTACACTGCTCGCCGTCGTCGTAGACGTCGGACGGGTCCTCGAGCTCGATGAGCTCGCCAGTGACCGTGCACTCCACCCGCCGGCAATCTCCCTTTCGCTGCGAGGCGACCGGCCCGGGGCGGATCTCCACGGTGCACGCGCCCTCGACGCACCGCCCGCCCCCGCACGCGCGGCTCGGCGGCCCAGGGCACTCCGCGTCGCCCTTGCAGCCAGCGTCGACGCCGCCATCGGACGTGCAGCCCTTGGTGTCCGGAGCGCACTCCGCGCACGGCCTGCACGACAGAGGGCAATCCGGATCCGCCGCCTCGCTGGGCGTGCAACAGATATGCTTGTCCGGATCGACGCACTGGCAACGATCGCCGACGCAGGTCGCTCCGGGGATGTCCTGGTACTCTGTGTGACAGTCGGCGTCGTCCTCGCAGTAGCCTCCCAGAGAAGGAGAATCCCCGGCACAAGAACCCACGAACCACGCGGCGCCAGCGAGCACCGGCGCGGCGAGCACCACGCGGCGAAATAGCGTATTCATGCGAACAGAGCCTCCGGGCACGACCCTTCGCTCGCCGGCACAGAGACCAGCGAGGGTCGCGGACTGCCCTCTACACGGCTCCTCCTATACAGCACCGGAGTCGTAGAAGCGCGTAAGAAATCGACAGAAAGCCCTGCTAAAAGCTGGAAATGTCGATGGCCTCAACGGAACGTGCTGGAATGCGCGTCGGGCCAGCTTGCCCCGCACTCGTACCAGTCCGCGTTGCACGGCGGCACCGGCTCCTTCGGCTCCGGTGGAGCCGGCACCGGCGCCGCCGCAGTCGCGGGGGCCGTGGGCTCCGGACTCGCCCGGAGCGCGGGCCTCGGGCGGAGGGGGCGTTTCCTCGGGACACCTTCCAGCTCCCCGGGACCCGGTGCAGCGCGCGCAGCGAGCACGAGGACGCGCGGAAGCCGCGCGACGGCCGGCGGGCGCGCCGCAGACGGCGAGCCGAGATGGAGCCGTCCGACGAGCGCTGCCGCCGCCGCCGCGAGGACCAGGCCGCCTGCTCCCACCGTGAGCGCAATCCGAGTCCGCCTCCCGGGAGGCGAAGGCAGCCTGTTCGCCTGCGCGCCGGGCGCCGGCGCAGTCTCGGTCGAGGTCGAGATCGAGATCGAGGAGGAAACGTCGCGCGGCCGCTCCGTCACCTCCTCGCTCGCCGGCTCGGGCCGCCGGTCGTGCGGCGTCGCGCCCCCAGACCGCGGGCCAGGCTCGCCCGAGGGCCGCGCCAACCCGTCGGACAGCGACGCCGGACGCTGCGATCTCCCGCCGCGCGACGCCATCGACGCGCGGCGCACCCCGGGGCCGGCCCCCTGGTCGACCTCGCCTTGCCAGCGACACCAGCCCTCGAGCGCCCCGTGCAGCGCCGCGATGAGCTCCGCCATGTCGCGGTACCGGGCCTCCGGGGGCCTCTCGGTCGCGCGCCTCACGACAGCCGCGACAAGCGGCGGCAAGGGGACGAAGGTCTCGAGCGGCAGCGGCGTGGTGTTCAGGATGCAGCGGACGAGCTCCTCCGGCGCCCGCTCCGCGAACGGTCGACGCAGCCCGATGAGCTCGTAGAGCACGAGGCCCAGCGCGTGGACGTCGGTCCGCTCGTCCAGGACCGCGGGCTCGGCGAGCTGCTCGGGCGACCGGTAGGCCGGCGCCTCCGCCGCGTCCGCCGCGCTCAGCCCGAAGAGCTGCGCGAGACCCAGGCCGGTGAGCTTGAAGGAGCCGTCGTCGAGCAGGATCACGCGCTCCGGGCAGAGGTCCCCATGGAAGACCCCCGCGGCGTGCGCAACCTTCAGGACCTCGGCGACCTCGGCGACCTGCGAGAGCGCCCACGGCGGCGTGATGCTCCCGGGGCGCTCCTCGAGGAGGGCGCGCAGCGACCGACCGTCGTACCGCTCCGTCGCCGCCCAGCAGAACGAGTCCCCGAGGCCGCCGTCGAGGACCAGCGGGACCTCCTCGATGCGCCGGCTCACGGCGCGCAGCCGCTCGAGACCTTCGCGGAACCCGCCGGGCACCGCCTCGCTCAGGTAGAGCAGCGCGTCCCTGCCCTCGCGATCGACGGCGGCATAGACGTCCACATGGCCGAGGTCCTCCAGCCGCTCGACGATCCGGTATCCCAGCCCAGACCCATCTACCACGCCGCCTCCAGGTGGAGCCGCGTCCCCACCGCGGTCAACCTCGCGCCGCCGCTCCTCGGGGTACTCCGAGGGTAGAAGGCGTAGAACAGCGTCGCCGTGGCCAGGAGCGCGCCGGCCGTCAGCGCGACCGCGGCGCGCTCCTGGGCGAGCTCCATCGCGCTGTAGGCGCGCTGCGCGCGCTGGAGCTCCAGGCCGGCGATCCGGTAGCCTCCGTGGTTGCGCTCGAGCAGGTCGTCGAACCTGCGCTCGTGCTCGCCCGACCTCGCGAGCAGCACCGCGCCGAGCGTGACGCACCCGGCGGACGCGACGGTGCCCAGCAGGACGAGCCCCGGCGCGGGCCCCGCGCCCGGCGGCGCGCCCGGCTCGGCCCGCGCCGGCGGGCGCGCCGCCGGTGGACGCGGCGCCGGTGGACGCGGCGCCGGTGGACGCGGCGCCGCCGCGCCCGGCTCGACCCGCGCCGGCGGGCGCGCCGCTGCCGCTCCGGTGTCCGCCGGCGCGGTGGGATCGAGGACGACCTGGCGCGCGTCCCCCGCGCGCACCTCCACGGCGGTCTCCTGCGCCGCCTCGCCGAGCGCCGCCCGGACGCGGTGCGAGCCGGGCGCGACGAACACCGCGCGGCCGAGCGGCGCCCGCCCCACGGGCCGGCCGTCGACCGACAGCTCCGCGCCCCGGGGCACGGCGAAGGTCAACGCGCCGACCGCCTGCTTCGCCCGCGCGAGATCCAGCGCTCGGCTCTGGTACCGCGCACGCGCGCCGGCGTCTGCCGGCGCCGGCGTCCTCTCCAGACACGCCGTGAGAAACTCGGCGGCCCTGGGCATGTCCCCGATCCGGAACGAGAGCTGCCCGACGTTGCACGCCGCCTTCTCCGACGGTTCGAGCTGCCACAGCTGCAACCACAGGTCCCGCGCCTCCGCGAGCTGGCCCTCCGCGACGGCCCGGTCGGCCGAGCGCTGGAGTCGAGCCTTGGGTCCGCTCGGGGGCGCGTCCGCGCGAGCGGCCAAAGGCACGAGAACCAGCGCCAGGGAGAGCAGCGATCGAACGAGCGCTCGCGAGGGCATGATGTTCACCAGCAGCTACATACCAAAAACAGATCACGCCGAGGGGAGCTTGCAAGGGATCATCAAAAACATTGGATGAGTGGCAATTGGGACCGCTTCGACGTAATGCTTGGATTCGTCGCTCTGCCCCCCAGCTATCCCAGCAGCCGCTTCCACTGCTCCGACAGGCGCTGCGTCGACACCGGGACAGCCGCCTTCAGCTCGGGCGCGAACTGCGACACCCGGAGCTCCTCGATCAGCCAGCGGAACGACTCCAGCTCTTCCGCGGGAACCCCCTTGTTGAGGAGCGCCTGCTGATGCTTGAGGTAGTCCTGCCAGAACGGCAGCACCTGCGCGGCCTTGGCCTGGTCCTTCTGCGGCCCGTTCGGCAGCCGCTCGAGCCGGATCTGGGTGGCGCGCAGGTAGCGGGGCAGGTGCGCGAGCCGGTCGAGCGGGGCGCGCGCGAAGAGCCCGACCGGCAGCAGGAAGTCGATCTGCGTGCGCACGTCGTCGAGCGCCTGCCTCGGCGAGCCCGGCTTCCCCGCCATCGACCGGAGCATCGACTGCACGCGATCGAGCTCGACGCCGATCTCGCGCGCCATCCCCGAGAGCTTCCCCAGCACGCCCTGCAGCGACCGCCGGCCCTCGTCCAGGCGCGCCTGGAACGCGGCCCGGGTCCTCGGAAACGCCGCGGGATCGCCGAGCTGAAACGCCTCGTCGAGCGCGCGCAGCGCGATCTGCCGCGCGAGGCCGGGCTCGCCCGGGGCCACCTTGGCGCCGAGCCCGCTCACGGCCACGGCGCTGCGCAGCGGCTGCTCGAGCTGGCTCATCTTGCCCCCGATCTGCAGCAGCACGAGCCGCCGCAGCCCGGCGCGCGTCGCCTCGGCGGCCGCCGCCCTCGACGCGAGCACGCGCACCGAGACCGACGTCTCGTTGTCGATCAGCGCCGGATAGCCGAACACCTTCTGCCCCCCGGCGTCGACCTGCACGCGCTCGGGCAGCGCGTCGACCCCGAACGACGTCAGCCCGTCGCGCTCCAGACCCGCCTTGCCGACCTTCGCCCAGGCCTCGCGCGCCCGGCCGGACAGCCGCTCCTTGAGCTCCCGCAGGTCGCGCCCCTCGCCGATCACCCGGCCATCCTCGCCGATCACGCGGAAATAGAAGCGCAGGTACGGCGGGAGATCGTCGGGCCGGAACGCGTCCGCCGGGACGCGCTCGCCGGTGCGATCCTCGACGGCGGCCGCGAGCGCCGGCCGCATCGGGCCCTGGAACGGCCGGAGATCCGCCGCGATCTCCCGGGCGACCTCCCGGAGCGGGACCAGCGCCTTGCGGAGCGACTTCGGCAGCGTCTCGAGCAGCAGGGCGATCTTCTCGGCGTGCCACCCGGGGATCATCCACTCGAGCTCGTCCGGATCGGCCTGCGGCAGGAGCACCAGCGGCAGCGACAGCGAGATGCCGTCGTCGTCCTCGCCAGGATCGAAGCGGTACGAGAGCGGCACGGTCGCGCCGTAGAGGTCGAGCGCGTCGGGGAAGCGCTCGGGCGTGAGCTCCGCGGCCTCGTCGAGCAGGACGTCGGCGAGCGACAGGTGAAGCACCCGCGGGTCCTTCTCCTCGGCCTCCTTCCGCCACGCCTCGAACGTCTTGCCGCTGTACACCCCCTCGGGCACGCGGCGGTCGAAGAAGAGCTCGAGCGCGTGCTCGTCCGCCAGCATCTCGCTCCTCCGCGCCTTGTCGCGGAGCCGGCTCACCTCCTCGAACAGCCGGCGGTTCGCCTCCATGAACGCCCCGCGCGTCGTGTATTCCTGCCGGACCAGCGCGTGGAGGAGGAAGATCGGGCGCGCGGCCTTCGGGTCGATCGGGCCGTAATCGACCCTGCGGTCCCGCGCGATCGGCAGGCCGTAGAGCGTCACCTGCTCCTTGGCCATCACCGCCGCCGGCTTCGCGGCCCAGTGAGGATCGCCGTAGCTGCGCTTGCAGAGCGGCCCGGCCGCGGCCTCGATCCACGCGGGATCGAGGGCCGCCGCCATCCGGGCGAAGAGCTGCGACGTCTCGACCAGCTCGGCGGCCATGATCCACGCGGGCGGCTTCTTCGCGAGGCCCGAGGACGGGTGGAGCTGAAAGCGCGTCTGCCTTGCGCCGAGATACACCCGGTGCTCCTGGTTCCACATGCCGATACGGCTGAGCAGGCCGGGCAGGAGCGCGCGGTGGATGGCGTCGCCCTTCGCGGGCGCGCCGTTCGGCGAGAAGCCCATCTCCCGCGTGATGCGGCTGAGCTGCCGGTGCACGTCGGCCCACTCGCGCATGCGGAGGTACGACACGAAATGATCGCGGCACGCCTTCCGGAGCTGGTTCTGCGTCAGCCGGCCCTGCGCGTCCTGGTAGAAGCTCCACAGCTTCAGGAGCCCCACGAAGTCCGACGCCTCGTCCTTGAACTTCCGGTGCGCGTCGTCGGCCTGCTTCTGCGCGGAGAGCGGCCGCTCCCGCGGATCCTGCACCCCGAGCGCGGCGGCGATGATCAGCACCTCGGCGAGCGCCCCCTCGCGCTCGCCGCCCAGGACCATCCGGCCGAGCCGCGGATCGAGCGGCAGCCGCGCGAGCTTCCGGCCGATGTCCGTGAGCGCGCCCGACTCGTCGAGCGCGCCGAGCTCCTCGAGGACCCGATAGCCCTCGTCCACGGCGCGCTTCGACGGCGCGTCGAGGAACGGGAAATCCTCGATGGCGCCGAGCCCGAGCGCCTTCATCTGGAGGATCACGCCCGAGAGGCCGACGCGCAGGATCTCCGGATCGGTGTAGGCAGGCCTCGACTGGTAGTCCTGCTCGGCGTAGAGCCGGAAGCAGACGCCGCTCTGCACGCGGCCCGCGCGCCCCTTGCGCTGATCGGCGCTCGCGCGCGAGATCGGCTCGATCTGGAGCTGCGTGACGCCCGTGCGGGGGCTGTACCGGTTCACGCGGGCGAGCCCCGCGTCGACCACATACACGATGCCTGGGATGGTGAGCGAGGTCTCCGCCACGTTCGTCGCGAGCACGATCCGCCGCCCCGGGATCGACTGGAACACGCGCTGCTGGTCGCCCTGCGGGAGCCGCCCGTAGAGCGGCAAGAGCGTCGTGTGCGGCAGGCCGTGGCGCTCCAGCTCGGCCATCGTATCGTGGATCTCCCGCTCCCCGGGGAGGAAGACGAGGATATCCCCGCGCGGGTCGATCTCGGTGATCTCCTCGACCGTGCTCGCGACCGCGTCGGCGATCTCCGGCTCGCCGCTCTCGGGGGGACGGTGGATGACCTCCACGGGATACGTGCGGCCGGAGACCTCGATGACGGGCGCGCCGTCGAAATAGGCCGCGAACCGGTCGGTCTCGAGCGTGGCGGAGCTGATGATGACGCGGAGATCCGGCCGCCTCGGCAAGAGGCGTTTGAGGTACCCGAGCAGGAAATCGATGTTGAGGCTGCGCTCGTGGGCCTCGTCGATGATGAGCGTGTCGTAGTCCGAGAGCCGCGGATCGCCCTGGATCTCGGCGAGGACGATGCCGTCGGTCATGTACTTGACGTACGTCGCCGGGCTCGTCCTGTCCGAGAAGCGGATCTTGTAGCCGACCTCCTTGCCCAGCTCGACGCCGAGCTCCTTGGCGACGCGGGCCGCGACGCTCGTGGCGGCGATGCGGCGCGGCTGCGTCACGCCGATCCGGGCGGTGAGCCCGCGGCCCATGGCCAGGCAGATCTTGGGCAGCTGCGTGGTCTTGCCCGAGCCGGTCTCGCCCGCGACGATCACCACCGGGTGCGCCTCGATGGCCCGGGCGATGTCGAGCACCCGCGCCGAGATGGGCAGCTCCTCGGGAAAGCGGACCGGGCCCGCGGACGCGGGCAGCGGTGACGTCTGGCCGCCGGGGGCGGCCGGCGCAGGGGAGGACTCGTGCGGAACGCGGGAGCTCACGGTGCGCGAGGGGGTAGCATCTCCCGCCGCGGCGCGCCGTCGAAGCCGTGCGCTCGCGGAGCGCGGCGCCGCGCCGCCTCCGGGAGCGCGCCCGGGCGCCGCCCCTCCGCCGCCGGCGCGCGCGCCTCGTCAATCGTCGTCGCCGCCGTCCTCGCACTTCGGGTCGCGGCAGCGGCCCTGGAGGATGTCGCGGCACAGCTGGTCGCGCTTCTTCTCGTCCAGGTCGTCGTCGAGCGCGGCGAAGATCAGCTGCATGCGGCACTCGAGCGTGCCCTCGGCGCGCAGGCGGCTGCACGCGTTGAACACGTCCGGCGCCGGCCAGAGCGAGCACATGGCCGTGCAGGTCTCGCGATCCGGCACCCGGAGCGGGCACAGGGCCGCGTAGAGCGTGCAGAGCGCCTCGCACCGCCCGACGCACCCGCCGCCGTCGTCCGGGCCGAGCGGCCCGGCGCCGGTGCAGCCGGCGGGATCGCCCGTCTCCGCCGGCCGGCACGCGGCGTAGCCCGCGGGCGACGGCATCGCCTCGCACACCGCGCAGCACGCCTCGACCGACGGGTACTGCGGCGCGAGCTCGCATCGATCTACCGAGGCGACGCAGTGCGTCGAACATTCGGCGATCTCGCACGGGCCGATTTGCTGCTGCGGCGGCGGCGACGGCGGCGTGGGCGCCGGCGGCGGCGTGGGCCCGCTGTCCCGGCTCGCGTCGCCGGTGTCGCCGGCGTCGCCGTCGGTCTCCACGCTGCCGCCGTCGGTCGCGAGGGTGCCGCCCTCGCCGCCTTCACCGGGCAGCGGGGCGAGGACCTGGCAGCCGGCGAGCCACGCGGCGAGCGTGCAGGCCGTCGCCGAGCGCGCCTTCATAACGTTCCCCGCACGCCGATGTAGCCCGGGCCGACCGCCCAGGTGACGTTCGAGGCCGGCGCCCGCGCGCTCTCCAGCCCGAGGGCGACGCCCCCGACGGCCGCCCCGGCGATGGCGAGGCCGAACCCCACGTTCGAGACCCAGCCCAGCGCGTTCGCGCTGCCTCGCGCGCCGTCGGTGCAGCTCGAGGTGCCCCGCCGGCACGCGTCCTCGAGGTCGCTCCGCGCGCCCAGGTAGGCCGCGCCCGCGCCGAGCCCCACCGCGAGCCCGGCGCCCGAGGCGATGAACCCGCCGATGGCCCACGCCGAGGCCTTGCCCGAGGAAGGCTCCGGGGTGAGGGGGACGTCCAGCGTCGTGACCTCCCGCTCCGGGACGTAGACCCGCTGCCGGGCGCCGAGGTAGCCGTCGGCCTCGACCTCGACCCAGTGGTTGCCCGGATCGATCGGCGATCCTTCCGCGGAGACCTTCACCTCCTGCCCGTCGACCTTGAGCCTGGCGCCGGCGGGGTTCGGCGCGAGCCGCACCTTCAGCCGGGGGATGCGCCCGTCGAGCTCGCCGCGCAGGGCGTCGGCGCGGCGCCGCGCCTGCGTGAACGGCCACGGCTCTCCGGGGGTCGCGCGCGACGAGGCGATCGTCGACGCGAGCTCGCGCGCCTCGCTGAGCCGGCCGATCGCGGCGAGCGTCTTCGCCACCTCGATGGAGGTCGTGGGCACGCAGACCAGGCGCTCGGCGCGCTGGTAGGCGCGGAGCGCCTCCGCGTAGCGCTTCTGGGCGAAGAGCTCGTCGCCCGTGTACACGAGCTCCCGGGCCTCGCTCCGCGCCTTGTCGTCGGCCTCGCCGCCGGCGGCGCCTGCGCCCTCGCCGGCGAGCGCGGGTGAGGCCGCGATGAGCAGGCCGGCGATCATCATCAGGGTCGTGGGCCGGGAGCGCATGGATTTTCCCCGTCAGAATCCGAGATCGCGCCGCGCGCGGCTGCGCGTCGCGACCTTCTTGGCCGGCGGCTCGCCGGGCGCCACGCGCGCCGCCTGCGCGGCGACCGGCGCCTTGTGCGCGGCCGGCGCCGGGGCCTCGGCCGCAGGCTCGACGTCGGGCTGCGGCGCGCTGGCCGCGGGGCGCGGCGCGATGGCCGGGGCCTCGGGCTGCGGCGCGCTCGTCGCGCACTGGGCCGCGGGCTCGGCGGCGGGGGCGGCGTGCGCCGCCGGCCCGACGCCGACCATCGCGAGCGACGCGACGTGCGCCGCCGATGCCGGCGCCGTTCGGGTGACGCCCGCCCACGCCAGGGTGCTCACCCCCATCACGGCGGCCGCCGCCACGGCCCAGGTGCGCGCCCGCGACCGCTGCCGCGGCGAGGAGGCGCCGAGCGTGCCGAACGGCATCAGCGTGGTCACGAGGGACGAGAAGCCTTCGCCCGAGGCGAGGCTGTCGCGCGGGGGCATGATCTCGGTCGGGGCGGGCCGCGAGTCGCGCGGGGCGGCGACGGCGGCGTCCAGCGCCTCGAGGACGGCGCGGGCGCTCTGGACGCGGCGCGCCGGATCCGGCTCGAGCAGCGAGAGGACCCAGGCGTCGATCGCGGGCGGCAGGCCCGGGACGAGGCGGGACGGCGGCGGGGGCGGCCCGCGGTCGATCGCGACCGCCACCGCGGCGATGGTGGCCCCGCCGAACGGGGTCTGTCCGGTCAGGCAGAAGTAGGCCACGACGCCGAGCGCCCAGAGGTCGCTGTGCGGCCCGACCTTCGCGCCGCCCGCCATCTGCTCCGGCGACATGAAGTGCGGCGTCCCCATGATGGCGCCCGTGACCGTGAGCCGCTCCGCCTCTTCGGCGGTGTTCTTGGCGATGCCGAAGTCGAGCACCTTCACGAACGGCTCGCGCTCGCCCGAGACGAGGAAGATGTTCTCGGGCTTGACGTCGCGGTGGACGATGCCGGCCTCGTGCGCCTTGGCCAGCGCGGCGCACGTCTGGCGCAGGATGGTCGCCGTCTCGTCGAGCGAGAGCCGCCCGCGGCGCTCGACCAGGTCGTGGAGCGTCTCGCCTTCGAGGTGCTCCATCACGATGTACGGGACCCCCTGATCGGTGAACCCCAGGTCGAACACCCGCACCACGTGCGGGCTCTGGATCCGGGCGGCGGCCTCCGCCTCGCGCTGGAGCCGGGTGACGGCGAGCGGGTGATCGGCGTAGATGTCACGGAGGAACTTGACCGCGACCTGCGTCTTGAGCCCCACGTGCTCGGCGAGCCAGACGCTCCCCATCCCGCCTTGACCGAGCGCGCGGAGGAGCCGCAGCTGCGCGCCCACCTGCATCCCCGGCAGCGGCGCGCGGTCCGAGCTCGACGGCGCGGTGTGGCACCTTGCCTCAGCTGGGGCGATCAGGCACGGCGATGGCTGTGTGGCCTCACCCATTCCTACCGTCTTGCTCATGCCGGAGGGGGCTTGCATGCGGCGAGCCAGCGTCTCGATTGAACGGTTCCAAGGACATGAGCTGGAGTCGGCGTGGCGCATCGTGGCGCGAGGCCGCGCCGCACAGAGCCCTCGTGACAGTTCGCTACAGGCGAGGTTACCGCGGCGGGCGCGCCTCGCGGCGCGCTGCCTTCAATAACGGTCGCGCGCATCGCGAATTGCGGGCGGCGCCACATCGCCAGGAGCCGCGACGCCGCTCGGACCGTCACGTCGCCCGGACTTGCGATGTCGCCTGCCGTGCGCTCCGGGCGACCGCGCGCCGTCGCGGCCGGCGTGGGAGGTCGGCGCGCCAGCAGGGTTCCGTCCATGGCCGCGGCGCTGAACGGATGAGAACGGGCGGCATTTCCACGCGAGATCGCCAGAGCGGCGGAGAGGTTTCCACGCGCGCTGCCGGGGCTCCGAGGCGCGGGCGCGGCGCCCTGGCGCGGGCGGGATCGCCCGATGTGCGATGTCGAGAGCGGCGCGATCGGGCGCGTGTCCAAGCTCGGCGTTGCCGGATGGATGGATGATGGCGAGCAACGTATTCGTGCCGTTGCCGACACCGAGGCCGCTCCGGGGCGCGCACCCCGGAGCCGGGGAGTGTCGAGACAACCGCGCTCGCGCGGCGCTCCCCGCGCCGGACACGAGGTCACGCGCGGGCGGGGTCGAGCGGGCGAGCGGGCAAGCGGACCACCGCCGGCAGAGCTCGCGCGATCTCGCGAGCGCGGCCGTCGATCAGGGCTTGTGTCGTGCGGGCGAAGCAAGCAGTCTACGCGCAGCGATGCAGCCTCTCTTTCTCTGCTTCCTGGCGGGCGTCGGCCTCCTCGCCGCGGCGTGCGATGCCCCTCCCGCGGAGGCGCCCAAGCCGGTCCAACTCCCGCCCGTGCCCCCGGGCGAGCTCCGCAGCCCGGAGGCGTTCGCGTCGATCCGGGACGACGACGCGCGCGCGGCCTCGCTCTTCCTCGAGGCGAGCAAGGTGCTGCTCCACCCGCGCTGCGTGAACTGCCACCCGCACGACGGCGTCCCGCGCCAGGGCGACGCCGGCGAGCGCCACAGCCCGCCCGTCGAGCGCGGCCCGGCGGATCGCGGGCTCGCGGCGCTGGAGTGCACGTCGTGCCACCAGGTGCAGAACCTCGATTTCGCCCGCGTGCCCGGGGCGCCGGGCTGGCACCTCGCGCCGGCGGAGATGGCCTGGCTCGGCCGCTCGCCCGCGGCGATCTGCGCCCAGATCAAGGATCCGGCGCGCAACGGCAAGAAGACGCTCGCGCAGATCGCCGAGCACGCCGCGCGCGACGAGCTCGTCGCGTGGGGGTGGGCGCCCGGGCACGGCCGCACGAAGGCGCCCGGCTCGCAGGCGGCCTTCGGCGCGCTCATCGATGCGTGGGTGAAGGCGGGCGCCGCGTGCCCGCCCGAGGAGTCCCGACCATGATCATCCTGAAGGTGAACGGCGCCGAGCAGAAGCTCGACGTGGATCCGGAGATGCCGCTGCTCTGGGTGCTGCGCGACGTGCTCGGCCTCACGGGGACCAAGTACGGCTGCGGCCAGGCGCTCTGCGGGGCGTGCGTGGTGCACCTCGACGGCGAGACCGTGCGCGCCTGCGTGACGCCGGTGAAGCGCGCCGCCGGCGGCTCGGTGACGACCATCGAGGGGCTCAGCCCGGCCGGCGATCACCCGCTGCAGCGCGCGTGGGTGGAGCTCGGCGTCCCGCAGTGCGGCTTCTGCCAGGCGGGGCAGATCATGAGCGCGGCCGCGCTGTTGCGGAAGAACCCGCGCCCCTCGAACGACGACATCGACAAGTCGCTCGCCGGCAACATCTGCCGGTGCGGCACGTACACGCGCATCCGCGCCGCGGTCCGCAAGGCCGCCGGCCTGCCCACGGAGTGAAGATGGAACAGCAACGCGTCGTCCTCCTCCGCCGCTCCTTCCTCGCGGGGCTCGGGCTCGCGATGGGCGGGCTCGCGCTCGGGCTCGCCGAGGGCGACGCCGAGGCCGCGCCGCCCTCGCCCGCTCCTTCCACGCTGCCGCCCGAGCCGGGGCTCCGGACCGGGGTGTTCCTCCACATCGCGACCGACGGCACGGTGTCGATCGTCTGCCACCGGTCGGAGATGGGGCAGGGGATCCGCAGCTCGCTGCCGGTGCTCGTCGCCGACGAGCTCGGCGCCGACATGGCGCGGGTGAAGATCGTGCAGGGCGACGGCGACAAGGCCTACGGCGATCAGAACACCGACGGCTCGCGCAGCGTGCGCAACGGTTACGAGCCGATGCGCCGCGTGGGCGCGACGGCGCGCGCCATGCTGGTCGCCGCCGCGGCGAAGAGGTGGCGCGTGCCCGCCGCCGAGTGCGTGGCCGAGCAGCACGCCGTCCACCACGCGAAGTCGAAGCGCTCGCTCGACTTCCGCGAGCTCGTGGCCGACGCGGCGAAGCTCCCGGTGCCCGACGCGAAGACCGTCGCGCTCCGCCCCGTCGCCGAGCTGAAGCGCGTCGGCGGCCCGCTCCCGCTGCTCGACGGGCCGGCCATCGTGACGGGCGCCGCGCAGTTCGGCGCGGACGTGCGCCTGCCGGGCATGCTCACCGCGGTCATCGCGCGCCCGCCGGTCGTGGGCGGCAAGGTGGCGCGGTACGACGGGGCGCGGGCGCTCGCGGTCCCGGGCGTGAAGAAGCTCGTGGATCTGCCGGGCCCGACGGGCGGCGCGGTCGGGTTTCAGCCGCTCGGCGGGGTCGCGGTCGTGGCGGACACGACGTGGGCCGCGATGCGCGGCCGCGCGGCGCTGCAGATCGCGTGGGATCACGGCGCGAACGCGGCGTACGACTCGGCGAGCTATCGTCAGGCGCTCTCGGCCGCGGTGCGGGCGCCGGGCAAGGTGGTGCGCAAGGTCGGCGACGTGGACGGGGCGTTCGCGAAGGCGGCGCGCACGATCGAGGCCGAGTACTACGTGCCGCACCTGGCGCACGCGGCCATGGAGCCGCCGTCGGCGGTGGCGCGGGTCGACGCGAACGGCTGCGAGGTGTGGGCGCCGACGCAGAACCCGCAGGCGGCGCGGACCGAGGTGGCGCGGGCGCTCGGCGTCGGCGAGGACAAGGTCGCGGTGCACGTGACGTTGCTCGGTGGCGGCTTCGGCCGGAAGTCGAAGCCGGACTACTGCGCCGAGGCGGCGTTGCTCGCGCGCGCCATGGGCGCGCCGGTGCGGGTGCAGTGGACCCGCGAGGACGACGTGCAGAGCGGGTATTTCCACAGCGTGAGCGCGCAGTACCTCAAGGCGGGGCTCGACGCGGACGGCAAGGTGAGCGCCTGGCTGCACCGGACGGCGTTTCCGCCGATCCCGTCGACGTTCGACGGGAAGGTGAAGACCCCGAGCGAGAACGAGCTCGGCCTCGGCGTGCTCGACCTCGCGCTCGCGTCCCCGAACGTCCGCGCCGAGGCGTGCGACGCGCCGGCGCACGTCCGGATCGGGTGGCTCCGGTCGGTCTGCAACATCTTCCACGCCTTCGCGGTGCAGAGCTTCATCGACGAGATCGCCCACGCGCGGCAGGCCGATCCGCGCGACGTGCTGCTCGAGGTGCTCGGCCCGGCCCGGCAGGCGTCGCCGGCCGAGCTGGGGGTCCAGAAGGTCCCGAACTACGGGGCGCCGATCGAGCAGCACCCGGTCGACGTGGGCCGGCTGCGGCACGTCATCGAGCGCGTGACGGAGATCTCGGGGTGGGCCGCCGCGCGCAAGGCGGGCCGCGCGGTGGGCCTCGCCGCGCACCGGAGCTTCCTCACCTACGTGGCGGTGGTCGCCGCGGTGTCGAAGGACGCGCTCGGCAAGGTGCAGGTCGACGAGGTGTGGCTCGTCGCCGACCCCGGCACGGTGGTCAACCTGGATCGCGTGCGCTCGCAGATGGAGGGCGCGGTCGTCTTCGGGATGAGCATCGCGCTCCACGGCGCCATCACGGTGAAGGGCGGGGCGGTCGAGCAGACGAACTTCCGCGACTACCCGGTGGTGCGGAGCACGGAGGTGCCGAAGCGCATCCACGTGGAGATCGTGAAGAGCGATGCGCCGCCCGGCGGCGTCGGGGAGCCCGGGGTGCCGCCGGTGGCGCCCGCGATCGCGAACGCGGTGTTCGCCCTGACGAAGACGCGCGCGCGGGAGCTCCCGCTGCGGCGTCTGGGGCTGTGACGGGGCGGCCGCGGCGGATCTCCTCTCCGACGCGGCCCTCTCCCGCGGCAGCGCAGCGAGCCGCGGCTACGACGTCCCCGTCTTGCCCTGCTGATAGATGTCCTTGAGGTTGATCTCCATGAACCTGTCCGGCTTCTCGAGCGGTGCGAAGCCGAACTGCCGGTAGAGCCCGTGCGCGTCCGCGGTGGCGAGCAGCGTCCGCCGCAGCCCGAGCCGGCCGAGGGTCTCGGTGACGTGGGCCATCAGCGCCTTGCCGTACCCCTTTCGCTGCTCCGCCTCGACGATGAACACGTCGGCCAGGTACGCGAACGTCGCCTGGTCGGTGATCACCCGGGCGAAGCCGATCTGCGCGCCCGCCTTGTAGACGCCGAAGCAGAGCGACCCCTCGATCGCCCTCTCGACCACGTCCCGGGGGATGCCTTTGCTCCAGTACGTGGAGGCGAGGACGCTGTGGATCAGCGCGCGATCGAGGCGCGATTTGTCCGACGAGATGACGAGCTCTTCGCTTGCCTGGTGGTCCACTCTGCCGATCCTCCGTTGTGCGTGCGGGCTTCCGGGCCTCACCCGCGCGGCCTCGTCAGCGATCTGTGAAGCCGTCGCCTCGCGGCAAGCAATCCGAGGCGACGGCCGGTGTCAAGGGCAGGCGGCCGGGCGCGCCGTGCTGCGCGCGCCCATGGACGATGCCGCCGCCCGCGTGCGACGTTGCCCGCGAACACGGGGGCTCGCCTTCCGGCGCTGAGGTTCTAGCCATGGCACACGTGCTGACACCGGACATCGCCTCGCGTCTCGCCTCCATCGCGCTCGGGCACGTGACGCGGGAGTATCCGAACAAGCTCGATCACGTCATGTCCGGCCCTGAGGACGTGAAGGGCCCGCGCGACCTGCACCCCATCTTCTACGGCAGCTTCGACTGGCACTCGTGCGTGCACGGCCACTGGCTCCTCGCGCGGGTGTACCGCCTCTTCCCCGGCGCGCCCGGCGCGGCGGCGATCCGCGCGCTCCTGGACGCGCAGCTCACGGCAGACAAGGTCGCCGCCGAGCTCGACTATCTCCGGCGGCCGGCACGCCGCGGCTTCGAGCGGCCGTACGGGTGGGCGTGGCTGCTCCTGCTCGCGGCCGAGCTCGCGCGCTACGGCACCGGCGAGGGCCAGCGGTGGTCGGCCGCGCTGGCCCCGCTCGGCGACGCGTTCGCCGAGCGGTTCCTCGAGTACCTGCCCCGGGCCACGTACCCGGTCCGCGCCGGCGCGCACACGAACAGCGCCTTCGCCCTCGCGCTCGCGCTGGAGTACGCCGCCGTGAAGGGCGATGAGCGGCTCGCGCGGCGCTGCGCCGAGTCCGCGCGGGCGTGGTACGGCCGCGACGCGGACTGCCAGGCGTGGGAGCCCTCGCAGGACGATTTCCTCTCGCCCGCGCTCATGGAGGCCGAGTGCATGCGCCGGGTCCTGTCCGGACCGGAGTTCCGCGGCTGGTTCGCGCGGTTCCTCCCGCGCGCGGCGGACGGCGAGCCCGCGACCCTGTTCGCGCCGGCGACGGTCAGCGACCGCAGCGACGGCAAGATCGCCCACCTCGACGGGTTGAACCTGAGCCGCGCCTTCTGCTGGCGCTCGCTCGCCGCGGCCCTGCCCGAAGGGGATCCGGTCCGCGCCCGCGCCTTCGACGCGGCCGAGCGGCACCTCGACACCAGCCTGCCGCACGTGGCCGGCGATTACATGGGCGAGCACTGGCTGGCGAGCTTCGCCCTCCTCGCGCTGGGCGCCGGGGCGGAGTGACGGGCACCAGGGGTGCGCTGCGCGGCGCCTGCTTCGCGCCGCAGCGTCTAGATCGTGGAGCGGGAGACGGGATTTGAACCCGCGACGTCAACCTTGGCAAGGTTGCACTCTACCACTGAGTTACTCCCGCAAACGTCGGGTACAGAAACAGAGGAAGCTGGAGAGCACCCTCATCGGAGCCGCTCGGAGTAGATCCTGAGCTGCGCCGAGCCACCGCCGGAGGGCTGCTCCGTCGAGGCGGCGGAGGAGTATCAACCGGCGTCGCCGTAGTCAAGCGCCGAGGTGCACGATCCTGGAGGGATCGTGCGTGCCGGACGGCACGAGCTCGCCCGGCCGGCCCGGCTCCCGGCGAGCCCCCTGCCCGGGAGGCGCGGCGCGCGGGGGCAGCGCCCTGCGTTCCGCCACGACGCCGCGGCCGAGGCGCGCGGTCACGGCCTTCGAGGCGGTGATGGCGCAGGCGCTCGAGCTCGGCGGCACGATCACCCGCGAGCACGGCGTCGGCACGCTCAAGCGCGGCCTCCTCACGCGCCAGCTCGGCGCGGCGTCGCTCGCGCTGCACCACCGCATCAAGGACGCCTTCGACCCGGACGGCATCCTCAACCCTGGACAGGTGATCGGGCCGCGCCCGGGCGCGAGGCCTCCCGGCGATCGCGGGTGAACGCGGGGCGGCGCCGCGCGCGGGGCCTCACGGAGAGGGGTATCTACGCCTGCGATCCGTCCGGGATGCAGCCGCGGACCGGAGAGCAAGATCCCGGCTCGCCCGATGCGAATGAAAATACGCGGCTCGCTCGTCGATTGCGGCGAGGCCAATCGCGGAGATCGCCTCCGCGCAGGAGTGAGCGAGGGACCCGATGATATGCCAGCAAGAGAGTCCGCCCGTATCTGCGGAGCAGTCCTGTTCGACCACGACGCGCAGGCTTTGGTCTCGGAAGTCGAGGAAATGTCCTTCCGAGACAGAATGCATATCAACGGGGCCGAGGGGCGCTCCGGTCGGCTCCGTCTGACCGGCGTGCTCGTACGAGCAGCAGCCGAACATGGTGCATGATGGCTGTCCTGCTCGTACCTCCGGCCCCAAACCCGTGCGGTGCCGGCATGAACAAGAAGAGCGATCGGCTGTTGCAGAAGGATCGTGACAATTACGATGTTTACAAGGGGATTGGCAGCGATGAGCTCCGGCGATTCCGTGGCCTGGGGGCGATCCTCCACGCTGTCGTCCCGTTTGGCTCTACCGCCGTCGTCGCGGTGACGGCGCTCGTCACCCTTGGCGCCCAGGGCGGGCACGATGGCCCGGTCGTGTGGCACTCGGCCATGCTCACCGTCGTCGCTTTGGCAGGGATCCTCTTGACCCGCAGGCGGAGCGTCCATGTCCACGCAGGTAAGCAGAGAGGCCATGGCGCGGCCGAGCCTGGATTTCCCCGAGCGAGCCCGAGAAAGGATCGAGCGCGTGCGGGAGCTCAGGGCCTGCCTCGCTGATCCCTCCGGAGCAGGCTGCCGGCGCGCTCGCGGCGGACGTCGTCGACGAGGCGTCGGAAGCTGGTCCCCTCGGCTTCCAGGTGCCGGCGCAAGGTCCGCTCCGTCGTGCCGAGGGCGCGGGCCACGCGGGGGAGCGACGGGACACCGCCGTCGGCGCTCGACAGCTCGCGGAGAATCGCGTGCCAGCCGCGCGAGCGGCGGTGACACGCGCGGGGGCTCACGGGGACGGCGGGCTCCACACGTAAGGCCTGGTGGTGGAGACGACGCGCAACCCCATCCGTTCCAGGATCGGACGGCTGTCCGGCGAGGCATCCACCTGCAGATAGCGCAGCCCGCGCTCTCGGGCCTGCGCGGCGCGCCGCGCGACGAGGCTTCGATAGATCCCGCGCCCGCGCCACGCCTGCAGCGTGCTGCCGCCCCACAGGCTCGCGAACTCGGTGCCTCGATGGAAGCGCGCCCAAGCGGCGCAGACGATCTGACCTTGCGCCTCCGCGACGTGGATGGATAGCCCCCTTGGATCGGCTTCTCGCTCCTGCCGCAGCTCGGTGACGAGCCAGTCCCAGTCCCCGCCCCAGACGGCGGACTGCAACGCGGCGATCCCGTCGAGCGGCTCGCCGTTGTCGAGACAGCGCGCGGTGATCCCCGGGGGCGGCGCCGCGCCGGCGGTCGTCACGGCGACCTCGTCGACGGCCCCGATGAGCAGCGCCTCATCGTCCCCCGCCTCGAGCCCGGCGGCGCGCAGCCGCGCTCCGAGATCCGCGGGGCGGTCGTGGCCGAAGGTCTTCCACTCGAAGCGCCGCGCCAGCCCGGCGAAGTACGACACCTGCTCGGCGATGGCGCCGTCCGCCGTGTCCTCGTCCAGGTCGCTCCATTGCACGCCGCAGCCCCAAGGCAGCTCCGGAGGCGACACCCACCGCACCACGCGGCCGTCGCGCTCGACGCGCCATGCCGGGCTGGGAGGCGGGAGATCCCGGCGCATCTGGGCATCGAAGCGCGCGAGGAGCTCGGTGGTGCTCACGGACGCCATGGTGGTCAGTCCGGCGGCAGCAGGTCGTACGCGATGAGCCATCGACATCGATCCTGCCATGTCGGAAGCCGAGGCGGCCAGCACCCCCGGCCTCGGCCGCAGGCGTGCCTCGGGCATGACCGGACGCCCGGACCAAGGCCTTCCTTGTTGACGCCGGCCCCGCGCCCGGTCATTGACAAACGTCAATGACGAATGTCAGTATGCAGATCGATCAGCTGGGAACGGACGATCTGCGCTGGAGCGGAGTCGGGTTCTCCGATAGATCTCGCGCGAAGGCGGCATCGGTTCATGACTCCTCGTCCGGTGAAGGCTGGCTCCACGGTGCGGGATCGCCAGCGCGAGGATACCCGGCAGCGCATCTACGAGGCGGCCATCGCCGTCTTCCGGCGCGACGGCTTCGCGACCGCCCGCATCGAGGATATCGCCCGGTCGGCGGGCGTCAGCCACGGTTCCTTTTACTTTCATTTCCCGACCAAGGACGACGTGCTCTTCCAGCACCACCGGGAGCTCGATCAGCGCGTCGTCGCCGCGCTCTCGGCGCTCCCCGCGGACGCGCCGCTGCGAGTGTTGCTGGACACGCTGTGCGCCGCGTTCAGCCTGGAGTGGGAGCGCGACAGCTTGCTCGTCCCGGATCTCGCCGCGGCGATGATCCGCAAGGGCATGGTGCGCACGCCCCCCGCGGAGATGAGCCCGGTCGGGCGCCTGCTCACCGAGCGGTTCCGCCTCGCGGCCGATCGCGGCGAGCTCGGCCGCGCGCTCCCGATGGAGTGGCTCTGCAGCATCCTGCTCGGTCAGCTGTTCACGACGACGATCGCGTGGCTCGCCGAGCCGGCGTTGCCGCTCGGCACGGCGCTCCAGCGGACCGCTGCGCTCTTTCTGACCGGCGCCTCGGCGAGCAGGTAGGCCGCCGGCGCGCCGCGAGGGGATTGGCCGCTCCTCTGCTGAGCCGGGGGCGCGCCGCGCGCCGGCCGCGAGGTTGCGCCCCGCCGCGGGCCCCTGGTCGCGGAGAGGTGTTTGCGGAGCGGCAGGGGCGAGAGGCGCCTAGGCAGGCAGCATTCCTTCGTGTCTTCATCACGCGTGGAAGAAGAGGAGATAATGACGATGATCAACAGGCCTTGGAGGTTCGTTCTCGCCTTGCTCGTTCCCATCATGGGCTGCGGCAGCGAGCCTGAGGGCACGAATCCGCTGGTCGAGGGCCCCACGGCGGGGCCGACGTTCCACAAGGACGTGGCGCCCATCCTGCAGAAGCGCTGCCAGGGCTGCCACTCGCCCGGCGAGATCGCGCCCTTCAGCCTGACCGAGTACGCGGACGTGAAGCAGGTCTCGAGCCGGATCGTGGCGGTGACGCAGGACCGGACGATGCCGCCCTGGGGCGCGATCGAGACGGACGAGTGCACGCCGCGGTTCGGCTGGAAGGACGACAGCAGGCTCTCCGACGCGGAGCTCGCGACGCTCGAGGCCTGGCATGCCGCCGGCGCCCCCGAGGGCGACCCCGCGTACGCGCCCCCGGCGCTCGACGCGTCGGGGATCCATGGCCTCGAGGGCGTCAGCGCCACCATCGAGCCCGCGAGGCCGTACGTGACGGGCGGCGACGAGGACCAGTTCCGCTGCTTCGTGATGGATCCGAAGCTCACGGAGGACACGTTCGTGAACGGCATGAACGTGGTCCCGGGGAACTCGAAGGTCGTCCACCACGTGGTGGTCTTCACCGACCCGCACGCGGAGAGCGACGCCATGGCCGACGCCGACGGCGGCTACGAGTGTTTTGGCAGCGCCGGTGTCCAGGACAGCCAGGTCCTCGGCGTGTGGGTGCCCGGCGGGCGTCCGACCGAGTTCCCGTCCAACGCCGGCTTCCTCGTCCGCGCGGGCTCGAGGCTGGTGATGCAGGTCCATTACCACCCGGCGGGCGCCGCTGCCGAGCCGGACGCGACAAAGATCCAGCTGCGGTTCCTCCCGGAGCCCCCGGAGTACAGGGTCGTCTTCGTGGCGTTCGGCAACTTCCGCTCGCAATTCCCGAACGGCGATGGCCTCCAGCCGGGGCCCAACGACAGGGAAGGGGTCGAGTTCTTCGTCCCGGCGGGGACCAAGGATCACACCGAGGTCATGAAGATGACGCTCCCCGAGACGTTCATGGGGGAGTCGCTGGTGGATGGCATCCGGCTCTACAGCGCGATGACCCACATGCACTATGTCGGGACCGACATGAAGGTCGACGTCGAGCGCCCGAGCCCGCAGGGCGGCGATCCGGCCGAGGAGTGCGTGGTCCAGACGCCGAAGTGGGACTTCAACTGGCAGCAGACGTACACCATCGACGCGCCGATCGAGGAGCTCCCCGTCCTGAAGACCGGCGATGTCATGAGCTTGCGTTGCCTCTACGACAACACGATGGACAACCCCTTCGTGCGGAGGGCGCTCAAGGAGGAGAACCTCACCGCGCCGAGGGATATCGTCCTCGGTGAGAGCTCGCTCGACGAGATGTGCATCGGGCTCTTCAACGGGTTCGTCAAGAACTGACGGGCGAATCGGACGACTGACTGAGCAGCAGGAGACGGGCAGCAGCATCGACGGTCCGGCTCTGGAGCTCGCGCCTGCTGGACACGAGATCCACGCTCAGTCGTACCGGAACCTCTGGTACCAGCACACCAGCCAGAAGACGAGCATCGCTCCCAACACCGTCACGCGCACGCCAGTGAGCCAAAACCTGGGGTGCAGCGCGATGGGCAGCGCGCCGGCCGCGAGGATCGCCGCGAGTTGCCCGAGATGGCGGCGTCGGAGATCGGCGAAGCCTCGCGGGTGACGCAATCGCAGGGGAGCCCCACCGAGGCGCACGACGTGCTCGCCGTGCTCGAGGCCCGCAGGCTGGAGGTCCCCGCCGACGTGCGGGAGCGCATCCTCGTGAGCACCGACCTTGCCGAGCTGGACCGCTGGCTCCGCAAAGCCGCGGTCGTCATCGACGCCCGGGAGCTTCTCGCCACGAACGGCTCCTGACCGAACGCCGCGGTTCGGCCTGCCCGCAGCCTGCTTCGCCTCATCGCCCCGGAGAGCCCTCTCGTGGAACCCCGTGCCCGACCGGGAGCGGGCGACGACGGCCATCGGCTTCATTCACCAGCTCTACACCATCGACAAGGCGACCAAGGAACTGCCTCCGAGCCGTCGAACGGAGCAGCGTCGGAAGGCCGCCGAGCCCGTGCTCGATGCGTTCCGCGGGTGGCTGCAGGCGCAGGACCTGCTCGTGCTGCCGAAGAGCCCCATCGCCATCGCCGTCGGCTACGCGCTCAACCAGTGGACCGCGCTCACCCGCTTCCTCGACGATGGTCGGCTCCGTCTGGACAACAACCGGAGCGAGCTCGAGCTTCGCAGAGAGGCGATGGGGGGGTCATTGTGCGTCACTCCTTCAAGTGGTCGTAATCGTTCGCCTTTTGCTACCGCGCACTTCTCGACACGGGCGCCGGTAGAGCACGCGACGGCGGCTTAACGCTTCCAGAACTGCGGGCGAGCGTAGGTCGTCGAACATGATCTGCCAGGGCGCATCTTTGACAACTTGGTGTGCCGGGAGAGTTCCCTGTCGGATCAGCTTGCGGATGACATGGTCGGTCACCTTGAGCACGCGGGCCGCCTCATGCATCGTAAGGCATCGACCGTCCTTGTGCGCCGATTGGTAGGCGGCGATGCCCGCCGTCCTTCGGTAGGATTGGACGTTACGGGCATTCCAGAAATTGTTCTGGCCCGTCCGCAGGCCCATCCGGTTGAGGGTTGCGGCGATGTGCTCGTCGGACCAGCGGGTGGCCATGGAGCGGATCACTTGATCGGCTTGCTCGGGAGCACGTCGGTTGTGCTCTCCTGGCGCTGGCTTGCGGACGCGCAGTTCCGAGTGCTGCCCACCGCGCCAGTGAATGAGCAGCACGACCTCGCGCGTAGCTTCATCGACATCGGCGACGATCTCCTCGATCAGCGCGTGCACGAGTCGCTGCTTCATGGCCATCGTCGTCGTTGGCGCGTTCCACGCCGCCGTCAGGTCGCCAGCGAGTCGAAGCAGCGTCGCACGATCAGGCACCGCGCCTGGCTCGGTCACGTCCGCGGCCAAGCGGGCATCACAGTCGTGCAGGTGCGCAAGAGCAGTATTCCACCGCGCCTCAAGCTCCGCGGCAACAAGCCGATTGTCCGGATCGACCGCCTCGTAGCGGCGAGCGGCCAAGCGCACCTCATACGCGGCTTGTTGTCGTTCCAGCTCCAACGCACGCCTCCGCTCGCTCATGCCCTGCCTCGCTCGCTGCTCTGCCTGGATGGCAGCATCGATCGCCAGGGGTTCTACCGCGGCCAAGAGCTCGCGACCAACGGCAAGATCAGGCCTCGGAGCACCAAAGGTGATGCATGGTTGGAGGCCATGCATCGTATGACCGACGCGACAGGCGTACCGCGCCACGCCGGGGCTGCGGCCTACATAGGTTACTCCCAGCATGCGGCCGCACCGGCGGCACCGTAAGAGCCCCGAGAGCAAGGCGCGGCCACCGCGGCCTGATTTGGCGCCCCCAGCGGCCTTGCGAAAGGCGTTTCTGGCGAGGCACTGCTGATTTTGCTCGAATCTGGCCCACGTGATGTAGCCGCGATGGTGTTCCCGCAGCAGCACGGTCCATTTGTCCATGGGGCGCTCGTGGCCGTAGGTCGTATGCAGTCTTCCATCGACCAGGCGGGTTCGATGCTCGGACTTGCCATAGACGTAAGCACCGGCGTAGAACGGGCTTTGTAATATGGCGATGATGTTGCGGTATGCCGGCGCCCTCCACTCCACGCGGCCCGGTCGCTTGGGGTCCTCGGGGCGCGGAAAGAGTATATGATCACGGCACATCGCGAGTAGCACCTGCCTCGCACTGCCCAACCGAGAAAAGAAGCGGAATACCGTCCGGACAGCCTCCTGGACGCGGCGGTCCGGATCCAGGTCCAGTCCCGTCTCCTTCGACCAGACGTACCCGACCGGCACCGCGACGCGGAGCTCGCCTCGACGTGCCTTCGAAACAGCTCCTTCGACCAAGCGCTGGCGCATCACCGTGAGCTCGAACTCGCTCATGGTGCCCTTGAGCCCAAGCAGCAGTCGATCGTCGGGATGGCTCGGATCGTACACGCCCTCGGCGTCGATCACCCGGGACCCCACAAGGCCGCAAAGCTCGAGAAGATGGTGCCAGTCGCGCCCATTGCGAGCCAGGCGGGACGCTTCCAGGCAGAAGATAGCTCCAACGCCTCCTTCGCATACCTGGGCCACCAGTGCCTGAAATCCAGGCCGTTCGGTCGTACCGCTGGCGGAGCGACCGAGGTCCGTATCAATAGTAACTACATCGCGAAACCCGTACGAACGGGCCAGCTCAGCGAGATCGTACTGCCGACGCAGGCTCTCTTGGTTGTCGTGCACCTGCACGCCGGTCGACTGCCGCACGTAGACGACGGCTCGGCGCTCTACCACGCTCTGCGGAAGGTCACTTGGCTTCATCGCTTACCTCCTGCGCCTTGCGGCGCATGCTGCCGGCCGCGCTGAGGAGGATTTCTGCGAGAATTTCGACGCTCTCGGCGGAAGCCTCGGGCGGCAGGCATGGTCGCTGGCTCGGCGGCGGCGTCGTTGTCGATGGCGGCAGCGGCGCTTGGATCGGCTTCATGGTTCCCCTCCTGGTCATCGGTCGAACCATGGTCGGGTGCTGGGGGAGCGCAGCGGAAACGGAGGTCGTCGAGCAGGCCGCGGGGGTCTATCAACGCTTGAACATTGGGCCGAGCGGCGCCGATGCTCATCCGCGCGCATGCGACGCGGTCGAGCATCCAAGCAGGCAGGACTTCCCGCGTACCGTCACCCATCTCGCAGACGGCGACGAGCTCGCCTTGGCGGTGCTCACGGTAGGACACCTGAACCCGCTCGCCATACGCCGGGTGCCAACGGTAGTGCACCACGCAGCGCAGGTCGACATGGGCAGAATGATCGGGTCTTCGCTGTTGCGAGGAAGGCATGGCTGTTCTTCGGCAGCGACGACCACGCCTCCGCCGCCGCCAACCTCTTCTCGCTGGTCGCGAGCTGCAAGCTCCACCACCTCGACCCCGAGGCCTACCTCGCCGACGTCATCCGCGTGATGCCCTACTGGCCGCGTGAGCGCTACCTCGAGCTCGCCCCCCGATACTGGGCGCGCACCCGCGCTCGCCTCGTCGCCGAAGAGATGAAGCTGCCCCTCGGGCCGATCACCGTCCCGCCCCCGTTTCCCGCGGAAGAGCAGCGCGCGACGAGCTGACCGGGCCGGTTCCATCGCGCCCATCCTGCACCAGCTGACCGACGTTGGGGGCTACGGCGCTTCGCGCAGCGCTTACGAAGCCGACCCTCGTGGACGCTGCCACCGGCGGCGTCACCCAGGTCGAGCTGTTCGTCGCCGTGCTGGGCGCCTCCAGCTACACGTATGCCGAGGCGACGCGCAGCCAGAGAGGACCCGACTGGATCGGAAGCCACTGCCGCGCGTTCGCGTTCTTCGGCGGTGTCACGCGCGCCGTCGTGTGCGACCAGCTCAAGAGCGGCGTCACGCGCGCCTGCCGGTACGAGCCGCAGGTACAGCGGACGTACGAGGAGATGGCCGCGCACTACGGCACGACGGTGCTGCCCGCGCGACCGAAGCATCCGCGCGACAAGGCCAAGGTCGAGGTCGCCGTGCAGGTCGTCGAGCGGTGGATTCTTGCCCGTATTCGCAACGAGGTGTTTCACTCGCTCGCAGCGCTTAACGCGCGCATCACCGAGCTGCTGGTCGACATCAACAGCCGTGTGATGAAGCGCTACGGGGAGAGCCGGAGAGAGCTCTTCGAGAAGCTCGAGAGGCCAGCGCTCGCCGCCCTGCCTGCTGAGGCTTTCGAGTACGCCGAGTGGAAGAAGGCGCGTGTCAACATCGACTACCACGTGGTCTTCGATGACCACTTCTACTCGGTGCCGTATGCGCACGTGCACCAGGAGGTCTGGATCAGGGCGACGGTCGCGACGGTCGAGGTCCTGCTGCACAGCCGCCGGATCGCGTCGCACCCCCGCTCGCGAGCGCGCGGCAAGCACTCGACCCTGCGTGAGCACATGCCGAGCGCCCACCGGGCGCACGCAGAGTGGACGCCCTCGCGCCTGCTGGCGTGGGCCGAGAAGATCGGCCCGGCAACCCGGCAGCTCTGCGCGGCGATCCTGGCCGAGCGGCCCCACCCCGAACAGGGCTTCCGCTCCTGCCTGGGCCTGCTGCGCCTCGGCAAGCGCTACGGCCAGGAGCGGCTGGAGGCCGCCTGCGAGCGCGCCGGGCGCGTCCGCGCCCGATCCTACCGGCACATCGAGTCGATCCTGAAGAACGGGCTCGATCGCGTGCCGCTTGCTCATGATGACGGGGCCCCCGTCGCCCCCCAACCCATCGACCACGAGAACATCCGTGGCCGTGACTACTACCTCAACTGATGGAGAACGACGTGTTGACCGAACCCACGCTCGAGAAGCTCAAGAGCCTTCACCTCTACGTCATGGCGAACACCTGGGTGGCGCAGCGGACTGACGCCGCGATGGCCGAGCTCGACTTCGACGGCCGCTTTGCGCTGCTCGTCGACGCCGAGCACATGGCCCGTGACAACAAGCGGATCGGGCGGCTCTTGCGCGAGGCGAAGCTGCGGATCCCGAGCGCGTGCCTCGAGGACATCGACTACGCGCCGAAGCGGGAGCTCGATCGGGCACAGATCCGCCAGCTCTCGTCGGGTCGCTGGATCGTCGACCACGCCAACGTGCTCATCACCGGGATGACCGGCGTGGGCAAGAGCTACCTGGGCTGCGCGCTGGCGCATCAGGCGTGCCGCGCTGGCTTCCGCGCGCTCTACCGTCGCGTGCCGCGCCTGCTGGAGGAACTCGCCCTGGCGCACGCCGACGGGACGTACACGCGCCTGCTGGGGCGGCTGGCGAAGATCGACGTGCTCGTGCTCGACGACTGGGGGCTCGCCCCGCTCAAGGACCAGGAGCGCCGCGACTTGCTCGAGGTCTTCGAGGACCGCCACGGCCTGCGGTCGACGGTCATCACGATCAACCAAGCCCAGTACAGCGAGAGTCACAGAGGATTCGAACCCCACTCAGCCGATCGTCGCCGCTGAGGCATTGCTGGCGCTGGCACGCTGGCTGCACATGCGGTGCGACGGAGCCCCGCAAGAGCGGCGCGATCCAGGACGAACGGTGCCCCATGTCCGCGCAGAGGACCACGGCGGATCATCTGTGGACGGTACTGACGCCCGAGCGTCAGACACAACTCGTAAGCGTTCTGAGTCTGATGATAAGCCGCCACCTGGCGGCGCGCGAGGAGGCGGCCGATGAAGACGTCGGCGGCGCCGAACGTGCGAATCGAGGAGCGCCCGACGAAGATCGGAGGTCGCCACCTTGAACGCCTCGCGGTCGTGTACATCCGGCAGTCCTCACTGCATCAGGTCCAGCACCACCAGGAGTCGACCCGCCTACAATACAGCCTCGAAACCATGGCGCGCGAGCTCGGCTGGGAATCGGGGCGCATCCTGGTGCTCGACGAGGATCTCGGGACCTCTGGGGCGTCGGCGGCAGGGCGGCAGGACTTCCAGCGGCTCTTGGCCGAGGTCGCGCTCGACCACGTTGGAATCATCTTGGGTGTGGAGATGTCTCGGCTCGCGCGCTCGAACAAGGACTGGCACCAATTGCTCGAGCTGTGCGCTCGCTTCGGCACCCTGATTGCCGACCTGGACGGACTCTATGACCCGTCGCTCTACAACGATCGCCTGCTCCTGGGGCTGAAGGGGACGATGTCCGAAGCGGAGCTACACATCCTGCGGCAGCGGCTGCTCCAGGGCAAGCGGCAGAAGGCGCGCCGTGGAGAACTGAGCAAGCCGGTGCCATCGGGCTACCTCCTGCAGGCATCCGGCGAGGTCGTCCTCGATCCGGATGAGTCGGTCCAGGCGGTCGTGCGCTTCGTCTTCGAGCAATTTGACCGCCTCGGGACCGCGCACGGAGTGCTCCGTTCCCTGGTCGAGCAGGGACTTCAGATAGGCGTGCGCCGTCGCTCTGGAGGCGACCGCGGAGCTCTCGAGTGGCACCGTCCCCACCGCGGTATGGTCATCAACATGCTCCGCAATCCCATCTACGCAGGTGCGTATGTGTACGGACGGCGACAGACGGATCCACGGCGACAACAACCCGGGCGCCCGGCCACGGGGCGCACACCGCTGGTCGAGCCGGAGGACTGGCAAGCCTGCGTCCGCGATCGCTTTCCCGCCTACATCACATGGGAGCAATTTGAGCGTAACCAGGCTCGCTTGAAGGCCAACCGAAAGTCAAACAGCACGGGTGCGGTACGCAGCGGGAGTGCCTTGCTTCAAGGGCTCATCAGGTGCGGTCGCTGCAACCTGGGCATGTTCGTCCGGTACGCTAAATACAAGGGCCGAATCTATCCGCATTACGTCTGCGGTCAGGAGGCGGCCCACCATGGCAGCCGTCTCTGCATCAATATCTCGGGTAGCTGCATCGATCAGGCTGTTACGGCATTGGCGATCGCGGCGCTGGCTCCGGCCGCATTGGAGATTAGCCTTCGGGTCCGCGCCGATCTCGAGCAGCAGCGCGCCCAGCAGGAGGCTCTCTGGCAGCAGCGACTCGAACGGGCACGCTACGAGGCGGAGCGCGCCGCGCGCCAGTTCAAGAGCGTCGAGCCCGAGAATCGACTCGTCGCCCGCACTCTCGAGCGCGCCTGGGAGGACGCTCTCCGCGCGGAGCGCGACCTGCGCGAGTCGTACGAGCGGCACTCGAAGCAGATGCCGCAGGCCCTGACGCCCGACGACGTCGCTGCCATCCGCGCCTTGGCGACCGACCTGCCGGCGCTCTGGAACGCGCCCACCACGACGCCCGCGGATCGCAGGACGGTGTTGCGGCTCCTCATCGACCATGTCGATATCTCGGCCAACCGCGAGAGCTCGTGGACGGATCTCGTGGTGCATTGGGCCGGTGGCCGTCTGACGCACCAACGCCTCCGCCGCCCCGTCCACAAGCTTGTCCAGACGGGCGACAAGGACGCGCTCATGGCTACGATCCACGACTTGCGCCGCAAAGGCTTCACCGCAGGGCGCATCGCCGAGCAACTCAATGCTGACGGCTGGATCACCCCGACGCAGCACAACCACTTCAACGAGCGCCTCGTGCGGATGCTGCTGCATCGTTACGGTAACGTGCCTCGCGGCCCCAAGCCGCCCCCCAGGGACGCAGAGAACGCTTGGTGGCTTGCAGATCTGGCTCGCGAGCTGAAGATGCCCGTCGTGACGATGTACGGGTGGGTCAACCGCGGGCTGGTGCAAACGCGCTGGATCGACGGCCAGCGGGCGGTGATCGCCGATAAGGCCGAGCTGCGGCGGCTGCGCCAACTCCGCCGCAAGAACCTCATGCACCAGGCGAGGAAGCCCTCGAAGAAAACGTGACAGGAGATGCATCATGCGTGGTCGATCACCAGCCAGATCCCTGTCGGAAAGTGGCACGATCATCTCGGAGATCCGACAATCGCCGACGCCGTGCTCGACCGCATCGTCCACAACGCGCACCGCATCACGCTGAAGGGCCCCTCGCGCCGCAAGGGCAAGGAGACCACCGAGACCTGAACCCTAGACCCCGACGGACCAGCGTCGCTTCGCTCCGAGGGCGATCACGATGCGCGATCGCGGTGATCACGATGGCGTGATCTGCGTGATCACGATGGGCGGTCTCCGCAACCGGCGCCGCGCGGACGGTCACGATGCCCTTGGCCGGGCGCTTACGCAGCAGCGACAAGGAGGTCGAGCCGTCCGGCGCGTAAACGGCCTAACGCCCTGGGCTTCTGCCGCGGGCGGGCGAAGCCTGTCCGTCGGCGAGCAAGCCCTTGTTGGGCGGCATAGGTACACACGCGCCACGACTGCGAGCTTTGGTGCTCGACCACGACCCCATGAGTCAGGCCTTCAGGTTACCCGGGAACGGTTGTGGGGGAGGCTCACGTCGTGAACGCTGCCCACTTGTTGCGAACAGCGAGCCACAGGCCGGCGGCAAGGACCACACTACCCAGACCTCCCAGAGGCTGCACAATGGCCATCTGGTAGAACAGATTCACGAGGGCCAAGATGATGTAGCCGGTGACGCCAATGGCTTTCCAGCGCCATGCGAGAACGACGCAGAGCAAAGAGGCGACGGCATGCACGGCGTTGAACCAGGGAGTGGGGCCGTCGCCTCGTGTGATCATGTAGCACGCAAACAGCCGGGCCGCTTCGCCGAAGGCCATGAAGATCATCCACGCGGTCAGGAACGGTCCTCGTGTGGGCGAGTCGCTTGGAACGTGGCGTCTATTCATGGGCTTGGTCATGACGTCTCCGAACGTAGGGCACAGGCAGGGCGGCCTGCTAGCAAGAAGTGGGGTCCCGGTCGGCCTGGATGTCGAGGGCCCATGCTGCGAGGCGCCCTTGATCTCCTGGAACAGGTCGATTCGTGCGAACGCCATGGCGAGTGGCAGTGTTGGCGCAGCGATGGCGACGACAGCGGCTCTGTCACTGAGGACGAGTCCAGTAACCAAGCTCGATAGCAGCGCTATTCCAAATGTAATACATGTCAGGGTCGCCAGGCGCGATGGTTTCCGCTGAGGCGTTCTGTGGAGGGTACGGGCGGCGTCGTCATGCTTGGAGTCCAGAACGTTGGCGAAAATTGACAACGAGACGACCCTTCCGTTGGCGTCGCAGCAACTGCCGCCGAGTCTTCTACTCGCGCGGCCGGGCACCGCATTCAGAGCGGTCTCTCTGGTCCTCGCTGCCGCTCGCGCTACCCCCATGGCCACCCCATCCTGCAAGGCCAGCGGAGATACCGTCCCGTGTCAAGACGGGGCATGCGCTCGGCAGAGTGCCGCCGGCAGGGTGGGGGGAGGCAGGCCGGCCGGGCAGGGGACGCACCTGCGCACACATCTCCGCAGCGTCGCGTCCGTTCGCTTGGTTCCGGGCTGCGCCAGCATGGACCCGGGGTTGGTCCCGCGGGCCTGGTGTCAGTTGCTCGCCCGCCGTGGAGCTCCGTGGAGCCTCGTACCCTGGCGTCACCCGCGGCGCCCGCTCCCGGTGGTCACGCACACGCCGGCCCCGCCCCAAATCCAGCGTCGCCGAAATTTATCAGGTCACACGCAGGTCACACAAAAGCAAGAAGACACGGCTCTCGCCGTGTCTTCTTGGTGGAGGCGCCGGGAATCGAACCCGGGTCCGCAAGGCATCCAGTCTACCTTCGTTCACGTGCGTAGTCGCCATGCGCCGGCGACGGCGTTCGTAGATTCGGCTACGACCTATCCCTCACTGAATCTCGGCCGCGTTATCGAGGGCACCCTCACGCAGCCCAGCCCTGTGGTTGACACCCTTGGAGTACTAGGACGACCTCCTCCTCAGATGGCTTAGCGGTTCTTAGGCCGCGACAGCGTATGCGTTGTCGTTCGCACTTGTAACGTCCCGCTTGATAGGCGGAGCAGGAGCCGCCAGCACGCAGACAGACCTTCAGTCCCCACGTCGAAGCCGATCGCCCCCTCGTGGTTCGTTCAGACGGACCGAATATTGCTAGGAACTGCGCTGCCGTCAACCCCTCCGTGTCAGATCGCTCTGCCGCTGAGCGCGCCGTGCATGGGCCGTCGGTCCGCGGTCTCGGGTTGCCCGGGTCGATCCGCCTCTTCCGGGCATTCTCTCTTCCGCCTGCCCCCGGCGCCGTCCCTCACGCATCGGTCCGCTTCCGCGGCTCCGCCGTGCTTGCGCTGCGCTCGCTCCGCTGCGCCCTGCCGCGTCTGCTCCCGCGCTTGCACCTGCTCGCGCTCGCGCCGCTTCCCTCGCTCGCGCCGCTTCCCTCGCTCGCGCCGCTTCCCTCGCTCGCGCCGCTTCCCTCGCTCGCGCCGCTTCCCCCTCGCGCCGCCCCCGCCGCCTCCCTCCGCCTCCCCTCGCCCCCGCCGCCCCGCTTCCTGCCGCCTCCGCCCGCTCGCCAGCCGCTCTCGACGGCTCCCCCTGGCTCGGCTAAGAAGCCCGCGAAAAGGAAAAGGAGACGGGCAGCTTATGACGAGGATGGTCCACTGCGTGAAGCTCGGCCGCGAGGCAGAGGGGCTGGAGAAGCCGCCGCTCAAGGGCGAGCTGGGCAAGCGGATTTACGACAACGTCTCGAAGGAGGCGTGGCGGATGTGGCTGGAGCACTCGAAGATGCTGATCAACGAGTACCGCCTCGATCTCATCTCCGAGGCTGGCCAGCGGATCTGGATGACCGAGCTCGACAAGTACTTCTTCAGCGCCGGGAACGAGGCCGCGCAGCTCCCGCCCGACTACGTGGCCCCCAAGGACAAGCCGGAGTAGCCGCTCTCCGTCGGCCCTGCCGCCGGCGGCGCTCCCGTCCACCTGCCGGCTGCGGTCGTGCCGCCCACCTGTCCGGCTTCGCACCTCCCCAACCAGCTGCGCCCGGCCCACCGGCGTCCTCCACCCCTGCGGATGCGCCCGCCACTCATAGGCCCCCCGGGCCTCCCGGCCCCCCGGCCCCCCCCAGCCCCCCGCCTCACCCCCTCACTTCAGCGCCCCCGGCGTCGGCAGCGCCCCCCCGCCGCGCACGTACTCGATCAGCGCCGCGCTCATCTGCTTGTCGACCTTCTCGCACTTCGCGCTGACCGCCCCCATCGTCGCGCCCTTGCACTCCCTCCGCCGCTCGGCGACGATCTTGCCCACCTTCTCGTCGGCCTGGAACGCCTCGCGCGTCTTGTCATCCAGGCTCTTCCACGGGATCGGCGCGAACTTCGGCTTCGGCGGCACGTGCTGCCGGACCTCCTCCGTCATCAGCGACGCGCACGTCCCGTCCCAGCGCAGCACGTCGTAGCCGCCCCCGGCGCCGCTCACGACCATGCCCCCCGTGTCCGGCACCCGGTGATAGAGGATCAGCACCTCCTCATCGAACAGCAGCTTGTCGTTCGAGGACGACCCGCCGGACGCGTTCCACGCCTCGGTGTCCCGCGTGAGGTACCCGCGCGTGAACGGCGACCCCTTGGCGAACAGACTGAGCGCCACGTCCGGATAGAACCCGCTGCAGAGCCGCTTCACGAACGCCGCCGGCGGCAAACACACGTCACCCTTCTGCTCGCACGTCGTCGGGATCTGCCTCGACGCATCCGCCGCCGCGTCCTCCTCCTTCTTCTTCCCGTCCCCGTCCTCCGCCGCCTCGCCGCCCGACGCCGCCGCCGGCGCCTCCTCGGCCTCCGCAGGCTCCGGCGCCGACGGAGGAGGCGCCGCGCCGCCACAAGCGACCAGGGAACCCATCAAAACAAGCACAAAAGAGCTCTGGACAGATCGCATGGCCCACGAACCTACCGGAGCCGGCACGCCCCTCCGCATGGAAAAACGACAACAACCCGCGACGCAATGCGCTAGCACGACCGCGCAACCCCGTGGCGCAATGCAGGAGATCCACCCCACCGTTCACAACGCAATGCGCTAACCGTCTCGACGGTCCCCCGCGACCGCCGTGATGGTTCAGTTTTCCGACAGCACTTGACATCAGCTGCCCATCAGCAGAGTCTGAGCTGATTCCGGCAGGAGGTGGTCGTGCTGGATCTTTCTTCGTCCGCATTGTCATCATCGCGTGTTGGCGGTTCGCGTAAGTGGAAGTCTCACATGGACGCTCGTTCGAGGGGACGACGGGTGTCCGCTGGTCTCGCCGGGTGTGCGATATTCGCCTCCTGGGCGCTCCTCGCCGGCTGCGGCGCGGCGGAGGAGCAGCTCGAACCGTGGGACACCGGCGAGGTGATCACGGGGGCAGGCGGCGGCTCCGCCTCGGGCGGCTGGGAGGGCGCCGCGGACGGCCCGGCCGGGACGGGGGGCGGCTGGCCGTCGTCCGCGAAGCTCGGGCCGCCGTATCCCATCGTGCTCGCCCACGGCTTCTTCGGATTCGAGGACTTCGCGGGCGCCGGATACGTCAGCTACTTCTACAACGTCAAGCAGACCCTCGCCGAGGGCGGCGAGGCGGTGTTCACGCCCTCCGTCGATCCGTTCAACAGCTCCGAATACCGCGGCGCCCAGCTGACCGCGCGGATCGAGCAGATCCTCGCCGAGACGGGCCACGAGAAGGTGAATATCATCGCCCACTCGCAAGGCGGCCTCGACGCCCGCGTCGTCGCGCACGATCGGCCCGATCTCGTCGCCTCCGTCGTGACCGTCGCCACGCCGCACTTCGGGTCGAAGATCGCCGACATCGCGCTCCAGCTCGTCGCCGACGAGCGCCTCCAGGACGTCCTCGACGACCTGCTCAACGCGATCGGGGCGCCGCTCTACGACCAGATCGGCGAGGAGACGAGCGTGTTCGCGTCGCTCGAGCAGTTCTCGACGCCCGGCATCGAGGAGTTCAACGCGAAATACACCGACTCTCCCGGGGTGTTCTACGCCTCCTTCGGCGGCAGGACCGACCGCGCGCGCGGCGGCCGCGATTGCACGACGCTCGCCCCGGTGCCCTTCGTCGCGCAGTTCGACGAAGGCCTCGATCCGGTGCACCCGCTGCTCTCGCTGACAGAGACCATCCTCGACGGCGGCTTCGGGGAGTCGATCCCGAACGACGGCCTGGTGCGCGCGCGCGACGCGCGCTGGGGCAGCTTCTGGGGCTGTCTCCCCGCCGACCATTTCGACGAGATCGGCCAGCTCTTCGGGCAGAGCCCGGGCGAGGGGAACACCTGGCTCTATATCGACTTCTACCGCGCCGTGATCGAGCGGCTCCGCCAAGAAGGCTTCTGACCGCCGTCGAAAACCGCCCCGAGCGGCGCCCTGTCCAGTACCATGCCCGGCCGATGCTCAAGGCGCTGCTCACCTCGTCGCTCCCGCTGCTCGCCCTGCTCAGCGCGGCCTGCAGCAGCGACGTGCGCCGGTTCCCCCTGCGCGATCCGGTCTGGCGCGACGCCGATCTGAGCCCCGTCGCGCTGCCCTGCCGGCCCGATCCCGAGGCGCCCAAGGACGATCCGCGGCACCGCCTCTGCACGCCGGAGCCGTACGAGTCGTCGTTCGCGTGGGACGCCGCCGACAACCTCGTCTTCCGGCCGGTGACGCGGTTCTTCGCCGTGGATCCGGGCGGGGAGGCGGTCAACGTCAACAGCGTCGACGAGGTGCCGGACTCGAGCTGGTTCACGAACCGGATCGGGAAGCGGCCGCTCTCCGTCGAGGAGCTCGTGAGCGGGCCGTGCGGCGACAAGACGCTCGACCCCGAGGCGCCGGACGGGTCCTGGGTCATCGACATGGGCAAGCCGAACGGCGCGAACCCCGGCTTCCGGATCAAGGTCGAGGGGATCGGCAAGTTCATGCTCAAGGCCGATCCCGCGGAGCAGCCCGAGCGGGCGACCGGCGCCACCGCGATCGCGGCGCGCCTCTACCACGCGGCCGGCTACTGGGCGCCGTGCGACTCCGTGGTCTACCTGAAGCCGTCGGTCCTGAAGCTCTCGCCCGGGCTCACCGTGACCGACAACAGCGGCACCTCCAGGCCGTTCGATCAGGCGGCGCTCGACCGCGTGCTCGCCAAGGCCGCGAAGCGGGGGGACCGGGTCCGCATGGTCGCCTCGCGCTGGCTGCCGGGCCGCGCCCTCGGGCCGTTCAAGTACGACGGGACCCGGGAGGACGACCCGAACGACGTCATCCCGCACGAGGACCGGCGCGACCTGCGCGGCGGGCGCCTGCTCGCGGCGTGGCTCAACCACTTCGACTCGCGCGAGCAGAACTCGATGGATGTCTGGCTCTCCGAGGACGAGGACGACAAGGACGCATCGCCCGGCCACGTGCGGCACTACTACATCGATCTCGGCGACTGCTTCGGCAGCGAGTGGGACTGGGAGGGCATCTCGAAGCGCCTCGGCCACGCCTACTACTTCGACGCCGAGTACGTGCTGCTCGACTTCATCACGCTCGGCATCCCCGAGCGGCCGTGGGACCGGGCGACCCGCGACCCGCAGGGCGACATCTTCGGCTTCTTCAACGCCCGCGACTTCCGGCCGGAGGGCTGGCGGGGCGGCTACCCCAACCCGGCCTTCGGGCGCATGACCGAGCTCGACGGCGCCTGGGCCGCGCGCACGCTCGCGCGCTTCACGCCGGAGCTCGTCGAGGCCGCGGTGCGGGCCGGGGATTTCACCGCCCCGCGGCACACCGCGTGGCTGATCGACAAGCTCCTCCAGCGCAAGCAGGCGATCATGGCGCGGTACCTCACGCGCCTGTCGCCGATCGCCGACGTGGCCGTGGCCTCGCCGGCGGAGCTGTGCGGCGTCGACCTGGCGCGGCGCACCGGCGTCGCGCGGGCGCAAGATCTCCGCTACGAGGCCGCGATGTACGCCGGCGAGGCGCTCGCCCTGCGCGCGCGGCCGGTCGTGCGCCCCTCGCCGGACGGCCGCGTGTGCCTCTCGCTCCCGCACATCGCCGCTCAGGGCGGCGCGCCCGACGACGCGCCCTCGCGCTACGCGATCGTCGACATCCTCAACGGGCAGGCGCCTGGCCCGCTGCGCGCCCACCTCTACGACCTCGGCCCGCGCCGCGGCTACAAGCTCGTCGGCATCGAGCGACCGGACGATCCAACCGCGCCCGACTGATCCTCTTAGCCTCGCCCCTCGCTCAGAATCCGCGGCTGGCGCCGACCATCAATCGCAGCTCTTGCAGGCCGGCCCCCTGCTCGAAGGTCTCGGTCGCCGAGCCGATCAGGAAGTCGAAGGAGTGGTCGCGCGAGCTGCTCGTGCGCAGGCCGAGCACGAACGACATGCGCAGCAGGTCGAGCTCGAAGTCGCGGAGGTGCTCGCTGAACACGTTGCCCGCGGCCACCTGCACCGTGCCGTCGAGGAACGCCCAGATCGGGTATCGGTACTCGAGCGTCGCCGCGGCGGCGCTCCGCCCGCGGAGGCGCCCTTCGCGGAAGCCGTGCATCGGCGCGCCGCCGCCGAGCTCGACGAGCTCGGTGAAGGGGACCTCGGCGGTGCCGAGCGGGTCGGCGAAGGTCGCCGAGAGGACGAGGCTCACGATGCGTTCGTGCCCGGTGAGATCGACGAACCCGCCCAGCGTGCCGCCGTAGCGGAGCCACCGGCTCTGCAGCGGCCGCTCCAGGTCGGCGGCGTGCTCGCCGGAGAGCTCCAGCCGGACGCCGTGGCCCCGCTCGGGGCGCGGCCGCCGCGAGTCGAGCGCGGCCCGGGCCCCGATGCGGTACGCCGTGTACCCCGTGTCGAACGCGGGAGGCAGCGGATAACGGCCGTTCGCGACCCGCCAGCCGACCGTCGGCTCGCAGCAGATGTCGTCGAAATCGACGGCCTTCGCGCCGGTGTACGCCTCGACGAAGCTGAACGCGTCGAAATCGACGTGGACCGTGGCGCTCCCCTGGATGCTGTGGGCGGCGTAGCGGGCCCAGTCGCGCCCCAGGGACCTCGGGCCGATCCCCGCGAACAGCCAGTCGGGCCGGGTGTCCGCCTCGCCGCGGAGCTTCAGGTACGCGCGCCCGTCGAGCGGGATGCGATCGGCGATCGTGAGCCGCAGCCAGTCGATGCCGCCCGTCGCCGCGTGCACGCGGAGCTCGTTGCCCGGGAAGAACAGGTCGTCGTAAAAGATGTAGACGCCGACGCTCGCGCGAAAGCCGAAGTCGAAGAGCGCCGTCGGGATGATGCCAATCGTGTCGTTGGGCCCGAAGGTGAAGATGTCCTTGAGCTCCTCGATCCACTCGCCCTGCTCCGCCGCGACCGTGAGGTAGCCGAGCGGCCGCCGGACCAGGTACTCGCTGGCGAGGTAGGCGGGGAAGAGCAGGACGCGCGGCACCCAGAGGAGCGCGTCGCCGACGCTCGCCCCCTCGTCCGGGCGACCATCGTAGTCCGGCAGGGGGCGCCTCGCGCTGGGCGCCTGCGGCGCCGCGACGGGAGGCCGCGCCGCCGCAGCCGCCGCGCGGGGCGCTGGCGGAGCCCCCGGGGCCGGCTGTGGCGCCGCCGCCGCGGGCGCCGCGGCCCCCGCCGCGGGCGCCGCGGCCCCCGCCTGCGGTGCGGCCGCCCCAGCCTGCGTCGCGGCCGCCCCACTCTGCTGCGTCGCGGCCCCGGCCTGCGGCGCCGGCTCAGCCGCTCCCGCCTGCGGCGCGGCCAGCGCCTCGGCGCCCAGCGACAGCACCGCGCAGCTCGCGAGCGCGGCCGTGCGCCGCCGAAGGCCCGTGCCGATCGCGCGCGTGCATCCCTTCTCGTCAGTGCCCAATCCGCCTCGTCTCTCGCACGTCGCCGCGCGGGAGCCTAGCCGAGTTCCCGACCGGCGAGACGTTTGTCCGCGCCGGCGCGCCCTCTGTCCAACGCCCTGTACGGCGCTTCACACGCGCGGCGCCGCGACGGAGGTTGCCGGCCGGGACCAGGCTCGATAGCCTCCCGCGCGCGGGCATCGGTCCTGTTCCGGTGCCGCCTGAACGGCGGTTGTCCCGGGATGGAGCGGCGCGTGGCGAGCACTGGCGAGAACGAGACACCGGCCCGAGGGGTCCTTCACCGGCTCCTGTCGATCTTCGCCGAGGTGAAGCCCCGCGAGGTCTTCAGCGTCCTCGTCCTGACGCTGAACGTCTTCCTCCTGCTCACGGGCTACTATCTCCTCAAGGTGGTCCGCGAGCCGCTGATCCTCGCGGGCGGCGGGCTCGAGATCGGCGGGCAGAAGCTCGACCTCGACGGCCCCGAGGTGAAGGCCTACGCGGCGGCGGGCCAGGCGCTGCTCCTCGTCGGCGTCGTCCGCGCCTACGGCGCCATGGCCCGGCGCTTCGGGCGCATGCAGCTCACCACCGCGCTGACGCTCTTCTTCGCCGGGAACCTGGTCCTCTTCTTCTTCCTCGCGCGCCTCGGCGTCCCCCTCGGGGTGCCGTTCTACCTGTGGGTGGGCTGCTTCAACCTCACGGTGATCGCGCAGTTCTGGTCGTTCGCCAACGACGTCTACACCCCCGAGCAGGGCAAGCGGCTCTTCGCGATCGTCGGTATCGGGAGCTCGCTCGGCGCCATGTTCGGCGCGCAGATCGCGAAGCGCGTCTACGTGCCAATCGGCCCCTACAACATGATGCTCGTCGCGGCCGGCGTCCTGCTCGCCTGTCTATGGCTCACCTACCTCGTCCACCGCGACGACCTCGCGGGCCCGGGCGGCGGGCCGCAGAAGGCCGACGCGCCGCCCGGAGGCGCGGCCGGCGGCTTCAAGATCATCGCCGGCGACCGCTATCTCCTCCTCATCGCCGCCCTGACGCTCGTCCTCAACTGGGTGAACTCGACCGGCGAGTACATCCTCGATCGCACCCTGATCGAGTCCGCCACGAGCGCCCTCGGCCAGGAGAGCGCGCCGGGCGGCGCAGCCGCGAATGCGCCGGCCGCGGCCGAGGGCGCGGACCCGGGCGCGCCGCTCGCCGCGGGCACCCCGGTCTACCTCGTCGATCCGGACGCGTCGCGCCTGCTCGAGGGGAAGATCGCCGCCGTCAAGGGCGACGCGTTCGACGTCGAGGCCGGCGGCAAGGTCGTCGAGGGCGCCGAGAAGGGGCTCGTCCACCCGCGCACCGAGAAGGGGAAAAAGGCGGCGCTCGGCGCGATCATCGGCACCTTCAAGGGCGATTTCTTCTACTGGGTGAACACCCTCGGCGTCGTCCTGCAGCTCTTCCTGGTCTCCCGCATCTTCAAGTACCTCGGCGTGCGGTTCGCCCTGTTCATCCTCCCGGCCATCGCCCTCCTCGGCAACGCGTCCCTCGCGGTCCTGCCGGCGCTCGCCGTCGTGCGCGTCGCGAAGATCGCCGAGAACAGCACCGACTACTCGGTCCAGAACACGGCGCGGCAAGCGCTCTTCCTGCCGGTCGGCCGCGACGCGAAGTACAGCGCCAAGGCCGCCATCGACACCTTCGTCGTCCGCGCGGGCGACGTGCTCGCCGCCGTCGGGGTGATCGTCGGCCAGGTGCTCGCGCTCTCCGTCCGGCACTTCGCGATGGTCAACATCGCGCTCGCGCTCGCGTGGCTCGCCGTCGTCGTCGGCATCGCCCGGGAGCACAAGCGGCGCGCCGCGGACGAGCAGGACGCCGAGGACCTGAAGGCCGCGTAGCCTCAGGGCCGGCCCGCGGCCGCCTCCGCCTTCCAGGCCTCGTAGGCCTCCATCAGGGCCAGGTACACCCAGCGGCCGATCACCTCGGCCCCCGCGCCCGACGGGTGCGCGAGATCGGCGCCGCCGAGCCCCCGCTGGACCCACACCCCCATCGATCCCGAGCCGCCCATCGCGCCGAACGTGTCGAAGTAGCCGCACCCGACCTGCCCGGCCACCCGGCGCTGGATCGCCGCGAGCTTCGGGATCACGGGCCGGCTCCGGTAGACCTCGCCCTTCTTGTCGGCGCGGTCCATCGGGCCCACGAGCAGGCACGACGACTCGGGCAGCGCCGCCCTCACCTGATCGAGCACCGCCTTCATCGTCGACTCGACCTGATCGAGCGGGAACAGCTCGCCGTCCTCGCTCTCGTTCATGCCGTACTGGAACACCGTCAACGACGGGTTCCGCGCGCGCAGCTGCTCGGCGAAGTGGGCGTCGTCGCTCTTGTCGAGGAAGCGGATGCGGCAGCCCTGGATGCCGATCGCGTCGAGCACCACCCCCGGCGTGTCCCGCTCCATCCAGACCCCGAACGCGCGCACCCCCGGCCCGCGCGCCCACACCTCGAGCGCATGCGGCCCGTCGGGCACCTCGTAGGTCGCGATCGCCGAGCTGGCCGCGTCGGCCCGCGTGTCGATCGTCTCGCGGCTCTCGCCGTCGATCTTGATCTCCATCCGCCCGCCCTCGGGGTGCTTCAGGTAATCGACGGCGAACCGCGACACCGCGCGCCCGTAGCTCCCGGTCTCCGCGGTGGCGAAGCGCGAGAACACCCCCGCGCCCTGCGAGCGGAACGACACGCCCCCGAGCCCGTACAGCCCGTCCTTGGCGAAGGGGCCGACGACGCGGCTCACCTGCCAGCCAGGGCCGGCGGAGCGCACCACGTCGTTGTGGAAATATCCAGGCCACGCGTTGGCCATCAGCATGAACCCGTGGCCCGCGTCGCCGAACCGCTTCTGCAGCTTGCGCCGCAGCGTCGCGGTCACGAAGTCGCTCGCCACGATGGAGTCGCCGAAGTACGTGATGCGCGCGATCGACCCCGGCGCCTTGCGCTCGACCGCGGCGAGCGCGCGGAAGAACGGCGTCATCGCCTTGCCGCTCGGGTCCTCGATCGGGCGCGGCGGCTTCCCCTCGGAGGCGACCGCGGCCGGCACGAGCTCGGCGGCCGCGGGCGGCAGCGCGACCTCCTCGGGCTGGCGCAGCTCGGCCTGCTCGGTGGTCTCCGTGACGAGCGTCGTCTCCCCGACCGACGCGACGGGCGCCGGCGCCGGGACAACGACGAGCCCCTCGCCCTCGGGCAGCGGCGTGAGCAGCCGCAGCCGCCGCAGGCTCGGGTGCGCGTAGGGCAAGAGCACGAGCAGCGCGAGCGTGGCCAGCGCCCCGGCCGCCGGCGAGACGAGCCCGTTCCGCGGCGGCGAGCTCGCCGGCGCGCCGCCCGCGGGAGGCGCACCGCGCCCGCCGGGCGAGGGCGCGCCGTGGGCGGCCGGCTCGCGATCGGGAGGCCCGTGGACGGCCGGCTCGTGGGCGCTGGTGCTGCTCGTGGAGGTCATCGATGCGCGGACGGGAGGGGAGGGGGGCGCTCTGCGACGGCGTGCCCGCTCAGAGGCCGGCGTCCGGAGGAGCGTTGCGCTTCTCCAGCTTGTCCAGCGCCGCGGTCGCCCTGTCGCGGCAGCTCATGTCGCCCTGGTGGATGCAGATCGCGCGCAGCAGCTTGATCTCGCTGGCCGACGCGCGCCCGCCCCAGACCTTCGGCTCGAGCGCCCTTCGCTGCGCCGGGTACGAGCTCGAGTCGAGCGGAGCGCTCGCCTGCGGGGCGCCCGTGTCCGCGGCCTTCGGCGTCGAGGAGGCCGGCGGCGCGGGCGCGGGCGTGTGCGCGTGCTGCTGCGGAGACCAGGACATCTGCGGCGCGCCCTGCGGCGCGGGCTCCGGCTCGGGCGGCGCCTCGGGGTCGACCTGTCGCCGCATCTCGGCCACCCGCTCGCGGAGCGCCGTCGGGACGCCCGTCGTCTTCGCGATCTCGTTGAGCAGCGAGAGCTTCTCGCTCTTGGTCGCGGCCCGCTCGACCTGCTGGAACATCGCCTCCGCCCAGCGCTCCTCGATCTCCCGGAAGCGCTGCGTCTCCCGGACCGGCGCCGTCTCGGCGATCTCCTGCAGCTTCCGGTGCGCGGCGTCGATGTTCCCCGCGCGGAGGTGCTCGTGCGCCGCGTCGAGGATCTGCGCGTCGTTCCCCCCGAGCTCCGGCGTCGTGGGGCGCGCGTCCGGCTCGGGCACCGCCGGCCCCTGCGAGCGAGCGCGGGTGACCGCGACCACGGCGATGGCGAGGATCACGGCCACCGCAAGGAGGATCCCCATCGCCTTGCTCGCCCCGCCGAGCGAGCGGGACGACTGCACCGCGGGTGCCACGCTCCCGTACGCGCCCGGCGAGCCGGGGCCGCCGTCCGGTCCGGCGCGAAAGATCTTGCCGGCGGCGACGAAGCGGAGCCGCACGTCGCCGAGCTCGAGCGCGTCGCCCGCCTCGAGCAGCCCGCGCTTCAGCTCGACGCCGTTGATGCGCACGCCGTTGGCGCTCTGCTTGTCGACGACCTCGTAGCGGCCGTTGCCCAGGCTGATGAGCTCCGCGTGCAGGCGGCTCACGGAGCTGTGGTTGATCGAGATCGTCGCGTCCTCGGAGCGCCCGATCGTGAAGCGCTCCCCGTCGAGCGGGAACTCCGCGCCGGGCGTCGGGCCGACCACCATGACGAGCCGGTTCGGGCGGGTGTGGAGCGGCAGGTGCGCCGTGCTCCGGCTGCCGGGCGGCGGCGTCGGGCTCGTCACCGCGGACGAGAGCGCCTCATCGACGATCTCGATGCGGTAATCGCCGAGCTGCACGAGGTCGCCGTGGCGCAGGTGCTGCTCGCCGTTGACGCGCCCGCCGTTGACGTACGTGCCGTTGTAGCTGTCGAGATCGCGGATGACCCAGCCCTGGCCGTTCTTGGCCAGCGTCGCGTGGCGCCGCGAGACGTTGCGGTCGGTCAGCCGGATCGAGTTCGACTCTCCGCGCCCGAGCGCATACTCCTCATGGGCGAGGGGGAGCCCCGTCTGTTTCCCCTCGTCATCCTCGATCGTCAGCTTCCACATAGCGGGTTCGGGGCATTCAGGCGACGCCAGGCTCGCCCCGCGAGCCGCTGTGGATCGGTGGCATCTGCCGTTCGCCGTGCGAGCCTCCTCTGCGAGGCCGGACTACTTTAGCGAGTC
Organism: Sorangium sp. So ce836; assembly: GCF_028553905.1. NCBI lineage: Bacteria > Pseudomonadati > Myxococcota > Polyangiales > Polyangiaceae > Sorangium > Sorangium sp. So ce836. Next base: position 10,504,199 of record NZ_CP102233.1, on the reverse strand, counting down.
CGCCTCCGGGAAGGCAACGACGGCGCGCCGACCGATGGCGGGCGGCCGGGACCGCGGCCTTTCGCCCGCCTCCTTCGGCCAGCGGCGGACGGCGCCGGGCAAGAACCCGGCGGGCCACCGGCCGGCCGGCGCGCGGAGAGCGGCGCGCCTGCATGCGCCGAGCGCCGCCACGCCCCGCGCGCCGCCGGCTGGACGCGGCGTCGCCGCGCCCGCGCGCAGCCGCGGCGGAACGTCGCGGCCGCGCGGCGTTCCGCCCCGGGTCCGCGCTCGGCGCGGCGCGCAGCGGGCTAATGGCCGCCTCCCACGGGCCGAAACGGGTGGAGGAACGCCGAGAGCGCCCCCGGGTTCCGGGTCTGCAGCCAGAGCCGCCCGTGGCCCTGGAGCTCGCAGACGAGCCCCTCGCCGGACAAAAACAGGCCCTTCAGGCCGGCCAGCTTGCGCACCTGATACCGCAGGCCCTCGGTGAACGCGAGCAGGTGTGTGTTGTCGCAGATATATCCCTGGTGCTGCCGGCCGACGTCGATCGCGTGGATACCGCCGTAGCTCGAGAACCAGATCAGCCCCTCGCCGTAGGCCCGCAGCAACGACAGGCCGCCGGCGAAGAAGCCCTTGGCCCCCTGCCACTTCGTGTCGAGCGCGATGCCGGGCGTGGAGGCGAGATAGGCGCCCGACTGGAGGAAGACCTCCATCCCCGAGCGCAGGACGATGCGCTCGATCGACCCCTCGGGCGCCGGCGCGAGCCGCATCGACTGCATGGGCGCGGTCGCCGTGAACGTGTTCTGGAAGAGGCTCTCTCCGGCCGTCAGCCTGCGTTTGAGCGCGCTGGCGAGCCCGCCTTGCAGGCTCGTCTTCATGTCGATGGCCGCGTCGCGCGCGACCATCGCGCCGCTCTCGGCGATGATCTGCTCGCCGGCGTGCTCGAAGGTCACGTGGAGGACGCCGAACTCGGGGTTGTCTCGGATCTCGTCGCGCACGCCGTCCCCTCGGTCTCTAGGGTTGCCGCGGGGCGAGCCGCGCGCCGACCGCCGCGCCGTACCTGCCGGCGTTGCGAGACTGGACCCACAGGCTGCCGCTGCCCTCGACGTGGCAGACGAGCCCCTCGCCCGAGAGCCACGTGCCGAGCCACGTCGACGTGTTCTTGCCGATCCGGCACGAGAGCGTCGACTCCCACGCTGCGAGGTGGCCCGTGTCGATGACCACGTGGCCTCTCACCGGGAGCTCCTCGAGCGCGCCGAAGCCGCCGATGATCATCTGACCTTGCCCGGCCGTCTCGAGGGCGAAGAGCCCCGCTCCCGAGAAGAAGCCGCGCAGGCCGCCCGAGCGCGTCTTCACCTCGACCTCCGGGCTGGACGCGACATAGGCGCTGCTCTGGACGCACCATTGCCTGTCGCCCACCTCGAGCACCGCCATGTCCCCGGGCAGCGGCGTCGCGAACAGCACCTCTGCGTGGCCGCCCTCCGCGATGAACGAGTTCCGGTAGAACGACTCTCCGGCCAGCATCCGCTTCAGGCCCGACATGATGCCGCCCGACTGCGTCTCCACCCGCACGTTGGTCGACATGCCCACGAGCGCGCCGCTCTCGGCGATCACGTGCTCGCCCGGCGCGAGCCAGCACTGCGCGAGGGCCTGGGAGGGACGGTAGAGGAGATTCACCTGCATCGGACGTCTCCGTCGCTCCTCAGGGCGGGAGCAGCGGCGCGAGCCACCCCACGAGCGCGCCGGCGCTGCGCGACTGGATCAGCACGCGGCCGCGGCCGGTGAACTCGCACACCACGCCTTCGCCGGAGACCATGAGCCCCATGAGCCCACCGCCAGGGCTCCTGATCTTGAGCGCGAGCGACGCGTCGAACCCGACGAGGTGCCCGCCGTCGACGATGAGCGACCCGTCGCAGGGGAGCTCGTCGATCGCGCCGTAGCTCGTGATCCAGAGATCGCCGACGCCGGAGGCCTCGATGAAGAAGACGCCCTCCCGCGCGAGGACGGCGCGCAGCCCACCCCAGCGCACCTTCACGTCGATGTCGCCCGCGCTCGCGAGGTAGGAGCCGGCGCTGAAGAGCATCGTCTCCCCGCGGAGGGGGACGTGCTTGACGCGGCCGCTGAGCGGCGGGGCGAGCCACACCCACCCGCCCTCGGGCGCCTCGATGTGGTTCACGAAGAACGTCTCGCCGCCCGCGAGCTTCCGCAGCAGCGCGACGACTAGCGCCTTGAGCCGCCCGAAGAGCCCGGCGCCGCGGCCCGCGTTGAGCCGGACGACCGTCCGCAGGCTCGGCGAGCGCGCGACCATCGCGCCGGCCTCCGCGAGCAGCGCCTCGCCAGGATCGAGGCTGACCTCCAGCAGCGAGGACGACGGCTCATGCTTGGTGCGATGCTGCATTCGTCCACCCGCGGGGCACGTACATATAACGGACCCACGGCGGGAGCGGAAGCGGGAAGAAGGTGTGTCGAGGTGAGCTCGCGCGACGTATTTCATGTTTTCTGTCCAGCGGCTCGCTCGCGCTGACTTCTACCCTTCGGCGTGGGTAGACTGAGCGGGTGAGCGACAGGCGACTTACGGCCTCCGAGCCGACGCCCCGCACCGAGCCGCGCAGCGAGCAGGGCCAGGGGTCCGGCTTCGTCGCCGCGCCCCAGCGCATCGCCGGGCGCTACGAGATCCTCGGCCTGCTCGGCACCGGCGGCATGGGCAGCGTCTATCGCGTCCGCGACGTGGAGCTCGACGAGGTGGTCGCCCTCAAGATGCTGCGGCGCGATCTCGCCGACTCGGCCGGGATGCTCGAGCGCTTCCGGCAGGAGGTGAAGCTCGCGCGCCGCGTGACGCACCGGAACGTCGCGCGGACGTTCGACTTCGGCGACCACGAGGGCGAGAAGTTCCTCACGATGGAGTGCGTCGACGGCGAGTCGCTGCACAGCGTCCTCGCGCGGACGGGCCCGATGCCGGCGCAGCAGGTCATCGGCATCGGCTGCGCCCTCTGCGACGGGCTCGGCGCCGCGCACGCGGCCGGCATCGTGCACCGCGACCTCAAGCCCGAGAACGTGCTCCTCGACAGGGGTGGGCGGGTCGTCATCACCGACTTCGGCATCGCCCGCACCTCGTCCGGGCCGAGCGCCGGCGAGTCGTCCGGCTTCGTGCTCGGCTCCCCCGCGTACATGTCGCCGGAGCAGCTGACCGGCGAGCCCGACATCGACGCGCGCACCGACATCTACGCGCTCGGCATGATCCTCTTCGAGTGCCTCACCCACCGGCGCGCGTGGCCGGGCGCCGGCGCGATCGCGGCCGCCATGGCGCGGCTGCGGTCCCCGCCGCCGGACCCGCGCTCCGTCCGTCCTGACGTGCCCCTCGCCGTCGCGGACGTCGTCCTGCGGTGCATGGCGACGCGCCGCGAGGACCGCTACTCGAGCGCGGCCGAGGCCCACCGCGCGCTCCTGCTCGCGCGCTCGCGGGTGTCGATCGCCCCGCAGCCGGCGCAGTCGCTCGCCTCGATGATCGCCGCGTCCGCGGCCACGGCCGCGCCGACCGCGCGGCAGCCGATCGAGCAGAACCCGACCCGCGTCGCCGCGTCGGTCGAGGCGGTCACCGCGCCGCAGCCGCGGCTCATGTCGCCCACGCTGTCGGCGCCCGTGCCCACGCCGGCGCCCACGTCCACGCCCTCGTCCGCGTCCTCGCCGGCGCTGAAGACCGTCGCCGTGCTCCCGTTCCGCAACGTCGGCGCCCCGGACGACGAGTACCTCGCCGACGGCTTCACCGAGGATCTCACCGACACCCTCTCGATGACGGCCGGCCTCAAGGTGCGGCCGCGCGCCGCGGTGTCCCGGGTGCGGCTCGACGGCCGCGACCCGCGGGACATCGGCCGCGAGCTCGGCGTGCAGGTCGTGGTCGAGGGCTCGCTGCGCCGCACCGGCGGCGGCTACGGGCACGACCCGCCGCGCTCGCAGCCCTCGGCGCCGTACTCGCGGCCGGGGTCGCGCCTGCCGCCCGCGGGCCCGCCCGCGGGCGTGCGCGTGACCGCGCGCGTCATCAGCGTCGAGGACGGGTTCCAGCTCTGGGCGAAGCGGTTCGACAGCTCGCCCGAGGCGCTGCTCGCGGTGAGCGACGACGCGGCGAGCGCCATCGCCGGGGCGCTCACCGTCGACGCCGCCAGCCGCGAGCGCGAGGCGCCGGGCGACCCGCGCGCGATCGACCTGTACCTGCGCGCCCGCCACCAGCTGCGGCACCTCTGGTACGGCGACGCCGCGCCGGCGGTGTCGCTCTTCGAGGAGGCGCTGTCCTTTTCTCCGAACGACCCGAGCATCCTCTCCGGCTACGCCATCGCCTCGGCGCGGCTGATGGCCGCGCAGGGCGACGGCAGGGCGCAGCTCGCGAAGGCGCAGCAGGCGGCCGAGCGGTCGATCGCGCTCGCCCCCTCGCTCGGCGAGCCGTGGGTGGCGCTCGCGACGGTCCGCTTCAGCGCGTGCGACCCCGTCGGCGCCGTGCCGGCGCTGCGCAACGCGCTCCAGCGCGCGCCGAGCCTGGCCAAGGCGCACGAGCTGCTCGGCCGCATCCTCCTCGAGGCGGGGCTCGTCGACGAGGCGGTCTTCCGGCTCGACACGGCGCTGTCGCTGGATCCGGGCGAGCCGTTCCCGCGCTGGGAGCTCGCGCGGGGCCGGGCGCTGCTCGGCGACTGGGCGGGGGCCGGCGTGCTGCTCGACACCGCCGCGGAGGACCCGTCGAGCCGCTTCCACAAGGCGATCATGCGCGCTCGGTTCGGGCTGTGGCGCGGCGCCCCGTACCCCATCGACGACCTCTTGCCGGCGTCGGCGGAGAACGTCCCGATCCAGTACGCGCGCATCTACCGCGACGTGCTCGCGACGTCGCGGCTCTCGGACGAGCAGCGGGCGTTCTTGCGCGCGAGGTCGGACGGCGCGGAGCCGGGCAGCCGCCTGCGCCCGCTCTTCCTCCAGATGCACGCCGAGATCCTGGCGTTCCTCGGCGAGGACGACGCGCTCTTCCGCACGCTCGCGGGCGCGGTGGAGGCGGGGCTCTTCGACGCCCTCTGGATGCAGCGCTGCGCGGTGCTCGATCGCGTGCGGCCCTCCGCGCGCTTCGCCCCGCTCCGCGCGCGCGTCGAGGAGCGCGCCGCGGCGGTCGTCGCCGCGTTCAAGGCCTGAGCGCCGCGGGCCGCGCGCGATCGTCGCTCGGGTCGCCGCTCAGCCCCTGCGCGCGTTCTTGGCGCCCCGGGAGACGGCGGGCATCAGCACGTCGCCCTCCACGTGCCCGGAGACGTCGAGGACGGTGCGGCCCTCCGCGTCGCGGCCGGGCCGCTCCCGCGTGTAGCGCTCCGCCGGGGCGGCGAGCACGACGCCGAGCTCGCGCGCCGCGGTCGTGAGCTCGGCCGACAGCGCCGCGTCGATGATCCGGGCCCGCTCGCCGCTCGACGAGCCGGCGGGGATGGCGACGGCCACCGAGCCCGTGACGACCCCCTCGCGCGCGAGCAGCCCGTGCGGCGAGCCGGTCGTCCGCGCGAGCGCGAGCGCCACGCGCGCCGCCTCCAGGCGATCGCGCGCGGCGGCGAGCGACGCCGCGCCGCGGCGGAGGATCTCGCGCGCGCCGTCCCCCGGGTCGCCGCGGTACGCCTCGGCGAGCTCCGCGTTCGCCTCCCTGATCCGCGTGATTTCGGCCTCGGCGGCCGCGACCTCGGCCTCGTACTGCGACAGATCGATCGAGCTCATTGCGTGTCGTCAACCTCGGTTCGTGAACAGGATGCTCCCCGCGAGCAGCGCGCCGGCCGCCGCGGCGCCGTAGAGGCAATAGCGCGCGAGCGCCGCGTGGCCAGCGAGGTAGAGCTGCAGCCCCGCGAAGCCGGCGGCGATCGCGAGCGCCGCGTAGATGAGCTGGCGCACCCCCGTATAGACGAGCGACGCGGCCTGGGCGAGGCCGCGGATCTTGACCTCGGCCTCGCCGCGGTTGGCGCGCGTCAGGTACTTGCGCAGGTCGTCCGGGATCGTCAGCGCCTTGATCCCCATGTCCTTCGCCGCCTCGAGGGCGATCTGCGCCCAGTCGCGGCTGCCGAGGACGAAGTCCTGCACGTACGGGCGCACGACATCCATGGGGTTGAGGTCCGGATCGAGCTGCGTGCAGACGCCGGTGAGCAGGAGGAGGGTGCGCTCGAGCAGCACGAAGTCGCGCGGCACGTGGAACGCGCCGGAGAGCTCCTTCAGCCCGATGTTCATGCGCCGGAGGTCGATCAGGCTCTCGATGCCCTTCTGCGGGTCGAGCTTGATGTCCTTCAGGTTGAAGGACTCGAGCTTCACCTCGTCCTGGAAGCGCTGGTGGAAGAACTCGACGACCTTCTCGCTGACGTCGACGGTGTCGCGCCGCGAGAAGAAGCGCATCTTGCGCAGCGCCTTGATGATCCCCTCGGTGTCGCGGCGGATCACGGCCTCGAGGAACTCGGGGATGCCCTCGCGCATCTCCTGGGAGAGCTCGGCGACGGCGCCGAAGTCGAGCAGGATGAGCTCCCCGTTCGGCCCGACCAGCATGTTCCCCGGGTGCGGATCCGCGTGGTAGATGCCGTCGATGAAGATCTGCTGGCAGAAGACCTGCACGATCTGCCGGGCGAGCGCCTTGCGGTCGACGCCGTGCGCCTCGAGGGCCGCGACGTCGCCGACCTTGATCCCCTCGACGAACGTCGTCGTCATCACGCGCCGCGTGCAGTAGGGCTCGATGGGCCGGGGGAACCGGACCTGCGGCTGCTTCGCGAAGTTGTCGGCGATGCGCACGATGTTCCTGGCCTCGCGCACGAAGTCGAGCTCCTCGAGGATCATCGAGCGGATCTGGTGGTAGTAGGCGTCGAGCCCCTGCACGGGGACGAACTGCGCGACGATCGCCATGATGCGGCGGATGGTGAGCAGGTCGAGGCGGACGATCTCGTCGATGTCGCGGTGCTGCACCTTCACGGCGACGTGGGTGCCGTCCATGAGCCACGCCTCGTGGACCTGGCCGAGCGACGCGCTCGCGAGCGGCTCGCGGTGGAAGCGGGCGAAGACCTGGTCGATGGGGCGCCCGAGCTCCTCGGCGATGCGTGCCTCGATCTCCTCGTAGGGGCGCGGCGGCACCTGGTCCTGCAGCCCCTCGAGCCCCGCGCGCAGCGTCGCGGGGAGGAAGTTCGCCATGATGCTGAGCATCTGGCCGACCTTGATGAAGAGGCCCTGGAGCTCGACGATCGTGCGCTCGATGCGGCGGGCGTTCCTCGCGTGCACCTCGTCCACGCGGCCCTGCGCCCACGCGTCGCCGAAGAGGCGGCGCAGGAAGAAGAACCAGAGGTAGCTCGCGATGACCGTGAACGTCGTCAGGTAGGCGCGGATGAAGCGGCCGCTCTGCGCGGCGTTCTGCCGGAACGAGCGGGGCGCCGCCGCGGGGCGCTGCGCCGGATCGAGGGCCGCGGGCGCGCGCGCGGCGCCGGCGACGTCGGGCGGCCTCGATGGGGTGGCCGCGCCGTCGGGCGGCCTCGGCGGGGTGGCCGCGCCGTCGGGCGGCCTCGATGGGGTGGCCGCGCCGTCGGGCGGCCTCGATGGGGTGGCCGCGCCGTCGGGCGGCCTCGATGGGGTGGCCGCGCCGTCGAGCGGCCTCGGCGTGGCGCCGTCGGGCTCGCGCTGGACCGCGCCGGGGCGCAGCTCGCCGGGCGCGCGCGCGGGCTCGGTGGGCGAGCGGAGCAACCCGGGGGACGGGCCCTGCTGTTCAGGTGCGGCGCCGTGTGACACCGCGGCAGCCTAGCATCGCTCGGCTTCAGCCCGCGAACACGCGGGCTCGATGCGGCGCGCCATGCCCTCGTCGCGTCATCGCGCGGCGGCCATGGCCTCCGCGATCGCGTCGTAGACCGCGGGGCGCGCGCGGCGGATCGCGTCGGAGGCGCGCGTCGGGTGGACGCGGTTCGTGAGCAGCACGCCGACGAGCTCGGCGTCCGGGTCGATCCAGAGGCTCGTCCCGGTGAAGCCGAGGTGGCCGAAGGTCCGCGGGCCGAAGCGGGCGCCGGCGCTCGGCCTCTCGCCGCTCTTGCCGTCGAACCCGGCGCGCAGCGACCCGCCCGGCCGCGGCTCGATCAGCCGCTCGACCTCGTCGCGCGAGAGCCACTCCGGCCGCTCGCCCGCGAGCGCCTCGAGCAGCGCCACCCCGAGCCGCGCCACCGACATCGCGTCGCCGAAGAGGCCCGCGTGCCCGGCCATCCCGTCCTGCGCGATCGTCCAGGCGTTGTCGTCGTGCACCGCGCCGCGGATCACGCCCCCGCGGAACGCCACGTCCTCGGTGGGGATGACGCGCTCGTCGAACCGCGGATCGCGGCGCCTGAGCGCGCGGGCCGAGGCGACCGCGAGCCCGAGGGGGCCGGTCACCTCGCGCGCGACGACCTCGTCGAGCTCCGCCTCGCCGCGCCGCGCGACCGCGGCGCCGAGGAGCAGGTACCCGAGGTCGCTGTACACCGGCGGGAACCCGCCCTCGGGCGGATCGCCCGCGCACCCCTCGCGGCGCGCGTCCGCGCAGGCGAGGAGCGCCTCGAGGGGATCGATCGGCGCGCCGTCGCCGGGCCGGTGGAGCGTGCGGTGCGCCTCGAGCCCGGCGCGGTGCGCGGCGAGGAGCTCGAGCGGCACGGCGGCCGATCGCGTGCCGGCGAGCTCGGGCAGCACCTCTCCGAGCGGCTCGTCGTACCTCGCCTTGCCGGCGCGAACGAGCCGGGCGAACGAGAGCGCGGTGAACGGCTTCGTCACCGACGCGAGGTCGAAGATCGCGTCCATCGTCGCCGCGGGCGGCGCGCCGCCCGCGCCCGCCGGCGGGCTGTCCTCGAACCACAGCCGCCCGGCTGCGCCCGATCCGTACCGGACGTTGTTCCGTGTGCGCACGGCGGCGGCGACGCAGGCGCAGGGCGCGGCGCTGTGTTCTTCGACCGCGAGCGCAGCGATCGGCGTGAGGTCGACGAGGGCCATGGCCGAGGATGAGGAGGCGCGTGCGCCCCTGTCAAACGAGCTCTGACGGCGGGCTGGACCGGGCCTGGGGAAACGGGGAACGCTCCCCGAAAGATCGAGCGGCGGGGCCGGTCCTGCTTCAGGATCTCGCGGTGAGCTCTCCCTCGAGCACCGAATCACGCGCCGCCGTTGCGTCGCTCGCCGCGCTCGCGGCGAGGTACGACGATCGCCGGCCCGATCGCTGGGCGTCGGTCCCCGAGGAGCTCGACGCCGCGATCGCGTTCGACGTCGAGCTCGCCGAGGCTGGGCGCGTCGCGCGCGCGCCGCTCGTGGTCGAGCTCGCGCGCCGCTTCGAGTTCCCCGCGCGCTACCTCGACGCGATCCTGCTCGTGCCGCGCGAGCGCTTCGTCCTCCCGGAGGACCTCGCGGCCTCCGCGGACGACACGCCGCTGCCGCTCGATCGGGCCGGTCACGCGACGGTGAGCGCGCCGCACGCGTACCTGCTCACGTTCAGCCTGCTCGGCCTCGCGCCGGGCGATCGTCTGCTCGAGCTGGGCACCGGCACCGGCTACGGGGCGGCGCTCGCGCGGCGCATCGTCGGCCCGGCCGGTCACGTCACCTCGATCGAGATCGACCCTGCCCTGCACGCGCGCGCGGCGCGGCTCCTCGGCGCGCGTCCGGATCGCGATGGCGACGACGCGGCGCTCGCGAGCAGCGGCGCCGGGCCGTCCGACGAGGGCGCGGGTGTCACGTTGCTGTGCGGCGACGGGCGTTCGCTCGCCGAGCGCGTGCTCGCGTCCGGGCGGGCGACGCCGTCGGAGCGTCCCTGGAAGGTCGCGGTGACCTACGCGTTGATCGAGCCGCCCGCCGCGCTCGAGGAGCGGCTGGCCGACGGCGGCGTCCTTGTCGCGCCGGTCGGCGCGTGGGAGGGCCACCAGGAGCTCATGCGCGTCGAGCGCCGGCAGGGCGCGCTCCTCCGCGAGGTGCACGGCGCGGTCCGCTACGTGGCGGAGCGCGGGCGCGGGTAGGCCGCTCGCCGCGCATGCCGGGGGACGCGGCCGCCGGCGGCGGGCCGGCGCGCGGCCGGCCGGTGCATCGCGTGCGGTGTGCATCCCAGGGCTGTCTGTCGGAGGCTGGTCATGCGCGCCGTAGGGCCTCCTGGCTCACGGCGACGCGCGGCAGCGGCGCGGCTAGGCTTCTGTACCCGGCCTCGAGCCCGGGTTAACGAGGAAGCGGCGATGCTGACGGAAGCACACTTCAAGAATTTCAAGCTGCTTCGAGACGTGAGGTTGTCTCTCGGTCGGCTCAACGTGCTGGTCGGCCCGAACGCCGTGGGCAAGAGCACCGTGTTGGAGGGGCTGCACGACCTGCTCCAGCTTGCCGCCGCGAAGCCTGGGTGGTCCGCGACCGTCCATTCGGGGGTGCTCTTCAGGGGCGAGCGTGCGGTCGAAGACCTTGTCGCGAAGCCGGACGCCACCGAGCTCGAGCTGGGAGCCGTCCTGGAGGACGGAAGGCGGTTCCGTCTTCTCGCACGGGCCGCGACAAAGGAGCCGCAACCCGAGTGGGGGGGACCTGTGGTTCGGCAAGGAAGGGCAGGAGACGAAGCTCTCTCTGCCCTGCGACGACCAGGCGAAAGAACAGAGCTTTTTTAGAGGCCCCCGCGAGGCGGGGCTCGGATCGGTCGTCCGGCTCAAGCTGCACGCCGAGACGCTCGCCGCGGAGCACTACTCTGAAGAGGAGATCCCAGGCGTCGGGCACGACGGTGAGGGTCTGGCTTCCGTGTTGCAATACCTGCAGGGGCTGCGTGACGGAACCCTGGACGCGATCGAACGGGATCTGGCGACCATCGTCCCTGGCGCGCGGCGTATCCGCGCGCTGCCCGCCCGCGTCCGGCGCCGGGAGAAGCAGCGGATATCCGTCGATGGCCAGGACTTCTGGGCCGATCGGTCGCGCGACGTCACCGGCGCCCGCTTCGAGGTCGAGTGGGAAGGGCTGGGGTGGGTGCCGGCCGGTCAGCTCTCCGAGGGGACGCTGCTCGCGCTCGGCCTCATCACGGTCGTGCGCTTCGACGCGCCGCGCCTCGTCCTGCTCGACGATCTGGACAAGGCGCTGCACCCGGTCGCGCAGCGCAAGCTCGTCGCGCACCTCCGTGGCGTGCTCGACGCGACGCCTCACCTGCAGATCGTGGCGACGAGCCACTCGCCGTTCCTCCTCGATGAGCTGCGCGTGCAGGAGGTCATCGTGATGAGCCGCGCTGGAGCGCGCGGCTCGGCGCTGCGCCGGCTCGACGAGCACCCGACATCGCAGAAGCGGGGCGCCTATCTTCGTCCGGGTGAGTTGTGGAGCCTCGTCGGCGAGGGGTGGGTGAGCGAGGGCGGCGGGTGAGCGCTGTCGCCCTGGGGGTCGCCGCCGAGAGCGCCGGCGACGTACGGATCGTTCAGACCCTCCGCGGCGAGCTCCACTTCGACCCCTGCACGAAGCCGGAGCAGCTCACCTCGAAGAACGAAGCGGACCGTAAGGACGCCAAGCGGGTCCTCGGGGTGCTGACCTCCACCGGCCGGGATGCCCTCGCGCGCTGGGCCGACGTTCCCCTCGAGCGTCTCGAGGCCCATGGTGGAGCGTGCGGCCTCGCTCGCTTCGTGCGCGAGGTGCGGGAGCGTCTCGTGCCGCTCGTGGAACGCGGCTGAGGTGTCGCTGCCCTCGGCCGCGAGGTGGTCGTTGCGCTTCCGGACCCGATGCTTCGTCGCCTCGACGACGGGAGCCCCTCGCACGGCCTCGCCTCGAGGGCTGTGTCGTCCGGTTCGACCCCCAGCATGTCCAGATGACACACCTCCCTGTCCAGATGACACACTTCCCTGTCCAGATGGCACACTTCTCTGTCCAGAAGACGCCCCTCCGTGTCCAGACGACGCTCCTTCGCGTCCGGATGACACACTTCCGTGTCCGGGTGCGAGCTGTGACGGTCCGTGCCAGTGCCCGGCGCCTTGTGGCTCATCGAAGCCGCCGTCCCCTGGCCTCGCGGTGAGCGCCGGCGGGGGTCTCCGCGCGGCGGGGGCGGGTGGGCGCGGCGAGCACCGAACGAGGTGCCATAAGGTTTCAGGGGGCTCTGCGTCTCAGGCGCGCCTTGTGTGGCGCGCGACGAGACGTCCCAGGAGGCATGGCCCGAAGTGAGACATGCCGGGCGGTGTTTTCAGCGCGAGCGCCTCGGTCCCCGTCTTGGCGGATGGCCGAGCGCCCACCCGCCCCCGCCGCGCGGAGACCCCCGCCGGCGCGTGCGTCTCGGGATCGCGCTCCCTCCGCGTCCCACGTCGCACCACCCCCCCCGGCCCCTGGATCAGAGAAAGCCCCACCGTCTTTGACCCCCGGCCTCGCCGAACTTTATCCTGGCGTCCCCGGGGCGGGGCCGCCCCGGCGCGTCGGCTCGGCCCGCCGTGGACCCAGGGAGACCCAGGGAGAAGACCGGAAGCACTATGGCGGAGTTCGTTTGGGAGGCGCGCGGCCGCACCGGAGAGATCCGGAAGGGCACGATGGAAGCCGAGAACGAGGCGGCGGTGCAGAACCGGCTCCGCGCTCAGCAGCTGAGCCCGACCCGCGTCAAGAAGAAAGGCGCCGCGCTCAACATCAGCCTGAGCTTCGGCTCGGGCGTCGAGGCCAAGGACCTCGTCAAGTTCATCCGCCAGTTCGCGACGATGATCGACGCCGGCCTCCCGCTGGTCCAGTGCCTCGAGATCCTGTCCAACCAGGAGCCGAACAAGATCTTCCAGGCCGCGCTGCGCGACATCAAGAACACGGTCGAGCAGGGCGCCACGTTCAGCGACGCGCTCCGGCGCCACCCGAAGATCTTCGACGACCTGTTCGTCAACCTCGTCCAGGCCGGCGAGGTGGGCGGCATCCTCGACAGCATCCTGAACCGGCTCGCGATCTACATCGAGAAGCGCGTGAAGCTCGCGCGCCAGGTGCGCGGCGCGCTCGCGTACCCGATCGCCGTCATCGTGATCATGATCGTCGTCATGGTCGTGCTGATGTCGTTCGTCATCCCGTCCTTCGAGACGATGTTCGCGGAGTTCGGCGCGAAGGACGCGCTCCCGCAGCTCACGAAGATCGTCATCGCGACCTCGAAGGCGTTCGTCACCTACCTGCCGCTCATCGCCGTGCTGACCGTCGCCGCCATCGTCGGCGGGACCTACTTCTACCGCTCGCCGTCCGGCAAGCGGATGGTGCACCGCCTCGTGCTCCGGCTCCCGATCATCGGCCCCGTCATGCAGAAGATCGCCGTGGCGCGGTTCTCGCGCACGCTCGGCACGCTCCTCGGCTCCGGCGTGCCCATCCTCGACGCGCTCGACATCGTCGCGAAGACGGCGGGCAACGTCGTCGTCGAGGAGGGCCTCATGTACTCGCGCCAGAAGATCTCCGAGGGGAAGAACATGGCCGAGCCGCTCGGCGAGATGCAGGTCTTCCCCGGCATGGTCGTGCAGATGGTCGCGGTCGGCGAGCAGACCGGCGCCCTCGACACGATGCTGAACAAGATCGCCGACTTCTACGAGGAGGAGGTCGACGTCGCCGTCTCCGCGCTGACGTCGCTGCTCGAGCCGCTCCTCATGGTCGTCGTCGGCAGCATGGTCGGCGTCGTGCTCATCTCGATGTACCTGCCGATCTTCGATCTCGCCGGCAAGATCAAGGCGGAGTGATGTCGCCCGCGGCCCCCCCGGCGGACCCGGGCGGCGAGGCCGTGGCGCGGCGGGACGAGGTCGAGGCCGGGCCGCCGCCGGCGCGGCCGGTCGCGTCGCCGGTCCCGCCCGGCGCACCCGGCGGCGCCGAGGCGCCGCTCGCGAGCCGGCTCACCTGGCTCATCGCGCTGCGCCTCGCCGTGCTCACGGTCTTCCTCGTCGTGACCGCGGCGGTGTACCTCCGCGGCTTCACCCCCGGGGGCTTCTCCAGCATCGTCGCGCTCGTGACGGTCGCCGTGGCGTACGGCGTCTCCGGCGTCTACGCGGTGTTCCTGCGCATGCGGCGCGCCCTCCGCGCGATCGCACGGGCGCAGCTCGTGACCGACCAGATCACCTGGACCGCGCTCGTGTACATCACCGGCGGGGCCACGAGCGGCGCCACGTCGCTCTACGGCCTCACCTGCCTGACGGGGGCGATCCTCCTCGGCGTCCCCGGCGCGATCGTCGCCGCCGCGTCCGGGGCGTCGGCGTACCTGCTCCTGTGCGCCGCGCTCGGGCTCCACCTGCTCGGCGTGCCGCCCGACCAGCCCGCCGGCGCGTACGCGACGCAGTGGGACGAGCTCCGGTACCCCATGTTCGTCAACCTGCTCGCGATCGTGGTGGTCACGCTGCTCGCGAGCTACCTGGCGGAGCGGCTGCGCGCGACCGGCGGCCGGCTCGTGCAGGCGACGGCGCGGGCGGAGCAGGCCGAGCGGCTCGCGGCGCTGGGCCGCCTCGCCGCGGGGCTGGCCCACGAGATCCGCAACCCGCTCGGCTCGATCGCGGGCTCCATCGAGCTCCTGCGCACGGGCGGGACGCTCTCCGACGAGGACCGGAAGCTCTGCGAGATCATCGAGCGCGAGACGGCGCGCCTGAACGACCTCGTGGGCGACATGCTCGATCTGTCGCGCCCGCGGGTGCCGGCGCTCGAGGGCGTGGACCTCTCGGCGACGGCCCGCGACGTCGTCGTGCTCGCGGGGCGCTCGGGCCGCGGCGGCGACGTCGAGGTCCGCTTCGAGGGGCCGCCGTCCGCGCCCGTGACCGCCGACGCCGCCCAGATGCGCCAGGTCGTCTGGAACCTCGTGCGGAACGCGATCCAGGCGAGCTCGGCGGGCGCCGTCGTGACCGTGCGCCTCTGGCGCGACGCGGGCGCCTGGCTGCTGGAGATCCGCGACCAGGGGCGGGGCATCCCGGCGGGCGCCCGCGATCGCCTCTTCGACGCGTTCTTCACGACCCGCACGCACGGCATGGGCATCGGGCTGGCGGTGGTGAAGCGGATCCTCGACGATCACGGCTTCGCGATCGAGGTCGACAGCCGCGAGGGCGAGGGCACCGCGTTCCGGGTGCGGGTCCCGGTCGGTCCGCTCGCGGCCGGCGAGCCGGAGCCCCGCGCGGACGCCGCGGCCGGCGCGCAGCTCGCCCCGCGATCCCGCTCGGCGGGCTGACGCGGGGGCCCCGCCGCCGCGCTCGCCGCGCGTCACACCGGGCGCGTGGCGCTCCGTTCACGCTCCCCGGCGCGTCGCGGCCCGGGGCCCCGCGGGAGATTGCGGCGGAGCCCGCCCCCGCGCGTGAATAGCCCGGGGAGACCGTCGTCTGCCCCTGGACAGCGGCCGGGCGCCGGCGGATTGCCCTGTGGTTTCGCGGCGTTCATGGAGAGCACGGACCGGACGTGGCCGCGCCGCCGCGGCCCTCGTCCGACGTGGCAGGCCGCTTGCCTCGTGCGTAGAACGACTAGAACGAGGGCGAGCAGCGCAAGCGACCGAGGCTCGCGCGCGGCTCGCAGGCATAGAAGGAGAACCATACGTGACACGCAGGATGAACCATCTCTTCGCGGCGACGTTCTCGCTGCTCGCGCTCACGCTCGGCCAGGTGGGCCTCGCGAACGCCGGGCCGGCGACGGACGTGGTCAAGGCCAAGCAGACGGTCCTGTTCGACCTCCTGAAGAAGGGAGGGGCCGAGAACCAGAAGAAGGTCGGCGCGGTCTTCGACGAGATGCTCGACTACTCGGCGCTGGCGGAGAGCTCGCTCGGCAGCGAGTGGGCCGCCCGGACCGACGCCGAGAAGAAGCAGTTCACCGAGCTGCTCAAGCAGCTCGTGCGCAAGGCCTACGAGCGCAACCTGAAGAAGACGCTCGACTTCAACATCGAGTACACGAGCGAGACCCAGAGCGACGGCGTCATGACGGTCAAGACGAGGGCCGTCTCCAAGAAGGACGCGCGCGAGGAGCCGGTCGAGATCGCCTTCAAGCTCTCCGAGAAGGGGGGCACCTGGCTCGTGCGGGACATCGTCACCGAGGGCGTCAGCCTGGTGGGGAGCTACCGCGCGCAGTTCACGAAGATCATCAAGAAGGACGGGTTCCCGGCGCTCGTCCAGAAGATGAAGGACAAGCTCGCCAAGGGCGACGTCTGACGCGCGACCGCTGACCGCCCGGCGCGCCCGCGCGGCCGGCGCGCCCGCGCAGCCCGGCCGCCCCGGCCGCTCGCGGCCCCTTCCCGGGCGCCCGGCCGCTCCTCCCGCCCGCTCCGCCGCGTCACCCTTCGTCCGGCGTGATCGCCGTGAACTCGCCTCGAATGCCGCGGGGTTGATAGCCTTGGCGGGTATGGCTGCTGGACAGAGGCGCGGCCGGTCGGCGCGCGCGCTGGGCCTCTCGCCGTCGCTCCGCGCGCTCGCGCCCGGCGGCGGCGCGGCCTCGCGCCCGCCCGACGACCGCCCCATCCTCCGGCTCGCCGTCAGCAAGGGGGCGCTCGCGATCGAGCTCGGCGAGCCGTTCGCGATCGGCCCGCTCCGCGTCACCGAGCTCGTCGTGCGGCTCGCCGGGATCCGGTTTCCCGTCGACCTGTCCGGCGGGGTCGCGCGCTTCCGGCACCGGCGCGGCCAGCTCGCCCGGCTCGTCGTCGAGGCGCAGGGGACCGAGCTCGCCGGCTGGGCCGCGCCGCGGCTCCGCGGCTTCCTCGGCGACGGCGCGCCGCAGCTGATCATCGCGCCCATCGTGGACGGCGCGCTGGTCGCGCTGCGGTCCGGCGAGGCGGCGCTCGCGTTCGACGTCGCCGTCGCGCCCAGCGAGCGCGCGCTCAGGCTCCTGCCGGAGCGCGCCCGCGGCGTCGGCCTCTCGGCCCCGCCGCACGCGCTCGCGCTCCAGGCGCTGTCGATGATGGCGGGCGCGCACGGCCGCCTCGTCGAGGGCGCGATCGTGCTGGACGCCGCGATCGAGCGGGTCGTGCGCCTGCTGCTGCCCGCCGCCGGCGCGAGGGCGCCCGCGGTGGCCGGGGTGCAGTGGGCGTCGGTCGTCGCGGAGGCGGGCCGCTTCCGCGCCGAGGGCGCGCTCGACGCGGCGCCTCCGGCGCTGGGCGACCGCGCGCTCCGGGCGCTCGAGGCGGCCGAGCTCGCGGGCGCCGCCGACGAGCTCGCGCTCGCGGGCGGTCACGACGACGCGCGCCGCGTCTACCTCGCCGCGCTGGAGCGCGCCCCGCGGCACCCCGAGATCTCCGCGCGCCTCGCGTGGATCGACCTCATGGCCGGCGAGCGCGCCGAGGGGGCGCTCTCGACCGTCGTCGACGCCATGCCCGCCGTGGACGCCGGCCTGCTCGGCGGCGCGCTCCTCGAGGCGGTCGGCGACCGCGACGGCGCGTTCTCGGCGCTCGCGCGCGCCGCGCACGCGGAGCCGTATGGCCCGCTCGCCGCGCTCGCCTGGCTGCGCGCGGCGCGGCTCGCGGACGCCATCGACGTGCGCCTCGACGCGCTGAACCTCGGCGTCGCGCGCGCGCCCGGGCTCGACGCGCTGCGCTGGGCGCGGCTCGAGGCGCGGCTCGACGTCGCCGACGTGCGCGGCGCGCTGGCGGACGCCGAGCACCTCGAGGCCGCCGCGCGCGGGGCCGAGGCGCGCCACGCCGCCTCCCGCAGGGCCGCGGAGGCGTTCCTCGCGCGGGGCCACGCGGCCGACGCGCGGGTGTTGTTCGAGCGGGCGCTCCGTTACGCGCCGGAGAGCCCCGACGTCGTCGCGGGCCTCGCGCGCTCGCTGCGGGCGGCGGGGGAGGGGAGGCGCGCGCTCGATCTCCTCGCCCGCGCGCGCGTCCTCGCCGCGCGTGGCGGCGTGCCCGCCGGCGCGCTCGATCTCGAGCTCGGCCGCGGCCTCGCGGAGATCGCCGGCGATCTCCCCGCGGCGGTCGCGCGCGTGCGGGCGATCCCCCCCGGCGCGCCGGAGTCGCTGGAGGCGCGGCTGCTCGAGGGCCGCTGGTGCGCCGAGCTCGGCGATCTCGGGGGAGCGTCGGTCGCGCTCGGGCGGCTGCGCGACGCGGTGGAGCTCGCGCTCCAGGACCGCGCCGCCGACGCAGGCTCCGCCCGCGCGGCGGGCTCGCCGCTCGCCGGCGGCCCGGCCGCCGTCGCGGCCCTGCTCGCCGAGGCCGCCGAGATCGAGGAGCGATCCCGCGGGGATCTCCTCGCGGCGCAGCGCCACCTCGGCCTCGCGCTGCGCCTGCGCCCGCGCGATCCGGAGATCACCGCCGCGTTCCGCCGCGTCTCGGGCGAGCTCGCGCCCCAGGGGGCGCCCCCGCGCGGGGCGCGGCCGAGCGCCGCGCCTCGTCCCCGCGCGACCGAGCAGCGGATCGAGGTCCACGTCCCTGCGCCGCCTCGCCGGCGCACGATCCCGCCCGAGCCCGTGGTGGTCGCCCCGCCGCCGGCCCCCTCGCCGCCGATCGCGCCGGCCGCGATCGCCCGGACGCCGGCCGTCACCGCGCCGATCGCGCCGGCCCCCGCGCCGCGGATCGCGCCGCCGGCGGCCCCGCCGATCGCGCCGCGCGATCCCGGGCTCCTCGACGAGATGCCCACGTTCGACAGCGGCGACACGTCGACCGACCTGCCCGACATGCCGCCCGTCCCGAACAGCGTCACGCTGGCGGAGGGGCAGGCGCCGTTCGCCCGCGCGTTCGGCGTCGACGACGAGCTCCTGGCCGAGCGGCTCGCGGATCGGCTCCGCGCCGATCCCACCGACCACGGGGTGGCGATGGCGCTCGCCGACGTGCTGGAGCGGCTCGGCCGCGATCTCGATCTCCTCGCCCTGCTCTCGGCGCGCCTCGAGGAGGGTGACGAGGCCGCCCGCCAGGAGGTCGCGCCGCGGCGGCGCGACGTGCTCGTGCGGCTCGCCGCGAGGGCGCGGGCCGAGGGGCGCGCCGCCGAGGCGGAGCTCTACGAGATGCTGCTGCACGCCGAGCTCGGCTGATCGCGACGGCGCGCCGCGCGCCGCGCGTTTGGCCCGATCGCCGCGCCCGTGATAGCCGGATCTCCTGCGCAGCGCGCGCAGCGCTTGGAGGTGCAGCATGGCCGAGCAGCCGACGAACCGCGTCCAGCAGGAGGGCTCGCCGTGCGAGCCGGGCGCCTCGCCCGCGAGGCCGGGCCGTCCGATCATCGTGCAGAAGTACGGCGGGTCGTCGGTCGCCGACGTCGACAAGATCGGCAAGGTCGCCGACCGCGTCGTCGCCGCGAGGCGCGCCGGCAACGACGTCGTCGTCGTGGTCAGCGCGATGGGCAAGACGACCGACGGCCTGCTCGCCCTCGCCCGGCAGGCGGCGAGCGCGGGCGGCGGCGCCGCCGCGGATCCTCCCCGGCGCGAGCTCGACATGCTGCTCTCGACCGGCGAGCGCGTCTCGATGGCGCTCCTGTCGATCGCCATCCAGGCCCGTGGATTCGAGGCGATCTCGTTCACGGGCTCCCAGTCCGGCATCCTCACGAACGATCGCCATTTCGACGCGCGCATCATCGAGGTCCGCCCGTTCCGGATCGAGGACGAGCTCGCGCGCGGCCGCATCGTGATCGTCGCTGGCTACCAGGGGATGAGCTACCGCCGCGAGATCACGACGCTCGGCCGCGGCGGCTCCGACACGACGGCGGTGGCGCTCGCGGCGGCGCTGAGCGCCGAGCGCTGCGAGATCTACAGCGACGTCGACGGCGTGTACTCGGCCGACCCCCGTGTCGTCCCGGACGCGCGTCACCTGCCGGAGCTCGACTGCGCGGTCCTCCAGGAGATGGCCGAGTGCGGCGCGAAGGTCGTCTGCGCGCAGGCGGTCGAGTGGGCGCGGCGCTCCGGCGTGGCGCTCTATGCGCGCTCGACGTTCGACGTCGCCCCCGGCGCGCGCGAGACGGTGGTGCGCCGGTTCGCCCCCGGCTCCGCGTCCTCGACGCACTCGGCGCGCGCGATCGTCGCCGAGGGCAACGTCGTCCTCGCGCGCGCTCCCGGCGGTCTCCGGCTCGACGCGCTCCTCCGCGCGGCCGGCGAGCTCGGGCTGGGCTTCCGCGATCTCTCCTTCGGCCCTGGCGGCGGGTCGTTCGTGATCCCGCTCCTCAACGTGCCCGACTGGCAGGGCGCCAAGCGCCAGCTGGTCGCGTTGCTCCCGCAGATCGAGCTCGACGAGGGCCTGGCCTCTGTCAGCGTCGTCGGCGACGGCCTCACCGCGACGGCGTCGCCGCTGTCCCGCTTCATCGAGGTCCTCGGCGGCGCCGGCATTGCCCCCCGGTTCACGGTCGCGTCCCCCTTGCGCCTCGGCACCCTCGTCGACGCCGTCGACGCCGCCCCCGCGCAGCGCCTGCTCCACGCCACGTTCGTCGAGCCCTGATCCTCAAGGCACGTCCCCCAACTCTTCGACTCCGCAGACCGTAGGCCCCCGGGGAGGGTGTTCTCGGCGCGGGGCAGGGGGGTGGGGATGGGCCGATGTTTGAGCCTGAGATGTGAGCCATCCGGCTTGCCGGATGGCTCACATCTCGGGCGAGTTCGGCGGGGCCCCACCCCCCTGCCCCGCGCCGAGAACACCCTCTCCGGGGGCCGGCCAGCTCGGCGAGCTAGTGCTTCCGCTGCCTGGTGAGCGCGATGAGCCCCGCCCAGAACGCGACCCACGCCACCTCGCGCGACGGATCCCACGCGATCGCCGCCGCCCCGATGGAGGCCGCCTCCTCCTCGCCCCCGCCGTGCCCCGTCGCCCCGATCTCGGCGACCAGCGTGGGCGCGCCGCTCGACGGCACATGGACCAGCTGCGCCCGGCGCTCGCCCTCGCGCGCCACGAGCGCGAGCAGCGGCGAGGCCTTGTGGTCGCCCGCGAACGCGAGCGCCACCACCGCGGGCAGCCCCTCGATCACGCGGAAGGTCTCGCCCCCGTCGCGCGACACGCACAGGAGCCCCGCGCCGGACAGCGCGATCGACCGCCCGCCCGCCGCCGCCGCGAGCCGACCGTCGCCGGCCTCCGCCGCGCGCCGCGCCGCCCCGGACAGCGGCACGACCGGCGAGCCCTCGTCGTCGCCGCGCAGCCGCTCGAGCTGCGGACCCGCGGCCGCGCTCGTGAGCGCCACGATCACCCCCTCGCTCGCGCTCATCCGGAGCACGCCGTCCCGCAGCGCGGGCCCGGGCGACAGCGACAGCGCGCCCCGCGTCGGCGCGACCGCGGCGTCGCGGCGAGGCGAGCCCGCGGCCACGGCGGAGCCGGCCTCCGGCGGGACGGCGACCGCGCCGGCCGCGGGCGACCACAGCGTCTTGCCGGCCAGCACCCAGAGCCGCCCCGGCGTCGTCGCGAGCGTCACCGGCGCCCCGCCCGAGCCCCACGCCCCGAGCGCGCTCGCCGTCTTCCCCCGGTCGTCGCTCAGCAGCAGGTTGCCGCGGCGCGTGGCGATGAGCAGCGCGCTGTCCGACAGCGCGATCGAGGACGCCGACGTGTCGACGCCCGCGCGGCGCGCCGACAGCGCTCCCGCGTCGACCACGAGCACGGTCCCGCGCTCGCCGCCCGTCCGGTCCGCGCGGCGGGAGCGGCCCGCCGCGCGCGCAGCCGGCTCGCTCGCCAGCGCGGGCCCTTCGCCGGCGCCGCCGGCGACGACGCAGCCGCCGGCCACCGCGAGCGTGCTGCACGGGACCGCCGCCCCGGCGCCCTCGACCACCGTCCACGGCTGCGCGTCCCAGACCGGCGCCTGGTCGTCCGCGAGGTCGGGCAGCTCCGCGAGCAGATCCTCGCCCTCGTACGTGCCTTCCTGATCCGCGTCGAGCGCCGGCAGCTCGCGCTCGTCGACGTCGTTCGACGGATCCTCCCCGGTCCCTTCGGCGCCGCCGTCGTCGTGCCCCTCGCCCTGATCGTCGAGGTCGTCGTGCTCGGCGTCGTCGTGCTCGGCGGCCTCGTCGGACACCCACGAGCCCGCGTCGGCGTCGTCGATCCCCTCGTGGAGCGCCCCCACGTCGATGCCCTCTTCCGCGGGCTCGTCCTCCCCGGCCGCGTCCTCGTCCGCGGCGAGCTCGACGCCGACCTCCAGGTCGCTCGCGTTCGCGTCGTCGAGCCCGTCCTCCGCGTCGTCGAGCGTCTGCAGGAGCTCCTCGAAGGTCTCCTCGCCCGCCTCGTCGTCGTCGTGCCCGAGCGGCGGCAGATCGAGCAGCTTGCTGTCGTGCTCGTCGTGCTCGCGCTCGAGCTCGTCATCATCGACGGCGGTCTTCGGCTGCGGCGCCGGGCACGTCTCGCGTGGGTCCGCCGTTCGTTCGCTGCAAGCTCGTGAGGCTGACATCGGCGGGAGTGTAGCGCCCCTCGCGGCGCTTTCGCCCCGCGCCGCGCCTCGGCCACGCGCTCCGCCGCCCTCCCGAGCCCGCCTGCCTCGGCGCGCCGCGGCGTCGGCCTCCCCGCGGCCCCGGCCATCACCCGCTCCGCCCCGGTGATCCTGCTGGCGGACCGCCCCGGAGATCATCTTTGTACAAAGATTGTCTCACGCGTCGGCGTGTCGCATGAATTGTATCGAATTTCACTTAAATCCCAGGCGGAGTACAGAGATTTACGGACAATTTCATGTGATTCCGGAGCAGATGGTTGATACAATGTTTGTTGATATAATTTGACGGAGGGTGTTCATGATCCTAGAGTCCGCTTCGATATGTTCGACATCGTCGTCACCTCGGCGCCGGCAACGCCCTTCGCCCATCGGGTCGCCTCTGCGCTTCGCGAGGCCCGCATGCGGGTCGTCACGTGCGAGGTCGCGCCCAACCGGCCGCCGCCCGACGCGCTGCGGGTCGACGCGGCCGTGGCCTGCGCGCAGAGCCCGGCGGCCCTCCTCGACATGGCCCGCTCGCTCCGCGCGGTGCTCGACGGCCCGCCGCCCGTGATCGGCGTCAGCTCCTCGCGCACCATCGTCTCGATGGCGGAGCTCGTGGGGGTGCTCGCGGACGACGTCCCGGGCTCGGTGCTCGCCGCGCAGGTCCAGCGGCTCGCGGCGCAGGCCGAGCGGCAGCGGAGCCGCGTCATCCTGCGCGGCGAGCTCGACGACGTGGGGCTCGACGGGCTCCTCGCGTCGCTCGCCTCGCGCAGCCGGAGCTGCTTCATCCGCGTGCGCGCCGGCGCGCTCCGCGCCGAGGTGACGGTCGACGCCGGGCGCCCCGTCCACGCCCGCGCCGACGGCGTGCGGCCCTCGGAGCGCTGGACCGACGCGCTCGACTCGCTCGGCGCGTGGCGAGGCGCCACCTTCGAGGTCGTCGCGAGCGACTCGAGCGGGCCGCACCGCGGCGAGCGCGAGAGCCACTACCCTCCGGCGTTCCCCGCCGACGACGCGGCCGACGTGGCGCTGGCCGCCGCCGTGGTCAACGCCTGCACCGCCTACGCGCGCGCCTGGCTCGGGCCGCCGATGACGTCGCGGCTGCTCGCGTCCTCGTGGACGACGGCGCGCGAGCACCACGGCGCGCTCGACGCGTTCGCCATCAGCGGCGACGCGCTCGTCTCGGTCTCCCAGATCGATCGCGCCCGCTCGGCGATCCCGCAGGCGGTCGCCGCCTGGATCGTCGCCTTCTTCGACGCCGCCGCGGAGAGGGTCCCGTCGCGCTTCCAGCGCCATCGCATCCGGGAGGTCCTCGGCGGGCTCACGCGCCTGGTCGAGCAGGTCGGGTGGGCGAGCGTCTTGTTCGAAGGAGCCGAGCGATGACCCAGATGTCGACGATGGATGAGGTGCCCGAGAGCCCGCAGGACGCCCTCCCCCTCAGCGTGGAGCGCCTCGCCGAGATGACCTCGCAGGAGGTCGACGACCTCCCGTACGGCTTCATCGTGCTGGACGACGAGGGCGCCGTGCTCCTCTACAACCGCTACGAGCAGCGCATGAGCCGCCTCCCGTCGGCGCGGGTCGTCGGCAGGAACTTCTTCCAGGAGATCGCCCCCTGCACCCGGGTCGAGGCGTTCCTCGGCCGCTTCCGCGCCCTCGCGCAGCAGCCGCCCGGCGCGACCGATCGGTTCGCGTTCCGCTTCCACTTCCTCCACGGGGCGCAGGACGTCTTCGTCCAGCTCGCGCGCGCGCCGGTCGATCGCGTGTTCATGACCGTGCACCGCGTGCCGGTCCAGCGCGACGAGCACGAGCGCCCGGCGACGATCCGCCACGAGCGCGATCGCGGCCGGCTGAGCGGCCCGCTCGGCGCCATGTTCCCGCTCGCGTGGGATCAGGTCGCCGCGCTGCTCGCGCGGGTCGGACAGGGCGCCGCGCGCGAGCTCGGCCGGGGCGTCGGCCGCAGGATCGCGGGCGTCGCGGAGAGCACCGTCGTCGAGGCGGGCGCGGCCGCGCTCGACAAGGCGCCGGTGCTGCTCGCGGTGGGCGCGCTCGATCAGGCGCTCGCCGAGCTCGGCATGGGGCGGCTCGCCGCGGATTTCTGCGCCAACCCCCCGCGCGTCGCGTGCTTCGTGCGGCCGCCGGTCGCGTCGGGATCGGTCGAGCTGTCCGCCTTCTACGAGGGCGTGCTCGAGACGACGATCGGCGCCGCGCTCAACGCGGCGCACGTCGCCCGGTGCATCGAGGGGACCGAGCTCGCGGCGACGCCGTGGCGCTTCGTGGTCGTGCCGATCGAGCGCGCCCACGAGCTCCGCGCCTTCGAAGGTGAGCGGCCCGACGATCTCGCGAAGCGTTTCGGTCTCCTCGAGAGCGGCTCGGGGGCCGCGGATCGTGGGCCGGCCGCGGCCTCTTGACGCGGCGAGGGCCCTGGTCATCCCCGCCGGGTGTGCCCGCTGGATCCCTCCGGCGAGCGGTGCTTAGCTCCGCCGTCGATGGGCCGGCGCGACAGCAATTCAAGGCGAATCGCCGCGGCGTCTCCGGCCGATGGGCAGCCTTCGGCGGGGGACGCGGGGCCGCTCGGGCCCGCGCGCGGCCCGCTCTCGGTCGCGGAGGCGAGCGCCGGGATGCTGGTCCAGGACGTCGTCGTTCATCCGGCGGACGTCGTGTTCGTGAAGGGCATCGTCGAGGCGAGCGACGGCGTCGCGCTCCTGCTCGCGGATCGCGGGGGTGAGCTCACGCTCGCGTCGCCGCTCGACCGGGGCGACGAGTTCGCCGAGCTCCTGCTCGATCTGGAGCGGGACGTCGGGGCGCGGCGCCGCGGCGCGCCACGCTGAGGGGGGCATGACGGAGCGCCGCGATCCGAGCTCGGTCGATCTCGTCCAGGATGCCTCGCTGGACGCCGCTGTCCACGAGGGCGCGGCGCAGGGCCTGCCCGGCGCCTCGGGCGCGCTGCTCGATCCGCGCATCCTCGCCGCCTGGCGCGAGTGGCTGGCGGCGCTCGCGACCGACGCCGAGGCCGCCATCGCCGCGGCGCACGTGTACGGCGAGCTCGGCCCCGAGGCGCGCGAGGCGTGGCTCGACGTGCTCGCCGAGGACGCGCCCAAGCTGCAGGTCCCCGCGGTCGCGATCTACGCGCCGCTGCTGTCGGTCGAGAGCGACGCGGCGCGCCGCGAGCGCATCGAGGTCGCGATGGGGGAGGGGGAGCGCGCCCCGCGTCCGGCCGCGGGCTTCGCGCTGCGCGGCATCGCCGCGGGGGGCGATCGCGTGGTGGCGCTGGTGACGCCGCTCTACCTGCGCTTCGTGCGGGTGCTCTGGTGTCGTTATCTCCCGGAGGACGGCATCGCATGGGCGCGGCACGACCCGATCGTGCGCGCGGAGGAGGCGCCCGGCCCTGGCATGGTGCTCGACGGCGCGCAGCTCGAGGCGACGCCGATCAAGCTGGTCATCGAGGAGCTGTGCCACGCGATCCTCGCGCAGCAGCGCAAGGGCGCCGAGCTCCCGCCGTCGCTGCAGCTCTGCGCCGATCTGTTCGACGCGCACCTGGAGGGGGATCCGCTGCCATGAGGTCGCTCGCGCCGGCCGGCTTGCCGCTCGTGCTCGTCGCGCTCGGCTGCGCTGGCGGCGGCGACGCGGTCCGTGAGCCCGCGGCGGCGTCGCCCGCGGCCGCGGCGGAGGCGGCGCCGCCGCGGGGCCCGGCGCTGAGCTTCTCGTACGAGACGCTCGACGGGCGCGAGCTCTCGACCGCGTCGCTCGCGGGCAGGTTCAGCGTGATCGGCTTCGTGGCGACCTACGACGTGGCGTCGCAGGCGGAGGCGCGGTTCCTCGCCGGGTTGCTCCGCGATCACACGCCGCGCATCAACGCGGCGCTCCTCGTGCTGGAGGCGAGCGAGAACCGGCCGCTCGTCGAGGCCTTCGCCGCCACGCTCAAGCTGCCGTATCCGGTTGCGCTCGCGGACGCCCCGACGATCGCCGGGGAGGGGCCGTTCGCCGGGCTGCACCACGTGCCGAGCGTGGTGATCCTCGACCCCGAGGGGAGGGAGGCGTTCCGGCACGTGGGGCTCATCACCCAGGAAGCGCTCGAGGGGGTCCTTCGCGGCCTGGAGCGCGAGAGGGCGCGGCCCGCGAGGTAGGTTTTGTCCGCCGACGCGCGCCGGTCTGGGCGATGATGGCGCGCATGCTCGACCACATCGGTTTTCCGGTTTCGGACTATGAACGGAGCAAGGCCTTCTATCTGGCGGCCCTGGCGCCCCTCGGTTACGGGCTCGTGATGGAGATCACGCCCGAGATGACCGGGGGTGCGGACAAGCACGCTGGTCTGGGGGCCGACGGTAACCCGCAGTTCTGGATCGGCACGGGCGCCGCGCTGCAGGGCCGCATGCATGTCGCCTTCGTCGCGAAGACGCGCGCCGACGTCGACGCCTTTTACAAGGCCGCGCTGGCGGCTGGAGGCGCCGACAACGGCCCGCCGGGGCTCCGGCCGCAGTACCACCCGGGGTATTACGGGGCGTTCGTGCTCGATCCGGACGGGCACAACGTCGAGGCCGTGTGCCATGGGCCCTGAGCCGTGATGGCTTCAGGGGGCTCGTCCTCACGAGCTACGGGGATCGTGGCTTGATATGAAGAAAGAATAAGCGCAGAGGCGCAGAGGCGCAAAGGCGCAAGGGGATGAAGAGAGAATAAACACAAAGGCGCAAGAGAGTAAGAATGTCTCTTCCTCTCTCTTTGCGCCTTTGCGCCTTTGCGCCTTTGCGTTGAAATCTCCTCCCCCGTGTCGACTCGGTCGACGCCGGCGTCTCGCGCGATTTCGCGATCAGAGCCTGCTCAGGAGATCGGTCTTCTTCGCGGCAAACTCCTGCTCGGTGATGATCCCCTTCTGCCGCAGGTCCGCGAGCCGCTCGATGGCAGCAAAGATATCCCCCTCCGCACCCGACGAAGCGCGGGGCAGGGCGGCCGCGGCCTGCGCCGGAGCTGGCGCAGCTCCAGGCCCCGGCTGCGCGGCCGCGTCGCCGGAGACGAGCGGCAAGCTCTGCACGCTCACGACGCCGTACTGGCTCGTGAACGTGGCCGACGACCCCGACCCCTGCTGCTGCGACACACCGCCGATCTGGTGATCGAGCGTGTCATAGACGCTGACGCGCCCGTCGACGTCGACGGCCAGCCGCCGCGCGCCGGGGAAGACCGCATAGCGAATGTTGTTCTGCGACCCGCTGGAGCTCGGCGCCCCGAGCTCCCCGGGCCACCAGCTCCCCGAGCCGCCCCCGGACGCCGGAACGAACAGGCTGACCGGCGAGCCCCCCAGGCCTCCGCTGCCGCCTTGTTGCTGCTGCTGCTGCCCGCGCTGCGCCGGATAGCCCGCCGGCGCAGGAGCGAACGGCTGGCTGGCCAGCAGATTCGACAGCTCGGCGCACAGGCCCTCCACCGTGGCCTTCAGCGCGCTGTTGAACATGTCCCCGATCATGGTCATGCCGCCCTGCATCCACTGCCCAGCGCCGCCCAGCTCGGGGTGATGGAACTGCGCCATCGTCCCGTTCCCGTTCACGAGCGCCTGCAAGAGCGTCATCACCGCGTCGGTGCTGACGAAATAGCGCTGTGACAGATCGGAAACTCTCCGCTGACCTTCGGGGGTGAGTGGCTGCATGAGGCGCTCCGGGAGAGAAGCGCCGAGCCTTGCACGGCGGTCCGCCGCTCGCAATGCGGGCGAGCGGCGATGAGGAGGGAGACGACCGCTCAGCCCGCGAGCTTGCGCGCGCTCGCGAGCTGGACACAGACCGCGACGACCTCCATGGCGACGCGAATCTGCTCGAGCGGCGGCAGCGACGGCGCGATGCGGATGTTCCGGTCGCGAGGATCGCGGCCGTACGGGTACGTCGCCCCGGCGCCGGTGAGCTTCACGCCCGCCTTGTCGGCCAGGCGCACGACCTCCTTCGCGCAGCCGTCGGGGGTGTCGAGGCTGATGAAGTAGCCGCCGCGCGGCGAGGTCCAGCTGGCGATGCCCTTGCCCCCGAGCTCGCGCTCGAAGATGCCCGTCACCGCCTCGAACTTGGGCCGCAGGAGCTCGGCGTGCTTCTGCATGTGGCTCAGCAAGCCCTTGTAATCCTTGAAGAACCGCACATGGCGCAGCTGGTTCACCTTGTCCGGGCCGATGGTCTGGATGCCGAGGTGCTTCTTCGCGTCCGCCACGTTCGCGGGGCTCGACGCCATGGCCGCGACGCCGCTGCCCGCGAACGAGATCTTCGACGTCGAGGCGAAGACGATCGGCCGGTTGGGGTTGCCCGCGGACTTGCACGCCGACACGATGTCCGCGAGCCGATCGCCCTCGGCATAGAGGTCGTGGACCGCGTAGGCGTTGTCCCAGAAGAGGCGGAAATCCGGGGCCGCCGCCTTCATGCCGGCGAGCCGGCGGACGACCTCGGCGGAGTACGTGGTGCCGGTCGGGTTGCTGTACTTGGGGACGCACCACATCCCCTTGATGGCCGCGTCCTGGGCGACCAGCCGCTCGACCTGATCCATGTCCGGGCCGGCGTCGTTCAGATCGACCGCGATCATCTCGATGCCGTGGTGCTCGCAGATCGCGAAGTGGCGATCGTAGCCGGGGCTGGGGCACAGGAACTTGACCTTCGGCTGCTTCGCCCAGGCGCCGTTGCCGTCGGGCACGCCGTGGACGAGCGCGCGGACCACCGCGTCGTGCATCATGGTCAGGCTGCTGGTGCCGCCGACGATGACCTGCGCCGGGGGCACCTCGAGCAGCTCGGCGAAGATGGCCTTCATCTCGGGGAGCCCGTCGAGGCCCCCGTAGTTGCGCGTATCCGACCCGTCCGAGGCGACGAGGTCGTTCGCGGTGGGCAGGGCGAGCAGGCCGTTCGCGAGGTCGAGCTGCTCGGACGACGGCTTGCCCCGCGTCATGTCGAGCTTGAGGCCGCGAGCTTCAAAGGCAGCATAACGTGCCTCGAGCTCCCGGGTGAGCGAGGCAAGAGCATCGGGGGACAACGAGCGCAGTTCGGTCATGGCGAGCGATGTCTAGCAGAACTTCGCGGCCGCGTCGCGACCCGCGTGGGCCCGCGCCCCCCGCGCCGGAAATGCCGCGGTCGGCCGCGGAAACGCCGCAGCCGGGCCGCCCGTCGCGCCCCTCTACCCCCGCCGGCGCCTCCGCCCTCGCGGCCGGCGCCTCGCCCGCGCCTGGGCCCGCTGTGACAGCCGCCCTCCGCCGTGATGCGTTTTGCCACGAGCCCTGTGCCGCCGCGCCCCGTCGGGCCCAGAGGCGGCGTCGCCGGGCTCTGGTACGGCCGATGCATCGGGCCGGGTGATCTCATGTTCAGAGGAGGATCCATGGCTGTCGAGGCCCTGCGCAAGAATCACATGATGGCTCACCTGCTCGGCGCGCTCGAGCGCGGCGAGTCGATCGGGCGCTACGGTCGCCTGGTATTCGCGATGATCGCCCACCACTTCCTCGATCACGACGAGCTCGTCGACTGGCTCGGCCGCGACCCGGAGGGCGGCGCCGAGGAGGCCCGCTCGCTCGCGATGCAGGTCGAGCGGCGCGGCTACAGCCCGCCGCGGCGCGAGCGGATCCTGGAATGGCAGCGACAGCAGGAGTTCCCCATCATCCCGAACGCCGACGATCCCGACGAGGGCAACGTCTACAAAGACCTCGAGTTCCCCGAAGAGGTCTATCAGCATATCAATGAGTACTACGAACAGAAGGCGGCGAGCTGACGGCGGCCGCGGCCCCGCAGGGCCGGGACCCGAGCTCGCGCGCCGGCGCCTGCTCGGCATGGGGAGTGCTGGGGCCCTGGTCGGGCTCCTGGGATGCGGGCGAGGTCAGGCGACCACGAGCCCGTCCGGGCCTCCGGAGGAGGATGAGGCAATGCGCGCCGGCGCCATCACGAACGATCCCTCGCGCCTCCGGGCGCGGCCGAGAGCCAAGCCCGGGGGCGAGCTCTCGACCGGGCTGAGCCCGCTCGGGCTGTCCCCGCGGCGCGACGGGCTGCTCTACGTCCCGGCGGGCTACCGGCCGGACCGCCCGGCGGCGCTCGTGGTCCTGCTGCACGGGGCCGGGGGCAGCGCGCACCACGGGATCGCGCTGCTGCGGGAGCTGGCGGACGCGGCGGGGCTCCTGCTGCTCGCGCCCGACTCCCGCCATTCGAGCTGGGACATCATCTCGGACGACGCGTACGGGCCCGACGTCGACTTCCTGGACCGCGCGCTCGACCAGCTGTTCCGCGGCGCCGCGGTCGATCCGGCGCGGATCGCGATCGGCGGCTTCTCGGACGGCGCGTCGTACGCCCTGTCGCTCGGGCTGACCAACGGCGACCTGTTCACCCATGTGATCGCGTTCTCGCCGGGCTTCATGGCCCCCGCGGAGCAGCGCGGCCGGCCGCGCATCTTCATCTCGCACGGCACGCAGGACCAGGTGCTGCGGATCGACCCCTGCAGCCGGCGCCTCGCGCCCCTGATCCGGGTCGCCGGGTACGACCTGCGCTACGAGGAGTTCGAGGGCCCGCACGTGGTACCCCCGGAGATCGCGCGCGACGCCCTCCGCTGGTTCCTGCCCGCGGAGGGCTGAGCTCGACGTGCCAGAGAGCCAGAGAGAAGAGAGAAAACCGCATCCGCGGTGGACGCCGGGACGAGCCCGGTGGGGGGCCGCCGGGACGAGCCCGGCGGAGGGGCCGCCTCACTCCGCCGCGATGGCTTCCTCGCTGTAGGTCGTGTGGCGCACCTCGGGGTTGTTCTCGAAGTACGCCTTGCCGGCCAGGCGCTTCACGAGCGGGCTGAACCGCTCCGCCGCCTTGCCCGCGAGGAGGTCGCGGACGAGCGCGACGTCCTCGCGCGCCCGCGAGAGCGTCTCCGGGTCGGTCAGGAACGCCTTTGCGGCCACCGCCTTGGCCGGAGCGGCCTTCACCGCCTCGCGGACCGCCGCCGCCGCCGCGCGGACCTTCTCCGCGGCGCGCTCGGCGGCCGACTGCTTGATGAGCGGCGCCACCTCGTAGACCAGGTTCGCGGCCGACCCGGCGACCCGGTGCGGCGCGTGGTGCAGCGGGCTCGCGTACTTCGGGTGCTTCTCGAGGAACGCCCGCACCTCGGCCTCCGTGACGCCCGCCTCCTCGTAGGCGCGGGCGAGCTCCTGCTCGGCCAGGATGCGCGCCTTGAACATGTACATCTGGATGCGAGAGTAGAAGTTCGTCGCGCCGTCGCCGCTCGTCTCGACCGCGCAGAAGATCGTCCCCGGGTAACGCGCCGTGATCAGCGACTGCACGCCGTCGGAGACGCCCGAGGACGGCATGCAGCCGAACGGCTTCACGCTCACCGTGAGGTGCGCCTTCGACTTCACGGCGTTCACGATGAGCTTGCCGACCTCCATGTGCCCCTCGCCGCCGCGGAGGTCGTTCGAGTAGTAGTCCTTCGCCACGTCGGCGACGAGCTCCATGTCCGGGAGGTGGTAGTCGAACAGGCCGAGCGGCAGCGCGAACGCCTGGAAGCCGACGCGCAGCGCCGACTCGGCGAGGCGCATCGTCGCGAGCCGCTTCGCCACGCCGAACTCGTCGAGGCCGGCCAGGCCGTAGTTGCCCTCGTCCGCGCCGCGCAGATCGCGCCGCTCGCGGGTGTCGCGGGCGCACTCCCAGATGTTGTAGAGCAGCCACGCGGTCGTGAGCTGGATGTCGTTCTCGCCGCCCTCGCTCTCGAGGAACTTCTGAAGGGCGTAGTTGCCGTCGCCCTCCGTCGTCATCGCCCAGAACTCGCCGATGATCGACGCCTTCGCCTTGGGCCGGAGCTTGTCCACCCGGACGGCCTCGAACTCCTTGCGCGCCTCGTAGAGCGCGCGGAAGACGTTCGTCTGCTCGTAGAGCGCCTTGTAGAGGATGCGCTTCGCGCTCTCCATCGCGCGGTTCGTCGCGCCGGGCTCGACCTCGTAAGGCCGGACGCGGTAGCCGAGCGCGTTCAGCGTGTCGCCGCAGACGATCGCCTTGATGATCGCGATGAAGAAGGCGGGGTTCATCTCGAGGCCGACGTCGTCGCCCGTCGCCTGCGAGAGGCCGCCCGTCTGCTGGAAGAGCATCACCCGGAAGCCGTCGAAGCCGGCGTCGCGCAGCGCCTTCCGGTACTCGGTCACGTACATGCCGAACCGACACGGCCCGCAGGCGCCCGCGGTCAGGAACACGTAGTTCTTGATGATGTCCTCGGTCGTCATCCCCTGCTTGTCGCGCAGGTCGATGAGGTACTTCACCAGGCCGCCGACCGTGAAGTACGTCGGGTTGCACTGCCCGCGGTTGCCGAACTCCTTGCCCGTCTGGAGGCCGGCGTTGTCGCTCATCCCGAAGTAATGGACGTTGTAGCCGAGGCCCTTCAGCGCGCCCTCGCACAGGAAGTCCTGCGCCGCGGTGAGGCCGCTGATGAGGAGCGTCACGTTGTCGCGCTCCTTCTTCGTCATCTTCGGCTTGAGCATGTTGTCGACCCACTGCCGACGCTCGGCCTTCAGGCCGAGCCGCTCCCGCTCGGCCTCCTCGAACGCCCTGAGCTCCGCCTCGATGTCGATGTCCGCCTTGATGGATTTCTTCTCGCCGACCAGAGGAAGGCGCGTCTTCTGCGTGATCGTCTGTTGCATGGCGTGGCTTCCCTTCGCTCGGATGCTGGAAGGGGGCCGGGCGCGCCGTCCCCCCCTCGACCTTGGCCGTGTCTTCAGGCTTCCAAGGGGACGACGGTCCCGTCGGACTGCTTCTTCTTGAGCTGGACGAGGCCCGTCTTCGGCGCCTCGGGCGGAGACGCCGGCGCGACGTAGCTCCGCACCTTCTCGGCGAGCGCCGCGATCTCCCGCTCGAGCGCGGGATCGGTGATCTTGCGCGCCGCCTGCTGCTCGCGCTTCAGCTCGAGCAGCTCGAGCCGCTTCTCGTCGATGCGATGGACGAGCTCCGCCTTCTTCTTCGCCGCGTCCTCGAGCGCCTCCTCGTGCAGCTTGAGGCTGTGCGCGTACGTCTTCACGCGGATCTTGATCGAGCCGCCCGGCTTGTTGGCGTCGATGTCGTGCAGCGCGGCGTACGGCGTGGCGCTCGAGCTCACGATGCTGTCGATGATGCCGTACGTCGGCGCGTCGTGGCCGCACTTGAAGCTCGAGAGGTCGAGCAGCACGACGTTCGGGTGGCGGGCGGCGAACTTGACCGCCCAGACCTTCTGCGCGCTGTTCGCCGAGTAGTTCTCGGGCCAGACGTCGTTGATGTCGAGCGGGTGCTGGCCGTTCGCGATCTCGTCCTTGAAGTACCGAGCGAGGTACTCCATGTCGCGCGGGAGCGACCGGACCGAGAGGATCGGATAGCCGAGCACCTGGAACTCCTCCGGGATGCCGTGGTTCAGGCCCGGATCGGAGTGGTACGGCCGCCCGACCATCAGGATGGCGACGCGGTTCTCGGCCTCGACCGTCTCGAGGATCGCCCGCCCCTTGTCCTGGAGGTCGCGCTCGAACTGCGAGAGCGCCCGCATCCCCTCGCGGTGCGCGTGGTCGCTCTCGTCCTCGGTGACGCCGAGCCGCGGGCCCCACGTCTCGAACATCCGGCGCGCCGTCAGCGTCATCTCGGAGAACGTGAGCGGCGGATCGAGGTACTCGATCCCGCGCGTCTTGAAGAAGTCGATCTCCTTCGTGAACGCCGCCTTCATGACGTCCGGCACGCCCGCGACGATGGGGCAGCTCGTCTTGTCCATCACCCCCTCGCCGAAGCTCGGCACGTGGGTGAGGATCGGGAAGAAGATGTAATTGAGCTTCTTCTCGTCCGAGTGGTGGGTGAAGAGGAGGTTGTGGATGTGGGCCTGCGCCACCTTGGAGGGGAAGCAGGGGTCGATGGAGCCGTACTTGCCGCCC
Organism: Sorangium sp. So ce836; assembly: GCF_028553905.1. Lineage (NCBI taxonomy): Bacteria > Pseudomonadati > Myxococcota > Polyangiales > Polyangiaceae > Sorangium > Sorangium sp. So ce836. Next base: position 10,470,188 of record NZ_CP102233.1, on the reverse strand, counting down.
TCGACCCACATCTCCTCGCTGGTCGCGTCGCTGAAGACGACGTTCTGCTTCGGGACGCCGAGCGCCTCGAAGTAGGCCCGGTAGTACGGGCCCGTCGAGTAGATGTTGAGGACCCGCGGGATGCCGATGCGGACGCGGCGGAGGCGCTCGCGCACCTCGGGCCCGCTCCGCCGGAACGGGCGCGTCGTCTCCACCCGGCGGATGCCGAGGAAGCCCTTCTTGACGACCACGTCCTTCACCGGCGCGCCGCCCTCCGGCAGCGGCGCCGTGTCGTAGAAGTGCCGGAAGGCGAGCTTCGACTCGTAGTCGACCAGGTTCGGGAACTGCTTCGCGATCTTCTTCCGCTCGGCGACGAGCGCGAGCATCGCCTGCTCGCTCTCGACCGTGCCCTTCTCGCACGAGAAGCCCGAGATGTAGCGGCTCGTCGTCCCGTCGGGCCGCTTCGCGTCGATGAACGTCCGCTTGCACTCGTTCGGGCAGAAGTGGCAGACCGTCTCCTCGTCGTTCTTCGTCGTGTATTCGAGCGCGATCGCCGCGTCGATCCCGATGAACGTCGAGCGGCCCCTGCGCTTCACGACCCGGAGCGTCTCGAACGCGGCGCCGAGCGCGCCGGCCTCGCCGGTGTGCGGGTGGACGAACACCTCGGCGCCGGGGACGCGCTCCTTGATGTAGTCGACCTGCGCCTTGACCGCCGCGAGGTTGTACTGCGTGCCGCCCTGGAGCACGTAGCGCGTGCCGAGCGCCGCGAGCCGCGGGATCTGCACGACGTACTGCCACACGTTCTTCGGCAGCACCTGGGCGAGGCCGGCGAGCAGCTCCTCCTTCGAGAAGCCCTCCTTCTGGAAGTTCACCCGGTCGGTGTCGAGGAAGACGGCGCAGCCGTAGCTGAACTTCGGCGCGAGCTCGGCGCCGAACGCGGTGTCGGCGTACTCGGTCACCTTCAGGCCGAACTGGTCGGCCATCGCCTGGAGCAGCATGCCGTTGCCGGCAGAGCACGAGTTGGAGAGGCGGAAGTTCGCGATGTCGCCGTTCTTCATGAACAGGACCTTGATGTCCTGTCCGCCGATATCGCAGATGACGTCGACGTCGCCGAAGAACTTCACGGCGCTCATCATGTGGGCGACGGTCTCGACGATGTTGACGTCGGCCCGCATGCACTCTTGGAGCACGTCGGCCGCGTACCCGGTGCCGCCGAACCCGAGCACCTCGAGCTGCGCGCCCTGGTCGATCACGTACTGCCGGAGCTGGGCGAGCAGCTCCTTCGCGTCCTGGATCGGGTTGCCCTTCGAGAGCTGGTAGGCCTTGCAGACGATGCTCCCGTCCTCGTCGATGAGCACCGCCTTCGACGAGGTGGAGCCGCCGTCGAGGCCGATGACCCCGCGCACCACCTGGCCGGGCGCGAGCTTCATCGGCGTGAACCTCGGGATGCTGTAGAGCTTGCGGAACTCCTCGACCTCGTCCCGCGTCTTCACGAGCGGCGGGCCCGCGCTCTCGCCGAGCCGGGCCTTGCGGCCGTTCGTCATGTACTCGATGAGCCCGGCCTTGCCGGCGTAGAGGCCGACCTCCGGCGCCTCCTTGAGCCCGTACACGCAGGCGCCGAACGCCGCGTAGTACTGCGAGTTCTCCGGGACGAAGATCGTCTCCTCGATCGGCCGGTCCTTCGGCCAGCCGTAGCCGCGCTCCTCCCAGGTCTCGGGGATCCGCTTGCGCCAGCACTCCTGGAGGAAGGGGAGGTAGGTGTTGGGGCCGCCGAGCAGGATGACCTTGTGCTTCAAGGTCGAGCCGCGCGTGAGCACCGACAGGTTCTGGAGGACGATCGCGTCGGCGAGCGAGCAGAGGATCTCCGTCGAGGGGATACCGCTCTTCACGAGGTTCACGATGTCCGTCTCGGCGAAGACGCCGCATTTCGCCGCGACGTGGTGGAGCTTCGAGTCGTCGAAGTGGATCTTGACCACCTCGCTCGACGGCAGGCCCACCTTGATCATGCACTTGTCGATGGTGGCGCCCGTGCCCGAGGCGCACTTGTCGTTCATCGACGGCGCGGCGGTCTTGTCGCCCGTCTTCTCGTCCCGCTGGAAGATGATGATCTTCGCGTCCTGCCCGCCGAGCTCGATGACGCTGCCCACGTCCGGGTGCAGGTTCTCGACCGCGAGCGTGACCGCGTTGACCTCCTGGACGAACTTGGCGCCGAGGCCGGCACAGAGGGGCGCCGCGCCCGAGCCCGTCATGAACACCCGCCAGCCCTCGCGCGGCGACGCGGGGAACGACGCCTCGATCGCCTCGAGGAGCTCCAGCACCTTCTCCGGCTGCTTCGTCTGGTGCCGCTGGTAGTCGCTCCAGAGAATCTCGAGCGTCTGCGGATCGAGCACGACCGCCTTCACGGTCGTCGAGCCGACGTCGATGCCGACCACGACCGGATCCTGGATCTGCCTTCCCATCGGGGCTCCTCCCACCGCCGTCGCCGGTCACCAGCGCCCGACTGACTGGCTGGTCAGTCGTGATGGCTACAACGGGATGACCCGAAAATCAAATGATTCGGTGCGTCTTGGCCGGCGGCGATCGCCGGCTTCCGGGGATCTGCGTCCGGGGCGCAAGGTTTCGCCGCTGGGCTCGGCGGGGCGCGTCCGGTACGTCGTCCACCGTCCGCCGATCTTTCCGGCGCTTTTCGGGCGGCACGCCCGGGCGACGCCGCGGCGGAGACATCGCGCCCCAGGTGACGGGCCGGTGGTGGTAAAGCGACCGGCCCATGAACAAGTCCGAGCGCCGCCAAGCCCTCCTCCGGGCGGCGCGCGCCGTGTTTTCCGAGAAGGGCTATCACGAGGCGAAGGTCGACGACATCGTCGCGCTCGCGAAGGTCGCGAAGGGGACGTTTTACCTGTACTTCCCCGACAAGCGCTCGGTGTTCGGCGAGCTCGTGCGCGGGCTCTTCTCGCGCCTCGGCGGCGCCATCCTGCGCGTGGATCCGTCGGCGGACGTGGAGGCGCAGGTCAAGCACAACATCCGCGCGATCGTGGCGGTGCTGCTCGACGATCCGGCGCTGACGAGCATCCTCCTGTCGCACGCGGCGGGGCTCGATCCGGCGTTCGTCAAGGAGCTGCGCGCCTTCCGCCAGGAGGTGAAGCTGCTCCTGGAGCGGAGCCTCGCCGAGGGGCAGCGGCTCGGCGTCATCGAGCCGGGGGACACCGAGCTCTACGCGACGTTCACGATCGGCGCGCTGAAGGAGGTGCTGTTCGAGAACGCCCTCGAGGACCAGGCCCGCCCGCGCGAGCGGATCGTCACGGCGCTCTACGATCTCCTGCGGCGCGGCTACCTCCGGATGGACCCGGCGCCCGGCCAGCCGGCGCTGCGCGCCGAGCCCGGCCCGCCGGCGCCGGGCGCTGAGCCCGGCCCGCCGGCGCTGCGCGCCAAGCCCGGCCCGCCGGCGCCGCGCACCGACGGCGAGCCCGAGGCGCCCGCGCTGGAGGACGCCGCGCCCGCCCGGGCGGCGCGCGCGGAGCGGGCCAGCCCGCCGCGCGCCCGCCGCGCCAGGCCCCGAGGGAACTGACCGGCGCGTCAGTCAGGGCGGTGACTATGCAGGTCCGGCGGACGGCGTACGGCCGAGGCGCGGCAGGACGATGTGCACGATGAAATTGTGCAGGGTCCGGGTGCCGAGCTGATCCGGGGAGATGCGGTCGAGGAGCGCCGGGACGTCGAGGCCCTCGGCCTGCAGGACCTCGCGGCGAAAGGCGATGTAGCCGGCGATGACGTCGTGATCCATCTCGGGGTGGAACTGCACGCCGTAGCAGGTGCTCGTGAAGCGGATGACCTGGTGGTCGTCGAGCTCGGTGAACGCGAGGCTCCGTGCGCCCTCGGGCAGCGTGCCGACCGTGTCGACGTGCGTCGCGTGGGTCTCGAAGCTCGACGGGAGGCCGTCGAAGAGGACGTCGTCGGCGCGGCGCTGGACGCGGATCCGGCCGATCTCGCGGCCGCGCGGGTTGCGGATGACCTCGCCGCCGAGCGCCTGGGCGAGGATCTGGTGGCCGAAGCAGATGCCGAACGTGGGGGTGCCGGCGCGGACGACGTCGCGCAGCCACGCCTCGCAGCGGAGCATCCAGGGCTCGCGGTGGGGGACGTTGGCCGAGGAGCCGGTGATGACGAAGGCGGCGATCCCCGGGGCGTCGGGCGCGGGGAGCTCGCCCGCGCGGGCGTCGAAGACGGCGTAGCCGCCCCGCCAGGCGGCGCCGATCGTCTGCTCGATCAGGACCGCGAACTCGCCGCGCCGCTCGAGGACCGGGGGCACGGGCGCACCGGTCTTCACGATGACGATCTTCTTGTCCTTTTCGTCCTGTCCCACGCGGTCAAGATAGCAGAGCGGCCGCCTCGGCAAGGGCGGGGGCTTGGCAGCGCGGGGCGGGGGCGCGAAGATGCGCCCGCATGTCGGCCTATGTCGTGTCGCGCCCCGTGTGGCGGCGGTTTCGCCCGCGTTTCCTGGCTCGCGCTGCGGCGCACGTGAGGGCCGGCGGGCACGCGGCCGTCGTGCTGCCGGACGAGCGGATCGATCTCCTCCTCTCGGTCGACGCGCAGGGCAAGCTCACGGAGCTCGGGCTGTGGTCGCTCCTGTCGATCGAGCAGCAGCGCTTCCGGCGGGTGACCGAGGGCCCGGCCCAGGGGCTCGCGACGGCGCGGGTGAAGCGGCAGTACGAGGGCTCGGTGCTCGACTGGTGCGAGCGCGACAGCGTGCACGCCGGGGCGATCCGCGAGGTGGCGCTCGACTGCCTGGCCTGCGGCGCCTGCTGCCACGACGCGAACGTGGTGCTCGACGACGTGGATCTCGCGCGGTGGCGGGGGGCCGGGCGGGGCGACCTCACGGGGCGCGCCTACGTGCGGCGGTCGCGGGACGGGAAGATCACGCTGCGCTTCGCCGCGAGCGGCCGCTGCCAGCACCTCTGCGAGGACAGGCGCTGCGCGATCTACGAGATCAGGCCGGACAACTGCCGCGCCTTCGTCGTGGGGAGCGAGGCGTGCCTGTCGGCGCGCGAGGAGACGCTCGGGCTCCGGGACGGGGCGGCGCTGGGCTAGGCGCGCGGCCCCTCACGGGAGCGGCGCGCAGCCGGGGTAGAGCGCGTTGAAGTCGTCCCTCTTGAGGTACACCGTGACGACCTCGGGGTACTTGAACAGGCCGCCGGACCAGCCGTCCGGCCCGCTCGCCTCGGCGAAGCAGCCCTCGACGAAATCCGCCGAGGCGTTCTCGCAGGTCTGCAGCTCGGGGTGCGCCAGGTCGCGGCAGGGGCCGGCGAAGGAGAGCTCGCAATCCTCGCTCGCGCCGCAGGACCGCGAGGGCACACCGGCGCTCGGGTTCGCGCCGCACTGCGCCTCGACCGCGGCGCCCGCGCACGCGTACATGCCGTGATCCGGGCCGCTGCCGAACAGGTTGCCGTAGAACGCCGCCTCCTGCGCGTTGAACTGCGCCCGCTCGGTCGTGGTGGTCCCGAGTGCCTCGTGCTCGCCGCGCAGCGAGATGGGCACCTCGACGCCGTAGCCGTTGACGTGGGCGAGCAGGCACGCGCTCACCCAGCGCTGGCCGGCGGGATCCAGCGGCTCGTCGCGCCAGTCCGGCGCGACGCCGACGGCGCCGGGGAAGGTGTAGGTCACGCCGCCGTGCGCGCCGCTGAGGCTCTCGCCCTCGGGCAGGGCGCACCGGATCACGTAGGTGAGCAGCTCGCGGCCCTCGGGGGTCTCGATGAGCTCCGTGGAGGAGAGGTCCGCGCCGCTCGGCGACAGCCCGCCCGCGGACAGGCCGTTCATCGAGAGGCGGTTCATCGAGAGGCGGTTCATCGACAGGCGGTTCATCGACAGGCGGTTCATCGAGGTGAGCGCCTCTCCCGTCGACCCGAGCTGCCCCTCGGCGGGCTCGCTCTCGAGCGCCTCCGCGAGGCAGCCGGTCTGCGCGACACCCACGGCGATTGCCGCGACAAGGATGAGCAGGTCATGCGTGCGTGACATCGATCGCTCCTGGGGCGCTCCTGGGGCCGAATGCCTCGAGCCGACGGGGGTCTCATGAGATCGCGGCGAGGCGCCTCGACCAGCGGACGATCGCTCGTGGCTCACCTCGATCCGCCCGGGCGCTGCGGGGTGTGCGAGACCCAGAAGCTGCCCTGAGGCACGGCGCTTCTGCCGATGTCGGGCACTGCAACGTCCAGGCCGCGAGGGCGAGCTCGCAGGGGCCGCGAGCATCCGGGCAGGCTCGGCCGCCGCGCGTCCGCCCGACGACCCCGGGAGCCGGCGCTGGATGGTGCAGCTGGCCACATGGGGCGATTTGTCGCGGGCTCGCGCGCGCGATCGCGCGATCACGCGATCGCGCGATCGCGCGATGAAAGCCGCGGGTCGCCGCCCTTCGAGGGCGGGTGCTCTCGGTTCGCGACGTCCCCGTGCGCTCCGCGTCCCACGTGGTGGGAGGATCGCGCGCGGGAGGCGCGATGCGCGCGCGGGGCGGCGAGGGGGCACGCTCTCTGATACGTAGGCGTCGAGAGGCGCCAGACGATGCAGAAGACCGAGGGTGAGCTCGCGCGAGGGCCGGAGGAGGCGGGGGGCGGGCACGAGGTTGTCGAGGGGGCGAGGGGGCGGACCGCCGCCGCGCGGGTCCGGGCGCAGCGCGCCGCCGGGCTCCTGATCTTCCTCGCCAACGGCTTCTGTATCGGCACCTGGGTGACACGCATCCCCGACTTCAAGCGCGCGCTCGCGCTGAGCGAGGCGACGCTCGGCAACGTGCTGCTCGCGCCGGCGCTCGGCGCGTTCGTGGGGATGCCGCTCGCGGGGTGGCTCGTCGCGCACCTGGGGAGCCGGGTCGTGGCGGTGTCCGCCGGCGCGGCGTTCGCGATCAGCCTGTTCGGGCCGGGGCTCGCGCGGACGCCGGCCGAGCTGTTCCTCGTGCTCACGTTCTTCGGCGTGTCGAACGGCGTGATGGACGTGTCGATGAACGCGAACGCCGCCGAGGTGGAGGAGGCGTGGGGGCGGCCGATCATGTCGTCGTTCCACGCGCTGTACAGCGTCGGGGGGCTCGCGGGCGCGGCGGCCGGCGGGGCGCTGGCGCACGCCGGGGTGGCGCCCGCCGCGCACCTCTCCCTCGCGGCGGTGGCGGTGCTGCTCCTCGTCGGGCTGCTCTCGCCCTGGGTGCGGCCCGGCGTCCCCGCGCCGGAGCCGCCGAGGAACCCGTTCGCGCTGCCGCCCCGCGCGATGTGGCCGCTCTGCGCGATCGCGTTCCTGTGCATGTTCGGCGAGGGCGCGATGGCCGACTGGAGCGCGGTGTACCTCCGGGAGACGCTCGGCACGACTTCGGCCTTCGCGGCGACGGGGTTCGCGGCCTTCTCGGTGGCGATGGCGGCGGGCCGCTTCCTCGGCGACGGGGTGAGCAGCAGGCTGGGCCCGGTCGCGGTGGTGCGCGGCGGGGCCGTCCTGGTGACGGTGGGGCTCGCCGCGGCGCTGCTGATCGGCCGTCCGATCGCCGGCCTGTTCGGGTTCGCGTGCGTGGGGCTCGGGCTCTCGTGCGTCATCCCCACGGTCTTCAGCGCGGCCGCGCGCTCCGGCCCCACGGGCACCTCGATCGCGGCCGTCGCGACGTTCGGCTACCTGGCGTTCCTCGGCGGTCCGCCCGTGGTCGGCCACATCGCCGCGGCCACGAGCCTGCCGTTCGCGCTGTCGCTCATCGTTGTCGGGGCGATCGCCATCGTGCTGCTCGCCGGGGCCGCGGGCGGTCCGGCGAAGGCGGCGCAGGGCGCGGGGAGCCTGGCGGGAGAGCGCGTGGAGACGTGAGGTGCGGCGAGGGAGGAGACGGTTTTCAACCATCCCAGAAGCTCGCCGTCGTCCATCCGCCTGTCTCTCCGTCGAGGATCCGGATGCCCTCGGCCTCGATCGCGTCGGCGAGCTCCTCGGTGGTCCCGTCGTCGCCGGAGACGGCGACTTTCATCGTGCCCCAGCGTTCTCGTGCCCATGTCACGATGGGGATCAGCTCGCGGGAGCCTCGAGCCCGGACATCGACGACAGGAATGCCGCGTGTCGGACTCGACTCCCAGATGGCGTACGCTGCGGAGACATACAACCTCGACCGCGCGTCGCTGCACTCGCGGACGAAGGGCACATTCAAGTGCTCGGGGAGCTCGCCCCACGCCTTGAGCGGGATCGTCAGGAGCGCGCTGGCATGCCCCATCGCGTCCAGATCGGCGTTGAACGCGAGCCGCTCCAGCCACGAGACCACGCCCCCACCCACGAACTCGAAATGCCCATAGGCCGCATCGCAGGACCACATCGCCCCGGTCGCATCGCACAGGTACGACTCGAACTCCGGTCCCCCTCCGATGCAGATCATGTCGAGATCTCCCCACCGGTAGAAGGGCCACTCGCCTCGGGAGAGCTTCGGGGCGCCACGGGCGACCGCGACGGCTGTCGGCGCTGCTCTCCGCGCAGCATCAGGGAGGTCCTCGATGCGCCATAGCCCCAGCCACATGTTTCCCTCGCCAGGTCGCAGGAGCAGCGTCCGCCCGAGGAGGAGCAGCTCCGCCGGAGCGCCGGCCATCGACGCGGGAGGCGGCGCAGCGGGGAGGGCTATCGCATGGCGATGGAAGTATTCCCGCAGGCGGACACTGCCGAGCGCCGGCGGATGACGGCGAATCCGCTCGAGGCGCGTCGGCGTTGCTTGGACCGTCTCCATCACGTGACCGCGAAACATTCGCTGCTGTCGGATCAGATCCCGCCCAGCGATCGAGACGACCACCTCGTCGTCACCGGTGCCGTGATGCGGGTGCTCGAATCGCCCCTGGATGGACTGTTGCTCTATATCGCTGACGAAGGTGAGCTGCGCATCCGGTGCCGGCATGCTCGCGCAGAAGCCCAGCGAGCTGCATCGCTCCAGGACCCGTGCGGCTCCATCGACGGAGCGCGCGAGGAAATGAGAATCCCAGCACAGGATCTCATCGTCGCCAAAAGCGTTGTTCACGGCGTCGCTCGCGCCCAGACCGAGCGCCAGCGCGAGATCTCGGCCCCAGCGTCTCGGGAGCGTCGGGCGCACGTCCTTGCACACGAGCACCGGGATCCACGAACGATACTGCTGCCGTAGCACGAGCAGCTCGACACAGGCCCGCCACGACATGGTCGAGCCCAGATCCGCTGTCCCCCATACGCCGTCAGGTCGTTCGTTCAAGCGGATCCTTGTATGTCCTATGCCCCAGAGGCAATAGCCGCGCTGGCACTCGTCCGTCGGAGCGTCGATCGTGGCCGGATATCCCAGCGTGGTGCCATCGACGACGGGCATGCCTCGCCGACCCGTCAGCTCGTAGAGCTCGTCGTCGAGCTCACGCGTGGGTGACAGGTCCGCCAGCGGCGTGCGCGGGACCACGGGAGCGGCGCGCAGTGCGTCGAGCGCGCGGTCGGACCAGCGGGTCGTCAGAGCGTTTGCCATCTGCCCTCGTGGTAGTGCCACTTCCCTAGAGCGTCGGTTGGATGCTTCGATGGATCTCTGTAATCCTCCCTGAAGGGCTTCCCCCACTCGGGAGGAGAGACGGCTGAGGTGCCCCCGGCCGGCATTTTCTTGGTCAGGCCATGTTCGGGATCGTTGGGGTCGAGCCCTGCCAGTTTCCAGAGCCGCGGAAGCGTCTGTGAACAGTTAGGGCATGCCTGCTTGATCTGTCCGTCGCCGTCCCACTTCGCCTCTATATTCTTTGTGTCCTTGAGCGCTTGCTGGAGGTTCTTCCTACCCTCTTCGGTCTTCGTGTCGATGCGCTTTCCAGTAGTCTGCTCCCACTGCTTCAAATAGTCACTCATGGCTTTCGGCTCGGCGCAAAGGGCCGGGTTCCGGTCGAACTTTCCTTGCTTCGGGACCGCGGAAGACTTCGGTAGAGCGTCTTTTACGGCTTCGTGTAGGTTGCTCTTCCAATCCGGGTCATAGCCGGACGTGCCCATCCCGGTGATCTGCTTCCCGTCGCTGGTGACCCCGGTAACCGTCCCCTGCATGGGGATCGCGTCGGGGTTCAAGGCATCCAAATCGATGAGGTCTGTGGGGCTCCCTTCGGCATATACGTACTCCCGCAGGCTCCCCTCCAGCCGGATCGGCTCCGGGCTCAGGTACTGCCCCGTCTCCGGGTCGTAGTACCGGTACCTGTTGTAGTAGAGCCCCGTCTCCTCGTCCGCGTACTGCCCCGGGAACCTGAGCGGCGTCAGCCCGGCCTGCTCGCCCTCGACGCGCCCGAACAGCGACGCCTCCACCGTGCCGACGAGCTCTCCATCCCCCGTCAACAGCGCCTCCGGCATCCCGTTCGGCGCCTCGACGTAGTACCGGACCTCGGCGTGCTCGCCCCGCCGCACGCGATCGGCGAGCGGCAGCTGCGCCTCCGGCAGCACGGCGTATGCCCGCTCTTCCACGACCGGCTCGCCGCTCGTCGCCGCGCGCTCGCGGATCTCGTGCACCAGCGCATCCCCGCTCCAGGCATAGCGCGTGATGCTCTCGACCACCCGATCCTTCTCCACGCGCTTCTCGAGCCGCCGCGCGAACGGGTCGTACACGAAGCGGACCACCCGATCGTCCGGCAGCCACACCGCCTGGAGCAGGTCGCCGTCGCCCCAATCGAAGCGCCACGAGCGCCCGTCGCCAGCGGTCTTGCTCGTCACGCGCCCACCGTCGTCGTACGCGAACGTCACCCCTCCTCGCGAAAGGAGCCGCCCGCCCGGCCCATACCTTCGCTGCGCCCCGCTGTCGTGGAGCTCCCCGCTCGGCCCGTGGCGGAACCCCTCGAGCACCTCCCGCCGCGCTCCCGCGGCTCGCTGGCGCGCCAGGATCATCCCGTTCCCATCGCGCGGGAGCTCCAGCGAGCTCCCCCCCACGCTCTCGCCCACGGCCCCGAGCAAGCCCGCCGGCGACCAGCCATAGCCGCGCGCGAACGTCACCCCGAGCGGCCTCGGCCCCACCCACGCGGGCTCGCCTGGCCGCACGGCCGGCCCCGCCTTGGGGCTCATCACCTTCACCCAGGCCAGCAGGCCATCCGGCGTCACTGCCTCGGCGATGCGCCCGCCTGCGGGCAGGGCCCGCTCCACCAGGTTGCCCGCCGGATCGTAGCCCAGCCGCACTGCCCCGCAGTCGCCGAACGACACCTCGACCGGCCGGCCCATCACGTCCCGCGCGATGTGCATGGCCCCGAACGGCCCCGACGTCCGCACCGCCTTGCCGAGCGTGTCGTACGCCGTCTCCGTCGCCGTCCGCTGGCTACCCCGCGTGACCGTCTCGCGCACCACCCGTCCGCGCGCGTCGCGCGCGTACTCGCAGGTGACGTCTCCGCTCGTGATGCGTTCCATCCGGCCGAGCAGATCGTAGGAGATCTCGTCCCTCCGCCCGTCCGAGAAGCTGCGCTCCACGAGCCTTCCGCACGGATCATACGCCAGCTCGACGCGCCCCGCGCCGTCCCGGATCTCGACGATCCGGCCCATCCCGTCGTGCCGGTACGCGATCCGGCGCCCGTCGAACGTGTGCTCCTCGACGATGCGCCCCTCGCCCCGGCGCACATACCGGTGCTCCTCGCCGACCTCGTTCACCACCCGAACGAGATCCTGCTCGCGATCGTGGAAGTACCGCACGGAGCTGCCGTCCGGGCGGACCACCTCCGTCACGACACCGATCCCGCCCCAGCGCAGCGTGGTCGCACGCCCGTCCGCGTCGACGATCCGCGACAGGCGGCCATCGGCATCATACCCGTAACCGTCCGTCGCTCCGCTCGGCCGCCGCACGGACACGAGCCTGTCGCATGCGTCGTAAACATAGGACGTCTCGAACCCCCGCTCGTCCACGAAGCTCGTCACCCGTCCCAAGAAGTCGTATCGAATCCGCCGCGCCGACCCGTCCGGCTCGACCACCGCCACGCGGTTGCCGAGCGCGTCGTACTCCATCCGGGTCACGCCGCCGTTCGGGAGGACCGCCTCGATGAGCAAGCCCCGCTCGTCATAGCGAAACGCCACCACGGGCCCGAGCTCGTCGAACACCGCAGTGACATCCCCTTGCGCGTTCCGCTCGTAACGCGCGAATCCCCCGAGCGCGTCCCGCATCTCGGCGATGGCGCCCTGCTGGTCGTAGACGTACTCCGTCCTCGCGCCCATCGGATCCACCACGGCGCATAGCCGCCCGACCTCATCGCGCTCGCAGCGCCACGTGTGGCTGAGCGCATCCTGGTACTCGAGCACGTTGCCCGCGGCGTCGAACCGGTACGAATGCACGTTCCCGTGCCAGATCACCTTGTCTGCCTTGTCCAGGCGGTTGCCCTCGACGCGCCGCTGCGAGCGCGAGGTGATCACCTCGACGAAGACGCCACGGTCCTCGATCTTGACGTGGCAGAACCCCTTCGCCTTCGTCTCGCCGTCGTCCAGGGTGTCAGGCACCTCGCGGTCGAGCGCGTCGTTGCCCGGACGCTCGCACCACGCCTCGACGCAGCGGCCCCGGTCGTCGTAGCGAAAGTGCGCCACGAGCCCCCCGGGCTCGCGACGCCTCGTCAGCCGGTGCTCTTCATCGTACTCGTACCGATGCTCGTGTCCTGACGCGTCGATCGCGGCCGCGAGATCGCCCCGCTCCCCGTACCGGTACGTGCGAAACGACGTCCATCGCCCCTGCGCCGACGCGTTCTTCACCTCGAAAGCGGCGATCCTGCCGTCCGGGTGTCGGCGGACGCGCACGATCCGCCCTGCGCTGTCGATCACCTGCGACAGGCGATTCCCCTCGTACGTCAGGCGAACCTCGTTTTCGTACCGATCGACGATACGCGACAAGAGCCAGCATCCCTCCCGTCGCTCGCCGAGCACGTACAAGAGCCCTTCCGCCTCCAGCGTGTAGCCGGCCGCGTGGCGCGTCAGCCGGCCGCAGGGCAGCGCGACGGGGTGTTCCGGCTCGGGCACGTCCGCCGTCGTCGGCGCGGCGTTCGGCTCCAGCACCCGCAGCGTCCTCCTCCGCTCCTCGATGCGCCAGGCCAGCGAATGACTCCAGCCGAAGCCGAGGCCCAGATCGACGTCACATGTCTCCGACGAGTAGCTCCGCTCGATGACCAGCGGAATCGGACCCGGCAGCGCGAGATCGATGACTTTCGCGGTGTAGACCCGCCCCGTCACGGGATCGACCGGATCTCCCGCCGATGTGCCTCCGCCGCGCCCATGGGACGGGTTCGGGCAGCCTCCACCGCTCCCCGGGCCGCAGGAGCCGGCGTTCTTGCCGCCACCTCGTGCTCCCTGGCCGCCGCCCTTGCCGTCGGCGCCTTGCCCGCCCCCGCCGCCGCGGCCTCCGCGCCCCCCGCCGCCTCCTCCGCTGCCCCCGCCGCCCAGGATCCATGTCCCGGGGTTCATGCCAGGGATAGCCGGGATGTTCGGAACCGGAGCCGTGCGCGCCATGGGACGAGGGTCGCCGGCGGCCACGCGCGGCGTCAATTCGCAGCACGTTGCCGTCTCGCAGGCGAGGAAGGTGTGCCAAGACGACCTTGGCCTGTGCCAATCGAGGGGGGTCCGACACTGGCTCAACCGCAATGCATTGCGACACACCGGGGTTCGGACCCCCCCGGAACGCTCCGCGGAGCGTCATTTCAGGCAAGATTGTGCCAAAAAACGCTCTGGATTGTGCGGTTGTGCGCCATTCGCCACCGGAAAGCGTCTGATTTTGTGCCAGCAGGGGGGTCCGGACCCCTCCGGACCGCAATGCACAGCGCCTGCGCGGGGTCCGGACCACGTCCGAACCGCAATGCACAGCGCCGGCGCGGGGTCGGGACCCCCTCCGAACCGCAAGTCGTATCGTCCAAGTCCGTCCTCCCAGCGCGCTCCACGGTCGTGACGCCGTCGGCCTGGACTGGCTTGCGGTAGTCCCACCGGACCGCGAGACTCGCAGCATGGACGGCATCGACCCGAACAACCCCGTGGTGCGGCTCTGCGCCGAGGGCATGCAGGCCGAAGCCGAGGGACGGAACGAGGACGCCCGGGTCCTGTTCGAGCGAGCATGGGCCGCGCGCACCGACGATTACGAGGCGTGCATCGCCGCCCACTACGTCGCCCGCCATCAGGGGAGCGACAAGGAAACGCTCGCGTGGAACCAGGAAGCCCTGCGCCGGACCGACGCCGTGGGCGGCGACCGGGCGCGCGGCTTCTATCCGTCGCTCCTCCTCAACCTGGGGCACTCGCACGAGGTGCTCGGCGACATGGCCGAGGCGCGCGCCTGCTACGAGCGCGCGGCGGCGCTGCTCCACGAGCTCCCCGCGGGGCCGTACGGCGACATGGTCAGGAACGCCGTGAAGCGCGCCCGCGGGCGGGTCGAGTAGCCCGCGCCCTTCCGCCCCGTGCGCTCACGGCGCCGCGGGGCGCTCACGGCGCCGGGGCGCTCTCCTGGGTCGGGGCGCCCTCCGGCGCCGGCGCATCCATGGCGCAGCGGAAGCCGATCCAGGCGTGCGCGGTCACCGGCGCCGCGGCGGTCCGGTACGTGGCGGAGAGCTTCTCCGGGCCGTCCAGGAAGCTCCCGCCGCGCACCACCTTCAGCGGGAACGACGGGTCGCCCTGCGGGTTCTCGCCGCCGGGCGGCGGGAAGACGAGGCCGTCCGAGACCCACTCGGACACGTTGCCGGCGAGATCGTAGACGCCCTCCGGGGTGCGATCGCTCGGGTGCGCGCCCGACGCGCAGGTCGCGACCTCGGTGCCGCGCGCGAGGCAGCCCTCGTTGCGGTCGTAGCAGGCGCGCTCGCACGTCGGCGCGTCGTCGCCCCAGACGTAGGCCCGCCCCGCAGCGCCGCGCGCCGCGACCTCCCACTCCGCCTCCGTGGGCAGCCGGCGGCCCCGGAAGCGGCAGTAGCTCTCGGCCTGGGAGTAGTCGACGCAGTTGATCGGGTGCCCGGTCGCGTTGCGCGGCTCGTTGCAGCGCCGCGACCACAGCTCGGCCTCCTGCTGGTCCTCGGACGCCGCCGGCGCCTGCACGCCCGGCAGGAGCTCGGGCGTCAGCGAGACGTGATCCGCGGTGGAGCACATGCGCTGCTGCATGCAGGCGCGGTAGGCGCGGACGGTCACCTCGTTGCGATCGATGTAGAACCCGCGGGTGAGCGTCACCTGGCGCGCCTCGCCCGCGGCGCCGATCGTGGTCGTGACCGGCCCGATGTAGACCATGTCGGCCGGCGGCGCGGTGGGCGCGGCGGGCGCGGCGGCCGACGCCTCGGTCGGGGCGCTCTCCGCCGGCGCGGCGGTGGCGACCGCCGTCGCCGCGCCCGCGGGGGCCGTCGCCACGGCGCGCCCGGTGGGCGACGCCTTCGCGGGGGCGCGCGCGGCCGGAGCCCGCGCCGGCTTCTTGCCGTCGGGCGCCAGCACCAGGAAGTACGCCGCGGCGCCGGCGCCGCCGAGCAGGAGCGCCGCGAGGAACCAGGGAAGCGCCGCGCGCACGGGGCTGCGGCCGCGCTGCGGCGGGGCGACGGGCGGCGCGGCATGGGGCGGGCCGCCGGCCGGGTATGGGGCGGCGCCGGGCAGCGCGGCGTGGGGCGGGCCGCCGGCCGGGTGCGGGGCGGCGCCGGGCGGCGGGGGCGGCGGGCGAGCCCCGGGGTATCCGGCGGGCGCGACCGTCTCGATCATGGAGTCGTCGACCTGCGCGGTCCGGGAGCCGCCCGTCGCCAGCGCGCCGGCGGCGGAGGCCGCGCCGGAGACGGCTGCCGCGCCGCCCGTGAAGCCGGCCGCGCCGCCGCTGCCGGCCGCGCCGCCCGTGAAGCCGGCCGCCCCGCCCGTCGGCGGCCCGCCGGCGCCGTGGCTCACCTTGACCACGGCGGGCCGCGCCGGGGCGGGCGCGCGCGCGTCGGCGAGCATCGTCGGCTCGACCGGCAGGCCGGCGTGACCGGCCGCCGCGCCGAGCCCGCGCGCGGCCGCGTACTCGGCCGTCGACAGGCCGCCCGCGTGCTCCGCGCCGGGGACGTCGAGCCTCGGGCCCGACCCGGCGCGCTCGCCGAGCGCCGCGGCCGAGAGCGCGTCCCAGAACTCGCCCGCGCTCGTGAAGCGGTGCTTCGGCTCGATGGAGAGCGCCTTGTCGAGCACGCGCTCGACCGCCTCCGGCGCGTCCGGCAGCCCGCGCGCGCGCAGCGTCGGGCGCACCGCCGGGTCGGCCGAGGCGATGTAGAGCTGCGTGGGGTCGTCCCCCTCGAGCGCGCGCCTGCCGCTCACGAGCTCGACGAAGATGAGCGCGAGCGCGAACACGTCGGTCCAGGGGCCGGTCGCGCCGCGGGCCTTGTTGAACTGCTCGGGCGCCCCGTAGCGCGGCGTGAACGCGCTCGGCCCCTGCCGGGTCGCCGCGAGCGCCTCGGTGAACGTGGGGTGATCGGCCAGCACCTTGGCGATGCCGAAGTCGAGCACCTTCAGCGTCCGCACCCCGCCGACGTCCGTGAGGAACAGGTTGGCCGGCTTCACGTCCCGGTGCGCGACCTTGTGCGCGTGCGCGACGGCGAGCGCGCGCGCGGCCGGCGAGAGCAGCTGGATCGCCTCGGCGATCGACATGCCGACCTCGCCCCGGTCGCGCCGGTCCCGGAGGTGCTGCCCGAGCGTCTGGCCCTCCAGCCACTCCAGCACGAGGTAGGGCACCCACACGCCGGCCCGGGTCGTGAACGCGCCGACGTCGAGCGCCTGCACGATGCCCGAGGTGGCCCGCGACAGCCGGTGCAGGATCCGCCCCTCGCCCCGCAGCGTCTCGAGCAGGGCGTCGCGCTGCTCCGCGTCGAGCGAGGTCGGCAGCTTCAGGCACTTGATGGCGATGAGCTCGCCGAAGCCCTCGTGGATCCCGCGGTAGACCACGCCGAACCCGCCGTCGCCGATGACGGCGGCGACGCGGTACTTCCCCTCGATGGTCTGGCCCGCGAGGCCGAAAGGATCGTCGAAGGGCTCCGTCATGCCCCGCTCCTAGCGCGGAGCCGCTCGCAGGCAAAGGGGCTTCAGCGCCGCGCGCGCCCGCCCGCGCCGTCCGCTCCGGTTCGTTGGTGCTGCTTGCATCCGGCGGCCCGCGGGGCCATGGCGGTCCTCATGAAGGCACCGCGCGCGCTCGTGATCCTGGCCGAGGGAGCTGAGGAGATGGAAACCACCATCATCGTCGATGTCCTCCGGCGCGCCGAGGTCGAGGTCGTCCTCGCCGGGCTCGACGGGCCGGGGCCGGTGCGCTGCAGCCGCGGCGTGCGCCTCGTGCCGGACGTGGATCTCTCGGCGGTGGCGGGCGACTTCGACGCCGTGATCCTCCCGGGCGGCAAGGGCGGGGCCGACCGGCTGGCCTCCTCGCCGGCCGTGGGGGAGCGCCTGCACGCGCAGG
Source organism: Sorangium sp. So ce836 (assembly GCF_028553905.1). NCBI lineage: Bacteria > Pseudomonadati > Myxococcota > Polyangiales > Polyangiaceae > Sorangium > Sorangium sp. So ce836. Next base: position 10,452,892 of record NZ_CP102233.1, on the reverse strand, counting down.
CGCACGCGGGCCGCACCGTCGCGGCGATCTGCGCGGCGCCGATCGCGCTCGCGGCGCACGGGCTCTTCCAGGGCAGGACGATGACGTGCCACCCGTCCGTGAACGACGTTGTGTCGGCGCACGGCGCGATCGTCGCGAGCCCGGTGGTCGAGGACGGGCAGCTCGTGACCAGCCAGGGGCCGGGCACCGCGATGGCGTTCGCGCTGGCGCTCGTCGAGCGCCTCCGCGGCCAGGAGGTCGCGGCGAAGGTGCGGGCGCCGATGATGCTGCCGTCCTGAGCGCGCGCGGCCCGCCGAGGAGGCCAAGACGAAGGCAGGGGCAGCGACTATGCCGCCTGCAAGTGCTCGATCAAGATCTTCACGCCGAGGCCGATGAGCACGAGGCCTCCCGCGACGTCGAGCCGCTTGCCGAGCATCGCTCCGAAGCGCCTCCCGGCGAAGAGGCCGATCGCGCTCAGGACCGCCGTCGTGATCCCGATGGTGGCCAGCGAGAGCGCGAGCGGTGCGTTCAACATCGGAAGCGTGAAGCCGATCGCGAGCGCATCGATGCTCGTCGCGATGGCGAGAACGAACATGACCTTCAAGGCGAACAGGTCCTTCGGCGCATCGTCGTCGTCGTCAGCGCTGGACCGCGCCTCCCACAGCATCTTGCCGCCGATGGCCCCGAGGAGCACGAAGGCGATCCAGTGATCCCACGCCTGTACCAGGGGCCCGACACGCGCACCGAGGAGCCACCCGATCAAGGGCATGAGCGCCTGAAACCCACCGAAGAAACCGGCGACGAGCGCGACGTGCCGGGCGCGAATCACGGGGACCGCAAGCCCCCGCGCGGCCGAGACCGCCGTCGCATCCATGGCCAGGCCGAGGGCGAGCAGCAGAATCGCGCCGAAGCTCACGACGCCACCGCCGACCCGGAGATGAGCCTCGATGATCCGCGCACGAGCTCGTCGAGGGCACCTCGCGCCAAGGTCGCCGTCTGGAGAGCCTCTGCACAGCCGAGGTCGCCATCGAGCGCCCGCTCCACGGCCTCCAGCCGGTCGCGGGTGCGTCGCGCGCGAGCAAAGCGCCTCTCCGTGTTCTCGATCGTGTGCACCCGGAGAGCGTAGGAGACCATGCCACGTGCCACAAGCGGGCAGGAGCTTGCTCAGCTCGGGGCGCCCGCGCGGTTCATGCAGATTCCTGATCCCTGAAGGGCGGCTCAGGTGTGCTATCCGCCGTGACCAATCCAGAATCCAGCGCTCACCTCCACCAGCTCCGATCTCCTCCGGCGCCTGGCCATGCCCTTCGCTGGCCGGACCGCCGGCCGGTTGAACTAGAATGGCGGCTAGCCGGCGCTTCAGGTGTGCGCCAGCGGCGGCGCCGGGGAGGAAAATGCGATGCGAGCGATGGTCATCCCCGCCTTCGGCGGGCCCGAGCTGTTCGAGCTGCGTGAGGTAGAGCGGCCCTCGCCCGGACCGGGCGAGGTCCTGGTGCGCGTCGTCGCGTCGGGCACGAACCCGGTCGACGCGAAGATCCGGGCCGCGGGGAGCTGGGCGCAGATCGCGCCGCCGGTGGTCCTCGGCTACGACGTGTCCGGGGTCGTCGAGGCGGTCGGCCCGGGCGTCCGCGGCTTCGACCCCGGCGACGAGGTCTTCTACACGCCGGAGATCTTCGGCAACCCGTCGGGGAGCTACGCCGAGTACAACGTGGCGCCCGCGTCGATCGTCGCCAGGAAGCCGCGCGGCATGTCGCACGTCGAGGCGGCCGCCATCCCGCTCGCGGGCGGCACCGCGTGGGAGGCGATCGTGCGCCGGCTCGCGGTGAAGCCCGGCGAGACGGTGCTCGTCCACGGCGGGGCGGGCGGCGTCGGCTCGTTCGCCGTGCAGTTCGCCCGCGCCTCGGGCGCCCGCGTGCTCGCCTCCGCGGGCGCGGCGAACCAGGAGACCCTGCGCGGGCTCGGCGTCGATCGCCCCATCGACTACACGTCCGAGGACCCGGCCGAGGTCGCCCTGCAGGAGACCGGCGGCGCCGGCGTCGACGCGGTCTTCGACACCGTGGGCGGAGACCTCGTCGCGAAGAGCCTGCGCGCGACGCGCCCGGGCGGCCGGCTCGCCTGCGTCCTCGCGCCGCAGGGCGACCTCTCCGCGCTCTACGTGAAGAACCAGACGCTCCACGGCATCTTCCTCACCCGGGAGACCGCGCGCCTCCGCGAGATGACGCCGCTCTTCGAGCGGGGGCTCGCGTTCCCCGTCGTCTCCGGCGTCCTGCCGCTCGAGCAGGTCGCCGAGGCGCACCGGCGCCTCGACTCGGGCCACGGCGCCGGCAAGCTGATCCTCTCGATCGCCAAGGGCTGAGCCGCCCGCGCCGAGCCGCCCGCGCCGAGCCGCCCGCGCCCCCGCGCCGACGACCGAGCCGCCCGCCCGGCACCCCGGGTCGCCCCCTCGGTCGGGGCGTTTGCGGGACCACAACCGCGCGCGGATGGCCTTATACTGCGCCGCGTGCTGCCGCTGCTCGCCCTGACCGTCGTCGTCGTGCTGTGCCTTGGCTACCGCTTCTACGGGAGGCTGGTCGCGCGCAACTACGCGCTCGACGACGCCGCGGTGACGCCCGCGGTCAAGGTGAACGACGGCGAGGACTACGTGCCCACCAAGCCGTTCTACCTCTTCGGCCAGCACTTCAGCGCCATCGCCGCCGCCGGGCCGATCGCCGGCCCGATCCTCGCCGGCCAGGCGTTCGGGTGGCTGCCGTGCGTGCTCTGGATCTCGCTCGGCGTCGTGTTCATCGGCGCGGTGCACGACTTCTCCGCGCTCATCGCGAGCGTCCGCCACGAGGCCGAGAGCGTCGCCGAGATCGCGAAGCGGCACATCGGCCGGCGCGCCTGGCTGTCGATGATGATCTTCATCTGGCTCGCGCTCGCCTACGTGATCGTCGCCTTCACGGACATCACGGCGAGCACCTTCGTCGGCAAGACCGAGGAGTTCGAGGGCGGCGCGTTCCAGTTCAACCCCGGCGGCGCCGTCGCGGCGGCGAGCGCCGCCTACCTCGGCCTCTCCCTCGTCATGGGCGTGGTCGAGCGGTACCTCAAGCCGCCGCTCTGGCTCACCACGCTGATCTTCGTCCCCGCGACGCTCGGCGTCGTCTGGCTCGGCACGAAGATCTCGACCGCGTTCGTGCTGCCGGTCGACAACCCGCAGCGCGCGTTCGGCCTCATCATCCTCGTCTACTGCTTCGTGGCCTCGCTCCTGCCGGTCTGGCTGCTCCTCCAGCCGCGCGGCTACCTGGGCGGGTTCATCCTGTACGTGGCGCTCGCGGTCGGCGTGATCGGGATCTTCTTCGGGAACCTCCGGTACCCGGGGGAGTTCGAGCTGCGGCAGCCCGCGTTCACCACGTGGAACGCCGGCGGCGCGACCGGCATGCTGTTCCCGTTCCTGTTCGTCACCATCGCCTGCGGCGCCTGCTCCGGCTTCCACGGGCTCGTCTGCTCGGGGACGACGTCGAAGCAGATCTCGAAGGAGACGCACACCCACTCGGTGGGCTACGGCGCGATGCTGGCCGAGGCGTTCGTCGCGCTGATCGCGCTCGCGACGCTGGTCATCGTGGCCCAGGGGACGAAGCTGCCCGGGCCGGGCAAGATCTACGGCGACGGGATCGGCAGGTTCCTCACCGTGATCATCGGCAAGGAGCACTTCCTCTTCGCCGCGACGTTCGGCGCGATGGCGTTCTCCACCTTCGTGTTCGACACGCTGGACGTCTCGACTCGCCTCAGCCGCTACATCCTCGAGGAGCTGTTCAACTGGAGGGGGAGGGCGGCGTCCGCGGCGGCGACCGCGCTCTCGCTGGCGCCGCCCACGCTGTTCATCATGACCGCGCGCCCGCCCGCGCCCGGCGTGCGGCCCGCGTACCTCGACTTCTGGACGCTGTTCGGCACGAGCAACCAGCTGCTCGCGGCCCTGACGCTCCTCGCGGTCACGGTCTGGCTGCACCGCGAGAAGCGGCGCATCTGGTACACGGCGGTCCCGATGGTGTTCGTCATGGCGATCACGGTGTGGGCCCTCGTCCTGCAGGTGCGGACCGCGGTCACCGCCGTGCAGGCCGAGGGGCTCGCGCTGAACGCGACGACGATGAACGGCGTCGTGGGGCTCGCGCTGATCGGGCTCGCGCTGTCGCTGATGGTCGAGGCGGTGAAGGCGATGAAGAACGGCCCGGCCGCCGAGCCGGCGCCCGGCTAGAGCGGCGGTCACCCGCTTCGGATACGGGCCCATCTCGACGTTTTCGGTGCTCAGCGCACCGGAGTGCGCTTCCGCGCCGAAAACGCCGATCTGGACCCGTCTCCTGTGCGGGTGACCGCCGCTCTGCGACGCGCGTACGAGGGGTGGGGGGGAACCGCTCTGGCGATCACCCGGTCGCGGCGCGCGCCCGCAGGCGCTGCTCGGCCAGCCGCTCGGCGGCGACGGCCGGCGGCGCGCCGTCGGCCGCCGCCATCTCGAGCACGCGGAGGACCGTGTCGTGGATCGCGTGGACGCGCCGCTCGACCTCGGCGCGGGACCAGCCGAAGAGATCCGCGCCGCCGCTCAGCACGCCGCCCGCGTTGGCCACGACGTCGGGCACGTAGAGGACGCCGCGCGCCGCGAGCGCCTCGCCGTGGCGCGGCTCGAGGAGCTGGTTGTTGGCGGCGCCGGCGACGATCTCCGCCCTGAGCTCCCGCACGGCGCGGTCGTCGAGGACGCCGCCGAGCGCGCAGGGGGCGAAGATGTCGGCCTGGGCCGAGGCGATCGCGTCCGGCGGCACGACCGTGGCCCCGAGCTCGGCGGCGACGTGGCGGGCGCGATCCGGCGCGACGTCCGCGACGAGGAGCCGCGCGCCGGCCCGGCGCAGCTCCGCCGCGAGCCGGCCGCCGACGCTGCCGCAGCCCTGGAGCGCGACGGTCCGGCCCGCGAGGTCGTCGCTGCCCCAGCGGTGGCGGGCCGCGGCCTGGATCGCGCGGAGCACGCCGCGCGCGGTCCACGGGGACGGGTCGCCCCCCTCGCCGGCGAGGCCCTTGACGTGGCGCGTCTCGCGCCGGATGAGCTCCATGTCCGCGGGGGTGGTGCCCACGTCCTCGCCGGTGATGAACCTGCCGCCGAGGCGCTCGATGAAGCGCCCGTGCGCGCGGAAGAGCCGCTCCCGGTCGAGCGGCCCCGCGCCGCGGAGGATGACCGCCTTGCCGCCGCCGACGTCCATCCCGGCGAGGGCGTTTTTGGTGGTCATGCCGCGCGACAGGCGCAGCGCGTCCACCAGGGCCTCCTCGTCGCTCGCGTAGGCGAGGAGCCGGGTGCCGCCGAGCGCCGGGCCCAGCGCGGTGCTGTGGATCGCGATGATCGCGCGGTAGCCCGCGGGCTCGTCCGCGCAGAACAGCACCTGCTCGTGGCCCATGGCGGCGAGGGTGTCGAACACGCTCTTCATGGCGCGCCGAGCGTACCACCGCGCGGGGCGCCGGGGGCGGCCGGGCGCCGCGGGCGCCGCCCGCCCTCCAGGTCCGAAAAGCGCCAGTGGCGCGGCGGCGCCCGCGCTACGACGCTCCGCATGCGGCTCGACGAGGAGGCTTGCTATCGCGCGCTCGAGACCCGCGACCGTCGCTTCGACGGCCGCTTCTTCACGGGCGTGCTGTCGACGGGCATCTACTGCCGCCCGATCTGCCCGGCGCGGACGCCGAAGCGGGAGCGCTGCGTCTTCTTCCCCTCGGCGGCGGCCGCGCAGGAGGCCGGCTACCGCCCGTGCCTGCGCTGCCGCCCCGAGGCGTCGCCCGGGACGCCCGCGTGGCTGGGCACGTCGGCGCTCGTCTCGCGGGCGCTCCGGCTCATCGCCGAGGGCGCGCTGGACGACGCGGACGCCCCGGCGCTCGCGGCGCGGCTCGGCGTGGGCGAGCGCCACCTCCGGCGGCTCTTCCTGCGGCACGTCGGCGCCCCCCCGCTCGCCGTGGCGCAGACGCGGCGCCTGCTCTTCGCGAAGAAGCTCCTCGACGAGACCGCCCTCTCGATGACCGAGGTGGCGCTCTCGTCGGGGTTCTCGAGCGTCCGCCGCTTCAACGACGCGATCCGCGCGACCTACGCCCGCACGCCGCGCGAGCTGCGCACGGCCGCCTCGAAGCGGGGCGGGGGGGCGGCGGGCGGCGCGCCGGACATCGCGCTCCGCCTCCCGTTCCGCCCGCCGCTCGACTGGGGCGCGCTCGCGGGCTTCCTCGGGGCACGCGCGATCCCCGGCGTGGAGTCGGCCGGCCCCGGCGTGTACCGCCGCACGGTGCGCGTGGCCGGCGGGCACGGCGTCGTCGAGGTGCGCCCGGCGCCCGGCGAGCCTCACCTCCTCGCGCGGCTGCGGCTGCCCGGCACCGAGGGGCTCATCCACTGCGCGGAGCGCCTGCGGCGGCTGTTCGATCTCGGCGCCGATCCCGACGCGATCGCCGCGCACCTCCGGGCCGACCCGCGGCTCGCCCCCCTCGTCGCGGCGACGCCGGGCGTGCGCGTGCCGGGCGCGTGGGACGGCTTCGAGCTCGCGGTGCGGGCGATCCTGGGCCAGCAGGTGAGCGTCCGCGCCGCGACGCAGCTCGCGGGCCGCCTGGTCGAGCGGCACGGCGAGCCGCTCGCGGCGCGCGGCGGCCTGCCCGAGGGCGCCGAGGGGCTCCGCTTCGTCTTTCCGTCGCCCGAGGCGCTCGCGGCGGCCGATCTGACGGACCTCGGCGTGCCGCGCGCGCGGGCGGCGACGATCACCGCGCTCGCGGCGCGCGTGGCCCGCGGCGAGGTCGCGCTCGACGCCTCGCGCGGCCTGGACGAGACCGTGCGCGCGCTCTGCGCGGTGCCGGGCATCGGCGCGTGGACCGCGCACTACATCGCGATGCGGGCGCTGCGCGAGCCGGACGCGTTCCCGGCCACGGATCTCGGCCTGCGGCGCGCGCCCGGCGGCGTCTCCGGCGCGGATCTCCTGGCCATGGCGGAGGCGTGGCGGCCGTGGCGCGCCTACGCGGCGATGCTCTTGTGGACGGCGGACGCGCAGGGAGCGCGGCCCGCGGAGAGGGAGAACTCGAATGGATCTCTTGCTGGATGAGGTCGAGTCGCCGCTCGGGGCCATGCTCCTCGCGGCCGGCGGCGGCGCGGTCCACGCGCTCGAGTTCGCGGATCGCGCGCCTCGCCTCCGCGCCTCGCTCGAGGCGCGCTACGGCGCGGTCGCGCTGCGCAGCGCCGCGGATCCACACGGCCTCTCCGGCCGGCTGAGGGCCTACTGGCGCGGCGATCTCGGCGCGCTCTCGGGCGTGGCGGTCGAGCCGGGCGGCACGCCGTTCCAGCGCCGCGTCTGGGCGGAGGTGCAGCGCATTCTCCCCGGCGCGACGCGCTCCTACGGCGAGGTCGCGGCGCTCCTCGGCCAGCCGTCGGCGTCGCGCGCGGTGGGCCTGGCGAACGGCAGGAACCCGGTCTGCCTGATCATCCCCTGCCACCGCGTCGTGGGCGCCCGTGGCGAGCTCACGGGCTACGCGGGCGGACTCGAGCGGAAGCGGTGGCTGCTCGCGCACGAGGGAGCGTCAGGGGAAGCAGGAGCGCGGCTCCTCTGCCACTAGGAAGAAGCCGCACTCCGTCGAGTCGGAGCAGCTATAAAACGCATCGAGCTCCTCGCCGCATTGGGCCTCGCAAAATTTGTCGATGACCCCGCGGCAGCGCTCCACGACGCAGCAAGACGCCACAGACAGGCTCCGCTGGCACATCCGCGACGTGCAGGCCTGGACCTGATGGTCGACGCAGGCTTCGCAGTCGAACAGCGCACCGCGGAACTCGCGGGGAGCCGTGGTGTCCGCTTCGAAGCAGTCGTCGACGCACGAGCTCACCGTGCACGCATCGATGCACGGCTCCGTGTCGGCCGAGCACCGCGGGAGGTGGGTGTCCGGCAGCGCCTCGATCGGCTCCGCGCACGCCTTCACGACGCACGTGCCGCCCTCTCCGCACTCGCTGAGATCGTCCCGGCAGCTCACGCCGTCGCAGCAGCGCTCGCCGACCCTGCCGCACGCCGTGCAGACGCCATCGATGCAGTCCATCTCGTCGCACGCCTCGCCGCACGCGCCGCAGTGGCGCTCGTCCTGGGAGAGGTCGACGCACGTGGACCCGCACAGCGCGAGGCCGTCCTCGCACGTGCACTGCCCGCCCACGCAGGTCGTGTCCGCGGGGCACGACGCCCCGCAGGCGCCGCAGTTCTCCGGATCGGACTGAACGTCGATGCAGTGAAACCCCGAGGCGGACTCGCGCGGACAGTAACCCTTCCCGGCCGGACACTCGCAGCGCCCGCTCACGCAGCGCGCATCGTCGGCGCCGCAGAGGGCGCTGTCCTTGCCCTCGTCGGCCACGCCGTCGCAGTTGTTGTCGGCGCCGTCGCACAGCTCGGCGAGCGCCGGGGCGTTCCGCGGATTGTCATCGTCGCAGTCCGCGCCGCCGCAGATCACGGGCAGCGCGCCGTCCCCATCGCCGTCGAGCCCCTCGAAGACGCACTGCCGGAGCGACTCGTCGCAGCGCTCTGCCTGGGTGCACGGATCCGCGTCCGCGCAGTCGGCCGACGTCGCGCACGCCTTGTCGATGACGCAGGCGCCCCTCACCCGATCACAGCGCCCGCCCGGACAGCGGGTGTCGTCCGCCTCCGACTCGCACCGACCGCCGATGCAGCGATCGACCGTACAGGGGATGCCGTCCGCGCAGTCCTGCGCGCTCTCGCAGGGATCGCCTGACCCTTGCTGCGGGGCGCTACGATTACAGCTCGCGAGGAGGAGCGCCGTCGACGCGACCAGCGAGGACAGACAAAAGAGAAAGGCGATACGGCGTTTTAGCAGGGAGGTTTTCATGAGGGCGCGCCTTCGAGAATAGAGCTCGACCGCGACCTCCCCACAAGCCGAGCGCCGCTTTGCGACGGCGCGCCTCGAGGAGCGCCCCCACCTACTGCTTCTTCGCCCCGAGCAGCGCCGCGATCGTCGGATAGTCGCTGTCCTCCACCGCCCCCTGGATCACGCACGTCACCTGCCCGCTGGGCGACGCGATCGCGTGGATCGGCAGCTCGGTCGCCTCCTTGACGCCGAGCGCCCGCAGCCACCCCGCCCGATGGGGCCCGTCCGGCAGCCAGTACGAGGCGCGCACCCCGTTGCCCGGCTGCGCCTCCAGGAACCGCGACAGCTGCCGCTCGTCGTCGTCGATCGAGATGAACGCCAGATCGATGAGCACGCCGGACGCCCGCAGCTTCTGTTGCCACCCGAGCAGCCGCGGCATCTCCTCCAGGCACGGCTTGCACCACGCCGCCCAGAAGTTCACCCACACCCACTTGCCGACGCCGAACCCGATGCTCGCCGGCGGCGCCTCCTCCCCCTGGGCCGCGACCGCCGTGAGCCCCCCCGCCGAGGGCGCCGGCCGCGGCGACTGCCCCGCGCACAGGAGCCGCGGCGCCGCCTGCGCGGCCGGCGCCGCCGCGCTCGCGGGCGCCCTCGCGCTCGTCGCCGCGGCGCCGCCCGGCGCCGTCACCGCGTTGCTCCGCCCCTGGCCTGGCGTCGGCGGCGTCGGCAGATCCGCCTTGTCCCCCTCGCACCCGCCCGCGAGCCCCGCGGCCGCGGCGAGGGCGACGAGCGCGCCGATCCTCCTCGCGGCGCTCACAGCTGGCAGTCCACCCAGGAGACGAACGCGCTCCGGTTGATGGCCTCTGCCGTACATGCCTTGTCCTTGCGCGAGACGTTCCATTGGCAGTATTCCGCGCCGAGCTGGGCGAACTCGTTCCCGAGCCACAGCATCCCGACCTTCTTGTCCAGGTCCTGCTCCTTGAACTTGTCGGAGATGTCGAAGAGCACGCTGTTCGCGCGCTTGTGCGAGAGCGTCCGGTTGAACTCCGGCGTCCCCGTCTTCGACGCCCGGGCGACGATGAAGAAGTAGCGCGCCCCGCGCCGATCGAGCCACATCTCCTCGATCATCTTCTTCGCCCCGTCGTCGAGCTTCTCCGACGCGTCGTCGAACATCACGACCCCGCCGCGCTGCTTCAGCGGCGTGAAGAGCGCGTTGAAGTCGTCGTCGCTGATCGACGCGAGCGTCTTCACGTCGGCCGGCTGGCACCCGCGCCGCGCCTCGGCCCCGACCAGGCCGCACGCGTTGAGCACCCGCTGCAGCACCGTCTTGAACGCCGGCGTGCAGTAGGGCGCCTCGGCGTCGTTGGCGATGGCCACCGCCGGCCTCACCGCCTCGGCCACCCCCGTCCTCAGGCGCTGCGACGCGGCCTGCACCTCTCCGTGCACCGTCACGCCCGACGCGACGAGCAGCGCGCACCCGGCCACGATCCCGATGACCCCTGCGCCCCTCATGACCACCTCACCTCGTCCGGAGGGCCGGCGCGAGCTGCCTTATGGCATACGACAGCCCGATATCCGTGTCCTCGTCACAGAGCCGCGTCGTGCCCAGGAACATCTGCGGCGTCGACACGGGAAGCTTGTTGTCCACGATGAACCGGAGCATCCGGTTCAGCCGCAGCGACGTCTCCTTCGAGTCCATGCACGCGTCGAGCCCCGGCCAGCGCTGCCGGATCGCCGCCTGCACGTTGGCGGTGCCGGCCCCCGCCTTCGCCCCCTCCAGGAGCTCCTCCTGGTTGTCGTAGGCCCACTCGAGCACATCCATCGCCCGGTGATCGCTGCAGAGGATCGCCTTGGAGAGGAGGCACGCGCCCGGGTGCACCGGCCGGTCGAGCATCCAGTTGCACTCGCTGTCGAGCGGGAACAGCACCAGCGTCACGTCGAGCTTGTCGAACACCCCCTCGGACACGAGCCGCTGGTGGAACGCCTTGCACGTCGGGCAGAGCGGATCGACGAAGATCGTCGCCGGCTGCACCGCGCCCGGGTGCTTCACCTGGAGCAGCGCGCCGTTCGGCTCGGTCGGCTTCTCCAGCTTGCCGCAGCCGGTCAGGTAGCTCGCGTAGCTCGGCAGCGCGCTCGCGTAGAGCAGCGCCGGCGTCACCGTGCACACGCCGAGCGCGACGAGCCACCCCGGCAGCAGCAGCTTCGAGCCCATGCGGCGCGCGGGGGCGGGCGCGGCGGGCGCCCCGGCCGGCGCGTCGACGCCGAGGGGCGCCATCGGCACCGTGGGCCCCACCCCGGCCGCCCCGGCCGGCCGCGGCGTCGCGCTGGACCAGGCCGCGGCGCGCGCCGCCCTGCGGTCCTCGACGAACGCCCAGACCCCGCCGGCCGCGAGCAGCGCCGACGAGACGTACATCCCGACGCACGTCTTGCAGAACACCCCGAGGCGCAGCGCCGAGATGAGCGCCATCATGAGCGACACCGCGAGCGGCGTGAGGCCCGCGACGAACAGGAAGTGCGCCGCGCGCCGCGGCGCGTGCTGGCCCGAGAGCAGCACGTAGAGCGCGAACGCCGCGAAGAACGCGAACGCGCCCAGCGCGAACAGCGAGATCGGGATACCGCCCCAGAAGCTCTCGCGGAACAGCGCGGAGTAGGGGCTGTACATCGCCACGCGGCACGCCGTGTCGGCCCCCGACTGCGCGCCGAGGCCGGGGATGAAGCTGCAGTGCAGGTCGTGGACCTGCCGGTCGAGGTGCCGGATGTAGTCGAACGTCGACGAGGCGCTGAACGCCAGTCCCAGGAGCGACCCGCTGAGCGCGAGCGCCGCAGGCCCGCGAGGACTACGACTGCCTGACATGGCCGAGTGGATTACGCGACGTCGGGCAACGCGTCAAATCGAGGACGTCCGCGCGTACGGGCGCCTCCCGACGGCGCGCGGCGCATGACGCGCGGCGCGAGCGCATCGTTCTGCGGGCCCGCCGGCCGCGGGCCCGCCGGCCGCGGGCCCGCCGGCCGCGGGCCCGCCGGGGCGCGCGCCGCGCTGAGCCCGCCGGCTCAGCGGTCCGCCGCGCGCTCCTCGGCGAGGAGGAGCGTCGTCGAGAACCGCCCGACCGGATCGATCCACTGCTGATGACAGCGGAACCCCGCGCGCTCCCCCATGCGCACCACCTCGTCCGGGGTGTACTTGTACGAGCTCTCTGTCCAGATCGATTCGCCCTCGTCGAAGGCGACCTCGAGATCGAGCGCGCCCAGGCGGATCGACTGCCGCCTGCGGCTGACGAGGTGCATCTCGACGCGCGAGGCCTCCGCGTTCCACGCCGCGCGGTGATCGAACGAGCGGAGGTCGAACGTCGCGCCGAGCTCCCGGTTGATGCGCGCGAGCAGGTTCTTGTTGAAGGCCGCGGTGACGCCGAGCGGATCGTCGTACGCGAGCACCAGATCCGCCGCGGGCTTCACGAGGTCGGCGCCGAGCAGCAGCCCGTCCCCGGCGCGGAGCGCGCCGCGCACCCCCGCGAGGAACGCCGCCGCGGCCGCCGGGGCCAGGTTGCCGATGTTCGAGCCGAGGAACAGCACGAGCACCGCGCCCCCGTCGCCCCGCGCGTCGACCGCGCGCCGCGCCGCCGCGCGGGCCAGGCCCTCCTCGTACCTCGCCCGGTGGGCCGACGCCTCCACGCGCGGCAGGCGGCCCAGGGTCCGGCGCGAGAGGTCGAGCGCCGTCTCCGAGACGTCCACGAGGTGCACGCAGAGGCGAGGCGCCCGCTTGCAGAGCGGCGCCGCCAGCAGGGCGAGCTTCTCCCCGCTGCCGCAGCCGAGCTCGACGATCGAGGCGCCGGCCCCGAACGGCGCGACCATCTCCTCGGCATGCCGCTCGAGCAACGCCCGCTCCGCGCGCGTCAGCGGATACCAGGGGAGCTGACAGATCGCCTCGAAGAGGTGCGAGCCGAGCGCATCGTAAAAATACTCCGGCGAGAGGTGCTTCGGCGACGCCTTCAGGCCCGACCGGACATCCGCCATGAAACGGTCGAGCGAGTCTGTCGTGTGCATCACAGAACCTTACCCGCGGACCTCCGAGAGAGCCCCTCGAAATCCATGGAGGTCCAACGATTTTCAAAGCCACCACCCGCTCGTCCATTCCCGCGAGCATTCCCGCGAGCGTTCCCGCGAGCCGCCCCATTTTCTCGGCTTCGTCACGGCCGTTGCCCACGCGATCGGCCGCTGCTAGGGAGCTGCCCTCGGGGATCCGGGATCCCAGAGCCAACTCCGATGACGACCTCTGCACCTGGCGCGGCGAGCGGCGCGCCCCATCCTGTGAAGCTTGGTCCGTTCGACGCCGAGTTCCTCGCGGACCTGCCCTACGACCCGTCGGTCCTCTTCTTCGACGAGCTCCTCGAGGTGGACGCCGAGAGGAGCCTGGTGCGCTGCCGCATGCCGACCGACCGCCCGATGCCGCTCGTCGACGCGCAGCGGGCGCACCCGCTGCTGCACCCGCGCCACGTCGCCGGCGCGATCATGGTGCACGCGACGGGGATGCTCGGCTTCGTGCACGCCTACCACCTGCTCGGCCTGCGGCACCGCGAGGGCTGGATCGGTTATGGCACCAACATCCACCGGGTCGTCTTTCGCAAGCTCGTCCAGCCGGGCGCGCCCATCGAGGCGACGTGCGTGGCGACGCGCTCCCGCCTCGGCCAGAAGCGGCACATGATCCGCTATTCGTTCGAGTTCCGGCACGAAGGCAGCGTCTGCTACGAGGGCGATCAGACGGCCGTGTGGATGCGCGTGCAGGACGTTCAAGCCATGGATTCCCGACCCGCGCTCGAGGAGCTCGAGCGATCCCTCGCTTGACCCGCGCGTTCGGCTCGTCTACCCGCCCTCCCATGCAGGATTTCGATGCGGGATCGATCGTCCCGTCCACACGCGATCTTCTCCAGGTGATCTCCACCCGCAGGAAGAACATGGCTCTGGTCGCGCTCGTCGGCTCGGAGTCGCCAGCGGAGGACGCGGTGCGGCTCCAGGAGCTCAACATCTCTGCGCTCGCGTTCGTCGAGGCGGGGCCCGCCATGCAGGGGGCCGCGCGCGCGACGAAGACCGTGCCGTCGCTCTGCCTGTCCCGGGTCGGCGATCGCGACGCCGCGCTCGCGGCGCGCTACCACGGGGCGGACGGGGTCTGCGTCGACGCGCTCCTGCCGCTCGACGACTGGGACCGCCTCGCGAAGGGGGCGCGGACGATGCGCATGCTGCCGCTCGCCCTGGCCGAGAGCCTGGAGGGGGCCGAGGCCGCCGCGAAGGTCGGCGCGCGCGCCGTCCTGGTCCGGGGCGCCTCGGCCGAGGCGGTGATCGCGTCGGTCGCGTCGCTCCCGAAGACGCTCACCGTCGTCGCCGAGGTGCTCTCGGCCGACGCCGACGCGCTCCGCCGCCTCGTGGGCCACGTCGACGCGGCGATCGTCCCGCCGGCCGTCCACACGTCGGCCCAGTTCCCGGCGCTCGTCGCCGAGGTCGATCCCTGAGCCCGGGCGGGGCGGCCGCCGAAATGTGGGGCCGCCCCTCGACGGCCCGGCCTCCCGCCTCCACGATCGGACCTCGATGAACGACGCCCACGGACTGGACGAGCAGCGGCGCGCGCTCCGCGAAGGGGCGCTCGTGCAGCCCATGCCCGAGCTCGGGACGCTGATCGTCACCGGCTCGGACCGGCAGACCTGGCTCAACGGCCTGGTCACCTGCGACCTCGCCCCGCAGAAGCCGCTGCCCGCCGGGGCGAAGGCCTCGCCGCCCGCGGGCGGGGCGTACGGGCTCAACGTGGTGAAGACCGGGAAGATCTTCGCCGAGGTGTGGATCGTGATCGCGGAGGACCGCATCTACGTCGGCGCGCTCCGGGATCGTATCGGGGCGCTGCGCGAGAGCTTCGAGCGCTACCTCATCATGGAGGACGCCGAGCTCGCGGACGCCACGGGCGAGCACGCCTGGGTCTTCGCCCACGGCCCGCGGGCCGCCGAGCTCGCGGCGGCCGGGCGCGCGGCCGGGGCGGACGCCGCGATCGTCGACTGGACCGGCCTCGGGGGCGCGCTGTTCGTCGCGCCCCGGCAGGCCGAGGGCGCCGTGGTCGAGGCGCTGCTCGCGGCGGGCGGGGCCGGCCCCGTCCTGCCCACGACGGCGGCGGCGTGGGAGGTGCTCCGGGTCGAGAACAACGTCCCCCGGTTCGGCGTCGACTTCGACGACCAGAACTTCCCGCAGGAGGCGTCGCTCGAGGAGCGCGCCGTCTCGTTCAACAAGGGCTGCTACCTGGGGCAGGAGACGGTGTTCATGCTCCAGATGCGCGGCCACGCCAAGAAGCGGCTCGTGCAGCTCGCCGTCGAGGGGGAGGGCGACGTGCCCGCGGGCGCGGAGATCGCGCTGCCCGACGGCGCGGCCGTGGGCGCGGTGACGAGCCAGGTGAAGGACCCGGGCGGGCAGCGGGTGCTGGCGCTCGGCTACGTCAAGTACAAGCACGCCGTCCAGGGCACGGCGCTCCGGGTCGCCGGCCGGGCGGCCGAGATCACGCGCGCCCCGGGGGCGGCGGCGAGCGGCGCGGCGCCGGGGCGGTAGTTTCAGAGGAACGACGAAATAACCCTGTGCCCTCGGTGCCTCCGTGGGTCCAATCTCATATCCTCGGGCGTTTCAAGGGGGTGGAGCGGCGCTCTGGCCCTCGAGCGTCGCGCCGCTCCCGCCGTTGCCGGTGAGCTGGGTCTGGTACAACGCGTGGTAGGCGCCTCCTGCGGCGAGGAGCTCCGCGTGCGTGCCGCGCTCGACGATGCGGCCCGCGTTCATCACGAGGATCATGTCGGCGTCGCGGATCGTCGAGAGGCGATGCGCGATCACGAAGCTCGTGCGCTGGGCGCGCAGGGCGGCCATCGCGCGCTGGACGAGCACCTCGGTGCGGGTGTCGACCGAGGAGGTCGCCTCGTCGAGGATCAGGATCGCCGGGCTCGCGAGGAACGCGCGCGCGATCGTGATGAGCTGCTTCTCGCCGGCGCTCAGGTTGCCCGACTCCTCGTCGATGACCGTCTCGTAACCGGCGGGCAGGGCGCGCACGAAGCGGTCGACGTGCGCCGCGCGCGCTGCCTCCTGGATGTCGGCCTCGGTCGCGGCCGCGTTGCCGAACGCGATATTGTCGCGGATCGTGCCCGAGAATAGCCATGTATCCTGCAGCACCATACCGAGCTTCGCGCGCAGCTCGTGGCGAGGCAAGCGCGCGATGTCGACACCGTCGATCAGGATCCGACCGCCGTCGAGCTCGTAAAACCGCATCAAGAGGTTCACGAGCGTGGTCTTGCCGGCGCCGGTCGGGCCGACGATCGCGACCGTCTGGCCTGGCATGATCGTGAGATCGAGGTCCTCGATCAGGGGCTCGTCGGGCTTGTAGCGAAACGTGACGTGCTCGAACCGGACCTCGCCGGTGACCTTCGGCAGGGCCGCGGGCGGGGTGGCCTCGGGCGACTGGCCCTGTTCGTCGAGCAGCTCGAACACCCGCTCTGCGGAGGCGACGCCCGATTGGAGGACGTTCGTGACGGACGCGAGCTGGCCGAGCTGCTGAGAGAACTGGCGCGAGTAGTGGATGAACGCTTGTACGCTGCCGAGCAGCATCGCGCCGGACGCGACCCGCAGGCCGCCGATGACGGCGATCGCGACGTAGGTCAGGTTCCCGACGAAATTGACCGCCGGCATGATGGTGCTGGACATGAACTGCGCGCGGAAGCTGGTCTCGAACAGCTCCTGATTCGTGGCCTGGAAGCGCGCCTCGACGTCGCCGCGCCGCCCGAGCACGTTGACGAGCGAGTGGCCGCTGAACGCCTCCTCGATCTGGCCGTTGAGCGCGCCGACCTGCGCCCACTGCGCGACGAACTTCGCCTGCGCGCGCCTCGCGACCGCCGCGGTCGTGAGCACCGAGAGCGGCACGGTGAAGAGCGTGATCACCGCGAGCACCGGTGAGATCACGACGAGCATGACGACGATGCCGACGAGCGTCAGCGCGCCGTTCATGAGCTGCGTCAGCGTCTGCTGCAGGCCCTGCGCGATGTTGTCGATGTCGTTGGTGACGCGGCTCAAGAGCTCGCCGTGCGGGCGGCCGTCGAAGTAGGCGAGCGGCAAGCGGGCGAGCTTGTCCTGCGCGTCGGTGCGGAGCTGCCGCACGGTGCGCTGCACGACCCCGTTGAGCAGGTAGCCCTGCAGCCAGGCGAACAGCGACGCGCCGGCGTACAGCGCCATCACGAACAGGAGCAGATCGGCGAGCTCGCGGAGCTGGATGCCGCGGCCGGGGACGACGTCCATGTGGCCCACGAGCTCGGCGAGCCGCGCCTGGCCGGAGCGCTGGAGCTCCGCGACGGCCTCGGCCTTCGTGGCGGCCGCGGGGAGGCGGGCGCCGATCACGCCGGAGAAGATGATGTCGGTCGCGCGGCCGAGCAGCTTCGGACCGGCGAGGCCGAGGCCCACGCTGAGCAGCGAGCACGCGATCGCGACCGCGAGGCGCGCGCGCTCGGGGGCGAGGCGGCCGAGGAGGCGCCGCGCGGAGGGCGCGAACCGCTTCGCCTTCTGCGGCGGCGCCGCCCCCATGCCGAAGGGGCCGCGCTGCATCATCGGGGAGCGCGCCCCCTCGGGGGCGGCGGGCGGGGGACCGGCGCGGCGCGCGCTCATGCGGCCACCGCCGCCTCGCGCTGCGAGGCCACGATCTCCGCGTACGTCGGGCACGACGCGAGCAGCTCGCCATGCTTGCCCTGGCCGACGATCTCGCCGCCGTCGAGCACGAGGATCTGGTCCGCGTCGACGATGCTCGACACGCGCTGCGCGACGACGATCACCGTGGCGGCGCGCGTGCGCTCGGCGAGCGCCGCCCGCAGCCGGGCCTCGGTCGCGACGTCGAGCGCGGAGAAGGCGTCGTCGAACAGGAACACGCGCGGCCGGCGCAGCAGGGCGCGGGCGATCGAGAGCCGCTGGCGCTGGCCGCCGGAGACGTTCGTGCCGCCCTGCCCGATCGGCGTGTCGAGCTTTTGCGGCATGGCCTCGACGAAGTCGCGCGCCTGCGCGGCGGCGAGCGCTGCCCAGAGCTGCTCGTCGGTCGCCGCGGGGTCGCCGTAGCGCAGGTTCGAGGCCACCGTGCCGGAGAACAGGAAGGGGCGCTGCGGCACGAGCCCGGTGCACGACCACACCGCCTCGAGGTCGAGCATGCGCGCGTCGACGCCGTCGAGCCGGACCTCGCCCCTCGTCGGATCGATGAGCCGCGCGATCAGGTCGAGCAGCGTGGTCTTGCCCGAGCCGGTGCTGCCGATGATCGCGGTGACCTGCCCGGGGCGCGCGACGAACGAGACGCCGCGCAGGACGGGCAGCTCGGCGCCCGGATATCGGTACTCGACGCCTCGCAGCTCGACGACGCCGGTCGGCTCGACGAGCGTCACGGGCTGGTCGGGGGCGCGCACGGACGGCTCGGTGTCCAGCACCTCGACGATGCGCTCCGAGCACGCGGCCGCGCGCGGCAGCATGACGGCCATGAACGTGACCATCATCACCGCCATGAGGATCTGCGTCAGGTAGGCGAGGAACGCCGTCATCGAGCCGATCGCGAGCCTGCCGTCCGCGATCTGGTGCGCGCCGAACCACAGGACGGCGACGCTCGAGGCGTTGAACACGAACATCACGGCCGGGAACATCATCGCTTGCAGGCGCCCGATGTGCAGCGCGGCCTCGGTGAGGTCGCCGTTCGCGCGATCGAAGCGCGCCGCCTCGGCGGGCTCGCGCACGAAGGCGCGGATCACGCGCACGCCGGTGATCTGCTCGCGGAGCACGCGGTTCACCGCGTCGATGAGGGGCTGCATCCGCCGGAACTGCGGCACCATCCGCGACATGATCGCGACGACGGCGCCCGCGAGCAGCGGCACCGCGATCGCGAGCAGCCAGGCGAGCGACCTGTCCTCGCGCAGCGCCATCACGACGCCGCCGACGCACATGAGCGGCGAGAGGACGAGCATCGTACAGCCCATCATCACCACCATCTGCACCTGCTGGACGTCGTTGGTCGTGCGCGTGATGAGCGACGGCGCGCCGAACCGCGACAGCTCGCGCGCGGAGAACTCGCCGACGCGGCGGAACACCGCCGCGCGCAGGTCGCGGCCGAAGCTCATCGCGGCGCGCGCGCCGGCGTAGTTCGCGGCGACCGAGCACACGATTTGGACGCCGGTGATCGCGAGCATGATCGCGCCGAGCTTCAGGATGCGCGACGTGTCGCCGACGGCGACGCCATGATCGATGATGTCGGCGTTCAGGCTCGGCAGGTACAGCGAAGCGAGCGTCGCCACGAGCTGGAGCGCGACGACGATCGCGAGCAAGGGCGCCTGCGGGCGCAAGAAACGGCGCAATAGCTGCCTCAGCAAGACTCCTCCTCTTCGGAGCGGCGGCGGATGGCGTCGCGCAGGATCGCCACGACCTCCGCGGCGGTCAAGGTCGTGCCGTCGGCGATCCGCGGGTGCGTGTCCGCGAGCGACATCCTGCGCGAGCGGTGCTATGAGAGCGGTGATCTCGGCCATGAGCTCCTCGACCTCCAGCCCTTCCGCCCAGCCCGGTCGCCCCCGGATCCTCACCGGAGATACGCCCACCGGGCGCCTCCACGTCGGCCACTGGGTCGGATCCATCGAGAACCGCGTCCGTCTCCAGGACAGCTACGAGTGCTATTTTCTCATCGCCAACGTCCATGCTTTCACGACGCGCGCGGACCAGCCGGCCGACATCCGCCGCGACATGCTGGAGATCGTCAAGGACTGGTTGGCCGCGGGCATCGATCCAGAGCGCTCCACGCTCGTCCTCCAGAGCGAGGTCCCCGCGATCGCCGAGCTCACATGGTTCTTCGCGATGCAGCTCCCCTTCAACCGGGTGATGCGGAACCCGACGCTCAAGCACGAGATCGAGACCAAGGGGCTCGGCGACAAATATAGCTTCGGGTTTCCTCTGTACGCGGTCGGGCAGTGCGCCGACATCCTCGCGTTCCGCCCCGCGCTCGTCCCGGTCGGCGAGGATCAGGTCGCCCACCTCGAGATGTGCCGCGAGGTCGCGCGGCGCTTCAACCACGTCTACTGCGACGTCGATCCGGCGCTCGACGACGAGGCGCACGTCACCGCAGGAGGCCTGTTCCCGGTCCCCGCGCCGCTGGTGGGCCGCGTCGGCAGGCTGGTCGGCACCGACGGCGTCCACAAGATGTCGAAGAGCCTCAACAACGCCATCTTCCTCTCGGACAGCGCCAAGGAGATCAAGAAGAAGGTGGGGGCGCTCTACACCGGCCGGCAGAGCATGACCGACCCGGGCGACATCACGAGCTCCCTGTTCCAGTACGTGCGCGCGTTCATCAAGGATCCGGAGCGGGTCAAGGTGCTCGAGGAGCGCTATAGCCGGGGAGACAACATCGGGGACGGCCACATCAAGGCCGAGGTGTCGGCGGCGATCGACGAGCTCCTCGGCCCGATGCGCGCCCGCCGCGCCGAGTACGACAAACCCGGCGGCGACGATCGGGTCCTCGACATCCTGCGGGAGCACGCGGCGCGCGCCAACGCGGTGGCCGAGGAGACGCTCTACCTCGCCAAGCAGAAGATGAAGATGGATATCGGCCGGCGCACGCTCGGCTTCTGATTCACCCCGCGTCACCGGCGGCTCGGCCGCGCGCGGCGCGGGGGCGCCGCGCGGGCCGCGCCCCGCCTCACGGGAAGATCTCGCGCTCGCCGTACACGGCGGCGAGCCGCTGCAGCGCCACCGCGTAGGCGGCGAGCCGCAGCGTGCACTTCTTCTGCCGCGCCATCTCGGTCACCTCGCGGTAGGCCCGCTTCATCGCCTTCTCGAGCCGGGCGTCGACCTCCTCGAGCGTCCACGTCTCGGAGCGCTTGTTCTGCACCCACTCGTAGTAGCTCACCGTGACGCCGCCCGAGTTGGCGAGGACGTCCGGCAGGATGTCGATCCCGCGCTCGAGGAGCACCTTCTCCCCCTCGGGCGTGCACGGCCCGTTCGCGCCCTCGGCCACGAGCCGGACCTGCAGCCAGCTCGCCTCCTCCACCCCGACCTGGTTCTCCAGGGCCGCCGGGATGAAGATGTCCGCCTTGAGCCGGAAGAACTCCTCGCGGCTGATCGGCTTGCCCGCCGGGTAGCCCGCGATCGAGCGGTGCTTCTTCACGTAGTCCTGCAGCTTGTGCGGATTGAACCCTTCCGGATTGTAGAGGTACCCGGTGTGGTCGCCGACCGCGACGGTCGAGGCGCCGAGCTTCGACAGGAGCACGGCCGTGTTCGAGCCGACGTTGCCGAACCCCTGCACGAGCAGCGTCGCGCCGCCGAGGTTCACGTCGTTGTCCTCGGCCCACTCGGTGATGCAGTGGACGACCCCCTGCCCGGTGGCCTTCTCGCGCCCGTACGTGCCGCCCGACGCCACCGGCTTGCCCGTCACGACGCCCTTCACCGCCTGCTTGAAGAGCTGTCCGACGGTGTTCATGTACGTGTCCATGGCCCACGCCATGGTCTTCGCGTCGGTGCCGACGTCGGGAGCAGGGATGTCCGTCTCCGGGCCGATGTTCGAGCCGAGCGCATGGAAGAAGCGGCGCGTGATGCGCTGGAGCTCGGCGCGCGACACCTCGTTCGGGTTGAACTTGATGCCCCCCTTGCCGCCGCCGAGCGGCAGGTTCATGAGCGCGCACTTCCACGTCATCATCGCGGCGAGCGCCTTGAGGTCGTCGAGCGACACCGTCTCGTGGTAGCGAATGCCCCCCTTGAACGGCCCGAGGAGGTTGTTGTGCTGGATCCGGTAGCCCTTGAAGAGCCGGATGCTGCCGTCATCCATCCGCACCGGGAAATTGACGATGATCTCGTTCTTCGGCTGGCTCAGGATCGTGGTGATGTAGCCCGGCAGCTCGATCAGGCGGGCGGCCTCGTCGAGATAACCCTGGACGACTTTGAAGAACTCGTATTTGTGTTTATGGCCCGGAGCAGCAGCGCCGCTCACCGGCGGAGTCGTGATCTTGGTACCGACTTGATCTTCCATGGCTCTGTAACTTTCTAGTGCGCGGCGCGGCCCAGTTCAATGTGTCGGGTGCAATCATGCGACGCGTCACGCGGTTGCAGACGGCCGGGGCATCGCGTCAGCTCGGCAGTACGCGGCGCGGCGCCGCGCTCACCGTGGCGCGCGGGCGCCGCGCGACGCGGGGCGCCGTTCACGATCGCGACCAGAGGACGTAGAGATACGTGATGGTCCCGGTGACGAGCAGGGCGTCGACCCGGTCGAGGATGCCGCCGTGGCCGGGCACGATCCCGCCTGAGTCCTTGATCCCGAAGGAGCGCTTGAACAGCGACTCCCCGAGGTCCCCCGCCTGACCGAGGCCGCCCGCGACGATCGCGAGCGCGAGCCCGTCGACGAGCGGCAGCGACCGGAGGAACCAGAAGTGGGCGAGCAGCGCGCCGAGCACCGCGAAGAGCAGGCCGCCGAGGGCGCCCTCGACGGTCTTCTTCGGGCTCACCGCCTCGTAGAGCTTGCGCCGGCCGAGGAAGCGGCCGGCGAAGTAGGCGCCGGTGTCGGAGAACCAGGAGAGCAGGAGCGCCAGGACCACGAACGAGGGGCCGTCGGCGCCGGCGTCGCGCCGGAGCAGCGCCAGCGCGCCGAGCCCGCCGCCCACGTAGAGCGGGCCGAAGGTCATCGCCAGCACGCGCAGCGCCGCGGTGCGCATGTCGCCGAGGCGCACCAGCGTGACGAGCATCGCGACGAACGGCAGCAGGAAGATCAGCGCGAGCAGCGCGGCCGGCGAGCCCCCGAAGCGCCAGAGCACGCCGAGCACGCCGAGGGTGAGCGCCACGCCGGCGGCGCGCGCGGCGCGGTCGTCCGCGTGGGTCATCGCGAAGAACTCGAGCGCGCCGATGGCGGAGGCGACCGCGACGAGCGCGGCCCACCCCCAGCTCGGGCCGAGGTAGAGCAGCGAGAGGAGGACCGGTGCAGCCACGATCGCGGTGATGACCCGCATCGTGAGATTGGAAGCAGCCAAGCGTCAGACTCCCGTCCGTGAGCCGTTGTGAGAGGCGACCTCGCGCGCGCGCCACGGCCTCCCCGCGCCGAGCGCGCCGTTCGCGCGGGCCGGCTCGTCCGCGCCGCCGCCCTCGGCCTCGGCGTCGGCGTCGGGCTCGGGCTCGGGCTCGGCGGCGCGGACGCGCTCCTGGTAGGCCGCGATCGCGGCGAAGAGGTCGTCCTCGGTGAAGTCCGGCCACAGCCGCTCGGTGAACGACAGCTCGGCGTACGCGGCCCCGTAGAGCAGGAAGTTGGAGAGCCGCTGCTCGCCGCCGGTGCGGATGATGAGGTCCGGCTCGCCCACGCTCAGGCTCGGCAGCCGCGCGGCGAGCAGCGCCCCGTCGATCGCCTCCGGATCGAGCCTGCCGGCGACCGCCTCCATCGCGAGCTCGCGCGCCGCGGCGGCGATCTCCTCGCGCGCCCCGTAGGACAGCGCCAGCGCGAGCGTCATCTGCCGGTTCGTGGCCGACGCCTTCCGGAGCGGATCGAGCACGTCGCGCACGGGCTCGGGGAGCCGGCTGATGTCGCCGATCGCGACCAGGCGGATGTCGTTCTCGAGGATCTCGCAGCGCTCGCTCATCAGGAACTCGCGCAAGAGGCCCATGAGCGCGTCGACCTCGTTCCGGGGCCGTGCCCAGTTCTGCTCGCTGAACGCGTACAGCGTCAGCGCCTCGACGCCGAGCCTCCGGCAGACGCGCACGATGCGCCGCACGGCGGCGCTGCCGGCCTTGTGCCCGGCCTCGCGCGGCTCGCCGCGCAGCTCCGCCCAGCGGCCGTTGCCATCCATGATGATTCCGACGTGGCGCGGGAGATTTCTGGCTTCTACGAGGTTCATCGGCTGGGGGAGTTTCCCTTGTTGACTAACGACTGTCGACTGTTGAGTCTTCACGCCCATGAGCACTGGGGTTGGTCTCACGGTCACGCTGCGCGTCAGGATGGGCGCGCACGACGCACATTACGCGGGGGAGCTGTGCGATGGCGCGCGTATTCTCGCGCTCTTCGGCGACGTCGCCACCGAGCTCCTCATCCGTCTGGACGGCGACGAGGGGCTCTTCCGTGCGTACGAGGCGGTCGAGTTCCTCGCCCCGGTCCGAGCAGGCGACTTCATCGAGGCGACCGGGGTGGTCACGAAGGTCGGCGCCACGTCGCGCACCATGGCCTTCGAGGCGCGCAAGGTCGTCGCCAGCGTCCGCGAACCCGGGGTGGCGCCCTCGGCGGCGGACGCGCTGGCCGAGCCGGTCGTCGTCTGCCGGGCCCTCGGCACCTGTGTCGTCCCGAAGGAGCTCCAGCGACGGCCGCGCCTCGTCCTGCCGGCGCTGTCGGCGCCTCCCCCGGACCACGCGCAGCTCCCGGAGCCGCGGCCGATCATCACGCCGCCCCCGCGGATCATCGTCACGCCGCCCGAGAGCGCGCTGATCCTGACCGCGGCGATCGTCGGCGCCGAGACGACGCGGGCGCAGACGCCGCACCTGCCGGTCACGGCGCGCGAGCTCGCCGACGAGGCGGCGCGCTGCCGGGACGCGGGCGCCGCGGTGGTCCACCTGCACGTCCGGAACCCGGACGGGACGCCGAGCCAGTCGCGCGCCCTCTTCGCCGAGGCGATCGCCGCCATCCAGGAGAAGACCGACGTCATCCTCCAGACGTCGACCGGGGGCGCCGTCGGGATGGGCGTCGACGAGCGCGCCCAGCCGCTGCTCTGCCGCCCCGAGATGGCCACCCTGAACTGCGGCACGCTCAACTTCGGCGACGGGATCTTCGACAACGCCCGGCCGCTCATCCGGGACATGGCGGCCCGGATCCGCGAGGCGGGGAGCATTCCCGAGCTCGAGTGCTATGAGGTCGGCCATATCCATGAGGCGCTCAGCTTGCTCGCCGAGGGGCTCCTCGCCGAGCCGCTCCACTTCCAGTTCGTGCTCGGCGTGCCCGGCGGCATCGCGGCGCGCGAGGACGTGCTCCGGTTCATGATCAGCCAGATCCCGCGAGGCTCGAGCTGGGGGGTCGCCGCCGTCGGCCGGCACCAGCGCCCGATGACCGAGCTCGCCATGCAGCTCGGCGGGCACGCGCGGGTCGGGCTGGAGGACAACATCTACCTGGAGAAGGGGGTGCTGGCCGAGGGGAGCGCGCCGCTCGTCGCGCGCGCCGCCGCCTTCGCGCGGAGCGTCGGCCGAGAGGTGGTCGATCCGGACCGCGCGCGCCAGCTCCTCGGGATCCGCCCGCGCGCCGCGGCGGCCCAGGCCGGCGCTGCTGGAGGAGGGAGCGCGCTCGCGCAGGGATGACTGAAAGGCCGCTCTCCACCTGGATCGATCACCTGCGGGGCCGGCTCCCGGTCGCGCTCGGCGTCGCCCTGCTCGGGGCCGTCGCGCGGCTCTCGACGCCGCCCCCGCCGGCGCGGACCGCCGACGCCATCGCCGGGATGCTCGGCGACGCGATCGGCGGCGCCGTCAGCCCGGACGATTTCGTCTGGGAGGAGCGCGGCGGGTTCCTCTCCGACGCGCTGATCGGCCGCCGGGTGCTGTTCCTGGGTGTCCCGCGGCCGCCGGACGGCGAGCTCGCGCCCGACGAGCGCGGCGCGGAGCCCGCGCCCGACGAGCGCGGCGCCGGGCCTGCCGCGGGCGCCGGGCCTGCCGCGGGCGCCGGGCCCGCCGCGGGCGCCGGGCCTGCCGCGGGCGCCGGGCCTGCCGCGGGCGCCGGGCCTGCCGCGGGCGCCGGGGCCGCCGCGGGCGCCGGGCCTGCGCCCGACGAGCGCGCGCCGGACGGGCGCGGCGCCGCCGACCTGTACCGCGCGCGCGTGCGGCTCACCCGCTCCGGCCGGCCGGTGAGCCTGGGCGGCCTCCGCAACCTGACCGACACGCCGCTCGGCGACGACCGCAACCTGGTCGCCCGCGGCCGCCGCGTCGCGGTGACCACCTCCGCGTTCGGCGTCGTGCAGGGGATCACACTGCTCGATCTCGGCGGCGGCGCGCCGGGGCCTCGGCCCCTCGGCGAGCGGCTCCGCGCGGCGATCGACGGCTGGCTCGAGACCGGGAGCGCCGACGGCGCGTCGCGCACCGAGATCGTCTTCGACACTCCGCCCGCGTCGGCGCGGCTCGACCTCGTCGACGAGGGCCTGGTGATGGCCCTCGGGCCGGAGGCGGTGCCGGCGGCGCTCAACGCCGGCACCGGCGAGGTCGACACGGGCGGCCGCGATCCGTTCGGCGCCCGCGCGCACCACCTCCCGCGCCGCGCGCCGTCGTTCCTGGAGCTCGCCGGACCGTCCGCCGGACGCCTGCTCGGCCCGGGGGCGGGCGCCGCGGTCGAGCGGCTCGCGCTCGCCGCGGGCGGCTCCGCGGCGGGCCTCCGCGCCGCGCCGGCCGCCGCGTACCAGACCCACGGCGCCGCCGCGCCGGAGCCCGCGCCGGAGGGGTGGCCGTCGCTCTGGCCTCCGCCCCAGGTCCAGCCCGCGATCCAGCCCCCGCTGCCGGGGGAGGGGGACTGGGTGCTCGTCTCGCCCTCGCTCCCGCGCGTGCTCCCCGGCATGGACGGCGACCCGCAGCGCCCGTCGAGCCCCTTCGCCGCGACGACCCTCCGCCCCGATCCGCAGCGGGAGCACGTGCGCGTCCACCTGCTCGCGATCGACACGCGGCACGTCAAGTTCACCTTGCAGGCCGGCTTCGAGGCGCCCAGGCCGACCGTCGGTCCGCACGGCACGGGGCAGCTCCCCGACGCGGCGACGCTCCGCGGGGCCATCGGCCTCGGCGTCGGCGCGCGCGGCCCGGGCGCGCCCCCCGCGGGCGCCGGGGCGCTCGGCATGGTCGTCGGCGGGCGCGCGCTCGTGCCGCCGCGCGACGGCGCGGCCACGATCGGGGTCGACGTCTCGGGCCGGCCGTACTTCGGCGCGTGGCCCTCCGGAGGCGGCGTCGCGCGCGTGCCCTGGGCGCTCTGGCAGGGCCCGCCGACCGCGAGCCCCCGCGATCTCCGCGACGGCGGCGGCCGGCGCTTCCCCTGGGCGCTCTGGCAGGGCCCGTCGCTCTTCGAGGCGGCGAGCCCCGCGCCGGCGCTCCCGGCGCTCGCCAGCCCCCTCGCTGGCCCCCCCGCCGGCCCCCCGCCGGCCCCCCGCCGGCCCCCCGCCGGCCCCCCCGCCGGCCCCCCGCCGGCCCCCCCGCCGGCCCCCCGCCGGCCCCCCCGCCGGCCCCCCGCCGGCCCCCCGCCGAGCGCGCCCCGGCCGGCGCGGCGCCCTCGCCCGGCGACGGCGACGACCTCGTGGTCGAGCGCTCGGCGCTCTGCATGATCGATCGCGGCTTCGTGATCCACGCGTGGAGCGGCGCCGCCGACGCCGCCGCGATGCGGGCGGCGCTCGAGCGCGCGCGGTGCCTCGCCGGCGTCTCGCTGGGCCGGGCGCCGGATCCGCTCGGGGTCGCCTTCCTGAGCCGCCGGGAGGACGGCGGCATGATCGCGGAGCGCCTCGCGCCGGAGATGTCGCTCGCGCCGCCGGCGCACGTCGCTGCGGCGTCGCCGGGCCCCTTCCTCTACTTCGAGTCGCGCTCGACGGACGGCCCGCCGGCGCCCGATCTGTCGCTCCCGGGCGAGCGCGTCGGCTGGGCCGCGGACGGCGGCGCGCAGCCGCCGCCGGCGTGGAGCCCGGCCGTGTACGCCGCGAGCGCCGTGCACCTCGGCGCGCAGGTCCGCGTCCACGCCTTCGCGCCGGATCGATTCCTCTTCCGCCTCCGCGCCGGCTCGCGCGAGATCTCGCCGCGGACCGCGCCGAAGCTCGACGCCGAGGTGCCGGCCGACGAGCGGCCGCGCGTCATGGCGGCGATCGGCGTCGGCACCGGCCGGCGGCGCGGCCCGCGCGGGCTCGCCGTGGGCGGCACCGTCGGGCTCCGCTTCCGGAGCGAGGGGGGCCTCTTGCTGGTCCGCGGCGGCCGCGTCGAGATCCGCCCGGCCGGCGGCGTCGAGATCGGGCCGGGCGTGGACGCGACCGAGCTGCCGCTCACCGCCGACGACGGCAGGCTGCGGCCCGAGGCGCGCGAGATCGGCACGATGCGCCGGCGCAGCGCCGCGTGCGCGCTCGACGACGGGACGCTCCTCGTGGCCTCGACGACGTTCGACAGCGACGAGGCGACGACCGAGGCGCTGCTCGACCTCGGCTGCGCGCGCGTGGTCGCGCTCGATCGCGGCGCGCACCGCAACGCCTTCGTGCACCGCGCCGCCGGCGACCCGACGCTGCAGCAGGCCTACGAGGAGACCGCGCTCTTCGCGGTCGGCCTCGCGATGCCCGGCCGGGCGCGTTGGCTCACCGAGGCGGCGCGCCCCTGAGCGGCCGCGGCCCCGGCCGGGGCCGCGGCCCCGGCCTCGGGTGAGCGGCCGCGGCTCCGGCCGGGGCCTCGGTCAGACCACGGCCCGGGCCTCGGGTGAGCGGCCGCGGCGCGGGCCGCGGCCCGCGGTCAGGCGTGGGACAGCATGCCGCGCAGCATCCCGAGCGCGCGCGTGTGCAGCTGCGACACGCGCGGCTCGCCGACCCCGAGCTCCGCGCCGATGTCCTTCAGCTTCGCCCCCTCGAAGTAGTACATGCCGATCACGCGCCGCTCCCGCTCGGGGAGCTGCGCGATGGCGAAGGACAGGGCGCGCCGCGTCGCCTGCGCCGAGATCGCCTCGATCGGGTCGTCTCCGCCGGCCATGTGCACCGACTCCTCGGCGGGGGTCACCTCGCTCAGGCTCACGAAGACGGTCGCGCCGCCGACCTTGGCGGCGGTCCCGGCCTCGACCGCCTCGCGCGCCCGCCGCGAGAGCCAGTCCTGCGCGCGGAGCTCGTCGACGATCGCCCCGCGGATCCGGAGCTTCGCGTAGCCGGCGAACGTCTCGCCGTCGCTCCCGCCGTTCTTGCGGAGCGAGTCGACGAGCCCGAGCATCCCCGCGCTGAGCAGATCGTCGCGCTGCACGTTGGGCGGCAGGTGGCGCGACACCTGCCGCACCAGCTTCCGGACGAGCGGGAAATACCCCTTCAGCACCTCCGGGCGGAGCGGCGCCCACGGCAGATCGCGGAGCTGCGGACCGCTCGCGCAGCCCGCCTCGCTACAGCACTGCGGACTGCTCGCGTCGGTGTCCGGCTCCGCGGCCTGCCACCCCTCGTCGTCCGTGCAGGGGGACGGGGGCTCCCCGGATTCCCATGCGTCGGGCGCGCAGCTGACCTCGGCGGGCTCCCAGGCCTCGTGCGCGAGCGCCGCGCCGGGCTCCTGCTCGGGGGCGCTCGGCGCATCCTCGAGCGCATCGAGGCCGAGGGCGCCGGGCGCTTCGATCAGCGCCCGGTCACACGTGACGACCGGGCAGGTCTCGCCCAGGATGACCGGCTGGACAAACTCCTCCGCGTCACAACACGGAAGGAGTGGCCTGGGAGGAGCGAACTCTTCCCGCTGCAGTCGGGTCGATTGCTGCACGTGAGGTGGATTGGTGCCACAACTCTCGCAGCGTGCAAGGTAGAGCCGTGCAATTGTGTCTGGTGCGGATGTTCAGTGTGTGGAGAGTAGCCAGCGGCCTCGGCAGCTCACCTCGCCGCCGCTGAAGCGGCCGGAGCCGGGGTGGGTGCACCTGTACCCACGCCTCTCTGCGGTTCGCTGCCGCCGCGCCCCGCATCCGAATTTGTCCCTGTAGTATTCGAGCTTTGCGGCTGGGTGGGGCGGGGCTCCCCTGACCCATACACCTCTTCTTCGGCCGAGATGGGGACATCGCGCGCCGCCTCGTCGGCCGCGACAGCGCCCCTCGAACCTTCGTAACGCGGCGGCTCTCCAGGACCTGAGTAATCCACCCAGTAGACCTTATCTGATCGAACATCCAGGTGAACGAACGTCGAGTTGGGGTAGTATCCCACACCCGCGTTGCGAAAACCGCGGCAGAAATCGCGGACCACGGTGTTGGGCACGCCCTCGACCATGAAATCGATCGCGCGACCGAAATTGTGGTTGGAGTGCGGGGTGTACTGGGTCGGAGAGTAAGGCCGATAGCCGCTGACGACGCGGATGGTCC
Source organism: Sorangium sp. So ce836 (assembly GCF_028553905.1). NCBI lineage: Bacteria > Pseudomonadati > Myxococcota > Polyangiales > Polyangiaceae > Sorangium > Sorangium sp. So ce836. Next base: position 10,423,044 of record NZ_CP102233.1, on the reverse strand, counting down.
TGCCGCCGAAGTGGTCGCTCACCATGCCGATCAGCGTGGCCAGGCGCGGGTCGACCGGGATCGAGGCGGTGGGGGACGCGCGCATCAGCCGGCTGAGCTTGGGGAGGGACTTGGGGACGAGGCGCCCCTTCGGCGTGAGCAGCTGGACGTCGAGCCGCTCGGCGCCGCGCACCAGGCGGACCCAGCCGGGGCGCTTGGGCCGCTGCACGTAGCGCTTGCTCGGCGGCAGCGACCGGGGGTCGGCCTTCGCGTCGCGCTTCGCCGACCCCTTGCCGCGGGGACCGGCCTCGGCGGCCCGCTCCTTCGCGCTGGCGCCGCGGCTCCGCTCCGGCCCGTCGCGCAGCGCGGCCGCCCGGCCGGGCGCCCCCCGCGGCGGGCGCGCGCCGGGCTTGCCCCGCTCGGGGATCACGAGGACGAGGCCCGGGTGGATCCGCTGGCCGGGCTTGAGCCCGTTCGCCTCGCGGAGCGCGTCGACCGTGATCCGGTACCGCTTCGCGATCTTGCCGAGCGTCTGGCCGGCGTAGACCGTGTGCTGGCCGTCCTCGGCGAGCGCCTCGCCGGGCGCGGCGCTCAGGAGAAGGGCCGCCGCGAGGGCGGCGAACACGGAGCGCAGCCGCGAGGACCGCGGGCGGGGCTCCATCGCGGCCCCGGCGCGGAGGCCGAGCGTGCCGCAGAAACGGGAGATCTCCGGATGCATGAGGGGACTCTGACCTGACGTCATCCGTGCCCGACGACCGAGCCCCGGACAGTGCTACCCTGGGCTGGCGCGCGCCTGCCGGCACGACCGGCGGCGCCGTGCCGCGTATCGAGCTTCGATAGGCGGGCGAGAGGCGAGCGTAAAGCGGTTTTTTGCCCCGCGATCGGCGGTGGTGCGAAGCTTCGCCAGAAGCGGCCACAAGGGATCAGAGAGGATCGGGCGCCCGGGAGCCGGGCAACGCGGCCCGGCCCTCCCTTTCTTCATCAAGGCGGGCGCGGATCGGGACGGACGGGATGTCGGAAGGCAAGAACTTGGTCGGAGTCGACATCGGATCGAGCGCGATCAAGATCGCTCAGATCAAGGAGGGTCGTAAGGGTTACGGCCTCGTGAGGCTCGGCTACGCGCCGCTCGCGCCGCAGGCGATCGTCGACGGCCACGTCATGAACGCGCAGGCCATCGTCGAGGCGCTCGGCCGCGCGTTCTCCGAGGCCAAGATCCGCCAGCGCGAGATCGCGCTCAGCATCAGCGGCCAGGCGGTCATCATCCGCAAGATCACGGTGCCGCTGATGACCGCCGCGGAGCTCGACGAGCAGATCCAGTGGGAGGCCGAGCAGCACATCCCCTTCGACATCAAGGACGTGCACGTCGACTACGAGGTGCTGCGCCGCCGCCCCGAGGCCGGGCAGATGGACCTCCTGCTCGTCGCGGCCAAGCGCGACGAGATCAACGACTACACCCAGATCGCGAGGAACGCGAAGCTGAAGCCCATGGTGGTCGACATCGACGCGTTCACCGTCCAGAACCTGTTCGAGGTGAACCGCGGCATCCCGCCGGACCAGACGTTCGCGATCATCAACGTCGGCGCGAGCCTCGCGTCGATCAACATCGTGTCGCGCGGCGCGAGCGCGTTCACCCGCGACATCGGCAACGGCGGCAACTACATCACCGAGCAGATCCAGCGGAAGCTCGGCATCAGCTTCGAGCAGGCCGAGGAGTTCAAGTGCGCCAGCGTGACCTCGGGCCCGGGCGGCGTGCCCGCCCAGGTCATCGAGACGATCGAGCAGGTGTGCGACTCCATCGCCGGGGAGATCCAGCGCTCGCTCGACTTCTTCCTGGCCACGAGCGGTGAAGGCGACATGCACCGCATTTACCTGACCGGCGGCTCGTCCAACCTGCCGGCGCTGCCCGCGGCGATCGGGCGGCGCGCCCGGGTGGCCGTCGAGCTGATCCAGCCGATGGAGCGCATCACCGTGGAAGCGAAGGAAGTCAACCAGGAGCTGCTCCGGCTCCGGGCGGCGCAGTTCTGCGTCTCGCTCGGGCTCGCGATGCGCAAGGACCGGGAGAAGCGCTCGTGATCCGCGTCAACCTGCTCCCGCAGCGCCGCGGCACGCGCGGGGCCGCGCCCCAGGCGAGCCAGCGGTGGCTGCTCGTCACGCTCGGCGTCGTGATCCTCGAGATCGTCGCCCTCTTCCTCTTCCACCAGACGAAGGTCGAGGAGCTCGAGGAGCAGACGCGGAAGAACTCGCTGCTCCAGAGCCAGATCCAGGAGATCCGCACGCTCGTCGCGAACCACGAGGAGATCAAGAAGGCGCTCGAGGTCCTCCGCGCGCGCGAGGACGCGATCGCGAAGCTCCAGGCGGCGCGCAGCGGGCCGACGGCGGTGCTGCTCGAGCTCGCGCAGCTGCTCACGAACGGCAAGGGGCCGACCGCCGACCCGGACAAGCTCGCGCAGCTCCGCAAGGAGAACCCGCTCGCCGTCTACAACCCGTCCTGGGACAGCCGGCGGCTGTGGCTCACGAGCTACGTCGAGTCCCAGCGGACCGTGCGCATCGAGGGGCTCGCGCGCGACGGCACCGACGTCTACGAGCTCGCCCAGCGGCTCAAGCTGTCCTCGTACTTCTACGACGTGCAGCTGCTCCCGGGGAAGAAGGAGAACGAGAAGGCGTCGCGGCTCGAGCTCGTCTCGTTCGCGCTGCAGCTGAAGGTGAGGTACTGATGGCCACGAAGCCCCAGCCCGCGCAGGCCGGCTCGGCGCTCGATCGGCTGCCGCCGCTCGCCAAGGTCGGCGTCGGCGCGCTCTTCGCGGCGCTCGTCGGCATCCTGTACTTCGTCGGCTTCTACGCCGAGGTCGACTCGCAGATCGAGGGCGCCGTCCAGCGGCAGCAGTCGCTCCAGTCCGAGCTCACGAAGGCGCAGGCGTCCAAGGCCGCCTACCAGAAGGACCTCGACGAGAAGACCCGCCGCGAGCAGCTGAGCCGCGAGCAGAAGAAGATCCTCCCCGACGAGTCCGAGACGCCGGCCTTCCTCTCCGCGATCCAGGGCGTCGCGACCGTCTCCGGCGTCAACCTGACGTCCTGGAGCCCCACCGAGGAGATCCCGCAGGAGTTCTTCTCCAAGGTGCCGATGAAGCTGACGCTCTCGGGGAAGTTCCACCAGGTGGCGAAGTTCTTCCACGGCGTGGGGCAGCTCGATCGCATCATCAACCTCGAGGAGGTCCAGATCAAGGAGCCGAAGGTCGTGGGGACCGACGTGGAGGTCGAGGTGGAGTGCCTCGCGACCGCGTTCCGCGCGGTGCGCGCGGGGGAGACGCCGACGAGCGGCGTGAAGCGGCGGAGCGGCGGAGGTGTGCGGTGAACGCCGGCCGGATGATGCTGATCGCGCTCGGGGCGACCGCCCTCGCGGCCGCCTCGCTCGCGGGGTGCGGGGACGAGCCGGACGTCATCACCACCGCGCCCGCGAAGGCCAGGCCGCCGTCCAGCGCCTCGCCGGCGCGCGCCGCCGCCTCCGCGGCCGCGTCCGCGGACGCCGGCGCGCCCGAGCTGCCGCCGCTGCCGCTCCGGGAGTTCCAGGAGGCCGACTTCTCCGAGAGCGACCGGAGCCGCGACCCGTTCCGGAGCTTCGCGTCGCTCTTCGCGACGCAGGCCCGGGGGCGGGTGACGATCCAGCGCCAGGTGCTCGTGGATCGCTTCGCGCTCGACGAGCTCAAGCTCGTCGGCGTCGTCTCGCGCGCCCCCGCCCGCGCGCTGCTCACCGACCCGACGGGGCTCGGGTGGGTGGTGAAGGTGGGCGACTTCGTCGGCAAGGCCGAGATCGTGCACGCCGGCGGCCCGACGGGCGTCGACGTGGCCGTGAACTGGCGCGTCGACCGGATCCGCGACTCGGACCTCGTCTTCATCCGCGAGGACCCGTCGCACCCGGAGATCCCGCCGACCACGCGGGTGATCGCGCTGAGGCCGCTCGGCGACACGGACGAGTCGGCCTTCGGTTCGCCCTGACCGCCACGAATTGGGCCCGATCCGGGCACCCGAAGTAGCCTCCCGGCAGCGTGACGCGGATCTCGCGTCACCGCGAAGCGGGAGTGCAATGAAGAGCAATCGAGACTATCGCCCGAGGCGGGGCGCGCTTCGCCGTGCTGCGGCACTCGGGATGATGTTGATCCTCGCTCCTGCGGGAGACGCGGACGCCGCCGGCCCGATCCGGGTGAGCGACGTCAGGCTCACGGCGCCCTCGGAAGACAGGGCCGAGATCGTGGTCGCGACGAGCGGCGCGCCGCGCTTCTCGGCGCGCGTGGCGGACGGCGGCAAGCGGATCCTCGTCGACCTCGAGGGCGCCGAGGCGGCCGGGGCGCCCGGCGCGCTCACGGACGGCAACGCGATCGTGGCGGGGGTCATGACCCAGGGGTTCGGCACGGCGGCGCAGCGCACGACGCGGGTGCTCGTGCAGCTGGCGCGCCCGGCGGCCTACCGGATCCGCGCCGAGCAGGGCGCGCTCGTGATCGAGCTCGCCGCAGCCGACGCGACCGCGCCGATGGCGGCGCGGGCCCCGGCCGGCCCCGAGGTGGCGGCGCCGGCCCGCGAGCCGGCGACGATCACCGACGTGCGCTTCGAGCACCAGGCGACGGTCGACCGGGTCGTCATCGAGCTCTCGTCGATCCCGAGCTACCGCGAGTCGACCGGGAGGGCCGGCCGCCGGGTGATCGAGCTCAGCGGCGTCCGGCTCCCCGACGCCCTCCAGCGCAAGCTCGACGTCGGCGCCTTCGGCGGCCCGGTGCGGGCGATCTCGGCGTTCCGGCGCAACAGCGACGGCTCCAAGGTCGTCGTCGAGGTCGAGCAGGCCGAGGGCGCCGCGGGCGCGCTCGCGCGCGAGGGCAACGCGCTCGTGCTCAGCGTCGCGAAGGGGGCGCTGCCCTCGACGCTCTCGGGGATCGGCGTCGACGGGGGCGCGGCGCGGCGGACCCGCACGGTGGCGCGCGAGGATCTCCTCGGCGACGCGGCGCCCAGGGTCGAGACCTCGTTCGACGGGGCGGCGAGCAGCCAGGAGTCGCTCGTCGAGCCCGACCAGGCCGGCGCCTTCACGCCCGCGCTCGCGGGGCAGCAGCGGCGGTTCACGGGGCGGCGGATCGACCTCGACCTGAAGGACGCGGACATCCACAACGTCCTCCGGCTGATCTCGGACGTGGGGCGGGTGAACATCGTGACCGCCGACAACGTGAGCGGGACGGTCACCATCCGGATGCGCAACGTCCCGTGGGACCAGGCGCTCGAGACGGTGCTCCAGGCCAAGGGCCTCGGCGTGGTCCGGCAGGGCAACATGATCCGCGTCGCGCCGATCGCCGATCTCAACAAGGAGCGGGAGCTCGCGATCGCGCGGCGCAAGAGCGAGCTCCAGCTCGCGCCGATCGAGACGCGGCTCATCCCGATCAACTACGCCGAGGCGAAGGACCTCCAGGATCGCGCGAAGGACATGCTCTCGCCGCGCGGCTCGCTCGCGGTCGACGAGCGGACCAACGTGCTCATCGCGCGCGACGTCGCGGGCAACCTGAACCAGATCGAGGAGCTCGTCCGCTCGCTCGACACGCAGACGCCGCAGGTGCTGATCGAGGCGCGGGTGGTGGAGGCGACGAGCCGCTACGTGCGCGACATCGGCATCCAGTGGGGCGGCGACGGCACGTTCAGCGCGGCGACCGGCAACCCGACGGGGCTCGTGTTCCCCTCGGCGATCGGCGTCGCCGGCGGCGCGACCGACACGAACACCCCGACCGGCGGCCTCTCGCCGTTCTCGGCCTCGGTCTCGAACCCGAACTTCGCGGTGAACCTGCCGGCCATCGTCGGCGCCGGGCAGGGCGGCGCGCTCGGCTTCACGCTCGGCTCGATCAACAACACCGTCAACCTCGGCGTCCGGCTCTCCGCGGCCGAGGCGAGCGGCATGCTGCGGATCATCTCGAGCCCGCGCATCCTCACGCTCGACAACCGGGAGGCGCGGATCAGCCAGGGCACGCTGATCCCGTTCTCGCAGATCAGCGCCCAGGGCGTGCAGACGACCTTCCAGGAGGCGAAGCTCCAGCTGCTCGTCAAGCCGCACGTCACGTCGGACGGCAGCGTCGCGATGCACGTGAAGATCAACCGCGACGAGCCCGACTTCAACCAGACCTCGGCCCGCGGCGACCCCACCATCCTGAAGCGCGAGGCGGAGACCGACCTCCTGATCATGGACGGGCACACGGCGGTGATCGGCGGGATCTTCACCCGCAACACCGGCCGGAACCTCGATCAGGTGCCGTTCTTCGGGGACATTCCGATCCTCGGGCTGCTCTTCCAGCGGCGCCGCGCGAGCGACACCCGGAGCGAGCTCGTCATCTTCCTCACGCCGCGCATCGTGAACCGCGCCGAGGCGCTCGGCCGCTAGCCGCGCCGAGGCGCTCGGCCGCCAGCCCCGCCGCGGCGGGGCCGCCGCGCGCTCCGTCTCCCTCGGATTCCCTCGGATTCCTTCGGACTTCCCTCAGACGCGCTTCCGTCGGGTCGCCTCCCGCATCTGCGGGACGGCGGCCGTCACGAGGCTGCGCAGCCACGCCCGCGCGGGCTCGTCCTCGGTCCGGCCGTTCCAGGCCATCGCGATCTCGAGGGGCGGCAGCTCGAACGGCAGGTCGAAGGTGCGGAGCGGCATCAGGCTCGAGAACGCGCGGCCGAGGCGCGTGGCCACGGTGGCCACGAGGTCCGACGACGTGACGACGTGCGGCAGGAGGAGCACGTGCGGCACCGCGACGACCTCGCGGCGCGCGACGCCGCGCGCGGCGATGAGGTCGTCCGCGACCCCGTCGTGGGCGCCCTGCCGGGGGACCACGGCGTGCCCGAGGGCGGCGTAGGTCTGGAGGTCGACGCGCCCGCGCGCGCTCGGGTGGCTCGCGCGCGCGAGCCCGGCGAAGCGATCGTCGAAGAGCGCCGCGCGGCGCACGTCGGACGGGAGCGCGCCCTCCGGGAAGGCGCCGATCGCGAGATCGACCTCGCCGTTGCGGAGCGCGTCGACGGCGCGGGCGTCGAGGGGGAGCAGGTGGAGCGCGAGCTTCGGTCCGCTCTCCGCGAGCGCCTCGTTGAGCTGCGGCAGCAGGAGGAGCTCCACGTACGCCGTCGTGGCGATCCGGAACGTGCGCTCGCTCGCCCGCGGCTCGAAGGCCGGCCTCGCCCCGCCGAAGAGGCTCGCGAGGTCGTGCATGAGCGCCGCGACCTGCGGGGTCATCGCCTCGGCGCGCGAGGTGAGCGCCATCTGCCGCCCGACCCGGACGAGCAGCGGGTCGGAGAACAGCTCGCGCAGCCGCGTCAACGCGTGGCTCATCGCGGGCTGGCTGAGCCCCACCCGGCGGGCCGCGAGGGTCACGCTGCGCTCCTGGAGCAAGGCGTCGAGCGCGATCACGAGGTTGACGTCGATCGCCGATAGATTCATCTGCGGAATGATAAATCAAACACGCATCCATGCGATGGATACTTACGTTTTCTTGCGCGCGGGCGTGTGCAGGGGCGGTCGAGCGCGCTGGAGCGTGGTCGGCGGGGCGCCTGCGGCGCTGTCGTGCGGCCAGCGCGGCTGCTAGGGTCGCCCGCGGCTCCGCCCGACCGGCGGCGCCCTGCGGAGACCATGACATCGACCGTTCTGCTCGGGGGGATCGACCACTTCCACCTCATGAACGATCGCGCCATGCGCGCGCGCGGCCAGGCGGGCAATCACTGCCTGTTCGTCCTCGAGCTCGACGGCCGCCTCGACCTCGGCCGGCTCGCGGCGCGCCTCGAGCGCGCGACGCGGGCGCTGCCGGAGCTCCGGTTCCGGCTCGACAACAGCGTGCTCGGGCGGGTGGGGCGGCCCCGCTGGGTGGTCGATCACCACCGGCGCGCCCCCGAGCCGCGCCTCCACGAGGTCGCCGGCGAGCGCGAGCGCGCGGCGCGCCTCGAGGCGCTGCTCGCGGAGCGGACCTCCGGGGAGCGGCCGTGGGCGCTCGACGTCGTGCGCGGGGCGGGGGAGGGCGACACGGTCGTGCTCCGCCACTTCCACGCGCTGACGGACGGCAGGGGCGCGGACCGGCTCGCCGCGTGGCTCGGCTCCGGCAGCGGCGACGCGCCGGACGACCCGCCGCTGCGGCAGGAGCGGCACGACGCGCCCGAGCGGCTCCTCGCGGCGATGGGCCGCGACGAGCGGCTCGCCCTGGCGCGCGCCTACAAGGCCCATGTGCTGGCGCTCGGCCGCGCGCCGATCCTGTCGCTCGCGCGCGCCTGTCCGGGGGTGCGGGCCGCGACCTCCCGCGTCGCGCGGCTCGCGCTCTCGGCGGAGGAGACCCGCTCCTTCGATCTCCGGGTGCGGCAGCGGGCGCGGCTCGCCGAGACGAGCCTGATGCTGATCGCGGCGGCGCGGCTCGCCGATCGCGCGCTCGTGGCCCGCGGCTTCGCCCCGCCGCACCACGTGGTCCCGCTGCCCCTCTCGCTCGATCCCAAGGGGGGCGCGCGGCGGCTCTTCGGCAATCACCTCACCATGGTCCTGCTCTCGCTCGGCCGCGACGAGCTCTACGACGACGCCCGCGCGGTGGCGCGCCTCGCCGAGCAGCAGCGCGCGATGGTGCGCGACCGGCTCGATCTCGCGATGGTCGCCGCGCTCGATCTGGCCCGCTGGCTCCCCGGGCCGGTCTACCGCTGGCTCGGCGACCAGCCGTTCGAGGGCGAGCTCGCCTCGCTGATCGTCTCGAACCCCGGCGCCGTGACGGTGGACCGGTTCGCGGGGCTGCCGGTGCGCTCGGCGTACCCGCTGCCTGCGGTGGTCACGCCGCCGGGCTTCCAGGTCATCTTCAGCCGCTTCGGCGGGCGGCTCTCGGCGTCGATCGTCTACGGCGACGGGCTGCTCCGCCCGGACGAGGCGGCGGCGATGCCGAGCGCGCTCCGCGCCGAGCTGCTCGGAGAGCCCGCGCCGCCGGCCGGCGGCGGGGTATAAGGGCCGGCGTCATGCGCACGTTCGACATCGTCATCATCGGCAGCGGCATCGCCGGCGGTTTCCTCGCGCGGCAGCTCCGCCTCGCGCGCCCGGATCTCGGGGTGCTCGTGCTCGAGGCCGCGGGCGCGATGGAGGACTACAAGGTCGGGGAGAGCACGGTGGAGGTCGCGGCGAACTACATGGTTCGCCGGCTGAACCTCGGCACGTACCTCTACCAGCACCAGCTGCCGAAGAACGGGCTCCGCTTCTTCTTCGACGGGCCGGGCAAGGATCTCCCGCTGCCGCGGATGAGCGAGATCGGCTCGGACCACATGCCGTTCCACCCGAGCTTCCAGCTCGAGCGCGCGCGGCTGGAGCGCGATCTCGTCGCGATGAACCGCGCGGCGGGCGCCGAGGTCGAGCTCGGCGCCAAGGTGGTCGACCTGGCGATCGACGGGGGAGGGCGGCACAAGGTGGTCTACGAGCAGGGCGGCGAGCGGCGCGAGGTCGCCTGCCGCTGGGTGTGCGACGCCTCGGGCCGGCGGCACGTGCTCCTCCGCAAGCTCGGCGTGAAGGTGCACAAGGAGACGCGGCTCAACACCGCGGCCGCGTGGGGGCGTTACCGCGGCGTCGCGGGGCTCGACGCGGTCACCGACGCGGCGTGGCGGTCGCGCGCGCGTTACACGTCGCGCCACCTGTCGACGAACCACTTCATGTACGACGGGTACTGGATCTGGTTCATCCCGCTCGCCGGCGATCTGATGAGCGTGGGGGTGGTCTTCGACAAGGACCGCATCGGCGAGGGGAACGCGCCGGCCGGCGCGCTGCCCGGGCCGCGGACGCGGGCGGACTTCGAGCGCTTCCTCGGCGCGCACCGCGCCGTGCGCGAGCTGCTCGAGGGGGCGGAGCTCGAGGATTTCCAGGCCTACGCCCACCTGCCGTACCACGCGGACCGGTACTTCTCGACCGACCGTTACGCCGTCACCGGCGAGGCGGGCGCGTTCACCGATCCGTTCTACAGCCCCGGCTCTGATTTCATCGCGACCGCGAACGAGTTCATCACGCAGATGATCCTCGCCGACGTGGCCGGCGACCGGTCCGGGTTCGAGGAGCGGGTCGCGGCGTACGACGCGTACTACCGGTTCAAGTACGACAGCACGCTGCGGCTCTATGAGCGCATGTACCCGGTGTTCGGCTGCTTCGAGCTCTACCGGCTGAAGTACCTGCTCGATTTCAACAACTACTACAACCTGGTCGTCTGGCCGTTCATGGCCGACCGTGTGACGGATGTGGGCTGGATCCGGGAGGAGCTCCGGTTCACCGATCTCGTGCTGCGGGCCCTCTCGACGATGGGCGAGCATTTCGCGTCGCTGGCCTCCGACCTGCGCGCGCGCGGCGAGTACTTCGCGCAGAACGAGGGGCGCTTCGCCAACGGGCTGAACGGCGTCGCGCAGCTGGAGACGCGGCTCGGCCCGTCGATCGACGAGCGGTTCCGGCGCGAGCAGGTCGATCGGGCTTACGGGAGCGTCTTCGCGGCGCTCGTGGAGAGGCGGCTCGCCGAGCGGGGCCTGTCCGATCGTGCGCGCCTCGTCTCGGAGCTCAAGCTCCCGCAGGTGCTCACGTTCCGGGACATCACGCCCGACCGCCTCGCGCGTCTCCTCGAGCGCATCGGCGAGCGGATGACGAAGGATTTGCGCGCCGAGTTTCCGGACGCCGGGGTCGAGCGGGTGGCTCTCGGTTCGGGCGGCGAGGTCTCGGTGACGGGTCCTGCGGTGGGGACCGAGGTGCACGCGGCGGTCCTCTCCCGGGCGCGGTCGCTCTGGGACGCCTCGGCGGGCTCGCTCGCGCACGTCGCCCTCTGATCCGGGGACAAAAAAGCGCCGTTTCCGATGTACAAGCGCCCGTTCCGCAGTATCACAGCGGCCGATGCGGTGGCGAGCAGCAGGTGGGCGTTTGGGTCAGTGGACGGTCTCGGTGGCGCTCTCGATCAGCGCCATCGGCGCGTGTGTCGGCGCGGCTACCGAGGGCGGCGCGCAGCCCGCGTCGCCGCAGGGTCCTCCGTCGCAGGGGTGGATCACCGCGGCGTCTGACGCCGATGCCGGTCCGCGCTGTCCGCACGGCGCGCTGGAGGATCCTCACCATGGTTTCGTGCGGTGTCTCGAGCCTGGCGAGGCGGACGCCGGCTGGCTCCCGCCGCCTCCGCAGCCCGAGCCCCCTCCGGACGACGCCGGCGCCCCGCCGCCCGACGCCGGCCCCATCGACGGCGGCGCCCCCGACGCCTCCGTCGTCTCGGCCCCTCCTCCGCTCGTGGAGGTCAAGGAGCCCGAGTTCATGAACGGCGACGTCCCGAACGTGGCCAAGCGTCTCGAGAAGGTCTCCTCCGACCTCGCGAAGTGCGTCGCCGACAACGGCGGCCTCTCCGGCGCGACGGGCACCATCAAGCTCCAGTTCCTGGTCCGCGTGCGAGGCCGTGCCGAGGGCGTCGAGATCCTCGACGCTCGCGGCGTGACCTCCGATGCTCAGCGCTGCATCCGCCAGTTCCTCAAGAACCGCGCCATCGGCACCCCCAGCGCCGACCCCGTTGGCGTCACCGTCACCCTCTCCCTCCGCGCCCAGAAGTAAGAGAACTAGGAACCCCCACCCCCCTTTGGAAGAGCCGGGGCGTGCTGGGGGGGCTCGCGGGCGGGCGGGCGGGGGTGGGCCCCACGAATCCGAGGGCCGGCCCGCATCGCAGCGCCCACCTCCCGGACCGCGTCCCCCGTCCACCCGGCAATAGCCCTCCAAAAGGCCCGAGTTCGTGGGGGGACCCCCGCCCGCCCGCCCGCGAGCCCCCCCAGCACGCCCCGGCTCCGTGGCCGCCGTGGGTTGACGCCGCCCCCGCCGCTCTTATCCTGCCGCGCCGCTGTGCCCGACCCAATGCTCACCCGCGAGATCGCCCGTCGAAAGACGTTCGCGATCATCTCCCACCCCGACGCTGGCAAGACCACGCTCACCGAGAAGCTCCTGCTGTACGGAGGCGCGATCCAGCTCGCCGGCGCCGTGAAGGCGAAGAAGGCGCGGGCCCACGCGGTCAGCGACTGGATGGAGATGGAGCGCGAGCGCGGCATCTCCATCTCGACCAGCGTCCTCCAGTTCCCGTACAAGGGCCGCCTCCTGAGCCTGGTCGACACCCCCGGCCACGCCGACTTCAGCGAGGACACCTACCGCGCGCTCATGGCGACCGACGCGGCCATCATGATCCTCGACTGCGCCAAGGGCGTCGAGGCGCAGACGAAGAAGCTCTTCCGCGTCTGCAAGCTCCGGCAGATGCCGATCTTCACCTTCGTCAACAAGCTCGACCGCCCCGGCCGCGACCCGTTCGAGCTCATCGGCGAGGTCGAGGAGGTCCTCGGCATCGGCGTCTACCCGGTCACCTGGCCGATCTCGGTCGGCGGCAAGTTCCGCGGCGTGTACCACCGCGAGCGCAAGCAGGTGTTCCTCTTCGAGCTCGTCGCGCACGGCGCCGAGATCGCCCCCATGGAGGTCGTCTCGCTCGACGCGCCCGAGCTCGTCGCGGTGCTCGACGAGGAGGGCGCGCGCCAGCTGCGCGAGGACATCGAGCTCATCGACGCCGCCGGCGACGCGCTCGACCGCGACAAGCTCGCCCGCGGCGAGGTCACGCCGATGTTCTTCGGCAGCGCCATCACCAACTTCGGCCTGCCGCAGTTCCTCGACGCCTTCATCGAGCTCATGCCCCCGCCCGCGCCGCGCGGCAGCGACAAGGGCCCCATCGCCCCGGACGACGATCGCTTCACCGCCTTCGTCTTCAAGATCCAGGCGAACATGGACCGCGCCCACCGCGACCGGATCGCGTTCCTCCGCGTCTGCTCCGGCCGCTACGAGCGCGGGATGAAGGTGCACCACGTGCGCCTCGACCGCGACATCCGGCTCACGAACCCGGTGCAGTTCATGGCCCAGGAGCGCACGCTCGTGGAGGACGGCTTCGCGGGCGACATCATCGGCGTCTTCGACCCGGGCTTGTTCCTCATCGGCGACACCCTCTGCAGCGGCTCGCCCGTGAAGTACGCCGCGCTGCCGCAGTTCCCGCCGGAGCAGTTCGCCCGCGTCGTCATGATCGATCCGATGAAGCGCAAGCAGCTCAAGAAGGGGCTCGAGCAGCTCGCGCAGGAGGGCTCGGTGCAGCTCTTCCGGCCGCCCGAGGGGCGCGAGGGCGAGGCGATCCTCGGGGTCGTGGGCGAGCTCCAGTTCGACGTCGTGAAGCACCGGCTCGCGGCCGAGTACGGCGTCGACGCCCGGATCGAGCGGCTCTCGTTCAGCCTGGCGCGCTGGGTCGAGGGCGAGCCGGTGCCCCTCGCCGAGCTCGAGTCGAACCTCTACGGCTACGGCGCCCTCGACGTGCACGGCAACGCGGTCGTGCTCTTCAAGGGCGAATGGCAGCTCGAGGCCTGCGCGAAGGCGTTCCCCAAGACGCGCTTCGTCGAGCTCGGCGGCTCCATCAACCCGGTGTAGTCAACCCCCGGTAGCAGAGCGGCACGCGCCGCTCTGCGCCGCGGCGGCGGGCCTACTCCGAGAGCAGCGCCCGGAGGTGTCGCACCGAGGGCGAGCCGTGGCTGAGCAGCCGGTCGTGGTAGGCGCGCTCGGTGAAGCCCGGCTTGCCCTGGTGCTCGGCGCGCAGGCGCATCATCTCGGTGAAGCCGTGGAAGTACGTCGTGAGCTGCGCGCTCGTGAGCCGGGCGCGCCGCCACTTGCCGACGGCCTCGCCCTCCTCCTGGAACGCGTCCCGCGTCATGAGCGCGATCGCCTCCTTCTCGTCCATCGCGCCCGCGTGCACCCCGTGGTCGATGATGGCGTTCGCCGCCATGCGCAGCACCATCTTCTGGCGCTGCATCCGCACCTTCGGGCCGCCGAAGCCGTGGTGGGCCATCAGCCACTCGGTGTAGACCGCCCACCCCTCGACGAACGGGCCGCTCGAGAAGACCGCGCGGAACTTCGACGGGAACGCGTTGTTGTGCATGAGCTGCAGGAAGTGGCCCGGCATCGCCTCGTGGATGGTGAGGTCGGCGAGCATGCTCATGTTGTACTCGCGGTAAAACGAGTCGACGCGCGCCTTCGGCCAGTCCTTCGGTGTCGGCGCGATCGCGAAGACCGTCTCCTGCTTCGCCTCGAGCGGCCCGGACGCGTCGCAGTAGGCGATCGCGACCCCGCGGCGGTACTCCGGCATCTCGATCACCCGGCAGGGCTCCTCCGGCACGCGCACGAGGTCGCGCTTGCGCACGAAGTCGGTCGCCTCGGCGAGCAGCCTCTCCGACGCCTTCACGATGGTGGCGTTCGTCGGGCGATCGGCCGCGATCGCGTCGAGGACCTTCCGGATCGCCGCCATCTTCTCGTCCTGCGCCTCGACCCTCGGGAACGGCTGCTTCCCGAAGAGCTCCGGCCAGAGCTCCCGCGAGGTCTCGAGCATCTCGGCGTGCGTCGCCGCGAGCAGCGCGCGGGCGCTCGTCACCACGCCGTCGATGTCGACGGACGCGTCGTCCAGCGCGAAGCGGAGCTTCTTCTCGAAGCGCGCGCGGCCCAGCCGGAAGTCGCCGTTGCTCCGCGGGAGCAGGTCCTTCTCGAGGAACGCCTGGAAGCCCTCGAGCGCCGCCGCGGCGGCCTTCGCCGCCGCCTCGAGCTCGGCCTTCTGGGCGGGGGCGGACGCGAACAGCGCCGGGAGCTCGGCCTTGCAGAGCGCGATGAGCCCCTGGTTCTGCGCGATCGCCGTCTCGGTGTGGATGCGCGGCGGCGCCCCCGTGAGGCGCTGCTGCGCGCTCCGGACGAGCGCAGGGATGCCCGAGAGGCGGCCCTCGAGGCTCCGCATGCGCTCCTCGAGCGGCGCGAAGCTCCGCGTGATCAGCGGGTCGAGCCCGTCTCCGACGAGGCCGGTGGCGATCATCGGGTTCCACGTCGCCTCGCGGAGCTCGTCGATCGCGAACAGCCAGGAGCGCAGCTGGTTGTCGATCATCGCCGCGTCGACGCGGCTCTGGAGGCCGAGCCGATCGAGCGGCAGCGCGGTGAGCTCCGACAGCGCGCGCTCGATCGTGCGCCGGCGCGCCGCCTCGCCCTGCTCGGTGATGTCGGGCCACGCGCCGTCGTACCGGTGGTCCCCGGCCTCGGTGGCGCGGACCGGCTCGTCGCGCAGGTACTCCTCGAGCACGCGCGCCGACAGCGCCGCGAGCGCCTGCTCGGCGCCGGCCGCCGCGTCGCCCGCGCCGGGCCGCGCGTCGGCCGCGCTCACGACGGGCTCCTTCGCCCCGGGCTGCGCGGGCGGCGGGACCGCAGGCTCGGCCGACCCGCACGCGCAGAGCAGCGCGACGAGCAGCAGGAGGCCGCCGCGGCGCGGCCGCCGGGCGGAGGAGGGAGCATCGAACGGACCATGGTGTCGCACCTCGGCCTTTTTAGCGAAAGCCCTCGAAGAAACTAGCGAAAGCTGGCGGCGAAGGGAACGCGCGCCGGGGGGGAGCGCCGGCCTCACGGGGCGCTGCCCAGCGAGGCCTTCGCGAGGCTGGAGATGGCGTCCATGTCGCTCTGCACCGCGTCGAGCAGCGGGCCGAGCGCGAGCCGCAGCTGCTTCGAGTTCGGGTGCCGGAGGATGCGCGCCACGCTCTCGGCCGCCAGCTCGCTCAGATCGTGCTCCACGTAGCGATCGATGTGGGCGCTCGACAGCGCGAGGCCCGGGAAGGCGGTGCGGCAGAGCGCGTCGACGAGCTCGCCCACGAGGCCCGGCGGGATGGACGCGGTGCTCAGCGCCATCCGGGCCTTCTGCGCGCTGATCGTGCACGACTCGGTGCGCAGCTGGCTGATCACGGGCGATCCGAGCACCGCGTGCCACCGGGAGAGCTCGGCGGCCCGGCTCGCCTCGAGCTCGCCCGGCGGCGCCTCCGACGCCGGCAGGAGCGCCGCCATCTGCTCCGCCGCGCCCGGATCGATCGCGACGCGGCGCACGATGATCAGGTCGTGCGCGCGCAAGCACCCGAGGAGCAGCCGCGTCGACGCGTCGCGCAGGAGCGGCGCGAGCGCGGCGGCGATGACCGTGGGGGGCGAGCCGATGAGCCCCGGGCTCGACCCGCGCCCGTTGCCGACCCCCGCGCCGCGGAGGCGGTAAGCGCCCGAGCTCGGCGGCGAGCGCACGCTGGACGGGGGGATGCTCGACGGCGAGCCGTGGCCGAGGCCCGGCGGCGGGCTCGGCAGCTGTCCGACGCCGCGGCTGCTCGGCGGCGGCGGCGCGCCGGCGTGCAGGCCGCCCGGCGGCGGCCGGCTCGACGGCGCGCGCGTGCCGGCGCTCCGCAGCGGATCCGCGGCGAGCGGCGGCACCGGGGTCAGCCGGTTGCGCCGCGACTGCGTGGTGCGGTCGGTCACGACGTGCAGCGACGCGAGCTCGATCGCGCGCAGCGCCGGTACGCCGCGCGGCGCGCGGGCGGCGATCGCCGCGGCGAGCTCGGCCTCCCTGCCGAGGAGCGGCTCCTGCTCGCCGGTCTCGCGCAGCAGGTCTCCGGCGATCTGCGCGCACCGCTCCGCGGCCTTGCTCGCGGCGCTCTGCGTCTGCGGGGCCTTGAAATAGAGTGTCAACTTTCCCCTGACGGTCTCGCGGCGCGTGGCCGTCGTGACGACCTGCGAGGCGCTCTCGACGTTGGCAGGCTCGCGGCTCCCGAAAGGCCAGAATCCCATGCGGCCATTCTCGCGCGATCCTGGGCCCGGGCGCGAGCGCTTCGAGCGGCTCGCGCCCTCACGCCGGCTCAATGGCGAGGCGAAACCGATACATAGCGATTGCCGCGCTCGTAGAAGCGCCACGGTTTCTTGGCCCACGCACCTGCGTAGTCCACGTTGATGCGAGGTGACCTACCGATGCGCCCCGCCGCGCCGGGGAGCAGCGAGAGCTGGGCTCCGCAGAGATCCATCCCGTAGGCGGAGCGATCGAGCCCCAGCGCCTTGCAGAGCTTCCCAGGACCGTTGGTCAGCTCGACCCGCCCGGGCGCGACGCCCCGCCGTCGGCTCATGAGCGGGAGCCCGAGCACGGGCTCGATCGCGCGGACGAGCACCACGTGCGGCTCCCCCTCCGAGGCCACGACGATGTTGAACGCCCAGTGCATGCCGTAGAGCATGAACAGGTACGCGTAGCCCGCCGGGCCGAACATGATCTCCGTCCGCACTGTCCGCCGCCCTCCGGCGCTGTGCGCGGCGAGATCTTCCGGACCGCGGTAGGCCTCGGTCTCGACGATGCGTCCGGCGGCGGTGCCCTCGGGCGTCCTGTGGACGAGCACCTTGCCGATGCACGCCCGCGCGACGACGAGCGGGGGGCGCGCGTAGAAGTCGCGCGGCAGCGGCGGCGCTCCTTCGAGGAGCGCGGCTCCGTCGCGGGGGGCGGGCGGCTCGGGCGTGGGGCGCGTGGTGGGCACTCGGGTCTCCGGCGGGCGTCCGGCGCGCGGACGAGCGCGCCGTCAGGAAGGGTGGCCCGGCGGGGCGGGCGTCCCGGAGGGCGGGGCATCGCTGTCGGGCGGCCCGCCCGGCGAGGCGGCGGCGGGCGCGCTCACGGCAGGCGAGGCCTGCGGGGCGACGTCGGACGGCGGCCGGTCCGACGGCGCGCGCTGGCCGCGCGGGGCGGCCGGGATCGCGGGGGGGCGCGCCGCCCGGAAGCGCTCGTCGACGAACGCGAGCACGTCGTCGCGGTGCTTCGAGGCCTGGAGCTCGTGATGGAACACCGCCGCGACGCGCAGGTCGGGCGCGATGACGTAGGTGACCCGCCGGGCGACGCCGATGAGCGGCCAGAGGACGCCGTAGGCGCGGCACACGCCGCGGTCGTCGTCGGCGATCATCGGGAAAGGGACCTTGTGCGACGCGGCGAACCGGCACTGGGTCCGGTGATCATCGGTGCTGATGCCGACGAGGCTGGCGCCGGCGAGCGCGAGCTCGGCGTGGTTGTCGCGGAACTGCCGGGTCTCCACGGTGCATCCGGGCGTGAACGCCTTCGGGAAGAAGAACACGACCGTGCAGAGCCCGCCCTGCCGGGACAGCACGAAGCGCTGGCCGTCCGTGGCCAGCTTGTCGATCTCCGGCGCGAGCTCACCGACCCTCAGCATGCCGCCGCAATCTGCCGCAAGTCGCCGCCCGCGTCGACAGGCGAGGGGGCGCCGCGCGCTGCCGCCGACGGCCGCGAGCCGCGCGATCCTCGGGAGGCGTCACGTGTCGATGCCGAGCCGCTTCAGCCGGTAATAGAGGGTCGTGCGCTGCATGCCGAACTGGCGCGCGACCTCTGCCTTGTTCCCGCCGCAGCGCTCGAGGGCGGCGAGGAGCTCCCGCCGCTCGATGTCGTCGAGCTGCGAGCTCAGGTCGAGCTTCGGCCGCGACGACGCCGGCGCGGCGAGCGCCTTTCCGGCCGCGTCCGCCTCCGGGTCCGCGGCCTTCGGCGGCCGGGCGGGCGGCTCGGTCGGCTGGGGGCGCGCGGTGAACGCGAGGTGCTCGGGCAGGATCACGTCGCCGCGGGAGAGGATGGCGGCGCGCTCGACGACGTTCTCCAGCTCGCGCGTGTTCCCCGGCCACGCGTAGGCCGTGAGCTTGGCGATCGCCTCGTCCGAGAGCGACGTGGCCGCGCGCGCGTTGCGGCGCGCGTATTTGCGCAGGAAGTGCTCGGCGAGGGCGCGGATGTCCTCGCGCCGCTCCCGGAGCGGCGGCAGCCGCAGCGGGAACACCGAGAGCCGGGAGACGAGCTCGGGCAGGACGTCCGCGCGCGCCCACGCCTCCTCGATGCCGGGCGTGAGCGACAGCACGACGCGCACGTCGACGCGGGTGGTCTCGGTCGACCCGAGCCGCTCGACCTCGCCGTCGGTGAGCACGCGGAGCAGCCGCGCCTGGAGCGAGGGCGTGAGCGGCGCCGGCTCGTCGAGGTAGATCGTCCCCCGGTGGGCGAGCTCGAGCCGGCCGGCTCGCTCGGTGAACGCGCCGTCGAAGGCGCCCCGCCGCCAGCCGAACAGCTCGCGCTCGAGCGCGTCGCCCCGGAACGCGGCGCACGTCACCTTGACGAACGGCTGCTCCTCCCGCGGCGAGCCCACGTGGATCGCCCGGGCGACGACCTCCTTCTCCGCCCCCTCCTCGCCCTCGATCAGCACGTGCGTCGCCGCCTTCGCCACCTCGCCGATCCGGGCGGCGACCTCGCGCATGGCCTCGCTCTCGCCGGCGATCTCCCCGAAATCGATCGGGTCGCGCTGCTCGCGCTCGAGGTAGCCGGCGTAGTGGGCGAGCTGCTCCCGCAGCCGCCGGTTCTCGCGGACGGTCGCGACGCCGGCGATCGCCTGCCGGAGGACGACGGCGAGCTCCTTCGAGTTCCAGGGCTTCTGGACGTAGCGGTCGACCGCCCCCGAGTTGACCGCATCGATGAGCACGGTCATGTCCGCGTAGGCGGTGAGCAGCACGCCCGCGGCGTCGGGCCGCCGCTCCTTCGCCTGCTTGAGGAACTCGATACCGCTCATCCCCGGCATCCGCTGGTCCGCGACGATCACCGCAGGATCGAGCCGCTCGAGGAGCGAGAGGGCCTCGGCGCCGCCCAGCGCGTAATGGAGCTTGAACGACTTCCTGAAGGCGAACCGGAACGCATCGAGGTTGTCCTGCTCGTCGTCGACGACGAGGACGTCGAAGCTGTTCCAGTCCAGATCGCGCATCGGGTCGCCCTGCCTCCCAGAGTTACTACAGCTCGGCGCGACCGTGACAGCGGAGGTGGCGCCGCCCGGCCGCCGGCGCGGCCCCCGCCGCGCGGACTGCCGCGGTCCGCCGGCGGCGTTCCGCGGTCCGCCGGCGGCGCCCTGCCATCCGCCGTCCCGAAAGGGGGCGCCCTGCCGCCCGCGCCGCCGCGCCCCACGCCCAGACGGAGGCGATCGTTCGTCCGGCCGCGACGCCGGCGGCGCCCGGGCGGATCGATTTCTCCGCCGGCCCAGAAATACGCGGTAAGCTCCGCGCCCGCCCGCGAAGAGGGCGGGCTGGGCGAGCCCCACACGGAGGAAGCCGGATCATGCTCGAGGACGTCATCAAGGAGCTGCGCGAAGGGATCGACAAGGCCATCGAAGCTCTCCGGCGAGACCTGGCGAAGGTGCGCACCGGGCGCGCCAACGCGGCCATGCTCGACGGCATCCGCGTCGATTACTACGGCGTGCAGACGCCGATCGTGCAGATGGCCACGGTGTCCGTGCCGGAGCCCCGGCTCATCACGGTCAAGCCCTGGGAGAAGAACCAGGTGAAGGCGATCGAGAAGGCGATCCGGGAGAGCGATCTCGGCTTGAACCCCCAGGTGGACGCGGATCTCATCCGGCTTCCGATCCCGCCGCTGACCGAGGAGCGGCGCCGCGAGATGGTGAAGCTCACCAAGAAGAACGGAGAGGACTGTAAAGTTGCCATCCGGAAGCATCGTCGAGACGCCAACGAGATGATCGACACCCTCGAGAAGGACGGCGAGGTCAGCGGCGACGAGGCCGACCGGTCGAAGAAGAAGGTCGAGGACGTGGTGGCCGAGGGGACGAGGCAGGTCGACACGGTGATCGCGACAAAGGAAAAAGACATCCTGGACGTGTGAGCGGGGCCGCCGCGGTGCCGGCGGCCGAGCGAAGGCCGGACCGCGCGACGCGGCGTCCCTGGCCTTCGCGTGATGGGCCCGGGTCTCCGGGCGAGGGGGGCGCGTGGTCCGCGGCCGCCGGGCGCCGCCCGGCGTGAGCGGTGGCGCCGCGCACGGCCGCGCGCGGCTCGTCCTCGACGAGGACGGCCCGGAGGCGCCTCGCAGTCCTGCCGGCGCGGGGCCGGGGGCTGAGCCCGCGCGCCGGCGCCGGACCGACGCCTGGGCCGACAATGAAGCGTTCAATGAAAAAGAGGCTTGCGGTCCCCCCGGTCCGAGTCGGTAGGATCAGGAAGGTCGGCGAGTGGACGTCTGATGACGTCCATTACGGTGCGAGAGGCCCTGCTTGACAGGTTTTCGGTAGCATGAAACGGTTGGTGCTCGAAGCCAAAGGCCCGGAGCCGTCTCAAGGATTCCCGAGGTTATGCGAGCGATCGCTTCAGGAATGACGGACGTTGGTCTCCAACGCGACCACAACGAGGACAGCTACGCCGTCCTGTCGGAGTATGACCTGTTCATCGTCGCGGACGGCATGGGGGGCCACCGCGCGGGGGACGTAGCGAGCAGGCTGGCGACCGAGTCCATCGCGGACTTCTTCCGGTCCACGTCGCGGGAGGACGCCACCTGGCCATTCCACTTCGACACCAGCCTGTCGGAGGAAGAGAACCGGCTCCAGGCGGGCATCCGGGTCGCCAACCGCCAGATCTTCGAGCGCAGCATCCGGTCGCGCGACTGCGCCGGGATGGGCACGACGGTCGTGGGGGCGCTCTTCTCGAAGAAGAAGAACCGCATCTACGTCGGCCACGTCGGCGACAGCCGCGCGTACCGCGTCCGCAAGGGCTCGATCAGCCAGCTCACGCGCGATCACTCGCTCTTCAACGACTACATCATGGCGATGCCCGAGCTCACCGAGGAGCAGCGGGCCGAGCTCCCGCGCAACGTCATCACCCGCGCGCTCGGGATGAACGACAGCGTCGCGGTGGACCTGATCAGCGACGAGCCGCAGCCCGGCGACGTCTACCTGCTCTGCTCGGACGGCCTGAGCGGGATGCTCTCGGACGATCAGATCCTCCAGATCGTGAGCTCGACCGAGGAGGTGCCGGAGATGTGCCGCCGCCTCATCGCCAAGGCCAACGAGAACGGCGGCGAGGACAACATCACGGCGCTCGTGATCCGGATCGACGAGCAGGACGAGGCCGAGCTCCCGAACAGCGCGACGATCGGCCCGCCCGCCGACTCGCAGCAGGTCAACATGGGCGAGCGGTCGACGGTCCCGGCGGCGTCGGCCTCACGCTCCGAGAAGAGCTGACGCGCGAGCGGCGCGGCCTGCGCCCGCGCGTCCCGGCCGCGCGCCCCGCGAAGCGCCGACGCGCGGGGGGGCGCGCTCAGCCCCCCGCGCGCCCCGGTCGGCTCAGCTCCCGCAGCTGTCGAGGGCGAGGGCGCCCCGCCGGATCTCGCAGGTGTACTGGCCGTCGGTCACGGACGGGCACTCGAAGACGACCCAGATCTTGCCCGCGTCGACCCCCTGCTCGCTCTCCGCGTCGAACCAGAACTGGCACTGTTCGTCGGTCGTGGAGGTGAAGGTGGTGCCGCTCGTCTTCGCCGACGAGAAGCTGACGCTGCCGCTGGCGGGCATCTCCTTCGTCGCCCCGGGGCTGATGTCCACGATCTTGATGCGGACCTGCGTGGCGGTCGCGCTGTTCTTGAGCGTCGCCGAGACGTCGAAGGAGCCCGAGCCGGTCACGGTGCAGTCGACCGAGGCGCCCTCGTCGCCGTCGGCGACCACCCGGAGCCGCCGGGCCGCGGTCACCTCGCCGAGGACCTCCGAGTGCCCCCCCACGTTGCAGCTGGCGCCCGGTTTGACGAAGTTCAGGGAGTAGGCGGCGCGCGGGGTGGGCGGCGCCGGGTCGCTGCAGCCGAAGCCGAGCAGGGGTAGAAGGCCGAGCACGGGCACGAAGCCGAGGCGGGCGAGACTCATGGCAAGCTCCGGTGGTGGATGGCGGCCCCGAGGCCGCACCTCGCTTCTATCGTATTCGAGGGCCCCCGATCAAACGGCGGCCGCGCCCCGCCTCCCTGCGTCCCGCGCGACCGCGCGGCGAGCGCGAGCGGCCGCGACCGGCGCGCGCGATCAGGCGCGGGGCGCCAGCGCCTGCGCGTCCTCCAGCGCCTGCGCGACGTCGTTCCAGAGGTCCTCGCTGCCCTCCAGGCCGACCGAGAGCCGGAGGAGGCCGTCGGCGATGCCGAGCGCCTCCCGCGCCGCCGCGGGCACGGAGGCGTGGGTCATGATGGCGGGGTGCTCGGCGAGCGACTCGACGCCGCCGAGGCTCTCGGCGCAGGCGAAGATCGCGAGCCGCTCGAGGAACCGCGAGGCGACGGGGAGGCCGCCGCGCACGACGAACGAGATCATCGCGCCGGGCGCGCGCATCTGCCGCGCGGCGAGCGCGTGGCCGGCGTGCGTGGGCAGGCCGGGGTAGTTCACGGCCTGGACGGCGGGGTGTTCGGCGAGCCTGCCGGCGATGAGCGCGGCCGACGCGCACTGCTGGCGCACGCGCACGCCGAGCGTCTTGATCCCGCGGAGCACGAGGTAGCAATCGAACGGGCTCGGCACGGCGCCGAGCGCGTTCTGCAGGAACGCGACCCGCTCGGCGAGCGCGTCCTCCGAGGTGATGAGCGCGCCGCCGACGGCGTCCGAGTGCCCGTTCAGGTACTTCGTGGTCGAGTGCGCCACGACGTGGGCGCCGAGGTCGAGCGGCCGCTGGAGCACCGGCGTGGCGAACGTGTTGTCGACGACGAGCAGCGCCCCGTGCGCGCGCGCGATCTCCGCGATCCCGGCGATGTCGAAGATCTTGAGCATCGGGTTCGTCGGGGTCTCGATCCAGATCATCCGCGTGGCCGGGGTGAGGGCCTTGCGGACGACGTCGAGGTCGCTCATGTCGACCGAGGTCGAGGCGATGCCCATCGGCCGCATGACCTTGTCGAAGAGCCGGAAGGTGCCGCCGTAGACGTCGTCGCCCGAGAGCACGTGATCGCCGGGCCGGAGCGTGTGGAGCAGCGTGGCGGTCGCCGCGGAGCCGCTGCCGAAGGCGAAGCCGTGGCGACCGCCCTCGAGCGCGGCGAGGCATTCCTCGAGCGCCTTGCGGGTGGGGTTGCCGCTGCGCGAGTACTCGAACCCCTTGTGCTGGCCCGGCCGCTCCTGCGCGAACGTGCTCGCGAGGACGATCGGCGTCATGACCGCGCCGCTCGTCGGATCCGGCGGCTGGCCGGCGTGGATGGCGAGCGTGTCGAGGGCGAGCCTGTCGTGACCTAGGTGGGGCTTCATGCGGATCGAGACTTATCCCACGGGCCGCGTGCGTCCACGGTTTTGGCGCGCGCGAGGGCCGGGCGCGCGCGAGCCGGCCGCGCTCCTGGGCCTGAGCTGGCCGCGCGGGGCGGCCGCGTCGCTAGCCGCGCGGGGCGGCCGCGTCGAAGGCGTCGAGCAGCGCCCGCGCGCTCGCGACGCGCCGCTCCGGATCGCGGTCGAGGGCGCGGGCGAGCGCCCGGCGCTGCCCCGGCGAGAGCGCGCCCGCGGCGGCGAGCGCGTCGAGGCGGAGGCCCGACTCGCCGATCTCGACCAGCATCGCGGCCTGCTCGCCCGCGCGCGTGAGCGGCGCGCCGGTGGCGAAGGCGACGAGGGTCGCCGCCATGGCGTAGACGTCGCCGCGCGCGGTCGGCGGCGATTCGCCGCGGGCGATCTCGGGGGCGACGAACGGGACGGTGCCCCGGTCGGCGGTCTCGAGATCGGGATCCATGCCGCGGAACCGCGCGGCGCCGAGGTCGACGAGGCCGATGTCGCCGAGCGGCCCGAGCAGCACGTGATCGGGGCCGAGATCGCCGTGGACGAAGCCGATCGGGCCCGCGGCGTCCTCGAGCTCGTGGAGCTCGGCGAGGGTCTCGATGGCGGCCCGGACGACGTGGACGACGAGCGACGCGGGCGGCGGGCGGTCGCGGCCGCGCCATCCGTCGAGCACGTTGCGGAGCGAGGCGCCCTCGCGCCGGCTCTCGAGGAGGAAGGGGCCGTGGCGATCGGCGCCGACGCGCGCGAGCGCGGGCAGGGCAGGGTGCCGGGCGAGCGAGAGCGCCTTCGCCTCGCGGACCATGGCGGCCCGCCCGGCGTGCGCGCGGAGGGCGGCGGGGGCGAGGCGCTTGCACACGAGCGTTGGGCCGAGCGTGGGGCCGAGCGTGGGGCCGAGCGTTGGGCCGGGCGGCGGGCCTCCGAGCCGGACCAGCGCCACGTCGAACGTGGCGCCTGCGCCGAGGTGCTCGACCAGCTCGGTGCCGTCGGGAGCGGGGTAAGGCATGGGCCCCTCAGCCGCTCTCTGCCGGCGCCGGGGCCGCCTCGTCGCACGCGCGGAGCCACCGCAGCGCCTCCTCCGCGCCGGCCTTGCCGCGCACCGCGAGCGCCCACCGCGCCTCGCGCCAGCGCGCCGCGAAATCGGCCCAGCGCGCCGGCGCGTCGCCCCGGCCGTCGAGGGCGGCGACCCGATCGTCGATGCTCTGGAAGGGGAACACCGGATTGCCGAGCCCGAACCGCGCCTGCGCCCAGTGGACCACGCCGATGAAGAGGCCGTACCGGCAGCGGCGGGTCGCCTCGTCGACGCCAACGACCGGCGACCTCCAGTCGAGGTGGATGTCGTCGAGCTCCGGCAGCCGCGGCTCGCGCTTGCCCACGCAGATGTGCACCGCCTCCTGATCGGGCCGGTGCACCTCGCGCCAGCTGTCCGCGTCGAGCGGCTCGCCGCCCCGGAGCAGCGAGCCCATGCTCCCCGCGAGGGCGCCGAGCAGCGGGCCTCGCTGGTGCTCGATCCCGCCGAGGATCGTGTCGCGCGCCATGCGGCGGCCGCCCGTCCCGGCGAACTGGCCGTCGAGGCGCTCGCGCATCGCCGCCGGCTCGGCGTAGACCGCTTTGAATCCCGCGCTCCCGCCGACCCACACGTTGCGCAGATACCTGATCTGCGCCCACAGCCCGAGCGTGGGGTCGATATCGCGGATGCGCTCGAAGATGCGCGCCACCACGTTGACGCACGTCGGCCCGAACCGGGTGAGCGCCTCGCCGAGATCGCGGGGCTCGGGGGCGCCCCAGAACGCGTTGTCCAGGTTGAGCTCCGCCCCGGGGCGGCGCGCGAGCCGGTCGGCGAGGCTCCTCTCCAGCGCCTCGCGCAGCGGGCCCTCCAGCCCGGCGAGGTGCGGGCCCGCGCCTCCGTCGAGTGAGCCGGTCATACGAACATCGTATCACGCCCGCCGCGCGCATCGCCGCCGGCGCCGCGCCGCGTCCGCGGCGTCGACGACGCGCGCGGCGCCGACGACGCGCGTCGCGGCGGAGCGGGGCGCGGTCGCGCGGCGAGCTCGCCGGCGGGCGCCTGCGCCGCGGCCGCCTGTGGGATGGCCACGCACCTGCACGGGGGGAGGGCGGTGGCCAACTTTTCTTCGCGTCATGCGGCATATCTCTGCGTTCAGCGCGAACGTGATAGAAGTCTTGAGAACGGCATGGATCCCAAGATTTTGGAGATGCTCTTCATCGCTGTTAGCAACGGCGTCGCCCTCTTTATCGGCGCTTACGTGGCGCGCAGATCGGCAGATCTCAGCGCGGAGCGCCGGGCCGAGCACGAGGAGAGGGCGGAGCTCCTGCGACAGCGGCGGGAGGCGCTCCTGGAGCGGCTGGCCCTCCAGCGGCGCGCGCTCGACGACTACGCGCGGATGATCGTCCGGTGGTCCTCGGCGCCCGGGTCCGGGGCGCCGCGCACGCGCGAGGAGGACCTCGCGGCGGACCAGGAGTCCATCGCGATGTACGCGCAGATGGCCAACGCGTTCGGGAGTCGGCAGTTCGCCGAGCAGGCCGCCGCGACGCTGCACGCCGTGCGCGCCGGCCGCGGCAATGTCCAGGTGTTCCCGTTCTCCGTGCAGATCGCCTCCGCCTGCTACCAGGAGATGATCCGGGCGATCTCCGAGCTCGAAAAGGAGATCGGCCTGCCGGCGCCGCGGTCGCCCGCGCGGCCGTTCCTCCCGGACGAGGAGCTCGCGAAGGAGGCGACTCGGCTGTTCTCCAGGAACGTGGTGGAGCGCTCCGGGATCGATCTCGGCATGGTCGATCAGATCCTGGAGCGCGTCCGGGTGAACCCGTCCGAGGAGGCGGAGAGCCCCAGGTAGGGGCTCACGCCTCCGGCCTCACTGGCTCCATCCCATCCGGATGAGCGCGTAGAAGATGAGGAGGCGAGGCACCCGGAACAGCACCATGGTGAAGAAGTAGCGCGGCGGGATCCGGTACAGCCCCGACAGGTAGCAGAGCATCGAGAAGGGGACCGGCGAGACGCTCCCGACGGCGATGGCCCAGTACCCGTAACGGTCGAACAGCCGATCGATCTTGGGCCGCGTCCGCTCGAGGCGCGCCGCGAAGATGCGGAAGCGCGCGAGGTGGCCGGCGAGCCGGTATCCCGTGCAGCCGGCGAGGAGCGAGGCCGCCGAGATCGCGATCATGGGCGCGACCTGCGGGCCTCCCGAGGTGATCGCCGTCAGCATGTAGAACTGCGGCGGGATCGGGAACGAGAACGCGTCGGCGAGGTAGGTGCCGACGAACATCCCGGCGAGGCCGAAGCGCTGCACGAACCCGCGGCCGAGCGCGTCGAGCTGGTCGCGCGCGAGGTGCGCCGCCAGCGCGATGAGCCCGAAGAGCGCGCCCAGGCTGAGCACCAGCTGGACCAGCGTGCGCCACAGATCTCGCCGGTCGTCGCGCGGGCGCGCCTCGCTCGTTTGCTGGCTCAGACCGCCTCCTGCCGGCGGCGCTGGAGCCGCTCGATGATCCGCCTGCTGCGGAGCGTGCTCTGAAAGATCCGCGTCGCCTTCTCGAGGGCGTCGAGGAGCCTCTGCGCGGCGCCCTGCTTGTCGACGTACGCGAACGGCCGGTGCGCGTTGATGACCTCGAACGAGTCCTTCTCGTCCTGATACGGCGAATAGAAGATCACGGGGACTTCCGGCTGCACCTTGCGGATCTGGTCGCAGACCCAGAAGCCGTCCTGCCCCGACATCCGCACATCGATGATCACGGCGCAGGTGTCCTCGGTGAACGCGGCGACCCCGTCCAGGGCCGAGGCGCACACGACGAGGCGATATCGCTCCGCGAGGAGGGCGCCGAGCGGCTGCCAGAGGCCCCTGTCCTCGTCGACCACGAGCACGAGAGGAAGCCGCGTGGACTCGGGCTTCTCGCGATCCGGCCGCTGGGCTGGATCGGCCCCGAGCAGGGTATCGGATTCCTTGGACGACATTCTGCGTGGATCGTGGAGGGCGCGTCGAGACGCCCATGACACAATGTACCACGTCCTGCGCATCGAGCCAGTGCGGCAGGCCGGCGCGGCGCCGAGCTCGGCGCGCTGTCTCCCTCTGCGCCGCCGCGCGGAGGGAGACAGCGCGCCGCGCAGAGGGAGATAGCGGCGCGCGGAGACGGCGCGGCGCGGGCGTGGCTCCGCCGCGCGGGGTCGTGCCGCGGGCGTCCGCGCCGTGGGCGGCGGCATGGGATTCGTCTATGCTGGGCGCCGAGGCGTGGCCTCATGGTGAGGCCTGCAGGCCGTTTGCAACGCGCCGCGATCCTGCCGGATCGCGCGCTCGCCTTCTCGTGCGCTGACCCGGTCTGCCGGTCGGCAGCGGGTCGCCCGCCGGGGAGCGCCCCACAACCGAGATGAGCTGCCCATGAAGAACGCAGGACTCCGATCGATCCCCCTCGTCATCGCCGCTCTCGGCCTCTTTGCCGCGGGGTGCAAGGACGAAGACAACTTGCACGCGTGCAGTGAGCTCTGCAAGCACCGCATCCTCTGCGCGGAAGAGAAAGGGGACCCGCCGCCGAGCAAGACCAGCTGTGAGACCGCGTGCCTCGGCCTCGAGGGAGAAGGCCTCGTGGAGCGAACCGAGGAGTGCGTGAACGAGGCGTCGTGCGATTATGTGGCGTGCGCGGACCCCTGAGCCCGGCGAGCGCGCGCGCCGCGGGGGGCGGGGCGCGCCGGGCCTCCCGGCCGGGAGGCCGACGCGATGACGGCCGGCGCGATCACGGCTCCGCGTCGCACTCGGGCGCGTCGCGGAGCTTGCCCGAGGCGAGCGGCGCGTCGAAGCGCAGGAGATCGAGATCGACGAGATCGAGGCGCTTGAACGTCAGGTTCAGCGGGCCGACCGACACGCCGGCTTCCGCCTCGGCGTAGGCGCGCACGCCGCCGTCGACCCGCGCGTCGTACGAGCAGTAGGGCGGCGCGGTCTCCGCGCTGACGCGCGCGTACGCCTGGACTCCGACGTTCGGGCCGAGGATGCCGTACAGGCGCGCCCGGAGCTCCGCGCCGGCGCTCACCTTGCCGGACGCCGTGATCGCGCCGGGCGCCCCGATCGAGGCCGTCCCCGAGGCCGAGCACGAGGGCTCCCAGATCGTGCGCCACTTCCCGTTCTTGTAATCGACCCCGGCCTCGATCTCGGCGGTCGTCTGCGCCTCGGCCTCCACCTCGGCGGCCGTGAACGACAGCCCCACATCGGCCGTCGCCCTCGGCACGACGTTCGTCGTGACGACGATGGGCACGGGCCCCACCCAGAACGTCAGCGTCGGCAGCGGCACGCTCGGGACGCCCCCGGCGAGCTCGAGGAGATCGACCGTGCAGCTCCCCGTGACCGTGCCGGAGCCCTGGAGCGTTGCGCTCACGTCGAGCCTGCCAGAGGCGACGAAGCGGAGCTGCTTCAGCTCCGGGACCGGGTTGACCCCGCCGCGCGGGCCGACGTGGACCTCGAAGTCGAGCACCGGAGAGAGCTCGGCCGTGACGTCGAGCGCCGCCGTCCCGTGCGCGGTGACCCCGCACGAGGCCGGGAGAGAGGCCGAGGAGAGCTCGAAGAGCTTCATGGAGGCGCCGGACGCGATCTTCAGGGCCTCCGCCTGGCTCGCGATCGGCTCGTCGCCCTCCAGGCCGAGCTCGCGGACGCGCGCGAGGTGCTCGTCGATGGCCTGCGCGTATTCGCGCGCGTCGTAGTGGACGTGGACGTGCCCTTCGGTGATGAACTCCGTGAGGTCGGCGGGCGTCGTCTCGAGCGCGACCCGCGCCGCGTCGAGCGCGCGGACGCGCACGACGCGGGCGAGGTAGCCGCCTCCCTGCGTGCCGCCGAGCACGTCGCCCGCGGCGAAAGGCGGCAGGCTGCCGTCGTGGGTGATGACGATCTCGCGCTCCCCGAGCTCCGCGGCGACGAACCCCGGCTCCTTCTCGGGCACGCGGGCGCGCTCGGACAGCTTGAGCGGCTGGACGACATCGACGGCGCCGGGGGCCGGCAGCTCGGCAGGATCCGCGACGTCGTCCGCCGGGGCGGCGCACGCCGCGAGCCCGGGCGCGCCGAGCGCGAGAAAAACGGCGGAGATGAGCCGCGCGGTCACCGCGCGGCTCCGAGGGAGCGTGGTTTTCATGGGCGCGGACGCTATGCGGGCATTGTGGCGAACCGGTTACAGAGGCGAGACTTGCTGTCTCCGGGAGAAGGGATAAAGGCTCACCGCGATGGATGGATATCCATGAATCGATGTCTCCGGGGCTCGCGAAGAGCACTTATAGAATCGAGCGATGCGCGGAGCCCCGCGCGACGCGCGCATGGAATGCCGCGCGACGCGCTCATGAGATGGCGCGCGAGCGCGCTCATGAGATGGCGCGCGAGCGCGCTCATGAGATGGCGCGCGAGCGCGCTCATGAGATGGCGCGCGAGCGCGCTCATCGAGGGCGACGGCCTGGAGCGCGTCGCGCGCTCGGACCGGGGCACGCGTCGCGCTCGCGCGGGGGCGGCCGAGAGAGGGGGGCCGCGGCTCGCGGTGGAAGGAAGAAGGCAGAGCGCGTAGATCGCGCGCGTCGCTCCCGCGGGCATGCCGCTTCAGGAGGGCGGCGGGTCGCCGGGGGCGAGCCGCTGCGCGGCCCTGCTGGAGGCGCCGCGATCGTCAGGCGACCGCTCGCCGGGCTCCGCCACCTCTTGCGATGCGCAGGGCACGGTGCGCGCACGCTCGCGAGGCGCCGCGGACGTCGCGTCGCTCGGGCGAGGAGCCCGGCAGGCCTGCCTCGGCGGTCTGTTGATCCGTCGTGGTGCGATCAGCCTCCGGGCACCCGTCGCTTGCTGGGCGGCCTCGGGCTTGTCCTACCTGGGGTGAGTAACGGGATTTGAACCCGCGACACCTGGAGCCACAATCCAGTGCTCTACCAACTGAGCTATACCCACCGTTCTTCGCGGCCCGGGGGCTGCGAAGGCCTGGCAGAATACTCAGCTCCGCGCAGAGTGCAATCGGGTAAACGCACGGCGCGTCGCTCTTTTTGCTCCGGGTTGCTCCGGGCTCGCTTCCAGCGCCCCCTCCGGCCCCGCGTTGCTCCCCGCTTGCTCCCCGCCCTGGGGCCCCCGGCTTGGCTCCCCCGCCCTGGAACGAGGCCGCGCCGCCTCGCCGCGCGGCACACCCCCTGACATCCCGCGCATCCCGAGCCGCCGGCGGTCCGCCCGCTGGCGTCGCCCCGGCTGCCTCGTTCACCCGTCGCGCCCTGCACCCCGGCGCCCACCGCCGGGCGGCTCCCTCAGAGCGTCGCCCACCGGCGCAGCGCGACCCGGCGGGCGCGGTCGAGGTCCCCGCGGTGGCGCGTCGAGATCGGCGCGCGCTGCGCGGGCGGCGGCCCGGACGCGCCCGCCGGCTCGTCCGCCTCGCGGCCGGAGGCGGCGATCAGCGCGGCGGCGAGCGAGCCCTCGATCGCGGCCAGGTCGTAGCCGCCCTCCAGGAAGACGGCGAGCCGCCCCCCCGCCTTCGCGGTCGCCATCGCCGCGAGCCGGCGGCCCATCGCCGCGTAGGCCGAGCGCGACAGCTTCATCGCCGCGAGCGGATCGCGCTCGTGCGCGTCGAACCCCGCCGAGACCAGGATGAGCTCGGGCGCGTACTCGTCGAGCACCGGCAGGACGAGCTCGTCGAACGCCGCCTCGTAGACCGCGTCCGTCGCCCCGTCGGACAGCGGCACGTTCACCGTGTAGCCGGCGCCCTCGCCGCCGCCGATCTCCTCGGCGGAGCCGGTGCCAGGGTAGAACGGCCACTGGTGCAGCGAGCAGAACAGCACCCGCGGGTCGTCCCAGAAGATGTCCTGCGTGCCGTTGCCGTGGTGCACGTCGAAGTCGATCACCGCCACCCGCGACAGCCCGCTGCTCAGCGCGGCCCTCGCCGCCACGGCGACGTTGTTCAGGAGGCAGAAGCCCATGCCCGTGTCGCGCGTCGCGTGGTGGCCGGGCGGGCGCAGCAGCGCGACGCCGAGCCGACCGGGGCCGGCGAGCACCGCCTCGACAAGCGCCACCGCGGCGCCGGCGCCCCGCCTCGCCGCGTCGACCGACCGCGGGACGACGTACGTGTCGGGATCGAGCGCCGCGTAGTGCCCGCTGACCCGATCCAGCGACTCGAGGTACCGGGGCGCGTGGACCCGGGCGAGCTCGTCCTCGGTGGCGTCGCGCGTCGCGACGCGCTCGATCGAGAGGCCAGCCGCGGCGCAGCGCTCGATCGCGCGGCGGGCGGCCTCGAGGCGCTCCGGGCGCTCGGGGTGCGCGCCGCGCGCGCGGTGTTGTTCGAACAGCGCGTCGTCGACGACGTAGAGGCGCGGGGCTTCGGAGTGCGGGTGATTCAAGTGCACCATGAGCTGGGTGGAGAGTTGTAGCAGCGCCGCAGCGGATGGTAGCTTGCCCTGAGCCCCCGAAAGAAGGAGTGGAGACGCAGGATGCGCGGAAAGATCATCGCAGTCTTCGCCGTGATTGTCCTCATGGTCGGAGGGCTCTCGTACGCCCTCACGCGCGCCTCCCTCGCGGAGATCGGGCGGCCCGGCGAGGCATCGCGCGCGCTCGCGGCCGCCATGGCGCAGCTCCAGGTGGACGGCCTCGTGCTGGAGCGGTGGCTCGCCTCCCATGCGAGCGACCCGAAGCTGCGCGAGCCGTTCAACGCCGGCACCGCCCCGGCCCGCGCCGAGGCGGCCACGAGCGCCGCCAACGCCATCCGGGAGGCGGTCGCCGCCTCGCCCGAGCTCGGCAGGACCCCGCCCTCCCTCGTGGTCCTGGTGGACGCGAAGGGCGTGGTGCTCGGACGGAACGGCTCCGCGCTCATGCGCGGGGACAACCTCGGCGCCGTCTACCCGTCGCTGAAGCGCGCCATCGAGCAGGGGGTGACCGGCTCGGACGTGTGGGTGAGCCGCGCGCGCAACGAGCAGCTGCTCGCGTCCTACGCGCCGATCCGCGGCGACGCCGGGCAGATCATCGGCGCCGTCGCCGTGGGCACCGCGCTGAACGACGAGCGGCTGACCAACGCGAGCGAGCGCACGAGCGGGCGGCTCCTCGTGGTCGCGATGCAGTCGGGCGACGGGCTCGACGTTGTCGCGAAGTCGCGCGAGACCCCCCCGCAGCTGGTCGCGGCGCTCACGGCGTCGCCGGCGAAGGACAGCGCCCTCCAGGCGCTGAGCTCCGGGCGGGCGGTCGACATCGGCGGGCTGTCCGGCGAGTACGGCGCCGTCGGGCACGCGCTCGAGGGCTACGGCGACGGGCGGCGGGCGGTGCTCCTCAGCGTCGCGCAGATCCGGACGCCGGGGCTCGCGAGCTCGCTGCTCTGGCCGATGCTCGGCGTCACCGCGCTCGGGCTCGTGCTCGTCGTGATCGCCGCCTACTTCCTGGACGCGTACATCTCGCAGCCGGTGTCCGAGATCGAGGACGGCCTGCTCGCGATCATGAACGGCCGGACCGACCTCCGGTTCGGGATCGAGCACGCCGAGCTCGGCGGGCTCGTGTTCCGGCTGAACTCGCTCTTGAACCAGCTGCTCGGCGTGCAGGAGGACGAGACCGACGCCGAGGGGCGCCCGTCGCGCGCGCCCACGTCGGCGTCGTTCCGGGACGCCCTCGAGGTCGACGAGCGCATGGCCGCGCTGTCCCCCGGCGAGATCCCGGCCGACGCCAAGGCGCTCCTCGAGGAGCCGGAGGACGCCTACTACGCGCGCATCTTCGCCGAGTATATCGCGGCGAAGACGTCGCTCGGCGACCCGGTGGATCACATCACCCGCGACGCGTTCGTCGCCCGCCTCAAGGCGAGCGAGCAGGAGCTCGGGCGGAAGCACGGCAAGCCGATGCGCTACAAGATCGAGGTGCGCGGCAAGGAGGTCGTGCTCCTCGCCGTGCCGCTCGCCTGACGCTCCGCGCGCGCCCGGATGCCGGAGCGGCGCGCCGTGGCCCCTCAGTGCAGCACGGCGTCCGGGCCCTCGTGCGGCTCGACGCGCCCCGACGAGGGCTCGCGGCGGAGGGCGATCACGTCGGAGAGCTCGCAGCCGAGCGCGAACGCGGGCGACGCCGTCGTGACGATCCACTGCACGTTGGGGAGCGCCGCCCGGAGGCGGGCGGCGAGCGAGCGCTGCCGGTGCGCCGGCTGCTGCGCCTCGATGTCGTCGATCAGGACCACCCCCTCGGCGAGCCGCGGATCGCCGGTCGGGTGGGCGGACGCGAGCGCGCGGAGCGCCAGCGCGCCGAACGCGATGGTGTGCCGCGCGCTCCGCCCGAGATCGTCGAAGTCGACGCGCTGGCCGTCCGCGCGCTCGAAGATCGGCTCGAGCCGCAGCGGATCGACGCCCACGTACGCCGCGTCGTGGCCCTCGAGCAGCGCATCGAGCACCTCCTTGAGCGCGCGCTCGAGCGCGCCGAGCCGCTCCGCCTGCGCGTCCGCGCGCGCGTCCGGCCGCGCCTCGGGCTTGTTCTTCGCGCGGTCGCGCGCGATCGCGGCCGCGACCGGCAAGAACGAGAGCACCTGCTTCGTCTCGCGGGCGAGGTCGGTGCGCGTCGCGTCGTCGAAGCTCGCGGCGGCGCGCACGTCGTAGCGGAGGATGCTGCGCTCGGGCGTCGTCAGCACGATCGCGGTGCGAGAGAACCAGCGCGCGCCCGAGAGCGCCACGAGGACGAAGCCCCCCTCGGCCGCGCGCCGCTCGAAGAGCGCCTGCTCCCGCCGCCGCAGGAGCGCCGCGTCCTCGGGCTCGTCGAGGCGCGCGTTCGGGCTCGCGACGCGCAGCGGGTGCGCGCGCGCCGGATCGTCCGTTCCGAGCATCCAGTCGGTGACCACGAGCGGGGGCGAGGCGTCGTCGCCGCGCGCTTTCAGCTGTGCGACCGCGTACCCGGGCCGCGTCGACGCGATCGCCGACAGGATCGAGGTCTTGCCCACGCCGTCGCCGCCGAAGAGGACCACGAGCCGGCGCGGCGCGCCGTCGGCGTCCTCGAAGGAGAGCGAGAGATCATCGAACGGGCCGACGTGGGCGAGGCGGACGCGGGAGAGCAGCACCGCCCGCGAAGCTACCACCGCGCCGCGCGCGCGGGACGCCGCCTGCGCCCACCCGCGCCGCCCGTCCGCCGCGCGCACGGCGGCGCGGGAGGCGCGGTGGTCGGCGCGCGGAGGTCGGCGCAGCCGGCGCACCGCTGCGATCGGCACGACGCCCGCCTTCGACGCGCCGTGGCATGCGCCACGCGTGGCTCCTCCAGTAGGCCCGCGCGCGCCGGCGCCTCCGCGCCTCCGGCGGCGCCCGCGCATCCGGTGGCGCCCGGTGGCGCGGCGGCCTAGAGTCGTTGTCCGGGGTCGTGATCGTGCTGCGCAAGCTGCCTCCGCCGGATTTCCGCTACGTGTGGCTCCACCCGGAGCCCGGCTCGACCGGCGCGCTCGCCGCGGCGGGGACCGCGGGGCTCGCGGGGGCCTCCGCGGCGATGTGGAGCGCCGGGAGCCACACGCTCTCGCTGGGGCTCATGGCGATGGGGAGCGCGCTCGGCGTGCTCGCGCTGGCCCGCGCCGAGCACCGCCTCCGCGCCCAGCGCGGCGCGCGCGAGGTGGCGATGGCCGTCGTGCCCTGGGGCGTCCTCGTCGACCCGGACACCGAGCCGCGCGTGCTGCGGTGGCCCGCCGTGAAGCGGGTGAGCGTCGACGTCTCGCACACCATGCGCGGCGGGACCCCGGCCGTCGTGTCGAGCCTCGTGACGGTGCACACCGCGCGCGACGTGCTCGCCGGCCGCGCCGCGGGCGCGGTGGACCTCGAGCGGCTCCTCGCCAACCTCGAGGGCTACGCGCAGGAGGCGGCGCGGCCCGTCGCCGGCGACATCGAGGGCCTGACGGTGCTCGGCGACGGGGTGACCGAGCCGATCGCCGCGGCGCTGCTGCACGCGGCGGACGGCGTCTGCGCGACCAGCCAGGGCGCCGCGCAGCTCGCGCTCCCGGGCGGCGGCTACCGCACCGCGGCGGCGCGCGCGGCCGCGCCCGAGACGGTCGCGGTGCTGCGCTCGGCGCTGTCGTGGAGCCACGACTGCCCCGCCGATCCGCGGCCGCTCGCGGCGATCCTCGCGGGCGTGCTCGGGGCCACGGAGCTCGTGCCCGAGCTCCTGCGGCTCGCGAGCTCGCCGCACCCGGTGGTCGCCGCGTTCGGCAAGGCCGCGGCGCTCCGCCTCGGCGCGCCGCCGAACCGCGCCGGCTCGCTCGACGAGGTCGCGGCCTTCCTGTTCGAGGAGGACGTCGAGATCGGAAAGCGGTGGATCGCGTCGGCCCCGACACTTTGTTTGCGACCTGGCGCGGAAGCTTGCTAGCTAAAGGGGTCGGCAGCGCGAGCGCTGCGGTTCGAGCGGCCTGCGCGCGGGGGCCCTCGGCCCGCGGGGCCCGGTCCTCACGGCGCGCTGCGTTCGGGTCGTTCACCGCGCCGGGTCGGCTATGAAACGGGCTCCGTCGCCACCGAAGCCGTCTGCGCGAGGAGCGCGCCGCGGGCTGGCCGCCGCGTGTCTCCTCGGCGCCTCGCTCGCCGCGTGCGCCGAGCCCCACGCGTCCGGGCCGCCGCCGTCGCAGAGCACCGCGCGCGCCGCGCCCTCGGACGCGCCGCTCGCCGCGGCCGCCGCGGCCGCCGCCGCCGCCATCCCGCCGCTCGCGCCGCCCCTGGCCCTCGGCGCGTGGGTCGAGGCCGTGCGGCTCGAGCGCTGGGCCGAGGCGGCGGAGCGGCTCGACGCCCTGCCGATGGAGCAGCGGGCGCTGCCCGCGATGAAGTACGCGCGGGCGCGCGTCGCGTTCGAGCTCGGCGATCACGGCAAGGCCGTGGAGCTGCTCCACGGCCTGGAGCAGGAGCTGCCGGTGCTCGCCCGCGAGGTCTCGCGCTACCGCGCGGAGGCGGCGTTCGAGGTGGGGCCGTTCCTCGCGGCGGCGGCGTACTTCGAGGCCACGGGCAGCGCGCCCGGCCTCGCGCGCGCGGCGATCGCCGCCATGAAGGGCGGCGATCTCCAGAAGGCCCGCGCGCTCGCCGATCGGGCGGTGGTCGCGGCGCAGCGCGCGCGGCGGTCGCGCGACGAGGCGGCGGCGCGGCTCGCGCGGGCGCGCGTCCAGCTCGGCGTGCGCGACGCCGCCGAGCGATCGGGGGACAAGGGCGGCGCGAAGGCCGCGGCGGCGGCGCTCGCGCTCGCCGACCTCCGGTGGATCGTGAAGAGCGCGCCGTCGTCGCCCGACGGGCGCGAGGCCGCGGCGCTCCTCGCCGAGATGCCGGGGCCGCTCTCGCCGGAGGACCGGCTCCAGAAGGTCGACGCCATGGTCGCCGGGGGCAGCGCGGCCGAGGCGATCGCCGAGCTCGACAAGCTCTCGGGCGTGCCCGCGTCGGAGCTCCACCACCGCAGGGCCACGGCGCTCTACCAGGCGCGCGACTACGCGGGCGCGGCCGAGGCGTTCCTCAAGGTCGCGGCCTCGCCGTCGGCGCGCCAGGCGGAGCAGCTGCACCTCGCCGCGCGCTCGCTCTCCCGGCTCCACCGCGAGGCCGAGGCGATCGAGCGGCACCTCGCGGTCGCGCGCAAGTTCCGGAAGACCCGCTGGGGCGAGCTCTCGAGCCTGCTCTCGGCGCGGCTCCTCATGCAGGTCGGCCGCTACGCGGAGGCGGTCGCGCAGTACGGCCGGTTCATCGACGCCTACCCGCGGAGCGAGCGGCGCGGCGACGCGCTCTACGAGCGGGCGCTCGCGATGCTCTCGACGAGCGGCGCGGCCCGGGCGCGGAAGCCGCTGGAGCAGCTCGCGCGCGGCGCGCGCCCGGCCGACGCGGCGCGGCTGCGCGAGCTCGCGGGGCTCGCGGCGCTGCGCGGCGGCGATCGCGACGGCGCGGTGCGGCTCTGGACGGAGGTGATGAAGGAGCAGCCGCTCTCGTGGGGCGCGCTGCTCGCGCGCTCGCGCCTCGCGGCGGTGGGCGCGCCCATGCCGCCGCTGCTCGTCCCGGCGTCGCTCCGGGACGCGCGGCCGGTGGAGGTGAGGCTGCCGCCGGCCGCGGCGCTGCTCGCGTCGATGGGGCTCGACGGCGACGCGGAGAGCTACCTCGCCGAGAACGAGCGCGAGGTGACGGCGGCCTACGAGGGGCAGGAGAGCGAGGCGCTCTGCAGGATGTACGGCATGCTCTCGCCCGCGAAGCGCCGTTACCGGGTGGGCACGCAGGCGGTCTCCGCCGCGGCGCTCCAGCGCGCGCCGTCGCACGCCGATCGCTGGACGTGGGAGTGCGTCTATCCGGAGCCGTACGCCGGCGAGGTGCGCGCGCTCGAGGCGCAGCACGGGCTGCCGAAGGGCCTGGTCCACGCGCTCATGCGCCAGGAGAGCGCGTTCGATCCCGTCGTGGTGAGCCCCGCGAGCGCGGTCGGGCTGATGCAGCTCATGCCGGCGACCGCGCGGAAGGCGGCGAGCGAGCTGTCGCTCGGGTTCGAGCTCGGGCAGCTCAAGAGCGCGCCGCTCAACCTGCGCCTCGGCGGCTTCTACATCGGCAAGCTGCTGCGGACGTTCGACGGGAGCCTGCCGCTCGCGACCGCGGCGTACAACGCCGGCCCCAAGGCCGTGTCGCACTGGCTCGAGGGGAAGATCGACCGGGATACCGACGTGTGGGTGGCGCGGATCCCCTATGACGAGACGCGCACCTATGTGGGGCGCGTCCTCGCGAACCTGGCGCGGTATCAGTGGCTGGACGGCGGGGACGCGGCCGTGGAGATGCTCCCGCTGACGCTCCCCGCGGACGCGCGCGCCCCGGCCGACGCGTACTGAGGACGCGAGGGCAACCGCGCCGCGGCGGCGCAGGCGTTCTTCCTGCGCTGAAATTGCGCTGTGCGCTTGAACTCGCGGCCGGGGGCGCTCACCGTGATGGGGTGGCAGGAACCGCTGGCAGCGACGGCGTGTTCAAGCGGTGCGGGGTGCTCGTCCAG
This sequence comes from Sorangium sp. So ce836, assembly GCF_028553905.1. NCBI lineage: Bacteria > Pseudomonadati > Myxococcota > Polyangiales > Polyangiaceae > Sorangium > Sorangium sp. So ce836. The sequence goes on along the minus strand of NZ_CP102233.1, from coordinate 10,384,255 downwards.
CCCTACGCGGACGCGCGCTTCGTCGGCCGGCTGCTCACCTCGGCGCTCGCGTGGCTGCTGGTCGTCTTCTCGGTGGCCTCGCTCGTCGAGCCCATCGCCGGCCGGCTCGCGATGGTGCTCCTGATGCCGTTCGTGCTGCTCGGGTCGCTGCTCGCGCTGCTCTGCCTCGCGTGCCTCTTGTACACGCCGATCGCGTGGCTCTGCGCGGCGGTGGGCTCGTCCGGCGCGGCGGTCGTCCGGGTGAGCAACGCGCTCTGGATCGAGCGCCCTGGCGATCGCCGGTCGTTCCCGCTGCTCTCGCTCACGCGCGCGCGGCTCTCGAGCTCCGGCGGCGAGGTCGCCTTGAGGACCGACGACGGCGACGTCATCCGCGTGCGCGTCGACGATCCGGTCGACGCGGAGCGGCTGCTCGGCGCGATCGCCGCCGGGCGGGCGCGGGGCACGTGGAGCGCCCGGCTCTACGACGACGCGCCGCGGCCGCTCCGGCGCCGCCTGTTCGTCGGCGTGGCGACGCTCGTGTCGCTGATCTGCTGGTCGGTGCTCGATTTCGACCTGGCGCTCTCGCTGGGCGTCATCACGGGCGCCGCGGCGTGGGTGCTCGCGGCGCTGCTCCGGGAGGGCTCGGCGCGCCGCGTGCTCGTGGCGGGCAGCGACGGGCTCTCGCTCCGGGACGAGGCCGGCGAGCGCTTCGTCTCGTTCGGATCCATCGAGCGGATCGACGAGACCGCGCTCGGGGTCGAGCTCGTGCTCACGGGGGGCGAGGAGCTCCCGCTGACCCTCGTGCCGCCGCAGCTGCTGCGCGATCCCAGCGAGACGGGGCTCAGCATGGAGCTCGCCGAGCGGCGCCGCGAGCACCTGCTCGCGCTCCTGCGCGAGCGGAGCGGGCGCGGCGCGGGCGAGGTGGGGCGGGCGGGCGCGCTCCTCGAGCGCCGCGGCCTGCCGGCGCCGGCCTGGCGGGCGGCGCTGCGCCGCCTCGTGAGCGAGGCCGGCGCCGATTACCGCACGGCGAAGCTCACGCCGGAGCAGGCGTTCGCCGTGCTCGAGGACGGCGGCGCGCCGGCCGAGCTCCGCATCGGCGCCGCGCTCGCGCTCTCGTCGTCGCGCGACGCCCAGACGGTGGAGCGGCTGCGGATCGCGGCCGAGGGCTGCGCGAACCGCGACGTGCGGCTCGCCATCGAGCAGGCGGCCGAGGACGACGTGGACGACGGGATGCTCGAGCAGGCGCTGTCGTCCTCGGCGGCGCGGCCGCGGCTGGACGCGCCGCGGTGCGCGACGCCGGCCGCGTGACGTGACGCCGTCCGCGCGACGCTGCCCCGGAGGGGCGCGCTGCTCGCCGGGCCCGGTCGGTTCTTCTCGCCCTCCGGCCTTCCAGTTCTCAGAACTCTCTCCCGAAGGACGCGCGGCTCTTCTAGGCTGTGCCCAGTCGAGCTGCCGCGGGCGCCTGCGCGCCTGCGGTCCTCCGAGGTACCCCCGATGGAAGGCCCGCTCCAGGACCCCTACGCTTCGGTCGCAGCGCACGCGCCGGGCCCCCGCGCGCAGGCCGGCCGCGCCGCGCGGATCGCGCTGCTCGCGGTCGCGCTGCTCGCGTCGGTCGGGTTCGGCGCGCTCGTCGTGGCGCCGCGCCTCCGCGCGCCCGCGCCTGCGAGCACCATCGTCGCGCGGCCGACCCCCGCGCTCCTCGTCGCGATCCGCGACCTTTCGCGGCTCGAGACCACCGAGGTCCACGTCGAGAAGGTCGTGGATCTGGCCGACCGGCAGAGCCGCCTGTTCGGCCTGGTGCAGGCCACCGACGCCCTCCTGCTCGTCGCGGTGGGTCACGTCACCATCGGCGTCGATCTCGCGCGGATCGGCGAGGGCGACATCGCGATGGATCCGGAGACCGGGGTCGCGCGCATGACGCTGCCGGCGCCCGAGGTCTTCTCGACGCGGCTCGACGAGGACGAGACGTACGTCTACACGCGCAAGACGAGCCTGCTCGCGCGGCGCAACGAGCAGCTCGAGTCGCGGGCGCGCAAGGAGGCGACCGAGGCGATCGAGAAGGCCGCGCTCGAGGGGAACGTGATGGCGCGCGCGAAGGCGCAGGCCGAGCGGCAGATCACGGCGCTCGCGACCCAGCTCGGCGCGAAGCGGGTGGAGATCCGCTGGCGCGAGGTCGGCGGCGGGGGGGACTGACGCGGGGGGGGCGTGTCCGGGGCGCGGCGCGCGTGGTCACGATCGACGCGGACAGGTGTGCGCGATGAGGAGCGCGCCGGGGCGCTAGCGCTGCGCGGCCACGAGCAGGAACATCGGCCGCTCCCGCTCCTCCGCGAGCTCCGGCCGGGCGGCGATCTGCGCGTCCGTCGGGCCCCATTCCTCCACGTGCGCGATGGCGAAGCCCGCGCGGAGGAGCGCGTTGAGCGTGGCGCCGATCGTGCGGTGCTGCTTCACCACGCCCTCGGCCAGCCAGTTCGTCGTGCGCGGGCCTTCCGCGAGATAGCCATCGATCGGCCACGTCCTGCGCCCGTCCGCCTCGACCCGCCAGCCGGGGCGGCTCGGCGCCGTGTAGATCGGGTGCTCGACCGAGAAGACCAGGCGCCCTCCCGACACCAGGGCCCGGTGCACCGCCGCGAGCAGCCCGCTCAGGTTCTCGATGTAGTGCAAGGCGAGCGAGCTGTAGGCGAAGTCGAACGCCGCCTCCGGCAGGTCCAGGCGCTCCAGGTCCATCCGCGCGTAGGCGATCGCGTCGTCCGAGGTCGCCGACCTGGCGCGCTGCAGCATGCGCTCGGACACGTCCAGGCCGAGCACATGGGCCGCTCCGTGCTGCCGCGCCCACCGGCAGAACCAGCCGTAGCCCGAGCCCAGGTCCACCACGCGCCGGCCCGTCAGGTCGGGCACGAGCGCCCGCAGCGCCGGCCATTCCGGCGCTCCATCGAGGCCCTCGACGGACCGGCGGAGCTGGCTGTAGGCCTCGAAGAATCCGGGATCGTCGTAGATGTTCTGCGTCACGGTCGCTTCCCTCCGCGACCCCGCAGATAGCCGACGCGAGCCTCGCCGTCGTCAGGTTTCGGGCCGCCGGGCGGTCCGGTCGCCGGGGATGACTTCGAAGGTTCATTTTTCGAAATGGCGCCCTGCCGGCGTCGCCACCCATTCGCAGCCGCGAACCTTGTCCAGGGGGCGACCATGCCGCGTATCGTCCGGCCTCTGATTTCCGTAGGCGTCGTCGTCTCGCTCGCCGCGTGTGCGCACGGCACCACCTTGGACCACCCCGCCGAGGTGAGCGGCGGGGAGGATGGGGGCCTGGGCGCGGGGGAAGCTGGCCCGTTCGGCGCAATCGGGGACGTCGGCGGCGGGGGGAGCGCTCGCGACGGGAGCGGCTGGGATCCGCCGCCGGGAAGCTATGCCGGCCCGTGCTCGGATGTGACGCACCACATCTATCTCGTCTCGCCCTACCAGGAGCTTTTTTCCTTCCATCCCGCCAGCCTGGAGCTCCATCGCATCGGCAGGCTCCCTTGCGGCGATGGCCGCCCGTTCTCGATGGCCGTCGACCGGAACGGCGTCGCCTGGATCGTCGACTGGAACGGGTCGGTCATCCGGGTCGACATCGCCACGGGCCGCTGCGAAGCCACGCCTTACAAGGTGGAAGAGGGGGTACCGTTCAGCAGATTCGGCATGGCGTTCGCCGCCGACGACGGTCCCGACCAGGAGACCCTTTATGTGCGAGACGCGGTCTTCTTCGGTGACACGGACGAGGTGAACCGCGCCCGGACGCTCGGCGTCTTCGACAGGCGGTCGTACGCGGTCCACCCGCTCGGCCAGGGCGCGGGCGCCAACGCAGACTTGACGGGCACGGGCGACGGCCGTCTCTTCGGGTTCGTCAAGCAGCCGGCGGAGGGGTCTTTCGTCAGCGAGCTCGACAAGCTCACCGGCGCCACGCTCTCGGAGAGAGCGCTGCCCGGCGTGACGATCGGCAGCAGCTGGGCGTTCGCGACGTGGGGGGGCGCCTTCTGGTTCTTCGTGACCAACGACCAGGACGTGTTCTCGTCCCTGGTCTATCGCCTGGACCCTGATTCCCAGGCTCCGCCGGAGCTCGTGATGCCCGTGCTCCTGACCGCGGTCATCGGCGCGGGCGTCTCGACGTGCGCGCCGACCGAGGTGCCCCATTAGCCCGTCCGCCCGTCGGGGAGCTCGCGGGCGCGACCGCTGGGGGGCGCGCAGGGCTCCTGGCGGTGGCCTCCGGGGTGTAAGCTGCTGGGCGGCGAGCGCGTTGCTCGGGACATGACGATGATGAGGAGCGCCAGCGCATCGCCCTTGGTCTTGGTCGTTCTGGGGATCGTCGCTGCGTGTGCAGCAGAAACCCCGTCTCCGGACGCTCCCTCCGCCGCCGGCGAACCTCCCCCGGCCCGGGCCTGCACCCAGATCGGGTGCATCGACGGCTTTACCCTCCGGCTCGCGTCGGAAGCGCCCTGGCCTGCCGGTGCGTATCGCTTCGTGATCACCGCCGACGGCGAGACCACCACCTGCGAAGGAAAGCTGCCCCTGCCGGACTGCGCGGCGGGCCGGGCGCTCACGTGCAGCGGCCCGAGCCTGCTCATCGGCGAGTCCGGCTGCGCGTTGCCGCCGGGCGCGCACGGGTTCTCCGAGATCCAGATGAGCTCCGCTCCCGGGCAGGTCACCGTCGAGATCTCGCGCGACGGCATGTCCCTGGCCAGGGCGGACTTCTCCCCATCCTACGTCGAATCGCGCCCCAACGGCCCTGGCTGCGAGCCCCTCTGTCGTTCGGCCAGCGCCACGCTGAACGTGAAGTAGCGCCCGCGCCGGCCGGGTGCGGCGCGCTCCATCGGGCAATGCATGAATGAATGCTTCATGCGGGCTGGCGCCTCGGCGCAGGCGCAACGTGCGCGCCGGCGACCGAGCCGCCCAGCAATATCGTAGCAGACGATCGCGCGGCTGCGCGCCGTTTCGGCTACTTGCCCGCTGGCTTGACGGCGGTCTTGGCGCTGCTGCCTGTCGCGGAGGCGCGCCTGGGCCGGCGGACGGCTCTGATCTTGCCGCTCTTGCCGCCGCCGCAGAAGAACCGGTCGCCGCCGTCGGATTCCAGACCCGTGACGCCCATGCCGGGCGGCATCTCGAGCCGCTCCAGCACCTCTCCGGTCCGGGGATCGATCTGCCGCAATTCGCTCTCATCCCCTTCCCAGGTACCGTGCCAGAGCTCGCCGTCGCTCCAGGTGACCCCGGTGACCATGCGGCTCGACTCGATGGTGCGGAGAATCGCGCCTGTCTGGGGATCGACCTGATGGATCTTGCGGCCGCGATGCTGACCCACCCAGAGCGTCCCTTCGGCCCAGGCGAGCCCCGAGTCTCCGCCGCCGCCAGGCGCCGGGATCGTCGCGAGCACACGGCCGGTCTTCGGGTCGATCTTCTGGATGCGGTCCTCGGCGATCTGAAACAGGTGCCGGCCGTCGAAGGCCGTTCCCGCGTGCGCGGCGACATCGAGCGAACGCACCGCCTCTCCGCTCTCGGGATCGACGGCGTTCAGCTTGTCGCCGGACGCAAACCAGACATGCTGACCGTCGAAGGCGACGCCATGCACGTGGTCGCCACCCGGAAAAGGGCCGTATTCGCGGAGGACCTTGGCTGCTGATCGAGTCATGCGTCCATGCTAGTCATTCGGCAGCGGGGCGGGGAGCAACAAGATCGTCGTGAATCCCGGCCCCAGCGGGGTCATCCAGCGCCGCGCCCGCCCGTGACCGAAGGAGTGCACCTTGCCGGCCGCCGCGAGGGCGTCGAGGGCCCGCTGCACCGTGCGCTGGCTCGTGCCGAGGGCGAGCGCCAGGGCCGAGCTCGACCAGGACTCGCCGTCGGCGAGGAAGGCGAGCACCGCCGCATGCCGCTCCTCGACGGGCCGCGCCAGCACGACGACCTCGCGGGCGAGGCGCGGCGCCAGCGCGAAGCCCCGCCGCGTCGCGCTCACGCTCGCCAGGGCCCGCAGCGTCGCGCGAAGCCGCCCGATCTCGACCCGGAGCCGCGCACGATGCGAGTCGTCGGCGCGCTTCGCCTCGAAGGCCGTCGCCACCAGCGTGTCCCTCGGCACATCTCCGGGCCATGCCTCGGCCAGCGCGCGTGCGAGCGCGAACAGGACCGGGCGTCTCGCGAGCGAGACCGCCGTGCGCGCGTCGCGCACGACGTGGCGACAGGCATCGACGACCAGCGCCTCCGACGCCAGCAATGCCTCGACCTCCTCGAGCAACAGGGGACGCGCCTCGCCGCGCGCGATCAGGCGTGCTGCCGGCGTGGTCAGGGCGACGGACGCGCTCGCGACCTCCGCCGTCAGCGCGGGGATATCCGCCTTTCGCGCGGCGCGCGCGGCCCGGGCGAGCGCGGCGCGCGCCGGCTTCGTCCGGAGGCGCCGCATCGCGATGCCGGCGACGACCATCTCGTGGGCGGCCTTGAGCGCGGGCGGCAGGGGCGCCGGGTCGAGCTCGGCGAGCCTGTCCTCGGCCTCGTCGAGGCGTCCGATCAGCAGCAGGCGCCGGATCTCGAGGACCCGCGCATGCGCGGCGTTCACCCGGTCGCCGTGCGCTTCGAGCGTCATCCGGGCCGCGTCGAGCATCTTTTCGGGCCAGTCCAGGTCGCGCGACGCGAGCGCGATCTCCGCCTCGGCGACCGCGCATCGCGCGCGGGCCACGGCCTCCTTCGCGCCGAAGGCGCGCGCCGCCCTTCGCAGGAGAGACTTCGCGCGCGCGAAATCGCCGAGCTGCGCCATCGCGATGCCGCGCAGCGCGAGCGCAGGCGCGTCGTCGCGCAACGCGACTCGGTTCAGCGCGCCGAGCGGATCACCCGCCGCGAGCGAGCGCGCTGCGGCCGTGATCAGTGAGTCCATCCGAATCCCGCCACGCTTGTAACTCCCGCCCGTTCGGCGCCCGATCCTAAACTACCTCACGACCGATTCAAGGAGTGAAGACGATGACGGCACACATGATCGGGACACGCGAAGACTGGCTGGCGGCGCGGCTCGAGCTGCTGGAGGCGGAGAAGGAGCTGACGCGGCGCAGCGACGAGGTGGCGCGGCGACGCCAGGCGCTGCCCTGGGTCCGAGTCGACAAGGATTACCGCTTCGAGACCGACGAGGGGGCTGCCTCGCTGGCGGACCTCTTCCGAGGGCGCTCGCAGCTCCTCGTGTATCACTTCATGTTCGGGCCCGACTTCGCGGCGGGTTGTCCTTCCTGCTCGATGATCGCGGACGGCTTCAACGGGTTCGCGGTTCACCTGGCCAACCATGACGTGATGCTCTGGGCGGTCTCGCGGGCGCCGCTCGCGAAGCTGCAGGCGTACAAGCGGCGAATGGGGTGGACCTTTCCCTGGGCGTCGTCGTCTGCGAGCGACTTCAACGCCGACTTCAATGTCTGGTTCACCGAGGAGCAGCAGCGCGAGGGGCGCGTCGACTACAACTACCGGCGCGAGGTCGCGTTCGAGTGGCGCCCGGGTCAGGAGGGCGGCGGCGAGGCGGCGGAGGGCAAGATCGCGGCCATGTGCGGAACCGACACGGCCACGTTCCACCGCGACAGGCCCGGCATGAGCGCGTTCGCGCTGGAGGACGGCGCCGTTTACCACACCTATTCGGCTTACGCGCGCGGCCTGGACGGGTTGTGGGGCGCGTACCAGTGGCTCGACCGCGCCCCCAGGGGGCGCAACGAAACGGGCGTCTGGTGGCGTCGCCACGACGAGTACGACACGCCGGCGAAGAGCATCGGCGCGCCGTGCTGCAGGTGAACAAGCCAGCGGGCGGGCTGGTGGATTGCGCGCGTGTTCTCCGGCGCCGGGGCTTCACGGTTGACGACGAGCCCGAACGGCACGAGCACCGCGGCTTTGCTTGTTGACGCAACGTTTTGCGCGAGCGAGCCACAACCGGCGAGATCCCATCCAGCGAAGGCCGGGGGCGCAGCGGGGCATGAGGAGTGCATTCTCGCTGGCTCGACATGACGCAGACCGGACATCGGACAGGCAGGCTGCAGGGCAGCTCGGCGGCGAGGATGGATTCGGGGGAGGTGCTGGAGGCACGCTCGATCATTCGAGATGACGGCACCCGATGCTGCCTCCTGGTCAGGCGCGCAGCGGCCCGCCCGGATGCTCCGGTGATCGTGTGCATGTCTCATGGCACTCTCAATGCATGTGGCTAGGTGAGCAACGAATCGTTGCTGGGCCAGAGAAGGCGCTTCTTGGCTCGACTGCAACAAACAATAAACCGAAGCTGGAGGAATGAACAATATGAAATCTGCACATCGTCTCATCGCGGCGGCGGGCGTGGCATCCGCATGGCTCGGCGCTACCAGCCTGGCGTACGCGGACGTGATTCCCCCCGCCAACGGCGGAGGTGGTCCCGCCGCCCTGGCGACGCCGGTGGCCGCTGGCGTGATGAGCATCCTGGCCATCGCCGGGCTCGTGGGGGTGCCCCTCGCGCTCCGGCGGCGGCGGCCTAGCGAAGCCCTCGGGTGACGCAGCGCGAGCGCCGTCATGATGGACGTCATCCTCTCGCCGCTCGACCGCCTGCGGCGTTCCTGCTTCCGCCTCCTGGGCCGCCACGTGGGCACCTGGGTCGCTCGCCGGGACGTCCGCGTGTCGGTGCTGGGGACCGTCGCCGTCGTGACGGCGCTCTCGGGCGCGCTGCTGGCGCCGACATGGCTGCTGGCGCTCGGCCCCATCGTGCTCGGCGTCCCTCACGTGCTGGCGGACGTCCGCTACCTCGTCGCGCGCCCGGGCCTCCATCGGCGCGGGCTCGCGGCGCTCGCCGTGGCCGCGCCGCTCGCCGCGGGCGCGGTGACGAGCCGCCTCGCGTGCGGGCTCCTGGCGGCGGTGGCGGCGGCCTTTGTCGCGAGGGGCGCGGGCAGTCGCCGCGCCATCGCGATGGCCTGCCTGGCGCCGCTCGTCGCCGTCGCCGTGGCCTTCCGCGGCTGGTCCGAGCTGGTGTTCGCGCACGCCCACAACGCGATCGCCGTCGGGCTATGGTGCGCCTGGCGGCCGCGGCGGACACGCTGGCATCTCGTGCCCCTCGCGCTGTTTCTCGGGTCGTCGGTCGCGCTCGCGACAGGCCTCCTCGATCCGCTCTGGCGCGCCGCGGCCGCGGCGCTGCCCGGGCTCGGAGCGTCGATGCACGCCCACGTGCGCGCCCTCGCGCCGCGCGCGCCGGGCGACGTCGGCGTCCGCCTCGTGCTGCTCTACGCCTTCGCGCAGTCGGTGCATTATGCGGTCTGGCTGAGGCTCGTCCCGGAGGACGATCGCCCCCGCCCCGCTCCGCGCGGGTTCGTGAGCAGCTGGCGAGCGCTCGCGGACGATCTCGGGCGCCCGTTCCTCGCGCTCACGGCGGCCGCCGCGCTCGCGTTGATCGCATGGGCCTGCTTCGATCTCCTGGCTGCGCGCGCCGGCTACCTTCGATTCGCGGTATTCCACGGGCACCTCGAGCTCGCGGCCGCCACATGGCTCTTCGTCGAGCGGCGCTGGATGGCCGGCGCCGGCGACCCGGGGCAGCAGCGGCGCTCCCCGAGCCCTCGCGGCGCGGTGCTCGCGCCGTCGTGCGCATGATGCGCTGGGCGGTCGCCTTCGTCTTCACACAGGTCGTCGAGGTGCCCGTGTACCTCGCCGCGATGCGCCGGCAGCGCTTCGAGGCAGGGCGCGCGGCGCGCTTCTGCGTCGCGTTCGGCGCGAGCGCGCTCACGCATCCGATCGTCTGGTTCGTCTTCCCGCGCCTCCTGTCGCGCCAGGGCTACTGGACCATGTTCGCGGCGGCCGAGGCGTTCGCCGTCGTGGCCGAAGGCGGTTATCTCGGCCTCTTCGGCCTGCGCCGCGCGCTCCGCTGGGCGCTCTGCGCGAACGCGCTGAGCGTGGGGCTCGGCCTCGCGCTGCGCAGCTGCGTGGGCTGGCCTTGAGAGGACGGGCGGTCTGGGGCACCCTCGCGTCGAGATCGCGCTTGCGGTGAGGTGCGCAATGCGTGCGCATCGGCGCTCCACGGTAGAGGCGTGCTGCGCGCGCAGTGCAGGACGAGCGCAATCGCGGAGCGGGCGATGACTGCGTTCGCGTTCGGCAGGGGGCTGCGACCCCCCTGGCGGAGCGGGCCACACGGACGTGCTCGCGCCGACCGCCAGGAGCTCCGGGCTATTGCAGCGTCATGGTGTAGGAACCATTGGCTCGGAGGCCGAGCATCTGGATGACCCGGACGACGTACTGGCCAGGTTGCTCGAAGAGCCACGACACGTCATTGTCACCTTCCAGAAGATATTCCTCGAGGGGGAGCTCGTCGGCCGGCGCATCGCGCCGGCTCACTTCGACGCGGCCAGTGTCCGTATCCCGCAGCACGATGTGGAGATTGGTCGATGCGCCTGCGCTCAGCAAGAACCAATCCTCGTCTTCTCCCTTGGCCAGCTCCCACTTGCCCTCGGCGGCCGTGCCGGCCTCCAGCGTGGTCGCCGTCTCCAGGGACGCCCCGTGATCGTCCGTGTAGAGGGAGATGTAGCGATCGATCTCTTCGGGGCTCGCGAGCAGCGGCGACGAGACCATCTGTTCCCCCAGCGAAGCTCGGAGGTAGTATGTGCCCGTCTGGCTCGGCTTGAACGAGACTGTCCGGTCCGAGGCCGATGCCACCAGGTTCTGCTGGGCATCGAAGAGCTCGAGGGGCACGCGGCCGCCGAGGGAGTAAAGCGTGTTCTCCTGCAGATCGACGGCGAACATGTCCACGTCGCCGGGCGGCTCGATGCGCGCGCTCCATTCGCCGGGATCGACCACGCTGGCCGAATCGGGGCGATTGCCGTGGTCGTCTTCGACGTGGCACAGGGGCCGCGACGGGTCGTCCGTGTGACCCTCGCACGTGCGAAAATCCCGGAGGAGGCCCAAGTAAAGCGAGAGCCAGCCGGAGAAGACCTCATGGTTCTCCTCGTTCATGGTCGACTGATCGACGGCGCGTTGCATCTGGTCGGCTCGAGCCAGCATCCTATCGATCTGGTCGAACAGCGGGGGGCTCTGGTTGCGCCGCAGCCAGTCCGCGAACGCGTCTCGGTTCTGTTCGAGCGTGCGCCCCTCGTTGGCCACGTAATCTGGCCGGGACACGCCGACCAGGTCGAAATCGTAGGGGGCGTAAAATATCGCCTTGCGATCGACGTCGGCCATGGTGACCAGGTTCTTCCCTTCGATCCCGTCGTACTGAATCACGAAATCGTTCATCAGGTTCAACAGCACTAGACCATGCTGGTCCACCTTGAACTGCGAGGTATCGACCCCGGACAGGTCTTCCCATTCCACCATGCCGCAGCGCTCGGCCATCTCGTCCTCCGGCTCGCGCACGAACGCGAGGTGCGTCTCCTCCTTGCCGGTCGGCGCGTCGTGGTAGGTGAGCCGTACGAGCCGCGTCTTGAGCGAGGGCACCTGCAGCTGATCGAGCACTTGATAAACAGTGTCCTCCATCAGCAGGCGCTGCTCGTAGGTCTCGATAGAATCCGCCTTGAGCGTGGGCGACAAGCCCTCCCTGTCTCCGCAATGCGTGACGAACTTCACCGACTTGCCGAGATGCGCGAAGATGTTGTCTTTTTGCTTTTCCTCGAATTTGAGCGAAAACGGGCGAAAGCCGCAACGAAAGCGCGAAACTCCCCGAGCGATGATGTTCGCGGTGATCGGCGCCGCGCCGCTCTGGTCGCTCAGCTCGATCACGGCCTGTGAGCCCGATTCCTCTTTTGTGGGCGCACTGTTCAGCTTCGTAAAATCGGCAGAGATCCGCATGTTCAACACGTCGCGGCTCTTGAACATGGGCGACTTTGAAGCGTTGCAGGTGAGCATCTGCGAGTCCGGCGACGTGTCGGCGGGCGCCTCATCGCCATTGCCGGCGGGCGTCTCATCGCCATTGCCGGCGGGCGTCTCGTCGCCATCGTCGGCGGGCGCCTCATGTCCATCGGGATCCAAGACGGATTCCTTCGAGTTGTTGGGTGGCTCACTGGAGCATGCCCCGCTCAACGCGAGTCCAGGCAAGAGCAGGGCCGCAAGGGTAATCAAGCGCGCTTGGTTCATAGGGCATTCAACCATTGCGAATGGGTGGTACCGCGAGAGGAAGCATCGGCGCTGTGGATGAAATATTCAAACCACAATGAACGACAATGCTTTAACTCATGTGGAACTACATCGTTGATGCCGCCAGGCGGCGCGAACCTTCAGACGATTTTCGGTGGCGTCCTCGACTCGCTCGCCTGGACACCTGGAGGGGTGTCGTCGCGGATTTTTTTTCGATCCGTCGAAGTGCAACATTTCTGTCACACTAAAACCTTCGGACACGTTCTGGTGCTAGCTCGTCCATCACCGCTTCCGCTGCACGAGCGATCTGTGGCGCCTCCACGTGCCGCCTCGTCGTGCTTCAGCGCGCGATCAGCTCCCCGTCGGAGGTCCACCCAACCTGCGCGCCGGGCGCCGTGGAGCCCGGCTCCGGGAACCACAGCGTGATGCGGCCGCTCGTCGGCTCACGCTCCGCTTCGGGGAGCCCGAGATCGGGATCGCCCGGGTAGCTCCGCTGCTCGCCGTCCGCCAGCGTGACCGTCATCTGCCGGATGAGCGCGCCCTCCAGCTCGAACGTCACGCGGCGGCCATCCGCCAGGGTGACGCCGCTACGACCGATCGACGTCGGCGCGTTCGCCAGCCACGCTTCGCGCATCGCGACGCGCGGATCTCCGATGCGCTGGGCGTGCTCGCCGCAGGCCGGCGGCGCGTCCCCCAGGCGCGCGCACACGGCGTGGAAGAACGCGCTCGCCGCCTCATACTCGCGCACGAAGCGGTAGCGCGTGGCCAGGATCTCGTCGTCGAACACCGGGACGTTGGCGAGCGGCTCCGCGTCGATCTGATTCAGCGCGACCTGCACCGCGGCGATCCCATCGACGATGGCAACTCGGAGCACGTCCGCCGGCACCTCGTCCCGCAGGGTCCAGATCAGCTGCCGGAGCGACTGGCCTGTCTCGTGATCGGCGCGACCGAATCCCCAGAATGCCTCCGAGACGGACTGCTCGTAACCGTCCATCCTCCGGCGGCAGTCGACGGGCGTGCCCCCTTCGTCCAGCACCTTGCCATGGCAGGGATCGCCGTCGAACACGTGCGCGAGAATGTCGGCGATGGCCTCGTTCGCGGCGGTGCTGAGGCGCTCGCCGAGCGGACCGGACGCGAGCCAGAGGCCGTAGTGCAGCGCATGGCCCAGCTCGTGATTTACGACGTCCCTCTCCAGGTAAGGGTGTGCGCGCGTGGGCTGCGTGGCGTGTCCGAGCAGGGTGTAGGAGCAGTTCCTGCGCAGCGGCAGCTCGAACTCGCCGTTGTCGGTGCGAAACGAGAAGGTCCCATCGGGGCCCAGGAGCTGCTCGTGCTTCCGGCGCAGCGCCTGCGCAATGTCTGCCGGGCCGACGTCGGGGTTGTCCGCGTGCTCCTCCACGTCTTCGAGGAAGCTGCGATGCAACGGTGGCCGCTCGCACGTGAACGCATCGATCCGCTCGATCGCTGCCCGGTTCGAGGGCGCGCTCGCGACCTCCGCCTCCAGCGCGCGCAGATCGTCGAAGATGCGCTCGCCGTAGAGCTGCGGCAGGGCCTCCGTCGCGCTCGTCCCGCGCGGCGGAGAGATGAACAGCCGCGCTGGCGCATGCGGTACGCTCAGCCCTGCCTCCGCCCAGTACGCGAGGAACGCTCGCGCCGAGGGCAGCACGTCGGCCTCGAAGCGCTCGCGATCGGCCTCCGTGGCAAACACTCCGCGCGCGACGATCGGATCGACGAGGGGCGCCGACTGCAGCGTTGCCTCCTCGCGGTCTCGGAGATCGAGCCCAGCGCTCGTCGTCGGTTCCACGTCACACGCCGCGAGCAGCGGGGCAAAGGCGAGGAGAATGGATTTTTTCATGTTGGGGGTCTCCAGGAAAGAGGCGTCTTCAGTCGGGCCGGCACGTCATGCGCCGGCTCGTCTATGGCCCTGTTCCGCGTCGTCCCGTGTTCCTTTAAACTCCGAGGACGATTTCTCGCCCGCCGTGCAGAGCACAGCCGCCGGCCGATCGCCAACCACGGGCAGCGAGGCACGTGTGCCTATTCCGAGCATGACGCTGGTCGGCTCCACGCCCGCGTCCGCATCGGCGACAACGACCGCGAGAGCTTCCTGCTCCTGTGGTCTTGTGCCCTCCGGCGCGCTGTAATGAAGAATGGCGGGAGCCGAGCCCGCTGCGACCGCGCGGTGGGGATCGGCTCCCGTGGGCCGTGCCCATCACCGAGCTTGGCGCGCGCCTTCGTCCGCCTGGCCGCCGCCTGCGCGAGAGCCCGTCCGCTCCTCGGGGCGCTGCCGCGCCGACGGGTCGACACCCAAGGACCCGCCACGTGGCTCGTCCAGTGCCCCCTCCCCGCCGGCATGGGGAGAGGGTCCGCTGGGCATCGCCGCCTACGCGCGGCCAGCTACGGCAGCCTACCCGGTCTACGCGGGCGAAGGAAGCTGCCGCCGAAGGCGGCGTCGTTCAACCCGACGTTATGTCAACTGCCGGTCGTTGGCGGGAAATTCTTGACAGGTCGGAATGGCTTTGCGCGGGCTATTCTTTCGAAAGCACGCTGCTCCCGACCACGACCCACCCGTCCCCGCCTCGCTGAATCGGGATCATCGCGACACGTTCATTCGGAACGCCTAAGGGGGAGTGGCCCGTGGTTCGTCTTTTTTTTCGCGGTGCGAGAGCGGCCTGTTGTCGCGCCTCTCCAAAGGCGAGTAACCTCCTTCTGAGATAGCGAACACGACATGAGCACCTACGAACTTCTCCAATGGTTGGGGCTCGGGGCGGGCGCCCTCGTCCTGGTCGCGATCGTGGCGGGCGCGATCAAGCTCTCGCGCGCGACGGACGCGGTCTGGCCGAACTGTGCGACGAGGTACGGGCTGACCTTCGATCAGCAGAACGAGGGCAGCGCGCTCACGTCACAGCGCCGCGTCAAGTCCCTCACCGGCGTCGTGCAGAACGTGCCGCTCCGCGTCATGTCCACCTGGAGCATGGTGGGCAACACCAGAACCACCTCCACGGCCTTCTATGCGCGCTCGTTGTATCCGGCGCCGCATCGCTTCTCCCTCCAGATCACGCGCGGCGCGGGTGGCCCGCAGCACCACCTGGTGCCGACGGGCGACCCGAACTTCGATCGCATGATTTCGCTCAGGAGCGACTCGCCCGCCCTCTCTCGTGCGCTCATGAACTCGGCGGTGCAGGCAGCGCTGCTCAAGCTGCCCATGAATCAGATCGGGCTCTCTTACGACAACGGCGAGCTCTGTCTTTCCTACGGCGGTCAGCCGCTGAAGCCCGCCGAGCTCGAAGCCCCCATCGACGCCCTGGTCGCCCTGGGTCACTCGAGGCTCGCATGATGGCCTCACCCTCCGACCCGCGGCAGGCGTACCTCCGAGACCTCGGAGCGGCGCACGGCTTCACGATCGAAGAGCTCGAAATGAACCGGCAAGGGCGCCTTCATCCGGCGCAGGTCAAGCGCGGCAAGAGCTCCGGCATCGGCTGCGGGGTGTTCTTGCTCCTGCTCGGGTTACTCGTCGCCGCCGGGGGTGTCGGCGGTGCGCTCTACCTCCACGACGATTACTCGAAGCCGATTTCGGACACCGACATGAACGGGCTCTACGCGCTCGGCGGGGGCGGCGTCGTGCTGGGCGGGTTGCTCGGTATCGGCGCGCTGTTGATGTTCTGGAAGGTCAGCGCGAGGCGCAAGGCGTACGCCCAGAGCCCCGCGCTGGTCGCCCAGGGTCCGCTCCAAAAGGTGCACGTCGACGGCCGCGGCGGCATGCCGAGCCAATGGCGCTACGTGATCGGCGGAGTCGCCTTCGTCGTCTCGCAGAAAGCGTGGGAGCTCACGACGCACGGCGCCCACTACCGCGTGTATCACCTGGCGGGCGATCTGCTGAGCATCGAGCCGCTGTGAGAGCTCGGGGCGGCCTCTAGTGATCTCCTCGATGGTCGCGCAATTGACGTCGGTCCCGACCCGAGCTCTCAGTTACAGAAAACGGCGCTTGACACGTCGGGGAAAAAAGCCCGCCGCGCCCGAGGAAAGCGACGGTCCGTCGACGAATGGCGCGGGCCAGCGCGAGCGCGAGCCGGATGGCGCTCGACCTGATGCGGCGGCGGTCAGGGGTTGTGGTGATCCCAAGCCGCCCCGGGGTGGGGCGCTTGGGCGCGAACGGGCCCGTAGAGGAGGTAGATCGCGGTGTCTGAGCCGGAGGTTTCTACTTCAGCGACAGCCGCCTCTGCGGACGGAGGTGCTCGAAGAGGTCGGCCTCGTGCTGGCCCGCACGCCGGCGGGCCGCCGCAGGCGTGAGCGTGACCGCGAAGCGCCGTAGAAGGGGAGCATGCCGCGGAGACCGACGGGCTCGATCTACAGCGCCGCCGGACGGCTCTACGTGCGCGTCCGCATCGGCGACAACGACCGCGAGAGTTTCCCCTTGATCCGAAGCTGATCAAGAAGCAAGCCGGGGAGCGCAAGGAGCTCGTCGCCGATCTGGCCGCGCGGCTGCGCGCGTCGCGCAACGTCACGCGCGACGCTATCGTCGCGCTGCTGGAGCGCGCGGCGATACGCGAGCGTAGGGCACTCCGTGACGTCATCGAGGCGGTTGTAGAGGCGCCGCACAAGCGAAGGTCGTCCCCGGCGACAGCTCGGCACCGAAGCAGATCACCCTCCAGCAGTTCGGCGAGCTGTGGACCTCGGGCGAACTCGCGCGCATGTACCCCGACCACGTGAAGCCAAAGCGCAGCGTGGAGCAAGACGCCTACCGGCTCGACCGCCACGTGTACCTGATCGCCGGCCGCGTCCCTGTCGCGTCCTTCACGCGCGACGACGCCGAGCGTGTCATGCGCGCGCTCCCGCCGATGTCGCCCGCTTCTCGCCATCACATCGCGCAGCTCCTGCACCGGCTCATGGCCGTTGGCCGTCTTCCCTTGCCGTCTCCTCGCGACGAACCCGCTCCCTCGCGGCTTCCTCCCGAAGCTCGACCCCGCGAAGGCGAAGGCGTGCCTCTACCTCGACGAGGACGCGCGCCTGCTGGCGTGCACCGCGATCCCTCTGTGCTGGCGCGTCCTGTGGGGCTTCCTGAACCGCGACGGTCCGCGCATCGGCGAAGCGGTGCGCCTCCAGGTGCAGGACGTCGACTTGGAGCGCGGCGCGCTGCGCCTCGAGAAGAACAAGACGAACGACCCGCGCGCCTGGGCGCTCTCGCCCGGCGCGCCGCAGGCGCTTCGGGCATGGCTCGCGCTCCGCGACAACCCGGCGCCCTCCGCGCCACTGTTCGTCGACGAGGACGGCGATCTCTGCAGCGTCGAGCACGCGGCCGAGCGGTTCCGCGCCCACCTCCAGCTCGCCGGCATCGACCGCCCGGAGCTCTTCGAGGATTCCGAGGAGCGTCAGCAGGTCGGCGCCCACGACGCGCGTTCGACCTTCATCACAGTCGCGCCGGCGAACGGCCAGAGCGAGACCTGGGTCACCGACCGGACCGGGCACCGGAGCTTCGCCATGATCCAGAGGTATCGCCGGGCGGCCAGGACGTTTACAGAGCCGGGCCTTGGCGAGCTAGCTTCCCTCGCCGAGGCGCTCCCCGAACTCGGGGGCAGGGGAAGACCCACGGGAGAGGGCACGGAGGAGGGCGAGGGCGGGACGGTAAGACGAAAACTACTAGCAATATCAATCGCTTGGCCCCGTGGTGAAATGGCAGACGCGGTGGATTTAAAAGGCGCTCTGGGGCGAGGGAATGGGGGCGACGGGGCGAAATTGTTGGGGAAATCGGAGGGGGGTGGCGACGGATCGACGCGGTTGGATAGCGGGTGTGACGATTCGGAGGGGGCGTGTGGCGATTCGATCAGGGGGAGTGGGGCGGGGGGAGAGCGGGGCGGAGAGGGGGAGGGGGCGAGGGGGGCGTCGGTGAGGGCGATGCTGCTCGTGCAGCTCGGGGAGGGGCTGGCGGCGGCTGTTGCGGCAGGCGATGTCGAGACGGCGCGCGTGGCTCACGAGGCGATCGGGCGGCTGCTCGGAGGGCCGACGCCACCGCAGGGAGAGGCTGCGGCCGAAGTGCTCGACCTCGCCCGTGAGCGCGAGAGGAGGGGACGGTGAGATCCGGCGCCGCCACGCGCGGCCCTTCGAGACGCCGAGCAGGCGCATGCAGCCCTCCGCGTCCTCGCCGCGACGGTGCCGCGGCTTGCGGGGGCGTGGACACCTGCGGGACCTACTGCGCTGGCGACAAGGCGCGGACGCCCGGGCTGGCGATGCACGAGGATAACCGGACGCTGCTCCTAGCCGCGTGATACCTGTACGGGCGCGAGCGGTAGGGGTCCTGGTGACAGCGTCGCGCTACATGGCACCCCAGCAGACCGCGCGGCCGTGGCGTCGAGACCGATGCCAGCGAGCTCGGGAATGTCGATGTCCTTCTGTGTGAGCGCGGAGCGGCCGTTGGTCCTCCCCCGGTTCCGCGGACAGTCTCACTATGCCGCGCGCGCGGTCACGTAGGTCTTCAATTCGAACTCGATCGGGCTCATGTAGGCGAGCCGTGAGTGCCGTCGTTTCAGGTTGTAGAAGTTCTCGATGTAGTCTCCGATCGATGCGATGGCGGCCGCTCGCGTCGGGTAGCGCTCGTGCTCGACCAGCTCCGCCTTCAGCGTCGCGAAGAAGCTCTCGGCCACGGCGTTGTCCCAGCAGTCGCCGGCGCGGCTCATGCTCGGGATGAGCCCGTGGGTCCCGAGCACGAGCCGGTAGTCGTCGCTGGCGTAGGGGCTGCCACGATCCGAGTGGTGCACCAGCCCAGGCGCCGGCCGCCGCGTTCCCAAGGCGAACGCGAGCGCGGTGAGCGCCAGGGCGCGATCGTTGAACGCGCTCGCGGCCCAGCCGACCACGCGGCGCGAGAACAGGTCCAGGATCACGGCCAAGTACAGCCAGCCCTCGCCGGTGGGAATGTACGTCACGTCCGTCACCCAGACCTGGTTGGGCGCTCGAGCATCGAATTGCCGCTCGATCACATTCGGGGCGATCGGGCCGTTGTGCCGCGAGTTGGTGGTGCGGCGGAAGCGCCGCTTCCTCCGAGCCGCGAGTCGTTGAGCTCGCATCAGCCGCTCGACCCGTTTCTTGCCGACACGCATGCCGCGAGCACGAAGTTCCGCGTGGATGCGCGGACTGCCGTAGCGGCCACGGCTCTTGTGGTGCACGGCCCTGATCTGTGCGCTCAGTTGAGCGTCGGACTTGGCCCGCGCGGACTCCGAGCGCTTGGCCCACCCGTAGTAGCCGCTGCGCGAGACGAGCAGCACCGCGCACAGTACCAGCACCGGGTAGTGCGCCTTCTCCGCGTCGATGAACTCGAACCTCACTCGTTTTCCTTCGCGAAGAAGGCCGCCGCTTTTTTTAAGATCTCGCGCTCCATCTCCAGCCGCTTCACGTCGCGGCGCAGCCGCTGCAGTTCCTCACGCTCCGGCGTCGTCAGCGCCCCCGGCGGGCCGTGGCCCGCGTCGGTGTCCGCGCGCTTGATCCAGTCGCGCAGCGCCGTCTCGGTCAGGTCGAGGTCCTTCGCCACCTGGCCGATGCTCCGGTCGCTCGCCTTCGCCAGCCGTACCGCCTCCGCCTTGAACTCGGGCGTGAACGCCCTCCTCTTTCTCCGTCCCATCCCTGCCTCCTGGTGCCGTCGGGGGTGTCGACGGAAGCGGGGGAGGACCACGTGTCGACTCGTGCCACGCAACTGGCGTGTGAGCTCGTCGCGTGCGCCGACGCTGAGGCCTTCGCCCACGGGCTCATGCCTCGGCCATGCGATGAGCCGGCGGCGGTGCCGGCCCTCCTCTACGGCGCGCGCGGCTCGCCGCCGCGCTCCTCCGCCGCCCCGGCGGGCTCGGTCGCCCACGTGAAGCCCAGCTCCTCTGCCGCCGGACCGAGCGTGATGCGGATCGGCATGCCGCGCTCGCGCGCGACCTCCCTGGCGCGCGCCACGAGCGTGGCGGCGGCGTCCGGCGGATACGCGCCCGCGGCGGCGGAGCCCGCGAAGTGCACGGTCAGCATGAAGTGCGTCGCCTCCACCTCGTCCTTTCCGAAGCAGTCGACGAGCAAGCGCTGCACGGCTTCCATCTTGGTCGAATCGTCGTTCCAGAGCACGACTTCAACCCTCTCTCCTGCGGGGCCGCTGCGCTTCGGGGAGCGGGGCGGCTCGCGGCTCGCTTGGTCGAGGTCGCGACACGCACTCGTGAGCAACGCGCTAGCGAAGCAGCAGTCCCCCGCCGACTGTGCCGCGACCACCAGATCGATCGGCGACGGGGCCCGCCACGCCGCCGCCCTCGCCCTGGCGCGCTCCACGATCGCAGTCGTCGCCGGCGAGAGCGCGATCCCGGCGCTGTCCGCGGGCGTCTCGCTTGGCGCCGGGAGGTGTTGATCCAGCTCGCGCCGCAGGGACGCGGCGCTCGCGCCGGCCGACTCGACCAGCGCTGCCACCCGGCGATCACAGAGGGCGGCGAGCACGACATGCTCCGGGAGCACGACCCGCTGCCCGCGCCGAACGGCGTCGGAGCCGGCCGTGCACATGACCACGGTGGTATCCAGGCGAGCGCCGCGCGGAAGCGCGCGTGAGCGCCGCTTCCGCCGGCGTTGGAGGATGGCGAGCCCGGTCGCCAGGACGAGGATCAGGAGCCCCACGAGGAGGGTGCGCATGCGCCCTGCCCATCCTACCCCGTGAGCAGGGTTGCCTCCAGTGCGCGTCGTCGGGGGGTGGGTCCGCGATCAGTCACACGGCCCGAGGTCGGCCCACTCGGCCGAGCACCAGGAGGTCGGGTCGCTGGGCGGGTGGTTGGCGGACAGCCGGAATACGCCGGGACACAGAACCGACTGTGGAGGCAGGTGCGGCGCTGCCTCCTTGATCCATGCGACCTTATTCGCGTATCCGGCTGTTTTACCCGTCAACCGAAGTAGCCTCTCGACGAGGCATTCATCGTCTGAACAACCGGCAGCCCTATCCAGGCGCTTGCTCCACCGGTAACGAGAACCCCACGACTTTTGCCAGTCGTGGCTGCGACGGCGTCAGCCCGATCGCGTACAGTTGCGGCCGTGTCTGCGTACGAACCGAGGAAATACATCCCCGATGGGAGGTGGTAGTGCTTGCCGTCCGAACCGGCAACAGTTCTACTGAACCCAGCCGCCTCCATCGCGGAGTGTAGCGTATCGTAGTCGTCCGGGGTAGCGGAGTGCAGCTCGATGCGAATCATGAAGTATGTCACGTCATCTCCTGTGTGCTCAGCAGTCCTGAAGGTCAGCCAAGTTGTTTCGTGTCGTGGAATCCCAGTCCGTCCGCAGGTACTTGCCCGTGGGCCCGTTCACGACCCGGACCTCGGTCCGGCGCCCGTCGGTCCAGGAGACGAAGTACGTGTGAGCTCCTGATTCGATGTCGCGGATGGCGTCGCTCTTCGCCCGTGGCGACCAAATCGCTCCGGGGTTGCAGAGCCTGGTAATGTCGCCATACATGTCCTTGCCCGTCCTCGTAACCTGTCGATCTGCCATGGGATCTCTCCTTGATGTCAACCCATTTCTCGAAATTATTGAGATTGGTGCTTCTTGTGCTTTGTAGGTCTGCTATGTAGAGAATGACCTCCAGTTTGACTTTGCGCTTTGTTGGCTCTCGTTTTAGTGGCTGGGATGCTGCCTCGGTTTGCGTGTAACTCTGACGCTACGGGTCACGAGAGAAGAACGAGTCGATTTGCCGTCGTATAACTCCGAAATGCGGATCATTTGCGATATTCATTGAACGTCGCCTCGCAGATGACGCTCTCCGGCCTGGATCGGCAGGTGATGAGCTCCGAATCTCAACGGCACCTGCGGAGCACATCCACCACCCGATCGACATGGATCCCTTCGTTGCGGAAGAAGCGGTCCTTGGTTCCTGGCTCGAGGAGCCATCCGCCGCTGTGATGCAGCGCGACGAGCTCCCAATTCTTGTTGAAGACGGGCGAGCCGGATGAGCCGGGCAGGGTGTCCGTTAGGTACTGAACGCGGCCCTCGCCCACGTACACAACCAGGTTGTGGAAGAACGAGAGCTGCTTTTGATCGCCGCCGGGGTGCTGGATGATGTTGACCCGTTCACCGAGTTCGACCCGGGCCGACTGGAGAGCGATCGTCCCCCAGCGTGCGGAGGGCTCGCCCGCAACCTTGACGATCGTGCAGTCGTCGTCGCTGGAGGTAACGAAGAAGGCGTCCGGGGCAAAGCACAGCTCCTCCGGTTCCGCGTCGCGGCCCTCGACCGTCTTCTGGTAGTTGAACTGGGCGGTTGCGCCGGCAGCAGCGTCTCGGTCACTGAGAACGTGGTGATTGGTGACCAGGAGGTCACCGGGGATAAGAAAGCCAGTTCCTCGCGAGCCGTCGGAGACCTGGATGCGCGCGACCGCCTGAGCGCGGCGAATGCCGATCTCGAGGTAGCTCACGGGGACGAGCGAGCTCTGCGTGCCGAGGATCTTCTCAAGCGGCGGACCGCCGCTGCCCCGCCATGGGAGCGAGGTGATGCTCGGCCCCTCGGCGTAGCGTACCGCGGCGCCGTCGCGCAAGCGCCTGAGGATCTCGTCCTCGGGGTACTCCTCGATGGCGCGGTCGAGCACCGCGTAGACCCACCGCGCGCCCCGCTTCTGCGCCTCGTCGAGGACGCTGTGCCAGGTGAGGTCCGCTCGGTTGTGGAAGGCGATGCGAGTCGCGTCGAGCTTGATGTCAGAGAGGAACCGGCGCACCTCGGCGTCAGACGGGTATTTCCACGAAAGAGCCTCTCGCAAGGTGCGTATCGCTTCGGGGGAAAGAGCCTGGTTCATGATCTCCTCGTTCTCCGGTGGAACACGCCGGCGTTGTCGCCGCGTGCAGACCGCGACGCGCGTCTCTCAGCGAGCGAGCTTCTGTGCGAGCTCTAGGAGATCGTCGTCGTCGGTATATTCTGTCAGCGCGCAACGTACGATATCTGCGAGACGATGCTGCTTTCTTACCTCCTCGAGGATGGCGTCCCAGATGTCGATGATGCTCCCGGAGATCTTGACCAGCTGCAGGCTGATTCCCGCCTCCCTGGCGATGCGCCGCGCGGTGTGCTCGGTGTCATAGAGCAGCGCGAGCCTTTTTCGGAGGCGGAATCTGTCGCTGTCGGACAGCGTGGGTCGCCGCCTCGCGTTCGTCTTGGCGCGGGGGTCGACACCGGCCAAGCCGTCGACGATCATCCAGAGATTGCCTTCTTCGTCGCCGGCGCAGAGCAACCCGGAGCACGCTGCGACGCACCGGAACCACGAGGTCCCGACCAGGGTTCCCAGAGGTCGCCCCGTGTCCAGGCTGAAGGCCCGCACCGTCTCGTCCTCGGATGCCGTGAACACGCGCGCGCCGTCGGGCGAGACGGCGCAGCCGAACACGCGCCGGGTGTGACCGGGGATCTGGCGGACATACCCAAAGCTCGGCAGCTCGCGCACCTCGATCTGGCCGTCGGCGCGGGCGAGCACCGCGCGCCTGCCGTCCGGCGTTATCGCTCCGGCGAGGAGCCCGCCCGTGAGGCGGACAGACGAGGGGGCACGTGAGGCGTCGGCGAGGTGCCAGAGCTTCACCGCGCCGTCTCGAGAGAACGACATCAGCCGCTTCCCGTCGGGCGTCAGCGCGATACCGCTGATCTGCCCGTCGTGCGCGCCTATCTGCGCGGGCTGGTCGAGCGTCGCCTCGGAGCGGATCCAGATCGCGCCGTCGCGGGAGGCGGTGATCATCCGTCCGTCCGGCAGGAATGCACAGCCACTCACCAGCTTCTGGTGCGGTTTGGCGGTCTCCACGCGCACCTCGGCGCGCTCGAGATCCAGGTGGAATAGCAGCACGCCGCCGTCCCGCGCGCCGGCGAGCACGCGGCGCCCATCGGGAGAGATAGCGCAGGCAGTCACCAGGTCGGCGTGCCCCGTCAGCGTGGCGCGGCACACGCCGGTCGCGGTGTCCCAGAGCTTGAGCAGCCGGTCCTCCGATGCCGAGACCGCGAGCCGGCCATCGAGGGTCACCGCGGCCGCGGTGACCGGCGCGGCGTGCCCGTCCTGGGCCATGAGGCTCTCCGGACCTCCGAGCTCCCACAGCCTGGCCGAGCGATCATGCGACGCGGAGAGCATCCTGCGGCCATCCGACGTCGCGGCGCACGCGGACACCGCATTCGCGTGCGCCGCGAGGCGCAGGATGCGTCGCTCGGCGGCGAGATCCCAGACGGCGATCGCGCCGTCTGCCATCCCGCAGAGCAGGTGGCCACCCCATGGGAGGATCGCGAGCGCGTCCACGCGGCCCTGTCCCGCACCGACGCGCTGGAGGCATTGGCCGACGGCGAGATCCCAGCGCGAGAGCGTGCCGTCCCCGCTTGCGGCGAGCACCTGCTCGCCGCCCGGCATGAGGGCAAGCGCGGTGATCCAACCCTGCTCCGAGGCTGCCGGCGAGGGCGAGCGCTCCGCACCCGTCGAGGAGAGCTCAAACAGGCACTCTCGGGACGCGAGATCCCAGATGCGCACCGAGGCGTCTCGCGAGCCGGAGATGAGCTGACCCGCGGGGGTTGTGATGCACACCGTCACGTAATCGCTGTGACCCTCTAGCGTGCCGATGATCTGGAGCGAGCCTCTGTCCCAGAGCGTAACGGCGCCGTTGTCCGAGCCGACCACGAGCGTCCGGCCGTCGTGGCTGATCGCGCAGGCGGTGGCCCAGCGACCGCAGTTGTCGAGCACGCCGATGCAGTGGCCTGTCGCGAGGTCCCAGAGCCGCGCCGTCGTGTCGACGGACGTCGACAGCGCGAGCTTGCCGTCCGGCGTGAGCGCGCAGCCCGTGAGCTCGTCGCTATGTCCTTGCATCTTCGCGAGCACCTCGCCGGAGACGAGCGCCCAGTAGCGCAGCACGCGATCGGCCGAGGCCGACAGGGCGCAGCGGCCGTCCGGGCTCACGACGCAAGCGACAATCGCCTTCGTCGGCTCGCAGAACGTGCGCAGCGGCGTCGGTCCGAGGCGCACCCCGTGCAAAAGGCGCAGCGGGGGCAGGTTCTCCCCGAAGTGGAGCATGCGCGCGATCTCCTCGGAGGGCCATCCGGCGCAGCGCAGGCGGTTGTAGAGCAGCGAGGGAAGCAGCCCCTGATCGCGGTAGGCGGACAACCGGGTCGCCTCCGCGCGCACCGCGGCGAGCACGGCTGTGAGATCGAAGGTCGCGCTGCCTTCCGAGGCGCCGATGACCGCCTCCAGATCCCGCTCGATGGAGGTGACGTCAAGCTCGCGGCACTTCGCGTCCAGATAGCCGACATCGACGCACAGGTGCTGCGCCCCGTCCACGTCGCCCGCCTCGATTCGGTGCATCACCGCATGCCGGAGGGCGTAGCGCCGTCCGGCCGGATCTCCCTCGTCGGGCGGCCACGCCGCGAGCCGTCCGAGCAGGTGTAGGTGATGATTACGAATCACCCGTTCTCCGAGCTCGTTGACGAAGACCTCGCGTACGTGCTCGTGACGCAGCCGATAGCCGAACTGGCTGTTGTCGTGCCAGTGCGCCGGCTCCTTGCGCAGCAGGTGGAACGTAGCGCGCAGGAACTCGTCGCCGGCGGCGGTCATCGCATCGCTGCCGAGCAGCTCACCGAAGACGTGCGGCGGGAGCGCCTCGCGCGCGGCGCAGGCAAGGCCCAGGCCCTTGAGGATCAGCCCGCGTCGCGCTTCGTCCAGGTCGCGGAGCTCGTCGAAGATCTGGCGGAGAAAGGGGGTGAGCCCCTGCGAGATGCGCGCGGCTGTGCGTTGCGCCGGCGGCTGGCCTGCGAGCCAGTCGCAGATCCCGCTCGCGTACAGCATGTTCCCTCGCGCGCTGCGCACGATCACGTCGATGAGCGAGGCGTCGAACGGCGCGGGGAGCGAGCGCGAGCGCTGCTCGCAGATGGCGCGGCATGCGGCCTCGTTGGAGGGCGCCCACTCCTCGTCGTCGAGGTCGAGCGTGCGCGCGTGTTCGACGACGCCGGGCCACTCGTGCCTTCGATACATCGGCCGCGAGGCGCCGAGGAGCACGACACCCTTCGGCGGCACGCGCGGCAAGAAGGGCGGCAAGAGGCTCTTGCCGTTTCGGTCCTTCGCCGCCTCGTCGAGCCCGTCGATGACGACGACGAGCTTGTCCCCGCGAGGCACGAGGTGGCGCTTCGAGACGCGCCGCAAGAGCTCGCCGAGCCTGGCCTCCACGGGCTGCTCGGCATCCGTCAGCTCCGGGTGGATCCGCTCGACCTGCGCGCAGAGGTTGTGCGCCACCGCGTCGGGTCGATCCCAGTCGTCGTGATCACGACGGATGAAATGGTGCGGCGTGTGCGGTGGCAACAGGTCCAGGAGGCGACTGATGATGGCGCTCTTGCCGGCGCCGGCGCTCCCCAGGAAGAGCACCCACCCGCCACGCGGCGCGCTGTCCTCGATCAGCCAGAGAAGCCTCTCGACCACGTTGTCGCGCCCGAGCAGCTCGCCATGCCTGGATCGTTCTTCTTCGAAATCGTTGATTGCGCCGCCCACTGTGTCACTCCTCGCGCCGATCGACACCGATGAATCCAACGATATAACTGTGCACCTCGCGCTCGCCCGCACCGGCTCAGCGGGCGGCATCGCGCGGCCGGCGCCTCGCGAGCTTCAGGATCTCGCTCTCTGGCACCTGCTCGGCGTGGAGCAGCGGAACATCCCTCTTGAAGGCGGTCACCCGTCCGTCCTGGAGCAGATGAAACTCGCCTGCTTCCTGGCCGGGGATGCGGGCGCTGACGTCGACCCGAGCGTCGCTTAAGAGGGGCTTCATCTTGTCGAGCGCCGTCTGCTGGGTCACCCGACCAACGAACCAGCTCCGGAGGTTGTCACGACATCTGTAGTCGAGGTCGCCCGGGCTCTGGGTCGCGAGCAGGACGCCTAGAGCGCCGAACATGTTGAAAACCATCTAATTCCAATGGTTTACGCCGCCTCCTGCATCAGCCGCTGGGCCGCTTCGAGGTTTTGGATCGCCGCTGCGCGGCGGAGGTCGAACAGGTTTCTCCTGGCGCCGATGTAGCGCGCGCTGTGTCCTTTCCGCGCTGCGATGTGGGCGAGCGCATGCTCCACAGCTGTCCGCTGCCGGAGCACCTCGCGCCCCGGCCCGGTCTGCTGCAGCTTCCGGAACTTGCGCTGCAGGGCTTCGTCCTTGGCGATCGATACCGTCCGACCTCGTCCGGAAGCGGCCTGGGTGCACTTAGCTCGCAGAGGGCACGCGCCGCACTCCTCAGGATCAAACTCGACCGTGTCGCCCGGTTCGAATACCTCGACCTGTCCTGCCGGACACGTGATCGTCTTGGCGCGCAGGTCGATCTTGAAGTCGCGCTTGCTGAACAAACCGGGGCTGCGAGCCCGCTGGCCCCAAGGTTTCGAGAACACCTGGCCGCCCGCGCGGAGCACGTCGTCAACGACCGGGCTGTTCACGTAGGCGCGATCGATGTGAAGCTCGACCAGACGTAGCCCCTGATGCTGGACGTCCTCGGCGAGCGGCGCGGCGCCCTCTTCTTCAGGCCGATTCGCTGGTGTGACGGCGCAGGCGACGATGACGGGAAGGTCAAGGTCGCGTGCGATGTGTTCCTTGTAGCCGTCGAACCGCTTCGAGCGGCTTTTGCGGCCGTGGCGCATCTCGACATCCTCAATGGAGACACGGCGGTCGGGCGCAACGCCTTGCCGGATGCGAATCGTGCCATCCTCGGCTGTTTCCAGGTCCTGGTTTCGAACCTGTGTGAGCGCATCAAGATAGGTGCGAAGTGGCTGCTCGACGACGTCGTCCAGATGCCGGTCCACCCACTGCTGCAGCGACGAGACCTGCCGCTCCAGGATCTGGACCGCCGCCGCTTTCTGCTTCGGGTCGCTCCAGTCGAGGTCGAGCCCGGCCTTGATGCTGGGCGCCAGAAGCAGCGGGATGCCCGCCTTGCGGCAGATCTCCTCGGCAGGACGCCCGGTGATCTTCGACACGACGCCGACGATGCTGCGCGCAGCATGGCCGAGCAGGTTGATCGTGTCCTCAACCCGCCCGGCCCCCGCTAAAGGGCGGCTGTCGATGGCCACGCGCAGCGCTTTGGACACCGCACGCCTCTCGCCCTCCGTCATCGCGCCGGACCGAACGAGCGCCACGGTCCGCTCCAGCAGCACTCGGTCCATCTCGTGCGCTACCATCCGCTCCCGGAACGCCTGCAGCGCGCCCTGCGAGAACGGAGGCGTGGCCGCACCCAGACAGCCGAGCACCATCTGCCAGCGCAGGTCGACGACGGACAGCTCCACCGCCTCGGCATCGGATGCGCCGACGTAGCCCTGGAGCAGCGTGACCATGCACATCAGCGCCGGCGGATGCGGCGGCTCGCCTGCCCCCGTCATCCGGTACATGCCCTCCAGCTGCTCCTGGAACGTCTCATCAAACAGCTCGTGCCGGTGCAGCCTGAGAAAGCCGAACAGGGCTCTCACGCGTGTCAGCCGCTTCATCAGCGACTGCTCCTGCCGCGACAGCTCCACCGGCGGCGACCATCGTTCCATCCGTGAACCTCCGGCCGCGGACGAGATCATGGCCCGGCGAGACGGTCGAGCCTTCCATCGAAGCGCCGGGGATTGTCACAAAATCAACCTGATCGGTGCTCTAGGCCCCCGGAGCGCGCGCGGCGTAGGAGGTTCTCCATGGGCGCCTTGGTCGCTGGCTGTGACTGTGCCGGCAGGTACATGTCGGCCTCGTCGAGCAACACCACGGCGCGCAGGTGGGGCGACGGCGCACGGCTCACCCAGCGACTCAGCGCGAGCAGAAGCTGCGCGACCCAGAAGAGGACACGCGCGCTGTCGCCCAGGAACTTTGTGCTGACGATGCTGAGCCGCGTCTTCCCAGGCTGCGCGTGAGGCCCGAGGCCGAGGAGCAGCTCGACATCGAGCGCCTCGCCGTCCATCGACAGCAGGTCCGCAGTGTTCAGCTTGAGCACCTCGAGGTCGTGCACGAGGTCCTTGAACAGCCGTGTATCGAGCCGCCCGAGCGTAGCGACGAGGGCTGGATCCTCGTTCGCGATGAGCTCGATCAACGACGCGACGTCGAGCTTGCGCGAGGCGCCGTGCGCGGCGAAGAGCTGGAAGGCCTGGACGAGGACGGTACGGAGACCCTTGTCCTTGCGCGTCTGCTTGTAGCCGAGCATGTCGCCAAGGGCGTGCGCCGCATAGCCGGCGGCCTGATCGCGCTCTAGATCCGGGAGCGCCTCGATTCCGCTCGGCATCAGCGAGAGCCCGAGCTGGCGGCCGCCGGGGTGGCCCGGCGTGAAGAGGGCGATGTCGAGCCGCTCCGCGAGCGCCCGCCGCCGCGCTTCGAGCGCCGCCTCCGGGGGCGCGCGGGTGAAGAGCGTCTGGCGCGCATAGCCGCAGAGATCGCCCTTGCGGTCGATGAGGATGGCGGGAACGCCGTGGAGCAGGAGCTGCTCGATCAGGTTCAGCGCCAGCGTGGTCTTGCCGCTCCCGGTGCTGCCAAGGAACGCGGCGTGCGCCGTGAGCTGCCCAGCGTCGAGCGTGATTTTGTGGGAGACGAGCTCCCCCGTCGTGCCGAGCGCGAGGGAGAGGGCCTCCCGCGGCGCCGCTCCGTCGACGTTGCCTGGCGTCGCACCGTCGGGACCGGCGGCCGGGGGCGGTGCGCCCGGGCTCGCAGGTGATGTATCGAAGGGCGATGGCGCGGCTCCCCGCGACCGAGGCGCCGGGGCGGACGGTGGGAGCTCCTGCTCGAAGCGGTCGAGGTGGTCGAGATCCAGCACGTGGATGAGCGGCAAGAGACGCGAGATGTGGTTTTCTTCCCTGAGCCAATCGCTGAAATGCTCGCGTCGCGCGTGGGTCTCGTGGAACCTGTGGAACGCGGCCAACGTGCGTTGATCGCTCTCCTCGAAGACCGCCTTGCGGCCGCCGTTCTTGAGGATCTCGGCGAGCGCCGAGTGCACCTGCGTGTTTGGATTGCGCGGGAACTCGCCGCAGCGGAGCAGCGCGAGGGTCCGGCGCCCGGCTCGCCTGCGCGCATCCTCGAACTGGGCTCGAAGCCCGCCGCCCTGGGGTGCCCGGTTGCAGACCACGACGAGGATCTCCTCGACGACGCGAGTCGCTCCGCCCGGGCTCGGGATCCGGATGTCGATCTCGATCGCCTCGTCGCGTGGACGGGCATCAAAGCGAATGCCACTCCCGATCTCCTCGGCGCACTGGTTCACGGCCCAGGCGAAGAGGGCGGCGATCTCGGCATCGTCCTCGGACGGGTCGTCCTCGAACTGCGCCAGGAAGTCGTTCCACTCCTGCTCGATCTTCTCCTTGGCCGCGCGGACGTCTTGATCCGCGGGGGTCCGGGGCCGTGTGCTGGGAGGAGCGCTCGTGCCCCACTGCGCCACGATCCGGCCGGCGTCGATGCACGCATCCCGGAAGATCTGGCATTCGTTGAGCGCCGCGCGGACGCTCATCCCCGAGAGCTGCTCCACGAACTCTCGGGGCATGGGGTAGAGGGGATCAACCGCGCCGTCCGCCGGCGCATGCCCCGCCGTCTCGTAGAGGTAGGCGAGCCGCTTCTGGATGATTGGCGCGATCTCCTCTTTGCGGCGCTCCGCGACCAGGTGGACCGGCGCGGGGTCGCGCTCAACGCGATCGAGCGTCGACCGGGTGAGGCGAGCGCGCATCGTCTCGTAGTAGTCCTTGAGGCAGGCGATCACGATGATGGACGAGGGCACCTGATCGGCGACCGCGCAGAGCGAGGACATCACCCGCCGGAACAGGGACTCGGCGTCGTTGACGCGGTACGAGTCCTCGAACTGGTCGACGCAGAGGACCAGAGCGCGGGAGTCGCACGCCCACATTAGGCGTCCGAGCTGCTCGACGAGGTGCTGCGCGTCCTCCTCTTCGCGCTTAGGCGATAGACCCCCGAGCAGCTTCTGCTCGCGCTCCGAGAGCACCTCGCAACGCATGTATTTCACGACCCGCTTCTTTAGCGCCGGATCTTGCCGCTGCAGATAGAGTAGGGCGCGGATGAGATCCAGGTCGAGGTCGGCGTAGCGGGGGTGCCTGATGAGCCTGTCGGCGGCGCGCTCCACGAGATCGACGACCTCGTCCGCGTCCAGGTCCTCGCGCTCGTTCAAGGAGCGGATGGACTCCGGATCTCCACACCTCGCCGCGACCGCGTTGGAGAGCCGGAGCAGCCCCGATCCGGTTCCCAGCGCCTCGTAGTAGGTCTGATCGAGCGAGTCGACGAGGTTGCTCACCAGGTAACGGCTGTAGCTCGTGACCGATGTGGTCATTTGCATGTACCCGACGAAGCCGAGCCCGTTGAGGTGAACATGGTTGCGGAAAGCGCGTACGAGGTGCGTCTTTCCGCTGCCGGACTCGCCGAGGAGCAGGAGGATCCGGCCCGCATCGAGGCCCGGCGGGGTCGTCACCTGGGTGAGCAGCCGCTGGAAGGCCGTGCGAGCCTCCTCATGCACGGAATCGACGTCGAACGGATCCTCGCGCCAGATCTGCCCGCGGTGCTCCACGGAGTGGAACACGTCTTTCTTCGCTGTCGACAGGAACACGTCGAGCAGGGCGTCCTGCTTCGTCATGGTGCACCCCTTCTCCCTCTTGCTCCTCGACGCCGGCGGCGCGCACACTGCGCGCGGACGTCGCCGGCGCTTCCCACGTCAGATGCGCACGAAATGGAACGTCGTGCTGAGATACCGGGTCTCCGAGGCGTCGACGTCGGCGGGGTCCATCGCCTCGACCAGGTCGGCGCGGTTGAGCGCCAGGAGCCCACGGCGATGCGCGGAGACCAGCCGGGCCTTGAACGTGTCCGCGTCGCCGATGGCGACGCCGTCCTCGGCGAGGCGCCGGACGACGTGCGAGATGAAGACCTTGTTGTCCCCGAACCGCCCGCTCTTTGACGCCCGCGCCGCCTCAAGCACGCGCGCGGCGAAGGCTGGCTCGTCCGCAGGCAGGGGGGCTGTCTGCGGAGCGAGCAGGCCGCGCGCTCCCGTGCCGAGGGCCGACGCCTTTCTCACGAGCAGGTCGATCGCCTGTTTCAGCGTCCCCTGGGGAGGCGCATCGGCTTGACGGCTCAGCAGCACCCGCATGACCGCCTCCACGGTGAAAGGATCTGCCGTCGTGACGCCGATGGCGCTCCAGGCGACCGCGCCGAGCACGCGCGGCAGCGATGGGACCTGGCCAAGGTTGAGGTGGAAGGCGCCGACGAGGAGCGTCGCGATGCGCGCGGCCTCTGCCGGAGGCACGTCGACGGCAAGCTCCCTCGGGCCCTTGACCGCGGATAGATGCTCTTCGAATATCCGAGCCGCTATGAGATCCTTGAACTCCAGCCAGCGGACCTTCTTGTTGTGTGCCAGATGGAGGGCCGCGCGGATGGCTTTTTGCCCGTCGTGGGTGATCTGATACGAAGCCCTCCTTGCACGCACGGCGAGACCGATTTGCACGAAGCCGATGAGTTCGTTTTCGATGAGTCGGGTCGGGTCGCTTTGACCTTCCCTCCGCCTGAAAAGAAAACTCAGCGTCTTCGCTATCTGGCGCGGGGTGAAACCCTCGGTTTTGAAGAAGAGCCGGCCGAGGACGTAGGTGCCCAGGCCGGAGAGGGTGACCTGTTCGCTGGAGCTCATCGGCCTACCTCCATCGCCCTCGCGGAGGGTCTCGCGACGCGGCGGTCCACGCGCTCGCGGATCAGCTCCCACGCGTCGGTCGGCTCGAAGTGATAGCGCACCTGCTTCGGCTCGGCGGCACCCGTGAAGCGACTGCGCAGGACCTCCAAGAGCGCCAGCGCGTCGGAGCGCTTCTGGTCCACCCGGCCATCGCGCAGGAACTCCCGCAGGGCCGCGGTCTGCTCGCGTGGCACGCCCTCCTCCTCGGCGCGCCGCAGGAGGATCGGATAGCACCGGTCCGGATAGAACAGCCGCTTGGCCAACGCCTCCAGCCGCTCGCGAGTCGCGCCCGGGATCACGCCGGCTCGCTCGGCGGCGCGCAAGGTGGCGCGGATGTTCACCAGCGCCTCGCTCAGTGGGCGATAACCGTCCTCGGCGGACGCATGGGCCACGGCGACCTCGTCGTCGGCGTCGAGGTCACCGCGCGCGTACCCCTCGTAGATGGCGCCCACGCCGTCCATGCCGAAGAGCGAGAGCTCGGCGGCGCGCAGCGCCCCCATGCTCGACGCGCCGAGGACGTGGATCCCCTGCGCCATCGCCCAGAGGATCTCCTTGTGGGACACGGACGGGACGCGCTCGAAGTAACCGTCGATGAGGCCGATGGCGACGGGTCGCTCCAGCGCCGCGCGGTAGATGTCGCCCTGGGCTGCGGGCGGCAGGAAGATGGCGTCGATATGCTGCTGGCCCTCCGCAGCCGGGAGGGTGGGACCTGTGAAGATGCAAAGGTTCATGATCTGCGCTCCGAAAGGCGCCGCTGCGCGCGCGCGCCGGGGATGTAACCGGGTACGTCGTCGAGCGACTCGAGGCCCGGGATGACCACGCGCACCACCGGGATCTCGAGCTCGGGCCGGGTGAGGTCGACAGCGACGATCTGATGAAGCCCCGCCGTGCGCAGGCGCTCGATCTCCCAGGCGACGTCGTCGTCGAGGGTTTCGCCCGCATGATCGGGCGCGTCGTCGAAGCTGCGCTGGGGCGGCTCGCCCGCGTGCTCCTCCAGGAAGCGGCTCGCCTCGCGAAGATCGTCGTCGGGCCCGTTGCCGCGGGCTCGGACGTCGTCGCGCACGCCGGTGACGACGGTGAGCCGGCTCTGCGCTGCCTCGGTGATGGCGCGCAGGAGCGCGACACCGCGGGAGGGGTGGCAACCGAAGCCGACCATCGGCGCGATGGGCCGGTGCATGTTGGGCGCGCGGTCGACGAGCGTGCAGCAGAAGGCCGGGACGCCGATATCGGATGTGATCTCCCAGAGGAACGAGACAACGCCGGCGCGTTCCACCTGCTCCAGGAGCGCGCGGCATCCCGGGTCGTCCACCGTGGACGGGTCGACCCGCGAGCGGCGCCGCTGGTCCCGGCCCGAGAGCCTCCAGAGCGTAGCGGCATCCCTTTCGATGAGCTCGCAGATGGCGTGACTCACGGCCTCGACCGGGTGGTTACCGGAGGCGAGCCCGTTCGAGCTCATCACGAAGGCTCCGCTCGCGGCGAGCAACGGCAGCGCGTAGTCCGTGTGGACGATCTCGAACGGCACCCAGGTGGGCGCGCCCGTCACGAGATCCAGGCCAGCCACCCAGAAGAGGCGGAGATGATCATGGAAGTCGACGACGGACAGGCGCGGCAGGTTGTGGACGTCGAGGAGGCGGTGGCGGTGCCGGAGCTCGCTCACGGTGCCGAGCTTGAGCGGGAGCTGGATGTGCTCGGCGTGCCATTGCTCGATGGACTCCATCACACCCGAGGCGCGCGCGGCGGCCAGGGTCGAGCCCTTGCCTTGCGAGACCGCGATCGAGCGCGCGTTCGGTCGGGTGACCATGACCACCGGCACACCCAGCGTGTCGAGGCCGGTGACGTCGGCGATGCGGGTGATACCCATCGCGGGCAGGAGGGGACGGACCCGCTCTACCGTCTCATCGGGAGAGACGAGGCGGTGGGTGCCCGCGAGATATCGCTTGGGCGCCGGCGGCGGCGGGCCCGATCGCTGCTCGGCGGGGCCGGGGTTCGTGGAGGTGGCCATGGACATCCTCGCTCTTCGCTCAGCGCTTGAAGCGCGACAGGTTGAGGACGTAGCAGTTGATCCCGACGGGAACGGCTGTGGGCTGCGCGAAGTCCGGGGGCAACCGCTCGTCCGTGGGGTCGGGGCTCATGGAGAGGAAGTTCTTACGGTGCAGGCTTTCGAGCAGGAGCAAGACTTCTTTGGTCGTCTCGACGAACCCGGGTCTCAGGGAGGGATTCAGGACGAAGCGGCCCCACGACTGGCAGTGGACGACGTAGTAGTCGCCTTCGCGGGTCTCGAAGGTTTCGCCGTTCTCTGCGCGGATCGTGCCGTTCTTGGCGCAGATGACCAGATCGTAATCGGCGAGCCCCCGCGCGCTGCCGACCTTCGCGCGCGTCCCCTGGACGACGAGATCGTCGCATGCCATCTCAGGAAGGTTCTTGATATTCCTCTCGTAGATGACATAGACCCCGACCTCGCCCTGGAGGAACTGCACGAATGCTCCAGGCTTGCTGGTCTCCTTGAGGGAGGCGACCTTGTCGCGGATCTCTGGCGGGATATCGCGCTCGGCCCAGCGGTTCTCTGCGCTCGCCCACGCGCCGGACTCCAGTTGGTAAACGGGGGTCGACTCGCGATTGATGGTGAAAACAATGCCTCTTCGATCGTTGATGCACGGGATCTCGTTGGACATGGCTCGGCTCCGTTCTCGTTTCGTTATTGCAATTTCACACGCAGCGCGCGCGGACCGGGCGCGGACGAGGGCCGCGCGGCGGGCCACGGCGCGCCGTCAAGAAGACCGGTTGAGTCGAGGGTCAGCTCACGCGTAGCCGCCGTGGCGGGCGTCGTGGAGCGCCAGCGCGAGCGGGCGGCGAGCGCGGGACTCGCGGCCTGCTGCGAAGGCGCGAGCTGCCGTTCTGAGCAGCTTGGTGAGCTGCCTCGGCAAGCGCTGCTGCCGCGAGTCGAGCACCGCATGTACCTGCGCGATGGCGCCCTCCAGGCGACCATGCGCGAACTCCACCGAGCAGAGCGGCAACCTGGCCAACCACTGGAAGGGGTAGACCAGGGGGAGCGGCTCCCAGCAGGCGAGCGCTTCCTGGCCTGCCTCCTCGGCCCGCGCGAGGTCGCCGCGCTGGAGCGCGCACCACGCGAGGTTGCCCAGGGCGGCTCCGGCGTACTCGTGCACGTTCTCAGCCCTGGCCAGCCTCAAGGCCCGCTTGGCCAGGTCCTCGGCACCTTCGACGAAGCTCCGCTTGCGCTGGATAACCGTGAGATAAGTCAGGCAGCGCGTCATGACCTCGAGGTCGCCGCTCCGCTCCGCGATCGGGAGCGCGTCACGCATCTCCGCTTCGGCTTCGTCGGGGTCGCCGTACAGCATTCGGATGATCGCGAGGCTGCAGCGGGCGGCGAGTGCCCAGTGGCCTTCGGGCGGCGCGCCCGCAGCCTGGTACGCCGCGACGCACTCGTCGGCGTATCGCAGCGTCTCGGCGGAAGCGACGAACCGATCTCGCTGGATGCCCCGCTGCGTCAGAGCGTGTTGGTAGTGGGCGCGGTGCAGTGGTGTCCCCCTCTGCTCCAGCACGGGGCGTACGGTCTCGACGAGGGCGTCCAGCCGGACGAGATCGGCGAGCCAGTAATGCACGGAGATGCGATCCAGATGGAGCTGAATCCACTCGTTCCACCACGCCTGAGCCTCACCCGAGCTTCGCTCGGTCGGCTCACCAAGGGCGGTCTCCGCCTGCTCGTAGCACTCGAGCGCCCTGGCGTGCTGGTGGTGCATCTCCCAGGTCTTGCCGACCTTGCGGTGGAGCCGAGCGTGGTCGACGCGGGAAACTGTCGCGCCGAGCGCCGTGCCGTAGGCATCGCGGGCCTCGGCCTGACGCCCGACGAGCCCGAGCACGTCGCCCAGGCCCTCGTGGAGCTCGGCAAGCGCTACGGGCGCGGCGCCAGCGGTCAAGAGGGCGTCGATGGCCAGGCGGTAGAAGCGGACGGCGTCGCGGTTCGCATAGACCTCGGCGGCGCGCTGCGCGGCCCGCGCGAAGTGCGCGCCGGCCTTGCCGTGGAGGCCTGCTCCCGCGAAGTGGTGCGCGAGCACCGGCGCCTCAGCGCCGCGCGCCTCAAGCTCCTCGCCGGCGCGCCGGTGCAGCGCGGCCCGCGCTCTCGGGTCGAGCCGGCTGTAGACTTTCTCGCGGAGCTTGTCGTGCACGAAGCGCAGCCGTCCCGTCTCCGTCTCCTCGAGGATTCGCCGCGCCCGGAGCTCCGCAACCGCCTCGGTGGCCGCGTCTTGCCCGCGCGGGTCCGCGAAGAGGAGCTCGTCGTCGAGCTCCTGCCCCAGCACTGCCGCCCACGCCGCGAGCTCACGCGCCTTCGCGTCGAGCAGGTCGAGCCGCCGTCCGAGCAGCTCGTCCAGCGTGCCCGGGATCTGGAGGGACCCGAGCGCCGCGGCGCCGCGCCCCTTGAAAGAGAAGCTGCCACCCTGGTCCCGCTGGAGTTCCCCTGCGTCGAGGGCCGCGCGCAGGTACTCGGCGACGAAGAAGGGGTTGCCGTTCGCGTTGCGGATGAGCGCGTCGAGCACGGTCCGGGGCGGCATGCTCGGCGAGAGCATGCCCACGACCATGTCCTCGATGTCGCGAGCGGTCAGCTTGTCGAGCCGGATCGAGGTGGCCCCCGGAACGTGAGCGATATCCTCGAGCTCCGGGCGCGTCTCCTCCATCCGGTAGGTGCCAATGATCAGCACGCCACCGCGCTCGTCGGGCTCGGCTCGGGCAAACGCATCGAGCAGCGCCAGGGTGAGATCATCGGCCCACTGGAGGTCGTCCAGGAGAAGGCAGAGCGGCCTTGCCTCGGCAAGCGCCCGAAGGGTCTCCCGCAACGCGGCGACGACGCGCTTCCGCGCCTGCGATGGCGGCAGGGGCGCCGGCTCCGACCGGCTTCCGAACGCTCGCAGCTCTGGCAAGTAGGCCGCGAGCACCTCGCGGCGCTCGCCGAAGAGCCGATCCGCTTCGGCCTCGGATGGGCGCGCTCCATCGACCGCGGCCAAGAGGATGGTACGCAGCGGTTGCAGCGGGGCGGCCATCGCCGCCGTCGCGCCCGCCTCGCCGGCCCCAGGCGCAACGCACACGCCCGAGAACACCCGGAGCGGCAGCCCCCTCGCCGTGACGGCGCGGCTCACCTCCCGCACGAGCCGCGTCTTACCTGAGCCGCTCTCCCCGCAGACAAGCGCGATGCCACCTCGCCGCTCAGAGGCGGCGCGCTGGACCATCACCTGCAGCTTGCAAACGGCATCGGTGCGGCCTGCGAGCACGGGCCGGTACAGGTACACGCGTGGCGGCGGGCCCTCGTCGCGCTCGGCCGCCGCGCCCAGTGCGACGAGCCTCGCGGCGACGTCGGCGGCGTACTGCACCCGACGCTGTGGATTCTTCGCAAGGAGCGCGAGGATGAGGTCGTCGAGCGCTGCGGGGAGGCCCGAGACAAGAGCCGAGGGGCGCTGAGGCGGGGCGGAGCGGTGCTGCTCGCAAAGGGACGAGGTGTCGCCAAGGAAGGGAGGTCGTCCCGTCACGCACTCGTAGAGGATGCAGCCGAGCGCGTAGAGATCGGCGCGCGCGTCGACCGGTTCCCCGTGGAGCTGCTCCGGGGCCGTGTAGGTCAACGTGCCGGCGAGCGGATCCACGTCGAGCACCTCGCGGCCGGCGCCGCCGAAGTGAACGGCGATTCCCAAGTCGACGAGGACAGGGCGTCCGTCGTCTTGGAGGACGATGTTCGCGGGCTTGAGATCGCGGTGCACCAAGCCCTCGCCATGCAGGTAGGCGAGCGGCGCGCAAAGGCGGCGGATCAGCGTGAGCATCGGGCCGAGCGGACGCGCGTCCGCGCTCGCCGCCGGCGCGTCGGTGCGCAGGCGGACGCTGGCCGGAACGGACCCCGGGGCTTGCACGGGAATGGTGATCGCCGCACCCAGGCCGGCGTCCTTCGAAAAGGTATCCGCGATGTAGTCGCGGAGCGTGCCGCCCCGGAGGAGCGGCATCGCGACCCAGGGCACCCCGCCGGTGACATCCTCGTCGAGAAAGCGCACGATGCCAGGGTGGTTCAAGCGGCGGAGCACCCGCGTCTCACGGCGTATCGCGGCGAGGTGGTCGGCGTCGTTCACGCCGCGCACCGTCTTGATGGCCACTTCCTCGCCTGTCAGGGCGTGTGCGGCGCGGAAGACGACGCCCATGCCGCCTCCGCCGAGGCGTTCGATGATCCGGTACGGGCCGAGCTGGCGAGGCTCGTCCGGTGCGTCGCTGGCTGTCCCCTGCTCGTCGATCATCCGAGAGCAGCAGGCTACCGCAGCTTCGACGCCGGCCTGGCGTCCTATCATCCTGGGAGACCGAGCGGCAGACGCGAGCCCCTGGAGGCGTTCCCCCTCAGGTCTCCTCTGCGGCATCGTCGTGCTGCCTTCGCTCTTCGCGCTCACGTCGCGGACACCCAGCACGTTGCGTGCCGAGCCAGGCGCGTCGCGGATCCCCGCAGAAACTCCGCATCATTGCTCATCGCCTGCGCGGCTCGCTGGCCAAGGTTCGCCACCGGCGGGCCAAGGTTCGCCACCGGCGGGCCAAGGTTCGCCACCCGCCACCTGGTCGCCAACCATGGTCTATCGCGTCGGGAGCTTGATGCCGAAAACCTTGATCTTATGCCTCAGCGTACCGCGCGGGATTCCGAGTTGCTCCGCCGCTTTCGTCACATTTCCCCCGGTCTCTTGGAGCGCAGCCTTGATGAGCTGTGCTTCCGTGCGATCCCGCTCTGATCGGAGCTTGCGGCCGGTCGCTTGTTTCTCGGCGAGATCCGGCGGCGGAACTGCCAGAGGGGCACCTTCGGCTCCCGCCGGTAGGGCCTTCGCGAGCAGACTCGGCGGCAGATCCTCCAGTTGGATTTGATCTCCCTCGGCCAACACAACGGCGTGATCGATGGCGTTGCGGAGATCGCGTACGTTCCCCGGCCAGCTGTACGCACGGAGCAGCGCCATCGCCTCCGGGGCGATGCCACGCACGCTGCGGCCGTTCTCATGGTTCGCGCGTCTCAGGAAGCGCTCCACAAACGCCTCGATCTCATCAGAGCGCTCGCGCAGAGGACGCATCTCCAGCTCGATCGTGTTCAGCCGAAAGTATAGATCCCTGCGAAACTGGCCGCCCTCGACCATCGCCTCAAGGTCGCGGTGCGTGGCCGAGATGACCCGCACGTCGATTTTCGTCTCTTGAGTCGCGCCGACCCGGCAGATGCTGCGCGTTTCGAGCGTCCGTAGCAGCGTCTTCTGCACTTCCGGGTCTAGCTCGCCGACCTCGTCGAGGAACAAGGTCCCTTCGTGAGCTGCCTCGAAATAACCCGGCTTTGGCTGATCGGCACCGGTAAAGGCCCCCTTTTCGTGACCGAAGAGCTCCCTCTCGACGATGTTGCTAGGGATAGCGCCGCAGTTTACTGCGATGAAGGGCTTGCCTGCGCGCGGACCGCGCTCATGGAGAAAGCGCGCGAGCACCTCTTTGCCCACACCGGTCTCGCCCTTGATATGTACGGGAACGCGCGCCGAGGCCACGCGCTGAGCCTTACTGAACAGCTCTCGCTGAGAGGCGCCGATGATCGGGGCGTCGAAGAGGTCGACGTCCCCCTCCGACCTTCGGCCGGTCGACGCATCAACGACGGCATGCTCCAGGGTCGCGCGGCCCGCCGCCTCGCGCGCTCGGTCGACGAGCTTCTGTGCCGAGCTTCCGGTTTTCTTGTACACGGCTAAACCGACGCGGCGAACTCCGCCTTGGCCGCCGGCGCCATAGGCGACCGCGTTCGCCACCCGAGCGGCGTCCTCCGCGCTCGCCTCGGGTAGCAGGATTAGCGCCGTATCCGGCCTGCACAGATGCACGCGATCGACAGCTCGCAGACTCGCCGAGAGCTGCATGGCCCACGACCCGGATCTGGCGCGTGCTATCTCCGCTTCGCTGGGGCGGACTGCGAGGATTGCGAAATTTCGGTTCAGGCACTGCGCACGAGCGAGCTCCGCCTCCAGTTCTCGATGGAAGGCCGCCTCGCCCAGCAGAACCGGCGTTGCGACGGGACCGAGAGCGACGACGTGAGCGCTGACGTTTCCCAGCATGGCCTCGCCGCCCGGCGTGAGCATGGCAGGTCCGTCAATCCGTTCGCGGTTCACCCAGGTGCCGTTGGTGGAGTCGAGGTCCTCGACGAGGACGTAGCCGTCGAGGAACGTGAACCGTGCATGCGGCTGAGAAATGACGGGATCGGGGATGCACAGATCCGCGGGCGCGCGCCGGCCGACGACCATTCCCGGCTGGCCAGGGTCGAGCCGCATCGCTTCGATACCGCCGCGATGAAAGAACAAGACGGAGACGCCGCGCGGCCGTGGTCGTGCGGGCGGCCCATCCCCGCCGCCCGGGAGCTTCTCGGTGCTCGTGTCGTTCCGTCCGTCGTCGTGCCGCTGGTCGTCCATGGCTGTTCCCCTCGCGAAGATTAGAGGCGCAACCCGCCCGACGTCGACGCTCAAGATGCCCGACGGGCTCCCCGCCACGCTCGCCTCCGGCCGTGATGCTCTGCCCACCCTGTGCTCCGCTGCAACAGGAATCCTCCGCGCTGCTTCGACATGCAACCCGCGAACGGCACTCCCGCTCGGACCCGGCGGAGTGGAGGAGGCCGCAGGCTCGCACGGCGGGCGACCTGCACGGATTTGCCGAGCCCGCCGGCGTCATGGCGCGACGCGTCGGTCCGCTCCTCGAGCAGATCGCTTCCCGGCAGCACCACGGCGCTGTGCGGTCCGGGACCCGGCACGTTTCCTCGATCGGAGGGCCCCGGGCGAGGAAAAAGGCGAGGGCGCCGGCGACGCTGTCGCCGGCCCCGTGGTTGGTCGCCGAGGACCCTCTCGGGCCGGCCACGCATCTACCAGCGCGAGCCTCTGAGGCACATGACGCGTTCGGGGCGCGGTCCGGTCGGCACCAGGACGCCTCTGCAGCCGTTTCGGCGGCCCTGCTGCCAAAACGGCGGCCGACGCGGCGGCCTCTCCGAGGAACTCCGCGGGCTCCTCGCGGCCGGCCAGCTCGCCGCCACACGCGCCGCCCACGCCCGCCTCGGCGCCGCCCAGGCGCTGCTCTAGCTCCCGCCACCGCCCCGCTACGGCGCCGAGGATGGCCGTCACCAGCTCGCGCCCGTCATCGGCGGCTTCGCGTCGCTACCGCCCGCCTCGGTGCCGCCCTGGCGCCGCTCCCATCCTCGGCGGCGGGAGCTCGCCACGGAGCACCTTGCCACGGCCGCGAGCGCCATCGCGGCGGCGTCAAGCTCCGCGGCGGCCGCGGGGGGCGCCCGCCGATACTCCGCCACCTGCTGGTCCGCCCGATCGATCCACGAAAGATCGCTCATCTCCGCTTCTCCTCGTCGACTAGCGTGTTCTCCTCGTCGACTAGCGTGCGATCGAGCTCCTCAAGGCGCTCGAGCTCCGCGCGGAGCGCAGCACGAGCGCGATCACGCATCTTGTAAGCCGTCGACAGCGGGATTCCCATCGACTCTGCAATCTCTCTCATGGGTCTTTCGTCCAAGTCCCGGGCCACCAGGATCCCCGCCGCTTCGGGGTCGGCGCGAAGGAGCGTCTCCAGTTGTAGAGCGTCAGTAAAAATGACCCCCGCGCGACAGTAAAACTGACCCCCCTCCCTCGCGCCAGAGCGGAGGAAACGGCATGGAAATCAGGGACTTGGACGTGGCACCTCTCGGTTCGGAGGTGCAAGAGATGATCGAGCCGGACGTTATCCGGCAGATTCGCGAGCTTACGGCCCGAGGGTGGGGCTCCAAACGGATCGCCGCGGAGCTCGGCGTGGCTCGCAATACGGTCCGCCGTTATTTGCGCGGTGGAGCTGCCGCCGAGGTGCAGGTGCGCCCTCGTGGTCGCTGCTTGGACGAGGATGGCCGCGCTGAGGCCAAGCAGCTGTTCACCGGCTTGGCGGAGGGCAACGCCGTGGTCGTCGCAGGCGAGCTTGTCAGCCGTGGCATCACGGTGAGCCCGAGGACCGTGCAGCGCGTCGTTGCCGATCTTCGCCGTGGGCAGAGGGCTGCCGACGTGGCCAGCGTGCGGTTCGAGACCGACCCTGGCTATCAGATGCAGATCGACTTCGGTCAGAAGCAGGTCCGCATCGCCGGCACGTTCGTGCGGGTGCACCTGCTGGTCGCCGTATTGAGTCACTCACGGAGGCTCTTCGTCAAGGCTTTTCTGAGCGAGCGACAGGATGACTGGCGCGAAGGCATCGCAGAAGCCTTCCGGCACTTCGGCGGCGTGCCTCGCACCATGCTCGGGGACAATGCGCGCTCGCTGGTCCTCGGCCGCGAGCGCGAGACAGGCACCGTGACGTTCCACCCGGCTTACCTCGCCTTCTGCCGCGACTGGGACGTCACCCCGCGCGCCTGCGGGCCCTACAGGGCGCGCACCAAGGGCAAGACGGAGTCAGGCGTCAAGTACGTCAAGCGCAACGGGCTGGCGGGGCGCGAGTTCGACTCCTTCGCCGCGCTCGAAGCCCACCTGGTCCGGTGGATGGCCGAGGCCGACCAGCGCATCCACGGCACGACGCACGAGGCGCCGCTTGTTCGCTTCGAGCGCGATGAGCGGCACGCGCTCCGGCCGTTGCCGTCACGGCCCCTGCCGGTCCGAGAGCAGCGGCTTCGCCGACGCGTGGCCAACGACGCCCTCGTCGACGTCGACACGGTCCGCTACAGCGTCCCGCACCAGCTGGTGCGCGACACCGTGGAGGTCGTCGTCGGCGAGCGCGAGGTCCGCATCTACCGGGGAACGGAGCTGGTGGCGCGGCATGAGCGCTCGTTCGAGCCTCACGCTCGCGTCACCGACCCCAGTCACTTCGACGGGCTGTGGCGCAGGCCCGCCGCGCCGACGCCGCCAGAGGCGCCCCTGAGCGCTCTGGAGGCCATGGGCCGAAGCCTGTCGGACTACGCAGCCGTCATCGAGGGGGTGGCCTCGTGAGCCGCGAGCTGGTGCATGCGCGCGTGGTCGAGAGCCTGAGCCGGCTCAGGATGCGCTCCATCGCCGAGCGGCTCGACGCCCTACTGTCGGAGGCGGCCAGGACCGAGCCGACCTACCTCGATTTCCTGGACAAGATGCTCTGCGAGGAGATCGGGTCCAAGCAGCGCAAGCGGGTGGCGATGGGGATCCAGATCGCGCACTTCCCCGCGATCAAGACCCTCGAGGACTTCGACTTCAAGTTCCAGCCCTCGATCGACCAGAAGCTCGTCCGCGAGCTCGCCACCGGGCGCTTCATCGCCGAGGCCGAGAACGTGCTGGTGTTCGGCCCGCCCGGGGTGGGCAAGACGCATCTGGCCATCGCGCTGGGGCGGGCCGCGGTCGAGGCGGGGCACTCGGTGCTCTTCACGAGCGCGACCGCGCTGCTGGCGGCGCTGTCGAAGGCGGAAGCCGAGGGACAGCTCGCGGAGAAGCTGCTGCTCTACACGAAGCCGAAGTTGCTGGTGGTCGATGAGCTGGGCTACCTGCCCTTCGAGCGGCAGAGCGCCCATCTGTTCTTCCAGCTCGTGGCCAGGAGATACGAGAAGAGCAGCACCATGATCACGATCAACCAAGCCCAGTACAGCGAGAGTCACAGAGGATTCGAACCCCACTCAGCCGATCGTCGCCGCTGAGGCATTGCTGGCGCTGGCACGCTGGCTGCACATGCGGTGCGACGGAGCCCCGCAAGAGCGGCGCGATCCAGGACGAACGGTGCCCCATGTCCGCGCAGA
Source organism: Sorangium sp. So ce836 (assembly GCF_028553905.1). Classification (NCBI taxonomy): domain Bacteria; kingdom Pseudomonadati; phylum Myxococcota; order Polyangiales; family Polyangiaceae; genus Sorangium; species Sorangium sp. So ce836. The sequence goes on along the minus strand of NZ_CP102233.1, from coordinate 10,339,886 downwards.
GGACCACGGCGGATCATCTGTGGACGGTACTGACGCCCGAGCGTCAGACACAACTCGTAAGCGTTCTGAGTCTGATGATAAGCCGCCACCTGGCGGCGCGCGAGGAGGCGGCCGATGAAGACGTCGGCGGCGCCGAACGTGCGAATCGAGGAGCGCCCGACGAAGATCGGAGGTCGCCACCTTGAACGCCTCGCGGTCGTGTACATCCGGCAGTCCTCACTGCATCAGGTCCAGCACCACCAGGAGTCGACCCGCCTACAATACAGCCTCGAAACCATGGCGCGCGAGCTCGGCTGGGAATCGGGGCGCATCCTGGTGCTCGACGAGGATCTCGGGACCTCTGGGGCGTCGGCGGCAGGGCGGCAGGACTTCCAGCGGCTCTTGGCCGAGGTCGCGCTCGACCACGTTGGAATCATCTTGGGTGTGGAGATGTCTCGGCTCGCGCGCTCGAACAAGGACTGGCACCAATTGCTCGAGCTGTGCGCTCGCTTCGGCACCCTGATTGCCGACCTGGACGGACTCTATGACCCGTCGCTCTACAACGATCGCCTGCTCCTGGGGCTGAAGGGGACGATGTCCGAAGCGGAGCTACACATCCTGCGGCAGCGGCTGCTCCAGGGCAAGCGGCAGAAGGCGCGCCGTGGAGAACTGAGCAAGCCGGTGCCATCGGGCTACCTCCTGCAGGCATCCGGCGAGGTCGTCCTCGATCCGGATGAGTCGGTCCAGGCGGTCGTGCGCTTCGTCTTCGAGCAATTTGACCGCCTCGGGACCGCGCACGGAGTGCTCCGTTCCCTGGTCGAGCAGGGACTTCAGATAGGCGTGCGCCGTCGCTCTGGAGGCGACCGCGGAGCTCTCGAGTGGCACCGTCCCCACCGCGGTATGGTCATCAACATGCTCCGCAATCCCATCTACGCAGGTGCGTATGTGTACGGACGGCGACAGACGGATCCACGGCGACAACAACCCGGGCGCCCGGCCACGGGGCGCACACCGCTGGTCGAGCCGGAGGACTGGCAAGCCTGCGTCCGCGATCGCTTTCCCGCCTACATCACATGGGAGCAATTTGAGCGTAACCAGGCTCGCTTGAAGGCCAACCGAAAGTCAAACAGCACGGGTGCGGTACGCAGCGGGAGTGCCTTGCTTCAAGGGCTCATCAGGTGCGGTCGCTGCAACCTGGGCATGTTCGTCCGGTACGCTAAATACAAGGGCCGAATCTATCCGCATTACGTCTGCGGTCAGGAGGCGGCCCACCATGGCAGCCGTCTCTGCATCAATATCTCGGGTAGCTGCATCGATCAGGCTGTTACGGCATTGGCGATCGCGGCGCTGGCTCCGGCCGCATTGGAGATTAGCCTTCGGGTCCGCGCCGATCTCGAGCAGCAGCGCGCCCAGCAGGAGGCTCTCTGGCAGCAGCGACTCGAACGGGCACGCTACGAGGCGGAGCGCGCCGCGCGCCAGTTCAAGAGCGTCGAGCCCGAGAATCGACTCGTCGCCCGCACTCTCGAGCGCGCCTGGGAGGACGCTCTCCGCGCGGAGCGCGACCTGCGCGAGTCGTACGAGCGGCACTCGAAGCAGATGCCGCAGGCCCTGACGCCCGACGACGTCGCTGCCATCCGCGCCTTGGCGACCGACCTGCCGGCGCTCTGGAACGCGCCCACCACGACGCCCGCGGATCGCAGGACGGTGTTGCGGCTCCTCATCGACCATGTCGATATCTCGGCCAACCGCGAGAGCTCGTGGACGGATCTCGTGGTGCATTGGGCCGGTGGCCGTCTGACGCACCAACGCCTCCGCCGCCCCGTCCACAAGCTTGTCCAGACGGGCGACAAGGACGCGCTCATGGCTACGATCCACGACTTGCGCCGCAAAGGCTTCACCGCAGGGCGCATCGCCGAGCAACTCAATGCTGACGGCTGGATCACCCCGACGCAGCACAACCACTTCAACGAGCGCCTCGTGCGGATGCTGCTGCATCGTTACGGTAACGTGCCTCGCGGCCCCAAGCCGCCCCCCAGGGACGCAGAGAACGCTTGGTGGCTTGCAGATCTGGCTCGCGAGCTGAAGATGCCCGTCGTGACGATGTACGGGTGGGTCAACCGCGGGCTGGTGCAAACGCGCTGGATCGACGGCCAGCGGGCGGTGATCGCCGATAAGGCCGAGCTGCGGCGGCTGCGCCAACTCCGCCGCAAGAACCTCATGCACCAGGCGAGGAAGCCCTCGAAGAAAACGTGACAGGAGATGCATCATGCGTGGTCGATCACGACAAACCAGGTGGTGACGCAGTGGGGCACGGTGTTCGGGGACGACGTCCTCGCCGCCGCCATCCTCGACCGTCTGCTCCACCACAGCCACACCCTGATGATCTCGGGAGACAGCTACAGGCTGAAGCAGAAAAAGAAGGCGGGGCTGCTCGGCGGGAACGCCGCGCCGGCCAGGTGATCCAGAGGCGCAGGGAGGGGGTCAGTTTTAGTGTCGTCAGGGGGTCAAAAGTTACTGTCGCTTGACACCAGTAGACGGAGCCAGCTCTGCTCCGCGATCAGCTCCGCCTCGGCGTTCCGCCGAGGGTCAGGCGTCTCAAGATCGAGCGGCTCGTCCATCAGGATCTCAACAGACCGGAAGTGCTGTCTAAAGTACCTAGACACGCTGCGCGCGACAATGCGGTATAGCCAGCGGGAGAAGAGCTTCCGGCGCCTCTCTGATGCTGCTGCGCTGCTTTCTTGTCCTGGTCGGTTGAAGTCAGGATCGAATCGGGGCCAGGCAGCGGTCGCCGTCTCCAGCGCGCGCTGCATAACGTCGGCTTGGTCGTTCCGTGGCACGCCCATGCCTGCGATCCACGCCGCCACGACGGCGAGTCCCCGCTCGCCCGCCGTGCTCCGGAGCGCGTCGAGCTGAGCGGGCAGCATAGCTGGATCGCCGGACGTGGACATTCGGGAAATCGCCAGAATCACCGCCGTGAACGCGAGCAACAGTGTTGCCGAGCCGTATCCGGCGATCATGGCATCGCTCTTTCTGATCCTTGGGTCGCGTGAGCAGATGGATTACCGTAGCTCCGTGTCGTCAGAGGGCGCGCCGGCGGCCGGCGTGCGGTCGTTCCGTGTGGGTTCGATCCGAATTCGGACCGTCGCCTCCGGATCTCGCCGCTGGCCCCTAGTCGCGAGGCGCTCCACCCAGCGCCGGCTTGATAGCGGCGCCGAGTTTCAGGTGCCCCGAGCGAGACTCGCGCTATGCATGTTCATGGCTGCCTACGCCTGGCAGCGTCGTGTTCAACGCAGAGCGCTCGATGTCCTCCCAATCGGCTCCTCGCGCAGGGCTAGATCCAGCCTCGTCGTGCTGTACCGGAAAGCTCGTCAGTTCGGCCGCGCGACACGCAAACTCAGCGCCCGACATTGTACGAACGGGGAGCGGCGACCGAAGCCGCGGCTGAGGAGGCGGCGGGAGCTGGACCCGTGGGCTCTTGGCAGCCAGATCAGGACAAGGCAGCACGGGCGGGGGAACATCAGTCGCGCGAGGAGGAATCGCGGTCGGACTCGTCGACGTCGGGCTTGACGTTGAGGACGCCGCCGCGCGCGCCGAGCTCTCGCGCCTGGTGATCGGCTCACCGAGCGGGATCATCACCGTATCCTCCGCGTCCGCCCGGTAGTCATCGTGCAGACGCCACAGACGTTCCCAGTACCGCGCAGGCGTGCCTGTGAAGACCTCCAGCTGCCGCGCGAGGCCGGGCGTCATCGGGTGGTCGCTGTTCAGCAGCCGCTCGAGGTCCCGTCGTTGTAGCCCGCTGCTCTCGGCCAGCTTGTGCTTCCACGAGGGTATCGTCGCGCAGAACGATTCGAGAACTCTGCCTGGCCATGGGACTGGGCGCGCGCGAACTTCTGTCATCGCGGCGATCAGGGCGTCCACATGGCAGTCGAGCAGGCGCCGGTGATGCTCCAGCTCCCGTTCTGCCTTCTCTTTCGCTTCGATGAGAGCCAGCTCCTCGTCCTCATGCGCTTGCTCTCGTGCCTCGCGGAGCCCGCGCTCGCGGCCCAGCGCTTCGCGCGCCGTCACCGCGAACCCGATCGCAACACAGGCCATCATCGCGAGAACGATCGGCGAGATGAGCCACATCGCACCCAGCACTTCCTCCATGTGTTCCTCCTCCTGGACGTGCGCCTTCTCGCCCAACGCGAGACGGATCTCGGCCTTCTGCTGTCGACGACAGCATCGGAGCTACCGCCTGTTAACCGTCAGTGAACAGACGACGGTTCAGCGAATCTGCCTGAGTAGCGCTTCGCGCTCCGCAGCGAACGGCCCGCGCGGAAACTCCCGCGCGTGGGCCTCGAGCAGCCGGCGCGCCTCGAGGTAACCGAGGGCGGTATGGGCCTCGATTGCCCTCCGGGCCTGGTTGACCAGGCTCCTCTCCCGCTCGCCGACGGGGGAGCGCACGGCGATCCCCGGCGACGCGGCATGACGAGCTGCCATCACCGAGGAAGCGGGCGTGCTATTCACTGCGACCCCAGCGCCCGGGTTGCCAGCTCTCGCCGACCACGAGACCGCGTGCGCGGGGATGGCGGCGCCATCTGCGACCGCGGGCGCCTTGACGTCCTCTGCCGCGGGCGCGGTCTCAGGCGCGTCGACCGCCGTCCGTCGCAGCCACGATGCCAGGCCAGGCACAGGCGCCACGCCGGAGACGAGAGCGCCCGCCAGAACGACGACCGCCCCCTGCACGACGACTCTCACCCCCAGACGGCGCAGGGTGGCCACCCACGACGCGCGATCGCGAAACCCGAAGGCGAGCGGTGCCACCACGCAGGCGTCGTCGTCCCAGCCGTGGGAATGCTGCTGCGCATCCCACCGTCGCTTCTGCGCGTCCAGCTCCTCGCGCGCCCGCCGGTGCTGGGTCTTCACCGTCTGGACGCTGAGCCCGAGCTCGGCCGCGATCTCGACCAGCGGCGTCTCCTCCAACTCGTGCCTGATGAGGATGTCCCGGTACTTGGGGTCAACCTGAGCGATCAGGCGCCGCGTGAGCTCTGCCCGCTGCCGCAGGCGGAGCAGGTCTTCCGGCGTCGGATCCGCTCCTCTGAGCTCGCGCTCGTCGAAGGACGTCAGAACCTCGCCGCGGCGGCCCGCGTCGCGCACATGGTTGCGCGCCTGGTTGAGGGCAATCGTGACGCGGTAGGGCGCCGAGTCCCTGCCTGGCTCGATCCGCTGAGCCGCTTCCAAGCCGCGCAGCAGCGCCTCCTGAGCGACGTCCTCCGCGTCTCGTGCCGGAACACCGCGACGGATCGCCAGGCGCCGGAAGAGGTCGAAGCCGATGGACGTGAGCGCGCGCTTGGCCACGGCGGGTAGCACACCTGAGCCGCCCTGAAGGGTTCAGGAAAATGAAGGGACGGCCAACTTTGGTCGGATAATGTGTGCCATTGTGGCAGAGTTGTGCGCCCCTCCTCCAGTTCCGTCGTGGTGGAACGAACCAGCACATTCCGGGATTGCTCTGTTTTTTTCTCATCCATGGGGCATTTGACGGAAATCCCTGAGGGTTGACGCCGCGAGGCTGGCGTCAGTACCGTCGCCCGTATGCGGTGCGCTCCACATTCACTGTCGATCTGTTTGATGCTGGGCGCTGTTACCGGCGTTGTGAGCCCGGCCAGCGCTCAGAGCATCGCTGGGACGCCGCGACGGAGCGACGGTTCGACAGTGAAAGACCTTGTACGCGCTGGGCAAAGGGCTCGTGCAGCGGGAAGGTGGACCGAGGCATATGACGCCTACAGGGCAGCCTTGGCGGCTGCAGAGCCAGCGTCGACCACAGAGCGAGAGCGCGCGGAGATCACCGGGGAGCTCGGGCTCTGCGCGCTTGTGTTGCGCAAATACCGCGAGGCAGCCGAGCACCTGGCCTGGAGCCTTGAGCAGCGCGAGGCGCTTCCTGTAGCCCTCCAACTGCGTTTCGAGGAAGGACTGCGGAAGGCAACGACGCACGTTGCGACGCTGCTGCTCGCGGTCGAGCCGCCGGACGCCGAGGTGCTCGTCGATGGCAACCCGGTAGGCAGGACCGCGCGGACCCACAAGCTGTTCTTCGAGTCCGGGCAACACATGGTGCGGGCCCGCGCGCCGGGACGCGAGGACTCTCTCCAGGTGTTCACAGCCATGCCGGGAAAGGAGCACGAGATGCTGATGCAGCTGCCGCGCTCCTCAGGTAGCAGTACCAAGGAGGTGGCTGCGGCAGCACCGAAGGAGGCCCCCAAGGCGCTGAGCTCTACGCTGGCTGTTCCGACGCAGGCCCCCAGCCCGTGGGCTTCGTGGCCGGGGGCGCTGCGCATCGCGGGAATCGCCGTCGCAACAGCTACCGTGTCGGTGGGCAGCCTCCTCATGATCCGGGCCAGCAGGCTTAACGGCGATCTGAGCGAGCGGCGTTACGGGCTCAACCGCGAGCCGACAACGAACTCGTCCATGTGCTGGCAGGCGCCGCAACACTCGGCGTGTGCTGAACTGCTCCGGCTGCGGGACGAGCGCAATCAGTCCGGAGTCGCAGGCACGGCCCTGGTCATCGTGGGGGGCGTTATCGGGGCGGCAACCGCCGCGTCCTTCTTCACGGATTTCTCCTTCCTGGGACGCACGCCGGCTCGGGAACGGATCCACGTCTCGCCCGTGGCGACCGGGCAAGGGGTTGGCGTGAGGATCGAGGGGCTGTGGTGAGGACACCGGGAGCCTTGGAGATGCTTTCGCAGGGAGGCCGAAGCACCGGGACGTCCGTCTTGGCTCTCGCGCTCTGCGCCTGGAGCGCCAGCACACTGACGGCGTGCACGTACGCCGATGTTTGCTGGGAGGTGTATGCGTGCGCCCCCGATCCGGAACCGCCGCCCGGACCGTGCGAGGGGCAGCCCGGAACCGCGCCGGCGCTCGACCAGTGCGGGGTGTTCGTCAGCGAGCGAGGCGACGACAATAGCCCCGGCACGAAGGGCGCGCCGGTGAGGACCTTGCAACACGCCGTCGGGCTCGCCGCGAGCGGGCGAGGCAACGGCGAGGCGCCGACCCGGCGCGTGTACGCTTGCGGCGGGGCGTTCGAGGAGGCGATCACGTTGCCCGCGGGCGTCGACCTCTGGGGCGCCCGTCTCTGCAACGGCGGCGAGTGGTCGTATGGGGGGTCGTTTGGAGGGCCCGATGAGTTGACCACCATCGCGCCGCCGGCAGGAATCCCGCTGCGCGTCCTCGCGGCAGAGGAGGACGCCACGGACGCCACGTCCATGATCTTCGGCGTGCGTGTTGTGGCGGCCCATGCCTCCGCGAGGGATGGCAAGTCGTCGGTTGCGGTGATCTTGAGCCCCGGTGCCAGGGCAATCGTGCGATCGAGCAAGGTCCAGGCCGAAAGCGGCAAGGACGGTGAAGCGGGAGAGGATGCGCCCGTGGATCGTGCGAGTGACGGAGCTCCGGGCAACGACGGCGCGGACGCCTGCACGGCGGATGTCGTGAAGGGGGCCCGACCGGCCGTGACCGTTTGTGGCGATGGCACCGAGTCGACGGGCGGATATGGTGGTGATGGCAGGATGGATGTGGGCGGCGATGGCACTGCAGGACAGCCAGCGCCCGCGGAGAATCCGGAAGGCAAAGGCTTTGGAGGGGCCGGCGCGGCGAGTGAGAGATGTAAGCCGGGCGAAGACGGAGCAAAGGGCGACGACGGCGGTCGTGCTGCCGGCGCGGCTGGCGTGGGTTACCTCGATGTCGACGGCTGGATCGGCGTTCGGGGCGAGGACGGAAAGAAGGGGGGCATCGGCCAGGGCGGAGGCGGCGGCGGCGGCAGCAAATCGCGCGGTCCCATGGTGGCTTGTCGCGCAGGTGAGCCCCAGGGCGGCGCGGCCGGTGGCTCCGGGGGCGGCGGCGGCTGCGGTGGCCTGGGAGGCAAGGGGGGCGGCTACGGCGGCGCGAGCATCGGGATCGTTGCCCTGCAGGGGAGCGTTCTGACCATCGAGGACAGCGAGGTCCTCGCGGGCAATGGTGGCCGCGGTGGCGTCGGCGGAACGGGCCAATTAGGCGGCGTCGGGCGATCCGGCGCCGCCGGCGGGGAGGGTTATGCTGGAACCGACATGTGGCACGCGTGCATGGGCGGCAACGGAGGCGACGGCGGTCGCGGGGGCGATGCCGGTGGCGGCCTCGGCGGCCACTCGCTCGGGATTGCGTCGGTAGCCGCCACCGTAACCCTTACCCTGGATGCGATCGTCACCCACCGAAGCGGCGGAGAGGGTGGACTCGCGGGCAATGCAACCTCAGAGAACGACGAGGGCAACGGAGCTCAGGGGGTGGCCCGATTCTGGTATCGGTTCGACGCACCCGAGCCGGAAGTGCCGCAATGAACCGCCCGGTGCTGGTGCCTCGCGACAGGAGACGCCCATGAGAAAGACGACCGTTGCAGCCCTCTCCCTCATGTTATCACCGTCGGCGATCGGCTGCGGAACCGCCCCCGGCGCGGGCGGTGCTGGGGGATCGCCCTGCGATGGCGCCTCGTGCCAAGGCGATGAGCCGTCGGAATCGGTCTGCCGTGATCATCTCGCCTCCGGTATTCTCGACGATGGTTGCGGCGTGTTTGTCGCCGGGTTCTACGGGGGCGGCGATGACAGGAACCCCGGAACGAAGGCGAAGCCCGTATTTACCGTTCAGCGCGCCGTCGACCTGGCGCGCGCCGGGCGAGGGCGCGTCTTCGTCTGCAACGACAACTTCAGCGAGAGCGTGCGCTTGCCTTCTGGCGTCGATCTCCTGGGAGGCTTCAACTGTCGGCACTGGGGCCGTGACGAAATCAGGAAGGTGTCCACACTGGACAGCGCAGGCACGCACTACGCCGGTCCGCTGGTGTTCGTCGAGCCGGCGAGCCCGAGCGATACGGGGGCCGTGGACGGCGTATCGACGATTGCCGACATGTTCCTGGACGGGAATGGGCCGATCTCGATGCTCATCGAGTCGAGCACGGCGGTCGAGATCATCCGGAGCGAGATTCTGGCCGACTACGGACCGAGTGGGCCCGATGGTGAGGAGTGGCCCTGGCCGAACCGAGCAGCGACCGGCCCCGACGGGCTGTACGGCGGGGACGCGTGCTCCGCCGCCAACGTCGCCGGGGGTGCGGCGGTGGTGAACCCCTGTGACGGCGGCGCGCCGAGCACTGGCGGCAAGGGAGGGGATGGGCAGCCCGACGGTGCCGAGGATGGCGACACCGGCACCCCGGCCCCGACGCCGAACCCCACGAACTCAGGGCGTGGCGGTCATGCAGACCGGGAAAACGTCGGTTGCCACAGCGGGTCTCCCGGGAGCTCTGGAGCCTTGGGCACCGTAGGGTCGGGCGGCGAGGGCATTGGGCGTATCAGCGAGACAGGGTGGGAGGGCGACACGGCAGGCGAGGGCGGCAGGGGCATGCCCGGTCAAGGTGGCGGCGGAGGCGGGGGCCGTCGCGGCGGGCTCGCCGTGTGCGGCGTGGCCTCGAAGGGGGGCGCCGGCGGCGGCTCCGGAGGCGCTGGCGGCTGCGGCGGACGAGGCGGCCGAGGGGGCGCGAACGGGCACCCGAGCATCGGGCTCATCGCGCTCCACGCGAAGCTCACGGTGCGCGACAGCGTGATCACAGCGCGCGGCGGGGGACCGGGTGGCGACGGGGGCCCGCCTGAGCGAGGTGGACCAGGCGGTCGAGGAGCGCCAGGGGGCGCCGTCGGGGACGGCACCTGGTCGTGTGGCGGGGGTGAGGGCGGCTTCGGCGGCGAGGGGGGGTTCGGTGGCCCGGGGCGCGGCGGCGACTCGATCGGCATCGCCTACCTCGACGAGGACCAGCTCACGCTGGAGGGGGTCACCTTCGAGATCGGACTGCCGGGCAAGGGCGGCATCAGCTGGAACCATGACGGCAGTACGACGTCGGGAGCAGACGGTATCGCCGTCGAGACACTTCGCTTCCCTGAATAGGAGCAGCGCGCATCAGGCGATGCATTGTAGTGATCTGAATTTGCGGTGAGCGGAACACGGCGATGGCGTTGTGCTCGTGACTGGCGCTGGACGTCGAAGCCCGACGTTACGCGCTTCTCTGGAGTAAAACACCCGATGCTTCAGCGATGCTCTGGGCGATCGTAGGCAGGGCTTCGACGCGTTCGGCCGCGATACGAACCCATAAGCCCTGGCCTTCCAGCTGATTCAGCACGAGAACGGTACCAGACCTCTCCCCGCAAAACGTAATCTTGTCGGAGAACCATTCCGGTGCGAATCCGAGTCGAATCGCTGCCGCACGCGCCGAGTTGAACACAGGTGCGCGATCCGAGGTGGCGTAGAACGCAGAGTGGGCAAGCTGGTTGGGGCGATATTGCATATATATTTGCTGATGGAGCAGCTTCTCAAATGATTCGGACCAAAGGCGAAGCTTCTCTCCGTCTGCGCCGTCAAAAACGTGCCCCTGGGCCTCGTGTTCGAGGTACAGCTGCTGCACGGCAACGCCGCCCACGCCAATTACAACACAATCGCTAGGGACTTCATCTTCGCCTGTGGCAACGTTCTCCTCGTAGAAAGCGATGACCTCAGCAATGTCGGTGCATATCTCCGTGCTGCTGAGTGCACCGCCATCGCCGTGGCCCATGAGCGAGAGGTACTCCTTGTAGTCCTGAGGTAACACGTGCCCGGCTAGATCCTGGAGACGCTCGATTTCTTCCGTTCCGGCGCCGCGAATGCGCGATGGGAATGTGGGATCGAAGGTGCTCGCGTAGGTGACCAATTTGTCCAAGATGTCAATCTCCGGGTGAGCTCATTGCTTACTGTTTCGCTTGGTTGTCCTGCAGATCTGAGAGGACGAGCGGCGGCATGATTCCTTCGGGTGGCGGAGGGGAGGGTGCTGGCCCATTCACGATGAGGTCTTCGTTGTGTGCACAGCTGTAGCATGGGTTCATGTCGAGGCTACCAGGCTCTACCGGGTATCGGTTATTGGCAGGATCGCCCCACCACCGCACGGTCATCCCTTCGGGATTTCGCTGTAATGCCGGACTCAGCTTTGGCTCGGCGCACTCAGCCCCGCCAGGGAACCACCGTCCGTCAGGGTACCTGGCAGGCTGGAGGGGCACGTCGGCAGGGCCTGCATACTGATAATCGGGCGGCAGATTGGGCCTAATTCGGGAGTAGATTTTCTGTGTCTGGGCTTCCGTTCCCGATACAGCCACAGTCACGTTGCCGTCTCGATCCACCACTACGCCAACCGCCTTGCGCTTGCCTACGCCCGCCTGCTCCATGGCGCTGAACACCGTGTCCATCGCCGCATCGCTCCTCTCCGACGGCCCCGGATAGCCACGCCGAGGCGGCGCTGGCTGTTGGCTCAGGCGCGAGCCTAGCAGGCCGCCGATCATGCCGCCGGCGACGCTCCCGATGGTCCCGCCGATCACCTCGCCGATACGCGCGCCGAGCTCGCCGCCGTAGTGCCGGCCGACCTCACCACCGGCCCAGCCGAGCCCCGCGCCGCCTGCAACCGAGCCGCCGAACCCTGCGAGCGCACCGCCCCAGCCGACCGCGGCGGCGGCGCCACCGGTGGCGACGATCGCGCCACCCCACATCACGACGGTGAGCGTTGTCTTCACCCACGGTGGCACTTCGTCCGCCACCGCCATGCCCGGCGCCAGGGCCGTGTCGCCGCCGATGATCACCGTCGCGATCCCCTCGCGCAGGATCGCGCCGCACTCGATCTTCTCGGTGCTGCGCGCCAGCGGCTTGCCGTTGACGAACGTCGTCGCGCTGCCCTGCGCGACGCGCACCACGCCGTGGTCGGCGCACGTGACGATGTCGAGCCCGGCTCGCACAGCGCTGCGGCGCTCACTGCCGAAGAACGTATCGGGCGAGCCCGTGGCCACCGTCCCCTTGACGTCGCCAGGAATGAGCTCGCCGATGTACGCGCCCGCGAGCCCACCGCCCGCGCCCGCCGCCGCAATGCCCGCCCCGATGAACACCGCGGCCACGCCGCCGGTGCCGACGACGGCCACGACCGTCGCAGCCAGCGCCACGCCTGCTACGGCGCCGGTCAACAGACCTGACCACGCGCTGCTATGTGCGATCGAATCGCCGAGCCGAGCCGCTTCGAGCGCCGTCATCGCGAGCCTCGCCGTCAGCTCCGCTCAGCCTTCGGCCGCGCGCGCTCAGCGTTTCTCGCCCCGCTCGAACGCCATGGCGTCGGCCTTGACCCCCGGCGCGCCGCTGTGCTCCGCGTCCGCGCCGACACCGCCCGCGCCGGCCTTGCCCACCGCGAACGTTACGCCCTCCGCCGGCGGCGCCGCGCCCACGTGCGCGATGCCGATCGCGTGCCCACCCAGTCCACCGCCTCCGGTGCCGCCATGCCCGCCGGTGCCGCCGGGGCCTCCGGCGCAGCCTTGCCGAAGCGCTGTGGCGCCTTCCGGCACGCCGCCACCGGGGCCGCCTGCGCCTGGCACGCCGCCGTCCTGGCCAGGACCACCTGCGCCTCCATCGCCGCCGTGACCCGTGGCGATCGTCACGTCCTGAAACAGGAGCGTCGCGTCGAGACTCACCAGCGCGATGCTCGATCCGCCCGCGCCGCCGCCCCTTCCGCTGGCGCCTCCGCAGCCGCCCGCGCCGCCGGAGCCGCCGCTGGCGCCTCCCGCCGAGCCGGCCGTGCACTGGCCCGCAGCGACGCCGCCCTTGGCGCCGCCGCCACCGCCGCCGCCCTGCGCGGTGGCGCCGGGCGCGCCGTCGCTGCCCGCGACGCCCATGTAGCCGCTGCTTGCGATCACACCCAAACCGCGCGCGCCCGCGCCGGGCTCGCCGTCAGCGCCGTTGTCACCCGCAACGCCGGGCGTGCACTCCGCAGTGACCTCGCCTGCGCCGCCGTTCATCGCGCTACCCGGGCTACCAGGGCTTCCCGCGCCGCCGGTACTCTGCAACCCCACGCCGCCCACACCGCCGAAGGAGTCGTCGCTAGGATCGTCCGGCGTACCGCAGTCGTTCACCGTGACATCGCCGCCGAAGATCATGTTCGCCGAGCACGCCGCGTTCCCCGCGCTCCCATCGCCCCCTCGCTGCGCCGGCTCCGCGTGCGCGGCGCCGTCTTCCCCCGGCGCCGCATCGCCCGCCTCGAGCGTGCAGCGCACCAGCTCCACCGCCACCGCCTCCGCTACCGCGGCGATCGACGACAGCCCGCGCTTCTCCGGATCGTTCGCGTCGATCGCCTTCGCCACGATCGCCGCATCCTCGATCCGCGCCACGCCCTCGCCGCCCCGCATCACCAGCGGGATCACGCCCTCGATCGCCGTCAGCGTCGTCCTCGCGCTGTCGCTCGCTCCCGCGTAGGCCCAGCCGCCCGCGCAGTCGAGCCCGCCGTAGAGCGTCACGCCCGCCGGCATCTCCACCGCCGCCTCGACCTCGAACGTCTCGGCGCACGCATACACCCGTCCCGTCCCGTTCTCTCGTGCCCGAGCGATCGCCGCCCCCAGTGTCCCGAGCGGCGCCGCCTTCGTCCCCTCCGCGCCGTCGTCGCCGGCCGCCGCCACGAACACCCCGCACCCGTCGTCGACCGGCGCTCCGCTCTCGCTCGGCACGCACCTCGACGGCATGCCGCCGCCCTCGGTCGCACCCGACGCCTCCGGCGGACAGGTCTGCGACCGCTCGCACGGCGAGCTGCACCCCCCCGCCAGGCTGCTCCCTAGCGCCGCCATCCCGAGCGCCGCGCTCGCCACCGCGACCTGCCAGCCCCTCGCCCTCGGCCTGCCTCGCATCGGCTTCCTCACCGCCTCCAACGCTTCACCCTGCCGCCGTTCCCACACGTCAGAAGCGCCCCGCCACGCCGACCCCTCCGCCTCCGGGCGCAAACCACGGAGCCGCCGTCACCTGCGCCTTGCCCTGGCTGTCTCCCGCGGACCTCGACCACAGCACGTACCCCGCGGTCGCAGCGATCGCCGCGCCCCCCACCACGTACCCGACCACCGCCGCGCTCGTGAACGCATCCAGCTCGTCCACCGCGTCGCCAAGCCTCGCGCATGCCGCGCTCCGGCTCTGGTAACAAGCCGACCGGTTGCCGTCTCCGACGCGCAGCGGCCCGTCGATCTCCGTTCCCTTCGCGTTCGCCGCGAGCGTGAACCCCACGCCCACGCCGAGGCCCACCACCCCGAGCGCTCCGCCGATCACCATCGGCACCACCGGCAGCCGCGCACCGCCCGCCGGCCGCTCTGGCGCCGCGCTCGCCGGTGGCTCCGGCGCTGCGCTGTCCTGTGGCTCCGCGCGTGGTGGCGTCATCGACGCGCCCAGGTTCCCGTCCGCGAGCTCCACCTCGACCGCCGCCGCGCCGCCCTTGTCAACGCGCACCTGGCGCGCCCCGAACCGGTTGCCTCGCCGCGCCGACACCGTGTGCATCCCGGGCTCCACGAACACCGGAGCCGGCAGGGGCGCGACCCCCACCACCTCGCCGTCGACCAGGATCTCGGCGCCGTTCTCCAGGGTCGCGATCGATAGCTCGCCCACCTGCGCGCGCGCCGCCGCGTACAGCGCCTCGGCCGCCTTCATCTCGGCCGGCGGCGGCGGCGGTTGCTCCTTCGGCGCCTCGCGCAGGTAGTAGGCGAGGTGCTCGGCCGCTTCGCGGAAGCGCCCGAGCTTCATCTCGGCCTCGGCGAGGTTGCCCGCGATCTGCAGGCGCTTCTGCAGCGCCCACGCCGCGAGGTACGCCACGCGCGCCCGCTCGTAGTCGCCGCGCGCGTAGTGCGCGTTCCCCTCCTTGTGCAGCTCGCGCACCTTCTCGGTCATCGCCTCGTCCTGCGCGCCTCCCGGCGCCGCCAGCGCGATCGCCGGCGCAGCCGTGACGAGCGCGCTTGCGATCGCGATCGGTGCGATGGTCTTTCGAAGCATCGTTCAGTACCTCGGCGGTCCCGCGAAGGGCCCCGGCATCGATGTCGCTGGCGCTGCCGCGGTCGTCTGTGGCGGCGGCATCCTCTGCCCTGGATCGCCGGGTGCCGCAACGGCGTTCGCACCACGCGCCGGCGTGCGGCGCGCGGCCGCTGGCGTAGCGCCGCCGCTCGGCGAGGGCGCAGCGGACGGCAGCGCAGACAGCGCCGGCGCCGCGGTCGCGCGCGTCGCGGCGCTGCTCTCGGCTGGCGCGCCGGAAGCTCCTGCCATGGGAGACGGCGCCGACGCGCTCGACGTTAGAAGCGGCGCAGCGGATGCCGGCGCGCTCGGCGGTAGAAGCGGCGCAGCGGATGCCGGCGCGCTCGACGGCAGGAGCGGCGCCCCGGGCGTCGACGTGGCGCTGGCCCCGACGGCGCCGGACGGCGCGTCGCGCGGCACGAACAGCCAGTAGATGAGCAGCGCGGGCGCGCTCACCGCGACGGCGGCGCCGGCGATCCACCCGAGGAGCCGCCATCGACTGGGCCGATTGGGCGCCTTCCGGCGCATTTCCGGGCCTGCCTCGCGGCGCGTGAGCGCCGCGCGCGCGGCGGGACCGAGCCGATCCGCAGCGTTTGGCGCCGCCTTCACGCGCGAAAGCGCCCGCCGCATGTTCTCGTCCGAGGCGGCCCGATCCGCAACGCGGCGGAACGTCTCTTCGGTCGGCAGGTACTTCTTCAGATCCTCGTCGCTCATTCCGGTCGGACCTTCTCTAGAACGGGCGCTGCGGCGTCGACGCACGGCGCGGCGCTGTCGGCGCAGAGCGCGGGGTGCGGGGCGCCGGCTTGAAATACGGCTTCTCCTTCATGAGCTTCTCCTCTTCTTCCGCCCACGCATCGCTCGGCTGCGGCACCTTCACTGCGCCCGGCGTCTTTGTCGGCCTCGCGTTCGAGGCGGCGCTGCGCGGCGCCATCCCCGCATGTGTCGTGGAGGCCGGCGCCGCAGCCGGCCCAGGGCCGCGCAGCAGCGCCGGTGCAGCCGGCGGCGGGGCGGCCGGCGAGCGCGCGCTGGGGCGAGGCGCTGCGTCGAGCGCCGCCGGTCGCAGCACGGCGGGCTCCGGCGCCGCCGCCGCCGATGGCGGCGCGGGGACGAGCACCTCATCGACCGGCGGAGGAGCGCCGATTGGCGACGGCACGCCGGCCCGCGCAGGCGAGCCCAGCGGCGACAGCGGTGCATCCTCTGTGGCCGATGTGGTCGACGGGGAGAGCACGGCTGTGGCCGACGGGACGAGCAGGGCATCGCCGCGCGGCGCTTCGACCGCTGGCGTCCGTCGAGGGATGATCCACATGGCGGCGAGCGCGCAGGACAGCGCGCTCGCACCCATCACAAGACCGATGCGACGCTTGCGCCGCGTCTCGGCCGCCGTCGGGCTCGGCGCATCGCCTGCGCCGCGCATCCCCGGCGGCGAGCGTTCGGCTCCCTGCGCCGTCTCGCGTGCGAGTCGCGCACGCAGCGCGGCCGGCGTCACCTCGATCGCCGGCGCAGCGGCCTTCGACGCCCTGCTCACGGCCTCGCTCGGCGCCGCCTCGCTCGTGCCCGTCGAGGCGGTAGTTGCCACCTCGCTGGGCGCCGCGGCCCTCCTCTCCGGAGGCAGTGGTGCGGTCACCGGCGCCGGCCCCGCCACGAGCGGCGCCGCGGGCCAGGTACCGGGCCGCTCGCTTGGCGCCGCCGGCGGTGTCGGCGGCGCGGACGGCATCCGCTCGGTCGTCAGCCAGCGCGGGCCCCGCGCCGCTGCTGCATCTGGCGCTGCTCCGGTCGCAGCGGCACCCGTGCCCGCCGCGAACCCTCCATGCCCGGGGCGCTCCGCGGAGGGTGCGTCCGGCGGCAAGAACGGGAGCACCGCCCCGGGCGGCCGGTAACCCGCGTCGAGCGGCGCCGTTGCGAGGTGGACGGCCTCCGCCGCCGGGATCAGGCGCAGCGACGGGATCGAGGCGCGCACCTTCGGATCGAGCGCGACGTGGCCCTCGGCCTGCGATGGCTGCGCGGAGCAGCCGTCGAACTCCCGTGTGAGCGCGTCGAACGCCTCGTTCGCGCTGGGCGGCTCGTCCGGGGATTTCGCGAGCATGCGCGCCACGAAATCGCTCAGGCTCCTCGGGGCGACCTCCGGGATCGCCTCAACGAGCGGCGCCGGCACGGCGTGCACATGGTTCGCCCAGACCTCTTGCCGCGGCGGCAGCTCGCCCGTCCTCTCCGCGAACGCGTGCTTGCCGGCGAGCATCTCGTACAGGATCAACCCCGCGGCGTAGATGTCTGCGGGCCGCCCGACGGGCCGCCGGAGCGCCTGCTCGGGCGCCATGTAGTGCACCGTCCCGAGGTCCGAGAACACGTCGCTCGACGCGAGCCCCCCGACGCGCCGCGCGAGGCCGAAGTCGACGACCTTGACCAGGCCGCTCTGCATGACGAGCACGTTCTCCGGCTTGAGGTCGCGGTGCACGATGCCTCCCTCGTGCGCCACCCGGATCGCGTCCACCACCTGGATCGCAATCGAGAGCGCGACGCGCGTGTCGAAGCGGCGCATCGCGTGGAGCATCTGGCGCAGCGAGACGCCGTCGACGTGCTCCATCGCGATGTACATGACGCCGTCGGTGGTAACCCCCGCGTCGTAGAGGCGGACGATGTTCGGGTGGTTGAGGTCAGCGAGCACGCGCGCCTCCTTGCGATGCCCGCGCAGGAAGTCGGCGTCGCTCATCCGCTCGGGTCGGACGACCTTGAGCGCGACGGTCCGATCGAGGTACTCGTCCACGGCCTCGTAGACGCGCCCCATCCCGCCCTCGGCGATGAGCTTCACCAGGCGGTACTTGTGGCAGCGGCCGCTCTCGCCGAGCCGATCGTCACGGCGCTCCATCCCCGGTTCCCCACGTGCTTTGCAGTGCACGAGGCCCGTCCAGATCAGCACATCACCCGCCGGGCCAGCGTGCCGCGCCATGCCCCTTGATGACCCTGCGCGTCAAGTGGATCCCGTCGGGGCCGTCTCTGCTCAGCAAGATGCCAACACGGCCTGGCGCACCCACTGCCGGGTGCCGCAGAGCTTGCCCCTCCCTCTGCCGGCACTCGACACCGTCGTCTGCAAGGCGATCTTCCTGCTAGATCGAGCGGCCATGCCCCCCGGTTCCGGTGATCGCGGCTCTTCTCCTCCAGTCGCACAGGTCGCGCAGACGGAGGAGATCGAGTCGGTGAGCTCCGAGCTACTCTCCCAGGCCCCGGTGCTGCCGTGGGCGGCAGCGGAGCACGGGCCGGACAGCGCTCCGCGCGCGAGCCGCTCGACGCCAGCGCCGCCGTTCCGTTGGCCTGTCGCCTCTGGCCTCTCGGCGGCACCGATCTCAGTCATGGCGCCGCTGCCTCTGCCGCTCGCGCCCTCGACGGCGGCCGCATCGGTCTGCTTGACCGAACCGCTGCCTTCGTCGCTGCCGCCCTCAACGACGCGCGACGCCATCGTTCCGGCCGCGGACGCGAGCCCGTGGGTCAAGCGCGTCACGATGCCGGCGCTGACCGTCGGGCAGCTCGCCGGGCCGGCCGAGCGCACGGACCGCGATGCGACACCGGGCCTGTCTCTCGGCACCGAGCTCGCCGTGCCCCGGCCGCGATCGCCGTCCCCGACGCGGGCGCCCTCGCCCGCGCATCCTGCCGAGCTTGTCGAGCTCCTCTGGTTCGATCCGAAGGCGCTCCCGCGCATCCGCGCCTCGTGGAGCAACGTGATCCTCGATCTCGACTTTGAGGCGCTCGATCCGCGCCATGACCGGCCGCCCGGCGATGCGGGTTCCCCTAAAGATCACCACCACGTCTCCGGCCTGCTCACCAGCGGCCCACGGATCGAACCGAGCGGCGTGCAGCAGACCATCCTCGCGTCCATCAGCGAAAAAGGCCTCTTCACCCCGCCGCTTGTGCTTGTGGAGGGCGAGCTGCGATTCCTCTTCGACGAGATCGAGGCGCTCAAGGCGACCCTCGCCGTGGTCGCACCGCTCGCGGGCGCGGACAGGAGCCTCAAGGAGGCGGTGGACCTGTCCAGCGAGCTCCTGAGGTCGCCGTACCCCGAGGGGGCGACCGGCGCCGCCGCCACCCTGACGCAGCAGATCAGGGAGCGACTTCCTCCGCCAGGCCGTTCGCCGGCCTCTGCGCGTATCGAGGCCCAGGTGGAGCGGCTCCTGCTCGAGCAGCGGCGGTATCAGACCCGCGCCGTGCTGGGCGACATCTGGATCCGCGCGCTGCTCGGGGCGGGCGAACAGGACGCGCTGCCGGTGTACCTGCCGAAGCGCCTCTCGCCGTGGCTGCCGATGCTGCCAAGGCTGCGCGTGCGCCTCGTTGCGGAGGCGCACCTGAGACAGGACCACGCCGAGAGCAGCCGGGTTGCCCTGAAGGCGCTCGCGCTCGGCCGGGTCGCCTTGCTGGAGGAGATCCAGGGCGGAAGGCCGTGAGCTGGCCGGCGCCCAGCCAAGCAAGGGCCTCGATCGCAGCAGCTTCCGGAGGAGACCTCGACGGGGGAGGCGGGGGAGGCGAGAAGTCAGCCGTCGGGCGAGCCCGCGATCCTCACGCTCGCGAAGATGCGATCGAACACCGGGTCGAGCCGCGCGGCCTCGTCCTTCGGGATCGTCGCCGTGAAGCTCAGCACTATCGGCCGGCGGCCTGGCACGAACAGGAGCCGCTGCTCGAGCGGCCCGCTCTGGCCACGCCACGCGAAACGAAGCTCCAGCGCTGGCCGGTCGCCGATCGCGCGCTCGTGCCGCGCCAGCAGCTGGAACCCTTCGAGCCGCTTGGCCAGCTCCAGGAGCTGCCGGTCGCCATATCTGCGGAAATCCTCGCCTGCCGCGAGCGCGTCGCGCGTCATCACCACGCTGGCGGCCGCGGTCTGGCCCGGCTCGGGCGGAGCCGCGAAGGCGACCACCGAGCGGTCCTCCCAGTCGCGCGGCACGTCGAAGGACACGTCGGAGTTCTCGTAACGCGGCATGTCTCGGGCTCCCCGCTGGCGTGACGCGTCGCGCGGAGCGCGCGGCGCTCGCCTTGAAAGCACTGCGCCCGCCCCGGCGTCAAGGCACTGTCTGCGCAAGCACTGCGCTGCTGCACCACGCGACGCAAGGGCGAGGCGCGGCGAGGTGCGCCTCATCCCCGCGGCCCTTGCGCCCCGCCGTTGCCTTCGCCCTTGCCGGCCGGCGCGCTGCTGCCGGGGCCTCCCGGGTGCCTGGCCTCGCCGATCGTGGCCACCGAAGGCGCCTTCGCGCCCGTGCTGTTGATGAACACGTTCGGCGTGCCGTCGATCTGCACCTCCTTGCCGGAGAGCTTGAGCACGCCTCCCGCCGAGATCTCGAGATCACCCTGCGCATCGATGAAGATGCCGGAAGGCGTGATCCGGATCGACGCGACGCCGTTCGTGATGTGGACGGTCCGATCCTTGGTGATGGTGTACCCGACGCTGCCGCCGACCGTGACGCTCTGGCTCTCGCCGGCATCGATCGCATCCGATGTCCCGATGATCGAGGTGCGGCTCTTGCCAACGGTGCTCGTCTGGTTCTCGCCGATTGTCTGGCTCTGGCTCTTCCCGATGCTCGTGCTCTGGCTGCCCCCGACGGTCACCGCGTCGCCGCCGGTCACGCTCGCCGATCGGTTCCCGAGCACGGTCGAGCGCTGATCGCGCCGGATCACCTCGGTGTAATCGCGCTGCGCGTGGAGGTGGAGGAGCTCGCGCCCCTTGGCATCATCGAACGAGAGCTCGTTATACCCGTCCAGGCCGGGGGATGAGGCGGTCTTCCACCCGCTCTTGGTCTTCCCGGCGGGCAGCGGATAGGGCACGCGCGCCGTGCTGTTGTGGACGCGGCCCACGATCACCGGACGATCGGGATCGCCGTGGCAAAACTCGACCAGGACCTCCTGCCCGACGCGGGGGATCGCCATCATCCCGTAACCGACCCCGGCCCATCCCTGGCTCACGCGGATCCAGCACGAGCTCGCGTCGTCGAATCGACCCTCGCGGTCCCAGGGGAACTGCACGCGCACACGACCGAACTCGTCGGTATGGATTTCTTCGCCCGGAGGACCGACCACGATCGCGCTCTGCACGCCGGCGACGCACGGCTTCCCCGTCAGCCGCGCCGGCCGGTAGGGCTCGCTCGTGAACACGGCCTCGCCGTGCACGGTCCATTCGCCGTCGTGGTCGCCCTCGAAGGTCGAGGCCACGACGAGCAACCCCCGGTCGGGCGCGAGATCCTCGCGGGGATGATGCGTCATCGAGAAGACGGCGCCGGGAGCCAGATCGAGCACGTTCGTCCGGAACCGGACGGACCGCCGGCCGCTCCGCTCGCGCTCCAGGCTCCGCGTCGCCAGCGCCTTCGCCTCCGCGAGATCGACCCGCGCGATGCCTCGGTCGTCAGCGACCGGCGTCTCGCCGCCCTTGCCCGGCTCGATGACGAACGCCGCTGGAAGAACTGGAAACTGCTCGTAGCGGAGCTCGTCGCCGGCGCCCACCTCGGCCTCGGCGAAGAGCTGCACATCCGGACGGGTCCGGAAGTCGACGCCGCGGAGGGTGACACGACCGGGCCGCATCTCGTTGCGCACGACCACCTCGGTCATGAACTCGCGCCCGGCGGCCTCGTTCGGGTTGTCAGCGTAAGGGATTGGCGGCCGTCGGCGGGATCTGTAGATGATCGCGGCAACCCGCGGGATTTCGGTGAAGTTCACCGGTGAAGCCCGCTCCGGATGCCGGCGAAGAGCACGCCGGATGCCGGTGAAGTTCACCGGTGAAGAGGCGGCTCAGTGCTTCTTTGCGCGGCGCTGCTTGCTGCGGGTGGCGCTCAGCTCCTTGGCTTCCTTGAGCCGGTAGCTCTCGGCCTCGATCTCGATCACCTCGGCGCGGTGCACGAGCCGGTCGACGAGCGTGACGACGCACGCGGCGTGCGGGAAGACCTGGCCCCAGTCGGCGAAGGCCTTGTTCGTGCTGAGCAAGAGCGGCTTCTGCGCGTCGTAGCGCCGGGTGACGACCTCGAAGAGCAGGTCGGCGTAGCGGCTATCGTAGGAAAGGTGTCGGGTCGGGAGGGGGCGCGGTGGCCGGGTTTCCCCGGCTCCGTTTCCCCCTCCCGCCCGCCAAACCGGACGTGCACGTCTCCGCGCATCCGGCTTTCCACAAGCACCCGATGCCAGGTCAGGTCACGGCGAGATCCTCCTGGAGCGCCCCGAGGGAGGTAGGATCGTCGTACGCGCTGTTCGCGAAGCGGCCGACGTCGCCCAGCTCATCCAGATCCATCCACGGCAGGAGGATACGTGCGCCACGATAGCGGTAGCGTTCCACCCTGACACGCGACGGCCGGAAGAGCTCGAGCCTTCCCTCCTGAAGCGTCCAGCCCCCACCACAATACCGGCCCTTGAGATACTTCCACGTTCGCTTGGGGTGCTTCTTCCGCAACCACCGGAAGACGCGCCACCAGGCGAAGTAATCGACGTAGGCCAGCGTGCGCTTGCTCGCGTCGTAGCGGAAGTACGTGGCCCAGCCCCTCAACACAGGGTTGAGGGCGTGCAGGACCTCCTTCAAGGGCAGGTAGGTGGTCGAGCGGGTCGTGAGGCTTCTCACCTTATGTTTGATCGCCTCCAGACTCTTCTTGCTCGGGTAGGTCCAACCCACGAGCTTGCCCTTCCACGGCACCCGGCGAACGCGGTGGCCGAGAAAGTCGAAGCCCTCGTCGACATGCGTGACGAGGGTCTTCTCCGGGGACAGATCCATCTTCAGCTCGTCTCGAAGAATACGAGCCGCTTCGTCTCGGATGGCCTCCGCCTGCTCCCGACTGCCGCGGACAAGGATCACGAAATCATCGGCATACCGCACGAGCCGGTACGTCGCGTGTCCCTTCCGCCGGTAGTAGGTGGCGCATCCGATGTAGCGCGTCTGCAGCTTCCAGGCGCGCGCGAAGTGCCGATCCAGCACCGACAAGTAGATGTTGGCGAGGAGCGGCGATGCGATACCGCCCTGGGGCGTTCCCGTGAGCGTTGCTGCGAGCCGCCCAGACTCCTTCATCATCCCCGCACCGAGGAACGCCTTGATCAACGTGAGCACCCGTCGGTCGACGATCCGCTGGCGGACCAGCGTCATCAGCACGCCGTGATGGACGTTGTCGAAGCACGCCTTGATGTCGCCCTCGACGACATAGTCGTACGAGGCGCGTGGGTTGATGAAGGACACGATTTCTGCAATCGCGTCCTGGGCTCTTCGACCCGGCCGATACCCGTAACTGCTCGGGTAGAAGGCGGTCTCGAAGATCGGTTCGAGCACGAGCTTGAGGGCCATCTGGACGACACGATCACGGACGGTCGGGATCCCGAGGTAGCGCACCTTGCCGCCCTTCTTCGGGATGCCTCGCTCCCGCACCGGGAGCGGGCGGTACGTGCGCCCCTTCAAGGAGGCCCGCAGGTCCTCCAGGAAGGGCTGCACGCCCGTGCGGTTCTCGATGTGCCAACGGGTCGTTCCATCCGTGCCGGCCGTCTTGGACCCACGATTGCTCCGGACCCGGTCCCAAGCCACGACTAGCGTGGCACGATCGCACACCAGGTTGAAGAGGTCGTCAAACCTCTTCTCCGGGTCTGCCTTGGACCACCGGTGCAGCTTTCGTTGGATGTCGAGTACCCGCCGCCTGGCGTCGAGGACGTTCGGCCACGGTGTGTCGCTATTCAGCGTCATCTCTCCTCCCACCCGTAGAGCTGCGTGCTTGCTGTCCCCCTTCGTCTTGTGGCCGGCTTTCCCGACCTCCGACTACTACGAGGACTCCGTCCCGCGCCGGTCCCATCTGCCGACCATGGGCATGCCCTTCCTCGTATGAGGCGAGGGCGAGGCCGATGCGGTTCCCACGTTCACTGATCACCACTTGACGGAGGAGGCGCCCAGCTACACCCCTACAGCATCGCTCCCGGTACGCCGCAGAGTTCCCAGGAGCCTCCTGACGCCCATAGGCTTGAGGACGCCAGGAGAGGTCGCACCATCGGTTTGCGGTACGACCAGCGCTGTGCCGACCCATATCCACCAGGTTGGAGTCGGTCGACGACTGAAGAGGCCTCATGCACTGGTTCACTTCGTTACGCCTTTCCATCTCGTTTGCGCGGCCGCGACGTCTGGCAGTGCCGTCCCTCCGCTACGTTGTCAGGGCTGCTCCCGGCTCGGCGCCCATGTCGGCGCTCCGCCTGCCCTCAACTTCTCGGGACCGCTGCGACGGCCCCGGGTGGGTCTCTCGCCCCACGTGGTGAATCAGCGCCTCGTGGCGCACAGCCGACTTCGTCGATGCAGAGAAGCGCGGGGATCGTGTAGCGGCGGAGCCTTCGCGCAAGCGCGGCCGAGGACTCTTGCGCGGCGAGGTCGGCGAGCATGTCGCTCGCGGTCGAGAAGCGCACCGTGTGGCCGCGCACGACGGCCTGATGGGCGAGGTTCTTGAGGATCATGGTCTTGCCGACGCCGTTGGGGCCGACGAGCACCGCGTTGTGGCCAGTGGAGAGGAAGCCCAGCCCGAAGAGGTCGTCGACCGCCTCGCGGTCGATCTTCTTGGGCCAGGACCAGTCGAAGTCTGTCATGGGCTTGAAGGCGGCGACGCGGGAGTTCTTCAAGCGGCGTTCGAGGCTGCGCTTGTGGCGCTCGCGCTCCTCGATGGCGAGCACCTCGCGAAGCCAGGGCTTGTCGGCGAGCTGCTCCCAGCAGGCCAGCAGGCCAAAGAGGCCGAGGCTCTTGAGGCGGTCTTTGGTCTCGGTGGGCGTCAGGTCGGTCATGGCGTCGGGTCCTTCTTCAGGGCGTCGTAGGTGGCGAGGGAATGCGGCGTGACGACGAGGGCGGCGTGCTGGCCGCGGGTGACGGGAATCGAGACGGGGGGCGGCAGGTGGCGCTCGGAGCGGCGGCGGTCGATCACCTGGCGGACGGCACCGATGTGGATGGTGTCGCGCTCGAGCACCTCGACCAGGGCCTCTTCGAGCTCGGCGGCGCCGACGGCGTCGAGCAGTAGCAGAAGCCGGGCGATCGCGCTGCCGACGTTATCGCCGCGCTCGGCGACGATGCGCAGGAATGCCTGACTGCTGCGGGCGGCGCGGGCGAGGCGATCCAGGCCGCGGTGCTCGCGGGCGCGGCGCTTCTCGTCGACCAGGCGCTGGAGGTGCTCGGGCTGCTCGATCTGCTGGCCGCGGTCCCACGAGCGGACGTGGGTCGCGACGATCTCGTTGCCGTCAGCGATGCGCACCTGATCGAGGTCGGCGAGGACGACGAGCGTGCGGCGCGTCCGGTCGTGGGGGACCGAGTAGTCGTTGAGATCGAAGCGCGCGTAGGGGGTCTTTCCGACCTCGACCTCGACGCGCTCGTGGGCTGGAAACGGCGTGTCGGGGTGTCGCAAGAGCACGCTGCGCTCGTCGTCGAAGGCCTGGCGCACGGTGCGGGCGCGGTCCTCGACCCAGGAGCGATCGAGCGCCGCCGAGCTGGTCCACTCGGCCGCTTGTCGGTTGAGGTCGCCGAGGTCGGCGTAGGTCCGGGCCTCGAAGAAGGCCTCGCGTACGTAGCGGATGGCGCGCTCGACGCGGCCCTTCTCGTTGCCGCGGGCGACGGCTACGGGGCGCGGCTCGAAGCGATAATGCGCCGAGAGGGCCAGCAGCGTGGGGTGGAATCGAATCGCGTCGCCGTGGCGCTCGACGACGGCGCTCTTGAGGTTGTCGTAGAGCAGCACGCGCGGGACGCCGCCGAAGTCGGCGAACGCCTCGACGTGCCCGCGCACGAAGAAGGGCATCGCCGCGCCCGGGAAGAAGCGCAGGAAGATCCGCCGCGAGTAACTGAGCACCATGACAAAGGCCCAGAGCGGGCGCTGCGCCCGGCCGACAGCCAGCTTGCCGAAGTGCGCCCAGTCGACCTGCGCTTGCTGGCCGGGCAGCGTGCGGAGCCGCTGGAATGCCTCGGCCGGCTTCTTGGGGCGCAGACGGCCGATCACCCGGCGCAGATGATCGGGACCGCCCGGATAGCCGCGCTCCCTCAGCATGACGAAGAGGCGACTGGAGCGCAGCGAGGGATACTTGCCCAGCTGCTCGGTGATGAAGGGCACGAAGGGGTCGACCATGGACGGGCGCGGCGCGACGACCTTCGGATCGACGCCCGCTTGCCCGAGCACGCGCTGCACGGTGGTGTGGTGCAGCCCGAGCTGACCGGCGATGGTGCCGACGGGCCACTTCTCGCCGTGGTAGAGGCGCAGGATCTCAGCCTCCTTTTCTTTGGCGATCACCGTCCCCTCCCGTCATCGCGGCGGACCTCGTGGAACGCGGGGAGCGCGTTGTTGAACAGCCGGCCGAGCGCGCCGCTCGCGCATGGCCCAGGGCGGAAGCCGCGCTCCGCAGAGCGAGCAGCGGCCGACATCTCGGATTCGATCGTCATCGTCGTCCTTTCGGCCGGAGGAGAGCTCCGGCGCGAGTTGGGACGTCGACGCGGCCGCGGCTTGCGTCACCTCGTGATGCGTCACTTTCTGCGCGGAGAACTTGTCCCGCTGCCGCAGCCGCTCGCGGTAGCGGGCCTGACGAGCGGCCTGGAGGCGGCGAGCGCGAGGCCGGGTGCGGTAGGCGGCGCCGGCGCGGCGCAGCGACTCACGACGCCGCAGCGGGCGGCAGTCGAGGCAGAGGCGCTGGCCGCGATCACAGCGGCGGCAGAGGCGAAGCTGGACGCGGCAGCGGGTGCAGAGGGCGAGGCGGTAGGCGGACGACGGCAACGGGCTCCCTGCCGCCGTTTTCTGGACGTGGAGCCCGGCTTGTGGTGAAGGTGGGGGACTCCGGTAGGCGGAGCTCCAGAAGGCCCGAGGGTGGCAGCCCTCGGGCCTTCGACTTTTCGGCGGGCGCTACGTCTACGCCGCGCGGGCGAGCGCGGCCCAGATCGGTGCAGGGGCCGGCGGTGAACGGTGAACGCCGGCGATCACGGGGCCGCGGTCTTCACCGATCCGACGCGGGACGCGACGATCACCGACAGGATCCATGGTCCTGAGGCGCATCGCTCAGGACGAGCCGGCTGAGCTCGACTCCGGCGCGCCCGCTGTCCTCGCCGTGCGCGAAGTAGAACGAGATGCCCGCCTCTTCGAGCAAGCGGCTCAGGAAGGCGAAGTCGGTCTCGCCGTACTGGACGCGGTACTCGTACGCCGGATATTTCGCCCCGAGGAGGACCTCCGGCTGGATCTCCCACTCGCCAAGGATGCGGAGCACGATGTCCGGGATCGTGACGTGCTGAAAAATCCGGCTGCTGCTCCGGAGCGTTGTCCGGAACAGCCAGGGCACGATGCGCAGCCGGTAGGTGGAGAGCCCCGTCGGTTCGGCCTTCACCTGCTCCATGTCAGCGCACAGGCCGGCCCAGACCCGCGGCGAGCGGGGGGGCGCCGTACCCGACTCGACCTTGAAAGCAGCGGCCTTGCCGACGATGCTGTCGAGGTCGAGATCGTCACGCTCGGAGACGGCCAGCACGCAGACCTCAAAGAGCGATGACATCCGCTCCCGGACCGAAAAGCGGCGCACGGAGAGCGACGCTTCCTTCGAGGCGAACGAGAGGGAGAGGTTCGGCATGATCTCGGCGCAAAGGATAGAGCCCGCCGCACGAGACCGGCAAATTGCCGGGATCGGCCGTGCCCGAGCGCCATGACGTGGGCGCCCCGTTGAGAATCAAGCTGGTTGATGCTATCTCGCTTGGGTTCGTTGATGGTCATCGCGCCGGTGAGCGGGCCTCGGTCGCGCGCGTGATGGTTGGCCCATCGCCAGCCTGAGGGTGCCGGGGTGCTCGAACGCGCCAAGGGTTCCCTCGCAGGGCTCGGCGGCTGCGCACCGGCGGGCGCGTCGCGCGGGCGATGGGAGGACGGAGCCTCTGGCGGGGGTTCCGGCCACCGGATGGACGATGGCCATCGCACGCGTGAGCGAACCATCGTCCTACCTGAGCGAGAAGGTGGGGCGTATCCGTGCTGTAGACCCCATTCTCGCGGGGTGCGGGCAGGCGCCGTAGATTCGCGGTGCGATGCGAGAGCGAGAGCGGCCTACGGAAAAGCGTGGCGGTGACCGGCAGCGAGCGGAAGGCCCGATGGCCCCCGGCGCCGCGGCCAGCGTGGTCGTCCGCCGGCGCACGACGAAGCCGAGAGCGGCCGATGCTGCTCCGGAGCCGGCGTTGCCGAGAAGGTGCCGGACGCCACGCGCCGACAGGGCGAGCGTCGTCGACGAGGTCGCGCCAGCACGCCCAGGCCGGCGAGCAGCACGCCCGGCGGCCGGCAAGGAGGCGGCGGTGGCCGACGAGGGGGAGCCGCGATCAGCTGGGCGTCGCAGCCGGCGCGCGGGGCCACGGACTGGCCGCGAGCCGCTGCCGAGCATCGGCGTGCTCGAGGGTCTGCTTCCAGGACTTGGGAGCGAGCTCAATGAAACGCTCGGGCGGCCAAGTGGGCAGCAGGATGAGCACGTCGCGCAAGTAAGCCCAGGGCTCGATGCCGTGCAGCGCACAGGAGGCGATGAGCGAGACGATGGTGGCGTTCCACTCGGCGCCGTCGTTGCTGCCGACGAAAATCCAGTTCTTTCTGCCGACGGCCTCTCTGCGAAGCTCGAGCTCGCTCCGGTTGTTGTCCAGACGGAGCCGACCATCGTCGAGGAAGCGGGTGAGCGCGGCCCACTGGTTGAGCGCGTAGCCGACGGCGATGGCGATGGGGCTCTTCGGCAGCACGAGCAGGTCCTGCGCCTGCAGCCACCCGCGGAACGCATCGAGCACGGGCTCGGCGGCCTTCCGACGCTGCTCCGTTCGACGGCTCGGAGACTGTTCCTTGGTCGCCTTGTCGATGGTATAGAGCTGGTGAATGAAGCCGATGGCCGTCGTCGCCCGCTCCCGGTCGGAGCTCATCGCCTCGAAGAAGTGCCTGCGGCAATGAGCCCAGCAACCGACCTCGGTCACCTGCTCGGTGCGGAAGAGCAAATCGTACACATTCGATGCGTCCGCCTGGACATAGCCCTTGTAGCCGCGCAGGAACGCTTTGGGACCACCCTGATTGTGGTGCGGCGTGAAGCGGAACAGGACGTGATCTCGGTCCGCCACCAGGACCCAGAAGTGGCCCCGCCGGCACTTGTCCTTCGCCTGAACGAGCACGCCCGTGGCATCGATGGCGATGCAATGCGCGCTCAGGGCGTCGTCGGCCATGGCCGCGACGATGAGCTTGAGCTTGTCGGCGCACGAGGCGACCCAGCCGCACAGCGTCGAGCGCGAGAGGTGAAGGCCCCACCGCTCGAACATCTTCTCCAGCCGGTGAAGCGGCAGGTGGTCGGCGTACTTGCTCACGAGCACGTGGGCGAGCAAGCCCGGGCCGGCGAGACAGCGTGGGATAGGGCTGTCGGGAACGTCTGCGATGGTGATGCCTTGCTCGGGCTCGCCCTTGACCGCGAACTTCGGCCTGACGATCTGCAGCCGTACGAAGCTCGCGGGCCGCCACTCCAGCGTCTCCGACACCTCCTCGCCGATGCGGACAAGTGCGGTTGCGCGCTCATCCTGCACCTCCGGCGGCAACAGCTCGATGCGCTCGACCGGCAGATGCTCGGGCAGCTTTTGCCGTCCGTGCGGGAGGACGATGCGCCCCTTGTCGCCGCCTCCGGATGAGCCGCTTGGTGCTGCGCCACCGCCCTGCGGCGAGCTGGCTGGGCCCGCGTCGGGCGGCGCACCTGCGCCCGCGAGCATCTGTAGGATCGCGTCGAAGGCGAGCTGCATCTGCCCGGGGTCGACGTGCTCG
The DNA here is from genome assembly GCF_028553905.1 of Sorangium sp. So ce836. Lineage (NCBI taxonomy): Bacteria > Pseudomonadati > Myxococcota > Polyangiales > Polyangiaceae > Sorangium > Sorangium sp. So ce836. The sequence goes on along the minus strand of NZ_CP102233.1, from coordinate 10,310,331 downwards.
GCCTTCTGGCCGAAGATGTGTCGGCGAAGCCGCTCCAGCTCGATACTGGCGAGCTCGTAGAGCTTACGGTACTCGTCCCGCTCGTGGGCGGCGCGCGCGAGCTTGTCCTTCAGCTCGTGGATCTGCTCTTCGACCGACATGCTCACGACGCGGTGATACCTTGTGGATCGCCGCTTTTTGAAGGGGTTGTTGCAGGAAAATGATGGGCTCTGGCGGGAATGCGGCGATGGGCGCTGCGCGTGAGAGCGCGAGGCTGTCGTGTCCGATCAGGGGGCCGGAGGCGATGAGTAGCCGCTCCGCTGACCGCGTCTTTCCCCTGGCCAGATTCGGTTGCACGCTACGCGACGCCAGATGAGGGCCGTGCCCTCGCCGAGCGAAGAGGAGCGAGCGATGCCAGGAAGCAGGGAGCTGGTACAGCTGCGTGCAGAGCTGTCGAGGTATCGAGAGCAGAAGAGCCGTGGGAAATTCCCGAGCGAGCTGCGGGAGCGAGCCGAGGCCTACGCCAAGGCGCGCTCCCGCTCGGGGGCAACACCGACCGAGATCGCCACGGAGCTCGGTGTCCACAAGATGACTGCCGACCGATGGGTGGCTGACGGTGAGCGCGCAGACGAGGGTGCGTCGCCAAGAGCCCCCAAGGCGGCTCAGCAGATTCCGTTCCTACCCGTCGTGGTGCGCCCGGAGCGCCGCGAGGCGCCGCCTTTGCGGCTCAACGTCGCGTTTGCCGACGGGACGCGGATGCAGGTATGTGGGATAGGCGCGCGCGAGCTCGTGGAAGCACTCGAAGCGTTGCGGAGGGGACGGTGACCCCCGCGACTATAGCCGTCTATCTGGCGGTCGGTCCAGTGGACTTGCGTGGTGCGTTCGACCGGCTCGCCGCGATCACCCGGCAAGTGCTGTGCCTGGACCCGGCCAGCGGCGCGCTGTTCTTGTTCCTCAACAGGAGGCGTAACCGGCTCAAAGCCCTTTGGTGGGATCGCAATGGATACACGATCTTGTATAAGCGTCTCTCGAAGGGTGCATTTGCTCTGCCTTCGTTCACCGAGGCCGACGGCAGGTGTATCGAGCTGTCAGCACAGGACTTCGCGCAGCTGCTCGCCGGTCTGCCTGTAGAAGAGCTGGCAAGCCGCCGCCGGCTGGTCCACTGAGGCGTCTGCGCCGGCGCTCGTTCACCGCGCTGCCGGCGCCAGCGCGGCCCGATGGCGGCCGGCGCAGCCGGATGCGGAGATGGAGCAGGGCGCGCGCTGCATCGCGCCCGAAGACCTCGCGAGAGCGCGCCGCCGATGGCGCACCATGGCGGCCCTGCATTCCCGCCTTCGACGAGAAATTCTCATCGAAAACAGCGAATTTTCGCTGCATAAGGTACTTGTCAAGAGCAAGCGCAGGGGGCATCCATGGCGCGCCTTGACCTCGACGACACGCCCCGGTGAGACCGCGCTGCCGCAGTCGACGGAGGCAGAGCGCCTTGACGGCGCGGCGCTCGTGCTCGGCTATCTCCAGGCCAGGGGACAAGGACAGGGGAGCCCCGCCGGCCCCGCGTCGGTGGTCGACGCGCTGCTCCGGCGGGTGCAGGAGCTCGAGGCGAGGCTGGCCGAGCTCTCGACGGCGGAGCAGCAGGCCCAAGAGCTCGCTCGCACCGTCGCGTCGCTCAAGGCGTACAATCAACAGCTGCAGGAGACGATTCGGACCCTGGAGATCGGATTCCGGCGCCACGTCTCCGAGCAGGTCTCGCCTGACCAGCTGCGGCTTTCGCTGGCCGGAGAGCCAGATGCCTGTCCGGCTCCGACTTCGTCGCAGGCCGAGAGCGTCGACGCCGCGCCCGAAGTGGACCCGGGCGAGGCCAGCGGCCCGCCGCCGGGCTCCGCGAGCCCACCGGAGCACGCGGGGACGGCAGAATCCTCCTCCGGCTCCGATCCCGGAGGTGGCAAGCCAGTCAAGCGCCACGAGCACGGGCGCCGCCGCATCGGTGTCATTCCGAGGGTGATCATCGAGTCGCTGCCGCAGGAGGTGCTGCTCAAAGGCCTCGAGCGCTTCGAGCGTGTGGGCGCCGAAGACAGCTCGAGCATCGGCTACCGGCGTGGCGGCCTCCTCGAGCTCGTCACGCGTCGCCTCAAGTACGTGGCCAAGGCGGAGGCACCGGCGGCGAGCAGCGCAGCTGAAGAGGCGCCGGCTCCTTCGCCAGCCGCCGGGCCGGCCTTGAATCACGAGCGCGGCGAGCCGCTCGTCGTGCGGGAGCACGAGCTCCTGGGGATCCCCGCGGACACGTCCTTCAAGCAAAGCCCCTTCGTCGACGGCGTCCTTGTACGCTACACGCCCGAGTCGGACGCTGCGGAGGACAGCGGACCGGTGAAGATCGCGTCGCTGCCGGAGCGCCCGATCGACAGGTGCCTTGCCGATCCGAGCCTCTTGGCCCACCTGTTCGTCCACAAGCTCGACTACCACACGCCCTACTACCGGCAAGAGGTGGAGTCGGATCGCCACGGCTTCCGCATCGGCCGCGGCAACATGACCCGCTGGCAGTACGATTGTGGTGGCATCGCGATGCGCATCGCCGATGCTATCTGGAGCGACGCGCTCTCGAGGTCGTGGTTCGCCATGGATGCGACGGGCACCGCCATCCGGGCCAAGGACAAGCACCGCTATGGGCATGTCTTCGTCCTGGTCGCGCCGGGCGATGGGGTGCTGTTCCGCTATACACCGACGTACGACGGGCCCACCGTCGCGAAGCTCTTCGGCGGCTACCAGGGGACGCTCGTCGCCGACGCCTCGGCCAACCACAACGTGCTGTTCGGGCCGGGCAAGGCGCGTGAGGCCGGCTGCTGGAGCCATACACGAAGGCGCTTCTTCAAGGCGTTCAAGGCCGGGGCGGGCAAGGAGGCGGCGTTCGCGCTCCAGACCCTCCAGGCGCTCTTCCGCGTCGAGCAGGAATGCGCCCTGTGCAGCCCGGACGAGCGCCTCGAGATCCGGCAGCGCAAGTCCGCACCGCTGATTGAGAAGCTCTTCGCCTGGGTCGAGGCGCAGCGGCAGGTCGTCCCCGAGCATTCGCCGTTGCGCGAAGGGCTGGTCTATCTGCACAACCAGAGGGAGGCGCTCTGCGAGTTCCTCTCCAACGGGGAGATCCCCATCCACAACAATGCCTCCGAGAGGGCTCTGCGCCGCGTCGTCAAGGGACGGCGCAACTGGCTCTTCCACGGCAGCGACGAGCACGCTGTCCGGTCTTGTGCCATCACGTCGCTCATCGCGACTTGCCAGATGCACGGGTTCGACCCCGAGCTCTACTTGCAGGAGATCCTGACCGTGGCTCCGAGCTATCCGCTCAGTCGCATCCTCGACCTGAGTCCCAAGAACTGGGTCGCGACGCGACAACGCCTCATCGCCGAAGGGCGGCTCAAGTACCTGGACCTGGCTCGGATCACCGGCTCGCGGCTCGCCTTCCGCGACCGCTGATCGCGCCGCGTCGCCCGCATCCGCCGCGCCCACAGCGCTCGTCGCGTCCGGAGCGGTCGAGGCCGGCGCGCGTCCTTTCCGCGCCGAGGTGCGTCGGCTCGTCGAGCCGGTGCTGTCGTCGCTTCGCCCGGCCGCCGTCGAGCTCGTCGTGGCGGGGCGCCTCCGGGTCGCTTCGCTTCGGCGCTGCTTGTCCGCGCCTCGGGTCGGCCGCCGTCCGCCCTCCTGCTCCGCGGACGGCTGGGCGGCGCTCTTGCGGCGCCCCACGCCTGCGGGCTCGGCTGCTCCCGCGCGCTCTTCCTGGCCGTAGCCGCTCCGCAGAGCGCGTTCTGAAGCGTGCTTGTGGAAGGCGGCCACGTGCGTAGAGTCGCGGTGCGATGACGAAGCGACGGAGCGGGGAGGAGGGAGTCGAAGTCCCGAGCCTGACGACGGCGGTGCTGAAGCTGTCCGCGCCGCATGTCGCGTGGCAAGGCCGCGAGGACGCCCCCGCCCGCGCGAAGGGGCGCCCGCGTGGCGCGGCCGGGCAGGAGGAGCGCGCGGGATCTGCCGAGGCCACAGGCGTGCGGCGCCGCAAGAGCGCCGCCCAGCCGTCCGCGGACGAGGTGGGCGAACGGCGGCCGACCCGAGGCGCGGACAAGCAGCGCCGAAGCGAAGCGACCCGAAGGCGCCCCGCGAAGACGAGCTCGACGGTGGCGGGACGAAGCGACGACAGCACCGGCTCGACGCGCCGACGCACCTCGGCGCGGACGCGGAAAGGACGCGCGCCTGACTCGGCCGCTCCGGACGCGACGAGCGCTGTGGGCGCGACGGAAGCGGACGACGCGGCGCGATCAGCGGTCGCGGAAGGCGAGCCGCGAGCCGGTGATCCGAGCCAGGTCCAGGTACTTGAGCCGCCCCTCGGCGATGAGGCGTTGTCGCGTCGCGACCCAGTTGTTGGGACTCAGGTCGAGGATGCGACTGAGCGGATAGCTGGGAGCCACGGTCAGGATCTCCTGCAAGTACAGCTCGGGGTCGAGCCCGTGCATCTGGCAGGTCGCGATGAGCGACGTGATGGCACACGCCCGGACAGCATGCTCGTCGCTGCCGTGGAAGAGCCAGTTGCGCCGCCCCTTGACGACGCGGCGCAGAGCCCTCTCACTGGCATTGTTGTGGATGGGGATCTCCCCGTTGGAGAGGAACTCGCAGAGCGCCTCCCTCTGGTTGTGCAGGTAGACCAGCCCTTCGCGCAACGGCGAATGCTCCGGGACGACCTGCCGCTGCGCCTCGACCCAGGCGAAGAGCTTCTCAATCAGCGGTGCGGACTCGCGCTGCCGGAGCTCGAGACGCTCGTCCGGGCTGCACAGGGCGCATTCCTCCTCGACGCGGAAGAGCGCCTGGATGGCCTGGAGCGCGAACGCCGCCTCCGTGCCCGCCCCGGCCTTGAACGCCTTGAAGAAGCGCCTTCGTGCATGGCTCCAGCAGCCGGCCTCGCGCGCTTTGCCCGGCCCGAACAGCACGTTGTGGTTGGCCGAGGCATCGGCGACGAGCGTCCCCTGGTAGCCGCCGAAGAGCTTCGCGACGGTGGGGCCGTCGTACGTCGGTGTATAGCGAAACAGCACCCCATCGCCCGGCGCGACCAGGACGAAGACATGCCCATAGCGGTGCTTGTCCTTGGCCCGGATGGCGGTGCCCGTCGCATCCATGGCGAACCACGACCGCGAGAGCGCGTTGCTCCACATGGCATCGGCGATGCGCATCGCGATGCCACCGCAATCGTACTGCCAGCGTGTCATGTTGCCGCGGCCGATGCGGAAGCCGTGGCGATCCGACTCCACCTCTTGCCGGTAGTAGGGCATGTGGTAGTCGAGCTTGTGGACGAACAGGTGGGCCAAGAGGCTCGGGTCAGCAAGGCACCTGTCGATCGGGCGCTCCGGCAGCGCGGCGATCTTCACCGGTCCGCCGCTGTCCTGCGCAGCATCCGACTCGGGCGTGTAGCGTACGAGGACGCCGTCGACGAAGGGGCTTTGCTTGAAGCCCGTGTCCGCGGGGATCCCCAGGAGCTCGTGCTCTCGCACGAGCAGCGGCTCGTCCAGCTCGTGCGTGAAGGCCGGTCCACCGGCTGGCGAAGGAGCCGGCTCCTCTTCAGCTCCGCTGCTCGCCGCCGGTGCCTCCGCCTTGGCCACGTACTTGGGGCGACGCGTGACGATCTCGATGGGGCCGCCACGCCGGTAGCCGATGACCGAGCTGTCTTCGGCGCCCACACGCTCGAAGCGCTCGATGCCTTTGAGCAGCACCTCCGGCGGCAGCGACTCGATGACCACCCTCGGGATGACACCGATGCGACGGCGCCCGTGCTCGTGGCGCTTGGCTCGCTTGCCACCTCCGGGATCCGAGCCGGAGGAGGACTCTGCCGCCGCCACGCGCTCCGGCGCGCTCGCGGGGCCCGGCGGCTGGTTGCTACCGTCGCTCGGGTCCGCATCGGGCGAGGCGCAGTGCTCGGTCTGCGACGAAGCTGGAGCCGGACAGGCGCCTGGCGCGCCGGCCAGCGAAAGCCGCAGCTGGTCAGGCGAGACCTGCTCGGAGACGTGTCGCCGGAACCCGATCTCCAAGGTCCGAATCGTCTCCTGCAGCTGTTGATTGTACGCCTTGAGCGACTCGACAGTGCGAGCGAGCTCGTGGGCCTGCTGCTCCGCCGTCGAGAGCTCGGCCAGCCTCGCCTCGAGCTCCTGCACCCGCCGGAGCAGCGCGTCGACCGCCGACCCGGGGTCGGCGGGGCTCCCCTGGGCTTGTCCCCTGGCCTGGAGGTAGCCGAGCACGAGCGCCGCACCGTCAAGGCGCTCTGGCTCCGCCGACTGCGGCAGCGCGGTCTCACCGGATCGTGTCGTCGAGGTCAAGGCGCGCCATGGATGCCCCCTCCGCTTGCCCTTGACAAGTACCTTATGCAGCCGACTTGTCGCTACTTTCGATGAGAATCTCTCGCCGAAGACGGGAATGCAGGGCAGTCGTGGTGCGCCATCGGCGCCGCGCTCCCGCGAGGTCTTCGGGCGCGATGCAGCTCGCGCCCTGCTCCATCCCCGCATCCGGCTGCGCCGGCCGCCATCGGGCCGCGCTGGCGCCGGCAGCGTGGTGAACGAGCGCCGGCGCAGACGCCTCAGTGGACCAGCCGGCGGCGGCTTGCCAGCTCTTCCACGGGTAGACCGGCGAGCAGCTGCGCGAAGTCCTGTGCTGACAGCTCGATACACTTGCCGTCGGCCTCGGTGAACGAGGGCAGAGCAAACGCACCCTTCGAGAGACGCTTATACAGAATCGTATATCCGTTGCGGTCCCACCAAAGTGCTTTTAGCCGGTTGCGCCTCCTGTTGAGGAACAAGAACAGCGCGCCACTGGCCGGGTCCAGGCACAGCACCTGCCGGGTGATCGCGGCGAGCCGGTCGAATGCGCCACGCAAGTCCACTGGACCGACCGCCAGATAGACGGCTATCGTCGCGGGGGTCACCGTCCCCTCCGCAGCGCTTCGATCGCATCCACGAGGTCGCGCGCGCCTATCCCACATACCTGCATCCGCGTCCCATCGGCAAATGCGACGTTGAGCCGCACAGGCGGCGCTTCTCGGCGCTCCGGGCGCACCACGACGGGGAGAAACGGAACATGCTGAGCCGCATGGGTGGCTCTTGGCAACGCACCCTCCTCTGCGCGCTCACCGCCAGCTACCCATCGGTCGACGGTCATCTTGTGGACACCGAGCTCCGTGGCGATCTCGGTCGGCGTCGCCCCCGCGAGGGAACGCTCCTTGGCGTACGCCTCGGCTCGCTCCCGCAGCTCGCTCGGGTACTTCCCACGGCTCTTCTGCTCTCGATACCTCGACATCTCTGCACGCAGCTGCACCAGCTCCCTGCTTCCTGGCATCGCTCGCTCCTCTTCGCTCGGCGAGGGCGCGGCCCTCATCAGACGTCGCGTAGCGTGCAACCGAAGCTGGCTAGGGAAAAGACGCGGTCCGCGGAGCGGCTACTCCTGGCCGGCCGCGCGACGCGGGCGCCCCTTCGGTATCCGTGCTGTAGACCCCATTCTCGCGGGGTGCGGGCAGGCGCCGTAGATTCGCGGTGCGATGCGAGAGCGAGAGCGGCCTACGGAAAAGCGTGGCGGTGACCGGCAGCGAGCGGAAGGCCCGATGGCCCCCGGCGCCGCGGCCAGCGTGGTCGTCCGCCGGCGCACGACGAAGCCGAGAGCGGCCGATGCTGCTCCGGAGCCGGCGTTGCCGAGAAGGTGCCGGACGCCACGCGCCGACAGGGCGAGCGTCGTCGACGAGGTCGCGCCAGCACGCCCAGGCCGGCGAGCAGCACGCCCGGCGGCCGGCAAGGAGGCGGCGGTGGCCGACGAGGGGGAGCCGCGATCAGCTGGGCGTCGCAGCCGGCGCGCGGGGCCACGGACTGGCCGCGAGCCGCTGCCGAGCATCGGCGTGCTCGAGGGTCTGCTTCCAGGACTTGGGAGCGAGCTCAATGAAACGCTCGGGCGGCCAAGTGGGCAGCAGGATGAGCACGTCGCGCAAGTAAGCCCAGGGCTCGATGCCGTGCAGCGCACAGGAGGCGATGAGCGAGACGATGGTGGCGTTCCACTCGGCGCCGTCGTTGCTGCCGACGAAAATCCAGTTCTTTCTGCCGACGGCCTCTCTGCGAAGCTCGAGCTCGCTCCGGTTGTTGTCCAGACGGAGCCGACCATCGTCGAGGAAGCGGGTGAGCGCGGCCCACTGGTTGAGCGCGTAGCCGACGGCGATGGCGATGGGGCTCTTCGGCAGCACGAGCAGGTCCTGCGCCTGCAGCCACCCGCGGAACGCATCGAGCACGGGCTCGGCGGCCTTCCGACGCTGCTCCGTTCGACGGCTCGGAGGCTGTTCCTTGGTCGCCTTGTCGATGGTGTAGAGCTGGTGAATGAAGCCGATGGCCGTCGTCGCCCGCTCCCGGTCGGAGCTCATCGCCTCGAAGAAGTGCCTGCGGCAATGAGCCCAGCAACCGACCTCGGTCACCTGCTCGGTGCGGAAGAGCAAATCGTACACATTCGATGCGTCCGCCTGGACATAGCCCTTGTAGCCGCGCAGGAACGCTTTGGGACCACCCTGATTGTGGTGCGGCGTGAAGCGGAACAGGACGTGATCTCGGTCCGCCACCAGGACCCAGAAGTGGCCCCGCCGGCACTTGTCCTTCGCCTGAACGAGCACGCCCGTGGCATCGATGGCGATGCAATGCGCGCTCAGGGCGTCGTCGGCCATGGCCGCGACGATGAGCTTGAGCTTGTCGGCGCACGAGGCGACCCAGCCGCACAGCGTCGAGCGCGAGAGGTGAAGGCCCCACCGCTCGAACATCTTCTCCAGCCGGTGAAGCGGCAGGTGGTCGGCGTACTTGCTCACGAGCACGTGGGCGAGCAAGCCCGGGCCGGCGAGACAGCGTGGGATAGGGCTGTCGGGAACGTCTGCGATGGTGATGCCTTGCTCGGGCTCGCCCTTGACCGCGAACTTCGGCCTGACGATCTGCAGCCGTACGAAGCTCGCGGGCCGCCACTCCAGCGTCTCCGACACCTCCTCGCCGATGCGGACAAGTGCGGTTGCGCGCTCATCCTGCACCTCCGGCGGCAACAGCTCGATGCGCTCGACCGGCAGATGCTCGGGCAGCTTTTGCCGTCCGTGCGGGCGGACGATGCGCCCCTTGTCGCCGCCTCCGGATGAGCCGCTTGGTGCTGCGCCACCGCCCTGCGGCGAGCTGGCTGGGCCCGCGTCGGGCGGCGCACCTGCGCCCGCGAGCATCTGTAGGATCGCGTCGAAGGCGAGCTGCATCTGCCCGGGGTCGACGTGCTCGGCCTTCTGGCCGAAGATGTGTCGGCGAAGCCGCTCCAGCTCGATACTGGCGAGCTCGTAGAGCTTACGGTACTCGTCCCGCTCGTGGGCGGCGCGCGCGAGCTTGTCCTTCAGCTCGTGGATCTGCTCTTCGACCGACATGCTCACGACGCGGTGATACCTTGTGGATCGCCGCTTTTTGAAGGGGTTGTTGCAGGAAAATGATGGGCTCTGGCGGGAATGCGGCGATGGGCGCTGCGCGTGAGAGCGCGAGGCTGTCGTGTCCGATCAGGGGGCCGGAGGCGATGAAGCCGCGGCGAGGCGAACCTCTCGCCGCAGCTTCGAAGGTGGAAGGGCGATGCCTTCGAGGATCTTCGCCAGCTCCGCCGCGTCGATGACGACGCTCGTGGCTCCCGGCGTGACCGCACGCGGAGCGCGAAACGTCCCGCGCTCCAGCCTTTTGTAGAGAAGGCAGTATCCGCTGCGGTCCCACCACAGGGCCTTCACACGGTCGGCTGCCCGGTTGAAAAAGAGGAACAACGCTCCGGAGAGCGGGTCCTGCCGCAGCACCTCGCGCACGACGGCAGCAAGACCATCGAAGGACCGGCGCAAGTCGAGCGGCTCGGTGGCCACGTAGATTGCGACGCGGCCCGGGATCATCGTGCCCCCCCGAGCGCACGAACAACGCGTGCCAGCGTGTCCTCGTCAAACGACGGCGGGACTCGGATGACCGCACCATCCGGAAAGACGATCTCCAGCGCCGCGCTCGACGAGGGCGTCCTGGCTCCTGCCGGGGCGACGACCACGGGCAGCAGCGCGGGCAGCGCCGCCTTCTCCGAGCGCTGCCGGTACTCGCTCCGCTTCATGCCCAGCCGGCGGCTCCAGGAGTACAGCGTGCCGGCGTTGACCCCCTCCTGCTCCGCGAACACGCGGGCGGAGTGCCCGCTCTTGTGCCAGCGCGCCACGCGGTCGCGCCAGGTGCGTGTGCTCTCGTCCATCGACACCTCCAGCGCCGGTTTCTAAGCGGCGCAGAGGCTCGAAGACAGGATGGGGTCCGCAGAACGCGTACCCCCTTCGCGCGGGCGGGGACGTCCTCGCGGCCTTGCCACGCGACATGCGGCGCGGACAGCTTCAGCACCGCCGTCATCAGGCTCGGGACTTCGACGCCTGCGTCCCCGCTCCGTCGCTCCGTCATCGCACCGCGACTCTACGCACGGGGCCGCCTTCCACAAGCTCGCTTCAGAACGCGCTCTGCGGAGCGGCTACACGACGGCAGCAAGACCATCGAAGGACCGGCGCAAGTCGAGCGGCTCGGTGGCCACGTAGATTGCGACGCGGCCCGGGATCATCGTGCCCCCCCGAGCGCACGAACAACGCGTGCCAGCGTGTCCTCGTCAAACGACGGCGGGACTCGGATGACCGCACCATCCGGAAAGACGATCTCCAGCGCCGCGCTCGACGAGGGCGTCCTGGCTCCTGCCGGGGCGACGACCACGGGCAGCAGCGCGGGCAGCGCCGCCTTCTCCGAGCGCTGCCGGTACTCGCTCCGCTTCATGCCCAGCCGGCGGCTCCAGGAGTACAGCGTGCCGGCGTTGACCCCCTCCTGCTCCGCGAACACGCGGGCGGAGTGCCCGCTCTTGTGCCAGCGCGCCACGCGGTCGCGCCAGGTGCGTGTGCTCTCGTCCATCGACACCTCCAGCGCCGGTTTCTAAGCGGCGCAGAGGCTCGAAGACAGGATGGGGTCCGCAGAACGCGTACGTGGGGCCACCGATCATCTACCGGTAGCGCTAACAGCCTGGCACGACCGAATCGACAGGGCCCCGGAGCTGGTCGCGAACTCCGAACGCGGCCGCTCATGACAAATTTGCGCCCGAGTCGCGCATGAGGTGCATCTCTCCGCAAGCCGGCCCCGGGGACAGTCGCGCCAAGACGCGACGGTTCGCGTCCGCCGAACGACTGACCGCTGTGCCGTGGTTCGGGCTGCCGAGCGGAGCGAGGCTGCCCGGACCGTCGTGCACCAACGGCTTGTTGGGCCTCCCAAAGCAGCCTCAGCGCTTCAACTGCCAAAAGAAGAACGCCGGATTAGATCTCAATTGTCGCTTGTAATCCGTATACGTCTTGAATCCCTGAAAAAGAGCGGCCGCATATGCAAGAAGGCTCACTCCCGCAGCTGCCCCACTCGCGCAGACTACACCGACCATCGCCGCCAGGGCAATGGAAGCCTCAGCCAACGCGGTTTTCCTGAACGACGCAAGCTGACGGTCTACTTCGTCCGCCTTGATAACCATGAGTTCTCGTACGAGGCTCTCCGTTTTTGTTTTCAGCTTTTCGGGGTCATCTTCGAGTCGCGCTTCGGCCAGGCCGCGCTCGAGAGCGTTACGGAAGTTCTGGAATGCTTCACCGTCTTGCGCTCGAACTCGCATGATGGTCTCTGCGTCGATGCCATCCAAGATCGGCAGGTCAAGGTTGAGCAACGAGCTTGCAGCGTATCCGGCGCTTCCGCCGGTCTGTGCGCCGAGCAATCGAAGCAACTCGAATGTGAATTTTGACTGCGTGAGATACAGCGCCCCGCACTCCGCGCTCATTGCAAATTCTGCAAGCGTATTGTTGTGTACGTGTCGCGCGGTCTGGTTGATGGATTGATATACCCAGGTATCAAAGTATGCGGGGTCCGGCGGAGTGGTGGGTAGATGCATAGAAATATGCATCTTCTTGGTGTCGGCATCAACGCGCTGCACCTCCATCTCGTGGAGGTGGTAGATCATTCCCTTATTCACATGGTGACCATCAAACGTGACGTAGATCCCGCGGCTGGGCTGAAGGGTGGGGCTCACGACCCATCCCACGTCTGCGCGAAAGACCGAACGAACTCGGGCGTGCTCGTGGAAGAACTTGAGAACCGCTTCCGGCAGCGCATCACTGAAGTACTGCTCGGAGTAGTGTAACTCGATATCTTTGGGCGGTTCGTAGATGCGACTAACCGGCAACAGCTTCACGTAGTCAGCGGCAACCATAGGCGTAGCGTCGCGCAGAAAGCGAAGAGCCTCGCACAGACGGACACGATCCACTTTGGCGTTTGAGATGCCAATGGTCTTGACCATTTCTTGGCCCATCTGGCTAGGTTCATGAGTCGCCTCGAACAACGGATCGTCCAGCACGTGACACTCGACGTAGAGACCGGTACGGACCAATTGCTCGATCGAGGGCCGGTCTTGACCGGAGAAGACGACCGTGTTGTGTGAGCTGGAGGGCAACTCGTTGCGCAGCTCGGCGAGATGCTCCAGGCAATGCTGGCGGTATCTGTTGAGTTCCCTCCTGAGTTCGGCGTCGGTATAGCGCGCGAATCTATCGCCAATGCTGGCGTCATCGAACAGCATGCTCTCGGACAGGAAATCGTAAAGCACGGAACCCATTGCACTGCCTCTTGCTGGAATTGCTCGCTTGTAATGATCTGCCGCGCAGCGCCGGTGCCCGTAGGCCCAACGGCTGGGGCCTCACGCGCCGGGCGCGTTGCCGAGCGAAGCGAGGCTCCGCGCCCCGTAGGGTGCAGGCTCTTGCTCGGCGGCCCAGGTACAGTTCCTTCTATTGCGCCACTCGGTCGAAGTGTGCCGTCACGGCCGCCTCCTCTGCAAGCAACCGGCGACGGCGCCGGAGGAACTCATCAAAGGGCAGGGAACCCAAGAGAATCATCATTAAGTCGTGGCCCGTGATTACGAAGAAGGTGGGCTGCTTGCCGACTCGGATCGCCGCCTCCGCCTCCTGCGTGATCCCATTCATGGCAACAAACATCCCGCGGGTAAAGGAAGACTTGCCCTCAACCTTGCCTCGAAAGACGAGCAGTTCCTTCTCGCGCAATGGCTTCCGCTCCCACTTCGCTTCCAGCAGGTAGACCTCGTGGTCCAACTCGAAGGATCCATCGATCTGCTCACCGACAAGTTCGAAGGGCCTTCGCGGCGCCAGATTGAAGAGGCTGAAGAGGCGATTGAGCAGCCTCTCCAGCTTCAGACCAGCTTCTTGGCGGTCCGGTTGTACGAAAAGCGCCTCCAACTCGGCCTTGAGTTGGCCTAGCGCCACCAAGTGCTGTTCCCGCGCGGACGGGCGCTCAAGAACTGGCTCCGAAGTGGTCGTGGAAGCCTGCCCGACGGCGCAGCCTGAAGAGAGTCTTTCCGCGATACGGCGGCAATCCTGGTACAGGCGTTTGCTCTCCTCGTCGCGACTCGGATTGCTGAACTCGCGGTACTCCAAGAGGTCCGCGAGTAGCTTACCGACAACACTATTGGGTTCGCGGTCCCAGAACGCACGGATGCGATTCGCCTTCGAGCCAGAGGCGTAGTTATAGACCTCATCGTAGATGTTCTTCCGAACGCTCTGTCGAACGAACTCCTCAAGAGTCCTGTTCGAGAAGTCCAGCACGTAGCCGCCGCCCATTCCGAGCAGCTTCTCAAGTTTCGTTTTCTCGATGAAAGTGAGGTCTGCCATTTGAAACGTCTCACACAGTCGACCTAGCGCGCTGCACGGCCAGCGCAGCTACCTGGGGCATTCGTCGGGGCCGCACGCTGGTTCGACACGACGGTATACTACGCCACTCACCCACAACCTCCGCCCGCCGAACGTTCGGCGCTGCTGCGGCCGTCCGCGCAGCCAGCAGGCCGTCAGCAGCAGCCGAGAGTTAGCCACCATGCGAATGTGCTCCCTGCGCGTCCGTTTTCTTCAGTAGCTTCTCGCCGATAAGCGACAAGGCGGCGTACTCGACCCATCCAGTGCCGGAGGCCATTCCTGGCCGCCACTCGTCTTCATCCTTGAATTGCAGATACCGTCGCTCTCTTGCAATACGCAGAGCCTTTTCGGCCGTACCGTTGAGCGTATCGAGATTGTAGTCGAGTTCGGCGAGCACGTTCGCGGTTGCTTCAATAATTCGCGATGTATACGCCCAATCCGTCCATGCCGCATCCGGACGAGTGATGCGCTGAATCTGGAAAATCGCTCGCGCGGTTCGAAGAAGAAGGACGCAGTCGGCATCATTCCTTGGATAGGCTCCGAAGAGTAGGGCACCGACCCACTCCAACTCAGGAGAGCTCGGACCCGCGTAGGTGATCTCCTGTGCAAGGATCTGGCGCATGGTTTGCTCGAATGATCTCGCAAGAAGTGATTGCTCCGCGCTCGCAGGCGTCTTGGCGACCGGAGGAGCGGTGGGAGCGTTCGTCGTCGGACATGTCACGGCAAAGGAATCAGCGAAGTCCGACTCCTGCGGAGGTGTAGGCGCCGGGCTCGGCAAGGGCGGGGCGGGATCCACAAACTCAGGGGTCGGCTCGCTGGCGGCTTGACGCTCTTGCAGGTTCTTCTTTATCTGACGCTGCGCTAGAACATCGGGCTCCCCAAACCGGGTGATCCTTGCGTGGCAATTGGAGCAAACGGCCAGCATGTGCTGCGGGTCGTGGTGGGACACGGTAGTCCACTCTATCACGTGATGAAACTCGATCGGGCCGTTCTCGCGACAAATGGCGCACTTATAGCGGGCTTCGATAAGTAACGTTCGGCGCACGGCAACTGGAGGATGTCGGCCCGGTTTTTCGCTCTCGAAGACCCGTATAAAGGCGTCAAGATCCTCTTGGGCGATGTCATGGCCGTGCTGAAGAGGGACTGTACGAAGCCGGACCCGCGTCTTCGTTTTCGGGGTCTCGATGCCCTCCTCGATAGCCAGTAGGACGCGCTCCTTCGACATTGCAAGGAGTGAGGCAGCTTCGTTCAGGTTCATGGTGTCGTCTCCAAGAGCATGGACGCGTTACAACCTGGTGAACGAGCGTTCACGAGAGTTCGTTTTTCGATGGGGTGCGCCGGTGTGGCTAACGACTTGCGCCTCACCAGCGGTGCGCGGTGCCGAGCGGAGCGAGGCTCCGCGCATCGCCGGGTGCAGGCGCTTGTTCGTCAGTCTCACGTCTCAGTCTCCCCGGTGCAGATCGGACACTGTCCGGGTTGATGTACGATGAATTTCCCGTCGTATCTCGCGAGTGCCCCTTGTGAGTCGCCGAAGCGCCAATCGGAAGGCATTTCGCTCCTCAGCGCCTCACCAAGCGCATCGCTGTCTTGAGCGGCGGTTACAATGACACCGAAGCAATACTCTTCAAGAAGCGCCGTGACGAGGGATTCTTCGAGCTCATGGCTCAGCAGTTGCCGCACGAGCACCTTACGCGGAATGGCGTGCTCGTGCACAAGCTTACTGGTGCTCCGACGCATGATGAATTGAGCGTGCGCCTCTTGCGTATGGCGCAGTTGACCGAAGTCATACTTGAAGCCGTCGCGGGCAAGTTCTCCGTCATAGGCGTCGTACGCATCCGCGGTCCAGCTCCAAAGCAAGCAGTGCATCATTGCCGTGTAGGCGGGCGCCATCCGGATCTGGTTGCGTGTGCACCACGCGAGGCGCGAGATTTCAGCTGCGAGGACCGCCTTGCATTCGGCCGAGAGGGGCACCAGCCGCGGCGGCGCAGGCGCCCGACCACCATCCAGAAGCCACTCAGCGACGGTTCCGGAAAGTCGTCGTGGTCCGTCGTCGCGACGCAGCGCCAGGCTCGTGCCGGGCACCGTGCAGGAGTTGGAGACAAGGAAGTCGCCGTTTTCGCGCCGCCCACCCCTCGGGCCGAGGGGCCAGATTCGATACGATTTCAATTCGTCGTCGGTGAGCGGCAATGCGTAAAAGTAGTGCGCGGCCGCGCATCCGCACCGGACGCCGTCGTACCCGCGCCCGGCGTGGGTGGCCTGCGGCTTGTCGCTACAGACTAGATGCCATGACCGTTCCAATTTCGTCCTTTCTGCCGAACGGCTACCCTGTCGGCTGCACCGGGCTGTTTGGCAGCGTCGGTGGAGGGAGTGTTCGTGCGGATATCATAACTCGATTTTGGTCTGCCAGTGAAGCAGGAACTTCATCGACGTGCGCTGAGCATTGACCAGAACCCGTAACGTCTCCTCGAAATACGATCGCTCACTTGCTGGCCACGGGTGTCCAGGGATACGTGACGCCAAGCTTGAAAGCGAATGCACGGCCATGGGCATGTGCCTATTGAGTTCCTCGAACTGCGCGATTAGAACATTTGGGCCGCGCGGCGCGTACAGCCGGAGGGCCTCGCCGCACTCCACTCCGCACTGGTGAAGACCCGAGATAATCCAGTCGATCCACCTGATTCCCGGTGGAACATCGTGGTCCACGGCTGGCTCCAGAAGTCGCGGCGTCATGAGCTGCGCTGTCAGCGGCCTTGCGATCGATACGTCAGGGTCTCGCGAATACGGGCCTCCGGGTGGCATGGCCAGCATGAGTCGCGAGAGCATGCCGAATGCGTTGGCGTTAGCGGTGCGCGCAAGCATGGCCGCCATGGGCGACGTAGCAGCGATCAGTGCGTCCCGCATCCGGTGCGCGATCATTTGTTCCAGCGGGTCGCGGACGAGAGCACCAGTGGCGGCGGGCTGGTTGGGTCGCCCCAGGCGCTCCCTTGCGTCAGCTTCCGCATACTGCTTCCATTGGCGCAACAAGGAGACGGAAAAAGTTGTCTCGTCGTCATCGACCTTCTTCGCGCAAACCTGACAGAGCCAGATGCCGTTTGTTGCCGAAGTACGCTCGGCCTCTGAAAGGGTCTCGTCGTAGCGAGGGCCACCCGGCGCCGCAGCGGTGATATGAGCGGCAACACCGACGTCGGAGCGCGCATGAGCGGACTCGTCGCTCGGCCCTGCGGTGGGTGCTCGACACAGTGGACTCGAACATGCGTATCCGGCGCGGTGTGCCAGGCTGCCGCGAACAGACGAAGTGAAGTCCTGCCGATTCGATGTCATTGCTACGTTCCGTGGGGTCGGCGCTCACAATGCGGATGCTGCCGAACGCCAAATTTAGCTGCAATCGACGCAAGTAAGTACAGCGGCCGAAACACGCTGTGCGCGGCGTCGGCGGTTGTCAGCTGCGATTCGATGTTAGACGGATAGCGTCTAGTGCAGCTCCAAATCGGTCGTTCATCTCCTGACGACATCATTGCTTGCGAGCTCGGGCGGAAAGAATGCGGTCGACGGCTTCGACCACCGATTCTTTCGGGTGGTCGACCAAGAGGCGGAGCGCCTCATGAGCCGGCTCGCACCACTCGTATCGTGCGTCGCTGCCATGGACGGATCGCGCGAGGCCGAGGAGCCGGACTGTCGTCAACGACACGGCCAGCAGCGGGCCGCCGCTGATGCCCTCGGGCGGCGGTAGAGTAACGCCCTCTTTTGTATCGACATCAAAGAACTGGTCGCCATGGTAGACGACCTGAACCCCCCGCCCTTCTGGTGGTTCATGCGGACTTCGCACGTCCGGGGCTAACGTTGCGCGGATTCCAATGCCTGCGCTTCTGAATAGCGGCGGGGTCGCAGGGTCCTCGTGAGAGGACAGAGCATCCACCTGAGTCTTCGCAGCGGGAAAGCCAGACAACACCAAAGTGTCCTCGGGACCGATGTCTTCTGGGTCAATGAAGCTCCGTTCGTCGAGCGGATGGAGGTGGTGCCAGTAGACAGCATCACCTGGATCGAGTTCGATGACTCCCACGTCGGGGTTCTCGCTCGCACGAAGCCGCAGAATCGACCGTCCGCCGATACCTGGGAGTATGAGCAGCGTTGGGAAAAGCAAGAAGACGTCGGCGGCGGCGTAGTCGAGAAGATTGTGGCCGGCGGTGATAATGAACGGTAGGCCGCCCAGGGATACCAGTGCGCCGCTCGCGATGTCGATCCGACCGGTCGACCGAGTCTTTAGGTACATTCCGACGACCGATTTGTGCGCGCGGTCTGCTGCTGCTGCGAAATCCATCTACTATCGAGCTTTCTCCGGTACGGAAGTCACGGCAAGAAACTCGACGGAGCCGAGTACGGTGAAGGTCCACATAGAGCGGTCTAGGCGTTCAGCCTCCCGATTGTGTCGATACTCGAAAACACCCGGCCAAGCGTGCTTGGCGTCAAGTGATAGCTGGTGCAGTACGTCGCGGGTCTGGACGAGTGGGCCGTGGATGAGACGGGTGTGAATCTGCGCGTTCGGGGGTAGCGCCTGCCCGTACTCCTCCACATATAAGGCGCGGGTCCACTTGCGGACGACCAGGTGAAGTCGCGGCCAGTCCACCCTATACGCGTCGCGGTGCCCCAAATACAGGCCGGCCTCCGTGATGGCAGGGATCCTCCGGAGAGCGGCGGTGAGGACGCGCCGGAGACCCCGATCGCGTTGAAGTCCCCGCTCGACCTTTTGCTCCCAAATTCGGCGCGCGACGGGAGTCTCCCCCGTGCTGCCGAGGCAAATGAGCGCCCGAAAGTAGTCCTCGTGCGGTTGAAACCGCTGGTTGCATAAGCCGCAGCACGGAACCGTAAGGAGATTGGCTGGACGCGGAACGGGGAAGAGCTGTTTCGCCGGTACGTGATCACGGGTTACACCCGGTCGCTCGCAACAGTAGACGCAAGAGTCGTCTGACAGGGTGACCAAGCCGGACATGTAGGGTACCTTTCCGTCCTCTCCCGTCTAACGTCGCAATCAGCTGTGACGCACGGCCTATCTCCGTGGTCCAGCATGTAGGCCGCGAGCTGCTGCTGCCCATCTCCGTGTTCCAGCGGATGAGTCGCATCTCCCGGCAGCCTATCTCCGTATTCCAGGAGATAGGCCGCGACTCGCCGCGACCTTTCAGTACATATCCGGAGATAGGCCGCCGGTGCATAACCACGCATTCCCCTCGCCAGGTCGCCGACGCCCCAGCTAATCGCGCCACAAGATCCGTGCCGATGGTACCGCACAGCGCGCGACCGGGATCCGATCGAAATATCCTCCAGTCGCCGCATCTTGCGCACTCCCACTCCGATGGTTGACTCCGGGAGTTCTGCCTCGATTGCTCCGGAGCGTCTGGCCGGGTGATCGACCTGGCTGGGGACGGCGGCCCTGGACCCCGCGGCGCGCCACCGCCGGGGGCCCGCGCGCCCTGCGATGTCGGTCTCATGAGGGCCCATCGCGTTGGAAGGGGCTCGTGCGCTCGGCCGGCGCGTCGATCCGCAGCAAGCGCGCGCGCTTGGTGATGCGGTCAAGGCCTTCCTCGATCGCGGCCAGCTGGGCGTCATCAGGCTCCGGGTCCACGGATCGGCGTTCCTGCGTGGACGGCCGATAGATCCAATCCCACCCCCTCGTGCCCCTCCTGCGCATCGTGGGGAGGTAGCGTAGCCGACGGCCAACCCGACATGTCAAGCCTTCGGTGCGAGTCGATAAGGCGACTCGATCGACGCACTGTTGCGACGCGTCGTAGGCGGCGGCGATGCCGGATGTGGCGAGGTCAGGGGGCCGATGCCCTTCGGCAACGGGGCGGCATCCCCTCGCTGGCGCTTGAGGAGAGCCTCAAGCCTTAGCAGCGGCCCGAGGGGCACCATCCTGCGCCGTCGCCGTGTGCTCCGACGTGATCCGAACACCCGTTCCGACGCGATCCGAGCGGTCGTTCCGACGGCACCCGGGCAGATGTTCCGGAGACCCGAGCGGTCGTTCCGGCGACACCCGAGCACCGGTACCGAAGACCCGGGCAGCCGCCCCGACACTCGGGCGCTGCGACGGCGCAGGTGACGCGCGAGCGGGGGACGCGCGCGCTGGGCTGGCAGGCGGAGCGATGACCGTCAATCGGCTGGTCACACGGGGGACACGACGGTGTGCACAGGCCGCGCGGTGACGGCGCACTGACGGCCGCACGCTCAGAGCTGCACGATGGTGCTCATGCGCGAACAAGCGTTCCCCGCGAGCACGGCCCTCGTCGCCGGCCATGTGCCAGAGCTCGGCGAAGTGGACGAGAGCTCGCCGACACGCGCGTTGCCCTCTCCGTGGCCGTCTCTATCGCCGACGCTGCGCTCCACCGCGCGCCCGCCGTTAGCCGGTCTTGGTGAGACCGGCTACAGCTGACCTTATGGGCGCGTCCTGGTCGGAGATCGGCTCCCGCGGCGCAACCTGCCGGCAAGAAACGAGCCGACTAAGTGAGCCTTGTTTGGCCGATCGGCGCGATGCTTGCTGCTCGCGCGCCGCGCCGCGCCGAGCTGCGCCCTTTCGCATCGGACCGCGTTCTAAGCCATGGAGATCCTTCGGCTTCGCCGTTGGTGCTCCATGCCACAGAGCGGCTGGGGCGCGAGGATCTAAATTCACGAAATGATTGGGCATCCGGAGACGAAGGCGATCGATTTACGTCGCCGTAAATAGAGGGCAGATTCGACCCGACGGCCTCCGTCAGTACGATGGTGCGGATGAACGCCCCTCCCCCGAAGCCGCCGCCGCTGCTCGAGCTCCTCGCTGCTGCCGCCCCGGCGGCCGTTGCGCTGCTCACCCAGGACCACACCGACCACCATACGCGCGAGATGCAGATCGCCCTGGAGCGCTGTCAGCTCGAGCAGGCGCGCGCGGAGCTCGTACGAAGGGAGCGGGCGCTTGAGCGCGGAGAGGCGGAGCTCGAGCGCGAGCGCGCGCGCCTGCAAGCCGAAGCCGCGCGAATCGCGCAGCACGCGCCAGCCGGCAACGCGGGGCGCTTCCAGCGCCGCAGGAGGACCGCGCCGCCCCGCAGCACGACGGCCTGCGGCTACGACGAGAAGCACCAGTTGCGGCTGCTGTTGCCGGAATGCATCACGTATGCCTGGTGCGTTGCCTTCTACCGGGCGCCGCTTGACGTGCGCGCGGAGGTGTCGCAGGCGCGCCGGAGCCAGTACCGGCGGATCGCCCGGCTCCCGCCCCATCTGGGCGAAAAGCTCGACAAGGCCGGCGTCCCGTTCGATGCGCTGCGCTTCGTGGCGTACGCCGCGACGCTCGTCGAGCAGGAGGAGAGGGCCCGGAAGATCCTCGCGGGCGAGCGGCCGCCGCGCCGGATGCCGCGACCTGAAGAGCCGAACGCCACCGAGCCGAACACGCGCCGGAGGGGGCGACCCGCGTACCCCCGCGCGCGACCCAGCGAGAGGCAGAAGCCCCCGAGCCGCTGAGCTGAGCAGCCCCATCGCGCAGCCCCACGGCGATGGTGTCGCCGCGCGGCAGGCCACCAAGCTCCGCGAGTTCGCGTCCGCGTTCGCCTACCACCTCATCACCAAGTGCGACCCCGACAGCGAACGGGCCGACGACGTCGTCGAGGGTGAGGACCCGATCTAGCGCACACTGCGGATCGTCGTGTTCGAGCATGCGCGCTGGCTACCGTTCCTCACTTCGCCGGTGACGGCGTGCTGGGCGGTCCGTCGCCAAGCGACCCGGTGCGACTGGTTTCGGAGCGCGTCCCAGAGATTGTCCTCGGATCGGGCCGGTACTTGCTTCCGGCGTTCCTGGCGGCGATGAGCAGCTGCTGGTTCCAGGCGACATCACCCGGATTGAGCCGGGGGCGGAGTGGTAGCAGGAACTGCGCCAGAAGGTAGCCCTGCAGAGCTCGGCCACGACCGGCGCGTTCGGCCGATCTGCGGCTGGCGTGGCATCGAGCTGATCTCCGACTGTGCGCCCCACGAGCGATACCGCACGGAATCGACGCAGCTCCGCGCCCCGTCGTGCTCCGATGTGCAGTGGAGAAGATCCGATGCCCCCGATGAACCCTACCGCCACGGTCCGGCCACCCGCGCGATCGCTGCCGGTCTCGGCGCAAACCCCGGCCTGCCTCCACGCGGCACCGCGGGGTCACTCCGAGATACCAAATTGACCCCTTCGGACCCCCTCTCTCTTGGCCCCTCTGCAGCGCTTCCCAGGGTAGCTAACCCCGCGTGATTACAACAATTTCCTCCACGAGCATACAAGGGTAATTCGCGTGGAGATACCTTCGGCTCCGAGATACCTTTTCGGGCGTCTTCCGGCAGCGTCGGTCACGGTTGCCCACGAACCCTACACGGATGGAGGTACGGCATGGCATCGGTGGCTCTCGCGCGTGGCTCGTCACAGCTTGCTATTTGTGGGGCTGACAACAGTATACGCGCGATCGAGAGGACGTTCCCGGCGACGCCCATGGGCGGATCGCAGCGCCCCAGGGTGAGCAACCCCTCTGCCACGGCCACTGCGACGCTCGCGATCCCGCTTGACGGGCTCACCATCGCAGCGCCGCAGCCGGAGATGCTCTCGCAGAAGAACGTCGAGTCGGTCACCGGCATCCCGGCGCGCGTCTTCCTCGACACCATCCGCGCGCCCGGCTTTCCCCTGCCGGTCACGAAGCTCGGCAAGCTGCGCCTGGTCCAGCGCGAGGCGTTCGTCGGCTATCTCCAAGCGCTGGCCAGTGATGACCCGGCACCGCGCCGACCCGTGGCGGCGGACGAGCGGACGGGGGTCGCTGCGGTGCTGGCCGCTGCCGGTCTTGAACCGGTCCGGCAGCCGCGGGCTGGCCGGGCGAGCGCTCCTCCCGAAGGGGCGAGGCGTGGCAGGCTGCCGCCAAAGTAGAGCGGTCCGCTTGGTGCTACCACCGGCTCGGCGCGGACGCGTGTGGCTGGCCGGGGGCCATTACGACAGCGCCGGCCTCCCAGCTCCCGGTGCTGGGCGCTCCGCGCAGGGCCGCCTGTGGATCGCGAGCGTGCGCGCCGGCTGAGCGCGCGGTCCATGGCAGAGGTGGACCACCTCCACGCTCGAGGTCCCCGGAGGGCTCTCAGGGCGTGGTTTCGCGAGGTCGCCGGCCCTTCTTTGAAGGCGCCCCAGGCATGGACGCGACCGGCGGCGCGGCGAGGCCAGCCCTCTGAGCGAGCGCTCCCGAGCGGGCGCCGATCCGATCGACGAGTGCGCCGAGCGCGGCTTGCACCGCGGCGTCGGCTTCGTGGAGCTTGTCGAGACGGCGCACCCAGGTCGAGAAGCGCACGCCCGGCGGTCGTTGCGGGATCGGCTCCCGCGGGTCTGGCCCGGCGCCGAGCGCGGCCCGTGCCCTCGTCCGGCGTGCGAGAGCCTGCTCGAGGACACGCTCCTCGGGACGATGCCGTGGCGAACGATAGACGAGCCCGGCGCAGCGACGGCAGCGCAGGCCTGGCGCATCAATGTAGAGCACCGCCGCCCGTGCGGAGCACCCGGGGCAACGCACCCAGACCCGGAGGTGGCCCGCGGCCATGCGGGTCGTCTCGAGCGGCAGGGCGACCGTTCCGGCCAGCACGAGGCGCGCGTCGGCGATGTTGATCTCGACATCGGTGTCGACCTCGCCGCGTCGTGCGGCGCTGGCAAGGGCAGCGATGTTGACAGAGGCGATCTCAGCGGTCGTGCGCCTGGGCACGCCGGCAGCGTAGCAGGGTTTGAGGCCTGCAGGCGGCTGCGAATGTCAGAGTTCCGGTGCGGGACGTCGTGCCGGCACGTCCTGCCCGCGCGCACGCACCTTAGGAGTTCAGTCCACCCTCCAGGGCATCGAGGCCGGCGCGCGCTTACCTCCGCGACGACCTTTTCGTGCGGGATTCAGGGGCCGTCAGCTGGCTCCGCGACCGCTTTACGCTCCTCGTTGGTGATCATTTCGCTCTCGACCACGGGCGCGCGAAGAAACGCCTGCCAGACCGGATCGTCTGCGGATAACCCGCTGGCGAACAGCAGCGGCGGTGCTGTTTCGTTGAGGGCTCATGGATCAGGGCTACGACGAGACGCCTGTTGGAACGACGGCGCCAAGTTTGGAAAACGCAGGCCGCAGCGTGGAATGGACCACCTCAACGTCGCGCGTTTTCCCGCTCCCAGCGCTCCTGCGCCGCGATCGCGTCGTCCGCGGCGCGGACACCCGAGACGAAGAGCGCTGCGTCCGCAGGGTCGTTCAGGTCGAGGCCAAACCGGAGCATCACGGCGCGGTCGCGCGGCGGGACGGAGCGGAGGATCTCGGCGGCGGAGCGGTCGCGGCGGTAGGAGGGCACATTACGAGCATACCAGACGTTCCGTGCTGACGTCGTAAACGAGAAGTATAAGAAGGTGCCGCTCGTCATCACCTTGTCGGGCGAGCGGCGTTGATGGCCCGGCTCGACCCGGCTCGAGACGAAGCATCACGCCGCCCCTGCGCTCCCGGAGCGCTCCCGGAGGACGACCCGAGCAAGGGGGCGGCGCAGCGGCGGTGCTCCGTGAGGCCGGCCTCCGGCTGGCCCCAACGCCGACGGGCCGTCCCAGGCGTGAGCGCGGCCGCAATTCGCGGTAGAAGAGAGCCGCCATGCCCCGCAGGCCCACTGGATCGCTCTTCCGCAACGCCGCTGACCGGCTCTACATCCGCGTCCTCGTCGGCGACAACGACCGCGAGAGCTTCCCGCTCGACCCCAAGCTGACCGAAAAGCAGGCTGAGCAGCGCAAGGAGCTCGTCGCCGACCTCGCCGCGCGGCTGCGCGCCTCGCGCAACGTCACGCGGGATGCCATCGTCGCGCTGCTGGAGCGTGCGGCGGTACGCGAGGGCAGGGCGCTCCGCGACGTCATCGAGGCGGTCGAGGTCGTCTGCAGAGGCGGAGCACAAGCAAAGGTGGTCCCCGGCAGCGGCTCGGTACCGAAGCAGGTCACCCTCCAGCAGTTCGGTGAGCTCTGGACCTCGGGCGAGCTCGCGCGCATGTACCCCGACCACGTCAAGCCGAAGCGCAGCGTGGAGCAGGACGTCTACCGCTTCGACCGCCACATCTACCCGATCGCCGGCCGCGTCCCCGTCGCGTCCTTCACGCTCGACGACGCGGAGCGCGCGTCATGCGCGCGCTCCCGCCGATGTCGCCCGCGTCGCGCCGTCACATCGCGCAGCTCCTGCACCGGCTCATGGCGATGGCCGTCTTCCCCTGCCGCCTTCTCGCGACGAACCCGCTCCCCCGCGGCTTCCTCCCGAAGCTCGGCCCTGCGAAGGCGAAGGCCTGCCTCTACCCAGACGAGGACGCTCGCCTGCTGGCCTGCACCGCGATCCCGCTCTGCTGGCGCGTTCTCTGGGGCTTCCTGAACCGCGAGGGCCCCCGCATCAGCGAGGCGGCGCGCCTGCAGGTGCAGGACATCGACCTCGACCGCGGCGCCCTGCGCCTCGAGAAGAACAAGACCAACGACCCGCGCGCCTGGGCGCTCTCGTCCGGCGTGCCACAGGCGCTCCGCGCCTGGCTCGCGCTCCGCGGCAACCCGCCTCCCTCCGCGCCGCTCTTCGTGAACGAGGACGGCGATCGCTTCAGCGTCGAGCACGCCGCCGAGCGCTTCCGCGCTCATCTCCAGCTCGCCGGCATCGACCGCCCGGAGCTCTTCGAGGGCTCCGCCGAGCGCCAGCAGGTGCGCGCGCACGACACGCGCTTCACCTTCATCACCGTCGCCCTCGCGAACGGCCGCAGCGAGACCTGGGTCGCCGACCGGACCGGGCGCCGGAGCTCCGTCATGAGCCAGAGGCATCGCCAGGCGGCCAGGACGTTTGCAGAGCTGGGCCTTGGCGAGCTAGCTTCCCTCGCCGAGGCGATCCCCGAGCTCGGGGGAAAAGCCAGCGGAATAGCCAGCGGAGGGGGTGGTGCGGAGCAGGTCGAAGCGATAATATCCAGTAAAATCAACAACTTGGCCCCGTGGCGAAATGGCAGACGCGGTGGATTTAAAATCCGCGGCCCCTCGCGGGCGTGCCGGTTCGAGTCCGGCCGGGGCTACCTCATGGAGGACGTACCGAGCTGGTCCGCGCTGTGACGTGATGGGGGCGCTCGGTGCTTCCAGCTGAAAGCCGCCGGGCGGCTCGAGCTTCGCCCCGGAGGCGGGCGGGCCCTGCCGGGAGTGCACATCGACGACCTACAGCTGTCGAGCTCTGCGCGTTCCGCCAGTTCCGTGTGACCGCGTGCCCTCCAGGCTCGTGGGCATTCTGCCGTCCCTCGCGCTCCCTTACCCCTGAGCTTCCTGCCTGACACGCTCGTCCTGAGCCCTCCCAGACATACGCTCTGCCGTCGCTCATGGCATCTCACACCCTCCGGGGCTGTGGAGTGTTTCACCCGCCCTGCGGTGAGCTCGGAGCTTCGCATGACGTCGCGCGTCAACCTCGGGCGGGAGCCGAGCGGAAGCGGCGGCTCGCCCATCCACGGCGGCAGCTCGCTCATCCGCGGCGGCGGCTCGCCCATCCACGGCGGCAGCTCGCCCATCCGCGGCGACAGCTCGCCCATCCGCGGCGGCGGCTCGCCCATCCGCGGCGACGGCTCGACCCGAGCAGCTTGCTCGCCTCGAACGGGACCAGGTCGCTCTGTGTCCCACGTGGCGCCGACCTGCCGGGGACGTCGCGCGCCTGTCACGGTCTGATGGCGCTTGTCGTGGTCTGAAGGGAGGCGGCGCGCGCCCCGTTGGGGTCCTCTGGGGCTCGACAAACCAAGTGGATTCGAGTAATGGGAGCGCCACTACATGGATCTGGACATCGATTGTCTGCGTGAGGCGAAGGTAGAGAACGTAGAACGTCTTGCACACGCTCTGGGCGTCAGGCTGCCCGAGCACAAGCGTCATGACAGGCGTGCTTACACCCGCGAGCTCATTCGCGTGGTGATGCAGGGCATCCGGCGCGATGCCGAGCGGTCCCGCGGCCGCAGGTTCTTCGGTCGCAGCTGACGATTCTACCCACACAGTACGCACCCTGAGCGTGCCGGCTGGACTGTCCGTTCCCGCCGAGCCCCGCTTTTGTGCCTCTGCTGTAGCCGTCCCTTGCTCCTGGCCGAACCGTAGGCCCCTAGCCACCGTCGTTTTCTCGCCGGCTCCTCGCCAGCCCCCGCCGCCCCCCTACCGCCCCTGGGGCTTGCTCCGCATGGCCAGCCGGCTCCCCGTCACGCGGCTCCGCGCCGCCAGCAGGAGCGGCGCCGCCGGCGTGAGCGGATCGACCAGGTCGTTCACCTGGAGCATCGCCTTGTCCGTCACCTTCCACGCCGCCGAGTGACCCGACACCCCCTGCTGGGGCGACCCCGCCAGATCCAGCGCCCGGCTCAGCTCCCGCCCCACCCGCGCGATGCGCGCCAGCTCCTCCCGCGACGCCCCCCCGTCCTTCGCCGCCGCGTAGATCGCCCGCACCACGCCGAGCAGATCTCGAACGGCATCGAATGGAAACGGCGGGGTGCTGACCGGAATGGGCACTGCGCCAATGTACAGCAACTCGCCCTTCGATGGAGCATTTGCATTCCGATGAGCCGCGTCAGATTTCCACAGGATCGTCTCAGTTGTAATTCTTAAAACAGAAAAAATCAGTTGAGCGGACCCACCGCCTCCTCCACCGCGGCGATCAGCGCTCCGCTCCGGATGAGCTCGGTGGCCGCCGCGATGTCCAGGTAGAGCGGCCGGTCCTCGACCAGCTCGGGCACCACCCGGCGGATGGCGGCGTGGGCCGCGGCCACCCCCGCGCTCGGGCGGAGCGGCCGCCGCTGGTCCACGCCCTGCGCCGCCGTGATGAGCTCGATCGCCAGCGAGCTGCGGACGTTCTCGATCACCTGCGCGAGCTTCCGCGCGCTGATGCTGCCCATGCTCACGTGGTCCTCGCGGCCGGCGCTCGAGGGGATCGAGTCGACGCTCGCCGGGTGGCAGAGCACCTTGTTCTCGCTGACCAGCGACGCGCTCGCCACCTGGGCGATCATGAACCCCGAGTGCAGCCCGCTCCGCGGCGCCAGGAACGGCGTGAGGCCGGTCGAGAGCGCCGGGTTGACCAGCTGCTCGACCCGCCGCTCGCTGATGTTCGCGAGCTCCGCCGCCGCCACCGCCGCGAGATCCAGCGCCAGCGCCACCGGCTGCCCGTGGAAGTTGCCGCCCGAGATCAGCTCGGCGACCCCCTCTCCGCCCCCTTCTCCGAGGAACACTGTCGGGTTGTCCGTCACGCTGTTGACCTCCCGGGTCAGCACCTCGGCGGCCCAGGCGAGCGCGTCGCGCGTCGCGCCGTGCACCTGGGGCATGCAGCGGAGCGAGTAGGCGTCCTGCACCCTCGGGCAGTCCGCGTGGCTCTGCATGATCTCGCTGCCCCCGAGCAGCGCGCGCAGGTTGCCGGCCGTGCCGGCCTGGCCCGGGTGCGGGCGCACCCGCATGAGCCGCTCGTCGAACGGGCGCTTCGAGCCCATCAGCGCCTCGAGGCTCACCGCGCCGGCGATGTCCGCCACCGTGCAGAGCGCGGCCGCGTCCCGCAGCGCGAGCGCGCCGAGCGCCGTCATGTACTGGGTCCCGTTGATCAGCGCGAGCCCCTCCTTCGCGGCGAGCTCGATCGGCGCGAGGCCGGCCTTCGCGAGCGCCACCGCGCTCGGCATGAGCTGCCCCTCGAGCCGCGCCTCCCCCTCGCCGATGAGCGACAGCGCGAGGTGCGCGAGCGGCGCGAGATCGCCCGACGCGCCGACCGAGCCCTGCGCAGGGATGCGCGGGCACACGCCGCGCTCGAGCAGGGCGGCGAGCAGGTCGAGCACCTCCGTGCGCACCCCCGAGTGCCCCAGCGCGATCACCTGCGCGCGCAGGAGGATCATCGCGCGCACCTCGGCCTCGCCGAGATCCGGCCCGACCCCGCAGGCGTGGCTCCGCACGAGGTTCCGCTGGAGCGCACGGATGTCGTGATCGGCGATGCGCGTCTCCGCGAGCGCGCCGAAGCCGGTGTTGATCCCGTACACCGCGGGCGCGGCGTCGCCCGCCGCCGCGATCGCGTCGATCGCGCGGCGCGAGGCCGCGGCCCGCTCGCGCGCCTCGGCGCAGACCGCCACCGGCCGCCCGCGCCGCGCGACATCGTCGAGATCCGCGAGCGAGAAAGGGCGGCCCAGGAGCAACGGAGAAGGAGAAGGAGAGACGGCGGCGGCGCGCGGCGTGGAGAGGGTCACGGGGGCGCACGCTAGAGCGGCGGATGCCTCGAGAAAAGCCGCTGGCGCCGCGATCCGCGGCGCCGCCCGGCCGCCCGCCAGCGACGGACGAGGCCCGGCAGCGCCCCGGCTGGAAAGCGCGGAATCGCGCTCCGCCGCCGCCGATGAGCGCGGAATCGTGCTCCGCCGCCGCCGATGAGCGCGGAATCGTGCTCCGCCGCCGCCGACGGGCCGCCCCGCCGGCGACGGAAGAAGAATCCAGTGCCCCGCAGGGATCGATCCGCCTATCCTGCCGGCGCGCTCCGGCCTGCGCCGGCGCGCGGCCGCTTGCTTCCGATGCGCTTCGCCCTGGCCCACCTCGCCCCCCTTGCGCTCGCCGCCGCGCTCGCCTCGCCGAGCGCCGCGCAGCCCGTCGAGGGCGCGAACGCGGGGCAGGGCGCGCCGCCGGCCGCGGCAGACGCCGACCGCTTCGAGGAGCGGCTCGTGCTGGACACCGGCCGCGCGCCGCCGCCCCCGCCGGACCCGACCCGGTCGACGTTCTCGGTGCAGGGCGAGTACCAGCTCCGCTACCGCGCCATGACCGACCTCCGGCTCCGGGCCCCGCGCCTCTCGGATCCGGGCGCGACGACGCTCGGGCAGAACCAGTACATCGCGCACTGGCTGCGCCTCTCGCCGCGCTTCCACTACAAGGACAAGGCGTCGATCGTGGCCCAGCTCGACGTCGTCCGCGGGCTCATCGCCGGCGACACCACGCGGCACGTCGAGCAGGTGCGCGACGCGCGCGCCGCCCTGGCCTGGTACGACGTGCACCCGCGCTACCTCTACCTGGAGCTGCCGTCGTCCGTCGGCGTCTTCCGGCTGGGCCAGCAGGGCGCGCACTGGGGGATGGGGCTCGTCGTCAACGACGGCGAGCGCGCGACCCTCTTCGGCGACTACGAGCGCGGCTCGCTGGTCGAGCGCGTCATGCTCGAGGCGACGCCGATGGGGCGGGCCGGGCCGCTCGTCGTGACGGTCGCGGCGGACCTCGTGTTCGAGGACAACGCGGCCGACCTGCTCGGGAACGACGTCGAGGGGCAGGACGAAGGGGAGGGCGATCGCGCGGTCCAGGCGGTCGTGTCGGCGCTCTGGCGCGAGCGGCGCGGCGAGGTCGGGATCTACGGCGCCCTCCGGCGGCAGGCCCGCGAGCGCCGCGCGAAGACGAGCCCGGCCCGGTTCACCGAGGCGCTCGCGGCGGCGGTGATCGACGTGGCCGGCAGGTTCGACGCGCCGGTGCCGGGGGGCGGCGCCCACGTCTACGGCGAGCTCGAGGCCGCGGTGATCCTGGGCGCGACGTCGTTCGTCCCGCGCGGGCCCGCGCCGCTCGCGGGCGCGGCGGCGGGGCGCGCGCCCGTGGCGGTGCGCTCGGTCGGCGGCGCGGCCACGCTCGGGGCGGTGCACGTCGCGGGCCGCGGGCGGCGGCCGGCCGAGCGGTGGGGGCGCGTCGTGACCGAGCTCGAGGCCGGCTACGCGTCGGGCGACGACGACCCCAGGGACGACGTGGCGCGGCGGTTCACCTTCGACCCGAGCCACAACGTCGGGCTCCTCCTCTTCGACCAGGTGCTCGCCTGGAAGACGGCGCGCTCGGCCACGATCGCCGAGCGGGAGCTCTTCGCCGCGTCCCCCGAGCCCGGGATCAGGTCGCTGCCCTCCAAGGGCGGCGTGTTCGGCGCCGCCTACGTGAACCCGCGGATGGTGGTGCGGCCGGCGCGCTGGCTCGACCTCAAGGCGGGCGCGGTCATCGCCGAGGCGACGGCCGACGTGGTCGACCCGTACGGCACCCGGTCGGGCGGCAACCTCGTCAACTACGACGGCGGCGACAGGCGCCGCCGCGATCTCGGCGTCGAGCTCGACCTCGGCGTCGACGCGCGCATCGCGATGGGCAGGCTCGTCACCATCCAGCTCGGCACCGAGGCCGGCGTCCTCTTCCCCGGCGGCGCGTTCGACGACGCCGCCGGCACGGAGCTCCCCGATCAGTACCTGCTCACGCTCAAGCTGGGCGTGATCCACTGATCCGGCCGGGGCTCGCCGGCCTTCGAGCGAGCTCGCGCGCGACACGGCAGACGAGGGCCGCCCAGGGTGGTAGAGGGCGTCTGCGTGGCGGGCGCGGCGCGGCGCGGCGGGCGCGCGGCTCGTCGAGGTCGGGCGACGGCGCCGGCCGCGGCCTCGCCCTCCGGAGGAGAGACATGGGAGAGAACCGATGCGCAAACGACTCGCGCTGAGCCACCTTCCGACCCCGATCCAGCGCCCGCGGCGGCTCGCCGAGGCGCTCGGCGTCGACCTCTACGTGAAGCGCGACGACATGACCGCCGGCGCGGAGGCCGGCAACAAGATCCGCAAGCTCGAGTACCTGCTCGCCGCCGCGCAGGAGGAGGGCGCCGACTGCGTGATCACCTGCGGCGGCCTTCAGTCGAACCACGCGCGCGCGACCGCGCTGCTCTGCGCCTCGCTCGGCCTGCGCTCCTTGCTGTTCCTGCGCGCCGCGGACCCGTCGGCCGGGGCGCCGCTCGCGGGCAACGCGCTGCTCGACCGGCTCGCCGGCGCGGAGATCCGGCTGATCTCGCTCGAGGCGTACCGGGGCCGCGACGCCGTCATGGCCGAGGCGGCCGCCGAGATCCGCGCGGCGGGCGGCCGGCCGTACGTGATCCCCGAGGGCGGCTCGAACGGCCTCGGCGCGCTCGGCTACGTGCGCGCGATGGAGGAGATCCGGAAGCAGCTCGACCTCGGCCTCGCGGGGGGCAAGCCGTTCGACGTCCTCGTGCACGCGTGCGGCTCGGGCGGGACGGCGGCGGGCGCGGCGCTCGGCGCGGCCCGCTACGAGGTGGCCGGCGAGGTGCGCGCGATGGCGGTGCGCGAGGACAAGGCGACGTTCGCGCGCGTCGCGGTCGAGATCATGGACGACGCGCGCTCGCTCGATCCGCGCCTCGGCGCGCCGGCCCACCTCGTGATCGACGACTCCGCCCGGGGGCCGGCCTACGGGGTGTCCACGCCGGAGCAGCGGGCGCGCATCGTCAAGGCGGCGCGGCTGTCGGGGCTCGTCCTCGACCCGGTGTACACGGGCAAGGCGTTCTGCGGGCTCTGGGACATGGCCGAGCGGGGCGAGCTCTCGGGCAAGCGGGTGCTGTTCCTGCACACCGGCGGGCTGCCCGGGCTCCTCGCGCAGGGCGCCGACTTCGCCGACGCTTTCTAGGGCGGGCGCTCGCGCCGGCCGCGCGCCGGCCGCATCTCAGGCCCCGCCGCGCGCCGGCCGCATCTCAGGCCCCGCCGCGCGCCGGCCGCATCTCAGGCCCCGCCGCGCCACCACGCGTCGGCCAGCGACGCGTCTTCCAGCGTGTCGATCTCCATGTAGCCGCCGTGCGTGTCGATCTTGTGCAGGGCCGCGCCCGACTCGAGCATGTGCTGGAGCAGATCGATGAGGTAGGCGCGCCGGAACGAGCGGCCCTCGCGGAACTCCGGCCGCTCCGCGAACGCGGCGCGCGCGGCGTCGAACGCGGCCAGCAGCCGCGCGGCGCCCAGCGCGGAGAGCTTCATCACCCCGATGAACTCGCCCGTCGCCGCCTCCGAGGGGATGCGGCGCGAGATCTCCACGACGCGGTCCCCGTCGGCGCGGAGCTTCTCGGCGTCGGTCTCGGGGTGCTGCGAGCGGTTCACATACCGGCGCCGCCAGTCGGTGTCGCAGGCGAGCGCGATGTCGTGCGGGGAGCGCACCAGATCCGCCACGATCCCGGGCCGGTAGACGATGTCCGCGTACGTCGAGACGAAGCCGCCCTCGAGGTGCTCGCGCGCGCAGAGGAGCGAGAGCAGGATGTTGTTCTGCTCCCAGTCGCGGTTCTCGACGTACGTGAGGTCCGGGTAGGCAGCCCGGATCACCTCGGCCTTGTAGCCGCAGACGAACACGACGTCCGACCGCTTGAAGCCGCCCGCCGCGAGCGCGTCGAGGATGCTGTCGAGCATCGGGCGGCCGAGGATCGGGACCAGCGTCTTCGGCAGCTCTTCGGTGAGGTGACGCAGCCGGCTGCCCCGGCCCGCCCCGATGATCACGGCCTTCACGGCTCCGCCGTTACCACGGACGGACGGGGAGATCCCAGGGACGTGAGGAGCCGCGAGAAAACACGCGGGATCCCGGCCCCGTTACGGAAACGTGACCGTGCGCTGACCCCCTGCCGCGGACCGCCGGGCTACGACCCGAGCATGGAGATCGTGATCGTCCTCATCGCCCACTCTACGCTCTCGGTCTTTTTCCAGACCTTCTTCCTGCACCGGTACGCCTCGCATCGGATGTTCACGATGTCGAAGCGATGGGAGCGGACTTTTCACTTCCTGACGTACCTGACGCAGGGGTCTTCGTATCTGGTTCCGTGGGTTTACGCGATCTTGCACCGCATGCACCACGCGTACAGCGACACGCCGAAGGACCCGCACTCGCCGCGGTACTACTCGAGCGTCGTCCCGATGATGCTCGACACCGCGAAGCGCTACGACGCGATCTACGACGGCACGGCCGACGTGGAGCCGCGCTTCCGCGGCGGCTACCCCGAGTGGCGCACGCTCGATCGCATCGGCAACTCGTGGATCAGCCGGCTCGCGTGGGGCACGGGCTACGTGCTCTTCTACGCGGCCTTCGCCTCGCACTGGTGGCAGTTCCTGTTCCTCCCGCTCCACTGGACCATGGGCCCGCTGCACGGGGCGATCGTGAACTGGTGCGGCCACCGCTACGGCTACCGCAACTTCAACAGCGACGACGACTCCCGCAACACGCTGGCCCTCGACCTCGTGACGCTCGGCGAGCTCTTCCAGAACAACCACCACAAGTACTCGATGAGCCCGAACTTCGCGGTGCGGTGGTTCGAGATCGACCCGGCCTACCAGGTCATCCGCGTGTTCGCCTGGCTGGGCATCCTCCAGATGTCCGACAAGGTCCAGGTCGCCCGCCTCGAGCCCGAGGTCGCGCGGGCCGAAGGGTAGGGCGACCCGCTCCCCCGGCCGCGCGTACGGCGCGGCCGGCCCGCGAGACCGCGCGCACGGCGCGGCCGGCCCGCGAGGCCGCGAAGCGAGGCGCGCGGCGCCGAGGCCCCGCGCGCCGACCCCCTCGACGTTACTCGAACAGCAGCCGGAACGCGCCGGGCACGTCCTTCGGCCCGATCTGCGCCTTGCGCTCGTTGAACTCCGGGAGACAGGCCTGGTAGGCCGCGTCCACCCGCAGATCGCTCCCGTCCCAGCTCGGCCGCCAGATCTCCATCGTGTCGCGCGCGAGATCGATGACGTCCCTGAACTGCCCGCGCTCCTTCAGGATCTGCGTGCTGAGCCCGTACATCAGCAGCCCGCCCGGGATCGCCCCGAGCGCCGTCGTCGCCAGGGCCGGGTAGCAGATGCGCGCCGTCTTCACCCCGAACCGCCCCTGGATCTCCGCCATCGTCTGGCGCTGCAGCTTCTTCGCGCCGGCGAGCGGGCCCATCGCGTAGACCGGATCGTCGCTCGGGTAGTCGTAGTCGCAGAACGACACCACGCTCTCGCCCTTCGCGAGCAGCCCCGCCGCGGCGAGCGGCTCGGCCCACAGGAGCGACGATGTGCCCATGAACTTGTTCGTCCGCTCGATGTCCGCGTCGTTCGCGACGTCCACCTCGACGAGCCCGAGCTTGCGGATGTTCTCGGCGCGCGAGAAATCCGGCACCTGGAGCACCGGATCGAACGCGACGTCGAGGTCCTTCACCTTCGTCGGCCCGTGCTCCGCGTACCGCTTCATCGCGCCCGCCGCGATGCCGTTCACGAGGTGCACCGCCCGATACCGCTCCTTCAGCGCGGCGACCACCTCGTCGATCACCTGCGGCCTCGTGGCGTCGTTGTTCCAGAAGCGCGCCGTGAGCCCCTCGGCCGCCGCCGCGTCCGTGATCGCCTTCACGTGGTGCGGGCCGATCTGCATCTTCTCGCTGTCGAAGTGCACCGCGAAGACGGCGGCCCGCTCCCCGAAGAGCAGCTGCAGCGCGAGCGCCCGGGTGATGCCGTTCGAGCCGCCCAGGATCAGCACCGCCGTGTCCGGGGCGATCTGCGTGCCCGCCGGGCTGATGCGGGCGCGGTGCGCCGCGAGCTGCTCGTTCGCCACGCGCGCGCCGTGCTCGGCCAGCGCGCCGACGAACGAGCGGCGATCCAGGCCGCCGAGGGGAAGCTTCTTGAAGGTCTCTAGGTCATCCATCACGTCCGGCGTCTTACCGTCTCCCGCGCTCCGCGTCACGACTGGACAGCTGGCGCCCGTCCCGGCGCGCCCCCGTCGCGGCGCCGAAGGCGGAGCCCCGCCTCCGTCCGAGCCGTGATAGAACGATCCCGTGAAAACGGTTCTTGTCACCGGCGGCAGCGGGTTTATCGGGCGCGGTCTCGTGAAGGAGCTGCTCGCGCGGGGGGATCGGGTGACGGTGCTGACGCGCGACGTCGGGCGGACGCAGGCGGCGCTGCCCGGGGCGCGCGTCGTGTCGTGGAGCCCCTACAGCGCGGGGCCCTGGTTCGAGGAGCTCGACGGGGTGGACGGCGTGATCCACCTGGCGGGCGAGTCGATCGTCAAGCGGTGGTCCGAGGAGGCGCGGCGCGAGATCGTGAACAGCCGCATCGACACGACCCGCCTCATGGGCGAGGCGATCGGCAAGGCCAAGCGCAAGCCGGGCGCGTTCGTCTGTGCCTCCGCGGTCGGCTACTACGGCCCGCAGCCGGGCGAGAAGGTGCTCGACGAGGGCGCCCCGCCCGGGCAGGGCTTCCTCGCCGACGTCGTGGTCCGCTGGGAGGAGGCCGCGCGCGCCATCGAGGAGCAGCACGGCGTCCGCTCGGTGCAGCTGCGGATCGGCGTGGTGATCGGCGAGGGCGGCGGCGCGCTCGACAAGATGATCGCGCCCTTCCGGTTCTTCCTCGGCGGGCCGATCGGCGACGGCAAGCAGGTGATCCCGTGGATCCACCGCGACGACGTCGTGGCGCTGACCCTGCTCGCCCTGGACAGCGACGCGGTCCGCGGCCCGCTCAACGTGACCGCGCCGCACGCGGCGACCGGCGAGGAGGTCGCGCAGACGATCGGCGCCGTGCTCCGCCGGCCGTCGTGGCTCCGCGTGCCCGAGGCCGTGGTGAAGCTCGGGATGGGCGACGCGGCCGAGATCGTGACCACCGGGCAGCGCGCCTACCCCCGGCGGGCGGAGGAGCTCGGCTACAAGTTCCGCTACGCCCACCTGACGCCCGCGCTCCAGTCGATCTTCAGCCGCTGAGCGACGGGCCCGCGCCGCGGAGCGCCCGCGGCGGAGCGGGCGCCCATCCGCCCCGGCAGCGAAGGATCTGCCTGGGCAGCTGGGCGCCGCGGCGCGGCGCCCAGCTGCTGCCCACGCAAGAAGAGCCGCCGGTGGCGCGCTGAGAAGTCGACCGTTGTCGAGCAGCGCACCATCGGGAGCCCGGACGGCGGTTTCCCAGCGCTCCCCCAAGCGCTCCGTCCGCTTCCATGCTTACGACATCGCGCACCGAGAAGCTTTCGGGATGAGTTGGATTGGCGCGTGCAGGGTATCCCGACTCATGGGCGCAGCGCAGCCCCCCATCGCGACGCCAGACACAAAGTCGTTAGGGGAATCCCCTTGCCGCAGCGCACAATCGCGGGGTTGCTCGTCGTAGGCGGTTTTCCAGCGCGTGAGCGGGGGTGAGGGGCGGACGCAGCCAGCTGTCGCCGTCCGGACAGGCAACTACCCCGGCTCCACGCGGGGCGGCGCGGCGGGGGCGGACAGGCGCGCTTGTGCGCTCATGGGCTGATGCCGCGACTCTGGAGGATCTCGCGCACCACGGCCTGCGTCGAGGCGGGCAGCTCGGCGAGCGAGGCGCGGGCGAGCTCCACGAACTTCATGCCGCGCGCGCGCTTCAGCGCCTCGACGGCCGCGGCGCGCTCCTCGGCGCCCTCGTGCTGGAGGATGCCGAGGAGCATCTCGCCGGCCTCCAGCGTGTCGATCTTCGCGATCGCGCGCACGGCGCTGGCGCGGACGGCGGGCGCCTGCGACTCGCGGTAGATGCGGGCGAGCGGATCGAAGGCGTGGGCGAAGCGGAGCTCTTCGAGCGCGCGGGCGGCCTCGTGGACGACGGTGGGGTCGGGGTCCACGAGCGCGTCGCGGAGCGTGATGAACGTGCGCTTGTAGAGGAAGCGGGAGAGCGCGCGGACCACGGCCACCCGGATCTTCGGCTCGGGGCGGCGGAA
This sequence comes from Sorangium sp. So ce836, assembly GCF_028553905.1. NCBI lineage: Bacteria > Pseudomonadati > Myxococcota > Polyangiales > Polyangiaceae > Sorangium > Sorangium sp. So ce836. The sequence goes on along the minus strand of NZ_CP102233.1, from coordinate 10,273,174 downwards.
CAGGTGCTCGAGCGGCGAGAGGATCGTGTAGAGCTCGACCGTCGCGAGCTGCTCGGCGAGGCTGATGAGCTGCTGCGCGGGCGAGCGCTGCGCCGGGGCGGCCTCGGGCGTCGCGCCCTCGACGGCGAGCGCGGTCAGGCGGGCGAGCATCGCGCGGCGGCGGGTGACCTCGGACCACTGCGCCGGGTCGAGGACGATGTCGCCGCACGCCTGGCTGGCGCTGCCGGCCTGCTCCCACTCGACCAGGTCGATGTGCCAGACGTCGGGGAAGCCGAGCTCGTGGCGGAGGTGCGCCGGCAGCGGTGACGCGTCGATCGGCAGGTCCTGCGCGTTGACGTAGCGGCCGCCGGCGCGGGCGTAGTGCTTCTTCCGGTTCTCGTCGAGCGGCAGCTGCGTGAGGGCGCGGTAGACGCTGCCCACCTTGCTGTACTGCCCCGCCTCGCCGAGCGCGATCACGGCGGCGAGCAGCGCGTTCTCGGCGATCTCGGGCGGCGCGGCGCGCTTCTGCGAGACGGCGGACACCTCCTGCCAGAGGCGGGCCTGCGCGAGCACGGCGAAGTTGGCGACGGCGGTGAGCCCCTCTTTGCGCGCGTACGCGGCCATCTCGCGGGCGAGCGTGGCGGCGGCGGAGATCTCCCCCTGCTTCTCGGCCGCGGCGACCGCCTCCTCGTAGGACTGGAGTGCGTAGTAGCGCAGGTGGTCCTCGCGCAGGATGCGGATGACGTTCACGTAGCCCTCGAGGACGTGCTCGAAGGCGCGGCTCTCGCGGCCGACGGCGATGAGGACCTGGTAGCAGTCGAAGGCACGCTCGCGCTGGCCGATGGTCTCGTACCGGTCGGCGGCCTCCTCGAGCAGGTGGACGGAGGCGAAGACGGCCTCGCGCGCGGCCGCGGCGTCGCCCGTGCGGAGCGAGGTGCGGGCGAGGTTGAAGCGGGCGAGGCCGGCGGCGTAGAGGTCGCTGCCCGACGAGGAGAGCAGCTGGGCGAGGCGCGACCAGAGGGCGCGGGCGCGGGCGAAGTCCTGGCCGCGCTCGCGGGCGATGGCGGCCTGCGCGACGAGGCCGGCGGCCTCGTACTCGTCGGCGGCGCGGGCGTAGAGCCGCTTCTGCCGCTCGGGGTCCTGCTCGCGCTCGGCCCAGGCGAGCACGGTGCGCGCGCGGTCGATGGGCGGGACGTGGGCGACGAGGGGGCGCTGGCTGTGCTCGCCGCCCGCGTACCAGGCGACGGTGAGGGCGCTCCTCGGGTCGCCGAGCCGGACCAGCACGTCGCGGAGCTCGTCCGTCATGGCGACGTAGTCGTCCTCGCGGGCGATGGTGTGCTGGAGGGCGCTGAAGAGCGCGTCGCGCGCGCGGGAGAGGTCGCTCCTGGCCAGCGCGGAGCGGGCCTCGTCGCGGAGCTCGTGCAGGGGGCGGACGCCTTGGGTCATGCGGGTGGCCGGCGGGGGAGCGTAGTACAGGTCGGGGAGGGCGGCGCGGCGCCTGCGAGGGCGGCGCGCCGCCTGCGCTCCCGTCCTCTCGCGTGGGAGGTCGTTTGCCGTCGCTGCGAGACGAGGTCCTGTCATGGCACGAAGCCCGACCACACGAGGTGCGATCCGGGCATGCTGGGGCCCGACGCCGGGCGGCCGGGGCTTGAACGGAGGGCCGGCGGCCGGCGGGGGCGCAGGGGAACGGGCGGTCGGACCGCCCGGCGAGGCGCGATCTCGATGGGCAGAGGGCGGTCGGACCGCCTGGCGAGGCGCGATCTCGATGGGCAGAGGGCGGTCGGACCGCCCGGCGAGGCGTGATCTCGATGGGCAGAGGGCGGTCGGACCGCCCGGCGAGGCGTGATCTCGATGGGCAGAGGGCGGTCGGACCGCCTGGCGAGCGGTGATCTCGATGGGCAGAGGGCGGTCGGACCGCCTGGCGAGCATGGGCGCGTGTTGGTCCAGCGCGTGGATCTCGTGGATACACATCCGGATCACCAGATGGGCCGGGCGTTTTTTCGCTCGCGATGTGGGACGAGGCGCGCCACGATAGCTCCTATCGAGCATCTCCTGCGTGCGGTGTCGGGCCGTGAGCCGCGGACGCTCGCAAGGAGTCGATTGAGCCATCGAGTAGGCTCGGCAGGTCCGGCTTTGGCGCGTGATCCCGTATCGAGGCCAAGGTCGGCCGGTGGAAGACGTTACCGTGCCGGAGCGAGGCGCTCCGGGCGCAGGCCGCCCATTGCCATGGGAAGAGGGAGACGGATGAACGCTCGTGAGCCCAAGAAGGAAACCACCGCTGCGCAGGCAGCATCACCGGCCGCGCCGGACGCCGGAGCACGCGGCAAGAGCCGAGACCCCGCGTCCGCCCGGGCGGGGTCCGGTAAAGGCACCGAGGCGCCGAAGGGCCTCCCCGGCGCGCCCAAGGCGCCGGAGCTGCCCGCGCCCGCGCTGCCGAAGGGCGGCGGCGCGATCCGCGGGGTGGATGAGAAATTCTCCGCGAACCCGGTGACGGGCACGGGGTCGTTCTCGATCCCGCTGCCGCTGAGCCCCGGTCGCGCCGGGTTCGGGCCAGCGATGGCGGTGACGTACGACTCGGGGGCTGGCAACGGCCCGTTCGGCGCCGGCTGGCAGCTGTCGATTCCGCGCATCGCGCGGAAGACCGACAAGGGCCTTCCGCGTTACGACGACGCGCACGAGAGCGACGTGTTCGTGCTGTCCGGCGCGGAGGATCTCGTGCCCGCGCGGTCGATCGACGGAGCCGAGCTCGATCGGTACGAGACCGAGAGCGAGAAGGTGATCCGCTACCGTCCCCGCGTGGAGGGCGCATTCGCGCGGATCGAGCGCCGCGAGGTGAAGGCGAGCGGGAACGTGTACTGGACGGCGACGACGCCGGACAACGTCACGAGCGTCTACGGGCGGAGCCCGGAGGCGAGGATCGCCGACCCGGCCAGGCCGGAGCGCATCTTCTCATGGCTGCTGGAGGAGACGCGGGACGACAAGGGCAATGTCGTGGCCTACGCGTACAAGGCGGAGGACCTGACCGGCGTTGCGCGCGACGAGGCGGCGGAGGGCCACCGCCACGCGGGCCGCGCGGCGGTCGCGAACCGCTATCTCAAGCGCGTCCGCTACGGGAACACCGTGCCGGGCGACGCGGAGAGCAGCCTGTTCGAGGTCGTCTTCGATTACGGCGAGCACGACGCCGAGGCGCCCACGCCCCAGGAGAGCGCTTCGTGGCCGGTCCGCCAGGACCCGTTCTCGGTGTACCGCGCCGGCTTCGAGATCCGCACGTACCGGCTCTGCCGTCGCGTGCTGATGTTTCACAAGATGTCCGAGCTCGGCGAGGCGCCGTGCCTCGTGCGGTCGCTCGATCTCACCTATGCGGAGAACGCTACCCTGACGCGGCTCTCCACCGCGACGCAGGCCGGCTATGTCCGCGATCCGCAGACGCAGGCGTACAGCCGCGAGGCGCTCCCGCCGATCGCGCTGACGTACAGCGAGCCGGTGATTCACCGCGAGGTGAAGTCGCTCGACCCCGAGAGTCTGCGCGGCCTGCCCAGCGGCACGATGGGGGCTGGGCGGCGGTGGGTCGATCTCGACGGGGAGGCGCTGCCCGGCGTGCTGATCGAGGAGGGCGAGGCGCTGTATTACAAGCAGAACCTCGGCGGGGGCCTCCTGTCCCCGGCGCGGCCGCTGCCGTCGCGGCCGGCGGTCCTGAACGGCGGGCAGCTGCTCGACGTCGACGGGGACGGGCGCAAGGAGATGGTGGTGTTCGAGCGGCCGGTGGCGGGCTACTTCGACCGCACGGACGCTGGTTGGGCGCCGTTTCGCCCGTTCGCGTCGCAGCCGAACGTCGACTGGAGCGACCCGAACGTCCGTCTCATCGATCTGAACGGCGACGGGCACGAGGACATCCTGATCACGGGGCCCGACACGTTCACGTGGTATCCGTCGCTCGCCAAGGGCGGCTTCGACCGGCCGATCACGATCACGCGCCCGAGCGACGAGGAGCGCGGGCCGTCGCTCGTCTTCGCCGACGCCACGCAGAGCATCTTCCTGGCCGACATGAGCGGCGACGGGCTGGTCGATCTCGTGCGGATCCGGAACGGCAACGTGTGTTACTGGCCCAACCTCGGCCATTGCCGCTTCGGCGCCAAGGTGCAGATGGGCGGCAGCATGCGGTTCGACCACGAGGGCCGCTTCGACCCGAAGCGCATCCGGCTCGCGGACGTGGACGGCTCGGGGACGACCGACATCGTTTATTTGCACGTGGACGGCGTGCGCTTCTATGCGAACAACGCCGGCAACACGCTGGCCGCGCCGGTGCTCCTGCCGCGGCTGCCGGACGTGAGCGAGCTCGCGGCGGTCGACGTGATCGATCTGCTCGGCTCCGGGACCGGGTGCCTGGTGTGGGCCTCGTCGCTGCCCGGGGCGCGCCCGGCGGTGCGCTACATCGATCTGCTCGGGAGCAAGAAGCCGCATCTGTTGACGTCGGTCGCCAACAACCTCGGCAGAACCACGACGGTGACGTATGCCCCGTCGACGAAGTTCTACCTCGCCGACCGGGCGGCGGGCCGGCCGTGGGTGACGAAGCTGCCGTTCGTGGTGCACGTCATCGAGCGCGTCGAGGTGTTCGACGCGGTCTCGCGGCATCGCTTCGTGACGACGTATGCTTACCACCACGGCGACTACGACGGGGTGGAGCGGGAGATGCGCGGCTTCGGCATGGTGGAGCAGCGGGACACGGAGTCGTTCTCGGCGTTCAGCGGGACGGGCTTCGCGCCGCCCGCGGCGAACGCCGATCCCGAGCTGCACCTGCCGCCGGTGCTGACGAAGACGTGGTTCCACACGGGCGCCTGGATCGAGGGGGCGAAGATCTCGGCGCAGTACGAGAGCGAGTATTACGCCGGCGACGCAGGGGCGGTTCGCCTGGAGGATACGGTGCTTGCCGAGGGGCTCAGCGCCGTGGAGATGCGCGAGGCGTGCCGGGCGCTCAAGGGGCGGCCCCTCCGCCAGGAGGTCTATGCGCTCGACGGCTCGGCGGAGGAGCCGCGTCCGTACGTCGTCGCGGAGAGCAGCTATGGGCTCCGGCGGCTCCAGCCCGCGGTGGGCGGTGCGCACGCCGTGTTCTTCGCCCATCCGCGCGAGGCGCTGGAGTACCACTACGAGCGCAACGAGAGCGACCCGCGCGTCGCGCACGCGCTCACGCTGGAGGTCGACAACCACGGCGCGGTCAAGCGGACGGCACAGATCGGGTATCGCCGGCGGGCGGCGTGGGCGGAGTTCCCCGAGCAGGAGGAGGGGAAGGCGACGCTGACGGAGCACGACGTGGTGCACCTGATCCCGGAAGAGGACGGTGCTTATCGGATCGGGGTCCCGACCGGGAGCCGGACCTACGAGCTGCACGGCGTGCCGCTCGGCTCGGACGGTGTGCTCGCGTTCCAGGACGTCCTCGACGCGGCAGATGGCGCGGCGGACCTCGCATACGACGGGACGCCGAGCGGGGGCTTCGAGAAGCGCCTGCTGCAGCACACGCGCACGAGGTACTGGAGCGACGATCTCACGGGGCCGCTGCCGTTCGGCGAGATCGGCAGCAGGGCGCTGCCGTATGAGAGCTATGCCAAGATCCTCACGCCCTCGCTGATCACATCGGTGTTCGGAGCCAGCATCACGAGCGGCGTGCTTGCGGAGGGCGGCTACCTGCAGCTCTCGGGCGATCCGGACTACTGGGTGTCCTCGGGGCGGGCGGTGCCCTCGGCGGCCCACTTCTACCAGCCGACGGCGTTCGTCGATCCGTTCGGCAACACATCGCAGGTGGTCTATGACGCGTATCGCCTGCTCGTGACCCAGGTGACGGATCCTCTGAGCAATGCCGTGATTGCCGTCCCCGACTACCGCGTCCTCACCCCGCGGCAGCTCACCGATGCCAACGGCAACGTGAGCGAGGTGCGCTTCGACGCGCTGGGCAGGGTCACGCTCTTGGCGGTGATGGGCAAGCCGGGGGCCGGCGAGGGCGACACGCTCGAGGATCCGACGGCCACGTTCGCGTACGACCTCGAGCGATTCGTGCTCACCGGCAAGCCGAACGTGGTGCACGCCCGCGCCCGCGAGCAGCACGGCGCTGGCAACACGCGCTGGCTGGACACGTATACGTACTCCGACGGCTCGGGCAACGAGGTGCTGCGCAAGGTGAATGCGGAGCCGGGGCTGGCGCCCGAGCGCGACGGGACCGGCGCGCTGGTGCACGACGCGCAGGGCGACCTGGTCTTCTCGCACGCGACGTCGCGCTGGGTCGGCACCGGGCGCACGGTGCTGGACAACAAGGGCAATCCGGTCAAGCAGTACGACCCGTTCTTCAGCGCGACGGAAGAGTACGAGGACGAAACGGAGCTCGTGGAGTGGGGGGTCACGCCGATCCTGCGGTACGACCCGCTCGGCCGGCTCATCCGGACCGACCTGCCGAACGGCACGTTCTCGCGGGTGGTGTTCGACGCGTGGAAGCAGACGTCGCACGATCCGAACGACACGGTGCTGGAGAGCGCGTGGTACGCGGCGCGCCAGGCGCTGGCTGCAGGCGACCCGGAGCGGCGGGCGGCGAACCTCGCGGCGGCGCACGCCGGGACGCCGGCGGTGAGCCACCTGGACGCGCTGGGGCGGGTGTTCCGCGCGGTGGCGGACAACGGCACCGAGGGGCAGTACGTCACGCAGAGCACGCTGGATATCGAGGGGCAGCCGCTCCTGATCACGGATGCGCGCGGCAACATGGCGATGCAGCACCGGTTCGGGCTGGGCGGGCAGCTGCTGTATCAGAGCAGCAACGACGGCGGCGAGCGGCGGATGCTGGCGGGCGCGACCGGCCAGCGGCTGTGGGCGTGGAACGGGCGTGGATTCGCCTATCGCTCGTCGTACGATGGCCTGCGCCGGCCGACGCACGAACACGTGCAGCTGGGCTCGGGCAGCGAGCGGGTGGCGCGCCGATACGTCTACGGCGAAGCGCATCCGCAGGCGACGTCGCTGAACCTGCGCGGTCGGGCGTACCAGGTGTATGATGGCGCGGGTGTGGTGACGAGCCAGGCGTACGACTTCAAGGGCAACGTGCTGCAAGCGTCGCGGCGGCTGCGGAGCGACGTGCACGCGGACGCCGACTGGTCGGTGCTGGCGGGGCTGACGGATGTGTCCGCCATCGCGACGACGGCCGAGCCGCTGCTGGAGACGGAGAGCTTCGGGACGCAGACGGCGTACGACGCGCTGAACCGGCCGACGAGCGTGACGGCGCCGGATAACAGCGAGATCAAGCCGACGTACAACGAGGCGGGGCTGCTGGAGCGTGTGGAGGCGCGGATTCGCGGCGCGGTGGCGTGGACGACGTTCGTGGACGACATCGACTACGACGCGAAGGGGCAGCGCGAGCGGATCGAGTACGGCAACGGCACCTTCACGGATTATACGTATGACCCGCTGACGTACCGGCTCACGCGCCTGAAGACGACGCGGAGCTCGGACAGCACGGTGCTGCAGAACCTGAGGTACGTGTACGACCCGGTCGGTAACATCGTGGAGATCGGGGACAGCGCGCAGCAGACGGTGTTCTTCAACAACGACGTGGTGTCGCCGAGCGCGCAGTACGTGTACGACGCGGTCTACCGGCTGATCGAGGCGACGGGGCGGGAGCACGCGGGCGGGCTGTCGGACGCGCCGCGTGACCAGAACGACCTTCCGATCCAGTCGCTGCCGCACCCGAACGACCCGCAGGCGCTGAGGAACTATACGGAGCAGTACGTCTATGACGCAGTGGGCAACCTGCTGCGGATGGTGCACCAGGCGGGTACGGGGAGCTGGACGCGGTGGTATGCGTACGAGACGGCGAACAACCGGCTGATGAGCACGACCGGAGACCCGGAGCACGGGCCGTTCCGCACCTATGCGCATGACGCGCACGGCAACATGACGTCGATGCCGCACATCACCGCGCTGACCTGGGACGAGAACGACCAGGTGCGGAGCACGGATCTCGGCGGCGGCGGCGATGTCTATTACGACTACGATGCTGCGGGGCAGCGCGTGCGCAAGGTGTGGGAGCACAGCGGGCTCGTGGAGGAGCGCATCTACCTCGGCGGCTACGAGGTGTACCGGAGGCACAACAGCTCGGGGCTGGAGCTGGAGCGGCAGACGCTGCACGTGATGGACGGCGCGCGGCGGGTGGCGATGGTGGAGACGAAGACGGTGGACACCTCGGGGCCGTTCACGGTGACGCCGCGGGTGCGCTACCAGCTTGACAACCACCTCGGGTCGGCGTCGCTGGAAGTCGACGGGACGGGGCTGGTGATCGGGTACGAGGAGTATCACCCCTATGGGACGACGGCGTACTGGTCGGCAGCGTCGGGGATCGAGGTCTCGCAGCGGCGGTACCGGTACACGGGCAAGGAGAAGGACGAGGAGACGGGGCTGTACTACCACGGGGCGAGGTACTATGCGCCGTGGCTGGGGAGGTGGACGAGCGCGGATCCACTCTGGCCTCCGCACGTCACCATGTACGCTTATGGAGACTCCAGTCCCATTATTAAGAGCGACCCCAGCGGGCTACAGGCGACACCCGGAGCTGACGACGTCATTTATCAGGGCAATGTGACAATCGACGGTGTCGAGCATCGGCAGTACTCCACGTACGCCGGCGATTTCGTCTGGCAAGAGCCTATTATTTCTGCGGATCACTCGCCGCCATTGCCGGGATCTTCTAAGCCCGCAGCAAGGCCACCCTCTAAGCCCGCAGCAAGGCCACTCGCCCCGTCGGCTTCGCAGCCGAAATTCTCGGAAGCCTCGGACTCGTCATCCTGGAAGGATAACTCCTTGGTGCAGTTCGGCGCCGGGGCGATCATTGGTGGTCTTCAGGGTTGGTTACCGTTCGGTTTCGTTGGAAACGCAGTGTCGATGCCCACGCGATACTCCGAGCTGGGCCGCGGCGTCGGCGAAGCCGCCATGGGCTTGGCGCAGATCATCGGCGGGATCGGGGCCATCATCGGCGGCGGAGGTGCAGCGGTGGGCGGCGTGGCGGCCGCGCCTGTCACAGGCGGCGCGAGCATCCTCGTCACGCTGGCAGGCGGATCCGCCGCTGTTGGTGGATTGGCAGCAGTTGCCCAAGGGGTCACAAACGTCGTTGCTGCTGCTGGTTCGATAAGCCATGCGATGTCGATGTCGGGGTCTAGTGGCGGCGGAAACGGTCCAAAGAAGGCACCCGAGAGTACAAAGATCGATCCGAGCGAGTATGAGACTCATGCGCGAGACGTACTCGGTGGAAAGAAGCAATCCGTTGATATTCCGGGGGACACGCCTGTAGATATTGATGCTGCTACAGAAACCCACTTCTGGCAAATTAAGCGCATCACGAGTTTCAACAAATGGCCCGTGGATCGGCTTCCGGGGGATCTGGTGCGCCAGCTCGAGAGAACCAAGGCGGCGGCTGCGCTCCACGGCAAACAGATCGGTATTGCGACTCACCAGCCAATTCCAAGTAACTATGCCGAGATGATAAAGAAGCTCGTCCCAGGTGTCCAGTTTCGTGTGATTTCTCCGTAGTCGGATCGTTGGTTTCGTTGTCTCTGTTTTACGCGTGGGGTGTTATGGCAGGCAGCCTTTTGCATGGGCCGAAATTTGAGCAGGTCTGGTACACCGCCGGCGATGGCCAGCGGCATTACGAGCTGTTGCCGCGCGGCGGTGACATTGAGGTGATGTCCAATTCGTCGTGGCAGGAAGTTGTTGAGTACTTTGAGTCTCTGGGTGTGCCACGGGAGATGTGGCCGGTTTGTGAAAGCAACATAGATGCTCCGTTGACGAGGATCCTGTCGCAGAACGAAGATCTGCGTAGAGTTTTTCGCGATGTGACATTGGGCCCGGTGCGTCCAAGCTGGGCCGATTTTGTATTCCGAACTGTCGCCGCTGGCGAATTCTTGTTCTATTGCGTTGAATAGTCTCTGAGCTCGTCGTTCGAAATGATGTCTCGTCTGGCCCGGTGCGAGAGTTTTATTCTCAACGACAGCGTCCGTCCGACCCGCGCCGGTCCAGCCGCAGTGCCGCTGGGCCGTCGGAAGCTGCTCAATCCGGAAGGCTCTTGTCTCGTCTGTCGAAGATTCCCGACGAACCGTCAATGCGGGCACTGCCTGAAGACGACGCGGAGCCCGGACAGCACGGTGCTGAAGAACCTGAGGTACGTGTACGACCCGGTCGGTAACATCGTGGAGATCGGGGACAGCGCGCAGCAGACGGTGTTCTTCAACAACGATGTGGTGTCGCCGAGCGCGCAGTACGTGTACGACGCGGTTTACCGGCTGATCGAGGCGACGGGGCGGGAGCACGCGGGCGGGCTGTCGGACGCGCCGCGCGACCAGAACGACCTTCCGATCCAGTCGCTGCCGCATCCGAACGACCCGCAGGCGCTGAGGAACTATACGGAGCAGTACGTCTATGACGCAGTGGGCAACCTGCTGAGGATGGTGCACCAGTGGGTGCACCAGGCCGGGCTGGGGAGCTGGACGCGGTGGTATGCGTACGAGACGGCGAACAACCGGCTGACGAGCACGACCGGGGACCCGGAGCACGGGCCGTTCCGCACCTATGCGCATGACGCGCACGGCAACATGACGTCGATGCCGCACATCACGGCGCTGACCTGGGACGAGAACGACCAGGTGAGGAGCACGGATCTCGGCGGCGGGGGCGATGTCTATTACGACTACGATGCTGCGGGGCAGCGCGTGCGCAAGGTGTGGGAGCACAGCGGGCTGGTGGAGGAGCGCATCTACCTCGGCGGCTACGAGGTGTACCGGAGGCGCAACAGCTCGGGGCTGGAGCTGGAGCGGCAGACGCTGCACGTGATGGATGGCGCGCGGCGGGTGGCGATGGTGGAGACGAAGACGGTGGACACCGCGGGGCCGTTCACGGTGACGCCGCGGGTGCGCTACCAGCTCGACAACCACCTCGGGTCGGCGTCGCTGGAGGTCGACGGGGCGGGGCTGGTGATCGGGTACGAGGAGTACCATCCGTACGGGACGACGGCGTACTGGTCGGCAGCGTCAGGAATCGAGGTCTCGCAGAGGAGGTACAGGTACACGGGCAAGGAGAAGGACGAGGAGACGGGGCTGTACTACCACGGAGCGAGGTATTACGCGCCGTGGCTAGGGAGGTGGACGAGCGCGGATCCGGCGGGGATGGTGGACGGGCCAAACCTGTATGAATACGTGCGAGGGAGTCCGGCTCGGCTGAGGGATCCGAGTGGAACGCAGGGAGACGAGCCCAACTACGGGCTTGAGGCGCTCCAGCGGATCAACGAGGTGAACGCAGCCCAGCTCGGGGTGCCCTCTGCAACGCCGGAAGAGCAGAAGGCGCGGAGAAAGCACGCAGCCGAGGCAGCGACGGCCAGAGCGGAAGCTGCTAAGGAAGCGGCCCTGAGGGCTCGTGCCACTCCTGCGACGAAGGAGGAGCGCTGGGAGGCCGCCAAGACGGGCATCAAACACGATGTGACCGAGAGCGCTGGGCACGCTCTGCTTGCCTCGGCGCTACTGCCAGCCGGACCAGTGCTCTTCTTGGGGTCCCTGTTCGTCGACCTCAGCGGGCTGCATGGCGAAGCGCCGTCTGCTGGCGCAGAGGGGCTACGCAAGTTCCAGCTAGAGGATAACTACGAGACTGGACGGGCGATTTCACAGACCGTTCAGGCAGGAGCCGCTTTCGTCCCGTGGAGCGAAATCGCTGCGGGGGCGCGAACGGCAGCGGGGAAGCTGCCTGAGTTGTACGGCCTGGGAGCAGGCGGCGGCGGCAAGGTGGTCACCTTCTCGGAGCGGTTCGCCGCGGAAGCAGCCGCTGAGACTGGCGCCGCCGCAAGGGTAGCACCCAGGACCTTCACCAGCACCGATCCGCAGGTTGGAGAGCTGGCGACCGAGATCGAGAGGCGCGTTCCCGGGATCGTGGAGGATGTCAACATAAAGACGATGCGGCCCAACGGGCTGCCTGGTACGGACCTCGACATCGCGTTGACCGATGGGCGGGTGATTCAAATAAAGACTGGCAATACGAAGGGTTTGACGACTCAAATGGAGGAAACTGCGGCGCGCGGCTGGGATCCCATCGCCTATGCGCCCAATGCGTCAAGAGCCTTACAAACACAATTCGCGCAGAGATGGTGGCCGCTGGCCACCACCCCAGAGAATCTTTATGATATTGTAAAGGCCGGTCCTCGGCCATCGCATTGGATCCAAAAGCCATGACCGATACCCTAACGATTGCCGCACCGCCCGGGGAGTTCATTGAGAGCCTCGCCGCGCCACTTGACGAAGTGTTTCAGCTCACCAAGACGGAGTTTGGTGGGATCACAATTGCCGCCCCTGGGGAGAGGTGGATCGTTCTCAATCCAAACCCGTACGCGGAGATCGAGGATCCTGATACCGTCCCAATGATCACTAGGCTCATCGGAGCTGCTCCGAGTTTCTTCACCCTGACGACGAGCAACCTGCCGCTCACGCGTCGGGTGGTGCAGAAACTCGCGGAACGACGTGACCTCGTGGTGGATACGCAGCATGGCATCATTCTGCCGCTTCACGAATTCGCTGAATTGATCCGAGCTCGACCAATGTGGGACTGGCGTCGGTGAAGGAGGGCGGTGCAGCAGCCGCTCGTCCAATCCAAGCGCCTTCGACCAGCCCGGTGTTGTTAGTGTTGTGTTGTTGTTGTTGACGCTTGCCATCGACCGCTGTTCATGCGCCAGGTGAGCGGGCCGAAGATGGGGATGGTGAGCGCCCGGAGCGGATAGCGGAGCGGTTTCCAGCGGCGGTGTTCCAGAAGCTCAAGCTTGCGGCACACCGCGTTCCCCCGGATCGACCCATCGGATCTCCCGGGAAATCAGCGCATCGAGCAGCCGGCTTCGAGCGAAGCTTCTGGGACGCCGCCATCATGGGCTCGAAGCGGCAGATGGAGGACCGAGGACGACAAGCAGAGCTTCTCGGCCGCCTTCCGGATCGAGAAGCCCCGGGCACTAAGCTCGATCGGAGCAAGTGAGCAATTCGATGATCATGGATCTGATGCATTTTCAAGGCTCTGTTGAGCGGGATATTCACGTCTTTCGTGATGGTGTGCGGATCGAGAGCGTCGAGACGGCGCTGCGGCAGGTTGCGCGCGATCTGTCGTATCAGTTTACTGTGCTTCGCGGGGATCGAATGGCGAATGAGGCGGAGGTGTTAAGAGAGCTCGCTCAAGCGTTCGGGTTGCCTCATCGTGGTGATGCGGGCTATAATCGGAGCTGGGATGGTGCCGCAGACTGTATCACGAGCATGCGTTGGTCGCATCGGTCGCAGTCGCCCAGTGAATCCCAGCGTGGGCATGTCGTGCTGTTTCGCGAGCCGGCGCATCTCATCGCCGCCGATGCGCTCTCGTTCGCAACGTTGCTCGATCTCCTCGGCACGCGAGCCGAGTCCCCCGAAGGCCGCGAGGTGCCGTTTCACGTCGCTGTCGGCCCGATGAGCTTCCGCCACGAGTTTTTTGCGACCCTTCTAAAGGTGGAACGACACTTCTGCCATGACTGCCAGCTGGTGGACCGAGCCGAGGAGGACGAATAGGCTCTGCGCGCCGAGGCCAGGGACTGACGGCGAAGGCGTGAAGGAGTCCGTAGTCCACGCCGAGTAAAGAATCTGCACCACGTCCGTGCGCCACGTGACGACGCCTAGCCCACTCGGGTCGGGGAGCCGTTCGCCGGGCCCGTGCGCCCTCGACCTACCCGGTGTTGTTGATCTTGAGCCTCGCCACCTAGCGATGTCCATGCGCCAGGTAAGCAGTCCGAAATTTCAGGCTCGGGCGCCTGAAGACGACGCGCAGCGCGGACAGCGCGGTGCTGCAGAACGGGCGCTCGGCGCGGAGATGGAGCGGCCGTCAAACGGCGCATCTCGGGCGCATCGTGAGGCGCCCCGCGGAACCGCGCGATCCCGGCTGTAGCTCGGGCCGCGGGCTGCTAGAGGGGCGGCCGCCATGAAGCTGCTCCTCCGGATCCTGCCGCTCGCCTGCTCCGCCGCTGCCGCCGCCTCGTGCGGCGGCGGGGTGGAGCGCACGCCGCTCGTCGTCGAGGTCGGGAGCGCCGAGCCGGGCGCGTCGGGGGCGCCGGGGGCGCCCGACGCGCCGCGCGCCGCGGCGCCGCGCGAGGGGGCGCCGGGCGATCACCGCTTCTGCGGCTGGCTGCACGAGTTCCTCGGCGATCCCGCGTCCACGGATCTCGGCTACGACACCTTCGCGGCCCGCGCCGAGGCGTTCGACGCCGTCCACCCGAAGTGGTGGCGCGTCGCCTCGCCGACCACGTTCGAGAACCACCCGCGCGGCCGGTCCGCGCCGTTCGCGGGCTTCCACGACCGGCGCGTCCTCGACCGCACGACGCCCGGCGGCGGGCGGACCCGGCTCGTCCCGCTCGTCGCCGCGGTCGACCGGCCGGACGTCGTCGCGGTGCACGCGATGATCCACGATCCCGCGCTCCGGGCGCAGCACGTGGCGGGCCTCGTGGCCCTCGCGGTGGAGAACGGCTACGACGGGCTCGACATCGACTACGAGCACCTCGCGTCCGTGCTCGGGCCGGGCGAGACCGTGGAGGCCGAGCGGGCCTCGTTCTCGGCGTTCATCGACGAGCTCTCGCGCGCGCTCCACGCGGCCGAAAAGACGCTCTCGCTCGCGGTCCCGGCGGTCGCCTCCGCGACGGGCGTGTTCGACTACGAGGCGCTGAGCGCCTCGGCGGATCACGTGCACGTGATGAGCTACGACTACCACTTTGGCGGCGGCGCACACGCCGGCCCGGTCGCGCCGCTCGGGTGGGTGGAGCGGACCGTCGCGTACATCGGGGGCCTCGACGGCGGCGCGCGCCGCGAGAAGTTCATCCTCGGTCTGCCGAACTACGGGCTGCTCGGGCCGGAGGCGCCGGGGGACGCGGGTGCCGTGGTGGGGTGCGAGCCGCTCGGCAAGTGCCTGGAGCTCGCGGGCGGCGACGGCTACGACACGAGCACCGACCACATGCGCCGGTGCCCGGAGGACGGGGCCGCGCGGCTCGCGGCGGGGAGGGCGCCGAACCGGGTCCTCGCGAGCGGAGAGCACCTCTTCTTCGAGGACCTCGGGTCGCTCGAGGAGAAGGTCGTCGCCGCCAAGCGGGGCCGGCTCGGCGGGGTGACGTACTGGAGCATCGGCGGCGAGCCGGGCGAGGCGGCGTTCTTCTCGATGATCGAGCGCCACTTCCCCAGGTGATCGCGCCGCGGCGCGCCCGGGCGCCTCAGACCTTGAGGAAGATGCCCCGGCGGTGGAGGGGGTAGAGGAGCACGAGCCAGAGGGCGACGGCCGCGAGCGCGAAGGCGAGGGAGGCGTTCAGCGGCGAGAGCCACGACGCGAAGAGGCGCGTGTAAAGGAGCTCCAGCGCGCTCGTCCTCGCGCCGTCGTCTCCGGTCCTGCTCACGTGATAGAGCAGGTGTCCCATCATGGTCGAGCCCACGTAAGCCGCGATCGGGTTCGCCCCGAAGATCAGGAATGGAGCGCCCCAGCGCCGCCATCCCTTCAGGTCCACGATCCACACGCAGGCGGCGAGGACGACCGCGGCCACGCCGGCGGTGAGCAGCGCGAACGAGCTCGAGTACAGGCTGCGGTTCCACGCGAACCACGGCGCCCAGGCGGCGCCGAGCGCGATCCCCGCGGCGCCGGCGGCGAGGAGCCCGGCGACGCGCGCGCGGAGCCCGGCGGGCGCGGTGAGCCAGCGGCCGCAGAGGCTCCCCAGCATCACCGTCATCGCCGCGGGGAGGGTGGGGAGGATGCCCATCGCGTCCCAGCCTTTGCGCGCGATGTGCCCCCCGAGGAAATATCGGTCCACGCGGGCCGCCAGCGTCTCGTGGGGATCGTCGAGCGGAGAGAGCTGGAGGACGAGCCAGTAGCCGATCAGGGCCGCGGCGACGATGCCCGCCTGTTGCCTGGCGGTGGTCTTGAGGCAGAGGAGCGCCGCGAGCACGTACGCGGCGCCGATGCGCTGGAGGACGCCCGGGATGCGCAGCTCCGTCAGGCGCTCTTCGGGAAAGAACGGGAACGCCGACAGGAACAGCCCGAGCAGGATGAAGATCGCGCCGCGCCGTACGATCTGGAGGGCGAGCTCACGGTCGGTCGCGCCGCGCGCGCGGCGCCCTGAGATGGAGATGTGCAGGGTCACGCCGACGATGAAGAGGAAGCAGGGAAATATCGTGTCTGCGAGTGTGCAGCCCTCCCAATACGAGTGGGCCAGGGGCGGATAGATGGCCGGGAAGCTGTCCTGGAAGTTGACGAGGAGCATCGCGACGATGGTCATTCCGCGGAAGATGTCCAGCGATTGGAGCCGCATGCGATGAATGTAGTGCGCGTGGCATGATGAGCCATGACAGCGTCTCTCCGTCGTGCGTCGTCCGTCAGCGGCATGACGAGGGCGTCTCTCTGTACGTGCCTGTCCGGCGTGCCCGGCTGTTCGGGGGTTCGTGGCGCCGGCGCGCCCGCCTCGGCCTGTCGCGCGCCGGCCGCCGGCCGGTCCTGGTCGCGCGGCCCGGCGGGTGAGCCGGCGCGGGCCGGCCCGGGGCAGCCGAGCGGAGCGACGGCCGGCGACCTCGGGCGGCGGCGCGGGCGGGGCCGCCGCGGTGCGCGCGGGCGGGGCCGCCGCGGTGCGCGCGGGCGGGGCCGCTGCGGCGCGCGGAGGGGAGCGCGGCCGTCCCGCTGCGTGGTATGGTGCGCGCCGTCACAGCGAGAGGAGATTTCTGCCATGGCACGCACCCCGTCCACGATGCTTGAGCTCGGCACTCCGGCGCCCGACTTCCGGCTGCCGGATTTCACCGGAAAGCAGGTGGCGCTGTCGGATTTCACCAGGGAGCGGGCGCTCCTCGTGATGTTCATCTGCAATCATTGTCCGTTCGTCAAGCACGTCCGTCACGAGCTCGCCCGGCTGCGGCGCGATTATCGCCCCGAGGATGTGGCCATCGTGGCCATCAATCCGAACGACATCGTCGCTTATCCGGCGGACAACGCCGAGGCGATGGCGAGAGAGGCGCGCGAGTTCGGTTATACGTTCCCGTACCTCCTCGACGAGGCGCAGCAGGTGGCCAAGGCCTATCGGGCGGCCTGCACGCCGGATTTCTACCTCTTCGGCCCGGATCGCCGGCTGGTCTACCGCGGTCAGCTCGACGACAGCCGCCCTGGCAACGACGTCCCGGTGACCGGCCGCGACCTCCGCGCCGCCATCGACGCGGTGCTCGCGTCGGCGCCCATCCCCTCGGATCAGCGCCCGAGCATCGGGTGCAACATCAAGTGGAAGCCCGGCAATGAGCCGGAGTATTACGGGCGGATTTAGCGGGAATCACAGCCGATTGGATCCGGGTGGAGGTCCGCTCGGCGTGGCAGGCTCGCGCACGTGCCCCGCCCTCGCTCCGCTGCCGAGATCCTCTGCTCGGTCCCGCCCCGCGATCGCGCCGTGCTGCTCCGGCTCGGCATGGATCTGGACGACCGCGAGGCCGCGGAGCTCTTCGTCGAGGGCGTCCGCGCCGCCGACGACGCGATCGCGGAGCAGGTGCGCTGGGAGCGGGAGCACCTCGGCTGAGGCGGAGCATTCCGGCCTGCCGTGCACACTTTCCATGCCCGGCGCCGTCGATCTGGCGAGGGGCCCGTAGTATCCTCCCGGACATGGGCCCGCGACGAGACAGCGCTGCCCCCGCCAGGAAGCGTGTGATCCCCGAGAACGACCCGGTCTGGCCGTGCTGCGCGCGCCGACGCGCTACGACGAGGAGATCAGCGACGAGGAGCGTGCCGCGGTGGCGGCTGACGCGAATGCTCCGGGGATTCCTGGCGAAGTGGTGACAGCTGAGATCCGTAAGAGGGCGGAAGCCGAGGGCGCCTTGGCGGAGTACGAGGAGATCATTCGGGCCCACGGGCGCGCACCGTCCCTTCCTCGATGACCTGGCAAGTCGAGTGGACGCCCGCAGGGCACCATCTCGCTTCAGCGGATCTCATGGCAGGACGTCGAGCGCATCGACGCGGCTGTCCAGCGCTTCGCAACTACCGCAGAGGGCGACGCTTACCGGCGTCCCGGAGACGACATCACAACCGTGCGGCTCCTACGACGTCCGCGCCACGTTCGACCCATGGGACGGCACGATGCGGGTCTGGTGGGTGTACTCGGTGCAACGCCCGCTCGCCGAGCGCGGCGAGGCACCACGTCGCCGCGACGATGCGGTCGCCTTCCTCGGCTAGCCGCCCGCCTCCGGCGCTCGCTGGCGGCACCGAGGTATGCCTTCGAGGGCTGGGCGCCGATGCCGCCGAGTGGTCGGAGCGACGCTCGTGGGCCGCCGCCGCTCCGCCGCCGAGATCCTCCGCTCGGTCCCGCCGTGCGACCGCGCCGTGATGCTCCGGCACGGCCTCGACCTTGACGACCCCGAGGCCGCGGAGCTCTTCGTCGAGGGCGTCCGCGCCGCAGACGACGCGATCGCGGAGCAGGAGCGCTGGGAGCGGGAGCGCCTCGGCTGAGGCGCGAGCATTCCGGCTTGCCGCGCGCATTTTCCATGCCGGACGCCGTCGCTCCGGCAGGAGGCCCGTAGTACCCTGCCGGCATGAGCCCCCGACGAGACAGCGCCGCCCCCGCCATGGCCCCCGACCTCGGCGACGATGAGGATCCGGTCCTCCGCGCTTTCCGCCTCGCGCCGGTGGTCTACGACGAGCAGATCTCGGACGAGGAGCGCGAGGCGGTCGCGGCCGGAGCGGCGGGGCCCTTCACGCCGCACGAGGAGGTGAGGGCCGAGATCCGGCGGCGTGCGGAAGCCGAAGGCGCTTCGGCGGAGTACGAGGGGATCATGCGGGCCCGCGGGCGCACGACCTCTCGTCCTCAATGACGTGGATCGTCGACTGGACCCCGCCCGGACGCGTCGCGCTGGAGCGTCTCCCGTGGACCGACGCCGCCAGGATCGATGAGGCCGTCGAGCGCTTCGCCCGGGCGGGCGAGGGCGACTTCTACCGGCTGCCGGAGGACGACGCTGTGACGCTGCGCCTGCGCGTCGGTTCGTACCGCGTGCGGCTAACGCGTGACGTACGGGAGCGGGTGCTGCGGGTCTGGTGGGTGTACCGGGTGTAGCGCGCCCCGCGGCCGGCGATACGGAGCGCTCCTGCGTTCGTGCCCTCTACTCGCACGCGCAGATCCCGCCGTGGTGTGAGCAGCATCCGCGTCGTGGGGTGGAGCAGGTTGGCGACACGCTGCCGTCGCAGCAGCAGACACGGCCGACGTTCTGAGCAGCGCGCTCCCGAGCCTCAGCGGCCCGCTCGGGAGCGCGCTGCCGCTCCCGCGCGGACTCGGAGGCGGCATCGCGCAGCCTGGTGAGCGTGTTCCGCAGGGAGGCCACCTCGTAGGCGTCGTCCGTCGCGGCGAAGATAAGGCGCTCGGTCTCTGAGGTGCGCGTCGCTCCTAGCACCAAACGGCAGTCGGTCGCCTCCCGATGCTGGTAGCCTGGTTGCATGGGGGACGACAACCCGACGCGCTGCGAGCGGTGCGACATGCGGGCGCCGGAAGGGCAGACCTACTGCGACGCGTGTCAGCGGGTGCGGCGCGCCCAGGCGACCGCCGACGAATCGGGCTGGGGCGGGCTCACGTTCATCCAGAAGACTGGCGTCATACTCCTGCTGTCCGCGATGTTCGCGTTCATCGTCTCGGGAGCGTTCGACGACCTCTCGCCGCCGGACGGCAGTCACCGCCCGAACCCGGACGCGGATGTCTTCGCCAGGACCGTGCGCGCGAACCAGGCGCGTCGTGAGGAGCAGGAACGAGAGCAGCGAGAGCGCGAGCGGAAGCAGGAGAAGGCGCGCCTTGCGGCCATCGAAGCGGCCAGGCCACCGGCGGAGCGCGCCGCCCTCGCGACCGAGGCCCTCACGAGCGACGGCCGTGACGCGAAGGAGGCCTATTGCCGCGCCCGTGAGCTGCTCGACCCGATCGAGCCCAAGGACAGAGGCGCCGCGGACGTCCGCAGGGCGCTGTCGCTGGTGAAGGTGACGGAGGCTCGAGTGCTGCAGGCTGAGCGCGCGGCCTTCGAGCAGACGCGCGGACTGATGTGCAGGGACGGGACGATGAGCCCCACCTGCCGCTGCCATGGGCCGCACCGCGGGTGCTGCTCCCATCACCGCGGCGTTGCTGGCTGTGAGCCGCTGCCAACGGAGGTCTCCTGCCCGTAGCTGGCGCGCGCGGCGCACCGCCATTCCGAAGGACTGGGGGGGCTACAGCGAGCCGAGCACGCCTAGGTCGAGGCGGACGCGCGGAGGGACCGGAGCGAGGGGAGGTCGCGCGGGCGATACGGCTCCTCGCGGTGGACGCGGCCGAGCTGGGAGCTGGCGCCGGGCTTGCGACGAGGTGCTGGTGTGGGCTGACGACGTGAGCCGCCTCGCCGGGCGGCACCGCAGGAGCGGCTTCCGCATGGCGCAGTGGGTCGAGCGGTGGCTCGGGCTGGACCGAGAGACGACCCGGGCCCGACGCCTCCTCCGCCGGCGAGGACCCGGTAGCGGCGGCATCATGGCCCGACGCCCGTGGCTACCCTCCAGGCGCTCGGCGAGCTGGTAGAGACGCCCGGCCAGCGTCGCCACCGGGCCGCACCGGAGCACGCGGACCGGCTCCCCGAGGTGGAGGCGGCGAAGCCGAAGGTGGAGGCTCTCCGGGTCGACCGGCTCTACCCCGAGAGCAGCGAGAAGCCGCACGCGTGCCGCCGGTACCTCGCAGCGAAGAGCCAGGCGGCTTACCTGCGTCGGCGCGCCGTGGCGGAGTTCTGCGAGGCGCATAGGTGGAGGGAGTTTGCCGCACACTGCGCACATGAACAGTGCGCGAATCCAAGGCGGATATGGACTTCCGCTGAGGGGGCGCCCGCCTATACCAGCCCCATGCAAAACTGGATCGACAGTCTCTTTCCCGGTAGCCGCTCCGCAGAGCGCGTTCCGAAGCGTGCTTGTGGAAGGCGGCCCCGTGCGTACAGTCGCGGTGCGATGACGAAGCGACGGAGCGGGGATGCAGGCGTCGAAGTCCCGAGCCTGACGACAGCGGTGCTGAAGCTGTCAGCACCGCAGGTCGCATGGCAAGGCCGCGAGGACGCCCCCGCCAGGGCGAAGGGACGCCCGCGTCGCGCGGCTGAGCAGGAGGAGGAGCGCGCAGGAGCGGCCGAGGCCGCCGGCGTGCGGCGCCGCAAGACCGCCGCCCAGCCGTCGGCGGAGGAGGTGGGCGAACGGCGGCCGACCCGAGGCGCGGACAAGCAGCGCCGAAGCGAAGCGAACCGAAGGCGCCCCGTCGAGACGAGCTCGACGGTGGCGGGGCGAAGCGACGACAGCACCGGCTCGACGAGCCGACGCACCTCGGCGCGGACGCGGAAAGGACGCGCGCCTGGCTCGGCCGCTCCGGACGCAACGAGCACTGTGGGCGCGACGCAAGCGGGCGACGCGGCGCGATCAGCGGTCGCGGAAGACGAGCCGCGAGCCGGAGATCCGAGCCAGGTCCAGGTACTTGAGCCGCCCCTCGGCGATGAGGCGTTGTCGCGTCGCGACCCAGTTCTTGGGACTCAGGTCGAGGATGCGGCTGAGCGGATAGCTCGGAGCCACGGTCAGGATCTCCTGCAAGTACAGCTCGGGGTCGAGCCCGTGCATCTGGCAGGTCGCGATGAGCGACGTGACGGCACAGGCCCGGACAGCATGCTCGTCGCTGCCGTGGAAGAGCCAGTTGCGTCGTCCCTTGACGACGCGGCGCAGAGCCCTCTCACTGGCATTGTTGTGGATGGGGACCTCCCCGTTGGAGAGGAACTCGCAGAGCGCCTCCCTCTGGTTGTGCAAATAGACCAGCCCTTCGCGCAACGGCGAATGCTCCGGGACGACCTGCCGCTGCGCCTCGACCCAGGCGAAGAGCTTCTCAATCAGCGGTGCGGACTCGCGCTGCCGGATCTCGAGACGCTCGTCCGGGCTGCACGGGGCGCATTCCTCCTCGACGCGGAAGAGCGCCTGGATGGCCTGGAGCGCGAACGCCGCATCCTTGCCCGCCCCGGCCTTGAACGCCTTGAAGAAGCGCCTTCGTGCATGGCTCCAGCAGCCGGCCTCGCGCGCCTTGCCCGGCCCGAACAGCACGTTGTGGTTGGCCGAGGCATCGGCGACGAGCGTCCCCTGGTAGCCGCCGAAGAGCTTCGCGACGGTGGGACCGTCGTACGTCGGTGTATAGCGGAACAGCACCCCATCGCCCGGCGCGACGAGGACGAAGACATGCCCATAGCGGTGCTTGTCCTTGGCCCGGATGGCGGTGCCCGTCGCATCCATGGCGAACCACGACCGCGAGAGCGCGTCGCTCCAGATGGCATCGGCGATGCGCATCGCAATGCCGCCACAGTCGTACTGCCAGCGTGTCATGTTGCCGCGGCCAATGCGGAAGCCGTGGCGCTCCGACTCCACCTCTTGCCTGTAGTATGGCATGTGGTAGTCGAGCTTGTGGACGAACAGGTGGGCCAAGAGGCTCGGATCGGCAAGGCATCTGGCGATCGGGCGCTCCGGCAGCGAGGCGATCTTCACAGGTCCGCCGCTGTCCTCCGCAGCGTCCGACTCGGGCGTGTAGCGTACGAGGACGCCGTCGACGAAGGGGCTTTGCTTGAAGCCCGTGTCCGCGGGGATCCCCAAGAGCTCGTGCTCCCGCACGACGAGGGGCTCGTCGAGCTCGCGCTTGAAGGCCGGCTCTGCGGCTGGCAAAGAAGCAGGCTCCTCGCCCGCTCCGCGGCTCGCCGCCGGTGCCTCCGCCTTGGCCACGTACTTGGGGCGACGCCAGACGATCTCCACGGGGCCGCCGCGCCGGTGGCCGATCACCGAGCTGTCTTCGACGCCCACACGCTCGAAGCGCTCGCTACCTTGGAGCAGCACCTCCGGCGGCAGCGTCTCGATGATCACCCTCGGGATGACACCGATGCGACGGCGCCCGTGCTCGTGGCGCTGAACTCGCTTGCCACCTCCGGGATCCGAGCTGGAGCAGGACTCTGCGGTCCCCCCACGCTCCGCCGGGCTCGCGAGGCCCGGCGGCGGGATGCTGCCGTCGCTCCGATCCGCCTCAGGCGAGGCGCTGTGGGTCTCGGCCTGCGACGAAGCTTGAGCCGGACAGGCGTCTGGCTCGCCGGCCAGCGAAAGCCGCAGCTGGTCAGGCGAGATCTGCTCGGAGACGTGGCGCCGGAACCCGATCTCCAACGTCCGAATCGTCTCCTGCAGCTGTTGATTGTACGCCTTGAGCGACTCGACAGAGCGAGCGAGCTCTTGGGCCTGTTGCTCCGCCGTCGAAAGCTCGGCCAGCTTCGCCTCGAGCTCCTGCACCCGCCGGAGCAGCGCGTCGACCACCGACGCGGGGTCGGCGGGGCTCCCCTGTCCTTGTCCCCTGGCCTGAAGATAGCCGAGCACGAGCGCCGTGCCGTCAAGGCGCTCTGTCTCCGCCGCCTGCGGGAGCTCGGTCTCACCGGGTCGTGTCAAGGCGCGCCATGGATGCCCCCTCCGCTGGCTCCTGGCAAGTACCTTACGCAGGCACTTTTGGCTGTTTTTGATGAGAATCCTTTGTTGAAAATGGGAACGCGGGGCAAACATGGTGCGCCCTCGACGCCGCGCTCTCGCGAGGTCTTCGGGAGGATGCAACTCGCGCCCTGCTCCATCTCCGCATCAGGCTGAGCCGGCTCCGTATCAGGCTGAGCCGGCCGCCATCGGGCCGCGCTGGCGCCGGCAGCGTGGTGGACGAGCGCCGGCGCAGACGCCTCAGTGGACCAGCCGGCGGCGGCTTGCCAGCTCTTCCACGGGTAGACCAGCGAGCAGCTGCGCGAAGTCCTGTGCTGACAGCTCGATACACTTGCCGTCAGCCTCGGTGAACGAGGGCAGAGCAAATGCACCCTTCGAGAGACGCTTGTATAGAATTGTATACCCGTTGCGGTCCCACCAAAGTGCCTTCAGTCGGTTGCGCCTCTTGTTGAAGAACAAGAATAGCGCGCCGCTGGCTGGGTCCAGGCACAGCACCTGCCGGGTGATCGCGGCGAGCCGGTCGAACGCGCCACGCAAGTCCACTGGACCGACGGCCAGATACACGGCTATCGTCGCGGGGGTCACTGCCCCCTCCGCAACGCCTCGATCGCTTCCACGAGGTCGCGCGCGCCTATCCCACATACCTGCATCCGCGTCCCATCGGTAAATGCGACGTTGAGCCGCAAAGGCGGCGCCTCTCGGCGCTCCGGGCGCACCACGACGGGTAGGAACGGAACATGCTGAGCCGCCTTGGTGGTCGCTGGCAACGCACCATCATCTGCGCGCTCACCGCCAGCCACCCATCGGTCGGCAGTCATCTTGTGGACACCGAGCTCCGTGGCGATCTCGGCCGGCGTCGCCCCCGCCCGGGAACGCTCCCTGGCGTACGCCTCGGCTCGGTCTCGCAGCTCGCTCGGGTACTTCCCACGGCTCTTCTTCTCACGATACCTCGACAGCTCCGCACGCAGCTGCACCAGCTCTCTGCTTCCTGGCATCGCACGCTCCTCTTCGCTCGGCGAGGGCACGCCCCTCATCGGACGTCGCGTAGCGTGCAACCGAAGCTGGCCAGGGGAAAGACGCGGTCTGCGGAGCGGCTACCTTTCCCGAACTCCCCGACGATGTTCGCGAGCACTTCCGCGCCTTCCCCGACGTACGGACTGCCTGGGAGTCCTCAGGTGACGGTGTGTGCATGCTCCGACTCGCGCGCGCTTGCGCGATGACGGCGCGTGCAGCCAACGACGTCGTCAGCGCCGTCATGGAGCCATCGGCCAGGCTTGGCGACGAGGCCAAGGCGCGCATGAATGGCAAGACGGTCACGGACCCGGGGTCGAGATCCCTCACGAGTACTACAGGGACAACGGCGCGCGGCTGGTCAAGGTATCCGTCGGGTTGCAGCGCTGGGACGGCAAGGAGTGGATCGGGGTGCCGGGGACCGCCCGAGAGATCGTGGTTGACGTGCACTTGAGCTCGACGAAGCGGTAGCTGCGCGCCGGGTCGGGTACGGGCTGGGAGGTGGTAGATCGCGCCGGGCCAGGTGACCCGGGAGGGGGCGGGCGGTCGGAGGAGCCACCGTCGCACACCTACACCCCCCTCGAACAGTGGTAAGGGGGTGTCCGGGCGGGGACCTAGCGACTTTTTCGCGCAAGACCCCAAACGTGCTCAGCGTTTATGCGGCACTGCATAGAACGGTGCGCCGAAATGCCCCGGTGCGCAGCGAGGGCAGCGTGATGTTGCGGCGGGCCGCGGGAACGCAGTGGGAGAAGGCGCGGAAGCTCGGGGTGAACCAGCGCACCGTGTCGCGGTGGGAGTCGGGCATGTCCCGCCCTCGCAGCTTCGAGGACCGGGACGCCTGCCGGCGCGTGTACGGCATCCCGTTCGAGGCCAGGATGCGAGCCGCGCCGATCAGCGACGCGGCCGCGATGGCAACCGCATAATCGTCCGCGTCGCGTCGATTATGCCCTAACGCATAGATAGACGCTTCACGCTCCGAGCGTGACGTCTGACCGCTGCACCATCTGCCGGCTTCCAGAGGCGAACCGATCGGCGATCGAGGCAGCGCACTCCACGGCTCTCGCTGCCGCGAACCCGGACGAGGCTCTGCTCGACATGGCTTCGGAGCACAGGTCTCGCGGCTCACGCTGCAGCGGCACCGGACGCATGCGCGCGCCGGCCAGGTGGAGCAGGCCGAGAAGAGCCCCGATGAGCCAGTGCCGCTCAAGCCCGCTCCGACGCGGGCGCGGGTCCGCCCCGTCGAGCCTGCTGCAGTGGAGGCCGACACGGCGCCGCCGTCGGAAGATGCGCCCAGCCAGATGCTGCCGAGAGCTCGCTCGAGCGCGTATCGCTCATGGCCGAACAGGCCTTTCGGAACGCCATCGAGGTGGCGGCGGACCCGGAGGTGACCCCGGCGCGTCTCCGGGAGATCCAGGCCGAGTCGCGGCAATGGGAGGCGCTCCGGGCGAAGTTGCGCGGCGACGCGGGGAAGATCCCGCCGCAGCACGACCCCGACCGGGCGAGCGGCCGGGTAAAATGATCTCGCCGGCCAGCGGGGAGGGAAGACCGCTGTGCGGAGCCGCTCGAGGACGCGCTCCGCCGGCTCCGGACGATGCACCGGATCCGGCCGGCGCGGACGCTTCACGTCGACACCATAATACCGGGTGCGTCATCGGACGACATTGACGTCCTACCGGCGGTCCGCGGCAGGCCCGGAGGGCGGGCGTCGAGGGATCCCCAAGAAGGAGACGCCGGCCATCGCTCCCGTCGGATGCGTCCTCGTAGGGGAGGTGCGGACCCTGCCTGGTACGGCGATTGCGCTGTCGTGGGCTGCGTCTGTGATGGACCACAGGGGGCCAGAACGCTGGTAATGTAGAGACACTGCGCGGGCCTGGGGCCGCATCTCGGGGGGAGCACCTTGCGACGCCACGAATCCATCTGCTTGGCAAGCAGATCGCGGCATCGCGCCGAGCTTCACCCTCCTCTGGCGCGCCGCTCGACTTGCGCGATCCGAAGGTGGCTTGTCCTCCTACTCCATGAACACCCCTACGACACAGCATGGCCAAGGCCAGGGCCAAGGGAGTCGACATCCTATGCAGATCTGGATCGACCCGGAGCGCCAGGTGCTGGTGAAGAGCGCCGCGAAGGCGCTCAAGGACAACGCCGTGCACAACCGCAGCGGCCTCCCGCCGTTCCGGTTGTCGCAGGTCGCGCAGCAGATCCTGGACGAGCTGTTCCACTTCCTCTCCACCGGCGACGCGGCGCCCGTCCTGGCGCTCGGGCAGAAGCTCGGGCAGCAGGGGCTCGGGCTGCGCGCCCTCCTCGGGCTGAGCCGCGCCCTCCTGCGCGAGGTGCTGGCGCGCCTGCCCGAAAACGCACCCGACGCGCTGGAGCTGGTGGCGCGCGTGAACGACTACCTGACGCTGCTCGTGGACGCGGTGGCGGAGCAGGAGAGCCGCGAGATCGGCGTCCAGCGCGACGAGATGCAGCTCGCGCTCGAGCGCGCGATCCAGAACCGCGAGCGCGAGCTGCGCCGCGTGATCCTGGAGCTCTCGACGCCGATCATGCCCGTCCACGACCACATCCTGGTGCTGCCGCTCATCGGCAAGCTCGACGCCGAGCGGGCGGGCAGGATCACCGAGTCGCTGCTGCGCGAGGTGGTGGAGCGGCAAGCGCGCACCGCGATCATCGACGTGACCGGCGTGCCGTCCATGGACGCGGAGGCCGTCGCCGCGCTCGTGCGCACCGCGCGCGCGCTCGACCTCCTCGGCACCCACCCGGTGCTGGTCGGCATCCGCCCGGAGGCCGCCCGCGCGCTGACCGACCAGGGCGCCCACCTCGAGGGCATCGTCGTCCTGGCCAACCTTCAAAGCGGCATCGTCCATGCGCTGCGGCGGGAAGGGCTCGAAGTGTGCGGCAGCCCGCTCCCGCAGCGCGGGGCTGCCCGCTCGTATCGCTGAAGGGGCGCGCCGCGCGCTCGCGCTAGGAGGGCACCATGGAGATCGACATCACCAAGCCGCACATCGGCCGGGTTTACGACTACGTTCTCGGCGGGCACCACAACTACGACGTCGATCGCCGCGCGGCCGCGGCGATCCTGAACCTCGTACCGACCTATCCGAAATGGGCGAAGCTCAACCGCTGGTTCATCCAGCTCGTGGGGCAGCGATGGTCCGACGCGGGCATCACGAACGTGCTCGATCTCGCCTCGGGGCTGCCGACGCAGGGCCACCTCAACGACTACCTGCCCGAGGCGCGCATCCTGTTTTCGGACATCGATCCCGTGAGCGTGATCTACGGCGAGCAGCTCCTCGCCGACAAACCGAACATGCGCTACATCCAGGCCGATGTTCGAGAGCCGTCGTCGCTCCTGGCCGCGGCGGCGCAGTTCTTCGGCGCAGAGCGCCGCGTCGCGGTGGGGTGCATCGGCATCGCGTACATGATGGAGGATGAGCGCTTGAGCGACCTCCTGCGGAGGATGCACGCGTTTTGCGCCCCTGGCAGCGTGCTGTCCCTCAGCTTCATCGAGGCGCGCGCTGTCGCCGCAGCGCACCAGCTGAACGGCGCCGCGGCCCTCGCCGGGGTCAAGGTCTACCCGCGCACGTCCGAGGAGCTGGCGGCGCTCATGAAGCCATGGAAAGTGCGTGAATGCCGGCCCCTCGTGGAGTGGCTCGATCTCGACAACTTCCTGACTCCGGAAGAGTACGAGTCGAGCCCGTTCGACATGCTGGGCTTGATCGCGCACCACTGAGGTGCCCTCGCGCTCCCACCACCCATCCATGCGCCCGAGCCCTCGGCACCGCTCACCCCCGCAAACATCGCCCCCTCACGCGTCTCCCCCCGCGATCCTCGACCCCGCCCCCTTGAACCCCCGTAGGCCCGAGGAGGGAGGTCCCGCCGCGCGGCGCCTGGGGGATGGGCCGATGTCTGAGCACGTGCCCTGAGCCTTACCCGCAGGGTAAGGCTCAGGGCACGTGCGAGTTCGGCGGGGCCCCCAGGCGCCGCGCGGCGGGACCTCCCTCCTCGGGCCGGTCCTGCCGGTCTTTCTCCACGAGGATGGCCTTGGCCGCGCTCGCCCTCGCCGCCCCGCTCGCCACCGTCGCGTGGTCGACCACCCAGTGCGCGTCCAGGAGGTCCAGGTAGTCGAGATCGAGCTGTCCCCCGGACGGCAGCATGAACACCGCCGAGATGTGCGCGTGGCTCTGCACCGCCTGCACCATCTCCCGCGGGATGTAGAGCGCCGCGTGCGTGAACAGGTGCACCACCGGCGTGCGCGGATCGTGGTGCCGCGTCAGATCGAGGTCCGTCGCGAGCTCGGCGAACACGCGCGCCGGGTTCCTGCCGCGCTCCCCCTTGAACGACAGGAGGTGCGCCGTGGGGAGCTGGCCGTTCTTCGCGCGGTAGAGCTCGTAGAGCCGCGCGTCGAAGAAGCGGAACGCCACGTCCTCGCCCTCGAGCAGGAGCCGCTTGCCCGTGGCGATCGCCATCCCGCGGGCGAACGTCTGGCGATCGCCGCGCATCGAGGCCGACGCGTCGATGAGCAGATAGTGGATGCGCCGCTGCTCGTCCCGGCTCTGCTCGCGCGCGAAATAGAGCACCTCGTTGTCGGCGATCCGGCGCGCGAGCTCCACGTCGTCCCAGGCGAGCTCCGTCAGCACCATGCTGTCGATCGAGCCGCGCGTGCCGAGCCCCGAGTAGCCGTGCGCCGCCGTCGTGCCCGCCGCCGGGCGCGTCTTCGTCTCGAGCACGCTCGGCAGGATCTCCAGCGAGAAGTTCACGATGTCGTTCGCCTCGGGCGACGAGAGCGCCGCGAGCAGGTCGACCTGGGCGAGCGCCCCGGCCGACGCCTCCGAGCCCAGCATGCCGAACAGGCGCAGCGTCTCGACGTCGAGCGCGTCCGACATCGTGAGCACGTACAGCCGCGAGACGTCGAGCGCCTCCAGCGCCCGCTGCTCGAACTCGCGCCGCGCCGACAGGAACAGGCCGCGCAGCTGCGGCTCGATCCCCTCGAACAGCGCCGCGTCCGCCGGGAGCATCGCGCGGTAGGCCGGCGCCGCGTGGGTGCGCGCCGCGACCGCGCCGAAGAGCCGCGAGAGCACGACCGTGACCAGATCGTCGCTCATCCGGAGCTGCGCCGCGCAGCGCGCGGCCTCGCTCTCGGCGAGCTCCCGGAGCATCGACCGGTACCCCTCCAGGATGCGCTCCGCGTCGCGCAGCCGGCCCGCGAGCTCCCTCGCGTCGCAGCGCGGGCCGAGCTCGAGCTGCTCGCGCGGCGTCGAGAAGAGCAGGCCCGCGTCGTGCACCAGCGCGAACGGCAGCACCACCCCGAGCCGCTCGAGGCTCTGGTGCCAGCGGATCGCGCGCAGCGCGAGCGACGAGCTCAGCGGGCGGACCTGCGAGAACGCGAGCGTGCCGAGCGGGCCGGCGATCGAGGGGTTGGCGAGCTGCGAGGCGGGGACCGGCACGGCTACAGGTTCGTGACGCAGCGGAAGCCGATGCCCGGCGCGCTCGCCGTCGCGAGCTGGTGGTAGCGGAACGCCGGGTTCAGCCAGAGCAGGACGCCGCCGTTGTAGCCGCCGCCCCGGATCGCCTTGCGATCGCCGGCCGGCGCGCCCTTCGGGTTCACCTGCTCCTCGTCCTTGTAGGTCTCGAACCAGTCGGCGGTCCACTCCCAGACGTTGCCGACGACGTCGTGGGCGCCGAACCTCGTCTTGCCCTTCGGGAACGAGCCGACCGGCGCCGTGCCGTAGAAGCCGTCGTCGGCGTCGTACATGCGCGTGCTCGGCGTGAGCCCGCGCGCCTTCTCCCACGCGGTGCACTCGGTGCCGCACGCGTTCATGAAGGTCTTGTCGCCGGGCTCGTCGCCCCAGGGGAACTTGCGCCCGTCGGAGCCGCGCGCCGCGTACTCCCACTCGGCCTCGGTCGGCAGGCGCTTGCCGTGGACGTCGCAGTAGGCCTCCGCGAGGCTCCACGGCACGCAGTTGATCGGGTGCTTCTCGAGCCCGGGCTTGCCGAAGGTGCAGAGCTCGGCGAGGGCCGTGAGCGTCTTCTGGTGCTCGGCGGCGGAGACCCCCTCCGCCCTCGGGTAGTCGGGCGCGGTCGGGGGCCGCTTGCACTCCCCCTTGTCCGAGCACGCCTTGTAGTCGCCCGCGGTCACCTCGTAGGCGTCGATGCAGAACGTGTCGACCGTCACCTTGTGCGCCGGCTGCCACAGCTTGAAGTCCGGCTCGTCGGAGCCCATGAAGAACTTGCCGCCCGGCACCAGCACCATGCCGGAAGGGCACTCGGTCCGCCGCTCGGGGACTGCGGCCACGGCGGCCACGGCGCTCGCCGTCGCGACGGGCGCGGCGGACGCGGTGGCGACCGGAGCGACCGGCGCCGCCTCCGGCGCGGGCGGCTCGGAGCGGAGCAGGCTCCAGACGAGCGCGCCGCCGGCCGCGAGCGCGAGCGCGGCGCCGCCGAGCGCCAGCGCGGCCTTCGACCTCGGCGCCGCCGCCGACCGCTGCGTCGCCGCGTCGTTCGCGGTGCCGCCCGTGCTGCTCGTGTCGACGGCGATCGACGTCGGCTTGGCCGAGGCGGCGGGCCCCGGCGCCGTGGCGGGCGCCGCCAGCGTCGGCGCGATCTGCGGAAAGGAGATCCGCGGCGCGGAGGACATCCGCGGGGCGGAGCCGCGGGCCGCCTGTGCCCCGGAGGTGGGCGCGGGCGGGCCGTTGCCCGTGGCGACGGCCCAGGCCGGAT
This sequence comes from Sorangium sp. So ce836, assembly GCF_028553905.1. Classification (NCBI taxonomy): domain Bacteria; kingdom Pseudomonadati; phylum Myxococcota; order Polyangiales; family Polyangiaceae; genus Sorangium; species Sorangium sp. So ce836. Next base: position 10,241,944 of record NZ_CP102233.1, on the reverse strand, counting down.
CGTCCGGGAAGACGGCGCGGTGCAGCGCCGCCCAGAAGCGGCCCATGGTGGGGAAGCGATCCGCCGGCGCGACGGCGAGCGCCTTCTCGAAGACCGCCTCGACCTCGTCGCTGACGGTGAGCCCCAGGGTGCGCGGGGTCGGCCGGCGCGACGGATCGCGGCTCGCGACGGCGAGCTGGAGGTAGTCGTCGCCCTGCAGCGCCGGCGCTCCGCCCAGCATCGCCTCGATCATGATGAGCGCCATGGCGAAGACGTCGGTCCAGGGCCCGGTCGCGCCGTGGGTGCGGCTGAACTGCTCGGGGGCGCCGTAGCTCGGGGTGAACGCGGTGATGTCCTTGCCGGTGTGGGCGAGCGCCGTCGCCGCCGCCGCGTGCTCGGCCATCACCTTGGCGATGCCGAAGTCGAGCACCTTCACGAAGGTCGAGGCGCCGCGCGGCGGGCCGATGACGAACAGGTTCGCCGGCTTGATGTCGCGGTGCGCGATGCCGCGCGAGTGCGCGAGCTCGAGCGCGACCGCCGCCGACTCGAGCAGCGCGATGGTCGCGAGCAGATCGCGCGGCGGCGCGCGCCGGCTCGTCTCCTCGTAGAGGACCTGGTCGAGCGGCTTGCCGTCGAGCCACTCGAGGACCATGTAGGGCAGCCACTGCCCGTCCGGCGCGTTGAACGTGCCGATGTCGCGCGCCTGGACGATCGCGGCCGAGCGGCTGGAGAGCTCGGCCATGAGCTTGCCCTCCTGGATGAACGCCTGGAGCAGCTGCTCGCGCTGCTCGGTCGGCGCGTCCGCGAGGAGCGTGAAGCACTTGAGGGCGACGGGCTGCTTCCAGATGACGTGCTCGGCCCTGTAGACGACGCTGAAGCCGCCCTCGCCGACGGCGTGATCGACCCTGTACTTGTCGGCGATCAGGCTTCCGGCGATGTTGAGCGGATCGCGGCGGTCCGGGTTCTGGCTCATGAGATCCCTACGCACCGCGACGGGGCGCCGATCGGAGCGCCTCGTGCGTGCGTCGGGTCATCTTAGTGGCCCGGCGGTCGGTTGGAACTCTTTCGCGCGATCCGGCGTCCGCGCCGCCCCGGCGCCCGCCCTCCGCCGCCGCGCCCCGGCGGCAGACGGGGCGGCGCCCTCGATGTCCGGTATGACGGATGGGGTTCGCGCGTGGTTTGGCGCACAATTTCTCGGTTTGAGCGACATTCTCGGTATACTCTGGATGTCTTGACAGTTCTCGATGTCCGTTATATTGGACGTCGGAGCTGGGCGCTTCGCTGGCGTGGCTGATCGCAGCTAGGCGCCCGTGGCAGCGGTCTGGCGTCTGCGCGTGTGGCGCGAAGCGCCGGCCGCGGGGAGCGAGGTGCCGCCGTCCGCGAGGGCGTGGTGCGCCTTCGCGACGGCGGCCTGTGCCCGCCGGACGCGCGGCAGAGGGTTTGATCCGAGGACAAGACGCTTGAAATCGATCCACCGAAAGAAGTCGCACATGGTCCGCGCGGCGGCAGCGCTCTCGCTCTTCGCCGCCGCGCTCCCTTCCCAGGCGTCCGCTCAGGCGCCCGCGGCGCCGCCGGCCGCGCCGCCCCCGCCGCCGGCCGCGCCGGCCCCGACGCCGCCGGAGATCGGGGCGGCCGAGGGCTTCGAGCCGCTGCGTCGCCGGGTCGCGGAGCTCGAGCAGCAGCAGCGCGCGCTGCAGGAGCGCCTCGACGCGGAGCGCCGGGCGGCCGCCGAGGCGGCGGCGAGCGCCGCGGCGCAGCCGGCGAAGGACAAGGGCGGCGACGTCAGCGTGACGGCCGGGGCGGGGAAGGGCTTCACGGTCAAGACGGCGGACGGCCGCTTTTCGTCCACGATCCGGGCGCGCGTGCAGGTCCGCGAGACGTTCACGCACACCGCGGAGGACGACACGCACGAGATCAACGTGAGGACGGTGCGCCTCACGACGAGCGGCCATTTCATCTCGCCCGATCTCAAGTACAACGTGCAGCTCGCCTTCGGCGGCAACGACTTCGAGAAGGACAGCCCCTCTCCCATCTTCGACGCCTTCGTCGAGTACACGGCGATCCGCGATCTCAACGTGCGCGTCGGCCAGTTCCTTGCCCCGTTCAACCGGGCGCGGACCCTGCGCGAGGTCTCCCTCCAGCAGACCGAACGTCCGATCGCCGTCCGCGAGTTCAACCTCGATCGCGACGTCGGCCTGATGCTCTCGTCGCCCGATCTCTTCGGCCTGGGAGGCAGGCTGCAGTACAACCTCTTCCTCGGCGGCGGCGAGGGGCGCAACCGCTTCGGCGCCCAGAAGCACGGCCCGCTCGCGGTGGCGCGGCTCGCCGTCCGCCCGTTCGGCGCGTTCGACGACGATCAGGACGGCGACCTCTCTCGCGAGGCGAAGCCCCGGCTCGCGGTGGGCGTCACGGGCGCTTACAACCATCAGACCAACCGCCAGCACAGCACCTTCGGCACGACGCTCTCGCTCGGCGCGGCCGACTACCTGCACGGCGCGGCCGATCTCATCTTCAAATACGCGGGCTTCTCGCTCGCGGCCGAGGCCGTCGTGCGCCACGCCGAGCGGGACTCCTTCGAGGCCGAGGTCGACGGCGCGGTCGCGCGGGAGTGGACCCGGTCGGGTTACGGCTACTTCGCCCAGGCGGGGTACCTGCTGACCGACCACGTCGAGGTCGCCGCGCGCTGGGACCAGATCTTCGCGGAGCGCGGCACCGATCCGAAGCTCGTCGATCTCGTCGACGCGCAGGGCAAGCAGGTCGGCGGCGGGCTCAATGTGTACCTGAACGGCTATGCGCTGAAGCTCCAGGGCGATTACTTCTACATCTTCGGCAAGGACGCCTCCGAGGGCCGCCACGTCGCGCGCCTCCAGCTCGACGCGAGCTTCTGAGGGGGAGGGGGGCGCCGGAGGGCAGTGTTCACGCTTGATCCAGTCGCGCAGCGCCGTCTCGGTCAGGTCGAGGTCCTTCGCCACCTCGCCGATGCTCCGGTCGCTCGCCTTCGCCAGCCGTACCGCCTCCGCCTTGAACTCGGGCGTGAACGCCCTCCTCTTTCTCCGTCCCATCCCTGCCTCCTGGTGCCGTCGGGGGTGTCGACGGAAGCGGGGGAGGACCAGCAGGAGAAAGTAGGATCTACCAATGCGAGCACATGGCGCTCACTCGCGCTGTGCGTGCGCTCGCGCCATGTACTCGCGCACCTTCGGATCTTGCCGGCTAACCTCCACGACGATCTGGGCCACGGCGTCGATTGCGAGGTCGAGGGCCCGCTCCGCGAGGCGCTGGAACCACAGCCCGTACGGCGAGGAGATCGGGCGGTACAGCCCCAGGTCGCCAGGCTCCCCGCCGGCCCATGTGATGGGCAGCCCGGAGGCTTCCAGCGTCTGCCGAGCGAAACCCTGGGCGAGTTGGAGGGCTTGCAGCGCGTCGACGCCCTCCTGGAAGTGGAACACCTCGTCGCCGAGCCCGGAGATGAGCACGGGGCAGCACCAGTCACCCTGGGACGTACCCGGAGCGATCGGCTTGCCGATGACGAGCACGATCTCCCTGTCGGGCTGTCCTTCAACGCCGTAGCGGCGGACGGCGATGGGTTCGCCGATGCGTTTCTTGGGCATGGGGCTAGCTTAGCCCGGGAACACCGTGATCAGGCAGTAGACCTCCCACCTGGCAGGCGACCCGCTATTCGCCACTTCCCAGCAGGCCCTCCTTTTCACCGAATCCAGCCTCCACTGAGACCTGCAGAAAGCCTCCTTTGCCCGCTGGCTAGCGTATTTTAGGAAGAGGCATACCGCCTTCGCATCAGTTCGCGGCTCTCCCACCGCAGCCTCAGACGCAGCAACGTCCGCGTCCCCCTCTTCGGCCTCCTGCTCCTCGGCCGTGCTCATAACACAGCCCGCGAATAAGACGACAAGTGCGACTCCGATGAACTTCGCGCCACGCATAGCCCCCCTGCTCGACCGCTCGCTACACCTAGAGCCAGGGGAGTTCAGCGGTAGTCGGCGGTCGTATGTGGGTATCACATGCTGGTGTGGGCGGAATCATGGCACCGGACCACACGACGAGCCTCGCGCCCGACGCCGCTACCCGGTCGCTGTGGCACAGACGCTCCGGCGGCGACCCCACGACGCCGGGAGGTCACTCGCGCTGCAAATCCACTCAATGAATTAGGGTGTCCGGAATGCGCCGCGCGAGTGTCCGGAATGAGGATGGCGCCGATGTGGTTCCGGACATCACCGCTCGGCGGAAGGCGGACCGGCGTCCCGGTGGCATGGGACAGGTCGTGGCTGCCTCCTGCACACGTGACGAACGCTTCCAGCGTCGACCTGAATTTTCTCGTTCCGTGGGGCGTTTGATGAAGATTCTCGGCGATTGACGCTGCGCATACAGCATGCGTACCGTGGCTTCGTGCATCGTGTCGCTCTGGCGGGTGGGGCTCGAGGCCGGCGTTCTCTTGCGCTCCTCGTGCTGGGCCTGGTGGGCGTGAGCGGCGTCTCGGGGTGCCTGTACCTGGGGAATCACTGCTGGGAAGAGCAGACGTGCGACGAACCCCTCCCGGCGCTGCCGCCGCCTCCGCCGGATCCGTGCGACGGAGAGCTCGGTGCCGCGCCGCCGCTGGACGAGTGCGGGGTGTTCGTCAGCGCGTCGTCGGGCGACGACGCGAGCCCTGGCACGAGGGGCGCGCCGGTGAGGACCCTCAAGCACGCGATCGGGCTCGCCGCGCACGGACGAGGCGACGGGGAGCCGCCGACCCGGCGCGTGTACGCGTGCGGCGAGACGTTCGAGGAGGAGATCACGCTGCCTTCCGGGGTCGACCTCTGGGGCGCCCGTCGCTGTGAGGACGGCGGCGACGGGTCGTACGCGTGGTCGGTCGTCGGGCCCCATGAACCGACCACGATCGCTCCGCCCGCGGGGATCCCGGTGCGGGTCCTCGGGGGCGAGGACGCGACCTCGACGATCTTCGGCGTGCACGTCGTGGCGGCGGACGCCTCGGCGCGCGACGGCAAGTCGTCGATCGCGATGATCTTGAGCCAGGGGGCCAGGGCGATCGTGCGGGAGAGCGCGATCGTCGCGAGCAACGGCAAGGACGGCGAGCCGGGAGAGGACGCGCCCAGCGAGCGGGCCAAGGACGGCGTGGCGGGGAACGACGGCGCGGACGCGTGCACGGCGGACTTCGCCGTGGGGGCCCTGCCGGTCGTGACCGTGTGCGACGACGGCATCGAATCCGTGGGCGGATCCGGGGGCGACGGCGGCCTCGATTCGGGGCGCGACGGAGCGTCGGGGCAGCCGGAGCCGGCGGAGAATCCGGAGGGCCATGGCCATCCAGGGGGCGGTGCGGGCAGCCTGCCGTGCTCACCGGGGGAAGCGGGCACGAAGGGCGTCGACCGGGAGCGCGCTGCCGGCGCGGCCGGCACCGGCTACCTCGGCATCGATGGCTGGACCGGCGTCCGGGGCGAGGACGGGAAGAGAGGCGGCGTCGGCCAAGGGGGGGGCGGCGGTGGCGGCAGCAAGGCGCGGGGGAACATGATCGCGTGTGATGTGGGCAGGCCCCAGGGCGGCGCGGCCGGCGGCTCGGGCGGGAGCGGCGGCTGCGGGGGCACGGGCGGCAAGGGGGGCGGCTACGGCGGAACCAGCATCGGCATCGTCGCGCTGTACGGCAGCGCGGTGACGCTCGTGGCGACGGAGGTCACCGCGGGCAACGGCGGCAACGGCGGGGTTGGTGGAAGGGGCCAGCCTGGCGGCTACGGTCGACCCGGCGGTCACGGTGGCTTCAGCTTCGTGATGGGGATGTGGGAGGCTTGTCGTGGCGACTGGGGAGGCGACGGCGGTCGCGGGGGCGACGCCGGGGGCGGCCTCGGCGGTTCCTCCTACGGCGTCGCGTCCGCCGGCGCCTCGGTGACCTTCGGACCGGGGGCCACGGTGCACCTGGGGCACGCCGGCGACGGGGGGCCCGGAGGCAATGCAGCTCCCGGCGAAACAGGCGGCAAGGGCGGCACTGGCGATTCCATGCCCTATCGCCAGTTCGATGTGCCCGATCCGGGACCGCCGCGTTGAAGGGCCCCCTGTGCACCATGCGCCGTCGAGGGAGAACCATGAACATGCCCCGAGCGACCTGTCCGTTGCTTGTCTTCCCGCTCCTCGTGGTCGGGTGCAGCACCGCGCCCGACGCCGTCGACCCCGGCGGAGCGCCGTGCGACGGCGCCGCCTCGTGCCACGACGAGGCGCCGCCGGAGGCGTTCTGCCTCGAGCGTCTCGCCGCCGATGTGCTGGAGGACGGGTGCGGCGTGTTCGTGGCTGGCCTCTTCGGCAGCGGCGACGATGCCAACCCCGGCACGCGGGAGAAGCCGCTGCGCACGCTCCAGCGCGGCATCGAGCTCGCGCGCACCGGGCGAGGCCGTGTGTTCGCATGTTACGACGGCTTCTTCGGTCCCATCGCGTTGCCCTCCGGCGTGGATCTCCTCGGAGGGTACGACTGCATCAACGGTTGGGGGCGCCTCGCCGGCGTGCGCACCATCGTTCAGCACGAGGAGGTGAGCAGGCGCCACGAGTTCGTCCTCACCGTGGAACCGGCCAGCGCGGGGGACTCGGGCGCAGCGGACGGGATCTCGACGATCGCCGACGTGGATTTCTTCGCGCAAAGCCCGATCGCCATCATGGTTCGATCCGACACCGCGGTGGAGCTCACCCGGAGCTGGATTCGCTCCTACTATGGAATCGGGGGCGAACCCGGAGAGGGGTGGCCTGGGCTCAATCGAGCCCCCGACGGCGCGCACGGGAAGTACGGCGGCGACGCGTGCTCGGCGGAGACCGTGGTCGGCGGCCCTGCCATCGTGAACCCTTGCGACGGCGGGCTCCCGAGCGTCAGCGGCAAGGGCGGGGACGGGCTTCCCAGCGGCGCCGAGGACGGGGGCGACGGCGCGCCCCGTCCGATGTCGGCTCCCGCGTACTCAGGCGGCGGCGGAGCCGGGGACCCGCCGGGCATGGGGTGCCACAACGGGCACTTCGGCAGCTACGGCACGCCGGGCACCGCCGGTGCGGCGGGCCAAGGCATCGGGCGCATCACCGAGACAGGGTGGGAGGGCGACCAAGGCGGCGACGGCACCCGGGGCATGCCGGGCCAGGGCGGCGGCGGGGGCGGCGGCCGGCGGGGGGGGCTCAGCGCGTGCGGCGTGGCGTCCAGGGGAGGCGCCGGGGGCGGATCGGGCGGGGCTGGCGGCTGCGGCGGCCGAGGGGGACGAGGGGGCGGCAACGGCCATCCGAGCATCGGCATCGTCGCGCTCCATGCTCGGCTCGCCGTGCGCGACATCACGATCGAGACGAACGACGCCGGCCCGGGCGGCGAGGGGGGTCGGCCGGAGCAAGGCGGCAGACCCGGCCGAGGCGCGCCGGGAGGCGCGGTGGGCGATGGCACGTACGGCTGTGAGGGGGGCAACGGGGGCGACGGGGGCGACGGGGGCTATGGCGGCCCAGGCCGCGGCGCCGACTCGATCGGCATCGCCTACCTCGACGAGGACCAGCTCACGATGGAGGGCGTCAGCTTCGAGCTGGGGCCGCCGGGCAAGGGCGGCATCAGCTGGGACTGGGAGGGCAACATGTTCTCGGGCGAGGACGGCGCCGCGGTCGAGACACTTCGCTTTCCCGAATAGGCCGAGCCAAGCGGAGGCTTCGCCCGCATGGAGATGCGATCGGCGGGGTCGCGCGCTCGATGGGGGAACGTGGTCGGAGCTCCAGAAGCGGCCTTCCGGGTGCGCAGGTAAATTTCTTCCAAGACGTCGGCGGCGCGGCGCTCTAGGAAGCTGGCATGCGCCGTTCCCCGGGAACGATCGCGGTTCGATGCGAGCACGAAGGAGCGCGACGATGACGAAGAGCCAGGTCCCCCCCGTCCCCGAAGGGCAGACGTGCTTTCCTTACCTGACGGCGCGGAGCGCCGTGGAGGCCATCGATTTCTACAAGCGCGCTTTCGGCGCGCGCGAGGACCTTCGCGTCACGATGCCCGACGGGCGGATCGGCCACGTCGAGCTGTCGATCGGTCGAGGCCGGTTCTACCTGTCGGACGAGTATCCCGATCTCGGCGCCGTCAGCCCCGCGACGCTGGGGGGCACCAGCGCGAGCGTGGTCGTCTACGTGGAGGACGTGGACGCGCTCACCGCGCAGGCCGCCGCGGCGGGCGCGACGATCGAGCGACCGCCGCGGGACACGCCGTTCGGAGACAGGATGGCGTGGCTCCGCGATCCGTACGGCCATCGCTGGGGCCTCGCGCACCAGATCGAGGAGCTCTCCCTGGAAGAGAAGCAGCGGCGCCTCCCGGCGACGTAGCTCCGTGTCGAGGAGGTTCGAAGAGCCAGAGAGATGAACCGCAGAGGGACAGATGGCGCAGCGGGAGAGGGAATGAAACCTATCTCCCTCTTCCTCTGTGTCCTCTGTGCCTCTGTGGTTCAAATTCTTCTCCATCACGGAGCCAGGAACGTCAGGGGCATCGAGCCGCGGTGTACTCGCCGTTGGCGTCGAAACGGTCGGTCTCGGTGCCGCTCAGCCGGACCACGACGTTCGCGGCGTCGATGCTCACGATCTCCAGCATGCCGGACGTGAAGATGCCGCCGATCCGCGAGCAGTCGCCGTCGCCCCTGTCGGGGCCGTTTACATGATAAAGCGATAGCAGATAAAAATTCTCATCGCTGAAATCGATGATGCCGGGCACCTGCAGCGTAGGGGGAATACGGAAGCTCACGCGCCAGTCGCCGCATTCGAGCGCCGCGTTCGGAGCCGCGCAGGAACGCGTCGGGGCGCCGATGATGACCATGAGATCGTCCGGATCGGGGGAAGGCCCGCCGCCCGTGGCGGAGCTGCTCCAGGGGTCATCCGGCGGCTCGGGGAGCTGACTCCCGAGGAGCGCGATCGCGCCGGCCGTCGCCGACTCGGGGCCGCCCCCGGTGCCGAAGTTGCCGCCGCTCCCGACCGGCGAGCCGCCCCCGGTGCTGGAGTTGCCGCCGCTCCCGACCGGCGAGCCGCCCCCGGTGCTGAAGCTGCCGCCGGCGCCGCCGCTGCCGGTCCCATTGGCGTCATCATCGGGTCCTGCCGCATGACCGCTGTCGTCGCCGACCTCGACGAAGGCGGTGCATCCGGCGCCGAAGGTCTGGAGCATCATCAGCCCAAAGAACAATGAAATGGATGGGTTCGCGAGGCGTCGCATTCCTGTCTCCCCGGGCCTGTCAGCGCAGCCCGTTGTCATCCCCCTGCCCTTTATGGCCGCGAGGGCGAGAGCCTATGAAAGAAAATCGATGCCGGGCGCGAATCGCGGGGAACCAGGGATAATTCAGGGGAAATCGACGCCGAGCAGGACGTCCGCCGTCCCGGCGAGCGGCGCCATCTGGAAGATCTCGCGATCCCGGCCCTGCGCGTCGATGTAATAAAAGGTGTCGCGCACGAGCGGCACGATCAGCCCGAGGCCGCCGCCCGCGGTGAGCGGGCCGACGAGCCGCCGGGTGAGACGGACGTCGAGCGCGCCGCCCGCGGTCAGCCGCTGGTCGGCGCGGTCGACGCCGAACCCGAGGCCGCCGACGCGGAGCGCGCCGAGGCGGGCGCCGGCGCACGCGGAGAGCCGCGTGGCGCTCCCGAGCGAGACGGGGCACGCGGACACGAACCCCTCGCCCCAGGAGAAGCGCGCCGTGGAGGCGCCGGTGGTCGCCTCGTTCGGGAACCAGACGGCCCCCCCGACCTCGAACGACCAGAACCGGGGCGGCGTGAGGCGCGCGCGGATCGCGGCGGCGGCGCCGGGCGAGGGCAGCAGGCCGAGCCCGAAGAGCGGACCGGCGCCGACCTCGACGCGCCACGGCGCCGGCGGCGGCGGCGGAGGCGTCGGCGGCGGGACCGGGATCAGGATGCGCTGCACGACGACCTGCGGCTGCGAAGGCGCGGGCGTGGGCGGCTGCGCTGGCGGCGGCGCCGGCGCTGCCGGAGGAGGCGGCGCGCTGGGGGAAAGGCTCGCGCTGGGGTCGATCATGAGCGCGATGGCCAGGGCGAGCTCGTCGTCGATCGCCCCGCACCGGGGCGACGCCGTGGCGATCTCGCGCGTCCCGAGCAGCGCGCCGTCCGCGTCGGCGACCGCGATCACCGCGCGCCACCCGCCGGAGCCGCCCGGCTCGACGCGCCCCTCGATCGTGAGGTCGGCCCGGGCGGCCGAGACGAGCGCCGCGCGCCCGAGGCGCGCCTCCACCGCCCGCGCGAGCGCGCGCGCCGCGACGCACGCCTCGGCGCCCGCGAGCCGGACCCAGCTCAGCGACGCCGTCTGCTCCCCGGAGGACGCGCGCGCGGGGCGCGCCGCAGCGACGAGCGCCGCAGCGAGGAGCGCGAGGCGTGCTGCGCGGCGCGCCATCACCGGCCCGGCAAGGCCACGATCCCGACGTAGGTGGGCTCGGGGACGGCGGTGACGCGGCCGGTCGGCTCGAGGGCGCCCGTCGCCTCGTCGACCCGGAACGCGACGATGCTGTCCGAGTCCTGGTTCGCGACGAGCATCAGCGCGCCGGACGGCGAGAGCTGGAAGTGGCGCGGCGTCATGCCCTGCGTCGGCGCGTGGCCGACCGGGGACAGCGTCCCCCGGTCGGGATCGACGGCGAAGATGGCGATGCTGTCGTGGCCGCGGTTCGAGCCGTACACGAACCTCCCCGACGGGGAGACCTGGATCTCGGCGCAGGTGTTCCCCCGGCCGCTCACGCCCTCCGGCAGCGTCGAGACGGTCGCCACGGCGGAGAGCGCCCCGCGCGACGGGTCGTAGCTCAGCGTGGTGATCGTGTCGGCGGACTCGTTGATCACGTAGGCGAACCGGCCGTTCGGGTGGAAGTCGAGGTGCCGGGGGCCCGCGCCGGCGGCGAGCGCGACGGCCGCGGGGTCGTTGGGCTCGACCTGGCCCATGTCCGCGTCGAACGTGAGCTGGGCGATGGAGTTGAGGCCGAGGTTTGTGACGAAGGCGAACCGGTTGTCCGGGTCGGTCACGAAGTGGTGCGACCTCGGCATGCGCCCGTCGAAGGCGATCTGGTCGACCGCTTCCCCGAGCGCGCCGTCGTCGCCGACGGGGAGCACCGCCGCCGTGCCCCCGCCGTAGTTGGCGACGAGGACGAAGCGCCCGGCGCGATCGAGCGAGAGGTGGGCAGGGCCCTCGCCCTGCGAGGATGCCCGGTTGAGGAACGCGAGCGTCCCGTCGCCCGCGTCGATCCGGAACGCGGCGACCGCGCCCGACATCTCGCCGTCCACCTCGCCGAGCTCGTTCACGGCGAAGAGGCGCCGGCGGGCCGGATCGACGGCGAGGAAGGTCGGGTTCATCTCGGCGTCGAGCGGGCCCTCCACGGCCGAGAGCGCGCCGTCGGCCTCGTCCAGGCGGAAGACGAAGATGCCCTTGTGCCCCCCGACATAGACCAGGGGCGCGACGGCAGGCGGCGCGCCGCCCGCGCCACCGCCCGCCCCGCCGCTCGCGCCGACGCTGCCCGCGCCGCCCGTGCCGCTGGCCGTCGTGGCGTCGCCCTGGCTCATGCCGCCGCCGCCCCCGGAGATCCCCGCCGTCGCGCCGCCGTTCGCGGGGCCATCGGCGGATCTGCCGCATCCGAGCCACAGCCCAGCGGCCAGACAGAGGAGGAGGGGCTGCATCGATCGGTCGACGTTCACCGGACATGCGTTACCCCCGGCCGGCGCCGCGGGGCAAGCGCCACGGCGCTCGTCAGGCTCGCCCGCGCAGCGCCCCCGCGGCGGCGCCGAGGAGCGCGCCGGCCGCGATCGGGAGGCCGTGGGCGAGGGCGACGTGGAGGAGATCGTCGAGCTCGCAGTGCGTCCCGAGGCCGACCACCACCGCGAGGCCGCACAGGGCGCCGATCGCGGCGCCGCGCCACGCCGGGGCCGAGAGGAACGAGCGGCGCAGCACGAGCGCCGCCAGCGCGAACGGCACGAGCCCGGTGCCGACGGCGCTCGCGATGCACCTGAGGTGCAGCTCCAGCGGCACCGGCGGATCGGCCACGCGCGACGTCGCGACGGCCGCGGTCAGGAACCCGACCGGCACCGCGGCGACGAGCGCCTGGAGCGCCCGCACGCCGGCCGGCAGGCCCCGGGCGCGCGGCCTCAGCGCGAGCAGCAGGCCGAGGCCGGAGAGCGCCGCCCCGACGGCGAGCGGGACGGCGACCCCGGGAGACCCGAGGTCGTCGCGGAAGCCCTCGATCCAGCTGAAGATCAGGATCCAGGCGAGCCCGACCATGCCCGCGATCAGGGCGCGGCGCTCGCGCGCCGGGCGCGTCAGCGACGGCTCGGCCGGCGCCGCCGCCGGGGCGGGCGGCGGGCGGGCGACGAGGTGGGCCGCGGGATCGGGGATGTCCCCGATCCCGCTCAGCAGGTCGCGCTCATTCGCCATCGGCACCTCCCCGGACGCCCGGCTGCCCCTTGCCGCGGCGGTCGCTCCGCTCCGGCCTCGCGGCCGCGGGCCCGCCGCCCCTCTCTCCGGCGCGCTTCTCCGCGCCCCTGCCTTCGCCTGGCTCCGCCTCGGGCTGCCCCTTGAGCTCCTCGAGCGCGGCGCGCAGCGCCTCGTAGGCGCGGAAGGCGCGGAGCTTCACCGCGGTCCCGGTCGTCCCCAGGATCGCCGCGGCGTCCTGCACGCTCAGGCCCTCGTACCGGATCAGGATGAACGCCTCGCGCTGCGACGCCGGGAGGCGCGCGAGCACGCGCTCGACCGCCCGCGCCGTCTCGGTGGCGATCGCCACCGCCTCGGCGTCGGCGCCGCGCGCGTCCGGCGGCTCCGCGCCCGGATCGCTCGGGAGCCGCTCGGTGCTGCGGTGCTTCTGGGCGCGCGCGTGATCGACGTACACGTTTCGCGCGATGGCGTACGCCCACGGCGTGACGGCGCCGCCCCGGGCGAAGGTCGATCGGGCGCGGTGCATCCGCAGGAACGTCTCCTGCGCCAGGTCGCCGGCGAGCGTCTCGGAGCCGCACATCCGGGCGAGGTACGCGAGGAGGCGCGCCGAGAGCGCGCGGTGCAGCTCGGTGAACGCGCGCGCGTCGCCGCACGCGTACCGGTCCATCGCTGCGTTCAAGGCGAGCTCGTCCATGGCGCCTCTGACGGCATACACCGTCTGCGCGCCGGCGATTAGCACGGCGCCGCGCCCGGCGCGCCGGTGGCCGGCGCGCGCGACGGTCCGAGGAGCGCCCCGCGCTCGGCGAGGTCGCTCAGCAGGGCCGCGGTGCTCTCCAACACCGGGCCGTCGACCGGGTGCCCCAGCGCGGCGCAGCCCTGGACCACGGCGTCGCCGAGCGCCGCGCCCGCGAGGAGGCGGTCGAGGATCTCGGCCGCGAGCGGCGTGAGCTCGAGGAAGCGCACGTCGAGCGCGGGGTCGCGGTAGACGAGCAGGCGCGTGGGCTCGCGGGCCGGCTCGTCGCGCGCCGACTCGGCGCCTTGCAGCCGGTGGACCGCGTGTTCGTGGCGCGCGAGCGCCGCGGCCCGTTGGAAGCGCACGCCGCGGTCGAGCGAGAGCGCCTCGCCGGGGGCGGGCGCGCCCGGCGTGTCCGGTCCGCCCGTCGCGCCGGGGCCGCCCGTCGCGCCCGGGCTGCCCGTCGCGCCCGGGCTGCCCGTCGCGACGGCCTCTTCCTCGTCCGGCTCGGCGCACGCCGCCGCGAAGGCGGCGAGCTCGTGGCGCGCGAGATCCGCGAGGTAGGCGGGCACCTCCGGGTCCTCGACCCAGCGCGGCGCCGCGAAGGCCACGAACGCGAAGGCGACGTCGCGGAGGTAGCGCGACCGGGGCAGCTCCGCCTCGAGGAAGCGCGCCGCGTCCGCCTCGAACCGGGCGCCGAGCCGCGCCGCGGTCCGGGGGATGCCGGCGCGGATCGCGCCGGTCAGCCCGCGGCGGACGAGGCTCCGGTAGAGCAGCAGCCGCCTCGGCGGGAGCGCGGCCATCGCGTCGAGGTCCGGTCCCTCGAGCCCGGCGCGGGCGAGCCACGCGCGCGCGTCGGCCGCGATCGCCTCGGCGTCCGGCGCGCTCACGCTCGCCTGGAGCGCCCGCTGCAGCGCCGCGAGCTCGGGCGGCGGCTCGTGCGCCGCCTCGCGCGCCACGCTCGCGCCCGGGAGCTCCGGCGGCGGCTCATCCATCCCCGCGCGCGCCGCGCTCACGCCCGCGCCTCGCGCGCGGCGAGCCCGCGCCGGTACGCCGCGTCGACCTCCGCGAGCTCGGCGAGCAGCGCGTCGAGCGGCGGCACGTCGTTGTCGCGCTCCAGCACGACCGGCACCGGCCCGGTCCGCGCGACCGCGCGGGCGAGCAGGTCGAGCACCGGCTCGACGACCGGCGCGCCGTGCGTGTCGAGGAAGACCTCCGCGTCGTCGCGCCATTCGTGCCCGGCCACGTGCATCGAGACGACGCGTGCGGGTGGAATTTTCTCCAGGTACGCGACCGGGTCGAAGCCGTGGTTCCTGGCGTTGACGTAGACGTTGTTCACGTCGAGCAGGAGCCCGCAGCCGGCGCGCTCGAGCACCTCGACGAGGAAGTCGGCCTCGTCGAGCGAGGCGCGGCCCGGGGCCAGGTAGTAGGTGATGTTCTCGATGGCCATGGGGCGCTCGAGCCGGTCCGCGGCCTCGCGGATGCGGGCCGCGGCGTGGGCGGCGGCCGCGGAGGTGAGCGGGAGCGGCAGGAGGTCGTGCAGGAACCTGCCGTCGACGCCCGAGAAGCAGAGGTGGTCGCTGTGGAACGGCGGGTCGAGCCGATCGACGAACCCGCGCAGCGCGCGCAGGTAGCCGTCGTCGAGCGGATCGACCCCGCCGACCGAGAGGGTGAGCCCGTGCGTCAGGATCGCGCGGTGCTCCCGGACGCGCGCGATCGCGGCGGGGTAGTAGCCGCCGCGGCGCATGTAGTTCTCGGGGGAGAGCTCGAAGAAGGGGACGGCCAGCGCCGCGCCGCGCGCGCCCTCGTCGGGCGCCTCGAGGGCCGCGAGCACCTCGTCGAGGAACTCCCATCGGAGCCCGAGGCCGACGCCGGTGAGCGCGCTTTCGGTCATGGGGGCGCGGGGCGGGCGGGGCCGACCGGGATCAGGCGCAGGTGCCCTGGCCGCAGCCCGCGTGGCCGGGCTTCTTGGCGGCCGCCTTCTTCGCGGCGGGCTTGGGCGCGGCGGTCGGCGTGGGCGGCGTGGGCGCGGTGGCGGCCGGGGTGGCCGTGGGCGCGACCTGCGGCGAGGTCGCGGCGGACTGCGCGTCGCTCGGCGGCGCGGCGGACTCCGGCGCGGCCGGGGCCGCGGGGACGTTCGCGCCCGCGGCGGCGTCGCCGGAGGTCGTCTCGGCCGGCGCGGGCTCGGCCGGCGCGGCCGGGGTCGCCTCTTGCTCGGCGGGGACCTCGGTCGCGTTGACAGGCGCCTGCGCGGCGCCGCAGCCGCCCATCAGCAGGGCGCCGGCGCTCAGCGCGGCGAGGGTCTCGTAAATGCTCTTCTTCGACAGCATCGTGTGGCTCCTCTGGTTGTCGTCGTGACGGGCCTGCGCCCACTACGGGCGAGGCGTGATCCGGTTTCCCGGCGGCGCACGGAGCGCCGTGTCATCTCAGAGCCGCCGCGGCGCCGCAATGGCTCCCGGGCAGGCGGCGGCCCGCTCACCGCGCCGCGCTGGCTCCCGGGCAGGCGGCGGCCGGCTCACCGCGCCGCGCTGCCCGCCGGCGCCGCGGCTGCCGCCGGCGGCGGGGTCGCCGCGCCGGCGGTCGCGGTGAGCTCGAGCGACACCGCCGCCTCCTTGGCGACCTTGGGCGCCAGCACCTCGAGCGTCTTCTGGGCGAGCTTGCCGAACGCCTCGCGCGGCCGGACGTCGTGCTCGGCCAGCCCGACCGAGAACGGCTTCGCGGTCTTCACGGTGACGCCGGCGGGCCTGTCGCCCTCGTACCGGAACGTGGCGATGAGCTCCACGGTCTTCGGGGCCTGCCGCTGGTGCAGCAGGAGGTCGCCCGACGCGGTGACGGTCACCGTCCGCTCCGCGCCGGACAGCTTCGAGAGGTCCTTCTCGCCGGAGGTCGAGATCGACCGGATCGCGAACTGGGCCCTGGCGTTCTTCTCGCGGACGTCGTCGGGCGTGTCCTTCGAGATCTCGAGCCAGGTGCGCGCGTGCTCGTTCTGCACGTCGCTCTTCTTCTCCTCGCCGGGCTTGCCGTCGTCACCCACGGCGGTCTGGAAGAGCTCGAGCGTGGAGAGGTCGACCGTGATGAGGCCCGTCGTCTTCGTGATGTCGGTGGGATCGACCTGCAACGTCCCCCCGGCGGCGCCCTCGATCCGGCCGCGGATCTTCTCTCGCGGCGCATCCATCGCGAGCTCGACGTTGCTGCGCGCCCGGTCGATCGCGAAGGCCGCCGCGGCGGGCGCCTTCGCTTCCGGCGCCTTGAGCTCGGTCGCGGCGGGCGCGAGGGGTTGCGCCTCTCCCTGGCAGGCGGCCGCGCCCGGGGCGGCCGCCGCGAGCACGACGAGGAGCAGTGTCCTTGTCCGGATCGTCTTCACGCTCGTCTCCTGGATTTCATGGGGTTGGTGCTCGCGGCCGTGATCACGTGGCGCTCTCCACTGGAGCAGGAAGGTAGGAAGACGGGAAGGGCGATCGGGGGCTGCCCGGTCTGCCCGCCCGTTCGCTCGATGTCACCGTTGACCCGAGCGATGCCGTGGCCGCGGGCGGCGTCCGATCCGGGCGAGCGGTGGCTCGGCGCGCCTCGCTTGATGCTGCGTACGGGTTTACGTGCGAGCGGCGGAGCGGTTTCGGCGGCGGATGCGGCCGTGAGGCGGCGCCCGCGGGCGTGCGTGCGGCGCGGGCGAGGGCGTCGAGCCCGGGATGCACAGCCGCGCGTGGCGTGCGGTGTGCACGAGGCGGTCGTCGGAGGCGGAACCGGTCCACCGGGGGGGAGAACTGCAATGAGCACGCGACGATTCGCGGCGTCGGCCATGGCTGCCGCCGCCCTGATGGGGCTCGCTGGCGCGGCGGAGGCGCAGGGCGCGGGGCGACAGGACCAGCGCGATCGGCCGGCGGGCAACGTCCCTCCGGCGGATCAGCCGCTCATCCGGCGCATCCCCGAGCCGACGATCGCGGTCGAGGGCGGCTTCGGCATGCTGGGCTACCTGGGGGGGACCGCGGGCGTCGGGCCCACCTGGAACGTGCGCGTGACCGGGAGCATGTCGCCGCGCGTGGCCGTCGAGGCCAACTACATCGGCTCGGTGAACCAGCGGCCGACGATGGGCCGGTCGTTGGTGTTGACGTCGCTCGACGCGGGGCTGCGTTACAACGTCTTGCGCGCCGACGAGGCGATCGTGCAGCCGTTCGTGGTCGCGGGGCTGGGTTACGCGGGCTGGGCGGGCGAGGGAGGCGATGCGTTCGCGCTGACGGTGCCGGTCACCGTGGGGGTGGAGCGGCTGGTCACGCGCAACGTCAAGCTGGGCGCCCGGTTCAACTTCCGACCGGCGTTCTTCGACGACCTGACCGTCCGGGGTGCGGCGAGCCAGACGGGCGGCGACAGCTGGGCGCTGCTCGCGCACGGCGGCGGCGCGTTCTGACCGGGGTTGAGGCGGGCCGGTCCGACCCGGGTTGAGGCGGGCGGTCCGACCCGGGTTGAGGCGGGCGGTCCGACCCGGGTTGAGGCGGGCGGTCCGACCCGG
Source organism: Sorangium sp. So ce836 (assembly GCF_028553905.1). Classification (NCBI taxonomy): domain Bacteria; kingdom Pseudomonadati; phylum Myxococcota; order Polyangiales; family Polyangiaceae; genus Sorangium; species Sorangium sp. So ce836. Next base: position 10,224,352 of record NZ_CP102233.1, on the reverse strand, counting down.
GTTGAGGCGGGCGGTCCGACCCGGGTTGAGGTCGGTGACCCAGGTTGAGGTCGGCGACCCAGGTTGAGGTCGGCGGTCCGACCCGGGGGCCTCCGGCGGCCCAGGCAAAAGCGCCGGACGACCTCATTCCGTGGAGTAGTCTGCCGGGCGCGCTGGTCGGCGACCTGCCTTTCGGCCCCCGGCCCAGCCTCACCCACGGAGAACGACGGCATGAACACGCGCAGCTGCTCGCCCCGCCAGGGCCTGCTCTTCTTCTTTACGGCGTTCGCGCTCGCCGGGAGCGCCGCCTGCACGCCCCGGCAGCAGGCGGCCCAGGGCACGTCGACGACGGCGACCGGCCCGACCCCGGAGCGCGACTGCTCGGTCGGGCCGCTCCTGGATTGCCCCGAGGGCCAGCTCGACGGCTGCGCCAACGGGACCACCTCGGTGCACCGGTGCGTGGAGGCGGGCCCAGGGAAGTGCCTCGACATCCGGGCCGCGCTCGTGAAGTGCCAGGAGGGCGAGATCCTGACCCACGAGGGCTGCCCCGAGCCCGCCTACATGCAGCGCTGCGCGCCCAGGCCCACGCAGCAGCAGCAGCCGTGACCGGCGGCCCATCCGGGGGGGGGCGCGGGCCGCATCATCGACCGATAAACATGTAGCTACGAAGGCTTACGCCCCGATCTCCCCGCCGGGAGCTTCGTGTCCGAGATCACCGGCCCCCCCTCGTACGACCCGGCGCCGCCCTCGCTGCCCCAGCTCTCGACCTCGCCGGGGGGCGCGTCCTCTCGCTCGCCGGAGGACGTGATCGGCCCGCGCACGCCGGGGACGTCCGCCTGCGGGTGGGGCAGCTTCTCCTCGCTGACCTCGCGTTCGGGACGCGGGGCGCCCAGCTGGTCGCGCGTTGTCTCGTCTCCCATGTTTCCTCCTTCCGGAGGCCTCTGGGGCCGGCGCGCTCGATCGTCCACTCCCTCCCGGGGCGGCCGCCCCGGCGCTGACCGCGGGCTCCCCCGCCGCCGGCCTACCCCTCGGCGCTCCCGATGGGGATCGTGAACCGGAACGTGGTCCCCACGCCCACGCAGCTCTCCACCTGGATGGTCCCCCCGTGCGCGACCACGAGCTCCCGGGCGATGGCCAGCCCGAGCCCGGTGCCCTTGTAGCCGTTCCGCTGGCCGCGCCAGAACCGCTCGAACAGGTAGGGCAGCTCGTCCTCCGGGATCCCCGGCCCCGTGTCCGCCACCGAGAAGACGACGTGCTCCTCCCGGTGCTCGCACCGCACCGTGACCGACCCCTGGGCGCCCGTCACCTTGACCGCGTTGCTCAGGAGGTTCGAGAGCACCTGGAGCACGCGATCTCGATCGCACACGACGAGCGGGACGTCCTCGGTCGACGCCACGCCCAGGTGGATCCCCTTCTCCTGGGCCTGCGGCTCGAACGTTTCGACCGCCTCCCGGCTGATCTCCCGCGGGTCCTGCGGCTGCCGGCGCAGCGCCAGCCGGCCGGCGCGCAGGCTCGCGAAGTCGAGCAGGTCGTGGAGCAGCCGATCCATCCGGTGCGCCGACCGCTGGATCGCCTGGATCGCCTTCGCGTCCCCCTTTTCCCCCCGCGCCGCCGCGCGCTTGGTCACCACGGCGGCCGCGGTGATGATCGCGCTCAGCGGGTTCCGGAGGTCGTGGGACACCGTGGCGAGCACGTTGTCCCGGAGCTCGATCGCCCGCTGCGCGGCCTCGTAGAGCCGGGCGTTGTCCGCGGCGAGCGCCGCCCGCTGCGCCAGATCGTGCGCGACCGCCAGGTCCGCCTCGTCGTAGATCCGCCCGGACTCCGCGGTCGCCAGGGTGATGCAGCCGAACGTGCGCCCCCGCGCCACCATCGGGACCACCATGGCCGACGTGATCCCGAGCGCGCGGACGAGCCGGCCGAAGGCGGCGTGCCCGCCGAGCGAGGCGAGCAGCGGGTGCGACAGGTCCCGGACGAGCTCCGGGCGCTCGCAGCAGAGGACCTGCTCCATCAGCGCCGTCAGCGCCGGGGGCGGATCCATCTCGCGGAAGAGCGCGCGCGCCCTCTTCACGGTCTCCGGGTCCGCGTGCGTCACCGTGACCCGCCGCGCCGCCTCGAGCTCCGGGAGCGTCTGGATGACGCACCAGTCCGCGAGCTCGGGCACCGTGAGGCGGCCGAGCCGGTCGAGCGTGCCCTGGAGATCGAGGCTGTCGCTCAGGGCGGCGCTCGCGGCCGCGAGGAAGCGCTGCCCCTGCTCGGCGCGCGTGCGCTCGGTGATGTCGAAGAAGGTGACGACGCCCGCCGAGACGCGCCCGTCCGGATCCCGCACCGGCGACGAGCGCACGAGGATGCGCCCCCACGTGCCGTCGCCGCGGAGGATGTCGATCTCCTCGTCGTTCACGACCTCGCCGGTCGTGACGGTGCGCGCGAGCGGCCACTCCCACGTCTCGTACGGCTTGCCCGACCGCGGGTGGAAGCCGCGGCCGGTGTAGCCCTCGATGCTCTGGATGCCCTCGAACGACTGCCGGAAGATCTCCGTGGCTTGCCGGTTCGTGAGCAGGACGCGCCCCGTCTGCCGCTCGCCGATGATGAGCCCCGCCGGCATCTGCTCGACCACGGTCGCGAGCAGCGCGCGGGCGTCGTCCGCCTGGTGCCGCGACGCGCGCTCCTTCGCGACGAGCTGCGCCTGCACGATGATCCCGGTCGCCCGGCTGGTCATCGTGCGGAGCATCAGCATGTCCTCTTCCGAGAACTCCTTGGCGTTGCGGGAGCCGAGGATCGCGACGCCGATGGCGTGCCCCTCGTGGAGCAGCGGCACGCCGTAGACGGCGCGCAGCCCCCTCGACCGGATCTCGCGCGCCGTCACGGGCAGGGCCGGGAGCGCGGCGTCGAGCGAGGTGGGCCCGCGCAGCGCGAGCACCGCGCGGGCGAACTCCCGCGTCGCATCGAGCGGCGGGCCGAGCAGCGGCCCATCGTCGAGCCCGGCCGTCGCGTGCACCTCGAGGCCGTCCCCGAGCAGGACGATCGCCACGTCCACGGCGGCCGCCGCCTCCCGCGTCGCGCGGATGAGCGCCTTCAGGAAGGTGCCCAGGTCGCTGCTGCCGAGGGCCGCCGTCGAGATCGTGTCGAGCGCCTGGAGCAGGCGCACGCGCGCCTCCTGGTAATGCGACACGGCGCCCGCGATCGCCTCGTCGATCGCCGCGTTCAGCCGGATGAGCTCGCGCCCGCCGTCCCCGCCGCCGTCGCGCTCCCAGAGCTCCAGGATCACGGCGCGGAGCGCCGCGTACTCCATCACCACGTCGGAGAGGTCGTACCCGTGGGCCAGCCGGTTCAGCGCGTGAAGCCCGGGCATGCCGCGGAGCTTCCGGTCGATGGAGGCGTCTGCGCCCTCGCTCCCCGTGGCCTCGGCGATGTACGCGAGGACGCTCGGGATATGGTCGGTCAGCATCGTATCCGACAGCCGCCGCGCCGGGCTCAGCGCTTGGACCCGCTGCTTCCACTTCTCCAGGACCGCGTCGTGGTGGCGCTGGATGAAGTCGGAGAGCCGCTTTGGGTTCGGTCTACCGAGCTGCTCCATCGAGGTCCTTACGATAGCGCGAAACCTTGAGCACGTGTTCACCTCGCGCTCCGCGCCGAGTCGCGCTGGCGCGCGGGCGTCGCTCCCGGGCGGTGCCCGCGCCGTCAGCTCCGGATGCCTGGCGCCTCGTGTCCGCTCTGGGCCACATACTCCAGGTATCCGCCGCCGTAGACGCGCGGCCCGTCGGGCAGGAGCTCGAGGACGCGGTTGGACAGCGCGGCGAGGAAGCGGCGATCGTGCGAGACGAACAGCATGGTGCCCTCGAACGAGGCGAGCGCCTCGACGAGCATCTCCTTGGTCGCCATGTCGAGGTGGTTGGTCGGCTCGTCGAGCACCAGGAAATTCGGCGGATCGTAGAGCATGATCGCGAGCACGAGGCGGGCCTTCTCGCCGCCGGACAGCACGCGACACGGCTTGTCGATGTCGTCGCCGGAGAAGCCGAATGCGCCGGCGAGCGTGCGGAGCGAGCCGATGGAGGCCTGGGGGAAGGCAGCGACGATGGACTCCCAGACGGAGCGGGTCGGGTCGAGGAGCTCCATCGCGTGCTGCGCGAAGTACCCCAGCTTGACGCTGGCGCCGACGCTCACCTGGCCGGCGTCCGGCGCGGAGGCCCCGGCGATCAGCTTGAGGAGCGTGGACTTGCCGGCGCCGTTCACGCCCATGACGCACCAGCGCTCGCGGCGGCGGATCAGGAGATCGAACCCGTCGTAGATGGGGCGGTCGCCGAACGACTTCTTGACCCCGTCGAGCCGCGCCACGTCGTCGCCCGAGCGCGGGGCCGGCTTGAACTCGAAGCGGATGGTCCTCCGCCGCTTCGGCGGCTCGACCTTGTCGATCTTCTCGAGCTTCTTCACGCGCGACTGGACCTGCGCCGCCTTGGCGGCCTGCGCCTTGAAGCGCTCGATGAAGCGCATCTCCTTCGCGAGCATCGCCTGCTGGCGCTCGTACTGCGCCTCCGCCTGCTGCTCGTTGATGGCCCGCTGCTGCTCGTAAAACTCGTAGTTGCCCGAGTAGCTGGTGAGCTCGCCGCCGTCGATCTCGATGATCTTGGTGACGATGCGGTTCATGAACTCGCGATCGTGCGAGGTCATGACGAGCGCCCCTGGATACTGCTTCAGGTACCCTTCGAGCCAGATGATCGACTCGATGTCGAGGTGGTTGGTCGGCTCGTCGAGCAGGAGCGCGTCGGGCCGCATGAGGAGGATGCGCGCGAGCGCGACGCGCATCTTCCAGCCGCCCGAGAGGGCGCCCACGTCGCCATCCATCATGGCCTGGCTGAAGCCGAGGCCGGCGAGGATCTCGCGCGCCTTGGCGTCGAGCGCGTAGCCGCCGAGCTCTTCGTAGCGGGCCTGCGCCTGGCCGAAGCGCTCGATCAGGCTTTCCATCTCGTCCATGCGCTCGGGGTCGGCGAGCGCGGCCTCGAGCTCGCGGAGCTCCGCCGCGACGACGGAGACCGGGCCGGCGCCGTCCATGGTCTCGGCGACGGCGCTCCTGCCCTTCATCTCGCCGACATCCTGGCTGAAGTAGCCGATGGTGACGCCGCGGTCGATCGCGACCTGGCCGCCGTCGGGCGCCTCTTCCTTGGTGATCATCCGGAGGATCGTCGTCTTGCCGGAGCCGTTCGGCCCCACCAGGCCGACCTTCTCGCCGCGGTTCACCGCCGCGGAGGCCTCGAGGAAGAGGATCTGCTTACCGTGCTGCTTGCTGATGGAATCGAGGCGGATCACGAGGGGCGCTGCCGCGGAGAGGCGGCTCCTTTCCGCGCACGTATACCAGACGGCCCGTCGCGCGACGTGGCAATTTTTCCGCCGCAAGGAGGTGACCACACCGGCGGCTGGCCTGTGATAAATCCACGTCGTGTGCGCACCTTGGGATGGAGAACTTTGCTTATGAGAGCTCGATTTTCTCTGTTCGTATGCGGAATCTTGGCTGCGGCCGCGAGCGGCTGTGGTGACGACGCCGGTTCTCCCGGATTTTCCTCGGAAGGGGGCGGCGATCCGGGCGGCTCCACCGGGGGCCAGGTCGCCACGAGCAGCAGCGGCGGCGCGGGCGCGAGCGGCGCGACGGGCGGGGCGACGACGGCGAGCGGGGCGACGACGGCGAGCGGGGCGACGACGGCGAGCGGGGCAGGCGGCGAGGGCGGCGGCGGGTCCGGAGGGGGCGGGCCCGGGGCGGGGAGCGGCGGGGGCGGCGGGGGCGGCGACCTGCGGATCTGCCCGGGTGGGCCGTATGCGGCCGATCCGCTGCCGGCGAACCGCAGGGCGGAGCGGGTGCGCGGCGGGTTCGACTACGTCGAGGGGCCGGTCTGGGTCGCCGAGCTCGGCGCGCTGTTCTTCTCGGACATTCGCCGCATGCAGCAGAACCAGCCGCCGCTCAACGGCCCGCCGGCGACCCTGCGCCGGTTCACGCCTCCAGGCTCGTTCGACGTGTTCATCGAGAACAGCTCGACGAACGGCCTCGCCCTGTCCACGGATGGGAACCTGATCGCGTGCACCCACGACACGCGCGGCATCTCCGCCTTCGACCTCGGCACGAAGGCGCGGCGCCCGGTGGCCGAGGGCTACCAGGGCAAGCGGTTCAACTCGCCGAACGACGTCGCCGTGCGGGCCGACGGCAACGTCTATTTCAGCGATCCGGAGTTCCAGCTCACCGGCTGGCCGGAGCTGCCGACGGCGGTGTACCGCGTGTCGCCGTCCGGCGAGGTGAGCGTCGTGGGCACGATGAACGAGCCGAACGGCGTCGCGCTCTCGCCCGACGGGCGCGTCCTCTATGCCACCGAGTTCAGCATCGGCCGGATCCGGCGATATCCGCTGGACGAAGGCGGCGCGCCTGGCCCCTCCTCCGATTTCGCCTCGAACCTCGAGAAGGCCGACGGCATGGGCGTCGACTGCGCGGGCAACCTCTACGTCGGGTGGAGGGGCGGCGTCGAGGTCCTCGCGCCGAACGGCGCCAGGCTCGGCACGATCGAGGGGATGATCGAGGCGTCGAACGTCGCGTTCGGCGGGGTCGATCGGAAGACGCTCTACATCACGGCGGGCGACTCGCTCTATTCGATACAGATGAACATCCCCGGCTATCCCGACTGAGGGCGCGGCCCGCCGGGCGGATCCATCCGATTCGACGCGAGGCGCAGGGCGCAAAGCAGCGGAGAAGGAGCGGCGGGCCTTGCCACCTCGCGCGCGCGAGGGCAAAGGGCCCGCATGAGCAAGGTCCAGATCCTCTCGTATTCCGGGTGCAGCACCTGCAAGAAGGCCTTGAAGTGGCTCGGCGAGCGCGGCGTCGACGTCGCCGTGCGGCCCATCGTCGACGAGCCGCCGACGGCCGAGGAGCTCGCCCGATGGATCCCGGCCAGCGGGCTCCCGGTGCGCCGGTGGCTCAACACGAGCGGGCAGAGCTACCGCGCCCTCGGCAAGGCGCGGGTGGACGCCGCGAGCGACGCGGAGGTCGCGCGGTGGCTCACCGAGGACGGGAAGCTCGTCAAGCGGCCCGTGCTGGTGAAGGGGAGCCGGGTGCTGGTGGGCTTTCGCGAGGACGACTACGCCGCGCTGTTCGGCTGAGACGTCAGCGTTCTTTTCCGAGCCGGGCCAGGCGTTCGATGTCTGGATCTGACGACGTCGCCTCTTGCCGGTAGGCGCAGGGAGGGCGCCTCAGGGCGCCGAGGTGAAGCGGCCTTGCCGGACCTGGCTCAGCTCGAACGAGCTCTCCGGGTCCAGGGTCTTGTCCGTCGCGCCGCTGCGCGTGCGGCTGATCACGACGTCCACATCGCAGCTCTCGGGCTTCTGCGAGCTCGTCGCTTCCAGCTCGTCCGCGCCGATGGTGTACGTCCCAGGATCGCCCCCGACATCGAACGTCTTGGAGAAGATGCATTTGCCGTCGACGTGGATCACCATGTCGTCGCCCGACCCGCTCGGCGCCCACGTGATCGTGAGGTCCTCGCCGCGCGGGACCGGATCCTTGGGCAGCGCCTCGAGGTCGAACGGGTCGGGGAGCGTCCCGGTGTTGTTCGGCGCGTCGTCGTCGTCCTCGCGGTCCAGCCGCACCGTGAACTCGGTGCCTCCCTCCCCGAGGTTGAAGTGGGCCACGTAGACACCGGGGTCCTCGGAGGACATCTCGACCTCCTCGCCGTCCGCCGTCGCCGAGATCCGGTCGCCCGTGCTCAGGATGACGTAGGTGTTGCTCTCGTCGCCGCCCGCCTTGAGGGTGGCCTTCACGCTCGTCGACGACGCGCTCTCGGCGGTCGCCTCCAGCGTCGCCGAGATCCCTCCGGTGCGGATCTGCTTCGAGTCGAGCGTCTCCGTGCAGCCCGCGAGCAGCCCAGAGGCCGCGAGCCCGAACATGGCCATCGTGGTCTTCGTGATCATGAATTGTCCTTTCCTCATCGCCATACCTTCCCGCCCGGGCGCGCCGGCCTGTAGTTTTTTATTGATGCTACACCGGATCCTGTCCATCGTGTCCACCGACGAAGCGCACGTTTTCGACGCGTCGGGGAGATCCCGACGTGGATTCACCTGCATCGACGCCACAACCTGGGTGCAAGCGGGGTGCAAGGCGACGCCGCAACCTGGGTGCAAGCGGGGCGCAAGGCGACGTGAGCCCGCCGCGGCCGCGCGGACATGCGCAGCGTGATGGGCGCCGCGGGCGCGGCGTTACGGCGCGGTTGCGCCGGCGGCGACGGGCGCGGGCTGGCTCACCACCGGCTCTGGACCGCGACGCCGCCGCCGCTCGGCCCGGCGAGCAGCGACCAGCTCACCGTCCCGGCCTGCAGGCGGCGCGCGGCGCTGGCTTGCGGGCCGGACGGGGACGGCTCCGTCAGGAAGAGCAGCACCGCCGCGCCCGCGAGCGCCGCCCCGGCGCTGAAGCCGATCGTGCTCACCGTCCCCAGGTCCTTCGCGCGGTCGCCGGCGGCCTTCGCGACGGCGGTGTCGCATTCCGCCACGCCGGGGCCGACGTCCTTGCAATCCTTGTTCGCGCGGCTGCTCTCGTTGAGCGCCATCCATCCGGTCACCGAGCCGACGATCAGCCCGCTCACCGCGAGCCCGCCCGCCACGTACGCCAGGACGCGCTGGCCGCTGGGCCCGGACCCCTGCGGGGCCCCCGCGGCGCCCTTCGCGCCGTTCGCGGGCGGCGCGCCGAGCGGGTCGGGCGGCCGAGCCGCCGGCTTGTCGGGCGGAGGCGCCTCGGGGGGGAGCTGCACCTCGAGCGCGATTGTCTTCGCGTCGGACCTGTCGATCGTGAACCGCACCTCGTGCAGCGGCCCCCCCGGCGCCCTCGTCGTCACGACGTGCTCTCCCGGGTTGACGGGGAGCGGAATGCCGAGGGCAGGCCCCTCGAGGGTGATGCCGTCGCGCTGCACGACCGTGCCCGCGGGCGCGTCGTCCGGCAGCGACAGCGTGAGTTGCGGCACGAGCGGCGCGAGCGTGTCGCGCTGCTCGATCGCGACCTTGTAGCGCTCGATCTGCTGGAGCTTCTCGGCCTCCGACATGCGGGAATACAGCGCCAGAAAGTCGTTGTAGCGCGCAACGGCGGTGGCGATGCGCCCCCACTGGGCCTCGCACTCGGCGAGGGTGAACAGCCGACCTGGGCGAGGATCGAGCCGATAGCTCTCGGCGAGGGCAGGGCAGCCTTTCGAATGCCGGCCCGCCAGCATGTCCGCGAGACCGCGGTTGAAGAGCGACTCGGCCACGGCCACGGTGTCGGGTTGCGCGCTCGCCGGAGCGGTGAGAGCAATGCTCAGCAATCCGCTCACTACAGGCGCAGACCAGGCGAAGCGCATCGGTGGATGCATGAGATACCATTCCTGGTATCGCCGCAGGCAAGAAAACGGCCCTCCGCCGTCGCCGCGTCGGCGCGGGTGCTGCGTCAGTCCGCCGAGTAGAGCGATTCCCGGGGCTTGGCCGAGGAGGACGTCGGCGGCGCCGGCGTGCGCGCCGCGCTGGACGACGGCGCTGCGCTGGACGACGGCGCTGCGCTGGAAGGCGGCGCTGCGCTGGAAGGCGGCGCTGCGCTGGACGACGGCGCTGCGCTGGAAGGCGGCGCTGCGCTGGACGACGGCGCTGCGCTGGAAGGTGGCGCTGCGCTGGAAGGCGGCGCTGCGCTGGACGACGGCGCTGCGCTGGAAGGCGCCGTGGCGCGAGGGTGCGGCGTCGCGCGAGGCGGCGGAAGCGCGTCGTTCGCGCTCGCGGACGCTGCCGCGGCGACGGGCGCCACGTCGCCGTCCTCGTGCGGCGCGGGCGTCGCGGGCGCCGCGAGATTTGGCGCTGCGGGCGGCCCGGAGGCCTCGCGGAGAGCGGGCACCGGCACGGCCGATGGGAAGGGCGGTGTGGAGATCGGCGGGGCGGGTGCCGCCAGGGCCGCCGGCGCGTCGGCCGCGCCGGCGCCACCCGGGGCAAAGCGCGCGCCCCCGCCCAGCGAGGCGAAGGCGATGGCGCCGCCGCCGATCAGGGCGACGGCCGCGATCGCGACCGTGGACCAGCTCCGCGGCGACGTGGCGGCGACCCTCGTCTCCAGGCCCGTGTTGGAGGACTGGGCGGGCGCCGGCACCGATGAAGCGGGCCCCTGGTGTGCACGCGGGAGCGGCGTGTCCAACACGGACAGGCGCGACGACTTCGCCGGCGCGGGCGCGATGTCGAAGACCTCGGCGAGCGCCTCGACCGCGGCGGATGCGGTCGGAAAGCGCGCCTCGGGGTCGCGCGCCGTCGCCTTCGCGAACCACGCGTCGAAGGCCGGGGGCAGCTCCACCCCGTCGGCCGTCGCGCGCGCGCACGCGGGCTCCTGCGGGCCGTACATCGCGATCACCGCGAACGCGAGCGTGTTGCTGAACTCCCGCATGTCGTTGAGCCAGTAGGCCTTGCCGACGAGGAGCGTGTACGCGATCATGCCGAGCGCGAAGAGGTCGGCGGCCTTCGAGATGGACGCGCCGCTGAACTGCTCAGGCGCCATGTAGAGCGGCGTCCCGAGGGCCGCGGTCGTCGCCGAGTCGAGCGCGGTCTCCGCGACGAGCTTGGCAATGCCGAAATCGAGCACCTTGATGCGGAACTCGTCGTCGTCGCCGAACGCCGCCAGGAACAGGTTCGCCGGCTTTAGATCGCGGTGGACGACCCCGGCGGCGTGCGTCTTGTCGAGGGCGATCGCCGTCTGGCGCAGGTAGGCGACGGCCTCTTCCGGCGACAGGCGCCCGAGGCGGCGGATGCGCTTGCTGAGCTCCTCGCCGCGGAGCAGCTCCATGACCAGGAACGGCATCCCGGTCTCCGGGTCGATCCCGGCGTCGAACACCTCGACGATGTGCTCGGTGGCGATGCGGGCGGCGACCCGCGCCTCGAGCTTGAACCGGGCGTGGAACTCGGGGTTCTCGGCGAGGTGCGGGTGCATCACCTTGAGCGCCCGACGGCGCTCCGTCTCGATGTGCACGACCTCGTAGACCGCGCCCATCGCTCCGGTCGCGATGCAGCGCACGACGCGGTACCTCCCTGCAAACAGCCTCCCCTCGATGAAGTTCAGCGACATGGGTCCACCGCGTCGATCGAGCTTACACCATGAGGTCGGACGGCTGCATCCAGGAATGATCGTCGCATGTCCGCCTACAGCGCTCGGCCGGTGTAGGCGGCGCTGGCGCGATCCGTGCGCTCTCTTCGCCGTGTCGCCGTCGTGCTGCCGCCGTGTTGCGCCGCTTGCCCAGCTCGATCTCGGCATGGCCGAGCTCCACGCCCACCAGCTCAGTTACGATGCCGTGGAAGAATTCGAAGTCTGGAGCGACGTCTCCTGCTATCGAATCGACGCGGCTCACGCCGCCGATGTCCCGCCGGGCGCCGGCGCCGCTTCGCCCGGGCAGGGCAGCGCCTCCGGCGGCGGCGACCCGCCTCAGAGCACGAGCACCGCGAGCAGGCGGGGCCCGTGGAACAGGTCGAAGCCGCCGATGTCGATCTTGCGGCCGACCGTGTAGGTCGTCTCGTCTCCGCGCCTCGTCGCGTGGATGCTGGACACGATGCCCTGGCCGACCGCCTCGACGTTGTAGGACAGCTCGGTCAACAGGCGGAGCCGGCTGAGGTACGACGTCAGCCGGAGCCGGAGCCCCACGGACAGGTTGCCGGAGAGCGCGATCATCGTCGCCTCGTCGACCTCGCGCGGGCCGCCCGGGACCGCGAGATCCGCCGGGAAGGCGTAGCGCACCGGTCCGGCGCCGCCGTAGAGGCCGAGGTCGCCGAACGGCGCGAGCCGCGGCCACTCGCCGTTGCCCATCCGCAGGCTGAAGCCGCCCTGGTAGAAGCGCGATGTCACGCTCTGAGCAGGGCTCTGCCGCTCGAAGACGTAAACATCGCCGGTGCCCGGCTCCCGCTCGCGGAGGGCATAGAAGATGCGCGGGAGCTTGTAATCCATGTACCGGAAGCCGACGAGCAGCTCCTCGAGGTAGAGATCGTCCGCGGCCTCCGGGAAGAGCTTCGTCACGTCGAAGCCGACGTCGATCTGGCGGACCAGGAGCTGGAACGGCGCGCTCGCCACGGCGCCGGCGTCGCGCCCGGTCGCCGGATCGACGGCGAGCTCGGTGACGTTCCCCGAGGTGAACCGCGCGATCTTGAGGCTCGTGCTGATGCCGACGAGGTCGGCGCCGATGTCGAAGACGTCGCTCGCGAAGCCGTTCAGGCCGATCAGCTTCCCGAGCGAGCTGTCGTACGCGATGTCGCCCCCCGACGAGAACAGCCGGTCCGTCTTGAACCCGGCGTTGAGGCGCGCGGCGTTGCGCACGTGCTCGAAGTCGTACGTGAGCAGCGCGCGGCCGCCGACCATGAACACGGGATCGACGTCGTAGGCGAGCCGCCGCGTCCTGCCCCGGTAATCGTTGATACCGCCCGAGGAGCTCGGGCTCGCGAGCTGGTGGAAGAAGAGGAGCTCGACGTCGCTCTTCAGCTGGAGGTGGACGGCGTCGAGGCTGATCGCCCTGCCCTGCTCGAGCAGGCTCTCCTGCATCTCGAAGCCCGCCGTGTCCTCGAGCGGCGTCCGCGCCGGCACGGCGAGCGCCTCGGCGCAGGCGGAGAGCGCCTCGCGCTGCTCCTCGAGGACCCTGGAGAGCGCCTCCGCGCGCGCCGCCGTGGCCCCGTAGCCCGGCTCGCCGCGCGCGACGCGCCGGGCCTGCTTCACGACGTACGGCGCCACGGCGAGCGCCTCGGTGTGCATCCGCAGGAGGAACGACGTGACGCGGAGGGCGTCGCGCGCGATGGTCGCGGCGGGCTCCTGCCCCGCGCTCGCCGCGCGGAGCTCGGCGGCCGCGGCCGCGATGTCCCGTTGCGCTCCGGCGAGCGCCCGCCGCCGCGCGGCGACCCTCCCCTTGGCGGCGGCGATCTCGGGCGTGTCGGGCGCGCCGAGGGGCCTTCCGGCCGACAGCCGCTCGACGCTCCGCTCCTCGGCGGCGAGCGCCCGCGCGTGCTCCGCGAGCGCCTGCCACGCGGCCGGCAGGCGGCCCGCGGCGCTGGAGGCGGGCGGGGGCGCCGCGGGCGGGGGCGCCGTAGGAACGAGCGCCGCGAGCGCCGCCAGCGCGTCGAAGAGCCGCGCGAACGCGGGCGGCGCCGGCCGAGGCGCCGCCGCGCGGGCGAGCGCCTCGTCGAGCTTCACGCGGTAGAGCTTGGCGAGCGGGACCTCGTGCTCCCCGTCGTACGGCGCGGCTTCCTCGAAGCGCTCGCGGAGCCGCTCGCCCTCGTCGTCGTCGAGCCGGAGCGCCGCGACCCACGCGTCGCCCGGGGAGTAGGGGGTGTTCGCGAGGACCTCGTCCGCCAGCCAGACCGCGCGCTCCAGATCGGCCGCGCGGTCGTCGACGATCGCGCGGCGGGCGTCCTCGTTGGCGAAGGCGCGCGCCGCGCGGACGTTGTACGTGGCGGGGACGCACGCCGAGGCCGCGGCTGCGGCGAGGAGGAGGCCTACGAGCGCCGGGCCCGGTCGCACCGGCGCGAGCCTACCACGGCGCGCGAGCGCGCCTCCACGCCGGCCGCGCGGGGCGAGGCGCGCGCGCGAGGCGCCTCCACGCCGGCCGCGCGGGGCGAGGCGCGCGCCGCCTCCGCGCGTCGCCGGCGTGGCTGGCGTGGCTGGCGTGCAGGCGCGGCGTCCGTTCACGAGCGCACTGGACGCCGCGCCGCCGGCCTGCTCAGAATGCGCGGCCGTGGCTGCCAGCCGACCCAACGAGATTGACGGCGCGCGGGCCGAGGCCTTGCTGAGCCGTTCGATCCGCGCAAGACAGCGCGAGACAGCGGTCGCTGACGGAGCATGAGCAACGCGTGAAGGAGAAGAACCGGGATGAATGATGCCACATCCAGCTGCGACATCGGCATGATCGGGCTGGCCGTCATGGGCGAGAACGTCGCGCTCAACATGGCCGACCACGGGTTCAAGGTGGCCGTGTACAACCGCACGGTGCAGGTCGCGAAGGACTTCGTCGCGAGGAACCCGAGCACCCCCGGCGGCCTGGTCTACTGCGAGACGCTGAAGGACTTCGTCCGCGCCCTGAAGAAGCCGCGCAAGGCGGTGATCCTGGTCAAGGCCGGTCCGCCGGTGGACATGGTGGTCAAGCAGCTCATCGAGGCGGGCGTCGAGCCGGACGATATCGTCGTCGATCTGGGCAACTCGCTCTGGACGGACACCATCCGTCGGGAGCAGGAGTACGCGCAGCAGTGCAAGTTCTTCGGCTCGGGCGTGTCGGGCGGCGAGGTGGGGGCGCGCTTCGGCCCCTCGCTGATGCCGGGCGGCGATCCCGAGTCCTGGAAGCACCTGGAGCCGATCTGGCGCGCGATCGCCGCCAAGGTCGACCCTGCGACCGGCAAGCCGATCGAGGGCGCGGCCCCTGGCAAGCCGGTGGAGGGCGGCGTCCCCTGCACCGCATACATCGGGCCGAACGGCGCGGGCCATTACGTGAAGATGGTCCACAACGGCATCGAGTACATCGACATGCAGCTCATCTGCGAGGCGTACACGCTCCTCGACGGGCTGCTCGGGCTGTCGAAGGACGAGATGTCGCGGGTGTTCGCCGAGTGGAACAGCGGCGATCTCGACTCGTACCTCATCCAGATCACCGCGGACATCCTCCAGCAGAAGGACCCTGTCCAGAAGGACAAGCCGTTCGTCGACTTCGTCCTCGACACGGCGGGGCAGAAGGGCACCGGCAAGTGGACGAGCGGCAATGCGCTCGACATGGGCATCCCCGCGAACGCCATCGCCGAGGCGGTGTTTGCCCGTTGCCTCTCGGCGCTCAAGGACGAGCGCGTCGAGGCCTCGAAGCACCTCTCGGGGCCCACGCCGGTCCCGGTCAAGGATCGGCAGGGGACGATCACGGCGATCCGCGACGCCCTGTATTGCTCGAAGATCTGCGCCTACGCTCAGGGTTTCCAGCTCATGGCCGCCGCCCAGGCGGAGTACAAGTGGAAGCTCGATTTCGGCACGATCGCGAGCATCTGGCGCGGCGGATGCATCATTCGCGCGCGGTTCCTCCAGAAGATCACGGAGGCGTACACGCGCAATCCTGGCCTGACGAATCTCCTGCTCGACCCGTACTTCAACGATCAGATCAAGCTGGGTCAGGCCAACTGGCGCAAGGTGGTCTCGATCGCCGCGCAGAACGGCGTCTGGGCGCCGGCGTTCATGTCGGCCCTGTCGTATTACGACGGCTACCGCGCGGCCCACCTGCCCGCGAACCTCCTGCAGGCGCAGCGCGACTACTTCGGCGCCCACACCTACGAGCGCACGGATCAGCCGCGCGGCAAGTTCTTCCACCTCGACTGGCCCCACCCCTCCCGTCCTCAGCTCGAGATCAAGGGGACCGGCGGCGGCCACTGACCGCCCCCGCGACCGCATCCTGATGGCGCAGGCCTGAGCGGGGCCGGCCAGGCCGCCGGCCCGGCGAGGCCTCGCCTCAGGTGAGGCTGATCCGCGGCCGCAGGTTCCGCTCGCGCAGGAACGGCTCGAGGTCGTCCATGATGTCGAGCTGCACCCCCGCCAGGCTCATCGCCGCCGCGATCGTCTGGATCCCCATGCGCCCCAGCTTGTTCATCTCGGGCGGCGGGCGGACCACGATGTGCTCGATCCGGTCGCGCACGCTGAGCCCCCACTGCGTCAGGATCACGCGCGCCTCGGTCTCGTAGCGCACCATGAGCGCCATGTCGTAGATGAAGTACGCCCGCTCCCCCGGGCGCATCACGCCCACGAGCTTCTGGTACGCGTCGACCGAGATGAACCGCGCCAGCTCGCCCGTCGCCGCCGTCTCCCGCAGGAGCTGCACGACCATGCCCGCCGGCTGCGTGATCCACACGCCGACGCTCCCGCTGTCGTCGAGCAGGTGCGGCTGCCTTCGGAACGCAAATCTGCGGTTCGACGGGAGCATCTCTCTAATGACAATAGCCATTCCGGCTACCGGGGCCCGCCCGCGACGACCGGAGGCGCCCCGCCCGCCCATCCGGCCCGGCAACGCCGAAGCATGCTGCTGTTCCACACATCACCGGCCGAGCTCCTTCCTCGGGGTCAACGCTGCGCCATGGTGGTCCTAAACGGCGAATACGGCCAGAAATGTGCGATTCTGCCGCTTCAGGCCGCCCGTGGCAACGTCGCGCTGCCGCGCCGGACGCCACCGCGATCCCTTGCGGAAACTTCCTGGAAACACTGGAGAACGGCGGCTTCCGCGGCCGCCGCTCAGCCCTGGCACGGCCTGCCCCGGCGCGCCCTTCGCCGGCCGGGACACGCCGAGCGGGGGCGACGCGCGCGGCCGATCAGGCGAACAGCGCGGCGCAGGCCGACCCGATCAGGTTGACGTGCTCGAGCCGGGCGATCCGCGGCTCGACGCGCGCGCCGAGGAGGCCGCGCAGCGTCTCCTGCACCCGCGGCGCGTAGCGCGGATCGCCCCAGAAGAGGCTGCCCTCCGCCAGGACGCCGACCCCCGGGGGGCTCTCGAGCACGTCGGCGACCGCCGCGAGCGCCGCCGCCACGAGGTCGGCCGAGCGCTGCAGCAGGTCGCCGGCGACCCGCCGCGCGTCCCCCGTGCCCTCGTCGCGGAGCCGCACCAGGTCCGCAGAGCTGGTCAGGGGGGCGTGGTCCGGGCACAGCCGCGCGAAGAGCCGCGGCAGGTAGGCCCCGGACACCGCCTTCTCGAAGCGCTGCGCCCCAGGGTTCTCCGAGCTCGCGTCGACCTCCGCGTCGAAGGGCTGGAGGTGCGGAGGGTTGAAGTTGCCGTTCTCGAGGTTGACGGCCATCGGCGCGACGAAGTGCCCCGTCTTGAGCTTCGGGATCCGACCGGCGGGGAGGAACGTGGCCATGTTGGTCCCCGTCCCCACGATGAGGCCGATGAACGCCGCGGGCGAGGCCCCGCCGTGCGCGAACGCGCCGCCGAGCAGGCTCGCCACCGTGTCGTTCAGCACCCGGACCGGGCCGGGCCGGAGCTTCCGCGCGGCGAGCGCCCGGCCGAGCCGCTCGCCCACGCACGTGCCCTCGACCCCCGCGACCTGGACGCCCTTGGTCCAGCGGAGCAGCCGCGCGTCGAGCGACGGCAGCGTCTCCGACGGATACGAGAAGCAGTAGCCCACCGGCAGGCCCTGCACGGCGCCGAGGCGCTCGACCAGCTCCGCCTGCACATCGAAGAAGGCGTCGCCCGCGACCTCGGGCCCGCCCGGGAACTTCGCCGGCGCGGGCCCGGCGACGATGCGCGACACGCCGCCCGGCTGGAGCTCCACGATCGCGGCGCGCAGGTTCGTGCCGCCGGCGTCGACCACCACGGCGCGGCCGGTCATCCCCTCCGGCGGCGGCGCGAGGTAGGCGGGGAGCGCGGCGATCTCGGTGCCGGGCGTGGAGAGGCCGAAGACGATGCGGGCCGCGAGGGTGCGGCGAATGTCCTGGAGCTCGGTGAGCGAGAGCTTCATCAGGGAAATGCTTACCCTCTGGCTCCTGAGAAGGAAATAACTTTGCACGTCCGGCCGCGAGCGTGCTTGGCGCCGGCCCCGCTCGGACGGCAGATGTCCAGCGCGCCGCCGCCCGCGATTGCGCTCTGCGTCACCTGGAGGACGTGGCCGAAGAGCGGTTATCGTCCACACCGAAGACGACCGGATAGACCACCGTGGCGACGCTCTTGCGATCCGTGGCGGAGGGGAATCGGAGGCCGCGGAAGACGTCGAGCACGCAGCCGACGACCTTGGGGTCGCGGAGCGGCGGGGCGGGCGAGGACGGCGCCGCCGCGCCGGGCGAGGGGAGCGCGATGAGGAGGGGCGCGTCGGCGGGCGGGTGGTCGGCGTCGCCCGCGTACGTCACCTTGCCCTGGCCGTCGACGACGAGGTGCACGGGTATCCGCCCTTCGAGCTTTGGATTCGCGCGAACGCCCTTTTCATAGCAGGCGCGCATGGCGCCGAAGTTCTCCTGGACGACGCGCCGCACGACGTGCGGCGGGATGTGGGCTTTGCCCTTGATCGGCTCATAGGGGTTGCTCTTGCAACGGCCGGCGATGCCCCGCACGACCTTCGCGCCCTTGTCGAGCTCCCGCTCCAGCCCGGCGCGCGCGGCGCCCGCCTTCTTCGGGGTGCGGTCGTTGAGGATGAGCGACGCCCGCAGCTTGCGGACCGCGGTGCTCGTGCGGGCGAAGCTCTCCTGGATGTCCCTGGCCTCGCGGGCGAGCTCCGGATCGGCGGCGCGGACCGCGGCGGCGCCGGCCCACAGGTCGAGCCGATCCGCGATCCGCAGCAGCACCTCGGGGGGCGTGCTCAGGTCGGACTCCCGGAGGACCTCGATCATCCGCGAGGCCTTCTGCACCTCGGGGCCGAGCGCCTTGCAATCGGCCTCGATCGAGCGCGCGGCGCGCTCCTTCGAGGGCGAGGCCGCAGGGGCGCGCGCCTTGTCCGCGGCGCGCTCCTTCGAGGGCGAGGGGACGGGGGCGCGCTCCTTCGCGGGCTCGGGCGCGGCGTCGCGGGCGAGCCGGCTCCCGGGCGAGCGCAGCGCAGCGCGCTCCTTCTCTACCGGCGACGGCAGGAGGGCCTCCTCGGGCGACGGCAGGAGGGCCTCCTCGGGCGACGGCAGCGGGGATTTCTCAGGCGAAGGTAGGAAGGCCTCCGCAGGCGACGGCCGGGGGGCCTCTTCGGGCGGGGGCAGGGCGGCGCGCGCCTCTCGGATCGAGCCCTCCGGGACCGCGATCGGGGCAGCGCTCCGGAGGTGCGCGGGATCGGCGTCGGTTGCTGGCTCTCTCTGCGACGCCACCCCGCAGCCCAGCAGGGCATGAGCTCCGACGAGGACGAGCAACGCGCTTCGCATCGGTTCCTCCGAGGTCCGTCCGACGTACGGTCCGCCGTTTTGATACAGTACACCGGTCCTAGCAACCGCCGCACGCGAAACGGCGGCGTCCTTCCGGAAGGTGCGACAGGCGGGGCAGAGGGCCCTCACGCGCTCACCCTCGCGAGCGCCGCCCGCTCGCGAGGCCGCCCGCCCGCGAGGCCGCCCGCCCGCGAGGCCGCCCGCGTCCGGAGCGCGCGGCTCAGTACGGCGAGGAGGGCGTCCGGTCCACCTTGTCGGCATCGACGGCGGGGGCCTTGGACGAGGCGGCCTTGTCGGCATCGACGGCCGGGGCCTTCGACGAGGCGGCGATGAGCTCTCGGATGCTGCGCTCCAGCTGCTCTATCCTGATCGGCTTGCTCAGGAACATCGCGTTCTCCACCTGACGGAGGCTCTCTCGGATCGCCAGATCGCGCGTGCCGGTGAGGAGGATGATCGGGAGGTCGTCGCGGATCTTCCGCACGTTGGAGACCAGCGTCAATCCATTGATGTCCGGCAAGTAATAATCAGTGACCAGGACGTCGGCCTGCATGATGAGCGCCCGGTTCTCGAGGGCATTCCTGCCGTTGAGGAAGCAGTGCACGCGATGGCCGTCGAGCGAGAGGATGTCCTGCCATCCTTCACACAGCTCCTCGCTGTCCTCGACGATGATGATGTTCAGGAGCATGCTCCCACCACCAATCCGACCTGCGTGTCGATGTTCACGCCGGGCATTCACGACGGACTAGCAGCTCGTGTGGCAGACGTCGAGGATTCCAAAATCCCGCGTCGTGTCCCGCTCGAAGCGCTGGGCGGCTCCGGCGCGGCCTCGGCACCCTGGGCGAGGCCGAGAGTAAGGTACTGCCTTACATGAGAACACGTAGTCCAGGCGAGATCGCCGCGGGTTCAAGCCGATTCGGCCGGCCGTGGGGACGAGGCCAGCGCGGCGTCCGGCAGCGGCGCGAGCCCGCGGCGACCCCAGGTGAGCGTCTGGCCGGCGGGCGGGCTCACACCTGCCGCTGGGGCAGCTCCAGCTCGAAGCACGTATTCTTGTGCTCCGTCACGAGCCGCAGGTCGCCTCTGTGGTGGTGCGCGATGTTCCGCGAGAGGCTGAGGCCGAGGCCGGTGCCGTGCTCCTCCTTCTTCGTCGTGAAAAACGGGGTCATGATCTTCTCCGCGAGCGCGGGATCGATCCCCTTGCCGCTGTCGATCACGCGAACGTGGACCCTGCCGTCCGACGGGCGCGCCTCGATCCGGATCCATCGCTCCCGGAGCGCCGAGATGGCTTCGACGGCGTTGTTGATCAGGTTGATGAGGATCTGGACGATCTGGACGGGGTAGCAGTCGATGACGAGCTCCTCCCGCGGCAGATCGAAGCTCAGCTGGACGCTCGCCTGCTGGAGCCGGAAGCCGCTGACGCGGACGGCTTCCCGGATGAGCTCCTGGACGTTGTGAGGGCGGAGCTTCTCGGACTCCATCCGGGTGATGGACCGGAGGCCGGAGATCACGTTGGTGATGTTCTCGACCATGCCGTCGATCTCGGTCGCGACGCGGGCGAGGCGCTCCTTCTCCAGCTGCCCCCGCTCCGCGAGCCGCTTCAGGAGATCGGTCTTCGTGGTGATCACGTTGAGCGGCGTGTTGATCTCGTGGGAGATCCCGGCCGCGACCTCGCCGAGCGACGCGAGCTTGCTGAACCTCGAGAGCTCCTCCTGCTGGGAGAGGATGAGCCGCTGCGCCTGGACCCGCTGTGTGATGTCGAAGATGAGGAGGATGAGATAGCTCGGCTCCTCGCCGCCGAAGCTGACCGTGGCCGTCCTGAGCTCGATCCAGAGCTCGCCGCCCGTCCGCTCCGCCAGGTTGATGGTGAACGACGCGAGCGGCTTCTGGCGGGCCGCCTCCGAGACATCGGCGATGCGCGGCGACTCCGTGCCGCGGAGGACGAGGCCGAGCAGCTCGTCGAGCGCGAGGCCGTGGACCTCGGGCTCGCCCGTGCCGACCTTGTCGGCGAACTCGTTCGAGGCGAAGGTCACCCGGTAGCGCCCCTGGTCCGACTCGAGGATCGCGAGGCCGGCGTTCGACGCGGAGACGACCTTCTTGAAGACCTTGAGGTGCTGCTCCTGGAGCACCCGCTCCGTGATGTCGAGCGCGATGGCGCAGACAGACTGGGCGGTGCGCCGGTCGTCGAGCAGGGGGAACTTCGATGAGAGCCAGTAGCGGAGCTTGCCGCCCACATGCAGGCTCTCCTCCAGCCACATGGGCGACCGGCTCTTCAGCACCTCGAAATCGCGCTCCCGCAGCGCGCTGCCGGCCTTCGGGCCGAACAGCTCCTCGTCCGTCTTCCCCAGCACGTCCTTCTCGGAGCGCCCGAGGACGTCGCAGAAGCGCTGGTTGACGTAGACGTAGGCGCCGATCGAGTCCTTCATGGTCACGAGCGCCGGCGTGTTGTCGAGGATGGCGGAGAGCCGCTCCTTGCTGACCCGGCTCTGCGTGAGCGCGTGCACGAGCTCGGTGTTGTCGACGAAGCTCACGACGGCCCCGTCCACCTCGCCCTTCGACCCCGCGATGAGCTGGATGCGCGCCTCGAAGTGCCGGTCGAGGACCTCGATCTGGAGCCTCATGGGCCGCCGCTCGCGCAGGCTCTCGACGACGAGATCGAGGACGGCCTCGACGCTCAGGTGCGCGAGGGCGGCGCGGAGGTGCTGGCCGCGGTCCACCTCCGAGATGCGGAACAGGTGGCGAGACGCGGGGTTGTAGTCGGTGAGGCGGAGGTTCTTGTCGACGACGAGGAGCGGATAGGCGATCGCGTTCTGGATCGCGACGAGCCGCTGGTTGAGCGTCATGAGCTCGGACGACTTGACGTTGATCTCCTGGTTCAGCGTCGTCAGCTCCTCGTTCGCCGACTGGAGCTCCTCGTTCGTTGTCTCCAGCTCCTCGTTGGTGGACTGGAGCTCCTCGTTGGAGGACTGGAGCTCCTCGTTGAGGGCCTGGAGCTCCTCGCTCGCGGTGTCGTGCTCCTCGATGATGGTCTGGAGGCGCTCCCGCGCCGCCGCGAGCTCCTGCTCGAGCCGCCGGATCTGCTCCTCCGGCGCGAGGCGGGAGCCGCTCGCGGTCGCCCTCGCGGGGCGGGGCGGGTCGTGCGCTTGGCTGAAGCAGACGATGAACTCGGTCCCGCCGTCGGACGGGAGCGGCACGACGGTGAGCTGGAGCTTCTTCTCTTCGCGGTCGACGACGAACGTGTGCCGGTGGTCGCCCTTCGCGGCGTGGCCCGACCGCTCGGCCCGGTGGAGCAGCGCGGAGAGCTCGATCGCCACGTCGGACGGGAGCAGCTTCTGGATCGAGACGGTGGGCTCGCCCTTCGGGAAGTTCAGGTACCGGTTGGCGCTCCCGAAGACGTGCCGCACCCGGTGGTCGTCGTCGACCAGGACCGAGTCCGGCGCGAAGCCGTTCACCATGGCGGTGAAGAGGTCCATCGCCGTGGTGGACTGGCGATCCTTCGTGATGAGCGCGCTCTCGCGGTTGAACTCCTGCCGAGAGTACGACCGCGGGAGGTCGCCCTTCTTGCCGGACCGGGCGAAGATCTTCGCGTTCTTGTCCGTGAGCTCGAACAGGTCGCTCACGGTCGTCGCCGACTCGGACTTGCCGAGGAACAGGGCGCCCTGGTCGTCCATCGCGAAATGGAACGTCTTGAGCGTGTGCTCCTGCAGGTGGGGGTTGAAGTAGATGAGGACGTTGCGGCACGAGACGAGATCCAGCTTGAGAAACGGCGGATCCTGGGCGACGTCGTGGCGCGCGAAGACGATGGCGTCGCGGACGTAGTCCTTGATCCTGAACCACTGGTCCTGCTCGTCGAAGTACCTGGAGCGCAGCTTGGAGGGGATGTCGGCGACCGAGGCCTTCTGATAGAGCCCCTTGCGCGCGACGGACATCGCCTGCTCGTCGATGTCCGTCGCGAAGATCTGGACGTTGAGCTGCTTGTTCGCCTTCGCGAGCGCCTCGAACACGAGGATGGCGATCGAGTACGCCTCTTCGCCCGTGGCGCAGCCGACGACCCAGGCGCGGAAGCTGTCGCCGGTGCGCTTCTTGTCGATCCGCTCTGCGATGGAGGCCGCGAGGGCCTTGAACGAGGCCTCGTCGCGGAAGAACGACGTCACCGAGATCAGGACGTCCTGGAAGAGGAGCCTGCCCTCCTCGGGGCGCGCGCGGAGGTAGTCGGCGTAGGCCTCGAGCGACTCGCAGCGCGTGGCGATGACGCGCCGCTCGATCCGCCGGCGGACGGTGGTCTGCTTGTACTGGGCGAAGTTGACCCGGCTCGCCTTCTCCAGGAAGGTGAGGATGCTGTGATACGGGTCCTGCTGGCTCAGGCTGAGCTGCCGGAGCGAGGCGTCCGGCTGGTCGGAGCGGCCGGCGAGCTCGTTGAACTTGCTGAGCCGATTGGCCATCTCCTCCAGGCCGAGCTCGAGGTCGACGGCGCCGGTCTGCTTCGCGGCGCGCGGCATCCCGTCGTACTTGGCCGACTCGGGGGTCTGGCAGATGGTGACCCCGCCGGCGGCCTTGATGGCGCGGACGCCCTGCGCGCCGTCCGACCCGGTGCCCGAGAGGACGACGCCGATGGCGTTCTCGCCGTAGTGCTCGGCGATCGACTTGAAGAACAGGTCGACCGAGGGCTTCGGACCGACCTTTGTCTCGGGCTGCCGCAGGAGGAGGACTTGGCCGTCGACCACCACGTCTGCGTTGGGCGGGGTCACATAGACCGTGTTCGCGCAGAGGACCTCGCCCTCGGAGACCTCTTTGACGCTCAGGGTGGTGGAGTGGCTGATGATCTCGACGAGCCGACTCCGATGTTGCGGCGCGAGGTGCTGCACGATGACCAGGCTCATCCGATCGGCGGCCTTCAGGCCGCCAATCAGGATCCGGAGCGCCTCGAGGCCCCCCGCGGAGGAGCCGATCCCGACGACGTAGGTGGGGCCAGCCTGGGCGAGCTGCTCGTGGGCGGGCCCGGCCCCGGCGCTCTGGGCGACGGGGCCGGGCGTACGACCCTCCAGCTTGGGTGCGACCTGCGCAGTCGCTGGCTTCTTGTTCCTGCTGGATGGCCGCCTGGCGCGGCTGCTGTTCTTCGTTCTCATGGAGACAACAGATCGCGAGGGCGCTGGATCGTGAGGGTACCGGATGCGGGCGTAGGGAGCCATCCGATACCACGCTGCCCGGGCCGGCGCAGGGGGCCGCGGGCGGTCGCGCGCCCGCGACGCGCCTCGCTCGGCAGCGCCGCTGCGCGGGGAGCGCGCGCCGGGCGAGCGCAGGGGGTGCCGCGCGGGCCGGGGATCGTGCAGGATGCAGGGGGCCTCTCGCGGACGGACGCAAGGGGCGGTCGAGAGTGGACAACGTGAACAAGCGCGAGAAGAACGGCCGCGGCGGGGGCGGGAATGACGAGCACAACAAGGGCGGGGGCGAGCTCGCCGAGGCGGCGCGCGCGCTCGAGCGCGAGCTCATCCGCTTCGAGGAGCTCGCAGAGTCGGCGCGGCGGCTGTCCTTGGACACACGCAAGGGGATCGAGCGCGCGGCGAAGTCGATGACCGAGGCCGCGGAGGCGCAGCAGCGCGTGAGCGTGGCGCTCGGGTCGCTGATCGCGGCGATCGCCGCGGCGCGGGATCGCCACGAGGCGACGGCGACGGCGCTGGCCGCGCGGGGGGAAGAGATCAAGCGGTGTGCGGAGCAGCTCGGGGAGCTGTTTCAGCGCTTCGCGGCGCTCGGCGAGGAGGGGCGGAACATCAACCAGCTGGTCCAGGAGGCGGCGGCGCGCCAGCGCGAGGCGACGAGCCCCGAGCAGATCGCGGAGGTGGTGGCGACCATGGACGAGGTCGAGGGGCGCATGGGGCGCCTCGCCGACGAGGCGCGCGAGCTGGCTCAGGCGGCGACGGCGGCGGGGATCGTGGACCTCGCGGAGCAGGCGGACGGAATGCGGCAGCAGGTGACCGCGATGCGGAACAAGGTGGGGCTCCTGAGAAAGGGGCTGGTCGCGCGGCTCTCGGGCGGGGGGACGCGACCGAACTAGCTAGATCGACGGTGTGCGACAGAGCGTGAAGTAGTGATCGAGCGCCTTCTCTCCCTTGAAGGCGGCGCCGACGGATACGTCCTTGGAGACCCGACGCATGAAGTCGCGCGTTCCATTGTATACGAAGGCCTGGAGGCCTTTGCTGTTGGGGACGACCTGGGGCCAGCCGTCAGGCACGGGGCCGTCCGGGACCTGGAAGTAATCGATCACCACCGCGCCGCGCTCCTGCCAGGCCAGATTGCCGGCCGTCGGGACCGCGACGAAGAAGCCAGGGCCGATCCAGGAGCGCGTGAGACCCTCGTTGTAACCAAAGAGCCGGGCGCTGCCGTCCTCGGGGCGGGCAAAACGCTTCTCGAAGAAGCGGAACGGCGACGGGAGAGGAAGACTGTTCCTGCCCTGGTGATGAACCGCGACACGTCGCGAGATGCCGTCCGGGACGAAGAAGTCGAGCGTGATCGGGGGGGAGTGGCTCGCGGCGGCGTAGAGCGACCGCTGATCCGCGCGGGTCGTGGTCGAGAGGGCGCGGAGGCGCTCGTCGTGCGTCAGGCCATCGAGGTACTCCGCGAGGCGAGCGACCGGGGCGTTCTGGCGAAGAAGGTGGATGAGCTCCGACATGGGCAGAGGAGCATAGCAGCGTCCGCTTTCGACGCAGGCGGCCAGCCTCGCCTCGACGCGAGGCTGGCCGCAGGAGACGCGTCGCGGGGCGCGAAGCCTCAGCGGCAGTCGGCGGGAGAACGCAGCAAGGCGGCGGCGCGATCGGTCAAGTCCGCGCCGTCGAGGGCGGCGGCGAAGCGGCGGAACGCCTGCTCGTCACCGCCCATCAACGCGAACGCCGCGCAGACGGCGCCGGGGTGGACCGAGCGGGCCGCGGGCGCGCGAAGCACCCGAGTCAGGCCCCTGAGCGCTGCCTCGTTGCCAGCCGCCGTGGGCGCGGCAGAGGCCACCACGGCGCGGAGATCCGCGGCGAGGACGTCGGAGACGTCGGTCACGCCGAGCACGCCAGCGAAGAAGTCGCGCCACGCGGGGAGGGCGGCCTGGTCGAGCCCCTCCAGGTACGTCGCGAGGTGCCGGATCGCGAGGACGCGCGCGCGCACCGAGCCCGACGCGAGCGCGACCGGCCCCCACGTGCGGAGCGCCGCGTCGGGCGACAACCTGAACTTGGAGAGGTACTGGAGCCGCGCGTCGGAGACGCCGCCGCACGCGAGCCCGCCCCGCAAGAGGGCCCAGTCCTCGGCGAACAGCTCCTCGGGCGAGACGACGGCGCCGCACGCCGCGTAGCTGTCGACGTAGTCGAGCCCGTAGCTGTGCGGGGCGCCGGCGAGGAGGCCGGCGAGCACGCTCGACCACGCGCCGCGGACCTCGGCGTCGAGGCCCGGCGCGCTCGCGGCGTCGCACGCCGCGGCGAGCGCCACGGCGCGGGCCGCCTCGCCGTCGAGGTCCTCCAGGAAGATCTCGAATTGCTCGGGCGCGAGCCCCGCGGGCAGGCCGCCCTGGAGCGCGGCGAGCTGGTGCGCGCCGCCGACGTCGAGGAAGCGCGAGACCGCCTCGGGAGCCGACGGCACGCGGCGCGGGGCGAGCGCCGCGGCGTAGGCCTCGAGATCGCGCTCGGTGCCGAGGAAGGCCCACTCGGGGTGGCGATCCTGCGGATCGACGACGAGGAGCTCGGAGGGGCGCGCGGGCGCGACCTCGACGCGCTCGCCGGGCGCGAGCGCCTGCACGCGGGTGACGCCGTCCCCGGAGACCCAGGCGAGCTCCAGCGGGGCGACGAGCGCGCCCTCCGGGTCGCGCAGCGTGACGAACGCCCCGCCCGACGGCGCGGGCTCGACGGCGAGCGTCGGGAGCGCCTTGGCCGAGACCGCGCGCCGCGCGCGGGCGAGCGCCTCCGGGCCGAGCGCCGGCGCGAAGGCGTCGAGGAGCTCGTCCGTGCCGATCGTCCCGAAGCGGCGCTCCGCGAGCACGCCGCGGAGCGCCGACCAGAAGGCGTCCTCGCCGGTGAGGCTGCGGATCTGGGTGAGCAGCCAGGCCGCGCGGTCGTAGGGGCCGCTCGTGTACTTCTCGTCCGGCGCGAGCGACGGGTCGCGGACGGCGTCGCCCGCGCGGGGGCCGAGCTCGTCGCCGTTCAGCGTGCCCGCGCCGCTCTCGTCCGTGTAGGCGCGGACGCCCTCCTGCTGGAGCAGCGTCGCCATGCCCTCCTTGATCCAGAGGTCGTCCCACGTCGCCACCGTCACCAGATCGCCGAACCACTGGTGCGCGAGCTCGTGCGTCGTGAGCAGGAGATCCGAGGCGAGCGCGGGCTCGGTGCTCCGCTCCTCGCGCTGGAAGCTGATGCTCGCGTGCTCGACCCCGCCCACCGAGAAGTCCGGCAGGAGCACGAGCGCGTACTTCTCGAACGGGTACGGCCCGAGCAGCTCCTCGAAGCGGCCGATCGCGCGCGCGATCTCGTCCAGCATCTTGCGGTGATCGCCGGGCAGCCCGCGGCGGTGCCAGACCGCGATGGGGAGGTCCCCCTTCGCGCCGCGCTCGACCTCGAAATCGCCGATCGCGAACGCCATGAGGTAGGGCGGCAGCGGGTAGGCGGTCTCGTAGCGGACGAGGCGGCCCGAGGCGCCGAGATCCTCGTCGCCGACGAGATCGCCGTTCGCGATCAGCGACTCGGCGCCGTCGACGCGCATGGCGACCGAGAACACCGCCCGGTCCGAGGGCGCGTCGTGGCACGGCATCCACCGCGACGCCCCGAGCGGCTCCGAGATCGTGTACACCGCGCGCACGGCGACCGGATCGCCCTCGCGCGCGGGCACCGCGCGGAGCGCGTCGCCGGAGAGCGCCTCGTAGTCGATCTCGAGCGCGATCGGCTCGCCGCGCGCCGCCTCGGGCACGCTCGAGAGATCGACCGCGAGCGCCTCGCGCGCCGGATCGATCTCGTGCGGGAGCGCGCCGCCGTCCTTGCGACGGACCTCCTTCACCTCGGCGACGGCGCTGTCGAGCACGACGACCCGCGGGCCGTCGCCGGTGATCGACAGCGTGAGGCCCAGCGTCGCGACGAGGCGGCCCCGCTCCCAGTCGAACTCGCCCCGGAGATCGTACCGCTCGACGTCGAACGCGCTCCCCTCGAGCGGCGCCGGGTCTTCCCCCGAGCACGCCGCGGCGAGCGATCCAAGCAGCAGGCAGGCCACCCGGAACGCTCCGGGGCGGTGTTTCTGGACAGTGCAGTGCATCCGGTCTCCCTCGATCGAATGAGGAGCTTCCCCTCGCCGGGCCGACGCTAGAGCCCGGCATTCGAGCCCGAGCCGACGCAGCGACGCGTAACTGACCGCGGGACAGTTACAGAACCCGGGCCCGTGGCCAAGCGAAGGCGACGCCCCGGAGAACGGCGGCGAGAGGCCCGGCGCTGAAAAAACAGGCGCTCGGTCGCGCGCGCCACGAGCGCGGCGCGCGGGCCGCCGGCGCAGGCGAGCGCGGCGCGCGCGCGGGCGCTGTCCGAGGCGCGCGCACCCCTGCGCACTCTGGGCGCGTCGCACCGGTCATTTCGCCTTTCATTTGCAAGGGTTGCAGCGACCTATGCGAGGATGCGGCCCGCCATGGCACATCATAGAGAGGGGTGCAGGAGGGGGCGCTCGCTGGTCGCGCCGCTGGCTGTGGGCGCGGCGCTCGCCGTCGCGCTCGTTCCGAAGAGCTCGTCCGCTCAGACGTGGACCGACGGGCGGACGACGCCCGTGCTCGACGAGATCGTCGCGGTCGACAGGACCGGGGAGCCGCGCTGGCCGTACGGCAAAGAGGACGTCGCGGGCGACGGCGAGGGGACGTTCGCGGCTCCGGAGCAGTCGATCGATTTCCGCACGGCCTACGCGGTCGCCGACACGGGGCGGCTCTGGGTGCGCGCCTACGTGTCGGGGACGACCGCGATCGGCGCCCAGGCGACGCTCTTCGTGTTCATCGACGCCGACAAGAACCGGGGGACCGGCGGCACGGCCCGGGCGCCCGAGATCGACCCGCGGTTCACGGAGGACGAGTCGCCGGGCGGCTACGAGGTCGTGCTCGGCGTGAAGGGCGACGGCACGCGCGCGGGGATCTGGACGTTCGCGGCGTCGGGGAGCTACGAGCCCCTCACGGTCACCGACCAGCAGGTGGCCACCGAGGCAGGGACCGACGTCGATCCGGTGCTGATCGGCGACGAGACGCGGGGATACGCGCAGGGCTCGATCGCGCTCGACATCGTGAGCGTCGGCGCGACGTGCAACGCGAACCTGTACTTCCGGTCGGTGAACGACGCCCCGGGGCTCGGGGCGGGCGATCTCGACATCGGCATCTCCGCGCCGTGCGTGGCCGGCGATGCGGACGGCGACCGGGTGCCCGACGTGATCGTGCCGCCCTCCGGCTGCACGCGCGACGCGGACTGCGCCGGCCGGGGCATCTGCGTGGCCGGCGACTGCATCCTCCCGGTGTCGTGCGTCGACGACGCGGACTGCGACGCGGACGAGGACTGCTCGCCGGATCACCGGTGCGTCCCCACGCCCAGCGGCACCTGCACGTCGAGCGCCGAGTGCGGCGATCTCGTGTGCGTCAGCGGGCAGTGCGGCCCGTGCTCGCCGGGCTCGTCCGAGTGCGGCGCCGACCTGCTCTGCGCGCCGACCGGGCGCTGCGTCGACGGCGCGGATGCGGTCCAGGGCGGCGCGTGCGCCTGCACGGCGGGGCCCGCGCCCCTCGGCGGCGGCGCCCTGTCGCTGCTCGCCGCCGGCGGGCTCGCGCTCGCCTGGCGCAGACGCCCCCGCCGCGGACCGGGGGCTGGCCGATGAAGAGGAGACCCATGCGCGCACGGACCACCGCCGCCACCGCCTGCAGCATCGTCACGATCCTCGCCGCCGCGACGAGCGCGTCGGCGCAGGAGACAAACCTCGACGTCGAGCGCTTCAAGCCCGCCGTCACCCACGACGCGTTCGTCGTCACCGAGGGCTCCGGCGTCCGTGAGCCCGCGGACCCGTGGGAGTTCGGGCTGCTGCTGAACTACGCGCGCAACCCGCTCATCGTCGCGACCGGCGACGGGGGCGTGCGGACCCAGATCGTGAGCGGCCGGCTGGGCGCCGATCTCATGGCCTCGGTCACCATCGCCGAGCCGTTCGCGCTCGGCCTCGACATCCCGTTCTTTCTCTTCCAGTCGGGGGAGGGCTCGCCGTCGTTCGGGGGCCTCGGCGACATCCGGCTCGTGCCGAAGCTGCGCATCCTCGACGACCGCGACTCCATCGGGCTCGGCCTCGTGGCCGAGCTGCGCGTGCCCACGCACACCGGCGACTTCGCGGGCGGCGCGCGCAACGTCGTGTTCTGGCCGCGGATCGTCCTCGATCACCGGTTCGCGCCCGGCCTCAGGTTCGGCGTCAACGCGGGCGTCGCCATCCGCGAGGGGACGACGTACCGCAACGTCGAGGCGGGGAGCGAGCTGACGTACGCGGCGGCGCTCGGCTACCGCTTCGGCGGCATCGACGGGAAGGTCGAGATCGGCGCGGAGGCCAACGGCGGTATCGGCTTCACCGCGGACGACCTGAAGGAGGAGGAGACGCCGCTCGAGGCGCTCGGCTACGTGAAGATCAACCCGAGCGAGGAGTGGGAGATCGTCGCGGGCCCGGGCATCGGAGCGCTGGCCGGCTACGGCGTGCCGATCTTCCGCGTGTTCGCGGGCGTGAAGTACACGCCGACCTCGCACGACCGCGACCACGACGGGGTCGACGACGAGCGCGACCAGTGCCCCGACGTGCCCGAGGATCGCGACGGCGACTACGACAGCGACGGCTGCCCCGAGGAGGACGCCGACGACGATCACGACGGCGTGCCGAACTCGGACGACGAGTGCCCGGACGAGAAGGAGACGATCAACGGCGTCGAGGACGACGACGGCTGCCCGGACAAGGGCGATCCGCGGGTCACGTACGAGCAGGGCGAGTTCGTGATGCGGGATACCATCCGTTTCCGGACGGGATCGGCCGAGCTCGAGCCGGAGTCGTACAAGACCCTCGACCAGGTGGCGCTCGTCATGAAGGCGAACCCCGAGATCGAGCGGTTGCGGGTCGAGGGGCACACCGACGAGACCGGCACGCGCGAGCTGAACCAGGAGCTGAGCCAGCAGCGCGCCGAGGCGGTCCGGAAGTACCTGATCCAGAAGGGCGTCAGCCCGGGCCGGCTCACGGCCGAGGGCTTCGGGTCGGACAGGCCGGTGGCCGAGGGCAACGATCCGGCGAGCCTCGCGAAGAACCGCCGCGTGGAGTTCGTGATCGACGAGTGAGCGACGTGCGGGGCGCGCTCCTCCTGGAGCGCGCCTCGCCGGCGCGCTGGAAGATGCGAGGGCGGCTGCCGCGCGCTGGAGGCCGCGGCCGACGCTCGTCAGAACCGGCCGTGGATCCCGAGCCCGCCGCCGTTCGCCCCGACGGCGGGCGTGACCACGATCCGCGCCGCCGCGGGCTGCGCGTCGCCGAGCGACGTCACGAACAGCGCGACGCCGGCCGCGAGCCCGACCCCCCCGACCACGAAGCCGATGTTGGACAGCGTCGCCGCGCGCTTGGCGTCGTCGACCAGCGAAACGCCCCGATCGTCGCAGAGCGTCTCGGTCCGGCAGTGCTCGTCCTGGGCCCGGTTCCACCGCGCGCCGGCGATGAGCCCGAAGATCGAGCCGGTCACGACGCCGGCGACGCCGACGCCGCCGGCCACGAAGGCGAGGGTGCGGCGGGTGCTCGCGCCGCCGTCGTCGCCGCCCGCGCCGGCGCCGGCTGCGCCGCTCCGGCCGGCCGCGGGCGGCCCGCCCGGCTGCGGCGGCGCCGCCGCGGACGCCCCCAACGCCGCGGGGTCGTCCTCGAGCGGCGGGATCGCCACGGTGACGAGCTTGCCGGGGCCGGCGGTCTGCGCCTCCACCGAGAACGGCTTCTTGCCGGGCGCGGTCGCCTCGATGCGGTGCTTGCCCGGGTCGACCGGCAGCGGCGCGCCCCACGCGCCGGCGTCGAGGACCGCGCCGTTGCGCCGCACGACGAGCCCGTCGGCCGGCGCGCTCACCGCGACGGCGAGCCGCTCGAGCCGCGCCTCCAGATCGGCCGCGCGGCGCGTCGCCTTCGCCTCGCGGTCGGCCTGGCCGGCCCGGCTCGCCATGTCCGCGGCCTCGCGGAACGCCGCCCAGGCGCTCGCGGTCCGGCCGAGCCGCTCGAGGCAGTCCGCCAGGTTCCACTGGGTGCCGTAGCCCGGATCGAGCCGCTGGCTCGCCGCGAACTTGGGGCACGCCTCGGCGAGCTTGCCCTGCGCGACGAGCTCGCGCCCCTCGCGGAACAGCGCCTCGGCCGCGGCGGCTTGATCCGCCGACGGCTCCGCGCGGGCCAGGCCCGCCGAGAGCGACAGGAGCGCGGCGATGCACCACGCGGCGCGCCTACTTCCTCGATGTCTCGTCATCGTCATTCCTCGGGGGCCTGGGGGGCGGCGGCGGCCTGACGGCGGACGGCCTCGGCGCGGGCGGGCGCGCGGCGACGCCGGCGCTCGCCGACGCGGCGGCGCGCGCCGTCGCCGTCGCCGGCGCCGTCGCTGTCGGCGAGGGCGGCGCCTCGGCCGTCGAGGAAGCCGCGGCCGGCGCGTCCCCGGGCGCCGGCGCGCCGGTGCGCGGCGGCTCGGCCTCGGCGCGCGGCGGCGGCTCGGCCTCGGCGCCCGCGGACGGAGGCGGCGGCTCGGCCTCGGCGCGCGGGGGCTCCGGATCGGCCGACGGCGCGGCCGGGGGCGACCCGCCGCCGCGCACCGCGAGGTAGACGCCGGCTCCGCCCGCGATCGCGGCGGCGAGCACGCCGCCGGCGAGCAGCGCCACGGGCGCGCGCGACGCCGGGCGGTCGCTGCGGTTCGACAGCCCCACGCTCGTGGCGGGCGCCGTGCCCGACAGCGCGTGCGGCACGCCCGACGGCCGCGCCGGGCCCGGCGCGGCGTCGAACGGCACGCCCGACAGCCGGGGCGGGGTCGACGCGGCGTCGAACGGCGCGCTCGGCATGCGCGGCGGGGTCGACCCGGCGCCGAACGGCGCGGCGGCGCTGAACGGCGCGCTCGGCATGCGCGGCGGGGTCGACCCGGCGCCGAACGGCGCGTCGGCCCCGAACGGCGCGCTCGGCGCGGCGGCCCTGAACGGCGCGCTCGGCGCCCGCGACGCGCGCGTGGCGGCGTCGAGCGGCACGAGCATCGCCTCGGCGATCGCCTCGCCGTGCGGCAGGAACGCGCGCAGCGCCGCCGCCAGCTCGCCGGCGCTCGCGGTGCGGCCGGCCGGATCGATGACCAGCGTCCGGTGCACCACGTGGGCGATCTCCGGCGGAACCCACGGCGCGACCTCCTGGATCCAGCGCACGGGGGTCGTGCAGATGGCCAGGACGAGCTCGCCCAGGCCGGTCAGGTGCTCGTTGGGGCGGTGCCCGGACAGGGCGTGGTACAGGCTGATCCCGAGCGACCAGAGATCCGAGCGCGCGTCGATGGCGCCGCTGCCGCGCGCCTGCTCGGGCGACATGTAGAGGGGCGAGCCGAGGAGCGCGCCGCTCTTCGTCATCCCGCCGTTGCCGAGGCTCTGATCGGTCACCTTGGCGACCCCGAAGTCGAGCAGCTTGACGACGCGCTGGCCGCCCTGCTTGCGCGCGAGGAACAGGTTCGCCGGCTTGATGTCGCGGTGGACGACGCCGGCCTCGTGCGCGTGCTCGAGCCCGAGGCACGCCTGAAGGGCGATGCGGAGCGCGAGATCGACCGGCAGCGGGCCGAGCCGCTCGATGAGGGACTGCACGTCCTCGCCGTCGAGGAACTCCATCGCGATGTACGGCGAGCCGGTCTCGCGATCGCGCCCGGTGTCGAACACCTGCGCGATGTGCTCCGACTCGACCGCGCCGACCGCGCGCGCCTCGCGCTGGAAGCGGCGGAGGAGCTCGTCGTCGGCGGCCGGGCCGAGGATGACCTTCACCGCGACGCGGCGGCCGGTGCCGGTGTGCCGCGCCTCGTAGACGGCGCCCATGCCGCCCTGGCCGAGCAGCCGGAGGATCGCGTAGCGCTCGTCGAGGACGCGGCCGATCATGACGGGAGGCCCGGAGCGGCGGCTTGGGGGCGAGCCCTCTTCACGGCCGCAGGCTAGAGCACCTCCGCCCCCGCGTCACGCCTCGCCGCAAACCCTGCACCACGGCAGCCTCACGAGCGTGCGGTACGATGTCTCGAACGTCGAGAGGTCCTGGATCAGGAGCCGGCCCCCGAGCCTCGACGGCGTGTATGCCGAGAGCACCTTGAGCGACTCCAGGGCCACGAGCTGGCCGAGCAGCTGCGCCATCGCGCCGGCCTGGAGCGCGGGTTCGCCCCGGGGGCCCGCGGCGGGCGGGGGGTTCAGCGCGTCGGCCGTCGCGCAGACCCGGCACGCCGTCTCGCCCGGGAACACGAGGGGGCCGAGGACGGCCGTCGCCCCCACGAGGTCCGAGAAGAGGGAGACGATCCGCGCGCGGTGGCCGAACCGCGCGACGCGCTCCAGGAGCTCCGCGTCGTCGCCGCGCACGGCCGCGACGAGGAGGTGGGGGCGGTCCTCCGGCGCGAGGAGGTCGTCGGAGAGGAGCGCTGCGGCGGGGCTCTCGTCCACCCGGCAGCGCGGCGCGCGCTCGCGGATCAGCGCCGCCAGGGCGCCGCGCGCCGCCTGGCCGCGCGCGTCGAGCGCCGCCTGGCCGCGCGCCGGGAGCACCGCGGCGTCGCGCGGGCCGACCGCGACGTCGCCCTCGTCGATCAGGCGGAGCGCGGAGATGCCGGCCGCCGCGAGCGCGAGGGCGGCGGCGGCGCCCCACGGCTCGAGGCCCACGACGAGCACGCGCGCGGCCGCGAGCCGCTGCGCCGCCTGCTCCGGGGCCGAGGTCCACCTGCGGAGGAACTCGAGCTGCCCGCGGAGGCGCTCGCGCTCCGGGGGCTCCGCCGCGTCGGGCGCCGGCTCGATCAGCCCGCGCGCCGCGAGCAGATCGAGGAGCGCGAGCACGCTGTGCCCCGAGTAGTCGGCGAGCGCCTCGACGATCGCCTCCCGATCGCGGGACCCGTCGAGCAGCGGCGCCACCCGCTCGAGGAACGCGCTCACGTCCGCGCCGGTGAGCTGGAAGGTGCCGAGATCGGACCGGAGGATGATCCCCGCGTCCGTGGGCGTGATGCTGGCCGAGCGGCTGAGTCGAATTCTGGACATGGTGCTCTCCGACGCTCCCTGTTCAGCCGCGCTGGGCCCCCGCCGGGCCCTCGGTCGGCCCGGGCTGACCGATGCAGACGATGTACATGGCGTCCTCCTCGGCCGGGAGCGCGAGGAAGGCCTTGAGCTCGTCGTCGTAGAAGCCGCCGATCGCCACCGGGCCGAGGCCCATGGCCGTCGCGACGAGGTAGAGGTTCTGGCCGAGGTGCCCCGCGTCGAGCCACAGGAAGCGATAGCCGCGCTGGCCGTACTTCCACATGGTGCGGAACGGGACCGCCGTGATGATGACCACGACGTTGGCGCTCCGGACCATGGCCTGATCCATCGCCAGATCCGTGAGCGCGGCGTGCGCGAGGCCTCCCCGGCGGAGCTCGAGCTCATGCGCGCGCGCGTCGTAGTGATAGAGGCCGTCCGGGAGGTCCTCCACGGCCTGCGTCGCCACGTAGATCTCGAGCGGATACCGGGCCCCGGCGGACGGCGTCGGCCGATCGCAGCACCAGTCCCCGTCGATCTTTCGCGTCCCGCGGACGCCGTAGCTCGCATGGAGGAGCCGCCCGAGCGTCTCCAGGGGCATCGGCCTGAGGGCGAAGTCGCGGACCGACCGCCGCCGCTCCAGCACCGCGCCGAGCGGGGCGTCGATCGCGAAATCGCGCCCCGGCAGCGGCGTGCGCGTCGAGCCGGGGTAGGTGCGGAAGCGGAGCGGCTGGAGATCTCCGTGGAACGGCGGCTCGACCGGCCGCGCCCTCACGTGGGAGGACTGGAGGTGATAGAGCCGCGCGACGTCCGCCTCTTTGCTCCTTGCCATGGTGTCCTCGCTCAGGCCATCGGGTGAGGGTCCGGGTTGATCCCGTGGGGGGCCATCGAACGGAGGCGCGGATTGCCGAGCCGCGCGAGCTCGTGGCCGAAATGGATCTGCTGGAAATCGGGCCCGAGGGCCCGGACGACGCGGAAGGGGGTCGCCGCGAGATCGGGCGAGGTCACGTCCACGATCGCGATCCGCAGGCCCGCGGCCTGGACGCGCCGGGCGAGCTCGGAGAGGGTGACCTCCTCGGGCTCCTCGAGCTCGGCGGCGGTCACCGTGCGCCCCTGGCGGAGGAAGGCGAAGGCCGCGGCGCGGCTCGGGGGGACGTAATAGATCGCGTGATCCTCGAGCGTGCGCACGTC
Source organism: Sorangium sp. So ce836 (assembly GCF_028553905.1). Lineage (NCBI taxonomy): Bacteria > Pseudomonadati > Myxococcota > Polyangiales > Polyangiaceae > Sorangium > Sorangium sp. So ce836. The sequence goes on along the minus strand of NZ_CP102233.1, from coordinate 10,188,151 downwards.
CTCCGGCCGCTCGGGGATGGCGAGCTCCTCGCCCGCCATCAGGCGGAAGACGTAACCGACGATCTGACCCTGCTCGAGGACGGCTTTCCTGATCGCGGTGAGGGGGCTCAGGTGGGCTCCGAGCGAGACCGTCGCGCCGGGCCAGCGCTTTCCATCGCCGTATCCCACGCACATGACCACGGGGACCGCGATGCCCGCGTCGAGGAGATACAGCTCGATCCGGGCGCCGCGCTCCCCGAGCTGCCGGGCGATCTCGTGCACCTCGGGGTCGACCGAGTCGTCGGGCAGGATGCGCCGCCCTGGCCTGCGAGCGAGCCACGAGATCATGAAGGCATCGCGCTCGATGAGCTCGAGCGCGGCCCCCATCGAGGCCGCCTCGAGCGTCGGGCCGGCGGCGAGCCCGTTCGAGGTCACCTCGCAGAAGTAGGCATCAGGCCCTGCGCAGTCGCCGTAGTAGGTCGGGAGCGCTGGCACGTGTACGGGCGCGCGGGTGTCCAGCCAATGCCCGAGGACCCATTCGATCGGCGTGGTCGGATCGAGCCGCGCATAGGGGAACCCGGGCCTCGCGTACTGCTCCTCGCTGTAGGGACAGAGCCGCTCCGGAGCGATGAAATCGCCCTGCATCTCGGCGATCGGGGCGCGGAGCAGCCCCTGCTTGTCGAAGAGCTTTGCGGAGTAGCGCTCGACCGCCTCGCCGGTCGCCCTGATCAGGGCCTCGACGGCCGTGACGCCCTTTCCGGTGCCGACCTCCGGCTCGTCGCAGCAGCGCGCGTGCGCCGCGCCGCTGATGTAATTGCTGAGGACCGCGCTGGCGATGATCGGCGTCTCGGGGGCGAGCGCCGGGTGCATCGCGCCCAGCGCGAGCCGCCGGACGATGCCGGTCCGTGTGTCGACGACGCCGGCGAGCATCTGCCGGAGCTCCGCCGGATCGCGCGCGTCGCGCAGGCGTGCGCTCGAGCCCCTGCGCGCGCTCCCCGCGCCCAGGGCGCCGGCGGCGCCGCCGCAGATCGGGCACCAGGGCATCTGCAGGACGGCATGAAAGGACGCCTCCAGGTCGATCAGGCTCTGGACCACGAGACGCCCGGCGAGCCGCGACGCGGCGCGGTTCACGAGCAGATCGACGGCCGCGAGCGCGACGGCGTGGCCAAGGAGCGCCGGCGTGGGCGCGAGGTACGTGCGCGCGCGGCGCCCTGTGCGCCCGGCGAGGAGCGTCGCCTGGAGCGCGCGATCCGCCTCGGGCTGATCGCTGGTCGCGAGCCTCCGGAGACGGCAGCAGTTCCAGCACGCCGTCTCGCCAGGAACGACGGCGGGGCCGATCACCGCCTCGAGCCCCTCGAGGTGCGCGCTGAGCGAGAGGGTCGACGTCGCGTGAGCGAAGCGGGCGACGCTCTGAAGAACGAGGAGATCGTCGCCGGAGACGCACGTGAGGATCAGGTCCCAGCCGGCGTCCTCGAGGGCGAGCGGGCGATCCGCGGCCGCGATCAGCGCCCCGGGCGTGACCGCGCAGCCTGGCGCGATCCGCGAGAGCGCGCGGGCGAGCGAAGGCGCGCGGCCCTTCCCGAGATCCGCCTCGGCGAACGGGCCGAGATCGTCCGCCGCGACCTCGCTGTCGTCGAGGACGTGGAGCGCGCCGACGCCCGCGGACGCGAGCTCGGCGGCCGCGACGGCGCCCCAAGGCTCGAGCCCGACCACGAGGACACGCGATCGCGCGAGCCTCCCGCGCGCCTCCTCTGGCGCAAGCGGGGCGCCCCCCGCGAGCGCGGGTGCGGCGGTCGATGAGCTGGGCAGTTGAATGGCCACGCGAGATCTCCAGGTAAGGGCAGCGCCGCCGCGCTGCGCCTTCGGTAACGAGGTTCAGTTCTGGCGCTCAAGGAGCGATATCCCGACAAGCCAAGGAGAGAAGAGCCTCCCATGCGGCCGGCGCGCCGGCTCGCCCGAACGTGGTGAGCCCAGGAAGACGGGAAGATGTCGTTCTCGATTCCTCACGATCCTCATCTTCCTCCGGAGAGCCATCGATCGGCCCCGCCGGCTTCGGGCTAGCTACAGCGGTGGCCGCAGTAGCCGCCACAGCGGTGGCCGCAGTAGCCGCCGCAGTAGCCGCCACAGCGGTGGCCGCAGTAGCCGCCGCAGTAGCCGCCACAGTGGTGGCCGCAGTAGCCGCCACAGTAGCTGGCCGGATTCGCCACATCCATTGCTTCCAGCCTGCTCGACAGTTCGTCGATGGCGTTGCGGAGCTCCTTTACCGACACATCCAGATCCTTCGGCGCACCATTCCCGTTGTTCGAGTCACTCATCGCAGAGCCTCCCACGAGTACGTGAGGCAGGCAAAGGCTCTTCGTCAATCCGATGACTCGTTGTCTGGAGACGGATGTCGCGCTGATTTCCTGTCGTCCAGGGTGACCGCGCGGCGGCCAGCGCGCGCGACCCGGCCGCTGTACAGGGCTGCTTCGCGAGCGCGCCTGGCTCGCGCATCCCATGAATGGCGGCTCTCCCGGGTGGCCCTGCTCGCCCAGGCGCGGCCGAGGCAGCGGCGACGACGGCGCGCGCCCCTCCTGCGGCCTCGCATCGCGGTCGATCCGGCGCGCAGCGCTCGCTCCCTGGATGGGCCCGTTTGCCAAGATCGCCTGTGACCTCGGGCGCCCATCCGCTCGGGCCGGAGAGCCGCCGGGCGTCGGGTATGAACCGCCTCGGTTGCGTCGCTCCGATCCAGCCGAAGAACCCTGGATAACGTGGCGCCCTGCGCGCGCGCATCCATCGTGCCACGAGCGCTGTCTCATTAATTGCCTTCCTTCCCCCTGTCCGGTACCGGGCCCGCCTCCTCCCGGGCGCTCGGCGCTCATCAGCAAAGGGGTGTCATGCATCGTACTTCGCTCGGACTCGCGATAGGTCTCTCTTCCTGGTTCCTCGCCGCGGCGACGTGGCTTTCAGGCTGCGGCGCCGCGGAGCGCTCCTCCCCGCAGGGCCTGGCCGAGGCGGGGTGCGCGGGATGCACCGTGCTGAAGGGAGGTACGGTGTTCGACGGCGCGCGCGCGGCCAGGGCGACGGTGGTGATCGAGGGCGACAGGGTGAAGCAGGTCGTCCTCGACGAGCGCGACGTCGAGATCGCCGGCGGCGAGATCGTGGACGTCACCGGAAAGACGGTGCTCCCAGGGCTGATCGACCTCCACGCGCACTCGCTCAGCGTCGCCGGGCCCTATGCGTATCACGACGGCGACCTCCACCTCGAGGACCACACGAAGGCGATGCTCCGGTCGGGCGTCACCTCGTACCTCGACCTCGGCTCGCTCCAGCACGTCATCTTCGAGCAGCGCGCGCGCGCCCGCGCCGGCGAGGTCCTCGCGCCGCAGCTCTTCGCCGCCGGACCGCTGCTCACGGCGACCGGCGGGCACCCCTGCTATCACGGCAGCCCGCCCGGCGACTTCTGCCTCTTCATCGACTCTCCCGCCGATGTCGCCGGGGCCTTCGAGGCGCTGCTCCCGGGCGCCCCCGACGTCATCAAGATCGTCCTCGAGTCCGGGGGATCGCGGCCGCTCCCGCGCCTCTCGCCCGACTCCGTCGCGGCGATCGCGCAGGCCGCCGGGGCCGCGGGCGTCCGCGTCATCGCGCACGCGACCTCGGCCGTCGACATCGAGGTCGCGCTCGGCGCTGGCGTGACGCGCTTCGCGCACATCCCGGACCAGGACCGGATCTCGCCCGAGCTCGCGCGCCGCATGGCCGCCGCCGGGGCCGTCGTGATCCCGACGCTCGCCCTGGACGACGGGCTGTACCGTGCGGCCCACGGGACGCTCGCCGAGCTCGACGACCCTGCCCTCGGCGACGACGTGCCGGCCGACGTGATCGCCGCCCTGCGCGACCCGTCCCTGATCGCGGAGCTCAGGACAGCCAGCTACAAGGAGCTCGTTGCGGGGTGGCGCGCGCGCGCGGTCGAGAACCTCATGACGTGCTACCGGGCCGGGGTCACCATCGCCGCCGGCTCCGACGCCGGCAACCCGGCGGTCTTCCACGGGCTCGCCCTGCGCCGCGAGGTCGCGCTCCTCGTCGAGGCGGGGATGCCGCCGGTCGACGCGCTCGCCGCCGCGACGCGCGTGGCCGCGGACGTGCTCGGGCGGCCCGAGCTCGGGCGCATCGAGGAGGGGGCGCTCGCGGACGTGCTCGTGGTGGACGGCGATCCGCTCGCCGACGCCCGCGCGCTCGAGCGGGTCTCGCGCGTCTACAAGTCGGGCGTCCTCCTCGATCGCGACGCGCTCGCGCTGCCCCGCGGGACGAGCCTCACGAGGCGGCCGCGGACCGGCGCCGGCCGCGGCGACACGTGCCTCGGCGCGCCGGAGTGCGGCGACGCGCTGTCGTGCAGCCCGGATCAGCGCTGCGCCGCGACCTGCGAACGCCGCTCGGCCTGCGCGCCGGGGAGCGCGTGCGTCTTCGACGGCGGCTCGCCCACGGGCGGGTCGTGCGTGGAGGGCGACGGCTGCGACCTCATCGCGCAGGACTGCGAGAACGGCGCCGCGTGCGTGTTCCTGGGCAACGGCGCGACCTCGTGCTGGTACGCCGGCGCGGGCTCGGGCGGGCAGCCGTGCGACGCGCTCCTCGCCTGCGCGCCCGGCAGCCAGTGCGACGAGGCGTCGAGCACGTGCAAGGACCTCTGCGACCCGCGCGGAGAGCGCGCCCGGGCGTGCCCGGGCGGCAGGAAGTGCGTCGACCTCTCGGCGATCGCGGGGCTCCCCGTGGGCGTCTGCGAGTAGGCCGCTCCGGGCGGCGCGAGGCTCTTCTCTCGCCGCGCCGCGCCGCACTCATCGCGACGGCGCGCGGCGCCCCCCTCGCCGCGCCGCGCTCACCGCGACGCGAGCATCCAGGCGATCACGCTCCCCAGCGCGAAGAACAGGAGCCCCGCGCCGGCGAGCACGGCGCGCGAGGTCCGCCGCTCGATGAAGCTCGCCGCCGCCCGGAGGCTGGCCGGGGCGGCGATGGCGAGGCTCGTGTCCGGCGCGCTCATCCTCTGGATGGCGGCGTCGAGCGCCACGAGCACCGCGCGCGCGTGGGGGAAGCGGTGGTCCGGATCCTTGGCGAGCAGGCGCATCACGACCGCCTCGAGCGCGGGCGGGACGACGATGCCGGGGGTGCGCTCGGCGATCGGCTGCGGCGGCGTCGACCGGTGCTGGGCGAACAGCGCCGAGGGCTCCACCGCCGTGAAGGGGTGCTTGCCCGCGAGCATCTCGTAGAGGATGACGCCGAGCGCGTAGAGATCGGCCCGCCGGTCGACGGAGCGCATGCCGAGCGCCGCCTCGGGCGCCATGTACGCCACCGTGCCGAGCAGCACCCCGGCGTTCGTGAGCGAGCGGCGCGAGCCGTCGCCCGTCGTGAAGGAGAACTGCTCGATCGGGACCTTGGCGAGGCCGAAATCGATGAGCTGGACGCGCTCCTCCGGCCCGTCGAGGACCATGATGTTGAGCGGCTTCACGTCCCTGTGCACGATCCCGAAATCGTGCGCGGCGTTCAGGGCGGTCGCGATCTGGCGCGCGATGTTCGCCGCGCGCGGCGGGGGGATGGGGCCCTGGTCGATGAGCTTGCGCAGCGTGATGCCGCGGATGAACTCCATCACCATGAACCACGCGCCGTCGTCGAGCTGGTTGATCTCGTAGACCGCCGCGACGTTGGGGTGGAAGATGTGGCGGCCGGCGACGGCCTCGCGCTCGAAGCGCTCGATGAGCTCGGGCAGCTCCTCCGCGTCCGGGTGGAGCACCTTGACGGCCACGTCCTCGCCGGTCGCGAGCTTCGTGGCCCTGAAGACGGCGGCGATGCCGCCCATCGCGACGAGCTCCTCGAGGCGGTAGCGGTGGAGGAGCGTGCGCCCGATGAGCGCCATCGCCCGCTCGCGCGCCGCCGAGCTCGCCTGACCCCCCGCGAGGTACACCGAATCGCTCATGCGGCGGCGCCTCCCGGCCGAGCCCCCCGCGCGCCGGCAGCGCCGCGGCGCAGGGCGCGCGCAGCCGCCCGGCGCCCGCAAGGCGTCTGGCGGCGGAACAGCGCTTCCACCCTGGCTGACATCATACGCGCTCGCACCGGGCGTCCCGAGGGTAGCGCCCCTGCGGGCGCAGCGCCATCGTCACGGTTCGGCCTGGCGGCGGGACGCGCGCTTGCGCGGGCTCATGCGGCGCGGAGGCTGGAGCTCGCGGAGCGCGGGTGAGCCGCGGCGCCGAGCGCGCGTCGCGCGAGGTTGCGCTCGACGCGCTCGACGCGCTCGACGCGCTCGACGCGCTCGACGCGCTCGGCGCGGGCTGCCCGTCGATCGCCGCGCCCTCGCGGCTGTTCGCCCGGGATTCGACCGCTCCGCCGTGATGCCGAGTCGCCCGCCGCGCCGTCTCCCGCGCTCATGGCGCGGGCTCATCGCGACTCCGGCCGGACAGCGCGCGAGGAGCCCTCATGGCCTGTGGCCCGCGGCGGCGCGCGCGAGGAGAGACGCTGGTCGTGAGATGCGGAGTCGCGCCCGCGCCCCGTCGACGCGAGACCCCCACTCCGCGCGGGGCGGCGGCCGCCCGTCGCCGGCGGAGCGCGACCACCTCTCGGTAGATCCCGCGACCTCGCCGGGCCCCGTTCCGCGGGGATCCGCGCGCGGGGAGGAGGAGGAGAGGAGATGAGATCGCGAGGGCAGGGCCACGGACGAGCCGGCTCTGGCGCGCGGGCTCGACCACGGCGGTCGCGCCACGAGCAGCCCACACCGGCGCCCGTCGTGCGTGGACGAACGCGGTGTGATCAACACGCCAAGTTCGCAGATGCGTTTTTTCGGTGGGCTCGTGTAGCCTCTATTCGTGGAGGTTTCCATGCACAGCACCATGCGTCGCACCGTTCTCCCCGCGCTCTTCTCCGGACTTGCCGTGGCAGCTTGCTCCGCTCCCGACGCGTCGAGCCTCTTCGCTACCGGCGGCTCCGGGCCGGGGGGCGTGACCTCCGCAGGCGGAGGCGACGGCGGCGCGCCGGGCGACGGGGGCGCCGGCGGCGAGGGCGGCGAGGGAGGCCGTGGCGAGGCGGGCGCGGGCGGAGGCACCGGGGGCGCGGGCGCGGGGCCCGTCATCGTCGACGAGCCGCCGGAGTGCGGCGACGTCTACGTCGACTGCGATGGGGACGAGCGGAACAGCTGTGAAGTCAACGTGACGAACGACGCGCTCCACTGCGGTACCTGCCCCGTCACGTGCAACGGCATCTGCCGGGACAGCGCCTGCGGCCGCCCGACCCGCCACGTCTCCGGCCAGCAGGATCCGCTCTACATCGCGGTCTCCCGCCGCACCCTGTTCTGGACCAACGGCGAGCAGGGCGTCGTCAGGCAGTATGTGATCGGCGACGAGGTCGCGAAGAACCTCGCCACCGGCCAGGTCCAGCCGGCGGACATCAAGGCCGACGACACCCACGTCTTCTGGGCCAACCAGGGCAATAGCGGCGAGCGGGACGGCCAGGTGATGAGGACGCGCATCGGCGGCGAGGAGGAGCCGGTCGCCATCGCCGCAGGGCAGGCCGCGCCCTTCGGCGTGGCGATCGACGACGAGTTCGTCTACTGGACGAACCGCGAGCGCGGCGGCTCCGTGGTCCGCGCGCGGAAGGACTCGAACGGCAATGGGCCGTTCGTCGTCATCTCGGAGGGCGAGGGGACGACCCACGCCCTCGCGGTCGACGCGACCCACGTCTACTGGACGATCCGCGACGACAGCGGCCGCGTGCTGTCCGCGCCCAAGGGCTCCACGGGCAACGTCCAGCCCAAGGAGCTGGCGGCCGATCAGGGCGAGGTGCGCGAGATCGCGGTCGACGCGACGCACGTGTACTGGACGACCAGCAGGACCGGCACGGTCATGCGCGTGGCCAAGACCGGAGGACGGCCCACGGCGATCGCCACCGGGCTGGGGAACCCGAGGGGCATCGCCGCCGACGCGACAGGCGTCTACTGGACCGACCCGACGTCGCCGAACATCATGAGGATGCTGCCGAACGGCATCATCGGGACCTTCGTCGCCGGGGAGCCTTCGCCCTACGGCATCGCCCTCGACGCGGAGCGCGCCTACTGGACCAACGGGCTCGGCACGGGCGGCACCCTCATGAGCGCTCCGAAATAGCGACCGCAGGCGGCGCGGGGGGATCCGCGCCCGCGCCGCCTCGCGGCCGAGGCGGCCCGCCGCCCACCAGGCGTCGACGCGTCGCCGCCCCGGCCCTCGTCGCGCGTGGAGGCGGGGGCGCGGCGTGCTACAAGCTCGCCCCGTGCTGCTCGAGACGTTTGCCGTCGGCCCGCTGGGGTGCAACTGCTCGATCGTGGTCGATCCGGCCAGCAAGGCCGCGGTGGTCGTCGACCCGGGGGGCGATTTCGACAAGATCCGCGCGCGCCTCGAGCAGGCCGGGGCGACGGTCGCGGCCATCGTGCACACGCACACCCATATCGATCACGTCGGCGCCACCGCGCCTCTCCAGCGCTGGTCGGGCGCCGCGGCGCGCATCCACGAGGCCGACCGCTTCCTCTACGACATGCTCCCGGTGCAGGCGGCGTTCCTCGGCATCGCGGCGCCGGAGCGCTGCGAGCTCGACGGCGACCTCGACGACGGCGCGGTCGTGAAGGCCGGCGGGCTCGATCTGCACGTGCTCCACACGCCGGGGCACACGCCCGGCAGCGTGTCGTTCCTGGCCCTGTCCGCGGCGGGCGCGGTGGCGTTCACGGGGGACACCCTGTTCCGGCACGGCATCGGCAGGACCGACCTGTGGGGCGGCGACTCGCAGGCGATCTTCCGATCCATCCGGAGCAAGCTGCTCACGCTCGACCCGTCGACCCGCGTGGTGACCGGACACGGGCCCTCCACGACCATCGGTGAGGAACGCGACAGAAACCCTTATCTGCGCGCGTGATCCGCCGCGCGTCGGCCGCGGCGTCGCGGCGTCGCGCCCCCGCGCGAACGCCGGGGCGCGGAGGCGGGAAAACGGGGAGAAAATTCCCGTCGATCTCTCCGCCTTCCAGCCTTGAACGCCCCGCGCGCCGGCGCCGCTTTCCGGCGAGAAAGTGCTTGCATCCCGCCAGGATTCTTCTGAAAAATGCCGCACGACGAGAGCGCGCGCCGCGCCCGCTGGAGCGGGGTCGACCGCCGTCCGTCACGGAAGTCGAGCACGATGAGCACCGATAGCGCGCCCGCCACGAAGGTCGATCTCGAGATCCTCCCCACGCAGCACCCCCTCGGCGACGCGGATCGCGCGCAGCGCATGCAGAACCCCGGCTTCGGGCGCGTGTTCACGGAGCACATGGTCGTGATCCCGTACGCGGCGGACAGGGGCGGCTGGCTGCGGGGGCAGCTCAAGCCGTACGCGCCGATCACGATGGATCCCGCGGCGATGGTGCTGCACTACGGTCAGGCGATCTTCGAGGGGTTCAAGGCCTACCGCCAGCCGGACGGGCGCATCAAGACGTTCCGGCCGGAGGCGAACGCGCACCGCTTCAACAGCTCTGCCCGGCGCCTGGCGATGCCGGAGATCCCGGTCCCGCTGTTCGTGGGCTCCGTCGACGCCCTGATCCGCCAGGATCGCGCGTGGGTGCCCGCGGCGGTGGGCGAGAGCCTGTATATCCGACCGTTGATGTTCGCGACCGAGGCGGCGCTCGGGGTGCGGTCGTCACGCGAGTACGATTTCCTGGTGATCGCGTCGCCCGCCGGCGCGTATTTCCCCCAGGGCGTGAAGCCGGTGACGGTCTGGATCTCGGAGGATTTCGTCAGGGCGGCGCCGGGCGGCACGGGCGCGGCCAAGTTCGCCGGCAACTACGCCGCGAGCCTGCTCGCGCAGATGAACGCGGCGGCGGAGGGCTGCGCGCAGGTGGTCTGGCTCGATGCGGTCCAGCGCCGATATGTCGAGGAGATGGGGGGAATGAACATCTTCTTCGTCTACGAGGAGGGCGGCCGCACCGTGCTCGTGACGCCCGAGCTGACAGGCACGCTCCTCCCCGGCATCACCCGCGACAGCATCATCCAGCTCGCCCGCGATTTCGGCTATGGCGCGGAGGAGCGCAAGGTCACCTTCGAGGAGTGGCGCGCGGCGGTGCGCGAGGGCCGCATGACCGAGGCGTTCGCGTGCGGCACGGCCGCGGTCATCACGCCGATCGGCGCGGTGAAATCCCGCGAGGGGACCTTCGCCATCCACGACAACGAGACGGGGCCGGTGGCGGCGCGCTTCCGCGAGGCGCTGCTCAACATCCAGCACGGCGTCGCCCCCGACCGGTACGGCTGGATGCACGACGTGGTCTGACGAGGAGCCGCGCGCCGCGCGCGGTCCTCGCTCGACGCGCGGCGCGGGCCTCGTGAGCCGCGCGGCGCGCGGGCGCGCGGCGCCTACTCCGCAGCCTGCGATTTCTTCGATTTCGCCGTCAGACCGTATTCGTGCAGGCGGTACTGGATGGTGCGAATGCTGATGTCGAGCAGCTCGGCCGCGCGCGTCGTCGAGCCGTTCGTCGCCTCGAGCGTCGACAGGATGGCATAGCGCTCGATCTCCGCCATGGTGGCGCCCGGGATCCGCAGGGCGCCCTTGGCGACCGGCGCCGCGTCGATGGGGAGGTGCTCCGCGTCGATGCGCGTCTCGTCGCAGAGCACCACGGCACGCTCGATCGCGTTCTCGAGCTCGCGCACGTTCCCCGGCCACCGGTGCGCGACCAGCTTCGCCCGCGCCTCGTCGGTGAACCCCTCGATCTTGCGGTGGTTCTCCGCCGCGAACCGCCGGAGAAAGTGGTTCGCGAGGAGCAGCACGTCGGTGTCGCGGACGCGCAGCGGGGGCATGTCGATGTGGACGACGTTGAGCCGGTAGTAGAGGTCCTCCCGGAAGCGGCCCTCCTGCACGGCCGCCGCGAGATCGCGGTTCGTGGCCGCGATGAGGCGCACGTCGATCGACACGGTGTCGTTGCCGCCGACGCGCTCGAACGTCCTCTCCTGGAGCACCCGGAGCAGCTTCACCTGCGTCGAGGGCGCGATCTCGCCGACCTCGTCGAGGAAGAGCGTCCCGCCGTGCGCCTGCTCGAACCGCCCGATGCGCCGCTTGTCGGCGCCGGTGAAGGCGCCCCGCTCGTGGCCGAACAGCTCGCTCTCGAGCAGCGACTCCGCGAGCGCCGCGCAATGCAGCGTCACGAAGGGCGCCCTGGCGCGCGGGCCCTTCGCGTGGATGGCGCGCGCGAGCTCCCCCTTGCCCGTGCCGCTCTCGCCGGTGATGAGCACCGTCGCCCGCGCGCCCGCCACCTGCCGGGCCATCCGGTAGACCTTCTGCATCGCCGGGCTCGCCCCGATGAGCCCCTCGACGCCCTCGCCCTCGCGCTCGCGCAGCTGCCGGCGCAGGTTCTCCGCCTCGACGCGGAGCGCGCTCCGCTCGAGGGCGCGCTCGAGGGAGACGAGCAGCGCGTCGAAGTCGACCGGCTTCGTCAGGTAATCCTCGGCCCCGGCCCGCATCGCCTGGACCGCCGAGCTCACGTCGCCGAACGCGGTGACGACGATCACCGGCAGCGCCGGATCCTGCGCGCGGAGCTTCCCGAGCAGCGTCACCCCGTCCATCTTGGGCATCTTCAGATCGGTGACCACGACGTCCGGCGGCCGCTCCGCCGCGATCTCGAGCGCCGCGGCGCCGTCGGCCGCCGCGTCCACGACATAGCCCTCCTGTCGCAGGAGCTTCTCCAGCCCCGAGCGCGCGCTCGCCTCGTCGTCCACGACGAGCACCCGCGCGCCCTGTCTCTTCTCAGCGTTCATGTCGTCCCTTCCGCAGGCCGCCAGAGGATACCGCGCCTCTCGGGCGTCGCGATCCTCCTTCTGCGGCGGCGCGCCTCCGCCGACGACGGCGCGCCGGCGAGCGCCGCCCGGAGGCCGGGCGCGAGGCCGCGCCGTCGCCGTCGTCGACGGAGGCGCGCCGCGCGGTCTCGCGGAAGCGACGAGGCGCCGTCAGCGGCTCTCGGTCGCGTCGACGTTGTCGCGGATGCCCGCGCCGAGGTCGGAGAGCTCCGCGGCGAGCATCACGGTGAGATCGTCGGCCGTGACGATGCCGGTCACCTTGCCGTCGTGACGGACGATCGGCAGCCGCCGGACGCCGCGCTCGCGCATCAGGCGGAGCGCCGTCTCGATGCTGTCGGACTGCTGGAGCGTCGTGGGGTCGTACGTGACGATCTCGGACACCAGCGTCTTCTCGGGCTCGCGCGCGTCGGCCATCACCCGCATCACGAGATCGCGATCGGTGAGGATGCCGATGGCGCGCGCGCCCTGCGTGACGACGACGCAGCCCACGCGGAAGTCGCGCATCCGGCGCGCGACGTCGATTGCGGTCTCGGTGAGCTCGGCGCTCACGGCGCCATGTTCGAAGCGGCTGAGGCACATGCCCGAACCCGGTGCACGACGCGCGCCACGCCGGCCGCGCCCGGCGCTGCGTGCCCGGCGTCGCGCGGCCCCGGCCCGCGACCGCGCCGCGGGCCCGGATCCGCGGCATCCATGGCCGCGGGAGGCCGCGCGGCGGCCGGCCGCCGCGCGCGGCGGGTCGCAGCGGTTGCACGAGGGCGCAAGCCGTTCGCCGGGCCGGGCGCTCCCAGACGAAGGCGGGGCTCAGGCTGGGGTGGGGGAGGGGCGCGGCGCAGGGGCGCTCGGCTGCGCGCCGGCGGCGCGAGAGGACACCGCCTCCACGCTGGCGCGGAGCTCGGCGCTCAGGGCGGCGTAGTCGAGCGGCTTCGTGTGCACCACCGCCTCGGGCTCGAGCCCGCGCCCGAGCCGCGCCATGAGCTCGGGGTAGCCGGTGAGCACGAAGAGCGGGAGATCGGGCCGGAGCGACCGCGCGAAGCGCGCGACCGCGAGGCCGTCGGCGTGGGGCATGCGGAAGTCGGTCACCAGGACGTCCGGGACCGGCGTCCGGGCGAGCCGCGCGAGCGCGAGGGCGCCGTCGGTGGCCAGCTCCACCCGGAAGCCGTCGTCTTCGAGCAGGCGCGCGAGCAGGCGCGCGGTGCGGACGTCGTCGTCCACGAGGAGGATCAGCGGCTCTTCGAGGCTGCGCGGTTCCACGCCGGGCGATCTACCAACTTGCGTGCCAGCGCCGTGGGGCGGCCCGCGCGCGCCGCGGCGGCGGGGAGCTCAGCCGGAGAGGCGGATCGGCAGCGTCACGCGAAACAGCGTCTTCCCCGGGCGGCTCTGGAACTCGATGGCCCCCTCGTGATCGGTGATGATGCGGTGGGCGATGGCCAGGCCGAGCCCGGTGCCGTTCGGCTTCGTCGAGTAGAACGGGTCGAAGATCGGCGCGTCCTCGCTCGCGATCCCGGCGCCGTCGTCCTCCACCTCGAGGACGGCGTGGCGCGGCTTCCGGCGCGCGCGGAGGGTGACGGCGCCGCCGCCGGCCGCGCCCACCGCCTCGAGCGCGTTGCGGAGGAGGTTCAGGAGGACCTGCTCCATCTTCGCGGGATCGAGGTCGAGCACGACGTCGGTCGAGGGCAGATCGACCTTCACCTCGGGGCGCGCGCCGCCGCCGTCCGAGGACACGGCGACGCGCGCCGCCCGCTCGCAGAGCGAGACGAGGGACGTCGGCTTCACGACCAGCGGCTTCGGCCGGGCGAAGTCGAGGAACTCGCTCACCAGCTCCGACAGGCGGCGGATCTCGTCGCGGACGACCTGGATCGCCTCCAGCGTGTCCGGATCCCTCATGCCGGCGCGCGCGAGCCCCCGCTCGAGGAAGGTCACGTGGAGCTGCGCGCCGTTGAGCGGGTTCCTGATCTCGTGCGCGAGGCCGGCCGCGAGCGTCCCGACCGCGGCGAGCTTCTCGCTCTGGCGCACGCGCGCGGCGAGCGCCTTCTCGTCGGTCGTGTCCTGCCCGATGGCGAACAGCGCCACCTCGTCGTCCGCCGAGGAGGGGGCGTACGCGAGCTGCCATCGCACGTCGCGGATCTTGCCGGAGCGCGTGCGGAGGCTGCTCTCCAGGAGATCGGCGCCGGGGCGGCGGCCCGCGGCGACGTCCTTCACGAGCGCGCCGTGATCGGCGCGGAGCTCCTCGGGGAGGAGCGCCTCGACGAACGGCGCGCCGAGGATGTCCTCGCGCGCGAACCCGGTGATCCGCTCGGCCTCCCGGTTGAAGAGCCGCACGACCGCCTGCGCGTCGAGGCCGACGACGAGGACGCGGGCGAGCTCGACGGCGCTCTTGTACCGGTGCTCGGTGCGCGCGAGCGTGCGGCCGACCTGCTCGCGGTCGAGGCGCTCGGCGCGCTGCGCGCGCGCGAGGAAGTCGTCCCGGTACGTCTCCAGCATGATGGCGAGCTCGAGATCGAGCACCTTGCTCACCGCGGATCGGACCGCGATCGCCTGCGCGAAGCGCGCGCCCTCGGCGATCTCGTCGAACGCGAGCCGGATGAGCGTCATCGCCGTGAACATGTACCGCTGCGGCAGGCCGACCCGGACGTGGATCCGCCCGATCTTCGCGGCCTCGTCGAAGTACGCCTCGTCGTAGGGCCCGGTGCAGATCCGCGTCATCCAGCGGACGAGCGATCGCTTGAGCCGCTCCACCTGATCTTCGCCGGTGAAGACGTCGTGCGCGCCCTCGTGCTCGCGGATGCGGTCGTAGAACTCGCCCGCGATGCGGGGGAAGTGCGGCGCCGCGTGCGCGTGAAACGCGGCCAGCCGGCCTGCGTCCTCCTCGTCGAAGCGAACGTATCGCTTGATCTCGTCGAAGAGCGTCTCTCGCGCGGGCACGGCGCCGGAGCCTACCATGAGCGCACGTTCGCGGAGGCGGACCACGATCTCGCGCGCTCCAGGATCGCCTCGAGCGCCGCCGCGTCCTCGCCGCCGCGCGCGACGATCTCCGGCGAGGGCGGCGCCTCGTACTCCGAGCCCGCGCCGGGGAGCGCGCCGATCTCGCCGGCGCCGGCCGCCCGGTAGAGCCCTTTCGGATCGCGCTCGCGGCAGACCTCGGGAGAGACATCCATGTAGACCTCGACGAGCCGCGGCGCGAGCGCGCGGGCGCGGTCGCGGTAGTCGCGGCGGTGCGCGGTCGCCGCCACGACCGCGATCGGCCCCTGCCGCGCGATCAGCGCCGCGAGCCGCGCGAGCGTCTCGTAGAAATCGTCGCGCTCCCGCGGCGTGTAGCCGGGCCGCGGGACGAGCGCGTCGCGCACCTCGTCGCCGTCGAGCAGGCAGCTCGCCAGGCCCTCGCCGAGCAGCGCGCGGTGCACCCGCGCGGCCAGGGTGGACTTGCCCGACGCGGGGAGCCCCGTGATCCAGACGACCCCGCCGCTCACGCGAACAGCCTCTCGGCGTCGTCCGGATCGAAGCGCGGGGCGTCGAGGGCGCGCTCCGCGAGGGTGAGCAGCGCCTCCCTCGCGCGCGGCGTGACCGCGGGGTACCAGCCGGGGTTGGCCAGCACGAGCGCGCGCCACGCGAGGAACGGCGCCGCCGCGTCGAGCACGCCCGCGGAGCCGCTCCCGCCGAGGTAGACCTCCCAGAACCGCCGCCACAGCGCGCCGAGGCCGCCCTGCCATGCGCCGGGCGCGTCCAGCGCGAAGAACACGTAGTTGATGGCGAGGCAGGTGACGTCATCCGCGGGATCGCCCTGGGACCCGCGGCTCGTGTCGAGCAGCGTGAGCCGCGACGCGTCGTCGAACACGATGTTGAAGGGGTGGAAGTCGCCGTGCGTGCGCGCGAGCCGGTGGTCCCGGCCGCGGAGCTTCCACCGCCACTCGACGCAGCGCCGCTCGATGGCCTGGAGGCGCGCGGGCGGCGCGCCGGGCACGCCGTCCGGATAGCCGTCGACGATGCCGAAGACGCCCTCGCCGTGGCCCACGAGATCGCGCACCGCGCGGCGGTAGCTGCCCGGCTGCGCGCCCTTCTCGCCGTGGAGCGCGACGAGGTACCTGGCGAGCGCCTCGGAGCGCGCGAGATCCTCCGGGCGCGCGCGGCGCTCCTTCGCGATCCGCCGCAGATCCGCGGCGTAGACGTCGCCCTCGGCGTACGTGGTCAGGAGGTAGAACTCGCCCGCGTCCCGCAGGGACAGGAAGCGCCCGTCGCGGGTCAGCGAGCCGACGTCCACGACCTCGACGTGCGCCGGGATCGACCCGAAGGTGTCGAAGGCGAGCAGCATGTCCGCCGCGCGATCCGCCCGCCGGTCGTGCCCGAACGCGTTCGCGGTCGACGTGTGCAGGACCAGCCGCTGCTTCGAGCCGTCGCGCCTCACCACGGTGATCCGGCGGGGGACGCCGTAGCCGGCGGCCTTCTCGGTCAGGTCGTGGCCCGGGCCGCCGTCCGGTCCCAGGGGGGTGATCTCCTCGACCCGCACGTCCGGCAAGACCGCCTCGACGAGCTGGCGGACTGCGCGTGAGGGATCGGATTCGTGCGAGGCCGACGGGGCGTTCATGGTCTCCTCCGGCGTGTGGGCTGACGGTCCGCCGAGCTCGGTGGGGTCGTGGTCGTCGTACGGCCTGCGTTGCGAGAGTCGGGCCATGTGCCTGACGAGCCCGATCCCGCTGCGCCCGCGGCCGCGATCCGATCCGGGTTCGACCGGGGTCAGCAGCGGCGGCCGCGGACGGGCCGGGCGGCGGGGGAGCTCGCAGGAATTGCGTGCCCGCGCGAGGCGTGCGCGGCGCCGCACCCTCGGGTGCCGCTCAGCGCATGGGGAGATCGCCGGGGATCGGTCCGATGTGGTAGGGCCGCATCATCTCGTTGTCCTCGTGCTCGAGGATGTGGCAGTGCCACACGAACAGACCGGCGTTCGGGAATTTCACCCTGATCCGCGTGATCTCGCCGGGCAGCGCGCCGACCGTGTCCTTGTACCCCGTCTCCCACGCGGCCGGCGGGCGGGTCGGCGAGCCGTCGAACGGCTGGCGCTCGACGACCTGAAACTGAACGTCGTGGAGGTGGATCGGGTGCGCTTCTTCGGTGAAATTGTAGAGCTCCCAGATCTCCGTGGAGCCCACGGCCGGGGTCTCCGTGATGGGATGGTCCCAGTGGAGCGGCCTCGGCCTGTCGCCCGAGGGCTCGACGGTGCCCAGGAGCAGCCTGACCGCGCCGACGCCGGGCAGCATCTCCTCCGACAGCGATACGCGGCGTATCGCCTCCTCGTCTCCGAGGGGCTCGAACTCCGGCAGCACGAGCCGCTCAGGGGGCACGCTCGTGTCCCTGCTCGTCGCCCGCACGACCCGGAACTGCATCACCTGCCCGGTCGTCTCCGGATCGGCCACGGTCGACATGTCGCCGTGGAGCTCCGGTCCGACGTTGAGGAGGAGGACCTCTGTGCCAGCGGGGACGCGGCTGAAGTCGATGATGACGTCGTTGCGCTCGGCAGGCCCCATCAGGAGCGTCTGGAGCGGCACGGGAGCGGGCACGAACCCTCCATCGGAGCCTATCTGCCAGATCGGGTGCCCGTTGCTCAGCGCCAGGATGAGGAGCCGCTCATTGCTGCCGTTCAGGATCCGGAAGCGATAACGGCGCTGCTCGACCTCGAGGTAGGGCCACGTCCGGCCGTTGACGACGATGGTGTTCCCGTTGAACTCGGGGACCCAGATCGGCGCGACCGGGCCGTTCGGCACGTACACGTCCTCCGCGAGCTCGGGCGGGAGCCCGCGGCTGTCCGGGTAGAAGAGCGAGCCGTCGTCGTTGAACGAGCGATCCTGGATGACGAGCGGAACCTCGTACACCTTGGCGCCTGGACAGTCGTATGGCCCCGGCGGAGGGCCAGGCAGCACCCCCTTCGGCAGGTCTTGAGGCCCGCCGCGGATGATGTAGAGCCCGGCGAGCCCGGCCTGGGTGTTGAGTCGGGTCAAGCCGAGCGAGTGATCGTGGTACCAGAGCGTGGTCGGCCGCTGGCGGTTGTAATACTGGAACACGGCCGCCCCTGGCTCCCACAGGTGCCCGAGCCGTGACGTCCGCTGGAAGTAATCGAAGAAGGTGCCGGTCTTCGCGTACCCGTCAGGGATGTTGCGCGCCGCCGGGAGGTACCAGGCTTCGGGGAATCCGTCGCTCTCCTGCTCCACCGGGGTGCTCCCGTGCAGGTGGGTCACGATCGGCACCGGGCCCCGGTAAGGCCCCGGCGGGCAATGGCCCCTCACGACGGAACGTCCGTCGCGGCCTTCCAGCCCGCCGGGCGGATTGGCCCAGTGCAGGGTCGGGTCGACGGCGAACAGGTGCGGGAGGAAGCGGCCGGTCCGGAGGTCCTTGAGCTCGTTGATCCACTTCACGCACACCGACCTCCGCCATCTGGCCTCGATGGTGTGACCGGGGTACGAGAACGACTCCGGATGATGGATGGAACCATATCCCCACACCGTCGTCGGGGGCAATCCGAGCTCCGGCGGCAACACGTGCTGCTCGAGCTGACGAACGGCGATCTCGTAGTGATCGACGAGCGCGCTGTGGCCTCGGCGCCAGGGCGCCTTGGGCATGACAGGCGGGATGAGCAGCGGGCGCGTGTACTTGGGGATGTCGGCGCCGCGCAGCGTCGGGGCCGAACCCGGGCGGAAGGTACATTCGCCCACGACGGCGCGCGCGATCCCCCCGCGGCGCAGCATCAGGAGCCCGCCTGTCGCGGCCATACCGTATTTCAGCAGGAGTCGTCGCTTCAGTGAAGACATGAGATCTCCTTGCGCCGCGATCGGCGGCGCGAGCGGATGATCATCATGACTGCGACGTGAGTCCGAGCCATCCAGGATTCCCCGTATTTGAGGTTCCTGCGCGATCACGAGCAGGTCCTGATTGGCCGGGTACGCGCGCGATCGAGCGCCGTCCGTGCAGATCGAGTCCGTCTCGGCCGACGCCCGGTGCGCCAGGGAGCGCGGACGGCGCGGCTCGCGCCGTGGGTGGGGGCACCCGGCGAGCGATCCCGCGGCGGCGTAGCCGCTCGGCAGGCCGCGCGCTGGCAGGCTCAGCGCCTCGGGATGTCGGCGGGCATGGGCCCGATCTGATAAGGCCGCATCATCTCGTTGTCCTCGTGCTCGAGGATGTGGCAGTGCCACACGAACCGGCCAGGACTCTCGAATTTCATCTTGATGCGCGTGATCTCGAACGGCAGCGCAATGACGGTGTCCTTGAAGCCCTCCTCCCCGGCCTCGGGCGGGCGCGGAGCGCCGTCGAACGGCTGGCGATCGACGATCGCGAAGTGGATCTCGTGGACGTGGATCGGGTGCGCGTCCACGGTGAAATTGTATATCTCCCACACCTCGGTCGAGCCCAGGGTCGGGTTCTCGGTCACGGCGTCGTGCCAGAAGAGCGGCCTGGGCGTGCTGGAGCGTGGAGGAGGCTCGAGGGTGCCCAGCGCGGCCACCCTCAGGCCGGCGTCGGGCTGGAGCGCGGAGCTCAGGTCGTTCAGGGACACCTGCCGCACGACCGCCACGTCTCCGAGCGGCGTGAGCTGCGGCAGCTCGAGCCGGTGAGGGGGCGTGCTCGCGTCCGTGCCGCTCGCCGGCACGACGCGGAATTGCATCACTTGCCCTGTCGTCGCCGCATCGGCCGGGGTCTGCGGGCCGCCGGTGAAGGGCGCGTCCGGACCGAGGTTGAGGAGGACGAGCTCGGCGCCCGCGCGCACCCCGCTGAAATCCACGATCACGTCCGCGCGCTCGGCCGGGGCGAGCAGGAGAGCCTCGCGCTCCACGGGGGAGGGGAGAAATCCGCCGTCCGAGCCGATCTGCCAGAGCGGGAGACCGTTATCCATCTTCAGGATCAAGAACCGCGAGGCGCTGCCGTTCAGGATGCGGAATCGGTACCGCCGCTGCTCGACCTCGAGGTAGGGCCACGCTCGGCCGTTGACGACCATGACGTCGCCGAAGAACTCCGGGACGCAGATGGGCGGAATATCGCCCTTCGGGATGTACAGCGCGTCGAGCGGCGGGGAGAGCCCGCGGGAGGCTGGATAGAAGAGCGACCCGTCGTCGTTGAACGAGCGGTCCTGGATCAGGAGCGGGATCTCGTACACGCCCGCTCCCGGACGGTCTCCTGGTCGCGGAGCTGGTCCGGGGAGGACGTCCTCGGGGAGGTCGTCCGGCCCGCCGCGCAGCAGGTAGAAGCCGGCCGGCCCCGCGTAGAGGTTGAGGCGGGTGATGCCGAGCGAGTGGTCATGATACCAGAGCGTCGTCGCCCGCTGGTCGTTCGGGTACTCGAACACGGCGGCGCCCGGCTCCCACAGGCCTCCGAGCGGCGAGGTGCGTTTGTAGTAGTCGTAGAAGGTGCCGGTCGCCGCGTACCCCTCGGGGATGTCGGTCGCCGCCGGGAGGTACCAGGCTTCGGGATAACCGTCGCTCTCCTGCGCCACCCCGTCGGTTCCGTGCAGGTGCGTGACGAACGGCACCGGGCCCCGGTACGGCCCCGGCGGGCAGTCGCCTGGGAACGTCGGCCGCGAATCGCGACCCTGCGCCCCGCCGGGCGGGTTGGCCCAGTGCAGGGTGGGGTCGACGGGGAGCAGATGAGGGAGGAAGCGGCCCGTCGCGGGGTCCTTGAGATCGTTGATCCACTTCACGCGCACCGGCCTTCGCCACCTCGCCTCGATGGTGAACGCCGGGTAGCTGAACGTCTCCGGGTGATGGACGGAGCCGTAGCTCCACACCGTCGTCGGCGGCAGGCCCAGCTCGGGCGGCAGGACGTGCTGCTCGATCTGCCGGACGGCGATCTCGTAGCCATCGAGGCCTGCGCTGCCCGCGCTGAGCCCCGTGGACTGGGGCATGACTTGCGGGATGAGCAGCGGGCGCGTGTACCTGGGGATCGCGGCGCCGGAGAGGGTCACGGCCGAGCCCGGGACGGCCGGACACCTGTCCACGGCGGCCCTCACCGCGCCCACCTGGCCGGAGCGCATCGAGCCCGTCGCGGCGGACCGTGCGTCGGGAGCCGTCGTCGCTTCATGGAGGACATCGCAACTCCTTGCCTCGCGCGGCGCTGCGAGGGCGCAGCATCATGACCAGCGCACGGATCCGGTCCACCCGGGAAGCTCCGGATTCGCGAGCGTGCATGACCATGATGAGGATTCCGGCGTTGCCAGACCCTCAGCGCGACGGCCCTGATTGTGTCCTGGGAGGGAGCGCGGCGGCCGCCCGCGGGCGCGGCGGCGGGGGCGACGGCCGGGCCGTGCGGCCCGGCCGGAGGGGCCTACTTGGCGGCGCCCGACGGCCACTGGTCCTTCGGGATGTCCTTGTAGACGTCCTCGACCTTGTGGAACCCGTCGGCGATGACCGTGGAGGCGAGGTTGCTCTTGTCCACGGCGATCGGCGCGATGAGCACGCTCGGGACGTCCTTCTTCCCGTTGTTGACCGTCTGCGTCTTCTCGCCGAGCTGCTCCTTCTTCGCCATCTTGATGGCGAGCTCGGCGGCCTTCTCGGCGAGGGACTTGATCGGCTTGTAGACGGTCATGCTCTGGGTGCCGGCCGCGATCCGCTGGCAGGCGGCGAGCTCGGCGTCCTGCCCCGAGACGACGACCTTGCCGGCGAGCTTCTGCTCGCCGAGCGCCTGGACCGCCGCGCCCGCGAGCCCGTCGTTCGAGGCCACGACCGCCGTGACGTTGTTGTTGTTCTTGGTGAGGGCGTTCTCGGTGATCTTGAGCGCCTCGACCGGCTGCCAGTCCTTGGCCCACTGGTCCGCCACGACCTTGATGTCGCCCTTGTCGATGAGCGGCTTCAGGATGTTCATCTGCCCTTCGCGGAAGAGCTTCGCGTTGTTGTCGGTCGGGGAGCCGCCGATGAGGAGGTAGTTCCCCTTCGGGGCCGGCTTCACGAGCGCCTCGGCCTGGAGCTCGCCCACGCGGACGTTGTCGAAGGACACGTAGAGGTCGACGTCGGAGTCGAGGATCAGCCGGTCGTAGGCCATGACCGGCACGCCCTGCTTGTGCGCCGACTCGACGATGGTGGCGGTCGTCTTGGCGTTGTGGGGCACGACCACGAGCACGTCGACGCCCTGCGTGAGCAGGTTCTCCGCCTGGGAGTTCTGCAGGGCGTCGTCGCTGTTCGCGGACTGCACGAGCACCTGCGCCCCGAGCTGCTCGGCCTTCGCCTTGAACAGGTCGCGGTCGCGCTGCCACCGCTCTTCCTTGAGGGTATCCATCGAGAAGCCGATCGTGATCTTCTTCTTGTCCGTACCCTTGGCGTCCGCGGTCTTTGCGGCTTTGTCCTCGGTCTTGCCCGCGTTCGTCTCGCCCTCGGAGGCCGGCTTCGAGCAGCCGGTCGAGAACGCGAGCGAGATCATGGCCATGAGAAAGGTGGAGCGACGAATCAAGGTGACCTCCGAGTCAGATGAGGGATAGGGGCCCGTGCTCGGGCCGGTGGCTACTCGATTGTGTTGATGTTGTCCGCGTAGCTCATGATGATGTTGAGCGTTTCCGTGTCGTCGTCGTACACCGAGTACCACCCCTGGAGCTCGTGGGGCGGATCGCCGATGTAATCGTTGCCGAGGAGCCAGTAGTCGTTGCCGTCGTCCGACGGCCTCCCGGCGCCGGCCCAGGCCCAGAAGTTCACGCCCGCGAGCTCCGGGTTGTTGACGACGGCGTCGAAGACGGTCGAGTAGTACTCGTTCCGCTTCTTGACCGTCGACGCGACGGGCTCGGACTTGTCGTCCCGCGCGAGCCCGAACTCCTCGACGACGATCGGCTTGTTCAGCGCCTTCGCGTGCTCGATCTGCAGATCGATGTACCCATTGCTCTTGGTGATGGCCGCCGCTAGCGACCTGTCGGCGGTGCTGTCGGCCGGCAGCGACGGGTCGTACCACTCCCAGTTCTCCGGCCAGACGTGGAAGGTGAGGTAATCGATGCCGGGCACGTCGTGGAAGTCCCGGTAGTCGCTGTTGGCGTAGTCGCCCCAGTTGTACGAGAGGTCGCCCTCCGAGCCGATGGAGACGAGGTGATTCTCGTCGATGTCCTTGATGAACTTCGCGTTCCGCTCGACCCAGAGCTTGAAGAGCGCGCCCCAGCCCTTGAAGGAGCGCGGCTCGTTCCCGAGCTGCCACGCCATGATCCCCGGGTGGTCCTTGAGCTTCTCGATAATGACCTTGGCCCGGCTGAAGTAGAACTCCTGTGCCTTCTTGTTGCAAAAGAACAGGCTGGAGAGATCCATCTGGTCGGGCCAGGGGTTCGTGCTCGGGTCGAGCGTGCCCGAGTGGGGGATCGCCCACTCGTTGATGGCCACGGCCTGGCAGTCCTCGCCGGTGCCCTCGCGGAACCGGATCGAGCCGTTGAACGGCACGTCGTAGCCGGCCGCGAGCAGGGGGGCGTTCGTCTCGGGGTGGGTCAGGCCGACCTGGTACGCGCCGAAGTCCTCCCCGCAGGAGGTGCCCGGCTCCTCGTGGGCCCACTTCATGTACTGGGGCATCCCGCCGGACCAGTGCCAGAAGTCGTTCAGGGTCATGACCGCCTTCATGCCGCGGCTGTGGATCTCGTCGAGCACGGTCGCCAGGTGGTCCGCGAACTCCTCGAGCTTCGGGTCGGCGCACGGCTCGTCCGACGACGCAGGGAAGATCCGCTGCGGGCCGTACTGCTGATCGTTCTGCTGCGACGCGGGGATGTCGCCTTCGCTGAGCGCCATGATGCGGAGGTTCTGAACGCCGTGGGCATCGAGGATGTCGAGCTCCGTGCGCAGGCGCTCGAGGGAGATGAAGGGAGCCGACCAGAAGTTCGTGCCCATGTACTTGTACGGTTTCCCGTCGAGCGTGAGCATACTACCTTCCGCGCGGACGTAGCACTTTTCCGGTTGCTCGGCGCAGTCGAGCGCCCCGGCGCCCCCGGTTCCGTCCCCGCCGCCGCCGGTGGCGTCGCTGCCGCCGCCGCCGGTCGCGTCGTTGCCGCCGCCCCCGGCGTCGCCCCCGCCGGTGGCGTCGCCGCCGCCGCCCCCGCCGCCCCCGGTGCCGGAGCCCACGGGGTCGGTCGTGTCGGACGTGCACGCGGCGATGGAGAGCAAGCCCAAAGCGAGCAACAAGGTCTTCTTCATGGTCGGGTGTTCCTTACCTGGTTCGAGTGTCGTTCCTCAAGCGCGGCTGAGCGCTGCCGCCGCAAGCACACGGCCGCTCGCGGCGGCGTGCCGGGCTGGCGCGCCGTCGTCGTGCTGATCGTGGTGCCGTGGCCACAGCGAGCTCCCCGGGGCCCGCGCCGATGCAAATCTCCGCTCAGGGTGTCGTCGTCGCACCGGCGCGGTTCGTGGCAGACCACTTAATCGGTTCAGTGTCAACGGTGAAGTCGCGCCGAGCGGCGCCGCACCGGCGCGGGTGCGGCGCTCGGGACGGGCGGTGGGGCCCGGCGGGCGCGAGGAATGCGCCGGAGAATCGCGGAAGGGCGCACCGGCCGAGGTCGGCCGGTGAGGTGCGCCACCGGGCGTGGCGGGGGTGTTCGGGCTAGAATGGCCGGGCGTGAGCCGAGCCGCTGGGCGCTCGGCTCCGCGGAGGACCGGGGGCATGTCGCCGAGCTTGATCCTGTTTGCGGTGCCGGCTTTTTTCGCGCTGATCGGCGTCGAGCTCTGGCTTTGCCGCCGCCGCGGGCGGCGCGACTACCGCTTCTCGGACGCGCTCGCCAACCTCTCGTGCGGCGTCGGCCAGCAGGCGCTCGTCTCCGTCGTGAGCGGCGGGGTCCTCGTCCATCTCTTCCTCTTCGAGCGCGCCGCGCTCGTGCGGCTGCCTCCGGGCGCGGCGTCGAGCTGGCTGGCCTGCTTCGTCGCGGTCGACTTCTGCTATTACTGGGCGCACCGCGCGAGCCACCGGGTGAACTTCCTGTGGGCGGCGCACGCGGTCCACCACCAGAGCGAGGACTACAACCTCTCGGTCGCGCTGCGCCAGAGCTGGGTCCAGCGGGCGTTCTTCTGGCCGTTCTTCTGGCCGCTCGCCTTCCTCGGCTTCCCGCCCGCGATGGTCGTCACGACCTATACGCTGAATATCCTCTATCAGTTCTGGATCCACACGCAGCTCGTCGGCCGCCTCGGTCCGCTGGAGTGGGTGCTGAACACGCCGTCTCATCACCGGGTGCACCACGGCGTCGATCCCGAGTATCTCGACAGGAACCACGGCGGCGTGCTCATCGTGTGGGATCGGCTGTTCGGCACGTTCCGCGCGGAGGAGGCGCCGCCGCGGTACGGCGTGGTCCAGCCGCTCGCGAGCTTCAGCGCGCTGCGCGCGAACGTCGACCCGTGGCGGAAGCTCGCGCGCATGGCGGCGGCGGAGCCGCGCCTCTCCGGCAAGCTGCTCGTCTGGCTCCGGCCGCCGGACTTCCGCTCCGCGGCGGCCCCGCCCGAGGGGGGCCCGCTGCGCACCGATCCGGGCTACGTCCTTCACGACGTCGAGCGCTCCCCTCTGGTGCGCGCGCTGGCGGCGGCGCTGTTCCTCTCGGCGCTGCTCGGCGCGATCGCGTTCCTCTACGCGGCGCCGGGCCTCGCCCGAGGCTCGCTGTGGGCGGGGGCGGCCGCCATCGTCGGCGCGCTCGCCGCGGTCGGAGCGCTGCTCGACGGGCCGAGCTCGCCGGAGGCGCGGGGCGCGCCGGCGGCCGCGAGCTCGCCGAAGGGGCTGCCGATCGCGCCGGGCTGACGGCGGCCCTGTCCTGCTGGCTCGCGCGTGCTGCCGAACCCTTCCATGGGCGTCTTCCCGCTGGTACGGCCGCGCGCGTCAGCGCGCGGAATGGAAGCGTCGCAACAGCTGGCGAACCTCTTCCGCGAGGCTCTGGACGGGGCCTTCCACGGGCAGTCCCGGAACGACATCGCGGATCGGCAGGCCTCGCACCGGAGGATCCGGAAGGCCCCACTCGGCGAGCCAGCCGACCAGTTGTGCCGAGGAGCTCGCGTACACGATGCGGCCGAGCCGGACCCAGCCGTGGGCCGCGGCGCACATGGGACAGTGCTCGGTCGAGGTGTAGACCGTCGCTGCGGCTCGCTCGTCGGGGGCGAGGTTCGCAGCCGCCCAGCGCGCCAGCGCGAGCTCCGGATGGCAGGTCGGATCGCCGCCGCCCACGCGGTTGTGATCCTCGGCGAGGACCGTCCCGTCCGCCGCGACCAGCACGGAGCCGAACGGCTCGTTGCCGGTCTCCAGCGCCAGCGCCGCGAGCTCGACGCAGCGGTGCAGGTGTCTCATCTCGAGTTGGCTCGGCATGGTCGCCTCCTTGGGGGCACGGGAGCACTGCGCCGTCCGCGCTGGAGCGGCCCTCGCAAGAAAGGGACCGCTCCAGAGCCATCGGTGCATGCGTGCTCGGCCCGCTGCCGCGGGACCGCCGAGCCCCTTACCATGGGCAGCCGAGCGGGCTCTTGGCAACTGCGCGACGTCTTTACTGCGCCAGACGAACGAGCTTCACGCTGTCCACGGTGACGGCCGCGGTCCCTGCGTTGCCGACGTTGAAGTCGAGGAACGCTGCGGAATCCTGCGGGACGTTCGGGAGCTCGAACGAGTAGATGACCCATGCGGGGCCCGCCGCCGCGGTCACGCGACCGTAGCTCGCCCAGTTGTTGTCGCTGTTGCCGTTGCGTCCCAGGTTCACCACGAACGTGCGCACGTCATCCGCCTTGGCGCGGAATGTCAGCAGGTAGCGCCCCGCCTGCGGCAAGTTGACCGTGGTGCGAGCCTGGATGTGCCACATGTCGGAGCCGGGCTGCTGCACGTTGATGCGCATCTGGCGGCCGGTGAAGTCCGCCCATGCCGAGGCGCCGTTCCAGCTGAGGACCTGCCAGCCGCTGCTGCTCTGGCTCCCCGCGAGCGAGGTGTTGGTCACGTTATCGAAAGAGCAGTTGCTCACGAGGTTGAGAGGATCGCGGCAAGCGTCGATCAGGCTGACCTTCTCGTGGACCACGCCGCCCAGAAGGCCCGAGAACGCGCGCCAGCCGAGCGACAGGTCATCGCCCACGAGGCCGATGGGATCGATGCCGCCGTACCCGGAGTTGGAGCTGTTGACGCTCTTGTAGAAGTCGCGGATCAGGCCGGTCTCGTAGGCCCACTGCCCCGACGCGGCGTCGCGCTTGTAGAGCGAGAGGCCCTCGTCTCCACCGCCGACCGTGCTGGCCAGCGTGTCGCCGTCGAGCGCCAGGTGCACGTGAGGGTAGGCCGTCGCCAGCGATTGGCTCGCCGTGATCGTGCCGTCGGCCGCCACCCGGTAAAACGAGAGGTGCTGCTGCGGCATCACGTCGTTCACGAGGAACGTCGCGCCGGACGTGACAGCCAAGTTCCCGGAGGCCATGGCGAGGCTTCGCCCGAAGGCGCCGCTCGAGAAATAGCCGCTCGCGAGGGCCACGGCGTTCCAGGTGACGTCGCTGGCATTCCTGCGGAAGATGCGGACCGAGCCGAGCTCGACCCCGGCCTCGCCGCCGTCGGACCACGGCGATCCGACCGCGACGAGGTCGCCGTCGACCGCGACCGCGGCGCCGGTGAAGCGCTCGTCCGGCTCGTTGAGGAAGTGCTCGAGGACCCACGTGTCGTTCGAGGAGTTGTAGCGGTAGATCTCGAGCACGCTGTGTCGCTTGTAGCCGATCACGAGGTAATCGTCGGAGAGGGCGAGCGCGATGTCCTTGAAGCTGCTCAGCGCGGGGTAGCTGAGCGGGATGCGGGTGAGGGCGTGGCTGATGTTCTGGCCGTTCTCGCGCACCGCGTCGTTGCAGTTCCGCTGACCGCCGACCAGGGGGCACTCCGCCCATGAGCCGTTGCTCTTCCGGGCGATGAACACGGAGTTCGCCTGCGGAGAGGTGGAAGAGTTCGTGCCTCGGGTCGCGAACGCGAGGAAGCGGCTCGAGATCGCGAGCTGGCTCCCGGCCTGGAGGTTGAACTGGGCGACGCCCGGGAACTGGTAAACGCGCTCGGGCGTGGCGTTCGTCCCGTTCATCAAATAGACGGCGCCCTGCATCGTGCTGGGGAACGTGGGCTCCGGCTCCCCGCTGATCTTCACGTGCTCTTGGAGCGCGCCCACCAGCGTGTAGGTCCCTGCCCGTGCCAGGGTCGTCCCGGCTTCGGGGTACGCGGTGTTGCCGTGCGGCGTGGGCTTACCCACGACCACGCCTGCCGACGCCTGAGCGGCGACCAGACCGACACAACCGGCGAGCACCCCAGCGAGACTTCTGACCTTGATCTTCCTGGAAACCAAACTCATGAACCAACCTTCTTCTTTGAAACGAGGAAAGCGCCGGCTCAGGCTCGCGCACACGGGAAGCGTGCATCGCGGCGCCAAGCTGCGTCGATCCTCTCCGTCACCACATCCGTGAATCGCCGCGTCGCACCGACGCGGGGAGAAGTCGCTTGCGCCGACCTCGCGCGCCGCAGGCCGCCTCCGTGGGTGAAAGACGGCCGCGCGCGCCGCGGATCGGGCTTAGAAGGCGCCGACTTCGCCGAGCAGCGCCCCGTTCTCGAGCAGGTACACATGGCCTCGAGGGGCCGACTCGCCCGCCTCCCAGCGCGATTCGACGGAGAGGTCGAAGGCGCCGCCGCACCCCGTGCAGCCGTCCCCCGATCCTCCGCCGGCGTACACGTCCGGGAACGGGTTCTCGTCGAAGACGAACGACAGGCGAAGGTGCGCGGCCCCGTCGTCGCCCCGATAGAGCGCCCCGCGCTGCTCGTGGTGGAGGAGGCCGTCGGCGCTCGATAGATGCCCGAGCACGAGGATCTGCAGATACCCGTCGCCACACTCGCCGCTGCGGTCGATGTACGCCACGGTCGGTGAGCTCTCGGTGTCGGCGACGAGCGACCAGCTCACGGCGCTCATCATCCCGGTGGCCCATGCCACGTCGAAGCTCCCGGCCCGGCCTGTCGCATCGAGGGCCTCCTGGCCGCTCACGCCGAGGGGCGTCGGGTCGGTGAGGCCATGCTCCACGGCCGGACCAGCCGTCAGCGGCAGGGAGTCACAGGGATCGGAGCCGACCTCCCCCGTCTGTCCCCCGGCGTGCGAGCACCCCATGAGCAGCCCCGCCGAGAGCCAGCAAGCGAGTCGTACGTTCATCGAAGTCTCCGCCCCCATTTGGCGCAGCGACCGAGCCAGCGCAAGCGCCTCGTAGCGCAGCCACGCATTATTCTATCGCTCCGATGTGCTACCATCGATGCATATATGCGATACAAGATGCCGCAATACGATGAAATCGCAAAGGATTTCTGCCGGGCGCTCCGCGGCCGGCGCTCGCAGCGGCGGCTGAGCGTCCGGCTCGGGTACGGCACGAACGTCGCCTTCGGATGGGAGTCCGGGCGGCGCTTTCCCACGCTCCCCACCCTGCTGCGCGTCGCGGCCTACAACGGCGTTGACGTCCATCGTGAGCTCTCGGGCTTCGTGCGCCAGGAGTCGGCCTTCGGCGCCGACGTCGCCGTCTCCGACCCGGCCCTGACGGCCGCCTTCTTTCAGGCCATCAAGGGAGCGCTGAGCAACGCGGAGATCGGCGCCCGTATCGGGCGCAGCGCGTCCCAGGTGTCGCGCTTCATCGCGGGCACGTCCCAGCCCCGGCTCCCCGATGTGCTGGCCCTCGTCGACGCGACCACCGAGCGGCTCCTCGACTTCCTCGCCCTCTTCGTGCATCCGGGGCAGTTGCCCTCGGTGGCGCGCGACTTCCGCGTGCTCGAGGAGCGCCGCCGGATAGCGACGGAGCTACCCTGGTCTCACGCCGTCCTGCGCGTCCTCGAGCTCGCGAGCTACGCGGCCCTCCCCCGGCATGACGACGCCTGGGTCGCCGCTCGCCTCGGGCTCCCGGACGACGAGGTGCGTGCGTGCCGCGAAGCCCTGTCGCGGGCAGGCCTGATCCGGTGGCGCGAAGGGCGGTACGCCACCACGGCCGAGACGGTCGACATGACCCGCGGCGCCGCCGAACCCAGACAACGATTGAAATCGCACTGGCTCGACGTCGCCGCGCGCCGGCAGCGTCGCGGCGATCCGGGGCTGTATTCCTACAACCTCGTCAGCGTCGCGCGCCGTGACCTCGAGCGGCTACGGGCCTTGCACGTGAGGTATTTCCACGAGCTTCGTCAGATCGTGTCGGATTCGCGAGAGCCCGATTGCGTCGCGCTGGTGGCGATGCAGCTCTTCGAGCTGGGCGCGTGAGGCGAGGACGGGGGGAGCGCGCAGGTCACAGCTTCGAGGCGGCGTGGTCCCAGTTCACCAGGTTCCACCACGCCTCGACGTACTTCGGCCGGGCGTTGCGGTAGTCGATGTAATACGCGTGCTCCCACACGTCGCACGTGAGCAGCGGCGTCTTGCCCTCCGTGAGCGGGTTCCCGGCGTTGCCCGTCTGCACGATCTCCAGCTTGCCGGAGCTGTTCTTCACCAGCCAAGCCCAGCCCGAGCCGAACTGACCGATGGCCGCGGCGCTGAACTTCTCCTTGAACGACGACACGCTTCCGAACGCCGCCTCGATCGCCGCGCGGAGGGCGGCGGGGGGCTCACCGCCGCCCTGCGGCTTCAGGCTGTGCCAGTAGAACGTGTGGTTCCACACCTGAGCTGCCTGGTTGAAGACCGCGCCGGACGTCGTGCGGACGAGATCCTCGAGGCTCTTGCCCGCGAGCGCCGGGTCCGCCGCCACGAGCTCGTTCAGCTTCGTGACGTAGGCGTTGTGGTGCTTGCCGTGGTGGAAATCGAGCGTCTCGGCCGAGATGTGGGGGACCAGTGCGTCTCTGGAGTAGGGGAGCTCGGGAAGGGTAAAGGCCATGGTTCTGTTCCTCGTGTTGCGTGTCGACGGCTCGCGCTCGTCGCAGCCCGTTGTGAGTAGCTCGGCGAAGACCTCCGGGTGGCGCTCCCGCCACGGATCGAACGCCCGCGCTTCGCGGCCAAGCAGCCGCTCCACGTCGCCGGGTCCGGCGACAACGTAGCAGCTCCGGCGGGGGCGCGCGGCGCCTTGCCAACGCGTTGGCAGCTTTCCATCCATTTGGAGAGGCGGCCCCCCCGGCCAGCGGGCAAACCAGCAGCGGTGCTCGGCAGGCCTCCGCGTCCGGCGGATCACACGAGGCCGGAGAGCGGGCCGGAATCGCGCTTTCGGTTCCCGATGCTGCTCGTCTCCAGGCCCATGAGCTGGGCGATCGAGACCAGGAGCTTGGCGTGGTCCGCCCCGTCGTAACCGAGGTAACGCCCGGTCTTCAGCGCCCCGCCCGCCCCTCCCGCCATCACGAAAGGAACACGCTCCATGCGGTGCGCCGTGCTGCCGAGCTCCCTACCCACCACGACGAGCGTGTTGTCGAGCAGCGTGCCGTCGCCCTCGCGCACGGCGTCGAGCCTCCCGAGCAGGTACGCGATCTGCTCCGAGTACCAGGCGTCGATCTCCTGGAGCTCCCGGCGTCGATCCTGCCCGTCGTGGGACATCGTGTGGTGATCGCTTGTGTGTCCGAGCCACGAGTGCAGGTCGTGGGCGCCCCGCCGGTCGACGTCGCCCCGGCGAACAGCCGATTGAACGCGGCCCTGGGGCTCGTCTCGGGGTGAATCGGAGAGTTCTCGCCGGCGTAGATCATCCGGTTCAGGCTGTTTGGATTCAGGCACTGGACCCCGAGCTCGACGGTGCGGTACGGCGTCTCCTGCACGGGGTCGTCCGGAGCGCGCTCGTACGGCATGCCGCTGCCGTGGGCGCGGGCGATGATCTGGTCGATCGACGCGCCGCTCCCCCAGCCCGTGCGGTTTCCGTTGCCGCCGTCGAAGTTCGCTACGGAGGACGGACCGTTCAGCGTCGATGCCGTCCAGAGCCCCGCCATGCCGAAGGCGTGGGCCTCGCCGGCCCCGCCGGCCGTCATCTTGAGCCCCCACGGGATCACCAGCTTCGACTTCCAGGGATCGAGCGGCGCGTGAATGGCGTGGAGCGAGAAGCTGCGCTCCGAGCCCTCGCGAGCTCCACGCCGCCGTAGTACGGACCCGCGAGGTCCTCGCGCGCGCTCGTGATCTCGCCCGCCGCGTTCACCTCGCCGAGGCCGTCCGTCGCGCGGTACTTGCCGATGGCGTCGTAATGCTCGAAGCCGAGGCCGATCGGATCGATGAACTGATGGCAGCCCGCGCAGCCCGGGTCCGCCACGTGCTGGGCGAAGCGCTCGCGCGTGGAGGTCACGTCGTCCACCGGCGGGGGGACGTTGTTGACGTTCGCCGGCGGTGGGCTGAGCGGCTGGCACATGAGGTTCTCACGGACGACGATCCCGCGGTGGATGGGGGAGGTCTGGTTGTGGTGAGACCAGCGCGCGAGGAACGCCGCCTGCGTCAGGATCCCGGCGCGGCGGCTCGGATCGAGCGACACCTGGTCTCCCGGCGTGAACCCGTCCGGCGGCTCGATCTCGTACAGGTCGAACAGGGGGCCCTCCGGGAACGTGTAGTCCGCGCTGAGCAGCGCGCGGAGCAGGCCGTCGCCCTGCCGCACGACGTGATCCGTGAAGCGGGCGCTCTCGTTCAGCATGGCGTTCGCCATCTCCTCGCTGTACGCCGGGAACAGCTCGGGGTCCTTCTGCGCCTTGGGCAGCTCCGAGAGCCCGAGCCACTGCTGGTGGAACAGCGCGATCGTGGCGCCTGCCCTCGGGTCCTGCAGCATGCGGTCGACCTGTCTTTCGAGCACGTCGCGCGCGAGCAGGCTGCCGTCGGCGGCGAGATCGACAAGCTCGGCGTCGGGGATCGAGTTCCACAAGAAGAACGAGAGCCGCGAGGCGAGGCCGTAGCCATCCATCGGCTCTGGGGTCGCGGAGGGGACGCCGGACTCGCCGACATCGGCGTGGTACAGGAACGACGGCGACTGCAGCAGTCCCTCGATCACCAGGCGAAAGCCGCGCGACGCCCCGCCCGATCGCCGGCCCAGCGCGTACAGCGAAACGAGCCCCTGGATCTCGTCCGCTTCGAGCGGGCGGCGGTACGCGCGCTGCCCGAGCCGCTCGACGAGCTCGGTCGCGCACGAGGTCCCGTCGTCGTCCGCAAGGCTGCACGGCGCGATCGGGGCCATGCGCCCCTCGGCCTCGGACGCCACCCGCGCCGCGAGCTCCGCCGCCTGCTGGACGAGGAGATCCGTGATCGGAGCGATGGCGTTGCTGTGAAACGGCCCCATGCGCTCGTCCGGCGCCAGCGCGTCGGCGGGGCGCCCCTCGACGCCGAGCAGATCGCGAATGGCGTTGTTCAGCTGTTCCCGCGTGAGTCGGCGGAGCCTGCTCAACCCCACGTGAAGAACACCGTTGTTCGCCTCGCAGGCGGCGTCGATCGCGGAGGGGTCGTTCGGGAGCGTCGGGAGCTCGGACTCCTGGACGCCGTCCCCGCCACCAATCCGTCCCATACACCCAGGAAGCAACATTGCACCGCATAGGCTCGCGATCCCGGCCCATGGTGTCTGCCTCGGTCGGCTTACCCCTAAGTTCATATCGACTCCTCGTGCGGCGTAAGACATTGATGCGAAG
This sequence comes from Sorangium sp. So ce836, assembly GCF_028553905.1. NCBI lineage: Bacteria > Pseudomonadati > Myxococcota > Polyangiales > Polyangiaceae > Sorangium > Sorangium sp. So ce836. The sequence goes on along the minus strand of NZ_CP102233.1, from coordinate 10,154,927 downwards.
CGCAAGCCCGCGCTGGCCATCACGACGTGTGGTCGGAGGCGACGTCGGGATGACCGCGGCTCGCCGCGCGGTCGTTGCGAAAAGGAAGTTTAGATGAACCGGTTAACACGATCGAATACATTTGCGCGCCTGGCGATTGAAGAGCCCGCGAGCGCTGGCGAGCGGCATGGCTCCGGAAGCGAGTCCACGTAAACCCCGGTTCAAGAGCGAAAAAGCTCAAAAGTAAATACATGAAACTTTGCTCTCCTCGCGCCTTTGCGCCTTTGAAGGGCGCAAAAACGCAGGAGTAAATACATAGAACTTTGTTCTTCTCGCGCCTTTGCGCCTTTGCGCCGAGCGCTCTCTCCGGATCCCTCGGACTCCAGGCGGGCGGGGCCAGCGGCCGGCGGCGCTCTCCGGGGGAATCCGCCCAGAGGGCCGTCGTCGCCGCCCGTTCGCCGCCCGTCCCGTGGCATGCTGTCTCCCACGGGCCGCCCCATGCGCTTCGTCACATACGCTCCGCCTCCGCCCCTCGGCCGCTTCGTCGGCCGGCTCTGGTACTACGCCGCCCCCGAGCTCCCCGACCTGCTCGAGCGCGTGCTCCCCAGCGGCGCGATGAGCCTCCTCATCAACCTCGCCGAGGACGAGCTGCGCTGGTACGACGCCGCCGCCCCCGCCCGCTGCCACCGCCTCTCCGGCATCGCCGTCTGCGGCGCCCACGCCGAGCACTTCGCGATCGACACGGCCGAGCAGCGCGCGATCGTGGGCGCCGAGCTCACCCCGGGCGGCGCCCTCCCGTTCTTCGGCCCGGCCACGGAGGAGCTCAGCGGCACCCACGTCTCGCTCGACGCGCTCTGGGGCCGCGAGGCCGCCCTCGTCCGCGAGCGCGTCCTCGAGGCGAGGACCCCCGACGACAAGCTCCGCGCGCTCGAGGCCGCGCTCGCCGCGCGGCTCGTCCGACCGCGCGGCTCGTCCGACCGCGCGGGCGACCCCGCGGTCGACTTCGCGCTCGCCGCGTTCGCCGACCCCTCCCGCGCGTACACCGTGGCCGACGTCACCGGGCAGCTCGGGATGACCTCGAAGCGCTTCATCCGCACCTTCACCGAGCAGGTCGGCCTCACCCCCAAGCGCTACTGCCGCGTGCGGCGCTTCCAGCAGGCGATCGCGGCGATCGAGCGCGGCGAGCGCGTCTCGTGGGCGGGCGTCGCCGCCGCGTGCGGCTACTACGACCAGGCGCACTTCATCCACGACTTCCGCGCGTTCGCCGGCCTCACCCCGACCGAGTACGTCGCGCGGCGGCGCGAGCGGAACCACGTCCCGCTCGACGGCTGAGCGATCGCCCGCGGCTCGGCCGGCGTCGCCGGCCGACCCCGCCGGCACGTTTTTACAATACCCGGTCCGGCCGCGCGGACATCCTCTGCCCATGACCACGCGACCTCACCCCATCGCCCCGCCTCCGTACCACACCGTCGTGCCGCACCTCGTCGTGGCCGGCGCCTCGGACGCCATCGCGTTCTACAAGAGGGCGTTCGGCGCGACCGAGAAGCTGCGCCTCGCCGACCCGAAGCTGGGCGGCGCCATCGTCTGCGCCGAGCTCGTCATCGGCGACTCCGTGATCACCGTCGCGGATGAAGCCCCCCAGTGGAACGCCCGCGGCCCGAAGGCGCTCGGCGGCTCGCCCATCGTCATCACGCTGAACGTCGAGGACCCCGACGCCGTCGCCGCGCGCGCCGTCGCGGCAGGGGCCAAGATCATCTATCCCATCGACGACCAGTTCTACGGCCGGCGCGAGGGCAGGATCGAGGACCCGTTCGGGTACCAGTGGAAGCTGTCGGCCGTCATCGAGGACGTCTCCGTCGAGGAGATGCAGGTGCGCATGGCGAGATGATGGGAAGAGAAGGGCCCGAGCGGCGCCTGAGCCGCGCGCCGCCCGCCCGCGTCGCTCCGCCGCCGTCGCGCCGGGGCGCCGCCCGCGCCCGCGCCCGCGCGGGCCGCGGCGCGCACCGCGGCCCCGAGGCTCACCGGGCCCGCGGCCTGCGGGCGCGGGGCGAGGGCGCGACGGCGCTCGCCGGCTGCAGCTCCTGCAGCTCGAGCGCCGCGGGGCCGCACGTCATGCGGCCCGCGAACCTCGCGGATCTCGGCGCCCGCGACGACTCCGGCAGCGCTGAAGGCTCGGTCCAGTCGCAGGACACGAGCTCGCCCCCGGGGTCCGTGGGCGTGAGCGAGTCCGCCATCGAGTGGACCGAGCGCTTCATCTCGGTGAGGCGCGCCAGCTGGAGGACGATCGCCACCAGCCGATCCGGATGAAACGGCTTGAGCAGGACGTGGTGATAAGCCGCCTCCTTCGAGCGCGCGTACTCCTCGGCCCCGGTGATCAAGAGACAGCTCGTGTACACGGGCATGATCGAGACCTTCCGGAGGAGCTCGTCACCCCTCATCCCAGGCATGAGCAGATCCGAACAGACCAGGTGAAACTCCCTCGTTTCGAGCAGTGCGAGCGCGTGCTCCGCCGACGTACACTCCACGACGTCGACCTCCGTGGAGAGGACCGCTGAGATGGTGCTCAGCATCTGCTCGTCGTCGTCGACCACGAGGACGCAGTACCTGCGCCGGCACGATGAGCTGACGGCGCCTCTGTGTTGACCCTGCGAAGAGGTGCGATGGGCTCTTACGGTCGATGACACGGTGGCTGCCTCCTGCGACGATCGCGGGTCCGCGCCCCGTGCCGCGTTGCCGCGGAGGTGCGCGAGCGCGCTTGCGTGTGTTCGAGCGGCCTGCCCGGCGCCCCCCGCGCCGACGGCCTCTTCCTTGGAAGCTACACGACCACGTTTGTCGGAGTCAACACCGCAACACGACCTCTCGACGGGTCAAAAGCAGATCTCGAGATCCGTTCGACCTGCGTAAATTGGCATCTTTTCAGGTAGCCCGGACGTCGAGGGTGTGACGTGAACGAACCGGAACATCGCTGCTGCGGGCGCGATGCATGATAATTAACAAATGTGCGATGTTCGAAGCTTCACATTGGTGCATGATGGTTAACACGGGTGTGATGTTCGAATCTTCACACTGGCGCGCGCCGGGGGCCACGCCGAGCCTGCCAGTCGCGCGCTGCGGGAGGCCCCGCCGAGCCTGCCAGTCGCTCTGTCTCCGCGCGTCGCGCGGGCGGCCTCGTCCCTGCTCGGCGCCGCGGCGATCTCCGATCTCATCAATATCTTCCATGCGCGCGTCGCGAGCGCCGGAGGCAGATCGCGCGGGCGATTTTGCGACAGCTGTGACCAAGTGCCCCATCGCGGCCCCCGGCTGTCGTGGACAGGGCAGGCGCCCGCGTGGAGCGCCTCTTGCACACAGCCCGGGCACTGGAGGTCAAGGTGGCACTTGATTTGTTGAACGAGCCGGGAACACCGCTCGACAAACAGCAGTTCGATTGGCGGGAGCTGGTCAGCATCCCGTCCAGCAAGCTGAACGATGACGCGTTCACCCGCGTCCGGATCATCTTGATGAACGGCATCGAGTCGGAGGCCGTGCGCTTCTCGCACGCCTGCGCTCGCATGAACGGCGCGCTCCAGCAGGAGCTCGCCCGCATCCGCCGGGTCGAGCATCACCAGCAGACGATGGTGAACTGGCTCCTCCCGGGGGACCTGTCGGTGCTCGAGACCACCATCGGGTTCGAGCAGGTGGCCATCGAGGTCACCGCGTCGGTGGCGATGAACGAGCCCGACGAGTACCTGGCCCAGGTCTATCGGTTCGGGATGCTCGAGGACTTCGACCACCTGTACCGCTACGCGGCGCTGATGGACCGGGTGCACGGCAAGGACGCGAACAACATCCTGCAGTGTTACACGGACATCTGCCCCGGCAGGCCCACGAGCGTCGAGCACCGTCACCCCGACGACGACCTGCGGGCCCCCTACGATCGGAGGACCGCGGCGCCGCTCTCCAAGCTGCACGCGCTCACGATCATGGCGTCCGAGCACCAGACGCACGACTACTACATGAACGTCGGCCCGACGTTCGCCGACCCCATGGCCCGGCAGCTCTACGCGGAGATCGCCTCCATCGAGGAGCAGCACGTCACGCAGTACGAGTCGATCATCGATCCCAGCGAGAGCTGGCTCGAGAAGTGGCTGCTGCACGAGGCGACCGAGGTCTACAACTACTACAGCTGTGCGAAGTCCGAGTCGAACCCCCGGATCAAGGCCATCTGGGAGCGGTTCGTCGACTACGAGCTCGGGCAGCTGCACCACGTGCGCCGCCTCTTCGAGCAGATCGAGGGCAGGGACTCGGCGGAGCTCCTGCCGGCCAAGCTGCCCGATCCCATCGAGTTCCGGAGCCACCGCGAGTTCGTGCGCCGCGTCCTCCAGGGCGAGGTGCACCTGCGCGCCGTCGGCAAGAACATCGTGGATCCCATGCAGATCCCGGAGTCCCCGCAGACGCTCGCCTACCGCGAGCGGATCAACATGAGCGGATCGCCGTCCGAGGCGGTGGCCGCCGGGTACGTGTGGGTCCCCGGGACGGAGCTCGCCGCGCAGGCGGTCCACGGCAAGGAAGCGAACGGCAACGGGGCCAGGGTGTACCAAGTGAGGTCAGCATGAAGACCGAGACGACCGCGGGGATGAACCGCACCGGGATGGACATGTCTCCGATGGACTCGAAGGAGGTCGTCGTCGGGGCGAGGATCATGCCGCCGAGCAGCGTTGGCGACGACTCGGCCATCGCCAACGTCGTCGCGCACTACGCGCGGCGGGAGGAGCGGGTCGGCACCATGCCTCCTCCCGGCACGCTCAAGGGCGCCGTGAAGTCGGCCCTCCAGGCGCTGAAGGGCGAGGCGCCGCTCGTCCTGCTCGACAAGCTGGGCGAGCGCCTCGCCTTCGAGCGGGCGGGGAGCCGGCTATGGAAGGGGGTGCTCGCGAAGTTCGACGCGCTCGGGTCGTTCGAGGGCGGGCCGACGCGCGCGGAGATCGAGCAGATCTACAGGGAGGAGGCCGAGCACTTCCTCCTGGTCGCCTCCGTGATCCGGATGCTGGGCGCCGATCCCACGGCCGAGACGCCGCTGGCCGACGTCCACGGGGTCGCCTCGTGCGGCCTCATCAAGGTCGTCACGGATCCGAGGACCAACCTGGCCGACGCGCTGGAGGCGATGTTGATCGCCGAGCTCACGGACAACGACGCGTGGGACGTGCTCATCGACATGGGCCAGGGCCTGAGCGACCAGGAGGTCCTGTCGCGGTTCCAGGCGGCGCGGGCCGCCGAGGCGCGGCACCTCACGATGGTGCGCTCCTGGGTCAAGGCGTCGGTGTTCGCGCGGGCCCAGGGGGACAACGCGCTGAGCGGCAGGACGACGAGCTGAGCCGCGCCGCGAGGGCAGACGCCTGACGAAGGCCCGCGCGCCGCGGCCCTGCGAGCGACGCACCGGCTCGACCAGGGCGCGTCCGATCCGCTAGGATGGCCCACGCCGGCCCGCGATCGGGCCGCGCGCGACGCCGCTCCGGGGGTGCCCTTCATGCTCGAACAGCTTCGTTTGCAGCTCGGCGGTCGGCACGAGGAGCCCAAGGTGGCTCCCGAGGTGAGGGACGTCGTGGTCCTCGTCCCCGGATTCCTCGGCTTCGACCACTTCGGCGGCTTCTTCTACTTCGCCGACCGCGTCTGCGGCGCGCTGCGCGGCGCGCTCGAGGTGAAGCTCGGCCGTCCCGGCCTCGTCCCGGTGATCCCTGTCACGTCGCGGCCCACGGCGTCCCTCGCCGAGTGCCAGGCGTCGCTGATCGTCTTTCTCAAAAAGGTCGTCCAGCAGTTCCCGAGCGCCAATCTCCACCTGGTCGGCCACAGCACCGGCGGCGTGCACGCCCAGCTGCTCACCAGCGCCCGGCCTCAGGGCAAGGACCGCTGGGACGACGAGGACCTCGATCCGGTGAGCGGGTGGCGTCCGAGGATCCGGTCGGTCGTCTCCCTCTGCGCGCCGCACTGGGGGACGTACCTCGCCCACTCCGACCTGGCACGGCTGGTCGGCTCCGGCGTCCAGCCGGGGTCGGTGACGGCCATTCCGCCGCTCTTCAACCTGCTTCGCCTGACGGTGGTCGAATCGGCGCTCTCGGCGTTCGATCTCACCTTCGCGACGGTGACGGAGCTGTGGGGGTTCTTCCTCGACGTGGGCAACAACCGGAAGCTCATCGACGCCCTCACGCCGGAGAGCATGGCCGAGGTGCGGGACAGGGACAAAAGCGCCGGGCCGCGGCATCCGGCCCGCCTGCGGAGCTTCGTGACCGTGGCGAACGCGAGCGACGACTCCGATCCTTTCTTCGTCGACCTCCACAAGCGGGCCGCGAACACGGCGTCCGGCGCGCCGAGCCGGATCGCGGCCGAGGCCATCGGGCGCCTCGAGGACGAGCTGCGGCTGCACGCGCAGGGGGGGCCGCCGCGGCCGTGCCGCGTCATCAAGTTCCCGGACAGCCCCGCTGGGCCCATCTCCCCGTCGAGCAACGATGGTGTCGTCAACACCGCCCATCAGCTCGTGGATCCGGGGTCGCCGGAGGAGCTCGCGGCGATCGTGGTCGCCGATCACGCCGACGTCATCGGGCACTACGACCGCTGGGAGCTGCGCGCCGCGCTCCCGGGGCAGGAGGTCCGCTGGTCGCGGTTCAAGCGGGGTCTCTTCCGCAGCGGCTCGCGGTTCCGGGACGAGCAGTTCTTCGAGCTGTACGCGGCCATCGCCGACGAGCTCCTCCCCGCGATGACGGCGGGCGCCGCGCGCTCGAGCGCGTCTCCCGCGGACCGCGCGGACCGCGCGCGGCCGGCCGCGCCGAGCGCCCCGCCGCCGGCGGAGGGCTGAGCCGCTCTCTCGATCACCACCCGCGGCCCGCGTGCGGCTAGACTCCGCGCAATGTTCTGGTTCGATGCCGTCCTGCTCGGGGTCCTCGAGGGCCTGACCGAGTTCCTCCCCGTCTCGTCCACCGGTCATCTCATCCTGCTCGGCGCGTGGCTCGGCCACGAGAGCGAGGCGGCGAAGACGCTCGACATCGTGATCCAGCTCGGCGCGGTGCTCGCCGTCGTCGTCTACTTCCGCGAGCGGCTCGCCGTCACCGTGCGCGGCATCTTCCGGCGCGATCCGGACAGCCTCCGCCTCGCGCTCGCCCTCGCGTTCGCCTTCTTCCCGGCCGCCCTCGTCGGCCTGCTCTTCCACAAGGCCATCAAGGCGTACCTCTTCGGCCCCGGCCCCGTCGCGGTCGCGCTCATCGCCGGCGGCTTCCTGATGATCGGCGTCGAGTCCGCCCGCCGGCGCCGGCCGGACCAGGGCGCGCCCCGGGTCGAGGACGTGACGCTGCAGCGCGCGCTCGCGATCGGCGTCGCCCAGTGCTTCTCGCTCTGGCCCGGCGCGTCGCGCTCGATGGCCACCATCGTCGGCGGGCAGCTCTCCGGCCTCAGCACCGCCGCCGCCGCCGAGTTCTCGTTCCTCCTCGCCATCCCGACGCTCGGCGCCGCGACCGTCTTCGACCTCGCCAAGAACGGCGGCGCCCTCCTCGACGCGCCCGGCGGCGCCGCCGCGCTCGCCGTCGGCCTCGCCGTCTCGTTCGTGGTCGCCCTCCTCGTGATCGCGGTCTTCCTGCGGTACCTCAAGCGCTACGGCCTCGCGCCGTTCGGCTGGTACCGCATCGCGCTCGGCGCCGTCGTCCTGTGGCTCTGGGTCGCGAGCCGCCCCGCCACGGCCGCGCCGGCCGACGCCGGCGCCGCAGCCGAGCCCGCGCCGCGCGGGGACGTCGCGGCCTCGGCGGGCGCCCTCGCCCGCGCCGGCGATCACCCGAGCCGCCCGTAGGCGTACAGCCAGCGGGCCGTCGTCGCCCCCCGGTTGCGGACGGTGTGCACCACGCCGGCCGGGATCTCGATCTCCTCGCCGATGCGGGGCACGAGCTTCCTGCCCGCGAGCGTGAGCTCGAGCTCGCCTTCGAGGACCATCAAGAGCTCGTCGTCCTCGTGAACGAAGTCCTCCCACACGCGGCCGGGCGGGTCGGTCCAGAGCCCGCCGTGGAAGCCGCGGGCGCGCCAGCGCTTCAACACCTCATCGCGCGTCGTCGTGTTCATGCGCGCTATTTTGCCCGACGCGCCGGAGATGTTGCCCGCTTCTTCGACGTCGGATCTTTGTCGGGACGGACGGCGGTGGAGCGCCCTGGTGGAGCGCCCTGGTGGAGGAGCGTCGGCGCCTGCGAGCTCGTCGGCGCCCTGGCCCACGCGCCGGGGCGGCTGGACGCGCGACCTCCTCGAAAGCAGCAGAAACAGCCTCGACCGCGGAGGCGACGGAAGAGCGACGGAAGACGGAACGGCCTGCTTGCGAACGAGGGCACGTCGGGCTAGGATGCTCCTCCTCACGAACGTCCCTGGCCCTCGACACGACGCTTTCCCTCTTCCCTCTCGCGAGGGAGACTGCAGCTCGCTCGGACGACTGGACGACGCACCGTGTGACCGCGCGGGAGTTCCGCGCGGCACGTCTCCGTTCGATCCGTTACGGCTTCGTCGGATGGCAGGCCGAGAGCGCCTCATGGCGCATCAGAAAGCCGTAAAAGCAGGATGACATGGGAAATCGTCTCTACGTAGGAAATCTTTCGTTCAGCACCACCCGCGAGACGCTCGAGTCCGCGTTCGCCGCAGCCGGCGAGGTCCGCGAGATCGCGATGCCGACCGATCGTGAGACCGGGCAGCCGCGCGGCTTCGCGTTCGTGACCATGGGCTCTGTCCAGGCCGCGAACAGCGCGATCTCGCAGCTGAACGGCGCCCTCCTGGACGGCCGCCCGCTCAAGGTCAACGAGGCGCAGGAGCGCCCGGCGCGCGGCGGCGGCGGCTTCGGTGGTGGCGGCGGTGGCTTCGGCGGCGGCGGTGGTGGCTACGGCGGCGGCGGCGGTGGCTATGGCGGCGGCGGTGGCGGCCGCGGTGGCCGCGGCGGCGGTCGGGACCGGTACTGATCAACGGCGCGGCGCGGCGGGGCTCGTGCGCCGCCGCGCCTGCGCCTTCAGAGCGCGCCCGAGGGCGCTGAAGAACGCGCCGGAGGGCGCCGAAAGGCCTGGTTCCGCATGCAGAAGCAGGGAGCATTGAAGCGGCAAAAGGAACGCGCACGGCAAGAGAAGCAGCGCGAGAAAGACGCGAACCGCCTCGCGCGCCGCAAGGAAAAGGGCCCCGGCAGCAGCGGCGCACCGGGAGAGGATCCGGACATCGCGGGGATCGTCCCGGGGCCTCAGCCTCCGGTCGTGGAGTGAAACGCGCCGTGCCGAGCGGGGGCGCCGAGGGCGCTCCGCCCGAGCCGGCGACCGATCGGGACAGCGCTGCGCCGCCGACCGATCGGCAGCGGTTCATCGAGCAGAGCGCGACCGCCGTGGGCCAGGCGTGGGCCAAGCGGTGGCGTCAAGACCTTCATCGCGAGGGCCGCCCCACCGCCGGCGGATGGCCCGGCACGCTGCGCGAAGCGCGGACGCAGGTAGAGAGCTCCCTCCCGGGCGAGCTGCTGCGCCGCAAGATGCCCGCCATCACCGGCGTGGAGCGCGAGCTCGCCGCCCGGACCGCGAACGCGAGCGCGCGGGACGAGTGGCGCAGGCATCTCGAGCCCGAGACGCCGTAGAGACGCGACTCCCGCACACGACATGGGGTGGTGCGGTACTTACCGCAGGCGGCGCCGCAGCGGATCGAACCGCCACGGGCGCCAAAGTATTGAGATTTCTTGGCGTACTCGATGTGCGCGAGAGGTGCTGGAGCGCGGGCCTGACGCGGGCGGGGAGGGCAGGGCCATCCCGGTCGGGGCGGGGCGGTAACCGACGTGGGCCACCCGCCTCCGGGGCTTGCTCGAAGGGTCACCGGCAGGCGGGGAGATACCCCGGGGGTGGCTCGAAGGGTCACCGGCGCGCTCGGAGATGCCCCGGGGCTTCCCGGAACGGGTCGCCGACGTGCTGGCGCAGGCCGATCGGGCTCTTTCCGGAGGTCGTTGACCTGCTGGAGAGGCCGGGAGGCCTCCCGGAACGGGTGATCGGCCCGTCCGGCAGACCTCGAGGCCTCCGGCGCCGGCGCACCGATCGCCGCGCCGAGGCCGGTGGCGCTCGTGATGCTTCCGAAGACCTCCCTCGTCAATTGCGCTGGAAGGCGTCACGTACGAGCTGGGACCGCCAGGCAAGCGCGGTGTGAGCTGGGATTGGTCTGGCGACGAGGTCAGAGGGGGACGGCGTCGCCGTCAAGACGCTTCGATTCCCCCGAGTGAATGAAGCCCATTGTCCTCCGCGTTGTTCTCCATCTGCATGAACCCACTCCGCCGGCACCCCGTGAGTGGATCGCGTATCTGAATCACGGCATCGGCCGCGCTCGAAGAGCGCCGTGTAATCCCCCGGAACCAGTTCGATTACGACTGTTTCGGTGAATGGATCTTGTGGGCACGATTGAAAATGGAAATTTGTGAATAGGTGACTTCGGTGCTGAACGGGGACATGTCCTATTCCACGATGATCCTGATGCGTGTGCCATCGGGGATCCTTCGACACTGGTTCCCAATGCATGCTCCATGCAGCAGCAGGGGCCGCGCTGCGTCGACGACGCTTTCGGCCGTCCGCGCTGGAGGCGCAGCAGGCGAGCTGGATCGGAGGTGCATCGACCTCATCGCCCGCCATCGCCGTGGATGTGGCCTTTGCTTCGCTCGCTCCTGTGCTTGCGGTCGAGCCGCGCTCCTCGCGCGCGGCCCCGACGTCCGGTCGAGCTCGCTCCAACGTCCTTGGTAGGCTCGATCCGCTCGCGCCGTCCGAGGCGGCCTCAGGCGAGGACCGCCGTCCCCGGTCCTTACGCCTCGGGGGTCGCCCGGTACGTGGCCGTGGCGACGTACCGGAGGACCCTGGAGCAGAACGCGCTGCCACAGCTCCCCCGACACACGCATTCGCCCTCGAAGCGCGCCGCGCGCGAAGCGAGGGCGCTCAGCACCTCCTGCGTCACGTCGTAGCCGCCGTTGTCGCAGGAAGAGTACGAGCACGGCATCTCGAACAGCGCCGGCGCGTGCTCGACGACGACGCGACGGATGTACTGCGTGTCATTCTTGGCCGCGTCGGGCCGGGCCTCGCGGATCTCCAGGTTCAAGCTCATCAGATCCGGCACCTTGTGAAGGAGCTTGCCAGCTGCCTGCTCCCGCTTCCCGCGGAGCTGCATGCGCTCCTCCCGCTCGATATTCCTGCGGCGGTTCGCTGAGTACATCGATCACCTCTGTCGCGCAGGAATGCACCAAGCCCCTGCCGTTATTCAGTATAGCGCATGCCGCGGGGCGGCGCATGCACAATCTGGGCTCTCCAGGAACTCGGCGATCCCGGAGGAGAGGCCCGTAGGGAGGAGAGGCCCGTAGATAGAAGCGGCCCGGAGGAGAAGCGACGGAGGCCCCGCGAGGCGGTGATGGTGGACCGCCTGCGCCGGATCGACATCCGCTGCTCGCGACGCCCGGAGCGCCCCAGAGCGCGTGAGAAAATTCCAATGTCGAGCGGAATGTGTCGAACGCGGCGAGCGGGCATGAGCGTACGTACGCAACACGTGCTCGACAGCAGCGCGGATCTCCAGGAGATACGATGAGCGCCTCTGGCCGAATCTCCTGGAGAGCGCTTCCGTCGCCGCGAAAAGGCCTTACGTTGCCCTCGATATGCACCAAGCAGCCCTGCGCGACCCGCCGCGGTCGCCCTCAGAGGAGACTCCGCACCAGCACGAAGATCGGCTCGCGCGCGCCAGCGCTCTCGCGGGGTGCGCGCCTGTGCCCGCCCGCTGGGCCAACGTCCTCGCCGGGACCGCCGGCTGGACCGACCCCACCCTGGTGAAGAGCCAGCGATTCTATCCGAAGGGCGCGTCGAGCCCGGAGCAACGGCTCAAGTTCTACGCGTCCCAGTTCCCCGTGGTCGAGGTCAACTCGACCTATTACGCCCTCCCCCGCACGGCGATGGTGGCGCAGTGGGTCCAGCGGACGGCGCCCGACTTCGTGCTCAACATGAAGGCGTTCGCGCCGCTCACCCAGCACCCGGTGGAGCCCGCCCGCCTCCCCGCGGACGTCCAGCGCGCCCTGCCGCCGGCGCTCCTCGACAGGCGCCGTCTCTATCCCGGCGACCTGCCGGCCGAGACGAGAGACGTGCTCTGGGAGCGCTTCCGGCAAGCCGTCGAGCCGCTGCGGCAAGCGCGCAAGCTCGGGTACGTGCTGTTCCAGTTCCCGCCGTGGTTCACGGCGACGCGCGGCAACGTGAGGGTCATCGAGGACTGCCGCGGTCGCATGGAGGGGATCCCGCTCGCCGTCGAGCTCCGTCACGCGTCCTGGGGCGAGCCCGACCGCATCGAGCGCGTCGTGGACTTCCTGCGGGATCTCGAGGCCTTCTACGTCATCGTCGACGAGCCGCAGGGCAAGGAGAACAGCATGCCTCCCACCCCGCTCGTCGCCGATCCGCGCCTCGCCGTGGTGCGCTTTCACGGCCGCCGCGCGGAGACCTGGGGCGCCTCGGTCAGCGTGAACGAGAAGTTCAGGTACGTTTACGATCCCGCGGAGCTCGACCCCTGGGCCGAGACCGTCGCGCGGCTCTCCCAGCAGGCGGAGCGGGTCCACGCGATCTTCAACAACTGCGTGTCCGATTACGCCGTGCTCGGGGCCAAGGGGCTCATGGCCCTGCTCGCCCGAAGGGCCGAGTCGCTGGATCGCGCGCCGGCCCCGGAACAGGCAGCCTCGACCGTCCACTGAGCGCCGGCCGCCCTCGCGGCGTCCGCGGACACCCCCGCGTCCGGCGGCGCCGGGCGCCGGCGCTCGCGGCGTCGCCGCGGCCGCGGATCACGGTAGGCTCCGCCGCGATGATGCAGTCCAGAGCGGCGGGCGCGCCCCGCCTCGCAGCGCCCCCGCGCCGGTCGCGGCGCGCGGCCGCGCTCCTCACGGCGCTCGCGCTCGCCCGCTGCGGGGGCGCGCCGCCCCGACCCGCGCCGCAGGAGGGCCGCGCGCCCGCGCCGGCGCACCCCCCGCCGCCGGCGCCGGAGCCCCTGCGCGCCCGCTGGGTCGACGCGAGCGGCGCGACCGCGGTCGGCCCCCGGGTCGCCGGCGGCACCATGGCCCTGCTCGGCGGCCGGCGCGTCCTCGTCGGGAGCGACGGCGCAGCCCGGCCGGAGACCGCCCCCTGCCCCGAGCCCCTGATCGAGCTCGCGCTCGTGCCGTCCGCCGCCGGCCCGCGGCTCGTCGGGCGCGGGGTCCACGGCGTCTACCGGTTCGATGATCCGCTCGGCGCGCCCGCCGTCCTCGCCCGGTCCGAGACCGAGCTCCTTCGCATCGGCGGCGGGCCCGCCGTCGTGGCGGTGTGGGACGCCGCCTCGGATCTCCCGAGCTTCCTCGACATCGAGACCGGGCAGCCGCGCGCGCTGCCGGGCTTGCCCGCCCTGCCGCTCCGCGCCGTCGCGTTCCGGGACCTCCGGCAAGGCGCCGGGCTCTTCGAGGCGGCGGGGCTCGCGGTCACGGCCGACGGCGGCGCGTCGTGGCGCCCCGTCGCCCCGGCGCCGCCCGGCGACGGCCCGGGGACCGACCCCGCCGCCGCCCTGCTCCACCTCTCCGGCCTGCGCCTGCGCGGCGACGAGCTGCTCGCGGTGGCGCAGGGCGCGGCCGCGCCGCCCGGGCAGCGCGAGGCGCGGATCCTCGTCGCCGAGGCGCGGCTCGCGCCCGCCGGCGACGCGGCCGAGCCCGGCGCGGACGCCCCGCTGCTCCGCTGGATCCGCGCGACCGGGCGCCACCCGCTCGAGGCCGCGATCGCGAGCGGCGCGGCGTGGGGGAACGCCGCGATCGCGGCGAGCCACGGCCTCCTCGCCCGCGTGGACCTCGCCTCTGGGGCGCTGCACGAGCTCGCCGGCTTCGCCCGCGGCGACTGGTGGCTGAGCGCCTGCGGCGTCGGCCGCGCGGGGCGCTCGGTGTGGGTGGCCTGCGCGCTCGGGGAGGAGGGTGCGGACAGGCGCCACGATCCGTTCGGCGTGCTCCAGGTCACCGCCGGCGGCCCCCTCGGCCGCGAGCCCCCGGTCCTCCTGCGGAGCGGCGAGGCGGAGCTCCGGGTGTCGCCGAGCGGGGGCGCCATGCTGCTCGCGCCGTGCGACGCGGACGAGGAGGGCAGCGCGTGCGTGCGCCAGCCGAGCGGGGCGTGGATCACGGTCCGCCCGGGCACCGACATCCACTGGCGCGGCGCGGGCCCGCTCGCCGACGGCCGGATCGCGATCGTGCGCGGCCTCTGGGACAGCGACGTGGCGCCCCGCGAGGAGCCCGCGGCCGAGCCCGCGCCCCGCGGCGGACAGGGCCGCGAGGGCGCCGCGGCCGGCGCCCACGTCGCGGTGATCGACGCCCGCGGCCGGGAGGAGCCGCTGATCCCGCTCGGCTGGCTGCGCGACGGGGGCGGCGACGTCCAGGTGGTCAGCCCGATCGAGGAGGGGCGCGACGGCGCCCTGTCGTTCGTGGTGGCCGACGAGGCCGGCGCGCTCACCGCCGCGGTCGTGCCCCGCGGCGGCGAGGCGTCGCGGGCTCGCCTGGCCGGCGCCGCGCACGCCCTGATCCACGGCGGCCGCGGCGTCGCGGTCGGGGAGGGCAAGGTGCTCGCGTCGACCGACGCCGGCCGCTCGTGGGCGCCCGTCGAGGCCCCGCCCCGCGCCCTGGAGGCGACCGCCCAGCTCGGCGACCTGCTCGCGGAGCCCGGGGTGCTGGCCGTCAACGAGGTCGGCCTCAAGATCGACGCCTACCTCCGCGTCGGCTGGGGCCCGGCGCTGCCCGCGCCGGGGGCGCCCGCCGCCGGGCCGGCGCTCGACGTCGCGCCGCTCCTGCCGCACCGCCCGCCGCCGGCGCTCCCGGAGCGCGCGCTCGCCTGCACGACGCAGCCGGGGCCGCCGCCCGCGCCGCAGGGCGTGCCGCCGCCGAGCAGCGCGCAGGAGGCGCTCGCGCTGCTCGCGGGCGGCGCGACGCCCGGGCCCGCGGGGCAGCGGCGCGCCTCGTCGGTGAGCGACCGGCGCTGGGGCCCGCTCTCCACCGTCGCCGTGCTCGAGGCGACCGCGACCGACGGCGCGGCCAGGCGCGCCGGCCCGGGGCGGGGCGCCGCGGCGCCGCGCGTCTCGTGGACGCTGCGCTGGCTCGATCCCACCGAGCCAGGGGCCCGGGTTCGCTCGTGGACGGGCCCCGCGCCGGAGGGCGTCGGGTACGACGCGATCCTGACGCGGTTCGCGGCGTCCGGCGACCGGATCGTCTTCGGCGTGCGCGCCTCGGGCCGCGACCTGCTCGTCCGGGCGAGGCCCGGCCGCGGCCCCGAGGCCGTCGAGGCGCCGCAGGAGCTGATGCCCGAGGCGGAGGTCGCCTTCGGCGAGGCGCCGGACGGGCCGATCGCGTGGCTCCACGGCCCGTCGCTCATCGCGTGGCGATCCGGCGAGGCCCCGCGGCCGATCGCCTCGGTCGCGAGCCGCGGCGCGCGCGCGCTCGGGCAGCCGACGGCCGCCGGCGTGCCGCTGCTGCTCGGCTTCCGCGACCTGACCCTCGGGCGCACGGTGCCGATCCCGCCCGCGGAGAAGGCCGCGCCGGGGGCGCCCGCGCAGCGAGGCGCGCGTGGAGCGTCTCGGGAGACGGCCGCGCCGGGCGCACCTCCGGAGACGGCCGTGCCGGCGAAGGCCCCGCCGCTGCTGCCGCTCGACGGCTGGGAGATCGCCCCGAACGTCCGCGCCGAGCTCACGCGCCTTCCAGCGTGCCCCGCGCGCCCGCGCGGCGCGCGCTTCGTGCTGGACCGCGCGAGCGCCGCCGCGACCCTCGACGGCCGCGGCGCGACCGCGAGCACGGCTGTCTATGACGTTCGTGTGTCAGGGCGTGACGCCTGCGTGGCGAAGATCGCCGCGCTGATCGAGCCCTCTCGCCGGACCGAGGCCCCGCCGAGCGCCCGCCCCGGCGCGGGCGAGATCGCGTTCGTGCGCGCCGATCTCGCGGCCCAGCGCGCCGAAGGTGGCGAGCGCGGGATCGGCGAAGGCGCTGGCAGGCTCGGAGGAACGGCGCGCGGCGCCGTACGTGGAACCGTAACCGCACGTGGAACCGCGCGCCGCCTCGCGTGCTCCCTGCCCGTCCGGCCCTGAAACGCCGCTGCCGCGGGGAGCTTCGTGCTCGACGCCCCACCCCAGGCGCGGCTATATGTTCGCGCGCTATGTCCTCTTCGAAACACCCGCGCTCCTCGCACCGCCATCTCAGCGATGGAGTCGAAGACAAGCTCGTCCCGCTCGAGGCGCTCGACCCGCTGAAGATCGGGTCGTTCGACGATCTGCTCCGCGCGATGAGCCGGACCGCCTTCAGCGGCCGTGCGCTCGGCGAGGCGTGCGACGTGCTCGAGACGATGGTGCGTGACGACGACTGCCTCGTCGTGGCGACGTTCTCCGGCGCCATGACGGTGGCCAAGATGGGCGTCGTCATCGTCCGGATGATCGAGGCCGGGATGATCGACTGCATCATCAGCACCGGGGCGCTCATGGCGCACGGGCTGAGCGAGGCGGTCGGGCTGACCCACTACAAGGCGAACCCGGCCATCGCGGACGAGACGTACTTCGAGAAGGGGTACAACCGCGTCTACGACACGCTCGAGATGGAGAAGAACCTCAACGCCATCGAGGTCTTCGTCCGGAAGGAGCTCGACAAGCTGGACGACGGGTCGCCCTTGTCGAGCGAGATCGTCTGCCGCCAGCTCGGCAAGGCGCTGGCCGAGATGGGCGACTCGCCCGGCGTGCTCCGGAGCGCGTACCTCCGCAACGTCCCCGTCTACGTGCCGGCCTTCACCGACAGCGAGATGGGCCTCGACGTGGCGACGTGGATGCTGCGCAAGGTGAAGGCGCAGCACGGCGACAAGCCGGGCTTCGACGTGTGGCGCGAGGCGGTGCCGCCGCCGTACAACCCGTTCCTCGATCTCCTGAGCTACGCCCGCCTGGTCCGCACGAAGAAGCGCCTCGGCATCTTCACCATCGGCGGCGGCGTCCCGCGCAACTGGGCCCAGCAGGTCGCGCCGTTCTACGACATCGTGGGCGATCGCCTCGACATCGAGGTGGATCACCCGCGGTTCCAGTACGGCGTCCGCATCTGCCCCGAGCCGGTGCACTGGGGCGGCCTCTCCGGCTGCACCTACTCCGAGGGCGTGAGCTGGGGGAAGTTCACCCCGTCGCAGGAGGGCGGCCGGTTCGCCGAGGTGTACGCGGACGCCACGGTCGCCTGGCCGCTCCTCGTGCGCGCCCTCCTCGAGCGGCTCGGCAAGATGCCGAAATAACGGAGCAAGCCACCATGCGCGCCGCCATGCCCCGCCCGCCGCGCCTCCTCGAGGCGCTCCTCTCCCTGGCCGCCGCCGGCGGCGCGCTCCTCGTCGCCGGCTGCCCCTCGCAGGAGGAGCGCGTCTGCGATCTCATGTGCGACTGCAGCGGCTGCAGCGAGGCGCGGTACCGCGAGTGCATCGACAAGACGGACGCCGCGAGGCAGGCCGCGGTGCAGGCGAGCTGCCCCGCCTTCCTCGACGAGTACCTGGCCTGCGTCGACGAGGAGGCCGAGTGCAAGAACGACGTGCTCTCCTACGACGGCTGCGACGACCAGGAGAGGAACCTCCGCCAGTGCGGCATCTCCGTCTTCCGCACCGTCTGCGAGCGGGCCAACGAGCACCTCATGGGGTGCGGGCAGGGAGCCCCCTTCGGGAGCGGCCCCGAGGCGTGCCCCGAGCCGGTCGCGTGCAACGCCGAGTGCATCGTCAGCGTGTCCTGCGACGGGCTGAACGGGATCAATTTCGAGGAAGCCCAGCGCTTCAACGACTGCAACAGCAGCTGCTTCCTGAAGCCTTGAGCGCCGGGCCCCTCAGGGGCCTGCGATGAAGCTGTCCTGGTAGCCCGGGTCCTCCACCTCGAGCGCGGCCGGGGTGGCCGCGAGCGGGCGGAGCGTGTCGAGCATGACCGCGAGCTCGCTCGTCGCGCGGCTCCCGAGGCTCGCCTCGTACGCGCCGGGGTGCGGCCCGTGCGGGAGGCCGGCCGGGTGGTGCGAGATGCTGCCGGGGCCGACGCCGCGGCGCGAGGTGAAGTTGCCGCGGCAGTAGAACAGGATCTCGTCGCAGTCGACGGACGAGTGCGGGTAGGGGCAGGGGATCGCCTCCGGGTGGAAGTCGACCGGGCGCGGCACGAAGCTGCAGACGAGGGCGCCCCGCGCCGCGAACGTCCCGTGCCAGTCCGGCGGCAGGTGCACGAGCCCGACGCGCGCCTGGAAGCGCTCGATCGGGAACGCGAACGGGTACACCGTCCCGTCCCAGCCGACGACGTCGAGCGGCGAGCGCTCGCAGGCGAAGCCGTGGAACGCGCCGCCGCGCTTCACGACGAGCGCGCGGATGCCCTCGTCGAGCGGGCCGACGAACGTGGGCCGCCGGAAATCGCGGTGGGAGTAGGGCGCGTCCATCCGCAGCTGGCCGACCTCGTTGCGCCACTGCCGCGGGAGGTGGACGTCCGCGGCCTGGATCGAGAGCCAGCGCTGGGGCGCGGCGTCCGGGAGGAAGCGGTGGAAGAGCCCCTTCGGGACGACGACGTAGTCGTCCTGCTCGAAGCGGAGGTCGCCGAGCATCGTGCGCAGGACGCCGCCGCCTTGGGCGATGAAGAGCAGCTCGTCGGCGTCCGCGTTCGCGAAGTACACCGGATCGGCCGTGTCCGGCTGGGCGAGCCCGATCACCACGTCGTCGTTGAAGAGCAGCGGCACGCGGCAGTCGACCGCGGGCCCGCCCCGCCGCGGCAGCTCCTGCGAGCGGTAGTGCCGCTTCGCGAGCGGGCGCGGCGGCGCGGCGACCGGCAGCGCGAAGCCGTGCTCGGCCCGCGCGAGCCGGTGCTCGTGCGGCCGGCGCTCGTGGTAGGCGATCGTGTAGGGGCCGTCGAAGCCCGCCCGCGTCAGGCACTCCTCGTAGCGGAGCTCCCCCGCCTCGCTCCGGAGGGCGACGTGGTGCTTCGGGGGGACGCTCCCGGCGACGACGCGATCGAGCATCAGCCGCGCCCCTCGACCTTCTGCTGCCGCTCGATGCTCTCGAACAGCGCCCGGAAATTGCCGGCGCCGAAGCCGCGGTCCCCCTTGCGCTGGATGAGCTCGAAGAAGAACGGGCCGGCCTCCGGATCGCGGTGCGTGCCGGCCGACTCCTTGAGGAAGATCTGGAGCAGGTACGACCGCGCGCCGTCGCCGTCGACCAGCACCTCGAGCTCGCGCAGCGTCGCCACGTCCTCGTCGAGCTGCCCGACGCCGAGCCGCTGCAGGCGCTCGGGCAGGAGGTCGTAGTAGGCGGCCGGGGTCGGCATGAACTCCACGCCGCGCGCGCGCATCGCCCGCACGGCGGAGAGGATGTCGTCCACGGCGAGCGCCACGTGCTGCACCCCGTCGCCGCGGTGCTCCTCGTTGAAGACGTTGATCTGCGAGCTCTTGAAGTGCGGCCGGTAGGGCTCGTTGTTGGCGAACTTCACGCCCGAGCCCGGGTCCCACATCACGGCCGAGCGCAGGCCCGAGCCGTGGCCCGCGTCCTTCGCGACGTCGTTCGTGTGGAACGCGATCTTCCAGAACGGCTCGAGCCCGAGCACGTGCTCCATCCAGAGCAGGGCCGGCGCCATCGTCTGGAAGTTCGAGGTGATGTGATCGAACCGGGCGATCCCGAACCGGTTCTCGCCGCCGCGGGGCGCGTCGTAGGCCGCGCAGCCGGGGAACAGCGCGGGGTAGTCGTGCCGCTCGACGAAGCGGAAGGTGGTGTCCCCGAACGGCGTCGTGATCGAGAACGAGGCGAAGGTGCCGCCGCCCTCGGTCACCCGGTGGATCTCGTCGATCGGCGTGCCCCCGCGGCCGTCGAGCAGCCGGAAGGCGCGGTCCACGTCCTCCACCTCGAAGACGATCGTGCCCACCCCGTCGGGGTGCTTGCGCAGGTAGCGCCACGCCCGCCCGCCCTCGCCGATCGGCTGCGAGCAGACGATGGCGCACTCGCCGGCCTGGAAGACGGCCGACCGCTGCGCCGCCGCCGCGCTCAGCTCCGGCGAGCTCGCGGCGGTCTCCTGGAAGTCGAGCTTCTCCGTGTAGAACCTGCGGCTCCGCTCCAGGTCGCGCACGTAGTAGTGCAGGGCCTCCACCCGCTTGATGCCGATCGACTCCACCTTGGCCATCCGGGTCCTCCGTCGCGAGGGGTAAACGCAGGGGGCGAGCTACGCGCCCGCGGCGACCGCGTCGACCTGGCGGTCGGCGTGGGCCGCCTGGAAGGCGGGCAGCGCCATGCACGCCGCCTCGATCCGCGTGAGGGTCGAGAGCGGCGCGAGGTCGACGTCGTAGCGTCGCGCATTGTAAAGCTGGGGCACGAGGAAGACGTCCGCCACGGTGACCTGATCGCCGACGCAGAAGCGCCCGCAGAGCTCGCTCGCCGCCGCCTGGAACGCCGCGAGGCCCGACGCGATGTAGCGCCGCGCGAACGCCCGCTCGTCGCCGCCGAGCTCGTCCCGCACGCACTTCAGGGTGGCGGTGTTCTGCATCGGCTGCGTGCCGGAGTTGATCATCTCGGCGAGCTGCCGCGCCTTGGCGCGCAGGTACGGATCCGCGGGCAGGAGCGGCGGCGCGGGGAACAGCTCCTCGAGCAGCTCGACGATCGCCACCGACTGCGACACGCGCCGGACGGCGCCGCCCTGCTCGAACTCGAGCAGCGGCACCTGCGCCATCGGGTTCTTGGCCCGATAATCGTCGCGGAGCTGCTCGCCGCCGTCCCGGACGAGGTTCACCGGCCGGTACGCGTGCTCGATGCCCTTGTAGGCGAGGGCGATGCGCGCGCGCCAGCTGCACGAGCTGCGCCAGTAGCCGTAGAGCGTGAGCCCCGTGAGCGCGGCGCTCATCCGGCCACCACCCGCTGCGCGATGCGCCCGAACAGGCTCTCTCCCGAGCGATTCAGCATCTCGATCATGATCGTGTCTCCTGGCTTCATGAAAGGCGTCCTCGCCGCCCCGTGCGCGAGGACCTCGAGCATGCGCTTCTCGGCCAGGCACGAGACGCCGCGCGCCGGGTCCCGGTTCGAGACGGTGCCGCTGCCGAGGAGGGTCCCGGCCGTGAAGCTGCGGGTCCTGGCGATGTGCTCGATGAGGTCGAAGAACGAGAAGTGCATCTCCGGGCCGGCCTCGGGGTCGCCGACGAGCGCGCCGTTGTACGTGGAGCGGAGCCGCAGGTGGACGCGCCCGTCGCGGAGCGCGTCGCCGAGCTCGTCCGGCGTGATCGCGAACGGCGAGAACGCCGTCGCCGGCTTGGAGCAGAAGAACCCGAAGCCCTTGGCGAGCTCGGCGGGCACGAGGTTGCGCAGCGTCACGTCGTTGGCCAGGAGGAACAGGCGGATGTGCCGGTGGGCCTCGTCGCGGCGCGCGCCCTGCGGGGTGTCGCCGAGGACGGCGCAGACCTCGGCCTCGAAATCGAGGCCCCAGGCCTGGTCGCGCAGGACGATATCGTCGGTCGGCCCGAGGAGCACGCCGGAGCCGCCCTGGTACACGAGCGGATCGGTCGTGAGCGTCTCGGGGGGCTCGGCGCCGCGCGCCCTGCGCACGAGCTCGATGTGGTGGATGTACGCCGACCCGTCGATCCACTCGTACGCGCGGGGCAGCGGCGCGGCGAGCTCTTCCACGGCGAGCGGGGCCACGGCCGCGCCGCCGCGCTCGATGTCGTCGGCGATGCGGCGCAGCGCCGGCTCGGCGCGCTCCCAGTCGTCGAGCGCGGCCTGGAGCGTGGGAAAGGCGGCGCCGGCCGGCGCGTAGGCGAGGCCGTCGCGGCGGACGACGATGAGCGTGCCGTCGCGGCCGGGGCCGCGGAGAGAGGCGAGCTTCATGCGGGTGCGAGCTCCTCGTGCGGTACGGTGCTCTCATCGTCTCCGCTTGACAAGCACGAGGCCGCTCGCGCCTGCTAGTGCGGTGCTCCCTTGCGTCGCGCGCAGCGAGCGAACGGGTGACCGGCTGAACGGATCTGCATGAATACCGGACTCGATGTTTTCTCGACGCTCCACCACCTGGTGCAGCGCGCCATGGCCAGCCTCCCCGGCGCGCAGCGCGGCGGCCTGCTGGTGCGCGCGGGACGGCGGCTCGTGTACACGGCGACCGTGGGGCTCGACGGCATCCTGCCAGGCAAGCTGCGCATGCCGTCGGACGGCGGGCTGCTGAGCGCGTCGGCGCCGTTCGGTCCGGCCGCGGCGCCCGAGGCGGCGCGCGGCCCGTGCCTCGTCCCCGCGGCCGCGTGGTACCGGGCGCACCTGCCCGAGGTCGCGGCGCGGCCCGGCTGGCCGCCCGAGGGCGCGTACGTGCAGGTCGTGCCGGTGCCCCTGTTCGGAGGGCCGGGCGCCTACCTCGCGCTGGAGCAGGCGGACGGCGCGCCGCTCTCGGGCCCGTACCGCGCGCTCGTGGAGTCGGTCGCGGAGAGCGCGGGCGCCGCGCTCGAGCGGCGCGGCCTGTTCGAGGAGAAGGCGCAGGTCGCCCAGGAGCTGCGCCTGCTCGAGGAGGTGCTGAGCTCCGTCGCCGAGTCGGTCGATCTCGTGGAGCTCATCGAGACGCTCGCGGACGGGATCCGGAGCGTGCAGACGGGCCCGCGCTGGGGCACGATCGACCTCGCCATCCTGGAGGACGCGGGGCGCGAGCCCGCGGCGGACGCGCGGCGCACGCTGCGCCTCTACAGGGCCCCCCGCCGGCCGATGACGGCGTACTGGAACAACGTGCGCGACGGCGCGCTGGCCGCGGGGCGGGATCTGCGGGTCGCGGTGGCGTTCACGAGCGGGGTGGGCGCCGACCCCGCGTCGCAGGAGGCGCTGTTCGAGGAAGGGCTCCGCCGGGGCGTGATGGGCATCGCCGTCGCGCCGATCGATCCGGTCGCGCTCGAGCCGCTCATCCGCCGCGCGGTCGCGGCGGGCGTCGCGGTGGTCGCGATCGACTCGCCGACCGTGCAGGGCAGCGCGGCCCCGGTCTACATCGGGACCGACAACCGGGCCGCCGGCAGGCTCGCCGGCGAGGTGATGCTGCGGCTCCTGCCGCAGGGGGGCCTGGTCGTGACCCAGGCGGCCTCCTTCGCCGTGTCCAACGCGGGCGAGCGCCTCGAGGGCTTCCGCGAGGCGATCGCCGGCTCGGCGCTCCGCGTCGGCGCGCCCCTCGAGAACCACTTCGACCCCGCGCGCGGGATCGAGCTCGCCACCTCCGCGCTGCGCGCCGACCCCGAGATCGCCGGCGCGTTCGGGGTGTGCAGCGAGAACGGCCCGAGCTTCGGCGCGGCCTCGGTGACGCTCGGCCGGTCCGGGGATCTCAAGCTCGTCGCCTTCGATCTCATCACGCCCACGGTCGCCATGCTCCAGGACGGCGTGGTCCACGCCGCGATCGTGCAGCGCGAGTACGACATGGGGTACCGCTCGGTGCAGGTGCTCTACGACATGGCCACGCGCGGCGTCGAGGCGGCGCTCGAGGCCCTGCCGGCGTCGCGCTTCATCGACACGGGCGTCGACGTCGTGACGGTCGAGCGCACGCCGTTCTCGGTGGCGCTCTCGGATCACCTCGCCATGAGCTCCGCCCGCCGGATCACGAACCGCCGGCTGGGCGCGTCGGGCCGCGGGCGGCCGCTCGAGTTCCTGGTGATCGGCATGGCCGAGCGCGAGAGCCTCGTCGACGACGAGCGCGCGCCGGTCGAGGAGGACTCCTTCGTGGGCCGGGTGATGAGCTCGTGCAGCTCGCTCGTCATCGACACCGCGTCGAGCGAGCACCAGCACTTCAGCGACGTCGCCGAGGCCCGCTGGAACGGCGCGCGCACGCTGGTCGGCGTGCCGCTGGTCTCCCGGGACGCGGTCCTCGGGGTCCTCGTCCTGAGCAGCCCGCGGCCCGACGCGTGCTCGGCGAACGACCTGGCGCTGATCGAGCGCGTGGCCGCCGTGGCGGCCGTCGTGCTCGAGAACGCGCGGCTGCTCTCGCGGATCAAGGAGCGGACGCGGGAGCTCGAGTCGCTGAGCCGACGCCAGGAGGCGCTCCTCGACACGATCGCCGCGATGTCGAGCCCTGCCGTGCCGATCGCGCCCGGCGTCCTCGTCATGCCGATCGTCGGCACGCTGGACGCGCAGCGCTCCGGCCGCTTCATCGAGGCGATGCTGCAGGAGATCTCCGAGCACAAGGCGCGCGCCGTGATCATCGACGTGACCGGCATGGCGGTCGTCGACGCGAGCGCGGCGAGCCACATCGCGCAGGCGGCGCGCGCCGCCGCGATGCTCGGGTCCGAGGTCGTGCTCGTCGGGATCGCGCCGGAGGCGGCGCGGCTCATGGTGGAGCAGGGGCTCGACCTCGGGGGCATCGTCACCCGCTCCACGCTGGAGCTCGGGTTCTCGTACGCGCTGGGCAAGACCGG
The DNA here is from genome assembly GCF_028553905.1 of Sorangium sp. So ce836. Taxonomy (NCBI): domain Bacteria; kingdom Pseudomonadati; phylum Myxococcota; order Polyangiales; family Polyangiaceae; genus Sorangium; species Sorangium sp. So ce836. The sequence continues at coordinate 10,130,581 of NZ_CP102233.1, read as the reverse complement.
CGGGCGGGTCGTCTACCGGCGCTCCTGAGCCGCGGCGCCCGCCGCTCGGGCCGCGCGGCCCCGCGCGGTCAGCGGTCCCGGCGGAGCTCGACGGCGGCCGCGACCAGCGCGGCGATCTTGGGGACGTCCACGTCCCTGGCCGAGCGGATGTGGACGTTCCTGGCCTGCTTGGCGTCGCCGGTGAGCAGGCCGCTCGGATCGGGCAGCTCGGCGCCGTGCTCGAAGCCGAGGTTCACGCCGAAGCGCTGCGGGGCGAGCCAGCAGATCTGGCGCTTGTGCGCGTCGCCCATGCGGAAGCTGATGATCCGCCAGCCTGGATAGACGTGCTCGTGCACGTCGGGGATGATGCGGAGGAGCAGCTTGCGCACGCGCAGGGTCAGCTGCTGCGCTGCGGGAGGGTACTCGCTCAGCAGAGCGGCCACGGCCGGATCGTCCGACACAATCGATTACGCTAGGTCGACGTTCACGGAGACGCAACCGGCTGCGCAGGGCGACGCCACGTTTCGGCTCGGGCGCTCGGGCGCTCGGGCGCTCGGTCGCGCTCGGTCGCGCTCGGTCGCGTTCGGCCCGGCGGCGGCGGGCGCGTGACCCGGGTCACGTGGTTACGTGGTCACGTGATCATGTGGTCGCGCGGGTTACTCGGTTTACTCGGTTGCCGGCAACCCCCTCGGTCGTTCGTCCTTGGCGATCCAGACGGTCTTGATGTTCACGAACTCGCGCAGGCCGTACGACGAGAGCTCGCGGCCGTGGCCGGACATCTTGACCCCGCCGAACGGCAGCCGCGGGTCGGACACGACCATCCCGTTGATGAACACCTGGCCGGCCTCGAGCTCGTCGATGAGGCGCTCGCGCTCCTGGGGGTCGCGGGTCCACGCGCTCGCCCCGAGGCCGAACCGGGTGGAGTTCGCCATGTGGATCGCCTCGTCGAGGTCGGCGACGCGGAAGACGGCGGCGACCGGGCCGAAGAGCTCGTCGTCGGCCGCGGGGGAGGGGCTCCGGACGTCGGTGAGCACGGTCGGCGGGAAGTAGTTGCCCGGCCCCTTCAGCCGCTTGCCGCCGGTGAGCAGGAGCGCGCCCGCGGCCACCGAGGCCCGCACCTGCTCCTCGAGCTCCGCGGCGATCTGCGCCGTGGCGAGCGGCCCGACGTCGACCGACGGGTCCATCGGATCGCCCACCCGGAGGCGCCGCATGGCCGCGACGAAGCGCTGCTCGAACTCCGGCACGACCGACTCGTGCACGATGAAGCGCTTCGCCGCGATGCAGGACTGCCCGTTGTTGATGATGCGCGCCTTGATCGCGGTCCCGACGGCGGCGTTGAGGTCGGCGCTCGGCAGGACGATGAACGGATCGCTGCCGCCGAGCTCCAGCACCACCTTCTTGAGGTGCTTGCCCGCGTGGGCGCCGACGCTGCGCCCCGCGTTCTCGCTGCCGGTGAGCGTCGCGGCCGCGATGCGCGGGTCGGCGAGCAGGCGCGGCACCACGTCGGTCCCGGTGAGCAGCGCCTGGAAGGCGCCCTCCGGGAAGCCGGCCCGGCGGAGGATGTCCTCGATGGCGAGCGCGCAGCGGGGGACGTTCGACGCGTGCTTGAGGAGGCCGACGTTGCCGGCGACGAGCGCCGGCGCCGCGAACCGGAAGACCTGCCAGAACGGGAAGTTCCACGGCATGATGGCGAGCACCGGGCCGAGCGGGTGGAACGCCACGTAGCTCTTGCCGGCGTCGGTGGCGACCTCCTCGGGGGCGAGCAGGCGCTCGGCGTTGTCGGCGTAGTAGCGGCACACGGTCGCGCACTTCTGGGCCTCGGCGATGGCGGAGCCGATGGTCTTGCCCATCTCGAGCGTCATGAGCCGCCCGAGCTGCTCCTTCTCGGCCTCCAGGATCTCGGCCGCCCGGCGGAGCTTCTGGGCGCGCTCGGCGACCGGGGTCCGCCGGAAGCTGCGGAACGTGGCGTGCGCGCGCGCCACCTTCTGCTCCAGCGCCGCCGACGAGAGGGGCTCGAAGGTCTCGAGCGTCTCTCCCGTCGCTGGATTGATCGTCGCGATCGCGGTGTTCACGGATGTGCCTCCTCTTCGAGCTTCGAGCGCCGGGGGGCCGCGCCCGTCTCCTGCCGGCCAAGAGCGCGCCGAGCGATCCCGGCAGGCGAGCTTGAGCCAGACCTGCCTCTTCGTGCAATGGTCAGCGAGGACGAACCCGCCTCTGTTCCCGCTGTCGTGTCGATGGGGACGCCCGCGAGCGCAGGGTGGGGGCGGAGGGGGGTCGCCATCGCACGTCCTGTTCATTACGCAGAGCGGGATGGCCCGCAGCGGACCCCCTGCCGTCTTCGACGCGGAGCGCGCGGGTTCAGCCCGGTCGACGCGGGCCGGCGAGCGCGCGGCGCTGGCCCCGCCGGCCGCCGACGATGCCGCCGGCCCGCTGTCCCGCGCGGGCGAGCTGGAGGTAAGGGTGAGGGCGCTGGAGTCGCTCCTGTGCGCCGGGGTGCCCTTCATGGTGGCGGGGGCGTATGCCTTCTTTGCGTACACCGGCATCTTCCGGGACACGAAGGATCTCGACGTGATGCTGGACGAGCGGGAGGTGCCGGCGGCGTTCAGGGCGCTCGAGCGGGCCGGCTTCGAGACGGCGCTGCTCGACCCGCGGTGGATCGGGAAGGCGTATGCCGGCGATCGCTTCATCGATCTCATCTTCTCGTCGAGCAACGGCCTGGCCGTGGTGGACGGCGGCTGGTTCGAGCACGCGCGCCCGGCGACGATCCTGGGGCACTCCTGTTTGATCGCGCCGGTCGAGGAGATCATCTTCACGAAGGCGTTCGTGGACGAGCGGGAGCGGTACGACGGGGCCGACGTGAACCACCTCATCTACGCGTGCGGCGACGAGATGGACTGGGAGCGGCTCCTCGACCGGTTCGGCCCGCACTGGGAGGTCCTGTTCGCGCACGCCACGCTGTACCGCTTCGTCTATCCCGGCGCGCGGAGCCGGGTGCCCGAGTGGCTCGTCGCGGAGCTCTGCCGGCGCACGCTGGAGCAGTCGCGGGCCGGCGACGCGCCGCTCCGGGTCTGCCGGGGGAACCTGATCAGCCGGCGGCAGTACGCGCACGATTACGAGAAGCTCGGGCTCGTGGCTGCGCCCGCCGGTCCCGCGCCCGAGCCCGAGGTGGCGCTGGGGTCGCCGTGCCGGAATCGCCGGCGGTCCGGGGCGGCGCGGCGGCGCGTCGGCAACAAGGGGGCGCAGGTCCGCGAGGGGGCGCCGGGCGGCGCGGATCGTCTTGGGGCGGAGGTCGAGGCGGCGCGGCTCCGCAAGCCGGGGTCATGAGCGCCGTCGCCGGGGGCAGCGGGGATCACGGCAAGCGGCGCGTCGCGGCGGCCTCGGACCTGCATTGCCGGCCGGAGCACGCCGGCAGGATGCGCGAGCTCGTGAGGGCGGTGAACGCGGAGGCCGAGCTGCTCGTCCTGTGCGGCGATCTCACCGATCGCGGCCACCCCGAGGAGGCGAAGGTGCTGGCCGACGCGCTCTCCGGGCTGTCGGTGCCGTGCGCCGCCGTGCTCGGCAACCACGATCTCGACCGCGGCGCTGCCGCCGAGGTCACGCGGCTGCTCGGCGACGCGGGCGTCGAGGTGCTCGACGGGGATCACCTGATCCTGCGCGACGACATCGGGGTTGCGGGCGTGAAGGGGTTCATGGGCGGGTTCGGGAGCGCGACGCTGCAGGCGTTCGGCGAGGGCCCGCTCAAGGCCTTCGTCCAGGAGGCCGTGACCGAGGCGCTGAAGCTCGAGGCTGCGCTGTCGCAGCTCGACAGCGACAAGCGGATCGTGATCATGCATTACACGCCGATCCCGGAGACGACGGTCGGCGAGAACGTGGAGATAAGGCCTTTCCTTGGGACGAGCCGGCTGGTCGCGCCGATCGATCTGTACGGCGCCGACGTGGTGTTCCACGGCCACGCGCACCACGGGGCGCTCGAGGGGCGCACGCCGAGGGGGACGCCGGTCTACAACGTGGCCATGCCGCTGCTCAGGAAGCTCACCGGGCGGTCGTTTCTCGTGCTCGAGGTGTGAGGGCGCGGGCCGGATGGAGTCTCCTGCGGGGTCCTCATGACGAAGCGACGAGCGCAGCGGGAGCACCGGATCGGCGTCATCTCGGACACGCACGGCCTGGTGCGCCCGGAGGCGCTGGCCGCGCTCGCGGGCTCGGAGCTGATCCTGCACGCGGGGGACGTCGGCGGCCCCGAGGTGCTCGCGGCGCTCGCGGCGCTCGCGCCCGTGACGGCGGTGCGCGGCAACAACGACCGAGGGCGCTGGGCGGACGGCCTGCCGGAGCGGGCGACGGTGCGGGTAGCGGACGCGACGCTGTTCGTGCTGCACGACGTCAAGGAGCTCGGCCCGGGCGCCGGCGCGGCGGGGTACGCGGCGGTGGTGGCGGGGCACTCGCACCGGCCGGCGATCCTGGAGCAGGACGGCGTGCTCTTCCTCAACCCCGGGAGCGCGGGGCCGCGCCGCTTCAAGCTGCCGCTGTCGGTCGCCCGGCTGATCGTGCGGGGCGCCGCGGTGACGGCCGAGATTGTGCCGCTCGCGATCACGGCGTCCTAGGGACGCCGGCCTCCGTGCTTCTGCAGGAAGTCCCGGATCGCGCCGAAGTACGCCGGCGCGAAGAGGAGGATATCGTTGTGCCCTGCGCCATTGATGAGGCAGAGCTCTTTCTTTTCGTGCGGGACGGCCGCGTGGTTCTCGCGCGCGTGGAACGGCGGGAGCAGGCTGTCGTGCGCGCCGTGCAGGGAGAGAACGGGGATCTGGACGCGCTTCAGGAGCTCCGGGTTGGAGAAGCGGCGGTGTGCCTCGTCGCGCAGGTCGCCGAGCTCGATGTCGAACAGGGCGAGGAGGTGCCGGACGTCGCTGAAGCCGCTCTCGAGGATCAGCGCCCGGTAGGCGCTGCCGCGCTCGCTGGCGATGCGCGACGCGGGCGAGCTGCCGAGCGAGCGGCCGAAGAGCAGCGGCTCGGGCGGCCGGTCGAGGCCTCTGGCGCGGCTCGTCTCGGCGAGCTCCCGCTCGAAGAAGTCGGCGACCTTCGCGGGATCGTCGTGGAGCGAGCGCAGCGTCGGCCGGCCTCCGCTCCAGCCGTAGCCACGGTAATCGACGATGAAGAGGTTGAGCCCGATGTCCCGCCACATCTCGGCGATGTCGTCGTAATCGGGGACGGTCTCGCCGTTTCCGTGGAAGGCGAGCACGGTCGGGTTCTGCGGGTCGGCGAGGTGCCATCGCGCCCCGACGGTCACCCCGGGGGCGACGGGGATGTCGTAATCCGTCGCGCTGGCGGGCGGGGGCGTGTTCACCTGCCTGGGATAGAAGACGCCGGCAGAGCGAGGGTTCGCTTCGAGCGCGCGAAGGAGCTCGTCGAGCTGGTTATCGGGGTCGTTCGTCGGCATGGCTCACCGTTCTGTCGAGTTGGCGTGGGCAGTGGGCGCGCAGGATACGTCGTGTCGGGACAGGAAGGTACCTGGGATGGACGCCCGCGAGCGGGTCGGGGCGGCAGGGAGGCGGGGCGCGCGGCGCGATGGTGGCTTACGCGGTCGCGATGACGCCTTGCACCGCGGGCTCGCCGTACTCGGCGCCGCCGGTGCGCACGACGACGTTCGGGACGATCTCCGCCACGTCGGCGCCGTGGGTGTGGCCGTAGAGCAACCGCCCGACGTGCCGGGGCTACGGCCCGACGGTCATGATGGCGCTGGCCGGGCGCTTCCTTCCGCAGGAGCGCTAGCCTGAGTGGGTCCTCACTGCCGATTTGACAGTGCGCGGCGCAGCCAAAAACGCGCCGAGCGGGCTCCTTCCCCCCCGACGCGCGGTGGTCGTCGAATCAGCGGTGAGGAATTGCTTGGACGCAAGCTCGTTCCTGTTGTTAAATGGCTTAGCGCGGTTCAGATGCTGAATTTTGATGAGCATCTTTCGATTCGTTACATCAGGACATCGTTGAATATTGCCCATTTGAAGAAATGTTGATAGACTATCGCGGATCGTTGAATTCCTGCGGGTTGTCACTGACTGCATTGGTGCCGGCGGAGTTGATGATGAAGCGCCAGCACGGGCCGAAGGTCTAGCCTAGGGTCACCGTACGTCGATTCTCAGCAAGGAAACCTTGTAGCTCGTTCGCCGCAAGATCCTTGCTGCGTTTGCGAGGTTGAGCTGGCTCAGGAACGGGAGAGATGCGGGCCAGGCGGCCGTGCGCTTGCCGCGAATCCGGCGGCCTCGGCGTGGGCAGCGCCGGTCGCTGCGCCGCACGGCTTTGGGTTGGCGATGGGTGGAGCGTTCTGAGCGAAGCTCGGCGCGCTCGAGGATGCCCAGGATCGCCGGCGGGGCGAGCGCGCGGGTGCCCTCAACCGGGCGGCTCAGCCGCGCGAGCGGCCTTTACACGTCGCCGTCCACCGGCGCCGCAGGCTGCTCGACCGGCTTCTTGTCTGCGGGTTGCTCGACCGGCTTCTTGCGCCGGCCGATCGCGAAGAAGTCGACCGCCGGCAGCGGCTGCTGCTGCGGGTCCCGAGCTCGGGTGGCATCACGGCGACAGCCCGCCGGTCCCGTCCTCCGCCAGCGATGCCGCGAGCGCGCAGCGCGTGAGACCGGCCCTCTGGGCCTCCTCGCGCAGCATGGCGCCCTGTTCTGCGGCCCCCTTCACGCTGAGCATCGTGCGGAGCTCGATCCCATCGGGGTTGGTCACGTGCTCCGCGATCCACGCCGACCGCATCTGCCCGACGCTGATCGGATCGCCTTCTGCATCGAGCCCGGCTCTCCCGTCGACGTCGCACATCATCGCGACGGCTTCGGGGAACGTCTGCCCGGCGGGGGCTTTTGTCTTGGCTTCCGGGGCCGGACCGCAGGCGAGGAGGAGCACGGGGAAAAGGCGACAGGGGCGCATGCCGCCTTGGACAAGAGACGAAGCTGAGGCTTGGCAACGCTCGCCTCGCCCCGGAGGATGGCCGCTGCCCGCGCCGGGCAGAGCTCGAGACCTCGCTCCCGTGGCCTCCCGCCGGCTACTCTTCGCTGTCCTCGTCCACCACCGGCACGAGCTCGATGTCGATCTCCTGAGGAACGAAGTCCTCGCATTCGTCGCTCACGACGGGCGTGAGCGTCTGCTCGAAATCCTCGTAGCCTGTCCCCGAGATCTCCACCCGGGTCACCCCCGCGGTCCACAGCTCGCAGACGAGCTCCTCCAGCGCTTCAGGGGGAGGCTTCGCGCGATCGACGGCGCACACCACGTTGGCCTCGTCGAGCGTCTTCCAGGTGCTCGGGTCGTCTAGGACGAAGGTCGGTTCCTCGGCTGCGCTCCACGCGACGTGAACGGCGGTGTCCGGCGGGACGGGGGCGCCCCTCGCGCGCACGGCGATGGTGAACATCGCCTGTCGCGGCCCCATCGGGCAGCCGTCGGCGCCGCCCATGCCCGAGCCGCCGGCCCCGCCGCCCCCCGGGGCCTTGCAGGCGCCCACGGAGGCGGCGAGCGCGAGCGCCGCCGCGGCGAGCGCCGCGAAGGCCGTGAACGATAGGGCTCGACTTGGCGCGAGGGGAAGGCGTGCAGCCACGAAGGCGACAGGGTAGGGGGGCGACGCTGGCAAATCCAGCGAGAGCAGGTTTTGTACAGGACGCTCGTCCGAGCCCCGCGCCCCCGGGCCGCGCCGCGGGCGCTCTCCAGCTCAGCCCTGGGCCTTGAGCTCCGCGATGTCCTTGAGGAGCGCCTGCTCGTGCCCCTCGGGCTTCACCTTCTGGTACGTCTTCCGCAGCACGCCCTGCGGATCGACGACGAAGGTCGTCCGGTCCCAGTAGAAGTTGCCCTTCCACTCGCTCTGCCCGACGCCCGCGGCCTTGAGGAGCTCGTGCTTCGTGTCGGCGAGCAGATCGATGGTGAACGAGAACTTGTCGCAGAAGCTCTTGTGCGACGCGACGTCGTCCTCGCTCACGCCGACCACCGCGACGTTGGCCTTGTCGAAGTCCTCCTTGGAGGCCGTGAACGACTTGCCCTGGATGGTGCAACCCGGCGTGTCGTCCTTCGGATAGAAATAGACGACGAGCCATTTGCCCGCGAAGTCCTCGAGCTTCACGGTCCTGCCGTCCTGGTTCGGCAGCGCGAAGCGCGGGAACGGCTTTCCAATCTCGACGCTCATCTTCTCTTTGCCTTTGGCTGTGGGCCGGAGGACGGCGCCTCCTGGCCGGTGACGGTCGTGTTGTGGTGGAGCGGCGCGGCCCGGGCAATCCTCTCGTTGCCCGCGCCGGCTCAGCGCGGGATGAGCCCGCGGAACCAGGCCGCCACCGACGAGGAGGACTCGTCCTGGTGGAGCGACTCCGGCCCTTCCAGCTCGTCGGCGAGCCCGCCGAGCGGCCCATCGCTGCGCGGGGGCGGCGAGCTCGAGTGGGTCTGCCCGTGGAGCAGGCTCGTGGACCCGTCCAGGGTGGGCAGCAGGTTGAGGCCGCTGCCGCTCGAGGTCGGCTCCTTCGTGAGCGACTTGAACTCGAGGAGCATCATGTCGATGAGCTCGGCGATCTTCTGCGTCCCGTCGACCGCCCGCGCCGGCCCGCCCTTGGCGCGCTCCACGAGCTCGGCCACGTCGTCCTCGCTCACCGGGCGGCCGAAGCGGTAGAGGAAGCGGGTGAGGTCGCGCCCGAGCTCGCGCGCGGTGTGGTAGCGGGCCGCCGGATCGCGGGCGAGCGCGCGGCGGATGATCTGCTCCAGCTCGCGCGGCACCTCGCCGTTGATCTGCTGGAGCGAGGGGACCACCGCGTCGCGCACGAGCCGCACCGTGATGTAGTCGGAGTCGCCGAGGAAGAGCCGGCGCCCGGCGAGCATCTCCCAGAGGATGATCCCGAGCGCGAAGATGTCGACGCGCTGGTCGACGCCCTGCTCGAGCACCGTCTCCGGCGCCAGGTAGCCGAACTTCCCCTTGATGATGCCCGCGTCGCTCTCGGCGAGCTGGCTCGACGCCTTCGCGAGCCCGAAGTCCACGATCTTCACCTCGCCGTAGCGGGTGATGAGCACGTTCGCCGGGGTGATGTCCCGGTGCACGATCTGGAGCGGCTTTCCGTCCGCGGTCGCGAGGTCGTGCGCGTAGGCGAGGCCCTGGCACATCTTCGCGGCCATGAACGCGGCGACCTCGACGCTCATCGGCCGGCCCACCTTCTTCTGGTGCTCGAGGAGGGCCCGGAGGTCGGCGCCGTCGACGTACTCCATGACGATGAAGTACGTCCCGTCGCCGACGCCGATGTCGAACACCGACACGACGTTCGAGTGCGAGAGGTGCGCCGAGAGGCGCGCCTCGTCGAGGAACATCGCGATGAACTGCTCCTTCTTGCTGAGCTGCGGCAAGACGCGCTTGATCGCGACCTGCTTCTTGAACCCCTCGATCCCCGCGCTCTCGGCGACGAAGACCTCCGCCATGCCGCCGGAGGCGAGGCGCTTGATGACCCGGTACCGCTGCTGCTCGGACATGCCCTGTCTGTCGTCCTCCCGTCCCGTCTCGTGTGCCCAGTCTAGCGGCTCGGGGCCGGCGGCGGATGAAATCCATGCGGCGCCGCTCGCGCGCCCCGGGTCACCGGAACGTGGCGAGCGCCGCGACCGCCGCGAAGGAGAGCCCGACGAGCGCGGCGAGCGCGAGCACCGACAGGATCGGCTCCGCCCGGACGGTGGCGAGCAGCCGGCCGCGATCTTCCCTGGACAGCGGCGCCCCGTCGGTTCCGTCCTCCCCCTCGCCGCCCGACGCTGCGGCGAGGTGCGCGGCGAGGCGCCGCCGCGCGGTCCGGGCGCGGAGCGCGAGCAGGAGCATCTCGGCGACCCCGGCGGCGCCGAGCACCAGGAGGCCAGCGCGCCGCGCCCGCGAGGCGCGGGCCCGCTCGCGCGCCTCGGCCGCCGGCACCCCGTCCGCGAGCAGCGCCACGCGCCGCGGCGCGACCGGGCTCGCGGCGGGCGAGAGCGGCCAGGCGACCGTGCCCGCGCCCCGCTCGTACGGGTCGCTCGCGACGACCGCCCATCCCGCGGCGCCGGGCGGCTGCCCGTCCGGGAGCGCCAGCGTCCCCGAGAAGAAGCCTCCGCCATCGGCCGCGAGCGGGACCACCGCCCCGAGCAGGCGGCCGTGCGCGCCTCCGATCGAGACGTAGGCGTGCGGCTTCGGCGCCGGCGAGGTGAGCCGGAGCTCTGGCCGCTCGCCCGCGAGGCCGGCCGGGTCGAGCCAGATCGCGCCTGGGATCACGGGCAGCCTCCCTTCCCAGGCGCCGCCCGCGCCCCGCGCCCCGGGCGGCGCGCTCCCGGGGCGCGCCGCGCGCAGCGTGAGCTCGACGTTGTGCGCCAGCGGCCTGATCGTGAGCTCCGCGGCGCCCCGCGCGTCGGCGGTGATCTGCGCCGGCCCGCTGCCCTGCTCCCCGAGATCCGCCCCGACGGCGCTCGCCTCCACGCGCGCCCCTGGCACGGGCGCTCCGTCCTCCGTCTCGACCGTGACGCGCACCGGCTCCGGGAACGGTGCCGCCATGGCGCCCCGCGCGACCGTGACCCGGAGGCGGAGCTCCCCCTGCGCCGCGCCGGGCAGCGGGCTCGCGTCCGCCGCGCCGGGCAGCGCGCTCGCGTCCGCCGTGGGGAGCGGGGGCGAGAGCGGCACCTCCTGCTCCAGGAGCGCGTCGCCGCCCCGCAGGATCCGCACAACGACCGGCGCCTTCAGCCCGCCGCCTGCGCGCAGCAGCGCTTCGCCGATTCCGTCCTTTCCGGTCGAGCCGCTCCATCCCGCGAGCGGCGCCCCCGCGGACGTCGCGCTCACCTCGATCTCCGGCAGCGCCGCCGGATCGTCGGCGCCGTGGAGCCGGCGCACCCCTTCGATGCGGAGCGCGAGCGCCTCGCTCCCGGCGACCGGGGCGCCCCACACCCGCACGCCGGTGGCCATGCGCTGCGCTCCTGGTCCCAGGAACACGAGCGCGGCGAGCCCGATGCTGAGCGCGGGCAGGACGTAGGTCGCCGCGTCGGGCATCGATCTCATGGTCGTCCCAGCATACCTCTCCGTCCCTGCGGCGCGGGCGAGCCTCGGGTCAGGCTGGCTGCTCGTGCGGAGCGCTGGTGGCTTGCCGAGCCCCTTTGCGTCCGGGCGTCTCCTCCGATAGGAAGCCGCCGATGGCAGCCGACAGACCGGTGAAGCGCAAGCGCAAGGGCTCGGGGTCCACGGGGCAGGGGGACGAGGTGCTGCTGCGGCAGCGCACCGATCCGCGGAGCGAGCGTCGTTTCGAGCCCAAGGCGTCGCTCGAGCTCGCCCTCACCTTGCTCGGCATGTCCGTCGCGGCGCTCCTCGCCGGCGCGGGCGTTTACGGCCAGTGGTTCCGGGGCGAGGAGGCGGGTGCGCACCCTGCTGCCCCGTACCTGCTCGTCGGTGCGCTCCTCCTCGGCGCGGCGGCGGGCCTGTTCGGTCAGTGGTCGATGAAGCCCGTCCGCGTCGGCGACGCCGGCGTGGCGCTCGAGAACGGCCCTGGCGAGATCGAGCGCATCGGCTGGAACGAGGTCACCGGCCTGCTGCTGACGGAGTCGGCGCTCACGGTCCAGGGTGGCGGCACCGTGATCGCCATCCCGCTGCGCGCGCATCTCCCTGCGGCCTCTCGCGTCCTTGCGGAGGCGAGGAAGCGCATCCCCGGCCGCGTCGCCGACATCAAGGAGGACGCCCTGCCTGCTCCCGACGACGCTGCCGGCGAGGTCCGCCCGCTGGAGCCGCCCCAGGTGGCCGGCCTTCACTGCAAGGCCACGGACAAGCTCATCGCCTTCGAGGCCGACGCCCGCCTGTGCGGCCGCTGCGGCGAGCTCTACCACAAGGACGGCGTCCCCTCCCGCTGCACGACTTGCGAGGCCCCGCTGCGCTGAGCGGCGGTCGCCCGCCGCGCGACGAACAGCCTCGCCTCGGGCCGGGCGGCTCGGCACTCCGCCCCCATGCGCCGCCGCCGACCCTCAGAGCCCGAAGCGCGCCGCGTTCTCCCGGAGGAACGCGATGTACACGTCGGCCTCCTGGTGCGACGTCACCTCGCCCGCGTCGACCGCCTGCTCCAGCGCCCGCTTGATCTCGCCCACCCGACGCGACGGCGGCAGCCCGAACGCCTTCATGATGGCGTCGCCGATGCCGCTCGGCAGCGGCGGCACCACCGCGTCCTCGGCCTGGACCTGCAGCACCCGCTCGGCCAGGTCGTTGATCTGCTTCAGCCCCTTCCGCTTCTTCTCGGGCCGCTTCGTCGTGATGTCCGCCCGCGACAGGTCGAGCACGTCGTTCAGGCAGCCGCCCATCTCCTTCGCGAAGCGCCGCACCGCGCTGTCGGTCCACGACGGGTCGTACTGGCTCGCCCGCAGGTGGTGCAGGATCAGGAAGCGGATGCTGCCCTTCAGAGACTCTTCCTTCGAGAACAGCGGCAGCCGCCGGTCGATCTTGTCGAACATGCGCGCGCCGACCTCGGCGTGACCGAAGAAATGGACCTCCCCCGTCGGCGAGATGGTCCGCGTCCTCGTCTTGCCGATGTCATGGAGCAGCGCCGCCCAGCGGACCTCGAGCCTCGGCACCGCCTGACGCACCACCTGCTTCGTGTGCTTCCACACGTCCTTGTGGCGCCACTCGCCGTCGCCGAACCCCACCATCGCCTCGACCTCGGGCAGCATCGTCGCCAGGGCGCCCGACTCGAGCAGGGCGTCGAGCCCGGCCTCGGCGTCGTCGCTCATCATGATCCGGTCGAGCAGCTTGCGGACGTCGGGCAGGTAGATCGCCGCCGCCGCCTTGAAGTCGGCGGGGCGCCCCGAGATCACCCTGGTCGAGGGGCGTGGCTCGGCGGCCGCCTCGGGCTGCGCGGGCTCGGCCCTCTCTGCTCGCTGAACGGCCCACTCGAGCGCCTCCATGGCCCGCTTCGGGCTCGCTTCCTGGGTGAGAATCTCCTGCACGCTGTCCTTCCACACTTTCGAGGTTACGGGATCGCCCGGGGCGCGCCGGTCGCGCGGCCCGCACGGGGGTCCGCCGGTTTAGAGCCAGCCGGTACTCCGCGCAATGGTTCGTCGCTCGGCGCCGGTTCGTCGCGCGTCGCGCCGGAGCGCGCAGGTCCGACGGAGACGGCGCGTCAGGTGCGGAGGAGCCTGCCCACGTGGTCCCGCTCCCACGCGAGGGAGCGCTCGTAGTCGCGGAAGAGCCGCTCGCGGGCGAGGAACTGGGGCGGATGGAGCATCCGGCGCCCGTTGCCGTGGCTCGCGGGCATCACGTGGTGGAGCATCTCGTGGTAGATGACGTAGGAGATGAAGTAGCGGGGGACCCAGGGCCGGTCGAGCACCGGGTGGATGCGGATCAGCCGCTCCACCGCCGAGTAGCTCCCGAGCTTGATGGTGCGCCGCGGCTTCCGCGCCTTGGTCCGCTTGCCCCAGGTGATCAGCGCGTCGACCACGCCGCCGAAGTACGTGTGGTTCACCTTCTGGAACAGGGTCAGCAGATCGTGCGTCCGCCCCTGCGTCGAGAGCGGCGTGCTCACCGGCCGGCTCGCCCGGATGCGATGACCGTTCTCGTCGATGTACTGGCCGACGAGGAGCGACGCGGCCCGGTCCTGGTTCACCACGTACCGGACGAGCGCATCCTGAACGACCGCCGGCGCGTCCAGGAACATGTGATGGACGCGCGCCTGCAGGATCCCCTCCCGCAGCGACGAGGAGATCATCTGCCGGTAGTTGTCGGTCACCGAGAGGAGCACCGGCCGCTTCTGGGCCAGCTCCAGGCGCCGGACGAGCGCCTGGCGCGCCCCCTCGTGCACGTAGATCTGCGGCTGGCCCGACGGCAGGTCGATGTCGATCGGATGGTGGCGGGGGTCCGGCACCCGGACGACGGCCCGAGAGACGCGCGGCCACAAGGAAGAGGGTGCTGCACCCTTCCCACCGCTGCGCGACAGACGGCCTGGAGGGGGTTGAGCGAAGGGGAAGACCATCTGTCCCGCCATCTCAATCCTCCTTATTTGGGCGTATTCTCGGGTGGGATCCTTGTCAAGCGAGCGGCCGAAATCATCGAAATCATTCGGATTTGTGATTACGTAAGCAGGGGGCCGGCACCGCCTGCGGGGGTGCGGCAGGCGCCCCGGCCGCCGCTCGCCCACAATCGGGATTTCCACCGCAAATTCATGGACTTGCCTGGGCCGCCGCGGCGCGCCGCGGGGCTGCTCCGGTCGACCCGGCTCGGGCCGCGCCGCCTTCCGCCTCGGACGCGTGCGTCTGCTCCCGCTCCATCGCGATGACCCGGCACGCGCACGGCGCGTCCTCGCTAGGCGAGCGCGCGCGGGTCGAGGATCCGCGCCACGCGCCAGCGGTGCTGCGCGTGCGGCGCCGGGTCGGGCTCGAGGGCGACGATCAGGGCCGTGGTGAAGCCGGGGAGGGCCAGGCCGGGCGCGCCCCGGCCGGACGCGTCGATGAGCGTCCGGACGAGGTGCTCCACGTTCGGCTGGTGCCCGACCAGGAGCGCGTCGGCCCCGCCTCGGGCGAGCGCGGCGACGAGCGCGAGCGGGAGATCGGCGTCGACCGAGAGCTCGTCCCGGACCTCGACCTCCGGCGCGCCGCAGCGGGGCGCCGCGATCTCGGCGGTCTCGCGGGCGCGCGCCAGGGGGCTCGCGAGCACCCGCGAGAGCGGCGCGCCGCCCCGGATGCGGTGGAGCTCGATCGCGACCCGCTCGACGCGGTCGCGGCCCTCGGGGGTGAGCCTCCGGTCCGCGTCCCGTCCGCTCGCCGCTCGGTCCTCCGCCGGGCCGTGCCGCATCACGTAGAGGTGCATGGCGGTCGCGGCCCGCGTCAGTTCGTCTTGCCCGGGGCGCGCCGGGTGTCCTGGCCGGACGGGCCCGCTTCGCCGCGACCCTTCGCCTGTGCGGGGGGCTCGGCCGCGGCCGCTCCGCCCTTCGGGCCGGCGGCCGCGGCGCCGTTCGCCGCGGCGCCCGCGCCGGCGCGGGAGATGCCGTGCTTCGCGAGGACCATCGACTCGATCTTATCGAGCACCGGCGGGTGCTGCTCGAGATAGGAGCGGGCGTTCTCCCGGCCCTGGCCGATGCGCTCGCCTTGGAACGAGAACCAGGAGCCGCTCTTCTCGATGATGCTCGCCTCGGTCGCGAGGTCGATGACGTCGCCGCTGTGGCTGATGCCCTGGCCGTAGAGGATGTCGAACTCCACCTCGCGGAAGGGGGGCGCCATCTTGTTCTTCACGACCTTGACGCGGGTCCGGTTGCCCACGACCGCCGGCTCCTTGCCGCCCGCGGCCGCCTCCTTGATGGCGCCGATGCGGCGGATGTCGAGCCGGACCGAGGCGTAGAACTTGAGGGCGTTGCCGCCGCTCGTCGTCTCGGGGCTGCCGAACATGACGCCGATCTTCATGCGGATCTGGTTGATGAACATCAGCAGGCACTGCGAGCGGGAGGTCGTCCCGGTCAGCTTGCGGAGCGCCTGGCTCATCAGCCGGGCCTGGAGGCCGACGTGGCTGTCGCCCATGTCGCCCTCGATCTCCGCCTTGGGGACGAGCGCGGCGACGGAGTCGACGACGATGATGTCGACGGCGTTCGAGCGGACCAGCATGTCGGCGATCTCGAGCGCCTGCTCGCCGTAGTCGGGCTGCGAGATGAGCAGCTCGTCGGTCTTCACGCCGAGCTTCTTGGCGTAGTTCACGTCGAGGGCGTGCTCGGCGTCGATGAACGCCGCCGTCCCGCCCGCCCGCTGGATGGCCGCGATGGCGTGGAGGGTGAGGGTCGTCTTGCCGCTCGACTCCGGCCCGTAGATCTCGACGATGCGGCCGCGCGGGTAGCCGCCGATGCCGAGGGCGATGTCCAGGCCGAGCGAGCCGCTCGGCACGGCCGCGACCTCGTCGTGCAGCGTCTGCCCGTCCTTGAGGCGCATGATCGCCCCTTTGCCGTACTCCTTCTCGACGCTCGCGATCGCGAGCTCCAGGGCGGCAGACTTCTGCTTGGTGTTCTTCTCGTCGCTCATGCGTACCTCGGGGCGGGGGGCCGAAGGGAGGGGGAGACCGAAGGGGATCACGCTGCCGGATCCCCGACGTGCGGGGCAACAGTTTCCGGCAGCTTTACTGTCCGGTTGTTCAGGAAGCAAGACCCCCGCACCCCGGATAGGACCGAAAACGTCCGCGCGCCGGCCCGGCCGGGCCGGGCCGGACGGCCGTCGCGCGCGGCCGCCGCGCCGGGCGCCGCGACAGCCTCGCGCCCGGTCGGACCGACGCCGGACAGGGCGAGGACGTCGCGGTCGGAAGGGCCGTTTCCCGGCTGCCGTGGAGTCTCACAACCCGGGCAACAATCGTGATCGTCGCACACCGGGAACGCTGGCGGACTCTTCATGTGTGGGCCACACCTTCCACGTGGGGGGCGGGGGCCGCTTTTTCCCGGGGTTTTCCCTGGGCCGGTACGAGTTCGTCCTGCGGGTGGCCGCAGGCGAGACGGGGGAGGTCTGGGCGGGTCGGCTCAGGCGCGAGCACGGGTTTCAGAAGCTCTTTGCCATCAAGGTGCTTCACCCCGAGCTCTCGCCCGACCCCGACGCCGTGCGGATGTTCCTGGAGGAAGCCGCGCTCGCGGCGCGCATCCGGCACCCGAACGTGGTGCCCGTCGTGGATCTCGGCGAGGAGGGCGGCACCCTCTTCTATGTCATGGAATGGGTCAGCGGCGAGCCCCTCTCGGCGGTGCTGCGCGCCGCGCGCCGGCGCCCGGCGCCGGTGCTCGCCGCGGCCCGGCTGGCGTACCAGATCTGCGCGGCGCTCGACGCGGCGCACGAGCTCCGGGACGAGGTCGGAAACCCCCGGGAGCTCCTCCACTACGACGTCTCGCCCGACAACGTCCTGATCACGTCCGAGGGGCTCGTCCGCCTGGTCGATTTCGGTATCGCGAGGTTCGAGGAGGAGCGGCTGTCGGAGCGCCGGCCTTCGCTCCGGGGCGACGGCGGGCGCGCCTTCGCCGCGGCGGCGGGCGGCGAGGGGGGCGCGCTCCTGTTCAGGAGCAGCGCGCCGTACATGGCGCCGGAGCACATCCGGGGGCAGCCGTGCGACCGGCGGGCCGATCTCTTCGGGGTGGGGGTGCTGCTCTACGAGCTCCTCTCGGGCGCGCACCCCTTCCAGGCCGACGACAGCGAGAGCACGATGACCCACATCGCGAGCGAGCGGCCCGCCGCGCCGCTGTCGTCGCGCGCCGTCCCGTCCCGCCGCGGGTTCGCCGAGCGG
This sequence comes from Sorangium sp. So ce836, assembly GCF_028553905.1. Lineage (NCBI taxonomy): Bacteria > Pseudomonadati > Myxococcota > Polyangiales > Polyangiaceae > Sorangium > Sorangium sp. So ce836. Next base: position 10,113,393 of record NZ_CP102233.1, on the reverse strand, counting down.
CTGAGCGCGGCGCCGCCGCCCGAGCCGATCCCGCCCGCGCTCGATCGCCTCGTCTCCGAGGCGCTCGCCAAGTCGCCCACCGCGCGCACGGCGACGGCCGCGCAGCTGATGCGCGCGCTCGAGGAGGCGGTGCCGGGCGCCGCGCACCCGGGCAACGACGCGCTGGTCGCCGCCTGGATCGGGCAGGTGCTCGGGAACGCGTCCCACCTCCGCACGCAGCAGCTGCGCGCCGCGCTCGAGTCGCTCGATCCGGGGGGCGGCGCGGCCGACGAGGCGGAGCCGCTGCCCGCCTGGCGGCGGTGGGCGCAGGCGGCGTGGGCGTTCGGGGCCGCGGTCCTCGGGGTCGCGCTCGCCGGGACCACGGCGGTGAGGGACAGCCCGCTCCCGCCGGCCTCGTTCGCCGCGCCGGCCGGGCCGCGCGCGGACAGCGCCGCGAGCAGCCTCGGCGCGCCCCCGCGCCGCCGAGGCGCGGCGACCACGCCGCACCGGAGATGAGCCGGCGCCGGCGCGAGGTCCCGCGCCGCCGAGGGAGCGGGGCCGCGCGCGTCAGGGGTCGACGGTGCCCTCGAGGATCGCGCGCGGGCCGTCGATGAGCATGAAGGTCGCTTCCTCCTCGCCGACCCTGGCGAAGAGGGCGTCGATGCCGCCGCGGACGTCGGCGACGTCCCTTTCGGCGTGGGCGTCGCTGCACGCGGCGTAGTAGTAGCCCTCCTCGAGCAGCTGCTCCGCGGCGCGGCGGGGGGTGCGCCCGTACTTGCCGGTGAGGGCCGCGACGTCGAGGAGGAGGACGGCGCCGGCGTCGAGGAGCGGATCCAGCGAGGAGCAGTCGTCGAAGACGGGCTCGTAGCGCTCCGGGTGGGCGATGACGGGGCGGAGCTTGCGGCGGCTGAGGTCGAAGAGCCGCTCGGCGACGCGGACGGGGAAGCTCCGGGTCGGGAGCTCGACGAGCGCCGCGCGGCCGCCAGGGTAGGGGAGGGCGCTGCCGTCGAGGAGGCGCTGGAAGACGATGTCATCGAAGAAGTGCTCCGACGAGAGGTCGAGCGCGGGCAGGCCGCGCGCGTCGTCGGCGCGGCGCAGCGCGGCGCACGTCGCGTCGTAGGCGGCGCGGAGGCTCTGCCGGGTGTTGTCGAACATCCCGGGGCGCATGTGCGGCGTGGCCACCACGGTGTCGAACCCGGCGCCGCGGAGCGCGGTGAGGAGGGCGAAGCTCTCCTCGACGGTGCGGGCGCCGTCGTCGATGCCGGCGACCCAGTGGCAGTGGAGATCGATGAAGCCGCGCATCGTGCGCTCGAACTTAGCAAAGTTGGCCGCCCTCGTGCGCTGCGACCATCCTTCGCGTGGAGGAGGTGTTCGTGTCGCTCTCGTTATCGAACCAGCAGCTTGTGCAGGAGCCCGGGTCGAATGGCGGTGCAGGGGGCCAGCGCGGCGACCAGCAGGGGAGCCGCGCGGAGCGGCCCGAAGGCCGAGGCGCGCTCTCGGCCGAGGGGGACGCGGCGGCCGCCGGGGAGGGGGCTCCCGCCTCCGAGCGGCGGCGCCGCCGCAGCGACGACCCGATCACCGCGCTGCACTATCAGCTCTCGACGACGCGCTCGGAGGCGAACCTGGACGTCGTGGTCCTCGTGGACGACAGCGGCTGCCTGGTCGCCGGGGCGGGCGCGTGGCCCGCGTGCGAGGAGCTCGCCGCGTACGCCCCGCTCCTCGCCAACCCGGACGCCGTCCAGAGCGCCGCGGTCGGCTCGCGCATCGCCGCGCTCACCGCGGAGGTCGAGGTGCAGAGCCTCGCCGTGGCGGGCGGGGAGGTGCTGCTCTGCGGCCGCGGCGGCACGGCGGAGCGCGGCGCCTCCATCGCCCGGGCCGCCGCCGGGTGCCTGCGCATCCTCCGCGCCGCAGCCTGAGCGCTGCGTTCACCGCGGGCCGAGCGGTCGTCCGGCCGCAGCCGGAGCGCTCGCCGCGCGGCCGGACGAGCGCTCGCGCCCCCCCGGTTCGTGCTACAAGGGGCCGCGACCTCAGGTCGCGCGCCATGCCCGGCCCGCTCGCACCCCCTCGAAACACCCCGCCCGCCGCCCACGCACCCCTCCGGGCGGACGACGCCGGCCTGGCCCCGCTGCTCGCCTCCCGCAGGGTGATCCTCTGCGTCGGCTGCGGCGGCGTCGGCAAGACGACCACCACCGCGGCGCTCGGCCTCGCCGCGGCTCGCCGGGGCAAGCGCGTGCTGTGCCTGACGATCGACCCGGCGCGCCGCCTCTCCCAGAGCCTCGGGCTCGAGGAGATGAAGACCGAGGCGCAGACGATCGAGCCGGCCCGGTTCGCCAGGGCGGGGATCGACGTGCCCGGCTCGATGACGGTGATGATGCTCGACACGAAGTCGACGTTCGACAGCCTCGTCGCCTCGCTCGCCCCGTCGCCCGAGCAGCGCGACCGGATCCTCGGCAACGTCCTCTACAAGTACATCTCCACGTCGCTCGCGGGCACGCAGGAGTACATGGCGATGGAGAAGCTCTACGCCGTGAGGAGCGACCCGAGCTACGACCTCGTCCTGCTCGACACGCCGCCCACGGCGAACGCGCTGGATTTCCTCGACGCGCCCGAGCGGCTCGTCGGCGCCATCGACAGCGCGGCGACGCGCTGGTTCGTGCAGGCCTTCCAGAGCTCCGGCAAGCTGTCGCTCAACCTGCTGGCGCGGTCGACCGCGGCGGTGCTGCGCGGCATCGGCAAGCTGACCGGCAGCGGCTTCCTCGAGCAGATCGCGGCGTTCATCAGCGAGATGAACGCGGTCTTCGGCGGCTGGAAGCAGCGGGCGGACGCGGTGGCGTCGGCGCTGCGCGGCCCCGACGTGGCCTACGTGCTCGTCACGACGCCCGATCCGCTCTGCGTGCGCGAGGTGCTGTTCTTCGCCGATCGCCTGCGCGAGCAGGACATGCGGCGCGACGCGTTCGTCGTGAACCGGGTCCACCCGGTGTACGGCGCCCTCCCCGGCGCCGCCGAGATCGCCGCCGCGCTCGACGGGAGCGACCTCGCGCTCGGCCCCGGCGCGGCGGCGCGCCTGCTGCAGGCCGCCGAGGACGAGACCCGCATGGGCAAGCTCGATCAGCTGAACCTGATCGCCCTCGAGGCGGCGCTGGAAGACGAGCAGACCGGCGGCAGCGTCCGCGTCGACGTGCCGGCGTTCCCGTACGACATCTACGACGTGGCCGGCCTCGCGAGGATCGCCGACGTGCTGGCGCCGCTGCCCGGGGCGGCGGGGTAGCCGGCCGCTTCCATCGAGGTGCGGCGCGTGCTGCGGTGCGGCAGCGCACGCCGCGGTCGGCGCGCACGTGCCGCGGCGGCGGCGCGGACGCCCGCGCCGCCCGCGGCCCTGCGGCGATGGCTAGCTGCGGCGGCGGCGCTCCTTGTACTTCACCCGGACCGGCACGCCCTCGAGACCGAACGCCTGCCGGAGCTGGTTCGACACGTAGCGCCGGTAGCTGAAGTGGAGCTTCTCGGGGTCGCTCGCGACGACGACGAACAGCGGCGGCGACGTCTCGGCCTGCGTGACGAAGAACAGCCGGGGCGCGCGCCCGCCGTGCGTGGGAGGCGGGTGCGTGAGGAGGATCTGCTCGAAGAAGCGGTTGAGCTCCCCGGTGGGCACGCGCTTCCGGTAGGCGTCGGCCACCTGGCCCACCGTCTCGAGGAGCTTCGCCACGCCGCGCCCGCTGCGCGCGCTCACGTGCACGATCGGCGCCCACGGCACGAACGCGAGCTTGTCGCGGGCGTCCTGCTCCGCCTTCGCGAGCGCCTTCCGGTCGAGGAGATCGATCTTGTTCAGGCCGATCACGATGCCGCACCCCCGGTCGACCGCGAGGCCGAGGATCTTCGCGTCCTGCTCGGCCACGCCCTCGGCGGCGTCGCAGAGCAGGAGCACGACCTCGGCCCGCTCCATCGCGCGGATCGCGTGCATCACGCTGACCGCCTCGACGGCGCTGTCCTCCTTCGTCACCTTCGACTTGCGCCGGATGCCGGCCGTGTCGATGAGCAAGAACCGCTTGCCGTCGCGCTCGGCCAGGGTGTCGATCGGATCGCGCGTCGTACCCGGCTGCGCGTCGACGAGCATCCGCTCCTCTCCCGCGACGCGGTTGACGAGCGACGACTTCCCCGCGTTCGGGCGCCCGACGATGGCGATGCGGAGCGCCCCCTCGGCCGACTCCTCGGGCGCCGCGGGCTCCTTGGGGAGCGCGGCCTCGATGGCCATCTCCAGATCCGAGATGCCGCGGCCGTGGAGGGCGCTGATCGGGATGAGCCGATCCATCCCGAGGCGGTACAGCTCCGCCGCCTCGGCCTCGGCGCGCGGCGAGTCCGCCTTGTTGGCGACGTAGATCACGGGCTTGCCCGCGCGGCGCAGGAGGCCGAGCTCGGCGTGCTCGGACGGCGTGACCGGCGTCACGGCGTCGAGCACGCACACGATCACGTCGGCCTCGGCGATGGCGAGATCGATCTGCCGCTTGATCCCCTGCCGCATGGGGTCGTCGCTCTCGGGGTCGAACCCGCCCGTGTCGACGAGCGTGAAGCGCCGTCCCCGCGAGGTGACGTCGCCGTAGTGGCGATCGCGGGTCACCCCGGGCTCGTCGTGCACGATAGCGACGCGCTTGCCGACCAGCCGGTTGAACAGCGTGCTCTTGCCGGTGTTGGGCCGCCCGACCAGCGCCACGATCCCGGCCGAGGGCGGCGGGGCAGGCGCGCCGGCCGCGGCGTCCTCGGCGGCCGCGAGGGCCTCGTCGGCGAGCTCCGCCGCGAGCTCGTCCCTGTCCTCCGTCGGATCGTGGCTGCTCTGCTCGAAGGCATTGCGCCCCTTGCTCAGCCCCGAGCCGCTGCCCTTCTTCGCGCCCGCTGCGGCCTTGCCGGATGCGGCAGCGGCCTTGCGGGGCACGGCAGCGGCCTTGCGGGGCACGGCAGCGGCCTTGCGGGGCGCGGCGGCCTTGCCGGGCGCCGCAGCGGCCTTGCCGGGCGCGCTCTTTCTGGAGGCGACCGCGCTCTTGCCGGAGGCGGCAGCGCCCTCCCTGGGAGCGACGCCGCCCCTCTTCTCGGGGCGAACGCCCGTCTTCGTCGCCCGGCCACCGCCGGCGGCGGCGGCCTGGCCGCGCCTGGTCCCCTTGGAAAGAGCTGGTTTCGCCGCGCTCACGAGGTCTCTCCCTTGTTGTAACCGAGCTCTTCCAGCCTCTGGAGCGACTCGCGCCACTCCGGCGTCACCCGCACCCAGAGCTTGAGGTTCACCTGCCGGCCGACGAGCTCCTCGATCCGGAGCCGGGCCTCCGTGCCGATCCGCTTGAGCTGCTCCGCGCCGGCGCCGATCAAGATCTTCTTCTGCCCGGGCCGCTCCACATGGATCGTCGCGTCGATGTGCAGCGCGCCGTCGCCCGTCGGCTCGACGTAGCGCTCGATCTGCACGGCGCTGGCGTGCGGCACCTCGGCCTTCGTCGCGCGGAGGATCTGCTCGCGCACGTACTCGGCGGCGAAGAAGCGCGTGGGCCTGTCGGTGAGCTCATCGGGCGCGAAGCCCCAGGCCCGCTCGGGGCACAGCTTCGCCACCTCGTCCAGCACGCGCTGGACGCCGTCCTCGCGCAGCGCCGAGATGGGGACGATCGCCGCGAACTCCCGGATCTTCGCGAACGCGTCGAGGAGCGGCAAGAGCCGCGCCTTGTCCCGCACCCGGTCGACCTTGTTGAGGACGAACACCACCGGCGACTCGCTCCCGAGGTCCGCGAGCAGCGTGAGGTCGCCCGGGTGCGGCGCGAACGGCGGGCCGTCCTCGCCTTCCGTCGCGCGCCGCGGGAGGCGCGCAGGATCCGGGGCTTCGGTCACGAAGACGATGACGTCGGCGCTCCGCGCCGCCTCGCGCGCCGCCTGGTTCATCACGCGCCCGAGCTCGGTGCGCGGCCGGTGCAGCCCGGGCGTGTCGAGCAGCGCGATCTCCGCCGGGCCGTGGTGCACGACCCCGAGGATCGCGTCGCGCGTCGTCTGCGGCGTCGGCGAGACGATCGCGAGCGGGTGGCCGAGCGCCGCGTTGAGCAGCGTCGACTTCCCCACGTTCGGCCGCCCCACCAGGGCCACGCGCCCGGATCGCCGCGGCAGATCGAGAGACGCGTCGGCCTCCTCGCTCCGCCTCGGCTCGGCGCGCTTCCTTCGCTGCTGCTGCCCGCCGCCGAGCGCGCCCGCCGCGCGCTCCGGGAGCGGTCGACCCTTCGCTTCGCCCTCGGGGCGAGGCTCGCGCCCCGCCTGGCCGCGGGCTGCGCTGGAGGAGCGCGCCGCGGCGCCGCGGTTCTTCCTGGCGCCCCGCTCCGCATCCCCTGCCTTGGCAGCGCGCTCGGCGCCGCCCCGGTCCGCCGCGCCTCGCCTGCCAGCGCGCTCGGCGCCGCCCCGCTCCGCACCCCCCGCCTTGGCAGCGCGCTCGGCGCCGCCCCGGTCCGCCTCGCCTCGCCCGGCAGCGCGCTCGGCGCCGCCCCGGTCCGCCTCGCCTCGCCTGGCAGCGCGCTCGGCGCCGCCCCGGTCCGCCTCGCCTCGCCTGGCAGCGCGCTCGGCGCCGCCCCGATGGCTCGCGCGACGCGACCTGTCGTCGGGGGGCGCCTCGTCTTCGCGTCGGGGCGGGCGCGCTCGCGGGATCGCCGCGTCGCCCGTTCGGGGATCGTCGCCGGACGATGCTCCCGGGCGGCCGACGCGGCGGCCGCCGTTCCTGGCAGGACGGGGGCCAGCGGCGGCCTGGGAGGGCTTCGGCGCCTGCGGGCGCGTTCTCGCGCCCTGGGGCGCGCTCGGGGGACGGCCTTTCACCACGCCGCGCGCGATAGCAGACGCCCAGGGGGGCTACAAACGCTTCCCTACGATCCGTGGTCAAGCGCGCGCGAAGGCGGTAAGGGGATGCCTCGCATGTCGAGCGCCCACCGAGGGGATCCACGAAGCGGAGCCCCGCCCGCCGCCCCCGACCCGCACGCGACCGGAGCCCCGTCCCATGACGAGGGGAGGCCGCGCGACGACCGCTCGGCCGAGGCCGGCGGCGCACCGGCCGCGGGCCGCGCGGGCGCGGTCGACGGCGACTTGCGCGGCGGCCCCGCGCGGCTCGCGGCCCTCGCGCTCGCGGCCCTCGCGCTGCTGCCCCTCCTCGGCAAGAGCGGGATCTGGGACCCCTACGAGCTCGACCGGGCCGACCTCGCCCGCCGCATCGCCATCCACGTCTTCCACGCGGCGCGCGGCGTGGAAGGCGTGGATCTCGCCGAGCCCGCCGGGCAGCTGCCGACCCTGACCGACCTCGGCATGGGCGAGCTCGGGTTCACCTCGATGGCGCTCGGCTTCCGGCTGCTCGGCCTGCACGACTGGGCCGGGCGCCTCCCGCTCGCGCTGTGGGGGCTCGCCGGCGCGCTCGTGCTCTACGAGTTCCTCGCCCGCCTCGTCGACCGCAAGGCCGGCCTGTACGGCGTCGCCGTGCTCGTCACGATGCCGCTCTACGTGATGCAGGCCCGCACCATGCTCGGCGACATCGTCACCATGGCGGCGCTCACGATGGCGTTCTGCGGGCTGACCGGCGCCCTGCTCGAGGGCGGGCGAAGGGCGCAGCGCGGCGCCCTGCTCGCGCCGGCCGCGTGGATCGCGGTGGGGCTCCTCGGCCTCGCCGCCGGATACCTCAGCCGCGGCCTGCTGATCGGGGTCGCCGTCCCCGCGCTCGGCGCCGGCCTGACGTGGATCGTGCTGCGCACGTCCGGCGCCTGGCCCGCGCCGGAGCGCCCGCGGCCCACGCTCGGCGATCTCGTGGGCGGCGCCGCGCTCCTGCTCGGCGTCGCCGCGGCGGCGAAGGGCCTCCTCGTGCTCGCGAGCGCGAGCGCCGACGCGCCGCTCCCGCGCGCCCTCGGCGTCGCGCTCCTCAAGAAGCCGCCGGTCGAGTCCACGTTCGATCTCACGCTGCGCCAGCTCGGGCACGCGCTCTTTCCGTGGAGCGCCTTCCTGCCGTTCGCCGTCGGCCGGCTCTTCCGCGCGCCGACCGCGGCGCGAGGGGCCGCGGCGGGCCTCGATCGCGAGGCCGGCGTCCGGATCGCCCTCGTCGTCACGTCGGCGCTCGCCTACGGCGCCTTCGCGCTGCTCGCGCCGCACGCCGGGGCGCTCCCGTTCAGCGGCCCCGCGCTCCTCGCCGCGATCGCCGCGCTCGCCGTCCGCGATCTCGAGCGCGGCGCCCCCTCCTCGCGGGCGCTCGCCGTCGGCTGCTCCGTGCTCGCCTTCGTCCTGTACCGCGACCTCGTCCTCTCGCCGGACCGGGCCCTCAGCGTCTTCTCCGTCGACAAGCCGGTGTTCCCGAAGAGCTTCGAGGAAGAGGCGGCCTCGGTGATGCGCCTCGTCCTGATCGCGTTCGCGGGCCTCGTGGCGCTCACCTGGTTCGAGGAGCAGCCCCGCGAGATCGACCGCGGCCTCAAGGCGTGGGCGCGCCGCCTCGAGCGCGACGTCCACGCCGGCGCCGCGGAGCTCGCGCGCATCTGGGGCGGCAACCTGCTCTTCCTGCTGATCGTCCTCGAGGCGGCGCTCGTCGGCGTCGGCGCGATGATCTTCGTCGGCAAGCGCATCGGATGGGGGACCGTCGCGCGGATGCCGAACCACCTCGCCACCTACGGGATGAACGCGTGGTGGGCGCTGCCCTTGCTGCTCGCGGTCGGGCCCGTTGTGCTCATCGCGGTGCGCGACGCGTTCCGCTTCGTCGTCGCGCGCGCCTCCGTGCCCCGCGCCCTCGGCACGCCGCTCGCCGGCCTCGTCGCCGGCTTCGCGCTGAGCTTCTGGTACTACCCCGCGCTCGCGGCCCAGCTCTCCCCGAAGGAGGTCTTCGAGTCGTACGCGTCGCTGCGCAAGCCCGGCGAGCCGCTCGCGATGCTCGGCGTCCGGAGCCGCGCGGCGGCCTACTACCAGGGCGGCGAGGTCGCGTCGTTCAACGACGCCCCGCAGGCGTTCGCCTGGCTCACCGCGCCCGCCGCGGAGGGCGCCGCCGACAGCGCCGCCGCTCCCGGCGCTCGCCGCTGGCTCGTCGTCAAATCCGACGAGCTGCCCAGGTTGAACAGCCTCTTCCGCAAGCACCACCGGCGCAACCTGCCCGTGCTCGACGGCCGATCGAGCCAGATCCTCCTCGCGTCGAACGAGCTCGGCGGCCAGCCGAACGAGAGCTGGCTCGGCCGTGTCGTGCTCGACGAGCCCGTCGCTCCCGCGAACCCGCTCGACGCGATGTTCGACGATGAGCTGGAGGTGCTCGGCTGGGAGCTGACCGACGACGAGGGCCAGCAGGCCTCGAGCGTGGTCCCGCAGAAGATCTACCACCTGCGGACCTTCTTCCGGGTGCACCGGCCGATCACCGGCAACTGGAAGATGTTCGTTCACATCGATGGGTTTCAGCGCCGTTACAACGGCGACCACGCCGTGATCGAGGGGCGCTACCCGATGAGCCTGTGGCAACCGGGCGACGTCATCGTCGACGACCACGAGCTAAAGCTCGAGCCCAACTTCACCCCGGGCGACTACGCGCTCTACTTCGGCTTCTTTGCCGGGGATACGCGCTTCGAGGTGACCCGCGGACCTGAACACGAGAACCGCATCCGCGGCGGCGTCATCCGCGTGCGGTGAGCCGCCGGTTGTGGGATTCCCGACGCATGCCGCGGCGCGCGCGTCCTCCTGTGCGCCGGGCGACCCACGCGCGGTCCTCGTCGTCGAGCGCCCTCGACGCGCGTGCGGAAAGCGGCTAGTCGCAGAAACATGACCGGGGGCCGTGGTGACTCGAACCATCCGCCCGACACGCCTGGCGGTTCGTCGGCCACCCCCGCGCAGAACGGCGCTTACGGGGACGCCGGCCATGCCGTCGAGGATGCCGAGTGCGAGCTCCCCCCGGATTCGCTCAACCGACGCTCGTCCGAGCGCCTCGACGTCACCTGGCTCGTGGACTGCGAGACGGATGACACGTTCCTCTACGCCTCCATCACCAACATCTCGGAGATGGGCATCTTCGTCCGCACGACGCAGCCGCTCTCGATCGGCACGCGGCTCACGCTCCGCTTCTCGCCCCCGGGGTCCGGGGGCTCGTACGTGCTCGAGGGGACGGTGCAGTGGGTCAACGAGGTGCGCCCCCTCCACGACAACCCGAACCCGGGCATGGGGATCCGCTTCGTCGATCTCACGCCCGACGATCGCGAGCGCATCGTCGACACGATCAGGACGATCGCCTACATCCGCGACGCGCCGGTGAAATCGAACTGACGCGGCGCCGGCGCGCGCCCGCGGCCGTCAGCGCCCCATCACGGCGTCGGGAGGTGCCGCCTGCGCGGGCCCCTGCTCGTCGGCGCGCGGCGGCGCCGCGGGCTTCGCGGCGGGCCGCGCCGCCGATGCCGGCGCGGGGGAGGCGGCCATCGGGACCGCGTTCTGCGCCTGCGAGCGCGCGGCGTTCGCCTCGAGGCCCGCGAGCATCTGCTCGGCGCGGTCGCCGTAGCCCTTCGCGGAGCGGAGCGCGAGCAGCAGCTCCCGCGCCTTGCCCGTCTCCCCGGCCGCCTGGTAACACCGCGCGGCCTCCCACATCGCCGCGTGCGCGGCCGGCGTGCCCGGGTACTGCGCGCCGACCTCGTCGAGCTTGCCGACGGCGGCCGCGCAGCCCGACGTCCGTTGCAGCGCCTGCGCGTCCCGGAGCGCCTGCCTCGCGCCGTCCTCGGGGGCCGCTGCCCCGCGCGCGCTCTTCTCCTTCGCCGCCTCCGCCGTCGGCCTGGGCGGCTCGCTCGCCTTGGCCTCGGCCATGCGCCGGCCGTCGCCCTCGTCCGCCGGCGCGGCCAGGGCGGTCGGCGCGGGGACGCTGGGCGGCTCCTGATGATCCGACGCAGGCTGGCCCCACTCGGTGACCCGCACGGGGGCCACGCCCGTCTTCGGGCGCAGCAGCAGCAGGCTCGAGCCGATGACGAGCACGAAGAGCGCCGCCATCGCCAGCTGCGGCCGCATCGCGTGGCTGCCGGCCCAGGCCAGCGCGCGGAGCGCCTTGCGCCGGAACGGCGTCTTCTTCTGCGCGACCTCGACCGCCTCGAGGATCCGCGCCTCGAGCTCCTCGCTCGGCTCCTCGAGCGGCAGCGGACCGGCGTCGCGGGCCGCGCGCAGCCCCGAGAACGCCGAGGCGCACCGGGCGCAGCTGTCCATGTGGCGCTTCATGGCCGCATGCGTCAGCTCGTCGAGCTCGTCGTAGAGCGCGTCCATCACGTGCTGGTCGAACTTCTCGCAGTCCATAGACAGCTCTTCCGGCGCGCTAGCGCAGCGCCCTCGCGTAATCCTCGTACTCCGAGAGGGCCTCCTGGAGCCGCTCCAGGGCGTAGCGCATCCGGCTCTTCACCGTGTTCTCGGGCACCCCCACGATCTGGGCGATGTCCTTGAAGGGCACGTGCCCGATCTCCCGGAGCAGGAAGACCTCCCGCTGCTCGTGCGGGAGGCCCTCCACGGCGCGGACGATGAGCTGCCCCATCTCGGCCCCGATCGCGACGCGGTCCACCGCGGCCTGGGGCGCCGGGTCCGCGGTCCGCTCGCCGAGCGTGGGGCCGTCGCCGTCGCCGGAGCCCTGGTCGAGCGACGGGTGGCGCCGGAGCGACATCTTGCGCAGGTGGTCGATGCAGACGTTGCGCGCGATGGCGTAGGCCCACGTGGTGAACCTCGCCTCGTGCTTGAAGTCGGAGGCGCTCTGCACGATCTTCACGAACACATCCTGCACCAGATCCTCGGCGACCGCAGGCCCGCGGACCTGCCGCAGGATGAAGTTGTAGATGGGCGTCTTGTGCCGCCGGACGAGCCCGGCAAACGCCGCGCGGTCGCCGCCCTGAAAACGCATCATCAGGGCTTCGTCGGTGACCTCCTCTCGAGAAATCGGGACCATCCTAGCTCCCGGAGCGGCCGAGCCTCTGCGGCGCTCCTTCGGCGGCCCGATCGGGGGGGTGTTCGTGGCGACGACCGCGACGTCGGATCGGACGCGCGGCGTGGCTCGAAGATCTGAGGCGCTCTCCTTCCCCTGACACAAGCGCACCTTAGCGGATCCGCCCCCGAGCGAGCGAGCCCCCTTCGCCCGCGTCGATGGGAGGGCCGCTGGCGTCGGGAGGCGCGCCCGCGTTCTGCCCCGCGGCGCCCTCGTGGCAGCGCACCGTCGGCCGGCTGAGGACGCCGCGGGCGCGCGCTGGGGGAAGGCGGCAGCACGTTTTCCTCTGCACGTTTCTGCACTTTTTTTGCATGGTCCGCGCCGCCGTCGCGCCGCCAGCGGCGGGGCGCTGCGCCGGGAGAGCGGAAGCTGCCCAGGTCGTTGCGCTCCGAAGCCAGCCGCCACTAGACTCGCCGGCACCGGGCGTGAGGTCGCCCCCCTCTGCTGACGAGGGTAAAACCACGAGGTTACCTTTCGATGCGACTTATCAGGATGCTGGCTGTGGGGGTGGGGGCCTCGTTCTTGATGGCCGTGCCGGCCTTCGCGCAGAGCCCGGGCGCCGCGTCGGGCAAGGCCGCCGCTCCTGCCGCCTCGGTGGCGCCGGCCGCCTCGGCGCCCGCGAACGCAGCGCAGGCCGCCCCCGCGACGGGCGCCGCGGCTGCATCGCCCGGCACCACGGCGGCGCCGGCCGCGGGCGCCGCCGCATCGCCCGGCACCACGGCGGCGCCGGCCGCGGGCGCCGCCGCATCGCCCGGCACGACGGCGGCGCCGGCGCCGGCCGCATCGCCCGGCGCGACGGCGGCGCCGGCCGCGGGCGCCGCCGCCCCGGCGATGGATGGCCCGACGTACGCGGTGCGGCTGCGCGATCTGGAGCAGCGCATCGACGAGCTCAAGGAGCAGATCCGCCGCAGCCATACGCGGCTCTCGCTCCTCAGCGACACGATCCTCTCCGGCGGCGGCGCCGGCTCGCGCGCCTCGATCCGGTTCAACAACGAGCTGTCGAGCGCGTTCCGCGTGACCCGCGTGCTGATCGTCCTGGATGGCGCCGTCCAGTACAACAAGACCGATCAGTCGGGCGCCCTGGCGGAGCAGACCGAGATCCCGATCTTCAACGGCTCGGTCCCGCCGGGGGATCACACCCTCCAGGTGCTCGTGAACCTGCAGGGCAACGGCTACGGGGTGTTCTCGTACCTGCGCGGCTACCGCTTCGAGGTGCGCTCCAGCCATTCCTTCACGGCGGTCGAGGGCAAGACGATCAACCTCCAGGCGGTCGCCTTCGAGAAGGGGGGCGTCACGACCCCGCTCGAAGAGCGCCCGGCGGTCCGTTTCGTCGAGAAGATTGTGAGCGGCCTCTCGGACGCTTCCGGGCAGCCGGCCGCCGCCGCTGGTGGCAAGTAGGTTCGAGCTCGTTAGGACAAGTCGCCATGACCTGGGACTCCGGATCGCGGGTTACCCCTGCCTTGCTTGGCCTGCTCCTGCTCGGCGCGGCCACGACCGCGGCCCCTGCCGACGCGTGGGCCCTAGACAGCGAGCGCGCCTACACGAGCGCCTCGCAGCAGATCAGCAGCGTCTCGTCCGGGCTGGGCGCCATCCAGTCGGCGATCCAGAAGTCCCGCGGCGAGCAGCGCACCCCGGAGCAGCGCATCGCGGACGCCGTCCTGCTGATGGGGTCCAGGGACTACGAGCGCGCGGCCAACGTGCTGAACCAGGTGGTCGAGAAGTACCCCGACCATCCGACGGCCTTCCCGGACGCGCTCAACCTGCTCGGCGAGACGTACTTCCGCTCGAAGCAGTACCTCTCGGCCCGCCGGGTGTTCCAGCGGATCGTCGCGAGCGGCGCCGAGCCGCGCTTCGCCGCCTACCAGGAGAAGGCGCTCGGCCGGCTCGTGGACATCTGCCTCCGGATCAAGGACTACGACGCCCTCGACGCCGTCTTCGCCTCGATGAACAACGTCCCGTCCTCCGCGGCGGGGAGCGCCCTCTCGTACGCGCGCGGCAAGGGCCTCTACGTGAAGAGGGACCTCGCCGGCGCGAAGGCGGCGCTCGGCGCGGTCGACCCGCGGAGCGAGTACTTCCACCAGGCGAGATACCTGCTCGGCCTGATCGCGGTGAAGGAGGCGACGCCCCCGCCGGAGCCGCTCAAGGAGGGCGACGTGCCCCCGGCGGTGCCCAAGACCCGCTACGTCGCCGCGATCGACCTGTTCCAGAGGGTGACGCAGCTGCCGGCCGACACCCCGGAGCACCGGCGCGTCATCGATCTCGCGTGGCTCGCGATCGGGCGGCTCTTCTACGAGGCCGACCAGTGGGCCCAGGCCGTGCAGGCGTACGGCCACATCGATCGCGTCTCGCCCGAGTTCGGGACCATGCTCTACGAGCTCGCCTGGGTGTACGTCCGTCTGGGCGACGTGGATCGCGCCCAGCGATCGCTCGAGATCCTCGCCATCGCCGAGCCGGACAGCCAGAACATCGCCGACGGCTCGCTGCTCCGCGGCGACCTGATGCTGCGCGCCGGCCGGTTCGAGAAGGCGCTGAAGGTGTACGAGGGGGTGCGCGCCACCTACGACCCGATGCGCGCGCGCGTGGACGCCTTCCTCGGCTCGACGAGCGATCCCGCCGTCTACTACGACAAGCTGAGCCAGGAGCAGCTCGAGGCGCTCGACACGAACGCCTCGCTCCCGCCGCTCGCGGTCCAGTGGGCGCGCGAGGCCGAGGACGGCCCGGCCGCGTTCGCGGTCATCGACGACATCCACTACTGCCGCGAGCTGATCAAGCAGTCGAACGAGCTGATCGAAAAGCTGAACGCCGTGCTCAGCTCGCCCAACCGGGTGCGCGCGTTCCCGGAGCTCAAGGCGGGCGAGGAGAAGGCGCTCGCGCTGCTCAACCGGGTCGCGCTGGCGCGCCTCGCGCTCGGCCAGGGCATGGACGACGTGGAGGACGATCCGCTCTCGGGCGAGATCGGCAGCGCGCGCGCGCGGCGCCGCGCGCTCGAGAAGCGCCTCTCGCGGGTGCCCGTCACCGACGCCGATTTCCAGGACCGGGAGGCGCAGGCGCTCAAGCAGTGGAACACCCAGTCGCAGCGCCTCCAGCAGCTGACGCTGCAGATGGACTCGCTGCAGGCGACGATCAACGGGCTCCGGCGGCTGCTCCGCGAGGGGCCGCACGCCGGCGTCGTCCGGGATCCCGCGAGCATCGCCCGCTTCGAGCACGAGCTCGCGCAGAACGAGCGCGACCTCGCGCTCTACCGCCAGCAGGCGGACGTGCTCCGAAAGCAGGTGAGCGCGGGCCGGGTCCAGGTCGGCTTCGGCGATCAGCGCTTCATCGAGGACGCGCAGACGCGCAAGGCCCACCGCGACGCCCTGACGCGGGAGGTCGAGCTGGCCGCGGCGGGCGCCGGCGGCGCGGATCTCGCGGCGTACGCGCAGCGGATCACGCCGTTGCTCCGGTCCGGCGATGCGGCGGACGCGAGGGTCGAGGCGGCGCTCCGCGAGATCGAGGGCGAGGTCGCGCAGAAGTCCTCGGGCCTCCGGCAGATCGTCAGCCGGGAGACGGCGAGCGTCGTGCACTACTCGGTGCAGCTCGACGCGCTCGACCGGGAGGCGCGCCTCGTCGTCGGCGAGGTCGCGATGCGGAACTTCGGCCTCGTCCGCGACCGGCTGAAGAACATCATCCTGCGCGCCGACGTCGGCATCACCGAGGAAGCCTGGGAGGTCCGCGAGGAGCAGATGACGCGTGTTCGCAGCCTGCAGGTCGAGCGCGCCCGTGAGGATCGGGTCCTCAAGGAGGAGCTCAACGAGGTCCTCGACGACAGCGGCGATCCGGAGGATGAGAAGTGAGCAACGAGCAGGGCGGCGCGAGCGCGCCGCAGATCGCTGATGCGTCGCGCCGAGGGGCGCAGATCCTCGGACCGGCGGGGGCGCGCGGCCCGCTCGGCGACGTCGTGAGGACGAGGCGCCGTCGCCCGCGCGGCGCGCTCGGGGTGGCCAGCCTCGCCCTGGTGCTGGCGGTCGCGCCCCTCGCGCTCTCCCAGCCCGCGCCCGCGCCGGCGGCCTCCGCCACGCCCGCGCCGACGACCGCCGCGCCGGGGGCCGCCGCGCCGGCTCCGCAGACCGGAGCCGCCCCTGCGCCGGCGGGCTTGCCGCCGGTGCAACCCTTCGCGCCGCCGATGTCCGTCGGGCGCAAGCAGGCGCCGCCGCCGCCTCCTCCGACGCCCGCCCAGCTCGCCGCGCTCGCGGCGCTCGAGAAGGAAGCGGCCGCCTACGAGAAGGCGGCCCGCGACTACCGGAGCGCCATCACCCGCATCGTGCAGCACCACTACGAGGACAGGCGCCGGCGCATCCTCTCGTCGCTCGACCGGGAGATCGAGACGGAGCGGAAGGGCCTCCGCGACGCCCGGGAAGAGGCGATCCGTAGGCTCGAGGCGTTCGTCCAGCGCTACAGCGGCCCGAACGCTCACCCCGAGAACACGCCCGACGCGATGTTCCGCCTGGCCGCGCTCTATGAGGAGCGCGCGCGCACCGACTCCGACGCGAGCGAGGATCTCAGCGTCGCGCTGCTCCCGGCCATCGCGCTTTACAAGCGCGTCATCCACGAGTTCCCGCAGTACCGCGAGCTCGCCGGCATCTATTACTACCTCGGCCACGCGCTGAACGACTCGGTGCGGTTCCCCGAGGCGCAGCAGGTGTGGCGCTCGCTCGTCTGCCACAACAAGTACCCGTACCCCGTCGCGCCCGACCCGAAGGACCCGACGCGCGACACCATCGGCAAGCTCCCGCAGGACCACGACGCCGACTACTGGACCGGCTGGGAGGCGCGCCACCCGACGCCCATCGGCCCCACGCCGGGCCGGGCGGCCCAGCCCGCCCGCAGGCCCGCGCGGGGCAAGGCCCCCGTCGTCGAGGACGAGACGGGCTACATCGATCCCTACCCCGACGATTGCCAGCCGATCCCGCAGAAGACGGCGCTCGGCGCCGAGCCCCGTTACGTCGCCGAGGTCTGGTGGCAGATCGGCGACTACCACTTCAACGAGATCGACCGCGCCGGCGGCCCGTTCAACTACAACAGGGCGGGGTCGGCGTACCGTCAGTCGATCCAGTACAAGAAGCCGCCTGTCCACGGCGTCGCGATGTACAAGCTCGCCTGGACGTACTTCAAGCAGCAGCGCTACGAGACCTCGGTACGCCAGTTCATCGAGCTGCTCCGCTACACCGACGAGCAGGAGAAGCTCACGGGCGATCCTGGCGCGGATTTCCGGGCGGAGGCGTACACCTACATCGCCGGCTCGCTCACGTACCTCGACTTCGTCGGCCCCGGGCCGGAGGAGCCCTACATCCCGCGGAACGACGTCCTCGACATCGAGACCGACCCGCGCATGGCCGAGCAGAAGATGCGGATCGCGATCGAGCGCGTCCAGGATCCCAAGCTGATCCCGCAGGATCAGAAGTGGACGGTCGAGATCTACAAGGCGCTCGCGCTGGAGTTCAAAGAGCTCAACCAGTATCGGAACACGATCGAGGTGAGCGAGATCATCCTGCAGAAGTGGCCGATGCACCGCGACGCGCCCGTGATCCAGAACCAGATCGCGGACATCTACGACACGCTCACGTCGCAGTCGCGCGAGGGCACGGCCGAGCGGGCGATGAACTCGGCCAAGGCGCTCGAGGCGCGGACGAAGCTCGCCCAGTACGTCGGGATGACGCCGTGGGTCGAGGCCAACAAGGACGATCCCGAGGCGATCCAGACCGCCGAGCGGCTCGTGCGCGGCGGGCTCCGCCGGGCCGCCGCCGATCACACGAACGCGGGCAGCGCCCTCGTGCAGCAGGCGCTGACGATCGACGAGAAGGAGACGCGCGACCCGATCTTCGAGCGGGCGCTCGGCGAGTATCGCCTCGCCGCGCAGGGGTGGGCCGGCTACCTGGCCCAGGACGAGAACGCCCCGGACGCGTACGAGAGCCGGTACTGGCTGGCCGACGCGCACCACATGGTCGTCGTGATCACGGTGGCCATGGATCGCTCGCCCACGCGGCAGGAGGTCGAGCTGGCGAGGAGCTCTGCGGTCAGCGTGCGCGACTCGAACGAGGACGACAAGTACCTGCAGCCCGCGGCGTACATGGTGGTCGACACCGCCCACCAGGCGCTCCTCGATAGGCACAAGCTCTTCCAGCGGACGAAGGGCGCCGAGGGGCTCGAGCCGCGGGAGAAGGTCAAGATCGTCGGCGAGGGCGACGAGCAGCGCGTCGTCACCGAGCCGCTGCCCCCGGAGGTCCAGGCGGCCGTCGCCGCGCGGGACGAGTACATCCAGCGCGTACCCCCCGCGCTCGACGCCCCGAAGAACATCGATCTCTACGCGTTCCAGGCGGCGGACTACTACTTCCTTTACGGCCAGTTCGCCGAGGCGCGCAGGCGGCTCGAGCCCATCTACGACGCGCAGTGCGGCAAGACCGAGTTCGGCTACAAGGCGTGGGAGCGTCTCACGACGATGTCGAACCTCGAGAACAACGTCGAGCAGAGCCGCAAGCTGGCCGAGGCGGCGCTCACGCGGAGCTGCGCCGTCAGCGAGGAGCAGAAGCTGAAGGAGGGCGACATCGCCCGGCCGACGATCTCCCGCGGCTACTACCTCGACGCGGCCCGCGCCTTCGAGAAGGCCGAGAAGATGCCGGACGGCCCGGCGCGCGTCGCCGCCTGGCGCGAGGCCGCGGCGCTCTACAAGGTCGCGCTCGAGAAGGCGCCGGCCCGCGACGAGGCGCCGGAGGCCGCCATGAACGGCGCCTACTGCTACAAGCAGGTGGGCGACTACGACCAGGCCATCGCGATGTACTCCCTGTTCATCAAGGAGTACGGAAACGAGGAGAACCTGGCGAAGCTCGAGAAGGGCGACCCGGGGGCGAACCCGCCGAAGAACCCCGATCCGAAGCGCTACGCCGAGCGGGTGAAGTACCTGAAGCAAGCCTACGACGCGCTCTCCGCCGCGTACGTCCTCTTCTTCAACTACCGCAGCGCGGCCGAGACCTACGACACCATCGCTCGCAACACGCGGTTCGAGCAGGCGGCGCGCCGGGACGCGGCCCGGAACTCGGTCCTGCTCTACGCGAACATCGGTGAGCGCGACAAGATGACGGCCTCGCGCGCCACCTTCATGAGCCTGAACCCGCCCCCCGAGCAGAAGGCCGACATCGACTTCCTCGTCGCGTCGGCGGACCTGAAGGCCTGGGACGAGCAGGGGCCCGACGAGGGCCCGAACCGCGCCGCGCGCACCAAGGCCATGCAGTCGATGGAGGCCTATTACGCGGCCAACAAGAACAACCCGGCCGCGAGCGGGTATGTCGTCCAGGCGGCCTACCACGCGTCCAAGATGCGCGGCGCCGCCGGCGATCCGAAGGCGCGGGAGTGGTGCAAGAACACCATGACGTCGTTCACGTCGTTCCGGAGCTCGGCGGCCGGCGACAAGAAGGCCCTCGGGTCGGTGCAGGCCGACATGGCGGCGGAGTGCGCCTACAAGGCCATCGAGGACCGCATCAAGGCCGAGTTCGACTACGACACGGGGCACCACCGCTACGAGGGGGTCATCGATCAGGTGAAGCGGGCCTTCGAGGCCGACATCGCCAAGGCCAACGATCGGTACTGGAAGGAGCTCCAGGAGGTCATCACCGCGTACGAGTCGCGGCCGTGGTCGGTCGCCGCGCGCGCGCGGCAGGGCTCGCTTTACGACTCGTGCCGCACGGGCCTGTACAACGCCCGCCCGCCGGGCCTCCGGCTCTACACGGACAAGGAAGAGAAGCTGCTCAAGCTCGCCGAGACGAGCGATCGCGAGGATCTCCAGGAGACGGCCGACGCGCTCCGGCAGAACCGCCGCGAGCAGTGGCGCGCGGCGCGCGAGCGGCTCCTCAACGACGCCGACAAGGCGATGGTCAAGTTCTATGTCGAGTCCGTCGTCTGGGCGAAGGCGTGGAAGGTGCGGAATCCGGCGGTGGACTATGCGATCCAGCGGCTCGCGTTCTTCACGGACATCCTCGGCGACGCCAAGCTCCGCGAGTGGAGCCAGGGGATCATCGATCCCGAGACGAAGCGTCCGTTCGAGTACAAGGATGGCATCTTCCTCCGGACGCGGCCCGGCATGACTCCGCCGCTCGCCCCCGACGGCCTCCCCCTGCCCCTGCCGGTCGTGCCATGAAGCGCCGCCTCTCCATCACCCTCTTCGTCAGCCTGCTCGCGGTCGTGTCGCCGTTCGCCCTCGCGTCCTGCGGTGAGGAGGCGACGCCGCCGCCCAAGGCGCCCACCCGCCCCGTGACCGGCCCTGCTGGCGCGGCCCCGCCCGTCCAGGCGCCGTACGGCATGAACGACGCGCCGAGCTCGATGCGGCCGTACGACCAGCCTGCCCCGGGGGCGCCGGTGGCCATGAACGCCCGCGCGGCGACCATCTACCAGGGCGGCCTGCAGGCGTTCGCGAACGGCGACCTCGCGAGCGCGAAGGCGCAGTTCACGCAGGCGACGCAGGCCGATCCGCGCGCCCACCAGGCCTTCTACTCGCTCGGCGTGGTGCAGGAGCGGCTCCGCGACGAGGGCGCCGGCGCGAGCTACCGCCAGGCGTTCACGCTCGTGCCCGACTACGAGCCGGCCATCGTCGCGTACGCGATGCTCCTCGCCCGGAAGGGTCAGCTCGGCGAGGCGGAGCGGCTCCTCAACGAGAAGCGCGGCCAGATGCCGAAGTCGGCGGCCGTCGCGGCGACGCTCGCGGAGATCAAGTCGCTCCAGCGGGACACCGGCTCGGCCCAGCGGCTCGCGCAGGAGGCGCTGAAGATCAACCCGGACTACCGGCCGGCGATGGTCATCATCGCCCGCGATCACTACAGGAACCGGCGCCTCGATCTCGCGCTGTACGCGCTCCAGGCGATCCTGGACGGGTTCGAGCCGGTCAGCGAGAACCCGCCGCGCGACAGGGACAACGCCGAGGCGCTGCTGCTCCGCGGCCTGATCTACCGGGAGCAGGGGCAGCGCGCCGCGGCGCTGGAGGAGTTCCGCAAGGCGGTGATGCGCCGCCCCGATCTCGTCGAGGCGCGGGTGCAGCTTGCGACCTACCTGCTCGAGGCGGGCAACGCCCAGGAGGCGCTGCCCCTCCTCGAGGGCGCCGTCCGCTTCGACGCCGAGCACGTGGCCGCGCACCTGAACCTCGGGGACGCCTACCGCCTGCTCGAGCGCTACGCCGAAGCGAAGCGCGAGTTCGACTGGGTGCTCGCCCGGAACCCGAACCTGCCCCAGGTCCACTACGACCTCGGCCTGCTGTACCTGTTCGCCCCGAGCGTCCCCGGCATGACGCCCAAGCAGCAGGTGGCGGAGGCGATCAAATCGCTCACGCGGTTCCAGGAGCTGCGCAACAAGGGCCAGCGCGACGACTCGGAGGAGCTCCTGAACCGCGCCAAGCTCAAGGAGGGCGAGCTCAACGCGGCTGCGGCCGCGGCGCAGCCCGCGGCTCCGCCTGCCGCCGAGGCGGACGGGGGCGTCGCCGACGCCGCGACCGACACGTGAGGGAGACCATGAGCATGTACAAGGCACTTGCGCTGGGTTCGGTCCTGCTCGCGATCCTCTGCCACGGCGAGCGCGCCAGCGCGCAGGAGAAGGGCAAGCAGCGCGGGGTCATCACGCTCGCCGAGGTGACGATCACCGGCCGCATCCAGAAGCCCATCGCGGCCGTCGACGTCAGCCGGATCCAGCCGAAGCTCACGCTCGCCGAGCTGCGCCAGCCCTTCCTGGACCGCATCGAGCAGGCGATCTTCAAGGAGCCGTTCTAGTGCCTCGGGCCGGAGATCTCGCCGGATTTCCGGGCGCGCATCGCGGGCGCTAGGCGGCGGCGTGTCCGCCGCGCTCTTCATCGCGCTGTCGATCGCGGCGAGCGGCGCCTGCGCCGCGATCTCATGGAAGCACCCGGCGCAGGTCGCGCGCGCGACGGGCGGCGACCTGACGGCGCTCGCGCGCTCGCTCCGCGCGCTGCCCGCCGAGGCGCGGCTCTCCGAGCTGGCGAGGCGGTCGCCGCCGGAGAGCTGGGAGCGCCGGCTCGCGCTCGAGGTCATGTCCGCCGCGGACCCGCGCGCGAAGATCGCGGCGGCGAACGACCTCCTCGCCGAGCTCGAGCAGCGGCTCGACGCGGGCGCGGGGTGGCCGCGCGCGGCGGCGCGCCTCTCGGCGCTCGCCGCGCTGCTCCTCGCCACGCTCTCTTTCCTCGCGCAGGCCGGGCCCTCGGCCATCGCGCTCGCCCTGGTCGCGGGCGCCGCCGGCGCGATCGCGTCCGCGGCGGCCGGGCGCGCCGGCCGCGCCGCCGCCTCGCGGACGCGCGAGGCCGTCGACGCGCTCGTCGGCGTCGCATTGGGCCCGCTCGACGGCGCTGCCGGAGCTCCGCGCGCGCCTCGCGCATCACCGCGGCGAGCGCGGCGCGCGCCCCCCTGAGCGCGGCGCGCTCTCCTGGACCGCCCCCAGCTGTCCGTGTACCCTCGCGGGCTGTGGTGCCCTCCGCTGCGCAGCGCTCCTTCCGCGGATCCAGGCCCGGGGCCCGCCGGGCCCTCGGGCGCGGCTCCGCCCGCCGCGCGCGACCGGCGTCGGCCCCTGCGTCGTCCCCTCTCTCCCGGAGCCCTTTGGAATGACCCAGCAGCACCCGCACCCCACCCCGTCGCGCCCCGGCCAGCCCGGGCAGATGACCGCGGTCATGCGGGCGGTCGCACCGGTGACCGGCCCGAAGGTCCTCAGGATCGGCCTGGTCCAGGGGGGAAAGGTGATCGAGGAGCGCGTCATCAAGCAGCGCACCCACGTCAGCATCGGGCCCAGCGAAAAGAGCATGTTCGTCATCCCGAGCAAGAGCATCCCGCCGAGCTTTCGGCTGTTCGAGCTCGTGGGCGGCGAGTACTTCCTCAATTTCCTGGACGGGATGACCGGCCGGGTCGCCTTCAAGGCCGGCGTCTCGGAGCTCTCTGCGCTCAAGTCGTCTGCCAAGCGCGTGACCGTGGGCAATGCCCAGGCCTATCAGGTCCAGCTCAGCGAGGAGGCGCGCGGCAAGATCGTCGTGGGGGAGACGACGTTCCTGTTCCAGTTCGTCGCGCCGCCGCCGGTGCAGCCCAAGCCGCAGCTGCCCGTCTCGGTGAAGTCGGGGATTGCGAACGACATCGACTGGACGACCACGATCATCGCCGCGTTCTCGTTCCTGTTCCATTTCGGCGCCGTCGGGTCGATCTACTCCGACTGGATGGATCCGGTCGTCGACGATGAGGTCGACGTCGCGGCGCTGCTCGAGTCCGTGAAGCAGCTGCCCCCGCCGCCGGTGGTCGAGCAGCCGAAGGAGAACGTCGAGGCGCCGGCCGCGACGGCGGCGCCGACCGCCGAGGCGCCCAAGGCCGCGAGCGGGGGCGGGAACAAGGGCGCGGCTGCCAGCGCGGGGAAGGGCTCCGGCGGGATGAGCGACGCTCGCGCCTCGGCGCTCACCAACGAGCTCGCGCAGCTCGACATGCAGATGCTGGGCGCGCTCAACTCGAGCGGAAACGCCACAGCCAGCGTCCTGAGCTCCGGCGATGTGCCGACGGGCCTCCTCGAAAACGCGGCCGCCTCCGGGTCCGGCGTCGGAAAGGGGGGTGTGGCGGGATTGAACATGGGGGGCGCCGGTGGGGGCACCGTGCGACCTGGCGCCGCCGGCGGCGGCGGCCTCGCGACCATCGGCAACACAGGGACCAGCGGTCCGGCGACCGCCGGTTCGGCGCAGCAGGTCAAGGGACCGGTCGGCAACGCCCAGGTGGGCGGGGCCGCGGTCTCCGGCGGGAGCGTCTCGAACGCGCCTTCCGTCGTGGCAGGGATGACCGCTGGGTTCCGTCGTTGCTACAATAAGGGGCTTCAGGAGGACCCGAGCATGAAGGGGTCGGTCCGGATCACCGCGAAGATCGGCCCGAACGGCGAGGTGCTCTCGGCGACCCCCTCCGGCGGCTCCGGCCTGTCCGGGACCGTGGTCTCCTGCGTGGTCGCGCGCGTCCAGAGCGCGCAGTTCGCGCCGCCCGAGGGCGGCGGCGCGACGGTTGTGATTCCTGTCACCTTCGTGAGCCAATAGGCCCGACGCCACCCAGATTCGTGGACAAGACGCAATCCTCCCCCTTCGCCAGAACGTGAATGGCGTGATGCCGTCGCGCATCCAATGGGGAAAAACCTGGTACGGGGCCTCCCGACAGGTCGAGCTGCTGGCCGTTCGGCATGTTCATTGCGTTTTGACAACCACGTCTGCCCGCACTTATACTGCGCGGGCCTGACTTCGGAGGCTTCGATGAAACGTGAACAGATCCCCGGCTTCGCAGCAGTTGCGCTGATCTCGGTCGTCATCGGCCACGGCATCGCTGCTGCGCAGGCGCAGACGGCGCCTCCGCCGGATGCGTCTGCGGGCCTCGCGCGGCAGGTGACGCTCTCGCCGGCCGAGCAGCTCGCGCAGAGCGAGACCTTCCTCGCTCGGATGGATGGGGCCCGGACGTCCGTTCGTCGCCAGCTCGAGACGGCCCGTTCGCAGCGAGACGTCGTGAAGACGCTCTGCTTGAACGACAAGCTGAATCAGATCGACGTCGCCATCCGCTCCGCCCGCGAGCGGCGGCAGGGCCTGGAGCTCGCCGTGAATCGGCGAGACGCCGATCTCTCCAATCACGAGTTCACGATCCTGACGGTCCTGCGCCAGCGCTCCGAGCAGCTGACGGCCGAGGCCAACCAGTGCATCGGCCAGGAAGCGGGCTATATCGGCGAGAGCGCCATCAAGGTCGATATCGATGAGAACCTCCCCAAGGAGGATCCTTCCGAGTATCCCGTCAGCCAGATCATCATCGAGCCGCCTGCGTGCAGTAGCTGTTTTCGGTAGGCGACCGCCTCTCTCGGATTGCCACTGCCCAATAGGCGATGAAACCTCGTGACACCATAGTCGCTGCCGTATTCACACTAACTCTGTCCCCGGCGTCGGCCCTCGCGCAGGATCAGCCCTGGCTCAAGGATCGCCGCTACACCGAGGGCATCGGGATTCGTGCCGGCGATCTCGAGCTGCACCCGGGGATCGCGGCGGAGTTCGGTTACGACTCCAACTTCTTTCGCAGGGACGAGGAAGACGTGGCCAGCGTGGACGACATCGGGCCTGTCGGCTCGATGCGGCTCCGGATCACGCCTTCATTCTCGCTCTCGACGCTCAGCCGGCAGCGCCAGGAGGTGACGCCCGACGCGCCGCCGCCGGACGTCGAGTTTCGCGCCGGCATCGCCGCGACCTATGATGACTTCTTCCCGGTCTCCGGGCCGGAGCGCGGGCAGGAGCGGCTCGGTCAGCAGCGGAACATCGGCGGCTCGCTCGACGCCAACCTGACGATCCTGCCCCAGCGCCCGTGGTCCGCGGTCCTCGACGCGTCGCTCGGCCGGACCATCGCTCCCTCGGACATCGGGATCTCCAACCAGAGCTTCCGGCGCGTCCACGCGGGCGCGGGAGCAGAGCTCGTGTGGACGCCGGGCGGCGGCCTGCTCGATTGGCGGCTTGGCTATCGCTTCGCGGGCACGTTCTTCGAGCTCGACGAGTACGACAGCCTGACGAACATGCAGCACATCGTCCGGACGCGGGGGCGCTGGCGCTTCTTGCCGCGCACGGCGCTCATCTACGACGCGTCGCTCGGGTTCGTCGATTACCCGAATCCAGGCGCCCAGCTCTCCTCTCACCCGCTGCGCGCGCAGCTCGGGATCAACGGCCTCGTGACATCGTCGTTCGGCCTCCTCGCGATGGCCGGCTGGGGCGCGAGCTTCTACACGCCGAACAACGACAACGACGTCGTGCACGACTTCGACAGCGTCATCGGCCAGCTCGAGCTGAAGTGGTTCCTGACGCCGAATCCGTCGGCCGACCCTGCGGCGGCGACGCTCGCGCTCTCATCGCTCTCGGCCGGCTTCACGCGCGACTTCCACGACAGCTTTCTCGCGAGCTACTTCGAGCGCGACCGCGGGTACCTCAAGCTGACCTATTTCTTCGGCGGTCGGTTCCTGCTCATCCTCGATGGCGGCGTGGCTGCCCACGTGTTCCCCGGGATCCCGGCGGATGACGGGCGCCTCGTCGCAGCCGAGGAGCCCTGGACGGACGTCCGTATCGACGCCTCTCTGTTCGGCGAGTACCGGTTCGCGGACTCTCTGGGAATCAACACCACGCTGCGGTATGGCAACAACATCAGCAGCACCGCGCTGAGGATCCTCGACGAGTCCAACGTCCAGAACCATCTCGGATGGCAGCAGTTCGAAGCCTATCTGGGCGTGCGCTGGTTCATGTGATGCGACGCTCGGGTCGGTGGGCCGCCGCCATCCTCGCGCTGGTGATCGCCGCCTGCTCGTCGCGCCAAGCCGGGCCGGTGAACCTGCCGCCTCCGGTGGAGGCGACGACGATCGGCGTCGGAGACGTGTTCGAGCTCCGCATCGTCGGGGAAGACAAGCTGCCCACGACGTTCACCGTCGCGCCGGACGGCACCGTCGACGTCCCCTACGTGAAGCGGCTCAAGGTGGCGGGCCTCGAGCCTCAGGAGGTGGCAGAGCTCGTCCGCGCGAAGCTCATGGAGGGGCAGGTCCTCACCGACCCCAGCGTGAGCGTGAGCATCAAGGAGTACAACTCGAAGCGGGTCGAGGTGCTCGGCGAGGTGCAGAAGCCTGGATCCCTGCCGCTCCAGCCTGGCATGACGCTGCTCCGCGCCATCTCGATGGCGGGCGGGTTCAACAGCATCGCGGACAAGGATCGGGTCACGATCCGCAGGAAGTCCCAGGGCAAGACGGTGTTCGCCACCGTCTCGGTCGAGGACATCATCGACAACAAGATCCCCGACGTGCCCCTCCAGGCAGGGGACTCGATCAACGTCGCCCAGCGCGTCTTCTGAGCGACGACGCGCCCGAGGGGCGGCGCGCCGTCCGCCGCCCCTCGATCGACGCAGCGCGCCGCGCGCTCAGTTCTTTCGCGCGAGGCGGAAGTGTTTCCGGCCCGTCGCCGGATCCACGGTGGGAGGCTCGATGCGGAGCATCGTCAGCGAGACCTCGCGCACGCGCCCGTCGCGCTCCTGGCGGAGGCGGATCCGCTCGCCGTCGGAGCTGATCACGGTGCACTCGCCGAAGTGGAAGTGGGTCACGCTGTCGCCCACTTCCGGATAGATGTCCTCCTCCTGGCGAGGGCGGACCGGGCGCTGCGGCAGCGGCACGGCCGCGGGCTCCATAACCGAGGCCGCCGCGCGGGCGGGCTCTGGAGCGAGGGCCGGCGCGCGGGGCGGCTCGGCGGCCGGCGGCGGCGCGCGGGGCGGCTCGGCGGCCTGCGCCGGAGGCGCCGCGCGCGTCGGCTCGGCGGCTTGCGCCGGAGGCGCCGTGCGCGCCGGCTCGGCGGCCTGCGCCGGAGGCGCCATCCGGGGCGCCTCGCTCGCGATCGCCGGGATGGCGGTCGACTGGGCGACGAGCTGCATGAGGCCCGTTCGATCGTCGAACGCCCGCGCGAGGGGCAGGTCGTCGAACGCCGTGACGCGGAGCTCGAGCCCGTAAACCCGAGCCCAGACGAGCTCGCCGGCGGCGAGCTGGAGACCGACGCCAGACTCGCGGGCGAGCGTGGCCGACAGGCGAAGCGAGGTCTCGCCCTGCTGGAGCGCGATGCTCCCGGAGAGCGCCACCACGTCGCAGGGCCCCTCGAGGACGCGCGTCTTCGCGTAGGCGCGGGATGCTTGATCGAACAGCGCGATCTCCGCCTTCTCGAGCGAGCCGATCCCCTCGATCCAGCCGGCGCGCGCCTCGGCCTCGTCAAGGGCGCGCACGAGCGCCGCTGGGAGCTCCTCGCCCCGATCGAGGCGGATGATCAAATGACGGGCACGGCGTGCCTCGAAAACATTCATCGCAGTTTCTTCTCTCCGGTCGTCGAGGAGGCTGCGCCCGGAGCACGGCGTGCTCCTTCCGAGCGCCGAGCGCGGGTCGCCGTCACCTCGATCTGGGGCGCGTCTTTCGCGCGCATGGCTGATGTGTCGCCAGCGGCGGCAGTGATCCGGTCCGCCGGGATACCTGCGCTGGCGAGGAGCTCCTTGACGGCGCTCGCGCGCGCGCCGGCGAGCTCGATCGCGCGCGCCGACGAGTCGCCCTGGCGATCGGGGTAGGCCTCCACGATGACGACGTCGAGGGGCATGCGCCCGCGCATGAGCTGGGCGATCATGCCGATCTGCGCCGCCAGGGCCGGCGGTACCCGCGCGCTGCCCGCGGGGAAGCGGGCCAGGCCGTCGAGGAGGATCCGATCGCCCGACCACTGCGGCAGCGACCTGGCTCCCGGCTCCGGGCAGCCGTCGGCGTCGTTCGCGCCGTCGATCGTCTCGGCCGTCACGGGGCACGCGTCGGCCGCGTCGACCACGCCGTCCTCGTCGTTGTCGGGATCGGGGCAGCCGTCGTCGTCCTGGAAGCCGTCGCGATCCTCGGGCTCGTCCGGGCACCGGTCGTCGGCGTCAGGGACCTGGTCGATGTCGTTGTCGGGATCGGGGCAGCCGTCGTCGTCCTTGAAGCCGTCGACGTCCTCCGCGCCGTTCGGGCACGTGTCGCGCTCGTCCGGGATCCCGTCGCCGTCGTTGTCGGGATCGGGGCAGCCGTCGCTGTCCTGGAAGCCGTCGCGGTCCTCGGCGGCGTTCCGGCAGGCGTCGGCGTCGTCCGGGATCCCGTCGCCGTCGTCGTCGTCGTCGGGGCAGCCGTCGCCGTCCTGGAAGCCGTCGATCGTCTCGGCTTCGTCCCGGCACCGATCGCGGTCGTCGGGGA
Organism: Sorangium sp. So ce836; assembly: GCF_028553905.1. Lineage (NCBI taxonomy): Bacteria > Pseudomonadati > Myxococcota > Polyangiales > Polyangiaceae > Sorangium > Sorangium sp. So ce836. The sequence goes on along the minus strand of NZ_CP102233.1, from coordinate 10,084,700 downwards.
TCCGATCGCCGTCGTTGTCGGGGTCGGGGCAGCCGTCGCCGTCCTGGAAGCCGTCGCGATCCTCGGCGACGTTCGGGCACGCGTCGTCGCGATCCAGGACGCCGTCGGCGTCCGCGTCGCGCCCCATCGGCGCATAGCGCAGCCCGAGGTTGAACCGGAAGCGGGGCGCGGTGAGCGTGCCCTCGGCGGAGAACGGGATGGCGCTCCCGCCGCCGGCGGACAGCGAGACGTCGCCGGCGAGGAACGGAGCGCTCGTCGCCGAGAGGATCCACTCCGCCGGCACCAGCGCCGCGCCGCGGGCGGGCTGCTCGGCGAGCGTGTAGAGGGCGAACGCCTCTGCAGACGCCGTGAGCCAGCGGCCCGGGAGCACGTCGACCGCAGCGCCGAGGGCGCCGAGGAGCTGCGAGCCGATCTCGACGCCGAGCAGCGCGCTCGAGCCGCGGATCCGGGCCCCGACCTCGGCCGCGAGGCGGAGCTGGCCGAGCTGGTACGCCGCGGCGGCGGTCGGCGCGAGCGTGACGGTCCCGGCGCTGGCGAACGCGGTCCTGTCGCCGGTGGGCAGGCCGAGCTCGAGGCGCGCCGCGAGCGAGAAGCCGTCGAGCGGGCCGCTCCGGGGTGGCGGCACGATGGCGAACGCCGCGCCGAGGCGCGCGTCGCGCATCACGCTGCGGTGCAGCACCGCGTCGGTGCCGAGGACATCGGCGAAGCCCGCGCCGTCCTGGTACAGCGTGACCGGCGCGGCGACCGTGACCTCGAGGCGATCGGTGAGCCCGAGCGACCACAGGAAGGTCGCGTCGATCATGTTGTCGAGCACGTGGACGACCGTGCCGTCAGGGTCGGGCGAGGGGACACGCAGGCCCGCCGGCCGCGAGAGGTAGCTCGCCACGAGGCCGAACGAGGCCTTCGCGCTCGGCGTCGTCGCCGTGCTCCCCACGGCGAAGAAGGGGCCGCCGCCCGCGTGGGGCCAGAGATTGTCGGCGTCGATGCAGCTCGACATCCCGTGCGCCGGCGCGCACTCGTCCGCGCGCGCCGGCGCCGGGAGGACCGCCGCCATGAAAAAACCGGAGGCCACCAGCAGCGGGAGGCTTGATCGTGCCGGCACCCTCCAGTTGGCGCGCATCGCGCCCGACCCTCTACTACTGCCGGGGTGAGAGTCAAAACAGCAATCGTCTCGGCGCGATCCGGGGGCGCCCGACGCTCCGGTGGCGCGCTGCGCTCCGCGGTCGGTCCCGCGCCGTGCTACGACCACGCCCGGCCGGGGCCGGCGCCGCCGGCGCCCGCACGACCATGATCGACGACGCGCACCCGCTCCTGCTCGGCTCCGGCTCGCCGCGCCGGCGAGAGATCCTGACCACGCTCGGCCTGCCTCTCCGCGTGGCGGCGGCCGAGGTCGACGAGGCGGGTCGCCCCGAGGAGGGGGCTGCGGCTTACCTGGAGCGGGTCACCCTGGCGAAGCTCGCGGCCGCGCGGCGCCTGCAGCAGGCGGTCGGGGCCGGCGCGATCCTCGTGGCCGACACCTCGGTCATCCTCGGCGACTCCATCCTCGGCAAGCCCCGGGACGAGGGCGACGCGCGCGCCATGCTCCGCGCCCTCTCGGGCCGCGAGCACCAGGTCTGGACCCGGTTCGCCATCGCCGGCGCCGAGGCCGAGCTCGCGCCGGCGGTCACCCCGGGCCGCGCCGAGGCCCTCCACGCCGAGACGGTCGTGACGCGGGTGCGCTTCCGCGAGCTCGACGATGACGAGGTGGCGTCGTACGCGGCGACCGGCGAGGGGCTCGACAAGGCCGGCGCCTACGCGATCCAGGGGATCGGTGCGTTCGCCGTCGCGGGCATCGAGGGCTCGTATTCCAACGTGGTCGGCCTGCCGGCGTGCGAGGTCGTCGCGGCGCTGCGCGCCGCCGGCTTGCTCGCGCGCTTCCCGCTGTCGCCCGCGCGCTCGTCATGAGCGACGACCTCGCGATGGCCGCGCGCCGGCGCGACGGGGGCGCGATCTTCGCCCTCGCCCTCGCCGTGCGGATCGCCGTCGTCGCCTGGGCGGCCGGGCGCTTCCCGCCCACCGCCGACGGCACCTACTACCACCGCATCGCCGAGCGGATCGCGGCGGGGCTCGGCTACACGTGGCTCTGGCCCGACGGCGTCGTCACGTACGCCGCGCACTACCCGGTCGGCTATCCGGGCGCCGTCGGCGCGCTGTACGCGGTGTTCGGCGCGCGCCCTGCCGTCGCCATGCTGCTCAACGCCGTCGTCGGCGCGCTCGCGGCGCTCGCGGTTCACCGCCTGGCGATCCGCGCTGCGCCGCGCTCGCGCGCCGTACCGGCGCTCGCGGGCGCGCTCGTCGCGCTCCACCCCGGGCTCGTCGCGTACACCCCGGCCGTCATGACCGAGGGCGTCACCGGCTCGCTCGTCGCCTGCGCGGCGTGGGCGTCCGCGCGGGCGCGCGAGCGCCGTCCGGCGCTGGCCCCGTTCGCCTTCCTCGGGCTGCTCGTCGGCGCCGCCACCCTCGTCCGCCCGCAGGCGCTCCTGCTCGCGCCCCTCTTCGCCGGCCTCGCCCTCCTCGGCTCGCCGCCCGGCGACGCCGTGCTCCGCGGCTCCTTCGCCGCGCGCGCGGCGCGACGCGCGGCGCCCGTCCTCGTCACCGTCCTCGCGGCGCTCGTCGTGTGCGCGCCCTGGACGGCGCGCAACTGCGCGCGGATGAACCAGTGCGCGCTGGTCAGCGTGAACGGCGGCTGGAACCTCCTCATCGGCGCGGACCCGGCCTCCACCGGCGCCTGGGCGCCCATCCAGGTGCCCGAGGCGTGCCGTGAGGTCTTCGACGAGGCCGGCAAGGACGCGTGCTTCGGCCGCGAGGCGCGCCGCTACATCGCGGAGCACCCCGGCGCATGGCTCGGCCTCGTGCCCCGGAAGCTCGCGGCGACGTTCGATTATTGCGGCGCGGCCGGGTGGTACCTGCACGCCTCGAACGCGGCGGCCTTCACCGAGGACGACAAGGTGGCGCTCGGCGCCGTCGAGACGGTCTTCGAGCGCCTCGTCCTGCTCTGCGCGCTCGCGTGGGCAGCGCGCAAGCCCGCGCCGACGCCCGGCGCTCTTCCTCCCCCGCACCCTCACCCTCACGACCGCGCCCGCGGCCCCTCGCTCGCGCAGCGGGCGCTCGTGCCTGCCCGGCTCGCGCTGTTCGCGCTGGGGGTCGTCGCCGCGCTGCACGTCCACGCGTGGGTGGGCTACCTCGCGTTCCTCGGCCTGGCGCTGCTCCAGGGTCGCGCGCTGCTCCGGGCGCCGATGCTCGCGCTCTCGGCGCTCGCCGTCCTCGCCGCGACCGCGGCCACGCACGCCGTGTTCTTCGGGGCCGGGCGCTACGCGCTGGTCGTCTTCCCGCTCCTCTCGGGGCTCGCCGCCCTCGCCGCGGCGCGCCAGAGCCCGGAGCCGCCGCACGCCGGCGCGCCGCACCCCGCGAGCGGCGCGCCCTCCGCGCCACCGCTCCGGCGCGGGTCGAACGACGAGCTACTTTGACAGCGCCGCCTGGGCTGCTGCATCCTAGGCGCCCGTCGGCTCGGGAGCGCGTGCCCCCGGCCGGCGAACCTGGAGGAGAGACGGATGCCCTTGATTGAAACGGAAGAGGCCGCGCGCCGCCTCGCGCGCGCCATCGCAAGCGATCTCTCGCTCTACAACGAGGAAAAGATCGTGCAGGGCATCCAGCAGGATGACCTCTTCACGGTCCTCTCCGAGGAGATCGAGGAGGGCCGCGCCCTCTACAAGAGCCGCGTCTCGCCGGATCTGTACCAGAAGAATTTTTACGACCGCGCCCTCGTGGACATCCTGATCAAGTCCAAGGGCCACATCAAATCGAAGATCTGGTAGCGAGCCTCCGCAGCTGGTCGAGCGCCCTGCGCATGTCCGCGGGCAGCGCGCTCTCCCAGCGCACCGGCCTCTGCGTGGCGGGGTGGATGAACCCGAGCACGCGCGCGTGCAGGGCCTGCCGCCCGAGCTCCTCCGCGATCGCCCGCACCGCCGGCTTCTTCGGCGGCTTGCCGTAGAGGGGGTCGCCGAGGACGGGGGTCCTGCCGCGCTCGGCGAGGTGCACCCGGATCTGATGGGTGCGGCCCGTCTCGAGCGAGCAGGCCACGACCGTCGCCGCGTCGCCGAGCCTCTCGAGCACGCGGACGTGCGTCACCGCGCGGCGCGGCGCGGCGCCGCCCGCGCCGGCGTCGCTGCGGATCCACGACGTGAAGCGGAGCCTGTCCGTCGCGTGGCGGCCGTGCAGCGTGTCGTAGGTGGCGTCTCGCGCCTCGCCCGCCACGATCGCCGCGTACTCGCGCTCGATCTCGTGCCGCGCGAAGCGCGCCTTCAGCGCCTCGCGGGTGGGCTCGTCCTTGGCCACGACGAGCAGGCCGCTCGTGCCTCGGTCGAGCCTGTGCACGATCCCGGGGCGGACGTGGCCCATGGGATCGCGCGGATCGGCGGGCGCCAGGGCGAACCCGGGCAGGGCGAGCAATCCGTTGACGAGCGTGCCCGACGCGTGCCCGCGCGCCGGATGCACGACGAGCCCCGCCGGCTTGTCGATCACGAGCAGGTGCTCGTCCTCGTACACCACCGCGATGGCCACGCCGGGATCGGCCGCCGCTGCGGGGGGCGACGGCGCTTCCGGCCGGATCTCGACCAGGGCGCCCGAGCGCACCGCCACCGACGCGCGCGCGGGCTCCCCGTCGACGAGGACCCGGCCCGCGGCGATCCACCGCTGCACCGCCGCGCGCGAGGTCGCGCGGCCGGCGCGCTCCAGCAGGTGGACGACGAGCTTGTCGAGCCGGTCGTGCGGGTCGCCGTCGTCCACCCGAAAGTGGAGCGCTTCCGCACCGGCAGCCATCGCGTTCGTCACGGGCGTCGTTCACGGCCGAGCGGCGCCAGCCCAGCGGCGTCGCAGCCGCGCGATCAATACTCCGTATCGCCCTCGTCGTCCTCTTCGGCGGTCCCGAGCTCGGGGTTGAGCGCGACGTGCGACTCGAGGTCCTCGAGCCGCTGCGCCTCGGACAGCCTGGCGAGGCCGCACTGCTCGACGAGGTACAGGTCGAACGCCGTGTAGCGCGGGAAGACGCGGACGTTCGTGTCCTCGTTGTCGAGGCCGAGGATGACGAGCTCGCCGTCCCGCCTGGCCTCGCCGAGGTAGAGCGCGTTCCACGGGTGACCGGGGAGGTTGGGCAGCCGCACGACCTTGCCCCGGAGGCGCGACTCGGTCCAGCCGAGGTCGGTCTTCGCCTCCGCCAGCTTGCGGACCGAGGTGAGCTTCGGTCGCGGCGCCGACGGATCCTGGCCGAAGCGATGCCGCCCCTTGAACCGCGGGCCCAGGCTATCGAGGGTGAAATCGAACTCCAGGAACGCCCGCAGCGTGGGCGGCAGCTCGACCATCAACTTCGACTCGAGCGCATCGAGCGCCGCCTGGCTCGCTCCCACGGCGGCATGGCTGGAAGGGCGCTTCTTCAGTTGCGCGATCACCCGATGCACAAGCTCAACGCCACGTTCGATCGGTGCCATGGTTCCACGGGCCGCAGTTGCGCGGCGTTCTTCAGGACCCAAAGGGCCTCACTGGGGCCGCGTTCTCGGCCCCGGCTGTTGCGGGCTCGTCGCGCGCTCGGGCGGCACTCTACATCAGCCGACCGGGAGCGCGTCCCTCTATGGTGCCTACCGGTCCGGTCCGCTCGGTGTCAACCCGCGATCGCACTTGCTGTCGATCATTCATCCGCAGGAAGCGGCCGAGCGGGCGCCATCCTCGGTCACCCGCGCGCCCGTCACCCACGCCGCGAAGAACGAGGGCCGCCTCGCTCCCGTGAGCGGAGGGCACGCCGCGCCCGCCAGATCAGGAAGACGACCGCGCCGAGCACCACGGCCGCGCCGACCGCCAGGATGACCCATTGTGGCGCAGGGTAACGGCCGCGCTGCAGGCCAGGAGGCGGCCGCTCGACCTCGATCTGGAGCTGCGCGCCCACGGGGCCTCGTTACACGCGGATGCGTCGACCCGCAACTGATCCGCGGCGCGAGCCGGCCGGATTCGGCGCGTCGCCCCACCCGCCGGCCGGCACCCCACCTCCCGGTGTCCAGCCGCGCAGCGCGAGGCGACAGGCCGCCCGAGGACATGCAGGCAGCGGGTCGGCGTCAAGGGATCAAAACTTGCCTCCATGGAAACTCGGGCGTGTACATTGAAGCGACGCGTGGGCACCCTGCGGCCGGTGCGAGTGGGTGAGCGATGAAGCCGGGCTCTTCAGCATGGGTCGGGGAGGCGCGTCGGCGGTCCCCAGGGATTCGACGGTTCCTCTTCGCGATCGGGGCGTGGGCGGCTCTCGGGGTGATGGCGGGAGCGTGCGGCCGGACGAGCCTGCTCGAGCTCCCGGACACCGGCGTCGGCGGGCTCGGAGGCGGCGGGGGCGGCACGACGAGCGCGAGCGCGTCGACGTCGTCGAACGGCGGCGGCTTCGGAGGCTCCGCGCCGTGCGGCGGCGACGCGGACTGCGACGACGGCGACGCCTGCACCCGCGACACCTGCGTCGACGAGCGCTGCGAGCACGCGCCCCGCGACGATGACGGCGACGGCGTGGGTCCGACGATCTGCGGCGGGAGCGACTGCAACGACTTCAACCCGTCCGTCTTCCCGGGCGCTCCGGAGATCTGCACGGACGCGGCGGACAACGACTGCAACGGCGTGAGCGACTGCTTCGATCCCGCGTGCGCCGCAGGGCAGGACTGCGGCTGCACCCCGCGCCCCGGCGGTGAGCGCTGCGACAACGGCGTCGACGACGACTGCGACACGCTCGTCGACTGCTTCGACGCGGACTGCTCGGGGACCCGCTCCTGCAGCTGTTCCGCCTCGGAGATCGGGGCGTGCGGCAACGGCGTCGACGACGACTGCGACGGCATCTTCGACTGCGACGACGGCGACTGCGGCTCCGACCCGCGGTGCGTCTGCAGCGCGAACGGCGAGCGCTGCGACAACGGCGCGGACGACGACTGCGATCTCCTGGTCGACTGCGCCGATCCGGACTGCCGCAGCAGCTTTCCTTGCGTGTGCCAGCCGCCCGTCTCGCTGGAGCGGTGCGACGACGGCCGGGACAACGACTGCGACGGGCGCGTCGACTGCGCGGACCCGCAGTGCATCACCGCGCCGGCCTGCAAGGCTTGCGTGCCGGAGGTCTGCGACGACGGCGTCGACAACGATTGCGATGGGCACATCGACTGCGCCGACGCGGCCTGCGTGTTCGCGCCGAGCTGCGCGCCGACGCCGGAGCAGTGCAACAACGCGCTCGACGACGACCGCGACGCCCTGATCGACTGCCAGGATCCGGACTGCGCGAACAACCCGGTGTGCGTGCTCGAGCAGGCGAACTGCCTCTCGCCGAAGCGCATCCCCGGGACCGGCACCTACACGGGGGACACCTCCGGCCACGTGAGCGAGACCCGGGGCGCGTGCGGCGGCGACGCCGGCGAGGCGGTCTTCTACTTCGTGCTCACCGCGCCGTCGCGCGTGCACCTCGACACGCGCGGGTCGAGCTTCGACACGACGCTCTACGTCCGCACCGGCATCTGCAACACCGGGCGGGAGATCGGCTGCGATGACGACAGCGGCGGCGGGTCGTGGGCCTCCCGGCTCGACTTCAGCATCCTCTACCCGGGCGCGTACTTCGTCTTCCTCGACGGCTTCACGGTCGATCCCTTCGGCGGCGCGAACGAGGGCCCCTTCGCGCTCAACGTCGAGATCGTCCCGAACCCGAGCGAGATCTGCGACGACGATCTCGACAACGACGGCGACCACTACGTCGACTGCGCCGATCCGGACTGCGGCGCCTTCGGTCCCTGCCGGGGCTGCGCGGGCGGCGCCGCGCCCGGCCCCGAGTTCGGGACCGCCGCGTGCACCGACGGGATCGACAACGACTGCGACGGCACGCTCGACTGCGCCGACGAGGACTGCAGCGCAAGCGACTTTTACGTGACGGAGTGCTGCGACGGCCGCGACGACAACGGCAACGGGATCCCCGACGATTTCAGCTGCCGGTGCGCCTCGGACGCGGATTGCGACGCGGGGCAGATCTGCTACACGCACACGTCGTACACGTGCGGCTTGCCCTGCAACAGCTTCTTCGGGAGCATTTGTCCCTTCGTTGCGCCGGGCTCGCACTGCAACGACGCGACCAGCCAGTGCGAGTTCTGAGGGCCCGCGGGCCTGCGCCTCCGCCGGCTGCGCGCGCACGGCGCTCCCCTGCTGGCGGTCGCCCGGGCTAAGTTCACGCCATGGAGATCCTCATCATCCGCCACGGCCAGGCCGTGGACGACGCGCCTGACCTCGGCGACGCCGGTCGCTGGCTCACGGGCAAGGGTCGCAAGGTGACCCGGCGCGTCGCCAAGTGGCTCGCGAAGCAGAAGGGCCGACGCCCTGCGGCGATCTGGACGAGCCCTCTCGTGCGCTCGGTGCAGACCGCGGAGATCATCGCCGAGGCCGCCGAGCTGACCGACGACGTCTCGGTCATCGCCGAGCTCTCTCCCTCGCGGGACACCGCCGAAATACTCCGCCTGCTCTCGCAGTATCAGGGGGCTCAGCCGCTGGCGCTCGTGGGGCACGAGCCCTCGCTGTCGGCGCTGGTGACATCGCTGCTCGGCGACGTCGGCTGGACGGGCCTGAAGAAGAGCGGCGTCGTCGCCGTGAGCTGGGACGGGCGTGGGCCGGGGACGCTGCGCTTCGCCCTGGATCTGAAGGCCATGAAGGCGGTCGACCCGGTGAAGGACGCGCAGCAGCAGGCGCCTCGCCCGCGCTGAGCGCCGTCCGCGCCTCGGCGCCGCTCAGCGCACCGACCGCTCCACGGCGCTCAGCACGTCGACGTCGCGCACGCCGTCCGCTTCGGCGCGGTACGACAGCACGATCCGGTGCCGCAGCGCCGGGATCAGCAGGGCCCTCACGTCGTCCACGTCGGCCGCGGCTTCGCCGCGGAGCGCCGCGCGCGCCTTGGCCGCGATCACGAGCGCCTGGCTCCCGCGCGGCCCCGCGCCGTAGCGCACGTAGTCCCGGACCTCCTGCGCGGCGCGGTCGGTCCCCGGCCGCGTCGCCCTCGCGAGGCGCACCGCGAGGTCCACGGCCTCGTCGGTCACCGGGATCCTCGGGATGAGGCGGCCGATCGCCCGCACCTCGGCCGCCCTGAGCACCGCCTCGATCGCGGGCGGCTTCCCCGAGGTCGTCCTCCGCGCCACCTCGCGCTCCTCGGCCTCGCTCGGGTAGGTGACGTGGATCTCGAGCAGGAAGCGGTCGAGCTGCGCCTCGGGCAGCGGGTACGTCCCCTCCTGCTCGATCGGGTTTCGCGTCGCGAACACCTGGAAGGGGTCGGGGAGGGCGTGCGTGGCGGTCCCGACGGTCACCTTGCGCTCCTGCATCGCCTCCAGCAGCGCCGCCTGCGTCTTCGGCGGCGTGCGGTTCACCTCGTCCGCGAGGACGAGGTTGTGGAAGATGGGTCCGGGCTGGAAGCGCAGGCTCCGGGAGCCGTGCTGCTCGTGCAGCACGTCGGTCCCCGTGATGTCGGCGGGCAGCAGGTCCGGCGTGAACTGGACGCGCCCGAAGCTGAGGTCGAGCGCCTTGGCGAGCGACGACACGAGCAGCGTCTTGGCCAGCCCCGGGACGCCGACGAGCAGCGCGTGCCCGCGCGCGGCGAGCGTGATCAGCATGGCCTCGACCACGTCGTCCTGCCCGACCACCGCCGCCGCGATCGCCGAGCGGAGCCGCTTGGCTCCTTCCGCTGTGCGCTCGAGGAGCGCGGCGTCCGAGAGGGAGCTCGACTCCTCGTCGGCGGTCGTCTCGGCGTCGTTCCTGTGCTCGGGATCGCTCATAGGGGCAGGGCTCGTACCCCGAGGCCGCGATGCCGACAAGGACCCGGCGGAGCCGGCGCTCACCGCGGCGGATCCTGCTCCGTGGAGGTTTGCTCCGACAGGTGAGCAGGTGTTAGCAATCGATCGCAATGGCGCAGAGCTCTGAGGCCCGGGAGAGGAGGGGGCCGCGCGCGGCGGACGGGGAGGCGCAGCGCGAGGTCAAGGTGAGCGAGCCAGCGGACGAGCCGTACAGCGGCGGCGCCGGCGCGGCGGAGGACGGCGCGGAGGCCCCTGGGGCGGGGGGACAGGGCGTCCCTGACGAGGTCGGCGGGTCGAACGGGGAGGCGCCTTCGGCGCCGCTGGAGTCGCTGAGCTTGCGCGACGGGCCGATCCCGCACGCGCCGCTGTCGCCGGTCGCTGGGCCGTGGCGTTCCTACAAGGAGATCCTCGCGAACCTGGCCCAGCGCGTGCTCGAGGCGCAGCGCCCGATCCGCATCCTCCAGGCGCTCCGGTGGGAAGCAGACGTCGAGGAGCAGTTCCTCCGCGCGAAGCAGCGCGAGCTGCCCAGGGTGACCTACGCGGACGACCTCGGGTTCGATCCGGCGGCGAAGCAGCGCGAGCTCGAGGAGATCCTCCGCGACGCCGAGCGGGACCTCGGCAAGCGCGATCGGCTCGGCCAGATCCTCCGCGCGACCGCGGACGAGTACAGGAAGGTCGTGAGCATGCTCATGGGGCGGGGGACCAAGGCGTTCTACGACCTGTCCCGCGAGCTCTACGGCTCCCCGAAGGACAAGCTGCCCGACGGAAAGACGAGCGTGCGGGACATGGGGTTCGTGCTCTACGACCTCCTGACGGCGATCGGCGGCGAGCGGCTCGGCCCGTCGCAGCAGCGCGAGATCACGGCGGAGATGGCGGCGCTCGAGCTGAACGCCCGCTTCGACCGCTTCTTCGGCGGCGCCTCGATCCGCGTGCAGGTGGACGATTCGCTCCTCGCCGATGCCGCCGCCGGCAGCGACTACGTGAAGATCCGGAGCGGCGCGATGTTCTCCAGGAGCGACGTCGACATCCTCGAGGCGCACGAGGGGTGGGTGCACGTCGCGACCAGCCTGAACGGGCAGGCTCAGCCCGTGGCGCGCTGGCTGGCGAAGGGGCCTCCGCGCACCACGGCGGTTCAGGAAGGGCTCGCCGTGCTGGTCGAGATCCTCACCTTCAGGAGCACGCCGCGTCGCGCGAAGAAGCTGAACGACCGCATCCTCGCGGTGGACAAGGCGGAGGACGGGGCGTCCTTCCTCGACGTGTTCGAGTGGTACCGCACCGAAGGGTACGAGGAAGAGGAGTGCTTCCAGAACGCCCGCCGCGTCTTCCGCGGCGGCGTGCTCGCGGGAGGGGCGCCGTTCACGAAGGACGCCTGCTACTGCAAGGGGATCGTCCTCAACTATGCCTTCATGCGCGCCGCCATTCAGCACGATCGGGCGATGCTCATTCCCTTCCTGTTCGTGGGGAAGGTCGCGCACGAGGACGTCCCCGTCCTCCACGCGCACGTGACCGACGGGATCATCCGCCCGCCCCCGTATCTCCCGCCGATGTTCGACGACATGAACGGGCTGGCGATCTGGATCTGCTACTCATCCTTCTTCTCGCGCCTCGGCGGGACGGCGCTCGCCGAGCACTACGGCAGGATGCTGGAGCGCTGATGGCGGCCGCCCGGCGCGCCGCGCCCGGCGGCGCGCCTCTCGACCGCTCGGCGCTCGCTCACGCGGGCGGCGGGGCGGAGGCCTGCGCGCTCGGGCCGGCGGCGCGCGCGTGGGCGATCGCGTGCGCCACCGCGATCCAGAGCCTGCGTCGGATCGCGTCCGGCACATCGGGGACGAGCCTGGCCGCGTCGAGGAGCGACTCTTCGTCCGCCGCGCGGGACCGCTCCGCGACCGGGAGGCTCAGCGGATCGCGGAGCGCGCGCCGGTCCTCGGCGTTCATGCGCTTCACCGCCACGCGGAAGTCCTCGCGGGCGAGCCGGAGGCGGTTGCGCACCGTGTTCTCGTTCACGTCGAGATCGCGCGCGATGTCGGCGCTCGTCATGTCGAGCAGATCGTGCATGATCAGGACGACCCGCCGTTCGAGGTCGATCGCTCCGAGCAACCGGCCGACGAGCTGGCCGCTCTGCTCGCGTGCAAGCAGCTGTTCCGAGCTCAAGCCCGGGTCGGCGAGATCGAACGGCCAGCTCGCCCCCGCGCCGACCGCGATCTCTCGGCGGCGATGGGCGCGCCCGCGGTAGTGGCCGACCTGCCGCCAGGCGATGCCGAACAGCCAGCGCCTGAGGGGCTCGCCGAGCGGGCTCGGGGCCTGCGGAGCCCTGCGGCCCGCGCTCGGCGCGCGGCCGGAAGGGGAATGACCCGCGCGCGCCCCGTCGGTGCCGCGCCCCGGATCGAAGCTCTCCAGCGCGTGGTACGCAGCGATCATGACGTCTTGCAGGACGTCGTCGACGTCGCGCTCTGCCACGCCGAGCCATCGGAGCGCTTGCCGGAGAAACGACAGGCCAACCGTGTACACGGTCTCGAAGCTGGGCCGCTCCAGAAGCGGCACGTGCTCAAGAGGCTGTTGCATGCCTGAACTTACGTGCAGCAGCCCAAGCTGATTTGAAAATCGTCAGACCATCCCAAGGAAGCTGTCTATTGTGATGGACATTACGTGCGCCGCGCTGCGCGTGCTTCGCGCGTTCACTTGCCCTGGAACACGGGTTTCCGTTTCTCCATGTAGGCGGCGAGCCCCTCGCGCGCGTCCTCCGACGCGAACAGCTCGGCCTGGAGCTCTCGCTCGAGGGCGAGCCCCTGTTCGAGCCCCACCTCGAAGCCTGTCTGCACGGCGCGCTTGATGCGTCCGACCGCCAATGCCGCGCGACCCGGCAGCGTGAACGTGTGGCCGTACGCGAGGATCCGGTCCATGAACTCGTCGTGGGAGGCGGTCTCCCAGACGTCGTTGACCAGGCCGACCGCGAGGGCGGTCTCGAAATCGAACGTCTGGCCCTCGCACATCAGCTGGATCGCCCGAGATTTCCCGATGAGCCTGGCGAGGCGCTGGGTGCCGCCCGTGCCGGGAAGGACGCCGAGCGCGACCTCCGGGAGACCGATCTTGCCGGCGTTCCTGCGGGCGATGCGGAGGTCACAGGCCATCGCGATCTCGAGGCCGCCGCCTACAGTGTGGCCGTTCAGCGCCGCGATGCAGAGCTTTGGCGTGTGCTCGAGCCGGCTCAGCGTCTCGTTCGCGTGGAGACAGAAGTAGTATTTGAACGTCGGATCCGATTCGCGGAGCATGTTGATGTTCGCTCCGGCGCAGAAGAACTTTTCGCCGTGCCCGGTGATGACGATGACGTGCACATCGTTGTCGAAGCGGGCCTCGAGGATGGCCGCGTCGAGGTCCTTCATCATCTCGTGGGTGTACCCGTTGACGGGCGGATCATTGAGGGTAAGCAGCGCGACGCCTGCAGAGGTGGCGTAGTCGACGAGAGCCATGGGCGCTCTTTACCAAACCGTCAGAAAAAGCGCTGCCCCCTGGTAGAAAGGCGCGGAATTGTGCTACCCCGCAGGGACGTGCTCATGAACGCGCAGGACGTGCGGCAGAAGTTAAAAGAACTCATGGTCGAGGAGCTGAACCTCGAGGGGAAGACGCCGGCGGACATCGACGACGCCGCGCCGCTGTTCGGCGAAGGGCTGGGCCTCGATTCGCTGGACGCGCTCCAGCTCGCCATGAGCGTGGAGGAGCGCTTCGGCGTCCGCATCCCGGAGGGCGACGAGGCGAGGCCGATCTTCGCATCGGTGGACGCGCTCGTGGCCCACATCATCAAGTCGACCGCGGCCGCGTGATCGCGCCGCAGAGAGCCGTTCGAGCGTGCGAATCTGGGTGACGGGCATCGGGGTCGTCTCGCCCCTGGCGCGCGGGGCGAGGGCGACGATGGACCGGCTCATCGCAGGCGAGCGGGCCTTCGCGCCGCTCTCCCTGTTCGAGATCCCCGGGACGCGCGCGCGCATCGCCGCGGAGGTCCGCGACCTCTCCCCGGAGGACGTCGCCCCGCCGGGCGAGGCGGAAGGGTGGTCCCGGACCGACGCGATGGCGGTGCTCTCGGCCCGCGAGGCGCTCGCGCACGCGGGCGTCGACCCCGGGGCGATGCCGGTCGATCTGGTGGTCGGCGGCACGACCGCCGGGATGTTCGAGACCGAGGAGCTGCTCGCCTGGCTCTCGCACGATCCCAGCGCGATCGCTCCCTTGAAGCGGATGCTCTCGCACCCGCTCTCGTCGACGGCCGACCACGTCCGCGCCGCCGTCGGCCCGTTCCGCCGGGTGAGGAGCGTCTGCAGCGCCTGCTCGAGCGGCGCGAACGCCCTCTTGCTGGGCGCGGCCTGGCTCCGCGCCGGCCTGTCCACCCGCGTGCTCGCGGGGGGCGCCGACGGCCTGTGCCGGCTGACGTACACCGGCTTCGGCGCCCTCGCGGCCGTCGATCCGGATCCGTGCCGCCCGTTCGATCGGCGGCGCGCCGGGCTGAACCTGGGCGAGGCTGCGGCGTTCCTGCTGCTCGAGTCGGAGGACGCCGCGCGCGCGCGGGGAGCGGAGCCGATCGTCGAGCTCCGCGGGTGGGCGACCGGCGCCGAGGCGCATCACATCACGAACCCCGAGCGCGAGGGGCGCACCGCGGCGCGCGTCATGCGCGACGCGCTCCGGTGCGCGGCGCTCACGCCCTCGGATCTCGACTATGTCAACGCGCACGGCACCGCGACGCCGCTGAACGACGTCATGGAGAGCGCCGCCCTGCGCGCCTGCCTCGGCGCCGAGGTGAGCCGCATCGCCGTCTCGTCGTCCAAGGGGCAGATCGGGCACACGCTCGGCGCCGCGGGCGCGGTCGAGGCGGCGATCACCGCGCTCGCCGTCGCGCGCGGCGTGATGCCGCCGACCGGCGGCCTCGAGGAGGTCGATCCGGAGTGCCAGCTCTTGCACCTCAAGGAGGCGCGCGAGGCGCCGATCCGGGCGGCGATGTCGAACTCGTTCGGCTTCGGCGGCACGGACAGCGTGCTCGTGTTCGCGCAGCCCGATCGGTTTCCGCCGCCGCTCGGCGCCGGCGGCGCGCCCGTGCGGCGCTCGGTGGTCGTGACGGCGGCCGCGACGATCGGCCCGCTCGGCGTCCTCGCCACCCGCGGCGGCGCCGCGTACCTCGAGCCCGGCCCTCCGCCAGCCGAGGGCTCCATCGCCTTCAACACGGGCGCGCACCTCGATCTCGCGCGCGCGAGGCGGCTCGATCGCGCCGGCCGCCTGACGACGGCCGCGATCCTCACCGCGCTCTCGGACGCCGGCCTCGGCGGCGCGGCTCCGGGCGACGCGGGCGCGGGCAACCCGGCGGCCGACGTCGCGCCGAGCCGCACCCTGCCCGGCGCCATCGTCGGCGCCTCGTTCGGCAGCGTCGACGCCTCGACCGCCTACATGCGGCGCATCTACGACAAGGGCGCGAAGTACGCGAGCCCCGCCGATTTCCCGAACCTGGTCCCCTCGTCGCCGGTCGGGCACGCCTCCATCTACCTGGGCCTCCGCGGGCCGGTGTTCGCCATGGCCGACCTCGGCGCGACCGCGGAGTCGGCCATGGTCACGGCCATCGAGCTCATCACCGCCGGGGAAGGGGAGGCGCTCGCCGCCGGCAGCGTCGAGGAGGCGAGCCCCATGATCGAGCGGTGCCTCGGTCCGGTCTGCTCGCAGGTCGTCAGCTGCGGCGCGCGCAGCGAGGGCGCCGCCGTGCTGCTCTTCGAGAGCGCCGCGCGGGTGCGCGAGCGGGGCGCGCGCCCGGTGGCGACGGTGGCCTGGTGGAGCTCCTGGCGCGGCGACGGCGCGGGGATGCTCGCGGGAGCGCCGGCGCCGGCGCCCCTCGGCGCTCCCGGGGAGGTCGCGCAGCGCGCGCAGCCCAGCGCTCCGTTGCCCGCCGCCGTGTTCGTCGGGCGGAACGAGGAGCGCGTCATCGCCTGCCTGCGCGGCTCGCCGTGGGCCGAGGTGCCGTGCTCCACGCTGGCGCCGCGCGCGGGCGATCACGAGGGCGCTGGCGGGTTCGCCGCCGCCGCGGCCGTCGCGGCGCTCGCGAGCGGCGCCCTCGCGAGCGTGCTCGTCCTGGGCGGCGCACCCGACCGCGGATACGCCATCCTGCTGGTCGCTCCCGGCGACGCGTGACGACATCGCTGCCTGCGCCCGGCCATCGTGAGCGCCGCCTCGTGAGCGCCGCGTGCCTCCTGCTCTCGCTCGCGTGCACCCCCGCTTGCGCCGCCACCGTCGCGCGGCGCGGCAGCCCGCTCGACGCCGAGTTCGCGCGGATGCTGCCTCGGCCGTCGCCGGGCACGCCCGCCGCGCGGCACGATCCGTCGGCGTGGCGCGAGGGGCGGGAGCGCCTCTCGGCGCTCCGCCGCGAGGTCGAGGGGGCCGGCCCGCGCACGCTCCGCGTCCGCCTTTCGCTGCGGGAGCCGCGCACCGGCCAGGTGCTCGAGGCGCGCGGGGCGATCGCGATCGCCCCGCCGGCGATCGACGGGCGCGCGCCCGCCGCGGGCGGCGCGGTCCTCGCGCCGGAGGGCGCGCTCCGGATGATCCTCCTCGGGCCAGGCGGCACCACCGCGCTCGATCTGTGGGCGCGCGGCGACCGCTTCCGCTTCGCGGTGCCCGCGCTCGACCTGCTGAAGCGCGGCGACGCCTCGACGCCGCGAGCGTCGCTCCGCGGCCTGCCGGTAGATTTCCTGCGCTGGTGGATGCTCCACCCGGCGGCGGGGACGCTGCTCTGGTACGAGCGCGCCGCGAGCACGGCCTCGTTCGTCCTGCGAGACGGCGACGCCGTGATCGATCTGCGGATCGACGACCGCGGCCTGATCGGCGCGCGCCGCACGACGTGGGCGGCGGAGGGCGCGCGCCGGCGCCTGCTCGACGAGGAGGTCGTGATCGCCGAGGGCATGGGCTGCAGCCATGTCCGCTACGCGCAGGCCTCGACCGGGCTGCTCGTCACCGTGACCTGCGAGGCCGAGGAGCGGGATCGCGCGCCGGACCCGCGCGCCTTCGTCGATCCCGACGCGATCGGGACGGAGGACGGCTCATGAGCGACGCCTGCGTCATCGCCTCGGGCGCCGTCTCTGCGCTCGGCCTCGGCCCTCTCGCCTACCGCGTCCCCGACGCCGGCGAGCCCGCGCCGGTCGCGATCGCGCGCGACGAAGAGCTCGCGCGCGCCGGTCTCCTGCGGCCCTTCGCCGCCCGCGCGCCCGCGGCGCTCGACGTCGCTCCGGGGGCCGATCGCGCCACGGATCTCCTGAAGGCGGCGCTCTCGCAGACGCTCGCGGCGCTGGAGCGCGTGCGGCCGGACTGGCGCGGCGAGCGCATCGGCATCGCCCTCGGCACGTCCAGCGGCGGCATGCTCACCGCAGAGCGGTTCTTCGCGGCCCGGGCCGAGGGCGCCGACGCCGGCTCGCTCGCCGCGCTGGCCTCCGGCGCGACCTACTTCGCGCCGTTCAACGACGCGCTCGCCGCGTTCGGGCTGGAGCGGACCCCGCTGCGCACGCACCTGCTCGCGGCGTGCGCCGCGAGCACCCTGGCCATCGGCCTCGGCCTCCGCTGGCTCGATCGCGACGCCTGCGATCTCGTGCTCGCCGGCGGCTACGACGCCCTCAGCACCTTCGTCGCCGCCGGCTTCGAGGCGCTCCGCGCGACCACGGCGTCGAGATCGCGCCCGTTCCGCCTCGGCCGCGACGGCATGGCGCTCGGCGAGGGCGCGGCCGTCGTCGCCCTCGTGCGCGAGGATCGCCGCCGCGGCGCCCCGGTGATGGTCCGGGTCGCCGGCTTCGGCGCCTCCACGGACGCGGTGCACATCACCGCCCCGGATCGGACGGGCTCAGGGCTGATGCGCGCCGGCGCTGCCGCGCTCGCCGACGCCGGGTGGCCTGCCTCGCGCGTCGGCCTCGTCAGCGCCCACGCCACGGCGACGCCCTACAACGACGCGATGGAGTCGCGCGCGATCGCCGCGCTGTTCGCCGCGCCCCGCCCCGCGGAGGGCTCGGGCGCGCCGCCGGGCGCCGAGCGCCCTCCGCCCGTCGTCCACCCGTTCAAGGCCCAGATCGGGCACACGCTCGGGGCCGCGGGCGCGCTCGAGACGCTCGCGGCCGCGGCCGCCCTCGCGGCGTCCATCGCCCCGCCGGCGGCGTCCGAGGGCGAGCTCGACCCCGACGCTCCGGCCCTCCTGCTCGAGCGCGCCGAGCCTCGGCCGCTCGACGCAGCGCTCAAGCTCTCGGCGGCCTTCGGCGGCGCGAACGCCGCGCTCCTGCTCACGTCCTGCGCGAGCGGGCGGAAGCCGCGGCGCGCTCGCCCGGTGCACCTCCGCGCCGCGGCGCGCGTGACGGGCTTCGATCTCGGACGCCTCGCCGAGACCACCGGCATCCCGCGCGACCGCCTCGCGCGCCTCGACGCGCTCTGCCGGCTCGGGCTGACCGCCGTGGCGGCCCTCGCCGACGTCGTCGGCGAAGGCGCCTTGCGCGGCGCCGGCATCGTCGCGGGCCACGCGCTCGCGACGATCGACACCAACGACGTCTACGACGCCCGCCGTCGCGCGCGCGGCGCCCGCTTCGTCGAGCCGCGCCTCTTTCCCGCCACGTCGCCGAACGCGATCGCGGGGGAGTGCGCCATCGCGTACCAGCTCACCGGGCCGAGCTTCGCGGTCGGCGCCGGGCTGGGCGGCGCGCTCGAGGCGCTCCGCGCCGCGGCAGAGCTCGTCGCGTCCTCCGACGCCGATCGCATGGTCGTCGTCGCGGCCGACGACGCCGGGCCGGTCGCGCGCGAGCTCCTCGGCCTGACCGTCGCGCAGCACCGCGCGGTCGCCTGCGGCGCCGTCGCGCTCCTCCTCCAGGCGGAGCCAGGCGACGCCGGGCGCCTGCGCGAGGTCGATCTCGACCTCCCCGTCGACCATGGCGGCCCGGTCGGCCACCTCGCCCTCCTCCGCTGGCTCGACGAGCACGGGTAGCGGGGGGCGCCCGTCCGTGTCATCCGCGGCGGTCTTGATCGCTTCGCTTGCCGATCCGCACCCCGATCTGGCAAGGTCCCCGGCTGGAATCAGCTGCTTCCCCTGAGCGTTGTCCTGCCCGCGTATGCTCTGCCGCCAAACAAAAGCTGTCGCCTCGTTCCTCGTCGTGGCTTCGACCGTCCTCGCCGGCTGCGCGACCCACTACATCCCGAACACGGACGTCGTGGACAACGACGACAACCGCAAGATCATCTCGTTCTGCGAGAAGTACCGGAACGCGGTGGAGAGCAAGAACGTCGGCGCGCTGCTCCAGCTCGCCTCGCCCAAGTACTACGAGGACGGCGGCAACATCGACGCCTCGGACGACCTCGATTACGCCGGCCTGCGCGAATACCTCAACGGCAAATTCCAGGAGGCGCGCGCCATCCGCTACGAGATCCGCTACCGGCGCGTGCTCCGGGAGGATGACGTCATCTACGTCGACTACACGTACAGCGCCAGCTACCGCATCCCGGGCCGCAAGGGCGAAGAGTGGCGCCGCAAGGTCGACGACAACCGCCTCGAGCTGGTGGAGCACCAGAACGAGTACCGCATCGTCGCGGGGATGTAGCGCCCGGCCGCGCCGCCCTGCGGCGGGGGGCGCGGCGCTAGTTCAGCGCGCTCTTGGAGGAGGGCGCGTCGAAGACGCCCTTCTCCTTCGCGGCGGCGAGCACGCGGAGCGCCGTGCGGTAGCCGCGCAAGACGAGCGGCTTCGCGGCGAACCGGTTCATGTAGCTATAACGGCCGATCGCGGGCGCCACGTCGAGGAAGGTGACGTTCGGGTAGAGCTTCGAGAGCAGCTCGACACCGCGGCGCTCCTTCTCGGCCAAGAGGATGCTGAGCGACTGCCGGACGACGCCGGGCGCGCCGCTCCTCGCGATCGAGCGCTGCGAGTCGTCGCGCTCCTCGGGGCGGTAGATGTTCGAGATGATCACGATGTTCGCGCCGGCGTTCACGGCCACGTCGGCGGAGAGCGTCCGGATCACCTCGCCGCTCAGGTGATAGCGGCCGTTGATGCGGTAGGGCCGGAACAGGCCGGGTACGCAGCAGCTCGCGGCCACCGCCTGGCTGATCGGCGTGGCCTCGTCGTAGCCCGGGCCGAACACGACGCGCTTGGCGCTGTCCACGTCGACGGCGGTGACGTAGACCGCGTGCGGCAGCTGCCGGAAGTCGTTGATCGGCAGCGTCCGGCGCACGTAGCGCTCGAGCCGATCGATCGAGAACACCCCCGAGCAGAGGTACCCCGGGTCGAGCAGATCGCGCAGGGCGGGCGCGCCGAAGAAGCTCGACACGTGGAGGCGAGGCCCGCGGTGCCGTCGCCTCCACGGCAGGCGGTACGCGTCGAGCAGCACGTCGAGCGGGATGTCCTGCCCGTACGTCGCGCTGACCAGCGCGCCGGCCCCCGCGCCCACGTAGATCTCCGGATGGATCCCGAGCTCCTCGCAGGCCTTCAGCACGCCGAGGTGCGCCAGGCCGCGCGCCGCCCCCCCGGAGCCAACGAACGCGATCTTGAGGCGGCTCATCGAGCCCTGATCTTGTCGGAGATGCGGCACGAGCGCAAAGCCTACTGTAGCTGGAAGTCCTCGAGCAGCCGATAGATCTTGAATCGCGGGCCGTCTCGCCGCAGCCAGACCACGATCTCGTCGCCGAGCAACCGGTCCGCCGCGATCCGCGCGGTCATGATCGGCACGCGGATCACGATGTCCTGGTCGTCGAGCGTCTCCGGCTGGATCGCGGGGTGTTGCGGCGTCGCGAGCACGTCCTCCGCCCGGAAGATCTGCAGCTCCGATTCGCGGTAGACCGGCTCTCCGGCGAGCTTTCCGTACTCGAGCCGCCGGAACCGCTGCTCCCAAAAGAGCCCGGCGCTCGGCGGCTGCCCCGATCCGCCGGAGCCGGTGTGGATCGCGAGGGCGTCGCGCGTCAGCAGCTCGCCCAGGGCCTCGCTGTCCTCGGCGATGATCCGCTTGAAGAACTCGGCCACGACGTCCAGCGCCACGCCGACGCCGAGCGGCGTCCGGAGGGTCACGACGCGGTCCCTCACGTCTGCCTGGTTCGCGGGTCGCGGCGGGGCGCTCGCCAGATCGATCGCCACGCCGTCCGGACGGCGGCGATCGTCGGGGAGCTCGGAAGCGGCGGGGAACGAGGCCGGGCCTCCCAGCCCGCACCCGAGGAGGGGCGAGCCGAGGAGCGCGGCGAGGAGCAGCGAGGGGAGCGCCGGCGGCGCTCGCGAGGTGTCGGGGACGCCGGCCGGCGCTGCGTGCGCCGCGGCCCGTTGCGGGCCGTGGGGGCGTTCAGATCGGCTCGATCGCTGGAGCATCGGCGCGCGTGAACGTCACGATCGCACGCTCGCCGACGTGGGTCCACCCCGCGGGGCACTGGTCGTCGTCGAAGTCCGACGCGACGAGCGTGAGCCGGCTCGCGGCGTAGTCGGGCATGCGCATGCGGCCGAGGCCGCCGTCGCTCAGGAGCCGCTCCATGTCGTCGCTGCCCTGGTAGATGCGGTACGCCATCGGCGTGCCGCCGTGGGCCGCGAGCAGGTACTCCGGGTTGGTGACCACGATGTTCATCGCGCTCGGCCCCGCCCCTTCCTCCGCGCAGAGCCGATCGACGAGCGCGATGGAGGACCGGAGGGCCGCCCGCGCGCTCGCCGCGTCCACGTTGGGCCGATCGAGCTGGCCGCTGTCGTGGAGGAACGAGAGGAACAGGTGGAAGAGGATCTCGCTGTCCGTCTCGCCGCGGACGTCGCGCTGGAGGAACTGCGGCAGCGAGTCGCTGAGCTGGCTCCGCAGCCGGGCGAACCCTTCGACCGTGCCCGTGTGGGCGAACAGCCACTGCCGGTAGCGGAACGGGTGCGTGTTCTCGGTGCGCAGGCTGCCGACCGTCGCAGCCCGGACATGCGCCACGAGGATGTCGGCGCGCACGTCCTTGGTCATGTCGACCAGGCTGATCTCGGGTCGATCGTCGATCGGCCGGCGCTTGAGGAGAATCTCTCCTCCCTGGTAGAAGCCGACGCCCCAGCCAGGGATCACGCCCTCCTTTCGGCGAACCGTGAGGGCACGGTCTTCAAGCTCGATCGCACGCGCGCCGAGATCCGGACGGTTACCGATGAAGCCGACGAGACGAGCCATAGCTTTGTCCTCGCGAGTTGGGCCGGGGGCAGGGTCCGGCTCGCCGGTAGAGCGCTCCCTCATCTGCAAGCAGGGGTGGCTCCGTCGGTCGGCCGAGTGAGCGTGGGTCGCGCGTTGCGCCCTATGCTTTCTTGATACGACAGAGTCGCCCTGCAAGCGGAGCAAAAACGGATCCCCAGCGGCGACGCTCGTCGCGGGCACGGCCTGACCACACTGCCCGCCGCTCGTCGCGGCGGTCGCTGGTCGCGTTACCTCTCACTCATGCTCCTCGTCCCACGGAGCGCTCCCACCCGCTCCTCCTCCCCGCCTCCCCCCGCCTCCCCGCGCGCAGCGGCGAGCCTCATCCGCTTCTGCGCGTCGGCTCGTCGCGTCGGCACCGTGGCGCATCGCGCCGTGGCGCGCGCCCTCCAGCGCTCGGCCGCCCCGCCGGTAGCTCGCGCCGGTCCCGCGACGTGCGGCCGGCACAGGCGGTTGCTGCACAGCGGGCAGCGGCGCAGCGGCGCAGCGGCAGTCGCGCAACGTTTGCGGGGCAGAGCGCGGCGGGGGCGAGATCGGCCCCGCGCGGCGCGCGAGGTGAAGGTGAGACAGCGCGGCAGCCAGAAACCCGGCAGGATCTCTGACGCGCGGCACTACGGCGAGAGCCGATTCAGCATCCGCGGGAACGGGATGGTCTCGCGCACGTGGGGCAGACCGCAGATCCAGGCGACGCTCCGCTCGACACCCAGCCCGAACCCCGCATGCGGGAAGGTGCCATACCGGCGCAGGTCCAGGTACCAGCTGAACGCCTCGGGGGGCAGCTTGTGCGCCTCGATTGCCCGCTCGAGGGTGGCGAGATCGTCCTCGCGCTGCCCGCCCCCGATCACCTCACCGTAACCCTCCGGCGCCAGGACATCGACGCAGAGCGCGAGCCGGTCGTCCGTCGGATCGCGCTTCATGTAGAAGGCTTTCACCTGGGCCGGATAGCGGTGGATCATGACGGGGCGATCGTACCGGCTGGAGATGATCGTCTCGTCCTCGCCGCCGAGATCCTCGCCCCAGGGAAAATCGGGAATTCCAGTCTCTCCAGCCGTCTTGCGTTTCTCCGCGCGCGCCTCGTTCAGGATGGCGACGGCCTCGTCATAACGGATGCGCGGGAACGGCTTCTTGACGGCCTCCAGCTTCGTGACGTCGCGCTCGAGCACGGCGAGCTCGGGCCGGCGCCGCTCGAGGACGCGCTCGACGATGAAGCAGAGGAAGTCCTCCGCGAGGTCCATGTCGCCCTCGAGGTCCATGAACGCGACCTCGGGCTCGACCATCCAGAACTCGGCCAGGTGGCGGCGGGTCTTCGACTTCTCCGCGCGGAACGTGGGCCCGAAGCAGTACGCCTTCCCGAACGCGGCCGCCGCCGCCTCCATGTAGAGCTGCCCGGACTGGGTGAGGTACGCCGGGTCGCCGTGGTAGTCGGTCTGGAACAGCGTGCTCGTCCCCTCGCACGCGTTCGGCGTGAAGATGGGCGCGTCGACGAGCGTGAACCCCCGCCCGTCGAAGAAGTCGCGGATGGCCTGGATGATGGTGTGACGCACGCGCAAGATCGCGTGCTGCCGCCTCGAGCGCAGCCAGAGGTGGCGGTGATCCATGAGGAAATCGGTCCCGTGCTCCTTGGGCGAGATGGGGTACTCGCCCGTGGTGGGGCCGAGCAGGCGGAAGCCGGACGCGACGACCTCGAACACCCCGGCGCGCTTCGGGTGCGCCTTCACCTGGCCGGTGACCTCGATCACGCTCTCCTGGGTGACCTTGTCGGCGGCCGCGAAGACCTCGTCGCCGACGTCGCTCTTGGCCATCACGCACTGGACGGTGCCGAAGCCGTCGCGCAGCTCGAGGAAGTGGAGCTTGCCGCTCGAGCGCTTGTTGTAGAGCCATCCGCGGAGCACGACCTTGCCGTCGACATGCGCGCTGAGGTCGCTGGTAGCGATCACGGGCGAGTCCTGCATGGGTGCCGGAAATAGCACGGTTTAGTTGCGGCTGACGCCGGCTCCGGCCAAAAATGGCGCCATCGTGGCCCTCCGAAAGCCTCGCGCGCTCTGCATGCCTGCGTTGTCCAAGCTGCTCGCCGCAGGGGGCAAGCTGCTCGCCACAGGGGGCATCCTGCTCGCCGCAGGGGGCTGCTCGTTCCTCTACCCGGAGCTCGCGACCCGGCTCCGCGAGCCCCCTCCAGAGCTCGAGCTGCATCCGCCCCCGCCTGAGGACGTCCGGTGGCTCCGGGTCGTCCGGGCGAGGATCCCGGAGCGCACGCGGGACGGCCGAGCCTGGGATCCAGAGGCGGGAGGCCTCCCCGATCCGTATGCCCGCGTCCTGGTCAACGGCGAGGAGATCTTTCGGACCAAGGTGCAGGAGGACACCGTCGACCCGACGTGGCCCGATGGGCCGAGCGGAAACTTCCACGTCTCGCCCGAGGATCGGCTCCGGGTGGAGGTCTGGGAGTCGGACGCGCTCGTCGACAAGCCGATCGGGGTGCGCGACATCGGCCGCCCGACCGACTCTCAGCGCGCCGCCGGGGAGATCGAGGTCGAGCTCGACGGGGGCGGCTGGCTCACGCTGGCGTTCGAGCCGGCCCACGCCAAGCTCGGCCTCGGCTTCTGGTACGAGCTGCACTCGGGCGCCGCGTTCATCTCGCGGACGGTCGAGGGGGGGCCCGCCGAGCGCGCCGGGCTCCGCAAGGGCGACGAGGTGCTCGAGATCGCGGGGCGGCCCGTGCGACGCCTGTCCGTCGCCGCGATCCGGGGCGCGTTCGACGCCGCGCCGCGCGCCGGGCTCGTGCTCCTGGTCAAGCACGCGACGGGCGCCACCGAGCAGCTCAGGCTCCACGAGGGCCCCATCTATCCGCTGTTCGATCGCTACGCCGCCGCCGAGTAAGGAAGCCAGCGCGCCGTGAAGATCCCGCCGTTCGGGCTCACCACCCAGGAGATCCGCGAGGAGCTCTCCCCCCTGCGGAACGACTTCTCGATCGCCGTCTGCCGGGCGAAGAACCCGTTCAACATCGGCGCCATCATCCGCGTCGCGCACTCCTTCCTGGTGCGCGAGATCTTCTTGATCGGGACCGAGCCCTATTACGAGCGCGCCTCGATGGGCATGCAGAAGTACGAGACCATCGTCGAGTGCCCCGACGAGGCGGCCTTCCTCGAGGCGGCGCGCGGCCGTCCCCTCATCGGCGTCGAGCGCGACCACGCGCGGCGGACCCTCTGGGAGGCGCCGTTTCCCCGAGGGCTCGTCTTCCTGTTCGGCAGCGAGGACGACGGGCTGCCGCCGGCGCTGCTCGACGCGTGCGAGGACGTGATCGCGATCCCCATGTACGGGATCAACCACTCGTACCCGGTGGCGATCGCCGCGGGCATGACCATGTGCGAGTGGGCTCGGCGCCACGACCCGCGCGGCGGCGTCAGCCGCGCCGGGGCCTGAGGCGCGCTTCCGCGGGCCCGCCGCGCGCGAGGGGCCGCTACTCTCGGGAGCGCTCGAAGACGAGCAGCTCGCCCAGGAGGGCGTGGTCGAGCGTCCCGGCCGGGCGCATCCCGAGCTTCTCGATCACCCGGAGCGACGCGCGATGCCAGGCCGGCGTGGTGGCGATCACGCGCCTCACGTTCGCCTGCTGCAGCGTCCAGTGCAGGACGGCGCGCGACCCCTCGGTCGCGTAGCCCTGGCCCTGGGACCTCCCCTCGACGCCGTAGCCGATCTCCACGGTGCCGGTCGCGTCGGGCCGGCCGTTCAGCACCACGCTGCCCACGACGACGCGCTCCTCCTGCCCGCGCGTCACCATCAGCCGCGTGCCCCACAGGAAGGCCTCCGGATCGTCGCGCAGCCGGTCCAGCGGCGAGCTGAAGGCGCGCTCGACGAGCGCGCGCCCGGGCCAGGCGTCGGGGAAGCGCGCGCCGGACAGCGCCTCGGCCTCGAGGCGATCTCCGCGGATGACCGCCTCGAGCAGGGGCAGCGAGACCGGGGTCAGATCAAGGCGCTCGGTAGTCAGGGTGCTCATCGCGAACCTGCGCGGATCAGATCACGCGTCGCGGCCTGCCGGAAGTCGAAATGGAGAAAGGCCGGCTTCCCCAGGGGGAAGCCGGCCCTCACCCGACGGGCTTAGCTGCCCGCGCCGCGATCAGAAGTCGTGGCCGTGGCCCGCGTGGGCGCCGCCGGCCGCCGCCTTCTCCTCCTTCGGCCGCTCGGCGATGAGCGCCTCGGTGGTGAGCATCAGGCTGGCGACGCTGGCCGCGTTCTGGAGCGCCGACCGGACGACCTTGACCGGATCGATGACGCCCATCTCGAGCAGGTTGCCGTAGTCGCCCGACGCCGCGTTGTAGCCGAACGAGTCCTTGCCCTCGCGCACCTTCTGCACGACGATCGAGCCCTCCTCGCCGGCGTTGGCGGAGATCTGGCGGAGGGGCTCCTCGATGGCGCGGCGGATGATGTTCACGCCGAACCGCTGCTCGTCGTTGACCTGGATCTTCTCGAGCGAGCTCTGCGCGCGGATGAGCGCCACGCCGCCGCCCGGGACGATGCCCTCCTCGACGGCCGCGCGGGTCGCGTGGAGCGCGTCCTCGACGCGGGCCTTCTTCTCCTTCATCTCGGTCTCGGTCGCGGCGCCGACCTTGACCACCGCGACGCCGCCCACGAGCTTCGCGAGCCGCTCCTGGAGCTTCTCGCGGTCGTAGTCGCTCGTCGTGTTCTCGATCTGGGCGCGGATCTCCTGCTGCCGGGCCTTGATCTTGTCCTTCTTGCCCTGGCCGCCGACGATCGTGGTGTTGTCCTTGTCGATGATGACCGTCTTGGCGCGGCCGAGATCGCTGATCGTGACGTTCTCGAGCTTGAGGCCGAGCTCCTCCGCGATCACCTGGCCGTCCGTCAGGACGGCGATGTCCTTCAGCATCTCCTTGCGGCGATCGCCGAAGCCCGGCGCCTTCACGGCCGCGCAGTGCAGCGTGCCGCGGAGCTTGTTCACGACGAGGGTCGCGAGCGCCTCGCCCTCGACGTCCTCGGCGATGATGAGGAGCTGCTTCTGGCTCTTGGCGATCGCCTCGAGCACGGGGAGCAGGTCCTTCATGTTGGAGATCTTCTTCTCCGAGATGAGGATGTAGCAGTCCTCGAGGTTCGCCTTCATCGCCTCGGGGTCGGTGACGAAGTACGGCGAGAGGTAGCCGCGGTCGAACTGCATGCCCTCGACCACGTCGAGCGTCGTGTCGGCGCTCTTGGCCTCCTCGACCGTGATCACGCCCTCCTTGCCGACCTTCTCCATGGCGTCGGCGAGGAGCTTGCCGATCGTCTCGTCGCCGTTCGCGCTGATCGTGCCGACCTGCGCGATCTCCTTCGCGTCCTTCGTCTGCTTGGCGGAGCTGTGGAGGTGCCCCACGATCGCCTCGACCGCCTTGTCGATGCCGCGCTTGATCTCCATCGGGTTGTGGCCGGCCGCGACGAGCTTGGAGCCCTCGCGGTAGATCGCCTGGGCGAGCACCGTGGCCGTGGTCGTCCCGTCGCCGGCGATGTCGCTCGTCTTCGAGGCGACCTCGCGGACCATCTGGGCGCCCATGTTCTCGAAGCGGTTCTCGAGCTCGATCTCCTTGGCGACCGTCACGCCGTCCTTGGTGACCGTCGGCGAGCCGAAGCTCTTCTCGATGACGACGTTGCGCCCCTTCGGGCCGAGCGTGACCTTGACCGCGTCGGCGAGGGCGTTGACGCCCGCGAGGATCATGCTGCGGGCGGACTCGTTGTAGATGATTTCTTTGGCTGCCATGGTGTCTCTCCTAAGTTCCTGCTGTCGCCCGCGTCACTTCTCGATCACGCCGAGGATGTCGTCCTCGCGGAGGATGAGGTGCTCCTCGCCGTCGATCTTCACCTCGGTGCCCGAGTACTTGCCGAAGAGGACGCGATCGCCCTCCTTGACGTCGAGCTTGCGCACGGTACCGTCCTCGCCGACCTTGCCGTTGCCGACGGCGACGACCGTGCCCTCGATCGGCTTCTCCTTCGCGGTGTCCGGGATGTAGAGACCCCCCTTGGTCTTCTCTTCTTCCTTCACGCGCTGAACGATCACGCGGTCCTGGAGCGGTCGAATCTTCATGTTTGCGAATCCTCCGGGGACGAGCGGCCGCGTCCCACGAGACGGCAGGACCCAGACGGCCTGTCTGAGCGGCCGCAAGGTCCCATACGATTGCAGTCTGGGCACTTTGCTAGCACTCACCTCAGGGGAGTGCTAGCGAGCGCGCCGAAGATAGCCACCCCCTCCAGGGTGTCAAGCGCAGGCCAGTCCGGCATTTCGGGCGCTGGCAGCCAGGCGTCCGGGTGGCTGTAAGTTCTGGAGATTGCAAGGGAAGGCGCGGGGCGTGCGGCTGGGCTTGGCCAGGTCCCTCGGCTAAAGTGAGTGTATGAGGGCGGAAATGCGGCAGCACCGTGACGCGACGCCCTCACGGTCCCCTGCCCGAGGGAGGCCGACAGGACGTGTCTGGTTGACCTGAGCGCGTGGTGGCCCGGGTTCCTTCGGTATCCAGGGTGCCCGCGCAAGTGAGGTGCCCCCGTGAGCCAAGCGATCTCTGTGTCCCCGAGCATGACCCGCTACTTCCAGGAGGTTGTGGACGAGGCGCTCCGAGTTCGGAACGTCGCCGCGACCGAGGCGGCGTCGAGTTATCTGGTCGGTCTGCTTTGTGCCTTCGCTCACCCGGACGAGCACGCCGAGTCCACCTTCAACCAGCCCCTGACCTTTCTCCTGCGCGACGCCCTGGAGGCCTCCGGCGCCGAGCGCTTCCGGCGGCTGCGCAACCTCGGCGACGGCGTCCTCTACGTGGTCGGCTTCTTCGGCGGCCACATCGAGCTCAAGGGCATCGATCGAGGCTATGTGGTCGGGGTCGGGTCGACAGCCTACCACCACGCCGCCGCGATGCTGCGCCTCAACGCGCGCGGCGGCCAGGGCCCCGACGTCCTCGCCGAGATGGCCGAGAAGTTCGAGCGCTTCGTGAGCGTCTTGAACGATGTGGCCGACGGCACGCTCGCGTCCGGCGCTCGGGACGAGCGCTCGGTGCTCCGGATGTACGAGCGCTGGGCCCGCACCGGCTCCAGCCGGCTCGCCGAGGAGCTCGGGGCGCGCGGGCTCGTGCCGAGCCGGGGCACGGGCGGGCTCAACTGATGCGGGGCGCGACCTTCCCCGCCCGGATCCAGCAGCACCTCGCGCGCACCTACGCGCTCGACGACGCCCCCGCCGTCGACGATTTCATCCGGCCGACGGACGGCGGCGCGCGCGAGGCGCTGCTGATCCGGCACGCGGACGGGGACATCGAGGTGGCGCTGCACCTGCCCCGCCGCGCGATCACGCGCGGGCGGGAGGGGACGTTCGACGAGATCTGCCAGATCGTCGAGGGGGTGAGCCACTTCCTCTACGTGGCCGAGCGGGCGCGCAGGGAGCTGCCGGCGACCCAGCTCGAGCTCGAGCTCCAGGCCGAGGTGGACAAGTACGTGCTGCTCGTCCACGGCGGCCTGGCCGACGAGGTCGAGCTCCCGGGCCCGCCGCTCCGGCGCCGCCACGAGGCCGCGCCGCCGGGGCCAGCGCGCTTCGAGCCCGAGCGCGCCGCGCGGATCCGCGCCCACCTGTTCGAGCGCGTCACCTTCATGGATCCGCCGGGCACCGAGACCGGGGATCGCTACCGGATCGCGAACGAGCTGGCGGCGCGGTTCGTGGGCCGGCTGGAGGCCGAGCTTGCCCGCCGCGGCCGGCACGCCGAGCTGCTCGCCACGCTGCGGCGCTTCTACGCGGCGGGACAGACGGAAAAGATCGCCCTCGCGCGAGCGGCGTGATCGCGGCCTCGCCGGCGCTCGGGGTCGCCGCGGGAGGGCGGCTCCGAGCGCACGTCGCATCCATGTGGGCTCGTTCTCTCTTGACCGGTTCGCGCGCACGTACTCTCATCCGCATCCACGATGCCTTCCGCGAGCATGACGCCGCCCCGTGTGCTGGTGGCCGAAGACGAACCGGCGATGTTGAGCCTCGTTGCGCGCCACCTGAGGAACCTGGGCTTCTCCGTGATCGAGGCCTCCGAGGGCGACGCCGCCTGGGAGCTCGCGCGCGAGCACCAGCCGGACCTCGTGATCCTCGACGTGATGATGCCCGGCATGAGCGGCTGGGAGATCTGCAAGCGGCTGAAGAGCGACACGTCCGACGGCCGGCCGTTCGCGAGCACCGGCGTCATCATGCTCACCGGGATCGGCGAGAACCTGAACGAGATGACGTCGCCGCTCTTCGCCGCCGACGCCTGGCTGAACAAGCCGTTCGATTTCGCCGACCTCGACGCGCGGGTGCGCGAGACGCTCGCGCGCTACGCGAAGCCGCTGCCCGACGCGAACGGCAGCAAGGGCCAGCCGAGCGCAGCAGGCGAGGAGATCGAGGCGGAGCAGCCGTCCGGAGAGCGCGCGACGGGGGCGAAGAGATCCGCGGCGAACGGCGCTGCGACGGTCAGGGCGGCCGCGAAGACGTCCCCTGCGAAGAAGACCGCCGGGAAGAAGGCCGCGGCGAAGCCGGCTGCGAAGAAGGCCGCGGCGAAGCCGGCTGCGAAGAAGGCCGCGGCGAAGCCGGCTGCGAAGAAGACCGCGAGGCCGGCCGCGAAGAAGGCCGCGGCGAAGCCGGCTGCGAAGAAGGCCGCGGCGAAGCCGGCTGCGAAGAAGGCCGCGGCGAAGAAGCCGGCCGCGAAGCAAGCGGCGCCCAAGAAAGCCGCGGCGAAGAAGCCGGCAGCGACGAAGAAGGCGGCCGCCAGCAAGGCGGCACCCAAGAAGAAGACGAAGTAACCTAGCTGGACGCCTGCGCCGTGCGCGCGGGCCCGGTCAGGACGTTTCCACCGCATCCGTCGAACGCTCGTGCTCGTCTGCTGGCGCAGCGGCGCCGGGGATCCATGCGGTCGTAACCCGGAGGGAGGGCCCTCACGCGCGCCCGGCAGCGCGATCGACGCCGGCGGTCGCTGAGCGCTGAGGCTTCCCCGCGCGGGAATGATCGGGGTTCGCCGCGCGTCATGCCCTCACGCGTCGCGCGCAGCCTCCCAGGAACTTTCGGGCGTCCGACCCGTCAGCAGGTACAATGCTGCGACGTTTCCTCTTCGAGGGGCCCCGCGGGGGGCGTCCGGAGCGCTGGGCACCGTGAGCGACTCTCGCACGAAGCATCTGGACCGTATCCGTAGCGCCGCGTTCGCGGTCGAGCTGCGGCTCCGGGTCGCGCGCGCGCTGCGCGCGCTGCCGACCGCGCTGACCCTCGCGCTCGCGATCGCGGCCGGAACGCTCGCCGTCCACAAGGCGCTCCCGGCGCACCTGAGCGAGCCGCGCGCCAGGCAGATCCTGCTCGGCGCGGGGCTGCTCGTGCTGGCCACCGTCGCGCTGGCGATGCTGCGCCGCCTGCCCCCCCGCGCCGGTACGATCGCCCTCGACCGGCACCACGGCCTCCACGACCGGTTGACGAACGCCCTCGCCTTCGACGCGCTGCCCGCGGCGCAGCGGACCGCCCTGATGGAGGCGGCGATCGACGACGCCTGCGAGCACGCAAACGAGCTGCGCCCCGCCGGCGCCGCGCCGCTCGCGCTCCCGCGCGAGCTCTGGGCCTCGGCCGCGGTGGGCCTCGGCGTGCTCGCGGTGGCGCTGCTCGAGGTGCGCACCCCGCGGAAGCAGGCGCCCGTCGCGCAGACGATCGACGCGCTCACGATGTCGCCCGACGACATCGAGCTCTTCAAGGACGCGGCCAAGGCGCTCGACCGGCAGGATCAGAGCCCGGAGATGAAGTCCGCGGTCGAGCGGTTCAACCAGCTCATCGAGGACATCGCCAACAAGCGCCTCGACCGGACCGAGGCGTTCCGCCGCATGGAGGCGCTCGAGCGCGAGCTCCTCAAGGGCGCCGAGGCCGACCTGAAGGCGCTCGAAGAGGCGCTGAAGGAGACCGGGCTCGACCTCAAGCGGAGCGACCTGGCGAAGGGCGTGGGGGAGTCCCTCGAGAAGAAGGACCTCGAGCAGGCGAAGAAGGAGCTGAAGCAGCTCGCCGAGAAGCTCCGCGACAAGAAGCAGAAGCTCGACAAGGCCGAGATCGAGCGGCTGCGCAAGGCGCTCGCCGACGCGGCCTCGCGCCGCAAGGAGGCCCTCGCCGCCATCAACGAGAAGCGGGCCGAGGTGCGCGAGCAGCTGCTCAAGCAGAAGCAGAAGGCCTCCGCGAACGAGCGGCAGAAGTCCGAAGAGGAGCGGCTCCTCAAGAAGAAGGAGCGCGAGCTGGAGCGGCTCGACCGCGACGCCGAGCAGAAGGAGCGGACCGGGCGCCAGCTCGACCGGCTCGACCGGGAGCTCGCCAAGGCCGCCGAGGATCTGATGCGCGATCTCGGGATGTCAGCGGACGATCTCGAGCAGGCCGCCGAGGACATCAACCGGATGCAGCAGGAGGAGATGTCCGAGCAGGAGAAGGAAGAGCTGCGGCAGCGGCTCGAGGAGCTCCGGGAGCTCGTGCGCCAGCAAGGGCAGGGGGGCAAGCAGCGGATGGCGAGGATGCTCCGCTTCGGCAAGCGCGCGCGCGGCAACCAGGGCAGCGGCGAGCAGCAGCAGGGCCAGGGCCAGCAGGGCCAGGGCGACGGAGAGCAGGAAGGGCAGGAGGGCCAGCAGGGCCAGGGCGGCCAGGGCAAGGGCGGGCAAGGCCAGGGTCAGGAGCTGGTGATCGGGCCCGGTGGGAAGAAGATCCTGATGCCCGGCGGGCAAGGTCAGGGGCAAGAGGGGCAGGGGAGCGGCCAGGGCAACCAGGGCGGCGGCAACCAGCCCGGAGGCGACGGCGCCGGCTCCGGCCGCGGCGGCGAGATCGCGGGAAAGCGCACGGACCCGAAGCTGGGGACCCAGGACGTCCAGGCGCAGGGGCTCGACACCCAGCAGGGGCCCTCGAACAGCGAGGTGATCCTCAGCGCCGCCGAGCGGGGCTTCAAGGGGACCGGCTACAAGAAGGTCTTCACCGACTACCACACGGTCGCAGAGCAGCAGATCAACAAGGATCAGATCCCTGATGGATACCGGTTCTACGTGAACCGGTATTTCCAGCTCATCAGGCCGCGCGAGTGAGTCGAGCCGTCGGCTCGATCGTGACCGCGCCTCTACAGGCGCTCCGCGGCAGCGGGCGCGAAGCAGGAAGCTATGGCCGAGAAGACGAAGGAAGCAGCGCGGGCCGAGGTGGACGAGTTCCGCGCGAGCGTCGGAGAGCTGCGCGAGGAGGTGGGGAAGGTCATCGTCGGCAACCGCGACGTGGTCGACGGCGTGCTCACGTGCATGCTCGCGGGCTCGCACGCGCTGCTCGAGGGCGTGCCGGGGCTCGGCAAGACGATGCTCGTCCGCACCATGGCCGAGGCGCTCGACCTCCAGTTCTCGCGCATCCAGTTCACGCCCGACATGATGCCCGCCGACATCATCGGCACCACGGTCATCGACGAGAGCGCGGGCGGGCAGCGGTCGTTCTCGTTCCGCAAGGGGCCGATCTTCGCGAACATCATCCTCGCCGACGAGATCAACCGGGCGACGCCGAAGACGCAGAGCGCGCTCCTCGAGGCCATGCAGGAGCACCGGGTCACGGTCTCGCGGCAGAGCTACACGCTGGAGGAGCCGTTCTTCGTCCTGGCGACGCAGAACCCCCTCGAGAGCGAGGGGACGTACCCGCTGCCCGAGGCGCAGCTCGATCGGTTCTTCTTCAAGCTGCACGTGCCGTTCCCGAGCCGCGACGAGCTGAACGCGATCCTGGAGCGGACCACCGGGACCGACGCGCTGGCGGCGCGGCCCGTCCTCAACAAGGAGCGGATCATCGCCATGCAGCGGCTCGTCCGCGAGGTGCCCGTGGCCAAGCACGTGCAGGACTACGCGGTGCGGCTCCTCCAGGCGACCCACCCCACCGAGGGCGACAGCCTCGACGAGGTGAAGCGGTTCGTGAAGTTCGGCGCGTCGCCGCGAGGGGCGCAGGCGCTCCTGCTCGCCGCGAAGATCAGGGCGCTGTTCGAGGGGCGGTTCGCGGCGTCGGTCGACGACGTGCGCGCGTGCGCGCTGCCCGCGCTGCGGCACCGCGTGCTCCTCAACTTCGAGGGGGAGGCCGAGGGCGTGAAGACCGACGAGGTGCTGCAGGCCATCCTGAAGCGCTTGCCGGAGAGCAAGTGAGGCGCCGCCGAAGGTAGCATGGGGCTCTTCGACGCGTTCAAGCGGGCCGCCGCGCCGCTGCGGCGGCTCTCCGCGGTCTCCGCCGGCGCCTCCGACGAGGAGCTCTTCGACGACGAGTTCCAGCGCAAGCTCGACTACCTCGCGATGGTGAGCCGCCGCGTCTTCTCGGGCGCGATGCGCGCGGAGCGGCGGACCAAGAAGACCGGCTCCGGCGTCGAGTTCGCCGATCACCGCGACTACGCCCCGGGCGACGACTTCCGGTACCTCGACTGGGCCGCGTACCAGCGCTTCGACCGGCTCCTCATCCGGCTCTACGAGGAGGAGGAAGACCTCTCGATCTACTTCATCCTCGACACCTCGGCGTCGATGGCGTTCGGCGACGGCGCGAAGCTCAGGCACGCGAAGCGCCTCTGCGCCGCGCTCGCGTACGTCGGGCTCGCCAACCTCGATCGGATCGCGATCGTCACCGCGACCGACGAGATCAGCGGGCGCATGCAGTCGACCCGCGGAAAGGCGCGGATCTTCAGGATCTTCCGCTTCCTCGGGCAGGCGCGCGCGGACGGCGCGACCGACCTCGGCGAGGCGATGAAGACGTTCGTGGCGCAGCACAAGCGGCGCGGGCTCGCCGTGATCCTCAGCGATCTCTACGATCCGGTCGGCTTCGAGCGCGGCATCAACGTGCTCCGGTACAACCGGTTCGAGCCGTTCGTGCTCCACATCGTCGACCCGAGCGAGGCCCGGCCGGCGCTGCGCGGCGACGTGCGCGTCTACGACTGCGAGACCGGCGACGAGCGCGAGGTCACGGTGACCGCGAAGGTGCTCGACCGCTACGCCGAGGCGTACGAGCAGTACCTCGACGAGATCCGCCGCTTCTGCACGTCGCGGCAGGTGAGCTACTTCCGCGCCGACGTGTCCGTCCCCTTCGACGAGCTGATCCTGCGCGTGTTCCGCAGAGGCGGCTTCCTCCGGTAGCGATGCTGCACTTCACCGGCGTCCCGCTCGCGACCCTGCTCCAGATAGGCGCCCTCGCCGGGGCGGTGGTCGTCGTCTTCTACATCCTCAAGCTGCGCCGGCGGCCCGTCGCGGTCCCCTTCTCGAAGATCTGGGAGCGCGTCCTCCGCGACAAGGAGGCGACGAGCCTGTTCTCGCAGCTGAAGCGGCTGCTCTCGCTCCTCTTGCAGCTCGCGCTCCTCGCGCTGCTCCTGCTCGCGCTCGGGGATCCCCGCCCGCAGGCGAACCTCGTCGAGGGGCGCAACATCGTCGTCCTCATCGACGCGAGCGCGAGCATGCAGGCCGTCGACGTCGCGCCGTCGCGCCTCGAGCTCGCGAAGGAAGAGGTCAGGAAGATGGTCCGCGGCCTGTCCGGCAGCGACCGCATGCTGCTGGCCCAGATGGACGCGGCCGTCACGCCGCTGTCCACGCTCACCGGCGAGATCTCCGACCTCGAGGCCGCCCTCGCGGCGGTGAGGCCGACCGACGCCACGGCCGACTTCGCGCGCGCGCTCCGCTTCGCCGGCGACACCCTGAGCGGGCTCCCGTCGCCGGAGGTCATCGTCGTGAGCGACGGCGCGCTGGGCGAGCTGGCCGACGCCGGCGGGCCGGTGCGCCTCGGCGACGTCAAGCTCTCGTTCCTGCCCATCGGCAAGGGGGCGCGGAACGCCGCCATCACCGAGTTCTCGGTGCGGCGCTACCCGCTCGACAAGAGCCGCTACGAGGTGATGCTCGAGGTCACGAACACGAGCGACGAGCCGCTCGACCTCGAGCTGTCGCTGCTCGGCGACGGCCAGCTCACGGACCTGACGCGCCTCCGGCTCCAGCCCAAGGAGAAGCTGCCCCGCTTCTACCCGAACCTCTCCGGCGCGTCGAAGACGCTCGAGGCGAAGCTCGCGCTGGCCGACGGCGGCTCGGATGATCTCCCGGCGGACAACCGCGCCTACGCGCTGCTCCCCGAGCGGCGCCGCGCGCGCATCCAGGTCGTCTCCGCGGGGAACATGTTCCTCGAGGCGGCGCTGCTCCTCGACGAGTACCTCGACGTGACGTTCGTCGAGCCGCAGCGCTACCCGGCGGCGTCCTCGTTCGACGTGACCATCTTCGACGGCGTGGCGCCGAGCGTCGCGCCCGGCAGCGGGAGCCTGCTCTACCTGAACCCGACCGGGACCAACCTCCCGTTCGAGGTGGGCAAGGAGGTCCTCGACGACGATCCGAACTACGGCCTGGGCTTCGACGAGCTCGACGCGAAGCACCCGCTCCTGCGCTACACGGCGCTCAGCGACGTGAACATCGCGCGCGCCCACGTGCTCAAGGGCAACAAGGAGGACAGGGTCGTCGGCCGGAGCCACAGGGGCCCGCTGCTCATCGAGGGGCGGCGCGGCGGCGTGAAATTCGTCGCGCTCGGCTTCGACGTCCGCGAGAGCGATTTCCCCCTCCGCATCGCCTGGCCGCTCTTCCTGCTCAACGCGATCAACAACTTCGTCGAGGAGGACACGAGCTACATCTCCTCGTTCCGCACGGGCGCCGTCTGGCACATCCCGGCGTCCTCGTCCGCGGAGTCGGCCAGCCTGGAGCTGCCCGACGGGACGAAGCGGGCGGTCCCGATCCAGGACGGGCGCGCCGTGTTCCTCGGACAGCACGCCGGCTTCTACACGCTGCGCGTCGGCGCCCCCGGCGCGGAGGAGGTGAGCATGTTCGCCGCGAACCTGTCCGCGCCCGAGGAGAGCGCGATCGCCCCCGCCGCCGAGCTCAAGGTCGACGGGCGCGGCGCGGGCGCCGTGGGCGAGTTCAAGATCGGCGTTCGCCGCGAGCTCTGGGTCTACCTGCTCGCGGCGGTGCTCCTCGTGACCGCGATCGAGTGGTTCACGTACCACAGGAGGGTGACGGTGTGAGCGCGTTCACTGGCCGCAAGTTCCGCGTCGTCGCGTGGGCCATCACCTGCGCCGCCCTCGGTGGGATCCTGTTCTGGGCGTACCGGAAGTACGTCCTGCTGCATCCGGATCCGACGCTCACGTGGGTGCGCGAGGGGGTGAAGTACGAGCTCCTCAACCCGAAGATGCTCGGCGCGCTCCTGCTCGCGCCCTGGTTCGTCGGCGTCCTCGCGGGCTCGCTCGCCGACCTCCCCCTCCCGCAGCGCGTGCTCTCGGTGCTGCTGCGGATCGCCTTCGTCGCGCTGATCGCGCTCGGGCTGTCGCGGCTCGCGAGGACCGCGACCACGGAGAAGGTCGCCACCATCTACCTCATCGACGTCTCGGAGTCCGTCACCGACGAGTCGATCGACGACGCGCGCGCGGCGCTCGACAAGGCGTTCGCCGAGAAGCCGGAGGACGGCGTCATCAAGGTGATCACCTTCGCGCGGCGGCCGCGGCTCGTCGAGCGCGCCGCCGGCGAGGCGGCCGGCGGCGACGCGGAGCGGCGCGCGCCGGCCATCGGCCGCCACCTCGACGAGAAGGGGCAGCGCGGCGACCTCGGCGCGGGCTCGAACCTCCAGGCCGCGCTCCAGCTCGCCTACGGGCTGTACCCGCCCGGCTACCTGAAGCGCGCCGTGCTGATGTCGGACGGCGTCCAGACCGACGGCGACATCCTCGCCGAGGCCAACCGGGCGCGCGACTTCGGGGTGCGGCTGTTCTCCATCCCGTACCGGCGACCCGCGCCGCCCGAGGTCGCGGTGCGCGAGCTCAGGATGCCGGACCGGGTCAAGGTCGGCGAGACGTTCGAGATCCACGCCGACATCTACGCGAGCCGCGCCACCAAGGCCCGCGCGCGGCTGTTCCAGGGGGAGGCGCTGAACGGCCTCGAGGGCATCCGGGATCTCGAGCTCAAGGCGGGGCCGAACGACGTCGTGTTCAGGAGCGTCGTGCGCATCGCGGGGCAGGTGACCTACGCGCTCGAGCTCGATCAGATCGCGGACGACAAGTTCAAGGAGAACAACCGGTACGCGACCACCATCGACGTGCCCGGGCGCCCGTCGGTGCTCTACATCGAGGGGACGCCGCAGCACGCCGGCCCGCTCTCGAGCGCGCTGACCGCGCAGCAGCTCGACGTCGACGTCAGGCCGCCGGCCGGCTTCCCCGGCTCCCTCAAGGAGATGGAGCGCTACGACTTCCTGATCGTGTCCGACACCCCGAAGGAAGCGCTCAGCCTGCAGGGGCAGGAGATCATCGAGAGCTACGTGCGCGATCTCGGCGGGGGGTTCCTCTTCGCCGGCGGCGAGTCGGGCTACGGCCTCGGCGGCTGGTACCGCACCACCATCGAGCGGATCCTGCCGGTGCGGATGGACAACGAGCGGAAGAAGGACATGCCGAGCGTCGCGATGGCGCTCGTCATGGATCGATCGGGGTCGATGACCGGGCTCCCGCTCGAGATGGCCAAGGCCGCGGCGAAGGCGACCGCGGGGGTCCTGTCGTCGGACGACCTGATCGAGGTCATCGCGTTCGACTCGGCGCCGACCCGGTACGTGAAGATGCAGCCCGCGCGCAACCGCTCGCGCATCGCCGGCGAGATCGCGCGCATCCAGCCGGGCGGCGGGACCGAGATCTTCACCGCGCTCGACGCCGCCTATCAGGACATGACCGTGACGCAGGCGCGCAAGAAGCACGTCATCCTCCTCACCGACGGTAAGGCGTCCACGGGCGGCATCCGGGACCTCGTGTCCGCGATGATCGCCGAGTCGATCACCGTGACCACGGTGGGGCTGGGGAACGATCTCGACGAGCAGCTGCTCAAGATGATCGCCGACGTGGGCGGCGGGCGCTTCCACGCGGTCCCGGACCCGAACAACCTGCCGCGGATCTTCACCAAGGAGACCGAGATGGTGGCGCGCGCCGCCGCCGTCGAGGAGTGGTTCCCGGTCACGCAGGTCGGCGACGCGGCGTTCCTCCGCGGCATCGACGTCCGCACCGCGCCGAACCTGCACGGCTACGTCTCGACCAAGCTGAAGCCGCCGCCCGCCCAGGAGCTGCTCACGAGCGACGCCGAGGAGCCGATCCTGGCGCGCTGGCGGGTCGGCCTCGGGTGGACGCTGGCCTGGACGAGCGACGTCAAGGCGCGCTGGGCCGTGGAGTGGCTCCGGTGGCCGGGCTTCGAGAAGTTCTGGGGGCAGCTCATCCACGAGCACATGCGCCAGAAGCACCGGCGCGAGCTCGACATGAAGGCCGAGATCGTGGACGGAGAGCTGCGCGCGTCCGTGGACGCGTTCGGGGCGGACGACCGGTTCGAGAACAACCTGACCTCGCGCCTCAGCATCATCGGGCCCGAGCCGGGCGGGGCGACGCGGGTGGTCGACATGCGTCAGACCGCGCCGGGCCGGTACGAGACGGCGCTCGCGCTGGATCGGTACGGCTCCTTCCTGCTGCGGGCGGAGCACCTGCGCGAGGCCGAGGACGGCTCGCTCCGGCCCGTCGCCGTCAGCTACGGCCACGTCTCGAACCCGTACCCTCGCGAGTACGCGAGCTTCGAGCCCGAGCTCGCGACCCTCGAGAAGGCCGCGACGTCGACCGGCGGCGCGGTCGATCCGAGCGGCGTGGCGGCCATCTTCGACCCGGCCGGGGAGAAGGTGACCTTCCACGAGGAGCTCTGGCAACGGTTCATCTACGCCGCGATGGTCGTCTTCCTGCTCGACCTGTTCGTCCGGCGGGTGCGGCTCTTCGACCGGAAGTTCGTCGCGCGCCGCGGGCGCGGGGTAGGAGGCCGGAGCCTCCCCGCGGTATGACGACCCGCGGCAAGGCCGAGCCCTGCATGAGCGCTGATCCTGCGTTCCGCCCAGGTGTCGCGCCAAGCGCCGGCGAGCGAGCGTCAGGTTGTCCCCGACTCCGCTGCATGAATCGCTGTGCCCCAGACCGCTGGTCCGCACCATTTCGCGACGCGGAGGGGCTGTCTTGGGCTAGTTTCCCCTTATAGACCGGTGGTAGAGGAGCCCTGGAAAGCAGCGAAGGACGTGAACGCGCTCGAGGCCTCCACCTCTCGGCCTCCGGTAGGTCGTCCGCTCATCATCAGCGGAGATCCGCTCGCCTCGCTCCGCGGCCGTGGGGCCTCGGTCTCGTCCAACACCGCCCTCGGCCGGCTGCTCCGCGAGTCGCCTCGGACGATCGCGGAGCTGCACGAGCAGGAGATCGCGCTGGGGATCGACGTGGTCCGGGCCCTCACGTCCGCGACGACGACGCGCGCCCTGGCGCCCATCGGCATGGCGTTCCGCGCCGCCGCGCTCACCGGGACCGCGGTCGAGCTCGCCACGGAGGCGGCGGGCGCGGCCGCGCGTCGCGTGGCGGTGGCCGGTATCCTGGGCCACACTGCCGCCGCGCCCATGGCCGATCGGATTGCGGAGGATTACGCGGTCCATGCGGCCAGGCTGGCGGCCGCCGGCTGCGAGATCCTCGTCGCGTGCGGCTTCGATCCCGCGCAGGCGGCGTGCGTCTCCCCCGCGGTCGCGCGGCTCGCGCGCCGCGCGGCCGTGGTGAGCGCCAGCACGACGCAGCTGGCGACGTGGGCGCTCGTGGAGCTCGACGGGGCCGGGCGCACCGCCGACGGCGAAGGGTTCGAGGAGGTCGCCCGGGGGGCGCTCGACAGCGGCGCGGACGCGCTGCTCTTCGAGGTCGCGTCGATCGACCTCGGGCTGAGCATCCTCCGGCGCCTCGAGGGCGTCGCCCACGAGGTCCAGGTCGGCGTGCTGCTCGGCGTCGAGCCCGCGCAGGCCGACGCGGCCGAACGCCCGGCGCCCGCCGAGGCGTGCGACGCCTGGGCCGCGTCCGCGGTGCGCCTCATCGAGGCGGGCGCCCGAATGCTTGGGGGAGGGACGGGGACGACGCTGGCGCATCTCGGCGCGCTCGCGAAGATGCTCCGTACGACGCAACGCGCGCCCCTGCTCAGGCGCGCGCTCTAGGCGAGAACGAAACCAACCGGAAACGTGATGATGGCCGACGCAAGCCACGCGAGTGAGTCGAAGTCTCAACCGTTGAAGACGTTCGACGACCTGCTGTTTCCCTTCCACGAGGCCGTGAAGCCCGAGGCGCTCCACCGGATCGGCGCCGAGGCGGAGAAGTTCGGGGTCGACGCCAGGACGGGCGCCGCCATTCCGTACGAGGGCGCGCGGAGCGTCCTGTCCGTGCTCCAGGCGCTCGTCGAGCGGCACGGCTGGACGCCCGAGCACGAGACCCCCGGCGGTCCGCTGATCGCGCTCGCCCGGGCCGGCGCCTCGGTGACCCTCGAGCCGGGCGGGCAGCTCGAGCTGTCCGGGGCGCCCCTCGAGAGCATCCACCAGATCTGTCTGGAGATGAGCGGGCACCTCGCGGAGCTGCGCGACATCTCCGCCGAGCTCAACTTCGCCTGGCTCGGCATCGGGTTCCACCCGTTCGCGTCGCAGGCGGAGCTCTCCTGGGTGCCCAAGGCGCGCTACGCGATCATGCGGCGCTACCTGCCGACGCGCGGCGCGTACGGCCTCGACATGATGCGCCGCACCGCCACGGTGCAGGCGAACTTCGACTACGCCAGCGAGGAGGCGGCGATGCGCGCGCTCCGCGTGTCGCTCCGGCTCTCCCCGCTGGTGACGGCGATCTTCGCGAACTCCCCGTTCTACGAGGGCGCGCTGTTCGGCGGGCGGAGCTACCGCGCCAAGGTCTGGCTCGACGTCGACCCCGCGCGGCAAGGGCTGCTCCGCAACGTGCTCGAGCGCGGCCGCCGCTTCTCGGACTATGTCGCGTGGGCGGTGGACGCGCCGATGTTCCTCATCAAGCGCGACGGCGAGGTGATCGAGAACACGGGGCAGACGTTCCGCGAGTTCCTGGAGCACGGCTTCCAGGGGCACCGGGCCACCCGCGCCGACTGGGAGATGCACCTCAACACCCTGTTCCCGGAGGTCCGGCTCAAGCGGACGCTCGAGGTCCGCGGCGCCGACTCGCAGCCGGCCAACCTGGTCTGCGCGCTCCCGGCGCTGTGGACCGGGATCCTGTACGACGCGCGCGCGCTCGACGAGGCCGACGCCCTCTCGGAGAGCTTCAGGTTCGACGAGCTCGAGGCCGCGCGCCCGATGATCGCCGAGCGCGCGCTCCGCGCTACATTCCGCGGCAAGCCGCTCGCGTCGATGGCCGAGCGGCTCCTGTCGATCGCGGCGGGCGGCCTCGAGCGGCGCGCGCGCCTGAACAAGAACGGCAAGGACGAGCGCGTCCACCTCGACCGGCTCAGCGCGCTCATCGCCAAGGGGCAGTCCCCAGCGGATGCTCTCGTCGATGGACTCAGCAACGACGACCCGGACCTGCGCAGCAAGATCCTCCATCGTGCGAGGATCTGAGCGCGGCTCGTCGCCGAGGAGGCGAGGCGTGGCAGGCGCACCCGGGGGAGGACGAAGGCCGGCATGACGTTCGTCTATCTCCTGGGCACCGCGCTCCTCGTGCTCCTCAACGCGTTCTTCGTCGCCTCCGAGTTCGCCATCGTCAAGATGCGACCGACGCGGCTGGAGCAGCTCGTGCGCGAGGGGGACGCGCGGGCCCAGCTCGCGCTCCAGATGTCGCAGCGGCTCGACGCGTACCTCTCGGCCAACCAGCTGGGCATCACGCTCGCGTCCCTCGGGCTCGGCTGGATCGGCGAGCCGGCCATCGCCCACCTCATCGAGCCGCTGCTCGCGCCGCTCGACGCGTGGTCGGGCGTCGGCGCGCACGCCATCGCCGTGGGCATCTCGTTCATCATCATCACGTCGCTCCACACCGTGATCGGCGAGCTCGCGCCGAAGTCGCTCGCGATCCAGCGGACGGAGAAGGTCACGCTCTGGGCGGCGCGGCCGCTGCACGGGTTCTTCGTCCTGATGTGGCCGGTGATCTGGGCGCTCAACTCGATGGCGAACGGGTTCGTCCGGCTGTTCGGGCTCCGGCCGGCGGGCGAGGAGGAGATCGCGCACACGTCGGAGGAGCTCCGGCTGCTCTTGACCAAGAGCCCCGCGGGGCTCGACCCGGCGCTGCGCAGCATGCTCGTGCGCATCTTCGACCTGCGCCGGCGCACGGCGAGGCACGTGATGTCGCTCCGCTCCGACGCGGCGACGCTGCGCGCGAACATGACGATCGAGGAGGCGGTGCGGACCGTGGCGGACGCCGGGTACTCCCGGTACCCGGTGCTCGACGAGCAGGGCAAGAACGTGCTCGGCTACCTGCACCTCCGCGACCTGTTCGACGTCCTGAGCCACCGCCGCCGCGCGACGCGCGTGGCCGAGCTGCTCCGCAAGCCGATCTTCGCGCGCGAGAACACCTCGGTCGAGCGCCTCCGCCTCGAGATGCAGGCGCGCCAGGTGCCGGTGGCGATCATCACCTCGGCGTCGGGCGAGTTCATCGGGCTCGTCACGATGGAGGATCTCATCGAGGAGATCGTCGGCGAGATCCGCGACGAGAACGACGAGGAGGTGCCGCCCATCCACCGCCGCGGCGGCGGCATCGTCGACGTCGACGGCCGCGTGCTGCTCGCGGACCTGGAGCGCGACGCCCATATCGTGCTGCTCCCCGAGGTGAAGACCGTGGAGACCGTCGGCGGGTATATGCTCGGCCGGCTCGAGCACCCGCCGGAGGCCGGCGAGCGCGTCGAGTGCGAGGGATACACGCTCGTGGCCATGGACGTCGCCGGCCGGCGGGTGCGCCGCGTCCGCATCGTCCCGACCGACGCGGCCGGGGGCGAGCGGTCGTGACGATCGCCGCCCCCTGCGCCGCGGATCCGCGCGCCGGCGCCGTCCGTCGGGGGCGCCGCCCGGGAGGGCGGTGCGCGCCCGGGCGCGCACCCCGGAGCTGGGCGGTTCGGGGGCGAGCTGCACGCGGATCCAGGTACAAACTTCGGCAGACCGGTACTACGCTGGCTCCGTAAGTGGAAACGCTTGCAACTCGGATCTTGCGCGATGGCCCGCTGAACGAGCTCGATGCCGTCGGCTGGGCCATCCGTCTCGCGAAGAGGATCGAGGCGCTGCACGCCCTCGGCGTCGCGCACGGCGCTATCTCGCCCGAGTGCGTGCTCACGACCGCGGTCGACCGCACCTCGAAGGCCATCCTGGCCGATCTCCGGCAGACGCCGAGCCGCATCGCCTACCAGTCGCCCGAGCGCGTTGCAGGCGGGACGCTCTCGCCCGGCGACGACGTGTGGGCGATCGCGGCGACGCTCTACGAGGTGCTGACCGGGACGAGCGCCTTCGGCGGCGGGAGCGACGCCGAGACGCGGCAGCGGATCGCGAGCTCCTCGCCGGCGCCGCTCGCGGTCTTCGAC
This sequence comes from Sorangium sp. So ce836, assembly GCF_028553905.1. Classification (NCBI taxonomy): domain Bacteria; kingdom Pseudomonadati; phylum Myxococcota; order Polyangiales; family Polyangiaceae; genus Sorangium; species Sorangium sp. So ce836. The sequence goes on along the minus strand of NZ_CP102233.1, from coordinate 10,040,337 downwards.
GTCGGCGACGACGATCTCCAGCGGGTCCTCGACGACGCGTTCCAGCGCGATCGCTCCCTCCGCACGACGAACGCCGCCGCCTTCCGGCGCGCCCTCGAGGAATGGCACCCCGACCCCGCGGTGCGCACGCTGCTCCCGCTCGACGACGAGGACTCGACGAGCGACGAGGACGACGACGAGGTGCGCACGCTGATGCGCGTCGCGCCGCTGAGCTCGAGCCAGCTCGACGAGATCATCGCGCAGCGCGCGGCGGCAGCGGCGGCTGGGCAGCCGCCGCCGCCCCTCCCGCCCGAGCGCCCGCAGTCGCCCGCGGCGTACCAAGCCGCGCCGGCGCCGAGGCCGGGCGCCGCCCCTGTCCCCAGGGCGGCCGCGGCCGCGCCGGCCGCGCCGGCCGCGCCGGCCGCTCCCGCAGCGCGGGGCCCCGCGCCGGTCGCGCGGGGGCGGCTCGCGGGCATGGGGGCGGTCCCGCTGACCCAGTCGTTCGGCGATGACGGCGAAGGCGAGGAGCAGATGACGCTCATGCGGGAGGGGTCGCTCGACGCCCGCGGAGCGGCTGGGCCGGCCGCGGCAGCGCCCCCGCGCCTCGGAGGAACGGCGTCCGTCGCGCACCGCGTGGGCGGCGTCGGGCGGCCCGCGGCGGGCGCGGTGTCGCCGGCCGGAGGCCCTCGCGAGGCGTCGGCGCTCGGGGTGCCGGCCGCGGCGCTGTCCGGGCGCGAGCGTCCGGGCGCGGCGCTCGGCGCGCCGGCCAGGCCGCAGGCTCGGGGCGACGACATGCCCTTCCTCGGCGATCTCGACGACGGCATCCACGACGAGCCCACGCTGGATGCGCCCACGGTCGTCGATGACGACGACGACGAGGACGACGTCCCGACGCGGACGAGGGAGGCGCCCCAGGGCACGTCCGACGTGCCGCTCCAGGTCGCGGCGGCGCCCCTCGGAGCGGCTGTCCCCGGAGCGGCGCTCGCCGATGCGGCGGCGAAGGGCCGCGCCGCTGGAGCGCCGCTCGATCGCGCGCCGGGGTCGCCGCTCGCCCCTGCGCCCGCGGGCGCCGACGCCGGTGGGCTCCGCGAGCCGAGCGCCGCTGCCGCCCGTGCGGCGGGCTCGCCGCAGCCAGCGTCGCCGCCTCCGCAGAAGGCCTTCCCCGCGCAGCCGAGCGCCGCGCCGGCGCAGTCGGGCGCCGCGCCGACGCAGTCGGGCGCCGCGCCGACGCAGTCGGGCGCCGCGCCGGCGCAGCAGGGCTCAGCCGCGCCGGCGCCGTCGCCCTTCGGCCAGGTCGACGACGCCATGCTCACCGACGCGCCGCCCGACCGCTCGGGGCGGCTCGGGATGATCATCGCGGTGATCGTGGCGCTGCTCCTGGCGGCGGGGGCGATGCTGTTCGCCGCGCAGCTCGGCCTGCTGGGGGCCGCGCCCGGCGCGCCCGGGCCGCGCTGGATCCAGCCGGTCCCCGCGCCGGCCGTCGCCTCGGCCGCGGCTCGCCTGCGGCCGGGCCTCCGCCTTGTGGAAGCTCTGGATCTGTGCGTCGAAGCCGCCCATGTCCACGCGCTGCAGCGCCTCGGGCCGGAGGCCTGAGCGGCGCGCCGTCGCCTCGGTCCGCTCGGCGAACGGCGAGATCCACACCAGCCTCCCGCCGGGCGCGAGCGCGCGCGCGGCGCCCTCGACGAAGCGCTCGAGCTGGGCCTCGAGATCCCCCGTGCGCTCGACGCGCCGCCCGAGGGGCGGGTTCGTCAGGATCAGCGTGGGGGCGTCGCCCGGGGGCGGCGCGCCGTGCGCGTCGCGCTGGAGGAGCTCCGCGCCGCGCGCGCCCGCGGCGTCGAGGTTCTCCCGCGCGACCGCGAGCGCCCGAGGATCGCGATCCGAGCCCACGAGCCGCCGGTACGGCCCGAGCAGGGCGCGCTCGCAGAGCTCCAGGCCCGAGCCGACGAACGGATCCCAGACGACGTCGTCGGCGCGCGCCCCCGCGATGCGCGCGAGCGCCGCCGCGATCGTCGGGTGCGACGCCGCGGGCACGTCGCCCCGGCGGTACGCGAACCGCGGGTCGGGCAGGCGCGGGGCGAGCTCGACCCGGACGCGGCCGGCGCCCTCGTAGACGACGACGTCCCACGTGCTCTGGGTCGGATCGTTCACGAGCTCCGGGGCCTCGGACTCGACCGCCGCCGCGGCGCGGAACACCGCGGCCCGGCGCTTGCCGCCGCCGGCCCAGTCGATGCGGTAGCGGACGGCGCCGTTCGTGAAGCGGCCCAGGATCTCGCGCGACTCCCGCGAGAGCAGCCGCTCGGCGACGGCCGCGGCGAGATCGGCGCCCGGATCGAGCTTCCGCAGCGGCAGCGGCAGCGCGAACGACAGCATCGTGCGGGCCCCGAACAGCGCGTCGAGGCGGCCGCTCAGCATCACCTCGACGCGCGTGCCGCCGCACGCATCGCTCCGCAGCTCGGGGACGAGCGCCCCGCCCGGAGCGCCCCGGTCGAGCGCCGCGAGCTCCTCGGCGAGGATCGCCTCGAGCCCGCGCCGGCAGCGCACCGCCACGCGCACCGGGCGCTCCGGCGCGCGATCGCCGGCGATCTCCGACGGCTCGCCGCGCGTGAGGGTCCTCCTGGCCAGCAGCTCGGCGCGCGCGCGCACGCCGGCGGTGTCGTCGTCGCCGCCGAGCTCGGCCAGCACGTCGAGCGCGGCGCCGCCGCCGACCTTGCCGAGCGCGTCGATCAGCGCGCGGCGGACGTCGGGCGATCGCTCGCCGCGCGCCGCCTCGGCGAGCGCCTGCTCGACGAGCGGCCGATCGACGTCCGCCGCGGGCGGCTTGCCGAGCGCGACCGCCGCCATCCGGCGCGTGCGGCGGTCGTCGTCGCGGAGGCGCGCGACCAGGTAGTCGCGCGCCCGCCCGGCGATCTCGGGCTCGAGCGGCGCGGCGGCCATCAGCTTGCCGACGAGCCGGGTGAGCGGCGCGCGCAGCGACGGCGGCGCGGCGGCGGCGCGATCGAGCGCGGTCGGCAGCGCGGCCGCGCCGGCGCGCCGCAGCGCCCGCTCGGCCAGCTCGGCGGGCTCGCCGGCCGCCTCGAGCAGCGCGATCAGGGCGGCGAAGTGGCGGCGCCCCGGCGTGAAGCCCGGGTCCGACAGGGCGCGCTGGAGGTCGGGGTCGGGCGTGGCGGGGGAGCTCATGGGGTCTCGGATCTCCACGTTTTCATTGGGGATCCCGCCGGTCATCGCCGGCCGGGATCCGGGGGGCGCCTGCGCCGCTCGCCGCGCGGGCCCGACTTTCGCGACAAGCGCGGCGTTCCGGCAAGCTCTTTCGGCGCAGGCCCTCTCGGCGCTCTCGTTTTCGGTCCCCGGGTCGCTAGAGTTCCACCATGCCGGATCTGAGCCAGGTCATCCCGCGGACGGCGCTGCCGCACGACGTGCTGCGCGCGGCGCTCGGCGCGCTCGAGGCGGGGCGGCGGGTGGTGCTCGCCTCGGTGGTGGCGCGGCACGGATCGGCGCCGTCGACGCCGGGGCAGAAGCTCTGCCTGTTCGAGGATCTCACCGCGATCGGCACGATCGGGGGCGGCGCCGTCGAGCGGGCGGCGCTCGGGATCATGGGGCGCGCGCTCGACGAGCTCGCCACCACCCCGAAGCTCGAGACCTTCCGCCTGGGCCCGAGCCTCGGCATGTGCTGCGGCGGCTCGGTCGAGGTCCTCATCGAGCCGATGCTGCCCGCGGTGCACGTCCTCGTGATCGGCGCCGGGCACGTGGGCGCGTTCGCGGCGCCGCTCCTCGCGTCGCTCGGCTTCCGCGTCACCCTCTGCGACGCGCGCGCCGCCGCCGCCGACCCCGCCCGCGTGCTGCCGTCCGCGCCGCTCGCCGGCGTGTCGCCGCCGCACGACGGCGCGCAGCAGGGGCCCCTGCCGGCGCTCGCCGAGCAGGTGCGGCTCGTGCTCGCCGATCACGACGACCCCGACGTGACGGCGGGCCTGCCGGGGGATCTCGGCGAGGCCGCGGCGCTCGTGATGACGCACGACCACGGCCTCGACCAGGAGGCGATCGCGTGGGCGCTCGCGCGCGGCTTCGGCTACGTCGGCGGGGTCGGGAGCCGGGCGAAGGCGGCGCGCACGCGCGCGCGGCTCGAGGCGAAGGGGGTGCCGGAGGGCGATGTCGCGCGGGTCAGGATGCCGGTCGGGCTCGACATCGGCGCGCGCTCCCCGGCCGAGATCAGCGTCGCCCTCGCCGCGGAGCTCATCGCCTGGCGCTCCGGGCGACAGCGCGCGCGGTGGTCGTTCGCGTCGCCCGCCGCGGTCGCGCCGGCAGGGGAGGAGCAGGCTCGATGAAGACCGTGATCACGATCGTGCTCGCCGCGGGCGCGGGCAAGCGGCTCGGGGGGCCCAAGGCGCTCCTCGCCTGGCCCCCGGCGGAGAAGGGCGGGGCCGAGCGGCCGCTCGCGATCGCGCACGCGGAGGCGCGCCTCGCGGCCGAGAGCGCGCGGGTGCTCGTGGTGGTGCGCACCTCCGTCTTCCACGCGCTGCTCGCCCACGTGCGGCCGGGCATCGACCTTGTGTCGTGGACCGCCCCGGACGACCTCGGCCCGGCGGGCTCGCTGGCCGTCGCCGCGCCGCGCATCGGCGACGCGGACGCCGTCGTCGTGACGCCGGTCGACGTGCCCCCCGCGAGCGCCGCGACGGTGGCGCGGCTGCTCGCCCGGCTCGACGCGGGCGCGCCGTCCGCGGCGCCGCCGCTCGCGGTGCGGCCGCGGCACCTCGGCCGCGGCGGCCACCCGGTGGTGCTGCGCGCCGAGGCGCTGCAGCGCTACCTCGAGGCGGATCCACCGCCGCTCCGGGATCACCTGAGGGCGCTCGGCGACCGGTGCGTGGACGAGGAGGTGGACGATCCGGGGGTGCTGCACGACCTGAACGTCCCGGTCGACGTGATCCGCGTGCTCGGCGGGCCGCCGCGCTTTCTGGCCTGACGGAAGCCGGCGCTGCGGCGCTCGCCGACGTCGCGCGCCGGGCGTGGGGGCGCGCGGCGCCGGGTCGACGTCGCCCGGGCGACCGGGCTATCGTCGGTGAGGAGGAGCAGAAGAATGGCGACGAGCCCTCCAGCCTCAGCGAGCGCGGTGGGGAACAGCGTGCCCCGCGCCGACGGCCCCCCCAAGGTCACGGGGTCGTCGCGCTACGTCGACGACCTCCCGGCGATGCCGGGCGAGATCTTCGGGCGCACCGTGCGGAGCCCGGTGCCGCGCGGGATCCTCCGCGGGGTGCGGTTCGACCCCGCGTTCGACTGGAGCGACGTCACGGTGGTGCTCGCCGAGGACGTCCCGGTCAACGTGGTCGCGCTGATCCTGGACGATCAGCCGATCCTCGGGGCGGGGAGGGTGAACCACGCCTACGAGCCGATCGTCCTGCTCGGCTGCGCCGACCGGCTGAAGCTCGCGCGGGCGGTCCAGGCCGTCACGCTCGACATCGATCCGCTGCCGCCGGTGCTCGACATGCGCGCGTCGCTCGAGGGCAAGGAGATCCTCTGGGGCGCCGACAACGTCATCAAGCGGTACCTCATCACGAAGGGGCGCCCCGACGTCGAGCGGGAGCGCGGCGAGGCCGCCATCGACGCGGCGATCGCGCGCTGCGAGGTGGTCGTCACCGGGACGTACGCCTCGCACCACCAGGAGCAGCTCTACATCGAGCCGCAGGGGGTCATCGCCTGGTGGGACGAGGCGGGCGCGCACGCGACCGGCTCGATCCAGTGCCCGTTCTACGTGCACAAGGCGTTTTTGAAGGCGTTCGGGCTCCCGCCCGACCGGATCCACATCACCCAGTCGGTGACCGGGGGCGGCTTCGGGGGCAAGGAGGAGTACCCGTCGATCATCGCGCTCCACGCGGCGCTCCTCGCGAAGAAGAGCGGCCGGCCGGTGCGGATGATCTACGACCGGACCGAGGACATCGAGGCGACGACGAAGCGCCACCCGGCGTCGTGCGAGATCACGAGCGGCTGCGATCGCGACGGCACGCTCCGCGCGCTGAAGATCCGGATCCTCATGGACGGCGGCGCGTACGCGACGCTGTCGCAGGTGGTCCTGTCGCGCGGCGCCCTGCACGCCTCGGGCGCGTACCGCTGGGACGACGTGTGGATCGAGGCGACCGCCGTCGCGACGAACACGCCGCCGAACGGCGCCTTCCGCGGCTTTGGCGCGCCGCAGACGATCTGGGCGATCGAGCGGCACCTCGACCGCGTCGCGCGGGAGCTCGGCCGCGATCCGCTCGACCTGAAGGCGAAGAACGTGCTGCGCCCCGGCGACTCGACCGCGACGGGGCAGGTGCTCCACGCGAGCGTCGCGGGCGAGGAGTGCATCGCGAAGGCGATCGAGGCGAGCGGCTACCGGCAGAAGCGCGCGGCCGGCCCGGTCGTGCGCGGGCGCGTGGCGCGCGGGATCGGGCTCTCCGTGTTCATGCACGGCGCGGGGTTCACCGGGTCGGGCGAGCGCTACCTCAAGGGCAAGGTCGCGCTGGATCTCGCGCCCGGCGGGCGCCTCCGCATCCGCACGGCGTCGACGGACATCGGCCAGGGGACGGAGACCGTGTTCCGGCAGATCGCCGCGGACGCGGCGGGGCTGCCGCTCGACCGGGTCGAGTTCGCGGTGCCGTGCACGACGACGGTGCCCGACTCGGGCCCCACGGTGGCGTCGCGCACCGTCATGGTGGTCGGCTCGATCCTCGAGGCGGCGGCGCGCGAGCTCGCGGGCCGCGTGCGCGCGGAGCAGGAGGCGGCGCGGCAGCGTGCCGCGGAGGAGGGGCGCGCGGGCGCGGCGGCGCCGAGCTTCGAGGAGGCGGCCGACCTGCTGCTCGCCCGCGAGGGGCAGGTGACGTCGCTGAAGCAGTACGAGCCGCCGGGCTACGTGCGCTGGGACGACGAGGCCTACAAGGGCGACGCGTACCCGTGCTTCGGCTGGGCGTGCGACGTGGCCGAGGTCGAGGTGGACCTCGACACCTTCGAGGTGACGGTGGTCGACTTCTGGTCGGCCGCCGACGTGGGCAAGGCGATCCACCCGGTGATGTGCAAGGGGCAGATCGAGGGCGGCAGCCTCCAGGCGATCGGCTGGGCGCTCTCCGAGGAGATCGTCTGGCAGGGCGGCAAGATCAGGAACCCGCGGATGACCAACTACATCATCCCGACGTCGCTCGACGCGCCGCCGTTCCATGTCGACCTCGTCGAGGCGCCGTTCCCGTTCGGTCCGGGCGGCGGGGCCAAGGGCATCGGCGAGATGCCGATGGACGGCGGCGCGCCCGCGATCGCCGCGGCGGTCGAGCACGCGACGGGGATCGCCGCGTGGGCGCTGCCGCTCACGCCGGAGCGCCTGTTCGAGGCGGCGCGCGGCGCCGCGGCGCCGCGGCCGGCCGCGGGGGGAGGGGAGCGCACATGAAGGTATCGCTCGTCGTGAACGGCTCGCCGCGCGAGGTCGACCTGCCACCGCTCTCGCGGCTGCTCGACGCGCTCCGGGGGCCGCTCGGGCTCACGGGCACGAAGGAGGGGTGCGCGGAGGGCGAGTGCGGCGCGTGCACGGTGCTGATCGACGGCGATCCCGTGAACGCGTGCCTCGTCGCGATCGGGCAGTGCGAGGGGCGGCGCGTGACGACGGTCGAGGGCCTCGGGGCCGCCGGGCACCTGTCGCCGCTGCAGCGCTGCTTCATCGAGGAGGGCGGCGCGCAGTGCGGGATCTGCACGCCCGGCATGCTCATCTCCGCCGAGGCGCTGCTCGCGCGGAACCCGGATCCGTCGGAGCTCGAGGTGCGCGAGGCGCTCGCGGGCAACCTCTGCCGCTGCACCGGTTACCAGCGGATCGTCGAGAGCGTCCGCGCCGCGGCGGCGCTTCGTCGCGGCGGGGGAGGGGAGGCGCCGTGAGCATCGCGGATCTCGGGCTGTTCGAGATGCGGCGCGTGTCGGGGCTCGGCGCCCTGTGCGAGCTCGTGGCGGAGCAGGCCGCGCGCGGCGCGGCGGTCGCGCTCCTGGCCGGCGGCACCGACTGGGTCGTCGAGCAGGAGCTCCGGCCGCCGCTCGGCGCGCCCGCCCCGGGGGGCGCCGGCCCGGCGGCGCCGCCGCTCGTCGTCGACGTGTCCCGGCTCTCGGACCTGCGCGGCATCTCGATCTACCGCGACACGCACGGCGACACGCTCCGGGTGGGCGCCGCGACGACCTACCTCGAGATGCGCCGGAGCGACGCGATCGTGGAGCGGGCGCCGCTCCTCGCGCGGATGAGCCGCGACGTGGGCGCGGTGCAGATCCAGGCGCGCGGGACGCTCGGCGGCAACCTGGCCACGGCGTCGCCGGCGGCCGACGGCGTCGCCGCGCTCGCCGCCTACGACGCGACCGTCGTGGTGCAGAGCGTGCGGGGCGAGCGGCGCATCCCGATGAGCGCCCTGCAGACGGGCTACAAGCGCACGTCGCGCGCGCCGGACGAGGTGATCGTGGCCGTGGAGATCGCGCTGCCGGAGCGCGGATCGCCCTGGTACTGGCGGAAGGTCGGCGCGCGCCGGGCGCAGGCGATCTCGAAGGTCGCGCTCGCGGGGGTGGCCGAGGTGCGATCCGGGCGGCTCGCGCGGCTCGGGCTGGGGATGGCGTCGGTCGCGCCCACGACGGCGCTCCTGCCGACCGTGCGCGCGCTGTGCCTCTCGCGCCCGCTCGGCGAGCTCACCGCGGCGGAGGTCGACGCCGCGGTGGGGCAGGACATCTCGCCCATCGACGACGTGCGCTCGACGCGGGCCTACCGGGAGCACTGCGCTCGCGGGGTGGTGCGAGAGCTCCTCCGGCAGCTCGGCGCGCCGGTCTGATCACTCCATCCCGTCGAGCTGCGCGGCCTCGGGCCGTCGGCTGCGCCCGCCAGACCGCGCCGGCCGCTCGCGCGACGGCGGCGCGGGCGAAGGATCCATGTCCACGTCGTCGCAGCGGGCGCACCGCCGCGGGGTGTTGGTGCCGGCCTGGAAAATGGTGACGCAGCCGCAGGCCTGACAGATCATGCCGATGTCGTAATTCATGAGCACTCCTCGACGACGAACGCTCCGGGGCGGCCCGAGCGGCGGGAGGATGCGCTGAAGGGGCGACGCGCGCGCGACGGCGCTGCAACATCGCGCGGAAGGTTCGAAGCGTGGATGCCGGGGCTCCGGGGGTGTCCAGAACGAGCGAAGGGACGACCTCGACGTGGCGGCCGGTTCGTTCCGGGCACCTGAGGCGCCGCGGAGGGATCCGAGCCGGGCGGGACCAAGCCCGGGCGGGTGCGCCGAGCCGCGCGCCGGCGGGGGGCTGTGCGCGGCGGCGCGCGGGTGGGCGCTCGGCCATCGGCCAAGACGGGGGCCGGGGAGCTTGCGCATGCAACACCACCCGGCATGTCTCACTTCGGGCCATGCCTTCTGAGACGTCTCGTCGCGCGCCACACAAGGCGCGCCTGAGACGTAGAGTCCCCTGAGAGCTTATGGCACCTCGTTCGGTGCTCGATCGCGCCCACCCGCGCGCCGCCGCGCACAGCCCCCCGCCGGCGCTCACGTCGCATTGCGAGGAGGGCCGACATGGAGACGCCGGCCTGCGGGGCGCGCGGCCCTGAGGCTGTTTCGGAGCTCCGGACCCTCGACGGCGCGCGTGAGCGCGACGCGCTCGATTCGTATCGGCACCTGGGTGTACCCTCGTTTCCATGCCGGAACCGAGACCTCCTGCGAACTGCGACGAGCTCATCGACGACGCGGGCCGGGACGAGCTCGGGGGGCGGACGCGCGACTCATGACGGAGAGCGCCAAGAAGACGGGGCTCGCCATTCGTGTTCTGGCCGCGACGGTTTTGCTCGTCCCTGCCTTTGGCTCCGGCGTGCTGGTCGGCAGATCGATCCTGGACCGGAGGCCACCGGCGGCGGAGAAGAGAGAGGAGCCTACTTCGGATCGCTCGACGCGGATGGACCGGAGAGAGCTCGCTGGTTGTCAAGAAAAACTGGCAGGTCGTTCGGAGCCGCAAGCGATCGCCTCGGCCGCCGATGCTCCTCCGGGGGAAGGGCAACAAGACGCTCCCGAGAAAGCAGCCACCGTCGAGGAGCTCGAGGTGGAGCTGAAACGGTGCAGGAAGAGCGAAATCCTGGTCAACGCGGAGGTTTGCAGCGCCGCGGCTCGTCAGTTCAGGGCGCTGATGGCTTTACCGAAGGACGGGTTGATGTGCGGGCCGAAGTCTAGGTCTGCCGATCTCATCGAGCAGAACTTCGAGAGCTGCGCGGCGCTCTCGGACATTCCCGCGGATTTTCGCTTGGGCGACCTCACGAAGGAAGAGTCGAGCCTCGTCGCGGAAGCGATCCGGATTCGTGAGACGCTCACGGAAGAAGAGCTGCTCCGCAGCCTGAAAGAGTTCGTCTGGACGTGCACGGAGACGCCCCCGAAGCTCCCTCCGATGCCGAAGCAGGCACCGAAGCCTTAGGAGATTGACACATGAGCGAACGCCTCAAGAGCGCTGGCCTCGTAGTTCGTCTCCTTATCGCGGTAGCCGTGCTCGGCCTCGTCTTTGGTGGTGGCGTGCTGGTCGGCTGGGCGACGCGGGAGCGCAGACCTCCGGCCATGGAAAAGAGCGCGGCGTCGATCCCTGATGCTGAGGTGAAGCGGGAGCTCGCTGCATGCCGACGCGCAGTGAAAGCGCGCGCGAGAGCCACAGCCATCCCGCCGGCCACGGCGACGGCTCCTCCGGGAGAAACGGACGACGCCGGGGTGGAGAAAGCCGTCGCCAAGGTCGAGGCACTGCAAAAAGAGGTAGAAGAATGCAGAGTCCGAGAGACCTTGTCCAATGCCTACGTTTGCGGCACCATTACAGATCACAGCAACCTGCTGTTCGTCTTGACATACAGCGCATCATGCGTGGACGAGGCGGGGGTTGGAGAGTTTCTCGTCAATAGTGTCGAAAAATGCACAACCTTCGACGACTTTTCAGCGCATCTGGACGAAGACGAGCTAACGCAAGAAGAAAAATTTAGAGTCGCACAGTCAGAGCAAAACCGCGCATTGAGGACAAGGGACGACTTGATACGTAATGTGCAAGAGACATTCCGCAGGTGCCGCAAAAGATTCGGACTGTCTCCCGAATGAACGAACGCGTTCATAACGTCATCTCCCAGACCGTCTGGGTGGGTGGGGCTTCGATGGGTGAACCGACCAGGTCGGAGGAAGACCAGGGCGTTTGCGTGTCGCGCGCGTGGTCGCTCCTCCCATCGTCCAGCTTGTCGAGCGCGAAGGTCAAGGCACCCCAGAGCCGCCAACGAACGGGTATCGGGCCGCCAGAGAACTCGATGGGTGAGCGGAGCTCTAATCCCATCGCGACTTTATGACCCCATATCGCCAGGTCGCTGCCCCGGACCGCGAGCGAGGGAACGGCGCTGACGACACCATTCTTGCCGCCGACCATGAACCCCAAGTTCGCTTGCGCGCGCTTGCCATGAAGAGCGTAGAACCGCACGCCGCCGAGATACGCAATCGACAGGGGAACGTCCGAGGGCTGCGGCATGATGGCCGCCGACGCCGCCCCCGTGAGCTGGATCAACGGCAGCGCGGTCTCCCAAAGGTTTATGTGACCCGCGGTGGCGGGTGCGCTGGTGATGACACCGCTCACGGGTTCGCTCGGCCTCTGCGAGCCCTGCCCCTTGGCGGTCATTTGCAGAAGCCACCCGCCGCGCCGGTTGTCGAAGACAGGGACCCCCACGCCAATGCTGCTTCGCCGATCCCGAGAGGGAGCACGGGCATCCCGCCGGCGCAGGGAGAGTATCGTATCTGCCTGTACGAAAAGCGCGTCATGGCGAGGAGCGGAATTCCCGCCACGCGTTGTCTCACTTGGAACTGCCCAACGCCCCAGAACCCGTTGAAGGGCTCGGGGGCCGCGCAGGGGCCCGCGTGAGCGAACACCTTCGAGGGGCGGACAAAGGCGGAGACGACGATAATGACGGTCGCGAGGATGCGCGCAGGCAGGACCATCACTACCACCCTCACTCCTCGGGGATGAGCTCCACATCCTCCATGGGGTGCGCCGCTGGCTGTCCCCGCGGCGGGCAGACCAAGAAGCTCAATCTCGCATACACGGGCTGTCCATCGGGCCCGAACTCTTTGATGACGTCGGGGGGATTAACGACCGCGCAGTACCCCGACTCGAAGTAGGTAAAATCCTCAGTGCACCAATTCTGCTCCAGTAACATCAAATAAACGTACTCCGAATAAGCAGCGCTCTTTTTCCGGATTTTCTCGCACTGAGGACCATACCATCTTCTTCCGCGGAGGAGCGGATCTCTATTATAATTCCACCCCTGACAACATTCGAACAAGCACTCCGCGGGGATGCAGTTCTGATCGAACCAGTTCCCGACGACGGGCTGAGCTCTCTGCGGGGCATCGCCGAACGTGCAGCCTGCGAGAGCGAGCGCCGCGACAGCAGCGGCGATGACCATCGGTGCCGTTCGAACCGCCGTCCGGGTGCGGCAGGCAGGCACCCAGCTCCTCAATTCATGGCGCCTCATGTGAAGATCTCCTCGAGGGGACGGCACTCTGGAGCTTGGCGTGCGTCGCGAAGGGCCTCTCGACGCGTCCGACAAGCGCCGGCCACCCGAGGAAGGCTCCTCCCAGACATAAACTAATGGCTCGGCCGCCGCAACGTTTGCGACAGGTGTCGTCGAACTCCTCAACGACATCGCCGTCGCGGCCGGCGCACATGTCGGGACGAGCTCGCGTCGTCGCGCGCCGGTGCGTCGGTCGCCACGCGCTCGGCAGCGGCGCTCTACGCCCCGCAGTCTGTGGAGCGCAGACGGACGCCGGGCACCACAGCCGCTCGCCCCAAGGATTTCGTCCAGATAGAATCGTGCGTTGTTCGCCTTGCTGCACCCGATGGGGACTCTTCGCCGCCCCGCCCGGACAAACTCAAGAGCGCCGTCGTCGAGCGCCACGGCGACGCGATCCGGTTCCGTCCCACGCGGCTTCGGTGTCACGAGCGGCGGCCGGTACGGCGCCTCGGCGCTGACCGCTTCGCACGCCTGCGTCCACTCCGCCGTCGTGCGCACCGCTGCGCGTGACGCCCGCGCCGTGCCGCGCCGTGCCCAGCATCGGCCGGTGGGCTGCCAGCACGTCGCGGCTCCCTGCCAGCACCTCCCGGGGACTCCCCCAGCAGCCCCGGGATGCCTGCCTGCACCCGCTGGTACGGCTCCTCGAACGTGCTGGTACGGCTCCTCGAACGTGCTGGTACGGCTCCTCGGACCTGCTGGTACGGCTCCTCGAACGTGCTGGTACGGCTCCTCGGACCTGCTGGTACGGCTCCTCGAACGTGCTGGTACGGCTCCTCGAACGTGCTGGTACGGCTCCTCGAACGTGCTGGTACGGCTCCTCGAACGTGCTGGTACGGCTCCTCGGACCTGCTGACACGATTCCCGGCCGTCTCGGCGGCGCTGGCCGCGCTCCCGGCCCGCTGGGCCCACGCGCCGGTGCGCAGGGGCGCCCCCCGGGCGCGCTGGCGCAGCGCCGCGGAGACGCAATCGTGCTCTCCGGATCGGCGGAGCACGTCTGGAGCGCTGCGAGCTCTGCCGTCGTGCTACGTCTGCCCGCTCGCCACCCCAATGGTGGTAGGTTCATGGGAATCGAATTGTCGCAAGAGCAGCACGCCGTCCTGAAGGAGACCCGCGCGGTCGCCACCCCCGCGGCGTTCCGGACCCTCCTCGATACCGCGCGCCCCGAGATGGACCGCATCGTCCGCGAGGTCATGGAGCCGAGCCAACCCATCTCGACCACCCTCACGGAGCTCCGGGACCTCTACCTGTCCGTCGTCCAGTACGAGGCGCCGCTCGCGAGCAAGGCCTACGGCCCCGAGCGCCGCGCGCTGCTCCGCGCCGCCATCCAGCTCCTCGACACGGCGAACCTCTGGTTCGGCGAGGGCAAGCGCACCGGCGCTTACCAGGTGCGGCCCGTCGACCAGGTGATCAAGGCGAGCCGGCCGTGGCGCGCGCGGCTCAAGGCGTTCGCCGACCAGGCGTTCGCGTTCGAGCCGGACGTCGCCGACCAGTTCGCCGACGTCAACACGAGCGGCACGCTCACCGAGGAGACCAGCGACCTCGCCATGCTGCTCCGGCTCGCTGAGCAGCACCAGACCCGCCTGTCGCCCGTCGGCCTCACCGAGGAGTTCCTGCGCGAAGGCAGCGCCTTGCTCGACGAGGTGAGCGGCCGCGACCTGCTCGGCATCCTCGGCCTGCGCAACCGGGAAGAGGCGATGGTGCTCCGCAACTCCATCGTGACCTACGCCACGCTGCTCGGGCACGAGGCGCGCGCCGCCGGCGTCAACGCCTGCTGGGACATCCCCGAGGGCAAGCGCCGCTTCAGCGCCGCCTCGTTCCGCAACGCCCTGCGGCGGCTCCGCCCGAAGCGCCGGGGCACCGCCGCCGCGCCGGACGAGCCGGCGCCGCCCGAGCCTCCGCCGGTCGAGCCGACAGGCGCGCCGGTCTGAAGCCGCGCCGGATCGAGAACGCGGCGCGCTAGCGCTGCGGACCCGCCGTAACCCCTCCGTCATTCCGGCAGGAGCGCCTCGCCCAGCCGGTCGCGCTCCGCCACGGCCGTCTCCTCGTCGCCCGTGGCGGGCGCGGGCCGAACGCCTCGCCAATCTGCTGCGGGGCGGGCTGCCGCGCGAAGCGCGGTTGCCCGAACCGGCAGCCGCATTGGCTTGTTCGGCGCCCGGTCAGGAAGAACGAATCACGCGACCACCACCGCGGCTTGCGTTCTCCCGTCGTCATCTCGAAGGGCTGCGCGTCTTTCGTCGGCGCGCGGGCTGCCGCCCCGATGCCGCCCCGAGGCGCTTCCGAATCGCCGCTTGTGTTTGGCGGGGCAGCGTCGCGAGGTACTCCTCCGACAACGCACGAAGCATCGCGTCCGGCAACGCGAGCACCGCCTGCGCCTCGGTGAGCCCGGCGAGGCGCTGCTCGGGCGCGTACGCCTGCAGCACCTGCTCCGGGGCGAGCCCCGCGAGGCGCTGCTCGGGCGCGTACGCCTGCAGCACCTGCTCGGGGGCGAGCCCCGCGAGGCGCTGCTCGGGCGGCAGCCGCGCAACGAGGCGTGCCAGCGCCTGCTCGAAGCTCTCGACGACCCGCTTTTCGTCCTTCATGTGCCGCTTCCTCTGCCCCGGGAGGGGGTGCCGAACTTGCTCGACATGCTCCAGGAGCGCCCAGAACACCGCGACCTCCGCCGGGGAGAGCGCCGGGATGCCGCCGGGGTCGGCGACCATCCCAGGGGTCACAGTGTACAGCAGATGCTCGCCCTCGCGAGCGTTGGCGGGCACCGTCTCCACCACCCGCAGCGGGAAGACACCGAGCCGCCCCTCGTGCGTGCCCGGCCCGGTCGGTGTGAGCGTGCAGCCGAGCGACATCAGCGCCTCGGTGAAGCGCGGGGTGAGGCTGGGCGCGAGCACGCGAAGGGCGACCGCGGCGGGAGCTTCGATCTCGGCGACCACGAGGTACTGGAGCGCATACGCGAGGAGCATGCGCGCGTCGTCGCGCTCGAGCTCGTCGGTCGGCCCCTTGAAGTGCACGAGCGTGTGCTCGGCCAGCTCGCCCACCACGCTCGTGAGCAGGCGCGGCCTGGGTGGGGCTCCGCGACGGCTGCGACGGAGGATGACGATGTCGACGCGGAGGGGCTCGCGGGCGAGCTGGAACTCCGAGATGCACTGGTACCAGCCCTCGGGGAGCACGTGCTCCAGGAGCGCGACGAGCACCGGGTGCCAGGCGGTGTAGACGCGAACACGCCGCTGTCGCTGCGAGGATCGAACCTTGCGCGTCGCCGCCGTGCGTATGCCCTTCGCCATCAGGAGCAGCGCTACCACGACCGTCGCCCGCCGGCGACTTCGTGGCGTGGCGCGGTGACATCGGCGACGACGTGCTTTGCCCCGCGGCGTTCCCGCCCCGCATCAGGTGTTGGGCGACAACAACCATCGGCTATGCGCTCTGGCGTCGAACGTTCGGGGCTTCACCCGCGCGCGAAGCGCGCCGGGTGCAAGCCCTTGTTCGGCCGCACCCTACGGAAAAGCGTCAGCCCAGTCCTTCAAGCCGCCAACCAGTTCAAAATCCCGCCGCCACACCAGGCGATAGGCTTCATAGGTGGCACGATCGATCTTCTTGTCGGGCTCGAACTCCTCCTTGTTCGTCGAAAAGAACATCGCCTGGCGCCCTGAGCGCGACGCCTCGCTTCGATCGTTGAGTATTGATGTCAAGATGTAGAAATCCTTCAGGTCAACGCCGCCCATTCGCACAAGTGAGCTCAACTTATCCATCATGGCGAGCTCCGGCAACGGATCGCTGAAGATGTTAATGGCAGTGTCTCGAAGGAGAGCCTGCCTACGCTGTTCGGTATCCAGCGTCATGTAAGCGCGAACGGCAGGGGCGTTCATGGACGCTTCGATATGGTTAAGCTCGGCCACGCCGTTGCGATATGCCTTCGCGACGGCGTTTCGAACCTCCTCGAAGGGCTTATAGAACCGACGGATAGCATTGGCGACCGCGCCCCTGCTCTCAAGAACCGCCGCTCGGGGGATCCGGAGCTCGCAGTCACCATTCTTGGCCTGCTCAAGCAGGCGCATGGACGATTTGTGCGCGTCATCATGAGCAACGACGAATGCGACAACCCAATTGGCCTCGACGTAGACGATCGGAACAGATGCGCTCACGCCGCGTCTCCCGCCTCGAGAACGTCGTCCCACTGCTCGAAGTGAGCCTGGGCTAGGTTGCCGATGACCTCCGGAACCATTGCCGGGACGGCTTCCGACGGAAGGAAGCTGCTCCATGCACCGGCGATGGCTTCAAGCCACGTCAGGACTTGGCGCGAAAACGCACCGCCGGTCTTAGGAGGACCGAGCGTGGCGGCTTGCAGCAGCAGAGGAGTCTCAACCTTGCTTACATCGAACTCGTTGTCGTCGAAGCTCATCGACTTGAGTAAGTCCCGAACCACGTACGTCCAGGCAGGCGTGACGATCAGCCCCACGCGCACATTCCTGTCGAACATCCGCCGCTCGAACGCGCCGATAACTCGGTCTGGCGCTTCACCGCCGATCTCTGGATGGATCTCAACGATCATGCTGCGCTGCCGGGATTCCGGATCGACGGCGATGATCGTGGTCGGATGAGCCTGGACGTTCATGTACCGGGTATTCTCTCAGGTCCGGGGATGCAGGTCAACCTAGCCCTTGCACCTGTCGGCCGGCGCCTGAGCGGGACGGCGGTACGGCTTCCGTAGGACGCGCCGCCCCCGCCCGTCTGCCCCGGGCGACGTTGGGCGCGAGAGCGTCGCCGAGGGGTACGCTCGCCGGCCGGTGACAGGGACCAGCCGGCCGAACGCTCGGGTGTGCTGCGGGCGCGCGGAGCGCGACCGTCTGCACCACCCGTGAGTTATACTGGCTCTTCATGTTGCCGCCCTGCCTTGAACACTTGTTGCCTGTCGTACATGACCTCGTTTCGTCAACGCCGCCTCAAGCTCTGCTTGAATGCGATTTCTGACATCCGCCGGTTTCGCGTCGCTCTTGAACTCGATCCGGTGAACATGCGCAATGTCGAACGCTCGCGACGACGGCCCGGCATTGGGTCCTGGAACTGTATCCCGAGCGAGGGCGAGCAGAAGTATCTGCGCCGGGTCCTTGCTTGCAAGCGCGTATCCGACTTCGACGAGAACGTTCTCGTTGACACGCAGCCTTCCGTCGTACTGATACACCGCGGTCAAGTCCCCGACGAAAAGCTCGGCACGCCGGATCTTGTTTTGAATCTCGACATCAATTCGAATGGCGCCGTCCCCCGGTTCGCTCGCCTCAATCAGCCTGAGCGGAGGAACAGGTCGGCGATTACGATTGATTCGGCGGATAGTCTCCTTAAGCGCATCCTTGAAGATGTTGCGCGAGTCTCGGAACTCCGACTGCCAAGCCCAAAACACGTCTAAGTGCGTGCGCGTGTCGAACTCAAGGATGCTGGTGTTGGGCGCCAGGCCGAGTCGAAGGGATATTTCTGAATCGTAGTAATGTCTTCCGAGCTTTGTCAGGGCGATCGCCGGATGCGTCGTACTGCCACGATATATCTTCGTAGCACCTGCGAAGAAGCCGCGAGGGTGCCTCGGCAACTCCTCGAAGGTTGCACGGATGGCGTCCTCGGAATATTCCCGCAAGTACACGAGCAGCTCTTCGGGGGCAATGGCCTCGGCCTCGCCGAAGGTGCCTGTCCGCTTGGAATTATGGATAGTGGGGGCCATCGCCAAAGCAAGCATGAGATCCTCTAGCGTGTGGTCAAGCTGACTGACGAGAGCTGGGTGCCGAAGTCCCCGGGTAAGGAGAATCTGCTCGCGTGCGCGCCATCCCTTTGGAGTGGCGCCATAGAGACGCATTCCCCCGTGCTGCATCGTGGTATCTGCCAGGTCCTCGGTAACGAACTCCTGCAGGATTGTTTCAACCTGCGCTGCTGTCGCAGGATAGTAGCTCGTTATGTGCTCGGGGACGAAGTTCTCCTGCAGGAGGGGCACGAAGTTATAGCCAGCGAGTATTCGCTCTCGAAGGGGCCATGTGTCATCCGCCGGAGGGTCGTAAGGATGCGTCATCCGTTTGCCCGTGTCGTTCGTGAGGTTTCTGCTCAGTATAACGTCGCAATTGGCTGTGATGCACGACATGTCCACGCATTTCGCATGTAGGCCGCGAACCGTGGCACCCTATCTCCATATTCCCGAGGATAAGTCGCGGCCCATCATGGCCTATCTCCGCAATTCCGCAGATAGACCGCGACCTTCCGCAGCCTATCTGCGGGATTGCGGAGATAGGCCGCCGCTGCGTATCTACGTATTCCCGTTGCTAGGTCTCGGACGGCGACGGCGTGTCGTCGCGCAAGATTCGCGCCGACGGCTGGGTACCCGTCCGCTTCCACAGCGGCAAGCCCCCACGGCAGCTGGGCGCGGAAGAGGTCACGGCCTTCCTTGACGAGCTTGCGGTCGCACGCCGCCCCGCGGCATCCACGCAGAACCAAGCGCTGTGCGCGCGCCTCTTCCTTTACAAGCGGGTTCTCGACCTGCAGATACCCCGGCTCGAAGCGCTCGAACGGGCACGCCGGCCGGAGCACCTCCCCTCGGTCCTCTCGCGGCTCGACATCAGGACGATCCAGACGCTGCTCGGCCACGACGATGGGCGGACCACGATGATCGACACCCACATAGTCGACCGCGGCCCTCTCGGCGTCGTCAGCCCCCTTGGCCGCTGACCGCCGCGTCAGCGGGGAGCGCCTTGAGCTCCGACCCCACCCCGTCGTCCCGGCCCCACTCATCGTGGAAAGGTAGCGTACCTGACGGCTGCCTCGCCTTGTCGAGGGAGGCCAGCGCGTGTTCGTGCGGGCTCCACACCGGACGACTCGAGCTCGGCCGCGGCGTCCACGCCGCGCGCTCGCAACGGGCATCCCCCTCGCCGATCCCGTCATCGTCACGCCCACCGGGGCAGCTCCGTCCCGAACCAGGCGAGCGGCCCAGGATCTGGGCGTCGGCGTGCCATGGGCGATGCCGCCCGCCACGCACGTGGTGACGTGGGCGCCGCCTCGTTCCGCAGCGGCCTCGAAGCGCTTGCCCAACGTTCGGGATCACGGCTCGCGGAGTCGTGCCTTGCGTGGCCGGCCCCGCTTCACCGGCGGTAGCTCCCGCTGGCGGAACAGCACGCCGAGTCGGACGCCGAGCACGTCGGCCAGCCTCACAAGGACCGCCACCCCGACGTTGCTCTGGGCGTGCTCGACCTTTTGGAGGAAGCGGAGGGCGATCCCAGCCGCGTCGGCGAGCTCTTGCTGCGTCATGCCGCGCTTCTCGCGGATCCGGCGAACGTTAGCCCCGATGAAGCGGAGCACCTCCTCCAACCGCGCATCAGGCATGGCGAAGGAATCGGCGCTCGTCCGATCTGGAATACTGCCCCATATGGCACATTTGGATTGCTGGGTCCCTCTGCACCACGTAAGCTCTCCACAAGCAAGTGCTGCCCGCGACGGCGCCAACCGTCCGGGCAGCGTGGCCGAACCCCGCCAAACCGAGGTCCGACATGGAAAGAGTACGTCCACGCCCCGAACAGGGCCAAGAGATCGATCCGCCCTCACGCCGCCGCCCGCGCTCCACGGCTCGCGGCCGGCTCGGTCGCCCGCCCGAGCCCCGTCACGCGTCGTCTCACCCCGCCGTCTATCTCGAAGCCACGGCGCTTCTCGAGCACCGCCCGCTCATCCGGAGCACGCTGCGCGCCCGCGGCGTTCGCGCCGCGGATCTCGACGACGTCACGCAGGAGACCGTGCTCGGCGCCTTTCGCAGCATGCGCGCCGGCCGCTTCCGGCCGTCGCCCGATCAGCCGCCGGGCGACGCCCTGCGCGCCTGGCTGGCGGCGGTCGCCTCGCGGCAGGCTTCGCACTACCGCGACAAGGCGTACCGCCGCTACGAGGTGGCCGCGGTCGAGCCTCACCGGCTCGCGGCGTTCGCTGCGCACTCTCCGGAGCCGCGACTCATGGCGCGCGGGCTGCTCCGCGCCTTCCACCACCTCCGCGCGGAGCTGCGCGACGTCCTGGCGCTCACCGCCTCCGGTCTCACGATGCGCGAGATCGCCGAAGCGCTCGCGATCCCGAGGCCGACCGTCGCCACGCGGCTCCGCCTCGCGCGGCGTCTCTTCGCCCGAGCCCTCACACGCCGGCGGAGGTGGCCGCGATGACCAGCGCCACCGTCGACGCGCCCGCCGAGACGGCGGCCGAGATCCCGACCGCGACCGAGGCCGGCCTGATCGAGATGGTGCTCGGCATCCCGGCCGTGGGGCCGCGCATCCTCGGCACGGCCGCCCTCCCGTCCCTCGGTCGTCTCTCTCCCGCGGCGCTCGCCGAGCGAACCCAGATCGCGCTCCTGGACGCCACCCGGCTCGCCGCGGCCTTCGAGCTCGGCCGCCGCGCTCACGCCGCGCGCGCTCGCCGAGGCGCGCTCCTCACCGACGCCGCGCGCGTGGCGCGTTACTTCGGCCCGAAGCTCGCTCCCCTCGTCCACGAGGAGCTCTGGATCGCGTCGCTCGACAGCCACGGCCGCGTGCGCGAGACGCGCATGCTCGCCCGCGGTGTCGACGACGCCGTCTACGCGGGCCGCGCGACCATCCTGCGCGCTGCGCTGGACATGGCAGCCGTCAGCTTCGTCCTGGCCCACAACCACCCGAGCGGCGATCCGACGCCGACCGGAGAGGACCATGCGATGACCCACGAGCTGCGCCACCTTTCCCATGAGCTGAACGTCCCGCTCCAGGCCCACGTCATCGTCACGCCCAGCGGGCGATACGCCGCCGTCCTGGAGTAGCCATCGCGGGCCGCAAGCGCGCCAGCCTCGCCTGAGCTCCTGCCGAGGGGAGCGGGTGGCGTCGATGCGCGAGAGGAGCGCAGAGCTCGCGCCCGAGCTCGGCCAGCCCGCCGTCTGGGTCGGCGGAACGAGCTCACCATGGGAACGCGGGTCGCGGCGAGGCCCGCAGCGCGCGGGCGCCGCTCCGGCCACGTCAGAGCAAGGTCAGGAGGCGCCGGGCGCGGGCCTCGGCTGCCTGGATGATCTGCTCGGACTCGGCCTCGGGGATCTCGAGCTTCTTGCACAGCGCGGCGATGTACTGCTTCTCGGCGTCGTGCTGCTCGCCGTCGACGAAGGTGAGCAGCACCGCGTGCTGGAGCAGCGTGCGGCGGTCGTCGCCGCCGAGCTCGCCGAGGGGCACGTCGTCCAGGGTCCTCCGCTCGGTGGCGTAGGCGCGGATCTCCTTGGCCTGATCCTCGTTCGCCTCGAACGCCGCGATCAGCCCCTCCACCATCTCGCGCTCGGCGTCGTGGAACTCGCCGTCCGCCCACGCCACGCTCACGAGCGACTTCACGATCGCCATGCTCTGCTCTTGCATGGCGACGAGTGTCGTCGCTCCTCCGGGGCAACGTCAATCGCGAGGGGGCGGCGTCCTCGCCTCCGCGTGCGGCACGAGGTGGAGCACGCCGCGCGCGAGCGGCCCGGCGATCGAGGCGAAGAGCTCGGGCCGCAGCGTCCCGGCGAGCCCGGCGCAGAGCAGGGCCAGCGCGACGAGCGCGAGCCACAAGGACAGGCCTCTCCGGCGCGGGGTCACCACGGGCGAGGGCGGCCTGCTGTCCTCGTCCAGCGCGAGCGGCTCGGCTGCGGGCGCGGCGCGCTCGGACGGAATGGGACGGCTCGCCCCGGAGAGCGGCGGGCGCGCGCCCGGGAGGGCGAGCGCGGCGCTCGCGGAGAGGGATGCGACCGGCGGCGGCGTGAGGGTGAGGTCGAGGCCGGCGAGCGCCTTCATGCTGCGCGCGGCGCGGCGCTGCGCGCTGTGCTCCGACTGCGCCACGAAGCGCGCGACGAGCTCGTCGACCCGGGAAGCGCCGGCGCCGTCCGCCGGGGGGCGCGCGCTCGGGGACCGCCGCGAGGCGCTCCACACGATGGCGTCGATGGGACCGAGGCCCGCCGGGCACGGCTCCTCCGCCGGCGCCGCGTCCGCGGGCGGATCGGCGGAAGCTGCGTGCGCGGGCGGGTCGGCCGGCGCCGCGTGCGCGGGCGGATCGGCGGAAGCTGCGTGCGTGGGCGGCAAGACGTCGGGCGCCGACACCGGGGCCACGGCCTCCACCGCGAGCGATGCCTCGGCCGGCAGGGCAGGAGCCGCCAGCGGCGCGGAGGCCGGCGCGGGCAGAGCGTCGTCGCTGCGCGGCGCCGGAAGCGGCCAAGGCAGCGTGTGCCGCGCCGCCGGCGTCTCTTCGACCGACGCGGCCGCCGCTCGAGGACCCACGGGCAGGCCGCCGAGGTGCTCCCGATGGACGAGCGGCCAGCCGCCGTACGCCGGGGTGACCTGGAGAGCTGCTGCCTCCTCGACCTTGTAATGAATGGCGGGCGCGCGCGCGGTCTCGACCGCCTCCGGCGGGACGTCGGGCGCGCGCGCGGTCTCGACCGCCTCCGGCGGGACGTCGGTCACGTCGGCGGTCGCCTCCGCCGGAGGGGCCGCCACGGCGCCTTCGGCCGCCACCATCTCGGCCCAGACGGCCGTGGCCACGGTCGGCGTCGGCTCCTGCGAGAGCGGGACGACGCCGGCCGGATCCGGCGAGAGCTCGACGAGGATCGACTCGGTGGGCGTGGGCTCCCGGGGAGGCGGCTCGACGACGGCAGGGGCAGGGGAGAAGTCGACGAGGAACACCTCGATCCCCTCCGGGCCCGTGAGCGCCTCCCCGTACGCCGAGGCGCCGCAGACGACCGGCGAGGAGGCGACGACGGCGCGCGCCTCGGCAGGCGCAACCGCTTCCACCGCCGGCGCGATCGGCGAGCTCGACGCGATCGGCGCCACGGGCGCGATCGACCGCACTGGCTCGATGAGCTCCGGGATCAACGGGATCTCGGCCGGCGCTCCGTCCGCCTCGACCTCGACGACCGCCTGCACGACGGTCGGCGTAGGCTCCGGAAAAGCCTCCGCTTGCGCGGCGGCGTGTGCGGGAGGCTCGACCGCGTCGGTCTGCGCGGCGGCGTGGGTGGAAGGCGCGGGCGCCCCGGCATGCTCGTCGGCGCCTGCGGCGCGCTCGGGTGACCGCTCGACGGCGGCGGTCCCAGCGACCTCGCCCGCGATCGCGGGGGAAAGCGAACGCCCCGCGGTCTCGCACGCGACCAGCCCGGGGCTGAGGGTGAGCTCCACGATCGCAGGCGCGACCGGCCCCGGGCTGAGGGTGAGCTCCACGATCGCCGGCGCCGGCGCCGGCGGCGCGACCTCGGCGGCCTCGTCGCGCGCCGTCACGGCGGCCGGCTCGCGCGCCGCGACCGCTGCCTCTTCGCGCGGCGCGCGCGCCGGTGGCGCGGGCGGCGGCTGCACCCCGTCGCTCGCCCCCTGGGCCGCCGGCCTCGCCTGGACCTCCGCCCGCGCGCGTCTCAGCCGGCCGGCCTCCTTGGCGCGCAGCGTCTCGCGGGCGAGCCGCGCCAGCGCGCGCCGGGCCGCGTTGCGGTTCACCGGGATCAGCGCGGCCTCGAGCTCCCGCGCCACCGCGTCCGGGTCCTGCTCGGACGCGGGGCGCGGGCGCGCCGTCGCCGCGAGGTTCGGCATGCTCCCGGCCGACGCGGAGAGCAGCCGCGCGAGCAGATCGCGCAGCAGCCGCGCCGCCTCGGCGGGCGCCACCGGCTCGCCGCGCGAGCGCACCGTGACCGTGCCCTCGGTCGTGAGCAGCACCGCGCGATCGTCCAGCCGCAGCGGCAGCCGCGACGTCGCGTCGCCGACCGCCAGCGCGAGGTAGCCCGAGGTCTCCGGCACCAGCGACGCGCACCGCGCGTGCGCCGCCGCGAGCACCTCCTCCAGCGTGACGCAGGCGCTCACGAGAGCCCCCGCGCCGCCGCGCCGCTCGATCCGCCCGCGCGCGCCGGCCTGACCGGCACCCCCGCCGCCTCGAGGTACGCCTTCGCCTCGCCGATCGTGTACTCGCCGTCGTGGAAGATCGACGCGGCGAGCGCGGCGTCGGCGCCGCCCTCCACGAGGCCGGCGCGCAGGTGATCCAGGTTCCCCACGCCGCCCGAGGCGATCACCGGGACCGGCACGGCCCGCGCGATGGCGGACGTCAGCAGGAGGTCGTACCCGTCCCGCGTGCCGTCGCGGTCCATGCTCGTGACGAGCAGCTCGCCGGCGCCCGCCCGCGCGATCTCCTCGGCCCACGCGACCGCGTCGCGCCCCGTATCCCGCCGGCCGCCGTGGGTCACCACCGTCCAGGCCACGCGCGAGGGATCCGGGATCCGGCGCGCGTCGATCGCCACCACGATCGCCTGCGTGCCCCACCGGTCCGCGGCGCGCCGCACGAGGTCGGGATCATTCACGGCGGCGGTGTTGATCGCCACCTTGTCGGCCCCGGCGTGGAGGAGCGCCTCGATGTCCTGCTCGGACTTGACGCCCCCGCCGACCGTCAGCGGGGTGAACAGCACGTCCGCCGTGCGCGCCACGACGTCCAGGATGATGCCGCGCTTCTCGTGCGACGCGGTGATGTCGAGGAACGTGATCTCGTCCGCGCCCTCGGCGTCATAGCGGCGGGCGGCCTCGACGGGATCGCCGGCGTCCCGCAGCCCCACAAAGCGGACGCCCTTCACGACGCGGCCGTCCTTGACGTCGAGGCACGGGATGATGCGCTTCGCGAGCATACGTCCGCGTTAGCGTACCTTCCGGCCGCGGGCCAACTGTTGCGCGGCGCGCCGGCGCCGGCGCCGCGGGCGCGACCTCCCGTGGTTTCGCCGTCGTTTCTGCCGCGAGGACGGCGCCGCGCGCGCGCCGGATCGCCCGGAGCCTGACCGCGCCGCGGTTCCTCGCTACCATGGCGCCCATGCACTGCCCGCACTGCGGGAAACCGATCCCCGAGGGCGCGAACGTGTGTCCGCACTGCGGCGCCGCGCTCGCGCCGCCGGGCGGAGCCGCGGGCTATCTGAAGCCCGCGGCCCGCACCATGGTCGGCGTCGCGCTCCCCGATCTGCTCCGGCAGGGGTCGTCCGCTCCGGCCGATCCGGGCGGCGCGGGCCACGGCAAGGCCGCGCTGCCGCCCGTGGCCGGCGCGCCGGGCGCCGCCTCGCGCACGATCGTCGGCATGCCCGCCGCGGTCTTGGGCTCGGCGCCCGGGCGGGCGGACCCGCGCCTGTCCGGGGGCACGCTCGCCGTGGGGACGCCGGGGGCAGCCGCGCCGCGAGCGCGCTTCGATGCATCGGCGCCGCCGGGCGCGCCGGTGCACGCGGCCCCGGGCGCGCCGGTCTACCCGCCGCCGGGCGCGCCGGTGCACGCGGCCCCGGGCGCGCAGCTCCTCGATCACACGGTCCCCCTCGCCCCGGGCCTCGCGGCGCGCGGTCCGGCGCCGCCGCCGGGCGCGTCCCGCACGCTGGTCGGCGTCGCCCGGCCCGGCATCGCGCCGCTCGCGCCCGGCGCCCCGGCCGACCCCGCGCCGGATCCCGACCTCGAGGCGCGCTACCAGCCGGCCGGCGAGCTCGGCGCCACGATCGCCCCGATGCGCTTCCGCGCCCCGGAGCTGCGCAACCCCGTGCTCATGCGCCCGCACCGCCTGAAGCAGCGGCTCGCGCCGGCGCCGCCGCAGCGGCGCGCGCGCTCGTCGCGCCGGGCCGTCGTGGTCGTCGCCGCGGGCGGCGTGCTCGCGCTCGGCGCGGTCCTGTTCGCGCTGCTCTGGCCGAGCGCGCCCCCGGTGACCGCGCGCGCCCGCGCCGACGCCGGCGGCCGCGAGGTCATCGAGCTCCGGTGCGACAGCTGCCCCGACGGCACGGCGGTCTCCATCGGCGAGGGCCGCGCGACCATCGCCGGCCGCGTCGCGCAGATCCCGCTCGCGAGCCCGCTCTCCGTCGGCGAAAATCACATGAAGGTCGCCATCGACCGCCCCGGCAGGGGGCGCGATGAAACGGTCGGCGTCTCCATCCACGTCGCGTACCGGATCCGCCCCGACCTCGGCACCCTGCAAGGGGAGCGCCCCTCGATCCAGGTCGTGGTCGAGGCGAGCAAGGGCACGCAGGTGACGCTCGACGGCAAGGAGGTCGCGCTCGCGAGCGGCCGGGCCATCGAGTCGATCGACGTCATCGAGGCGGTCACCGGGCTCTCGGACGAGACGAAGACGCTGAGCCGGCAGGTGCCGTACACGGTCGCGCCGCCCGATGGCCCGCGCGAGCAGGGCGTCGTGAGCGTCGCGGTCGGCATCGTCCCGCTCGGCATCGAGGCGCCCGGCCCGAGCGTGGTCATCGACAAGGAGAGCTTCGTGCTCGCCGGGCGCACGGCCCGCGGCGCCCAGCTCTTCGCCGGCGCGCACCCGATCACGGTCCGCCCCGACGGCACCTTCGCGCACGTGATGAACGTCTCGTCCGTGGGCGCGACCCAGTTCGAGGTGCGCGCGAAGATGCAGGGCATGGCCCCGCGCATCGCGAAGATCGCGGTGCGCCGGGTCGACCGGCTCGAGACCGCCGCGAAGGAGTTCGCCGGCCGCAACCCCATCGGCTACGTCGAGCTCGCCGCGGGCGGGAAGGACGTCATCGGCAAGCCGATCGCGCTGACCGGCGAGGTCCTCGAGGCGCGCCGGCAGGGGTACTCGACGCTGATCCTGCTCTCGATGCCGCGGACGTCCGGCTGTAAGCAGGCCGGCGCGGCCGCCGCCAGCGCGGGCCCCGGCGCCGCGGCGCGCTCGCCCGAGACCTGCAAGGTCCGCCTCGTCCACGGCGCCGACAACCCCGCCCAGCGCGGGGACGTCCTCACCGCCTACGGCAGCGTCGCGCCCCCGTTCGTCGCGCCGGGCGGCGCCGAGATCCCCGAGGTGTGGGTCGAGTTCACCGTGAAGGGCGCCCGGTGAGCGCCGCGCGCGCGACAGAGCGCCGGCCGCGCCGGCCGCGCCGCCTCGCGAGGGCGGGCCTCGCCGCGGCCGCGGCCCTGCTCCCCGCCGCGGCGCCGTTCGCCTTCGCCGACGCGGTGGACACGAGCCGGCCGCACACGATCGTGGTCGGCGCGCCCCGCGGCTTCGCGCCGAGCGAGCGGCTCGACGCGCGCCGCACCGGCCGCTCCGCGGCGCGGCTGCCCTTCCCCGCGCGCGAGGTGTGGCGAAAGCAGCTCCGCGGCGGCATCGACGCGGCGCCGCTCGCCGACGCCGAGGGCGATCTCGTCCTCACGCTGACCGTCCCCGAGGTCGTCAAGCTCGGCGCCGACGGCCGGGAGCGCTGGCGCGTGCGCATCGGCGACAGCGCGCCGCTCGCGCCCGCCGCGATCACGAGCGACGGCACCATCGCGCTGATCACCTCGTCCGGCCTCGCCGTCGGGCTCACGCCGGCGGGGGGCGTGCGCTTCGCCGTCCCCCTCGGCCTCCGCGGGCGCGACGCCGACGTGACGCCGCTCGCGCTCGACGACGGCGGGCTCGTCGCGGCCGCGGGGCGCTCCCTCGTCGAGCTCGCCGCGGACGGCGGCGTGCGCGCCCGCGCCGAGCTCCCGGATCGCGCGACCGGCGCCCTGCTCGCGGGCCCCGACGGCACGCTCGTCACCACCGAGTCGGGCGCGGTGCTGACCTGGCGTCCGCCCAGCGCGCCGAGGCGGCTCGGCTCCCTCGGCGGCCTACCCCGGCGCGGCGCCGCGCTGGCCGACGCCCGCACCCTGCTCGCGGTCGTCGACGGCCGCCGCCTGGTCGCGCTGGATCTGCCGACCGGGACCACCGGCGTCCGCGCCGGCGGCGCCTTCGGCGCGCTCGACGGGCCGCCCGCCGTCGGCGCCCGCGGCGTGGCCGTGGTCCTCTCGACCGCCGGCCTGCTCGTCGGGGTCGACCCCTCGGGCAACGAGGCGCTCCGGGTCGCCATCGACCGTCCGCTCGCGGCCCCGCCCGCCGACGGTGGCCTCTCCGGCTTCTTCGGGCCGGTGGACGCGAAGCCGAGCCCGCCGGTCGTCATCGACCGCGCGGGCCGCGTCGGCTTCGTGAGGGCGAGCGGCCGCGCCGGCGTGGTCGAGGCGGACGGCAACGTCTCGATCGCCGCCGAGCGCGTCTGCGCGGCTCCGGTCGCCGTCGTCCCCGCGGGCGAGGAGCGGATGGCGATCGCCTGCCGCGACGGCACCGTGGTGATGCTGGCGCACTGAGCCGCGCCGCGCGGCCGTGGCGCGCTCGACGACCGGCCTGCCGCGCTGCCGCGCGAGGGCTGCGGCCGGCGCGCCGGCGCGGCGCGCCGGGGCCGCCGTGGGTCAGCTGCCTTCGCTCGACGTGGCCGGGCTCCACTTCTTCCAGGTGCCCTCTTCTTCCTTGTACAGCTCCGACCCGCCCGTCGTCTTGAACCGCGCGATCGTGATCTGGCCGTCGAGCGTCGCCTTGTCGGCCTCCTCGTATAGGGGCTTCGCGAGCGCGTCTGCGGGGAGCATGTGCATGCTCACGACGAACTCGTCGGCGTTCGCCTCGGCGATGCAGAACCCGTTGCTGTTGGCGTTGCTGAAGGCGAGGTAAGGATTGATATTCGTCGCCTCGTTGACGAGGTACGTATCGATCGTGAGGGCGATGCTCTCCGCGCCCATGGCGTGCTTCAGCAGCGGATGGCTGGCCACCTGCCTCTGCAGCCGCGATTGGTACGTGTCCGACGAGATCGCGGCGCCGACGAACTCCACGATCTTCGCCGGCTCGGCGTCGGCGCGGTCCACCGCCGGCGTCCCTGCGAGGAAGGCGCCGAGATCGCCGGTGATCGCCACCACGTTGCCGGCCGTCGCGATCTCGCTGAGCAGCGCGTTCCGCTGCTCGCGGAAGCCGTCCCAGCCGTCGCAGCTCAGGTAGAAGCGCCGCTTGAGCGGGTCGTCCTCCGCGCGGGACGGCGTGAGATCGATGGCGAGCTGCGAGAGGCAGTATTCGTTGCCCCACACCTTCCACGTGCTCTTGGACTCCTTGATCGTGTCCTTGAACCAGGCCAGCTGCGCCTCCCCCATGACCATGGTGTCGCTCCCCGTGGACGGATCGTACACGAACCGCGAGGCCGCATCGAAGGTCTCCTTGACCACGAAGTAGCGCGACCCGAACGCGCTGTAGAAATCGGGCTTCTCGAGCGTGAAGTCGACGTGCTTCCCGAGATCGACGTAGGCGATCCCGACGTCCATTCCAGCGAAATCCATTCTGGTGAGGAGGGGCAGCTGCTCTCCTGCTGACCGCTGCTCGTTCAGCTTCGCCACGATCGCGTTGACGAACGAGGCGCTGATGGAGCGGGGCGACTCGTCCTGCGCGAACCCGAGGCTCGGATCGAAGCCGAGCACGGGCGCGGCCTCCTCCAGCGCCGTCGCGTACAAGTCTTCGACGTCGATATCGTCGAAGTAGGGGCCCATGTGCTCGGGCTCGCTTCCGAGCCGAGCCACGAGCTCCGCCTGCTTCGCGATGACCTTCCCCGGGAAGCCGTCCTCCGGGATCAGGTGATCCGCGCGGTAGGTGCGGAGATCCGTCATCACGAGGTGGACGTGCTTTCCGAAGGTGAAGTCCCGGTAGATGGTGATGTCCTGGGGGTAGTCGGCCGTCCTGTCGTAGCTGAAGTCGTCGCCCGCCGGGTAATCGACCGGCATGTACTCGAACCACGCCTGGTTCGCCGCCTTGCGCCGATCCACGTCCGTCTCCGGCTGCCGGCCGTTGAAATAGGTCGCGGTCGCGCCGTAGCACTCGCTGGAGAACTCGTGATCGCCCCAGATGGCGATCATGGGAAACAGCTCGTGCACCCGCTGGAGCGCCCGATCCGACCGGTACGTCTTGTAGAGCTCCCGATAGTTGCTCAGCGACCGGGCGGCGCGGTACGGGGCGCCCTCTGCCGGCTCGAAGGCGATCGCGCCGTTCACGTCGGCGAAGGTGACCTTGCGCTCCTCCGAAGGGGTCTGGATGCTCGGATCGCCGGTCGTCTCGTAGATGTAGTCCCCGAGGTGGACGACGAAGTCGAGCTGCTCTCTCGCCAGGGCCGCGTAGGCGTTGTAGTAGCGACCGACGTAGTCCTGACACGACACGAAGGCGAAGCGCACCGGCACGTCCGCGTCGGGCGTCGGCGCCGTCCGCGTCCGCCCGATACGCGAGCTGACACAGCCGTCGGCCGTCGTGTAGAAGAAGCGGTAATAGTACGTCGTCCCGGGGCTCAGGCCGCTCACCTTGATCTTGACGCAGTGGTCGAACTCCGCCCGGGCGCTCACGGGGAGCCGCGTGCTGGTCGATCCAACGGTGGCCGCGCTGCTGGACGTCGGCGTGAGCGTCACGAGCTGCGTGAACGCCTCGTCGAGCGCGATGACGAGCGCCAGGCTGACATCCGCCGTCTGCTGGCTGTCGGCGAGCCGGGTCCACAGCACGACGCTGTCGGACCTCGGGTCTCCGGACGCCACCGACTGGGGAAAGTAGGCGTCGTTCTCGTGCGCGTCGCACGCGCCGGCCACCCCCTCGTCCTCGGAGCAGGCCGTGGGCACGACCACCGAGCCGGCGGTTACCAGGGTGGCGCGAAGAAAGTCTCGGCGTCGCATCATCGATTGAAGCCCTCCGACGACGGATACACCCCGGGCGCGGCGCGCGCAACGGCGGCGCCGGCCCCTCCCTCGCGCCCGAGCGCCCCTCGGGCTCGCTCGGGCGCCGCGGCCGCGCATGGCGTCTCGCCGCGACGGCGCGAGCGCGACTTGACGTGCCGAGTCAGGCGGCCTCTCGTGTGCGTCCCACCTGTCGCGCCACCCACCCATCACCCATCACCCACCACGTGCACGCCATGTTCCAGACCAGCCTCTCCCCTGATGCGCTGCGCGGCGCCCTCGCGCGCCTCCGCAGCGGCCACCCTGGGCTCGACCGCGCCGGCGCGCGTCAGCCGGTCCATACCGTCTACGGCGGCGCTCACCTGTTCAAGGCCGATACGGCCCGCAAGCTCGGGGCCGTGGCGCTCCGCGCCGTCGAGGAGCACGCGCCCGACTTCGCCGCCTTCGCGCGGGCGCTCGGCCTGCCCGGGGCCGACGGGCTCCCGGAGGACCGCGCCAGGGCGCTCGCGCTCTCGGCCGCCATCGAGGCCGCCGGCGGCGCGGCGGCGGGCGCCTCCGGCCCGGCGCGGCTCGCGCACGCGGTGCACGCGCGCGTGCTCGACAAGCTCCGCCGCGAGCCGGTGGAAGATCTGCGCATCGACTTCGAGGACGGCTACGGCGTGCGCCCCGCGCACGAGGAGGACGCGCACGCCGCCGCCGCCGGCCGCGAGGTCGCCCTCGGCATGGCCGCGGGCGGCCTGCCGCCGTTCCTCGGGATCCGGATCAAATCGCTCGGCGACGGGGGCGCCGAGCGGGCCCTGAGGACGCTCGATCTCTTCCTCTCCTCGCTCGTCGCCGCTTCGGGCGGCGCGCTCCCGCCCGGCTTCGTGGTGACCTTGCCGAAGGTGGTCGCGCCCGAGCAGGTCTCCGCGCTGGCGGACGCCCTCGACGCGCTCGAGGCCGCGCTGAGGGTGCCCGTCGGCTCGATCCGGATCGAGCTGATGGTCGAGACGCCGGCCTCGATCATCGGCCCGCGGGGCGAGATCGCGTTGCCCGGGATGGTCGAGGCGGCCCGCGGGCGGTGCGTCGCGGCGCACTTCGGCGCTTACGACTACACGGCGAGCTGCGAGATCACGGCCGCCCACCAGCACCTCGCGCACCCGGCGTGCGACTTCGCGCGGCACGTGATGCAGATCGCGCTGGCCGGCTCGGGGGTCTGGCTCTCCGACGGCGCGAGCAACATCCTGCCGGTCGCGCCGCACCGCGCGCGGCCCGGCGGGGCGCCGCTCTCGCCGCAGCAGGTGGAGGACAACCGCCGCGCGGTCGTCGGCGCCTGGCGGCTGAAGTACGAGCACGTCCGTCGCGCGCTCGCGAGCGGCTACTACCAGGGCTGGGATCTGCATCCGGCGGAGCTCCCGGTGCGCTACGCGGCCACCTACGCGTTTTTCCTGGAGGGCGTCGAGGCGACGGCCGCCCGGCTGCGGAGCTTCATCGAGCGGGCCGCCCAGGCGACCGTCGCCGGGACGGTGTTCGACGACGCCGCGACGGGGCAGGGGCTGCTGCGCTTCTTCCTGCGCGCGGTCAGCGCGGGCGCGATGACGGAGGGCGAGGCGGCGGAGCGGACCGGCCTCGCGCCGGACGAGCTCAGGGAGCGCTCGTTCCCTGCCATCGTGGCGCGCCGGAGCGCGTGATATGGGAGGCTCGGAACGGACGGCATCGCGCGAGGGCCCGAGCCCCGAGCCCGAGCGCGGGCCCGAGCGCGAGGAGGATCGATGAGCGCGATCACGACGCACGTGCTGGACACGTCGCGGGGCCGCCCGGCGAGCGGCGTGCTGGTGGTGCTGGAGGTCGGCGACGGCGGCGGCTACCGGGAGGTCGGCCGGGGCGCGACCGACGACGACGGCCGGCAGCGGGGCCTGCTCCCGCCCGGCGAGCGCCCGGTCGAGGGCACCTATCGGCTCACCTTCCACACCGGGGCTTATTACGCGGCGCTCGGGTCCGAGAGCTTCTACCCCACGGTCTCGGTGCTCTTCGAGATCCGGGACCCGGCGCAGCACCATCACGTCCCGCTGCTGCTCAGCCCTTACGGCTACACCACGTACCGCGGCAGCTGAGCGCGCGCCCGGCGACGCGGGCGAGAACGAGGCCGAGCCGATCCGCTGCGTGAGCTGGCTCGTTGCGTTCGCGCCCTGCGCCTGGGGCGGCGGGCGGCTCCCGATGGAGGGAGTGGAACGATGCGTCGGCCGGTGGGAGCGGGCAGCGAGGCGGCTGTAGCGCCGGGCGCGCTGCCCGAGGCGGCGCTGGCCAGCGCCGTGCGCGCCGTCAGGGGGAGATGAGATAGATGATCGTGAAGGCCACGGTGAGCGTCGCGGCCGCGAGCGCGATGAGCTTGGGCATGGTCCAGTCGTCTTCGATCTTCGGGTTCTCTGTGCTCATCGGGTGCCTCCGCCGTGCTCTCCGCGCGCGTCGCGCGCGCCCGTCTCCTGGCAGAACGCGGGCTCGCCGTCAACCCTGACCCCCCGGCCGCGGCGGACCGGGCGCCCTCAGGCGGGCGCCTCCGCCGCCGCTTCGCCGGCGCCCTGTCCGCCCGCGTGCAGCATGGCCAGCCGCACCACCTCGGGCAGCAGATCGGCGAGCAGGTCGCGCAGCGACGCCCGGTCGAGCTCGTGGCGCTCGATCCAGTCGAGGCTCGTCGCCTCCACGAACCCGATCCACCCGCGGAGCGCCACCCGGAGCGCCGGAGGCCGCTCGGCCACCGGCGCATCGGCGAGCAGCTTGTCGAGGAACCGGCTGCGCGTCTCCTCGATGATCGCCAGCACCTCGGCGTCCGAGCCGATGCCGCCCCGGAAGACGGCCGCGTAAGAGATCCCCTGTCGCTCGACGTAGGCCAGATAGGCGTCCAGCCCGGTGCGCAGCCGCTCCGGCACCGGCACGTCGTCGACGTCCAGCGACCGCTCGACGAGCTCGCGCGCCGCTTCACGTAGGACGGCGATGTAGAAATCGCGCTTGGTTGGAAAATAATGATAGAGAAGCCCTTTCGAGATGCCTGCGGCCTGCGCCACCTCGTCGATGGACACGTCGTCGTAGGCTCGCTGGCTGAAGAGCTCGAGCCCCAGCGCGAGCAGCTGCGCGCGGCGTGCGTCGAGGTCGAGCCGCTGCCGGGGCGGCTTGCCCTCGCCGCGCCTGGGCGTCGCGGCGCGGGACGGCTTCCGGGTCGAGATCATGAGTGGCGGACACTCTACGCTTCCGTCGATCCGGGTTCAATCGCGGCAGAAGCGGCGACTTGGGTCCATGCATTGGGCCGCTCCTGTCCGCTTTCGTCCCCGACTCAGCGCGCCGGGCGCGACCGATGGAAGGGCCGTGTCCATCGCAGCCCTCCTCGCCTGCGCCGCCGTGCTGCGGCGCGCGGGCCGGCGTCGTCTTTGCTCTTCGTGGCGCCCTCGCGTGGCGCATCCCCGGGATGTGCAGGAGGGAGACATGCCGCATCTCACGATGTCCGCTCTGGGCGCCGTCCTCTTGGCGGCGGCGCCTGCGCGCGCGGCGTTGCCGGAGCGCCCGCTCCGGCCGCTCACGGCCGCGCTGACCGGGCAGGACGAGGCGCCCGGTCGCGGCGATCGGCGGGGGAGCGGCACGGCCCGCCTCACGCTCGATCTCGTCCTCGGCGAGGTCTGCTTCGACCTCACGGTCTCCGGGATCGCGCCCGCGATCGCGGCGCGCGTCCACGAGGGCTCTTCCGGCCATGCGGGCCGCGTCGTCCTCACGCTGATGCCGCCGCTGGGCGGCAGCTCCACGGGCTGCGTCGGCGCGTCCCGCGACGACCTGAGCGCGCTGCTCGCCGCGCCGGAGCGGTATTACGTCGACGTCCGCACCGCCGATTTCCCCGACGGCGCCTTGCGAGGCCAGCTATCGCGCTGAACGATCGACATCCCGACGACCGGCGTCCCGGACAGGGGTCGTGCCGCCGCCAAAGCCCTCTGGCGCTCCACCCTCCTCGCGGCCGTGCCCCGGGATCTACGCGCCCCACAGCAGCTTCTTCAGCCGTATCCCCGTGATCTTCCGCTGCTCCTCCGCGGCGATGTGCAGCTCCTCTTCCGGCGTGTGCTCGATCCGCTCGCGCAGCGTCTCCAGCATCTCGTCCGCGCTCTTCCCGGTCGCGCAGACGATATAGATGAACCCGAACTTCTCGTCGTAAGCCAGGTTGTAACGCGCGAGCGCCTCCCGCGTCTCCTCGGCCGCCGCGCTCATCCCCGCCTGCTCCTGGCTCGAGAACCGCCTCGCCGTCGCGCTCGCCTCCGCGGCCTCGGCCTGCGGCCTGGTCTCTCCGATGCGGGGGTGCGCGCGGAACGCCTCGAGCCAGTCCTCCGGGCCGAGCCGCGCGAACACCTGCGACGCCGTCGCGTGGAGCTCCTCCTCGCCGCGGAACGGCCGCGCCGCCGCCATCTGCGACGCCCACGAGGACGCCCCGCACGCCGCGCGGAGCTCCGCCTCCGCCTCCCGGTCGGTGAGCGCGTTGAGCCAGCGGAGCCGCTGCTCCGCCGCCCCGCTCCGGGTCGCCTTGCCGAAGATGCGGAGCCGGCTCACCCCGCCGTCAGGATAGATGTTCAGCCGCACGTGCGTGAACGGCCCCGCCGCGCGGAGCTCCTCCTCGAAGAGGTGCCGCGTGTGCGCCTGGAGCTTCGTCTGCGGGACGATCTCCCGGAAATCGCCCGCGCCGGCGAGCTCCGAGAGCGGGCGCCCCGCCGCGTCGATCCCCTCGATCATGCAGCTGTCGGGGTAATTGCCCTTGAAATGGTTCGTGTCGACCTCGATCCGGTGGATCTCGCCCTGGGCCGCGAGCGCCACGAGCGCCCAGTCGTACCCGGGCCCCCTCCGGCGGCGCGTCTCCCAGCCCTCTCCCATGTTCGCCGCCCGGCCGGGCATGATGAGGTTGTGGCGCACCCCGAAGAACATGTCGCTGCACGAGAGCACGCGGGCGCCGTTCTCCGCGGCCGCGAGATCGATCTCCGCGCCCGCGCGGTCGAGCCGGCGAAAGTCGGGGACGGCATCGCCGTGCACCCGGAGCCGCGCCACCCCGCCGTCCGGATAGATGTTCAGGCGGAGGTGCGTGAACCGGAAAGGGCAGCTCACCGCGAACGCGTTCTGCGCGTCGCCCGCGAGCGGCGAGCGCGGCAGGATCTCGACCCAGTGGGTCCGCGGATTGAGCAGCTCCTCCACGGGCGCGTCGGGCCGCGCCGCGCACGCCTCGATCGAGCAGTGCTCGGGGTAGTTGCCCCGGAAGAACGCCGTGTCGACGACGACCCCGCGGATGATCCCGGGCAGCCCCAGCCGGACGAGGCACCAGTCGAACCCGGGAGTCCGGCGCCGGCGCGTCTCCCAGCCATCCATCCACTTGCCGCGATCGGTGTACTCGTGCTCGAGGAACACCGGCTTCGTCGCCTTGAGCAGGTTCTCCTTCGGCGCGAAGAACTCGTCGTTCGCCGAGAGCACCGCGCCGCCCAGGCGCTCCGAGGCGAGATCGAGCGCCTCCGCAAACGCCGGCCCCGTCACCCCTCTCTCTTCAGCCATCGCCCCCTCGCCTCTCCGGAGAAGCTCCCGCGGTCGAACACCTTCTCGCCGCGGAGGTAGGTGGCCTGGACGACCCCGTGGAGCTCCTCCCCCGCGTACGGCGTCACCTTGTGCCGGTGCTGGATGAGCGGCGGCTCGACCCGGAAGCTCGCCTCCGGATCCCAGATCACGAGATCCGCGTCGAACCCGCGCCGGATCTCCCCCTTCTGGCGCAGCCCGGCGAGCCGCGCCGGCCCCCGGCACAGCCAGTCCGCGAGCCGCTCGAGCGGGACGCCCCGCGTTCGGGCGTCGGTCCACACGATCGACAGCCCGAGCTGCAGGCTCGAGATCCCGCCCCAGGCCGCGTCGAAGTCGCCGGCCTCGAGCCGCTTGAGCTCGGGCGTGCACGGGGAGTGGTCGGAGACCACGAGATCGATGAGCCCGCCCTGCAGCGCGGCCCAGAGCTCCTCGCGGTTCTCCCGCTCCCGGATCGGCGGAGCGCACTTGAAGGGCGTCGCGCCGTCCGGGATCTCCTCGGCGGCGAAGTGCAGGTAGTGCGGCGTCGTCTCGGCGGACAGCGCGGCGCCGCCGTCGCGCGCCCGCCGCAGGATGCCGAGCGCCGTCGCCGACGAGAGGTGGACCACGTGCGCCGCCGCGCCGGTCGCCTGGCAGAGCGACGCGAGCAGGGCGATCGCGTCGTCCTCGGCCTCGCGCGGTCGCGAGCGCAGGTAGGCGGCGTACGTCCGCGGATCCAGGCCGGCGATCGCCGCGCGCGCCGCGTCGATGGGGCCGGGGAGCTCGGCGTGGACGAGCAGCGGCGCCCCCGTGCCCGCGAGCACCTCGAGCGCCGCCCGCAGATCCGCCTCGGCGACGTGGCCGAACTCCGCGACGCCGGAGTCGACCATGAAGCACTTGAATCCCAGCGCGCCGGCCTCGAGCAGCGGAACCAGCTCTCCCGCGTTGCCCGGGACGGCGCCGCCCCAGAAGCCCACGTCGACGAGGCAGCGGCCCTCGGCCGCGCGCGCCTTTTCCTCGAGGTGCGCGACCGTGGTCGTCGGCGGGATGCTGTTGAGGGGCATGTCGACGAGCGAGGTCACGCCGCCGGCGGCCGCGGCGCGCGTCGCCGTCTCGAACCCTTCCCACTCGGTGCGTCCGGGCTCGTTGATGTGCACGTGCGCGTCGACCAGCCCGGGCATCACCACCGCGCCTCGCGCGTCCACGACGGGGCAGCCCTCCGGCACCTCGTCGTGCCCGGCGACGGCGGCGATCGTGCCGCCCTGGATGTGAACCGAGGCCGGCCGCACCGCGCCCCCGGTGACCACCCGCAACCCGCGAACGATGAGGTCCGGCGTCATCAGGGGCGCCAGGATATCACGGCGCCGAGCGGGCCGCCGGGGCGGCGCTCCGTCGCGGCTCGAGCGCACGCGCTCCGTCGCGGCTCGAGCGCTCGCGGTCCGTGGCGGTTCGAGCGCACGCGCTCCGTCGCGGCTTGAGCTCTCGCGGTCCTGCTCCTACGCTGCCCGGCGTGAGCGCCGACGGCCGAGCTGCGCCGCAACAGGGCGGCGCACCGGGGCGCAGCCCCGTCCCCTGGGAGCCGCTCTTCTACGAGAAGAGCCGCCTCTACTGGCCCATCCGTCCGCGGGCCGAGGTGTTCTCCGGGTGCGTCGACTGGCCGCCGGTCGAGGAGTATGGCCGCGCGCTCGGCGAGGGCTTCCCCGTCCGCTTCGTGGAGCAGCCGCCGAGGCCGCGGCGCCGCGGGCGGCGCGGCCCGGTCGACCCCTCGTCGCTCTACGACGCGCGCATCCACGTCGAGGGCTGCGTGCCCACGCGCCCGAGGAACTGGCACGACTTCCTCAACATGCTCGTGTGGGCCGCGTTCCCGCGCGCGAAGGCGGAGCTCCACGCGCGCCAGCACCGGGCGATCGCCGCGCGCCTCGACCCGTCCGCCGCGGCGCTCCCGCCGGCGCGCACGCGCGAGCTCGACGGGCTCGCGCTCCTCGACGAGGGCGGGCTCTTGCTGCTCCACGACGCGCGCCGGGCGCCCCTGCTCGAAGACGCCGCCGATCTCGGGCGCTGCGCCGGCGAGGCGCGGGGCGCCGTTCAGCGGGGCGAGGCCGCGGCGCTCGTCTTCGGCCACGCGCTTTACGAGAGCCTCCTCCGGCCCGGTCCGACGGTCCACGCGCTGGTGCACCTCGTCCCGTGCGAGGGCCCGCTGCCCGCCGCGCCGGGCGCGCTCGTCGCGCTGGCCGACGCGGGCCTCTGCGACGCGCTGCGATCGCCCGGCACATTCGCGCACCCCGAGCGCAGCGCGCGGCTCCCGGTCGACGAGCGCGTCCTGTGCGCGTGAGCGGCGCTCCGCGCCGCGACGCTCGCTGTCGCACAGGCGCTGTGCCGAGCGGGGCGCCGCGGCGCACGCGGCGTGAATGGAGCGTCGCGGCGGCGTGGCGCGCCAGGGGCTACCGCGGGGTGAGCGGCCGTGAGGCGGAATGCCTCCGTCCGCGTTCGAGGGCTCCTCGCGTGGCAGACTCATCAGCCCGCCGCGCGAACTTCGCAAGAGAGAAGCAATCTCTCAACTCAAGTGTTGCGGGACGTGGCCTGACGGAATGAATTCCCTTGACGGGAACATGTGTTCCGGGTTACCAGTTTGGTGCGTTTTCTGGGGGACGAACGCGATGCGACGATTCGTCGATGTCAGCAGCGCTCGAGCGCTGGACGGCGCGCGTTCGGTTGCCGGAACAAGGAGGAGGACGTCTCATGAAATTCAGTCACTGCAGCATCCTCGCGGTGGTGGTGAGCCTGTGCGGCTGCATTGTCGACCCTGCGGCCGATGACGGAGCTGTTGGCGAGGCGGCGCAGGCGTTGATCCCCGCCGTCGATATCTCGCACCGCGCCGGCTCCGATTTCGTGCCTGCGTCGCCTGAGGGCGGCCACTGTGAGGGCGCGCGGTCGATGGACGCCCTCGCGCGCGGCGGGAGCGATGCTGAGCTTGCCACGTCGAGCTTGGCAGCGTGCACGGATGGCTTCTCGACGTGCTCTGGCAACCGGTGTTTCGCTTGCTGTAACGGCGTCTGGCATGACATCAACGCCTGCTTGTGGGGTGTCAACTTCTACTGCAACGGGATCCACTACAACGCTTACAGCTGCTGGCCCAACTCGTTCGCGCAAGACGCCGCCGAGGAGTGATCGGCCTTCCCACGGGCTACCGATGTCTGAGGGGGAGAACGGAAAAATGACGTGAGGCCCCCAGGGAGGGAGGAGGTCGCGCGGCAGCCCTCCCGCATCACCAGAAGAGCCGCCCAAACGGGGAGCGCACTCGCGCACACCCCTACTGTGCATTTTTGCACATACGGCGCGCACATTTGCCGGCTCCCCGGTACGCTGCCGCGAGCGCATGCTCGGGCGTGACGTGGCCGGGAGAGTCGCATCGTGATGAGCTGGGACGACCTGCGGTATCTCCTCGCCCTCTCCCGGGCGGGCTCCCTCGCCGGCGCCGGCCGCGCGCTCGGCGTCGATCACACGACCGTGGGCCGCCGGGTCGAGGCGCTCGAGGCGGCGCTCGGCGTGCGGCTCTTCGTGCGATCGCCCTCCGGATACGCGCTCACGAACGACGGCCTCGGCCTGATCCCCGACGTCGCGCGCGTCGAGGAGGCGATCCTCGCCATCGAGCGCGGGAGCCTCGGCCGCGACCAGCGCCTCACGGGCACCGTGCGCGTGACGGCCGCCGAGGCGTTCGGCAGCCGCTTCATCGCCCCCCGGCTCGGCGCGCTCCACGCGGCGCACCCGGGGATCTCGGTCGAGCTCGTGACCGCGATCCGAGCGCTCGATCTCTCCCGGCGGGAAGCGGACATCGCGGTCCGGTTCTTCCGCTCGACCGAGGGCGGCCTCGTGGTCCGGAAAGCGGGGGTCGTCGGCTGGGCGGTGTACGGCGCGCGCGCCTACATCGAGCGCCGCGGCGCGCCCACCGCGGCCGATCTCCCGGCGCACGCGCGCATCGGCATCGAGGCGCCCGGCGCGATGCCGCCGGAGCACGTCTGGTTCGAGCGCATGGCCGCAGGGGGCCCGTGCGTCCTCCGGAGCAACAGCACGGCGTGCATGCTCGGCGCCGCGCGCGCCGGGATCGGCGTCGCGCTCCTGCCGTGCTTCATCGGCGACCACGAGCCGGACCTCGCGCGCATCCCCCTGCCGGACGAGCCCCGCCGCGCCGTCTGGCTCACCGTCCACCGCGACCTCCAGCACGCGCCCCGCGTCCGCGCGGTGCTGGACGCCCTCGCGGGCATGCTGACCGAGGAGCGCGCCGTCCTTTGCGGCGACCCTCCCCCTCCGCAGCCCGCGAGCGGCCCGGGCGACGACCGGAGCCCCCGCGCCGCGCCCCGCAAGGCCCGACGAAACAAGGAGACGAAACGATGAGCACCCCTGCGCTTCACCTGTACATCGGCAGCAAGAACCTCTCGTCCTGGTCGCTCAGGCCGTGGCTCGCGATGTCCCACG
The DNA here is from genome assembly GCF_028553905.1 of Sorangium sp. So ce836. NCBI lineage: Bacteria > Pseudomonadati > Myxococcota > Polyangiales > Polyangiaceae > Sorangium > Sorangium sp. So ce836. The sequence goes on along the minus strand of NZ_CP102233.1, from coordinate 9,999,366 downwards.
CGGGCGTCCCGTTCGAGGAGCACGTCATCCCGTACGAGCTCCCCGACTGGGTCGATCGGGTGGCGCAGCATTCGCCGACGCGCAAGGTGCCCGCCCTGCGCCACGGCGAGCTCGTCGTGTGGGAGTCGCTCGCCATCTGCGAGTACGTGGCCGAGGCGTTCCCCGGCGCGCGGCTGTGGCCCGAGGGGCGCGAGGCCCGCGCGATCGCGCGCGCGGTCAGCAGCGAGATGCACGCCGGCTTCGCCGACCTGCGCCGGGAGCTGCCGATGGACGTCGCGCGGCGGTACCCGCGGCGCGCGATCTCGGGCGGCGCCGCCCGCGACGTCGCGCGCGTCCTCGAGATCTTCCGCGACTGCCGCTCTCGGTTCGGCAAGGGCGGACCGTTCCTGTTCGGCGCCTTCTCGATCGCCGACGCGATGTTCGCGCCCGTGGTGACGCGCCTGCTCTCGTACGACGTCGAGATCGATGAGGTCGCGCGGGCCTATGCGGGCACCATCACGTCGCTCCCGGCGATGGCGCGCTGGTCCGCGGCGGCCGCGGAGGAGGTCGAGAGAAACCCGCACCTCACGGCGCCGGCGGGCAGCTCGTACGCCAAGGCGGCCGGCGGCGCGGCGGCGCCGTGAGCGTGCGCGAGGCTTGCGGCGGCGGGCGGCTCGCCTGGAAGACGGCGACCCATGACAGCGATCCGACTCTACGACCTCCAGGTGCGCGACGACCGCGCGCGCCGCAGGACGCGTGAGCATGCCGGAGGCTGCCTGATCCTCGACGTCGCGGCGCTCGACGCGCCTCGGCATAGGTCACCTCGCGCTGCCGTTCAGCCGTGCTTCGATCTGCAAAGGAGCGTCTGATGGCGGGGTACGCTCCCGAGCAGCTCGCTCGATCCTGTCGCGGCGATGATCTGGTGGTCCTCCCCGAGGCCCGCGAGCGCATGGAGCAGCCGGCTCTGCTCGCTCGGGTGGATATGCGCCTCCGGCGCGTCGATGAGGACGAGCGCGCGGCGCAGCCCGAGGAACACGTGGACCAGGGCGAACAGGACGGCCTGCTGCTCGCCGTGCGATAGGCTGTACAGCTCGACCCGCGCGCCGTTGTCCCGCTCGAACCATAGCGCCGCTGCGCCGCCCCGCGGCTCGACGCCGGACAGGCGCAGCCATGGGCACAGCGCCGCGACAGCGGCCTTGTAGGGCGCGAGCGAGTCGCGCTGATCGCCGCGGAGCAGGATCCCGCTCTCCTTGACGTGTGCCATGGCCTGAAGGCCGTCCTCGACGGCGTGCTGCATCAGAACCTGCTCCAGGCCGGCATACTTGTCCGGCCGACGGGTGAGCCGCAGGCGGCCGCCGTCCGCTTCGCCGGGCGGGGCGAGCCCCACCCGCGGCACGAGCCGCCGATCACATGGAAAGTATTCGGCTTTCCAGGCTGCGGGGTCGCGGCTGTACGCGCTGAACAGCGCCTCCAGCGCCGGCTCCGGGGCGCGCACCTCGCCGCCGCCGAGCTCGAGCGCCGCCGTGAAGGTGGGCTCGGACAATCCCGCCTTCGCCATCTCTTCTGGGCTCAAGAGCCACCGCCCCCGGACCTGCCCCGACCGCTTCCCGGACCGGAGCAGGCGCGACGGCTCGGGCAGGACATGATAGCTCCCGACGCTCTCCTTCAGCGCGATGATCGCTTCGAGCAGCGATGTCTTGCCCGAGGAGGGGCCGCCCCCGACGAGCACGAGCGGCAGCGGCGCGCCCGTGGTCGGGTGCGTGAACGCGTACCGGCCGTCCGGGAGCCCCAGGAAATTCTCGACCTCAAGATCCAGTAGCTTCATAGGCGCTCAGGAGTTCAGCTTGATGGGCGTGCCCTTGACGTCCACGATCGCGCCGTTGATCTCGATCGTCCCGCCGCTCGTGATCTTGATTCCGCCGCTCGAGATCTCGATCTTCGACCCGCCCGCGTCGAGCACGATGTCCCCGGAGAAGACCACGAAGCGCGGCGTCACCACCTGCATGACGGATTTGGCGTCGATCCAGAAGCCATGGGTGTCGACGAAGTGGTTGAGGCTGCCGTCGCGCCGGATGTTGACGGCGACGCTCTCGATGTCGGTCCGCGATTTCATGTCGATGGACCTCGCCGTCAGCCGGTAGGGCCCCGTGGAGATGCTGGTGCTGCCCGCGCCGATCGACTGGGCCCCGGAGACGGTCGTCGACGAGTTGCCGCTGATCCGGCTCGTCTGGTTGTTCCCGACGAGCGTGACGGCGTCCCGGCCCGTCTCCGACTTGAAATCGAGCTGCGCGTGCAGCTCGAGCCGCTCGGCCCCCGCCTTGTCGTCGAGGAGGATCTGGTTGAAGCCCCCGCCGCCCGGCGACGATTTCGAGCGCCACACCGAGATGGTCCTCTCCGCGGGGGAGCTGAACGGCCGCACGTTCACCGCGTTGTGGACGCGACCGACGATGATCGGCTGATCGGGGTCGCCGTCGAGGAAGTCGACGACCACCTCGTCGCCCACGCGCGGCAGGCAGATGAAGCCATAATCCATGCCGGCCCACGCCTGCGAGACGCGGACGTAGCGCGAGGTGTTTGCGCGGAGGCCGCGCCGGTCCCAGCGAAACTCGATCTTGACCTGGCCGAGCGCGTCGGCGTCGATCTCGTCGCCGGCGTGGGTCGGCACGACGAACGCCGTCTGCGTGCCGATGATGCGCGGCCGCGGCAGGCGCCGCGGCCGGAAGGGCACGGCGGCGTCGATGCACTCCATGTGATGGCTCGCGCCGCGCTCCTGCCCGACGACGACCGTGCGGGTCACGAGCAGCGGGACGTTCACGTCGGCGCGCGCGTGCCCCGCGAGGCGTACCCGGGTGCCCGGCGCGATGGCCACGTTGGCCGTGATCTCGAGCCTCCGCCCCGGCACGCGCGTCGCCTCGAGCAGCCGCTGAGCGCGGGCCTTCGCCTGCTCCTCGTCCTGCGCCTCGCCGACCTCGAACGTGTACGCCTCGAGCTCGTTCTCCTCGACGAAGAGCTCGGCCCCCTCGGCCGAGGAGCGCGCCTGGATGGTGAACGACGGGTTCAGGTGATCATAGTCGCGCACGGCGACAGCCGAGGTCTTGATCTTGGCCGTCACCACGACCGCGCTCACGGACGGCACGGGCGGCTCGTTGCCGAGCGCGGGCTCGACATAGGGGATCGGCGCGTCGCGCTTGGGCGTCAGGCTGTCGGTCTGATCGACGAGCACCCACTGGCTGCCGGCGGTGTGATCGAAGCAGGTCGCGATCCCCTCGTCCGCCAGGAGGCGAAAGATGAAGTCGTGATCGCTCTCCCCGTACTGGGCGCAATAGGAGCGCTTGCGGTAGCTCCCCCCGAGCCGCTTGATCAGGGCCGGTACGCGGCCGCCGTAGTCGGCGAGCACGTCGTCCACGATCTCCACCGCGGTCCGGTCCTGGAAGATCCGGTGATTGGTCCTGCGCGTGGTCAGCCAGAGCGGGGGAACGATGTAGAGGAAATAGCGGGAGACGCCGCTCGTCTCCGTGGAGACCACCTTGACCTCGCGCAGGATCCCGGTCACGCGCGGCAGCTGGATCCCCGGGCCGAGATCGAGCGCGACCCGCCGGCCGACGAGGGACGCCATCTCGAGGGCCGCGTCCGTCGACTCGACCAGGAGATCGAGGCTGAACAGCCGGCTCATGTCGTCGCGGAGCTCGTACGACAGAAGGTGAAAACCGGGGTCCGGAGCATCAAGGAACGACAGCGTGACAGCCATAAGCCTCGTTGAGGTTCGTCGCACGACCCGAGGAGCGCGCTATCAGGTCACAGCACCGGCTTGAGCTCGATGGGGGGAGTGACGGTGAGGTTGCCGCTGAAAACGCCCTTGTCCGTGGCGAGGACCGGCGCAGGGCCCAGCGAGCCCACGGCGTCGCCGGCGTTCACCTTCCCGTCACCGTTGCTATCGTACCAGCCTGTCAAGTTGACGTAAACGCTCCGCTTGCGAAACTTGAGCTCGACGTCGAAGCCCGAGGCGGCGGGCGTGACCTCCACCTCGGCGAGGAGCCGCTGCTCCGGCGGCTCGATCCCAGGCGGAGGCGCGGCGAGCGGGCCTGCGGCGGTGGATGCCGCGAAGGTGACGTGCAGCTTTTGCCGATCCGGGCTGCCGACCGATGCCGGCAGATCCAGCCGCGAGCGGACGCGGGCGAGGGGAGAGCAGGAAACGAGGAGCACGGAGAGGAACGCGAGGCCGACGGCGGCGGTCGTGGCCTCGCTCCTCCGGCTCGCTGGCTCAGGTCGCATCGCCGTCATGCACGCCTCGTCAGATGAACCAGAGCAGGCTGCGGATATCGTCCCGGATGTAGCGGTAGAGCGGATCGTCCGTGCGCTCTCCTCGCACGAACCAGTCCTCGACGATGCTGGCCTGCTGCTCGGCGTTGTAGCTCGACCAGCTCTGCCCGGGCGCGTAGCGGTAAGGGTCCGTGCCCGTCATCCAGCCGATCGCCTGGTGCGCGATCGATTCCCACATGTATTGAGACGCGATGAGCCGGTGCGCGCCTTGCCAGACGTGCGTGAGCTCGTGGACGAGCGTCGCTGGCTGCGCCGTGTCCATGCCGTGGATGAAGCCGTTCCACCCCACGTTGATCGTGTAGGCCGCCGGCACGATCCCGATGACGAGCGGCGGGATGGTCGACGTGAACGGCCGGGATTGCATGCCGATGACCGGTGTGATGAAGATCTTGTGATACGGCAGCGTGGCCTTGAAGACGCGGGTCGCGATCTCCAGCTCCGCCGGAAAGAGCGGTCTGCCGGGCATCAGCGCTTCCTCTCCTCGCCCGCGGCCGGCGCGACGTCGACCCAGACCGGGTACGGCAGCGGCTGCCCGGTCTGCGGGTCGAAGCGCATCAGCCGCTTGCGCGGGGGCGCGCCCGGCGCGGGCGCGGCGCCATCGAGGTGCTCCGGCGCGGCGGGCTGCGGCGGGATCGCGATCTCCGCCGCGGGGCGCGGCTGGAACGGCAGCCCCGCGAGCGGGGAGCGCGGGCCCGGAGGCGGCGGGCTCGCCCGCGGCGCCTCCGGGGAGATGAAGGGCAGGACCGGCGCGCTCGGCTCGGGCGAGAAGACGGGGAGCGTCGATGTCTCCCACTGCCCGCCCGCGCTGCTCGCGGCGGCGTTCGCCGGCCCGGCTTCGTCGGTCGCGGTGCTCGCGGCGACGGCTCGTTGCGCCGGCGCCGCGGGAGGCTCCGGGGGCGACGGCGCGCTGGAGGGAACGAGCGCGACCTGCGCCGCTTCGGCGCGCCACGGCTGGGCGTCGCGGCTCAAGAACCGCGCGTCCTCCGCGCGCGGCGCGCCGTCCTCGCCCCCGGCGCGCGCGCGGCGCGCCGTCTGGGCTTGCCGGTAAGCGATGGCGAAGCGTCGGCCGAGCTCGCGGCCGGCGTCGCCCTCGAGGGCGAGCCGCGCGCGCCACGCGCCGGTGAGCTCCGCGTACGACCGCTCGTCGAGCCCCGCGCCGGCGAGGCACGCCGTCGGGTCTCCGAAGGGATCATCCATCGACGCGCGCAGCGCCGCGAAGTCCTCCACCGAAGCGTGATAATCCGGCATGAGCCCCCTCCCGCAGCTGGGTCGCCTCGCCTTCGGGGGCGCGCCAAGCAGGGTGCCCTCCAGGCCCGCCCGGCGGAAAGCCTAGCATCGAGGCGATACGGCTTACAAGCCGCCCAGCTCCGCTCAGCGCCCCTGTCGCGCCGCGAGCGCGTAGACGAGCGGGAGGCGGCGCCCGAACTTCTTCATGCGGAACTGTCCGGGCGGCCCTTCCTCCATGTCCGGGAAGATATCGTAGGGCGACCAGTCGAGCTCCCGGAGCCGCTCCAGCGTGAGGCCTGCCTCGAGCAGCGCTGTCACCACCGTCCCGATCCCATGATTGAAGCCGACCTCCCGGAGCTTCACGGGCGCGTTGCGATCGGCGTACGTGCCCGTCTGTTCCGTGATGATCGGCTCTCCGTGCCCGTCGTATGCGTAATCGATGCGCTCGAACGCGTCGTCGAACATCCAGACGGCGGGGTGGAACTCGATGACGTGGAGGACGCCTCCCGGCTTGAGGCACGCGGCGGCCGCGCGCGCCCAGCGCCCTATGTCCGGGAGCCAGCCGAGGACGCCGTACGACGTGAAGACGATATCGAACGTCTCGCCCCCGAGGGCGGTGGGAGCGTCGTAGACGTTGGCCTCGACGAAGCGCGCATCCAGCGAGAGATCCTGGGCCAGCGCGCGTGCGGCCCTGACGGCCTCGTCCGAGAGATCCAGCCCGGTGGCGCGGGCGCCCCGGCGCGCCCACGAGAGCGTGTCCTGGCCGAAATGGCACTGCAGGTGGAGGAGCGTCTTGTCGCGCACGTCCCCCACCTGCTCGAGCTCGATCGGCTTCAGGGAGCTCGCGCCGGCTCGAAACGCGTCCACGTCATAGAACTTCGAGGCCAGGTGCACGCGGGTGCGCGCGTTCCAGGCGGTGCGATTGAGCGCGAACCACTCGGCTTCGGACATGCAGCGACGGTAGCACGGCCCGTGCAGCGCGGGCGAACAGGCCCTCGTCACCTGCGCTGTGCGCGCGGGGATCGCAGCGCGAGCCACAGCGCGAGGCCGGCGGCCAGCACGAACGGCTCGAGCGGCAGCCGGAGCGTGCGCCCGCGGACCAAGCGGATCGGCTCGGGGTGGAGCGGCGCCGCGTCGCCGGACGGGTTGAAATAGACATCGGAGGTGCCTGGCCGCGGGCTCGAGCGATCCTCGAACGCCGTGAGCCATGGCTGCGCGATGCCGCCGGCCAGCGCGCCGAGCAGCGCCGCCGCCTCGTCGCGGGGCCATGCGTCGGCCCACACCGCCTCGCCGGGCCACCTCTCGTGCCCCTCGCCGAGGACGCCCTGGACCTTCCCGCCGCCGACGAAGAAGATGCGCAGCAGGCGCGCGGGCGGCTGCGCGTCCGCCGCTCCGGCGGGCACCTCGCGCTGGTCGGCGGGCTCGCGGTACGGGAAGAACGGGCGTTCGGTGGCGAACGACATGCGGACGGCGGAGCTCGCGACGGCGCCGCCGCCGGGCCCCGGCGCGTACTTGAACGCGGTGATCTTCCAGCGGGCGCTCACGTACGGCGCGAGCCACGCGTCGAGCGACGGCCGGAGGGCATAGCCGTGCTCCTTCAGCCACTGCGCCAGCGCGACCGCGCTGCTCGCCTCCAGGACCGCGACGTCGTATCCCGCGAGCCGCCGCGTCTCGAGCACCTGCACCGGCGGCGCGGCGGCGATCGAGGAGCTGGCCGTGTCGCTGTCGCGCCCCAGCAAGGCGCACCCGACGCTGACGTCGTCGACGTCCTCCTGCGTGATCACCCGCGGCGCCACGCGCTCGTCCAGGGCTTGAAAGAGGGTGTCGGGGATTTCCCCGAGCTCGGGGCGGCTCGGGGTCGGCACGATGAACCCGAAATCCGCGGCCGTCGTGGTGAACGTGGCGCGGCGGATGAAGTGCTCCACCTTCGCGCGCTCGTCCCACACGATGACCGCCGACTCGTTGGCGATACGGACCCACTTGTCCGGCGGGTAAGCCGAGGCGCACGCCGCCGCGGGCCTCGCCGCGGCGGCGACCGCGGCGCACGCCGCGGCGAGGCAGAGCGCGGCGCGGCGGACGATGTCAGGGGGCGTGGCCGTAGGATTCATAGGCTGCGACCTGGATGAGCCTGTCGATGTCGTTCCCCACGATCTGCCGGAGCTCGTCCGCCTGCCAGGCTTCCTCGGACTCGAGCGTCGCGTCCCGATGGATGTCCCAGGCCACGGCGCGCGCGGCGTAGCTCGACGCCTCTCTCGCCGCGTCGAGCGCGTCGTTCCGCGCCGCGCGGGCTGTGGCCGTCATCGCGCACGCGAGCGCGGCCGTCCAGCCCGGGCGGGCTGCGGCCTGCTCGGCGGCGTCCTGCGCAGCGCGAAAGGCCCGCCGGAGCTCCTCGATTCCCACCTGCGCGTTCGCGTGCCGCTCGGCGACGTCGATGGCCTGCGCGCTGCGCGGATCGGCGAGGAGAACCAGGTTCCGCCGCGCGCAGCGCGCCGCGAAGCGGTGGAGCCGCCGGCTGCCCTGATAACCCAGCTGGGCCATCGCCCAGAGCATCCACTCCGGGCGCGGGCAGCGTAACCAGAGCTCCTCCAGGCTCGACCCTTGCCTCGACCAGAACACCGCCTCGGGGCAGGCGCCGCGGTGCTGCAGGAAATTCGACAGGCGCGTGGGTGGGCGAGTCATCTCTACCTCACGAACGCTGAGCGTTCACGTCGCGGCCGCGGCCAGCCATCGGAAGAACGACTGGCCGAGCTCCGCGTAAACTGGAAGGAGCGGCTGCTCCGCCATCTGCCGGAACAGGGGCTCGAACTCGGCGGCGACCCGCGCCGCGCCGGGGGGCAGGTGCGTCCTGCCAGCCGCGAACTCGGGCATGAGCACGTCGTAGCCGGCGAGCAGGTGCGCCCGCCGCGCGCGCGACTCGGCTGCGCCTGACGGTGCGGCCACGGCCTGTGAGGGGAGCTCGTCCGCCGTGCCTCCCGGGAGCAGCCGGACCTCCTTGACGGCGCCGGCCTCGGCGTCGACGAGCGCGATGTACCGCGGCGCCTGGATCAGCAGCCCGCCGTCGAGCTGCGGAGTCGACCTCCCGTAGACGAACGCGACCCGTAGACCGCCCGGCCCGGGTACGGGGACCGGCAGGGATTGGTAATTGCAGAGGGGCAGCGCGCCCAGGGCGGCCAGCGATGCCTTCCTTTGCAGCAGCTCGATCGGCTGAAGCCTGGGCAGCGCCTTCACGGCCGCCCAGGCGCCGCGGCCGACGTGGCCGCGCGAATCCAGGCGAAGAAGTCCGGCGACGCCTGCAGGTAGAACGGCGCCACCTCGCGCTTCGTGATCTGCGAGAACAGCGACCAGTACTCGCTCGCGAGCGGCCGCACCGCCGGATCGGTCGGGGCGGCCCCGCGCGCATAGGCGGCCCACACGTCCGGCGAGATCGCGAGAAGGCGCTCCCGCTTCTGAAAGAAATCGTCGGAGCTCATCCCCGGCGGGATCCCCACTCCCTCGACCGCGGCGCTTGGATCGTTGATCCCGAGGTCCTCGGGCACGACGGCCCAGAACTTCAGGACCCGCCCTGTCCGGCCGTCGAGGTGCATCGCGTAATGGGGCGGCGCCACGACGCGCTGACCAGGCCGGCCTCGCTCCCGGTAATACATGATGAGGATGACGACCGCCCCATCCACCTTGACCGGGATGGGCAGCGTGTCGGCGTCCTCGTCCGGGAGCACCGCGCCGGAGGTCTTTCCTGCAATCTGCCGCAGCTCGTGCGCTGACTGGAACGGTCCCGTCGAGCTCATGGGTTCCCCTCGTGGATTCCGGCAGCCGATCGAGACGGCCAGGCACAGCGCGAGCGCCAGCAGCCACGAGCGCCTCCCCGGCCTCGTCCTACCAGATCGGGTTGGTGGTGACATTGATATCTCGCCCGGGCCGCAGGGAGTTTCGGAATTGCGCGGCGGGAACTCTGTTCTGGCAGTTTCCGCTCGACCTGCCCGTGTCATTGATGACGACGTTGATGAGGTTGCCGTTCTGATCGTATTCGAGCCCGGTGACGACCACGGCGTGGCCTCCGCTGTTGCCTGGTCCCCAGAGCACGGACACGTCGTGCGACGTGATCACGCCCCGGCGTTCGGCGACGGCCTGAGTGATGTTGTCCATCGTATTGGGTTGCAGGGTAGACGGAACCCCGTTGCGCGCCAGGATCGACTGGCGCTGCGCCGGGCTCGTGCCCCCGCTGTCGAAGCGCCGCCGCTCCTGGTCCGCGTCGCCATTGCGCATGGCCTCGTCGAGCAGCGCGTCCTCGCGGACGCTCGAGCCGTTCGCTTGATTGATGAGCTGCCGCGAGGATTCGACCCCACAGTTGTTGTAAGACTGCTGCGTACGCCCCGAGCTGCGCCCGGACGCCGCCGCCTGGCACGTCGTGTTGCCGCCGGCGGGGTTGCCGAGGGTCGCCCCGACGGTCGGGCCTCCGATGAGGACGTCAGGCGAGCCGATCATGATCTGCCCCGGTGGAGCATGCATCGTCCGGTCCGTCTTGCGCGCCGCAGGGAGCCCGTCGACGAGCACGCTCCCTGCGCCGGTCACGATGAAGTCCGGCGCCGGGACGGCGCACGTGAGCCGATCGGTCGCGCGCGCCTGCGCAACGCTGTTGGTGATGACCGTCGGCGAGCCCGGCGGATTGACCGGCCCGCCCACGTGCGGCGTCCCGCTCGGATCCACCATGTTGCAGGTGTGGTTGTCACCCACGCGTGCGGCCTCGGGCATGGCGCGCCTCCACGAAAGCGGGCTGGAAGTCCATCGCTGACCAAAGCGGTTGGAGCTCCAACGCTACCAGGCGGGACTGGTCCAGAAGAGATGGCTTTAGGACGGTCTCATGGATCCGGTTTGTCGTCCACCAGAAATGCTCGACGCGCGGCTATCCTCAAGATCGCTGCCGAGAACAGCCGCTGATCTCTACGCAAAATTGTACAATGGGCGGACGAGCTTGATGTGCTCGGCTTCGGCCGCGAGGGCTCACATGCCTTATCGCGTGGATCTCACGCGCCGCCGCTCGCTCCCGGATCGTATCCGAGGTTCGGCGACAGCCACCGCTCCGCCTCTTCGAGCGTCATCCCCTTGCGCTTCGCGTAGTCCGCGACCTGATCCCTGCCGAGGCGCCCCACCATGAAATACCGCGCCTCGGGGTGCGCCAGGTAGATGCCGCTCACGCTCGCCGCCGGCGTCATCGCGCAGGTGTCGGTCAGCTCGATGCCGACCGAGGGCGCGTCGAGCAGCGCGAACAGCTTGCGCTTCTCGGTGTGATCCGGGCACGCCGGATACCCGAACGCCGGCCGGATCCCCCGGTATCGCTCGGCGACGAGCTCCTCGTTGCTCAGCGCCTCTGCCGCGCCGTATCCCCACGCCTTCCGCGCCCGCTCGTGGAGCAGCTCGGCGAACGCCTCCGCGAGCCGGTCCGCGAGCGCCTTCGCGATGATCGCGCTGTAGTCGTCCTTGTCCTTCTCGTAGGCGCGCACGATCTCATCCAGCCCGATCCCCGCCGTCACCGCGAACGCGCCGACGTGATCGGCGAGCCCGCTCTCCCTCGGCGCCACGAAGTCGGCGAGCGACAGGTACGGCTTCACCCCGCCCACGGCCTTCTCGCCGTCCTCCTCGGCGCCGCCCGCGGCCTTCACCTGCTGCTGCCGGAGCATGTTGAGCCGGAGGAGCTCGCGCGAGCGCGCCTCGTCGCCGTAGAGCACGATGTCCCGCTGCTCGCCGCTCGCTGGCCAGAACCCGTAGACGCCCCGCGCTTTGATCAACGCGCCGTCGATGATCCGCTGCAGCACCTTCTGCGCGTGCTCGAACAGCTCGCGCGCCGCCTCGCCGTACTGCGGGTGCTCCAGGATCTGCGGGAACGGGCCCCTGAGCTCCCACGCCGTGAAGAAGAACGTCCAGTCGATGTACCGCGCGATCTCGGAGAGCGGGACGTCGTCCACCACGCGCCGCCCCGTGAACGACGGCGCCGCGATGTCCTCGGGCCGCCACGCGATCTTGAGCCGCCCCTCGTCCGCCGCGGCGAGCGTCACGAGCGGCTTCGCCCGCTTCCTGGCGAAGAGCTCGCGCAGCTTGGCCTGCTCCTGCCGGTTCTGCGCGTCGAACGCCTGCCGGTTCGTCTGGTCGAGCAGGCTCGACACCACGCCCACGGCCCGCGACGCGTCGAGCACGTGCACCACGGTCCCGCCGTACTCCGGCGCGATCTTCACCGCCGTGTGCTGCCGGCTCGTCGTCGCCCCGCCGATGAGCAGCGGCAGCCGGATGCCACGCCGCTCCATCTCGCGCGCCACGCTGACCATCTCGTCGAGCGACGGCGTGATCAGCCCGCTCAGCCCGATCATGTCGGCCTTCTCGCTCAGCGCGGTCTCGAGGATCCTGTCCTGGGGCACCATCACGCCGAGGTCGATCACCTCGTAGTTGTTGCACCCGAGCACCACGCCCACGATGTTCTTGCCGATGTCGTGCACGTCGCCCTTCACGGTCGCCATCACGACCTTCCCCTGGAACGACGTCCCGCCCCCGGCGGCCTTCTCGGCCTCCATCAACGGCAGGAGGTACGCGACGGCCCGCTTCATCACGCGGGCGCTCTTCACCACCTGCGGGAGGAACATCTTCCCGGCGCCGAACAGCTCGCCGACGATCTTCATCCCGTCCATCAGCGGCCCCTCGATGATGGAGAGGGGCCTCTCGTACTTCTTCCGCGCCTCCTCCACGTCCGCCTCGATGAAGTCGACGAGCCCCTTCACGAGCGCGTGCGACAGCCGCTCCTCGACCGGGCCCTCGCGCCAGGCGAGGTCGAGCTCCTTCTTCTTCCCCTTGCCCTTCACCTGCTCGGCGAACTCGACGAGCCGCTCGGTCGCGTCCGGGCGCCGGTTGAAGATGACGTCCTCCACCCGCTCGAGCAGGTCCTTCGGGATGTCCTCGTAGACCGCGAGCTGCCCCGCGTTCACGATGCCCATGTCCATGCCCGCCCGGATGGCGTGGTACAGGAAGGCCGAGTGCATCGCCTCGCGGACGACGTTGTTCCCGCGGAACGAGAACGACAGGTTCGACACGCCGCCGCTCACGCGCGCCCCCGGGCAGGTCGCCTTGATGAGCCGCGTCGCCTCGATGAAGTTCTTGGCGAAGTCGTTGTGCTCCTCGATGCCGGTCGCGATCGCGAGGATGTTCGGGTCGAAGATGATGTCCTGCGGATCGAAGCCGGCCTCCTCGGTGAGCAGCCTGTACGCGCGCTGGCAGATCGCGACCTTCCGCTCCACCGTCTCGGCCTGGCCGATCTCGTCGAAGGCCATCACCACGACCCCCGCCCCGTAGCGGTGGATGACGCGCGCCTTCTTGAGGAAGTCCTCCGGCCCCTCCTTGAGGCTGATCGAGTTGACGATCCCCTTGCCCTGGATGCACTTGAGCCCCGCCTCGATGACCGACCACTTCGAGCTGTCGATCATGACCGGGATGCGGGCGATCTCGGGCTCGGTGGCGATGAGGTTCAAGAACGTCGTCATCGCCTGCTCGGAGTCGAGCATGCCCTCGTCCATGTTGACGTCGAGGATGTTCGCCCCGCCGCGCACCTGGTCGAGCGCCACCTCCAGCGCGGTCGTGAAGTCGCCCTTCTTGATGAGCTCCATGAACCGGGCCGAGCCGGTCACGTTGGTCCGCTCGCCGATCATCAGGAAGTTCGTGTCGGGCCGGATGACGAGCGTCTCCAGGCCGCTGAAGCGCCCGAAGCCGTCGCGCGCCGTGGGCAGCGGCCGCGGCCTCCGCTCCGCCACCGCCCGGACGATCGCGCGGATGTGGTCCGGCGTCGTCCCGCAGCAGCCGCCGACGACGTTCACGAGGCCGCTCTCCGCGAACTCCGCGAGCAGCCGCGACGTCGTCTCCGGCTGCTCGTCGTACTCGCCGAACGCGTTGGGCAGGCCCGCGTTCGGGTAGCAGCTCACCCGCGCCCGGGCGAGCTTCGCGAGATCCACGAGGTACGGCCGCATGTCGCTGGCGCCGAGGGCGCAGTTGAGGCCGACGCTGAGCGGGCGCGCGTGCTCGATGCTCGTCCAGAACGCGTCGATCGTCTGGCCGGCGAGCGTCCTGCCGCTCCGGTCGGTGATCGTCACGCTGAGCATGATCGGCAGGCGCCGCCCCTTCTCGGCGAAGATCTCCTCCATCGCGACGAGGCACGCCTTCATGTTCAGCGTGTCGAGGAACGTCTCCGCGAGCAGCGCGTCGGCCCCCCCGTCGACGAGCCCGCGCACCTGCTCGGCGAACGCGCGCCGCAGCTCGTCGAAGGTGACGGCGCGGAACGACGGGTCGTTCACGCTCGGCGAGATCGACAGCGTCTTCGGCGTCGGCCCCATCGAGCCCGCGACGAAGCGCGGCTTGTCGGGCGTGCGCGCCGTCCACGCGTCGGCCGCCTTCCGGGCGATCTGGGCCGCGGTGAGGTTGATCTCGTAGGCGAGCGACTCGAGCCGGTAGTCCGCCTGGGCGATCGAGGTGCCCGTGAAGGTGTTCGTCTCGATGATGTCGGCCCCGGCGTCGAGGTACGCGCCGTGGATCTCCGCGATGACGTCCGGCCGCGTCAGCACGAGGAGATCGCTGTTGCCCTTGAGGTCGATCTCGTGGTCGCGGAAGCGCTCGCCGCGGTAGTCGGCCTCGCCCAGGCGGTAGCGCTGGATCATCGTGCCCATCGCGCCGTCGAGGCACAGGATCCGGCTGTCGAGGATCTCTTCGAGGCGCGCGGGGCGTTCGCTTCCGTTCATGGCTCTGCTCTTCTCCTGGGCTTCTTTACCGTGGGTGCTGCGGCCGCGGGGCAGCCGTCCTGCTGGGAGGGCCGCGCGGCCCGGGGCCCTGTCTCCTCGCCCTCGCGGGCCGGCGGGGCGGCCTCGGCCGCGCCCTCCTTGCGGGCGTGGATCGAGATCACCTCGAAGTGCGGCGGGCGCTTCTCGCGCGAGGTCACGTCGCAGGCGTCCACGACGAGGCCCGCGGCCTCGAGCATCGCCCGGAGCTCGCGCGGCTCGAAGCCGAAACGCACGTGGCTGTACGTGACGGCCGCGATCTCGTGCCGGTGCGCCTTCAGCGTCACCCCCGCGAGCGCGCCGCCCGGCCGGAGCACGCGCGCCGCCTCGGCGACGGCGCGGGCGGGCGACCGGGCGAACGTCAGGCAGTTCATCAGCATCACCTGATCGAACGACGCCGCCTCGAACGGCAGCTCGTGCATGTCGCCGCGCGCGAAGCGGACGTTGCCGAGGCGCGCGAGGCGCAGCCGGGCGGCCTCGATCACGGTCTCGCTCGCGTCGAGGCAGGTCATCGCGCGGCACCGCGGCGCGACGAGCTCGGCCAGCGCGCCGTCGCCGGAGGCGATGTCGAGCACGTCGCCGAGGGACATCAGGCCGAGCAGCCCGCGCAGCGACGCCTCCCAGGTCCGCCCCGGCGAGTAGTGCCGCTCCATGCGCCCGGCCACCGAGTCGGCCCAGCTCGCCCCGCCTGCGCGCGCCCGCACGACCTCGCGGACGCGCTCGCGATCCTGCTCGATCAGCGGATCTTCCGTGGTCGCCTCGAGCAGCGCCCAGACCCGCCGCGCCTCCTCGGGCATGGCGCCGTGGCTCATCGCGTAGAAGGACGACGCCCCGTCGCGCCGGTCCTTGACCAGGCCGGCCTCCCGCAGCTTGCCGAGGTGCGTGGAGACCCGGGACTGCGCGAGCTGCGTGACGTCGGTGATCTCGGCGACGCTCAGCTCCTCGCGGCCGAGCAGCGCGAGCAGGCGGACGCGGGTCGGGTCGCTGAGGAGCCGGAGGAGCTCGGTGGTGGCCGTGAGGTCGGGCAACTCGTATCTCTCAATCCGGATGAACGGATGACATCCTGGCGGGCCGGCGGGCGGGCGTCAAGCCTCGCCTGCGGCGGTCGAGGACAGCGGCCCTCAGCTGCGGCCTCACCGGCGCGAAGGGCGGGATCCCCTGGGCGAACGGAGGCCCTGCCTGGACGAGCGGGCGGTCAGGTCGAAGGCGTACCCCGTTCCGGTTGAGGCACTGGCGGACATCGCTCAAGGTGCGTATCTTTGGCTAGCCCTGAGCACCCCACCCCAGGGCACGGCCGGCCGAGCGCACGCGCGGTTCGCCCTCCAGCGGGGCGAGCGTCCCCTCGGGCAGGACCAGCCGTCCCCCGCCGGTCTAAAGAGCACGCAGAGGAGATTCAGGATGATCACGATCACGCAGAAGGCAGCCGAGAAGGTGATGGAGATCGCGACCGCGGAGGAACTGCTGGGGCAGGGGCTGCGCCTGCGCGTCGTGGGCGGCGGATGCGCCGGCTTCTCCTATGACCTGTACTTCGAGGACAAGCCGACCGAGTTCGACGAGGAGTTCGAGGACCGCGGCATCAAGCTCTACATCGACCCGCTCAGCTTCCAGTACCTGGACGGGACCGAGATCGACTACGTGGAAGGCCTCCACGGCTCGGGCTTCAAGTTCAGCAACCCGTCGGTCAAGAGCACCTGCGGTTGCGGCTCCTCGTTCTCCGTCTGATCCCGTCGCTCTCGTCGGTTCCCGTCCGATTCCCGTCCGATTCCCTCGGACCGAGCGCGCTCGCGCCTCTCCTGAGCCTCGCGTCCGTCCTGGCTCGCTCCGCCCGTCGGCGGAGCGGCCGACGTGAGATGCACACGGGCCCCACGCGCGCGTACGCCCGGAGCATCGAGACCTTCCCGGCTCTCTAGCGGCTCCTTTTTGCCCCAGCGCTCGCGCGGGCGAGCCTGAGCCGCGTGCGCCATGGCTTCGCAGCCACGGTGTACAAGCTGCCCGCCCGGGGCGGCATGCCAGCTGCATCGCAGCCTGGGTGGGCTGCTCTCTTCGGAATCTCGAACCAACCACTTCGGCGGCAAGTGCCGGCGAAGCGATCAACGCGATCGAGGTCCGGCTTCGGCCGGCCTCGGCCGCAGGAGCCGAGGTCCGGCGTCGGCCGGCCTCAACAACCGAACCGGGGTCTTCGGACCTCGAAGGAAACCCTGTGCAAACGTCCCGAGATCAGGCCAGCGCGGTTTCGCGCTACATCACGCATGTTCGGCAGATCCCGGAGCTGTCGCGCGAGGAAGAAGTCGAGCTCGCTCGACGGTGGAGGGACCACGGCGACGAGCAGGCCGCAGCCGCGCTCGCGCTCGCGAACCTGAGGCATGTCGTCTCGATCGCGATCAGCTACCGGCGGTACGGGATCCCGCTCGCCGACCTCATCGCCGAGGGGAACTTCGGGATCGTCCACGCGATCCGCAAGTACGACCCTGACCGTGGAAATCGCTTCGTGACCTACGCGGCCTACTGGATCCGGGCGTACATCCTGAACCACGTCATCCACTCCTGGAGCCTGGTCGGCGTGGGCTCGGGCCCGCTGCGCTCGAAGATGTTCTTCCGGCTGCGGCGGGAGCGGGCGCGCATCGCGGGCCTGGTGGGCGAGGGGGAGGAGGGCGATCGGCTCCTGGCCGAGAAGTTCGGCGCGCCCGCGGAGAAGGTGCTGGAGATGGCGCACCGGCTGGAGGCCCGGGACGTCTCGCTCGACACGAAGGTGTTCGAGGACGGCGCCCGGTCGCTGGTCGACACCCTGCCGGCGGACGACCAGGACCAGGAGGAGCGCTTCTCCCGCGCCGAGGAGGGGGCGCTGCTCCGCGAGCGGCTGACGCAGGCCGTGGAGAACCTCGACCCGCGCGAGCGGTACATCGTCGAGACCCGGATGATGGCCGACCCGGAGGAGGAGCTGTCGCTCGCCGAGATCGGCCGCCGCCTCGGGGTGTCGCGCGAGCGGGCTCGGCAGCTGGAGGCGCGCGCGAAGAAGAAGCTGCGCGACCGCCTGCAGCCCCTGGCGGCGTAGCGCCTTGCCACAGGTGAGCGGCGGGCGAGCACAAAAGCACGGAGCCCCGCCGGGGCGGGGCTCCGTGGTCGCAGGGGACGTAAGCCGAGTTCTGTTGCGCGGGGGGTCGCCCCCCTCGCGCTGGCGATCATTCCTCTAGGACGCGCGTCGCCGCGCGCCTCAAGCAGCCAACCCGGAGGCCTGGGGCGGGCAGCCCTTGCCGTGACGGCGGTCGCCGCCGCGGACGCCTCCCTACGCGGCCTTGCTCCAGGTGGGGTTTGCCGTGCCGCCCTTGTTGCCAAGGGCGCGGTGGGCTCTTACCCCGCCGTTTCACCCTTGCCGCGCGGCGCGCCGGCGGAGGCTCGGAGCGCAGCCCGTCCGGGCAGGAGGCTCCTCGCCCTCGCGAGGCGCGCGGCGCGGCGGTCTGTTCTCTGTGGCACTTTCCTCGAGATCGCTCTCACCGGGCGTTACCCGGCACCCTGCCCTGCGGAGCTCGGACTTTCCTCCCGCGACCGGGTTCCCCCGGCCGCCGGCGATCGCCTGTCCCGCTGCGACGCGGCGAACATAGTCAAGGGACGTCCAGACGCCAATACCTCCGCGCCGGTCACGTCCCGGGCAGCGCGGAGCGGGCCTCTGTCGCGGCCCGCTGTGGCAGCTGTGGCAATTTGCTATCGGCTCATCGAGTCATCGAGGCGCCGCAGGCCTCGCCTCGACGGCATCGCGACGCGGGGCGATCAGGTGCGGCGGAGCTTCTGCGCCATCTGCGCACCCAGCTCGGCCGAGCGGTTCGACGCGGCCTCGACCGCGTCGATCAAGGTGCGCCGGAGCCCGCCGGCCTCCAGCGTGTGGAGCCCTGCGATCGCCGTGCCGCCGGGGCTCGTCACCATGTCCTTCAGGCGCCCGGGGTGCTCGCCGGTCTCGAGCTGCAGCTTGGCGGCGCCGTACACGGTCTGCGCCGCGAGCAGCAGCGCCGCGTCGCGGCCGAGGCCGACCTTCACGCCGCCGTCGGCCAGCGCCTCGATCATCAGCATGACGTACGCGGGGCCGCTGCCCGACAGGCCGGTCACCGCGTCGAGCAGCGACTCGTCGAGCACGACCACGCGGCCGACCGCCTGGAACAGGGCCCGCGCGATCTCGACGTCGTCGCCCGTGGCGTGGCTCCCGGCGGCGATCGCCGTGGCGCCGGCCAGCGCGATCGCGGCGGTGTTCGGCATGCTGCGGATGACGCGCGCGCCCTCCGGCAGGCGCGCCTCGATCGCGTCGATCGGCACGCCGGCCGCCACCGAGATGACGACGTCCGCGCGGCCGAGCCCCGACGAGATGGGCGCGAGGATCCGATCGACGATCTGCGGCTTGACGGCGATGACGAGCACGTCGGCCCACTGGCAGAGCGCCTCGTTGTCGTCGGTGGTGTCGATGCCGTACCGCGCGTGGAGGAACGAGAGCCGATCGCTCTTGAGATCGCTCGCCCTGATCTGCTCGGCGCCCACGGCGCCGCCCTGGATCAGGCCTCGGATGAGCGCCTCCGCCATGTTCCCGCCGCCAAGAAACCCGATCTTGCGCCCTCGCAGCCGGCCGTCGTCGCTCCCCATCGCCCTCGCTCGCCTCCAGGAGCGCGCACCCTAGCAGCCTTGCCGAGCCCGCGGCTCAAATCTCGACGGACACCGTCGCCGGCGCGGCGTGCCGCCGGGGACGGGCGTGCTGGCGCGCGGCGCCCGCCCGGCCCGGCGCGCGGCGAGCGCCCTTGTCAGCGGACCTCGTGGGGCTATTTGTGCGGCGGAATGAACGCAGTCGGTCCCCTGTTCGCCGAACGCAGGACGGGACCTTTCGACTGCCCGACGGAGATTCCATGATTCAAGCGGTTTCCTATCGCTCTCGCGCCTCGGCCCTGGCGCTGCTCTCGATGGCGGCGCTGGCGTTCGGCGGGTGCGGCCAGCAGGCTCACGCCACGCCCCCTTCCACCCAGGCCGCCGCCGCCGCGCCGCCCTCTGCGGCGCCGCCGCCCGTCTCGACCGTGACGCTCCCGCCGGCGCCGGTGCCGGCCACCTTCGACGTCGCGGCGCTGTCCGAGCGGGTCAAGCCGATGGTCGTCAACATCACGACGACGCACGAGTCCCGCGGTCCCGAGGGGCTCGACCCCTTCGAGTTCTTCTTCGGCCCGCCCGGCGGCGGCCGGCTCAACCCGCGGGGCGGCCCGCGGCCGACGCAGACGGCGCTCGGGACCGGCTTCATCATCGATCCGAGCGGCTACGTCGTGACGAACGAGCACGTCATCCACGAGGCCTCCGGCGTGCGCGTCCGGCTCGCCGACGAGCGGGAGTTCGAGGCCGAGGTCGTCGGCCGCGATCCCAAGCTCGATCTGGCGCTCCTTCGCCTGAAGGGCGCGACCGGCTTGCCCGTGGCGCCGCTCGGCGACAGCGAGCAGCTGCGGGTCGGCGAGCACGTGCTCGCGGTCGGCAACCCGTTCGGGCTCGGCCACACGGTCACGCTCGGCATCGTCAGCGCGAAGGCGCGCGCGATCGGCGCGGGGCCGTACGACGACTTCATCCAGACCGACGCCTCGATCAACCCGGGCAACAGCGGCGGGCCGCTGTTCAACTGGCGGGGCGAGGTCGTGGGCATCAACACGGCGATCCGGGCGGGCGCGAACGGCATCGGCTTCGCGATCCCGATCGACGCGCTGAAGGACGTGCTCCCGCAGCTCCGCGAGAAGGGCTTCGTCGAGCGCGGCAAGCTCGGCCTGCTGTTCCAGCCCGTCACGCGCGAGCTCGCCGCGGCGCTCCAGCTGGACGCGCCGAAGGGCGCGCTCGTCGCCGATGTCGAGCCGGGCGGGGCGGCCGCGCGCGCCGGCATCAAGCCGGGCGACGTGATCGTCGACGTGAACGGCACCCCGATCCTCCACGCCGAGGAGCTGCGGCGCAACGTCGCGCGCAACGCGCCCGGCTCGGAGATCGAGGTGACCGTGGTGCGCGGCCAGAAGCGGCAGGAGCTCCGGGCCAAGCTGGACGCGCTCCAGGACGAGGAGGGCGACGCGCAGGGCCGCGCGCGGCCGGGCCAGGGCGCGCGCCCCGAGCGGCAGCAGAGCGCCGAGCAGCTCGGCATCCACGTCTCGGACGTGGCCGGCGGCGGCGTGCGGGTCGACGGGTTCGCGCAGGGCGTCGACGCCCAGGAGCTCCAGGTGGGCGACGTGATCCTCGAGGTGAACGGCGCCCCGATCAAGAACGTCGCCGGCCTCCGCGCCACCATCGGCAAGGCCAAGGCGGGGTCGACGGCGCTCCTCAAGGTGCGGCGCGGGAAGGTCGTCCAGTTCGCGGCCGTGCGCATCCCCGCGCGCTGATCCCGCGGCGCGGCCGGCGCGCGCCGCTCCGCGCCGGCCCTCCCCGCATCACCCCGCGCCTCGCCGCCGGCCGGCGGCCTCCTCTCCTCCCTCCGACACGCTCGCAGGCGGGGCGCCCCCGGGCGCGCTGGCGGGCGAGGCGCCGGCGGCGCGCGCCGCCTCGAGCGCTCGCTTCTCCGCCTCCGTCTCCTCCACGCGCGCCTCGAGCACGTCGGTGCCGAGGTAGCGGAAGACATAGATGCCCCCCACGAACATGCAGAGGAACAGGGTGAGCACCCGCCACAGGACGACGTACGGCACCACGAACGCGCCCTCGACCCAGGGCGACATGAGCGCGTTCGAGCCGAGCTCGGCGACGCCGCTCGCGCCGGGCGTGGGGCTCATGTAGAGCGCGAAGTTGAGCACCGTCTGCGTCAGGATGATCTGCATGATCGGCGGGCCCACCGAGACGAAGGTCGCGGGCGTCGTCGGGATGCCGAGCCCGAGCAGGATGAAGTAGGCGACGGCGAACCGCGAGCAGAAGAAGCCGAACGTGAGCAGCAGCGCGGCGGCGTACGCGCGCTTGCCGCGGCGCATGTAGATGCGGAAGCCCTTGTGGAACTCGTCCACGCTGTGCAAGACGCGCGCGGTCGTGGCGTGGGGCGCGGCGAGCGCGGCGTCGGCGCGGGCCCGCAGCCGGGGCACGCGCCGGGCGACCCGCAGCGCGGCGCGCAGGAGCCCCCCGAGCGGCACCGACAGCGCGCGGACGATCGCCTTGAGCAGCGGCGGGTACGCCGCCGCGAAGATCAGCGCGACGAGCGCCGAGCCGAACATGGTGATGGTGAAGAAGAGCAGCCACTCGATCTGCGGGCCCCCGTGCAAGACAAGCATCCCGTTCTGCCGCAGCGCGAAGATGGCGACGGCCGAGAGGAGGAAGAACGAGACCGTGCACGAGGCGGTGAGCAGCTCCGCCGTGGCCACGTCGACGAGCCGCATGCCCCCGTGGACGAGCACGGCGGCCTGCGACGGCGCGGCGCCGGCCTGCCCCGGGGTCACGCCGGCGCAGAACATCAGCACGAACTCCGAGGTCACAGCGGTGCGCACGCGGAGCCCGGGCCAGAGCACGCGCCCGAGGACCCAGATCCTGAGGCCTCCGAACACGCCCTCTTGCAGGGCCAGCACGGCGCCGACGAGCAGCCAGCCCGGCCGCACGTGCGCGAGCCCGGCGGCGAGGCTCTCCTGCTTGTCGTGGATCTCGCTGTAGAGCACGTACGCGAACGACGCGAGCGTGAGCGTGACGATGACCTGGATGCCTCGGATCAGGGTGGCGCGGTTCATACGGGGGCGCGCAGCCGGGGTGATCGCATGCGCATGCCCCTATACCCTGTCGCCGGCGCCCGCGACCGTCATGCGGCGCTGCTCCCGGCGCGAGGCGCGCCGCGGAGCGGGCCCGGCCACACGACGCGCGCGCCGGTGCGAACCACGCTTCGCGGACGCGTCTTCGCTCCTCCAGCGCGCCGCGCGCCGTCGTTCGTCGTCGGCGCGAAGCGTGGCTGTCGCGCGCGCCCCGCGCCTCTCCAGTCGAGGCTCGGGCGGGGAAGATGTCTATTGCGTCGCCGAGGATGGCTCGCAATGCTGGCCGCCTCATGGCGGCACGTAAGATCGCTATCTGCACCGGCGGCGGCGACGCGCCCGGGCTCAACGCTGTGATCCGCGCGGCCACGCTCGGCGCGATCGAGCGCGGCTGGGAGGTCTGGGGGATCCGGCAGGGCTACCGCGGGTTGCTCGACGACTCGCCGGACGGGCTCATCCGGCTGGACCGCGAGCGTGTGCGGGGCATCGCGCACCTCGGGGGCACCATCCTGGGCACCGCGAACCGCGGCGACCCGTTCCACTACCCGACGCCGGGCGAGCACGGGCTCGTGCCGCGGGATCGGTCCGAGGATCTCGTGCGGCGGTTCCGCGCGCTGGGGTTCGACGCGCTCATCTCCGTGGGCGGCGACGGCTCGATGCGGATCGCGCACGAGCTCCTCCAGCGCGGTCTGCCCCTCGTCATCGGCGTGCCGAAGACGATCGACAACGACGTGTGCTGCACGGACATCACGTTCGGCTTCGACACGGCCGTGTCCATCGCGACCGAGGCGCTCGATCGGCTCCACACCACCACCGAGGCGCACGAGCGGATCATGGTCGTCGAGGTGATGGGGCGGCACGCGGGCTGGATCGCGCTCAACGCCGGGATGGCCGGGGGCGCCGACGTCATCCTGATGCCGGAGATCCCGTTCCGGTACGAGCCGATCGCCGAGAAGATCCGCCTCCGGGAGTCGCGCGGGCGGCGCTTCTCCATCGTGGTGGCGGCGGAGGGGGCGTACTCGCAGGGGGGAGAGCTGATCATCAAGGACGCGGGCGACGCGTTCCGTCGCACCGCCGTCCTCGGGGGCGTGGCCGAGCGCGTCGCCAAGGAGCTCGCCGCCCGGACGGGCAAGGAGGCGCGCTCGATGGTGCTCGGCCACCTGCAGCGCGGCGGGGGGCCCACGACGGCGGACCGCTTGCTCGCGCTCCGCTTCGGCGCGGCCGCGGCGCGCTGCCTCGTCGAGGACTGCGGGAGCGGGATGGTCGCGCTGCGGGCGAACCGGATCGAGCTGGTCCCCCTCGACGAGGTCGCGGGAAAGACGAAGACGGTGCCCCTCGACTCGGACACGGTCGTCACGGCCCGCGAGATGGGCCTGTGCTTCGGCGACGAGCCGGCCGGCCACTTCGCCCCGCCCTGACCCGCGGGGGCGCGGGTGGGCTGCTGTCGGCCGTCGGCCCGGCAGCAGCCATGGCGGGGCTGTCCAGGTTCGCCCTCGTCCGGCGCTTCGCGCAGCGCGTCGTCGGCCGGACGGCCTGAGCGAGGCAACCAGCCTCGTGTTTGACACTCGTCGAAGGGGGCCGATATCTTGGGTTCCCCTCCGAACCCGCGCACACCCGGAACATGACGAAAGTCCTCGTATTTGAGAGCGATCCGGCGTTCGCCGGGGAGCTCCGCACGGAACTCGGCCGCCTCGGCTGCACCGTTCAGGTCGTCGACGACGGCAACGTCGGCCTGCAGGCCGCCGCGGCGGATCGCCCCGACCTCATCCTCCTGTCGATCGAGCTGCCGCGCATGAACGGCTTCTCGGTCTGCAACAAGCTCAAGAAGGACGTGCAGCTCAAGGACGTCCCGCTCGTCATCATGTCGAGCGAGTCGAGCGAGGAGACGTTCGAGCAGCACCGCAAGCTCAGGACGCGCGCGGAGGACTACATCCACAAGCCGATCGCGTTCGGCGAGCTCCTCGAGCACATCCGCAACTACGTCCCGCTCGACGGCGACGAGGCCGAGGCCGATCCGATCATGATCGACGAGGCCGAGGTGCTCGAGGCCGACATCGACGAGGACTCGGGGGATCCCACGATCATCACGGCGGCGGTGTCCTCGAACGGCACGCCCGCGAGCGCCGCGCCGCCGCCGCCCGCCGCGCCGAGGCCGCCGTCCGCCGCGCCGCCGCCGCCGCCGCCGCCGAGGCCGCCGTCCGCCGCGCCGCCGCCGCCGCCGGCCCCGCCGAGGCCGCCGTCCGTCGCGCCGCGGCCGCCGTCCGCCGCGCCGCCGCCGCCCGCCGCCGTCGCGCAGGATCGCGCGCGGGCGACAGGGCCGACGAAGCCGCCGCAGGCGCCCGCGGTGAGGTCGGATTCCGGCAAGTCGGACGAGGACATCGAGGAGTTCATCGGCGGCGCGTTCACCCGGTTGATCCGCGACGAGGAGGAGGAGCGGACCGACGTCAGGCCCTCGGTCGCGCCGTCGACGCGCACGCCCTCGGTCGCGCCGTCGACGCGCACGCCCTCGGCCGCGCCGTCCGCGCGGACGCCGACGTCCACCAGCACGCCCTTGCCGGCCTCGGCGCCGCCGCCGGTGAGCTCGTCGCCCGTGGCCGCCTACCGCGCGCCCGTCTCCGATCGCGGCGGCGCCTACCGCGCGCCTGTCTCCGAGCGCGGCGGCGCCTACCGCGCCCCCGTCTCCGAGCGCGGCAGGATGACCCCCGCGCCGCCGGCGCCGCGATCCGACGCCGACGCGGGCGAGATCGAGCGCCTGCGCGCCGAGCTGGACAGGTCCAAGGACGAGATCGTCCGCCTCACGAAGGAGGTGGCCGCCGCGCGCGCCACGTCGCTCCGCCTCGAGGGCGAGCTCTCCTCGACGAGCGACAGCAGCCAGGAGGCGGCCCGCCTGCGGCGCGAGCTCGAGGAGCTCAGGGCGAAGGCCGCGACCGGCGGCAGCGGCATCAGGCCCGGCGGCGTGTCGAGCCGCGAGTTCCTCGATCTTCGCGAGGCGCTGAACAAGAAGGACAAGGAGATCCTCGCGCTCCGCGACCAGATGTCGCGCAAGGACAAGGAGCTCCTGGAGCTCCGGGATCAGGCGCTGTCGCTCGAGCGGGAGAAGGCCGACCAGGTCGACAGGATCCTGGAGCTCGAGCGCGCGAGCGAGGACCTCGACGCGCAGGTGGCGTCGCTGCGCGCCGACAAGGAGCTCGCCGCGAAGCGCGCCGACGACTTCAGGGCGCGCGCCGAGAAGCTGCAGGCGCAGATCGCCGGCCGCGACGCGGATCTGTCGGCGGCCCGGCAAGCGCTGATGGACGCGGAGGCCGCGCACACGGAGGCGCTGCGCTCCGCGGCGGACGAGAGGGCGCAGGCGATCGCCGCCGTGGAGGCGTCGGCGCGGCGCGAGCTCGAGGAGAGCGCGCAGGCGGAGCGGGAGCGCTTCGAGCAGGCGGCCGCGGCGCACCGGGCGGAGGTCGAGCGGCTGAGCGCCGAGCACGCCGCCCGCGCGGAGCAGCAGGCCGCCGAGCACCGCGCGGCCGCCGACAGGATGGCCGGCGAGCACGCCGCGGCCATCGACAAGCTGGCCGGCGAGCACGCGGCGGCGCTCGAGCGAGCGAGGGCCGAGCACGCGGCGGCGGCGGACGGCCTGAGGGCGGAGCACGCGGCAGCCATGGACGGCCTGAGGGCGGAGCACGCCGCCGCCGTCGATCGGCTCAGGGCCGATCATGCCGCGGCGATGGATGGCCTGAGAGCGGAGCACGCCGCGGCGCTGGATCGGCAGCGGGCGGAGCACGACGCGGCGGTCGCGACGTCGCAGCGCGAGCACGAGGCCGCCGTCGAGGCGCTCCGGCGCGAGCACGCGGGCGAGGCGGAGCGGCGCGACCGGGAGCACGCCGCGGCGCTGGACGCGGCGCGCGCCGAGCACGCCGCCGCCGTCGAGCGGATGGGCGCGGAGCACGCGGCAGCGCTGCAGGCGGCGCGGGCCGAGCAGGTCGCCGCCCTCGAGCGGCAGCAGGGCGAGCACGCGACCGCCATCGAGGCGCTGCGGGGCGAGCACGCGGCCGCCGTCGAGGCGCTGCGGGGCGAGCACGCGACCGCGCTGGAGGCGCTGCGGGGCGAGCACGCGGCGACCGTCGAGGCGCTGCGGCGCGAGCACGCGGACGACAGGGAGCGGCGCGATCGCGAGCACGCGGGCGCGCTGGAGGCGCTGCGGGGCGAGCACGCGCGCGCCGTCGAGGGGCAGGCGAACGAGCACGCGCGGGCGCTCGAGGCGGCGCGAGACGACTTCGCGGCGCGGCTCGCGGCGCGAGAGCGCGAGCTCGTCGAGGAGCGCGAGCAGGCCGTGCGCGCCGCCGAGCAGGCGCATGCGGCGCGGGTGGCCGACCTCGAGGCGCGCGCCGCCGAGCGGCAGGCGCAGATCGAGGCGGCGCACGCGCAGGCGCTCGCCGATCTCCACGAGGCGCAAAGGACCGAGATCGCCGTGCGCGAGGCCGCGTGGGCGGCGCAGAAGCACGAGCTGGACGAGAACGCCCGCGGGCTCTCCACCGAGCTCGGGCAGGCGCGCAACCAGGTGGCGCACCTCGAGTCCCGGGCGCACGATCTGGAGCAGCAGCTGGAGCAGCGCGCGGGCGAGCTCTCCGCCCGCACCGGGGAGCGCGATCGCCTGCAGGGCGAGCTCGCCGAGCGGGCGCGCGACGTCGAGGCGCTCCAGGGCCGGCTCTCCGAGGCCGAGCAGCGGGAGAGCGAGCTCGGCGCGCAGCTCTCGCATCGGACCGAGGAGCGCGACACCCTGAGGGTGCAGGGCGAGCAGCTCGCCGAGCAGCTCGCCGTCGAGCGGGCCCGCCTGCAGAAGGCGCGCTCGAAATGGGGCGAGGACCGCGCCTCGCTGGAGCGCGCGCGGGAGGCGCTCGCCGTCGCGCTGTCGCAGATCGAGGAGAACGACGCGCTGTCGGTCGAGTGAGCCGGCGGCGCTCGCTGGCGGGGGCGGCGCGCGGGGCGATCAGCGCGAGAGTGCGGCCGCCCCGAACGCCTCGGGCAGGAGCGCTGCCAGCGAGGTGAGCCGGGGCGGCGCGCCGCCGCCGGCGGCGATGAGGCGGATCGGGAGATCGGCGGCGAACTCGGCGAGGGTCTGCCGGCACATGCCGCACGGGCTGCCGAGGACGGGCCCGCTGGTGGCGACGGTGAGCGCGATCGGATCGCGCTCGCCGGCCGCGACCATCTGCACGATGGCCGAGCGCTCGGCGCAGATGGCGAGCCCGTACGAGGCGTTCTCGACGTTGCAGCCGGCGAACACGCGGCCCGATCGCACGAGGATCGCCGCGCCCACCCAGTAGCCCGAGTACGGCGCGTGCGCGCGCTCCCGGACGGCGAGCGCCGCCCGGTCGAGCGCGTCCCAGTCGATCGCCGGCGCCGCCTCGGCCGCGGCGGCCGGTTCGCCGGGGTCCTGCGGGGCGCGGCTCACGACGCCGCGCTCCCGGCCGCAGCCTCGGCGCCGACGCGGCGGACCCACGCCGAGAGCAGCGCCGTGAACCGGGCGCGCGTCCTCCGGGCGGTCTCCTCGACCTCCTTGTGATCGAGCTCGCGCTGGGTCAGGCCCGCCGCGAGGTTCGTGATGCACGAGATCGCCGCGGCCGGCACGCCCATGTGCCGGAGCGCGATGATCTCCGGGACGGTGCTCATCCCGACCGCGTCTGCCCCGAGCGTGCGCAGCATCCGGATCTCGGCCGGCGTCTCGTACGTCGGGCCGAGCAGCCCGGCGTAGACGCCCTCGCGCAGCTGGACGCCGGCGTCGCCCGCGGCCGCCCGCGCGAGCTCGAGCAGCCGGGGATCGTGCGCGTACGTCATGTCGGGGAAGCGCTTGCCGAGCGCGTCGTCGTTCGGCCCGACGAGCGGGTTCGTCCCCATCAGGTTCAGGTGATCGATGAGCAGCATGAGATCGCCGGCGGCGAAGCCGGGGTGGATGCCGCCGGCCGCGTTCGTCAGGAGCACGGCGCGGCAGCCGAGCCGCGCGAGCACGCGCACGCCGAACACGGCCTTCGCCGGCGGGTGCCCCTCGTAGAGGTGCGCGCGGCCCTGCAGGCAGGCGACCGGCACGTCCCCGACGCGCCCGGCGCAGAGAAAGCCGGCGTGCCCCTCGACGGCTGGCCGGGGCATGCCGGGGATCTCGGCGTAGGGGACCTTCACGAGCCCGGAGAGCTCGTCGCCCCAGCCCCCGAGCCCTGAGCCCAGCACCACACCGACGGTCGGAAGTGCAGGAATTCGTTGGTGAATGACGCGTGCGGCTTCGTCGAGCTCGGCCAGGAGGGTCATCGCGACAAGCTACCCCAGGGCGACGCAAAGGTTAAACGTCGCAGGGTAAACGTCGCAGATGCACGACGACATCGCCCGTGATAGGGTCGCCGCCCTTTCGGGGCAAGTGACGACGATGGGCACCAAGATCGAAGATTTCTTGAAGGAAAAGAAGATCGACCCCCGCCGCATCATCGCGGCGTCGGTCAAGATCGAGCGGCTGCAGCCGGAGGATCGGGCGATCCGCCTGACCAAGCGGCTGGCGCGCGGCAGCGAGGACGCCGCGAAGAAGAAGGAGGCCGCCGGCGCCAAGAAGCCGCGCAGCGGCCGCCCGGTGACCGACCGCACGCTGAGCGCCGCGTTGCAGGGCAAGCCGATCAGCGGCCCCGCGAAGACGCGCGTGCTGCGCGCGGTCAACCGCATCCTGGAGCAGAAGAAGCAGGAGAAGGTCGAGCTGTCGGCGCTCTTCGACCTGCCGAAGAAGGGTGGCGCCGCGGCGGAAGGCGCCGAGGCCGCGGGCTGATCCCACCGGACGGCCCGGACCCCTACGGCTCTTTCCGCCGCCCGGCTTGAGCGCACGTCGGCCCTAGGCCGAAGCGGGCTCAAGCCGGGCACCTTTTTGTCGGTCGGGGCCTGACGCCGGCCGCTATGCGCGCTCGCGACGGCGGGAGCCCAGCTCGAACAGGTCGGCGGCCACGAGGGCCACGGTCAGCGACACGGCGATGATGATCATGCGCTGGAAGGTCGCGCCAATGTGCCCGGAGGAACAACTTTTGTGCGTTTCCGGGCGCCATTGCGGGCCTGGGGAGGCGCCGCGCGAGGCCACGCCGCGGCCTGAATGATCCGGCTGCCGGGCGCATCAGAGGCCTTGTGCATACCGTGGCGGTCGAGACGGGGGCGTTCTGGGCGCACCTCTCGCGGTCGTTCTTGTTCCCGCTCACCTGGGGTGCGCCGAGCGGCCGCGCCGACGAGCTGCCCGCGCGGGAGGCCGAGGGCGCGCGCGTGGCGCTCGATGTGACGTCCGCTGGCGACGACCTCTCTCGCCGTCCGGAGCCGGTCGCCTCGCCATCGAGCTCCATGAGCGCCGAAGGGGCGGATAGGCTTCCGCCCGTGACCGAGCCCGACGACGTGGGCGAGTGGATCCGCCGCTTCCAGAGCGGAGACCCCACGGCTTTCGCCGAGATCTTCCGCCGCTATCGCCGCGACGTCGCGCGGCTCGTCTTCCGGATGCTCGGGCCGTCCGCCGACGCCGAGGACGTCATCCAGGAGGTGTTCATCCAGGTGCACCGGAGCCTGGGGGACTTCCGGGGGCAGTCGAAGTTCACGACGTGGCTCCACCGGGTGACGGTCAACGCCGTGCTGATGGCCCGGCGCGCGGCGCGCTCCCGGCCGGTGTTCTCGGGCGAGCCCAGCGTCGAGCTCGAGGTCGACCGCGGCATGCTCCCGGACGAGGACGCCGCCCGCGCCCGCAGGATTGACGCATTCCGTCGCGTGCTGGAGCGCCTCCCCGAGAAGAAGCGGGTCGTCTACGTCCTCCACGAGCTCGAGGGGATCGCGCCGACCGAGATCGCGGAGATCGTCGGCGCGCCGGTCCTGACCGTCCGGACGCGCCTGTTCTATGCGCGCCGCGAGATCGAGGCGATGATGCGCGCCGAGCCCGCGCTCGCCCAGCTCGCCTCCGAGCTGGCCGAGGGCGGCGCGGACAAGGCGGACGGCGCAGGTCCGGAGGCGGCGCGCGCTCGGGTTTCGGTGGGAGGCGGCGGGTATCCCGCGGCGGATGGATCGGCTGTCGACGCGGAGGACATGTGAGCGGCGCAAAGCAGTACGAGCGGGCACGGGAGCACATGGAGCGGCTGCTCCGCGCCGAGGAGCCTCCGGAGCCCCGCTGGGACGCGATCGAGCGCGAGCTGTTCGCGCGCATCGAGCGGCCCGCTCCGCCGCGCCGCGCCGCTCCGCCGCGGCGGTCGCCGCTCGGGCGCGCGCTCGCGTTCGCGGCGGCCGCGGCGGCCATCGCGTTCGCGGTGCTCGCGGCCGGGCGCTCCGCCCCGCCCGTCGTGGCGACGTCGACGCCGCCGCGCGCCCGCGACCTCGCGGACGTGCCGAGGGCCGCCGGGGCGGCCGACGATCTCGATTTTCGCGCCCTCCGGCCGGGCGACGCCGTCGAGTCCGCCGCCCACGCGATCTCCTTCGCCGACGTCGGCTCGGTGCGCTGGACGCTGCTGCCGAACAGCCGCGCCGTGGTGCGCGCCGTCGGCGCGGCGGGGGTCGGCCACGTGATCGCGCTCGAGCGTGGCTCGGTGCGGGCCGACGTCGTCACGCGCGCGCCCGAGGAGGGCCTCGTCGAGGCGTTCGCCGTCGAGGTGGACGGCACCCGCGTCGCGGTGCACGGCACGCTCTTCACGGTGACCCGCCTCGCGGATCGCGTGGAGGTCGACGTGGAGCACGGCACCGTCGCGGTCGGTCCCGCGGCGTACCGCGGCGCGACCACCGCGCACCTGCTCGTCGGTCCGTCGCGCGGCACCTTCTCGCTCGACGGCGGCCGCGAGGCGCGCCTCCTCCAGCGCCCGGCGCCGGAGGGCAACGCCGCGCCGGAGGGCAGCGCCGCGCCGGAGGGCAGCGCCGCGCCGGAGGACGGCGCGCCCGCCGCCTCGCCGACGGAGCCGGCGCGTCCACCCGCGCCGCCCCGGCCCACCGCCGGCGCGACCGCCGGCGTGCGCCCGCCGAGCGGCGCCGCCGCGGCCCGTGGGGTGGTCGCTCCTGTGGAGGAGCCCGCCGCAGCATCCGCCGCCCGTGCGATGGTCGCTCCTGTGGAGGAGCCCGCCGCAGCGTCCGCCGCGCCCGCCTCGGCGGTCGCCGAGCCGCCTCCCGCGCCGGCGATCGAGCCGGCGGCCGCGGCGCCGGTCGCCGAGGCTCAGGCGACGCCTCCCCCGCCGGCGTTGACGCCGGCGTCCGTGCAGTCGCAGCTGTCGAGCTGTTTCGCGCGCGAGACGGCGAGCGGCCCGTCCCTGGTCCGCAAGTCGATCGTCTCGACGCTGCGCATCTCCGTGCGCCCGGACGGCAGCGTCGCCGCCATGCGCTTCGACCCGCCGCTCCGGCCCGCGCTGCAGGCGTGCGCCGAGGGCCTCTACCAGGGGCGCTTCGCGGGGGGCCCGATGCAGCTCGCCATCCCCTTCATCCTCGAGGACTGAGCGCAGCCGCGGCGGGGAGCGCGGCGCGGCCGCCGCGCGGAGGCTCAGAGCGAGCCGAGGAGCTGCGTGAGCGCGTAGGTCTCCCGCGCACCCATCACCCCGAACTGCACCCCCATCCCCTCGGGGGTGGTCCAGCGCACGACCGACGGGATCGCGGCGGCCTGCTTCAGGCCCTCCAGCGACAGCAGCACCTCGATGCTCGCTCCGAAGGGAGCCGGCGAGGTGGTCTCGATGAACATCCCGCCGAGGCTGATGTCGCGGCATATCGCATCGATGCGCGGGCCGTCGCCGATCCGGAACGCGATCGAGAGCTCGATGGGCTTGCGCGGGTGCTTGCGGTGATCTCGCACGTTCCTCGCTGGTTCGGTGCGCGGCGCTGGAGGTCGCCGCGTGGGGTATTCTGAGGCGCAGAGGAGACGATCAATGTCGCGAGCCGAGAGCGCCTCTGTCAAGCGCCGGGAGCCGCGCTCGGCCCCGTCGACCCGTGGCCCGGCCGGTGGGCTTCTTCGTCGTCTTCGTCGTCTTCGATTTCTTCCCGCGCGCGGGACCGAGGAGCGCGCGGCGGAGCGCCGCGGCTTGCGGCGGCACCTCGAAGGCTGGGAGCCGGGGCTCGTGGCCGTCTTCATCGCGGGCTGCGCGGCGATCCTCGCGGTGCCGCGCGCGGTCGAGCCCGCCGAGCTGCCGCTGCCGCTCGCCGACGCGCGGGCCCTCGCGCGGGTGCGGGACGCGGACATCGCCCGCGCCCGCGAGGCCGAGCAGCTCGGGCTCGACGCCGAGGTGCGCGCGCTCGGCTCCGCCATCCGCGCGTTCGGGATCGTCGACGCCGACGCGGATCACACCGAGGCGGAGCTCCTCGCCGCCCGCAAGCGCGTGCTCGAGGCCGTCGGCCCCGCGCTCGCCCAGGGGGACGAGGCGGTGCTCCGGCTGCGCGCCTACCAGATGAGCTCGTTCGTCCGCGAGGTGCGCCGCTTCGAGGCGACCGGCGAGGCGTCCGACGAGCTCCGCGAGCTCGGCGGCAACTTCCCCGGGCTGCTCCGCCGCAACGCGTGGCTGAGGGCAGGGGCCGCGGGGTCGCGCGGCGGCGACGAGGCGCGCCGCGTCGCCCTGGATCGCGCCGCGCTCGGGGCGCTGTTCAAGAAGCGCTGGGACGCGATCGTGGGCCTGCGGCGCGCGCCGTTCGGGGTGGCGCTCGACGAGGAGCGCGCGCTGTACAAGTTCCTGCTGTCGCACCCGCTCAGCGGGAGGAGCGCGCAGGAGCTCGCGGCGCCTCCCGCCGCGGACGCGGCGGCGCTCCTCGATTCGCAGGCGAGCGATCCGGGGCCGCGCTCGCCCGCGGCGGCGCTCCGGGCAGCGGACGCGCAGCGCGCCGAGGAGCACTACCGCCTGAAGAAGATCGACGAGCTCGCCGCGCTCGATCCGGCGTATCCCAGGCACCTCGCCCGCGGCATCACCCTGTACCGGCTGGGGAAGTTCATGCAGTCGGCGGACGCGTTCCGCAGCCACCTGGACCAGCACCCCGACGGGGCGTACACGCTGCGGGCGCAGAACTACCTGCGCGCGGCGCTGGAGCGCGCGAACGAAGATCGGTTTTAGTCAGCGCGGCGCTCTTTCCGCTCGGCGAGCGCGCGCTGGGCAGCGCGTCGAGCTCGCCGCGCCGTCACGGGCCCCTGCGCATCCCGCCGGGCCGGTACGGGCGCCCGCTGATCCCCTTGGCGGGGTTGCCCTGCCCGCCGCGCCCCCGGCGCGTCTCCATCTCGTTCATGATCCCTTGCATGGCCGAGGCCTGCAGGAACCGGCGAGCGGCCGGAAACACCTCCTGCTCCTCGCAGGTCACGTGGCGATGGTACGCGGCGCGCAGGTCCTCGATGAGCTGGGGGAGCTTCTCCAGCGCCTCGGCGCCGCCGTCTCGCTCGATCGCGGCGCGCAGCTCGTTGATCGCGCGCTGATGCGCCTTGTGCTCCTGCCGGAGGCGCTCGAGCGTCGGCGCGATGGCCTCCAGCACCGCGAGCCGCGGGAACAGCGAGCGCTCCTCGTCCTCGTGGTGCCGGCTCATCGATCGCTCGAAGTAGGCCACCACGCCGGAGAGGCCCTCGAGCGCGCCGGCCCGCCCGCGGGCATCGCCGAGCGCCCGCGCGGCGCGCGCGAGGTCGTTCAGGTTCTCTTCCAGGCTCCGGTGAGCGGAGGCGAGCTTCTCGAGCGGATCGTTCCGGTCATCGGACATCAATCGATGATCGAACAAGAGCGCGCACGCGTGGAAGTCATTTTCTCTCCGCGCATGCGGTTTCGCGCGCCGCGCGCCGACCATCCGACCCCCTCGCCACCTGCCCGGCGCGGGGACGACATCCCACCTTGAAGGAAGGATCTCGCCGCGGACGCAGCCCGCGCCGCTACGGGAGGCTCGCGTTGCGGGGCAGCTCGATCCGCAGCTCGGGGGCCAGCATCTCGCGCGCGAGGTGCACCTCGAGCAGGTCGATGACGGGGCTCTTCGACACCGCCCGGAGCCGCTCGTCCGCGCCCGCGTCGCCGGCCGCCTTCTTGGCCATGGCCGTGTAAAATTGCGCCTCGACGCGCTGCGCTGCGTTCTGGGCGAGCTTGCCGAGATCCGCGTCGCTGATCCTGCCGTTCGCCCACGCCGCGAGCTTTCCTGTCCAGGACGCGCGGCTCACCGCGCTGTCCAGCGCGCGGCCCGCGGTGCCGTCCGTCGCGACGCCGAGGGAGCGCTCCAGCAGGAGGACCCAGAGCCCGCCGTAGACGAGATCCTCCTCGTCCAGGTTCGCCTCGAGGCCGCGCTTCAGCGCCCGCCGCGCGGCGGGGAGATCGCGCTCGACGAGCGCGCGCCCCACGGCGTCGAGCATCGTGGCGCCGAGCTGCGGCGGCTCGGCGGCCACCAGGGCGAACGCCCGCTCGTAGGCCCGGGTCGCGCCCTTCTCGTCGCCGTAGCCGTCGAGGATGCGCGCGAGCAGCCGCTCCGTCCGCGCCTTGGCGCCGGGATCCCGCGCGCGCTGCCGGGCGTCGAGCGCGGCGGTGAGCGCCGCGTCGAGCGACTCCTTGGCGCGGTCCTGCGTGCCGGCCTCGCGGTGGAGCTCGAAGGCGAGCAGGTGCGCCTGGATGACCTCGAGCGGCGCGGTGCGCGCGTCCGGCGCGCCCAGCGCCCGCCGCACGTCCTCCAGCGCGGCCTGGAGCTCGCCGGACTGCCGCTCGGCCATCGCGAGCAGCGTGAGCCCGTTGACCGTCGGCTCGGCCGCCGTCGCCGCGCGGAGCAGCGGCAGCGCGCCGGCGAGGTTGCCGGCGCGCAGCTCGAGCGACGCCATGAGGGACCGGACGCGCGCGCCCGACGGATCCAGCGCGGCGCCGCCGCGCGCCGCCCGGTCGGCGAGCACGAGCAGCGGCCCCGCGGCGTTGTAGGTGCGCCGCGCGGCCTCGAAGTCGTCGTTCGACGCCTCCTCCGAGAGCGCGCTCAGCACGAGCCCCAGCGCGGACCCGAGCGCGCCGGCGCTCGGCCGGTCGCCGAGCGCGCCGGCCAGGAGGAGCGGCGTCACTTCCGACATGCCGAGGCGGATCATCACCTGCGAGAGCAGCGTGGCGCTGTCGTAGCTCTGCGGGTCGCGCCGGTAGGCCTCCAGGGCCGTGCCCCAGATCGCCCCGTCGAGCAGGTCCTGCAGCATCCCGGTCTCGGCGTCGCGCTCCTGCGTGTCGTGGTTGGCGAAGGCCGCCGCGAGCGCCTGCCACGAGACCGCGTCGCCGTCGGACGCCGCCGCCTGGATCCGCTCGTACAGGCCGGGCGGGATCACCCGGCGCGCGCTCGTGCGGTCGATCTGCTCGAGCGCGCCCTTCGCGTCCCCGTAGCGCAGGAACAGCGCGGCCATGCTCGCGCCGCCCGACTCCAGCGCGCGCGCCGCCTCGACCGCCTCCTCGCGCTCCGGCCGCTTCCCCCCTTGCCGGTACTCGATGTTGAACTCGATCGCGCGGTCGATCCACGCCGCGGTGGCGGCGGCCGCGCGCTGGATCGCCTCCGGGCGGCTGTCGAGGAGCGCGCGCGTCACGGACGCGCGCTGCTCCATGCCGAGCTGCTCGAGCGGCCCGCCGGTGCGCGTGTCCTTCATCCAGCGATCGAGCGCGGTGAGGTGCTCGTCGACCTCGGCGCGGGCCCGGCTGCCGGCCGGCAGCGCGGCGGCGCGGAGCTCCATGAGCGCCCGCACCCGCCCCTCGTCGCCGCGGGGGCTCAGCCGCTCGATCGCGCCGGCGAGGGCGCGCTCGCCCACGGCGTCGATCATCTCGGCGTGGCCCTCGCCGGGACGGACCAGGTAGAGCGCGCCGCGGACGCTGTCGACGCCCCGGTCGGCCCGCCCGGCGTGGAAGCGCGCCGCGGCGTGCGCGAGCTGCCGGCGGACCACGCCGATGAGCAGGCCCGTGCGCTGCGGGCTCTGCTTGCCGTCGCGCACGATCGTGTAGAGGCTGGCGGAGAAATCGGCGTCGCGGACCTCGACGGGGGCGGCGCGGCCTTCGGCGCCGGGCGGCCCCTTCGCCCCCGGCGTGCCGGAGGCTGCGCAGGCGAGGGGAGAGAGCGCGAGGGCGAGCGCGGCGAGGCCCCGGGCGAGACGGCGCCGGGGGGGCAGGGTCGGCAGCGACATTGCGGGGCAGTGTACACGGGCACAGCGTGCGCGCACCCCCGGGGCGCTCTGTCCCGGCGCTACCGCGAGCCGTCGCCGAGCCTGCGGCCGAGCAGCTTGGAGGCGAGCGTCTCGCCGAGCTCGTTCATCATCAGCTGCTCGACCACGGCCTCGGTCGCGCCGCGCTCCGCGTCGCTCGCGTACTGGAACTCGATGCCCATCCCCGCCGGGGCCGTCTCCGTCGCCTCGGCGGGCATCACGATCCACTTCACCCGGCCGCGGAGGCGGAGCGGCTCGGCCAGGTTGCGGATGGAGAGGGCGAAGACGAACTCGGTGCCCACCGCGAGCGGGCGCTCCGTGCGGATGAAGGTCCCACCCTTCGAGATGTTGCGCGTGTAGTCGGCGAAGAACGTGTTGAGTCGCTTGTACTCCACGCTCAGCTCGATCGCGGCGCGATGGGCTGTGCGGCGGTCTGGCTCCGTCACGGCCCCACCCTACCACGGCGCGCCAGGGCCAGAGTAAAGTCGCCGGTCATGGAACTCGGTCATGTCAGGGCGGCGCTCGCGAGCGGGCGGCGCAGGGCGTCCGCGCTCAAGGACGGGGCGCTCGTCGCGGGGCGGGCGGTGACGCAGACGGGGCTCCTCGCCGCGCTGCGTTGGCCGGGGCTCAAGGTCCTCGCGCGCGAGCTCGCGAAGGGCAGGGCGAACCCGTCGCTCCTCTTCCGGTTCTACGCCGAGAACAGCCCGCACCGCATCGCGGTGATCGACCCGCGGGGCCTCGGGCGCCGCGCGGCCGGGGGGGAGGCGACGGCCCCGGCCGAGGATCGGGTCTACTCGTTCTTCGCGCTGAACGAGGCGATCGAGCGGCTCGGCCACGGGCTCGACCGCCGCGGCGTGGGCCCGGGCGCGACCGTGCTGCTCGCGCTCAAGAACCGCCCCGAGTTCGTGATGTGCCAGATCGCGCTCGCCCGCGTCGGCGCGTCCGTGGTGACGGCCTCCTGGCGATCGACCCCGGCCGAGCTCTCGTACCTCGCCGGCCACTCCGGGGCGCGGCTGCTCGTGTTCGACGCCGACATCGCCGACGTGATCCACGAGGCCGCGCCGCGGCTCGAGGGGATCCCGCCCGAGGCCATGATCGCGGTCGGCGAGGGCGCGCCGGGCTTCTCGCGCTTCGACGAGCTGCTCGCCGAGCCCGGCGCCGCGCCGGACCGGAGCGAGCGCGCCGCGGTGGTGATGTACACCTCCGGCACGACCGGCAAGCCGAAGGGCGCGGTGCGCGGCTTCGGCGGCGGGGTCGTCGTGTCGGCGCTCGGGGCGATCGGCGCGACCCCGATGCGCGCGGGCGACGTGCACCTCGCCGTGTGCCCGCTCTACCACCTCACCGCGTTCGGCTTCGTGAACCTGTCGCTCGTCCTCGGCGCGACGATCGTGATCTTGCCGGAGTTCCATCCGGAGCTCTTCCTCGAGGCGATCCAGCGCTACCGCGTGACCACCACGGCGGTCGTCCCGACGATGCTCCACCGCGTGCTCGAGCTCGGCGAGGCGCGCCTCCGCGCCTACGACACGTCGTCGCTCACCGCGATCTTCACGGGCGGCGCGCCGCTGCCGCCGGCGCTCGCGGCCGAGGTCATGGGGGTGTTCGGCGACAAGCTCTTCAACTTCTACGGCGCGACCGAGACGGGCATCGTGACGATCGCGGGCCCCGAGGATCTGCGCGCGTCGCCGGGCACCATCGGGCGCCCGGTCGCCGGCAGCGCGCTCCTGCTCGTGGGCGAGGACGGCGAGCCGTGCCGGGACGGCGAGGTGGGCGAGCTCTACGTGAGGAGCCCCCTGCTCGTGTCCGGCTACCACAGAGATCCCGGCGCCACGCGCGCGTCGACGCTGGACGGCTACTTCTCGGTCGGCGACCTCGCGCGCCGCGACGCGCGCGGCTGCTACCACATCGAAGGCCGCAAGCGGGACCTCATCATCTCGGGCGGCGAGAACGTGTACCCCGCCGAGGTCGAGGCGGTGCTCCACGATCACCCGGCGGTCGCCGAGGCCGCCGTGGTGGGCGCGCCGGATCGCGCCTGGGGGGAGCGGGTGCGCGCGTTCGTCGCCCTGCGCCCCGGCGCGTCCGCGAGCGAGGACGACATCAGGGCGCACTGCCGCGCCGCGCTCGCGGGCCCCAAGGTCCCGCGCGAGATCGTCTTCGTCGACGCGCTGCCGCGCAACCCGACGGGCAAGGTGATGAAGCGCGAGCTCGCCTGAGCCGAGCGGAAATCGGCCTGATAGCCCCGCCGGTAGCCGCTGTCCCGGGGGGGCGATCGATGCTATTTCGCACCTCGTGCGGGATCCGTACGAAGTATTGGGCGTCGAGCGTTCCTCGACGCAGGATGAAATCAAGAGCGCTTTCCGGCGGCTCGCCGCGCAGCACCATCCCGACAAGAACCCGGGGGACCAGGGCGCGCACGTCCGCTTCAAGGAGCTGAACGCGGCCTACCAGATCCTGAGCGACCCGCAGAAGCGCGCGGCGTTCGATCGGTTCGGCCCCGCCGCCGTCGGCGCCGCCGCCGGCTCGGGCTTCCAGGGCGTCCCCTTCGACATGCAGGACCTCAACCTGGACGCCATCTTCGGCGACCTGCTCGGCGCCCTCGGCATCAAGGTGGGCGACCGCGGGACGCTCCAGAAAGAGGTGCGGATCAGCTTCGAGGAGGCGGCGTTCGGCTGCACGAAGCAGATCACCTACGATCGCGTCGAGCCGTGCGGCGACTGCGCCGGCTCGGGCTCGGCGCCCGGCTCGTCGACCGAGCGGTGCGCGGCGTGCGCGGGCCGCGGCCGCGTCCGGATGCAGCAGGGGATGTTCCCCATCGCGATCGAGCGACCGTGCGGGAAGTGCCGCGGCACGGGGCGGATCGTGATCGACCCGTGCAAGACGTGCCGCGGCGCCGGCCTCGCGGCGAAGCAGAAGACGATCGAGGTGACCATCCCCCCGGGCGTGGAGAACGGCGCGACCCGGCTCGTGGAGCGCGGCGGCAACGCCGTCCGCCCCGATCGCGGGCCGGGCGACCTCGAGCTCACCATCCGCGTCGCGCCGCACGAGCTCTTCCGCCGCGTCGGCGACGACGTGGTGTGCGCCGTGCCGATCTCGTTCGCGCGCGCGGCGCTCGGCGGCGAGCTGGAGATCCCGACGCTCGACGGCAAGGGCCGGCTGCGGATCCCCCCGGGCACGCAGCCGGGCTCGGTG
The DNA here is from genome assembly GCF_028553905.1 of Sorangium sp. So ce836. Lineage (NCBI taxonomy): Bacteria > Pseudomonadati > Myxococcota > Polyangiales > Polyangiaceae > Sorangium > Sorangium sp. So ce836. The sequence goes on along the minus strand of NZ_CP102233.1, from coordinate 9,960,049 downwards.
CTCCGCATCAAGGGCAAGGGCATACCGCGCCGCGTCGTCGGCGGGCGTGGCGATCAGCTCGTCGAGGTGAGCGTCGAGGTGCCGACGCAGCTCACCGCCTCGCAGAAGGAGCTCATCTCCCAGCTGGCGAAGGAGCTCGGCGAGAGCGTGCAGCCGCAGCAGGTCACCTTCATGGACAAGCTCAAGGGGCTGTTTGGTTGACCCGCCCCGCGCCCGCGGGCGATCCTCTGCGTCCCGCTGAACGCCGAGGCACGAGCGCTGCCTCGAGCGCCTGCGCCGACACGGCGACGGAGGCATCGGACATGGACAAGCCGAAGTTCATCGACGTCCTGAGCGACTCGACGGGAGAGACGGCCGAGAAGGCCGTGCGCGCCGCGCTGCTCCAGTACCCGGACGCGGGGGTGCAGATCCGCCTCCACACCCGGGTGCGCACGCCCGAGGTGGCGCGGCCGGTGCTCGAGCGCGCGGCCCGGGAGGGCGCGCTCGTGGTGTTCACGGTGGTGAGCCCCGAGCTACGCGAGTTCGTGCACGCCTCGACGGCCCAGCTGAACATCGAGGCGATCGATCTGATCGGCTCGCTCATCGTCCGGCTCGGCACGTTCCTCGACCGGGAGCCGATCAACCTGCCGAGCGCGATGCTGCCGCTGAGCGAGGAGTACTTCCGGCGCATCGAGGCGGTGGAGTTCGCGGTGAAGAGCGACGACGGCAAGGAGCCGCGGAACTTCAAGCGGGCGGACATCGTCCTCGTCGGCGTCTCCCGCACGTCGAAGACGCCGCTGTCGACGCTGCTCGCGCAGCGCGGCCTCAAGGTCGCGAACTTTCCCCTCGTGCTCGGCGTGGCGCCGCCGCCCGAGCTCATGGATGCCCCCCAGGACCGGGTCGTCGGCCTGACCATCGGGATCGACCAGCTCTGCGAGATCCGGCAGGCGCGCCTGCGCCAGCTGGGGATGCCGGCCGAGACCAACTACGCGATGCGCGAGCACGTCCGGCAGGAGCTCGACTACGCGAGCCGGCTCTTCGCAGCGCACCCGGAGTGGCCGGTGGTCGACGTCACCGGGCGCGCCATCGAGGAGACGGCGGTGATCATCCTGGAGCACCTGAAGGAGCGCGACGAGCGGGCGAAGGCCGCGCGGTCATCGCTGATGTGAGGCGGCGCCAGCGGGCGAGCCGGACGCGCGGCGCTGCCGCACGGCGCGCAGGCAGGGGAGCGGCGTGTCCGGGCGGGCGTGCGGCGTGTCCGGGCGGGCGTGCGGCGTGTCCGGGCGGGCGTGCGGCGTGTCCGGGCGGGCGTGCGGCGTGTCCGGGTGGGCGTGCGGCGTGTCCGGGTGGGCGTGCGGCGTGTCCGGGTGGGCGTGCGGCGTGTCCGGGTGGGCGTGCGGCGTGTCCGGGTGGGCGTGCGGCGTGTCCAGATGGGCGTGCGGCGTGTCCAGATGGGCATGCGGCGTGTCCAGATGGGCATGCGGCGTGTCCAGATGGGCATGCGAGGGGCTGTCGCTCTCGACCCGCCCCGCTTGAGATCGGCCGGCGTGAACCCCGGCTCAGGGTGCGTGGTATAACCCGAGCGCATGCTGATCCGGGAGATCACGATCCACAACCTCCGGCTGCTCCGGGACGTGAAGATCCCGTTCGAGCGCGACGGGCAGCCCCGGACGTGGACCGTACTCATCGGGCGCAACGGCACCGGGAAGACGTCCATCTTGCAGGCCATCGCGCTCGCGGCGGCGGGAAATGCCGGCGCCATCAGCCTCGCCGACGCGGTCCGCGATCAGCTCCCCGACATGCGCCGCGCGGGCGACGTGGCGATCGACGCGACGTTCGGCTTCGGGCCGATCGGGCAGCAGCGCGGCGAGCGCCCGCTGGCGCCGGACGGGAAGCGCCCTGAGGGGCTCGGCGTCGAGCTGCGTGTCCCGCCCGGGCGCGATCCGCTGCGCGCGGTCTCCTGGTACACGCCGCTGCGGGGCGACAAGCCCGAAGGCTCCGGGACCGAGGCGACCGATCCGCTCGTCGCCGCCCGCGCTCGCGACTTGAACCACTGGTTCGTCATCGGCTACGGCATGTTCCGTCGCGCGGACGATGCCCAGCCCGGGCAGAAGCCGCCGGACTGGCCCTCCATCAACCGGCTCCGCCCGCTATTCCAGCCCGTACCGCTCATCGGGCCCGGGTTCCTCGACATCCTCCCCGAGGAGCTCAAGGGCCCGTACACCGCCATCCTGCAGCAGATCATCAAGGGCTCCCAGGGGGACGATCCGGTGCTGCCGGGGATCGTCGACCTCGAGCGGAGAGGCCGGGGCGGAGTCCAGAGCACGTACGATCTCAACGAGCGCAATCGGTGGGTCGAGCAGATCGGCACGAGGCGGGTCAAGCTCCCTGCCAGCTGGTTCGCCCACGGGCATCAATCGACCATCGCTTGGATCTCGGATCTCGTCGGGCACGTGCTGCTCGAGGCAGGCTCGTACGTCGAGCCACGGGAGATGGAGGGCATCGTCTTGATCGACGAGATCGACCTCTACCTCCACCCCGCTTGGCAGGTGCGCTTCATCCGCGCGCTCCAGCGTACGTTCCCCGGGCTCCAGTTCGTGGCGACCACGCACTCGCCGATCCTGCTCACCGGCCTCCGCCGCGACGAGGTCGTCATCCTGGAGCGAGATCCGGAGGACGGGGACGTCATGTGGCGGCACCCCGACCGCGATCCGCGCCTCCTCACCGGCAGCGAGCTGTACGAGGAGTTCTTCGAGATCCGGGACCTCTACCCGACCGATCTCGCGCGCACGCTCGACGCCTGGCGCACCCTGGCCATGAACCCGCACCGCCCGGCCGAGGCCGAGGCCGAGATCGACCGGTTGGAGGGGATCATGAAGCGCGAGGGGATCGCCGTTCGTCCGCGAGTGCCACGCGCGGGCGGCGCCGAGGCCGCGGAGTGATCGGGGTCGATCGGGGAGACGAGCCTGAAGCGCTGGCGGAGGAGCGAGCCTGGCGGCTCGCGTGCGCCGAGCCTCACGAGGGCTTCAGGCGCCGGCCGAGAGCGCCCGGCGACTTCAAAGGGTACGATGTGGGAGACGTCCGCGAGCTCCTGGCGAAGAGGCAGCGCTATCGCTGCGCGTACTGCGAGCTCCCGCTCGACGTCGAAGGGTATCCGATCGAGCACATCCGGCCGAAGACGCACGCAGACGACGTCCGCTGGGCCGTCGTCGGGCAGCCGCCAGGCGCTGCCGAATTCTTCGCGTGGTTCGACGATTGGCTCTCCGGCGGCGAACACTGGGAGAAGGACACGGAACGGTACTGGTGGCTCGCGTGGACGTGGGAGAACCTCGTTCTTCTCTGCCCGAGCTGCAACACCGGCTACAAGCGCAATCGCTTTCCTCTGGAGTCTGGTTCGGCGCGACTCGACGGCGCCTCGCTGGAGCAGCTGCCGGGCCCGGAGCGTCCGCTGCTGCTCGACCCGTCGAGGATCGATCTTCTGGATCACATTCGCTTCGCTCCCGATCTAGCCCCAGACGGGTGGGGCCCCGTCGGCCTGACCGATCTCGGGCGCTGGACGATCGCGCTGCTCGGGCTCAACAAGCGGCAAGGGCTCCGCGATAAGTGGAGGTGCCACGCCAGAGACATCGAAGAGGACGGCGAGTTCAAGGCGATCCAGGCGGCGATCCGCGCTGGCACCGCTCAGCTGATCGTGACCGCGTGGGACGCGACGATGCGGCGCTTGCTTGCGCCCGACAAGGACTTCCTCGGGCTGCGCTTCAGCGTCGTCGATCACCACGTCCCCGAGCGGTCTCGCGCCGAGTTGGGGCTCTTCCTCCCTCGCCCTGGGGGCATCTCGCAAGGGCCACCGCGGCCACTATGGACGCCTCGGCCTGAGATCACGGGCCTGCCGCTTCCTCTCCAGTATCGGGTGCGGGCGCTGGGGGCGAAGGCATCGGAGGCCGCGGCTGTGAAGGAGCTCATCGTCGAGATCTGCGAGCACACACCGATGACCGCAGAGACCCTCGCGGCGGTGCTGCAACGTGAGCCCTCGACGCTCCGGCAGAGCTACCTCGCCAAGCTGTGCGAAGGCCCGACGGCACGACTCGAGCTCGACGCCCGCTCCGGCGTGTACCGGCGGCGTTCCTGAAGCGATGCGAGGGCCTCGCCTTCGGCCTTGCGAGATGCTTGAGGATCTTTCGCGCTGTACTCGGCGCGGTGATCACCCCGAGAGGACGCATGCGCCCGGCGCATCCACCGCAATGAAGAGGGTCGATGGCCGCAGACTGGCTCCTGGCAACGGCAGTGATGGCTGATCAGTGCGCGCCCGCGGCCCGCAGGTCCGCGAGCAGCGCCACCACCACCCCCTCCTCGTGCACCGCGCGCCCGTCCTCGCGCATGGCGGCGCCGAGCGCCTCGTCCCAGGTCGCCGCCACCGGCGCCCCGGCGAGCTCCGCCCCCTTCGGCGCTTCGCGGTAGTCCGCAGCGCCGTACCGCCATGGCAGGGCGCCGTGGCACCCGATCACCACGTTCCCGATGCGGAGACCGCCCCAGTCGAAATCGCCGTGGTACCGCAGCGTGGCCCCGGCGCCGCGGAGGCGCTCCAGGAGGAGCCGCGCCGCGGTCCGGACCTGCCCCTCCACGCAGACGAGCGGCGCCCCGCGCGGGCCGAGATGATCGGCGGCCGCCGCGAGGATCGCAGGGTTCTCGCAGACGAACACCTCGCGGCCTGATAGATCGAAGCGCGGCGGCGCGCGCCGGAGCTGCCGGACCGCGAGCCGGCACGGCTCCCCGACCTCCGCGTGCATCGCCAGCACCCGGCCGGCCAGGCTGTCCGGCGCCGCACCCAGGTTGAGCACCAGCACCGGCGCGCTCAGCTCGTCCAGCAGCACGCCCGACTGATCCCACACGTCCCGCCGCTCCGCCGCGCGCGCCCACCGCGGCACCCCGGAGACGGCCGCCGCGAACCGGATCACCAGCGCGCCGAGCGGCGCGCCTGCGTCGAGCGCGTGGCTGTCGCCGGTCGCCGACGCCGCGAGCTCGGCGAGCGGGATGCCCTCGGCCGGCAAGCGGCGGACGACCTCCACCCCCTGCCGCAGGAGACGCCGCGCCACCTCGACATCGCCGCAAGACAGCCGCCGTACGAGACCGGTCGCACGCAGATCGTCGAGCCACGCGACCACCTCCGGCCGGCCATCACACGCCGCCGCGGCCTCCTCGAAGATCGCCCGGAAGGCCGCCTCGATTCGGGCCGCCTCCGCGCGGCGGTCCCACGCCGGCCCCGCGAGCGCCGCCACCGCCGCCTCGAGGCCGGCGCAGATCTCCGCGTCCCGCAGGAGCTGGTCGAGCTCGTCCAGCGACACCGACAGGACCGTCCCGCGCATCACCCGGCCTAGCAGGCGCTCCACCGCGGCGCGCTCCGCCGCCGCCGGCGCGCTCCGCCGCACGACGGCGCCCCGCAGCGGCTGGCCGCGCTCCAGCCGCCGCCGCGCCTGCTCGATAATCCACCCGAGCTCCGGCGCGCCGAGGACCTTCCGCAGCCGGTCGCCGCTCACGAGGAGCCGTCGCGGAACATCGGCCCCGGCGTGGCGCGCGGCGGCTCCGCCGGCGCTGCCGCGCCGCTCGCGCGCACCCGCTCCCGCCCGTTCCACACCCACCGGGTCACCCCGACGGCGTCGATGTCGGGCTTCACCGTGAGCTGGTGGATCGACAGTCCGGGCAGCGTCGCGTAACACCCCCACTCGCGCTCGCTCGTCATCACGAAGTCCAGGTCGAACGCCGCGAGCAGCCCCATGCACTTCGCGCGCATGTCGGGGTCGATGCCGACGAACGCCTCGTCGAGCAGGATCAGCCGGGGCGCGTGGGGATCCGCGCTGCGGTAATGCGCGGCCGCCGCCGCGAACTGCGGGATCGTCAGCGCCAGCGCCTTCTCACCGCCGGAGCCCGTGCCGTACGTGCGGCGCGTCAGCCGCTTCCAGATGCCGTCCTGGTGGCGCTCCACCGCGAACGCGTGCCACGCGCGGTAGTCGAGCGCGCTCGCGAGCTGCTCCTGCCAGCTCGCCGCCTCGTCCCGGGCGCGCACCTCCTCGATGCGCGCCTTCAAGAACCCCGCGAGCAGCTCGCGGTCGGCGAGCGACCAGGTGCCGCCCGCGCGCATCAGCCGCTGTCTCGCCTCCGGGAGCCCCGGCGGCCCCTCCGCGAGCGGCGCCCACGAGAAGCGCAGCCTCATCCCCGTGCTCGTCGGCCGCGCCTCGAGCTCCTGGTTCATGTCGCGCACCATCGTCTCGCACCGGTGCAAGAGGTCGTGCAGGTGGCTCGCGACCTCGCCGATGAGGTGGTTCTCCAGCACCTCCCGCTCCCGGGCGTCCAGCATCATGCGGCGGTGCGCCACCTCGTCCGCCAGCATCCGCTGGAGGTCGTGCACGGCCCACGTCCGATCCTGGAACGGCACCGTCACCGCGATGAGCCCGTCCTCGCTCGTCGTCTGCGGCCCATAGCCGTGCGGCAAGAGCGCGTCCCGCAGCGCCTCCACGTGCCGGAAAATGCCCCTCTGCAGCCGGTCCCACACCCTGTCGTCGTGCTCGACATCGCCGCTCGACGCCTCGATCCTCCGCGCCACCTCGACCGCCCGCGTCGGCGACCACCCCGCGGCCACGTCCGCCGCGAGCTCCACGTCCGCGAGATCGAGCACCGAGAGGAAGCGCTCCCGCGCCATCACCGCGAGCGACTCGATCTGCTTTGCCCGCTCGACGGTCGCCCGTTCGACGGCGTCGCGGAGCGGCTTGAGCCTCTCGTGCGCGCGCCCCTCCTCCACGCGCGCGTCGCCGTGGGCCTTCTGCGCGACCTCGAGCGCCGCGCTCAGCGCCTCGTGCCGCGCTCGCGCCGCCGCGAGCTGGCGCAGGATCTCCTCGACCCGCGCGCCCGTCGTCCGCTGCAGCGTGTCTCGGCGCACCTCCGCGTCGTGGCGACGGGCCACGGCGCGCCGCCGCGCGTCACCGCGGTCGGCGGCGCGCTCGGCGGCGAGCCGCGCTTCCTCCTCGGCCTGACGCGCGCGGCGCGCCGCGAGCGCCGCGGCGCGCGCGGTCGGCCAGAGCGCCGCCGCGGCCCGCTCCAGCGCGGCGAGCGCGGCGTCGTGCCGATCGAGCGCGTCGACCCACGCCGTGAGCCGCAGGTCCCGGGCGGCCCGATCGCGCTCCGCGAGCGCCTCTGCCTCGCGCCGCTGTCGCGCGAGCGCGCGCTCCTCCTCCGCGGTCACCGCCGCGCGCGCGTCGGCGACGCCTGCCGCCGCCACCTGCTCCGCCGCGAGCGCGCCCCGCAAAAGGGCGTCCGACGGCGCCCGGGCCGCCTCATCCCGGGCGGCGCGCTCCCGGCGATCGAGCTCCGCGAGCGCCGCCCGCGCGGCGGCGCGAGCCGCCGCCGCCGCGCGGAGCTCGGCCTCGTTCGCCGCGAGCCGCCGCCTCCGGGCCGCCTCCCGCGAGGCCTGACCGATGTGCTCCGCCTCTGCCTTGGCCCCCGCGCCGTGCAGCGGCCCCAGCGCGAAGCTGCCCGACACGTCGACCCAGACCCGCCCCGATCCGCGCCCGGCGCCGACCAGCGCGAGCACTAGGTCCACCACCTCCGGCGGCACCGGCGGGGCGCCCGCGGTGACTTCCGCGCCGCCGGCTTCGCCCGGCGCCGCGCGCAGCCAGCGGCCGAGCTGCCGCTCGCGCGGGAGCGCAGGAACCCCGGCGCCCGACAGCGCCGTGTCGAGCACGCCCTCCGCGAGCAGCTGCCCGTCGGGCGTCACCCATGCGTCGAGCAGGCCGGCCGCCTCGAGGGCCGCCTCCAGGCCCGCGCGCGCGGCCGTGCCGAGCTCGGGCGCGAACTCGCAGAGCTGCCACAGCGGCGCCCCAGGGCGCCCCTCGCGAGCGTCCGGGGCGCGCGAAGGCGGCGGCGGCGGGGGGCGGTGCGCGCCGCGCTCGAGCGCGGACCGCTCTTCCTCGAGCGCGCGCCGCGCCGCCTCCGCCGCGGCGATGGCGCCGTCGGCCAGGGCCCGCTCCGCCGCGAGCCGCCCCTGCACGTCGGCGAGCGCGCGGTGCGCCACCCGCGCCGCAGGGCCCTCGCCGTCGCCGCGCTCGCACCACGCCGCGAGGGCGTCGCAGAGCTCCTCGACCTCCGCGCCGGAGACGCGCAGCTCCGCGAGCCCCGCCGCCCATGTGCGCCAGGCGAGGATGAGCGCGTCCGCCTCTTTCTCCCGCTGCTCCTCTGCGCCGCGCGCCCGCTCCCGCGCGCGCTCGAGCCGCGCGGCGGCCGCCGAGAGCTCCGCCCTCGCGCGCTCCAGCGCGGCGCGCGCCGCCGCGAGCTCGACGTCGAGCCCGCGCACGAGCGAGACGCCCCGGCGGCGGTCGGTCACGTCGGCGTCGAGGCGAGCGCGCGCGAAAGGCAGCGCGCGCTCCAGGTCGGCTTCCCAGCCGTCAGGCAGCGCCGGCGGCGCCAACGCGACGGCCGAGGCCGCGCCTTCGACGACGGCGAGCGCCTCGGCCAGCGCGCCGCGCTCGGCGCGCGCGTCGGCCTCGGCGCCCTCGAGATCGCGCGCGCGCTGCTCGGCGTGCGCCGTGGCGAGGCGGAGGTCGCGCTCCGCTACCTCCGCCTCGCGGGCCGCGGCGTCCGCCGCCCGGCGCGCCTCGTCGAGCGCGCGGGCGTGATCCATCTCGGGGCGCTGGCTCAGGGTCTCGACCTCGCGCGCCGCGCCGCGCTCCGCGAGCGACGCCTCCTGCTCGCGCGTCGCCGCCTCCTCCACGCCGGCCTTCGCCCGCTCGAGCCCTGCCTCCGCGGCCCGCAGCTCCCGCATGGCGGCCTCGTAGGCGGCGTGCGTGCCCCGCACGCCGGCGGCGCGGCGCCGCGCCGCGACCCGGATGTAGCGGCGGTACTCGTCGAGGAACGCCGCCGACGCCGCGTTCGCCGCGAGGAAGCCGTCGAGCCCCGCGCGATCCGCCTCCAGGCTCCGGAACGAGTCGGCGAGGTCTGCCACGACCGCGGGCGGGACGGGGGGCAGCGCGCTCGACAGCGCCCTGGAGAGCTGCGCCTCGTCGAGCTTGCGCGAGAGCTGCGGCTGCCGGAGCTGGATCAGGAGGTCGAGCAGCGCGCCGTACCGCTCGCCCAGCCGGAAGAGCCGGCGATCGACGGCGGCGCGGTAGGCCGCGGCGCTCGTGAACACGTCGCCGCTGTCGCCGATCTCCGCCTCGAGCCGCTCCTTGCCGATGGCGGCCCCCGCGCTCTGCAGGAACAGGTCGCGCCCGACGCGCTTCTGGGTGACGAACAGCCATTTGCCGGCGAGCCCGCGCCCCTCGACGGCGTGCAGGCCGCAGCCGAGCGTCAGGTAATGCTCGGTCCCGTCGTCGTCGCGCCGGCCGAGCTCGATCCAGGTGTAGCCGCGCCGCTCTTCGTAGCGGCCGAGCAGCAGGTTCCACTCGATCCGCTTCGCCGGATCCGCGTCCGGCTCCAGGCGATGCGGGCTCACCTCGCCGTCGAGCAGGAAGGGGAGCTGCAGCGCGAGCACGCGCGACTTGCCGCTGCCGTTGTTGCCTCGCAGGAGCAGCCGGCCCCCTTCGAAGTGGAACTCCTCGTTGTCGTAGCGGTAGAGGTTGAGCAGCCCGCTGCGGAGCGGCTGCCAGCGTCGGGTCGAGGGCGAGGGCAGGATCACGGCGCGCTTTCGGTCGTTGTGGGCATCGGCTCCCGCGCCCGCTCGGCGGGCGGCGTCGCCGCGCGTGTGCTCGTCGTCTGCGCCCGCGGTCCGGCCGGCGCCGCGACCGCGTACCGGGCGAGCGCCGGGAGCGGCTCGATGCCCGCCGGGGTCCAGCGCAGGAGTCGGAGCGCCGTGAGCCGGGTGAGCGCCAGGTCGGTGAGCTCGATCTCCGCGCCTGGCGCGGTCGCCGCCTTCTTCCAGCGCCCTCGGTGCACGGCGATGAGGCTCGCCACGTGCTGCTCGACCGCGGCCCGGCCGACGCGCTCGTCGTTCCGCGCGCGGCCGGCGAGCCACTCCGCGACGAGCAGCGTCAGGTGGCCCTCGGTGCCCTCCTCCGGCATGGCGAGGTCGGTGAGCTCCTCGTGCGGATCGACCATGGCGAGCCCCTCGCGCCGCGCCTCGGCCACGAGCCCGGTCGCCGCCTCGATCTCGCCGACGATGAACGGCCGCTGGCTCGTGAGGTAGGCGCGCTCGTCCGGGCCGAGGTCGTCGTAATAGACGACCGGATCGTCGAGCAGCCTGCGGAAGAGGCGGGCGCGCAGCGCCTGGTTCCTTCCGTCCTCGGTCTCCGGGGCGAGCTCCTCGACGAGGCACGCGAGCCGCGCGGTGAGGTCGTCGGTCTCGACGGTCGACGGGCCGCGGCGCACGCTCAGGATCGCGGCCAGCGCGGGCCGGTTCACGTTGTAGAGCACGTCGCGGCGCTGATCCGCGATGAACCCCTGCTCCTCTCCCGTGACGCGCGCGAGCACGCGCAGGTCCAGGAGGAGGCGCACGACATGGACGAGGTCGCGCCGCTGGTCCTGCACGTCGAGCGCGAAGGTGCCGGCCTGGGCGAGCGCCGGATCTCCGGCGAAGTAGCCCATCACGCGCCCGGCGAGCCGCCCGAGCGTGGTCTGGCGATCTTCGCCGTCCAGCGCGAGGAGCGCGAGGCAGAGCAGCACGTAGCGGCGCCGCGTGAAGGGCGTGCCATGGATGGGGTCGAACGCGGGGCGGGTGCCGTCGGCGAGGTCGGCCGGGGTCTTGCGGAGGCGCGCCTGCTCGACCTCGACGTGCAGCGACCAGCGGGGGAAGCGCGCGAACCAGGCGCGCAGCGCCGCGGCGTGGCGCCGCACGAGCAGGAACGACGCGGCGTGCGCGCCGGCCGCGGGCAGGAGCGGGCTCTTCAGGAGCGCTCGCATCGCCTGCTGTTGCTCGTGCCGCGCCTGGGCTTCGAGGGCGCGCGTCACGGGCCCTCCGGCGGCGCCGGCGCGGGCGGAGGCGCGCGGCGCGGCGCGGGGGCGGCCTCGTCCGGCGCGACGGCGCGCAGCGTGATGACGTGATCCGGACCGCTGAACGTGCCCGCGGGCGTCGTGATGGTCGCGGTCCGGCCGTCGCGCGTGGGCGAGAGCGAGATGGCGATCGCGCCGTCCGCGGAGAGGATCTCGCCGTCGCCGGCGGCGAGCGCCTCGCCGAGCCAGTCGAGGAGCATCTCGAAGGCCAAGGGCGAGAGCTCGCCGAGCTGGGACAGGCGCGTGGGCCGGCCGGTCGCGAGCTGGGCGCGCGCGGCGCGGAGCGCGTGCGCTTCCTCGTCCTGCTGGGCGAGGAGGAGCGCCTTCTCGCGGGAGCGGTCGATGACATCGCTCGGGCGCCCGGGCCGCGCGTGCCGCCCGGTGGCGCGGAGGCGCGGCGAGATGCGGAGCGGCGGCGCGTCGAACCACGACCGCGCGGCCGGGACCGGCGCGCCTTCGCGTTCGGCGATCGCCTCCTCGTTGACGAAGAGATGCCGGGTCGAGGCGAGGGCGAACGCGGCGCGCCAGAGCCGGTGGGCGTCGGCGTCGCTCGGGGACGCGGCGAACCATCGGGCGAGGGCGCGGAGGTCGGCCGCCCGGTCGCTGCGGGTGAAGCGGCGGTCGTGGAGGCTCGCGATCGCGGCGAGCAGGGCCGGGATCGCGGCGCGGGCGCGGGCCCGGAGCTCCTCCGCCTGGGACGGCGTGCCCGGGCGGCCGATGAACCAGCCGCGCAGGCCCTCGATCCGCGCGGCCCACCGCGCGGCTGCCGCGTCGACGCGGCCGAGCAGCTCCGCGATGTCCGCCGTCGCGACGACGAGCTGGCCGACGAAGCGCTCGAGGTAGTCGATGAGGCGCTGCTTGTAGGCGAGGAAGCTCGCCACGTCGGCCCCGTGCAGATCGATGCTGCGCTGGAGGCTGCCCATGAACGCCTGCGCCTGCGTGGTGAGCTCGTCGAAGCGCGCGCGCAGCGTCGAGAGCGCGAGGTGGACCGCGCTGTCGTCGAGCTCCGGCCCGGCGAGCATCCGCGCGACGCTCTCGAGCAGCGTGCGGATGTCGTCGAGCGCCGCGGCCTTCAGCTCGCCGCGCTGCGCGAGCGCCTCGACGTAGGCGCCCACCGCGCGCTCCACGGCCTCTCCTTGCGGCGTGAGCTGGTAAAGAAAGCGCGGCCGGTAGAACTCCTCGACGGTCGCGACGTCCGCCGTGTCCAGGTGGGATTGCAGGTTCCCCCACTCGCAGAGCTTCTGGAGCGCCGCTTCGACCGAGGCCGAGTCGAGGCCGCCATCGCGGACGGCGCGGCCGACGTCGGCCGGCCTGAGGTGCAGCACGAAGCGCTCCCGCGCCTCGACGAACGATCGCATGATGGCGCGGTAAAGCGCCGCGTTCTCGACCGTCAGGTAGGTGAAAGCCGGAAGCTTCGCGGACGACGTGTCCATGACCCCTGAGCAGCTCCTGCACGCTCGTGCGCTGGTGCCTTTGCCCGGCAGCGCGTCGTCGCTACCTGTGGCCGGTTTCGCATCGCTGTCAATCGAGGGTTGCGGCCGAATCTCGCAATGTCACCGGCGCGGAGCATTGCGATTATTCAGGGCAAATTCTCATGGTTTTTCGCTTTCCTTCCTCATTCTGGATCGTGCCTAGTTGTTGTGGCTCGTGCTCGAGGTCTCCTGCCGGAGAGGCTTCGTGCGGTCTGCGCGACGGACCGACGCGCCCTCCGGCGGACGGCCGAGGCGCACCGCGGCCGGCGCGCGCGGCGCTCCCCAAACGGCGCGCGCCGGTCGCCATCGCGCCCGCTCAGCGGGCGAGCGCCCGCGTCTCACCCACGTCGAGGATCCAGAGCGCGTCTTCCGGGAGCCCGCGCGCCTGCCAGCCGGCGCGCGTCCGCTCCGGCGGCTCGCCGGGGGGCTCGTCCGTGAGCCGGTACGTGCCCCAGTGCATCGCCACGAGGCGGCGCGCCCCGAGCAGGACGCTCGCCTCGATCGCCTCCTCCGGGCACATGTGCTGGGGCTCCATGAACCACCGCGGCTCGTAAGCCCCGATCGGCAGCATCGCCCAGTCGATCGCGCCGGCGCGCCGGCCGATCTCCGCGAAGCCGTCGAAGAACGCGGTGTCGCCCGAGTGATACGCCGTCCCCTCGGCGGCGCGCATCAGGTACCCGCCCCAGAGCGCCTCGTTCCGGTCCCAGGGGAAGCGCATCGACCAGTGGCGCGCAGGGACGAGCGTGATCTCCACCCCGCCGACCACGGCCCTGCCCCACCACTCGAGCTCGACGATCCGCTCGGCGCCCGCCTCGCGGAGGATCGCCTCGTGGCCGACCGGCGCGATGTAGACCGGCGCGCCGCCCAGCTGGGACAGCGTCCACGTGTCGAGGTGATCGCGGTGGTTGTGGGTGATCAGCACCGCGTCGATGGGCGGCAGCTCGCCGAGCGGGATGCCCGGCGGCGCGAGGCGGCGGAGCGGGCCGGGGCCGTCGCGGTAGATCGGGTCGATGAGCAGCCGCGCGCCGCCCAGCGTGACGAGGAAGGACGCGTGGCCGATCCAGGTGAGCGACGGCGCGGCGCCCGCGACGAGCGCGCGATCGTAGGACCGCGCGGGCGTCGAGAACCCCCCGGGATCTTTGCGGTTCCTGCCGGCGATGGCGTCGATGACCTTCCAGCGGAAGATGTCGGCCGGGCCGCGGATCGGCCGGGTCGCGAGGTGATCGAAGCGTCCCATGACCAGGATCCTCCGGCGGAGGCCGCCGTCAGCTCACGATCTTGAGGGCGCGGCCGACGAGGACCTCGTTGTGGCTGCCGGTCCGGTACCCGCCGAGATCGAGCGTCACGTACCGGAAGCCGTGCCGCTTGCCGGCGGCCACGACCTCGGCGCGCACGGCCGGCTCGGCGGCGCGCGCGAGCTCGCCGGCGTCGAGCTCGATGCGCGCGAGGTCGTCGTGGTAGCGGACGCGGACCTGGCGGAACCCGAGGCCGCGCAGCGCGGCCTCGAAGCCGCCGATCTGCGCGAGCCGCTCGCGCGTGACGCTCGTCCCGTAGGGGATGCGGCTGGAGAGGCAGGCGGCGGCCGGCTTGTCCCAGATGGGCAGGCCGACGCGCGCCGCGCCGGCCCGCACGTCGGCCTTGCTGAAGCCGAGCTCGACGAGGGGGCTCACCACGCCGGCCTCGCGCGCCGCCTCCAGCCCGGGGCGGTAGTCGCCGAGGTCGTCCGTGTTGGTGCCGTTCAGGATCGCCGCGAGCCCCCACTCGGCGCGCTTGCGCGCGGCGATCCGGTAGAGCTCGCTCTTGCAGTGGAAGCAGCGGTCGGGGTTGTTCGCCACGTAGCGCGGGTCGTCGATCTCGGACGACTCGACGAGCCGGTGGTCGGCGCCGATGAGGCGGGCGATCGCCGCGGCCTCTTCCTTCTCGGCGGGCGCGAGGCTCGGCGAGACCGCGGTCATGCCGACGGCCTCCGGGCCGAGCTCCTGGTGGGCGACCGCGAGGATGAAGGCGCTGTCGACCCCGCCGGAGTAGCAGACGAGGACGGAGCCGAGCTCCCGGAGCCGGGCGCGCAGCCCGGCGAGCTTCGTGTCGATGGGGGAGCCCTCGGGCGTGAGCGACGGCGCGGACATGGCGATCCTCCCTTTACCACACGCCGTCTCGGGCGCCGGTCCGCCCGGCGCCCGCGGGGGTGACCCGAGGCCGCCGCCAGGTTACTTGCGGTTCGAGCGCCGGTTCTGACACGCTACAGGGCGAGATGGACTCGAAGAGGAAGCAGGCAGGCCGCACCGCCCTGCCGTTCGCGGTCGCGGTGGCGCTCGCGGCCGCCGCGCACGCCGGGCAGGGGTGCGGAGACAACCGGCTGCCGCCGCGGGACCTGCCGCGCGCCGACGAGCAGCGCCCGCTCCCGCGCTGGTACCCGGAGAAGCCCTGGTCGGAGCAGGGCGGGGAGAGCCAGGTCTACATCCAGGGGAAGATCGTCTTCGAGACGAGCAAGGCGGCCATCCGGCCGGGCAGCGAGAAGACGCTGGAGACGCTGCTCCAGTTCCTCAAGGAGCACCCCGAGGTGACGCGGCTGCGGATCGAGGGGCACACCGACGCGCAGTCGAGCGAGGAGCACAACCAGGAGCTCAGCGCGAAGCGCGCGCTCGCGGTCGCCGACTGGCTGGTCGACCACGGGGTCGAGAACATCCGGCTGATCGCGGTCGGCTTCGGCGAGTCGCGCCCGCTCGGGCCGAACGAGATCGCGGCGGGGCGCAGCGAGAACCGCCGGGTCGAGTTCCACGTGGCCGAGGTGGACGGGCGCCCGTTCCAGGGGCAGGACCCGTACGCGGGCGGGCTCGCGCTGGAGGTGCTGAGCCTCGAGGAGCGCAAGCTGCGCGCGGAGCAGGCCGCGCATCCCAAGGCGCCCCCGCCCCGCAAGGCCTTCGTGGCGACCGGCGACGAGATCAAGCCGGTGCCGGTCAAGCCGCCGGTCGAGGCGTCGGGGCCGGAGGGCGAGCCGCTCAAGCCGAGCGCGCCGGCCAAGGAGGCGCCCGCGAAGGGCGGTGCGCCGGCGGGCGGGGGCTGAGCGCCCGCGGGCCCGCGGTGGCGCGCGCGGGCGGGCCCGACGGCGGCGCCTGAGCGCCCGCGGGCCCGCGGTGGCGCGCGCGGGCGGGCCCGACGACGGCGCCTGAGCGCCCTCAGGGCCCGAGGTGGCGCGCGCGCGGCGCCGGCGTGCGGTACCGCGAGAGGAACGCGAGCGCCGCCTCCAGCGACGCGCCGTAGGGGAGCACGTTGCCCTTCGGCGTGGCGTACTCGAGGTAGAGGTTGTCGTCGGTGGACAGGATCGGCCCGCCGTCCTCGGCCGCGTCGGCGACGAGGCGGTCGAGGTCGTCGCCGGAGGTCACGAGATCGTCGAGGAGGTCCGCGAGCCGCGCGCCGGCGAGCGTCGCCTGGAGCGCCGGGCGCGCGTCGAGGGCCGCGAGGCGCGCCGCCGAGGCGACGAGCGGCGCGGCGCTCGCGACCAGGATGCCCTGCGCGCCGCCCACGAACAGCGCCACGTGGGGGAAGGCGCTGCGCATGGTCCGGATCACGACGGCGAGCTCGCGCCGCCGGATGTGGTGGAGCTGCACCCACTGCTGGAGGACGCCGCCCTCGGCGAGCCGGGACCTGGCGAGCTCGTAGAACTCGCGGCTGTAGAGGCTCGCGGCGCCCGCGAACCAGACGCTGGTGAGCTCGATCGCGATGAGGTCGTAGCGGCCCTCGGCGGCGACGAGCAGCTCGTTCCGGCCGTCGTTGAGCGAGAGGCGGACGCGGGGGTCGTCGAGGGCGTTTAGGCTCGGGCCCGCGAAGAAGCGGCGGGAGGCCTCGACGATCGCGGGCGAGATCTCGGCGACGTCGATGCGCTCGAAGGGGTAGGCCGCGATGGTGCCGGTCGTCGTGCCGGTGCCGAGGCCGATGACGAGCGCCGCGCGCGGGTGGCGGACGAAGAGCGAGGGGAAGTGCGCGAACCGCCGCTGCGCCGTCATCTCGGGGCCGTCGTCGCCCTGGAACTTGCCGTTCGTGTACATGGTCGTGACGCCGCCGAGGTGCGCGACGGTGGTGACGCCGCCGTGCACGTCCTCGCGCACGAAGTCGATGCGCTCGGGCCGCGGCCCCATGGCGAAGTAGACGTTCGCGCCGCTCGTGAGGCGGGCCATGTCCCAGCGGGGCGCGAGCGCGGCGAGGGCGGCCGCGGCGGCGGCCGCCGCGAGGGCGCGGGGGAGCTCGGCGCGGGCGCGCGCGGCGGCGAGGACCGCCGTGAGGGCGAAGGCGAGCGCGATCGCGAAGAGGGCGCGCTCCGAGCCGAGCGCGGGGAGGATCAGGTAGCCGGTGATGATGGAGCCGGCGATCGTGCCCAGGGTGTTCGCGGAGGTCAGCCTGCCGACGCGCGCGGCGACGTCGGCGTGCGCGGCGGCGCGCGCGAGGAGGAGGGGGAAGGTGGTGCCCATGCACAGCGTGGGCAGCGCGAGGATCGCGAGCGCGGCGAGCGCGCGGCACGCCTCGCGGCCGGCCCAGCCGTCGACGTGCTTGCCCGCGAAGGCGAAGAGCCGCGGGAGCTGGTCCCAGAGCGGGGTGGTGGCGGCCAGCGCGAGGGCCGTGGCGACGAGCCCGCGCCAGAGCGCGCCCTCGCCGTGGCGCCGCGCGAGGGCCGGCGAGCGCGCGGCGCCCACCGCGAGGCAGACGAGGAAGACGGCGAGCATCAGCCCGAAGGCGTAGGCGCTGTTGCCGATGAGCAGCGCGAGCAGGTGCGTCTCGACCACCTCGGCGGCGAAGACCAGGAAGCCCGAGGCGAACGCGAGCGGCAGCAGGAACGACGCCTCGCCGCGGCCGCCGGCGGGCGGGAGGGGGGCGCGCGACGCGCGCGCCGTGGACGACGCGCGGGCGTCGGGCGCGGCGGCGGCGGGCGGGGCGAGCGCCGGGCCGCGGAGCCCGGCGGAGATCGCGACGGCGCCGAGGGTGAGGTTGGCGATCGCCGCGGACCAGAGCGCCCCGCGGATGCCGAGGTGCGGGAGGACCACGTAGGCGCCGGAGAGGGCGCCGGCCGCGCCGCCGGCCGTGTTGATGGCGTAGAGCGAGGCGAGGCGGCGCGCGGCGTCGTGCTCGGCCGGGGGCGCGCCGTCCGGCGCGGCGCCGGCGCGGAGGATGCGCGAGAGCACCGGGAGCGTGGCGCCCATCGCGACCGTGGGGACGACGACCACGAGGGCGGTCAGCGCGGCGCGGGCCGCGGTGAGCAGCGCGAGCGAGTCCGGCGCGGCGCGGGCGACGGCGACGTAGGCCGAGGTCAGCGCCTCGAACAGGAACGGCGAGACGGCGCAGATGGCGCCGACGATCGCCTCGAGCGCGCCGTAGACGACGAGCGGGCGGCGGGCGGCCGCGGCGTGGCGGCCGCCGAGGTGCGCGCCGAGGGCCAGGCCGCCCATGAAGGCGGCGAGGACCGTGCTCACGGCGTAGGCGGTGGCGCCGAAGACGTAGGCGAGCAGCTTGGAGAAGGCGACCTCGTAGAGGAGGCCGGTCGCGCCGGAGACGAAGAACAGGGCGGCCACGAGCGGGAAGCGGGAGCGCACGGGCGCGCACGCTAGTACAGGCGCGCGAGGAGCAGGCACCTTCGCGGCGGGCGAGGGGCGGGCGACGCGCCGTCCCCGGCGCCGCTCTTCGGGCGAATCCGGACCTCCAAGCAGCGCCGGCGCGACTGGTGCCACGCCGGCGCGGGCCCTTGATCGCCGGCGTGGCCGCCCAGCGTCGCCCACCCCTCACCTCCGCCCCGCCGCCCTCGCCCCGGAGCCCCGCGCCGTGACGGAGCCGCCGGCCTCGGGCGTGCCCGCGCCGCCTTTCCCTGGCGGCGCGGTGATCGAGCTCGACGGCGTGATCCTCCGCTACGGCGCGCACGTCGCCGTGCGCGGCGCCTCGCTCCGGCTCGCCCCCGGCGCGATCCACGCCATCGTCGGCGAGAACGGCGCCGGCAAGTCCACGCTCCTCAAGCTCGCGGCCGGCGTGCTCGCGCCCGACGCCGGCGCCGTCCGCGTCGACGGCGCCCCGCTCCAACCGGCGACGCCGGCCGAGGCCGCCCGCCGCGGCGTGGGGATGGTCCACCAGCACTTCATGCTCGTCGGGAGCTTCCTTGCGCTCGAGAACGTCGTGCTCGGCTGCGAGCCCACGCGCGGCGGCGGGCGGCTCGACCTCGCCGCCGCCCGCGCCCGCGCCGGCGCCCTCATGCGCGCCGCCGGGCTCTCGATCCCGCTCGACGCGGCGACCTCCGCGCTCACCGTGGGCGAGCGGCAGAAGCTCGAGATCCTGCGGGTCCTCTACCGCGGCGCCCGGGCGATCCTGCTCGACGAGCCGACGGCCGTGCTCTCCCCGATCGAGGCCGACGGGCTGTACGCGACCCTCCGGCGCCTCGCGCGCGAGGGCCGCACGGTCGCGGTCGTGACCCACCGGCTCGACGAGGTGATCCGGTTCGCGGACCACGTCACCGTGATGCGCCGCGGGCAGGTCGCGCTGTCGCGGCCCGCGGCGGGCCGGTCCGCCGAGGCCGGGGGCGACGGCGCCGAAGGAGAGCTCACCCGCGCGATCATGGGCGGCGAGCCGCCGCCGCGGGTCGAGCGGCCGCCGCTCGGCGAGGGCGCGCCGGCGGCGCTCGAGGTCGCCGGGCTGACCCTGACCGGCGCCGGCGGGCGGCGCCTGCTCGACGGCGTGACCCTCACGGTGCGCGCGGGGGAGATCGCCGGCGTCGCGGGCGTCGAGGGCAACGGCCAGCGCGAGCTCGTGCGCGCCCTCGCCGGGCTGGAGCCGCGCGCGGCCGGCCGCGTCGCCGTCGGCGGCGTCGACCTCTCCTCGTGGGACATCCGCGCGCGCCGGGCGCGGCTCGGCGTGGTGCACGAGGACCGCCACGCCGAGGGCGTGCTCCTCGGCGCCTCGGTCGGCGACAACCTCGTCCTCGGCGACCTCGGCGAGCTCCCGCGCGGCGCGCGCGGCCGCGACGCCGAGGCGGCCCTCGTCGCGCGCCGCATCGCCCGCTTCGGCGTCGAGCCGCCCGATCCGTCGCGCCTCGCGGGCGAGCTCTCCGGCGGCAACCAGCAGAAGATCGTCGTCGCGCGCGCGCTCGATCGCGTCGCCCCGGCGGCGCCCGGCCCGGGCGCGGCGACCCGGGCGCCGCGCCGCGCGGCCGCGGTCCTCGCCCAGCCGACCCGGGGGGTCGACGTCGGCGCCGCCGCGGTGATCCACGCGGCCATCGCCGAGGCCGCCGCGGCGGGGCTCGCGGTCCTCGTGATCAGCGCGGACCTCGGCGAGCTCCGGCGGCTCTGTCACCGGCTCTTCGTGATGCGGAAGGGCAGGATCGTCGCGACCCTCCCGCCCTCGTGCTCCGACGAGGAGATCGGGCGCGCGATGCTCGGCCTGGAGGCGGCGTGAGCCCCGCCCGCGGGGCCGCGCGCCTCCGGAGCGGGCTGCGCGAGCTCCGCGGGGCCGCCCTCCCGGCGGCGCTCGTGCTCGGCGGCATCCTCCTCGCCCTGAACCTCATCTCGTTCGGCTTCGGCGAGGCGCCCGCGCCGATCCTGCGCCGCGCCTTCGAGGGCACGTGGGGCACCCCGTACGGCGTCGGTCAGGTGCTCTTCAAGGCGACGCCGCTCCTCTTCACCGGGCTCGCCTTTTCCATCGCGCTCCGCGCGGGCCTCTTCAACATCGGCGCCGAGGGGCAGCTCGCGATGGCGAGCCTCGCCGGCGCCGTCGTCGCGGCCCGGCTCCCTCCGGGCACGCCGTGGGCCGTCGCCGTCCCGGCGTCGATCGCGTGCGCCATGGCCGCGGGCGCCGCCGTCGCGCTCGTCCCCGCGCTCCTGCGCGCGCGCCTCGGCGCCCACGAGATCATCAGCGGGATCATGATGAACCGCGTCGCCGACGCGCTCGCGCCGTGGCTGCTCGCGTCGGTCCTCGGCAGGGCCGCGATGCGCACCGCCGACGCCATCCCCGCGGCCACGCTGCCGCGGCTCGACCGGCTCGTCCCCGCGCTGCGCGGCAGCGCCGCGAGCGTCGCCTTCCCCCTCGCCGTGGCGCTCGCGTTCGCGGCGCACCGCGCGCTGTCGCGGACCCGCGCGGGCCGCGAGATGCGCTTCGTCGGGCAGTCGGCCGAGGCGGCGCGCGCGGAGGGCATCGACGTGCCGCGCCGGCGCCTCGCGGCGCTGCTCGCCTCCGGCGCCGTGGCCGGGGCCGCCATGACCGCGACCACGCTCGGGTACAAGGGGTACTACGAGCTCGGCCTCGGCGCGGGCGCGGGCTTCTCCGGGATCCCGGTCGCGCTGCTCGGCCGCGGGACGCCGGTCGGGCTCGTGCTCGCGGCCGTGCTGTTCGGCACCCTCGAGCAGGCCGGCCTCGCCATCAACGCGCGCGTGCCGAAGGAGGCGATGGACGTGCTCGAGGCGCTCGCCATCGTCCTCGTCGCCGCCGCGGCCAGGAGCGGCGAGCGCGCGGGCCGCCCCGAGGGGGCGCCGGCGTGAGCTCGCCCGCGCTCGTCCTGCTCGCCGAGGCGCTGCGGATCTCCGCGCCGTACGCGTGCGCGGCGCTCGGCGGCATCTGGGCCGAGCGCGCGGGCGTCGTCCAGATCGGCCTCGAGGGGGTGCTGCTCGCCGGCGCGTTCGCCGCGGTGGCGGTCGCCCACGCGAGCGGCAGCGCGGCGGCCGGCCTCGCCGCCGCGCTCGCCGCGGGCGCCGCCCTCTCGCTCGGCCACGCCCTGATCGTCGAGCGCGCCCGCGTGCACGCCGTCGTCAGCGGCATCGCGCTCAACCTGCTCGCCTACGCGGGGACGCGCCTCCTCCTGCGCGGGCTCTACGGCAGCGCCACGAGCTCGCCCCCGATCGAGGGCTTCCGCGCAGGCCCGACCGGGCGGAGCGGCGCGGCGCTGCTCGCGCGCGTGCTCCTCGATCCGGTCGTCCTCGCGGCGGCGCTCGCGATCGCGGCGACGCCGCTCCTCCTCGCGCGCACCCGCTTCGGGCTCCGGGTGCGCGCCGCCGGCGAGGATCCGGCCGCCGCGGCGGCCGCGGGCGTCCCCGTGACCCGCGTCCGCTGCGCCGCGCTCGCGCTGTCCGGCGCCCTCTGCGCGCTCGGCGGCGCGCACCTCGCCTACGACCAGCACCGCTTCGACGCCGGCATGTCGAACGGCCGCGGCTTCATCGCGCTCGCGGCGGTCGTCGTGAGCGGCCTGCGCGCCGGCCGCGCGGCGCTCGCGTGCCTCCTGTTCGGCGCGCTGGAGGCCCTGCAGATCGCGCTCCAGTCCGCGGCGCGCGGGGCGTCGCGCGCGGCCGATCTCGCGCAGCTCCTGCCGTACGTCGCGACGCTCGTGGCGCTGGGGCTCGCGGCGCGCCGCGGCGCCGCGCCGGGCGAGCGCGCCGCGCCGTGACCTCGTCGACCTCCGTCGCGGCGCCGCGCCGGGCGAGCGCGCCGCGCCGTGACCTCGTCGACCTCCGTCGCGGCGCCGCTACGGATCCGCGACCTTCTCCGGCTCGATGCCCTCCCACCAGGCGGAGAGCTCGATCTCGACCGCGTCGAACGGCGCGGCGCGCACCGTCTCGTCCGCGCCGTGGAGGCCGAGCTCCATCCACTTGCCGTCGACGTGCTGGGCCACGAGGAGCGTCCGGTCGCGCGGGTCGACGTACCAGATGTGCGGGACGCCGATCTTCATGTAGAAGCGGCGCTTGACGATCTGATCGTAGCTCGCCGTGCTCGGCGAGAGGATCTCGCAGACCCAGTCCGGCACGAGGGTGATCGGCCCCTTGACGGGGAGCGTCGGGAGGCGCTCGCGGCGGAAGCCCGCGACGTCGGGCGAGATCTCCGGCGCGCGGGGCAGCTGGATGCTCGGCTCGGGGAGGATCCACCAGCCGCCGGGGCCGCCGCGCCCCCGCTGGAACGGGTTCGTCAGGTCGGTCGTGATCAGCCCCTCGACGCTCGCGTGCGGCGCGCGCGGGCGAGGGAACGCGTAGAGCGTGTCGTCGAGGATCTCGCCCCGCCACGTCGGCGGCAGCGCCTCCAGGTCGGCGAGCGTCGCCGGGCGGACGAGCCTGGGTGCGAGTTCCATGGGCAGCCTCGAGGAAAATTTACCCCAGCGGAGCGGCGCGCGCTCCACAGAACGACCGCCCGGCGCCGCCTCGTCACCAGCCGAGCCGCTGCAGCCGCTCCCGCGCCCCCTTCACCCCGAAGATCGTCGCCTCGCCGGGCGGCACCACGGGCGCGAGCAGCACGGCCGCGAGGATCGCCGTCACGACCAGCGGCGCCCGCGCGTCGCCGCCGGCGACCGGCGGCTCGCGCACCTGCCAGGCCCGCCGCGCCCGCGCGATCAGCGCGTCGAACCCGCGCCCGCCGATCGCCCGCACCCCCGCGGCGGCCGCCGCCCGCAGGAGAGGCGCGCGATCCAGCGGCACCGTCAGCACGAGCACCCGGCTCGGCGCGCCGCCGGACCGGGCGACGTCGACCTCCACGGCGTCGGCCATCGGCGTGGCCCCCGACGGATACGCCTTCTTCTGCGCGAGCGTGAGCTCCGCGCCGAAGAAGACGCGCGCCTGGTGCGCCCAGCGGTGCTCGTCGATCCGCGCCTCGGGCTCCGGCGACAGCAGCGACCAGCCCTGGCCAGGCGGCGCGAGCTCGATACGTCCCTCCGCCCACCCGTTGACATCGAATTCCATCGGCGCGCCCGCTGCCACGATAATCACGGCTCAGCCTGGTCCGGATCGCGCGAAGGCGCGACCCGTGCTCTATAGTGCATGTCATCTAGGCTAAAGGTGAGCCCTGCATGCCGAAGTCCGATCCGGCGTCGGAAGAGCAAGGCCGGGCCGCCCTGAGGGCGGCCCTCTTTGTACATCGCCGCGCGCCCCTCTCGCGCCAGCTCGCTCGCCGCGGCCTCGGCCCCTACCGCGGCTACGGCGAGCTCCTCGAGGCGATCGAGCGGCTCGCCGATCGGGGGGCGCAGCTCTCCCTGATCGGCCGCTCGATCCGCGGCGAGCCGCTGCTCGCCGTCCACATCGGCGCCGCCCGCCCGCCCGGTGACGGCGGCGACCGGCCGGGTGTAGGTCGCCCAGCGCTGCTCTCCCACGGCGGGCGGCGCTTCGCGAACGGCGCGCCGCCCCGGGGCGCCCACGTCGGCGGCGACGACGCGCCGGGGGGCGCGGACGAGCCGCCGGCGAACGACGCCGCCGCGGCGGAGCTGGCCGGGCGCGCCGGGCCGCTCGACCCGCGCGGCGCCGCGGGCGCCGGCCCGCACGATCCGCGCCGCGCCGCGGGCGCCGGGCCGCGCGGGCGGACCACGGTGATCCTGTCCGGCATCCACCCCCTCGAGTGGATCGGCATCGAGGCGAACCTCGCGCTGCTCGAGCGCCTCGCGACCGAGGACCTCGGCGGCCGATCGATCTTCGCCGTCCCGATCGTGAACCCCGACGGGCTCCTGCGCGTCGAGATGAACCTCCGCGCCGGGCGCCACCGCTACGTGCGCGGCAACGCCCGGGGCGTCGACCTCAACCGGAACTTCGACGCCGGGTGGTACGAGCGCGGCCTCGTGCAGCGCCTCATCGGGCTCGCCGTCTCGCCCGGCAGCCGCCCCGCCAGCGAGCCGGAGGTCGAGGCGATCGCGCACGCGCTGTCCTCGCGCCGGATCGACCGCGCCCTGTCGCTGCACAGCGCCGGCGGCGCCGTGCTGTACCCGCCGGCGCACAGCCTCTGGCCCGTGGCCGACGCCGCCGAGCACCGCGCCTTCGCCCGGAGTGTCGCGCGCGCCGCGGGCCGCAGGCCGTACCGCGCCATGTCCTACGTCCGCTTCGCCTGGGGCATCCGCAGGGCGGGCCTGGAGATCGACTGGCTCCACGACCGCCACGGGGCGCTGTCGCTCCTCGTCGAGTGCTCGCGCGGCAGGCTCGGCCTGCGCCCGTCGCGGCTCGTCGAGCCGTTCGCCTGGTACAACCCCCTGAAGCTCGACGACGCCACGCCGCCGCTCGTCGAGGCCGTGCTGCCCTTCGTGAAGGGGGCGCGCGCCTGAGCGCGCCGCGCGGGGCGGCTCGCTCAGGCGCAGGCGCGCGCCCTCAGGACTCGACCGGCTCGCCGACGGGGAGCTTCTGCAGGCCGAGGAGGACGCCGACGGCGGCGAAGCCCGCCGCCATGAGGCCGTAGGCCGAGAGCGCCCGGTGCTCGATCAGCCACCCGGCGCCGATGGGGCCCACGATCTGCGAGATGCTCGCCAGCGACTGGCTCACGCCGAGCGCCGCGCCCTGCTCGTCGCGGCCGACGCTCTTCGTGAGCAGCGTGGTGACGGCCGGCCGCACCACCGCCGAGCCGAACGCCCCGATCCCCACGAGCACGAGCAGCGTGGGCAGCGCGTACGCCACGCCGAGCAGGCCGTAGCCGATCACCATCGTGCCGAAGCCGATCAGCGCGAGCCGCTCCTCGCCGTACCGCTTGGCCAGCCGGCCGATCGCGCCGCCCTGGATGCTCCCGCCGATGAGGCCGGAGAACGCGTAGAGGTAGCCCGTCTCCTTGACGCCGAACGCGAAGCGCCGCTCGAGGAACAGCGCGAAGCCGCCGATGAGCGTCGAGAACGAGAGCGTGAAGGCGAAGAACTCGAGCAGCCGGCGGCGCGGGAGCGGCCGGTCGAACAGGCGGCGGAAGGCGTCGCCGCGGCCGATCGCCGACGCGCGGGCGGGCTCGGCCGCGGCCGCCTCGGGCGAGGCCGCCGGCACGATCGGCTTCGCCGGCAGCAGCGTGGCCGTCAGGAGGATCGACGTCAGCGACAGCGCCGCCGCGCCGTAGGCCGGGGCGCCGTAGCCGAACCGGCTCGCGAGCTCGCCGGTGATCGCCGGGCCGAGCAGGAACCCCGAGCCGAAGGCGATGCCGATCAGGCCGAACGCCCTGGTGCGCTCCTCCGGCCGGGTCACGTCGCTGATGTACGCCTGCGCGATCGTCAGGTTCCCGGCCGTGAGGCCGTCGATGATCCTCCCGACGAAGAGCATCCACAGCGAGCTCGCCGAGCCGATCACGAGGAACCCGAAGAACGTGCCGGTCTGGCTCGCGAGCAGCGTTGGCTTGCGGCCCACCCGGTCGGAGATCCGCCCGAGGATCGGCCCGGACACGAGCTGGCAGACCGCGTAGCTCGCCGCGAGCACGCCGACCACGAGCTCGCTGGCGCCGAAGTGCTCGGCGTAGAACGGGAGCAGCGGCAGCACGAGCGTGAGGCCGAGGACATCGACGAAGACGGTCAGGAAGATCGGCAGGAGCGGCGAACGGCGCATGGTGGCTTTCGGTGGCGATGGACGGCGGCGAGGACCGCGGGCGATCCGCGCCGAGGTGGCCGGGCCGGCCGACGGGCGCCCGGGCGGCGGTCTCCTCATGACCCATCTGCGCCGCGGTGGGTACCCTCCAGCGCGCCCCGGCGGCACAGCCCGGCCGGCGCGCCGTCGCCGGCGCCGCCCGCGCCGGGATCAGCGCCCGGCGGGCCTGGCCGCGCGCGCGTCCGGACGCGCGTCGGGGGCGCGGAGCGCGAGCGTCATCTGGATGTCGTCCAGGATGGCGTCGCCCACCCGGAACGCGTCGTGGCGGGTGCCGATCGGGACGAAGCCCATCCGCGTGTAGAGCCGCATGGCGCGCTCGTTGTTGGAGAAGACGCCGAGATCCAGGTACGAGAGGCCCGCCTTGTCGCGCGCCCAGGCGATCGCCGTCTCGAGCAGGCGCCGGCCGTGGCCCTGCCCGGTGTAGGGGCCGAGGATGCCCATCGCGACGACGGCGCGGTGGCTCTCGGACCAGACCCGGCCGCCGCGCAGCTCGATGTGCCCGATGACGCGCGCCCGCGGCTCGGTCGACCGGAGCAGCCAGGCCCGCCCCCAGAGCGGCTCGTCGAGCGCCTTGCTCCAGCGGTCGCGCGCGCCCTTCTCGACCTCGTCGGGCGCGAGCGATGTCACGACGGCGAAATGGGGCGCGCCGCGGCGGCCGGACTCGGCCATGTGCTCGACGAGGTAGGTCATGAAGGCCCGCGCGTCCGAGAGCTGCGCCGGGGCGATGGCGGGGAGGGCGGGGGGGGCGTCCATGCCGTGGCGCGCGCTGCGCTTCGGGGAGCGTAATGCCGCCGCGGCGCCGGCGCGACCTCGAAGCCGCCGCGCGCGGGGCGGGGCCGAGCGACCGCGGGCTCGCCCGGCCCGACGGCCGGCGACGGCCGCGCGGGTCACGGCGCCCGCGGGGATCGCGGAGCGCCCGCGCGCTCGGGTCGCTGGTGCTGGAGGGGGAGAGAGGAGGAGGGGAGCGCGGGGGCCCCGGCGCGGGGCCCCCGGCGCGGCGAGGCGCGGATCAGTCGGGGTACACGCCCAGCTGATCAGGAACGGCGACGCCGAGCTGGACCATCATCTGGAGCATGTAGTCTGGCACCGACTTGTAGCTCTTCAGCTCGTACGCGTAGTGGTTCTTGTAGATGGTGAGCTGCGCGCAGTTCGGGTTGATGTTCTGGTCGCACGGCTTCACGGCCTCCAGCTGACCGCTGTTCGCGTTCAAGTCCTTGACCGCGGGATCCTGGACGATGATCGCGGCGCCGTCCGGGTGGTGCATGACCATCGCGCGACCGTACTTGTTGAAGCCCGGGCCGTAGTCGGCGGCGTACGCGGGATCCCCGGGCGCGGCGCCTTCATACGACGGATCGAGCTGGTACCCCTTCGACGTGAGGTCGTTGGCGTATTCGAGCACGCGCGCCGCGATGCCCTTCTGCACCCACTTGCCGCCGGAGTCCTTGCAGGTCGCCCTGTCCTTGCCGGTCCCGAAGAGGCATTCCATGCCGTACGTGCGGGCGTAGTAGATCTGCCCGGACGTCGGGTCCTGCCACTCGATGCGCTGCTCGATCCCGGGCTCGGCGTCGGTGCCGAGCCGGTAGATGCGCATCATGTCCGTCCAGTTCGTCTTGCCGTTCGCGGGGATGTACGCGAGCGTCCAGGCGATCAGGAACTTCTGCACCTCCCAGCCGACCTGCGGATCGACCGCGATGGTGCGGGTGACGGTCTCCGGGTTGAAGTCGCCGCCGATGTAGTTCGAGCAGAGGTTCTTCCCGTCGCTCGGGAAGCAGACCTTCGGCCCCTCGTTCGGCCACCAGCTGATCCAGCCCATCGGCCGCGCCGGGTACTGCGTCGCCAGCGGGTCGGGATCCTTGCTGTCCGCGCTGACCACCGGGAAGCCGTTCGCGTCGGCCTCGATGCGAGGCGCGAGGAGCGCGCGGTCGCCGGTGAGGGCGTTGGCGAGCAGGCGGCGGTAGCCCTCGGGCAGCACGTCGGCCATGCCGACCGCGCGGAAGCGGGCGTCGTAGAAGTCGCGGCGCGAGCTGCTCACGAACCGGTCCTCCGACTCGGAGAGCAGGATCGCCGTGTTGATCTTGTCGTAGTAGCTACCCGCGTTGATCGTGAAGTCGGTGTCGAAGTCGCCGTTGTCCTCCGAGTTCTTGTTCGCGAGCGGGTGACCGCCGAACCCGATGTCCTTGAAGTAGCCGGTCGAGCCGTTCGGGATCTGCACCAGCACGTCGGTGTTGGCCTGGCCGCCGAAGCCGCTGAAGTCCTCGCCCGCGCCGTAGTCGTCGCTGTCGTCGTTCGACCGCAGGATGCCCCACTCGGACCACGGGTTGCCCGGATCGAAGCCGTTCCTGTTGCGCAGGTAGTGCGGCCCCACCTCCGGGCGGGACAGCTGCCGGGCGAAGTGGTCGAAGGCCACCGTCGCGGCGATGACGTTCTCCTCCAGGTTGCCCTCGATGAGGAGCGGCCACAGCGAGTCGAACGACAGGCCCTGGTTCGTCGCGAGATCCTGGTAGATCGTCCCGAAGAACCCGATGCCGCCGGCGATGCCGAGGAGCTTCTCGTTGTAGCGGCTGTAGGACCGGTCCGCCGCGGCGCGGACGTTGAACGTCGTGCGGCCGCGCCGGAAGTTGTCGAAGATGTGCCTGTTCTCCTGGGAGGTGATCAGGAACATCAGCTGCTCGTACGGGTCGGCGCCGTTGTCGTGGCGGAAGACCGAGACGTTGCCGGTGTCGGCCCAGTTGTCGCTCGCGAACGCGTACGGCACGCGGACCCGTCCCCGATCGTCGACCGCCGGGCCGCCGCGGAAGGAGATCATGTTGGTCTCCTTGTCCTGCGGCTTGCGCAGGTTCCTCCAGCTCACGTAGTCGACCGGCTGCTGGCGGCAGCGCTTCGTCTCGTTGCCGACGGTGACGATGCCGCCGTCGATGACCTGGTGCCACTTGCCGTCGAGCGCCTCGTTCCAGCTCGCGGGCGCCTTCGTCTCCACCTCGTAACAGTCGCGGATGACGTTGTACTGCGACTGCAGCTGGGAGTAGTGGAAGTCCGAGACGTTCCCGCTGCCCTTCGCGTACGTGCCGTACTTGATGCCGGCGAGCCCGCCGAAGGTGTCGGTCGCGGCGAGGAGCGCGCCGCCGACCTTGCCGCCGGCCAGGTATTTGCTGTCGCCGTTGTCGTAGACGCTCACCGTGTCGCCGTAGAAGAAGCGCGCGGCGGCGAAGTCGTAGACGCCGAGGCCGACCAGGTCCTGCGAGACGTCGCCCGGGTAGTCCATGACCGTGGAGTGCTGGAACATCCAGATCATGTTCTTCTGCTCTTCGTCCGTGATCGCGTCGAAGTAGCGGGGGCCGACGCACTGCTCCGGGTTCTCCCCCGGCTCGCCGGTGCACTGCGCCTTGATCGTGCCGTTCTTCGTCCTGAGCTGCCAGTACTGGGGCCGGAAGAAGAGCGAGGCGTAGGTGCTCACGAAGTTGTGCCGGAGGCCGATGGAGTGCCCCATCTCGTGCGCGATGACCGCGTACTGGTAGCGGCGCTGGATGTACTTGAACATCCGCTCGTAGCGCTGCCGCCGCTCCGCGGACGTCTTGTTGTCGCCCGCGGGGAACTTCTCGCGCAGCGCCTCCGCGAGGCCCGTCATCGCCGAGGCCTCGGGCGCCTCGTGCAGGATGCAGGCGCCGCGCGCGGCGAGCGCGCTGTCGTGCATGCGGCGGAGCTGCGACTGCACCTGCGGGTTGTTCATCGCGAACGGCGACGCCGCGTCGGCGAACGGCCCCTCGACCGGCACGCTGGCGGGGACGCCGGCGCGCTGGAGCATCGCCGGGTTCATGAGCTCCGCCTCGGCGAGGCTGCCCCGGGCGGCCCTCATGCGCGCGCTCACGACCGCCTGGTGCGGGGAGGGGACGTCGCTCCGCACCGCGATGTCGGCGACCTTGGCCTTCATCGGCTCGATCACCGCACGGAGCTGCGGGGAGACGCCCTGCGCGACGAGGTTCTTGTACGCCTCGGGGTCGAGCTTCGTGACGCTCGCGAGCCGCGAGGTGACCTCGTCCTTCGTCATCGTGGGCCCGGTCCCGCCGCCCGAGGCGCGGCTCGCCTGCGCCCAGTCGCGGATGTACTTGCCCTCGGTGATCTCGGAGGTCGAGATCTCGCCGTTGATGTAGCGGACGAGGTCGATCAGCCCCTGCGCCGCCGAGTCGGTGATGTGGCTCCAGATGTTGATGCTGGCGGCCACCTTCTCGCCCGTGATCGGGTCGTCGCCGTCGACCATGATGCCCCACGGCGACGGGGTCTGCGGCTTGTCGACGATGAGGACGCTGTTGTAGCGGAGGTCGCCGAGGCGCGGGGAGAGCCCCTCTGCGCCGCAGGCCGGGTGATCGCCCGCGACGACGGGGTTGTGGCAGAGCACGATCACGGGCGGCTGCGTCACGACGTTGCCGATCGCGAGCGTCGCCTGGTCGTTGCCGCGCAGCTCCGAGAGCTTCGTCACGGCCGCCCAGGCCGCCTGGTCGCACTGCGGCGCGTCCCAGCCGTTCGCGCGGCGGCACGCGTTGAGGTCGCGCGAGATCGCGACGGCCTCGTCGATGTCGTCCTGCTGGCCCTTCCACATCGGGAACCGCGCGTCGCAGTCGGCGCCGCCGGTCTTCCTGCACTCGACCAGGCGCGAGGTCTGGATCGAGGTCTTCATCGCGAGATCCCACTCCTCGGCGGCCCAGTTGGTCGCCTCGAAGAGGTCCTCCGACGTGTTGCCGCCGATGTACCAGGGGATGACGACCGCCTCGCGCTGCGCGTAGGGCAGCGTGCACTTCTGCTTGAACACGTCGCACTGCGAGCCCGGGCCGGCCGCGGCGCACTCGTCGGCGGTGCCGTCGTTGTCCTCGTCGCGGTTCGGATCGGCGTTCAGCTCGCCCGACGGGAGGGCCGTCTCCCGGGTCGCGCAGGCGATCGCCCCCTCCATCGCCTCCGGGTCCGCGTAGAAGTGGCTGCGCTTCCAGAGGTTGTAGCGGGCCGCGAAGCGCCGCCACTGGTTGTCGAGGATCCCGTAGTTGCGCTCGTAGCCGTAGCGGTAGTCGAAGTTGAAGATGCCGAACGCCTGGAACCGCACGCCGTCGAAGTCGACCGGCTCGTAGTCGGTGTCGACCACCTTCTTGAACGACTGCCGGATCGTGATCTCGACCGGGTTGCAGTTGCCGTACGGGTCGGTGCCGCCGGCGAAGTCGCCCGGGAGCATGCAGGCCGGGAACTTGTCGATACCCCAGCCGAGGCTCGAGAGGTCGAGCATGGCGGGCGTGGCGAACGCCTTCGTCGTGACGTCGAAGTAGCCGTTCGCGGCGTCGAACTTCGGGGCGTCGGCGGCGTTGGGATCGTTGACGGTGTAGGCGAGCGGCTCGTACTCGACGCCTCCGTAGAGGCCGAGCTGCGAGAGGGTGTCGAAGTTGTAGGCGTCGGTCGCGAGGTTGCGCGACCAGTCGACGCGCATGTACTCGCGATCGTGCCAGAGCCTGTCCGTCGTGTTCTCGACGATGACGTTCGACTCCTCGCCCGTCGCCGGGTTGTAGTCGCGGCGGATGTCGAAGTGCGACTCGATGGCGTAGCTCGCGACGATCTGGCCGTCGTTCGTCGTCTTCTTGGTGAGCCCGTTATAGGTGTTGCCCTTGGCGTCGGTGCCCTCGATCCGCTCGTAAGCGAGCCGAGCATTGAGCTGGCGCTCGGTGATCTCCCACTTGATGCGGGCGACGGGCTGGGCGTACGTGGACGTGAAGAGGCCGTCTTGGGCAGCGCCGTACCCGACGTCGATGACCGTGCCCCGCATGTAGAACTCGGGGTCGTCGGCGATGTCGTCCAAGCTCCCTCCGACGAAGAAGGACTTGGCGAGCGCATCGCTCTGGACCTTTCTGATGGACTGCCGCTCCTCCGCGCAGCCCGCCCCCACGACGGTCAGCGCGACGGTGCCGAGGAGCACCGCGCGCCTAAAAATTCGATTCATCAACGATCCTCCGGAAGCTGCCTGTCGAGATCGACGCACAAGCCGGCCCTTCGCGACGCACCCGGCGCGGCGCGAGGCATTTCCCCCCAGGCAAGAACGCTGCCAACGGTCGAAGGCGAGCTCTTTCGATAAGTTAAGCATCTGTCGCACATTTGCACCGGGGGTGGCGTTAAAGAGTTAACTGCCGTCGGTCGGGCCCGCGGCCGGCGCCGTCTCCGGGGTGACGGTGGCCGCGAGCGGTGGTCGGGAACGGTGGTCGGGAACGGTGCTCCGGAGCGCGGGTCGGGAACGGTGGTCGGGACGGCCGATCGTGCGCTGGCCGGCGGCTGCGTCCGCTGGCGGGCTGCCGCCGGGGCCGACAAGTCGTCCCCTGACACGTTCTTTGGTATGGTCGCCGCGTGCACTCCCCCTCGCATCGAGCGCGCGGGTCGCGCTGGCGCGCGGACAGCCCTGCTGGCGGTGCGCTGCTGCGCGGGTGGCGGGGCGGCCCGCCGGCGGGCGAGCGGTGCGGCCGGGCGGTGGCGAGCGAGCGCCAGAGGCGCGGGCGGGTGCCGGGCGCATGAGGCATGAGGCTCTCCTCGGCCGCAGGGTGGCCGGGCGGTTCACGATCACCCGCTTCCTCGGCGAGGGCGGGATGGCCAGCGTCTACATCGCCGAGCGCGACGCCGAGCCCCGCCGGGTGGCGATCAAGATCATGAACCCGGAGCTCACCGCGGACCGCGCGTTCGTCCGGCGCTTCCAGCGCGAGGCGAAGGCGGCGGCGCGGGTGAAGCACCCGAACTCCGTCAAGATCTTCGAGTACGGGGTGGAGGGGTCGCTCAGCTACATCGTGATGGAGCTGCTCTCGGGCGACGACCTCTACGTCCTCCTCGAGCGCCACGGCGCCGCCATCGGCCAGGCGAGGGCGGTCCGCATCCTCTCGGAGGTGTGCGAGGCGCTCGCCGTCGCCCACGAGATGGGCGTCGTGCACCGCGACCTCAAGCCCGAGAACATCATGGTGGTCCCGGACCCGGCGCACCCGCACGGCGAGCGCGTCAAGGTGCTGGATTTCGGGATCGCCAAGATCCTCGACACCGCCTCGTCGGCCGACGAGCCCTCGATCCAGGCCGATCCGCTCTCCGTCGTGACGCGCGCGGGCACGTTCGTCGGTACGCCGGCTTACATGTCGCCGGAGCAGTGCGGGCTGCTGCCGATCGATCAGCGGGCGGATCTGTACACGTGCGGGGTGCTGCTGTTCCAGCTCGTCACGGGGCGGCTTCCGTTCGAGGGGGAGACGCCGCTCCACACGGCGACGCTCCACATCCACGCGCCGGTGCCGGCGCCGCGCACCTGCGCGCCGGGGATCGACCCCCGGCTCGAGGCCCTGATCGTGAAGGCGCTCGCCAAGCAGCCGGCGGACAGGCACCAGACGGCGCGCGAGCTCGGGTACGCGCTGCACACCTTGCTCGCCGATCTGCCCGACACGGCCGTGGGGCTGGGGCCGATCTCGCGCCGGCAGCCGAGCTCGCTCTTCTCGCGGGACCTGCCGCCGGGGCCGCTGTCGTCGCTCCCGCCGCTCACGTCGCTGCCGAGCTCGACGTCGGCGCCGATCTCCGGCCCGGAGCCGCGGCCGGAGGTGTCGATCGAGTCGGCCAGGACGCTCGTCTCGGGCACGGCCGGGCCCGAGGCGGGGCCGCCGCCGCCGGCGCTGCTCCACGCGCCGGCGCTGGAGCTCCCGCCCACGCTCGATCCGCCGGGGGTGTACCCGTCGCTGGGCGCCGAGCCGCAGCGCTGGGCCGGGGAGTCGGTGCCGGAGATCTCGCTGCAGCTCCCGTCCTGGTCCCACAGCGAGAGCGAGGCGCTGCTCTCGGGGAACGGCCTGGCCGCGTCGCCCGACGACGGGGGCGAGGACAGCACGCTGACGATGGTCCGCCGCGACGAGCTGCTCGGTCCGCCGAAGGTCCGCGTGAACGCGGCGTCATCCCATGACGAGGGCGACGAGCTCGACAACACGCCCCCGGGGCGCGAGGTGAAGGCGACGCTCCGTTCGGCCGAGGACTTCGGGCTGGGCACGCCGGCGAAGCGGGCGGAGGTCGGCCTGGTGCGCGTCGACTCCGCGCCGACGCCGCCGGTGCCGCCGACGCCGCAGAGCCCGCAGTTCGATCCGGGCGCGGCGGCGTGGGATCGGCGGCCGAAGCGCGTCGCCAACACGCTCCGGCTGGTCTCGTCGCCGCCGCCGGCCGACAGCCAGCTGCCCACGTTCCAGCCCGGCGAGCTGCAGGCGGTGATCCCGCCGGCGCCCGCCGCGCCGAGCGCCGCCGGCGCCGGGAGCGCCGCCGTGGTGGTGCGGGCGGCCGGGGGCGCCGCGCCGGCGGCCCCGGCGGAGGCGCTGCCGTTCGAGCTCGCCTCGACGCTCGCCGCGGAGCGCTCGTCCCTGGAGCGCAGCGCGACCGTGCCGGATTTCGGGGCGCCGCCCGCGCCGTCGCCGGCGCGCGAGCCGAGCTGGCTCGCCGGCAAGCGCGGGCTCATCATCGGCTTCGTCGCGGGGATGATCCTCACGGCGGCGGCCATGGCGCTCGTGATGCGCCTGCTCTCCTGAGGCGCTCGCCCGGACGCGCGCCGCGCGGGGCAGCGCGGGCGTGATCCGCGCGGAGGAAGCCGCGCTTCAGGGGATGTCGTACGTGAGCAGCCGGCACTCGATCGGGCCGTTGAACACGGTGAGCGACCGCTCCGGCCGGCGGCGCATCGCGCGCTCGATGTCCTCGGTGCCGGCGAGGAGGGCGACGCGGTGGCCCGCGAGCCGCGAGAGCGCGGCCGCCATGTCGCGGTAGAGGGCGAGCGTGCCCGGGAGGCGCTCGCCGTACGGCGGGTTTGTCAGCACGTGGCCCGGCGGCTCGGTCGGCGCGATCGCCGTGATGGGCTGGCAGCGCACCTCGATCTGCACGCCGGCCATGCGGGCGTTGCCGCGGGTGATCTCGGCGGCGCGGGGGTCGATGTCGGCGGCGAGGATCGGCGGGCCCTCGGGCCGGATCCGGGCGCGGGCGGCGTCGCGGAGGGCGGTCGTGCGCTGCGCGGCGGCCTGATCGTGGCAGGCCCACCGCTCGAAGCCGAAGCGCTGCGCGCGCAGGCCGGGGGCGATGTCGCGCGCCCAGAGCGCCGCCTCGAGGGCGATGGTGCCGGCGCCGCACATCGGGTCGACGAACGGGCGGGCGCGGTCCCAGCCGGAGAGGCGGAGCAGCGCGGCGGCGAGGGTCTCCTTGAGCGGCGCCCCGCCGATGTGCGTGCGGTAGCCGCGGCGGTGGAGCGCGGCGCCGCCGAGGTCCGCGTAGAGCGTCGCGCGGTCGCGGACGAGGTGGACGAAGAGGGCGAGGTCCGGGTCGTCGAGGTCGACCGACGGGCGCGCGCCGACGCGGCGGCGGATCTGGTCGACGATGGCGTCCTTGGTCCGCTGGGCGATGAACTGGGTGTGGGTGAGCGCGCTCGAGCGGCAGGAGGCGCGGACGGCGAGCGTGTGGACCGGGCTCAGGTACGGGGCCCAGTCGACGCGGGAGACTCCCTCGTAGAGCGCGTCCCCGCTGGGCGCGTCGAAGGAGGCGAGCTCCGTGAGCACGCGCACGGCGGTGCGGAGCTCGATGCAGGCGCGGAAGCCCTCGTCCGCCGCGCCGGAGAAGTGGACCCCGCCGCGATCGGCGCGGACGCCGCGGAATCGGAGCTCGCGGAGCTCGTCGCGGAGCGCGGGCTCGGTGCCTTTGGCGGCGGTCGCGAAGAAGTCCATGGCGACCGGCTTGTAGCCGAACCGCCGGCTTCTGGCCCTCACGAACGGTCGCCGCGGCGGCCGTTCACGAACGGCGGCCGCGGCCCCGCGGCCGCTGCCGCCGGGCGAGCCGCGCCGGTCGGGGGGCGGCGCGGGCCGCGGCGGTGGCATCGGATTCGCACGGAGCTCGGCGAGCTCGGTGATGTGTGGACCGGGCGCAGGCGCGCGCCGGCGCTCGGCAGAGGGGGGGTGAGCGGACTCGGCCTTCCCGGGGCCGCTCCGGGGCGTGACGCTCGCGCGCGTCATGGGGCGAGCGGGCGGGGAGCGAGAGCGCCGCGCGGCGGAGGGCGCCGGCGCGGCGGTAGGAGAGGAGGGGGAAGCCATGCAGCGTCGGACGGCGACCGTGCGCGGCGTCAACATCGCGCTCGGGATCTGGTTGTTCATCTCCGCGTTCCTCTGGCGGCACAGCCAGGGGCAGTTCACCAACGCCTGGGTGGTGGGCGCGCTGTGCGTGCTCTTCGCCCTGCTCGCGCTCTGGGCGCCCCGGGCGCGCTACCTCAACTCGATCCTGGCGATCTGGCTCTTCGTCAGCGCCTGGTCGATACCGGCGCTGTCGGTGTGGACGGTGTGGAACAGCGCGGTCGTCGCCATCGCCATCCTCATCGTGTCGCTCGTCCCGACCGAGGTGGAGGTGCGGGGGGCGCGGACCGTGCCGCGCATCTAGGGGCAGTCGGCCGGCGGGAGCGGGAGGGCGGGGCGCCGCGCCCGGTCCGGCGCCGCCCCGCCGGCCGGCCGCGTTTCCACGGCTGGCGCGCGGCGTGTTCGCCTCGCGGCGTCGATCGTGTATAGCGGCGTCGCGCGCGGCGTGCCCGCGAGAGGATGCCCCCATGAAGCTCAGCGTCAACGTGAACAAGATCGCGCTCTTGCGGAACTCGCGGGGACACGACGCCCCGAACGTCCTCGCCTTCTCGCAGCGGATCGTGTCTTACGGGGCTCACGGCATCACGATCCATCCGCGGGCCGATCGTCGGCACATCACGCCGGACGACGCGCGGGCGGTGACTCGGCACATCACCGCCGTGGAGACGAACTTCGAGGGCGATCTCCGCGAGGAGTTCCTGGACCTCACGCTCGAGCTCCGGCCGACGCAGTGCACGCTGGTCCCGGTCACGCCGGGGGAGCTCACGTCGCACCGCGGCTGGGACGTCGTGAAGTGGCGCTTCGTCCTGCAGCCGGTGGTGAAGCGGCTCAAGGAGGAGGGGATCCGGACGAGCCTGTTCGTCGAGGCGGACCCTGCGGTCGTGCCGGTGGTCGCGGAGATGGGGGCCGATCGCATCGA
This sequence comes from Sorangium sp. So ce836, assembly GCF_028553905.1. Lineage (NCBI taxonomy): Bacteria > Pseudomonadati > Myxococcota > Polyangiales > Polyangiaceae > Sorangium > Sorangium sp. So ce836. The sequence continues at coordinate 9,923,274 of NZ_CP102233.1, read as the reverse complement.
GATCTACACCGGGCCTTACGCGCAGGCGTTCGAGCGCGGCGATCACCGCGCGGAGCTCGACAAGATCGTCGCGACCGTGAGGGCCGCCGCGGCGGCCGGGGTCGGCATCAACGCGGGGCACGACCTCACCGTGGAGAACCTCGCGCCGCTCGTGAGCGAGGCGCCGCAGATCCAGGAGGTGTCGATCGGCCACCACCTCGTGGTGCGCGCGCTCGAGGTCGGCATGAAGCAGTCGGTGCTCGACTACCTCGCGGCGGTCGAGGGGCGCGGCGCGCAGGCGCGGTAAGCGGGGCCGGCGAACGGGCTGGCGCTGGACACGTCGTCTCCGTCTTCCGTCTTCGTGCGCGTCATTCGTGCGCGTGCGCGTGCGCGTGCGCGATTCCCCGAAATCAGCGCGCCAGCGCCCGCGCCCGCGCACGGAAGAGCGAAGACGAAAGACGGAGACGGAAGACGGGGACGAGAGACGGAAGACGGGAGACGGGGCCGAGAACCGCTCTAGACGTCTCGTCTTGGCGTCTCGTTGGTCTGATTTCTTATTGGTTCAGAGCCGCTATGGATTGATGCGCCACGCCGGCGTGTCGATCTCTGGCGAGCTGGTGTGTCGCCGTGTCTCCCAGCGTGCTTTGCGAGACGTGCGTAGTTGCAAGGCCGGGCAATCTCCGCTCAGGCGCTCGAGCCCCGGTGTGCCCGGTGTCGTCGCGGGTGGGAGCGCGCCGGTGTTCCATGAGCCCGCTCGTGCGCTTCGCGCTCAGGATAACCAGGCTCGCTTCATCTGGCGATATGAAATTGCCAAATCGATTCCGATGTGCCCTGTCGCACAGATTGGCAATTGACGATTGCTATCCATGAAGTCGGTCCTGTAGGGTCATCACACTACGGCTTGCGGTTAAGACGTACGAAAGGGGAGCGAGACGTCATGACATATCTTCCTACTTGTTCTTCCATTGGAGCACAGGGGCTTCGCCGTCTCGGCTGCGTGATCGCAGCGGCCTCTGCGCTCACCGCGATGTCGGCTCGGGCGAGCGCGCTCCCGGCGTTCCCCGGCGCAGAGGGCTTTGGCGCCGTCGCGACCGGCGGGCGCGGCGGGCGCGTCATCAAGGTCACCAACCTGCGATCGAGCGGGGCGGGGAGCCTCCAGGCGGCGCTCGACGCGAGCGGGCCGCGCATCATCGTCTTCGACGTGAGCGGCGTCATCGAAGGGGATGTCGTCATCCGGAATGGAGACGTGACGATCGCCGGACAGACCGCGCCGGGCGCGGGCATCACCGTGCGCGGGCGCCTGCTCTCCAGGTACTCCAACGCGGTCAACAATATCATTGTAAGATTCTTGCGAGTCCGCCCCGTGTTCGACGGCTCGGCCGGGGAGCAGTTCGACGGGGCGCAGTTCTCGCTGAACTCGAAGGTGATCCTCGATCACGTCTCGATCGCCTGGGGCGTCGACGAGACCCTGGATCTCTATGAGGCGGACGACGTCACGGTCCAGTGGTCCACCATCGAGTCGTCATCGACCACCGGGCATCCAGAGGGGGCGCATAATTACGGTCTCATCAACGGCCCTGACGGCCATCGGATCACGTTGCATCACAACCTGTTCGCCCATCACAAGGCGAGGTGCCCCGCGGTCGCGAACGGACCCGCGGACATCCGCAACAACGTGGCCTACAACGTCAGACACGGGTTCGTGCACCACAACCGGGCGAGCGGCCAGTTCAACATCGTGGGCAACGCGTACATCAAGGGGCCGAGCGATCAGCTGATCCCCTTCTATTTCGACGGCAGCGCCGGCGCGGGGCTCAAGTACTTCCTCGCCGACAACTACATCGACGATCCCGGCAAGTTCACCGGGGTGGTCAACAACCCCTGGCAGAAGCCGTACCTCCACCCGAGCTTCAGCCGGCTCAACAGGCCCGAGTCGTACCGCGCCTCGTCGCAGTTCAACTTCTCGCGCGACGTCCCGGGGTACATCCCCGTGACGACGCACGGCGCGGAGGACGCCTATCGGCTCGTCCTCGCGCAGGCCGGCGCGCTGCCGCGCGACGCCGTGACGAAGGGCGTCCTCCGGAACATCGAGCGACGCGACGGCGCGTGGGGCGCTCGCTACGTGAGCAACCTGATGGAAGGGCTCACCCCAGGCGCTGCGCCCGCCGACGCCGACCGCGACGGGATGGCGGACGCGTGGGAGCGCGCGCACGGCCTCAGCTCCTCCGACGCGAACGATCACAGCCGGGTGATGCCGTCCGGATACACCGCGATCGAGGAGTACATCAACGAGCTCGCCGCGGCGCTGATCAGCACGGCGGAGGCCAGCGTGGCGTTCCAGGGCGAGGAGACCGACTAGCGAGCTCGGCCCCGGCGCGCGCCGCGACGTTCATCGATCGCGAACCGGGTCGCGCCGCCACGATCGCGAACCGGGTCGCGCCGCCACAGCCGCGCCGCACCGCGTCGGCAGCACCCCTTTGCACGGCCCGTCGCGCCTGCTAGGTTCCCGCCGGCGCTCCACAGGAGCGTCCCGGACGAGACGCGCCGTACCCGGTTAGGATAAGACGACGCAGCCACATTACGAGGAGAGTCGTCATGTCCTGGCTGTCGTTGTTCCTGGCAGGTCTGCTCGAAGTCTGCTGGGCCGTCGGACTCAAGTACACAGAGGGCTTCACGCGCCCCCTACCCACGGTGCTCACGATCTCGGCGATCGTCGCGAGCCTCGGCCTCCTCGAGGCCGCCTCGCGCACCCTGCCCATCGGCACGGCCTACGCCGTCTGGGTCGGCATCGGCGCGTTCGGGGCGGCGATCGCCGGCATCGTCCTGTTCGGAGAGCCCGCCACGCCCGCGAGGCTCGGGTTCCTCGCGCTCCTCGTCGTGGCCATCCTCGGCCTCAAGCTGTCGAGCCCCTGAGCCGCCGCGCGCGGCGCGCACGACCGAGCGCCCCGCCTCGACTAACCTCTCCCCATGCACGGAAGCCCCGAAGCCCGCGCCCTGCACGCGCAGTTCCCCGCCATCGACCTCCACGCCGACAGCCTCATGTGGGCGCGCTGGGTCGGCTACGATCTGCACGAGCGCCACGAGCCGATGCTGCCGTTCGCGGCCCTGGGCGGGCACGTCGACGTCCCGCGGCTCGTCGAGGGCGGCGTCGGCGCGCAGTTCTTCGGCCTGGTCTCGCTGCCGATCGGCCAGCGGCGCGGGCTCGCCGCCGTCGTCGACGAGCAGATCGACCTGCTGGAGCAGGCCGCCCTCGCGCAGCCGGATCGCCTCGTCAAGGCGCGCACCGCCGAGGACGTCGAGGCGGCGAGGGCCCGCGGCGCCGTCGCGGCGCTGCTCGGGATCGAGGGCGCGCACGCGCTCGAGGGCGAGCTCGACACGCTCGAGCGCTTCGCGCGGCGCGGCGTGCGCTACCTCGGGCTCTGCCACTTCAGCGCCAACGACGTGTGTTATCCCGCCTACGGCCGCGGTCGCAGGGACGGTGAAGGCCTCACCCCCTTCGGCCGCGACGTCGTGCGCCGCGCCGAGGATCTCGGCGTCATCGTCGACCTCGCGCACATCAACCGCGCTGGCTTCCTCGAGGCGTGCGCGCTCGCGCGCCGGCCGCCCATCGTCAGCCACACCGGCGTCGCCGGCGCGTTCGACCACTGGCGCAACATCGATGACGATCAGCTCCGCGCCCTCGCCGACCGCGGCGGGTGCGCCGGGATCATCTTTTGCCCGCTCTACCTCGGCGGCAACGGGCTCGCTCCCGTGGTCAAGCACCTCCTGCACATCATCAACGTTGCCGGCGAGGACACCCCCGCGCTCGGATCCGATTGGGACGGGTTCATCGTTCCCACACGCCAGCTCCGCGACGCCGCGCACCTTCCGCTCTTGACGGATGCCCTGCTCCAAGCCGGGTTGAGCGAGCGTGTCATCGGCAAGTTGCTGCGCGGCAACGCAATGCGCGTCTTGCGCGACAATCCACTTCCAACGCAGCTCTCGGTTGCGTAGCCTCTCGACAGGGCCGTCGGGGTGGGTGGTCCCTCCGGCGCTGGTCGAACTCATCCTCACGCGGAGCGGACGCAGGCCATGACTCTCCATCGCCTCGCTGCACAGGGCTATGCGACTGCAGCGGATGCTTACGAGAAAGGGCGCCCCGACTACCCGCGCGGCGCGATCGAGCTCCTGCTCGACACGCTGCGCATCGACGCCGCCAGCACGCTGCTCGATCTCGGCGCGGGGACCGGCAAGCTCACGCGCCTCCTCGTGCCGACGGGCGCCCGGCTCCTCGCGCTCGAGCCGGTCGAGGGGATGCGCCGCAAGCTGGGCCAGATGGTCCCGTCCGCCGTCCTGCTGGACGGCGTGGCCGAGGCCATCCCCCTGCCCGAGGCGTCGGTCGACGCCGCGGTCGCCGCGCAGTCGTTCCACTGGTTCCACGGCGATCTCGCGCTCGCCGAGATCCACCGGGTGCTCCGGCCGAGGGGGCGCCTCTCGCTGCTCTTCAACCTGCGGGACGAGCGGGTCGACTGGGTCGCTCGCATCTCCCACATCCTCAACCGCTACGGCCGCGACGCCCCGGTCCACCGGATCGGCGCGTGGCGCCGGTCGTTCTCCGACTCCCGCCTCTTCGCGCCGATCGGAGAGCACGAGTTCACCCACACGCAGGAGCTCGATCTCGACGGGCTGCTCGAGCGCGTCGCCTCGATCAGCTACATCGCCGCGCTCCCCCTGAAGGAGCGGTACTCGGTCCTGAACGAGGTCCGCGATCTGGCCGGGAGCCACCCGGAGCTCGCCGGCAAGGGCGCGTACCTCTTCCCGTACCGCACGCAGGTGGCCTCCTACGAGCGGCGCTGATCCCCCGCGCGCCCGCGCGCCGCAGGCGGCAGAGCCCGCCTGCGCGCGAGCATCCCGCCCGCCAATCCTCCCGGCCTGCCCGCGCGCGTCCCGCCCGCCGAGCATCCCGCGCCCGCAGCGCGAGGCGCCGTGCTAGAGGGCGCCCCATGTCGGCGCATGAAGTCGTGATCGTCGGCGGCGGGCCCGCGGGCCTGAGCACGGCGCTCTTCCTCGCCCACCATCGCCCGGCCCTCACCGACAGGATCGTGGTGCTCGAAAAGGAGCGCTACCCGCGGGACAAGTGCTGCGCAGGCGGGCTCGGTCAGCGCGCCGACAGGGCGCTCGCGGCGATCGGGGTGACGATCGACGTGCCGTCGGTCGTGGTGCACGGCGTCAGCGCGGCCTTCCAGACGGGCGAGATCGCGCTCCGCGAGGGGAACATCGGCCGCGTCGTTCGGCGCGTCGAGTTCGATCGCGCGCTCGCGCTCGCCGCGCGCGCCCGCGGCGTCCGGATCGTCGAGGGGGCGCGGGTCACCGCCGCCTCGCTGGGCCCGGGCGGCGCCCGGATCGAGAGCTCGGCCGGGGATTTCGACGGCAGCGTCGTCGTGGGCGCGGACGGCGTCGGCAGCGTCGTCCGCCGCGCGATGGGGCTGCCGTTCGGCCGGCTGCGCGCGCAGGCCGTCGAGGTCGACACCGAGCCCGTCGCGGGGGACCGGGCGCGCGACCTCCTGCACTTCGAGATGCGGGATCGCTCGTTCGCCGGCTACCTGTGGGATTTCCCCACGATCGTGGGCGGGCGCGAGCTCGTCTGCCGGGGGGCGTACGTGCTGCACGAGGGCGCCCTCGGCGCGGCGCGCCCCGCCCCCGACGCCGAGCGCGTCCTCCGGAGCCGGCTCGCGGCGCTCGGCCTCGACCCGGACCGCTACCGGCGCAAGCGCTTCGCCGAGCGCGGCCTCGACCCGATGGCCCCGATCGCGCGGCCCGCGGCCCTGCTCGTCGGCGAGGCCGCGGGCATCGATCCGATGCTGGGCGAGGGCATCGCGCAGGCGATCGCCTACGGCGCCCTCGCGGGCGCGTACCTCGCCGAGAAGCTCGAGGCCCGCGACCTCGGGTTCGACGACTGGGGCCGGCGGGTCGAGCGATCGCTGCTCGGCCTGGACCTCCGGTTCCGGCGCCGGGCGATGCGCGCCTTCTACGGCGCGCCGCGGGAGCGCGTCGAGCGCTACCTCCTCCGCGAGCCGTCGTTCCTGCGCTTCGGCATGCGCCACTTCGCCGGCAGCCCCCAGCCGGCGCCCGACGCGCTCCGCGCCGCGGCGACGGGCGCGCTCGTCGCCGGTCGGATCGGGCTCGATCGCCTGGTCGCGTCGCTCCCCCCGCGCGACGCCGCTCTGTAACGCATGTACCAGAGACGGGCGAAAACCGCTCTAGCGAGGCGCGCCGCGCGCGCCGTCAGGACGCACGCGGCGCCGACGCGCGCCGCGCCCGGGCGCGCCCGCCCGACGGCGCGTCCGTGTGCGCTGCAACACGGACGCGCGCCCGTGAGCGGTGACACCCCCAAGGCACCCCCATGCTAGCATCGCGGGCCATGATCGCGCCGCTTCAGCCAGCGGTCGGGATGCTCTTCGGGGAGTTCCGGATCGTTCGGCCTCTCAGCGCCGGGGGCATGGGCGCCGTGTACATCGCCGAGCAGGCGAGCACCGGCAAGCTGCGCGCCCTCAAGCTCATGCACCCGCAGCTCTGCGCGGACACCCGGCTGCGCGAGCGCTTCGAGCAGGAGGCGCGCGTGGGCGCGCTGGTCGAGAGCGATCACATCGTGCAGGTGATCGCCGCCGGCGTGGACGCGGCGAGCGGCGTGCCGTGGCTGGCGATGGAGCTGCTCGAAGGGGAGGACCTCGCGCAGCGCATGAAGCGCTCCGGGCTGCTCGCGCCCAAGGACGTGCACGAGATCTTCCAGCAGCTCTGCCACGCGCTCGGCGCCGCCCACCGGGCGGGCGTGGTCCACCGGGACATGAAGCCGCAGAACGTCTTCCTCGCGAAGGCGAACAGCGCGACGGCGCCGTGGTCGGTCAAGGTCCTCGACTTCGGCATCGCGAAGATCGCAGCGGAGGCGAGCACGATGGCGACCGCGTCGCTCGGCACGCCGCTCTGGATGGCGCCCGAGCAGACCGACGCGCGCGGGCAGATCACGCCGGCGACCGACGTGTGGGCGCTCGGGCTCATCGCCTTCGCGGCGCTCACCGGCCGCATGTACTGGCGCGCGGCGAACGACCCGATGGGCACCGCGATGCCCGTGCTGCTCCGCGAGATCCTCTTCGAGCCGATCGATCCGGCCTCGACGCGCGCGACGGCGCTCGGGCGCGCCGGCTGCGTCGTGCACCCGTTCGACGCCTGGTTCGCGCGCTGCGTCGCGCGCGAGCCGTCGCAGCGCTTCCAGACGGCGCAGGAGGCGTTCGACGCGCTCGGGCCGGCGCTCTTCGCCGATCCGCGGAGCGTGCGCCCCCCCGGCGCCGCGATCTCGGTGACGCCGCCCGGCATCGCGGCGGCGGCCACCCCCGCGGGGACGGCCTCGCCCGTGTCGCTGAGCGGGCCGACCGAGATGGCCACGGACGCGCAGCGCTCGGCGGACGCGCGCGCGGGCGGCCGCGGGGGCGCGTCGGCCGCGCCCCCGCCGGCGGAGCGGCCGCGGCCGGGCGCGTCCTCTCCGCCGGCGAGCGCGCCGGCCGTGGCGAGCAGCGCGCCGACAGGAGCCCCGACGAGGCCGTCCCGGTGGAGGCCGATGCTGCTCCTCGCCTTCGGCCTGCTCGGCGGCGCCGCGGCGGCGCTCGCGGTCTCCACCGGCCGCGCGGGGCGCGAGGTCCAGGTGGCGCAGCGGCTGCCCGAGCCGGCGCGCCCCACGGTGATCAGCGCCGGCCGCGGCGACGAGGCGCGCCCGCCGGCGTCGGCGGACGGCGCGGACGCGCAGCAGCCGCCGCCAGGCCCGCTCCACGGGCCGGTGCCGGTGCTCCTGCCGAAGGCCCCGCGCCCCTCGCGCGACGGCGGCGCGCCCGAGACGGCGACCGCGGCGCAGCCGGGCGCGGCGAGGCCGTTCGATCACGCCGCGGCCCACGCCGCGCTGCAGCGCAAGGGGGCGACCGCGCCGATCCACTGCAGGGGCAAGGAGGGGCCGAAGGCGGTGACGGCGCGGGTGTACTTCAACCCCGCGGGCGCCGTGCAGCGCATCAGCATCGAGCCGCGGGTCGCGATGACCCAGGCCGGGACCTGCGTGCAGATGGTGCTCAGCTCCGCGCGGGTGCCGGCGTTCGACGGGAACGAGCTCCAGGAGGTCTCGACGACGGTCGCGCTCGAGTGAGCCCCGCCCGCGGCCCGATCACGGGTCGACGGAGACGCACTCGCCCTCGCCGCGGAAGTGCCCGAGCGTGCGCGAGAGCGCCGCGACGAAGGCGCCGAGATCGTCGATGTCTCCGGCGCTGCCCGTGCCATAGGGGCCCTCCTCGATCGCGACGAGGCGCACCGCGGCGAGCTCCTCCAGGGTGACGGCGCCGTCGGCGTCGGCGTCCGCGGCGGCGATCGGCGCGAAGCGGCGCGCCGCGGACGCGGACTGGAGGTCGTCGTAGAAGAAGTGGTCGCCGTGGATCGTGAGCTCCACGGTGTCGGTGCCGCCGTTCGTGACGAGGACGCCCTCGGTCTCCTTGCCGGCCTTGTCGCCCTTGCAATCGGCGTAGCGCGTCGCGAGCGAGAAGGTCCAGTCGAGGCGCTTCTCGTCGCCGCCGTCGCCCTTCCGCGCGGTCGCCTCGATGTGCACCGACGCGCCCGCGGCCAGCATGAGCGCCTTGTCCTCCTCCGTCGCCCCGTCGAGCGCGGTGTCCGCGTCCGCCGGGCCGATCTCGTAGGAGACGCGCTCCCAGGGCTTTGCCTCGAGACCCTCGAACCTCACGACCGGCTTCACGCCGGGCTTCGTGTGGTCGAACAGGATCGAGCCCTCCATCCGCGCCCCGACGTTCCCGTCGCGATCGGCGACGGCCACGTTCCGGAGGACGAGGAGGAACTTCTCGTACCGGATGCTCCAGCCGTCCTCGAGATCGGCGGCCGGGATCTCCTGCTCGATGTACTCCTCGCCCCACGTCGAGAACGCCACGCTCCCGACCCCCGACGCGCCGTCGTCGCCGCAGCCGGCGAGCGCCGCCGCGGCGAGCGACAGCGCCGCCGCGCACAAGCTTCCCGTGGTCCTCATCGCTCCTTCTCTTTCTCCTCGTGTGACGCGCCGGGCGCGAAGGAGAGCGCGTAGGCCGTCCCCTTCTTGAGGCCCCGCACGAAGCCGCGCTGGGCCTGGCTCTCCGGCTCGAGATCGGCCGGCGCGCCGTCCTCGCCCTCGGCCACCTCGTCGAACTCGACCTGGTCGAGCCAGACCGACGGCTTGACCACGAGCGTGACGACGCCGGGCCCGTCGAGGTACGTCTCCTCGAAGACGCACCCCTCCACCGCCGGCTCGCCGGTCACGTCGCTCGCGACGTCCGCGGCCAGGGCGCGCGCGCGGAACACGCGGGCGGCGTCGCCCTTCTCGGCGCGCCCCTCGAGGGCGACGACGTGCCCGTCGAGCTCCGCGGCGAAGGGGCCCGCGGGCGGCGCGCCGAACGTGAAGCGCGCGGATCGCACGACGCCGCTCACCGCGTCGGCGTCCGCGAGCGCGGTCGCCCCCGCCAGCAGGTCGACCGAGGTGGGCTGCGCCATCTGCCCCCGCGCCTCGCCGGCCTGGTAGTGGCCCGGGTGGGCGTGCGCCTCCGGGACGGCCCACCGGGCGAGCCGGTCGAGCAGCGAGGGCGCGCCGCCGCGGCCCGGGGCCGCGCGCCGCGCCGTGAACGGGGCGCCCTCGAAGTAGTAGAGCGGCCCGATCGACAGGTGCGCCTTCGACAGCGTGACGGTCCAGCCGAGCGCGTTCGTGAACGGCGCGACCGACGCGGCGTCGGCGGCGACCTCGGTCGCGAGCGTGAGGCGCTTGCCCGCGGTCGCGCCGTCGCCCCCGGCGCCGCACCCTGCGGCGAGGAGCGCCGCCGCGGCGAGCGCGGCGCGCCGGCGGGGCTCTGGTTTCCGTGCTGTGGTGGACATCATCGAGGACCTCATCCGAGAAAGAGGGAGAGCGAGACGAGGAAGCTGCGGGGGGCGCCGACGGTCACGTGCCGCGCGGGCAAGAGGTCGGGCGCCGCGCCCCGGGTGAAGCTCGACGGGTAGACGAACTCGCCGTCGAACCAGGCCGCGTCGAGGAGGTTGTAGACGTCGAGCCCGAGCTCGACGCGGTGGTAGCGGACGTGCGCCGTCACGTCGGTGAGGAGCGCGTCGCGCCCGAGCTCCCCGTACGGCAGGGGGCGGCCGTGGAGCAGCGTGACGCCGGCGCCGGCGCGGGCCTCGAGGCGCCGGCCGAAGAGCGCGCCGAGGCGCGGCGTCGCCGCGAGATCGGCGCGCGCGACGACCTGCGGCACGAACGGGAGGAGATCGCCCGCCGCGTAGCGCCCGCCGGGAGCGGTGAAGGCGGCCCGGGTGTACGTCAGGCCGACGCTCGACACGAGCCACGGCGCGGGGCGCGCCACCGCGTCGAAGGCCACCCCGGTGCGGGCCGTGGCGGGGACGGGCTCGTTGCGGCCGGTCGCCTCGTCGAAGACGAGATCGTCGGTGAGGCGGGTGTGGAACAGCGCGACCGACGCCCGCACGAGCTCGTCCGCGTAGCGGAGCCCGGCCTCGGCCGAGAGGGCGCGCGTGAAGGGGGTCCGCTCGCCGTCGCCGAGGCTGCGCGCCTGGGGCGAGCGGAACCCCTGACCCACGCTGGCGAGCGCGCGCAGCCCGGGCAGCAGCGCCACGTCGACCGTGCCCTTGCCGCCCACGTGGATCCCCTGCGCGCTGCGCGCCTGCGCGCCCTCGCCGGCGTGGTCGACGACCTGGTACGCGAGCCCGTCGGCGCGCACCCCGCCGCGCACCGTGACCCGCCGCGCGGGCCGGATCGACGCGTCGAGGTAGCCGGCGAGGTCGGTCGCGCGGACCTTCGCGTCGACGAGCGTGGCGGTCGGCCGGCCGTCGACCGCGGCGAGGCGCCGCTGCGACTGCTCGATCCAGTCGGTGCGCGCGACGACGCCCGCCTCGAGCGTGTCGCGATCCGAGAGCAGCGGGAACCTGAGCCGGTACGAGGCGGTCGCGCCCGCGGTGATCGCCTCGTTGAGCTGCTGGGTGGCGTCGCCGGAGGTCGGGTCCTCGAGGTAGCCGGTGAAGTTCGAGCGCAGCCGGAGCGAGCGCAGCACGACGAACGGCGCGAGCGAGAGGCCCTCGCCGCGGGCGGCGTCGGCGCCCGCGCCGCGCAGGTCCACGACGAGCTGCGCGCGCGACGAGTCGCCGCCCTGATCCGGGTCGTACGAGGCGAAGCGGTCGACCTTGCCCGCCTCGAGGTCGTCGAGGCGCAGGACGCCGGCGGAGGCGAAGCGCGAGGCGAACGCCGAGGCCATCACGCGCGCGCGGACGCCCGCGACGGGCTCGTAGACGCCCTGCGCGACGGCCGAGGTCCGGCTGGCGGCGCGGGCGGGGCCGAAGCCGTCGGTGGCGTACGCCTCGAACGCGGCGAACGTGGTCTCCTCGGCGCGCTCGGGGTGGTAGGCGAGGAAGAGCCGGCGGGCGCCGAACGAGCCGGCGGAGGCGGTCGCGGTGATCCCCGGCTCGTCGTAGCCGAGCTCGAGGCGCACGCTGCCGGCGACGGCGAAGTCGCCCTGGCGCGGGTCGTACGACCCGGGTTGCGCGCGGAGCTCGCGGATCACCTCGGGCATGACGAAGTGGAGGTCGGCGTAGCCCTGCCCGTGGACGTTGGACACCTCGTTGACCGGCGCGCCCGCGACCCAGATCTCGAGGTCCTGGCCGTGGACCGCGTCGAAGCCGCGGAAGAAGATCTGGTGCGCCTTGCCCTCGCCGCCGTGCTGGGCGGCGAACACGCCCGGCACGAGCTGCAGCACGTCGCTCGCCGTGCGGTGAGGCGCCGCCCTCACCTCGGCCCGCTCCCGCACCGCCTCCGAGGCGCTGCGCGGCGGCGCCGCGCCCTGGACCACGACCGAGACCGGCGCGGCGCCGCCGGCCGCGCCCGGGCCAGCGCCGCCGTCCGGCGCCGCGGCCGGGATCTCCGCCGCCGGCGAGGCCTCGGCCGCCGCGACGGGCGGCGGAGGGGCCGCGCCGTCGCCGGCGCGCGCCGGCACGGCGGCCGTGGTGATAAGAAGCGGCGCGAGCGCCGTGCGCAGGGAGAGGGTCACAGCGGGACCGTCCGTAGCACGATCTGGAGGATACGTGCTACGATCTGGATGCGCTCGCTCGCCTGGGACGGCGTCGGCATGTCTGCGCGGTCTCGGGCGGCGGGCGCGGGGAGCCCGCGGCGTTCATGATCGCTGGCCGCCGGGCCCCGCACCGGGGCGCTCGGAGGCTATTTTTTTCGACGCCGGCTCGATTCGTGCGCTCCAGCGGCTCGCGACGGCGACGCGACAAGATGTCGCATTCAGGTTGGTGGCGACGCGGCCTATCGTTGCGCGCGTCTTTGTTCCTCAGGAGGCTTCTCATGAACCGCGGTCTTCGTGCATTACGGCTCTTGTTCCCGCTGGCCGGGGCGGCGCTCTCGCTGACGGCGTGCGGCGGCGGTGAAGGTGGGGTGAACCCGGTCGATGGCACATCGACCTCGACGGGCGTCGGCGGCGCCGGCGGCGGCGGCGGGAGCGGCGGGGCGGGCGGCGAGGGAGGGACCGGCGAGGCAGGCGGCGGGGCCGGGGGCACCGACGCGGCGATCGCCGTCGAGCTGGCGTTCGAGGGCCGCGTCAAAGACGAGGTGTTCTCCTGCAGCGAGACGTACGCTGTCGGCGCCGCGGCGACGGACGTGAAGCTCAACGATTTCCGCCTGTACATCCACGATGTACGCCTGCACCGCGCGGACGGCGAGAAGGTGCCGCTCACGCTCGAACAGGACGGGAAGTGGCAGCTCGAGAACCTCGTGCTCCTCGATTTCGAGGACAAATCCGGGAGCTGCGCCAACGGGACGCAGGAGACGAACGGGCGCGTGCTCGGGACGGTCCCGGCCGGGGAGTACGATGGGCTGTCGTTCAAGCTGGGCGTCCCGTTCGAGCGGAACCACGGCGACGCCTCGGTCGCGCCGTCGCCGCTCAACCTGACCGGGCTGTTCTGGAGCTGGACTCACGGGTACAAGTTCCTGCGCATCGACAGCGTCCCGGAGCAGGGCGGGGACCCCTTCATCATCCACGTCGGGAGCACCGGCTGCGTCGCCGGCGACGGCGGCGAGGTGACCGCGTGCGATCGCCCCAACGTGGCCGAGATCGTTTTCGAGGGCATCGACCCGCTCGCGACGAAGGTGCTCGTCGACTATGGGGCGCTCGTCCTGGACACCGACGTGTCGGCGAACGCGGGCGGCACGCCCGGCTGCATGTCCGACGCGACGGATCCCGACTGTGCGCCGCTGTTCACCCACCTCGGCATCGACGTCACCGACGGCTCGCCGCGCCCGGAGCAGCAGTCGTTCTTCAGGATAGAATAGGAGCCATGACGATGTCCGCAATGGTGACCGCGCTCCGCCGCTCCGCGCTCTCCTCCGTCCTGGCCGCGCTGGCGGCCCTCGCCTGTGCCTGCGGCGACAGCGAGGGCACGCCGGGCGCGGGCGGAACCTCGGGGGAGGGCGCCGGCGGCCAGGGCGGGGGCGACGGGGGAAGCGGCGGGGGCGGCGGGGGCGGCGACGCGGGCGCGTTCGCGTGGGGGCTGCCGCCGGGCTTCCCGGTGCCGAAGGTCCCCGAGGACAACCCGATGTCGTCGGCCAAGGTCGAGCTCGGCAGGCGGCTGTTTTACGACAGGCGCCTGTCCGGCAACGGCACGTACTCCTGCGGCTCGTGCCATATGCAGGAGCTCGCGTTCACCGACGGCCTCCCGACCGGCAAGGGCTCGACCGGGCAATTCCACGTGCGCGGCTCGATGAGCCTGGCCAACGTCGCTTACCTGACGACGCTGACTTGGGGGAATCCGCTGCTCGACTCGCTCGAGGAGCAGGCGCTCCTCCCCATGTTCGGCGAGACGCCGGTCGAGCTCGGGCTCGCGGGCATGGAAGCGGAGCTGTTCCAGCGGCTCCGGGACGAGCCGCTGTACCAGGAGCTCTTCCCCGCGGCCTTCCCCGGCGACGAGGGCCCCATCCGCCTCGGCAACATCACGAAGGCGATCGCGGCGTTCGAGCGGTCGCTGCTCTCGTACCGCTCTCCCTACGATCGGTACCGCTACGACGGCGACCCTTCGGGGATGTCGGAGGCGGCGCTGCGCGGCATGGATCTCTTCTTCTCCGAGAAGCTCGAGTGCTTCCACTGCCACGGTGGCTTCAACCTGTCGGACTCGGTGCAGCACGACGGGACCACCTTCACGGAGGTGATGTTCCACAACACGGGTCTCTACAACATCGGCGGGAGCGGCGCTTACCCGGAGGGCAACGCCGGGGTCTACGAGATCTCGGGCAACGAGGCGGACATGGGCCGGTTCCGCGCGCCCACGCTGCGCAACATCGCCCTCACGGCGCCGTACATGCACGACGGCAGCATCTTGACGCTGGAGGAGGTGCTCGACCATTACGCCGCCGGGGGGCGCACGATCGAGGACGGCCCCAACGCCGGTGTGGGGAGCAAGAACAAGTTCAAGAGCGAGCTCATCACCGGGTTCGATCTCACCGAAGAGGAGAAAGCAGACGTGATTGCCTTCCTGGAGAGCTTGACGGACGATGAGTTTCTGACGGACCCGCGCCACGCGGATCCGTGGGCGGAGGCGCCGTGAGCCGGACACCCATCCTTCACCGGGCGGTCCTCGTCCCCGCGCTGGCGGCGCTCGCGTCGGCCGCGATGTACGTCGGGGCGTGCGGCCAGGGCCACGACCACGAGGACACGGCGGTCGGGGCGGAGCTGGCCGACGTCATCTACGAGGGGGGCGCGACCGACGAGGCGCTGGAGGCGCTGCTCGCGGTGGATCCGAAGGACGAGCCGTCGCAGGGGACGGTGTTCGACGCGCCCGAGGACGGCGCGTCGGTCCCCGGCGACGCCGCGCCGGAGCTGACCTTCCACGTCGCGGGCGCGGCGCGGTGGACGGCCCCGGGGGCCGCGCCGGCGTTCGGCTTCGCGGGCGCTCGGCCGGGGGCGCCGGCGGCGGGGGCGTCGCCGTGGGCGGAGCTCGGCGCGCTCCTCGGGCCGGTGCGGGCGGCGCAGGCGCACGGGATGCCGATCAACGGGCGCGCCTACTTCCTGGTCTTCTCGACCGCAGCGCGCGAGGGGCTGCTCCGGGTGTTCACGACGAAGCTGAGCTACACGCCGGACGCGGCGGCCTGGGACAAGCTCCGCGCCGCCGGCGGGCCGATCACCGTCAGCGTGCTCAACGCGGTGTTCGAGAACAACCGCATCGTGCAGGGCGGCGGGCCGTTCACGGGCGAGCCGGTCACGTTCTCCGTCGAGCCCTGACGCCACGGGGGGCGCCGAAGCGCGGCGCCCCGCGGCGATCTGCGGCGGCGGGGCCATGCAGCAGGGCGCGGGGCGCAGCGCGGAGCGCTGGTAGAGGCCGAGAGAGGGCGAGAGAGCCTGTGCGCTCTCTCCGGCCCCGAGAGCCGGTTTCCGGCTCCCGCGGGTGGATTGCTTTCAAGACAACGTGGTGGATGGAGCGTCGGACGGGAGCGCGCCGCGTGCGACGGCGGGATGCGCGCCGCGGCGCCGGGACCAGGCGAGCAGCCCGAGGGCGGCGAGCCATGCGGCGCCGAGGGATGTGCCCGCCCTCGAGGAGCCTACGCTGGCGCTGGCGCTGCACGCTGTAGAGCCGTCGGCAGATTCGCCGGCGGAGCCCGAGGAAGCGGCGGAGGTGGAGGCGGTCGCGCCGGCCGAGCCGCCGTCGCCGGTGGAGCCGGCGTGGCCGCCCTCGCCGGTATCGCCGCCGGAGCCCGAGGAAGCCGCGGAGGTGGAGGTAGCGCCGGTCGAGCCGCCGTCGCCGGTGGAGCCGGCGTGGCCGCCCTCGCCGGTATCGCCGCCGGAGCCCGAGGAAGCGGCGGAGGTGGAGGTCGCGCCGGCCGCGCCGCCGTCGCCGGTGGAGCCGGCGTGGCCGCCCTCGCCGGTATCGCCGCCGGAGCCCGAGGAAGCCGCGGAGGTGGAGGTAGCGCCGGTCGAGCCGCCGTCGCCGGTGGAGCCGGCGTGGCCGCCCTCGCCGGTATCGCCGCCGGAGCCCGAGGAAGCCGCGGAGGTGGAGGTCGCGCCGGCCGCGCCGCCGTCGCCGGTGGAGCCGGCGTGGCCGCCCTCGCCGGTGTCGCCGCCGGAGCCCGAGGAAGCCGCGGAGGTTGAGGAGGTCGCGCCGCCGGAGCCGCCATCGCCGGACCCGCCGCTGCACGGCCCGGCATCGAGGGGCACGCCGCGGCAGACACCCGCCACGCAGGTGTCGGCTTCGGTACAAGCATCGCCATCATCGCAGCTCGCGCCGCTCGCCGGGCTGCAGGTGCCGTCCTGAGCGGCGCCGGCCGCGACCGAGCACGCCTCGCACGCTCCTTCGCAAGCCCGGTCGCAGCAGACGCCATCCACGCAGGGAGCGCCCGCGCACTCGGCGCTGCTGGCGCAGAGAGCGCCCCGCGTGCCCATCGGCGAGGAGACCTCCGTCGTCGCCGTGACGATGGTCTCGGAGGGGAGCCACACGTTCGGCAGGTGCCCAGGCGGCAGCGGCGGCGCGCTGCTGCCGCCGGCGATGAGGACTCGCCCGTCCGGCAGCACGGTCGACGAGTGCGAGATCCGTACGAGCTGCATCGGAGAGAGGTGAGACGACACGGTCGTCGCAGGATCGTAGACCTGTACGATGTCGTGGAGCACCCAGTAGATGGTCTCGTCGCAGCTGTCGATCGTGCCGCAGGCGCCTGTGTCCATCGTCAGGCCGCCGGTCGCGAGCACCCGGCCGTCGCCCAGCGACGAGAGCGCGTAGTCCGAGGGACCGCCGTAAAGTCCAGCATGAAGGCCGGTGAGCCCAGGCCCGCCGGTCCAGGTGCCGGCCGCCGGATCGTACGTCTCCGCTTGCGTGTTCAAGCCGGAGCCCATGTCGAGGAGGAACACCCTGCCATCCGGCAGGCGCATCGCGGTGTGCCAGCTGTGGGAGCTGTTCATGTCCGTGGCGGAAGCCCAGGCATCGGTCGCGGGGTCGTAGATCTCCGCGCTGGGGCGGGACGGCTCGGGCCAGACCGCGAGGTGCCCGCCCGCGACGAGCACCCTGCCATCCAAGAGGAGCGTGGCGCTGTGATACCTGCGCGGGTGAAGCATGGAAGCCGCCGGCGCCCACGTGTCGGCCACAGGATCGTACACCTCGGCGCTCCGGGCGTCTGAGCGGGCTGCGCCCGCGACGAGGACCCTGCCGTCCGCGAGCAGCACGGCGGGGAAGCTCGCCCGCGCATCGATCATCGGGGCGGCCTGCGCCCACCGGTCGGCCGCCGGATCGTAGATCTCGACGCTGCGGCGCTCCTCGGAGCCGCCTCCGCCCACGAGGACGCGGCCGTCCTCCAGCAGGATCGCCTGGTGCCAGCAGCGCGTCTCGCCCATCGACGCGGCGGGCGTCCACGCGTCGCTCGCCGGATCATAGAGTTCCGCCGATGTCATGCAGCTCCCGCCGCCATCCCTCCCGCCCGCGACGAGAACGCGGCCGTCGTGCAGCAAGGTGGCCGAGTGGCCCTCCCGGGGAGAGAGCATCGAGGCCGCGAGCGTCCACACGGGGTCGATCAGCAAGGGCTCACCGCGCGCCCCCTCGACGCCGAGCGTGATCCTATCGCCGTCCACGTCGAGCCGCGCCTCCAACGGGCGTCCTCCTGCCCCGTACGCCGCCGGCGCGGTGACGCGCACCCGCGGGCGGCCCGCGGTGTCCAGCAGCTCGACGAGGTCGCCGCGCTGCCGCAGCGCCGCGCCCTCGACGCGCCAGGAGGCCAGCGGCGCGCCGGCGGAGCGGGCCGCGGGCGGCAGGTACAGCCATTCCTCGTAGCCGCCGTCGCCGGTCGTCGTCCAGAAGGCGGCCTCTCCGTCGCCTCGCGCGTACGCGACCGCGGTCCCCAGGATCGACGCCTCGCCGCTGGCACCCAGCTCGGTCACGCGCGCCTCGAACCCGCCCGGTAGCTGGAAGCGCAGCGCGCCGCCGCCGTCGCCTGGCAGAACGACGCGGAGCTCCTGGCGCACCGCGCGCGCGCCGTCGTCCGTCCGGCGCGGCTTGAGCCCGTCCGCGGCGCGTGCGAAGCCGTCGCCGGCCCCGATGACGAGCTGCTGCTGCTCGGGGAAGTGCGCGCGCAGCCCCTCGACGGCGTCGATGCCGCCCTGATCCGCGCATCCGGCAGCGGTCCACGGCAGCGAGAGCAGCGCGATCGCTCCGGGGGTGAGCCCTCGGCAGCGCAGCGATCCGATGGAGGCAGTGAAGGAAAATCCCGTCATGATGCTCCTCTCGGCCGAGAAGCGACGCCGCGGAACAGCGCCGGGGGGGCCGAGCTCCTGCTGCTCCCTTCGTTGCCCTCGCCGGGCGGAGCATTCACCGTCTCAGGACAGCGGCAGCGACGCCCCGCGGGGCGTTTCCCGGGCCGACGCGCGCGACGGCCGCTGCGGCCTTTCGCGGGAGCGCTCGTGGAGGCTCAGGACGAGCGAGGGAAGATGAGCACGTACGCGCCCGGCGACGGGTTGAAGAGCACTGTTTTGTCCGGGTGCGCCTCCCGATCGAAATGGGGATACCACGGCAGCGCCCGCCAGGACTCCGAGTCCTTGATGAACTCGCGCACGATGAGATCGAGCTCCACGTACTTCCCGCCGGTCGCCGCGGAGAGCTCCGGTCCGAAGCTCCAGCGCTCGCGCCCGGGGCGCGGGGCGACGTCGTTGTGGAGCGCCCCGCCGTAGGCGATCACCATCTTGCCGGCGGCGTCCTCGCGGCCGAGCAGCGCCTTCGCCTCGGCGGCGGTGAGGCGCGCGATCATCTCCAGCATGGCCGTCACCGCGTCCGGCCCCGCGCGCACGATGGCGTCGTACTCCTGGCAGGAGGGCGCGAGCAGGTGGGGGCGGATGCCGAGCCGATTCGCCTCGCTGCCGAGCGCGAGGAACTCTCCCTGATTGCCCGCCGACTGGGCCTGGGTGACCGCCCTCTGCTCTTCCTCGACCCGCGCCACCTGCTCCCTCTTGCAGCGCGGATCCACCGCCCAGAGCTCGACGATGAGGTCGGAGGCGCGGCCGGCGAGCGCCGGCAGAAAGAGCTCGGTGAAGCGCCGGGTCGCCGAGGGGACGCCCTCCGCGCCTTGCTGGGCGTGCGCCTCGCCCACCGCGAGCACGCGCGGGCCGCTCTGCAGCGCGTGGGCGAAGGCCTGGGCCGGCGCATCGAAGGCGAGGCAGCCGAGCGCGCCGCAGGGCGCCGGAGCAGGGGAGGCGGGGGCCGCGGCCGCCGCGGCCGCGGTGGCCGAGGCGGCAGGGCCGGGGGCCTGCGGGGCGGGCGACGGCGAGCTCGGGCCGCCGGCGACGGCGCGCGCGGCGCCCGCGGAGGGAGCGCCGCCGCCGGCCGGCGCGCCGCAGGCCGCGAGCAAGGCCGCGGCCACCAGGGAGGTTCGCGGGGTTCGCATGCGGGCATCTTAGCCGGGCTCCGGGATCCCCTGCGCGCTGGGCCGCGCCGGAGCAGCCGAGCGGCTCCTCGGCCCGGGCCGTGGCCACCCGGCGGCCTCGCGAGGGCTACCAAGAGCCAGGGCGATGACCCATGGAGCGCGGTGCGTGACGTGATGAGCGAGGGGGCCTCGTGTCCAGACGAAGAGAACACCCGGAGCGAGCGGGCTCGGTGGGGCGTCGCGAGCGCGACCGCGCGGCGCGGAGGCTCCCTCGCGAGCGCGCTCGGCGCTCGGCAGGGGACGCGCGCGGCGCGCACGGAGAGGGGGGATCTCCATCATGACCATGAAGACGAGCGGGCGGGCGGAGCACGAAGCGAGCGCAGGACACGCGGAGTCCGCGATCGCCAACAGCCTGGAGCAGGTGCGCGACATCCTGTGCGGCGCCCAGCTCCGCGAGCTCGCTCGCCGGCTCGCGCACACCGACGCTCAGGTCGCCGCCCAGGCGGAGGAGCTCCGGATCGAGGCGCGGCGGCGCCTCGACGTGCTGGAGGCGCACGTGCGCAGGGAGCTCGAGGCGCTCGCCGCGTCGCTCGAGGCCCACCGCGCGGCCGGCGCCGGCGCGCTCGGCAGCGCGGCGCGCGACGCGCGGGAGGGGATCGAGCTGCTCGAGCAGCGGGTGCAGCGGCTGGAAGATCTCGTGGCGCGCACGCAGCGGGAGCTCCGGCAACAGCTGCTCGACCAGTCCAAATCGTTCCTCGACGAGGCGCGGCGCACGCGGAGCGAGCTCTGCGCGATGGTCGAGCGCGAGCTCGCCGTCCTGTGGACCGACGGCGCCGACGCGGCCCAGCCGGACGCGCCGGCGCGGGAGGGGCCCGCGGAGTCGGAGCGCTACCAGAAGGCGGAGCGCCGCTCGGACGAAGCCGCGTGAGGCGCCCGCGCCGCTCGCCAGAGCGGCGCGGGCGCGGAGGGCCGGAGACGAACGATGGGACAGCCGAGAGCGCGTCGCGGGCCGCCCCCGCCGGTCAACAAGACGCTCGAAGACCTCCGCCCCCTGCTCGTGGGCCCCGAGCAGCGCCGGATCCGGCGGCTCGAGGAGCGGCTCGACCAGTCGATGGCCGAGATGGTCGCCGGGGCGCTGCCCGAGGCCGTGATCGAGAGCCGAAAGAAGGGCGAGGCGCTCTCGTGGGCGCTGGAGCCGCTCATCGCCAGCGCGATCCACGAGCGCGTGCGCCGGGACCCGGGGTCGTTCGCGGACGCGATCTCCCCCGCCATGGGGCCGGCCATCCGCAAGGCCGTGGCCAACGCCCTCCGAGGGATGGTCCAGCGCCTCAACGAGGCGCTCGCCCTCGGCCTGTCCTGGGAGAGCGTGCGCTGGCGCCTGGAGGCGCGGCGCACCGGGCGCCCCTTCGCGGAGGTGGTGCTGCTCCGCGCGATGATCTACCGGACCGAGCAGCTCTTCCTGGTCCACCGCGGGACGGGGATCGTCCTCGAGCACGTGAGCGCCGAGGACATCCCCTACCGGGATCCCGATCAGGTCTCCGCGATGCTCACCGCCATCGACGCGTTCGCCCACGACGCGTTCCGGACCGACGCGCGGCTCCAGCGCTTCTGCGTGGGCGATCTCACCGGGTGGGTCGAGCACGGCCCGTCGGCCCTCCTCGTGGCCATCGTGCGCGGCGTGGCGCCGCAGGCGTACGGGACCGTCCTCTGCGAGACGCTCGAGCGTGTGCACCTGGCGTACGCGGACGAGCTCGCCGGTTTCCGCGGCGATCGGTCGCCGTTCTCCGGCGCCCGCGAGCTGCTCTCGAGCTGCCTCCAGCAGCGGCGCAAGCCGGTCCCGCGCCGGAGCGGGCGCGCGCTCGCGGCGGCCGCCGTGCTTGTCGCGATCGCCGCGACCGCCCTCGCCGTCCGGATGCGCGCCTCGTGGGAGGACCAGCGCCGCTTCGCCGGATGGGCCGAGGCGTTGCGGCGCGAGCCCGGCCTGGTGGTGACCGCGGCGGAGCGGCGCGCGGGCGGGGTCGCGTTCACGGGCCTGCGCGATCCGCTCGCCGTGGACCCGCGGGCGGTGATCGAGCGCGCCGGGCCCGCGCGCACGCCGGTGATGTTGCGGTTCGAGCCGTTCTATTCGCTCGACCCGCAGATCGTCGAGCGCCGGGCGGCGCGGGCGCTGGAGCCGCCGCCGGGCGTCGCCCTCTCGCTGCGCGGCGGCGTCGTCGTGGCCAGCGGGGTCGCGCCCGAGCGCTGGATCGAGCGCGCGCGCTGGACGGCGGCGGTGCTCCCGGGCGTCTCGGGCTTCGACGGCGCGCGCCTCACGGCCCAGGAGGCCATCGAGCGGGCGCGCGCCGCGGCGCGGTCGCTCGAGGGGATCGAGCTCCTCTTCCGCCGCGGCGCCGCCCGGCTCTCCCCCGAGCAGCGCGCGCGCGCCGCCGAAGCCGCGGCCGCGGCCGCGCAGGAGATCGCGCTCGCGCGCGAGGCCGGCATGACCGCCGAGATCCGCGTGATCGGCTACGCGGATCCGGTCGGATCGGAGGCGTCGAACCGGGCGCTCAGCCTGGCCCGCGCGGAGCGCGTCGCGGCCGAGCTCATCGCGCGCGGCGTCCCGGCCGAGCGGCTGCGGGCGAGCGGCGGCGGCCTGCGCGGCGACCTCGCGCCCGCGCCGTGCCCCGGGGGAGCGGCGCGCGCCGGGTGCGCCGTCGGCGGCGCGGACGAGCGGCGCGCGCGCAGCGTGATCTTCCTTGTGGACCTGCGCCCGTCGAGCAAGGAATGAGTCATGGGGGAGAAACGCAAGGTCTGCGTGCTGGGCGCCACGGGGGTCGGCAAGACAAGCCTCGTCGCCCGCTTCGTGCGCAGCATCTTCTCCGAGGCTTACCGGACGACCATCGGCGTGACGATCGAGACGCGCCGCGTGAGGTGCGATGATCGCGAGCTCGATCTCATCCTCTGGGACCTGAGCGGAGAGGACGAGTTCCAGGACGTCCAGATATCGTATGTGCGCGGCTCCGCGGGCTTGCTCCTCGTCATCGACGGCACGCGGCGCCTCACCGTGGAGACGGGGCTCCGCCTCCACGCCGACGCGCGGGCGATCGCCGGGGAGCTCCCGTCGGTCGCCGTCCTGAACAAGGCCGATCTCACGGCGGCGTGGGAGATCGACGAGGCCGCCGAGGCCAGGCTGAGGAGGGCGGGCCTCTGGGTCGCGAGGACGAGCGCCAAGACCGGCGCCGGGGTCGAGGGCGCGTTCGGCGCGCTCGCGCGCGCGATGCTGGCGAAGGAGGCGCCCGTGTGGCGGGGCTGATGGACGTGGACACCCGGCTCCTCTCGGCGCTGGACAAGCTCGTGCTCGAGCGCCTGCACGACGGCGCCTTCGTCGTCCGCGGCGAGCCGCCGCCGTGGTTCCTGCGGCTCGGGATCGCGCCGCCGTGGCGCGATACGCCGCTCCGGATCGACCGCGCGCTGCCGTTTTTGGAGGTGTTCCTCCCCGAGGCGGAGCGGGCGTGGTCCGCGGACGGAGCGCCGAGCGTGCAATCCGACGGCTGGACGCAGATGACCGAGGACGACGAGGCGCTGCACCTCGAGGCCACGGCGCTCCGCGTGGGCCCGTCGCGGCTGCTCGTGATCACCCGGAACGACGCGCTGTTCCACGAACGCCGCCGCGTCCTCCAGCGGGCGCGGGAGCTGCGCCTCGTGCACGAGGCGCTGTCGCGCGAGATCGAGCGGAAGGACGTCCTCGTCCACTGCATCGTTCACGACCTCTCCGGCCCGCTGAACAGCCTCCTCGGCGTCCTGTCGCTGCTGCGGGAGCAGCCGCTCCCGGAGAGGTGCGGCGCGCTCGCCGAGGTCGCGCTGAAGGCCGCCCTGCGGCAGCGCGAGCTCATCCGGGAGATCCTCGACACCTTCGCGGCCGAGGGGGCCGCGCTCGACGCTCCGGGCGGCGATCCCGCCGAGGTGGCGGATCTGCGCGGGGCCGTCGCGCAGGTCGTCGAGGCGCTGCTGCCCATGGCGCGCAGCCGCGGCGTTCGCCTGGAAGGGCCTCCGGAGACCGGCGGGGGACCGCCGTGCCGCGTCGTCGGCGAGGAGCGCCGGCTTTCGCGCGTGGTCTCCAACCTCGTCGAGAACGCGCTCCGCTTCACGCCCGCGCGCGGGGCGGTGCGGGTCCTCGTGGGCGACGAGCCCGGGTGGGCGCGCGTGACGGTCGAGGACGAGGGGCCGGGCGTCTCGCCCGCCATCGCGCCGCACCTGTTCCAGAAGTTCGCGCACGGCCGCGATCCGGAGGCGGGCAGCGGCCTCGGGCTCTACGGCGCGCGGATCGCGGCGGAGCGGTGGGGCGGGGCGATCGGGTACGAGGCGCGGCCGGAAGGAGGGGCGAGGTTCTGGCTCCGGCTGCGGCGCGTCGGCGCGGCGGGGGGCAGAGGGGCCCCGGGAGAGACGTAAAGGGAGTGATGCCATGGCCAAGCTCTTGCTGGTCGACGACGATTCGGGGACGCTCGCGTGGATGGCCGAGGCGCTGGAGGGCGCGGCCTACGACGTCCAGACGGTGCGCGGCGGGAGCGCGGCGCTGGAGCTCCTCCGCACCTGGACGCCGGACCTCATCCTCGCCGACTTCCTGATGCCCGAGATGGACGGCTTCGCCTTCAACCGGCTGGTGCAGTCGCGCGAGCGGGTGCCCGTGATGCTCGTCTCGATCGTGAACAAGCCGGCGGAGGCGATCCTGCGGGGGGTCGCCGGCTATGTGCGGAAGCCCGTCACCGCGGCGGAGCTCCGCGCCGCGGTCGAGCGCGTGCTCGGCGCCGTCGAGGGGGTCACCCTCCTCGTCGTGGACGACGACGCGGACATCCGGGAGTGTTACCGGCTGATCCTCGCTCCGCGCTTCACCGTGATCGAGGCCGAGAACGGGCGCGCCGCGCTCGAGCTGCTCTCGCGCGAGCCCGTGGCGCTGGCCATCGTCGACGTGCACATGCCCGTCATGAACGGGGTGGAGCTCATCCGCGCGATGCGCGAGGACGCGAGGTTCTGCACGATCCCTGTGGTGGTGCAGACGAGCGACCGGGCGGCGGCGCGCGCGCCCGTCTGGACCGATCTGCACGTGGCGCAGACGATCCTGAAGGACGAGTTCCTGGACTGGCTCATGACCCAGATCGACGCGCACCTCGCGCCGGCGCCGCCGCGCGAGCCCGAGCGCGCGTGGCCGGCCGTGAGCCGCTGATGGTCTGATTTACAGATCCGCCATCGGATGGTCCGGCGCGCAATTCACCGCCTGGAGGGCGAGACAGGCGGTCAGTCCGCTCGTCACCTGCGCGATGGACTCCGCGTGTCGCGGGTCGGGGTTGCCGCCCAAGCATTCATTTTGGATGCGGTTCCGCGCCGCGAGACAGGCGGTCAGCGCGGCGATGGTGCGTGTCGGCCGGCGCCGGGCGCCGTCAGCCGGGCGTCCACTGCGGGTTCGCCGTGAACAGCCCGGACCCGACGCTGATGTCGTAGGCGAGGAACAGGCCGAAGCCCACGCTGAGCAGGCCCGCGGCCGCGCCGAGCGCGCGGTGCATCCCGCCGAAGCGCGCGCTCGTGTACGCGAACGGCACCGCCAGCATCCCGGTGATCAGCATCATCCCGGCGATCGTGCCCGCGCCGAACAGCGCGATGTACCCGAGCCCCCACCGCGGATCGTGCACCGTGGTCAGCACGAGGAGCGCGACCGCCGCGGAGCCGGCCACCCCGTGCACCACGCCGATGAGCAGCGGCCGGAGGCTCACGTAGAGGCGCGACCCGCCGAACACGCGGTCCGCCCAGCCGACGCCGTGGCGGTGGCCGTCGTGGTGCTCCGCCGCCTGCGCCTGCGGCTCGCCCCGCCGGACCGCCCGGTAGATCCGCACGAGGTGGTACGCGCCGAGGCCGATCAGCATCAGCGCGACCGTGAGCTCCATGGCCAGGCCGACGTGCGGCGGCACCACCAGCCCGAACAGGAGGATGCCGCCGCCGATGAGCATCAGCGTGACGGTGTGGCCCAGCCCCCACATCGCGCCGATCAGCAGCGCCACCCCGAGGCTCCGGACGCGGCTCACGATCGTCGCCACCGCGATCACGTGGTCCGCGTCGGTCGCATGGCGCACGCCGAGGGAGAAGCCGAGGAGCAGCAGCGGAAACGCCGAGGCGATCATGCCCGCTTCGTAGCACGGACCGCGCTCCCCGTGCCACGGCGGCGTGCGACGGGCTCCCTGCGGTGCCCCGGCCCCGCGCGCCGCGACCGATGGCTCGGCTCGGCCCTGTCCGGCCGGCAGCGCTTCGCGGGCAAACCTGGTGAAGAATGTCCTCTCGACTCGACTCGAGAAAGCAGGCTCGTCGATCGTGTCGCGACGCTGCGGTGACACCCGATCAGCGCAGCCTCGAGGCGTGCTCGACGATTCGCAGTCCTCACAACCCTCGTCCCACAGAGCGTCGCTTTCAGCGGGGTTCGAGGAATCCAGATCCCTTGTACGAACGCCCGGGCCACGGGACCACCGACGTCGTCTCCTCCTGTCTTCTCATGTCAGTTGGCGTGCTCTCGGCTCAGCGCGTCGATGGCCTGTTGCATCCAGACCGCGTCCTCTTCGGCTTGCTTGAGGCCGTGCCTCATCTGCTCGCGCAGCACCCCCGTGGTCTCCCGGATGCCCCGCCGAAAGACCTCGGCTGCACGCTCGTGGACGACCTTGAGCCAGGGGGCCAGGGCGCGCTTGTCGAGCGGACCGGGAGCGTCCAGGACGGTGATGCAGGCGTCGATGGCCTCGCGCATGGCACGGGATTCGAGCGCGTCGGCGAAGGCGGAGAACTGGAGCAGCGACTCTCGCAGCGCAGCGCGACCGGTCGATGAGACTCTCTCTGTCATGGCCGCGCTCAGCCTACCACCTGGGCGACGCCTCCGCCCGTGCGCGCGCTGCGATCGCACGCCTCAGCGCAGGTGGGATCGGCCCGCCGTCTCCAGCAACATCGCGAGCACGAGCGGATCGCCGAGGCCGTGCTCTGCGCCCATGTGCGCGCGGAGGCGCGCGAGGCGCGCAGCGTCCTCCAGAAACAGCGGCTCGTCGAGCCGGGCCGCCGCCTCGCGCAGGATGCCCTCGCGCTCGGCGAGCAGCGCGGCCGCGCCGCTCGGGTCGCCTCGCCCGACGCGGGCGGCGGCCTCGGCCAGCGACTCGCCCGCGGCGAAGCCCTGAAGAGTCCGCGTCATCGACGCGTCGACGGACGCCGCGCTCGCCGCGTCGCTGTCGGCATAGCGCACCTCGATCGGGATCTCCTCGATCACGTTCTTCCTGGAGAGCCGGTCCTTGTACTTGAGCTCGACCGTCGCCAGGGTGCGCTTGCCCGTGCCGGGCTCGGCGCTCAGCTTGAGCAGGAGGGCGTGGCGGTCATCGCGGGCGAACATCGGCATGAAGAAGCGCAGGCCGCCCTCGGCGTCTTCGCGCCGGTCGACCGCGATCCGGTCGCGCGACAGGGCGGCGATGTCGGCCGCGATCTCCTGGGCGCGGACGCGGGAGGCCTCGGCGTCGTTCAGCCGGCGCGAGCCGTAGACGCGGAGCAGGTCGACGCCGCGCTTCAGGCGCACGCGCACCTCGACCGCGGTCGCCACCGGGTCGAGGCGCTTGTCGAGCTCGGTCGAGAGCGCGGGCGCGATCTGCTCGGGGTGCCGCAGGTAGTAGTAGCCGCCGGCCCCGTCGCTCGCGATCGCGCTCATGAGCTGGCCGTCGTAGTCGTCGCCGAGCCCGAGCGCGCTCGTCTGGACGCCGAGCTGGAACGCGTCGAGGGCGAGCCGCGCGAGCCGCTCGCTGTGCGTGAGGCCGCTGGTCGCGCGGCCGTCGGAGACGAGCAGCACCACGCGCACGGCGTCCTCGGGGATGCCGGGCCGGTTCGCCTGCGCGTAGCCCAGCGCGAGCCCCGCGCCGATGTTCGTGCCGCCGCCCTCGCGGATCCCCTCGATGGCCCGGCGGATCGCCTCGCGGCGCGGGCCGACCGGGCCGTCCTCGATCTCCACCGAGGCGTCGGTCGAGAAGGTGGTGAGCGAGAAGTCGTCGGTGGGCGCGAGGCGGTCGACGAGCGCCTGCGCCGCGCGGCGGGCGCTCTCGATCGGCGCGCCGGCCATCGAGCCGCTCGTGTCGAGCACGAGGTGCACCGAGAGGTGCGGCCGCGCCGCCGCGGCGGCGGCGGAGGAGCGGAGCGCGAGGCGCAGGTGGACGGCGCCGCCGCCCGGCGCGAGCGCGGCGCGCTCCAGGTCGGCGCGCAGGCCGAGCGCCTTGCCGGGGCCGAGCGGGACCTCCGGGGCGTAGCGGGCGCCGACGTCGCTGACGAGCTCGCGCTCCGCCTCGGGCACGACGCCGCGCGCGAGGGCGGCCTCGAAGGCGGCGAGGTGGCCGCCCCCGGGCCGGTACGTGGTGGCGAAGCGGCCGTTCGGATCGAGGGGGACCTCGGCCTCCGGGGCGTACGCGGCCGCGCCCTGCGGCGACGCCGGCGGCGCGGCGCCGGCGCGCCCGTGGCCGCTGCCGAACCCCTGGCCCGACCCGGCGCCCGCGCCGTGCCCGATCGTCCCGATGGAGCCGAGCCCCAGCCCCTCTCCGGCGCCATCGTACCCCAGGCCGGCGAGCGGGAGGCCGGCGCCGCCCGCGCCCGCGGGCGCGATGGGATCGCCCCAGAGCTGGCCCCGCGCCGACGGCGGCGCGCTCGGCTGGCCGCCGGCCCCGGCGTTGAGCAGGCCGATCATCCCGAACTCGGCGGCGTCGCGCAGCGCCTCCTGCGGCGTCGCGTGCGGCGCGGGGCGATCGCTCGGGCCGGCCACCCCCCACCGGTTCCCGGTCGCCATGGCGCGCGCGGGCGCGCCGCCCATGGATCCCTCCTCGCCCTTCGCCCTCGTTCCCGTCCCGCCCTCCTTCGCGTCCGCGTTCGGCGCGGCCTCCTGCTCGAGCGACGCGCGCAGCTCGCGCTCGTCCGCGGACGCGAGGTACTGCCGCATGAGCGCGATCCGGCCTTCGCTCATGTCGGAGGACGGGCCTTCGGGGGGCGGAGCCCACCGCGCGAGCGCGCCGAGCAGGCCGAGGTGCAGCGCCGCGGAGGCGGCGTGGAGGGCGAGGCTCTTCCGGCTCACGAGCGACCGGCGCGCGCGCTCGCCCGCGGCGGCGTCGGCGGCGACCTGGATCCGCACGCCCGCGATCTCGACGTCCACGCGGGCGAGCGCGGGGAGGGGCACGAGCACCGCGCCGGGGAGGTCCGGCCGCGTCGCGTCGGCGTGCCGCGCCCGCGCGTCGGCGGCGGACAGGGGCGCGCCGCCCAGGGCGAGCGTCCCGGTCGCGGCGCCGAGCAGGACGAAGCGGACGCGCCCCGCGGGGTCGACGTCGAGGAGGGGCGCGCGCCGCGCGCCGAGCACGCGCTCGGGGAGGAAGAGATCGCACGGGCGCCCGTCGTCGCGCCGCTCGCCGACGTCGAAGGCGCGGGGCGGCGCGAGGTGCTGGACGAAGAGGACGGTCGTGCCCCACGAGACGAGGATCTCCACGGAGCGCACCGCGGCTCCCGCGGCCTCGCCGGGGCTCGCCGCGTCGGGCGGGCACGCGGCCGTGGGGGTTGCGTCGGTGATGGCGGCGGCGCCGCCCGCGGCGTCCGATGCGTTCGCGCTGGGCATGGATCTCCCCTGTGCGCCGCGCGGAGCGGCGCGCTCATGTCGTCAGGAATCCGGCGGCAGGCGCGTGGATCCGCGCCCTCCGGGCGACGCGCTCGGCGCTCCGGCCGGCGGTCCGTCGTGCCAGCGACAGACAGCGGCGCCGCGGGGAGGTTCCGGAGGCGAGGGGGCGGGCGTTGCTCGGCGGGAGCGCGCCGCGGGCGTTGCTCGGCGGGAGCGCGGCGCGGGCGGCGTGGCGGGAGCGCTCCGAGGCGCGGGCGAGCGATCCCAGCGGTTGTCTCCGGACGGGTACGGAGTGCAGTGGGAACGCCCCCGGGCTGTGATCCGGGTCGTTCCGGGCTGTGGCCCGAATGCCTCTGGCATGCAGCTCGGATCCCTCCGGAGTGCAGTTGGGACCGCTGGGGAGTGCAGTCTGGACCCCTCTGGAGTGCAGTCTGGACCCCTCCGGAGTTGCAGTCTGGACCCCTCCGGAGTGCAGTCTGGACCCCTCCGGAGTTGCAGTTTGGACCCCTGGAGAGTGCAGTCTGGACCCCTCAGGAGTGCAGGCGGGGCGACCCTCACCTGTACGAGCCGAGCCCCATATCGCCAGGTTGCGCGCAACGTGCAATCTCTTGCGTCCTGCCGCAACAGGTTGCGGTCATGGTCCAGCGAGGAGCAGCGTGCCCGGGCCATCATCGCCTCGCTCGCCGCGATGAACGCTGGGAGCTCCGCTTTCCAGGGGCTTGAGCCCTCCTTGCGCCCGCGCTGGCCCCGCGCGTGCAGAGCGCGGCCGCGCGACCGGGTGTGAGGTCGCCAACCCAGGACAGAGGGCACGGAGATCCTGATGAAGCCTTTCTGTGCGTGGGCGCAGCTCGCCCTGCTCGCGTTGCTGGCGATGCTGTCGTGCGCCGGCGACCGCGTGCCCCAGCTCGACGCGGTCCGGCAGGCCTTCAACCAGGAGGCACCTCCCGAGCAGCCGGCGGCGTTCAAGCTGCCCGAGACACCGATCGTCGCCGGCGCGGACGCAGGCTACCTGCCCGGGTCGGGGGAGGTGACGCCGGACGGCGCGTATACCTACCGGCTGCCGATCGACGTGCCGCCCGGGCGTGGCATCGAGCCGCGCCTCGCCATCACGTACTCGAGCCGCGCCGGCGACGGCTTGCTGGGCGTCGGGTTCTCGCTGAGCGGCCTCTCGTCGATCCTGCGCTGCCACAAGACGATCGCCGTCGACGGGGTGGTCGACGGGATCGACAATGACGCGACCGACGTCTTCTGCCTGGACGGCCAGCGGCTCGTGGGCGTGAACGGCGCGTACGGGGCGGATGGCACCGAGTACCGTACCGAGGAAGAGAGCTTCACCCGGGTGATCTCTTACGGCACCCCGCAGCCGGAGCGCTTCCGGGCGTGGCTGAAGGACGGGCGCATCCGCGACTACGAGCGGGTCGGGCCGCTCGACTTCCGGATGACGAAGGAGCAAGACCGCTACGGCAACACGGTCTCCTATATCTATGCGGATTTCGCGGGAGATGAAGCGAAGGAGGACGAGGCCGAGCACCTGATCGACAGGATCGAGTACCTGGGCCATCGGATCGATTTCGGCTACGGCATGGGCCGGTACGGCACGGGGACGCTCTACACGGCCGGCGTGCCTCGAAGGCGAAGCCGGGTCCTGCGATGGATCGAGGTCCATGGGCCGAACCCGAGCGCTCAAGGGCTGCTATGGCGTTACGATCTCGCCTACGAGGACGGCCCCGAGGAGAGCGCGGACACGGCGCGCCCGCGGCTCGTGGAGGTGAAGCGTTGCGGTGGGCTCGGCGGCTGCTTTGTCGCGCGGCAGTTCAAGTGGTCGTCCCGCTACGGCGACTGGTTCAAGGAGGTCCCGCTCGACGAGCACCCGTGGTTCACCGGCGCAGAGCACCCGCTCGTGCTGGACGTGGACGGCGACGGCAAGGACGAGGTGCTGCTCGAGACCGCCGACCCCGCGGCGCCGTACCTGCTCTTGCGCAGCCTGCCCTCGGGCGAGCCGCTGGGCGCGAAGGTGGCGCTCGCCGGAGAGACCGGGAGCTCGCCGGCCTTCGAAGGCGCGACGCTGAAGCACGCGAAGGCGGTGGATGCGGGCGGGGACGGCCGGAGCGAGCTCTTCACCTGGAACCGCCGCGCGGAGCAGTTCGAGATGTACGCCTGGACGGGCAGCGGGTTCGCGCCGACCGGGACCGCGGTGCCGATGTCGCCCGATCTCGGCTCGACCGCTGCCGGCGTGGAGCCCTTCCACTTCGCCGACGTGGACGGCGACGGGCTCGCCGACCTGGTGAAGCTGCTCGATAACGTGGTGGATGGGTTCTACGAGCCGAGGTTCCTGGTGCGGCGCAACCTGCCGAGCGGCGACTTCGACTCCGTGGACGAGACGGGGATCCCCGTCACGGTCGATGCGCTCGAGTTCGCGTCCGTCGCGCTCGACGTGCAGGGCGACGGTCGCGCGGGTCTGTGGCTGAAGGGCGCTTCGGAGGCATATTATCGGGATGACGCTGGCGGCTTCAGCGCCGTCGAGATTCCCATGGCGGGCAACTACACGGTCTTCGACTCGCACATGGGGGACATGAACGGGGATGGTCTTCGTGACCGTGTGTTGCTCGAGCACATCGCGGGGGGAACCACCGCTGTCGACCTGGCGTGGAACTCGGGAAAGGGATTCGTCGAGCGCGAGGAGCCCTTCGGGTACGGGGCGGCCAGGTATCCCGGCACGCTCCAGGTGGCTGATGTCGATGCGGATGGTCGTGACGACTTCATCGTCGTTGCCGACGATCCGCCGCGAGTCGAGATTCAGCGGCTGCTCGCGGCCTATTCGCAAACTTGGGACCAGGGGTGGAGGACCACGACGGTCGCGGCCCCGTCGGCGCGGATCACCGCCCTGCGGCGCGGCGATTTCGACGGCGACGGGCTGCTCGACTTGATGTACCTCGCCGAGCGCTGCTCGAGCGCCACCGAGGGGCCGACGTCCGCGTGCTCCTCGGGCACGAAGGTCGGGAGCCTGCGCGTGCTCGTGCAGCAGAGCACGGTCATCGACGTGGTCGATGAGATCCTGGACGAGGGCGGCACGCGCCGGGAGGAGATCGAGTACGCGCGGCAATGGACGGACACGCCGGAGTCTGCGGCGTGCGCGTATCCGCAGGTGTGCCACCGGCGCGGCATCCCGGTGGTACGGAAGCACCTCGTGCACCCGGGGATGGGCGCGCTGAGGTCGCGATATTTCTCGTACGAGGATCCGCGCTCGGACCTCTTGGGGCGGGGCTTCCTCGGCTTCGGGAAGGTCCGCGTGTGGGAGCCGAAGATCCCGCGCGAGACGGTGACGACGTTCGACCATGGGACGCGCATCGGCACGCGGTATCCGTTCGCCGGCCGTCCGGCGACGGTGACGGTGGCGACACCGTTGCTCGAGAACGACTCCGATGGACCGACGGACCAGCCGAGCAAGGCGGTGGCGCGGATCGAGCGCAGGACGATGCAGTACGAGGCGCGCGCGCTGAACGGCGGCGCGACCCATGCGGTGTTTCCCCGGGACTGGATGAGCGAGGCGTGGGAAGAGGAGGTGGCGATCGACTGGGGGCCGGACGGCGGCGCCCACATCGCGGAGATCGACGGGCCGGTGCAGGCGGCGCTGCGGACGCGGTTCGGCTCGACCCGTTTCGACGACTGGGGTAGCTTGGAGCGCGAGGCGACCGAGACGGTGGGCGGGACGCGGACGGTGGTGGAGAGGGGGTACGAGCACCGGCTGGAGCCGTGGCTGCTGTCGCTGCCGGCGTGGGAGAAGGTGACGTCGACGACGGCCGGGGGGACGGCCTCGACGGAGCGGCGCGCCAGGTTCGAGTTCACCGGCGAGGGGAGGATCGAGCGCGCGGTGGTCGAGCCGCTGGATCTGCCGGGTTCCGAGCCGAGCGTGGCGGCGGCGGTGCACTATGAGTATGACGCCGAGGGGCTGTTGCGGCGCGTGACGCAGACGGCGCCGGGGGTGCCGGCGCGGCGCATCCACGTCGGGTACGGCGGGACGCCGGGGCACACGGCGCCGAGCGTGATCTGGAACGACCTCGGGCACGCGCAGTGGTTCGCGGTGCACGCCGGGTATGGCGTGGTGATGGCGGAGATGGACGCGAACGGCGTGCAGACGAGCCGTGTTCACGACGATCTCGGCCGGCTGGTGAGCCGGCGGTCGGGCGGCGCCGGCGAGCAGGCGTTGAGCTACGAGCAGCGGTGGGACGGGGTGACGGTGCGCGCGTCGGACGGCGGCGGGGCGAGCGGGTTCGTCGAGCTCGACGTGTCCGGCAGGCCGTGGCGCGCCGGCCACGTCGGCCACGACGGCAGCACGGTGACGAGCGAGACGACGTACGATGCGTTCGGCCGCGTGATCGCGCAGAGCCGTCCGGCGCGCCAGCTGGACGAGGCGCCGCGGACCAAGCAGGTCTACGACAGCCTCGGGCGGCTGCTGAGGGTGGTGGGCCCCGACGGCGCGACGACGCGCTACACGCACTCGTTCTTCGAGACGGTGGCGTCGGACCCGCGGGGCAGCCTGACGAAGCTGGTGCGGGACCTCGACGGCCGCGTCGTGCAGAGCACCTCGTACCTGGGCTATAAGAAGCTGTCGACGGAGCCCGACCGGTTCGACCCTCACCTGTCGCGGCCGCTGACGACGCGCTACGGGTACGGCCCGTTCGATCAGATCGAGCGCGTCGTCGATCCGGAGGGCAACGCGACGGTGATCGAGTACGACGTGCGGGGGCGGCGCACGCGGATCGAGGACCCGGACAGGGGCACGACGCGGTTCTCGTACAACGGCCTCGGCGACCTCTACCAGAAGGTGGACGGCGGTGAGGTCACGAATTACGAGCACGACGTGATCGGCCGGATCGAGCGGTTCGTGGACGGCGATGGGGAGACGGACTACGCGTGGGACACGGCGGCGCACGGGGTGGGGCGACTCGCGGCCACGGCGAGCCCGGATGGGACCACGACGAGCTACGACTATGACAAGCAAGGGCGGCTGGAGTCGTTGACGTGGAGGGTCGACGGCGAGCCGTTCGAGGTGCGCACGACCTATGATGCGCAGGGCCGGGTGGAGACCGTGGCGTACCCCGAGGTGCCGAAGGCGCCGCGGTTCACGGTGAAGCACACGTACGACAGCCGGGGCTATCTCGAGCGGATCGCGGACGTGACGTCGGATCCTGCGTCGGCGGGGGCGCCGCTGTGGACGGTGAACGCGCGCAACGAGGACGGTGCGCTGCTCGAGGCCGAGTACGGCAGCGGCGTGATGCTGACGCGGTGGCATGATCCTGTCACGGGCCGGCTGGTGTCGGTGGAGCAGCGGATCGACGGGCTCGTGCTGTCATCGCTCAAGTATGCGTACTACTCCGATGGCCGGGTGAAGCACCGTTTCGAGCCGGGGGGAGATCGGAGCGAGAGCTATGCGTATGACACGCTGCACCGGCTGCGCGCGTGGAGCTTGAAGGCCGGCGGCGTGGAGCAGGAGACGGAGTACCTGTACGACCGTCTGGGGAACCTGACGCGGGTGCTGGTCGACGGGAAGGAGCGAGAGAAGAACGAGTATCTGGATGCGCGCCCGCACGTGGTGTCGTACAACCTCGACGGCAGCTTCCATTACGATGCGCGCGGGCGTCTGGAGCGGGACCCGGAGCGGGAGATCCGGTACACGAGCTTCGACCTGCCGCGTGAGATCACCACGGCAGCGGGGGTGACGCGGTTCGACTACGACGCGGCGGGGGCGCGGGTGCGGAAGGTGGGCCCGGCGGGGACGACGGTGACGGTGGGCGGCCTGTACGAGCGGCGGCAGGGGGAGGAGGGGACGAAGCACGTGTTCCTCGTGCCGGGGAGCGACGGGCTGATGGTGGCGCAGGTGGTGGTGGAGGCGGGGAGCGCGGCGCGGCGTGTGCAGTACCTGCATCAGGACGCGCAGGGGAGCGTGACGCTGGTGACGGAGGCGGACGGGAGCGCGTCGAAGTCGGCGTATGCGTATTACGAGCCGTTCGGGAGGCGGATCGAGCGCGACGGAGCGCCGCTGGGTGGCTTGCTGGCGGAGCTGCGGCTGGGGCTGACGGGGCACGAGCACGACGACGAGCTCGGGCTGATCAACCTGAAGGGGCGGATTTACGACCCGAAGCTGAAGCGGGTGCTGACGCCCGATCCGGTGGTGTCGGCGCCGCTGTTCGGGCAGAGCTACAACCGGTACAGCTACGTGCTGAACGACCCGATGAACCTCGTGGATCCGACGGGGTACGAGCCGACGGGGCCGGACTGCACGACGTGCGCGCCGTGGACGCCGCCGGGTGATGGCGGCGGGGGAGTGACCATCATCTCGGGGGGCAGCGGAGATGGGGGCGACGGGAACCCTTACTCCCGGGATGGGAGCGCCGACGACCGCGACGACCTAGGTCCGCCTTCGCCTCCGCAGGTGGTGAAGTCGGACGTGGACGGGTTCCAGGGAGCGGGGGCCGGGTCGCACCAGGAGAGCTTGCTGGTGCAGCTGTTGAACGAGCGCGCGCGGCAGGACCGGCTGTACCACGAGGCGCTGCAGCGCGATACGTTCCGGGTGACGCAGTGGGCGATGCTGGGCGCGGGCGCGGCGCTGCTGGTGTGGTCGGGGGGCTACGCGCTGCTGGCGATCGAGGAGCTGTCGGTGTTCGGCGGGGCGGTGGGGATGACGTCGACGCAGGTGGCGGCGGCGAACGCGGCGAGCTTCGCGCTGAAGGCGGTGCCGGCGCTCGTGGGCGAGGTCTGGGTGCTGGAGGGGCTGAGCCAGAACGACCCGGGGAGGATCGCCGACGGGCTGATGATGGCGGCCTCCGCGGGCGCCAGCTTCGGCGACGGGTTGGGGGCGGGGCCGCGCGCGGGTGTGGGAGTGGGAACGTCACCAGGCGTGACACGAACCGCAACGATGACTCAAGAAAGCATTGAGCATATTGCGCTACGGCACTTCCCAACAAGCGGGGCAACTGGCGCCGGAAAATTCGACACTACATCCGTTCGCAGGGTTCGCTCACTTATCAATGAAACGGTCCTGCATGGCGCTAGCAGGCCCAATACACGAGGTCGTCCCGGTCAGATTGTTGAGTATAACTTCGGGCGACCAATCGGTACCGATGTGTCCGGTGCCCCAGCGATGCGGCTGCGGGTTGTTCTAACTCCGGGAGGAGTTGTTAAGACAGCATTCCCCTACTGAGGTAATATGATTGCGCTGGGATATTCGATCGAGAAGGCGCCTCCGAAAAATGCTGATTTGCGGGAGGCGGACGATAGCGATCTTCATTACGACCTGTTTCTTGGTGATATTGTGTTCCGGGTAAACGGATCTGACTTGAGCACGCGATGGGGATGGGTTCCAGTGCTCGATTTTGCGGTATGCCTCCACAGAATTTCTGAAGCTTTGCGGCCAGGTGTGTGTGAGAGCTTTGAGTTTACGGAGTCGGAGCATCGAATCGATTTTTTGCTGAATGGAGAGATTGTTGAGGTTCGCACGACCTACGGAGCTCCATTCGTCTGCGTACCACATGCCGAGCTTCGGGTATCGGCGAAGCGGTTTTTGAAGCAGGTGATTGATGAGCTGGAGTCTAGTTATACGACGTTGAAGCACAATCCATTCATTCGTCGACTCTACCCAGAGTGACAAACCTCCGCACGAGAGTACGCGCGGCAGTAGACGGACCCGCCGGGATCGGCGGCGTTCGCGTATCGGCAGGGGTGCCACCGGTGCGGCATTCCGGTGGCGCGGAAGCATCTCGTGCATCAGGCGATGTGCAAGCTGAGGTGGCATTAATTTCTTGTACGAGGATCCGCGCTCGGACCTGCTGGGACGGGGCTTTCTCGGATTCGGGAGGGTTCGTGTGGGAGCTCAAGATCCCGCGCGGGCGCGCCTCTTGGATGCGCGCCCGCACGTGGTGTCGTACAACCTCGACGGCAGCTTCCATTACGACGCGCGCGGGTGTCTGGAGCGGGACCCGGAGCGGGAGATCCGGTACACGAGCTTCGACCTGCCGCGTGAGATCACCACGGCAGCGGGGGTGACGCGGTTCGACTACGACGCGGCGGGGGCGCGGGTGCGGAAGGTGGGCCCGGCGGGGACGACGGTGACGGTGGGCGGCCTGTACGAGCGGCGGCAGGGGGAGGAGGGGACGAAGCACGTGTTCCTCGTGCCGGGGAGCGACGGGCTGATGGTGGCGCAGGTGGTGGTGGAGGCGGGGAGCGCGGCGCGGCGTGTGCAGTACCTGCATCAGGACGCGCAGGGGAGCGTGACGCTGGTGACGGAGGCGGACGGGAGCGCGTCGAAGTCGGCGTATGCGTATTACGAGCCGTTCGGGAGGCGGATCGAGCGCGACGGAGCGCCGCTGGGTGGCTTGCTGGCGGAGCTGCGGCTGGGGCTGACGGGGCACGAGCACGACGACGAGCTCGGGCTGATCAACCTGAAGGGGCGGATTTACGACCCGAAGCTGAAGCGGGTGCTGACGCCCGATCCGGTGGTGTCGGCGCCGCTGTTCGGGCAGAGCTACAACCGGTACAGCTACGTGCTGAACGACCCGATGAACCTCGTGGATCC
Organism: Sorangium sp. So ce836; assembly: GCF_028553905.1. NCBI lineage: Bacteria > Pseudomonadati > Myxococcota > Polyangiales > Polyangiaceae > Sorangium > Sorangium sp. So ce836. The sequence goes on along the minus strand of NZ_CP102233.1, from coordinate 9,885,669 downwards.
GACGGGGTACGAGCCGACGGGGCCGGACTGCACGACGTGCGCGCCGTGGACGCCGCCGGGTGATGGCGGCGGGGGAGTGACCATCATCTCGGGGGGCAGCGGAGATGGGGGCGACGGGAACCCTTACTCCCGGGACGGGAGCGCCGACGACCGCGACGACCTAGGTCCGCCTCCGCCTCCGCAGGTGGTGAAGTCGGACGTGGACGGGTTCCAGGGAGCGGGGGCCGGGTCGCACCAGGAGAGCTTGCTGGTGCAGCTGTTGAACGAGCGTGCGCGGCAGGACCGGCTGTACCACGAGGCGCTGCAGCGCGATACGTTCCGGGTGACGCAGTGGGCGATGCTGGGCGCGGGCGCGGCGCTGCTGGTGTGGTCGGGGGGCTACGCGCTGCTGGCGATCGAGGAGCTGTCGGTGTTCGGCGGGGCGGTGGGGATGACGTCGACGCAGGTGGGGGCGGCGAACGCGGCGAGCTTCGCGCTGAAGGCGGTGCCGGCGCTCGTGGGCGAGGTCTGGGTGCTGGAGGGGCTGAGCCAGAACGACCCGGGGAGGATCGCCGACGGGCTGATGATGGCGGCCTCCGCGGGCGCCAGCTTCGGCGAGGGGCTGGGGGCGGGGCCGCGGGCGGGGGGAGGGGCACGAGCACCGCGCCGGGGAGGTCCGGCCGCGTCGCGCCGGCGTGCCGCGCCCGCGCGTCGGCGGCGGACAGGGGCGCGCCGCCCAGGGTGAGCGTCCCGGTCGCGGCGCCGAGCAGGACGAAGCGGACGCGCCCCGCGGGGTCGACGTCGAGGAGGGGCGCGCGCCGCGCGCCGAGCACGCGCTCGGGGAGGAAGAGATCGCACGGGCGCCCGTCGTCGCGCCGCTCGCCGACGTCGAAGGCGCGGGGCGGCGCGAGGTGCTGGACGAAGAGGACGGTCGTGCCCCACGAGACGAGGATCTCCACGGAGCGCACCGCGGCTCCCGCGGCCTCGCCGGGGCTCGCCGCGTCGGGCGGGCACGCGGCCGTGGGGGTTGCGTCGGTGATGGCGGCGGCGCCGCCCGCGGCGTCCGATGCGTTCGCGCTGGGCATGGATCTCCCCTGTGCGCCGCGCGGAGCGGCGCGCTCATGTCGTCAGAAATCCGGCGGCAGGCGCGTGGATCCGCGCCCTCCGGGCGACGCGCTCGGCGCTCCGGCCGGCGGTCCGTCGTGCCAGCGACAGACAGCGGCGCCGCGGGGAGGTTCCGGCGGCGAGGGGGGCGGGCGTTGCTCGATGGGAGCGCGGCGCGGGCGTCGCTCGGCAGGAGCGCGCCGCGGGCGTTGCTCGGCGGGAGCGCGCCGCGGGCGGCGCGGCGCGAGCCCGCTGAGGCCCGGGCCGCCGGCGGATCAGCTCCAGCCCACCTGCAGCACGCGCGCCCCCGCGCTGCCGCCGCCGATGCGCAGCACGATCCCAGCGGTCGTCCGCGGACGTGGGAGGGGGTGTTCTTTCTGCCCGAGGCGGAGAGCATGTGGGCTGCCGTTTCAGAGGATTCACCCGGCGAGGGGGGGAGGCGCCCGCGCGTCCCGTCGGGCTCTGACGTGCGGGTTGACCTCGTAGACCCCTCGCGAAGGGCGCGATTCAGAGAGCACGCGACCGACGACCCGCGCCGCCCCTCCCTTCGCCTGCGGCGCTCACGCCGCTTCGCAGCTCGGGCTCCGCGCACGCGCGATGGGAGGCGCCTCGCTCGGGAGCCCGAAATGCTTGAGGATGGCGACGATGGTGCGAACGGCGAAGGAAGGTGCCGGCGCCAGGCGGCGAGAGCCGCGCGCTCGACGTCGCGACGTCAGTCGACGGAGAGCTCGACCGCCGTGTCGTCCGGGTACGTGAAGCTCTGCTCGACGGTGAACGGCTCGCCGAGGGAGCACAGGCCCTCGTCTTCACACGTTTCCGCGCCGAAGAGCTCGAGGGCGATCTTGAACGCTCCGGGCTGCACGGCGACCGCGCGCGGGCAGTCGTCGGCGAATGGATTGTCCGGCTGCGCCGCGCAGGCGATCGGCATCTGCTGGGTCTCGTATAGCAGACCGCTCCAGGAGAACGTCGCGCTCTCTCCGGCGGCGATCTCGAACGTGCTCCCGCCCAAGCAGTCTTGCGGCCAGTCGTCTTCCGTCTGGACCTCTTCGCAGGTCATATACACCCACGGGTAATCCGCCGTGCCGAGGCGCCCGCCCTCCGGACCGATGCGGAAGCGCTCGACGCACTCGTTGCCAAGGTGATAGATGGACGTCGCTCGGTGGTTGGTCACCCTGATCGTCACCGGGGTTCCCGGCTCATCGTCCTCGAACGCCGAGCAATCGACCTCGCCGCCGCCGCTGCCACCGTTGCCGCCGGGCCCTCCGCCGGAGCCGCCGTCCCCGCCCTGGCCGCCGCCGCTGGCGGAGCTGCTCGTGGAGCCGGACGGGCTCCCCCCCGTCGTGTCGTCGCCGCATGCGGACGCCAGCAGACAAGCGCAAACCATCGCCAAGAATCTCGACATGAGCGTTACCTCTCGAGCCCGCGGACGGCAAACGGCGGGCCAGGCTGGGCGAGCCCGAAGAACGCGTGGTTTTGTCGCGTCGCAGGAGGGAGCGTGTGCCGCGGTGAGCCTTTCTGTGTCGGATAGGCGAGGACGTCGAATGTGCCTTCTACCGCCCAGTGGCCGGTTGTCGGGGCGCCTCGGGTCGGTCGGCGCTGCGCGACCGAGCGCGTTTGCCGCGAACCTGGGGCGCGGGCAGCTCCGCGGGCGCGCCGACGTCAGGGCGTCAGGGCAAAGCAGTAGATCCCGCCGTAACCGCCGCCGGCGCCGACGCTGGTCGAGCCCTGCTGCGGTCCCCCCGCGTCCACGAGGTTGACGCCCGGGGTGCACCCGGCCGCGTCGTGGGCCGACATCCAGTGGGCCATGTTGATGCCGCCCGGGCCGCCGGCCCCGCCGCCGCCGAAGCTCCTCGGCCACGAGTGCCCGAGACGCGGTTTCGAGCTCCTGTCCGCTGCGGCGCTCGTCCAATCGCTGCACGTGGCCGTCGCGCCATAGAGCCGCCCCTCCGCGTTGCTCCCGGTCAACGTGTCGTGGTTGTCCACCTCGGGCAGGCTCGGATCGGGCTGGTGGTTGGGGACGCCGTCCTCGTTCGGCAGATCGTCGGCGACCGCCTCGTCGGCCCCGGAGGGGCGCTCGTTCAAGAGCTCTTGTTTGTTGTTGGCGACCAGCCGGCCGATGCGGTCGTACCAGGGCCCCTCGCCGATCCGATCGATCGCGTCGACCCGCTTGCCGTCCTCGCCTGCCGCGGCGCTCAGGAACGCGCGCCACGTCTTGCTCCCAGCGCCCGGCAGGCTCTTCTCGGCGATCGTCGCGCAGATCTTGTCCGCTCCGCGGAGGCCGGCGCCCGGGCCGGTCTCCCCGAAGCGGAGATCGCCCCCGAAGCCGTCCTGGGAGCCCGACAGCTCCCGCATGGCGGCGAGGCTGGTTACGAAGAAGCTGAACTTCTCGGTCGTCCCGCCGCCGGTGGACGCGGTGGTGCTGCCGCCGCCGGTGGACGCGGTGGTGCTGCCGCCGCCGGTGGACGCGGTGGTGCTGCCGCCGCCGGTGGACGCGGTGGTGCTGCCGCCGCCGGTGGACGCGGTGGTGCTGCCGCCGCCAGCGGTCGCGGAGCCGCCGGAGCTCGACGACGCGCCGGTCGCTCCGTCGCTCGAGGATTCGGTGTCCGAGGCGGAGCAGCCGAGCGCGGGAGAGAGCAGCGCCAGGGTGAGGGGGAGCAAGGAGAGGTGATAAGCGCGTTTCATGGTCTCGTTTCCTTGTCTTGGTAAGCTGGACTGTCGGTCGCGCCGCGATCGGCGAGGCTCACTGGCCCCGCCCCCGCACGGCTGGTTACAGAACGGCACACGCGGCGTGAGGAGCCGGCAGCCCCTTCGCCGGCCTCCAGCTCCCAGCAAGGCGCCGACGAGGCACGTGGGGGCGCCGGTCGCTCGCTCCGTCCGGCGCCCGGAGCCGTCGGGGCCCCCGGCGTCCGGCGTGCCGCTCACGCCCTCCGTCGAGGTCGAGCAGCCGAGCGACACGGCAGAGAAGCCCGCCGAGGGCGCTGGCGCGGCCTCCGCACCGATGGGGGAATTTTACAATTCCAAGGAGTTCTTGCGACATCTCGATGACCAGGTTGAGGTGTCGCAGGAACGGGGGTCAATCATTATTTACGGGCGCCGCGCCCGCGCGAACGCCGGCGCTCACCTGCCACTCCGGAGGCGTGTACAGTATAGCGGTAACCGCTGAGCCCAACGGGACACGCTTACCCGCTAAAGACTAGGGTGTTCCGGATGGCACGAACACATCGTGGTTGTGCGATGATGTCAACCGAACGTTGGGGCGAGTGGGCGCTTGCCTTCGCAAAGGCGTTTGGACCCCCATACCCACGTCGGCGACCTCCTCGTTGGCCCACATCCAGGTCGGCCAGCGATCGAAGGCGCGCAGCACCGCGCGGGCGCTGCTCCCCGCGTCCGCGCAGCCCTTCACATAGCGGTTGACGCGGTAGCGATCGGGCCAGTCGCCCTCGACGGCGATGAAGGAGGCGCCGGCCTCGACGATCTGCCGCCTGGAGAGCGCTGCGCGCCACGTGTAGCGCTCGCGCGTCCCGTGCGTCGCCTCGCCCAGGAGCGCGCAGCGCGCGTCGCCGATGCGCTCGGTCAAGGGGTCGAGATCGGCCGTGGAGCGCAGCGGCCGAGCCAGCGCGCGGAGCCCGGACACGAGGTCGGGTAAAAGTGTCGCTTCCTCGGATGTCCCGCAGGCGCGAGCTTTCGCGAGGTGTTCCCGGAGACGATCCGGATCGATCCCATCGACTACAAACTGGTTGAACATTTGCACCCCAACCAAGCGCTGCCCGCTCCGGTCGTACGATTCCCAGCGATAAGCGTGATCGAACCGCCCTCCGCTGGGAATGGTCGTCTGATGGTGTCGTCTCGGCCAACCTTCTCCAGACCTCTCCCCCGAACGGCCCTCCTCCCCCTGTTCGTCGCGTGCGGCCCCAGCGATGGCGGCATCACAGTTGATGAGGATGACACCACCAGCACCGGCAGCCCGACCAGCGGCTCTTCGTCGGCTGGCACCACGTGGTCCGTGGCCGGCACCGGCGGCGGTAACATCAGTGGCGTGACCTCGGGAACGGGCGGTCCCTCGACGAGCGGTGCGGGCGTCCGTGGCCCGGACCCGACGGGCGCCGGCGGCTCGAAACCGACGGGCGGCGGGGACACGACGCTGGTCGGGGTCGAGACCCCCGGCGCGGACTGTCCCGTGCCCAACATGCCCGCCTTCAGCGAGCTGAAGGCGTATGACGAGCTGCACGATCCCTTCACCATGATGGAGGGTACGAAGGTGACGACCCGGTCGCAGTGGGTGTGTCGGCAGCGGGTCCTCGGCTTGACGGTGAACGCATCGCGCTGCGCCCTGAAACTTCTCGTTTACCTGTCATTGGCATAGTCACAGCGCAAATTCGCACACGTGACAAAACAGCGTTACCAACGCGAAAACACATAGACTTCTTTACCGTCTGCTATAAGTACGGCGATTGCGTGTCACTTACTACGTGCCATGCACGGCGTGTCGCATTCCGCCACTGCAATCGAAACATGGAGGCCTGCATGCCTGTCCGTTCTCGTGCCTCGCGCAAATTAATCGCTCTCGCGGTTCCCGTCCTCGCCCTCTTCAGCTTCCCTGGCTGCGCTTCAGATATAGGATCCGGCGGTACCGGGGGAGACGGCTCGGGCACAGGCGGCGGGACATCGGGCGGGAGCGGGGGAGTCACCACGAGTGGAGGCTCCGCGACCAGCGGTGCTTCCACGACCAGCGGAGTCGCCGGCATGGGCGGCGGTGCTCCGACGGGCGGAACCGGCACGGGCGGCTCCCCGACCGGCGGGACCGGCGGGACCGGCGGGACCGGCGGGAGCGGCGGGACTGGCGGCGGCGAATTCACGTGTACCCTGCCCACTTTGCCCGAACCGAGTGGTCTGACCGAGGTAAACCCGAAGCTCCCGGATCCGTTCACCTTCTTCAACGGAACGAAGGTCACCACCAAAGAACAGTGGGAGTGCCGCCGCAAGGAAATCCTGGCGATGGCGGCCAAGTACCTTTACGGTCCAGTCCCCTCCGAACCGGATGAAGTGACCGGAACCGTATCCGGGGGCAACGTTTCAATCACCGCCAAGGTAGGCGGAAAGACAGAGACCTTCTCGGCGAGCATCAGCGGGTCCGGCAGCGTCATCGCTCTCAAGCTGTCGGGCGGGATTTTCCCGTCAGGCAGCAAGACGCTGTCGTTCGGGAGCGGCTTCGAAGGCAAAATTAGAAACCTCTTCGGCCTGTCCGAGCTCAACACCAACATCGCCAACGGATGGATGATCGACCGGGTGATGGACGTGTTGGAACAGAACCCGGGCAGCGGACACGATCCCACCAAGGTGATGGTATCGGGGTGCTCCGGATGCGGAAAAGGCGCTTACCTGGCGGGCGTCTTCAGTCGCGCCCCGGTGGTCGTCATCGTGGAATCTGGCGGTGGTGGTGTAGCCAACCTGCGTCAGGCAGAGTGGTTCAGGCACGGTGAAGGTGGTTCCGTTTGGCAGTGCTCGGACGCCAAGCCGCAGAGCATCGACAACCTCGAAGACAGCGGCATCTGCGGACCCTGGGTGACCAGCGCGGCCCGTTGGCTCCGGAACGACCCCTCGAAGGTATACAACCTCCCCTTCGATACGCATATGATCCTGGCGACCATCGCTCCACGGCATCTGGTGCACTTCACGAATGCCAATGGCAGGAACTCATGGTGTCACCTGGGTGGAACCTGCGAAGCGCTCTCCGCATGGGCAGCAAAACCGGTGTGGAAAGCGCTCGGCGTTCCAGAGCGCATGGGCTTTCAGATGTACAGCGCGAACCACTGCGGCGCATCGGGCTCTCAAACCGCCCTTGCAGGCGAGATGTTCAAGCGAGCGTTCGAAGGGAATGCCAGCGCAAACACGGACGTGGTGGGGATCCTGGACAATGGCGTTCAGCAGCCGGTCAGCGAATGGAAAGGCATGTGGGTTGACTGGGATATGGATACAGTGCTGAAGTAGTGATGCCCTCGGGGGCATGAAAGCCATTCTGGCCTTGCCCTCATTCGGCGTAATCCCCGGGCGTCGGTCATTCGCCCCACGAGCCTCCGCCGCCCGCCACACGGGCAGGCCAACACGTCCTCGAGGTACACCCGACGGAGCAGGCCGACGCTCGGCGCGCGTGCTCGACGAGGCGAAGCCCTCGCGACGTGTACCGCGACGAACGGCGCAGCGCTCGGGGCGTGCTCGACGCGGCCAGGTGCTGACGGCGATCACCAACCGTGAGTGCTCCACGGGCGCCCTGGCGGGCTCCACGGAGACGGAGCAGTCCCACTAGGTCCGGTCCAACCGGACGTAGGTGTTCATCCAACGGGCCGCCTCGCGCTGGGCTTCTGGCAGGGGCGGCCCGATCGGCCGGTTCAGGCGCTCGCCTTCCTCCCGCGCGGAGAGCTGGTGGCGCAGGGCCCAGCCCATCGGCTCGAACCAGGCCGGCCCCCCTTCCGGTGCGAAGCGGGGTCGGCTCCCGGCGTCCGCCCCCAGCCCCTGCCAGCGCTGCAGCACGATCGGCAAGAGGGCAGGGTGCAGCAAGTCCGTGAGCCAGGTGCGGATCGCCGGGACGGCGGCCAGGTCGCGGGCCAGCTCCGCGACGACGTCGGCCTCCAGGTACAGCAGCAGGGCCTCCGTCAGCACCAGGACGCCGTTCGAGGCCTCGCCGACGTGGGCCAGCAGGGCCCGGCGCGCGTCGGGCTGGGAGAGATCGACGGGGTGGCGCTCGACGTGGCACCTCGGCCGTTCGCTCGCGAGGACCTCCTCCTTGTAGGCGACCAGCCCCGGCAGGTCGGCCTCGATCCAGCGCAGGGCCGCGGGCAGGTCCAAGCGGTAGGGGCGGGTGTCGAGGCCCGCGGCGAGGTTCAGGACCGTGTCGATGCCGCCTTCCGCGAGGCGCTCGAGCAGCAGCCGGTCGAAGGAGACCGTGCGGGTCACCAGCGAGGCCACGGTGGAGCCGCCCATCGTGGCTTCGATGGCGGCGCCGCGCTCGCCGGCCAGGACCCGCGCCAGGGGGTCGTGGAAGAGCGCGTCGGCGCGATCTCCCTCCGTCCCGCGGCACCAGGCGGCCCAGCGGGCGGTGTCGGAGACGTCGCGGATCAGGGGTTCTGACATGTGGACCTTTTCCGTCCTAGGGAAGCGGGCTGGCGCCGGCTCCGCCACGATGGTGACGTCGGTATTTTGGCCCGCCACGACCTTGAAATCCACCCGAGGATACGACGGCAAGTCACCCAGGAATCCCACCTGGAGCGCAGCCCTCGTGAGCCAGCATGTTCCTCTGCGAGGCCTACGGCGACCTGCTTCTGTTCGGTTTCGGCTTCGTCGCGCCGCTCGAACAGGAGGAGTCCCTGCGGATGCTCTTCACGACGATGGTGAGCGGCGCCATCGTGGAGCGGGGCTATTCGCTCCACGGGGAGGCGCGCGTGCGTCGTGATCAGATCCCGGCCGGGCTCGAGGTCAGCGCGCCGCCGAGCGTGATCCAGCTCGACCAGCCGCCGTCGTAGTACTTGTGCCAGATGGCGTTGTCGGTGCCGCGCGCGAACACGACCAGGCGCCCTTCGGGCGTGACCGCGGACCCGGGCTGATCCACCATGGCGCCGCCGAGCGAGCTCCAGCCGGACCAGCCGCCGTCATAGTACTTGTGCCAGATGGCGTTGTCAGTGCCGCGCGCGAACACCGTCAGCCGCCCCTCGGCCGTGACGACCGCCGACGGGCCCGAGGCGATGGTGCCGCCGAGCGAGATCCAGCTGGACCAGCCGCCGTCGTAGTACCGGTGGACGAGCTCGCCGGTCGAGCTCCTCGCGAAGACGACCAGGCGCCCCTCGGCCGTGACGACCGCCGCCGGATCGTGCGTCGTCGCGCCGCCGAGCGAGATCCAGCTGGACCAGCCGCCGTCATAGTACTTGTGCCAGATGGCGTTGTCGGTGCCGCGCGCGAACACCGTCAGCCGCCCTTCGCGCGTCACGGTCGCGGCGGGGGCCGACGCGAGCGGGCCGCCGAGCGAGGTCCAGCCCGACCAGCCGCCCTCGTAGTACTTGTGCCAGATGGCGTTGTCCGAGCCCTTCGCGAACACCGTCAGGCGGCCCTCCCGCGTGAGCGTGGCGGAGGGCGCCGAGGTGAGGCTCCCGCCGAGCGAGGTCCAGCTGGACCAGCCGCCGTCGTAGAACTTGTGCCAGATGGCGTTGTCCGAGCCCTTCGCGAACACGACGAGCCGCTGCGTCACGTCGCGCAGGATCGGGGACTCCTCGAGGATCGACGTGATCCTGACGCCGGCGTTGGCGCCGCCGCTCGAGGTGCACCCGCCGTTCGTGTGGACGCCGACGATCTTGCCGGACGCGGCGTGCAGCACGCCTGAGCCGGAGTTGCCGCCGAGCGTGTCGAGAGAGTTATACTGGAGATAATCGCCGCTGAAGCCGCTGGCCGGGCCCGCGTCGACCTGCTTGGGCTCGCCGCTCGGGTGGCCGATGACGGCGAGCATGTCGTTGACGGCGGCGTCCGTCGTGGAGACGACCGTGAAGCCGTAGCTCGCCGCGGCGCTCCGCGCGAGCTGCACGACGGCGTAATCGAGGCCGCCTTGCCGGTACTCGCGCAAGGACACGATGTCGAACGACTCCGCCGTCCTGAGGTTGCCGCTCGGGTCCTCCTGGTAACCGAAGTTGACGCGCATCTCGGCGGCCCCCTGGCTCGCCGAGATCGGCGCCTTCGAGGCGGTCCGGGGCCAGGTCCAGCCGTTGCCGTCGGGGTCGAAGCAATGGCCGGCGGTCAAGAAGAGGTTGTGCGCGATCAGCGTCCCGGAGCAGGTGCGGGTGCCGCTCACGTTGCCCGGGTTCGCGTAGCGGGACGCGAGATCGCTCTTCCACTGGATCTGCCCGACCGGGGCCTCGTGCGCTCCGACGAAACCCGTCGTCACGCCGAGGGTGCCGTCGTACTGCTCGACGTGCTGGAAGTCGACCGTGCTGCCGCAGATGGTGGGCTGTGAGACCTCACCCACGAGCTGCTCGTCGAGATCGGGCGCCGCCACGCAGCCCATCATCATCGCCGATGCCGCCGCCAACGCGCTCGAGACCATCGCGGAAACTCGCATGTCGATTCACCCTCGGTTCGTGTTCCGCAGGTCGACGGGGAGCCCTCCCGGCCTTCGCCGGATCCGGCGGCGCCAGGGAGGCGTGCCTGCGTGTCCGGAGCAATGGCAACCTCGATGCCATCGGCGCGCGCGGCCGATCGAGGCGATTCGGGCGCGAAATCGACCGTCGCGCCGGCTCGAGGGCGCCCGGCTAGAGGCTGCAGCCTTCAGGGGTGGCGGCTCGCGCCATCACCTGGAGAGCGCCGCGCTCGCCGCGCAAGCGATGCTGAGAATACTGATGGCTCTAGCGAACGCAGGCTTCGTGGGGCAATCCGAGGATGGCGTCGCGCCCCTCGGACAGAGGCGAGTTGAACGGCACGGCGCCGTCCTTGCCCGCTGTCGCATTGACGTAATCCACCAAGTCTTGGCCGGCGCGGAGCTCGTGCATGCCGATCAGCGCGCGCGACGCTTCCGAGTAATCCTGGGAGAGATCCCGCGCCGCGCCGCCGCCGCCCGAGACCGCGGCTTCGTAGGTCGGGTCGATGACGCACTCGTCATCGGAGAACCAGGCGAACGAGCCGGTGGCGGTGAAATTGCCGTCGTCCACGACGTTGCTCGAGAGCCGCTTCGTCGTCCATTCGTTGAAGGCGGCGCCCCGATCGCTCTTCTCGCGCTGGACGGGGGTTCCGCCCAGGAAGACGTTGTCTTCGAACAGCAGGGTGCCGCCGACCCGCACGCTGGCGAAGTCCTTGTAATAGTTCATGAACACGTTGTTGAACATGTGCGAGGAGCCGCGGCGCAACAAGGGCACCCTCCGGGCCGTGCCGCGGCCTTCGTCATAGAACGACTCGCTGGTGATGAACGCGTTGTGGTGCATGGTGGTGGTGATCTGAGCGTCGATGGTGTGGTCGTCGCTGGAGCCGTGCAGGGTGGCCCGCTTCACGTCGAGGACGCGGTTGAACGACATGGTGATGTCGTGCGCGCCGACCTTCACGTCGAAGGCGGAGTCCCCGGTGAAGCTGAAGCTGTTCTTGTGGATCCAGATGTCGTGGGACGCGCCGGTGGAGCGGATCATGTCCGGATCCAGGCCATGGTCTTCCACGTGGCCGGCGCCCTTGAAGCTCAGGTGGGTGAGGATCACGCTCTCGGCGGTCTGGGTCGGCATGCCGGTGCTGTCGCGGCCTATGGCGAAGCCGCTGAAGCGAAAGACCGCGCGGCTCATGCGACCATCGATGGTGGTGTTGGAGCCGATCACGACGTTGCGAATGGGCAGGCTCGCGTCGTTCAGGGCGACGTTGAAGAACTGATGTTCGCAGTCTGCCGCCGGCACGCCTTTGACGCTGCACCACTCCTTGTAATCGACGCACTGCCGCTCGGTGGCGCCCAGCTTGGCCAGGACCGCGGGCTCGCCGCATTTCAGGCGGTACATGGCGATGTCGTAATCGCTCTTGAAATCGTCCTTGTCGAACACCACCCAGTTGTGCTCGTCGCCGGTGACGGCGTCGTAGATCTGCTGCTCCACCGAGACGTCGGAGCGGGTGGTGATCACCGTCAGGCGGCTGTTGCCGCCGGGGTCGAAGCCGCCCCGGGCTTTTTCCCCGTAGCCCACCGGCCGCCCCAGCGTCTCCGCCAGGCACCGGACGATCTCCTGATCGCTCTTCAAGGACGACTCGCGCCAATTGATGTCCGGGTTGGTCACCAGGTCGATACAGGCCCCGGAAGCTCCGGGATCGCCGGGGCCGCCGGAGGATGAGCTCTCGCCGCCGGCCGACGCGCTGGAGCTGCTGGACGAGGGACCGGCGCCGCCGGCCGACGCGCTGGAGCTGCTGGACGAGGGACCGGCGCCGCCGGCCGACGCGCTGGAGCCGCTGGACGAGGAGCCACCGGAGCTGGCGCCGCTGACGCTATCGCCGCAGGCGGAGAGAGCGGCCATCAGGGCCACAAGAGAAAGCGCGCGCAGAGGTGTGGTGCGCGCGAACAGGACTTGGCGTTGCATGGGGCCTCGTATGGTAGCAACGATCGAGCCACGGAGCGCCGCCGACGCGAAGGTCCGAATAGCGCACCTCTATTGTATTGTTTCACCATGAGCCGCCTTTCGTCCTCTTCGCCGAAAGGCGTGAACGCCACGGTCAAATGGTGGTGTACACGGTGTCAACCAGAAGTTGACAGTCGGACCCGTTGGCTCCGGGCCATCCTCCAGCATCGGGTCGGTCCATCGCACGGAGCGATGGAGGCATTGCCGGCGTGAACATGACCGTTTCGAACGTGTAGGATTCCTGCCGACCTGGCTGCACACATTCGTCGCGGGCGACGCCGCGCGCGATGCGCACGATTGCGACGGTCGATCGGATTCCCTCCGTCGAGATCCTGTGATGTGCTCGCAAGAATCGCGTCCTGCGCTCATCGTCGTATCGCGAGCGCAAGGAGCCCATGCGCCAGGTTCCTGCCCCGTGGGCTGGTGAAGCTCCGGGGCGTCCGCGTGGAAGGAGAGAGCATGAGAATCGAAGTTTGCGGCGGCGGGTGCCTGCGGAGGGTGGCGAGCTTGCTGGCCGTCGGCGCAGGGCTGCTCGCGGGAGGCTGCGCCGAGGAGGTGGCGACCGGCGAGCCGGCGGCCCTGGGGAGCGCGCGCCTCGCGTCGTCCGCGCTCGGCGCCGATCGGACGGAGGAGCGCCGCCATCACGGCGGCGGCGGCGCGCGCGGCAGGTGGCAATCGCGCGGCGTGGGCGGCGGAGGAGCCCTCTTCTCGCCGTCGATCAACCCCCACGACGGCCGCGAGATCTTCATGGCCAGCGACATGCGGGGCGTCTACCGCACGAGGGATTTCGGCAGGCGATGGACGAACCTCGACTTCCGCAACATCCAGGGCGGCGTCCTCTCGCAATTCCGGTTCACCGCCGACCCGGACGTCCTCTACGCCGTGACCTATAAAGGCCCCGAGAACGTCATTTTTGACACGGCAACGCTGGCCAAGAGCACCGACGGGGGAGCAACGTGGGACGCGCCCGTCTCCACCCCGGGGGCCCCCGGAGACGCCCACTACCTGTTCGTGGATCCCTGCGACACCGAGCGGCTGCTCTTCTCGGACACGCGCCAGCTCTACGCTTCGCTCGACGGCGGCAGCAGCTTCCACCTGGTCCACGCGACGGACTGGCCGGGCGGCCTCCTGGTCGGCGGCGTGCACTGGGACGGCGACGACATTTACGCCGGCACGAGCGACGGGCTGCTCGTCTCGCACAACGGTGGCGGGAGCTTCGCGCTCGACACCTCGATCCGCGGCCTCCCGCAGGGCGAGAAGATCGTCTCGTTCGCGGGGGCCGGGCACGGCAGGCGGGCCCGCTTCTTCGCGGTCACCTTCTCCGCCGTCGACAGCGGCGGCAACCCCCTCGTCACCGCGGACACGACCGGCGGGGAGCTCGACGCCTATGCCGGCCTCTACCGGCTAAAGGTCGGCGAGAGGCGATGGATCTCCGCGACGAACGGGCTCGGACCGAGCGACAAGCTCGCGTTCGTCGCCACGTCCGCGGACGACCCTGGCGTCGCGTACGTCGCCGGCGGCGACCGCGAGACGCTCGCGCCCATCGTCCTGAAGACGGTCGACGGCGGGGCCAGCTGGCGGCACGTGTTCAGGACCGATCACAACGCCAACATCGCCACCGGCTGGAGCGGGTCCGGAGGCGACATGGGCTGGGACTTCGGCGAGTACGCGCTCGGCCTCTCGGTGTCGCCCGAGGATCCCCGCCGGGTGGCGATCACCGATCTCGGGTTCGTCCACGTCAGCGACGACGGGGGGAGGAGCTTCGCGCAGGCGTACGTGAATCCGGCGGACGAGCACCGGAGGGGCGCGGATACCCCGAAGTCCCGCTTCTACCGCACGAGCGGCGTCGAGCAGACGTCGGGTTGGTGGCTGACCTTCCCCGACAAGCACACGATCTTCGCGTCGCTCACCGACATCCGGAGCGCCTACAGCGAGGATGGCGGCAGGTCCTGGGCTCGCGACGGCGCGAACGGCCTGACCCTGAACACCACCTACCACGCCGTCCAGCACCCGATCACCGGAGCGCTCTACGCGGCCACCGGCAGCGTCCACGACATCTACCAGAGCCCCTGGATGCGCGACGCCCGCATCGACGGCACGCCGAGCCGCCCGGCCAGAGGGGGAATCATGGTCTCCGAGGACAAGGGCGCCACATGGTCGCTCGTCGCCGATCTGGGCCGCCCCGTCATTTGGCTGGCGCTCGATCCGAACGATCCGGACCAGCTGTATGCGAGCACGGTCAACAGCGTGTCGGGCGGCATCGTCCACCTCGATCTGAGCGCGCCCGGCGCGGCGCCCGAGCCGCTCCCCGCCCCGCCGCGGACGCAGGGGCACGCGTTCAACGTCCACGTGCTGAAGGACGGGAGCATCGTCGCGACCTACTCCGGCCATCAGCCCGGCAACACCCGGACGTTCACCGATCGATCGGGCGTGTTCCTCCTGCCGCCCGGCGCGTCGGCGTGGGAGGATCGCTCCTCGCCGGAGATGCACTACTGGACGAAGGACGTCGTCGTCGATCCGAACGACCGCACCGAGAGCACGTGGTACGTGACGGTGTTCAGCCATGATGACCGCTTCTTCGGCGGGCTGTACCGCACCCGGGATCGCGGCCTGACGTGGCAGCGCATCAGCGACAAGGTCCGCGTCGAGTCGTGCGCGATCGACCCGCGCGACCCGGACCGCATGTACATGACGACCGAGCGGGACGGGCTCTGGATCACCGAGAACCTCAACGACGACGCGCCGACGTTCTTCCGCGACGGCGGGTACTCGTTCCAGCAGCCGGTGCGGGTGTTCTGGAACCCGCACGACCTCGACGAGGTGTGGACGGTCAGCTTCGGCGGGGGCATGCGCGTCAAGCGCGAGCGCTGACGGCGCCTCCGTCGCGCAGCGCCGGGCTCGAGCGCGAGCCCGGCGCGCGGGGAGCTCGCGCCCCACGCGGTGCACCGTCATGTCGGGGGCCGCGCGCCCGTCCTTCACGAAATTCGCTCGGCCGTCGTGGGCTCGTCACCCGATCGCCCTCGGCGGGCCGCCGCGAGGCGCTCGGACGCGTCGCTTGCGCAGAGGCGTCGAGCGTGACAAGCCACCTGGCATTCGCGGGCGCGGGGCGGGCACGAGGGACGGAGCCTCCGGCGCGTTCGCCGCAACGGGCATATCGATCTCGAGAGCGACTGTCGCGGACAGCATCGCGCCCCGCTGGCAGCGAGCCAGCGCGCCCCGGCTCGCAGCATCCCTGTCGTAGACGTGCCCTCTCCGCGCTCGCTGGGACGGGCCGCCGCGCCGCGCGCGGCGCGCCCGCTCAGGAGAATCGCTCATGCCAGACGCGTGGAGCGGGACGGTCGTGCGATCGCGCCGCGGCGACCCCGGAGCGGGTGGCCCGCTCCTTCGCACAGCGATGCTCCGCTCGACGCCCCCCGCTCGCTCCTTGCACCTGAAAGTCCCGGATCACCCCCTCGTCCGAGAAGGAGGTATGTGTGTCGTTGGACCAGCGGTTTGTGAAGATCTGGATCGGAGTCTTGCTCGCGCTCGTCTCCGCTCCAGCCGGAGCCACCCAGCCCCCGGACAGCGCCGGCCGTGACGAGGCTGGATGGGGGTATCGCCGTGCTGCGATGGAGAGCGCCGCGTCCCGGGATTTCTGCGGCCTCGACGCGCCCTACACCGAGCCGCCCTTCGTGGCAGACGAGACGACCGGCGTCGCCTGCCCTGACTCCGCCGCGCTGTCTCCGATCTGCACGGGGCCCTTCTGCCCCGCCAGCGGCGGTTGCCTCGGGACCAGGACGCTGCACGAGGACCTGAATGCTTGCCAGGGGTCGCGCTGCTGCCTGCCGGGCTCCGTCGACCCGGACGGCGTGGTCAACGTCCTTCCCTACCTGGCGAGGCCGGCGGAATGGCCGTTCTCCGCCGACGCGTCCGTCGACCACAGCACGAACGTCGACGACAGCCCCGGCATCGCGACGGCCATCGAGTGCGCGGCGTCGCTGCGCGCCCGCAGGCGCATCGTGGCCTTCCCTGCGGGGCGATACGTGCTGCGCAGCCCGCTGCGGCCTCACTACGACGCGCTGACCCTGGAGGGGCCGGAGCTGTCTCCCCGCGCCGGCCCGGGCGATCCCGGGACCGCGACCCTCGTGGCGATCCCCTGCAATCCGGAGCAGTACCCCGGGGCCATCCAGGTCACCGGGGTCGTCAAGCTGGACGGGACCGTCGTCAGCGCGGTCCGGGGCCTCTGGATCCGCAATCTGCAGATCGCGCTCACGGATGGGCCACGCAGGACGGCCAACAGCGGCATCCACCTGAACACGTGCGCCGACTGCAAGGTGGAGAACGTCATCGTGCGATACTCGCCCCTCGTGCCCCAGCCACCTTCCTGCAAGCCGGCCAATCTGGAGGGCATCGGCTTCTCCTGGGGCTCCGGGGGCGTCATCCGGAACGTGATCGTGGACGGCGTCTCGAAGGGCGGAATCTACCTGTCCTCCGTCGCCGGGTACCACGACACGCCGCCCATCCTCGTAGAGAACTGCGAGATCAAGAACATCAACGGCCCGGTCGGCGCCAGCGCGATCAAGATCGTCACCGCCAACGTGACCGTGCGAAACTGCAACGTTCACCACAACCTGATCCACCCCGGCAACGGCTCCACGACGGGCAGCGGCGGACATGGCCTGTGGATCTCCGCCCAGGTCCCCCCTGGGCCCGGGATCCCCAGCGCGGTGCCGGCGAACATCGTGGTCCAGGACAGCTACTTTCATCATAACGGCGGCGCCGGCGTCATGCTGGCGAGCGCCATCGAGGAGGACCGTCCGACGGGGATCCTGATCGAGAGGGTCGTATCCGCATACAACGCGAGCTATGGCGTGCACGTCCAGGCAGGCACCGGGGTGATGCTCCGGGACGTCGGGTCCTGGGGAAACGGGCTCTACGGCGTGCTCCTGAGCTCGCGAACGACGCTGCCCGCGACCTCGGTCCGGGTGGGAGACGTGACGCTGCAGCGTTTGCTCGTCTTCGACAATGCCCTGCGCTTCGCGTCGGGCTCCTATCCCGGCATCAGGATAGAGGCCAGCGACGTCACGGTCCTCGGCGGTACGGTGGGGCGCTGCGACCCCTCGCGCGGGAGGCAGTCGCGATCGATCCAGCAGCAATGCTGGCTGTCGGGGCCGGCTGGCGCCCAGGCGCTCTTTCATCCGGAGGAGAACGTCATCTCGGGCGTGAGCACCGACGGCGTGAGCGCGCCGGAAGTGCTGGCCTGCCCCTACTGAGGAGCGCCGGAGCGGCGCAGGCAGGGGTCGGCTGGCGGCGACAGCGACGCGAGCGCGCCGCGCGACGGCTCGCTCGGCTGCCGCAGCGCCGCGCGCCCCGCCTATGCCCTCCGCCGCCGCCCCCAGAGCGCCATCGCCCCGAGCAGCGCCGCCCCGATCGCCGCGCGCTCGCCGCCGGCCCCGCCCTGCGGATCCCCCGCGGCCGCGCAGGCGCAGCCGCCGCCCAGCCGCAGGATGACCTGAGCCTGCTGCGCGCCCTCGCACAGATCCACGGTGAGCGGTCGCGCCGCGTTCCGCCCGCCCCCCTGAGCGAGCGGCGTCTCGAGGTTGCCCGTGTTCTGGTTGTCGTGGTGGAAGCTCTCCCACGCGACGAGCGCGCCCGTCGTCGCCTCGGTGTGCCACGCGAAGAGCCAGCCGTCGCGGGTGCCCACCACGACCTCGAGCGTCCCGTCGCCGTCGAGGTCGCCCACCGCCGGCGTCGTCGCGATCGACTGGCCGGTGAACTTCGGGAACCCGCGCGGCTCCCGGCCGCACCCGTCGAAGGCGTGCAGGAAATAGCCGCTCGAGCCCGTCAGCACCTCCGGGTAGCCGTCGCCGTTCAGATCGACCACCGCCTGGCTGCTCCCGACCGTGTGATCCTCGAGGACGAACGGCGCGCGCGGCAGCATCGCGCCCGACCGGCCGCTCCAGACCGCGAGCAGGTGAGGCCCCGGCCGCTCCGCGCCGCGCTCGCCCGCGAGGGCCAGCGCGGCCGCCTCCGAGGCGCCGGCGGCGATCACGTCGGGGGTGCCGTCCTGATCGACGTCGCCCAGCGCCGGATGCGAGAGCAGCGGGAGCATCGTCCGGGCGCCCGCGGCGGGCGAGAGCGGGCCGAACGTCGGATCGAGCCCGGCCGGCGAGCCGCCCCGCGAAGGCGGCAGCGCGCCCGCCGGGGTCGACAGGAGCCCGTCCTGCGCGCCCGGCGAGGCCGGGAGCACGAGCGGCGGCGCGCCGTTGCCCTGGACCACCCCCGCCAGCGTGCCGCCGAACCGGCCGACGACGCCCGAGGCCGCGATCCCCTCCGCGACGAGCGGCGCGAGCGAGAGCGACGGCATCGTGACCGGCCAGCCCGCGAGCACCGGCCCGGAGGGCGCGGCCGTGCCGCGCGCGTCGAGCACGTAGACCGCCCCGGCGTCGCCGTCGTCGCCGAGCCGCTCGCTCGACCCGACCAGCAGGTCCGGGAGCCCGTCGCCGTTGAAATCGGCGACGGCCGGCGTCGCGAGCAGGCGGCTCCGCGCCGGTTCCCGGGCCAGCGGTCCCTCGTAGTGCACCTCCACCGGCCAGCCGCGCAGCGCGCCGCCGTCCGCGTCGAAGGCGTAGACCTTGCCGTCGAACGCCGCCTGGATCACGTCGATCCGGCCGTCGCCGTCGAGGTCGGCGAGGACCGGCGCGGCGAACGCCCCCCGCGCGAGCCGCGCGCCCGCGGACATGCACGGCGCGCTCGCCGGCGCCCCGGGATCGAGGGGGCAGGAGGGGATGTCGGGCAGGCGCACCGGCCACCCCTCGCGGAGCTCGCCGGTGTCGCCGACGACGTAGACCGTGCCCGGCCAGGTCGAGACCGCGATCTCCAGCGAGCCGTCGCCGTCGAGATCCGCGATCGCGGGCGCACCCAGGATCGGCTCGCGGCCGAGCTTCTCCCAGGCCACCTCGCCGTACGCGCGGGCGCCGCCATAAAAGGGCATGTCCTCCGACGTCTCGGGATCGAGCAGGCCGTCGGCGTGGCGCGTCCGGAACGGGAACCCCGGCAGCGGCTTGGGGCCCTTCGGCGTCACCTTCAGCACGTGCAGCTCGCCGCCGGACGTGGGGTAGATGATCTCGCGCCCCCCGTCGCCGTCGAGGTCGGCGAGCTTCGGGCTGCCCTCGCCGCTGTCGCCGACGAGGACGGGAAAGCCGTCGACCAGCGTCGGATCGCTGGCGACGTAGTAGGTGCGCCGCGCCTCGCTGCGCACGTCGCCGGCGGCCCCGCCGTAGCGGGCGGTCGCCCAGGCGCGCACCGTGATCGCGCGGTCGTTCTCGCCGTGGGGGCTGTCGGCGTCGCGGGCGTGGGACGGGTCGATGGTGCGCACGTCGAGCGAGGCGAGCGGGCCGCTGGCGCCGATGATGACCGTCGGCGCGACGTTCACCTCCCGCTGGAGCACCCTGAACTCCGACTCGAGCGGCTGCACGCCGGGCGCCCACTCGATCGCGTAGTCGTACGCCGTCGCCCGCTTCGCCGAGATGGTGCCCTCGATCGGCACGGGCACCTGCGCCTGATCCTTGTAGAGGACCTCGAACCACCGCGGCGACGTGAGGTCGATCGCGGGCGGCACGCGCCCGTCGTGCAGCGCCTCGACGGCGCGGTTCGCGTTGACGCGGCCGTGGCCGAACCGCTGATCGAACCCCGGCTGCGAGGAGAAGTACGGCGACCCGGGCTCGCGCGACTCGGGCACGTCGATGTCGTCGGCGCTCGCGATGAGCAGGCCCTGCATCTCCGCGGTCGACAGGGTGACGCCGCGCTCCAGGGCGGCGGAGTACAGGAGGCCCGCGACGCCGGCGAGCTCGGCGGTCGCGTCGCTGGCGCAGCCGGCGCTCGACACGGCGAGCAGGTTGTTGCCGCCGAAGCTCGAGCACGGGGAGGCGTCGAGGAAGGTGGTCGACGTCCGGACGCTCTGGCCGTCGTAGCGGACGGCGCTCACGGGCAGCGCGTGGTTGCTCATCGCGGGCGCGCTGTGGTGGCGCGAGCCCTCGTCGCCCACCGGCGCGACGACGAGCGTCCCCTCGCCGTGGGCATAATCGAGCGCCGCCTGGAGGAAGGCGGTGCTGTCGACGGCGGTCACCGGGCACTGCACGACGTCGGCCCGGAGGTCGGCCGCGTAGAGGATCGCCTTCGCGAGGTCCTGCGCGTCGGCGACGCGGCTGTCGCCGACGCGCAGCGGGACGACCCTGCACAGCGGGCAGGCGCCCGCGCCGCCCAGCCGGTTGTTCGTCTGCGCCGCTGCGATCTTCGCGCCCTCGGTGCCCTGGCCGTTCCGGGTGTCGTCGAACGGATCGTTGTCGTTCTTGAAGAAGTCCCAGCCCGCGATGTCGTCGACGTAGCCGTTCTGATCGTCGTCGATGCCGTCCGAGAAGTGGAGGATGAGGTCGCCGGCGTCGAGCCGTCCGTTGCCGTTCCGGTCGCCCTGCGGCCGCCCCTCCGACGCCGCGGGCGTGAGCCCCGGCGTGTCCTTGTAGTCCGAGGCCGAGAGGACCCCGTCGCCGTTGCAGTCGAAGCCGGCGAGCTCGCCGTCGCCCGCGCACGCCGCGCCGTCCGCGTGCAGCGGCTTGAAGGGCGCGAGCTCGCCCCGGTTGAGCCACACCTTCTCGAGGAGATCGCCGTCGTCCCAGAGGATCCCGGAGCCGGTGACGGCGATCCGGACGCGCGGGTCGCCCTGGGTGCGCCGCCAGGCGAGATCGATCGCCATGCCGGCGGCGGACTCCTCCGGGCGGGGGCGCACGCTCCCGCTCGGGGCCGGGAGGAAGGAGTAGAAGCTCCACTGCCCGCTCTGCGTGGCCGAGGGGCCGTAGTCGGGATCGTTCGGCCAGTTCTCGGGATCGGCCATGTCCGCTGCGCTGGCCGAGGCGGGCGGCGGCCAGCCGCCGGACGCGTCGGACGGGACGAGCGCGCCCGCCGCGGCGCCGCCGAGCGCCCCCAGACAAGCAAGCGAGGGAAAGCGAAACCAGCGCATGGGCCTGGACCCTACCATCGGTGAAGGCGCGCGAGGGAACCGGCGCGCGCGGCGCAACCGGCGCTCTCCGCAGGAAATCGGCGCTGCTTTCGGGGCGGGCGCGACGGCGCTCGGGGCAGGGAGGCGCGAGGCGCTCAGGGCAGGCAGAGCGCGGGGGTGGGGTGCTCGGCGCAGTACGCCGGGTCGTCCGGCGGACCGATGCGGAGCACCATGTCCTGCGACGCGAGGCGCGGCCGCGCGCCGCAGACGTCGGGGGACGGCGCGGCCTCCGATGGCGCGCACACGCCGGCCTCGTTCGGCACGGTCCAGGCCTGGCCGGTGCCGTAGATGAGGTTGATCGCGTAGCGCCCCTCGGGCAGGCAGCCGTAGACGATCTCGATCGGGCGCCCGAACTGCCGGGCGAGCGCCTCCTCGACCTCGGGCGCGTCCTGCTCGGCGATGATGTCGTTGCCTTCCTTGTCCTTCGCGTGGCTGATCACGAGGACGCCGCCCCGCTCCGGCTCGGTCGGGTGCATGCAGAGCGCGGCGGGCCGGACGCCGACGAGCGCGCTGTCCCGCGGCTCGTTCAGCGGCTCCGCGCCGAGCGTGGCCGTGGTCAGGAGGTCGTCGTAGATCGTGAGCCCCTGGAGGAGCACCGCGGGCGCGGCCTGGCTGATCAGCGGATCGTCGCCGCCCTGCTTCGCGAACACCGCGATCGGGAAGAGCGCCGGGAGGAGGGCCGAGTCGGGCACGTGATCGTCTCCGTCGAGCGCTCCGTCGCCGTTCACGTCCTGGCGCGCGTACGTGAGGGTCGGCGCGGGCTCGCCGCCCACCGGCAGCGAGATCGGGGGCTTCGCCGCGCTGGCGATCTCCTCGTCGGGCACGCCCGCGGCGAGCCGCAGGCGCAGGAGCGACGCCTCGGTGCCGCCGGGATTGCCCAGGCTGAACGTCTCCAGCTGGAAGTCGGAGGCCATGACCACCTCGCCCAGGCCCTCCTGGACGCCGGCGGGCGGCGCGAGCACCTCGGCGACGTGGAAGATCGGCCGCTCCAGCGGGAGCGGGAGGCCGAGGGTGACCGCGATGCCGCTGACGCGCGCGCCGGTCGCGGGGATCGGGGCGGCGAGCGCGATCTCGCGGTACCGCGGGGCGGCGCCGCCGAGCACCTCGGTCGCGTTCTCGATCGCGCCGCCGGCCACGTCGCCCCGGGTCGGCAGGTCGGCGATGCTGAAGATCGGATCGAAGTCGCCGTCGTGGTCGTAGAAGCCGCGGACCTGGTAGGTGCCGGCGGGCAGCGGCGACAGCCGCCACGTGGCGCTCACGGTCACGGGCGGATCGTCCGGCGCGGGGCAGCGGAGCGCGCCGTCGTTCGTGAGATCGAGCGCGGCGCCCAGGCCGCCGAACAGCTCGTCGCCGGGGATCACGTCGAAGCTCGCGGCCGAGGTGCCGAGCCCCTCCGGCGGCGGCAGCAGGCGCGTGTCGAAGCCGAGCACGATCGCGGCGCCGACGACGCGGCCGTCCTTCGTGCAGGGCCGGGGGCCGGTGTAGGTCACCGTGCCGTCGAGCACCCCGGCGGGGCCGCTCTGGTCCGGCAGCGGGATGAAGACGTCCGCCTCCTCGCATCCCGCGAGGAGCGCGCCGAGCAGGAGGAGACCGGTGCGGGGGCTGGATCCGAGCATGGAGGTGCCTAGAGCGAGTACCGGAAGAATCCCATGAAGCGCCGGCCGATGCGGTTGCCGAACGGGTGCATCTGCAGCGGCGCCTCGCCGAGGCCGTCGAGCGCGTTGAAGACGGTCGCGGAGATCTCGGCGCGGTTGTCGAGGAAGCGGTAGCCGAGGCGCGCGTTGAGCAGCGTGTACGCGGGCAGCGGGTAGACGGTGGTGGCGATGACCGTCCCCGCCGGGACCTGCTCGGCCCACGCCTGCGCGGACTGGTAGTGGAACGTGACCTCGCCGTCGACGCCGATCGGGGTGCGGACCTGGACGCCGGCGTTCACCTTGTGCTGGCTGGTGCGCTCGTCCTCGGGGGCGTTGCACCCGGCGGGGCGCTGCTGCTCCGACAGGTTGAGCGCGTAGTTGGCGAAGATGTCGAGCCCCTCGACGGGGTAGACGCGGCCGCCGAGCTCGCCGCCGACCACGTGGTAGACGTCGCACTGGTTCTCGAAGCCGCCGAAGCCGGACGTGTAGCGCCCCGTCTCCGGGTTCAGCCCCCCGACCCCCTGGGCGCGCTGCGAGAGCGTCATGCGCTGCGGCTCGGCGAGCACGATGAGATCGCTCACGCGGTTGTAGTACGCGGTGACCTCGAACTCGAAGTAATCGCTCTGCTGGTTCAGGTAGCTCGCCTCGGCGGTGATGATCTGCTCGGGGTCGATGATGAAATCGGACCGGACCGGCGGCCGCGTGGTCGAGAGGAGCTCGAGGCCGGGCAGCGCGAGCTGGATCGGCAGGTCGACGTAGGCCTCGAGCGACGTGGGCGAGCGGAACGCGGTCGAGCCGGAGAGGCGGATCGCCTGGCGGGCGGTCGGCTTGACGATGACGGAGCCGCGCGGCGACGGGATGAGCCGCTCCAGGTAAGGCACGTAGTCGAGCCTGCCGGAGGCGACCACCGTGACGCGTTCGCCGAGCTTCATCGAGTCCTGGAGGAACACCGAGCCGTGGTGCTCGATCGGCATGTCCCCGTCGAGGTAGCTCCAGTCGGTCGCCTTGAGCCGGTAGCCGAGGCCGATGTGGAAGTCGTGCACGACGGGCGCGGGCGCGCGGAGCGTCTTCGCGAACTCGAGCTCGGCGTTGACGATGTGCTGGCGCGGCCGCCCCGCGTACAGGGTGTGCCCGAGGTACGCGGCGTTGAGCAGGGAGTAGCCGTCGATGTACGAGTAGTACGTCCGCGCGTTGACGTTCTCGCCGCGGTACGCGACCGAGGCGTCGGTGTTGGCGGCCTCCAGGTTGTAGTCGTTGAACGGGCCGATGCCGTAGATGTCGAGCTCGCTCCGGGAGTAGCCGGCGCCCACCGCGAGCTCGCGGCGCGGCCCGAGCCGCTGCGAGGCCCGGAGATCGATGCGCACGTTCTGCGCGCCGAGATCCTGGCTCTGACCGCTCGTCTCGAGGTCGATGCGGTCGCCCGAGACCTCGCGCGTCCACCGCGGATAGCGCGTGTAGCCCGCGGACAGGCGGTACGCGAAGTCGCCCTCGCGCGCCGAGGCCCACACCGAGCCGTAGCCCTGCTGGTGATCGCCGTAGCCCGCGCGGAAGCCGCTCTTCCCGGCGCCGGGCTCGATCGTGATGATGTTGACGATGCCGGCGAACGCGTCGGCGCCGTAGAGCGCCGAGCCCGGGCCGCGCACCACCTCGATGCGCTCGATCTGATCCACGTCGATCGAGAGCGCCTCCCAGAACGTCGAGCCGAGCACGTCGTTCTTGACCGTGCGCCCGTTCACGAGGACGAGGAGCTTGTTCGCGAGGCGGCTGTTGAAGCCGCGCATCGAGACGTTCTCGTCGCCGCCCGTGATCTGCATGACGTCCATGCCGGCGACGCGCCGGAGCAGCTCCGGGATGCGGGTCATGCCGGAGAGCCGGATGTCCTGGCGGGTGACGATGGTCGTCGAGTTCGGGGAGTCGAGCGGGCTCTGGGCGCCGCGCGACGCGGTGATCACGGTCTCCTGGTAGACGTCCTCGGTGCGGGCGGCGCCGACGATCCCCGCGGCGTCGACGTGCGCCGCCCTCGAGGCCGGCGCGGGCGTCGGGGCCGCGGCGGCGCCGGTCGGCGCCGCGGCTCCCGCGGGGGGCTGGGCGGCGGGGGGCTGGGCGGGCGCGTCGTCGGGGGCGGGCTGGGCGGGCGCCTGCGGCTCGGGCGCGGGCGGCCGCCTCGGCTCCGGGGCCGCCGCGGCGCGCTGCGCGGCGAGGCGCTGCTCCAGCTGCTCCACGATCCGCGTCACCTGGTCCCGGTCCGCGGGATCGCTCGCGAGGTACTCGCGGTACGCGGCGATCGCCTGCTCGATGTGGCCGGCCTCGGCGTGCGCGCGCGCGATGTTGAAGACGACGTTCGGGTGCGGGAGGATCTCGTTGGCCTTCTGGAGCTGCCGGATGCCCTCGTCGAACTGCTTCTGGGCGATGAGGTCCATGCCTGCCCGGAAGTGGAGGCGCGCCTCGGTGCGGGCGTCGGCGAGCGCGCCGCGCGCGGCGGTCGTCGCGCCGAGGGCGACGGCGCAGGCGAGGAGCCGCCGCGCGAGCGCCGCGCCGCTGCGCGGCCGCGCGGGGCGCGGCGGGCGGGCGTCGTGGGTCGGGGCGGGCGCCGGGGCGGCGCCGTTCCGGCCGTGCGAGCAGGAATCGGGAGACGACATGAGTTCGCCCTGTCCTCATCGGGGCCGGGGGCGCGACCGCGATCCTCCGGCGACAAAGGCCGGGCCGCGACGGCGATCCCGGCGAGAGCTCGGGAGCGCGGATGGCGCGGCTCCCCACATCACACCGAACACTTCATCGACGAGGGGAGCGCCCGGCGCGCCCCTCCCGCGAGCGCGAAGCCACTCTGGTCATGGCGAGCGGCTCTGGCCGCGAAGGCGCGGCGATTCTACCAGAGCGGCCGGCGCGCGTGCGCGCAGAGCGGCCGGCGCGCGTTCGCGCAGGGCGGCCGGCGCGCGTTCGCGCGCTCGTCAGTACGGGTTGCTCTTGTATGGATCGGCCTTCTGGACGTTCGCCCTGGGCTTGCTCGGGGCGCCCGGCGCCGCGATCGGGGCCGGATCGAGCCGCGCGCGCACCCTCTCCTCGGCGCCGGAGACGCGCACGAGCGCGGGGCGATAGCCCGTCTTCTCGAACACGAGCTCGTGCTCCGACGCGAGCGCGGCCGCCGTCCCGCGCCAGATGATCTCGCACGGCGTCTCGGCGCAGAGCTCCTTGTTGCCTTCCCGGACCGCCGCCCCGGGCGGCGTGCTCTCGACCTGCAGCGGGCGCGCCGGGGGCGCGCTCGCCGCGGGCGCGGTCGCCGCCGGCGGCGCCTCGACGGCCGGCGTGCTCCCCGCGCCCTGCTCGCGCGCCGCGGCGCTCGTCTCTGCCGCCGGCGAGCGCGTCGTCATGACGGCGGCGACGCCGATCACGGCGGCGAGGGCCGCGGCGATCGCCCAGGGCACGAGCCGCCTGCCCGGGCTCGCGCCGGGCTGGGTCGACGAGAGCCCGTCGGGGTGCGGCGCCGGGCGCGCCCCCACCGGGTCGGCGCCCATCGAGGCGGTGCCCATCGAGTCGGTGCCCATCGAATCGGTGCCCATCGAATCGGTGCCCATCGAATCGGTGATCGACGGCGCGACGAACAGGGGCGCCGCCGGCGGCCGCAGCGCGCTGTCGGTGGCGACGGGGGCGGTCAAGGTGGCGGGCGAGCTCGTGGGAGGCGACGAGTTCGGCGTGGAGAGGCCGGAGATATCGCTCGTCGCCGAGTACGACGGCATCGGCGGATACGACGGCGCCGATGGATACGACGGCGCCGATGGATACGACGGCGCCGATGGATACGACGGCGCCGATGGATACGACGGCGTCGATGGATACGACGGCGCCGATGGATACGACGGCGTCGATGGATACGACGGCGCCGATGGATACGACGGGGGCCGCGGATACGCCGGGAGCGACGGATACGACGGCGCCGACGGGCGGTGGCTCGCCGCGCCGGGCAGCATGGGCGCGGTCTCCCCGGTGTCCCGCGTGGAGATGCCCCCCGCGGCGAACTTGAGCGCGGCCAGGAGCTCGTTCATCGAGGAGAACCGCTGCGCCGGGTCCTTCTCCAGGCAGCGGTAGACGATCCCCTCCATCGTCTGAGAGATGGAGAGGCTCGGGTTGTGCGCCTGCATGGGCGGGACCGGGTCGTTGACGTGCGACATGAGCGTCCCGACGCTCGCGCCCTTGTCGAAGGGCACCTGGCCCGCCAGCATCTCGTACATCATCACGCCGAGCGCGTAGATATCGGTGCGCGCGGACACCCCGCTGCCGGCGATCTGCTCGGGCGCCATGTACTTGGGCGAGCCCATGAACAGGCCCTGTTGCGTCAGGTCCTCGCCGCTCTGGGTGTCCTTGACCAGCCCGAAATCGAGCACCTTCACGTGATCGTGCTCGTCCTCGTGGTCGACGAGCAGCACGTTGCCGGGCTTGAGATCGCGGTGCACGACGCCGAGCCCGTGCGCCTCGCGGAGCGACCGGCAGATCTGGCGGGCGATGTGCGCGGCGCGCGCCTCGGGGAACGGCCCTTCCTCGCGGAGCACGCGGTGGAGGGTCTTCCCCTCGATGTACTCCATCGCGATGTAGTAGATATCGTCGTCGCTCTGGCCGTAGTCGAACACGGTGACCGTGTTCGGGTGCGAGAGCTTCGCCGCGGTCGACGCCTCGAGGAAGAAGCGCCGGTGGAACTCGGGATCGTGATCGCCGTCGTACTTGGGGCTCAGCACCTTGAGGGCGCAGATGCGGCCGAGCGGCGCCTGCTCGGCCCTGTACACCTTGCCCATGCCGCCGCGCGCGATGACGCTGACGATCTTGAAGCGACCGTTGATGACACGCCCTAGCAGCGGGTCGGGCGCGGCAGACCTCGATCCCCTCGAGCTGCCGGTTACCTCTGGCTGTCGGCCATCAGGCATGTCGTGCCTCTCCTCGGGCAGCGTGAGGAGGTAAAGATTGGACACACAGCAGCCGCCTCGAAGGCAGTGTGACTGAGGCGACTCTGAGGTGTCAATCTGCAGTGTCACGATACGCGCAAGAAATGCGCGGAGATTGGTGCGCTGCCGTCCGGACGGCCGGTGAGCCGCGGCGCCGTGATGACGAGGCCGCGGCGCGGCGCGTGAGCGGCGCGGCGTGGGCCGCCCGAGGCGGGCGGCTCAGCGGCGGACGGCGACCGCGAACAGGAACCCGCCGTCCGGCAGGGGGCCGCCGATCCAGAGGCGGTTCGCGTCGTCGGTGAAGAGGGAGAGTTGCGTGCCCGCCGTGGCGAGCTCGACGAGCGGGGCCGGGGAGCCCTCGGCGCGCACGCGGCCGCCGTCGTCGCTGGTCGCGACGGCGACCGGCGCGAGCGCCTCGTAGGTCGCGGGGTCGCTCGGTTGAAAGACGACGACGCCCGGCGCGCCCTGCTCGGGCGCGAGGGCAGCGAGGCTCGTGCCGCTGCCTGGCAGCGAGAAGAGGACGTCGCCCTCCGTAGGCCCGGCGCCTCGCGCGATCGCCTCGGTCGCGAAGCCGCGCGCCTCTTGCGTTCCGTCTGCAGACGGGAGCACGGCGACCACGTTGCCGCGGAGGTCCGCGGCGACGGGGCCGGACCTGTCGCCCCACGCCGCGACGGCGGCGGGCGCCGCGCAGCTCGCGTCGCCCTCGGGCACGAGCCGCGCGTCCTGCCCCGCCGCGCCGCAGCGGTCGGCCGCATAGAGGCCGTTCGCGCCCGCGGCGGGATCGCCGAGCGGCGACAGCCCGGTGTAGAGCAGGCGCCCCTCGACGGCGGCGGCCGCGAAGAAGCCGTTCACCTCGTAGCGCTCCGCCACCGCGCGCACCGCGCGATCCTCGATCAGGATCACCTCGCCGAGCGTGTCGGGGAACGCGCTGGTCCACGAGAGCGCCGTCCAGCCGAAGAAGGGCAGGTCCACGGCCTGTGCGCCGAGGAAGGCGCCGTCGGGGACGCCGGCGTCGATCGTCGTCGATGCCGCGGCGAGCTCCCCGTCCGCTCCCTCGGGCGGCGTGAGCCGCACGATCTCCGCCGCGCCGCCGGCGTCGCTCCGCGCGAACATCGGCCCGCCGTGCCGTCCCCAAGTCACCGAGGCGAAGCCGATCTCCTCGTCGGTCGTGTAGACGGCGACGGCGCACCACGCGGGGTCGACCAGCGAGAAGGGCGCGCCGTGGGATCGCGCGTCCAGGCACCCGACGCTGTCCGCGCCGCCGCCCGACGCCGCGCCGGCGCTCCCGCCCGCGTCATCGCCGCAGCCCACCGCGAACGCCGCCGCCGCCGCGCAGAGCGCCGCCGTGGCGAGGCGCGCTCTCCTCTGTTCCTGCTGCTCCTGCTCCATCCAGCCGTCCCAGCGCATCGGTCCTCCGAGGATCCGCGGCGCTGCGGTCCGGTGATCGCGTCCGTCCCGGGCTCCGGGCCGGCGGGGGCGCTGCGCCGGATCTCGGCTCCGCCGGCTCGCTGGCCCGGCGCGCCTCGCGGCGCCAGCGCCGGCGCGCGCGGCGGTCCCGCCGGGCTGGCCGAGCCGCGTAAACAAATCGGCGGCCATCGTCAAGAGATCCCGAAGAGATCCCGGCGCCCGGGGCGTCCGGAGGGGCGATCTCGGCACAAACCAGCGGGCTGGCGGCTGCCGCCGCGCTGCGTCCTGTCTGTTCCCTAGAACGACCGTTGCGCTCGACGTTCAGATGGACGACGCTGTGCGCCGCAGCCGGTGTCGGGCACGCTCCGGTTCGCGCTCCTTTCATCCACCGCGGGCCGTGACCAAGACACCCCCTCCTCCCATCACTGCCGGAACGGTCATCAACGATCGTTACGACATCCGTCAGAGCCTCGGTAAGGGCGGCATGGGCGAGGTCTTCCTAGCCTTCGATCGCTCGACGCAGCAGACCGTGGCGCTCAAGGTGGTCCGCGAAGAGTCGCGCATGCCGGGCGACGACGAGGCGCTCCGCCAGGAGCTGCTCCTCGCGCGCTCGGTCGGCCACCCGAACGTCTGCCGCGTGCACGACCTCGCGCCGAGCCCGTGGGGCCCCATCCTCGTGATGGAGCAGATCCCCGGGCAGACGCTCCACACGCACATCCGCAAGCGCAAGGCCCAGGGCGGCTACACGGCCGACGAGTTCCGCAAGATCGCGAGCGAGGTGTGCAACGGGCTCGCGGCCATCCACGCGCAGGGCCTCGTGCACGGCGACCTGAAGCCCGGCAACGTGATGGTCTCCGAGGGCCGCGCGGTGATCCTCGACTTCGGCTTCGC
This sequence comes from Sorangium sp. So ce836, assembly GCF_028553905.1. NCBI lineage: Bacteria > Pseudomonadati > Myxococcota > Polyangiales > Polyangiaceae > Sorangium > Sorangium sp. So ce836. The sequence goes on along the minus strand of NZ_CP102233.1, from coordinate 9,855,578 downwards.
GCAGGAGCGCGCGCGCGCCTCGGCGCGCCGCCCCGGCGCGCCGCCCGACGGCGGCACGCCGAACTACATGTCTCCCGAGCGGCTGCGCAACGGCGGCGCGAGCCCCGAGGACGACGTGTACGCGATGGCCCTGACGCTCTGGGAGATGTGGACCTGCCGCGTCCCCGAGCCCGGCTACAAGCCGCGGCTCAAGACGATGAAGCAGCAGATCATGTTCGACGTCCCCGCGGGCCTGTCGATCGACGAGGTGCGGCAGATCTTCCGCGGCCTCAACGAGGACCCGTCGATGCGGCCGCAGGCGCGGCACATGCGCTTCTTCAACCCGTCGCAGCTCACGACGAGCCCGATCCAGCTGCCGCGCGAGCGCCTCGACCCGGGCCCGCCGCCGGGCGGCGCCTTGAAGCTGAACTTCACCCCCGGCGCGCAGTCGCTGCTCGTGACGTACGCGACGAACGCGCCGGAGATCGTCGGCACGCTGCTCCCGCTGCACGACACGAAGCTCGCGCTCGGCCGGCGCAGCGATCAGAGCCTGTGCGTGCCCGAGGCGACCGTGTCGGGGGCGCACGCGATCTTGAAGTGGCAGACGGGCTCGTGGCTCATCGAGGATCAGGGCAGCACGAACGGCACCTACGCGGACTTCAACTACGAGCGCAAGTCGCAGGTCTCGCTGCTGCACGGCGGCGAGGTGCAGGTCGGCGAGTGCCGGATGAAGCTCGTGACGTTCGGCCCGGACTCGCCGCAGCACCGGCGCGCCAAGCAGTACCTCGCGAAGCGCGACGGCCTCACCGGCCTGCTCGTGCGCGAGCACCTGATGAAGGCGATCGACGAGGACGGCCTGTTCGCCGACTGGGCCGAGGTGCCGATGCAGGTCGCGCGCTACGAGCTGCGCGGGCCGAACCGCCAGGTCAGCGAGCGCCCGACCATCCTGGAGATGCTCGCCCTCCGCAAGGCGGCGCAGCGGGTGATCGATCTGACCGAGATGCTCCTGCTCAGCCTCACGCCCGCCGTGGCGGGGCGGACGGGGCCGCTCAAGTTCGTGGTCTCGATCGTGGGGCCGAGCATCGACGAGGCGCGCCACGTGGTCGAGCAGGTGGTCGCGCAGGTTCAGGGGATGCTCCCCGAGACGCTCGAGCTCGGCGCGACGCTGGTGAAGGGCGAGCCCGGGCGCCCTGCGCGGACGCTCATCGATTGAACCTGAACGCGTCCGATGAACAGCCGGCCTCCGTTCCCGTCCAGCCCGCCGTCTCAGCCCTCGCCGTACCGATACCTCGGCCGCGGCGGCGGCGAGCGCCCCGTGCGGCTCCAGATCATCATCGCGCTCGTCGCGGGGCTCATCGTCGTCGCGGTGCCGCTCTACCTCTGGCGCCGCCCGAAGCCTGAGTCGATCCCATCCGCGGACGCCGCGACGGCCGACGCCGGCGCTTACGCCTGGGACGCGGGCGCGCTCGCCGACGCCGGCGCCCACGTGGACGAGGGCGTCACGCTCTCGCCGTTCACCACGATCAAGTGCGAGAACCCCGGCCCGGGCACCACGCCGCCCGAGCGCTGCGATCACGTCACCTTCTTCGAGGACGCGCTCGCGCGCGCGATCCGCGACAACGTGCAGTGCGCCCCGTCCGGCAAGACGAGCATCACGGTGAGCTACGTCCTCGAGATGGACTTCCGCCGCAAGCGCACGAACCTCTACGCGGGCAAGTCGACGACGGTGAACCGCGCGAAGACGAAGGAGCTGCTCCGCTGCGTGAAGCGCGCGATGCCGACGCCCGACTGGGGGACGATCCCGCACCAGTACGTGAAGTACAAGATCAACGTCATGGCGACGTACCCTGCCAACGAGTCCTACTGAGGCGAGCGGCGCGTGCGGTGCGCATCGATCGTGCTGATGCGCTGCGCGCCCTCGCTCCTCGGCGCGCTCCTCGCGACCGCGGCGCACGCGCAGCAGAGCGCGCCGGCCGCTGACGCCGCGCCTCGGCAGATCGAGGGCTACTCGAGCTACGAGCGCGCCACGATCGAGCGCACCCTGGCGCGGCTCGGCGCGACGCTCGATCCCGCGCCCGAGGGCAAGATCGTCGAGGGGATCGACGTGGTCCCGTTCGAGGTGATCGAGGACCGCGATCCCGCTCCGTCCTTCCTGAACTGGTTCCACGTGCTCTCGCGGCCGTACGTCATCCGGCGCGAGGTGCTGCTCGCGGTCGGGCGCCCCTACGAGCAGGCGCTCGCCGACGAGTCCGCGCGCAACCTGCGCGGCCTGAGCCAGGTGTCGCTCGTCCTCATCATCGCCGTGCGGGGCAGCGCGCCGGGTCGGGTGCGGGTCGCGGTCGCCACCAAGGACGTCTGGAGCCTGCGCCTCAACTCGAACTACCGCTTCGCCGGGGGGAAGCTCGAGTACCTCTTCCTGCAGCCCGCCGAGACGAACCTGTTCGGCATCCACCACGCCGTCGCGGCGCAGCTCACGCTCGATCCCGGCGCGCTCTCGCTCGGCGTCGCCTACGCGATGCCGCGCATCGGGGGCAGCCACGTGCGGCTGCGGACCGAGCTGAACGCGATCGTCGCGCGGGAGACCGGCGCGCTCGAGGGCTCGAGCGGCACGTTCGTGTACGGGCAGCCGCTCTACGCGACCGAGGCCGAGTGGGCCTGGGACGCCGAGATCTCCTGGCGCGACGAGGTGACGCGCCGCTTCATCGGCACGAAGCTCGCCACCTTCGACGCGAAGGCCACGCCGGACGACGATGGCGTCCCGTACCGCTACCGCAGCGATATCCTGGTGGGCGGCTACACCGTCACGCGCAGCTTCGGCGGCCGCGGCGGCGCCGCCTCCACCGTGAAGCACGACTTCTCGGTGGGCATCGAGGCGAGCCGCAGGGTCTACCGCCTCGACGCGCCCTCGGGCATCGCGCCGGCCGCGATCGCCGAGTTCGAGGCGAGCGAGATGCCGGTGAGCGACACCCGCGTCGCGCCCACGTTCAAGTACTCCACGTACTCGACCCGCTTCTCGCGCGTGCTCGACTTCAACACGCTCGCGCTGCAGGAGGATTACCGCCTCGGGCACGAGCTCTCGATCCTGATCTACCCGGTCACGACCGCGCTCAACTCCACCCGGAGCTTCCTCGGGGTCTCCGCCGCGGCGGCGTACACCGTCGCGCTCGGCGACGGCCTCGCGCGCGCGGTGGTCAAGACGATCACCGAGTTCGACCGCTCCCAGATCTTCGACGCCTCGATCGAGGCGCGCGCGCGCGTGCACACGCCGAGCTTCGGCCTCGGGCGGCTCGTGTTCGACGTGCGGCTGCTCGACCGCTACCGGAACTACCTCAACCGGAGGTCGCAGCTCGGCGGCGACACCCGCCTGCGCGGGTACCCGACGGCGGCGTTCATCGGCGAGGACGTGCTCTCCGCGAACCTGGAGCTCCGCTCGCGCCCGGTCGAGATCTGGTCGTGCCAGATCGCGGGCGCCGCCTTCTTCGACGCCGGCGACGCGTTCGACGGCTACGGCGAGCTGCGCCTCAAGCAGTCGGCGGGCTTCGGGCTCCGGGCCCTCTTCCCGCAGCTCAACCGCGTCGTCATGCGCGCCGACTGGGGCTTCCCGCTCACGCGCGGCTACCGGGAGCCCGATTCGCTCCCGGGCGACATCCTCGTCACCTTCGGTCAGGCGTTTCCGATGCTCCCTGCGGACGAGTAGGCGGGCCGCGCGGCCGCGCCGCCCGGCCCCTACCGCGCCGGCGTGCCTCCCGGGGCCGCCGGCGCCGCGCCCGCCACCCGCGCGCGGTGGGCCGCGAACGCCTCCCGGAGCGCGGGCGGCACCGGCTCCCGGTCGAGCGCCGCGAGCGCGTCGGCCGCCGGCCTGCCCGCGAGCAGCGCGTGCCAGGCCCGCTCGAGCGCGCCCCTGAGCCGCGCGGCGTCGTCCTTCTCCGGCTCCTTCGGCCTGCCCTGGCCGCCCGCGTCCGCGCCCGAGCCTCCCGCGCGCGCCGCGTGGAACGACCGCGCCGCGCCGCCGCGGTGCGTGTAGCGACCGCCCTCGAAGCCCGCGACGTCGAGGAGAGCCGGCGCGATGGGATCCCCCTCGGTCACCGGGACCCTACCGGCGAGCTCCAGCGTGCCGTCGTGGTCGACGTCGAGCGCGAACCGCGGCGGCGCCGCGAGCTCGACGGCGTACCTGGCCGCGCCGAACGGCTGCACGGCCCAGATCTCCAGCGCGCCCGCCTCGTTCCTGAGCACCACGTCCGGCGCGCCGTCGCGGTTGAGATCGGTCCCGGAGCGGAACGCCCCGAGCTGCTCGGTCGCGTCCGGCTCCGAGCCCGGGGGGAGCGACGGTACCAGCTGGGTCGCCTGGCTGCGGTCCGCGCGCGCGCTGTCGAGGGGCCCTGCGGCCATGACCACGCCGCGCGGGGTCGCCACGCGGACCGCCGAGGTGCGGCGCCCGATCGCGTCGGTCCCGCCGTAGCCGCGCAGCACCACCTCGCCCCCCCGGCGCGGGAGCGCGCCGCGGAGCTCGACCTCGAGCGTCAGCCCGAGCTCGGCGGCCTCCACGTCGATGGCGCGCAGGTGGGCGTCGAGGTCCGGGGGCGCGACGTACGCGGCGAGGGGCGGCATGCGCGCGGCGCCCCAGGGAGAAACCTGATGATCGCTCGCGCAGGCGGCGAGCAGAACGCACGCCGTCAGCGAGAGCTTTTCTGTTACCGTTCCCTTCCGCATGCGCCTGCTAGTCGCCGACAAGATGGACCTCTCGGCTCTGGAAGAGCTCAAGGTGCTCGGGATCCAGATCGAGTCCCGGCCGGAGCTCACCAGGGACACCCTGCCGGCGGCCCTGGACGGGGTCGGCATTCTGGTCGTTCGCTCGACGGAGGTCACGGCGAAGGCGATCGAGGCTGGACGGCAGCTCAACCTGATCGTGCGGGCCGGGGTCGGCGTGGGGACGATCGACGTGGCGGCGGCGAGCGCGCGCGGCATCTACGTGGCGAACTGTCCCGGCAAGAACGCGACCGCCGTCGCGGAGCTGACGATGGCGTTCATCCTCGCGCTCGATCGCCGCCTCGTCGACGCGACGTCCGAGCTCCGGGCCGGCCGCTGGGAGAAGACGAAGTACTCGGCGGCTCGCGGCCTGTTCGGCCGGCGGATCGGGATCGCGGGGCTCGGCGCGATCGGCCGCGAGGTGCTGCTGCGCGCCCGCGCCTTCGGCCTCGAGCCGCACGCCTGGTCGCGCTCGCTGACGCCGGGCCGCGCCGCCAAGCTCGACGTCAGCTACGCCCGGACCCTTGAAGAGCTGGCCGCCCGCTCGGACATCTTCACGATCCACCTGACGGCCACCCCGCAGACGCGCGGCATCGTCGGCCGGAGCGTGCTCGAGGCGCTCCCCGACGGCGCCATCGTCGTGAACGCCGCGCGCCCCGAGGTCCTCGACTACGCCGCGCTGGAGGAGCTCATCCCGCGCAAGGGGCTGCGGGTCGGCCTCGACGTCTTCGCCAGCGAGCCCGACAAGGGCTCGGCGCCGTTCGAGTCGCACCTCCTCGGGCGGGGGCTCGTCTACGCGACCCCGCACATCGGCGCGCAGACCGAGCAGGCCCAGCGCGCGGTCGCCCTCGAGACGGCCCGGATCATCCGCGCCTTCTTGACGGAGGCGGACCTGCCCAACGTGGTCAACATCTGCGCGACCTCGCCCGCTCGCTACGCGGTCGTCGTCCGGATGCTGGACAAGGTCGGCGTGCTCGCGAACACGCTCAGCGTCATGAAACGCCACGGGATCAACATCGAGGAGATCTCGAATACGGTCTTCGAGGGGGCCACTGCCACGTGCACGAAGATGCGGGTCACCGGCCGGCCGAGCGAAGCCTGCCTGAAGGAGATCGCGGCGTTCGAGGAGGTCCTGCACGTGGATATCGTCGCGCTGCCGAATCTGGCGTAAGGCGGCCCGCCTCCCGGCGGTGACGCGGCGCGGCCCGGACGCGGGCGACGCGGGAAAGAACCGGCGGGGAGATCCCCGGCCATGCAGGAGCGGTTTGCCCGTATCCCCCCTTGCATGAAGGCCCGCATTCGACTAGGTTGTCCGCCGACAACTAGGCGGATCCGCGAGCCGGATTCCCAGTTCGGGAATCGGCTCTTTTTTTTTGGCGCAGGGGCGCCGGGCACCGTCGCTCGGGGCTCATGGCGCCGGAAGGTCCCGGATCCGCCGAGGGTGACGTCTCTCACATGCCGCAACCGATGGAGCCTACGACCAGAGCCGCGTTCGATCTCGGCCGCGTTCGCGACGCGGTCGCGCCGGTGCTCGCCTCGCACGGGGTCACGCTCGTCGACCTGGAGTGGACGACCGAGCGGGCGGGCTGGACGCTGCGAATCACGATCGAGCGCGAGGGGGCGGCCGACGTGGGCGGCGGCGTCACGCTGGACGACTGCGCGGACGTGTCGCGCGACGTCTCGTCGGTCCTCGACGTCGAGGATCTCATCCCCAACCATTACAACCTCGAGGTCAGCTCTCCTGGTCTCGACCGGCGGCTGCGGACCCCTGCCGAGTTCGCCCGTTTCCTCGGCAAGGCGGCCAAGGTGAAGCTGTCGCGGCCCGCGCCGGACGGCCAGCGGCTGCTCCGGGGCGAGCTCCTTCAGGCTCCTGAGGGGCAGGTCGCGGTCCTGGTCGACGGCAAGCGGATCGAGGTGCCGGTTTCGGATGTCGTGGAGGCGCGCCTCGTCTTCGAGCTCACGACGCAGCCCAAGCCCAAGAAGGGGCAGCGGCACGGCAAGGAGACCGCTAAGGAGTCGGGGCAGGCCAAGAGGTCCGCGGGGGCGGCTCCGGGACCGTCCTCCGGGCGGAGCGAGCGCGGCTCCGAGAAGCGCAAGTAGAGAGAAGAAAGATCAGGAGACAGGGACGTCATGGCAACGATGGCAGCGATGCCGACCTCGGAGACGAGCCTCGGCAGCATCCTCGATCAGGTCGCGAAGGAGAAGGGGATCGACAAGAAGATCCTTGTCGAGACGATCGAGGCCGCGATCTTGAAGGCCGCGCAGAGCGTCTTCGGCCCGACCCGCGAGCTCGAGGCGCGCTTCAACGAGGACACCGGGCAGATCGATCTCTTCCAGTACATGACCGTGGTCGAGGCCGTGACGGAGCCGGAGCGCGAGATCTCCATCACCGACGTGAACAAGCTCAAGCTGGACGCGACCCTGGGCGAGGAGCTCGGCTTCCAGGTCTTCTGGCGCCCTGAGGACGCGGAGAAGGCGCGCGATCAGGACAAGGAGTACGGCGACATCCTGAAGCTCAAGCACGGCCGCACGACCTTCGGGCGCATCGCCGCGCAGACGGCGAAGCAGGTCCTGCTCCAGCGCGTGCGCGACGCCGAGCGCGATCTCATCTTCAACGAGTACAAGGATCGCAAGGGAGAGCTCATCCGCGGCATCGTGCGGCGGTTCGAGAAGGGCAACAACATCATCGTCGACATCGGCCGCACCGAGGGGGTGCTCACGTTCCGCGAGCAGACGCCGCGCGAGACGTACCGGCCGGGGGACCGCATCGTCGCGTACGTGAAGGACATCGATCGCGAGGCGCGCGGGCCGCAGGTCATCCTCTCCCGCTCCGACCCCCGGCTCGTCGAGAAGCTCTTCGAGGCCGAGGTCCCCGAGATCTACGAGGGCATCGTGCGGATCGTGTCGGTCGCCCGCGAGCCGGGCGCCCGCTCCAAGATCGCGGTGACGAGCCGCGACGCGGACGTCGACCCGGTGGGCGCGTGCGTGGGCATGAAGGGCTCGCGCGTGCAGGCCGTGGTCCAGGAGCTCCGCGGCGAGAAGATCGACATCGTGCCGTTCGACCGGGATCCGGCGCGCTACGTCATCGCCGCGATCCAGCCGGCCGAGGTGCACAAGGTGATCGTCGACGAGGCCGACGGGCGCATGGAGCTCGTGGTCCCGGACGAGAAGCTGTCGCTCGCGATCGGGCGCAAGGGCCAGAACGTGCGGCTCGCCGCGCAGCTGACCAACTGGAAGCTCGACATCATCAGCGAGACGAAGTTCAAGCAGATGGAGGAGGAGGCGATCTCCGCCCTCCAGCAGATCGACGGCGTGACCGAGCAGATCGCCAAGTCCATGTACCGCCTCGGCTTCCGGGCGCTGGAGGAGGTGAGCGAGGCGTCGGTCGAGGAGCTCGCCGCGATCCCGGGCCTCGGCGGCGCCGAGGCCGCCGAGCGCATCAAGTCGCAGGCGGACACGACGATGGAGCGGCTGCGGCAGGAGCGCATCCGCTCCGCGAGCTCGCGCACCGAGCCGCTCACCGACCGCGAGCGGCTGATGTTCATCCGCGGCGTCGGCGAGCGGACGGTGGTGCTGCTGGAGGAGGCCGGGTACCGCAGCGTGGAGGACGTGCTGCGGGAGGACGAGGATCGGCTGGCGATCCGCACCGGCCTCGGCATCAAGAAGGCGCGCGCCATCAAGCAGGGCGCGCGGGACTTCGTCGAGAGCGAGCAGAAGGTGCTCGATGCAGCGCGGGCGGACATCCGTCGCGCGGCGGAGGCGAGGCACGCGTAAGGATGGAATCGACGGTGAGCAGACAGAGCGACGCGGGTGAGCGCGAGCCCTTCGAGAAGGGGCGGGTGCGCACGTGCGTCGGCTGCGGGGAGCGCGTCGGCGTCGAGGACGCCCGCGGCGCCCGTCCGCTCGTCCGGCTCATCCTCGGCCCCGGCGGCGTGATCGCGGTCGATCCGGGCGACGGCGGGTTCGGGCGGGGCGCGCACGTGCATCCGCAGCGGGACTGCCTGGCGGCCGCGGTCGCCCGGGGCCTCGCCCGCGCCGCGAAGGGGCGGGTCCACGCGATCGTCGGGGCCGCCGGCCCGGGCGGCCCGGGCGAGGAGCGCGCCGGCGAGCCGGCCGCCCCCGGGCCGGAGCCGCTCACGACCATCTCGCTGGCGCGGGCGATCCGGGAGGCGACGGAGCGACGGCTCCAGGGGCTCATCCGCGCGGCCGTCCGCTCCCAGGGCGTGGCGGTCGGCGCCGACGCGGTCGTCGGGTCGTGCCAGCGGGGCGAGGCCGCGCTCGTGCTGGTCGCGTGCGATGCGGCGGCGGGCGCGGATCTGCCGGAGGTGCGGCGGGCGATCGCCGAGGGGCGCGCCGTCGCATGGGGCAGCAAGCAGGTGCTCGGCTCCCTGGCGGGCGGCCCGCGCGAGCGCGGCGTGGCGGTGATGGCGATCTCCTTGCCCTCGATCGCCGCCGCCGTCGCGCACGCAGCGCACGTCGTGGACACCTGCGCCCGCATCGAGCGCGGCGAGGGCGCCGCGGAGGGCGGGCGCGGCGGCTCCGGTCGAAAGGGGCGGCCCTCGCGCAACGCGGCTGCCCGATCCGAGGAGGGCGGGAGCCCCGAGCCGCAGAAGGCCGCGCCCGGCCCTGCCGGCCCGCCGCCCCGCCGTGGGCCGGGGAGGGCGGGGGTGGACGTCGAGCACCCCAGGCCTTCCGCTCGGCCGGCGTCCGAGGGGGGCGGGGGACAACCTGGCAGCCCGACGGGCGAGCTTGCTGGCCGCGAGGCGCGGTTGGCGTCAGAGAGTGGGTCCGGTCGGCTTCTTGCTACTGCGCCGGGGACCGGGGAAGGCGGCGCGGTCGGGGGCAGGGCGGCGATGTCCGGTTCTACCGGACGCGCCTCGACGGTGGACAGAGTGGCCGCAAATCGTCGCCCGCGCGGATGGGTGAGGCGGATTGGTTAACGTGGAGCGAGGTGCATGAGCAAAGTCCGGGTCTACGAGGTCGCCAAGCAGTTGAACATGGACCAGAAGACGCTGGTCGCGCTCTTCCAGTCCATGGGTATAGGCGACGTGCGCAACCACATGAGCGCCGTCGAGTCCGACGTCGTCGAGCGGGTTAAGCGGCACCTCGAGCGGCAGAAGTCGCCTGAGGTGGTGGAGGAGCGGATCCGTCCGACCGTCGTGAAGCGCCGCGCCCGGCCCGGGGCTGAGCCCGAGCCGGCCGAGGCGCCGCCCGTGCGCGCCGCTCCGGAGCCGGCGCCCTCTCGGCCTGTGGCGGCGTCCGCTCCGGCTTCCCCGCCGCCCGAGCGCGCTGCCCAGGAAGAAGCGCCGGTCCATCGCCCCGCTCCGCCGCCCGCCGCTCCCGTCGCAGCGCCCCCGGCGCCGGCTCCCGAGCCGGTGGTCGCCGCGGCCCCGCGCGAGCCTGCGCCCGCGCCCAGCGCGCCTGCCCCGGAAGCGCCGCCCGTTGCGGCTGCGCCCCCCGCGCCGGCAGCGCCGCCGCCCCCGGCGGCTCCCGCTCCCGCAGCACCCGCGCCTGCCGCGGCGTCCGCGCCCGCGCCCGCGGAGGAGACGAAGGTGACCTCGCCCGAGCCGAAGCCCGCTCCGCCCGCCGCCGCAGCGGCGCCCGCCGCAACGGCGCCCGCCGCCGCCCCGCCCGCGCCCACCGCGGCGCCCGCGCCCGCCGCGGCTGCTCCCGCGGCGCCTGCGCCGGCTCCGGCGCAAGCGGTCGCTCCCGCGGCGCCCGCCGCGCCTGCGCCGGCCCCGGCGCAGGCGGCTGCGCCCGCGCCGGCCCCGGCGAAGCCCGCGGCTGCCGCAGCGCCCGCTCCGGCCCGGCCGCAGGCTGCGCCCTCGACGCCGGCGCCCGCTCCGGCGCAGGGGGCCTCTCGGCCGACGCAGCCGCCCCCCGCGGGGCAGCGGCCGGGGGCTCCGGCGCAACCGGCGGCGTCCGCGGCCCGCCCCGGCGCGCGGCCGACGCAGCCGCCGGCGCCCGCGGCCGCGGCCAAGCCGGAGGAGGCGGCGCCCGCGAACCAGGCGCCGCGCCGCCCGTCGTCGCCGCCGAAGACCGGCATCGAGGTGTGGCAGGGGCGCCCCGGCGTCACGATGCCCGCCGCCCGCACCGGCACGCCGCCGGCGCGGCGCACGACCTACGATCCGCGCGCCAACGCCCAGCAGGCGCGCCCCGGCGGCCCCAGCTTCGGTCCGGGCGGCCGGTCCATGCCGGGCGGCCGGAACGCTCGCCCGGGGACCTTCGGGCGGCAGCGCCCGGGCGGCGCCCTGCCGCGCAAGCCGGTCCAGGTCTCCACGCAGGAGATGGCCTCGCACAAGAAGGTCATCAAGATCGAGGAGCAGGTCACCCTCCAGCAGCTCGCCGCGAAGATGAGCCTGAAGGCCACCGACGTGCTCATGCGGCTCCTGTCGATGGGCATGACGGGCGTGAACATCAACAGCACGCTCGACGCCGACACGGCGAAGATCCTCGCGAGCGAGTTCGGCTGGAGCGTCGAGGACGTGGCCGTCAGCGAGCAGGACACGCTGACCGCGGCGATGCAGGCCGGGGTCGACGCCGACGAGGACGTCGAGATCCGTCCGCCCATCGTCACCGTCATGGGCCACGTCGACCACGGCAAGACGTCGCTGCTCGACCGGATCCGGAAGGCCACCGTCGCCGAGGGCGAGGCGGGCGGGATCACCCAGCACATCGGCGCTTACCGCGTCGAGACGCAGCGGGGCACGATCGCCTTCCTCGACACGCCGGGCCACGAGGCGTTCACGGCGATGCGCGCCCGCGGCGCGTCGCTGACCGACATCGTGATCCTGGTGGTCGCCGCCGACGACGGCGTGATGCCCCAGACCAAGGAGGCGATCTCGCACGCCCAGGCCGCGAAGGTGCCGATCATCGTCGCGGTCAACAAGATCGACAAGCCGGGCGCCGACGCGGACAAGATCAAGCGCGACCTCGCGGCGCTCGGGCTGCAGCCCGAGGAGTGGGGCGGCGAGACGATGTTCTGCAGCGTGTCGGCGAAGATGGGGCAGGGCATCGACCAGCTCCTCGAGTCGGTCCTGCTCCTCGCCGAGGTCCAGGACCTCCGCGCCAACCCGAAGAAGCGCGCCAGCGGCACCGTCATCGAGGCGCTGCTCGATCGCGGCCGCGGCCCGGTCGCGCGCGTCATGGTCCAGGACGGCACGCTCCGCACGGGCGACATCCTCCTGGCCGGCGCCGCGTGGGGCAAGGTCCGGGCGATGACCGACGAGCTCGGGCGCTCCGTCGCCGAGGCCGGCCCCGCGACGCCCGTCGAGGTCCTCGGCCTCAACGAGGTGCCGAGCGCGGGCGATCCCGTCCACGCCGTCAAGGACGGGAAGACCGCGGAGGAGATCGCCGAGACCCGCCGCAAGAAGGCGTCGAAGACGCTGATCCCGCAGGACTCGCGCGTCTCGCTCGAGTCGATCACGAAGAACCTGCAGGAGGCCGATCAGCTCGAGCTCAAGCTGATCATCAAGGGCGACGTGCAGGGCTCGGTCGAGGCGATCACCCACGCGCTGGCGAAGCTCTCGACCGAGAAGGTGAAGGTCACCATCGTGAACGGCGCCGTCGGCGGCATCACGGAGGGCGACGTCAACCTGGCGGTCGCGTCGAAGGCGATCATCGTCGGCTTCAACGTCCGGCCTGCCGGCAAGGCGGGCGCGCTGGCCGAGAACGAGGGCGTCGAGATCCGGCTCTACAACATCATCTACAACGCCGTCGACGACATCCGGAGCGCGATGGAGGGTCTCCTCCCCGCGACGAAGGTGGAGAAGGTCCTCGGCCGCGCCGAGGTCCGCCAGGTCTTCAAGATCACGAAGGCGGGCACGGTCGCCGGCTCGATGGTGATCAGCGGCTCGGTGAAGCGCAGCGGCGAGGCGCGCCTGATCCGGGACAACGTCGTCATCTGGACGGGGCGCCTCTCGGGGCTGCGCCGCTTCAAGGACGACGTGAAAGAGGTGGTCGAGGGGTTCGAGTGCGGTATCTCGCTCGACGGCTACTCGGACATCAAGGAGAAGGACATCGTCGAGAGCTTCGAGATCGAAGAGGTCAAGACGAAGCTCTGAGCCCGTAGATGTTCGTCGGCGTCCTCCGTCTCCGCCTCGATATCGTCGGGGCCCGCTCCCTCAAGGACAAGCGCAGCGTGGTGCGCTCCTTGAAGGAGCGGGCGCAGAGCCGGATGCGCGTGTCGATCGCGGAGGTCGGCGTGCTCGACGATCCGCGGCGGGCGACGCTCGGCGTCGCGGTCGTCTCGAACTCGGCGGCCATGTGCGACCGGGTCCTCGCGGACGTGGCCGCGATGGCCGGGTCGCTGCCCCACGCCGTCCTCACCGACCGGGCGACCGAGATCGTGCCGTTCGGCGAGGGGGGAGCGGGGGTGCAGGGCGGCATCGAGCAGGCGCTCGGCCGCGAGGATGAGGATCTGGGAGCGGCCTCGGACAGGCTCGAGGACGCAGAGGACGACGAATGAGCGGCACGGTGAAGCGGGCGACGCGGGTCGCCGAACGGCTCCGCGAGGACCTGTCCAACCTGCTCCGGGAGCTGCGCGATCCGCGGATCGTCGGGGTGCTCGTGTCGCGCGTGGAGATCACCGACGACCTGCAGAGCGCGAAGGTCCACGTGCGCCACGAGTTCGGGGCGGAGGACGCGGCGTCGCGCCGCGCCCTGCTCAAGGGTCTGGACGCGGCGTCCGGCCGGCTGCGCAGGGACGTCGCCCGCACCATGGGCCTGCGCGTGGTGCCGACGCTGCGGTTCTTCTACGACGAGGGCCCCGACGCCGAGCGGCGGATCGAGGAGCTGCTCCGGGAGATCAAGGACGACGCGGGCGACGGCCGCTCGTAGCGCCGGGGCGCGGCGCGCGCCCGGGCAGCGCTGCGCGCGGCTCGGACGGCCCTGCGCGCGGCTCGAGCGCGATCACCGGGAGATGAGCCGCTCGATCGCCTGCGCGGGCTCGAGGTCGAAGCGCCACGGCCCCATCTTCGTCGGGGCGTCGAGCGCCGTCTTCAGCGCGCGGAGGAACTCGCGCCGCGGCCACTCGACGGCGCCGAAGCGATCGAGGTGCTCCGTGTACACCTGGCAGTCCACCAGGGCGAAGTCCCAGGCGACGAGGTTCCCGAGCAGCGCGGCGAACGCGACCTTGGAGGCGTCGGGCGCGCGCGCGAACATCGACTCGCCGAAGAACATCCGCCCCAGCGACACGCCGTAGAGCCCGCCGACGAGCTCGCCGTTCGACCAGGCCTCGATGCTGTGCGCCACCCCGGCGGCGTGCAGCGCCGTGTAGCCGTCGACGAGCTCCTCGGTGATCCACGTGCCGCTCTGCCCCGGCCGCGGCGTCGCGCTGCAGGCCCGCATAACGTCCGCGAACGCGGTGTCGGTCCGCACCTCGATCCCGCCTCGGCGCACCCGCTTGCGCAGCGAGTGCGGGATGTGCGCCTCGCGCGGCGGCAGGACGAAGCGCGGATCCGGGGAGAACCAGAGCAGCGGCAGCCCGTCGTGGGGCCACGGGAAGATGCCCCGGCGATAGCCGGCCAGGAGCCGCTCCGGCGAGGCCTCGCCGCCCACGGCCACGATCCCCTCCGGGGTCGCGCGCTCGGGCGGAGGGAAGTCGAGCTTGCTCGTGAGCACCGGGACGCGCATCGCTGTCGGATCGAATCCTCCCACCGGAGCACGCGGTTGCAAAGAGGCGCCCTGCGTCCGCGCGCCGCGCGCTCAGGACGCGCACACATAGTCGGAGCCCTCGACGAAGCCGCGCGCGGCGAGGTGCTCGCGGATGAGCGCGCGCGCCCCCCGCGCCCCCACGGCGACGATGAGGGTCTGCGCGCCCCGCGAGAGCCCCGACGGATCGACGATCGGCGCCCCCTGCGCGATCCGGCCGATCTTGCGCGGATCGATGTCGACGAACCGCTCCGGCCTCACGCCGTTCCGGGCGAGCGCCCTCGCCAGCCGCCTGCCCGTCTTGCCCGCGCCCCACACCGCCACGGGGCGCGCCGAGCCCAGCTTCCTCGCGAGGTAGTGCGCCTTGGCCTCGAGGAACCGCGCGATCGCGTACCGCGGATCCGCGAACGTCGCGCGGCCCTCGCGGTGCCGCCAGCGCAGGCCGAGCTCCGGGAGCTTCGCCATCCGCGCGCCGGCGGCGTCGAGGCGCAGCCACAGGTCGTAGTCCTCCGCCCAGGGGGCCTCCCGGAACCCGCCGACCTGCTCCAGCGCGCTCCGCCGCAGCATCACCGACGGGTGGCACAGCGGGGACTCCACGAACATCTCCCGCGCGTGATCCTCGGGGGTGAGGATCGAGTTCAGCCAGTCGACGTAGCGGAGCATGCCCTCGCCGATCGGCCCGGCCGCGAACGCCTCCACGCGGGCCCCGACGACGGCGAGCCGCGGATCTCGCCGGAGCGCCTCGGCCTGGCGCGCGAGGCGCCCGCCGACCGAGATGTCGTCGCCGTCCATGCGCGCGAGCAGCTCGCCGCGCGCCACCTCCGCCGCGCGCGCGAGCGCCCGCGCGATGCCCACGCCGCCGGTCGCGACCGGGACGACGCGGCGGTCGCGCCGCGCGATGCGCGCGACCGTGGCCGGGCCGGCGTCGGTCGAGCCGTCGTCCACGGCGATCACCTCGAGGTCGACCTCGCGCTCGGCGAGCACGCTCTCCAGCGCCTCCTCGATGGTCGCCTCCGCCTGCCGGTACGGGAGCAAGACGGAGACGAGCGGCGCCACGCCGAGACCATGGCGGCGCGCCGGCGCAGCGTCCACAGGAAGGGCGCGCGCCGGCGGCGCGACGTCCACAGGAAGGGCGCGCGCCGCCGGCGCGGCCCGGTCAGAGGTCGCGGGCCAGCCGGATGCCGCTCATCTGCCACCGCGCGTCCGGCGGGAAGAAGTTCCGGTACGTCGCGCGGAGGTGCGTCGCCGGGGTCGCGCACGAGCCGCCGCGGAGCACGAGCTGGCTGCTCATGAACTTGCCGTTGTACTCGCCGAGCGCCCCCGGCCACGGGCGAAACCCGGGGTAGGGCGCGTACGCGCTCGACGTCCATTCCCACACGTCGCCGAAGAGCTGCCGCGGGGCGCCCGGCCGCGCCGGCGCTTCCGCGGGCTCCGGGTGATAGCGCCCGCTCTCGGCGAAATTCCCCTGGAGCGCCGCCTCGCCCGGCGCGGCGCCGCCGGCGACCTCCCCCGCGGCGGCGAGCGCGCCCTGCGCGGCGGTCTCCCACTCGGCCTCGGTCGGGAGCCGCGCGCCCGCCCAGCGGGCGTAGGCGTCGGCCTCGTAGTGGCTCACGTGGCAGACGGGCTCGTCGGCGTCGATCTCGCGGAGCCCGTGCAGCGTGAACAGCTGGAGCCCCCCGTCGCGCTGCTCCCAGTAGAGCGGCGCCTCCCACCGGTTCGCCACGACCGCATCCCAGCCGCCCGACAGCCAGAGCTCCGGCCGCGCGTACCCGCCGTCCCGCATGAACTCGAGGTACTCGCCGCACGTCACCGGCCGGTCCGCGAGCGCGAACGCGCCGACGAACACGCGGTGCCGCGGCGCCTCGTTGTCGAACGCGAACCCGCCCTCGCCGTGGCCGATCCAGCGCACGCCCTCGGCGTGCTCGACGAAGCGGAGCTCCCCGGCGGCGCCGCCGCGCCGCCCCGGCGGCGCGCCGCCGAAGATGGCGGGGCGCAACGGGTTCTGCGCCATCGCGTGCTTCAGATCGGTCAGGATGAGCTCCTGGTGCTGCTGCTCGTGGTGCAGCCCCACCTCGATCGTGAAGGCGAGATCGAGGTGCCGGCCCGCGGCGATCTCGTCGAGCAGCGCGCGCATGCGCTCGTCCACGTGGCGCCGGTAGCGGTAGGTCTCCTCGACGGTCGGGCGCGACAGGACCCCGCGCCGCGGCCGGCCGTGCCGCTCGCCCACGCTCACGTAGTACGAGTTGAAGAGGTACCCGAACTGCGGGTGGAAGGGCGCGTACCCGGCGCGCTGGCCGAGCACGAACGCCTCGAAGAACCACGCCGTGTGCGCGAGGTGCCACTTCACCGGGCTCGCGTCCGGCATCGACTGGACGACGTAGTCCTCGGCGCAGAGCGGCGCGCAGAGCGACTCCGTGAACGCCCGGACCGCGTCGTACCGCGCCCTCAGCCTGCCCGCGACGCGCTCTGCCTGTTCCATCGCGTTCACTTCGGATCCCTTCGTCATCGGCGAGCGATGTCGCTGCGGCGGGAGCGGGCGCCTAGCGCTTCTTGAAGTCGCCGAGGTGCGTGATGTACCAGCGGCCCTGCCACGAGATGATCGTGTGGACGTCGACGCTCGCCGGCTTGCCATCGAGCTCGTACTTCAGCTTGCCGTGGAAGGAGCGGTAATACCCGATCTTGTTGACCTCGTCGCCGGGCGGCACCCACTTCGGCCTGGAGCCGACCTCGAAGCCGACGAACCGCGCGCCCTCCCAGCTCTTGCGCTTCCGGTGCATCGCCTTCACGTCGTTCGCGTAGGCGGCGTGCAGGTTGTCCCAGTACTTGCCGGGATCCTTCACGTCCTTGAGCGGGATGAACGGCTCCTTGGGGAACCAGAACGGGTCGGCCAGCGCCGGCTCGTTCTTCACGATGGCGTCGAACAGCGCCCTGGCCCGCGCCGTGAGCTCCTCGCTCTCGAGCGGCGGCAGGATCTTGTTCGTCGCGATCGCGGTCGTATCGGCGCTGGCGGCCGGCGGCGCTCCCGGCGGGGGCGCCCCGTCCGTCGCCGCCGCCTCGTCGGCCGCGCGCGCGCCCCCGTCCAGCGGCGGCGCCGGCGCGCCCGCGTCCTCCGGCTGCGGCGCCGGCGCCGCGCCGGAGGACGCAAGCGCGCTGGCGGCCGCCGTCGCCGACGCCGGCGGGGCGGCGGCGGCCGACGAGGGCCGCGCGCTCTCGGCGGGCCGGGCGTCCGGCGCCGGGGTGGGCGCCGCGCACCCCGCGATCACGGCGAGCGCGCCCGCGACGACCTGCTTCATCATGCGCGTGCCCTATCGCAGCGCCCCGGCGCCGACAAGCGACGCCGAGGCGCGGCCGCGCGTCGGATCCGCCCGGCGGCGGGCCCGGCTCACTTCTCGACGATGATGAACTGCACGCGCCGGTTCTTCGCCTTGTTCGCGGGCGTGACGTTCGGCGCGACCGGGCGGTCCTGCCCGTAGCCCTTCGCGAGGAGGCGCGAGCCGTCCACGCCGGCCCGGATCAGCCAGGCGCGCACCGAGTTCGCGCGGGCCTCGCTGAGGGTCTGGTTGTGCTCGCGCCCGCCCGTGTTGTCGGTGTGCCCCTGGATCTCGACCTTGCGGATGTTCGGGTTCCGCTGGAGCACGTCCGCGATCTCCTCCATCAGCGCGTTCGAGTCGCCCAGGATCTTCGCCGAGTCGGTCTCGAAGTGGATCTGCCGCGAGATCTTGATCTCGTTGCCCTGCACCTTCACGAGCGAGACCTTCGGCCGCTTGTTCACCGTGAGCGCGGCGCGCGTGTCCTCGCTCGTGCGGACGTCGGCCTGGTTGACGTGGTTCATGTAGCCCTGCGCCTCGACCTTGAGCGTCACCGCGCCGGCCGGCAGATCCGGGAAGCGGAAGGCGCCGCTCGCGTCGCTCGTCGCCGTCTGCTCGCGGCCCGCCGCGTCGGTCAGCCGGATCGTCGCGCCGGCGACCGCGTCCCCGCTCTCCGCGTCCTTCACCGTCCCGACGATGTTGCCCGTCTTGGGCAGCGCCTCGAGCGAGCAGTCGACGTCCACGAACGTCGGCCCCTGCGGCGGCGCCGCACCCGGTCCGGCGCCGGGCAACCCCGGCTGCGGACCGAAGGGATCGGGCTGCCCGGGCTGCGGGCCGAACGGCCCCGGCTGCGGGCCGAACGGCCCCGGCTGCCCGGGTTGCGGACCGAAGGGCAGCCCGGGCTGCGGGCCGAAGGGCTGTCCGGGTTGCGGACCGAAGGCGCCCGGCTGCCCCGGCTGCGGGCCGAACGATCCGGGCTGCCCCGGCTGCGGGCCGAACGGCCCGGGCTGCGGACCGAAGGGCCCCGGCTGCGGGCCGAACGGCCCGGGCTGCCCAGGCGCCGCCCCGCCGGCGAGGATCGTCGCCTGGCACGTGCCCGGCTTGTAGCCGTTCGCCCGGACGTTGAACGTGTACGTCCCCGGCTCGAGGTGCCGCGTGAGGAAGCGGCCGTCCGGCCCGGTCGCGTACGGCGGCTGGGGCACGCCCTCGATCGTCACGATCGCGTCCGCCACCGCCGCGTCGGGCCTGTTCTGCTCGTGCACGAAGCCGCGCGCGAAGGTCTGCGGCGCGGGCACGAGCTGCGGCGGCTCCTTGACGATCTGCGGCGCAGGGGCCGGCGGCGGCTCCTTCTGCTTCGTGTCGTAGGCGTAGCCGATCCCGAGGTACAGCGTCCACGGCGCCTGCGGCGCGACCTCCTCGATGAACACGGAGGTCGCCGACAGGCCGAGGTCGAACGCCGCGTGCCCGGAGAGGCCGCGGAACGCCTTCTGGAACGGCGTCACCCGCACGCCGAGCGACAGCCGCGACGGCGCCGCGGCGTAGCCCGGTCCGCCCTGGCTCTGCGGGTCCGGGGACGCGAAATCGTCGAGCCCGAGGCAGACGTCGCCGCGCGACACGCGGCTCGTGTGGCACTCGTAGCCCTGCCGGTTCACCGGGATGTCGAGCGAGTACTCGAGGTACGGCTGCACCTTCGGCAGCGGCACCTCCACGCCGAGGTGGGTCTGGAAGAAGTCGACCCGGTTGATGCCGAGTCCGAACCGCTCGATGCGCGAGATCGGCTGCCGATCGCGCCCGTCGGTGAACGCCTTGGCCCGCTCCTTCTCGACCTCCTCCACGAGCTTGCCGGAGTTGTCGAGCTTGTAGCCGAGGTTCAGGTTGACCCGAAGCGGGAACCCCTTGCCCTGCGGCTTGCGCAGGTCGAGCGTCGCGAGCCCGCGGAACACCGCGCTCGTGCCGCCGCCGGCGAGGCCCACGTCGCCCGTGCCGTTGAGCAGGAGCAGCTGCGCCTCGCCGCCGAAGGTGAGCGGCTTGCCGATCTTCGTGGGCGTGAACGCCTTCACGCCGAACGTCGTGTCGCCGAGCACCTGCAAGAGCCGCGGGCGGCCCTGATCGTTCGCGTTCGCGAACGTGCGGATCGACGCATAGCCCTCGAGGAAGGGCAGGGGGGTCGCGTTCAGCGCGAAGAACGCCCCCACGTGGCTCGCCGAGTCCTCCCGCGCGTCGGGGCCGCAGGTGATCGGGTGGCCGGCGAGCGTCGACTCGGCCGGATCGCAGAGGAAGCCGCTCGTCGAGAACCAGTCGAGCAGGAACGACACCCGGAAGGTGCCCGGCGCGCCCGAGCCCGCGTACGACGTCCTGAGGAGGCCGGTCGACCCCCACAGGTTCGGCTGCGCGGTGAGCGAGAGCGCGCGCTCCTCCTCGTCCCACGCGGTGGAGCGCGGCGCCGTCGCGCTCGCCTGGGCACCCTGCTCGCCGACGGACGCCTGCGCGCCGAAGGAGAAGCTCGCGTCCGGCGGCGGCTGCCCCGGCTGCCCGAACTGCGGCGGCGCGTCGCCCGGGAAGCCCGGCTGCGGGCCGAAGCCCGGCTGCGGCTGAGGGCCGAACTGGGTCGGCGGCGCGTCGCCCGGGAAGCCCGGCTGCGGGCCGAAGCCCGGCTGCGGCTGGGGGCCGAACTGGGTCGGCGGCGCGTCGCCCGGAAAGCCCGGCTGCGGGCCGAAGGGGCCGGGCTGCGCGGGAGGAGGCGGAAGCGGCTGCGGTCCGAAGGGCGGCTGCGGCTGCTGCGCCTCGGCAGCGCCCGCGAGCGTGAGCGAGCCGACGAGCGGCAGCGCCGTGAGCGCAGCGCGCCGGGGCCTATCGCCGAACACCTTCCGAAGCGTATGCATCGAGCCTCATCCGCGAGATCGAACAAGGAAACGCCCGCCAATCGGGACGGTGGGGACCTCGCGCGCGGCCCGTTGTACCATCCCGGGCGGCCCACGAAACAGCGGTTTTCGTCGATGGCAGATCCCCGACGAGCCGCGCCGCGCGGCTCGATAAGTGCGGCCTCACCGCGGCGAGGCGCGATCGTCGGGCCTCCGTCGCGCCTCGTCGCGCCTCGTCCTGATGGCCCGCGCCGGCGCCCGGCGACCCGGTCGCAAACGTGCTCGGCCGCGGCGCCCCGCGGCCCCGGCGCTGCTCGATCGGGGCCGCGCAGCCGCCCAATCCCGCGGGCGCGCATGCTAGGAAAGCGATCAACATGGCATCCCGGGGGCGCATCCTGATCGTCGACGACGAGGCCAACGCGCGCGCGGCGCTCTCCGAAATCCTCCGCGAGGAGGGGTACACCACCGAGACCGCGGCCGACGGCTTCAAGGCGCTGGGCAAGCTCGAGGAGTTCGCGCCGGACGTGGTCCTGACCGACCTGAAGATGCCGGGGCTCGACGGCATCCGGATGATGGAGAAGGCGCAGCTCGCGCTGCCGGACGCGACGTTCGTCGTCATGACGGCGTTCGGCACCATCTCGAGCGCGGTCGAGGCGGTGAAGAAGGGCGCGTACAACTACCTGACGAAGCCGCTCGATTTCTCGGTGCTCGCGGTGGTGGTCGAGCGCGCGGTGGAGCGGGCGCGGCTGCTCCAGGAGAACTCGCGGCTGCGCGAGCGGCTGCGCGAGCGCAACGCGTTCGGCCACGTGATCGCGAGCCACCCGAGCATGGTGAAGCTCCTCCGGCTCGTCGAGCAGGTGGCGCCGAGCCGCGCGAGCGTGCTGATCGTGGGCGAGACGGGCACGGGCAAGGAGCTCATCGCCGAGATGATCCACCGCGCGAGCCCGCGGGCGAAGGCGCCGCTCGTCCGGCTGAACTGCGCCGCGCTGAGCGAGTCGCTCCTGGAGAGCGAGCTGTTCGGCCACGAGCGCGGCGCCTTCACCGGCGCCGTCGGCCGCCGCGAGGGCCGCTTCGAGCAGGCGAACGGCGGCACGCTGTTCCTCGACGAGGTGAGCGAGATCCCCCTCGCCACGCAGGTGAAGCTCCTGCGCTTCTTGCAGGAGCGCACGTTCGAGCGGGTGGGCGGCAACGAGACCCTGAAGGTCGACGTGCGGATCCTCGCCGCGTCGAACCGCGACCTGCGCCAGCGCATCGCGGAGGGGCTGTTCCGCGAGGATCTCTACTACCGGCTCAACGTCGTCACCCTCGAGATCCCGCCGCTCCGGGAGCGCCGGAGCGACATCCCCGAGCTCGCGACGTTCTTCCTGGGCCGCTACGCGCAGGAGAACGGCAAGCGGATCGAGGGCTTCACGGACGAGGCGCTGTCGGCGCTGACGAGCTACTCGTTCCCTGGCAACGTGCGCGAGCTGGAGAACGCGATCGAGCGGGCGGCGGTGCTCTGCGACGGCGCGCGCATCGAGCTCCGGCACTTGCCGGCGCAGATGTCGTCCGAGCCGGCCGAGGCGTCCGACGCGATGCCGCGCGTCCCGGGGAGCACGATCTACGATCTGGAGCGCTACGCGATCCTGCGCACGCTCGAGGCGTGCAAGGGCTCGACCTCGAAGGCGGCGACGATCCTCGGGATCAGCCCGCGCAAGATCCAGTACAAGCTGCACGAGTACAGCGCGGCGACGGCGCGCGGCCGCGCGCGGCCGGGGGACGGCGCGTCGGGCGAGGGCCCCGACGGCGAGGAGGGCGCGTGAGCGACGGTGTCGAGGCGATGGTCGAGGAGCGCGGCGAGCGCGCCGCGCCGTCCCGCTCCGGCGGGGAGGCGCCGGGCGGCGAGCTGCTGATCGACGTCCGCGGCCTGCTGAAGACGTTCCGGGTGGGCTTCTTGCGCCGGAGGGAGGTCCAGGCGGTCAAGGGGGTGAGCTTCGGCGTGCGCCGCGGCGAGATCTTCGGCTTCCTCGGGCCGAACGGGGCCGGCAAGACGACGACGATCAAGATGCTGACGGGCCTCATCGCCCCGACCGGCGGCGAGGCGTACCTGTTCGGCGCGCGCGTCCCGTCGCCCGAGGCGCGCCGGAAGATCGGCTTTTTGCCCGAGAACCCGTACGTCTACCCGTACCTCACCCCGCGCGAGTTCGTGGAGCTCTGCGGCCGCCTGTCCGGGATGCGCGGCGCCTCGCTGCGCCGGCGGGCGATGGAGGTGCTCGATCAGGTGAAGATCGCGTACGCCGCGGATCGGCAGGTGCGCCGGCTGTCGAAGGGGATGCTGCAGCGCACGGGGCTGGCCGCCGCGCTGGTCGCCGATCCCGAGATGCTGATCCTGGACGAGCCCATGAGCGGCCTCGATCCGGTGGGCCGCAAGGAGGTGCGCGATCTCATCTTTGCGGAGCGCGATCAGGGCCGGACGATCTTCTTCTCGACGCACATCCTCAGCGACGTCGAGGCGATGTGCGATCGCGTGGCGATCCTGCGCGAGGGCCAGGTGGTGGTGAGCGGCGCGATCCGCCAGCTCCTCCGGGGCGACGTGCTGCGCACCGAGGTCACGCTGGCGGGCGCGAGCGAAGACCTCCTGGGGGATCTCGCCCGGATGGGCTTCGCGACCACGGGCCGGGGCGACGTCGTGGTGGTCGACGTCGAGGGCGAGGCGCGCGTGCGCGACGTGCTGCAGGCGTCGCTCGCGGCGGGCGCGCAGGTCGTCGAGGTGGCGCCGCGCCGCGAGACGCTGGAGGATCTCTTCATGCGCCGCGCGCTGTAGCCAAGGCCAGTCATCCCTCGGACAACCGCCCGAGGGGAGCGCGTCCCTCGGACATACGGTAGGCCCCCGGAGAGGGTGTCCGCTGGGCGGGGTGGGGGATGGGCCGATGTTCGAGGCGGAGACATGGCTCATCCGGCTTGCCGGATGAGCCATGTCTCCGCCGAGTTCGGCGGGGCCCCCACCCCGCCCAGCGGACACCCTCTCCGGGGGCCGGGCAGGCCTGGCTACGCCGTGGCCCCCGCCACGTCCTGCTTGGCCGCCTCGATGATCTCGAGCGCGTACGCCCCGATGGTCGACGCGTCCTCGCCCTCGACCATGACGCGCAGCTTCGGCTCCGTCCCGCTCCACCGCACGAGGATGCGCCCCTTGTCCCCGAGCGTCTTCTCGATGCGATCCACCGCGACCCGCGTCCGCTGCATGCTGTCGAGCGGCAGCCGCGTCGAGAACGTCGCGTTCTCCAGCACCTGAGGCACCCGCTGCATCGCCTTCGACGCGAGCTCGCTCAGCGGCTTGTCCTCCTCCATCATGATCGCGAGCACCTGCAGCGCCGCCACGATCCCGTCGCCCGTCGTCGCGTGGTCCAGGAAGATGAGGTGCCCCGACTGCTCCCCGCCGAACGAGTAGCCGCCGTTCCGCATCGCCTCCACCACGTAGCGGTCCCCGACCGCCGTCCGCACCACGTGCCCGTTCTGCGCCTTGAGCGCGCGCTCGAGGCCGAGGTTCGACATCACCGTCGTCACGATCGTGTTCCGCGGCAGCTTCCCGGTGCGCAGCATCCTGAGCGCGCAGAGCGCCATGATCGCGTCGCCGTCCACGACCTC
The DNA here is from genome assembly GCF_028553905.1 of Sorangium sp. So ce836. Lineage (NCBI taxonomy): Bacteria > Pseudomonadati > Myxococcota > Polyangiales > Polyangiaceae > Sorangium > Sorangium sp. So ce836. The sequence continues at coordinate 9,831,409 of NZ_CP102233.1, read as the reverse complement.
GCCGCGCTCGTCGACCATGATCACCCGGTCCGCGTCGCCGTCGAGCGCGATGCCGATCGCCGCGCCCCGCTTGAGCACCTCGGCCTTCACGTGCTCCGGGTGCAGCGCGCCCGTCTCGCGGTTGATGTTGCGGCCGTTCGGCTTCACGCCGAGCGCGGTCACGTGCGCGCCGAGCTCGGTGAACACCGAGGGCGCCACGCGGTAGGCCGCCCCGTGCGCCGCGTCGACCACGATCTTCACGCCGTCGAGCGTCAGCGCCGTGGGGAACGTGCTCTTGCAGAACACGACGTACCGCCCCCGCGCGTCGTCGAGCTTCACCGCGCTGCCGATCGCCGAGCCCACCACTCGGGCCTCGTCGAGCTCGTGGCTCTCCATGAGCCGCTCGATCTCCTCCTCCGCGGCGTCGGGCAGCTTGTAGCCGTCGGGCCCGAAGATCTTGATGCCGTTGTCCTGGTACGGGTTATGGCTCGCGCTGATCACCACCCCGGCGTCGGCCCGCATGCTCTGCGTGAGCTGCGCCACCGCCGGCGTCGGGATCGGCCCGCTCAGCATCACACGCCCGCCCATGGCGCACACGCCGGACGCGATCGCCGTCTCCAGCATGTAGCCGGACAGCCGCGTGTCCTTCCCGATCACCACCCGCACCTGCCGCGACTTCCCGTGGCTCGCGACGAAGGCGATCGCGCGCCCGAGCCGCAGCGCCATCTCCGGCGTCATCGGCGGCTGGTTCGCCACGCCGCGCACCCCGTCGGTGCCGAAGAGCTTGCGCCCAGCCGAGTCCTTCTGCGGTGCGCCCGTCGCCGACGGAGCGCCCTCCCTCTGATCCTTCTTGGTCTGCTTCGGCACGGTCCCTCTCTGTGGTTTGGGCTGAGGAGACCACCCTTAGCAACCTTTGCCAAGACAGCCTACGGCCAACTGCCGGCGCGGCGACCGCGGCGCGCGCTCACCGTCGCATCGATCGCTCCGGCCATCGCACCGCTTTTGTGATGCGGCCGATCCCCGCGTCGTGCGTCACCGCGCCGCCTCGGGCGGCGCTTCGTTGTTGCGCCGCGCCGCCTCGTTGCTCAGGCGCAGCAGGGCCGACCCCTGCGCCGGCGCGCGCAGGTCCCGCCCCCGCGTCGTCCCCGCGGCGCCGCGGGGCGCCGGCAGGAGCGCGTTCACCAGGCCCATCAGCCGCACCGTCATCTGCGGCGCGATCCCGTGCACCCAGCTGAGCAGGTGCGAAGACAGCCCGAGCTTCACCTCGGCGCGCCCCTCGCGCGCCGCCGCCACCACCCGCCGCGCCGCGCGCCGCGCGTCGATCGTCGCGAGCGGGATCGACGAGGCCAGGCCGAACCAGCCGAACTCGCGCCGCGGGTCGCCGCCGAACTCGGCGTTGTAGATCGACCCCGTGCGCATCGGCCCGGGGATCACCGTGGTGACCCGCGGGCCTCGCGCGCCGCCGTAGGAGAGCTCGGCCTGGAGGCTCTCCGACAAACCCACCATCGCGAACTTCGACGCGTTGTACCCGAGCAGGTGCGGCACCGCGACGCGCCCGCCGATCGACGCCACATTCACGATCCGCGCCGCGCGCCCCTGCTTCTCCAGGTGCGGCAGCGCGCGCCGCGTCGTGTAGACCGCGCTCCAGTAGTTCGAGCGCATCGCCTCCTCGAGCTCCTCCACGCGGAGGTCCTGCATCGGCGCCACCTGGATCACGCCGGCGTTGTTGACGAGCACGTCGATCCGGCCGAACGCGCGCGCCACGCCGTCGATGAACGCCTCGGCCGCGGCGCGATCGCCGAGGTCGCACGCGACCGCGTGCACCTCGACGCCGAGCGCCCGCAGCCGCTGCTCGGCCCGGTCGAGCGCCCCCGGGTCGCGGCCGGCGATCGCCACCCGGGCGCCGTGCCGGCCGAACTCCTCGGCGAGGAGCAGCCCGAGGCCGCGAGAGCCGCCCGTGACGACCACGACCCGGCCGCGCAGATCGAGCCGCCGCAGGGCGCGGAACGCCGTCCGCGCGAGCGCGGCCGCCCCGAGGGCCGCCGCAGGGAAGAGCACCGGAGAACGCCGCTTCCTGAACGCCATGCCGGCGGACCGGCATCGCCCGTGCCACACCGGCGCGCCGCCGCGCCGCGACGCGCCTGCACATCGCGCGGCGGCGCGCCCGCGTCAGAGCGTCACGACCGGGTCCGGCGCGATGCCGAGCAGCGCCGACCGCACCTCGCCGACCAGGTAGATCGAGCCCGTCACGACGACGAGCCCGCCCGGCCCGGCGACCTCGATCGCCCGCGCCACCGCCGCGCGCGGATCGCCGATCGGCTCGCCCGGCGCGATCGCCCGCAGCGCCTCGAGCGGCGCGGCCGCGCGGCCCTGCGGCGTCGCGTAGAGCCGCCGCTGCGCGCGCGGGGCGAGCGTCTGTAGCATTTCGCCCCACCCCTTGTCGGCCATCGCCCCGAACACGAGCGCGGTGCGCGCCGCGCCCGGACCCTCCTCGTCGAGCCACGCGGCGAGCGCCTGCGCGCCGTGCGGGTTGTGCGCACAGTCGAGCAGGACCTCGGCGGCGCCCGCGTCGATCCGCTCCAGCCGGCCGGGCCAGCGGGCCGCGGCGAGCCCCGCCGGGAGCGCCCGCTCGACCTCGGGCCACCGGCTCGCGAGCTGCCACGCGATCCCGCACGCGACGCCCGCGTTCTCCGCCTGGTGCGCCCCGCGGAGGCCGAGCTCCACCTCGAGCGCGGGGCGCCCCGGCCCGGCGACGCGGGTCGCGCGCGCGAGAGGCCCCGCGCGCCCCACCGCGATCTCGCCCGCGCTCCCGCCGCGCTCCGCCCGCGCGACGCGGAGGCGCGGCCCGGCGGAGATCGCCCGCGCGGCGGCCTCGATCGCGGCGTCGGCCTCGGGGTCGAGCGGGCCGAGGACCACGGGGGCGCCCGGCTTGAGGATGCCCGCCTTCTCCCGGGCGATGTCGGCCAGCGTCGGGCCGAGCAGGGCCACGTGATCGAACGCGATCGACGTGATCGCCGTGCAGAGCGGCGCCGCGAGCACGTTGGTCGCGTCGAGCCGCCCACCGAGGCCGACCTCGAGGATCGCGAGGTCGACGCCCGCGTCGCGGAAGGCCACGAACGCGGCCACCGTCAGCGCCTCGAAGAACGTGAGCGGCGAGGGGACCCGCTCGAGCGCGGCCGACAGCGCGCGCTCGAGCGCCGCGTCGCCGATCGGCTCGCCGTCGATGCGGATGCGCTCGGCGAAGCGGGACAGGTGCGGCGACGTGTACAGGCCGGTGCGGAGCCCGGCCGCGCGCGCGACCGACTCGACCATCGCGCACACGCTCCCCTTGCCGTTGGTGCCGGCGACGTGCACCGCGGCGACGTCGGCGTGGGGGTCGCCGAGCGCCGCGAGCGCCTCGCGCACCCGGTCGAGCCCGAGCACCATGCCCCGCGGCGCCCGCTGCCCCAGCGCCTCGAGCAGCGCCGGGAGCCGCGGCGCCGCCGAGCTCATCGCCGCGCCCGGCGACCGCCCGCGAGGTGCTGGAGCAGCGTGGCGAGGTACGCCTTCATCTCGGGGCGCGCCACGATCGCGTCGACCATCCCGTGATCGAGCAGGAACTCGGCCCGCTGGAAGCCCTCGGGCAAGGTCTGCCGGATCGTGTTCTCGATGACCCGGGGGCCGGCGAACCCGATGAGCGCCTTCGGCTCGGCGATGTTCACGTCGCCGAGGAAGGCGAAGCTCGCCGCGACGCCGCCCGTGGTCGGGTGGAGCAGCACCGAGATGAACGGGAGGCGCGTCTTGCGGTAGCGCTCGAGCGCGGCCACGCTCTTCGCCATCTGCATCAGCGAGAGGATGCCCTCCTGCATCCGCGCGCCGCCCGACGACTGGAGGAGCACCACCGGGAGCTCCTCGCGCGCCGCGCGCTCGAACAGCCGCGTGATCTTCTCGCCGACGACGGAGCCCATGCTCCCGCCCATGAAGGCGAACACGAACGCGCCGTACGCGATGTCGCGACCGCTCAGCCGGGCGCGGCCGATCTCGATCGCCTCCTTGGCGCGGCCCTTCTTGTGGAGCGCCGCGACGCGGTCGCGGTAGCTCTTGCCGTCGCTGAACCCGAGCGGGTCGTTGGGGACGAGGTGATCGTCCCACTGGGCGAGCTCGCCGTCGTCGAGCAGGAGCCGACGCCACCCCTCGGCGTCGAGCTTGTGGTGGTGGCCGCACTGCGAGCACACCTCGAAGGCGCGGGCGAGCTCGGAGGCGTCGTGCGTGTGCGAGCAGCCGTCGCAGCGACGGAACACGCCCGCTCCCAGCGAGCGCTTCTCGCTCGCGTCGGTCGTCGGCAGGGTCTTTTCGGGCCAGGTCATCGGCGAACCCCTAGGCGCTCCGCTGCCCCATCTCCTTCACGTCGGAGGGGACCCGGAGCGTTGGTTGTGTCTTCTCCTGCACCTCTCGGGCGCTCACGCCGGGCGCGAGCTCGCGCAGCACGAGCCCCTCGGGCGTCACGTCGAGCACGGCGAGATCGGTGATGATCCGGTGGACCACGCCGCGCCCGGTGAGGGGCAGCGCGCACTCGGTCAGGATCTTGGGCGCGCCGTTCTTCGCCGCGTGATCCATGATCACGACGACGCGCTTCGCGCTCACCACGAGATCCATCGCCCCGCCCATCCCCTTCACCATCTTGCCGGGGATCATCCAGTTGGCAAGATCGCCCTTCTCGGAGACCTCCATGGCCCCGAGGATCGCGAGGTCGATGTGGCCGCCCCGGATCTGCGCGAACGACTCGGCGCTCGAGAAGATCGCCGAGCCGGGGAGCATGGTCACCGTCTCCTTGCCGGCGTTGATGAGGTCCGGATCCTCCGCGCCCTCGGCGGGGTACGGGCCGATGCCGAGCAGCCCGTTCTCGCTCTGGAGCACCACCTCGATCCCCGCGGGGATGTAGTTGGCGACGAGCGTCGGCATCCCGATGCCGAGGTTGACGTAGTAGCCGTCCTTGAGCTCCAGCGCGGCGCGCTGCGCGATCTGTTCCCGCGTGAGTCCCATCGTGTCCCCTGTCCCGGCCCCGCGCCTAGGCGGCCGGCGCCTTGCGCACCGTGCGCCGCTCGATCCGCTTCTCGAAGCGCTCGCCCTGGAAGATCCGGTGCACGAAGATCCCGGGCGTGTGGATGTGGTCCGGGTCGAGCGAGCCGACCTCGACGAGCTCCTCGACCTCGGCGATCGTCACCTTCGCGGCCATCGCCATCATGGGGTTGAAGTTCATGGCGGTGTGGCGGTAGACGAGGTTGCCGAACCGATCGCCCCTCCAGGCCTTCACGAGCGCGTAGTCGCCCCGGATGGCCGGCTCGAGCACGTAGTCGCGGCCGTCGAACTGCCGCACCTCCTTCTTCTCGGAGTACTTCTTCACCGTGCCGTCGGGGTTGTAGAGCACCGGCAGCCCGCCCTCGCTGATGGCCGTGCCCGCCCCGGTCGGGGTGTAGAACGCGGGGATCCCGGCGCCCCCGGCGCGGATGCGCTCGGCCAGCGTGCCCTGCGGCGTGAGCTCGACCTCGAGCTCGCCGCTCAGGTACTGCCGCTCGAACTCCTTGTTCTCGCCGACGTACGACGAGATCATCTTCCGGATCTGGCGGTTCTGCAGGAGGATCCCGAGGCCGAAGCTGTCGACCCCGCAGTTGTTGGACACGACCACGAGGTCCTTCGTGCCGAGCTCGCGGAGCGCGGCGATGCAGTGCTCCGGGATGCCGCAGAGCCCGAAGCCGCCCGAGAGGATCGTGGCGCCGCCGGGGATGTCCCGCACGGCGTCCAGCGCGCTCTTGTAGACCTTGTCCATGGCCGACCGAGAGGTACCCCAACTGGCCGCGAGGCAAAAGCCTCCGCTGCGGCCGCGGTACGCCGCGACGCCGGGACGCCGCGGCGCGGCACGGGGGCCGGGCGGCGCCGGCTTCTTGGCCCGGCCCGCCGAAACCCCGTAACGCACCGGTGTGCCTCGACCGATCTCCGTGCTGTTCACGATCCTGGCGCTCTCCTTGCCCGGCGCCCCGGCGGCCGCCGCGGCGCCGGACGCCCCGGCGCGCTCTGCCGCGGGGGCGCCGGCGGGCTCGAAGGCGCGCTCTGCCGCGGGGGCGCCGGCGGGCTCGAAGGCGCGCTCTGCCGCGGGGGCGCCGGCGGGCTCGAAGGCGCGCGGCGGCTCGGGCACGCGGCCACGCGCGGCGGCCCCGCGCGCGCGGCTCACGACCGACATCGGCAAGGGCCACCGCCCCCGCGCCGGCGGCGCAGGGCCGAGATCGACCGAGCCGGCCAAGACGAAGGCCCCGCCCAAGCCGCCCGCCACGTCGGTCGGCCACCCGAACGAGGGGCACCTCGAGGGCGGCGTGCGGCTCGACACCTCGCGCAAGGACATCCGCGTCGTGCCCGCCTACGCCCACGCCGACGTGCGCTGGGGGCTGCCGGCGCTCGTCGGCATGATCGAGCGCGCGGCGCGCGGCGTGGCCAAGCGCTTCCCGGGCGCCGTGCTCGAGGTCGGCGACCTGTCGCGCCAGCACGGCGGCGACGTCCACCGCCACAACTCCCACGAGAGCGGCCGCGACGTCGACCTCGGCTTCTACGCGCTCGACGGCCGCGGCAAGCAGATCCACGCGCCGTACTTCCTGCGCTTCAACGCCCGGCTCGCCTCGACCAACCTGCCCGGGGCGCGCTTCGACCTGCCGCGCAACTGGCTGCTCGTGCAGCACCTGCTCACCGATCCCCGCGCCCACGTGAGCCACATCTTCATCTCCGATCCTCTGCGGCACGCGCTGATCGCCCACGCCAAGCGCATCGGCGTCTCCCGCGAGCTGATCGTCCGCGCGCAGCTCGCCATGATGCAGCCGACGGGCTCCGAGCCGCACGACGACCACATGCACGTGCGCATCTCCTGCCCGAGCGCCATGCGCGGCAGCTGCATCGAGCTCGCGAAGAACGCCCCCTCGTTCCGCACGCGCGCGCGCATGGCGAAGGCGGCCAAGGGGCTCCGGACCCCGGCGTCCCCGCGCGCGGGGGCCGCGCGCCCGCAGGCCGCGCCCGCGCCGGAGCGGCCCCGCGAGGCCGGCGCGAGCGGGCGCGACGCCGCGAAAGGCGCGCGCCGCGAGGACCCGCGCCGTGAGGACCCGCGCCCCGAGAAGGCCGAGCGCCGCGCTCCGCCCCGCGCGGGCGAGGCCGACGCGATCCCCCTCGCCGCCGCGCGCGCGGCAGCGCAGCAGCCCATGGGCGGCCTCGACCTGTCCTTCCTGCGGCCCTCCACGTCCCAGGAGGACGTCGAGGCCGATTCGGACGGCGCCGACGCGAGCGGCGCGCTCGACGAGAGCGGCGCGCTCAAGATCACGGACTGAGCCCGCCTCCCCCCGCGCGACGCCGCGGCAACGTGCAGCTAACGCATTGCATTGCAGGTGGTTCCGCAATCTGGGATCGGGACGCCATCGTGTCTTTACCGCGACAGAAGACCTCGGGCAGACTGGGGCGAAATCATGGGGGTGCTCATGCGGCAAGCGGACTCCCACACCTCGATTCCCACGCTTCCATCCGCTCCGTCGCTCGTCGCGAAGGAGCATGATCGCCGGGCGCTGTTCGCGGCGCTCACCTTCGTCGACAAGCCTCCCCGGAGCGCGGCGGCGCTCTCGGGCTGGTTCGAGAAGCACCTCGTCGCGCCCGGGCGGATGCGGCGCCCGACCTATGTGACGGAGGGCTTCTCCATGCAGGTGGCGCTCGGCCCGGCCGCCCCGGAGGATTCGGACGAGCCCGAGCTCCAGGCGCTCGTCGAGGCGGCGCGGTTCCGGGGGCTCTCCTCGCTCCGCGCCCTCATGCCGCCCGCCGCGGACGACCGCTTCCTCGCCGCGGCGATCGACGACGGCCGCGTGCGCCGCGCCGGCGACGGCGCGCTCTGGGAGCCGTGCCCGCGCGAAGAGGACCTGCTCAGCGACATCGTCCTCAGCCTGTTCGCCGCGGATATCCTGAGCTACCGCGAGTTCCACGACGCCTACCTCTGCGTCTGCAAGACCTGCCTCCGCATCGACTTCGATCCGAGCCGCTCCGGCCGGACCGGCTGCCCCGAGCACCAGCCGACCGCCACGGTCAACGTGATGCGCCGCAGCCGCCCGCCGCTCTGACGCCCGGCCCGCGGTCGCACGCGACGACGCGCCGGCGCGGCGCGGGGGCTCGGCGGGCGCGGCTCAGAGGCAGCCGAGCCGGCACCGGGACGCCTGCTCCAGGCACGTCGACAGGCAATTCTGGTAGCGCTGGTACTGGCTGCCCTGCGTGGGCTCCTTGCCGCATTGCGTCGCCCTGCACGCCTGGTGGCGCCGCTCGCACGCCCCCACGCACCCGGAGTTGCCGCCGGCGGGCGCGTTGGCGGCCGCGGCGGCCGCGCGCGGCGCCGCCCCGGGGGCGTCCGGCCGGGCGGCCGGAACCTCTGCCGGCGCGTCGCTCCCCTGCGCCGGGGCCGCCCGCTGCGCCGCGTGGGTGGGCGCCGGCCCGCAGCGCTCGAAGGCGCGGCGCATCACGTCGTCCGCGGCGCCGGGCGGGATCTCGCACGCCCGCGCCACGCTCTCGATCCGGCGCTCGATCGCGGCGGCCGCGCGCGCCGCGACCCCGTCCGGCCGGGCGGTGGTCGGCGGCGCGGGCGCGGCGCTCGCGGCCGCGGCGCTCGCGGGCGCCGCCTCGCCGTCCGGCGCGCTCGACGCCCGGCCGATCAGGAAGGCGACGACCAGGCTGGCCACCACGAGCCCCAGCGCGGCGAGCAGGAGCCGCGAATCGACGCGGCGCGCGGCCCGCGCCGGCGCGCGCTCGGCGGCGCCCGGCGGTACGGCCGGGCGCGCCGGCCCGCCGGCGCCGCGCGGCCGCGCCGCCGCGGGCTCCGGCGTGGGGACGGTCGGCGTCCGTGTGGTCGGCGGGATCGGCGGCGGCGCCAGCGTCGGGACCTCGGTGGGGGGCGAGGGCACCGGCAGCGGCGCGAGGTTCGGCAGCGGCGCCGGCCGCGGGATGTCGGCGTGCGCCTGTGCGATCGACGAGGCGGGCGGCACCGTCGGCATGTCGGGCCACTCCACGAGCGGCCGCACCGCGCGGAGCTGCTCGACGAGCGACCAGAGCTCGCGCCGCTGCTCGAAGCGGCGGACGAGCTCGTGCGCCGCCCCCTGCATCCCCCTGTCCCAGGGGATGTCGGGCACGCCGAGCTCTTCTGCGAAGCGGCGCAGCTCGGCCAGGCTGAAGCAGGCCGCGATGCGCCCGCGGATCTCCGCGGCATTGCGCGCCGTGCTACCGGCGCGCGGCGGCGTCCCCGTGACCTCGTCGTCCACGCCCCGCAGCTTACCGCACGCGCCACCGAAGCCGAACCTGGTATAGGCTCGGGACATCGTGTCCCGCGCTGCGGCACCCGAGGACGCGGAGGCAGGGAGATGAGCCGAGGGGAGTGCCCCGCGCTGCGGCACCCGGGGACGTGGAGGCCATGGAGATGAGCCGAGAGGACAGTGCAACTGGCGCAGCGACGCCCGCCCGCGCACCGCTCGTCGGGCGCGAGGCCGAGCTGTCGGCGCTGGCCCGCGCCCTCGACGCGGTCGAGCGGGAGCGCTCGACGCGGACCGTGACGCTCGTCGGTCCGCCGGGCATCGGCAAGAGCCGGCTCGCGCGCGAGTTCCTCGAGGGGCGGCGCGAGGGCTCCGCCGCGCTGCGCGTCTACTCGGGCGCCGCCGGCGACGTGGCGTCCGCGTACGGCATCTTCGCGCGGCTCCTGCGCGCCCGCTTCGGCCTCTCGGACGCCATGGACAAGGACGCGGCCCGCGCCGAGGTCCGCGCGCAGGTCGCGCACGTGATGGGCGACCGCAAGGTCGGCGACGTCATCTACTTCCTCGGCCAGTTCATCGGGCTCGCGTTCGGCGACAGCCCGCTCACGCGCGCGGTGCAGGACGACCCGGCGCAGGGCGACCTCATCCGCCGCGCCGTGCTGAAGGCGTTCCTCGAGGCGGACGCGGCCCAGGGCCCCATGTGCCTCCTCTTCGAGGATCTCCACGCGGCCCACGACGACTCGCTCGCGCTCCTGCGCTACCTCATCGAGTACCTCGCGGGCCCGATCCTGATCGTCGGCGCGGCCCGCCCGGAGCTGCTCACCCGCCAGGACGACTGGGGCAAGGTCGGCGAGCGGCGCCACGCGCTGCTCGAGCTCACGCCGCTCGGCGAGGCCGAGGCGGCGGAGCTGGCGCGGGCGCTGCTCGCGCCCTGCACCCCGCGCGGCGGCGAGGACGTCGTCGTCGTCGACGCCGCGGGGGCGGAGTCGCAGGCCCGGCCGGGCGCGCCGCCCGAGCTCGTCGAGGCGGCCTGCGCCTTCGCGAACGGCAACCCGGCGCTCATCGAGCAGATGGTCCGCATCTGCCACGACCAGGGCGTGATCGAGGAGCTCGCGCCCGACTCGGGCGGGCCGCGCTGGCGCGTGCACCTCGGGAAGCTGTCGACGGCGCGCCTCCCGGCGACGGTCGAGGACGCCGTGAACGTCCGCCTCGCCGCGCTCGATCACGACTGCCGGCAGCTGCTCGAGCAGGCCGCGACCATCGGCCCGGTGTTCTGGAGCGGCGCGCTGTTCGTGCTCGGCCGGGCCGGCTGCCAGGCGCCCGAGCTGTGGGGCGAGGAGCAGAGCGACAAGGATCTCGACCGGATCAACGCCGCGCTCCGCGCGCTGTGCGACCGCGGCTACCTGCGCAAGCAGGGCGAGTCGAGCTTCGCGGGCTCGGACGAGTACGTGTTCGTGCACGACAAGGAGCGCGAGGCGCTCCAGAAGCGGATGAGCGCCGCGGCCCAGCGGCGGTACCACCACGCGATCGCCGAGTGGCTGGAGCAGCAGGTGGCGGTGCGCGCCAGCGAGGAGCTGCTCGCCGAGCTCGCGACGCACCGCGAGCGCATCGGCGACGCGGTGCGGGCGGGGCTGTCGCTGCTCGACGCCGGGGACGTGGCGCGCGGGCGCTACTCGAACGCGAAGGCCGCGGAGTACTACGCGCGCGGGCTGTCGCTGCTCGGCGACGCGCACGTCGCGCGGCGCATCGACGCGCTCCACGACTACGGCGACGTCCTGCAGCTCGCCGGGCGGATCGACGACGCGCTCGCCGCCTTCCGCGAGATGCTGACGCTCGCCTACCGGCTCGACAACCGGCGCAAGGGCGGCGCCGCGCACAACCGCATCGGGCGGCTCTACCGCGACAGCGGCTCGCTCGACGAGGCCGGCAAGCACCTCACCACCGCGCTCCGCCTGTTCGAGGGCGCGCGGGACGAGCGGGGGATCGCGTCGACCATCGACGACATCGGCAAGCTGCACTGGCTCCGGGGCGAGTACCAGGAGGCGCTCAAGTGGCTGCGCGACGCGCTCGCCCGCCGCGAGCGGATGGGCGACCGCCGCTCGATAGCGCTGTCGCTGAACAACCTCGGGCTCGCCCTGCAGGACTCGGGGGAGTTCAAGCAGGCGCTCAACACGTTCGAGCGGTCGCTCGCGATCCGGCGCGAGATCTCGGACCTGCTCGGGGTCGTGGTGAGCCTGAACAACCTCGGGATGATCGCCCAGGATCAGCGCGACCACCGCCGCGCCCTGAAGCTCTTCGAGGAGGCGCTGGAGGTGGCGCGGCAGGTCGGCGACCGCAACCGGACGGCGCTCATCCTGACGAACATCGGGGGGACGCTCTACCGGAGCGGCGATCCCGACGAGGCGGTGCGGGTGCTGCAGCAGGCCGAGGAGCTCTGTGACGAGCTGGGCGACCGGCTCGGCCTGGCGGAGGCGCGGCGCGCGCTCGGGAAGGCGTACATGCTCCGGGGCGACCTGGAGAAGGCGCGCGACTCGATCAGCCGGGCGGTGGACCTGTTCGCCTCGGTGCGGAGCAAGGTGCACCTCGGCATCGCGCTCCGGACGCTCGGCGAGATCACGGCGGCGGGCGGCTGGGGCAGCGCGAACACGAAGAGCGCGCGCGCGTATTTCGCGCGGTCGGTGAGCATCTTCGAGGAGACGGGGAACGAGCTGGAGCTCGCGCGCACGTTCCAGGCCTACGCGCGGTTCTTGACGACGGACCGGAGCTTCGTGGCGAACATGGCGGCGCGGCGCGAGGCGGTGACGATGAACGAGCGGGCGGAGGCGATCTTCGGGCGGCTGAAGATCACGTCGATGCGCTTCGAGGACGAGCCCACGCTGCCGACAGGGCCGCCGGGGCTCGCGAAGCAGCCGGTGTCCTCGCCGAGCCCGGGGCGGGCCACGGCGGAGGAGCCGTCGTTTCCGAGCCCGGGGCGGGCGTCCACGTCCAGCTAGCTCGAGCGATCCTGCGGCGCGGTGATACACCTGCCGGGTGAAGGCCCACCACGAGAAGCGCGCCTCCGATTCGGTCACGACCATGACCGAGTACGTCCTGCCGACGCACGCGAACGCGCTCGGAACGATCTTCGGCGGGCAGGTGCTCGCCTGGATCGACCTGTGCGCCGCCATCTGCGCGCAGAGGCACACCGGCAGCACCGTCATCACCGCCGGCATCGACGACCTCTCGTTCGACCGCGGGAGCAAGGTCGGTCAGGTCGTGCGCCTGTCCGCGCGGGTGACCGCGACCTTCCGCACGTCGCTCGAGATCCTGGTGTCCGTCGAGGGGGAGGACGCAGCCACGGGCGACGTCTGGCCCATGGTCACGGCCTTCGTGACGTTCGTGGCCGTCGACGCGTCGCTGCGGCCGACCGCCGTACCGCCGCTCCGGCTGGAGACGGACGAGGACCGCCGCCTCGCCGAGGCCGCGGCGGAACGGCGCGCGCGACGGCTCTCCCGGCGCGGAAGCGGCCGCAGCGCGTGAGCGCCGGCGCGCCGGCGCGGGGGGCGAGCGCCGGTGCTACTTCTTCTTGAACCGGTCGGGATTCCCGAGGAACTCGAAATGCATCGTGTCCTCGAGGTCGTCGTGGCCCAGCCAGTCGAAGCCGTAGCGCTCGAACGCCTTGATCCAGCAGCGGGACAGGGACGTGCGCTCGTACGCGGTGCGTTTCTTCTCCTGGCACAGCGGGCTCGTGGGCCACGGATCGACGCAGCCGCAGCACGGGTTCCGGTCAGGATCGATATCGATGGCGATGCCGAACAGGTGGTTCGAGATCTCCGCGCCCCGGTAGCTGTTCGCCGTGCGGAACCCGCCGACCGCGCGCGGCGTGTAGCGGCGGGACTTGCTGGAGCACGTCGCGCGGATCCGCTTCTCCACGCAGTGGAGCGCGGGCGCGATCTTCTCGTGGACGGAGACCGGCAGACCCATGAACTGCACGGTCTTCGCCTGGGAGTGGGCGCTCTCGGAGTTGTGACGCCGCGTCTCCTCGGTCTCGACGTGGCCGTAATGCTCGGCGAGGTAGCGGACCGCCTTCGCGTGCTTCCTCGGGTCGAGCATGCCCTTCTGGACGAAGGTGCGCCGCTTCAGGAACTTCTGCGGGCTCTGCACGCGGCATTCGTACTGCGTCGTCTTCTTGTTCTTGCTCTTGCCCCGCGCGGCCTCCTTCGCCTCGGCGACGGGCCCGCCGCCGAGCCCCGAGGGGCCGACCGCGAGCAGGGCGAGCGCTGCTGCCACGAGCACGTGCACCCGTGTCCGGCCGTTCGCGTTCACGCGCGGAGGTTAAGCAGGCCGGGTCAGGGGCGGCAAGGACTTGCCGCAGGTCCCCGTCAGGAGATCACCGTCAGGTGACAGGGCGTACCCTCTCGGCCCGCTGCGCACTGCGTCGCGGCGGCCGTGCCGCCACGGTGGCGACCGCGCCGCGAGGGCGCTCGCGGCCGCGCCGCCGCGGCGCAGCGATCGGGCTCATGGGGTGGACCACGGCGAGCAGATCTCCACGAGCACGCCGTTCAGGTCGCGCACATAGGAGACGCGCTGGCCCCAGGGCATGTCGTGGGGCTCCGCGACGGGCGCGGCGCCGGCCTGGACCGCGCGCGCGAACGCCGCGTCGACGTCCTTGCTGGTCACGGCGATCTCGAACCCAGCGGGACGCGCGCCGGGCCGGTTCTTCACGAACTCGGGCAGGTGCTTCTGGACGAACTCCTCCCGCACGAACCCGAGCGGCACGTCGCCCTGCATCTCGCAGTAGTCGTTGCCGCCGGAGACGAACTTGCGCTCGAAGCCGAACGCGCGCTCGTAGAACGCCGCGGCTTCCACCGCGTCGGGCACATAGACGATCACGCCACCCAATCCTGTCTTCATCAGAGCCTCCTCGCGGGGCTTCCGCCCACGCGCTCCGGCAACCTACGGCGGCCCTCCTGACAGCGTTCTGTCAGGAGACGCGGCGCCCTCCCGACAGCGCGCATCGCCGCGCTGCACGAGGCGCAGCGGGAGGCCGAGCGCCGGCTCATCGCAACGCGCGAGCAGCGCTCCGATGACGCAGCGCCGGACAGCGTGGTGCAGATTCTGCGCAGCGATCACGTTCAGGCCGAGCGCGCGCGAAGCCGCGGCAGCTCGACGAGCTCTTCATGGCCGAGGAGCCCTCGCTGCGCGCGGGGAGCGCCGCGATCTCGTCCTGCCGGTGCGCGGATGACGCGTTTGACGCGGTGTTCCTTCGGCCAGGGCGCTCGCGGATGTGTCTCCGCACACGCGCGCTCGCGGCGGGCGCGGAGGTCGGTGCCGTCCTGGCCATCGGCCCCGGTTGCACCGCTGAAGCGGCGTTTCATCCATGCAAGGGAAATCCGCCATGAATCCCCTTGTTCGTGCGGTGACTCGTTCCGGGATCGAGCGGCATGGCCGTTGCACCATCGGGAGTGTTCCCTTCGCTGCGGTGGTTGCCGCAAGCGGCCCCGTGTTGAGATTTTTTCGCCGCGAGCTCCATATGAAAGAGGTCCGCAGCGACCAGCGCCGGCAAGCAAACGAGACGCCGATTCCCAGGAGCGGTGTCATGCGCACCGTGCCTCGAAGCGTCATGCCGGCGAGCGCACCGGCCGCCGAGGGGCCGCTCGTGGGGCCGAACGGTGCGTCCTTCGAGGTGCGTCCGTCCGATCCGCTCCTCGGCAACATCGACATCGACGCCGTGGTGGCGGCGGTCCCCGAGTTCTACGCGATGAAGGGGATGTTCTTCAACGCGCTGGCGGCGACGCTCGGGGAACGGTTCGCGCAGGTAGTGACGACGCTGTCGAGCCCGCCGCGGGGCGGGCTTTACCTGCCGTTCTCGGACTATCCGATGCGCGACTTCCTGCGTGTCTACGACGCCGCCGCCCGGCTCTCGCACCCGAACCGGAGCTCGCGCGAGGCCTACCGCCGCCTTGCGCGGCAGCAGGTCGCGGCGTTCCGGGAGAGCGCGCTCGGTCGGATCACGATGCACCTGGCGACCGACCCGGGCGCCGCGCTGATGCGCTACACGGGCAGCCTCGGCGCGCTCGTGAAGGGGCCGTCGGCCAGGGCGCGGCAGCTGGGGCCGTCGGAGGTGCAGGTCGACATCGGCAGCTTCCGCGGGATGCTGGAATACCCGCTCGGGAATTTCGAGGCGCTCGTCATGGGGTACGGGGCCAAGCCGACCATCGCCGTCGAGGTGCGAGGGCCGGACGCGCTGCAGTTCGTGGTCAGCTGGTAGGGCCCCGCGCCGGCGGGCCCGCGCCGGAGAGCCCGCGCCGGAGAGCCCGCGCCGGCGGGAGGGTCAGCGCGGCGGGGGCGGGTGGGCGCTCGGCCATCCGCCAAGACGGGCGGCGCGGGAGCTTGCGCTGAGAACACCACCCGGCATGTCTCCCTTCGGGCCACGCCACCTGGGACGTTGTGTTGCGCGCCACATAAGGCGCGCCTGGGACGCTGAGCCCTCTGGGAACTTATGGCACCTCGGTCGGTGCTCGCCGCGCCCACCCGCCCCCGCCGCGCTGACCCTCCCGCCGGCGCTACGGTGGTGTAAAGGGGGGCAATCCGGTCGCGGAGCGAGCGGCGGGGAGCGGACACGGCGGCTCATACCGACGTCGCCGAAACCGCATGACAGGGCGAGCGCCGGCACCGCCGGCGGTACGAGATTCTGCTTTCGGACGGAATCAACCTGCTTGTCGCGAGCGCCCCGTGTGGCGGAGGGCGTACGCGATGCCGCTTTGCAAGGTGCCGAGCGTGGTGATTCCGGACAGGTCCACGCCGAGCGTGACCAGCGTCTGCGCCACGTCCGGACCGACGCCGGTGAGCACCACGCGGGTGCCGAGCAGCTGGGCGGCGCGCGCGGTCCGCGTCAGCGCGTCCGCAACGTGCGTGTCGACCGCGCGTACACCCGTGACGTCCAGGATCGCGGTGTGGGCGCCGTGATTGCTGATGCCGGCGAGCAGCGTCTCCATGATCTGCGCTGCGCGCGCGGTGTCGATCGTCCCTACCAGCGTCATCGCCACCACCCGATCGGCGATCGGGATGAGCGGCGTGGACAGCTCCCGGAGGGCGGCCTGCTGGGCGACGATGATCTTCTCCTGCAGCGCGGCCCGTTCGGCCTCAGCGTGCCTCAGCGACGTGGTGTTGGTGACGACGCCGCCGAGGCCGATCGTCTCGCCACGCCCGTCGAGGATGGGGAATTTGACCGTGGAGAAATGAATGCTCGTATCGCCGAGCAGCAGGACCTCCTCGCACTGTATCGCCTTCCCCCCGGTAAGCACATCGCGCTCCCTCGCCACGACCTCGTCCGTGGCCTCGGGGGCCAGGGGGCTCAACTCATGTTCCTTCTTGCCGATGACGTCGACGACGTGCCTCCGATAGACCTCCGCGTGAGCGCGGTTGGTGAAGACATATCGCCCGTCGATGTCCTTGATGAAGATGGAGTCGCGCGAGTGGTCCACCAGCTGAAGCAGCAGCTGAAGCCGCCCGAGCAGCGCGTGCTCCCTCCTCGGCGGGTCGCTGGCGTCCTCCACGATCGCCGCGATCTCGCGCGCGGCGCCGCGGTCATCGCGCAGCACCGCGTAGGTCCACCGGCAGAGGCGCGCCTGCCCGTCTTTCGTCCTGCCCTCGCTCGTGACCGAGGCGAACCGGTTCTCCGCCCAGTCGAGCATGAGCGCGCGCACCGCGTCCGGGGACACCGGATCTGCGGCCACGAGGTCGGAGAGCGCGCGACCGACGGCCTCGCCCCCGCTCCAGCCGAAGACGCGCTCGGCGCCATCGTTCCACCGCGTCACCGTGCCATCGGGGCGCCAGCGGATCTGCGCTGGCTCCGGCGTGAGCAGCCACGCGAGCGCGGCGAGCGCGGCGTGAGCGTCCTCGCTCGCCGCGCCGCGCGGCGCTACCTCCTCGCCCGCAGGGCCGTTGGACCGCTCCGCGAGCGCCGTCTCCAACTCCTGCACGCGCGCGCGCAGCGCCGTGATCTCTGCCCTGAGCCGCCCGGTTTCCCCCAGCCCGTCGTCCACCATTGGTCAGTCGCTCGACTGTATGCGGAGCGTGCGCGCGTTTGCAAGGTTATCGCGGAGCGTACGCCGCTCGGGGCAAACCGAGCGTCGCCTGGCCCACAATAACGACCGGCATCGACCCGAGCTTCTGGCACACGAGGTCGTGTCGCCACGCGCGCGAGGACGACCCGCAGTACGGTGGATGTCAGCGGATCGAGAGGGCGCTCACATCGGCTCGGGCTCGTTGGGCTCGGCCTTCTTCCTGGCGCTGGCGGCACGGGACCGCTGCTCGGCGCGCCGCGCTTCTTCCGCCGCGTCCTCGTACGGCGAGAGCAGCCGCTCGCGGAGCAGCGCGTGCGTCTCGTCCCTGTCGTCGTCGTACTCGGCGTGGACCTGGACCATGAGCGTGCCGTAGGCCTCGTGCCACGCCTCCACCGCCCTGATCGCCGGATCGGCGCTCTTGGCCTCACGCTGCGGGCGGCGGATTATCGAGCGGTCGAGGGCTGCGGCTTCTTGAAGTAGCGGACGGTGATTGGCGGCGTCCAGGCAGGGATCGGCGCTCCATACCGGTCTTTTGATGGCACGTAACGTTTCGTCATTGCGCACTCGGCTGCGGCCGATCCGAAGCCGTAGCCAGAGTCCTGCAGCACCATTGCCTGTCGGGGAAAGCCGTCGAGCTCGACGTAAACCCTCACGACAGCGGTGCCCTCGTCGATGCCGTTCTTGTCTGCCTCCTCGGGAAAGGCACAGGCCCACGTTCCACGGCGTGCCGGGAGCTTGCGCGCTTCGTCCTGCTGCGCGGCACCCGGCGTCGCGGCCGTCGTGGCCTCGCATGCGGTCGTGGCCCATAGGGGCAGGAGCAGAAGCGTCGCCATCACGCGGCTGGAGCGTTCCATCAGGAGACGATATCACCGAGCGACTGCGGTGGCGTCGCCGCGCTGCCTCGCGCGACGACGCATGGGCGCCTCGTCCCAGGGCGAGAGACCACGGCGAGATGGGGTGTGGCGGAGAACGACGCAAGCGAGGCGCGCTTTTGCCCACGTGCAGATGGGACAGCCAAAGGGCCGCCGATCCATCTCCCCTCATCTCGGCACCCACCCTCGTCCGAGCTCCACACCCGAGTCGCAGCTCCCCCCGGAACACAGGTGCAACGTTCCCATGGCGCTGCAGCTCCCCCGCGCGCCGCCGGCATCCTCCCGGCCGACCTTGCGCCCGACCCCTCCCTTTGCGAGGGTCTCTGCCGGGCCGCCGAGCCCGTCCCGAGGACCACGCCCGATGACCACCAGCGAGATCGCGCTCTTCGTCTACGACAACCTCATGAAGGGCGAGGACCAGCACGAGTGGCTCGCGGCGGCCCGCCCGCTCGGCGCGGCGACCACGACCCCCCAGTACGCGCTCGTCGACCTGGGCACGAGCGGCGCCCTCGTCGAGGGCGGGCTCGTCGCCGTGACCGGCGAGCTCTACGCCATCGCGCCCGCCGCGCTCGCCGCGCTCGACGTGCACCGGGGGCACCCGATCCTGCACCGGCGAGCCGCCGTCCGCCTCGCCGACGGGCGGGAAGCCCAGGCCTACCTGCTCTCGATGGAACAGGCGGCAGGGTGCCGCCGCGTCCGCGAGGGCGACTGGCGGAAACGCCGCGGCGCGTCCGGCGCCGCGCGAACCCGGGACAACAGCCCGCTCGTGAGCTGGGCAAAACGACGCTTCGATCCCTCCCGCTGACCGACCGCGCTGACCGACCGCCGCCGGCACGCGCCACACACCTCCGCCCGCTCGCTCGCGCGGCCTGCGCGTCCGCTCCGCCTGCTCGCTCGCGCCGGCCTCATCGCCCACGCCGCCCCATCGCTTCGACGTTCCATCCGCTCGAGCGGCACCGCTCTCCTCAGGTGCTAGGCCAAAGACGGAGGGACGCATGACGACGATCGCGGCGCATGACCGGCCCCCGGGCACCCACGGAGAGCCTGCTGCTGCGGCCGCCGCCCAGCTCGCGGCGGCGATTGTCGCGGCGTCCGCCGCGCTCTCGGGGAAGCGCGATCCGCGCCAGATCCACGACGCCATCGTCGAGCAGGCCACCCTGCTGCTCGGCGCCGACCTCTCGCTCCTCCACGACGCGCCCACGCCGGCCGACGGCGTGCGCGCGATCCGCCTGCTCGCCGCCTCCGGCCCGCCGGGCGCGCTCGCCGGGGCGCTCGACGATCTCACGAGCACCCCGTCCCTCGCCCTGCACGCCGCGGAGAGCCGCCGCATCGAGCTCGCCGCGGCGGACGAGGCAGCCCTCGAGCGCTTCGCCGACGTGCGCGCGATCGACGCCCGCCTGAAGGGCTGCTGGGTGCTGGCCGCCCC
Organism: Sorangium sp. So ce836; assembly: GCF_028553905.1. Taxonomy (NCBI): domain Bacteria; kingdom Pseudomonadati; phylum Myxococcota; order Polyangiales; family Polyangiaceae; genus Sorangium; species Sorangium sp. So ce836. Next base: position 9,811,797 of record NZ_CP102233.1, on the reverse strand, counting down.
CCTGCTCGCCGCCGAGCGGCTGCTCGGCGTCCTCACCTGCGCGTTCGGCGGCCGCAGCGCGCCCTCGGCGGAGCTCCTCTCGCGCGTCCAGGCCCTCGGCGCGCTGTTCGCCCTCGCGCTCGCCTCCGCCGAGCGCGAGGGCGAACAGCGCGACGAGCGCCAGCCCCACCGCGCGCCCGCCGACGCCGTCGGCAGCTCGGACGCGCAGCCGCGCGCCGAGGCGCTCCTCCGCGACGCCCAGGCCGCGCTCCACGAGGTGAACGCCCGCCTCGCGGCGGAGCAGCAGTGGCTGCGCAGCATCATCGAGGACTTCCCCGTCGCGATCGCGGTCTTCGACGAGCGCGGCGGCCGCTCGCTCGTCGCGAGCCGCCGCTGCGAGCAGCTCTGCGACGGCGCGCACCCCCTCGCGACGCCCGCGCCCGCCCGGCGCGCGCTCCTCTGCGCGCCCGGCGGTCGGCCCCTCCTGCACCACGAGATGCCCCTCGTCCGCGCCGCGCGCGGCCAGGGAATGACCTGCACGGAGCTGTGGTTCCGGCGGAGCGACGGGAGCCATATCCCCGTCGTGGTGAGCGCCGGCCCCATCCGCGACGACCAGGGCACCATCCTCGGCGCCATCGCCAGCTACGAGGACGTCACCCATTTCATCGAGCGCGAACGGCTCCGCGAGGAGTGGCTCTCCATCGTGGCGCACGACCTCAAGCAGCCGCTCACCGCGATCACCGCGTGCGCGGGCATGCTGTCACGACGATCCGAGGCCGCCGACGTCCGGGGCTCTAGCCGGAAGATCCTGGCCAGCGTCCAGCGCATCGAGCGGATGGCCGAGGACCTGCTCGACGCCTCCAAGCTCGAGGCGCGCCGCTTCTCCCTCGAGCGGCGGCCGATGGACCTCTGCGCCCAGCTCCGCGCCGCCGTCGAGCTCGCCACCATGGAGCGGCCGGCGCGCGCCGTCGTGTTCGCCGCCGACGAGGACGTGCCGCCCGTCCACGCGGACGCGGCGCGCGTCGACCAGGTGGTCGGCAACCTCCTCCTCAACGCCGCCAAGTACGGCGACCCGAGCGCGCCGATCCGGGTGACGCTCTCGCGCCGGGACGCCGAGGTGGAGGTCGCGATCGAGAACCGCGGGCCGGGCATCCACCCGGACGAGCTGCCGAAGCTCTTCCAGCGCTTCCAGCGGCTCACGTCGGGCCCGTCCAGGAAGAACCTGCCCGGCACGGGCCTCGGGCTCTACATCTGCAAAGGCATCATCGAGGCGCACGGCGGCCGCATCTGGGCGCGGAGCGAGCCGGACGAGACCACGTCGTTCCACTTCACGCTCCCGCTCGCGGAGGCGCCTCCGGACGGCTGACCTCGCGCCCGCGGCGCGGCGCCTGCTGACGCGAGGCCCCGAGCGCCGCTCAGCCGTTCTTGATGCGCGCCACGATGGCGTCGGTGAGCGCCTTCGTGGCCGCCTTGCCGCCGAGATCGCGGGTGCGCACCCCGTCGAGGTTCAGCGCGCCGTCGATCCCGGCGCGCAGGCGGCCGGCGAGATCCCGGCGGCCGACGTGGTCGAGCATCATCGCGGCGGCGAGCATGAGCGCGATCGGGTTCGCCACGCCCTTGCCGGCGATGTCCGGCGCCGAGCCGTGCACCGCCTCGAAGATGGCGGCGTTCTGGCCGATGTTGGCCCCGGGCGCCATGCCGAGGCCGCCGACCAGGCCCGCGATCTCGTCCGAGAGGATGTCGCCGAAGAGGTTCGTCGTGACGATGACGTCGAACTGCCACGGGTTCAGGACGAGCTGCATCGCGCACGCGTCCACGATGCGCTCGTCGGTCCCCACGCGGCCCTCGTAGGCCTTGCTCACCTCGCGCGACGTCTCGAGGAAGATGCCGGTGAGCGCCTTCATGATGTTCGCCTTGTGGACGATCGTGACCTTCTTGCGGCCGTTCTTCTCGGCATAGTCGTAGGCGAACTCGGCGATGCGGCGCGAGCCGACCCGCGTGTTCACGCCGGACCCGATCGCCACCGCGTGCTCGTCGCTGCCGATCGGGATGTAGTGCTCGAAGCCCACGTAGAGGCCCTCGAGGTTCTCCCGCACGAGCACGATGTCGATGTTCTCGTAACGGCCGCCCGGGATCAGCGTGCGCGCGGGGCGCACGTTCGCGAAGAGCTTGAACTCCTGCCGCAGGCGCACGTTCGAGGAGCGGTATCCGCCGCCGATCGGCGTCTCGAGCGGCCCCTTCAGCGCGAGCTGCGTGCGGTGGATGCTGTCGAGCGTGGCCCGGGGCAGGGGATCGCCGGACTCCTTGACGCCGGCCATGCCGGCCACGCACGTCTCCCATTCGAAAGGCGCGCCGAGCGCGTCGAGGGCGCGCAGCGTCGCCTCCACGATCTCGGGGCCGATACCATCGCCGGGGATGAGGGTCGCAGGATGCATCTGTGAGGTCACGGGCTCTGTCTCTCGGGCTCGGGGTGGGTCGCGTCGTCCAGGAAAGTTGCACGCATAGTCGAGGTCCGCGCCGCGATCTACCTCCCGGGACGGCAGATCGCGCCCTCGACGGAGCGCGCGCCGCGCGTCCCGTCGTCACCGCCGTCACCGCCGTCACCGTTATGCTCCACATGTTTCAATTGTTTCATGCGCTCCGCGCTGGCCTGCGCGGGTCCGTGTCGCTCCGTGTGGATCGGTTTTGTTTCATGTTGGTTTACGTACGATTGCTCGCCGGGACGCATGTCCCTTGAGGATCCCCGCCCGCGCCGCCATCATGTTGCGCGCCCATGATCTGCCCGCGCTGCCATCGCGGTTACGCCGACCGTTCGTACGCGTTCTGCCCTGACGACGGCGCCCGCCTGGTTCAGTCCCTGTCGGCCGCGCAGCCCGCGCAGCCGACGCGGCAGTTCGGCGCCGTCCTCGAGGACCGTTACGTGATCCAGGGCTTCATCGGCGCCGGCGGGATGTCGCGCGTGTACCTCGCGGTGGACAGCCACACGAAGGAGCAGGTCGCGGTCAAGATCCTGAACCGCACCTTCGCCGCGGACCGGACCCAGCGCGAGCGCTTCCTCCGCGAGCTCGAGGTGGCGGCCGAGCTCGGGCACCCCAACATCATCCGGGTCCTCGACGCGGGCGAGCGCAAGGACGGGTCTCCGTTCATCGTGCTCGAGCTCCTCACCGGCGAGTCGCTCGGCGCCCTGCTCCGCCGCGAGGTGGCCGTGAGCGAGGCCGTCGCGCTGCCGCTGATACGGCAGGCGGCGTCGGCGCTCGCCGCCGCGCACGCGGCCGGGATCGTCCACCGCGACGTGAAGCCGGACAACATGTTCCTCGTCCGCTCCTCGAGCGGCCCGCGCGTGCTCAAGATGATGGATTTCGGCTTCGCCAAGGTGAGATCGGGCCCGGTGACCGCGGCCGGCCTGGTGCTCGGCACCGTCCCCTACATGGCCCCGGAGCAGGCCCTCGCCGATCCGGTCGACGGCCGCACCGACGTCTACGCCCTCGGCGTCACGATGTTCCGCATGCTCGCCGGCCAGCTGCCCTTCTCCTCGCCGGACGACGTGGTGGTCGTCGCCCAGCACGCCTGCACCCCGGCGCCCCGGCTGAGCGCGATCCGCCCCGGCATCGACCGGCGCCTCGAGGCGCTGGTCGCCACCGCGCTCCGCAAGCTCCCCGGCAACCGCTTCGACTCGATGCAATCGCTCCTGGAGGACGTCGAGCGCATCCTCGGCGCCCGCCCCGGCGCTCCGATCGGCGCGCCGCTCCGGAAATCCCCCGACGTCTACGAGCCGGTGAACCCGGCGGCGCGCGAGGCGCTCAAGTTCCTGCGGCGCCAGCTGCCCTGAACGGGCATGCGTGTCCCCGCGGGCGCGCGCGGCGCAGCGGCGCGCGGGTCAGCGCGCGCCGAGGTCCTCGACGCGGTAGCCGTCCGGATACGTGCGGCTCTTCCTCTTGGTGAGCAGGCGCGGCGAGCGCCGGCGCGGCATGGCGCGCAGGAGCGGGCCGCGCGCGCGGAGCGCCGCCTCCACGACGCGGCGCAGCGCCGGCGGCGGCCGCTGCAGCCCGAGCGCGTCGAGCAGGGGATCGTCGACGATCGCGTGGATGACCTGCGCCCCGAGCGGCCACAGGGCCTTCGGCAGCACCCAGCCGAGCATGAGGTCGCGCGTCGCGACGGCGAGCCTGCGGTTGTTCTCCGAGAATCGCAGGTGCTCCGCCTCGTACTCGACGTTGAAGCGCTCGTACGCCTCGTAGCTCGGCGGGATGTCGCGGATGTTCATGAGCGTCCCGACCTGCTTCCAGTAGTGGTACGCCGCGAGCTTCTCTTTCTCGAGGAGCGGCCGCCAGGCGAAGCGCTCGTTCCAGCGGATGGGCTCGAAGATGAACGTCGACAGCGTGTACAGGTACTCGTCGTTCGGGATGGTGTAGCGCCTGTGCTGCTGGTTCATGCGCCGCAGCGCCGTCCGGCCGCGCTCGCTGTCGTATCCGTTCTCCAGCATCTCGGAGAGGATGAGGACCGTGTCGTCGTAGCGCTTCTGGGTCCGCTGCAGGAGCTCCCCTGTCTGCACCAGGAGCGGCGTGCCCTTCGCGATGCCGAAGACGCGGAGCAGCGCGAGCTCGAGGGCGCGGTGCGTGTCCCACGGAAAATCATAGCACGTCGAGAGAAACGCGATCTCCTGATGATCCTGGACCGGATCGAGGTTCGCCTCGATATGGTCGCGGATCGCATAACGCGATCGCGATTTGGGAGGAGCCCAGCGCATAGAGAGATCTCCTGAGTTGTATCCGATCGATGACGGCTCTGTGTCTATCATACCTCCGCGAATCCTGGCGGAAACGCCGTTGAGCCGGTGCGGACGCCAACGTCGATGAGCCGACGCCGACGAGACGAGGTGAGGACGGACGCCGCGCGCGGCGTCCGTGACGTGGGGACGACGCGGCCCGCGCGCCGGAGAGCCGGTCGTTCAGGGCTCCCGCGCGACCAGGCCGCCGCGGCTGCGCGGGGGACGGGCTCGGGACGCCCGGGCGGCTCCGCGCCGATGGCGCCCGCGCCGGGGCGGGGCGCGCGTGCGCGGCCTGCGCGAAGGTGGCACCCTAGCCCCGTGCGGCCTGTCATTGACGACATGATCCAGGAGCTCCTTACTCGCCATCGGTCGACCGGCCGGGTGGACCTCAACGACATCGCCGACGTCATCGACCGCCGGCCGGTCTCGTACGAGGAGGTGGAGCACATCATCGACCGGCTCGAGTCCGAGGGCCTCCGGGTGGCCGAGCCGCTCGACGCGGGCGACGTCGAGGTGCTCCGGGCCGTCCTCGCGAGCGCGAGGCGGCTCGCGGCCGAGCTTGGGCGCAGGCCCACGATCGGCGAGATCGCGCTGGCCTCTGGCCATGCCCCGCACACGGTGCGCCGGGCGCTGGAACAAGCGGGGCGCGCCAAGACTTGTTGAAGAGGACGCATGCAGGCCGCGCCGGACACAGCGCAGCGCGGCAAGACGCGGAAGAGGCGGCAAGACGCGGCACAGCGCCAGAGCGAGAGGAAGGCAAACAAAACGAAAGAGCCGCGCCGTTGAGGGCAGACCGGAGCTCTACGTCAGTGTTATTGTGGAGATGGAGGGGAGCTCTGTCGCCGTAGTCGATTGTTTCCTCTACGCATCAGGGAAGGAAGGCTGGCCCGATGAACATCACGATCACGTTCCGGCACATGGTGGGTACCGAGGCCGTCAAGAAGTACGCTCACGAGAAGGTCGCCAAGCTCCAGAAATTTCTTCGGCAGGCAATGACGGCGCAGGTGACCCTCTCGGTCGAGGGGTTGATGCACGTCGCCGACGTCCGCATCTCCTCCGGCAGCCTGGCCTTCCAGGCCACCGAGCGGGGTGAGGACATGTACGCGTCGATCGACACGGTCCACGACAAGCTCGAACGGCAGATCCGCGATGGAAAGGGGCACACGATCGCGCGGAAGCGCGGCGGGACGAGCGCCGGCGAGTACGCCGCCGAGGTGGAGCGGGAGGCGGTGGCAGCCGCGGGACGCGGTCGATCCTGAGCCGCGGCGCCCGCCGCCGGGGCGGCGGAGCGCGCGCGATCCGAGCTGCCGCGCTCGCCGCCGAGGCGGCGCGGCGTACCGGGGCCTGAGCCGCCGCGCTCGCCGTCGCGGCGGCGGCCTCTCCCGCGGGGGAGCTGCGCGCTCGCTGCCGCGGCGGCGGCCTCTCCCGCGGGGGAGCTGCGCGCTCGCTGCCGCGGCGGCGGCCTCTCCCGCGGGGGAGCTGCGCGCTCGCTGCCGCGGCGGCCGCCTGCCGCGGGTGAGCCTCCACGCTCGCCATCGTGGCCGGCGGCCCTCGCAAGGTGAACTGCCGCGCTTGCCGTCGTGACGGCGGACGGCAAGCGCTGGCGACCGACCCGGCGCCGGCGCGCACGCGGTGACCCGCCCGGCGCCGGCGCGCACGCGGGCGACCCGCCCGAGGCGCCTGCTGCCCGCGGCGCGGGCGATCGCGGCGCGAAGATCGCTCCCTCCAGGGCCGCCGGCCGCGATAGCGTCCTTGAGTCGCGTACCCGAGGTCCCCAGGGTAGGATGGCACGTCGGCGCGCCTGGCCCTGGCCGGGCGCCGCGCCGTCCGTACCGCGTGCGCCACAAAAGAGCCCTCTCACCTCGCCGAGCGCCGAAATCAGCATGCAAGTCTGCGACATCTTGACCGCGCACCAGGTATCCGTCGCCAGCGAGCAGGAGGGGGTCGTCCGCTCCAAGGCGGACGCGCTCCGCCGGCTCGCCGCCCTGCTCGCGACAGGACAGCAGGGGGTCAAGAGCGAGGACATCGAGCGGGTGCTCGCCGAGCGCGAGCGCCTGCAGTCCACCGGCGTCGGCAGCGGCGTGGCCATCCCGCACGGCGCCATGGAGGGGATCGATCGGCTGATCGGCGCCGTCCTGCTCTGCCCGAAGCCGATCGACTTCGACGCGATCGACGGGGCGCCGGTGTCCATCCTCATCGCCGTCATCGGGCCGAAGCGGGCCACCGGGGAGCACCTGAAGACGCTGGCGCGCATCTCCCGCCTCCTGCGGGACGAGACGTTCAGAAGGCGGCTGCTCGGCGCCTCGACCGGGCGGGCGGCGTTCGAGCTCATCGCCGCCGAGGAAGGGAGGTCGGTGTCATGAGCAGCTCGCGCGGCAGCGCACAAGATGGCGACGGGGGCGGCCGGGTGCCCCCCGAGACCGGCGCAGGGCGGCCCGATCGCCCCGCCCTCACGGTGCGGAGCCTGATGGCCGACGACGGGCTCGGCATCGAGCTCACGCTGATCGCCGGCGCCGCGGGCCTCGACCGGCCCATCATGAACACCCGCATCCAGAAGTCGGGGCTCGCGCTCGTCGGCCACTTCCACGGCATCGTCCCGACGCGGGTGCAGATCCTCGGGCAGACCGAGCTCTCGTTCCTCCACAAGCTCTCCCGCGAGGACCGGCTCCTGTCGCTGCGCGGCTTCTTCGAGCTCGGCCTGTGCTGCGTCATCCTCACGCAGGGCGACCAGCCGTTCGACTTGAACGGCTCCGGCGTCGGCTTCGTCCCCGTGCCGGAGCTCGCGCAGTGCGCCGAGGAGAGCGGGACGCCGCTCCTCGTCTCGGCGGTGCGGTCGAGCGTCACGATCACCGCCCTGCACGCGCTGCTCGACGACCGGCTGGCGCCGCGCATCCGCCTGCACGGCGTGCTCGTCGACGTCTTCGGCGTGGGCCTCCTGCTCGTGGGGTCGAGCGCGATCGGCAAGAGCGAGTGCGCGCTCGACCTCGTGATGCGCGGCCACCGGCTCGTGGCCGACGACGCCGTCGAGTGCGACTACCGCCCGCCCGGCATGGTGTTCGGCGCGCCGGCCGAGCTCCTCCGGTACCACCTCGAGGTGCGCGGCCTCGGCATCCTCAACGTGAAGGACCTGTTCGGCGTCACCTCGATCCGCGAGCGCAAGCGCATCGACGTCGTCGTGAAGCTGGTCGAGTGGTCGAAGGACACCGAGTACGACCGGCTCGGGCTCGACGAGCGGTACCACACCATCCTCGGCGTGAAGATCCGCGAGCTCGTCATCCCGGTGCGCCCCGGCCGCGACATGGCGTCGATCCTCGAGGTCGCCGCCCGCAACGAGCTCCTGAAGAACGCCGGGTTCCACGCGGCGCGCGAGTTCTTCGGCAACGTCGAGGGCGAGCTGCTCCGCGAGCGCTCGGCCGAGGAGTCGTCGGTCCCGCCGCCGGTGCGGCTCGCGGAGGAGGGCGCCCCGCGCGGCGCGGCGCCGCACGGCCCGCCCCGCCCGCCGCGGCCCGGCCACGGCGTGGAGGTGCAGAGCCCGCCGAGCAGCGCCTTCCGGCAGCCCGTGGAGCGGGGGAGGCCGCCGGAGCGGCCCGGCACCGGGTTCGTCGCCACGGAGTCGTCCGTGAGCCTGCCGCGGCCGAGGAGGCGAGGGTGAGCGGCGCGCCCGACCCGCTGCCGCCCGCCCAGCCGCCGTCCGACGGCGCGACGGCGCGCGTCGTCGTCGTCACGGGCCTGTCGGGCGCCGGCAAGTCGACGGCGCTCCACGCCCTGGAGGATCTCGGCTTCTTCTGCGTCGACAACCTGCCCACCTCGCTCGTCCGTTCCGCGGTCGAGGCGTGCGAGGCGGGCGGGATCAACCGGATCGGGCTCGGCATCGACGTCCGGGTGGGCTCGTTCCTCGCGGGCGCCACGGCGGCGCTCGACTCGATCCGGGTCGGCCGCGACGTGGTGATCCTCTTCCTCGACGCCTCGGACGAGACGCTGCTCCGGCGCTTCAGCGAGACCCGGCGGCCGCACCCGCTGACGACCGGCGGCAGCGGCGCCATCGCGATGCTCGACGGCGTGCTCCTCGAGCGCGAGCGGCTCGCGTCGCTGCGGGCCAGGGCGACCATCGAGCTCGACACGACGCGGCTGTCGACGCACGACCTGCGCCGCGTCGTCCTCGAGCGGCTGCGCCCGGCCAAGGTCGATCTGCCCCGGATGTCCACCCGGTTCATTTCGTTCGGCTACAAGTACGGCATCCCGCTCGACGCCGATCTGCTCTTCGACGTCCGCTTCCTCGACAACCCGTATTTCGTCCACGGCCTGCGTGAGCTGACGGGCAACGACGAGCCGGTGCGGGAGTACATCCTGAAGAACGCGGACGCCCTCGAGTTCATCAGCAAGACCGAGCAGCTGCTCGCGTTCTGCATGCCGCGCTACGCCGACGAGGGAAAGAGCTACCTCACGATCGGCATCGGGTGCACCGGGGGCCGGCACCGCTCCGTCGTGCTCACCAACGTGCTCAGCGACAGCCTGCGGCGGAAGACGGGCCTCCCGATCACGGTCGTCCACCGAGACGTCGCCCGGGCGAGCAGTAGTATAGTACCCTCCGGGGCGGGTGAGGGCATGGCGGGGACGCCCAGCGTGGATTTCCGGCGGCTGCAGCCTGGGACGGCCGCGGCGGAGTCGCGCCCGGCGTCGGACAAGAGCGTGACGGGGGGCGAGCGGTGACGATCGAGGGGGTGAGGAGGCGGTTCACCATCATCAACGTGCGCGGACTGCACGCGCGCGCCGCGACGAAGCTGGTGCAGCTCGCGGGCCGCTACGACTGCGACATCTCGCTGACCGGGCCGGACGGGCAGTCGGCCAACGCGAAGAGCGTGATGGGGGTGCTCCTGCTCTGCGGCTCGATGGGCACCCAGATCGAGGTCCACGCGACCGGCGATCAGGCCGCCGAGGCGGTCTCCGCCATCGGCGAGCTGATCGCCGCACGCTTCGGAGAGAGCGAGTGACGTCCGGCCGGAGCGCGCTCTCCGCGGGGGCTCCGGGCGATCACGCCGTCCCGGCGGACGCCGCCCGCGGCGACCCGGGGGCGCCCGGCGCTCGCGGCGACCCGGGGGCGTCCGGCGCCCGCGGCGACCCGGGTGCGCCCGGCGCGCGGAGCGACTCGGGGGCGCCCAGCGCGCGGAGCGACTCGATGCCACCTGGCGCCCGCGGCGACTCGATGCCACCTGGCGCCCGCGGCGACTCGATGCCACCTGGCGCCCGCGGCGACTCGATGCCACCTGGCGCCCGCGGCGACTCGATGCCGCCTGGCGCCCGCACCGAGACGCTGCGGGGCATCTCCGGATCGCCCGGGGTCGCCATCGGCGCCGCCGTCGTGATCGGCGGGCACAGGACGAATCACCCGCGCCGCCGCGTCAGCTCCAGCGAGATCGGAGCAGAGCTCGAGCGCTTCGAGGCCGCGGTCGAGCGCGCGCAGGACGAGCTCCGCGACATGGCGAAGCGCCTCGGCGACCACCGCGCCGAGGCGTCGATCCTCGAAGCGTACCTCCTGATGCTCGGCGACGAGGCGCTCGCCGACGCCGTGAGGCGCCAGGTCATCGAGGAGCGGCGCTGCGCCGAGTGGGCGGTCGCGACCGCGTGCGAGGCGATCGCCGGCCGCTTCGCCGCCCTCGACGACCCGTACCTGCGCGAGCGCAGCCACGACGTCATGTTCGTCGGCGAGCGCCTGCTGCGCGCCTTCACCCTCCCGCCCCAGGAGCCGCCGTCCTCGCGCGACACCGGGCCGCTCTCCACCCGCAGCCTCATCGAGCTCCAGAACTCGATCGCCATGCCGGCGACGTTCGGCGCGGCGCTGCCGCGCTTCTCCGGGCCGACCATCCTCATCGCGCACGACCTCTCGCCGGCCGACACCGCGGCCATGGTCGACGAGCCGGTCGTCGGCTTCGTCACCGAGGTCGGCACCCGCACGAGCCACACCTCCATCATGGCCCGCGCGCTGGAGATCCCGGCCGTGGTCGGCGTCAGCGACGTGCTCCAGCGCGTGATCACGGGCGACGTCGTCGTGATCGACGGCCTGCGCGGCACGGTCGTCGTCCGGCCCGGGCCCGTCGAGCTCGCGGAGGCGCGCGCCCGCGCCGAGCGCTACGGCGCGCTCGCCAAGGAGCTCTCGGAGTCCAGGCACCGCGCGGCCGAGTCGAAGGACGGGGTGAAGGTGTCGCTCCGGGCCAACGTCGAGCTCCCGGCCGAGGCGATCCTCGCGCGCGACCAGGGCGCCGACGGCATCGGCCTCTACCGGACCGAGTTCCTCTACATCGACCGCACGTCCCCGCCCTCGGAGGACCAGCAGTTCGAGATCTTCCGCGCCGTCGTCGAGGCGCTCCGCCCGAAGCCGGTCACCTTGCGCACGTTCGACATCGGCGGCGACAAGTTCGTCTCCACCTTCCAGGTGCCGCCGGAGATGAACCCGATGCTCGGCCTCCGCGCCGTCCGGCTCGCGCTCTCGCGCCCCGACGTCTTCCTCGAGCACCTCCGCGCCATGGTGCGCGCCTCCGCCTTCGGCGACGTGCGGATCATGATCCCCATGGTCGCCGGCCTCGGCGAGCTCCGGCAGGTGCGCGAGCTGCTCCGCCGCGCGCAGGAGCAGGTGCGCGCCCGCGGCCAGCCCTGCGCCGACGAGATCCCGCTCGGCGTGATGATCGAGGTGCCCGCGGCCGCGATCATGGTCGACCATTTCGCGCGCGAGGCCGCGTTCCTGAGCCTGGGGACGAACGACCTCATCCAGTACGCGCTCGCGGTGGACAGGACCAGTCGCTCGCTCGCTTACCTGGCCTCGCCCTTCGACCCGTCGATCCTCCGGCTGATCACGAAGGTGATCCGGGCGGGCCAGGAGTACGGCCGCCCGGTCTCGCTCTGCGGCGCCATGGCGAGCGACCCGCTCGCGGCGCTGCTCCTGCTCGGCCTCGGCCTCCGCGACTTCTCGATGGAGGCGGCGGCGATCCCGGAGATCAAGGAGACGCTCCGGCGCGTGACGGTCGCCGAGGCCGAGGCGGTCGCGGCGGAGGCGCTCGCCTGCACCACGGCCGAGGAGGTCGAATGCTGCGTCGCCGCGGCGTTCGCGCCGGGCCTCTACGACCTGCTCACCGGAGAGCGCGACGCGCGGTGACCGGCCTGCGCACGGGAGAGCGCGGCGCGCGGTGACCCGCGTCGCAGGTCGACGGTCTCGCCGTCTTCACCTCCTTTTCGCTTGAGCTCGCGGGGAGGGCTTCCTAGCGTGATGCCGCTTCATGAAGTCCCGTAAAGCCATGGGCGCGGCGCCGGGGGCGACGACGCGGCCCTCCGAGGCTCCCCTTTCACCGGCGCGCGGGGCCGCGGCGCGCTCGCCGGCCGCGTCGCGCGTCGCGCGCGCGCTGGCCGCCGGCGCGGCGGCGCTCGGTCTGTGCGCGGCGGGCTGCGAGCAGGAGCAGCCACCCACGCGGCTCGTGGGCCAGGTGCACCTGACCCTGCTCCACACGTCGGACATCCACTCGCGGCTCTTCCCGTACAACCTGCAGCTCGGCCAGGTCGACGCGGGGCTCGGCCTCGGCGAGGCGACCGCCATCGCCAACGTCGGCGGCGCCGCGCGCATGTCCCATATCATCGGCCGCGAGCGCGCGCGCTCGTCGCGCGTGCTGCACCTCGACGGCGGCGACTGCTTCCAGGGGGCGCCGATCTTCAACTTCTACTCGGGCGAGGCGGAGATCCGCACCCTCGGCGCGATGGGCGTCGACGCGATGATCGTCGCCAACCACGAGTTCGATCGCGGCGCGCTGAACCTCGGCGTGCAGCTCCAGCAGAACGCGAGCTTCCCCATCCTCGCGGCGAACTACCTCCTCGAGGACCCCGCCCAGCCCGGCGCCTCGCCGCTCGGCGCGATCCTGCAGCCGTTCACGGTCTTCGACCTCGAGGGCCTGCGCGTCGGCGTCATCGGGATGGGCAACCTCTCCAGCCTGACCTCGATCTTCGAGGCGCCGAACCGGCTCGGCGTCACCCCGCTGAACACCACCGAGGTCGCGCAGTTCTACGTCGATCTGCTCCGCCCCACCGTGGACGTCGTCGTCTTCGTCACCCACCTCGGGCTCGACGTCGACGAGCGGATGATCGAGACCACGACGGGCATCGACGTCGTGCTCGGCGGGCACAACCACATCGTGCTCCAGCCGCCGAAGCGCGTCCGCGACTGCTCGCGGTACTACGACGAGGAGGCGCAGCGCCACTACATCCTCCTGAACGACGAGCGCTCCCCGGAGGCGGGCGAGAAGCGCCGGCGCTACTGCACGCCGCGCGACGTGGTCCTCGCGCACTCCGGCGCGTTCGCGAAGTTCGTCGGCCGGCTCGACCTCGTGCTGTCCAAGGATCCCTCGGAGCTCGGCGCCGACTACGACCCGCTGAACGGCTACGAGGTGCTCTCGGACCGGTACGAGCTCTTCCCGGTGACCGAGGGCGTGCCGGCGGACCCGATCGTCGCCTCGGTGCTCGAGCCGTACGCGCAGGGGCTCGACGCGCTCGCGAATCTCGATCTGCTGGTCGGCTACGCGCTCGACGGCTCGCGCCGCGTCTCCACGAGCGGCGGCGACTCGCCGCTCGGCAACCTGATCGCCGCGGCGATGTGGCTGCGCCTCGGCATCCAGACCGACTTCGCCCTCACCAACACGACGGGCATCCGCGCCGACCTCGTGCCCGGCCCGGTGACGGTCGAGCAGATGTTCAACATCTTCCCCTTCGACAACTCGATCTCGAAGATGCAGCTCTCCGGCCTCGAGGTGCAGGACCTGTTCGACTTCGTGGCGCGCCGCTCGAGCGGCCGCGGGTGCGTGTCGCAGGCGCAGATCGCGGGCGCGCGGGTCGTCATCGACTGCGCCGCGCGCGCCTCCGAGGGCGCCGCGCCCGGCGTCGCGACCCACGTCTACATCGGCGCCCACGACCCGCCGATCGCGTGCCCGAACGGCGACGCCGACTGCCCGGGCGGCCTCACCGGCAGCTGCGACGTCGAGGCGAACCGGTGCTGGCAGCCGATCGACCCGATCGCCACCTACGAGCTCGCCACGTCGAACTACCTCGCCCAGGGCGGCAGCGGGTTCCGCGTGCTCCAGCGCAACACGACCCAGTTCGACACCCAGGTGCAGCAGCGCGACGCGCTCATCGACTACCTCCGCGCCGGGCGCCCGTGCGGCGCGGACGACCGCGGCGAGCTCGCGTCGTGCCAGCGGGACGCCGACTGCGCCGGCGTGGGCGAGGGCTACGTCTGCGCGTGCCCCGAGTCGGTCGTCGAGGGCCCCGTGTGCAAGACCGGCGGCGCGCCGTGCGCCCAGGGCGCGTGCGTGCTCGCGCGCTGCCGCGACGACGTCGCCGCCTACCAGCGCGACGTCTGCGCCAGGGCGCCGACCCCGGAGGTGCGACAGCAGTGCGAGGGCGCGCTCGCCCCGTGCAGCGCCGCCGGCGAGCAGTGCAAGTACCTCGCGTGCGTCGACCGGCGGCTCGGCAACTTCTCCGACGGCCGCCTGCGGATGGTGGGCCAGTGACGCCGCGGGCGCGGCCCCAGGCGGCCCTGCTCGCCGCGGCGCTCGCCGGGTGCGGCAGCGACGCCGGCCCGCCGCGGGGCGTCTCGAGCTTCTGGGTCCAGGTCGTGGAGGTGAACGGGGCGGCGCCGCCCTCCGCCGAGGCGCCCCTCCCGGCCAACCGCGGCGACACCGTGGACGCCTGGTCGTTCCGGATCGAGGCGCGCGACCCCGCCGGCCGCCGGGCGCCGTTCGACGGCATGGTCCGGCTCAGCGTCGAGCCCGGGGCCGTGGTCGACGTCGAGGCCGACGAGGCGGACCTCGCCGTCGGCCGCAACGTCCGCCTTCGCGGCGGGGTCGCGACCGGCGTGGTCCACGTGACGGCCGTCTACGGGCCTGCCCGGCTCTGGGCCGAGGACGTCGGCTACGAGCCCGCGCCCCGGGGCGGCCGGCCCGCGTGCGCCAACGGCGAGAACGACGACGCGCCGGGCGACGTGCTGATCGACTTCCCCGCCGACCCCGGGTGCGCGTTCGCCGACGACGACAGCGAGGAGGGCGGCACCTTCAGCGCCGGCGCCTCGAAGCCCGTCGCCTACGCCCTGCCGCGCATCGCTGACGTCCAGGGGGGCGGCTCGGCGACGCCCTACGCGTTCGAGGGGATCCAGATCAACACCGCCGCGCCCCAGGAGGTCGTCGTCACGCGCGTCGCGAGCGACGGCTTCTACGTCACCGATCTGGCCGGCCAGGACGGCGGGTACAACCACCTCTTCGCGTACAACTTCAACACCCCCGCCAACATGCGTGTCTGCGATCGGCTCCAGTACCTCGCCGGCACCGTGAACGAGTTCTTCGGCTTCACCGAGCTCTCGTTCCCGTCCTACGAGATCGCGCCCTTCCACGAGGGGGAGCCGTGCCCGGTCCCGGAGCCGACCGTGCTCGACGCGCGGACGATCGCCGACGCCTCGGCCATGGAGCGCCTCGAGAGCGGGCTCGTGCGCGTCGAGGGGGTCCACATCAGCAAGAATTTCGGCCCGAAGCCCGCGCGGAACAACGCCTTCGGCCCGGAGCAGTCGAGCTGCGATCTCAACGGCGACGGCCAGGTCGACTTCGAGAGCCGGGCCGAGGGGAGCTGCGCGAACGCGTGCTCGCGCGACCCCGAGTGCAGCGAGTGGACGAGCTTCTCCGCGCGCGGCAACTACAAGGTCACGGACGGGTCGAGCATGATCCAGATCCAGACCGGCACGGTGAGCGCCTTCGATCCGACGTCCCACCGGGGCCGCGCGCTCGAGGCCGTGACGGGCACGCTCCGGAACTTCTCGGGCGGCTCGCTGAACTGGACGATCGAGGCCCGCTGCCCGGACGATCTCGTCTGCGAGGCGCCCGGCTGCGCGCCGGCCGCGAAGCCCTCGACGGAGGCCTGCGTGCGGCTGCGCAGCCTCGACGACAACGACGCGGAGACCAACTAGCCGCCGCCTCCCCCCCCCGCGGCCGCGCCGCGCCCTCGGATCCCCCAGGCCCCAAGGAAGCCCACCGCCCGCCATGCACCGAAGCGCGCTCCTCGCCCCCGCCGTTTCCGCGGCCCTGCTGCTCTCCCTCGCCCCGCCGGCGCTGGGCCAGCCTCAGCCCCTCCCCGGTCAGGCCCCGCCCGCGCCCGCCGCGCCGGCCCAGACCCCCGACGCGCCCGCGGCGGCGCCCGCGCCGCCGGCCGACATCCCCCCGGCGCCGACCCCCGGGCCCGCCGCGCCGGTCCAGACCCCCGCCGCGCTGGGCCCCGAGCCCGCCGCGCCGGCGCCGGCCGCCGCGGCGGCGGCTCCGGCGGCCGCGGCGGCGGCCCCCGTCCCTGGCGCGCTGCCGCCGGCGGCCGGCGCCGCGACCGCGCTGCCGCGGCTCGAGCCCCGCGGGACGCCCCAGGCCGAGGAGCCGCCGGTCCGGGTCGGCGACGCCATGGACACGCGCCTCACCTGGACGCTCGGCGACGACGACGTGCTCCACGACACGGGCCAGGCGCAGCCCATCTCGCCGAACGTCAGCATCGGTGATCGCAAGCAATACCGGCTCTTCTTCGACAACCTCAACTCCCGCTTCAGCGGGCGCGAGAACCTGACGCACCTCGCGCTCTACAAGAAGATGCCGGGGTTCATCGAGGGGCTGGACACCGAGGCTTCGCTCGTCCTCCGCATCGACCTCGCCTCGCTGTCCAGGAACAGCAACAACGTCAATCAGGCGCTCTACGACGCAGGCTCGTTCATCCGCGCCTTCTATCACACCGACGGCAACGCCGACGGCAAGACCGGGCTCGGCATCACGCTCTGGCCCCTCGACACCGACAGGTTCCGCCTCGGCTACCTCTACGACATCTCGTGGGGCGGCACGAACGCGTCGATCAACCAATCGATCTTCCCGCGCATCATCGGCACCGCGCCCGGCGCGAAGGTGCAGTTCGACGCCGAGCGGTTCAGCGTCTTCGCCGGGTTCAAGGTCGCGAGCCTCACGCAGCTCCAGCGGGTGCTCACCCCCGGCACCAGCGAGGTCGAGGAGATCCGCGTCGCGCAGACGAACTACGGCTTTCTCCTCGGCGGCGGCGCCGATCTCCACCCCTACGTGCACGCCGACCTCGGCGCCGGCTACTTCCAGCAGGGCAGGTTCGACTGGCCCGACGTCGCGGGCGAGCCGGTCTACACGTACGGCGCCTCGGCCCGCGTCGTCGCGCACACGAAGGGCGAGCCGATCCCGCAGTCGGTCGACTTCCTGCTCTACCGCAACGACCCGGACCGCCCGCAGATCATCTTCAAGCCCGAGACCTACACGCCGGGCAAGACCACCTGGGCCGTGAGCCTCGAGGCGTCGAACCTCTACCAGAACCTCAAGGACTTCGAGTCCGCGGGCGTGACCACCCGCCAGGCGGCCCGCGCCGGCGCCCTCCAGGCGGTCCTCAAATCGGGGTACGCGCGCGCGAGCGTCACCGGCATCTACCGCGATCTGCCGTTCGTGCTGCGCAACCAGCCGAGCTTCATCCCGTTCCAGAGCATCCCCGAGACGCGCGGCGCCTCGACGGGCGACGAGCTGTTCTTCGCCCTTTCGGCCGACTACTACGTCGCGCGGGCGCGGCTCACCCCCGGCATCGGCGCGGGCCTCCAGCTCCCCGCCACCTTCAAGACGACGTCGTTCGACCTCTACAGCGCGCCGATCGCGCGCACCGTGGTCGTGCGCGAGCAGGGCAACCTGTCCATCCTCCCCTACAACCGCTCCGCCGTGCCCATCTTCCAGGCCCGCGTCAGCCTCAAGTGGGATATCAGCCGGATCCTCTCCGCGGTCGCGTGGGTCCAGTACGTGCGCGACAACAACGGCACCTTCATGGAGCGCGACCCCTCCGAGGGCACGCTCGCGCTGCGCACCTTCGTGAACCCCGACTTCGTCGGCGGCGGCATCAGCGCCCAGGCCCGCTTCTGAGGGGCGCGCGGGCGCCGCGCGCCCCCGCGGCCCGCGCTCACCGCGGCTGGAACCCCTTGAACGCCGCCACGGCCCGCTGCGTGCTGCCCACGGTCTCGACGATGCGGAAGCCCCCGCGGAGGTAGAACCCCTCGAAGTGCAGCACGCTCTCGCCCTCGGCCGGCTCGATCTCCCAGTAGCGCGAGAGGTCGCGCGACGTGCCGAGGACGGCGATCCGCCGCCACCCACCCGGGATCATCCCCGTCCACTCCGGGCCGCGCTTCTCCGTGAGCTCGAAGTCGTCGCGGCTGTGCTTCACCCGGAAGCTCGCGTCCGGGCCTGACCCGATGCGCGCGTCGAGCGGGCCCCCGGGCGGCCCCTTCGCGTCCTGGTCCTGCCGCCGCGGCCCGCGCTTGCTCACCCGGTAGCTCGCCACCGAGTGCGGATCCAGGTAGTAGGTGCCGCCCTCCTTGTTCGCGCGCAGCCGCCCCGCGTAGATCGCCTGGCGCACCGCGCTCTCGGAGATGCCGAGCTGCTGCGCGGCCTCCGGCACCGTCATCGTGTAGCGCGTCCGCGGCGTGGCCACCGCCGACTCGGGCGGCAGCCGCTTGCGCGCCAGGCAGTCGAGCATCACGTGGAACGCCGGATCGCGGTACACGTCGGCCGTCGCGACGCTCCGCCCCGCGACGGCGGTCTTGTCGAGCAGCGGGTTCTCCGGCCCGAGGACGAGATCGGTCAGCTCGGCCTCGGACACCGCGGGATCCCGGGCCGCCGCCAGCACCCGGCACAGGAAGGTGCCGAGCTCGCCGGTCGGCGTCGCGAAATCGACCGTCTCGCCGGACAGCAGCGTGTATTGCGTCTTCATCTCGCCTCTTCGCAGCTCGTCGTGTGCGCGCTCCAGCACCGCGCGCCGCGCGCGTGCCCGGGGCTACGCGAGCCCGATCCGTCCGTGAGGCGGACGAAGTCCCTCGCGCGCGCCGGTGCCGGCGCGCGCAGGCGGATCTCACCCCACCGGGGACGCCGCGCGCGCGGCCCCGGCCCCGAGGGGCAGGACCGCCCGCACGCCGCCCCCGTCGGGCACGCGTTCAGCGCCGCAGCTACGGATTACTGTATGCCCGTTCAGGTAGTTCCGTCTAGTGCCTTTGCACGCCGGTAGGACAAAAGTCGTCCGCCTCCGGCGACGTCACGTCATCCGCAACTATCCGAAAATACACATTAATTCTGCGCGATCAGAACGCGTGGAACCGGCGGAAAAATCGTCGTGGGCTCGCGAGGCGGGGCGGAACGGCGGCCGAGACCGGCGCGCGGCGCCCGGCGGCGGCGGGCGCTGTTCAGGGCCGTGTGGGGCGCCGTCTGTTCAGGTGGCGGGCTTCTGCCGCGCCGTCTCGGCGAGGGTCTGGACGGTGTCGGGGTCGTGGTCGCGGATGCAGTCGACCCCGTTGCGCTCGAACTGGATGGCGGCGGCCAGCGCGGCCCGGCTTCGCTCGCGGTCCATGGCCCACGCCGCGTGCCGCACGAGCAGCGCGAGCGACAGCGCCCGGCCGAGGGTGATCGCGACGCGGCGGGCGCCGGCCTCGAGGCCGGGGCGGTCGGTGGCGGCCATCTCCTTGATCCACGCGCGGGCGTGGGACACCGCGCGCGACGCCGCCGTCTCGGCCTCGGCGAGCTTCGGCTCGACCACGCCGGTGAGGAGGCGCGCCACCTCGGCCGCGAGGATGTCGAGCGAGCCGTCCTTCAGGATCACCCGCAGCGCGTCGAGGGCGAGCACGTTGGTCGTGCCCTCCCAGATCGGCAGGACCTGCGCGTCGCGCAGGAGGCGCGGCAGCCCCGTGTCCTCGATGTAGCCCGCCCCGCCGAACGCCTCGAGCACCTCGCTCAGCACCGACACCGCCTGCTTCGCGGTCGTGAGCTTCGCGATCGGGATCATCAGCCGGAGGAGCTTCGCCTCCGACTCGGTGAGCGACCCCGTCTCCTCGCGCCCGAGCAGCTCGATCGCGCGGAAGGTCAGGTGGAAGGCGCCCTCGAACTCGGCCTGGAGCTCGGCGAGCGTGTCCATGTGCAGCGGCTTCTCGGCCAGCGTCGCGCCGAACAGGGCGCGGCGCTGGGCGTAGGAGCGCGCCAGCGCGAGCCCCCGGCGCATCCCCGCGACGGCGGCGATCGCGTTCCAGGTCCGCGTCACGTTCAGCATCGGCGCGATCGCCCGGACGCCGTTCGTGAGGCCCGCGATCGGCGTGGCGAGGACGCCGTCGAGGGTGATCTCGGCGGTGGGGACCTTGCGGGTGCCGAGCTTGTCCTTCAGCCGGTTGAGCAGCACGCCCTCGCGGCGCCCCTCCTCGCCCGCGAGCTCGACGTAGAACAGCGCGAGCCCGCGGCTGCCCTCCGGGTTGCCCTCGGGGCGCGCGAGCGCGAGCGCCATCTCGGACGTGGCCGCCGAGGCGAACCACTTCGTCCCGTACAGCCGGTACGCCCCGTCCGGCCCGGGCCGCGCCACGGTCTCGCTCCGCCCCACGTCCGAGCCGCCGGTGCGCTCGGTCATCCACTGGCCCGACGTCCAGGCGCGCGCCGGGTCGCGGCTCGTCAGGCGGGGCACCGCGCGGTCGATGAGGGCGCGGTTGTCGCTCGCGAGCAGCGCCCGCGCGGCGCCGTCGGTCATCGCCAGGGGGCACGTGTAGACGTCGCTCGACGCGTCGAAGAGGTACGCCAGCGCGAACTGGTGGACGCGCGAGAACGCGCCGTGGGCCCGCTCGTACGCCGTCGCGACGACCCCGTGCTCGCAGGCGATGCGCGCGGCCTCCTTCCAGAGCTGCGTCACCTCGACCCGGTCGACGCGCTTGCCCCAGGCGTCCCACGACGTGAGCTCGGGCTCGTTCTCGCGATCGGCGAGCTGCAGGCGGTAGAGGCGGCCGCCCGAGAGCTCGCCCATCTCCCGCAGCGAGGGCGTGATCGACGCGGCCACCTCGCGCGGCAGCACCCGCGCGAGGTAGGACCGCAAGACGCGGTCGTCGTCGTACTGGTTCCCGAGTGATGGGGGGTCTTGATAGAAAGCCACCGGCCGACTCCTGGGTTGGTGCGCCGCAGCCCGAACCGTGCGACGCGGAAGCGTCGATCGGGTCCCGCGCGCCCTCCGGCACGCGCGGCGACTCGCAGCCTCGAACCACTCGAAGCTACTGAACCCGTCCCATCCGGTTCAACAGGAAGCCGAGAGCCCGCTCGCCGTGGCGCGGCGAACGGTGAACCTCGGCTGTCAATTTCGCCGAGCCAGCCGGTTTCTGTGCGCTGTTCGGGTGCCGTGTCGCACGGAAAGAAGCGCAGATTGTGCGGTTCTTGACTTCCCCGATGTACCAATGCATAGGACTGGCGGTGAAGCTCTCGAACAAGGGTCGCTACGGTGTGCGCGCATTGTTCGATATCGCGTTCCACAACGACGGGCGGCCGACGCAGATCCGCGAGATCTCGGAGCGAGAGCTCATCCCGGCCCGGTTCCTGGAGCAGATCTTCCAGGACCTGAAGAAGGCCGGGCTCATCAGCTCGAAGCGCGGCCCGCGCGGGGGCTATCACCTGGCGCGGCCCGCGAGCGAGATCAGCCTGGGCGACGTCGTCCGCGCCCTGGAGGGGCCGGTCGCGGTGATCGCGCCGGACGACGAGGGCAACCCGGAGAGCTCGACGCTCGACCCGCCCACGGCCGTGTTCCACGATCTGGCGCTCGCGATCGAGCGCTGCTTCGACGCGGTGTCGATCGCCGACGTCTGCGAGCGCGGGGTCGAGCTCGGCGTGCGCCGCAAGGGGCGGCCGGAGCGGTCGACCTACGTGATTTGAGCCGACCTCCCATGAGAAGCCCTGACCGAGCCGACCCGTCCTCCGGCGTCCCCCGCGCACCCGCGGGGGCGGCCGAGCTGCCCCCGCTGCCCTCGCACCCGCGCGTCGTCGACAGCGTGCTCGACCTCGTGGGCGACACGCCGCTCTTCGAGATCCGCCGCGTCGACGCGGCGACGCCCCGGGGGCGCGTCTTCGGGAAGGCCGAACAGCAGAACCCGGGCGGCTCGCTGAAGGACCGGATCTGCCTCGCGATGATCGAGGGCGCCGAGGCGCGCGGGCTGCTCGGCCCGGGCGCGGGCGGCGTGGTCATCGAGCCGACGTCGGGGAACACCGGGATCGGGCTCGCGATCGTGTGCGCGGCCAAGGGGTACCGGTGCATCCTGACGATGCCGGCGAGCATGAGCCTCGAGCGCCGCCAGCTGCTCGAGGCCTACGGCGCGGAGGTCGTGCTGACCGAGCCCGAGCTGCAGATGGAGGGCGCCATCGACAAGGCGCAGCGGCTCGCGGCCGAGATCCCGGGCGCGGTCATCCTCGGCCAGTTCGACAACCCCGACAACCCGCGCGTCCACGCGGAGACCACCGCGCGCGAGATCCTGCACGCGATGGCGGGCCTCGACGGGCCCGAGCGGCCCGGCCCGCGGCAGTCGCTGACGATCGACGCGTTCGTGGCGGGGGTGGGGACGGGCGGGTCGGTGAGCGGCGTCGGGCGCGTGCTCAAGCGGCTGCGCCCCGGGACGCGCGTCATCGCGGTCGAGCCCGAGTCGTGCGCGACGATCTCGCGCGGCGAGCGCGGGCCCACGAAGATCCAGGGGCTCGCGGCGGGGTTCGTCCCGGCGAACTACGATCCGGGCGTGGTGGACGAGGTGCGCACGGTCGGCGATCGCGCCGCGTACGAGACGAAGGCGGCGCTCGCCCGCCAGGAGGGGCTGCTCGTCGGCATCAGCGCCGGCGCCGCGGTGCGGGTGGCGCTCGACGTCGCGCGCGAGCTCGGCCCCGACGCCAACGTCGTGACGGTCCTGTGCGACACCGGCGAGCGGTACTTCAGCCTGGACGAGTACTTCCGATGAGCGACGGCGACGGCGCGACGGTCCGCGGGTGCGTGCTCCTCGTCGGGGCGGGGGGCATCGCGGCGCCGGCAGCGCTGGCGCTCGCCGCGGGGGGCGTGCGGGAGATCCGGGTGGCCGACGACGACCAGGTCGAGGTCACGAACCTGCACCGGCAGATCCTGTTCGACACCGACGACATCGGCCGCCCGAAGCTCGACGCCTTCGCCGAGGCGCTGCGCCGCCGGCATCCGACGCTCCGGGTCGATCGGCGGTACGGCCGCTTCACGCCGAGCGCGGCGGCCGCCCTGATGCCGGGCGTCTCGGTCGTGGTCGACGCGACCGACAACTTCGCGACGCGGTTCCTGATCGCCGATGTGTGCCGCCTCACCAGGACGCCGGTGGTGCATGCGGCGGCGATCCGCTGGCGCACGACGGTGATGGCGGTCGCGGCGGAGGGGCGGCCTTGTTACCGCTGCCTGTTCGAGGACCTGCCGACGGGGAACGCGCCGGACTGCGCGACGGCCGGGGTGGCGGGCCCGGTGTGCGGCGTGGCCGGCGCGCTCGCGGCGGACCGGGCGCTGGCGATCCTGGCGGGCGACGCGTCGGTCTACGGCCGGATCGCGACGTACGACGGCCTCGCGGACACCTTGCGGAGCGTCCCCGTGGCCGCCCGCCCCGCCTGCGCCCTGTGCGGCGAGCGCGCCGACATCGCGACCATCGACGCGTCCCGTTACGTGATCTCGTGTGCTGCAGAAGGGGACCGCGAGAGCGGATCCCCGACCCACGTTGAAGGGGGCCGTGAAAACGGATCCCCGACCCACGTTGAAGGGGACCGCGAGAGCGGATCCCCGACCCACGTTGAAGGGGACCGCGAGAGCGGATCCCCGACCCACGTTGAAGGGGACCGCGAGAGCGGATCCCCGACCCACGTTGAAGGGGACCGCGAGAGCGGATCCCCGACCCACCTCAACACTGGAGAGCATGACCATGGCTGACACCGCGACCGTCCGCATCCCGACCCCCCTTCGCACCCTCACCGGCGGGCAGGACGAGGTCAAAGCCGCCGGCGGCACCGTCGGCGAGCTGATCGAGAACCTCGAGAAGAGCTACCCGGGCATCCGCGACCGGCTCCTCGACGAGAAGGGCGTGCGGCGCTTCGTGAACATCTTCGTCGGCGACGAGGACATCCGCTTCCTCGACGGGCTGAAGACCCCCGTGAAGGGCGGCGATCAGGTCGCCATCGTCCCCGCGATCGCCGGGGGCTGAGGTGGACGACCCGCGCTATCTCCGCCAGGTGCTGCTCGCGGAGATCGGTCCAGAGGGACAGGCGAGGCTCGGGGCGGCGACGGCGCGCGTGCTCGGCGGGCGCGGCGACGGCGCGCCGCCGCTCGCGCGCGAGGTGGCGGAGCGCTACGCGCGCGGGGCCGGCTTCGGCGCGCTCGCGGAGGGCGCGCTCGACGTCGACGCGCTCGCGCCCGCGGACCTCGTCGCGTCGCCCGCCGCGCGGGCGGTGCTCGCCGGGGCGCGGGCGGCCCTCGCCGAGATGCGGGCCGCGCTCGGCCGGGGCGGCGCCGGGGCGGGGCAGGGCGGCGCGGCGGAGGGCAAGCCGTCATGAGGCTCTCCCTCGCCCGCTCCCGCCGGATCGCGTCGGTCGTCGACGCCGTGGGCGACACGCCGCTCGTGCGCCTGTCGCGCATCGGCCGCGACGCGCCCTCGGTCGAGGTGTATGCGAAGCTCGAGTTCACGAACCCGGGCGGCTCGGTGAAGGACCGCGCCGCGCTGCGGATGATGAGCCGCGCCGCCGCCGACGGCCGCCTCACCAGCCAGAAGACGCTCATCGACTCGACCAGCGGCAACACCGGCGTCGCCTACTCGCTCTTCGGCGCGGCGATGGGCTTCAAGGTGGCGCTCGTCATGCCGTCGAACGTGTCCAAGGCGCGCAAGGACATCGCGCGCGCGTTCGGCACGGAGCTCATCTTCAGCGACCCGATGGAGGGCTCCGACGGCGCGATCCGCCACGTGCGCGCCCTGGTCGAGGCGGATCCGGAGAGGTACTTCTACCCGGACCAGTACTCGAACGAGGACAACCCGCTCGCCCACTACCACGGCACCGCGCGGGAGATCCTCGAGGCGGTCGGCGACCGGATCACGCACTTCGTGGCCGGGGTCGGCACGAGCGGCACCATCGTCGGGACGAGCCGGCGGCTCCGGGAGCACCACCGGCCGATCCGCTGCATCGCGGTGGAGCCCGCGGACGCGCTCCACGGGCTCGAGGGGCTCAAGCACCTCCCGAGCTCGCTCGTGCCCGCCATCCACGACGCGGGCGCGTACCACGAGACGATGCGGATCACGACGGAGGAGGGCTGGGACATGTCCGATCGCCTCGCGCGCGAGGAGGCGCTGCACGTCGGACACTCGGGCGGCGCGGCCGTCTTCGCGGCCTTCGAGGTGGCGAAGCGCCTGCACCGCGAACAGCAGGGAGGGTGCGTGGTGGCGATTGTCCCGGACCGGGGCGACCGCTACTTTGCGCCCATGAAATGGGAGAAGCGTTACGTATGGTGATGTCTCACCCGTGGACCGCCGGCGGGGTCGTCCTCACGGCGGCCGTCCTCAAGGCGGTCGAGGCCGAAGCGCTCGCCGGGTACGCGCGCGACGAGGAGGCCTGTGGGTACCTGAAGGGGCCCGCGGGCGACGCGCTGCTCTGCGACGAGCACGTCCGGATGGAGAACATCGCGAACAAGCTCCACGCCGTCGATCCGGAGCGGTACTTCCGGACGGCGCGGACGTTCTTCGACTTCAACGGCAAGCGCTTCTCGGACGCCGTCGAGAGGGGGGCCGCGGAGGGTCGCCCCGTGAAGGTGCTCTATCACTCGCACCTCGACGCCGGCGCCTACTTCAGCCCGACCGACGCCGCCATGATGAGCGGCGGCGAGCCGCCGGCCGAGGAGGGCGGAGCGATCGTGATGGGGCCCGGGCCGGCGTTCCCGCTCGCGTTCCTCGTCACGAGCGTGCGCGGCGGCTCCGGCGACGGGGGCGAGCCCCGCATCGCCGAGCACCGCCTCTTCGTCTGGGACGGCGCCGCGTTCGTCGCGTCGACGTTCTCCGTCATCGATTGAGCTCATCGCGCCGGGGCGCGTCCGCCGTCCTCGCGCTGCCCGCACCCGCTTGCAGGGTTCCGCTCCCCAGGCCCAGAGAGGCCGATTCCGCAGTTGTCACTCGATCATCGAAGGAGTTGCCTAAATGTCAGGTTTTGTTGTCTGGTTCACCGGGTTGAGCGGCGCGGGCAAGAGCACGCTCGCGGCGATGCTGTCGGCCGAGCTCCGCGCCCGCTCCGTCCACGTCGAGGTGCTCGACGGCGACGAGGTGCGCACGAACCTCTCGAAGGGCCTCGGGTTCTCGAAGGAGGACCGCGATACGAACATCCGGCGGATCGGATACGTGGCGAAGCTCATCGCCCGGTCGGGCGCGTGCGCGATGACGGCGGCCATCAGCCCGTACAAGGCGATCCGTGACGAGCAGCGGGCGCAGAACCCGCGCTTCGTCGAGGTGTACTGCTCCTGTCCGATCCCGGTGCTGGCCGAGCGCGACGCGAAGGGGCTCTACAAGAAGGCGCTCGCGGGCGAGATCAAGAACTTCACGGGCATCGACGACCCGTACGAGGCGCCCGAGAACCCCGAGGTGGTCGTCTACACCGACAAGGAGACCAAGGAGGAGGGCCTCGCCAAGATCCTCGCCAAGCTCGAGGAGCTCGGGTACGTCCCGCGCCGCGGCGCCGCGGTCGCGGTGTCCGGCGCTGCAGCCGCGGGGGCGGCGGCGGCCGGCGCCCGCGGGCTCATCGCGCCGCACGGCGGCGAGCTCGTGAACCGGTGGGCCGAGGGCGCGGAGAAGGCGTCGCTCGCCGAGCGGGCGAAGGGGCTGCCGGTCATCGCGCTCGACGAGCGGACCGAGAGCGACGTCGAGATGATCGCGATCGGCGCGTTCTCGCCGCTCCGCGGCTTCATGAACTCGAAGGACTACCTGCGCGTGGTGCGCGAGATGCGGCTCGAGAACGGCCTGCCGTGGTCGATGCCGATCACGCTCGCCGTCTCGGAGCAGGCGGCCGAGGGGCTCCGCGTCGGGTCCGAGGCCGCGCTCCGCGCGCGCGACGGCCGCATCGTGGCGGTCATCGAGCTGAGCGACAAGTGGCGGCCGAACAAGGAGCTCGAGGCGCAGGAGGTGTTCCGGACGACCGAGACGAAGCACCCGGGCGTCGCCTACCTGATGGGCACGGGCCCCGTGTACGTCGGCGGCGAGATCCGCGTGCTGGAGCGGCCGGTCGAGTCGCCGTTCCCGGCGTACGACCGGGGCCCGGCGGTGACGCGGGCGTATTTCGCCGAGAAGGGGTGGCGCCGCATCGTCGGCTTCCAGACGCGCAACCCGATCCACCGGGCGCACGAGTTCATCACCAAGACGGCGCTGGAGATCTGCGACGGGCTGATGATCCACCCGCTCGTCGGCGCGACGAAGTCGGACGACATCCCGGCGGACGTGCGGATGCGCTGCTACGAGGAGCTCATCGCGAAGTACTATGTGAAGGATCGCGTGCTGCTCTCGATCTACCCGGCGGCGATGCGCTACGCGGGCCCGCGCGAGGCGATCTTCCACGCGCTCGCGCGCAAGAACTACGGCTGCTCGCACTTCATCGTGGGGCGCGACCACGCCGGCGTCGGAAGCTATTACGGCACGTACGACGCGCAGGAGATCTTCAATGCCTTCAGCCCCGGAGAGCTCGGCATCACGACGCTCAACTTCGAGAACGCGTTCTACTCGACGGTGGTCGGAGCGATGGCCACCGCGAAGACGGCGCCGGGCGACGCGTCGACGCAGGTCAACCTGTCGGGCACGAAGGTGCGCGAGCTGCTCCAGCGCGGCGAGCTGCCGCCGCCGGAGTTCTCCCGTCCGGAGGTCGCGCGCATCCTCATCGAGGCGATGCGCAAATCGTCGTAGCCCTCCCGGCCTGATGGCGGCGGCGCGCGGCCTCGTCGAGCGGGGCCGCCGCGCTGCCGCCGGCGCCGCGCGCGGCGCGGCCCTCGCGGCCCTGACCGCGCTCGCCGGCCTCACCGTGGGGGCGCCGGCGCGCGCGGACCTCGGCGACGACGCCGCGCGCGTCGCGCGGATGTGGTCGCTCTCGGGCGCGCGCGTCGCGCGGCTCCCCCCCATCTTCGTCGAGCACGGCCGCCTCCGGGTGGTGGCGATCGACCCGCCGCCGGCCGGCGTGGCCGGCGTGGCCGGCGCGCCTGGCGCGGTCAGCGCGAGCGGCGCGAGCGGCGCGGCCAGCGCGGGCCGCGCGACCGGCGCGAGCGGCGCGGTCGCGCCGAAGGCGGAGGAGTGCCTCGCCGTCGCGTTCCTCGCGCCGCGCATCGTGGACTTCACGCTCGAGCCGGAGTCGTCCTCGGGCGAGCTGTCGGCCCTCGAGGGGCTCGTGCACCGCCTGCGCGGCCAAGATCCCGAGGACGAGCGCCGCATCCACAGCGTCGCCGGGGCCGCGGCGATCGTCCGGTGCGGGGACGCGCGCGAGACGCTGCGCCGCGTGGCGCTCGAGGTGCTGTCGCCGCGGGGCGCCTTCGAGGTCGTGGTCGCGGCGTCGAGCGGGCCGCCGGAGCGGCTCGAGTCGATCCTGCCGGAGCGCGTGTCAGGGCCCGTCGCGCCGCGCGGCGACCCGGGGCGGCCGGCCGAGCCGGGGCCGCTCGACGCCCGCGTCGCGCGCGCCGCGCGCCGGGCCCGCGCCGACGGGGCGCCGCGCGTCGCGCCGCTCGACATGCGCGCCTCGACGGTCGGGACGGGGCAGTTCTCGGTCAAGCTCGCCGAGGGCTGTCACCGGCTCGACCTGATGGCCGAGGTCCCGAGCGCCACCGTGCGCCGCGCGACCGATCTGGACGCCGAGGCGCGCGAGGCGGGCACGGGGCGGCTGCTCGATCGCGACCGGTCCGACGCGCCCGACGCGCGGCTCGACTTCTGCCTCGGGGGGTCCGGGGTCGTCGAGGTGCCGTTCCTCGGCGCCGCGGGCCCGGTCAAGGTCGTGCTGTCCGACGCGCAGTGGCCGATGCCGCCGCACGTGCCGGGGTACTTCGGCGCGCGCGCCCGGGGCAACCTGGCCGCCGCGCTGAAGCGCCGCCACGCGCCCGCGCCGCGCGCGCAGGCCATCGCCGAGGCCGTCGGCGCGCAGGGCGACACGCTCGTCCCCGTGGAGGTCGAGCCGGGCCGCTGCTACTTCGCGGCGGCGGCGCTGGCGCGGGGCGAGATGCGCGCGCTCCGGATCTCCGTCGAGCTGGGCGACCGCGCCGCGCGCGACGACGCCGGCGAGGGCGGCGAGGGCGCCGGCGTGGCCTTCTGCTCCGAGATCGAGGAGAGCGCCGCCCTCCGCGTGTCCGCGCGCGGCGGCTCGCCCGTCTGGGTCCTCGCGGTCTGGCCCATGGACTGACGCGGCGGTCACTCGGCCGGGCGCGGGCGCCTCCGGCGCTGCGTGGTGTGCGCCGATGCGGGGCTGGCCACGGCGCCCGGCTGGGCCCGCTCCGGCAGGAGCTGGCGGAGCTGCCACGCCTGCAGGAACGCGCGCCGCTCCGCGTCCCGGAGCGCGTGCTGGTGCTGCCCCATCATGAACGCCGGCACGACCAGCATGAACAGGGTGGTCAGCGTCAGCGCCGTGATCGTCGGGACCTTCGAGTGCTCGACGGCCTGGGGCAGGATGACCATCGCGCCGTCCGTGAACTCGTACGAGCGCGGCAGGATGCCCGAGTACTCGATCCACGCGGCGGCCAGCACCGCGACGCAGCCGGTCACGACGACGGCCACGCGGTAGGCCGTCCGGTACGTGAACGAGTTGCCGTACGTGAAGATCACGAGGAGCATCGGCATGAAGAGCAGCGGGCCGAAGCCGCGCCCGATGCACAGGAAGCTGAGCACGTTGAAGACGAACCCGGCGTAGGCGTACCACTCCGCGGACCGGCGGTGCACGAGGCGCGCCGCGATGAACTTCATCAGCGCCGCCAGGGCCGTGAAGCCCAGGATGAAGCCGAAGACCTGCCACTCGCGGATGCCCAGCCACACCGCGGCCACGAGCGTCGCGATCGCCGTCGCGAGCAGCTCGGCGCGGATGCCCGCGTGCAGCTGCAGCCGGTGCCGCGCCGCCGCGGCCGCGTCGAGCTCGGCGAGCACCTCCTGCGGCATCTCGCGCGGCGGCTCGGTCAGGATGCGCCGGAGCGTCTCCAGGGCGCGCTCGTTCGACGGATCGAGCGCGAGCGCCTGGCCGACCTCGCTGAGCAGCGTCTTGCGGGCGCTCTCGGCCTCCTTGCCGCCGGCGAGCGCCCTCTCCACCTTCTCCTCGGCCAGGCCCGCGTGCCGCGCCGCGAGGTCGCGGCGGAGCTCCACGTCCTTGTCGCCGTCGAGGAAGCGCTCGACCGCCTCGTAGAGCGCGCGCGCGGTCGGGTAGCGCTCGGACGGCTCGCGCCGGGTCGCCCGCACGCAGATGGCGTCGAGCTCCGGCGGCACCTCCCGCTCGGGCGCGCGCACCGACGCGCGCGCGTCCGCGCCGTGCAGGAGCGAGTCGAGCATCTCGTTGCGATCCTTCTTCGGGTGCAGCGGCTTGAGCGTGAGGAGCTCGAAGAGGATGGCCCCGAGCGAGTACACGTCGCTGCGCGCGTCGAGCGTGTCGACGCACCCCTGCGCCTGCTCCGGCGACATGTACCCGAGGGTCCCGAGCACGTCGCCCGGGATGGTCCTCGTGCTCATGGGGTCCTCCCCCATGTCGATGGTCTGGTACGGCGTGTCGATGAGCTTCGCGACGCCCCAGTCGAGCAGGTACACCTCGCCGAAGTCGCCGAGCATGATGTTGGCGGGCTTGAGGTCGCGGTGGAGCACGCCGCGCGAGTGCGCGAAGTCCACGGCGATGCAGATGGACGAGAACGCGGTCAGCAGCTTGCGGCGCGAGAAGCTCTGCAGCGCCGTCGCGTCGCCCTCGCGGAGCTCGTTCAGGATCCTCGCCAGCGTGAGGCCCCGGAGGCGCTTCATCGTGAAGTACGCCGAGCCCTTGGCGTCCACGCCGAGGTCGTAGACCGGCACGATCGAGGGGTGCTCGAGCTGGCCCTGCACCCGGGCCTCGCGCAGGAACCGGTGGCGGAGCGTCGTGTCGCCCTGGTGCTCCGCGCGGATGACCTTCATGGCCACGTCGCGGCCGATGCGGCGGTCCCTGCAGAAGTGGACCTCCCCCATCCCTCCGACGCCGAGCAGCGAGCGCACCTCGTAGCGCGGGCCGTCGCTCGTGAGGTCCGCGAGCTCCGCCCGGGCGCGGCCGGGGTTGACCGGCGTCGGGGTCTGGCCGTGCGAATCCCCGCCCTTTCCGCGAGATTTTCGCATCTCGGGGAGCTGCTCGAGCGTCTCGAAATCGTCGTCGAACAGAGCCATGGCCTTCGGGAAGCCAGGCCAGTCGCGCCGTGCCAGCAACACCCCACACCGGCAGGGCCCCGCGTGGTGACCCCCGGACGGCCTCGACGGACGGCCGCGAGCACCGCCGCGGAATGCTGGGCTTCCTTGGCGAAAGGATCTCGTATCGGGTGGTGATGTCAACGGGGTGCTGCGTCCGTGGAAGACAACGGACGAGCCGTGCTGCGCCGCGCACCACGCGCGCAGATCGGGTGAAAGCGCGCAGCCCGCGTGAAATGAAGGTCGATGTCGGGCGCCCGCGCACGGCGCCGCGCGGCCTCCGCGCCGTGTGTGGGGAGCATCACGACGCGGACGATCGGCGGTGATCTGCGGTGCGGCGCCGGCGGAGGCGCGGCGCGCTCGGCCGGCGGATGGCCTCAGCGCCCGACGAGCGCGAGCAGCGTCTTCTTGTTCGCGAGGCCGACGTGCCGCCCCAGGGGCTCGCCGTTCTGGAAGGCGACCACGGTCGGGACGCCGCGGATCCCGAAGCGCTTCGTGGCCGCGGGCGACGCGTCGATGTCGAGCTTGACCACCTTCACCTGACCCGCCGTCTCCGCCGCGATCTCATCGACGATCGGCGCGAGCCGCTTGCAGGGGCCGCACCAGGACGCGGAGAAGTCCACGAGCACCGGTGTATCGGTCTCCAGGACCTCTTGAGCGAAATTCAGGTCGTTGACTTCGATGACGTTGCTGCTGCCCATGGCGCTGTCCTTTCAGCTCAACTCGGAGGCGAGCGGCCCTGGCCGCGATCGCCGGCTCGACGCCGGCCCGGTCTCGACGGCCACGCTCGCATGAACTGTTATAAACACGGTTTCAGTTTCCGCCAGGGGAGGGGAGGCGCCGCGCGGGGCGGGGGCCGGCGCGATCAGCCGGCCTTGATCGGCGCCGGCGCCGGGCGGCCGAGGTGCTGCGCCCGCAGCGCGATGTCGGCGACGGTCTTCTGCGAGAGGCCGCGCAGCAGCCCTTCGTTGGCCGCCTCGGCGACCTCGTCGAACGCGCGCTGGATGCCCGCGCCGATCGGGCACCTCGCGTTCGGCTCGCACGGGCTCGGCGCGATGGCGCCCTCCGGCTCCACGGCGGCGTACACCTCGCTCAGCCGGATCTTCTTCGCCGGCCGCGCCAGGCGGTAGCCGCCGGCGCGGCCTTCCCGCGCCTCGATGAGCCCGGCCTGCGACAGCCGCACGAGGATGCGCCGCAGGAACGCCGGGTTCGTGTTGATGCTCGCGGAGAGCGCGTCGCTCGCGCAGCTCTCCTCGGTCTGCGCGAGCAGCGCGAGCGCGTGCGTGGCGATGGCGAAGCGACCCGAGGACATCGAAGGGCCTCTCGGAGGTATCTGAGGGTTCCGACGTCTCCGCTGTCAAGCCTCGGGGGAGCGACGCCCGCGACGCGGGGGAGCGGCGCCCCGCGACGCCGTCAGGGCGACGGCGATCGGGCCGAGGTGCGGGTCAGCACGAGCGCCTCCCCCTTGCCGTCGGCGAGCCTGAGCTCGATCGACGCGGGGACGGGCGACGCGCCGGCGCAGCGGCTGTCGGACACGACGTGGCGCGCGCGGGCGAGCGAGCTCTCCCCGGTCGAGGTGTCGACGAGGCGCAGATCCACGCCGGCGCCCCCGGCGTCGAGCGCCGCGATCACCTCGGCGCACGTGTTCGCCGGGATCTGGAGCGGGAGGATCTTGAGGCGCGAGGCGTCGAGCGCCACCGCCTGCGCCCCGGCGGCCGCCGCGGCGTCGGTGAGGCCGGCGGCGCTCATGCGCCCGAGCAGCCTCGCGGCGGCGAGCGGGTGCGCGACGAGCGCCGGCGGGGCCGTGGGCTCCTTGCGGACCTCCACGGCGAACGGGCCAGGCTGCGCCATCGACTCGACGTCGATCCGGGCGGGGCCGCCGCTCCCGCAGGCGAAGAGCGTCGCCCGCGCGCCGCCCCGGGCGCGGCCGAGCAGGGCGTGCGCGTCGCTCCACAGCTCGGCGAGCACGTCGGCGAGCGGCCTGCCGGCCAGCACGTCGATCCGGGCGCAGCCGGCCGGCAGCTCGATCGGGAGCGTCGTCCGGCTGCCGAGCCGCGCGGCCCCGGTCGACACGCGCGGCGCGCCGTAGCCCCGGCCGGCGAGCGCGCGGCCGTGGTCCGCCCGCACCTCGGCGAGATCGCGGCCCTCGGTCACCCGCTCGATCGGCGTGGCCCCGGAGATCTCCGCCTCGGCGCCCGGCTGGGAGCGGCCGATGACCACGGCCACGAGGCCCTGGGTGCCGCGCGAGCGGACCGCGATCGAGAGCTCGATCGAGACCGTCGAGCAGAGGAGCAGCACGCGATCCTGGCCCCGCTCGCGGGCGCGCGCGACGATCCTGCCGGTCTCGTCCTCGGCGACGACCTCGAGCGAGGCGACCTCGTCGCTCGGCGAGACGAGCACGTCGACGCAGCGGCCGCCGTCGAGGGTGGCCCCGATGCGGCTCGCGGTCCTCGAGCCGACGGGCAGCGCGACGCGCCGCACGTCCTCCCAGCGCGCGCCGACGGCGCCGCGGTGCGCGCGGACCTTCGCCTCGAGGCCGGGCCACGACTCGAGCCGCCCGCTCTCGTCGCCGGCCCGGCCGCGCGCGCCCACGGCGCGGGCGACCGCGTCGGCCGCCTGGACCGGCACGCCCTGCACGCCGACGCTGACCGCCCCGGCGCCCGACATGACGCGCGCCATGACGTAGAGCCGCCGCGGGTGCGGGGGGCAGACGAGGATGGAGGCGCGCGCGTCGGCCGCCTCGTCCGTGGAGAAGGCGCTGCCGTCGTCCTCGAAGGCGAACAGGTCGACGTCGCCGATCGTCGGCGAGACGCGGGCCATCGCGAGCATGCAGTCGCCGGCGGGCACCTCGACGAAGGCGCCGAGCCGATCGCCGTCGGACACCATGTCCGCGCCGATCACCCGGAGCGGGCCCGCGCCGGCCTGCGCGGCGCGCTGCGCGTCCCTGCCGAGCAGGGTGCTGCCGTCGATGCGATCCGGGAGCGGGCGCAGCGTCTCGGGCGCCGGCGCGCCCGGCGAGGCGGCCGCGCCGGCGCGGCAGGCGGGCGCGGCCGAGAGCAGGGCGGCGAGCGTCCAGGCCGCACGGGCGCGCGCGGGGCGCGCCGCGCGCGGGGTCGAGGCGCGGGCCGCGTGCGCGGGCCCGGCCGCGCGCGCGGGCCCGGAGGCACGGCGCGCAGGCGGCGGCGGGGGCGCGGGCGAAGGACGGGGCGCGGGGTGTCTGGGACGCAAGGTCGTGGGCTCGTCGGGGCGCTCGTGGCGAGCGACGAGGTTCTACTTCAGGGCGGGTACGGCAGCCAGAGCGCGCCCGTCAACGCCGTCGGCCGCGCCGCGCCGCCCCCGCCGCGGCGAGCAGGCCCGCGCGCCGGACGCCGCCGCGGATCACCCCTCCGCCGCCTCCGCGCAGAGCCGCCCGAGCGTCCGGACCGCGTGCTCGATGAGGTCGGTGAACGGGTAGCCGCAGTTCACCCGGATGTAGTTCGAGAACCGGTGCTTGGCCGAGAAGATCGGCCCCGGCGCGACGCTGATGCCGTGCTCGAGCGCGCGCTCGTGCACGTCGAGCGCGCTCGCGCCGGGCGGCAGCTCGACCCAGAGCACGAAGCCGCCGGCGGGGCGCGAGACGCGGGTGCCGGGGGGGAAATGCTCGGCGATCGCCTCGCTCATGCGCGCGACCTGGGCGGCGAGCCGGCGCCGGAGCGTGCGCAGGTGGTGCTCGTACCCGCCGATCTCGAG
Source organism: Sorangium sp. So ce836 (assembly GCF_028553905.1). Taxonomy (NCBI): domain Bacteria; kingdom Pseudomonadati; phylum Myxococcota; order Polyangiales; family Polyangiaceae; genus Sorangium; species Sorangium sp. So ce836. Next base: position 9,777,058 of record NZ_CP102233.1, on the reverse strand, counting down.
GAACTCGGCGATCGCCATCTGCGGCAAGGTCGCGCACGCCACGCTCTGCCCGAACTTGAGCTGCTCGACCTCGTCGAGGAAGCGGCCGGGGGCCGTCCAGCCGACCCGGTAGCCCGGCGCCATCGTCTTCGAGAACGACGAGCAGAGCATCACGAGCCCCTTGCGATCGAACGCCTTGGCCGGGCGGGGGCGCACGTCGCCGAAATGCAGGTCGCCGTAGATGTCGTCCTCGATGAGCGGCACCTCGCGGCGCGCGAGCATCGCGACGAGCCGCTCCTTCGCCTCGTCGGGCATGGCGCTGCCGAGCGGGTTGTTGAAGTTCGGGATCGCGAGGCACGCCTTGATGCGGTGGCGGCCCAGCATCTCCTCGAGGACGTCGAGGTCCATGCCCGTGCGGGGGTGCGACGGGACCTCGAGCGCCTTGATGCCGAGGCTCTCGATGAGCTGGAGGAGCCCGTAGTACGCCGGCGACTCCAGCGCGACCGTGTCGCCGCGGCGGGCGACCGCGCGCAGGCAGAGGTGGAGCCCCTCCATGGCGCCGACCGTGGTCACGATGTCGTCGGCCGAGAGCGCGACGCCCCACTCGACCGAGCGCCGGGCGATCTGCCGCCGCAGCGCCGGCAGGCCGGGCGGCGGGTCGTACGAGACGCCGGCGCCGCCCGCGCTCCGCGCGATCGCGCCGAGGATCCGGTTCAGCTTGTCGGTCGGCAGGAGATCGGGGCTCGGGCACGCCGCGCCGAACGGGACGATGTGCGGGTCCCGGGATGCCCGGTAGACCTTGGAGACGAGGCTCTTCACGCTGACGCGCGTGGCGGTGGTGCAGGCGCGCGCGGCCCGCGGCTCGGGGAGCGCCGAGACCCGGCGGGCGCGGACGTAGTGCCCCGACTGCGGGCGCGCCTCGATGAGCCCGCGGTTCTCGAGCTGCAGGTACGCCTGCAGCACGGTCGCGACGCTGACCCCCTGCTGCCGGCTGAGCCGCCGCACCGACGGGATCCGGTCGCCGGGCCGCAGCGTGCCGCGCGCGATCAGATCGGCGATGTGGGCGGCGACGCGATCGTAGAGGTGGGCCTCGTCCTCGGCTTCGATGGGCGCCTGCGCCTGCACGACGGACGAGTGTACAACCGGGCGGGCGCTGCGGTACCGGTACAGCCGGCCGGCGTGAGGACCAGCACAGTTGCCCGTTCGGCGAACTGTACCGGCTTCAATGCCGGGCGGACTGCCTCTGTGCCGGTCGCTCGCTCGAGCCCAAGCTCTGCGGCATGAAATTGACCTCACTTGTTCCGGAGGCGCGGTCGCGCCTCCGAGAGTCGTCGCGGATCGAGCTCGGGAAGGGGGGGTTGTGGACGCACCGCCTGCGGGGCGGTCCGCTGCTCCTGAGCTGCACCGCCGGCTCGGTCTGGGTCACCCGCGAGGGTGAGCCGGACGACGTGGTGCTGGAGGCGGGGGCCAGCTATGGCGGCGAGGGGCGCGGGCTCCTCGTGGTGGAGGCGCTCGAGCCGGCGCAGATCGCGGTGGCCGCGGGCGAGGCGAGGCGGACGGCGCGCGCGGCGCTCGAGCGCGCGCGCGGGGCGCTCGGTGCGGCGCGGGGGAGCTGGCTCGTGCTCCTCTCGCTCGCCGCGCTGTACCTGATCTGGGGCTCGACGTACCTGGCGGTCTCGATCGCGCTCGAGACGCTGCCGCCGTTCCTGCTGGCCGGGGTGCGCTTCGTGACGGCGGGCGCGCTGCTCTACGGCGTGCTCCGGCTGCGCGGGGTCCCGCGCCCGACCCTGCGGGAGTGGGGCGCGGCGGCGCGGGTCGGGGTGCTGCTGCTCGTCTTCGGCAACGGGCTGGTCGTCGTCTCGCAGCAATGGGTGAGCTCCGGCGTCGCCGCGGTCGTGGTGTCCACGATGCCGCTCTGGCTGGCGCTGTTCACCACCGTGCGGGTCGGGCGCGGCGAGGGCGCGTCGGCCGGGGCCCCGGAGGTCTCCCGGGGCGAGTGGCTCGGGCTCCTCGTCGGGTTCGCGGGCGCGGCGCTGCTCCACCTCGGCGGCGACCTCCACGCCGCGCACGCCGGGGCGCTGCTCATCGTGCTGGCCCCCGTGGCGTGGGCGCTCGGCTCGCTGTACAGCCGCACGCTGCCGCTGCCGGCCGGGCCCATGGCGGTCGCGGCGGAGATGCTGGCGGGCGGCGCGGTGATGCTCGGGATCAGCGCGCTCGCGGGCGAGCGCCTCGCGGCGCCGCCGTCGGCGCGGTCGCTCCTCGCCCTCGGCTACCTGGCGGTGTTCGGGTCGATCGTGGCCCTCAGCGCGTACGCGTTCCTGCTCCGGAGGACGCGCCCGGCGATCGCGACGAGCTACGCCTACGTGAACCCGATCGTCGCCATCGCGCTCGGCATCCTGCTCGGCGGCGAGCGCGCCTCCGCGACGACGTGGGCGGCGGCCGCCATCATCGGCGCGGGCGTTATCATCGTCACTCGCTTCCGTCACTAGAGCGGGGGGGCACCCGCTGCGGAGACGGGCCCACCTCGACGTTTTCGGTGCTCGGCGTACGTGAGTACGCCTGCGCGCCGAAAACGCCGATCTGGGCCCGTCTCCTGTGCGGGTGCCCCCCGCTCTGTCTTCCTTTGGGGCAGCGCGGGGGCGGAAGTGCCTCCTCGACCGGGCAGCGTGCCGTGAGCTGCGGCGATCGGGGGGCTGCTGGCGGGCGCCGCGCGGCGCGAGCGCCGTCGACCGTAGGCAATGCGGGAGGCGACGTGTAGTGTGCGGCGCGAGGAGGAGAGGTAGATGAAGCGAGGTTACCGGCTGCTCGGATGGGCGCTGCTCCTTTCCGGTGCGCCGCCGGCGTGCGGCGGCGACATCGGCGGGGCGGCCAGCGCGACGTCGGGCAGCGGGGCGGGCACGGCGTCGAGCAGCGCGAGCTCGGGCAGCGGGGGCGGCGGAGGCGGCGGAGGCGGCGAAGGCGGGGGCGGCGGCGAAGGCGCCAGCGATGGGGGCGCGGGCGTGGGCGCGGGGCCGACGGGGGAGTGTGCGGCGGTCGCGCCGGGGCCGTTCGAGCCGACGCTGGTCACGGACGTGTTCAGCGGCAGCGAGGACTTCGCGTTCGATGGCCAGGGCTACCTCGTCGCCAAGCAGGGGCCGAACATCGTTCGCTACGAGGCCTCGGGCCATACCTCGAACTTCGCGTCCCTGCCGGGCAACGTGCTCGGGCTGCGCTACCGGCCCGACGGGACCCTCGTGGCCGCGCGGCCCGGCCAGGGCGACGTCGTCCAGATCTCGGCGGCCGGCATCGTCATCGAGTACGTGGAGGGCCTCCAGGAGCCGAACGGCCTCGCTGCGGACGCCGACGGCAACGTCTGGGCGACCGACCACGCGGCCGGCCGCGTGCTCCGCCTCAACCCGGACGCCACGGTCGACGAGATCGCGAGCGGCGCCCCCGAGGTGAGCCAGCCGAACGGAATCGCCTTCGATCCGGCGCGAAAGGCCGTGTTCTACACCAACGCCGCCGCCGGCGAGATCCGCAGGATCGACCTCGCCGACCCCGGCGCGCGGCCCTCGCTCGTGGCCACGATCGCGTCGGCCACGCTCGACGGGCTCGCCCTCGACACGTGCGGTCACCTCTACACGATCGATAACAAGGACAGAGAGCTCTACCGCGTGCGGCTCGACGCGGGCGGGGCGGCCGTGGGAGAGCCGGAGCTCCTGGCGAGCTTTCCGACCGGGGTCGCCAATGCGCAGTTCGGATCGGGCCCCGGCTTCAACGCGAGGACCCTTTATGTCGGGGGCGCGTCCGGCTCGATCTACGCCGTCGCGGTCGGCATCGGCGGCGCGCCGGTCCCCGCGCCGCCGGAAGCGCCCTGATGAACGCTCCTCGGCGGCGCGCTGGCTCGGCGGTGGTTCAGCGGGCGCCCTCGGCCGCGGCCACGTCACCCTTCTTGAGCTTCTCTTGAAGCTCGCCGAGCTTCCCCGCCGTCCGGTCCAGGGCGCGCGCGGCGTGCTCGAGCGCGAGCCGCCCATACCCGATCGCCACCCCTGCCCAGGACGTGCCCCGCTCGCGCAGCGTCTCGATGAAAGGCGGCTTGGTCGCCGGCGCCGCGGCGCTCGCGTCGGCCTGATGCGCGGGCGCGGCGCTCCCGTTCACGCTGTTCTCGACCTTCGGCTCCGTGATGCTCTGCGTCTCACTCATGATCTGCCTCCCACCTCGGTTGTTCCCCCCGCGACGGACGCGGGCGTACAGAAACGATCCATCGAGCACAGGCCGACCGTCCTCGCACATCGCCCGCTCTCGCGAGGACGCAAGATGCGATGTGCACTGGAACGAGGGGCCTCGCCGCGCGGCCATGCCAGCCGACAGACCCACGCTGTGGCCTCGTCGGAGGCACAAACGCGACGCAACGACACTGCGACGCGACGCGTTAACTGTCAAGCCCTCATGTCGATTTTGTTGCAGTCGTTTTTCGCTACGCTGTTTGATGAGGACGCTGCGGCGGCCATCGCGTTCGCTCGGCAGGTCAACGAAGGGAGTCTCCCTATGTCGCTAGCGCGCTGGAACAAGGCCGCGCCTCCAAGGCTCTTCTGGTTCCTCGTGGTGCTGTTGCTGCTCGCCGTCCCCTCGCTCTCGCTGGCGCAGGCGCCGGCAGAGGCGACGGCGGCGCCTGCTGCGGGCGCGGCGCCCGCGGCGCCCGCGGCGAAGGCCGCCGCGGCGCCGGCGCACGCGTCGTCGCCGCCGCCGGACTCATGGGCAGGTCAGCTGGAGATGCTCTCGCGCTGGGTCGATCAGCGCCGCGGCCCGGGGCACTGCGAGGAGCGCTGTTACGCGCTCGACCGGCTGCGCATCACCGGCGCGGTGGGCGAGGGGCCGCTCCAGTTCGAGCTCTCGGGCGGCGTGCTCGCGGATGGCCCGGTGGCGGTGCCGCTCTTCGGGCCGCCGGCGCACGTCCGCATCGAGGCCATCCTCGACGACGGACGGCCCGCGTCGCGCCGCGAGGCCGCGCCGATCAGCTTCGAGAACGACCATTACTACCTCTGGACCGCCGCGCGCCGCTTCGTGCTCCGGGGCACGCTGTCGCTCGACGGCGATCTCACGCTGCTCGTGGCCGGCCCGCTCAACTCGTTCGAGGCCGACGTCACCGGCGGCTCGGTCGCGGAGGGCGCGCAGCTCTCGGGCCTCTCGGGGGCGACGCTCCACTTCAGCCGCGACGGGGGCGCGGCGGCGCAGAGCGCGGGCCCCACGGTCTTCCAGCTCTCGCGCGCGGTGCGCGTCGGGCGGGAGATCGGCTTCGAGTACCGGCTCGTGCTGCGGTCGGGCACCGATCTCGGCGTGGTGCGCCTGCCGCTCGCGTTCGGGGAGAAGGTGCTCGACGTCTCCGGCGCGAGCGGCTTCCGGGTCGAGGGCGAGGAGCTCGTGCTGCCCACCTCGGGCCGCACCGCCGAGGTGGCGATCTCGGGCACGCTCCCGAAGGTCGGCGTCTTCTCGCCCGACCCGCGCTCGGCCTACGAGTGGTGGCTGTTCGAGTCGGACGCGGAGCACCGGCTCACCGTGAAGGGCGACGCTCGCCAGGTCGACGCCGCCGAGTCGCCGATCCCGCGGACCCAGGCGACGTCGCGCCTGCTGCTGGTCCAGCGCGGGCAGCGCGTCGAGGTCGCGGTCGAGCCGCTCGCGGGCGTCGAGGTGCTCGCCGCGGTGGTGCGCGAGCACCGCCGCACCCTGATCCTGACCGAGCGCGGCGACCTCGTGGCCGACGACGCGTTGACCTACGAGAACAACGGGATCGATTACCTGCCCTACGCGCCCGGCGGGCGGCCGATCTTCCTCGCCACCGACGGCAAGGCGCAGCGGATCATGCACCAGGGCGCCGCCGCGGAGGAGGTCCTCGTGCCCCTGCAGACGGGGAGCCACAGGATCCAGGTGCAGTCGCTGGGGCAGGCCGCGGTGCGCCCGCTCGGCGGGTCCCTGGAGCTGCCGATGCCGGGCTACTCGCTCACCGCGAGCGAGGTGGCGCTCACGGTCGGGCTGCCCGAGCGCGTGGTGCCGCTCGCGCTGCTCGGCGGCGACCGGCCGGTGTGGTTCGCGGACGCGGGCGACGCCGTCGCCGTGGCGATCGGCTTCGTGGCCGCGTGGATCGCCGTCCGCCCCGGCGGGGCGCCGAGCCGCGCGCGCCTGCGCGCGCTGCGGGCGCTGGGCGGGCTGATCATGGCGGGCCTGTGGTTCGTGGCGCCCGCCACGTTCGTGGCGATCCTGGTCGGGATCGCGACGGCCGGGGCGGCGTGGCTCGTCGGGCGGCTCTTCCGGGGCACGAGCCGCGCGGTCGCGATGGTGGTGCTGCTCGGCGCGGGCGGCCTCGCGCTCCTGGTCGGGCTCTTCGCGGTCTCGGCGGGGCGTTACCGGTCGGAGCGGTGGAACTCGTACGAATCGGCCATGGCGCCGGCCGCGGCCCCGCGCGCCGTCAAGGGCGACGAACCGTCCAAGGGCGGCGGCTCGCTCGCGCCCGGCGGCGCCGTGCTGGAGGGGGTGACGCCGGTGGCGCTGTCGCTCCCGGACTACGAGCGGTCCGTGCAGGCGAGCCGCGAGCTCGTCACGCGCGAGCGCGCCTTCCGCCCCGTGCTCGTCTACACGACGTCCTCGGCGCTCGTGCCGCTCGCGCTGCTGTGGCTGGCCGGGGCGACGGTCCTCCTCGCCGCGCATCGCGCGCCGCTCACGGAGCTCTACCAGCGCGCGGCCGCGCGCCTGTCGCGCCGGCCCGAGGACGAGGACATCGACCGGCCCGGGGGCGGCAGGCCCCAGGGCGGCCCGAGGCCCACGGCGCCGCTCGGCTGAGGCGGAGCCCGGGCGCCGGCGGGCCGGCGCGGATCGGATCGACGCTCCTGACAGCTCGCTGTCAGGAGCCCCGGGCTAGGCTCCCTCCACGCGCCTCGCGTCCGCGCCGGCGAGGGGGCGCGCCACCATGCGGAGAGCCGACCGACTGTTCCAGATCGTCCAGCTGCTGCGCCGCCGCCGCATCACGACGGCCGCGCGCCTCTCCGAGGAGCTCGAGGTCTCGGAGCGGACCATCTACCGCGACGTCCGCGATCTCATCGCGTCGGGCGTGCCGATCGAGGGCGAGGCCGGCGTCGGGTACGCCCTGCCTCGCGGCTTCGATCTGCCGCCGCTCATGTTCCAGGACGACGAGATCGAGGCGCTCGTGCTCGGCGCGCGCATGGTGGAGAGCTGGTCCGATCCGGCGCTCGTGCGCGCCGCGAGGCGCGCCCTCGAGAAGATCGAGGCGGCGCTGCCCGAGCGCCTCCGGCCCAGGGTCGCGGCGAGCGCGTTGTTCGCGCCGAGCTTCCACATCCCCGAGGGCGCCACGGCGCACCTCGCCGAGCTGCGCGCCGCGGTCGGCGAGCGCCGCAAGGTCCGCTTCGGCTACGCGCGCGAAGACGGCGCCCGCTCGACGAGGACGGCGCTCCCGCTGGGGCTCTTCTTCATGGGCACCGGCTGGTCGCTCGCCGCCTGGTGCGAGCTGCGCGCCGAGTTCCGCAGCTTCCGCCTCGATCGCATCCACGGCCTCGAGGCGCTCGACGAGCGCTTCGAGGAGGTGGAGGGCCGGACGCTCGACGACTTCTTCCGGTTCCGGCGGGCCGAGGCGCGGAACGATCGAGGCGGTCCGTGACCGGCGAGGCGCGCCCCCTCGCGCCGTGGGAGCGGCCGGCCGCGCGCTCCGCGCCGCCGCGGATCGGTGATACGACCGCGGCATGGCGTGGTCGCCCCGTCTCGCCGTGGCCCTCGCGCTCCTCGCGCTGATCGCGCTCCGCATCGCGCAGCTGAGCCCTCCGAGCGTCGTCCCGCAGAGCGCCCCGCCCGACGTGTTCTCGGCCGAGCGGGCCAAGGCGCACCTCCTCGAGATCGCCGCTGAGCCGCGCCCCACGGGCTCGGCGGGGCACCGGCGGGCGCGCGACTACCTGCTCGCGCAGCTCGCGGCGCTCGGCGTGCAGGCGGAGGTCCAGCGCACCTCGGTGCTCAGCCGGCAGTGGGGCCTGCCGTACGACGCCGCGCGCGTCGAGAACGTCGTGGCGCGGCTGCCGGGCGCGGACAGCACCCGGGCGGTCGCGCTCGTCGCGCACTACGACTCGGTGCCCGGCAGCCCGGGGGCCGCCGACGACGGCAGCGGCGTGGCGGCGCTGCTGGAGACGCTGCGCGCGCTGAAGAGCGGCCCCCCGCTGCGCAACGACGTGCTGCTCCTGTTCACGGACGCGGAGGAGGGGGGCGTCCTCGGCGGCAAGGCGTTCATGGACGAGCACCCGCTGCGCGGCGAGATCGGGATCGCGCTCAACTTCGACGCCCGCGGCGCCGGCGGCGTGGTCGCGATGTTCGAGACCGGGCCCGGGGACGCGCTCCCCGTCCGCGAGCTCGCCCGCGCCGCGCCGCTGCCGATCGCGTCGTCGCTCTTCCCCGAGGTCGCGCGGCGCCTCGGCCACGGCACCGACTTCAGCGTCTTCAAGCGGGCCGGCATCCCCGGGCTGAACTTCGCCTTCAGCGACGACGCCGCGCACTACCACACGCCGTCCGATACCGTGGACAATCTCGACCTCCGGAGCGTGCAGCACGCCGGCGACTACGCGCTCTCGCTCGCGCGCCGCTTCGGCGGGCTCGACCTGCGGAGCCTCGATCGCGAGGACGCGGTGTACTTCAACACCTGGGACGCCCACGTCGTCGCCCACCCGATCGGCTGGGCGATCCCGATCGCCGCGCTGGTCTTCGGCCTGTTCGCGGGCGCCGCGGCGCTCGCGCGGCGCCGGCGGCGCGCTTCGCTCGGCGGCCTGTTCGCGGGCTCGCTCGCCTTTCTGGCGCTGCTCCTCGGCGCTGCCGGGGCGGTGGGCGGGCTCGGCTGGCTCCTCCGGCGCGTCCACCCGGCGCTGCGGGCGATGCCGTTCGAGCCGTACAACGCGCCCGCGTTCCGGCTCGCGCTCACCCTCGCCGCGCTCGCGGTCTCGGCGGCGGGCTACCGGCTCTTCCGGCGGCGGCTCGGGGCCTGCGCGCTCGCCCTCGGCGCGCTGCTCGTGTGGCTCTCGCTCCTCGTCGGGGCGAGCCTCTTCATGCCGGGCGCGAGCTTCTACTTCGCCTGGCCGCTCGCGTTCGCGCTCGTCGGCGTCGTGGCCGTGACGATCCGGCGCGGCGACGCCCCGCCCACGCTCGGCGACGCGGCGCTCCTCGTCGCGACCGCGGCGCCGGCGGTCGCGCTGGCCGTGCCCGGCCCGTACCTGCTCTTCGTCGCGCTGGGGCTGCCGCTGGCGGCGGCGCCGGCCCTGGCCGTCGCGCTCGTGTTCGGGCTCTTCCTGCCGCACGCCGAGCTACTCGGCGGCGGCGCCTCGTGGCGGCTCGCGCTCGCCTTCGCCCTGCCGGGCCTCGCGGCGCTCGCCGCGGCCTGCGCGACCCACGGCTTCACCGAGGCCGAGCCCCGGCCGGCGAGCCTCGCGTACGCGCTCGACGCCCCCGGCGGGAGGGCCCACTGGCTCTCGGCGGACCGGGACCTCGACCCGTGGACCGCCGGGTACTTCCCGGCCGGGCGCGCGCAGGCGCCCTCGTTCGCGGTGCCGTACGTGCGCGTGGCCCGCCAGAGCGAGGCGCCGGCCCTCGCCCTGCCGCCGCCCTCGCTCACGGTGCTCGGCGACGCGACGGGCGGCGGCGTGCGGTCGCTCCGGCTGCGCGTCGCGTCGCCCCGGGGCGCTCCCTGGCTGCTCGCCGAGGTGACGTCCCCCACGGCGGTGATCCGCGCGGTGGTGGACGGGCGGCGCGTGGAGGAGTCGGCCCGCGGGGCGGGGCGGAACCAGCGTTGGGGGTTCACCTACATGGGCTTGCCGCCGGAAGGCATCGAGTGGTCGCTGGAGGTCGAGGACGCGGGGCCGATCGAGATCCGGCTGCTGGACCAGACCTATGAGCTCCCGCGCGAGCTCGCGCCCGGGTCGCGGCCGAAGGAGATCATGGGGGTGCCGTACCGGCTCGCGGATTCGACGTTCGTGAGCGGGTCGTCCTGGCTTTAGCCCCGCGCCGCGGCGTCGTCCCCGGGCTCACGAGAGAGAGAGAGAAAGAAAGAACCACAGAGGGCATAGAGGGCACAGAGGGAGAAAAATAATCTCTGTGGCTCTGTGCCTCTGTAGCTCAAATCCTCCCGAGGAACGCACGCTCAGTCGACGAAGATGGGCTCGCAGTTGGTGAACGCGAGCGTCGACTGGATCTTGAAGTTCGACTCGTTCGTGTGCCGCTCGGCGTGGAAGAAGTCGAGCGGATACTCCTGGCCGGGCGTGATCCCGAGCTCGCTCGCCATCGCGTCGAGGTCGAGCTCGTCGGACTGCGGGCTGTGGAGGCCGCCGAGATCGATGGCGAGCCGGTTGTTGATGAACACCCAGAGATCGTCGTCGCCGGAGAACGAGAACTCCTCGCCACCTCTGTAGACGAACTTCATGTGGAGCTCGAACGTGAAGTGGAAGTTGTGCTCCCTCCGCTCGTTCCCGAAGCCCTTCCCGTCGATGGGGAAGAAGGCCCGGTTGTCGTAGGTGGCAATGCCGTTCCCGTCGACCGTGGGCGTGATGGTGAACTGGATCGGCATGTTCACGCCGTCGACGTCGCGGTACCACTGATCGAACTCGGCCGGCCCGGTCGTGTGCTCGGTGCCGCCCCGGTGCGCATAGACGGGCTTCTGATCCGGGCCCAGCTCGCGCTCGACGATGCCCTTCAGGCCCTGGCCCGTGAACGTCTCGAAGTCGGGGTGCCCCTCGCCGCGGTTGTAGGCGCGGAAGTCGCGCACGATCCCCGTGAGGGTCGTGTCGCATCCGCTGCCGCTGCCCGCGCCCGAGCCCGCGCCCGGCCCCCCCGTCACGCCGCTGCCGATGTCGTCGCCGCCCGTCGGCGCGCCCGCGCCAGCCCCGGCGCCGGAGCCGGCGCCGTTCCCGGAGCCGCTCGACTCGCCGTCGCTGCCGCCACAGGCGACCCCGGCCAGGACCAGCATCATTGCGAGCGGAGCACACCAATTCGATTGCAGCGGCTGAAGCATGCGAAGACTCCTTCTGAGCGTGAGTTGCGCGCGCGAGGCGCCCGGGCAGCCAAACCAAACACCGGCCGAGGGCGCAAGGGAGAACGCGATCTTATCCCGCCGCCATCGCTGGTCGAATCATAAAATTGCGACGATGCGACAGAGCGGTAGGTCCGCCGGAGATGCGCTGAGCTGTGGGGCATTCACCGAGCGCCGCCGCCGCAGTGGGCGCCGAGCCGCTGCGACAGCGTCGCCGGGAGGCGGTCGCAAAAGCCGGGCGCGCGGGGCAGGGGCTCGCGCCGCGCGGTCTGCCAGAAGAGCGCCGGGCCGAGCCGGCGACGCCGCGCGTCGGCCATGAGCGCGGCCATCGCCTTGCCGGTGTAGACCGGCTCCAGCGAGATGCCCTCGGCCGCGAGCGCCTCGCAGGCCGCGAGCGATTCGGGCGTCGGGGCGCCGTACCCGCGGCCGAGGTAGCCGTGAACGAGGTCGATCGGCGCCGCGGCGGGCACCGGCCAGGCGCCCTTCTGCGCGAGCAGGGCGCGGAGCTCGGCCGTGAGGGCGCGGAGGCGGAGGCGCGAGGCGAGGAGGCGCTCGACCACGGCGACGGCGACGACGCGCGACCGCAGGCCGCCGAGCGCGAGCCCGACGGCGAGCCCGGCGGCGGTGCCGCCGGAGCCGAGCGGGACGTAGACGCGCTCGGGCTCGGGGAGCTCGCCCGCGCGCACCTGCGCGCAAAGCTCGAGCGCGGCGCGCGCGACGCCCACCATGCCGAGCGCCGAGGTGGCGCCGAGCGGCACGATCGCCGCGCCGTCGCCGTCCCGCGCGCGGAGCGGCAGGAACAGCGATGGGCGCGCGAGCGCGAGCTCGAGGCGCGAGGGGTAGAAGCGGATCGAGGTCGGCCCCGAGGCGATGAACGCGAGGTTGTCGACAACGCTCCTCGACAGGTCGGTCCAGAACAGGTGCGCGTGCACCCGCCGGCCGAGCCGCTCCGCCGCGGCGGCGAGCGCCGCGAGGTTGCCCGAGCCGATGCCGCCCGCCGCGGACCACGCCGCCGCGGTCGAGAGCGGAGGGGCGGCGAGCACGTAGTCGAGCTTCCGCATCTTCATCCCGCCGTGGACGGGCTCGCAGAGGTCGTCGCGCTTGACGCCGAGGTAATCGAGGCCCAGCGCGGCGGCGAGCCGCGGCAGCGCCGCGACCGGCGAGGGGGCGTCGATCCAGCCGAGCCGGGGAATGCGATCGATCGTCCGGAGGGCGGCTGCGTCGCGCATCGAGGGCACCTCGCGAAGGGGCGTCGAGGCTACCGCGTCAGCCGGGCGCGCCGGCGCGCTGCCCGGCGAGCACCGCGTCCGGCTCCAGCACGAGCAGGCGCACGCGCCCGGTGGCGCAGAGCCGTCCCTCCTCGTCGTGGACCGAGCCCTCCCAGACCTGGGTGCGCCGCCCGCGGTCGAGCGGCCGCGCCCCGGCGCGGAGCTTCCCCGACCGGACCGCGCGCAAGAAGCTCGTGTGGTTCTCGAGCCCGACGACCGATCGGCCGTCCGGCAGCGCGTGGAGCGCGGCGCCGACCGACGCGAGCGTCTCGATGATCCCCGCGTGGACGCCGCCGTGCACGATGCCGTAGGCCTGCCGGTGCTGCGGCCCGATGTCGAGCTCGGCCTCGACCCCGTCGCCCGTCGCGCGGAGGAGCCGGAGCCCCATGGCGCTGACCCAGCCGTCGATGTTCGCGGCGTTGAACGCCGCGGCGAAATCTTCAGGTGCCCCTTCGGCCATGGAGACAGCCTAGTCCATCGTCGGCCGGAGACGAACCCGCAGTGGCAGGTGCTGCGATCCTATCGTGAGTGCACGGTCGAGGACGAGCTTGGGCCTCGAATCTGCGGTGGCGGACCGCGCCGCGCCTCGTCTCGCCGGCTCCTCCGAGGCGCCGCCAGGACGAGCCGCTTCGGCCTGTGCATCCGTGCGCTCCACAGCAGCACCGCCGCGACCGCCGGCGCCGCGACCGCCACCCCCACGACCGCGAGCTCGAACGCCCCCCGCGCCCGCGGCAGGTTGAACAGCAACGCTTGCGCCAGCGTCAGCGCAGCGTCGCAGGTCACCAGCCCGGCCAGCACCAGAGAGAGCGTCTGCCCGTGCCGCTGGCTCAGCCGCAGCATGGCCGGCGCGAGGCACACGTCGAACGCCACCCACGCCCATTTCACGGCGGGCGACGGGAACCATCGCTCCGCGGGAGCGAGCGCGAGCAGCGCGGTCCACGGAATGAGCAGCCAGCCGAGCACCTCGAAGACCACGGCCGGCCCGCGCAGCAGCGTCGCGAGCCCGAAGCGCAAGAGACCTCCGCGCGCGAACGCCGCGAGCGCGTCATAGATGGCCACGAGCCCGTGGCCGCCGGGCGGGTACACGAGGTAGATCGGGACCCAGCTGTCGGGCCGCAGCTTCGCCTTGAACGCGTAAAGGCCCTGGAAGTCGTAGAGACGAGCCCCGAGCCGCTGCGCCGCGCGCAACCCGCGCCGCACAGGCCCGGCGAGCGGCGCGAGGCCGAGCGTGACATAGACGCACTCCTCCGCCGCGGCGGTGCGCATCGCCTGATCCACGAGCAGCTCCGTGGTGCCGTTCGGCGCGGACGGGTCGCGCAGCAGGTCCTCCAGAAAGAGGCCGCGCCGCGCGTACACCGGCACCGCCGCGAGGAAGCCGACCACCGCGCCTCCGGCCTCCGCCACGACGTAGCGCCGCTCGCCGGCGAACGAGAACGGCTCCAGCTGCACGAGGAATCCCATGGGCGCCATCGGCCGCGAGGAGGCCCAGCGCGCCATGAGGCGCTCCACTTCGCGCCGCAGCGGGCTCTCGGCGTCCTCGATCTCGCCGGGGCTCACCGCGCGCGCGACCACGCCCTTCGCGCGCGCGCGCCGGAGCTGCTCGCGCAGCCTCCGGCTCGACCGGAGGACATCGCCCCAGCGCGCCGGATCCCACACCGGCTGCTCCCCGATGAGCATCGCGCTCCACGGGACCCTCTCGGAGAGCCGCGCCTCCGCGCCGAAGAGGCACGCCCGCCGCCCCGCCGTCGCGGCCGCCTCCACGAACGCCCGCGCGACCTCGGCCAGCCGCTCGGCCGCCGCGATCGGGGCGCCGGCGGCGACCCACGCGCCGCCGGTGTCGACATAGGCCACGCAGGCGTCTTCGCCGTGGAACCAATACCGAAAGTCGGACTCCAGGGTCTGGAACGAGGTCGCGTTCCACCCGTGGCGTTTGAGCAACGCGAGGACGCGCTCGCGGTCGGGGCCATGGTTCAGCGGCGGCACGGTCCGGCCGAGCTTAGCGCAGGGGCGCTCCGGTGCGCGCCGGGCTGTTCGAGGCAGCCGCGTCGATACGCCACGCAGGAGTCCAGCGGCAAACGGCCTGATCGACAGCGCGGTCCTCGATCCGCCCTTGTAGAAAAGCGACGCTGCGTCGGTATTTATCCGCGCACCGGAGAAGGGGCCTTCACCGCGCGATCCTCGCGGTCGGCGGCGCGGCCCACGAGGGGCTCGAGTTCAGGGCATCCGCGTGAAAGACTGCGGCCGCTTCGCGCATCTCGGGCGATCGCGGGCGACCGAAAGGAGCAGGTCATGCGTCCTCGTGCTTCGTGCTTTGGTTCGACGATCTTCATCGCGGGCTGCCTCGCCGTCGCGGCGAGCTGCTCTGCGGCCAGCGAGGGCAAGACGGGCACGTCCGGCGGCGGCGGCGGCCCCGGGGACGGCCCCGGCGCCGGCGCCGGCGGCGATTTCGGCGACGGCGACATCGGCGTCGACGGCCCGACGTTCCGTTGCGGTGACGGCGTCCTGACCTCGGACGAAGCGTGCGACGACAGCAATATCCAGAGCGGGGACGGCTGTGCCGGGGATTGCCTCTCGGTCGAGCTGGGCTGGTCGTGCCCGATCGCCGGCGCTGCCTGCTCCCGCATCGCCCGCTGCGGGGACGGCGCCGTGGTGTTTCCGGAGCTCTGCGACGACGCCAACACCGCTGCGGGCGACGGCTGCTCGCCGACCTGCAAGATGGAGGTGGGCTACAAATGCGCCGGCAGCCCGAGCGCCTGCGCGGCGACGACCTGCGGCGATGGCGTCCAGGAGGGGGCCGAGAGCTGCGAGGACGGCAACACCATGCCCTTCGACGGCTGCTCCTCGACGTGCCAGGCCGAGCCCGATTGCTCCGCGGGCACCTGCGTCTCCCGCTGCGGAGACGGCCTCGTGCTCGCGGAGGACTGCGACGACGGCAACAACATCGACGGCGACGGGTGCTCCTCGGCGTGCACGAGGGAGCCCGGTTATGAGTGCGCCGTGCCCCAGCCTTCGGGATCCATGGCCGTGCCGGTGGTGTTCCGCGACTTCCGGGCGGCCCACCCCGACTTCGAGCCGAACGGTCCAGGCCGGAGCGCGCCTGTCTTCGGCATGGTCGCCAACCGGCTCGACGCGGAGAAGAAGCCGGCGTACGTGGCGGCGGCGAACAGCCAGGTGAGGAGCGCGCAGAGCTTCGCCGACTGGTATCACGACGTGCCTGGCACCAACAGCACCACGGTCACCACCCTCACGCTGTGGGACATCGGGGATGGCCGCTTCGTGAACCGCTGGGGCGAGGACGGCGCGCCGTGGACCCTGCTGTCGCCGGAGAGCGCGCACTATTGCGGCAACGTGGGCAACGAGGTGGACGGCGAGCGCTGCACCTCGTCGACCGAGAACACGGCGGCCTGCGGCGACATCCACGGCCCCGATTTCCGCAGCTGCGAGGTGCGCGGCGGCGTCTACTGGGCGAGGTACGTGGAGGCCACGTACGACGGGAACCCGCTGTTCTTCCCCGTCGACGGAGATCGGTTCACCCCGGCGGCCGAGCGCGTCCCTGCCGATATCTTCCCGAGCTACGGGGACGGGAGCTGGCTGAAAGAGGAAGGCACCCCGGACCACAACTTCCACTTCACGAGCGAGATTCGCTACTGGTTCCAGTACACGGCGGGCGAGCAATACGTGCTCGACTTCACCGGCGACGACGACGTGTGGGTGTTCATCAACGATCGTCTCGCGGTCGACGTCGGCGGCATCCACAGCGCCGTCACCGGGCACCTCGTCATCGGCGCCAACGGGACAGGGACGGTGACCTACGCCGGGGGCGAGGACGACGTCATCCGGCCGCGGAACGTCGACCTCGGCCTCGCGGACGGCGGCGTCTACCAGATCGCCGTGTTCCACGCCGAGCGCCAGACGGCGGCGTCGACGTTCAAGCTGACGCTGCAGGGCTTCGCGACGGCGCGCAGCGAGTGCAGGCCGATCTGCGGCGACGGCGTCGTCGGCCTGGGCGAGCAGTGCGACGACGGCGTGAACGACGGCGGCTACGGCGAGTGCGGGCCGGACTGCCAGCTCGGCGAGTACTGCGGCGACGGCATCGTCCAGGGTCCCGAGGAGTGCGACGACGGCAACAACCGCGACGGCGACGACTGCGGCAGCGGCTGCCGCAACCTCATCCCCCGCTGAGCCGGCGCGCGCCCGCGCGCGCGGTCGCCCGGGAAGCGCGTCCCCCGCGAGCGCGCGCCCGCATGTGCGGGCGGGCTCGGCCACATCGAGGACGGCCGATCGCCGACAGCGTGCGCACATCTCCCACGCAGCGCGGAGGGCGCCTTTGCGCTACGACTGCGGGATGTTCGGTCCCGGGCATCCTCAGTATCGTCCCCAGCAGCCGCCTTATTACCCTCCCCAGCAGCCGCCTTATTACCCTCCTCCGCCGCCGCCGCCGCAGCGCCCGAAGCCGGGCGTGTCGCCGATCGTGATCGTGCTCGCGGTCCTGGGCGGGTTGTTCGCGCTCGGCGTCGGCGCGCTCGTCGTGATCGGCGGCGTGGTGTACGTGGTGGCGAGCGCGGAGCCCGAGAGCGCGGAGCCCGAGAGCGCCGTCGGCGAGCCCGCGCTCACCGGCGCGCCGACCGCGGGCGGCGCCTCGCCCGTGCTGCCCGTGCCGCCCGCGTCGACGAGCACCCGGCTGCGCCCCGACCAGGAGGCCGACGAGGCGGCGGGCGCTGACCC
This sequence comes from Sorangium sp. So ce836, assembly GCF_028553905.1. Lineage (NCBI taxonomy): Bacteria > Pseudomonadati > Myxococcota > Polyangiales > Polyangiaceae > Sorangium > Sorangium sp. So ce836. The sequence goes on along the minus strand of NZ_CP102233.1, from coordinate 9,760,045 downwards.
GTCCAGCGGCGGCGACGGCGTCCCCGAGGTGCCGTCGCCCGCGGGCGACGACGGGGCGGGCGACGCGCCGGCGCCCGCGGTGGCCGGAGCGCGGACGCCCGCCGCCCCGAGCACGGGCGCCGCGAAGGAAGGGTCGAACAGCGGGAGCGCGGCGGGCGGGACGTCCTGGTGGTGCACGGCGAGCGCGTCCGTGCGCGTCTGCGGCTTCGCGGGCGCCTGCAACTATCAGATGGTGTTCGGCAACGGCACGGGGAACGACCGCTTCATGGCGTCGCAGCAAGCCAAGCGCTCGTGCGAGGCGAGCGCGCGCGCGAAGGGCGCCTCAGCCATCTGCGTCGTGCAGTGCAGCCCTCGCTGACGTCGTCGATGATGCAGAGTCGATGTCGTCCGATGTGAGAGGGCGACGAGCCGTCGTTGCGTGCGCGCGCGAGCGCGGCGGATGAATCAAATAAATCCCCAAGAGCCCTCACGATCGATTAGTTTACGCTTGGGAGCTCCGTCGCCCCGGAGCCAACCAAGCAGAGGAGATGGCTCCGGAGCCGATAGGACATGCGCCTCCGGCGCGCTTGCTTCGGGCAGCCGCGTGCGGGTCGTCACGCGGTGGGTATCTAAGGGTATCGTCATCATGAAATTGTCCAGTGTGCTTCTGATCCTGGGTTCGGCGTTCGGGCTCGCGGGGTGTGTCGCCGACATGGACTCCTCGTCGGAGCAGGGGGACGACGTGGAGGCCGGCGAGCAGACCGGTGTCGCCGAGCAGGGGGTGACGAACGGCGCGATCAACGCCGCCTGCGCCGATTCGCTCACGCTCCGCAGCTCACCCGGCGGAGCGACGATCGGCACGATGTACACGGGCCCGTACAACGGCATCTCGAAGTTCTACGTCTGGTCCACCGACAAAGATGGCTGGTCGTATGGCTACTCGTATTCGCTTGGTCGCCCTGGCTACGCGATGGCCTATTACCTGACGACAAACTATTTGGAGTCGGGCACACCGGGGCAGATCGGCTACAACTACGCGTGCTATCGATCGGACGGGACGGGCAGAGGCGGCGGTATCGGCTGACCGGCGCTCGGGGTCGCGGGCGGCGCCGCCCCTAGCCCCTGAGGGTCGCGCCGTTGATGTGCGCGGCGAGATCGGCGTACTTCATGCGAAACCGGCCGCCGCGCTCGGGGACCGGCGCGCGGGGCGGGGGGCCCTGGCAGCTGTCCGCCCCCACGGGGTTGCGCAGGATGACCGTGGCGGGCGCGCCGTCGGCCCCGCGCTCGATCTTCTCGGCCGCGACCCAGTGGTAGCCGCCGTCCCATTTCAGGAGGACGGGCACCCTCTCGCCGCGATCCATCGCCGCGGCGACGTCGGCGGCGACGGACGCGCCGCTGCGCAGGAGCGACGAGACGCTCGTGTAGCTGCCGCCCATGATGTCCTGGAACAGGCTCGTGAAATTGCCGAGCGGGACGCGCGAGTCGCCCCCCAGGGCGGCCCAGAACGAGTCGTTGTCCTCGGGGTTGTCGTAATCGAAGATCCAGCTCATCGCGGTCGCGTGGTTCATGAGCGCGGATTGCAACAGCCGGTCGATGTCGACCCGGCCCGAGGCGTCGCGCAGGATCGCGTTGCGCGGCATCCTGAGCGCGCGGCCCGAGCGGAGCGTCACCTCGCCCGCCTCCCGCGTGATCCCGTCGAGGATCCGCACGAACTCGGCCGGATCGACGCGCAGCAGGACGTACTCCATCGTCCCCGCGCCGCAGGTGCCGTGACACGCGCCCTGCTTGACGCGCAGCGGGTTGTCCACGTGCCGGATCGCCTGCGCGAGCACGAGGTGCGGATCGATGCCGCCCTCGAGCACGAGCCTCGGATCGCGCCGGACGCCCGCCATGGTCGCCAGGTTCGGCAGGAGCGCCCCCGTGTGCAGCCGGCCCGCCGCGAGCAGCCTGTCGAGCGCGGCCAGCGCGGGCGCGTCGCCCCGGAGCGCGCGCCGGACCTCGTCGAGGCGCGCGCCCCGATCGGCGGCGAGCGCGCCGGCGGCGGCGGCCGCGGGCCTGTCGTCGACGGAGTCCACGGCGGGCGGCGGCGAGTCCGGATCCGGCTCGGCCCCGGGCACCACCTGCGGGAGCCCGTCCGCATCCCTGAAATAGCCCTGAGCGTGGCGCGAGGGCGCGGCGGACGCCTGGACCGCGGGCGACTTGCGGCCGAGCGCCGCCACCTGGTCCGGGCTGAGCCCCGCGGCTCTGGCCAGGGCCTCGTCGAGCGCGAGCGCACGCTGGGCGGCGAGGCGTCGATCGAGGACGGCGATCGTCGCGGCGTCGACGATGCCCGTCTGCGGCAGGCCCTCCGCGGCTTGCAGCGCGACGATGGCGTCGCGCGTCTTCGGCCCGAACGAACCGTCGGCCGTCATCCGGTCGCCGATCGCGCCGAGCGCCTCTTGCAAGGCGCGCACGCCGTCGCCGCGCGCCCCCTCCGCGAGCGTCGCCGCGCCCGCCGCGATCGATCTCAGCTCCTCGTTCGCCGCGAGCTCGGGGGCGCCGAGCCCCGTGTTCCCGCTTTCGCCCATGGGTCCCCTCCGGCAGTCGCCACACGCGCTGGTTCCGTCCCAGGATACCACGCCTCCGCGTGCCGAGGACGCGCCGCGCTCGCGACATCGCGGCGCGGCGGCCGACCCTCTTTGGAAAAGACCATGGCGCGGTCCTCCACCGGGCCGAGCTTCATCGCGAGCAGATCGAGCACGTAGTTCTGGCGGAAGTACCACGGCGCCTTCGACCCCTGCTTGGGCAGGTGGTCCGCCGAGCGCCGCACGTAGCCCGACGTCAGGCCGAGCAGCGGCCGAGGATCGAGGTCGGATTCGTCAGGGCGGGGCAAGCACTGCCGGTAGCCGTGGCGATCCATGTGGCTTAGCAGCCGACAGACGTATATCGAGGCCAGCTCCGCGCGGAGCGTCCACGAGGCGTTGGTGTAACCGAAGCAGAGCGCGAAGTTCGGGACGCCGCCCAGCATCAACCCCTTGTAGATGAACGCCCGCCCGGGCTCGAGGACGTCGCCGTCGACGGCGATGCGGATACCGCCGCAGAGCAGGAGCTCCAGGCCCGTCGCGGTCACGATGATGTCCGCCTCTAGCTCCTTGCCCGACTCGAGCAGGACGCCGCCCTTCGTGAAGGTCCGGATCCGGTCGGTGACCACCGAGGCGCGCCCCTCCTTCACCGCACGGAAGAGGTCGCCGTCGGGCACGAGGCAGAGGCGCTGATCCCACGGATCGTAGCGAGGGTTGAAGTGCGTATCGATGTCGAAGTCGGGCGGCAGGTGCCGGGCGACGCCGCTGCGGAGCATCCGCCTGGCGAGCCGCGGCGCGCGCTGACAGACCTGGTAGACGAGCAGGCTGAGCGCGACGTTCTTCCAGCGCGCGACGCGGTGGGCGATCCGCTCCGGCAGGTGCTCGCGGATCGCGTTCGCGATCGCGTCCTCCGAGGGCAACGAGGCGATGTAGCTCGGCGAGCGCTGGAGCATCGTCACGTGCGCTGCGTCGGCGGCCATCGCGGGCACCAGCGTCACGGCCGTGGCGCCGCTGCCGATGACCACGACGCGCTTGCCCCGGTAGTCGAGATCTTGCGGCCAGCTTTGAGGGTGCACGAGCCGTCCCTGAAAGTCGTCCGCGCCAGGGAAGCTGGGCGTATAGCCGCTCTCGTAGCGATAGTAGCCGCTGCAGACGTACAGGAAGTCGCAGGAGTAGCGGACGCGCTCCTCGCCTGGGCCGACGTCGACCTCGACGGTCCAGCGCGTGTGCTCCGAGGACCACGACGCGGAGCGAACCCGGTGATTGAACCGGATGTGCCGGTCCACGCCGAACTCCCGGGCCGTATCGCGCACGTACTCGCGGATCGACGGCCCGTCGGCGATCGCCTTGGCCTCCTTCCAGGGGCGGAAGGAATAGCCGAGCGTGAACATGTCGGAGTCCGAGCGGATCCCGGGGTAGCGGAACAGGTCCCAGGTACCGCCGATGGCGCTGCGCCCCTCGAGGATCGCGTACCGCTTGCCGGGGCAGCGCGCCTGGAGGTGGTAGCCGGCCCCGATGCCGGAGAGGCCGGCGCCTACGATCAGGACGTCGAAGTGCTCGATGGACATGCTGCGTTCCCTGGCGGCGAGCGCCGTGGCGCTCCAGGACCCGAGCATAGCCTGGCGAACCACGGCTGTGCTCGGCGCTACGAGCTGATTTCGCTGCGCCCCGCGGGCGGGGCAGCGCGGAGGAACGCGCGCATGTGGAAGCGGCGTTGATCGTCGGAGTAGATGTGCTCCTGCCCGACGGGGCACGCGCGGCGCGACAGGCACCCTGCGGTCATGCACGCCCCGGCAGGCTGGGCGTCGAGGTGGCCGACGCAGGCGGCGACGTCGTAGCTGCCGGGCGAGAAGGCGGAGACGGGGCAGGCGCGCAGACAGGGCTTGTCGGCGCAGGACGCGCAGGGGCTCGGCAGGTCCTCGCGCGGCGGGAGCGACAGCCGCTCGGCGAAGACGAGCGCGGCGCGGTACCCGTGCCAGAGGCCGAACCGCGGGTGGATGAGGATGCCGAGGGGCGACGGGGACACCGGCTCGGCCCGCTGCGCCCAGCGCTGGAAGGGCCAGTACGGAGGGCCGGTGAAGGGGAACAGCGGGGCCGCGCCGAGCTCCGCGGCGAGCGCGGAGACCACCGCGGAGGTCCAGTCGTCGAGCGCGAGATCGGGCGCTTGCTCGCGGGCGCGCGAGAACGCGCGCCACATGGAGGGGCCCGCGTTGCCGAGCAGGACGAGCGTCCCCGCGGCGAGCTCTCCGGCCGCGGGGACGCCGTCGCCCTCGCAGGGGTGGAACCCGCCGCGCAGCGGGATGCCCGCGCGGTCGCAGCGCGCCGAGAGATCAGGCCAGCCGATGGGCATCGGGGCTCGCTTAGGGCGCCAGCGCCGGCGCGGCAAGTGAGCGACGGCGAACGCGGCCCCGCGGGCGCCCTCCTCGCCCGATCAGGCGTTCTGTTCTAGAGTGGCGCCGTGGTCCGGAGGCTCGATGGCCGGCTCGGGACGAGGACGTCGTCCCCCAACGCCCGCGCGGCGCGCGCGTTCGGCCGCGCCGGGCGTCCGCCCGCGAGCGCGCCATGAGCCTCCCGCGCCCGCTGGTCACGCTCCACTTCGCCCAGACGCTCGACGGCCGCATCGCGGCCCCCAACGAGCGCGTCGAGCTCAGCACGCCCGCGGGGATCGAGCACGCCCACCGGGCGCGCGCGGATCACGACGCGGTGCTCGTCGGGATCCGCACCGTCGTGATCGACGATCCCCTGCTGACGGTGCGCGCATGCGAGGGCCCGCAGCCGATGCGCGTCGTGCTGGCGAGCTCCCTCGGCGTGCCGGAGGGGGCGCGCCTCTTGCGATTGTCGTTCACCACGTCCACCACGTTCACCACGTCCACCACGTCCTCCGCCATCACCGGCACCGCACGAGGGCAGCCGGCCGGCGGGCGCGTGGTCGTCGTCGGCGCGGCGGGCCGCGCGCTCGACAGCGCGCGCGCCCGCCTCGAGGAGCGCGGCGCGGCGGTGATCGTCGTGCCCGCGGACGACCACGGCCGCGTCTCGCTGCCGCACGCGCTCGCCGAGCTCCACGCGCGCGGCGTGCGGCGGCTGCTCGTCGAGGGGGGCGCCGCCGTGCTCACCTCGTTCCTGCGCGCGCGGCTCGCCGATCGCGCCGAGGTCGAGATCGCGCCGCGCCTGCTCGGCGACACGGCGATCCCCGCGGTCGGCGCCCTCGGCGAGGCGCCGCTCGCGTCGGCGATCGACCTGCGCGAGCCGGCGGTCGAGCTCCTGGGGGGCAACCTGCTCTTGCGAGGGGAAGTTGCCTATCCCGACTGATCCTCCGGCGCCGCCCGGGACCTCCGCGCCGCCCGCGGCGCCCGCGCCGCTCGCGGGGCCCGCGCGAGAGCTCTGGTTCGTCCGGCCCGGCGTCGTCGAGGTGCGCGCCGGCGACCCGCCGCGCGAGCCGCGGGCCGGCGAGGTCGTGGCGCGCGCGGTCGCCTCGGGCATCAGCCAGGGGACGGAGCTCCTCCTCTTCCGCGGCGAGGGGCCGACGCCGTTCGATCCGTCGCTCGACGCGCCGGGCGCGCCGACCTACCCGCGCCGCTACGGCTACGCGTGGGTCGGCGAGGTCGTCGCCCGCGGCGAGGGCGCGGCGCTCGGGCTGGGCGACCGCGTCTTCGCGCTCGCGCCGCACGGCGATCTGCACCTGTTCGGGCCGGGCGCGGCGCGCGCGCTGCCCCGCTCGATCCCGGGCGAGCGCGCGGTGCTGGCCGCGAACCTCGAGACGGCGATCACGTGCGTGTGGGACGCGGGGGTGGGGCTCGGGGACGCCGTGGTGGTGCTCGGCGGCGGCGTCGTCGGGCTGCTCGTCGTGGCGCTCGCGCGGCGCGCCGGGGCCGAGGTCCGCCTGGTCGAGCCGAGCGAGCGGCGCCGCCGCGCCGGCCTCGCGCTCGGCGCCGCCGCGGCGATCCGGCCGGAAGACGACCGGCCGCGCGGCGACGCGGACGTCGTGATCGCCGCGACGGGCGACCCGGGCGAGCTCGACCGCGCGATCGCGCACGCGGCGCGCGAGGCGACGGTGACGGTCGCGTCGTTCTACGGGGCGCGGACGAGCCCGGTCGCGCTCGGCGCGGAGTTCCACCGCCGCCGGCTGCGCCTGCGCGCGAGCCAGGTCTCGACCATCCCGCCCGAGCGCGCGCCGCGCTGGGACCACGCGCGCCGCTTCGCGCTGGTGCGCGCCCTGCTGGAGGACGCCGCGCTCGACGCGCTGCTCGACCCGCCCGTCCCGTTCGACGCCGCGCCCTCGGTGTACGCCGAGCTCGCCGCCGCGCCCGGGGCGAGGCTGCAGACGGTCTTCCAGTACGCACCGCGATCGGCTACGCGAGGGGCAACCTAACCAAGGGGCCTCCCATGTTCCTCCTGGGCGTCAGCGATCACGTGATGATCGCGCACAGCTTCTCCGATCCGTTCTTCGGCCCGGCGACCCGGATGCACGGCGCGACGTACACCGTCGAGGTCGAGATCCGCGCGAAGGCGCTCGGCCGGTACCACGTGGTCATGGACATCGGCGCGCTGCACGCGTCGCTGCGCCGGGCGCTCGACACGATCGACTACCAGAACCTCGACGAGCACCCGGCCTTCCCCGGGCGCACCTCCACGACCGAGCGCGTGGCCGAGCACGTGGCCGGCCTGCTCGCCGCGGACATCGCGAAGCTCCCCGCGGACGAGGCGCCTTGCCCGGGCGCGACGCTGCGGGTGCTCGTCCGCGAGTCGCCCACGGCATACGCGGGCTTCGAGCGCGACCTCTAGGCTCTGTCCGACGAGCTGCTGCGCCGCCCGGACGGCCGGCCGACCCCGCTCGAGGACCTGCAGATCTCCTCGCTCGCTCTCCCCGGCCCGAGGCCGCTCGCGACGCTCGTCCGGCAGAGCCGAGCGCCCTTGCGCCCGGCGAGGCGCGCGCCTGTCCGGCCGAGGCCGAGCGGCCAGCGGCTCGGCGCCTGCTCCGGCGCTCGCGCGGGAGCAGGGCAGTCGGCTCCGCCGCCATAACAAGGCCGAGACAGGCTTATTCCTCTGACGAGCGATCTTCACAGAGACGCCATGTAGCCCGCCCGGGCGCGCCCGTAGGACACCCGCGGTGTCTCGCGACGTGCGATCGGGATCCCACAATTCGTCACGACGCCCGGAACCCGGCACCCCCCTGTTCCGTCTTCTGGGCCACAAAGGCGCGGCGCATCAAGGCGACCCGCGCGGGGCTGGATCAATTTTTGTATCCATGTTGCATCAGTAACTCGATGCGAGAAGGCGACCGAGCCCGCTCCGCCGCGTCCTCGTGACGTCGAGGGGCCGCTGTTCCGGATGGCCCGACGAGCGCTCTCGTAGGACCGCGGGCGACAGCGCTCGGGGCGCGCGCAGCCGCGTCGAGCGGCTGCCTGAAGAACAAGGAGGACTGGATCTCATGAGCGATGAACCTGGATCTGCCGTCGCCGACGGGGGCACGACCGGCAGGAGCGGGCAGGCGGTCCCAAAAAGGGAGAGGGAGCGCCTCGTGGTGATCGGCAACGGGATGGCAGGCGCGCGGTTCGTGGAGGAGCTCGTCGCGCGGGGGGGCAGGGACCGCTTCGAAATCGCGATGTTCGGCGATGAGCCGTACGGCAACTACAACCGCATCCTGCTATCGAACGTTCTTGCGGGAATCCAGGATCCGAACGACATCTTCATCAACCCTCTGTCGTGGTACGAGGACAACGGCGTCCGCCTCCACGCCGGGGTCCGGGTCGCCTCGATCGACCGCAGGAGCAAGACCGTCCGCGGCGCCTCGGGCGTCGTCGAAGCCTACGACAAGCTCGTCATCGCCACGGGGAGCCGCGCCTTCGTGCCGAAGCTCGAGGGACTGGAGCGGGAGGGCGGCGGGTACAGGAGCGGCGTCTTCGTGTTCAGGACGCTCGATGACTGCAGCGGCATCATCGAGCACGCGAGGCGGTCGCGGCGGGCCGCCGTGATCGGCGGCGGGCTCCTCGGCCTCGAGGCCGCGCGGGGCCTGCTCGGGCTCGGGCTGGAGGTGCACGTGGTGCACCTGATGAAGCACCTCATGGAGGTCCAGCTCGACGCGGCCGGCGGCGCCGTGCTCCGGCGCGCGCTGGAGGACATGGGGCTCGCCATCCACCTCGAGAAATCCACCCGGGAGATCCTCGGCGACGACCGGGTCGAGGGGCTCCGCTTCGAGGACGGGAGCGAGCTCGCGTGCGATCTCGTGGTGATCTCCGCCGGAATCCGCCCGAACGCAGAGCTCGCGCGCGACGCGGGGCTCACGGTCGAGCGGGGGATCGTCGTGGGAGACGACCTCTGCTCGCCCGACGATCCGGACGTCCATGCGATCGGCGAGTGCGCACAGCACCGCGGGCGCACCTACGGGCTCGTGGCTCCCCTGTGGGAACAGGCGCAGATCCTGGCCGATCGGCTCACGGAGCGCAGGCCCGACGCGGCGTACGCGGGCTCGAAGGTCTCCACCAAGCTCAAGGTGATGGGCGTCGATCTCCTGGTGATGGGGGAGCAGCGCGCCGCGACCGACGCGGAGGAAGAGGTCGCCTACGCCGAGCCGTCGCGCGGGATTTACCGGAAGCTCGTGATCCGCGACGGGGTGCTGGCGGGCGCCATCCTGCTCGGCGGCGGGGGGCCCGGCGGGAGGCTGCTCCAGGCGTTCGAGCGGGGCCTCGCGATCCCCGAGGATCGCGCGGCGCTCCTCTTCCCCGGGGCCCACGCCGGCGCGGGCGAGCCCAGCGTGGCGGACATGCCGGACGAGGCGCAGGTATGCAACTGCAACGGCGTCTCGAAAGGCCAGATCGCCGCGGCGGCGCGGGGCGGGTGCCGCACGCTCCGGCAGGCGTGCGCGGCGACGCGCGCCGGGTCGGGCTGCGGGGCGTGCAAGCCGCAGGTGCAGGCCGTCCTCGAGCTGGTCCTCGGGAGCGGCGCGGCGGAGGACCCCGCGGCCCATTACTACGTGCCCGGCGTGCCCTACGCGAAGCCGGAGCTCGTCCGGCTCATCAAGGAGCGCGGGCTGCGCAGCGTCTCGTCCGTGTTCCGGGAGCTCGCGGGCGGGCAGGAGGACGTCGCGAGCAAGCCGGGGCTCGCCTCGCTGCTCAAGAGCATCTGGGGGAGAGCCTATGAGGACGAGCGCGACGCGCGCTTCATCAACGATCGGGTGCACGCCAACATCCAGCGCGACGGGACGTTCAGCGTCATCCCGCGCATCTATGGAGGCGTCACGACGCCGGCCCAGCTCCGGAAGATCGCGGACGTGGCCGAGCGCTACGACGCGAGGATGGTGAAGATCACGGGGGGCCAGCGGATCGACATCCTCGGCATCTCGAAGGAGCGGCTGCCGGACGTGTGGCGCGACCTGGGCATGCCGTCCGGTCACGCTTACACGAAGGGATTCCGCACCTGCAAGACGTGCGTCGGCAGCGAGTTCTGCCGCTACGGGGTCGGGGACAGCACGGCGCTCGGCATCGCGATCGAGCGCCGGTTCCAGGGGTTCGAGGCGCCCCACAAGCTGAAGCTCGCCACCGCCGGCTGCCCTCGCAACTGCTCGGAGGCGACGACAAAGGACGTGGGCGCCGTCGCCATCGAGGGAGGCCGGTGGGAGATCTACGTGGGAGGCGGGGCCGGCTCGCGCGTCAGGAAGGGAGACCTGCTCTGCGTGGTTGACACGCAGGAGGAGGTCATCCGCTACGCGGGCCGCTTCATGCAGTATTACCGGGAGCAGGCGAGGTACATGGAGCGCTCGTACGATTTCGTCGAGCGTGTCGGCATCGAGAAGGTGCGGAGGGTGATCGTGGACGACGCCGAAGGGATCGCGGCGCGCCTCGACGCGGAGGTCGAGGCCTCGGTCGACGCATACGCGGACCCCTGGAGCGAGGCCGAGAGCCCGATCCATCCGTCCCAGTTCACGACGCTGCTCCCGCCGCCGAGCGGCACGCTCGCGCCGGCGGAGTAGGCGGTGGATCGGCGGAGAGGAGCGCCGGGCCAGCGCCCGGCGCCCGCGGAGACGATGGGTGTCATGCGGCCGGCCCGCGCGCCGGCCGGGGAGGAGTTCAGGTGATGGGCAATGTAGCGCTGAAGGAGAGGAACGTCTTCAACCTTGGCCCGCTGGGCCAGATACCCGAAGGAGAAGGGAGGGCGTTTCATGTCGGCGGCTGCGAGGTAGCCGTGTTCCGGACGCGAGCAGGGGAGCTGTTCGCCGTGCAGGCGCGCTGCCCTCACCGGGAAGGGCCGCTCGCGGACGGGCTCCTCGGGGGCAACGTCGTCCAGTGCCCTCTTCACGGGATCGCCTTCGACCTCTCGACCGGTCACCCGATCGGCGCCGAGTGCAGCGCGCTCGCGTGCTTCGAGGTGGCGCTGAGCGCGTCGGGAGAGATCCTCGTCCGCCTCTCGCGTCCCGAGGCGGGCACCTCCCCCTTTTCGCGCGAGGAGCTACCCGCGCTGGCGCAGCTGCGCGCCGAGGCGACCGCCCGCTGAGGAGGGCAGTCGGCGCGCACTATCGAAACACTATCGAAACAATCCCGATCCCGAAACAATCCCGATCCCGAAACAATTCCGAGCCGCGCGTATTCCGCCGACACGATCTCTTCGTGAACGCCATTCAGGCTGGCCCGGTCGCGTCCGGATGACACGCGCGGTTTCTCACGAATCGCTCGGGGCTCTCCTGAATCGTCGTGACATTGGAACCCGGCGCACGGCTCGTTCCGTCTTCTGGGTTACATGGATGCACGTCGAGGCTGCCGGGCAACGGCGCCTGTTCTACTGCAATCGTGCTGCATCAGTGACGACGTGGCCGGAAGGCGGTCGAGCCCGCCGTGTCGCGTCTGCCCGGTAGCGCTGGACGCGGCGGCGAGCGAATGCGAGGGCCCCAGCCCATGATGGAAGACAGGGACATTCGATCCAGGATGCAGGAAGAGCCGTGGGGCGCCGGGCGCGGCTACGGCCCGATCTCGCCGCGCCACCCGCTCGGCGGCGAGATGTCGGACGTCGCGCGCGGGATCTTCTCGCGCCTGCGGCTGCCGCGGCTCCTTCAGCGCTACGCACAGGTGCCGGTGCTCGCCGCGTTCAGCTTCGTGAACGGGTTCGTGAGCATCGGCCTGATGGCGGCCCTCGCCGCCGTGACGAAGGAGCCCTTCGTGTTTCCGTCGCTCGGTCCGACCGCTTTCTTGTTCTTTTACACGCCCAGGGCTGCCTCGGCCGCGCCGCGCAACACCCTCATCGGGCACAGCATCGGTATCGCGGCCGCTTACTTCAGCCTGTTCGTCACGGGGCTGACGCACGCGGGCCCGGCGACCGCCGCGAGCGTGACGCTCCCGCGCGCCCTCGCCGCCGCGCTCTCGCTGGGGCTCACGGCCGGCCTCATGGTGCTCGCCCGAGCTCCCCACCCGCCGGCGGGCGCCACGACGCTCATCGTCTCGCTGGGCATCCTGGACCGGCCGCCGATGTTCCTGGTGCTCCTCGGAGGCGTCGCCCTGCTCACGATGCAAGCCATCGTCATCAATCGCCTCGCGGGCGTCGATTACCCGCTCTGGGCGCCGCGGCAGGCGCGCGGAGCGGAGGACGCGCCGCCGCACGTCGCCGCGCCGCCGGGGCGGAGCGCGGCGACCGGCACGGCGGTGCAGCCATGAGCGCGGAGCTCACCGAGCGCCCCGCGTGCCGCGCGGTGCCCGCGCGCCCCGGCGCCGCCGCGAGTGCGCCGCGGCGCGTCCCGCTCGCGCACTGGGGCGCGGTCCGCAACGGGGCCGTCGCCGCCGCCGCGCTCGCGGCGCTCATCGTCCTCGGCAGCCGCGACCTCGCGGACTTCGACTCCGCGCTCGTGGGCTACACCTTCGCGTGCCTCTTCATGACCTTCGGGGTCGTGTACCGGTACTCCGTCTGGCTCAGCAAGCCGCCGACCCGCAAGTACTGGGTCCGCGGCGTGGAGGTGCTCTTCTCGCCGCGCCGCTGGCCGCGCCTCGGCCGCCCGACGCTCATCGTCAAGGCGCTGTGGTCGAAGATCATCGCGCAGGATTTCATCCTGCGTCGCGGCCTGACCCGCTGGATCGCGCACATGCTCATCGCGTGGGGCTGCGCGCTCGCCGCGGCCGTGACGTTCCCGCTCGTGTTCGGCTGGCTCCACTTCGAGGCCGGCGCCGCCGGCGCGGTCTATCGCGTGGTGCTGTTCGGGGTCCGCGTGTCGGAGATCCCGGTCCACGGCGTCGTGGGGTGGGCGATCTTTCACGCGCTCGTCGTCAGCGGCTTCATGGTCGTCCCGGGGGTGATGCTCGCCATGCTCCGCCGCATGCGGGAGGGCGGCGCGGTGGCGGCCCAGCGCTTCGAGCGCGACCTCCTGCCGCTCCTCCTGCTCTTCGCCGTGAGCGCGAGCGGGCTCTTGCTCTGGGTGAGCTACGAGTGGCTGCACGGGTATTTCTACGGCGCGCTCGCCCAGGTCCACGCGCTGACGGTGATCGTCACGCTCGTTTACCTGCCGTTCGGCAAGCTCTTTCACGTGTTCCAGCGCCCCGCGTCGGTGGGCGTCACGTTCTACAAGGAGGCGGGCGGCCGGGGCGAGAAGGCGGTCTGTCCGGTCACGGGCGAGGCGTTCGCGGCCAAGCTCCAGACCGACGATCTCAAAGAGGTGCTCGCGGAGGTGGGGTTCGACTACGCGGCGCCGACGGCGACCGGACCTGCGTGGAGCGAGATCTCCCCGCGGGGGCGGCGGATGCTCATCGGCCGCGCGCACCACCGCGCGCGCGGTGGCCGCTTCTCGTGAATGACGGAGCGGAGGAGACGACACATGGCTCACCTGAGATTGCCTATTTCCGACTACATCCGCGAGTACGGGCCGCACGTCTCGGACTCGCCCGTGACCGGGTGGGGACCGAAGCCCGAGCCCGACAGGCTGGTCGAGACGCACTGCTGCTTCTGCGGGATGCAGTGCGGCGTGAAGCTGCAGGTCAAGGACAGCCGGGTCATCGGCATCGAGCCGTGGGAGGAGTTCCCGTTCAACGAGGGGCGGCTCTGTCCGAAGGGGGTCAAGCGGTACATGCAGACGCACCACCCCGACCGCCTGACCGACCCGCTGATCCGCGACGGGGCCGGGTTCAGGAAGGCGGGCTGGGACGAGGCGCTCGATCTCGTCGCGTCGAGGGTGCGCGCCATCCAGGCGAAGCGGGGCAAGGACGCCTTCGCGATGCTGAGCGGGGTCTCGCTGAGCAACGAGAAGAGCTATCTCGTGGGCAAGTTCGCGCGCCTCGCGCTCGGCACCGCCAACCTGGACTATAACGGCCGGTTCTGCATGGTCTCCGCGGGCGCGGGGAACAAGAAGGCGTTCGGGATCGACCGCACCGCGAACCCGTGGGAAGACATCCCCGAGGCCGGCGTCGTGCTGCTCGCGGGCACCAACGTGAGCGAGTGCTTCCCGACGCTGACGCACTACATCTGGAAGGCGCGCGACCGGGGGGCGAAGCTCATCGTGGTCGATCCGCGCGAGACGCCCATCGCCCGCACCGCCGACCACCACGTGGCGCTTCGCCCGGGCACCGACAGCGCGCTCAACCAGGCGCTGCTCCACGAGCTCGTCGCGAACGGCTGGTTCGACCGGGAGTTCGTCGAGCAGCGCTGCACCGGCTGGGCCGAGCTGCGCGCCTCGGTCGAGCGCTGCACGCCCGAGTGGGCCGCGGAGATCTGCGGCGTCCCGGCGGCGCTCATCCGCGAGGTCGCCGCGGCGTGGGGGCAGGCGAAGACGAGCTTCCTGCTGCACGCGCGCGGCGTGGAGCAGCACACGAAGGGCGTCGAGAACGTCCTCAGCCTGATCAACCTCGTGCTCGCCACCGGCAGGATCGGCCGCAAGGGCTGCGGCTACGGGACCATCACGGGGCAGGGCAACGGGCAGGGCGGACGCGAGCACGGGCACAAGTGCGATCAGCTCCCCGGCAACCGCGACATCGAGAACCCGGAGCACCGCAAGCACATCTGCGATATCTGGGGGATCTCCGACGCCGAGCTGCCGCGCAAGGGCAAGACCACCGTGGAGATCGTCGAGGCGATCCACGCGGGCGAGATCCGCGGGCTCCTCAACATCTGCTTCAACCCGATGGTCAGCCACCCCGACACGGGCTTCGCCCGCGAGGCGCTCGAGAGGCTCGAGTTCTTCTGCGTCGTCGACTTCTTCATGAGCGAGACGGCCCGCTATGCCGACGTCGTGCTGCCCGGCTCGCTGCACGAGGAGGAAGAGGGCACCTCGACGACGGCGGAGGCCCGCGTGGTGCGCATCCGCGCCGCCGTCGATCCGCCCGGCAACGCGCAGCGGGACACGTGGATCCTCCTCGAGCTCGCGAGGCGGCTCGGGAAGGAGGAGCACTTCCGCTTCTCGAGCAGCGAGGACATCTTCAACGAGCTGCGCCGCGCGAGCGCGGGAGGGACCGCCGATTACGCCGGCGTCACATACGAGCGCGTGGAGCGGGAGATGGGGGTGTTCTGGCCCTGCCCGTCGGAGGGGCACCCGGGCACCCCGAGGCTCTTCGAGGACGGAAGGAGCTACCACCCCGACGGCAAGTTCAAGCTGATCCCCACGCCTCATCGCCCGAGCGCGGAGGTGCCCGACGCGGAGTTTCCGCTGTACATGACCTCGGGCCGGAGCGTGTTTCATTATCTCAGCGGGACACAGACGCGGCGGATCAAGTTCCTCGTCGAGAAGAGCCCCGGGCCGAGCTGCGAGATGCACCCCGCGCTCGCAGCGCGGCTCGGCCTCGCCGATCGGCAGCTGGTCACGGTCGAGACCCGGCGCGGCGGGATCACGGTCCCGCTCCGGGTCGCCCCGACGATCCGCCCGGACACGGTGTTCCTCCCGTACCACTGGCCCGAGGAGCTCGCCGCCAACCAGCTCACGGTCCGCGCGCTGGATCCCGTGAGCAAGATGCCGGAGTTCAAGGTCGCGGCGTGCAGGGTGCGCGCCGCCACGCGCGCCGAAGCCGCTCGGGCGCGAGCGCTGTTCGCCGAGCTCAAGCTGGAGGCCTCATGAGCGCTGTGGTGCGAGATTTCTTCATCGATTTTCAGCGGTGCATCGGCTGCCAGGCGTGCGCCGCGGCGTGCTCGGAGTGCCACACGCACCGCGGGCTACCGATGGTGCACGTGGACCTCGTCGCGCCGGGCGTGTCGCTCCAGACCGCGCCGATGGTCTGCATGCATTGCGCCGATCCGACGTGCGCGTCGGTCTGCCCCGCGGACGCCATCAAGGTCGATGAGCACGGGATCGTGCACTCGAGCCTCAAGCCCCGGTGCATCTCCTGCGGCAACTGCGAGCTCGCGTGTCCGTTCGGGGTCCCGATCATCAAGATGGAGATCCAGCAAATGCAGAAGTGCGACATGTGCTTCGACAGGACGAGCGCCGGGAAGAAGCCGATGTGCGCGACGGTCTGCCCCACGGGCGCGCTGTTCTACGGGACGCGCGAGGAGATCGCGCAGCAGCGGCCGGCGAGCAAGCCGATCAACCGCTGGCGCTTCGGCAACCAGCGGATCGCGACGCGCGTGCACGTGATGGTGCCGCACGACGTGGACGAGATGGCGGTCGAGCTGCCCGCCTTCGACGAGGGCGGCGGCCCCGCGGCGCTCGCGACCGCGTTGGCGGCGGGCGCGGGCGACGGGCGAGCGCCGGAGGAGGCGCAGCCGGAGGCGGAGTTTCTGTGATGGGCGCGGACGATCTGCCCAAGTGGCGAGAGGACTTCCCCTACGAGTCCGAGGGCGACGACCACGTGACCCGCCGCGATTTCGCCCGCTTCCTCGTGCTGCTGAGCGGCGGGCTCGCGACCGGCAACGCGGTGGTGTACCTCCGCTCGCGCCGCCCGCCCGCGGAGCCGCCCGGCCGCGTGGAGATCGCGCGGATCGACGATCTCGCGCCGGGGAGCGCCGTGGCCTTTCGCTACCCGGACGAGACGACGCCGGCGCTGCTGATCCGCCGGGAGAGCGGCGAGCTCCTGGCCTTCGAGCAGAAGTGCTCCCACCTCGGATGCCCGGTCTCCTATGCGCGGGAGGGCGGGGAAGAGCACCTCCGGTGCTACTGCCACAACGGCCGCTTCGACGTGGCCACCGGCGAGGGCACGTCCGGTCCGCCGCGCGACCTGCGGCCGCTCGGGCGCATCGCGCTGGCGGTCGAGGACGGCAAGGTGTTCGCGGTCGGGCTCTCGCGGCGGCGCGCGACGTGAGGTGAGCGATGCCGATCCCTGGACCGAAGCACGATCTGCGCCCTGGAGCGAAGGGCGCGATGAGCGCGAGGCTGCTCGCCGTGGTGATGCTCTGCGCGTTCCAGTACTGGCTCCTGACGTCCACGGTCGAGGCGTACAACGGCGGCGATCGCGACATCCCGCTGCCCGCGCTGGCGACCTCGCTGGTGTGCTTCGCGCTGGGCGCCGGCCTTGTCGCGGCGGGGGAGCTGTCGGCGTGGAGGGAGCGTCGGAGGCCCCCGCCCGGCGCGTGACACCCGGGCGCGGCGGCTGGCCGCCCGCGCGGGGCTGGCCGGGTTCCGTGGTACTGGGTCGACGCATATGCGCATCGCCTGGGTCGTCTACGGCGCCCTCGACCAGATCACGGGCGGGTACATCTACGATCGGCTCGTCGTCGAGCGGCTGCGGCGGAGGGGCGATGTCGTCGAGGTGGTGTCCCTCGACCCGGCGCCGCGGTCGCGCGCGCTGGCCGGGCTCGCGCTCGCGGAGCGCCTCGCCCGGCTCGACCCCGCCGTCGTGGTCGGCGACGAGCTCTGCTTCCCGGAGCTCGGCCCGGCGTTCGCGGCGCTGCCGCGGCGGATCGCGCGCGTGCTCCTCGTGCACCACCTGAGCGCGTGGGAGCTCCCGCCCGGCGCGCGGCGCGCGGCGCTCGCGCTCGCCGAGGCGGCGGTGATCCGGCTCTGCGACGCGCACCTCGCGACGAGCGCGACGACCGCGGCGCGGCTCCGGCGCGAGCACGGGCTCGCCCGGGTGGACGTGGCGCCGCCGGGCGCGGACCGGCTCCCCTTGCGCCCTCGCGCCGCGCGGGGCGGCGGCCCGCTGCGGCTCACGTTCGTGGGGAGCTTCATCCCGCGCAAGGGGCTCCTGGAGCTGCTCGCGGCGTTCGAGCGGGTCGGGAGCGCGCGCGCCGCGCTCGTCCTCGTCGGCGACGCGGCGCGCGACCCGGCCTATGCCGAGCGCGTGCGCCGGGCGATCGACGGCTCCGCGCGCCTGCGGGCGCGCGTCGAGGTGCGCGGCGTGCTCGACGACGAGGCGCTCGCGGCCGCGCTCGCGGAGACGGACGCGCTGGTCCTGCCCTCGCGGCTGGAGGGGTACGGCATGGTGCTCACCGAGGCGGTCCGCGCTGGCGTGCCGGTGCTCGCCGCCCGCGCCGGCGCGATCGCCGAGGTCGTGCAGGACGGCGCCGAGGCGCTGCTCTGGGACGACGGCGAGGGGCTCGTGCGGACGCTCACCCGCTTCATCGAGGACGGGGCGCTCAGGGCGAGCATGCGCCGCGCGGCGATGCTCCGCGCTCCGGCGCTGCCCACGTGGGACGGCGCCGCGGCCGCGGTCGGCGCGGTGCTCGCCCGGGCGGCGCCGGGGCGCTGAGCCGTCATCCGCCGCTGCCGCCGGGGTTGCGCAGGACGCACCTCTTGGCGCGGACGAAGGCGTCGAAGCGGGCCTCTTGCAAGCCGTCCGCGTCCGGGGTCGGGTCCTTCACGATGCACGCCGCCACGGAGAGCTCCCCTTCGTAGAGGTCCTTCTCGCGAGTGGTCTTGTGGTTCAGCTGGCAAACACCGCTGAGCACGTCGTCGCCGAGGTTGGCGGACACGTTCCATTCGTCGTCCAGCTCGCGAGATGCGCGGAGGGTGATACCCCAGAACCCCTTCTTTTCCCGGATGGGATCGTTGAGGATCATCACCTCGAGCCCATCGCCTTTCACCCCACAATCCGTGTACCAGCTGCGCTGGTTGTCCTCGTCGAACGCGACCGCGGTCTCCCCGTTGTTCCCCGTATCGAGGAAGAGCTGCTTCGCGCCGAGGGTGAGCACGGCTCTCCCCGCGACCAGCGGCGGCTCGAAGTCGCTGCCGCACCCGAGCGGCGCGAGCGACAATGCGGTGGCGAGCAATGTCCTGAGCATGGGTATCCTCAGTTGCGAGGATCATGCGTGGTCAATCCACAAGTCAATCGTCAAATCGACCGAATCGCGCACGGTGACGCGACAATTTATATGGGCTCGCGGGAATGATGCCGGCTGACACCGTGGAAATCGGTCTCCCCTGAACCATCCGCATGCAGTTTCATGAACCCAGGGCGGGAACAGGGGCAGAGCATGAGAATTTTCGTCGGTTTATGGGAATGGGTGCGCTGTGGGCCTCATTGCAGCAGAGCCGCTGTCGCCCTCCATCGCGGTGCTCTCGCGCTTTCCCCTGCGGCCGTGTTGCGCGCGGTCAGCCGCAGCAAATACCGCACAACCTCATCGACGCCCCCCGCGGCCCCTCACGCCAAGCCTCCTCGACCGGATCCACCCCCCTTTACCGTAGGCCCCCGGAGAGGGTGTTCTCGGCGCGGGGTGGGGGGTGGGGATGGGCCGATGTTTGAGCCTGAGATGTGAGCCATCCGGCTTGCCGGATGGCTCACATCTCAGGCGAGTTCGGCGGGGCCCCACCCCCCACCCCGCGCCGAGAACACCCTCTCCGGGGGCCGGTCCTCGCGTGCAACGCCGCCGCCTCTTCCCGGAGCCGCCGCGTGAGCCCCGCGTCATCGTCCCCCTCGCCGACCGCCGCCGCCGCCTCCCGCGCCTCGCCGAGCCGCACCCGCACGTCGACGTCGTCGAAGCCCGGCAGCGTCACCTGGAGGAGCGGCGCCAGCGTGCTGATCCCGCGCCGCTCGGCCCAGCGCGTGACGGCCAGCCGCTTCGCCCGAGGCGAGTGCACCCCCGAGACGACCGCAACCGCGACGCGCCCCCCCGCGGCCGCCGCCGCGCGCAGCAGCGCCCCGGCGCTCGGATGCCACGCCCCGAGCGGCGCGTCGCCGTCGCCCGCGAACGCCGGATCCGCCTCGATGCGGCCCGCGGGGAAGTGCAGCAGCGCCCCCCCGCCGCGCAGGTGCCGCAGCGCGCGGCGCACCCCGGCCGTGCGCGCCGCGAGCTCCCGCCCGCCGCCGCCCCCATCGATCGGCACGAAGAGCAGCCGCTCGCTCACGTGTGGCAGCGCCCGCAAAAACCGCCGCTCGGCCGCCACGATCATGAGATCCCCCCGGCCGATCGCCGCCATCAGCGCGAGCGCGTCGTAGGCGCCGGGGTGGTTCGACACCACGAGCAGCGCCCCGCGCGACGGCGGCGCCGCGTCGGCCGTCCACCGCGCCCCGAAGCCCGAGAGCGCCTCCCGCGCCGCCACGTGGATCCCCGCCTCGCCGGCGCGCCGGTCGAACCGCGCGAGCGCGCGCCCGAGCGGCCACGACGGCACCGCGAACGCCGCGCGCCCCGCGCGGCGCACCCACGCCGGCGCCCCGCCGAGGCCGAGCGCCGCCACCATCTCCTCGCCGGACAGCATCGCGAGCTCTCTCGCCAGCGGTTCCGCCATGTCCGCGTCTCTACCCGCGCCGGTGCCGCCACGCCAGCGCCGCGCTCCGGCCCGGCCGACCACCAGGCGCCGCGATCCGTACCCCACCGACGCTGCGGCCCACCGCCCCGGCGCCGGGCGACGGCCCGGCGCGCGACGGCCCGGCGCGTGGCGGCCTCGAGCCGCGCTCCAGCGCGACCTGCGGCGCGCCCATCGTGGCCTGTCGTGTTTGCGCCGGGGCGCGCCGGCTCTGTATGAAGAGAGCATGAAGGCCACGTCCCTGACCATGGATGACTCCATCCGACGCGGCGCCGCGCCTGCGCGCCCGCGGCGGACGCTCGCGGACCTCCCGGGGCCGAGGGGGCTGCCCGTGGTCGGTCATCTGCTCGCGCTCCACCCCGACCGCTGGCACCTCGACTTCGAGCGATGGTGGCGCGCCCACGGAGACCTGTTCGCCGTCCGGCTGGGCCGCAAGTCGAACCTCGTCGTGGCCGACGGTGAGCTCGTCCGCGACGTGCTCCAGCGCCGTCCCGCGGTGTTCCGGCGGATGCGCACCATCGAGGACGTGTCGCGCGAGGCGGACATGGTCGGGCTGTTCTCGGCGGACGGGGACGCGTGGCGGAAGCAGCGGCAGCTCATCGGCCCGACGTTCCACGCGCGGCACGTCGAGGGCTTCTTCCCGAGCATCTCCGCGATCACGGGCAGGCTGCGCGCGCTCTGGGCGCAGGCGGCCGACGAGCGCGCCGCGCGCGACGTGCTCGGCGATCTCATGCGCTACTCGGTCGACGTCACCTCGTCCGTCGCCTTCGGCCGCGATCTCGACACGCTCGCGCGCGGCCCGGACGCGCTCCAGGAGCACCTCCAGCGCGTCTTCGTCGGCCTGAACCGGCGGATGCTCGCGCCGCTGCCCTACTGGCGCTACCTGGGCCTCCCCGCCGACCGCGCCTACGATCGCGCCATCGCCTCGGTGAAGCGGTTCATCCTCGATCTCGTGACCGCCGCGCGCCGCGAGATCGAGGGCGGCGCGGACCGGCCCGCGCGCCCGAGGACGCTCCTGGAGCTCATGATCGCGGCGCGCGACGGCGAGGACCCGAAGGCGCGCCTCTCGGACGCCGAGGTCTACGCGAACGTCCTCACGATGCTGCTCGCGGGCGAGGACACGACGGCGAACACCCTCGCGTGGATCCTCTATTACCTCGGCTCGCGCCCCGACGTGCAGGCGCGCGCCCGCGAGGAGGCGGATCGCGTCGTCGGCGGCGCCCTGATCCCGACGCTCGAGCAGAGCAAGCGGCTGGAGTACGCGGGCGCGGTCGCGCACGAGACGCTGCGCCTGCGCTCCGCGGCGCCGCTGCTCTACCTCGAGGCGAACCACGACACCGTCGTGGGCGACGTCGCGGTGCCGGCCGGCGCCGGCGTCGTGGCGCTCACGCGCGCCGCGGGGCGGAAGCCCGAGTATTTCGGCGATCCGGAGTCGTTTCGCCCCGAGCGCTGGCTCGGGGGCGCGCCCGCGACGCTGCCGCACGAGCCGCGGATGGCGCTCGCGTTCGGCGGCGGGCCGCGCGTCTGCCCGGGGCGCTCGATGGCGCTGCTGGAGTGCGCCGTGACGGTCGGCATGGTGCTCCGGAGCTTCACGGTGGAGCTCGCGGATCCCGCGGCGCCGGTGCGGGAGCGGATGGCGTTCGCGATGCAGCCGGAGGGGCTGCGCATCCGGTTCACGAGGCGCGCGAGCGCGTGAGGGCGAAGGCGCCGGCGCGGCTCACCGCACCTTGGCGAGGGCCGCGTCGTAGTCGGGCTCCTGCGCGATCTCCGGGACGAGCTCCGCGTGGACGACCTTGTTCTGCTCGTCGAGCACGAGGACCGCGCGCGCGAGCAGGCCGGCGAGCGGCCCGTCCACCAGCTTGACCCCGTATTTGTCCCCGAAATCGCCCCGGAAGGTCGAGAGGCTCTCCGCGTTCTTGATGCCCTCGGCCCCGCAGAAGCGGCCGTGCGCGAACGGCAGATCGGCCGAGATGTTGAGCACCGTCACGCCCGGGAGCTGCGCGGCGCGCTCGTGGAACGTCCGAACGGACTTCGCGCAGACGCCGGTGTCGACGCTCGGAAAGATGTTGAGGATCTTCTTGCCCGAATACGACGAGAGCTTGCCTTCCGACAGATCGCTCTTCACGAGCGTGAAATCGGGTGCGGTCGCGCCGACGGACGGCAGCTCGCCGGCGGTGTGGACGGGGCTTCCCTTGAACTTGGTCTGAGCCATGGTCGCATCCTCCTCTGTGCAGCGGTGCTTCGGCGCCCGTCGTAGGCGCGCGGAGGGCGGATGCCAAGCAGATCCAGCCAGGCCGCCGGCGCCCCGAAGCGCCGGCCGGCCTGCCGCGTGGGCGATCGCTGCCTCGCGGGCTTCCGGGCGCGAGCCGTCGCTCGCGGCCGGATCATCCGCCGAGGGGCGAGCGACTCACCAGGGGGAACGGCTCGACCTCGGCGTCGTCGGGGTTCATCGAATCCCTGCTGTACCCGATCTCCTGCTCGGCCGTGGTGATGATGAAGGGCCCCCCGATCTCCTCGGGATCCTCCGCGTCCTCGTAATCCTCGGTGGTGTCGCCCTTGCCCGACGTCGCGGAGGCGAGGTACTGCTCGGCGATCTGCTCGGCGAACTCGTCCACCACCCGCGGCGGGCCGTCCCCCGGATCGGGGATGAACGCATCGCGGTCGTCCGTGCGAGTCGCGCTCTTGCGCGCTGCCTCCACGAAATCCTTTCCGTGGCTTCTGCTGGTGGCCCGCTGGGAGCCGTCTTGCTTGGTCTGCATGATGGGTGATCTCCTCGCTCGGCGGCACGCTCCCACGCGCTTTCAGCGGCGCCGCCCGTCCGGTGTTCCAACATCGAGAGATGCACCGCGTGTACCAAGGCTGAAACGCTGCGCTGCGCGCGCTGTGGCGAGCCGATCCGATCGGCGCTCGAGCGCCAAGGCGCGGGCGAAAGCCCCAACGCGCGTCGGGTGTAGCGGCGTGCCACAGCCGACGAGAGGCGCCGGTGACACGATGCCCCGGCGCTGCGCCGCCGGTGCACGGCGTTGCCCCGGCGTGTCCGGCTCGCGTGGGCTGCTGGAGAAGAGGCCAATCTCATGGCCGGCGCCTCGTCGAGCGCCGCGCGCGGCGAGACGCGGCGCGCGCCGGAGCGCCGCGGAGGAGCGATGTCGTTGCGCCCCGCGCCGTGCCTTTACCAGCCGAGCTCTTCGCTGATCGCGTCGGCGAGCTGCTCGGCCATGTCCCGGTTCTTCTTCGCGCTCGGGTGCCAGTCGCAGCCGAGCCCGTCCGTCGCCTTGTCGTGCGGCGGGAACTCGAGGAAGCGCACCCGATCGTCGCCGCCGGCGGTCCGGTCCTCCACCACCTGGCCGATGTAGTCGCGCGCCCTGCTGAGCGCCTCGGCGCCCTCCGGGTACGAGTCGCTGAGCATGGGCCCGATGGTGCAGAAGATGTACGCCTCCGGGTAGTTTTTCCTGACCGTGTCGACGAGGCCCTCATAGGCGTTCGTGAACGGCGCGCGGAACTGGGCGTCGCCCGGGACGTTGATGCTGAAGTCGTTCGTACCGAGGTTGATCACGACGACCTGCGGCACCCAGGACGAGAAGTCCCACGCGGGCTGCGCCTCGTCGGCGATCGTCCGGCCGTAGATCTCCGGCATGGTGGGCACCTTCTCATCGTCGTAGTTGCGGACCACGCCCCTGCCGGACCAGGCGACGATCGTTGTGTCGGCCTCGAGCAGCCGGCCGACCAGGGCGCTGTAGGCGAGGTAGTTGTTCTCCGTGTCGCTCGTGAACGGGCACGTCTCATCCGCTCCGTCGACCCCGTAACCGGCGGAGATCGAGTCGCCGATCACCTCGATCCGGCGCTCGGGCGCGGGCGCGACCGGCAGGAGCTCCCCGCCTTGCTCCGGGACGAACTCGAGGAACTGCGTCACGCCGACGAGCGGCTCGGTCCGGCGGTGGAGCAGGAGATCGTGCTCGCCGTCGGGCAGCCCTTCGGCGACCGTGTAGAGCTCCTCGTTGGCGTTGACCTTGAGGACGCCCTTCGACTCGCCGTCGATCACCACCTGGAAGAAGTTGGACCGCGCCGTCGTCGACGCGTCGTCGAAGCGGACGCTGATCGACGTCCCCGAGAACCGCGTGGCGATCGCGCTGCCGGCCCAGGAGAAGCGGGGGCCTTCAGGCTTCGTGGTGTCGAAGCGCCCGATGAAGCGGACGGTGTCCCCGGAGGGGTTTCCCCCGCCGGTGCCGCTCGTGCTCGACGCCGTCGTCGCGCCTGCGCCGCCCTCGCCGGCGCCGCCCTCGCCCGTGCCGCCCTCGCCCGTGCCGCCGTCGCCGCCCGCGCCCGAGGCGCTCGTCGTCGAGGTCGATGAGCCGGCGCCGCTGCCCGTCGTCCCGTTCGGATCGTCGTCCCCGCACCCGGCGAGCGCCGACCAGGCGATGCAGACGGCGGAAACGAGCTTCGGGAAGGTTGAGTAAGCTGCTGTCTTCATGGCGGCGGAGGATGCTGCAGGTCGGTGGCGCACACAACTCCAATCTGTCCCTGGAAACCGGTGCAGACTCCGCGATGCGGCCGTGGAGAGGCGGAGATCGGTTGGCGCGCGGGCGCTCCGACGATGTCGGGTGAGCGAGGGGCGGCGCTGTCGCCAGAAGAGGGGACTCGAACAGGAGGGCGGGGAGGCGGGGCGGGAGCGCTGAGTGGTTTGCGCGCCTCGGCGGCCGCGCCGGGGGTCAGGGGGAAGGGGACGCGCGACCGGCGCGGAGGCGCTCAGTTCCAGGTCCGGTTCTGGCTCTGGTGCTCGGAGCGACCGCTCTCCTCGGCGGAGGAGCGGCCTGGGCCCTGCGAGGCGCGCACGTCGTCGCGCTCGTGGACCCGGGTCGAGTACCCCTGCGGGATCTCGTCGCCCATGAAGCGGCCGAACCCGGGCCGGCGCTCCGGGCGGTTGTAGATGTCGCCCTGGCCGCCGCGCTCCTGGCCGCGGCCGTGGCTCTCGCGCTCGTCGCTGCGGCCCTGGTGGCCGCGGTCCTCGTCGCGATCGCGGCGACCGCCGCGCTCTGCCTCCCAGCCCCGGCCGCCGGCGCGCTGGTGCTCGTCGCGACCGCGCTGGCCGCTGGACCCGCCGCGCTCGTCGCCCCAGCCGTAATGGCCGGGGTTCTGGCGCTCGTCGCCGCCTCGATACCCGCGGTGCTGGCCCTCGCCGCGCCCGTAGCTCTCGCGGCCCTGGTACTCGTCCTGTCGCCCGTAGCCGCGGCCGTAGCTCTCGCGGCCCTGGTACTCGTCCTGTCGCCCGTAGCTCTCGCGGCCCTGGTAGTCGTCGCGGCCCTGATAGCCGCGGCCCTGGTAGTCGTCGCGGCCCTGATAGCCGCGGCCCTGATAGTCGTCGCGGCCCTGATAGCCGCGGCCCTGGTAGTCGTCGCGGCCCTGATAGCCGCGGCCCTGGCTCTGGCCCTGATAACCGCGGCCCTGGTAGTCGTCGCGGCCCTGATGGCTGCGGCCCTGGCTCTGGCCCTGGTAGCCGTGGCCCTCGTACTCCTCCTCGCGCCCGTAGCCGCGGTGCTGGTTCTCCTCGCGGCCGTAATCGTCGCGACCGTAGTAGTCGCGCCCGTAAGAACCGCGGCGCTGGCCCTCTTCCTGTCCGGTGGTTCCGCGGTTCACGTCGCGGCCGTAATAGCCGCGGTTCTCGTCGCGCCCTCGCTGCGCCGAACCGAACCCTCTGCGCTCGTCCTCCGCGCCCCGGCCGCCGAAGTGATCGCCGCGCCCGCCGTTCCGCTCCCACGAGGGGCTGTCCTGTCCGTACGCGCGGCTCTCCTCGTGCTCGCGGTAGCCGCGCCCGCCGTAGCCGCCTTGCTCCTGCCCGCGCCCGCCGTACCCGCCGCGGTGGTCCTGCCCGTGCTGGCCGCCCGCTTGCCACGGTCCCCTGCCTTCGCCGCGCCCCTGCTGGCCATAATACTGCGGCTGCCCGTACTGCGGCTCCTGGCCCAGCTCGCCCTGCCGGCTGCCGCCGCTCTGGTTCGCGTAGTTGCCGCGGCTGTACGAGCCTCGTTCGAACGCGTCCCGCTCCTCCTCGTGGCCGCGGAAGCCGCGTTGATCGTAGCTCCCTGGAAAGCGCCCCTGCTCTTCCCGGCGACGCCAGTCGTCGCGCGCCCCCTGGTCACGGAAATCTCGGTCGTCGTAGCGATCTCGTGCCATGTCGCTCTCCTTGCTGGGTGCTGGTTGACAACGCTCGTGGCTCACGCAAGCGAACACCTCCGTGAGCAGCGGGCCTACTTGCCCAGCAACCGACGTGCCCGCAGGAGACGGAGGACGAGCGCCGGCGCGCCGAGCGACGCCCTCGGCGGCCCGATCGCGCGCCGCGCGCCGCGCGCGCGACGACGCGCCAATGCGCCACACGCTGGGGCAAGCTGTCACGCGAGCGCGGTCGAGCTCGTCCAGGATGAGCTCGCCACCGCCGGCGCGACGACGAGGTTCAGGCTGGATGGCGGGAAGCGCGGCGCCGCGGACAGCGGCGCTCGCCCGGCGCTCAGTACCGCGTCTCGCAGGGGTGCTGATCGGCGAACGCCTTCACGCGGGTCTTGTTGGACGACCAGGGGAAGTTCGCGTCGGTGACCGACCAGGACATCGCGCCCGCATACCCCATGTTGTAGAGGTCGCCCACGAACTTGTCGTAGCCCACGTCCATCTCGGCCATGTTGATGGGGAACTCGCCCATGACGACCGGCTTGTCCGTGAGTCGGTACTCGGACAGGGGCTTGTCGTACGGGAAGTAGTCGTTGACCCAGCCGTACATGTGGACCTGGTAGAAGTCGACGTCGGCGTGGGTCCACGCCTGACCCCACTTGATCGCGGCGCTGCCGACGCTCACGGGCGCGCCGGTCTCCTCCCGCAGCACCGCGGCCGACTCCTTGGCGAGCGCCTCCATCTGCTGGTGCGTGACGAGATCGAACTTGCTCGAGTCCCCCTCGAACGCCGGGTCGCCGCCGTAGAGGCTCGGCCCGGTCATCGCCCACTCGGGCTCGTTGATGACGTCCCAGGCCAGCATCCGGCCGCGGTGCGGGCTCGACGCGACCGTCTTGGCGATCGGCCGGACGACGTTCTCGATGAGCTTGGCCCGCCGGCCCGCGTCCGCGACGATCGGCCCCATGCTCCAGACCGTCAGGCCGTTCGGTGGGTTGTGCGACGTCTTGTAGAAGCCGTCGAAGGAGAACAGGGTGAACATCACGTTGACCTGCGCCTGATCCGCGAGCTCGAGCGCCGCCAGGATGTCCTGCGCCGAGGTGCCGCCGAGCCCGGTCGGGTTGCCCTGCCCATCGAAGTTGATCTGGTCCCCGTAGAAGCGGGGGTAGATCCACCAGCGGACCACGTCGACGCCGTTGGCGCGCATGTCCTGGAGGTCGGAGAGCACCTGGCTCCTCTTGCCCGAGACGCCCGCCTGGCTCCACCTGGACTGGCCGCCGAAGTCGGCGCCGAAGTCGCGCCACGCGTAGTTCACGCCGTACATGAAGCGGAGGCGGCAGGCGATCTCGACCCCGGCCTCGAACGGGCATTCGTCCTCCACCGTGCAGGTGCTGGGCTCTCCGCCGCTGCTTGTGCTGCTGCCCACGGGCTCGCCGCTGCCCGTGCTCGCGGGCCCGCCCGTGGGCGCGCCGCCGCCCGTGCCGGTAGGCCCTCCGCCGCCCGTGCCCGTGGGCGCGCCGGCGCCCGTGCCCGTGGGCCCGGCGGTGCCCGAGGAGCCGCTGCCGGTCGGGCCGTTGTCCGCCGATTCCCCGCCGGCGCCGCCCTCGCCGCCGTCGCCCGTCCCGTCGCCGCACCCAAGGCCAGCCGCGGTGAGCTGGAGAACCCCAACAAGAAGAAGCCAATTGCGCATGGGCCGATTATCGCCAGAAACGCACGTTCGAGCCAGCCCGAAATCTTAATCGGTTCAGTGACTCGCCGCGCAACGTTCTGCCGTGGCTACAAGATGCTTGTCACAGCGGCCCTGGCGAGATCATCGCCTCTCCTCTGCGGCAGCTGCGGTGTTTCGCCTTACCGCGAGGGGCCGCGCGGCCTCGGGTGAACCCCCATATAGGCGGCGGCGCTCCTGGCGGACGGGTCGTCCGGATAGCGCTCGATGAGGTCTTCCGCGAGGCTGCGGGCCTGGCCGGCCCGGTCGAGGCGCACGAGCGCCCGCACGCGGAGCAGGCCGCGCTCGGCGGCGCGCGAGCTGTCGTCGAAATCGCGCGACGCCGCGTCGTCGAGCCGGAGCACCTCCTCCGGGTCGCTCGTCAACGCGGCGCGCATGCGCTCGATGACGCGGGCCTCGGGGTCCGCGTCCAGCGCCGCCGGCGCCGCGTCGGGCTGCGGTGCTGCGGCGCTCGCGGGGGCAGCGGCCGGCGGCGGCGCCGGGGGGACGGCGGACGACTCGTCGCGTCGCTGCGGCCTCGCGCCCTCGCTGGGCTCCGCGCTCGACGGCCGCGCCTTCGGGGCGGGGCGCTCGTCGCGGCCGAGCGCGAGGAAGCCCGCCACGGCGAGCGCGGCGAGGGGGAGGCCGATGAGCAGCGCGCGGCGGGTGCCGGACGGTCGGGGTGCGTCCACGGCGGCGAACGTAGCGCGCCGGCGTGGCCGGCGGTAGCCGCCGCTCGAACGGCGGGGCGGCGGCTCGGGCGCGCTCGATCACGACATGAGGGCGCGCGGGTCGTGGAGCGAGCCATCCTCGGAACAGGCCATCGAGGTGCGCTGTGCGCCGCGCGAGGGCCGCGCGCTGGAAGCGCGTTGAGGGACTCGCCCTGTCGGAGCGCGAGCTGGCACAGATGGCCGCGGCGCCGGGGGAGTGTGCCAGGATCTGATCCCCGTGTCATGAGGGGGCGAAGGCCGCGCGCCGCGCGGCCCGCGGGGCGAGAGGGATGAGCTCCTCGAAGATCTCACCGGATCTGCGGGGTCGGCATGGCCCCGGGGCATCGCCACCGTCGCTGTCACAATTTTGCCACGGACGGTACGATTTTTGCAGTGACATGGTGCGGAAAGGTTGCGCTCATGCCCTCTCAGCTACCGTCTCTTTCGGCTCGGTCACGGTCGTTCCGCACGCGAGCGATTTCGCTGTTCGCCCTCTCGGTCATCCCGTCTGCCATCCTCCTCGCGGGCTGCGCCGATCCGCCGGACACCATCAACAACTACTATTACACGAACGGGGAGGGCGGGGCCGGCGGCGACGGCGGCGACCGCGGCGACGGCGGCGATGGCGGCGCGCCGGCAGAGGAGTTCCCGGGGGCGCCCGTCGCGGACACCGAGGTGGCCGATCATGCGCTCGACGTCTTCGGCGCCATCGGCAACCGCTACTGGCTCGCCGTCTCGAAAGAGCAGCTCGAGCTCATGAACGAAGGGCTCGACAACGGCCCGATCCCCATCGCGCGGCCGGGGTTCGGGGATATCTACTCGCCGACCGGGGAAGACGCGACCTTCGTGGATCACCTGTGGGTGACGACGGCCGGCGCCAAGGGCAAGACGGCCGATTACGGCAAGGTCCAGGTGGGGGTCGCCGGCCAGTCGACGCTGCGGCCCTGGACGAAGCGGACCATTCCCAACCTCAACGTCGACGCGGACGAGTTCGTCGAGAAGCAGCGGCTCGGCGGCTTCGAGCACCTGCGCTTCAACAACGGCCAGGTCGGCACCGTCTTCCGCGAGCGCCTCACGCTCGAGCTCTATGCCCGCCTCGATTACCCGGCCCCCCTGACCAACTACGCCTGGATCTCGAGCAACGTCTGGGGGCCGGAGGTGTCGATTCCATACATCGTGGTCGAGCGCTACAAGAAGGCGTTCTGCGCGCGCCTCGGGGACAAGCTCGGCGGCGGCTGCGCCAACATGTGGGAGTTCGCCGGGGACTTCGCCGGCAACATCCCGGGGGGCGGCTGGATCCCGAAGCCGATCGACGTGGTGATCCCCGGCGGCAGCATCTTCGACGACCCGGCGACCTGCCAGCTGAAGACGTGCGACAACACCCGCGCGAAGGCGCTCGAGCAGGCGATCGCCGAAACGCCGCCGGGCGAGGGCTTCAAGGCCGCGCTCGAGGGCTGGATCGACTGGCCTGCTTTCCACCGGTTCCAGTGCCTGTCGTGGGTGCTCGCCACCGGGGATGACGCCATCCACAACAGCAACAACGTCGTGCTGGTCGAGCGGTCCGATGGTCTGTTCCAGTACCTGCCGTACTCGGTCGACATCAGCCTGGGGCAGAGCTGGTATCCGCTGGTCCCCCTGGCCGGCGCGAACTCGCTGGCGCGCGGGTGCCAGAGCGATACGGCCTGCTGGGCCGACACGATCGCGATGTGCGAGGACGTGATCGAGGATTTCGCGGCGCTCGACCCGAACGCGGTGCTGAAGGGCATTTACGAGCAGCTCTCGGACGAGGGGATGCTCCGTCCGGGCGACGAGGAGCGGTACGCGGCGCTGGACGCCTGGCTCACCGAGCAGCTCAAATTCCTGCCGGAGGATCTGGAGAGGAACCGCGAGCAGCCGCAGCTCTGCGTTCCTCCGCAGGTCGATTGCGGCGGCTACTGCGGCTATCCCCAGGACTGCGGCTGGGGCGTCGGTGCGGCGGTCGGCGCGGGCGGCTTCGGCGAGGGCGGTGGAGGTGAGGGCGGATTCGGCGAGGGCGGTAAAGGCGTCGGCGGATTCGGCGAGGGCGGTGGCGGCGTCGGCGGCTTCGGCGAGGGCGGTGGAGACGCGGGGAGCGGCGGCGTGGGCGGAAGAGATGCGGGGAGCGGAGGCCTGGGCGGCGGCGCGGCGGGGAGCGGCGGCGCCGGCGGTGAATCCGCGGGCTGACGCCGGGTAAGCCTCGACAGGCTCGACGCTCGGAGAGGGAGGGGCGCCGCGCTCCGGCGCTCCCTCTCAGGGCGAGATCTCGAACAGGCACCGCGTGATCGGGATGCCGACGTCCGCCAGCACGTAGAGATAGTATTTCGTGCCGGGGACGAGCTCCTCGGGGGTCCCGTCGGCGGGATAGCCCTGCTTCGTGCTCGGCGGGGCCTCGCCGTAGGTGATACCGCTCTTCATGGGCTCGGCGCTCGAGGGCACGTCGAGCCGCCAGATCGTCCCCTCGGGCAGGTCGAGGTTGGGGGGAGCGCCCGGGTTCTCGGCGTCCGCCGACATGACGTAGACGTAGCGGGCGCCGCCGCCGGCCCAGGTGACCTTGCCTGCGGCGTCCACGCCTTCCCCCGCCGCGCAGTCGCTCGGCTCGTAGAGGCTCTGTTCATAGATGGGCCCGCCGAACGGGGTCATGTCCGCGAAATCCTCCCTCGTGAACCCGCGGCGCTCGAGCTCGCCCTCGAAGAACGCGATCATGCGCGCCGGGTCCGTGGTGGGCAGCCCGGCGACGTCGCGGGAGAAGCCGTTGTTCTGGTCCGGCGGATACGCGCCGAGCGCCGCCGAGGAGACCCAGCCGGCGGCCAGCGCGAGGCCCGACGGCTTGAAGCTGTCGGTCCAGACCGGCCCGGCCTCGATGTACCAGTTCGACGGCCCCGCGGCGGGCGCGGCCTCCGTCGAGTGACAGCACACGCACCCGCACGCCTCGGTCTGCTCCGTGACCCAGGCGAGCTCGGCGAGCCATGCCGGGTCGGACAGGCGCGGATCGTCGCTCGGGGTCTTGTACTCGGAGGGCGGCGCGGGCCAGTACGGGCGCTGCGTGAGGACAGGCTCGCACGACGCGTAATCGGTGAACCGGCGGCCCGGCTCGGTGCAGCCCGAGATGGCGCCGAACGTGCAGACTTTGCCGTCGCTCTGCCCGGCCGGCTCGCCGGCCTTCGGATCGACGCAGACCTGCTCGGGCCACTGGAAGACGGCGCCGCCGGTGCCGATGCCGGGGTCCTCGGTCGCGGCGTCGCAGGCGTCGGGCTCGAACTGGCCGCCGCCGAACATCTCGCAGCCGCGCTGGGTGGCGGCGCACTGGCTCGTGTCGCCGCCGGGGAAGACAAGGGTGTACGCGTCGTCGGTCCCGCCGCCGAGCACGCAGCGGCCGAGCGTCTCTGGATACGCGCAGCGCTCGCCGCCGGTGAAGGTGGCGCCCTGGAGCGCCTTGCAGTCGGCCTCGGCGGCCTCCGCGGTCCAGCCGCCGCCGGTGTACTCGCGGCACTCCTCGGCCTGGCTGAAGGCGCTCGTGTAGACGCAACGGCCCGGTGACCCGGAGGGCTCCGGAGCCCCCGAGGCGGCGTTGTCTTCGCCGCTTTGGCAGGCGCCCAGCCCTCCGAAGGCCGAGACGAGGAGCGCTGCGACCAGCATCGCGTGCGGTGAACGGAGGAGCTCTCGCTTCACGGTGAATCTCCTGAACGTGGACCTTCGAGCGAAGGTGAATGTGGTTCAGCTCGCCGGATTGTCCGGAGAGCGTGTTGATGTGTATCGTTTGTTCATGATTGTGCAATCTTGGTACATGGTTTTGTGAGTATTTTGTGGTCTGGGACACTGTATTTGTCCGTCGGCGCCCTGCTTGGAGGCATGCCGGAGGCGTGCCGGGGGACGGCACCCGCCTTGTCCAGGAAACATGAAGGGGCGGTCCGAGGCGCTTCAGCGACGGGAGGCCGGCGCCGCCGGCGCAACTCGCCCGTAGGCGACGCGATGCTGCGGGGCGGAACGGCGCCCTCGGCGGCGAGGAGCAGCGCCCCGGCGGCGCCCGCGCCTCACCGGAGCGCGCCGATGCCGAACGAGAGGCACGGCTCTCCGTCGCGCAGCGACACCGCCGCGAACTGCTTCTCCGGCGGGTACATGTACCCGAACAGCGTGCACATCTCGTTGTCGCCGAAGCCGAAGGTGAGATCGTGGTCCGACGTGTTCCGGAACCTGCACGCGTACCGGAGCGAGTCGCCCTCCTCGAGCGCGATCGCCCGCCGGTACACCTCGATGTCGCCCTCCAGGTCGAACGCCCCGCCCTCGTAGACGCGCGCCTCGCCGCCGTCCTCGCCGACGACATCCACGTCGAAGGCCTCGGCGTAACGGTGCGTGTGGGGCATGAGAGACACGATGTTCCCGCCGAACGTCGAGCACGTGGCGCCGACGGTCCGGGTCGCGCGCGGCGGGACGAGGAAGTCGTTCACGTTCATGACGAACGGCACGAGCTCTTCCGTGCGCTCGGAAATGGGCATGGTGAAGAAGTCGTAGGCGAGCTCGACGACCGCGGGCTCGGCCGACGCGTTGAGCAGGTGGACGCTCGTCGAGATCTCGCGGGTCGTGTCCAGGGTGAAGCCCATCCCCTCGGGGAAGACGAGCGTCTCGTCGCCGACGACCTGGGTGGAGCTCGCGAAGAGGACGTCCGGGATGACCGCCGGCAGCGCGCCAAAGGGATCGTCGGCGCCAGGATGGCAGCCCGGGTAGGGGTTCGGCCCGAACGACGGATTCACCGGCTTGGCGATGACGTTGCTGTGGTGCAGCCCGGCCGTCGTGTAGAGGCGCGCCGCGTGGACGGTCTCGTTCACGAGGGCAGGGAAGGGCCATGAGAGGCAGAAGAGCGCCTCCTCGCCGGGCGCGAGGGTCCGCGGCGGCGCGATGATCCTGAAGCCGCTGCGCGGCGGCTCCGGCAGCTGGAGCCGGGTGAGCGGCGCGCCGAACGCGACGACGTTGTCCCGGTCGATGCGCTCTTCGGGCTCGTAGCGGGCGGCGGGGTGGACGCACCGACCCCGGAAGAGCTCCTCGCCGGGCGCGCACGCCGCGGGCGGCGAGGGCTCGATTCCGGCGCAGGCAGGGAGGAGAGGAATCCAGAGGAGGAGCGACGAACGAGCGATATGCTTCGGGACGGAGCGGAGCTTTGGAGTTCGCATCACGCGTCACCTGCGACCGGCGGCGCCTCACCGGAAGCCTCGACTGCCGATCTTCACCGATCGATCGTATCTCCCGTCGTCGACGCGCGCGGCCTCGCGCGGCCAGGGCGGAGCCCGCGCCCGCGCGGCGCGACCGAGGGCGCGCCGGCCGGCGCCGCCCAGCCGCCTCGACCGCCGCCCCGCCGCGCGGCGCTATCGCGCGCGTACCGACGGCCTGGAACGCCGGAGGGGCGCCGCGCACCGCGGGGCCGCCCACGTGGATACCCGGTTCACCCGGGTCGACGCTGTGCGCAACAAGGGCGTGACGTGGGCGTCGCGGATCGTCTAGCATCCGCATGCCGAGGGGCATCGCGCCCCACCATCCCCTGCATCGCCCGACGACCACGCAGCGTGGTCCCAGCTCGTGGAGAGACAGCATTGAGCGAGCAAGCAACCGAGCCGGCCCTCCCCGTCACCGCCTTCGAGAGGCGCTTCAAGCACCCGCCGGGGCTCGTGATCCTCTTCTTCGCGGAGATGTGGGAGCGCTTTTCGTATTACGGCATGCGCGGCCTCCTCAAGCTGTATATGGCGAACTACCTGTTCGTCACGGCGCGCGAGGCGTACCAGGGGTGCCGCCAGCACTCGCCGCCGTGCGACCTCGTCCCTGGCGATCCGGCCACGGTGTTCGCCGGGGACTTCATCCGGGGCTTGCTCCCGAGCGCGCCCGCCGAGCAGGCGTCCATGCTCTACGGGCTGTACACGGGCCTCGTCTACCTCACCCCGTTCTTCGGCGGCATCCTCGCCGACCGGGTGTGGGGCCAGCGCAAGACGGTGGTGATCGGCGGCGTCCTGATGGCCGTCGGACACTTCGTCAT
Source organism: Sorangium sp. So ce836 (assembly GCF_028553905.1). Classification (NCBI taxonomy): domain Bacteria; kingdom Pseudomonadati; phylum Myxococcota; order Polyangiales; family Polyangiaceae; genus Sorangium; species Sorangium sp. So ce836. Next base: position 9,725,331 of record NZ_CP102233.1, on the reverse strand, counting down.
GGCCTTCGAGAACTCGTTCTTCCTCGCGCTGCTCCTGCTCATCCTCGGCAACGGTGCGTTCAAGCCCAACATCTCGACCCAGGTCGGCAGCCTGTACCCGAAGGGTGATCCGCGCCGCGACGGCGCCTTCACCATCTTCTACATGGGCATCAACGTCGGCGCCTTCATCTGCAACTTCGTGTGCGGCACGCTGGCCGCCGTCTACGGCTGGCATTACGGCTTCGCCGCCGCGGGCGTCGGGATGTGCCTTGGGCTCGTCGTCTACCTGATGGGGCAGAAGTACCTCGCCAAGGACAACCTCACCAAGGCGGCCGAAGGGACCGGCGAGGAGAAGCAGCCGCTCTCCAGCGAGGAGTGGAAGCGCGTCGGCGCGCTCGTGGCGCTCTGCGCCCTCAACATCGTCTTCTGGGCGGTCTACGAGCAGCAGGGCAACACGATGCAGACCTGGGCCGACGAGAAGACCGTGTGGCCCGTCGTCCTCGGCTTCCAGATCCCGTCGACGTGGTTCCAGTCGTGGAACCCGCTCTGCATCATCCTGTTCGCCCCGCTCCTCGACATCTTCTGGCGCTGGCAGTCGAAGCGCGGCACGGAGCCGACGAGCGTGTCGAAGATGGCGATCGGCTGCACCCTCCTCGGGCTGTCGTTCATCGTGATGATCCTCGGCGCGCAGGCGGTCGGCGACGGCAAGGGCAGCCTGTTCTGGCCGCTCTTCTGCACGCTGCTCCTCACGATCGGCGAGCTCTACCTGTCGCCCATCGGCCTGTCGCTCGTGACCAAGGTCTCGCCGGTGCGGATCGTGTCGATGATGATGGGCATGTGGTTCGTCTCGAGCTTCTTCGGCAACACGCTGAGCGGCTATATCGGCATCTTCTACACGCGCTGGCCGAAGGAGATGTTCTTCCTGCTCCTCACCGTCCTCGGCATCGGCGCCGGCGCCGCGATGTTCGCGTTCAACAAGCCGCTCCGCCGGGTCATCGGCAGCCACTGACACCGACCGCCGAGAGGCGCGGCGGCGCCCCCGGGGAGGGGGCGCGCCGCCGCGTCAGGGCGCCCGGGCGCCGCCGGGGTCGACGATCCGCTCGTCGAGCACCGCGAGCCGCCCCGCGGGCAGCGCGCCCCCGATGGCCTCCACGGCGCGGCGGACGCTCTCCAGCGTGCTGCACGAGGCGACGTCGACGAAGAGCCGCCCCGACTCGGGCCAGGAGTGCAGCGCCACGTGCGACTCGCTGACGACCGCGCACGCGGTGATGCCCTGCGGCGAGAACGGGACGACCACCATCTCGAGCAGGGTGAACCGCCCGGCGGCCACGGCCGCCTCCAGCGCCCCGCGGAGCGCGGCCTTGCTGTTCAGGAAATCGAAGGGGCAACCTTCGAAGTGGGCGAGGGCGACGTATAACCGCATCGTGGGCGAGGCGCGCAGCGGCGGCGCCGCGCTGGCCGCCGAGGATAGCCGAGGCCGGGCGCGCCGGCGAGCTCACGCCGCGGGCGCGCCGGCGAGCTCACGCCGCGGGCGCGCCGATGGGGGCGGGCGCCCGCGGAGCGCCGGCCTGCGCCGCGGCCTCGACGCAGACGCGGACCTCCTCCAGGAGCTCCTGGAGGCCGAGCTCCCCCTTCTGGAACACCCGCTCGGTGCCCAGCCGGAGCCGCGCGCGATCCTCGTCCGTGAGCTCCTTGGCCGTGAGCACGATGAGCGGCATCCGGCGCCAGTGCTCGTGGACGCGCAGCCGCTCGATCAGCTCGAACCCGTCCATCTCGGGCATCATCAGATCGACGATGGCCGCGTCGGGCGCCTCCGCGTCGGTCGCCAGGAGATCGAGCGCGACCCGGCCGTTCGCCGCCGACAGCGCGTCGCAGCCCGACCTGCGCAGCATCCCCTCGAGCACGTCCCGGCTCGGCGCGTCGTCCTCGACCACGAGGACGCGCGGGCTGCGCCCGCTCCGGAGCGCGCAGCGCGCGAGCGCGCGCTCCAGCGCCTCGCGCTCCACCGGCTTCGTGATGTAGTCCGCGGCGCCGAGCGAATACCCGATGCCCCGCTCCTCGACGATCGAGATGACGATCACCGGGATCGACGCGAGCGCCGGGGTCGACTTGAGCGCCGAGAGCACCCGCCAGCCGTCCATCTCGGGCATCAGGAGATCGAGCGTGATCACGTCGGGGAACAGCGTGCCGGCGAGGCGCAGCCCCTCCCGCCCGCCCGGCGCGAGCGCCACGTGGTGGCCGAGCGCCTCGATGTGCCGCTTGAGCAGGTCGCGCACCGTGGCGTCGTCGTCCACCACGAGGACGAGCCGCTGGGCGTCCGCGTCGCCCGGCGCCCACGCCTCGGCGCCCGCGCGGCCGTGGCCGTCCGCCGCGCCGCCCCGCGCCGCGGCGTCGTCGCGCGGCGCCGCGAGCGGCAGCCGCACGCGGAACGTGGAGCCCTTGCCGACCTCGCTCGTCACCTCGATGACGCCGCCCATGAGCTCGACCAGCCGCTTCGTGATCATGAGGCCCAGCCCGGTGCCGCCGTACCTGCGCGAGGTCGACGCGTCGGCCTGGACGAACGGCTGGAACAGCCGCTTCAGCTGCTCCTCCGTCATCCCGATGCCCTCGTCCTCGACCTCGAGGTGCAGCGCCGGCAGGCCGGGCCCGCGCTCGACCGCGACCCGCACCCGCACGGCGCCGTCGGCGGTGAACTTCGCCGCGTTGCTGAGGAGGTTGTAGAGGATCTGCCGCGTCCTCCGTGGGTCGGCGTGCAGGGTGATCGCGCCCTCGGGGCGGTGGATCGAGAGCGTGTTCCGGCGCTGCGCGACCAGCGGGCGCACGGTGGAGGTCACCTCGTCGAGCACCGCCTGGACGTCGAACGACTCGGGGTGGAGCTCCATCCGGCTCGCCTCGATCTTCGACAGGTCGAGGACGTCGTTGATGAGGCCGAGGAGGTGGGCGCCGGCCTGGTGGACCTTCTTCAGGTCCGCCACGAACGCCTGGTTGCCGAGCTCGATCGCGTCCTCCTGGAGCATCTCGCTGTAGCCGAGGATCGCGTTGAGCGGCGTGCGCAGCTCGTGGCTCATGTTGGCGACGAACTGGCTCTTCGCCAGGTTCGCGCGCTCGGCCGCCCGCGCCATGGCCTCGGCGTGCGTCTTGGCCTCCGAGAGCTGCCGGTTCACGACCTCGGCCCGCTCCATCGCCTGGGACAGCGCCTGCTCGGTCTCCTTGTGCAGGGCGATCTCCTGCTGCAGCTGCTCGTTCTGCCGATCCAGCTCCTCCTCGACGAGCTCGCGGCTCTCCCACGAGAGGACGAGCCACCACGCGCCGACGCCGATGAGGACCACGACCGCGGCGTAGAGCTTGATGAACGCGGCGAGGACCTCGGGCCGCGCCTCGGCGGTCAGGGCGGCGCTCCAGTAGAAGAGCCCGAAGAGCGCCCCGACGACGCCGGCCATGGCGGCGAACACGAGCGCGAAGCGCGCGAGCCGCGACGAGAGCCGCGCCGACAGCCGCTCCGCCACGAAGGCGCGGAGCGCCGTCGCCCGGCGCGCGGACACCCCGGGCCGGGGCGTCTTGCAGACGTCGTGGCAGCGCGCGTCCAGCGTGCAGCAGAGCGAGCAGATCGCCCCCTCGTACACGGGGCAATACGCCATGTCCTGCGGCTCGTAGCCGTGCTCGCAGACGCAGCACTGCGCGATCCCGGGGGCCTTGTCGCTCGGGAAATGGGTGTTCTCGCGGGCGATGTAGTACTTGCCCCGGGTGAGCCAGGCGATCGCGGGGGACAGCGCGAACGCGAGGCCGAGCGCGATGAACGAGGAGTACGCCGCGGCGGCGGGGCCGAACACCCCGGCGAAGCAGAGGATGGAGGCCGCGGCGCCCGCGCCCATCGCGCCGACCCCCACCGGGTTCACGTGATAGAGGTGCGCCCGCTTGAACTCGATAGTCCGTGGGCTCAGCCCGAGGGGCTTGTTGACGACGAGGTCGGCCACGATCGCGCCGATCCACGCGATCGCGACGCTGGAGTAGATCGCGAGCACCTTCTCGAGGGTATGGAAGACCCCGAACATCATGAGGAGGAGCGCGATGGCGACGTTGAACACGAGCCAGACGACGCGGCCGGGGTGGCGGTGCGTGAGCCGCGAGAAGAAGTTGGACCACGCGAGCGACCCGGCGTAGGCGTTGGTCACGTTGATCTTGAGCTGCGAGACGACGACGAACGCCATCGCCGCGAGGAGGACGACGCTCCGGTTCGAGAAGACGTGCTCGTAGCCGGCCAGGTACATCACCACCGGCCGGAGCGCCGCGTCCACGCTCGAGCCCTGCCGCACCGCGAGCGACGCGAGGAAGCCGCCGGCCAGCTGCTTGGCGCCGCCGAGCAGGATCCACCCCGGCCCCGCCAGGATCAGCGCGAGCCACCAGCGGCGGCGGTTCGATCGCGTCCTGTCCGGCATGAACCGCAGGTAATCCACCTGCTCGCCGATCTGCACGATGAGGGAGAAGCTCACGCTGGCCGCGAGGCCGAAGAGGACCGGGTCGAACCGGTCGCCGCCCTCCGACCTGCCGACGAAGCTGGTCCAGCCGGACAGCGCCTCCGGGTCCCTCTGGAGCACGAAGACGAACGGCAGCGCCATGAGCATGAGCCACAGCGGCTGGGTCCAGAGCTGGAACTTGTTGATCAGGGTCACGCCGAAGAGCACGAGCGGGATGATCACCGCCGAGCACAGGAGGTATCCGGGTACGAGCGGCAGCCCGAAGTAGAGCTCGAGGGCCTGCGCCATGATGGCGGCCTCGAGGGCGAAGAAGATGAACGTGAACGACGCGTAGATGACCGACGTGATCGTCGAGCCGATGTAGCCGAACCCCGCGCCCCGCGTCAGGAGGTCCATGTCGAGGTTGTAGGTCGCGGAGTAGTACGAGATCGGCAGTCCCGTGAGGAAGATGATGACGCTGGAGACCAGGATCGCCCAGAGCGAGTTCGTGAACCCGTAACTGACGATCAGCGAGCCGCCGATGGCCTCCAGCGCCAGGAACGAGATCCCGCCGAGCGCCGTGTTGGCGAGGAGCGCCGGGGACCATTTGCGGAACGACCTCGGCGCGTAGCGGAGGGAGTAGTCCTCCATGGTCTCGTTGGCGACCCAGCTGTTGTACGCGCGCCTCTCCCTGACGATGGTGTGGATGACCTGCATGGCTCGCCGCTCCGCGCCTGTCCGCGGCACGCCCCGGACAGGCGCCCTCGTGTCCTCGGTACAACCGCCCTGTGAAGCGCCCCGCGCGCGCCCGGCCGGCGCGGCCTCGCGCTCAGCCCCCGCCCTGCTCGCCCGCGGCGCCCCGCGTCGCCGCGCGCTGCGCCTCCTCGGCGCGCGCCTGGTGCTCCCGGAGCAGGGTGACATAGGCCTCCTCGCACTGCCTGAGCCGCTTGAGCTCGAGGCAGGCGCGGATGCGCGCCTGGAGCAGGACCATGTTGAACGGCTTGGTCACGTAGTCCTCGGCGCCGCACTCGATGCCGCGCGCCACGTCGCCGAGCTTGTCGGACGCGGAGAGCAGGACCACCGGGGCGAGGCCGAGGCGCCCCTCGTCCCGCAGCTTCTCCAGGACGTCGAGGCCGCTCAGGTCCGGCATGACGAGATCGAGCAGGATCAGGTCGTAGTCGTTCTCGCGGATGAGCTGCAGCGCCGTGCGCCCGCCGGGCGCCTGGTCCACCTCGTACCCCCGCCGCTCGAGGCACGACGTCAGCATGTCGCGGTTCACGGAGTTGTCGTCGACGACGAGCAGGCGCCCGCCGATGCTCCCGGCCCTGGCCGGGGAGGTGAGCGCGGGAGGGGGAGCCTCGTCCTGGACCAGCGGCAGCCCGAGCCACGGGGCCTTCGGGAGGCCGCTCTGCGAGTAGCCCGCGATGAGGCTGCGCAGCATCACCCCCGCCGCCTGGATCCGGCAGAGGATGGGAATCAGCGCGAACCGCTCCTCGCGCTCGAACCGGGAGAGCAGCTCCGCGCAGAGCGGCTCGATCTTGCTCGTGTGCGGCTCGGTGGCGTCGTTGAGCTCGCGCAGGCTGCGGAGCAGCGCCTGCGAGTCGCGGTTGCCGAGCGCCTCCTCGGAGATGCGCTCGTTCACCTGGGCGAGCACGGAGGCCCCGATGCCCCGGAGCCCGTTGAGCGCGTCGAACGTGCTCGTCGGCGCGTCGAGCGGCAGGCACTCGAGGAGGTGGTCGCCGTAGCCGACGATCGCGGTGAGCGAGGTGCGGAGCTCGTGGCGGAGGTGCGCGATGAGCGATCTCCAGAGCTCCTGCTTCCCGGGCCTGTCGCTCGCGGCGCCGCGCCCGGCGAGGGGATCGGCCGGGCGCTTCACGGCGACTCCCGGGCGAGCAGCGTCTGGATCTTGGCGTCGAGGCGCTCGATCTCGACGGGCTTGATGTCGTAGTCGTCGCCGCCCGCCTCGATGGCCTGCTCTCGATCGCTGCTCATCGCGTGGGCGGTGAGGACGATGATCGGGATGTCCCTGGTGCGCGTGTCCCCCTTGAGGCGGCGCGTCGCCTCGAGGCCGTCGATGTTGGGCAGGCCGACGTCCATGAGGATCAGCTGCGGCCGCGCGGCGCGCGCCATCTCCACCCCCGACTCGCCGTCCACGGCGGTCATCACGGCGTATCCACGGCGAAGCAGGCGTCGCGATAACATGTCGCGGTTCATCTCGTTGTCTTCGACGAGGAGAATGGTGGTCATGAGGTCGCCCCCTTGAAAGCAAGATCCCCGCAGCGCCCCGCCCGACGACGAGCGCGGCCGCCGCTCGCGCAGGCGCGCGACTGAGGCGCCGGAAGAGGACCGCAAGGGCGCAAGGGACGCAAGGGGAAGAGAAGAATACAATTTTATCTCTGTCCCGTTGCGCCTCTTGCGCCCTTGCGGTCTCTCCTCTTGCCCCATGCCGTGCTCTTCCAGCTTGCTCGTCGCCTAGAAGAGCTCCTGAGCGGTCGTGTCCCCCGTCCGCGCCGCCTTCGTCGATTCGATGTCTCGTACGTTACGGTATCGGTTTTTGAGGATCCATAGAAATCGGTGTTTGCCACCGCCAGAGGCGTGCTGCTCGGAGAGCGAATGTCCGCGGCCCGAGCCTCTCCTGGAAGGGGAGCCGCGTTGTGTCCAGCACGTGTCGAGCGGTGATGGAGAGAGCGGTGAGGCCACGAGATGGCCTGTCGCAGGTGGATGAATGGATTCGGGACGTACGCTGCCGGAGCGCCGCTCCGCTCCTCGAGCGCTCAGCGCCGCGCGATCTCGACGATCTCCCGCGCGCGCTGGCCGCCGAGGTCGAAGCGCCCCTCGAGCCCCGCGAACACGAAGCCGTTCATGCGGCTGCCGCGGACCTCGTGGGCGGCGCTCGCGCCGCCGGTGCGCTCCAGGAAGAAGACGTTGAGCCCGCCGCCGACCGATGGGCCGAGCGCCACGCTGTCCGACATGCGGACATCGAGCGTCGCGGTGAGGCGCGCGAGCTCGACGCCGTGGGTGAGCGTGTCGCGCTCCTGGCCGGGCGCCGCCGTCCAGAGCGCGCGGTAGCCGCCGCCGAGCGCGATCACCGGGTCGATGCGCTGGAACGGCGCCATGTGGAACCTCGCCTCGGCGCCCGCCGTCAGGCCGCGGACGTCGGTGTCGCGCCGGGCCGGGCCCATGGCCATGTACTGCTCGTAGCTCGACGTCAGGCCGAGGCCGATCTTCGGCGTCGCGCGGTAGCCGAGCTTCACGGCCACGCCGGCGCCGGGGCCCGACACGTCGCGGAGGCGCCGCTCGCTCCCGATGTTGCCGAACCCCTGCGTGTACCCGGCGGCGACCCCGAGCTCGAGCGCGTTGCTCGGCGCCCGGAGCGGCGAGCTCAGGTAGCTCGGCGGGACCTCGCCCTCGTAGTCCTGCGCCGAGGCGACGCGCGCGTACAGCGCGCCGAGCGCGGCCGCGGCGACCGCGAACCCCGTGTATGCCTTCATTGCGGATCCTCCTCGTTCGCGGCGCCGCGAGGCGGCGGAGCCGATCCGCGCGCCACGATCCGCGCTGCGCGGCCCGCGCCGCGCGAGCCGTCCGGGGACGCCGCTCGCGGGGCGCGGAGCATCGCGTGTGCCACGGAGGCGGCGAGCACCGCCTTCTCGGTCGCGGACGGGCGGCGCGGCGGCGCGCGCGGCCGCCGGCCTACCGCAGCGGCGCGCGCGACCGCTGGCCTACCGCGGCGGCGCGCGGCCGCCGGCCTACCAGCGGTGGTAGGCCGGGTGCCCTTCCTTGACGGCCACGAACGTCCCGCGGCACGTCGCCGTGACCCGGCCCCCCGCCTCCAGGGTCGCCTCGACCACCACGCGGTCGCCCTCGGCCTCCGCGACCTGCGCCCGCAGGCGCACCGGGCCGAGCGGCGTCGGCTTCTTCAGCTTCACGTGGAAGTCCGCCGTCACCGTGCACGGCGGCGCGTCGGCCCCCCGCGCCTGCATGAGGTGGTGGGCCGCGGTCCAGTTCGAGTGGCAGTCGAGCAGCGCCCCGATGATGCCGCCGTTGACCATCCCGGGGAACGCCTCGTGGTGCGCCTCCGGCGTGAAGTCGCAGACCACCGCGTCGCCCTCGACGCGGCTCTTCAGCCGGAGCCCCCTCTCGTTCGCCGGCCCGCACCCGAAGCACCGGCTCTCTGGCGCGTACCTGTCCTGCAGGCTCGCCGCTTCGCTCAACGGGTGCCCCCCACGAACGCCTCGTCCATCAGCATCTTCTGCTCGAGGAGGTGGCTCGCCCGCGAGCCGGTCGCCGGGCTCGCGCTCGGCGCGCGGCTCACGCACGAGAGCGGCAGCCGGTCGCCGAGCTTGTTCCGGAGCACCGCGAGGACGTAGTACCAGGACCCGTAGTTGCGCGGCTCCTCCTGCACCCACACGAGCGGCGTGCCGTCCTTGTAGGGCGCGAGCGCCTGCACGATCTCCTCGTTCAGCGGGAAGAGCTGCTCCAGCCGCAGGATCGCCACGTCCTTGAGCCCGCGCGTCTCCCGCGCCAGCGCGAGGTCGTAGTACACCTTGCCCGAGCAGAGCAGGATCCGCTTCACGTCGGCCGGATCGACGCCGCTCGTGTCGGGCAGCACGCGCTGGAACTGGCCCTCGGCGAGGTCCTGGATCGTCGACACGGGCCGGTGCGGGCCCTTCGACGTCGCCGGGACGCGCAGCAGGCTCTTCGGCGTGGCGATGATGAGCGGCTTGCGCCACGGGCGGTGCACCTGCCGCCGCAGCACGTGGAACAGCTGCGCCGGCGTCGTCAGGTTGCACACCTGGATGTTGTCCTCGGCGCTGTTCTGCAGGCAGCGCTCGATGCGCGCGCTCGAGTGCTCCGGCCCCTGGCCCTCGTAGCCGTGCGGCAGGAACAGCACGATGCCGCTCAGGCGGTGCCACTTGTCCTCGCTCGACGTGATGAACTGGTCGACGATGACCTGCGCGCCGTTGAGGAAGTCGCCGAACTGCGCCTCCCAGATGACGAGCCCGTCCGGGTAGTCGAGGCTGTAGCCGAAGTCGAAGCCGAGCACGCCCGCCTCGCTGAGCGGGCTGTTGTACGCCTCGAAGCGCGCCGGCGCCTTGGCCACGCTCGACAGCGGCGCGAAGCGCGCGCTCGTCTCCACGTCGCGCAGCACCGCGTGCCGGTGGCTGAAGGTGCCGCGCTGCACGTCCTGCCCGGAGAGCCGCACCGGCGTCCCCTCGGCGAGCAGCGACGCGTAGGCGAGCATCTCGCCCGTGCCCCAGTCGAACGGCTCGCCGGCGACGAGCTTCTCGTGCCGCTGCTTGAGCGTCGGCAGCACCTTCGGGTGCGCCTTGAAGCCCTCGGGCAGCTCGAGGAGCCGCTCGGACAGCGCGATGAGCCGCTCGGCCGGCACGCTCGTCGGCACGTCCGGCGTCGCGTGATCGGCGCCGCCGCGGTAGTGCGTCCACACGCCGCCCATCGAGTAGAGCACCGGCGCGAAGCCCTTCTGCTTCACCTCGTCGAGCGCGGCGGCGAGCGCCTCGCGGCGCCGCAGCACGATCTCCTCGGCCTTCTCCGCGGTGATCTGGCCGAGCTCCATGAGGCGCCGGACGTAGACCTGCCGCACGGTCGGCTTCTTGTCGATCGCGGCGTACATCCGCGGCTGCGTGTAGCGCGGCTCGTCGCCCTCGTTGTGGCCGTACTTGCGGTAGCAGTACATGTCGATGACCACGTCCGAGCCGAAGCGCGTGCGGTAGTCGATCGCGAGCTGCGCGACGTGGGCGACCGCCTCCGGGTCCTCGCCGTTCACGTGGAACACCGGGACCTTCAGCATCCGCGTGATGTCGGACGCGTAGCGGGTCGAGCGGCCCTCCATCGGATCGGTCGTGAAGCCGACCTGGTTGTTCACGATGACGTGGACCGTGCCGCCGGTCGAGTAGCCCTTCAGGTTCATCATGTTGAGCGTCTCGGCGACGACGCCCTGCCCGATGAACGCCGCGTCGCCGTGGATGAGCAGCGGCATCACGCGGCGGCGCGCGTCGGCCGCGCCGTCGGCGAGCCGCCGGTCCTGCTTCGCGCGGACGCGGCCCTGCACGACGGGGTTCACGAACTCGAGGTGGCTCGGGTTGAACGTGAGCGTGAGGTGGACGTTGCGCCCGTTCTCGAGCGTGCGGTCGGTCGAGTAGCCGAGGTGGTACTTGACGTCGCCGCTGCCGAGGTGGCGCTCCGCGTCCTTGTCCTCGAAGGCCGCGAAGATCTCGCGCAGGCTCTTGTCCATGATGTTCGCGAGGACGTTGAGCCGGCCGCGGTGCGCCATGCCGACCACGATCTCGTCGACCTCGTGCGACCCCGCGCGCTCGATGATGAGGTCGAGCAGCGGGATGAGGCTCTCGGCGCCCTCCAGCGAGAAGCGCTTCGTCCCCGCCTCGTAGGACTTGTGGATGAACTGCTCGAAGATCTCGGCGTCGGAGAGCTTCGTCAGGATGCGGAGCTGCTTCTTTCGGTCGAGCGTCAGGCGGTTGCGCGTCGACTCCATCTGCTGCTGGAGCCACAGGCGCGCCTCGGGCTCCTCGATGAACGTGAACTCGACGCCGATCGAGCGGCAGTACGTCTCCTCGAGCCGGCGGATGATCTCGCGCAGCGTGAGGACGGGCGGCACGCCGGCGAGGTCGGTCGTCGGGAAGGCGAGGTCGAGGTCCTCGACGCGCAGCCCGAAGTTCGTGAGGTCGAGCTCGGGCGGCGTCGCGGGCGGCAGGCCGAGCGGGTCGACGTGCGCGAAGAGGTGGCCGCGCACGCGGTAGGCGTTCACGAGGGCGTAGACGCGCGCCTTGAGCGCCGCCTCCGCGAGCACCTTCAGATCGCGCGACGTCTCGAGCGAGGTCGGGTGCTCGCTCAGCGTCTGCGCGAACGCGGCCTCCAGCGTCTTCGCGGCCTCGCCGTTCGTCTTGCCGTGCCCGTTCCCCGGCGCGGCCGCGGGCCGCACCACTTGAGGCTGGACGGACGGCAGCGCGGCCGGAGCGGGCAGCCTGATCGGCGCGGCGCCGCCGTTCTTGCTCTCGAAGAACGAGCGCCAGCCGGGGTCTACCGACTCCGGGTTCTCGAGGTACTGCGCATAGAGCTCCTCGACGAGCCCTGCATTGATTCCGAAATCAAGCTGCATCGTGGTTCGGCGTGCAAATAACGCGTGTCGGGGCGGCACGCTAGAGTCGTTTTCCGATGGCCTCGGTGCATAGGGCGGAACATCGTCCGGGCAAGGGGTCCGAGCGCCTGGAGAAACGGTAGGGAGAAGCGGTAGAAGGGAGCCATGGATCAAGACCGCGCAACCCCGGGTCGAGGACCGGCGCCCGCCGTCCTCCCCATCGACCGTTTCCGGGACCACCTCTTCCACGACGGGAGCCTCGGCTTCTGGCTGGACGTGAGCCGGATCCGCTTCGAGAAAGACTTTTTCGCCACGATGGATCCGCGCATCCAGGCGGCGCTCGCCGAGATGGCGGCGCTCGAGGGCGGGAGCATCGCCAACCCCGACGAGAACCGCCGGGTCGGCCATTACTGGCTGCGCGCGCCTGAGCTCGCGCCCGAGGCCGCGCTGCGCGCCGCGATCGAGGCGACGAACGCGCGCATCCTGAGCTTCGCCGCGGACGTGCACGCGGCGCGGGTGCGGCCGGAGCGGGCGGCCCGCTTCCGCAAGGTGCTGGTCGTCGGGATCGGCGGCTCGGCGCTCGGGCCGCAGTTCGTCGCGTCGGCGCTGGGGACGCCGGCCGACCGAATGCAGCCGTATTTCTTCGACAATACGGATCCGGACGGGATCGATCGCACGCTGGACGCCATCGGGGACGACCTCGGCGCGACGCTCGCGGTGATCATCTCGAAATCGGGCGGGACGAAGGAGACGCGCAACGGAATGCTCGAGCTCGAGGCGGCGTACCGGCGGCTCGGCCTCTCGCTCGGGGCGCACGCGGTCGCGGTGACGGGGGAGGGGAGCGAGCTCGACAAGTACGCGGTAAAGCACGGCTTCCTGGCCCGCTTCCCGATGTGGGACTGGGTCGGCGGGCGGACGAGCGAGCTCTCGGCGGTCGGCCTCTTGCCGGCGGCGCTGCAGGGGCTGTCGATCCTGGAGATGCTGCAGGGGGCGCGCGAGATGGACGAGGTCACGCGCTCGAAGGACGTGCTCCGGAACCCGGCGGCGCTGCTCGCGCTCGCCTGGTACTCGGCGACGGGCGGCGTGGGCCGCAAGGACATGGTGCTGCTCCCGTACAAGGACCGGCTCGAGCTCTTCTCCCGCTACCTCCAGCAGCTCGTGATGGAGTCGCTCGGCAAGCGGCTCGATCGCCAAGGCAAGGAGGTGTGCCAGGGGATCGCCGTCTACGGCAACAAGGGCTCGACCGATCAGCACGCGTACGTGCAGCAGCTCCGCGACGGGCTCGACAACTTCTTCGTCACGTTCATCGAGGTGCTGCGCGATCGCGCGCCGCCGCGCGGCTCGATCGAGGTCGACCCCGGCGTCACGACGGGCGACTACCTCTCCGGCTTCCTGCAGGGGACGCGCAAGGCGCTCACCGAGAGCGGGCGCGAGTCGATCACGATCACGATCGAGACGGTCGACGCGCGCGCCGTCGGCATGCTGATCGCGCTCTATGAGCGCGCGGTCGGGCTGTACGCGTCGCTCGTGGGCATCAACGCGTACCACCAGCCCGGCGTCGAGGCCGGCAAGAAGGCCGCGCAGGAGGTGCTGGATCTGCAGGCCAAGGTGCTCGCGGCGCTGGCCGCGGGCGCGGGGCGCGCGCTGAAGCTCGAGGAGATCGCGGGCGCGGCGGGCACCGGCGACGTCGAGACGGTCTTCTGGATCCTGCGCCACCTCGCGGCGAACCCGGAGCGCGGCGTGGTCCGGGAGGTGCCGCAGGGGGGCTCGCCGTTCGACGCGACGTACCGGCTGGCGCGGTGAGCGGGCGCCCGCCCGGGGGGGCGGGCCGCCTCGCCCGGGGCGGCCGACGGGGCGGCGCCGCTGAGGCGTGAGGCGCGCCGCTGAGGCGTGAGGCGCGCAGGAGGCGCGGGGAGGAAGGGCGCAGGGGGCGCCGGGAGCCGGGGTGGGCTCCCGGCGCGCGTCGCTCAGAAGTGGACGCGCAGGGTCCCGCCCGTCGGGCCGACGCGGAGCTCGGGGGCGTGGAGCGACGTCTGGCGCGGGATGTCGTGGCGCACCCAGACCTGCTGGTTGGAGACGAGGCCCGCGACGAGCAGCGCGAAGCCCGTCACCTGCGTGAGCCCGTTGAGGAGCACGAGGGAGCCGGCGACCTGGCCGTCGTCGCGGGAGAAGTCGACGTCCTCGCCCGTGGCGAGCGTGATGAACGGGCCGCCCACGGGCACGAACAGCGGCGTGTAGCTGCTGGCCTCGCTCTCTCCCTCGCTGAGGATGCTCCCGGCCGTGAGCGCGGCGAGCGCCCACGCGGTGCCGAGGACGATGGACCCCGCGACCAGCAGCCGGCGGCTCTTCTGCGTCTCGAGGCGGTAGCCGTGCGGCGCCGGCTCGCCTTCCTTGAAGGGCAGCGTCCGCGGCATGCCGAGGATGAAGGGCGCCGTATACGACGCGTCGTCCGGCGGCGGCGGGTAGCCGAGCGGCGGCGGGTAGCCCGGCGGCGGCGGGTAGCCTGGCGGCGGCGGGTAGCCCGGCGGCGGCGGGTAGCCCGGCGGCGGCGGGTAGCCCGGCGGCGGCGGGTAGCCCGGCGGTGGCGCGTAGCTCTGCGGCGGCGGGTAGCCCGGAGGTGGCGCGTCGCCCGTAGGTGGCGCGTCGCCCGGCGGCTGCGCGCTCTGCGCTGACGGAGCGTCGCTCTCCGCCGCGGCCGGGGTCGCGAGCGCGAGCACGCCCAGCAGCGCGGCCATCGAGAGGACAGTGCGGATCGCGATCACGTGCGTCTCCCTTCGGGGATGAGAGCCGCTGGCGCAGGCTCGCCGGATCAGAATCGCCATCGGAGCTCCGCGGACGACGCGCCGATCGAGATCGCGGGCCACGGGGACGCAGCGTGCTCGGGGTTGCGCGAGCTCGCCGTGAACTGCCGCTCCAGGTAGACCTCCTCGTGCGCCAGGCCGGCCGCAAACAGGAGCAGCCCGCCCACCTGGGCCACGGCGTCCACCGTGAGCCAGAACATGCCCGCGCCCTCGGCGTCCAGGCTCACCGTGCCGATCATCGGGCCGACGAACGGGATGAACAGCGGCCCGAACTCGTCGAAATCCTCCTCCGCGAGGGTCGCGACGCCCGCGACCGTGAACGAGAGCGCGTACGAGATGCCGAACGTCAGGAGCCCCGCGCCGACGAGCGCGCGATCCGCCCTGGTCTTGAGCGCGTAGCCGCGCGGGATCGGGTCGCCCTCCTCGTACTGGATGGTCCGCGGGTTCGCCCACGGCGGGAGCGGCGGCAGCAGGTAATAGCCCGGCGGGATGGGCATCTGCGCCCCGCCCGGAGGCGCGGGAGGAGCGCTCGCGTGCGCGGGAGGAGCGGTCGCAGGCGCGGGAGGAGCGTGCGCGGGAGGAGCGGTCGCAGGCGCGGGAGGAGCGCCCGGCGCGGCGGGAGCCGCCGTCGTGCTGCCGAGCGCGGGCCTCTGCGGCGCGCCAGGCACCTGCGCGGCCGCGGGCGCGGCGAGCCCGAGCAGCGCGGCGAGCACCGCGGCGGCCTGCGCGCCGCGGGCGCGCGGCGCGGCGAGGCGGCGGCGCGGCACGATACTCCCTTCCGTTGGCCCGATCGGCATGCTGGCTCCCGTCGCGCTCGCGCGGCGACTCCGAGGAACTGCGGTGGCTTCGGTGCAGCGAGGCCAGCATACGCGGACGGCTCGCGAACTCAACGAGGCGCGCACGATGTCCGCGCGCCGCGGCGACGCGCGCCGGACGGCGCCCCGCGCAGCGCGAGCGCGGCCGCGCCTTCGACGACATCGGCGCCGTCGAGCCGCACGTCGGGCTCGAACCCGCGCAGCTCGACGAAGTCGCCGAGCGGGTCGCGGTACGCGCGGGTGCCGAGCGAGAGGGTGACGCCCGAGCGCGGGAGCCGGAAGAGCGCGAGCTCGCCGACGCTCATGCCGCCGCGGGTGTTCTGCCCGACCACGAGGACGCCCGGGATCTGCCGCACCAGCGCGAGCAGCATCTCGCACGCCGACGCGCAGCCGCGGTCGACCAGGAAGACGGCGCGCCCCTCGAGCGGCCCCGCCGCCCGCCCGCGGACCACGGCGCCGCGGGTCGTGAGGTCGACGCGCGGCGCCGCGGCGGCGCGGTCCGCGGCGCGACCCCGCAACGCCCCGGCGACGCGCTCGAGCGCGGCGAGGTGCTCGACGAAGCGCGGCCGCGCCTCGGGCGGGACGTCGCCGCGGGCGAGCCGGCGGCGGGCGCTGTTGGCGCGCCCCTCGGCCGCGGCGACGGAGATGACCTCGCGCTCGTCGAGCGCGCAGAGCGGCGCGTCGGTGAGCGCGAGCGCGAAGCGCTCGGCGAAGAGGTAGTTGCCGCCGGCGTTGCCGCGCAGGTCCACGACGAAGGCGGGCGCTCGCCGCAGCTCGGCGGCGAGCGCGGGGAGCGCCGCGAGCGCCGGGGCGGCGGCGGCGCTGAAGGTGCGGATGGCGAGCACCGGGACGCCGTCGCGGCTCTGCGTGAGCTCGACGGGCGGGCCGGGGCGGCGCGGCGGATCGAGCGGCCGCGGCGGGGCCTCGGTCCGCGCGTCGGCGCCGCGGCCGGCGCACGCCGCCGGGGCGGCCGGCGCGAGCGCCGGGGCGGCCGCCGGCGCGGCGGTGAGCCGGAGCGGCGCGCGGCCGCCGTGGCCGAACGCGAGGTGGCCGTCCGGCGCCGCGAACACGTCGCGCAGGAGCCGCGCGAGCTCGCCGGGGCGCCACGCCGCGCGGCCGCGGAGCGCGGCTTCGGCCCGGGCGAGCGCGAGCGGCGAGGGCGCGGGCGGGCGCCCGTCGAGGCCCGCGTAGGCATGCTCGAAGGCGTAGCGCGCGTCGTCGAGATCGAGGATCGCCTCGGCCGAGGACACGGTCCGCGGCTCGCCGTCGAGGTCGACGTCCGCGATGCGCAGGCTCCGGAGCGGCGCCGGCGCCTGCGAGGGGGCGACCGCCGGCGCCGGGGCGCATGCGAGCGCGGCGCAGGAGAGCGCGGCGCCTGCGAGCGCGGCCCATGCGACCGAGGCGCAGGAGCGCGCCGCGGTCGCGGCGCGGCGAGGTCGGCGGAGCGAGCTCTTGGGGGGCACGGCGCGCGAGGGTGCGACGGCGCGCGTCGCCGGCGCAACCGGAGCCGCTCGGGCTCGTGAAGGAGATCACGGCACCGCAGCGAGATCCAGGGCCAGGCGCGACGGCGCGGCGCCCGCACCGCGCGCCGGCTAGCTGGATGCGCGCCGTCGCTCGACGCGTAGCGCGCCACGAAGATCCCGCGGCCCTCCGGGGCGCGGGGCGTGTCCTCGCCGAACGCGACGGCGCCGCGCGCCGTGTCGTACTCGCCACAGAGCCCAGCTCGGAGCTTCGTCCGAGAGCGCTTCATTGCGTCGACCTCTATCGCACGGCGCAGTCGCGGCCGCCATGACAGGAGGCGAGCGAAGCCTCAATCGCCGCTCCTCTCGAAACCCAGCGTGCCTGAGCCCGGAACCGCAGAGAGCATGAGGTCCCGGACGGGTCCTCTCCGCTGCTCACGACGTCTCCTGGAAACACGCTGGTTGCGCGGCGACAAACAACTCCGCCCTTGAAGTCGACTGCATGGATCTCCTTACGCCTCGTCGCCGCGCGCGCCGTGCGGGACGCGACGGCGCCTCCGCCGCTTCCGGCTGTGCTCGGCGCGATCGCCGCTCAGCGCACGCCCGAGAGCCTCGCGATGAACCCGTGAGACTCCGGATCGCTGTCGCTGCCGAGCGGCTCGTCGAGCCCGGGGAGGTGGAGGGTCCCGGTCACGGCGCCGGCGACGTAGAGGGGATCGCCGGACGCGCCGTTCGCGGCGACGACCCGCAGGGCGACGGTGCCGTCTCCCTCGAGCTGGGCCGCCGAGACGAGGTTGCCTCGAGCATCCAGCCTCATCAGGAATCCCGCCCGCTTCCGGGAGGTGGTGAGCGCCCCGGCGCCCCCCAGCGGGAGCGCGCCCGTGAACTCGCCCGTGACGTAGATCGAGCCCGCCTCGTCCACCGCCACGCCGGCGGCGACCTGGCTCTCCGTCGCATCGCCGAAGCCGCGGCTCCACACGACGCCGTCGTCGGAGACGCGCGCGATGAAGAAGTTCTCGGTCTCCCCCGCGTCGGGCAGCGGCGGGCAGCGCTCTTCGAAGCGGACGCGCCCGCGGTACGTCCCGGCGATCACGACGTCGCCGCCCGGGAGCAGCGCGGCCCCGTGCTGCGCCACCTGCTGATCTCCCTCGACGTTCAGCGTCTTCACGTCCTGCAGGGCGCCGTCGGTGGTCACGTAACGCGCGATGAAGACATCGCGGCGCACCGAGGCGAAGGGGAGGTCCCCGCCGAACGAGACGTCCCCGCTGAGCGAGTCGTAGTCGCCCACGACGGTCACGAACCGCGACCCTGACCTCGAGTTGGCGGCGATCGCCTTGACCGTCACGGCGGCTCGCGGCCCGAGGCGGTGCTGCCACCGGCACGCGCCGTCCTGCGGGTGGAGCGCGGCGAGCAGCGCCGACTCCTGCGGGATGTCCCGGAGCGCGCACGGCCCGAAGCTCCTGCCGGCGTCCGTCACGTCGACGGCGAAGACGAGCGCCTCGGAGGTCGCCGCGAGGCCGCGCGCGGTGGTGCCGTGCGCGGCGTCGACGCTCCACACCCACCCGCATTTGCCCTCTGGGCCGAGCGCCGCCACGAAGCTCGTCGTGAAGGCGGTGTCGAGCAGGCCTGGTCCGATGCGGCAGGCGCTGAGCGACCCCGTGGGCAGGTTGGTGGCCCCGTCGGACTCCCCGGCGACATAGGTGAAGTCCTTGCCGGCGGCCAGGTGCAAGCCCCAGATGTCATTCACCGAGAGCCCGTACCGGCCGTCGCGCGCCCCGGCGGCGCTCCACTTCGCGACCGTGAATTGATAGCGTGAATCCTCGAGGACATCCGTGGCGACGGCCGTCAGCGCGCCGCCCGAGGCGGTGAGATCGCCCACGTCGAAGCCGAGCGTCTCGCCCCACGCGGCCGACGGCTCGATGATGGCGCCCGGGGCCTCGCTGCACATCGGAGCCCCGCCGCCGCTGCCCCCGCCGCCGCCCGCTCCTCCCGCGCCCGAGCCCCCGCCGCCCGATTCCGCGGCTCCGGAGCCGCCCTCGCCCGTGCCGCCCGCGCCCATGCCGCCCGCGCCCATGCCGCCCGCGCCCGTGCCGCCCTCGCCCGAGCTCGCCGCGGAGGAGGTCGCGCCCGGGGCCGCGCCAGCGCCGGACTGCGACGGGTCGAGCTCGCCGACCTCGAGCCCGATGATCGCGTTGCAGCCGCCCGCCACGACGGCGCACAGGCCGGCGCAGGACACGGCGGATCGGATCGGACGGGGCTCGCGTTTCATCGGATCGGCTCTCCGCGGGGTGGCATCCTCCAGGCTGCCGCCGCGCCAGCGAGGGCTCAATGGCAGGCTCTGACGTAATCAGGAAAGATGATGGTGGACTGGCAGGTGAGGCTGCACGACCCGAACGGGCCGCGTTGCCCGCACGGCACGTCCGTCAGAAACACGTTGGAGACCACCGCGCACGTCAGGAGGCCGCTGCAGTTGACCGAGCGGAACTCCTTCTCCTCGGCGCCGCTGCAGTCGTAATCGAAGCCGCCTCCCGGGCTGATCGGCCTGTCGTAGAACGCGCTGGCCTGGCCGGGGTGGACCAGGGGGTTGTCGTCGTTGCAATCGTTGCCGCCCTCGCACGCCTTCGAGCGATAGCCGTCGCCGTCCGCGTCGCAGTCGACGCCGCCGCCGCCGCCGGAGCCCGAGGTGGCCGAGGTGGAGCTCGCGCTGGAGGTCGCCTCGCCCCCGCCGGCGCCGGAGGTGGCCGAGGTGGAGCCCGCGCTGGAGCTCGCCGCGCCCCCGCCGGAGCCATCGCCGCCCGCGCCGCCGCCGGAGCCGGAGGCCGTTGCGGCGCCGCCGTCCCCGCCGGCGCCGGAGGTCGCGGCGCCGCCGCCGGAGCCTGCAGCGTCCGCGGACGAGGCGGCGGTGCTCGCGGACGAGGAGGTGGTGCCTGCGTAGTCCCCGCCAGCGCCTGCGTCGCCGGGGCCGCCCGGGCCCTCGGTGAACGTGACCTCGGGGAAGCACCCCGCGACCGCGCCCAGCGCGGCGGCCGCGGCGGGCAGAGCCAGGCGGAAACATCGGTGAAGCGAGCGCATCCTCGAATGGAAGCCCCCGTTCCCACCGGCGTCAACCGGCGGCGGCCGGATCACGCGCCGCGCCGCGCCGCTTCCGTGGCAGGCTCAGCGGCGCCGTGTGGAAATGTCGTGGGCTGTTCTGCAGGCGCGCGCTCGATGCCGAGCGCAGCGGTCACGGCATGCCCTTCAGCCGAACGATGAACCCCTCTCCCGGCGCCCGGATGGGACGGTCGAAGTCCATGAGAGGGAACGTGTCCGTCAGCTCGCCGGCGATGTGGAGCGGATCGCCGGGTCTCTCGCCCGGCGCGACCGACCAGACTGCCACGGTGCCGTTCCCCGCGATCGCGGTGCCCCAGAGGACGTTGCCGCGCGGGTCGAGCGCGATCAGATAGCTGGACAGCTCGTCCGTCCCGGCGGCGAGCGTCTCGCCGCTCTCCAGCGGGATCTCGCCCTCGAGCGTCCCCGCCACGTAGATCGCGCCGCTCTTGTCCACTTCGAGGCGGACGGCCATCTGATCTTTCACCGCGTCGCCGAATCCACGGCTCCAGACGACTCCTCCTCTCGAGACGCGCGCGACGAAGGTGTTCTCCGAGCTCCCCGCGTCCGGCAGCAGCGGGCAGTCATCCTGGAAATTGAAGGACGGCCCGGAGTACGTTCCGGAGATCGCGAGGTCGCCGCCCGGGAGCAGCGCGGCCCCGTGTCGCGCCGCCGACTGGCTCCCAGGGGCCCTGAGCGGGAGGAGGTCCGTCAGCTCGCCGTCCTCCAGCCGGACGCGCGCCACGAACAGGTCGCGATCCGGCGTGCGGGGGAGCTCCTTCGTCTGGATCTTGATCGCCGCGTCCGGCGCATCGTAATCGCCGAAGACGAGCACCTCCCCGGTCTCCGGGGCCGCGACGAGCTCTTCGATGCGCACGGCCGCGGCGGCCTCGAACGGGCGATGCCAGAGGCACGCGCCGTCGGAGTCGAGCGCCACGAGCTCCGTGGAGCCGCGCTCGTCGCCGGGCCCGAGGGCGCAATCGCGGGTGCCCGCCGTCGCCTGTCCCGAGAGCGAGACCGCGAACACGACCCGCTTGGGCATCGCCGCGAGGGCGAGCGGGGAGGTGTTGAACTCGGCGTCGACGCTCCAGATCCACTTGCATTTGCCCAGCGGATCGAGCGCCGCCAGGAAGCTCGGCCTGTGCCCGTTCTCGTCGGGCAAACCGATCAAGCACCCGCCGTCCGGCGTGAGCAAGGTGAACGGCGCGTCCGACCAGCCGGTCACGTAGGCGGTGTCCGACACGACGGCCAGGTGCTCGGGCCAGACGCTGCCGGGCAGCTCGCCGGTCCTCATCCCGTACGCGGTGTCGAGGGCCCCGGACGGGCTCCAGCGCGCGACCGAGAACCCGACCTTGCCGGGCATGCTGGGGAGCTCCCGCGCCTCCTTGATGACCGCCGTCACCGCGCCGTCCCGCGCCGCGATGCCGGCGACCGACAGGCCCGACAGCTGTCCCCACGCGCTCGACGCGCCGCGGACCGCCCCCTCGCGGGTCGGGCCGCAGAGCGCCGCCTCCCCGCCGGCGCCGCCGCCGCCGCCGTCCCCGCCGCTGCCGTCCCCGCCGGCGCCATCCCCGCCGGCGCCGCCGCCGCCGCCGCCCGTGCCGACCGCGGACGCGTTCGCCGACGTCGCGCCCGCGCTGCCGGACGACGAATCGAGCTCGCCGACCTCGAGCCCGATGATCGCGTTGCAGCCCGCTCCGGCCGCGGCCGCGAGCAGCGCAGCGCGGAACATGGGTCGAGTGTTCATGAGATCGCGCGTCATCTCTCCGTCTCCCGTGGCGCGGCGCCTCCGGCGGCCGGCGAAAGATCACCCTCGCCACCGCCGGCTGCATGCCGGGCGTGGCTCCGGACGTCGCGAGATTACCAGCGCTCCGCCGGCCGCGGCTGCCGTCAGAAGATCACCTTCGCCACGGCGCCTCCCGGCACCACGCCGACCGTCGCCCTCGGGGCCGCCGGCGCCTGCGCCGACGACGGCGCCGTGAAGATGAGCACCGCCCCGGCGCCCAGCGCCGCCGCCCCGACCAGGAACGCGACCGTCGAGATCGTCCCCGCGGTCGCGCCCTGCCGCTGCAGCTGGATCCCTCGCTCCGCGCAGACGTTGGCCTCGTCGCAGTACGGCTCGGCGTCGCCCTTCTTCCCGAGCGCGCGCAGGCCGAACGCGGCGCCGACGCCCAGCCCGACAACGCCGGCGCCTGCGCTGATCCAGCCGGCCGTCCGCTGCATCGAGCTCCCCCCCGCCCGCGGGCCCTCCTTCGGCGGGAGCGCGGGCCCGGCGCTCCCGCCGCCGGCCGCGGGCTCCTCCGGCGCCACGAGCAGCTCGGCCTGCGCGCCCTCGGCGAGCTGCACCGTGAACGTCTTCTGCTTCCGGCCCGGCGCCGCCGCCGTCACCTGGACCTCGCCCGGATCCACCGGCAACGGCGCGCCCAGCGAGCCCGCGCCGACCGGGATCCCCGAGCGCTGCACGGCCGTGTCCGACGGCGCGCCGGGCGCGAGCCGGATGGTGAGCCTCGGGACGCGGCCCTCCAGCGCCGCGGCGCGCGCCTGCGCGATGGGGCGCCGGTCGTCGTTCGCCGGCAGATCGCGCGCGAGCTGCCGGAAGATCGACCACGCGGTCGCGATCTTGCCGCGCTTCTCCTCGCAGTCGGCGAGGTTGAGCAGCGCGCCGGGCGCCGGATCGAGCTCGTAGCTCTCCCGGAATTTCGGGCACGCCGCGTCGTAGTCCTTCGCCTGGAGCGCCGCCCTGCCGGCGTCGAACAGCGCCTCCGCCGCCGCGGGATCGCGCACCTGCGCCGAGGCGCCGGGGCAGGCGAGGAGCGCGGCCCCTCCCAGGGCGAGCACCTCGACCGGGAATCGTTTACGCGAGCTCAATCTACCCATCGGTCTACCCATCGGTGCGACCTCAGCGTCGCCGGTTGAACGGGTCCTCCGCCGGCGTGGGCGCTGGGGCCGGCGCGGGGGCGGGCGGCGTCTTCGCCGGGGCGGTCGCGGGCGGTCGCGCCTTCCCCGCGGCGGGCCGCGCGGTGGCCGCCGTGGTCGCGGGCGGCGCCCCGGTCGCGGACGCGCTCGGCGTGGGCGCCGGCGGCGGCGTGGGCTCCGGCGGCGCGGGCACGGGCGCGGACGGCGCGATCGCCGGGACCGCATCGCCGGACGCCGCGGGCTCTGCGCCGGCCCCGGGCGCGCCCGCGCCGCCGAGCGGCCCCTGCGCCGCCCCTGCGCTCGCCCCGGGGCGCGGCTCTGCCTCCACCGCGGAGCCGTTCGACGCGTGCTCCGCGCCCCCGGCGCTCCCGCGCTGCCACCACACGAGCCCGACCAGGGCGCCCACGGCCAGCGCGCCGGCGCCGGCCAGGAGCGCGCCCACGGCCGCCGCGCGCGGCGCCGGGCGCTCCGTGCCGACCGAGCGCTCCACGACCGGCGAGACCGTGCCCGCGCCCCCGCCGGCCGAGCCGGCGCTGACCGCGCCGCCGCTGCCCGTGCTGGGCGAGCTCGCCGCGGAGAGCTCCGTGCCGTGCGGCCCGCTCGCCGGGGCGCGCGCGTGCGCCGCCTGGCGCCCTGGATCCGAGAACAGGTGCCCGCGCCCCGGATCCGGGTGCGCGGACATGCGCGACGGATCCGGGTGCGAGCCGGGCGCGGGGTCGAACGCCGCGCCGCCCCGCGCCTGGCGCAGCGCGCGCTGCATCGCGCGGGCGTTCGGCCAGCGCCGGTCGGGATCGAACGCGAGGGCCACGTCCATGACGGCGGCGATCGGCGGGGGGAGGGCCGGCAGGACGCTGCCCACGGGCGGCGCCGGCTGGGTCATGGCCGCGAGCAGGAGCAGCGGGAGCGTCTCGGCCTCGTGCACGTAGCGCCCCGAGAGGAGCTGGAACATGGTGCTCCCGACGGCCCAGAGGTCGGTGCGCGGGTCGACCCTGTCCCACTGCCCTCGCGCCTGTTCGGGCGGCATGAACTGCGGCGTCCCCATCAGGCTGCCGGCGCGCGTGGTCGCGTTCGCCGGGGACGAGAGCTCGCGCAGCCGCGCGATGCCGAAGTCGAGCACCTTGAGCTGCCCCTGGCGCGTGAGGAAGAGGTTGTCGGGCTTGAGGTCGCGGTGGACGATCCCGCGCTCGTGCGCGACGGCGAGCACGTCGAGCAGGTCGTCGGCGATGCCGAGCACCTCGCCCACGCCGAGCACGCCGCTCGGCTCGCGGGCGCGGCGCGCCTCGACCGTCTCGCCCTCGAGCAGCTCCATGACCAGGAACACCGAGCCGTCCTCGGTGACGTCGTCGTCGAGGACCCGGACGATGCCCGGGTGGTCCACGCGGTTCGCGACGTAGCCCTCGCGCAGGAAGCGCGAGCGCGCTTCCTGGTCCTCGGACAGCTCGCGGCGGAGGATCTTCACCGCGCCGCGCATCCCGTTGCGGTGCGTGCCGGCGTAGACCATGGCCATGCCGCCGAAGCCGAGGAGGCGCTCCAGGCGCCATTTGCCGCGCAGGACCTGGCCTACGAGCGCCTCCGGCCGGAAGCCCTCAGGGTCGACTCGGGTCATCGGCGGAGATCACCTCTTGTCCTGGCCACGGGGGGCGTCGCCCCGCCGGCGAGGCCGGCGGAGCCGACGAGGCCGGCGCGGCTCGAGCGGCAGGGGTGGCTGACGGGCGCGCGGCGCATGACGGCCGCATGTTACCCCGGTCTCGGGCGGTGGGGCGCGAAACCGTCCAACACACGCGCGCCTTCCGATCCGCGCGCTGGCGCCGGCGGATCGGGAGGCGCGGGGGAGCGGCGCGCGTGCGGCGCGGGGGAGCGGCGCGCGGCGCGCGCGGGGGCCGACACCCTTGACGTCGCGCGCGAACGGGGACACTTCGCCTGCTCCCGGAGGATCGAGCGAGCATGCGCAAGACGGTGAGCCACGCGGCGTTGATCCTCCTCGCCGCCGTTTCCTCGATTCGGTGCGGCGGCGCGGCTGCCCATTCCCCGACAGCCCCTGCGCACGAGCCCGTCGTCCATGCGCAGGCGCCTGCCGGCCCTGATCGCGGTCCCGGGCACGCGGCCCATCACCACGATCGCGGTCCCGGGCACGCGGCCCATCACCACGATCGCGGTCCCGGGCACGCGGCCCATCACCACGATCGCGGTCCCGCGCAGCACGACCACGGCCATCGGCCGGCGGCGGGCTCGGCCCCGGGGGCGCCCGAGGACGAGCTCCGCGCGGTCGCCGCGATCCATGGCGGCGCGGGGCCGTGGGCCGTCGCCGGCTACCGCATGGGGCGGTATGCCCTCGCGAAGCTCGGGCTGCCGCCGCGGAGCTTCGACCTCGAGGTGGAGCACCACAGCCCGCGGAGCGTGCAGTTCTCCTGCATCGCGGACGGCGCCGCCGCGGCTACGGGCGCGAGCCTCGGGAAGCTCAACCTCAGCCTGGTCGAGGCGAGCGAGGCCGGCGTGGAGACCACGTACCGGCGCAGGTCGACCGGACAGGCCGTGACGCTCCGCCCGTCCGCGGCCTTCCGCGCGCGCTTCCGCGACGTGCCGAGAGAGGGGCTGGAGGCGTCCGGCAAAGAGGTCCTGTCCTTGCCGGACGCCGAGGTGTTCGAGGAGGTGCCGCCGCCTCCCGCCGGCGCGCCCCGCTGACGAGGCGGCCGCGGGGGGGAGCTTGGGGGAGCCCAAGGACGAGCCGACCACCCCCTCTGGGCGCGCTCACCGCGGCCTGAGGCGATTACCGCTCGTCCTCGCCCTCGCCCGACGCGCCATCTTCCGTTGCGCCCCCATCCGACGCGCCGCCGTCCGCTACGCCCTCCTCCGACGCGTCGCCTTCCGGCGCGCCGTCCTCCGCGAAGGACTCGTCTTCCTCTTCATCTCCGGTGGACGCGGCGCCGCGGGAGACGGGGAAGGGCGCATAGTCCTTCATCTTGTCGGTGCCGGCGTACCAGTACTCCGCGGCGGCGCGCAGCCTCCGCTCGGCGTGCACGACGAGCGTGTAGGCGGCGTCGCGGAGCTTGCGCGAGCGCTGCGCCTCGGGAGAGAGCGTCTTGTCGGCGAGCATGCGCGCGAGCAGCGGCGAGAGCTCGCGGAGGCGGGCCGCCGCGTCGGCCTCGCCGCGAGGCGCCTTGTGAAGGGCCTCCGCGTGCTCGGAGCAGAGCAAGAGGAGGTCGGAGACGTCCTGGACCAGATCCGCGTCGCCGCTGCCCGCGCGGATCGCCGTGAGCCGCTTTTGACCCTCGGGGCTCTTCCTGAAGCGGAGATCGAAGAAGCGGAGGAGCGTTTGCCGGTGCAGGGCGGCCTCGGCCGCCGGCTTCGCGAACGTCGCTGCGGCCCGCTCCTGGCGCTGCTGCGCGGCTTGCCAGCGCGATTGCGTGGCGCGCAGGAGCTCGATCTTGTCGCGCAGCGCGAGGATCTCCTCGCGCGTGAGCGGGGGCTCGTCCTCGGGGAAGGGGGTGCGGACGAGATCCGCCGCGTCGCGCTCGGCGGCGAGCTGGATGCGGCTCGCCCAGACGACGCGCCGGGCGAGCTTGCCTGGAAACACCACGGTGTTGTCGCCGACCGACTCGGCCTCTCGGAGGAGCTCGGCCTCGCGGGCGGTGCTCAGCGTGGTTGCCGCTGCTCTCGTCGAGGCGCGAGGCGCGCCCCGTGTCTCGCGCGGAGCGGGCTTCTTCGAGGCCTTGTCGGTCCTGGGCGACGTGGTGGTGGATGCCTTTGCCATGGTAAAAATACGCCTCCTTGTCGGGGCCAGCGCCCCTCGGAACGAGGGGCTGGAAGAACGGCGAGGGTATCGGCGAACAAGGCATTGGCCAGAGGAGAGCACGAGTCGGTCGCGTCGCGAGCGAGGCGCTGGGGCGAGGGTTGGGAGATGCGGTGTGCCGCGGCATCGGAAGGATGCGGAGTGCCGGCGTCGCGGGCAGCGGGCACGGCGCTGGCGAAGGGGGCGCGGGCGCAGGAGGGAGGAGGGAGAAAGGGGTGCGCAGCAACCACAAAGGCGCGCGAGACGACGCCGGGGCTGCGCAGGAGGGCCGACGGGGCTGCGCAGGAGCCGGACGATCGTGGCGAAGGACCCCAACGGGGGCGCGCAGGAGGGGCGCGGGGGCTGCGCAGGACAGCGGCGAGTGTGGCGTAGGACACAGACGGGGGGTGCGCAGGAGGGCGCTGGGGCTGCGCAGGAGGGCCGGCGGGGCTGCGCAGGAGGGTCGACGGGGCCGCGCAGGAGGGCGCCGGGGCTCGTGCAGGAGGGCCGACGGGTTGCGCAGGAGGGCCGACGGGGCTGCACAGGACGGCCGACGGCGCTGCGCAGGAGGGCGCCGGGGCCGCGCAGGAGGGCCGGCGGGGCTGCACAGGAGGGTCGACGGGGCCGCGCAGGAGGGCGCCGGGGCTTGTACAGGAGGGCCGACGGGTTGCGCAGGAGGGGGTACGAGCGGAGCCCTGATAACACTTCACACCGGCAGCCGCCGTGACACTTTCCTGAGCTACGGGCCCGTGGTCCGGGAGGACTGGAAACAGGGACCGGATCCTCGTCGACGCGACACGCTCGCCTCGTTCTCTCGAACCGCCAGGATCTATATACGAACCGCTCCCCGCGGTCTCGGTACACGCGAGCCTCTGCTCACGGTCCGGCGTGCGAGCGCGCAGGTCACCGTGCCTTGGCGAGCTGCAGCTCCTTATTCTTCAAGGTGACCTGCGCGAGCAGAACCGGCCCATAGTACAGCTCCCAGACGTCGTCGGCGCGCGATCGCGTTGGCGTTCCACATGATGCCGGAGCAGACAGCGCGGCCGCGGCGTCGAGGTGGACGCCGGCGAGTTCGCGATCGCGCTTGCGTACACGGCGCCCGCGCAGATAGTGGGGCCGCGACGTCGAGGAGCACCGCGTGTCAAGCGACAGTAACTTTTACTGACGCTCTACACCGCGGCGTGCTCCGCACCTTCCGGCGGACCGGAGGGGCGGTCTATGAGAGGAGGGGCTGCCTGATGAAGAGAGCGTGTTCTCCCGGATGCGGCGCGGTGGCCGTCTCCTTTAGCTCGGATCCCCTGGATTGGGTGTGGGTCGGCGTGGCCCTGCTCGTGCTCGTCGGCATGGGCGCCGCGCTCGTCCTCCGCTTCCGGCGCCGTCGCTGACGCGGTAGGCTGGGTATACCCCGCACGGGGGCGCCGCTCGCTTGGGGCGGCGCCAGGCGGGGGAGCGGCCACGGGGACGAGGTGAACGTCCGCAAGCCTCGGGCTCGGTGCCGTCGGTGTCGCCTGGCCGGGCCGCGGAGCGGCCGCGGAGGTCGAGAATTGCATCGGGCGCTGGTGACCCGCCGTTCATCGACCAGCTCGTTGGCGACACCCCCGCCGCGTCACCGCGTGCGTCCCTGCGCACGCCCGGGACGGGCCGACCCACATGCATTCCGGGTTCACCGCGAAATTTGTCTTTGACGCCCACGTCACGCTCAGAGAAATGGCTCGCGGTCCTCAGCGCACTGCGCGCGCAGCGGCCAAAGGCTTCCAACCCGGGGGGAGACGGTGAGGGCGTCACAGCGACGGATCTCATGGGCAGCAGGGGTTGTCCTCCCGCTCCTTGTCGTCCCGGCGCGCGTAGAAGCGTACGAGCTGAGGGCCGGCGTAAGCCTCGGGTGGCTCCAGGCCGGTACCGTTCCGCGCCTCGCGGTGGGGCCGCACGCGGGCATGGCGTGGCCCATCCAGCGAGACATCCTGTTCGGGGTGCACGACCTTTGCACGATCCTACCCCCGACCCAGGAGGACGGGCCCGGGGTGTACAACCAGACCTCGGTTGACATCGGGTACGCGTGGAAGGACGGCAACGTCAGCGCGGGGCCATCGGTCGCGCTCTACGTCGTGCCGGCATGCGGCATCACCTTGTGCGGCCTCGTCGGTGGCTTGGCCGTAGGCGGCCACGCGCAGACGAACGCGTACGTTGTCGGACCGCTGGGGGTGTCGGTGAGCGTCAACGTGGATTGGGTCGGTCGGGGCAGTCTGGTGCTCCCGAGCTACGTGTCCGTCGTCGTTGTTGCTGGTCCTGTGCTTCGATGGAGTGCTAAATGAACGTGAGAACAGTCCTATTATTGGTCGTGGTCATATCCGTTTGGACGCTGGCGGCGTGCAACTGGACGATCGGAGACTGCTACCCTGTCGGGGAAAGAACTTCGGGTGCAGGTGCCGGTCCAGGCTCGGAGCCCCGCCCCGTCTACACCTCCGCCGCATCCGGGGACTTCGGGGCGGAGCCGCCAGACGGCCCGCACGACGGCAGCGAGCGCAAGATCGCCTGCAACGAGTGGGAGCTCGAAGATGATGAAGAGGAGAGACCGAGCGACAGCTCGGAGACCCCGACGACATATAGCCCGGAGAGCCCGCGAGACACGTGCCCCGGAGCCGGCGACGTAGCCGCAGACGGAGCGACCTTCTTGAGCTGTAGCGGTGCATGCAGCTCGAAGTGTCCGAAGCCCGGAATGGCCCACTTTGTCTGGGTAAATTTTGATCCATCGGATTTTCCGTTTGTTACCACTGTCCAGGATGACGGAAGGGGTAAGGCCGGAGGGTACCAACAGGCCAAGGCAAACCTGAAATTCGAGCACGTGTCTACAGCCGGCACCAGGGAGTGGTACTGTTCTCTCACCATCCAGATGCCGCTCCGGACTGAGTTGATGGGAAAAATCGATCCACTCCTTGCAGCCAACCTCAGCGAAGAGATCACGGAGGAGGTCGGACAGCTCATGGACTATAACTTGCCGCCGGGGATCTTCTGCGAAAGGTTTCACCGCGCGGTGGACGCTGCGTTCAAATTCAAGTGCCCGAAACTAGGCGCCTCGGTGACGAAATGATGGTGATAAACCGCTCCGATCTGCTCGACCTCGTCTACCGCTTCTACCCGCGGGGCGTGCATAACTTCGAACGCAGGCACGTGCCTCCCAACGAGCCCTTCTACGACGACACGGAAGAGCACCGCCGCCTGGTGGAAGCCGCAAACCGCGGGCGAGCGGAGTACCCAACGTGGGAAGCGATGATCCACCGCATGTACGAGCGATACAGCCTTCAAAACGAATCGCTCAGCCTTGTGGCAGGGGGGAGCGACCCGGCATACTCGGCCCGCATCTATCGCCCCCAGGACTCGGGGCCCGTTCCCTCGCTCAGCGACAGGGCTTCGCTCAGCTTCCACGTGAGCCTCCTCGGGCCCTATTATGGGATCCACGATACGGGCGAGCCCGACGAGATACCGGCGGCGGTCGCAGAAGAGATCGAGGCCACGTACCCCGGTTACCAGACGATCCCGCCGGAGCTCGGGAACGAGGTGGTGCCGGACGTGGCGATGGACGGGGCGTTGATGGGCGAGGCGACGATCTACATGTGCCTCTTCTCGAAGGTCTGGACCTGGGTGGATCCGTAACTACTCCCCCCGGGCGGCCGCCGTGCCTGTGGCTGAGCTCGGCGCCCCGCCGCGGCGGCGCGACCGTGGCGATACGCGCCGGGGGATCTCGGGCGGCTCGCACCTCGGCAGCGGCGTAGCTGCGCTTGGCCATCGTCAGCCCATCCGTAGGTATGGTGGTTGATAACCGCTGCTACCGCCACCGAAACAGGGGCCACCAGCTTCGCTTGGGCTTTGCGGCGGCGCGTGAAGCACCGCCATCACCACCGCTCCCGGCGCCCTCCCCGTGGAGCGAATAGCCCCGCTCCACGATGGCGCCGCTCACCATCGTCGTGAAGAGCATCCGCAGGGACTCCTCCTGTTCGAGCGGCGCGACGAAGCCGAAACCGAACAGAAGCAGGTCGCCGTGGGCCTCGCAGAGGAACAGCTCGTACACCGCCCCGAGGGCGAGCTTCGTGCACTCCTCCAATCGGTGCCGCTCGAACGCCATGCCCTGCCAGCTCGTGCTCTCGCGGAGGTGACGCAGCGGTGCCTTGCCCTTCACGAATCCGTCGACGTGCCGCCGTCGTTCCTCCTCGTCCCGCCCCCGCCCGACGATGACGTAGAAGTCGAAGCTCACCCCCACGATGGCGACGGCGTTGTACCCAAAGAAGCCGGGCTTCTCGCGGACGTCACCCTCCTCGTACCAGAGCTCGGGCAGCCGAAGGGGGTAGGGTCCAACGTGAACGATCTTCGGCTCGATCATGGTCATGCGCTCCAAGCGGAGCTCGACCGATACCACGGCGGCCGAGCAGGTCACGACGAAGAGTGTGTCGAGCTCCAGATCCCTGCCCGCGATCACCTCCTCGCGCCGCTCGTCCACGCCCCGAGGGCTGCGCCGTTGACGCGTAGACCGGAGACCAGTACGCCTTGCAGAGGGTGGAGAGGGCTGCGCGGCCTTCGGGCGTGTCCTGACCGGCCTTCACGACGAGCGTCCACGAGGCCTTGTCGAACCGATCGTCGGGCATGGAGGCTCCTGGAAGCGTACACGGCACGCAGGAGCCCTGAACGGATCCAATTGTCAGAGATTGCCGCAGGTATAGGGATCGGGCGAGGTCGTATCGAGGCACGCGCTCCACCAGAGGGGCGCCGTGTCGGCGGTGGCCGTCCAGAGGCTCCTGACGTTGAAGCTCCAGCGCGAGCTCGCGCCCACGGTCGTGAACTCCTTCGTGGAAATGGAGGCGATGAACCAGCTCGAGCCATCGCCCGGCTGCAATGCGCTCCATCCGGAGAGGGGCGTCGGGCCGAAGACAGCCCCGCCCCCGCCAGCGCCCGAGGTGTCCGGGAAATACCGCGGCCCGCCCCCCCTCGCGACGGGGACCCAGGTACATCCGAAGCCGCTGCATTGCTTCTCTTGGATGAAATAGCCGACCCACTGGCAGGTGCCCGTCTGGGGGGCAGTGCAGGTGGACCGCTTGACCGAGACGTTGATCTGGTAGGTCGATTGGTCCTGGAACAGCGGAGCGGGCATCACGCCGGTCTTTTTCTGGCACCAGGTCTTGTTGGAGACGCCCGCGCTCGAGCCCCAGGGCCTCAGGAAATGCTCGATCCCCACGGCGTTCGGGAGCCTGCCCTGGTAGTCCTGCAAGGCGCCGCCGTCGTAGTAGAACGGCCGACCATCGGACGGCTCTTGATTGAAGCAAGGCACGTTGCCCAGCATGATGCCGCTGCCCATCGCGTAGGGCATCTTGGCATTGTTGTACTCGGGCTCGACGGTGAAGGCGGGATATCCATTGTACATGGCGCCCCCGACCGCGTACGGGAGGAACGCCCGCGGGGAGACGGCGATGTGGGCCGCGGGGTTCTTCGAGAAAAAGTCCATCGTATCGAGCTCGAAGCTCATCGAGTGGTAGACCCGCTGTCCCTGAGGGTCGAGGTAGGCGTTGTCCCCCCGGACCGCGGCGCCGTTCATGATCTGGTCGAGCTGATTGCCGATCACCGTCCCGTTGCCGACAGGCGTCGCGTCCCCGTAGTCGCAATACGGACCGGCGCAGACCGTGAGGTAGTGGAGGATCGGCGCCGTTTGCGCGCCCCATACCGGGCCCGAGGCCGAAAAGCCCTCGAACGTGTAACTGTTCCATCCCGGAAACGTGTCGACCCCGGCGAGCGCGGTCGCGGGAGAGAGCGCGAAAAGGCTGCAGGCGACAGTGACCGCGAGCCGGGCGAGAGAGGAATGGGGCGATATGCTGTGAGACATGACACCTCCGGTGCTCACGTCTACAGCCAAAGCCACGCAACGTCTACAGCGAAAGCTGCGCAACGTTATTACGGCCGCCGCAGCGCCCGGCGGATGTGCGGCTCGGCCGCGCACCTCGTCGACCACGTCCTGCCCGACGTGCCCGTACGGGATTGGGGGCTCACCGCAACGGCGCCACACACCACTCGATGAGGGAGGGCGCAGCCGTCGCGTCGTCGCCGGCCTCACGCCCGGTCATGCGCGGCGCCCTGCTTGCGGAACGCGCCGGGCGGCACCCCGTGCTCGCGGTGGAAGGCGCGGTTGAAGGCGGACACCGAGGTGTAGCCCACCGCCTCGGCGATCTCGGTGAGCGGTCGATCGGTCTCGCGCGCCAACCTCGCGGCCTCGTGCATGCGCGCCTGGGTCAGGTACGCGAGCGGGGAGAGACCCACCTCGGCCACGAAGCGGCGCGCCAGCGTGGGCCGCGAGGTCCCGAGCTTCGCCGCCAGCGTCGCGACGTCCCAGGGCGCGGCGAGGTCCTCGTGGAGGCGCGAGAGCGCAGCGGCGACGAGCGAATCGCGCAGCGCGCCCAGCCAGCCGGCGCCGCCGGAGGGCTGATCGTCGACCCAGGCGCGGAGGAGCTGCACGAAGAGCACGTCGAGGAGCCGCGACACCACCAGGGATTGGCCGAGATCCGCGCGATCGTGCTCGCGCGTCAGGCCGGCGATGGTCTCGGCGAGCTCGGGCCTTCCGCGCGTCTTCTTCGCCGGGATGTGGACCAGCTCGGGCAGCACGCGCAGCGCCGGGTGGCGGGCGCCGGGGACGTCGAACGCGTACACCCCGCAGAGCACCTGCGTCTCCGCGCCCTGGCCGTCGCCGAGGCGCATGCGGTGGTCGACGGCCCCGCGCGCCGCGAGCCACGCCGCGAGCGGTATCCGCCGGCTCCGCGCGTGATCGGCGAGCGCGTGCGCGCTGCCGCGCGGCAGGAGCACCACGTCGCCCGGCCCGAGCGCGACCCGCTGCTCGCCGAGGAAGAGCCAGCACGTGCCGGCCGTGACCAGGTGGAAGACCGCGCCCGCGGACGCGTCGAAGCAGAGCCCCCACGGCGCCCGCGCCGACGAGTGGCAGTAGATCCGGCCGCGCAGGTGCGTCAGCTCCAGCACCCTTCCCAGCACATCGTGCACCGCGCCCTCGTTCATGGACCGCCACGGTAGCAGCCTTCTCCCGAACGATCGCGCCGTGAGCGCTTCAGACAAAACATCGAGAGCCGGAGCGATGGCTCGTGGCGGCGACGATCCCTACTTCTCTCGCATCGAACGGCTCGCGCACCGCAAGGGTGGCGATGCCGTATCGGAGGAGGCGGATCGTGAAGCGTGAACCTTTGGAGCAATCGTCGTCCTGGAAGCCCACCTCGCCGTCGTTCATCCTCGGCGCGCTGGGCGGCGCATTCATGCTGTTCCTCGCGGTGCGCGGCTTCGCCCAGCCGGTGACGGCGGCTCAGGGCTTCGGCCTCCCGCTCCTCGACGTCGGAGACGCAGTCTTTCTCCACATCAAGGCGGGCCGCGATCTCGGGATCGGCCTCATGTTCGTGGGTCTGCTCGCGCTGCGGATGCGCACGGCGCTCGGCGTCGTCACGCTCGCCTCCAGCGTGATGCCGCTCGTCGACTGCCTGGTGACGAGCACGAGCGGCCGTTGCAGCATCCCCTACGCGCTGATGGTCCACGGCTCCGCCGTCGTCTACTGTGTGGTCGCCGCCGTGGTCATGCTGTGGACGCCGCGCCCCGTGCTGGAGCCGCACGCGGCGCTGGAGCGTTGAGCGGCGCGGCGGGCAGCTGCCGCGGCGCCGCTTGCTACGTGCCGCGTGCCCTCTTCCTGATGACTCTTGATGGTGTTTACCTGCCAGCGTTTATCGATCATTGCATCGGCGCAGGCGCAGGCGCGGCGTCCGGTGCGGGCGCAGGTGCAGGCGCCGCGTCCGGTGCGGGTGCAGGCGCAGGCTCGGGGGCCGGCGTGGGCGCAGGCGCCGGCGCGGGCTCCGGGGCCGGCGTGGACACCGGGGCTGGCGCGGGCTCCGCCTTGGCCGGCGCCGGCTTGCAGGGCACGCAGGGCGGCAACCCTGGCACCTTCGAGCCCACGGCATAGGAGAGCGTGAGCAGGATGTTATTCTGCACCTGCCAGGCGTCGACGAGCTGCGGCTGGCGCACGACATGGAGCTGGTAGTCGAGGGACGCCCACTCCACGAGCTTGAAGGAGAGCCCCCCGACGATGTCGACGTTCATGAGGTCCAGCGCGCCGCGCTCATCGCCTGCGTCCAGATCCGAATACACGATCGGCAAGAGGGCGGCGATGCCCGCCTTGTACGTGATCTGCTTGTCACGGAGCGCGCCCGAGGCCTCGACGACAGCCTCGGCGCCGAGCTGGCTATAGCTCGAGAGCTCGCTCACCTCGACCTCGGGCGTCCCGTCGTCGTCCCCCAGGGCGAGCACGCCCGACGCAATGACCTCCTGCGCGCCAGCGCCGGCGCGCGCCTCGACGAGGACGGACTCCCGATTGACAGGCTGGACGAAGACGCCAAGCGACTGCTTGAGCGTCACCGGCTGGAACGGATCGCTCAGGTGAAGGCGCGTCCCGGTGATCGCCTCGGCCGTCCCGTCCGCGTGCGTGATCGCATAGGTCGTCGGCGCCGAGCGCGGGTCGCTGCCAGGGAACATCTGCGTATCGAGGGCGAAGCGGCCGAACGGCCCGAACCAGGGCACGGCGTGGTAGAGGTAAATCGCCTCGAAGGCGAGCGCGTCGCGCGTCTTGACCCAGGCATCCAGGGCCGGCGTGCGCGTCACGCCAGCGCCAGCCCCGAGCGTCGCGCGGAGCTCATGGGCGGCCTTATTGAAGTCGAGGGAGCCCTCCAGAACGAAGCCTGCGGATACGCCTGTCCCGTCTGCCTGCCCGACGACGCTGCGATTGTTGGCCAGGTGGAACGTGCCGCCGAGGAGCAGCCCCGGTGACCAGCCTTCCACGCGCCCCGGATCGGTCGCGGGCGCGTCGACGTACGTGGTCTCCACGGAGGGGGCCGACTGCGCAGAGGCTCCGCGAGCGAGGAGACCGGCCACGGCGCACGCTGATACTACAAGCCCGAAGCGTTCTGAAGAGATTTTCATGGGAGATCCTCGGCGATTGTACTGAACTAGGTGCAAACGCGGGGTCTATAGCACACAAAGCGTTTGACGAGGGTCGAACGTAGAAATAACTCAGAAGAGATCGGCGCCGTCGAGTGAACGGCTGGGTCTCACGTGAGCTCACCTCGCCCGAGCCCCTCTGTCACGAACGATGCTGCTTGGAGGAGATGGGGCCACGGCCGCTCCTCTCCAGTCGCTTCTCCAGTCGCTTCCAGTCGCTCGTAGTCCAGTCGCTCGTAGCGCCCCGCCCGCCTGCGCGCTTTTCCGGAGAACGGGTCGATCGCTTCAGGATCCCGGTGCGCAGAACGAACACGATGTCCGTCGACGCGACGCGGTCGGGCGTCCTCGATCGGCCTCGTCGCGATCGGCCCCGCGGCTGGCAAGCAGAGGTTCGATCTCTGCCCACGACCCGTCATCGATCAGCGACATCCAGCGCCGGATCCTCCGCTCCGAGCAGGCAAGGTCAGCGGTCGCCGCGACCTTCGAATGGCACGGCGGATGCGAACGACGGGGCATGTCGATCCCCGTGCTGATCGTAGGCGCCGGGCCCACCGGAATGACGGCCGCTCTGGAGCTCTCGCGTCTGGGTATCCCGGTGCGCCTGATCGAGAAGGTGCCTGCTCCGCCTCCGGCTGCGGCTCCGCCGCCCGAGCGGTCCCGGGCCATCGGCGTCCAGGCCCGGACGCTGGAGCTGATGGAGATGCGGGGGTTGTCGGAAGAGATGCTGCGGATCGGCCATCCAACCGCCGGGGTCAGCGTCTACGGCGGCGGAAAGCGCCTCTTTCACCTGGACTTCAGCCACATCGACAGCCGGTATCATTACCTCCTCTTCATCTCGCAGATGGAGACCGAGCGGATCCTCCGCGAGGCGATCGAGAAGCTCGGCGTCGCGATCGAACGCGGCGTCGAGCTCGTCGGCTTCGAGCAAGACGCGCGGACCTCCGACCCGAGCCCGGTCAAAGCCACGCTGCGCCACCCGGATGGCAGGCTGGAGCAGGCGCAGGCGCCCTGGCTCATCGACGCCGAGGGCGCGCACAGCGCCGTTCGGGCCACGCTCGACCTTCACTTCGAGGGCCGGACGATGGACGAGACGTATGCGCTCGGCGATCTGCACGTCGACGGCGACCTCGCCGAGGATGATTTTCATATCTTCTCCACGGAGTACGGCTTCATGGGACTGTTCCCGCTGGGCCACCGGCGCTTCCGCATCATCGCCGGCGTGCCGCCGAGCAAGGTGCGCAAGGACGCCGCCCCGGCGATGGCGGACCTACAGGCGATCTACGACGAGCGCTCGCCCGTCCCTGGGCGCTTCAGCGACCTGCGCTGGGCCTCCTGGTTCCGCATCAACAGCCGCATGGTGCCGCACCTCCGGGTTGGCCGCGTGCTCCTCGGCGGCGACGCGGCGCACATCCACAGCCCGGCGGCCGGTCAAGGGATGAACACCGGCATCCAGGACATGATCAACCTCGCCTGGAAGCTCGCCCTCGTGATTCAGGGGCAGGCCCCGGAGGCCCTGCTCGACACCTACGAACAGGAGCGTGTGCCGGTGGCGCGCTACGTCCTCCGCAAGACCGAGCGGATTACGGACCTCATGACGTCCCGCCGTCCCGTCGTCCGCGGTCTGCTCCGTCACCTCGCCCCCAGCCTCGGGGGAGTCCGGCCGCTCCAGCGGATCGTCCCATTTCGAATCAGCCAGGTCGCGATCGCCTATCGCCGCAGCCCGCTCTCCGCGCACCACGGGCGTGCCGGCCGACTGCGTGCCGGCGATCGCGTGCCCGACCTGCCCGTCCTGAGCCTGGTCGGCCACGGCGATGCCTGGCAGGAGAGACGGCTGTTCGGCCTGCTCGATCCATCCCGATTCACGCTTCTGGTCGTGCACCCCGAAGCCTCCGACGCAGCGAGCGTGGACTGGTGCGAGGCCGTGCGGCCGTGGCCCGCCATCCGTGTCGTCGGGATCGCCCCCCTATCGGACGACGCCGCCCGCGCGCGATTTCACGCGATCTTCGGCCGATCGAGGGGCGTGCTCCTGGTGAGGCCCGACGGCTACGTCGGGTTCGTCGGCGACAAGAGCGCGTCGGCCAGGCATCTCGAATCCTATTGCCGGCGGTGGCTCCGCACGTGGCAGGAGGCCCGAGCTCTCCAGCAGCAGGCGGCGCTCGGGTGAGCGCAGAGGTCCACCACGCGCTCGCGCACGCGCTCGCGCACGCGCTCGCGCAGGCAGCGCTCGACCCGAGGGAGGGCGCGCCTCGCGCCGCGCGGACCTCGTCCGCCCATCATGGGAGTCGTGAGACAATGAACTCGTCACCTGCAATCAAGCTGCTCCTCACCGACGTCGACGGCACCCTCGTCACCTCGGACAAGCGCCTCACCGATCGCGCCCGCGCGTCGGTCGAGCGGTTGCGCTCGGCCGACGTCGGGCTCGCCATCATCAGCGGTCGCCCGCCGCGCGGGATGGCGATGCTGAACGGACCGCTCGCGCTGGCGACGCCCATCATCGCGTTCAACGGCGGCATGTTCGTGACGCCCGATCTCGCCAGGGTGCTCGAGCAACGCTGCCTGCCGGTCACCGTCGCCGAGGAGGTGGTGACGGCGCTCGCGAACGCCGGCCTGGACGTCTGGGTCTACCGTGGCAGCGACTGGTTCATCCGCCGCCGCGACGCGCCGCACGTCACGCGCGAGGAGCAGACCGTGCAGTTCGCGCCCGTCGTCACCGACGATTTCGGCGGCGTCCTCGAGAACGCCGTCAAGATCGTCGGCGTCAGCGACGACCTCGCCCTGGTAGCGCGCTGCGAGGGCGAGCTGCGTCGACGCTTCGGAGCGCAGGTGTCCGCGGCGCGATCGCAGCCTTACTACCTCGACGTGACGCACCCCGAAGCGAACAAGGCGGCGGCGCTGCGGTGGCTGTCGCGCACGCTCGGCGTCCCGCTCTCGCAGGTCGCCTGCATCGGCGACATGCCGAACGACGTGCTCATGTTCGGCCTGGCGGGGCTGAGCATAGCGATGGGGAACGCGAGCCCCGACGTGCAACGCTGCGCGCGCCACGTCACCACGTCGAACGACGACGAGGGGTTCGCCAGCGCCGTCGACCGGTTCGTCCTCGGCGCGCGCGCCGACCCGTCACCGCGATCTGGTCAGCTTCAATGACCCCGAAAGCCAGGAGGGCCTCATGTCTCCCGAACAGTTCGACATCCTCATTCTCGGCAGCGGCGCCGGCGGAAAACACGTGGCCTGGGACATGGCCCCGCCGGGGAGCCGTACGGCCGTCGTGGAGCGGGACCGCCGCATGATCGGCGGCGCGTGTCCCACCACCAATTGCCTCCCGAGCAAGAATGAGATCTGGAGCGCCAAGGTCGCCGACCTGGTCCGCCACGCGGCCGCGTACGGCACGATCACCGGCCCCTTCGCGGTCGACATGGCGCGCGTGCGGCAACGCAAGCGCATCATGGTCGAGGCGCAGATCGCCCGCCATCTGGCGCTCTTCCGCGCGAGCGGCGCCGACCTGATCATCGGCGCGGGACGGTTCGTCGCGCCGAGGACCCTCGAGGTGCGATCCGACGGCGAGACACGCGTGCTGAGGGGCGACCGCGTGTTCCTCGACCTGGGGACACATGCCACGATCCCGGACGTCCCCGGCCTCTCGGCCGCGGGACCGCTCACGCACGTCGAGGCGCTGGAGCTCGACAGGCTCCCCGAGCACCTCATCGTGCTCGGCGGGGGCTACGCGGGCCTCGAGTTCGCGCAGGCGTACCGTCGCTTCGGGAGCCGCGTCACCATCCTCAGCCGCGGGCCGCAGCTCGCCCCTCGTGAGGACCCCGACGTCGCCGGGGCGCTCCGCCAGATCTTCGAGGGCGAGGGGATCGAGGTGCTGCTGTCGGCCGAGCTGCTGCGGGTGCAGGGCCGGTCCGGCGACCATGTCAGCCTGCGCGCGCGCACGCCGGGCGGCGAGCAGACCATCGAAGGGAGCGATCTCCTGGTCGCGGTGGGGCGCACGCCCAACACGGCCGGGATTGGCCTCGAGAGCGCCGGCGTCGAGCTCGACGCTCAAGGGTACATCAAGGTCAACGAGAGGCTGGAGACCACCGCGCCTTCTGTCTGGGCGATGGGCGAGTGCGCCGGCAGCCCCCAGTTCACCCACGCCGCCATCGACGACTTTCACGTCGTCCGCGACAACCAGGCCGGGGGCCGCCGGACCACGCGCGACAGGCTCATCCCCTTCTGCATGTTCACCGACCCGCAGCTCGCCCGCGTCGGCCTGAACGAGCGCGAGGCAAGGAGCCGTGGGGTCGAGGCGCGCGTCGCCACGCTGCCGATGAGCGAGGTGCTGCGGGCAGCGACGACCGGCGAGACGCAGGGCTTCATGAAGGCCCTCGTCGACGCGCGGAGCGACCGCATCCTCGGCTTCGCCATGCTCGGCGTGGAGGCCGGGGAGGTGGTCGCCGTGGTGCAGACCGCGATGCTGGCCGGCATGCCCTACACAGGGCTGCGAGACGCCATCCTGGCGCACCCGACGATGTCCGAAGGCCTCGGCGCGCTGTTCGCAAAGGTGCCGGCCAGGTCCACGCGCTAGGTCCTCCCCCCGGAGACGTCAGCTCGTCCGGGTCGCCGGGCCGCCGCCGGGCCCGGCTGTCCCACGGTGAGCGCCCGGCGGGCTGCCAGGGTCAGCGGCAGAAGAGGAGCCTGCAGTTCCCGGACTGGCACTGGTTGTCCTTCGTGCACGCCGCGCCTCGGCCGCGCTTGTTCACGCACTCGCCCTCGTTGGTGCCCCAGCCGCAGAACTGGTTCGCGCCGCAGTGCGCGTCGTTCCGGCAGAGGCAGGTCTGGGTGAGGTCGCCGCAGCGGTTGCTCGGGCACTCCTCGTTCACCCGGCACCCCTGGCCGATGGCCTTCGATCCGGGCGTGTAGCACCAGCCGGTGCCGGCGATGAACCCGCCGCAGCGGCCGGACGCGCACTGGCCGTCGCGCGTGCAGATCGCGTGATCGCCCTTGTCCGGCACGCACTCGTTGTCGCCCCCGATCCCCGGCGTCTTGACCGCGCAGTAAGCGACGCTGTCGTCGCAGTCGGCGTCGTCGTTGCAGACGCAGCGGCCCGGGATCGCGTTGCAGGCGACGGCGGTGCACTGGCCGCTCTCGCACTCCTCGTTGAACCTGCAGCTGCCCCCGAGCTCCTGGAAGCCGGGGCAATACGCGGCGCCGCACTTGGTGGGATAGGCGAGCTCGCGCGCCTCCGCGGGGACGAACGGCGCGACGCCGCTCTCGTCCATGTCGGCGGCGGGGTCGGCCATGCCGGCGCGCGGGCCGTGGGCGCGCTCCCACATGCGGAGGAAGGACTCGGTCGAGGAACGCAGGCCCGTCGTGTCCACGCCGAGGCGTTCCAGGTCGGCCACGAGATCGGGCAGCATCCCCTCGTGGGCGAGGCCCTTCTCGTCGAACTCCGTTCCCAGGGGGCCGGGCCCCTGCTCGCGCTGCTCCCAGGCCTGGCAATCGGCCTCCGCCCGGAACGCCGCCGAACAGGCGCCGTCCTCGCCGAAGCGCGGCCGTGTCTGCTGGATGAAGCCGTTGAGATCGGCCCCGAACGCCATGGGGACCTTCAGGCCGAGCCGCCCGTAGTCGTAGGCCTGCGCGAAGGAGCGCGAAGATCCCTGGCAGCTGTTCTCGACCGAGCTCCGGGTGTACTGCTTTGTCTCGTCGTGCGCGGTGCGCAGGCCGAAGATGCCGCCGGTCTGCCGGAGCATCCGGATCACCCGCGCCGGCGTGGACTTCTCGGCCTCGGCCACCTTGGGGCCCATGATCTCCCGGAAGTGACCGTGGGAGATGTACATCGGGTAATAGTCGCGCGCCCGCGCCAGATCGAAGACGCGGTCGACGCCTCGCTCGGACATGTGGGCGACGTCGATCAGCATGCCTCGGTTCATCATCTCGCCGACGAGCTGCTCGCCGAGCGGCGTGAGCCCGCGCATGTTGTTGCAGTTCGCGTCGACATCCATGCCCAGGGTGACCCCCGCGAGGGTGGCGCCGCAGTCGGTGTCGATGAAGCAGCTCTCGGTGTACTGCGCGAACTGGAAGATCGGGTTGTGCAGCGCCGCCCCGGCGAAGGCGTTGTCGACCTGGTGCACCGGCTGGAGCGTCCGGACCCCCAGGGCGTGGTACTTGTCGAGCTGCGCGCGCATCCTGGCCGCGTCGACGTCACGACCGAACAGGTGGCTGGCCTCGATGGACAGGACCACCGCCAGCTTGCCCGCCCCGATGATCTGCCGGGCGTGCGCGGGCGAGAGCGCGATCTCCATCCAGCCGGCGTTCCGCGCGGCCAGCGCGTGGGTCATCTGGAGCTGGAGGTCGACGTCGGCCATCTCGTCACAGGCCCGCTCGCGGTTCTGCGCCGGCAGGATCGAGCACAGCCAGTCGTAGCTCACCGCCGACATGACGATGAGGCTCAGCCCGCGATCGTGGGCTGAGCGCAGCCAGCTCACGTGACCTTGCTGGTGAGCGATGGTGTCCCAGCGCGGCCAGCCCTCGGAGAAGCGCTTCCGCTGGAGGTGCAGCCCGGTGTCGCCCTGCGTCCCTTCGGTCTTGCCTATCGCCTCCGAGCCGAGGGCGCCGCCCCCGATGCCGAGCAGCGCCGACAGCGCGCCGTTGCTGGCGAAGTCGAGCATCGTCGACTGAGGGCAGCTATCGAGCAGGCCGCTGAGGTCCTGTCGAACGCGGGCGTGGTCGCTCGCGGGCATGCCGCCGTCGCAGTCGTCCAGGGCGCCGGGGCCGTCGTGCTTGCCGTGCAGCCATCCGCCGCCGAACGCCTCCTCGGACATCATGTGGAAGTGCAGATCCGCGAACCCGCTCACCGGGGACGCGGCCAGCGCGGCGAGCGCGCCCGACGCGGCGGGCCCGGCTGCCGCCGCCTCGGCGGAGAGGTCGCTCCGCGCAGGGAGGGGGAGCTCGGCCATCTCGTCTTGCCCGCTGCCCGAGGGCAGGATCGCGGCGTCACACCCGCAGGCCAGCAGGGCGGAGACGGCCAGCGCCGCGGTCGCGAACGGGCTCGCGCGGCGCCGGCGGGGCGCCGCGCCGGGGAGGGCGGATAGGCCAAGTCGTGAGAGGTGGTCGTGGCTGGTCATCGCTGTTGCGGCCGGAGGGGTTCGAGTGAGCTTGTCCCCGGCTTACGCGCAGGATAGCTGCGCTGCCATCGATCGGACGCCGCGACAGATTTACATTTCGCGACACGCTCTCATAATGCGCCATCGTGCCCGTCCAAGGTTCGGCGTCGACGGAGTTCCTGCGCGTCCTGGCGACGGCGGCGGTGAAGGACGGCCTCGAGGTCGACGACGTGCGGCGCGTGATGGCCGTGCCCGGCGATCTGCTGGAGAGGCGGGGCGCCCGGATCCCCATCGCGCTGGTCCGCCGTGCCTGGAGCGGGCTGACGGCGCGGGCGGCAGACCCTCTCCTGAGCTTGCGCGCTGCCCGCAGGCTCCCGCCGGGCAGCCTGGACATCCTGGACTACCTCGCGCAGACGAGCACGACCGGGGCCGAGGCGTTCGAGCAGCTCACGCGGTACCTTCCGCTGCTCGCGGACGCCGGGCGCGTCTGGACCGAGGTGGATCGGCGCTCCTTCCGGTTCCGCCACGCCGCGCCCGGCGGCCTGCCCTCGCTCGCGGAGCTGCTGCTCGGGCTGATCGCCGAGCGCGCCCGGGCGATGTTCGGGCCGGCGTTCGCGCCGCGCCTCGTCCGCTTCGCGCACGCGCCCTCGTCCACGGCGAGCGCGTACGAGGAGGTCCTGGGCGCCCCGGTCCAGTTCGGCGGCGACTTCGACGAGCTCGTCTTCGATCGCGACATCGTCCGGGCGCCGGTCTCCAGCCACGACCCGGCGCTCCGGGGCATCCTCGTGGCGCAGGCGGAGGAGGCGCTCTCCCGCGTGCACCTCGACCTCCGGGCAGCATCCTCGCTCGATCGCGAGTTCGTGCCGGCCTTCCGGCACGCCCTGGCGCTGGCGCTCGACGCGGGCGACCCCAGCATCTCGCGCATCGGGGAGAGCTTCGGGATGAGCGCGCGGACACTGCAGCGCCGGCTGGCCGCGGCGCGCGTGAGCCACCGGGAGCTCCTGCAGGAGCTGCGGCTGGAGCGGGCGCGGCAAGCGCTGGCCGCCGCCCAGCCCAAGGCGGTGTCTCATGAGCTCGGCTACTCGAGCCCCAGCGCCTTTCATCGCGCGTTCAAGCGGTGGACCGGGCTGACCCCTGGCGCCGTGGCCGAGGGCGGCGCCTCGCCGCCGGCGGGTGGGGGCGGCCGCAGCGCGCTGCCGGGGGCGGGGGGGAAGCCGTCCGCCGGCGCGTGAGCCGTGGTGTAGGGCCGGGTGGTCCTGGCCCCTCGTACGCTGTCGCCCGCCCTCGGGAACGGCTCAAGGCGCCGCGCGATCCATCACGATCGCGCGGGACGCGTCGTCGAGCTCGATGTCGGCGTGGGGGATCTCGCCCGTCAGGCTGCCGAGCCAGAGGGCGATGAGGCGCGCCTCCTTGTCGTGCAGCTC
The DNA here is from genome assembly GCF_028553905.1 of Sorangium sp. So ce836. Taxonomy (NCBI): domain Bacteria; kingdom Pseudomonadati; phylum Myxococcota; order Polyangiales; family Polyangiaceae; genus Sorangium; species Sorangium sp. So ce836. The sequence goes on along the minus strand of NZ_CP102233.1, from coordinate 9,681,409 downwards.
CTGTCCGAGCTGGTGACGCGCCATCCTCCGCACGGCCTCTTCGAGCGAGGATACGGACCCGTCGTGGAAATACGGCCCCGTCTGAGCGACGTTGCGCAAGCTAGGCACCCGGAAGACCATCCAGTCCACGTCGTGCCGCGTGACCTCGTAGCGACCCCGGTCCTTCGTGTCGGGCCACGGCTTCACGAGCCCGGCCTTCTGGTACATCGTCGCGCCGACGTCAGGACCGAAGTGGCAGGAGATGCACCCGACGTCGACGAACAGGTTGAAGCCCTCCTTCTCCTCGCCGCTCAGCGCGCCCGTGTCCCCCTCGAGGAACTTGTCCCAGCGGCTGTTCCGCGTGAACAGCGTCTTCTCATAGGCCGCGAGCGCCCGCGTGACCTTGTCGAACGTGACGGTGTGCGGCGGATCGGGGAACGCCTCGGCAAAGGCCCGCGCGTAGCCTTCCGACGAGCTCAGCGCCGCCTCGACCCGCTCGGGCGTCGACGCCATGGCGCGCGGCGACGCCAGCACCTCCTTCGCCTGATCCACGAGGTTGTCCTTCCGGCCGTCCCAGAGCAGCGCGAAGTAGTTCGCGACGTTGTAGATGCTCAGCGTGTTCCGCGGGGGCTCGCGGTCGTCGCTCCCCCGCGATAGCTTCCGCCCGTCCACCCCCCAGGTCTCGAGCGGATGACACGAGCTGCAAGCGATATCGTGGTTCTTGGACAGGCGTGGATCCTGAAAGAGCATCCGGCCCAGCCTGATCTGCGCCGCGGTGGACGGGTCCGGCGGCGTGGCCGGGCCGGCGGGCATGGGCGCGAAGCTCGCGAGCCGCTCCGGGGCGATCTCCGAAGATAGCGCGTGGATCGGCGGCGCCTTGCGCGAGAGCGCCCAGCCGAGCGCGGCGGCCGCGACGATGGCGGCGCCGAGGAGAAGGGTGAGGCGCCCCTGGGACGCTCGCGCGGCTGCGCCGCGGGGCGAAGCGATCCGCACCTCCGGCTCCAGGGTGCCCGTCGACGTGACGAGCGGTGGAGCCGGCGCGACGAGCGGTGGAGCCGGCGCGACGAGCGGTGGAGCCGGCCGCGCCGCGGGAGGCAGCGCGCCCGGCGGCAGCCGCTGCGTCGCGTCCTGGTCCTCTCGGGCCGTCCACCCGCCACCTGCCGGGACCTGCTCCGCGGTCGGATCGAGCGACAGCGCCCAGGAGTCGGGCGGCGCCAGGCAGCGGCGGATGCGCTCGACGGAAGCGCCGGATGCCGGGGTCGCGAACGGCTCGAGCGCCCGGGCCAGCTCGGCGACCGTCTGCGGGCGCAGGCGTCGATCCCTCTCCAGGCAGCGCAGGATCGCGTGCTCGATGCCCGCCGGCACGCTGATGCCCCACGCGCTGAGGGGCTCCGGCGGGACCGCGAGGCTCGCGAGCAGGCGCTCCGGCGTCAAGCCGCCCTCGAAGGGGCGGTGCCCGGTGATGAGCTCGTAGAGGATGACGCCGAGCGCCCAGATGTCGGCGCGCGCATCGGCGCATTTCAGGCTGAACGCCTGCTCGGGCGCCATGTACGGGATCGAGCCCCCGGCCAGGCTCGAGCTCGTGATGCTCCCCTCCGCATCCTCCGTGTCCGCGAGGGTGCACTTCGAGAGCCCGAAATCGAGCACCTTGACGACCTCCTCGCCGCCCTCGTCCCTCGCCAGGAACAGGTTGGCCGGCTTGAGATCGCGGTGGACGATGCCGCGCGCGTGGGCCTCGGCGATCGCCTCGCAGACCTGCAGGACGAGGTCGACGGACTCGGCGACCGGAAGGCGGCCGCGCGCGCGGAGCGCCTGCCGCAGGTCGAGCCCCGTGAGGCGCTCCATCGCGAGGTACGGCGTGCTCTCGTCGATCAGGCCGGCGTCGAGCACGCGCACGACGTGCCTGCTCTGCAGCGACGCGGCCACCCGAGCCTCGCGCAGGAAGCGCGCCAGGGACTCGGGAGATCGCATGCAGCTCGGGAGCAACAGCTTCAGCGCGACAGGCTGCTTCAGCGCCAGGTGCTCCGCGGCGAGGACGACCCCCATCCCGCCTCGCCCGAGCACGCGCTCGACGCGGTACCTACCCGCGATGACCTCGCCCGGCTCCGGGACTCCGGCGATGGATGCGTCCATGTCCTCTCGACGAACCGATGAGATGGATAGACAGCCGCCGCCCGGGCTGCAGCGGCGCTGCAGCGGCGTGGCGCGGCGTCCGGGCCGGGAACATGGGCGAGTCGACGACCGCTGGCAAGGCGAGGACAGCCGCCTTGACGCGCGGTGGCAGGCGAGCTGAAACGAGGGACAGCCCGCGGAGCATGAGGCTGCGCGGGCGTCGAGGGGCGCGGTCCAGAAGCCCGAGCCGTCGGCCTAGCAGGCCGAGGTGCCCGCGCCCCCGCACCGGCACGAAGTTGCTTGATCGCGCAATATGGCCCGACGGCCCATCCCCACGATACTCCTCGATATCGGACCTCTACCCCTCTCGACGTCGCTTCCTCCAGGCTCTCCCGGCCCGGCGGACCTCTCCTCTGGAATGCGATGTGGACCGGGATTGGTCCGGCCCTTGCTCGAGAGCTCGCGCACGGCGCCGAACGAGAGGGTCGGGCGGGCCGCGAGATACATCGCTCATCTACACGGCGGAGATCGCCGTGACGGGAGACCATGTCGAATCAGGGCTATGTGGCTGGTGGTCACGAGCTCGGCACCTCCGAACCCACGGATCTGACGAAGCTTGAAAGCGGCGCTCTTGCGCGAGGCCATCACTCTTATGTTGAAGTCGGCCGCCGTGGCGAGATTATCTCCGATTGCAAGCTCGGGAAGCGATATCGCTGGCCCGCGACGGATCCTCGACAGCAGCAGCGGCGCGTGCGTGTCGCGTCCGAGGCCGATGCGCGCATGGTGAAGCGGGCGTCCATCACGCCGCACTTCAGTCCGCGCTCGTTCTTCGAGGCGAACAGAGGCAATCCAGTCGACCTGCAGGTCCTCGAGCTCCTCAACCACAGGGCGTTCCAGTTCAACTCGCGGCGCCGGTTCCGCGAATCGCCCGTCTGGCGGGAGCGAATCAGCGCCGCCTGCAAGGACCAGCGCCCGGTCGAGATCGTCGTCCCGGTGTTTTGTGTGGTCGCCAACCCTGTGAAGAGGCTCCAGTCAACCGTGGCCACCGCGGCGGAGGACGTCTCTCTCCTTCACCTGGGGAACCTGGCCAATCTCGTGTCCGAGGTATATGCCCCAGGAGCGGTCTTCCACGTCGTCACCGACAGCACGTTCTACAGCATGCCGTTCCAGGTGACATCGGTCGAGGCGCAGCGATATGTGAGCCTGCTTCGCGCTCGCGTCGCGGCGCTCGAGCTGTCGGCGAGCGTTCGCATCCACGACATGTCGGACGTCCTCGCAGAGCACGGCTCCGCGTTTTATCGGCGCTTCGAGGGCCGGCGGCAGGAGTTCTTGAACAACGCCTTCGCGGACGGGATATCGCTGGACAGCTATGAGGGCTGGCTCTCCAGCATGAAGGCCAGCATGAACACGCGCGACCTGAGCCTCTCGTACGATAAGCTGCGGGACACCTTTGGCGCCGAAGGGGGCTCCCTCAGCGGCGCGCTCGATGAGCGCGCCCGCAATGCGCTCGCGGAGTACAGGGCGCTCAAGGCCGCCGCCGCCGATCTACAATGGGAAGAGCGAGCTTTCCCCGGCGCGATCCGGGCGACGATTCACAGCAAGAACATCCCGGTGCTGGGCCTGCGAATCTACCCGGAGTACAAGTTCCGGTCCACGCTCCTTCCGTACCACGGCATCGGAGCGATCTCGTCCTCGGAGGAGACGGGCCGCTGCGTCTTGAAGATAGAGCCCGAGATGTTCCTCTGTGGAGATCCGGAGTATACCAGAGTGATCGACAGCCAAGGAAAGACGTTATTCTACCACAGGTCGTCGGACCAGTAGGCGGCGTTCGGCTCCGGCACAAGGAGCCCTGGGGTCCTGGGAACAGCTTGAGAGCGTCGCGCGACGCCCTGGGCAGTGCGCATGAAGATGGAAGAGCTGGACGAGCAGGTCGTTCCCCTCTCGCGAGCCGGAGGAGTCACGAGAAGCGACGAAGAGCCAGGCAGGAAAGCAGGGGTAGATGAATCGGTGGGCGGCCGAAACACGCGCGTGCTGGCGGTCTGCCAGGCGCTGTACACGTCGTCGCTGTCGATCGATCTGACGCTTACAGGGCTCGTCGGGTACACGATCTCCACAGACAAGTCGCTCGCGACGCTCCCTTTTTCGCTCATCACGGTCGCGGCAGCGGTGACGACGGTGTTCGCGTCGCTCCTGATGAGGCGCATCGGGAGGCGAGCGGGCTTCATGCTCGGGGCGACGGCCGCGTCCATCGGAGGCGCGGTTTCCGTGTGGTCGATAGTTCATCGAAGCTTTCCGGCGTTCTGCCTCGGAACCTCGCTGGTCGGAGTTTTCCAGGCTTTTGCTCAGTATTACCGGCTCGCCGCCGCAGACGCGGCCGGCCTCAGCTCGAAGGGGCGCGCCATCTCTGTCGTGCTGACAGGCGGCGTCGTCGCGGCTGTCGCGGGCCCCGTGATCGCCAACTGGAGCAAGGATCTCCTGCCGTCTGTGACGTACGCCGGCTCGTACCTGGTCGTCACGGTGTTCGGCATGCTCTCGCTGGCGTTGCTCGCGTTCGCGTTCCATGACGACGGCGCGCGTCGACCGGAGGGGGCGGCGGAGCAGCCGCGATCCGGTCGCCCCCTCGGGCAGATCGTGCGCCAGCCGGTCTTCGTCGCTGCGGTGGCCAACAACGCGCTGGGCTATGCGGTGATGATGTTCGTGATGACCGCGACCCCCATCGCCGCGGTCGGGTGCGGGCATACGATCGGCAGCGGCGCGCACATCATCCAGTGGCATATGGTCGGCATGTATGCGCCATCCCTGTTCGCGGCGCGCCTGCTCCGGCGGTTCGGCGTGCTCTCCTTGGTCTTCGCAGGGATCGCCCTGTCCGCGGCGTGCGGAGGGCTGGCGCTACACTCGACCGACGTGCAGTACTTCTATGCGGCGCTCGCGTGCCTCGGCGTGGGGTGGAATTTCATGTTCGTCGGCGGCAGCACGCTGCTCGCCCACTCGTACCGTCCAGGGGAGCAGGCCAAGGCGCAAGCGGTGAGCGAATTGACGACGTTCGTCTTCTCGGCCTTCGGCTCGCTCTTCGCTGGTCAGGTGCTCGCCCGCTATGGTTGGGGAGCGGTCAACGTGGCGATTTTTCCTCCTCTCGCGCTGGCTGCTCTGGCGACGATGTGTTCGGGCTGTCGGAGCGCCGGAGAGCGCCTGCGTCCGGTGGATGACCGCCGCCATGGGCGCCGACAGCGCGCCATGGCGGCTCCGAAGCGGCCCGCCGCTTGCTTGGCTCGAGCCGTGGCGGGCTATCGCGCGTGCGCGATGCTGCGCGCTTTCGGCGATGTCCAGCTTTTACGGCTGGTGCCGTGTCCTTTCGACGTTTCATCGGAGCATTGTAGGGGGAATCCATGAACCGCAAGCGATGTGAGCTCTGCACTGTCGTCCTCTTCGTCTTCGGCTGTGGCCTGTTCGGGTCCGCCGCGTGCAGCACCGAGGACATAGCCGATCTCTCTGGCCGGGACAGGGGCACGCCCGAGCAACAGGGACCGGTGGTCGTGTCGGACGCGGAGATCGCGGCTGTCGTATCGGCTGTCAACGCGAGCGAGATGCGTCGAGCCCAGGTCGCCTTGCAGAGCGCCCAGCTCCCGGCGGTGCTCGATTTCGCGAGGGCCATGTTGCACATGCACAGCGAGGCGGAGCAGCGCCAGTCCGCCTTCTTCGCGCAGCTCGGGATCTCACCTCGACAGAACCCGGTAAGCGCGGCGCTCGTGGCCGACGCCACCGCCTTCACGGCCTCCTTCAGCGCATCGGACGGCTCCTTCGACCGGAAGTACATCCTCACGGAGATCAAGGCGCACTCGAGCGGGCTCTCGCTGATCGACGAGCAGCTCCTGCCCCGCGCGCAGAGCCCGGAGGTCAGGGCGGAGCTCGAGAGGTTCCGCGCCACGGTGGTGGCTGCGCACCTCGCGAGCGCCGAGCAGGTCCTCCGGTCCATGGGAAGGTGAGGCGCTCTCCGGCGCCCCCTGGACGCCGGTGACGTCGGCCTGCGCGCCGGTGACGTCGGCTCCCTCGTGCCACCAGCCCAAGCAGCCGACCGATCGCCTCGTGGACGCCCGGGTGCCACCTCATCCGCCCAGGGCCACGGCGTGGCTCAGGGCGCTGGCAAGCTCGGCAATCACGGCGACCCGAGGCGGCGAGTCGGCCGCCGTCGGCTCCCCGAGCCGGGGGTTCGCCAGTTGGACCCGGCGGCTGGACCCGGGTTGGGGCCATCACTACCGAGGGGGATCCGGCGTCACGCTCGCCGAAAACGCCGGCGGAACGCACCGACCGCGCCGGATCGCCACCGCAAATTTCTCCCTGGGCGACGCGGCGCTCGCCGCGGGCCGCGCTGGCGGGCGCGCGCGGCCGCCGATATTTACCGGAAGCGCACGCGCACACGTGCTACTGCCCGCCCCGCTGCGATGATCACGCTCGAAAAACTCACCAAGCGGTACGGTCCAAAAATTCTCTTCGAGAACGTCTCGATGCGCTTCGATCCCGGCAAGCGGTATGTGCTCGTTGGCGCGAACGGAGCGGGCAAGTCGACGCTCCTCAAGATCATCTCCGGCGAGGAGGAGTCGGATCAGGGCACGGTCGAGATCCCGAAGCAGCTCCGGGTCGGGGTGCTCAAGCAGGACCATTTCGCCTACGAGTCCTGCCGCATCCTCGACACGGTCCTCATGGGCAACCGGGCGCTCTGGGACGCGATGCAGGAGCGCGATCGGCTGTACGAGGTCGAGATGACGGACGAGGTCGGCATGCGGCTGGCCGAGCTCGAGGGGACGATCGGCGAGGAGGACGGCTACACCGCCGAGGCGCGCGCCTCCGAGATCCTGGAGGGGCTCGGGATCGCGACCGCCCGGCACACGAGCACGGTGAGCACCCTCGCGGGCGGCTACAAGCTCCGCGTCCTCATCGCTCAGACGCTCTTCGCGGGCGCCGACGTCCTGCTCCTCGACGAGCCGACGAACCACCTCGACCTCGACTCGATCCGCTGGCTCGAGTCGTACCTCACCGAGACCTTCCGCGGCACGCTGCTCGTCGTGAGCCACGACCGGCACTTCATGAACGCGATCGCGACGCACGTCGCCGACGTCGATTACCAGACGGTCCAGCTCTACACGGGCGACTACGACGACTTCATCGAGCAGAAGACGACGGGCAAGCGCCAGTCCGAGGCCGACGCCGCGCAGAAGAAGAAGAAGATCGCCGAGCTCAAGGACTTCGTGGCCCGCTTCGGCGCGAGCGCGAGCCGGTCGAGCCAGGCGCAGTCGCGCGTGAAGGAGATCGAGAAGCTCGAGGCGGGCATCCAGGTGAAGCGCACGAGCGTCGTCCGGCCGTACATCAAGTTCGAGATCGAGAAGCCGTCCGGCCGCGACGTGCTGCGCGTCGAGGGGCTCGCGAAGAGCTTCGGCGATCTGCGCGTCCTCGAGAAGCTCGACATGAACCTGAACCGCGGCGACAAGCTCGCCGTCATCGGGCCGAGCGGCATCGGCAAGTCGACGCTCCTCAAGCTCCTCGTCGGCGAGCTCACGCCCGACGCGGGCACGGTCACGTGGGGCCACGACACGAGCGTCGGCTACTTCGCCCAGGACCACCACGAGGCGATCGAGCCGGGGTTCACGGCCTACGAGTGGCTGTACCGCTTCGACCCGAGCGCGACGAAGGAGCACGTCCGCTCGGTGCTCGGAAAGCTGCTCTTCAGCGGCGAGGCCGGGCTCAAGAAGACGGAGAACCTGTCCGGCGGCGAGGCGGCGCGCCTGTTCCTCGCGAAGCTCATCCTGGTGAAGAACAACGTCGTCGTGCTCGACGAGCCGACGAACCACCTCGACGTCGAGAGCATCGACGCGCTGCTCCAGGCGCTGGTCGAGTACAAGGGCACGGTCATCGTCACGAGCCACGACCGGCATTTCGTGGGCAAGCTCGGCACCCGCGTGCTCGAGCTGTCGTCCCGGGGGCCGCAGCTCTTCAACGGGACGTACGACGAGTTCCTGGAGGGGCCGGGCAACCCGAGCGCCTACCAGGGCGCCAAGGCGTCGTAGCCAGGGCGCCGTTGCGCCACGCCCGGCGGGGGCGCGGCGCCTCGGGGCGCCTGGCCGCCGGCCTGCGTCCCGCCGGCGCGCTGGTAAGGTTGGGCATGTTCTCCGCCAGGCCTCCCGGGCTCACCGCCGACGAGCGCGCCCGCTTCGCTCGCGACGGCTTCCTGGTCATCGAGGGCTTCGTGCTCCCGGCGCAGTGCGACGCCCTCAGGGCGCGCGCGGCCGAGCTCGTCGAGGGCTTCGATCCCGCGGAGATCTCCATCTTCTCGACCCGGGATCAGGCGCGCTCCACCGACGCGTACTTCCTCGGCTCCGGCGACCGGATCCGGTTCTTCTTCGAGGAGGAGGCGTTCCTGCCCGACGGCTCGCTGCGGCAGGCGAAGGCCTGCTCGATCAACAAGATCGGCCACGCGCTCCACGATCTCGATCCGGTCTTCGCGCGCTTCTCGCGGGCGCCGGCCCTCGCGTCGGTGGTGTCGCATCTCGGGCTCGCGCGCCCGCTCCTTCTGCAATCGATGTACATCTTCAAGAACCCGTTCATCGGCGGCGACGTGGCCTGCCACCAGGACGCGACGTTCCTCTACACGGACCCGCTCAGCGTGATCGGGCTCTGGTTCGCGCTGGAGGACGCGACCGTGCACAACGGCTGCATGTGGGCCCTGCCCGGCGGTCACCGGGGCCCGCTGCGCAAGCGCTTCGTGCGCGACGGCGATGCCGCGAGGATGCTCGCGCTGGACGACACCCCGTTCCCGGCGGTCGCCCCGCGCGCTCCCTATGTGCCGATCGAGGCGCCCAGGGGCACGATGGTCCTGCTCCACGGGCTCTTGCCGCACTGGAGCGGCGCCAACCGGTCCGAGCGCTCGCGCCACGCCTACGCGCTCCACGTGGTGGACGGCGCGTGCCGCTACCCGGAGGACAACTGGCTGCGCCGCGCGCCCGACCGGCCGGCGCGCGGCTTCGAGGCGTAGCGCCGCGGGCGCGGCGCGCGGGTCGGCTCAGCGCGCCCTGTAGTAGGCCCGGTAATGAGCGACGAGCTGCTGCCAGCGCGCCTCGAGGGCGGGGTCGCTGCGCATCCGGAGCTGCCACGCGGCGTCGGTGGCCTGCCACGCGGCCGCGTCGCGGAGGCCGTAGCGTGGGTAGAGGGCCGCGGCGCCCCGCGGGCACAGCGAGAGCTCCGCGCACAGCGCGGCGTAGTGCTCCAGCGAGAGGGCGGGCGCGGCGCGGGCCGCGATGGGCTCGGTCGGCGCTGTCGCCGGCGCGGGGCGCTTCTCCGGGGCCGGGGTGAAGGGCAGGGAGGCGACGAGCGCGGGCATGTCGGGGAGCGGGGCGGTGCCGGCCGCGATGGGCTCGGCCGGCGGTGTAGCTGGTGCGGGGCGCTCCTCCGGGGCCGGGGTGAAGGGCAAGGAGGCGACGAGCGCGGGCATGTGATGGAGCGGCGCGGTGCCGGTGAGCCCGGGCGGCGCCGGGCGCCGCGGCGCTGGGCCGGCCGCCGACGGTGCGGCCGGCGCCGGACCACGCGGCGCGCCTGGCAGGAAGGGCAGGGCGGCGACGAGCGCAGGCATGTCGGGGAGCGGGGCCGTGCCGGAGGGCGCGGGCGGCGCCGCGCGCCGCGGCGCCGGTGCGGCCTTCGGCGGGGCCGGCGCTGGACCGGGCGGTGGGCGCACCGGCGTCGCGCTCGCGGGCCGCGAGGCTGCGAGGATCGCCCGCTGGTGCTCGAGGAAGGCCTGCGTGTAGCGGTTGGTCAGCTCGAAGCTGCCGTGCTCGAGCTCCGCCCCCATCCGCTCGAGCCAATCGCGCTGCGCGGCCGTCCACTCGTCCGCCGTGAGGCCGGCGCGCGCGAGCACCTCGTCGCGGAGCGTTCCGGCCTCCATCTGCGCGCGCATCTCCGCGTAGCGCTCCAGCGAAAGCGCCGTACCCATCGCGTGCATCCTAGCCCGAAGCGTCGCTCCTCTGCTGCGCCGCCTCGAGGCGTTGCGCCGCGCCGCGGGGAAGCGATACGTTCGCGTCGTTTGTCGCCGCGATCTCGCGACCGAGTCACCCGCCCGGAGGGCACGCTGAGCCATGTCGACCGCACCGGCGCCTGATGCCTCTGCTCCCCCCGGGATGTGCCCTGGGATCGCCGTGCTGGGAGGCGGCGGTGGATCCGGCGACGGCGGTGGCGGCGGCAGCGGCGGCGATGGCGGCAGCGGCGGTGGGGGGAGCGGGAGCGGCAAGGGCGGGGACGGCGATCAGAAGAACGCCCCCTCCGGGGCGGGGAGGCAGAGGTCCGAAGGGGAGCCGGTCGATGTCGTCACCGGGCGGGTTTACACCGTGCCGCGGACCGATCTGGCGCTGCCCGGCCCGCTCCCGTTCTCGTTCGTCCGCCGATACTCCTCGGCCATGGCCGAGCGCGACGTCGGCCTCGGCCACGGCTGGGCGCACAGCCTCGGCTGGCGTGTCACCGTCGCCCGGCGCGCGATCCGGGTGTGGACCGACGAGGGCATCTCGGTCGACTTCCCGGCGCTGGCCGAGGGCAGCGAGGCGATCGGGCCCTGGGGCTGGCTGCTGCGGCGCGAGCGCGGCGGCTACCGCCTCGACAAGGGCGACGGCCTGCTCCACGCCTTTGCGCTGCCGCTCGCCGGCGAGCGGGAGTGGCTGCTCACGGCGATCGAGGATCGCTCCGGGAACCGGATCGCGATCTCCTACGACGGCTCGCGGATCGCGGAGGTGCGGGACAGCGCCGGCCGGCGCGTCCGCTTCGCCCCGGGCCCCGAGGGGCGGATCGCCTCCATCAGCGTCTACAACGCCGCCTCCCAGGGGCGCTGGGTCCGCTTCGCGCGCTACGAGCACGACGACCTCGGCCGCCTCGTCGCCGCGGCCGATGCCGAGGGCTTCACCTCGCGTTATGCGTACGACGAGCGCAACCTGCTCACGGAGCACACCGATCGCGCCGGGCTCACGTTCCACTACCGCTACGACGCCGAGCGGCGCTGCGTCGAGACCTGGGGCGATCGCGACGGCCGGCCGGATCCCGGCCTCGCCGACGGGCTGCCGCCGCTGCTCGCCGACGGCACGACGCGCGCGAGGGGCATCTATCATTGCCGCTTCGCCTACCTGCCGGACGGCTACCGCGAGGTCGCCAATTCCCGGCAGGTGAAGCGCTTCTTCGGTAACCGGCACGGCCTGCTCGACCTCGAGGTGGACGGCGGGCACGCCGTGTCGGCGACCTACGACGACGCCGGGCACCTGCTCTCGGAGACGGATCAGCTCCAGGCCACCACGCGCTACGAGCGCGACGCGCGGGGCCGGCTGCTCTCGCAGACCGATCCGCTCGGCCGCGCCGTGCGCTACGAGCGCGACGCGCGGGGCGACGTCGTGCGCGTGATCGATCCCGCGGGGCTCGCGACGGCGATCGAGCGCGACGCCTCCGGCCTGCCGGTGCGGACGACGGATCCGACCGGCGCGGTGCGGCGCTTCGCGTACGACGCGCGCGGCCAGATGATCGAGGCCGAGGACGCGACCGGCCGCGCCGTGCGCATCGGGTACGACGCCCACGGCAACGTGGTCTCGCTCCTCGATCGGCGCGGCGGAAGGTGGCAGTGGACCTACGATTTCTTCGGCCGGACGCTGTCCATGACCGATCCGACGGGCGCGGTGAGCCGCTTCGAGGTTTCGCCGCGCGGGGATCTCGTGGCGACCATGGATCCGGCGGGCGCCACGGCGCGGTATGCCCACGACGGGGAGGGCCGGCTCGTCTCGGTCGCCGACCGCGCGGGGCGCACGTCGCGCATCGCGTGGTGCGGGTACCACTGGCTTCACGAGGTGACGGACGCGACCGGCCGGACCGCGCGGATGCGCTACGGGCGCGAGGGGGAGGTGCTGGAGGTCGAGAACGCGCGCGGCGAGCGGCACGTGTTCGAGTACGACGCCGCCCTGCGCCGCGTGAAGGAGCGCACCTTCGACGGGCGCGTGCTGCGCTACCGCCACGATCCGGCCGGGCAGCAGACGCGGGTCGAGCCGGGGATCGGCGCGCCGATCGGCTTCGCCTACGATCTCGCCGGGCAGCTCGTGGCCCGCGAGGTCGAGGGCAAGCGCGAGGTATATGCGTACGACGTGCGCGGCTTCCTCGAGTCGGTGGCGGGGCCGGATGGGACGGTGGCGTTCGAGCGGGACGCGATGGGGCGGATCGTGCGCGAGACGCAGCAGGGCCCGGGCGGGCCCGCGTTCACGGTCGAGGTGGGGCACGACGCCGAGGGGCGCGCGATCGGGCGAAGGACGTCGCTCGGCCACACGCTGTCGTGGGAGCCGGCGCCGGACGGCCGCGCCGCCCGGGTGACGCTCGACGGTCGGCAGGTGGTGCGCCGGCACTTCGATCCGGTCGGCCGGGAGATCGCGCGCGTGCTGCCGGGCGGCGGGGAGGTGCACAGCGCCTTCGACGCCGTCGGGCGCCTCTCGCGCCGCGTCGTGCGCCGCGCCGCGGCGGACCCGGCGATCGGCGCCGGCGATCCCGGCTGGGTGGGCCCGCGCCCGGCGGGGACGGTCGTGGACGCGCGTTACAGCCATGATCCGACGGGGCGCCTCGAGGCCGTCGAGGATCTCACCCGCGGCCGCACCGCGTACCGCCGCGATCCGGCCGGGCGGCTGCTGGAGGTCGTCGCGGAGGCGGGCCTGTCCGAGGTCTTCGCCTTCGATCCGACCGGGAATCTGGTCGATGCGGGCCCGCTGGCGCCGGCGCGCGAGCACGGGCCCGGCGACCGGCTGATCCGGCGCGGCGACGTGGCGTACCGCTACGACGCGCTGGGCCGGCTGGTGGAGAAGCGCGAGGGGGGAGCGCGGATCACGCGCTACGCGTGGGACGGGCGCGGGCTCCTGCGCCGGGTGGAGACGCCGGAGGGGCGCCGGGTGGAGTTCTCGTACGACGCCTTTGCGCGGCGGATCGAGAAGCGCGTCTCGACGCTGGACGGCGCGGGGGCGCGGCTCGTGTCGCGCACGCGGTTCTACTGGGACCGGCACGTGCCGGTGCACGAGGTGCGCACGCGCGAGGGCGATGCGGCAATCGAGGAGCGGACGTATGTGTTCGACGGCGGGAGCGCGGTCCCGCTCGCCCACTGCGAGACCCGCCGGGTGAGCGGCGACGTGGCGTCGCGCTGGTACCACTACGTGAACGATCCCCTGGGGACGCCGGAGCGGCTGCTGGACGAGCGCGGCGACATCGCCGGGGAGCTGCGGCTGTCGGCGTGGGGCAAGCGGATCGAGGGGGGCGGGGAGGGGGGCGTCACGACGCCGATCCGCTTCCTCGGGCAGTACGCGGACGAGGAGACGGGGCTCGTCTACAACCGGCACCGGTACTACGACCCGGAGGTGGGGAGGTTCATCAGCCCGGATCCGATCGGGCTGGAAGGTGGGGGGAACCTCTATGCGAGAGGGGGGGATCCGACGGCGGAGGCCGATGTTTATGGCAAATTTGTGAGCTGGATAGAGCCCCAGCCGATCAGCGCCGCCGAGAAGAAGGCGATGCGTGATGCAGCCCGCGCGCGCTTCGATGCCGACCCGGAGCTCAAGGCGCGACAGGCGGCGATCAAGGAGCGGAAGAACGCGAGTCAGTGTGCCAACGTCGCCAAGGAGGCGAGGCGCCTCGGCGCCGGCCACCAGACCCAGATCATGGGTCCAGAGCGGGACGTACACCGCAACGAGCCGCTCCAGACTTGGGATGATAGTACGGGCAAGCCCAAGCGATGGGAGGACCACTGGGTGAACCAGGACCCCGATGAGAGGATCGTCGACTACGATCAAGGAATGGTCTTCGACAATCGCCAGCAGTACGCGACGGCGATGTTCGAGAATCCCCGGGTCAGCTACCAAACGGACTACGGCGAATGGTAAATTCCCACCTGCCACAAGCACCCTTGGAGGTGGTCTACTACAAGTCCACCATGGGCAACGCCGAAGGGCTCCTTCGACACGTCTTCTCGCATGGCAGCGACGGTGTCGTGGTCGAGGAGCCCGTGCCGAGGGAGGGCCGCGTGCTCTGGACTCGCGGCGACGTCGTGTACTCCCTCCACCTGTTCTTCGTCGAGGCGCGCGGCAGCTCGTGGGCGCACGCCATCGAGAATCTGGTGGCCACGGAGGCTGCCACGGTACATGAGAGTACGACCTTCGCCCGCGAGTTCGCCGCGCTGAAAAGCGCTCAGACCATCATCCTCCTGGTCGATGATCAGACGCATCGCGTCTGGCGCGGCCGACACTTCACCAAGATGCTCCGCGCCGATCTCATCGCCGCAGGACGGAACCCGGACGACATCCCGGTGGTGTTCCAGATTGATCATCCGTGCCAGGAGGGTGTCCCCACGACGCCGTCATCCGACATCATCCCGGGACTCTCCTGGGCGCGCTGCGATCACATCGAAGCCTTCCCCAAGGAGAAGCGCGGCGCGAAGGAGGCGCTGGATCGCGCCATCGCGCTTTACGAAGAGATGAGGGCCGAGCATGAAGCCAAGTAATCTCCTCTGCCGGCAGCTCGCCGCCCGCGCGGCCGCCGAGGGCGGCGGCGCGCCGCTCGCCGTCGTGGCCTGCGGACCCGACGGCGCGCCGGAGCCGCTCCGCACCTGGGACGACGCCACGGGCGAGCCGGTGCTCTGGGGCGTCCACTGCGTCAACGAGGAGCCCGGCGGCCGCATCGTCGACTACGCCCAGGGCCTCGTCTTCGACGACCGGCGGCAGCTCGTCGCCGCGCTGTTCGAGAACGCGCGCGTGCTCGTCGAGCAGGAGGATCTCGACTGGTGAGCTCCCCCGCCCAGCCGCTCCCGCTCCACGTCGCCTACTACACAGGCCCCACCGGGAGCCCCTACCGGCTCCTCCGGCACCTCGCCGCCCTCGCCCGCTCGGCCTCGATCGAGGCCGGCCCAACCCCGGCGCGGGCCGACCTGCTCTGGCCGCGCGGCGCCGCCGTGCTCCCCCTGCGCCTCTCGCTGATCGTGACGCGCGGGGTCGCCTGGCACGAGCCCATCGAGGGCCTCGCAGCCGAGAGCGACGAGGTGCGCGGCGAGCTCGACGCCCTGAGGCGCGCGCAGGTCGTCGTGCTGCCGATCGACGGCCGCGCGCGCCGGCTCGCCCTCGGCGTGCACCGCGCGGCCGCGCTGCACGCAGACCTGATCGCGGCGGGACGACAGCCCGAGCAGGTGCCGGTGCTCTTCCAGGTGCACCGCTACGCCGACCCGAACGAGCCGGCGGCGGCGCTCCCGGACATCGCGCGCGCGCTGGCGTGGCCGCGGTGGGAGCACGTGGAGGCGTTCCCTCGGGAGAAGCGCGGGGCGAGGGAGGCGCTCGATCGCGCCATCGCCCTGCACGAGGAGAGCCGCGGCGCCTCGGCCCGCAGCGACGCTCGCTGATCGCTCCGTCGATGGAGCGCGCCGTGCTCCGTGGTGGATCGGCACACCCGCATCGCATACGCTCTGCGGCTCGCTCATGGTGCTCGATCGTAGCCGCTCCGCAGAGCGCGTTCCGAAGCGTGCTTGTGGAAGGCGGCCCCGTGCGTACAGTCGCGGTGCGATGACGAAGCGACGGAGCGGGGATGCAGGCGTCGAAGTCCCGAGCCTGACGACAGCGGTGCTGAAGCTGTCAGCACCGCAGGTCGCATGGCAAGGCCGCGAGGACGCCCCCGCCAGGGCGAAGGGACGCCCGCGTCGCGCGGCTGAGCAGGAGGAGGAGCGCGCAGGAGCGGCCGAGGCCGCCGGCGTGCGGCGCCGCAAGACCGCCGCCCAGCCGTCGGCGGAGGAGGTGGGCGAACGGCGGCCGACCCGAGGCGCGGACAAGCAGCGCCGAAGCGAAGCGAACCGAAGGCGCCCCGTCGAGACGAGCTCGACGGTGGCGGGGCGAAGCGACGACAGCACCGGCTCGACGAGCCGACGCACCTCGGCGCGGACGCGGAAAGGACGCGCGCCTGGCTCGGCCGCTCCGGACGCAACGAGCACTGTGGGCGCGACGCAAGCGGGCGACGCGGCGCGATCAGCGGTCGCGGAAGACGAGCCGCGAGCCGGAGATCCGAGCCAGGTCCAGGTACTTGAGCCGCCCCTCGGCGATGAGGCGTTGTCGCGTCGCGACCCAGTTCTTGGGACTCAGGTCGAGGATGCGGCTGAGCGGATAGCTCGGAGCCACGGTCAGGATCTCCTGCAAGTACAGCTCGGGGTCGAGCCCGTGCATCTGGCAGGTCGCGATGAGCGACGTGACGGCACAGGCCCGGACAGCATGCTCGTCGCTGCCGTGGAAGAGCCAGTTGCGTCGTCCCTTGACGACGCGGCGCAGAGCCCTCTCACTGGCATTGTTGTGGATGGGGACCTCCCCGTTGGAGAGGAACTCGCAGAGCGCCTCCCTCTGGTTGTGCAAATAGACCAGCCCTTCGCGCAACGGCGAATGCTCCGGGACGACCTGCCGCTGCGCCTCGACCCAGGCGAAGAGCTTCTCAATCAGCGGTGCGGACTCGCGCTGCCGGATCTCGAGACGCTCGTCCGGGCTGCACAGGGCGCATTCCTCCTCGACGCGGAAGAGCGCCTGGATGGCCTGGAGCGCGAACGCCGCATCCTTGCCCGCCCCGGCCTTGAACGCCTTGAAGAAGCGCCTTCGTGCATGGCTCCAGCAGCCGGCCTCGCGCGCCTTGCCCGGCCCGAACAGCACGTTGTGGTTGGCCGAGGCATCGGCGACGAGCGTCCCCTGGTAGCCGCCGAAGAGCTTCGCGACGGTGGGACCGTCGTACGTCGGTGTATAGCGGAACAGCACCCCATCGCCCGGCGCGACGAGGACGAAGACATGCCCATAGCGGTGCTTGTCCTTGGCCCGGATGGCGGTGCCCGTCGCATCCATGGCGAACCACGACCGCGAGAGCGCGTCGCTCCAGATGGCATCGGCGATGCGCATCGCAATGCCGCCACAGTCGTACTGCCAGCGTGTCATGTTGCCGCGGCCAATGCGGAAGCCGTGGCGCTCCGACTCCACCTCTTGCCTGTAGTATGGCATGTGGTAGTCGAGCTTGTGGACGAACAGGTGGGCCAAGAGGCTCGGATCGGCAAGGCATCTGGCGATCGGGCGCTCCGGCAGCGAGGCGATCTTCACAGGTCCGCCGCTGTCCTCCGCAGCGTCCGACTCGGGCGTGTAGCGTACGAGGACGCCGTCGACGAAGGGGCTTTGCTTGAAGCCCGTGTCCGCGGGGATCCCCAAGAGCTCGTGCTCCCGCACGACGAGGGGCTCGTCGAGCTCGCGCTTGAAGGCCGGCTCTGCGGCTGGCAAAGAAGCAGGCTCCTCGCCCGCTCCGCGGCTCGCCGCCGGTGCCTCCGCCTTGGCCACGTACTTGGGGCGACGCCAGACGATCTCCACGGGGCCGCCGCGCCGGTGGCCGATCACCGAGCTGTCTTCGACGCCCACACGCTCGAAGCGCTCGCTACCTTGGAGCAGCACCTCCGGCGGCAGCGTCTCGATGATCACCCTCGGGATGACACCGATGCGACGGCGCCCGTGCTCGTGGCGCTGAACTCGCTTGCCACCTCCGGGATCCGAGCTGGAGCAGGACTCTGCGGTCCCCCCACGCTCCGCCGGGCTCGCGAGGCCCGGCGGCGGGATGCTGCCGTCGCTCCGATCCGCCTCAGGCGAGGCGCTGTGGGTCTCGGCCTGCGACGAAGCTTGAGCCGGACAGGCGTCTGGCTCGCCGGCCAGCGAAAGCCGCAGCTGGTCAGGCGAGATCTGCTCGGAGACGTGGCGCCGGAACCCGATCTCCAACGTCCGAATCGTCTCCTGCAGCTGTTGATTGTACGCCTTGAGCGACTCGACAGAGCGAGCGAGCTCTTGGGCCTGTTGCTCCGCCGTCGAAAGCTCGGCCAGCTTCGCCTCGAGCTCCTGCACCCGCCGGAGCAGCGCGTCGACCACCGACGCGGGGTCGGCGGGGCTCCCCTGTCCTTGTCCCCTGGCCTGAAGATAGCCGAGCACGAGCGCCGTGCCGTCAAGGCGCTCTGTCTCCGCCGCCTGCGGGAGCTCGGTCTCACCGGGTCGTGTCAAGGCGCGCCATGGATGCCCCCTCCGCTGGCTCCTGGCAAGTACCTTACGCAGGCACTTTTGGCTGTTTTTGATGAGAATCCTTTGTTGAAAATGGGAACGCGGGGCAAACATGGTGCGCCCTCGACGCCGCGCTCTCGCGAGGTCTTCGGGAGGATGCAACTCGCGCCCTGCTCCATCTCCGCATCAGGCTGAGCCGGCTCCGTATCAGGCTGAGCCGGCCGCCATCGGGCCGCGCTGGCGCCGGCAGCGTGGTGGACGAGCGCCGGCGCAGACGCCTCAGTGGACCAGCCGGCGGCGGCTTGCCAGCTCTTCCACGGGTAGACCAGCGAGCAGCTGCGCGAAGTCCTGTGCTGACAGCTCGATACACTTGCCGTCAGCCTCGGTGAACGAGGGCAGAGCAAATGCACCCTTCGAGAAACGCTTGTATAGAATTGTATACCCGTTGCGGTCCCACCAAAGTGCCTTCAGTCGGTTGCGCCTCTTGTTGAAGAACAAGAATAGCGCGCCGCTGGCTGGGTCCAGGCACAGCACCTGCCGGGTGATCGCGGCGAGCCGGTCGAACGCGCCACGCAAGTCCACTGGACCGACGGCCAGATACACGGCTATCGTCGCGGGGGTCACTGCCCCCTCCGCAACGCCTCGATCGCTTCCACGAGGTCGCGCGCGCCTATCCCACATACCTGCATCCGCGTCCCATCGGTAAATGCGACGTTGAGCCGCAAAGGCGGCGCCTCTCGGCGCTCCGGGCGCACCACGACGGGTAGGAACGGAACATGCTGAGCCGCCTTGGTGGTCGCTGGCAACGCACCATCATCTGCGCGCTCACCGCCAGCCACCCATCGGTCGGCAGTCATCTTGTGGACACCGAGCTCCGTGGCGATCTCGGCCGGCGTCGCCCCCGCCCGGGAACGCTCCCTGGCGTACGCCTCGGCTCGGTCTCGCAGCTCGCTCGGGTACTTCCCACGGCTCTTCTTCTCACGATACCTCGACAGCTCCGCACGCAGCTGCACCAGCTCTCTGCTTCCTGGCATCGCACGCTCCTCTTCGCTCGGCGAGGGCACGCCCCTCATCGGACGTCGCGTAGCGTGCAACCGAAGCTGGCCAGGGGAAAGACGCGGTCTGCGGAGCGGCTACGCTCGATCTGGAGACGTACGCGCGGGTGATGGCTCGGCTCGCCGAGTCCGGCGGCGCGCGGGCCGAGGTGCTCGCGCGACACGGGGTCGACGAGGCGCGGTGGGACGCCGCCGACGCACACTGGCAGGCGCGCCTCTCCGGCGCTCTGGCCGACGAGGACGAACCGGTCCCGGCGCTGCTCGCCGCGTATTGCGAGGCCTACCAGGCGGCGTCGCGCGCGGCCGCGCCGCCGGTCTCGCTCGAGCAGTTCGCCCGGGTGACATCGCTGCTGCAGTCGACCGGCGACGTGCAGGCCGCGCTCGCCCAGGTGGGCGTGACCCTGGCCGACTACGTGCGCGGGAGCGAGCACTGGAGCCGTCGGATGGCCGAGGACTCCGGCATGGAGAGGCGGTTCCACGCGGCGCTCCGCGGCGAGACCGGAGGCTCCCCGGAATGAGGGCGTCGACCTCCGCGCCGCCCGCCGCACGGTCGACATGGAGAGCCATGGTCGCTCATCGAGGTCGCCGCGGTCGAGCGCTGCCGCCACGTGGAGTATCGGAGGCATGATGGGAGCTCACGACAAGGGCGCCGACGCCGCCGGCAGCGCGACCGTCGAGCTGGAGGAGGCTGCGCCGGCGTCGCGCCTCTCCATCGACGATCTGCTGCCGGAGCCCACCTCTCCGGCGCCGGCGCCGCACCGGGCGGGCGTCGCGCCGGCGGCCGGCACGCGCACCGCGCGCGTGCTCGCCGTGACCGACCGCAGCGCGACGATCGTGCTCCGCGGCGCGCCCGCGGCGGTCGAGGCAGAGCTCGCGCCCGAGGTGGATCCCGAGGTGATCGCCGACGCCCTGGACAACGGCGATTCGGTGCTGGTCGAGTGCTGCGAGGGCGAAGCGCCGCTCGTGGTCGCGGCGCTCGCGACGCGCAAGCCCCGCGAGCTCCGGCTGCAGGCGACCACGGTCCACATCGAGGCCGAGGACGAGGTGCTCCTGCGCTCGGGACACGGCGCGGTCCGCATCCGCCAGGACGGGGACATCGAGGTGATCGGCAGCCGCATCAGCGCCGCCTCCCGCGGGCTGTTCCGCCTCGTCGGGCGGATCTTGAGGCTGAATTGAGCCCGCGCCCGCGCCGGTGCGCCCCGCGCCCCGAGGAGATCCCGCTGGCCCCGCGCGAGGAGCGTCGCCAGGGGCGGAGAGCACGGGCGCTCCTGAGGGTTCCCGATCGTGGAGGGCTCGTTTGATGGAGGGCACGCTCGGCCACCTCCTCCTCGCGGGCGACGGTCTGCCCGGCGATGTGCGGGTTCATTCCTACGAAGCGCACGAGGCGATCTCGATTCCGTACGCGGTCCGCGTCGAGATCTCCACCTGCGACCCGTCCTTTCGCGTCGATGCGTGCCTCCAGCGCCGGATGCTGCTCGAGGTCGATGACGGCCACGGGAGCGTCCGCCATTACGACGGCCTGCCCGACCGCGTCGGCTTCCTCGCGTACCGGGCCGGCGAATACGTCTTCGAGCTCCGGCTCCGGCCCGCCGTCGCCGCCCTCGAGCACCGCGAGGGCTCACGCATCTTCCAGGACAGGAGCCCGGTGGATGTCGTCAAGGCCGTCCTGGCCGACGCCGGTGTCGACCGCGGCGTGGAATGGCGGCTCCGCCACAGCTACGCGCCCCGCGAGCTCCTGTGCCAGTACCGCGAAACAGAGCTGGATTTCGTCCACCGGCTCCTCGAGGAAGAGGGGATATTCTACTTCTTCCTCCACGGCCCCGAAGGGCACAGGCTCGTGCTCGCCGACGACCCGGCGGCGTTCGCGCCGCTGGACGGGACCCCCGAGGTGCTGCTCTCCGTCCGGCAGGGCGCTGGCGCGCGCGCCCGGCCGGTGCTCGATCTGCGCCGGAGAAAGGCCTTGCGGCCCACGGAGCTCGCGCTGCGCGACCACGACTTCGAGCAGCCCGAGGTCTTCCCCACGGCCTCGGCGGCGGCGCCCGGCAACCGGGCGATTCGCCACTTCGAATACCCAGGCGGCTTCACCGCGGCCGCCGAGGGCGCACGGAGAGCCGCGCGGCGGCTGAGCTCCCTCCGCGGTGACGTCGACCTCTGCCGCGGCAAGACCGGCGCGGCGGGGCTCCTGTGCGGCACGCCGGTGGCGATCGAGGGGGCGGCCGAGCCGTTCCTCGAGGGAGAGTTCGTGGTCGTCGAGCTCCGGTCGCGAGGCCGGGCGGGCGCAGCAGCGTGCGAGAACGAGTTCTCCGCCATCCCGAATGGCGCGCCGTTCGCCCCGCCCCGCCGCACGAAGAAGCCGAGGGCTCGGGGCGTCCAGACGGCCATCGTGACCGGGCCATCGAACGAGCCTCAGGCCGTCCACGTCGACCGGTACGGCCGTATCAAGGTGCGATTCCTGTGGGATCGCTCGGGCAAGCAGGACGACACCTCGAGCGCCTGGCTGCGCGTATCGCAGCTCGCGCTCGGCGGCTCGATGATCCTGCCCCGCGTCGGCTGGGAGGTCTCGGTCGGCTTTCTCGACGGCGACCCGGACCGCCCCCTCGTGCTCGGGCGCGCGTTCAACGCCGAGGACACCCCTCCTTACGCCCTCCCCGGCGCGGCGGCCAGGAGCGCGCTGAGGAGCATGTCCACGCCCGGCGGCGCCGGGCACAACGAGATCACGATGAGCGACACGGCGGGCGGTCAGGGATTCTCCATCTCCGCCCAGAGGGATCTCCATATCGCCACCGGCCACGACAAGGACGAGACCGTGGGGGTCGACGAGGAGCACAGCGTCGGGGGCAACTACGCGGTCTCCGTCGGCGCGAGCGAGTCGGTCGCGGTGGGCGCGAACCAGTCGATCGACGTGGGCAACGCGCTCCAGAACAAGGTGGCCGGCGCGCAGACGATCTCCGTGGGCGGCGACGACCGGATCCACGCGAGCGCCGATCTCGTGGAGAAGGTCGGCGGGGCGCGCGACTATGCCGTGGGCGGGGACCAGATCACCATCTCGTGCGGCGTCCGCCAGCAGATCACGGGCGCCTTCACGCGCGACGTCGGCTCGGTCCAGACCAGCCTCTCGCTCGCCTCGATCGATGACGACATGCTCTCGACCTACGATGAGGCGGCCGGGGCGCTCATCGCGCAGCTCGTCGCCGGCGCGAGCGTCGAGAGCGTCGCCGCGAGCAAGGACCAGACGTCGTCCGCGGGCGAGATTCACAGCGTGGGCGCGCTCTCGACGCAGGCGGGCGAGGTGAAGCAGCTCATCGGCGGGCTGCACCTGCGCAACGTGGGCGGCGATTGCGTCGTCGAGGCGCCGCAGATCGTCCTCGCGGGCGGCGTGGCGAGGCTCATCGGCGGCGGGAGCGCCATCAAGCTCGACGGAGGCCCGATGACGCTGGCGGGCCCGAAGATCGCGATCGACGCGGCGCTCATCGTCCGGCAGGCGGCGAGCCTCAAGATCGGGTGAACGAGGCCAGGCGTGGCAGACCTCATCGAGATCGGACACGAGCTCACGATAGACGGCGCTCCGTTTCCCCTCCTCTGGCTCGAGGCGCGCGAGGCGATCGACGACATCGGCTCGCTCCGGTGCGAGATCGCGGGCGGCGCCGGCGGGCCGGACCCGGCGACCCTCGTCGGCAAGCCGCTCGTGCTCACGCTGTCGCGCGGCGGCCGCGAGGAGCGCAGGCTGGCCGGCGTCGTCGTCGAGGCCGAGCGCGGGACCACGCGGGGCACGGACGAGCCCGGGACGCGGCTCGTCGCGCGCCCCCGGCTGTTCCGCCTCACCCAGCGCGCCGATTGCCGCGTCTTCCAGCGCATGTCGGCTCCCGACATCGTGAAGGAGGTCCTCGCGGGCGCGGGCATCCCGGCCTCCGCGCAACGCTGGCGGCTCGTGGACAGCTACCCGACGCGCGAGATGGCGGCGCAGTACCGCGAGACGGATCACGATTTCGTCCGGCGGCTCCTTGCGGAGGAGGGGATCGCCTTCTTCGTCGATTCGAGCACGGGCGCCGACACGGTCGTCTTCTTCGACCGCGAGCCCGAGGACATCGAGGGGGGAAGAGAGCTGGCTTTCCGCCCGGCGGACGGGCTCGACACGGCGCATGACGCGATAACCACCCTCTCTTACGAGAGGGCGACCGCGCCGGGGCGCGTGCACCTGCGGGATCACGATTTCGAGCGACCCCGGGTGAAGCTCGACGCCACGGCCGAGGGGGACGACGCGCCGGAGAGAGCGCTGGAGGTGTACGCGCACCCCGGCCGGTTCACCGAGCCCGCCGTGGGCGATCGCCGCGCCAGGGTGCTCCTGGAGTCGCTCCGCGCCCGGCGCGAGCTCGCGAGCGGCACGACGAACACCCTCCGGGTGCGCCCCGGGCGCAGGTTCTCGCTGGTGGACCATCCGTACGAGCCGCTCAACCAGGAGTACCTGGTCGTGGAGGTCGACATCGCGCTGGAGGCGCGCGCGACGGCCCAGCCGCGCGGGGACGCGATGGGGCGCGGCGCGCGCGTCGCCTTCCGCGCGATCCCGGCGTCGACGACCCCCTATCGGCCCCCGCGAGCCCCGCCGGCGACGGCGGTGGCAGGCGCGCAGTCGGCCGTCACGACGGGGCCGCCGGGCAGCGAGATCCACCCGGATCGGCATGGCCGCGTGAAGGTCCTGTTTCCCTGGGACCGCCGGGGCAGGGCCGACGACGCCTCGAGCCCGTGGATCCGCACGAGCCAGCTCCCGCTCGGCGGCGGCATGCTGACGCCGCGCGTGGGCTGGGAGGTGTGCGTCGGCTTCGTCGACGGCGACGTGGATCGGCCGTTCGTGGGGGGGCGGCTGTACAACGCGGCGTCTCCGCCACCGTATCCGCTGCCGGCCCACAAGACCCGGATGGCCCTTCAGACCGCCACGACCCCCGGCGGCGGTTCGGTGAACGAGATCCGCATGGACGACCGGGCGGGCGCCGAGGAGATGCTCATGAGCGCGTCCCGGGACGGCTCGGTGCGCGCAGGGAACGACGCGACCGAGAGCATAGGAAATAACGAGTCGCGTTCCATCGGGGCCGATCACACGCTGGCGGTGGCCGACAGCTTGTCCGCCACGGTCGGAGCGAACCAGGACCTCGCGATCGGCGGCGACCAGAGCGTGCGCGTCTCGACGTTCATGGTGGATGACGTCGGCAGCCATTCGCTCACCGTCGGGGGCAACCGCGATCTCGCGGCGGGCGGAGATCACAAGCGCACGGTCACCGGGAGCTCGACGCTGACCATCGGCGGCATGCAGGTCGAGGTCGCGGCCGGCTCGGTGGACGAGGCGACCATGGCCACGATGAACGACACGGTCGGCGCGGCGCTGATCGAGGTGACCGCCTCGGATCGGACCGTGACGGTGAAGGGGAGTCGGATCGAGACCGCGGGGGCGGCCAAGGTGATCCTCGCCGGCGGCGGCCGCTCGGTCGAGGTCGGCACCAGCTTGAGCCAGAAGGCCGCGGGCGCGATCCTCAACCAGGTCGCCGGGGACCGCCACGACGTGAGCGAGACGGATTTCCTCGAGATCGCGGGGGGCGCGCAGATCGTCAAGGCGACGAACGTCGTGTTCGAGGCCCAGACCCTGCTCAGCGTCGTCATGGGGGCCTCGACGATCACGCTGACCCCTGCGTCGGTGTCGATCGCCGGCACCGCGATCACGTTCGACGGCGACTGCGGCGAGCTGGGCGTCATCAAGGAGAACTGAGCCGTGACACCCCGGACGCTGAGCACCTTCTTTCGAGCCCACGCCATCGCGTCGCGGGACGTCCTCGGGTTCCGGGTCGAGCACCGGCTCGGGCTCGTCACCAGGGCGGAGGTCGAGCTGCGCTCCGGGGCCTACGTCGATCCGGACGAGCTGCTCGGCAGCCCTGCCACCCTTGCATTCGGCCGGGAGGGCCCGGAGCACGAGGTCCACGGCGTGGTGACGGACGTCGAGATCACCGCCACGCCGGCGGACCACGACCTCCAGGGCGCCTTGTACCGGATCCACGTCGCCTCGTGGATGGGGCTGCTCGAGCGCGAGGTCGACTGCCGCATCTTCCAGGACAAGGACGTGAAGGAGATCGTCTCCGAGGTGCTGCGGCGCGCTGGCATCGACGACCAGCGCCAGTCATGGCGGCTCGTGAGCAGCTATCCGAAGCGCGTCCATTGCGTGCAGTACAACGAGAGCTCGCTGGCCTTCGTCTCGCGGCTCCTCGAGGAGGAAGGCATCTACTTTCACGCCGAGTCCGGCGACGCCGGCGAGGTCGTCGTCTTCGAGGACGACAGCACGTCGAGCGATCCGATCGACGGAGACAAGGAGGTGCCCTATCGGCTCGGCGCCGGGCTCGCCGGCGCCGAGGACGCGATCGGCGTCCTCACGCGGCGGTGCCGTACGGCGACGGGCAAGGTGGTCTTGCGCGATGTCGACTTCGAGGCGCCGACGTTGGACCAGACCGTGACCGCGGCGGCGGATACGGACGCGGACCTCGAAGTGTACGACCATCCGGGGCTGTACACGGATCGGCGCGAGGGGGAGCGGCTCGCCCGGGTCCGGCTGGAAGCCCTGCAGGCCGAGCGGGCGCTCCTCGAGCTGGAGTCCGGATGCCCGCGGCTCATGGCGGGCCGGTGGCTCAAGCTCGTCGATGCCCCCGACGCTCTGGACGGCGATCACTTCATCACCGCTGCCGTCCACGAGCTGCGCGACGGGGTGTACCTTGCGCGCGCCACGACCGTTCCGAGGAGCGTCCGCTACCGCAGCCCGCGGCGGACGCCCGCGCCGATCATCGAAGGTCCGCAGACGGCGGTCGTCGTCGCGCCGCCCGGCGCGCCCACCGAGGACATCCATACGGATGCGCACGGCCGGTGCAAGATCAAGTTCCACTGGGATCGCCACGGCGAGGGCGATGACACGGCCTCGTGCTGGATCCGCGTGGCGCAGCCGCAAGCGAGCGGGGCGATCCTCCTGCCGCGGGTGGGATGGGAGGTGATCGTCGAGTTCCTGGAGGGCAACCCCGACAGGCCCATTGTGACGGGGCGCGTCTTCAACGGGCGATTCATGCCGCCTTACGCGTTGCCCGAGGGCAAGTCGCGCACCGCGCTCCGGACGAGCTCGTCGCCTGGCGGGTCGGGCGCGAACGAGATCCGTCTGGAGGACAGGGCCGGGAGCGAGGAGATCAGCATCCGGTCCCAGAGGAACACGACGCTCGCGACGGCGAACGACAAGACGCGCTCCACGGGCGCCCACGAGTCGAAGAGCGTCAAGGTCGACGCGCGGCTCACGGTGGGCGCGGACCAGAAGATCCAGGTGACGAACGGTTACCTGAGCACGGTCGACGGCGCGCAGACCGCGACCGTGGGCGGCAATCGCACGGTGCAGGTGAGCGCCGCCTTCGGGCTCACGGCCAGGGGGGCGAGCGCGGCGACGGTGGGCGGCACGCACAAGGAGATGGACGGCAATCCGGCCAGCGCCCTGCTGTCCCTCGCCGGGAAGGCGCCGACCGAGGCGGCGACAGCGGAGGCGCGCCGCGCGCTCATGGCGCTCGATCGGGCCGTCGTGGCGAAGGTCGACCAGGTGATGGCGCCCGTCCATGCGCTGGAAAGCCAGCTCGGGGATCTGGGAGCTGCCATGGACGCCCTGGGGGCCGGGAACCTGGGCGCCACGGGGAAGGCGCTCGACGCGACAGCGAGCCTGCCTTCGCCGGCGGCCTTCGGCGCGTCGCTCGGCGCGATCGCCGGCGGGCCAGCGCCCCCGGGCGGCGACGCTGGCTGGCTCGAAGCGCTGCTCGGGCGCGGACGGGAGGCCGGCTCGGGCCGCCCCGGCGATGCGTCGGGCGCCGGCTCCGGCGCCTCGGGCGAAAGCGGAGCGGGGCCGGACGGCGGAGCGGCGAGCCCTTCGGCATCGGACAGCGCCACCGGGCCGGGGCACTCCGTCAACGTGTGCGCCTCGACGCACGAGGAGAAGGTCGGTGGCGTGAGGGCGACGATCGCGGCGGCCGGCATCCACACGACGGTCGGGGGCGCGCGGACGCAGCGTGTCGGGGCGGCGCGGGTCGAGCTCGTGGCCGGCGCGCGGGTCGAGACGTGCCTCGCCGACAAGACGGAGAAGGCGGCTGGCCTGGCCGTCGTGAGCGGCGCGCCGGAGTCGGAGAGGGTCGGCGGCAGCCGGACGACGATGGTGGGCGGCGCCGTGATCGACAGGATCGGCGGATCGCACACCGTCGTGGCAGGCGGCAAGGGCATGTTCATCGGGGCGTTTCACGAGGTGGACGCCGCGGGGGCCATCCTGCTCAAGTGCGGCCCGAGCGAGGTGGTCATCGACGGCGGGGGCGTGACGATCAAAGCCGGGCTCGTCACGATCACCGCGCCCAACGTCAGGCTGAAGCGCAACGTGTCCTTGATGTGAGGCGGTATGGATGCGCCGCGTGTGGACAACCGGACCGATTTCGCCGCCGCGCCGTTCCTGCTCATCGGCAAGGACGGCGAGCGCCTCGTCGTCGTGGTGAAGGCGACGTTCGTGCTGGCCGCCGGGCAGGGCGAGCTCGAGCTCCCGGACAGGGCGGAGCAGCGCCGCATCCGCAGCGCCGACGTGCCGTGGGGCGATCCGGAGAAGAGCAGCATCAAGTATCCAGCGGACCTGTGCATCGCGAAGCCGGGCACGGACGTCATCGTGGTGGCGGCGGCGCACGCGCCCGGCAGGAAGGCCGTCCCTTTCTTCGATGCCGGCGTGCGGCTCGGCGCGCTGGAGAGGGTCGTGCGGATCTTCGGGTTGCGCGTCTGGCAGGCGAACGGCGCCGGGCTCTCCGAGCCGCGCCCCACGACCGGGATCGAGGTGCGGTACGATTACGCGTGGGGCGGGTTGGATCGGAGCGATCCGTCGCGCCCCGTGGAGGAGCCGCGGAATCCGGTGGGGATGGGGATCGCGCGCGATCCGGCGGCGCTGACGCACAAGCCTGCTCCGTTCATCGAGGATCCGGCGGATCTCATCGCCTCGGCGAGCGCGCGCCCGGCGCCTGCGGGGCTCGGCGCGATCGGCCGGCACTGGGAGCCGCGGCGGCGTCATCTGGGGACCTACGACGCCGCCTGGCGCAGGCAGCGCGCGCCGCTCTTGCCCCTGGATCACGACGACCGCGCCAACCTGTGCGCCTCGCCAGGGCTCATCGCGGCTCCGTCGCTGCGCGGGGGAGAGGACGTGGCCCTGCTCAACCTCACGCCGGGAGGGGGGACGACGCGCTTCCGGCTCCCCAGCATCGTCGTCGAGATCGCGATGAGGGCGCGAGGGCGAGCGCCTGAAATCCTCTTGCCCGAGGTCGATACGGTCCTTATCGACGCGCTCGCGCCGGCGTGCGTCGTCGTCGAGCTCGTGTGGCGAGCGGCGTTCCAGCCCCCGCGGCGCATGAAGGATGTCGAGATCGTCGTGACCGAGACGGGGGCAGGGTGAGCGTGGTCGGGGTCGTCAGGGTCGGGGCACGGACGCCGATCGGGCTGAACGCCCGGCAGACGGGCTTCTTGCTGCGCGCGGGCTTCCCGGCGGTCTCCGAGGCGCCGCTCGCGAGCTCGGCGGGCGAGGCGATCTCGATGGGATTCATCCCGGCGATCGATCCGCGCATCGTGGGGCCCGAGCGGCTCGTCCTGCTCGCGGCGCCGGCGTTCGAGGAGGCGGCCGCGCCGATCCGCGACGGGAGGACGGTGGTCCAGCTCGCGCTGGACGAGGGAGTTCCCGACGCGCCGGCGGCAACGCAGCTCCTCGCGGCTGCCGTGAAGCGCTCGATGCCATCGGCGACCGTGGGCATCGTCGCCGGAGGCGAAGCCGCCCTGGGACCGCTCCTGATCGAGGCGCTGAGCGCCCTCTCGTCGAGGCTCGTCGACGCGGTGATCCTGGGCGGCGTGCACAGCGATTACGACCCGCGCGCGATTGCGGCCCTCGAGGAGAGCGGGCGGCTCTTCTCTCCCGACAACCTCGACGCGCGCATCCCGGGGGAAGCTGCGGTGTTCTTCGTGCTGATGCGCGACGCGGACGCGGAGCGCCAGGGCCTCCGAGCGCGCGCGCGCGTGCTCGGCGTCGGCGCCGGGCGGGAGCGCGCCCGGCCTGGCGACGACGCGCCGGCCTACGAGGCGCTCGGGCTGACCAGCGCGGCGCAGCAGGCGGCCGAGCCCCTGGCGCGGGCCGGGCGGACGGCGGGGTGGATGTTGACCGATCTCACGGGTGAGATGCGGCGGCTCCGCGAGTGGCAGGCTGCGTTCGTGCGGATGCAGGACGTGCTCGGTCGCCCTTACGTCATCGATTCTCCAGCGCAGCGCATCGGCTACCTGGGGGCCGCGGCGGTGCCGCTCTTGGTCGCGATGGCGGCCACAGGGTGGGAACACGGGTATGCGCCGTCGCCTGTGGCGATCGCGACGGCGGGGAACGACGGCGGGGAGCGGGCTGCGGTGCTGCTCGCGAGCCCGGCGCGAGGGGCCGAGAGGGAGGAGCAGGCATGAGCATCACGGCGTGCGGGATGGATTGCATCACGGCCGGGTCGGGGCACCAGATGGTCCCGCTGGCGGTCAGCGTGTGCACGACGCCGGCCGCGCCTGGCCCGGTTCCGGTGCCGTATCCGGTGTTCGCGAGCTCGGCCGACGGGATCGAGAACGCGCCGGTACGAACGAAGATGGGCGGCGCGAAGATCCTGACGGTGGGTGGGAGCTTCAAGGCGTGCCACGGCAACGAGCCAGGGACGCTGAAGGAGGTGGTCAGCCTCAACACCGGCGGGCCGTCGTTCATCGTGATGGGAGCGCCGATCGTGTTCGTGGAGCTGGGCATGGTGGGGATCACCGGCAGCCCCGGCTTCTTGAACAAGGGAGGGCTCTGATTCATGTCGACAGGCGCTGGGCGCCGCGGTCCCGCCGGGAGCGTCCGCACGCAAGGCATCGGGTGAGGCGGCCAGCCATGTCCGACGAGCTCTCCGCCTTCGACGCTGGCGCGCCCTGGGTTCAGCACCTGGAGCGCGCGCACGCGCTCCTCCACGCGGTCGCGCGCTCCATCGAAGCGCAGCGTGAGCCGAGCGCCCATCTCGCGCCCGCGGCGCGCAAGCTCGAGAGCGGCCTCGGCGCGCTGTACGACGCGTTCGATGGCCGCGCCGACCGCCTCACGGCCATCGGTCGCGCGCACGGCCACGCCTGGGCGGCCGCTGTGCTCGTGGCCCGCGCGGGTCTGCCTCGGGCGCTCGCTCCCCTCCGGGACGCGTGCGCAGCGCTCGTCGCGGCCGAGGAGCGATTCCCCGGCGCGCCGCTCGCCGGGCCCAGCGCTGCCCTCCTTCGCGCGGGCGTCGATCGTCCGCCGCTGCACTTCGTCGAGCGGGCTTCGCTCGTCCCATCGTTCCGCGCGCCGAAGGTGCCCGAGCCTGAGCCTGAAGCGCGAGAGCTCGCGCCTTCGGAGCCGAGGACGTTCGACGAGCTGGCCGCCATGGCCGAGGCGATGCGCCGCCTGGCGCGCGAGCGGACCGAGGCGCTCGTCCGTCCAGCGAGACCAGCGCCGAGGCTGGTGAAGCCGGCCTCGGCCGGGGGAGAGGCGCCGCCCGGATTTGCGTTCGCGCCGCCCGCCGCGATCTCCGACGGGGACTTCGTCCGTCGCTGGGCGCGCGTGTGCTTCGAGGACATCGGGATGCTGGGAGTCCAGCGGGCGCCGCTCCCGGGTGACGACTGGCGTTCATGTCAGGCGCTCGAGCTGCGCATGGTCGCTGCCATCGACGCGCTGGCCGCGCTCGGTCCGACGGCGATCGCGCACGTCGAGCCGATGGCGATGGATGCGCCGGCCGCCGACCCCATGCGCGTCTTTGCAGCTGCGATGATCGCCGGGTGCCTCGAGGGGCGCGACGTGCTCGCCTGCGCCGAGCGGGTGCTGTTCCGGTTCGGCCCCCGCAATCCGGTCGTCGCCGACGCGTTCGTCTCGGCCATGAAGCTCGCCCAGAACCCGTTCTCGCCGAATTGCCTGCGGGCCTTGTCCGCGTCCTCCGAGCGAGGGGGCCGGGCGATCGCCGTGGAGGTGCTGGCGCACCGCGGTTGGCTCACGCCCGCGGAGCTCGAGGAGCTGAGCGAGGAGGAAGACGCGCGCGTCTTGGCTCTGGGGCTGTCCGCGCTCGCCGCGGCGAGGCATCCGCGCGGTCGACACGCGATGGAGCGGGCGCTCGCGCACGAGGATCTCGACGTCCAGGCGGCGGCGCTCGATGCCATGCTCCTCGCGGCGCACCGGGGTACGGCCGAGGCCGCGCGCAGGGCGGCGCAAGGGGCGCTCGGGGATCGTGCGCTCGTGCGCCTCTCGCTGGCCGCCCGCGAGGAAGACGCCTGGTGGCTGCTCGAGCGCATGCAGCGCTCGCCGACGCCCGCCGCTGTCGAGGCCGTGGGGTGGGCCGGGCTCGTCGAGGCGATCCCGAGCTTGCTGGATCTGCTGGAGTCGGCGGTGGAGGAGGTGGCGCGCGCCGCCGGCGCCGCGCTCGAGCGGCTGCTCGGCGCGAACCTCGTGGAGGAGGTGGAGGTCGACCCGGAGGCGCTGGAGGATGTGGTGGTGATCGATCCGGACCCGGCGCCGCTCCGGGGGCGTCGTCCGCTCGGAGAGCTGGTGAGCGATCCGCGCGACCGCCCGCCGGTCGGATCGAAAGAGACGCTGGAGGTGCCATCGACGGATCCCGCGCACTGGCGGGCATACTGGTCGGAGCACAGGGGGCGCTTTGACCCGAAACGGCGACTGCGGCGCGGGCAGATGTACTCGCCGTCGGTGTCGCTTCACGAGCTGTGGAGGCTCTCGCTCCCGGTCGAGGATCGGCGGCGGCTATGCAGGGAGCTTGCGGCGCAGACAGGGAGATGGACGCGCTTCGATCCGCACGATTTCGTCACGGAGCAGGAGCGGTGCCTCGGGGCGTGGCAGGCGATTCTCCAGGGGACGCGCGAGGCGCCGGGGGCCTGGGGACAGCGGCTGGGAGAATAGGCTACTGCTTGGCGGTGTCGCCGGAGCAGATGACGAACTGCGTGGCGCCGTCCTGAGCGTCACCGTCGCCGGTGAACCGGACCTGCCGGCGCTCCGTGGACGGGCACTTCGCGACGACCTCGTCTCTGCCCAGGCCGAGCCGCGGGTCGACATAGCACCACCCGTGCACCTTCTCGCCTCCGACCTCGACGGGCGCCGGCGGCACCGTCTCCTGGCAGGCCTTGAGCTCGTCCGGATCGCTGAGCTGCTCGACCTCGCAGACGCAGTTCCAGCCGTTCGCCTTCGCGACCGGATCGTCGCGCACCATCTGCTCGGCCATGCTGTGCTCCGTGGGCACCTTCCGCCGCGCCGCGAGCTCGTCGCAGCTGCACTGCCCGTCGGCGACGGTCCGCGCCTCCAGGACCAGGCAGCTGACCTGTCCCTCGTCGTTCGGCTGGAGGGCGCGGGGCAGGCACTGCCCGGCCAGCTTCGTCTTCAGACGATCGACGATCGCGCCGATCGCCGGCCGATAGCCGAAGTCGAGCGCGCCCTCGGCCGGATTTGTGAGCTGCGCCGGGCACACCGATCCGACGATGCCCTGGTCCCCGAGGCTCCGGATGAGCTCCAGCTGCCGGAGTCCCGGATAAGCCTTCGCCTTCACCTGGAGGTTGCTGTCGGTGCCGTCGGGGTTGTCCTGGCACAGGGGGCTGTTGTAGTCCGTCTTGTCGGTCGCCTTGTCGCAGTCTCCGTTCATCACGGGGTTCCGCAGCGGAAACACGCAGGCGAACTGGAGGTCGGTGGCGGGCGTCCACTCGTGGCCGTTGATGACGTTGGCGTCGTCCGGCGCGTCCACGCCGGCGATGGTCGTCCCGGTGATCGGGTTCACCCCGTCGCGGGGGGCCGGCGACTCGACCATGTGCGGATCCGCGGGGGGGCGGCGCGCCTTGGGATCTCCGAGGATGATGTCCCAGGTGCTCGAGAAGCCGGCGTTCGGGGCGGTCAGCTCCTCGGCGCTCTTGAAGCCGCCGACGGGGTTGCCGTCCTTGTCCTTGCCGCTCTTCAGATCGGGCTGGCCCGCGTCGTTCTGGCGCGCGATGTCCTGCCAGGGGACGCCGATGAGGCCCGCGAAGAACACGTGCTCCGGCGGGCGAATCGTGCTGAGCTCGTCGTCCGGGTCGAGATCCGAGAAGATCGGGTTGTCGACGAGATTGCCCTCGTGATCCTCGATCTGCGTGTCCGTGAGCGCCTTCGTGTAGCGGTCGATCGGGTAGAGCAGGTTGGCCCCGAACCGCCGCTTCTGGTCGAAGCAACGCAGGTTGGTCGGGTCCTCTTCCTCGTCGAGGAACGTGAGCGCGCCCCCTTCGTCGGTGCAGGTCTCATCGACCGGGCATATGCCCTTCTCGTCCTTCCACGAGCACGACTTGCAGCACGGGTCATCCGGGCCTTTCGTCGCGCACTCCTGGCGCGGCCGGGGCATCCGTTTGTACTTCGCTACCCAGAAGTCACCCCCGCCCTCGCGGATCGAGCAGTCGTTCTCGTCCGACAGCATGATGATCGCGAGGAGCGAGTCCGGCCGGAGGAACGCTTTGCGCTGGTCCAGCAGCGCCCTATCCAGCCCTCTCCGCATGGCCACTTTGTCCACCACCTCGATGGTCTCGTGGGGCGCGGGGTCCGCGAGGAACCGGTACCAGCTCTCCAGCTGCGACTCGTAGCCGCACCCGACGTCGCCCACCCCTCTGACCATGTTCGCCAGCGTCGGCACGAGTCCGCCGCCCTGGCCGTCGTCGAGGATCGACTCGCCGGCCGGGGTCAGCTTCTGCTCCGGATCCCAGGCTAGGAACCCCTTGTTTTGATACGTCGGCGGATCGTTGTCCGCGTAGTTGTCATCGTCCGTGTCGCTCCGGGCGATGAGGTGCCCCTTGTCGTTGTTGGAGAAGTGCCTGTTCAGCCCCTCGCATACGGTCCCCGCGCCGTGGTCGCCGAGGCTCGTGCTGATGATGCCGATGTGGATGTCGAGGACGGGCTCGAACTCGCGCTCCATGCCGCTCGGGCAGCCGCCGTTCACCGGCGGCGACGCACTCGTGGGGTTCAGCGGATCGACGCACTGGGGGTTGACCAGGCGCCTCACGAGGTCGGGCACGGCCAGCGCGAGGATCTCCTGCTTGTCCTTCATCGACGACGAGTTGTCGATGGTCAGGAGGAGATCGATCTTGTCGACGCGCTGCGGGAGCCGCTCGACGACAGTGCCCGTCGTGCGCGTATCCTGCTCGGCGATGGGTCGGGTCAAGCACCCCGAGATGAGCGATGTCCCGCCTACGACGAGGGAGCACCAGAGCAACGCGGCTGCGCGGGCAGCGCGGGACGGAGGACGGTCGGCCATGAATCCTTCCTTGCGCGAGAGATGGAGTAAGCCCTTCGCGCGTCGCACGCGGCGCGCGCGCTCTGCCGGCGCGCCTGTCTCGCGCGGAGTGGACGACAGGCCGCCTGGCGATCGCGAGTCAGACGCGGAGAGGGGGTGTTCGCTTGGCTGCGTGGCAAGAGCAGCGCGGCGCCATCACGAAAAATGCAGGAAGCACAGGAAGGGCGGGACGACCGCCGCGTCGCGCAGGGGTGGTGCGGTCGTCGCGTCGCGCAGCATCGGCGCGGCCGTAGCCCGGCGTGGGACGGCGCGACCGTCGCCGGGCGTGGACACGGCGCGACCCTGGCCCGGCGTGGGGACGGCGCTTCCGTCGCCCGGAGCGGACGAGGCTCGCGCCAGGTGGTGGTTTCGGAAAATTGAATTGAAGGCGGAAAGGGAGCGCCGGGCGCCTGGGGCGCCGTCGGCCGGCGGCCGGGGGGCGGAGCTCAGCTCTCGGCGGGGGCGGCCGTCTCGGCGCCGGCGACGAGCGGCGCGTACTGCGTGAGGAACTTGTTCCAGCGCTTGGTCTTGCGGCCGGGCTTGCGGGAGCTCTGGGAGCTCCTCTCCTGCTTCTGGGTGACTTTGAGGGTGAGGTGCTGGTGCTGGCGCGTAGGGCGATGCATGGCGGCGGATGCTGCTCGAAGGCGCCGCGCTGCGCAAGCCTCAACGCGACGGAAGCCGCGCCCGCTCGTCCCGCTCCGGCCCCAGGCGGCCGAAGCTGTGGATCCCGTAGATGAGGACGACGAGCGCGATCAGCGTGAGCCCCATGCCGGCGTCGGACGGCCCGACGCCGACGAGGGCGAGCCCGGCGACGAGGAGCATCCCCCCGCCGCCGAGCGCGCGGCGCGCGCGCGCCTCCTCCTCCGTCCGCTGCCCCCGGCGGCGCGCCGGGCGGCGCGCGCCCTCGCCCTGATCGACCGCGCTCACGGGAACTTCTGCGTCCGCGCGTAGGTGATGAAGTCCTGCACGTCGCGCGTCAGCTCGCGCTCGGCGGTGATCGTCGTGCGCTCGTGCGACTCGCCGACGAGGTCGTCGTAGAGGTAGTTTTGCTGGTAGAGGAGCACGATGCGGACGGCCCCGTCCGGCCCGCCGCGGACGATGCGCAGCTTCTCGTCCCGGCCGTTGGGCGGCGGGAGCGCGGCGCCGAGCGCCTGGGCGTCCTCCTCGGTCACGTAGACGACACCGTACGAGCGGTTCTGCACGCCGACGTCGACGCGGACCTTGCCCCCGCTGACGAGAGCGACCTCGCGCCCGAGCGCCGGCTGCGCGCCCTCCCGCACCATCGCCCGGCGGATGACCTCGATCGCCCGGCGCTCGTCGAGGGCGCGCAGCGGGTTCGGCGCGCGCGCCTCACCGCCGCCGCAGCCGGCGAGCGCGAGCGCCGCGGCCGCGATCCCTAGCGCGGCGCGCGCCGCCTCGCGCGCGCCGCCGAGGAGACGGCGCGCGCTCCGGGCCTCGCCGGGCGCGGCCGCGCGCGCTGAAGGCCGATGCTGAAGGGGACCGAGATGGCGGGCCCCCGACCCGCGTTGAAGCTTCCTCCACATGAGCGGGCATGAGAGTAGCCAACAGCCCGGAGCTTCGCTACTTCTCCCGGCATGGCGCGGCTCGCTGCCATCGACATCGGATCCAACGCCATCCGCCTTCGCATCGTCGACGTCGATCCTCCGGCGCTCGGGGCGTTCGGCGGCGGCCGGGAGCCGGCGCTCGCCGGGGGCTCGGCCGGGGCGCTCGACGCGCCGCGCTTCCACCCGTTCCGCGACGTCCACGCGGATCGCGCCCCCGTGCGCCTCGGGCACGACGTGTTCACGAAGGGCCGGCTCGAGTCGGGGGTGATCGGCGCCGCCTGCGAGGCGCTCCGGCGCTTCCGCACGGCGATGGATGCGGCCAAGGTCGACCGCTACCGCGCCGTGGCGACGAGCGCCGCGCGCGAGGCCCAGAACGGCGACCTCTTCGTCGAGCGCGCGGCGCGCGAGGCCGGCGTCCACGTCGAGGTCATCGAGGGCGTCGAGGAGGCGCGCCTGGTCCAGCTCGCCGTCCTGGAGCGCGTCGCGCTCGGCGACCGGACCGCGCTCCTCGTCGACGTCGGCGGCGGCTCCACCGAGCTCACGCTGCTCCGCGGCCGCAGGGCGGTCTTCTCGCGCTCGCTCCCCGTGGGGACGGTGCGGATGGTCGAGACCTTCCTCGAGGCTCGCCGCCCCGTCGACGCGGGGCACCGGCGGCTCGTCGAGGAGTACGTCGACCGCGTCATGGCCGACGCCACGCGCGAGATCGTGGAGCTGCTCGGCGAGGGTTCGGGCTCGGGGGTCGACTTGCTCGTGGGCACGGGCGGCAACATCGAGACGCTCGCGGACCTCTGCCCCCTGCCGGGCGCGCCGGTGGAGGGGCGGGCGATCGACGTGGCCGCGATGTCCCGCCTGCTGGACGAGCTGGTGTCGAAGACGCCCGAGGAGCGCGCGCAGATCTACGGCCTGCGCCCGGAGCGCGCCGACACGATCGTCCCCGCCGCGACGATCCTGAGCCGCGTCGCCCAGTCGTTCGTGCAGCCGCTCATCGTCGCGCCCGGGGTCGGGCTGAAGGAGGGCGTGCTCGTCGACCTCGCCCACGCGCACTTCCTCGGGCCTGACTTCCGCGGCGAGGCCGCCGCCGTCAGCGACGCCTGCACCCGGCTCGGCCGCCGCTACCACTTCGACGAGCAGCACGGCGCGCTCGTGGCGCGCTTCGCCGAGCGGCTCTTCGACGACCTCGCGCCGCGCCACCGCCTCGGCCAGCGCGACCGGATCCTCCTGCGCGCGGCGGCCCTGCTCCACGACATCGGCGACTTCGTCCGCTACGAGGGGCACCACAAGCACAGCTATTACATCATCGCCCACAGCGACCTCATGGGGCTGACCCCGGAGGAGCGCGCGATCGTCGCGAACATCGCGCGCTACCACAGGAAGTCGCCGCCCAGCATGGACCACGACAACTTCCGCGCGCTCTCGCGCGACGCGCGCGCCAAGGTGAAGGCGATGGCGTCGATCCTCCGCGTCGCCGACGCGCTCGATCGCGAGCACCGGGCGAAGGTCGCGGACGTGAGCGGCCGCATCGAGGAGGACACGTTGGTGCTCGAGGTGCAGGGCGCGGAGGACCGGGCGCTCGAGGAGTGGACCGTCGTCGCGAAGGCGGGGATGCTGCGCGACGCCCTCGGCCTGGACGTGCGGATCGTCGACGCCACGCCGAGATCGCTCCCGCCGGCGTCCGGCGCGACCTCCGGCGGCTGACCCGCGGGAGCCGCCGCGGCCCCGAAAAAATCGCCGCGGCCTTTGCGCGGAGCCCTGCGCGTCACCATGTAGGTGAGCACGGGGGCAACTGTGCCTCCGGGAGGGAGCGCGGCGACGCCGTGCCAGCGAGCGCGGCCGTGCCGCGAGCGAGGGCGGCTGCGCCGCCGCAGAGAGCGAGGGCGAGCGACCGTTGACGCTGAAATCTCCAAAGCTGATGGAGGCCCGCCGGGCCGCCGGCATCCTGGAGTCCGCCCTGCGCGGGCACACCGGCGATCTGACGCTCGCCGACGCCTCGGCGAGGAGCGGCTTGCCGCTGCGCGACGCCGAGAGCGGCCTGCACCTGCTCGTCAGCGAGTACCGCGGGCACCTCAAGGCGACGTCCGAAGGCGAGCTGCTCTTCCGTTTCCCGCACGGCTTCACCAAGCCGTGGGAGACCCGCACGCGGCTCGAGCGCGCGCTCGGGTTCGTCCTCCGGGGCGCCGCCGGCGTGGCCCGCTTCGTCGTGCGCGCGTGGATCGCGATCGTGCTGATCGCGTACGTCGCGATCTTCGTCGGGATCCTGATCGCCCAGCTGCTGGCCCGGTCGAACAGCGACTCGCGCGATCACGGCAGCTTCTCCGGCTCGTTCGCGGGCTACGTCCTCTTCCGGATGGTCTTCGACGCGATCTTCTGGACGTTCCACCC
Organism: Sorangium sp. So ce836; assembly: GCF_028553905.1. NCBI lineage: Bacteria > Pseudomonadati > Myxococcota > Polyangiales > Polyangiaceae > Sorangium > Sorangium sp. So ce836. The sequence continues at coordinate 9,642,878 of NZ_CP102233.1, read as the reverse complement.
CTTCTCGCCGTTCGTGTGGACGGCCGAGCCGCCTTGGTCCTCGTCCTCGTCGTACGAGCGCCGCGGGGCGTTCGGGCGGCGCCGGGACGAGACGCCGTTCTACGAGAAGGTCAACCGGTTCTTCTTCGGCCCGACGCCGGCGCCGCGCGATCCGCTGGAGAGCGAGAAGCTCATCCTGGCCGAGATCCGCGCGCAGCGGGGCCGGATCGGGCTCGCCGACGTGATGCGCGTGACCGGGCTGTCGCGCGACGAGGCGGACCCGATGATGGCGCGGCTGATGCTCGACTACGACGGCACGGTCGACGTCTCGGAGGAGGGGGGGATCGTGTACCGGTTCGAGGCGATCCGGCGGACGGCGGTCGAGGCGCCGTCGCGGGCGCCGGCGCCGGTGTGGGCGAAGCGCGAGGAGCTGCCGCCGCTCACCGGGAACGACCCGGGGGTGAACGCGCTCATCGTGGCGCTCAACGGGTTCAACCTGATGATGAGCCTCTACGCCCTCGGGGCGCACCTCACGCTGGCCAACCTCGGTCTATTGGCCCGCGGGGTGCCGATGGCGGAGCTGCCCGCCACGGGGACGGCGATGGCGCTCGGGGTGGTGCCGCTCGTCTTCTCGCTCGCGCTCTTCGCGCTGCCGCTCGGCCGCGCGCTCCTGCGCCCGCTGAAGCGGCGGCGGCTCGCCCGGCGGAACGCCCGGCGGGCGGTGCTGCGGGCGATCCTCACCCGCATCGGCGCGCGGCAGGCCCGGGAGCCGATCACGGAGGCGGTGCTCCAGCGGGCCTGGCAGGACGCGGCCGGGGAGGCGCCGCGCTCGGAGGAGATCACCCGCGAGGTGGTCGCGCTCGGCGGTGACGTGGACCTCGAGGCGGGCGACGGGATCCGGTACCGCTTTCCGGATCTGGAGACCGAGGCGAAGGCGCTCGAGGCCGAGCGGGAGGCCGCCTCCGAGGACGAGGCGCGCCCGGGGAAGGTGATCTTCTCGTCCGGTGCATGAGCACCGTCTCGGGCGGTTTTGTTCTATCGAGGCGGCCGCCGACAAAGCGTCATTGCCGTGGGCGCGCGTACGGGGCCGTACCGCACGGATTCGCCGTTGATTGACGCGCTCTGGCTCGGACGTCTACGGTAGGTTTAATTTCGCTCATGTACTCCGTTGACAATAGAGCCGGTCGTCTCATCGAAGTGAGGCTGGCCTCACCGCTCCCGGCTGGCGAGGTCGACGCGTGCATCGCCAGGATCCAGGGCATCGTGACCCAGAACCGGCACGGGGCTGTGGTGTGCATCGAGCTGCTCCAGGTCGACGTGCTCGCGCCCGAGAGCGCGGAGAAGTTCCTGGAGATGATGCGCGTGCAGAACGCCACGGTGCATCGGACGGCCTACCTGCTGCCGGTGGCGAACGCGATCCTGGGGCTCCAGGTCGAGCGGCTCATCCGGGACGCGCACAACTCGAGCCGAAAGGCGTTTCGCGACACCACGTCGCTCGAGGCCTGGCTCGTCCCGGTGATGACGATGGTGGAGGCGCAGCAGCTCCGGAAGTTCTTGTCGCAGCTCGGCTGAGGCGCCGGCGGACACCGAGGAGAACGGGCCGTCGAGGAGGCCGGCCCGGCCGGCCGCGCGCCGGGCGCGACAGGCATCCTGCGGCGCGGCCCTGACGAGCGCGATCGGGTCCAATCGACGTCCAGGGGCCCGCGGCCGAGCGCGCCGCTCGGGGCGCCGCCTCGTGGTATACGGGGGCGATGCGACGCGTCGCCATCGTCGGAGGCGGTCTGGCCGGGTGCATCGTCGCGTTCAGGCGAGCGGCGGCGGGCGATCGGGTGACGCTCGTCGAGGCGGCGCCGCGGCTGGGCGGGCAGCTCTGGACCGAGCGGACCGCTGGCTTCGTGGTGGAGCACGGCGCCGAGGGGTTCATCGCGCGGAGCGAGGCGGTGCCCGCGCTGGCGGGCGCGCTCGGCATCGCCGGCGATCTCGTCGGCCAGGAGACGCACAGGTCGTTCGGCTTCGACGGCGCCGCGCTGCGGGAGCTCGCGCCGGGCGAGGCGGCGGCGTTCCTCGGCTTCCAGGTGCCGCGCGACGAGCTCGGCAAGGGGATCCGGACCTTCCGCCTCGGGATGGCGCAGCTGACCGAGGCGCTCGCGCGCGCGCTCGCGCGCGATGGGCGCGTCGACGTGCGCACCTCCGCCGCGGTCGCCTCGCTCGCGCGGGGGGCCGGCGGCGGCTTCCGGCTCGCGCTCGCCGGCGGGGCCGAGATCGACGCCGACGCGGTGGTGATCGCCACCCACGCCGCCGGCGCGGCCGCGCTGCTCGGCGAGCCGGCGCGGGCGCTCCGCGACGCCGAGACGCTCTCCAGCGTGACCGTCTCGCTGGCCTACCCGCGCGCCGCGATCGAGCACCCGCTCGACGGCACCGGCTTCGTGGTCGCCGCGGGGCACCAGGCGCACGGCTTCCGCGCGTGCACGTTCACGACCTCGAAGTTCGCCGAGCGCGCTCCCGCCGGCCATGTCGCGCTTCGCCTCTTCTTCCGCCCCGAGCCGGCCGATCTGGAGCAGATGGGCGACGACGCGTGGGCGGCGCGCGCGGAGGCCTCGCTCGCGCGCGTGCTGCGCGTGCGCGGGCCCGCCGAGCGCGCCTGGGTCTCGCGCTGGTCGAGCGCGCTCCCGGTCTCCACGCCCGCGCACGCGGCGCGGGTCCGGGAGACCGAGCAGGCGCTCGCCGGCAGCGGCGTGCTCCTCGCCGGCTCGGCGTTCCACGGCTCCGGGATCGACGCGGCCGTGCGCTCCGCCGAGGCGGCCGCGGAGCGCGTCGGCGCCCTGTCGTGATGTCCCCGACCCGGACGCGGACGATGCGCAGCATGACCACGCGCTTCACCGGCAGCTGCTGCACGCGCGGCGCGGGCGGGCCCCTCGCGCTCGGCCTCGCGGCGGCGTGCGCCGTCGCGGGCTGCCGTGACGCGCCGCAGAGGCCGGTCGCCGAGCGCTCGCCGCCCGTCGCCGAGAGCGCGCCGCCGGCCGCGGCGAGCTCGGCCGCCCCTGTCGCATCCGCGAGCAGCGCCGCGCTGCCGGCCCCGCCCTCGCCCGGCGCGCGGCCGCTCACCGAGAAGGAGAAGCAGGCCCTCGCCGCGAGCAAGGCGGCCCTGGCGAGGGGCCGGCTCGCGACGAAGGCGCGGGATTTCGGCGCGGCCATCCGGGCGTTCACCGAGGCGCTCGCCGCGGATCCGAGCGACGCGCGTGCGCTCGCGGAGCGGGGCTTCGCGCACCTCGGCGATGGCGACAGCGACGCGGCGGAGGCCGATTTCGCCGCGGCGCTCTCGGGGGCCGGCGACCCCGAGCTCCGCTCGCAGATCTGGTTCAACCTCGGGCTGCTGCGCGACAAGGCCGGAGACGCCGAGGCGGCCCGGGTCGCCTATGCGAACGCGCACGCGCTCAAGCCCTCGCCGGCGACGCGCGGCAAGCTCGCCGGCAGGTCGACGTGCGCCGTGGAGGTCCGCAAGACCGGCCTCGAGCACGCCGCCCTCGTGACAGGCTGGATCGAGCTCCTCGATCGGGTCAACCACGACGGGGAGGCGCCCGGCGAGGTGACGACCGAGGCCGCGGCGAGGGCGCGCCTGTGTGGACCCGACGGGAAGAGCGCGAGCGACGGCCCGTGCGCCGGCGACCCGCCGTGGATCTTCCCTCGCGAGCACGCGACGTATACCTACTTCCGCAACCATGTGGTCTTTCCCCGCAAGCCAGGGGGGTTCGTGGTCGCGAACGGCGGTCACTCGGGGGGCTGGCCCGCGCGCTGCCACGGGATGCGCAGCGTGAGCGGCGCGATCAAGGGGGATCTCCTCGTGGTCGAGGGGTACTTCGACGGCACCGGCGCGGTCTTCGACGGAGAGCCCAATGAAGAGCAGCGCTGCCGCGATGGCGTGAGCCACCGGGAGCAGACGTTCTACGACGCGCGCACCGGCCGAGCGATGGTGGCGCTGCGCTGGCCGGTGGGGAGCGAGGCCAGCGTGACGGTGGAGGGAGGCCACGTGGTGGTCTCTGGGGCCGGGTGCAATGAGCGATTCCGGATCGAGGCCGGTGCCCGATAGGGCACGAGGTGTGCTTTGCTTGCGCAGCTGCCTTCCGCCGCCCTCGGCATATCCAGGGCAAATCGCCGTATATCCGCGGCATTCCCCGATTGCGCCGACCGGCGCTGAGGCCCGGCGAGCTCTGGTCTCGAAGGCGAAGAAAAAAAGAATCGACTCGAAGAACTTTTCTGTTGCGCAGCCCCTTCAAGGGGAGTACTCATTCGGCAGACAGGGATTCGTTATGTTCAGCCGCCGCGACAACATGCAGCTCATCGCCAACCAGCCCAAGGCCGCAACGCCTGAAGCGATCGTGGCATGGGACCATCTGCTGGGTGGCGATTCCTTGGCGCACGACCACGGATACTCCTGCGGCATCCGCGCGTCGCGGAAGCTCGGTAACCCGGAGAATAGCGCCTAGAGGCAGCTAAGCACGCGTCGATCGACGACGTTCGCGAAGGCCGCCTCGGGAGACCCAGGCGGCCTTCGGCGTTTTGGGGCTCGTGAGCTGTAGGTCCGATGTGGGCTGCAGGCCTGTTGTGGGCCGTAGCCTCCTTGTGGGCCGTAGCCCCCCTCGTGGGCCTCAGGCCTGCTGTGGGGCGCGAGCGATAGGTTCGCCGAGGAGAGGGATTGTCTTGCTTGCAGCGCGTGCGAGGTCGCCGCGCGCTGCGCCGGGGTATTGCGCCCATGGAAAGGAGGCGCGGTAGAGAATGCGCTGGAAGCATTCGAGTCGATAGCGAATGACGTACGGGGGGAAGGTGCGCGCCCGCGAGGGCGCGATAGGGATTCGTGTGCGTCGTCTCCGGGCGCGGTAGAGCCCGAGCGGCCGTGGGTCGCTCTCTCTCGGCTCGGAGCTCGAGCTCTTCGGATCATGACGGCCTGCCGCGCGGCAGGCGATGCGGAGGTGCGCCCTCCGCGCGGACCCGTAGCTCAACTGGATAGAGCAGCCGCTTCTTAAGCGGACGGCTGGAGGTTCGATTCCTCCCGGGTCCACCCGGCGCACCGCTCGGCATTCCATGCCGGCGCGCGCCGTGAGAGCGCAGAGATCGTCGATGCGCTCTCATGGATCCCTCCGTGGAGGGATCGCTCGTTCTGTGACAACCAGGATGTGCAATGTAGATGGAGGCGCGCTGCGCCTCCATGTTCCGGTGTAGCTCAATGGTAGAGCGCCCGCTTGTTAAGCGGTGGGTTGGAGGTTCGATCCCTCCCGCCGGAGCCGCGCCCCCGGCGCTCGGAGGCAGGGCCCGCCTCGTTCACGCGAGGCCCGGGCCCGCCTCCGGCCGGGGGCCGCCGGCGCCTGCCGCGAGCAGGCGCCCCGGGATGGAAAGGCGCCTCATCTGGGGTGAGGAGCTCCGCCGGTTCGAATCCGGCCATCCCGACGATAGCTTGCGTGGGTGTTACTCTTCTGGTGAAGAGGGCAGGTTGTGACCCTGCGGAGACGGGTTCGATCCCCGTACGCCCACCCAGGACGGGTCGATCGCGCTCGGTTATCTTTGGTAGATCCTCCGAGCGCGCCGCTTATCCGTCCTCTTTTGCCCGGGCCCTCGGGCCGGAGGTGGTGTCATGGCCAATTATCTGAAGCACTTCGCCGCGCTGGTCACCCCGCAGCGGCGGAAGGCCCGCGCCGATCAGGTGCAGAACAGCGCCGGTGGCTACGCCTTCGCCCTGGACGAGTGGGCGAGGCTCGACCGCTGGCTGATCCTCGGCGCGGAGGGGGGGACCTACTACGCGACCGAGCGGAAGCTCACCGTGGAGAACGCCCGCGCCGTCGAGGCCTGCCTCGCCGCGGACGGGCCCCGCGCCGTGCAGCGCATCGTCGACGTCAGCGGTTCGGGGCGAGCGCCGAAGAACGCGCCTGCGATCTTCGCGCTCGCCATGGCCTCCGCCGACCCGAAGCTCGAGACCCGGAAGGCCGCCCTCGCGGCCTTGCCCGAGGTGTGCCGCACGGGGACGGATCTCTTCCACTTCGCTCGCGACGTGCAGGGGTTCCGCAAGTGGGGCCGCGGGCTCCGGTCCGCCGTCGCTGCGTGGTACAACGGCAAGCCCGCCGACAAGGTCGCGCATCAGGCGATCAAGTATCAGCAGCGCGACGGCTTCAGCCACCGCGATCTCCTGCGGCTCGCGCATCCTGTCGCGCCGACCCCGCAGCACGACGCCCTTTACCGCTGGATCGTCGGCGGCATCGAGGCGCTCGGCAAGGAGTCGGCGCGCGGCAAGGCGCTCCCCGTCGGGGAGCTGCCGGGCGCGGTGCGCGCGTTCGAGTCGCTCCGCGCGGCGACGAACCGGAAGCAGGTCACGGCGCTGATCCGACAGCATCGCTTCACGCACGAGATGCTCCGGACCGAGTGGAAGAACGACCCCTCGGTGTGGGAGGCGCTGCTCGAGCACATGCCCCAGACGGCGCTCGTCCGGAACCTGGGGAAGATGACCGCGATCGGCCTGCTCGCGCCGATGAGCGACGCGTCGCGCAGGGTGGCGCAACAGCTCACCGACGCCGGCCGCCTGAAGGCGGCGCGGGTCCACCCCGTCGCCGTGCTCTCGGCCCTCGAGGTCTATGAGCAGGGTCACGGCGAACGCGCTCGCCGGCGCGAAAACGCGCTCTCGTGGACCCCGGTCCGCGAGATCGTCGACGCGCTGAACGAGGCGTTCTACCTCGCGTTCCGGTCGGTCGAGCCGACCAGGAAGAAGCACCTCCTGGCGCTCGACATCTCCGGATCGATGACCAGCGGTTGTATCGCTGGCGTCCCTGGCCTGACGCCGCGCGTGGCGAGCGCGGCCATGGCCATGGCGACGGCGCGGATCGAGCGCGAGTACAGCGTGGTCGGCTTCTCGGCGGCGTCGGGCGGGTACGGCGGCAAGTGGGGCGGGGGAGTCCCCGGCCTCTTGCCGCTCGCGATCTCGCCGGAGCAGCGGCTCGACGACGTGCTGCGCGCGGTGGAGGGCCTCCCCTTCGGCGGCACCGACTGTGCTCTGCCGATGATCTGGGCGAAGCGGAACCGGGTGGAGGTCGACTCGTTCGTCATCTACACGGACAGCGAGACCTGGGCGGGCGGCGTTCACCCGTTTCAGGCGCTCAGGGACTATCGGCAGGCGATGGGCCGACCGGCGAAGCTGATCGTCGTCGGCATGACGTCGACCGGCTTTTCGATCGCCGACCCGACGGACCCCGGCATGCTCGATGTCGTGGGGTTCGATGGGGCGGCCCCCCAGGTGATGGCGGATTTCACCCGGGGTGCCTCGTGACAGACAGCGTGACGGACGGGCTCCGCCGGCCCGTCCGTCCGACGCCGTGGCGCCGCGCGGGCGCCCCCTCCTGCGGGACGCCGCCATGATGGATGGCACCTGTTCTTCATCCTTTGCCCGGGCTTGCCCGGGCCGCCGGAGGACAGTTCTCGTGGTTCGACTCCAGCGTCCCGCTCCCAGGAGCTGCCCCCGAGCCCGATTGGATAGGGGCCGGCCTACGAAGCCGGTCGATGCGGGTTCGAGTCCCGCCGGGGGCGCCGGGATCCTCACCTCCGTCGTCCGATCCATCGCCCGACCCGGGCCGAAGGACGACGGTTCTCGGATCCCGACCATGCCGCTGTAGCTCAGCCTGGTAGAGCACCTAATGCCGTTCTCCGCCCGCTTGCCCGACCCGGGCCGAAGGAGGACGGTTACCGTAACCTAGGATGTCGCGGGTTCGAGTCCCGCCGGCGGCGCCGCGTTGCCCTCGTATGCATCTGGTGAAGCAGCCTGATTGTCGATCAGGTGAGGGGAGTTCGATCCTCCTCGGGGGCGCCTCGGGAGCTCTCCAGAGCTCCTGCGAAACGGCGCGATCGCTTCATGCCCGGCTCCCTCCAAGAAGAGCGAGCTCGGTCCAAAGAAACCGACGGCGCGCCGTCCAATGCACAAGGAGATGACGATGAAGATCTGACGCGATGATCGCTGGTCCGGGGTGATGGTTCAACCGGGAGAACACTGCCCTCGCACGGCAGGGATCGAGGTTCGACCCCTCGTCGCTCCACCGGACGGGCCGAAGCTCGTGGGTTACCGCCATACCTGTTCCGTGTGTCCCCCACGGCGTGCCTTGCCCGTCCGTTCGTCTTCCGCGATCGCGCGACGCGGCGCTCTCCCCCGGCCCGCGGTCCTCGTCACGTGACCACGTCCCCATCTTGCTAGCGGCTCAGGCGGCCGGATTTTCGCTCCGGAGACGCGGGTCGAATCCCGCTGGGGACGCCGGGCCGCTCCGCTCGCCTGCGTGCTTCCTCGGGAGCCCGCGCCCGAGCGAGCTCCACGGGTGACACCCTGCCCGGGTGGCGAAACGGCAAACGCTGCTGGCTCAAACCCAGCCTACTGGGGGTTCGACTCCCTCCCCGGGCACCGATCGCGCGTGACCTGGAGCGACATCATGAAAAGAAAGAGACGATAACGAGGTGGGCCATGACCGCGCAGACGCTGCTTTTGACGCCGTGGATGGTGCCCCATAAGGTCATCCCGTGGCAGACCGCTGTCACGATGAGCTTCCTGGGCAAGGTGGAGATCATCGAGGAGTACGACGACGTCATCCGGTCGCCGTCGCTTTCCATCAAGGCGCCCGCGGTGGCGCGGCTGAAGCGGCCGACGCTGGGGATGAAGCGCGGCGTGAAGTTCTCGAGGGTCAACGTCCTGCTGCGCGACGGCTTCCGCTGCCAGTACTGCGGCGTGAAGAAGGAGGCACGCGAGCTCAACTATGATCACGTCATCCCGCGCGTGCAGGGCGGCAAGACCGTCTGGGACAACATCGTGGCCTCGTGCTACGCGTGCAATACGATGAAGCGGGGCCGGACGCCGGAGCAGGCCGGCATGAAGCTGCTCCGCGCCCCGGTGAAGCCGAAGTGGCTGCCCCCGGCGCCCGTCCTGGGCCTGAGCGAGCGGCGCATCCCGGAGGTGTGGGCAGGCTACTGCGCGAGCGCGGGATGACCCGAGCCCCGCGCGCCGGCGCGACCACGACGCCGCCCCACGGGCGAGGCGTCCGGCGCGCCGGCGCGCCTCGGGGCTTCCGCCGCCGGGCGGGCAGGTGCAGGATGGTCGGGCATGGTGATGCGTCCGACGCCCGACCGCATCGAGGACGAGCTCGCGCCGTTCCCCGCGGTCCTGCGCGGCTGGCTCATCGAGGGCGAGCTCGGCCGCGGCGGGATGGGGCGGGTGTTCCGGGCGCGGCACCCGAAGACGCGGGCGCGGGCGGCGATCAAGGTGCTGCTCGGCGATTACGCCCGCCGGCCGGACGTGGTGGCCCGCTTCCGGCAGGAGGCGATCGCCGTCAACATCATCAACCACCCGGGAATCGTCCGCGTCTTCGACTCCGGCGAGCTCGAGGACGGCTCGCCCTATATCGTGATGGAGTACCTCGACGGCCGGGGGCTCCGCGACTGGGTGCAGGCCGTGCCGCCCGCGGAGCGGCCGCGGCAGGTCGTGCGGCTCGGCTACCAGATCGCCTCGGCCATGGCCGCGGCCCACGCGTCCAAGGTCGTCCACCGCGATCTGAAGCCGGAGAACATCATGGTGGTCGACGACGAGCTCGCGCCCGGGGGCAGCCGCGTCAAGATCCTCGATTTCGGCATCGCGAAGGTCCTCTGGGGGGGTCTGCCCGAGGTGCTGGAGCTCGAGGGGAGAGGCTCCCTCGCGCCCGCGTCCGCGCCTACGATCCGCACCGAGCTCTCGACGCGGCCGGCGCCGACGGTGGGCGCCACGACCGGCCCAGCGAGCGCGCTGGGCGCGAGCGCCACGCCAGAGAGCGCCCTGGGCGGCGCGAGCGCCACGCCAGAGCGCGAGGCCCACGAGGACGACGCGCTCCGGAGCCTCCCCGTCGTGAGCATCGGCAGGCCCGCGATCCACCCCGTGCCGGTCGAGATCCCGCCCGAGGCGGTCTCCTCCGCGGCGCCGCGCGGGTCGCGCGCGTCGATCGAGCCAGGCGCGCCCGCGCCGCAGAGCGAGGGCGCGGGACAGCCCACGATGCCGTTCACGCAAGAGGGCGCGTGGGGCCTCGGGACGAGGAGCTACATGGCGCCGGAGCAGGAGCGCCACTCCGGGAGCGTGGACGTCAAGGCGGATGTCTACTCGCTCGGCGTCATCCTCTATGAGCTGCTCGAGGGGCGGACGCCCGACGCGCCGAGCGCGGCGTGGCCGCCCCCGATGAGCGCCGCCACGCCGCCCGATCTCGTCGCCCTCGTCCACCGGGTGCTGGCGTTCGATCCCGAGGCGCGGCCGCGCATGGCGGAGGTGGCGAGCGCGCTTCACCGGCTCGGCCGGGCGAAGAAGGAGCTCGACGAGGCGCTCTCGAGGTGGGTCGCCGGCGGCAGGGCGCCGGGGCTCTTGCCGCGCGGCAAGGCGCTGCACGAGCTGTCCGCCTGGGCCCGGGACATCGACGATCTCTCCGGCCTGGAGCGCGGCTTCCTCGACGCGGCCGCCGCCGCCGAGGCGCGCCGCGAGCGCCTCACGCGGGTGCTGCTCGCCCTCGGCGTGGTCGTCCTGATGGGGATGGTCGCGACGACCACCGTGTTCTGGATGCACGCGACGCGGGCGCGCAAGACGGCGGAGGCCGCCGAGCGTGCCGCGCGCGAGCACAGCCGCCTCGAGGCGGCCGCGAACGCTTCGGCGCAGGAGGCGCTCGCGAAGATGAGCGAGGCGCAGCGCGCGACCGAGGAGGCGCTCGCCCTGGCGATGAAGGCGAGCGACGACGCGAAGAGCGCCAACTCTGCCAAGGAGTCGATGACCGAGGCAAAGCGCCTGGCCGAGAACGCCGAGCTCCGGGCGAGGCGCGCGGCCCAGGCTGCGGCCGCCGCGAAGGCCGAGGCCGACGCGCGCTACGAGCAGTCGAAGAGCGCGCTGGAGCGCGAGATCGCCGGCCTCGAGATCGACCGCGAGCGCCTGGCGGCGCGGCTCGATCAGGCCGAGATCGAGCGCGAGCGGGCGAGGGCCGCGCTCCGCTCGAGAGATCACGATCTCAGGACGGCGCTCTCGGAGCTGAGGCGTGAGTCCGCGCGCGTGGGCTGGCTCGAGCGCAAGCTCGATGAGGCCTCCGAGCGGATCGACGCGCTGGAGCGGCAGCGCGAGGAGTGCGTCATGCGGCAGCCCAGAGCGCAGCCGCAGCCCGATCCGCCCCGGGACGGGGTCGCGGTGCCCGTACAGGAGGAGACGGAGGAGATCGCGACGCCGCCGGCCGAGCCCCCGCTGGGCTCGACGCCGCAGCCGGCGCCTCTCCCGCCGTTGCCGCGCGGTACGACGATATAGCCGCTCGCAGGGGGAACGAGGGAGAGCGGGGCTCGCGCGCCGCCCGCGCGAGCCCCGTGATCGCTTCGTTCGGGGCTAGCTGAGCGTAGGGATCTCCTCGCGACCGCGATTGCCGCCGCGCGCGTCCACGATCCGCACCGTGCTCGCCTGGGGCCCCTCGTCGCCGTCCTCTTCCGTGTAGGCGACGCCCATGCCGATCTTCAGAGCGGAGAACGGCGCCGACACGATGCTTCGCTCGTGAAAATAGATCTCCCGACCATCGGTCGTCGTGATGAAGCCGTAGTCGTTGAACAGCTTGGAAATGACGCCGGCCGTGTCTTGCGCCGGGTGGGACTTCACCTCGCTCCGCTGCTCGCTCGCGAGCTTCTTCAGCTGGCGGACGGCGCGCTGGAAGACGTCGCGCACGGCCGTGGGCAGCAGGTTCCTGGCGGCCCGCTCCTCGCTCACGATCTCGTGCTTGCCGGCCACGTGGAGATCGACGCGCACCCGGTACTCTCCGCCCGTGCCCTGGCTCGCGTGGTCGCGCTCGACGACCACGGCGCAGCTGTTGATGTGGTCGTTGAAGCGCTGGATCTTGTTCGCTTGCTCCCGGATCAGCTCCTCGAGCGAGGGGCTTTTGTCGATGTGTCGGAAGGTGAGCTCCACTTGCATGCTCGCTCCTTTCATCCTGCGTCGCTGGGACGCGTCACTGCAGCCGATGTGAATCGCTGATTCGTACCAGCCGATTCCAGTACATGTGCGGGGTGTCTGATTTGGGTACCAGGTACTGTCCGGACCTCGCGAGCATCTGTGCGGTCGCCCGGAACGCGCGCCGCTCCGGATCGGCCAGGTCGACGTAGACGGCGTCCTGCAGCAGCCGGGCCCCCTCGGGCAGGACCGGGATTTCCCGGAGCTCGTCCGCGGTGAAGTCCTGAAGCCGGCGCGTCGGCTCCTTGATGTCCGACGCGAGCTTCACGCTCGGATCCAGGGTGGAAGGCCCGCCCCCGATGTTCTGCCCGGCCATGTGGTTCGGGCTCAAATCGCGCTGCAGCTCATCGGGATGCTTCTGCTTCGCCTGCGGCGCAGGTTCCGAGTGGTTGCTCTTCGCGACCATGAACACCTCGTGTGTGCTTGACGTGAGCAGGTAGCAAGTTCGCTGCCACGGTCGCTCCGCCGCGCGGCAGCCGCGGGCGGCGAGCTCCGCGGTCGACCAGCGCCGGGTCGGATCAGGACGGCGCAGGCTCTGCGCGACAGGCGCAGGTTCTTGCGTCCGTCGTGGATCTCCAGGCTGGCGCGGGGAGCGCGGCGAGGAGCGGCGGAGCGCCCTCCTCTGGGGCAGTTTGCGACACGCGGGGCATCTCGGGTCGTTTCGTCACATCTCCTCGGAATGCCACGCGCCTGTCCGGTCCGGGAAATCGAGGCAGCACGAAGCGGGCGGGCTCTACCGCACCAGGCGGGGGGTTGACCACCGCAGCGGGCCTTCGATCGCGCCGAGCGACTCGGTGGTTCGCCCGCCGCGCCGCAGCCGTGCCGATCGGGAGCAGGTGCGCACGGCGCGTCGCGCCGGCGCTGGGCGGCACCCAGGGGAGCGAGCGCGAGCGCGAGCGTTCGCAAGCTCCCCTCGCCTGGCTGCGCGAGCTCTCCTCGCCTCACGCTCGGGGGAGCCCCGCGAGGCATAGCGCCCCGCGCTCGGGCCGTTCGGAGCGCCGGACGCCGTCGGCTCGAGCGCTGGTCGGCCTGGCCGCAGGCATCACGGCGCATCGGCCCGGCCGTCCGTCGGCGGGCGCGCCGGCCGCGCCCCGAGCGCCGCTCAGCGGATCTCGAAGACGTAATCCGTGTCGTAGGTGCGGACGAAGAGCTTGCCGTCCTTCTCGACGAGGTAATCAGGCCCGCTCTTCAGCGAGAGCTTCGAGACCACCTTGCCGGTGGCGCGCTCGAGGACATAGAGGAAATCCGGCTCGGCCGTGAAGCCGTAACCGCAGAGGAGATGATCGCCGCGCAGGACGAAGTTCTCCGCATTGCAGACGAGCGGCGCGCTCTGCCAGAGGAGCTGCCCAGACGCGAGATCGACGGCTGACAGGTAAGCGTTCTTGCCCTTCGAGGAGGCCGCGTACGTCCTGTGCCCCGACGAGACGTAGAGCACGCCGTCCTTGACGACGGCCCAGCCGACGTGGCCCCGCACGAACTCGGCCTCGTTGGGAGCGATCTCGGGCGGCGTGAGGAAGCTCTCGAAATCGAAGAAGGCGACGACCCCGTGCGCCGCGTCGAGGATCGCGACGAAGCGCTCCTCGGCGAAGCTCGGGCCGTAGAACAGGGCGAGGTGATCGCCGAGATCGATCGCCTTGACGAGCGGTTGATCGCGGTAGCTCTCGGGAACGAAGGAGGGGAGGGGACGGGAGCCGCTCGCCCCGCCCGCGGCCGCGCTCGGAATCTGCAGCGTCGGCAGCGACAGGCCGTTCGCGGTGAACCACGCCGCCTCGTCCGTGATCTTGTTCTTCTGCTCGGCGATCTTCACGAGGCGCGGGGCGGCGGAGCTTCCGGCCGGCGCGGGCCGGAAGAGCGTCTGACCGAACGGCGGCGGCGCGAGCTTCACGGGGGACCTGCCGTCGAGCGACGATGCGCGCGCCCCGCCGGCACCCGGCGCGGGGTCGCCCGCGGCCGTCGGCGCAGGCTGCGCGGCGCTGTCGCCCGCGGCCGCTTTCAGGGGCCGCGGGGACGGGGCGGCGACGTGAGATGACGGCGTCGCGGCGCCGGGGTGCAGCGAAGCGTCCTGGGGGGCGCGGGCCGGCGGCGCGGCGCCCGGCTGGCAGGCACATACGGCGAGCAGCGCGGCGGCGACCAGGCGAGCGCGGCGACATGGCAGAGCTGAAGGAGGGGTGGCAGGCACGCGCGCAGCGTACCTCATCCACCGGCCCGGGGGGCGCTACGCCGCGCCGCGCGGCGCCAGAGCTCAGGGAGAGGGGGTGAAGGAGAGGCGGAGCGTGTAAGGCCCCACGTCTCTCAGGCGGTACGCCTCGACGAAGATGATCAGGGGCACGCCGCCCTCGACGGCGATCGAGCGCCTCTCGTCCCGGCCGGCGATCTCGCTCTCGACGCATGCGAGCTCGCGGCCCGAGCAGCCCGTCCGCACGTAGAAGCCTTGGTCGGTCGCGGAGGACAGCACCAGCCTGAGCGTGCCGCTGCTCGGCGGCGTGAACGCGTGGAGCCTCTCCGGCGTGCCGCGGGCGGTGCAGGTGCCGTCGAACACCGTTGTGCCGCCCGTCGTGTCGCCCGCATTGGTCCCCAGAATGGCCACGGGCGCGTCCGCGCAGACGTCGTCGATCTCCACGGTGCACGCGGCGGAGCAGCCGTCGCCGTCGACGGTGTTGCCGTCGTCGCACGTCTCCGGCTCGCTGACGATCCCGTCGCCGCAGGTGGCCGGCGAGAACACGAGGTCCAGCGTGTACGGCCCCGCGTCGGCGCGCGTGCGGGCGTCGACGACGATCGGCACCGCCTGGTCCTTGCGCACGACGACCTCGATCGCCTCCTCCTCGGGCTCGGCGCCCGAGGCGACGTGCTCATCCTTGCACGCGATCTCGGTGGACGCGTCCGTGCACGCCGCGCGGGCATAGAGGCCGTGGTTGCTCTCCGACCGGAGCACGACGAGGAGCGTGCCCGACTGGCCGGCGGGCGGCGTGAATACGTGGATCTCCTCCGGCCCGGCGCCGGTGCAGCTGCCTTGGAGCACGCTCGTGCCGCTCGACGTGTCGCCCTCGATCGTGGTCGTCACCGGCGCAGCGCCCGCGCAGGCTGCGCCGACGAGCGGGCGGCAGGCAGCCGCGCAGTCGCTGTCCGCGCAGTCGACCTGGCCGTCGCCCTCGTCGTCCTCGCCGTCGGAGCAATCGATCTCGCCGAGCTTGCAGAGGCCGTCGACCCTGTCGCACAGGCCGAGCGCGGCGCACTGCGCGTTCTCGGTGCACGCCGGGATGCACGCCGTGATCTCGCCGCCGATGTCGCTGCACGTGTAGCCGTCGCGGCACTCGTCGGTCGTGCTGCAGCGACGGATGCACAGGCCCCGATCGCCGAAATCGACGCAGACGCCGCCCTCGTCGCAGGCGCCCACGATGGGATCGCAGAGGCCCGCACAGGACCCGGCCGGCCAGCCCCAGTCGGTCTCCTTGATGCAGTACTCGCCGTCGCACGCCCCATGGTAGGTGCACGCCGCACCGTAGTTGACGGGCGTCCCTCCACCGCCGCCGGTGCCGGTTGGCTCGGCGCCGCCGGTGCCGGTGGGCTCGGCGCCGCCGGCGCCGCCGGTGCCGGTGGGCTCGGCGCCGCCGGCGCCGCCGGCGCCGCCGGTGCCGGTGGGCTCGGCGCCGCCGCTGCTGCCCGTGCTGGTCGCGCCCGATGCGCCGGCGCCGCTGCCCGTGACGCCGGCGCCGCCAGCGCCGCCGGAGCCGCCATTGCCCCCTTCGCCTCCATCATCACCGCATCCGGCTGTCGCCGAGAGCGCGAGCACAAAAAGACCTGCAACGAGTCGTACGTTCATCCACCCGCTCCACCACAAGAGAGATCGTCGAGACGCGGGGTGCACCCCACCCCACGGCGCAGCTACGCCATCTTCAGCGCAACGGCGTGGCCTGCCAACCCCCCGGTTCATGTCGCCGGCGCTCCGTGACTGCCGCTCTCGGCCGCTGGATCCGAGCGGGATACCCGTCCCTTTCGCGAAAAGAGGGCCCACGGAGGCGGCGGGCGGAGCATGCGCGCACACCGGTCCGCACGTGGGGCGCGTGCGTTCGCGTTCGGCGTCGCGTACGGTCGCATCCGATGAAGCCCGAGAAAACATTGCTCCTCTCCCAGTCCGATGTGGTCTCCCTCCTCGCGATGGACGCGGCGATCGCCGCTGTGGAGGCGGCGTTCGCGGCGTACGGCCGCGGCGAGGCCGCGATGCCGCCGAAGGTGTACCTGGGGCTGCCTGCCCACGACGGCGACCTCCGTGCGATGCCGGCCTACGCCGAAGGGGCGGCCGGGGTGAAGTGGGTCAATTCGCACCCGAAGAACCCGGCGCGCTTCGGCCTGCCGTCCGTCATGGGGCTCTACATCCTCAGCGATCCGGCCACGGCGGCGCCCCTCGCCGTGATGGATGCGACCCGCCTCACGGCGGTACGGACCGGCGCGGCCGCGGCGATCGCGTCGAAGCACCTCGCGCGGCAGAGCCCGAGGACGCTCGGATTCATCGGCTGCGGCGTGCAGGCGCGCTTCCTGCTCGACGCGCACCGCGCCGTCTACGGCGATCGGCTGGAGGTGCTCACCGCCGACGTGTCGCGCGAGGCGAGCGAGCGGTTCGCGGCCGAGGCGCGCGGGCGCGCCGTCTCGGTGGAGGAGGCCTCCGGCTGCGACATCCTCTGCACGTCCACGCCCGCGCGCGCGCCGGTCGTGCGGCGTGCGTGGGTCCGCCCGGGGGCGCACATCAACGCGATGGGCGCCGACGCGCCCGGCAAGCAGGAGCTCGATCCGGAGATCCTCCGGGACGCGCGCGTGATCATCGACGACTGGGCGCAGGCGACCGAGAGCGGCGAGGTCAACGTGCCGCTGCACGAGGGCGCCCTGCACCGCGAGCACCTCCAGGGGACGCTCGGCGAGGTCGTCGCGGGCAAGCTGGCAGGGCGCGGCGACGCCGCCATCACGGTGTTCGACTCGACCGGCCTCGCCATCCAGGACGTGGCGCTCGCGCGCGTCATCTACGCCGCCGCGCGCGAGCGGGGCGCCGGGACGGCGTTCGACTTCTTCGGCTGAGCGCGGCGCCTACGGCCTCCTCGCGCACCGCATGCCGAGGCTGTAGTAAGGGGCCGCCGGCGCGACGCTGACCCGCGCGGACGTCAGCAGGTAGCTCGGCGTGCCGAAGCTGCTCCCGCCGCGGACCACCCGGTTCGAGGTGTCCGTCAGGTTGGCGCAATCGACGCACTCCGCCGGATAGGTCCCGTATCCATCCAGCGCCCACTCCCGCATGCTCCCGCCGAGATCCGCCTGCGTCCACCGCCCGTCGCCCTTCGGCGAGCGGGATCCGACGGGCACGATGTCGCTGAAGTCGCTCTGGAACGTGCAGCCGGGTGCCGCGCTCTCCCTGCAATCGTAGGAAGCGTAGCTCGGGTCGATGGTCGTCGACTCCGGTGGATTCGACCACGGATACTGCCGTTGCTCGCCCCCTCCGGCCGCAGCGTAGTTCCACTCGGCCTCGGTCGGGAGGCGGCCCCCATCCCACGCGCAGAACGCGAAGGCGACGTACCAGCTCACGCAGTTCATCGGCAGGTGCTCCTGGCCGCCAGCCTCCTCCGTCCACGTCCGCATGTCCGGGTTGTCCGGATTGCACATCACCGCGGCGCGCAGCGCCGCCGCGTCCGCGGGCAGCTCGCCGTTCCAGGCCGGGTTCCATCCGCTCCCCGGGATGTCCGGGTGCGCTCCCGCGTCGGCGGCGGGCTGGCTCGCGGGGTACGCCGCCACGAACTTCCGGAACCGCCCCACCGTCACCTCGAAGCGATCGAGCCGGAGGTCGCTCACGGTCGCCGGCAACGCAGGATCGTTGCCGCGGTGGAACGTCCCCCCGGGCACAACCGCGCTCGCGCAGCAGCTCTCGGTCGCGCCGGGACCGCACGTCGACGGCAGCCCTTCGCAGCTCGGGGGGATCGTGCACGCCGCGCCGCGGCACACGGGCGCCTCCGCGGGACACGGCTCGGGGGCATCCCACTGGCCGTCGTCGTTGCACCGCGCCAGCAGGTCGTCCGAGCACCGCGCGTCGCCGGGCGTGCACGCTCCGGCACCGCCGCCGCCATGACCGGCGCCACCGCGGCCCGAGCTCGCGACGCCGGCGCCGGAGCCGGCGTCGCCGCCGCTCGATCCGGTGCCGCCGCCCGCGTCGTCCAGCGGGTGATAGTCCTTGTCGAGCCCCAGGAGCGCCGTGCAACCGCTGGCCACGAAGGCCGATGCTGCCCACCACCATCCAGCGCGCACACTTCGCATCTCTTCTCCTTAACTCGCTCACGGGTCCGTTCGGCGCAGAGCGCGTACGCCTCGCACCAGCTCGGGCAGTTCATCGGCGGATGCTCATGGTCTCCGGACTCCTCGGTCGATGTCGAGCCATGTCGAGCGCGGCGAGCCCAGCGCGCACGTCACCGCGGCCCGCAGCGCGGCCGGCTCCGCGGGCGAGCGAGGCGGCGTCGCGGTCGATGCCGGACGCGATTCCCATGAAGAAGGGAAGGCGGCAAGAGCATCGAGCTTTCTTCCCGCCTTCGAGCTCGAATCCGGCCACCTCCGAGGCCCCGCCGCAGGAGGAGGTGGCCGAGCTCGGGGGCCGTGGATTCAGATGGGCGCCGGATCGCCGCCGGCAGGCGCTGCCGGCTGCGCCTCGTAGGCGCGGCCGGCAGCGCTGTCCCACGGTCCGCGCACGTGCGCTCGGCGTGTGTTCGGCCTGTGGCGGATGAGAGGCCGTGCCCACCCCGCCTCGGTACGCCGTCGCGCGGCTCCGCGGCGCTCCGCGGCCGCACCGACCGAGCGGTGCGGTGTCGCCCGCGGCTCCGGGCCACGATCACCCGCCCTCACGCACTTGCGCGCAGGCACGCGAATCCATCTCTCTTTATCTACCGTACAGCGCTCTTATTCGAGGTGCATCGCTGCAGGTGAGCTGATATCAACGCACCGGTGGGCAAGCTGGACGGGTTCGCGAAGTTGACCTTCGCCGAGGTGACCCCGAGCGTCACCGCCGGCTCCGCCGCATGGCACCGGCCGCCCGAGGTCCGGCTCGAGCGCGTCCAGGCCGACGGCTATCTCCGCGTGGTGCGGCCCGACGGGCTCGTTCCTCTTGCCGCGCCCTGGCCGGAGGCGTGCGACCATGACGAGGTGGTCGTCGAGATCAAGATGGCCGGCGACCACGTCGACATCGTGGAGCTCAAGCGCGCCACGCTCCGCCGGCTGGCGCGCGAGATCGAGCGCATCGAGGAGCGCGAGCCGCCGTGGATGGGCGAGGAGCCGCTCTGGGTCGTCGCTCCCCACCTGCCATCGTGGCTGCACACCGTCCGGGCGCTGGAGCGGTTCGCCCCCGGCTGCTACCGCGTCGGGCCCTCGCCGCTTCTGTTCCTCTGGATCGCGGCCAACGAGCTGCCGCTGCGCGACGAGCTCGTGCCGTTCCTGACGGCTCGCTCAGGACAGGCCCTCGACGACTTCGCCCGGTGGGTCGCACCGCGGCGGGATGTGGAATGGGTGATCTCCATGCTAGAATACCTGCCGATGTCACCGAAGACCCGTGAGGACTTGCTGCGATGGTTCGCCCGCGTCGATGACCCGGAGATCGAGGCGCGCAGGCAGTGGATCCTCCAGGCCCTGCTCGACTACACCCCGGAGGTCAAGGACCAGCTCATCGAGCAGGGCCAGCTCACCGCAGCGCGCGCGGCGCTGCGCAGGGTCCTAGCGCGGCGAGGGCTCGCGCTCAGCGCGCCGCTGGAGGCGCAGATTGACGCCTGCTCCGAGCTGCCCACGCTGGAGCGATGGCTTGACCAGGCCGTGATCGCGCCCAGCGCCGAGGAAGCGCTCGCGTAGACCGCAACGTCGCGATGCCCTCCATGGCCCACGAGATCCTCGTGGATCTCTTCAAGATCCGCCCGTCGCTGTGCGCTGCGCCGATCGAGACCGGCATCCCCGGCTTCGTCCTGCGGCCGCCGGTGCTCGGGCGCGAGGCGGTTCGGGTCGTAACGGACCCCGCGGACGCGCCGCTGCCAGCGTCAGGAGCCCCGGCGCCGCCCCTTCACACCGCCAGAAACTCCCTCGCGATCTCGTCGCTGAACTCCGCCACGCTCCCCCGCCGCACAATCCCCCCATTATCCATGATGAAGTACTCGCTCGCCGTCGAGAGCGCGAAATCCAAGAACTGCTCCACGAGCAGGATCGCCATGTCGCCCTGCTTCCCGAGGTCTTTGATCACCTCCCCGATCTCCTGCATGATCGACGGCTGGATCCCCTCCGTCGGCTCGTCCAGGAGGAGGAGCTTCGGCTTCCGCAGCAGCACGCGCGCGAGCGAGAGCTGCTGTTGCTGCCCGCCGCTCAGCGTCCCTGCCGCCCGCGCCTGGAACTTCTTGAGGATGGGGAACATGGACATCATCTCTTCGAGCGCCGCCGGGCTCGGCGCGGAGTCGCTCCTGGCCTCGAAGCCCATGAGCAGGTTCTCTCGCACCGTCAGGTAGGGGAAGATCCCGCGCCCCTGCGGCACATAGCCGATGCCCGCGCGCGCCCGATCGCTCGGCGACCTCGAGGTGAGATCCGCCCCGTCGAGCGCCACCTTCCCGCGCCGCGGCTTCAGCACGCCCATGATCGCCTTGAGCAGCGTCGTCTTGCCGACCCCGTTCCGCCCCAGGAGGCACGAGACCCGGCCGGGCGCGACATCCAGGCTGACCTGCGACAGGATGCAGCTCTCCTCGTAATAGACCGCGAGATCCTCGACCACCAGCATCTCTCTACCGCTCCTCCGCCGCGACCGCGGCCCGGGCGCCGCCGCGCGCGCCCCCCGCGTCGTGCGCCCGACCGAGGTAGACCTCGATCACCTTCGCGTCGCGCTGGACCTCCTCGACCGGCCCCTCGCACAGCCTCCTGCCGGCGTGCAGCACCGTCACCGTGCTCGCGTAACGCCGGACGAACTCCATGTCGTGCTCCACGACAAGCACCGACCGCTCCTTCGCGATCTCCTGGACGAGCTCCCCGGTGCGATCGCGCTCGCGCCGGGTCATCCCCGCCACCGGCTCGTCGAGCAGGAGCAGCTTCGGCTGCTGCACGAGCAGCATGCCGATCTCCAGCCACTGCCGCTCGCCGTGCGCGAGCACCGCGGCCCGCACGTCGGCGCGCCGCCAGAGCCCGATTCGATCGAGCGTCTCGGCGATCTCCTCCTCCTGCTCCGCGGACAGCCCGCGGAGGAGCCCCGGCGCGCTCTCCCGGAAGCCCATCGCCGCCTCGAGGTTCTCGAGCACCGTGAGGCTGCCGAACACCGCCGGCGTCTGGAACTTCCGCCCGATCCCGAGCCGGACCAGGGCGTGCTCCGGCAGCCGGTGCGCCTCGACCGCCTCTCGCCCCGACTCCCCACCTCCGTGGAACACCACACGCCCGCTCGACGGCTTCGTCTTCCCGGTGAGGATGTCGAGCAGCGTCGTCTTCCCGGCGCCGTTCGGGCCGATCAGGAACCTGAGCTCCCCGCGCTGGATGGAGAAATCGAGCCCGTCCAGCACCTTGAAGCCGTCGAAGCTCACCGTCACCTGCTGGACCTCGACGATGTTGCCGCGGCTCATCCCATCGCTCCTCTGCTCGCTCTCGCGCTCATCTCCGCTCATGTCCGCTCCTCCGCCTCAGCGCCCGGTCGTCGCGGGCGCCTCGGCGCGCCCCGCCGCCTCCACCTCGCCCACGGGCCCCTCCACGGCGGCCTCGCCGCGCGCGCCCGCCGGGCCCGCCGCGCTCGCCTCGCGGCGCGCGAGCCGCGACGCGTGGCGGCGCAGGAAGCCGGCGATGCCCGTCGGGAGCAGCATGACCGACGCCGCGAAGAGCGCGCCGAAGCCGAGCTGCCACACCTCGGGGTACGACTCGCTCAGCGCGCTCTTGCCCAGGCTCACCAGGATCGCCCCGACCACCGCGCCGATCAGCGTGCCGCGCCCGCCGACCGCCACCCACGTCACCATCTCGACCGACGGCATCACGCCCATCGAGGACGGCGAGATGAGGCCGACCTGGCAGACGAACAGCGCGCCAGCGATGCCGGCCATGCCCGCCGACAGCGCGAACACCAGCGTCTTCAGCGTGACCGGGTTGTAGCCGAGGAAGCGCACCCGGTTCTCGTCGTCGCGCGTCGCCACGAGCAGGCGCCCGAAGCGCGACTGGGTGAGCCGCCGGCACAGGAGGTACAGCGTCCCCAGGCAGAAGAGCGTCACGAAGTAGAGCACCGTCTGCGTCGAGGCGGCCCCCCGCGCGAAGCCGAAGATCGTCTTCAGGTTCGTGATCCCGTTCGTGCCGCCCGTGATCGCCTGCTGGCCGACGAAGAGGATCGACGCGATCAGCGTGAGCGCCTGGGTGATCAGCGAGAAATACACCCCCTGGACGCGGCTCCGGAAGACGAGGTAGCCCACCGCGGCCGCGATCGCCATCGGCGCGAGGACCACGGCGCAGAGGGCCACGATCGGCGAGCGGAACGGCTCCCAGAAGAGCGGGAGCGCCTCGAGGCCGCTCCAGCTCATGAAGTCCGGGAGGCGCGAGCCCGACGTCTCCAGCTTCAGGTACATCGCCATCGCGTAGCCGCCCACGCCGAAGAAGAGCCCCTGTCCGAGGCTCAGCATCCCGCCGTAGCCCCAGATGAGGTCGAGGCCGAGGGCGACGATGGCGAACGTGAGGAACTTGCCGAGCAGGTTCAGCCGGAAGTCGGAGAGCACGAGCGGCGCGACGAGGAGCGGCAACGCCACGGCGAGGGGCGCTCCCCAGGTCCAGAGGAAGGTGCGAAGGGCGGAGTCTCGAGGGGCCATGTCCGTGTCCTCTCCTATCGGGTGCGCAGGGCGAGCAGGCCTGTCGGCCGCCACTGCAGGAAGGCGATCACCAGCGCGAACACGAGCGCCTTGCCGAGCGAGGCCGTCGTCGACAGCTCGAGCAGCGTGTTCGCGACGCCGATCACGAGCGCCGCGACGGCCGTCCCGGGCAGCCGCCCGAGGCCGCCGAGGATGACCACCATGAAGGCGTCGACGATGTAGTTCGTCCCGAGCGACGGGCCGATCGAGCCGAGCTGCGTCAGCGCGCACCCGGCGATCCCGGCGAGCCCCGCGCCGAGCGCGAACGTCGCGGCGTCGACCCGGCGCGTGCGGACGCCGAGGCACGAGGCCATCTCCCGGTTCTGCATCACCGCCCTGAGGCGCCTGCCGCCCGCGGAGCGGTGCAGGTACGTGTAGACGGCGGCGATGTACGCGATCACGAGGGCGATGAGGAAGACGCGCTTATAAGGCAGCTGCACGCCGCCCGAGAGCGCGACGCCGCCGCTCAGCCACGACGGGCTCGAGACCTGCACGTTGGACGCGCCGAACAGGCTGCGCGCGGCCTGCTGCAGCGCGAGGCCGACCCCCCACGTGGCGAGCAGCGTGTCGAGCGGCCTGCCGTAGAGGAAGCGCACGATCGAGAGCTCGAGCAAGAGCCCGAGCACGCCGGCCACGAGGAACGAGGCCGGCAGCGCGAGCAGGAACCAGAGCCCGGCGTCCGTCCCCCCGACGAGCGGCGCGACGTGCTGCCCGACGACGTACGTCGTGTAGGCCCCCGCCATGATGAACTCGCCGTGGGCCATGTTGATCACGTTCATCAGCCCGAACGAGAACGCGAGGCCCATCGAGATGAGCAGGAGGATCGAGCCCAGGCTCAGGCCGTTGAAGGCGTGGAGGAGAACTTCGTTCATGCTAGAGCACCGAACAGGTTGAGACGCCGCGCAAGAGAGGTTCGAGCCGCGGAGGCACAGCGGGGACCACGGCGAGCCCGCTGCGCGCTCCGCGCCGCCGGCCGCGCTACTTCGCGGCCAGCTCCTTCGCCCAGGGGTATGCGGTGAGGTACGGATCCGGCTGGATCGCCTTGCCCGTGCTCCAGACCTCGTCGATGAGGCCGTCCTGCCGGACCTTGCCGATGCGCACCGTCTTCCACGTGTGCTGGTTCTTCCCGTCGAGCCGGACCAGCCCTTCGGGCGCGGCGTACTCGATGCCTCCGGCGCTCACCGCCTCCTTCACCTTGGCGACCTCGGTCGACTTCGCCTTCTCGACGGCCATCTTCCAGAGGTAGACCCCGAAGTAGCCCGCCTCGATCGGGTCGTCCGTGACGCGCGCGGCGCCGTACTTGGCCTTGTACGCCTCGACGAACTTCTTGTTCTCCGGGGTGTCCGTGGTCTGGTAGTAGTTCCACGAGACGAGGTGTCCGGCGATGTTGTCGGCGCCGATGCCGCGCACCTCTTCCTCGGCGACGCTCACCGAGAGGACCGGCACCTTGTCGGCGGTGTAGCCGGCGTCCTTGAACTGCTTGAAGAACGCCACGTTGCTGTCGCCGTTCAGCGTGTTGAAGATCGCGTCCGGCTTGGCCGCGCCGATCTTGCTGATGATCGTGCTGACCTCGGTCCCGCCGAGCGGCAGGTACTCCTCGCCGGCGAGCTCGCCGCCCTTCGCCGCGAGCTGGGCCTTGATGATCTTGTTCGCCGTGCGCGGAAAGACGTAGTCCGAGCCGAGCAGGTAAATACGCTTCTTGCCCTTCTCGAGCAGGTAGTCGACCGCGGGGACGATCTGCTGGCTCGGCTCGGCGCCGGTGTAGAAGATGTTGGGCGACTGCTCCAGGCCCTCGTACTGGACCGGGTAGAAGAGCAGGCCGTTCAGCTCCTCGAACGAGGGCAGCATCGCCTTGCGGCTGGCGCTGGTCCAGCCGCCGAACACGACCGCGACGCCGTCCTGCTGGACGAGCTTCCTGGCCTTCTCGTTGAACGTGGGCCAGTCGCTGGCGCCGTCCTCGATCACCGGCGTGAGCTGCTTGCCGAGCACGCCGCCCGCCTTGTTGATCTCCTCGATCGCGAGGATCGTCGCGTCCTTGACGGCCACCTCGCTGATCGACATGGTGCCGCTCAGCGAGTGGAGCACGCCGACCTTGATGGTGGCGCTGTCCGAGGCGGGCGCCGCCCCGGGCGAACCCCCCGGCGCCGGCGCCTCCTTGCCCTCGTTGCCGCAGGCGGAGAGCAAGGCCGCGCCGGCGACGGCCGCCGCCGCGACGCAGAGCGACCGCCGCCGAAAGGAGCCCGCCGCCGGCCGCTCCTCAACGCTTCGCCCAGACGTGAACATATTCAACGCATCCTCCTTGGGTACCGGTGCGCGTTCGATGCCCTGCATCGACGCGGCGCGGCGAACCGACTGCACAAGAGCCGTTGGGAAGCTCGGGAGTCGGCAACTGGAGACTCCCGGCCGGACACCGAAGGACCGCCCCGCACAGCGAGGTTCGGCCCTCGAACAGGGGCCAGCGACACGACGTCGTGGTGAAATGTCTTATGCCGAGCGCCATGTTTCCTCGACGTTTCGTCGAGATGAAATGTCGACCGGCCGGGGGACGAGGCGCGCTTTCCGCAGCGCCAATCGGGGTCCCCGATCACAAAGCGAGTCTCGACCGCACCTCGGCTTCGGCCGGGCGGAACGGCGCCGCGGATAGGCGGGGCGGCGCGCGCAGGCGGAGCCGTCCCAGGCGCCCGCGCGGCCGGGCAAGACGGTCGTTCCGGAGCGCCGGCCCGGCGTCCGACCCGCCGCGCCGGTGTCGCTGGCGACGAACCGGTGTGGGGCGCTCTGTCCTCGGCGCGCACGAACGCTGAGCGCTCCGCCGCTGTTGCGATGAGGTGCGCTCTCCAGTGCAGCAAAAAACTTGTATCAAGAGCGGAGGAGTCCACGTAAATTGGTGGATGCTGTCTGCGCCCTGTGCTCGGACGACACGGAGGGCAGGCGGGGTGGAGCGTATGGGAAGCACGAAATCCATGTCCGGTGATGCGGAGAAGCGATCCTCGAGCGGCGGCGCTGCGCCGAACGGCGTGGCGGCCGGGCCGCGGGACGAGAACTCGGTGGTGATCTCCCTGAGCGCGCTGCTCGCGGTGGAGGAGGCGGCCGCCGCGAAGACGGCGGGCGCGCGGGCGGATCAGGGGCCGAAGGGCTCCGGGATGGTGGATATCCAGGGGCTGGCCGCCGGCGATGATCAGCAGCGCAGCAGCTATCTGGATCTCTTCCCTTTCGGCGCGCCGGAGCTGCCGGCGTTCAGGCCACCCGATCTCACGCCCGTGCCCTCCGAGGTCCCCATCGATCTGCGTCCGCCGCGCGGCCGGCGGTCGGCGGGCGTGCGCCATGCGGTCATGGGCCTCGCGGGCGCCGCGGTCGTGGCGAGCGCGGTGTGGCTCGGCGCCCCGCGCGAGGCGCTCCGCGCTGCCGCGCAGCCGGGGGTGCGCTCCGCGGCGAGCGCGGCGCTCTCGCGCGTGCCGAAGATGGAGGCGAAGGCCCAGGCCGAGAGCGCGGCGGCGCCCTCGACGAAGCGCGGCGACAGGGCGAACGAGCGCGCCGCGCGCGGCGCGAAGGCCCGGCCCGCTGCCCCTGGAGGCGCGGGCAAGGCGGCGGCGCGGCGCGCCGAGAGCAGCGGACCGGCCGGCGGCGGCGCCGCCCCGCCGAGCCAGGGCGGCGCGCGCGCGGCGAGCGATCCCTGCAAGGGCGATCTCGACTGCGCCATGCGGCGCGCGACGGGCGGCTCGTAGCGCCGCGCGCCCCGCGAGGCGCCCGCGATCTCCCTGCTTCGTGGGAGCTCAAAGCACGTCGTCGGAGCGCAGAGCGAGCCGCCGAGGCGCCGCGCCGGCGCTCTGGAGCTCGCGGCTCAGCTCGGCTGCGCCGCGCGGTCGTCCGGACGACGCACCGCTACAAACCCTCCGGACGAGCGCCGGGTGGCGCCCCCGGGGCGCAGCTGTGAGCACGCAGCGGATACCATCGCGTAAATTTCTGGTGTAGGAACAGAACCCGGCGCCAACGGCGGCGCTGAAGTGCACAGGAAGGGCTGCCGGGCGGCGTCGCCCGACGCGTCCTTCCCCATGAGCAGCGCAACTCTTCTTGTCGGAGGATTCAGGGATGAAAGCTTTCAACTTTGCGGCGATCCTGGTCAGCGTGTGTGCGATGGCGGCCTGTACGGTCACCGACGGCAGCGGCGACGGCGGCGAGGGCGGCACGGGCGGCGACGGCGGCGCGGGTACCACCACGACGACCACCACGTCGGGGACCGGCGGCGAAGGCGGCACGGGCGGCGAGGGCGGGGGCGGTGTCTGCGCCGAGGAGGCCGCGGACGACTGTCAGACCTGCTGCGATACGGAGCTCCCGGATGAGAGCGCGCTCATCATGGCTTACGGGTTCTCGCAGTGCGGCTGTGCGGCGGATTCGCCGTGCGCCGACGTGTGCGACACGACCGATGCCACGACCGACTCCTGCTCCGACGAAGGTGGCATGACGGACGTGACGAACCCCGACTGCGTGGAGTGCCTGAACGGCCTCGATGCGGACGCCCCCTGCTGGGAGGCCGCCACGGCGGACTGCGAGGGGGATGAGGACTGCGCCCCGTACCTCGAGTGCCTGGTCTCCTGCCAGTGAGACCTCGCGAACGCTGAGCCAGCGCCGCGCGCCAGAGACCCTGGGGCGGTCGGCGCTGGCCGGGCAGGACAGGCGACCTCCCGCGGGTCGCCTGTGCTGTTTTTGTCGGCGCGGGTCGAGCCAGCCGGCTGGGTCTGGTGCCGTGTCGGCGCGCGGTCGAGCCTGCGTGGCCGGCGCTCGGTAGAGCCAGCCGCCGGGGATCTACGGCGCTAGCCGGACCAGCAGGATGTCGGCCGCGCGCGCCTGCGCCGCGGCGCCGTCGAGGTCCACGCTCCCCTCGACGGTGCCCGCGAGCAGGACGTGGCCGCGGTCCACGAACGCCGCGACGCCCGCCGCGGACCGGCTCCCGCCGCTCTCCCCGGTGCCGGGGCCGAGCCGCTTGCTCCACACGTGGCGCCCCTCGGCGTCGAGCCGCGCCACGACGATGTCGCTGCCGCGGCCGGCGCCGTCGAGCGGCCCGCCGCCGAGATCGGTCGGCCCCTCGACGGTGCCGGCGAGGACGAGCCCGCCGTCCGCCTCGAGCGCGAGGCGCGGCGGCTGCTCCGCGGCGTAGGCCCGGCTGAAGCGGTGCTCCCGCGCGGCCCCGAGCTCGACCACGAACGCCGAGAACCCCTCCGAGAACAGCGTGCTGCCGCCGAGGCCGAGGAGCCCCTCGAACGTCCCGCTCAGCGCGATCTCGCCGCCAGGACCGATCGCGATGTCGCCCCCGTGCTGGCGGCGGCCGTCGCCGAAGGACTGCGACGCGACGTGCTCGCCGCCCTCGTCGAGCTTGGCCAGGAACACGTCGCTCATCCCCGCGGACGAGAGGTGGGGCGCCCCCTCGCCGAACTGGAGGTCACCCTCGAAGGTCCCCGTCAGGAGCACGTCCCCGTACGCGTCCACGGCGACGCCGGTCGGCTCCTGCGTCCCCGGCCCGCCGAAGACCCGCTCCCAGAGCTGCCGGCCCCCCGCGCTGAGCCGGGCGATCGCGACGTCGCTCCCACCTTGCCCGGGGAGCGCCGACGCCACGGCGACGTCTCCCGCCGCCCAGACCGCGACGTCTTGCGGCTTGCCCGAGACCAACGTGCCCCAGCGCAGCTCGCCCCAGGCGTCCAGCTTGACCACGAACCCCTGCGCCTCGGGCGCGGTGAGCTCGGCGGCGCCCATCACCCCGGCGAGCTCGCCAGCGACCGCGATGTCGCCCTCGGCGTCCACCGCGAGCGCCCGCAGCGCGCCGTGCCCGCGGTCGACGAGCCGCCGCACCCAGGCGATCGCGCCGTCCGCCTCGATCCGCGCCACGAAGACGTCCCGATCGGCGCCGGTCGCGATGGGGCCGGCGCCGAGATCGAGGGAGCCCTCGAAATCGCCGCCCAGGACCGCGAAGTCCCGGCCCGCCGCGAGCGCGCGCGCCCGCTGGCGGCCGGAGCCGCCGACGAGCGCGCCGAGGGGCCCGCCGGGGATCACCGCGCCGCAGTCGCCTCCGCCGCTGCAGTCCTCGTCGGCCGGGGTGGCGCAGTCCTCGGCCCGAGGCGTGATCTCGCCGGTGCACGCGCCCCACCGGCCGTCGCTCCCGCACGTCCGCTGGCCAGCGCTGCACGCGCCGACGCCGAGGGTCCCCGGCGGCCCGCCGTAGGGGCACGCCTCGACCGCGCCCGGGTCGCAGGCGCAGACGTCACCGCCGCCGGCCGCGGGGCCGCCTGCGCCGCCGTCCGCCTCGTCGACCGCGCCGTCGCAGTCGTCGTCGGCCGCGTTGCCGCAGCGCTCCGGCGCGGGCGTGACCTCGCCCTCGCAGGGGCCGTAGCCGTCGCCGGAGGCGTTGCACCGCCGGAGGCCGGTCCGGCAGGCGCCGACCCCCTCGGTCGCCGGCGGCCCGGTGTAGCAGGCGACGGCCGAGAGCGGCTCGCAGCGCTCCTCCACGAGGATGCCGTCCTCGAGCCCGAGCAGCGCGTTGCAGCCGGCGCAGCCGTGCGCCGCGAGCGCCGCGAGCGCCGCGCGCGAGAGCCGGCCGACGGTCGGGATCGAGCTGCGCGCGCGCATGTCAGTAGCTCCCGCCCACGACGAGCGAGAACGCCCCGGGGCCGGCCGTGGCCGCCGCCGCGGCGCGGCGCGCGGGCGGGGCGGCGGCGTTCGGCGGGGCGGTCCAGAAGAGCAGGCCGGCCGCGAGCAGCGCGGCGGTGCCGGCCGAGAAGGCGATCGTCGAGGCGGTGCCGGCCGCCTGCGCGTCCTCGCGCAGCGCGACCCCGGCGGCGTCGCAGCGGCTCCGCGCGTCGCAGTGGCCCCGGTTCGAGGCGTCCCGGCGGGCGATGGCCTCCAGGCCGAACGCGGCGCCGAGGCCGAGCCCCACGAGGCCGGCCCCGCCGCTCGCGAGCGCGATCACCCGCTGCGCGCGCCCGCCGCCGTCGCCGTCGCCGTCGCTGCGGCCGGCGCTCGCCAGGAGGCGAGGCGCCTGCCCGCGGGGGCCGGGCAGCGCCGCGGCGAGCGCGCGCGGGGGCGGCTCGTGCTCCAGGGAGGGCACGTGGACGAGCTCGCGCGCGCCGTCCGGCGGGACGGCGCGCACGGTGGACCAGCGCCTCCTGCCGGGCGCGCGCGCCTCGACCGTGTGCGTTCCAGGATCGACCGGGAGCGCCCGTCCCCACTGCGCGGGCGGGATCAGCACGCCGTCGTGCCGGATTTCCAGGCCCGGCGCGGCGGCGGCCGCGGGCACGTCGATGGTGATGCGCGAGAGCCGCGGCTCGAGCGCGGACGCGAGCGCGGCCGCGCGCGCGGCGCGGCGGTCGCCCGCGCTCTTCGCGACGGCCGCGGCCTCGCTGAAGACGTTCCAGGCGCCCGCGGTCCTGCCCGCGCGCGCGAGGCACTCGCCGAGCCGCAGGAGGAGGTTGATCGCCGTCGGATCGAGGGTCCTGCCCTGCTCGAGCACGGCGCAGGCCTCCGCGACGCGCCCGGCATCGAGCAGCTGCCTCGCTGCCTGATACAGCGCGAGCACCTGCTCCTTGCGCGCCTCGAGCTGACCCGGGTTGGGCTGACCCGGGTTGGGGTGCGCCGAGCCGGACGAACCCGGGTTGGGCTGACCCGGGTTGGGGGGCCTCAAGCCGGACGGACCCGGGTTGGGCTGACCCGGGTTGAGGTGCGCCGAGCCGGACGGACCCGGGTTGGGCTGACCCGGGTTGAGGGGCCTCAAGCCGGATGGACCCGGGTTGGGCTGACCCGGGTTGGGCTGACCCGGGTTGAGGTGCCTCAAGCCGGGCTCGGCGGCCGTGCCGCTTGCCGGCGAGAGGAGCAACGACAGCGCAGCGAGGGCACAGGCGAGCTCGCGCGGGCGCGACCTGCTGACCTTCGGGAGAGCTCCTCGGCACATGGCGATCACCAGGGGCTGTCCTGCGCGCCTACCGACGGCGGGGCTTCCGCGCCGTGGCCGGGCGCCGCCATGGGGACCGGCGCGCCGGTCGCGGTGCCCGGGCCGGACGCCGGCGCCGGCGCCGCCGGCTCCGCGGCCGCCGTCCCCGCCGCCCCCGCAGCGGCGGTGCTCGCCGCCGGCGAGGGCACCTCGGCCGGCCCAGGCCGCCGCGACGTCCCATCGCGCCCTGCCGAGGGCGCATCCCCGGACGCCGCCGGCGGCTCCTGTCGCTCGGACCGCCCCTGCGGCGCCGGGCCCACCCACGGGCCGGCCACGAGCGCCGCGCGCGCGGCCGCCCGCGTCGGCCTCCCTGCGTCCGCCCGCGCGTGCGGCACGCCCCTCGTCGGCGCGACGGCGCTGGCCCCGTCGCACGCGTCCGGGGGCACCGCTCTGACCTCGGTCTCGGGCCCGCCGCACGCCGCGCCGGCGCCGCCGTGCAGCACGCCGTCGGCGGCGGTGCGGGGCGCATGGAGCGCCCCGTCCACCGCGATGGTCCCCAGCGGCCCCGCGACCAGCCCCTGCGGCATCCCGGCGAGCCCCAGCGGCTCCCCGGCGAGCCCCTGCGGCACCCCGGCGAGGTGCGGCGCGCTGGCGCCGTCGGACCACGCGACCCCCGCCGAGCGCGGCCACCCGGGCGGCGCGACGGTCGCGGCCAGCGCGGCGCTCGCGGAGAAGGCGCCGGCCATCAGCCACGCCCGCCTCGGGCGGCGGACCCCGGATGCCGGCGCCTCCGACGGCCTGACGGCGGTCGTGGGCGGCCGGACGGCGCTCGTGGGCGGCCCCTCGTCCACCCACGTGTACGTCGGCTGGCTCCGGTGGACCGCCGTGGGCAGCGTCGCGTCGGGCGGCCCGCGCAGCGCGAACGGCGAGAGCGCGGCGGCGAGCTCGCGGGCCGAGGCCGGACGGCGGGCCCGGTTCTTCTCGAGGCAGCCCATCACGATCTCCTCGAACCCCTCGGGCAGCTCGGCGCACGCGCTCCGGAGCGGCCGGGGCGCCTGCTCCGACACGACGAGCACGAGCTGCTCCAGCGTCTCCGCGCCGAACGGCAGCGCGCCGCTCACGAGCTGGTAGAGCACCACCCCGAGCGCCCACAGGTCGGCGCGCAGGTCCACGTCCTTGGGCGTGAGCATCTGCTCGGGCGCCATGTAACGGCGCGAGCCCATGACCGACCGCGCCGTCGTCATCTCGAGCCCGTCCTCCTCGGGCCTCGCGCACGTGAACTTCGCGACCCCGAAGTCGAGCACCTTGACGAGCGGCGTGCCGTCGGTCCGGTACGTCAGGAACAGGTTCGCGGGCTTCAGGTCCCGGTGCACCATCCCCAGCGCGTGCGCCTCCATGAGCGCGACGCAGGCCTGACGGACGTACTCGGCCGCCTCGTCGACCGGCAGCCGCCCGCGGCGCTCCACGATCGAGCGGAGATCGTTGCCCGAGAGGTGCTCCATCACGATGTACGGCACCGGCAGCGCGATCCCCGCCCTCGGCGCGAGCGCGCCCAGGTCGTAGACCCGCGGCACGTGCTCGGTCTTCAGCCGGAACATCCCGCGCGCCTCGCGCTGGAACCGCCTCAGCAGCGCCGCGTTCCCGCAGTGCTCCGCCCGCATGAACTTGATGGCCACGAGCTCGCCCAACGACAGGTGCCGCGCCGCGACGACGGCCCCCATCCCGCCGATCCCGAGCAGCCGCTCGACCCGATAGCGGTCCGCGATGACCTCGCCGCAGTGCACGGGCACCACTCCCTCTTCATCGCTCACCACGCGCCCCCCCCACTCCGTCGCTCTGAGATTGCAGACCGGCCAGCCACGATCTCGGACCGGATGGTTCCTTGCAGGGCCACGCTCGTCGCGCTTGCCGCAGGCTCTGGTGAGATTCGATTCTCCGGGGAGGCAATGCGTCGCGTCGGCTGTCGAATTTTCCGGCGCTCCTGTGGGCGCGTCCGGGCCCGCGCCGTGCGCCGCGGGCGATCTGGAGCGCGCCTCCGCCCGGCATGCGCCGCCCGCGCGGCCCGCGCCGTCCGCGCCGTCTGCGCATGATTGCAGCGCGGCGGTTCCTTTTCGGCGCTCCTCGCGATACATGCGTTCCGTGTCCGCCCCTCCCGCCCTGGTCTGCCGCGGTCTGGTCAAGCGTTACGGCGACGTCGTGGCCGTGAACGGGCTCGACCTCGAGGTGCGGCGCGGCGAGTGCTTCGGCCTGCTCGGCCCGAACGGCGCGGGCAAGACGACCACGGTGGAGATCCTCGAGGGGCTGACCCGCCCCGACGGCGGCGACGTCGAGGTGCTGGGCGAGCGCTGGACGGGCGACGGCATCGCGCTGCGCCGGCGCCTCGGCATCCAGCTCCAGGAGACGCGCTTCCCGGACAAGCTCCGGGTCGGCGAGGTGATCGCGCTGTTCCGCAGCTTCTACCCGCGCGGGCTCGATCCGGCCGAGGCGCTGCGCCGCGTGTCCTTGCAGGAGAAGGCGGGCGCGTTCGTGCGCGGGCTGTCGGGCGGGCAGAAGCAGCGGCTGTCGCTCGCCTGCGCGCTCGCGGGCGACCCGGAGGTGCTCTTCCTCGACGAGCCGAGCACCGGCCTCGATCCGGCGTCGCGCCGCGAGATCTGGGACATCGTCGAGGACCTGAAGGCGCGCGGCCGCACGATCCTCCTGACCACGCACTACATGGAGGAAGCCGCGCGCCTCTGCGATCGGGTCGCGATCGTCGACCGCGGGCGGCTGCTCTCGCTCGGCACGCCGGCGGCGCTCGTCGCCTCGCTGGGCGCCGAGCACGTCGTGGAGATCGAGGTGGACGGCGCGCTCGACGAGGAGGAACTGCGGGGCCTGCCCGGCGTGGAGGCCGTGCGCGCGGCGCAGGGGGCGCTCCGGCTCACGGTGCGCGACGTGGCGCGCGTGCTCCCGCCGCTGCTCGCGCTCTGCGCCGCGCGCGGCGCCGCGCCGAGGCGGCTCGCGACGCACCACGCGAGCCTGGAGGACGTGTTCATGGCGCTCGCCGGGCGGAAGCTCGCGAGCGAGGAGGCGGCGTGATGGCAAGGGGACTCCGCTCCCTGCGCGGCTCGCCGCTCGCGCTCCTCATCCGGGCGCGGGTGGTGGAGTTCCTGCGCGAGCCCGAGGCGATCTTCTGGATGCTCGTGTTCCCGATCCTGCTCTCGTCGGCGCTGGCCGTCGCGTTCGGGGGCGGGGCCGCCGAGCCGCTGCCGGTGAGCGTCGAGGCGGGCGCCGGGGCCGAGGCGCGGCGCGCCGCGCTCGAGGCCTCGGGGCAGGTCGCCCCCCGGGTGGTCCCGCGCGAACAGGCGCAGCGGGAGCTCCGGACCGGCAAGGTCGCGCTGGTCGTGCTGGCCACCGATCCGCCCACGTACTGGTTCGATCCGACGCGGCCGGAGAGCCGCGCCGCCCGGCTCGAGGTCGACGAGGCGCTCCAGCGCGCGGCGGGGCGCGCGGACGCGTTCCGCCCGGCCGCGCTCGAGATGACCGAGCGGGGCTCGCGCTACATCGACTTCCTCGTGCCCGGGCTGCTCGGCATGAACGTGATGTCGACCGGGATGTGGGCGATCGGCTTTTCGATCGTGCAGCAGCGCATCGGCAAGCTCCTCAAGCTGTTCGTCGCGGCGCCGATGAAGCGCTGGCAGCTCCTGTTCGCGCACCTCGGGGCGCGGCTCGTGTTCCTGGCGATCGAGGTCGTCGCCCTGCTCCTGTTCGCGGTGCTCGCCCTCGGCGTGCCGATCGCCGGCTCGCTCGCCGCGCTCGCGCTGGTCATCGTGGTCGGCGCGCTGTCGTTCGTCGGGCTCGGCCTGCTCGTCGCGGCGCGGCCGCGGACGCTCGAGGGCGTCTCGGGCCTGACCAACCTGGCGATGTTCCCGATGTGGATCTTCTCCGGCGTCTTCTTCTCGACCGAGCGCTTCCCGGCCGCGATGCAGCCGTTCATCCAGGCGCTGCCCCTCACGGCGCTGAACGACGCGCTCCGCGGCGTGATGCTCGAGGCCGCGCCCCTCGCCTCGCTCGCGCCCGAGCTCGCGTTGCTGGCGGGCTGGGGCGTCGTCTGCTTCGCGCTCGCCCTCAAGCTCTTCCGCTGGCAGTAGCGCCCCGCGCGGCGGCCAGCGGAGGCGCGGGGCGGTTCGCCGGCACCTCCGTCGCATCATGCTCCTGGGACCCGGCCAGCCCACCGGGCCACGTCGCGCGACGTTCGCGACGTTGTAAAATATTTTTAATTTATATAACTTGAAACAATGCTGCCATCACGCTCTTTGCGCTGCCTTCTGGCTGTGAGCTCCAGTATTACAGCCGTGCTCCTGGCCGCCGCTCTCCCCGCGGCGGCCGCCACGTCGTTCACGACGTTCGAATCGGGCCAGGTCCGCCCCCTGGCTCTCTCTGCGAACGGCAAGCTGCTCTTCGCGGCGAACACCCCCGACAACCGGCTGGAGATCTTCCGCGTCCAGGCCGATCGTCTGCGGCTCGAGGCGTCCGTGCCCGTGGGCCTCGAGCCTGTCGCCGTGGCTGCCCGGGGCGACGACGAAGTCTGGGTGGTGAACCACCTGTCCGACAGCGTGAGCGTGGTCGATGTTCGAGACGCCAAAAGGGCGCGCGTCGTCCGCACGCTGCTCGTGGGTGACGAGCCGCGCGACATCGTGTTCGCCGGACCGAAGCGCTCGCGGGCCTTCATCACCACGGCCCACCGCGGGCAGAACATCCCCTTCGATCCGCAGATCACGACGCCCGGCGTGGGGCGCGCGGACGTGTGGGTGTTCGATGCCAGACAGCTCGGGAGCTCGCTCGGCGGCACGCCGCTCTCCATCGTGACGCTCTTCAGCGACACGCCGCGCGCGCTCGCGGTGACGCCGGACGGCAGCCGGGTCTACGCCGCCGCCTTCCACTCGGGCAACCGCACGACCTCCATCGACGAGAGCCTCGTGCCGAACGGCGGGGAGGCCGCGGGCGGATTGCCCTGGCCCAACACGAATGTCGAAGGCGTCCCGCAGCCCGAGGTCGGGCTGATCGTCAAGTTCGACGGGGCCCACTGGGTCGACGAGCTGGGCCGCCCCTGGGACGACATGGTGCGCTTCTCGTTGCCCGACAAGGACGTCTTCGTCATCGACGCGACCGCCAACCCGCCGCGTCAGGTGGACGGGCCAGGCGGCTTCTTCACGGGTGTGGGGACCGTCCTCTTCAACATGGTCGTGAACCCGGTGAACGGGAAGGTCTATGTGTCCAACACCGACGCCCGAAACGAGCAGCGCTTCGAGGGGCCGGGCCTCTTCGCTGGCCACAGCGTGCGAGGCCACCTGCACGAGAGCCGGATCACCGTCCTCGGCCCGGGCGGCGTCGTCCCGAGGCACCTCAACAAGCACATCGATTACAGCAGCTGCTGCGCGCCGGTGCCGAACGAAGAGAGCGAGAAGAGCCTGGCGCAACCGGTGGAGATGGCCGTGACGAGGGACGGCGCGACCCTGTATGTCGCGGCGCTCGGCTCGGACAAGATCGGCATCTTCGACACCGCGAAGCTCGAGGACGGTACGTTCGTGCCCAGCAGGGCGAACCAGATCCGCGTCCCTGGAGGCGGCCCGACCGGCCTCGTCCTCGACGAAGGCAGGCGGCGACTCTATGTGCTCACGCGCTTCGACAACGCGATCTCGGTCATCGATACACGGACCCGCCGCGAGGTCGCGCACGTGCCGATGCACAACCCGGAGCCTCCGAGCGTCGTCCGGGGGCGCCGCTTCCTCTATGACGCGTCGCTGAGCTCGAGCCACGGCGACTCGTCCTGCGCGAGCTGCCACATCTTCGGCGACTTCGACAGCCTCGCGTGGGACCTCGGAAACCCGGACGGCTCCGTGCTGGACAACCCGGGACCGTTCTGCACCGAGCTCTTCGGCCTGGATCCGAGCCTCCATCCGATGAAGGGGCCGATGACGACCCAGAGCCTGCGCGGCATGGCGAACCACGGGCCGATGCACTGGCGCGGCGACCGCACGGGCGGCCACGATGAGGCCACCTCCCAGCCGGACAGCGGCGTGTTCGACGAGCGGGCGGCGTTCAAGAAATTCAGGGGAGCGTTCGTCGATCTGCTGGGGCGAGACGAGACGATCTCAGAAGAGGACATGGAGGACTTCACGGACTTCATCCTCCAGGTCACCTATCCGCCCAACCCCATCCGCGCGCTCGACGACTCGCTCACGCCCGATCAGCTCGCGGGGCGCGCCTTCTTCGGGGGGCCCGTCTCGAGCATCCTCGGCACCTCGTGCATCGGGTGCCACGTCGTCGACCCCGACGCCAACCCCGACGACTTCGCGCCGGGCTTCTTCGGCAGCGACGGCGGCTCGGCCAACGCCAACGAGTCTCAGGTCTTCAAGGTCCCGCACCTGCGCAATCAATACCAGAAGGTCGGGATGTTCGGCATGGCGGAGTCGTTCGTCTTCCCGTTCGGCGGCTCCAACGCGCACATGGGCGACCAGGTCCGCGGCTTCGGCTTCCTCCACGACGGCGCCGTCGATACGCTCTTCCGCTTCAATTCCTTCTCCGATTTCGTCCAGATCCCGGAGAACCCCGGCGGCTTCGCCGTCGGCCCCGAGGGGGACCTCCTGAAGCACCAGGTGGCAGCGTACATGCTGGCGCTGGAGTCGAACCTGAAGCCCATCGTGGGCCAGCAGATCACGCTCACGTCGTCGAACGCGGCGGCGGCCGGCCCGCGCGTCGATCTGCTCGTGGCGCGCGCCGACGCCGGCGACTGCGATCTCGTGGTCAAGGGCTGGTCGCACGGCGCCGAGCTGGGCTTTGTGTACATCGGGAACGGCTGGTTCGACCCCGACCGCGTGAGCGAGCCGTTGCGATCGGACGCCGAGCTCCGCCTGCTCGCCACGGGGCGCCGCGGCGAGCTGACGTATACCTGCGTGCCGCCCGGGTCGGGC
Source organism: Sorangium sp. So ce836 (assembly GCF_028553905.1). Taxonomy (NCBI): domain Bacteria; kingdom Pseudomonadati; phylum Myxococcota; order Polyangiales; family Polyangiaceae; genus Sorangium; species Sorangium sp. So ce836. The sequence goes on along the minus strand of NZ_CP102233.1, from coordinate 9,605,189 downwards.
GAGCGTATCGGCATCGATCGCGACGGCGATGGCTTCCGCGACGGTGACGAGCGGGACGCGCGCAGCGACCCGGCCGACCCGAATCGGGTTCCGTGATGGGGGTGGCCGCAGCGTGACGGGCCCGTGCGGGGGCGCCTGCGAGCACGCCAGCGGGAGGACGACCGTCGAGCGGCGGGCCGGCCGCGGCCGGGTGCTTCCCTGACAGCAATGCTTCCGCAGCGCGGGCGGTCCAGTGCTGCTCTCGCAGCACTGCCTCGTTGCCGGCGAGGGGAGGTGCCTTGCTCCCGGCCGGTGCGCCCGTGGCTCCGCCTCCGGGCACGACGCTTGCGGTGTGCGGCGCGGCCGTGCGGCGGCACGCGCGCGCCCGCGCGCGAACGCGAGGATCGAGGACATCCATGAGCGACCATCAACGAAAGATCCGTCTGGGCGCCTTCTTACCCGGCGCAGGACACCACGTGGCAGCGTGGCGGCACCCGGAGGCGCAGGCGGACGGAGGCATCAACTTCGCGCATTACAAGCGCATCACGCAGGCCGCGGAGCGGGCCAAGTTCGACGCCGTGTTCCTCGCGGACGGGCTCGCGCTGCAGAGCCGGCCGGGGGCGCAGGGCCGCACCGCCTACGGGGCCAGCTTCGAGCCGGTCACGCTGTTCTCCGCGCTCGCGGCGGTCACCGAGCGCATCGGCTTCATCGCCACCGCGTCCACCACGTACGAGGAGCCCTACCTCCTGGCCCGCAAGTTCGCCTCGCTGGACCACCTCAGCCAGGGGCGGGCGGGGTGGAACGTGGTCACCACCGGCGGGGGCGAGGCGGCGGGGAACTTCGGGCTCGACGCCCACCCCGACCACGCGCAGCGGTACGTCCGGGCGCGGGAGTTCGTCGACGTGGTCACCGGCCTCTGGGACAGCTGGGAAGACGACGCCTTCCTCCGCGACAAGGCGTCGGGGGTCTATTACGACCCGGAGAAGCTGCACAGGCTCGATCACAAGGGGAAGTTCTTCTCCGTTCGCGGGCCGCTCAACATCCCGCGCCCGCCCCAGGGGCACCCGGTGATCGTGCAGGCGGGGTCCTCGGAGGCGGGCAGGGAGCTCGCCGCGGAGACGGCCGAGGTGATCTTCACCGCGCAGCAGACGCTGGAGGACGCGCAGGCCTTCTACGCCGACGTCAAGGGGCGGATGGCCAAGTACGGGCGCCACCCCGACCAGCTGAAGATCATGCCGGGGGTGTTCCCCGTGGTCGGGCGGACGGAGTCGGAGGCCCGGGCGAAGTACCAGGAGCTGCAGGACCTCATCTTGCCGGAGGTCGGCCTGTCGCTGCTCTCGGGGCTGTCGGGCGGGGTCGATCTCTCGGGGTATCCGGTGGACGGCCCGCTGCCCGATCTTCCGGAGACCAACAACAACAAGAGCCGGCAGGCGCTGATGTTCGACATCGCCCGCAAACGCAACTTCTCCATCCGGGAGCTTTACCTCTGGGTGGCTGGGGCGCGCGGGCACTGGACGATCGTGGGCTCGGTGGAGCAGGTCGCGGACCAGCTGGAGGCCTGGTTCACGCAGGGCGGCGCCGACGGGTTCAACGTGATGCCGCCGTGGCTCCCGGGCGGGCTGGACGACTTCGTCGAGCTGGTGATCCCGGAGCTGCGGCGGCGGGGGTTGTTCCGCACGGAGTACGAGGGCCGCACGCTGCGCGAGAACCTCGGGCTGGCTCGGCCGACGAACCGCCACGCGAGCAAGGCCGGGTCGCGGGCGTCGGCGGCCTGAAGGCGCGCCGTCGCGCGCAGGGCGCCTGGCCCCCGGCGGAGCTGCGCGCGGCGGGGCGGCGCCGATTCACGCGCTGGCGGTCGCGTTCGACGGGAAGGTGATGCGGGCGGCGCGCGTCCCCGGGGGGGGCGCGCCGTGAAGCTCGGGCTGCGCGGCGCGCCTCAGCCGCCGTCGATGATCTCGATCCGGTTCCCGAACGGATCGTCCGTGTGGAACCGCCGCACCTCGGGCAGCTCGTCGCTCCAGCGCACGGCGTGGCCCGCGGCCTCGAGCGTCGCTGCGATGTCCTCGATGCCCTTCACGACGAGGCCGGGGTGCGCCTTGCGCGCCGGCCTGAAGTCGTGCTCCGCGCCGAGGTGGACCGCCACGGCGCCTGCGCGGAACCAGGCGCCGCCGCGCGACGCGAGCGGCTCGGGCTTGGGGACGTGCTCCATCCCGAGCACGTCCCGGTAAAACGCCACGGCGCGCGATTCCTGCCCGGGCGGCATCGCGAGCTGCACGTGATCGATGCAGACGAACGTGAACGGCATAGGCCACGTATACAAGAAAGCAGGGCAGGTCGCGAGCGGCCCCGGGCGCGACGCGCGCCGATCGAGCCGCCGTCCGGCGGATGGTGTTCGCCGGATTCGCGCGAATCCACGCGTCGTTTGCCGCCTCTCTCGACCGCTCCGCCGCGATTGACGAGCTGCCTGTGTCATCCAAGGTAATCGGGGCTGGTCAGCTGTGTCGTGGCGACTCTGTCGGTCTTCGGGGCAGCGGTCGAGCGATCCCGCCTCGCCCTTCAATCAGGAGATTCCACATGGATGAATCGAGGAGGATCGTCGTGCTGCTCGCAGCCTCGTTGTCGGCGGCGATCGCCGGCTGCATGGCGGCGACGGACGAGGGGGATGGGCGGGAGGACCCCTCTGCCGCCCTGGCGCCGGCGGACGTCGAGGAGAGCGTGGGTGAGGCGTCGGCCGCTCAGCAGTGTCGCGGCTGTCCGCCGGGGACCACGTATGTCGCCGCGGTGAACACCTGCGTCACCGAGCCTGCCAGGTTCGATGCCACGCCGGGGGGCTACGGGTGCCGTTACGGCGCCATCCTGACGGGTCGCGGCAACGTCATCTGTTTGCCGGCCTCGGAGTGGGGGCCTGTGCCCCCTCCGATCGTCGCGATAGGCCCCGGCCTTCCGGGACCGCAGCCAGGCGACTGGCTTCCCCGCGCCGCGGCCTCCCGGGCTCCGCCGCTCAGCCGCGCCCCGCCGGGTCCACCCCCATCGTGCGCAGCCGCTCCTTGATGTCGTCGGACAGGCACATCCGCGACACCATGTCCTCGAACGTGTCCCGCCGCCGGATGAGCCGGCTCTTCCCGCCGTCGACGAGCACCTCCGCCGGCCGCAGCCGGCCGTTGTAGTCGTAGCTCATCACGTGCCCATACGCGCCCGCATCCATCAACACGACCACGTCCCCCTCGGCCACGTCCGCGGGGAGCTCGCGCTCGCTGATCCACATGTCCGTGTTCTCGCAGACCTGCCCCGTCATCGCCATCGGGGCGGTCTTGCCGCGGCGGCCGTTGATCCGCACCTCGTGATACGCGCCGTACATCACCGGCCGCGCCATCGTGTTCATCGAGATGTCCGTGCCGATGATCGTCTTGTATCCCTGCTTGATCGAGATCACCCGCCCGAGCACGTAGCCCGCGTCCCCGACGAAGTAGCGCCCCGGCTCCATCACGAGGCGCGGCGCCTTCAGGCCGTGCTCGGCGCACTTCTTCTGCACCACCGCGGCGATCTCGCGGGCGACGGCGTCCACGTCGAGCGCCGGCTGCTCCCTCCGGTAGGGGATGCCGAGCCCGCCGCCGATGTCCAGGAACGCCAGGTCGAAGCCGAGCTTCCGCGCGACCGGCCCGATCAGGTCGAGCAGCTTGGCGGTCACGTGCGCGAAGCTCTCCGGCTTGTTCGCCTGCGAGTGCGGCATCATGTGCACCCCGAGCCGCTCGACCCCGTTCTCCAGCGCCGTGCGGTAGGCGTCCTCCACGTAGCGCGGGTGGATCCCGAACTTCGCCGACGGCCCCGCGAACGGCTTCAGATCCGGCGTCGCGATGTCCTCGCCGCTCGGGTTGATGCGGAAGGACATGCAGCGCGGCCGCCCGAGCGCGAACAGGCGCCGCAGGATGCCGTGGTCGTCCACGTTGAAGATCACCCCGGCGCGCAGCCCTGCGGCCAGGTCCTCGTCCGAGAGGCTGTTGCCCGTGTAGATGATCTGCTCGCCCGAGAGCCCGAGCGCCTGCGCCAGGCGGATCTCGTTCGGGCTCGCGGCGTCCACGCCGGAGCCCTGCTCGACCAGGAGCTTCGCTATCTCCAGGTTGTTGCACGCCTTGATGGCATAGAAGACGGACACGTCCGGGTAACAGCTGCGCAGCGCGCGCGTGAGTCGGCGGAAGTTCTCCCGGATGCGCTCGGCATCGTAGGCATAGAGCGGCGTGCCGTACTGCTCCGCGAGGTCGCGGACCGAAATGCCCCCGATCTTGATCTCTGCCTCTTGCATACTCCTCATCGCGTCAACGCTTCAGAAACGCTTCAAATTCGAGAGAACACCCGAAGGAACCGTTTGCAGGTTTGCAGTACACCAGCATACCATGTGCCACCGGCGTCCGGCAACGGCGCGCGCGCGGCGCGGGCCGTCCGTGCGGCCCGCCCGTCGGCGAGCGCGGAGCGCCGCCTGCCGGCTACGTGGCGTCGGTGCGGCTCGTGTCGGTGGGGCTGGCGTCGGTGAGGCTGGCGTCGGTGAGGCTGGCGTCGGTGAGGCTGGCGTCGGTGAGGCTCGCGCCGGCGTGGTTCGCGTCGCTGCGGCTGCTGAAGAGGTGGCGCCAGAGCGCGCCGAGCCCGCCCACGAACAGCGAGCCGTTCCGCCTGTCGATGTCCTCGACCGCGGCGGGGTCGAACGGCAGCTGATGCGGGTCGATCACCTCGAGCAGGGCGCGCTCGTCCGCCGTCGGCGACGGGTGGAGCCTCAGCCGGCACGAGCTCCCGGGCGTGCGCGGCCCGGTCGGGGGGCTCGCCAGCCCGTCGAGGTACGCGACCAGGTCGTCCGCCCGGTCGAACTCCATGTCGCCCAGGTGCTCGCCGATGAGCGACGCGCGCACCCTGCGGATCGAGCGGCCCAGCGCGTCGCCCGGGTCCTCGGCCTCGACCGAGGCGTTGATCTCCGTGTCGATCGACAGGCTGCGGTTCGTCAGGTTGGCGGAGCCCACCGTGAGGAACCGGTCGTCGACGATCATCAGCTTGGAATGGATGTACGTGGCGCGCTCGGCCGTCTCGTCCTCGCCGCACGCCGGCAGGGTGTAGTAGATGCCGAGGCGGTGGCCCGTCTCGGCCGCCGCCGCGCGCAGCGCGCCGAGCACCTTGGCCTGCGAGAGGCCGACGGCGATCTGCTCCTTCATCGTCTCGGCCTCCATGTTCAACACGAGCACCACGTCGAGCAGCGGCCGGCCCTCGGCGCGCATCCGCCGCACGATCCCCTCGGCGATGACGTGAGAGCTGAAGTACTGCGTCTCGATGTAGATGAAGCGCTCGGCGGCGTCGATCGCGTCGAGGTAGAGGTCGCGGATCTCCGTGCAGCTCGGGGCGCCGGTCGGCGCGCCGTGCGGATCGGTGCGGCTCAGCGTCACGTGCCTCGCCGCGATGGGGGTGCCGCCCTCGGGCCGGTAGTCGGGGAACGTCGGCTCGGCCCCCTCGAGGTCCGGCAGCGCGATGGGCACGCCGCCGGCGCGCCGCCAGCGATCCGTGAAGATCTCGGTCAGCGCCCGGGCGACCTCGCGGCCGCGCAGGTAGGCCTGCACGTCGTGAAACGGCTTGTGCGGCTCCCCGCGGCTGACGCGGAGCGGGTTCTTGTTCGCGTGGCTGCGGTCGTCCCAGCGGTGGTCGCACAGGTCGAGGCCGCCGAGGAAGGAGAGCTCGCCGTCCACCACCACGAACTTCTGGTGGTGCGAGGCGCGCTCGACGTGGGTGGAGTCGAAGAGGAAGTGCAGCCTCTGGTTCGTCCACTCGAAGACGAGCTGCTGCAGCCACTCGCGCTCGAGCGCGAACACGAGGTGGAAATCCCAGGCGAGGATGAAGATCTGGAGATCGGGGTTGATCTCGCAGAGGTGGTTCAGGAACTTGAGCAGCGTGATCGGGCTCGACACCTCCGCCTCCCGCCCGCCGCGGAGCAGGGCGACGTCGCTGTCGAACTGCCAGCCGGCGAGGAGCAGGTAGCGCCGCGCCTTGGCGGCGACCCGGTAGAACTCGGGGTAATACTCGTCGGCATCGATCAGAAGGCCGAAGTCGTCCACCGGGGTGCTACACCACGTGTGACGCCGAGGGTCGATGATCTTGGCCATCGCCCCTTCCTTAGCGACGCGCGCGGCGCCCCGCCAGGGCGCCGCGCGCGCCGAGGGCCGGAGCCGCCGGCGCCGCGCGGAGGAAGCGGCGCGGCCTCGCTGCCGAGACGAGCACGTCAGACGCATGACACCGAGTCATCACGTTCGCTCCGCGGCATCCCTCTCGGGTCTTTGCCTTCATCGGTCGTTCCCGTCGTCGCGCCGCCGCGCCTTCACGTCGTTGCGTCCGGGCGCTCCGCGCCGTGCGGCTCTGGCCTCGCGTGCGCCTCGATGAGCCGCTTCAGGCCCGCCACGTCCGCTTGGTCTCCGCTCGCCTCGCCGATGACGGCGAGGCGCTCCGCCTCGTCGCGCGAGAGGTCGGGGCATATCCATTCCAGCAATGCCGCCCAGTCCGGCGAACCGTCGCAGCTATAGCAGTCGTCGGGGATCGGCGTATCGTCGGGGAAATTCCGGAAAACGAAGTACGGCATCGCATCTACCTTTGTGCCGAGATCACGGGCATGTCCTCGTCCCGGCTCGCGTCGCGCCGGCGCGACGGCCGGTCGGCTATGGAGCCGGCCGCGCGGGGGAGCAAGCCCATCCATGCCAGCCTCGGCCCGTTCGCCGCCGATCGCGCCCGGAGGGCGGAGGAGAGCCAGCGCCTCGAGCCGAAGCCCGGGGCGCTCCTCGACCTCGCCGTGTGCCACGAGGAGGTGGGGAAGCTCGCGACCGCCTGGGCCGATCTCGGCGCGGTGGAGGAGGTCGCGCGGCGCGAGGGCCGGAGGGACCGCGGAGAGAGCATCGCGCCGGCGCCACGTGCGCGCCGGCGCTCGGGCGTGTCAGGGGGTGGCGCAGCCGATCCGCTCGGACGCGACCGCCACGTCGTCGTACCACATCGAGCGCGCGGGGCCGTGGAAGCCGAGGTAGCCGAAGCTGAACGTCTTGAAGTCGAGCTTTTTCCAGCCGGTCTTGTCGATGATCTTGGTGCCGTTGGCGTAGATCTGGACATCGCCCTTGGTGCCGTCGAAGTAGGCCTCCATGCAGTGCCACTGGTCCTTGGGGAGGCTCGCGCCGCCGCTCCCGCACCGGAAGTCGCCGCCCATCGGCAGGACGACATCGTCGTGCAGGTTCAGGACGATCTGGCAGTACTGCTCGGCGACCTCCACGTTGTCCCCCTCGTTCGGCTCGCCGGTGCCGGTCATGGCCTGGAAGTAGGCGTTGTGGTCGGACTGGCCGAGATCCACGCTGCTGCGCACGTAGAGCCGGACCCAGAACGTCGGGCCGGGCGCCGGGACGGAGAGCATCCTCCAGTCGTAGCCGCCGCCTCCGGGCTTCACGTGCAGCGAGCGGGCGCCGGCGTGGACGATCGAGGCGTCGATCTCCATGTTCTTCAGCGCGTCGGCCGCCTGGTACGACGGGCGGTACGTCGCGCCCTCCGGGAGCCCGTCGCCCTCGAAGTCGGCGCAGAACGTCGCGGTCGCCGGGCACGCGCCGGTCGGCGTGCCGGTGCCCGTGCTCGACGTGGTGCTCGTCGCGCTCGGCGTCCCGGTGCTGCTGCTGGTCGTGGTGCTGCTGCTGGTCGTGGTGCTGCTGCTGGTCGTGGCGCTGCTGCTGGCGCCGCCGCCGGCGCTGCTGCTGCTGGCGCTGGGGTTGCCTGTGCCCGAGCTCACGCTCGACGCGCCGCCGGTCCCCGCGCCGGAGCCGCCGGCGCCCCCCGCGTCCGAGCCGCCGTTCCCGTCGTCCGAGCACCCCGCCGCCGCGGCGGACAGGGCCAGACAGGAGATCCCAACCCACGTGAAGCGTGCGATGTCGCGATGCAAAGAAGAAGTCATGTCGATGCCCGAAAGGTGATAGGCGCGCTCGCCGGAGCTGCGCTGCCGCAGCGCGGCACGTTCGCCGTCGTCTTAAGAATCCGCCGCTCGCGTCGGGGCGCGATCAGCGCTCGACGCGGGTCACAGCTCTAGCAGAATTCGCCGCGCCCCGGGAGACGTTCTTCCGGATCTAGTCTTGTTGTAACTCTATGCAGCGATCATCGAGGCGCGATCGCCTCGCGCAGGCGCACGAGCGCGGGCGCGAGCGCGGCGGGGGGCGCGCGCCGCGCCGCGCCCGGGTCGCCGTCCCATGCGTCGTCCGTGCCGAGGTAGGCGGCGCTCAGGGTCGGATCGACGCTGAAATCCAGGGGCAGGACCCGCTCCGTGCACGACGTGTCGAGGGGCGCCTCGGGATCGGCGATGAACTGGAGCAGGATCTCCAGGTCGCACGAGGCGCCGCTGCTGGTCGGGCTCTCGAGGCCGTGGGGGGCCCGCGGAATCATCACGAAGGTCTGGTTCGGGCCGGTGAAGTGGCGCTCGACGGCCTCCGGTATCGCGCTCGGGATGAAGTCGAGCCCCCCGTGGAGGAGCAGCAGGGGCACGCTCGTCGTGGCCCACTGCCCTGCGTACGCGTCCGGGGTGTACCGCGGCCAGCTCTCGTGGACCGCGGCGGCGTCGTCCGTCAGCCCGAGAGCCACGTTGGCCTCCGCGAGGTACTCCAGCATCTCGGACGCGGGCGGCGGCGGGTCGGCCCAGAGCTCCGACAGCATGATGTTGTTGCGGAGCACCGGGGAGTAGAACCGCAGGGAGGGCGAGAGCGGCTCGGGGAGGGGAGCGAGCAGGATCCCCGCGAGGTGGGTGAACGCGGCGACGTCGGCAGGAGAGCACCGGTCCAGCCGGTAGATCAGCGCCGGGATGAGCGGCCGCGGCGCCCATTGATAGAGGAGCTGCGCGAACAGCGCCTGGAAGACCGGCCGGTCATATCCGAGCGCGGCCACCTCCGGGCAGGCGCCTTCGTCGAAGGCGTCCAGGGTCTCCGTCGTCGTCGCCCACGGGTCGGCGCCGAGCTTCTCCGAGCAGGACGGGTCGTCGCCGCAGAGGCCCATGAACCGCTGGCCGAGGTCGTTGAGCCAGACATCGATGTCCGAGAGTTGCGAGTTGACGGCCAGCGCGGTGAGCGACACGGCCGCTGGCTGGTCGGGATAGAGCTGGAGGTAGCGGTGACCCCAGATCGATCCGTAGGAGCCGCCGAAGACGATGACGTCGCCGCCTGGGGCGCGCGTCCGCGCGATGGTCTCGCCGACGTCGCGCGCGGCGTTCGTCACGGTGTAGCCCTGGATGTCGTCGCCCAGCTCGGCCTTGATCGACGGTAGACAAGCGGCCAGCTCGGCGTCGGTGAGATAGCTGCCGGCCTCGCTCTCCGGCGTCTCCCCGTCCGCGCAGCCGAGGCGGCTCGAGCGGCCGGTGCCGCGGTGGTCCGGCATGTACATGTCGAGCGTCGGGTCGACGCCGGCGAGGAACTGCACGGTCGGCTCGAAATCGGCGCCCGAGTACCCCGGCCCGCCGTTCAGGAGCCAGAGCTGCCCGCGGCTCGGCTGGGCCGCGGCGGGCTTGCGCTTGACGAAGAAGGTGATGGTCTTGCCTTCCGGCTGGTCCCAGCGGAGTGGGACGGGGATCTCGGCGCACTCGGCGTCCTCGCCGGTGCCGTCGGTGAAGAGCGGGCAAGGGGTCCAGGCGATGGCGTCGCCTCCGCCGTTGCCCCCTTCACCGCCGCTGCCGCCCGCGCCGCCCCCGCCATTGCCACCGTCGCCGCTGCCGCCGGTGCCGCCGCCGGTGCCGCCGCTGCCGCCGCTGCCGCTCGTCGAGGAGCTCGACGGCCCGGTTCCACCGGGATCCGTATCATCCCCGCATCCCAGCATTGCCTGGGCAAACAAGATGACCATCGCGCCGCAAGCAAGACTCGCTCTCATGCTCAACACTCCTGAAGAAGGGGTGCAGCCCCGCACCTCACGTGAAGGGCAACCGTTAATTTATCGACACGCCATGGCGGCTCTACCGGCCGCGGCCGCGTGGCAGGCAAGAACCGGTGCATTCGGTGCGGCGCCGCGACCGCGGCTCTCCGCGCCCAGGATCTCCGCAGCGACAGCGCGCTGACGCAGGGCGTGCGAGCCGCAGCGACCGCGACCTGGAGCCGAGCGGGAACCGAACGACGGGAGGCGGGCGCGCTGGCGACGTGGCATGTACGCTGCCGGGGCGCCGCCGCGGACGACCCCGGGCGGCCCACCGCGAACCCGGGCACCTCGTGCGATCTCAACGTCCAAGCCTCACGGCCTCCATCGTCGCTGCGCTGCGGGCGCTCTACACCGGGATGCCCGAGCCCTACCGCCTCGCGCCCGACCCGCTCGCGGCCCGCCTCGTCCCGTGGCCGCTCGCGCTGCCGGCGCGCGCGCTCCCGCGGGCGGCGGGCTCTCCTGCCGCCGCCCGCGCCCTTCACCGCGCGATCGGCGTCGCCACGTTCGGCGTCGGCTACCACGTCGCGCTCCGCACCCGCGCGATCGACGACGCGCTCCGCGAGGCCGCCGCGCGCGGCACCTCCCAGCTCGTCGTGCTCGGCGCCGGCCTGGACAGCCGCGCGATGCGCCTGCCCGAGCTCGCGGGCGTCCAGGTCTTCGAGGTCGATCACCCGAGCACGCAGCGCGACAAGGTCGAGCGCCTCGCGTCGCTCGCGCGCGGGGACGGCAGCGCCGCGGGCGCGCCGGGCGCCGCGCCGGAGCTCAAGGCCCGCGGCCTCGCGCGCGTGCCGGTGGACTTCGAGCGAGACCGCCTCGACGAGGCGCTCCTCGCGGCCGGCTTCCGCCCGGCCGAGCCCACGTTCTGGATCTGGGAGGGCGTGACCGTCTACCTGACGCGCGAGGCGATCGAGGCGACGTTGCGCCTCACGGCGGCGCTCTCCGCGCCCGGCAGCCGCATCGCGCTCACCTACGGGATGCTCCCCGACGCCGAGCTCCCCGCCTGGGCGGAGCGCGTGATCAGGGGCATGTTCCGCTCCCTGGGCGAGCCCGTCCGCACGCCGCTCGCCCGCGAGGAGATGCGCGAGCTCCTCGCGCGCGCCGGCCTCCGCGTGCTCTCCGACGAGTCGACCGTGGACTGGGCCGCGCGCTACTGGCCCCCGCAGCGCGGCGTCCGCGCCATCGAGCGCCTCGCCGTCGCGGAGCGCTGACGCGTGCGTCGAAGCGACGACGACGGTCCAGAGCGTAGGAGGCCCGGCGGTGCTCGGCGCAGGTCGGCAGCGCGCGCGACCTCGCGGCGGCGTTTGCGGATCGGAAGCGGCGGAGGGTTGCCGCCGCTTCCGCCGCCTTGTTAGCCTGACCGGGAGCACCGAGTCCGTCAGCGCAAGCGCGCGAAGTCCTGCGCGCCCTACATCCAGGAGGCCCATGCTGCGATCCGTACGCGTCTTCACCAACTGCGTCGATGAGGAGCAGCGGGCACAGCTGGAGCGAGCGCTGGCCCATTTTCACGCTGCACAGGGAGTCATCCGCATAGAGCCTTGCGGCGACACTGAAGTGCCAGTGAGCGTCGAGCGGCTCAATGTCACGAGGTTCTTCGCACAGGCCGCTGTCTCCGACCCGCAGATCGTGGTGACTGGACGACGGCTGAGCGACAACTGGTTCACACATGCGGAGCAACGGCGAGCGGTCATCTCGGTCGCGGACTGGACCATCGCCTTCGTCAACGAGCAGGGTGAGACTCCGCTCGGAGCTCCGGACGCCAACATCCTGACGTCGCTCGCGCTCACGACCCTGCTCGCGATCGCTGGCTGCAATGATTTGGATGTCCTCCACGAGACGGTCGGGTGCCTCTTCGATCTCTGTCTGAACAAGCCCGACCGCGCGCTCAAGATGCGCGCCGCCTACATCTGTTCTCGCTGCGCGACCAGGTTAGCTGCACAGGGTGTCTCATCCGTCGAACGGGACGCGATCAGCGCAGTCCTGGATCGCGTTCGTGCCCTCCTGCTGGGGCGCCGCCCTCAGGCCATGGCCCCCCAGACAGACGATGCCGAGGACGAATCCTTCGTCCAACACACTCCTCCCCCCGATGGCGTTCACCTGCCGCCTCGCCTGATCGAGGCGTGCGTCACAGGACGGCTGACAGTGCTGGTCGGATCGGGAATGTCCTTGCAGAAGGATGTCGCCGTGAAGTACCCTCCGAAGCTTGGATGGTCGTCCTTGCCGTCCTGGGGCGAGGTCCCGCGGCGACTTGCGAACGCGGTAGCTCACTACGCAGGTCGGTCCGTCGAGCCGAGGCAGACCGTGACCCTGGAGGAGCTGCTCGCCGACATGGATTTCTTCCGGCGAGCGCTGGGAGAAACCGTCTACTATCCGCGAGCCATCTTCGATCTCTTCTCGCCGCACGTAATCTCCCCTGGTCGCGCCAACCGGCTGCTCTTCAAGATGCCGGTTCAGTGAATCTTGACCACCAATTACGATTTCGTGCTTCAATACGCGGCTCCGCCGGGGACCCCGGTCTTCACATGGCGTGAGGCTCGACAGGCACGAGAGTATCTCGCAGCTGTGAGCGCACATCGCCCATTGTTAAAGCTCCACGGGTGCGCGTCGCGTCCGGATACCGTCGTGCTCACTGGCCTCGAATACGAACGCCTACGACAGAATGAGGAGTATCTCTCGCTGCTTCGTTTTGTTTTCGATTCCCAGGCTATCCTCTTCCTCGGTTTTGGTCTATCCGATCCGCTCGATCTCGATCTCGCGATGAGGCAGGCTCGGTACGCTGGCGCCGCGGAAGGCGAAAAATTCGCGTTGCTCCACCGCGATTGCGCGGCTCAAGTCCGAGAGAAGTTCCCACAGGTCCAGGTGATAACTTATCCCGATCATTCCTCGGTTCCCGCCATCATTGCCCAGCTCGTGCGAGCTGCGCGTCAGCGCCAACAGCCCTGACCTGTTAGAACGCCGATCGCATTGAAAGTGGGCAAAAATCGATTCATGGGAAGATGACCGCAAGGGCGCAAAGGGCGCGGGGGAGGAGAAGAATAAAAAATCCCATCTCTGTCCCCTTGCGCCTCTTGCGCCCCTGCGGTATCTCCTCTTGCAGCATGCCATGCTCTTCCAGCTTGTTGCTCGGCGGCTCCGGCTGGTGCTGCAATCTGTTGAATTTAGCTGACTTTCAACACGTTTGTCGCTCTAGCGTGGTACCCCGAGAGGGCGGGAGGCGATTCGCTACCTTGCGGCGTCATCCCTTCTCGCCATCCACCCGCCGGATCCCGAGCTTCCGCATCTTGCTTTGCAGCGTCGTCGGCTTCAGCCCGAGCGCCGCGGCCGCCCCGTCCTCCCCGTAGATCTTCCCGCCCGACGCCCGCAGCGCGTCCTCGATGCAGCGCTGCGCCGCCTCCCGGTACGTCATCGCGCGCCCGGCCTCGCGCGGCGCCGCGGCGAGCGGCGCGGACAGGATGAGCTCGTCCCCGGTCGACATCACCATCGACCGCTCGATCACGTTCTCCAGCTCCCGCACGTTGCCCGGCCAGTCGTGCGCCCGCAGCCGCGCCATCGCCTCCGCGCTCACCCGCGGCGGCCGCCGGCCGAAGCTCGCCGCGACCTTCTCCACGATGACCCGCGTGAGCGGCTCCAGGTCCTCGGGCCGCTCCCGCAGCGGGGGGACGACGATCGGGAACACCTGCAGCCGGTAGTACAGGTCCTCGCGGAACGCCCCGCTCGCCACCATCGCCTCGAGCGGCCGGTGCGTCGCGGCGATCACCCGCACCGACACGCGCACGGCGCCCTCGCCGCCGACGCGCTCGATCTCGCCCTCCTGGAGCACGCGCAGGAGCTTCGCCTGCGCCGCCCTGGGCAGCTCGCCGATCTCGTCGAGCAGCAGCGTCCCCCCGCTCGCGCGCTCGAACGTCCCGAGGTGCCGCGCCGCGGCGCCCGTGAACGCGCCGCGCTCGTGGCCGAAGAGCGCGCTCTCGACGAGCCCCTCGGGCAGCGCGCCGCAGTTCACCGCGAGGAACGGCCGCTCCGCGCGGCGCGAGAGCGCGTGGATGCGGCGCGCGATCACCTCCTTGCCCGTGCCGGTCTCGCCGCGCACCAGCACGGTCGTGTCCTGCCGCGCGACGAGCGGCACCATCTCCAGGAAGATCGCCCGCATCGCCGGGCCCCTCGCGACCACCTCCCGGGGCAGCGCGACGCGGTCGAGCTCCTCCTTCAGCGCCCGCTTCTCGCCCTGCGCGCGGCGCGCGATCGCCGCGACGCGCCCGAGGACCTGCACCTGCCGGAGCGCCACGGCGAGCAGGCGCCCCAGCGCCTCGAGCAGCGCGGGCGAGAGGTCGAGCGCCGCGCCCTCGCCGAGCTCCATCGCGGCGCAGCCGACCGCGCCCTCCGCGTCGCGGAGCGCGAAGACGGCGATCGCCTCGCCGCCCGCCCCGCGCCGGATCTCCGGCGCGCCCGGCGCGGCCGCGCCGCGGCGGAGATCGAGCCGCCGGAGCGGGAGGTGGCGCGCGAGCACGGCGCTCACCGCGGGGACGAGCGTCGCCTCCGTGTGCGCGCGCGCCGAGGCCTCGCCGAGGTCGGCGAGCAGGAGGAGGGCGCGATCGGCGGGGGCGGTCATCGGGCGGGGAACGACGTCACCGAAATGGCGTTGCGCGGCACCGTAGGGGCGTTGCGAGGGCCGCACAAGGCCGGCGCGAGCCCGGGAAAGGGCCGTTCGGGGCGCGGGTATGCGCCGTGCACATGCACAAAGGAGCGAGGAGAGCGCGGGCGATCGTTCCGCGGAAAGGATCCCTCATGGCTTACGTCATCGCCGAGCCCTGCATCGCCACCTGCGACACCGCGTGCGTCTCCGTCTGCCCCGTGGAGTGCATCCACGGCCCGATCCCGGCCGACGAGATCGCGCGCATCGCGGAGCTCCCGGAAGAAGAGCGGCAGACGCGCCTCGCGCGCCTCCAGCTCTACATCGATCCCGAGTCGTGCATCTCTTGCGGCGCCTGCGAGGGCGAGTGCCCGGTGGACGCCATCTTCGATGAAGACGAGCTGCCGGCCGAGTGGCAGCACTACCGGGAGATCAACGCCCGCTTCTTCGCCCAGCGCGCCTGACGCGCCGCCGGGCGGCCTCCCAGGGAGGGCGCGCCCCGCGCGAACGGACGAACGGACGACAGGCGGCGACCACCACCTCGCCGAGCGCGGCAAGCCGAGCCACCGGGTGTTCTACAGCCGCCGCATCGTCGCGTGGGTCGAGCGCTGCTGCGCGAAGGAGCGCGCTCCGGACGGGGCGTGACCGCGATCTGCGCTGCCGCCGCCATGGCCCGAGCTCCGCGCGCACGTCCGCGGGAACGCGGGGGCCGAGCGGTGGTAGGATGGGGCCCGATCGGAGGACGTCATCCATGAAGGCCGCGACCGCGCTGGTGAAGGACATCCGCGAAGAGCTCCGCGACATCGACGATCGGCTGAGGGCGCACCCCTATCCGGGCGCCATCGAGCGCGGCGAGATCACGCTCGAGGGGCTGAAGGCGTTTCCGGGCCACCAGCACCATGTGGTGCTCAGCGACATGCGGTCGATGGCGATGATGCTCCAGCGCTTCGCGGACACGCCCTTTCGCGATTTCTGGAGCGGCGTCCTCCAAGGCGAGCTCGCGGCGCCCGCCGGGGTCGCCGCCATGGGCCAGAAGCTCGGCATGACGAGGGACGACCTGGATCGGTACGAGGTCACCGCGGAGGGGTTCGCCTACGCCACCCAGATGGCCTGGGCGGCGGCCAACGCCTCGGCGGCCGAGATCGCGTGTGCCTTGCTCATCAACTTCCCTGCCTGGGGGTTCAGCTGCGGCAGGATGGGGAAGGCGCTCCGCGACCGGTACGGCTTCGGCCCGGAGCACACGGCGTTCCTGGACGCGTTCGCGAACCTGCCGTCGTTCGAGGACACCGCGGTCGCGATCGTGCAGGACGGGCTCGACCGCGGCGTGGAGCCCCGGGCGATCCGCCGCACGACCCGGCTATTTCAGGCCTACGAGAAGATGTTCTGGGACGCGATGCTGGCGCTCGGGGCGCGGCAGGCGAGCGGCTAGCGCCGGCTGCGGGGAGCGCGACCGGCGCTCGCGCTCTCCGCGGAGCCGCCCCTCGCTCACCCTTCCTCGCGCTCACACCCGTACGTCTCGCGGATCTCCGCCGCCATCCGGTGCACCACCGCGCCTGCGTCCGCGCGCACGTGCAGCTCCAGCCCCGGCATCAGCTCCACGCGCCGCCACGCCCGACCGATCTCCGCCGCGTGCTCCCCCACGCCGGGCGCCGCGCTCGCGGGCGGCTCCGGCGGCAGCACCTCCTTCGCCAGCTCCTCGAGCGGGATCGCGGCGAGCTTCCGCTTGATCTCCGAGAGCAGCAGGTTGTGCTCGCGCAGCTTCTTGATCGCGAGCGCCCGCACGAGGTGCTCGCGGCCGTACGTGGTGCGGCGGCCGCGGAACGCGGGCTTGTCCATCAGCCCCTCCGCGAACCAGTGCTTGATCGTGCCGGTGCTCACGCCGGCGGCGCGGGCCAGCTCCAGGGCGCTGTAGCCGCGCGGGGCGGCGGGGGGCGTGGGGACCAGGGGCATCGAGACATCCTAGCCAGAAAATCAGACAAAGATCCAGGAAATCTAGAAAATATGCCCGGGTTTCTGGATGTACAACAGCTTCATCTAGAAATTTATCGGTCGAATCAGGATAAATTGCAGCCAAATCGAGAAAATCAATTCAAAAAATAAGACGATCTTGCCCTGAATCCAGAAAAACTGCTCAGGAATCAGGCGAATCTGGCCGCTCCGACGTACCCCTTCGGTGAGCGCGCGGCTTCGCACGCCACTTTGTAGGTCGTGCCGCCAAGAGCAAAAGAAGACAAACCACAGAGGGCACAGAGGAGAAGAGGAGAAAGAGCGCTTTTCTTTCTCTCTCCTCCGTGTCCTCTGTGCCTCTGCGGTTCAAATCTATTGTTGAAGACGTGGCCCGATCGCTGGCGGCGTCGGCGCAGGCACGGCCGATGATACGGCGGTGTCTGGTGTGGAGAGCCTGCGCACAAAGAAGGGCGGCGCGCGGCGCCTCGCGGCGCGCCAAGACCAGGCGGTGCTGCTGTGCATCGGGGCGTGCCTTGCCGCCGTCCTCCTCGCCTCGATCCTCCTGACAGGGTATCCCCCGGGCGTCGCCGTCGTGTCCCTCGAGTTCGACGATACCCTGGCGAATCAGCTCTCCGCGCGCGCCATCCTCGCCGAGCACCGGATGCATGCCACGTTCTTCGTGAACAGCGGTCGACTCGACCGTCCCGGCTACCTGACGGTCGCGCAGCTCCGCGCGCTCGCGTCCGACGGCCATGAGATCGGCGGCCACACCGTCGATCACGCGCCGCTGCCCGGCCTCCCCGCCGGAGAGCTGCGCCGGCAGATCTGCGACGATCGCCGCGCGCTCCTCGCGCTGGGCCTCGACGTGAGCGACTTCGCGTACCCCGCGGGCCACTACGACAGTGTCAGCGAAGAGCAGGTGCGCTCCTGCGGTTACGACAGCGCCAGGAGGGCGGGCGGGCTCGGCATGCCCCCGTGCATCCTCTGCGCACCGGCGGAGACCATCCCGCCGCGCGACCCCATGGCCACCCGCACGCCCGGCTCCCTCCGCCGCGTTCACCGCCTCCCGACGATCCAGGCGCTCGTCCGCCGCGCGCAGCAGGAGGGCGGATGGATACAGCTCACCTTCCACCATATCTGTGACGCCTGCGACGACTACAGCATCTCGAAAGAGGACCTCTCCACGCTCCTGGGCTGGCTCGCGGAGGAGCGCGAGGCGGGCCGCGTGGCCGTCCTGACGGTGCGTCAGGTGATCCGCGGGGAGGCGCCTCCCCCCGCAGGCTGAGGACGCCGCTCGACCGAACGGCAGAGCCCGCCGGGCCCGGGCGAGGAGCCCGCGTCTGCGAGCGCGTCCATCAAACTTCATCGGGCACAGTGGAACACGCACTCCGGGGCGCAGGCCTGCCGCACCCATGGTCTCGTCTCGTGAAAATGTTCTGCTGGACGCGGTATCGATACGATCAGCGAGTCCGAGTGATCAAAATTCGGAGCCGCGGGAATGTCAGGGGTGGGGTGGTCCACGGCGAGGGCGCCGTGTGCTGCCTGCGTAGAGCTTGAGGAAGGCAGGTTTTGATGTCCCTGAAGCGCGAGCGTTCTTGGATCCTCCGCGGATGAGCCTGTTTCGCAGAGGATCCCGGGCCGATGATCGGGATCGGGGCTGGCTCCACCTGGAGACGGCTGGGGAGGCAGAGGTCGCCACGCGTGCCCAACACAAACGCTCGATGCCTGACGGGCGTGATGCGCTCTTCGATGCATGGGTAAGTTCTTGAATCAGCGTCACTTTTTCAAGAGGGAGGCGGATCGCGCAAGGAACCTTTTGTCACCTGAGGAGAGCGTGGCGATGCGCCCTTGACATCCTCGGAGTCGCTTCGCTCTTCCTTTTCCCTCGGCTCATCCAACGACGGCGACGATCCTTTTCAACAAACTTTACACTCGCCTTTCTGCTCGGACGCCTCGTGCGAGGCGATGCGACCAGCCGCTGCCTGACGCCCCCCCATCCGGCGTCTCGCCCAGCGGCTGCGCGGGAGCACGCACCAGGCATCCAGCGGTCACTAGGAGCACCATGCGAATCAACGATCAGGCAGGCTTGTCCACCGTGTCATTCGGCAAGATCTCGCAGCGCACGTTCTGTCTCGTCTCGTGCGTCACGGCCCTTCTGCTGGGAGCCTGCAGCAGCGGAGATCCCGACGCGGAGGGCACCGCTGGGGGAGGGGAGGGCGCGGGCGGAGCGGGCGGCGCGACCTCCGTCGCCAGCGGCAGCGGCGCGCCCACCTCCTCCTCCGCGACCACGACCTCCTCGTCCGCCGGACCGGCCGTCGGCAGCGGCGGCGGCGGCGAATCGAGCGGGACCGGCGTCACGCACCCGAAGGATCATTGCTTGGATGGCTTCGATCCCCATCCCAGCGACGCGACGATCAAGGACGGCCCGGCGGAGTTCGTCAAGAACGGCCAGACCGATCTCACGGTCCAGCCGGAAGTGATCGCCTGGATGCAAGAGAACGAATGGCAGGCCGCCCACTTCGAGTGGCACAGCATCCGGCGCTGCGGCCCCGGTGCGCTCGGCGGGATGAGCAGGGTCGATATCTGCAACTCGTCGGTCCCGGTCCCGTCGGACCAGGAGTGCAAGACCACGGGCGACGGCTTCCAGTTCCTCGCCATGCATCGGCACATGATCCAGTCGCTGAAGCAGCTCTGGCCGAATCACTCGGAGCAGTTCGAGGGCTTCGACAAGTTCCCCACGAGCGCGGAGGAGCTGCCCCAGCAGTGGAGAGCGGACTTCAGGCCCTGGAGCGCCACGACGATCGCGAACGCGAAGATCGCCGACGAGATCGACAAGCCGGAGAACCTGAGCCGCTTCCCGGACGAGGGCGCGTTCGGCATGTGGCTCCAGTGCTTCGCCGGTCAAGCCATCCCCGGTGCGAGCGTGAGCGCCAGCGGCCTGCACGGCGAGCTCCATTTCAAGTGGGTGCGCAGCAACAACACCGACCACGGCCTCGGCAACCAGTTCACGAACATCGACAACTACATGTTCTGGAAGCTGCACGGCTGGATCGACAAGGTCTGGGAGAAGTACCGCGTCGCCAAGGGCCTGTCGCCCGACGACCAGAAGCTGAAGGACGCCATCGCGGCCCAGTGCTACGAGATGGACGCGATCGCTCGGGTCATCAATCCTGAGCTGACCCCCGACCCGGTCGACCCCCTGCCCACGGAGTCGGGCGTGTTCCACACCAATGTTCGTCCGATCTTCGAGAGCATGGTCAACAAGTGCAGCGGGTGCCACGCCGCGCCGTCGACCGGTCCCCAGGCCGGTCTGTCGCTCGGCGGCGAGATCAGCTCGACGGACATCGTCGCGGGCCTCGTCAACAAGCCGGCCAAGGGCGGCGGGCAGTTCAAGCTCGTGGTGCCGGGAGATCCGGAGCAGAGCTGGCTCTACCGCAAGGTCGCGGGGACGGCGGCGAGCGCCGGATGCAGGCCCAGCGCCACGGCCAGCTGCAACACGGGCGTGATGCCGCAGAGCGCGGACAACAAGCCGACCCTGACGAGCGCCGAGCTCGCGACCCTCCGCCAGTGGATCCAGGACGGCGCGCCCGCGCCGACGAAGAACTAAGCTCTCCCCATCTGCCTCACCCGCGGCCGCTCGCCCCGGATCCCGCCTGCTCGCCGTGGATGCGGCGCAGGAGCGCGTCCGCGGGCTCGCAGCCGCGGCCCTCTGCGCGGGCCAGCTCCGCCTCGGTGGGGACGAGCTCGCCCGAGAACGCCCGGGCGAGGATCGCCTGCGGGAGCCGGTCGGCCCGGGCCGCGGCGGCGGTCACGCGCTCCTCGATCGCGTCGGCGAGCGCGAACAGCGCCCGCGCGCGGCGGACGATCTCGACCTGCTCCTCGGTCGGGGGGAGCGGGGCGGGGATGGCATGGAGCGCCGCCTGCGTGAGCTTCGGCTGCGCGGAGCCGGTCACGTGGTGCTGGAGATCGAGCGAGTTCAGGAGCAGCTCGAGGTACCCGAGGACCACGCCGGGCTTCGGCTTTAGGACGTGAGCGTGGTTGTTCACCCAGAACCGCCCGCTCGCGGCGAAGGCCACCGCGGTGCTCCTGGACAGGAGGTTCGCGCCGTCCTCGGCGACGAGCAGGTAGTCTCCGTCGAACCGATAGCCATCGATCGAGTCGATGATCCCCGAGGCGCCATAATAGGGGTACGGGCCCCGGCGCCGCTCTCGAACCGTGGAGTTCAGGGGGACGCGCCTGCCGTCGTGGTTGTCCACCAGGGCGCCGAGCGGGCAGAGGGCCCACGACGCCGGCAGGGGCCGCGCCCCGGCGCCGTCGCTCGCCGTGAGAGGCGCCGCGGGCCACGCGCGCACGAGGGGCTCCGCGAGCCCGGCGGGCGGCGGCGCGGCGGCGGCGAGCGACGGCGGCGCGCGGAGATCCTCGGTGAGCCTTCCCGAGCACGCCGCCGAGAGCACGGCCTGCCGGAGCCGCCGGAGGACGAGCGACGCCCGGGCGAGCCGCGCCTTCGCGGCGTCCACCTCGGCGAGCAGCGCCTCGACCTTGGCGACGATGCGGCGCTGCTCGGGGAGGGGAGGCAGCGCGAAGGGGCGCTCGAAGGTCTCGCGCACCTTCACGAACGGCTGCGCGGAGCCGCCCTTCACCCAGAAGCCCTCGTCGTTGAGGTGGAGGAACAGGTAGTCGAGATCGATGGCCCGCCCGTCCGGCCAGACCACGTGGGTGTTCGCGATCGCCGACCACCGCCCGCGCGCCTTGAACGCCTTCCCGCACCGCGTCCCCACGGCGGAGACGACGATCGCCTCGCCCTCGTGCTCCCAGCGGTCGCACCACACGTCGGGGCCGGAGGCGCTGAACGCCTGGTAGCGCCCGGGCCGCCGCTCGGGGTGGAGCTTGCCCTTGATGAGCTTCGAGCTCCCGGTCCGGTGCGCGCAGATCGACGCGAGCGTCGTCTCGGCCCACGCTTCGGGTAGGCGCAGGCGCCCGCTCACGCCTCGGCCGCCTTCGCCCCGCCCTCGAGCAACGCGAGCACGCGGCCGAGCGCGGCGACCGCCTCTTCCAGCTCCAGGATCGCGTCGGTCGCCAGCTCCTCCGGCTCCGGCAGCTCGCCGGCGTCGTCGGGCGACTCCTCCCTGAGCCATTTGAACCCGTCGAGCTTGAACTCCCGCTCTTCGATCTCGCGGAGCTCGAAGCTGCGGAATCGGCCCTCGCGGGAGCTCGCCGCCTGGCGCCCCGCCCGCCCGTCGGGGTCGTCGCCGTAGCACCGCTCGAACTCGGCGAAATGCGCCGGCGAGAGCGGCCGATCCTTCTTGGTGATCGACGGGACGCCCGTCCGGGCGTCGTAGATCCAGACCTTCTCCGTCGCGCGGCCCTTCGTGAAGAAGACGACGTTGGCCTTCACGCCGGGGCTGTACGGCGTGAACGTCCCGCGCGGCAGGCGGAGCACCGTGTGCAGGTCGCAGCCCTCGGCGAGGATCTCGAACACGGCGCCTGCCTGGTCGGCGAACAGGCAGTTGTCGGGCAGGACCATCGCCGCCCGCCCGCCGGGCTTCAGGATCGTCAGCACGTGCTGGATGAAGTTGAGCTGCTTGTTCGCGGTCGCGATCGCGAAGTCCTCGCGGTCCGGCGTCTGGTGCGCCCCCTTCGTGCCGAAGGGCGGGTTCGTCAGGATCACGTCGAACCGATCGGCGGGCGGCGGGGCGTCGATCGAGTCGCCGAGGGCGATCCTCGGCTCGATCCCGTGGAGGTACAGGTTCATGAGGGCGAGGCGGCGAGGGCGCGCGACGAGCTCGTGACCGAAGAACGCCGTGGACTTGATCCGGTCCGCCGTCTCCCGGTCGAGCGCACCTCGCGCCTCGGCCTCGAGCCACTCCCAGGCGGCGACGAGGAACCCCCCGGTGCCGCACGCCGGGTCGCAGAGGGCGAAGCCCGGCCGTCCCCGCGGATCGGGCCGCATGCACCGCACGATCGACTGGATGAGGACGCGCGGCGTGAAGTACTGCCCGGCGCCCTTCTTGCCCTCGGCGGCGGCCTTCTCCAGGAGGCCCTCGTACGCCGCTGCCTGGATGTCCACGCCGAGGCCGGTCCACTCGATCTCGTCGATGAGGTCGACGAGCCGCTTGAGGTTCGCGGGGCTCTTGAAGCGCGGCTGCGAGCCCGCGTAGATCTCCCCCAGCACGCCGGGGGCCTGCTCGAGGGACCGGAGGACCTCGGCGTAGCGATCGAGCAGCGCCTGCCCGCTCGCCGCGCGCAGGGCGGGCCACGAGCAGTCCACCGGCTCGGGCTCGCCGCGGGGCGCCCTCGGCGCGACGCGCGAGAGATCGAGGCCTCGCTCCGCGGCCATCTTCAGGAAGAGCAGGTACGTGATCTGCTCGATGTAGTCCCCGTGGTCGATGCCGTCGTGGCGGAGCGTGTGGCAGAACCCCCAGAGCTTTCCAACAACATCGGTCATGCGGCGATGGCTTCGTTCGGGTCGAGGAGGCGTCGAGGCGCGGCCGAGCCGCCTTACCACGGCCGCGCCCCCACGGCGCCGCGGCGCGCCACGCGGGCCGATCGCGGCGGCCGCGGCGCGCCTCGGCGGCCGTCGCGGCGCGCCTCCACGGCGCTGGGACGCGCCGCCGCCGATGTACTAGGCTCGCCCCCGTGCCGCGCGCCCTCCTCTCGCCGCTCGCGCTCGTCGTGCCGCTCGCCGGCCTCGCCTGCGCGTCGCCCTCGCTCCCCGACCCGAATGAGGCGGTGCGGGCCTACGCGGACGCGGCGGCGCGGGGCGACGCCGACGCCATCTACGGCATGCTGAGCGAGCGGAGCCGCACCGCGATGTCGCGCGAGGAGGTGCGGCGGCGCGTGGCCGAGGCGCGCGCCGAGCTCGCCGAGCAGGCCAGGAGCGTCACGGCGCCCGGGGTGGTGATCAAGACCCGCGCCCGGGTCCGCTACCCGGACGGCGAGATCGCGACGCTGGAGCTCGACGACCGCGAGCGCGCCTTCCGGATCTCGGCCGCCGACGCGCTGCCCGCGGGCGGCCGCACGCCCGAGCAGGCGCTCGAGCAGCTGCGCCGCGTCCTCGCGCGCCGCAGCTACGCCGGGCTGCTGCGCGTCCTCACGCCGGCCACGCGCAGCGCCATCGAGAGCGACCTCCGCTCGCTGGTCGAGGGGCTCGCCCAGCCCGAGGGCCTCGAGGTCCGGATTGCGGGCGACTCCGCGACGGTTCAGATCCCCGGTGGGCACGAGGTGAAGCTCCGGCGCGAGGCGGGTGTATGGCGGGTGGAGGACTTCGATTGATACGGCAGCTCGGCGCCGCTGGCGGCTCCGGGCGCCGCCGCCTGGCCGCGGCGCCGCTCCGCCGCCTGGCCGCGGCGATGCCGCCCCGCCGCCTCGCCGCGGCGGCGCTGGTGCTGGTCTCGGCGCTGCTGCTCGCGGCGGTGCCGCGCCCCGCGCGCGCCTTCGGGGAGGAGGGGGCGTGGAACCCGAGGCCGCTGCTCACGGGCAACGCGCGCTGGGAGGGCGTGCGCGCCACCGCGCCGGCGCGCTGGTCGTTCGAGCTGGAGCGCCGGACGAGCGCGCCGGCGCGCCGCAACCCGACCACGGTCCGCGCGGACGACCCGGCGCTCCTGGCCGAGCCGTTCGCGCTCTGGGGCGGCGAGGGCGACATCCCGCCGCTCACCGAGCGCGAGGTCTTCGGCCTGCGGCGCTTCCTCGCGCTCGGCGGCGTGCTCTTCGTCGACGATTTCGCCCCGGGGAGCGGCGCGTTCGGCCGCGCCGCGCGGCGCGAGCTCGCCCGCGTCCTGCCGGAGGGCTCGCCCATCCCGATCGGCACGGAGAACGTCGTCTTCCGTTCCTTCTATCTCCTCCCGCGCGCCGTCGGCCGCGTCGAGGGCCCGCAGAAGCTCTCGGCGATCGTGCGCGGCGGCATGCCGCAGGTGATCTTCTCCGACCACGACCTCGCCGGCGCGCTGGCGCGCTCGGACGGCGGCGGTCCGAGCGTCGAGGTCACGCCCGGGGGCGAGGCGCAGCGCGAGCGCGCGTTCCGGCTCGCCGTGAACATCGCGATGTACGTGCTCTGCTCGAACTACAAGGACGACCAGGTGCACGCGCCGTTCCTGATGCGCCGCCGCGCCGTCGACGACACGCGACCCCGCTCCGCGCCTGCGCCCCGCGGGGCGCCCTGAGCCGATATGTCGGACCGCCTCGTCCCCGCGCCGAAGCTGGTCTGGCAGAACGACTACTACGCGGTCCTGGTCGACGCGCAGCTGGGCATCGTCTGGAACGTGCGCAGCAGCAAGCCGTTCGCCTCGCTCGACGAGCTCGATACAATGATGGGTGCGGTCGTCGATTACATGGATGGGCTGGACCGCCCGCGGTACTCCCTCCTCCTCGACATCCGCGCCGGTCCTGGCCGGAACGATCCCGAGTTCGAGGCCGCCATCGCCCGCCTTCGGCTACGGTGGTTCCAGGGCTTCCGCAGGATCGGCGTGCTCGTGCAGACGGTCGTCGGCGCGATGCAGGCCCAGCGCTATGCGAGGCAGGACGGCATCAGGCGGATGATCACGAGCGACGAGGCCGCGCTCCTCCGGTACCTCACCCAGCCGTGAGCCTGCCCTCGGCGCCGCGAGCGCGCCATCTCCTCGGCGGCCTGCGCCTCCGAGGAGCTCGCCGTCACCGCCGGGCGTGGCGCAGGGCGTTCGCGATGCCGCTCTGCAAGGTGCTCAGCGTGGTGATCCCGGAGAGGTCCACGCCGAGCGTGACCAGCGTCTGCGCCACCTCGGGGCGGACGCCCGTGAGCACCACGCGGGTGCCGAGCAGCTGGGCCGCGCGCGCGGTCCGCGTCAGCGCGTCCGCGACGTGCGTGTCGACCGCGCGCACGCCGGTGATGTCCAGGATCGCCGTGTGGGCGCCCTGGCTGCTGATGCCGGAGAGCAACGTCTCCATGATCTGCTCCGCGCGCCCGGTGTCGATCGTCCCGACCAGCGGCATCGCCACCACCCCGTCGGCGAGCGGGATGAGCGGCGTCGACAGCTCCCGCAGGGCGGCCTGCTGCGTGGCGATGATCTCCTCCTGCAGCGCGGCCCGCTCGGCCTCCGCGCGGCGCAGGGACGTGATCTCGGTGACGATGCCGCCGAGGCCGATCGGCTGGCCGCGCTCGTCGTGGATCGGGAATTTGACCGTGAAATAGTGGAGCTGACCGTTCACGGTCTGCAGGGCCTCCTCGAACTGCATGACCCGCCCGCCGGCCATCACCTCTTGCTCCTTCGCCGCGAGCACCTCCGCGATACCGGGGAACAGCGCCTCCCTGTCGTCCCTGCCGATGAGCTCGACGACGTGCTTCTCCACGGGCTGGGCCTGCGCATAGGCGCGGTTGGCGAAGACGTAGCGTCCCGCGATGTCCTTGACGAAGATGAAGCTGCGCGCGTTGTCCACGAGCTGGAGGAGCATCTGGTAGCGCCCGTGCACCGTCCGCTCCCTCCGTCGCTGGTCGCCCGTGTCGTCGACGATCGCGGCGATCTCGCGCGCGTCGCCCCGATCGTCGCGCAGCACGGCGTAGGTCCACCTGCAGAGGAGCGCGTGCCCCTCTCTCGTCCTGGCCTCGCTCGAGGCCGCCGCGAACCGGCTCTCCGCCCGCGGGGAATCGAACGCCCGCACCGCGGCGGGGGACACGGGATCCGCGGCGACGAGGTCGGCCAGCCTGCGGCCGAGGGCCTCGCGCGCGCTCCACCCGAAGAGGCGCTCGGCGCCGTCGTTCCAGTGCGTCACCGTGCCATCCGGGCGCCAGTAGATCACCGCCGGCACCGCCGTGGGCAAGCCGTCGAGCGCGGCGTGATCGCCCGCGCTCGCCGCGCCGTTCGACGCCGCGCCGTTCGACGCCGCGCCGTTCGACGCCGCGCCGTTCGACGCCGCGCCGTTCGACGCCGCGCCGTTCGACGCCGCGCCGTCCAGCGCCGTTCCGTCCGGCGCGCGCCCGCTGGATCGCTCTGCCAGCGCCTTCTCCAGTGCCGCGACGCGCGCGCGGAGCTCCACGTTCTCTTCTCTAAGCCGCACAGCCTCGCTCAGATCTTCGCGCATCATCGGCCAGATTCGAGCCTACGCGGGGCATCTCCGGCGTTGCAAGGTTGCTTTGGGTCGTTTCACGTTGCCTCTCAGGTCGCAGAGATGACGCTGGGCTGGGGCGCCCGGCGTCGATGTGAGCGCCGGGCTGGGACACCCCGGCCCGATGTACTAGGCTCCGCCCGTGTCGCGCGCCCTCGACTCGCTGCTCGCGCTGTCGCGCTTCCACGCCGCCGGCGTGTCCAGCGAGCCTCCCTCCTCGCCCTCTCCCACTCGTGCTCCCTCGCTCCCGGAGCGGCCGTGACCCAGAGCCTCGCGCCCTCGGGCGACCTCTCCTCGCCGGTCGTCGCCGTCGCCTGCGTCGTCGCCGCGCTGAGCTTCGGGCTGCTCGCGCTCGAGCTCGTCCGCGCGCGGGGCCGGACCGCGGCGGGGTCGGGCGGCTTCCGCGGCGCGGCGCTCGCCACGGCGCTCACGGGCGCGATCGCCGTGCTCTGCCTGCTCGCCGCCATCCTCCGCCCGGTCGCGGTCACGTCGCGCGGGAGCCTCGTCGGCCCGAAGGTCGTGGTGCTGGTCGACGGCTCCCGGTCCATGGACCTGCCCGGCCTCGCGGGGACCCGCCGCGACAGCGCGGAGCGGGCGCTCGCGGAGCTCGGGAAGCGCGCCGACGTCCGGCTCTCTCGCTATCTGTTCGGCGAGGGCGCGCCGCTGCCGGCCGACGGGCAGGCCGGCGTCGGCCCCGCGCCGGCGCCGGGCGGCAGCGCTGGCCCCGCGCCGGCGTCGACGCCGCGCGCGGACGCGGGCGCGGCGGCGCCCGCCGCTCCCGCCGCGCCGCCCGCGCGAGGCCGGCCGCAGCGCCGCTCGGACCTCAGCGCCGCGCTCGAGGCGCTCGCCCGCGCCGCCGACGAGCGGCCGTCGGCGTTCGTCGTCGTCTCGGATGGCCGCCTCGACCGCCCCGGCCCCGAGGACACCGCCGCGGCGACGCGGGCCGCGCTGGAGGGGCTCGGCGTCCCGGTGCACACGGTCGCGGTGGCGACCGAGTCCCCGCGCGACGCCAGCGTGCGCGCGGTCCGGACCTCCGGCGCCGCCGTCGCCCACCAGCCGCTCTCGCTCCGCATCGACATCGGCTGCAGCGGCGGCCTCGCGTGCGACGCGGTCCCCGTCGTCGCGCGCGAGCTCCGCGAGCAGGGCGCGCCCACGACGCTCGCGACGGGCACGGCGCACGTCGAGGGGGGCGTCGGCACGGTCGAGCTCGGCGTGACGCTCGATCGCGCCGGCACGCGCATCCTCGAGGTCGCGATCGACGCGCCGGACGGCGACGAGCTCCCCGAGAACGACGTCCGCTACGTCACGCTCGACGTCGCGCGCGATCGCATCCGGGTGCTCCACGTGGCGGGCCGGCCGACCTACGACGTGCGCGCGCTCCGGATGTGGCTCAAGGCCGACGCCTCGGTCGACGTCGTGGCGTTCTTCATCCTGCGCACCCCGGGCGACGAGGTGAACGCGTCCTCGGACGAGCTCGCGCTCATCCCGTTCCCGGTGGACGAGCTCTTCAGCGTGCACCTGTCGAGCTTCGACGCGGTCGTCCTGCAGGACTTCGACGCCAAGCCGTACGGCCTGACCAAGCACCTGCCGGCGCTGGCCCAGTACGTCGACAAGGGCGGGGGGCTCATCATGGTGGGCGGCCCGAACGCCTTCGTGCCCGGCAACTACGCGCGCACGCGGCTCGCCCGCGTGCTGCCGGTCGATCTCGAGATCGGCGGCGGGCCCGGCGTGGATCTCGGCGCCTTCGTGCCGCGCATCACCGCCGCGGGCCGCGCGGCGCCGGTGCTCGCGCCGCTGCTCGCGCTGATCGGCGACGAGATGCCGGAGATGCCGGGGACCAACGTGGTCGGCGACCCGCTCCCCGGGGCGACGGTGCTGATGACGCACCCGACCCGCACGACGGCCTCGGGCGCGCCGATGCCGGTGCTCTCGCTGGGCGAGCACGAGAGCGGCCGGACGATCGCGCTGACCCTCGACGGCAGCCACCGCCTGCTCTTCAGCGCGTTCGCCTCGAGCTCCGCCGGCCGCGCGCACGGCGCGTTCTGGGACGCCCTGCTCGGCTGGCTCATGCGCGACCCCCGCTTCGAGCCCGCCGCGATCGAGCCGCGCGGCGGCTGCCTCGCGGGCGAGGAGACGACGCTCGTCCTGCGCCCGCTCGCCGGGCAGCGGGGCGAGGCCAAGGTGACGATCGCCCGCCTCGGCAGCGGCGCGGTCGTGCGGACGCTGAGCGCGCGGATCGGCGAGGGCGGCGAGCCGGTCGAGCTCGCGGCGGGCCGCCTCGAGCCCGGCGGCTACGCGGCCACGGTGGAGATCGTCCCGGCGGAGGGCGCGGGCGACGCGAAGGGGGCGACCACGCGGCGCGACTTCGCGTGCGAGCGCGGCGGCGACGAGTGGGCGGATCCGCGCCCCGACGTCGCCCGCCTGGAGGAGATCGCGAGGGCCACGGGCGGCGCGTCGGTGCTCCCGCCGGGCGCCGGCTCGCTGCCGCTGCCGGCCGCGACGCAGGTGGCGGCCGAGCGCCACGTCGCGCCGCTCCTGCCCCCGTGGGTCTGGACGCTCGCGGCGGCCGCGGCCCTCGGCGCGCACTGGATCGTGCGCCGGCGCGGAGGGCTCGCCTGAGGCGCGATGGCCCCCGTTCCGCGGGGCGGGCCGCTCGCGGGCTACCCGCCTCGCCTCAAGGCAGCCACGGCTTCTCCAGCGGATCTGCCTTGTCGCCGACCCAGACCCTCAGCACCCCGAAGTTGTCCGGGTTCCCGCTGAGGAGCGCGTGGTTCACGATGAGCAGCGTCTGCGCCGGGTCGTTGAAGGCGACGTTGGCGGGCGCGTCGAGCGGCACCTCGTCGCAGGGCGAGCTCTCGATGCGCGACACCTCGTCCCCGTCCTCGTCGAGCACCGAGATCGCGTTGGCCACGGCGAGCGTGACATAGAGCTTCCCCGACTTGCCGAAGGCGAACCCGTCGGGCGCCTCGCCAGCGGTGTAGTCGTGGACCAGCTCCAGATCGGCCTCCTCGGGGGCGTCGACGAGGGGGAGCCGATAGATGGACCCGAGGCTCGGATTCGCCAGGGAGAAGGTGACCGAGAAATAGACGTGCTCCCGCAGCGGATCGAGCCTGATCCCGTTGACGCCGAACGGCTGGAGGCCCCCTCCGGCGAGCGCCGCGCTCTGGAACCAGATCTCCGGCGCGCCGCCGCCGGGCGCATAGCGGAAGATCGTCGCCTGGAGCGAGTCGGTCACGTAGGCATAGCCGTCCTCGTCGAAGACGATGTCGTTCGGGATCGGCGTCGCGTCGAAGGGCGCCGGCGAGCACGCCTCTCCCGGCGCAGCCGTCGCGCACGGCGGGAGATCCGGCAGCGGATCGCCGTAGCTCTCCTGGACATATCCATGTCCAGTCTTCCTGAAGCGCAGCAGGCCGAGCTGCGTGCTGAGCGCGTAGACGCGGCCCGGGCCGTCGACGGCGATGCAGCTGAGCGCATGCTCCGCGCCGAGCGCCTCGCCCGCCACGGTGATCGTGCTCTTCAGGACCTTGCTGTCCCTGTCGTAAACGAAGATCTTCGACGGCCCCGAGCCCGCAGTGCCGAAGGTCGCCGGACCAGACACGAAGACCCGATTGCCATCGACCGCGATCCCCTCAGGGAACCCGGGAGTCGCCGGGAACGTCGCGAACGGCTTGATCTCACCGTGCCACGCCGCCATCGCCCAGGCCGGATCCGAGATCTGCGCCGATGCGACGGAGAGGAGCGACAGCGCGCCGCAAACAAGCCCCGTTTTGCTGGAGCGGGATAGTTTTGACTGCATAAAACGCGACATGATCCCTCCTGGGTCCGTGGCTCACGGACCGGGGTTGTCGAAGTGAACGCTCGAAATAAACGCTGATGAACGCTATCGAGAAGCCAAGGTGCGATCGGCCCGGCCTCGTCAAGACGAAGACGCGTCCATGATGGCTGGAGTATATGCCGATAAGCCAATCGGCTGTCGAGATAATTTTCTCTGGTCTCTGAAGTCTCGGCGAGGCCGGCTGCGCGACGCGCTTAGGTTATGGTCTTTATTATGGATGCATCTGCGCACTTGCGCATTCATGTTTGTTGCGCCCCCGCTGAACTACGTGTTCCCACGTGCTGACACGTGTGTGTAACAGGCGGATGGCGTCCTGTTACCGATTGCCGTCCGATTGTCATTGAACCGCGCGCCGAGCAGTGTTTCGTCGGCGCGGGCTCGGCGCGATGCGCCGGCGTCGGTCACGCGCGCGCGTCGGGCAGGCCGCGCGACGGGAGCAGCGGGAGCGCGGCCCCGAGCCGGGCCAGCTTGTCGGGATTGCGCATGAGCCAGATCGCGTCGATGCCGGCGGGCGAGGCGTCGAGGCCCACGGCGGTCGCGAGCCGCGCCCCCTCGTAAACGAGGAGGGCGGGCGCGCCGTTGACCGACGCGACGCGGGTGACGATCGCGCCGGCGCCCTTCCGCCACAGGCCGATGAAGTAGCGCGCGATGCGATCGCGGCCGCTCAGCACCCGGCGCGCCGCGCTGGCCTTGCCGCCGGAGTCCGGGGTCACGCTCGCGCCGTCGGCGAGCATCGCGGCGAGGGCGCCCGCGTCGCCGCGCGCCGTCGCGTCGAGGAACGCCTCGAACAGGCGCCGCCGCTCCGCCTCCGTAGCGCGGAACCGCGGCTGGCGCGCGGCCACGTGCTCGCGCGCCCGGTGCACGAGCTGCCGGCAGGCCGCAGGCGAGCGGCCGAGCGCCCCGGCGAGGGCGTCGAACTCCCAGTCGAACACGTCGCGCAGGATCAGCGCGGCGCGCTCGAGCGGCGACAGGCTCTCGAGGACCACGAGGAACGCCATCGAGATCGACTCGACCCGGTCCATGCGCGCCGCCGGGCTCTCCGCGCCCGCGCGCTCGACCAGGTAGCCCGCCGCGGCGCCGCCGCCGTCGAGCAGATCGCCGGTCGGCACGGGCTCGGGCAGCCACGGCCCCACATACGCCTCGCGCCGCGCGCGCGCCGACTTCAGCACGTCCAGGCAGAGGCGCGTCACGATCGTGGCGAGGTACGGCCCTGGCGCCTCGGGCACCTCCCCGGCGGCCCGCGCGCGCAGGTACGCCTCCTGGACCACGTCCTCGGCCTCGGCCGCGCTGCCGAGCATCCGGTAGGCGAGGCCGAAGAGGGAGCGCCGGTGCGCCGTGAAGCACTCGGCGCTCACGCCCGCGGCGGCGCTCATGTGGCGGCACCGGACGGGAGCCGCTCGCCGGACGCGTCGCTGCCGAGCGACCGCGCGCCCCGCGGCCGCGGCGCCTGACCGGGCGAGCCGTGAGCGCCGGCGCGGAGCCCCTCGAGGCGGATCGCCGCGATCGTGGAGCGGCAGACGAGCTCCTTCGCCCACGCGCCCAGGCGGCCGGTGATCACCCGATCGAGCGGCCTGTCGCGGGGATCGACCCGCTGGATGAGCCCGCGACGCCGGCCGAGGCTGATGCACTGGATGAAGAACGCGAAGCGGAACGGCGGCGGCGGCGCGTCGCCGGCGAGCGCGGCGACGACGCTGTCCGCCGCGTACGCCGCCTGCGGCAGGGCGGTGGCGCAGCCCATGCGCAGCGGCGCGCCGTCGCCGTCGAGCACGGCCGCGGCGTCGCCCGCGCCCCAGATCTCCGGGTGCGCGGGCGCGCGGAGCCACCGGTCGACGGCGAGCCGCCCGCCGGCCACGGTGGCGAGCCCGGAGCGCTCGGCGAGCGCCGCCGGCCGGAAGCCCGCGGCGAGGACGACGATGTCGGCGGCCAGGCGCTCGGCCGCGCCGTCGCCCGGCGCGGCGCCGCCCGCCTCCGGGGCGACGGCGAGGCCGCTCGCGTCGACGGCGACCGCGCGCACGCCCTCGCGGATCGCGACGCCGAGCTCGCGGAGCGCCCGGCCGACGTACGCGCGCCCGCCGACCGACAGGCCCTCGCCGACGCGCCCGCGCGTCGCGAGCGCGACGCGGAGCGCGGGGAACGCCTCGGCGATCTCCGCCGCGGCCTCGATCGCCGTGAGCCCGCCGCCCACCACGACCACCCTGCCTCCGGCCGGCGCCGCGCGCAGCCGCTCGCGGAGCGCGCGCGCGCTCGCGGCGTCCGCGACGGAGAGCGCGTGCTCGCCGCCGCCGGGCACGATCTCCTGCGCCGCCCCGCTGCCGGGCGCGTACACGAGCGCGTCGTAGCCGAGCCGCCGCGTCTCCGCCCCGGCATCCCCGCCGCCTTCGAGCTCCACCTCGACCGCGCGCGCCGCCGCGTCGATCCTGCGGGCGCGGCCGAGCACGAGCTCGATCCCGCGCGCCCCGAGGAGCCGCGCGAGCTCGATCCGGCGGGGCGCCTTGCCGGCGGCCAGCTCGTGCAGCCGGATCCGCTCGACGAAGAGCGGCGACGGGTTCATCAGCGCGACCGAGACCGGCACGCGGCGGCGCGCCGCCTTGCCGACGATCCGCAGCGCCGCCGCCACGCCCGCGTACCCGCCCCCGATCACCACGACCCGGGCGCGACCGGAGATCTTCGTCCCGCCTTGCTTCCTCTCGTCCATGAGTGCCTCCCGCCCCGCAGCCCGGGGCTCGGCGGCAAGACGAGAGGGGGGATCCGGTTGTGACATGGCGGTCGCCGGATTCGTCCGGAGCCCGCCCCTACGGCCGCGACGGCCATTTGACGGCCGTCGGCACGAGCCGCGGCGTGTCGGTCCCGTCGCCCAGCTCGCCGTTCCGGTTGTCTCCCCAGCAGAGCATTTCGCCCGTGCGCTTGAGCGCGCAGCTGTGGTCCGCCCCGAGGGCCAGCTCGATCACGTCGGTCAGATCGAGCGGCTGCGGGGTGAAGGCGGGTTCCTGGTTCCCGCTGCCGAGCTGCCCCTTCGTGTTGTCGCCCCACAGCAGCGCCTGTCCGCTCGCCAGCACCGCGCCGGAGTGCCTCGCGCCGAGCGAGAGCCGGCTCACGTCCACGAGATCCGGGATCTCGCGCGGCGCCGCCTCGACGTTCACGGTGCCTGTCCCGAGGCGGAACTGCGCGCCCTCGCCCCAGCAGGAGGCCGCGCCGGTCGACGGCGCGGCGCACGTGTGCAAGGCGCCCGCGGCCGTGATCGCGACGCTGGTGAGGCCCCTGATGGTCCGCGGGACGCTCGACTGCTGGAAGTTGCCGGAGCCGAGCTGACCGCTCTCGTTGTGGCCCCAGCAGCTCATCAGGCGCTCGCCCATCCGCTCGATCATGCCCGCGCAGGTGTGCGAGAGGCCGGCGCTCACCGAGGCCACGCCGTCGAGGACCACCGTGGGCTCGAACAGATCGGCCTCGTCCCCGTACCCGAGCTGGCCGGAGCTGCCCTCGCCCCAGCACCAGAGATCGTGCAACGTCGTCACCGCGCAGGTGTGGCTCCCGCCGACGGCGACCTGGGTCGCGCCCGCGAGCTCCTTCGCGCGCACGGGGGAGAGGGCGTTCATCGCCTCGCCGTCGCCGAGCTGCCCGCTGTTGCCTGCGCCCCAGCACGCCACGGCGCCGTCGGTCAGCACCGCGCAGGTGTGCGAGCGCGCCGACGAGATGCTCGTCGCGACCGTGTCGGCTTCGCCGCCGAGGCCGACGACCTGCCTCGGGATCCGACGATCCTGCTGCTGCGTGCCGTCGCCGAGGTTGCCCCAGGTGTTCCTGCCCCAGCACCAGACCGTGCCGTCGCTGAGCGCCGCGCACGTGTAATCGGTGCCGGCCGAGATGTGCTTCGGCACGACGCAGGCGCCCCGCACGCACTGGCCGCTGCACGGCTTGTCGCAGCTGCCGCAGTGCGAGAGGCTCGTGAGGAGATCCTCCTCGCAGCCGTTCTCGGGGTCCTCGTCGCAGTCGCCGCGGTCCTCCTCGCACGCCGGCGACTGGCAGACGCCGCCATGGCAGCTCGGCGTGCCGCCGAAGGCCGAGCAGACGACATCGCACGCGCCGCAGTGCTCCGCGTCCGTCCTCGTGTCGACGCACGCGTCGCCGCACACCTCGCCGCCGCCCGGGCACCCGCCGCCGCTCCCGCCGCCCCCGCCGCTCCCGCCGCCGGTGCTCGAGCTCGTCGACGCGTCGGGCGGGCGCGCCGTGAACTCCTTGCCGCACGCGCCGGAGGCGACGGCGACGGCGACGGCGACGGCGGCAGGCACGTACGCCGCCGCGAGGGGCAGCGAGGCGAACGGGAGCCGGCTGGCCCGAGGTCGATGCGTGGAAGCCATGGAGGGCGGTGTTTCCCTTGCGTTGTGGCGCGGCGGCGCCGTGGGGGCGCGGCGCGCGCGCCGCATTCTAGACGAAGTCGCGCGCCGGGATCTCGCCTCGCGCCGCGCGGGAGGCGCGCCCGCCGCGTCGATCAGAGCGCGGCGACGAGCAGGTCGTCGAGCGGCGGCACCTTCTCCAGCACGCCGAGGTCGGCGAGCTGCTTCGCGAGCGTCTCCCAGCGCTCGCGGGTCATCACGCCGAGGCCCTTCTCCTGGCTCTCGGGGGTCTCGATGAGCGGCCGCTGCGCCTCCGCGGCGGCGACGAAGGTCTCCGCGTCCATCGACGTGTTCAGCTTGGCCATGACCTCGTTGGCGCGCGTCGGATCGTGCAGGTAGCTGCGCCAGCCCTCCCGCGTGGCGCGGATGAAGGCGCGGACGCGCTCCGGGTTCTCCTTCCAGAGCGCCGCGCGCGTGATCACGACCACCACGTACGGGTTGAACCCCTCGCTGGCGACGAGGAACGCGGCGGGATCGCTCCCCTTGCGCTTGGCCGCGATCGGCTCGGCGGTGATGAAGCACTGCTGCGAGAAGTTCTTGTCGGCGACGAAGCGGGCGACGCCGCCGTCGTACGGCACCACCTTCACCTTGTTGAACCCGTACTTCTTCTTGAGGTACGCGGCGTAAGGCAGCCCTGGCTCGATGGCGAGCGTGCCGCCCGACGAGAGGATGTCGGCGATGCCCTTCGCGCCGCGGCTCTCGTGGGTCATGATGGCCTGCGGCGAGGTCTGGAACACGGCGAAGAGGGGGAGCACGTCCGCCCCGCGGGCGCGGGCGGTGAGCACCTCGTCGGCGCCGGCGAGGCCGAAATCCACCTGCCCGCCGGCCACCATCTGGACGACCGGCACGCCGGCGCCGCCGCCGAGGATCTCGACCTCGAGCCCCTCCTTCGCGAACGCGCCCGACTCGCGCGCCGCGTAGAAGCCGCCGAACTCGGGCTCCGGGACCCAGTTGAGCGCGAGCTTCACCTTCGCGGTCGGCGCGGCCTGGGCGGGCGCCGCAGGCGCGCTCTGGGCGGGCGCGGCCGGCGCGCTTCCCTGAGGGGAGGCGGCCGAGGAGCGGCCGTCGCCTTCGGGCGACGACGAGCGCGAGCAGGCGGGGGCGAAGAGGGGGAGGGCGACGAGGGAGGCGAGGCGCTGGAGGGCCAGCCGGCGGCTGTCACGGGAGTGCATCAGCGATTGATCTCCGAAGGATGCCAGCGCCGCAAGAGCCGCTTGCCGGCGAGGTCGACGGCGCCGAAGAGCGCGAGGCCGAGCGCGGAGGCGAGCAGCACGGCGGCGAAGAGCAGATCCGTGCGCAGCTGGCGGTAGGCGGAGAGGACCAGGATGCCGAGGCCGGCGGCGTCCTCCGAGAAGCCGGCGACGAACTCCCCGACGATGGCGCCGATGACGGCGAGGCCCGCCGCGATCCGGAGCCCGGTCACGATGTGGGGCAGCGCCGAGGGGAGCTCGAGCTTGCGGAGCATGGCGAAGCGGCGGGCGCCGTAGAGCCGGAAGAGATCGCGCAGCGCCGGCTCGACGGAGCGCAGGCCGGTGAGCGTGTTCGCGATGACCGGGAACACGGAGACGATGAACGCCGAGACCGCGACCGCGCGCAGGCCGGGGCCGCACCAGAGCACGAGCAGCGGGGCGATGGCGACGATCGGGACGGTCTGCAGGAAGACGGTATAGGGGTAGAGCGCCCTCTCGAGCGGGCGAGACGAGGCGAGCGCGATGGCGGAGAGCACGCCGACCGCGGCGCTGAGGCAGAAGCCGGCGAGCGCGGCCTTCGCGGTGGTGGCGGCGCCGGCGAGCAGGGTGGCGGCGTCCGCTGCGCCCGCGCGCGCCACGTCCGAGGGGGGCGGCAGGAGGTAGGCGGGGATGCCGAGCGCGCGGGCGAGCACCTCCCAGAGCGCGAGCACGAGCACGAGCGCGGCGAGCGGCGGCGCGACGGCCTGGAGCAGAGTGGGTCGCACGGCCCGAGCCTCATAGCGCGGGGTCGCCTCGCCAGGAAGAGGGCCCGGCGGAAGAAATCCGGCCGGCGCGCCGGCGCGGCGCGGGCACGACGGCCCGAGCGCGCAGCGGAGAGAGCGACTCGAGGCGAGGAGACGCAGTGGCGGAGAGGCCGAGAGCACAGGGCGGTTCGTCGCGCGGAGGAGCTGCGTCGAGGGCCCTCTGCGATCGAGGAGAGATCGGGTGGAGAGCGACGCATCGCGTGGCCGGTGCTTGCCCGCGATGGCGCGCTATGCGTCCGGAACGCCCGCGGCTGCGGGAGGAAGGAGGGGCTCGGGTAAGGGGGGTTTTGTCGAGACGGGGCGTGAAGGGCGCTGAGCGCGGCGCCTCTCGACCCGACTATTTGCTCTTCTTGGCAGGCGCGGCCGGAGCAGGCGACGCCTTGGCGGTCGCGGCGACCTTCTTCTGGTTCTTCTCCGCCGCGTCCTGCTTCTTCTGTCGCTCTTTGGCCTTCGGAGATTTGTCACCCATGGGAGCACCGCCTCGGTGGATGCGTTGTTAAAATCGACCTTGAGCGAGGCTAGCACCAACTCCGGTGGCGGCGTCACGAACTTTGTACTTCGCGGTCGTTTGCATTCCGCCGTCTCGCCGTCTCGCCGCCTCGCCGCCTCGCCGTCTCGCCGCTTCCGCGCGCCCGCGGATAGGCAGGACGGTCGGGAGACGGTGAAACCTTCGGCATGGCCGCCTGCTTTCTGCGGGCGGAAGCGCCGCTGGCGCCGGTGTCCACGCCGTGGACACCGGCCGCCTACCGGCTGGGCGCCGGCAGGGCCTCCGGTCTCGAAAGTCGCCAAAAACCAGGGCTTTCGACCCGGCACCGGGCTTGCTGAACCGCCCGAGCGAAGGGCACCGGGAAACCGCCGTGGTCTGCCGGCGTTCACCGGGCCCGAGGGGAGCCTGTCATGAGAGCCACGTACCGAAACGATGAGGACGTCGCGCGTTTACATATCGAGTCGCTCCTCGCGCGCCACCGCCGTCAGGTCGACGCGATCCCGGAGCACCTCCGTCGCCTCTACGCCCGCCGCGTCGCCCGGTCGCTGGCGGGCCAGGTCGCCCTCGCGGGCGCGGTCCTCGTGGCCATGGCCGCCGCCGCGCCCCCGCTCCTCGGCGTCCTCGACGACGGCGCCGCCACGATCACGCTCCTCGCCGCGTGGGCGACGTCCGCGCTCGCCTACGTCGTGGGCCGGGAGCTCGCCGGCGGGAGGCTCCAGCGGGCGCTCTCCCGCGAGATCCAGCAGAGCGGCGACGTGCACGCGGATCGCGCGAGGCTCGAGGCCGCGGCGCCCGAGGCGTGCGTGCGCGGCATGATCGACGCCGAGGAGCGCCGCAGCGTCGCGCTCCCTCTCGCCGGCGTCGTGGTGCTCGCGCCGCTCACGCTGCACTTCGCGATCTACTGCTGCCTCGGCGGCTGGTTCGCCACGTGGAGCGAGCTGATCGAGGACTTCGACGGATGGGTGCGCGTCTCCCTGGTCCTCGTGGGCCACGTGCACGCCGTCGTCGCGTACCTCGCGTTCCGCCACGCGCGCGACATCCACGTGGCGTTGACGCCCGATCTCGCCGCCGGCGCTCCCCGGGGCGCGGTCCGCGCGCTCGGCTACGCGGCGCTCGCGAGCCTCTTGCCGGGCGGGGTCCTCTACCTCATCCCGCCGCTCATCGTCCTCGCCACGGGCGCCGTGATCCTGCCCGTCTTCGCCCTCGCCCGCCGCCGCGCCCTCGCCGAGCGGCAGCTCCTCGAGGCGTGACGCGCGCGCTCCGCGGCCCTCTCTTGCGGGCCTGGAGTGGCGGCGCTAGGAACGCCCCGCGTGTTCAAGGCGATCCTCTGGGACAACGACGGCGTCCTCGTCGACACGGAAGGGCTCTACTTCCAGGCGACGCGCGAGATGATCGCGTCGGTCGGCGTCGAGCTCACCGCCGAGGACTATCGTCAGCTGTTCCTCGTCGAGTCGCGCGGCGCCTGGCACCTCTGCAGCGCGCGCGGCGTCGACGAGGCGGGGGTGCGGCGGCTGGCCGACGAGCGGGATCGCCGGTACCTCGAGCTCATCGCGCGCGGAGATCCCCTGTTGCCGGGCGTGCGCGAGGTCGTCTCCGCGCTCGCCGCGCGCTTCCGCATGGCGATCGTCACGAGCAGCAAGCCCGAGCCGTTCCACCGCGCGCACGCGACGACGGGGCTCCTCCGGTGGTTCGAGTTCGCGCTCACGCGGGAACAGTACGCGCGCGCAAAGCCGGATCCCGAGCCGTACCGGGTCGCCTGCGAGCGGCTGGGGCTCGCCGCGCACGACGTGCTCGTCATCGAGGACTCCGAGCGCGGGCTCCGGTCGGCCAAGGCGGCGGGCCTGACGTGCTGGGTCGTCCCGTCGCCGCTCACCGCGCCGTCGGATTTCACCGGCGCGGACGCGGAGCTCGGCTCGCTGCGCGAGGTGCTCGAGCGCCTCGGGGGAGCTCGAGCGTGATCTCGCGCTCGCACGATGGGGTAGCTCACAGCGCCTGCCCGCTCACCCCCCGCCGCCGCGCGCACCGCGACGCGCGGACGAGTGGATTTTTGCACGACCCCGCCGAGGAGCGCATGAGCTTCTGGCGGTTCGCGCGCGGTTCGTGGCACCTTCGGGCCCGTGGCTTCCGGTGACGGCATCTCGTTCATCGAGCTCGTCGTCCTCGGCTGGTCCTCGGCCACCGCGGCGCCGACGCCGATTCCCATCCGCGTCGACTTCGACGCGCCGGCCGATTGCGCGGCGGTCGACGATCTCTACGAAGCCATCCGCGCCCGCTCGGATCGCGTGCGGAAGGCGGAGGACGGGGAGGGCGCCTGGGGCCTCCGCGTCCGGCTGACGCGCGTCGGGTCCGGGGTCCACGGCGAGCTCCGTGTGATCCACGAGCGCGGCGCGACGGACACGCGCACCGTCGATGCGACCTCGTGCGAGGTCGTGGTCCAGGCGCTCTCGCTCACCGCGGCGCTCGCGCTCGACGAGGCGGCCGAGGAGACCGCGCCCCTGCCGCCGCCCCCGCCGCCCGCGCCCCCGCCGCGACCCGTCCGACCGCCGCCCGCGGCCCCGCGCCCGCGGCCGCCGATCACGTTCGGGGTCGGCGCGCAGATCCTGGTGACGCAGGTCGTCTCGCCCTACGCGAGCTTGGGCGGCGCGCTCTTCGCCCGCGCGACCGCGCACACGGACGGCGCGCTGAGCCCTTCGCTCGGGCTCTCGCTGAACTACGCCCGAAACGACATCCTGCAGGGCACCGACAACGCCTTGATACACTGGGCGGCCGCTGCCCTCACCGCCTGCCCCCTGCGCTGGCAGATCGCCGATTTCCTCAGCGCAGAGCCGTGTGTCGTGGTCACCGGCGGCTGGCTCACGGCGTCGGGGGAAGACC
This sequence comes from Sorangium sp. So ce836, assembly GCF_028553905.1. Taxonomy (NCBI): domain Bacteria; kingdom Pseudomonadati; phylum Myxococcota; order Polyangiales; family Polyangiaceae; genus Sorangium; species Sorangium sp. So ce836. The sequence goes on along the minus strand of NZ_CP102233.1, from coordinate 9,565,052 downwards.
TGTCGCACCCGCGCTCCGCCGTGCGATCGTGGTGGAGCGCCGGGGCCCTCGCGCGCGCCGCCGTGCCGCTCGGCGGGGGCACCGCCATCGAGATCGAGGCGGGGGCCAGTGTGCCGCTCGTTCGTCGGAGCTTCACCATTTCCCTGCCGGCGGAAGCCGTCGGCGAAACTCCTGTGATTTCGCCGCTGGCGGGCGTCGGGATCGTGCACAGCTTCTGAGCCTGGACTTCCGTGATCACTTCGATGCAGCCTGGGAATTATGGGACATGGACGTCATCTGGAAGCAGCGCGTCGCGGAGGCTGCCCCTCGCAACCCGGGGCACCTGGTCCGCGCTCGCTGCTGCCGGGCGCCGTTCCTTCGGAGCCCTCGTCCACGGGTCTCAGGCCCCGCCTCGCGCTGAGCGGAAACATGGTCGTCGAGGTCATGACATCGCCTGCTTTATCTGACCTGGAGCCGGCGAACGTGAAGCCTTCGGCAGAGAGCGTGAGACAGCGGGATGCGCGACTGCGCCGGATGGTGGACGCCCATCTCGACTTCATCGGGCGGGTGCTCCGCAATGCGGGGACCCCTGCCGCCGAGATCGACGATGCGGTGCAACGCACCTTCATCGCCGCAGCCCAGCGGCTGGACGACGTCCGGCCGGGGGCGGAGAAGAGCTTTCTTCTCCAGACCGCGCTTCATGTGGCCGCCCACGCGCGACGCAGCGCTGCGCGTCGGCGGGAGTTTCCGGCGGCCGAGCCGCCGGAGGTCGTGGACGCTGCGACACCGGAGCAGCTTACCAGCCAGAAGCACGCGCGGCAGATGCTAGACCAGGTACTCGACCAGATGGAGTCGGACCTGCGGACCGTGTTCGTGCTGTACGAATTCGAGGAGATGAGCATGGTGGAGATCGCCGGCGTGCTGGGGATCCCGCAGGGTACCGTGGCCTCTCGGCTACGAAGGGCCAGGGCCGATTTTCGAGAGCGCGTCCGAGCGCTCGAGCTCGTTTCGACGAGCGAGGTGAGACGATGAGCGAACCACGCCGCATGCTGGAAGAGAGCGACAGCCCGCTCGAGCGCGCGCTGCTGAACGCCGGCGCGTCGTACCAGACTTCACCGGAGACGCGCGCGAAGACGCTGGCCGCGCTGGGGCTCGCCGGCGCCGCCGCGCTGTCGGCCAGCGTCGCAGCGCCCGCCGCGGTCTCCGCGGCAGGGACGGCCGTCGCGTCCTCGTCGGTCGCCGTGAAGCTCGGCTGGACCAAGATCCTCGTCGCGCTCTCGACGGTGGGCGTGCTGGCCGGCATCCCTGCCGGCTATCTCGCCTGGCGCGGGGTTGAGGCGCCGGAGCTCGTCGCGGTCCACCGCTTCGGCGGCGCGCTCGCGGGTCCGGTCGAGCGCGCCGCGGCGCGCCCGGCGCCCGCGGCGGTGCCGGCGCCGGTGCCGCCGGTGGAGGCTCAGCCGGAGGAGATCCCCGCCCCGGCGCGCGCTGTCAGCAGCGGCGGCGCGGCCTCCAGGGTCGACCCGAAGCCCGCCTCCACGAGCGCGGCCCTCAAGGCGGAGCTCAGCGCGCTGGACGCGGCGCGCTCGACGCTGGCGAGCGGGAACGCGCAGGGCGCGCTCGCGCTCCTGGACGCCTACTCCAAGGAGCATCCGCGCGGCCGGCTCGGGCTCGAGGCCGAGGTCCTGCGGATCGACGCGCTCGCGAAGAGCGGCCGGCTCGACGCCGCGTCGCAGCGCGCGAAGGCGTTTCTACAACGACATCCGAACAGCGTGCTCGCCTCCAGGGTACGACGCTATGTAAACGATTAAACTCCGGGTCATGCGCTGTCCCGTCCCCCTCCGCTTGTTCCGCGCAGCATCGGGCATTGCCTGTGGCTCGTTGGCGCTCTGCGCGCTGCCCGCGTGCGGGAACACGGTGGACTGGCTCGGCCACGACCGGATGACCAGCGACGAGCTCCGCCCGCTGACCGGCCCACAGGAGTACCCCAACGCGCTCCGCGACGTGCTGGGCAAGACGGACGAAGAGATCGCGTCGAAGATCGACGCTACGTTCCAGCAGCTCTTCTACGGCGATAAATACAACGAAGCCATCTTCTACCACGACGCCTACGACGCCAATCGGGCTTACATCTGGGACACCCTGCACTGGCAGGTGCGCACCGAAGGCATGGGCCTCGGGATGATGATCACCGTCCAGCTCGACAAGCGGGACGAGTTCGATCAGCTCTGGAGGTACGCCAAGGAATGGCACGAGCACACGTCCGGCCCCAAGCAGGGCTACTTCGTCTCTTGGTGCGACGTGCCGTCGAGCGAGAAACCGGTGCTCTGCTCCGATCCCTTCGGTCTCCAGCAGCTCGCGATGGCGCTGATGTTCGCCCACGGCCGCTGGGGGAGCGACACCGGGACCATCGATTACGGAGCGGAGGCGATCGCCCTGCTCGAGGTGATGCAGTTCAAGGAGACGCTGAACGGGGGCGTCGACGACGGTGTGACGAACACCTTCGACCCGGAGACGAAGCTCGTCTTCGACGTCCCGCACGTCGACGCGGCCGACACGACCCGCCCCTCCGCCGAGATGCCGGCGTACTACGAGCTCTGGGCGCAGGCCACGGGCGACCCGTTCTGGTCCGAGGCCGCGGAGAGCGCGCGCGAGCACTGGAGGCGGGCCGCGCACCCGAGCACCGGGCTCATCCCGGTGCGCGCCCACTTCGACGGCACGCCGGTGACCGGCTCGGCGAACTTCGATTCGGAGTCCTACCGCACGCTGCTGAACCTCGCGCTCGACCACATCTGGTTCGGGGTCGACCCGTGGCAGGTGGAGGAGGCCAACCGGCTGCTGGCGTTCTTCTCGAGGCAGGGCATCGACTGGTACGGCGGGGCCTACACGCTCGACGGCGTGCTGATCGAGGGCAGGGACCCGGCGCTCGTCGTCGTGAACGGCGTCGTCGGCCTGGTGGCGACGGCCAAGGATCGCGCCGCGTACATCCAGGCGGCGTGGGCAGCCCAGCCGACGACCGGATTGTCGCGCTACTACCCGGGGCTGCTCCACCTGCTCTCGCTGCTGACGCTGAGCGGGCAGTTCCGCGTGTACTGATCGAGGGCGCGCCCTGCCCCGCGAGCGCGCGGGCTCGCTCGTGATCCCGGCCTCGGCGGGCACATCGCGGCTCGGGCGCAGCGCCGTCGCGCTCGGCCGGCTCATGCGAAGCGGAGATGGAGGACGGGCGGGGCGCCTCCGTCCTGGTGCAGGCGAGGCACCCGGCTCGCGTCGCGCAGCGCGCGCCCGAGCGCGGTCGAGGCGTCGCCCTCGCTGAACGGGCGCAGCCGCGGGTAGCGCGCCACGGATCCGTCCAGCGAGGGGAGCTCCAAGCAGGCGCGCGCCCGCGGCGGGACCAGGAGCGGCGACGCCTCGTGATCGAGGATGAGCTCCGTCCCCGGCGCGAGGCGCCGGGAGGCCCGCGTGAGGAAGGCGTCGACGACCTCGGGCGCCTGGCGGGCCAGGGCGCCCTCGGCGATGAGGAGCGTCGGCACGTCGCCCGCGCCGCGGAGGCAGTCCATCCAGCCCGTGCACGCGATCGAGCAGCTCCGCGCGACGGCGTGGCGGTCCGACGCGTGGCCGAGGCGATGCGCGCACTTGAACTCGGCCAGGTGGGGCGGGTCGAGCTCCACCCAGCGGAGCGTCCCGTTGTCGACGCGCGAGAACCGCGTGCAGAGCCCGGCGTCGAGCGCGATGACGAGGCCGTACGGGCTCCGCGCGACGTAGTCGAGGACGAGCCGATCGATGGCCATGGTGCGCACGGTCGAGGTGCGGAGCGCGCGGGCGTCGAAGCCCGCCGGGTCCACGTCGAGCGAGGCCAGCATCGCCTCGGCCCACGGGTCGGCGAAGCCGAGGTCCGGAAAGCGCACCCGCGCCTCGGCGCGCCCGACCAGCGAGAGCACCGCGTCCCTGGAGACCGCCGTGGAGATCATGCGCCCTCCTCGCGGCGCGGGGCGCGAGGTCGCGCGATCACCCCCGGGGGCCGGCGCGTCACGACGGCACCCCGCCGCTGCCTCGGACGACCTCGGCGACGAGCGCGCGCTCGAGGCGCAGCACCGCGGACCTCTCCGGGAGCTTCGCCGGGAACAGCCCGCCGAGGAGCGTCACGAGCTTGTCGTAGTCGGGCGCCTGCGCCTTCCAGTTCGCGATCGGGTACGCCTCGTAGAGCCCGCACGTGAGCCGCGAGGGCGTCAGCACCGAGACGCGCGCCTCCGGGTGCCAGAGCTGGAGGTGCCAGAAGCCGCGCGCGACGAAGTACTCGAACTTCCGCCCGACGAAGAGGCGCACCTCCCAGCCGGCGACGACCAGGGCGAGCTCGCGCTCGCGCGGATCGTGCGGCGGCGGCGGCCAGCCCTCGTCTTGCGCGGGCTCTGCGGGGCGCGCGGGATCGAGCCGGAGCGGGGGAGCCACGGCGAGCGGCGTGCGCGAGCTCACGAGAGCTCCGCCTGGGGCGCGTCGGACCCGGGGAAAGCGGCGAGCGCTGCGCATGGGGGCGGGCTCGGGGCAGGGGGCATCTCTCGGCTCACGTGGGCTCCGTTGTTGATATTGAAAGTGATGTTCAACTTCGTTAAACGGAGACCTTGATGGTGTCAAGCGAAAACGGTGCCGGCTAGAATGCGCGCCGATGGCACATTCCTGTCGTTTGTCCGGCGCGTTGCGGTCCTTTGCGGTCCTCGCCCTCTCCGCGTTGCCGGCCGTCGCCTCGGGCGCAGGCTGCGGTGTAGCGGACAGCGTGACGCCCCCCTTCGGCGTCGCGCCGGCCGGAGCGGGCGGCGGCTCGAGCGGCTCGAGCGGCGAAGGCAGCGGTGGCGCGGCGAGCGGCGCCGCGAACGACGGGGGCGCCGAGGTCGACGGCGCCGTCGGCGAGCCGCCCAGGGTCGTGAGGATCATCGCGATCGGCGACACCGGCGAGGGCAACCTCGCGCAGCACCAGGTCGCCGATCGCATGAGCGAGAAGTGCCTCGCGGTGGGGGGCTGTCACGCCGTGATGATGAACGGCGACAACTTCTACGATCACGGCGTGCTCGATACCGGCGACGCGCAATGGGGGCCGAAGTTCGAGCAGCCCTACGATCGACCGGGGCTGAACGGCCTCCCGTTCTACGCGGTCATCGGCAACCACGATCACGGCCCCAGCAGCAGCGGCGTGCGGCAGGCGCAGATCGATTACTCGCTGCTGCCCGTGGGCAACGGGCCGGGAACGCGGACGACCGACAAATGGCGCATGCCCGCTGCGTATTACGATGTCCGCGTCGGGCACGTACATCTCTTCGGGATCGATACCGTCGACTTCACCTCCGATGAGCAAGCGGTCGACATGAGCGCGCGGGTCGCCGCCTCGGACGCCCGGTGGAAGATCGTCTTCGGCCATCACCCCCGCTACACGTCGGGCGCTCACGCCGCCGACAATCAGCAGCTCGGGCTGGACGGGATGTTCGCCATGCAGCGCGCGATCTACTGCGGGGCCGACATGTACATGTGCGGCCACGACCACAATCTCGAGCTCATCGACAAGGGGCGCGACGAGCTCTGCCCGGATACCTATTTCGCCGTCAGCGGCGCCGGCTCGAAGACCCGCCCGAGGCTCGCCTCGGCCCCGAACGAGCCCGGGCAGCTCTTCTATAACGACGAGACCGAGGCCTTCGCTTACCTGGAGTTCGAGGAGAGCGCGCTGCGCTTCGAGTTCATCGACAAGCAAGGCGCGGTGATCTACGCGAAGACGATCACCAAGTGAGCTGGCGAGGCGCGCGGCCCCGGCCGGCCTGCGGCGTCAGCGCCGCTCGCCCTCGCGCGGCGCCCCGGCGCTCGCGCTGTCCTGGGGCCGCTTCCCGAAGGAGAGGGTGCTCTCGGTGCCCGCGAGGATCCGCCGCAGGTTCGGGGTGTGCTTCAGCCAGATGAAGGCGCCGAGGAGGAGCGAGAGGCACAGCACCGGGGCGCCCCGCTCGCCGAGGAGCCAGAGGAGCGCCGGCAAGGCGAGCGCGCCGGCCAGGGAGCCGGCCGAGACCATGCGGGTCGCCCGCACGACGATCGCGAAGACGGCGAGCGTGGCGAGCGTGGCCCGCGGCGCCAGCACGAGCAGCACACCGCAGGACGTCGCGACGCCTTTGCCGCCTCGCACCGCGCAAAGAGGTAGCCTGTCGGGATCGCTCCGAGGAGGTAGGCAAGGACGAGGTAGATTGCCGTCATCGGGCGCCTCGGTGTCCGCGCGCGCGCCTTGGCCACGGGTGTGTAGCATGGCGCCGCGCGAGGCGCGCTTTTCAGGGTCGGTGTCGCGCTGGCGATCGTGGTACTCTGCGACCATGGCCAACGCCTCGCCCGCTTCGACCCGGCATGGCCGCGCCCCCAAGATCGCGCTCGTCCTGGCCGGCGGCGCTGCCCGCGGCGCGTACGAGGTCGGCGTCGTGCAGCACATCCTCGAGGAGGTCTCGCGCGACCTCGGCCGCGAGGCGCCGCTCGACATCCTGTGCGGCACCTCGGTGGGCGCCATCAACGTGTGCGGGCTCGCCGCGTTCGCGGACGAGGCGCGGAGCCGAGCGCGGCGGCTCGCCGCGGTGTGGACACGCCTGCGCATCGACGACCTCGTGCGCCTCGACGTGCGCGGCGTGCTCGCCGTCGGGCACGACCTGCTCCGCGGCGGCGCCGCGGGCGCGCCCTCGAGCGGCGGCCACGCCGCGCTCCTCGACACGTCGGGCCTCGAGCGGCAGATCGCGGAGGCCGTCCCCTTCGAGCGGATCGACGGCCACCTCGAGCGAGGGCTCCTGTCGGCCGTCACCGTGTCGACGACGCTCGTCAAGAGCGGCCGCACCGTCGTCTTCGTCCACCGCGGGGAGCCCGGCCTGCCGCCCTGGAGCCACGACCCGACGATCTCCCCGCGCGCCACCGCGATCCGCGCCGAGCACGCGCTCGCCTCGTCGGCGCTGCCCATCCTGTTCCGCCCGGTGAACATCGACGGCGAGCTCTACTGCGACGGCGGGCTGCGCCAGAACGTCCCGCTCTCGCCGGCGCGGCGCCTCGGGGCCGACGGCGTGATCGTCGTCAATCCGCGGTACATCGAGCCCGCCTCGGCCGCGCCCGAGCGCGACGCGCCGGGCTTCCCCGGGCCGCTCTTCCTGCTCGGGAAGACGCTGAACGCGCTGATGCTCGACCGGATCGACAACGACCTGGCGCGCCTGGAGAGCATCAACGGCATCCTGGAGGCGGGGCGGCGCCGCTACGGGGAAGGCTTCGTCGACGCGCTGAACGAGGGGCTCGGGCTCCCGCCGGGGCGCGCGCTCCGGCCGCTGCGGTCGCTGCTCATCCGCGCCTCCAAGGACATCGGCAGCCTGGCGGCGGAGTTCGTGCGCTCGCCGGCGTTCCGCGCGCGGGCCACGAGCGTGCTCGGCCGCGTGATGCGGCGCCTCGCCGAGGGGGACGAGCAGCGCGAGGCCGACTTTCTGTCGTATCTGCTGTTCGACGGTGAGTTCGCGGGGCGGCTCATCGAGATAGGCCGCGCGGACGCGCGGGCGCGGCACGAGGAGCTGTGCGCGTTCTTCGAGCGGGCGCTGAGCTCTGGCGGGGTCGAGGCGCGGGCGCGCGACGAGGGCTGAGGGACACAGGCGCTCCTCCGGAGCGCTCGGCGCCTCTCGGGCGCTGAAACGCGATGAGGGCGGCCGAGGTCTCCACGCGCGATCACCGCGCGATCACCACACGATGACGGCATGATCTCCGCGCGGCCGCAGCGCCCGGTGTAGACTCGCGCCGCGAGATGGCACCTTCGGATCCCTTCGGCTGGGTGGGCGCGACGATCGGCGGCAAGTACCGGCTCGACGCCGTGGTCGGCGAGGGCGGGTTCGGGGTCGTCTACCGCGGCCATCACCTCGGGTTCGACGAGCCGGTCGCGGTCAAGTGCCTGAAGCTGCTCGGATCGCTGGCGCCGGCCGAGCGCGAGGCGTTCCAGCGGATGCTCCTCAACGAGGGCCGGCTCCTCCACCGCCTCTCCCGCGCGAGCGCCGGCATCGTGCAGGCCCTCGACACGGGCGCCGCGGTCTCGCCCTCGGGCGAGTGGACGCCCTACCTCGTGCTCGAGTGGCTCGACGGCGCCCCGCTCGACCACGACATCGCCGCGCGGCGCGCCCGCGGCGGGGCGGCGCGCCCCCTCGCCGAGGCGATCGCCCTGCTCGCGCCCGCTGCGCACGCGCTCGAGGTCGCCCACGCGCAGGGCGTCGCCCACCGCGACATCAAGCCCGCGAACCTGTTCCTGACGGACATCGGCGGCCGGCGCACGCTGAAGGTCCTCGACTTCGGCATCGCCAAGGTGCTCGGCGAGCTCTCGAGCATGACGCAGGCGATGGCCGAGACGGGCAGCGCCCTCCGGGCCTTCACCGTCCACTACGGCGCGCCGGAGCAGTTCCACCAGCGCTTCGGCGCGACCGGGCCGTGGACCGACGTCTTCGCGCTCGCCCTGGTGCTCATCGAGGTGGCGTCGGGCAGCCGCGCCCTCCTCGGGAGCGACGTCACGCAGCTCTACATCGCCGCGACAGATCCGGCGTTCCGCCCGAGCCTGCGCGGCGCGGGCGTGAGCGCGCCGGAGGCCGTCGAGGCGGTGCTGCGCCGCGCGCTCGCGGTCGAGCCGCGCGAGCGCTACCGGACGGCGGGCGAGCTCTGGGGAGCGCTCGAGGCCGCGATGGCCGCGGCGGTCGCGTCCGTCGCGCTCGCGGCGGACGCGACCGTAAGCGCGCCGCCCACGCACGCAGCGCTGCCTCCGCCCGAACCCGCACCACCGGTCGCGCCCCTCACGACGATGGGCGGCATCACCGCGAGCGCGCCGCCGCCGGGAGCGCCTCCTCCGGGCTCGCTCCCGGCCGCGCCCGCGGCCGCGGCCGCCGGGGCCGCTCGGCGGCGTGGTCTGCTGCTCGCGGTCGTCTCGGCGGTCGCGCTGGCCGCCGCCCTCGGCGCGGGCGCCGTCGCGTTCTTCCAGCACCGCGCCCCCGACGACGCGCTGCCGGCGCGCGCGGGCGGCGGCCTGACCGCGCCGCCGGCCAAGGCGCCGCCCCCGCCGGAGATGGTCCGGGTGCCCGCGGGCCGGTTCTCGATGGGCAGCGCCAAGGGCGGCAAATCCGAGCGGCCGCCCCACGAGGTCACGCTGACCCGCGCGTTCGATCTCGATCGAACCGAGGTCACGGTCGCCGCCTACCAGCGCTGCGTCGACGCGGGCCGGTGCACGCCGAGCGGCCTGCACGGCCCCCGCGCCAGCGACGCGGACGTGGAGCAGCGCGGCGCGCTCTGCACCGCGGCGGATCCCGCGAAGGCGCAGCACCCAATCTCCTGCGTCGATCAGGGGCAGGCGGCCGCGTACTGCGCCTTCGTCGGCAAGCGGCTCCCGACCGAGGCCGAGTGGGAATACGCCGCGCGCGGCGTCGACGGCCGCGAGTACCCGTGGGGCAACGAGCCGCCGGGGTGCGCGCACGCGGTCGTGTCGCGGCCTGCCGGGCAGGGCTGCGGCGCGATCGGCAAAGGCACCCAGGAGGTCGGCTCGGCCACGGCCGGGGCGAGCCCGTCGGGCGCGCTCGACATGGCGGGCAACGTCTGGGAATGGGTGGCCGACGGCTGGGACCCAGGCGCCTACGCGAAGGGCGCCCAGACGGATCCCCAGGTGCCGGCGACGGGCAGCAAGGGCGTGCTCCGCGGCGGATCGTGGGATTTCTCGGCCAGCACGGCGAAGTCGACCTTCCGCCTGGCGTTCGATCGTGAGGCGGGCGACGTCTCGACCGGGTTCCGCTGCGCCCGCACGGTCGACTGATGATCGCGAGCAGCCTCGACGCTGCCGGCCGGGCGAGCAGGTTCCTTCCAGCCGCGATGAAGATGGGCTATCTGTTGGACCTTGGTCGAAGGTAGATTCACTCGTCGGACGGCGAAATAGGATACCTGGACAGGTGTGGTCGTGTGGTCCGGCGCGCGGTGAGGTCGCTACGAGCGCGTTCGCGCGCAGGCCGCCGGTGAGGTCGGCGCCGCGCCTCGACGCAGCGACATCGCACCGCGGCCCCCCGGTCAACCTCTGCCGAGCGCACAGGAGCCCATGCAAGAATCCGAGAACATGATCTCTTTCGAGGAGCGCCGGATGCAACGCGTCATCGATGCGGTCGCGCTCGCGTCGACGGGAGAGATCGAGCTCGCCTTGAAGCAGCTCGAGGCGGTCGAACAGGATGCCTTCGGGGTGGTCGAGGAGGCGCTGCGGGTCTTTCTCTTCGAGCTCTCCGCGACCGCGGAGCAGAACGCGCAGGCGCTCGCCGCGCTCGCGGCCTCCAAGCGCGAGCTCGAGAGCCAGCTGGACACCATCCAGCGCCAGGAGTGCGCCATCCGGGAGCTCTCGGTGCCGATCATCGATATCTGGCATGGCATCCTCACGCTCCCGCTCGTCGGGCTCTTCGACTCGGTGCGGGCCGTCGAGGTGACCGAGCGGCTGCTCGCCCGCGTGGCGGACGACAGCGACGTCGAGTGGGTGATCCTCGACCTCACCGGCGTCACGGTCATCGACTCGATGACCGCCCAGCACCTCGTCAAGCTCGCCCAGGCGGTGCAGCTCCTCGGCGCTCGCTGCGTCCTCACCGGGCTGGGCGGCCACGTCGCCGAGACGCTCGTGGCGCTCGGCGTCTCGTTCGACGAGCTGAACCCGATGCGCAGCCTGCGGGAGGGCCTCAGGTTCTGCCTGGCGCAGCGCAGGGCGGGCAGCGCCGCCCTCGCAGCGCACGGGGAGCGCGCGGCACCCCGCACGCAGACCTAGCGTCGGCGCGCGGTCACCTCGCCAGCGGGCGCGCGCGGGCTGCCCATGGCGACGATCGCTGAGCCGTCGCGACGGGGACCGGCCATTTAGAGGCTACCGCGATGTCCGCGCACCTCCGCGTCGTCCGAAAGCCTCGCTCGCCGGATCCCCCCGTCGACGGGCAGCCCACCTCGTCCGAGGTCCTGCGCGGCCTGCACGCCCGGAACCCCGCGGCGGAGCGCCGCCTGCTCGACGCGTACGCGGGCCTCGTCGAGCGGATGCTGTTTCGCATCCTGGGCGACGTTCGGACCCTGGAGGATCTCGTGCAGGACGTGTTCGCCCGGGTGTTCTCCCGCATCGACGACGTGCGCGAGCCCGCGGCGCTGAAGCCGTTCATCACCAGCGTCACCGTGTTCGTCGCGCGCGAGGCGATCCGCAAGAAGCGGCGGCACCGATGGCTCGCGTTCTTCGCGAGCGACGAGCTGCCGGAGATCGCGGCCAGCGTCGATCCTGAGGCCCGGCAGGGCGTGCGCGCCTTCTACCGGGCCCTGGAGACGCTCGATCCCGACGAGCGGCTGGCCTTCACGCTGCGGATCGTCGAGGGCCAGGAGCTCGCCGACGTGGCCGCCGCGTGCAACGTGTCGGTGGCGACCGTCAAGCGCCGGCTCCAGCGCGCGGAGGTCGCGTTCGTCGAGCGCTGCAAGAAGGATGAAGTGCTTGCCTCCTGGCTCGCGGAGGGCGACCGATGGACGTGAGGACCAAGGACATCGCGGCCCTGGGGCGCCGGGTCGCCGCGCACCAGGACGCCGCGCTCGAGCGGCTGGCGCGGCCCCGTGCGGCGGATCGGCTCCAGGCGATCTACCGCAAAGAGGCCGCGCTCTCGCTGCGCGAAAGGGCGGCTCCCTCACCGCGTCGGCTCGGCTTCGCGCTCGCGGCGGCGTGCGTCGCCGCTTCCGCGCTCGTCTTCTTCGCGCTCTCCCGGCCGCGCGACCCGTTGACGTACCGGGTCGACGGGTCGCCCGGCGCCGTGGGTCGGTGGGTGGCCGCGGATGCGTCGCACGTCGGGCTCGACTTCTCGGACGGGTCGCGCGTGGACCTCGCGCCGGGGACGCGCGCCCGTGTGACCGAGGTCGGCCCGCTCGGCGCGGCGGTCCTCCTGGAGCGCGGATCGCTGCACGTGCGCGTCGTGCATCGCGACGACACCCGGTGGGTGGTGGCGGGAGGGCCGTTCGAGGTGCACGTGATCGGCACCGAGTTCGACGTCACGTGGGACACGGAGGCCGAGGAGCTCGCGGTCTCGATGAGCGCCGGCCGCGTGCGCGTCCTGGGCTCCTGCGTCGAGCCGCCCGGGCGCGCCGTCGCCGCGCCCGAGTCGATCCGGCTGACGTGCGCGGCCCCCCGCGCCGCCGCGCCGCCTCCGGCGCCCGATCCGGAGTCGAGCCCACCCGCCGATCCGCCGGCCCTCCTCGCGAGCGCGAGCGCCGCCGCGCTCGCGCCGGCCGCGCCTCCTTCGCCGCCGGCCCGCGCGGAGGCGCCCTCGTCCGCGGCCCCCGCCGGGGGCTGGCGCGCGCACCTCGCCGCGGGCAAGCTCGCCGAGGCGCTCGCGGACGTGGAGCTCCTCGGCATCGACGTGGTGCTGGAGCGCGCCGCCGGCGCGGAGCTGGTCGAGCTCGGGTCCGCGGCGCGGCTCGCGCGCAAGCCGGACGTCGCGGCCCGGTTCTACCAGACGGCGCGAGCGCGGTTCGCCGGGAGCGACGCCGCCGCCGTGGCGGCGTACCACCTCGGCCGCATGGCGTTCGACGGGCGCGGCGCCTGGGCGGAGGCCGAGCGCTGGTTCGCGGTGTACCTCGCGGAGCGGCCGCGCGGCGCGCTCGCGCCGGAGGCGCTCGGCCGCTCCCTGGAGTGCGCGAGGAACCTGAAGCTCCACGCGCGCGCCCGCGAGCTCGCCGCGCGCTACCTCGCGGCCTATCCGAACGGCGCCCACGCCGGGCTCGCGGCGACGCTCGCTGGTGGGGCCGATTGACGCTGCGCCCGCGCACGTCGCGGGGGTCGGGCCGGCGCCGGCGGTCCGGAGCGCGCGCCGCGGCGCGCTCGATGGGCGGCGCGCTCGTCGCGCTCCTGGCGTCCCTGGCGCTCGCGGCGCCGTGTTTCGCCGACGAGCGCTCGCCGATCACCGTCGTCGCCGGTGCGCGCGGCGCGCTGGCGCACCGGCTCTCGCAGGAGCTCGAAGCGGCAGGCTTGCCGGTGCAGGTCGAGGCGAGCCCGGCGGCGGCCGCGCCCGGCGGGCTGCTCATCGTCGTCCCCGAGGGGGATGAGGGGGCCATCGAGATCTGGTCGGCGTCGGGCGGGCGGGCGGACCTCGTCGCGAGCGTCGCGCCGGACGGCCCGCTCGACACCCGGGTGCTCCGCGCGGCGGAGCTGGTGCGGGCGCTCCGGTCGGCAGCCGACGCCCCCGCCGGCGCGACGCCGGCGCCGCTCCCGCCTGCGCCCGTCGCGCCGGCGCCGCTCCCGCCCGCGCCCGTCGCGCCTCCGGCCGCGGGGTCGGGGCAGGCGTGGTGGGGTCGGCCGCTCCGCGCGTGGGCGCCGCCGCCGCCCGCGTTCCCGGTGTCCGCGGCGCCGAGGGCCGCGCTCGTCGATGTGGGCGTCGCGGTGGCCGTGGGGTGGCAGACGCCGGGTGTGTCGCTGGCGCTCGATGCCTCGCTCCGGCTCTGGCCTTCGGCCCGGGTCGGCGTCGGGCTCCTCGCAGACCTGCCGCTCGTCGGCCCGACGATCGACGCGCCGGAAGGCGAGGTCGGCTTTCGCGCCACGCTCCTCGGCGCCGAGCTCGTCCTCGCGCCCGTCGCGAGGACGGGCCGTTTCGGGCTCGTCCTGTCCCCTGGCGTGGGCCTCGCCCACGTGAGCGCGTCTGGCGAGGCGAGGCCGCCCTACCTCGACAGCGACGAATCCACGTTCACCGCCCTCGTCTACGGGCGAGGCGAGGCGCGCCTCCGGCTCATCGACTCCCTGGCTCTCACGGCGGGCGCGCTCGGCGGCGCGGCGATCCCCCCTGTCGATCTCCGGTTCGTGGGACGGGTGACATCGACCTTCTGCCCGCTCGCGTCGTTCTCGCTCGGCGTCGTCGTCGAGCGGTGAGCCGCCGGCGCGGCAGGCGGCCATTTCTAGGAGCAGGACACGCGCGCTTCCTCAACCGAGATCGGAGAGTGCTCCTTGAAACAGCTCATCGTACCTGGATACCTCGCGCTCAGCGTGCTCACGGCGGCGTGCGACAGGATTCCGCTCGATCCCATTCGTGGCGATAACGCCGGCGGCGATGCGGCGGGAGAAGGCGGAGCCGGCAGCGGCAGCGCCGGCAGCGCCGGCAGCGCCGGCAGCGCCGGCAGCGCCGGCAGCGGCAGCGGCAGCAGCGGCAGCAGCGGCGGCAGCGGCGACGCGCCCGGCGCCGGCGATTCCCTCTGGAGCCTGCACTTCGGCTCGACGGTACGCCAGGCCAGCGTCTCCGGGGGCCGCATCGCCGTGGACGGGGCGGGCCACGTCATCCTCGCGACCGAGGTCGCCGATGGCGTCGACCTCGGCGACGGCCCGCTCTCGACAGAGGGCCGCTCGGACGTCAGCCTCGCGAAATTCGACGGGGAAGGACAGCTCATCTGGCACAAGAGGCTCTTCGACGCGGGCTACGTGCAGGATGTCGCCGTCAATCCAGCGGGGCTCATCGCCATGACGGGACGCGCTCGCCAAAGCAGCATCGATCTCGGGGGCGGTCCGCTCGTGGGGCAGGGGGGAGCGCTCGACGCCTTCGTGGCCGTCTTCACGGCAGAAGGAGAACACGTCTGGTCGGCTCGAAGCGGCGCAGGATCCTATGTATTATGGGACCGCATCGCCGTGGACGCGACCGGAAACGTGGTCGTGGCCGTGAGCTTCACGGGCCAGATCAGCCTCTGCGGGCGCTCGCTGACCAGCGCCGGGGTGGACGACTCGTACCTCGCGAAATTCGACCCTGCGGGGCATTGCCTCTGGGTCAAGCAGCTCGGCGCCACGGAGACGCACGACGTCGCGCTCGATGCGACGGGCAACGTCGTCCTCGCCGGGAGCTTCGGCTACGGTGACATCAAGACGATCGACCTCGGCGGCGGGCCGCTGACCTCGGCCGGCGGCGAGGACGTCTTCGTGGCGAAGCTCGACGCCGCCGGGGCGCACCTCTGGAGCAAGCGGTTCGGCGACGACGCGCTCCAGAGGGCGTACGGCGTCGCGATCGACGGCTCCGGAGCCGTGGTGATCGGCGGGACGTTCCTCGGGAGCGTGGATTTCGGCGGAGGCCCTCTGGTGAGCGCGGGCGGGTTCGATTTTCTCGAGCCCGGCTCGGTCACGTGGGGCGGCAACATGTTCGTGACCAAATTCGGCCCCGCGGGCGAGCTCCTGTGGGCCAAGCGCTTCGGGGAGTACGGGCCCCAGACGGCGCTGGACGTCGCGGCGAACGTGGAAGGCGACATCGCCATCACGGGCTTGCTGTACGGCGATGTCGATCTGGGCACGGGCCTCATGGACTGCACCTACGGCGATGCCTTCGCCGCGAAGCTCGACGCGATGGGCGCGGTGCGCTGGGCCAAGCACAGCGGCGACAGGGGGCGCCAGTACGGCCAATCCACGGCCATCGACGCGACCGGCAGCGTGTTCGCCGCCGGGCCGTTCCTGGGCACGATCGACTTTGGCACGGGGCCGCTCGTGAACCCGCCGTCGGAGCGGGCCTTCGATTCGTTCCTCGTGAAGTTCGGGCCCTGAGGTCGCGGGCGGCGATCCGCGAGATGGCTCTCACCGCAGGCAGGCGCCGAGCCATCGCGAGGCGTTCTGTCCGAGGGCGGGGCCGAGGAGCTCGGGGGGCAGGTGAAGGCCCTGATAGGTGCCGAGGGTGCGGGCCGGCTGGTCGGCGGTTTGACGAAAGAAGCGAAAATTGTCCTCTTTCAAGAGACCCATGTTCGACTCCACCTGCAGATCCCACAGCTCCATGGACAGCGGGTCCAGCCCGCTGGTCACGAGGTCGGTCCCGAACAGGAAGCGCTCGGGCCATCGAGAGAACAGCCTGACGAGCTGGGCGCGCTCGCGCTCGAGGTTCGCGAACCCCTCTGCCGCCGGGCCGGCGGAGCCATGGCTCGTATCGACGAGGAGGCGTGGAAACGCCTCCATCAGGGACTCCATGCGCGCGAGGTCGGTGCGGCTGCCGCAGAGATGTGCGCACACCACCCGCAGGTCGGGGAAGGCGCGCAGGACCGCCTCGAGCTCGCTGCGGTATCGAACGGTGTTGGCATGAAGGAGGACCGGGAGCGACTGATCGGACAGCGCCTGCCACATCGCCTTGTGCGAGGGGTCGTCCAGGGGACGCTCGTGGAAGAGGTTGTGCCCCTGATAGAGCTTCACGCCGCAGGCGCCTCGGC
The DNA here is from genome assembly GCF_028553905.1 of Sorangium sp. So ce836. NCBI lineage: Bacteria > Pseudomonadati > Myxococcota > Polyangiales > Polyangiaceae > Sorangium > Sorangium sp. So ce836. The sequence continues at coordinate 9,548,876 of NZ_CP102233.1, read as the reverse complement.
GGCGGAGCTCGGCGAGGTACGCGAGATCGCCGTGACCCAGATCTACGGTGACGAACGGAATGAGCTTTCCAGGGTGAGCCGCCGCGGCGTCGAGGACGATATCGTTGCCCGTGCGGTAGCCGGCGAGCCCGGAGCCGCCGCGGCCGCTGGTCAGGTCCGGGCTCGCCAGGATGACGGCGCGATCGATGCGGTGCTTGGCCATGTGGGCGAGCAATGGTGTCACCGCGTCGGCGTGCGTCAGGTGCACATGGATGTCGATGACCTCCTGGCGGGGCGGAGGCGGCGACGAGCGGCACCCCAGGACGGCGGCGAACGCAGCTCCCCACGCGACGCTGCGGAGTCGAGCCCCGCGACCGGCGCGGGTGGCCTTCGGAGAGCGGATTGAACGATGCGGAGCCATCGCCGGCAAGGATACTCCGCGGCTTCGCTGACGCCATGGAAAAGAATGGAGTCGTGCGAAATGATATGATCTGACATCGCGCTTCCAATCATGGTTCATGCAATGCTCGATGCGCGTGCTTCAGGGGCGACGTCTCGCCCTTGGGGGCGTTGTCGCCTGTGCTCAGGAGGTTTTGTATGTCGCTCATCCGTAGCTCGATTCGATTCATGGGGTTCGCGGCGCTCTGCGCTTCGTTGTTCGGAACGACGTCTTGCTTGCCGAGGCCGGACAATGGCGTGGGCCCCGGCGCAGGGGGGAGCGGCAGCGGTACCAACACCACCGGCAGCAGCAGCGGTGATGGCGGCAGCAGCAGCGGCGGCGGTGGCAGCGGCAGCAGCAGCAGCAGCAGCAGCAGCAGCAGCAGCAGCAGCAGCAGCAGCAGCAGCAGCAGCAGCGGCGGCGGCGGTGGCAGCGGTCCTGGTGGGGTCGGCGGAGGCGGCTCCGCGACCGGGGGCGGCGGAGCGCCGGCTTGCGCGGACGACGCCCACGAGGAGAACGACGCGGCCGCCTCCGCGGCGCCGCTCGCCTACACGGCGGGCGGCAGCGGATCTCCCGACGCGTGGTTCTCGCACGTCGGCTTCGTCCTCTGTTCAGGCGATGAGGACTGGTACCTGATCGATACCTCTCTCGGGTACGAAGAGTTTTATTGGAAGCTCCGCGTCCTGGCCGCCGGGGCAGAGCTGTGCGGCGCGGGGTGCGAGCAGTACACTCCGCCGCCCGGTCCAGAGAACACGGTGATCGTGGAGGTGTACAGCGCGGCCACGATGGAGCTCATCGGATCTGAACAGAGCGATCATGGGCGGGTATGGCTCGACGGCGAAGGGCTGGATTCGGCGAACGATCTGCTCCTGCGCATCTATGGGCCGCCGGAGGCGACCTACCCGTACGACATCACGTTCATCGCCAAGTCTTATGAAGGGGAGGATGAGTGCGAGTGCTGAGCATCGCCTAGAGCGCCGGGGCGCGAGCCAGGTCGAGGTGGGCCGCGGCGGCGCCGCCCGAGGGCCGGCGGCTCCGGCGCCGCGCAGGCACGGCCGAGCTTCGGGGCGTGGTGGATCCTGCACGCGTGATGCGAGCCCGCCGGGCGGGCGGCCTCCGCGTTGCGCGACGTCGGCAATGTGCCAAGGAACTCGACTCCACCCCCCATGAAGAACGCGACGCTCCCTGCCCGGTTCCAGGACACCGCGGACGCCCGCCGTCGCTTCGGCGATCAGCTCGATCGCCTCGCCCCCTTCCTGCTCCGCGTCGATCCCGCGGCCGACGCCGTCGTGGAGGCGTTCGCGTCGATGCCCTCGGGTCAGGGCTTCCGCCTCCTCGAGGCCGCCCTCGCGCGCGGCATCGACCACGTCGCGAACGACGCTCCGGCCGAGCTGCGGGCGCTCTTCGCGGACGTCGATCACGTCCCCCTCTGGGTGGACTGGGACGCGGTGAACCGCGGCGGCGCCGCGTTCCTGCGCACGGGCGTGCTCGGCGGCGTCCTGCTCGCGATGCAGTCGCTCATCCTCGGGTACGCCTCGCCCGGCGGGAACAAACCGCTCGTCTTCTCGGGGAGGCTCCGCGAGCAGGCCGGGCGCCGCCTCGGCGAGACGAGCCGCTTCGTCTACGCCGTCAGCCAGGCGAACGGCATGCGCCGCTCCGGCGACGGCTTCGCGATCACCGTCAAGGTGCGCATCATGCACGCCCAGGTGCGGCGCCTCGTCCGCGCGAGCGGCCGGTGGCAGACGGCGCTCTGGGGCGAGCCGATCAACCAGCACGACATGATCGCGACAGCGCTGCTCTTCTCGGTCGCGGTGCTCGACGGCCTCGACAAGCTCGGCTACCACGTCCCGCCGGACCAGCGGGAAGATCTCGTCCACCTCTGGCGCTACGTGGCCTACGTCATCGGCGTCGAGCCGGAGCTCATCCCCGGCTCCTCTGCCGAGGCCAGGCGCCTCGCCGAGATGATCTTCGCCACGCAGGGCGCGCCGGACGACGACTCGCGCATGCTCGTCGACGCGCTGGTCACCCACAGCATCCGCAGCGCGCGGAGCGACGGCGAGCGCCGGCGCGCCGAGCAGGTCATGGCCATCTTCTGCTGCGTCGCCCGCGCCGTCCTCGGCGAGGCGCTCGCCGAGCAGCTCGGCGTGCCCCGGCAGAGCTCGCTCCTCGCCGTGCCGCTGCTCCGCGCCGTCGCCGCCGCCTCGAGCCGCGCGCACGCGCTGCCGTCGCTGCAGGACCTCGCGCTCGACCTCGGCGGCCGGTACTGGCAGCGCGCCATCGCCGTCGGCCTCGGCGGCCGTCCGGCCGACTTCGCCCCTCCGGAGCGCTTCGCCGACGGCCAGACGTGAGCGCGCCCGCGGTCGGGGTTGAACCGCGCTCCCGTTCTGCGGTACGAGCCCGATCATGGAGATCATCCCCTACGGCGGTTGGAAGCGCGCCGCGCGCATCGTCTGCGGCGACACGGAGGTCGTCGTCACGCTCGACATCGGCCCGCGGATCATCCGCTATGGCGCCATCGGCGGCCCGAACGAGCTGTCCGAGATCCCCGAGGATCAGGGCGCGACCGGCGGGACCCAGTACAGGTTCTACGGCGGCCACCGGCTCTGGATCGGCCCGGAGGACGAGCAGCGGACGCTGCAGCCGGACAACGATCCGGTCGAGCACCGGGAGGAGAACGGCGCGCACGTGTTCCGGTCCGGCCCGGACAAGTACGGGATGCAGAAGGAGACCCGCATCACGGCGGACGCCGCGGCGGGCAGGTTCGTCCTCGATCACGCGATCGAGAACCACGGCGCCTATGCGGTCGAGCTCGCGCCCTGGGCGCTCACCGTGATGGCGGGCGGCGGTGAGTGCCTGTTCCCGCAGGCGCCGTTCTTCCCGCACCCCGAGCGCGTCTTGCCGGCGCGGCCGCTCGTGCTGTGGCCGTACAGCGACATGACCGATCCCCGGTGGACCTGGGGCAAGCGCGTGCTCCGCCTGCGGCAGGTCGCCGGCCAGGGCCCGCAGAAGGTGGGGATGCTCGTGAGCCAGGGCTACGCGGCGTACGCGAACCACGGGAACGTGTTCCTGAAGCGGTTCCCGTTCATCGAGGGCGCCACGTACCCGGACATGGGGGTCAATTTCGAGACCTTCTCGAACCAGGACATGCTTGAGGTGGAGTCGCTCGGCCCGCTCCAGCGCGTGGAGCCCGGCGCCCGCGCGCAGCACCGGGAGGCGTGGTATCTCCTGAAGGGCGCGCAGCCGCCCGCCGAGGACGGCGCGTGCGCGGACTGGCTCGAGGCGATCGCGAAGGCTCGGCCGCTGTGATCCGCGGAGCCTGAGCCGCGGACGGGCGCTCCCCGTCAGCGCCGCGCTTCGATCTTCACGTCGCCGGACACGACGCTCCGGGTCAGCGGCCGCGCCAGGAAGTCGTGCGGAAAGCCGAGCTCGACGGCGCTGGCCCGGTCGAGCCGGGCGCGCTGGCCGTCCGTCAGCCGCACGTCGAGGGCGCCCAGGTTGTCCTCGAGCTGCTTCAGGGTCCGCGCGCCCAGGATCGGCGCGGTCACGGCCGGATTCAGCAGCGTCCAGGCGATCGCGATCTGCGACGGCGTCTTGCCGCTCTCGGCCGCGACCGATTTCACCACCTCGGCGATGGCGAGGCCCCGCTCGGTCAGCGCGCCGTTCGCGGCAGCGATGTTCTTCCGCGTGCCGGCCGGGTCCGCCGTGCCGTCGCCCGCGGCCAGATCGGCCTTCGAGTACTTCCCGGTCAGCACGCCGCTGCCGAGCGGCGACCACGGGACGACCCCGAGGCCCATCTCCTGCGCCATCGGGATGAGCTCCCGCTCGACGGTGCGCTCGATCAGGCTGTACTCGATCTGCAGCGCGATGAGCGGCGCCCACCCGCGCAGATCCGCGATCGCCTGCATGCGGGAGACCTGCCAGGCCGGCGCGTCGGAGATGGCGACATAGACCACCTTCCCCGACCGGACGAGATCGTCCATCGCGCGCAGGACCTCGTCCACGGGCGTCGTCCCGTCCCACGCGTGCAGGTACAGGATGTCGATGTAATCGGTCCCGAGCCGCCCGAGGCTCGCCTCGACCGAGCGCACCATGTTCTTGCGGTGGTTGCCGCTCGAGTTCGGATCTCCCGGCCGCATGCCGAGCGTGTATTTGGTGGCCAGCACCAGGCGCTCTCGCCGGTCGCCGGCGAACTCGCCGACCAGCCGTTCGGACGTGCCGTTCGTGTACTTGTTGGCCGTGTCGATGAAGTTCCCGCCGCGATCGACGTAGGCGTCGAAGATGCGCCGCGCCTCGTCGCGGTCGCTGCCCCACCCCCAGTCGGCGCCGAACGTCATCGCGCCGAGCGCCAGCGGGGAGACGCGCAGGCCCGAGCGCCCCAGCAGCCGGTAGGTGTCGAGAGAGAGAGCGTTGGTCATGGTTGGCTCCACAGGTGCGGCAGGCGCGTCATGTGCCCTGCCTCGATCCGGACGTTAAGGCCCTGGCGCCCTGCGAAGAATCCGACATGATCGAAGGAGCCTGTTTAGCCAGGGGTACACAATGCGCGGCAGGGAGTTCGCCGATCTGACAGCGTTCGCGGCCATCGTGGAGCACGGGAGCTTCGCCCGCGCGGCGGCGCACCTGCGCGTCTCGCCGTCGGCCCTGAGCCAGACCATCCGGGGGCTCGAGGAGCGGCTCGGCGTGCGCCTCCTGAACCGCACCACGCGCAGCGTCGCGCCGAGCGAGGCGGGGGCGCGGCTGCTCTCGCGGCTCTCGCCGGCGCTGACCGAGCTGGACGCGGCGGTCGCCGACGTGAAGGCGCTCCGGGACAGGCCGGCGGGCGTGCTGCGGATCAACACGGCGCGGGCGGCCGCGGTCTGGTGCCTCGCCCCGCTGCTCGGCCCGTTCCACGAGGAGCACCCGGAGATCGCGCTCGACGTGGTGGTCGAGGACGCGATCGCCGACATCGTCGCGCGCCGCTTCGACGCCGGGGTCCGCCTGGGCGAGCGCCTCGAGCGGGACATGGTGGCCGTGAAGCTGAGCGGCGATCTCTCGATGATGGCGGTGGCGTCGCCGGCCTACCTGGCGCGCCACGGCGTCCCCGCGACCCCGCGCGACCTGCACCGGCACCGCTGCATCAACATGCGCTGGCCGACCGACGGCAGCCTCTATCGGTGGGAGTTCGAGAAGGGGAAGCAGTCCCTGGAGGTCGCCGTCGAGGGCCCGCTCACCGTCAACGACGTGGACCTCGCGCTGCGCGCCGCGGCGGACGGCGTCGGCATCGCGTACGTGTTCGACCAGCAAGCGAGGCCGCTCGTCGAGGCCGGGAAGCTGACGCGCGTCCTGGAGCCCTGGTCGCCGTCGTTCCCTGGCTTTTACCTCTACTACCCGAGCCGCCGGCAGACGCCCCCCGCGCTGCGGGCGTTCGTCGACTTCCTGCGCCGCGCGGGCCCGCCGGAGAAGAAGGCGCGACGCGCCCGTCCCGCCGTCGGCGCGAAGAACCGCGACTGAGATTGGAATTTTCTTCCGGAGTCAGATTTTCTCGTGCCGGCGTCGTTGCGGCTGTGGACTTGGGGGGGAGCGTCCGCTCTACTGTCGCTTCGGCACCCCTATCGGGGCCGCCCGTGCGCGGTGTGACCCGGCGATGATCACGGCACCGCTTCGCGGGAACAAGGACGAGATTTTCCTTCGGAGGATGCGAGCATGAGGTCAGCACCCCTTACCCTTCTACTCTCGGCGTTCCTGTGTGCTGTCGGCTGTTCGGACGGCGGCGACGGGGGAGGGGAGACCGGCGGCGCGGGTCCGACGAGCGGCCCCGGCAGCACGACGAGCGGCCCTGGTAGCACGACGAGCGGCCCTGGTAGCACGACGAGCGGCCCTGGCGACACGACATCCACGACCGTCGGCCCGACGACCGGCCCCGGCGGCGCGGGCGGCGACATGGCCGGCTCGGGCGGCATGGGCGGCGGCGGTGGCTCGGGCGGCAGCGGCGGCGCTGACGCCCGGAGGATCCCTGCCGCGAGCGCCAGCTCGCTCAGGGAGGCCGGCTCGAAGGCGAACCCCCCCATCCTCATCGGCGCGGCCATCTCCGGCTCCGGTCTCAACGACGCGAACTACAAGCGCGTCGCCGCCGCCGAGCACGACTACGTGACGGCTGAGAACGAGATGAAGTGGGACGCGCTGGAGCCCAACCCGGGGAGCTTCAACTACGGTGCCGCGGACAACATCGTCAACTGGGCGACGAGCAATGGAATGAAGGTCAAGGGCCACACCCTGGTGTGGCACAACCAGCTGCCGGGGTGGGCGAACTCCCTGTCTGGGTCGACCGCGGTGGAGCAGGCCATCCGCAGGCACATCGAGAACGTCATGGGCCACTTCAAGAGCAAGATCAAGCACTGGGACGTGGTCAACGAGGCGGTCATTACCAACAGCGACACTGGCGTCGGCAATCCCCGCATGAGGCCCTCGGTGTTCTTCAACGCGATGGGGGAGAGGTTCCTCGATTTCGCTTTCCAGGTCGCGAGGGAGCAGGACCCGGAAGCCAAGCTCTATTACAACGACTACAGCATCGACGCGCTCAACGACAAGGCCGATTTCGTCTATAATATGGTCAAGGGGATGGTCGAGCGGGGCGTCCCGATCGACGGCGTCGGGTTCCAGATGCACATCGGGCCGCCCAACAACGAGGCCGGCGGCGCGGACGTGGCGGCGAACCTGAAGCGCTTCTCGGATCTGGGCCTGGAGGTGTTGATCTCCGAGATGGACATCAACCGCTGCGGTGGCGTGGTGACCGCCGAGGAGCAGCTCGCTTACTACCACGACATCGTCGCGGCCTGCTTCTCGCTGCCCAAGTGCGTCGCCATCACGTTCTGGGGGATCAACGACGGCAGGTCGTGGCTCAACAGCTGGAGCGGGGCCTTGTGCAACGGGCAGAGCTCGCAGTCGCTGCTCTTCAATGACCAGTATCAGAAGAAAGAGACCTACAACAAGGTGCTGGACGCCCTGCTGGGCCGCTAGAACACCGATCTCGTCGATCGACCGCCCCCACGCGCAGGCGTGGGGGCGCCTTGCAACTGCGCGCGAGCGCGCCTCTCGCCCGCCGGACAGGGGGGCGACGTCAGCGGCGCGCGAGCCGCCCCTCCAGGATCACGGCGCCTCCAGCGGGAGCTCCTCGTTGGGCAGGCCGACCGACCAGTGCCCCTGGATGATCTTCCACTGCCCGCCCTCCTTGCGGAAGACGAGGCTCAGCCGGCTCGGGACGTCGCCGCCCAGGAAGGCGAACGTCGGGTCGTCCGCCACCCAGGCGACGGTGCCCTGCTGCTGCAGCTGGAGGAGCCCTCCGGTGGCCTCGATCGGGAGCCCGCCGTCGTTCGGGTACCCCAGGCCATCGAGGAAGATGAACATGTCCTGCCACCATTGAACGATGGCGTCGTGGCCGGTATAGACCTCCCCGGGCGCCGTGCCGAGGAACACCGCGTTCGGGCTGGTCGAGATGATGTCTTCGATGAAATCGAGATCTCCGTTGGTGGACGCCTGGTAGAACTGGTGGACCAGGCTGGCGATCTGGGTGTGCTCCGGGACGGTGAGGCAGATGGGCACGACCTCGGCCTCGGCGCTCTTCATCGTGCCTCCGAGCGCCAGCATGGCCGTCGACGCTGCGATCACGTGAAGGACCTTTCCCATCAAACCGTTCTTCATGTCCATTCTCCTTCGCTGGATTCACCACGAGGGCGTGGCATGTGTCATCGTTGCCGCCTTGATCGCGGCGAGCAGACGTTGCTTCCTCACGCAGCGCGAAGCTCGAGTCGGCGGCGATCGTCCTCTCCCCTCTGCCAGCGGCAGAAGGGCGCAACCAGGTGCGCTCCGGAAGGTCGACGCTGCTGCTCGGCCTCGCTCCGGGGGGCAAAGCACCCGACGTGCCAAGCGTAGAAACAGCTCGATCTCTCGAACCGTCGCTTCCCACGCGCCGGACGGTGCGCCGCTCGCCGTGAAATGCGGCCCATTTCACCGTGACATGTCACGGGTTGCGGCGTGACATGTCACGGATCGCAGGATTGCGGCGTGACATTCGCCGGCCGGGCTTCGGGCGGGCGGAGGGGGCGCCCGGCTCGCGCCGCACCAGGCCAGCGCTCTCCGGCGAGCACCTGGGCGGTCGCCGCCTAGGACGCGCCGCTGACGGCGGCGATGCGGTCCGGAGGTGTCGGCCAGCGTTTCGAGGAGGAGAGTCCCCGCCGGCCGCGCCGTCTACGGCACGGGCTCGACGTCGAACGTCGCCGTCGAGACCCCTTGTCCGTCATACGAATCGCCGATGACGCGCAGGCGATAGAGCGCCGTGTGGTCCGCGTTCCACACGAGGAGCCCGAGCCCGATGACAGACGACTCCTCGGTCGTGTGCGTCGTCGCCCCGCTCAGGTACGTCCTCTGCTCCCAGGTGCCCGTGAGCCCCTCCGGGCAGGAGTCGACCTCCGTCGGGACGTCGCCCAGCGCGCTGAAGGTCCCCTTCGCGCAGAGGGAGCCCGGCGTGGGCGAGGAGAGCGAGAGCACCATCGCCTGATAGAGGCTCAGGTCGCCGGCGCCCGCGACGATGGCGCCGTCGGCGAGCCGCACGCCGTCGCTCTCGGTCGCCACCGACGGCGTCACGAGCGTCACCCGCCTCGGTCCCGTCGATTCCGGCGGGACGGCTTCCGTACCACCGCACCCGCCGACGAACAGCAACGACAACGACAGCCATGCGCGCATCGAACGCCTCTCCATGCGATGACCCGCCGAGGGAAGGGGACCCGGACAGCCAGGCTATCACGGCGCGCGGCGCGCATGGAGAGCCACCGGCAGCGGGGCGAGGCACCGCTCGTCTCGGGTCACACCCACGCGGTCGCGGAGCTGCGCTGGCGGGGCGCAGGCCCCGCTCCTCCGGCGTCAGCTCAGTTCGTGCCCGTGTACTTGAACTCCAGGATCGCTCCCGGGTTGCTCAGCGCCGACGTGGCCCCGCCGGTCGGCCCGCTGGTGCTCCCCTGGCTGTCCGTGATCACGTAGACCGTCAGGCCATCCGGGCTCAGCGCGAGATCGCGGTAGCGGTTGGTGGTCTGGAAGTGGACGACCGGCTCGCCGACCACGGAGTCCCCGGCGGGGCCCAGGCTCACGCGGTACACCGCGCCCTTCTTGAGGGTGGTCATCAGGAGCGAGCCCTCCCACTCGGGGATGCCGGTCTCAGCGGCATAGGTGTGGAGCGACGAGGGCGCGATCGTCGGCCAGCAGATGTAATCGTTGCCCCCGCACGCCGGATCCTTGAAGTTGTAGCCGTTCGGGACCGTGTAGAAGGTGACGAGCGGCGGCGTGAAATCGGGGTGGCTCCAGGCGCTCTCCTGCTGCCGGGGGACCGAGGAAGGGGGCGTGTAGTCGTTCCACGCGAGCGACGAGCACGGCGTCGGGCTCGAGGCGGACCAGTTGTCGTACGTATAGGCCTGACTGTCCTGGTAGCCGGCGACGTGCGGCCAGCCATAGTTCTTGCCGGGCTGGATGAGGTTGAGCTCGTCGTCGCTCTTGGGCCCATGCTCGTTCGCGTAGAGCTTGCCGCCGAGGAACGTGAGGCCCTGCGGGTTGCGGTGGCCGTACGAGTACACGTGGCTGCGGACGCCGGCGATCTGCGGGTTGTCGCCCGGGATCGAGCCGTCGAGGTCGAGGCGCAGGATCTTGCCGGTGTATTTCGACCAGTTCTGCGCCGCGACCTCGGTCGCCGTGGGCAGGTCCTGCGCGCCGACGGGGAGGCACTTCCTGTTGAACTGGTTGTTCCCCTGATCCCCGACGGTGTAATAGAGCTTTTGATCGGGGCCGAACAGGAGCCGCGCGGAGTTGTGATCGTCGCTCCCGGGCAGGCCCGTGATGATGTCGACGGGGCTCCCCAGCGTCTTGGTCGTGAGGTTGTACGTGTAGCGACGGATCTTCGCCCTGCGGTTCACGGCTGAGCCTGGATCGGCGTCATAGGTATAGGAGACGTACACATAGTCGTTGCCCGTGCCCTGGAGCAGATCCGGGTGCAGGGCGAGGCCCAGCACCCCGTCCTGTCCTCCCGACTGGTACGCTTCCGTGATGGTGACCGCGGTCGTCTTCTGGCCGTCCGAGGGCCTGACGCGCACGACCCGCTTCCCCACGCGCTCGGTCAACCACAGGTAGCCGTCCGGCCCCCAGACGATCCGCATCGGATACGACAGCCCGCGCAAGATCTCGCGCGACGTGAAGCCGGCGTCCAAGCCCGCGCGCGCCTCGACGACGGGCTCGCTCTCGGCGGTGCCATCGCCGTGCGCTTCGACAGGACCGTCCAGGGGGTCCTCGGAGCCGCATCCGACGAGGCTCCACGAAGCCGCGGAGAGCAAACCAACCTGAGCCAGGAAGACCGTTGAGCGACGTGAGACAAATGCGGACATGGGATTACCTCGCTGTTCGTTTCGAAGGACGGCGCTGACCAAGTCCCACCGCTCCAGGGCCCGGCGGACGTGACGAGCGAGCTTCCGACGTGAAACCGCGGATCGCAGGGCATCCGTCGTGTCGTGCCCTGGCAGGAAGATGTCTTTACTATGGGTGGCGATTGTCAAGTTGAATCTGCAATGCAACGTGAATGGCCGGGCGTGCGCGCGTGGCGACTGCGACGCTCACGCAAGGATCGGTCAGGCGATTGTTCAACGGCAGGTCAGGTGAACCATGTAGCCATGGCAGGTCAGGTGAACATGCAATGGCAGGCTCAGGTGAGCCAGGGAGGCGGCAGCGCTGCGCTGCAACGCGGATGCCGCGCGATCGGAGGCCCCCGGCTGAGGCCGCCGATGGCGCCGGCGCGCTCGCGGCTCGTCGGCTCAACCGGACGCGTCCGAAGCGATCGCGGGCGCCGGGCGGCTCCACCGGGCTGACGGGCGCCGGGTCCCCGCCCTGCGCGGGGGCCCCGACACGAAGCCTCGACCATCGGATCGAAAACCCCGCCCTGCCGAGAGGACGCGAAGGGCGGTACTCCTTCTCTGCAGGCGGTCCGAGCGGCCGTCAGCCGAGGAGAACGCGAGATGGGGACCGACGAGCACGAAAAGAACGCGGCGGCCTTCGGGCGCGAGCGCGCATTGAGCTACGACGACCAAGTGCACCGCTTCTGGCCAGGTCATGGCCTCATGCACCGGATCGCCGCCGAGGTGATCGCCGCGGCGCTCCCGGACGACGAGGCCGCGTCGCTGCTGATGGTCGGCATCGGGACCGGGAGCGAGGTGACGCCGTTCGCGCGCTACATGGGGGCCGGCGTCCGTTTCACGGGCGTCGATCCCTCGGCGGAGATGCTCGCCGTCGCGAGAGAGAGGCTCGCGGCGGAGGGCCTCCTCGAGCGGACGAGCCTGCATGCCTGCGAGCTGCGCGACCTCGCGCGCGGGCCCCTGTTCGACGGCGCCCAGATGATCGGCGTCCTGCACCACCTCCCGGGGGACGAGGCGCGCGTCGCGCTCCTCCGCGAGATCGCCGGGCGGCTGAAGCCGGGGGCGCCCTTCGTGATCGGCTGCCGGACCGGGGACGATCCGCGGCTGACGGCCGTCGAGGACCGGCGGGCGTTCGCGGGGGGGCGGCCGCCCGAGGCGGCGGAGAAGCGACGGAAGATGATGGCGTCGTTGAGGATCCCGGCCTCGGAGGAGGAGGTCTTCGCGCTCCTCTCCCGGGCAGGCTTCGTGGCGCCTTGTTTGATCTTCGGCGAGCTGCACATCAGGGCCTGGGTCACTCGCTACGAGCCATCCACGGTCGGCGCGTGACGTGGCGGGGCGCGGGGCCGCGGCTCCGCCCGATGCCGACTGGGCGGTCCCGAGGGCGGGGCCGCCGCGGGGCGCCGCGGCGCCCGCAGCGGCCCCCGGCGCCTCGTGGGAGGGTTGGCTCGTCCCGCGCGTTCGGCTATGCGGAGGCCCATGGCGCTCCACCCCCTCGCGGGCCGTAAAGCCCCGCCCGACGTGCTGATCGATCCGGACAAGCTGCGCGCGCAGTACTACAGCGAGCGCCCCGACCCGAGCGATCCGCAGCAGCGCGTCGCCTTCGGCACCTCCGGCCACCGCGGCTCGGCCGCGCGGCGCAGCTTCAACGAGGCGCACGTCCTCGCGGTCGCGCAGGCCATCTGCGATTACCGCGCGAAGCAGGGCACCACGGGCTCGCTCTACCTCGGCATGGACACCCACGCGCTCTCCGAGCCGGCGCAGCGCTCCGTCATCGAGGTCCTCGCCGCCAACGGCGTCGACGTCCTCATCGCCGAGCGCAACGGCGTCACGCCGACGCCGGTCATCTCGCACGCGATCCTCACCCAGAACCGCGGGCGCACCTCGGGCCTCGCGGACGGCGTGGTGATCACGCCCTCGCACAACCCGCCCGACGACGGCGGCATCAAGTACAACCCGCCGAACGGCGGTCCGGCCGACACCGCCGTCACCGGCTGGATCGAGGACCGCGCCAACGAGCTGCTCCGCGCCGGCAACGCGGGCGTGAAGCGCATGACCTACGAGGCCGCGCTGCGCGCGTCGACGACGCACCCGTACGATTACGTCGGCTCGTACGTCGCCGACCTCGGCAACGTCGTGGATCTCGAGGCCGTGCGCGGCGCGAAGCTGCGCCTCGGCGTCGATCCGCTCGGCGGCTCGAACATCGCGTACTGGGGGCCGATCGCCGAGAAATTCGGGCTGGACCTCACCGTGGTGAACCAGGCCGTCGACCCCACCTTCAGCTTCATGCCGCTCGATCACGACGGCAAGATCCGCATGGACTGCTCGTCGCCGTACGCGATGGCGAACCTCATCGCGCTCAAGGACGACTACGATCTCGCGTTCGGCAACGACGCCGACTCGGATCGCCACGGCATCGTCACGCGCAGCGCCGGGCTGATGAACCCGAACCACTACCTCGCCGTGGCGGTGTTCTACCTCTACCAGAACCGCCCCGAGTGGCGGCCCGACGCGGCCGTGGGCAAGACGCTCGTCTCGAGCAGCATGATCGACCGGGTGGCGAAGCACCTCGGCCGGCCGCTGCGCGAGGTGCCGGTCGGCTTCAAGTGGTTCGTCGACGGGCTGCTCGACGGCTCGCTCGGCTTCGGCGGCGAGGAGAGCGCGGGGGCCTCGTTCCTGCGGCGGAACGGGCGGGTGTGGACGACGGACAAGGACGGCATCATCCTCGACCTGCTCGCCGCCGAGATCCTCGCGCGCACCGGCCGCGAGCCGGCCGAGCACTACCGCGACCTGACCCAGCGCTTCGGCGCGCCGCTCTACACCCGCATCGACGCCCCGGCGACGCCCGCCGAGAAGAGCGTGCTGAAGAAGCTCTCCCCCGACGCGGTGCGCGCCCAGAGCCTCGCGGGCGAGCCGATCACCGCGAAGCTCACCCGCGCGCCGGGCAACGGCGGCGAGATCGGCGGGCTCAAGGTCGTCGCCGAGAACGGCTGGTTCGCCGCGCGGCCCTCGGGCACCGAGGACGTCTACAAGATCTACGCGGAGAGCTTCAAGGACCAGGCGCACCTCGATCGCATCCTCGACGAGGCGCGCGCGATGGTGGCCGACGCCCTGTCGGCGAGGTGAGCGCCCCGGGGGGACATCGGCCCGGGGCGAGCTCCATCAAGGCGGGAGCGCTGGAAGATCGTTGATCGTCTCTCCCGCCTTCCCCTGGCTGGCGTCCCGGGCGTCAACCGCGGGCAATCCGGAGACCGAGCGGCGAGAGGTGGGGCTTCGCGCCGAGCAGGACGCGAATCACCAGGTCCAGGTCGCGGTCGGACGCGCGTCCTGGGGCTGGTTGCAGTTCGGACACTTGCTGTTCTTCTTGTTTTTGTCGAACCAGTCGGCCAGGCATCTCCAGTGAAATGGGTGCGGCGTGGGGTAGCACGAGGTGAACCAGGCCTCTCCGTCGTCGGATTGCCGTTTGGTGATCTTCTCCAGGCAAATCGTGCACCTGGTGTCCGAGTCGAACGTGAAATGATCCGGTGCTTTTGAGCTCATGGGGCCCTCCCGCGCGCGCCAACGCGCGTGCCGCCGCAAGTCTACGCCCACACCCCGCGCCGGATCAATCCAGCCGGGGTCCGGCGCCGCCGGGCCTCTCGGCGCTGCTTCGCCACTGCGCCGGGCAGCGCCTCGTCCCCGCGGTGGGCGAGGGCCTCGCGCGCGGCGCAGGGCGGTCCGCCGTGTCGAGGACGCGATTTCCAGCGCCCGGGGCTAAAACAACGACAGCTGCCGCCGCGCCCCGATCATCGCGTCGAAGTCAGCGCTGCCCAGCCACCGGAGCACCGAGTCCGCGATCGGCTTGAGCTGCTGCGACACGTAATGGTCGTAGTCCGGCGGCGCCGTCGTCTGGCCGACCGGCTCGGGGCCCGCGCGCGTGATCACGTACGCCACGATCCGCCCCGCGTCCCCGCCCAGCTTGCGCGCCGCCTTCACGTGCGGCGGCGTCGTCTTCGTGTACGCGCCGAGCGGCTTGCGCAGCGCCTTCTTGTAGACGAGCTCCGCGTCGAACCGCCCCGCGCGCAGCTCCGCCACGAAGGTCCGCACGAAGCCCTCGACCGGGCGGTCGTGGAAGACGAGATCGAGCAGCTCCCGCTGGAAGCGCCGCGCGACCGCGCTCGCGTCGCGGCGGACCGCCTCGAGCCCGACGATCTCGAGCTTGCCGCCGCCCTCGCCGGCGACCAGGCCGGCGTAGCGCTTCTTGCTGCCCTGCGCGGCGCCGCGCAGCTCGGGCAGGAGGAAGCGCGCATAGACCTTCTCGAACTCGAGCTCCAGCCGGCTCTCGCACCCGAAGGTCCTCGCGATCTCGGCGGCGACCGAGGCCGAGACGGCGTCGCGGAGCTCCTCGGCGCGGGCGGCGGCGCGCGCGGCGTCCGGCTCGCCGATGTCGACGAAGAGCGAGTCGGTGTCGCCGTAGAGGACCCGGTGCCCGGCCCTCCGCACCGCCTCCGCCGTCAGCCGGATGACGTGCTGGCCGGCGCTCGTGATCGCGTTCGCGACCGCCGGCGAGAACAGGCGCGACGCCGGCGAGCCGAGCACGCCGAAGAGCGAGTTCATGAGGATCTTGATGGCCATGGCGCCGCGCTCGTCGCCCGCCCGCCGCGCCTCGGCCCGCTCGTCCCAGAGGCGCGCGACCAGCTCGGGGAGGATGCCCGGCTCGCCGCGCCGGAACGCCGCGCCGCCCGGCGTCACGATGAGCGCCTCCGGCGGCGCCCCGTCCCCCGCCACGAAGGTGAGCGGATCGATGTTGAACGTGCGGATGAGGCTCGGATAAAGGCTCTTGTAATCGTAGACGACGATGTTGCGGTAGAGGCCCGGGAGCGGCTCGAGCACGAGGCCGCCGGCGATCTCGACCTCCTCGTCCGGCGCCTCCCGCGACACCGACGGCGCGACCTTGCCGCGGGCGCGGAGCGCGGGCAGGTACAGCGAGTCGATCGCGGCGATCTGCGCGCCCACGCGGTCGAGCTGCATGCCCGTGAGCAGGCTCCGCCGGACCGAGAGCTCGATGAGGCCGGTCTTCTCCAGGAGGTCCCGGACGAGGCGGGCGTCCTCGAGGTTGTACGCCGCGAGCAGCGCCGGGTCGTCGCGGTACGACGCCTCGATGTGCGCGCCCCGGTCGTCGGACGCGAACAGCTTGCCGCGCCCGAGGATCGTCTGCGCGGCGGTCTCGAGGCGGTAATCCTCGAGGCGCATGAAGGCGCTGCGGAGCAGCGCGAGGCCGTCGAGCACCACGCGCCCCGGGAGCACGGCGCGCGCCTCGCGCGAGAAGCCCGGGTCGCGCAGGATCGAGACCTCCTCGGGGCCCCGCCCGAGCGCGCACGAGAGCCCGGCGCGGCGGCAATAGCGCTGGAGCGCCGGCAGATCGAAGTCCGGGATGTTCCAGCCGGTGAGGACGTCGGGATCCGCGTCCGCGACGTGCGCGAGGAACCGCTCGAGCAGCGTCCGCTCGTCGGGGAAGCGCTCCACGTAGGCGGGCAGGCCGGACGGGACGGGCTCGTCCCGGACGAGCAGGCAGCGCTCGCCGCCCGCGCCGGCGACGGCGATCGAATAGAGCTGCTCGCCGTCGAGGCTCGTCTCGATGTCGAGCGACAGCACGCGCAGCGCCGGGACGAAGGTCGCGGGGAAGAGCTCGGGGTTCTTGTACACGCGCCCGACGCCCGGGCGGAGCTCGAACGGCCCGGAGACCGCGAACGCCCCGCGGATGCCGCGATCGATGAGGAAGCGGTAGGCGAAGCGCACGTCCGCCTCGAGGGCGTCGGCGCCGGCCTCGGCCAGCCTGTCGCGCAGCGCCGCGACGTCCCGCGGGAGCGCGGCGAAGACGCGCAGCACCGGCTCGCCGTCGAGCGTCTCGAGCGCCTCCGGGGAGACGCGATTGCCCGCGAGCCGCCGCGCGATGTCCGCGTCGCGCTCGCGCACGAAGAAGTACGGCCTGAACCTGTCCTCGACGACGAGCGCCGGCGTGCCGTCCTCCATCACCGCATACAGATGGATCTCCGGGCATCCGGCGACGACCCGGTACGTGGGCGTGAGGATGAAGCCGCGGTCGGGCATGTGCGGGTGCGCTGAGGCCTCCGGGCGAGCTCGTCGCCGGTGCGCGGGGCGGCCCGGGACCGCTCCGCGCCACGCCGCACTTGACCACCGGGACCGGCCCCCCGCAAGCCCCGTCTCACCCCCGGCGCCACGGATCCCGGAGGAGCGCGGCGGCCCTCGGAGCCGGGGCTCGCCGGAGAAAGCGCCTTTTGCGAAGGCGACGTCGCGTGGAGGGATGATGGCAGCCTATCCATCGCTTCCCGCGAAGGCATGAGACATGGCACCGAAGTCCTGCCCGGGTGCGCGGCGCCTGCCCTCGCTGCGCGCCCTCGCGCGCCGCGGTGAGCAGCGCCGTACCGCCGATTCCGTCGAGAGCGGGTCCGCTGCTTGCTTGATGTTGGAGACGTAGTGACCCGCGGGCGTTCCATGGATCGGTCCGTGAGGCGCGCCGCGGAAAACAAGGAAGGGAATCCACCATGATGCGCCATCATTTCAGGCATCGGGTCGCGGTGATCGCCGCGCTCGCCGCGAGCGTCGTCGGCAGCTCTGCGCACGCGCACGGGCGAGGCGGTTACGCGCAGCAGCAAGGCGCGCATATCTCCCAGCAACAGCGGCCGCAGCAGCAGCGGCCGCAGCAGGCGACCCCGAAGCGCGCGCACACGCAGGTGACCGACGGCGCCATCGCCGGGGTCGTGTCGGCGAGCAACCATCTCGAGATCTCCCTGGCGACGATCGCCCGCAAGCAGGCGCGGTCGCGCGAGGTCAAGGATTTCGCCCGGGATATGCTCGAATCCCACACCCAGTCGGAGCGCCGTCTGAGCGCGCTCGTCCGGCGCCTCAGGATCCAGGTGCAGCCGACGCGGGTGAGCGCGATGCTCGTCGGGCACTCGCCGCTCTTCGCGGCCTACCTCCGCCGGCAGCCGGCCCAGAAATTCGACCAGGCGTTCATCAACGCCCAGGTGATGACGCACCGCTATACGCTGCGGATGCTGGACGAGCAGCTCATCCCGAAGGCGAAGGAGCCGGCCCTGAGGGAGGAGCTCCAGAGAGTGCGGGAGCAGGTGGTGAGCCACCTGGAGCGGGCGCAGGCGCTCCAGGCGAAGCTCGCGAAGCAACAGGGGACGTCCTCCGGACAGGGCCGCTAGAACGCCGATCGCGTTGAAATCCCGCGAAGATCCATTCATGGGAAGAGGACCGCGAGGGCACAAGGGACGCAAGGGGAAGAGAGGAATATAATTCCAACTCTGTGCCTTTGCGCCTCTTGCGCCTCTTGCGCCTCTTGCGCCTCTTGCGATCTCTCCTTTTGCTGCATGCGGGCGTCAGGGCGCGAACACCGCGCGCATGCACCCCTCCGCGCGCTCCTCGAACAGCCGGTATCCGCGCGGCCCGTCCTCCAGGCACATCCGGTGCGTCAGGAGGTACGACGGATCGAGGTCGCCGCTCTGGAGGAGACGGAGGAGCCTCGGGATGTACCGCTGTCCGTGCTGCTGTCCGGTCCTGACGATCAGGGCCTTGTTCATGAGCGCCCCGAGCGGGATCTTGTCGGCGAACCCGGCATAGACGCCCGCGATCGACACCGTGCCGCCCTTGCGGCAGGCCAGCATCGCCTCGCGCACCACGAGCGGGCGATCGGTCTGCAGCCGGAACGCCTGCTTCACCCGGTCGTACGCGTACTGCAGGCCCACGCCGTCGGCCTCCATGCCCACCGCGTCGATGCAGGCGTCGGGGCCGCGCCCGCCCGTCATCTCGCGGAGCGCCTCCTGCACGTCGACCTCGGCGTAGCTCAGCACCTCGGCGCCCCCGTGCGCCCTCGCCATGGCCAGTCGGTCCGGGACCCGGTCGATCGCGATGACGCGCTCGGCGCCGAGCAGATACGCGCTCTCGATCGCCATCTGACCGACCCCGCCGCACCCCCACACGGCCACGACGTGGCCCGGCCGGATGTCGCAGAGATCGGCCGCCATGTAGCCCGTCGAGAGCGCGTCGGACGCGAACAGGGCGCTCTCGTCCCGCACCCCGTCGGGCACCTTGAACGCGCCGTGATCCGCGAACGGCACCCGCACGTACTCCGCGTGGCTCCCCGCGAACCCCCCGAAGGCGTGCGAGTAGCCGAAGATCGCCGCCGTCGTGTCCCCGAGGATCCTGTCCGCCACCACGTGGTGAGGGTTCGAGTTCTCGCAGAGCGACCACAGCTCGCTCTGGCAATACGCGCACCGCCCGCAGCCGATGATGGACGACACCACGACCCGATCGCCCCGCTGCACCCGCTTCACCTCCGCGCCGGTCTCCACGACCTCGCCGAGGAACTCGTGCCCGAGGATGTCGCCCTCCCTCATCGTCGGGACGTACCCGTGGAGCAGGTGCAGATCCGAGCCGCAGACCGACGACAGCGAGACGCGGACGATGGCGTCGTGCGGGCTCAGGATCCTCGGCTCCGGCACCGACGCGACCGCGACGTCATTCACCCCGTTCCAGCAGATCGCTCGCATGATCACATCCTTTCACGGCCCGTCCGGCCGGACGGCTGCCCCACCGTCGTCGGGATCTCGCCGACCTCGATCCATTGCCTCAGCCGCCGCAGATCGCCTCTCAGCCGCCGCCTCGGCTCCTCCGCGAGCAACCTGCCGGCCGCCCGCGCGAGCCACCCCTTCGGCCGCGCGCCGGGCAGGACCGCCCGGATCTCCGTGCCCCGCTCTCCCGGCGCGTCGGCGAGCGACACGATCCCCGTCCTCACGTGCTCCCGGCCTCCCATGCCGGACGCCACGATCGTCGAGGCCGCCTCGGCCGCGCCCATCTCCACGTGCGCGATCCGCTGCAGGTACCGCCGCACGCCCTCCGCGTCGCGCAGCGCGCCAAGCACCGCCGCGCGCGCCCTGCTCACCGTGACGCTGCTCGCGATCCGCGGCGCGGGGACCCTGAGCGCCCGCAGCACCGGCGCCGCCGCCTGGACCCCGAGGGCCGGCCGCTCCTCGGACAGACCGGAGATCCGCTCGTAGGCGCGGTAGGCCGCCGTCTCCACGCGGCTCCAGAGCCGCCTCGCGACTCGGCTCCTCCCCGGCAGCGGCGCGCACGGCTCGCGCTGCCCTGCGGCGAACCCCTGCTCGACGGGCGCGGCCCTCTCCTGCTCTGCGGCCCTCTCCTGCTCTGCGGCCCTCTCCTGCTCTGCGGCCCTCTCCTGCTCTGCCGGCGGCGCGCTCGCGCTCCGCTGCCGGCCCGCGGTCCCTTCCGCCCGCTGCGCCGCGGCGCGCGCTCGCAGGACAGCCTTCTTTTTTGCCATCTTTCCCCCCTCGAGCCTCGTCCAGAGAGCCCGCGAAGGCGCGTTGCAAGCAGGCGGCCACTTGCGATGATCCAGCCGCTCACGTCTCAACGGTGCTCCGAACACGCCACCGCCGTTGCGAGCGGCCCGAGTCGGGAACTCCGGGCGAGCGGCCCCATCGCCGCGCGCGCGAGGAAGGAAGACGGATTGCAGCGTGGAAAGAAGAAGGTTGCGGTGCCTGAAATTCCGGGTGATACTCCGCGCGCCCGGACGGCGTTCATTCCCATGTTGTCCGGACTTAAGGTACGTCCTGATTAGCCTAAGGTAGATTACGGAGACGCGAGCCTATGAAGAATCGAATTTTCCTACGTGGCTTGAACTTGGCGGTCTGTGGTCTGGCGGTCGCGGCGTTCGCGGCGTGCGGCGACGATAGCGACGGCTCCGGCGGCGCCGGCGGCGGCGGCACCAGCGGCACCACCTCTTCGGGCAGCGAGAGCCCGTCGGCCACGAGCACGGGGAGCACGGATCCCACCACCTCGACCACCACGGCCGCCTCGACCACCGCCGCGACCACGGGCGCGGGCGGCGCCCCGCAGAGCATCGAGATGATCGATGACATGGAGGACAAGGACAACGCCATCCTCGCCGCGGGGGGCCGGGTCGGTTACTGGTACACCTTCAATGACGAGACGGCCGGGGCCACGCAGAACCCTCCGCCCGATCCGGAGGGGACCGGCGACAAGCCTTTCACGATGACGGCGCTCGATCCGGCGCGCGGGCAGAGCACGTACGCGGCGCGCTCGTGGGGCTCGGGCTTCGAGGACTGGGGTATCGGGTTCGGCTTCGATCTGAAGAGCGAGGACGGGACGAAGACGCCCTATGACGCCTCGGCGTACACCGGAATCACGTTCTGGGCCAAGCTCGGCCCGGGCTCCGGCAAGGCCGCGAGCATCAAGGTCTCGGACCCGGGCACGGACCCCGCCGGCGGTGCCTGCACCACGTGCGACGCGTGGCAATGGTCGTTCCCCGTCACCGAGGAGTGGCAGCAGTTCACCATTTCGTTCGCGGACCTGAAGCAGGGCGGCTGGGGCGACCCGGCGGGCACCGACCAGATCGACGCGACGAAGCTCTACTCGATCCAGTTCCAGATCAACGACGCGGCCTCGTTCGACATCTACATCGACGACCTCGCCTTCTATAACTGAGCGCCCTCGCGCCGGCCTCCCCCCCGGGCGCCCTCGCGCCCGGGGTCCTTCATTCAGTCTGCGCCTCTCGCGCTCCCACGCCGCCCGAGCGACCGCCCGGGCGGCGCTGCTCCCGTGCGCGCTGGCAAAATAAGTGCTTGCATCGCGGGCGCGTCCCGGGCAAACGTGGCCGCGCTTCTGCACCTGCGCCAGGACAATGCCCCTCCTCGAGCTCGCATCGATAACGAAGCAGTTCCCCGGCGTGAAAGCCCTCGACGGCGTGTCGTTCGACCTCGAGGAAGGCGAGATTCACGCCCTCTGCGGCGAGAACGGCGCGGGCAAGAGCACCCTCATCAAGATCCTGTGCGGCTACTATCCGGCGGGCACCTACGGCGGAGAGATCCGCTTGAACGGCCGCGTCGTCGAGTTCAGCGGC
This sequence comes from Sorangium sp. So ce836, assembly GCF_028553905.1. Lineage (NCBI taxonomy): Bacteria > Pseudomonadati > Myxococcota > Polyangiales > Polyangiaceae > Sorangium > Sorangium sp. So ce836. The sequence goes on along the minus strand of NZ_CP102233.1, from coordinate 9,527,098 downwards.
ATGCGCAGCGCCGAGGAGCACCGGATCGCGCTCATCGCGCAGGAGCTCGCGCTCGTCCCCGAGCTCACCGTGGCCGAGAATCTGGTGCTCGGGCGCGAGCCGGTCCGCGGGGGGCTCATCGACTGGGACGCGGTGCGCGCCGACGCGCGGCAGGCGCTCGCGCGCGTGGGGCTCGAGGTCGACCCCGAGCGCCCGATCAAGGACCTTGGCATCGGCCAGCAGCAGATGGTCGAGATCGCGAAGTCGCTGCTCAAGGACGCGAAGATCCTCGTCCTCGACGAGCCCACGGCGGCGCTCACCGACTCCGGCGTGAGGACGCTGCTCGGCCTGCTCCGCGACCTGCGCGCCCGCGGCGTCTCCTGCATCTACATCAGCCATCGTCTCGAGGAGGTCTTCGAGATCGCCGACCGCATCACCGTCCTCCGGGACGGGAAGTCGATCACGACGCAGCCGCGGACCGCGCTCACGCCCGACAAGGTCATCTCGTACATGGTCGGGCGCGAGGTGACGAACCTCTACCCCTGCCCGCCGCCGCCGGAGGGCCCGGTCGCCCTCTCGGTCGATCGCTGGTCGGTCGAGGACGCGGGGCACCCCGGGCGGTTCGTGCTGCGCGACGTCAGCTTCGAGGTGCGCGCCGGCGAGGTGCTGGGCATCGGCGGCCTCATGGGCGCCGGGCGCACCGCGCTCGTCTCGACGATCTTCGGCGCGGCCCAGAGCCGCGTCACCGGCACGATCTCGGTCCGCGGGGGCCCCGTGTCGCCGCCGTTCAAGTCGCCCGCCGAGGCCATCGAGGCGGGCATCGCGCTCGTCAGCGAGGATCGCAAGCGCTACGGCCTCGTGCTCGAGTCGACCCTCCTCGACAACATCACGCTCGCGACGCTGCGGCGGTTCGTGAAGGGGCTCTTCCTCGATCACGCCGAGCGGGAGGCCACGGCGGTCGAGCAGATGAGGGCGCTCAAGACCAAGGCGCCGGGGCCGCTCGCGCTCGCGAACCAGCTCTCGGGCGGCAACCAGCAGAAGATCGTGATCGGCAAATGGCTCATGGCGGGGCCGCGCGTGCTCCTGCTCGACGAGCCGACGCGGGGCATCGACGTCGGGGCGAAGGCCGAGATCTATCAGCTCATCCACAAGCTCGCGTCGGACGGCCTCGCCGTGGTGCTCATCTCCTCCGATCTGCCGGAGCTGCTCGGCATGAGCCACCGCGTGCTGGTCCTCTCTCAGGGCAGGGCCACCGCCTGCCTCGACCGGAACGACGCCACCGCCGAGCGCGTGATGCTTGCAGCAACGAGGAAGGTGACGGAATGAGCGAGGCGAAGCTTCGCGTACGCATCCCCTGGCGTGCCCTCTCGATGGTGGGCTCGCTCATCGCGATCTGGATCGCCTTTTCGATTACCACCGACGGGACGTTCGTGACGCCCCGCAACCTGACGCTGCTCGCGCGGCAGATGTCGGTGACCTCGATCCTGGCCGTCGGCATGGTGATGGTCATCGTCGCGGGGCAGATCGATCTCTCGGTGGGCGCGATGGCCGGCCTGCTCGGCGCGGCGTCGGCGATGATCTACGTGAACCTCGGCTGGCCGCTGCCGGCCGCCTTCCTCCTGCCGCTCGGGCTCGGGGCGCTGCTCGGCTTCATGCAGGGCACGCTCGTGGCGCGGCTGCGCATTCCCCCCTTCATCGTCACGCTCGGCGGGATGCTCATCTTCCAGGGCTCGATCCTCGGCACCACCGGCGGCGTCTCGGTGTCGCCGGCGCGCCCGTACCTGTTCGTCGGCCAGGCGTATGTGCCGCACACGCTCGGCTGGGCGGGCGCGGGCCTCCTCTGCCTCGTGCTGCTGTACAAGGCGGTGCGCGCGACCGGCCCGGCGCGCTTCACGTGGATCGGGCTCGCCGCGTTCGCCATCGCGTTCACCGCGCTGATGAACTCGTACGAGGGCATCCCGTTCCCCGTGCTGCTCGTGCTCCTGCTCGCGACCGTGTTCACGGTGCTGGCGAAGCACACCACGTTCGGGCGGCACCTCTACGCGATCGGCGGCAACCGCGAGGCGGCCTTCTACTCCGGCATCAACATCGATCGTCACCTCATCGCCGTGTTCACGCTGATGGGCGTGATGTGTGGCATCGCGGGCATCGTGCTCACCGCCCGCGTCGGCTCGGCGACCTCGGACGCCGGCCGCATGATGGAGCTCGACGCCATCGCGGCCGCCGTCATCGGGGGCACGTCGCTCCTCGGCGGGCAGGGCACCATCTGGGGCGCGCTGCTCGGCGCGCTGGTGATGGCCTCGCTCGACAACGGCATGAGCCTGATGAACACCGAGAGCTTCTGGCAGCCGATCATCAAGGGCGTCATCCTCATCCTCGCCGTCGGCATCGACATGGCGAGCCGCAAGGGCCGCGGCCACTGAGCCGCGCCGCCCCTGCGGTGCGCAGGGGCGGAGCCCACCGACGCTTCCGCCGGCGTCACCCCCCTTCCGCCCGCGACTCCACCTCTCCGTCGCTCCCCGGCGCGCCTCGCCATCGGCCCGGGCGCGTTCCCCCCCGGTGCGACGCGCGCCCGGCTCTCGCATCCAATCGCCACCTGCGCAGGCGGGCGCCGGCAGGAAGGATGGGGGGGACGCATGGCCGAGCAAGGCGAGAAGGGCGCGAGCCCGGAGAGCAGCGCGTACAGCAAGATCGATAGCCTGGAGCCTCACCGGGAGGACCTGACAGGCACGGTGCTCTCGACCGACCAGGGCATCCGGATCGACAGCACCGACGATTCGCTCAAGGCCGGGGCCAGGGGGCCGACGCTCCTTGAGGACTTCCATCTACGCGAGAAGATCACTCATTTCGATCATGAGCGCATCCCCGAGCGCGTCGTGCACGCGCGCGGCTCCGGGGCGCACGGCTACTTCCAGGTCTACGCCTCGATGGCCGAGTACACGAGGGCGGCGTTCCTGCAGGACCCGAGCGTCAGGACGCCGGTCTTCGTGCGGTTCTCCACGGTGGTCGGCTCGCGCGGGTCGGCGGATACGGTCCGCGACGTGCGCGGCTTCGCGACGAAGTTTTACACCAGGGAGGGGAACTTCGACCTCGTCGGCAACAATATCCCGGTCTTCTTCATTCAGGACGGCATCAAGTTTCCGGATGTGATCCACGCGATCAAGCCGGAGCCGGACCGGGAGATCCCGCAGGCCTCGTCCGCGCACGACACGTTCTGGGACTTCATCTCACTCATGCCAGAGTCGACCCACATGGCCATGTGGGTGCTCTCGGATCGCGCCATCCCGCGGAGCTTCCGCATGATGGAGGGATTCGGCGTCCACACCTTCCGCCTCGTCAACGCGCAGGGCAAATCGCGCTTCGTCAAGTTCCACTGGAAGCCGCTCCTCGGCGTGCACTCCCATGTCTGGGACGAGGCGCAGGAGCTCGCCGGCAGGGATCCGGACTACCACCGCCGCGATCTCTGGGACGCCATCGAGCGGGGGGATTACCCCGAGTATGAGCTCGGCGTGCAGATCATCGAGGAAGAGGACGAGTTCGCCTTCGACTTCGATCTGCTCGACGCGACGAAGATCGTCCCCGAGGAGCTCGTGCCGGTGCGCCGCATCGGCAAGCTGACGCTGAACCGTAACCCGGACAACTTCTTCGCCGAGACCGAGCAGGTCGCGTTCCATACGGCCAACGTCGTGCCCGGGATCGACTTCACCGACGATCCACTGCTCCAGGTCCGGAACTTCTCGTACCTCGACACGCAGCTCCTGCGGCTCGGCGGCCCGAACTTCCCGCAGATCCCCATCAACCGCCCGCTGGCCCCGGTGCACAACCAGAACCGCGACGGCTTCATGCAGCAGCGGATCAAGCAGGGCCGGGCGCACTATGTCCCGAACTCGCTCGCCGGCGGCTGTCCGGTGACGGCGTCGTGGGAGACGGGCGCGTTCGTGCACTACGCCGAGCGGGTGCTCGGGCTCAAGCAGCGGGTGCGGAGCGAGAGCTTCAAGGATCACATCACCCAGCCGAGGCTCTTCTGGAACAGCCTCTCGGTGCCCGAGAAGAAGCACCTCATCCGCGCGGCGCGCTTCGAGCTCGGCAAAGTAGCGACCCGGGAGGTGCGCGAGCGCATGGTCGCGCGGCTCGGCGAGGTCGACACCGAGCTCGGCCGGCTGGTGGCCGAGGCGATCGGCGTCGCGCCGCCCGCGGGCCAGCCCCACGTGCCTTCGAAGGGCGGCAAGGCCGCGGGCAAACGCTCGGTGGACGCCTCGCCGGCGCTCAGCATGGAGAACACGGTGAAGGACACGGTGAAGAGCCGGCTCGTCGCCCTGCTCGTGGCCGACGGGTTCGCCGTCGCCGAGCTCGCGGCGGTGAGGGCGGCGCTCGAGGCGGCCGGCGCACACGCGCAGGTGGTGTCGACGCGGCTCGGGCCGATCGCCGGCGACGACGGCAGCGCCGTGGAGGCGGACCGGTCGCTGCTCACGGCGAAATCCGTCATGTTCGATGCGGTCTATATCCCCGGCGGGCGCGCCAGCGTCACGGCGCTCGCGTCCCTCGGAGAGGCGGTGCACTTCATCAACGAGGCGTTCAAGCACTGCAAGGCGATCGGGGCGACGGGCGATGCGGTCGATCTCCTCGTGGCGACGGACATCCAGGGCGTCGCGCTGGCCGACGTCCAGGCCGGGGCGCCGCTCCTGTCCGACAAGGGCGTGGTCACCCTGCGCGACCCCGCCGGTCTCGCCCCGTTCACCCACGAGCTCCTCCGCGCGATCGCGCAGCACCGCCACTGGGACCGCGAGGACGTCGCGCAGATCCCCGCATGACGAGCGGCTGAACGAACAGCGCTAGCGCGGGGAGGGCCGTTGCCGCCCGGTTCAAAGGACATCGGCAGGGCCGCAGCCGATCAGAAAAACCTCCAAAACAACATCGGTAGGCCCCGTGGGAGGGAGGGCGCGGCGCCGCGCGGCGTGGGGGATGGGCCGATGTCTGAGCCTGAGATGATGTTCCTCCGGCTCCGCCGGAGGAGCATCATCTCAGGCGAGTTCGGCGGGGCCCCCACGCCGCGCGGCGCCGCGCCCTCCCTCCCACGGGGCCGGGCATCACTGGACCGCCCCCATCTCCGCGATCTCCTGCTCCAGCTGCTCCCATTCGGCCATGAGCGCGTCGATGCGCGGCCCGAGCGCCTCTTCCTCGGCCTGGAGCGCCGCGATCTCCGCCTTCCCCGTGCGCTCGAAGAACCCGTCGCTGCAATAGAGGTCGTGGATCGCCTCCTTCCGCGCCTCCGCCGCCTCGATGGCCGCGAGCACCTTGTCGCGCCGCGCGGGCAGCTCCTTCTGCCGGTTGCGCCGCCGCTTCTGCTCCTCCCACGAGCCGCCCGCCTCCGGCGCGGCCGCCGCCTTCTGGTGCTCGCGCTTCGCCTTGAGCACCACCGTGTCGGCGTCGAGGTGATCGTCGCCGCAGCCGGCCAGGTACTCCTCGTAGGTGCCGGGGAAATCGCGCGGCCCGCTCGGCGTGATCTCGAGGATGCGCGTCGCCAGCTCGGACACGAAGAACCGATCGTGCGAGACGAAGAGCACCGTCCCCTCGAACGCCTTGAGCCCCTCGACGAGCCCGTGGATCGCCTCGAGATCGAGGTGGTTGGTCGGCTCGTCCAGGACGAGCACGTTGGGCCGCTCGACGATGATCCGGCAGAAGATGAGCCGCGCCGCCTCGCCGCCCGAGAGCGAGCCGACGCTCTTCTCCACGTCGTCGCCCGAGAACAGCGCCTTGCCGAGCTGGCCGCGGACGTAGCTCGGCGACTCGTCGGGGCACGCCTCCCACAGGAAGGAGAGGGGCGTCATCGACCCGTCGACGAGCAGCTCGCGGTGATCCTGCGCGAAGTACCCGACGCGCACCTCGTGCCCCCACGACGCGCCCCCGGCGTCGGCCGCGAGGCGCCCCACGAGGATCTTGAGCAGCGTCGACTTGCCGAGCCCGTTCGGCCCGATCACCGCGACCCGCTCGCCCCGCCGCACCGACAGCGACACGTCGCGCAGCACCTGCTTGTCGCCGTACGACTTCGAGATGCCCCGCGCCTCGAGCACGTCGCGCCCGCTCGGCCTCTGGATCGCGAACCGGAACAATGGCGTGCGCCGCGACGTGTCGGCGAGCTCCTCGACCTCGATCTTCTCGATCTGCTTGAGCCGGCTCTGCGCCTGGCGCGCCTTGGTCGCCTTGGCGCCGAACCGCTCCACGAACGCGCGCTTGTCCGCGATGATCTTCTCGGCGCGCGCGATCTCGGCCTGCTTGCGCTCGCGGATCGCCTGCTTCTCGACGACGAACGCGGCGTAGTTGCCCGTGTAGAGCGTGATGGTCTCGTAGTCGACGTCGAGGATGTGCGTCGCGACGTTGTCGAGGAAGCGCTGGTCGTGCGAGATGACGACCGCGCACCCCTTGTAGCCGGCGAGGAACTTCTCGAGCCACCGGATCGACAGGATGTCGAGGTGGTTCGTGGGCTCGTCGAGCAGGAGCACGTCCGAGCCGCCGAGGAGCACCTGCGCGAGCAGCACGCGCAGCTTGAAGCCGCCCGACAGCGTCGAGAGCGGCCTCCTGTGGGCCTCCACGGGGATGCCGAGCCCCTCCAGGACGGCGCTCGCGCGCGCCTCCAGCGTGTAGCCGTCGTGGGCGCGGATGCGGTCCTCGAGGTCGGCGACCCGGCCGGCGTCGCCGCCCTCCTCCGCGAGGCGGCGCGACTCGACGAGCGCGTCCCAGACGACGCGATCGCCCATCATCGCGAGATCCAGGATGATCTGGTCGTCGCTGAGGAACCGGTCCTGCCGGAGCACGCCCACGCGGGCGTCCTTCGGGAGGCTGACGTTCCCCTCGGTCGCGGGCTCGTCGCCGGCCACGATCTTGAGGAAGGTGGTCTTCCCCGAGCCGTTGGCGCCCACGAGGCCGTAGCGGGAGCCCGCGTTCAGCTTGAGCGAGACGCCCTCGAAGAGGGTCCGATCACCGAAGGATTTCGCGAGGTTGGACGTTCCGAGCATGGCGGTTGGGGCTTGGGTCGATCGGCGTGGCGCGCGGCGAGCGGCGCGCGGCGAGGAGAGCGGCGCGCCGCGCCGCGCGCGGCCGGGTGCGGCGCCGCGGGGGCCACAGGCATAGCACTGCGCCCCGGGGGAGCGGGCGGTTCGTGCGCCGCCGCGGGCGCCTCAGGGGCGCGGCGGGCGCCCGGCCGCCGCGGGGGCGGCGCGGCGCGCGCCCTGGCGCCGGCGGCGGGCCCCGGCGGCAGGGCGCCGGCGGGTCAATCGACGTGCTCGCACACGACCTTGTCCGAGGCAGCGTCCTTGTTGTTCCCGTCGTTGCACTCGTCGATCGCGCCGTCCGGGTCGACGACGCCGTAGATCAGGATCGAGAGGTTCCACGGGAACTTGTCGATGGTGGCGACGAGGTTCACGCTCTGCCCCGGCGCGATCGGCCCCGGGACGACCTCCTCGTGGAGCACCGTCCCGCCCTGGCCGGGGTCGCCGGCGTAGTACCGGACCCGCACGTCGCTGGCCGGCGCCGAGCCGGCGTTCCTGACGACCGTCGGGACGTCGACCTGCTGCGCGTTGCACTTCGCGTCGGTCACCCGGCCGATCTCGATCTGGAGGTCCGGCAGCGCGTCGCCCTCGTCCACGACCGCGATCTCCTCGTTGTTGTCCTCGTTGCACTCGCGCTCGGTGGCGCCCTCGTCGACGACCGCGCGCAGCCGGGCGGGCAGCGTCTCCTGCGGGTTGTTCGCGGCGCTGTAGCTCACCGTGAGGAGCAGCGAGCTGTGCGGCTCGATGCTGCTCTGGAGGACCACCTGCAGCGGCGCGCCGGCCTCGTCGAGGAGCGCCTCGTCGACGTCCGGGGTGTCCCACTCGCCGTAGAAGCTGATGACGACGCCGGGCCCCACGCGGAGGTCGCCGAGGTTGTCGACGCGCACCGTGATCTCGACGTTGTCGGTGAGCTCGCCGCAGGCCGCGTCGGGCGACGAGATCTGGATGCCGCTGAGCGCGAGGTCCGGCGCGATCCCGTACGACCGCGGGTTCGAGCGGTAGGTGTTGTAGACGCGGCCGCTGTACGCCTTCCAGCTCTCGGGCTCCCGCACGGGGATGCGGCCGCTCTCGAGCACGTTCGTCACGTGGTAGCTGTGCTGGTTCCAGATGCGGCGGGCCGAGACCCAGAGGTCGTTGGGATCGCCCCAGACCTCGAGGCCGTTGTTGTAATCGACGCCCTCGCGGCAGTTGTTGGACTCGTTCGAGGTGGCGAACACGATCTCGGCGTTGCCGTCGTTGTCGACGTCGGCCACGACCGGGTACTCGGTCCGGGTGCGGCTCGGGGAGTGCTCCTTGGACAGGACGTTCCCGGTCACGCCGTCGTAGATGCGGAAATAGCACTCGTCGTTGTAGATGACCTCGGCGGCGCCGTCGCCGTTGAAGTCGAACACGCTCGACCCGGTGGCGCGGCTGGAGTTGTCCTCGATGACGCGCTGCCAGCTGTTGTGGTAGCAGACGCAGGTGCCCCGCTGGGTGTTGCAGGTCGCCGCGCCGGTGGCGCTGCAGTCCTCGTCGGTGGTGCACGCCTTCCCGTTCGGGGAGCGCGCGGGGTTGGCTGTGCCCGAGCCGTTGTCGTTGAGCGGGTTGGTCCACGCCGGGCACTCCGCGGTCGGCTCCTGGAGGTCGAGCATCACGTAGCGCCCGCCGAACGCCGTGCCGACCTCGGGGAAGCCGTCGCCGTCGAAGTCGTCCACGTTCGGCGCCCCGCCGTCGTACTGGGCGCCCTCGCCCATCACCGTCCGGCGCTTGATGGTGCCGTCCTGCCCGTTGAGCACGAAGAAGTACCCGTTGTTGAACAGGATCACCTCCGGCTTCTGGTCGAGCGGGTTGTTCGGTCCGGGGGCGGCGCTCTGGTCGGCCCCGAGGATGTCGGCCACGGCGCAGAACCCGTCGCGGTGGGCGTCCGGAATCTGGTTATCGTCGTCGCCCCTGCCGTTGACCGTCTGCCCGTCCCAGACCACGAGGAGCTCCCCCTTGCAGAAGGCCGTCGCCTCGGGGTCGTCGTAGGAGGGCGCGCACTCGGCCCTGCTCTTCACGCCGACCGGCGGGCGGGGCAGCGCGTAGGCGGTGCTGCCCGCGACGATCTCCAGCCGGTGGTCGTCCTTGAGGTTCGCGATGCACGTGATGGGCCCGAGCCGGTTGGGGTTGTTCGTGGTCGTCGGATCCCCCTGAATCCCTTTCATCAGGCCAACGCCGCCCTTGAAGCGGTCGAGGATCGCGAGCTCGCGCGTCATCGCGTCGTAGCGCAGCGTGAACACGTACTGGCCGACCACGATCTCCGGGAGCCCCGCTCCGTCGATGTTGGCGATCGCCGGCGCCGGCTCGTTGTAACCGTCCGCTTCGGCCCAGAGGCCGTTCTCGAGGTACCGGGTCTCGCCCGTGTTGCTGAAGATCTGGAGCCCTCGCGACTCGGTGACCGCGACGATCTCCGGGACGCCGTCGCCGTCGAGATCGCCGACGGCGAGCTGGGCGGTCGGCAGCAGCGTCGCGTTGCTGCAGGTGTAGGCGGCATTGAGGGCGTCGCCTTCGTGCCACACCAGCGCGCCGAGCACCGCGAAGTAGTCGCGCCCCTTGTTGGGGCCGCCGCCGTGGATTGCGCGGAGGACCCCGCTATTTTGGTACGTCGAGCCGCAGAACGTGGTGAAGATGATCTCGGGGAAATCGAGCTCGTTGATGAGCCCGTCGCCGTTGTCGTCGTCGAGGTTGGCGACGAGCGGCGTCATGACGTTCTGCGCCGAGTTGGGGAACGGGCTGCCGACGGCGCTCGCGTTGGCGCGGTTCACCCCTCCCCACTGGATCTCGATCTGCGGCAGGACGCGCTCGAACGGCACCGGGTCGAGGAGGCACGTGGGCGCGGCGCCGGTGCCGGTGCAGGAGCCGACCTCGCAGGAGGCGAAGGTGGGGCAGTCCCAGTCGTCCTCGCACGGGCAGCTCGCGTTCCCTGCGCCGCTGTCGGTGCACGTGCTCTCGAAGTAGGCCTCTCCGCCGCACGTGAAGAGCTCGCGCGTGGTGCTGCCGTTCGAGACGCAGACGAGGAGGCTCTCGCCGTCGCACGTCCGTTCGCCGGCGGTGCAGGCGTCGTCGACGCAGATCGTGCCGTTGCAGTACTGGTTGAAGGGGCACTCGAGGTCGCTCTGGCAGCTGATATCGACGCAGGTGGCGCCCCCTTCCGGGGTCATCTGGCATCGCTCGGTCGGGTCGCAGCTGAGGTCTTCGCAGGTGTTGTTGACGCAGGTGCCTTGTCCGTCCTCGACCTCGCAGTGCTGATCGGGCCGGCACCTCACGCCTTCACAGCCGCTCTCGACGCCGCCCGCGCCGCCGCTGCCGGTGGTGGTCCCGACGAACCCGGTGCCTTCGCTCGTGCTGGCGCCCCCGCCGCCGCCCCCGCCGCCCTCGCCGGGGTGGTTCACGATCTCGGGGTTGCTGCAGGCCGCTGCTGCGAACAGGAACCAAGGAAGCGCGAGGGGAATTATCCGCCGGGGGCACGTGGGCATGAGGCGATTGTACGGGCGCGCTGTCGCCATGGAAGCGCGTTCGCGCGCGGCTTCGTGCGCCGAGTGGGAGCTCTGCCCACGGTGGGCGTCGCCCGCGGCGCAGGTCCGGTGCGCAGGGGAGGGCGCCGCGGGGGCCGTGCGGGACGGCCGCGGGGAGAGGACGGGCTCAGCGGGGGCGCAGCCCCGGCGGGTCGATCGGGCAGCAACAGCGGTGCTGCTCCGTCACGACCCGGCCCACAGCAACGTGGCGCTGTACCGGGTGAGCAGCTCGTCCACCGTGACGAGCGCTGCGCCCTCGCAGAGCGCCTGTGCCACGAGGATGCGCTCGAACGGGTCTCGGTGATGGTACGGCAAGGCCGCGGACGAGATCGCGTGACGGGCGGTTACGGGGAGCTCGATCGCATCGAGCGCGGCGATCGCTCGCGGGACGAGGACCTCGGGCTGCTCGGGGAGCGGGAGCTTGCCGTTCGCGTGCTTGACCGAGATCTCCCAGGCGCTGGCCGCGGAGATCAGGAGGGTGTTGTGCGGATCCTCGACGGCCTGGCGCGCCGTCGTCGCGATGCGCTAGGGGGCGAGCACCGCCCAGAGCCACACGTGGGTGTCGAGGAGCAGCTTCAACGCTCGCCATCTCCCTCGAAGGCGCGCAGCATGTCCTCCGGCAAGGGCGCGTCGAAGTCTTCCGGGACGTCGAACAGGCCTCGGAGCGCTCCGAGCTTGCGCGCCGGCGGCGTGCCCCTGCGCGGGGCCGGCTCCTCCTCAAGGATGATCACCTCGACGTTCTTGCCCACGAGGGCCGAGAGCTCCGGGATGTGGAGCGTATCCGAGGTGACCTGGGTGTGAATGCGGATCGCGTTGGCCATGGTCAACCGGCGGGAGTGTAGCGCGGGGCCAGGCGTCCCGCACCGCGGGGGCCGTGCGGGACGGCCGCGGGGAGAGGACCGGCTCTGCCGGGAACTGTGCTGCCGGGCGGCGCGCCGCTGAGAACAAGGACGCCTGACGGATGGCGTTTTACGCAAACGAAAATGAATGGCTGCTCTCGCCCCCGCTCCGCCCCTCACGCCCCGCCGCTCTCGAGCGCCTCCTGCAGCGCGCGCACCTCGCGCGCGAACGCCGGCTCGGTGCGCAGCGCGGCGGTCCGCTCCGCCGGCAGCGCCAGCGTGCGGTCGGCGACGATGCGCGCCGGGCGCGGGGACAGCACGACGGCGCGCTCGGCGAGGTAAGCGGCCTCGGTGATCGAGTGGGTCACGAAGAGCACCGTCATGCCGAGCTCGGCCCACAGCGCGCGGAGCTGATCGTCGAGCCGGCTCCGGGTGAGCTCGTCGAGCGCGGCGAACGGCTCGTCGAGCAGCAGCAGCCGGGGCCGCGTGACCATCGCGCGGGCCAGCGACACGCGCATGCGCATGCCGCCGGAGAGCTCGGCCGGGTACCGCGCGCCCGCGTCGGCGAGGCCGACCTGGAGCAGCGCGGCCCGCGCGGCGGCGCGGCGCTCCTCGGGCGGCGCGCCGGCGAGCTCGAGCGGCAGGGCGGCGTTCTCGAGGACGCTCCGCCAGGGCAACAGGTGCGCGTCCTGAAAGACGTACGCGATGGGCGCGCGCGCGCCGCCCGCGCCGCCCGGCCCCTCCTCGGCCTCCACGACGGCCGTGCCGGCGTCGGCGCGGTCCAGCCCGGCGACGAGGCGCAGCAAGGTGGATTTGCCGCACCCCGAGGGCCCGAGCAGCGCGACGAAGGCGCCCGGCGCGACGTCGAGGTCGAGGCCGTCGAGCGCGACCACGCTGGAGCCGCTGCCCCGGAGCGCGCGGCCGGCGTCGTCGAGCACCGGGAAGGCGCGCCGGATGCCGGTCAGCCGCACGCGGACCCCGCCGCTCGCCATCGCGTTCTTCATCTGCGCCCGCCGTTCTATCCGCGCCGCCGCCGGTTGGCCAGGCGCTCGTGAACGCCGCGCCGCGCGGAGAGCCGCCGCCCAGCGCGGAGGCGCCGCGCCCGCCGGTCAGCTCGACGAGGCCGTGCGCACGCAGCGGAAGCCGCCGCCGGCGAAGCGGTAATGCGCCTCGAAGCTCGTGCGCGCCCAGGTGCGGAGCGACTGCGCGCCGTACATCCACGAGCCGCCGCGCATCACGAGCAGCGGCTTGTCCGGAGGCCGCGTGTTGCGCGGGTTGTGCGAGGGGCCGTCCGCGTAGAAGTGCGCGTCGTCGTAGTCCTCGCACCACTCCCACACGTTGCCGGCGAGGTCGAGGATGCCGTAGGGCGAGGCGCCCGCCGGCAGCGCGCCGACGGGCACCGTCCCGCCCTCGCGGTTGTCGTAGTTCGCGCGCGACGGCCCCGGCTCGGCGCGCCCCCAGGGGTACTTGCGGCCGTCGGTGCCGCGCGCGGCCTTCTCCCACTCCGCCTCGGTCGGCAGGCGCTTGCCGGCCCAGTTGGCGTAGGCCCGCGCGTCGTCCCACGACACGTACACCACCGGGTGCTCCTCGAGCCCCGGCGGGATCTCGCCGCGCCGGAAATGGGAAAGGAACCGGCTCGCGTCGGCGTCGTCGGGGCGATACCCGGTCACGTCGACGAACGCCTTGAACTGCCGGTTCGTGACCGGGGCGCGATCCATGTAGAACGCGTCGACATGGACCTTCCTGCGCTGCTGCCCGCTCAGGAACGGCCCGCCGGGGACGAGGATCATCTGCTCGCCGGTCTTCTCGCGGACCGTCGGCGCGAGCTCGCGCCCGTCGGACGCCGGCCGCGACGGGGCGGGCGAGAACTCCGCGAGCGCCTCGTCGAGCCGCGCCCGGAACTCCGCGCACGACGACGGCCGCCCGGCCGGATCCTTCGCGAGCGCGTCGAGGATGAGCCGGTCGAGCGCCGGCGGGATGTCGGGCCGGAGCGACGAGGGCGGCGCCGGCGGATCGGCGACGTGGGCCATCATCACGGCGAAGTGGTTGGGGCTGTCGAACGGCACCTGCCCGGTCGACAGCTTGTAGAGCGTCACGCCGAGAGAGTAGATGTCCGAGCGCGGGTCCGCGGCGTGGGGGCTCTTCACCTGCTCGGGCGACATGTAACAGCAGGTCCCGAGGAACGCGCCGCTCAGCGTGTACGTCGTCCCCTCGAGGATCTTGGCGATGCCGAAGTCGACGATCTTGGGCATCAGGCCGTCTTTGCCGGCCGTGACCAGGATGTTGTCGGGCTTGAGGTCGCGGTGGATGATGCCCATCCGGTGCCCCTCGTCCATCGCGTCGAGGACCCCGCCGAACAGCGCGCGGATCTCCTGGAACGGGATGCGCCCGCGCCACCGCTCGAGGTGCCGCACCAGGGTCGACCCCTCGACGTACTCCATCACGATCGCGAGCAGGTGCTCGCGCTCCACGAAGTCGTAGACGGCCACGACGTTGTCGTGGTTCCAGGCGCGGAGCACCCGCGCTTCCCGGGCGAAGCGCCGCCGGATCTCCGGGTTGCCGGAGAGGTTCGAGTGCAGGCATTTGACCGCCACGACGCGCTCGCGCGCCCGGTCGTGGGCCCGGTAGACGACGCCCATGCCGCCCTCGCCGAGCGTCGACTCGATGCGGTAGACGCTGATCTCCGTCCCGGGCAGGAGCCGCACCGGCGGCAGCGGCAGCGAGGGGGGCGAGAGCCCTCCGGCGCCGAGCTGCGTGGCGGGGAACGCCGTCGCGGCGAAGCCGGGGTCGAGGGCGGCGACGGGGTGGCCGCACGAGGGGCAGAAGCGGGCGTTCCCCGGGAGCGGAGAGCTGCAGCCGGCGCACCGGGAAGAGGTGTCCTGGCCCATCGGTCGCGGGGAGTCTCGCACAGGTCGAGGCCGTCGTGGGCGGCGAATGTGTGGCGCGCCGGGCGCGTCGGCCCGCGTCGGCAGCGGCTCAGTCCGCGCGGCGGCGCGGGATTCCTGCGCTTCGCGGACGGCGCGGACGACGCGGACGGCGCGGCGGTGCGCCGGGGCGGTGGTGTGCCGCGCTGTCGGTCTCGGAGCGCCGCTCCGGGGGGGCCGCGCGGCGTGGTAGCGTCGCGCGGTGGGCGCTCCTCAGGACGGCGACGTCGACGGGCGGATGCGCGCGATCCACGCGGCGCTCGTCGCGGGCGGCGCGCTCGCGCCGCTCGCCCTCGAGGACGCCGAGACGCGCGCGTGGATGGATTGCGAGCTCGCGTCGCTCGTCGAGAACCGCTTCTTCGCGCGCGTCGATCCGGCGGCGCGCGGCGCCGAGCTGCGCGCCGTGTGGGAGCCGAGGGCGGCGCGCGACGGCGCGCAGCTCGGCACGCCGCACGCGGGCGCGCGCTACGCGGTCCCGTACTGGCTCGCGCGGGGCGGCCGCCGGGTCGGCACCGTCGCGCTGTCGACGGGCGCCCGCGGCGAGCCGCTGCTCGAGGTCTCGAGCCTCTACGTGCTGCCCGCCCACCGCGGCCGCGGCGTCGCGGGCGCCCTGCTGCGCCGCGCGGACGGCGTCGCGCGGGCCCACGGCGTGCCCGGCCTGCGGCTGCAGACCCCGTGGTCGTGGCAGCCCGCCGTGCGCTTCTATCTCGGCCTGCGCATGTGGGTCGCCGGCTGGTCGGACGCGCTCACGTTCGTGGTTCGCGCCGGGCTGCCCGCGCACGACATCGAGATCGGCGAGCGCGAGGCCGCGTTCGGGGTCGTGGTCGACGGCCGGACGGAGCACCTCATCCGCGCCACGCGCGAGGGCGATCGGCTCGGATGGGTGGAGTCGCCCCGGATGGAGGCCTATCGCGCCGACGGCTCCGACGTGGGGTGTCTCGGCCCGGGGACGTTCGCCGTCGCCCTGGCGACGCGCGGCTACCCGCTCGTCCGCTCCGAGGCCCGCTGGCGGGAGCGCCACCGCGCCTCCGGCTGCGGGGAGCCCGAGGGGCTCGCGCACAAGATCGAGCTCTTCGAGGCGGTCGATCGCAGCTTTGGCTTCGACGTCCGCACGCCGCGCATTCCGGGCCTCCGATACAGGGAGTACGACGACATCGACTGAGGTGGTGTAAGCTGCCGGCGCATGGACGACTGGCTCCACCGCGCGCCGACCGCGTTCCGCGGCAAGCGCCTCTTCCGGCTCGGCCTCGCGGCGAACTACGGCATCGACGAGGATGGCGTGCGCGCGGCGATGGATCGCGGCGTCAACCTCTTCCTCTGGACGATGCGCGCGCGCGGGCTCGGCAACCCGCTGCGCGAGGCGCTGAAGCGGCGGCGCGACCAGGTGGCGGTGGTCGGCTACGCGCAGGTCGGCTGGTTCGGCTGGGGCGTGCGCCGTGGGGCCGAGAAGCTCCTGCGCGAGCTCGGGACCGATCACCTCGATGTCTACCTGCTCAGCTGGCTCGGCGTCGGCTCCGCGTGGACGGGCTCGACCGAGCGCGAGCTCGTGCACCTGCGCGAGAGCGGCAAGGTGGGCGCGCTCGGGGTGAGCATCCACGACCGCCCGCGGGCGGGCAGCCTGGCGGCGTCGTCGCCGCTCGATCTCTTGATGATCCGCTACAACGCCGCGCATCCCGGGGCGGAGCGGGACATCTTCCCGCACGTGCGCGACGCGCGGCCGAGCGTCCTCGCCTACACGGCGACGGCGTGGCGGCGCCTCTTGAAGAGGCCGAAGGGCTGGTCGGGTCCGGCGATGACGGCGGGCGACTGCTATCGATTCCAGCTCTCCAGCCCGCACGTGGACGTCGCGCTGACCGGCCCGAGGAGCCGCGCCGAGGTGGAGGAGAACCTCGACGCGCTCGCGAAGGGCCCGCTCACCGCGGACGAGGACGCGTGGATGCGCGAGTTCGGCCGGGCGGTGCACGGGTGAGCGGGGCGGCCATGGATCGGAGGGTCATCGCTTGCACCATGGTCTTCCCCGAGGAGGCGGCGCGGCGGCTCGTCGAGGGCGTCGCGCCGCACGAGCTCGTGCTGGCCGGCGCGCGCTCGGCGGAGAACCTCGCCGTGGTCGGGCGCGATCCGGTGGTGCAGGGCGCCGACGTGGTCTTCGGCCAGCCGCACCCGGACGACGTCTGCGCCGCCCCGCGCCTGCGCTGGGTGCACCTCAGCACGGCCGGCTATGCGCGTTACGACGTGGCGGCGGTGCGCGCCGCGCTCGCGGCCCGCGGCGCGGTCCTCACGACGAGCAGCGGCGTCTACGCCGACCCGTGCGCGGAGCACGCCCTCGCCTTCATGCTGGCCGCCTCGAGGCGGCTGCCCGAGTGCCTCGAGAACCAGCGCGGCCCGCGCGGCTGGCCCGACGCGGCCGTGCGGTCGAGGAGCGCGCTGCTCCGGGGCCGGCGGGTGCTGCTCCTCGGCTTCGGCGCGATCGGCCGCCGCCTCGCCGCGCTGCTCGCCCCGTTCGAGGTGGAGCTCCGCGTCCTGCGCGCCCATCCCCGCGGCGACGAGCCTGGCCGCGCCGTCGCGAGGGAGGAGCTCGGCGACGCCTTCGCGTGGGCGGACCACGTGGTCTCGAGCCTGCCGGAGGCCGAGGGCACGCGGCGGCTGGTCTCGGCCGCGCTGCTCGCGCGGATGCGCCCGGGCGCGTGGCTCTTCAACGTCGGCCGGGGCGCCACGGTCGACCAGGCGGCGCTGCTCGAGGCGCTCGAGGCGCGCCGCCTCGCGGGCGCGTATCTCGACGTGACGGATCCCGAGCCGCTGCCGCCGGATCACCCGCTCTGGCGCGCCCCGGGCTGCTTCATCACGCCGCACACCGCCGGCGGGCGGCGCGAGGAGCCGGTGGCGCAGGTCGAGCATTTCCTGGCGAACCTGCGGCGGTTCGAGCGGGGGGAGGCGCTGCTGGACCGGGTGATCTGAGGCGGCGGGGGCGCGCCGGGCGACGGCGGCTCTGTTGCCAACGAAACTGTTGCGAGCGATGGCCGGCGGGGTAGGTTGACCCCATGCAGGTCAAGGCGAAGCTCGTCCGGGAGGTGGGCAACTGGGTGAGCGGCGACCGGTTCTGGAACCGGGAGCAGGAGGTCTGGGATCTCAAGGAGCTCCTGGGCGAGGGGGCGAACGTCCTCATCGCCGCGCCTCGCCGTGTCGGCAAGACGAGCTTGATGCGCAAGCTCTGCGAGGAGCTGGAGAAGGGGGACTACAGGTGCCTGTTCCTCGATCTGCAGAGGTCCCAGAGCGGCGAGGACGCGGTCGTCGAGCTGGGCGTGGCCACGCGACCTCACCAGACGCTCTGGGACAGGGCCAAGGAGCTCGTGCGGGACAGGGCCGAGCGGATCGAGTCGCTCGGCACCGAGGAGTTCAAGCTCACGTTTCGCGAGCACCTGAAGCAGAACTGGCAGGCCAAGGGCGAGCGCCTCTTCGACGCGCTGGCCGGCGACGACAGGCCCGTCGTCGTCTTCATGGACGAGCTGCCCATCCTGGTGAACCGGCTGCTCAAGGCGGACGAGTACACGATCACGCCCGAGCGCAGGAAGCTCACGGACGAGTTCCTGTCGTTCCTGCGCGGGCAGACGATCAAGCATCGCTCGAAGATCCGGCTGGTCGTCGCTGGGTCGATCGGACTCGAGCCGGTGCTGCGCCAGGCTGGCCTGAGCGCCACCGTCAACACGTTCACCCCGTACGAGCTGCGCCCTTGGGACGAGGAGACGGCGATGGGGTGCCTGGAGGCGCTCGCGAACAACTACAGCGTGGTGCTGCGCGAGGGCGCGGCGCGGCGCATGGTCGAGAAGCTCGGCTCCTGCATTCCCCACCACGTGCAGATGTTCTTCAACCACGTTTACAACGACACGAAGCGCCGCGCCCAGCACGAGGTGTCCCTCGAGGACGTCGACCGCGTCTACATGCACAGCATGCTCAGCACGCGGGGGCATGCGGAGCTGAGCCACATGGAGGAGCGGCTCAAGCTGGTGCTCGGGCAGCGGGACCTGCCGCTCACCCTGGATCTGCTCACCGAGGCGGCGGTCGTCGGGGTCCTGACGCCGGGGGCGTCGATGGCGCTCGCGAGGGACAACGCGGCGGCCGCGGAGCCGGGGGCGTCGGCGGAGAAGCCCCAGGACGTGCTGCGGCGCGTGATGGACGTGCTGAAGCACGACGGGTACCTCGTGGACAACGACGCCGGCGCGTTCGTGTTTGCGTCGCTCCTGCTGCGCGACTGGTGGAAGGGGAGGTTCGCGGCCCAGTTCACGCCGGCGGCGGCGCGGGGCGGGCCGTGAACGCGCCGCTCATGAAGCACAACCCGGCGTTCCTCACGCCGGAGCAGCTGCGGTCGTCGTTCGTCGTGAGGAAGCGCGATCTCGACATCGTGCTCCAGTACATCCGCGACAGCACGGGCCCCTCGAACCAGCACGTGCTCGTGCTCGGGTCGCGCGGGATGGGCAAGACGACCCTGGTGCGGATGCTCGCCGACACGGTGACGCGGGATCCGGAGCTCGGGGCGCGCTGGTATCCGCTGGTGTTCGGTGAGGAGAGCTACACGGTCTCGACGATCGGAGAGCTCTGGCTCGAGGCGATCATGCACCTCGGCGACCAGACGGGAGATGCCCGCTGGCAGGCGCTCCACGACGAGCTCCGTGCCGAGCGGGACGACGATCGGCTGTGCGCGAGGGCGCTGGCGCGGCTGGTCGGCTTCGCCGAGGAGCAGGGGAAACGCATCCTGCTCGTCATCGAGAACCTGCACATGCTGCTCGACGAGCAGATGTCCGAGAAGGACGCCTGGTCGCTGCGACATACGTTGCAGAACGAGCCGCGCATCCTGCTGCTGGCCACGGCGACGTGCCCGTTCGGGGCGATCCTCGACGAGGAGCAGGCGCTCTACGAGATGTTCGCGACATACGCGCTGGAGCCGCTCGATCTGGCCGAGTGCCGGGCGCTCTGGGAGGCCGTCGGCGGCGTGGAGGCGGACGCGCGCCGGGTGCGGCCGATGCAGATCTTGACGGGGGGCAACCCGCGGCTGCTCGGGATCTTGGCGTCGTTCGCGGCGAAGACGTCGCTGCGCCATCTGATGGAGAACCTGACGCAGCTGGTCGACGACAACACTGATTATTTCAAGAGCCACCTGGAGAGCCTGCCGGCGACGGAGCGCAAGGTGTACGTCATGCTGGCGGATCTCTGGACCCCGTCCACGGCGCGGGAGGTGGCCGAGGCGGCGCGAATGGAGGTCAATCAGGCCAGCGCGCTTTTGCACCGGCTGGTGGGGCGGGGGGCGGCGGTCGAGGAGGGGCAGGGGCGGAGGCTCAGGTACCGGCTGAGCGAGCGACTGTACAACATCTATCACCTGCTCCGGCGCCGCGGGGCGGGCGCGGCGCGCGTGCGGGCGGTGGTGGACTTCATGGTCCACCTCTACGAGGGGGATGGCCTCGTGGGGCTGCTCGGGCGGATCGCGGAGGAGGCCAAGGGGCTCGGGCCGGAGGAGCGGAGGGACCACTTCGATGTCATGGAAGGGATCCTTCAGAGCGTGCGCGATCCGAAGCTGCGGCGCGATCTGGTTCAGTCATTGGTTTTTACGTTAGACGTCTTGAGTTGGCCTGATGTCAGCGCATCCCTCAGGAGGACGCTCGAGCGTTTGATGTTCAGGGAAGCCGAAGGCGCAGATAAGGAGCGGAAGATTGCGGCGGAGGAATCGGCTCTGATTGATGAGATAGGAGCGTTGGTCGAGCAGAAGCGGTACGGAGAGGCAGGGGCGGCGCTCGAGCGCCTGGTCGAATTCGAGTCAAGCAGAGGCGCGGATTGGGCTAGCTCTGCTGAAGCAGCAACGAATGCTTACGTAGCGGCCGAGCGACCGTATGATGCGGAGCGCTGCGCGAGAAGATGGCTGTCTCTCGCGGCGAAGGAGCCGAAATTCGCCGAGCAACTTGTAGGGATCTTGTCACGCATGGACGCGGGAGAACAAACACGGCTTCTTTGCGAGTACGAAGGAGCGGCAGCTGCGGGGGAGCGCTGGGCGTGGGTCGCCGTCGCAGCTGCGCGGCTCTCTAAGGAGGATTGGCGCGGCGTTGTTCAAGCATTCGGCGAAGCGAGATGTCGTCGTGTGGTCAATCCATTGCTGACGGCGATAGCCTGGTGCAGCGCGATGGTTCCTCAGTCCGGGATCGACGTCGCGACGTGGCAGAATGAGCATCGGAGGGTGCTGAAGCCCGCTTGCCCTTGGGCTGGACGAATACTCGCAGCATCGGATCAGCCAACGGTGCGGATCGAAGGTGCCGTGATGCTCGGTGTCGGGGCTGGGCTCTGGGACGAGGGATTCACTGTCATCGAGCAGATCCTCTCCTCCGAGGAGGATACGATGAAAGTTGCACCCAGTCTGAGTGCGCTTCTCATCGAGGCCGCCGCGGCGGGGCAGGCCGACAGAGCGCTGTCCGTCATCGAAGCATCCCCGGCCAGGCTCACGTTCGAGCCGCTCATCGTCGCGCTCCGGCAGATCGTAGGGCGGCCCGTTCACGCTCCACCTGAGGTGCTGGAGGTCGTCTCCGACCTCATCGGGCTCATCGAGCGACGCCGCGAGGGGAGAGAGAAAGCGGGCTCCGAAAAGGCGCGTGCCTCACAGTACCGCGCGAGCGCCAGCACCAAGCTCCGGCGCGCCGATAAGAGCCGCGTTGCCGCGAAGAGCTGACCCGAGTGGGGCCTGTCATAGCGAGCAGGTCGACGGCCATCCTGGCGGAGCCGTCCCGCTGGATGCCGTCGCGTGTGCTTCGCGAGCTCTCGATCCTGGCGACC
Source organism: Sorangium sp. So ce836 (assembly GCF_028553905.1). Taxonomy (NCBI): domain Bacteria; kingdom Pseudomonadati; phylum Myxococcota; order Polyangiales; family Polyangiaceae; genus Sorangium; species Sorangium sp. So ce836. Next base: position 9,505,970 of record NZ_CP102233.1, on the reverse strand, counting down.
AGAGCAGCACGTCGCCAACGAGGTGGGTGGCCCGCGAGACGTGGCTCGCCTGATTGAAGCGCCCTGCGTGCGCTGAAAACCCACCATCGACGGCGGAGTGTGCGCGGTCGTCCCGCACGATGAGGCGCGCACTCCGCAGCTGAGGCGTTCAGGCAGCAGCCGCCGTAGCCGCGGAGCGCGGCTGGCCCGGGGGGCTGCTCGTGCCCGGTGCCGTGATGTGTGCGGTGCCGGGCCAGCGGGCCCGATGAGGCGGCGTGCCCTGATTTCGGCGCGAGCTCGGCGCGGGCTCTCCTGGCTCGCGCGGCGGCGCGCCGAGCGACGCGCAGGGGCCTGCCTCGACATCACCCCCGCAAGGGACGTCTTCGCGCTGGCCTCGAACTTGAATTGGCAGATGTGCACGACCTGACATTTCCTCAGCCAGCGCAGGCCCGAGATCGCGCGGCACCCCCCCGCTCCGACAAAACAGAGGACCAACGATGCGCTATCGCAAGGGCTCTCTTCTCGGCTATCTGGCGATCCCGGCCTTCTCCACCCTGCTGGTCGCGAGCTGCACCAGCGCCGACCCCTCCGCGGCCGACGGCGACGACGACGAGGCGGTGGGCGAAGCCCATGGCGCGCTCACCCCCGACCATTGCAACGACTTCGACGTCCACGGCACGATCCTGATGTGCCACAGGAACGGCTCCACGACGTACCCCTACACGATCCTCAAGATCAATCTGTTGTGCCTCCCCGCGCACTTGCTGCATCTCGGCGACTACATCGCCCTGGGCAACCCCACCTGCCACGGCGACGGCTGCCTCCCGAAGGGCGCGCCCTGCGACGCCACGGTGCCGTGCTGCGACGGCCTCACCTGTCATCACGGCACATGCACCGAGAACAACGAGTGCGTCCTGGGCACCGACAACTGCGACGCGAACGCTACATGCACCGATACGCCGACCTCCTTCACCTGCGCTTGCAACGCGGGGTACGAGGGCAACGGCGTGACCTGCACCGACATCGACGAGTGCGCCGAAAGCCCATGCCAGAACGGCGGGACCTGCGTCGATGGCATCGACAGCTATACCTGCGCGTGCTCGCCCGGCTTCACCGGCGCGAGCTGCGAGACCGACATCGACGAGTGCGCCGAAAGCCCGTGCCAGAACGACGGGATCTGCACCGACGGCATCGACAGCTACACCTGCGAGTGCTTGCCCACCTACGAGGGGACCCGCTGCGAGGCGTGCGAAGGCAGCCTCGCGGACTGCAACGGGGTCACGTCCGACGGCTGCGAGGTGAACCTCCAGAGCGACGCCTCCCACTGCAGCGCCTGCGACAGCGCGTGCGCGGCGGGTGAAATCTGCTCGAACGGCGGCTGCCAGGCCGCGCCCCCCGGCCAGGTCCCCGGCACGCCGATCAGCGTGCCCGAGACCCACAGCCCGCTGGCTCCGGCGGTCGCCGATGTGAACGGCGACGGTGCGCTCGACATCCTGGTGGCCAACGCCGAATCCGGATCGCCGCAGACCCCCTCCGGGTCGCTCTCCGTGTTCCACGGCAACGGCGACGCGACCGTCCAGCCCGAGCTCTACTACACAGGCGCCCCGCTCTCCAGCAACGCAGTCGTGGCGGTGGACGTGGACGGCGACGGGTGGCTCGACGCCGTCACCGTCGACGGCCAGACCAACCTGCCCACCACCAACGGGAGCATCAGCGTCTACCGAAACCTGGGCCCGAGCGCGCCCGGAACCTTCGGCATGCCGACGACCTTCACCACCGGAACCCCGGGCTCCGTCCACCTCTGCACCGGGGACTTCGATCACGACGGGGTGGCCGACATCGCCACCACCAGCGTGACCCTGAGTCAGGTGAGCGTGATCCTGGGCACCGGCGGTGGAGGCTTCGGCGCGCCCGCGCTCATCTCCATCTCGGGCACCGGCGGCGTGCAGTCGAGCATCGCCTGCCGTGATCTGAACGGCGACGGCTTCTCCGATCTCGTGGTGACGAGCCCCGGCACCGCGCGCCTGTCGATCCTCATCAGCCAGGGCAACGGCTCGTTCGCCGCGCCGGTCGCCTACGCCAACGCCGCCAGCGGCCAGACGGCGGGCATCGCCTTCGGCGACGCCGACGGCGACGGAAAGCTCGACATCCTCTCGAACGGCGCGGCCGGCCGGTTCCTCTTCTTCTTCAAAGGGAACGGCAACGGCACGTTCGCGAGCGGCGTCTCATCCACCGCCTCGCCCACCGCGATCGCCAACTCGGCGCTGGGGGTCGTGGCCAGCGACTTCAATGGCGACGGTAAGCTCGACGCCTACATCCTGGTCACCACCTCCTCGGGCGGCGTCCGCCCGATGACCGGCAACGGCGGCGGAGGCTTCACCTCGGGCCCCGTCGTCCCGACCGGCGCCTCGCCCGGCCCCAACGCCATCGCCGCCGCGGACCTGGATGGCGACGGGTACGACGATCTCGTCCTGACCAACCGCGGCTCCGGCACCCTCACCGTGATCCCGAACGGACTCTGACCCGCCTTTTCGCCCTTTTCGCGCGGATCCGGTGGCTCGCGCGGCGGCGCGCGCGAAACGCGAAAGACGCGCAGGGGCCTGCCTCGACATCACCTCCGCAAAGGACGTCTTCACACGGGTATCGGTCTCGAGTCGGTTGAGTCGGACGACCTGAGATTTCTTCAGCCGGCGCAGGCTAACATCGCGCGGCACCACCCCCGCCGCTTCAACAAAGAAACAGAGGACGACCCATGAGCCATCGCAAGAGCTCTCTTTTCAGCTGTCTGGCGATCCCGGCCTTCTCCGCCCTGCTGCTCGCGAGCTGCACCAGCGCCGGCCCCTCCGTGGCCGACGGCGATGACAACGACCCGATCTGCGACCCGACCTGCGGCGGCGAGGGCTGTCTGGCCGTGAACGCGCCGTGCGACGCCATGGTGCCGTGCTGCGACGGCCTCACCTGCCAGAGCGGCACATGCACCGATGTGAACGAGTGCGCCCTGAGCACCGACAACTGCGACGCGAACGCGGCGTGCACCAACACGACAGGCTCCTTCACCTGCGCTTGCAACGCGGGGTATGAGGGCGACGGCGTGACGTGCACCAACATCGACGAGTGCGCCGAAAGCCCGTGCCAGAACGGCGGGACCTGCGTCGACGGCATCGACAGCGCCACCTGCGAGTGCTTGCCCGGCTTCACCGGCGCGAGCTGCGAGACCGACATCGACGAATGCGCCGAAAGCCCGTGCCAGAACGGCGGAACCTGCGTCGACGGCATCAACCGCACCACCTGCGAGTGCTTGCCCGGCTTCACCGGCGCCAACTGCGAGACCGACATCGACGAGTGCGCCGAAAGCCCGTGCCAGAACGGCGGGACCTGCACCGACGGCATCGACAGGTACACCTGCGAGTGCTTGCCCACCTACGAGGGGACCCGCTGCGAGGCGTGCGAAGGCAGCCTCGCGGACTGCAACGGGCTCACGTCCGACGGCTGCGAGGTCAACCTCCAGAGCGACGCCTCGCACTGCAATGCCTGCAACCTCGCTTGCGCGGCGGGAGAAATCTGCTCGAACGGCGGCTGCCAGACCCCGCCCTCCGGCCAGGTCCCCGGCACGCCGATCAGCACCTCCGCTCCCCACAACCCGCTGGCTCCCGCGGTCGCCGATGTGAACGGCGACGGTGCGCTCGACATCCTGGTGGCCAACGGCGAATCCGGATCGTCGATGACCCCCTCCGGGTCGCTCTCCGTGTTCCACGGCAACGGCGACGCGATCTTCCAGCCGGAGCTCTACACCGCGGGCGCCCCGCTCTCCAGCAACGCGGTCGTGGCGGTGGACGTGGACGGCGACGGGTGGCTCGACGCCGTCACCGTCGACGGCCAGACCAACCTGCCCACCAGCAACGGGAGCATCAGCGTCTACCGGAACCTGGGCCCGAGCGCGCCCGGAACCTTCGACACGCCGACGAGCTTCACCACCGGAACGCCGGGCTCCGTCCACCTCTGCGCCGGGGACTTCGATCATGACGGGGTGGCCGACATCGCCACCACCAGCGTGACCCAGAGTCAGGTGAGCGTGCTCCTGGGCACCGGCGGGGGCAGCTTCGGCGCGCCCACGCTCATCGCCATCGCGGCCACCGGCGGCGTGCAGTCGAGCATCGCCTGCCGTGATCTGAACGGCGACGGCTTCTCCGATCTCGTGGTGACGAGCCCCAGCGCCGCGCGTCTCTCGATCCTCATCAACCAGGGCAACGGCTCGTTCGCCGCGCCGGTCGCCTACACCAATTCTGCCAACGGCCAGACGGCGGGCATCGCCTTCGGCGACGCCGACGGCGACGGCACGCTCGACATCCTCTCGAACGGCGCGGCCGGCGCGTACCTCTACTTCTTCAAAGGGAACGGCGACGGCACGGTCGCGAGCGGCGTTCGGTCCGCCACCGGGGCCAGCGCGATCGCCAATTCGGCGCTGGGGGTCGTGGCCGGCGATTTCAACGGCGACGGCAAGCTCGACGCCTACATCCTGGTCACCACCTCCTCGGGCGGCGTCCGTCCGATGACCGGCGACGGCGGCGGAGGCTTCACCTCGGGCCCCGTCGTCCCGACCGGCACCTCGCCCGGCCCCAACGCCATCGCCGTCGCAGACCTGGATGGCGATGGGTACGACGATCTCGTCTTGACCAACAGGGGATCCGGCACCCTCACCGTGATCCCCAACGGGCTCTGACCCGCCGTTTCGCCCTCACGCTGCGTACCGTCCGGGGAGTCTACTGACGAGACCGGCCGGACTGACACGCAGCGCTCCCCGAAGCTCCACGGAGCGACTCACGGTCTCCCCCCTCCCGCAGGCACGTCGTAGGATGTCTGCGAGGTGGGGGGAGAAAGGGAGGGGATCACTTCCTGGAGACCCGCCGCGCGGAGGCCGTCATAGGCTTGCCTTCGCGCGCCGGCCGGTGTCCGCAGCTGGTGCGTGACGTCTCCGAAGTGGTTGGATCTCGTGCCCCCGTGCCGTCACTGGGTGAGCACGATGCTGTCGACCAGGCCTGTGGTGTTGCTGACGGGAGTGCCGAGCAGGCATCCCACGACGCTGCCGAGATAGCTGACCCCGGATGTGACCTTGGTGGCAGCGTCTCCCGCGTAGCGCCCGGCGGTGACGGTCCCGGTAAAAATGGCGGTTTGGCCGACGACGGTCGGGGCTGACCAGGTGATGGTGCTGGTGCCGCCGGTGGCATCGCTCCAGGTGACCGTCTCGGTCTCCGGCGGTCCCGCGGTGACGGGCACGCAGCCGAGGGATACCTCGATGGAGGCGGCGCCGGTGGCGCTGGGGCCGATCGCGCAGGTGTCGTAGTCGAAGGCTTCGGTCACCGTGACGTTCTGCGGGGTAACGGTGACGGCCGGGCTGAAGGACCGGTCGAAGGATCCCGCGCATTGAACGTCGACGACCGCTGCGCGCGCGGGCGCAGCGAGGGTGAAGCACACCGGGGCTGCGGCGGCCATGATGGCGGCGACGGTGAGCTGGGCGATTCGCAGCGTGTCGATCTTCGCGTTGCGGAGCATCGGTCATCCCTCCTGTGAGAATCTAGGCAGCGCAAGGGCGAAGAGGCGGGTCAGAGTCCGTTGGGGATCACGGTGAGCGTGCCGGATCCCCGGTTGGTCAGGACGAGATCGTCGTACCCATCGCCGTCCAGGTCCGCGGCGGCGATGGCGTTGGGGCCGGGCGAGGTGCCGGTCGAGACGACGGGGCCCGCGACGAAGGTCCCGTTGCCGTTGCCGGTCATCGGGCGGACGCCGCCCGAGGAGGTGGTGACCAGGATGTAGGCGTCGAGCTTGCCATCGCCGTTGAAATCGCTGGCCACGACCCCCAGCGCCGAGTTGGCGATCGCGGTGGGCGAGGCGGTGGATGAGACGCCGCTCGCGACCGTGCCGTTGCCGTTCCCCTTGAAGAAGAAGAGGAACCGGCCGGCCGCGCCGTTCGAGAGGATGTCGAGCTTGCCGTCGCCGTCGGCGTCGCCAAAGGCGATGCCCGCCGTCTGGCCGTTGGCAGAATTGGTGTAGGCGACCGGCGCGGCGAACGAGCCGTTGCCCTGGTTGATGAGGATCGAGAGACGCGCGGTGCCGGGGCTCGTCACCACGAGATCGGAGAACCCGTCGCCGTTCAGATCGCGGCAGGCGATGCTCGACTGCACGCCCCCGGTGCCCGAGATGGAGATGAGCGTGGGCGCGCCGAAGCTGCCCCCGCCGGTGCCCAGGATCACGCTCACACGACTCAGGGTCACGCTGGTGGTGGCGATGTCGGCCACCCCGTCGTTATCGAAGTCCCCGGTGCAGAGGTGGACGGAGCCCGGGGTGCCGGTGGTGAAGCTCGTCGGCGTGTCGAAGGTCCCGGGCGCGCTCGGGCCCAGGTTTCGGTAGACGCTGATGCTCCCGTTGATGAGGGGCAGGTTGGTCTGGCCGTCGACGGTGACGGCGTCGAGCCACCCGTCGCCGTCCACGTCCACCGCCACGACCGCGTTGCTGGAGAGCGGGGCGCCCGTGGTGTAGAGCTCCGGCTGGACGGTCGCGTCGCCGTTGCCGTGGAAGACGGAGAGCGACCCGGAGGGGAACAGCAACGACCCCGATTCGGCGTTGGCCACCAGGACGTCGAGCTTACCGTCGCCATTCACATCGGCGACCGCCGGAGCCAGCGGGTTGTGGGGAACGGAGGTACTGATCGGCGTGCCGGGCACCTGGCCGGAGGGCGGGGTCTGGCAGCCGCCGTTCGAGCAGATTTCTCCCGCCGCGCACGCGAGGTTGCAGGCATTGCAGTGCGAGGCGTCGCTCTGGAGGTTGACCTCGCAGCCGTCGGACGTGAGCCCGTTGCAGTCCGCGAGGCTGCCTTCGCACGCCTCGCAGTGGGTCCCCTCGTAGGTGGGCAAGCACTCGCAGGTGTACCTGTCGATGCCGTCGGTGCAGGTCCCGCCGTTCTGGCACGGGTTGGGCGCGCACTCGTCGATTTCCGTGCACGTGGCGCCGTCGCCGGAGTAACCCGCGTTGCAGGCGCAGGTGAAGGAGCCCGCCGTGTTGGTGCACGTCGCGTTCGCGTCGCAGTTGGCCGTGCCGGCCGCGCACTCGTCGACGTCCGTGCAGGTGACGCCGTCGCCGGAGTAGCCCGCGTTGCAGGCGCAGGTGAAGGAGCCGGCCGTGTTGGTGCACGCGGCGTTCGCGTCGCAGTTGTCGGTGCCGGCGGCGCACTCGTCGACGTCCGTGCAGGTGACGCCGTCGCCGGAGTAGCCCGCGTTGCAGGCGCAGGTGAAGGAGCCCGCGGTGTTGGTGCACGCGGCGTTCGCGTCGCAGTTGTCGGTGCCCAGGGCGCACTCGTTGATATCGGTGCACGTGCCGCTCTGACAGGTGAGGCCATCGCAGCACGGCACCGTGGGGTCGCACGGCGCGTTCACAGCGAGACAGCCCTGGCCGCCGCAGGTCGGGTCGTAGAGCGACGAGCTCGGATCGAGGCTGGTGACGTAGTCCTGGGCGTGGGAGCTGTGCGCGTTGATGCACGCCTGATCGCTGACGCGAATGATCGTGTACGGCTTCGTCGCGGAGCCAGTCTTGTGACAGATCTGGACCGTTCCGTTGACGTCGAAGTAGTTGCACTGCTCGGGAGTGAGCGCATGATGGCCTTCGTCCACGGCCTCGTCCTCGTGATCATCGTCGACCGCGGATGGGCCGGCGCTGGTGCAGCTCGCGAGCAGCAGGGTGGAGAAAGCCGGGATCGCCAGATAGCCGAGAAGAGAGCCTTTGAGGTGACGCATGGTTTGTCCTCTGTTGATGTTGAAGCGGGGGTGCCGCGCTATGCACGAGCCTGCGCTGGCTGGAGAAACCTCAGGTTATGTACTTCAAGAGTTCAAGATCGACGCCGGCGCGAATATGCCGTTTGCGGAGGTGATGTCGAGACGGAACACCAGGCGTGTCCCGCGAGCGCGTACAAGGAGCGGGACCTGCTGGAGGAGGTCATTGTGGGGCGGTTCGAGGGGTCTCCGCGCTTCCGGGACCACTACGTACCCGTACGACCGGTCTCGTCAGTAGGTCTCGACCGCGGCGTAGATGTCGCTCCCACTGCGGAACACGACGAGCGCGCCCTGACTGTTGGGCAGCCCCGCGACGCCCGGCGCCGCGCCGCTCGCCGCGATCAGCCGGGCATCCGCGGCCGAGATGACGCCCGACTGGTACACCATGCGGTCGAGCTGGATGCTCCCGTCGGTGAGCTGGGAGACGACGTACGCATTGCCGACCGGGTCGGCGTCGATCGCGCGGAGGGGCCCAGGAGGGTTGGCGGGGAGCCCGTTCACCTGGGTCGACGTCCCGGGCGCGGAGAGCGGGATGATGTCGATGTCGGTGCCGCCGAAGGTGCCGGTCGTGTAAAGGAGCCCGTTCGAGCCGGCCCAGTCCGAGAAGAACGCTTGCCCGGGGGGGTTCGCCTCGGTGCCGAAGGTGACACCGCCGTCCGTGCTCTGGCGGACGCGGAAGGCAGGGTCGTCCGACGACGAGATCACGTTGCCGCTGATCTTATCGACGATGATCTCGTGGAAGGCGTTCGACTGCGCGATGGTCGTGGAAGCCCACGCGCCGGCGTCGCCGCCCTGGTCGTTGCGCACGATCTGGAGCTGCCCGCCGGCCGGGACGACCGAGATGTAGACGTCCTGGCCGAGCGAGTCGATGCTCACCTCGGCGTCGAGGATGGGCTCCACGAGCTCCTGGACGGTCTCCCAGCTCGCGCCGCCGTCCGTCGAGCGCGTGAAGCTGAGCTTGCCAGGGGCGCGGGTCGCCGCGACGAACGCGGTGTTGCCGGCGCCGCCTTCGATCGCCGCCTCGGCCACGTCGGTGAGGCCGGTCGAGATCGGGGTGCTCCAGGTCTGGCCGAAGTCCTGGCTCGCGGCCGTGAAGGCCTCGCCCCCGCAGATCATCACGACGTAGAACTTGCCGAGCGCATCGCTGGAGACCTTGCGCCCCGTGTTCGGGTTTCCGCCGGCCGGGCACGAGAGGGTGCCGTTGATCTTCTGGGCGGGCACGCTGGTGATGGTGGGCAACTGGCACGCGTGGCAGCCGTCGGCAGGGTCGCTGTCATCCCCGTCATCGCACTCCTCCGTGAGGTAATCGGTCAGACCGTCCCCACAGACCTCCAGGCCCTTGCAGTCTGCGCGGCAGCCGTCGCCGGCGGTCTGGTTTCCGTCGTCGCAGGCCTCCGCTGGCGCCTCGACGAAGCCGTTGCCGCAGCCGGGCAGGACGCACGTCACGCCGTCGCCGGCGTATCCCTCGTTGCAAGCGCAGGTGAAGGAGCCCGTGGTGTTGATGCACGTCGCGTTCGCGTCGCAGTTGTCGGTGCCCAGGGCGCACTCGTTCACATCGGTGCACGTGCCGCTCTGGCAGGTGAGGCCGTCGCAACACGGCACCGTGGGGTCGCACGGCGCGCTCACAGCCAGACAGCCCTGGCCGCCGCAGGTCGGGTCGTAGAGCGGCGAGCTCGGGTCGAGGCTGGTGACGTAGTCCTGGGCGTGGGCGCTGTGCGCGTTGATGCACGCCTGCTCGTTGACGCGAATGATCGTGTACGGCTTCGTCGCGGAGCCGGTCTTGTGGCAGAGCTGGACCGTACCGTTGACGTCGAAGTAGTTGCACTGCTCGGGGGTGAGCGCGTCATGGGCTTCGCCCACGGCCTCGTCGTCGTGATCGCCGTCGGCCGCGGAGGGGCCGGCGCTGGTGCAGCTCGCGACCAGCAGGGTGGAGAACGCCGGGATCGCTAGGTAGCCGAGAAGATATCTCTTGTGATGGCGCATGGTTGTCCTCTGTGTCTGTTCGGGCGGATGGGTGCCGCGCGATGCCGAGCCTGCGCTGGCTGGAGAAGCCTCAGGTCACGCACTTGACAGTTCAAGATCGATGCCAGTGTGAATAAGTTGTTTGCGGAGGCGATGTCGATGCAGGCTCCTGCACGTCTTTCGGCGCGCCGACGCACGAGCCTCCGGCTCTCGTGCTGCGCTCGCGCTGAAATCAGGGCACACCGACTCATCGGGCCCGTTTGCCCGGTATCGCGCACATCACGGTACCGGGCACGAGCAGCCCCTGGGTCCAGCCGCGCTCCGCCGCTGCTGCTGCCTGAATGCCTCAGCTGCGGAGTGCGCCCCTCACCGCCCTAAACGACCGCGGACACTCTGCCCAAATCGATGACGGAGTGTCGCCGCATCATGATGCTCCAGTCAGGCGAGCCGCGTAAATCGAAAATTGGTCCTGGCACACATTCTTGTCGTTCGTGGACAGGCGCTGCCGTTCGTGGACAGGGGCTGCCGTGTGTATACAGGCGATACCGTTGGTCTACGGGCGGTACCGTTCGTGTACGGGCGAACTTGCTCTTGGCATGTCCTCGGACGGGATCCGCACGATCCCGCTGCGATCGAGCGATCAAGGTCGGGTCGCGATCGCCCACGGTCACGCGGTGGCCCGCCGCGGCCCTGCCGCGATCACCGCGCCTGCGCGCTCCTCCGCCCTCGACACGCCCGCACGCGCGGAGGCCGTCAGGGGCTCGCCGTCGCGCGCCGGCCGGTGAAGGTGTCGGAGGCGATGGGATCGCCGGTGTCGCTCGAAGGATCGAGCGGATCTTCCCCGTCCTCGAAGGTGCGCACGACGAGAGAGCCGGCGATCTCGTCGCAGCCCTGACCGACCGTGTCGAGGACGATATCGATCCGGGCCGTCGTCATCAGGGTGTTGTCCTCGTTGTAAACGAAGGCGAACAGGGCGCCCCGAGCGCCGTCGTGACCGACCTTCTCCCAGCTGCCCTGCTGGTTGGAGAAATTGTAGAGGGGCTGCGTCGAGGTGGTCCCGAAGAAGGTCCCGTCAGCCGCGAACGTCCAGAAATCCCTGGCCCCGCCCGCTTCCGAGATCAGGTAGGTCCCTGCGCAGCTGCGGGGGAAGCCGCCGGCCAGTGTGGGCGCCGGCCGGAGCGCGAGCCCGAGGGCCGCGAGCGGGAGCAGCGAGAGAGCGAACAGAAGCCTTTTGCGCATACCGGTTTCGATCCTTCTCCATGGACCGGCGCCACGTGCTCTCGGCGCGTCCTCGCGCCAGTACGCCGCGACAGGTCCGTTCAAACGAGCACGGAAAAACGATTTCTTGTCCCACGGCGGTGACGCCACCGGAAGCCTTTTCGGTGCGGGGAGCTACGGCGCCGGCGACCGATGGTAGAGATATCCATTCAGGTACGCGCAATCGAACTCCGTGACCGGGGTGACGCCTGGATCGAGCGGGTCGACGCCCGTGGCGAAGATCTTGCCCTGACAGCTCGCCGTGAACGTCTCCTTGTCCGGCGCGAACACCAGGACGTAGTCGACGACGGCGATCCCGGAGAACGCGGGCGCTGCGCCGGTCAGATCGAAGTTGAGGTTGAGCATGCGCACGGAGACCGTATGGCTCCCCGCGCGCCTCCAGGAGCCCAGGCTGTCGCTGAACGTGAACCCGCCGGCGCCGAACGTGACCTGATCCGAGAGGGTCATCCCGGCCGTGCCGTCCCGGTGAAGGTGCATGATCTCCGCGCGCTCCGGGAGGCTCGCCACGTAGGCCCCGGCGAAGTCGTTGCCCTCCGCGAAGGCGCCCCCGGCGCCGGCGAAGAGCCCTCCGAGCGCTGCGGCGAGCGCCGTGGCTGCAAGGTGAATTCGAGAGATGCGCATCGTTGAACGCTCCTTTGTATTGAAACCTTCATCCAGTCACGCCGTGCACCGGCTGGACGGACAGTGAAGAAGCACGGAGTTCGGCATCTCGGGAGCTGCGCCTGGCCGAGCAGCGAGGGCGACAGCGCGGGCTGCGTCTCGCGGAGCGCGGCGTCGAAGAGCGCGACCGGATCGACGCTCCAGCGGGCCAGAGCCGCGCCGATGCCCCCGAGCGTCGCGACGGCCGCCTCGCGCACCTCGCCCATGGCCTCGCGCGCCTCGCGCGGGAGCGCACCCCCGGTCCGTCGACTCCGGAGCGGCCGGCTCGGTACATGCGGCGAGGCCCAGCGCCGCGAGGGCGAGCGCGGATGCGCCTCTGAGGAAGCTCGATGTGCTCATGATGGAGAGGTCATCCCTGGCGGCCCCCCGGCAGGGACGCCGCCCCCGGTGCGATCCGTCGCAGGCCCCGCGTTGCCCCCCGACGGGGCCGAGGCGCGTGTGCCCTGACCGCGCACGGTAAACGTCAGCGCAGCGGCCCCACACGCGTTTTTACCGTGAATTCGCTGTGAATCACATCGCCCGGTCCGCGGCTCGCGCCGATCCTCGCGCATTCCGCGGCGGAACGGCCCGACGTTGGGCAAGGCCACACGCTCTCCTCGGGGAGGGGAGAGCGGTGCGATTCACGCTGTTGCATCCGGAGGGGCACCTAGAGCGCCGAACATGTTGAAAACCATCTAATTCCAATGGTTTACGCCGCCTCCTGCATCAGCCGCTGGGCCGCTTCGAGGTTTTGGATCGCCGCTGCGCGGCGGAGGTCGAACAGGTTTCTCCTGGCGCCGATGTAGCGCGCGCTGTGTCCTTTCCGCGCTGCGATGTGGGCGAGCGCATGCTCCACAGCTGTCCGCTGCCGGAGCACCTCGCGCCCCGGCCCGGTCTGCTGCAGCTTCCGGAACTTGCGCTGCAGGGCTTCGTCCTTGGCGATCGATACCGTCCGACCTCGTCCGGAAGCGGCCTGGGTGCACTTAGCTCGCAGAGGGCACGCGCCGCACTCCTCAGGATCAAACTCGACCGTGTCGCCCGGTTCGAATACCTCGACCTGTCCTGCCGGACACGTGATCGTCTTGGCGCGCAGGTCGATCTTGAAGTCGCGCTTGCTGAACAAACCGGGGCTGCGAGCCCGCTGGCCCCAAGGTTTCGAGAACACCTGGCCGCCCGCGCGGAGCACGTCGTCAACGACCGGGCTGTTCACGTAGGCGCGATCGATGTGAAGCTCGACCAGACGTAGCCCCTGATGCTGGACGTCCTCGGCGAGCGGCGCGGCGCCCTCTTCTTCAGGCCGATTCGCTGGTGTGACGGCGCAGGCGACGATGACGGGAAGGTCAAGGTCGCGTGCGATGTGTTCCTTGTAGCCGTCGAACCGCTTCGAGCGGCTTTTGCGGCCGTGGCGCATCTCGACATCCTCAATGGAGACACGGCGGTCGGGCGCAACGCCTTGCCGGATGCGAATCGTGCCATCCTCGGCTGTTTCCAGGTCCTGGTTTCGAACCTGTGTGAGCGCATCAAGATAGGTGCGAAGTGGCTGCTCGACGACGTCGTCCAGATGCCGGTCCACCCACTGCTGCAGCGACGAGACCTGCCGCTCCAGGATCTGGACCGCCGCCGCTTTCTGCTTCGGGTCGCTCCAGTCGAGGTCGAGCCCGGCCTTGATGCTGGGCGCCAGAAGCAGCGGGATGCCCGCCTTGCGGCAGATCTCCTCGGCAGGACGCCCGGTGATCTTCGACACGACGCCGACGATGCTGCGCGCAGCATGGCCGAGCAGGTTGATCGTGTCCTCAACCCGCCCGGCCCCCGCTAAAGGGCGGCTGTCGATGGCCACGCGCAGCGCTTTGGACACCGCACGCCTCTCGCCCTCCGTCATCGCGCCGGACCGAACGAGCGCCACGGTCCGCTCCAGCAGCACTCGGTCCATCTCGTGCGCTACCATCCGCTCCCGGAACGCCTGCAGCGCGCCCTGCGAGAACGGAGGCGTGGCCGCACCCAGACAGCCGAGCACCATCTGCCAGCGCAGGTCGACGACGGACAGCTCCACCGCCTCGGCATCGGATGCGCCGACGTAGCCCTGGAGCAGCGTGACCATGCACATCAGCGCCGGCGGATGCGGCGGCTCGCCTGCCCCCGTCATCCGGTACATGCCCTCCAGCTGCTCCTGGAACGTCTCATCAAACAGCTCGTGCCGGTGCAGCCTGAGAAAGCCGAACAGGGCTCTCACGCGTGTCAGCCGCTTCATCAGCGACTGCTCCTGCCGCGACAGCTCCACCGGCGGCGACCATCGTTCCATCCGTGAACCTCCGGCCGCGGACGAGATCATGGCCCGGCGAGACGGTCGAGCCTTCCATCGAAGCGCCGGGGATTGTCACAAAATCAACCTGATCGGTGCTCTAGGGGAGCATGCTGACGTAAATGGAAAGTTCTCCGCAGACCGAACTGCGCGCGGCCATCGTGGCCGAGCTGGATCGGGTGGTGACGAGCCCGGTGTTCGGCGGGTCCGCGCGGCAGATCCGGCTGCTCCGCTTCCTGGTCGGCGAGGTGCTCGCGGGGCGCGGCGCCGAGCTGCGCGCGCCCCTCCTCGCCACGCGCATCTTCGATCGGCCCGAGGGCTTCGACTCCACCGAGGACTCGATCGTGCGCGTCGAGATGAGCAAGCTCCGGCGCGCCCTCGAGCGCTGCTACGCCGCGAACCGCGCCACGGCGGTGCGCATCGAGCTGCCGCGCGGCCGCTACGCCCCCGTCTTCGCCACGGGGCCAGCCGCGCCCGACCCCGCCCAACCCTCCGTCTCCCGGCGGCCCTCGCTCGATTCGCCGCCCTCCGACCGGCCGGGCCCACCGTCCCCCCGAGGGCCGCGGTTCCCGGCCAGCGCCGATGGGCCCGTCATCGCGATCCTCCCCTTTGCCTCGATCACCGCCGTCTCCGCCTCCTTGAACGCGGATGGGTCGGAGAGCGAGCGGCCGGTGCCGGGCTCGACCGGCACGCGGAGCCGCGCCATCGCCCACGGCCTGACCGACCGGCTCGGCGACCTCTTCGTTCGCGCCCCCCGCGTGCGCGTGCTCTCGCGCGCCGCCACCCTGGAAGAGGCCGAGGCGCGGGGCGCGCGCTACGTGGTCGAGGGGAGCGTGCGCCTCATCCCCGGCGCGCTCCGCGTGGCGGTCAAGCTCCACGACACGACGCGCGGAATCCAGGTGTGGAGCAAGACGTTCGACCGCTCCGACGTCGACAACCGCCTGTTCGCGGTCGAGGACGAGATCGCGCGCGACATCACCACCTTGCTCGTCGCGCTGCCCCTCGGCGCCGTCCATGCCATCGAGGCCGAGGAGCGCTGCGTCCACCCTCCGCGCTCGGCGTACGAGGTGCTCCTGCGCTTCCCCCGGTGGCTCGCCACCTTCGATGGCCGCCTGCAAGCCGAGCTCGCGGACCACTGCGCGCGCTTCCTCGAGCGCGACCCCGATGACGGGGTGCTGCTGGCCTATTCCTCGTTTCTTCATGTGCTCTCGTCGTGGACGGCCGCCGGCAGGGATCACGACCGTTGCCGGTCCGCCGATCATGCGCGCCGGGCCGTGGCGCTGGAGCCCAAGCTGGCCAACCCCCACCAGGTGCTCGCGTTCGTGCTGCTCGACGCCGGCGACGGCCCGGGGGCGCAGGCCGCGGCCAAGGTCGCCCTGAAGCTCGGCGGGCCGCTCATGTTCACGGGCTTCCTCCTCGCGCTCTCCGGCGACTGGGAGCGCGGCACTGCCATCCTCCGCAAGCATCGGAGCTTGACGAAGCGTTATCCCGGCACCGTCCACCACGCCCTCGCGCTCGACGCCTGCCGCCGCGGCGACTACGCGGCTGCCCTCATCGAGGCCGAGGCCATCACCACCCCCAACCTCGCCTGGAGCGCGCTCGACCGCGCCGTTGTCCTGGCCCGCCTCGGCCGCGTCGCCGACGCCCGCGCCGCCGGCCGCGACCTCGCCGCCATCCTGCCCGAGGTCGCGCGGGATCCCCGGGCCGTCGTCCGTCGCGTGACCGCGGACCAGGCCCTGGTCGACGACCTCGTGGAGGCGCTCGCGCTCGCAGGGCTCGGCTGAAGCGGGGAGGCAGCGGCCGGGTGCCGCCGGCTAGCGCCGATGCCCCTCAGTTGCCTTGAGAGCGCCTTCCATGGCGCATGGTCGCCCGCTTCAAGGCTTGAACGGCCGACTCGGCCGCCCAGCCGGCGATTTCATGCCACGAAATGGCCCTCTGGGCCGCCCAGCCGCCCATCTCATGCCTCGATCCGCCCCGCTGGGCCCCCGAGTCGGCCATCTCACGCCTTGAAATGGCCGACTCGGTCCCCGAGGCGCCCGTTGCAACGCTTGCATCGAGCGTTGCAACGGAACCGCCGGCTCACGCGTCCGGCGAGGCCTCCGGCTGGCCCGCCGGCGCGCCGGTCGGCGCCGCCGGCGCGCCCGGCTGGCCGGTCGGGAGCCCGTCGCTCACGCCGGTCGCGCGGTGAATCTCGGCGAGGTCGTCGAAGATGAGCGGCAGGAGCTCCGGCTTGCCGAGGTGGGCGAGCAGCCCGCGCACGAGGCTCTTGTTGGCGTTGTAGACACCCAGCCAGGCGTCGCGTGCGGTCGACACCTCGGGGCCGAGCTCGAGCCGCTCGACGCGCGAGGCGCGCTGCTGCCGCTCGATGATCCCGAGCTTCTCGTGCGCCTCCCGGAGCTCGGCCAGCCACATGTCCGCGCCCCGCACCTGGTCGCGGTGCTTCTCGAGCTCGTCGGCGATGTGCCCTACCGCGGCCGTGAGCTTCGTGAGCCGCCGGCGCGCCAGCACGCTCGGCGCCTCGCCGCGGAAGAACACCTTGGGGTCGACCGGCCTCCCCTTGAGCGAGTCGAGGTATGCGGAGAACCGCACCACGACGTCCCGCGCCTCATCGAGCACCGCGCCGCTGTCGAGCTGCGGCGCCGGCCTGGGCTGGCGATCGAGGACGTCGGACATCGCCTGATCGGCGACGAGCTGCTTGCCGATCGCGAACTCCACCATGCCGTCGAGCGGCGGGACCTTGCCCATCAGGACCGCGGCCATCTGCTCGCGCGCGAACTTGCCGTAAATCTTCGTCTCGAAAGGATCGATGTAGGGGTCTGCCACAGGCGCCTCCTTGGTTGAGCAAAACGGGGCCATGTTGGCGGGCCTGGGCGGATATGGCAATGCCTGGAGGACTCGCCAGGACGGGAAGGCACGAATCGGGCGCCCTGCGGCCGAGCAGCCCATTCGCTTCTCCATCGCTGCTGATCTCTTTCACCCTCCTTGTTGCGCCATCGCGCACCGTGCTGCGTCGCTCACCGCGATCGCGGCGGAATGCTGCTCACCGGCGCGTGGCCGTGTCCATGGCCGTCGACGTCCGCGCGCAGCCGTCGCAGGAGCTCCTCGCGGTCGCCTGCGTAGGCACCTCGCGGGAAGTCGCGCCGGTGCCGCTCGAGCAGGCGCCGCGCGTCGACGGTTCGACCTGTGGCGAGCGTCGCGATGGCCAGCCGGATCAGCCGCTGCTCGGGCGTCGATCGGGCGCCGTCGCCCCGAGCACGCGCGGACGGAGGCCGCGCGGTCGCCCGGTTGTGGCTCGCGGCCTCAAGGGCGCGAGTCACGGCGCCGGCGCCCAGGGGATTCGTGGGCACCTCCGGGCTCGGGGGGACGGGGCTGCCGTGCTGGGCTGGCCAGGCGGGAGCTGGCTTTGCGGCGTGCGGAGAGCGCAGCGCAACGGCGTGGGCGATCGGCAACGGGAAGTCGCCGCCCCCGGCCGGGGCGAGCAGGACGAGCGCGCCCGCCACGGCGCCGGGCGCGGCGCGGGCCGCCCATCGTCCGACGGCCACCGGCGCCACCGGCGCCACCGGCGACGTGCGCCGCGGCCTCGCCGCTCGGCGGGCCTCTCCGGGAGACGGCGCGCGCCGGAGAGCGCGGCGAGCCCGGTCGAGCAGCCGCCGCAGCCGACCTCGCCGCAGCGCGCCTCCATGTAGCAGCGGGCTCTCCCGCAGCGAGCCCGAGGCAGCGCGCGCCTCGCGCAGGCCGAACGCGACGGCGAGCAGCGCGCCGCGGCCGCGGTTCCGCGCCAGCCAGCGCCGCGCGGCGGCGCCGAGGCTCAGCCGCGCGAGCCGGAGGTGGTTCCACACGGTGCTGCGCGGGAGCGCGCGCTCCTCGGCGATGTCCTGGACCGCCGCCTCCTCCAGATCGTGCGCGACAAGGATCTCGCGGCGCGCCGGAGGGACCGAGAGGAGCAGCTCCGCGAGGATCTCGCTCCGTTGCGCCTCGATCAGCCGTGTCTCGGAGTCCGGCGCATCGCTGGAGAGCTCGTCCAGCGCCTCCTCCGGCCACAGCGCCTCGTGCCGGCGATGGGCGCGCTCGCGCTCGTGGGAGATCAGGTTGAACGCGATCCGCAGGAGCCACGCGCGCACGGTCCCGAGGCGTGGATCGAACCGGGGCAGCGACCGCGCGGCGCCGTGGAAGATCTCCTGGACCAGGTCGTCCCGATCCGCCCCATGGAAACCTTGCCGCTCCACGTAGCGGCGAATGGCGTCCTGGTGCTCGGTCATGATCGCCTCCAGGGTGAGCGGTGATCCCTCGGCGGCGTCGTCGGTCTCGCGAGATGGTTTCCCCATACCAACCCAGTTACGTGGCGCGCCTGTTCGACATTTGAAAAACGTCATGCAGGCCGAGCCGAACCAGGCCCGTTGTGCTCGCATGCGCGCGCTCTCTGCATCTGGCCCTGGAGGAGGCGGCGAAGCATTCCGGAAGGCCACAAAAATTGCCTGACGATTGCATCCATTTCGTCGCCCTCTTCGGACCAAGGCGGCTTGACCGTATGGAGCCTCCCACGTAGGGTGCCGGGGAGATGGGCTCCACGGGCAGGTTGCTCCTCGCGGTGGCCGCCGCATCTGCCGTGTGGAGTCTCGCGGCAGTGTCCGCCGGCGAAGAACGCCATGATGGACCGTCCGAAGCGGCCTCGGCGCGCTCTGCCGAGGCGGACGAGGCGTTCGCGCGGGGCGAGAGGGCGCGGCGCGCCGGGCGGTGGGAGGAAGCCGAGGCGGCGTATCGCGCGGCGTGGCAGGCGGATCCGCGGCCGGAGCTCGCGGGAGAGCTGGGCCTCGCCGAGCTCGCGCTCGGGCGGCTCCGGGATGCGGCGGAGCACCTGGGGGCGTCGCTGCTGTATCCGGAGACGCTCGCGCCGGCGGCGCGGCGGCGCTTCTCCGAGGGGCTACGGCGGGCGGAGCGCGAGGTCTCGTCGGCGACCGTCGCGGTGAGCCGGCCAGAAGCCGAGGTGTTCATCGACGGCCGCCGGATCGGCCGCGGACAGGCCACGTACTTCGTTTACCTGGATCCGGGGCGGCACGAGGCGCGCGGCAAGCTCGAAGGGTATATCGACGAGGTCTATCCGTTCGAGGCGCAGCGGGGCCGGGAGTCGATGATCGGCCTTCACCTGCAGCCCAAACCCCCGCCGCCGCCTGCGGCGCCGGTCGCGCCGGTGCGGGCCGCAGCGGCGCCCGCAGCGGCGAGCGGCCCGGCGGCGGGCACGGTGTTCCGCATCGGCGGGCTCGCGCTCGCGGCCGCCGGGGTCGCGCTGGGCGCAGGCCTCTCGGTCGAGGCGTCGGCGCGCGGCGACGAGGCGGCGGCGCTGGAGGAGGGGATCCGCCGGCGGGGCGGGCCGGCGGCGTGCCTGTACGACGAGCACACGGCGGCGTGCGGGGAGCTGGGCGACAAGCGCCGCGCGCGCGACACGCTGGAGACCGCGGCCTGGGCGAGCTTCGTGGGCGCCGGCTTCGTCGGCGCGGTCGCGCTCTCGTCGTTCTGGTGGGCCCCGGCGCCGGGCACGGGCGCTGTGCGCGCTGTGCCGCTCGCGACCGCGAAGGGCGGGGGCGTCCTCGTCGTCGGCGCCTGGTAGGTTGCGAGGGCGATGGTGAGGAGGGGAGGATCATGAGAGGCATGCAGGGCTTGCTGTCCGGGCTCTTGCTCCTCGGCGCGGGCGGCCTGGCGGCGGCGGGCGGATGCGGCGGCGGCGCGGAGTACGGCTGCGCGGAGGAGGTCGCCTGCGAGATCGTCAACGACGACGGCACGAGCAACGGGTACTGCTGGGGCCGGTGCGTGCCCGAGCCGCCCGAAGGAATGCCCGCGCCGGAGCTCGTCTGGACGGGGGCCGAGCCGCTGGCGCCGTCCTGCGACGATCTCGTCTGGGCCGTCCCCGGGACGGCGGGCGAGGTGGTGCAGCTCGCCTTCGAGCCCGCGAAGTTCAGGGGGCGGACGCTGCCCAGCGAGCGCCACGAATGCCCCACGTGCGCGTGCTCCTCGCCGTCCTGCGCGCTGCCTTCGGACATCGCGGCGAGCTCGCTGTCCACGTGCATGGAAGCGCCCGCGGAGACGCAGACGCCCTTTGTGCCGCCTCCGGACTGGGACGGCTCGTGCGTATCGCCGGGCTGGGTGCCGCCGGAGCAGCTCGGCTCGCTCGCGATCGGTCCGACCCGCGAGGTGCCGTGCGCGCCGGTGGTCGAGGAGGCGCCGGTGCCCCGCGATGTGCCTGTCATCGAGGTCGCGGTCGCATGCAGAAGCAGGCTGGTCCATGACCTGTGCGCGCTGCCTGGCCAGCTCTGCATGATCTATCAGCAGCAGGACCACCTGCCCGAGGGGTGGCGGCACTGCCGCCGCTTGCCGGGGGAAGACGTCCCGTGCGAGGCGCCTGCGGAGCCGGGGAATCCCTGGCCGACGTACTCGGAGAAGCTGGGGGTGTTCTACGCCGAGGTGAACGACACGCGCGACTGCACGCCGTGCACCTGCAAGGCGGTCGAGGAGGGCCGGTGCGAGGCAAGGGTGTCCGCGTACCAGGACCGCGCGTGCGGCGATCCGCTCGTCAGCGACATCCGTGTGACGGAAGACGGGAGCTGCCACGACCCGGTGCCGGATTCCACGCTCGGGAGCCTGAGCGCGACGTGGATCGTCAACGAGCCCGGGCGCTGCATCCCGGAGGGCGGCATGGAAGTGGGCGAGCTGAAGGGCGAGGGGGCGGAGACGATCTGCTGCCTGCCCAGCGAACGATGAGCCGGGAGGGTCTCCTTTTGCTTCCGGGCAGATAGTCGTCGGGCAGCAGCCGCAACGCCTCGTCGGGCGCGACGAGGAGCCGTTGCTCCGGCGGCAGCCCGGCGAGCCGCTGCTCCGGCGGCAGCCCGGCGAGCCGCTGCTCCGGCGGCAGCCCGGCGAGTCTCCTCTGCACCGATACGATCCACCAACCCCCGGCGGGCCTCGACCGTCCGCGCCTCGCCGTGGCCGAGCAAGAGTAGCAGATCGTCGCGCTTGTCCTCGACCAGCCTCTCAAAGCCCTCGTCTTATCGCAGTACGAAGATGGGTAATCTGTCGTTCGCGACCATCAGCCTCGAAGATCGGCTCGAGGATCATCGGGACGGCGGCCCGGACCACGCGGTCCAGAATCGTGGGAATCGGACACCTCCATGCGTCACACGACCACCTCGACACTCACCGACTTGGGCGTCTCCGCCTGTGCCTCACCCTCAGGCATCGGTGAGGCCGCGCAACAGTTTCGCCAGGATGCCCGGATCACGGCGAGAGGCCCCGCCCGCCAGGCGCGGGCGAGCCTCCGCCGTGTCTACATCGGGCGCACGCGGGTTACCTCACACGATTCAGAGCACAGGTCCACGCAGGTGTGAGCGCCGCCACACACCAGCCGCGACCGCCGAGCTCTGGATCAAATTGGCTTGGCAATGCTGGACAGACCCTGTAAGGGTCCGGCATATCATCAAATACACTTGACGTGAGCGCGATGGCCATTCGCGAGCTGACAGTGTGGGCACGATGACCCGGGGGGCGCGTGGATATCGAAGGAATGCAGGCTGAGCTGGAGCGGCTCCGCCGTGAGATCGAGGCGCTGGAGCAGCGCGCCCAGGCCGCGGAGGCGCAGGCGGCCCTGTACCAGGGCGTCTTCGAGCATCTGCCCGTCCCGTCGGCTCTCTACCGCGCCGACGGCGTCCTGGCGGACATCAACCGCCGGAACCGCGAGATGCTGGCCGTGCCGTCGAAGGAAGCCATGGTCGGCAAGCACAATATGTACGAGGATCCGGTGGCCGTGGCGGGCGGATACACCGCCCATTTCGATCGGGTGATCCGGAGCGGCGAATGCGTGATCATGGCGCCGACCCCGTACGACACGGCCGACGCCGGCCTGGAGCGCGCCGAGGACCGCACCGTCTGGACCGAGACCAGGATGTCGCGGGCCGACGTGGGCGGCGCGCGCTACGTGATCGGGATCAACCTCGACGTGACGGACAGGATGCGCGCCGAGAAGGCGTACCAGGACGGCGCGGCATTTGTCACCGCAATCGTCGAGCACGCGCCCAGCGCCGTCTACGTCAAGGATCTGGACGGCCGCTACGCGCTCGTCAACAGGCACTTCGAGCGGCTCATGGGCCTCTCCCGCGAGGCGGTGCTCGGGCGCGCCGCTCGCGACGTCGTGCCCTCGGAGCTCGCCGAGCGTCTCGAGCAGTCGGAGCGGCAGGTCATCGCGACGGGGGCGCCGCTCGTCATGGAGGAGCAGCTCCTGCTCGAGGGCCGCACCCATTACTTCGTGACCACGAGGTTCCCGCTGCTCGATTCGCGAGGGAGGCTGTATGCGGTGTGCGGCATCTCCGTGGAGGTCACCGAGAGCCGAGCGGCCGAGGCCGAGGCTCAGCGGCTCCAGGACGAGATCATCCGCCTGCAGGAGGCCAGGCTGCGCGCCCTCTCCACGCCGCTGCTGCCGATCGCGCGCGGCGTGGTGGTGATGCCGCTCGTCGGCAACATCGACGCGCCCCGGGCGCAGCAGGTGCTCGAGACCCTGCTGGAAGGCATCGTCGCCCACCAGGCCTCCATGGTGATCCTCGACGTTACAGGCGTGCCGACCATCGACACCCAGGTCGCCAGCGCGCTGGTGCGGACGGCGCGGGCGGTGAATCTGCTCGGCGCGCAGGTGCTCGTGACGGGGATCCAGCCCGCGATCGCGCGGGCGCTCGTGGAGCTCGGGGCGGATCTGGGCGGGATCCTGGTGCGGTCCACGCTCGATTCGGGCATCGCGTACGCCCTCGCGTCCGGCTCCGGGCGCGTGAGCGGGCAAGCCCGCGAGCTGTCGAGCGGAGGCGACCCCTTCGATCGGCGACTCGAGCGCCGATCGCGCTGATCGAGCGAGAGATGAACCGCCGAGGCGGATGCGCCGGTCGCATCCACCGCGGCAGTTACCCTCCGCAGCCGGTGCGGCGCGCGCATCCCGAAGGGCGATCGGGGCATGCGACCCCGCGAGGCCCGCTGCCCGCCTACTTGGCGAAGGCCGACCCATTCCAGACGTACCGCACCGGCTGCGCTCCCCCCCACGGCAGGAGCAGCGGCTCGAAGCCGCCGACAGGGCCCTTGTCCTGGTTGAACGGATACGTCTGCTCCGTCCACTCGACGGCCCGCCCGGGGGCGAGCTCGATCCCCACCTTGTCGCCCGCGCGCACGAACTTGAGCTCGCCGACGATCTTCTTGTCGCCGATGCTGCGCCCGACCTCGGCCGCGAACACCCGCTGGATGCTGTCGCCCTCCAGCCGGAAGACGAGCACCACGTCGCGGTCCACCGTCGCGCCGCCCGCCTCCTTGGGCGCCGCCGCGCGGACGGTGCCGTGGACGATGATCTCCGCCTTGCCGTCGCCGGTGAGATCGAGCGCGCGCACCGAGCGGATGTCGGCCGGAGAGGCGAACTGCGCCAGCGTCATGAACGCGTACCCCGTGCCGCCCCGGAAGCCCTTGCCGAACACCACGAGGTCGCGGTCGTGCAGGAGCACCCGCTCGGGCTCGCGACCCCCGGCCACGTCGGCGCCGAGATCGAACCGCGGCTTGCTCGACGAGGCGCCGCGGTCGCGCCGGTAGAGCGCGTACACCTTGTCGAGCATCTCGGCCGGCGACAGCCCGGCCGGCTTCGCCGCGCCCCGCGGCTCCTCGGCCCTCGCCGCCGCCGCCGGGCGCGCGACCGCGGCCGCCGCCTGCCGCTCCTCGCTCGCCTTCGTGAACACCCCCCCGTTCAGCTTGTAGAGCTGCGACTTGATCGACCCCCACGGCAAGAGCAGCGGGTCGTACGTCTGCTCCACCCCCTCCGCGTAGTTGCTCGCGTCGTACCGGGTCGCCTTGCCCGGCTCGACGCGGATCGCCATCTTCCCCCCGTCGGGAACGAGCTCGACGTCGTTGACGACCGAGCCCTTCTCCGTCGAGATCGCGATCTCGTGCTGGAAGATCGGCCTCGGCGTGTCGCCGGCGCCGAACTGCAGCACGTGCATCACCTCGCGGTACTTGGCGCCGCTGCCGGTGCGCTTGCGCAGGATGAGCTCGGCCTGGCCGTCGCCCGTCACGTCGCGGGCCGTGAGCGACGGGAGCATCCCCTCGCTGGCGTCGACCCCGAGGTCCTCGAAGTAGTACTGCGCGCCCTTCCGGAACCCGGGGCCGAGGACGACCAGGTACCGCTCGTACACGGTCACCCGCTCCCGCATCGCGTCGCCGGCGACGTCGGCGACGAGGTCGTACTTCGGGGCGCTGCGGATGCCCTTGCTCCTCAGCAGGCCGTCGATGACCGCGAGCTCGGGCTCGGTCGCGAGCGGCGACAGCGACGCGTACGCCTCCGAGGCGGCGCTGCCGACGATCGCGTCGACCCCGCCGGCGCCGTCGGCGTCGTGGACGAAGAGCCCCGCCCGCAGCCCGACCCGGGTCGTCGCCGCCTCGGGGAACGCCGACCAGGGGACGCTCGCCTCGAGCGTGTACCCGCCGGCCCGCGGCGCCTCGATGACCTTCGCCCCCGCCGCCTCCTTGCCGCCCGGCAGCTTCACGATGCCCCGGGTCTTGCCCGGCTGGCCCGGGTAGAGCGAGACCTCCTGGACCTTCCCGCCCGGGAAGCCGAGGACGAGCTTCACGTGGTCCGCGCCGCCGCGCAGCGCGTCATCGGTCACGTCGGCGGCCACGTAGACCCGCGCGTCGTCGTAGGCGATGGCCACCTGCGCGGCGAGGTCGGCCTTGCTCGGCTTGCCCTTCACCTTGACGCCGAGGGTCGTGAGCGCGACCGGCCACTCCTTCGGGACCCCGTCCAGCTTGAGCCACTTCGACTCGACCAGCGGCGCCGCGATCGGCGCGCCGGCGGCGAGGGCGGGGGAGGGTGCCGCGGCCGCGAGGGCGACCAGCGCGACCAGCGCGGCCGGCGCGAGCGCGGCGAGGCGGGAACCGAGGGCAGGCGCCCCAGGCGCACGGAGGAAAGGTGTTCTACGTCTCATAAGCTCGGGTTTGGACGCCTCTCCGCGCCCGCTTGTTCTTACCACGAGCACTTTGTTTCCGGATCGCTCCGCGCGCGGGCCCGCGGCCGCTGCAGCCGGGCGAGCCAGCTCCGCCGGCGCGCGAAAGCAGCGCCCCGCCGCGGCCGAGGGCGGCGGCGGGGGAGGGGACCGGCGGCGCCGGCCCAGGTCGGCGGATCAGCGGGGGCCGGCGGAGGCGGTGAGGCGGGCGGGGCCGGCGTCGACGGGCCGGATCCGGCGGTACACGAGCTTCGCGATCTCGACCGCCGGCACGATGAGCGCCGAGAGCAGGAGCAGGAGCATCCACTCGTTCGGCGACATCTCGTAGGTGCGGAAGACCGGGCGCAGCGCGGGCACGAGCAGCGCGATCAGGTGGATCGCCGCGCTGGCCGCCACCGCCACGAGGAGCGGGAGGCTGACGAGCGGCTTCGACGCGAAGAGCGAGATCACCGGGCTCCGGCAGCTCCAGGCGTGGAAGAGCGGCGACAGCGCGAGCAGCGAGAAGGCGACGGCGCGCGTGCGGAGCAGCGCCTCCTCGGTCTGCTCCGACGTGGCGTAGAGCGCCACGGCCGCGAGCCCCATGAACGCGCCGACGTACAGGATCCCGAGGTAGTCGCGCTTGACGAGCAGGCCCTCGTCGCGCGGCCGCGGCGCCTCGGACATGAGCTGCGGATCCGGCGGATCGATGCCGAGCGCGAGCGCCGGCAGGCCGTTCGTCACGAGGTTGATCCAGAGGATCATGAGCGGCGTCAGCGGGGGCCACTTGCCGAAGAACGAGACCACGAACACGGCCACGAGCAGGCCCATGTTCGACGAGAGGAGGAAGAAGATGAACTTCTGGATGTTGCGGTAGATGGCGCGCCCCTCGCGCACCGCCTCGACGATGGTCGCGAAGTTGTCGTCCGCGAGCACGAGGTCCGCCGCCTGCCGCGCCACGTCCGTGCCGCCGCGCCCCATCGCCACGCCGATGTGCGCCTCGCGGAGCGCGGGCGCGTCGTTCACGCCGTCGCCCGTCATCGCCACGATGTGGCCGTGCGCCTTGAACGCCCGCACGAGCCGGAGCTTCTGCTCCGCCGTCGTCCGGGCGAAGACGCGCAGGTGCATGATCCGCCGCGCGAGCTCCTCGTCGCTCATCGCCGCGAGCTCCGCGCCGCTGAGCGCCTCGTCGCCCTCGTCCCAGAGCCCGATCTCCTTGGCGATCGCCGTCGCGGTGAGCCGGTGGTCGCCCGTGATCATGACGGCGCGGATGCCGGCGCGGCGGCACTCGGCCACCGCCTCCTTCACCCCCTGCCGCGGCGGGTCCATCATCCCGACCAGGCCGAGGAACGTGAGCTCGCGCTCGATGTCGTCCTCGTCGTGGCTGACCCGCACGCGGCGGCAGATCGCGAGCACGCGCAGCGCGCCCTCGCTCATGCGATCGGCCTCGGCGATGATCGCGCGCCGGTCGTCGTCGGTCAGCGCCCGCACGCTCTTGTCGTCCGCGAACTTCACGCAGAGCGGCAGGAGCACGTCGACGCTCCCCTTCACGTGCGCGATCTCCCGGCCGCGCTCGTCCCGCGTGATCACCGTCATCCGCTTGCGGTCGCTGTCGAAGGGCAGCTCGTGCACGAACGCGTGCGACGGCGCCACCGACTCGCGCGACTGGCCGCCCTTCGCGGCCAGCGTGAGCAGCGCCCCCTCGGTCGGGTCGCCGACGATGTTCCAGCGGCACGTCGCCTGGTCCTCGTTCAGCGAGGCGTTGTTGCAGAGCGCGACCGTCGCGAGCAGGTAGCTGAGGGGCGCCGACAGATCGACGACCTCCGCGCCGGCCTCGTCGCGCAGCGCGCCGGCCGGGTTGTACCCCTCGCCGGTCACGGTGTAGCGGTGGCCGCCCGCGTACACGTTGCGCACGGTCATCTCGTTCTGGGTGAGCGTGCCCGTCTTGTCCGACGCGATGATCGTCGCGGCGCCGAGCGTCTCGACCGCGGGCAGCTTGCGCACGATCGCGCCGCGCTTCGCCATGCGCTGCATCCCGAGCGCGAGCGTGATCGTCGTGATCGCGGGCAGCCCCTCGGGGATGGCGGCCACGGCGAGGCTCACGCCCTCGAGCAGGAGCTCGTGCCACGGGCGCCCGCCCCGGATGAACCCCCAGCCGAGGAGCACCGCGGAGAGCGCCAGGCACACCCGCAGGATCACCGCGCCGAAGCGGTCGAGGCGCTCCTCGAGGGGCGTCTTCTGCTCGCCGACCGAGCGGATCATCTCGCCGATGCGGCCGAGCTCGGTGTTCACGCCGGTCGCGGTCACGACCGCGCGCCCCTTGCCGCGCACGACGCTCGTGCCGGTGAAGACCATCGTCACGCGGTCGCCGAGCGGCGCGTCGCGCGCGACCGGGGCGAGGGCGTCCTTCACCGCGGCCGCGCTCTCGCCCGTCAGCGCCGCCTCCTCGGTCGCGAGGCTGATCGTCTGCACGAGCCGCGCGTCGGCCGGGACGGCGTCGCCCGCCTCGAGCTCGAGGATGTCGCCGGGCGCGACGTCCTCGGCCGCGATGACCACGGTCTTGCCGCCGCGGCGCACGCGCGCGTTCGGCGCGCTGAGCTTCTGGAGCGCCTCGAGGGCCGCCTCCGCGCGCCGCTCCTGGTAATAGCCGAGGAACGCGTTCAGGATGACGATGAGCAGGATGGCGATCGCGTCGCCGAACCTGTGGAGGAAGCTCTCGTGCTTGTCGGCGGTGAAGCCGACGACCACGGCGATCGTCGCCGCGGCGAGCAGCGTGAGGACGAGCGGGTTCGCGAACTGCTCGAGGATCCGGACGAGGTCGCTCTTCTTCTTCGTCTCGGGCAGGCGGTTCTTCCCGTGCTCCGCGAGGCGCTTCTGCGCTTCGGCCTCGGAGAGGCCGCCGGACGAGCTGACGCCGACGCGCTCGAGGAAGGCGCCGACCTCTTCGGCGTGTACGGGGATGGGGGCGGCGGGGGCGGCGTTCGGTTCGGTCCGGCGGAGCGCCGTAACGGCTTGGCTCATGGGCGGGCGTGCTCTAGCGCTTCATCCGAGCTTGTTCACGTTGCTCTTCGGCCTCGAGCTCCGCGATGGCCGCCGCGAGCTCGTCCTGCTCGGCCTGGGGCATCCCGGCCGGCGCGCCGCCCGCGCCGGCGACGCGCACCTGCGGCGGCGCGGCGGCCGGCGGCGGCTCGGGCGGGAGCACGCCCATCTTCCGCTTGAGCGCGAGCAGCTCGTCGTCCGCGCCCGCCGTCGCCTCGAGCTGCCCGAACCGGTGCGCCAGCGTGTCGCCCGTGTACTGCTCGGCGATCTCCCCGGCGGCCTCCGCCTCGGCCTCGATCTGGTCGATCTTGTTCGACATCCGGTCGAACGTCTCGAAGGCGGAGGCGTTGTTGAGACCGCTCATGGTCTCCTGGATCGCCTTCTGCGCCTCGGCCCGCTTCTTCCGGGCGATGAGCACGTTCTTCTTGCGCTTCGCCTCCTCGATCTTGTTGTTGAGGAGGCGCAGGGCCGTCTTCAGCTGGTCGACCGCCTGCTTCTGCTTCTGCCACTGGTCCTTGTAGGTCGTGGCGAGCTGGTCGTGCTCCTTCTTGCGGTTCAGCGCCTCCTTGGCCAGCGCGTCGTCGCCCGCCTTGATGGCGAGCATCGCCCGGCGCTCCCACTCCGCGGCGTTGGCCGCCTCCTGCTCGGCCTGCTTCGCCAGCCGCTTCTCGTCGGCGATCGAGACGGCGACCTGCTTCTTCGCCTCGATCAGCTGGTTTGCCATGTCGATGACGACCTGGTTCAGCATCTTCTCGGGGTCCTCCGAGCGGCTGATGAGGTCGTTCAGGTTCGACTTGATGAGGGTCGCAAGGCGCGCGAAAATTCCCATAGATCAGCTCCAACTCTCGGGTAGCGCAGGGTCGAAAGGCGCGGCAGGTCAGCTCAGCGCGAGATCGTGCAGCACGGGGACGTGGCGGGCGAGCGCTAGATCGATGTCGCTCAGGATCGCCTCGAGCTCGTTCATGTCGAGGTTCTCGAGCTCCAGCGCCGCCGACAGGACGATGGTGCCGGCCTCGATCCCGTACGAAGCATGCATCAGGTCGGTCGCGTTGTACTCGAGCAGGCGGCGGAAGAGCTTGGTCTGGTGGGCGTCGTCCGCGGGCACGGAGCCGATCGAGACGCGCACCGCCACGATGGGCGGATCGATGCGGATCGCGATCGGCGGCGCGCCTGCGCCCCCCGAGATGAGGTAGGTACCGGCGTCGTTCTCGAACCGGCGATCGAGCTGCAGGAGGTAGGTTTCAACGTCCTCGGCTGTACGCGGCATGGCGCGGCGAGCCTACAGAATCATGGCGCATCGGGCTAGTGCCGCCGCCCCTCGAGTTCTCCCGGGATTCCGCGCTGCGGCGCGGGCTCGGGCCGCGCCCGCCGAAGGCGCGCCGCGCGGCCGTGGTCCTCCGAACCGCCGTGCGCGGCGCCGGCTCCCCTGGGCGCGCCGGCTGGCGCGGCGCCTCGTCCGTTTCATGCTTCCTCCGCGCGCCGCCACGCCAGCGCGCGAGCCGCCGCGCCGCCGCGGCGCCGCGCCATCGCCGCGAGCCGCCGCGCCGCGCGTCGCCACTGCCGCTCCGCTCCTCGCGCCCCCGTGCCGCCGCGGCGCCGCGAGCCGCGCCGCCGCGAGCCGCCGTGGCGCGAGCCGCGCCCCCGCTTCGCGCGCCGGACGTGATCGGTTCCGCTCGCTCCGGGAATCACCGGGTTTACCTGGACGCTCGCTTTTTTCTCACCTGTTTGGGATTGGCGGTGGTACGGTCCCGATCCAGGTTACGTGGCGATCCACCCGGGCGACGTTGTTGCTGGCTACCGAGTCACCCGCTTGCTTGGGCGGGGGGGCATGGGCGAAGTCTGGGCGGCGACACGGGAATCGGACATGCAGCAGGTGGCCATCAAGGTCCTGCTCGCGCGCGCCGCGATGAAGCCCGACCTCGTGCGGCGCTTCGACCGCGAGGCCAAGATCGCCTCGGCGATCAAGAGCCCGTACGTCTGCCAGCTGCTCGAGGTCGGCGAGACCGACGACGGCGCGCACCTGCTCGTGTTCGAGCAGCTCGACGGCGAGTCGCTCGCCGACCGGCTGAAGCGCGAGCAGTACCTGCCCTTCAGCGAGGTCGGCCCGATCATCGACGACGTGCTCCAGGGGCTCGTGGCGGCGCACGCCGCCGGCGTCATCCACCGCGACCTCAAGCCCGGCAACATCTACCTCGAGCACCTCGGCCTGCCCGACCGGCGCGAGCGCGCGAAGATCCTCGACTTCGGCATCTCCAAGATCACCCGGCGCGAGAAGGAGGAGCCGACGCTGACCGCCTTCGACGCGACGCTGGGCTCGTTCGCGTACATGGCGCCGGAGCAGGTGCGCGGCGCGGCGCGGGCCGACGAGCGGGCTGACATCTACGCGGTCGGCGCGGTGGCCTTCCGGGCCCTGTCCGGGCGGCTGCCCTTCGAGGGCGCGACGGCCGCGGTGCTCGTCGCGATGAAGCTCGACCGCCCGGCGCCGTCGCTCGCCGAGGCGACCGGCGAGAAGTGGCCGGTGGGCATCGAGCGCTTCCTCGAGCGGGCGCTCGATCGCCGGCGCGAGGGTCGCTTCAGCACCGCGGCCGAGGCGCTCGCGAGCTGGCGCGCCATCCAGCCGGCGAACATCACGCGCGCGGTGCGCCGCTCGCAGCGGAGCCGGTACCCCTCGGAGCTGCCCGACGCGTTCCTGGAGGACAACCCCACGGTCGTCGACGGCCCCCCGACGATGACCGAGAACGGCGGCTTCGTCGATGTCGGCCCGAGCTCGATGCCGCCGCCGCCGCCGAGCAGGACCGGGGGCTCGATGCCGCCGCCGCCGAGCAGGACGGGCGGCTCGATGCCGCCGCCGCCGCCGAGCAGGACGGGGGGCTCGGTGACGCCGGCGCCGCCGAGCAGGTCCGGCGCGGTGCCGCCGGCGCCGCCGAGCAGGTCCGGCGCGATGCCGCCGGCGCCGCCGAGCAGGTCCGGCGCGGTGCCGCCGGCGCCGCCGAGCAGGTCCGGCGCGATGCCGCCGGCGCCGCCGAGCAGGTCCGGCGCGGTGCCGCCGGCGCCGCCGAGCAGGTCCGGCGCGATGCCGCCGGCGCCGCCGAGCAGGTCCGGCGCGGTGCCGCCGGCGCCGCCGAGCAGGTCCGGCGCGGTGCCGCCGGCGCCGCCGAGCAGGTCCGGCGCGGTGCCGCCGGCGCCGCCGAGCAGGTCCGGCGCGGTGCCGCCGGCGCCGCCGAGCAGGACGGGGGCCGCAGAGATTCCCCGGCCGGAGGGCCCACCTTCGCGCCGCAAGACAGAGAGGCACTGAGTTGCTCGACGCCACGGTAGGCACGAAGAACAGGGTCGAGGTGCGCGGCGGGCGCATCCGCCCGACGAAGTCGTCGGCCGCTCGCGGCGGCGGCTGGCTGGAGATCGGCACCGATCCCGTCATCGTGGGCCGCAACGCGGCCTGCCAGCTGGTCCTCGACGACGCCAAGGTGAGCGCGGTGCACGCCGAGTTCGTCGCCACCGAGCAGGGCGTCCGCGTGCGCGACCTCGACAGCAGGAACGGGACGTTCGTCGGCGGCGTGCGGGTCGGCGACATCTACCTGCTCACGAGCACGAAGCTCCGGCTCGGCGAGACCGAGATCCAGTTCGAGCCGCTGCGCCCCGAGCGCATCACGGTCTCGGCGATCCCGTCGTTCGGCCCGCTCGTGGCGAGCAGCCCCGGGATGCGCGCCATCTTCGAGCGCCTCTCCAAGATGGCGCCGACCGATCTCACGGTGCTCATCACGGGCGAGACCGGGACGGGCAAGGAGCTCGTCGCCCAGGCGCTGCACCAGGCGAGCGCCCGCTCGAAGAAGCCGTTCGTGGTCGTCGACTGCGGCTCGATCCCGCCGACCCTCGCCGAGGCGACGCTCTTCGGCCACGAGCGCGGCGCGTTCACCGGGGCGGTCGACAAGCGCCTCTCGCCGTTCATCGAGGCGGACGGCGGCACGATCTTCCTCGACGAGCTCGGCGAGCTGCCGCTCGAGGTGCAGCCGAAGCTCCTCCGCGCGCTCGCCGAGCGCCGCATCAAGAGCGTCGGCGGGTCGAGCTACCGCGAGGTCGACGTGCGGGTGCTCGCGGCGACGCGCCGCGACCTCGTGCGCGCGGTCAACGCCGGCAATTTCCGGAGCGACCTCTACTTCCGCGTCGCGCAGATCAAGATCGAGCTGCCGGCGCTACGGCAGCGCGTCGAGGACATCCCGGTGCTCGTCCGCCGGATGCTGAAGGATCTCGGCGACGAGAGCGCCTACGAGCGCGTCTCGAACAGCACGCTCGAGCGGCTGATGCGGCACGACTGGCCGGGCAACGTCCGCGAGCTCAGGAACGCGGTCGCCGTCGCGTTCGCGCTCGCGGGCGAGGGCGAGGAGATCGACATCGCGGCGCACCTCGGCGCGCTCACCGAGACGCCGGTGCACGGCAACTCGTCGCCCTCGATCCACCCGGCCGGCGGCGGCGGCGCGTTCAACGGCGCGTTCGCCTCGCTGAAGGGCCGCCAGTTCCAGGAGGCGAAGCGCGACGTGCTCGCGCGGTTCGAGCGCGACTATTTCGCCGCCCTGTCCGAGGAAGCGAAGGGCAACGTGAGCGAGATGGCGCGGCGCGCGGGCATGGAGCGGGCGCACGTGCGGGCTTACCTTCGCCGCCACGGCATCGGCGCGAAGCAGGAACAGGAGTGAGCGGCGGAGCGCGGCGCGCTGTCGGCTGGCGCACCGGGTGAGCTCGGCGCGGCGTGAAGGTGCGTTGCGCGGCGCGCTACGATGATCGCTGTGTGCGTCGTACGAGGCGCGGGGGCCCACTTAGTTAGGCTGACGAACTTGTTCGTGGCCATGAGGCTCCGGCCGCGGGGAGCTGCCGCCGATGGCTGGCTGCGTGCACGGGCACGAAGCGCAGGGACGAGTTAGTTAGGCTGACGAACTTGTTCGTGCTCGTGAGGCTCCGGCCGCGGGGAGGCCCCGCGGATGGCTGGTCGTCGCACGAAGCGCCGGGGGGCCACTTAGTTAGGCTGACGAACTTGTTCGTGGCCATGAGGCTCCGGCCGCGGCGGTGCCCTGCGTCACACCGCCGCGGCCCTGTCGTCCCTGCCGGACGGCGCGCTCTCGTCGGTCTCGAACAGCCCCTCCAGCTCCTGCGCGGCCTGCCTCGCGGCCTCGATGAGCTTGGCCTCGTCGTTGTGGACCGCGTGCCCGCGGAGCAGCACCCGCTCGTCGTGGGCCCTGAACCGCTCGACGATCGCGCGGGCGTCCGGCGCGCGCGTCCCGAGGCCCTCCAGCACGCGCGCCGCCACCTCGAGCGACGACCGGAGCGTCTCCCGCTCGAGCACCTCCACCCCGATATCCATGAGCTGGTACGCGTGCTGGCGGTTGCGGGCGCGCGCGTAGATCTTGAGCTCCGGGAAGTGCCGCTTCACGAGCTCCGCCGTCTTCACCGAGGACGCGACGTCGTCGATCGCCAGCACGAAGATCTTCGCCTTGTCGGCGCGCGCCGCCCGGAGCAGGTCGAGCCGGGAGGCGTCGCCGTAATAGATCTTGTTGCCGTACTTGCGGACGAAGTCGACCTGCGTGGCGCTCGCGTCGAGCGCGGTGAAGGGGATCTTCCTCGTGCGGAGGACGCGGGAGACGATCTGGCCGAAGCGGCCGTATCCGGCGATGATGACCTTGGGGTCGCTGTCCTCGATCGCGTCGAACTCCCGCGCCGGGCCGGCCCGCCGCCATCGCTGGAGGAGCAGGTCGCCGAGCGCGATGACGAGCGGCGTGATCGCCATGGACAGGGTGACCACGACGACCAGGAGGTCGGCGAGGAGCCTGTCCATGATGCCCTGCCCCGCGGCCAGCCCGAAGAGGACGAAGGCGAACTCGCCCCCCTGCGGGAGCGCGAGCGCGAGGTCGCGCGCGGAGCCCGCGGCGTGCCCGCTCGCCCTGCCGAGGACGAACAGGACGCCGGCCTTGAGCGCCATCATGCCGAGGACGAGCCCGAGGACGAGCAGCGGCCGCTCGATGAGCAGACCGATGTTCGCCGACATGCCGACGGCGATGAAGAAGAGGCCCATGAGCAGCCCCTTGAACGGCTCGATGTCGGCCTCGAGCTCGTGGCGGTACTCCGAGTCGGCGAGCAGCACGCCCGCCATGAAGGCGCCGAGCGACATGGACAGGCCCACCTGCTCCATGAGGAGCGCCGTGCCGAGCACGACGAGCAGGGCCGCGGCGGTGAAGATCTCGTGGGCGTGGGCGGCGGCGATCGCCCGGAAGACGGGGCGCAGGAGGTAACGGCCGCCGGCGACCACGGCGAGCACCACGGCCACCGCCTTGAGCGACGAGGCGAGGGCGCCCCCTTCGGCCGGGGACCCGCCCCCCGGGCCGAGCAGGGGGAGCAGCGCGAGCAGCGGGATGACGGCGAGGTCCTGGAACAGCAGGATGGCGAACGCGGAGCGGCCGTGCTGCGCCTGCATCTGGCCCTTCTCGGCCAGGATCTGCAGCACGAACGCCGTGGACGAGAGCGAGAGCCCGAGGCCGGCGATGGCCGCCGTGTCGGCGCGATGACCGAGCGCGATGCCGATGAGCGCGATGAGCGCGCCGGTGACGGCGACCTGCGCGCCGCCGAGCCCGAACACGGCGCGCCGCAGCACCCAGAGCCGGGACGGCTGGAGCTCGAGGCCGATGAGGAAGAGGAGCAGCACCACGCCGAGCTCCGAGAAGTGGAGGATGTTCTCGACGTCCGTGACGATCCGCAGGCCCCAGGGGCCGATGAGCGCGCCCGCGACGAGGTAGCCGAGCACGGCGCCGAGGCCGAGCCGCTTGAACATCGGCACGGCGACCACGGCGGCGCCGAGAAAGACGGCGGCGTGAGAGAGCAGGCTCATGCGTCGTTGGGTCTCCTTGGGCTCCGCGTCCGGAGCGCGCGGGAGGGTGCGCCGGACGTGGCGGCGCGCCCAGCGCAAAGCAGGGAGGCCCTCGCCGCGGCCCCGTGATAAGCACGATCTGCCATGCAGATCGAGCTCATCGCCACGGCAAGCGAAGATTCCGCGTACCTGCCCCGGGTGGGGCTCGGCACCCTCGCGGCGCTCACGCCCCCCGAGGACGAGGTCATCTACACCGACGACGTCGTGCAGCCCTTCGACCTCCAGCGCGACGTCAAGGACGTCGATCTCGTCGGCATCAGCGTCGACAGCAAGACCGCGCGCCGGAGCTACGATATCGCCGCCGCTTACCGCAGGCGCGGCGTCAAGGTGGTGCTCGGGGGCATCCACCCCACGGCCTGCCCCGACGAGGCGATGCAGCACGCGGACGCCATCGTGGTCGGCGAGGCGGAGGACGCGTGGCCCGTCCTGCTCGCGGACGCGAAGCGCGGCGAGCTCAAACCGATCTACCGCCCGGAGCTGCCGAACCTGGCCGGCAAGCCCCCGCCGCGGCGCGATCTGTTCACCTCCAAGAAGTACATCCCGTTCCAGGTCGTGCAGACGATGCGCGGCTGCCCTTACCCGTGCGAGTTTTGCAGCGTGTCGACGGCGAACGGCACCACGATGCGGTTCCGTCCGACCGACGAGGTGCTGAGCGAGCTCAGGTCGCTCGGCAAGCTCATCATGTTCGCGGACGACAACGTGATGATCCACCGGGCCTACTCGAAGGAGCTGTTCACCCGGATGGTGCCGCTGAAGAAGCACTGGATAGGCCAGTGCTCGCTCGCCGCGGTCAAGCGCCTCGAGAACGTGAAGCTCATGGCCGAGAGCGGGTGCAAGGCGCTCTTCATCGGCTTCGAGAGCATCGACGAGGAGACGGTCAAGTTCACCGGCAAGCGGCAGAACCGGCCCTCGCAGTACAAGGAGACGATGGCGATGCTCCACGACCACGGCATCTCGGTCTGGGGGAGCTTCGTCTTCGGGTTCGACACGGACGATCCCGAGGTGTTCGATCGCACCGTGGAGTTCGGCATCGACATGAAGCTGACGATGGCGCTGTATGCCATCCTCACCCCGTACCCGGCGACGCAGCTGTACCGCCGCCTGAAGGCGGAGGGGCGCCTCACCGACGAGCGCTGGTGGCTGCGCCGCGACCACGACGCCGGCTCACCGTATTTCGTGCCGAAGCAGATGTCCCGGGAGCGGCTCCGGGAGGGCTGGGTGTCGGCGTGGACGAAATTCTACTCGCCGTCCTCGATATGGCGCAGGTTCACCCTGACGCGACAGTCGAGCTGGATTCAGCTGGCTGGCTTCTTTCCGCTGAATTTCATGCAGCACACGCTGGCGCACCGGAAGATCGCGGGCGGCGAGCAGCGCTTCCGGTCCGGCGTGCACATCGAGGAGACGGCCGCTCCGCCCGCGGCGCAGCCGCAGCCGCCGCAGCCGGCGAAGGCCAGGGGCGGCCGGCAGCTGCCGATCGTCGGATAGCTTCCTCCGGCGGCCGGCGCGCGTCCGTCCCGCATTCTCCGCCTGCAAGCGGCCATGCAAGGCCACAGAGCTCTCCAGGGTCGCGGTGACGCGGTGTTCCGGCGCGGCGCTCCTCGGCGTGACAGGACGCCGCGCGTCGGCGGGAGCGGCCGCAGTCGTGGCCGAGCGCCGGCGGCTCGCGATCGCCGCAGCTCGCCTGACATGTGAGCCTGTCGACGGCGTCCGGATCAGCGGCGGCGCACCATCCGCGGGCCGCGTTTTCCTGCTGCGCTACAGTAAAGTTGTCGCTTGCTGATTTTGCTACACTCGCGTGAGCTCTGGAATGCCGGGGTGGCGGGCGGGGGTGGATCCGCTCGGTCACCGCAGTGCCCTCGAATGGAGGTCTCATGGGTCGACTTCGTTTCTCGTCCTCGCTCCTCATCCTCGTGGGCGCTGCGGTGTCGAGCGCCGGCATCGCGGCTGGCTGCAGCGCGACGGGCAAGCCCAGCGCGTTCAACCCGAGCGGAAGCGGCGACACCGGGGTGGGGGCGGCCGGCGGCCTGGGCGGGGCCGGCGGCGAGGCGGGAGAGGGGAGCGGGGTCGGCGGCCTCGACGGGCTGGGCGGGCTGCTCAACACCGATGGAGGGCACGAGAGCTCCCCCGACGTGACGGTGAACCCGTGCGGGAGCGCGTGCGGCGACCAGGAGCTGTGCACCGGCGCGAACCTCGGCCTGGACGACGATTGCGACGGCGAGATCGACGAGGAGTGCCCCTGCGTCCCCGGCCAGGCGCACTCGTGCTTCCGCGGGGATCCGTCGTTCCGGAACGCCGAGGGCTGCTACCCCGGCTCCCAGCTCTGCGACGAGACCGGCACGTGGGGCCCGTGCCTCGGCGGCGTGCACGCCGACGAGGGCTGCTATTCGAACAGCTCCATCGCGTGCCACCCGATCCAGTCGCCGCCGTTCGCCAACGTCGATCTCAAGCCCGGCACGGGCATCTTCAGCGCGGATGCGGTCCCGGGCTCCGAGGTGTGGACGGTGGAGTGCCCCGAGGGCGTCGACCCGTGCCCCGGCGTGGGCGGATCGAACCCGGCGGACGATTTCAAGCCGCTGCAATCGGGCGAGTATACGGTCACGTACACGAAGCGCGTCGCGAGCGGCGAGACCCAGAGCTGCCACTACCCGCTCTTCGTCGGCGCGGGCGGCCTGCGCGTCGAGCTCCAGTGGGAGCACGACTTCGGCAACGTCGATCTCGACCTGCACCTCCACAAGCCGAACAACACGCAGCCCTGGTCGACGTCGGGCTCGCCCGCGGACTGCGGCTGGAACAACTGCACCATCGAGCACTTCGTGGGCTCCCCGGAGATCCGCTGGTTCAGCAACACCGCGACGCCGCCGGCTCCGGTGAACTGGTACCTCGACCCGGTGGAGAGCAACAACACCTGCTACTACGCGCCTCGGGGCGTCGGGGAGGAGTGGCGCGACAACGAGCGCGGCTGCCACAACCCGCGGCTCGACCTCGACAACCGGGAGTGCGATCCCACGGTGAACGACCCCGACGACCCGGATTTCTGCGCGCCGGAGAACATCAACATCGACTTCCCGCCGAAGGGCCAGTGGATGCGGATCGGCGTGCATTACTACGGTGGCCGGGTGACCAAGGATGTCCACCCGCGGATCAAGATCTTCTGCAACAGCACCCTCGGCGCCGATCTCGGGCCCACGGGTTTCTTCAGCCCCGAGCAGCCCGTCACCTTCACGCCCGCGGACTCGGGCACCAGGTTCTGGCTCGTGGCCGACGTGCTCTTCCCCGAGCCCGACGAGTGCGGTCAGGCGAACTGCATCGTCCAGCCGATCTACCGGAATGAGGACGTGAAGACGCCGCTCCTCACCACCGAGGCCTACGTCGAGTCGAACTTCGGTCCAGCCTACCCGTCGCTCCCATGACCGGCGGGCGCGCCGCGCGCCCTCCCGAGCGGCCCGATCCCGGCGAGAGCGAGGGGCTCTGTGCGGGCCTCCGAGCGAGCTCGTCCGGTCGAGTCGCCGCGGCTCGTCGAACAGCGCCTGCCTCCCTGCCCGCGCGCCGGCGCCCCGAGGCGCACTGCCGTGCTCGCCGGGCCGATGAGATCCTGTAGTGATTCACCTGATGGTGATTCGCCTGACTCGAAGGCTCGGGAAAACGCCTCTCGCTGGCTCACGTCGGTTCGTTGTCGCCGACGCCGGACCGATGCCGTGCTAGGGAGCGCTGCGCGTCGCCTGTCGAGCCCGTAACCTGGTTTTATCTCTCACCGATGAAGGCCGAGGCATCGTGGGCCGCCATCCCTGCGCGCGCAATCGCGCGCGCCCTCGGGCTGCAGCGTCTCCGCTTTGCTAAGGTACGGTGCTCTTCGCTGTGGCGCTGAGCGGCCGCGGTCTCCCTGCGGCCGCGTGTCGAGGTCCCGAGTGGAGGTCTCATGTTTCGTCTTCGTGTCCTCACCGTGTTCCCGGTCGTCATCGCAGCCGCGGCGTCGGGCGCCGGCGTCGCGGCGGGCTGCAGCGCCGAAGGCATACGGTTCGGTTTCGACGGGATGCCGGGGGGCAGTGCGAGCGCCGGCGGGGCGGCCGGCGCCGCCGGCGAGCCGGGCGGCGCCGCCGGCGAGCCGGGCGCCCAGACCGGCGGCTCCGACGGCTTCGGCGGCATGCTCAACATCGATGGAGGGGCGACCGAGGAGACGCCCGACGTGGCGGTCAACCCGTGCGGCAGCGCCTGCGGTCCAGTGGAGCTGTGCGGCGTGGATGAGCTCGGCGTGGACCACGACGGGCTCGACGACAACTGCAACGGGATGATCGACGAGACGTGCCCGTGCATCGCGGGTCAGGCGCACTCGTGCTTTCGCGGCGATCCGTCGTTCCGTCACAGCCCGGGGTGCTACCCCGGCACCCAGCTCTGCGACGAGACGGGCACGTGGGGCCCGTGCGTCGGCGGCGTGCACGCGGACGAGAACTGCCACATGAGGGACGTGACGGGGTGCCACCCGATCCAGGCGGCCCCGTTCGCGAACGTCGACCTGAAGGAGGGCACCGGCTCGTTCAGCGGGGATGCGCTCGCGGGCTCCGAGGTCTGGACCGTGGCCTGCCCGCCGGGCGTGGACCCGTGCCCCTCGGTCGGCGGCTCGGACCCGGCGGACGATTTCAAGCCCCTGCAGTCGGGCGAGTACACGGTCACGTACACGAAGCGCGTGGCGGGCGGCGAGACCGCGACCTGCGCTTACCCGCTGTTCGTCGGCGCCCGCGGCCTGCGCGTCGAGCTCGAGTGGGAGCACGATCCGTACAGCGTCGATCTGGACCTCTACCTGCACAAGCCGAACAACACCCAGCCCTGGACGATCGGCGGCTCGAGCGTCGCGTGCGGCTACGGGAACTGCACGCTCGACGGCATCGTGGAGGGCTCGTCCATCCGCTGGTTCGGCGACGACGCGGCGCCGCCCGAGCCGGTGAACTGGTATCTCGATCCGGAGGAGACCAACAACACGTGCTTCTACGCGCCCCGCGGCGTGGGGGACGCGTGGCGCTCCTACGGCCGGGGATGCCACAACCCGCGGCTCGATCTCGACAACATCGCCTGCGTGCACCGCGTCACCGACCCTGACAACCCGAACTTCTGCGCGCCGGAGAACATCAACGTCGACTTCCCGCCGGAGGACGGCTGGATGCGGGTCGCCGTGCACTACTTCGGCGGCACCGCGTCGTTCGACGTGCACCCGCGGATCAAGATCTTCTGCAACGGCGAGCTCGGGGCGGATCTCGGGCCCACCGGCTTCCACGACCCCGAGGAGCCCGTGGCGTTCCTCCCGGAGGACTCGGGCGACAGGTTCTGGCTCGTGGCCGACGTCGTGTTCCCCAAGCCCGACCCGGGGCAATGCAGCAACCCGACCTGCATCGTCCGGCCGATCTACCGGGACGAGACGATGAAGACGCCGTTCCTCTCGGACGCGCGGACCGTGGTCAGGCAGTTCGGTCCGCCTTACCCGAGCCTGCCCAGGCCCTGACGTCGCGGCCGGGGCCGGCGGCGGGCGCGCTCACGCCTCGACGCCGGCCCGCTTGAGGAACGCGAGCGCGGGGCCGAGCGCGTACGCGGGCGCCCTGCCCAGGCGCAGCTGCTCCCCGGTCGACAGGTGGAGGAGCAGCCAGCGCGGCGCGAGGCCCGGCTCGTCGACGTCGGCGTCCGAGGCCGGCGGGGTCGACACGCGGGCGATCGCGTGGATCGGAAAGGTCCGCCGGAAGCCGCGGCCTTCCTGGACGATCTCGGCCCGCTCGAAGTCGAGGCGGAACAGGCCGTGGAGCCGGCGGCGCCGGCGGACGACGAGCAGCGCCGCGGTGGCTCCTGCGGTCCACGTCCCCGCGATGAAGAGGATGGGAAAGGGCGCCGCGCGCGCGGCCACGATGCCCACGATGATCAGCGAGGCGGTCAGCGCGAACGCGGCGATGCGGCGCACGGCGAGGTCGAGGTCGTCGCCCGGGCACTCGCAGACGAGCACGGCGGGGCCGAGCGCCCGGATGGCGCCGTCGGCGTTCGAGAGCAGGACGTCTCCCTCAGGCACTGCGTTCCTCCCGATCGGGTGAGGTCGTCAATACCGCAGCCGGGCGGGGGAGGCCATCCCCCGCGCCGCGCGACGAGCACCCTCGCAGGGGGCCTACGGTGAACGCCCGGAACAACCGGGCTTCGAGGATCGATTCATGTCCTGAGCTCCGTTTCCGCCGGAGGCGATCCGCGCGAGCCAGGGATTCGCACGCGGGCGGGCGGAGGCGTCAGTCCACTAACGCTGGCGGCGCCGCGCGGTCGCGGCGGAGGTCGACAGGACACCACCGCACGACCGGAGATCCGCCGCGAAGAAGGGCGATTGGGGGCGTGTGGCACGCGATGTGCCGCTGATTCGAGGGGGGAGCGGAGACGCCGATCGCGCAATCAGGGCGGCCGTCACGCAGGTCGCGTGGGGACGCCGAGGCTCTCTTGGGGGCATGCGCGCTCGGGCCGAGCTGCAGGAGGAGGACTCTGCGATGAGTTGGATCGTGAGACTGGCACTGTTCGCGGCGGCCGCGGGCTCGATCGCGGGCTGCGCCGAGGAGCGGAGACCGATCAGCCAGGTGCAGGCGAACGCGCTGGCGAAGTCGTTCTTCGTGGGCGCCGATCTGCAGAGCAAGGAGGACGATCCGGAGTTCTGGACGCGCACCACGGTGGTCGACGTGGGCTACGGCGCCTCGCAGGACGGGCTCTTCTCGTCCTCGTACGCGCAGGCGGAGGTCGCGCGCATCAAGTGGGTCATCCAGGAAGACCTCCTGATCGGGCGCCTCACCTACGAGCGCGTGAACGACACCGACGGCAAGGGCGCCGGCGCCGCCACGGACGACGGCGTCGTGGCCGTCGCGTACAAGATCCTCTCGCACTTCGACGTCCAGCGCGATTACAACCGGTCGACGGGGGAAGAGACCAACGTCGTCGTCGAAAACACGACCGACCGCCCCTGGTACGCGCGGGAGTACATGCGGGTCGACTGGTCGAAGAACCTGAACGTCGACTCCTACGACTTCGACACGCTGTCGCTCATCGGCGTCTACGGCGGGGTGCAGTACGAGCCGCTCTCCTATTACGTGAGCGACCCGAGCCACCCCGACGCGCCCCACTTCGACCCCGAGGAGGGATATTTCGACGTCACCAACAAGGCCTTCGCGATGCCCCAGCTCATCGATCTGAGCCACCTCGGGGTGGGCATCGGCAGCTTCCCGGCCTGCATGCTCGACGCGGACTTCCCCGGCGGCACCGCGCCGGTCGGCTCGTGCAACCCGGTCGAGGTCACGCTCCGGCAGTCGTTCCGCCGCGTCGTCGATCGGGACTACGAGCCCGCGGAGTGGGACGGATACCGGTTCCAGGCGTTCGGCCCCTTCGTGCGAGAGCGCTTCGGGTACGCGCGCAACTACGGCATGAGCGACGCAAAATGGCATCGGATGATCACCCGGTACAACCTCTGGGAGCGCAGCCACTACTACGCCGATCCGGAGCGCATGACGGGCGAGATCCGGTGCTTCACGCCCGAGACGACCCCGGTGGGCGCGGACCCGCACCGCGACGACGACAAGAACGGGACCGAGGACGAGTGCGAGGCCGTCACCGGGGCGACGATGGACGTCGATGGAGAGCGGGTGACGGTCGGCCCCGGCTCGCGGTGCGACACGTTCAAGCAGCGATGCACCCTGCCGTACCAGCGTCGAGAGGCCGTGCCGCAGCCCTGGTACGTGACGTCGAACAGCAACCCCGATTATTTCGACGCTACGGCCTCGGCGGCGCACGAGTGGGACGTCGCCCTGCGCAGCGCCGTCGTCACCGCCAAGCACGTCGAGTGCGTCCGGACGACGGGCGACGCGGCGCGCTGCAGCGCGGCGTTCCCGGTCTACGACGGGCAGATGGACGACAGCGCCGACGCCGTCGCGCTCGCGCGCGA
Organism: Sorangium sp. So ce836; assembly: GCF_028553905.1. Classification (NCBI taxonomy): domain Bacteria; kingdom Pseudomonadati; phylum Myxococcota; order Polyangiales; family Polyangiaceae; genus Sorangium; species Sorangium sp. So ce836. Next base: position 9,463,126 of record NZ_CP102233.1, on the reverse strand, counting down.
GGTCGACGCGTGCCGGCGCGACGCGGCGCGCGCGGGGCAGGGGTGCGACGCCCTCGCCGACGAGCTCGGAGAGCGGCGCGGCTACGCGCCGGGCGTCGTCGCGCTCGCCAAGATGCCCGAGATGATCGTGCTCTGCCACAGCCCGGTCGAGGCCGCCGACCCGGAGGCGTGCGGCGGGCCCCGGCTGCCGGAGGGCGTGACCGCGAGGATGTGCAGCGACGAGCGCCGGAAGGAGGCGGGGCGCGATCCCGCGCTGATGAAGGCGTGCGGGGCGGCGCTGAGCGCGCGGATCGGCGACCTGCGCTATCACCAGATCAACAACTTCGAGGCGCCGCAGTCGCCCTCGGCCTGGGGCATCTACAGCGACTCGGAAGACCCGCTCACCGGCGAGAAGATCGCGTCGAGCATCAACGTCTGGACGCACGTCAACGACATCTGGAGCCAGGGCATCGTCGACACGGCCCGTTACATCAAGGGAGAGCTGAAGACCGAGGAGGTCACCGACGGCGACTACGTCCGGGACTGGGCGCAGGCGAGCGACGGCGCGTCGAAGGGCGGCGCGCTGCCGCGGCTCACGCGGGAGGAGATCGCGCGGCGGATCGCCGGCGCCGCCGGGGTCACCGCGGAGCACGCCGCCGAGGTCTCCGGCCAGCTGGCGCGCGATCCAGCGCTGCGCGACGACCTCCGGCGGCTCTCGAAGGAGGTGCGCGCCATCGCGGCCGACGCGACGGCGCCGGACAGCATGCGCGCGGTGTACGAGGCGCGCCGCCAGTCGGCGGTGGGCACCGAGCTCGAGGCCGAGCTCACGACGAAGACGATCCAGCAGCTCACCGGCGTGGAGGCGCTGCCGCTCACGGACGAGGTGATGCGCTTCGCCTCGCCGCTCCGCGGGGCGAACCCGAGCGTGCAGCGCGAGCTCAGGAACCTGAGGGAGGTGGCGCTGGCCGAGCGCGGCGCGTGCGTGATGCACGAGGCGCCGGCGCCGCTGGCGACCGCCAACCTGGCGGACATCCTGGAGGAGAAATTCGCGAGCAAGCACGGCCGCTTCGGCGAGGGGGACGCCGCGCAGGAGCTGCGGCGCGCCGAGGCCATGCGGCGCTACCTCGCGCAGCGGGCGCACTACGCGGTGATCCTCCACGAGATGGGCCACTCCGTCGGCCTGCGCCACAACTTCGTGAGCTCGTCCGACGCCTGGGGCTACCGGCCGCAGTACTGGCAGCTGCGCACGGACAACGGGCGGGTGAAGACGCCGTGCGAGACGCTCTCGGAGGACGGCGAGTCGTGCGTCGGGCCGCGCTACTACGATCCCGTCACCGAGAACGAGCGGAAGAACCTGATCTGGATGTTCATGCACTCGTCGACCATGGATTACGCCGGCGAGCCCACGCAGGACCTCATCGGGCTCGGCGCCTACGACTTCGCCGCGGCCCGCATGTTCTACGGCGACGTCGTCTCCGTGCACGCCGACCCGAGCTACAGAGCGGGCACCCCGCGCGGCAAGGGCATGCTCGCCAAGATCGACGACTTCGGCGGCATCCTCGGCTTCCAGCCCGAGTACGACGACGAAGACATCCATTACTCCGACCTGCAGAACAAATACGAGCTGATCCGGCCGGGCAGCTGCGTCGAGGTCGACCCGAGCGCCTACAGGCCCTCGGGCTGGGACGAGGAGCAGGGCGGCGCCTGGCACCCCGTGCTCGACGGGCACATCGTGCCGGTCGACGGCAAGTACACGCGGTGCCGGCAGCAGAAGGTCGACTACGTGTCGTGGCGCGCGCTGGAGACGCCGAAGGGCGTGAAGGGGCCCTCGGTGGACCCGGCGGGGCGCACCCGCGTCCCCTACGGCTTCGCGAGCGACCGGTGGGCCGATCTCGGCAACCTGAGCGTGTACCGGCACGACAGCGGCGCGGACGCCTATGAGCTCTTCAACTTCTTCATCACGCAGCAGGAGGTGAATCACATCTTCGACAACTACCGCCGCGACCGGCAGGCCTTCAGCGTGCGCGCGGCGTCGGAGCGGACCTTGAACCGCTACAACGCCAAGATGCGCGACGGCGCGAAGGGCCTCGGGCTGGCCGCGAACATCTACCGCGAGTTCGCGCTGGACCGCGGCTACGACTTCGACACGTTCTGGGTGCACGCCGCGGGCAGCCTCTTCCAGCAGAACATCCTCGCGGCCGGGATCGCGTTCGATCACTTCGCGCTCCAGATGGCGCGCCCGCAGCCGGGCGAGCACTTCCTTCCCAAGGGCGATACCGTCCTCCGGTCGTCGAGCGACGTCTTCGGCGATCCCGGGGATACGGTGGTGGTCGTCCCGAACGGCGCCACGGGCTATTTCGGCGACGTGGCCGTGGGCGGCAAGCCGCTCGAGAACGCGCTCGCGGAGGACAAGGGCGAGTACGACTCGTCGTACACGATGAACGCCGGCTCTTATTACGACAAGGCGTGGGTGGCGATGCTGATGACCGAGTCGGTCGACAACTTCGTCAGCGACTCGCGGCACGACTTCCTCGACGCGCGCTACCGCGCGGTCTCGCTCGCCGACGTGTTCCCGGAAGGGTACCGCCGCTGGCTGGGCAATAACCTCACGGGCGACGACGCCATCAAGGGCGTGCGCATCGAGGCCGACGATCGCGGTCGCCCCGTCAGGGACGCGAGCGGGTATCCGGCCAGCGCGCTCGGCTGGACGTCGTGGTGGAGCGAGGCCGGGCCGGAGAGCTGCTTCCCCGGCGCCGGGAGCATCGTCTGCAGCGCGTACGGCGCGGTCGACAGCGCGCCGTGGAACCCGCGGGCCCCGGCCAAGGTCGCCATCCTCGACCCCCAGATCGGCTGGGAGCAGCAGAAGTTCCTCATCGCCTGGACGCTCCTCTATCTGCCCGAGAACCAGAAGCAGAGGTGGCTGGACATGATGCACATCTGGGAGACCGGGGCGGACACCGATCCTGGCTTCCCGAACCGGATCGAGCTCCACCATCCGTCCGGGAAGGTGTTCGTGGCGAAGGCGTACGGGACCGAGACCGTCTTCGGCAAGGTCGTGCAGAAGGGCATCGGCGCGCGCGTGCTGGAGTACGCCAACGAGCTCCTGGCCAAGGCGTATGTCACGGAGCCCGGCCCCGACCTCGACGGCGACGGCAAGGCGGACTGGCACAAGGTGAAGCTGAGCCCGGAGAGCGGGCAGCCGATCGTGCGGTGGGATCCGACGGTCGCCGCCATCGCGCCGGACGGCGAGGTCTTGCGGGACGGCGTGCCCGGATGCGAGGCGGACTCCGACGCAGACGACGACGATTTCAGCGACTTCTATCGCTGCACGTGCTCCTCGAACCGCGCCTGCGTCGCGCTCGAGGCCTACGTCTCCGTTCCGGTCTTCATCCGCCAGGCGCTGGCGGCGTTCAAGCTGGGCGACCCGACGATGAGGGGCCTCCACTGACCTCGCGCGCGAGCGGGCCTCCGCGGACGACATGCGCCGCGTGAGCACACGCGCGGCGCTCCTCCCCACACCCTGCGATGCCGAGCGGCGCTCGCCCCGGAGATCACGAGAGCAGCGGGCTCATCGAAGGAGGCGCCGACACCGTGTCGACATCCGCGCCCACGTGGACCCGAGCGACCCGTGGCGGCGCAATGGTCGTGGCATCTTGCCGCAGGGAGGCGATTCGCCCCATGCGCGCTGCCCGTTCGCCGCGGTCCTCGGCGCGGGCTGCCGTGGCGCAGCTCTTGCTGAACTTTTCCATGAAATGACGTGCTGTTGGACACCGCCCTCCCCAGGCGTCGCCTGGTTCGGTGACGCAGGACGGCCGGACAGGTCGCGGTTCCGACGAGTTGCACCCCCAGCCCGCCATCGTGGAGCTCCGATTCCGCCGTAGCGCCGGTGCATGACACCGGGAACGTAAAGAAGACAGCCGTTCTTGCGTCGCGAGCGTTGAAGCGTCGGTTGCCCGAGGGCACACAGAGAGAAGCAGCCATGGACTTCGAGAATGTCACGCACGTCCAGAGGGCACAGGCACGCGTAGGGGTGGTGTTGAGCGGCGCGTGGCGGCTGGATGCGCTGATCGGCCTCGGGGGGATGGCGGCTGTCTATGCCGCGACGCATCGGAGCGGCCAGCGGGTCGCGATCAAGCTGCTGCACCCCGAGCGGGCGAGGGACAAGGTGGATCGGGCCCGGTTCCTTCGCGAGAAGGCCATCGTGAACACCGTGAATCACCCCGGGGTCGCGGCGGTGCTCGCGGACGACGTGACCGAGGACGGGTCGCCTTTCCTGGTGATGGAGCTCCTGGAGGGCGAGACCCTCCTCCAGCGCTGGAAGGCGCAGAAGGGCCCGCTCCCCCCGGCCGAGGTCCTCGCCCTGAGCGAGCAGATCCTCGAGGTGCTCGCGGCCGCGCACGAGAACGGGGTCATTCACCGGGATCTGAAGCCCGACAACATCTTCCTCACCCGCGAGCACGGGGTGAAGATCCTCGACTTCGGCATCGCGCGCCTGCGGGTCCCCTCGTCGCAGACGTCGCTCGCGGGGCTGCGGGCGATGGGCACGCCGGCGTACATGCCGCCCGAGCAGGCGCGCGCGCGCTGGGATCTCGTCGATGCGCGGACCGACATCTGGGCGCTCGGGGCGACGATGTTCTCGCTGCTCACGAACCGGTACGTGCAGGATGCGCCGACCGTCAACGAGCTCTTCTTCCTGCGGATGACGTGTCCGATCCCGTCGCTCGCGCGGATCCAGCCGTCGATGCACCCCGCCGTGGTGCGGGTGGTGGATCGGGCGCTCGAGTTCGCGCAGGCGGATCGCTGGCCGGACGCGCGGTCGATGCTGGCAGCGGTGCGCGAGGCGCAGGCCGCGGTCGGGGCCGCGCCGCCGTCGCGGGCCACGGTGGCGCCGCCGCCGCGGAGCACGATCGTGCCGCCGTCGCGGAGCGCGATCGCGCCGCTGCCCCGGAGCACGGTCACGCCGCCGCCGCCGCGGGGAGTGCTCGCGCCTCCGCCGAGGGATGTGCGCGACCTCGGCGCGGTGGAGGCGCGGCCGCCGTCCGGTCGTCCGACGCAGACGCGGTCCTCCCGGACGTCGGGGCTCTCGTCGCCGGCGTCGCTCGCCACGGTCCCGCGCGCGATCTCGACGATTCCCCGCGCGCCTTGACGCGAGCGTCAGGCGGCCACGGCCCGCGCCTCGATCCTGGCTCGCAAAAGCACGGAGGGCGCAGAGAATGGGTGCACTCTCTGCGTCTTCCGCGCCTTCGCGGTCGCGCTCGGCGCGGCCTGGACGCCCCGCGCAGGGTGGGCCGCGCCCTCGCGGGGCGTGCGGCTACGCGTTCAAGCCGGCGAGCAGCTCGCTCGGCCGCAGCACGGCGCGGCGCTCCGACTCCCGCCGGGCGAGGAGCGTCTCGTAGATATCCATGTAGCTCGCCATCATGCGCTCCGCCGAGTAGCGCCCCAGCGCGAGCTTCCGCCCCCGCCTGCCCATCGCCGCGGATCGCCCGGGATCTGCCTTGAGGTCGGCGAGCTTCGCGGCGAGCGCGCCGACGTCGTCCGAGGGCACGAGGAAGCCTGTGTCGCCGTCGGTGATCAGGGCGGGGATGCCGCCCACGGCGGTCGAGACGACGGGCAGGCCGGTGGCCATGGCCTCGACCATGGAGAGCGGCAGCCCCTCCGACGTCGACGAGAGGACGAAGACGTCGCTCGCGGAGAGGAGCTCCGGGACGTCGTGCCGCTCGCCGGCGAACACGACGCGGTCGCTGATGCCGAGCTCGTCGGCGAGGGCGCGCAGCGAGGCGGCCTCCGGCCCGTCCCCGACGAGGAGGAGGCGCCCGTTCTCCGATAGTACGCCCGCGGCCGCGGCCGCGCGGAGCAGGAGGGCGTGGTTCTTGACCTGGGACAGGCGCCCGACCGCCCCGGCGACCCACGCGTCCTGGGGGATGCCGAGCTCGGTCCGGACGCGGCGCCGGGCCGCGGCGTCTGGCCTGAACCGGGAGAGATCGATGCCGTTCAAGACGACGTGCAGCTTCGAGCTCGGGACCTCGTTGTGCTTCAGCATGAAGTCGGCCGTCGGCTGCGACACGGCCACGTGCGCGTCGGCGAGCTTGGCGGCCATGTGCCGCAGCCACGCCCGGCGGCCCTGATCGAACATGGCGCCGTGCAGGGTGTGGCACACGGGCACGCGGTGGAGCCGGCCCGCGGCCGTCGCGTAGATGAGCGGCAGCTGGTTGTGCGAGTGCACGATGGAGACGCCGTGCTTGGCGAAGAACGCCGCGAGCTTCCCGGGCAGCTTGAAGTCGAAGCCGGGGCGCTTCGGGAGCATGTGGACCGCGACGCCGCGCTCCCGGAGCTGCGCGGCGCGCGGCCCGTCGGGGTTCGTCTCGATGCCGACGACCATCACCTCATGCCCCGCCTCGCGCTGCAGCGCGGCCAGATCCACCACGACCTGCTCCGCGCCTCCCACCTGGAAGGAGTTCAGCACGTGCGCGATCACAAGAGGGTTGTTGCGCGCGCGGGTCATCGGTGCATGCTGGGTCGTATTCATAGGGTAATCTACGCTCATGGTTCCCCTCTGGGATGCGCTCGGAGGCATGTGGTCTGACCTGAGAGAAACCCCTCCTTCGTGTCCTCGTCCACTGGGGGAAGTTACCACAGAGTCTAATGAGGCAAGGAGGATTCTCCGTGAATCTCCTAAGCATGCCTCGTACCTCTGGGTTGAAGTGAGGGGATGCCTTCACCAGCCGGTGAGCTGACTACGTGAAAGCACTGCTGTGGCACATGACGACAGCTGGGACAAAGGGCAACACCGCGACGCGGCGCGCCGCGGCCTCTCCCCTACGCACAGCAGTACGCACAGCAGCCATGGCGCGCCGGAATTCCGTCAGAAGTCGCCGCGGCCGCGCATTTTTTTCGGTGCCGAGGAAGAGCCCAGTGTTCACGACGTCACCGCCCTGGCCCCTTGCGAAAAGCGTGCGAGCTGCGCCACGGTCCGGCCCGGCATCTGGACCGCGGTACGCTGATGGCGGAATTGTCTCACGTTGTGTGATGCTTGGCGACGTGTGGGGGCCTCGCCATCGTGGCGCTTCGCAGCGCGTCGGGGTCCGTGGCGCGGGGGTGCGGGGGCTGCGACCTCGTGGCCGGCGGGCTCGCGACGGGTGAAGGGCTCGCGGGTCCCGCCGTGCTGGGCGGCGCGGCGGGGCGCGGCTTCTCGCCGTGCGTGCGGCGTGTGGGGAGCAAGGCTGAGGGGCTGAGCCAGCTGTCCCCTGTCCTCAAGGCCGTTGTGAAGGGGGACAGGGGGCAGCTGGTCGAGAGGTGGGGCTCACGAGCCCGTGAGCATGGCCCTGCGGTCGTTCGTCGTCAGCGCTCGGGCACCTCGGCGCAGACTGCGAACGTGGTCAGCGCCACCGTCTGCCCCTTCTTGCCGTAGCCGCCCTCGAACACGGCGGTCGAGGTCCAGCCCGCGCGGCCTTCGGTAGCGTCGAGCGGCGAGTTCTCCACCACCCTGCTGGTCGCCTGGGCCCCGCCGGAGATCGAGAATCCGCCGCTGAGCATGACCTCGCCCGCGTTGCAGAGCGCCTTGACGTTGACGAACGCGCTCGTCGGCCCTGCCTCGCGCGTCACCGAGACCACGTGGATCTTGGCGATGCCGGGCGACCCCATGGGCCCTTGCGGGCCGCGCTCACCCCTCGGACCTTGCGGACCCTGGGGACCCTGGATGCCCTTGACGCCGTCGGCGCCCTTGAGGCCCTGGGGACCGACGGTGCCCGCAGGACCCGCGGGGCCCTGGGGACCGCGCTCGCCGCGCTCGCCCTTGGGGCCCTGGGGACCGCGCTCGCCCTTGGGGCCCTGGGGACCGAGCTCGCCCTTGACCCCCTGCAGACCCTGGATGCCCTTGACGCCGTCGGTGCCCTTGAGGCCCTGAGGACCGATGGCACCCGGAGCACCCGCGGGGCCCTGGGGACCGCGCTCGCCGCGCTCGCCCTTGGGACCCTGGGGACCGCGCTCGCCCTTGGGGCCCTGGGGACCGAGCTCGCCCTTGACCCCCTGCAGACCCTGGATGCCCTTGACGCCGTCGGCGCCCTTGAGGCCCTGGGGACCGATGGCACCCGGAGCACCCGCGGGGCCCTGGGGACCGCGCTCGCCGCGCTCGCCCTTGGGGCCCTGGGGACCGCGCTCGCCCTTGGGGCCCTGGGGACCGAGCTCGCCCTTGACCCCCTGCAGACCCTGGATGCCCTTGACGCCGTCGGCGCCCTTGAGGCCCTGGGGACCGATGGCACCCGGAGCACCCGCGGGGCCCTGGGGGCCGCGCTCGCCCTTGGGGCCCTGCGGACCCTGGGGACCCTGCAGACCCTGGGGACCGCGCTCGCCCTTAGGGCCCTGGGGACCGAGCTCGCCCTTGACCCCCTGCACCCCCTGCAGACCCTGGATGCCCTTGACGCCGTCGGCGCCCTTGAGGCCCTGAGGACCGATGGCACCCGGAGCTCCCGCGGGGCCCTGGGGACCGCGCTCGCCGCGCTCGCCCTTGGGGCCCTGGGGACCCATCTCGCCCTTGGGTCCGGCCGGCCCCTGAGGACCGCGCGCGCCGTCAGCGCCCTTGAGGCCCTGCGGACCCATCTCGCCCTTGATCCCCTGGGTACCCTGGAGGCCCTTGGCGCCGTCGGCGCCCTTGAGGCCCTGGGGGCCGACGGTGCCTGCAGGACCCGCGGGGCCCTGGGGACCGCGCTCGCCGTGCTCGCCCTTGGGGCCCTGAGGACCCTGGTGCCCTTGAGGACCGCGCTCGCCCTTGGGTCCCTGCGGCCCCTGAGGACCCATCTCGCCCTTGGGTCCCTGCGGCCCCTGAGGACCCATCTCGCCCTTGGGTCCCTGCGGCCCCTGAGGACCACGCGCGCCGTCAGCGCCCTTGAGGCCCTGCGGACCCATCTCGCCCTTGAGCCCTTGAGGGCCGCGCACGCCGTCGATGCCCTTGAGGCCCTGCGGACCCATCTCGCCCTTGAGCCCTTGAGGGCCGCGCACGCCGTCGATGCCCTTGAGGCCCTGCGGGCCGACGAGCCCCGCCGTCCCCTGCGGGCCCGTCTCGCCGCGCTCGCCCTTGGGCCCCTGCGGGCCGGCCGGCCCCTGGGGACCGCGCTCGCCCTTGGGGCCCATGGGCCCCTGCGGCCCACGCGCGCCATCAGCGCCCTTGAAGCCCTGAGGACCGATCTCGCCCTTGAGCCCTTGAGGGCCGCGCACGCCGTCGATGCCCTTGAGGCCCTGCGGGCCGACGAGCCCCGCCGTCCCCTGCGGGCCCGGCTGGCCGCGCTCGCCCTTGGGCCCCTGCGGGCCGGCCGGCCCCTGGGGACCGCGCTCGCCCTTGGGGCCCATGGGCCCCTGCGGCCCACGCGCGCCGTCAGCGCCCTTGAAGCCCTGAGGACCGATCTCGCCCTTGGGCCCTTGAGGACCGTGCATGCCGTCGATGCCCTTGAGGCCCTGCGGGCCGACGAGGCCCGCCGTCCCCTGCGGGCCCGGCTCGCCGCGCTCGCCCTTGGGCCCCTGCGGGCCCCGCTCGCCGCGCTCACCCTTGGGGCCCTGGGGACCCTGAGGACCGCGCGCGCCGTCAGCGCCCTTGAAGCCCTGAGGACCGATCTCGCCCTTGGGCCCTTGAGGACCGTGCACGCCGTCGATGCCCTTGAGGCCCTGCGGGCCGACGAGGCCCGCCGTCCCCTGCGGGCCCGGCTGGCCGCGCTCGCCCTTGGGCCCCTGCGGGCCCGCCGGCCCCTGAGGACCGATCTCGCCCTTGGGTCCCTGCAGCCCCATCGGCCCCTGCGGCCCCTGAGGACCGCGCTCGCCCTTGGGCCCCTGCGGCCCCTGAGGACCGCGCTCGCCCTTGAAGACCTGCTGACCCACGAAGCCTTTGCTCGTGCGGGGCTGGGACACCAGCTCCTCCGAGGCCTGGCACTGGTCCGGGCTCTCCACGCTCCGGAGCTGCCCAGAGTGCTGGTGCTTGCACGCGTAGCTCAGCTGGGCGTCAGCTGTGCCCTGTTCCGAATCGCCGGCCCAGACCACGCCTGCGCTGGCCATCACGCCCGCAAAACCGGCGACGATTCCAGCAGAAACCGCACTCGCTCGATACTTTCGCATGTGAGTCCGCCTTTCTATCGATTTCGAGCTTCGATGCGCTCGATTCCCGCGACAGTCGTGTTCAGATGAGGTGGAGCCCACAGGCGAGCGAATCGGATGAAGGGCGACTCCAGGGCAGATCTCCGCGCTGGCCCTGCCCCGACCTCTCGACGAAAGTCCCACCAATTGCCGGCACGAAAAGCCAGGTCGATGCGTCGATACGACACCTGCGCGCCACGCCACGACGCGTGGCGCAGCCAGGTGCCGCCAGCGCTCGAAGGCTCCAGTCGCCAACCCGCTGTGTCTGGAGCGATCCTAAGATGATGGGGGCGGCTCACCAAGCCCCCTGCCGAGGGCTTGACGACCACGGATCCTGTCGATCCGCGGCCGCCCATTCGTGGAGCGCTGGGCGGCGGCCGCGCCCGCGGAGCCCGGGCGCGTCGCGGAATCAGAACGAAGGCAGAGCGCGGCGAATCCCTGGAGAAGCAGCGCCCCGCGCGTCGCGGTGCTCAGACGAGAGGAGGTTGAACCCCACGGCGCCAAGACGAGAGGACGTCGACGCTCTTGGCGTCCTTGGCGTCTATCTTGTCTGGATTCACCCTCGGCGCGCGGGCCGGGTGTTCGAAGAGAAAAATGAACCACAGAGGGCACGGAGGGCGCAGAGGGGAGAGAAAGAAAGAGCTCCTTCTCCTCTTCTCCTCTTCTCCTCTGTGCCCTCCGTGCTTCTGTGGTTCGTCTTCTTTTGTTCTCTGGCTTTCTAGGCTGACGATGGACGCCTCTGGTGAATGCGAGAGGCGCCGCGGGTGCGTTGGGGGCCAGCCCCCGCTAGGCGCCCACGCCCGCAGCGATCGCGTCCGCGAAATTCCGCGAGAGCCTCCTCGCCGCCTCCGCGCCCGGCATCCCGGCGTGGACCACGAGCGCCGGATCCACCTCGCCCCGCGCCTCCTCCTCGAGCGCCGCCAGCGCCCCGCGCCGCGCCTCCTCGACGCGCCGCCGCTCGGCGGCCGAGAGCCGCGGCCGCACCCAGACGTCGATCGCCCACGAGAGCTTCGCGTGCCGCGCCTCGTCGCGCGCGACGCGCGTCATCACGCGCCGGACCAGCGGATCCCGCGCGAAGCGCCCCTGCCACATGCCGACCAGCGCCCCGTACGTCTCCCGCACGCACCCCTCGGTCGCGTTGTCGATCGCGAGCTCCTCCAGCGATCGGACCGGCCTCGGCTCTACCCGCGGCGGCTGCCAGCGGCCGCCGTAACGCGCCGAGAGGCGCCGCATCACCCGCGCGTGCCGCACCTCGTCGCGGCCGGCGGCGCGCGCCCGCTCCACGAGCGGCCGCGGCGCCCCGTGATGGGCGAGCTCGCGCCCGAGCACATCGAAGGCCCAGACGCTCGCCGCCTCGAGCCGCGCCACGTTCGCGAAATACGCCCCCACCGGCGTCGCGCCCCGGCCCGCGGCCCGCAGCAGCCCCGCCGGCCTCCGGCCGACGCAGGCGCCGGACTCGGACTCGATCACCTCGGACTCCAGCTCCTGCACGTCGCCGTCCGCGTCCACCCCGAGCACATAGAGCGTGCGCTCGATCGGATCGCAGATCTCCGTGTACCGCGTCGCGAGGACCTCGTACGCGTCGCCGGCAGGCCGGACGCCGCCCTCGTCGGGCTTGCTGCAGCGGACGGTGTAGTCGGCCAGCGACGCGGCGAGCACCGCGTCCGCGGGCGTGTCCACGGGGCCGAGCCACGCCCTCACCGCGTCCCGCGTATCGAGGACCGTCACCTCGTCGCCCGTGTTGACGATCAGGACGTGATCCGGGCAGAAATCCACGCAGTCCCCGAGGCGGAACCCCTTCGTCGACGTGGCCGCCGCGATCTTCTCCTCGCATGCGGGCCTGTCCGCCGCCCCGGAGCACTTCTCGCCCACCGACTCGAGCGCGCTCGGCGCCGCCGCGCCCGACGGGCTCGCTATCATTCTCAGCTCTACGTAATCGGCAGGAGCGCCGGGCTCGACGCCCGCCAGGTACGGGGTGCGCCCGCCGCTCGCGCAAGGGATGGGCTCGAAGCCGGTGGTGTCGATGCCGCATCCGCCGACGAGGGGCGCGAGCGAGAGCGACAGGACATGACGCAGGATTTTGTCGATGGGGTTCGAAGAGGCCATATGCGTCCTCACCCAACAAGTTCTGTGCCGCCGAGAACAGCGCGGACGGCTCGCAGGCTCGCGCGGACGGCGAGCGCTCCCTGGCCTGACATCGGCGTCGCGCCGCGCGCTCCGGGAGCATCCGCGGCACAGCCCGACGAGGGCGGCCGCCGCCGAGCGTGCGCCGCGCGCCGGCCGCGCCGGGGCCGAGGAGCGACCATGGCCGCGCTGTGCCACGCACGGGCCGGAGCCGACGCGATGCTGCGCCTGGCCGCGCCCGCGGTGCATCGCCGTGGCGGACCCGGTACGATGGCGGGATGGTTACCCTCGACAGGAACGAGCCTGACGCAACCCCCGCTGTCCTCGTGACGGAACGCCTGAGCCTCCGCCCTCACCAGCCCTCCGACGTCCCGTTCATGATGCAGCTGAACGCCGATCCCGAGGTGATCCGCTACACGGGGGACCCCGCGTTCGCCAGCGAGGACGAGGCGCGCGCGGTGATCGCGCGGCTCGCGCACCAGTTCGAGGCCTTCCGCATGGGCCGGTTCATCGTCTCGAACCGGGAGACGGGGGAGAAGCTCGGCTGGTGCGGGCTGAGGTGGCACGAGGACCTCGGGCTCGCGGATCTCGGATATCGCTTCTTCCGGAAGCACTGGGGCAAAGGCTACGCGACCGAGGCGGCCGCGGCGTGCCTCCGGTATGCGTTCGAGGATCTCGGGCTCCCGCGCCTCGTCGCCCACGCGATGCTCGAGAACGCCGCGTCGGTCAGGGTGCTGGAGAAGCTCGGGTTCCGCCGGACGGGGCCGACCGTGTTCAAGGGGCTCGCGGCGGAAGAGTTCGTGCTGCCGAGGCCGGCATGACGGCGAGGATGTCCGGCGTCCGGCGGCGGGCGACGCGGCTCACTCGGGCAGCAGGTAATCGAACGGCTCGCCCACGTTGCCCACCCAGTCCGTCGGGCGCACGCAGAACCGGGCCGGCAGGTCGCGGGGGTCGAGGAAGATGGGGATCCGCCGGTACCTGAGCCACTCGGCCGCCGGATCATCGCAGTCGGTCGTGTCCCGGGGGCCGAAGCGGTACTCGAAATCCGCGTGCTCCGGCAGGGAGAAGATCGGCTCGACGCGCATGCCCTCGGCGGCGTCGCCCCCGCGCGAGAGCGCGGGCCGGCGCGACGGCGGGGTCGTGTCGATCGTGGTGAGGACGACCGTGGGGAACGAGAGCGATTGCCACGCGGCGTCGGGCGCCGCCGTCGGGCCGGCGAGCACGCAGAGCAGGTGGACCCCCTCGGCCTCGGGCAGCGCGAGGGCCGACAGGTCCTGGGCAACGAGCTTGATCGGCGCCGAGTAGCCCTCTTGCCGACGGCAGTCGACCTCGCCGGCGCGCCCCAGCTTGTAGCGGAAGAACCCGAGCGCGCCCCGCGCGCCCAGCGTCATATCCCAGGTGTTCGTCGCGCCCGTCGCCGGATCGCTCGGCCGCTCGCGGGGAGCGGGGTAGGTCAGCACGTCGAGCGCCCGGCCGGCGTCGAGGGCGCAGCCCTCGCGATCCAGCGCGAAGCGGCCGTCGTCCCCGAAGCAGGCGCTCACGCCGGTCACGTCGACGGCGTAGCTCGCGCCCTCGGCCGACACGCCGGGGGGCGCGCCGACCTCGCAAGGTCTGCCGAGGAAGCAGTCGCCGTCGGGCGGGCTCCCCAGGGTCGTGGTGTTGACGACGGCATAGACCCGCTGCGCCTCGTCCAGCACCGGCGAGCCCGAGCTGCCGTTGGCGATGTCGGCGCAGCGGTTCCGGTGCGCGCCGAACCAGTGCCAGCGATACTCGACGATATCGAAGGTGCCCTCCTCGCTGCAGCGGGCGCGCCGCAGGAACTCCACGTCGAGCTGCGGCGCGCCCACCACCGACACGCGCCCCCCCGGCGGCGGCGGCGAGGGCGCGAGCCCGAGCGCGACGACGCCGCGCTCGGCGAGGGCGCCGATCGTGGTGTCGAGCTCGACCACCGCGAGGTCGGTGCCCTTCATCGTCGCATAGCGGATCGCCTTCGCCGGCACCTCGACCTGCGCGCCCTCGGTGTCGCGGAAGTAATTGAAGATCATCCGCAGCTCCGGGGTCGCCCCGGTGTCCACGAACACCGCGTTGGCCGAAGTCTCCGCGGCCCACTCGTGGGTGCAGTGAGCGTTCGTCAGCACGTGGGCCGGCGCCTCGGGGCGCCCCGCGGGGTCGATGAGGAACGCCGTGCAGGCCCCGGAGCCGAGCCCGCCGCTCAGCCGGCCCACCGCCCTGAAAGGAGCGCTGGCCTCGTCCCGCCCCGAGAGGAGCTCGGACGCCCCGTCCCCCGGCCCGCTCCCGCCGGCGCCGCCAGCGCCGGCCTCGCCCCCGGCGCCGGCCTCGCCGCCAGCACCGCCCGCCCCGCCGCCGCCCTGGCCGCCCGCGCCCGAGCCGGCGCTCCCCTGGCCGCCCGCGTCGCCGGGGGGCGACGACGGCGCGCAGGACGCGGAGACGAGGCCGGCGCAGGAGAGCAGCCCTGCGATCATCAGCGAGAGAGGACGCGGCGTCATCGGTCGAGCTCCTTGATGGCGAGACGCCGTAGCTTACCCGCCGCTCCTGCAGCTCGCCCGGCGTGATCCTGCTCGAGCGGCCCGAGCCCCTCCTTGACACGCGGCTGAGGTCGCTTCATAAGTTGGTTGTACGACCAACCAATAAACCGGCGCCAGCCAGCGCAGGAGCGTCAGGATGCCTCGCCCCTCGAACACCGCGGAACGTCGAGCCCAGATCGCGCGCGCTCTCCTGGAGGTCATGGCGGAGCGCGGCTACGAGGGAGCGTCCATCGGGGCCGTCGCCGCGGCGGCCCACATCGCGCCGGGGCTGGTCCACTACCACTTCGAGAGCAAGCGGGAGATCCTGCTCGCCGCCGTCGAGCTACTCGCGCGGGACCATGAAGGCCGGATCGAGCGGCGGCTCGCCGCCGCGGCGGGCGATCCGGAGGCCGAGCTCCGCGCGTTCATCGACGCTCACCTGCGGGTGGGCGAGGGGGCCGACCCGCGGGCGCTCGCCTGCTGGATCTGCGTGAGCGGCGAGGCGCTCCGCGACGCCGATGTGCGGAAGGCGTTCGCGGGCGCGCTCGAGAGCGCGGTGAAGAAGCTCGCCGCGATCGTGCGGCGCGGCGCGCAGGAGCGGGTGTTCTCCTGCGCGCGGGGCGACGTGGACGCCGCGGCCGCGGCGATCGTGGCCGCCATCCAGGGGTATTTCGTGCTCGCGGCCACGGCGCGCGATCTCATCCCCCCGGGCTCGGCCGCCGGCGCGACGTGGGCGATGGCGTCGGGGCTCCTCGGCCTCTCTTCCGCCTCCAGGAAAGCGAGCCGCTGATGCGCTCTCCCCACCTGTCCTGGCGGCGCCTCGGGCTCTTGGCGTCGCTTTATATGTGCCAGGGGCTCCCGTTCGGCTTCTTCACCCAGGCGCTCCCGGTCCTCCTGCGCAAGCAGGGGATCTCGCTCGAGGGCATCGGGCTCGCCTCCCTGCTCGCGCTCCCGTGGGCGCTCAAGTTCCTCTGGGCGCCGCTCGTCGATCGCTTCTTCTTCCCCCGCCTCGGGCGCCGTCGCTCGTGGATCCTCCCCTTGCAAGGGCTCACGATCGCGGCGCTCGGGCTCCTCGCGCTGCGGGACCCGGGGGAGGGGCTCTCGCCGGTGCTCGCGGCGGTGCTGATCGTCAATCTGCTCTCCGCGACCCAGGACATCGCCACGGACGGCCTGGCGGTGGACCTGTTGGCGCCGGGCGAGCGAGGCCTGGCCAACGGCATCCAGGTGGCCGGTTATCGTGCCGGGATGATCGTGGGCGGCGGGGCGCTGCTCGTCCTCTTCGACCGGCTGGGCTGGGGGCTCACCTTCGCGCTCATGGCGCTGTCCATCGCCCTCCTGAGCATTCCCACGCTGCTCGCCCGCGAGGCGGGGTGCGGGCGCGAGGGCGCTCGCTCCTCCTCGGTCGCCGCCATCGCCGCCTCGTTCTGGAAGCGCCCTCACGCCCGGCAGGTGCTCGCGCTCATCGTCGTGTACAAGCTCGGCGACGCCTTCGCGGTGGGCATGCTGCGGCCGTTCCTCACCGATCTCGGCCTCTCCCTCGCGGACATCGGGTGGCTCCTTGGGACGGTGGGGTTCGTCGCGGGGCTGCTCGGCGCGCTGGCCGGCGGGGCGCTGGTGCTGCGGCTCGGGCGGCGCTCGTCGCTCGTCGGCTTCGCCGTCCTCCAGGCGGCGAGCGTGCTCGGGTACGCGTACGCCGCCCGGGGCGAGGCAGGGGTGCCGCTGCTGGCGGCGCTCTGCGCGTTCGAGCACTTCGCCGGGGGGATGGCCACCGCGGCGCTCTTCACGTGCATGATGGACTGGACCGCTCGGGAGAGCGCCGCCACGGATTACACCCTCCAGGCGAGCGCGATGGTGATCGCCACGGGGGTCGCCTCGGCGGCGAGCGGCTTCTCCGCGGGGCGCCTCGGCTATCCGGCGCACTTCAGCCTGGCGGCCGTCCTGGCGGCGCTCTCGCCGATCCTCGGTTTCCTGCTGTTTCCGAGCGCGCGCCTCCCCGCGAAGCTCGCGCTCGAGGAGGCTTCCCAGGGCCAGGGCGACAGGCTCCCTGCGCAGGCGCCTTGCGTCACTGGCCGGTGTACGAGACGCGGTAGATGATGCCGCTCGTGTCGTCGCTCACGAGGAGAGACCCGTCCGGCATCTGGAGGAGCCCGGCGGGGCGGCCGAAGGTGGCGCGGCCGTCCTCGATCAGCCATCCGGTAATGAAATCCTCGAAGCCCATCGGCGTGTGGGTCGCGTCGTCGAAGAGGACGCGCACCACCTTGTAGCCCACCGGCGGGTAACGGTTCCACGAGCCTCGCATCGCGACGAAGGCGTCGTTCTTGTACTCGGCCGGGAACTGGTCGCCCGTGTAGAAGCGGAAATCGATGGGCGCGCTGTGCGCCTCGTAGATGAGCACCGCGGGATCGGTGGCGGCGGCGTACTCCTCTTTCGTCGTGCCGGGCGGGTCGTCCATGATCGGATCGATCCCCCGCTCGCCGGGGCCGCTCGAGTACACGTAAGGCCAGCCGTAGTTGTTGCCCTCGACGAGCCGGTTGAGCTCCTCGGGAGGCACGACGTTGCCGCGCTGGTCGCTGCCGTGATCCATGCCCCAGAGCTCGTCGGTCCCCGGGTACCAGTCGAAGCCGATGGTGTTGCGAAGGCCCTTGGCGAAGACGGTGCGGTCCTGCTGCGTCTGGGGGCCCAGCGATGGGTCGATGAGCAGCAAGGCGGCGTGCTCGGGGTTCGTCTCGGCGCACGCATTGCAGCTGCTGCCCACCGAGAACAGAAGGGATGTCCCGTCGGGGGTGAGGCGCATCGTGCGCTTGCCGTGCTGGCCGCCGTCGGGCAGATCGGTGATCAAGGTCGACGCGTCGCCGAGGCGGCCGTCGCCGTCGATGCGCGCGGAGTAAAGGCTCGTCGCCGTCGCCAGGTACATGGTGTCGCCCGCGGCGTCGAGCGCGATGCCGTGCAGGGTCTCGAAGCCCGGACCCCCCGTGAACACCTTCGTCGACTCGTCCGCCGCCCCGTTGCCGTCGGTGTCGCGCAGGAGCAGCACGTCCCCGGTCGTCGGCCGCGTGACGTACACCCCGCCGCCGGGGGCGAGCTCCATCATGCGCGCATTGTCGGCCCCTCTGGCGAACACGCTGATGGTGAACCCCGGCTTCGTCTTGAGCTGCTCGAGCAGCTCGTCGGAGAACGGCCGCTCCTCGGGCCGGAAGGTGTTGTCGTTCTCCGGACTGTACCCGCCGCTGCCGCCCTCGCCGCCGCTGCCGCCTTCGCCGCCGCTGCCGCCTTCGCCGCCGCTGCCGCCGTCTGCGCCCTGGCCGCCCCCTCCTGCCTGCGCGCCCTGATCCGGCGGCGCGCCGCCGCTCCCCCCGGAGCCGGCCTGGACGTCGGCGGGCTGAACGCCGCCTTCCTCGCCGCACGCCGCGACGAGCAACAGGATGAGCCAAGGCGCAAATTGCCGTTTCATGCGAGCGACCCTTTCCGCGAGAGAGGCCCCGGATGCGTCGGGGAGCGCCCTTCGCCCGGAACCCTCGCTGGATGACCTCATTCCGGACGAGGGCCGAAGCACGCCGCGTACCTGTTGGGCGGCTGGCGGGTAAGTGAGGACGTCTTACAAACCGGCCTCCGTGCGCTGTGGCACGATGGCCCGGCGCCGGCCTGCGCGTGGCAGAAAGGCACGCCGGTGCGCCGCGCCGCCGTGCGCCGCGCGGCGGTGCTGCCAGGATCGCGGCCAAGGCTGTGCCGAGCGTGATCGCGGGGCCCTGCTACAGTGCGGCCCATCGTGCACGCCACCACGAAGCTGATGCTCATCCGGCACGGGGAGACCGACGACAACCGCGCGCAGGTGTTCCAGGGACAGGCGGGGCGCGGGCTCAACGCGCGGGGGCGCGAGCAGGCCGCGCGGCTCGCGGAGCGGTTCGCCGGCGCGCGGCTCCGGCTCGCGGCGGTCTACTGCTCCGACCTCGAGCGCGCCGAGGAGACGGCGGCGCGCCTCGCCTCGGCGCTAGGCCTCCAGGCCGTCGCGGACCCTGCGCTGCGGGAGGTGAGCCTCGGCGCCTGGCAAGGGCTCAGCCGCGGCGAGGTGCAGGCGCGCTTCCCGGAGGAGTGGGCCGCATGGCGGAGCGGCGTCGATGTCCGGCGCGGGGGCGGCGAGACATACGCCGAGCTCGGCGATCGCATGATGCGCGCGCTCGACCGGATCGCGGAGCGGCACGCCGGCGAGGCGGTCGGGGTCGTCTCCCACGGCGCGGCCATCAAGACCGCGGTCGGGCGGATGCTCCAGATGGACGGAAGCGGGTTGAAGGCGCTCCAGGTGCCGGCGAACACGGGCGTCTCCCTGATCGAGCACGATCCGAAGAGCGGCTATCGCGTCGTCGTCTGGAACGACGCCGCTCACCTCGGCGACGCGCTGGTCGAGGCGCTCTCCGCGCCCCCGGCCTGAGGCGCGGCGCGGGCGGCCCGGGGGCACGCGGCGCTCAGAGCGCCGGGGATCGAAGCGAGGCCGCCTGGCGGGCGGACATGCAATGCTTGATGCCCTCCTTCAGGCTGCGCAATGGCCGGAGGTCGTCCAGCTCGACGCCGAGCGCGACGAACGTGCGCGCAATGTGAGGGCTGATGCCCGTCACGATGCAGGCGCAGCCGAGCAGCCGCACGGCCCTGGCCACTCGGGCCAGGCGCGCCGCGACCTCCTCATCGATGGCCGGCAGCCCGGTCACATCGAGGATGATCCAGCGGGCCTGCGCCTCGACGATCCGGCGGAGCAGGCCTTCCATCATCTCCGTCGCCCGCGCGGCGTCCACGGGCCCGATGATCGAGAGCGCGAGGATCTCGTCCCAGACGTCCACGATGGGCAGCGACAGCTCGCGGATGGTGATGCGCTGGCGCTCGATGGTCTGGAGCTGCTGCTCGAGGTCGAGCTTGGCGGCGCGCAGCTCGCGAAGCGCCTCCTCGCGCTGGGCGAGCGACTCCGTCTTGGCCTGGGACGCGGCCGCGGACGTGCTGAGCGCCGCCTCGAGCTCCTTCTGCGCGACCTTCCGCTCCTCGATCTCCTGCTCCAGACGCTCCTTGGCGCTGTTCAGCAGCGTCGACCGCTCCCGGAGAGCCCGCTGGATGCGGCCGAGGAGGACGTGAAACATCGCGAGCAGCACCGCGCTCACGCCGGCGAACGCGGCGCAGCCCGCCGCGAGCTGCATGCGGGCGGCGGCGGCGATGCTCGTCACATCGCGCATCACGAGCAACTTCGCTGTTTCGAGGGCCCGGACGTCATCGATCGGGAGCAGCATGCACTGCAGGACGCGGCCGTCCGCCCGGATGGTCGCGGTCGGCTCGTCGAGGGCCAGGCCCTGCCGCGACAGCAGCGCGGAGAGCTCGTCGGGGATCGCCTGCACCGTGCTGAAGACGGAGACGACCGAGGGGAGCGTGTCCCAGAGCGGCAGCCTCTGTTTCTGGGCGGTCGGCTCCCAGAGCTCTCGCTGCACGTACCGCTTGTCCACGAGGATGACGAGCTCGACGCCCGGAACGTCGCGCAATGAGGCGGCGACGTGCTCGAACTCCTTGCCGAGCTCGATGTACCCGAGGAGGCGTCCCCCGGAGCGCCAGGGCACCACATAGCGGAGGGTGTATGTGCCGAGGGGCCCCTGCTCGTTTCCGAAGCTCGGCTGTCCTGTCTGCTCCGCTTCCAGGAGCGTGACTCGAGAGATCGTGTCGCCGAAACGGGGGGGCTCGTGAACCCGCAAAAAGTTCACGCGGTCGGGAGCATGAAAGTAGAGGTGGGTGATCCCGGCGCGTGCCTTGAGGGCCTGGAGGAGCGGCGCCCCCCGCTCGAGGAGCGCTTCGCGGTCCCCCTGGAGCATGGCATCTTCGAGGACCGGATCCCGCTCGATGGCGCTCATCAGCGAGCTCAGGATCTCGACGTTGTCGATGAGCGCCCGCCGGAGGAGCTCCGTTGTGCGCTCGGTGTCCTGCCGGAGCGCCTCGTCGCGCCGTGAGGCGAACACGCTGTACGTGGTCGCCACATAGAGTGCGAGCAATACGGCCAGCGCGAGCGCCAGAGGGACGAGCACTCTGAGACGTACGTTATGGTCCGCGTCCTCGCGGACTGCGCTGCGATCCTCCATGAGCCTCCTCCCACGTCCCGGTCTTCGCCGGGGTCGGCGCTCGCGTGCGATGCGCCGCGGCCGGGGCCCCCGCAGGCCGATGGGCACATGCGCCCGGCACGTGGAACGGTTCTACACCTCCCGGCGCGATGAAGATACTGCTGTCAGAAAGAGACGACGAGATCTCCCGGCGCTCGTCTATCACGCTCACCTGGGGGAGCTCTCTCGGCGTCGGTGGAGTGGAGATGGACGGAAATGCCTGCCGAATCGCCGAGGCGTCCGCGAGGGAGCGCGTTCGATCCGGACGGGTAATTGTCCGGCGTTGTATGGCGAAGTGGACCCGCTGCGATTGAACGAGGCGTAACGTGGCGATAAGCCTCTGGTAAATCCGCCGCGGGGGAACGCCAGCGTCGCACCTTCCTTGGATCCGGCCTGGCCCTCGAGCGCCACGGGAGCGGCAGCGCAGCAGCTCGAGCCCCCGCAGAGGCTCCAGGTGAGCGATCACGTCGGCGGGCGCGCGGCGCCCTGGCCGTTCGTGTCGGTCTCCGCCTCGGCCGCGTGCAAGGGGAGCTCCACGATGAACGTGGCGCCGGCGCCCGGCTCGCTCTCCACGCGGATGGTGCCGCCATGCGCGGTCACGATCCATCGGACGATGTAGAGCCCGAGGCCGAGGCCGCCGAAGTTCCGGACCGACACCGCGCGCTCGAAGCGCTCGAAGATCCTCGCCTGATCCGCCTCCGCGATGCCCATGCCGTGATCGCGGACCACGAGCAGCGCCCGATCGGGCTGACCGCACACGGCGACGTGAATGGGGCCGCCGGCGCCATATTTCATCGCGTTCGACAGGAGGTTGATGAGGACCTGCTCCATGCGAGACGGATCCCAGCGCCCGACCACGGGCTCGTCCAGATCGAGCTGGACGCTGCAGCGGGCGTCGGCGAGCTGCTGGCTCATCCGCTCGACGATCTCGCACACCAGGGCCGCCAGATCGACCGGCGCGCGCGCGAGCGCCAGCCGCCCGGCGCTCAGCCGCGTCACGTCGAGCAGCTCGTTGACGAGGTGCGCGAGCCGCGCAATCTGCCGATTCAAGACCTGCAGCGCCGCGTCGAGCCGCTCCGGGGCGAGCTCGGAGCGCTGGTAGCGGCGCAGCAGCCGCTCGATGAGGTGCGCCTGCATCTTCAGCGATGTCAGCGGGGTCTTGAGCTCGTGCGAAGCGACGAGGAGGAACTCGTCCCGCCGCTCGATCGCCTGCTGGGCCTCGGCGAACAGACGGGCGTTGTCGAGCGCCAGCGCCGCGCGGGCCCCGAGCTCCTCGGCCAGCCACAGGTCGGCTGGGCCGTAACGGCGCTGAGGCCCCGTCAGCAGCAGGAGCATGACGCCGAAGCAGCGGTCGCGCGCGAGGAGCGGAACCCGGATGAAGGCGTGAACGCCGAGCTGCCCGAGGAGCGGCGCGGCGCCCGTGTCGCCCATCTCGGGCCGGGCCGGCGACGCCGTCGTGAGGGGCCGCACCGCGTCCTTCACGGCGTCGACCAGCTCGGCGGGCACGCCTGCGATGGCCGTGTGCCCCGGGGCGCCGGGATCGAGGCGCATGTCGACGACGCACCGGTCGGCCAGCTCGGGCACCGCGAGCTGCGCCACGCTCTCGAGGGTCGCGCTGTAGCCGAGGGCCATCAGCCTGCGGCTCGCCTCGGCCAGGAAGCGCTCGGCCCGCTCGGCCCGCTTGCGCTCGGTGATGTCGGTGGAGATGCCGCACAGCACGCCCGACATGACCCCCTCGCCGAGCGGGAACTTGACCGACAGGAAGGTGTGCAGCCCGTCCTCCAGCTGCACCTCCTCCTCGATCTCCAGCGGATCGCCCGCGTCGAGCACGCGCCGGTCGTTGTCCTGGAGGGTCCCGACGGTCGGCCCGGGAAAGAGCTCGGCGTCGGTCTTTCCGAGGATCTCACGGCTCGGCAGGCCCACGGCCTTGCCCGCCTGCCGGTTGGCGAGCAGATACCGGCCCTCGCGGTCCTTCAGGTAGACGGCCGCGGCCGAGTTGTCGACGATCGCCTGGAGGGTGGCCTGGTTCGCCTGGAGCGCCTGCTCCGCCCGCCGGCGCTCGGCGTTCTCCTGCTCGACCTGGGAATAGAGCATGGCGTTCTCCAGCGAGATGGCCGACTGCGAGGCGAGCAGCTCGAGCACGCTGAGCCGCGCTGGGGTGAACGCCCCGGCGACGAGCTTGTTCTCCAGGTACAGCAGGCCGAGCAAGCGGGCCTGCCGCACGATGGGGAGGCACAGCACCGACCTCGGCTGCTTCCGGGTGAAATACGCGTCCTCCGAGAACGGGTGCCTGGCGGCGGCGTCGTCGAGGAGCACGCGCTCGTGGCTGCGACGAACGTAGTTGAGGATGGACCGCGGCAGCGCCGCCGCCTCGCCGGCGTCGAGCAGCCGCGCCGCGCCGCCGGATGCCGCGAGCGCCGCCGCGGTCGACAGGCGATCTTCCCGGACCAGGAGCACATAGCCCTCCTCGGCGCCCGCGTGCTCGACCACGATGCGCAGCAGCATCTCGAGCAGGCGCGGGAGCTTGAGCTCCACGGAGATGCTCTGCGCGGCCTTGACCACCGACAGCACGTCGAACTGCTCGGCCCGCACGGCGAAGGTGACCGTGGGCGCGATCGGCTTGCGCTCGACGAGGAAGGGATAGCGTTGGTCGAGCTGCTCCACCTTGGCGTGGGCGCCCCAGCGGAAGTAGGCGGCGCGGGCCTTTTGCAGGTAAGCGTCGGCAGGCGTGGACAGGCCGCGCGCGCGGTAGAACCCGGCGGCGAGCTCGCAGGCGATGGCCTCGTGCTGGACGAAGCCGTGCTCCCGCGCCGACGACGCGGCCTGCTCGTAGCGCCGGATGGCCTCCCCCTCCTGCCCGCGGAGCCGGGCGATCTCGGCGCAGACCAGCGCGTGCTTGTGGAGGAAGTTCGGGGGACAGCTCTCTGCCCACTCGGCGAGCTGCCGCTCGCAATCGAGGAGCGCTCGGGGGAGCTCCTCGGGCGGCGGCGCCTCGTCCGAGACCGCGGCGAGCGCGAGCGCGTGGTAATAGAAGCTCTCGACGACGAGCGCGTGCGCGTCGTTCCTCCAGTCGTAGTCGACGACCAGGCGGGACGACGCCGCGAGCGCCTCACCCGGAGCGCCGAGGACGAACAGCGCCTGCGCCTTCAGGCCGAAGTAGATGCTGTGCGCGCTGCCCGCGGCCCCCGAGAGGAGCCAGTCCTCGAACCCCGCCGGGTCGAGCTTGGACCCGTCCAGCATCGGAAACTGGACCGGCCGCCCGCGCAGCGCCTGGATGACGTGCCGGAGCGCGAGCAGGACGCCGTGAACGAACGAGTAGCCGGCCCTGCGCACGAAGGCGAGGCGATCCTCGGTCTGATGGAGGACGTCCTCCAGCGGCTCGCCGCAGAGGAGCGGGAACATCGATGCCCAGATGCAGTTGTAACAGGCGTTGTTCCAGTCGCCGCACTCCACCGCGGCGTTGAAGCCGAGGCGGGTATACGAGGAGGTCTCCCGGTAGTGGCGGGTCCAGAAGACCACCTGCTGCCCGAGCAGCGTGAACACCGGGGCCTTCGTGGCGAGGACGGGGCTCCTGTCCGCCAGGTCGTAGGCGAGCTTGCCGAACAGATACGCCTCTCTGTATCTCCCGAACCTCGGGGCGAGCACCCTCGCGAAGGCGGCATACGCGTGGGCGGAGGTCTCCGCGTTGCCGTGGCGGAGGCTGAGCTTGACCATGCGGACGACGAGCAGATAGTGCAGGTTCTGGTCGACGAAGAAGGCAGGGATGAAGACTCCCCGGAGGACGCCCATCGCGACCTTGATCTCCGGGTGCGTCATGGGGGGCAGATCGAGCAGGCCCTCGATGGGCCGGTCGCCCAGGAGCTTCCAGACAGCCTCGGTCTCCTCTTCGGCCTGCGCGTCCGTGACGGGGAGCGACACCTCGAGGTCCCAGGCGCGGAGGCACGAGAGCCCGAGCTCCACGGCGCGCGCGGGTCGCCCGCGGGTGGCGTTCAGCGCGACGGCGAGCTCGACGACCGCGGCCCGTTCGGCCCTGCTCCTCGCGCGCTCGGTGAGCTCCGCGAGCAGCCGCTCGGCCTCGTCGAAGCTGCCGGTGACGTACGCGGCGTGCGCGCGCTCCAGGCCGAGGTCGTAGGCGAGCTCGTACTGCGCCTCCCAGCGCTCCTCGGGGAGGAGCGCCGCGCCCGCGGCGAAGAGGGAGGCGGCGGTCTCGTGGGCCGCCGCCGCCTTGGCCCTCCTGCCGGCGCGCAGGTTCAGCGCGGCGAGCTCGGCGCGCTCTGCCGGGGATCGGATGAGCGCGGCGCCGCGGTTGAGGTGGCCCACGATGTCGAAGAGCATCTCCTCGCGCTCCGCCGCGCTCCGCCCCTCCAGCAGCAGCCGGCCGATGCAGAGGTGCACCTCGGCGAGCTGCGCCGCCGGGATGAGCGCCTGGGCGGCCTGCTGCACCCGGTCGTGGACGAACCGGTACGCGCCGTTCCGGCGGAGCAGCAGCCCCTCTCGCGCGGCCTCCGAGAGCGCCTCGGAGAGCTCCGCCGCGGGGCGCTTCGCGACCACCGCGAGGGTGTCGAGCGTCAGGCTGCTGCCGAGGCACGCGGCGAGCTTGAGCGCGTCCTGCGCCGGGGCCGAGAGCCGCTTCAGCTTGCCCACCATCAGATCGACGACGTTGTCGCTGAAGCCCTTGTCGCGGATCGCGGCGATGTCCCAGCGAAAGGCGCCCGCCTCGGCGTCGAAGGCGATGAGCCCCTCCTGGTGCAGCTCCATCAGGAACTGGATCGCGAAGAAGGGGTTGCCGCCGGTCTTCTCGTGGACGAGCCGGGCGAGCGGCTCGACCTGCTCGGCCGGGGCGTGGAGCGCGCCGGCGGCGAGCGCGCCGACGTCGGACGCGGAGAGCGGCGCGAGGACGATGTCGGTGACCAGGGCGCCGCGCCGCTGCGCGTCGGCCAGCATGAGCGCGAGCGGGTGCGCCGGGCCGATCTCGTTGTCCCGGAAGGCGCCGATCAACAGCAGGTGCTCGGCCTCGGCGTAGGTGACGAGCTGCTCGAGCAGCTGGAGGCTCCCGGCGTCGGCCCACTGGAGATCGTCGAGGAAGAGCACCATCGGGTGCTCCTTCTGGACGCACGCCGCGACGAAGCGCTGGAGCGCCGCGTGGAACCGGTGCCGGGCCTCGACCGCGGGGAGCTCCGGCGCGGGCGGCTGCGGGCCGAGGAGCAGCTCGAGCTCGGGCAGCACGCCGGCGAGCAGCCCGCCGCTCGCGCCGAGGGCCTCCCGCAGGCGCTCCCGCCAGCGCTCGAGCTCCTCCTCGCTCACGCACAGGATCTCCTGCACGAGCCCGCGGAACGCCTGGAGAAAGGCGTGGTAGGGGACGTCCTTCTTGAGCTGCTCGAACTTGCCGGAGAGGAAGAAGCCCCGCTCGCGCGCGACGGGCCGGTGCAGCTCGGCCACGAGCGACGACTTGCCGACGCCGGAGTAGCCCGACACGAGCACGAGCTCCGGCCGCCCCTGCGCCACCACGCGCTCGAAGACGGCGAGCAGCGCCTCGACCTCGCGCTCGCGGCCGTAGAGCCGCTCCGGGATCTGGAACCGGCCCGAGGCGTCGCGCTGCCCGAGCGGGAAGGCCTCGACGGCGCCGCGCGACCGGAGCTCGGCGAAGCACCGATCGAGGTCGTGCCGCAGGCCGAGCGCGCTCTGGTAGCGCTCCTCGGCGGCCTTCGCGAGGAGCTTGAGCACGATCGCCGACAGCTGCGGGGGGATCGAGGGGACGATCGCGTGCGGCGGGGGCGGCGTCAGGGCGATGTGGCAATACACCCACTCGACGGGATCGCTCGCCTGGAAGGGCAGGGTGCCAGTCAGCATCTCGTAGAAGGTGACGCCGAGGGAGTAGAGGTCGGTTCGCTCGTCGATGGAGCGGTTCATCCGGCCGGTCTGCTCGGGCGCCATGTACGCGAGCGTGCCCGCGATCAGCGCGTCGTGGGCGAGGTCCTCCGGCCCGCGGGGCGAGGGGCAGGCGATCCCGAGATCGGTGATCTTCACCTCCCCGGTGTCGGGGTTGCAAAGCAGGTTCTGGGGCTTGATATCCCTGTGGACGACGTGGTGCCGGTGCAGCTCGGCGAGCGCGGCGGAGAGGCGCAGGGCGAGGGGGAAGAAGCGGTCGAGCTGCATCGGCCCGCCCTGGAGCTGGTCGAGCGAGCGGCCGCCGAAGTCCTCCAGGACCAGCGCCGCCTGGTCGCCGAACGCCTCGATCGCGTGCGCCTTGACGATGACGGGCACATCGAGCCCCCTCGCCACCTCGTGCTCGTGGTGGAGCCGCCCGAGGGCGTGGGGGCTCGCGTGGTCGCGCCGCAGGACCTTGAGCACGACCGGTCGGCCGTCCGCCGCGCGCCGGGCTCGGTAGAGGATCGTATCTGCCCCGGTGTGCAGGACCTCCAGCACGAGGTAGCGTGAGCTCTGGGGCATAGGGAGATTTTCGAAAGCCGGGGCGGCCCCCGAGGCGCCGACGTGGATCCTGATGTTGCCAAAAGTGTGGCGCTTCGCCACGCACAAAAGGCGGCTCGCCGCCGAGCCGGCTCGCCTGCGGCGCCCCCCGTCAGGCGCGCGGGGGGCGGCCGTCTCGCCGCGGGACGCCGTGCCTGGACAGCACTTCACGGACGCGATCCAGCGGAATGGCCTGCACCGTACAGCCGTTTCCTGCGGTGGTCTCGGCCGTGAAGAGCGAGTCGTAGATGGCCTCTTCGGTCGCCTCGATCACGGCCTGGAACAGCGCGGAGGTCTCCTCGTTGGCGAGCTCCGTCGTCACGAGCCGCCTCGCGCCGGAGGGGCGCCGGACCGAGGCGCTCGTCGAGAAGGCGACCGCGTAGTCTCCAGATCCGTTGGCGGCGGAGGAGCCCGTGCGCGCCAGGCCGAAGATCGCGCGGGCCGCGAGGCGACCGAGGTTGCGATCCGACAGCGGCGCGTCGGTCGCGACGACGATGAGGATGGACCCGCCGCCCTGGTCCGGATCGAGCGCCGCGCGGAAGGCGTGCTGCCCGAGCTCCTCGCCGACGGGCGCTCCCATCACCTGCAGCACGCCGCCGAAGTTCGACTGGACGAGCACGCCGACGGACGCGCCGCCGAGCGACGCCGGCAGCGCCCGCGAGGCGGTGCCGATGCCGCCCTTCCATCCGAACGCGACCGTCCCCGTGCCCGCGCCCACGCACCCCTCCGGCACGGGCCCCTCGCGCGCCGAGGCGAGCGCCGCGCGCACGTGCGCGGCGGTGATCGGCCGGCGCCGGATCGCGTTGAGCACGCCGTCGTTGGTCTCGCCGACGACCGGGTTGAGCGAGCGCACGTCCTCCATGCCCGGCTGCTCCAGCATCCATTCGACGAGGGCGTCTGCCGCCCGGAACACGGAGAGCGTGCTCGTGAGGAGGAGGGGAGTCTCGAGCTCGCCCAGCTCGCGGACCTGCGTCGCGCCGACGAGCTTGCCGAACCCGTTGCCCACGTGGATCGCCGCGGGGACGCGATCGAGATAGAGATTCTCTCCGTGCGGGAGGACGGCGGTGACGCCGGTGCGGATCGCGTCGCCTTCGACCACGGTGGCGTGGCCGACGCGCACGCCGCCCACGTCGGTGATCGCGTTCAGCGGGCCCGGGTCGAAGATCCCGGGCGCGACGCCGAGATCACGCGCGCGCACGGCGCCCCCTGCCGGCTCCATGGAGCCGGGCGCGAAGGGCGCGCGGCCTGCCTCGTCCGGACAGCGGGCGTCCGCGCCCTGGCGGCGAGATGCGGTCGGCCGCGACGTGCGCCCGGGTGACGGGAGGCGGCGAGCAGCGGTGTCTGGCGCTCATGGCGAGAGGCGGTATCAACCTCCGTGCCAGACAGCGCAGCGGCGCGGGAGGTCGAGCGTCAAGGCGCCGGCACGAGGACGCGCGCGCCGCGGGCGAGCGCCACGCGATCCACGTGGCCCATCGGCGATCGCTCCGGCAAGACGACGTGGAAGTGCGTGCTCGACCCCATGTGCGTGAAGACGCCGCGGTGGCGCTTCGAGGCCGAGGCTACCCCGTGAGCCCCGGGACCGGCTGCGTCCGCGCGAGCTCGTCCGGGTAGCGCTGGAACCACGACGACAGCAGCAGCACCTCGTCGATCTCGCTGAGCGGCACGGGCGCGGCGGCGGGCTCCGGGGGGCCGTAGACGTCGGCCGTGAGCCGCGCGAGCGCGCGGCGGTCGTCGTCCGAGCGCGGCGCCGGGGCCTCGGCGCGCACGCTGCCGCGCCGGACGAGGTAGACCCGATCGTCGCCCTCGTGGCCGGGGACGGTGTAGAGGAACGAGAGCGACTCGATGGCGAAGCGGAGCCGCCCCAGCTCGCCGCGCAGGGCCGTGAGGCGCTGGATCCGGTCGCGCAGCGCCGCGGCGCGCTCGAACTCGGCGCGCTCGCGGCAGGCCTCCATCTCGTCGCGGAAGCGGCCGATCGGGCCGTCGCTGCGGCCCTCGAGGAAGGCGCGGGCGAGCGCCGCGCGGTCGCCGTACTCCCGCGACGAGCAGCCCGCGACGCAGGGGCCGAGGCAGCGCTTGATCTCGTAGCGGATGCAGCCCGGCGTGCGGCGCCCGAGCGAGAAGAGCGTCTGCTGATCGTTGAAGAGCACCGGCACGTCCTCGGCGCAGTCGCGCAGCCCGAGCGCGTCGGAGAGCGCGCGCACGGCCTCGCGGACGCGGCCCGCGCCCGTGAACGGCCCGTAGTAGAGCGCGCCCGGATCGCGCGCCGGGCCGCGCACGACATGGAGCTTCGGCGCCGGCCCGCGCGTGACCTTGATGAAGGCGTAGCGCTTGAGGTCGCGCTTCATCGCCACGTTGAAGCGCGGCCACAGCCGCCGGATGAGCCGGAGCTCGGCGAGGAGCGCGGCGAACTCGCTCGGGCAGTACTCCCACGCGACGTGGCTCGTCTCGCGGAGGATGCGGGCGCCCTTCTCCTCGGGCTCGCAGCGGAAATAACCGAGCAGCCTCGTGCGCACCCGCTTCGATTTGCCGACGTAGAGGACGGCGCCGTCCTCGGCGGCCATCTGGTAGACGCCGGGCCGGTTCTCGGCGCCCGCCCGCACGAGGCCGCGGAGCCGCGCGAGCCGCTCTTCATCGCCTGGGCCCTTCCGGGCAGGGAGCAGCGCCGCGCGCGACATCGTCCGATGTTCTTGCGAACCCGCCGCGGGCGCGCAAGCCGCGCCGCGGAGAACCCGCTCCACCGTCGAGGCCGTCGGGCCGCCGCGGCAGTGCAGCCCCGAACGCCGGCACCTCGGCCCCGGCGGCCGCCGGCAATCCGAAGGTGGGTGTCGCGATCGACAGGTTCGACGATCATGTCGTACGTGCGGCGGACCATCGAGGAGAGCGCCAAGGGCACGGCGGAGCCGAACCTGGTCGACAGCCGAAATCCGCAGCCCACCCCGAATACTGGCAGCAGATCATCCAGGGGATCATCATCGTGGCGGCCGTCTCGGTCGACATCCGCAAGTACCTGTGGAAGCGCTGAGTCGCGGCGCTCGGTCCCGGCGATGGGACGCTCGACACGGAAGGAACAGCCTCGATGCAAATGGATCGCGAAGACCAGAGGATCGCTGCTTCGAAGGAGGGGGCGCCCCGCGGCGCGCGCGTCGTCACCGCCGCGGGGGCGACGCTCCTTGCGGTGCACGCGCTGCTCGGTTGCTCGAGCGAGCTCGCCGCCCCTGGCGGGGCGAGCGGCAGCGGCGCTTTCGGGGGGAGCGGCGGCGAGGGCGGCAGCGGCGCTTTCGGGGGGAGCGGCGGCGAGGGCGGCAGCGGCGCTGGCGGAGGGACCGGCGGCGAGGGCGGCAGCGGCGGCGAGGGCGGCAGCGGCGCTGGCGGGGGGAGCGGCGGTGAGGGCGGCGGCGGCGCTGGCGGGGGGAGCGGCGGTGAGGGCGGCGGCGGCGCTGGCGGTGAGGGCGGCAGCGGCGGCGTCACGGTGTCGGCCGAGCTCTTCGACGACTTCAGCTACACCGGCATCGCCGACGACAACCTCACGAGCCGGTGGTGGGTACGGACGACCGACGGAGCCCCCGGGGTCGCCGGCGCACAATGGCTCTCGTCCAACGTGTCGTTCATCGAGGATCCCGATCTCGCCTCGAACAGGCTGCTGCGGCTCAAGGCGACCACGAGCGGCTCCGGCGCGAGCACCTCGCACGCGGAGATCCAGTCCAACGACGACAGGTTCCGCCTCGGGACGTACTCCGCCAGGGTGAAATTCAGCAACACGCCGCTGACCGGAACCCGGCACCTCGCCGACAAGCTGGTCGAGACGTTCTTCACGATCAGCCCGTGGATCAACGACCCCGAGACCGATCCCAACTACTCGGAGCAGGATTTCGAGTACATGCCCAACGGCGGGTGGGGTCAGGGCAACACCAGCACGTTGTGGTTGACCTCGTGGGAGACGGCAACGCTCGAGAATACGCAGTCGAACCAGGTTGCGGGGGACCAGTCGGGCTGGAAGCGGCTCCTCATCCAGATCGACGAGTCCGGTAGCCGTTACTACATCGAAGGCGCGCTGCTCTGCACGCACGACGCCAGCTACGTTCCCGAGACGAACCAGCACCTCGACTTCAACCTGTGGTTCGACGAGCTCGCCGCCGGAGAGACCGGACCGCGGACGTACGCCGAGGACGTCGACTGGGTTTACTTCGCGAAGGACGTCCTCCTGTCGCAGGCCGAGGTGGACGCGCGGGTGGCCGGCTTCCGGGCGTCCTCGGCTGCCCTCGTGGACACCCTTCCTTAGCCCCACCCGGACGCCGCGGCGCGAGACGGCGGCCATGACGGTGCGAGCTCACGGCCGCTCGCGGCGCGCGCAGCGGGCGCCGCGCCGATAGTCGGCCAGGGCCTCGAGGTACAATGCGCTGAACCGGCCCGTGGAGAAGGGATTCTGGCTGGTCACGAGGTCGCAATCGCGCAGCGCATGGGCGCTCCCCGGGAAGGCGGCGTCGTGCTCGTCGCCGTGGTCCTCGCGCTGCTCGCGCCGCGATCATGCGCGCGAGCGCCGCTACCTGGTCCGCGCGCGAGAGCTGCGCCATGAACGAGGAGCCTAGCACGGCGTCCCCAGAGCTCGTCCCTGGGCCGCGCAGGCTCGTCTCGGCGGCGATCCGGGCCAGGCGGGCCCGGGCCGATGGAGCTCCTCGGCCTGCTCACCGAGCCAAGCCACATCGCCCGCTCCCGCACCCGCGGATGAACGCCAGGACGCTCGGGCAGCCGGCGCGGGAGGGGGGACCGACGCCTACTCGCAGGCGGCGAGGTCGACGGTGTCGGTAGCGAAGCACGTCACGCGCTCGCCGGATCCTTCCTCGCCGCAGGACACATAATATTCACGGATGAACCCGAATTGGGCATCGAACGAGAGCTGCGAGAGCTCGCAGTCGTCCGGGGTGCCCTCGGCCCGATCGAACATCCACGCGATGGGCTCGTCCACGATCGTCAGATCGTCGATGTCGCTCCAAGGCGAGTCGTCGTTGGGGAATTTCTCGCGCGCGGCGACGACCTGGCCATCCTCGACGGCCACGCGCCGGCAACCGGCGGAGAAGCCCGTATCGCACGTCTCCACGACGTAGCTCGCGACATGCTTTTCGTTCCACGTCTCACGTTGCCGCTCGATGCGCTCCGCGTCGCCGTCGCCACACCCCGAGAGAAGGGCCATGAGAGCAAGGGAAATGAGGGAGTTGTGAATTGTCGTCATGTCGAGTCGCGAATGCAACGCTCGTGCCTGAACGGCTGTGCCACCGACGCCCCCGAGGATCGCCGCGGGAGACGCGCGCGGTGGCACACCCGCCAGCTCCTCCGCGACGGTCCTGTCGCCCCTCACGGCGCGGTGCGGTCGTCCGCGCCGAGATCGTGCGCGCCGAGATCGTGCGCTCCGCACCGGGGCTCGCCGCCGATCGCGCCGGCGACCTCTCCAGCAGGCGCGGCCGCGTCGTCGTCGATCACCCGGCCTGTCGGGACACGCCGCCCGGGTCAGTGATCGTCCGGGGGCATGAGCCCGCGCACCAGCTTCTGCGCGCTCGCCATGCTGGAGACCACGCTGTGGTGCTGGACCGCCTTCTCCACCGCCGCCTTGAGCCCCGACACGTCGCCGTTCTTGTCGAAATAGCCGAACGCCTTGTGGGTCGAGAGCAGGTCTTGCTTCTCGAGGATGTCCTGGAACGCGGTGTAGAAGATGATGGGCACCTTCGGGTACAGCGCCTTGATCTTCAGGTAGGCGGTGAGCCCGTCGATCCCCGGCATGCGGATGTCCAGGATGACCAGGCTGGTCATCTCCGTCACGCCGGCGATGCCCTCCTGAGCGTTCGCGTACAGGCGCACGTCGTAGTCGTGCCGCAGCGTGAACGCGAGCGCGGACCGCATCCTCGGGTCGTCGTCGATCACGACCACGATCGGCCGTTCCTTCTGCGGCTCCTCCGGCGTGGCGTCCGAGGCTCCCCGAAAGCGCCTGGTGAATTTCGCCGTTGTCATCTTGGCGCCCCCTTTCAGTTCCCGGCGAGGTTGAGCTCGATTCGGCCAGCGGCGGCGCCGACCGGCTGCGGCTGCCCGCGCGGCACCGCGCGCGGGAGCCGGACGACGAACGTCGTGCCGCGCCCCGCGTCGCTGTCGACGTCGATGGTCCCGCCATACATCGCGACGATGCGAGAGACGAAGCTGAGCCCCAGGCCCACGCCGGTCGTCGGCTTCGTCGAGAAGAACGGCTGGAAGATCTTCGAGACGTTGTCGGGAGAGATGCCGTCGGCGTTGTCGCTGACGGTGAGGACCTGGAAATCCCCCTCCTCGGCCGTCTCGATCCGCACCCGCCGCCCGCGGCCGTCGTCGACCAGGAGCAGCGCGTCGCGCGCATTCAAGACGATGTTGTTCACGATGGAGTCGAAGTGCGACTCGTGCCCCACGACCGCCGAGCCGCCCCGCAGATCGAGCTCGACCGACACGCCCTGGCGCGCGAACTCGTCGCGGTGCCGCGCCGCGACCGACTCGACGATGCGGCGGAGGCTCACGACGTCGTTGCCGGCGAGCGCGACGCCGAGCTTCGAGTACTCCAGGATGCTGTTCGTCACGCTCAGCGCGCGGGCCGTGCAGTCGCCCACCATGCAGAGCACGCTGTCCAGCGTCTCCTCGGCTTCCTCGATGTCGCCCAGCCGGGCCAGGACCGAGCCGAGCTTCCCGTCGGGGATGTCGTCCTTGAGCAGGTCGAACAGCTCGCCGAGCCGGGCCGCGTTCTTCGCGCACACCGTCTCGCCGCCCTGGGTCACGGTCCCGAGCACCATCGCCGCCCCCGACAGGGCGTTGCGCATCTCGTGCGCGAAGCCGCCCGCCATCTGGTTCTCGACCGCCTCCCGCTCCAGCCGGACGATCGTCGCGTGGGCCTCCTCGAGCTCCGCCGTGCGCTCGCGGACCTTCTGCTCCACGCCCGTGTAGAGCTTCGCGTTCTCGATGGATATCGCCATCTGCGAGGACAGCATCGTGAGGAGCTCCAGCCTGTCCTGGGTGAACGTGCCGGTCGCCGTATTGTTCTCCAGGTAAATGGCCCCGTACAGGTCGTTGTGGTGGATGATCGGCGTGCAGAGCACCGATCTCGGGCGGCGCTGCGCGACGTAATCGTCGCGCTGGAACTGCCGGTCCGCGGAGGCGTCGGCGAGGACGAGGCTCTGGCCGGTCCGCGCGACGTACTGCACGATCCCGGCCGAGACGAGCGGGCGATCGTCCGCCGCGGCCTGGGTGAGGGGCAGCCCCGGGAAGCGCGCGTCCTCGCGGCCGTCGGTCCAGTCGACCTCGGCCTCGACCCGCAGGCCGTCGCTCTCCCGGAGCACGAGGCAGCCGCGCTGGGCGCCGGCGTTCTCCATGGCGACCGCCATCAGCTTTGTGAGCAGCCGGTCGAGCACGATCTCCCCGGAGATCGCCTGCGCGGCCTTCAGCACCGTCCGCAGATCGAGGCGGGATGCGCCGAGCGAGGTCGTCGTGACGAACGTCCGCGAGGGCGCGACCTCCGTCGCTCGCTGCGAGAGCGGCTCGCGCGGGGCGAGCTGCGGATACCGCTCCTCTAGATCCTGCGTCTTGCGGACGGCGCCCCAGAGGTTGTAGTGATAGCAAGCGTCCGCGAGGTACACGCGCGCGAGCTTCTCCTTGCCCTGCGCGAGCCAGAACCGGCCCGCGAGCTCGCAGGCCACCGCGGCCTCGTTCACGTAATCGTGCTCCGACGCGGACGCGATGGCGCGGTCGTACAGGTCCAGCGCCTCGGCCACGCGGCCGTCGATCCGCGCGAGCTCGGCCTCCACGAGCAGGACCCTGTGCAGGAAGTTGCTGGCGCACGTCTCGGACAGGGCCTTGAGCTTCGCCTGGTTCTCCGACACCTTGGCGCGGTAGCGCTCCTTGTCTTCCGGCGAGGCCGCCGGGTAGAGCGCGGTCATCGCGAGCGAGTAATAGAAGTTGTGCAGCGGCGTGAACACCTTGCCCGTGCTCGCGCCGAGGGTCGGCTCCGTCTCGGCGGCGTGCTTGTATGCGAGCTCGTAGTCGCCGAAGACGAAATAGAGCATCGCTTGCGCCGTGTGGATGTAATTGACGGTGTTGAAGTTCTTCGTCGCGTACAGGCCGGGGAGCACCTGCTCGGCGTCGAAGAACTCTCCCTTGATCTTAGCCGCGTGCTCGGACCTGCCGGTGAGGTTCCGGATCACCTGGCGCCACACGCTGAGCTGGTTGATGACCTGCGCTTGCTTGAACTTGAAGACCTCCTCGATGTACCGCTCGAACATCGACTCGAGCTCGAGGAGGTTCTGCCCGGAGACGGCGCCGCAGACGAAGGCGTTGATGAGGCAGTACGCGGCGCTCTCCGCGTCGCCGTTCTCGGCGTAGCTCAGGTATCCCTCGATGAGCGGCGCCTGGCTCTCGCGCGCGGGGCGGTAGAAGTGCCGCGAGAGCCCGTAATAGAAGTTGTAGACGCTCGCCTTGTAGAGCGGCTCGTCGCGGCGCCGGTGCGCCTCGATCGCCAGCTCGCCGAACCGGGATCCCGTCGCGATGTCGCCCACGCCGGCGTTGACGAGGACGCTGAACGCCGCGAACGCATAGGGCGCGAGCGGCGACTCGCCGTGATCCATGGTCAGGTCGAGCGCGCGGCAGATGAAGAGCCCGAGCATCTCCGGCGCGGCGAAGTACGACGCGTGGATCGCGCGCCGGAGGATCACGAGCGCCGCCTGCTTCGGGGCCGCCGTCATCGGCGGGAGCCGGCCGAGGCGCTCGAAGCCCACCTCGGCGACCTGCTTCGTCGCCTTCGTGTAGGCGTCGAGGAAGTCCTGCATGCCCGGGCTCGCGGGGAACGTCTCGCCGAGCTGCGCGAGCGCCTCCACGGCGGTGTCCACGGCCCTCCGGAACTCGGCCTGGGTGTGGTGATACAGGATGAGCAGCTCGTAGAGCTTGCTCCTGTCGATGACGTCGTGGATCTCGCTGAGCGCCGCGTCGATGAGCTCCTTCATGGCGCCGAAGTCGGCGTTCATGCACGCGGCCTCGGCGGCGCCGACGTGGAGCGCGCTCGTCAGCGCGTGGTCGCTCTGCCAGGCGCCCGTGGGCAGCAGCGCGAGGCCCTCGGCGAAGTAGCCGCGCGCGGCGTCGAAGGCGGCGGAGAGCAGCGCGCGCCGGCCCGCGAGGAGGTTCAGCTCCGCGAGGCGCCGGCGCTCGGCGGCGTCGCTCAGGCGGTCGGCGCCGCGGTTCAGGTGGTGGACGATGTCGAACACCTCCTCCTCGGCGGCGCGCCCGCCGAGGCTCCGCAGGAGGAGCCGGCCGATGTCGGCGTGCAGGCCGCTGCGCCCGCCCTCGTCGATCATGGCGTAGGCCGCCTGCTGGACGCGATCGTGCAGGAACCTGTAGTCCGGGAAGACGAGCGGCGCGGCGAGATCGTCGGGGACCGCGGGCTCCATCGGGGACAGCGGGACGATGAGGCCCTCGTGCAGCGCGGGCAGGAGGCGCCGGTGGGCGTCGCCGCGCGTCGCCTCGAGGATGACCGCGAGCCTGCCCAGGTCGAAGCGGTTGCCGAGGCACGACGCGGACATCAGCGCCCGCTGCGTGTCCGCGGGGAGCCCGCGGAGCTTGTCGATCATCAGCTCGACGACGTTGTCGGTGATGTTCCTCGACTCGATGTGCTCGACGTCCCACGTCCACGCCGCGCGGCCGGCGTCGTACCGCAGACACCCGGTCTGGTGCAGCGTGCGGAGGAACTCGTTGACGAAGAACGGGTTGCCGCCGGTCTTCCGGGCGACCAGCGCGGCGAGCGGCATGACCGCCGCGGGGTCGGCGCGCAGCGCGTCCGCGAGCATCCGGCAGACCATCTCGGTGCTGAGCGGCCCCGGGGCGATCTCGCGCACGACCGCCCCCTCGCGCCGCAGGGACGCGAGCGCGGTCGAGAGCGGGTGAGCGGCGCCGACCTCGTTGTCCCGGTAGGCGCCGATCACGAGCAGGCCGCGCAGCCCGG
This sequence comes from Sorangium sp. So ce836, assembly GCF_028553905.1. Classification (NCBI taxonomy): domain Bacteria; kingdom Pseudomonadati; phylum Myxococcota; order Polyangiales; family Polyangiaceae; genus Sorangium; species Sorangium sp. So ce836. The sequence continues at coordinate 9,425,804 of NZ_CP102233.1, read as the reverse complement.
CGTCCGTCATCAGGAGCTCGATGACCCGGAGCGACGCCGCGTCGGCCCACTGGAGGTCGTCGAGGAAGACGGCGAGCGGGCGCTCGGCGTCGCAGAACACGCGGACGAAGTTCTGGAGGACGCGGACGAAGCGGTTCTGGGACTCGGCGGGCCCGAGCGCCTGGACGGGCGGCTGCTCGCCCACGATGAGCTCGATCTCCGGGATCACGTCGACGAGGACCTGCCCGTTCACCCCGAGCGCCGCCTTGATCTTCGAGCGCCACTCCGCGAACTGCGCCTCGGGCTCGGCGACGATCTGCCGCACGAGGTCGCGGAACGCGCTGGTGATCGCGGTATATGGAGTGCTCCGCTTGAGCTGGTCGTACTTGCCGGCGACGAAGTACCCGCGCACCTCGGTGATCGGCTTGTACAGCTCGTGCGCCAGCGCGGACTTGCCGACCCCCGAGTACCCGGCGATGAGCATCAGCTCGGTGCCGCCGCGCGCGACGCGGCCGAACGCCTCGAGCAGCGCCTTCACCTCGCTGGTCCGCCCGTAGAGCTGCTGCGGGATGCGCAGGTCGCCGGAGGCGTCGGCGCTGCCCAGCGGGAACGGGGCGATCTCGCCCGCGGCGTCGAGGCGGCTCTGGCACGCTTCCAGGTCGTGGAGGAGGCCCGTCGCGCTCTGGTAACGGTCCTCGGCCGTCTTCGCCATGAGCTTCATCACGATGTCCGACACGGCCTCCGGCACGCTCGAACACCGCGCGCGCGGCGGGGCGGGATCGCGCGCGATGTGGCAGTGCACGAGCTCCATGGCGTCCTTCGCGTCGAAGGGCGCCGCGCCCGTGAGGAGCTCGTAGAAGGTGGCGCCGAGCGCGTAGAGATCGGTGCGATGGTCGAGCGACCGGTTCATGCGACCGGTCTGCTCCGGGGAGATGTAGGCGAGGGTCCCCTCGATCACCGTGGGGCTCTTGATCGACAGCTCTTCCCGCGAGAGCCGCGTCGAGATGCCGAAGTCGATGATCTTGACCGTTCCGGTCTCGCGGTTGAAAACGATATTGGACGGATTGATATCCTTGTGTATGATTCTGCTCTCGTGGACATCGCGGAGGGCGCGCGTGATCGCGATGGCGAGCGGGAGGAATGCTGCGGTGTCGAACCTGTCGCCCTGCAGGTGGTGCGCCAGCGCGTGGCCGCCGAAATCCTCGAGGACGAGGAGGAGCCCCTTCTCGTGTCGGCAGAGGTCGAGCGCCCGGACGACGCCCGGCGCTTCCAGGTTGCGGAGCACCGCGTATTCATGCCTGTAGCGCGTGAGCTCCATCTGGCTGGGATAGTCTGAGCGCAGCAGCTTGAGGACGACCGGGCGCCCATCGACGGCGCGCCGGCCGCGGTAGACGAGCGAGTTGCCGCTCTCGTAGATCTTGGCGACCGCTTGATAACCGGAGATCGTCAGCATCGCTCCCCTCGACGGACGTGGACGTGTTCTGGCGCCGTTCGAAGCACGGACGGCCCACGGCGCGGCGTGACCGGCAGTGGTTGTGTCCGGGATGATACCACGACGACACTTTGTGGCGGACGAATCTCGCTGTGGGGTGTGCGTGGATGTCTGTCGTGGATGCCTGTTCTGGTTCCAGGTGTTGCGGCGGTATCCAGGCCGGCGACGTCTCCGGACAGGCGCCTGGAGGCCCGAGGGCGATGAAACCGCGCGCCGGCGAGGGCCCGCCCACATCGGCTGACGATTCGCCATGGCGTGCGCGCGCTGCTCGAAATTTCCACGCTGCGCAGGGAGAGGGGCACGACGTAGGTGAACCTGTGCCCCCGGCGCGCCTGTCGACGGCGCCCGACGGGGGGCTGCGACTGCCCGTGTGTCGCGGCGCTCCGGAGGGGTCTCCCCGGAGGTTTCCCCGACGCGGTGGCGAAGCGAGGAATCGCCGGAACATTTGCGCTCCATATGGAATTCTTGCATTGGAAAGCATCCGGGAAGTAGCTTTGATGCCATGTCGACACGATGCGTGGGAGTCGCCTGGTCGCTGATTCTGGCCACCTTGACCGCGGGCTGCACGGGAGAGTCGGGATCGGCGGCGAACGGCGGGACCGGGGCGTCGAGCGCGAGCGGCGGTGGCGCGGGAGCGTCGAGCGCGAGCGGCGGCGGCGCCGGGGCGTCGAGCGCGAGCGGCGGTGGCGGTGGCGGTGGAGCGTCGAGCGCGAGCGGCGGTGGCGGTGGAGCGTCGAGCGCGAGCGGCGGTGGCGGTGGAGCGTCGAGCGCGAGCGGCGGCGGGGCGTCGAGCGCGAGCGGCGGCGGTGGAGCGTCGAGCGCGAGCGGCGGTGGGGCCGAGGCGTCGAGCGCGAGCGGCGGCGGCGCGGGCGGCGATCCGGGCCCGGGCGCGTGCGCCGTCACGCGAGACCGAATCCGCATCACCGAGGTCGACGTCGGAATCCGCGTGATCAACAACGAGGACGAGGCCGCGCTGATGCCGCTCGTCATCTCGCCGATACCGTCCGGCGGCTCGCGTCTCGCGTGGATGAGCGACGACGACCGGGTCCACGTCGCGGAGCTCGACGCAGGCGACCAGGCCGTGGGCCCCTCGTTCGGCCTGCCGGCGAACGATTTCTCCGACCTGTACGCCGACGCCGAGGGCGGCGTGCTGCTGCTCACCCGCGACGCCGAGGGCGGCGGGACGTTGAATTGCGGCGCGCCGGAGAACCTGTGCGGCGCGCCGCCGTCCCCGCCGATCCCCTGTCACGACATGTACATGGTCCGCTTCGACGGCGCGCGCGAGACCTGGGCGACCAAGCTCACCAGCTCGACCGCCGCGCTGCCGCCGTACTCGACCGGCCCCACCGGCCCGAACGTGTACATGATCTGGTGGTATGCGCACCACGGCCGCATCGCCTTCGACGGCTCGCGCTACGCCGGCTATTTCGGCGCCGCGATCAGCGTCTCGCAAGGGGGGTGCATCAACAACCATCAGGGCGACCGTATGCAGGTGGTCGACGCGAGCGGGGAGCTCCAGCGCGGCGGCTTCGACTGGGGCTGCAGCCACAGCGGCTACGAGCGCATCCTCTGGGACGAGAGCGCCCGGAAGTTCGTGACGGTGTGCAAGACCGACAACAACAACCGCATTGCGTTCGCGCCCGAAATCAAGACCATCTATCCGGTCGATCTCGCCTACTCGAACCTGGGGAACCTCGTCGCGGCGTCCGGCGGCGGCTACTGGCTCACGGCGAGCAACATCCGCCCGGGCCAGCCGGCGGGCTCGAACGGGCTCGCCGACGTGCGGCTGCTCCACTTCACGGGCGGCGCCGCGGACAAGGACCTCGTCATCGCCAGCGCGTCGGGCCTGAACCACCGGGCGCCGCACCTGGCCGCCTACGGCGGCTCCCGCATGCTCGCGGCCTGGGAGACCACCTCGCGCGCCAGACCACCTCGCGCGCCGGCGACATCGCGCGCAACGACCCGGAGCGCACGCTCTACGTACAGACGCGCGACCGCGCCACCGGCGAGGCCGAGGGCGAGCCGCTCGAGGTCGACGTGCTCGGCAATCGATACCAGGATCTCGTCGCCTTCCCCGACGGGAGCGTGGCCTTCGCGGCGCCCGGCAGCGCGAGCACGAAGATCCGGGTCCTGCGCGTCCTGCCCTGCGAGTAGCGCGCCCGCGCGGCGCGCGCCCTCCTCGGGCGTCGCCGCGCAGGCCTCGGCGCGGGGCGGCGGCTCAGGCGGCGCTCTCGGCGGGCCGGAGCTTGCCGCGCTCGACGCCGACGCTCGCCGTGGCGCCGGCGTCGACGCGCGCGGCGAGCATCGGGCGGAACGCCGCGCGGTACGCGAAGGCGAGGTAGACCTCGAGGGCGAGGACGAGCCAGGCGACGGGGTTCGGCGGCGTCAGGAAGGTGTGGAAGGCGACGATGTTCACCACGATGGGCGCGAGGAGCGCCAGCGCCAGCGGGACGTAACGGTTCGAGAGCAAGAGGGCGCCCGCGACGACCTCCGTCCCCTTGATCAACGGGAACATGTAGCCGGTCGCGGCCAGCGCGGCCGCGAAGCGGCCGGCGGCCTCCGGCGCCGGGGGCTGCGGCAAGAACTGCAAGAAGCCGTTGAGCCCGAAGACGAAGAACACGAGCCCAAGGAGGATGCGGGCGGCGGAGGGGGCGAAACGCTTGACGGTGTTCATGGCAAAGCCTCGCTGAGGTGAGGCGGGCCCTCCCGCTCGGAGCGCCCGCCCCCTTTCTATGGGCGCTCGCCGAGCCCGGTGCTATCGTGCAACGGCTCAACGCAGCGTTGCGCTTGCGCAACCTCGCCCGAGCGAGCGACGACGCCGGAAGCGCCCTGAGGTCCCTCGATGTCCAGCCCCCGCGCGGCCGCCCGAGCGCAATCGCACCGGGCGCCCCAGCTCGACGAGATCGCCGCGTTCGCCAAGGTGGCGGAGCTCGGCTCGTTCACGGCCGCGGCCGCGCAGCTCGGGGTCCCGAAGTCGACGGTGAGCCGCGCGGTGACGCGGCTGGAGGAGGGCCTCCAGGTTCGGCTCCTCCACAGGTCGCCGCGCGCGGTCGCGCTGACCGACGCGGGCCGCCGCTTCTTCGGCGACGTGGCGCCGCACATCGCCGGCCTCCGCGACGCGGCGCTGGCGCTCGACGCCTACCAGGGCCAGCCGCAGGGCCTCATCCGGCTCAGCGCGCCCCCCGACGGGGGCGAGTCCTTCGTGGGCGACCTGCTGGTCGACTTCTGCGCGCGGTATCCGCTGCTCTCCGTGGAGGTCGACCTCTCCTCTCGCCAGGTCGACCTGCTCCGCGAGGGCTTCGATCTCGCGATCCGCGCGACGCGCGAGCTCCTGGACTCCTCGCTGGTCGCGCGCAAGCTGTTCGACTCCGACGTGCAGCTCTTCGCGGCGCCCTCGTACCTCGCGCGCCGCGGCCTGCCGCGCGCGATCGACGACCTGATGGACCACGAGCGGGTGGTGTTCGTCCCGAGCTCCCGGCGCGGCCAGTGGCCGGTCAGCGACGCGCGCTCGGTGCGCGACGCGCTGTCGACCGGGCGCATCGCCACCGACAACTTCCAGCTCATCCGCTCGGTGCTCCGCGCGGGCGGCGGCATCGGGCCGCTCCCGCGCGTCCTCGCCGCGCCCGACCTGGCGAGCGGGCGCCTCGTCCACGTGCTGCCCGAGTGGTCGCAGCGCGCGGGGACCGCGTACCTCGTCTATCCGAGCGCGCGGCACGTGGCGCGGAACGTGGCCGTGTTCCGCGATTTCGCCCTCGCCTGGGTGAAGCGGCTCGCATGAGCGGGGCGGCCGCGCGCGGTCGCCGATCGTGCGCGCCTCTGCTCCGCGCGCCGGGCACGCCGGAGATGAATAATGACGATGGTTCTGGCGGCGCGCGCGCCGATCGGCCGCGCCGGCGCACTGCCGTGTTTCGCGGACGTCCCGCCTTGGATACGCTGTCTGGCGCGCTCGCCCGTCTCGCGCGTGGACCCGGTGCCGAGCACGCCGCTCCTCGAGGCCCGCACCCGCCATGTACCGAACCGCCGCCACCCTGCCGCCCGAGCCGCCTCGCGAGTGGCAGCTCATCGTCGAGGCTCACCTGTACGAGCACCTCTCGGTGCCGGAGGCCTGGCTCGCGCGCGCCGGGGGCACGGTCGCGCTGCTCGTCGGCGCGCGGATGCTCGCGCCCGAGCACCACGGGGAGAACCGCGCCTGGCTGTTCGGCGATCTGCGGCGGGTGGAGGGCCAGCGGCCGCCGCTCGTCGCGCCCACCTCGTTCGGCCTGGAGCGCGTGTGCGCGCCGGGCGAGGCGGAGGCCGCGCCGCGGCACGTCGCGGTCTGCCCCTGGCCCGACGCGGCGGGCATGACGCTGGCGGGCATCGCGCGCTACCTCCCGGGGGCGCGCTTCGAGATCGGCGCGGCGGCCGAGGTCGCCGCGCAGCTCGCGCGCGTGCGGCTCGCGGTGCCGCACGCCGGCTTCACGTACGCGCGCGTCGTCGTGTTCGAGAGCGGCGAGGTGCGCGTCGCGCCGCCCCTGCCGGACACGGAGCGCTCGGCGATGCCGAGCTACACGGGGCTCGAGTACCTCGACGACCTGGGGATCGGGGGCTTCCTGCTCCAGGGCCGCGAGGGCCTCGAGCCCGGCTTCGGCGTCGCGTCGGCGCTCTTCGAGCTCGCCGTGGGCTTCGGCGAGGCGGGCGCCGTGGCGAAGCGCCAGTTCCTCGCCGCCGCGCTCACGGCGCACCCCGCGCACCCGCTGCCGTCGGACTTCGGGGTGCGGAGCCGCGAGCTCGACGCCCTCGTCGCGCGGGGCACGTCGGGCGAGGCGTCGCTCCCCGAGCTCGCGCAGGCGCTGGCCGCGCTCAGCCAGGCGCTCGACGGCGCGGCCGCGCTCGGGCGCGCCGTGCGCGCGAGCGCCGCCGCGGCCGCGCCGTCGCCGCCGCACGGGCAGACGAGGGATGGGAAGCGCGTGTACATGCTGTTCCCCGACGTGCAGGCGCTCCCCGTCGGCGCCGGCTGGCCGGCGGTGGCGCCATGAAGCGGCCGCGGCGGCGCGGGACAGGGCGGTAGTTCCGCGTGTCGGAAATCCCGCCAGGATTTCTGCGACGGCGCAGGGGATCCGAAAAAAACATCAATAATTTGATATGGTTTTATCTCGTTCGCGGCCGAGCGAGTCTCCGGCGCGGCCCAACGCGCCGCCTGTAGCCGTCGCGTCGCCTCGTGCGGCTGGCCGGCATGGTCATCGACCGCTCCGGGTGCTTGGCCGTGCAGCGCGCGGGCGAGGGACGCGCCATCGCTCGGCGACGGCGAGCCTGCCTCCAGTCCCGCGGACGTGGGAGCACCTCCGCCTGAAGGGCCGCCCTTGCCGTTCAGCTCGGGGATCGCCTCGTCCAGAGGCGCGAAGTTCCCCAAGCCGATCTCAGCGACCTTGCGCGCCGCGCGCTTGTCGTGGTGGATCTGACGGCTCGACTTATGCACGGTCCGATCGGAGATCCACGTCTCCGTCGTCTCCGTGCGGCCGTTCGCGAGCTTGATTGTAATGAAAGTCGCACGGGTGTCATGCAAGCGGATGTTGAGCCTCGAATGAGTGGTCTCGAAGAGCTCAGGCCGATCGATTCCGGCGCGACGCAGGTGATTTCGAAAGTCCTGCGCCCCATTGCGCCCCGGCAGTGGGCCGCTCGGCCCAATGAGGACGCGCTGCTTCGGTGGAGATAAGCAGAATAGGTTCGAAGCGCGCGCACAACATCGGGGGAGAGCGCACAGGCCCGCGGGTCATCCGTCGTATTCTCGTCGAGCACCACGGCGCCGCGCTCGAGATCGAGCTCGGACGGCTCTAGCCTTCCAGCCTCGTCTGCCCGCATTCCCTCGCGGAACAGGAAGCCATCATAGATCCGATAGCACAGTGGATTCACCTGGCGCTGGGCAACCTCAATACTCACGCCGCCGCATCGCTCATCAAGGCCTTCGGGACCGAGCGGGGCCACGCGCTCGCCTCGCGCTTCGCGTTTCACCACGCGCCCAAGCACGCGAGCTGGCTCAACGCCGCGGAGATCGAAGCCAGCCTCGTGTCCAGGGAATGCCTCGATCGCAACCGCATCCCAACCCTCGCGGAGCTCCGGGGTCGCGTCCGGCAGTGGGATGCAGCTGCGGTTCGAGCTCGCCGTAAGATCAACTGGAAGTTCACCGTCGGCGACGCCGAGCGAATCTTCGGGTCCGACTGGTTCAACAGAATCGTGTCAGAGCGCTAGCCCCAAAACGACAAGAACGACGCCGTGCACTTCGTCGCCGCCAGGCCAGGGCGCCGCTCCAGCCGAGAACAACGCCGAACTTCAACTTCATCGTCTTCATGCTCGCAGGTCGCTTGTGCTCTTCGAGCGCTGCGACATCCGCGAGGGACGGCGGCTCGAGCTCCGGCCTCGACAGCTCACATCAGCGAGCGGCCAAGCTCTGGCGAGGCCCCACCTCGACACCCTGCACGCTAAGCTCGACGTCGCGAAGGCCAAGCTCCATGAGATAGCCAAGACGACCGACGACAGGTGGGACGAGGTGAAGCAGGGCGCCGACGACGTCTGAAGCGACGTCGAGGCGTCCGTCGAGGGGGCGCGTACGACGCCTCAAGAAGCCCAGGAAGGAGGGCTGACCATGTCGTGGTTCACAGCATGGCTCGGTTACGGCCTCGGCCGGGGAGCGGCCAAGGCCATCTTCGGCGAAGACAAACCGGAGGCAGCGCGCCCGCCGATCCGCGAGCAGACCGAGGCGGAGATCCGCGCCGACGAGGAGCGTTACGACGAGGAAGCGCAGCGGCTCGACACGGAGGACGAGGCGGCGAAGAGACGCGGCTAAGGCTGAGGACGAGCGCCTGCTCGACCAGGCGCGACCCGCATAGGTCGGAACAGTGCGACACCGGCCGTAACCGCATTACGCTTCGTGTCATGGAGCTGCAGCACACCACGATCCACGGGCACGACATCGCCTTCCGCCGGGAAGGCCGGGGCCCGCTCATGGTGCTCATCCATGGCATGGTCGGGAGCTCGGCGACGTGGCGGCACGTGATCCCCGCGCTCGCCCGGCGGTTCACCGTCGTCGCGCCGGATCTGCTGGGCCACGGCGCCTCCGCCAAGCCGCGGACCGACTACTCGCTCGGCGCGTATGCGAGCAGCATCCGCGACCTCATGGCGGCGCTCGGACACGACCGCGGCACGCTCGTCGGGCACTCATTCGGCGGCGGCGTCGCCATGCAGACGGTCTACCAGTTCCCCGAGTGCTGCGAGCGGCTCGTCCTCGTCGGCAGCGGCGGCCTCGGGATCGAGGTGAACGCGCTCCTGCGGGCGCTGAGCCTGCCTGGGGCCGAGCTGGCGCTGCCGATCGGCTGCTGGCCGCTCTCCCGCGCGCTCGTCCGCTTCGCTCTCCGCCCGGAGCGCTTCCTCACGCGCGCCGCCGTGCGCTTACTGGAGCGGCGCGGCCGGCGACCCGGCCCGGTGCTCGTCGAGTTCGTCAACGCCTATTCATCGCTCGCGGACGCGGACGCCCGGCGCGCGTTCGTCCAGACCCTGCGCTCGGTGATCGACCGCGCCGGCCAGCGCGTGAGCGCGCACGACCGGCTGTACCTGACGGCGGAGGTGCCGACGCTGATCGTGTGGGGGACCAACGACCCGGTGATCCCCGTCGCCCACGCCCGCGACGCGCACGCATCGATGCCGGGCAGCCGTCTCGATCTTTTCGACGCCGTCGGGCACTACCCGCATTGCGAGGATCCGGAGAAATTCGTGCGAGTGCTCGAGGGGTTCGTGGACACGACGGAGCCGGCGCGGGTCTCCGCGCAGCGGTGGCGCGAGCTCCTCACGCGCGGGCGCGCGGCGTGACGTCGACGCGCCTTCGCTGGCCATGTCGGGGCGCGATCACACGACGCGCGACGCTGACAGTATATCCGTACCCGTTCCGCGAAACGACCCGTTCCGCGAAACGAGGTCCTCGGCCGCGCCCGTACGCGATCGACGGGCGCGCCGAGGCAACAACGCCCCTCGCTGCACCCCCGGGTCGCCGAGGTTGAAGTCCCGCGTCACGCACGCGACGAGCTGTCGGTCCGTCGGATGATCGACCGTCTCGAGCCCGCGATCCTCTCCTCGGCTCGACACGGGCGCTGTCGCGGTCGTGCGATCGGCTGGAGAAGCACACCGCCGAGGTGGATCGGCAGAGAGCCGGCTCCGTCGCGCGGCTGCGCGAGAGGGAGCTACGGGAGGAGGACGCGGAGGGCGGTTCCGGATGCAGAAGAGGAGCCCATGGAGCCCCGAGGTGGGAGGCATCGATGCGTCGGCTGCACATCTTGAAGCTGGCGGGATGGAAGCGGCGGTTTTCACGCGCCGGCGCTTGGTCGAAGGACGTGCTCGTCTGCCTGGATCGCATGAGGGTCCTCGGCCTCGCCGCCGAGACGGCGTTCTGGCTATTTCTCTCGCTCGTGCCGCTCGCCGCTGTCGCGGGTCTCCTTGCCGGGCGCTTCTCGATGAACAACTGGAGCGCGGTCGTGCAGCTGTTGAGCCCGCTCCCGGCAGCGGCCCGCCAGCTCGTCAGCGCCGAGCTGATCAACCTCGCCACCTGGAACGAGGGTTCGGTGGGCGTCGGGAGCACAGCGGTCTTCATCTGGCTCGCCTCGAGCGGCGTGCACTCGATCTTCGACTCCCTCGAGATCGGGACCGGGATCGCGCGTCCCTGGTGGAAGAAGCGCCTGCTCGCCATCGGCATGTGCATCGCCCTGCCGGTCGCGGTCGCTCTCCTCGCGTCCCTGGGCCCCGCGCTCCAAGGCGCGATGGGTGGGCTCGGGCGGTGGATCCCGCTGCCGCGGGCGACCGAAGCCCCGACCCTGGCGAGCCGCCTTCTCCGCTTCTGCGTCAGCGCGGGAATCGTCCTCGCGTACGTCTGTGCCCTGTACCGGGTCGGCATCCCGCCCCGGGCCCGGCGTGGCGTGCCGATCCTCCCCGGTGCGCTGCTCGCCGTCGCGCTCGAGATCCTGTTCGGCTTCGCCTATGCGTTCTACATCGCCAAAGCGGGAGATGGCGGCGCCTACCTGGCGGGGCTCGCGGTGATCGGCGTGACCATGATCGGCCTGTACTTGTTCACGGCAGCGCTCCTCGTGGGGGCGGTGGTGAACCGGAAGCTTGCGCGCGGCGTCGAGACCTGCCCCGGGGCGGCAGCCAGGAGCACGATGGACGATTGAGCGTCGATCTCGCCACCTCGATCATCTCCGAGCCTCGCCCTCCGAGCGCCTCCCCTTCGTCTCCGCCACGTAGATCCGCAGCGTCGAGATCGCCAGCGCCATCACCAGCGGCCCGAGCAAGAGTCCGATCAGCCCGAACGTCTCCACCCCACCAAATAGCGCGCCGAACGTGAAGAGCGCTGGCATGCTCGATCCCCGGCCCACGAGCCGCGGGCGGATCACGTAGTCGGAGATGCCCCCCACCACCAGCGCCCCCCACGCGAGCTCGACGATCCCCATGGCGATGTGGTCCGTGAGGATCAGGTACACGCCCGCTGGCACCCAGACGAGCAGCGTGCCGACCGCGGGGATCAGCGAGGCCACCGCCGTCGCGGCGCCGAAGAACGCCGCCTCGGGCATCCCCGTGATGAGGAAGCCGATCGCCGCGAGAAACCCCTGCGCGATTCCGGTGAGCACGGTGCCGAGGAGCGTCGTCCGGCCGACGACCCGGAACTCGTCGAGCAACGCGCGGGTGTGGCGTGGGTGCAGCGGGAGCACGTCTTCCGCGCGGCGCGCGAGCGAGGTCCAGTGCCGAAGGACGAAATAGGTGGTCATCGACACGAAGAAGAAGCCGAGCAGAGCGCTGAAGCTGGCCGAGGCGACGAACGCCGCGATGCCGGCGGCGCGGGCGGCGAGATCGGCCGCGGCGTCGCGCAGCCGGGCGGGAAGATCGTCGGCGCGGAGCCCGAGCGGTTCGAGGCGCCGGGTCCACTCGACGACGCGCTCCCGGGCCGGGGCCCCGGGGGAGAGCGCGGCGATGAGCGCCCCCGCCAGCACCACGCCCCGGCCTACGAGCAGCGATGAGATCCCGGCCAGCACCGCGACGATCACGATCGACGACAGCCCGACCGCGATCGCCGCCGCCACCGCGGGTCGACGCCCGCGCGCCCGCATCCGCTCGTAGAACGGCTGCATCGTGAAGGCGTTGAGCGTGCCGAGGAGGATGCCGATCCCCACCGGGTGGGTGATCCACACCATGGCCGCGACCGCGGCGATCGCCAGCACCGCGAGCGCCCTTCGCTCCCGCGCGGGCTCCGGAGGGGCCGCCGGCAGGACCGCGGTGGGAGGCGGCGCCGGCGCGCGCATTTCCGAGGACGGGGGCGGCCCCGAAGCGTCGGGCCGGAGGGGGTCGGCCATCACGTAGGCCTCCGCGGTTCGAGGCGAGGTCCGATCTCCGCGCAGGTGGAGAATGCCGCGATCTCCTGCCCGGTGTTGGGGCTACTTGCCCCGGTGTTGGGGCTACTTGCGCTGGAGGACTGGCGCTTGGGTCTCCGGGCAGGCCGCAGCGTCATGATCGCCGGAGGGGGTATTCAGTCGTCCGGCCGATCTCAGTGGCCGTCCTCGGGAAGCGTTTGCTGCAGCTTGCCCAGTGGCGTCGGGGTCGCAGGGGGCGAGGGCTCTCATCCGCTCTGCTCCCCTGTGTGGAGCCGGCGGGTCGGGGGGCGTGTTTCTGCTTGGGGTCGCTCTCGATCTCCTCCTCGGACATGCGGCACCTCCGTGCGCTCGACGTGGTGATCGTCGTCGTGGTTCGTGCCTCGTCAAGACGCCCGAGGCCCTCCGCTGCACGCGGTGAAGCTCAGGTTCGAGCGTTGCGCACGACAGATGTCGGACGAGCTCGCCACCCTGCCCGTTACCACGAGCATCGAGGACGTCGTGCGGACGATGCGCGAGCCTACCGGCGAGAGCCGGCAAGGCGCCGGGCGGACACCTTACGCGACCAGGAGGTCCTGACCGCACTCATCGCAATGGAACCGTAGAAATCCATGCGCGAAGACTCCGCAGCGCAGGTAACAGCGAAACGCCTGCTCTACGTACCGAGGTAGCGACCGCTCGTAGGTTTCGCGCGCGTGCGCGAGGAACGATTCGAGATTCTCTCGACCAGCCCATGAAGGACCGTCTCGTCGGGGCGATGGGGCGCGTACCCCGCCGGAAACGTCGCCCACGGCGCAAGATGCACCGCACCCGGTCCAGCAGAAGCAACGGAGGCGCCGCTTGAAGCCAACATGGCTCCGCAACCCGGCGGCATCCGTGCCAACATGCAGGAGCCCCTTCGCCGCTCCTTTTCTCACCGCTCCCTGTGGCGTCCGCAGTTCCGCCAAGGCGTCGCCAGGCATCATCGCGGCGAGAGGTCGAGCGCCGCGTACGCCCTCGCGCTTGCCTCCCCGGCACAGGCCTGCTGCTTGCCAATATCACTTTGCCGGAGGTCGCCGGGGCGCTTCGGCGCGCAACCACTGCGCGCGGGCGATCTCAGCAGAGTCCGCGGGCGCTGGCGAGCGGCAAGGCTCCGGCAGCGAGTCGACGCGAGCGGCGAGCTCGACGTTCGGCCCAAGTTTGTTCACCGCTCCGGTGCCACCGGCAGCCCGAACAGGCGACCGATCGCCTCGTGAACGACCCGGGCCGCCACCTCATCCCCGAGGGCGACAGCGCGGCTCAGGGTGCCGGCGAGCGAGGCGATCACGGCCGCCCGAGGCGACGGAGCGGTCACAGCGAGCTCCCCAGGCCCGGGGCTTGACCATTGGGCCCGGGTTGGGTCCATGCCACCCGACGATGAGGCAGCCCTGAGGTCAAGGGCTTGAGCGCTCTCTTTGCGCGGCTGGCCGGCTTCGGCTCGGCAGCGGCGGCGCTCGGCGTCGTCAGTGCAGGTCGTTTCGGCATGGACATCTCCCTTCGCCCTGGTCGGGCGTCGTTCCGCTTGTGCTTGAGCGCCTCGTCGCGTCCGCAGGAGCGAGCTGTGGCTCGATCGACGATCCGCATTCACAGGCCGGCGGTCGCCCTGGTGGCCTGGATGCACACTGGGGTCCGAAACGGGACCGTGGAGGCGCATTCTAGGGGACGGCATGTTCGACCCACAGGCCGGTCACCCGGAAGGCTTCCGCGCTCATCCACGTGGCCCTCTTTCACGCTCCCAGCGTGACGCGCTCGTGGCGCACGTTCCCGTAGGGGGAAAGTCAGTGCATCGAGGCCCTCCTTGAGGTCGAGACCGGCCTCGACCGAGCCGTTGCCCGAGCGACGCCGAGTCCCTTGTCGATCGAGCGCTGCCGGCGGCGCGCCTTGGCCGCGGCCTCCTTCATGCTTTGCGCCTGCTGCTCGATCGACTGTGCTTGCAGCCGCAGGCCCTTGGCCGAAGCGACCGCTGCGCTCTGCGCATCGTAGACCATGCCGTCGCGCCACATGGCCCACAGCACCCCCGACAACCGCCGCGCCAGCGCCACGACCGCGACGTGGCGACCCCGGCGCTCATCGATGGCCTTTGCCCATCGGCGCAGCGGGTCGTCGCCGCTCTTGTGCCGCAGGATCGTGTGCGCGGCCTGCGTCAGCAGCGCGCGCAGATAGCCGTTGCCTTGCTTGGTGATCGAGCCCAGCCGCTGCTTGCCGCGCCCCCCGGAGGTGTCCTCCAGGGGGACCAGGCCGAGATAGGAGGCGAGCTGGTGGGCGTGGTGAAAGCGCTTGGCTTCGTCCACCACCGAGACGAACGCGGCAGCGACGACCAGCCCCACGCCGGGAGCCGTGGTCAGCCGCACGATCACCGGCTCGTGGGTGCACAGCTGCTCGAGCGCGGCATCGGCCAGCGCGATCTGAGGGGTGAGCATCTCCAGCGCTGTCACCAGAGGTCCAACGAGCTGGCGAGTCTCGGCCGGCAAGGCTTGGTCCTCCCCCGCTTCCGTCGACACCCCCGACGGCACCAGGAGGCAGGGATGGGACGGAGAAAGAGGAGGGCGTTCACGCCCGAGTTCAAGGCGGAGGCGGTACGGCTGGCGAAGGCGAGCGACCGGAGCATCGGCCAGGTGGCGAAGGACCTCGACCTGACCGAGACGGCGCTGCGCGACTGGATCAAGCGCGCGGACACCGACGCGGGCCACGGCCCGCCGGGGGCGCTGACGACGCCGGAGCGTGAGGAACTGCAGCGGCTGCGCCGCGACGTGAAGCGGCTGGAGATGGAGCGCGAGATCTTAAAAAAAGCGGCGGCCTTCTTCGCGAAGGAAAACGAGTGAGGTTCGAGTTCATCGACGCGGAGAAGGCGCACTACCCGGTGCTGGTACTGTGCGCGGTGCTGCTCGTCTCGCGCAGCGGCTACTACGGGTGGGCCAAGCGCTCGGAGTCCGCGCGGGCCAAGTCCGACGCTCAACTGAGCGCACAGATCAGGGCCGTGCACCACAAGAGCCGTGGCCGCTACGGCAGTCCGCGCATCCACGCGGAACTTCGTGCTCGCGGCATGCGTGTCGGCAAGAAACGGGTCGAGCGGCTGATGCGAGCTCAACGACTCGCGGCTCGGAGGAAGCGGCGCTTCCGCCGCACCACCAACTCGCGGCACAACGGCCCGATCGCCCCGAATGTGATCGAGCGGCAATTCGATGCTCGAGCGCCCAACCAGGTCTGGGTGACGGACGTGACGTACATTCCCACCGGCGAGGGCTGGCTGTACTTGGCCGTGATCCTGGACCTGTTCTCGCGCCGCGTGGTCGGCTGGGCCGCGAGCGCGTTCAACGATCGCGCCCTGGCGCTCACCGCGCTCGCGTTCGCCTTGGGAACGCGGCGGCCGGCGCCTGGGCTGGTGCACCACTCGGATCGTGGCAGCCCCTACGCCAGCGACGACTACCGGCTCGTGCTCGGGACCCACGGGCTCATCCCGAGCATGAGCCGCGCCGGCGACTGCTGGGACAACGCCGTGGCCGAGAGCTTCTTCGCGACGCTGAAGGCGGAGCTGGTCGAGCACGAGCGCTACCCGACGCGAGCGGCCGCCATCGCATCGATCGGAGACTACATCGAGAACTTCTACAACCTGAAACGACGGCACTCACGGCTCGCCTACATGAGCCCGATCGAGTTCGAATTGAAGACCTACGTGACCGCGCGCGCGGCATAGTGAGACTGTCCGCGGAACCGGGGGAGGACCAGCTGCCGCGCTCAGCACCGTGAGGAATCCCTCGGTGGTGCACCTCGCGAGCTTGTGTCCGCAAGCGCGCAGGATGCCGCGCACGGTAGTGACGTACTGGGCCCGCGTCTCAACCAACGCGCGCCGGACGGCCAGCTGGTGGCGAATGGCCCGCCGGTGAGGCGACAGCACGTGTGCGAGTGGAATGCCCCCGCGCTCGACGGCGCGCGCTAACGCCTCGGCATCAAGGCGGTCATTCTTGCGGCCGTGCTGGCCGATGCCGAGCTGACGAGCTCGCGTGGTGTCGACGACCAGCACGTCGTGACCCCAGTCGCGCAGCTTGTCGTGCACCGCCCAGGCCTCGCGGCAGGCCTCGATCGCCACCCGGGCCGGCGAGGACGACGGGCCGAGGAGATCCTGCAGCGAATCCAGCGAGCGAACCGTGCGCCGTAGCACCACGGCCCCGCCCGCCACCTCGCAGAATGAGATCTCATGGACCCCCAGATCCAGCGCTACACTTCGCATGGCTGACCTCTCCTGGGCCCCCGTCTTCTGCGTCCTCGAACGCGTGGGGGTGCCCGCAGGCAACCCTGCAGGCGAGAGGTCAGCCACATTGCTCGCTGCTCCGAGCGGCTCTTTCTTGCTCGCTCCTCTCCGGAGCCTGGAGCCCCCGCCGGAGGCCTCCGTCCGCCCATCGCCCGCAGCTTTGTCCGGCTGGAGCGCGCAGGGGGAGTCAAGGGCGGCGGAGCCGGCGAGCTCCGCTCGCGAACCCTTGACGCCTCCGAGCACTCCAGCACCCTCGGCTGCCGATGGGCCGACCTCCACGGTGCGGCGGGCTGTCTTCGCAGGCCCCGCCGCGCGAACGCGTCGAGCAGAGGCTTGGGTCGGTACGGTCGGCATCATGGGTCCAGGCGCGCCGTGGGCTGCCTCATTCCATCTAGGGGGTGCGATCCGTCGTCACGCCCTCCCAAATTGCCCGGGGATGTGACGGATCGCGACGGTCCGCCCCCACGGGACAGTCCCGCCAGGGATCTGCCTCGCGAGCGAAGAGAATTCTAACGCAAAGGCGCAAAGGCGCAAAGACGCAAAAAAGAATAATATTTGTTCTTTGCGCCTTTGCGCTTTTGCGCCTTCGCCTTTGCGTCTTTGCGCCTTTGCGTTGAATTCTCTCTCTCCGGATCGCTGGCCGGACTCCTGGCGGGTGGAGCTAGCCGCAGCTCGGCACCTCGTCCAGGCTGAAGAAGACCTGCTTGCCCAGGGATCGGGACAGCTCGACCATCTCGTCGGCGCCCTTCGAGGGGCCGCCGATCCGCAGGCAGGCGTCGCAGCGGGCGACGAGCCGGCGGGCGACGGGGTGGAAGATCTCGTTGAAGATCTCGTCGCCGATCTGGCGCGAGCCGGCGTGCTCGATGAGCGGCAGCGCGAACCACTCGCCGAGGACGGGGAGGTGGCCGGCGCGAAACAGGCGCACCGCCATGTCGTTCATGGCGCGAACGTTGGCGGCGATCAGGGCGGGGTCGTCGTTGGTGCCGGAGCGATAGGGCCCGGCGACGAGGATCATGAGCGGCTGCCCGGTCGTCATCGTCTTGAGTCCTCCAGGGGGGTAGAGCCGACAGAAACGCAGAGGGGCGAGGAGCGGTGTCGGGTGGCGGGCTGCTGGCCCGTGAGATCGGGTGAGGCCCGCGCCATCGCGGCCGCCGCGGCCGTCGCGGCGGTTCACGCCCGTCCGGGCGCGCCGGTCACGGGGCCTGGAGGTCCTGGTCGGCGCTCTTGAACCAGCGCGTCGCGATGCGGACCGCGTTCGTGGCCGCGCCGAGCCGGAGGTTGTCGCCGACCACCGTGATGCACACGGTCTTCCGGTCGCGGTCCCGGGCGTCCGGGCGGATCCGCCCGACCAGGGCGCGGTCGCGGTCCTGCACGCAGTGGAGCGCGCTCAGGCCCTCGCCCGCGGCGCCGGGGAGGTACTTCACATACGGCGCCTGCGCCGGATCGCTCAGGAGGCTCGCCGCGCGCTCCAGGTCCACCGGGCGCTCGAACGTCACCCACGCGTTCTCGTAATGGCCCACGGCGACCGCGACCCGGCAGCACTGCGCGGACACGCCGAGCTCCGGCATCGCCAGGATCTTGCGGCTCTCGAAGATGAGCTTCCGCTCCTCCGAGGAGAAGCCGCTCTCGTCGGTGCCGCCGTTGTGCGGGACGACGTTGCCGGCGTAGCCCGACAGCTTGAACGGGCCGCCCAGCCGGTCGAGCGCCTGGTAGCCGTCGCGCGCGTCGGCGAGGAATGCGTCGAGGGCGGCGATGCCGGCGCCGCTGACCGCCTGGTAGGTGCTCACCGTGACCGCGCTGAGCCCGAACTCCCGGCGCAGGGGCGAGAGCGCGAGCGTCAGCGGGATGGTCGTGCAGTTCGGATTGGCCACGAGCCGGACCGAGTCGTCGATGATGCTCGAGTTCACCCCGGCGGCGACCAGCGGCACCTTCGGGTCGGTGCGGTACGTGTTGCTCTTGTCGATGACGCGGTAGCCGAGCTCCAGGAGCCGCGGGACGTACCGCTTGCTGTGCTCGTCATCCAGGGCGACGAACGCGAGGTCCCCGCGGGGGGCGTCCTGCGCCTCGAGCCGCGACGCGCCGAGCACCTCGTACGACTTGCCGTCGAGGGTGAGCTCCTGGTCCCGGCTCGCGAACAGGGCGAGCGTCGCGCCGGGCCAGGCCCGCGCGATGAGGGTGATGGTTTCGCGACCGACGAGGCCCGTAGCGCCGAGGATGCAGATTCGCATAGGGGCGCTCTTTACCAGACCGGCGCCCATCCGACGAGGGGCCAGTGGGCGGGCGCGGCGGGGCCGCCCGCGGCGGGGCATCCGCGCGCCGGCGCCGGAGGCAGCGCGCCGGCGCCGCCGGCGCCGGAGGGGGACCGGCGCCCTGGACCGACCGAGGGCGAGGCGACCGCGGCCCCGATGGCGCAGGGCGCCATGCCCGGCGGCCTCGGGTCGGCCTGTCCGGGACGCGCGGGCGCCGCGGCGCCGACCTGCGCTGGCGAGCTCGCCGCCGGCCTGGCGCGGCGCGCGGGCGGCCTGCTCAGATGACCGTGCCCGGGGGGACGACGGCGTTCTTCGGGACGACGACGATGCCCTCGCGGGCCGCGTAGTACTCGGCGTCGGCGTCCTCGCGATCCGGAATGTTGCGGATCACCACGCCCTCGCCGATGCGCGCGTTCTTGTCGATGATCGCGCCGTCGATCCTGCACCCCCGGCCGATGCCGATGGGCGGGAGACCCCGCGTGCTCTCGGGGGCGTGGCCCTGGAACAGGACCTCGTAGTCCGCGCCCATCATGACCGTGTTCGACATCGTGACGTGGGGCCCGATCGACGAGAGCTGCCCGACGACGGACCGGGAGATCTTCGACTCGATGATCCGGCTCCCCTCGGCGAGGAGCACCTGGTCGAGGACCGAGCCGGCGCTGACGTGGGCCGGGGGGAAGAACTGCGGGCGGGTGTAGATCGGCCGCTGGGGATCGTAGAACGAGAAAGGAGGATTGGAGTCGGTGAGCGCGAGGCTGGCCTCGTAATAGCTCCGGATCGTGCCGATGTCCTCCCAGTACCCGTCGAACGTGTAGGTCACCATCCGGTGGGTGTCGAGCGCGCGCGGCAGGATGTGGTGGCCGAAGTCGGAGGCGTTGTCGCGCTCGAGCATCTCGTAGAGCGCCTTCGCGCTGAAGATGTAGACGCCCATCGAGGCGAGCCACGGGTTCTTCGGATCGGGGAGCCGCCGCACGCCGTCGAGCAGCTTCATGTCCTTCGGCTTCTCGACGAACTTGACCACCCGCCCGTCGTCGTCGGTGTCCACGATGCCGAGGCGCGACACCTCGTCGGTCGGGACGGGCCGCACCGCCAGCGTGACGTCCGCCCGGGTCTCGCGGTGGCGCTCGAGGAAAGGCTCGTAGTCCATGCGGTAGAGGTGGTCGCCCGAGAGGATCATGACGTCGCGCGGGTTCGGCGACTTGACCTCGCCCAGCTGCTTGCGGACCGCGTCGGCGGTGCCCTGGTACCAGTCGCTGTGGGTCGGCGTCTGCTCGGCGGCGAGGATCTGCACCGCGCCCGCGGAGAAGACGTCGAATCGATACGTCTGCGTGATGTGGTTGTGGAGAGAGACCGAGTTGTACTGCGTGAGGATGTGGATGCGATTGAAGCCCGAGTTGAGGCAGTTGCTGATCGGGATGTCGACCAGTCGGTACTTGCCGCCGGTCGGGACCGCTGGCTTCGAGCGCAGCTTGGTGAGCGGATAGAGGCGGCTTCCGACGCCTCCGCCGAGGATCAAAACCACCACGTCGTTGTGCTTCAAGCGGACCTCCGCAGGTGAGGGGGACGGTTCGACGCCCGGAGCATGGGCGCGACTAGACTAGCCGATCCTCGGGATCGGTCGAGCCGAATACCATGTTGTGCGATGTGGTTGCAACCGTCGCGCTCGCCGGGTGATCCCGGGCCGGCCCGCGCGGGAGGCGCGCCGGCCCCGGGGCCGCCGCCGCCGCGCCGGGGCGGTGAGCCGCCGCCGCGCCGGCGCGGCGATCGGGCGAGAGAGAGACAAACCGCCAAGGCGCCGAGGACGCCGAGAGAGAGAATTCTCCGGGTCCCGTGGCGCCTTGGCGGTTTCTTCGGTGATCGGGTATCTCGTCCGGCGAAGCGGGCTCGCGCAGCGTCACGCCGCTGTGCGAGCCCTGGCGCGGCCCGGGCCGTCGGGCGACGACGGCGGCCGCTCCGCCCGATCAGCGCGTGGCGCCGGAGCCCGGCGCGCTGCCCGTGGCGCCGGAGCCCGGCGCGCTGCCCGTGGCGCCGGGGCCCGCGCCCGGGCTCTGCGTGCCGGGGCCGGTCCCCGTGCCGGTCGTGCCGCCCTTCTTGTTCTGCGGATTGCCCTGCTGCGGGCTGGTGGTGGGCGACTGCGTGCCGCTGCTCGTGTCGCCGCGGAAGCCGCCGGGGACCCCCGCGCCCGTGCCCGGGGTCCCGGTGCCCGTCGCGCTGCTGCCCGTGCCGGTGGCACCCGGGGTGCCGGTGCCGGTGGCGCCAGCGCCCGTGGTCCCCGTGCCCGTGCCCGTCAGACCGGTGCTCCCGGTGCCGGTGCCCGTTACACCCGTGCCCGTCCCGGAAGCGCCCTGTCCAGAGCCCAGGTCGCTCGTGCCGGAGCCGATGCCGCCCGTCGAGGGCTGACCCGCGCTGCTGCCGGTCCCAGGAGCTCCCGTGGCGTCGCCCGTCCCGACGCCCGTGCCCGCGTTCGTCCCGGTGCCGCTCGCGTCCGAGCCCCACGGCGCTTGCGTTCCTTCCGTGGCGCCCGGGGAGGTGGCGCCAGCGGGGCTCTGCGCAGGCTGCGAGTTGCTGGAGCAGCCGAATCCGGCGAGGGCGAGCATGGTCGAGAGCGCAAGAGAGTGAACGAGAGTTCGCATGATCATCAGTCTCCTCGCTACCGCCCGAGACGGGCGTGATAGCGCTGAAACGAGCTCCGGTGTCCCGGAGTCTCGTGGACAACGGCAATCCGTTGGTGTGAGCGGTGGCGGCCCAATGCACGGCGCGAGCCACCCGCGCGGCGGCCCCGGAAAACAGGCCGCTTCCGTACGTCGCCGTCACGCCGTCACCGCGAGCTCAGCCGCGCGTCCGTGTGGGGGCGCTCTGCCACAGGTGTGGCACGATGGCCGGCCGCCGGCGGGCTCAGCGGCAGCGCGCCGGCCGGGCGCGCGCGCGGAGGCCCTCCCACGCGATCGCCCCCGTCTGCTCCTCGACGCTGAGCGAGGTGATCAGCGGGTCCGGCGAGGTGTCCACGCGCACCGCCACCGAGAGCGCCCCGCGCTCGCAGCGCAGGCCGAAGCGCGCCGACGTGGCGCTCTCGACCATCGCGGAGCCGTCGAGCGCGCACGCGCCCACCCTCGCGCCGACGTCCCGCAGCTCCTGCCGCAGCGACGTGAGGTAATCGTCGGGGAACCAGCCGGGCCGGAGCCGGCGATCGAGAGGATCCATCCGCGCGCGGCCGATGACCGAGGCGACCGCCTGCGCCGCGCGGCGCACCGACGGGGAGGGCGGGACGACGCGCGCGACCATCGCGCCGGTCGCCTCGAGCTTGCCGAGCACCTTCGTGCTCAGCGACTCGAGGGCGGCGCCGGCCACGTTGGCGAGCGCGACGACGCCGACGCCGCGCTGCGGGAGGATCATCACCGAGGCGGAGAAGCCGTCGATGAGGCCGTTGTGGAACACCACGTGGCCGAGGTCGCAGTCCTCGCGCACGTGCCAGCCGAGCCCGGGGCCGTCGGCGCCGCCGGCCGCCGGGAACGCCGAGCCGTTGCGCGCCATCATGTGCGACTCGCGCAGCGTGCTCCGCCGCAGGGGGCCGGCCTCGGGCGCGTCGCGGGCGGGCCAGGCGGCGAGCTGGAGCCCGATGAACCGGCCCATGTCGGACAGGCTCGCGTAGAGCCCCGCGGTCGACTCGGAGGCCCCGAGCCGCCACGGCTGGATGGGCGTCACCTCGTCGCCCGCGCGCACGTGCGGCGACGCGAGCGCGTCGGGCGGCACCTCGGCGGCGTCCCACGCGGCGTCGCGCATGCCGAGCGGCGCGAGCAGCGCGTCGTTCATGTAGCGCCGGTACGGGACGCCGGCGGCGCGCCCGACGAGCAGCCCGAGGAGCGAGTAGCCGAGGTTCGAGTAGGACGTCTCGGTGCCCGGCGCGCTCTCGAGCCCGAAGCCGTCGAGGGTGGCCAGGATCTCGCGCTCGGTGAGGTCGCGCGCCGTCGAGGCGGGGGAGAACACGCCGAGCCGGGGCAGGCCGGAGCTGTGCGTGAGCAGGTCGCGCACCGTCATCGGCCGCGAGTCGCGCGTCGGGTAGACGACGCCGGCGAGCGCGGGCAGGTAGCGGGCCGCCGGGGCGTCGATCGACAGCCGCCCCTCGTCGCGGAGCCGCAGGACCGCCGCGGCGGTCAGCGTCTTCGTGATCGAGCCGATGCGGAAGCGCGTGTGCTCGTCGACCGCCCCGCCCCGCGCGACGTCGCGCACGCCGACCACCTTCTGGATCGCGAGCTCGCCGTCGATGACGACGCCGAGCGCCAGGGCGGGCAGGCGCTCCCGCTCCGCGGTGCGCTGCGCCAGCGCCTGCACCTCGGGCGCGGCCGCGCGGAGCTTCCGCCCGCGCTCCGGATCGAGGAAGCGCGGCGCCGGCGCGGGCTCGCTGGCGAAGCGCTGGAGGAGCGGCGCCGGGGCCGCTGGCCGGGCGGCCCGCGGCGCGGGCGCGGCCTTCGCGCACCCGCCGAGGAGCGGGAGCGACGCGGAGAAGACGGCCGTCGCGAGGCGTACGGCGAAGTTGCTACCAGTCGTCTTCAAGGCGGAACCGTGATTTTCGCTCCTCCATCACGGTCCGACAATCGAAAGCAGCAATCGAGCGATTTCCGTTCTCGATTTTCCATTGAAGGAAGACGGAAAGAGCCACCTCGGCGCAGCTCGGGCGTATGTCTCCCACGGTGTGGCCCGCGCGTGGGTCTCCCACGGTGTGGCCCGCGCGCGGGCCATGGGGCGGTGCGCGCCTACGCCCCTGCGAACCGATCCCGGAAGGCCCGATAGTTCGGCTGGTCGGCGCCCCGGTCGTACACAGCGAACACCACGCGCGAGAACGCGCCGCGGAAGCGCGGGTGATCGAGCCACCGGGCGAACACGTCGGCGACCTCGCCCGGGTCGTTGCGGAAGACGCCGCACCCCCAGGCGCCGAGCACCAGGCACCGGTGCCCGTGCGCGCCCGCCGCCGCGAGCACCATGGCCGCGCGGCGCTCCAGGGCCGCGCGGATGTCCTGGTCCACCCCCTCGTCGCGCAGGAGCGCCTCGCCGGCGTTCGGCGCCGGCGCGGTGATGATCGACAGCGCGAAGGGCCGCTCCAGCAGGTTGTGCTGGTCGTCGCGGAAGAACGGCACGTCCGGCGAGTAGATGAGGTGATCGGTGTACAGGAAGCTGCCCGAGGCGCGGTTCTGGTCGTAGTACTCGCGCTGCTCGACCAGGCATGCGTACAGCGCGGAGCACCTGGCGAGGTCCTCTTCCTGGGCCTTGGCCCCGCGCAGGAACCCGCCCCCGGGGTTCTTGCCGGACGCGAAGTTGAGGGCCGCGACGCGGGCCTCGCCCTCCTGCTCGACGAGCCGACGGCCGGCGGCCCCCGTGGTCTCGCCCGTGACCTCGAGGGTCGTCGGCCGCTCGAGGCGCTCCTTCGGCTCCCAGGTGTCGAGGGATCCGGGCCGGTAAAGCGCAGTGGCCTTCACCGCGGCGAGCACGCGATCGCGGATGCGGACCGTCGCGCCCGAGGGCGCGGTGTACTCGCCCCGGCTCGCGATCTGCACGGTTTCTGCGGCGATGCCCGTGAGCTTCATGCGTCCAAAGATTGGCGAACCGCGGCCGAGCGTCCAGCGAAACGCGCGCCGCCGCGGGCGCGCGGGGCCTGCTCCACCGGGGCTCCGGCGGGCCGGCGGCGTCGTCTGCCCGCGATCTCCTGCGGATCGGCGCCGCGGATGGCGCGCGGGCGCCGCGCATGGCGCGCGGACGCCGCGCATGGCGCGCGGGCGGCGCGCGTGAGATCATGGCGCGCGATGTCCGAGGTCGAGCTCAGCGTCCGGCGTCACTCGGCCGAGCAGGCGGCCCCCGCGCCCCGGCGGAGGCGGCCCCCCGCGCCCTGGCGAAGGCGGCCCCCCGCGCCCTGGCGGAGGCGACATCGGCGGCGCGCCCCTCGCGGCGCACCGCCACCCTCGCGGGCGTCGCGGCCATCTGCCTCTGGGGCAGCTTCACGCTGCTCTCGACCTCGGTGCGCGGCCTGCCGTCGCTCCAGGTGCTCGCGTCGACCTTCGCGATCGCGGCGCTCCTCGGCGCGGCGCGGATTGCCCGGCGCGGCCGGGGCGGCCTCGGCGCGCTCCGCCAGCCGCTCGGCTGGTGGCTCGTCGGCGTGGGCGGTCTGTTCGGCTATCACGCCCTCTATTTCTACGCGCTCTCCGTCGCGCCGCCCGTGCAGGTCAGCGTGATCTCGTACCTGTGGCCGCTGCTCATCGTCCTGTTCTCGGCGGCGCTGCCCGGCGGCCGTCTGCGCTGGAGGCACGTGGCCGGGGCGCTGCTCGGGCTCGCGGGCGTCTGGACGGTCCTTGCCGCCGGGGGCGCCGTCATCCCGAGCGCCGCGCACCTGCCCGGCTACGCGGCCGCGCTCGGCTGCGCGCTCCTCTGGTCGACGTACTCCGTGCTCCAGCGCCGCTTCGCCGAGGTCCCCGCCGACGCCCTCGTCGGCCCCTGCGCCGCGACGGCGGCCCTCGGCCTCGCCGGGCACCTCGCGTTCGAGCGCACGGTCGCGCCCACGGCCGGCCAGGTGCTCGGCCTGCTCGCGCTCGGGCTCGGCCCCGTGGGCGTCGCGTTCTTCGCCTGGGATCACGCGACGAAGCACGGCGACGTCTCGCAGCTCGGCGTGCTGGCCTACGGCGCGCCCATCCTCTCGACGCTGCTCCTCTGCCTCGCCGGCCACGCCGAGGCGAGCCTCGCGCTGCTCGCCGCCTGCGCCCTCGTGGCGGCCGGCGGCCTCGTGGCCACCGCTCGCGCCGCCTGAGAGGCGCGGCCGCGCCCCTCGTCACGGGCGCTATCGGATACGCCCTATTCCAGCCTGTCGCCTGACGATGCGGCGTCGAATCGGCTCAGGTAAGGCGCGCCTCGCGCATCGAATCGGCATACCCATGCGTGGTCGGGATCATACGCGGTAGCACCTCCGATAGAGACAGGCGGGGCCGTTTGTAGACTCGGCAGCGCCTCGAGGATCCCCTCGCTCCCCGCACGCCATCGAAAGCACCATCTCGTCATCTCGGAAGGCCTCGGGTGATGCGCGCTTCGCCGTTCGATGATACGGCCCCGCGTGTGGCGATACCATTCATTGAGCCGTTTGGCTACGTACAGATCTCCCGTGTGTGAAAACCATGCGTCGAGCTCAGATTTTGCATTGATCGCGTTGGCAAAAACTTTGACCGGCGAGAGCCACTCTCGCGATAGCTGTCGCAGGAGGAGCTCATCAAAGCGCGATAGGTAGAGCCCATGGCCTGCCCGTCGGGGAAAGAGTCCGGCATGATAACGCCCAAGGTTGGCCAGCTGCGGGTGGAACGTGCTCCCAGATGCACAGAACCTGGAAAAGGCGACGGGCGAGCGGCGGCACCACAATTTCCAGAGCGTAGCCGCGAGAGCTGTCTCGAGCTTCGACCATTGGACCACAGGCGGCTTGCGTAGCAGAGCATCCGCGACATTGAGGGATATGGCCCTGCCCGGGCCGGGCCCTCGCGGAAATACTCCGGCGGCGTCTGGGCTGAGATCGACGACGAACACCGTGCGCCCGCGCTCGACCACGGAAGCGCAGATCCGACAGAGGCTCATCAGGCCGCCTGGTGTCGGCGGAAGCGCCACGCAGACCGGCGGCCCATCAGGACGTGCGAGCTCTTCATTGAGATCGGCAGACGGCTCTCCCCCCCAGTATCTAAGGCGCGCAGCACGATGACGTTTCGGATCGACTCTTGATGGACCCAGTAGGAGATTGTCATCTTCGGCCACGACCGGGGATGCAACCTTGGCTAGAGCCGCTCCGGCAATCCTGCCCATGGCAACGTAGACTGCGCCCCGTATCGGATTGTTCATCATCTGAATCCGCACGATCTGCATTTGCATGCTGGCGGGTATGGTGCGTCCGTTTGGCAGGCGTCGCGGCAACTTTCACACGGTGTATAGCCCCATTTGTCGCAGCCTGGATATCCCGTGATGCACTTGCCGCCGATCTATTGGCAATCCACGAACATGTCTGTGCATGTCTTGTCGGGCGTGCACCCTGCCATCTCCTCAGTGGCGCCGCTCCCCACGTCGTCACCGTTTCCGAACCCGTCCCCCGTAGCTGCTGACCCCGGTGGGTATGGTTCTCCGGCCCCTGCGCCTTCCGTCCCCCTCAGATAGCACTCGCCCACGTCGTAGTTACACGCCCACACCGTGAGACCGAGAGGAATAAGAACAGGGATCGCCTTCATTTTCAGCCTGTGGCGCATGCCCATCCTCCAGGTCGTTCCAGATGCGCGTGCGGAGGGGCGGTGTCAACCGTGATTCAGGGCACGGATTGCGTCCCTGCGGCTACGGCTCGTCAACCTCGCCCTGGGTCGAAGCCGAGATCGACTGCACGCACTGCCCCGGGGGAGGGCGTCCAGGTTCTTCCGGCCGATTCATCGCCACCTCAAAGTCAGCGCTTGATCTGGGCATCGGGCCAGAGCCCAAGGATCTCTTGCAGCTGCTGCTCGGGACCGAACTCTTCCCAGAGAATGCCATTGCAATCCCGAGCCTCGGAAAAGGCGCTGGCGTCATCGTCCTCCCACCCCAGATGACGCAATCCCGGAGCCCCGCCATCGGGGAGCTGGCGAATCGAAAAGTTCACCGCGTCGGTGCGCCAGAGCGCGCACTGGCGCGGCACGATCACCTGCGGCTGGGCCGCCAGGCGCCGCGTGTAATCCGTGATGGAATCCGCCAGTGAGCTCACACCCAAAGCAATATGAATCTTTCGCATCCAGGACCCTCCGCGCAGCGCCGACGTCGGCGCCGCGAGACACGTCATGATCGAGCTCCGAACAGAGGCCGATACCATGGGCGAGGCAACGGCACCAGCCTCGGCGTGCGAGCTCGGCGCGCGCGCCGGATCGAGCTCGGACACGCCGGCGCACATGGCGCCGGAGCATCAGCGAGGGCGCGCCGCGCGCCCGCTCCGGCGCAGCCACGGCGCTACTGCCTGCGCACCTGCGCACGTTCGGGACGGGGCGACCCCGAGGCGCTCTGGTTTCGCCGCAGAATTTGTCGTTGACGTCCATCCCACGGCCGGAACAATGGCGCGCGGTCCTCAGCGCGCAGCGCGCGCATCGGCCAAAGGCTTCCAACCGGGGGGTGACGGTGAGGGCGTCACAGCGACGGATCTCATGGGCAGCAGGGGTTGTCCTCCCGCTCCTTGTTGTCCCGGCGCCCGTAGAAGCGCCCGAGCTGAGCGCCGGTGTGAGCCTCGGGTGGCTGCAGGCCGGTACCGTTCCGCGCCTCGCGGTGGGGCCGCACGCGGGCATCGCGTGGCCCATCCAGCGAGAGATCCTGTTCACGGTGCACGACCTGTGCACGATCCTACCCGCGACCCAGGAGGACGGGCCCGGGGTCTACAACCAGACCTCGGCTAACATCGGGTACGCGTGGAAGGACGGCAACGTCAGCGCGGGGCCCTCGGTCGCGTTCTATGTCATGCCGGCGTGCGGTATCACCTTGTGCGGCCGCGTCGGCGGCTTGGCCGTAGGTGGCCACGCGCAGGCCAACGCGTACGTTGCCGGACCGCTGGGCGTGTCGATGAGCGCCAACGTGAACTGGGTCGGCGGGAGCAGCCTGGTGCTCCCGGGCTGCGTGTCCGTCGTCATTGTTGTTGGTCCTGTGCTTCGATGGAGTACCCAATGAGCATAAGAACGAGTCTACTGGCGACCATGGGCGCCGCCGCTCTGGCGGTTTCGGCGTGCAACTGGACGATAGGAGACTGCTATCCTGTCGAGGAACGAAGCTCGGGGGTAGGTGCAGGTCCAGGTTGGGATCCCGTCCCCATCTACACCTCCGCCGCATCCGGTGACTTCGGGGCGGAGCCGGACGGCCCGTACGATGGCAGCGAGCGCAAGATCGCGTGCAACGAGTCCGACCTCGAAGACGAAGACAAGAGGCCGAGCGACAGCTCGGAGAGCCCGGCATATAGCCCGGACAGCCCGCGAGACCCGTGCCCCGGATTCGGCGATGTAACGGGAGGCGGAGCGACCTTCTTGAGCTGTAGCGGTGCCTGCAGCTCGAAGTGTCCGCAGCCTGGAATGGCTCACTTTGTGTACGTGGATTTCGATCCGTCGGACTTTCCATTTGTTACGATTGTCAAGGATGACGGCCGGGGGAGCGCAGGCGGGTGGCAACAGGCCAAGGCAAACCTGAAGTTCACGCACAGATCCTCACGCGGCACCACCGAGTGGTACTGCGCTATCACCATCAAAATGCCGATTCGGACTGAGTTTATGGGAAAAATTGATCCGATTCGTGCGGCCAACCTCAGCGAAGAAATTACGGAGGCGGTCGCGAACGTCATGGACTACAATCTCCCGCCGGGGATCTTTGCAAAGATTTTGCCGGCAAGGCAAAGGTCGCGTTCAAGTCCACGTATCCGCTGCTCGGCGCGTCGGTGACGAATCCATGAAAATGACCCGCTCCGAGCTGCTCGACGTCGTCTACCGTTTCTACCCGCGGGGGGTGCAGAAAATGCAGCGCATCTATGTGCCTCCGGGCGAGCGCGTCTACGAGGACACGGAGGAGCACCGCCGCTTGGTGGAAGCCGCAAACCGTGGACGTGCGGAGTATACAACGTGGGAAGCGATGATTCACCGCATGTACGAACGATACAGACTTCAAAACGAGTCTATCGACCTGTTCGCGGGAGGGGTTGCCCCGGCCTACTCGGCCCGCATCTATCGCCCCAAGGACTTCGAGCCCGCTCCCTCGCTCGGCAGCAGGGCTTCGCTCAGCTTCCACGTGAGCCTTCTCGGGCCGTATTATGGAATCCACAGTAGGGGCGAGCCAGACGAGATACCGGCGGCGGTCGCAGAAGAGATCGAGGCCACGTACCCCGGCTACCAGACGATCCCGCCGGAGCTCGGGAACGAGGTGGTGCCGGATGTGGATATGGATGGGGTGTTGATGGGCGAGGCGACGATCTACATGTGCCTCTTCTCGGACGTCTGGACCTGGGTGGATCCGTAGCCATTCTCCTGGGCGGCCGTCGTCCACTCGGCCGAGCTCGGGCGCATCGCCGTCGAGACGCTCGAGGCGAGCTCGGCGCCGTCGCTGACGTGGAAAGCCGGCTTAGCCGCCGGGAAGCGCCGCTCGCTGGGGGCGCCGCTCGCTCGGGGCGGCGACTGGTGGAGGAGCGGCCGCGGATCGAGGTGGACACCGGGATCCCCAGCGACCCAGCACGAACGCGACGGCCGCAGAGGTGCCGCAAGGTTGCATCGAGCTCGACCGGCGCCGAGACTCGGGGCGCCCCTGACCAAAGGAGGGTATCTCATGGGTTATCGCAATCTCAGCCCCCAGGCGATGGTCAACATCTCCGCGCCGTGGCTCGATCCGGCGCAGGATCGGAAGGTGTTCACGTCGCTGCCGCTGCTCGCGCCGCTCCTGCCCGCGGTCGAGGAGGCGCACGGTCGGATCCTGACCACGCAGCGGCTCGGCTCCAGCCTGCAGCAGCAGGCGAAGGCGCTCATGGAGCGCGCGCTCGCGCTCGACGCGACGCACGACCGCAAGCTCCGCGGGGCGTACAACTACCTCGGCGCGCTCGCCGAGATGACCGACGATCCCGAGCTCGCCGCGGCGCTCCTCGACCTGCGCGATCGGCTCGCCCCGGCGGGGCTCCGGGCGATCTCGCGCAGCTATGGCGACCAGGCGGGCGACGCAAAGCTGCTCCGGTCGCGCCTCGACGAGGCCTCGGAGAAGCTGCTCAAGAAGCTGAAGACGCCCGAGGGGCCGCTCGCGCAGGTGGTGGACGCCTGGGTCGCGGCCGCGCTCGAGATCGAGAAGGTGGAGGCGCAGCGCGAGCAGCTCGCGCTGAGCGCCCCGTCGAACACGGACGGCGCGACGCCGCGTGAGGTGCTGAACGCCCGCAACGCCTGGATCCGCATGGCCCGCGCGGTCGAGACGAACCTCGCCCTCGAGAAGACCGCGAGCGCCGAGACCGTCGACCGCCTGCTCGGCCGGCTCCGCCGCGAGTCCACCCGGGCCGACCGGCGCGGGCGCAAGGGCGGCGCCGAGGCCGCGGCCGAGCCCGCGCCGGCCGACGACGCCGCGCCGCCCGCCGCCGACGCCGTCGCCGACGCGGACGATTCCTTCGACGGCGCCTGAGCCCGGCGCTCCTCACCTCCTCGGCACGAGCACCACGCCCGCGCCAGGACGCGCGAAGGTTGGGCACCTTGCTCGAACTGCCGTCCTCCACCCCGTTGAGGTAAGCCATCTTTCTTTTTTTGCCGCCTGCCAGGGGGTGCGAGGCTGTCCACTTGCGCCGATCGGTGGTCGGTGGCGATCTCGAGGAAGATGTCTCACGCCGAAGCGCCTCCAGGCGGCGATCTCAAGTAAGATGTCTTACGCCGAAGCGCCTCCGGGCGGCGATCGCGAGTAAGAGGGCTTACGCAAGATCGCCGCCGGGCGGCGATCGCCGAGAGTTGGTTTGCGCCGAGCGCCGCCGGGCGGCGATCTTGAGTAAGAGGGCTTACGCGAGAGCGCCGGCGGGCGGCGATCGCCGAGAGTTGGTTTGCGCCGAGCGCCGTCGGTCGGCGATCGAGGGGAAGGGGGCTCGCATCCGAACGCCGCCCGGCGGCGCTCGCCGGCAGTGGATTGGCGCCGAGGAGCCGCCCGGCGGCGCTCGACGGAGCACGGCGACGTCCCGCTGCTCGGCGTGCGGTCCTGCGGCGCGCCCGTCCTCTCGACGCCGCTCCTCTGCCTCGCCGGCCACGCCGAGGCGCGCCCCGCGCCGCTCGCCGCCTGCGTCGCCATGACCGCAGGCGGGCTCGCACAGGCCGCGCCAGCGAGCCCCGCGCGGCGCGCCGGACAATTGGTTGTATTGACAATTAATTCTTCTGCGGTACGCTCGGCCATCATGCGCGACCAGTTCACGGCCGAAGGGGGGATCATCCTCGACAACGCCCTCAGCTACTGGGTCGCGCGCGTGTACCTCGCCTCCCGCGCCGCGATGTACCGGCGCTTCCGCGCGCACGGCGTCGAGATCACGCCCGAGCAGTGGATGGTCCTCGTCCGCCTGTGGGAGCAGGAGGGCGTCACGCAGACACACCTGGCCGAGCGCACCTTCCGGGACGTGCCCACGATGAGCCGGATCCTCGCGCTCATGGAGCGCGACGGGCTCGTCGAGCGGAGGCACGACCCGACGGACCGGCGCGCCCGGCTCGTCTACCTCACCGCGCGCGGGCGCACGCTGCGCAAGGAGCTGTCGGGCGAGGCCAAGGCCCTCGTGGACGCGCTGCGCGCCGGCATCCCGGAGGACGATCTGCTCACGACCCGGCGCACGCTGCAGCGCATCCTCGCGAACCTCGAGCCCGAGGGCTGAGCGCGGCCCGCCCCCCGCCGGCCTCATCATCCCCAATTGATTGCATAGACAACCAATTCAGGAGACACCCGCATGACCCAGACCGCTGCTTCCCCTGCCCAGGCCGCCGCATCCCCTCATTTCCCCGCGCACACGCTCGACACGGCGCCCGCGGCGGCCCGCGCCGCGCTGGAGCGGACCTCGCGGAAGTTCGGCTTCCTGCCGCTGCCCTCGGCGCGCTTCGCGACCTCGCCGCTCCTCGTGCGCGCCTTCGACGAGCTCCTCTCGGTCTTCGAGGGGGCCACGCTCTCGCCGGTGGAGCGCGAGGTCGTGGTGATGGTCGTCGCCGGCGCGAACGGCTGCGATCTCTGCCGCGCGATGCACCGCGGGCTGCTCCTCCGCGCGGGGGCGCCCCCCGAGGTCGCCGCGGCGCTGTTCGAGCGGAGGCCGGCGCCCGACGCGCGCCTCCAGGCGCTCGCGGCGTTCACCGAGGCGACGCTGCGCGAGCGCGGCCAGGTCTCGGACGCCGATCTCGACGCCTTCCTCGGCGCGGGCTTCACCGCCGAGCAGGCCCTCGAGGTGATCGTCGGCATCGGCACCTACACGCTGTCGACGTTCGCGAACCGGATGACCCGCACCCACGCGCTGCGCTGACGCGCCCGGAAGCGCGGGCGCTCGCCGCGATCGCGGGCCGCGCTCGAGATGGGTCACGCGCCGCGGATGGGGCGCAGCTCCTCGCCGACGAGGCCCGCGGTCGCGCTCGGCGTCGCGAAGACCCCCGGCTCCTCGCCGGCCGGCGCCCACTCGCCCGCGCACATCAGCGCGCCCCCCAGGATCTCGGGCTGCGCCGCCGGG
This sequence comes from Sorangium sp. So ce836, assembly GCF_028553905.1. NCBI lineage: Bacteria > Pseudomonadati > Myxococcota > Polyangiales > Polyangiaceae > Sorangium > Sorangium sp. So ce836. Next base: position 9,393,244 of record NZ_CP102233.1, on the reverse strand, counting down.
CGCACCTGCACGTCGTCCGCGTGGACGCTCACGTTGACGTGCACGCGCGCGTCCGCCCCCGCGCGGCGGACCACCGCCTCGTGCAGCGCCGCCGCGACCCGGAGCGCCGCGCGCCGCTCGTCGCGCTCCGCGTCCGCCCCGGCGGGCAAGAGGCGCACGCCGAGCACCTCGTTGCCGGTCGTCGAGGCCAGGATGAACCCCGCGCGCTCGAGCTGCGACTCGGCCGTGTCGAGCACCTGCCCGATGTCCGCCGCGAGCGCGTCGTCGAGATCGTCGGAGCCGCCGCGCGTCCTCACCTCCAGGTACACGCCCACCGCCGGCTGCGTCGGATCCGGCCCGCCCCTCGTCCCCGACGCGGGCTCGCCGATCGCCTCCCGGAGCGCCCGCACCAGCTCCTCGACCGAGCCGAACCGCCGCTCCCGCCGCTTCTCCATACAGCGAAGCACCACCGCGTCGAGCTCGAGAGGAAGCGGCACCCGCAAGCTCGGGGGCATCGGCGGCTCCTCGAGGTGCTTCCGCACCATCTCATCCATGTCATGTGTGTGGAATGGTAATCTTCCGACCAACATGCGATGGAGGAGCACTCCGAGCGCATAAACATCCACCCGCGCATCGATGGGGCCGCCCAGGATCTGCTCGGGCGCCATGATCGATGGCGTCCCGGGCATTCTTCCGGCGGTGGTCAGCCAGGTCGAGCCCTCCTCGGGCCCCATCAATTTCGCGATGCCGAAGTCGAGCAGCTTCACGGTCCGTGGTTTGCCGGAGCAGATGAAGATGTTGCTGGCCTTCACGTCGCGGTGAATGATGCCGGCGGCGTGCGCGGCCCCCAGCGCCGCGCAGATGGGCTCGAACAGCTCGAGCGCCTCCCGCGGCGCGAGCCGGGTTTCGGCCCTGATCAGCGCATCGAGCGTCTGCCCCTCCAGGCGCTCCATCACGTAGAACGGCTGATAGTTGTTCAGCTCACCTACTTCGTAAATTTCTACGATGTTGGGGTGGGAGATGAGGCGTAATGCCTCGATCTCGCGCGCGAATCGCTCGACCACGCGGCGCGAGTGGGCTACCGCCTCGCTCAGCACCTTGACGGCGGCGGGCCTCCCTGAACGGGCGTGCCTCGCTGCATAGACGACCCCGCAGCCGCCGCGCGCGATGAATCCTTCGAGGATGTATTCGCCGGCCAGGGTCCCCGGCGGGAGCTCGCCGCGCGCGCTGGCCCGCTCGACCTCCGAAAATGGCCTCGTCTCGTCCTCTTTCGTCATCTTGCCCCACCGTGCGGCGCGTCACGGGCCGCGGCGCGCGCTGCTGTCCCCTTCGAGGATGATCTTGATGAACCGGTATACTCAGGAGCGTTTCTAAATGGTAACTTAAACTTGGCCGCACCTCGACACTGAACCGCCGGCCGGGACCCGTCGCTGAAAGGGGGAACAAGATGTTCCTTTGCTGGACACGGACTGTTGCGCTGCTCGCAATACCTCTGGTTACTACCGCCTGCATCGGGGCCGAGATCGACGACGAGACCGAGGAACCAGTCGCAGAGGCCGAGGACGCTGTCCTCAGCACCAACAGCATCCTCAGCAATGCGCTCTGGAAAAACTCCCTCAACTCGACCGCGCTCACCCCCGCCGCGCTCGCCGCGAACCCGCTCACCTGGGCCGGGCTCAGCCCGGGCTCGCGCGCAGCCGTCCAGAATCCAGGACCCAACGGCGACCTGTCAAGGGAGCTTCTGCGGTACACGGTCAGCTGTGGCCTCCGGCCGGACCAGTCGCTCTCGTTCTCGTGGACCGACAGCAGCGGTACCGTCCGTTCAGAGACCTACCGAGGCGACCTCGGGATCGCGGACTGGTGGGTGTACGGTCCGATCACCGATCCCTACTTCCAGAGCTGGATCTCGGCGTGCCTCCTCTCGAGGACGAACTGGTACGGCGTCTCGGTGCTGATCTCCCTGCGCTCCGGTCAGCCGTTCCTGGCCTCGGGCGCGGCGGAGCGCGCCAGCTACACGGTGCGCGAGGGCGCGTTCTGGGGGAACCTGTTCGGCTCGACCCCGTATGCGCACGCCTGCTACTCGCCCACGGGCGTCACCAGGGCGCGGGCGCTCAAGCGTGACTGCGCGGCCGGGCACATGGACGTCGACCCCGGGACTGGGGCGAGCACCACGCGGCCGTGTGGTCCTATCACGATCGCGGGCTCTTGCGATACGGTGTGCAGCGTCGTGAGCTCCGACGGGGGGTTCTACGCCCAATGCCTCGACAACCCCGCGAACCCCTCCTCAGCGCGCACGGACCAGGTGGTCACGTCGTTCTTGCCCCCGTAGGCGTGGGCGTGCGCTCGGAGGCGTCACCCGACGAGGGGCCGGACCGCGCGCCCATCGAGGCCCGGCGCTGCCCGTCCTGCGGACGGCGGAACGAGGGCGTATGCCCCGAGTGCGGCGCGCTGGGCCCGTCGTCGTTGCCGGATGACGCGACCGTCCTCGACGTCACCGAGGTCGTCCCGGTCGCGCTGCCCTGCTTCGAAGGCTACCGGACCGTCCGGATCCTGGGGCAGGGCGGGTTCGGCACCGTGTTCGAGGCCGAGCGCGAGGACGGCGGGGCGACGGTGGCCATCAAGCTCGCGCGCGCCGATCGCCGCGGCGCCGGCGCGCGCCTCCGGCGCGAGGTCGAGGCGCTGCTCGCCGTGGGCGCGCCCCACGTGCCGGCCGTGCACGCGTGGGGCACGCTGGACGACGGCTCTCCCTACGCCGTGATCGATCTCGTCGCCGCGCCGACGCTCGCCGTCCGCCTGGCCCTCCGCCCCGCGCCGCGCGTTGAGGAGGCGGCCCGGCTCGGCCTCGCGACGCTCGCGGCCCTCGAGGCCGTCCACGCGCGCGGCTACGTGCACTGCGATCTCAAGCCCGAGAACATCTTCGTGGATCCCGCGGGGAAGGCGACCCTCATCGACCTCGGCATCGCCCGCGTCGTGGGGCGCCGCGACGGCGCGCAGGACGCGGATCTGGCCCTGGGGACGGCGGAGTACATGGCGCCGGAGCAGTCCGCGGGGCGCGCGGATCTCGACGCGCGCGCCGATATCTATGCGATGGGCGTCATCCTGTACGAGCTCTTCGCGGGCCGGCCGCCCTTCTGGGGGCCGCGGGCGGCGGTGCTCGAAGATCACCGGAGCCGCAGGCCCCCGCGCCTGTCGGCGCGCGCGGCCGTGCCGCGGGCGATCGAGGACGTGGTGCACCGCTGCCTGCTCAAGGATCGGAGCGAGCGGTTCGCCAGCGCGACCGAGCTCCGCGCCGCGCTGGAACGCGCGCTCGGGGAGGATCTCGCGGCGAGCGAGCGCGACGGGGCCCGGACCGGAGGCGGGGCCCTGCGCCGCCCGGTGGGCCTCCTGTTCTTCGAGGGGGTCGCCGACCGGGGCGCCGTGCAGCGCAAGGTCCGGGCGCTCGGGGGCGAGCTCGCGCACGCCTCTGGCTCGCGCTACGCGGCGGTCTTCGGCCACGAGGGCGCGGCGAGCCCGGCGCGCCACGCGCAGCGCGCTGCCGACGAGCTGCTGCGAGGAGGGCTGTGCGCGCGGGTCCTCATCGATCTCGCGCCCGTCTCCGTCCAGGCCCGGCCGGGCGGGGCGACGCGCTTCCTGAGCCCGCTCTTCTCGCGCGCCGAGCGGTGGCCGGCGGCGTCTGGGCCGCCAGGGCCGTTCCTCACGCCTGCGGCCGCGGCCGCGCTCCCCGAGGCGTCCGCCGCGGCGGAGGACGAGCTCGCGCGCGAGCGGACGCTCGGCTCGGTCGGCGTGGCGCGTGAGCCGACGGATCCCGGCGCGCTCATCGGTCGCCGCGACGTCCTCGATCGGCTGCTGCACAGCGCCGAGGAGGCGCTCCGCCTCCGGCAGCCGACGGTCGTGTCCGTGATCGGGGAGCCCGGTTACGGGAAGAGCCGCGTCTTCGCCGAGCTCGGCAGGCAGCTCCGGGCGCGCCTGCCGCACGCCCAGCTCATCGACCTGCGCGGGCAGGAGCCGACGAGCGGCGCCTCGGACGCGACGCTCCAGGAGCTCGTGCGCGTGGCGCTCGACGTGCCGGACGCGCCCCCGCAGAGCGGCGTCCGCGCCGTGCTCGCGGAGCGGCTCGGCCCCGCGCTCGGCGAGGACCTCGGCTCGGGGCTGGCGATGGCGCTCGGGTGGGTGGACGAGCGGACGGGCGGCGAGGTGTTCCCGGAGATCGAGGCGCTCAGGGCCGCGCCCGGCGCGCTGCGCTCGGCGCGCGTGCGGGCGGCGGGCGAGTGCCTGCGCCGGCGCGCGGCCGCCGCGCCCGTCGCCGTCATCCTCGACGACGCGCAGTTCGCTCAAGACGTGACGCTCGCGGCGCTGGAGTACGCGGCGCTCGCGGACGGCGCCGCGCCGCTCTGGATCTGCGCGATGGGGCGCCCCGCGTTCGCCGAGGCGCACCCTTCCTGGGGCGAGCGCGCCGCGCGGCGCGAGGCGGTGCGGCTCGGGCCGCTGGACGCCGAGAGCGCGCGGGCGCTGTGCCGGCGGCTGCTCCTGCCGGCGCGGGACGTGCCGGAGTCGGCCATCGATCACCTGCTCGAGCGCTCGCAGCGGGTGCCGCTCTTGCTGGTGGAGCTCGTGCACGGGCTCAAGCGCGAGGGGGTCCTGCGGCGCCACCCGCGGGGCGACGCGTGGTACCTGGCGACCGACGAGCTCGATCGCCTGCCGGCGCTCCCGCTCATCGATCCGCTCGCGGAGGCAGAGGTCGCGGCGCTCGGGTCGGCGCTCGGGGCGCACGCGCGGCTCGTCTCGCTGCTCGGCGCCGAGGTGTCGCTCGACGAGGTCGCCGGCGTGCTGCGCCACCTGGACGAGCGCGGGGAGGGCGCGGCCTTCCCGCTCGACGCGCGCGTCGGGACCGAGCGGCTGGTGGAGGCGGGCGTGCTGGTGGCGGGCCGGAAGGGGCGGTTCGCCTTCCGGCACGCGCTCGTGCGGGAGGCGATCGCGCACGGGGTGGCGCTCGCCGAGCGGCGGCGGATCCACCTGGCCGCATACGAGCATCACCGCGAGGTGGCCCACGAGAGCGTGGAGCAGGGGCGGTTCAAGATCGCGTTCCATGCGGCCGAGGCGGGGCTCGCCGCGATCGCGGAGGAGGCGTACCTGGAGCTGGCCGAGCGGGCGCGGGCGCGGCACGCCTACGTCGAGGCGGAGATCCACTACAGCCGCGCGCTCGCGCAGCCGGTGGAGGAGCGCGGCGCGCGCAGGCGAGCGGCGTACCGGGGCCGGGGGCTGATGCGCTACCGGCTCGGGCGTTACCACGACGCGCTCGGCGATTTCGATCGCGCGCGCGCGATGGCGGTGGAGGAGGGCGACGCGATCGAGCAGGTCGAGATCCTGCTCGACGAGGCCACGGCGCTCGACTGGATGGACGACTACGGGCGGTCGAAGGAGCGGGTAGAGCAGGCGCGGGCGATCGCGCCGAGCGCTCTGCCGCCGGCGCTCGCGGCGCGCCTCTCGATGAGCGTGGCGCGCTCCCTCGCCCGCGAGAGCCGCGAGAAGGAGGCCGCGCCGCAGCTCGAGCTCGCGGCGGCGCAGGCCGAGGCCCTGGGCGACGAGGGCTACGAGACGCTCGTGGTGTCGCTGGTCCTCCTGAGCTTCATCTATCCGGGGCTGGGCAAGCTGGACGAGGCAGGGGGGGCGCTGGAGCGGACGATCCGGATGTGCGAGTCGCGCGGCGACCTCCTGCACCTCGGGCCCGCCATCAGCAACCGGGCTCTCCTGCGCGCGTGCCTCGGGGACAACGAGGGCATGCTCCTGGATCTGTGCCGCGTCCTGGCCACCTCGCGCGAGCTGGGCCTCGGGACGATGGAGCTCGTCGGGGAGTTCAACCTGGGCGAGTACCTCTACCTGATGGGCAACCTGGAGATGGCGATGCCGCACGTCGAGCGGGCCGTGGCGCTGGAGCGCCAGCAGCGCGGGGAGGAGGCGCGGCCCGTCGTGCATCTCCTCCTGGCGAGGCTGCTGCTCTACCGGGGCGATGAGGGCAAGGCTCGAGAGATCATCGAAGAGATCCGGGCGCAGCAGGCGAAGGCCGCCGCGGAGGGGCGCTCCGGCGCGGAGATGGCCCCCGCGGAGGAGGTGCAGTGGTCGATGATCGACCTCGCGACGCGGGACGCGAGCGACGAGGCGTGGGACGAGCTGGAGGAGCGATCCGCCCGGTTCTCCGTGGGGCAGGAGCAGATCGAGGTCATCGAGGCGCGGGCGCGCGCGCTCTCCCGCCGCGGCCGGCACGCCGACGCGCGCGCGGCGCTCGAGCGGGCGGCGGAGGCAGCCGGGAGGATCCCCAACGTGATGCGGGAGCGGATCTCGCGGCAGCGAGAGGGCTCGCCGGGAGGCGCATCGCCCGCCGACGCCAGCGCATGACGGGCGGGCAGAGCCCGGCGCCGTGCGCTGGACGACGTGACGACCTTCGCGCCGGGGTTGGTCACCTCCCGGCACAGGAAGTAAATTAGACGGCGCCATGCGTGCGCTGGACATCGTCGAGGGGCGGTTCGAGATCGAGCGCCTCGCGGGTTCTGGCGGGATGGGGGACGTGTATCGCGCGCGCGACCGGCAGTCGGGCGAGGCGGTCGCGCTCAAGGTGCTGCAAGGCGCGAGCGCAAACGAACGGCGTCGGTTCGCGCGGGAGGCGGAGGCGCTCGTGACGCTCCGGCTGCCCGGCACGGTGCAGTACGTCGCGCACGGCGTGACCGGCGAAGGGCAGCCCTACCTGGCCATGGAGTGGCTCGACGGCGTGACCCTGGAGGAGCGGCTCGCCGGGGCGCCGCTCACGCTCGCCGAGAGCGTGACGCTGGCCGCGTGCGTGGCCACGACGCTCGGCGCCGTGCACCGGCTCGGCGTCGTTCACCGTGACCTCAAGCCGAGCAACCTGATGCTCGTGGACGGCGCGGTCGAGCGCGTCACGCTGCTCGACTTCGGCATCGCGCGCGACCTCCGGCTCACGCAGACCCTCACGTCACCCGGCGCGATACTCGGCACGCCCGGGTACATGGCCCCCGAGCAGGCGCGCGGCGACTCGCCCGTCGATGCCCGGGCCGACGTGTTCGCGCTCGGATGCGTGCTGTTCCAGTGCCTCGCGGGGCGTCCGCCTTTCATGGGCGACAGCGCGCTCGCGCTCCTCATGAAGGTCGTCCTGGAAGAGCCGCCGCGGCTCGGGCAGCTGCGCGGCGACATCCCGGAGCAGCTCGAGCGCCTGGTGTCGCGGATGCTGGCGAAGGAGCCGGGGGAGCGGCCGCGCGACGGCGCCGCCGCCGCCTCGGAGCTCGCGGCCGTGGACGGCGCAGGGCCGTTCGCCGGCGCGAGCGCGATCGCGGCGCCGCTCGTGGAGATCACGACGGCAGAGCGCAAGGTCATGTGCGTCATCCTGGCCGAAGACGGCAGCACCGAGGCCGACGCCACGCTCTCGGAGGCCGATTGCGCCGCGCGAGCCGAGGCGCTGCGCGACATCGCGGCGCGCCACGGCGGGCGGCTCGACGGTCTACAGTCGCGCTGGCTGCTCGTCGCGCTGTCCGGCGCCGAGTCGCCCACGGATCTCGCCACGCGGGCGGCCCACTGCGCGCTCGCCCTGCGGACAGTGCTCGGCGCCGTGCCCACGTCCGTCGCGACGGGGCTGGCGGAGATCGAGGGGAAGCTGCCGCTCGGCGAGCTGGTCGATCGGGTCGCGCAGCTCATCGCCGGGCGCGACGGCCCGCCGACCCCGGAGATCCGGGTCGACGACGCGACGGCCAGCCTGCTCGCGAGCCGCTTCGAGACGGTACAGGGGCCCGGCGGGTGCTGGCTCCGCGGCCCGAAGGAGGAGCCGGACACCGTGCCCCGGCTCCTCGGCAAGCCGACGCCCTGCGTGGGGCGCGAGCGCGAGCTCTCGCAGCTCGCGACCGAGTGGCGCCATTGCGTGGACGAGCCCTCCGCGAACGCCGTCGTCGTCGTGGGCGCCCCGGGCGTCGGCAAGTCGCGCCTTACGTGGGAGTTCCTCCGCGCCCTCGAGGAGCGGGGCGAGCTCGCCGAGGTCTGGATCGGCAGGGCCGACCCGGTGGCCGCCGGGTCGGCATTCGGCCTGCTCGCCCGGGCGCTGCGCCGCGCCATGGGCATCCGCGACGGCGAGCCGCTGGAGGTGCGGCGGCGCAAGGTGATCTCCCGGGTGGAGCGGCTCGACCGGCTCGGGGACGAGGGCGCGCACGTGGCGGCGTTCCTCGGCGAGCTCGTCGGGGCGGCGTTCCCCGGCGACGGGGATGTGCAGCTCCTCGCTGCGCGGCAGAACCCGATGCTGATGAGCGACCGTCTCCGCGAGGCGTTCGAGGACTTCGTGCGGGCCGAGTGCCAGCGGCAGCCGGTGCTGCTGGTGCTGGAGGATCTGCACTGGGGCGACCTGCCCACGGTGACCCTGGTCGACGCCGCGCTCCGACGCGCGAGGGACCTGCCGTTCTTCGTGCTGGCGCTCGCACGCCCGGAGGTCGACGGGCTCTTCCCGTCGCTGTGGCGCGAGCGCAACGGCCTCCGGGTCCGCCTCGCGCCGCTTTCGCGGCGCGCGAGCGAGCGGCTCGTCCGGGAGGTGCTCGGTGACGCGCTGGGCGCCGAGCAGGTGGACGCGCTGCTCGTGCGCGCCGAGGGCAACGCGCTCATGCTGGAGGAGCAGATCCGCGCGGTCGCCGAGGGCAGGAGCGAGAGCATGCCCGAGACGGCGCTGGCGATGGTACAGGCGCGGCTCGAGGCGCTGGACGTGGAGGAGCGGCGCGTGCTGCGCGCGGCGAGCGTCTTGGGCGAGACGTTCTGGGAGGGCGCGGTGTCGGCCCTCGTGGGCGGCGCGCCGGTGGCGCCGCGGCTTGGGGAGCTCGCGCGGCGGGAGCTCGTGCTGCGGCGTCACGAGGCACGCGTCGCGGGTGAGGTGGAGTACGGGTTTCGGCATGCGCTGGTGCGGGAAGCCGCCTACGGCACGCTCACCGAGCGCGATCGCCGGGTCGGGCACGCGCTCGCGGGAGACTGGCTGGAGCGGGCCGGCGGCGCGGACGCGATGGCGCTCGCGGAGCACTTCGAGATCGGCGGCGCGCCGGCGCGGGCGGCGGACGCGTACCTGCGCGCGGCCGAGGACGCGCTCCGCGGCAGCGATCTCGCCACGGCGCTGGAGCGGGCCGAGCGCGGTATCGGCTGCGGCGCGGCCGGGGACACCGCGGGTAGGCTCCGCGGTATCCAGGCCGAAGCCCATGTGTGGCGCGGGGACCTGGCGCTCGCCGCGGAGCGGGGGGGCGAGGCGATGCGCCGGATCGAGCGTGGCTCGGCCGCATGGTTTTCGAACGTCACCTCGACGGTATGGGCCCTGTCCAAGCTGGGACGGCTCGACGAGCTCGGGCGCTGCGTCGCCGAGGCGGTGGACGTCGCCGCGATGGACGGCGCGCAGAGCGCGAGGCTCGGCTGCCTGTCTGCCGGCGCGAGCGCGCTGTCGCTCGCCGGGCGGTATGGCGAAAGCGCCGCATTGCTCGACGTGCTCCAGCGCGCCCTCGCGGACGTGGAGGCGCCTGGCCTCGAGGTGAGGGCGTATCTCCACGGCGCGCGCTCGACGTACGCGCTCTGCACCGGTGATCTGGGCGCCGGCGTGGCCAGCCTGGAGGCCGAGGCGCATGCGCTCGAGCAAGTCGGCGACCATCGCAACGCGTGCAGCGCTCGCGCAGGAGTGGGCTTTACCTACGCGGAGCTCGGCGACCTCGAAAGGGCGGAGTCGATGATACGCGCAGGGGTGGCGGAGGCTGACCGGCTGCATCTGCAGGAGCTGAAGCTCGGCACCGAGGTCAACCTCGCGCGGGTCCTCGCGCTCCGAGGCCAGCTGGCCGACGCGCAGGCGCTCGCCGAGGCCGTGGCCGCGTCGAGCCGGCGAGCGGGCCTGGTGCGTACGGAGCTCGCGGCTCGGAGCTACCTGGCGCAGATCGCCCTGGCCATGGGCGATTTCGAGGCCGCCGAGCGCTCGGCGCGCGCCGCGATGGCGCTCGCGCCGAGCGCACCGACGATCGCTGTAAACGCCTCTGCCGTCCTCGCCCGCGCGCTGCTCGGGCTCGGGCGTACCGACGAGGCGATGCAGGCTGCCGCTGAGGCGAGCGAGCAGCTTGCGGCGTTCGGCACCCTCGAAGAGGGCGAGTCGCACGTCCGGCTGACGTATGCCGAGGCGCTCGCCGCGAGCGGCAGGCACGCCGAGGCGAGCGCCGCCATCGCGTCCGCCAGGGCGGCCCTGCTCGCGCGCGCCGAGAAGCTCCGCGACTCGACGTGGCGCGAGCGCTTCCTCCGGGACGTTCCGGACAACGCCCGCACGCTCGAGCGCGCGCGGCGGTGGCTCGACGGCTGACGCAGCGCCGCGCTCACGCGCGCCGCCGGCCGCACGCGAGCCGCAGCATGCCGCCGAGGAGCGCGAGCCACGGCGCGAGCGGGCCGCCCGACGGCGCGCCGCTCGCGGCGTGGCAGTCACAGCCGGGTCCGCCGCCGCCGAGCCCGCCGCTGCTGCCCCACGACGACGACGACGACGCCTCGACCGACGAGCTCGCCGCGCTCGAGGCCGCCGCGCCGCCGCCCTCGCCCCCGGGGCAACCCCGGTTCGAGGCAGGCCCGGGCTCGGTCGGGCACTCGTCATGGACGTCCCGTACGAAGTCGTTGTCGTCGTCGGCGTCGCACGCGTCGCCCGCGCCGTCGCCGTCGGTGTCGGCCTGATCGGCGTTCGCTCGAGCCTCGCAGTTGTCGCAGGCGTCGCCCACGCCGTCGCCGTCGGTGTCGGCCTGGTCCGGATTCCTGACGACAGGGCAGTTGTCCATGCCGTCGAGCGCGCCGTCGCCGTCCGAGTCGGCGAGATCCCCGTCGCAGGCGTCGCCGGTCCCGTCGCCGTCCGAGTCCTCCTGGCCGGGATTCGCCACCTTGGGGCAGTTGTCCTCGTCGTTGTTCACGCCGTCTCCGTCGTCGTCGGCGTCGCACGCGTCGCCGACGCCGTTGCCGTCCGAGTCCCGCTGATCGGCGTTCGGCGTCCGAGGGCAGTTGTCGTCGGCGTCGAGGACCGTGTCGTCGTCGTCGTCCGGGTCACAGGCGTCGCCAGCCCCGTCGCCGTCGGTGTCGCGCTGGGTCGAGTTGGCGGTGGAAGGGCAGTTGTCCGCGCCATCCAGCACGCCGTCACCGTCGTCGTCCGGGTCGCAGGCGTCGCCCTCGCCGTCGCCGTCGAGATCCTCCTGACGCGGGTTCTCCGCATGGGGGCAGTTGTCCGCGCCATCCAGCACGCCGTCGCCGTCGAAATCGATCGCGCCGGGCGTCGGGACGGCGCACGCGGCCCAGGTCGACGACGTCGGCTCGCTGGTCTCGACCGCGCCGGTCACCCCGTTCCCCCCGCTCGCGGTCTGGGTGCCTTCGGTGAAGTCCTGCCGACAGCTCCCGTTCGCGGTCGACAGCGGCGCGTGCAGCGCGGCGTCGTCCGCCGCGTCGTCCAGGTAGGCGCTCGGCGCGGTCCCGGGGTCCGGCCCGTCGATCGATACACCCGTCTTGTCGACAGGCGTGTTCGGCCCCGTCACGCCATAAAAGACGTAATCGACGTCCTTCACGAGATCGCTCACGCCGTCCCAGTAAAAGAGGATCAGGCACTCATGATCGTTCGTCAGCCCGCGCGTCTCTCCCACCGATCCCTGGATCGGCAGCCGCATGTCGGGCACCGCGTCGGCCGACTTGCCCTCCGCGCCGCCGGCGCTCTGGATCTCGTAGGTGGGGGGCGCGCCCCAGCCGTTGAACGCCCTGCTCTCGTTGCACCCCGTGCGGTAGCACTCGGCGCCTGCGATCGACACGGTCTGGACCTCACCGGGGCCGATCTCGGCGCCATCCGGGAAGCGCACCAGGAAATCATTCGTGTTCGGGAGCGTCGGGGCCGGCGTGACGAGCTGGTAATAGAAGCGGTAGTCCGCGAGGTAGTAGTCCGACAGATCGACCGGCGCGCTGCCCGGGTTATAGATCTCGACGAACTCCGCGGCTGTCGGGTGGACGAGGAGCTCCGTCAGGAGGAGCTTCGCGGGGCTCGACGCCTGCGCGCGCATCCGGCCGTGGCGCGCGTCGAGCTCCAGCGTGACGACCTGCCCCGCCGCCGCGCTGAGGGCGCCGCTCGACGAGTCCCGCGGGGCGTAGCTCCAGCCGTTCGCCCCGAGCCTCGTGCTCCAGGGGCCCTGCGCCGCGAACTTGAAGGACGCGCCGGAGAGCGCCGTCCGGGCCACGAAGCGGTACGTATACACCCCATCGCCCGCGACGCGATCGCCGAGGTTGCCGTCGTCGCGCGCGACCGTGAGGGAAGAATACGGGTTCCAGTCGGTGTCGCCCACGGAACTCTGCCAGTCTCCGACGGCGACCCACACCTGCGGTGCGCCGCCTTCGTCGAGCGAGGCGCTGCGCGAGTCCGAGGCCGACTCGGTCGCCGGCAAGAACCCTTGTGCGGTCAGGTCGCGCTTGTCGTAGTAGAAGGTGACATCGTAGGGCGGTGTCCCGCCGGCCAGCGTGAAACGCAGGCTCTCGCCGCTGGCCGCGCCGGCGCCGCCGTCCGCGAGATCGACGCCGTTTCGCGAGATCTTGTACTCGACGTCTCCCGGCGCCGCGAACGAGACCGCCGCCGTGAAGACGCCGTCCCCGGCCGCCCTGTCCGGGGCGATCCCGTCGTCGCGGAGCGGCGCGCCGCGGCGCGCATCCCACGATCCGAGCTCCGGCGTGGAGCCGGTCACCGTCGGCGAGGCGAGCGCCGCCCTGGGCAGGAGCGAGAGCAAAGCGAAGCTGATACCGACGAAGGAGCGGCGTCGTCGCACGGGGCCACCTCGGTGCCGGGGCGAAAGTTCCGGACCCGCGGAACCCTAGCGCAGGACGGACGAACAACGAAGTCACAAAGCAGGAACGATCCAGCGCGCGTGACGCGGCGTCACGCGCCATCCATCGGTGAGCGACGAATCCCGACCTTTACCGCGTCGAGCGGCGTAAAGGTGCCTCGATGTCGCGGCCCAGGCGCGCGGGTCGCTCCAGCGACCCGCGCGACCCGCGCGGCGCCGCGCCCTCAACGCGGGACAGCCGCTGTGGCCGGGCGAGGCGAGTCCTCGCGATGCGAGATGCTCGTGAGAACGCTCTTTACGCTCGTCTGACCGACGGGGTCGCCCGTCGCGTCGAAGAGGGCGAGCGCCCTCGTGTAGTCGAGCGCCGCGCCGGCGGTGTCGCCCCGCTCGCAGCGCAGGTCGGCGCGCGCCTTGAGCACGGCCGCCTGGCCGGCGCCGTCCCCGAGCGCCTCGAAGAGGCGGAGCGCATCCTCGTAGTCGCGCTCCGCGCCCGGGAGCGCGCCCCGCTCGCGGCGCAGGTCGCCGCGGGCCTTGAGCGCGGCGGCCTCGCCGCGCCGATCGCCGTTGTCCCGGTAGAGCAGGATCGCATTGCCGTAGTCGCGGGCCGCGAGCGCCGTCTGGCGCTCCCGCAGCCGCAGGTCGCCGCGGGCCTGCCACGTGCGCGCGTGGGTCTGCTCGCACCCGAGCGCCCGGAGGAGCTCGGCCTGCGGCAGGATCTCGCGCGCGGCGCGGGCGCTCGACCCGCGGCGCTCCTCGGCGCCGCCCGGCGGCGCGCGGAGCTGGCTGAGGACGCGCTCCTCCACGCCCTCGAGGATGTAGAGCGCCCGGTCGTAGTCGCGCGCCGCGCCCGTGAGATCCCCCTCGCGGAAGCACAGATCGCCGCGCACCTTCAGCACGTTGGCCTCGCCCGGGCGATCGCGGCAGGCCCTGAGGAGCGTGAGCGCGCAGCCGTAGTCGCTCGCCGCGCCCTGCGCGTCGTCCTGGTCGAGCCGGAGGTTGCCGCGGGCGAGCAGCCCCATCGCCTCTCCGGTCCGGTCGGACGCCGCCCTGAACACCGAGAGCGCCCGCTCCAGGTCGCGCGAGGCGGCCGCGAGGTCCCCCTGCCGCCGGCGCAGCTCGCCGTCGAGCAGGAGCGCCGTCGCCTGGCCGCGCCCGTCCCCGGCCGCCTCGAACGCGGCGAGCGCCTCGCCGCAGTCGGACGCGGCGGCCTCGAGCGCGCCCTCGCGGAGGCGCAGGGCGCCGCGCGCGAGGAGCTCCTTCGCGCCGCGGAGGGCGTCGTCCTCGACCGGCGCGCTCCGCGCCGCGGCGCGCTGCGCGTTCGCGCGCACCGCCTTGCGGAGGACGTCGCGGTGGCCCGGGCGGCCGCGCTCGCGGGCGGCCGGCGTGGCCCGGAGCGTCCCGAAGGTGCCCCGCCGCTTGCTCGCGAGCTCGGCGCGCCGCGTCCCCTCGAGCGCCGCCAGCGCGCGCGCGCCGAGCTCGGGGAGCGCGTCGCCGGCGAGGCGCGCCGCCTCGTCGAGCAGCCGCTGCTGGACCTCGGTCGGGAGCCCGAGATCGAGCACCGTGCAGGCGTCGACGAGCGCCCGCGCCAGCACGTCGGCGCCGCGCGCGCCGTCCCGGAACGGGGCGATGTCGAGGGCCGCGAACACCTCGGCGGCGACGCGCCGGCGCATCGCCGCCTCGGGCCGCCCCTCGACCGCGGCCGTCCAGAAGAGGAGCGCCTGCATCGCGTCCGCCGCCCCGCGGTGCAGCGCGTCCCAGCGCTCCGCGTCGCCGGCCACTTCCTTGCAGGCCACGGCGCGCACGAGCGGCGTCACCCGATAGGTCTGCGTGGCCTGATCGAGCGACGCCAGCCGGCCGTGCACGAGCAGCTGAAGCGGCCGAGCGGCCGAGGGCGCGGGCTTCCCCGCCGCCGCGGCGACCACCTCCAGCGGGACCCCCGCGGCCGGGAGCACGGCGAGCGCTTGCACCACGCCGCGCGCGTCCTCGCCGAGCGACTCCAGCGCGTCACCGAAGACCACGCCCAGGATCTCGTCCCCGGGCCCTCCAGGATCCAGGTGCGTCGCATTTTTCCGCAGATAGGCCTCGGCCGACATCCCCGTCCGCCGCAGCGTGGCGGCGGCGATCTCGATCGCAGCCGGCAGGTACCCGAGCGCGGCGACGAGCGCATACGCCCACTGGACCTCTGCTGCGGGCGGGGCGTCCGTCCCCCATGCACCCTGAGAGAGGGCGGACATCGCAGCGGATACCGAGAGCACCGAGACCCTGAGCTCAGCTGTCTTCCGATCTCCGGACGTGGAGCGGAACCTCAACATTTCGCCTCTATCATTCCCGAAGAGCTGGTTATCCGAGCAGGCGCCGCCGGGCTCTCGGCCCGTGCCGACACGCCTGCTGGCCCCCGTGAGCCTGGAGATTGCTGCGGTTTCGAAGAGCTTAGCGCGGCGCGGGACGGGCTCAACGACCTTCCAGGTTTTCGCATACGGCGGCCCGCGCTGCACGCGCTCCGCATCGCCACTTCGCACCGGCGCCGCGCGCGGGGTGGCACGCGTCCGGCATCGCCTCGCGGCTCATGGGGAAGCGCGCCCGACGACATGGAACGATGGAACCCTGCGATGGACGCTCGCGCGGCGCCGCCGAGGTGTCTGTCCTGTGGCCGGCTCGAAGAGACGAGAGCCGGCGCGGCTCCGCGGACTTCGCGGCGAGGCGAGCGGCGCGGGAGGAGAGCCGCGGACGGGAGATCCGGGTCGGCGATGAGGTCGTTTATGTGACCGAGACGGGCACCGGGGCGCCGGTCGTGCTTCTGCCTAGCATGCTGGTCGGCGCCGCGACCTACCGGCCCGCGGTGGACGCGCTCGCGCGGCGCGCCCGGGTGTTCGTCTTGGAGCTGCCGGGCTCGCGCCGCGGCTCGCGGCTGCGCGCGCCGTGGTTGCTGGAGCGGTACGCGCGTTGCGTCGACGACACGCTGCGAGCGTTGCGGCTCGATCGCGTCACGCTGATCGGTCACTCGCTCTCGGGCGCTGTGGCGCTGGTCACCGGCGCCCTGTACCCCGAGCGGTTATCCGGGCTCGTGCTCGCCGATTCCGTCGGAGTCAACCCGCCGCGCTCGGTCCTGTCGCTCGTGTGCGCGCGCGCGATCGACATGCTGCTCGAGCCTCGCTTCTCCGTGCGGACGGCGCCCGCTTTCCTCTACAACATGCTCGTCCACACGCGGAGCGTGCTGAGCCTCGTGCGGATCGCCGCGACGGTGGACCTGAGCGGCTACGCCGTGCGCGTGCGGGTGCCGACGCTGCTCGCGTGGGGCGCGCGCGATCTCACGGTGCCGCTCCGCGATGCGCTCGCCCTCCAGCGCCTGATCCCGGGCTCGACCCTCGTCGTCTCCGCGAAGGGGAGCCACGACTGGATCGTCGGGCGACCCGAGGAGTTCGCGGACGTGGTGGCGAGGTTCATGGCGCGCGGCGGCTGAGCGCGGAGGGGGCGTGGCCCGCCGGCGTGCGCGATCGTGGTCGCGGCGATCCGCGCCGCCCGCGCGGTGGCGGCGCGCCCTCGCCCTCCGTCTTCCGTCCCCCTCCTCGTGCGCGTGCGCGATTTCCCGGATTTAGCGCGCACGCGCACGCGCACGAAGGACGAGCACGAGAGACAAGCACGAGAGACAAGCACGAGAGACGAGAGACGAGCACGAGAGACGAGAGACGAGCACGAGAGACGAGAGACGAGCACGAGAGACGAGAGACGAGCACGAGAGACGAGCACGAGAGACGAGCACGAGAGACGAGTACGAGAGGTGAGATATGAGATGATGCGGAGGTGTATCGCACTATCTATCTCTTGGTGTCCTTGATGCCCCGGCGCTCTTGCTCACCTCCTTCAGCGAGATCGAGTTCCTGGACCGGAAGGTCTTTCCCCTCGGCCTCGGGGCCGCCATGCGGTTCACGCTGCGCACGAGGACGGCCCATGGCCGGGACGGTACGCTCGACGGCGTCGATGTGTTCGAGCTGAACGAGCAGCGCAAGATCGCGAAGATCACGAGCTACCTCGACGCGCCCGGCGCCAGCGCCGCGGCGTCGGCGCCGCAGGCGGGCGCGCTCGAGGTGTACTGGGCCAGCGGCAGCCCGCCCGCCTGGCGGGTCCTGCTGCTGCTCGCGGTGAAGGGGTGCCTTACACGTCGAAGCTCCTCCAGCTCTCGAGAGAGGAGCACAAGGCGCCGGCGGCTCGCCGACGAGGAGCCGGCCGTGCGCGCGGCGGTCGCCATGCTGCACGAGGAGCTCGCGCGCCTCGAGGCGTCGCTCGCGCAGCGCGACCACCTCGCAGGCCCGCGCCTCTCGGCGGCCGACCTCACCGTCTACCCGTCGATCCAGCTCGCCGTGCGCGCCGCGACCCGCCCCGCCGCCGCGCCGCTCGCCGCGCGCTACCCGAAGCTCGCGGCGTGGGGCGCGCGCATCGAGGCGCTGCCCGGCTACGACGCGACGTACCCGTCGCACTGGCGCGCGGCATGATCCGAAGCGCACGCGCCGCCTCGTCTCGTCGGGGGCGACGTGCGCTCGTGCGCGCAGGACGGCGGCGCGCTCACACGCGGCGCGCTCACATGGCGCGCGCGGCAGCGGCGCGGCGCGCGCGCCGCGCGGATCAGAGGGCGTCGAGCTCGGCCGCCGCCTGCACCGGGTGGGCGGCGTGGATCGTGGGCGCGCGCGGCGCGGCGAGGCTGCCTGCCGCGAGCAGCGGCAAGGGCGCGCGCGGCGGGGCGAGGCTCTCCGACTGGAGCTTCATCAGCTCCTCGCGCTGGTACTTCCACACGGTCCGGTAGCGGAAGAACGGCACCGCCGGGTAGAGGTGGTGGATCAGGTGATACGTCTGCCCGAAGAGCAGCACGTTGAAGAGCGCGCTGTCGATCGCGCGCGTCGCGCGATACCGGTTCTGCGCCGCCGTGATCTCGTGCGGGTAGTGAGGCAGGTAGTCGAAGGCGAACGCGAGGAAGAAGATCGCGAGCCGCGCCGGCACGATCCAGTAGAGCAGCGCGAGCTCGCCGTGGCCGAGCCCGAACGCCAGCGCCACGAGCGCGAACATCGCCGCGAGCGTCGCGATCGTCTCGATCCGCTCGCCGCGCTTCTGCGCGTGGTACGAGCGCAGAAACAGGTAGTAGTAGTGGAGATCCTGCGTCGCCCAGCGCAGCGGGAGCAGGTACCACGGGCCGCGCCCGCTCCAGTGGTCGGGATCCCGGTCCGCGTCGTTCGTGTGCTTGTGATGCTCGAGGTGGAAGTGACGCACCGCCAGGAACGGCGCCATGAGCAGCAGCCCGGACAGCCGTCCAACCACGCCGTTCAGCAGCGCGGAGCGCGCCAGCGACCGGTGCGCGGCCTCGTGCATCGGCGTGAACGCGGCGTACGCCGCGACCGCCGCCCCGAGCACCGCCGGCACCGTCGACACGAGGCCCGCGACGCCCGCGTAGACCGACGCCGCGAACAGGGCGTACGACCCCGCGAAGAGCGCCAGCGACGGCCACTCGATCGGCCGGGTCTGCAGCAGGCCGCTCGCCAGCGGGAGCACGCTCCAGACCGCCGGCCGCCCGGAAGGTCTCCCCGACGGCCTCCCTGAAGGCCGCCCTGACGGTCGCGCCGAGGGCCGTCCCGAGGGCCGGCTGGAGCGATGCTCGTCGTTGTTCATCGTGAAATTCCAGACCGCTGGCCGCCCCGATGGACGACTGAGT
The DNA here is from genome assembly GCF_028553905.1 of Sorangium sp. So ce836. Classification (NCBI taxonomy): domain Bacteria; kingdom Pseudomonadati; phylum Myxococcota; order Polyangiales; family Polyangiaceae; genus Sorangium; species Sorangium sp. So ce836. The sequence continues at coordinate 9,374,725 of NZ_CP102233.1, read as the reverse complement.
CGATTCTCGTCGTTGTTCATGGCGTTCAACACTCCCGGGGGAAGCTTCGGTTTTTCACTATGATGACAGCGGACGACGGACGCCGGAGCAAGCGCAAGCGAACGTTCGACCACCCGGGACCGCGCTCCAGGGATCGCGCCGCGAGATCGTCAGCGGCCGGCGATCTCCAGAGCGAGGTCCTCCACGGCCACTCTCTCGAATGAACAGGGGAGCGCCGTGGGCGTTTCCGCTGCGAGAGAAGGCGGGAGTTGCTCGCAGACGAGCACGAATCCAATCTAGCAGCCTCGCAACAAGAGCACAACGAGACTTTCGGAGCGATGCGTTGGGCTTCTGGTTAGCTGGATTTCAGAAGCGGCTTCTTCTGCTTGGCCTGCACAGGGTTCACAGCGTCACGGCGTTCATAGCATCACAGCGTCACAGCGGGCGCGGCCGTTGCAGCGGCCACGCGAGCGCGGCTCGACGGCGTGTCTTGAGCCGGCCCGGAGGCGAGGCGCTGAGCTCGCCGACACCGTCGAAACAGTGCGGGCGCGCTTTTTCTTTCTTCCTCCTTCGCGTTCCTTCTAGACGCAGCCGTGCGTCGAACCGCCGCCGTGCCGCAGCATCGCGCTCACCTCGCTGGCACAACCCCACGCGAGCGTGTACCCCGCGCCACCATGGCCGTAATTGTGGATCACGCGGCCTTCGCGCTCGAGGCGCACGACGCTCCGGTACGGGCGCAGGCCTGCGCGCGCGCGGAGCAAGCGGCCTGGCCGAAGACCGGCCGCCCGCACCCGCTGGAGCATTGCGTCAGTACGCTCGGGGTCGGGCGTCAGCGAGCGGTCGTCAGGGGACGGAACGACGCAGCCGCCAATCACGATCTCGTGACGCCGCGGGATCACGTAGACGAGCGCGGATTCGTCCCTTTCATCACCCAATGCGACATCTAGGTGTATCTCGCCTGGCTCGACGATCGCTACCTGGCCGTAAAGCGCGAGGAGCTCTCCGTCGCCGGTGAGGGCGCGCGCCCCGAGCCCGGTGCAATTCACGACGACGTCGCCCTCGACCTCGGCGAGCGATCGCACGCGCTCGATGCGCAGCGGGCGCTGGAGCTGGGACTCCAGCCAGGGCAGGTGCAGCGCCGGCTCGATGCGGGGCGCCGTGAACCGCAAGCTGTGGGGCGCGCCCAGCGGGTGCGGCCCAGGCTCGATCGCGAGGTCCGGGACGCTCGGGGCCCACCAGGGCAGCTGCACGTCGTCCGACGCCTCGCGCGTGATCAGGAGATCCACGCCGGCCTCCGGGTGCTCCCTGGCGATGCGCGTGAGCTCATCGAGGGTCGCCCGCGACCACGCGTTCACGCGCTCGGGCGGGTTCGCCGCGAACGGGTGCCACAGCGCGGCCGCGACCGCGGACGTCGTGTGCTCGCCGCGCTCTGCCGCGATCACCTGCACGCGGTGGCCGTCGCGCTGGAGGACGACCGCCGTGGTCAATCCGATCACCCCTGCGCCCACGACGGTGACGTCCAGCCCCGGAGCTTGCCTCGCCGATGACTCCACGATCGCGCGCTCTAGCACGCTGAGCCCCTGCGTCGAGAGCGCGCGTCGCGCCCGTGGATCGAGGCCGATCGGCCGGCCGACCGACCGGGCGACCGATCGCGCGGCCGCCCCGGGCGAGGCGCGGCCGCGGCGGCCCGCGCCTCGCGCGCGCTGACGCCGCCGCGCGGGCGGTGCTACGCAGTCGCGGATCCGCAGCGCCGGATCGCCGCCGTCCTGCGGCCCGGCGCGCGACGCGAGGGACCATGTCGAGCCACCGCTTCAACGATCCGGAGATCGCCGCCGTGTACCGCGCCATCCACGAGCGGCGCGACATGCGCCACTTCCTGCCCGGGCCGGTGGACCCCGACGCGCTCGCCAGGCTGCTCGCGGCCGCGCACGCGGCGCCGAGCGTGGGCATGATGCAGCCCTGGCGCTTCGTGCGGATCACGGCGCCGGCGCTCCGGCGCGACATCCACGCGCTCGTCGAGGCGGAGCGCCTCGCCACGGCGCGCGCGCTCGGGGAGCGCGAGGACGAGTTCATGCGCCTCAAGGTCGAGGGCGTCCTTGAATGCGGCGAGCTGCTCGTCGCCGGCCTCATGGCGGGGCGCGAGGCGCACGTGTTCGGCCGCCGCACGCTGCCCGAGATGGATGTCGCGTCGGTGGCCGCGGCCATCCAGAACCTGTGGCTCGCCGCGCGCGCGGAGGGGCTCGGCGTGGGGTGGGTGTCGCTCTTCGAGCCGGACAGGCTGGCCGCGCTGCTCCGCATGCCGCCGGGCAGCAGGCCGCTCGCCATCCTCTGCGTCGGTCACGTGGAGGCGTTTTACGGCCGCCCCATGCTCGAGGCGTGCGGCTGGGCAGCGCGCCGACCGCTCTCGGAGCTCGTCGCAGAGAACGTCTGGCCCGACGAAGCCACCGCGTCCACGGGCCGACGCCCGTGAGCGCGGCGCGCTCGCGCCGGCGTGCGCGCGAGCGCGGCGAGCGCGGCGAGCGCGGCGAGCGCGGCGAGCGCGGCGAGCGCGGCGAGCGCGGCGCCGGCTTACGGGTCCCGCGCGCAGCGGGCGCCGATGTTGTTGACGCGGTCGAAGGGGTAGCTGAAGTCGCGGTTGCCCGCGCGCAGGTCCGACGCCGGCGCGCGGTAGCTCCCGCCGCGCGTGACCCGCGTCGCGTCGCGCTCGCCGTCCACGCGATGCACGCAGTCGATGCACGGCGTGAGGAGCGCGTCGCGCCACCAGTCCATCGTCCACTCCCACAGGTTGCCGGCCAGATCCGAGTGCCCCCATCGCCCGTCTCCGCTCGGCTTCGACCCCACCGGCAGGATGTCGCTCAGCGCGCAGTCTCCCGCGGCGCTCCCATCGCCGGTGCAAGCATAGGCGGCGCGCTCGCCGTCGAGATCGGCGCCCCACGGGTACGGCCGGTGCTCGTCGCCGCCGGCCGCCGCGTAGTTCCACTCCGCCTCGGTGGGCAGGCGGCCGCCGTCCCACGCGCAGAACGCGAAGGCCTCGAACCACGTGATGCAGTTGATCGGGAGCTCCTCGTTCGGCCCCGGCGCGTCGGTCCATGTCCAGAGGCGATCACCATTGCATTGCAGCGCCGATTTCAGCGCCGCGGTGTTCGGCTCGAGCCGCCGGTTCCACCCCGCGATCCATCCGCTTCCGTCGACGTGAGGGTTCCGGCCAGCCCCGATCGCGGGCGGGTTCTCCTGCACGCCCCGCCCGGCCTCCACGAAGGCTCGAAATCGACCCACGGTGATCTCGAACTTGTCCAGCCGGAAATCGCTGACGGCCGCAGGGAACGAGTCGTCCGTGCTCGATACGCCGTCGTAGCTCCTCAGGTACGTGCCGCAGGGGACCAGCCTGTTGCCGCAGCAGCTCGCGCCGCCGGGCCCGCAGCTGTCCCCGGCGCCGGGCGCGCCGCTCGCGCAGCTCGGCGGCCTGGCCATCACGTCCGGCGAGCCGCACGTGTTCGGGCAACCCGGGTCCCCGCACTCGCCGCATCCATCGCGGCCCTCGCACGGCGCGCAGACCCCGGCGGGGTCGCACTCCGCGCCGCCGTCCGGCCCGCAGGGCGTCCCCGCCGGCCGCGGCCGCTCCGCGCACGCGCCCTCGCTGCACACCGCTTCCATGCACGCGCCCTGCGCCGGCGGGCAATCCTCCGCCGGATCGACGCAGACCCCCGGCGCGCCGCCGGCGCCGCTGCTGCTGCCGCTGGCGCTGCTGCTGCTGCCGGCGCCATTGCCGCCGCCGCCACCGCCGTCTCCAGACTCGCCTCCGGAGCCCCCGCCGCCGTGTGCGTCGGGGAAATCGCGGACCCGCGCGTTGCAACCCGACACGAGAGAGATGGACACGAGGAGCGCCAATTGTCTCATGTACGCCATGATACGCCACGGCGTGCGCCACGTCGTCGCGTCGAGCGCGGGGAGGATCGACCCGGGCGCCGCGGGCCGTCCCTCCGGCGAGCCCGGGCGCCCTCTGTCGGCCGGGGCGGCCGCCAGGATGGCGGCGACGCTCTCGTCGCCGCGCCGCGCGCGCCGTGACCTCGACAGGCGGGGCGGCGACTCGATGGCTCCGGGATTGGCTACTTGCGCTGGCCGTCGCCGCCTTCGCGCCGCCCGGGCTCGATCTGGCCGACATCGCGGACAGCGCCATGGGCGGCGCTCGTGGCCATGAGCGCGTAGGCCCGCAGGGCAGGGGAGACCTTGCGATCGCGGTTCGGCTTGAATGCATCGGCGCCCCGCGCCTCGGCGGCGCGGCGGCGGCGCTCGAGCTCCGCGTCGCTGACGAGGACGTCGATGGTCCGGGCGGGGATGTCGATCCGGACGCGGTCGCCCTCCTCGATGAGCCCGATGTTCCCGCCCTCGGCCGCCTCGGGCGAGACGTGCCCGATGCTCAGGCCCGACGTGCCGCCGCTGAACCGGCCGTCGGTGATGAGGGCGCACGCCTTGCCGAGGCCCTTCCCCTTCAGGAACGACGTCGGATAGAGCATCTCCTGCATGCCCGGGCCGCCCTTCGGCCCCTCGTAGACGATGACGACCACGTCGCCCGAGCGGACCTGGTTGTTCCAGATCGCGTCGCACGCCGCCTCCTGCGAGTGGAACACCCGCGCGGGCCCCTCGAACTTCCAGATCTCGGGATCGACGCCCGCGGTCTTCACGATGCAGCCGTCCGCCGCGATGTTGCCGTAGAGCACGGCGAGGCCGCCCTCGCGGCTGTACGCGTGAGCGACGTCGCGGATACAGCCCTTCTCGGCGTCGTCGTCGGTGTCGGCGAAGTACTTGTCCTGCGAGAAGGCGACCGTGGTCGGGACGCCGCCCGGCGCGGCGAGCGAGCGCTTCTTCGCGGCCGCCGTCGCGGTGGGGCGGCGGAGGTCGTTCTCGTCGATCGCCTCGCCCAGCGTGCCCGCGTGGACCGTGCCCACCTGCCGGTGGATGAGCCCCGCGCGATCGAGCTCCCCGACGATCGTCAGCACGCCGCCCGCGCGGTGCACGTCCTCGACGTGGTGGTGCGACGACGGCGCCACCTTGCAGATGTTCGGCACCTTGCGCGACATCCGGTCGATGTCCGACATCTTGAAGTCCACCTGCGCCTCGCGGGCGACCGCCAGGAGGTGGAGCACCGTGTTCGTCGAGCCGCCCATCGCGATGTCGAGCGCCATCGCGTTCTCGAACGCCTCGAACGTCGCGATGCTCCGCGGCAGCACCGACGCGTCCCCGTCGACGTAGTACCGCTTCGCGAGCTCGACGACGCGCTTCGAGGCCGCCTCGAAGAGCTCCCAGCGCGCCGCGTGCGTCGCGAGCAGCGTGCCGTTGCCGGGCAGCGCCAGCCCGAGCGCCTCGTTGAGGCAGTTCATGCTGTTCGCCGTGAACATGCCGGAGCACGAGCCGCACGTCGGGCACGCGGACCGCTCCATCGCGGCGAGATCCGCGTCGGTCACCTTGTCGTCGCTCGCGGCGATCATCGGATCGATGAGGTCGAGCTTGCGGATGAGCGGCTTGCCGTCGCGGTCGTGCGTCCCGACGATCTTGCCCGCCTCCATCGGACCGCCGGAGACGAAGACGGTCGGCACGTTGAGGCGCATCGCCGCGAGCAGCATGCCGGGCGTGATCTTGTCGCAGTTCGAGATGCAGAGCAGCGCGTCGGCGCAGTGCGCGTTGACCATGTACTCGACGCTGTCGGCGATGAGCTCCCGGCTCGGCAGCGAGTACAGCATGCCGGCGTGGCCCATCGCGATGCCGTCGTCGATGGCGATGGTGTTGAACTCGACGCCCCACCCGCCCGCGGCGTCGATGACCTTCTTCGCCCGCTGCCCCACGTCGTGGAGGTGGACGTGCCCCGGGACGAACTGCGTGAAGCTGTTGGCAATGGCGATGATCGGCTTCTCGAAGTCCGCGTCCTTCATGCCGGTGGCGCGCCACAGCGCGCGCGCCCCTGCCATGTTGCGTCCCTGGGTGGATGTACGACTGCGGTATCCGGCCATGCCCGGAACCTACTCCGTTCCAGCCGTGGCGCCTAGCCGACAGGCGGGGCCGGCGTCATCGGCGAGCTCCGCGTCGGAAATTCGCCGCGGCCGGGGCGCCGCCGCCGGTGGACGAGGCGCCCGCCCGGGCGCGGGGCCGCTCCGGCGCGGGCTCCTCGGCCGGGCTCGCAGACGGCAGCGCGAGCGCGAGCGCCCCCGCGAGGGAGGGCGCGGCGCGCCTCATCGGCCGCCTCCTGCCGCCGGGGCGGCGGCGTGGAGATCGACGAACGGCAGCGCGCCGAACGGGGCGTTGCGCGACTCGGCCGCCAGCAGGAAGCGGTACTGGCCGGGCTCGGGGGGCGTGAACGTCACCGAGAAGGCGCCGTCCGCTTCGGCGCGGGGCAGCGCGATCTCGCGGAAGCCGACCGGGAATCGGAAGATCATGACCTTCATCTCCCTTGCTTCGAGGGGAGGCGCGGGCGCCTTCGGCGTCGCGCGGAAGCGCAGCGTCGCGGGCCTCGAGACCTCGAGATCGACGCTGCCGTCGAAGAGCGGCTCGACGGCGAGCCCGGGCGAGCGGTCCTCGGCGGGGGCGGCCGACGGCGCGACCGTCGCCTCGAGGCACGCGGCGACGCGGCGGCCGCCGAGCAGGAGCTCGACGTCGTACGCGCCCTCGTCGCCGAGCCGGACCGTGGCGGCGTACACGCCGGGCTCCACCTCCTGGAGCGAGCGATCCTCGATGAGCGCCGCCCGGGGCTCTCGTCCGTAGTTCGAGAGGGTGCCCATCGGCGCCATCAGGCCCTCGACGTAGTAGTAAAGGCCCTTGTCGGCCGGGCTCGCGACGATGGCGCCGTTGCCCTCGGGCAGGACGGCGAACGGCGCGGCGCTCCGGGCGCCCTTCGCCGTCCGGGGGGCCTGCTGGCCCACCGCCACCTCGACGACCACCGGCTTGCCGGGCCGCTCCAGGGACGGCAGCTCGATGAGCGAGACCCGGTTCTCGCCGAGGCTCCTCACGTAGGCGTACGTCTTCGTGAAGGTGATCGCGTCGGGGCCCGCGAACCCGGCGAGCGTGTGCGCGAGCGCGCCCGTCGAGGCGTCGAGGATCGACACCTCGCCCTTCGCGGGGTTCAGCGCGAAGGCGAAGCGGCCGCTCGGCGCGAACTGGACCGCGCTGACGCCGGGCTTCACCGAGATGCGGCTGGAGATGGCGCGGCGCCCGGCGTCGAGGATCGCGATCTCGCCGTGCGGCTCGTTCGCGACGTAGACGGCGCCCGCGGCGTCGCTCGCCGCGACGGCGGCGGCGCCCTCGCCGATCTCGATCTCGGCGACGGGCTCGAGCGCGCCGGTGTCCACGGCCGTGACGACGCGGGCGTCGCGGCTCGTGATCCACGCGGTGCGCCCGCCGTCCGAGAAGGCGATCTCGTGATGCCCGGCGCCGACGTGCAGCGTCTTCAGCACCTCCGCCACGCGCGCGTCGACGACGCTGACCGTCCCGTCGCCGTCGTTGCCGACCCACACGGTGCGCCCGTCCGGCGCCACCGCGACGCGCATCGGGTCCGCGCCGACGGGCACGTTGGCGGCTACCAGGCTGCGCCTCGTGTCGACGACGGCGAGGCCTCGCCCGTTCTGGAGCGTCACGTAGAGGCGGCTCCCGTCCGGGTGGAGCGCGAGCGACGTGGAGCCGGCCGCGAGCGTGACGAGGCTGCGCAGCTTGCTGCGGGTGAAGGCGAGCTGCGGGTTGATGACCGACAGCGTGTTGTCGTCGTTCTGCGTCCACAGGAGATAAGCGTTCATGTCCACGTCCGGGCGCACGGCGATGAGCCCGCCCATGAAGCTCTTGATCTTCTCCTGGCACCCGGCGTCGTCGGGCGGCGCCGCCGCGCGCCTGGTCATCCAGGCGAGCGGCGACAGGTCGCGCGCGGGCGCGCCGGTGGCGGCGTCGGTGATCGTGAAGACGGCCGTCGCGTCGGAGCGCGCCTGCGGGAGCGCTGAAGCGCCGGGGAGCGGCCGGAGCTCGAAGGCGATCGACAGCCCATCTCGCTCGAGCCGGCTCGCGGCCGGGCCAGGCTCGCCCCCGGCGCGGCCCTGCGCGGGCGCCGGGATCGGAGGAGGGGGAGGCGGCTCCCGCCGGCCGCAGGCCAGCGCCACGACGGCGCCGAGGAGGCCTGTGGCCAGCGAGAGCCGGCGCGCGGCGAGCGAGGCCCTCACGGCACCACCCGGAAGATGCCCCAGAGGCCGTCCGAGACCTTGAAGCTCGGCTGATCGAGGTAGAGCCGGTCGCCGGGGACGAAGAACCTCCCGCCGGCCGCCGAGAACGGGACCACGTTGCGGTGGGTCATGGGGGCGATGGCGTTCTCGACGCCGATGTTCAGCACGTCCCTGTTCTCGCCGATGCGGCGGGAATGCTCCCCCTCGGCGAACGGGTTGTGCGGCCACGCCGCGCCCCAGAGCCCGAAGGCGTGCATGCGCCGGTGGCCGGACGGCTGCACGATGCGCACGCGCACCTTCTGCGTCGCGCCGGCCGTGAAGATCGGCGTCGCCGGGTCGCCGTGGAGGCGGGAGCTGAAGATGTCGCTCAGGTCCTTCTCGTTGAGCCGCAGCCTCGCGAGCTCGGGCTTGATCCCGAGCCGCGCCCAGAACGGCTCGGTGCGGTAGTTGAAGGCCTCGTGGCCCGCGTCCTCCGCGTCGTCCTCGCCGTCGTAGCTCCGGAGGGCGGTGCCGCAGTTGAGATCGGGATCGAGGCACTGGAACCTCGGATCGTCCGAGTGCAGGCCGACCTCGTCCTGATAGACGACCACGAACTCCCGGAACGAGCGCGTGTATCCGTAGTAATCCTTGAACGTGACCTCCGCCTGCGCGTGCGTGCCCCGATCGGCGCGCCAGGTGGCGCCCTTGGGCTCGATGACGAGGGCGCCGACGGCGCCGTGCATGCCGTGGTTCACGACGTCGGCCATGTCCCTCAGGTTGATGGCGCCGTACTCGACGGCCCTCGGCTCGACCGGGCCCCACCTGCCGTCCTTCTGGGAGAGCTCGCCAGCGTACCACGTGTACTCGCGGGACTCGTCGGGCGCGACGGTCTGGTCCTCGTTGAGCCCGACGTTGGCGCCGTCGTCGGTCGCGACGTCGTAGGCGACGAGCTGCGGGTGCAGCGAGACGTGATTGGACGGCCTGACCTGGTTCGTGTTGAACCCGTCGACGATCGGCGGGCTATAGTTCCAGTGCGGCGTCTTGGGCAGCTCGAAGGGAAGGTCGTTGACGAGGGTGACCTGGATGCAGTCGCCGGCGGCGGCGCGCAGGATGAGCGGCTCCGGGGCCCGGCGCCCGGCGCGGAGATCGGGCAGATCCTCGGCGCGGACGAACAGGATGGCGTCGGGGTCGTAGAGCTTGAACGTCTCGTTGTAGACGAGGCGATTGCGCGGCAGATTGCCCTTCGCGGTGATCGCGTGGACGACATACCTCGTCACCGGCGCGTCCGCCGGGCAGGTCGGGAAGCGGCGCATCCCGCGGGGCTCGCCGTCCGGCGGGCCGGGCAGCGGCAGCAAGGCCGTATCGGTCCGCGGCCGCACCCTCATGATCCCCCACATGCCGTCCCAGAGGTCGTCGGTCGGCGCGCTCTGGTAGAGGTAGTCGCCGGGCTCGCGATCGCCCCGCGCAGTGGCCGAGGGCGCCATCCCGAACTCGAAGTGCTCGGAGAGGCCGATGGGCTGGCCGTTCGAGTAGCCGCTGTCCGGGTCGTTGAGCTCGTTGAGCCACCGCTGCCCGTGCATCGTGAAGACGTGCTGTTCCTCCTGCGCGCCCTGGAGGAGGCGCACCCGGACGTGGTCGCCCTCGTGGGCCGAGAGCAGCGGCGTGAACGGGTCGGGGTGGACCCGGGAGCTGAACACGTTGTGCATCTCCCCCTCCTCGCCCGGCTTCTGCTCGACGCGGCCGGTTCTACAGTCGCGCCGGGCGATGCGCAGCGGGATCGGCTCGTTGCGATAGTTGATGAGCCCACCGCCCGGGTCGGCCGCCGAGATCGCCTCCGGCGCGAGCACGTCGCGGTGCTCGACCGCGAGCGGGAGCGGGGCCTCCTGCACGGTCGGCGGGTTCACCGGCTCGCCGCACTCGTCGAAGAGGAGGGCGAAGTCGGCGAATGCGAGGTTGAACTCGCGGAAGGGCGGCTGCGCGGAGCCGCGCGGCGGGAGGATGTCGGCGCGGAAGCTCGTGGGCCCGCCGTCGGCGCGCGAGCCGAACACGACCCCGGTCTCCGGGTCGCGCCATACCGAGCCGCTCGGCTCGATGACGAGGCCCATGTAGAGGCCGTGCTGCTGGTGGGAGGAGGGGCTGAAATGGTCGTGCGAGAACGAGGTGTTGAGGGTGATGTCCTCGGCGCGCCGGTTCTGGACGGGGTTGGCCCACCAGCGCTGCACCGTGGTCTGCAGGCCGTACCGGTCGTCGTGGATGCGCGGGTGTCGCCGCGCGGTCAGCCGGACGCGACGGCCGCGCTCGTCGACCGAGCCGTCCGCCTTCAGGGCGCCGCCGACGTTGTTGGCCGCGTCGATGCGCTGCACGACGTCCCGTGGCGCGAACGTGCCGTCCTCGTAGTTGAAGCCGTTCGTCGACCCATCCGAGGAGGTGACGTCGAACTTCACGAGGTGGATGTGCTGGCCGACGATGTCGGTGGGCGTGAAGATCTGGAAAGGATCCTCTTCCAGGGAGTCGGGGAGCAGGTTCGTCGCCTCGGAGACGACGCACTCGTTCGAGTTGGCGCGGATGAACAGCGGCTCCGGCGGCCGGGCGCCCGACAGGGTCGCGTCGATGTCGCCCTCGAGGACGAGGATGCGCAGCTGCGGGTCGTGCCAGCCGCGCCGGTTGACCACGCCGTCGAGCTGGACGAACGCGCTGCGGTACGTGCGCTCCGGCGCCCCGTCTGGGCAGGGGTTCGCGTACGGCGCGCCCGCGGCCGGCGGCTGGCCGTTGACGACGAACCGCGCGGGCTCACCCTCGGGCGTGAACGCCGGGTACGCCTTCGCGGGGAAGCCGTCCGTGGTCGTGATGGGCGTCGCTCCCGGGAACTGGCCGGAATGGAACGCCTGCGCCGCCAGCTCCGCGGGCGTCCCCTCGTTCGGCAGGAGCTTGATGTTGGCTCTCTCGATCTCCACGTCGAACCTGCCGCGCCTGCCGAGCTCGGCGCCGCCCGGGGGCACGCTGGTGACGACGTGCCGCGGGAGCCCGCCGTCGACCGCGAGATCGAGCGGCGGCTGAGGTGCCCTGTGGCCTTCCAGGGCAGCGATGTAGAACGGATATCCCGGCATCGACGGCCGCACCTTCTTGCCGCCGCCGGGCAGCTCCACGACGGTGGGCTCGTAGGTCGGCATGGGCGGCATCGCGATCCCGGGGACGGGCACGACGGCGGGCGTGGGCGTCCCGCTCTCGATCTCGCCGTCGGGCAGGGAGCGATCGCGCGTGCCGGCCTCGAAGACGTCGTGGTTGCGGAAGAGCTCCCACATGCCCTGCGCGAAGTGGGGATACAGGTGGCAGTGGAAGATCGCGTCTCCGGGCGTCAGGACGCGGTTGCCGCCCCTGCCGATGTTGTAGGTGAAGGCCGCGCCCGGGCCGATGGATTGCGCGTCCAGGACGCTCCCGTTCTCGTCGCTCGGCGTCTTCAGCCACTGGTGCGCGTGGAGGTGGAAGATGTGCGTCTCCTTCGGTCCAGCGTGCAGGTTCCTGAACCAGACGGGGTCGCCGAGGTACGCGTGGTGGACGTTCGAGGGGTCGGCGGGGAACAGCGCCTTCGTCGCCTTTCCCCGCCTGTCCCGCTCGACGATCATCGCGGGATCGCCGTTGGCCCAGGAGCTCAGGAAGAACTCCTCGTACTTGCACTCCATGCATTCCTTGCTGGGACCGAGCCTCGCCCGGTTGGCGAGGAGGATGGAGCCGAACCCGGAGGCGCCGTAGTTGACCCCGAACCCATCGCGCACGCCGTGGAAGGTCTCGTCGTCCTCGAGCTCGTCGAACGCCTGGACGGCCTTGAGCTCGTCGTGGAACAGCACCGTGAGCTCGCGGAACCGCCCAGGGGCGACGGGGACCTGGCTGTCGAGCTGGCTTTGCTCGTAACCGGCGATGATCGCGTTGAGATCGCCGTGCACGATCTCGTCGCGATCGTTGATCATCCTGAGGATCGGCTCGCCGCGCTCGTCCAGCGCGTCATAGTCGATCCTGGGCGTCCCGTCGGGGTTCCGCGTGGGCAGCGAGGCGGCGGCGAGCTCCTCGGCCGTGACCTGCGACCGGTACGCGACCGCCCCGGCGGGCTCGACGGTGACCGCGCCGAACAGCCCGAGCACGGTCTGTCCGCCGTCCCCCTCGCCGCCGGCCATGGCGCCGGCGCTGTGCATCAGGAACGTCCCCTCCTTGTCGGCGAAGAGCTCGTAGACGCGCGTCTCGCCTGGCTCTGCGAGCGAGTCGGGCCCCAGGCCAACGTTGCCGCCGAGCGCCTCGATGTTCCTGATCTCGAGCCCGGTGACGTGCACCGAGGCGCTCCTCGTCGCCGTCGAGTCGTCAGGGCGTTTGTCCGCCGGCCGGAGGAGGTTCGTGAACCGGATGCGGAGCGCGTCCCCGACGTTCACGCGCAGCACGAGCGGCCTCGGCCGCTTGCCCGGCCGCAGCATGGCGTTGCCCGGGCCGAGCGGCTTGCGCCGATCGATCGGCACGACGTCCCGCTCGAGCGCGTAGATCATGCCGGCGGGGTTGAACGCCCCGAACCGGTTGTACACGTAGACCTGATCGAACGCGACGACGTCGGCGACTACGGTCCTGCCGCTCGTCGGATGATCGTTCAGCTCCGATGCTGCGAACTCATGACTTTCTTCCTCGGGCGCCGCGCCGTCCGGGGCTCCACAGCCCGCGACGCCGAGCGCCACCGCGGCCCACCCGATAGCTCCGAGCAGCCTATTCCTGATCAAGGTTGTCCTCTCCTCGGTATGCGCGCAGGCGCGCGCCTCGCACGGCGCGTCGACCGCGCCCCGTGCGTCTCCACTGCGCCGGATCGCCGCCGTCCGCCGTGGACTGGCCGCGATCAGGATGGCATTCCGGGTGAGCGAGTCTGTGACTTTGTGAGAACGCCGTCAATTAGAATTGCTCGCGTCCGGCCGGCGCAGTCGACGCGCGTGGATTACGAGCTTTACAGGGATCGTGTCGTCGGCGCGGCCCGGGGGGAGCCGATTGCGCTGGAAGATCGATGCGCGGTGGAACGGCGTCGCGCCCTCTCTGCGCCTCGGTCGAGTCGCCCGCGTCGGGGTGGGTGAGGGGGTGTCAGGGACGTTGGGCCGCGTGGGCGCGCCCGTCGGTAACGTACCGGCCCCGCCGCGGCGCGAGGAGCCTCGCTGGCGGGGTGTTCAGCCTTGCGGCTTGGACCACCGGTCCACGGCGACCATCGCGGCGCCGAGCCCGTCGATGTACGTGCCGTGCCGGAACGTCGCGCGCTTGAGCGCCGTCACCAGCGTGCTCAGGAGCTGGCGCGCTTCGTCTCGCTCGCGCCGCAGGTCCTGGACCTCATCCCGCGACGGCCGGCTCACGGCCGCCGCTTGTCCGGCGTCCTTCGTGCCTGTCTGCTGTGCTCTCTCGGACATGGGTCTCATCCTCCCCTATCAAGGTAGCGCCGCCGCGACCTGGCCATCAACCTCCCGTGCAGGGTTTTGACCCGGTGTTCGTATCCCGGCCCACGCCGCCTCCGGAGCGCGCGACGAGGGTGACGAGGCCGCGCGCGATCTCGCGATGGAGGACGCGGAATCCGGCCGCTTCGAGCCTGTCGCAGACCCAATCGGGGGAGAGCCGCAGCTTGCGATAAAAGCTCGCCGATAGCCTCCACCGTCCGTCCTCGCGGCCGCGCGTGTGGACGAGATCGTGCACCTTGACGGTCTCCGGTTCGTATTCGAGGAAACAGGTCATGATCACGTCCGCCGAGTCGTGCACGGGGATGAACCGGTCGACGCCCTCGAGCTCTCGGGTGAGGTCGCGGAACGTGAGCACGAGCTGGCCGCCGGGCGCGAGGCGCCGACCGCAGGCGGCGAACATCCGCTCTACGTCCCCCTTGCTGCCCAGGTGCGGGAGCGTGTCACCCATGCACACGGCGAGCGCGCAGGGGGGGCCCGGGTGGTCCAGCGCGTCGAGGAGATCGCCTCGCACGAGGTCGACGGGGAGCTGCCCGCGGCGCGAGGCGAGCTCGGCGAGGAGCGTGTCCGACGTGTCCACCGCCGTCACCCGGAACCCGAGCTGCGCCAGCGCGAGGGACTGGAAGCCCGAGCCGCACCCGAGGTCGATGGCCTCCGGAGCGCCCTCGGGGCGGACGCCGAGGCGCTCGAAGAGCGCTCGCTGCTCGGCGACCTTGGCGTCGTAATCCCCGAACATCCTGGAGTAGTGCTCGGCGAGGAGCTTGTCGTAGTGATCGGCGACGGTGGGCATGGGCTCTCTTCCTCCGCGGCCATCCTACAGCCGCGCGGCCGTCCGCCGCACACCGCCGCACGCGCGGAACCTACGCGACCACGCGACCACGCGACCCACGCGAAAGCGTACATGGACGCACGAGGGCGCACCAGAATCGCTTGTTCTGGAAAATTTCTGTTCTGCTTTGACGAAGGCGTGATATCTTGATTGAAACGCGACTTTTACTCCGACATCGATGTTCGCGTCGGCGATGTTGGAAGGCAACGGGGATGTCCCGGGGCGATGTTGACGAGGGAGAGGTCGCGGTGTTGTGCGCAGCTGGTGTCGTCGGACGGGTCAGAATGAGATGCGGCGAGCTTGGACCGAGCACGCCGGTCGCTCGCGCGGGCCTCTCGCTCTTCGAGAGCGCGCCTCGCGCGAAGCGCGCTGACCTACCCGTGGGCGGAGCCAGCCAGGCGAGCCGGAGAGCCCAGGCGAGCGGTCGAGCCGGGTAACCAGGCAGCCAGAAGAGCCGAACGGCGGGCGAGCCAGAACGACAGGCGAGCCGCAGGAGCAGGTGACAGGTGAGCTCGGGCGAGCCGCGAGGCGCTGTTGCGCGCGCCGCTCCTCCAGGGCCGGTCAGCCTCGCCGAGCAGCCCGCGCCGGGATCAAATCTTGAGAATCCGGCGGTGCGGTGACGGCGGCGATGCGGCGACTGCGGCGACTGCGGCGACTGCGGCGACTGCGGTGAAGCGGGATGACGGGACCGCGCCGTGAATGAAGCCGAAAGCTGAAAAAAAAGAGTTGCGGAGAGTGGCAGTCTCGGGCAGGATGATAAGTTTTGTTGCTGGGGTGTTTGCGGCCTCGCCGGGTGGATGCGGGCCGCGGGGTCTCATTGAAGCGAAGGAGCGGAGTGCATGAAGACGTTGGTTGTTAGGCTCTCCAGGTGCTCGCGATCCCTCGTCGCGGCGGGTGCGGCCGCGCTCCTCTCTGCCACGCCGGTCACGGCCTCGGCGGAGCACCCGGGGGCGACGCGGCCAGCCGCGCCCGGGGGCGCGGCGGCGGCGGCCCCGGGCGCGGAGAGCGCGCCTGCGGCAGAGCCCGCTGCCCCGCCCGGTGCGGGCGAGTGGGACAGCTACTCCGTGGAGGTCTACGGTATGCTGGTCTCCCGCGCCGGGAAGGTCGCGACGCTCCTGCCGCTCGTCGCCACCAGCGCGACGCCGGTCGCCGCGGGGACCAAGGCGGTGCTCTTCCGCAGGATCGGGGATCCCAAGGGCGCGAGTCCCACGAAATGGGTCGAGATCGCCAGGGTGACCATGAAGAAGATCGAGGCCACCGGCAACATGCAGCTCAGCATCGACTCGGAGCCGCAGGCGCCGGCCGAGGAGAAGGGCAAGGCGCCGGGCCACTTCGTGAAGGGCGCGCGGCTCAAGCTCGCGATCCAGTAGCCCCGACACCGCCTCTGCTGAGCACGCCGCCCGCGTGAGCTGCGCCGCGCAGGGGCCGCCGCAGCCGCCGCGCGCCGTCGCGGCGCGGCGGGGGGCGGCGCGCCGCCGAGCGCCGCCCGCGCAGGCCGCGCGCGGCGCGGTGAGGCCGCCCTCCGGATCTCGCCGTCCCCGCACGACATTTTGAAACGCCGCGCCTCATCGTTGATAGAGTCGCCTTGCGGAGACGAGCGACGACGATGAACGCCCTTCGATCCTGGCTCTCGCAGCTGAATCGCCCCGAGGTGACCGAGTTCGCCGTGGCCACGGGGCGCATGCCCAGCGTCAAGATCTCGGGCGCCTTCCAGGCCGTCGATCCCGGCGCCCTCACCACCGAGGACATCCTCATGCTCCTCAGCGCGCTCGGCGGCGGCCGCTACGTCGAGGCGCTCGGCGCGAAGCCGTCGCAGTGGCACATCCGCATCGAGGGCATCGGCGCCATCTCGGTCGTCGCCGCCCGCCAGGGCGACCTCGTGCACGCCCGCATGACGCGGATGCAGCCGTCGTCCGCCGCCGCCGCGCCCGGGGCCGCCGCCGCGCCCGGGGCCGCCGCGGCCGCGCCGCCGGCCCGTCCCTCGCAGCAGTTCTCCATGCGGGAGCACCTCGCGCCCGAGGAGGCGCAGCGCCCGCCGCCGCGCGACCCGGACGCGAAGCGCCCGAGCTCCTCCGAGCTCGCGTTCGACCTCCGCGGCGCGCCGCCGCCGCCCGCCGAGCCCCGCGCCGGCCGCCCCTCGACCCCGCGCTTCGATCCGCGCGGCGAGGACGCGCCCCCCGAGCCCCGCGCCGGCCGCGCGTCCGCGCCGCCGGCCGAGCCCCGCGCCGCCGCCCGGCCGGCCGCGGCGGGCCCGCGCGCGCGGCCCTCGTCCGCCGACGTCCCGGCGGGCGCCCTCGACGGCCTGCTCGCCATGGCGCGCGATCAGGGCGCGAGCGATCTCCACCTCGTCGCCGGCCGGCCGCCGCTCCTGCGGATCGCGGGCGAGCTCGTGCCGCACGGCGATCCGCTCGACCCGGCGGCGGTCGAGTCGCTCCTGCTCCCGCGCGTCCCCGCGCGCCTCTCACCGGTCCTCGCGGCCGAGGGCTCGTGCGACTTCGCCCTGGAGCTCGGCGCGCTCGGCCGCTTCCGGGTGAACATCGCGCGCCACCGCCGGGGCTACAAGGGCTGCTTCCGCCTGATCGCGCGCAGCATCCCCACCCTCGCGTCGCTCGGCCTGCCCGACGCGATCGGGCTCGCCACCCGCCACCATCAGGGCCTCATCGTGATCACCGGGCCGACGGGGCACGGCAAGACCACGACGCTGACCGCGATCGTCGACATCCTCAACCGCGAGACCAGCCACCACATCATCACGGTCGAGGATCCGGTCGAGTTCGTCCACGCGCGCGGCAAGGCGATGATCAGCCAGCGCGAGGTCGGCACGCACACCCGCTCGTTCGAGAACGCCCTCAAGGCCTCGCTGCGCGAGGATCCCGACGTCATCGTCGTCGGCGAGCTCCGGGACACGGCGACGGTGCGCATGGCGCTGGCGGCGAGCGAGACGGGCCACCTCGTGCTCGGCACGATGAACACCCCGAGCGCGGCGAAGACCATCGATCGGCTGATCGACCTCTTCCCGCCCGGCGATCAGCAGCAGGTCCGCGTCACCCTCGCGGGCGGCCTCCGGCTCATCGTCAGCCAGCGGCTCCTGCCGAGCGCGGACGGCAAGCGCATGGTGGCCGCCGCCGAGGTCCTGCCCGGCTCGGTCGCGCTGTGGAACCTCATCCGCGACTCGAAGACGTTCCAGATCCCGAGCCTCCAGCAGCGGGGGAAGGGCCTCGGGATCATCCGCCTCGACGACTCGCTGGCCGAGCTCGTCCGCGCCGGCAAGACGACGCTCGAGGCCGCGCTCACGGTGGCCGAGGCGCCGGACGAGCTCGAGGCGGTCCTCACCGGCAAGCGGCAGCCCGCGCTCGCGCCGGACAGGAAGCCGCCGGCCCCGCCGCCCGAGGCGTCGCGGCCCGGCGCCCCCGAGGCGGGCAAGGGCCTGTTCGAGCGCGCGGGCGCGCTCTTCGGGAAGAAGGGAGGCTAGCGTGGCCAGGATCGATCGCCTCTTCGACGAGCTCCTGATCAGGAAGGGCAGCGACCTGCACCTCGGCATCGGGTATCCGCCGCTCGTCCGCGCCCGCGGCGAGCTCGTCTCCCTGCGCGACACGCCCCTCGACGCGACCGAGATGGAGGCGCTCCTCTTCGAGATCACGACCCCCGAGGAGCGGCGGCGGATCGTCGACGAGCTCGACCTCGATTTCGCCTATTCCTACGCGGACAAGGCCCGTTTTCGCGCCAACTACTTCTACAAGACCACCGGGCTCGCGGCCGTCTTCCGCACCATCCCGAGCAAGATCCTCTCCCTGGACGATCTCGGCTGCCCCGAGATCGTCCGCCGGCTGTCGGAGCGGCAGAGCGGGCTCATCTTGATCACGGGCCCGACCGGCTCCGGCAAGTCGACGACGCTGGCGGCGATGATCGACCACATCAACCGCTCGCGCGCCTGCCATGTCCTCACGATCGAGGATCCGGTCGAGTTCGTGCACAGCCCGATCAAGGCCCAGATCACGCACCGCGAGGTCGGCCCCGACGCGGGCAGCTTCGCGAGCGCGATCCGGAGCGCCGGGCGGGAGGACGCCGACGTGATCCTGATCGGCGAGCTCAGGACGAACGAGACGATGAAGCTCGCCTTGCAGCTCGCGAGCTTCGGCGTCCTCGTCTTCGGCACGGTCCACACGAACAGCGCCGCAGCGACGATCGACCGCATCATCAACGCGTTCCCCGCCGACGAGCAGCTCCAGGTCCGCGGCATGCTGTCGGAGAGCCTCGCCGCGATCATCGCCCAGCAGCTCCTCCGCACGAAGGACGGCACGGGCCGCGTCGCCGCGCACGAGATCCTCGTCGGGTCCAGCGCGCTGTCCGCGATGATCCGCGAGGGCAAGACGTTCCAGATCACGAACCTGATGCAGGCCGGCCGCTCCGCCGGCATGCAGACGATGGACATGGCGCTGGAGCGGCTCGTCAAGAAGGACACCATCTCCGTCCAGGCGGCGCTCGAGAAGGCGATCGACAAGGACAACTTCCAGCGGCTCTTTCCCGACGCGCAGGGGGCGTGAGGGGAGTTGCCAAGGCGGCAGAAGATTGGATGATGAAGAGGGAGAGATTAACGTAAAGACTCAAAAAGAAGAGAGATTTAGTATTTTTTTTTCTCTCTCTCTCATCTGCGCCTTGCGTTAATTTCTCCCTCTCTCTTCCGACACTCCTGCTCCAGCAGATCACGACGCGAGGCGGCGCGGCAGAACCACGGTGAAGCAAGCGCCCTCGCCCCGCTGGCTCGCCACCTGGATCGTGCCCCCGTGCGCCCGGACGATCTCGTTCGCGAGATAGAGCCCGAGCCCGAGCCCGCCGTAGAACCTCGACGAGACCGCCCGCTCGAAGCGCGTGAAGATGCGCTCCAGATCCTCGGGCGCGATGCCGATCCCGTGATCGCGCACGACCACGCGCGCCGCGTCGCCGCGCCCTTCGACGGTCACCTCGACGGGGCGGCCGGCGCCGAACTTGATCGCGTTGTTGAGCAAGCTCCTCAGGACCTGCGCGACGCGGAGCCGGTCGAAGCGGCCGAGCACCGGGCCTCGCGCGTCGAGCTCGACGCGACAGCCCGCCCGCGACGCGGCCTCGCCGAGCTCGACCACGACGTCGCGCGCCAGCGCGGCGAGGTCGAGCTCCGCGAGCTCCAGATCGAGCCCGCGGCGGGCGACCCGGTCGACGTCGAGCAGGCTGTCGAGGAGCGCCTCGATCCGCACGACGTGCCCCAGGCTCGCCGCGACCATGCGCTCGAGCGACGGGTCCGCGGCCTCGGTCGCGAGCTTCTTCTGCAGCAGCCCGAGCTTCAGCTTGAGCGGCGTGAGCGGCGTGCGGAGCTCGTGGGAGGCGACCGAGAGGAACTCCTCACGGAGCTGGATCGCCCGCTGCGCCTCGCGGTAAAGCCGCGCGTTGTCGAGCACGATCGCCGCCCTCCGCGCGAGCTCGTCCACGAGCTCGGCGTCGGCCCGGCCATAGGGCGGCGCCGCCCCCGTCCGCACCAGCGTGAGCACGCCGAGGCAGCGGTCCCGCGTCAACAGCGGCGCGTTCAGGTACGCCGCCGGCGAGAGCGCGAAGAGCGCCTCGGGGCGCGCCGCCGCCGCGGCCCAGCGCCGCATCACGCCGTCGTCCACGCGGCCGAGCTCGACGCGGTCGGCGCCCAGCGCGCGGCGGGGCGCCCAGGGCGCGCCCTCGGGCGAGGCGAGCGCGCGCAGCCGCCCGGCCCTCACCGGCGAGTCCGCCGCCACGGCCGCGAGCTCGAGCGCGCCAGCCTCGTCGAGCGCGTAGAGCGCGGCGCCCTCGGCGAGCTCCGGCACGGCGACCTCGGCGATCGTCTGGAGCGTCGCCTCGTAGCCGAGATCGGCCACGAGCCGCCGGGTCGCCTCCGCCAGGAAGCGCTCGGTCGTCGCCGCCCGCTTGCGCTCGGTGATGTCCGTGGAGATGCCGCAGACCGCATACGCGGCCCCCGCCGCGTCGCGCAGCGTGAACTTGAGGGTCAGGTAGGTGTGCGGCCCGTCCTCCTGCGGGATCACCTCCTCGAGGTCGAGCAGCGTCTCCATCTCGATCGCCCGGCGATCGTTCGCGGCGAACCGCTCCGCGGTCTCCCGCGGGAAGATGTCGTGATCCTTCCGGCCGACGATCCGAGCCCGCGGCCGCTGGACCGCCCGCTCGTAACACCGGTTGACCAGGAGCAGGCGGCCCTCGAGGTCCTTGACGTAGATGATCGCCGGCGAGTTGTCGACGATGGCCTGGAGCTGCTCCTGGCTCTTCTTCAGCGCCGCGTACAGCGACGCGTTCTCGAGCGAGATGGCGGCCTGCGACGAGAGCAGCTCGAGCACCGCGATCGTGCCCTCGGAGAACGCGCCGCGCATCGCCGCGTTCTCCAGGTAGAGGATCGCGAAGGCCCCGGGGCGCCGCGCGATCGGCATGCACAGGACGGAGCGCGGCCCGGCCTGCGCGACGTACTCGTCGGCCGAGAACCGCGACTCCGCCGCGTCGTCGAGGACGACCGGCTCGCCGGTCCGGAGGACGTAGTTGACGATCGACAGCGGCAGCGCGGCGGAGGACGCCGGCGCGCGCGCCTCGCCCGTGAGCGCCTCCGCGAACGGCCTGCCCCCCTCGATCCTCGCCCTCGCCCGGATCGACGCGGCGCCGCGGCGGGCCTCCAGCAGGTAGCCCTTCTGCGCGCCCGCGTGCGCGAGCACGACCCGGAGCAGCGCCTCCTCGAGCCGGGGCATCAGGATCTCGCCGGAGATGCTCTGCGACGCCTTCACGACGGCCAGCCGATCGAGCTCCTCGGCCGGCATGGTGACCGTGCTCGTCGCCGCGAGCGGCCGCGCCGCGAGGTGCGGATAGAGCTGGTCGAGCTGCTTCACCTTGGCGTCGGCGCCCCAGCGGGCGTACGACGAGCGGGCCGCGCCGAGGTAGGTGTCGGCGATGAGGTCGAAGCCGCGATCGCGGTAGAACGCGGCGGCGAGCTCCAGCGCGAGCGCCTCGCCCTGGACGAGGCCGTTCGCGCGCGCGGCCCGGATGGCCTGCTCGTAGAGGCGCATCGCGGCGAGCTCGTCGCCCGCGATGCGCGCGATCTCGGCCGACACAAGCGCGTGGCGGTCCTCCTGGTTCGCGGGCTCGACCTCCGCCCAGCGGCGGAGCTCCGCCTCGTGCGCTCGCAGCGCGGGGAGGAGCGCGCGCCGCTCGGCCTCGGGCAGCGCGCGGGCGTGGCAGGACAGCGCGAGCGCCGCGATATAGCCGTGGTCGGCGGACTGGATCTGGCCGGTCACCAGGCCGAGCAGCTCGCCCGCCGCGGCCGCCGCGTCGACGGCCTCGCCGTAACGGCCGAACACGAGCGCCGCCTGGGCCGCGTAGAGGCGCTCGTAGAAGCGCGTGAGCGGCGACGCCGCCTCGCGCGGCCGGGCGCCCTCGTCCTCCGCGCCCTCGCCCGCCCGGCCCGGCTCGTGGCCGCGCAGGCGCTGCACGAGCCGGTGCAGGACGGCCACGATGTCGTGGACGGCGTCGTACCGGGCCCGGCGGGTGAAGTCCAGGCGCCGCTCGGCCTCGGCGGCGACGTCCGCCAGGGGATCGCCCGACGCGAGGCGCAGCGCCACGATGTGAAAACAGCAGTACGACGCGTAGATGAGCGCGCCGGTCTCGATGGCCTCGTCGAAGGCCTCGTGGAAGAGGGCGACGACGTCCCGGAAGGGGCGGATCCAGGGGTCGATGAAGGTGCTGATCATGTGGAGGATCTGCGCCCGGCTCCCGGCCTGGCCGCCGGCGTCGAGCAGCGCGCGGGCGAGCTCGCCGAACCGGTAGCTCTCCCGGTAGAGCCCGAGGACGCGGCCGAGCGTCCCGCCGAACGCGACGTAGCCGGGCGGAGAGGCGTCCGAGTTGCCCGCGCGCAGGCTGAGCCGGACCATGTGGCACGCGATGAGGCCGTAGAGGTCCGGATCCGTGTAGTAGGCCGACGGCAGCGCGGTCGACAGGGTGGTCATGAGGGCCGCCGCGTCCGGATCGGCCATGCGCGGCAGGCGGGCGAGCGCCTCGGTGCGGCGATCGCGGATCTCGCCCCACGCCTCGCGCGCCGCGCGCTCCACCGCGTCGCGCGCCGGGTGGAGCGGGAGGTCGACGCCGAAGCGGCGCGCGCAGGCGAGGGCGCTCCGCGCCGCCCGCTCGAAATCGGCACGGGTCGTGTGCAGATCGATCTCGATGCGGTGGATCTCCGCGAGATCGAGCCGGCCCCGGGCGCGCTCGAGGAGCTCGCCGACGAGCCGCTCGGCGGCGGCGAAATCGCCGCTCAGGAAGGCGCAGCGCGCGCCCTCGCCGTGGAGATCGAGCGCGAGCGCGTACTCCTCCTCTCACGCGTCGTCCGCGAGCAGCGCCATGCCCGCCGCGAGGTAGCGGGCCGCCGCCGCGAAGGCGGAAGAGGCCTTGGCCCGCCGGCCCGCCATCAGGTTGAGCCTGGCGATCCGGTCCCTCTCGCGGCGATCCGTCACCAGCGCCGAGCCCAGGTTGAGGTGGCCGGCGATCTCGAAGACGCGCGGATCGGCGGCGTCCGCCGCCGCGCGGGCGGAGAGCAGCCGGCCGATGCGGAGGTGGACCGCCGCGCGATCCGCCGCCGGGATGAGCGCATGGGCCGCCTGCTGGACGCGGTCGTGGAGGAAGCGGTAGGTGTCGCCGGACCGGAGGAGCAGCCCCTCGCGCACGAGCTCCCGGTGGTCCTCGTGAATCGCGCCCGCGGGCCGATCGCGGATGACGGCGAGGGTGCCGGCGTCGACGGTGTTCCCGACGCAGGCGGCGAGCGTGAGCGCCTCCTGGGCGGGCTCGGAGAGGCGCTTGATCTTCGTGACCATGAGATCGATCACGTTGTCGGCGAGGCCCTTCTCGCGGATCGCGCCGATGTCCCACCGGAAGGCGCCGGCGCGCGGATCGACCTCGATCAGGCCCTCCTTGTGGAGCATGGCCAGAAACTGCGTGGCGAAGAACGGGTTGCCGGCGGTCCTCTCGTGGACGAGCCGCGCGAGCGGGGCGCTGTCTTCGCAGCTCGCCTGGACCGTGTCGGCGACGAGCCGCTGAACGTCCCGGGGGGAGAGCGGCGGGATCTCGATCTCGCGGACCGGCGCGCCGGCGCCCCGCGCGCGCTCGATCATGCGCGCGAGCGGGTGGAGCGGCCCCACCTCGACGTCGCGGTAGGCGCCGATGGCGAGCAGGTGCCGCGTCTCGGGGTGGGTGACGAGCTGCTCGAGGAGCGAGAGGCTCTCCGGGTCTGCCCACTGGAGGTCGTCGAGGAAGAGGACGAGAGGGCGCTCCGCGCGGCAGAAGACGCCGACGAGCTGCCGGAACACCGCCTCGAACCGGCGCTGCACCTCGGTCAGCGGCAGCTCGGGGACGGGCGGCTGCTCGCCGAGGATGAGCTCCACCTCGGGGAGGACGTCGATGACGAGCTGCGCGTTCTTGCCGAGCGCGGCGGAGAGCCGCCTCCGCCACTCGCCGACGACGGGCTCGCTCGCGCCGAGCACGCCGAGCAGGAGCTCGCGGAGCGCCTGGGCGAGCGTGGCGTAGGGGACGTGCCGGTGCTGCTGGTCGAATTTGCCCGCCGCGAAGAGGCCGCGCCCGCGGACCGACGTGCGGTGGAGCTCCTGCACCAGCGACGTCTTGCCGGCCCCGGCGCTGCCGGCGAGCAGGACGAGCTCGGGCGCGCCGCGCAGGGCGACGCGCGCGAAGGCGGCGAGGAGGGCGGAGGCCTCGCGCTCGCGGCCATAGAGCTTCTTCGAGATCCGGAAGAGGCCGGAGAAGTCGTGCTCTCCGAGCCGAAATGGGTCGATGTGACCGGCCGTCGTGAGCCGCTCGAGGCACAGCTCGAGGTCGCGCGCGACGCCGCGCGCGCTCTGGTAACGGTCCTCGGCGGCCTTGGCCAGGAGCTTCATGACGAGCTCGGACACGGCCCACGGGACGCCGGGGACGAGCTCCGAGGGCGGCCGGGGGAGCACGGCGGCGTGGCAGTGGACCCACTCCAGGGCATCGCCGGCCGAGAAGGGCAGGACGCCCGTGAGCATCTCGTAGAGCGTGACGCCGAGCGAGTAGAGGTCGGCGCGGTGATCGACCGCCCGGTCCAGGCGCCCTGTCTGCTCCGGCGAGATGTAGCCGAGGGTCCCCTCGATGACGCCCGGGCTCCGCGCATCGCTCTGCTCCTCCGGGAGGAAGGACGCGAGATCGAAGCTCACGATCTTCACCTCTCCCGACTCGGGATCGAGGAGGATGTTCTGCGGTTTGATGTCTTTGTGGACAACCCCCTTCGCATGGATGTCCGCGAGCGCGGCGGAGGTCCGGGCGGCGATCGTCAAGAACCGCCCGAGCTCCATCGGCGCGCCCAGCATCCGGTCGAGCGAGCGCCCGCGGAAGTCCTCCAGGACGAGCGCCGGCCGGTCCCGGTACGTCGTGAGCTCGCAGGGCCTGATCGCGGTCTTTTCGCTGAGCCTCCGCCCGATCTCGAGCTCGCGGCGCAGGCGCGCCACGTCCCGGCGATCGAGGCGCTCTGCCCGGGGGATCTTGAGCAATACCGGACAGCCGTCCTCGTTCCGCACGCCGCGGTGGACGACATACCTGGTCTCCTCGCGCAGGACCTCCGTCAGCGTATAGCGATCGGGCCCGGGCATGGGCCTCAACCGGCGGTCAGGCTGCGCCGCGCGAGCTGCCGAGTTCGCCGGCGCTCGGCGCTGCGCGCGCCCGGACGCTCGACCGGGCGGCTTCGCGCAGAGCGCCGCCGAGCGCTCTCCACGGCAGAGGGCGACCGAGCATACCGCGCGCTGGCCCGGTAGATCTGCTCCACTGTCGGGAGTGTGCTGGCCGGTACAGTGGCGGTCAAGCCGCGGGGGCGTATCGAAGCCTGCGGTCCACCGCAGCTCGGGCCGCGAAGGCGCGCGGCGCGCGGCGCGCGGCGCAGCGATGCGGGCTCGAGCGCGCGCGACGACGGCTTCGCGCCGGCCGCCCCGCGGCCCTCGCGGAGCTTCCGTCTGGCGCGGCCAGGGGCGACGCGCGTATCCTGAGGGCGCAATGCATCCGTCCGCACACGATACCGCTTCGCTCGACCTCGACGCCTACCTCGCCCGCATCGGCTACCGCGGGGCGCTCGCTGCCACGCGGGAGGTGCTCGATGCGCTGCACTCCGCGCACGTCTACTCCATCCCTTTCGAGAACCTCGACGTCCTCCTCGGCCGCCCTATCCGCATCGACCTGGCCAGCGTGCAGTCCAAGCTCGTCAAGGCGCGCCGCGGCGGCTACTGCTTCGAGCAGAACACCCTGTTCGTCGCGGCGCTGCGCCGGATCGGGTTCAAGGTCACGACGCTCCTCGCGCGGGTGAGGTTCCAGCGGAGCGAGGTCGGCCCGCGGACTCATATGCTGTCCCTGGTCGAGCTGCCCGAAGGGCCGTTCATCGCGGACGTCGGCTTCGGCGGTCCGGGCCTCACGCAGCCGATCCGGCTCGTCGAGGGGGAGAGCCAGGCGCAGGCGCACGACGTGGTCGGCCTGCGCCGGGAGGGCCACGTATGGGTGCTCGAGTCGAGGGGGCGCGAGCCGTGGCAGGATCTCTACGCGTTCACGCTCGAGGAGCACTTCCCGGTCGATTACGAGGCGGCGAATCATTACACGTCGACCCACCCCGACTCGCTGTTCGTGAGCAATGTGCTCGCGGCGCTCGCCTCGCCGGAGGCGCGCCTGACGCTGCGCAACCGCCAGCTGGGCGTGTTTCGGGGCGGTCGGTTCGAGCGCTTCGGCGACCTCGGCGACGACGAGCTCCTCGACGTCCTGAAGAGCCGCTTCGGGCTGGAGCTCCCGGCCGGAGCGCGGCTCTCCTGCGCTGGCCTGAACGGCTGAAGCGGCGGCGCGGCGAGGGGGGATGTCCGGCGCGCCCCGCCTCCGCCGCGGGCCGTCGCGGTGGCGAGGCCGCGCCGGGCCGGCGCGCGCGGCTCGCCGGCCGCGCCCGCCGCCCGCCGCGCTGCCGCGTCAGTGGACGCGCCCGATGCCGCGGCGGATGAACGCCGATCGGCTCGTGGCCGCGCCGGCTCGCCCCGCGGTCGCGGCGCCTGCGAAGGTCGGGGCGGGCTCGCAGACCAGCGCCTTCAGGTCCTGGTTCCGGCGCCCCAGATCGTTCAAGAAGCGCAGCTCGCCGGTCACCGGGTCAGGCATGTTGATGCCGGTCATGAAGCCGGACAGCGTCGCCTCGTTCCCGAGGGACCTCGGGTTCACGTGCAGGAAGCCGGTCCCCGTCTCATCGGCCCCGTGGCACCCGTTGCAGGTGTTGAGCGAGAACTTGTGCCGCGCCTCGTTGTTGAGGATGCCCGGGGCCGTCCACGCCGTCAGGTTGTTGAACGACGAGCCGCCGAGGAACGGGCTCCCCTGGAACGTGTCGGGCACCGTGTGCTGCTCCAAGAGGATCGCCGCCTCGTTCTGGTTCACGAAGTCCGCGAGCCTGGCCGAGCCGTCGA
This sequence comes from Sorangium sp. So ce836, assembly GCF_028553905.1. Classification (NCBI taxonomy): domain Bacteria; kingdom Pseudomonadati; phylum Myxococcota; order Polyangiales; family Polyangiaceae; genus Sorangium; species Sorangium sp. So ce836. The sequence goes on along the minus strand of NZ_CP102233.1, from coordinate 9,347,799 downwards.
AGCCGATGTCCGGCGTCAGCTTCACGGTCTCCGGGCGCAGGAAGCCCGTCTCGGCCGAGAGGACGAACTCGCGCAGCTCCCACGGGGCTGCCAGCGCGATCTCGTTCGTGCGGAGCTGCCCGAGGGAGCTCCCGTTCGGCCTGCCGGGCGCGGCGTTCCGGCCCGCGAACCGCGTGGTGATGGCCTGGAGGGCGGCGTTGTACTCCTCGGACGGGAAGGGCAGGCTGCCGAGGGCGTGCCAGTCGTTCGCCCAGTCGAGCACGTCGGCCTCGGTCGACGCCGGGAGCTTGTACTCCAGGATGATGGTGAACTGCTGCGGGAAGCCCTGGCTGACGACGCCGAACACGAAGCGCCCCTCGCCGGCGTGACCTTCGGCGAGGTTCCGCACGTCGATCCTGTTGACGATGCCGAGCAGCAGGAGCGGCGCCTGCGTCAGGTCGAGCGACCCGTCGGGGCTCCTCGGCCACTCGTCGAGCACGACCTGCTGAAGGGTCGGGCGGGCCGGCACCGTGAAGCCGTTCACGACCTGGTCGGTCAGCCAGGTATTGAACATCTGCTCGACCATGGCCGGCGCGTCGGCGGGCGTGGGGGCCATGTCCTCCATGAGGCGCGCGAACGTCCACGCGCCCGTCCGGGGGTCTTCCGGCGGGCCATTGAACGTCGTGCGGATGGGATCCTCGACCACGCTGAGGTTTTTCACGAAGATCTCGCGGCTCGTCCGGACGAAGCAGCCGGTGGGGGCGGCGAGCTCGAAGTCGAGGGCGCCTGAGCCGACGAGGAACTCGGGCGAGCTGAAGTTGAGCACGTCGAAGGGGATCTCGTGGACGCCGGGATCCGCGTCCTCGGTGCCGCTCACGGTGATCGCGAAGGTCGCCGTGCTCCCGGGCGGGACGCCGGGGATGAACGTGGTATTTCCGGAGACGTTGATGCCCGGCGACGGGCTGAAGATCTGGAGGGCGTAGTCCCCCGGGACGCACGCGCCGACATCGTTGTTGGCGACGGCGACCTGGTACGCCACCGGCGTGTTCGGGGCGACCGGCCCGCTGCTCGCCGGGGTGACGGTGATCGTCCCGGGGCGCCGGAGGCAGGAGAGCTGGGCGATCTCGCTCCCGGTCGTCGGGCTGGCGGAGAGCCAGACCTCGTCGATCAGGCCCGTGAAGCGCTGCTGCTTCTGCGGGTTGCCGCCGACGTGGATGGGCGCGTTGACGTCGCGGATCGTGCCGGTGGCGCTGATCTGGCCGACCTGCTCGCCGTTCAGGAACAGCCGCACGAACCTGCCGTCGTAGATGCCTGCCACGTGCGTCCACACATTGGCCTCGATGGGGGCGCGGGAGGTGATGGTCCGGCCGTCGGTGAGGGTCACGGCGAACCGCGCCTCGTCGTTGCGGATGCCGAGCGAGAAGCTCGTGTCTCCGCCGTCCCGCTCCGTCGCGATCGTCTGCAGCGTCGACCCGGACACCGAGGTCGGCTTGACCCACGCTGCGACCGCGAGGTTCTTTCCGAAGGTGAAGCGCGGATCGTCGTCGGCGCTGACGGTGTCTTTTTTCTGGTCGAACGCGATGGCGAGGCCGCTGATGCCCTGAGCGCAGGCGGCGCTGGCCGAGCGGGTGGCGGTCGCGTCGTTGCCTGACGAATCCAGCAGATCCGTCGTCGCGCCGCTGCAGTCGTCGAACTGCCAGAATCCGACGGCCGGGGGCCCGACCGGGGGTGGATCGACGGGGCCGCCGCCGGTGCCCCCGCCGACGCCGGTGCTGCTGCTGCTGCTGCTGCTGCCGGTGCTGATTCCGCCGGCGCCGCCGCTGCCGCCGGTGCTGCTGCCGCCGCCGACGCCGGTGCTGCCGACGCTGACGCTGACGGCGATCGTGGCGCCTTCCGCCTCGTCGAGCGCCAGCTCTGTGTTGCCGAGCGAGCCTTCATCGACGCCATAGCTTCCGCATGCGGCGGCGCCCGAGGCGAGCAGGGCGAGGACCGCAGCCGAGCTGGTTTTGATTGCGAGAGGATGGGCGAAGCCGAAGGAGAGGTTCCGCATCTGCGTTCTCGTTGGGTAAGAGTTGACTGCACGAGCGTGGTCCGGCCGCAGCGCGATCTGCGGCTGTTGACGCGAGCAGGCGATGGTCAGACCCGACCGGGCTGTTCGGGCTTGGGCGCTGGTGCGGAGCGCCCCTTGGCTCTTTGGCAATCGATATGCCCGCTGCTGGACCGCGATTTCTCCCTTGTCGCGTCGATCCCAGCGTGCCTGGCCATGTCGCGGGAGCCCGGCACTGGCACATCTGGCACACCATTTTTACGATGTCAGGCGGGTGCTCGAGGTCAGACAAGCACGCTTCCAACGCGTCCTTATCGTGCGCCGCTTCGTCGCGTCGACGACAAAGCTCCTCTTTGGCGCCGCGCGCCCGTCGCACTTCGTCCCGAACGCCGCGTCTCTGCCGTCCGTCGCCCCGTTACGCGCTGGAACGCCCGTCGCGCCGCGTTCCGCCCTCGCGCCGTCCCCCGCTTCTATATGCCGCGCCGCGCCGCCTCAATGCATCGCGCCGCCCCAATGCATTGCGCCGCGCTCTCCGAGCATCGTCCCGCGCCGCCGTCTCTCTCTTATAAGGAGGGGGCGTCGGTAAGCAGCGGGCCGGCCGTCCCAGCTCCTATAAGGAGGGGCATGCCCTCTCAGCTCCCCGAGGGCTTGTCGGCCTTATGTCATCGCGGTCGCAGCTCGTCGTTCTGGCGGGGCTGCGGAGTTCATTTCGAATCCCGGCAGGTTTCCGCCGCTCCCCCCTCTACAACCTCACCCCTAATCTCTGAACCACGTCAGCGGAGCCTTCTCGCCCAGGAGACGGGCCTCGCCCCTCATCTCTGAACCACGTCAGCGGAGCCTTCTCGCCCAGGAGACGGGCCTCGCCCCTCATCTCTGAACCACGTCAGCGGAGCCTTCTCGCCCAGGAGACGGGCCTCGCCCCCTCATCTCTGAACCACGTCAGCGGAGCCTTCTCGCCCAGGAGACGGGCCTCGCCCCTAATCTCTGAACCACGTCAGCGGAGCCTTCTCGCCCAGGAGACGGGCCTCGCCCCTCATCTCTGAACCACGTCAGCGGAGCCTTCTCGCCCAGGAGACGGGCCTCGCCCCCTCATCTCTGAACCACGTCAGCGGAGCTCTCCCGCACAGGAGACGGGCCCAGATCGGCGTTTTCGGCGCGGAGGCGTACTCTTGTACGCCGAGCACCGAAAACGTCGAGATGGGCCCGTATCCGAAGCGGGAGAGCTCCTCAGGACGAGGTCCAGCGGGGGCCTTGGGGGGTGTCTTCGAGGACGACGCCGGCCTCGGCAAGCAGGTTGCGGATGGCGTCCGCCTTGGCGAAATCCTTCGCCTTCCGCGCGGCCTGGCGCATCGCGATCAGCCGGTCGACGGCGGCGTCGCCCCCGCGCCCCGCCGCGCTCTCGGAAGGGGCGACCGCGTAGTCGGCCGCGAGCGCCGGATAGAGCGCCGGCTCGGCGATCTCCACCCCGAAGACCCAGAGGTGGCGCGCCACCGCCCGGTACACCGCGAGCAGCGACGCGCGGTCGTCGCACTGCTCGATCCCCGCCGAATAGAGCGCGCTCACGTAATCGAAGAACGCCGCCACCGCGTTCGGCGTGTTCAGGTCGTCGTCCATCGCCTCGATGAAGCGCGCGATGAACCGCTCGGTGTGCTCCTTGAACCGGCCGTGGACGTACTGGTGGCGCATCCTCGGGAACCGCTCCTCCTCGGGCCGCTGCGACGCATACGCGCCCGCCGCGAGCGGCTCCTCCCCCGCGCCGCGCAGCTTCTCGGCGAGGACAGCCGCGAGCTTCTTGATGCGCGCGTAGCCCTGGGCGCTCTGCTGGAGCAGATCCCAGCCGAACGGGAGCTTGCACCGGTAATGGTGCGTCACGAAGAACCACCGCGCCTCGTCGTGGCCGTGCCGGGACAGGAGCTCCTCGATGGAGATGACGTTCCCGAGGCTCTTCGACATCTTCACCTCCTTGAGATCGAGGTGCTCGGGGTGCAGCCAGTAGCGCACCCACGGCCTCCCGCAGAGCGGCTCGCTCTGCGCGATCTCGTTCTCGTGGTGCGGGAACATGTTGTCGATTCCGCCCCCGTGGACGTCGAAATGGTCGCCGAGCAGCGCCGTGCTCATCGCCGAGCACTCGATGTGCCAGCCGGGGCGCCCCGTCGGCCACGCGCCCTCTCCGGTCGGCCAGCTCGGCTGGCCCGGGGAGGTCGGCTTCCAGAGGCTGAAGTCCGCCGGGTGCCGCTTCCGCGCGAAGTCCTCCTCGACGCGGCCGCTCGCCCCGACCTCCTGCTCGTCGACCTTGCGCCCCGAGAGCTCACCGTAGGAGGGGCACGTGGCGACCTCGTAGAAGACCTCGCCGTTCACCGAGTACGCGTGGCCCTTCTCGATGAGCCGCTTCACCATGTCGACCTGCTCGTCGACGAAGTCGGTGGCGCGCGTGTAGACGGCGTAGTCCTTGATGTGGAGCTTGCGGCAGTCGCGCCGGAACGCCGCGATGTTCCGCTCGGCGACGTCGACGGCGCCCTCGCGCTCGTTCGCGCGCTGCATGATGCGGTCGTCGATGTCCGTGTAGTTGATGATGCTCAGCACGTGATTGCCGCGGTACTCGAGGTAGCGGCGGAAGACGTCCCAGAAGCAGTAGGTGCGCGCGTGACCGATGTGCATCGGCGCGTAGACCGTGAGACCGCATGTGTAGATGCGCACGATCTTCGGCTGGGCGGAGACGAATGGCTCCTTCTTCCTCGTGAGCGTGTTATGGACCTTGAGCGGCATCGGCCACCTGCGTGAATGTGCGAGCTGCCCCCCGGACCGCGTACGCTACCCTGGCGCTGCCGCCCGGTCAACGCGGAACATCGCCGCCGTTCCCGTGGTTTTCCGCGTGCTTTTCCGCACACTTGCGGCCGTCCTGTCTTCGATCTACGCACGCGTGCATGCACATCACTTCAAGGACCTTGCTGTTCGTCCTCACCGGCGCGCTCGCCGCCTGCGCGTCAAATCCGCCGCCCGTCGAGACCGCCCCGCCGCCCCCGCCGCCGCCTCAGGCGCCGGCCGTCGAGCCGGCCGCGCAGCCTGAGGTGGCGGCCCCGCCCCAGGTCGACCCGGCAGAGGAGAAGAAGAAGGCGGAGCTGGCCAAGCTCGCCGAGGACACGAAGGTCATGGAAGCCAAGGCCGACCAGGAGGCCGCGCGGTTCGACGACGCGCTCAAGGCCGAGGTGAAGGCGCTCGTCGCGGCCAATCACCCGAGCGCCGGCGCGGCGCTGCGCGCGGCTCTCAAGAGCAAGCACCGCGCCCCGGGCAACGCCGAGCGGGACGCGGCCCGCCACCCCGTCGAGACCCTGGAGTTCTTCGGCCTGAAGCCGACGAGCACCGTCGTCGAGCTCGGGGCAGGGGAGGGCTGGTACACCGAGCTGCTCGCGCCCGTGCTCGCCAAGAAGGGCAAGCTCGTCATCACCGCCTTCGACCCGAACGGCCCTGCGGAGTCGCGCAACACCCTCTATGGCAAGCGGGTGAAGCGCATGCTCGAGAAATCGCCCGACCTGTTCGGCAAGGTCGATGTCGTCGTGATCGACCGCGACGACCCGAAGCTCGGAATCGACGGCAAGGCCGACCTCGTCCTCGCCATCCGCGAGGCGCACGGCTGGCATCGGAACGGCAAATTCGACACCTACGTCGCCGAGGCGTTCAAGGCGCTCAAGCCGGGCGGCGTCTTCGGCATCGTGCAGCACCGCGCCAAGCCCGACGCGAACCCCGACGAGAGCGCCAAGCAGGGATACCTCCCGGAAGCGTGGGTGATCCAGAAGGTCGAGTCGGCCGGCTTCAAGCTCGCGACAAAGTCCGAGGTGAACGCCAATCCGAAGGACACGAAGGACTATCCGGAAGGGGTCTGGACCCTGCCGCCGAACTTCCGGCTCGGCGACAAGGACCGCGCGCGCTACGCCGCCATCGGCGAGAGCGACCGGATGACCCTCAAGTTCGTGAAGCCCGCCCGCTGACCCCCGCCCGCGCAGCTCCCGCCCGCGCCTCGAGCGCCGCGCCGGCCCGCCGCTACGCGGGCGCCGCGGCGCCGTCCGAGGGCGGCCGCGCGGCCACGCGGCGCATCGGGATCGCGGCGCCCGGGGCCCCCGTGGCCCGGTGCGACGCGAAGCCGAGGCCGTCCAGCATGGCCGGCGACGCGTAGACGCCCGCCGCCGCCGTCTCCGGGAGGCACGAGGAGAGCTCGAGCACGTTCCCGCCCACCACCGAGCCGTCCTCGGTGACCACCACGTCGCCGGCGTGGAGGCAGAAGCGCACGCCGACCCGCAGGTCGCGCCGGTCCGGCCCGGCGATCCGCTCGTACAGCGCGAGCGCGGCCGCGATCGCGCGGCGGCGCGCCTCCTCGGCGCCGCGCTCGTCGCGCGGCCAGCCCGCCGAGAGCAGCACGCTGGTGCTCGTGACCGCGAGCGGCGAGAACCCCGCGGTCGCGAGCTCGGCCATCGCCTCCGGGAGCACCGCCTCGAAATCGGTCAGGAAGGAGTCGGTCGGCGCCTCGAGCGCCCGGCTCTCGGCGAGGACCTCGACGAGCATCCCGATCGCGAGGCGGCGGATGCGCCCCGCCTCCTTCGCGTCGGTGCGGAGGACCCGCGCCGTCGCGGCCCGCACGTCCTCCAGGAACGCGGTGACGTCCGGGTGCCGGCCCGCGGGGTCCTTGCTCATCGCCCGCACGACGATGTCGTCGAATGCCGGGTCGACCGGCGCGTGCAGGCTCGGGCGCGGCGGCGCCTGGTGGAGGTGCAGGTGGCGCAGCACCGGGTACGCGCTCGCCGAGAAGGGCATGGCGCCCGCGATCATCGTGTAGAGCAGCGCGCCGAGCGCGTAGACGTCGGTCCGCATGTCGACCGGCCGGTTCAGGAGCTGCTCGGGCGACATGAACGCCGGGGTCCCCACGACGTGCCGCGACGACGTGAGCGAGAGATCCGTCGTGCCGAGCAGCTTCGCGATGCCGAAGTCGAGCAGCACCACCCGGAGCCCGCCGCCCTGCTCGCACAGGATCACGTTCGAGGGCTTCACGTCCCGGTGGATGATCCCGAGCGCGTGGACCGCGGCGAGCGCGCTGCAGAGCGGATCGAGGATCGCGAGCGCCTCGTCGGCCGGGAGCCGGCCGCGCGAGAACAGGTGCTGCTCGAGGCTCCTGCCCTGCAGCAGCTCCATCGCGTAGTAGGGCCGCCCGTCCTCGAGCTGCCCGACGTCGAGGATCTCGACGACGCTCGGGTGCCGGATCCGCCCGATCGCGTCGACCTCGCGCTGGAACCGGAGCACCACGTCGGTGCGCGAGATGAGCTCGGCGTGCATGATCTTGACCGCCGCCGGCGCCCCGCTCGTCGCGTGCACCGCGCGGTAGACGACGCCGAACCCGCCCTCGGCGATCACCCCGTCGAGGAGGTACTCGCCCGCCCGCGGCGCCGCGGCGATGGGGATGCCCACGCCGTCGCCCTCCCGATCGCGCGTATCGAGCGTGCGCTGGTCCCAGGTCGGCGCCGTTCCGGCCGCCGTCGCGCCTGCGACGGGCGCGTCCGCCGCCGGCCTGGCGGGGGACGGCTCATCGTTTTGAGAGGAGGTCTTCATACATGACAGCCGTCGACTTCCTGCGTTACTGTAGGCGTCAGCCGGTGTCCAACGCGACCGTCGGCTGCCTGAATTCGAGCCGATCATGCACCGCTGCGCCGTATGTCACGGGCGGCTCGCCGATGGCGCGCCGTGCGCCAGGGACGGCTTCACGCCGCCGCCCGGAGAGCACCACCCCGTGGCAGGCGCGGCGCCCGCGGTCGGCGGCTTCTCGGTGCTCGGTCCGCTCGGGCGCGGCGGCTTCTCGGACGTGTGGGCCGCGGAGCGGGACGACGACGGCGCGCCGGCGGCCATCAAGGTGGCGCGGCAGGCGGCGGCGAGCCTCCGCGAGCGGTTCCGGCGCGAGGCCGCGCTCCTCGAGCGCGTGGGGGTGCCCCACGTCGCGCAGCTGTACGCGCAGGGCGAGCTCGCCGACGGCCGGCCGTACCTCGCGATGGAGCGGCTCTTCGGCCGGACCCTCGCCGACGAGCTCGCCGCGCTCCGCGCCCCGCTCGACCCGGACCGCGCCGCCGGGCGCGCGGACGCGATCCTCGCGGTGCTCGAGGCGGCGCACGCGCGCGGCGTCGTCCACCGCGATCTCAAGCCGGAGAACCTCTTCCTGCTCCGCTCGAGCGGCCGCGCCGTGCTGCTCGATCTCGGCCTCGCGAAGCTCGCCCAGGGCGACGACCAGCCGGCATCGTCGGTCCGCGCGACGCGCGCCGGCGACGTCGTGGGGACGCCGGAGTACATGGCCCCGGAGCAGCTCCGGGGCGACGCCGCGCGGATCGACGCGCGCGCCGACATCTACGCGTTCGGCGTCATCCTGTTCGAGCTGCTCACCCTGCGCCCGCCGTTCGTCGGGAACGAGGACGCCGTCGAGCACGGCCACCTGGCGCTGCGCCCCCCGCGCCCGAGCGACCTCGCGGACGTCCCCGAGGGGCTCGAGGAGCTCACGCTCGCCTGCCTCGCCAAGGACCCGAGCCGCCGCCCGGACAGCGCCGCCGCGCTCCGGCGCACCCTGCACGCCCTGCGCGCGCGCCCGGCCGGCGACACCCTCCCGCCGCCGCCGTCGTCGCGGCGCTCCGGGCCGCGGTCGTCGCCGCCGGGCGACGGCGTCGCGACGGCCGCCGCCGAGGGGCGCCAGCCGGTCGCGCTGCTCCTCGCCGAGGCCGGCGCCGGGCCGGTGATCGCGGCGGTCGGCAGCCGCCGGGGGTTCGTCGCGCGGCAGCGGGGGCAGCGCTGCCTCGCCGTGTTCTCCGCGCGGGACGTCCACGACCCGGCCCGCGCCGCCCTCGCCGCGGCGCGCGAGATCGCGGAGCGCAGCGGCGCGCGCGTGGCGCTGCACCTCGCCAGCGTGCGCCTGCGCCGGGTCTCCGGCGGCATGCACGCGGCCTACGGCTCCCCGGTCGAGCGCCCCGAGACGTGGCTCCCCCCCGAGCCGTGGCGGGGCCTCGCGATGACCGAGGAGTTCCAGCGCGCGCTGCCCGAGGAGGAGCTCGCCCCCACGCCGCCGGACGACCCGGAGAGCCTGGGCGAGCCGCCGCTGCTCGGCCGCGACGACGTGCTCTCGGCGCTCGCGGGCAGCGCGACCGAGGCCTTCGACGGGGCGTGCCCCGGCCTGTTCACGCTGATCGGCGACGCCGGCCTCGGCAAGACGCGCCTCACGGCCGAGGCCGCCTGCATCGCCGGCGTGCCGGTCCCGGACGTGCGCGTGGTGGTCGTGCGCGCGCTCCACCCCATCCACGGCGGCGCCGCGCAGGCGGTGCGCGCGCTCCTGCGCGTCGCCCTCGACGCGCCCGACGGCACCCCCGACGATCCGCGGGGCTTCTGCGTGGCGCGGCTCGGCGAGGCGCTCGGCGGCGCGACGTGGGAGGCGGTCGCGGCGGCGCTCGGCTGGGCGGACCCGGGGGGCGGACGGCTGTCCGGCGCGGCCCGCCACGGCCTGATGCTGGCGCTCGCCGAGGCGCTCCGCCAGCGGGCGCGCCGCGGCCCGCTCGCCGTCATCCTCGACGACGCCGACCAGGCGGACGACGTGCTGCTCGACGCCCTGGAGTACGCCACGCTCGACGGCGAGGGCGTCCTGCTCTGGGCGGTCGTGACCGCGCGCCCTCGCTTCGAGCAGGCCCGCCCCAGCTGGGGCCAGCGCAACCAGCGCCACACCCGCGTGACGCTCGCGCCGCTCGCGGAGGAGGCGGCGATGGACCTCGCGTCGCGGCTGCTCCTGCCCGCCGAGTTCCCGCCCGCCGAGACCCTCCGCCGCCTGGCCGACTGGGCGGGGGGCAACCCGGACTGCCTGCGCCAGATCGTCCGTTCCCTCAAGCACGCGGGCGTCGTGCGCCGGCGCGCCGGCGGCGGCTTCTACCTCGCGACCGCGGAGGTCGAGGCGCTGCCGCCCGCGCCGGCGTGGCAGTGGCTCGCGGCGCGGCAGCTCGACGAGCTGCCGGCGGAGCTCGCCGCGTGCGCCCGGGTCTGCTCGGCGCTCGGCATGTCGTTCGATCGCGCCGAGCTCGAGGCGGTGCTGGACGGCCTGGAGCGCGCGGGCGGCGCCGGCCCGATGGTCGACGCGGGCTTCGGGCTGTCGGCGCTCGTCGAGCGGCGGATCCTGCAGCGCGACAGCGAGGGCGGCGGAGGCGCGGACGACCGCCACGCCTTCCAGAACGCGATCTTCCAGGAGGCGGTCTACGAGATGCTCGACCCGGCGCACCGCGCCGAGATCCACCTGAGCGCCCTCGCCTACTGGCGCGCGCAGGTGGCGGCCGGCTCGACCGACGGGCTCCGCGCGCTCGCGCGCCACGCGGCCGCGAGCGGCGAGTGCGCCGAGGCCGCCGACGCCTACCTCGCGCTCGGCGATCTCGCGTCCGCGCGGCACCACGTCGTCGAGGCGGACCAGCGCTACGGCGCCGCGCTCCAGGTCGCCGGGCCGGGCGACGCGCGCCGGCGCGTGCGCGCGCTCGCGGGGCGCGGCAGGAGCCGGTACCGCATGTGCCGCCTGAAGGAGGCGCGCCGCGACTTCGGCGAGGCGCTCGCGCTGGCCGAGGCGCTCGGCGACGCCCACCAGAGGGCGAGCCTCCTGCTCGAGGACGCGACCGCGCTCGACTGGGACTTCGACTTCGAGGCGTCGGCGCGCCGGGTGGACGAGGCGCGGCCGCTCGTCGACGCGGCGCGCTCGCCGGAGCTCGCGCTGCTCCTCCGGGTCGCCGAGGGCCGGACCTCGTGGCGGCGGGGGAAGCTCGAGGCGTCGATCGCGGAGCTCACCGACTGCGCCGAGCAGGCCGGGGCGTCGGGCGACTACGACGCGCGCGTGCTCGCCCTCCTCATGCTGTCGTTCCAGCTCGCGTCGGCGGGCCGCCGCGAGGAGGCCGAGCGGGCGTTCGGGGATCTCATCGCCCTGCTCACGGCGGCCGGCGACCGGTTCCACCTCTGCGCCGCGTACATCAACCGCATCGCGCTGTGGGCCTGGAGGTGGTCGCTGCCGGGCGCGGTCGACGACCTCCGCCGCGCGGTCGATCTCGCGCGCGAGATCGGCAATCCGTGGCTCGAGAAGATGGCTTCGTACAACGTCGCCGTGCTGCTCCACTGGAGCGACAGGCAGCGTGAGGCGCTCGCGCTCGCGCGGCGCGCCCGGTGGCTGGAAGAGCAGGCCTCGGAGCGCCCCGTGCCGCACACGGCGATCCTGCTCGCGCAGATTCACCTGGTGCTCGACGAGTACGAGCAGGCCAGCCAGCTGGCCCTGTGGATCGCGCGCTCCTGCGTCCTCGAGCCGGGCGACGTCCGGGACTACGCCTTGCTCGAGCTCGTGCTCTCCGAGGTCGGGCTCCGGCCGGCCGGGTCCTCCTCTCTCTCGTGGGACGAGGCCATCGCGCTCGCGAGAGACCAACCCATCGTCGAGAACACGCTTCAGCTCTTCTACTGGCGTGCTCGAATGGCGCTTCGTCGAGGACACACCGGTGAGGCGGAGGAGTCGCTCGCGAGCGCGCGGGCGCTCCGCGCGGCGAGCCCCATGTGGCTGTCCCGCTTCGGCGAGCTGGAGCGCAGGCTGGAGGAGGCGTCGCGAACGGACGTTCGTCCAACCCTGCCGGCCTGATTCGACAAGCCATGTCCCCGCGCCGCGTTCGGGCGAGTCCCGATATCCGTGCACGCAGTGTGTACTGGTTTTCAGTATTGCGCGCCTTCCTGGAAAATGAAATAGTGTTGGATTAAGAAAATAGCGCTTGTGGTCTTATGTCTGCCGCTGTAATCACCCAGGAGGAGAGCGGAATGTCCTCGACTCGCTTCGTCGCAGTTGGTGTCCTCGGCGCCTGTGCGCTCATGGCGGGGTGCATCGGTCCATCTGACGTCGAGCCGGTCGAAACGGCCGAGACGGCGGAGGCGCCGATCATGCGCCGCCCGGTGGCGCCCATCGGCGCGAACGGCCTGGCGCCTGCGCACTTCTGGGCGCCGGAGAACCGCGCGGCGTTCCGGGCGCTTGGCGGCGCTGCGCTCGCCCGCGCCGGCGGCGTCCTGGTCGCGACGCCGCTGCTCGGCACTGCAGCCGGGAGGAGCGTGCTCGACTATACGGTGCGCTGCGCGCTGTCCCCGGATCAGGTCGTTTACGCGCCGAACGGCGACCCGTATTACGGCTCCTTTGGGTTTGCGCCGGGCTGGACAGGTCGTGCTCTCAACATCTCGGAGCAGCGCTGGGTCTCGGCGTGCATCTTTCAGCACCTGAACGGCTCCGGCGCCCATGTGGATATCCTGCTGAGGGGCGGCCATCCGGCCCTCGCGTGCTCCCAGGACGAGGAGCCCTTTCTCGATTTCATCGTGCGGGACGCCACGATGTACGGCAATGCCTTCGCTCCGAGCCCCATTGCCGGGTTTGCCTGCATCGATCCCGATCTGACGGGGGAGCTCTCCAGGATCTCGCTGAGCTGCCCGCTCGATCTCAGCCTCCTCGAGCTGGACAGGCTCTGCGGTCATGTGCCGACGTGCGGGATCGCCTTCGTCGGGCTCTGCGACCTGGCCTGCACGGAGGACACTGCCGGCAACAAGACGTGCCGCACGCTCCCGCTGCTCGGGCCGATCCTCGGGCCGCTGCTCGGGCCGATCCTCGGACCAAGCTACGCGGAGACGATCCGGACCCAGCTACGCGACGCCGATCTCCTCCCGCTCTACCCAGGATGCGGCCTGCTCTGACCGGCGCCGGCGGGCGGGAGGGGAGCTCGCCCCGCGCATGTGCCCGGCGCGGGGAGCCATGCCGCCGTCCCCGCTGGGGATCGTGGGGGGGGAGGAACATCGCGTCCGGGCTGGGAGGGACAGCGGACGGATCATGGCCGGGCTGGGAAGGGCAGTGGACAAGTGACGTCCGCGCTGGGGAGGGCAGCGGACAAGTGGCGTCCGGGCTGGGAAGGACAGCGGACGGGTCACGTCGGGGCTGGGAAGGGCAGCGGACGGGTCACGTCGGGGCTGGGAAGGGCAGCGGACGGGTCACGCCCGGGCTGGGAAGGGCAGCGGACGGGTCACGTCCGGGCTGGGAAGGGCAGCGGACGGGTCACTGCCGGGCTGGGAACGGCAGCTGCCAGCGAGCTCCAAGCTGGACGGGGTGGCGGCCCGAAGGCGTCCTGATCGGGCAGGACAGCGGGTGCCGGGCGGCGGTGCACGCCGCGATGATCTCCCTTCGGACGGAGCCTGCGCTCAGGGCGGGGCGCTCGCCGGCTCCTCCTCGTCGTCCGCGGGCTCCTCCATGGCGAGTTCCTCTTCTCCTTCGCCGTTATCCCTCGTGCCCGAGCGCGCGGGGGGCGGATAGCGCTCGAGCAGCGCGAGAAAGGGAGCATGGAGCGCTTCGAGCTGCTGCCGCTGCACGCCGGGCGCGGTGTGCGCGAGGAGCCACGTGATCTCGTCATGGATGGCGTTGAACGCCGTCACACACCCGCTGATGGCCGCGCGCAGCCGCTTCGCCCGCGTCCCCAGCCGCTTCTCCCCGCCGCCTCGGCCGATGCCCCTGGCGAGCGCTTCGGTGGCCCTCTCGATACGCTTCAGGTGCGCACCGGCGCCGATCTTCTTGAGGTCGGCCTCCATCGTTCGTTTCGCAGCCGCCGCCTGGGAGCGCCCGAAGTCGACCTCGGCGTCGTACCCGAGGCGGGTCTGCTCGGTGCCGTTGCCCTTGAGCATGACCGCGCGGACCCGGGTTGCCGCCTCGCGGACCGCCGCGTCCTCGCCCTCTTCGGCCGAGGCGACGAAGTGGTGCAGCGCGCGCTGCGCCGCGTCCCACTCGGCGTCGAGCGCGGCGAGCTCGCTGGCCGAGGCGATGCCGAGCACCTCGTCGAGCGCGGCGATGCTCCAGGTGGCGCGGAGCTTCCACGCGACGGGCCGCGGCGCCTCCATGAGCTGCGGCGGCATGCGATCGGGCGTGTCGTACTTCTTGATGGAGACGTCTTTCCACGCGCCCTCACCCAGATCGCGCGAGAAGGCGCTGAATCCCCGGTCGGGGACGAAGCTATACCCGTATCTGGCCATGTGTCCTCTTTCCCCCTCCCCCGAAGGGACAGTTTACCGGGGAGACCGGCGGCTCGTTCAAGCGTTTTTCGTACCTGGGCGCCGCCGCGTGCTCGACCCCGACCGGGGAGGGGCCGCTGCGCCCGTCGGCACGGTGCGCGAGCCAGCCGGGATCTGTCGGCCTCCTCCGCGTCGAGGCGCGCGGGCGCGCGCGCCGCGCGCCCGCCGACGGACCGACCCGCCCCTCGGCGCTGCGCGCGGGCGAGCACGCCGCCTCGGCATGCAGACCCCGGCGCCTCGGTTCCGGCCCCCGAGGCGATGTCGTGGCCGCTCTTGCCCGAGCGGGAAAACGGGCATAATGTACGCGGGCAACGCGCGCCGGCGAGCCATCCATGAAGCTGACGACCCTCCGAGCAGAGCGCTACCGCAGCCTCAAGCACGTCGACACCTCGTTCGGCGGCCTGAGCGTGCTCATCGGCACCAACGCGAGCGGTAAGAGCAACGTCCTCGACGCGCTCCGCTTCCTGTCGGAGGGCGTCAGGGCCAAGGACTTCGCTGACAGCGTCGCAGACCGCGGCGGTATCCTGCACCTCGCCTGGAAAGGCGAAGTCGCCGGCGAGGTCTCCGTCGAGACGCACTACGAGGATGAGGGGAAGCGCTACGCGTGGACCGTGGGCCTCCGGCGAGCAAGCGGCGGCTTTGCGACGTGGGAACGCCTCTATCAGATCCATGATGGGGGCCCACCGGGCCACCTGCTCGAGGCGAACGCCGGCAAGGCATGGTGGTATTCGACCCAGGCGAAAAGCAACAGAGTCAACCTGGCGCTCGCTTCCACCGCCTGCGCCCTCGCCGTCGCCAGCGCGGACGAGTCGTTTCCGGCGAGGCGCCTCGGCGCGTTCGTTCAGCGATGGGGGTTCTTCGATCCGAGCCCGCCGCTCCTGCGGCGTGCCTCGAACGTGTCGGATGCCGACCGGCTCGACACGTTCGGGCGCAACCTGGCAGCTCGGCTCTATGCGCTGAAGAAGGGGCCGGACGGCGGCGAAGCATTCAACCGGATCGTCATGGCCACGCGCCGGGTGCTCGGCGTGCCGGAGCAGCTCGACCTCCGGGAGTCGGACATCGATGGGCGCGTCTACTTCGTCCAGCGCGAACCCGGTCTTTCCTACAACGTGCACCAGGTAGGCGCGTCCAGCGGCACGCTCCGCATCCTGGCGATGATGACCGCGCTCTTCGGTGAGGCGGACGCGAGCCTCGTGGGGGTCGAGGAGCCGGAGAATCATGTACATCCCTCGGCGCTCAGGGCCTTCGCCGAGTACCTCCGAGACGCGAGCGAGCGCGTGCAGATCCTGGTCACCACCCACTCTCCGTTGTTGCTCGACTGCTTGCCCAAGGCCGAGGAGGTCGCCGTCGTCCGGCGTACGCAGGACGGCACCACCATCGAGCGCGAGCAGCACCCCGAGGCGATAGACGCAGCGCTGGATGCCTCCGGTTTCGGGCTGGGTGAGTTTTACGAGACCAAGGGGTTCGGGGCCTGAGCCATGGCCAAGCGGGTCGTCGTCATCGCTTCCGGAGAGACCGAGCGGCGCGCTTTACCACATCTTCTGCGACACCTCGGCGAGCAAGGCGCTCTCGTCGACGAACCGATCCGAACGCCCTCGCGCAACCGGGCCATCACCGCCGAGAATGCATGCAGGCTCGTCCTCAGCGCGTGGTACGAGAAGCCGCCGATCGACCAACCTGACAAGTTCGTCATCCTGCTCGACGCCGACGCGAAGGACCCGCAGGACGTCGTGGCTCGGTTCGAGGAGGATTTGATGGCGACGGCGGTGGGGCATCGCGTTCCGGTCCCCATCCTCACCGTCGCGGCGAAGTGGCACCTCGAAGCCTGGTTCTTCGCCTGCGCGGCGTCGCTCCGTGAGTACCTCGGGCGGGACCTCGGGAACATCGACACCAGCCAGCCTGACGAGATCGTGAACCCCAAGCGGCACCTGATCCACCTGCTCAAGGCGGGGCGGGGAGAGATCTACACGGCCCGTGTCGCCGAGGAGATCGCGGAGCGGCTCTCGGTGTACTCGGCGCAAGAGCTGCGGCGCAGCCCGAGCTTCGCTCGCTTCGAGTCAGCGGTCCGCAACGGCCCGAAGCCGGCATGACGAGGGGTGGTGCCCCGCGGTGCGGCGAGATCTCCGCCGAGCTGCTCGGGGCCCTCGCCGCGCCAGTCGCTGGTGTTACGTCCCGAGGCGCGCCTTCAGCTGCTGGATGGCGTCGGCGATCGCCTTGTCCTCGCGGAAGCAGCACGGGTCGTTCCGCCTGCACCGGGCGCCGTGCAGCACCTGGAGCTCGAAGAGCGTGCGCTCGTCCCCCTCGGCCGCGGCGCGGCCGAACAGCGCCCGCTTGCCGTTGCACGTGGCCTTGCGGAACGCGAACGTGATGCGGAGCGCGGGGGTCGCGCGCGCCATCACCTCGGGCCGCGCCAGGATCTCGCTGGCGCGCCGGGCCGCCTTCGTGCCCCCCCGGGCGCGCACGATGTCGAGCAGCACGTCCAGCCCGCCGGTGCCGAGCCGGTTCGTGAGCAGGTCGAAGACCTTGTCCGCCGCCGGGTTGTCTTCCTCGAACGCGATGCCCGCCACCGTGGAGACGACCTCTTCGCGCAGGCCCCGGCTCAGGACGAGCTCCGGGTCGGCCTCGGCCAGGGCCAGCATCGACTGCGCGCCGAGCACCCAGTTCCTGGTCGCCACCGCCTTGCCGAGCTGCGCGCGCAGCGCGGCGGCGCCCCGGTCGTCCTCCTCGGGCGGCGCGCTCGCCGGCGCTGCCGGCGCTGGCGCTGCCGGCGCGGGCGGGGTGACCACGGCGGCCGCCGCGGGCGCCTCCGCGGTCGGCTTCGGCTGCCGGAGGACGAGCCAGATCGCGCCGCCGATCGCGAGCGCCGCCACGGCGACCAGCGCCACCGCGAGGGGCACCCAGCCCGCCGAGGGCGCGGGCCGGCGGTGCGCGTGGGCGAGCAGCGTCTTCCGGGGGCCTGACCAGGCCGGCGGCGCCTGGGCCTTGGGGGCGCCTTGCGCGGGCGGCGTCGCCGGCGCCCCCGGCGCCGCCTGCGCGGCTGGCGCTCGCGGCGCGGGCTGCGCTCCCGGCCCAGCCTGCGCGGCGTGCGCTCCCTGCGCGGCGTGCGCCGCCGCCCGCGCGATCGCCGCCAGCGCCTCGTCGAGCGCCGCGACGGCATCGGCCGCCGTCTGGTAGCGGAACGACGCGTCGTGCTCCATGAGCCGCGCCACCGCCTGCTCGACCTCGTAGGGCACGACCAGATCCGGCGCGCGCAGGCGGAGGGGCGGCGGCCCCGCCGCGCCCTGCTGCTTGAGCCGCGCCACGATGTTCTTCGTGTCGAAGGGGTGATGTCCGGTGAGCATCTCGTAGAGCACGAGCCCGAGCGCATACAGGTCCGCGCGCGCGTCCACCGCGTCCATCCCGCGCAGCGCCTCCGGCGCCAGGTACGCGAGCGTGCCGAACACCTCGCCGGCGCTCGTGAGGGCCGGGGTCGGGCTCGCCGTCTTCCGGCTCTGGCTCGACAGGAGATCGACATTCACCTTCGCCAGCCCGAAATCGATGAGCCGGACCTGATCGTGCGCGTCGAGCAGGACGTTCAGCGGCTTCACGTCGCGGTGGACGATGCCCTTCTCGTGCGTCGCCGAGAGCGCCGACGCGATCTGGCGCGCGATGCGGAGCGCCCGCGCGGGCTCCAGCGGCCCCTCGGCGATCACGTCCTTGAGCGGCGTGCCCTCGACGTACTCGAGGACGAGGAAGAACGATGCGTCGTCCAGCTGACCGAAGTCGATGGCCGCGACAACGTTCGGGTGCCGGATGTGGGCGCCCGCGACCGCCTCGCGCTCGAACCGGGCCACGAGCTCCGGCATCCGCCGGGCGAGCGGCCTGAGCACCTTGATGGCGACCCGCTTGCGGAGGTGCACCTGCTCGCCCCGGTAGACGGCGCCCATCCCGCCCTCGCCGATCAGCGCGTCGACGCGGTACCGCCCCGAGATCAGGCTCCCGACCAGCGCGTCGCCGCCCGCGCCGCCGCCGGCGGCGGCCGCCGCCTCGATGTCCTCGGCGAGCGCCGAGCTCGAGAGCTCCTCCAGCGGCACGGCGGCCGGCGCTCCGACCTTCCCCTCCGTGAGCTCCTCGATGTAGGCCGAGCCGAGCGGCTCTTCGGCCGAGCCGAGCGGCTCTTCGGATCGCGGCGTCTCCGGCATGCGGCGCAGGATATCAGGTCGGCCGGCGCCGCGGGGAAGGGGCGCAGCGCCGGGGGCCGGGAGGGGCGCGGGCGCCCGCGCCTCCCGGCGGCGCACCTCACAGGAGGAACGACACGCCGAGCGAGAACGCGGGATACCCGAGGCGCATCGTGAGCGTCACGTTCTCGGTGAAGTGAAAGCGCCCTCCGATGAACACCACCGGTGAGACCCCGGGGTACGGGTCGCGCCCCAGGTCGCCGAGATAGAACGACAGCCCCGGCTCGCCGAAGACCGACCACCGCCGGTGAAGCCAGAAGTTCCACTGCATCACGACCGAGCCGAACACGTAGTTCGACGCGTCCCCGTACGCGTCGACCTCGGTGCAGATGCGCGTGCCCGCAGGCCCGTTCTCGAAGCGCGTGCAGTCGCCGCGGTAATTCCCGTTGCCCGCGTAGTGGACGCCGTCGATGCCGAAGCCGAGCCCCACCGAGTCGTTGATGCGCTTGATGAAGCCGTCGGGCACGATATCGATGGTGGCGCGGAAGCCCGCGCCGACGCCGGTCCCGACGCCCGGGCCCAGCGGCTCGAACGGCGCGAAGAGCAGGTGCGGCTCGAGCTCCACCTTGTAATCCGGGCGATCCCCGGGGCGCTTGATCGTCATCTGCGCTTCCCCGACCTCGGCCCATCCGACGGTCAGCGCCGCGAACGAGAGCGCGGCGGCCAGGAGGCGCGGCGCGCGAAGCTGCGATGTCATCGCTCTCTGCATGGGTCTCCGTCTCCTCAGCATCCGCCGCACGCGCGCGAGCCGTCCGGGCAGCTGACCGCGGCCTCGCCGTCGGGGCAGCGGACGCGGCACTCGCCGCTCACGTTCTCGCAGAACACATGGCACGAGCCCCGGCACTCGACCTCGCAGGTCGCCACGTTCCGGCAGGTCACGACGCTGCTCGACCCGACGCTGACGCCGCACCGGCTCGTGTCGTGGCACTCGTACCGGCAGCCGCGGTCGCAGATGGCGCCGCACGACGCTGTGTTATGGCAGTTGAGATCGCAGTCGTCGCCGCACGAGGCCGAGCAGTCGTTGACGTCGAAGCACTCGAACGAGCACCCGTGCTCGCAGACGGCGCCGCAGTGGACCATCTGGAAGCAGCGCTGGTCGCAGAAGTCACCGTCGCAGCCGAGGTAGCAGTCGTCGCCGTTGAAGCACTCGCACGCCTCTCCCTCGACGCAGGCGCCGCTGTTCCAGCAGCTCGCCAGGCAGAGGCCCGCGAAGAGCATGAGCAAACACAGTGCATAGAAGCGCATGGCCGGGGCAGCATACTCGAGCCGCCCGGAAACTGTCACCAAATCCGCGGAGGTACGCCCGGAGGTCGGCTCACCACCGCGTCCAGCGAGAGATTCGCCGAACGCGCGTAAATCTTGTGTCGTCGCTGGCCAGCCCGAGCCGGTCCGCGAGGTGGGTCCCGAGGTGGGGGCCCCAGCCGCCGTCGTCCCGCGGCTCGTCCCCGTCCGCGCCGAGGTTGTATTCCCAGCACTGCGCGTAGTGCTGCGTGACGCTCTGGTTCTGGAGCGCGCAGTTCCCCGGGTCGGGGTCGCCGTCGTGGTCCTGTGACGACCACCCGGAGAGGAACTGCGAGACGTAGATGTCGGCGTTCCCGGAGACGTGCTCGGGGCGCAGGAGCTTCATGGTCGCCGAGTCGATGCCTTGGGCGGTCGCGCGCATGACCACCTTGACGGTCCCCTCGATATCCTCGATCTCGTCGCGGTACTCTCGACCGACGAAGTAGAGCGAGCCCCGGTAATAGTTCTGCGAGATGGCCGGCTCTCCCCGGGTCCCGAGCCGCTCGGCGTAAGGGATGTTCCAGAAAGGGAGCGTCGCGCCCGCGTCGGAGCCGACGCTGTTGTAGACGAGCGCCCAGCCGCCGCCGTCCGTTTCCAGATCGCAGTAGGCGGGGAACTCCGGCTGGGGATCGGCCCCGTCCAGATCGAGGAGATAGACGCCGCTCGGAAGACCGCGGGGAACATCGGCGCACCGGGCGTAGGTGCACCCCTGGTTGACCACACCGTCGCAGTCCTCGTCCTCGGCGGTGTCGCAGCGCTCGGACGCCGGCAACACCTCTCCGGCGCAGGGGCCGTATCCCTTCCCGTCCTCGTCGCAGGTCCTCACGCCGCCGCGGCAGACGCCGCGGTTCAGCGTGTCGCGCCCTCCGCTGTAACAGCCGTTCTGGGTCCCGGGCTCGCACGGCCCGCCGCCGCTGCTCGCCGAGGCGCCGCCGGCGCTCGCCGTCGAGCCGCCCTCGCCGGCGCTCGCCGTGGCGCCGCCCGCGCCGCCTCCGGCGCCGTCCTCCCCGAACCTCCGCACCTTCGTCGTGCAGGCCGGCGCGGCGGCGAGCCACACGACGGCCGCGCAGCAGGCGCCTGCGACCGGACGTTTGCCGAGCACGATGCGATTTCGGGGGGATTCTTGGGAGGACCGAGCGCGCGCCACGCTGCCTTATACACCAGCCGCCTCGCCCCGCCCATCGGCCGAGCGCGACCGGGGCGAGCCGGGGGGCGGCGCCGGCGTGGCGCGCAGCGCCGGCGCGGCGTGGCCGCGGCGCCGACGCGCGGCCGTCACGCGGCCGTCACGGGGACAGGGCCCGGGCAGGGGTCTGCCCGCTTTGCAGCGCGAACGAGATGGCGCTCTGGAGGGTGCTCTTCGTGATGACGCCCGCCAGGTCGAGCCCGAGCCCGACGAGCGTCTGCGCCACCGCCGGCCGGATGCCGGTCAGGATCGTCTTCGCGCCGAGCAGCTGCAGCGCCCTCGCGGTGTCGACGAGGGCGGAGGCGACCCGCGTGTCGATCTCCTTGAGCCCCGTCACGTCGAGGATGACGATCTGGGCCTGGGTGGACTGGACTCCATCGAGCGCGACGGCCATCACCTGGCTGACGCGTTCCGTGTCCATCTGACCCACGAGCGGCATGACCACGATGCGATCGGTGATCGGGATGAGCGGCGTCGACATCGCCTGCATCGAGTCGCGGAGCCGCGCGAGCGTCCGCTCGAACTCGCCGAGCAGCTCCCGGTACGACGTGACGTCGTGGGCGGTGCCATAGACGAGGCGGTTCGCCGGATCCTCGGACGCGTCCAGGTGCGCGGTCCACGCGAGCCACTTGTAGGAACCGTCCTTGCACGCGTAGCGGTTGTCGAACCGGATGGTCGTGCGGCCCTGGAAGAGGGCGGTGGCCTCGGCGACCGTGGCCTCGCGGTCGTCGGGGTGGACGAACTCGATGAACGGCCTCGACGTCATGTCCTCGGGCGACCACCCGAGGGTGCGCTCCCAGGCCGGGTTCGCGTGCCGGAAGTACCCGTCGGCGTCCAGGGTCACGAGCAGGCCCACCGAGACCTGGAACAGCCGCTCGTACACTTTTGCGAGCTGCGCCACCTGCGCGAACCGAGCCGCCTGCTCCCGGTCGTTCGTCACGTCGAGCGCCGTCGCATAGATGAGGCGCGCTTCGGCGGGCTCGGCCATGTCCACGCGGGCGGCCCAGCCGAGCCACCGGTACGACCCGTCCTTGCAAATATAGCGATTGTCGAACCGGGACGTCGCGCGACCGTTGAAGAGGGCGTTGGTCTCGGCGAGCGTGGCCTCCCGGTCGCCCGGGTGGACGAACTCGATGTACGGCTTCGCCTTGAGCTCGTCGAGCGACCAGCCGAGGGTCCGCTCCCAGGCGGGGTTCAGATCGTGGAAATGGCCGCGTGCGTCCGCCGTGGCCAGGAGCCCTGACGCGACCTCGAACAACTTTTCGTGGCTCAAGCCAATATCCTCCCCTGCGCGGGCACGGCGCGCTCCTTGTCGCGTCCGGCCGCTCCCAGCGATTCCCCTGCCCGGATGCAGGTGAGCGCCTCCGCCGTCCGGCCGGAGCGCGCAGGCGCCCGCGTCCACACGGCGGGAGGTCGACCCTACCCATGCTTCGGAGATTGCTTGTCGACGAGATCGACTTTTATGTCAAGAGTGTTTCGTGGGCTCCGCGGCGTCGCCCGGAAGCCGCGGGGAGCGGCCGGAGCCGGGTGTGCGTGCGCGCCCCTGGCCGGCGTCCGCTGTCAGTGTGAGCGAGGTTGCAAGGCCATGGTGAGGCGGGTAGGGTCCGCGCCACAAGGAGTGGACCATGACCGTCTCTGCGATTTTCAACCCGGCGCGCTGGCGTGAGGTCGAGGGGTTCTCGTTCGAGGATCTCACCTATCACCGCGCCGTGGATCAGGGCACCGTGCGTATCGCGTTCAACCGGCCGGAGGTGCGCAATGCCTTTCGTCCCCGCACGGTCGATGAGCTGTACACCGCGCTCGAGCACGCGCGCACGACCTCCGACGTGGGTTGTGTGCTGATCACCGGCAACGGGCCCTCTCCGAAGGACGGCGGCTGGGCGTTCTGCTCCGGCGGCGATCAGCGCATCCGCGGGAAGGACGGTTACAAGTACGAGGGCGAGAGCGCGGGGCAGGCCGACCCGGCGCGGCTCGGCCGGCTCCACATCCTGGAGGTGCAGCGGCTCATCCGGTTCATGCCGAAGGTCGTCATCGCCGTGGTGCCCGGCTGGGCGGCGGGCGGCGGCCACAGCCTCCACGTCGTCTGCGACATGACCCTGGCGAGCCGCGAGCACGCGATGTTCAAGCAGACGGATCCGGACGTGGCGAGCTTCGACAGCGGCTATGGCTCGGCGCTGCTCGCGCGGCAGGTCGGGCAGAAGAAGGCGCGGGAGATCTTCTTTCTGGGGCTCGATTACACGGCGGAGCAGGCGGCGGCGATGGGGATGGTCAACGCCGTGGTGCCTCACGCCGAGCTCGAGGAGGAGGCGCTGCGCTGGGGAGCGATCATCAACTCGAAGAGCCCGACCGCGATGCGGATGCTGAAGTATGGCTTCAACCTGCCTGACGAGGGGCTCGTCGGACAGCAGCTCTTCGCCGGCGAGGCGACGCGGCTCGCCTACGGTACGGAGGAGGCGCAGGAGGGTCGGGATGCTTTTCTAGACAAGCGCCGTCCAGATTTCAAGCGCTTTCCCTGGCACTACTGACGGCGCCGCGCCGGCCGTTCCCCGCGCGGCCCCGATGGACTCCCGGAAGTCCGCAAAAACATGAAGAAAAATTGATGTAGAGCCGGGCGGCCGGGCGCCGCTCCCGCGGCTTACGCGCGGGAGCGGACCTGCAAAAATCCACCATGGACGCACGGATGCGGCGTGTTCGCGACGCCGCGATGCGTGATCTCGAGTCGACGAGGTCGGGTGATCGTGCGGCGCCAGGGGCGCCTATCTGCGCTTGACAATCACACCGTATCCATCAATGGTGTCGCTGCCGCGCCGTGACGTGACGTTCGCATCGTTCACTGCTGCGCGGCTCTCAACTTCTTCTTCTTCCGGAGATGCTCATCATGCTTTGTGCTGCTAGGTCGGCTGGTTGGAAGCGTTCATGGCTGTCCCTGGGAGGGTCGCTTCTCCTGGCGCTCGTGGGCGGCCTCACCGCGGTTGGCTGCGGCGACGACGGCTCCTCGAACGGCGCGAACAACGGTTCGGGCGGCGCGGGGGCCTCGGGCGGCGGGGGCGGCGGGGGCGGCGTGGGGGCCTCGGGCGGGGGCGGCGCGGGCGGCGAGGAGCCGGTCGAGACGGTGCCGCCTTCCGGCACGGAGCTGATCCGCGTCAATCAGGTCGGGTACCTGCCTGCCGCCGCCAAGGTCGCCACGGTCGTGGCCGCGGCCGACAAGCCGCACGCGTGGGAGCTCGTCGACGCCGCCGGCGCGGTGGTCGACAGCGGGGCGACCCGGGTCGTGGGCGACGACGCCGCCTCCGGCGAGCACGTGCACACCATCGACTTCAGCGATTTCACCACCGTCGGCGAGGGCTACACGCTCCGCGTCGGCTCGGTGTCGAGCCATCCGTTCGACGTGAGCCCGACCATCTATTCTCAGATGAAGTACGACGCGCTCGCGTACTTCTATCACAACCGCTCCGGCATCGAGATCCTGGAGCAGTACGTCGGCCCGGACCACGCGCGCCCCGCGGGGCACAAGCCGGACCAGGCGCCCTGCGGCGAGGACATCGGCTGCACGTACACGCTCGACGTCACGGGCGGGTGGTACGACGCCGGCGATCACGGCAAGTACGTGGTCAACGGCGGTATCTCCGCCTGGACGCTGCTGAACCAGTACGAGCGGTTCGTCGCGCTCGGGTCCACGGCGGGGGATTTCGGCGACGGCAAGCTGAAGATCCCCGAGAACGAGAACCAGATCCCCGACCTCCTCGACGAGGCCCGGTGGGAGATCGATTTCATGCTCAAGATGCAGGTGCCCCAGGGCGAGACCAACGCGGGCATGGTGCACCACAAGGTCCACGATCTCGCGTGGACCGGCCTGCCGCTGGCGCCGCACGAGGATCCGCAGCCGCGCTTCCTGCGCCCGGTCAGCACGGCGGCGACGCTCAACCTGGCCGCGACCGCGGCCCAGGCCGCGCGCATCTGGAAGGAGCTCGACCCCACGTACTCGGCGAAGTGCCTCGAGGCCGCGAAGCGGGCGTGGACCGCGGCGAAGGCGAACCCGCGGGTCATCCCGAACGAGGGCGCGGTGCAGGGCGGCGGCGCTTACGGCGACAGCGACCTGAGCGACGAGTTCTACTGGGCGGCCGCCGAGCTGTTCCTCACCACGGGCGACGCCGCGTATCAGGCCGAGCTCGCGGCGTCGGACTACAGCAAGGAGCTCATCGGCGTGAACGGCACGTTCAGCACCATGACCTGGGGCCAGGTCGACGGGCTGGGCGCCATCTCGCTCGCCGTGGTCCCGGCCCAGCACGCCGCGGCGGAGCGCGAAGCGGCCCGGACCCAGCTGATCGCCATCGCCGACAAGTACCTCGAGGCCATCGCGGCGGAGGGGTACCGGGTGCCCTTCGACGTGGGCGAGGGCGGGTATCCCTGGGGCTCCAACTCCTTCGTGCTCAACAACATGCTGGTCCTGGCCCTGGCCCACGACTTCACCGGCGAGCAGAAGTACTTCGACGGCGTGGCGTCGGGCGCGGACTACCTCCTCGGGCGCAACCCGATGGACAAGTCCTATGTCTCCGGCTACGGCGAGAACCCGCTCCAGAACCCGCATCATCGCTTCTGGGCGGCCCAGGTCGACCCCGAGTACCCGTCGGCTCCGCCCGGCGCGGTCTCCGGCGGGCCGAACTCGGGGCTGGAGGATGAGGTGGCGCAAGAGGCGCTCGACGAGACGGCCGAGCGCGCGAAGTGCACCCCGCAGAAGTGCTACCTCGACGATATCGGGGCGTGGTCGGTCAACGAGATCACCATCAACTGGAACAGCCCGTTCGCGTGGACGGTGGCCTGGCTCGACGAGAAGGCCAAGAGCGCCCAGTGACCCGGGAGCGCCGCGCGGTCGCGTGATCTCGCGGCGCGCCCCCCGCGCGCCCCCCCCGGGCGATTGGCCGCGACAACCGTCCAGGATCTGCTAGGTTGCGCGGCTTTCATGAATCCAGACTCACTGCACGACGCCTTGCCCGCGCCGCTCGCGGGCGCGCTCGCCCGCCGCGGCTTCACCTCCCTCACCCCCGTTCAACACGCCGTCCTCGCGCCCGAGCTCGCCGGGCGCGACATCCGCATCTCGTCGCAGACCGGCTCCGGGAAGACCGTGGCCGTCGGCCTCGCGCTCGCCCCCCGCCTCGAGCGCGCCCTCGCCGGGCGCGCGGCCGCGCCCGACGCCGCTCCCCGGACCGCGGCCGCGCCGGCCGCGGTGATCATCGCGCCGACGCGCGAGCTCGCCGCGCAGATCGCCAGCGAGCTCGGCTGGCTCCTGTCGCCCCTCGGCGCGCGCGTCGCGTGCGTCACCGGCGGCACCAGCTTCGGCGCCGAGGCGCGCGCGCTGCGCAGCGACCCGCTCGTCATCGCCGGCACGCCCGGGCGCCTGCTCGACCACCTGGAGCGCGGGACCCTCGATCCGCGCGGCGTCCTCGACCTCGTGCTCGACGAGGCGGACCAGATGCTCGATCTCGGCTTCCGCGAGGACCTCGAGGCGATCGTCGGCAGGATGCCCGAGGACCGCCGGACCCACCTCGTCTCGGCCACCTTCTCGCGCGAGGTCCGCGCGCTCGCCGACCGCTTCCAGCGCGACCCGGCGAGCGTCGAGGGCACGCGCCCCGGCGCGGCCAACGGCGACATCGCGCACGTCGCCCACCTCGTGCGGCCGGCGGAGCGCGACGCCGCGCTCGTGAACCTGCTGCTCCTCGCGCCCGGCGAGCGCACCCTCGTCTTCGTGCGGACGCGCGAGGGCGCCGCCGAGCTCGCCGACAAGCTCACCGCGCTCGGCCTGCCCGCGCGCGCCCTGAGCGGCGACCTCGAGCAGCGCGAGCGCACGCGCACGCTCGACGCGTTCCGCTCGGGCGCCGTCACCACCCTCGTCGCGACCGACGTGGCCGCGCGCGGCATCGACGTGCCCGAGGTCGGGCGCGTCATCCACGCCGATCCCCCGGGCGATCCCGAGGTCTTCACGCACCGGAGCGGCCGCACCGGGCGGGCGGGCCGCAAGGGGACGAGCGTGCTGCTCGTCGCGCCGTCGGCGCGCGAGCACGCGCTGAGGCTGCTCCGGCGCGCGCGCGTCGAGGCCACGTTCCGGCCGGCCCCGTCGCCGGAGGACGTGCTGCGCGCCGCCGACGAGCGGCTCGCGGCGGAGCTCGCCGGCGCGCGCCGGGGCGGCGCGGTCGACGCGGCCGCCCCGGCGGCCGCGGAGGGGGCGGGCGAGGCGCGGGAGCCCTGCGAGGCGGCGGGCCCCGCGCCCGACGCGCGGGAGCCCCGCGAGGCGGCGGGCCCCGCGCCCGACGCGCGGCTCCGGCAGCTCGCGGCGCGGCTGCTCGCGGACATGGACGCGACCGAGCTCGTCGCGGCCCTCCTCGCGCGGGCGAAGCACACCGGCCCCTGCGCTCCGCAGCCGGTCACCGCCGTCGCGCCGCCGCGGTCCGAGGCCCCGCCG
Source organism: Sorangium sp. So ce836 (assembly GCF_028553905.1). Lineage (NCBI taxonomy): Bacteria > Pseudomonadati > Myxococcota > Polyangiales > Polyangiaceae > Sorangium > Sorangium sp. So ce836. Next base: position 9,320,530 of record NZ_CP102233.1, on the reverse strand, counting down.
CGCAACCGCCCCGCGGCGCCGCCGTGGTCCGGTGCGCCGCCGCGCGGCCGTTCCGCCGAGGCGCCGTGGTCCGGTGCGCCGCCGCGCGGCCGCTCCGCCGAGGCGCCGTGGTCCGGTGCGCCGCCGCGCGGCCGCTCCGCGCCTCGCCGCGGCGACGGCGAGCAGCCCCCGCGGCTCCCGTTCGTGCCCTTCCAGGTCAACTGGGGGGAGCGCCACGGCGCCGATCCCCGGCGCCTGCTCGCCCTCGTGTGCCGCCGCGGCGGCGTCTCGAGCCGCCAGATCGGCGCGATCCGGATCGGCTCCACCGCGTCGGTCGTCGAGGTGGCCTCCCCCGCCGCGCCCGATTTCGCGCGCGCGGTCAACCAACCCGACGCGCGCGACGCGCGGATCCGGATCGTCCGCGCGAGCTCGATGCGCGTCGACTAGCCGAGTCGCCGAGCATCGGAGCCGCGCGCCGCCGCGCCGCGATCGATCTCGCTCGCGCGCTGCGGCGACGATCGCCAGCAAGTGCAGGGGTTTCCTGATTTCTCGACGACCCCAGGTGTTGTACAAAGGCCGGGTGAACCGACGCCCGAACGACAAGCCAGCCCTACGCCGTCTCGCGAGCCCGGTTGCGGCGCTCGCTGCATTGCTCGGCCTCGCCCTCGCCGGTTGCGGCGGCTCCCTGCCTCCGCCGAACGACCAGCTCGCCGAATCCCAGGCAGCCATCCGCGCGGCCGACGAGGTGGGCGCCGAGGCCGACCCCCAGGCCACCCTCCACCTGAAGCTCGCCCGCGAGCAGCTCGAGAAGGCCAAGAAGCTGATCGAGGCCGAGGAGAACGAGCCCGCCCTGCGCCTCCTCGAGCGTGCCGAGGCCGACGCCGAGCTCGCGCTGGCCATCGCCAAGGCGCGCGCCACGCAGGCCCAGGCGCAGGAGGCGCTGAAGCAGGTCGAGAAGCTGCAGGAGTCGGGGGTCCAGTGAAGCGAGAGGTGAAGGAGATGGCTTCTTTCGTGAACGACCTGTCGTCGCGGGGTTGGTCCCTCGCGCTGTGCGCCGCGCTCGTCGCGGCCACGGGGTGCAGCGCGGCGCTCCCGCCGAAGGAGCTCGTCGACGCCCGCACCAGCTACAAGCGCGCGGCCCAGGGCCCGGCCTCGAGCCTCGCGCCCGCCCAGCTCGACACCGCGAAGCAGGCGCTCTCCCGCGCCGAGGGCGCGTTCAACGAGGACCCCGAGGCCCAGCAGACGCGCGACCTCGCCTACATCGCCGATCGCAAGGCGCGCGAGGCCGAGGCGGCGGCGGCGCTGCAGCAGGCGCAGCGCGACAAGGCCGCGGCCGAGGAGGATTTCAAGGAGCTCTCGCAGCAGCAGCTCGCCAGCGCGAAGGACGCGCTGCAGAGCGGCCAGCAGCAGATCGAGCGCGAGCGTCAGGCGCGCGCCCAGGCCGAGAGCGCGCGGCTCCAGGCCGAGAGCGCGCGGACCGAGGCCGAGAAGGCCCGGCAGGAGGCCGAGGCGGCGCGGCGGGAGGCCGAGCGCGTCGCGAACGCGGCGCTCGCGAGCCTCAAGGAGATCGCCGCGGTGAAGGAGGAGAAGCGCGGCGTCGTCATCACGCTCTCCGGCGCGGTGCTCTTCGCCTCGGGCAAGTCCGAGCTCCTGCCGATCGCCAAGGAGAAGCTCAACCAGGTCGCGACCACCCTGAAGGATCAGGGGTCGCCGCCGCTGCGGATCGAGGGGCACACCGACTCGACCGGCTCCGCCCAGGCGAACCGCAAGCTCTCGCTCGCGCGCGCCGACTCCGTGAAGGCCCACCTCGTCAGCGTGGGTCTGCCGGCCGACAAGATCACGACCGTCGGCCACGGGCCGGATCGCCCGGTGGCGGACAACGCGAGCGCCGAGGGCCGCGCCAACAACCGGCGCGTCGAGATCATCGTCAACCCCACCTCGGCGCAGTAAAGCCGCCGGAGGGGGCTCGCAGGAAGGCGGGGAGAACGTCGATTCGGCTCCTCCCGCCTCCCTGCACCTCTCTCATCATCACCTCACGGCGAGCGACGGCGCGACGCCGGTCATCCGGGGCTGCCCCCATCGCCCCGCGGGGCGCGCCGCGCGAACGGCCTCGGGACAGGCGTCCTCACGACGCGGAGCGCCGCTCCTCGCGCCGTCCGGGGCCTTGACGGGGCGAGCGCGGGGCGCGCCGCGCCGGCCGCGACCTGCGCCTCGATCGCGTCGAACATGCCCGTGAGCTCGCGGTAGCACCGCTCGATGAGCTGGAGCGCCTCGGTCCGCGCCTCCTCGTCGAGGGCGATGGCCTCGATTCGAGCGTCGGTGTCTTCCTCGAACACGTCGTGGGCCCTCTCGACGTCGAGGTGCGTCTGGGAGAAGTAGCGCAGGCGGCGCCGCTCGCCGATGCGCACCAGGTAGCGCGCGACGCGCTCGAAGAAGACGTGTCCCGCCGACTCGAGCGTCAGGAGCAGCGTGAGCCGGCCCGCGTCGTGGCGCGCTCGGACCGCGTCCGAGAGCAGCGCGAGGCTCGCGGTGCGCGCGGCGCGATGACGCTCGCCGAACAGCTCGGCCGCCGTGGGGGGCTCGAGGCCGAGCGCCGCCAGATCGCCGAGAAACCAGCGGTCGTGCCCCGCGTCCTCGAGGCGATGGCGGTGCACCACGCGCTTGTACTCCGGATCCGTCGCGCGCTCATCGCAGATGCGCAGGATGTCCTGAAATGTCATCACGAAGAACATCAGACAGACCGGGAAAGGCGCGAGCCGCTCCAAAGGCGGGTCCGTCGAGAGGCGCGCGAAGAAGGGGTGGTCGCTGAACTGCTCCTGATGGCGCACAATGTGCTGCTGAACGATTTTCATGGGCTGGCTTTCTCCGAGAGCCCGTAAGAGTGCAAAACACATACCGAAAACGGAGCGTCCGGTACGTCGCCAACCGCGCTGAGGAGCGCTGAGAGGCCCTGCGGCCGCCGGCCGAGGCGGTTCTGGGTGGGCGTGAGTGACGCGCAGGACGAAAGACACGGAGGAATCGGTGCACAAGCTCGATCGACGTACGTTTCTCGACCTCGTGGGGCTGAGCGGGCTCGGTCTGGCCATGGGCCCGGGCTGCGCGCCGGGCGACGCGGGGCGCGGGCCTGATGAGGCGGGCGAGGCGCTGTCGGACGGATTGCGCGCGGCGTCGGCGCTCTCGCTCCGGACCCGGCTCACCGTGGATTACGGTGTTCCGTTTCCGCTCGTCAGCGCCGGCATGGCGTTCGTCAGCCTTCCTCCGCTGGTCGCCGCGGTCTCGAACGCGGGTGGGATCGGCGTGCTGGGGTCGGCGACCGAGCCGCCTTCCGTGGTCGAGGCGCGGATCCGGGCGACCAAGGCGCTCACGGCGGGCCTGTTCGGCGCGAATTTCATCGTCGCGACCGGGCCCATGGGCGCTTTCGTCACGCGGGACCACATCGATGTCTGCGTCGCCGAGGCGGTGCGGCTCGTGATCTTCCACTGGAACGCGCCGGAGGTCGCCTGGGTCGACGCGCTCCACGCGGCGGGCGCCAAGGTCTGGGTCCAGGTGGGCTCGGTCGCGGCCGCTCGCGCCGCCGTCGCGGTCGGCGCGGACGGGATCATCGCGCAGGGGTCGCAGGCCGGCGGGCACGTGCGGGCCACGTCGACGACGAAGTCCCTCGTTCGCGCGATCCGCAGGGGCGTGAGCCCCGCGCTGCTCCTCGCCGCGGGCGGGATCGCGGACGGGGCCGGCGTCGTGCGGGCGCTGTGGCACGGCGCCGACGGCGTGGTCGTCGGCACGCGGCTGGTGGCGTCCACGGAGGCCTACGCCCATCCCGACTACAAGGCTCGCCTCGTCGCGGCGGGCGCCGGGGCCACGGCGGTACAGACCTTCTTCGGCCCGGAGTGGCCGGGTCAGCGCCAGCGCGTCCTGCGGAATCGCGTCGTGCGGCGGTGGGCCGGGAGAGAGCCTCGGATCCCGGATCCGCCGCCCCCGCCCGCCACCATCGGCACCACGGTGCTGTTTCCCGGGGTCCTGGACGTCGCGTACGAGATGCCCAAATTCAGCGCGATCGTGCCCACGCCGGACACGGTGGGCGACCTCGAGGAGATGGATATGCCCGCCGGCTCCGAGAGCGTCCTGTCCATCGCCAGCGTCAAGCCAGCAGCCGAGATCGTGGCGGAGATGATGACCGAGGCGCAGGACATCCTCGACGTGCTCGCGACCGGCGTGCTCGGCGCCGACGTGCTCGACGCCGACGCGCCTGGCGCCGAGCCATCGGACGGTGACGCGGACGACGACGAATCCGACGATCGTGCGTCGGACGACTGACGGGCTGCAGAGCGGCCCGGCCGGAGCCCCGCGCGGGCTCGGGCGCGGGCCTTCTGGATTGTGCCGGGGGCGCCCGCGGTGATAAGGCACGGCGCGTGATCGGACGTTTTTTCCGCGGGATCTGGCAGGAGTACGTCATCGACCTGCGCGATCGGCTCGACGCCGAGGCGGCGCTCCATCGGGCCGAGACTCCCGCGGGCGAGGTCACCCGCCGCATGGTGAGCGTGTTTCTCACCGTGATCGGCGTGCTCATCTTCGTCCGGTTCGCCGGCAACGAGAACGACACGCGCTGGATGGTGGATGGCCTGCGCGCCGTGGGCCTCGACGACGTGGCGGCGCGGCTCCACGACGCGCTGAACACCTCCCCGGACCGCCGCTTTCACCAGCGGATCGTCTGGGCGGTCGGCCGCCTCGCCGGTTACCTGCTCCCGACCCTCCTCGTCGCGCGCTTCGTGCTGGGCGTGCCGATCCGGACCCTCGGCCTGCGCGTCCGCGGGACGGCGCGGCACTTGTCCATCTATGCCTTTTTCTTCGCGGTCATGGCGCCGGTCCTCTACGTCGCGTCGCTCTCGCCGGCCTTCCAGGCGAAGTACCCCTATTACAAGCTCGCGCGCGGCGAGGACCTCTGGCCGTGGTTCTGGGCGTGGGAGGCCCTTTACGCCGCGCAGTTCGTCGCGCTCGAGTTCTTCTACCGCGGCTTCTTCATCCACGGCGTCCGCCGCGCGCTCGGCTATGCCTCGATCTTCGCCATGATGGTGCCTTATGCGATGATCCACTTCGGCAAGCCGTTGCCCGAGGCGCTCGGCTCGGTGCTCGCCGGGTTCATCCTCGGCACCGTGAGCCTGAAGAGCGACTCCATCTGGGGCGGCTGCGCGATCCACGTCGCCGTCGCGACGTCGATGGACCTGCTCTCCCTGTGGCATCAAGGGCGTCTGTAGCGACGCGCGCGCCTCGAATCGCCATCGCCGTCCAGCAGCACCGTTCATTTCTCCGGAACCACCGCTGCAGCGCAGATTCAAGGAGAGCCACCCCGGTTCTAGCGCGGTGGCAATATTCCTGAATGAGCGTCGGGCGAAGGCGCTCTCGTTCAACGCGGCACGATGTTGCGGTCGAGGGCGTGCCCCGCCGCGCCTGCCAGCGGGTCCCCGGGCGATGGCCGCAGGTTCGAGGGCGCACACGGAGCGCAGGATCCTCGAAAGAAAAATTTGAACATGCGCGGGCGACGGGCAATTGTTAATGACCATGACAAAGTCGCCCCTCCTCGCCCTCGTCATCGCCGCCGCGGCTTCCCTCGTGCAACTTGGCTGTGCTGTGCTCCCGGAGGATACGGAGGAGCCCGTCGATGCGGACGAGCAGGCCGCGATCATGGGGAATGGGCTGACGTTCAACGGGCTGACGTTCAACGGGCTGACATTCAATGGGCTGACGTTCAACGCGCTGACGTTCAACGGGCTGACGTTCAACGGGCCCGTCATGGCGGCGCTCTCGGATCCGCGGGGCCGCCAGCAGCTGTCCGCCATCGTGGGCTGCGCGCTCCCCAAGGGGGAGGCCATCCGCCTGAACATCGACGGTGTCGACCACTCCTTCGAGGGCTCGATCGGCCTCGCGCCCGAGTGGGGCAAGTCCGGCGGCGCCTGCGGGGAGAACTGCAAATCCTGGGTGTCCGCGTGCGTCATCTCCCGGGTCAACCACCTCGGCCAGAGCGTCCAGATCTCGGTCCGGGGGAAGGACAAGGCGCTCGCCAGCACGAGGGAGGAGCGCGCGGGGTACACCGCGCGCGAGGGCGCCTATTTCGGAGACATCTTCGCGACCCCGCAGAAGCTCCACGCCTGCGTCGCGCCCGGCGCGTCGCAGATCCCCCGGGTGTGCGGGCCCTCCATCCAGGGCTGCTCCCCCATCGACGTGCTCGGGGAGTGCGATGACGTCTGCGGCCACGAGCTCGACGACGGCGCTTTCGACAAGTGCAGGGATCGCTCCGGCAAGATGCAGAAGGCCGCCGTGACGGTGTTCCTGGCCCCGTAAACCAGCTCACGTTCCGCGCGGCCGGCGAGCCCCGAGCCTCTCTCGGTGGCCGCCGCCGGGCGGAGCGCGACATGCGCCTCGGCGGCGCGGAGCTCGCTCAGCGCTTCCGCGCGAGCTGCGGCTCGGTCTCCCTGACGCTCTCGCGGGAACCGAGGCGCTCGCACCACGCGCGCAGGCGCGGGTGCGGATCGAAGAGCGACGCCTCCGGGGTCAGCAGGAGATAGCGGACGATCGGCAGGACCATGATGTCCGCCAACGTCAGCCGATCGCCCGCCAGGAACTGCCGATCTCCGAGGAAGCGATCGAGCTCGGAGAGGCTCGTCCGCACGACCGGGATCGCCGCCTGCACCGCGGCCTCGTCCGGCGCGAGGCCGCGCGCCGCCGCGAACAGCCGCTGGCCCACGATGCCGGGGCCCGCGGCCCTCCAGAAATACCAGTCGACGATGCCGATCGCCTGGTTCATCCGCGCCGCGTCGCGCGGGTCGCTCGGCTGGAGGGGCGGGGAGGGGACCACCTGGTCGAGATACCGGAGGATCGCCTGCGTCTCGTACACCCTGAAGCCGTCGTGCTCGAGCACGGGCACCTTCGCGAACGGATGCCGCTCCCGGTGCGGCGGCAGGAGGTGCGCGCCGAAGGCGACCTCGACGAGCTCATAGGGGATCTTCTTCTCGACCAGCGCGATCTCCGTGCTCCAGGTGTATGTCGAGCCAGGGGTGCCATAGACGATCATGCGCGACATGACAGCTCCTTTGACGAGAAACAGGGGCGCGGACGCGCGGCGCGAGCAGGCATGGAGCGCCCCTCTCGCCGCGCCTCCGGCGGTCCGCGCCAGCGCGCGGCCGAACCCGGCGCGCCGTATCGCGTAAGCCAATACTTACTGGTTCGACGGGGCCGGTCAAGCGGAAGATCGTTCTTGCGGCTGCCTTTGCGCCTGCGCATGCTGGATCCATGGATCCGGTCGGTGCGGTGCTGGCGGCACTCGCTGATCCGACGCGCCGGCAGATTCTCGAGCGGGTGCGCGCACAGCCGCTCTCCGTGGGGGACATCGCCAAGACGGTGAGCGTGAGCCGCCCCGCGGTGTCGCAGCACCTCCGCGTGCTGGAGGACGCCGGGCTGCTCCGGTGCCACAAGCGCGGTCGCCACAATTTCTACGAGGTCGATCGCGAGGGTCTCAGCGCGCTGCGGGCGTATGTCGAGAGCTTCTGGGACGATGTCCTCGGCGCCTTCCACGCCGCGGCCGTCGAGGAAGCGGGGCGCAAGAAGCGGCATTGAGGGCGGCGCCCCGGGCCCTCGGCCGCGGGCCCGCCGGGCGGGTCAGACCAGGGTCCTGCCGCCGTTCACGGAGAGCTTCTGGCCCGTGATGAACCTGGCGGCGTCGGACGCGAGGAAGACCACGGCGTCGCCGATCTCGTCCGGCGTGCCCAGGCGCCGGAGCGGGTTGCCCGCCGCATAGCCCTCCATGGCCGCGTGGCTCGCGCCCTCGCTGAGGTGGCGCTCGACCGGGACCCAGCCGGGCGCCACGAGGTTGACGGTGATCCCGTGCGGGCCGAGCTCCACCGCCCACGAGCGCGTGAGGCCGAGCTGCGCGCCCTTGGCCGAGACGTAGTTGGAGAACGCGGGGACGCCCTGCTCGAAGACCTCGGACCCGATCTGGATGATCCGGCCCGCGCGGCGCTCCTTCATCCCGGGGACCACCGCCCGCGCGAGGAGGACCGGGCTCTTCACGAAGAACTCGAGCTGATCGAGGCAGTGCTGCCAGGTCAGCTCCTCGATGGTCACGTGCGGCTGCGGGCCCGTCGCGTTCAGCACGAGCACCTCGATCGGACCGAGGCGCGCCTGCACCTCGTCCACGAGGCGGGCGACCTCCCGCTCGTCGCGCACGTCGGCCTGGAACGCCTCGGCCTCGCCGCCGCCCCGGCGGATGTCGTCGACAACGCGCCCCGCGCCCTCGCGGCCGGCGAAGTAGTTCACCGCCACCCGCGCCCCGGCGGCCGCGAGCCGGCGGGCAATGGCCGCCCCGAGGCCGCGGGACGCGCCGGTGACCAGGGCTACTCGTTTCGATAGATCGTGCGCCATTCAGGCCTCTCCAGGGGATGGGTGACCGCGGGTCGCCCGGCGCCGCGAAGGAGATCGGCCGCGCAGGCGCGCCTCCGGGAGCCTCCCTCCCGCACGGCGCCGCTCGCCCCGCGCAGTGGGCCAGGGTCGGTCGCCGCAGGTGGTATCGACCGGGGTCCAGCAATACAAGATTTTTCCGTCATCCTGCCTTGCTGCTGCATCGTATGTGAATCTTCTTACCCGTAGAAGTGAAGTTTTTCAACGCGATGCGCTACTGGTCGACCTCCGAGCATCGTACGCTGGGACACATGAAACCACGAACGATGCGACATGCCCTGCGTCCCCTCGTGATGCTCGCCATCGGGCCGGTGTTCTGTGCGGCCGTGGGGATCACGCTGATCCACGCCTGGCTCGACGTGCGGCGCCGGCCGCGCGAGCGGCGTCGCTTCGGCCGCGCTGCGGTGCGGCATCGCCTCCAGCGGCCGCGGGAGCATGCGGGCTGCGATTGACACGCGCTTCATCGGCGCGACGGCGCGCGACGGCGCGCGACCGCGGTCCGGCTCAGCGCACGAGGAGGAGCCAGAGGAGCGCCGCGGCGGTGGAGGCCAGGGTCACCGGGACACCGACCCTGGCGTAGGAGCGAAAGCCGATCTCGCGCTCGGCGCCCACGGTCTCCACGACGATGATGTTCGCCACCGAGCCGAGCAGGGTGAGGTTGCCGGCGAGGGTGGACACGACGGCGGTCGCGATCCAGGCGAGGTGCGGATCGGGCTGGCTGCGGATGTACGACTCCGCGAGCAGGATGAACGGGACATTGGAGACGATCTGGCACCCGACGAGCATCGCGATGCTCAGCCCGAGCAGGCCGAGCGTCGGCCCCGCGGGGAGGTAGGGGCTCGCGTCGCGCAGCGCCTGCTCGGGCATGCCGGTCTTCTGGAGGCCCGCCACCACGATGAAGAGGGCGCCGAAGAACACGAGCACGGTCCACGAGATCCGGTCGAACAGGCCGCTCGCGTCCCGCCGGTGCAGCAGGATCGCCGCGGTCGCCCCGCCGATCGCCGTCCACGCCAGGTTCGCGCCCAGCACGAACAGCACCGACACGACCGCGAGGCACGCGAGCGGCACGAGGGCGCTCGGCCGGGCGCCCCTCGTCAGCGCGGGCGCCGCGGATTCGGGCGCGTGCGCGGGCGTCGCGGATGCGGGCGCGGGCGTCGCGGATGCGAGCGTCGCGGATGCGGGCGCGGGCGCCGCGGATTCGGGCGCGGGCGTCGCGGATGCGGGCGCGTGCGTCGCGGATGCGAGCGTCGCGGATGCGGGCGCGGGCGTCGCGGATGCGGGCGCGGGCGTCGCGGATGCGGGCGCGGGCGTCGCGGATGCGGGCGCGGAGGCCTGCACCGCGATGCGGCGCCGGAGCATGAGGTGCAGCATCGCGGCCGTGACGGCGAGCCCGATCAGCGCGGCGGGGCCGGCCTCCAGCAGGTACGCGCGGTACTGGATGCCGGACAGCTGACCCACGAGCATGTTCTGCGGGTTGCCGGCGAGCGTGAGCGCGCTGCCGGCGTTGGCGCCCATCGCGAGCGCGAGCAGGTACGGCACCCGATCGAGCCCCGCGCGCCGGGCGGTCCGGTCGACGAGCGGCGCCAGCATCACGCAGACCGAGTCGTTCAGCAGCACCGCGGAGGCGAGCCCGGCGCCGAGCGTGACCAGGTAGAGCAGGCGGACCGGCGAGAGGTTCCGCCGCGAGACCCACGCGGCGGCGCGCTCGAACACCCCCGCCACGTCGAGCGACGCCGAGAGCAGCATCATGCCGAGCAGCAGGCCGATGGTGTTCGGCTCGACCGCCGCGAACGCCTCGTGCGGCGTCAGGCCGGCGCCGGGCTCGATCGCGCTCAGGAGGACCATCGCGCACGCGCCCGCGAGCGCGCCGGCCGGGCGCCCGATGGGCAAGATCGACAGGCGCCGCGCGGCGATGAGGATGTACGTCGCGGCGAATACCAGCAGGACGGACCACACGGCGCGGCATCAGAGCGGCGGGGGGTGCGCGTGTCAAACGGAGCGGCGGAGCCGCGCTCGCCGCCGGCCTGCATTCCGGCTAAGCAGGCAGCGACGGCTGCGGACCGGCGGGCGGGCGGGGCGCTCTCCCGGGCTCCGCGGGAACGCCAAGGCATGCGCAGGCAGCTCTCGACCCCCACCGCGATCCTCCTCGGCAGCGCCATGATCGCCGCCGCGGTCTACCTCGGTCTGCGCCACGGCCCGGCCGCCGTCGCCCCGGATCCGCGCGCCGCCGCGGGCGACGCCTCGCACCGGGGCGAGCCTGCGCCGCGCGCCGGGGCGGCGGAGGGCGCGCGCGCGCCGGGAGAGGGCGCGCCGGCGCCGCAGCGCGCGCCGGCCGTGCCGCGCGAGGAGGTCGAGAGGCAGGCCGCGCGGGCGCTCGACGCGCGCCGCCCGGCCCTGGTCGAGCGCTGCTACAAGCCGGCGATCGCGGCGCGGCCGGCGCCGCGCGAGGTGAAGTACGTCTTCAACCTGACGTTCGACGCCCAGGGCCGGCAGATCGCGCGCGGCATCATCGAGGACCGCGAGACGTCGCGCCCCGACGTGACGGCCTGCCTGGTCGCCGCGCTCCCGCCGATCGCGGTCGAGCCGCCCGGCGCGAGCGTGCGCGTGGACGTCCCGTTCTCGCTGCCGTGACGGGGGCCGGGCCCGCCGGCGCAGGGGCCGCGCGCGTCGCCCTTGACGCACCCGCCTGAACGCCCGATGCCGGAGCGGTGACGCCCGACCAAGCCTTGAAGGAAGCGGCCACCGGCGCCCTTCGCCCGGTCTACCTCGTGATGGGGGAGGAGCGCTGGCTTGTCGATCGCGTGGTGAGCGCGCTCCGGGAAGCGGCGGCCAAGGGGGGCATCGCCGGGTTCAACGAGGACAAGTTCACCGCGGGGGACACGCCCGTCGAGTCGATCCTCGGCGCCGCGCGGATGCTCCCGATGATGGGCCCGCGCCGCTTCGTGCTCGTCCGCGGCGTCGAGCGCTGGGAGAAGAAGGACGACGCCGACGGCGACGACGGGGACGACGAGCGCGGCGGTGCGGGAGGTAAACGGAGCGCGTCGAAGCAGGCGAGCCCGCTCGACGCGCTCGCCGAGTACGCCAAGGCGCCGTCGCCGAGCGCGGTCCTCGTGCTCGTGGCGGCGAAGCTCCACGGCCAGCGCCGCCTCGTCACGTCGGCGAAGAAGGGCGACTTCCTCGTCTCGTGCGAGCCCTTGAACCGCCGCGCCCTGCCCGGCTTCATCACGTCGATCGCCCGCGAGAAGGGCAACCCGATCTCCAGCGACGTGGCCGACCAGCTCGCCGAGCTCGCCGGGCCCGAGCTCGGGTACGTGGTCGACGCGATCGAGCGGCTCTCGCTGTACGTCGGGCCGAAGCAGCCGATCACCGAGGACGCGATCGCGCAGGTGGTCATCCGGGTCCGGCAGAGCACGGTCTGGGAGCTCATCGACGCGCTCGGGCGGCGCCGGCTCGATCGCGCGCTCGCGGCGCTTTCGGACGCGTACGACCCGCGCGACGGGGGGCTGCGCCTGCTCGGGGCGGTCTCGTGGTCGGTCCGCCAGATGGTGAAGTTCGAGTCGGCGCTCGCCGGGGGCGCGAGCCAGGCCGAGGCGGCCCAGCGCGCGGGCGTGGCCCCCTACAAGGTGAACGACGTGGCGCAGACGATCCAAAAGCTCCCGAGGGGCGCGCTCGGCGGCTGGATGCGCCTGCTCGCCGAGGCCGACCTCGCGCTGAAGAGCAGCCGCCGCCCGGCGCAGGCGGTGCTGGAGACGATGCTGATCGAGATGTGCGCGCGCTGAGCGGGAGGCCGCGGCGGCGAGATCGGGGATGCGCGGGGGCCCGCCCTCGTGAACGAGGATCCGCCGAACGAGGCCGGGGCGCGATGCCTGGTTTCGCGTCGCCCGAGTTCGTACGTGGCTCCGCCATGAGAAGAATTTGAACCACCGAGGCACGGAGGGCACAGAGGAGAGAGAAGAGAGAGCAATAGTTTCTTCTCTCTCCTCGTTCCCCCTGTGCCCTCTGTGGTTCCTCCTCTCATGAACCAGGGAAGAGGCTGGGCGATGCGGTATCAGGCGGGCTTTCGGGCCCAGGCGCCGAAGACCATGTCGCTCACGTACGTGGCGTTCGCCTTCGTTCGCTCCTCCGCGAGGCGCTCTTCGAGCGTGTCGACGTCGATCTCGGCCTCGGTGGCGACGCCCTGCTGCACGATGCGCGGCAGCATCGCCCGGATGATCGCGGCGGTGCGGTGGTGCGCCCGCGGCGTTTGCACGATCGCCTCCGCGCGCACGCGCACGACGTCGAGGCCCGCCTGCTCGAGCACGGCGGCGAGGTGGAAGCCGATGTGGATGTCGGCGCCCTCGCGCTCCACCGTTCGCCACATCCATTGATGCGCGCGTTCATGGAGCGGCAGCGGCTTCAGGCTCGCAGGCACCATGGTGGCGTCGTGCTCCTGAAAGACGACCAGGCCGCCGGGGCGCAGGGCGCGGGAGAGGCCCTTCACGGCCGCCGCCGGGTCGGGCTGGTACATCAGGACGCGCCTGCCCACGACGGCATCGAAGAGGCCGTGCTCGGGCGCCAGCGCGCCGAGGTCGCCCTCGGCGAAGGTCACGTTCGGCAGCCCGAGCTCGCGCGCCCGGTCGCGCGCCGCCGCGAGCGGGCGCGCGTCGCGGTCGATGCCCACGACCTGCCCCTGCCCGCCGACGAGCTGCGCGATTCGAAACGAGACATCCCCGGCGCCGCAGCCCACGTCGAGCACGCGCATGCCGGCGCCGAGGCCCGCATCGGCCAGCAGCCGGTCGGTCATTTCTCCAACCATGTCGATCATCGGTCCACGCTCCTCCGCTTCGTTGGCCCTCCTCGACACGTAGGGCGAGCGGCGCCGCCGCTGAAGGGCGTCGTTTGTTGACGGATCGGCGGATCTTTCGATCGGGGGACTGGGGCTAGCCGAGCAGCGCCTCGAGCGCGCCCTTCTCCCGGAGATCGCTGAAGCTGTGGGTCGGGGCGCAGGCTTCGAGCTCCGCGAGGGCGTACGTGCCCGTGGCCACGGCGATCGACTCCGCGCCGATCGCCCGGGCCGCCGCGATGTCCTTCGGCGTGTCGCCGATGATCACGACGCGGCACGCCTCGAGCGGCGCCTCGAGCTTCGCCGCCCCGCGCGCCGCGCCGATGCGCAGGAGCTCGTCGCGGAGCTCGTGATCGCAGCCGAAGCCGCCGAACGCGAACCGCTCGTAGATGCCGACGCGCGTGAGCTTCGCCTGCGCCCCCGCGCGGACGTTCCCCGTGCCGAGGCCGACGGCGCACCTCGCCCGCCGGGCGGCGGCGTCGAGCGCGTCGAGGACGCCGTGGTGGACCCGGGTCTCGCCGGCGAGCGACATCTCCTCGGCGAGGATCTCGACGTAGAGCGCGAGGAGCGCGTCGATGGCGCCCTCGGTGACCTCGCGCCCGAGCGCCTCGAGCCCCGCCCGGATGATGGCCCTGTCGGTCATGCCGGCGAACGAGAACGCCTCGCACGCGTCGGGCCGGCCGGCAAACCGGTCGAAGGCGCGCTCCATGGCGCGCCGGCCTGCGCCGCCGGTGGAGAGCAGGGTGCCGTCGATGTCCCAGAGGAGGACCGTGGGGCGCATGCCCCCATGGTAGATGCGGCGCGGGCCGAGGGCGAGCGCGGAGGCGCGGGCCGAGGGCGAGCGCGGAGGCGCGGGCCGAGGGCGAGCGCGGAGGCGCGGGCCGAGGGCGAGCGCGGAGGCGCGGGCCGAGGGCGAGCGCGGAGGCGCGGGCCGAGGGCGAGCGCGGAGGCGCGGGCCGAGGGCGAGTGCGGAGGCGCGGCGGATGGTCGTCAGAACGCCCTCCGACAGGGCGCGACGGCGCGGATGAGCACGCCTCGCCTCCCGGGCCGGCCTTTGCAAGGTCCGGAGCTCTCAACATGGGTACCGCACCCGGACACGTCGCGGTCGCCCGGACAGGGGAGGCGGTCACCCGGACATCCCGCGCGCCGCCCGGACAGGGGCGGCGGTCACCCGGACACGTCGCGCGCCGCCCGGACAGGGATCGGGTCACCCGGACACGTCGCGCGCCGCCCGGACAGGGATCGGGTCACCCGGACAGCGCGCCGGCGCGACCGGTAGCGTGCGGGCGTCCGGCCAGCGCGGGCGTCCAGGCGGCTGTCCGGAGGACGCCTCTCCGCGCAGGGTATCAGGAACGCGCAGGCGGAGACCGACGTGGACACGTCATGCTTCTGCCAGCAGACGCGGTTTCTGCGCGTTGATGCACGAAGATAGAGAATTGAAGAGCGCTCGACGTAATGCATGGTTCGCGCGGCGCCTGCGTGCCTGTCGAGCGCTTCGAGCGCAACCGTGCGCCGATCTCTGCTATGAGGGGCCCGTCGAGGGCGGGAGATCGCGTTGCTCGGGCTCTCGTGCAGGTCGCCGACGCCGGTCGAGGGACAGGGCGCCTGCGAGCACCTCGCGAACTGCACAGGGCGCCGGTTGCGCGGAGGGTGCCCGGGAGACAAGACCATGCGACGCTCGCCACGAAGCCCGATCACCGCGGTCCTCCTGCTGCTCTCGTGCGCCGCGCCTGCGGCGGCGGAGCCGCTCCCGCGGCGCCGCCCGTCGACCGGACCGGAGCAGGAGATGCTCGACGAGGCGAAGCGGCTCGTGGATCAGGGGCGCATCGCGGACGCGCGCGACATCCACCTGACGCTGTGGCGGCTCACGAAGAGCGCCTCCGACGCGTTCCGCGTGGGGATGCTGTCGTTCCGGCTGCGCGACTTCCAGATGGCGGCGGAGTTCCTCGCCATCTACTTCGACATGGTCGGCACCCCCGAGGCGCCGAAGATCTGGGTGCCGCCGGGCTTCAAGGAGAGCTACGAGCTGGCGCGGGCGAACTTCGCGGAGGCGCGGCGGCACGTCGGGGCGATCGAGGTGCGCGTCAGCGAGCCCGGCGCGGCCGTGCTCGTGGACGGGCGGCAGGTCGGCGTCTCCCCGCTCCCGCACCCGGTCTACGTCGCCCCCGGCCAGCACCGGGTGGGCGCGCAGCTCGCCGGGCGGCAGGTCGAGGTGCCGGCCGCCGTCGACGCGGGCGGCGAGCGGACCGTCTGGCTGGTGCTCCGGCGCGCGGACGCGGAGGAGCCAGCGCGTCCATCGACGAGCAAGGCGGCCGCCCCGCCGGGCGCGGCGCCGCCGCGGGCCGCGCGCGATCCGGCGCTCCGGTGGTGGACCGTGGGCGGCCTCGCGGCCACGTCGGTCGCGCTCGCCGTCGTCGGGGGCGTCTCGGTCGCGGAGGCCAACGACGCGGCTGGCGATCGGGACGCCGCCTTCGTCCGGGCCCGCTGGGAGGCGTTCCGCTGCCGGCCGGGGCTGCCCGCGTGCGACGCCTACGCGGAGGCCGACGGGCGCGCGAGGACGTTCACGGCGCTGTCGGTGGGCGCGTTCATCGGGGCTGGCCTCGCGGCCGGCGGCGCCGTGGCCGCGGGGTTCCTGCTCGCGCCGGAGGCGACGGTCCGCGTGGGGGCCGTCGGGGGCGCCCCCGGCGCGGCGCTCTCGTTCGGGTGGTAGGGGGGCGGCCTCGCGCCGGCGGGCTCCGGGGGAGCGGGGGCCGCTCTCGCCCGATGCTCTGCGTGATCGTTCACTTCAGGTGAGAATTCGATAGCGATCGTCGTAATGCGATGTGCGTGCGTGATTCGACGCCTGCCATGAATCTCCGTGATCCCGAGGGCGAGCAGGCCTGGTACCGTGCCGCGCATGTGGAAGCGGCGGCTGTGCGCCTCCTGTGCGGTGCTCCTCGCGGGGGTCCTCTGGGCGGCCTGCAGCGGTGACGCCTACGTCGACGTGGAGCGGGAGCCGACGTGCGATTCAACGGAGGAATGCGACCCCGACAGGACAGGAACGCAGTGCATCGACGGGCTCTGCCGGTGTCCGAGCCCTGGGGAGGAGAGCTGCTGCGAACCTGGCGCGAAGGAGGACGAGGGAGATCGCTGCGAGCGGCAGTGCCGGCCCATTGACGAGTGCAACGCCATGCGTTGCGAGGCGCCTCGGGACTGTCCAGGGCCCGTCGACCCACGGTGCGGCCAAGCCGTCTGCGTCGCCGGCGTCTGCAGGCTCGCCTTGCCGGAGCAGCTTCAGAACCAGCGGATCGGCGACTGCGTGAGCCTCCGGTGCGACGAGTCAGGGCGGGTGGTCGCCGAGCTCGACGACAGCGACGTATTCAATGACGGCAACGAGTGTACGGTCGATGTGTGTGCGCAGGGCGTCGGCGTTCACCGTCCGAGAGAGGCGGGGAGGGCCGAGGAGAGCTCCGGGCGCTGCGACGGCAAGGGACATCTGGTTGAGTGCCTGACCGACGAGCATTGCGGGAATCCGTCTTCCGTAGCTTGTTCGCGGCGCGGATGGTGTGTCCCACAGTGGTGCGTCGACGGGGATTTCGACGCTCCCTTCGGGGAAACGGCGACCGACTGTGGGGGGGCGTGCGACCCATGCTCCGCAGGGCAAGCATGTCTGACCTCGGAGGACTGCCACGATCATGTATGCACAGCGGAAGAGAAATGCGCGCTGCCCACGTGCCACGACGGCGTACAAAACGGCGTTGAGACAGATATCGACTGCGGTGCGCCATCATGTCCTGCCTGCGATTTCGGCAAATGGTGTAACTCGCACGAATCCTGCAAGAGCGGTGTATGTGTAGACGGTTTGTGCCGCGCTGCGACCTGTGGCGACGGGGTCATGAACGGCGAGGAGGCAGGCGTCGACTGCGGTGGACTCTGCGCCGCGTGCCCACTCTATATCGACCCCTGGGCGTCTGATGTGAGGGCCTATGAATAGAAGGCGAAGTTTTGCCGCCACACTCGTGGCGCTCTTGGTTGCATCGCTCTGGCTCGCTTGCTCGGACAAGCCGCCGCTCCCCTACATTCCGCCGCCGGAGTGCAGAACCGCCGCGGATTGCGCGCTGCCATATGGCATGGACCCGAGATGCAGTCAGATGGACTGCCTCGAAGGTGCCTGCGAGATCGAGTTGTTCGAGGTGTCGAGAAGCCAGTATCGAGGCGACTGTGAGCTCGTCCTGTGTCGTGACGGGCGGCGCGTCTTCGAGCGCGACCTGGATGATGTATGGGACGACGGCAATCCGTGCACAGACGATGTCTGCGAACCGACGGGACCCGTCAACAAGCATGTGGCACCATCCCCTTCGCCTTCTGGTTCCGGATTCTGCAACGGCTATGGAAAGGAGGTCGCATGCTTGTATGATGCGGACTGCGTGGACGCGACGCTCTACTGCTCTTCTGATGGCAACTGCATCCCTCTGAAATGCAAGAACGGCGACCTCGATGGCGATATCGGTGAAACTTCCATCGACTGCGGTGGCCGCTGCGATCCCTGCAGGGTGACCCTGCCGTGCAACGACAAGTACGACTGTATCACGCGCGTGTGCGGGCCTGATGGGGTATGCTCGGTGGACAGGTGTCTTGACCGAGTGCAGAACGGCAACGAGACCGACGTGGATTGCGGCTACGGCTGTTACCCGTGCGCAGATGGCTACAAGTGCAAGGGTGACGAGACCTGCAAAAGCGGCGTTTGTTTCGCTGGCACGTGTCAGCCAAGAACGTGCAGCGACGGCCGGCGGAATGGGGAAGAGGAAGACGCAGACTGCGGCGGGGACTGTCCTCCCTGCAATTAAGGCTGCGCTCCGCGCCAGGCGTTCGACGGCGTGATGGCGGCGTGAGCCGTCACAGCCGAGTGAGCCGTCCATCTTCGAGGAGCACCCAGGGGGATGATGCCGCGTACGCCTCGGTTCCGGCCATGGGCAGACGCGGCGCATCCGTGAGCTGATGGAGCCCCTTGCCTCGGATCTGCACCCCACGTTCGGTGAGGCGGTAGACCTCCGAGAGCATCGGATAGCCAGCGTGAGGCGGCTTCGGACCAGGAGCGCGCTCCACGGCCGCGCTCGAATCGTGCCCTGCCCAGTCCTCCAGCCGCCGCGGGAGGAACAGATCTCCCGTACAGGAAAGGAGATGCCACAGGTTCATTTGCGTTTCCGATTCGTGGGCGACCAAGGCCAACGGGGTTTTCCATTCCGTCGAGAGGAGGGCAAAAACTAGCTCGTCGAATCGGCTGAGGCGCAGAGAGCCATGCGCGGGTTTCCTTGGAAAGAAGCAAGAGAGCAGTGCCCATAAGGAGGCGAGCTCTGGAAATCCTTCAACGCCACGGATGCAGCTTTCAACGAATGGCAGCGGGGTCTCGTCCACGTAGCTGTCCCAGAGGCCAATGACACGATCGTGCCGCTCGCGCGGCCAGGGGCACGCATTGCCGATGCGCTCGAGGAGAAACTCATCTGAATGGTCAGACACTGACTCCGAACAGCTAAACGGACGCGTTAACACCTCGCGACTCGCTGCGCTCGACAGCGGAACTGGCTCGAAGTCGACAAGAAAGACGTCGCTGTGCGGGATCCCGAGGTGGCGCAACCAGCTGCAGGTCCTCCAGAGGTTCACCCGCTCGTGAAGGCTCGCCGATACCCATACGACGACCGGGGGCTCCCAGCGGACATCCGACGAGTAAAGCCTATCCCACTCTTCGCCTATGTTCCACCACTCCTCGCGCGCCCGAGCATGCTCCACGGCGTCCCGGCGGCTCGGTCCTATAATTAGGCAATCGGACGCGCGCACCAGGTTGGTTGCGCCGATGTACGATAGACGTTCCATCGTCGGTGTGTCGAAGGCGACGTGCGTTCCTGTGCGAAGCGTTGGATGGCTGTTCATGTTCATTCAAACCCGCAATCGTAACACTCGCGATATGAATAGCTCTTCTCGAGCTGGCAATCGCGCCGGCATATGGCGCAGAGAGTCTTACGTCCCTCGATGATGCGCGTGCAAGGCCAGCCCTTGTCCTGGCAGTTGACGAACATATCGGTACATGTCTTGCTTGGCGAGCACGAACCCGCCATCGCGAGCTCTGCGCTACCTATCTCCTCGGCTCCGGCTTCTTCGCCTTCGTCGTTGTGCGGGTAATCTCCCGCTCCCGCGGATCCTGTCGGGTATCCAGCACCCGCGCCTCCCGGTTCCACTGTGTCGCAGGTATACGACAGGTCGCATGCCGACGCGAGCAACATCACGAGCCCGCCGCACAGCACGAGCGCGCTCGACTTCTCCACCAAGCCGTGCCCCATGTCTTCCTCCAATCCGGACGCACGCACCATTCTCTCACCGGGAAGGCGGCGTCAACAGGTCGCCTGGATCGAAATTACGTCCATGTTACATGGCCCTTGCGGATCTGGTTGCGGCCGGTGCGCCGCTGGCTCGAGGAGCGCTTCGGCGAGCTCGACGTCGTCGCTGCCGCTGCCGCTGCCACTGGCTGGCCGGCGCGGACCGACCTGCGTGGGCGGGCCCGGCCATGCCCGGATCCTGCGCTCACGAGCGTGGGCCTGCGCTCGTTTCCCTGTGAGCTCGGTGTGCTCGACGTCAGGGGACGGGGCCCATGAGAGGATCGAGCGCATGCGCGAGGAGTCGAGCCCTCGATGTTCGCTCATCGCGCTCTGGGGCCTCTGGCGTAACGTCTGCCGTATCTCTCTCATGCGCCTTTCACATCCAGCTCCGGATCGATTCCCGGCGCATCTCCAAATGCACTGCGAGGGCCGTGTCTGTCTGCGCGTGTGGCCTGAACAATTTCGGCGCCGCTGAACTGCTCCGGCGGGCTCGACAGCACGTTCGCGACTCCTCGGACACCTTCCCAGACCCTCTCCGCCCGGGTAAGCCTCATACTTATGCCCAAGAAGCAGAACAACACCCATTACGACCGCTGGCGCGACCAGGCCAAGGCCGCCGCTCAGACGGAGAACCCCCTCAAGGTGCCTTACGACGTCGCCCTCAAGGAGGCAGGTCAGGTCGCCGGATTCTTCAACAAGCACTGGGAGCCCACGGCCACGCTGTCAGGCCTCAGGCGCGTCAAGGCGCGCTTGCCCGAGAGCACCGGTGAGGAGATCGTCTCTCTGGTGTACGCGGTCCAGGAGGCGCAAACGAAGCTGCTCCTGCTCGTCGATCCCGTCGTCGTCGACCACGGCGAACGCGCGCGCCTCGTCCTCGACGAGCTCGAGTCCGCCCTCGAGTTCCTCCTCGACGACGGCGTCGAGGAGCCCGCCGACGCGCAGCTCACGGCCATTCAGGAGTTCCACGCCGACATCGGCCAGCGCTCCAGCGCGCTGCACCAGGCGCTGAGCGACTATGCCGGCCTCGCAGACTCGCTGAAGGACCGGCTCGTGGAGGTGGACGAGGAGTTCGACGTCGCCCTCATCACCGAGGCGAAGGAGCTCGCGCGCGCGCTCGCCGCGGCGCCGGCCGCGCGGCCGCCGGCCGATTCCGAGGTCAAGGAGGCGACGCGGATCCGCAACGGGCTGCTCAGGCTGCTCCAGGAGAAGACGGCGCTGGTGCGGAAGGCCGCAGCGCGGGTGTTCCAGCGCAATCCGGAGGTGCTGCGCGAGGTCACGAGCAGCTACGAGCGCCGCCGCCGCGCCGCCGCGCGCCGCGCCAAGGCCGCCCGCGACGCGGCGAAGCCCGAGAGCGCGCCCGCGAAGCGGCCCGGAGAGAGCCCTCTCCTCGGCTGAAGCGCCGCGCTCCTCCAGAGTGCCGCGCCCCCGCCAGAGTGCCGCGCCCCCGCAGCGCCGCGCCCCCGCAGCGCCGCACCTCCGCAGCGTCGCGCCCCTTCGCAGCATCGCGCCCCTCCGCAGCGCGCGCGGCCTTCGTGACGCGGCCCGCCGTCCGCGCCGAAGCTCGCGCGCACCGCCGCGAGTTGCGCTACTCCTCCAACTCGATGGCGCTCCAACCTTTCCGCGTCGCCGCGCTCGCCCTCGTGGCGGGCCTTGTCCTCATCGGCTCTCCGGCCTGCAAGAAGGGCGAGGAGGCCTCGCCAGAGCAGGGGCGCAGGCCAGGCAAGCAGGCCATGAGCTTTCCGGTCGAGGTCGCGCCCGTCGCGGCGGAGCGCGTCGAGTACGCCGTGCCCGCCGTCGGCGCCGTCGAGGCGTTCGAGCAGGTGCAGCTCACCGCGCGCGTCGCCGGCGTCGTCGAGGCGGTGCGGTTCATGGAAGGCGACGAGGTCAAGGCAGGGCAGGTGCTCGTCGAGATCGATCCGGCCCGGTACAACCTCGCCGTCCGCGCCGCGCGCGCGACGCTCGACCGCATGACCGCCACGCAGGCCGAGGCCGCCGCCGGCCTCGAGCGGCGCGAGGCCGAGGGCGCCGAGGGCGTCTTCAGCAAGGAAGAGGTCGCGTCGTGGCGCTCCAGGGCGGCGACGACCGCCGCGCAGGTCGCCGAGGCGAAGATCGCCGTCGACCAGGCGCTCCTCAACCTGCGCGACGCCTACGTGCGCGCGCCCATCCCGGGGAAGATCCAGACGCGCACCGTGCAGACCGGCCAGCACGTCGCCGTCGGCACGGTGCTCGCGACGCTCCTCCGCCGCGACCCGCTCCTGCTCCGCTTCCAGCTCCCCGCCGCCGACGCCCTGCGCGTCCGCCCCGGCATGGAGGCGCGCTTCACGGTGAAGGGCGACGCGCGGACCTACACCGCGAAGCTCACGCACGTCGCCGACGCGGCCGATCCCGCGACGCGCATGGTCGCCGCGACCGGCGAGGTGCAGGGCGAAGGCAAGGACCTGCTCCGCCCCGGCACCTTCGCCGAGGTGACCGTGCCCGTGGGCGCGAGCGGCGACGCGCCGGTGATCCCGCAGACCGCCGTGCGGCCGAGCGAGCGCGGGTTCCTCGCCTACGTGGTCGACGGCACCACCGCGCGCGAGCGCGTGCTCTCGCTGGGGCTGCGCACGGCGGACGGGCGCGTCGAGGTGAAATCGGGGCTCTCCGTGGGCGAGCGCCTCGTGGTGCGCGGCGCCGAGGCGCTGCGCGACGGGTCCCAGGTCCGCGTCGCGACGCCCGGCAGCCTGCCCGGCGGCCAGGCCGCGGGCCACGCCGGGGAGGGCGCCGGCGCCGGCGCTGCGTCCGGAGCACCGGCCGGCGCTGCGCCCGGAGCACCGGCCGGCGCGCCGCCGCCCACCTTGCCCGCCGGCTCATCGACGGCGCCGGCCGGCTCGGCGCCGGCGACCTCACCCGCCAGCTCGACGCGGAGCGCGCCGTGAGCCTCACCGAAGCGTGCCTCAGGAAGCCGGTCTTCGCCTGGATGCTGATGGCGGCGACCATCGTCTTCGGCCTCGTGGCCGTGTCGCGGATCGGCATCAGCCAGTTCCCCGACGTCGACTTCCCCACCATCACCATCTCCGCCACCCTGGAGGGCGCCGCCCCCGAGATCATGGAGCACGACGTGGTCGAGCCGCTCGAGGAGGCGGCCGTCCAGGTCGAGGGGATCCGGTCGATCACGTCGACGTCCCGCCAGGGCAGCGCCTCGGTCACCATCGAGCTCGACCTGTCGCGCGACGTCGACGTCGCGCTCCAGGACGTGCAGACGAAGATCTCCCAGGCGCAGCGGCGGCTGCCGCTCGACCTCGACCCGCCCGTCGTCTCCAAGACGAACCCGGAGGACCAGCCGATCATGTGGGTCGGGCTCTCCGGCCCCTTCTCCCCGCAGCTCGTCGCCGACATCGCGCGCTACCGGCTGAAGGAGAAGCTCCAGACGGTGCCCGGCGTCGGCGAGCTGACCCTCGGCGGCTACCTCGAGCGCAACGTCCGCATCTGGATCGACGCCGATCGCCTCGCCGCCAAGGGCCTCACCGTCGCCGAGGTCACCGAGGCCCTGCGCCGCCAGCACATCGAGCTCCCCGCCGGCCGCATCGAGACCCAGGGGCGGGAGATCAACGTGCGCGTGATGGGCGAGGCGCTCGACCTCGCCACCTTCAAGAAGATCGTCATCCGCGAGGGCGACCCCGGCGGCGCCGCCCCGCCCGGCGCGGCCGCCCAGCCGGCGGGCCCGCCGTCGTCGGCGCGCGCCACGGTGTACCTGGAGGACGTCGCGCTCATCGAGGACGGCTTCGAGGACGTCCGCCGGCTCGCCCGCGTGAACGGCGAGCCCGCGCAGGGCCTCGGCGTGCGGAAGCAGCGGGGCTCGAACGCGGTCGAGGTCGCGCAGGGCGTCCGCGCCGCGCTCGCCGAGGTCCAGAAGACCCTGCCCGAGGGGATGGAGGTGGGGGTGAACTTCGACTCGACGAAGTTCATCGAGGAGTCGGTCCACGAGATCGAGCTCGAGCTCGGCATGGCCATCGCGCTCACGGCCCTCGTCTGCTGGATGTTCCTCGGCTCGCTCTCCAGCACGATCAACGTCGTCCTGGCGATCCCGATGTCGCTGCTCGGCACGGTCGCCGCGATCTACTTCCTCGGCTTCACGCTGAACACCTTCACGCTGCTCGGGCTCTCGCTCGCCGTCGGCATCGTCGTCGACGACGCGATCATGGTGCTCGAGAACATCCACCGGCACGCCGAGGGGGGGAAGGACCGCGTCCGCGCCGCCCGCGAGGGCACCGCCGAGATCACCTTCGCGGCGCTCGCCGCGACGCTCGCGGTCGTCGCGATCTTCATCCCGATCATCTTCATGGAGGGGGTGGTCGGCCGCTTCTTCCTCCAGTTCGGCGTGACCCTCTGCATCGCCGTGCTCCTCTCGTACCTGGAGGCGATCACCCTCGCGCCCGCCCGCTGCGCGCAGATCCTCGACGTCTCGCGCGAGGGCCGGGGCCGCCTCGGGCAGCTCGTCGACCGCGGCTTCGAGGCGCTCTCCCGCGGCTACGGCTGGCTGCTCGCCCGGGCGCTGCGGTTCCCGGTCGCGGTGGTCCTGCTCGGCGCGCTCCTCTTCGCCGGCGCGATCGTCACGATGCAGCGGCTCCCGACGGAGTTCGTCCCGTCGCAGGACCAGGGGCGGCTCCTCGTGCGCCTGCAGACGGCGGTCGGCTCGGACATCGAGGAGACCGACCGGCTCTTCCAGCGCGCGGAGACGTTCGTGGGCGAGCACCCGGCGGTGTCGCGCGTCTTCGCCGTGGTCGGCGGCTTCGGCGGCGGCGCCGTGAACACGGGCGTCCTGTTCATCACGATGAAGCCGCCCGAGGAGCGGTCGCTCTCGCAGGCCGACCTCCAGGGCGCGCTCCGCAAGGAGCTGAACGGCTACCCCGGCCTGCGCGCCGTGGTCCAGGACCTCTCGCAGTCGGGCTTCACGGCGCAGCGCGGCTTCCCGGTCGAGTTCTCGATCCGCGGCCCCGACTGGGGCGAGCTCACGCGGCACAGCGAGCGCATCCGGAGCGAGCTCGCGCAGAGCGGCCTCGTCGTCGATCTCGACACCGACTATCAGCTCGGCATGCCCGAGCTCCGCATCGTGCCCGACCGGGCGCGCGCGGCGGATCTCGGCGTGAGCGTCGAGTCGATCGCAACGACGCTGAACACGCTGGTCGGCGGCGGGCGCATCGCCAAGTACAACGACAACGGGCGCCGCATCGACGTCCGTGCGCGCCTGCTCGCCGAGCAGCGGAGCCGGCCCGAGGACCTCGCGCGCATCCAGGTGAGGAGCGCGTCGGGCGCGCTGGTGCCGCTCACGTCGGTCGTGAGCTACGAGGAGCTCCCCGCGCTGCAGGCGATCACGCGCCGCGACCGCGAGCGCGCCATCTCGATCTTCGGCAACATCGCGCCCGGGCACTCCCAGGGCGAGGCGGTCGCCCGGGTCGAGGAGCTCGGCCGGGACCTGCCCGCCGGCTACCGCGTGGTGCTGGGCGGCGCTAGCGTGACGTTCCGCGAGTCGATGGGCGGCCTCATCTTCGCGCTCGTGCTCGGGATCCTGGTCGCCTACATGGTGCTGGCGTCCCAGTTCAACTCGTTCCTGCACCCGGTCACGGTGCTGACGATCCTGCCGCTGTCGATCGCGGGCGCCGCCTTCGCGCTGCTGCTCTCCGGGCACACGCTCAACATCTTCAGCATGATCGGCATCCTCCTGCTCATGGGGATCGTGAAGAAGAACTCGATCATCCTCGTGGATCACGCGATCGAGGTGCGGCGCGGGCACGGCGAGGGGGCAGGGGAGGCCATGGACGCCCGCGCGGCGATGCTCCGCGCCGGCCCGGTGCGGCTCCGGCCGATCCTGATGACCTCGATCGCGACGCTGATGGCCGCGGTCCCGTCGGCGCTGGCGCTCGGGCCCGGCGCCGAGATCCGGGCCCCGATGGCCGCGGCGGTCATCGGCGGCCTCCTCGTCTCGACGGCGCTCAGCCTCCTCGTCGTGCCGGCGTTCTACGTGGTCGCCGACGACGTGCAGGGCCGCGTCGCGCGGCTCCGGGCGCGGCGCGCGGGGCGCCACGCGCCCGCCGGGCCGGCGCACCCGGCCGCGCCGGAGCGCTAGGGCCGGCCGTCGGATGCGGGGCGCTGCCCGGGGAGCAGGGTTAGCATCGACGCCGCTATTCCCCGCGTACTTAGACCTGAACCACTTCATCACACGCGCGAAGCTGCGGCAGGCAGGGACAGTTTCATGACGATCTGGATCAGCGGAGTCTGCGAGACGAACGGCATCGACATCCATTACCTCCGAACTGGAGGCGCCAAGCCTCCCGTCGTTCTGCTCCATGGATTGATGGGGAGCGGCGCCTGCTGGACTCCCGTGGCGCGGGCGCTCGAGGGGGAGTTCGACGTCGTCATGCCCGACGCCCGAGGGCACGGCGGTTCGAGCGCGCCGCACCACGGATACCGGTACGAGGATCACGCGAGCGACGTCGTGGGCCTCATCCGCGGCCTGGAGCTCTCTCGTCCGGTCCTGCTTGGCCACTCGATGGGCGGCATGACCGCCGCGGTGGTGGCGAGTCGAGGGGCGGGGGTCATCCGCGGCCTCATCCTGGTCGACCCGACGTTCTTGAGCCCCGAGCGCCAGCGCGAGGTGCGCGACAGCGATGTCGCCGATCAACACCGCCAGGCCCTCGGCTTACAGAAGGCTGACCTCGTCGCGCAGGCCCTGGCCCGACACCCGGGTCGCTCGCCGGAGATCGTCGAGCTTCAAGCCGAGGCGAGGCTGAAGACCCGCATGGGGGCGTTCGACGTCCTCACGCCGCCCAACCCCGAATATCGCGACGTGGTGAGCGCGATCGCCGTCCCGAGCCTGCTCGTCATCGGTGACAGCAGCCCCGTCGTCACGCTCGAGATGGCGACGGAGCTGCGGAGCCTCAACCCACGTGTACGAATCGAACAGGTACAGGACGCCGGCCACGGCCTTCCATTTCAACAACCCGAGCGCCTGGGAGAGGTGGTCCTGTCGTTCTTGCGTGAGCTCGCTTAGCTGCTCGTGCGCCTCGGCCTGACGAGGGACACGCTGTAGCGACGATCAGCCGCCCGCCGACTGGCGCGGGCTCGTATGCGTGCATCCGAACGAAGCGGTATCGAAGAGCGCCGACGACTACGCCGTCACCGTTGCCGCCCGGAGAGGCGTCTAGCGGGAGGACGAGCGACGATTCGGAGCGCGCAGCAGGTTTGCCGACTCGCCCTACTTGCTCACCGACACCACGTCCAGGTGCAGCATCTGGCCGGTGGTCGGCGCCGTGTCGTACGGTGGCAGCCCCTCGAAATAGTCCTTGGTCCAATTGGCGATCTGGCGTTCGTTGCCGTCGTTCATCACCACCTTGACCATGGCGCCGCCGTTGACCTGGATCGTCGCCTCGTAGTCCTCCTTGTGAATGTCGTGAGCGCGGTACTGATAATTGTTCAGCCAGTACGTCTGGCGCGGCTCGCTCACCTCAATCGAATATTGCTGGTAATTGATGGAATCGTTGGGGCCAATGCTACCACCGATCATGAACGGCTTCACGGGCATCTCCCCCCCCACGATGTCCGTCGGCTCCCAGATCCCGCGAACCCGCAGCTTGACCGTGTACGTCGTGTTCGGATCGCCGCCGAAGGTCACCAACTTCTCGATGTGCTGGGTGTTGGGCGGATGATTGCACGTCGCCATGGGGGCCAGCGGCAAGGGCGTCGACGGGTCGCACGGGGCATCGACGAACAGCTTGTCCAACCCGCTCGCATAGCTTGCCAGATCTGGAGCGGCGCCGCCGCCGCCTGCCTCGACGGCACCACCGCCGCCACCCGAGCCACCGCCGCCACCCGAGCCACCGCCGCCACCCAAGCCACCGCCGCCACCCGAGCCACCGCCGCCACCCGAGCCCGACGCGGCGTCCTGCGTACCGGCATCGCCCGGCGCTGCTCCCGCGGTTCCATCCATGCCACCCGTCTCGGTGCTGCTGCATCCGGCGACCGTAAGCAGCAGCGCAAGCAGGGCCATCGCCGGCGTTGCGCAGATGCTCCGCATCCCTGCGGTATCGGGACTCGGACCGGGGTCATCGATGGCGGTGCGGTTCGCGCAGACGAGCCGCGCTCTAGCGAACGGAAAAATCCAGTTCATAGAACCAGTGTCCTACATTTGCGACGCGTCTGCAAGAGAGGGGAGGCCAATCGTGGGACCGGCGTCATCACCAGATGCGTCGCGCCGTTGCGCCTCGGCTTGCGGGGGAGGTGTCCCACGCGGCCATCGGCCAGGATCGAGAGGCGCTCCAAGCTGAACGGCGGGCGCGCGCCGTACCAGCACAATCGCTCGAGCCCTCCGCGATCCCCCGCGCGCCCGGTGATCGATCAGCCATGCTGCAATCCTACACGGGTCGTTCGAGTGTCCTCGCCGCTGAGTTCGGTCGCGCTGACGCGACGGTCTGCGGCCTCTGCCAGCGTGGTGTAGACAATATTGCACAGCCGAGTGAGCTCGTTGGATCTGTTGGCTTTTGTAGGCGGAACAGTAAATCGTACTTTATGTACGTTATGTCAACTGCCGGTCGGCGCCGTGGGCGGTCCGAACCAGGTGGTCAGGGCGTCACCAAGGCCCTGGTCCGTGCCTTCTCCGACCCACGCGACGTAGCCGTCAGGGCGAATCAGGACCGCGGTGGGAGCAGCGACCGCGCCGAGCACCGGGAGCTCCCACGCGCCGGCGTATCGCGCGTCGACTCGCCGGACCCGAGCCGCCGACGGCGTGATGTCGAAGGCGCCGGGCTCGCCGAGGTTAAGGAACACCGGTCGGGCATCGTGCAGCAGGGCGAACACGCGCTGCGGGCCGTCCGTGGTGACCACGTCGAGATCGGGCATGCGGCGCCCGAGCAACGGGTGTCCCTCGCCGAGATCGTAGTTGATGTCCACACCAGACATCATCGCGACGTATTGCTGGCGAGGCGCGTCCCTCTGCATCAGCTCGGACATCATCCCGCGCAAGGCCTCGATGCGATCGTCGCTGCGATCGAGCGCGGTGAGCGCCATGGTGTTACGCAGCACGCGGGCGCCGACTGGGTGCCGCTCGGCATGGTACGTGTCCAGGAGGCTCTCCGGCGACGTCCCGTGGACCACCTGTGCGAGCTTCCATCCCAGATTCACCGCGTCCTGCACACCGATGTTGAGCCCCTGTCCGCCCATCGGGGAGTGCACGTGCGCCGCGTCGCCCGCCAAGAGCACGCGGTTGTTTCGGTAGGACGCCGCCTGCCGAGCCATATCGGTAAACCGGGAGATATAGGTGGCGCTGCGAAGACCATAATCCGTCCCGTAGACAGCGATGAGCGCCTCGCGGACGTCGCGTAGGGTCGGCTTGTCGCCCTGGGCGAGGGGCGGTTCACTCAACACCATGCGCACGCTCTTGCCGTCCTCGAGCTTGCCTATCGCATTGATGCCCTTTTCACCACGGCGGATGCCCCACTCGGGCTCTTCGGCCATCTCGACCTCGGCGATCAAGTAGCTGGTCGACGGATCCCACCCTGGGAAGTCGATGCCTGCTTTCTTGCGGATCAGGCTGCGACCGCCGTCGCACCCGACGAGATACTTCGCGCGCAACGATCGGCCGTCGGACAGCTCGACATCGACGCCGGCGTCGTCCTGCGCGAAACCCGTGACCTCACTTCGGCGATAGATCGGCACCCCCAGCTCAGAGACCCAGTCGGCCAGGATGCGCTCGGTGCGGTACTGCCAGAGCCCGAGATAGTAGTTGTGGCGAGCCGGGATGTCGCTGATGTCGAGGGCGCCCCGCGCGAAGGGCGCGCTCCGAAACACCTGCCCTTGCGAAATGAAGCGATCGGCGATTCCTCGCTGATCGAGCACCTCGATCGTGCGTATGTACAGCCCGCCTGCGCGCAAGCCCTCGAGGTCTTGGCTCTCACGCCGCTCGACGATGGCGACGTCGACCCTCGCCAACGCCAGCTCGCCCGCCAACATCAGCCCGGTCGGACCTCCTCCGGCGATCACAACTGCGTGCTTTGTCATGGCGACACCGCGTCCGGATTCGTCGTGCATTTCGATCCTCCTGTGCATGCCATCTCTGGCTTGCGGCCGGCGACCGTACGGCACGACCCGGGGCTTGCCGCAAGCCCCCGTCTCTGGCATACGTTGGTAGTGGAGAGAGGCGGGGGCTGCTCTCCCCGGAGCGTTTTGTGTGTGCCCTCTCGCAGAACGACGGCGCGCAAATTTCAGCGAGACCCGCCTGCTCCCGCCGGCGTTGTGGGTCAGCGGATCCGCGGCGAAGAGTTGTCCGTCCTCCGGTGGCGCACAGCTGGCGCCGGTGTCCCCTGCGCGGGAGCACGGCCATCAGGACAGCCGCGTTCCCGGCGAAGTAGAGACAGGCCGTCCCGGCGGCGGGCTACCGTGCTCCACCTTGGATGACGAGGAGCGCCACGTCGGCTGACGACGGGTTCCGCCCGGGATGACGACGGGTTCCTCCCCGGCCGACGACACCCGCCGCCGCGATGCCGACGGCGTTGCGCGCCGCGCCGTCGTGATCGGCGCGCGCGTTCGCCCACGCTCGCCGGCCCTATCGCCGCGAGAAGCCCCTCGACATCCCGCTGCGTGCGCGCCTAGCGTGCGCCAAGCCCGGCAAACGACACCATGACCGCTCCTCAGAATCCGCTCCTCAACGACCGCGACGTCGAGTTCCTCCTCTACGAGGTGCTCGACGCGCCCCGCCTCTGCGAGCTCCCCTATTTCGCCGATCACACGCGGGAGACCTTCGACCTCTACCTCCAGAGCTGTCGCCGGTTCGCGCGGGAGGTGCTGTTCCCGACCTACCGGCCGGTGGACGCGTCGCCGCCGCGCTTCGACGGGGGGGCCGTCGCGGTGCACCCCGCCCTCAAGCAGGTCTTCCGGCCCATGATCGAGCTCGGCGTGCTCACCGCGGCGCGGCCGGCCGACGTGGGGGGCCAGCAGCTGCCGCTCGTGGTCGCGATGCTCGCCGGCGCGTACCTGATGGCGGCCAACCTGAGCGCGTGCGGCTACCTCGGGCTGACGACCGCGGCGGCGCACCTGATCCAGACGTTCGGCGACGAGACCCTGAAGTCCACCTTCATGACCCGGCTGTACGCCGGCGAGTGGACCGGGACCATGGCGCTCACCGAGCCGCAGGCCGGCTCGAGCCTGGCCGACGTGCAGGCGCGCGCCGAGCGGACCCAGGCGGGGCACTACCTCGTCCGCGGGTCCAAGATCTTCATCTCGGGCGGCGATCACGACCTCGCCGAGAACATCGTCCACCTCGTGCTGGCGCGCATCGACGGCGCGCCGCCGGGCATCAAGGGGGTGAGCCTGTTCGCCGTGCCCAAGCGGCGGCCCGAGGGCGGGCGGCTCGTCCCGAACGACGTGGAGGTCGCCGGCGTGATCCACAAGATCGGCTGGCGCGGGCTCCCGAGCCTCGCGATGAGCTTCGGCGAGCGCGGGGACTGCCACGGCTACCTCGTGGGCAACCCGCACCAGGGCATCTCCTACATGTTCCAGATGATGAACGAGGCCCGGATCATGGTGGGCGTCAACGCCGCCGCGACCGCCTCGGCGGCCTACCACGAGGCGCTCGGCTACGCGCTCGCCCGGCCCCAGGGCCGGCCGCTCGGCTCGAAGGATCCGAGGACGCCGCAGGTGCCGATCGTCGAACACGCCGACGTGCGCCGGATGCTGCTCCGGCAGAAGGCCATCGTGGAGGGCAGCCTCGCGCTGGTCTCCACGACGGCGCGGTACGCCGATCTCGCCGCGCACGCCGAGGATCCGGCGGAGCGCGAGCGCGCGCAGCGGCTCCTCGACCTGCTCACCCCCATCACCAAGACCTTCCCCGCCGAGAAGGGCTTCGAGTCGAACGCCCTCGCGCTCCAGGTCCACGGCGGCTACGGCTACTCGAGCGAGTACCTCCCGGAGGCGTGGCTCCGGGACCAGAAGCTCAACTCGATCCACGAGGGGACGACGGGCATCCAGGGCCTCGATCTCCTCGGCCGCAAGGTCGTGGCCGGGGGCGGCGCGGCGCTCATGGCGCTCGGCGGCGAGGTCGAGCAGGCGATCGGCCGGGCGCGGCGGGCCGGCGTCGAGCCCGCGTGGTGCGAGCGGCTCGGCGCGTCGATGGCGCTGCTCGGGGAGCTGACGATGCACCTCGCCGAGTCGGGGCTGCGCGGCGACGCCGAGCGGATGCTGCGGCACAGCGCGGACTACCTCGAGCTCGCCTCGATCCTGGTGGTCGCGTGGCAGTGGCTCGCGATGGCCGCGGCGGCCCGCGAGGGGCTGGCCCGGGGCGCGTCGCCCGCCGGCTTCTACGAGGGCAAGCTGTGCGCGGCGCAGTACTGGTTCTCGACGGAGCTGCCGCGGGCCCCGGCGCTCGCGGCGCTCTGCCGGTCGGGCGAGGACTCGTACGCGAGGATGCGGCCCGAGTGGTTCTGAGGGGCGGCGCGCAGCTCGCGCGGGACGTCGGCTAGGTCGGCACCCGCACCCGCACCTGCGCACCGTCGCGCCCGCGCACCGCTGAGCCCGCGGAGCTGCACCCGGCATGGCCGCGGAGCAACATCTTGGAGAGCTTACCTTGTCCCCGTTCGGCGCTTACGCTACTTGATGGATGCCACCTTCAGGGGTGGCCGGACATCGGCAGGGTAAGCGGGCAAACTCGACGCGGCGCTCCTTGCTTGACACGAGACCCAGGACTCCTTCACCAGGAGAGCGAGATGTACGTCCCGACGACGGCGATCCGGCCTCAGCTCGATATTCGCGCGCAAGCGCCCGTGCCGACGAAGCACGGTGTCTTTCAGATGCTCGTGTTCCACTGGGGGGGAGCGACGAACCCCGAGCAGGGGCTATCTCCCGACCACGTCGCGCTGATCATGGGTGACGTGCGCGGCAAGTCGGACGTCACGCTGCGCGTGCACTCCGAGTGCCTCACGAGCGAGGTGTTCGGCTCGCTGAAGTGCGACTGCCGCGAGCAGCTCGAGGCGGCCCAGGCGGAGATCGGCCGCCGCGGGCTCGGCGTCGTGCTCTACCTCCGGCAGGAGGGGCGCGGCATCGGGCTCGCCAACAAGATCCGCGCCTACCAGCTGCAGGCGTTCGGCCACGACACGGTCGACGCGAACCGCATCCTCGGGCTGCCCGACGACGCGCGTGGCTACGAGCCCGCGGCCGCGATGATCGATCACCTCGGCATCGAGTCGATCCGGCTCCTCACGAACAACCCCGACAAGGTGGAGGGGCTCCGCGCCCTCGGCGTGCGCATCTCGTCGCGCTCGCCGGCCGTCGTCCCGGCGAACCCGTTCTCCGCGCCGTACCTCGAGGCGAAGCGCCTCCGGATGGGCCACGCCCTCCCGTCGCTGCGCGACGGCGCGCCGGCCAGCGGCGCCGCGGCCAGCGGCGCCGCGGCCAGCGACGCCGAGTAGCCCGAAGGCCCGGCGCGACCCCTCGCTCGCGGAGCGGGCGGGGAGGCCGCGCCGCCGCGCCCGCTACTTCTTCGCCGCGTCCTTCAGCCGCGCCTTCAGCTTCCCGGCGTAGCCCTCCTTGTTCTCCTGCTTCACCCGGCCGATCGCCAGCGCGTCCTCCGGCACGTCGCGGGTCACGGTGGTGCCCGTCGCCACGTAGGCGCCCGCGCCGATCTTCACCGGCGCGACGATCTGCGAGTCGCTGCCGATGAACGCGCCGGGGCCGATCTCGGTCCGGTGCTTCCGGAAGCCGTCGTAGTTGCAGAAGATCGTCCCGGCACCGACGTTCGCGCCCTCGCCGATGTCGCCGTCGCCGAGGTAGGCGAGGTGGTTCGCCTTCGCGCCCTTGCGGACCACCGTCTTCTTGGTCTCGACGAAGTTGCCGATGTGCGCGTCGGCCTCGATCTGGCTGTCCGGGCGGAGGTGCGAGAACGGCCCGATCTGCGCGCCGGCGCCGATCGACGACTGCGACGCGACCGTGTACGGCTTCACCGAGGCGCCCGCCTCGACGACAACGTCCGTGAGCACCGAGCCCACGTCGACGCGGGCGCCCGCGCCGATCCGCGTCTTTCCCCGCAGCACCGCCGCGTGCTCGATCACCGCGTCCGGCTCGACGACCACGCCGGCGTCGACGCGGGCGCTCGTCCGGATCGTGACGCCGCTCCGGCGCAGGCCGTCGGCGATGCGGCCGTAGAGCACCTCCTCGGCGGCGGCGAGCTGCGCGCGGTCGTTGATGCCCACGAGCGAGCCGACGTCCCTCGCCACGACCACCGCGGCGCCGCCGGCCTTCGCCGCCTGCGCGACGATGTCGGTCAGGTAGAGCTCGCCCTGCGCGTTGTCGGTCGTGAGCCCCGCGAGCGCGCGCTCGAGGAAGGCGCCGCGGGCGAGGTACACGCCGGGGTTGACCTCGGTGATCGCGCGCTCCTCCGGGCTCGCGTCCTTGTGCTCGCGGATGCCGACCACGCGCCCCGCGCCGTCGCGCAGGATCCGGCCGTAGCCCGTCGGATCGGCGACCTGCGCGGTGAGCATCGCCATCGGCGCGTCGCCCGCGCCGTCGAGCGCCCCGCGGAGCTGCGCGAGCTGCTCCGGATCGAGCAGCGGCGTGTCGCCGCACAGGATCAGGACCGCCTCGGCGGTCGCCTGGAGGTGCGGCATGGCGCATCGCACCGCGTCGCCGGTGCCGCGCTGCTGGGGCTGGAGCGCGGTGCGGACGTTCTTTCCCTGGGCGCCGAACGCCCTGTCCAGATACGCGGAGACCTCGTCGCGGCCGTGGCCGACGACGACCACGACGTCCGAGGCGCCGGCGGCGAGGGCCGCGTCGACGACGTAGTGGATCATCGGCCGGCCGCAGAGCTCGTGGAGCACCTTCGGTCGGGCGCTCTTCATCCGAGTCCCTTGTCCGGCAGCGAGAACGACAGCGGTGAGCGGGGTGGGTTGGGCGGTCGCCATCGCCACGCAGCCTATCACCCTCCGCCCCGCCGCCGTCCCCATCGCCGCGCGGCGAGCCTGGAAAACGCGTACTATGTCCTCGCCGCCCTCACCCGCGCGGGCAGGAAGCCCTACGCCCCTTCAGCGGAATCGTCTACCCTCGCGGCGTCTCGGGGAGGTTTCCTCATGCGCACGCGTACGCTGCGTTCCTCGGCCGCTGGTGTGCTTCGGCTGGCTTCGCTCGTCGCGTCCGGCGCGGTGGCCGCTTCCTGTCACGAGCCGCTCGACACGGCGCGGAGGGCGCCCCCCAAGGCGACGCTGGGCGACGACGTCTTCGGCGTGCTCTGCGACCGCGTGGGGGCGTCGAGCCTCTACGAGGACCACACGGGCGCCTCGTACCAGCGCGTCTGCCATTACGACAGCGCGGGCGTTTACCTGGACGAGGTCGACGTCTCGCTGCTGCCGCCCGTCTCCGGCGAGCGGGCGGAGCGGGCGCGCAGGCTCGGCGTGGCCAAGGTCGAGGCCATGGCCCGGTGGCGCAAGGACCTCGTGCGCGCCGTCAACGCCGCGGTCCCGGACGTCGAGATCGACAACGTCGCGGCCGGCGAGGGGGGCGGCAAGATCCGGCTGCACGACGCCTTCCTGAGCCTGTCGCAGACGATCGCGCCGCTCTACGAGGCGAACCCGTTCGATCCGAGCCCGGAGGCCAGGGCCGTCCTGCCGGCGTCGACGCACGGGATGGGGCGGCTCCTCGACGCGCTCATCCACGGCAGCGAGGCGAGCGCGACCCGGCTCGAGGGGGAGGAGAAGGCGCGGCGAGAGCGGGCGCCGATCGACTGCGACCGGGGAGCGGAGGGGGAGGGGGGCGCGATCCCCTGTGCGCTCTCCAGGATCTGGGGGCGCCAGGGATATCGCTCGGCGGACGTGGGGCTCGGCGCGATGCGCGCGGCGCTCGCGTACCCGGGCCTGCGCCCGATGACCGTGGCGGCGCTCGACGCGATCGGCCCCGGCGGCCCGGGGGCGCCCGCGCTCCAGGCGCTCTTCGCGGCCGGCAAGCGCGAGCTGGCCGCGCTCTCGCCGGAGGAGCGGGCGCCGCTCTCGGTCGACGCGCCCACCGCCCAGCCGAACCGCCCGCGCACGCTCCTGGAGCTCGCGCAGGCGGCGCTGCTCGCCGAGGACGACGCGTTCGCCTCGCCGCCGTCGAGCTTCGTCGCCCGCCGCGACCGCCGCGGGTGGGTCCTCCCCCAGGGCGGCGGGGTCCCCGCGCCGTTCGTCGACGCCGACGGGGACGGGCTCGCCGACGTCGACGCCTCCGGCAGGTTCGTCGACGAGCGCGGCGAGCCGCTCGCGATCGACCCGCCGTTCGCCATCCCCGGCGTCACCTCGCCGCCGCGGGACGACTTCGGGCGCCTCTCGCCGGAGCTCTACGCCTACGTCGACACCGAAAGGACGCTCCTCGGCGCTGCGCTGCGCGCGATCGTGCCGCTCGTCGACGGGACCCGGTACGCGGGCAAGGGCGACCCCGAGCCGTGGAAGACCGAGCACGAAGGGCTCATGTACGCCCTCGCCGGCTCGACCCTGCTCTTCGGCGACCGCGAGGAGGCCTGCTACGACTTCCGGACCGACACGGTCTTGCCGGCGGACCCGACGTGCGAGGAGCGCGATGGCCGCCTGTCGTACCGTCGCTTCCGCGGCGAGGATTCGCCGCTCGCCGACCTCGCGCACGCGGTCGGCCAGGTGGTCGCCGACAAGGACTCGGACGTCTTCCTCCTCACGCTGATCGATCTGCTCGAGAACCACGAGGCGGAGCTCGCCCGCATGATGGGCGCGGCGCTGCGCATCCGCGACCTCGCCCGCCAGCACGACCGGCTGGCCGCCGAGGGCAAGGAGGCGGCGGCGCGGATCGACGGCGAGGCGCCGCTCTGGGACGAGGTGGCGGCGGTGCTCGACCGGGCCGTCGAGCAGCCGGGGCTCGTGGAGCGCCTCGTCGAGGCGCTCGCGAGCGACGCGCTCCTCGCCCCGCACGGCAGGGCGAAGCACGCGGGCGACGCGATCGCGGCGATGCTCAGGTACCGCGATCAGTACGCGTACGACCCGGAGGACCTGAACGGCCAGGCGATCAACCTCACGGTCGGGGCGCCGTCGACGTCCGATCCGAAGACGCCGGTGGACCCGACGAAGCCGAAGGTCGGCGACAACCGCTCGGCCATGGAGCGGCTGATGCACCTCATGCACGACACCGCCGGCGTGAGGCAGTGCAACAAGCGGGACACGGAGCTGAGCGTGTTCGGCGTCTCGGTGTCCTGCCCCGGGTGCGACGCGCCGTGCGAGCTGTTCCAGATCGACGACCTGGCGGCCTTCTACCTCGACTCCCTCCTCCCCGAGGGGCACGCCAAGAAGGCAGAGCTCAAGATCAAGCCCTCGGTCCTCTCGGCCGTCATTCCCGATTCGGTGCTCGAGTTCTCCAGCGGCATCGACGGCTTGACGAGCCACCCCACGCCGGCCGCGCTCAGCCGGCTCATCTACTTCGGGGCCGATTCGGACGAGTTCCCGAACCTCGTCGATCTCGACCCGCTGCGCGAGCTGACCAACGAGACGACGAACGATTTCATCTCGGGGACGCTCGAGCCGGCCGGCACCATTCACTGCCCGAAGAACGAGCTGGGCGTGAACGAGTGCAGCTCCCCGGAGAACCTGATCCGGATCCGCCACCCGGGGACGACCTTCCTCATCGAGCGGCTCGGGCTCGGCGCTTACCTGAGCCCCATCGTGGCGGCGTTCGCCGAGGTCGCCCCGGACAGCACCGGGGAGGAGATCCTGATCGATCTCTTCAGCACGGCGTACCGGCACTGGCCGGGCAAGGAGCACGGGCCGGAGTGCATCAAGGCCGGCTCGCCGGCCACCAACACCGCGTACTGCTCGGAGGCGGGGGCCAACACGTACGAGCCGCTCATGGCCGACGCGCTCCAGGCCGACGACGTCCTGGCGTCGTCGGTGGCGTTCGCCCGGACGCTGGCCGACCGGTCGGCCCCGGTGACGGTGCAGCGCGGCCCCGGGGCCGCGGCAAGTCCCCCGCAGACCTGGACGAAGGCGCAGGCGATCGAGAAGCTCGCGCGGATCTTCTTCAGCACCCGCTACGCGGCCAACGTGGGGATGGTCGACCGCCGGGGAAAGAAGCGCGCGACGTGGGCCGACGGCCGGACCCAGGATCAGCTCACCGGGTTCACCCTGCTCGCCGACGCGCTGAACGGCATCGACGCCCGCTTCGCGCAGAGCGCCGCGCGCGACGCCGCGGCGCGGAAGGGCCAGTGGAAGCGGGCCACGAGCGAGCTCGTCGACGCGCTCCTCGCCGTCGAGGGGTCAGGGCCGGAGACCCGGTTCAAGAACCGCGCGCTCCCGAGGATGGGCGCCGTCGCCCTGCGCGTCCTCCGCGAGCAGCTGAACGCGCGCTGCCCCGATCGCGAGAGGACGGGGCGGTGCGCCTGGGCCAAGGAGGAGCTCGGCGCGAAGGTGAGCGACCTCGTGAGCCACCCGCTGTTCGCCGCCGCGGTCGACGTGTCGGAGGCGATCCGCGCCCACGAGCCGGCGCGGCGGGAGCTCGAGCGGTTCCTCACCTACCTGCTCGACCCCGGCGCCGGCGACACCCCGCCCCGCGCGCTGCTGGCGGCGCTGGCCGACGTCCTGCAGCTGCTCGGCGACGAGGACACCCTGGTCCCGGTCCTGAAGGCCGCGTCGACCGCGCTGACCCCGGCGGGCGACCGCGGCGGCCCGGGCGCGGCCGACGCGGGGCTCACGGCGCTCAAGGCGCTCAACGACGACCGGTACGACCGGTACCACGCGATGGATCACGTCCTCCCCGCGCTCGTGACGCCGATGAAGGACGACGGCCGCGCCCCGCTCGAGGTGTTCGTCGACGCGTTCGCGGACGTGCACCGCGTGGAGGCCGCGAGCGGCGAACCGCTGGCGGCGGAGGACTACCGGCAGGTCCTTGTCTCGCTCCGGGACTTCCTCACCGACGAGACCCGCGGGCTCGAGCAGATCTACGCCATCCTCCGGAAGCGGCCCGTCGAGTGAGCCGCGCGCACGAGACCCCGATCCGCGCCGCGCTCGCCGCGGCGTCCGCCGCCGGAGCGCTCGCGCTGCTCCCGGGGGACGCCGGCGCTGCCGGGCTGTACTTCACCGATCGCGGCGTCCGCCCGCTGTCCCGCGGCGGCGCGTACATCGCCGGCGGCGACGATCTCGGAGCGATCGCCTACAACCCCGCGGGCGTCTTCGAGGCCGGCACGCAGATCCTGATCGACGCCGGGCTCTTCGAGTGGCGCAGCGAGCACACGCGCCAGGCGATCGTGCGGCAGGTCGACCCGAACACCGGCGAGCCGACGGGCGCGAGCTTCGTGCAGACGATGGAGCCCGTGACCGGCAGCGCGCCGGTGCTGCCGATCCCCACGCTCGGCGCGTCGTTCCGGGTCGATCCGCGGTGGGTCGTCTGGGGCGGCGTGTGGACGCCGTACGCGGCCCTCTCCAGCTACCCGGAGCAGGTGAAGGGCGCGCCGGCGCCGCAGCGGTATGCGCTGCTCACCCTCGAGGGCTCGGCGCTCGCGTTCGTCGGGGTCGGCGCGGCGTACGCGCCGTCGCCCAGGTGGCGCCTCGGCGCGGGGATCGGCGCGGTGGTCGGCACGTTCAACAGCCGCGTGATCGTCTCCGGGTGCGTCCCGGAGCGGATGTTCTGCGCGCCCGAGGATCCGGAGTGGGACATCCAGTCCGAGCTCACCGTCGGCCCGATCGTGGCGCCGACGGGCCAGCTCGGGGCGCTCTTCATCCCGACCCCGGCGTGGCGCATCGGCCTGGCCTTCCAGCTGCCCGCCTGGGTGCGCGCGCCCGCCACCTTCAGGGCGCGGCTCCCCGCGGCGCCCGTCTTCGAGCGCGCCGTCCAGGAGGGCGAGGACGCCGACGTCTCGTTCGATCTGCCCTGGATCCTCCGCGCCGGCGTGGAGGCGCGGCCCGTTACCGACCTGCGCGTGGAGCTCGGGGTCGGCGTCGAGGGGTGGGGCATGCACGACGAGGTCGCCGTCGAGCCCGACGGGGTGGTGCTCCGGAACGTCGCCGGCTTTCCCGAGGAGTTCCGCGTGCCTCCGGTCGTGCTCCCGCGGCGGTTCGAGGCGTCGCTCTCGGCGAGGGTCGGGGGCGAGTACGCGTTCGAGGCCGCCGGCAAGCGGTGGGCGCTGCGCGCCGGCGTGAGCCTCGAGCAGAGCGCGGTCCCGCCCGAGTACGTGTCGGTCCTCACGATCGACGCGACGAAGGTGACGACGGCGCTCGGCCTGGGCGTGCACCTCGGTCGATGGCGCCTCGACGCGACCTACGCGCATGTCTTCGCCGCGGACGTGCGGGTCGATCCGAGGGAGGCGCGGCTCCCGCAGATGAGCCCGGTGCAGGGCAATCCGCCGGAGAACCCGAACATGATCAACGGCGGCGTGTACAGCGTCCGCGCGAACGTGGTCGGGCTCGGGGTGGCGTACACGTTCGAGGACGCGGCGGGCGAGCC
Source organism: Sorangium sp. So ce836 (assembly GCF_028553905.1). Classification (NCBI taxonomy): domain Bacteria; kingdom Pseudomonadati; phylum Myxococcota; order Polyangiales; family Polyangiaceae; genus Sorangium; species Sorangium sp. So ce836. The sequence continues at coordinate 9,280,495 of NZ_CP102233.1, read as the reverse complement.
GAAGGCGCGATGAGGCGGCGAGCGCTGCGCGCCCAGCGGATCTCCGCGCGTCGCGCGGGCCCGGCGTCGCCTTCAGGCCGCCGCGGGGACGGCGGCCTGAAGGCCAGATCTGCTTGCGCGAGCGCGGGCGGCGGCGCTAGACGGCCCGCAGCTCGCGCAGGCGCTCCGTGAGCCGGGGCTCGTCCAGCCAGCTCAGGTCCTTGTCCACGCTCGTCTCGATGTGGTTGCTGACCTGCTTGCTCACCGTGCTGCGCAGCAGGCCGAGGAAGTGCGGCGGCGCGATGAGCACCAGCGAGTCGTAGGCGTGCTCGTTGAGACCCTTCTCCAGCACCTCCGCGAGCTCCTGGGCGAACTTCTGCTTCTCGACCTCCTTGGGATCGGTGTCGGGCGCCGCGCCGGGCCGGCCGAGGTACGTGCCGCCCCCGCCGCCGCTGATGTTGCCGTTCCCGCCCGGGGTGCCGTTCGGCTTCCGCCCGTGCGCGTCGGCCATCAGATCCCGCACGCGCGCCCGGCTCTCGTCATGACTGTAGGACTCGAGCAGGGTAAAGCCCTTGCCCGCAGGCTCTTCACGATAGAGCTGGGCACGGCTTGCGTCGGAGACCAAGATCCACGTCTTCCGTGCTGCCTTGCTTGCCATAAGCCTCCACAGGGAATCAACGCTTCCCTTGGGTTACGTTAAAGACCGACCCCCTCCATCGCAAGCGGCCGGAGAGCCCAAACCGACGAGATTCGACCGGATTGCACGCGAGGGCGCCGGATCGAGCAGGCTCATCCACCTTCCTGTGCGCGAATTCGAGGAGAACGGGAGAGGGCGAGAGCTGCTCAGGAGGTCGTTGAGCGCGAAATACGGTGTTCGGTGTACGAGTCGAGGTCGCAGCAGGCGGCTCGGGTTCTCGCGCGACAGCGGTGCTCGCCCTCACGCTGCGCGCCGGCCGCGGCCCCGACCCGCACCGCCCGCCCGAAGTTCGGCCGGGGATGGTCGGACTTCGGCGGCTTCGCGGCGGCTTCGCGCGGGCGGCCTCAGCCTTGGTTGCTTGGGGCTCCGTCCTGCTCCGCACCCCGGCGTCCGCTTCGCCGCCGCAGCTCCGCGCACCAGCAATCTCCGGCGGGGCTGCTCGGTCTGGCGCCAGCACCGGAGGGACGAGCAGGGGTTGGACGGGGCGCGCGGGCAGGACAGATGCGGAGATCCGCGAGGGCGAGCCAGGTCGGCGCGGTTCGCTACGCCCTTGGATCTGCCGCGGCCCGGGCACCGCCGGCCGCTGGCAGCGCAGCGGGCCGATGACGCGTCGCGCTCGGTCATCGACCTGCGAGGTGCGAGTAACCCTGGGACTGAACAGAGGTCGCCCCAACATTACCGGGTCAGCGTGCCTCGAGCCAGGGTGCTCAGCTCGTCTTGATCGTGAGCTCGTTGCCGCGCCCCGCCTCGAACGGGAGCGACTGGGAGAGATAGCCGTTCTGCGGGTTGCGCACGTAGTCGATGTAGCCCGAGGCCTGCTCGAACGCGTTCTCGCCGATGATGATCGCGCCCGGCCTCAGATGCGGCTCGAGCAGCTTGAGGACGTCGAGATAAAGGGTGAAGGCGCCGTCGAGCAACACCATGTCGATGTCGCCGGCGACACCAGACTTGAGGGTCTCTCGAGCATCGCCGACCCGGAGCTCGACGATCTCGGACAGCCCGGCGGCGGCGACGTTCGCCCGCGCCCGCTCGACTTTGCTGGGCACGAGGTCGGTCCCGATCACGCGGCCGCCGCCCATGTCGCGCAGCGCGGCGGCCAGATAGATCGTGGAGATCCCCATCGAGGACCCGAACTCCACGATGCGCTTGGCCTTGCAGGCGCGGGCGCACATATAGAGGAAACGTCCAAACTCCGGGGAGACATTGAGGAAATTCTCCGCGAACCCGTGATACGTGCCTTTCAGATCGTCGGCTTCGTCCTTGACGACTTGGGTGATCATCTCTTCTCGGGTGGCCGCCTCGCTCACGGCGATGGCGGCGAGCGGCGCGTCGGCCGCCTCCGCTTCCTGATGAAGACGCTCGAGGACCTCTGCGACCTGGCCGTTGCTGATTGAATTCATATCGACGATTCCTTTCCTTCTGAATGCCGAGCGAGCCGCGCGGGCGCGAAGGGGGCGCGCGAAGCTGCGGGACGGCGTCTGCCAGGACGCCCTTCGCGACCCTCATGCCCATGCCCGATGGGTACCGTTTGACAACCGAGTCGTCCAAGACAATATTGGGCTCGGTCTGAGACCTTTTTAGCATCGATGAAGGGCTGCGGCCCGCCCTGGGATCGAGGAGCAAGCCGATGGAACTCCGCCACCTGCGCTACTTCATCGCCATCGCCGAGGAGGAGAGCTTCAGGCGCGCGGCGGAGAAGCTGCACGTATCACAGTCGCCGTTGAGCCGTCAGATGCAGCAGCTCGAAGAGGAGATCGGCGCGGAGCTCTTCGCGCCGTCGGGGCGCGGCGTGAAGCTCACGCCCGCCGGGCGGCTGCTCCTGGACAGAGCGAAGGCGATCCTCTCCGGCGTGGACGCTGCGGCGAAAGAGGTGAGGGAGACGGCCGAAGGCCAGATCGGAACCGTCACGATCGGCTTCGAGAGCGGCTCTGGGTATGTAGGCCCGCTGTCGACGATCCTCACGCGGTTTCGGAAGCTGGCGCCTCGAGTGAATGTGGAGCTCGTGCCCATGAGCAGCGCCCAGCAGTGGGACGCCTTGCGCGCGGGGCAGATCTCGCTCGGCTACGGGAACTACGTCCCGGATGACTCGTCGCTCGAGAGCGTCGTGCTCTCCCGGCATCGCCTGGGGATCGTCGTGCCGAAGCAGCACCCTCTGGCGACCGCATCCATGATCAACGTCAAGGACTTGGCGACCGAGCCCATGCTGATGGATCCGCGGAAGAGCAACCCTCGCTTGTATGACGACATCATCGCCGCCGTCCGCGCGCGCGGCGTGACCCTGCACGTGGCTTCGGAGATCCTCGACGGAGAAGCCCTGTTGACGCTCGTGGCGAGCGGCTACGGATTGACCTTCGGCGCGGAACCCGCGGCTCGTTTCCTCGCGGTCGGCACCGCGGTCTGGAGGCCGGTCAGCGATCTCGGTTTGGAGATTCGCGACATCGCGATGTGGCGGCCCGACGCGCAGTCTCTCCTGCTGAGGCCGCTCATCGACTTGGTGCGTGAATCCGGCGCCGCTCCTCGCGATCGGGAGGTGGGGCTGCGCAGGCATGAGCGCGAGCGCCAGCGGCGGCCGCGACGCGGGTAGGTGCGGTGAGCAGCGCCAGCGAGATGGAGGCCCCCGGGCGCCATGCTGAGCGCGTTCATCGACGGGTGGAGCCCGCGCCCGCCGCCAGGTCGTCGAGCGATCGCCGTCGCTTCGAGGCCTCACGACGGTTGACAGCCGCCTCGCGCGTGGTGCATGCTGTGCGGCGATGACGTCCTCGAGCACGCGCAGCCTCTTCGCACGAACGGCGTTCGTGCAGGCTGCTGTGTGCGCAGACGTCGCGGCGCTCGCCATCGCCATTTCGATGCCCATTCGATGCGAGGTGCGAGCCCGTTCCTGAGTGATAGCAACCAGCGAACAGGCCCCGCACCTCGGCACGAGGGAGCGGGGCTTTTTCGTATCCAGTCTCCGCCTTCGTCGCCGTCGTCGGGGCCTCCGTCCGAGGCCCCATGAACAGCGATCGAATCCAACGTGGAACGGGCCGCGCGCCTGCACGCGCGATGCTCCGAGGAGCAGGGCTGCCGCTCGCGGCCGACATCGTCGCAGCGCCGGGGGTCCAGCCCGGCGTCCTGGCGGTGCGCGCGCGCGTCGAGGGCGCTCGCGCGACAGGCGCGCTCGCGCGGCGGCTCGCGAAGCTGCACGACGTGCGGCGCGCGGAGGTGCGGCCATGACCCCGCGGATGCCGTGCATCACGGACGTCGCCGCAGCAGCAGCCCGCCTCCGTCCGCTGCTCGCGCCGACGCCGCTCGTGCGTTCGGAGCGCTTCGACGGCTGGCTGAAGCTCGAGGCCCTTCAGGTCACGGGCTCGTACAAGGTCCGCGGCGCGCTCAACGCCATGCTCGTCGCGCTCGCTGGCGGCGATCGGCGGCCTGTCGTCGCCGCGTCCGCCGGCAATCATGCCCGCGGCATGGCATGGGCCGCGCGTCGCCTCGGGCTCGAGGCGCATGCCGTCGTGCCGGTCACCGCGCCGCGCACGAAGGTCCTCGGCGCCGAGATGCTCGGCGCGAGCGTGATCCGCTCCGGCGATTCGTACGAGGACGCGCTCGAGCACGCGCGGGCGCTCGCGGCGCGCCACGACTGGCGGTTCCTCCCAGCGTTCGACGACCCTGACGTGATCGCGGGCCAGGGGACCGTCGGCTGGGAGCTCGAGGCGTCGCCCGACGTCGTGCTCGTGCCGATCGGCGGCGGCGGCCTCGCCTCCGGCGTCGGCCTCGCGATGCGCGAGCGAGGCGTTCGCGTCGTCGGCGTTCAGGTCGAAGGCGTCGACGCCATGGCCCGCGCGCTCGACGGCCGCCCGGAGCTCGCGAACGTGCCCGCGACGATCGCGGACGGTGTGCGCGTGCGCGCGGCCGGCGAGCTGACGCGGCGGATCTGCGCCGAGGTGCTCGACGATGTCGTGACCGTGCCGGAGTCCGAGCTCCGCGACGTCGTCGTCGAGCTCGCCGCGTTCGACCGTGTCGTCGCGGAGGGCGCGGGCGCGCTCGCGTGCGCCGCGCTCGGTCGGGTGAAAGGGCGGCGGAAGATCGCGGTCGTGTCCGGCGGCAACATCGATCTCGCGACCCTGGCGGTGCTCGCCGGCGACGCCGCTCGCGCGCGACCCGCCGGCACGACTCTGCCGTCTGGCGCGGAGCGTGCGGCGCTGGGGAAGCCCGAGCTCGAAGCAGCCAAACAACCGCTGCAAAGCTACCAAGAATAACCCAGATTGGCCCTCCTCCCGGACGCTGGCACTACGCAATCACGCCGGCGAGAGCGGGCGCGGCCTACCGCAGCGCGGCGAGCAGCTCGGCGAAGCCGCGCTCGGGATCGTCCGGGAAGAAGCGGAGCTCCAACGTCCCCTTCGGCAGCGCGCCGAACGCGCGCCACCTTCCGCGGAGCTGCTCGAGCGCGGCGTGCGTCGAGGCCACCCGCCCTTCGGTGATCGCGACCGGCGGCGCGATGCCGGCGCCGGCAGCGCCCTCGAGCATGGAGGCGCGCCGCGCCTCGTTCGACACGAGGGGGTCGTACCAGCCGGCGTTGGCGAGCGCCTCGGCGAAGAGCAGCTCCCGCTGGTCCTCGCCGAAGCCGCGGTACTTGTCGGCCCCGCCGGCGCGGTTCGCCTCGGCGTTGATGCGCGCCGGATCCATGCCCGCGTCGACCCGGCCCCAGAATCCGTGTCGCAGGCCGAACGCCGACTCCACCACGAGGTGGATGAGATCGTGGGGCAGCTGATCCCCGTAGGTCGGAAACACCCAGGAGGTCTCCGTTCCGTCGCGGCGATGCACGTAGATGCGATCGCGCTGGCCGGGGACACGGACGAAGGCGGCCCGCAGGAAGGGCGCTCCGGTGCTCATGCCGCGAGCGTACCGCACGCGCGCGCGTCAGCGGAACCGGTCGGTCGCCTCGATGAGCTCGTGCAGGATGCCGGGCTCCATCGCCGAGTGCCCCGCGTCCGCCACGAGGCGCAGATCGGCCTCCGGGAACGCGCGGTGCAGCGCCCACGCGCTCTCCGGCGGACAGACGATATCGTAGCGGCCTTGCACGATGACCGTGGGGATATGGCGGATCCGGTGGACGTCGTCGAGCAGCTGCGTCTCCGACGTGAAGAACCCCTTGTTCATGAAATAGTGGCACTCGATCCGGGCGAACGCGAGGGCGAACTCCTCTCCCGACGTCTTCGTGACGAGCTCCTGGTTCGTGTACAGGCAGCTCGTCCGCCCCTCCCACACGCTCCACGCCCGCGCCGCCTGCTGCCGCAGCTGGGGATCGGGGCTCGTGAGCCGCCGGTGGTACGCCGTGAGCAGATCGCCCCGCTCGGCCTCGGGGATGAACGCGAGGTACTCCTCCCACGCGTCGGGGAAGATGGCGCTCGCGCCGCGCTGATAGAACCAGTCGAGCTCCTGCTTCCGCAGCAGGAAGATGCCGCGCAGCACGAGCTCCGTCACCCGCTCCGGGTGCCTCTCGGCGTAGGCCAGCGACAGCGTGCTCCCCCACGAGCCGCCGAACACGAGCCAGCGCTCGATCCCGAGGTGCTCGCGGAGCGCCTCCATGTCCGCGACGAGGTGCCAGGTGGTGTTCTCCTCCAGGCTCGCGTACGGCGTGCTCCTGCCGCAGCCCCGCTGGTCGAAGAGCACGATCCGGTAGGCGGCCGGGTCGAAGAAGCGCCGCTGCTTCGGCTCGGTGCCGCCCCCGGGGCCGCCGTGCACGAAGATCACCGGCTTGCCGCGCGGATTGCCGGACTCCTCGAAATAGATCTCGTGAAGATCGGAGACGCGGAGCCTGCCGGCGCGGTACGGCTCGATCTCGGGATACAGCGTTCGCCTCTGGATGCCTGTCGTCATCATGCCGCTCCCGTCCGTTGCCCCGGCGTCCTGCCCGCGCCAGCGCGCGTCAGCCTACGCCAAGGCGCGCCGGGAGGGGAGAGGGCGTGGACGGGAAACGGCGGGAACAGCGAAGAACAGCGGGGGACGGCGGGCGCGCCGGCCCGGGGGCGGCGGCCGCTCAGCCGGCCGGCGCGGCCTCGCGCCGCTCGGGCTTCGACGCGCCGCCGTAGAGCGCCTCGAGCGCGGGCCCGTACTTCTGGAGCGCCACGCGCCGCTTCAGCTTCAGGGTCGGCGTGAGCATCCCGTTGTCGGCCGTGAAGTCCTCCGCCGCGAGGGCGATCTTCTTGATCTTCTCGAAGGACTTGAAATCCGCGGCGAACCGGTCGACCTCCTCCTGGACGTGCGCGACCACCCGCGGGTGCTTCAGCATCGCGTCGGGCGACTCGAACGTGAGCCCCTGGCCCCGCGCCCACTCGGTGAGCGCCGTCATCTCGGGCACGATCAGCGCCACGTTGAAGGGGCGGTTGTCCCCGTAGATCATCGCGCTGTTGATCAGCGGAGACAGCTTGAGCTTCTCCTCGAGCGGGGCGGGCGCGACGTACTTGCCGTTCTCGAGCTTGTACTGCTCCTTGATGCGGCCCGTGACATAGAGATAGCCGTCCTCGTCGAGGTAGCCCAGATCGCCTGTGCGGAAGCCGCCGTCCTCGGTGAAGACGGCCTTGTTCTCCTCGTCGCGCTTGTAATAGCCCATCATGACGTTGGGGCCGTAAATGACGATCTCGCCCTGCTTCGGATCGTGCGTCTCCGACTTGTCGATGACGACCCGCACCCCCGGGATCGCCTTGCCCACGCTGCCGAGGCGGCGGGCCCCCGGGAAGTTCACGGTGGCGACGGGCGACGTCTCGGTGAGGCCGTAGCCCTCGTAGATGGTGATGCCGAGCGCGTCGACGAACTCGGCCACCTGGTACGAGAGCGCCGCCCCGCCGCTGATCGCGTACCTCAGCTTGCCGCCGAACTTGGCGCGGATCTTCGAGAAGATGACCCGGTCCGCCACGGCCAGCGTGAGCCGCTCGACGAGGTGGAGCGGCTCACCCTTGTTCTGCTTCGTCGCGGCGCGCAGCCCGGCGCGGAACAGGCGCTGGATGACCGCGGGCTTCTCGGTCATCTGCTTCTGCACCCCCTCGTAGATGCGGTTGAAGATCCGCGGGACGCTCATCAGCACGGAGGGGTGCACCTCGGCGAGGTTCGCGACGATCTTGTCGACCGACTCGCTCAACGCCATCGACGCGCCGACCGTGATCATCACGTGGAGCTCGCCGGTGTGGCCGAACGAGTGGGCCCACGGGAGGAACGACAGGCTCCGGTCGCCGCTGCCGAACGGGATGAGATCCAGCACGGCGCAGACGTTGGAGGCGATGTTGCCGTGCGAGAGGATCACCCCCTTGGGATTGCCGGTCGTGCCCGAGGTGTAGATGAGGCACGCCGTGTCCTTCGACGTCGGCTGGATGGCGGGCGCCGGGCTCTCCTCGCCCGCGGCGAGCAGCTCCTTGTACGAGGTGGTCCGCGCGCCGGGGACGCCGTCCGCCGGCCCCGCGGGCTCGAACAGACAGACGACGTGCTTCAGCGAGGGCGCCTTCTCGGCGAGGTCCCTGCATTTGCCGTAGATCTGCGGCGTGGCGACGATCGCGGCGACGGCCTCGCAGTCGTTGATGATGAACGCCCACTCGCCCGGCAGCTGCGCCTCGTACATCGGCACGACCGCGACGCCCATGCTGAAGCAGGCATAGGCCGAGACCGCCCACTCCACACGGTTGTTGGAGATGAGGGCCACCCGATCGCCCGGCTGGACGCCGAGCGACGCCAGGCCGCCGCGAAACCTGGCGACGAGCTGCCCGAACTCCGCATAGGTGATCCAGTCCCAGCGGCCATCGGTCTTCGTGCCGAAGAGCGGCCGGGGCCCATGCTGCTTCAGCGAGCGATCGAGCAGTTCTACCAGGTTTTCCAGTTTCGCCATCGGGTCTCCTCCCAGGGCGATTTTTACCATGATGCTCCGGCCGGCTCTGCGTCCTTTTGCGGCGCGCGGCGCCGGCGTTCCTCGGGCCAGCGCCGGATCTGTCCCGCCCGTCCGCATCCGTCCGCGGATCCCGGCCGCGTCGCGCCGTGCGGGATGGGCCCGCGCGCGGGTTGGGTGGGGTGAGCGCGCCGCGCGGGTTGGGCGAGCGCGCCGCGGGAGGCGGGAGCGGGCGCCGGGCGCGCGAGGTGGCGGCCTCGGGTCCCTTCTGTTAGAGGGTGCATCGCTTCAATGCCCCGGTATTCGATCACGACGTTCGGCTGCCAGATGAACGTGCACGACTCCGAGCGGATGCACGACGTGCTCCGCCGCGCCGGCTACACCGAGGCCGGCGGTCCGGACGAGGCCGACGTGCTCGTGCTGAACACCTGCAGCGTGCGCGAGAAGGCCGAGCAGAAGCTGCGGAGCGAGGTGGGGCGGCTCGCGCGCTGGAAGCGCGAGGGCGAGGGTCGGGTGGTCGTCGTCGCCGGGTGCGTGGCGCAGCAGGAGGGGGAGCGCCTCCTCAAGCAGATGCGGACGATCGACGTCGTGGTCGGGCCGGACAACATCCCGGAGCTGCCGGGCCTGCTCGGCGACCTCGCGCTCGGCGGCCTGCCGGTCGCGCGCACGGTGTTCGACCTCGACGCGCCCCGGTTCCTCGTGGCGTCGCCGCCGCCCGCGTCGCGCGCCGCGCCGACGGCGTTCGTGACCATCATGAAGGGCTGCGACGAGCGGTGCTCGTTCTGCATCGTCCCGCACACCCGCGGGCCGGAGCGCTACCGGCCGAGCGACGAGATCGTCGCCGAGATCGCCGCGCTCGTGGCCGCGGGGACGCGCGAGGTCACCCTGCTCGGCCAGACCGTGAACAGCTACCGCGACCCGCTCGGCGCGCTGCCGCGGGCCCCCGGCGCGAGCGCGGACGACCCGGACGAGAGCGAGTTCGCGGCGCTGCTCCGGCGCGTCGCGGCCGACGTCCCGGGCCTCGCGCGGCTGCGCTACACGAGCCCGCACCCGCGGCACCTCACGCCCTCGCTCCTCCTCGCCCACGCCGAGCTCGCCGTGCTGCCGCGCCACGTGCACCTGCCGGTGCAGTCGGGCAGCGATCGGGTCCTCCGGCGGATGATCCGCCGCTACACGCGCGCCGAGTACGTCGCGCGGACGCGGGCGCTCGTGGAGGCGGTCCCGGGGCTGACGCTCTCGACCGACATCATCGTCGGCTTCCCGGGCGAAACGGAGGACGACTTCGCGGCGACGCTGTCGCTCGTGCGCGAGGTGGGGTTCAAGGGGCTGTTCGGGTTCAAGTACTCGCGCCGCCCGCACACGCCCGCGCTGAAGCTGCCGGACGACGTGCCCGAGGCCGTGAAGGGCGAGCGGCTCGCGCGCCTGTTCGAGGAGAGCGAGGCGCTGCTGGCCGCCCACCTGTCCGGCCTCGTGGGGACGACGCAGGAGGTGCTCGTCGAGGGGCGCGACAAGGAGCGCGGGCACGGCGGCCAGGGCGGCGCGCTCTGGTCGGGCCGGACGGGGCGCCACGAGATCGCGCACATCGAGGGCGCGGCGGAGCTCGATCTGCTCGGCGAGGTCGTCGAGGTCTCGATCGCGCGGGCGAACAAGCACTCGCTGCAGGCCGAGCTCACGGAGGCGGCGCGCGCCGCGGCCCGGCCGCGGCAGCGGGGCGTCGCGGAGCCGCGGCCGGCCCGGCGCTCGCTGCCGGTGGTCGCCGCCGAGGGGGGCTGACGTGGCGCTCGTCCTCGACTTCGGCGGGGCGTCGCCGCGGCTCGGGCGCGACGTGTTCCTCGCGCCGAACGCGACGGTGATCGGCGACGTGGAGCTCGGCGACGAGGCGAGCGTGTGGTTCGGCGCGGTGCTGCGCGGGGACATCGGCGCGATCCGCGTCGGCCCGCGGACCAACGTGCAGGACCTCGCGTGCCTGCACCTGACGAGCGGCGTCTCGGAGACGATCGTCGGCGCCGACGTGACCATCGGCCACGGCGCGATCCTGCACGGCTGCCGCGTCGGGGACGGGTGCCTGATCGGGATGGGGAGCATCGTGCTCGACAACGTGGTGGTCGGCGAGGGCTCGGTGATCGCCGCGGGCGCGGTGGTGCCGCCCGGGAAGGTGATCCCGCCGCGGTCGCTGGTGCGCGGCAACCCGGCGCAGGTGATGGGGGAGGTGCGGCCGGATCAGGCCGAGCTCGGCAGGCTGGGCGCCGCGAGCTATGTGGAGAACGCGCGGCGCTTCCGGGCGGCGCTCGCCGCGGCGGCGCCCGCGGCCGGCGAGCCGGGGGCCGCCGCGGCGAGGCGCGATGGAGGGGCGATGGACGAGGTGAAGAGGCCATGAACATCACGGTGAACGGGGAAGCGCGCGAGGTGCCGTCGGCGGTCACGGTGCGGAGGCTCGTCGAGCTGCTCGGGCTGACCGAGGGGCCCGTGGCGGTGGAGCGCAACGGCCAGGTGGTGCCGCGGGCCGAGCACACGGCGGCCGAGCTCGCCGAGGGCGACGTGATCGAGATCGTGCACTTCGTCGGCGGCGGCTGAGCCCGCCTCGCGGCCGCGCGCCTCGCGGTCTAGCGATCTTCCAGTTCGTCCGCGATCCGGGTAGCATGGCGAGCTGCCGTGGATACGAGGGCCCTCGCTCTGGTCTTGGCGCTCGGCAGCTCGGCGGGCGTGGGCGCCGCCCTGGCGGTGCGCGACGCGCTGCCGGCGTCCCCGGTGGTCCGCGGCCTCTCGATCGGCGAGCGCTTCGTGCCGGACGGCGCCGCGCCGGAGGTCTGGCTCGAGGCGAGGCGGGACGCGCTCCGCGGCCGCCTCGTCCGGCTCCGCCACGACGACGTCGACCAGACGGCGACGCTCGGCGAGGCGGGCGTCGAGGTCGACGTCGGCGAGACGCTCGCGGAGGCGCGGCGCGTCGGCCACGAGGGGCCGTGGGCGCGGCGGCTCCGGGAGGCGCGGCGGGCGCGGCGCGGCGAGATCGACGTGCCGCTCGTCTGGGCGGTCGACGAGGCGAGGGCGCGCGCCTTCCTCGAGCGGCTCGCCCCGCAGGTCTTCCGGATCCCGGTGGACGCGCGGCTCGACCTCGCCAACCGGCGCAAGATCCCGGAGCAGGCCGGCCGGGAGCTCGACGTCGACGCCTCCCTCGCCGCGCTGCGCGCCGGGGACCACGAGGACGAGGAGCTCATCGAGCTCGCCGTCCGGTACACCGCCGCCAAGATCACCGTCGATGACCTGGTGAGCGTCGACGTCAGCCGGGTCGTCGCGGCGTACGAGACGAAGTTCAAGCGGCACGGCAAGGAGGCCGGGCGCGCCGTCAACATCAAGACCGCGGCGTCCAAGATCGACGGCACCATCCTGGCGCCCGGCGAGACCTTCTCGTTCAACGCCCACGTCGGCCCGCGGACCCGCAAGAACGGGTTCACCATCGCCCCGGAGATCCTCGGCGACGAGACCGTCCCCGGCTACGGCGGGGGGACCTGCCAGGTCTCCAGCACGCTCTTCGCCGCGTCGCTCTTCGGCGCGCTCGACACGCCGGACCGCCAGAGCCACTCCCGCCCGAGCGCCTACATCCCGATGGGGCTCGACGCCATGGTGACGTACCCGGAGTCGGACCTGAAGATCAGGAACACGCTCCCGTTCCCGATCATGATCCACGCCTACCTGCCGACGCCCACGGTGCTCCGCGTCGAGATCCTCGGCGGCGACCCGGTGGCGGAGGTCGATCACCGCATCTCGGCCGAGCACACCGACGACTTCATCCGCCGCATCTACGTGAAGTCCGAGCTCTCCGGGGGCGACGTGAAGCGCCACCAGAAGGGCTCGTGCGGGTACGACGTGAGATCGTATGTCACCGTCCGTTACAAGGACGGCCGGGCCTCCGACCGCAGCTATACGAGCGAGTACAAGCCCGCGCCCGAGGTGTTCTGGGTCGCGCCCGGCTACGACCCTTCCGCGCTGCCGCAGCTCCCCGAGCACGCGAAGGCGGTCGAGGAGCTCCAGGAGGGCGAGACCCCCGCGGGCGAGACCCCCGCGGGCGAGACGCCCCCTGCGGAGCCGCAGGGCGACGGCTTCTCGATGTGAGCGGGGGCGTCGAGGCCGGTCGCGCCCGGGCGGCTCACCGCCTGGACGCGGCGGGCGCGCGCGGCGTCCGGCGCGGCCGGCGACGCGTCACGCGGCCGCCGCGGTGCGGTCGAAGCGCAGGGGCAGGCTCCGGAGCCCGCGCAGGCCGAACGATCGGTTCCACGACGGCGGCCCCGGCTCGCGCGAGAAGGGGGGCAGCCGCCGGAGGAGCTCCTCGAAGGCGATCCTGCCCTCGACGCGGGAGAGCGGCGCGCCGACGCAGAAATGGATGCCGAAGCCGAATGCCACGTGGCCGCGCTGCTCCCGGGTGATGTCGAACCGGTCGGGGTCGGGGAACTGCGCCGGATCCCGGTTCGCGGCGGCGACGAGCGGCATGACGGTCGCGCCCTCCGGGATCGCGACCCCGGAGAGGGTCACGTCCTGCGTCGCCCGCCGGGTGAGCAGCCGGACCGGCCCCTCGTAGCGGAGGACCTCCTCGATGAAGCCCGGGATCAGCGCCGGCTCCTCGCGCAGGCGGCGCAGCGCGTCCGGGTGCTCGAGGAGCGTGAGGGTGCCGTTGCCGATGAGGTTGGTCGTGGTCTCGTTGCCCGCGACGAGCAGGAGGACCACCATGCCGAGCACGTCGTCCTCCGTCAGCACGCCGTACTCCACCTCGCCCCGGACGATGTCGCTGATGAGGTCCTCGCGCGGTCGCCGCTTGCGGTCGGCGATCATCTCGTGGAAGTAGGCGCGCATCTCGCGGCGGCTCCGGAGGATGCGCTCGACCTCCTCCTCGCTGAGCGGCTGGGAGCCCGCGGGCAGGTTGATGGTGTCGTCGGACCAGCGCTTGAAATCGGCGCGGAGCGACGGATCGACCCCGAGCATCTCGGCGATGACCGTGACCGGCAGCGGAACGGCCAGGTCCTCCATCATGTCGAAGGTGTCCTGCGCGAGGATCCGATCGAGGTGCTCGGTCGCGATGTCGCGGACCCGCGCCTCGATCTGCGCGATCGCCCGCGGCGTGAACGCGCCGCTGATGAGCTTGCGCATCTGGGTGTGGTCCGGCGGATCGCTCCTGAGGAGGCTCGTCTCGCCGACGAGCAGGGGCTCGCGCAGGAGCCGCTCGTCGAGGAGGATCCGCCTCACCTCGGAGGTGCGGGACGAGAAGAGCTCGGGGTGCTTCAGGACGTAGACCACATCGTCATAGCGGCTCACGGCCCAGAAGCCGTTCGGCTCGACCTGGCAGACGGGCGCCCTCTCGCGCAGCTCGGCGTAGTAGGGGTGTGGGTTCTCGATGACCTCGGGCGCGAGTAGATTCAACGCGTGACGCATGGTTCCCTCCGTTGCTTTGTGCTCGGGCGCGGCGCGGCGCGCCTCCTTGTGAATCCGCGGTACGGCAGGCGACGGGCGGTGAGCCTCCGGCGCGCTCGGCTCAGTGCCCCGCGGACACGGGGCCGCCACGGCCCTTCCCGAGCAGGAACACCAGCGGGAGCGTGGCGATGACGAGCACCGCTGTCACCCAGAACGTGTCGTTGAACGACATCACGGCGGCCTGCAGGTTCACGATTCCGTCGAGGACGTGGAGCGCCTTGTTGCGCGCGTCGGTCAGATCGAACCCCTTCGCGGCGAACGCCGATGTGTACGCGGCGACGCGCTCCACGGTCGTCGGGTCGCTCGCCCCCATGTGGCTCACCAGGATCGCGCGGTGGAACGCCTGCCGGTCGGCGAGCACGGTGGTGAGCACGGCGACCCCGACGCTGCCCCCGAGCTGCCGCGTCAGGCTGTAGATGCCGGTCGCGGCGGCGATGTCGCGCTTGGGGAGCGGCCCGAGGGTGGCCATGCTGAGCGGCAGGAACATCAGGGTCGTGCCGAACGACCGGATGATCAGCGGCCAGAACAGGTCGCCCGCGCCCGTCACGGGCGTCAGCTGGTGGAGCTGGAAGAGCGCGACGAGCAGGATGAGCCCCCCCGCCACGAGGAGCGCGCGCGGGTCGAACCGGTTCACGAGCCGCGCCACGAGCGGCATCGACAGGGCGGAGGCCAGCGCGCCCGGCAAGAGCAGCATGCCCGTCTGCTGCGACGTGTAGCCGAGGATCGTCTGGGCGAAGATGGGCACGGCGAAGAGCGCGCCGTAGAGGCCCATGCCGATGACGGCGGAGAGGAGGCTCCCCGCCCAGAGCGAGCGGTGCCGGAGCACGCGCAGGTCCACGATCGGGCGCTCCGACGAGAGCTCGCGGTGGACGAACAGGGCGAGGCTCACGACGGCGACCGCGGAGAACGCGACGATGAACGGCGAGTCGAACCATTCCTCGGCGTGGCCCTCCTCGAGCACCGTCTGCAGCGAGCCGACGCCGGCCGCCAGCAGGGCGATCGCGATCCAGTCGACGCCGCCGCGCTCGCGCTCGCCCGCGGCGTCCGGCGGCAGGAAGGCCAGGCACATCAGCACGGCCGCGATGCCGAGCGGGACGTTGATGAAGAAGATCCACCGCCAGTTGATGTTCGTGACGATGTAGCCGCCGAGCGTCGGCCCGATCGTCGGGCCGGCGATGACGATGGACGAGAAGAAGCCCTGCGCCATCGCCTGCTCTTCCTTCGGGAACGTCTCGAACAGGATCGACTGCGCCTTCGCGAGCAGGCCGCCGCCGCCGAGCCCCTGGAGCACGCGGGCGACGATGAGCATCGGCAGGCTGCTCGCGACCCCGCAGAGCACCGACGCCGCGGTGAAGGCGATGAGCGAGAAGACGAAGTAACGCTTCTTTCCGAAGCGGTGCCCGAGCCACGCGGTGAGCGGCAGGATGATGACGTTCGCGATGGCGTAGCTCGAGACGACCCAGCTCACCTGCGTGAGCGTGGCGCCGAGCGAGCTCTGCATCTCGGTGAGCGCCACGTTGACGATGCTCGTGTCGACGATCTCGAGCAGCGCGCCGAGGGCCACGGCCGCGGCCACGAGCCACCGGTTCGCGTTGACGGGCGCGACGGCGTGCGCCGGCGCGGCCGCGATTGCCGCCTCTGCCATGGTTCCTCCTCTCCTGCGCGATCTGCGCGATACTCACTTGTTCGCGTCGACCGTCAGCTCGACGCTCATCCCGGGGCGCAGCGCGAGGTCGGGCGGCGCGTCGTGGAGGCGGATGCGCACCGGCACGCGCTGGACGACCTTGGTGAAGTTGCCGGTCGCGTTGTCCGGCGGCAGCAGGCTGAAGCGCGCGCCGGTGGCCGCGGAGAAGCTCTCGACCTCGCCGTGGACGGTCACGCCGGGGTAGGCGTCGACGGACACGCGCGCGGGCTGCCCGACGCGCATGTGCGCGAGCTGCGTCTCCTTGAAGTTGCCGGTCACCCAGACCTGCCGCGCGGGGACGAGCATCCCCACGGCCTGGCCGGGGGAGACCAGCTGCCCGACGGAGAGGGTCTTCTTCGACACGATCCCGTCCTGCGGCGCGACGATGCGCGTGTACGAGAGCTCGAGGGCGGCCAGGTCCCGCGCGGCCTGGGCGGTCTCGACCTGCGCGTGCGCCATGCGGGCGCGGGCGCGCGCCAGCGCGATGAGGGCGTCGACGTTGCTCGCCTGCTGGACCCTCGCGCTCGCCTCCTCGACCCGGCTGAACGCCTGCGTGGTCGTGGCCTTGAGCGCCGCGAGGTGCGCCTTCGCCTGCTCCAGCGACGCGCCGGCGACGTCGACGGCCGCCTGCAGCTGGTCGAACTGGGCCTGGGCGAGCGCCCCGGTCTCCACGAGCCGCTTCGCGCGATCCCGCTCGAGCGTGGCCTGCTCCAGGGTCGCCGTCGCCGAGGCGACGTGCGCCTCGCCCTCGGCGATCTGCTGCTTCGACGCGCTCGCGCTGCTGGCCGCGCCGTGCAGCGACGCCTCGGCCACCGACTTGTTGCTGCGCGCGTTGGTCTCGGCGATGCGCTCGTCGGCGTCGGCCGCGTCGGCGCTCGCCCTGGCCGCCGACAGGCTCGCCTCGGCCTGCGCGAGCCGCGCGCGCGCGGGCTCGGCGTCGAGCTCGGCGAGCACGTCGCCCGCCTTCACCGCCTGGTTCTCCGCGAACAGGACCTTCACCACCACGCCCGGCGCGCGCGCCGGGACGGACACCACCTCGGCGTCGATCTGCGCGTCGTCCGTGGTCTCGAGCCCGCGGTGCGCGACGTACCACCCCGCGCCCGCCGCGACGGCGAGCGCGATCGCCGCCGCCGTGACGCCGACCGCCTTGCTCGGCTTGCCGGTCTTGACCGCCCCGGAGGCCGCCTCGGGGGAAGCCGCCGCCTCTCCAGGGAGAGCGCTCGTGGTCGTGGACATGTCGCCGCCTGCTCCTCGTCGCCTCGACGGCGGGCGCAACGGGCGCCGCGTACCTAAGGCAACCTGTGGTTGCGATATAGATAACACGAGGGCTGACAAAGACAACTACTTGTTGCCATAGCACGGACGAGCCATGCTCCACGGGTCGCGCCGTCGTGGTTGAATGGAGCCCCCTCGGGATATGCGGAGCGTTACGTCGTCCCCTCTGAAAGAGCCTTCTCCGGCCCAGTCCGGTGCCGCGGCGGGGCGCCGCCGGACCGGCACGCAGGGCGCGCGGCGCGGGGGCCGCAGCGAGCGCGTGGTGCGGGCGGTGATGCAGGCGGCCGCGGCCGAGATCGCGCGCGCGGGCTACGCGGCGCTGCGGGTGGAGGACGTGGCGGCGCGGGCGGGCGTGAACAAGACGACGGTCTACCGCCGCTGGCCGACGAAGGCCGAGCTCGTGAAGGCGACGTTGCGCTCGTTCTCGGACGACCGCCAGGCGCCGCCGGACACCGGCGCGCTGCGGCTCGACCTGCTCGAGCTGGTGCGGCGCTTCGTCGCCGCCGCGTCGACGTCCGAGGGGCAGGGCATCTACCGCATGCTCCTGGCCGAGATGCACGTGCCGGAGGTCGAGGCGCTCGCCCGCGCGCTCCGCGAGGAGCGCCTCGCCCCGTGGCGAGACGTGCTCGAGCGCGGCGTCGCGCGCGGCGAGCTGCCGCCGGGCACCGATCTCGACCTGATGGTGGAGATGATCCGCGGCACCGTGACGAACCGCCTCTTCCGCCTGCGCGCGCCGGTCGACGACGGCGTCCTGGAGTCGATCATCGACGTCGTGGTGCTCGGCGCGAAGGCCGGCGGCGCGCTCCGCCGCGCCCCCGCCGCGCCGTCAGACGACATTCATGTCATCGGCGACGAGCCTGGATGAAACCTCCCATCGAAAAGGGGAGATCCACGCAATCTGGGATCGACGGGTGAGCGCCCCTGCTCTCCGGGAATAATCCGCTGGACGGTGCATGACACCGGTGTAGATCGCCGTTGCAGCCGGAGGACCGGAGGTGAGCCGTGGCTCAGCTCGGTCGCGGGCAACGAGCCAAATGCGAGCCCTCCGCGGTGCGATCGTGCGCGGAGGGCGGATGCAGAGGGGGCGAGCACCGAGGGAGCGGGGAGATGCCGGTCGGCCGCCGCGCCGCCGCGAGCTCCTCGCCGGCATGGGGGCGACTGCAGGCCTCTTGCTGCTCGGCTGTCGCGGCGAGCCCGTCGATCTGCGCGCCCAGGCCGCCATCGCCGCCGGCGGCAGCCGGGGTTACGCGGGCCCGGCCGTGGATCTCGCGTTCTGGACGGGCTTCACCGGGGGCGATCGGCCGCCGATGGAGCGGCTCATCGCGCGGTTCAACCGCGAGCACGACAACATCGCGGTGCGGATGAGCGTGACCCGGTGGGGCGATTTTTATCAGAAGATCCCGGCCGCGGTCGACAGCGGCCATGGCCCCGACGTGGCCGTCATGCACGCCGATCAGCTGGCCACGGCGGCGGTCCACCGCACTATCCTTCCGCTCGACGAGGTGACCGAGGCGCTCGGCCTCGGCGCCGGCGACTTCTCCGAGACGCTCTGGAGCGCGGGCGTCTTCCGAGGGCGCCGCTACGGCATTCCCCTCGACGTCCACCCGCTCGGCCTCTACGTCAACCGCGCGGTGCTGGCCGGCGCCGGCCTCGACGACGCCGCGCTGCCTCGCTCGCGGCGCGACTACCTGGCCGCGCTCGAGCATCTCAAGCGGCGGGGGATCCAGGGATCGTGGGTGTCGCCGGTCCTGTTCACCGGCGGGCTGATGTTCCAGTCGCTCCTGTGGCAGGCGGGTGGCCAGCTGTTCTCGGAGGACGGCGCGCGGGCGATGTTCCACGCCGAGGCCGGCGTCGAGGCGCTGAGCTTCATGGTCGAGCTGATCCGGCGCGGCTACAGCCCGCGCGACGTCGGCCAGGACGCCGACACCATCGCCTTCATCAACGACCGGAACGCCTTCCTCTGGAACGGCGTCTGGATGATCAATTATTTCAAGGCGGTCCCCGGGCTCCGCTGGGGCGTGCTCCCGGTCCCCGTGATCGGCGCGCAGCGGGCGGTCTGGGGCAACGCGCACCACCTCGTGCTCCCGCGCCAGCCCGGGGCCGGCGCTGGCCATCGCCGCCTGCAGGCGGCGGTGGTGTTCCTCGCCTGGCTGAGCGAGCACTCCCTCGAGTGGGCCGCGGCCGGCATGGTGCCGGCCCGGCGGGCGGCCCGGGAGAGCGCCGCGTTCCGGCGGATGACGGAGCAGGCAATCGTCGCCGAGCAGCTCCCGGCGGTCCGCTTCCCGCCGGCCATCGCCGGGGCCGACGCGGTGCGCGCGTCCACCCTCGATCTCGCGGTGAACGAGGCCGTGCTGCTGAGGGCCGCGCCGCGCGAGGCCCTGAGCCGCGCCGCCCGCGAGGCCGACGCGCTGCTCGCAGGCAACCTGAGGAAGTTCGGGAGGGCGCCGTGACGGCGGTCGACGTACCCCTCGTGGAGCCCGGCCAGGCCGAGGCGGACGGCGGCGCGCAGAGCGCCCCCGGCGTCGGCCGGCTCCGGGAGCGCGGCTTCACGCGGCCGCGGCGGTGGGCGCCCTACCTGTTCCTCGCGCCGTACCTCGCGCTGTTCGGCCTCTTCGTCGCGACGCCGATCGCCCTCGGCGTGTGGATCAGCCTCCACGACTGGGACCCGTTCCTGCCGTCGCAGCCGTGGGTCGGCCTCGACAACTACGCGGATCTGTTCCGGTCCGGCTCGCCCATCCGCGGCAATTTCTGGCGCGCGCTGCGGGCGACCGCGCTGTTCACGGCGCTCAGCGTGCCTGTCCTCGTGACGCTCCCGCTGCTGCTCGCCCTCGCGCTCAACCAGCGCTTTCCCGGCCGATCGTTCTTCCGGGCCATGTTCTTCGCGCCGTACGTGCTCGGCGTGGCGGTCGTGGCGATGATCTGGCGGCTGCTCCTCGATCCGCAGGTCGGCGCGATCAACCACCTGCTGGCGAAGGTGGGTTTGCCTTCAGGCACGGGCTGGACCACGGCGGTGCCGTGGGTGTGGGTCTCGCTGGTGGGGATGACGGTGTGGTGGACCCTCGGCTATAACGCCGTGATTTACCTGGCGGGGCTGCAGAACATCCACCGGGAGCTCTACGACGCCGCCCGCATCGACGGCGCGACCCGATGGCAGCAGTTCTGGCACGTCACGATACCTGGGCTCAGGCCGGTGTTCGTGTTCGTCGTGACGATGACCGTCCTCGCGTCGGCCAACATGTTCGGGCAGGCCTACCTGGTCACCGGGGGCGGGCCGGGCAGCGAGACGCGCACCACCATCATGTACATCGCCGACGAGGGTTTCCGGAGCTTCCGCCTCGGCGCCGCGGCGGCCATGAGCTACGTCCAGGCGTTCTTCCTCGCGGTCGTGAGCCTCGTCATGTTCCTCCTGTTCTTCGGCCGGGGCAGCGACGAGGACGCTCCATGAAGCTCCGGCTGCTCGAGGGCGGCTGCCCTGTCCGCCGCCGGCAGATCGGGAGGGCCTTGTCGTATGCGGCGCTGCTCCTGCTCGCCGTGGCGTACCTCGCCCCGGTGATCTGGATGGCGCTCACGTCGCTCAAGCCACCTTCCGAGGCGACGGCGGTGCCGCCCACGCTCTTGCCCGCGCGGGCGACGCTCGAGAGCTACGAGGCGCTCGCGGGATCGAGCGCCGGGGCGCCGGTGTTCCGCTGGCTCCTGAACAGCCTCCTCGCCGCCGTGGCGCACGCGCTGCTCGTGCTGGCCACGGCGGCCCCGGCGGCGTACGCGCTCGCGCGCATGGAGTTCCGCGGCAAGCGGCTCGTGCTCGCCGTGGTCCTCGCCACGCTGTTCATCCCGCCGATCATGTTCCTGCCCGCGAATTACCTGCTCGTCCGGGGCCTCGGCTGGCTCGACAGCCTCCCTGCGCTGGTCGTGCCGCCGGCCGCCTCGGCGTTCGGCGTCTTCTTCCTGCGCCAGTTCTTCCTCGGCCTCCCGAGGGAGCTCGAGGAGGCGGCGGCGCTCGACGGCGCCACCCGGCTCCAGGTCTTCTGGAAGATCGTGCTGCCTCTGTCCAAGCCGGCCCTGGCCACGCTGGCCGTGCTCAGCCTGCTGAGCAACTGGAACGATTTCCTCTGGCCGATCTACGTGCTGTTCAACCCCGAGAAGCTCACGCTGTCGCCCGGACTCGCGCTGCTGCAGGGGGCCCACACCACCGATTACGCGCTGGTCACGGCGGGCGCGGTGGTCGCGAGCGCCCCGATCCTCGCGATGTTCATCGCCGCGCAGCGATACGTGATCGAGGGGGTCGCCCGCACCGGGTTGAAGGGGTGACCGGCGGCGCGACGCGGGGCGTCACGGCGGCGCGACGGCAAGGACATTGGCTGTCCGTGCGCGCCTCATCGTCGCTTGATCCGGAGTCGCTTTCGGAGGAAGCTCTCTGTCCACGGCGGCTGCGGTGCCCCTCTCGCGCGCGGCCGAGGCGCCGAGATGTGCCTGCTGCCGCGGACGACGGCTGGTGTGCGCTTGGCTTATCTTTGCTTGGATCTCATGAGCGGGATCCGGCGTCCTGTCTTGTCGGCGGAGCCCATCGTGGTGTGCAGATTTCAACGCCAAGGCGCCAAGCGCCTTTGCGTTGAAATCTCTTCTCACACCCGCCTCAGCGCGCCCTCCGCGCGAGCTCGGCCATGAGCCCGAAGAGCTCGACCACGCCTGGCAGATTGAGCTGCCCTCCGCTGAACTCCCGGTAGAGCGTGTGCACGTTCACCGCGATGCGCTCCGCGTCGCTCCAGCTCGCGTAATCGGCGAGCGCGATGTCGCGGGCGGCGTCGGCCGGCGGCATGCCGGCGTCGTAGCGGCGCCGCGCCTCGTCGCGGATGTACACGAGGTAATCGCGCACCGCGCGCACGCCGGCGCGATCCGTGATCGGGCCGTGCCCCGGCACGATGACGTCGGCGTCCAGCGCGAGGATGGTGTCGCACGCCTTGATCCAGTTGCCGACGGGCCCCGCCCACATGATCGGCGTTACGTCGACGAAGAGGATGTCTCCCGTGTAGATCGCGCGGTCCGCGGGCACGTGCACGAGCAGATCTCCCTTCGTGTGCGAGGGGCCCACCTCGAGGAGGCGGACCTCCTTCGCCCCGACCGTGACGGTCAGCTCCCCCTCGAAGACCCGGGTCGGCGCCGTGGGCGCGATCCCGTCGAAATCGAAGGCGCCGAAGCAATGGACGAGGTAATCGCCCAGCGCGCCGGCGGCGCCGCTGCGCGCCTGCCGCATCAGCATGGCGAGCATCGGCGCGGGGACCTCATCCATCTCGGCGGCGCCGGCGCGCGTGGCGATGATCGTCGCGCCCTCGACGAGCGCATTGCCGTAGCAATGGTCGCCGTTCGCGTGGGTGTTCACGACCGTGCCGATCCGCGCCGCCGCGGGGGCGGCCGCGCGCATGGCGTCGAGCATCTCGCGCGTGCGCTTCAGGTCGAAGAGCGTGTCGACGAGCAGCGCCTCGCCGTCCGAGGTGACGAGCCCCGCGTTGCTGAGCCCCCAGGTGCCGGCCGGCTGCAGATACGCGAAGCAGCCATTGCCGACCTCCTGCAACCCTTGCTCATACCGCCATCGGACCATGTCCATCCCCTCTCGCGCGCGCGTCGCTGGACGCGCCTCCGGGCTCCGGAGCGTAGGCCACCCGCTCGACGCCAGGGAATCGAAATCGACCCGTCCCGCGGCGCGACTCCAGCGCATCCCGCCGGCGCGGCGCGAAGGTGGAGCCGAGTGGGCCGGGCGGCGCCGGCGAGCGCCGCCCGGCGCCGCGCTACCAGGCGAAGGCCTCCGGCGCCTCGCCGCCGGGGCCGGGGAACACCTCGTCGAGGCGCTTCAGGGGCTCCGGGGTCAGCTGGATCTCGAGGGCGCGCAGGCTGCCGTCGAGCTGCTCGGCGGTGCGCGGCCCGATGATGGGCGAGGTCACGACCGGGTTCTTGAGCAGCCATGCCAGGGCCACGTCGGCGGGCTTCTCGCCGAGCTCCGCGCAGAGCGCCTCGTAGGCCTCCAGCTTGGCGCGGTTCTTCTCGATGCGCGCCTGCGCGTCGGCCGACGCGCGCCGGCCCTCGCGCGCCTTCTGGAGGGCGCCGCCGAGCAGCCCCCCGGCGAGCGGGCTCCAGGGCAGGACGCCGAGGCCGAACGCGCGGCACGCGGGCAGGACCTCCAGCTCGACGGTGCGCGCGTTCAGGTTGTACACGCATTGCTCCGAGACGAGGCCGAGGAAGTGCCGCTGCGCGGCGAGCCCGTTGGCCTGCGCGATGTGCCAGCCGGCGAAGTTGCTGCTGCCGACATAGAGGACCTTGCCCTCGCGGACGAGCTGCTCCATCGCCTGCCAGATCTCGTCCCAGGGCGTCTCGCGGTCGATGTGGTGCATCTGGTAGAGGTCGATATGGTCCGTCTGCAGGCGGCGCAGGCTCTCCTCGCAGGCGCGGCGGATGTGATAGGCCGAGAGCCTCCTGTCGTTCGGCCCTTCGCCCATGGCGCCGTAGACCTTCGTGGCGAGGACGATGCGCTCTCGCCGCCCGCCGCCCTGCGCGAGCCAGCGCCCGACGATCTGCTCGGTGATCCCCTCTCCGCGCTTGCGGCCGTACACGTTGGCCGTGTCGAAGAAGTTGATCCCGTGCTGAAGGGCCCGGTCCATGATGGCGAAGCTGTCGGGCTCGCTGGTCTCCGGGCCGAAGTTCATCGTGCCGAGGCAGAGGGGGCTGACCTTCAGGCCGGTGCGTCCGAGATTGCGGTAGTTCATGGTGCCGGGGAGGGTAGCAACGCGCCCCGCGCGCGGTCCATGCCGGCATGCTGAACGCGCCGTAGGGTTTCGCCGGAGTCGCGCGTCCGTGAGCCGGCCCGCCGCTTCCTTGATGCGCTGCCGCGCTTCCCATAGGCTCGTTTCGTCGGGCGAGGAGACGATCATGTGGCAGCAGGAGGACACGGAGCTCGAGCACGCAGAGGACCTCCGCGACGAGGCGCAGGGGCTCTCCGGCGTCCGGTTCACCATCGAGCTCGGGCACATCGACCCGTTCGACGCCGCCGCCGTCTTCTGGGATCAGCACGGCCAGGCGCGGGAGCTCTTCCCCGGCACGGAGTGCGCGATGCAGTCGGGATCGTACCGCGAGCCGAGCTTCGTGCTCCGGATGAGCCTGAACCTCCCGGGGATCGGGCCGTTCACGCAGACGTCGCGGTATTCGGCCCAGCGCGTCGCGCCGGAGGCGTTCGCCATCCGCGTCGATACGATCGAGGAGAGCATGCTGTGGAGACGGGGGCTCGCGATTCACCGCTTCTCGCCGGGCTCCGGCGCGACGACGCTGCTCGAGGTGACGAGCCTGTACGCGCCCAGGGTGCCGATCAAGATCCTGAATCAGGCGGCGATCGGCGCGGCCCGCGCGCACCAGCGGCGCTACCTCTCGGGCCGGCGCCCGACGGCCGCGGAGCGGGAGCATTTCCTGGCGGCGCTCGGCGCGGGCGGGCAGGGCGGCGCCTGAGGCGCGTGTGTCCTCTCGCCGCCTTCGCGGCGGCGCTGCTCAGGCAGGACGCGCGCGGCGCGCGCGGCGAGGCGCGGGCGGCGGCGCGGCGCGCGGCGTCGCAGCGGCCAGCACCGCGGCCTCGTGGGCGGCGAAGCGCTCCGCCAGGAAGTCGACGAACAGCCGCGCCCTGGCGGGCTGGAAGCGGCGGCTCGGATAGAGGACGTTCACGGCGGAGGCCGGCGAGGGCAGGTCGGTGAGCAGCGGGACGAGGCGCCCGGCGTCGATGTCGGCGGCGACGTCCCAGATCGACTTGAAGGCGAGGCCGTGGCCGGCGACGGCCCAGTCGCGCACCAGATCGCCGCTGTCGGCCACGAGGCGGCCGGCGGGGCGGACGGTGTGGAGCCCCTCTCCGGCGCGGAAGGTCCACGAGAGCGCGCGCATGCCGGGGCGCTGCAGCACGATGCACGCGTGCGCGTCGAGGTCCGCGAGCGTGCGGGGCCACCCGCGCCGCGCGAGGTAGGCCGGCGCGCCGCAGACCACGCGGCGGCTCCGGGCCAGCCGGCGCGAGACGAGGCGCGAGTCGCCGAGCGCGCCGATGCGCACGGCGACGTCCACGCCGGCGTCGAGCAGGTCCACGACGCGGTCCGACAGGCTGACGCGCACGCGGAGCTCCGGGTGCGCCGCCGCGAAGTCGGCCGCGGCGGGCCCGACCCACTGGCGGCCGAGATCCACCGGCGCCGACACGTGCAGGAGGCCGCGCGCCTCGGCCTGGCCGGCGGTCACCGCGAGCTCGGCCTCGCGCACGTCGGCGAGGATGGCGACGCAGCGCTCGTGGTAGGCCGCGCCCTCGGCGGTGAGCGTGAGGCGCCGCGAGCTGCGCTGGAGGAGGCGCACGCCGAGCGCCGCCTCCAGCCGCGTCATGCGCTTGCTGGCCACCGCCGGCGAGAACCCGAGCTCGCGCCCCGCCGCCGAGAGGCTGCCCCGCGCGACGGCGCACACGAACAGCTGCATGTCCTCCAGCTCGACCATGCGCACCCCCGGCGAGTCACGGGCAGCAAAGCGGGGGCAGGGTAGCCGCTCCGGGGGCGATCTTCAACATTTCCGAAAAGATGGTTCGGCGATCGCGGCCGTTTTCATACGCGCTGGAAAGGATCAAGGTGGCTCGTGTCGCCGCGCCGGTGCGAAGGCGGGCTCGGGGTCTCGGGCCCCGGGCCCGCCGTGCCCGGGCGCGGCGTCTTTCCGAGCGGCCGGCGCTGATGGTCGGCGCGCGCGCGCGCCGACCGACCCGATCGGCTGTCCGAGATCGCTTGTTCCGAGGAGACACGTCCCATGAAAAAGACCCTGTTGATCAGCGCCCTCTCCCTCTCGCTCTTCGCCGCCGCGAGCGCCTGCTACGTGCAGGGCGCCGGCGCGGAGGACCTGCCATCGCCGCGGTCGCTCGTCGTCGACGGGAGCTTGCCGAGGGAGCAGGCCGAGGCGGAGATGCTCGCGGCGCGCCGGTTTTACGCGTTCTGGAACACCGGCGACGAGCGCTACCTCGACGCGGCGATCGCGCCGACCTTCGCGGACCGCACCTTGCCCAAGGGGCGCCCGCAGGGCCCGATGGGCCCGGCGTTCGCGTCGAAGAGCTTCCGCGCCGCCGTACCGGACCTGAGCTGCGAGGTGGAGCAGCTCATCGTCGTCGGCGATCGCGTGGTGGCGCACCTGCGCTTCCGAGGCCGCTTCACCGGCACGTTCGGCGGCAGGGAGGGCGCCGGGCAGGCCGTGGACTTCATCGCCACCGACATCCTGCGCGTGCAGAACGGCCGTATCACGGACAACTGGCATATCGAGGACAACCTGACGCTGCTTCAGCAGCTCGGCGTCGTGGCGCAGTGACGGCCGGCGGCGACGAGACGGCGCCGCGGCTCGCTCGCGCCGTCGCGGCGCTGGGCACCCGCGGTGGAGGACGTCACCGATCGAGCGGCTTCGTGGCGCTGAGGAGCGAGTATCCCGCGTACACCGGGACGACGGACACGTCCGTGAACCCGCACCCGCGGACGAGCTCGTCGAGCTCGCCGGCCGTGAGCTGCTTGCCGGGGGTCATGTACACCATGTTCATGGAGGACAGCGCCGCCGTGAGCGGGCCGTCCTGCCCGTCCGAGAGCAGGAGCTCGTAGATGAGGACGCGGCCGCCCGGCGGCAACGCATCGAAGCTGCGCTGGATCAAGCGCCGCTGGCGCGCGCTGTCCCAGTCATGGAGGATGTTGGCGAAGAAGATCACGTCGTGACCCGAAGGCCACGCGTCGCGGAACATGTCGAGCTCCAGCACGTCGATGCGATCCTCGAGGCCGTGCTCCGCGACGTACCTCCTCGTCGTCTTGCACACGGGCGGCAGCTCGGCGACCGTGAACCGCACCTCGGGGTTCTGCTGCGCCAGGGCGATGCTGAAGCAGCCGGAGCCGCCGGCGACGTCGAGCAGGCGCCCCACGCCCGAGAGCTCGGCCCGCTGCGCGAGCCCGACCGCGGTCGCGAACGAGTGGCTGTGCATCGCCTGGGTGAAGGCGAATGCACGCTCGTCCGACAGGTCCACCTGCGCCCACTCCTCGGTGATGACCTTGCCCTGGCCCTCGCCCCACGCGATGGCCCCGTCCCGCCGCAGCGTCTCCAGCAAGGTGCCGTGCGTGATGGGAACCTGGCAGATGAGCCGCACCATGTGGCCCCAGTAGAACGGCTTGGTCGGGATCAAGAAGTTGCGAGACGTCTCGGTGAGATGGAACTTGCCATGAGACCGCACCAGGAGCCCCATGCCTGCCAGGGAGGCCAGGAGGGCCTCGGTCGCGCGGAGGCTGAGGTGGAGCTTCCCGGCCACCTCCGCGATGCCCGCGGGCTCCTGTTCGAGGAGCGAGAACACCCCGAGCTCGTCGGCAACGCTGATGATGGGCAGCTGGTAGACCGAATACCCGAGCTGCCGCATCAGGGAGTCGTCACAGGTAGGCTTTTCGAGATCCATGGACGTCAATGCATTCCTCCGCTCTGCTGAAAAGGGGGGATGCCGGCGCGGCCGGCGAGCGATCCGTCTCCAACATAGCTGAGCTCGGTCGGGGCTGGCCAGGTGTCGCTCGCTGCCTCGTGGGTCCTCCCGCGCCCTTGCCGGCCGCCGCGAGCCCACGCCTGCTGGCGGGCGCGATGCGCGACGCCGCTCGGCGTGCGGTTCAGGCGCTTGAGCGAGATCAGACGCCTGCGCGAGACGTAAGGGGCTCTGGTTTCGGCGCGGCGCGTGGGCTGGGCTGCGAGCGGGGGCGATCGTCTCCGCAGGACGGCGGTCGTGCTACGCTCGGCGAAAGGCCATGTCCGCTGTCGAGCCCGAGACGACCGCCCGTCCGCCCGCTGCGCCTCACCGGCGGGTGGGAGCCCACGTCTATCGCCGCCCGCCCGAGCCGGTGCTCTTCCCGGAGGCCGAAGAGGTGCTCGAAACGAACCGCCTCCTGGAGCTCCGCACCGCGCTGTACCTGATCCTCAAGCGCGAGCTCGCGCACGCAGCGACGCTCGGCTCCGACCAGTTCGTCTACTGGGACCCGACGACGCCGAGGAAGCGCCTCGCCCCCGACGCCTTCGTGCGTCTGGGCGCGCCTCATCGGACCTTCCGCACCTGGAAGACGTGGCTGCACGGGGCGCCCGACCTCGGGGTCGAGATCGTGAGCGAGTCGGACGAGGGCGAGCCCGCGTGGGAGGAGAAGCTCGAGCGCTACCGCGCCGCGGGCATCCGCGAGGTCGTGCGCTTCGATCCCGACGACCGGGCGCGGCCGATCCGCGTCTGGGACGCGCTCGACGGCGATCTCGTGGAGCGATCGCCGGAAGACCCGGATCTCTGCGCGTGCGAGACGCTGGGCCTCTGGTGGACCGTGGTGGAGGACCCGTCGGTCGGCCCGATGCTCCGGCTGGCGCGCGACAGGGAGGGCCGTGAGCTGCTGCCGACGCCGGACGAGGCCGCGGCGAAGGCGAGAGAGGCCGAAGCCGAGGCGCGGGAGGCGAACAGGAAGCTCCAGGCCGAGCTGGACGCGCTGCGGGCGGAGCTCGCGCAGGCCACGGGCAAGCAGACCCCGCGTTGACGACCGCGCGCCCCGCGAGGGCGTGGCGCGTGGCGCGGGCGGTACGCTCGATTCACGAGCGAGCTATCGCGTCGCTCCCGGGACGCGGGCGCCTCGTGTCCTCTCGTGGACGTGGTTTGGGGTCGCCACGCCCTCGACGCCGGCGAAGATCTGGAGCGCGCCGGTGAGATCGGGATAGACGACCACGTCGCGCGTGGGCTCGTCCGGACCATAACGCAACCACAGCAGCGGCCATGCGTAAGCGCGCACCGCCTGGGCCACGAGGCGGCCCCCGGCGGCGAGCGCGGTGAGGCCGGACACGGCGCGCTCGATCGTGCCGGCGAAGCGGTGGCCGTGGAAATCCGGCTCGACCGTCCGATCGCTGCCGCCGCGGTAGGCGGTGCTGCTCGCGCGGGGGCGGAGGTCGTGGCAGCGCAGAGGCTCGGGAGGGGCGGCGGCGCCCAGGCGGCGCTCCAAGGCGCCCTCGAACGAGAACAGCCACGGCACGAAGGTCATCTCGGGCGGCGCGTAGAGCTCGCGCATCTCGAGCGGGCGGTCCTGCAGATAGCGGATGCGCACCCGTCGGACGCGGCCGGCGCCCATGCAGGACGGGCAGCGGACGTATCCCGCGCTGCACGAGCAGGCGTACGGCCGGGCCTGGCCGCTGCAAAGGGGGCAGCGGGCGCGCCCCGAGGCGCCGGCGCACCCGGTGCAGGGCCCGAAGCCGAGATCCTCGACGAGGCGCCGGTACGCGCGGGGCTCGAAGGACAGCGGACGCGGCGGGTCGCCCGGCTCGAGCTGCGCCGCGGCCTCCGGGCTGAGGTCGACGACCTCCGTCCAGCCCTCGCGGCGCACGATCGACGCGAGGACGACCAGCGCGGCCACGCGGCGCTCCTCGGCCGGCGCGCCGGGCGGCAGCGCGAGGCCCTCGTCGCGGGCGCGCGCGACCGTGGGCAGAAACGGGGCCACGGGATCGGACGGCGGCACCATCGCGGCAGCATGTCCACGAACCGGAGCGCGCGCCATCGCGCCGCAGGCGGTGGGGACGAGGGCGCGTCGGGAGCTCAGGCGTTGCGCATCGGCTCCGCGAGCCATCGAACCAGCGCCTCGCGCTCGAGCTCGAGCAAGGCGACTTCGACCTCGTCTGGACCGTTCACGCGGGCGCGCTCGACGATCGATCGCTCTTCTTCGGCCGTCAGACGTCGCCCGATGCGCCGCGCGAAGAGGCGGCCGAGGAGCTCTGCGATCGCCTTCTGCCCGCGCTCCTCTCCTCGTTGCTCTCCCCGTTGCTCGGCCTCGATGATCATCTCCCCGATGATCGGCGTGCGCCGGAGCAGCCCCTCTTCCTTGTCCTCTACCATGACGATGAGCTCCTTCAGCAGATTATGCCCCCAGGGATCGATGGTCGCCATCACCAGGAGCGCTGTATACAGCTCGGCCCGCTCCTCGGCGTCCTTAGCCCCCGCGTGGATCTCCGCGACGATCTCTCGCAGCGCCGCCGCGGTCGCGTTACGTCCCCGCCCCCGGATCCTTGCAGCAGCGAAACCCGATCTCGTAGAACCGGAACATCGGACCATGCGAGTCGTTGGTCCCGCGGCACCCCGCCCACGGCTTGGACCAGTAGCCGCCCTTCAGCGACGAGCGGTGCGGCCACTCGGGACGCGACGTCGATACCCACTCTTCCACGTTGCCGACCAGATCGACGACGCCGTACGGGCTCACGCACGCCGGATACGAGCCCGACGGCTCGCCCTGCCAGAGCCGCTGCGTCTCGGCGGCCCGCACCGCCGGGTCGTCCGACGCGAGCCGCCGCTCGCTGATGCCCCGGTACGGCTTGCTCACGTTGCAGGCGGCCGGGTCCTGCGCGTAACCGTAAGGGAAGGGGAGCGCGGACGGCCCCTCGCACGCGAGCTCCCACTCGAACTCGGTGCAGAGCCGCTTGCCGACGGCGGCGCACTCCCGCTCGGCCTCGACGAAGCGGAGCATCACGACCGGCAGCGCGCCCGCCCGGTTCGGCCACTCGTGGCGATCCATGCACGTGCGCACCGGCGTGAAGCGCGGCTCGGCGGCGAACAGCCCGGGGAAGAAGCTGAAGCAGTGGCCGCCGCGGTAGCTCGTGCAGATCCGCTGCACGTTCTCGTGGTGGGTGCCCTCCACGAGCACCATGTCGGGCGGGCACGACGCCGGAGCCCCGGGCCGGGGCAGCGCGTCGGCCTGGGCGAGCAGCGGGGCGAGCAGGAGGTCGAGGAGCACGCGGCGGCTCTCTATCGCAAAGCCGCGCGCGCCGCACGAGAGGCCGCGCGGCGGCTCGCCTCACCGGACCTCGCGCCGCGCTCGCGCCCGCGCCCGCGCCGGGCTAGTCTCGCGCCATGGGATTGACGCTGCTTAGGATGCGGTTCGCCGCGCTCGCGGTCCTGGCCTGGGGGAGCGCCTGCGGTGGCAACGTCGTCGTCGACGGGATGCCCGGCGAGGGGTCGGGCGGCGCCGGCGCGGCCAGCGACAGCGCGAACGGCGTCGGCGTGAGCAGCAGCAGCGCGAGCGGGACGAGCAACGTGGCGGTGACCTCCACCGGGGGGGGCGGCGGCGACGCGCGGTCGAGGTGTCTCGACTACTGCGAGCTGTTCCTGTCGGCGTGCGGCGCGGTACCGGGCAGCTGCGGCGACCTCTGTGACGGGCAGCTGTCCACCGCGCCCGCGTGCAACGATCGGCTCGTGCCGTTCTTCGATTGCGCGATGGGCGAGGTGTTCGATTGCAACGTCACCCCGCCCAAGTGCCAGCCGCTCCTGGCTCGGTACGACGCGTGTGCGTCCCGCGACGGCTGAGGGGCGCTGGTACGAACGGCGTTCGCCATGGGGGATCAGCAAGGAAGCGCAGCGCCGGGCGGGGCGCTCGCCGAGGCGGTCGCGAGCTGGGTGGGGGCGAGGATCGACGCGGCGCACGCGAACCCCGCGACGGGGCTCGTCGCGCTGGCGGTGTACGCCGGAGCGCGGCGTGTGCTCGGCGCCGGCATCGGGCCGCGCGTCGCGGGGGTGGGGGTCCTGCCGCGGCTGCCGCGGCTCCGCGCCGGCGCGTCGCATCCGCTCCTCTCGGCCCTGCGGGCTCACCTGGTCGGCCGCCGCGTGCTGGCCATCGAGGTGCGGGGCGACGGCGTCGCCATCGTCGCCGGTGATGCGCTGCTGGCGGAAAGCGCGTCGACCGCACCCGGGTTGGGGTCGTCGACCGAACCCGGGTCGAGCCCAGGGTCACCCCAACCCGGGTTGAGCCCGGCGCCCGCACCCGGGTTGAGCCCGGCGCCCGCACCCGGGTTGAGCCCGGCGCCCGCACCCGGGTTGAGCCCGGCGCCCGGGTTGAGCCCGGCGCCCGCCCCGGCGGCGCGGCTAGAGCTCGCCCCGGGGCGCCGCGGCGAGGTGCGGCTGCTCGACGGCGCCGGCAACCTCATCCTCCGCTGGCCCCCCCAGGGGAGCGCCCCGCCGGCCGAGATCGCCTACCCGGAGGATCCGCTGGCCGCCGGCGCGGCGCTGGTCGAGGCGAGCGACGACGCCGCCGCCGGCCAGGAGAAGGCCGCCCTCGCGCGCGCCGTCAAGGCGCGGCGCGCGGCGCTCGAGCGCAGGGCCGACGCGGTGCGCGGCGATCTCGGGCGGCTGGGGAGCGTCGCGCGCCTCCAGAAGACGGGGCAGCTCCTGCTCGCGCAGGGCGCGCGGGTGCCGCGCGGGGCCGCGAAGGCGCTCCTCGACGACTGGGAGACCGGCGGCAAGATCGAGGTCGCGCTCGACCCGGCGCGCCCCGCGAAGGCGCAGGCCGAGGCGTTCTTCGCCAAGGCGCGGCGCTACCAGCGCGGCGAGGCGGTGATGCGCGCGCGCCTCGCCGAGACCGAGCGCGCCCTCGAGGCGATCGCCGCCCTCGAGGCCGACGTCGCGGCGGCGGAGGCGCTGCCGGAGGCGCTCGAGCCGCTCGCGCAGCGCGCGCGCTCCCTCGGCGTAGCGCGCGCGGACATCGCCGGGGCGGGCGCCTCCTTCGCCGGCGCCGGCTCGCCGGCGCCGGCCGGAGCCCGCGGCCCGCGGGCCGGGCGGGCCGCCCCGCGCCGGCCGTTCCATGCCTACCGGAGCGCGTCCGGCGCGGCGATCCTCGTCGGCCGGGGCGCCGAGGACAACGACGCGCTGACCACGAAGCACGCGCGGCCGCACGACCTCTGGCTGCACGCGAAGGGCGTCGCGGGCTCGCACGTCGTCGTGCCGCTCCCGAAGGGGGCGAGCTGCCCCGCCGACGTGCTCGTGGACGCCGCGACCCTGGCGGCGCACTTCAGCGACGCGCGCGGCGAGGCCGTGTGCGAGGTGAGCTACGTCCCGCGCCGCTACGTGCGCAAGCCGCGCGGCGCGGCCCCGGGCGCGGTGGTCTTCGATCGGGAGAAGGTCATCGCCGTGCGCATCGAGGGGGCGCGCCTGTCGCGCCTGCTCGCGACCAAGGAAGAGGGCTGACGACGGCGCGCTCGCGCCGGTCGCGAGGCGCCTCGCGCGCCGGTCGCGAGGCGCCTCGCGCGCCGGCTGCGACGCCCCTCGCGGCCGCGCCGAGACGCCCCTCGGGCCAGGCTGCGACGCCCTCGCTCCGCCTGCGGCGGGCCGCCCTCAGGCCGTGAACGCCGCCCGGACCTGCTCGTTCAGCTGATCCAGCCGGCGCGCCGGCAGCTCCGCCGCGCGGGCGAGCGACGTGATCACCGCGCGCTCCGCGTCCGAGATCCCCTCGCTCGCGTGGGCCACCGCCAGCGCGACGATGATGCCCTCCTCCACCGCGTCGCAGTCCATGAGGATCTCCGCGAGGAGCCGCACCCGCGGCTCGACGCCCGCCGCCGCGATCACCTTGAGGCTCGCCTCGATCAGGTAGCGGACGAGCTCCGCGTTCAGCTCGGCGCCGAGCATCGGCTCGATCAGCTGCCGGAGGGCGTCGATCTCCTCGGCGTCCACGTTGCCGTCGGCGTTCGCCACGAGCGCGCCGAGGTCGACGATCGGGGTCGGGTTGTACTCGTTCAGGTCGAAGCGAGCGCGGAGCAAGCCGGCCGCCTGGTGGACCAACGCGGGGGGCTTCATGTCGCCTCCGCTCCGGCGATTCGCCTCATGACTCACCACCTTTCGGCGCGCGGCGCCGCACCGTCTCGGACTCGCTGAGCCCGAGGCAGAGCTGCGCCCGCAGCGCGCGCAGCCCCGCGAGCACCTCGGCCGACGCCTTCTCGGCCTCGGCCCGCTCGATGGCCGCGTCGAGCGTCGCGAGCCGGCCTGTCTGGAGCGCCTTGAGCGAGTAGGTCATCTGCACGAACGTGTCGAACAGGTCTCCGAGCTCATCACCTTTGCGCAGCCCCTCTCCGATGGTGAGCCGCGTGGTGCCGACCTGGCGGCACAGGCGCTTCATCTGGTGGACCGGCCCCACGATGCGCTGGGTGATGAAGATCCCGAGCACCCCGAGGACGACGAGGAGGAACGCGCCGCCGCCGACGAGGATGTTGAGGAGGCGCTGGCGCAGCGCCTCGACCTCGGAGCGCCGCCTGCCGACCTCCGCCAGGTTGCGCTCGTACTCGCGGTTCGTCTTCTCGAGCTCCTCGTCGAGGGTATTGCCGAGCTCGGCGCCGTCGCCCCCCAGGGCGGCGGTGCTCATCCTCAGGATCTTGGCGCTGTTGGCCGCCTCTTTGAGCGCGAGCTCGGCCTGGGACGCCGCGTACTGCGCCTGCTCGTTGGCGACGCTCGCGGTCTGCCAGATGACGAGTCCGAGCACCGCCATGACGGCGAGCACCACCGCCACCAGGAGCCCTGTGTACTTGAGCTGGAATCGCGGGTTGAGGAGCAGCTTGCGGCGGGAGGCCGGGCGGGCTGTGGCGCGATCCTCGGCGGGAGAGGTCATGAGGTCTCGTCAGCGGGCGGACGGCATGACCGCCAGCACAGGACATGGCATGAGCGGGGCCGCCCCGGTGCGACCCCCCCGGAAAAACGCACTGCGGTCCCACTGGTACCCGATCCTTCGCGTGGGTCGCAAGGTCTATCCGCACCGAGGGACCTACACCGCG
Organism: Sorangium sp. So ce836; assembly: GCF_028553905.1. Lineage (NCBI taxonomy): Bacteria > Pseudomonadati > Myxococcota > Polyangiales > Polyangiaceae > Sorangium > Sorangium sp. So ce836. Next base: position 9,245,959 of record NZ_CP102233.1, on the reverse strand, counting down.
CTTCCGGCGACGTGTTTCGGCCGGTCTCGCAAGAACAGCCGGTTCGCTACCTGTGACCACCGTGGTGCCACGGTGAGCCCATGCGCCACATGCGCTCGCTCCGAGCTCCTTGCGCCCTGACCGGGCTCGAGGGAGGGCAGGCGCAACGGCGCTGCGAAGGAGCTCTTCGTACTGTGAAGCTGCGCTTTTACCGCACTGCCGTGGCGACCACCGGGGTGCGGGTCTTCACGTGCCGCCGCTACGGAGGTGCGTGGCGCCTTACCCAGCTCTCTTCCAGCTCATCGAGCGCCGGCCCATAGTTGGCGAGCCGCTCTCGGACCTCATCGAGGCTACTCAGGTCTTCCGCGCGCTCGACCTTCGCCGCACCGAAGAGGTGGATTTGCACCTCGCGTGCCCACCAGCACTGAAAGTCATTTCCCGAAGGACGGACTCTGGCTCGCAACACCTCCGGCGCTTGATCGTGCGCTTCCTCCACGCCGGCGTTCTGGACCCGCGCGCGAAGCCAGAAGGCGAGCTCCCCGAACGCCTTGCGCGCCCCTTCCTCCACGGTTGTCCCGTCGATCTGCGCGAGCCACGCGCGCCCCTCACCGAGGAAGTGGACAGGCCTGCAAATTGGAGCGATGCGCTCGAGCTGCCGCCACGGCACGACCAGCGCATCGGGCTTCGCCGGGTCGAGGCGGCGTCTCTCCCGCTCTGCGCGCTGCCGTTCTGCACGGGCGAGCGCATAGCGTACCCGCGCGCTCCCGGGGAAGCGGCGTACGGCCTCTCGGAGCAGCGCGACGGCGTGCTCGACCTCGCCCTCTGCGAGCACGAGCAGCCCGCGCTCGCCGGCCGCGCGGTGATCATAGGAATCCGTTTTTTCGAGTCGCTGGAGGATGTTGCGAGCTCGATCGCGCAGATCGCCGGACGTCAACGCGGACGTGACGCCGAGGTGCCGGGCCCACCTCCGGAGCAGACTCGCATCGGTGAGGAGGATCTCCACCTCGTTCGAGGTGAGGCGATGGCGAAGGGCTGCGGTGGGAAGGGTAGCGGTGGATGCGCTCGCGCCCGTATCCTGCCCTGATAGCGGCATTCCTAACTCATCCTGTACGGTCGGTCGAATCGTCGCGCCCTCGCTGGCTTTGAGCGGCTTCGGGACGTTGGCTCGGGAATGCTGTGCCTCGGCTTCATCGTGCCTTCCCAGCGCGCGCAGCACGCCCGGCAGGCCGTCGTGTACGACCTCGTTATAAGGGAAGCGTTCGATGGCGAGGCGGTACTGTGCCTCGGCTTCGTCGAGCTTGCCTTGCGCGCGCAGCACGCCCGCCAGGCCGCCATGTGCGAACTCGTCATCAGGGAAGCGTTCGATGGCGAGGCGGTACTGTGCCTCGGCTTCGTCAAGTCTTCGCCGCGCGCGCAAGACCTCGGCAAGGCCATTGTATGCGACCTTGTCGTCTGGGAAGCGTTCAATGGCGAGGCGGTACTGTGCCTCGGCTTCGTCGAGCCTTCCCTGCGCGCGCAAGAACTCCGCAAAGCCATTGTATGCGACCTCGTCGTCAGGGAAGCGTTCGATGGCGAGGCGGTACTGTGCCTCGGCTTCGTCGAGCCTTCCCTGCGCGCGCAGCATCTCTGCCAGGCCGCCACATGCGACCTCGTTATCAGGGAAGCGTTCGATGGCGAGGCGGTACTGTGCCTCGGCTTCGTCGAGCCTTCCCTGCGCGCGCAGCACGCCCGCCAGGCCGCCATATGCGAACTCGTCATCAGGGAAGCGTTCGATGGCGAGGCGGTACTGTGCCTCGGCTTCGTCAAGTCTTCGCTGCGCGCGCAACACCTCCGCAAGGCCACTATACGCGACCTCGTCGTCAGGGAAGCGTTCGATGGCGAGGCGGTACTGTGCCTCGGCTTCGTCGAGCCTTCCCTGCGCGCGCAGCACCTCCGCCAGGACGTTATGTGCGACCTCATCATCGGGGAAGCGTTCGGTGGCCTCCCATGCAGTGCGGAGGGCTTCATCCAGACGGCGCTTGGCAAGCAGTATCTGCGCCTCTTGAGTCCAGGTGTGGGCGTTCCAAGGGTCGAAACGCCGGGCCGAGCGCAGCCAGGATAAGGCAAGGTCGGCCTTGCGCTTGCCAATCCTCGCGGCGAAGTTGCAGGATGAGCGGACGAAATAGTAGTCGTTCCCCGTCATCTCTGCATAACGCTGCTGGTGGCGCAGCAAGATGGTCGCCTTCGTGACGGCCGCCTCGAAGCCGGCGCCGCCTCTGGCGAGCTGCTGTGCAATCAGCTTTGCTTCCTCCGATCGTGGATCCATCATCGGCCAGGCCCGTGCAGCGCCGCGACGCGCGCCGGCCGCCTGCGAAAGCGAACGAAGCCAGCCTTGCAGGAACTCTCCCGCCGGTCGTTGCAAAGCGTCGTCCCAGAAGGCCGCCCACGCTTCCGGCAACGGATACGCCGCCATGGTGAGCCGCGCGGTCCTCAGGAACTCGTCCCGCGCAATCTCCGGCCGCAGCCAGCGCTCGTCCGCGCGCTGTGCCAGCCCGGTTCCGAGCAGCACGAGGCCGCGCGCGACCTCCACGGGGAACCCTCCAGCGCGGTGCGCCTCCTCCGGCAGGGGCGGAAGCCCGCGCAGGCCGTGAATCCCATGGGCACCGCGGTACCAGGGCTCGTCCGGAGGTAGGTGGCAGAGTTGCCACCAGTGCTCGACCAGGCTGCGATCCTCCTGATGCCGGGCGAGGGCGACCCAGGCTCGACCCAGCGGATCGCGCGATGCTCCCTCGGACAGTGCGCCGAGGAAGTGCCGCTCGCGCAGCATCCGCTCCTTCAACGTCGATGCGGCCTCGCGGAGTTTGGGCTCCGAGGCGATGACGTCGGCGGCCCGGCACCACGCGAGCGCAGTGCGGGCGGCGCTGCCGGGCGGCGGGCCCAGCAGCGGATCTCCAAAGGAGCGCTCGATCCAGGCCGCGAGCGCCTGGTCGACCCTCCGCGGGAAAGCGCTCGTCGTGCCCAGCGCCTCGATCCAGTCGAGGAGGAGCTGCTCCGGCTCGGCGACGGCGAGGTGCCCGAGCTCGGCGACCCCGAGCAGGAGATCATGGAGCGCCTCGACAGGCTCCTGCTCGAAGCGGCGAAGCCACGGCGGAACCGGCGCTCCCTCGAAGACCTGATCCATCCAGCCTGTCATCCTATCAAGTCTCCGTCGGTGCCTGCGGCGTAATCGGGACGTCGGCTCAGATCGCGCACTTCGAGGAGGTGCAAGCCGCGCGCCGTGTGGAGGAGGTTGAGATCCACCGGGCGCCGGATGGTTCCTACCCGGAAGACGTGTGCGGCACGGAAAGCTGTGAAAGGATGGAGCACCTCCCGGCGCGACACGCCGGACGTGCCGCTCAGGTCCACGGTGATGCCGCTCGGGCTGGTGCGTGGCGCCGGGCAGAAAGGTGGCGACGGATCGCAGTCGAGTACCGTGGGCGGGATGAGCGGTTGTGTTGCCCGCATCCCGCGGCGACGCGGCACGTCCGCGACGGGATAGCGGAAGATGAGCACGGAAATTGGGGCGCGGCGTGCCCCGGGATCCATATGGGAGAGGCCGCAGCGATCGCGAAGCGTGTCGGTCCAGCCGAGGGCATCGTCTGCCGGCGTCCTGCCGAACAGATCCGATACATCCTCCCAGAAGGCAGCGAAGGCGGGCCGGAGATCGCAGTGTCGAGCGAACTCGTGGAGGATGTCGTCCATGCGAGTGCGGGCGCGATCGGCGCCGGGCGCGCTCACGAGCGCCTCGGCGACCGTCCGGATCTCCTCCGCGGGTTGCTTGCTCAGGCTGGCGACGGTGCCGATCTCGAGCGTACGAACCAGGTGAATCCTGGGATCGGTCGCGAGGAACGGCGAGCCTGGGTCGATGTCGGCGAAGGTCTCGGGGCATTCATCCGGGTCCGCGGGATCGATCAACGTCGGCACCGTGCCGCCATGTGGACGGAACACGTGCTCAGCAAGGTACGTCTGATGCGCGCTCAGCCACGCGCGGATATCGCCGTGCGCGGCGACGCCCCCCTTGTCACGGTAGCGCTCGACACGCGAGGGGGAGACACCCTCGTCGAGGAGAAAATTGCGCGCCGGCAGCGCGACCGGTCCGTTCGGATCCAGCCCTGTATCCGAGAGGAATGCGGCAAATTCTGACGCCGCAGAAAAGAGACCGCCGCCGGTCAAAGGAGGGCGTTTCGATGCACTCACGGCTGTCCGCGGAGGCTATCACCGCTCGTCCTACTTCGTGAAGGGGGCATCCGACGCCTCACAGGGGGCCTTCAGGGACGGAGGCACCAGGCAGTCCGCGCTACGGACGGTGAGCAGGTCATCGTCGACGGCCCTGACGGGACGATGTGCGCGGAGACAAGACCCGCGGCTGGTACCGAGCGCCTTGCTGCTGTCCAACAGCGTGATTGAGCTCGATGCCGTCGAAGAGTTGCAGCGCGCGGGGCCTATCCTCTCGCGCCTTCAGGGAAAGGGTGATGCCTCGGAGGTCCAGCACCCTCGAGGGGGCGTCGTGACCGAACCGGCCGGCACGAGCTCATGCTCTCCGTCACAGGTCGAACAGCGTCCCCTGCCGGCTCGGCCGTCGGAAGGTCGAGCGCTCGTCTGCCTCTTCGCGCTCGCGCGCGGCGTTCAGCCCGAGGCGCTGGCAGTGCACCTCGAACAGCCGCAGGATCGCCGCCCAGCGCGGGCCCGCGCCCTGGAAGCGCGCCCCGAAGGCGGCCTCGTTCATCTTGCCGCCGCGCATCTCCTGGATGCCGCGGCGCACCTTGCCGGCGCGGTCCGGGAACGCCTCCTCGAGGCGCTCGTCGAAGACCGGGAGCACCTCGCGCGGTAGGCGCAGCGGCATCATGAACGCGCTCTCCGCGCCAGCGTCCCGGGCGCGCTCCAAGAGCTCCGGGACATCGCTGTCGTTCAGGCCAGGGATCATCGGCGACAGCGAGATCCCCGTCGGCACCCCCGCGTCCGAGAGCGCCCGCATCGCCTCGAAGCGCAGCGACGAGCGGCTCGCATACGGCTCCATCTTGCGCGCCACCGCGTCGTCGGCGAACGGGATGCTGAAGTGGACGCGGGCGCGGGCCCGGCGCGCCAGCTCGCCGAGCAGCGCGGCGTCGCGGCGCACCAGCGCGCCCTTCGTGATGAGCCCGACCGGGTTCCTGAACGCGAGGCACACCTCGAGGCAGCGGCGGGTGAGCTCGTAGCTCGCCTCGAGCGGCTGGTAGCAATCGACGTTGCCGGAGAACACGATCGTGTCGCCCTGCCAGCCCGGCTTGTCGAGCTCCTTCTCGAGCAGCTCGGGCGCGTTCGCCTTGACCACGATCTTGCGGTCGAAGTCCGTGCCGGCGCCCCATCCGAGGTACTGGTGCGACGGCCGGGCGTAGCAGTAGGCGCAGGCGTGGATGCAGCCCCGGTACGGGTTGACGCTGTACCGGAACGGGAGATCGGGGCTGTCGTTCGCGGTGATGATGGAGCGGGCCTGCTCCTCGAAGACCTGCAGCGTCGCCGGGGGCGCCTCTTCGAGGTACTCGACCTGCGTCGACGACCACGGGTTCGGAGGGTTGTTCACGGGGCGCGGCATGGTGCGGGGCGCGCCGGGCGAGGGGCGGGCGGCGCGCCGTGAGTGTAGCGCGGTCGTGGGTAGGGTGGGAGCGTTTGTTCAGGTGTGCCCGGTGAGCGCCGGCGTGGCGGGCTCGGTGGAGAGAGGAGCGGCGGGGCGTCGACGCGCGGCGGCGGGCGCGGCGGGAAGGGGGTGAAGGACGCGGAGGACGCCGCGGAGAGGCGTGAGGGCGCGGCGGCAGAGGCGCGGAGCGCGCGACGGGGAGAGCGGATTGACAGGGCAGGGGGGGCCCTGCTCGCATGGGCGCGTCCAGCAGCGACGAGAGGGACAAGATGGCCAATCCGAGACAGCCCGGGTTCGATTTCCGCAGCACCTACCTGCACCTCGCGGACGGGGGCGACGCGTTGCCCATCGAGGTGAGGCCGACGTTCTGGCAAGAGCTCATGTCCGGCGATTCGAAGGCCGCGGACATCCGGCGGGTCGCGGAGGCAGGCGGCTGGCTGGTGACGACGTTTCACCTCGCCGAGGACATGCAGCAATGGGAGATGCACCCGGCCGGCGACGAGATCCTGGTCCTCCTGTCGGGCGCGAGCGACATCGTGCTGCAAGAGCAGGGCGGCGAGCGGGTGGTCGAGCTGCGCGCGCGCACGGCGTGCAAGGTCCCGCAGGGCGCGTGGCACCGGTTCATCGTCCGGGAGCCGGGGGACATGCTGGCGATCACGTACGGCAAGGGGACGCAGCACCGGCCGCTGTAGCGGGGGCGAGCAGATTCATGGGTGCGGCGCGAAGGAAGCCGAGCGCGGCGCTCGGCGAGCGATGGCGGGGGGGCCGCTGCGAGGGTCGACGTGAGAGCGTTTGACGGGCGAGCTGGACCATGTTAGCAGCCCGATGTTAGCAGCCCGACGACTGCACACGATGCACGGCCCATACTGGGCAGCACATTTCACTCGATCTGCTCTGCCTCGTCGCGTGACATCCCTGTGATGAAGGGGTTGTGGTCGCGAGGCACGACCGCCGGAGAATGTCGTTATGACGCATTGGGTTCGATGGACAGCGCTTTTTGTTGCAGCGTTGAGCGCTTCAGCTTGCTACGGCGGGAGCTCTGAAGAGAGCGTCCCCGTGGAGGACTTGGGCGAGGCGGCGGCTGCCGTCACGGTCTGCGTCAGCGGCACGTCGGGGTCGTGCGGCGGGAGCGATCCCGCCGAGAGCTGGACGGGAACCGAGTGCTGTGTCAGCACGTCGCCGACCTGCACGTACGGGACGTCGAGCGCCTGCGGGGGCTCGGACACGAAGGAGCACTGGACGGGAACCGAGTGCTGCGTCGACAATCAGCCCACGTGCGTGAACGGGACGTCGAGCGCCTGCGGGGGCTCGGACACGAAGGAGCACTGGACGGGAACCAACTGCTGCGTCGACAACCAGTCCATGTGCGTGAACGGGACGTCGAGCGCCTGCGGGGGCTCGGACACGAAGGAGCACTGGACGGGAACCGATTGCTGCGTCGAGGCGTCGGTCTGTGCGAACGGGACGTCGAGCGCCTGCGGGGGCTCGGATACGAAGGAGCACTGGACGGGAACCAACTGCTGCGTCGAGGCGTCGATCTGTACGAGCGGGACGTCGAGCGCCTGCGGGGGCTCGGACACGAAGGAGCACTGGACGGGAACCGATTGCTGCGTCGAGGCGTCGGCGTGCACGACCGGGACCTCGGGCACCTGCACCGGCGCGGGAAAGCACTGGACCGGCACGATGTGCTGCATCGAGTGACCGGCTCGCGATTCCGACGCCGAGGAGCATGACCGGAGCGCTACCCGGATCGCTCCCATCGACCGCGCGGTCAGCCGACCTCAGCCCCGCGCGGCGAAGCGGCGGTGGTCGACCATGAGGCAGCGGTCCTGCACGACGAGGACGCCGGCCTCGATCAGCCGCTCGGCCACCGCGTCGCTCCGGATGCCGCTCTGCAGCCAGACGGCGCGCGGCCGGGCGGCGAGCAGGTCGTCGAGGTGCGCGGCGACGTCCTGGCCGCGCCGGAAGACGTCGACGATGTCGATGGGGCCCGGGACGTCCGCGACGCGGCGGTAGACCTGCTGGCCGAGGATGGTCTTCACGTCGGGGTAGTAGACGGGGACGGGGATCACCTCGACGCCTGCGCTCTTGAGGTAGCTCGGGACGTAGAAGGCGGGCTGATCCGCCTGCGCCTCGGTCTTGATGCCGAGCACGGCGACGCGCCGCGCGGAGCGGACAAGCTCCGCCACCCGGGCCTCGTCGTGGCTGATGTCGCGGATGTCGTTCATGGGGGGAGTGTACGTCCGCCGAGCCGGCGCGGCACCCGGGACGGCGTGCTGGAGAGCCGGAGGCGTGGGGCCTGGGCGGCGCCCGGCGCTGGGACCGCTGCGTTCAGCGGGGGCGGCGGCCGGCGGAGGCACGGGGGCGTGTCGGCCTGGGGCGTGGGGGCGAGTCGCTTTCGTCTTCTCGTGGTTCGACCGAGCCTCTCGGGGGCTGCGCGGCGGGCGTCGTGCCGCCGCTGGGGCGGCCGCTCGGGCGGAGGTAGCCGAGCTCGCGGAGGAGCTTGCGATCCTGGATGGCCGATCGGACGACGGCGCTCCATTCCAGGTACCAGCCCCAGAGGTCGGCTTCGGCCTGCTCGCCGTCGTTTTCGGGGTCTGCCGGCGACCGATCCCCGGCGGGCTCGACCTTCTCGGCGCGGGCGAGGAGCTCCCTGGCCTCGTCGACGACCTCTCTGGTGATCCCGCGCCAGGCGAGGAGCTTCCTGGCTTCGCGGCCGTCTCGTCCGGGGCCGCCCTTGTCCTTGCGCCTGGCGAGCTGGTCCCAGCGCTCGACGAAGGTGCCGACGGACACGACGACGGCCGCGCCCTCGGTCTGGCCGAGGTTCCTGAACATCCAGGCATGGACCTCGGGGTGACGGCGCTTGAGGGTCGCCGCGGCGATGGGAAACCACCGGTTCTCCCAGCCGTCGAGCGCGGCGATGAGGTCGGGTTCGGGAGCGCTGGGGCGCACGTCGATGTCGAGCCGGGGGCGCGTGAGGCCCTGGAGGAGGCGCCACCCCTCGGCGAGGTCGGCGTCGGTGAAGCCGTGCGCGACGAGCGCCGCGGCGATCTCGTCCCTGCGAAGGCCCATCAGCAGCTGGAGCACCCGCACCGCCTTCTGCCGGAGCGTCAACCGGGCCATGAGGAATGAGGACCTCCCGTGGAAGACGACTGTACGGGGTCGGGGGACGCGTCCACCAGGGCAGAGCAGGAGAGCGCCGGGGCCGGGAAGGGGAAACCCAGGGCGGGCGAGGGGCGCCCCCGGTCGGCGGGGCGGAGTACCCGGGGGGAGGGAGGTGCCGGCGCGGGGGATCGAATCGGGGGAGATGGGGATCGAGTGAAGGGGGTTGGGGGATGACGAGAGGGAGGTGGGGGTGGAGGTCGCGGGAGACGGGGATCGAGTGCGGGAGGGCGGGGATCGAGAGAAGAGGGGCGGGGATGTGGGGAGGGGAGGAGGGAGAGATGGGCGGGGGAGCCGCCCGGGGAGCGGCAAAGCGGCCGAGGAGAACGGAAGGGCTGGCCGAGGGGAGGAGAGGGCGTGGTAGAAGAGGGCGGGAGCACCGGTTGCGAGCGGTGGAGTGGAGCGGAAAAGCCGGGGGGCGCTCGCAAGGCCGGCAGGTGTTTGAAATGACGATGGATTTGGGGATGACCGGGGGCGCGCGGGGCGGCCTCCGGCGGCCCCATTGAAGCCGGCTGCTGATACGTCACCCAATAGTTGCTCTTGTGCTTTCCGCCGCTGAAAGGCGGCGGCCTCATTGAAGCTCGATCGCGCCAAGCCCGTCGATCACGAGCGACTGCGGTTTCCACCGCTGAAAGGCGGCAGCCCCATTGAAGCACGACGCGCCAGTCGCCCGGGTCGACTTCCTGGCATAATTTCCGCCGCTGAAAGGCGGCGGCCCCATTGAAGCCCCACGGCCAGGATGACGGGGCGGAAGGCGGTGGCGACCCTTCCGCCGCTGAGAGGCGGCGGCCCCATTGAAGCCGAGAGACCATGACGGCATGAGCCATGCCCACTCCTTCTCTCCGCCGCAGAAAGGTGGCGTCCGTACTGAAGCAATGGTGATCGGCACTGCGCCGCTCGCGAAGGAATCGTCTATCCGTCGCAGAAAGGCGGCGGTCCATGAATCAAAATGCGTCGGTGCTGACTCGCTAACTTCACTCGCGCGCCGCGGCTCTGTTCATGCGTGCTGCCATCGACCGCCCGACGGCCTCCGATCCATCGAGTCTCCCCCTGCTTCGCGCATCGATCGCCTGTGCATCGGCGCCGCCGAACCGCGCGCCCGTGGAGCAGCCGATCCCGCCGGGAGGACGTCCACCCGCCCCTCCTCTCCCCTTGCTCCGTCGACGCCCCACGGTCCTGCGAGCTCAGCGAAGCACCCCAGCCCGCCCTTACCTGCACGCGGCGACGTCCCATCCGCGCGTAATCCTTCACCGTTCGCGATTCGTCATGGAAAGTTGTCGCCTCTCGACGTAATGCCGTGCTTGCAGTCTCACTGGAGCGCTCCATCTGGATCCACGAGGGCGCGTGCGATAGGCTACCCTCATGGCGCGGCGTTCCTCAGGAGTCTTTGTCGTGGCCGCATGTACTGCGGCTCTGTGGCAGGGTTGCGGCTCCCCGTCCTCCTACGACTGCCGGGAAACCCTCTCTTGCCCCTGCGAGTGCACCCCTGTTCCGCCGCTGGGCTTCACGGATCCGGTCTTGCTCTACATCGGCAGCGAGCTGTCGGCGCCCGAATGTCCGCCTGTGAGCGCCCCGGCGAAGGTCTACGAGGGCCACGCGGATCTGGACGTCCCCTTCGACTGTCCCGCTTGCCGGTGCAGCGAACCGACCTGCGGGCTGCCGTCCGTCTTGAGGGCGAGCGACGTCCCTCTCTGCCAGGGCCCGACGTTCACGGCCTTCGGTGCTCCTGCGGGCTGGGACGGATCCTGCGTCGCGGCGACCGCGGTCCCGGATGAACGGCTGGCTTCGGTCGTGATTGCGCCGGTCACGGTGACGGCATGCGAGCCGATCGAGCCCGAGCCGGTGCCGCGCCGAAGCGCCAGAGACGGGTTCATCTCCCCCTGGAAGACCTTCGCTCGCGCATGCAAGGGCGACCCGATCGCGCCGGACGACGAAGAAGTCTTCGGAGACACAGATGAGCCCGTATGCCCTACCGGAGAGAAGTGCTGGCCAGCACCGGAGCCCCCGCCACCCGGCTTCCGGCAGTGCATCATGTACCTGGGCGGCGGCGAGCCGGTGTGCCCGGACGATTACCCGCTCATGCACGTGTTCTACAGGGACTTCGAAGACACCCGCGAATGCACGCCGTGCGCGTGCACCCCGACGGGGGAGAGCTCCTGTTCCGCCTCCGTCTCCGCCTACGCCGATGACGCGTGCACCGACGCGTTCGCCTCGCACGCGGTCGGCACCGAGGCAGGGCTGTGCGTCGACGTCATGGCCGGCGTCGCGCTCAAGAGCATGAGCGCGACATGGACCACGCACCACCCCGGCACGTGCGAGGCCAGCGGCGGAGAGCTGCTCGGGAAAGCCACCCCCACGCATCCCTCGACCTTCTGCTGCCAGCCGCTCCCTGCACCCCCGCGCTGATCGACCCGCCCCCGCCGCCGTGGATGCAGCGGCGCGACGGTATCCAGCTCAGCGCAGCTCCCCGTCCGCCGCTCGTGGCACACTCCGCGACGTGAACCTCGACCGTCTCCAGGCGCCCCGGGCTGACGTTGCGCTCCGCATGTCTTTCGCTGTCCCTAGCTCCCAAGACGCATGTCGCCGGCTCGCCATAGCCATCGGACTCCTGTCCGGCGCCGCGATCCTGCTCTGGCCGAAGGCCGCCCTCGCGAACGCCGGCATCCCGATGATCGTCTTCGCGTGGCCCGCATCGGGGATAGCCTTCGTCCCCGTCGTGCTCGTCGAGGCCGCCGTGGCTCGCCGGGTCCTGCGCCTGCCGACGCGAGACGCGATCAAGCTCTCTCTGGTGGCGAACGCATGGTCCACGCTCGCGGGGATCCCGATCACGTGGGCTCTCCTGACGGTCCTCGAGATGACCGTAGGGCCGATCCTGTCGATGGCTCGCGATGATCTCGGACCGGCCGCCTCCCTGCTCCTGCTGCCGATCTCGGCTCCCTGGCTAGGCCCCGTGGAGGAGGGCTGGCGCGTGCTCGCCGCCGGGGCCTTCCTCTGTGTGCCCTTCTTCTTCGCCTCGGTGTGGATCGAGGCGCGAAGCGCTCGGCGCCGCGTGCCGGCGGCCGACGCGCTCCGCTGGGCGAAGAGGGCGAACTCCGCCACCTATGGCTTTTTCCTCGTCGCGCTCGCGCTGTTCGCGCTGATCTCGTGGATGAGCCACGCGGGCAGCGCCGGCTAGCCGCGGTCGCCGGCGTGGCGGCGGCCCTCCTGTGGCAGACTCCCCCGCGTGAACCTCGACCGGCTCCCCGCGCTCTGGGCCGACCTCTTCCGCCACCCCACCTCGCTGCCCGTCGCGCTCGGCGCGGCCATCGCCGTCCTCGCGCTCGGGTTCTTCGCCTACCGCCTGCTCTTCGCCCTGCTCTCGCGCGCCGCCCGCGCGACCCAGACGTCGCTCGACGACCTCCTCCTCCGGCGCATTCGGCTGCCGGCGCGCCTGCTCGTCGCGCTGCTCGCGCTGCACACGTTCATCGCCCTGCGCGGCGGCGAGCTGCCCACGCTCCTCAAAGGCGTGCTCCTCCTGGAGCTCGCCCTCGCGTCGTACCTGGCCATCGAGATCGCCGAGACCATGGTCATCGACTACTGGCTCGCCGAGCGCCGGAAGGTGCAGCTCCCGGCCCTCGTCCGGCACCTCCTGCTCACGATCCTCTACCTCGTCGCCGGCCTCTCCATCGTCGGCGCGGTCACCGGCGTCGACCTCGTGCCGCTGCTCGCGACCTCGACCGTCATCACGGTCGTCCTCGGCCTCGCGCTCCAGGACACCCTCGGCAACCTCTTCGCCGGGCTCGCCCTGCACTCCGAGCGCTCGTTCGGCGTCGGCGACTGGATCCTCGTCGACGGGATCGAGGGGCAGGTCGTCTACGTGGGATGGCGCTCGACCCGCCTCCGGACGTTCTCCGGAGACATCGTGATCCTGCCGAACTCGATCATCGCCAAGGCGCGCGTGCAGAACTTCTGCGCGCCGACCCGGACCTGCGCGCGCAACATCGAGATGCTCGTCGCCCTCGGCGCCGCCCCCGAGGCCGTGGAGCGCGCGGCGCAGCGCGCCTATGCGCAGGTGCCGGACATCCTCCGCGAGCCGCCGCCCAGGCTCTGGCTCGCGGCCGTCACTCCCCTCTTCCAGCGCTATGTCATCAAGTTCTGGATCGCCGACTTCGAGCGCCACGATCTCCTGGAATCCGAGCTGATGAAGGCGTTCTTCCGCGCCTGCCGCGAGGAAGGCGTCGCCCTCAGCCCCGCCGCAGCGCAGCCGGGCCTCGCCGTCGATCCGCGCATCCTCGACCCGCGCGCCCCCGTCGATCCGACGGTGGCTCCGGTGGTCCTGCCGGCGATCGTCGCGGTGCCGGCCGCCCCGGCGCCCGCCGCCGCGAGCGGCAAGGCCGACGCGGCAGCACCGCGCCAGCAGGGGCGCTCCGCCGAGCCGCTCCCGGAGCGCTGAGCGCCGCGATCGGCGCCCAGCGCCCGGCATCGCTTCGGCGACGGCCCGCCGCAGATCGCTTCGGCGCCGCCGCCCGCCGCGGCCGCCCGAGGTCCGCAGTCACCCTGATTTGGCTTGGTCCGGTCGCGCCGCTGCGGTAGCCGGGCGGTATGCCTGACAACCAGCCCGTCTCCCCCAACAAGGTCGCGGTCGTGGGCGCTGGCAGCGTCGGCGCGACGATCGTCTACGCGTGCCTGCTCCGCGGCGTGGCGAAGGAGGTCGCCCTGTTCGACGTGAACCGGGCCAAGGTCGACGCCGAGGTGCTCGACCTGAACCACGGCCTCCAGTTCGTCCCGGCGGCGACGCTCGAGGGCAGCGATGACGTCGAGGTCTGCCGCGGGGCGCACGTGGTCGTCATCACCGCCGGCGCGAAGCAGAAGCCCGGGCAGAGCCGGATGGACCTCGCCATCGCGAACGTCGCTATCTGCCGCGAGCTCCTGCCGCGGCTCCAGGCCGTCGCGCCCGACGCGCTCTACCTGCTCGTCACCAACCCGGTCGACGTGATCACCTATGTCACGCTCAAGCTGACCGGCTTGCCGCCCGCCCGCGTCATCGGCAGCGGCACGGTGCTCGACAGCAGTCGATTTCGCTTCCTGATCGCCCGGCGGCTGAACGTGGCCGTGCAGAACGTCCACGCGTACATCGCCGGCGAGCACGGGGACAGCGAGGTGCCGCTGTGGAGCAGCGCGAGCGTCGCGAACATCCCGCTCGACGCGTGGTCCGTGCCCGGCCACGGCAAGCTCACCGCGGGCGACCGGGCGGAGATCTTCTCGAACGTGAAGAACGCCGCCGCCCAGGTCATCTCCGGCAAGGGCGCGACCAACTACGCGATCGGCCTGGCGACCGCGAAGATCCTGGAAGCCCTGCTCCGCGACGAGAACCGCGTGCTGCCCGTCAGCAGCCTGCTCCGCGGCTACCGCGGGATCGACGATGTGTGCCTGAGCGTGCCGTGCGTCGTGAACCGCTCCGGCGTCGAGTCGCAGCTGCCCATCCCGATGAGCCCCGAGGAGGAGGCCGGCGTCCGCGCCAGCGCGGACACGATCCGCACGGCGATCCGGTCGCTCGGCTTCTGACGCGACCTCGCGCCGCATCGCCTGAGCGCATCCCTGGCTCGGTGATGGGGAGAATTTGAACCACAGAGGGCACAGAGGAGAGAGAAGAAGCTAGTTATCTTTCTTCTCTTGCCTCTGTGTCTCTGTGGCTCTTGTCTCATGAGAAGCCGTCCGGTGAGCACGACCGCGCGCTGGCGATCGTCGCTGTCTCAATCGCTCCGCCGACGATGAAGTGCCACGCTGGCGGCCGAGGAGCGCCCATGCCGGCTCCGTACGACCTACAACGACTCGTGGATACGACCGCTGTCGGGTCGGGGTGGGGGACCCGGGGCTCGATCACACAGTGTGTGGGTGCATGGGCGGGCAACGCCACGATGACCTACCGGTGTTGCCACGGCGCGTGGTGGTCCAGGTGACGCCGCGCCGGCGGCCTCCATGGTCCGGCGATCCACGGGCTCGAGCCCGCGCCGGGCTCGGCCAGCAGCGTGGCCGTCTGTGGATGTGTCGTGTGGTCACCGAGGCCGACACCCTGAGGACATCTTGCTCTACTCTACGCCCCACCCGATGCCTAGCGACGCTCCTGTCGATCTCTACTCACTCGCCTTCACCTGCAGCGTCGACCCGCTGCTCTTGCTCGATGAAAGCGGTCGGATCCTGGCGATGAACCCCGCCGCCGAGCGCCTCTGCTCCACGCCCGGGGCGCCGGCGCGCGGAGGGCCCGTCGATGAGGCCCTGCGGCCCGATCCGCCCCTCGGCGCGCTGCTCGAGCAGGCGCTCCGCGATCGCGCCCCGCGCGCCCTGCCGCCCGAGCTCACCCTCCACCT
The DNA here is from genome assembly GCF_028553905.1 of Sorangium sp. So ce836. Classification (NCBI taxonomy): domain Bacteria; kingdom Pseudomonadati; phylum Myxococcota; order Polyangiales; family Polyangiaceae; genus Sorangium; species Sorangium sp. So ce836. The sequence goes on along the minus strand of NZ_CP102233.1, from coordinate 9,230,839 downwards.
CGCGGACGAGCGCGTCGTCCTCGCCGAGGGGAGCCTCAGCCCGCTCGTCGACCCCGCGGGCGCGTGCGCCGCCGTGCTCCTCGCGCTGCGCGACGTGACCGAGCGACGCCGGGCCGAGCAGGCGGCGCGCGATCAACGAGCGCGCCTGCACGCGGCCGTCGAGGCGCTCGACGTCGGCTTCGTCGTCTACGATGCCGAGGAGCGGCTCTGCTTCTTCAACACCGCGTACAAGTCGCTCTACCCCGAATGTGCCGCCGCCATCCAGATCGGCAACACGTTCGAAGACGTCGTCCGCGAGGGCTGTCGAAACGGGATCCACCTCCACAGCGGCCTCAGCGAAGAAGAGTGGGTCGCCGGTCGCGTCGCGGACCATCGCCGCTCCGGGGAGGTCTACATGCGGCGGTTCGGGGACCGCTGGCTCACCCTCAAGAGCACCCGCCTCGCCGACGGCAGCTTCGTCGGCCTGCGGATCGATACCACCGAGCTCAAGCAGGCAGAGCTCGCCCTCGAGCGCGAGCGGCAGTTCATCCGCCTCGTGCTCGACACCATCCCGATCGTCGTCACGGTCAAGGATCGGGACGGCAAGATGATGCTCGTCAGCAAGAGCTACGCCGAGCTCTACGACATCACGCCGGAGGGGGCGGTGGGCAAGACCGTCGCCGATCTGCCGTCCTCCCACGCCGAGCTCTCCACCATCGGCGAGATGGACCGGCAGGTGCTCGCGCACATGCAGCCGGTCTCGAGGGTTCAACCCGTCGCGCGCCCGAACGGCAAGGTGCGGTGGATGTCCATCGTCAAGGTGCCCCTGGTCGAGCAAGACGGCACGGCGCACATCCTCGCCATCGGCACGGACATCACGGCGCAGCGGGAGCACGAGGAGCACATGGCCGCCACCATCGCCGAGCTCGAGCGGCAGAAGCAGGCCATCGCCGATCAGCTCGCGGTCATCCAGCACCAGCAGTCGCTCATCCGCGCCCTGTCCACGCCCGTCCTCCAGGTCGCCGAGGGCGTGGTCGCCGTGCCCCTCATCGGCGTGCTCGACGACGCGCGCGCGGCCGACGTCACCGGCAAGCTCCTCGACGAGGTCGTGCGCACGGGCGCTCGCTTCGCCATCATCGACGTCACCGGCATCGAGAGCGTCGACGCCGCGGCGGCCGACCACCTCGTCCGCATCGTCCGCGCGATCCGCCTGCTCGGCGCGAGCGGCGTCCTCACCGGCATCGGACCCGCCGTCGCCCAGTCGATGTGCGGCCTCGGGGTCGACCTCGCCGGCGTCACCACGCACGGCAACCTCCGCGCCGGGATCGAGGTCTGCCTGCGCGCGCTGCCCCGGCGCCGCTGAGCGCTGCCGGCGCTCCCATCCTCCGCGAGGGTGACGAGGAGAGTCACGCCGCGCAGGGCCGGGCGCGAGGCCCAGCCGGACGCGGAGCGTGGAGGCCGCGAGCGCTCACGCGACCTGGCTCCACCCGTAGAGGCCGATCGCGTCGATCAAGCGAGCAATGAACCGCCAAGTCGCCAGGGACGCCGAGAGGGGGATTCTCTTCTTGTATTTTCGGGGGGCCTCTCGGCTCGAAGCTCTGCGCTCTTCGTCGAGCCGCTCACGGCGGGGCCTCAGCTCCAGTGCGCGGTCAACTCGAGATGATCATCGTCGTCGCCGCCGCCGGCGATGATGCGCTGGCGGACGTGGCTGGCGCCGCCGATCTCGAGGAGCTGTTCGCAGGAGCCGATGACCTCGGTCCACATGTTCTCGTCGAACCCGGAGCAGCCGCTCCAGCGAGCGTGGGTGAAGCCGCGGCGGGATTCGAGGACCTGGACGCGGCCGACGGAATAGTAGTTGGCGAAGACGCGCTGGCCCAGGGAGAAGAGGGTGGAGGGCGAGATGAGGGCAGCGATGACCTTGTAGATGCCGCTCATGTCGTCGCGGGTGCACTGGCGGCCGATCTGGTGGATGAGCTCTTTGCCCTCGCCGCTGGCGCGCCGGATGGCCTGGAAGAGATCCTTGTACCAGGCGATCGGGTACCAGCCGGTGGAGACGATGCTGCCATAGCGCATGCCGGCGCGCAGCGGCTCGCACATCTCGTCCAGGCTGAGCTTCTGGAGGGGCTCGCCGCGCAGCTTGCCGAGGCTCACGTACACGGAACGAAACGCCACTCCCTTGACCTTGGGTTCGTCCGTCATCCAGCCGTGCCAGCGCCCTCAGCAGCGAGGGTACCGCGCACGTCGTGCGTAGGCCAGAGAGCTGCCGCTGGCCCGGGTGTGGCCAGAGCCGTGGGCGGGCAGCGACGAGCCCGTCCGGTCGCCGTCATCGCTGGACCCTTTGGTGGGGCGGCCAACGGTGCGCTCGATCTGGACGTTCCGTCGTGGAGCGGGGCTCACGGGATCTTGCAATAGGTCGGGAAGCTCGCCGGGACGCCCGACGCGTAGGGCTCGGGGCGCACCTTGTAGGGGTGGTCCTTCAAGAACTGCCAGCTCGAGGTGGCGATGCCCGACGGGATGCTGTGCCCGCCGCCGGTGTCGCAGTCGATGGCGAATCCCCCCTTCGCCTTGATGTCGTTCTCGAACGCCGCGCTCGCCTGCGCGAAGTCGATGATGACCACATCGGAGCCCTTCGCGCCGTGGACCGCCATGACGGCAGGCGGGTTGCTGGGATCCTGGAGGGGCGGCACGCCGAGGCTCGTGTTACCGCCCGAGTACGTCACGACGCTCGCGACGTAGTTGGATCGCGCATAGGCCATGTACGCGGCCTGCAGACCGCCCGCGCTGAAGCCGAGCGAGTGAATGCGGCGCGTGTCGACATTGCGCTGCTGGATGGCGCACGCGAGCGCCTCGTCGGCGATGTTGAGGTCGCCCACGTACCACACGTTGTTGCCCGTGGTCCGCGTGCCGTCCTCGCCGCCGTGCCCATCGTACGCGTTGGGCGCGAACACGACGCCTCCGCGGCTCGTGATCTCGTTGATGGCGGCCTGTCCGAGGCCGGCCAACGCTTCTTGCGGGCGGGAGCTCGTGGCGTGCCAGTAGATGACCACCGGCGCCGGGGTGGCGGACCTCGCGCCGGCCCACACGCGAACCTCACGGCCGAGGAAGGTCATGGTCCCGGTGGCGATCGTCGGACACGCCTCCCGGGCCGCTGGCAGGGCGCTCGGCGCGCTGCCGCCGCCGGAGCCGCCGGAGCCGCCCGAGCCGCCGGAGCCGCCGCTGCCGCCGCTGCCGCCCGAGCCGCCGGAGCCGCCGGAGCCGCCCGAGCCGCCGGAGCTGCCGCTGCCGCCGGAGCCGCCGGAGCCGCCCGAGCCGCCGCTGCCGGTCGTGCCGGAGGCTCCGCCTCCTGTCACGGACGAGATCGTCGGACGCGTGGTGCCCGTCGCGCAGAAGTTGAACGTGACCGAGGCGCCGGGCTCGATGCGCGCGTTGCCCCGGGTCGGCGTCGCCGTCAGGAGCGTGCCGCTGCTCGAGAACACTGCGCCCCAGGACCTGGTCACCGTCGCGTCCTTCACGTCGGTGACGACGCTCCAGGACGTGGCCGCGCTCGCGCCGCCGTTCGACACCTTGACGGCGGCGCAATAGCGGCCCCCCCAGCTCGGCTGATAGCTCAGCTCGGCCGAGAGGCCGCTCTCGGCCGCCATCGGCGATTCGCCGCCCAGCTCGGCATCGCCGGCCTCTCCAGCGACGCACGCGCCCAGCGTCGCGAGCAGCCCGGCCAGCGCGAGCCGCGTCAGCCGATGAGCGCCGGCGACGCCCGCCTCGATCGAGCGCGGGCGCGACGCGCCGACGAGCCGCTCATCCCTCGCTCGACGCTGCTCATCGCTCCCGCTCCGGGACCGTGAGCGCCGCTGCAACGAGCGCTTCTGCCAGGGGGCAATGTTCATGAGAGTGTCCTCCGTCCTGTGATGTTGAGATCACGTGGCTGCGCCAGGCGCCGAATCCCCGCGCGCGAGGAGCGACACGGGCACGGCCAAGGGCAGCCGCGAGCTTCCTAAGAAAGCTGGCTCGACGGCCGCGATGAACGGATCATAGCAAACGTCGAATCATCGGTGAAGCGAAGATGCGTTTGGATGAGTCGTAATTTCCGCAACTTCGCTCGAAGTTTCCGCGGCTCGTGCAAATGGCTCGCACGGTGTGAGACGCGAGCTCCGGTGACCGCCGTCGTGCGTTTGGAGCCCCGCTCACAGCGCGCGTGTGCGCTCGTCTTCGAGCCCGCTGGCCGCCGGCCGGACACGGCTGTTCGCGAGGCCCGGTGTGACGTCTTCGAGCCCGTTGGCCGCCGGCCGGGCACGGCTTTGTGCGAGGCCCGGCGTGACGTCCGGAACGCGGCGGCGCGAGCTCGAGGCGATGCGTCGGACTCGGCTGGTCGTCGAGGCGCGCTGTGGTAGCACTCAGGCCCAGGGCGCCGCGGCGGCTCGCGGCGCCGTCCGCCCGGAATGGGCGTGACTCGGTCCACCCTGTCGGCGGGGCGAGGTGTGCGGAAATGACCGTCGATCTCTCGATCCTCTTCGGGCTTGGCGCGCTCGGCGGCGGCGCCGGCGTGGCCTGGATGGCGGCGCGGGCCGCCTCGCTGAAGGCCCAGCTGCGCGACGCCGCCCGGCACGCAGAGGCCCTCCGTCAAGCCAACGTGCAGCTGGAACGGCTGCGCGCGGAGCAGCGCCAGGACCGCGAGACGCTCGAGCGCGCCCAGAGCGAAGAGCGACAGAAGGTCGAATGGCTCGACGCGCAGCAGCGAGAGATCGAGTGGCTGAGGCGGGAGCTGGACGTCCGGCCCAAGATCACGCGAAAGCGGTACAAGATCCTGACGCTCGGGATCAAGGGGACCGGGAAGACGTCGCTCACGCTGAAGTGGGCCAATCCGCTCGTCGATCTCGGCAAGGTGCAGGGGACGAAGATCGAGCGTTACGAGCGGACCGTCAGCCACGTGTCCACCAAGGAGGAGCTGGTCGAGCACATCTTCGAGATCGGCGACTGGGGCGGAGAGCACCTCGTCGAGGCTCAGCACGAGCTCGTCATGGACGAGATCCACGGACTGCTCATGGTCGTCGATCTCGCGGCCAAGGACGGCCGGCAGGTGGATCCGGCCCGGATAGACGATCAGATCCGGGAGTTTCAGCCGCAGTCGCTGCGCTATTTCTTCGGCTCCAAGACGCTGACGGCGTGCAAGGCCGTCGTCCTGTTCATCAACAAGTCGGACGTCCTCGCCGGGACTCCCGTCGAGATCGAGGCGGAGGCGCGCAAGCACTACCGGCCGCTGATCGAGGGCATCGAGCGGTTCAAGAACCACGTCGACACCCGCGTGCTCGTGGGGTCGGCGAGCTACGGTCACAGCACGCACCACCTGTTCTCGCACTTCGTCGAGCGCATCCTGCCGAAGCAGGCCTACGACGGTCAGCTCCTCCAGCGGATCAAGCAGGACATCCACCCGCCGGCAGCGGTATCCCAGACGGCGCGGCTCGCGGCGCCCCAGGTCGAGCTCCATGGGCAGAAGTGACCCCGGCGCCGCGGGCTATGAGCCCCCGCGCTACCGCGCCGCGGACGACGCGCCGTGGTATCATGTGCTCCACGGGAACGTCCCTGAGCACCAGATCGACCTCATGTATGGCCCGGAGGTCCCGCAAGGGCCCCTGACGCCGACGCACTTCAGCCACCTCGCGCGGCTGATGAAGTACATCGAGCCGCGGACGAGCGGCGCGCACGCGTTCGCCATCGGCAATCTCTCGCGCGACGATACCCAGCACGAGGCAGGCCACGGCGCGATCGCCCTGATCTTCGCGTTCCGGATCGGCGGCGCCACGGACCACGCCGGCAGGGGGCACCCGCCGTTCGCCCACGGCGTCATCGCCGTCGATCGCGAGGTGCGCCGCGCGTCGCTGCTGGACGCGGTCACGGCCTTTCACCGCCGCGCGATGGATGGCGGCGAGACCGGCGCGTCCGCGGACGCGTTTTATCGGGCGTACGTGCGCGCGGCGCTGGAGCGGCCGGACAGCGTGTCCGGGGTGCTGTCGCGGTACGTGGAGGCGTTCGGCGATCTTCCGCGCCTGCCGCGGAGCGAGCTGCCCTGGGCGTGGGTCGCCGACGCCGGCGCGCTGCCGAGGCGGGTGGTCATCGCCCACGGCGACGGCGAGCCGTTCGGATCGATCGCGAGCGTCGCTTGCCGGCTCGCGGCGGTGCTCTTCCGCTCGGACCTGCGGTGGACCGCGATCTCCACCGGTCGAGAGGCGGACATCCCAGGAGGGTTGTCGGTGCGCATCGTGCCCGAGCGCGAGATCGCGGCGGAGGACCTCACGGGCCGGCTCCTGCGCATCGAGGAGGTGCCCGAGGACGAGGCGGAGATCGCCAGCGCCGTGCTCGGCGCGAGGCCGTATGGCGCGGGGGCGATGCCGAGGGCCGTGGGCTGGCGGGAGCGCTATGCGGCGCAGCGCGCGCCCGGCGCGGGCGCGGACGGCGAGCGGACCGGACCGGCGGAGGCGCCGGCCGCGGGGGGCGAGGCGCCGGGGAGCGAGGCGCCGGGGGGCGAGGCGCCGGAGGCTGCCGCGACGCGCAGCGCGCGGGCCGTCGTGAGCGAGGCGGCGGCCGCGTCACTGTGCGGCAGTGCGCAGGCCGAGGCGGCGGAAACCACGCGGGACGAGGCGCGGCCGCGGCGCGTGGAGGAGCCGGATGCGCCTCGTGCGCGGGGCAGGAGGGCGGCCCTCGGCACGGGCGCGACACTGGCCGTGGTGGCGGCGGTGATCGGCGCCACGTCGGGCCCAGCGCGCGAGGACAGGAGAGCGGATTCCGAGGCGCCGCTCGCCGCGATCACGGCGAGTCCGCCGGCGGCGCCGCCGCCGCCCGTGCAGGAGGTGCAGAGCGGGCCCAAGGCGCCGCCCGCGGCCGCGGAAACCGCTCGGGCCGCGCGGACCTCGGCGCCGCGTCGCGCTCCGGCGAGGCGGGCTCCGCGAAGGGCGCCGGCGGCCAGGGACACCTCGGAGCCGACGGTGTTCGACAGCGCGCCCATGTTCGACTAGGACACCGAACGGGTTGAAGCCCCGAGAGAATGAATCACCGAAGCACAGAGGACACAGAGGAACAACAAAATCGCTCTGTGTCCCCTGTGCCTCGGTGGTTCCAATCTCTTCATCTCGGGCGTTTCAAGCTGATTGGTGCTCAAGGCCAGGGCGGCCGGCGGGGAAGTCGGACGAGGAGGCGGGCTGGCGCCGAGAGCGCCGCGCTGCTCCCGTGCTCTCCCGCGCCGCGGCGAACGTGGCTGGACCCCCGCGGCGGCCGCTCGCCTTTCATGCGAGGCGCGGCGGCGCGCCAGCGCTCACTCACCGCAGCTGGCGTTGGTCTCGGAGCACCAGCACTCGGCCCTGACGCCAGGCTCGCCCGGCGACGATACGACACCTGGCCGCCGGTCGTCTCCGCCCTTGCCGCCGACACCCGCGTTGCCCAGGGAGCGGACCGTCAACCCTTGCGCGATGCCCGAGGCGGCGGGGCACATGGCGTAGGCGATGCCGAGCGCGTCGCCGCCGCGCCCGCCGCCCCCTGGGCCGCCCGCACCGCCGGAGCCCCCATTTCCTCCCCTGCCGTCGCTGGACCAGAGATCATAACCGAGGATGACGCCGCCAGGTGCGCCGCTCCCCCCGCGTCCACCGCTCTGCCCTGACGCCCCGTTTCCCCCGTCGCCCGCTCCTCCGACGGCGGCGATCACCTCGACCATGACGAGCTTCGTCCCGAGGCTCACGATTCCGATGCTGGAGCCGCCGGCCCTCCCCCCGGCGCCGCCCTTGCCCCCGCATCCGCCCGCCCCTCCGCCGCCGCCGCTCGGGCCTGCGAGGAGCGCATCATTGGGGAGCGTGCACCGACCCATCGGGATATCCCCTGCGCCCCCGCCGCCGCCCTGGCCTGGCTGGCCGCGTGTGCCTTCGGCGCCATCGCCACCCTGGATTCCGGAGAGGGTCAACGACTCGCGACGGCCGCCGGCGCCGGGGGTGCCGGTGGCGCCGGGCGCACCCTGGGCGGCGGACACGACGGTCCAGCGTTCGTCGAGCGAGCCCCCGTTTCCAGTCGCTGTCGTCGTGGGGTCGGGCGTCGGGGCCCCGTTTGCGCCTCGCTCTCCGGAGCGATGGGCCCGATCCGGATCGAGCAGCGTCGCCCCGGGCCCACCCGCGCCACCGCGGGTGTCCACGGCGCCGCACATCGTGAGCCCGGGCTGGCCGCCCTGCGGAGCACTCGATATGCACGGCGCCGTCGGCGCTCCCGCCTCGCTCCCGCGCGGCGCGTCCGCCCCCGACTCCGCCGACTCCCTCTCGGGCTCTGCGTCGCTGCCCCTCTTCCCATCGCCGGCCACCACCGTGACCTCCCTCAGCTCCGCCGCGACGTCCGCCACGGCCACCGCGATCGCCGACCCGCCCAGCCGGCCCTCCGCGGACTCCGCGGAGATGTCGAACGCCTCCACCTTCGCGCCGCCCGCCTCGGCCGTCAGCGTCAGCGCCACCTGCCCCGGTGGCCCCTGGATCGCGCTCCTCGCCCCCGGCGGCCTCGTCCACGCCTCGCACGTGTAGCCCCCGAAGACCTCGATCCCGGCCCGCAGCGTCACCGCCTCGTCGAACGGCTGGCCGGCGCACGCGCAGACCCGCTTGCCGCTCGCGCCGTCGATCGCCTCTTGCAGCCGGGAGTACGGGCTGTGTCTCGTCCCGTCCCCGCCGGGAGGAGCGCTCGCGTCCGCGAACACGCCGCACCCGTCCATCGTTTCCGGAAGCGTGCCCGGAATCGGATCCGGATCCGCGCAGTGCAGGCACTCCGGTACCTGACGGCACGCGGTCGCGTGGAGCGCCGCGGCGAGCAGGGCGGCGCAACGGAGCCGGCGCGCGTCGCCGAACAGACCATATCGCATGATGTCGCTCCTCGATGTCACCATCGTGTGTTCAGCGAGATCCCTGCTCCGGGAGCGAGCGCCACGGGCGCGGTCGTCACCGGGGGCCGCCCGTCGGCCCGCAGCCATCCGAGCAGCGCATAGCCCACGGTCGCCGCGCCGAGCACGCCGGCCGCGGCGAACACCCCGGCCGAGGCGTCGTACAGGCGCGCGGCCTCGAGCCGGCGCCGGTGCACCTCGCGGCACCGCGCGCCGCCGAGCGACTCGGCCCCGCGCGCGTAGCAGGAGTCCGCGCCGGGCACCGCCGCGTCGCTGCCGGAGCGCGCGCTCCGATCGGCGACGACCCGCAGGAGGACCGCCGTGCCCAGCGCGAGCCCCGTGGCCGCGCCGCCCGCGGCGACGAGCGCCACGCTCGGCCCCGCGGCGCCGCGATCCGCGGCCGGAGGCGGTCGCTGGGGCGGCGTCCGGGCTTGGATCGCCGGCGCCGGCGCGGCGCGCTCCGCGAACCGGAGCTCCACCGCCTGCGACGCTCCCGGCGCGAGCGTCACCGAGGCCTTCGCCGGGCGCTCACCCTGGAGCCGCGCCTCGAGCGTCCTTTGCCCCGGCTCGACATACACCTCTCGCCCGAGCGGCGACGTCCCCGCCGGGGCGCCGTCGACGAGCACCGTCGCCCGCTCGCGGCTCACGATGAGCGTGAGCGTGGCGATCTTCGCCTTGGCCTCATCGAGCATCCGGCGCGCCCGCGCGCGATCGCGCTCGCTCACGCCCTCGGCTTCGCGCAGGAAGAACGCGATGTGCTCGGCGGCGTCGCGGTGCTTTCCGAGCTTGAGCTCCGCCTGCGCCAGGTTCGCCGCGATCTGGAAATGCTGCTTGAGCGTCCACGCCTCGAGGTAGGCCGCGTAGGCCTCCGGCCAGCGCCCCTCTCTGGCCGCCGCGACCCCTACGCTGTAGATCTGCGCCGCGCGCGCGCCGTCGTCGCGCGGCGCCCCTGGCGTGTCCGGGGTCTCCGCCAGCGCGACCGGCTCCACGGCGGCCGCGCAGAGGAGCGCGCCCAGCGCCGCTCCGGCCGCGCGCCGGCCCCAGATCGTCACAACACCCGCCATGATGGTCCTCCTGCGCATCGATGACCTGGGCGCGCGCGGGCGCCCGTGCGACCCAGGCGCGCCGCCCCGGCCGCGGCGCAGCGCCCTCGCGGCGCCGCGGCCCGGTGTGCACGACAGCGCGCTTGCCCCTGGGGATCGCCGCTCCTCATCACCAGATCACCAGCGATCGTCGGGGCTGCGCCGTCGAGAGTGCTTGTCGAGACAGAGGGTCCGCAGAAATCCCGTCTTTCCCACGCAGGGGCCGCCTGCCGGTGGTCTTCGCGGCGAGGGCGCCTTCTGCGATGGCGTGCCGGCGGACGGCGCGGGCACATGCTGCTTGGATGTCGGCGCGGGCGCCGGCGGCTCGCGCGTCATGCGTGCTTCGTCCGCCGGCACCGGCCCCGTGGTTTCATCGGCCTGCGCCGGAGGCGGCGGTGGTGCCGGCGGGCTCGCTGTCGTCGCGTGGGGCTCCGGAGACGGCGTCGGCTCCGGCGCGCGGAGGTGTCCCTGCGGCGGCGCGGAGGCGGCGCGAGGCGGCGGTCTCCCGGAGAGGGCCAGCGCCGCCGCGGCGAGCGCGCCCAGCGCGAGCGCCGCGGCGGCGATCCAGGGGTTCCGTCTCAGCCGCTCATTCGGCCTCGGCGGACGGGGCGCTCCGGGCGGGAGGATCCCGGCGTCCGGGCTCACCTGCGTTGAGCTCGCGATCAGCGGTGTCGTCGAGGTCCCGGGGTCCGGCCGGTGGCTCGCTGCGCCCTCGCTGGCGTCCGTGGCGTTCGCCGTGCCGTCGGCGCCCGAGGCCGGCGTCGAGAGCGCGGCTTGCGCCGGCGCCTCTGGCGGTGCCGTCTCTTCGCGCGCGTTCCCTGGCACGGCGGACAGCGCTCCTCTCGTCGTCGCGATCGCGCCGAGCCGCTCGGCGATCTCTGCCGCCGTCCCGAACCGCTCCTCGCGGTCTCGTCGCATGCAGCGGGCGACGATGTCCACGAGCCGCCGGTCCGCGCGCCACAGGGTCCGCGCCAGGCTAGGGATCTCCCCGGTCAGGATGGCCGCGAACACCGCGGTGGCGTCTCCCCGGAACGGTCGCTCTCCGGTGAGCATCTCGAACAGCACGATGCCGAGCGACCAGATATCGGAGCGATGATCGATATCCCTGTCGGCCCTGACCTGTTCCGGGCTCATGTACAGCGGGGACCCGACGGCTCCGCCTGGCATGGTGTGGAGCCCGTCGCTGGCGGATAGGTCCTTGGCGACGCCGAAGTCCAGCACCTTGACGACCCACCCCTCCGCGCCGGGCTCGCGGTGCAAGAAGATGTTGGACGGCTTGAGGTCGCGGTGGACGATGTGGAGCGCGTGCGCTGCCGCGAGGCCCCTCGCGACGTCTCTGCCGATGGCCGCGCCGATCTCCGGCTCGACCCGTCGCCTGCGCGCGAGGAGGTCGGCCAGCGTCTCGCCCGAGAGCAGCTGCATCACCAGGAACGGTTCTCCGGCCGTCTCGATCCTGTCGTAGACATCGACGATGTTCCGGTGCTGGAGCGCCCCGCAGCTGCGCGCTTCCCGCTCGAACCGCAGCCGCAGCTCCGGCTCCGGGCGGATCATCCGCTTGAGCGCCACCTCCCGTCCGGTGGCGATGTTGATCGCCGACCACACGGATCCCATGGCTCCCTCGCCGATCTTCTCGACGAGCCTGTATTTGCCGGCGATCGTCCCTCCCGCGTCGACGGGTTCGTGCGTCTTCAGCTTCGACATGAGCCCTCTCGCAGCGGAGCCGGCGCGCCATGCACGGACATCGCGTCAGCCGCGCTGGACGTCGCTCGACGCCCCTCGGCGTGGATTCCCCTCCAGACGTCCCCCGATGGATGGCGGTTCGGTGACACGCTCGCCGCCGTGCAGACACGAGGCGTGCCACGATCAGCCGTGCAGCGTCATCGCACCTTCGAGAAGGGCGAGGTCATCCATCGTCCGCCGCGCGGCGAGCTCCCTCTCCGGGGGCCGGGCAGCTCGGCAAGACCCCACCCCGCGAAGGCCGTCACCCGCTGGCCGGCCCCGTCCCCTGGTCCGATTCCCCCCACGCCACCATGACCGCGCTCGTGTTGTGGAACCCCTCGACGCTCCCACCGAACTTCGCGATCTGCCCGTAGCACGCCACCCCGAACATCGGATGCGGCGCCGCGTTCGGCGACAGGAACGCCCGCACCTCGTCGCGGTACCGCTCCCCCAGCAACCGGAACCGCGACGCGCAGTCGAAGACCAGCGCACCCGACACCGCCGGCAGCGGCCCGAGCACCTTCGTCGACAGCCCCTTCGCCGCCTGCAGCAGCGCGTCGGCCGTCGCGCTCACCACCCGCACGACCTGCCCCCGCGAAAGCCCCCCGGTCAGCACCACCGCCCCGTCCCCCCGGATCGCGATCGGCGACCGGATCTTCAGCGCCTCCCCGAACGGCGTCTTCGCCCCGAGCGCGTGCTTCGCCATCGTCTGGAGCAGCCCCTCGCCCGGCGACCGCAGCCCGAGCCGCGACAGCTCCTCCTCGTACACCCGCGCCGCCGGCTGCCCGTCCAGCGTCCGGAGCACGTTCCGCTCGATGTCCGTGATCGTGAAATCCCGCCCACCCTCGGCCGCCCGGAACCCGTGCACCACGTCGAGGTTCACCCGGTGCCGGTGCGTCAGCCGCACCAGCACCGCCGCGTCCGTCAGCGCCTTCCGACCCAGGAACACCCGCGCCCCCTCGAACGTCCACCCGTCGCCCGCCGTCCCGCCGAACACCCGCATGTGCGGCGGCACCCCCTGCCGCAGCGCGGCCACCAGCTCGTCCCCGTCGCACGCGAACGCGTCCGCCAGCACCAGGATCGAGCTCGGCGCGCCGCTGCGCGGGCCGTTGCTCGACACCGCCTCGTCCATGTCGCTCAGCGCCGCCCGCACGCTCTTGCCGTGATCCGCCCGCAGCTCGCGCGCCGCAGCGCACGTCACCTCGACGTTCGCGCCCCCGAGGAACGCGCACGACACGCCGCTCCTGCTGAAGCCCCGCTCCGTGAACGACACCCCGCCCGTGGTGGCCCCGACCACCGGGACGCCCGTCGCGTCCTCGACCGCGGCGAGATACTCCTCGTGCTTCGTCCCGCTCGGCAACGCCACGATCGCGAGCCGCGCCGGCTCCTTCCACTCGGCGACCGTTCGCTCGATCTTCCGTCCGAGCAGCCAGGCGTTCCCATCAAAGGGTCCGAGGGTCATCATCTTCATGCGCCGAAGCTCCTGCCTGCCCGGCGCCGGAGCGCGGGGCTTCGAGTCCAGGCCATCGCTGACGATACGCGTCGCGGCTCGGTGATAACACGCACGAGGGACCCCCCTCTACTCCTCTTGCAGACTTCTGCCCAGCGCGGTCGCCCGCCTGGCGCGGCGCCGCGGTCGCGCGTCGGCGGGGCTCGGGCGCTGTGATCCGCTCACGCACCTCCGCGCCCGCGCGCGTGGTCTGCTTCACCAGGCCGCTCGCCCGGCGGCGGCTGGGCCTCGGGCCGCGCCGCCCCGCGGACCTTCTCGTCGAGCGACCGGAGCGCCTGACCGAGCTCCGCGATCTGCGCCTCGATCGCCCGGATGCCGAAGGCGCTCTGCGTGGTCGCCTTCGCGAGCGGCGCGACGATCCGCTCGACCAGCGAGAGGTGGTGGCCCACGAACTCCGACACCGATCGATCGGTCTCGACCTTCACCTCGACCTTCGGCTGCGCGACCCCCTTGAGCGCCGCGGAGAGCCGCTCGAGCTCCGGCGCGAGCCACTGCTTCACCTCCCGCGCCCGCCCGTCCCCCGCCTGCGCCGCCGCGGCCGCCTTGCCGATCGCCCCGCGGATGCCCTCCAGCTGCTCGCCGAGCATCGAGAGCGTCCCGGTCACGCGCACGACCGGATCGTCCTCCTTGCCGCCCATGCGCTTGATGCGCTGGTACCCCTTCTTGATCTCCTCCCACCGCGCGCGCTGCTCGGGCGAGTGCCGCCCGCGCAGCTCGCCGAGCTTGAGCAGGTTCTGCTCGGCGCCCGTCGTCAGCGTCTGCGACTCGCTCACGTAGTGATCGTCGACGAGCCGCTCGATCTCCTCGGGCGTGTGCGCCGAGACGACCTTCTCGGCCAGCTTGTTCATGTTGCGGTAGCTGCCCTGCAGCTTGAACGGCGGCTCGGTCCGGAAGGCGTCGTCCTGCGACGCGCTCCGGATGTACTCGAGGTTCACGGACAGGAGCACCCTCTGCACCCGGAAGAGCCGCTCGAACACGGCGACGATCTCCGCGACCTCCGCCGCGGAGTACGCGTGCTCGAGCTCCGTCGCGGCGATGGCCTCGCCCCGCGCCATCCGGATGAGCTTGTGCGTGTCCCCCGGCGCCCGCCCCGAGAGCGGCGCGAGCGTCGGGTTCGAGGTGAGCGCGTTCTCCAGGTAGCTCAGCGCGAACAGCTCCTCCTTGCCGTCGAGGATGTCGCCGAGGTTGTAGGTGTCGGCCCGGTTCGACAGCATGTCGGGGATCTGGAAGCGCGCGCCTGACTCCGTGTACGGGTTGCCCGCCATCACCACGCAGAACTTCTTGCCGCGCAGGTCGTACGTCTTCGTCCGGCCCCGCCACACGCCCTCGACCCGGCGCTGCCCGTCGCAGAGCGAGATGAACTTCTGCAGGAGCTCCGCGTTCGTGTGCTGGATGTCGTCGAGGTAGAGCATCACGTTGTTGCCCATCTCGAACGCCAGGTTGATCTTCTCGACCTCCTGGCGCGCGGTCGCGTTCGGGGCCTCGGCCGGGTCGAGCGACGTGACCTCGTGGCCGAGCGACGGGCCGTTCACCTTCATGAACACGAGGCCGAGCTTGCTCGCGACGTACTCCATCAACGTCGTCTTGCCGTAGCCCGGCGGCGAGATGAGCAGCAGCATGCCCATGAGGTCGGTGCGCTTCACGTCGCCCGCGGCCCCGAGCTGCTTCGCCAGGTTCGCGCCGACGAGCGGCAGGTACACCTCGTCGATGAGCCGGTTGCGCACGAACGACGTGAGCACCCGCGGCGCGAACTCCCCGAGGCGCAGCCGCCGCCGCTCCCGCTCCGCGATCTCGCTCCGCACCTTGCGGTAGGCGCGGTAGCGCGGCGCCCGCTCGCGCAAGAACTCCTCGATCCTGCTCAGGAACTCGTCGAGCCGGAGCGCGATCGCGCGCTCCTTGATGCGCGGGTGCTGGCCGAGCAGCCCCTCCACGCGCGCCTCGGTCACGGCCCCGCTCGGCTCCCGCTCGAGGTGCCGCTCCGTCACGAGGACGACCGCCGCCTCGAGCGCGAGGTGGCCCATCGGGGCCCACGCGGCGTCCCGCGCGGTGAGCCCCCGCAGCCACGCCAGCGCGAGCTCCAGCCGCTCGGCCGGGTGCTTCTCGAGCTGCCGGAGGTCGTCCTCGAACGCCGCGCGGCTCCCCTCGAGGTCGAGGCGCGCGAGCAGCGCGTCGCGCAGCGCGAGCGCGGCGTCGCTGGTCACGAACCGGGGGCGCTCCGCCGCGAGCTCCTCGACGAGGTACCGCGCCGCGACGCGCACGTCCGCCGCGCCGCTCACGTCCGCCGCGAGCCGGTGCGCCGCCGCCGTCGCGGCCACGCCCTGCGCGAGCTCGGCCGCGAGCGCCGCCCGCGCCTCGCCCGGGCCGAGCTGCGCCGCGAGCCGGCCGAGGCTCCGCGCCCGCCGGTGCGCGAGATCCCGGGCGCGCGGGTCGAGCCCCGCCCAGTGGAGGCAGGCGAGGGCCCGCGGCGCGCTGCCGAAGCGGAGCAGCCCCGCCGTGGCGCGCAGCGCGAGCAGCTTCTCCAGGACGAGCGCGGCGTCCGCGTCGTGGACGCCGCGCTCGTAGCCCTCGTCGTGCCGATCGGCGGCGTACGCGCGCACCGCGGCGAGCAGCCCGCCCGGGCCGAGCGACGCCTCGCGCAGCCGCTCGATCGAGAGCCCGCCGCGCCCCGCCTCGGCGTCGAGGAGCATCGAGCCCGCGAGGAACTCGCCCCGGTAGACGTCCGCGGTCTCGCTCACGAGCTCCTGGCCCCAGAGGTCGCGCGCGCCCTCTAGCGCCGGATCCTCGATCGGCTCGAAGAAGTCGGTGCCGGTGAGGTGCAGCGCGAGCCCGTCGCCGTGCGGGACCAGCGTGAGCTCCAGGGCCTGCGTGCTCACGTTGAAGCGGTGGCGGCCGAGCTTGATGACGTCGCCGCCGCCCTCGAACAGGTCCTCGCGGTCGCGCAGCGCCCGGAGCGCGTCCTGCCGCGCCGACTTGAGCCGCGCCTCGACCTCGTCCCCCTTCACGCTGTCGCCGAGCGCGTGCAGGCTCGCCGCGAGGTCGCGGATCTTCGCGACCATCGCGTCGGACGCGAAGTACGTGTTGAGCTCGTCCACGGTCGCGAACGTGCGCGCCCGCCGCGAGACCCCCTGGACGATCCGGTCCGCGGCGGCGACGAGGTTCGCGACGCGCCGCTGCCGCTCGTCGAGCAGCGCCTGCCGCCGCGCGGCGATCGCGTCGTTCACCTCCTCGCGCTTGGCCGCGAGCTCGCCCAGGAACTCGTCGAACTCGCCGAACTTGCCCTCGAGCTCCTCGAGCTGGACGAGGAGCTTCGAGAGCTCGGCGTCGCAGCGCTCGGGCGAGTCGCAGACCGCGAGCGCGCTCGCGACGCTCTGGCCGAACACCTTGAACTGCGCGCCGAACTCGGCGCGCCCCTCGGCGCCCCGGAGGTCCTTGCCGCGGGCGCCGAGCGTGGCGCGCGCGCGGTTGAGCTGCGCGTAGACCTCGCTGATCCCCTCCAGGATGCGGGTCCGCGCCGTGGGGTCGTCGACCTTGAGGCCCGCGACGATGTCGGCGAGCACCGAGAGCCCCTCGCTCACGGCGTCGAGGTCCGCGGCGAACGGCGCGAGCTCGGACGACCTCGCGACCGCCTCGATCTTCGCGATGAGGCCCGCGAGCCGGTCGGCCAGCGGCCGGAACGCGTGGTCGCCGAGGAGGAACGTCACGCACGCGCGGCTCACCTCGTCGGCCCGCGCGACGATCTCGGCCTCGAGGGCGTCGACGCGGCCGAGGTCCATGTACTTGAGCTCGCGGAGCGTGATGAGGTGCCCCCGCTGCCGCCGCAGCGCGGTCAGGGCCTTCAGGAACGCGTCGACGCTCGCCGCGTCCTCCGGCCGGACCCCGCCGAGCAGCTGCCGCTGCGCCGCCTCGGTCTCGGCGAGCGCGCTCGCCGCGCGGGCCTTGATGGCCTCGACCTTCTCGAACTCGTCGACGATGCTCTCGGAGACGGCCCGGAGCTCGTTCACGGTCGACAGGAGGTCGCCCGCCTCGGCGTGGCCGAGCCAGTAGAAGGCGTCGGTCATCCGCTCGGCGGTCCGGATGAGGTCCTCGTACGTCTGGCGGGTCGGCGACGCCTCGAGCGCGGCGCGCCGCATGCTGAGCGCGTCAGAGATCCCGCGCACGAGGTCGGCGTTGCCCACCTTGGCGAGGTACGAGCCGTCGGTCGGCGCCGACGCCGCGAACTCCGCGGTCATGAACGGCGTCTGCCAGATCTGCATCGGGTGGACGCGGGTCGGCTCCTCGCTCGCGGCGCGGAAGATCACCATCTTGCCGTCGTCGAAGAGGCTGTAGCCGTGGCACTGGATCGGGGTCGCGATCTCCTTGCGGATCAGGTTGTACGGGAAGAGCACGTAGCGCCCCTCGACGACCTGGTGGAACACGTAGAGCACGTCCTCCCCGTTCGGCGAGCGGATGACCCGCTCGAAGACGAGGCTCTCGGTGCTGCCCTCGAAGCGCTTCGTCTCGCCGGTGACGAGGTAGTAGCCGTTCGGGAAGACGATGCCCTGGTCCTCGGGGAGGCTCAGGCAGGTGAGGCCGATCGCGTCGATGCGCGCGACCTTCCGGGTGCGGCCGTTGTAGACGAGGTAGCGGTACGACGGCTCCCGGAACGGCTTGATCTTGAGCAGGATGAGCGGCCCGAGCCGCGCGTACTGGATGTCGGCGTCGTCGAGCGCCTGGCCCGCGTCGTCGACCGGCTCGCGGTAGATGCCGAGCCCCGTGGCCGTGTTGTTCTCGATCTTGACCGTGAGGTCGCCGCCGACCGTCTCGACGAAGATCTCGCCGAGGATGGAGACGTGCGGGTGCTTGCCCTGCACGTGGTCGTCGCGCGTGGTCTGCGTCCACGCGAAGTCGTGCGTCCGCGGCCGGACGTTGTCCTCGTCGCCGCGCGCGTCGAGGTAGCGGGTGCGCCCGGTCGCGTCGATGCTCCAGCGGAACACCTTCACGTCGCGCTCGGACGCGCCGACCTGGAAGATGGCGAGCAGCCTGCTGTCGCTGCGCCGGAGCTGGAGCAGCCGCGGCTCCTTGACGTAGCGGTGGAGGTCCTTGAACTCCTTGACGAAGACGGGGTCGCCGAGGAACGCGTCGCCCTCGTCGAGCGGCACGTGCGACAGGTCGATGGCGCCGCCGTCCTTCGCGAAGCGGTGGAGGCTGAAGACGTCGCCGACGTTCACCTCCTTCAGCCCCATGAACACGAGGTAGCCGACGAGCAGCTTGCCCCGGATGCTCACGATGTCGCGCGGCAGGCAGTTGTTCTCGGTCCTGACGCGCGCGTTCTCGAGGAGCGCGAGGTCGGCGCCGCCGAACACCTGCTTTCGCCGCGCGTTGAGCGCCTCGGCGCGGCGGCCGAGCTCCTCGGCGCGCTCGACGAGCCGCCGGCGGATGACCTCGTAATTGCCCCCATCGAGCGACTCTGCCGTCTGCGGGGGGGGAGCCCCCGCGATCTGGGCCGCGCCGTCCAAGGCCCCTGTCGACACCATGCATGCTCCGTGTGGTCAGGCTCGAGGCCCGCCCCCGCGTCGAATCCGCGCGGGCCTCGGCTCGCCAGCGGCCAGGTTACCGCCGTTCGCCGCGTCCGGGGGGCGAGATGGCGATCGCGCGCCCGGGCGGGGCCGCGCGCCGGGATGTCAAGCCCGCTCTGCTCCCCGCCGGCCGCGCGCCGCCCGCGGATTTCCTCGCGTCCCGGCGACCGGCGCGTCGCAATGCCGCTGCGGCGTCAAATCCGCTTGCCGCACGGGGGGTGTTGCGTTGCGATGTGCCGGTAACGAGGGCGACCTACGCGCGCATCCGCGCGCGAGCGCTGTGCGGCGCGCGCCCACGCCGCCTCCGGCGGCGCACCCGAAGGCCGGGGCGCCTGGCGGCGCGGGTTGAACAACACGACGCTCTTCAGCGAGTTGGGATGGTGGCATCAATGCGCTTGGGAAAGAGACTTACTTCTTCCGTGCTCCTCGTCCTGCTTGCCGGTCCGCTCGCCGCCTGCGGGGACGACGGCGGCGGCGGCGGCGATGGCGGCGCGGGCAGCGGCGTGGGCGGCGCGGGCGGCAGCGGCACGTCGGGCACCGGCGGGACCGACGACAGCTCCGGGGCGTTCGGCGGGTTCATCACCGTCGGCTCCGGGACCGGCGGCAGCGGGGGCGATCCGTGCGAGTCGCCGGATCCTCCGCCGGAGTGCGACGCGGTCGACGCGGCGTGCGGCGACGGCGAGATCAACCAGGACACCGAGAAGTGCGACGACGGCAACAGCCTGCCCGGCGACTGTTGCTCCGGCGCGTGCAAGGTGGAGCCGTACTGCGAGTGCCCGCCGGGGGAGCCCTGCCGCACGACGATCGCGTGCGGCAACGGCGCGATCGAGCCCGGGGAGAGCTGCGAGGACGGGAACACGGTCTCGGGCGACGGCTGTGACGATCGCTGCCAGCGGGAGCCGGGCGACTGGATCTGCCCGAGGGCCGGGGAGCCGTGCTTCCGGCTCCACTCGTGCGGCGATGCGCGCGTCTCGGGCGGGGAGACCTGCGACGACGGCAACGCGGTGGGCGGAGACGGGTGCTCCGAGGTCTGCGCGCTCGAGGACCCCGGCAACATCACCTGCCCCCAGCCGGGGAAGCCGTGCAGGCCGGTCGAGCGCTGCGGCGACGGCCTGCTGCGGCCGAGCGAGCAGTGCGACGACGGCGGCGTGGAGCCGGGCGACGGCTGCTCGCCGAGCTGCCAGGTCGAGGCCGGCTGGGTGTGCCCGGACGGCGTGCACTGCGTCTTCACGGTCGTCTGCGGCGACGGCCAGATCGGCGTCGGCGAGGGGTGCGACGATCGCAACACGGTCTCCGGCGACGGGTGCTCCGCCACGTGCCAGATCGAGCCCGGGTTCGACTGCGCGCGCGCCGGGCGGCGCTGCACGGCGGTCTGCGGCGACGGGAGGGTCGTCGGGCGGGAGGAGTGCGACGACGGCAACACGAGGGACGGGGACGGATGCAGCGCCGCGTGCAAGTGGGAGCCGGGCGTCGTGTGCGAGACCGCGCCCGGCGGCTACGTCTGCCGGGACACCGTCTGCAACGACGGGAAGCGCGAGGGCTCCGAGCCGTGCGACGACGGCAACAACACGATGGGCGACGGCTGCACGCCGTTCTGCCAGGTCGAGCCGGACTGCGGCGAGACCGGCTGCACGTCGGCGTGCGGCGACGGGCTGCGCCTCGGCGGCGAGGCGTGCGACGACGGCAACACGAGGGACGGGGACGGCTGCTCGTCCACGTGCACCATCGAGCCGGGGTACAGCTGCACGAACGACGTGGCGCTCGGCGACCAGCTCCGCGTGCCGATCGTGTACCGCGACTTCAAGGAGGACGCCCCGAACTTCGAGCCCGACACGAACCCGCCGAACGCCGTCGTGACGGGCATCGTGCAGAACCTCCTCGGCGCGGACAACAAGCCGCAGTTCGCGGCGGCGCGGCCGAACGCCTTCCTCACGAACGCGACGGACTTCAACCGGTGGTACAACGACTCGTCCCTCTCGAAGACGGTCGTGGACTGGCTCACGCTCGCGCGGATCGGGACGTCGGACGTGTTCCGCTTCGAGGATCACACGTTCTTCCCGCTCGACGGCCGGGGCTGGCAGGACACGTCGGTGCCGGTGGCGCAGCGCGAGGCGAGCCGCGCGGCGGGCGATCCGTTCGACAACTGGTCCCCTGCGGGCAACCACAACTTCTACTTCACGAGCGAGGTCCGCTACTGGTTCGAGTACCACGGCGGGGAGCGGCTCGATTTCTACGGGGACGACGACGTCTGGGTGTTCCTCAACAACCGGCTCCGCATCGACCTCGGCGGCATCCACGCCCCGATGGGGACCGGCGAGATCGGCGGGGTGGCGGACAACCGCGGGACGTTGCTCATGGATGAGCTCGGCCTCACGGTGGGGCGCGTCTACGAGGTCGTCGTCTTCCAGGCGGAGCGCCACGTCACGGGGTCGAGCTACAAGCTGACGCTCGGCGGCTTCAACGCGGCCCCGTCCCGCTGCGAGCCGGTGTGCGGCGACGGGATCGTCACGGCGGACGAGGAGTGCGACGACGGGAGCGAGAACGGCGCGGGGTACGGGAAGTGCTCGACGAGGTGCGAGCTCGGGCTCTACTGCGGCGACGGCATTCGGACGACGCCGTACGAGATCTGCGACGACGGCACCAACCTCGGCGGCTACGGCTCGGGGGCCTGCGCGCCGGGGTGCGTGGCGGCGCCTCGCTGCGGCGACGCGGAGATCAACAGCCAGTTCGGCGAGACGTGCGACGACGGCGTGAACGACGGCCGGTATGGCGGCTGCACGACGGACTGCCTCGTCGGGCCGCGGTGCGGCGACGCGGTGGTCCAGATGCCGAACGAGACGTGCGACGACGGCGTGAACGACGGTCGCTACGGCGGCTGCACGCCGGAGTGCGGCACCGCGGCGCAGTGCGGCGACGGGGTGACCCAGGGCGAGTGGGGCGAGGAGTGCGACGACGGCGTGAACGACGGCTCCATGGGGTGCCTCGGCTGCCGGATCGGCGCGGTCTGCGGCGACGGGGTCAGGCAGGCGGACCTCGGCGAGCAGTGCGACGACGGCGTGAACGACGGCGGTTACGGCGAGTGCGCGCCCGGTTGCGTGTACGGCCCGCGCTGCGGCGACGGGGTGACGCAGACGCCGGAGGAGGAGTGCGACGACGCGGAGAACGACGGCGGCTACGGCGAGTGCGCTCCGGGTTGCGTGTTCGGTCCGCACTGCGGCGACGGCGTGCGGCAGCAGCCGTACGAGGAGTGCGACGACGGCAACACCGCGAGCGGCGACGACTGCAGCGCGACGTGCCGCACCGAGGTCAAATGACCCGGGTCGCACCGTGATCGAGAGGAGCGCGCGGCGGCTCGGGTGAGCCGCCGCGCTGCGCGCCGGGGGAGGGGAGCGCATCGTCCAAGGATGTAGCTGGTGCGGGGGGAGGTGCTCCCTCCGCGGGGGCCTACCGTGGACAAGGCCGCCGGCGGAGGCGATGTCCTCAGCAGCCGGGGGCGGATTCGGTCCAGAGACCGCCGGTGCAGGTCTGACCGCTGACGTACGCGCCGCCCTCGTCGTAGCGGCACCCAGCCCCCTCGTCCGAGCACGGGCCGCCTGCCGCCGTTGGCTTCGCCGCCGCTCCAACGAGCACACGATCCATCAAGATCGCTGTCGCAAGTCGAATCATCATCGCTTCCGGTCGCACCAAGGATCAATCATGGTGCAATTGTTGATCGAATAAAAAGAAGGCATTCGGGACGACTCTGCCGCGAATGTGCCGCAGTGTGCCGACGCCGCTGAGCCCGGGACACCGAATGAACGCTGCGGGTTGCGGGGGGCCGCCGTGTGATCTAAGGACAGGAGCTCGCCCCTTCCGGGCACTCCGTACTTTGTTCCTTTACCTAGAAAGCCTACGCTCCGGGCTGGGCACGAGGCTGGGGCAGCTCGTACCCCAGCTCGGCCAGGCGCCGGAGGTGGTACTTGGTGAGCTTGGCCGCATTGGCGCGGTCGAAATAGTCTGGCCCGAGATCCCGGTACTCCACGCCGTCGCGCAGAACGTAAAACGCGATGACCAGGATGCTGTGCGCCACCGCGGTCGCCGCTCGTTTGGGCCCACGGCGGCGCGCGATCCGGCGGTACTGCGCGCCGAGGTACGTCTTGCGTGATCGTGAGGCAGCCCACGCCGACTCCAGCAGCGTGGTGCGCAGCCAGTTGTTGCCGGTGCCGGTCGCGCCACTGCGTCGTTTCCCCGCGCTCTCGTTGTTGCCTGGGCACATCCGCGCCCAGGAGGCGAGGTGACCCGCGGTCGGGAAGCGCGTCATGTCGAGCCCGATCTCCGACAGCAGGACCTCGGCCGTCCGCTGCGCGACGCCGGGGATGGTCCGGAGCCGTTGCAGCGGCTCGCGGTGCGCTTGGCACAGGTCGACGACCCTGGCGTCGCATGCGGCGATCAGCTCGGCGAGATGGTCGATCTGCTTCAAGAGCTGCTCCAGCAAGAACGCGTGATGGCTCGAGAATCCACCGCGCAGCGCCTCGGCAAGCTGCTCGGCCTTGGGGATGAGCCGGCCCCGGGCGAGCGCCGCAAGCTTCTTCGGATCGCGCTCGCCGGCGATGAGCGCCGCGAGCATCGCGCGGCCGGACACGCCAAGCACGTCGGAGACGACGTTGCTCAGCTTGATGTTGGCGGTCTCCAGCAGCTTGCCCACGCGGTTGGCCAGGGTGGCCTTGTCACGGATCAGGCTCTTGCGATGCCGTGTGATGTCCCGCAGCTCCCGGATCGGGGCGGGCGGGATGAAGCTCGCCCGGATGAGTCCGTGCGCGAGCAGGTCGGCGATCCACTCGCAGTCCTTGACGTCGGTCTTCCGGCCCGGGACGGCCTTGATGTGCCGCGCGTTGGCGAGCAGCACCTCGAAGCTGCCCTCGAGCAGGTTGAAGACCGGCTTCCAGTAGACGCTCGTCGACTCCATCGCCACGTGCGTGCAGCCCTGCTCGGTGAGCCACTGGTGTAGCTCGAGGAGTTCGGCCGTGGTCGCGCCGAACGAACGCACCGTCGTCTTTGCGCGGCCTCGGGGCTCCTGGATCCGGACGCATGCAACGACGGTCTCCTTGTGCACGTCGAGCCCGCAGCAGCGGGCGTACAGGACCTCCATCTTGACCTCCAGCGCGAAAGGCGCCGGGGAGCGTCGCGAAGGGCGATTTTACCTGGCGTGCTCGCTCCTTGCGGAGACGGCAACAATTCGGGGTGCCTGATGCGACGCTCGGGTCCGTTTTTTTTCGGGCTCACGACACCAGTAAGCGTCGACCTTGGCCCGACGCGATCCGCGCCCGCAGTCTACCGGCTTTCATGCTTCGCGGGTGCGCCCCTGCGCATGCCCGTTTTTTTTGTTAAGGAGGTCTTTGATGAAGTCTTTCACCACGCGTCATCGGTTTGCCTTCACGGTGCTCCTCTTGTGCGCCCCGCTGCTCGCCGGGGCGAATGACGACGGCTGCGGCCAGGCCGTCCCCGAGCTCGATGGCGTGGACAGCGCGCCCGCCGAGCTCGTCTCTGCGGCGGCCGGGGGGATCAAGCCCGGCCGCTGTCGGCCGACCGGCTGCAGCGGGCAGGTCTGCGCGGACCAGGTCGTGTACACCACGTGCGAGTGGCGCGAGGAGTACGCGTGCTACGGCGACTACGGCATCTGTGAGCGAGACGCGTCCGGCCAGTGCGGCTGGCGGCAGACGCCGGAGCTCACTGCGTGCCTCGGCGGCGGGGACGCGCTGAAGGCGCCGCCTGGCGGCGGCCCCGGGCGCTGCCTGGTCACCGGCTGCAGCGGGCAGGTCTGCGCGGACCAGGAAGTGTTCACCACGTGCGAGTGGCGCGAGGAGTACGCGTGCTACGGCACGCTCGGCGTCTGCGAGCGCGACGCGTCCGGCCAGTGCGGCTGGCGGGACACCCCCGAGCTCGACGCCTGCCTCGCGTCGGCCTCGGGCACCTGAGCAGCGCGCCGGGGGGGCCCGGGGCGCTCCGCGTCCGAGCGTCGGCGCTAGGGGGCGCCCCCGGCCATGGCCTCGCCGCCCCGCGCGCCCGCGCGCTTCAGGAAGGCGCCCGGTGTGAGCCCGACGAGCTCCCGGAAGTCGGCGATGAGGTGCGCCTGGTCGTAATAGCCCGCGTCCGCGGCGATGCGTGCCCAGTCCTTCGAGCTCGCCGCCCGCCGCACGGCACGCTGCAGGCGAACGCTCCGCGCGAAATCCTTCGGCCCGATGCCGACGCTCTCCGTGAAGGCGCGGCGAAGATGCCGCGCCGTGACGCCGAGCCGCTCCGCCACGCGCTCCACCCGGACCTCGTCTCCTTCGAGCAGGCGAACCGCGCGGCGAGCGAGCCGCGCCGATGCCGGTTCGGAGGTCTGGCGGGTACGCAGGGCGACCGCGTGGGAGAGTCGGTCAAGCACCTCTGGCAGGCTTTGCGCCGCGAGGAGATCGAGGCAGAGGTCGCCGCCCGAACGGCCCCAGATGTCTTCCAGCGGGACGATCCGGTCCGTCAGCGCGTTCGCTGCCACGCCCAGCAGCGGCCCCGACCAGCCTGGCTTGAACTGAAGCATCACCGCCCGCGCGACGCCGGTTGCGTTCTTGAACAGCGCCCGCGTCCGCGGGCCCGCGACGGTCACATCCCCTCTCCGGCCCTCCTCGATCACTCGAAAGACAAGGGTCGTTCTCCCGTTGGGCAGCCATTCAACGTCGAGCGCGCGTCCAGCGACCGGGGCGACGGCGCGGACTTCCTCGACGAAGCGGGAGAGCGAGAACGTCGAGGCTGCAGCGTCCATCGTGCGCGGCACCCTCGGATTCTCGCGCGTGCGCTGCGGCCGGTCAAGCCGGCGCGGAAGGGCCGATGAAAATGTCCGGTCCTTCCAACCGGAGGGCGGCGACGGGAGGTACGAAGGCGGTGGAGGTACGGCATGAGCAACCGAAAGGAAATCAACATCATGAGCAAGCCGATTCCCGCAGCCGACATCCCCCGCGGACCGACGCCGGTCCTCTCGGTCAGCCCACTCGTGCTGCCAGCCCCCGGCCGCGCCGTCGATCTCCAGGTGCGCGTCTCCGCGCCCGTGACCGGAAGCGAGCTGCCCATCCTCTTGCTCTCGCACGGCCACGGCCCCTCCAATCACCTCTCCTCCTTGAACGGCTATGCCCCACTCGCCGACTACCTGGCGGCACACGGCTTCGTCGTGATCCAGCCCACGCATCTCGACTCGAAGACGCTCCCCTTCAGGGACTCCGATCACCCCGAGGCGCCGCTGTACTGGCGATCGCGGGCCGAGGACATGAAGCGCATCCTCGACCAGCTCGACGCGATCGAGGGCGCCGTCGCGGCTCTCGCCGGGCGTTTGGACCGGAGCAAGGTGGCCGTCGTCGGGCACTCGATGGGCGGGCACACCGCGAGCCTGCTGCTGGGCGCGCGGCACAAAGATCCCCACGACGGAACGGAAGTGAGCCTCGCCGAGCCTCGGATCAAGGCGGGCGTGCTGCTCGCCGCGCCCGGCAGAGGCGGCGATGCCCTCAGCGAGCTCGCGGCCAAGAAGTATCCTTTCTTCTCGACCATCGACTTCTCCACGATGACGACGCCCGCGCTCGTGGTCGCCGGCGATAAAGACGCCTCTCCCCACCTGACGGTCGCGGGCGCCGACTGGCACGCCGATCCATACTTCCTCTCCCCGAGCCCCAAGTCCCTGGTCATCCTGTTCGATGCAGGGCACGGGCTGGGCGGAATCTCGGGATATGACGTCGCCGAGACCACGGACGAGAACCCCGAGCGAGTGGCCGCCGTCCAGCGGCTCACCTGGGCCTACCTCCGTGCCGAGCTCTACCCCGGAGACCCCGCCTGGCAGGAAGCGCAAAACGCGCTGACCGGCGCGGCCAACCCGCTCGGACGGGTCGAATCCAAATAAGCGGGGCCGCCGAAGTCAGCGCTTCAGATCCATCCAGGCGGTCACCGCTGCGGTGAACCGCTCTGGCTCCTCGAAGAACGGCTGGTGTCCGCTGCGCTCGAAGAGGCGCAGCGTGACCGAGCCGGCGGCCCGCGATGCCGTCTACCCCGGCTGTCCGCCCAGCAGCGTCACCGCCTTCGATCCCGCCTCGATCCCGCGCCGCAGGCACGCCGCCTCGCCCGCGCCCTCGAGCTCGGCGGCGATGAACCCGGCCGCGAACGCGTCGCCGGCCCCGGTCGTGTCCACCACCTCCACCAGCGGCGCCGGCTCGTCGAGGCGCAGGCCCTGCCGTCCGCCCAGCGCCGCGCCCCGCGCGCCGCGCTTGATGATCACCCGCTCGAAACAGGCCCCCAGCGCGATCATCTGCTCGTGGAGGTCACCGGTGCCCGAGAGCGCCTCCGCCTCGTCGGCATTGGCGAGCAGCGTCGACATCCCTCGGGTCCACTCGAGGAATTCCCCGACCCCCACCTCCCGCAGGAAGCTCACCGACGCGGCGTCGATGGCGACCGGGACGCCGCGGCGCCGCGCCTCTCCGGCGAGCCACAGCACCGCGCGCCGAGGCCCCTCGGCGAAGAGCGAATACCCCGAGACGAGCAGCAGCCGCGTCTCGTCCAGGAGCCACGACGGCATGTCCGACGGCTCGAGCGCGAGGTTCGCCCCTCGATCGGTGAGGAAGCTCCGCTCCCCGTCGGCGTCGACGAGGATGACCAGCACGCCCGACGGCTCCTGCGGATCGGCCGCCAGGATCGCATCGACATGGAAGCCCTTGAAATAGGCTTCGAGCTGCGGCTTGTCGCTGGCCCCCACCCGGGCGACGAACGACACCCTCGCTCCCATCGCGCCAAGCCACACCGCCTGGTTGGCGCCCGAACCCCCCGGCCGGCGCTGGATCTTGGCGCGCCGGTCCGAGCCGCGCACCAGCGGCCCCTCGGGGCGGACGATGACGTCCGTCATCACGTCGCCCACCACGAGCACGCGGCCGGCCTCGCTCATGCCTTGGCCTTCTTCGCCGTCTGCTTGGCCCCGAGCTTGCTCAACGCCACCGCGATCTCCGCCGCCACCGCCGCGTTGTTCTCGACCAGAGCGATGTTGGCGACGAGGCTCTTGCCGCCGGTGAGCTCGACGATGCGCTTCAAGAGGAACGGCGTCAGGTCCTTGCGGCTCACGCCCTCGGCCTCCGCGCCCTGGATCGCCTCCTCGATCCGCGCCTCGATCTCCTGGGCGTCCAGGGCGTGGCTCTCGGGGATCGGATTGGCCACCAGGACCCCGCCCATGCCGAGCTCGAACTGCAGCGCGATGACCTTGGCCGCTTGCTTGGCGCTCTCGATCCTGTGATCCACCTTCTGCCCGCTCTGCCGCGCCCAGAACGCCGGAAAATCCCCGGTCTTGTAGCCCAGGACCGGCACGCCCTTGGTCTCGAGCGTCTCCAGCGTCTTGGGGATGTCGAGGATCGACTTGGCCCCCGCGCAGACCACCGCCACCTGCGTCCGACGCAGCTCCTCGAGATCGGCGGAGATGTCGAACGTCGTCTCCGCCCCGCGATGCACGCCGCCGATGCCGCCCGTGGCGAACACCCGGATGCCGGCCCACGCCGCCGCCATCATGGTGGTCGACACGGTCGTGCCGGCGACCTCGCCCGACACCAGGAGCGCCGCCACGTCGCGCCGCGAGGCCTTGGCCGCCTTGCCGCCCACCTTGGCCAGCCGCTCGAGATCGTTCGCCTTCACGCCCACCCCGAGCTTGCCGTCCATGATCGCGATCGTGGCCGGCACGGCGCCGCTCCGGCGGACCACCGCCTCCACGCGCTGCGCCATCCCGAGGTTCTGCGGATACGGCATGCCGTGGGTGATGATGGTCGACTCCAGCGCCACCACCGGCCGGCCGGCCGCGAGCGCCTTCCTGACCTCGGACGAGATGGAGAGGTGGTCCTTGATCGACACGATGAGATCCTTCGGCTGCGAGGGTTTTGCGCGCGGGGAGGGCTCGGGCGAGGCGGCCCGCTACCCCTTCGGCCGCAATGAATCGGCGGTATAGACGATCTTCCCCCCGACCATGGTCATGAGCACCTGAATCTTGCCGAGATCGTCCTCGGGGATCTGAAGAAAGTTCTGGTCCAGCACGATCATGTCAGCGAATTTGCCCGGCTCGATCGAGCCCACGACCTTCTCCAGCCGCAGCTGGTAGGCCGAGTTCATGGTGATCGCGCGCAGCGCGACGTTGCGCGGCAGGAGCGGGTCGTCGTTGAGCCGGCCCGCATAGGACGGACCGAAGCTGGCCGGATGCGTGGGGTCCCCCTTGCGGGTGACGCCGATCTTGAGCGCCAGGAACTCGGCGAACGGATCGATCGGCCAGTCGCTGCCATAAGCGATCCTCGCGCCGGCGTTGTGCAAGCTGCCCTCGGGCTCGAGGCGGGCGTAGCGCTCCGGCCCGAGCTGATGCTTCATCGCATCGACCGAATACGGGGCCTCCTGCGCCCACTGGAACGACATCACCGGGATCACGCCGAGCGCCTTGAAGCGACCGTAATCCGCCGGATCGACCGTCTCGCAATGCGCGATCGCCGCGCGAACGTCGTTGCCCGGCAGCCGGGCGCGCACGGCTTCGTAAGCGTCGAGCGTCTGCCGCACCGCACGATCGCCGATCGCGTGGACGTGGGGATCGAGCCCGGCCTCGACCGCCGCGAGGATCAACGATTTGAGCGTGTCCGGCGGAAAGTAGACGTCGCCGCTGTGCTTGCCCGGAACCCATTGAGGCGCGCCGTCCGTGCCGACGTTGGCATTGTACGGCGCGAGCATCGCCGCGGTCTGGGCCGGCGCCTGCAGGACGCCGTCGAGCATGACCTTGATGTGGCGAGCGCCGACGCCGGGGGCCGGCGCCGCGGCGGGCTGATCATAGGAGGACGAAAGCGCCTTGGCCGCGGCGATCGCCTTCTCCGGACCCTTCGCCACCTCGTCGGGATCGATCAGGATGGCGAA
Source organism: Sorangium sp. So ce836 (assembly GCF_028553905.1). NCBI lineage: Bacteria > Pseudomonadati > Myxococcota > Polyangiales > Polyangiaceae > Sorangium > Sorangium sp. So ce836. Next base: position 9,201,187 of record NZ_CP102233.1, on the reverse strand, counting down.
GAGCGACCTCGCCGTCAGCTCGCCGCTGCGCTGCACGGCCGTGAACGCCCTCAGCGCGCGTTCGTCGGAAGACGCGTCCATGAAGGTGGTCACGCCCTGGCGGCGGATCGCGTCGAGCGCCGCCTTGGCGCTGCGCACGTCGTCCTCCGGCGTCCGCGGCGGCATGGCCGCCGATACAAGCGTGATGCCAGAATCCTCGAAGATGCCCGTGGGCTGGCCGCCTGCGTCACGGCCGATCTTGCCGCCGACCGGATCGGGCGTTTTCGCGGTGATGCCCGCCAGCGCCAGGCCGCGCGAGTTGGTCAGCGCGCTGTGGTGGTCGGTGGAGTGCACGAGGATCGGCCGCTGGGTCCTGAGCGCGTCGAGCGCAGCCCGCGTCGGGTCGGCGTCCACCGAGACCGTGCCCTGCCGATCCCAGCTCGTCACCTCGAGCCACTGGTCGGGACCCTTGGCCGGCTCGCCGTCGAGGCAAGCCTGGATCCTCTCCTGGAGCTGCGCGATGGTGTGCGTCTTGTATTCAAGGCTGCACATCAGGCGCTGCGCCCCGCCGGACATCACGTGCAAATGGCCGTCGACCAGCCCCGGCATCAGCATGCGGCCCTTCAGGTCGACGACCTCGGTCCGAGGACCCACATACCCCTGCACGCCGCTGTCAGCGCCGACATAAACGATCCTGCCGTCGCGCACCGCGACCGCCTGGTGCACCGAGTCCGCGGCGTCGACGGTGTACACGAAGCCGTTCCGCAGCACCGTGTCGGCGGCCTGCGGCATGGAGGCGCCGCAGGCGACCTGCATCGCGAAGAGGACGTGCGACGCCGCCCACGCGGCGCCGAACGCGCGGTGACGGCGGGGGGGAACGCGGCTGTCCCCGGCAGATCGAGATCGGTTCCTCATGAGCGCTCCTGGGCCCATTCAGCGTCACCTGCGACACGGCGTCGCCGTGATCCGATGGGCTCGCTTGTCATCAGAGACGGAGATGTTCGTGGTCGCGGCTCATGAGAGCTCCGCTCTGGCCATGCCTGCGTCGCTCGAGAGGTCATGAGTCGGGCCGCCATCCTAGCACCTTCGCCGCGGCGGGAGGGAAGCCGGTCGCGGCGGAAAGCGGCCGCCACATGCCACGATCATCGTCCTCCGGCGCTCACCGACCTTCGATGACCAGATCGCGGAGCGTGTCGTCGAGCTCGGCGCGCGCCATGGCCGCGTCCTCGACGCGCTGGGTGATCTTCGCGCCGATCTCCTCCGACTGTCGGGCCACCTCGGCGAGCCGGTCGAGCAAGGTCTGGCGGAGCTTGCCGGCCTGGGGCGTGCGCTCGATGGTCCTCAGGCTCTCGCGCAGCTCGGCGGCGCGGTCGATCAGCTCGGCGCGCCTCCGCCGCAGCGGGTCGAGCTCGTCGCTCGCCGCGTCGAGCGCGCGCCGGAGCGCGAGCGCGCGGTCCAGCCTCGCGCGGAGCTCGGCCGGGAGGCTCGAGCCCTTCAGGTAGACCGAGAGCCGCTCGCTGTCGGCCTGGACGAGCGGGATGTCGCGCTGAGACAGCCGCGTCTCCTCGACCACGACCTTCTGGGGCGCGCCGGGGGCGAGCTTCTTCTCGACGAGGCAGGCGTCCGGCGTCGCGTCCGTGCACCCCGGGAGGCCCTGCGGCGCGAACCCCGTCGCCCTCGCGTGGCGGATGAGCAATGTCTCCGGCACGTCCCGGCCGGGCCTCACCTCGTAGACCGTCACGCGCCGGTACCGATCCTCCACGCGCAGCGCGCCGCGGGACAGCGACACGACCCGCACCGGCACGTCCGTGGTCATGCTCGTCGCGCGCACCTCGGTCGAGCTGTCGATGGCGTACGGGATCGTCGCGCTCTGCCCGGGCAAGAGGCGCGTGAGCACGCCTTCGCCCACGAAGGTCCCGCCGGAGAAGATCGACACGGATCCGGGCTGGAGGCCGAGCGCGCTCCGGTTCTCGATCTGCGCTGCGCGGAAGGGGTGGGTCGCGCTCGCGGGCGCCGCGGGATCGGGGCGGAACAGGAGGACGTCCTCGCCCGCGACCGGGCGGTTGATGAGCGTGATCAGCGCCGACGACTTCTTCGGGAGCGTCACCGGGTTCGCGATCGCGTACCGGAAGGCCCCGGCCACCGCGTCCACGCTCGCCGCGCCCTCCGGCACCTTCTCCATCGCCTCGGGCGTGACGGCGGGCGCCTCGCGCCGCGGGCTGGGGGCCTGCGCCGGCCCGACGTCCGAGGCGCGCAGCGAGACGCGGCGGTTGCGCTGCCGGTTCTCCTCGATGTCGTTGGCGACGAGGGGCATCTCGGCGCCGTGCGATCGCGTCACGAGCTCGGCCGTGACCCCGAGCTGGAGGAGCGCAGCGCGCACGGCCGCGGCGCGCCGGGCCGCGAGATCCGCCGCGCCGGCCTCGTCGGCCGACGCGTGCCCCTCGACCTCGAACGCGCGGATGTGCGGGACGCTCTTGAGCGAGCGCGCGAGCTCCTCGACGAGCGGCCTCGCGCGCGGCGGGACGACGTCCGAGCCCTTGTCGAAGGGCACGGTGGTCAGGATCTGGATCTCGCTGCTGATGGCGCGGACCGCCAGCGGGCAGCCGTGCCGGTCGGGTTGCGGGCTCGGCGAGCCGGGCTCGCGCGGGCAGGCGTCCTCGTGGTCGAGCACGCCGTCGCGGTCGGCGTCGGACCCCGGCGAGCTCTCCGCGAGCACGGGGGCGAGCGCGCCGCCCTCGCCGTCGTAGACGCCCTTCAGCTCCGGCCTGTCGAGCAGCGCCGGCGTGCGCAGGTTCGAGGCGTAGGAGAGCGGCGCGCCCGTCGCGAGCGTCACGTCGACCTCGCTCCAGTCCTCGTCGCCGATGTTGCTGATGAGCGCCCAGGCCTGGAGGAGCGCCCGCTTCTCCTTGTGCCCCTTGGCCGGCAGGATCACGCGGTAGGTCGCCTTCCAGGCGGCGGTCGGCACCGCGTACGCGATCGACACGGGCCTCCTCGCGGCCGGCGAGAAGACGAGCTCGACCTCTGCGGGATCGTCGGGGCCGCTCGCCTGCCCGGAGCGCGGCAAGAGCGCGCTCACGGTGGAGGGGGTGTCGTTCGGCCCGAGGTTTTGCTCGACGACCACCATGCTCTTCAGCACGTCGTCGACCTCGCGCTCCCGGAACCGGAGCGAGAGCCGCTCGCCCGACATGACGCCGGTGCGCTCGAAGTAACCGAGGCCGTTCTGGTACAGGACGACGTGCCGCAGGCGGAGATCGGGCGACGGCCCTTTGGCCAGCGGTCCGGCGCACGCGGCGAGGGCAAGCGAGAGCGCCGCGAGGAAGGCGTGCTTCATGGGGGCGAGCTTTCTGTGAAGAAGGAGGTGGAGGCGCTGATCGCCGGCAGTGTACCCGACGCAGATCGACGGCAGGCGGTGGAGCAAGGCTGCGGCGCGGCGGCTCGCCGCTCGCCCCGCCGCAGCGAAGGCGCGTGTCGCCCGGGATCGGGCGCTCGCCATTCGGAGTTTCCAGCGAGAGAAGGGCGCACGCGTGTCGTGCAGGCGGATGTTCAGCTTCGAATCCGTGGTCTCGAACAGCTCGGGTGCCTCTGCGAGGCCTCCGTGGGCGAGGCGTAGGTTGGAAGAATTCCGCATTCGGGAAGGCGCTGGCCGCCTTCAAGGCGAGATCGGCGGTTCGAGCGTGCCACCCTCATCTTCTGCTCGGCCGCGGATGTACTTGGAGGCAAACTGACAAGCCAGCTCCACGGCGTGGAGCGGATCCGCACCGGCCAGCGGGCGATCGAATGCGATCTCCGCTCCCCACACGATCGTTACGTTGATACCCCAAGGCGCGGGATCGTCGGCGTCGCGCACCTGCCTGACATCAAACAGTCGCACAGTGATATCCCGAGGTGCATCGCCCTTGAGTTGATACCTTAGCTCGATCATGCTCATCTGCACTTTCTGTCGCATTCACGATTGCAAGCGGCGAGTTTGTTGGTGCACTCCGATAGGCAGTTTTTGTCTCCCTTAGGGCAATCCTCGCGACATTTCTCCCATATCTGGTAGCAGAGGTCCTTGCAGTGCTCCAAGCAGTCGTTGGCTGCGCCCGTGCCCCACTCGCAAGAGCTGCAAGACAGCGCCCCGGAGTCGGTTCCGACGCCGTAACTCTTCTCGCACCGCTCCTCGGCTTCGTCCAGCGATGCATGTTGGCCCTGGTATAGCGTCGTGCAGCTCGTCGTGCTTCCGCAAGTGGCCGAACCCGCCTTCCAGGTGACGGTGCACGTCACCGTTTGCGAGCTGCATAAATCGAAGGAAGCATCGGCAAGTCGAGGATCTCGCGGCGCATGCCCCGTATGCCATGCCTTCCCCCCGATGCCGGATGCTTCTCCCACCGGAAGGCGGCGTCAACGGTGATCTAGGCTATGGTACGTCCCTGCTGTTCCTGCACCGGCGGGTCGAGCGCAGCGGGTGACGTCGGTGGATCGGAGCGCCCGCCAGCGACCACGGTGCCGCCTCCGGACACAGGCTGACCGAGCACGACATCACCTCGGCGCGGCAAAGGCACACTGCCGATGAATTCGCCGCCACGCCGCTGGCGGGCGGCATCTTCACGGCCGAGGTCGATATCCCCGGCCTGCCCGAGCCCTTCTTCGCCGACTGGTTACTTCTGCCGCACCACGCGGTTGCGCAGGACGCCGATCTTCTCGACCTCCAGCTCGACCACGTCGCCATCCTTGAGATAGCGCCCATGCTCCAGGCCGCAGCCATCGCCGACGGTGCCGGAGCCGAAGAACTCGCCAGGATGGACGGTTTCGTCGGCCGAGACGCGCGCCAGCAGATCCTCGAATTTGTGATGGATCGTGCTGGAGCTGCTGTCGCACCAGGTCTCGCCGTTCACCCGTGCCTGCATCCGTAAACGATAGGGATCGCCGATCTCATCCGTCGTGACAAGGAACGGCCCCATGCTGTTGCCGGTGTCGAAATCCTTGCCTTTGCAGGGGCCGAGCATGCTCTGCATCTCGATGCTCTGCGCATCTCGAGCGGAGAAATCGTTGAAGATGGTGAAGCCGAAGATGTGGTCGCGCGCCTCCGACGGCTTGATGTCCTTGCCCTCCTTGCCGAGGAAGAAGCCGAATTCTAGCTCAAAATCCATCACCTGGCTGTAGCGCGGCCAGATCACGTCGCCATCGGGGCCAATCACCGAAAAACGATTGGATTTGTAGTAGATCGGGATCTGATACCAGGTCGGCGCGACCTTGACCATTCCCAGCTTGACCAACCATGGGCCGAGCACGGGATGACGCATCCTGGCGATCTGCGCCATCGCCTGCTGCACATGCTTCTCGAACAGCATGCTGTCGCGGATCTGCTCTGGCACCGGCACGGGTGCATGCAGCTCGGCGTCCGACAGAGGCACGCGGATCTCGGCCTTGGCATGCAGGTCGTGCACCCGCGCCATCGCCTCTTCGCCACCCTTGATGATCGACAGCATCTCCGGGAAGACACCGCCGAGATCGACGATCATCGCGCCGTCGCTGGTGAGGACGCCTGGGCGCATGGTCCCGCGCGCCGGATGGCTGAAGGTGCAGAATTTCATCGGAGATCTCGCTTGTCCCGTGCTTCGATGACGGCGCCGGCGCGGGTCCAGCCGGCGGGCGCGCCGCGGAGCTCGTGCGGAAAGCAGGAGAGGGTGGAGCCGAAAGGCGGCAGGGCGGCCGTCATGGCCTCTCAGATGGAGTTGCCCGAGAGCCCCGCGGTGCCCGGGAACCCCATCGAGGTGCCGCCGGCGCCCCCCGAGCCGGCCGCGAGGACGTTGCCCACGAACGACACCGAGCTGCTGCCGACGCGGTAGAGGCCATACGAGACGCCGCCCGCGCCGCCGCCGCCGTATCCACCCTGGCCGCCGTTGCCGCCGCGGCCGCCGTTGCCGCCGCCGCCGACCTCGCTGGTGCACACCGTCCCGCCGTTGCCGCCGTTGCCGCCGTTGCCGCCGGCGCCGCCGACGCCTCCCGCGCCGCCGTTGCCGCCGTTGCCGCTCGAGATCTGGTTGGCGATGAGCGTGAACCCGTTCGAGTTCACGAGGAACAGCCCGAACGAGCCGCCGCCACCGTTGCCCCCGAGGCCTCCGAGGCCGCCGCAGCCCCCGGCCCCGCCGCCGCCGCCGCCGTTGCCGGCGCCGTCGTTGTTCGCGAGACCGCCCTGCCCGCCGCCGCCACCGCCGCCGCCGGCCCCGTTGCCGTGCACACCCGTTCCGCCGGTGTTGCCCGCCCTCGCCCGCCAGAGGTTGCCCGTGACCGTCCCGCCGTTGCCGCCGGTGCCGTTCAGCCCGACCCCGCCGTTCGCGCCGTTCTGGCCGGCGGTGCCCGGCTGCGCGCGATTCGTGTTGTTCCCCGGTGCGCCGCCGCTGCCGCCGAGCGACCCGCCCACGCCGTTCTGGCCGCCGCTGCCTGCATGCTCCCCCTCGGGACCGCCGTTGCCCCCGTTGCCGCCAGTGCGCCCGCAGCTCGACGTACCCCCCGCCCCGCCGGTGCGCGTGCCGACGTCGTCGCAGCTGCCCGCCCCGCCGGTCGACCCATTGCCGCCCACGGCACCGGCCGTCCCGCTGCCGCCCGCCGCGCCCGGCGCCCCGTTGCCGGCCTCCAGCCTGCTGTTCTTCAGCGTCACCGCTGTGCAGTTGACGCAGCGCATGGCGTAGTTCGAGATCCCGGGCGACGAGCCGCCCAGGAGGTCCAAGGTCATGATCGTCAGCCGATCGATCGTCGTGGGCGCATTGATGTTCGTCCCCTCGACCGCCGCGGCGTAGCCGCCATCCGTGGACCCCGAGCGCACGACGGCGATCGACGCGGCCGATCGCGCCCAGCCGAGCGCCCGGTTGTAGCCGCCGTAGAGCGACACGCCGCTCGTGAGGGTGACCCGGCCGTTGTACGTCCCCTGCGAGATGTAGACCTGCGTCTTGCCCCTCAGCACCGCCTCGTTGATGCCCGCCATGACCGTGAGCTTCGGCTGCGCCATCGTGCCCGGCGTGGTGCTGGCGTCGCTCCCGTCCGTGGCGACGAAGATCGCCTGGCTCGCGTCGCCGTCGATGCCGTCGCAGTTCGCGTCGACGAACGCGTCGTCCGGCAGGTCCACGTCGCTCAGGAACGTGCACGCGTACTCGCAGCCGTTCGCGAGCGACCCGTCGATGTTGTAATAGCCCGGCAGGCAGCCCTCGAACGTGCACGCCCCCGCGCCGCACCCGACCGCCGCGTTCGGGATCGCCGCGGCGCAGTTCATGCCGCAGCCGCCGCAGTTCGCCGGATCCGTCGCGGTGCTGATCTCGCACCCGTCGGCGTCGATGCCGTTGCAGCTCGCGTACCCCGCGTTGCAGGCGATGAGGTTGCAGGCCCCGGCGACGCACGCCTCGGCGGCGTTCGCGAGATCGCACGCCGCGCCGCAGGCGCCGCAGTGCGCGGCGCTGGTGCGCGTGTCGGCCTCGCAGCCGTTCGCCGTCTGGCCGTCGCAGTTGGCGAAGCCGGCCTCGCAGGCGCCGAGCACGCAGCTGCCGGCGAGGCACGACTCGGCGGCGTGCGGCAGGTCGCACGCCAGGTTGCAGCCGCCGCAGTTCGCGAGATCGCTCGCCGTGTGGACCTCGCAGCCGTCAAGGGCGCTCGCGTTGCAGTTGGCGTACCCCGGGGCGCACGCGCCGAGGACGCACGTCCCGCCGAGGCACGACTCGGCGGCGTTCGCGAGGTCGCACGCCGCGCCGCAGGCGCCGCAGTTCGCGGCGCTGCTGTTGAGATTGACCTCGCAGCCGTTCGCCGGGTCGCCGTCGCAGTCGGCGTACCCCGCGGCGCAGGCGCCGAGCACGCAGCTGCCGCCGACGCACGACTCGGCCGCGTGCGGGAGGTCGCACGTCGCGCCGCAGGCGCCGCAGTGCGCGGTGCTGCTGTTGAGATTGACCTCGCAGCCGTTCGCCGGGTTGTCGTCGCAGTTGGCGTACCCGGCCTCGCAGGCGCCGAGCACGCAGGTGCCGGCGAGGCACGACTCGGCGGCGTGCGGGAGCGAGCAGGCGATGTTGCAGCCGCCGCAGTTCGCGAGGCTCGTGCCGGTGTCGACCTCGCAGCCGTTCGCCGGGTCGTTGTCGCAGTTGGCGAAGCCCGCGTCGCAGGCGCCCATCACGCAGACGCCCGAGAGGCAGGCCTCGACGGCGCCCGGGTAGCTGCACGAAGCGCCGCAGGCGCCGCAGTTGGCGAGGCTCGCCCCGATGTTCGCCTCGCAGCCGTTCGTCAGGTCGCCGTCGCAGTCGGCGTAGCCGGCGTCGCACGCCCCGAACTCGCACGCGCCGCCCACGCACGCCTCGCTCGCGTGGGCGAAGTCGCAGGCGACGTTGCAGCCGCCGCAGTGGGCCGCGCTGGTCCGGAGATCGGTCTCGCAGCCGGTCAGCGGGTCGAGATCGCAGTCGGCGTGGTCCTGCGCGCACCCCATGATGTTGCAGTTGCCCCCGTTGCAGAACGCCGTGGTGTGCTCCTTGAGGCAGCTCGCCCCGCACGCCCCGCACGACCGCACGTCGGTCAGCAGGTTTGTCTCGCAGCCGTTCGTGGGGTTGCCGTCGCAGTCGGCGAAGTTGTTGGTGCACGACGAGACCGTGCAGACCCCGTCGATGCAGCCGGTGGTCCCGTTCGGGGAGACGCACAGCTGGTCGCACGCGCCGCAGTGGGCCGCGCTGGTCAGGAGGTCGGTCTCGCAGCCGTTGTCCGGCTCGTCGTCGCACGCCGCGGTCCCGACCGGACAGCTGCCCGACCGCCCGATGACGGGCACCACCACGTCGGGCGCGCGGGCGCCGCCGATCTCGGCCTCCACGGTCACCCGATCGGCGGGCAGCGGCCCGGCGACGCCCCTCGAGGTGAACGTCACCTCGAAATAGAGCGCGCCGCCCGGCGCGCTCTCGGCCGGCAGCGCATCGGCGGCGCGGGTCCACCCGCCCGGTCTCGCCGGATCGGGCTCGTAGCGCACCGGCGCGACGGCGAAGTCGGCGCTGGCGATGCCGGCCTCGGTGAAGACGACGTCCTTCCCGGTCTGGTTCTCGACGCGGAACATGCGTGTCCGCTGCCGGCCGGCCGGCACCGACGCGAAGTCGAGGACCTCGGGGCTCGCGCACGCGCCGGTCGGCCCTCCGTCGTTGAGCACGCAGAGCTCGAGCTTCCCGCTCCAGACCCCGCCCGCGCCCCCGCTGCCGCCGTCGCCGCCGCTGCCGCCCGCGCCGCCGAGGCCTCCGCTGCCGCCCGCGCCGCCGGTCCCGGTCGGCCCTGTCGGGACCTCCGAGCTGCCCGCACAGCCGGTCGCGGCGAGCGAGGCGACCAACGCGAGCACGGGGACGAGCGGCGCCACCCGGACGAACAGCGTGGCGAGGTTCGGACGCAGAAAATTCCTATCGCGCGCCATAAGACCAGTGGAGCTCAGAGGCCTTACGCTGTCTACAGATCTCGCGGCCACCGGAACGAGACCTGACGCGATGGCGAAATGGACGCCTCCCTGCGTCCCGATGGATGGAGGCCGGTATCGCACCTCGCCGCATTGCGCAGCATCGCCCTGCTGGCCGCGTGGACGCGCCGCGTTCCTCGGGCGACGGACCGCCGGCCGTGGATTGACGAACGACGGGCCGCACGGCGCGTCGCAGGCGCCTGCCCAGCTCGACCGGCGCTCCGGGGTCGCGCCGGATCGTCCACGACGCCAAGGCTGGCCAGATCCTGACCTCTCTTCTCTTCAGCGGCGAGGCGCGCGGCGCGTCCTGCCCAACTCCACGGGTCGCATCGCGTTGTGACGTTCTCCTCGGGTCGTCTCAGAGGCACGAGCGAGCCGCGGGTCCCCTGGACTCGAGCGCGTCCGGGCGCCGGCCGTGACAACGTTTTATCCAGGGGATTTCGGTGCAGAAAACAAACTTGCGCCGTAACGAAAATACGAGAAAAGGAGTGATCTGCGGCCCATGAACAGGCATCCTATGTCTGGGCGATGGCCGATGTACGCGCCCCCCGGACGAGGTGAGTGCCATGTACACGTGGGCGAGGCGATTCATCGTTCCTGCGCTGTTCACGACGAGCTGCGCGGCGATGCTCGGTTGCATCGCGAACATCGGCGGCCTGGATGACGAAGAGGGGAGCAGCGGGCCTGGCGCCGGGCCTGGCAGCGGGCCTGGTGCCGGCGCTGGCACGGGCGGGAGCGGCTCGACGGGCGGCGGCCCCGGCGTCGAGCCGACCGTGTGCGTGCCGGGCGTCCCGCGGACGTCGGCGCTGCCGCGCCTGACCAGGGTCCAGTACGACAACACGATTCGCGATCTCGTCGGCATCGACAGCCAGCCCTCGTCGATGCTCGCGCCGGACGGCGTCGGGAGCGTCGATCAGCGCGCGTGGGATGGGTACAAAACTGCCGCAGCGACGGTGGCGGCGGCGGTGATGGCGGACGCCGGCGCGCGCGCCAGGACCATCCCCTGCACCCCGGCGGGCGACGGCACCGCGTGCGCGCACCAGCTCATCGATACGCTGGGACGGCGCGCCTTCCGGCGCCCGCTCACCGACGACGAGAGGGGGCGCTTTCAGGCCCTCTACGCCCGCCGCCAGGCGCTCACGGAGACCGGCTCGTTCAACGAGGGCGCCCAGCTGATCATCGAAGGGTTCCTGGTCTCTCCCTCCTTCCTGATGCGCGCGGAGATCGACGAGACGCCCGAGGGCGAGTACTTCGCGCTGAACAGCCATGAAGTGGCGTCGCGCCTCTCGTACTTGCTGTGGGGGAGCATGCCGGACGACGAGCTGTTCGCCGCCGCGGACGCCGACGCGCTGCGCACGCCGGAGCAGATCCTCGCGCAGGCGCGGCGAATGCTGGCGGATCCCAAGAGCCGCGGCATGGTCAAGGCCTTCCACGAGCACTACCTGCACATGGGGCCGGGCACCCGCTGGTCGAACATCCAGCGCGATCCGGCCGCCTTCCCGGACTTCGACGCTTCGATGGTCCCCCTCCTGTCGGAGGAGACCGAGCGCTTCATCGAGCACGTGGTCTTCGACCAGGCCGGGACGTTCCAGGAGCTGGTCACCACGCCGGTGGGCTTCGTCAACGCCTCCCTGGCGCCGCTCTACGGCCTGGATCCCGCGCAGTTCAACGGCGCGGAGCTCGTGCCGGTCGAGCTCGACCCGACGCAGCGCTCGGGCCTCTTCACGCGCCTGGGCTTCCTGGTGTCGCACTCGGGGTACGAGCGAACGTCGCCCATCCTGCGCGGCGCGTTCCTGCAGAAGGAGGTCCTGTGCGCGGACATCCCGCCGCCGCCGCCCATGGTGGAGGGCACGCCGCTGCCCACGGACGAAAGCCTCACGACCAACCGCGCTCGAGTCGACGCGCAGACGGCGCCAGACGCTTGCAAGTTCTGCCACCACACGTTCATCAACCCGACCGGCTTCGCGCTCGAGGCGTACGACGCCGTGGGGGCCTACCAGCAGAAGGAGTCGTTCTCGGGCGCGCCCATCGACACGCGGGTGAGCGTCGACATGGGCGAGAGCGTCGTGGAGATCGACGGCCCGGTGGCGCTCTCCGAGGCCATCGCGAGCTCGCCGGAAGCGCAGAAGTGCTACGTGAGAAAGTGGGTCTCGTTCGCCTACGAGCGCGAGCTCAACAGCGAAGACGCCTGCACCGTGGACGAGCTGACCGCCAAGCTCACCCAGGGCGGCTACACCGTGCTCGACCTGATCGCGGACCTCACGCAGAGTCAATCGTTCCGAGTTCGTGCACTACAGACGGAGGTGGCGCCGTGAACCGAAGGCTATTCCTACGCGGAATTGGTGGCGCAGCGCTCGCGCTCCCCTTCTTGAATTCGCTCGTCCGCTCTGCGCGAGCGCAGGAGGTCCCGTCGCCGCGGCGCCTGGTGATCTTTTATACCAACAACGGTTGCCTGACGAACCGCTGGTTCCCGACGATCGAGAACGGGTCCGGGAGCGTCACCGCGGCGTCCCTGGAGGCGGTGCAGGCGGACGGGAAGCCCCGGACCCTCGCGCCGCTAGCCCCCTTCGCGGCGAAGCTGCTCTTCCCGCGCGGGCTCGCGATGCCCATGAACGGCTTCAACAACAAGGTGGACGGGGTGGTGCATTTCGACCCCCACGATCAGGGCATGGGCAGCAAGCTGACCTGCGCGCCCCTCGATCCGGCCGGGGAGCACTGGGCGCTGTCGCACTCGCTCGATCACGAGATCGCGCAGCGCTTCAACCAGGGCACCAACAAGTCCCCGCTCGTGCTCTCCGTGGGCAACGCGTTCACGAACGTCAAGGGCATCGTGTCGTACTCGGCGTCGAAGACGCCGTACGCTCCGGTGACCAACGCTCGCACGGTGTACAGCAGCCTGACCGGGCTCTTCGCGAGCGGCTCCGAGACCGAGGCGGATCATCGCGTGGCGCGCGGCGAGAGCATCATCGATCTGGTGAGCGCCGACCTGAACGCCTTCAAGGCCCGCAAGATGAGCGGCCCCGATCGGAGGAAGGTCGAAGACTGGCTCTCGCTGCTCCGCGAGACGGAGCAGCAGGTCGTCCCCTCGGCGTGCACCGAGGAGGCTGCGGCCGCGCTCGGCGTCACGGACGCCGCGCTCACCGAGGCGGGCTACCCCGCGCGCGGCGGCGGCTTCCCCAACAGCGAGAAGGTGTACACGCTGGGCAGCGAGATGATGATCCGCCTCATCGCCCTCACGATGATGTGCGATAGCAACCGATCCATCGTGCTCCAGTGGCCGGGCTACGTGACGTTCAATTGGGACGGCATCGCCCACACCCACGATCATCACGGGCTCTCGCACCGGAACGGGAGCGCCGCCACCGGCGGCCAGTGCGTGAGCGGCGTCCTCGAGCAGATCCACGAGATCGACCGCTGGTATGCGGGCCGCTACGCCAAGCTGGTCAAGACCCTCGACAGCATCGAGGAGGGGGATGGCACCATGCTCGACAACTCCGCGGTGATGTGGCTGCCGGAGCTCGCCGATGGCAATGCGCACAACAACAACAACCTGCCCATCGTGATCGCCGGCAGCGCCGGCGGTTACCTCAAGCAGGGCGTCTCGGTGAACCTCGCGGGCGGGAACCTCGCGGTGGGCAACAGCGAGGCCAGCTGCGCGACCGGCGCGGAGGGCGAGGACAACAGCGGCAACACCGGCTCGTCGGGCGGGACCGTCCCGTTGAACAAGCTCTACACGACCTTGATCAACGCGCTCGGCGCCGGGAGCCCCGACTGGATTCCGGTCGATCGCTTCGGCGTGTCGGACGCGGTCTCGGCCGGCTTCGGCGGCAGCTCTCCGTCGTTCACCACGGACGGCGCAGGCAAGGTCATCGACGGGCCCGGCATCGGCAATCCGGGGGAGCTCGACGCCCTCAAGGCGTGAGGCGAGGGGAGGCCCTCGCGGCGCCGCTCGGGCGCGCGGGCCTCGCCTGGCGAGCTCAGCAAGACCGAGCTCCGCGCCTCCTGGGCCAGCTCCGGGAGCACCCGCGCGAGGCCCTGTTTCTCCTCGCCGACGGCGGCGGCGTTCCTCGTCTCGAGCGCCACGCGCCTCGGCAGACCCCTGCTCCAGCTCTCCGCGGCGCGCACGTTTTCGTCGGGGCCTCGGGTCTCCTCGGGAACTATTCTGCGCCCCCCGTGGTCGCTTCCCGTCTCCGGACATGCCGCACCGATCGTAGGATGCCCTACGATTCGTCGTCGGCTGCTCCGGTCCAGCCGGCGCGCCGCTGCGCGATGAGGCCATCACGACCCCGACGGCGCGTCTGCGCGGCGGACGCTGTCGAGAAGGAGTTTCATGCGAAAGTCGATGTCGTTCGTGCTCACGCCGCTGGCGTTCCTGCCGGCGCTGCTCCTGGGTTGTTCCGGCGAGGAGGCGCCGGGCTCGGCGGGGACGTCGCCGACATTTCATCGCGACGTCGAGCCGCTCTTGCAGAAGCACTGCATGAGCTGCCACTCCCCGGGGAACATCGCCCCGTTCGGTCTGACGACGTACGAGGAGGCGCGCACGGTGGCGAGCCTCATGGCGCACGCGACCCGGGAGCGCACGATGCCGCCGTGGGGGGCGGAGGAGACCGACGAGTGCCAGCCCCCGTACGGCTGGAAGGATGATCTCCGGCTGAGCGAGGCCGAGATCGCCGTCCTCGAGGCGTGGGCTGCGGCGGGCACCCCCGAGGGCGATCCTGCCGACGCCCCGCCGCCGTTCGTCCGCGGCGCCGGCGGGCTCAGCGGGGTCGAGCTGGAGGTCGCGCCGGAGGAGCCGTTCGTCGCGAGCGGCGATGCCGACCAGTTCCGGTGTTTCGTGATGGATCCTGGGCTCTCGGAGACGCGCTACATCAACGGCGTGCACGTCGTCCCTGGCAACAGCAAGGTGGTGCACCACGCGCTCGTGTTCCTCGACCGGGAGGGCGCGGCGGACGAGCTCGCGGACGAGCACGGGGGATACGACTGCTTCGGCGGCCCCGGCTTCTCGGGCCAGCTGGTGGCCGCGTGGGCGCCGGGGGGCGTCCCGCTGGAGTTCGAGCCGAACATCGGCGCCGAGCTCCCGGCCGGCGCGCGGCTGGTGATGCAGGTGCATTATCACCCGGCGGGGACGACCGCGGATCCGGACAAGACGCGCCTCCAGATGCGCTTCACGAAGGGGGTGCCGGAGTACTCGATGGGGGTCGCGCTGATCGGCAACTTCGAGTCGTCGGTGGACGAGGGCGGCGGCCTCTTGCCCGGCCCGAACGATGGGAACGGCGCCGAGTTCATGATCCCGGCCGGCGCGGAGGATCACGTCGAGACCATGCAGTTCCGGATGCCCGAGTCGGTGTCTGCCGCGGAGATGTACCTCTACGGCGCCGGAACCCACATGCACTATGTGGGCACGGACATGAAGGTCACCCTGGAGCACACGCGGGGCGATCCCAACGGGGCTGGGGAGCAGTGCCTCGTGCAGACGCCGAGGTGGGATTTCTCGTGGCAGCGCGGGTTTTACTACGACGCTCCCATCGCGGAGCTCCCGCGCATCCACGGGGGCGATCTGCTCACGATGCGCTGCACGTACAACAACTCGAACAGCAATCCGTTCCTCGTGAAGGCGCTCCAGGAGCAGAACATCCCGGGCCCGGTGGACGTTCGCCTCGGCGAGAGCACGCTCGACGAGATGTGCCTCGCCGCCCTGACCTACGTGACCAAGAACCGATAACGCATGGATGTGCCGCGGCGCGATGGATCCATCAGATGGTCGGGCAGCATGGGGGAGAAAGCGAAGAGGACCGCAAGGGCGCCAGGGACGCAAGGAAAGGAGGATGTCGGCTATGTCTGTCTTCCTTGCGGTCCGCTTGGCGCTATGTCCCAGCCGTCGTTGTAAGCCCGCCCCTTAAGCCTCGATCTCCACCTGAAAAACACCTTCGGCCGGTAGCATATTCTCGGCATAAACGTGGTACGCGAAGTCCCACGTCGCCGTCGATCCCATCGACCCGCGCCTCTCAACACGTGAATGTTGAAGCTGAAGAAGCGCGACTTCTGAGTCGGGATGAACGACGAGATTGCTGCCAGCGCGAAAAGACATGTAGACTCCCTTTTCGCCCTTGTACTCGTAGACCGCCGCCCAGGATTCCAAGCGCGTGTTGCCGTTTAGCTCGTAACCACTCTGGCGGATACCACTGGGGAGGCCGAAGATTACGTACGGGTTCCTCGCGCTCGCCTTTCCGCGATTCGCGAGTGAAACCACGAGGCGATCGTCGCCAACTTTTCGGATGATAAATTCCAATGCAGGGCGCAGTCTTCTGGCAAACAAATCCTCGATCAGGCTGACCGGCATCGCACTGAACACACCGCCCGCCCGCAGATAAAATTTGTTGTCGATCTGGCTCCGATGGGGCGGGCGTTCGCTCTGCGGGATGTAGACAGCGATCAGGCCATCATCCCCAGCCGTTGCGATCGGCAGGTACTCCACTCCGGCGACCATTCGCTCGACGACTCGGCTCTCTAACTCCCTCAGGGCGGACTCGATCTTCTTCAGCTCCTTGATGGGCTTGAGGCCGACGATTTGATCGATATCGTCGTTATCCTTTCGCGCCTCCAGGCCGAGGATCAACACCCCTCCGGAGGTGTTGGCGAAGCCGGACAGCGCCTTGGCGAAGTTCGACTTGTCGCCTTGATCGAGCGACCCCTGATCCGGCCTCTGCTTCTCCTTGCATTCGAGCCAGTTGTTCTCGAACGCCTTGCCGATCATCTCCTGCTGCACGTAGGCGAGGTCGAGCTTTCGAAAGAGGGACTCGGCGTTGTCCATGTCGCCGAGCATAGCAGGTACGGCTGCGCCGTTCGAGCCGCTCAGCGAGAACGGGCCGAAAACGGCGTGCCTACGCTTGGCGCAACCCGTTGTCGATGGCTGCGGCACGCCGCGAGTGGACCACCAAGCGAGCGGCGTAGAGAGTTAAAAAATGGCGAGACACCGCGCACGGTTCAGGTCGGCGCCCGTCCGTGTAACGCACGGATGAGCCGCGGCGCGACGCGCCGTCGGATCATCAAATGGTTGGGCAGCATGGGGGAGAAAGAGAAGAGGACCGCAACGGCGCCAGGGACGCAAGGAAAGGAGGCTGGCGGTCATGTCTGTCTTCCTTGCGGTCCGCTTGACGCTATTGCCCCGCCGTCGTGGTTCGCCGGGTGATTTAGAACGACGCGCTTCACCCCGCGCATCAGCACCGGGACGTTGAAGTTGATGAGCAGCGCCAGCGGAAGTGCCGTGACCTTCAGGTACGACAGGACCTGCGAGACGTGGACATCGGTGAAGCGATCGACGGCCTTGAGCTCTACGACGAGGAGGCGCTCGACGAGGAGATCCATTCGGCCCTCGCCTACCTCGTGTCCCTTATAGTCGACGCTGAAACCCGCCTGCGGCTGGAACGATATGCCTCGAAGATTAAGCTCAATCACGAGCGCCTTCTCATAGACCGACTCCGAGTATCCGGGGCCGAGATGCCGGTGCACTTCAATCGCCGCGTCGATCACCCGCCGCGCAAGCTCATTCACCTCCGGTGGGGTCTCTCGAAACCGAGATTCGCGCTTGGGAGCATTCGCCCCATCATCTCCGATCCCTTGCGTCCCCCTGCGCCCTTGCGGTCCTCTTTTCTTCCGTCATCCCTATGTCCCCGCGATCGTCGACCTGCGGTCCACGGGGCACGCGGCCCAATGATCGCGATCGTGGGTCGACGGCGGCGCACGGTCGGGGCTCCGTCGATGGCGACCCATCTTTCTCACGTTCCCCGCGGCCGCCGAGCGCCGCTCAGGTCCGCGGGGGTCGTTGCACCAGCTGATCGAGCCCCAGCTCCCGCGCCTTCTGGGCGAGCGCCTCGATCTTCTTCTTCCCGTCGGCGTCCGCGCTCGGCAGGAGCGACGTCAGCATCCCCGACAGCGTGCCGTCCGCGGGCCTCGCGAGCGGCGAGGGGTGCGCGACGAGCTGCTTCAGGTCCTCGGGGAGGCTCGCGTTGCCGTTCAGGTAGTCGCCGACGAGCGCGCGCACCGTGGCGCTCTGGTCGACCATCCCGTCGACCGACTGGCCGAGCGTGACCGCCTTGACGAACCGATCGAAGAACGCCCCGTCGCCGCCCACGATGTTGATCTTCGCCTGCTCGAACGCGCCCCGCAGGATCTCCGCCTGCGCCCGCGCGATCTCGGCGCGGATGCGCAGCGCCTCGAGCTCCACCGCCCGCTCCTTCTCGAGCCGCAGGCGGAACTCCTCGTGCTCCCTCCCGACCCCGTCGAGCGCCTTCATGGCCGCGGCCTTCTCCGCCGTGCCCGCCGCCTCGGCCAAGAGCCGCTGCTTGATCGCGGTCGCCTCGGCCAGGCCCGTCTTCTCGAGCGCCATCGCCTCCGCCTCGCGCGTCCTCGCGGTCGCGAGCCCCTTCTGCTCGATGCCCGCGGCCTCGGCGAGCAGCCGCTCCCGCGCCACGAGCGCCTCGGCCCGCCCCTGCTTCTCGATCGCCTGCGCCTCCGCCTCCTTCACGAGCACCCGCGCGAGCCCCTGCTTCTCCTCGCCGACCGCGGCGGCGTTCATCTTCTCGAGCGCCACGCGCGCCTCGGCGAACCCCTGCTTCTCGATCGCCTGCGCGTCGGCCTCCTTCACCCGGATGCGCGCCAGCCCATCGGCCGCCGACTCGGCCTGCACGCCCTCGGCCATGCGGATCTTCGCGCGCGCCGCCTTGTCGCTCGCCTCGAGCTCCGCGTCCGCGATGAGGAGCTTCTCGCGCGCCCGGAACTTCGCCGCCTCCTCGCTCGCCTCCGCCCCCTTGATCTGCTTGACGAGCTGCTCCTGCGCCTCGGCCTCGGCGTTGATGCGCGTCACGTCCTTGAGGCGCGTCGCCTCGGCCACGGCGCGCACGTCCCTGATCCGCTCCTCCTCCTCGGCGACCGTCTTCTCGACCGCGATCCGCGCCCGGACCACGTCGGCGATGTCCTTCTTCTGGAGCTCGAGCTCCTTCTCGCGGGCGATCTTCTGGAGCGACACGTCGCGCTCGCGGCTCACGATCTCGAGCTGCCGCGCCTTCTCGACGCGCTCGGTCTCGACCGCGACCTCGCGCTCCTTGTTCTTCTGGGCGACCTGGACGCCGCGCTCCTTCGCCTCGCGGGCGACGAACGCCTCCTCGTCGTTCTTCTCCTGGAGGAGCACCGTCTTCTTGCGCTCCTCGCTCGTGATGCGGGCGGCCTCGTTCTGCTCGCGCGCCTGCGCCACCGCGATCTCCTTCGCCTTCTTCGCCTCGGCCTCGGCCCGGCGCTGCTCGAAGCGGAAGATGGCCTCATCGGAGTTCAGGTTCTGGCTGCCGATCTCCATCCGCTCCTTCTGGCGGAGCTCGTTCGTCAGCACGTTCTGCGTGACCGTGAGCTCGGTGATCTTCCGGATGCCCTCGGCATCCATGATGTTGTCCTTGTCGAGCAGCTCGATGGGCGTCTGCTCCAGGTAGTCGATCGCCGCGTCCGCGAGCACGAACCCGCTCAGATCCTTGCCGATGACGTCGATGATGTCGTCCTTGAACTTCTGCCGCTCCTTGTAGAGGTCCTCGAAGTTCAGGCGCTTGCCCACGGTCTTGAGCGCCTCGGAGAACTTCGCGGCGAACAGCTGCTCGAGCGTCTCCGGGTTCGACGCGCGGACGCAGCCGATGGTCCGCGCGACCGTGCGCACGTCGTCCTGCGTCTTGTTCACCTGCACGAAGAAGGTGACCTTGATGTCCGCCCGGATGTTGTCCTTGCAGATGAGGCCCTCCTTGCCGCGCCGGTCGATCTCGATCGTCTTGACCGAGATATCCATGTACTCGGCGCGGTGGATGATCGGCAGGACGAGCGTCCCGGTGAAGGTGACGATGGGGTCCTGGCCTCGCGTGTTGATGATCAGCGCCTTGCCCTGATCCACCTGGCGGTAGAACTTGGCGTACATGACCAGCATCCCGAGGACGACGAAGGCGAGGACACCGACGAGGACGAGGACGAGGGGGACAGTCACAGTGGGCACGCGCATCTCCTTCGCGTTCCGGCGGAGGGGAGGGCGCTGACCCTCGCGCCAGCGAGGATCGACGCCCGGGCCCGCACCGAGCCGGGTCGGGGGCCGCACGATGCCCCCTCGGGGGAGAGCGTACACGAAACGAGCAGCGCGAAAGCGGATTCAGCCGCCGCGCTGCTGCTCGTCCCTGGCGCGCGCCGCGGGCATGGCCTCGTCCTCGGCGCCGTCCGGGGGAGCTTCCACGCGGGACGCAAGCCGCTCGGCGAGGGGAGGGGGTGGGCCCAGCAGCCCGTCGAGCGGCTCGACGCCGAAGACCTCGCCGTCGGGGTCCCAGCTCACGAGCAGCGCGCGGTCGCCGCGGCGGAGGGCGCCGGGCGTGTCGCACCGGACGTCGAGGATGTGGCTCGCGCCGCCCTCGTCGATCACCGCCTGGCCGAAGCGCTCGTCGACGCGCCCGGTGGAGACGACGCACACGCGGCCCACGAGGTCCTTCTTCGACGTCGCGTGCCGGGTGACGAAGAGCGGCGCGAGCGGCCGCACCGCGAGCGAGGTCAGCAGCACGGCGACGACGAGCGACGCGGCGAGCGCGGTGACGCCGAGCGCCCAGCGCGGCAGCCCGGCGCCGGTCCAGAGCGGCGCGGCGAGCATCGTCGAGAGGGCGCTCGTGAACCAGCCGAACGCCGCGATCAGCGTGAGCGTCACGGTCGCCGGCACGCGGTGGAGCTCCAGGGCGACGAGCACCGCGCCGACGCCGTGCGCGCCGTCGGCGGCGCCCTCGAGCGAGCCCTTGGCGGCGCCCTCGAGCGAGCCCTTGGCGGCGCCCTCGAGCGCCCCTTTGGCGGCGCCCTCGAGCGCCCCTTTGGCGGCGCCCTCGAGCGCGCCCTTGGCGGCGCCCTCGAGCCCGCCGAGGTCGGGCGTCGCGTCGCCGTGGGCGCCGCCGAGCAGATCGAGGTCGAGCGCGCCGAGGAGGACGAACAGCCAGTAGATGAGCGCGAGCGCGAGCACGACCGTGAAGATCACGGCGGGGAATGCGAGCGAAGCGGCGAGCACCTCGGCCATAGGCAGACGCGGGCAGGGCGCGGGCGCAGGGGAACGCCGCGCGATGCGGCGCCCGCGACCAGCGCGCCCGATTGGATCACAGGGAGGGGAGGGATGGGGTCAAATTCTGCCGGCCGGTATGTCGGCGAAAACGCTTGACATCCCGAGGTAGGCGCCGAAGGCGGAGCAGCCTGAGATGAAACGAGGCGCTAGCGACGGGAAAACCGCGGAGGCGCTGCGAGCGCCCCCGGCTGGCTGGCACGAAGATCGGGCGCCGGCCGGATGGTCAGAAGCAGGCCGAGCCCGCTCACCATTCCGAGGACCGCCATGCCAACGACGGCCTCGACGCCGAGGGCGTCGAAGAAGCGCCCGGCGCAGGAGGCAACGACGACAATGCCGAGGTTCAGAAGGCTCGCGTTCAGGGCGGTGATGGTGCCGCGGACATGGCGGGAGATCTGTCCCAAACCGGAGTGATGGACAGGTCCTGCGATGCCGTACCCCAGCGCCCAGACAACCCCCGCCAGCGCGGCCACCGGCAGCGAGAACGGCGGGAGCACGCCGACCACCAGACATCCGATGAGCGTCGCGATGACGCCGCCGACGACGACCCGCGAGCGCGATCCGGCGAGCCGCTCGGTTCGACCGATCAACGAGTTACCTATCACCGTCACGAGTCCGAATGCGCCGACCATGACGCCGATGGCCTCGGTCTGCATGTGGAACCGACGGCGCAAGACCTCGGCCAGGACCGTGGTGACGCCGATCGACAGACCGAGCCACAGAAAGCTGGCTGCGAGCCGCCGCCGGACGCTGTAGATGGTGAGCGCCTCTCGGAACGTGGTCCAGAAACCCATGTTCTGTACCGCGGCGCGCCGAACGGGCATCCGCCACGTCAGGACGGCTGCCACCAGCGCCGCTGCTCCGACCAGGAGATACGCTGCTCGCCAGTCGACCCGCGCGGCGAGCACGGCGCTGACGACCGGCATGATGACGAAGCTGAGCGTCAATCCCATGAAGACGCGGCCCGTGGCCGCCGGCTGCGCCTCCTCCTCGACATTGTCGTTGATGATGGACAGCGCGTTAGGTTGGACCGCGGCAGCGCAGATGCCCCCGAAGATGCCAGCGGCGACGGCAGACGAGAAGGAAGGCGCCAGGGCGATGAGCACGGCTGCTGCGCTGAACCCGATGAGCCCTGGAACGAGCAGGGGCTTGCGCCCGAACCTGTCGGATAACGGGCCGAGGAGCGGCGCGAGGGAGGCATAGACGAGCGCGTAGCTCGCCGGCAACCAGGCAATCTGCGCAGCGGGAACGCCGAAATGAGCGCCCATGGCCGCCATCATCGGCCCTGCGACCACCTCCGCTGTCCCAATGAGGAACATGACCAACATCAGCGGTATCAACCGCCGAGTCGGTACACGAGGCGCCACTGGACTAGCGGAGGATTGGAGGTTCTGAGATGTCACCCAGTGTTTTCCTGCGTCGCCGGCGACGGCTCCGAGCTGCCGGCCGAGCCGAGCGCGCAGCGGCCGGTAGACTCGGTCAGAAGAAGTGAACCTCGAGCTTCAGGTGGTCAAGATAAGGCCAATCCAGGGTGCCGTGAAGGGAAAAATCTTCCGCCACGAAGATTCGCTCGTCATTCGGCTCTTCCTCGTACGTGAGGCCGTTGCAGATGTACCGGTCCAGGTAGTCGTAGTCGGTCGGTACGATGGCGTCTTTGCCGTGCGCCGTCACGTCGAGGATGTAGTTGACGTCGCCTGCCTGGTAGATGCTCACCACCGGGCTGAGGTGCGCCATGCCGATGTGCTTCAGGAATTCGATGCCGAAGTTGTTGGCGCCGACTTCGAAGTCAATCCTATCTTTTCGCATCTGGTCAGTGACCACGCGAGGCTCTTCACCTAGATTCTTGTAGAGGTGAAGGTTGGGCGAGTCCGTCCCTGCCTTGTCGTAGATGTACTCGTACCTGGTGTTCTTCGTCTTCTTGGCGCTCGAGATGAAGTAGTAGTGTCCCAGGCTGTGCAAGATCATGAACGTCTTGGAGGACAGCGAGATCCCTTCCCGGAACGTGAAGGTCTTGTATTTGATGACGGCCTTGATGTTGTTCGGGTGAGATTCGACCGTGTTGTATTCGAGGTCGAACATCTCTGCGGTCTGCTTGATCAGCTTGTCATAGTCGCTCTGGCTGACCATCTCCAGGACGCTCTTGATCTTCTCTTTTTTCGAGGCGAAGCCGGGTTTTGCCTTCGTCGACGTGCTCTCTTGCGTTTCCATGTGATCCTCTATTGTCCTTCTGAGACATCAAGTAAGTAATCTGTCGGTGTCAGCGCTTTGGTGTCGAAATTTCGGTGTACAGCGGCAGTCCAGCGAACCGACGCCGGGGGGCGGTCCGCCCTGCTCAATGTGAGCGGCTCGCCGCGTCGCGCACCGGGCTACTTCGCGTCGCCGCTCGAGACCACGCCGCCGTCCGCCAACGACGGGAGCGTATGGCCCATCCGCAGGCGCTTCGCCTCGAGGTAATGCGCCGAGAAGGGGTTGGCCGGAATGAGCGCCGGAGCGCGCGAGGCCACGTGCACGCCGAGCGCGACGAGCGCGTTCACCTTGTCCGGGTTGTTGGTGAGAAGCCGGATCGATTCGATGCCCAGGTACTCGATCATGGCGGCGGCAGGCTCATAACCGCGGGCGTCGTCGGGCAGCCCGAGGAGGCGGTTCGCATCGATCGTGTCGTGCCCGAACGATTGTAGCTCATATGCGCGGATCTTATTGGCGAGGCCGATCCCGCGTCCCTCCTGCCTGAGGTAGAGCACTACGCCAAGCCCTTGCCGCCCGACCTCGGCTTGCGCCGCCTCGAGCTGTTCGCGGCAATCGCACTTCAGAGAACCGAATACCTCGCTCGTAAGGCACTCGGAGTGAACGCGAAGGGTCACCCCCGACTTCCCGCGAACGTCGCCCATGACCAGCGCGACGTGATCGGGCGAGAGCCCGTGCTCGGGATGGGCCGAGCTGAGCCAATGGAATACCAGCATCTGAAAGACGCCATGCTTCGTGGGTACAGGAGCCTGGGCGCGTATATCGAGCTGAGGCCGGATCGCCGTCACGGGGACGTGCATCTCGCTCTCCTTCTGAACATGATCAGCCCCCCGATGAAGCGACGACTGTCGCGCGAATTGCTCTCGCTCGGAGAGACGCAGCCATTCCGCTGCGTTGCCCAGTGCTTTAGCCCACTCACCGAGTGAGCGCAAGAACGAATGGTGGCCCTCGATTCGATCCTCAATGCGTTCGATATGCGTTCGCGATCGGCGAGAGCGTGACGCGCCGTCCTCAGGCCCGCGCCGGGAGAGAGGTGGTGAGAATCGAACCAGTTCGCCTGAGCCGCACTGCTGGGCTCGACCCAAGATGATCCCTACAAGATCTATATCTCGTCATACCCCTACCGCGTCGCAAGTGGTCGTCACGGTGCCGTCGCATCAATTTACGGTGGCGTGCCCTGCCCAGGCCGGGCTCGTCGAGGCGGACGTCCCGGCTTCTTGGCTCCCGCGTCGCTCAGGCCGTCAGCCGAACATCTCGAGGGCCGCGCCGGTCACGGCCTCTGGAGCGTCGAGCGCGGCGTACGCGATGAACCGCGCCACGTCGTCCGCGCTCATCTGCGGAGCGAACCCGCTGCCGACGAGCATGTCCGTGTCCACGGAGCCGGGGAGCACGGCGATCGACAGGAGCCCCGTCGCGCGCAGCTCCTCGGCGAGGCTCTTCGAGAAGCCGACGAGGCCCCATTTCGACGCGGCATAGGAGGCGTTGCCGGGCGACGCGATGGTCGAGGAGATGCTGCCGACATGGATGAGCCGGCCGCGCTTCTCAGCCAACATGGCCGGGAGGAAGGCGCGCGAGACGAGGTACGGGCCGCGGAGATTGACCGCTATCACCTCGTCCCAGGCGGCAGGGGAGGTCTCGTGGACCGCCGCGCCGCGGCGGACGATCCCGGCGTTGTTGATGACGACGTTGGGCGCGCCGCGCCAGGCGACGACCTCGGCGGCGGCGCGCGCGACCTGCTCCTCGCAGGCGACATCGCAGGGGACCGGCAGCGCGGCGACGTCGAGTCGGCGTACCGCGTCGGCGATCTCGTCAAGGCGTGGACCCTGGCGGCCGAGCAGCGCGACGGAGAGGCCCCGGCGCGCGAGAGCGAGCGCGGTGGCCCTTCCGATCCCTCGGCTCGGTCCGGTGACGACCGCAACGCCGGTCATACCCGGCCCCCGGCGAGCGCGGCGGCGACCGCGATGTCGCGCTCCGGGCACGGCTCAGCGAACAGCCCCGCGACCGCGACCGTCTCGATAACGGCGCCCGCCTTGCGCTCGCCGCGCGCGACCAAACAAGTGTGGGTCAGCGCCAGCTTGCACAGGGCGCCCCTCGCGCCGAGCTCGTTTACGAGCAGCTCGACGAGCTGCCCGCCAATGCGCTCCTGCAGGGTGAGGCGCCGGGCGAGCGCGTCGAGCACGCGCGCGAGCGTGCCGATGCCAGCCATCCGCGCGCCCGGCAGATAAGCGATGGTCCCGGCGCCGTGGGCCGGTAGGAGGTGGTGCGGGCACATCGTGGTCACGGCGAGGTCGCGGGCCACGACGAGCCCACGATCGAGGGGACCCGCCTCCATGCTGCCCTCGCGGAGAATGGCGGCCGCGTCGACCGCGTCCCCGCGGATCAGGTCGTCCGCCCACGCGTCGGCGACCCGCTTGCCCGTGCCGGCGAGGTCTCCCTTGAGATCGCGCCCCAGGGCGCGAAGAAACTCTTCGATGGCCTGCGCTGCCCTACGCCGGTCGATCATGGCGGCCTGGTTCATTGAACACCATTCAATAGGAAATGAGGCACCTGTGAGCGTGCGATGACGCAACAAATCAAAATAACTCCGAGGCGTCAAGCCCGAGGAGCTCGAGTCCGCGTGGATGCGACGAAGCCGCGCATGGACGGCCTGCGCATGCATCTATTCGCACGAACATTCCCATGTCACTGCTGCGCGAGGGACCGGCCCGAGCTGCTCGCCGGCCGTCGCGGCGCGCACCCACGAGGTCCATTGACAATGGATCGCGTTTGCCTCATGAGGGTTGACCCATGAATGTTCGTCTCGTGCACGAATTTCGCTTCGAGGCCGCTCATCGACTTCCCAGGGTGCCGCCTGGACATAAATGTGCGCGCCTCCATGGCCACAGCTTCAAGGTCGAGATCGCCATCCGTGGCCCCGTGAATGAGGAGACGGGGTGGTTTCTCGATTTCGGCCATCTCTACGAGGCCTGGGCTCCTCTCTACGCGGCGCTCGATCATAACTACCTGAACGATGTTCCCGGGTTGGAGAACCCGACCAGCGAGGTGCTCGTCCGGTGGATTTGGGACCGGCTCGCGCCGTCGTTGCCCTTCTTGAAGCGGGTCACGATTTTCGAGACCTGCGACGCCCGCTGCGAGTACGAAGGGGACTA
This sequence comes from Sorangium sp. So ce836, assembly GCF_028553905.1. Classification (NCBI taxonomy): domain Bacteria; kingdom Pseudomonadati; phylum Myxococcota; order Polyangiales; family Polyangiaceae; genus Sorangium; species Sorangium sp. So ce836. The sequence goes on along the minus strand of NZ_CP102233.1, from coordinate 9,175,269 downwards.
GTCCGGCCCGCCTGAAGTCCGGCCAGGGATGATGGCCGGACTTCAGCGCTGCTTCGCGGCGGCTTCGCGCGGGCGGGACCCTGTGCGACGAACGCCGCGAGCGGCCCGAGCTCATGGAGCGCGAGCGAGGGGGAGCTGCAATACTCCGAGCGAGCTCGACGCGGTGCCGAGCTCGCCGGGTTCATGGGTACAGATCGGTGCTGAGGTACTTCAACCCCGAATCGCACGCGAGGCACACGATCGTCCCGCCGCGGTGCGGTCCCGCGAGCAGCTTCTCCGCGGCGGCGACGTTCGCGCCCGTCGAGAAGCCTCCGAAGATACCCTCGCTCCGGGCGAGCCGGCGGGCCGCGTCGATGGCCTCCTCGTCGCTGACGGTGAGATAGCCATCGCACAGCGCCCGATCCAGGAGTGGCAGCTCTCGGCTGTAGCCGCCGCCCTGGATGCGGTGCCGCTGATCCGTGACTTCCCCGCCTGCCAGGAAGGGCGCCGTTGCGGGTTCGACCACGTAAGTGCGGACGGCCGGCAGCGCACGTTTCAACGCCCGCGCCACGCCGGCGAACGTGCCGCCGGTGCCCACGAAATCGACGAACGCATTTAGTCGGCCGCCGGTCTGCCTCAGGATCTCCACGCCTGTCCCGCGCTCGTGCGCCTCGACGTTGGCTTCCATCTCGAACTGATCTGTCCGACAGGCGCCCCGCTCGACCACGATAGCGCGGGCGCGCTCCTCGACGAGCGCGAGATCGAGCCCGCTGACGACGCCGGGCACCGAGTCGTGGTGCTGCGGTACCAGCACGACCTCGGCGCCGAGCGCCATCATCATGCGAGCGCGCTCGATGGAGTTCCCCGCGCTCATCACCGCCACGAAGGGATGCCCGAGGATCGCACACGCGATCGCCAGCCCGGCGCCGGTGTTGCCGCTCGTGAGCTCTACGACCGGCTGTCCAGGCCGCAGGGCGCCTGTGCGGCGGGCGGCGCGCACCATCTCCACCGCGATCCGGTCCTTCTTGCTGAGGCCCGGGTTGCGCATCTCGAGCTTCAGGAAGATCGACCCATTTCGCCCGCGGCATAGGCGGTCGAGCGCCACGAGCGGGGTGTCGCCGATCGTATCGGCCACGCTCGCGGCGACACCCGCCGTGGCTTCGCCCGGCCACCGCGCGCTGCCCGCCTGCATCTCGCCCCGGCGGGCGATCAGCAGCGCGGCGTCCCACGCGCGCCACGCGCAGGCCGCGTCCATGCGCGAATCCTGCCGCAGCCAGAGGAGATGATCTTCCACGGCGATGCGGCGCTCGCCAGCGAGCCTGTCAAGCGCCGAGCGGGGCGGCCCGGCGCCGAACGCCGCGACATCATCGCTCGCCGCCTGCTCTCGGATCGGCTCCCCCGCCGCGCACCCGAGCTCCCGCGCGAGCCCTTCGAGACGGAAGATGTCCAGCAGCAGGAGCGCACCGTGCGGCGCCAGGCACGCGCAGATCGTGCGAAGGAGAGCCCTCTCTGCGCGATCGGACAGCTGAGATGCCGCGCATACCGAGAGGACGACATCGAAGCGCGCATCCCCGAGCCTCGCCGCGATCTCGGCCGACTCCACCGGTAGCACGTGCGTGGCGACGACGGAATCTCCCAGGGCGTCGCGGGCGCGCTCGATCATCGCCTCGTCTCCGTCGAGGAGCGTGAAATGGACGCGAGCGGGGCCGAGCGTGCCGCGCAGCACGGCCGCAGGCTGGAGCGCGCCGCAGCCGAGCTCGAGCACACGGAGTTGCCCGTCAGGCAGCGACCGGCTCAGGAGCCGCGCGGCGGATGCGAGCGCCACCATGGCCGCGCTCGCCATTGGAGTCGCCGGATCGCCGAGGAGCTCAGGCGTCCCGAGCGCATCCCAGCGCTTGAGCCAGCAGCTCAGCACGTCACCTCCGTCGCCGTGTGCCTCATGATCGACGTGCGCCACGTCGGCTCCGCGCACGACTGCGCTGGATCACGGCGTCGAGCGTGCCCCAGGGCCGGACAACGGCACGCTCTCGCGCGCATGTCTGCGCCGGAGGAGGACCCCGGCGGCCAGCGCGCGATCATGGCACGCCGCCCGGCCGATGGTTCTCCTCGATGGCGATCTGCGCGATGATGTCACGCATGACCTCGCTCGCCCCGCCGGCCATGGTCGCGGCGGGCGCGTCGCGGTATATCCTAGAAATCGCCGAGCCCTCCAGGTAGCCGCGGCTGCCGTGGAGCTGCAAGCACTCCGCGGCCACGCGGCTCGCGAGCTCGGTGGCGCGGAGCTTGGCCATCGAGCACTCCGCGATGGGCAGCTCGCCGCGTCGGTACAGCCATGCGGCGTGGTAGACGAGCTGGCGAGCCGCCTCGATGTCCGTCACCAGGTCGGCGACCCGGTGCCGGATCGCCTGCAGGCCCGCCAAGGTCCCCTGGAAAGCGGGCCGCCCGACGATGTGGCGGCAGGTCTCCTCGATGCAGCGGTCCATCCCGCCGATCGCCAGCGTCGCTGCGACCAGCCTCTCGAGCTGGAACCCGCGCATCAGATACATGAAGCCGCCGGCGGGCTTGCCGATCAGGTTTTCGGCAGGCACGCGCACGTTCTCGAAGCGGAGCTCCGCCGTGTCGGAGCAATGCCACCCAATCTTGTCCTGCCTCTGCCTGGAGATGCCGGGCGACTCAGCATCGACGATCAAGAGAGAGAGCCCCGTAGCACCGCGCTTCGCCGTGGTCGATGCGGGCGCGGTGCGCGCCGCCAGCGTGATGAAGCCGGCCGTCGTCCCGTTGGTGACGAAGGTCTTCTCGCCGTTCACGACGAAGCAATCACCGTCGAGCGTCGCCGTGGTGGCGATGCGGTTCAGGTCCGAGCCGGCGTCCTTCTCCGTGATCGCGAGCGCCGCGATCTTCTCTCCGGCGATCGCCTTCGTCAGGTAGCTGCGCTTCAACGCCTCGCTGCCGGACGTGGCGAGATAGTGGGTCGCCATGTACTCGTGCACCGACACGGAGGCCCGGAAGCCGGAGTACCCCGTGCGGCCGAGCTCCTCGAGAAATGCCAGCGAGTAAAACAGATCCAGCTCGGCTCCGCCGTACGCCTTCGGGTACGGGAGCCCGAGCAGCCCGCGGCGGCCCATCTCCAGCCATGTCTGTCGCGGAATGCATCGAGCGTGCTCCCACTCGTCGGCGAACGGTAGTACCTCCTGCGCCAGGAACTCCCGTACGCGATGACGAAAGGCCTCGTGCTCGGGCGAAAAGTAGACGGACATCACGGCGTCCAGCGCTCCATGCTCCTGCTGCCCCTCTCCACGTGGTGCTCTCGCTGTCCGTCAGCAGGATTCCAGCGTGGCACGAACGTGACCCACCAGCGCGTCTTCTGACGTCCGGAGGAAGAAGTGTTCACCGGGGAGTACATGGGCGGTGAACCGTCCTGTCGTATAGCGACCCCACTCTGGGATGCGATCCGGCGGAGCGAGCGCGTCGTCCGCGCCAGCGAACACGGTGATCGGGACGTCGAGCGGCTCGTTGGCCGTCCCCGACCACGTCTCCGCCAGTTTGATATCCGCGCGCAGCGTCGGCGCGAACAGCGCCATGAACTTCTTGTCTGCCAGGACCTCCGGAGGCGTCCCGCTGATGTCGCGCAGCCCCTCGTAGAACTCCTCGTCTGGCAGGTGGTGGATCGCCGGCACGTAGCGAGGGACGTGCGGCGCGCGGCAACCGGCCAGCAGCAGGTGCGCCGGATGCGGCTTGCCCTTCGCCGAGAGCTGCCGGGCGAGCTCATAGGCAACCGCCGCGCCCATGCTATGGCCGAAGAAGACGAAGCGCCCGGTGAGCAGCTCTAGAAGCGAGTCCTCGATGGCGGCGAGCAACGCGGGCCATTCGCGGTACGCGGGCTCCTTGATCCGGCTATCGCGACCCGGAAGCCGTACCGCCATGACGTCCACGTCCGCCGGGATCGCGTGGACCCAGCCCCGAAACACCGAGGGGCTGCCGCCAGCGTAAGGAAAGCAGAACATTCGGAGCCTCGCGTTCACTCGCGGGGCCGGGCGGTATATCCAGCGATTGAGGCCAGGGGCTGCGGTAGGGATCTGCTCGATACTCATCTCAGCCTCTCGATTCGCAGGAGCGGACGGCAGGCAACGTTTCAGGATCTATCGAGCGCATCGCGCGGCGCCTCGCTCAAGGCTGTGTCCGCGCGGGCGGCGATCGCCTGCGCGGGAGCGGCGCGCTGGAACCAGTTGAGCACCGCCAGCGCAAAGACGCCGGTCACGAGCCCCCAGAACGCGGCGCCGATCCCGAACAGCGAGACGCCCGACGCGGTGACCAGGAAGGTGACCAGCGCGGGCTCTCGGGCGCGTTCGTCTCTCATGGCGCCGGAGAGGCCGCTCGCGATCGTGCCGAGCAGCGCGAGCCCGGCCACGGCGAGCACGAGCTCTCTGGGAAAGGCCGTGAACAGCATGCCGACCGCCCCCCCGAAGACGCCGACGAGCAGGTAAAAAACGCCGGCGGCCACGCTCGCCAGGTACCGCTTCGCCGGATCCTCGTGCGCCTCTTTGCCCATGCAGATGGCGGCGGTAATGGCGGCGAGGTTCAGCGCGAAGCACCCGAACGGCGCGAGCAGCAGGGTGGTGACACCGGTCCATGTGATCAACGGCGACACCGGCGTCGCGTAGCCGGAGCCGCGGATGACGACCACGCCGGGGAGGTTCTGCGACGCCATCGTGACGACGAACAGCGGAATCCCCACGCTGATCAGGACGGGCCAGGAAAACGTCGGCATGACGAACGTCGGCGTCGTCAGCGTTAGCTGGGACGACTCGATGCGGAGCAAGCCTTGCCACCATGATACGCCGACGCCGAGGAACAGCACGACGATCACCGCGTAACGAGGCCACAGGCGCTTGCAGAGCAGATAGGCGAAGAACATCGAGAAGACCAGCAGGAACCTGGTCTTCATGGCGGTGAACACGTCCATCCCGAAGCGGACGAGCACGCCAGCCAGCATAGCGGAGGCGATCGGCAGCGGGATGCGATCGATCACCCGCTCGAACCAGCCGGTCAGCCCGCAGATGGTGATCAACGCCGCCGAGAGCACGAAGGCGCCGATCGCTTCCGCCATGGATACGCCGGCGAGGCTTGTGACGAGCAACGCGGCGCCCGGCGTGGACCAGGCCGTGACGACAGGCGCTCGGTAACGCAGCGAGAGGCCAATGCACGTGACGCCCATACCCAGGCCGAGCGCGCCCATCCAGGAGCTCAGCTCGGCCGGCGTCGCGCCGGCGGCGCTCGCGGCCTGGAACACGATAGCGGCCGCGCTGGTGAAGCCGACCAGGACAGTGATGAAGCCCGCGACGACGACGGATAGCGGAATCGAGCTCGTCACAGTCCTCGGCATGAACATACATCCACGGCCGCGTCAATCAACCAGCGCTGTCCAGGGCCTGCAGACCTGCCACACCACGCTACGCCGGATCACGCTGCGCTGCCGCCGGCCTGCCGCGCCGCGAGCGCGGCATCGATGGCGGCCGCCATGTCGTCGAGCCGGCTCGCCGTGAAGATATCGTCCGGCGCGAGGACGTCTGCTCCGAAGCTGTCCTCGATCCGGGAGAGCAGCCGCACCGCCGTCAGGGAGTTCCCGCCGAGCTCGAAGAAATCCATATCAGGGCGCACCGCGCTCGCTCCGAACAGATCCCGCCAGATGTCGGCGAGGCGCGACTCGATCTCGTTGCGGCTACCCTCCTGCGGGCGCGGCGCGTGCCCCGCGCGAGAGAGCGCCGCGCGCTCGCGGAGGCTGGCCTCGGTGGGAAGGGCGCTCACGAAGATGAAGCGCTCGGGGACAGGATGGCCTGGGAGCTGGCTTGTGATCGCGGCGCGCAGGTCGTCGGCGAGCTTGCGCCGCGTCGGCCAGCGCTCGGCGGGAGCCGCCGCGCCGGTCCGCGCGCCGGCGCGTCGCTTCTGCGCACGGCGGCCGTAGACGGTATAGCAGCCCGTCTTGACCATGCGGGCGTCGCAGTCGTTCGCGACGTCGAAGCCCCGGTCGCCGAGCATCTTCAGGACCTCGGCGAGCCGACCCCCGATGTCGTGTACCTCGATGACGATCTGCGCGACCTTGGCCCACGTCGCTTCGTCCATGCCGCTCAGGACGTCCATCTCGGCCTTTTCAACGTCGATCTTCAGGAGATCGATCTCCTCGATACGTTGGAGCTGGACCACCTGCCGCAAGGTCATGACCTCGACGCTCCGCCGCTCCATCGCCATGCGGTCCGCGACGAGGTCGTCCAGGAGGCGTCCTTCCTGCGCGCCCTCGCCCGTGAGCAGGTAGGCGCGGAGCACGTCGCGATCCTCCGCGTCGGCGAAGCGGCCCGACATCACGGTGTTGTTGGGGTAGAAGGTGAACTCGGTCCGACCCGCCTCGCTCCCCATGGCGCAGTTCAGCACCGTGATGTCCGCGCGGTGGATCTCGGCGTTGGCGCGCACCGCGCGGCTGAGCTCGGCGATGGGCTCGACCGCGACGATGCGCGCGGTCGGGCAGGTCTTCGCAGCGAACGTGCTGAACATGCCGATGTTGGCGCCCACGTCGATGATGCACGCTTGCTCCGGCAGCTCGATCCCGTGCCGCAAATAGGCATTGTCGAGGAAGATCTCTCGGTATAGGAAGTCGGTCTCCGTGCGATTCCGCTGCGCGACCAAGAGGTCGGCGCTCGGCTCGTGGAGCGACAGCCCCTCGAGGCGGCCGTCTGCCTCGAGCGCGCACGCGCGCCGGATCTCCCCTGCGCGATGGGCATCCGGGACGATGTAAGCGACGAGCGCGCCAGAATCAGAGCCCCCCGACGCCACGACGGCGTCCTCGACCGCGGCATGACCGCGGAGGCAAGAGGTGAGCGCGCAGTTCACATCATTGTCATTGTGGTTCATGTTCCTGCCCGATTCTTCAATTCGCTTCGCGAGCGATGAACGCAGCGGCCAGATCACCGAGGCGTGATTCGGCTTCGAACAACGACAGGTGATCCCCGTGCTCTCCCATGTACAACTCTGCGCGCCGCAACTTGCCGGCGACGTAGCGCGACCCATCCGGGTGTGCCGTATGGTCGTCATGGCTCGTGGCCACCAGGGCCGGCTGGCCTACCCGGTCGAGCAGCGACCTGCAGTCATGATCCATGATCGCGCCGTTCAGCCGTCCATAGCGGTAGAGGAGCTCGCCGCTCGCGTAGGGATACATCACGTGATGGGCCATGTCGGCGCGAATCTGGGCGAGCACGGACGGTCGCTTGAACATCTTCTGTAGCCCCGCGGCCTTAGCGCGCCCCCTGCCGGCCATCGTCATGAGCGTCTGCACGTCGCGCTGATGTTGCGTCTTCGGCGCGTCTTCGCCGAGCTCGTAGTCACCGTGCCAGAGGCTCAGCGATGAGATGCGCTCCGGCGCTGTCGCCGCCGCGGCGAGCGCGATCACCGCGCCGCCGCACAGCGCCGTGGCGTGGGCGCGCTCGACGCCGAAGTGGTCCATGACGGCGAGCATGTCGCGCGCCTGCGCCGACACGTCGTGCGCCCGCGCGTCAAACTCGTCCGCCGTGCCCATCGCGCCGAAAAGCCCGCGGCTCTCCCACGTGATGACGCGGAATTCCTGAGCCAGGCGACGCATCCACGGTTCGCACAGGCCGATCGGCATGCCGCACGCCTGAACGAGCACGACCGCCTTGCGGTCGCTCGACCCATCGGCGTAGACCCGCAGCCGGGATCCGTCCCAGGACTGCAGCTCCCGATGCTCGAGCGCCCCCTCGACGCCGTGCGCGCGCGTTCCCAGCGCGACGTCGTCCACGACCATGCGCAGCGCGCGGAGCACGTCAGGAGGCAGCTCAAGCATCGACGCGAGCGCCAGGCGATCGCTGACGATGAGCTCGAACGCGGACAGCGGCGCCGCGTCGCGGTGCAGCACAATACGCCGCGCCGTGGCGCCGTCCGCCAGCCGGTCGAGCAACGCTTGGATCTCGTCACCCAGTTCACCGAGCGTGAGGCCTGCGCCCGCGGGCGCGCCGGGCCCCGACACCGCGACGCGCACCGGCGCGTCGAGCGCGTTCACGAGCGGCGCGACGGATGACATCGAGGCCGCCAGGCGCCGCACCGCCGCGCGGGCGGACGCCTGGGGCTCCTCGTCGTCGCCTGCCAGCGCGCGGCGGTCAGATCCATTCACAGTCGGCAGTAAGGGCATGGTTTAGCTCACCCGTGTTCACCGTGCTCTTCGGCTCGAAGAGCAGGACGTGCGCCTCGCCCGCAGCCACTGGAAGGTGGAGGGTGCCGCGCGGCACGATGGCAAACTCTCCTTCGCGGAGGTTGATGTCGCGGCCCTCGAGCTTGAGCGTGAGCTCGCCCTTGATGACCAGGAACATCTCATCCTCGTCGTCGTGCTTGTGCCATACGAACTCGCCGCTGAACTTGGCCAACTTGACATACTGGCCGTTCAGCTCGCCCACGATCTTCGGGGTCCAGTGCCGGTCAACAAGCGCGAACTTCTCTGCCAGCGACACGCGCGCGGCGGCCCTCTCGTTCATGCGTGCGCTTCCTGCTGCGCGGAAGCGGCCGTGATGTCCCGCGTGACGAAGCGGTGGCCGAGCGTGGTGCTCGTCGCGATCCGGTTGTGGGTGAACTCGTTTCGGCCGCTGACGAGCACGGCGCCGTACTTCTCCAGGCTCACCTTGCCGCCGTACTCCTCGATGACCTCGGTGTCCGGGTAGATCCTCACCGAGGTGGGCACGTAGCGCGAGACAAAGCCGAGCCGCATATCCTTCGTCTTGCCGCTGTGTGGGTGCGACGCGTGCATGAGCGTGGACCAGAACATAATGAACTGGCCTGGCCGCATCACCATCGACACGGCCTTCGACTCGTCCGGCTGCCAGTCCGGATCTTTCTGCAGCTGGCGGTAGTCGTAACCAAAGAAGCCGCGCCGGGTGCTCCCTTTGTCGACGCTGTTGATCAAGCTCGGATCGTAGTGCATCCTCTTGGTCTCGTCGTAGTACATGGTGCGATGGGTGCCCGGGATGAACTGCAGGCAGCCGTTGTCCACCGTGGCCTCGGTGAACGCCGACCACACCGTGATTGTTCCGCCGAACTCCCTGTCCTCCGGCCACACGATCTGGGGCGAACCGGAGGCGTTGGCGAACGTGTCGGCCTGATGCCAGTCCGTCCCCTCGTCGCCCGGATACTTCGGGAAGAACTCGGTGCGCCAGCACAGGACGTTCGGCCCGAGGATGCTCGCGACGCGGTCGACGATCTGCGGCCTGCAGATGTGCGACGCAAGGAAGGCGTTGTCGAGGTGGCGGTCGTAGTTCGCGATGTTCGTCACGCCGGACTTGGCCGCTTCGTCCTGATAGATGGCGGCGCTGCGGTCAAGCATCCTGAGCCGCTCGCGCCGCCACAGCTCCTTCATCTCCTCCGGCTCGTAGAGCGTGAACGGGCCGGCATAGCCGCGTCGGTGAAATTCGCTGGCCTCCTCGGGCGTCAATGAAAAGGTGGAAGCCTTCCCAGAAACAGTGCTCATTGCTTGACTCTCAACGGTTATTTGTTGTTCAGCGCCTTGTCGATGCTGCTGGCGAGCTGCGCGATCGTCGCGCCGTCGCCCATGACGGCGGGATCCAGATCCGTGCCGAACCGGTCGTTTACCCGCCCGAACATGCGGATGAGCGCGAGAGACGTGCCGCCAAGATCGAAGAAGTCATCGTCCTTGCCGACGCGCGGCAGGTCGAGGATCTCCCGCCAGAGCGCCTCGACCCACATCTCGGTCGGGCTCGTGGCGCTGACCCCGGTGCTCTCCAGGCGCTGGCCCGCCGCAGGCGCAGGGAGCGCGGCTCGGTCGATCTTTCCATGGGCTGTGAGCGGCAGCGAGGCCATGGCCACATAGGCCGACGGCCTCATGTGGACCGGCAGCGCCGCGGTCGCTCGCGCCTGCAGATCGGCGCCGATCTTGCTCGCCCAGGAGATATCGAGCTGAACGCCGGGCCGTGGCACCAGATAGGCGACGAGCCGGACGTCCCCGTCGCCGTAGTCGTGGGGCACGACGACGCTCGCGAGCACCTCGGGGTGGCCGTTCAGGCACAGCTCGATCTCGCGCGGTTCGATGCGGAATCCGCGCACCTTGATCTGATCGTCGGTGCGCCCGAGATAGGCGTACTCGCCGTTCGGCCTGCGCACGACCCGGTCGCCTGAGCGGTACAGATGCGTGCCGTCGGCGTCACCGAACGGGCTGCGCAAGAAGCGCTCGGCGGTCAACTCCGGGCGATTCAGGTAGCCGCGCGCCACGCCCGCACCGGCGACGTAAAGCTCGCCCGGCACGCCGTCGGGAACAGGCTGCCCTGCTTCATCAAGGAGGTAAAATCGCAGGTCCGGCAACGGGACGCCGATCGGGCTGATCTCGGGCTCGGCGAGATCTCCTCGGACGACGGGCCGGTACGACGCGTGGACCGTTGTCTCCGTGATCCCGTACATGTTGATCAGCTGCGGGTGCTGGTCGCCGCGGCGCGCCATCCACGGCGCGAGCTGCTGGGTGTCCAGGCGCTCGCCGCCGAAGATCACGAGCCGGAGCGACAGCGCAGCCGGCGAATCGCACGCCAGATCGGCCGCGACGAGCTGACGGAACGCCGACGGCGTCTGGTTCAGGACGGTGACGCGCTTTTCGTGGAGCAGCGCCAGGAACCGCGCCGGAGATCGCGACACGTCGAACGGCACGACGACCAGCCGCCCACCGTAGAGCAGCGCGCCCCAGATCTCCCAGACGGAGAAGTCGAAGCTGATCGAATGGAACATCGTCCATACGTCGCGCTCGTCGAAACCGAACCACGCGTGGGTCTGCTCGAACAGCCGGACGACATTGCGGTGCTCGACCAGCACTCCTTTCGGCTTGCCGGTCGAGCCGGAGGTGTAGATCACGTACGCAACGTTGCCGTCGGAGACGCTCGCCGGCGGCGAGCCGGAAGGCGCCGCTCCGACGGGCGCCGGATCCTGGTCGGCGAAGACGACCTTCGCCTCGCAATCGCGCAGGCCGAGCGATGCGATGCGCGATACGCTGACGATGACGGAGACGGCGCTGTCGCGAATCAGGAGCTGAACTCGCGCCGGCGGGTAGGTCGGATCGATGGGCACGTACGCGCCGCCTGCCTTCAATATGGCGAGCAGCCCGACGATCATGTCGATGCTGCGGTCGACGTAGAGTCCCACGAGTACATCCGGACCCACGCCCAGCGCTCGCAATGTGCACGCGAGCCGGTCGGCGCGCGCGTTCAGCTCGCCATAAGAGATGTCGTCCTCCGGCGTGCTGACGGCCACGCGCTCCGGATGGGCCAGCGCGATCGCCGTGAAGATCTCGTGCAGGCACTTCCCGGGCGACCGCTGAACCTGCTCGCCCAGCGCCCGTCCTCGCGACCCATTATTGGTCTCAAGCATTGATATTTCCTCTAGAAATTGGCAATGGGCAGCAAGAGGGGCGCTGCCCCGTCGACGCATTGCCGGCGCGCCGCGCAACACAAGAGGAGCGACGCCCTAAAGGCATTGCAGCGCGATGCGCGTTCACGTCGCGCCGCGAATGCCGATTGGCGTCGGTGTACTCTTGAAGTGCACGAGCCGATGCAAGCGGCGCCGCGGATTGAGCCCGCCCCCCGAGCGTATGGCTATTCCTGTCAGGGACAGTACTAAGTTCGTTGCTCTGGTTGGTCAAGAAACATTTTTTGTGTTCCGGTCGAGCGTGTTGTGGCGTGGGGGTGACGGGCTGGAAAATTGGCGTTGAATCGGAAAATTACAACGGCGCTCGTGACGCATTCGCGCGCTGATCGCGCGAATGCGCGGTGTTTCTGGTGCCCGCGCCGCGTACAGCCCTCGATCGGCGGTAGCACGAACGCGACGCGCGCGGGATCGTCATCGGGGGTGGGATCCATTGGATCGCCGCCATGGAGCATGGGTCGGCCGACGCTGTCCTGAAACTTGCCCGACACATTCGTCCGCTCGCTCAGCTCGGCGCGATTCGGTACGTCTATGCTGAATTCCGTGACCTCCTGGAAGAGCAGGTCGTGGTGAGCGGTGCGCGGACCCGCCCGGCTTCGCGCGTGGCGATGCGAGCGAACGCACTCTTGCGTTCCATGTGCCTGAGTTCCACACGGCGGGACCGCCGACCCCGAGGATGAAACGCGCGGCCTCGACGCGCGCAAAGACACGGTGGCCTGCGCGCGCGTCCTGATCGACGGCAAGGTGGAGAGGTCGTTACGGATGTTCGGGGCCACGGCGAGCGAGGTGTTGGCCCTGGCGGACTGGCTCGACGAGCAGGGCTGCAAGCTCGTGGCCATGGAGGCTACGGGCGTGTACTGGAAGCCGGTCTGGCCCGTGATCGAGGGGCGCTTCGGATCAGCAGAGCGCCGACCAGGCGCTCTGCTCGACGTCGTGCTGCCAGGGTTGCGCCGCGAGCTGCGGGAGGCGACCTACCCGGGCTCGCCGGGGTCGGTCGGAGGACAGATGAAGGGCAGCGTCAGGCTACGAGGCGTTCCGGCGCGACTCGTTGTTCTTCGTCTCCGACGTCGACGTGGCGCCGATCGAGGTCGCGCCGCCGGACGTGCCCGCGGCAGCGCTGGTCGAGCCCGCCGTCGAGCGCTCGCTCGACGACAGCCCGGAGCTCGTCTTCGCCTCGCCCTGCTGCTGCTCGCGGTAGAGCCGGATCTCGTTCCGCACGTCGGTCACGCCCGAGATCCGCTCGGCGAGCATCTCGAGCTGGTGCTTGAAGCGGCGCTCGCGGACGGTGCCGGTGAGGACGACCTCGCCGTTCTGCACCTTCACCTCGACGTCGCTCGCGTCGAGATCCGGGTGATCGGAGATATGGTCGCAGATGTCCTCCCGGATCCGCTCGTCCGAGCGCTTGTATCCCTTGGGCGGACGGCCGCGCGAACCCCCGACGTCTCCGCCCACGGTGCTGAGGAAGCTCCGGCCGCCGGAGCCCTGTCCGCCGGACTGGTAGCCTTGCCCGCCGGACTGGTAGCCCTGTCCGCCGGACTGGTAAGGGGAATGGCCCTGATCGCGGACGCGGGGCTCCTGGCCCTCGTACCCGCGGCGCTCGCTCCAGCCGCGCTCGTCGTCGGCCCACTGCCGGAGGCCGCCCCGGGCTCCGTAGCCTTCGCGCTGGCCGCCGCCGAAGCCTCCCTGACCACCGAAGCCGCCCTGGCCGCCACCAGATCCACCCTGGCCACCGAATCCACCCTGGCCGCCGCCGTGGTAACCCTGGCCGCCATAGCCGCCCTGGCTGCCGCCGAATCCGGCCTGACCGCCATAGCCACCCTGGCCGCCGCCGTAGCCGCCCTGGCCGCCGCCGAATCCGCCTTGCCCGCCGAAGTCGCCCTGGCCGCCATAGCCGCCCCGGCCGCCGCCGAAGTCACGCTCGCCGCCGAAGTGGCCCTGACCGCCAAATCCGCTCTGGCCGCCGCCGTGGCCGCCGAGTCCACCCTGGCCACCGAAGCCGCCCTGGCCGCCATAGCCGCCCTGGCCGCCGCCGAATCCGCTCTGGCCGCCGCCGTAACCGCCTTGGCCGCCGCCGAAGCCGCCTTGGCCGCCGTAGCCGCTCTGGCCGCCGCCGAAGTGACCTTGGCCGCCGTAACCGCCCTGGCCGCCGCCGACGCCGCCCTGGCCGCCACCGAAGCCGCCCTGGCCGCCGCCGTAGCCACGCCTGGAGCCAAGATCGTCGCGACCTCCTCGCTGGAAGTCATCGCGGTAGCCGCCCGACGCCTGGCGCTGGCCTCCGAAGTCCTCGCGCTGGGACCAGCCGCGATCCTGCCGGCCCTCCCAGCCGCGCTCGCCGCCGTAACCGCGCTCGCCGCCGTAGCCGCGCTCGCCGCCCCAGCCGCGCTCACCCTCGTGACCGCGGCCGCCGAGCTCCCGCTGAGCCCATCCGCCGCGGAAGTCCTCTTGGCCACCTCGGGCATGGCGCTGATCGTCTCGCTGGACGACTTGCTCGTAATTGCCACGATGCCCGTAGCTAGCATCGCCGGCGGCTCCGCGCTCGCCTCGATATCCCTCATCGCCTCGCTGCCCCTGGTGTCGCCCAAACCTCTCCTCGTCGCGTCCCCGCTCGTCGTTATGTTCCTCGTCGATCCATCCCTGACGATTCGGCATGACTCCTCCGCCTTTCTTGCGACACAGCAGCGAAACCGCGTCGCCCACGTTCGTGGTCCAGTCGACGCTCGAGGGCACGAGGGGCAACGGCGATCGGGCCGCCTGCTCTGCGCGCCTGTCCGTTGCCGCGTGACCTGAAGAACCGAGGCCTCGATGCCCCAGCGCGGCCCCGCATCGCAAGGGGTATTCCAGAACAGGCAGGGCGGTGTTTCGGTCCGTTTTCAGGAAGAACACGCCCGCCGCGCACGCGCCGAGGTGCAAAGTGCCTCACGTCAGGGCGGCAAAGCGTCCCATCGAGACGTTGTGCCACAGCGACATCGCGAGTTAGGGCTCCCCCCGAGAATGCCTAGGGAGTCCACGGATGCTCTCTCGCGCAGCGGCGCGGGCTCTGTCGATCGAGGCATGGATGGCCGCGGGCGACGACCCCGGGGCAGCTGCCCCGGACACCGATTCGCGCCGTCGACATGCTGTCGAGCTCGGTGTCCGACGCACGTGCTGCCGAGCTCGGCGCCCGATGCAAAGGCTCGGGCTGCCCGGTCACATTTCTAGCTCATTTCTAGCTCATTCCGTGCCGAGCCGCTCTCGCGGTAGAGCCCGGCTGCCGTGCCGGGCACGCCCCGCGACCTTCCGGACCGGGCGCGATGTTGCCGGGGCGTTGACTCCCAGCCGTCCGGACTCGACCATTCCGCGCGCATGAGCCAGCAGCATCGATCGTCGAAGGATGTCCTCGACCGCCGCACCCTCGCGGGCGATCACCGCCGCCTGGCCGAGCTGCTCCGGCCGGGCCAGTCGGTGCTCGACGTCGGCTGCGGGACGGGCGCCATCACCGCGGGCATCGCCGAGGCCGTGCAGCCGGGCGGCGAGGTCCTCGGCCTGGACCGGGACGCGGAGCTCCTCGCGCGGGCGGCGGCGCGCTTCGCCGGCCGGCCCGGCCTGTCCTTCGCGTGCGGCGACGTGCTCGCGTTCGACGCCGAGGCGCGCTTCGACGTGGTGACCGCGGCGCGCGCGCTCCAGTGGGTGCCTCGCCTCGACGAGGCGCTCGCGCGCATGGTGCGGGCGACGAAGCCGGGCGGCCTCGTCGTCGTGCTCGACTACAGCCACGAGCGCCTGCGCTGGGATCCCGAGCCCCCCGCGTCGATGCGGCGGTTCTACGCGGCGTTCCTCGCGTGGCGCGCGGGCCTCGGCCTGGACAACGCGCTCGCCGACGACCTCGCCGGGCGCCTCGCGGCGCACGGGCTCGAGGCCGTCCGCGTCACGGACCAGGACGAGCGCTTCCGGCGGGGCGATCCGGGCTTCGCGGCGGCGCTCGACATCTGGCTCCACGTCATCGACGGCTGCGGCCCCGCGATGATCTCGGCCGGCGCGCTCACCGAGCCCGAGCAGGGCGAGGCGCGGCGCGATTACGCGGACTTCTGCCGCGACGTCGCGGCGGGCCTGGTCATGGTCCTCCGCGCGGTCGAGGGGACGAAGCCGGGCAGGTGAGCGCCCTGAGCCGCCGGCGGTCGCCCGGAGCCCGCCGGCGGTCGCCCGGAGCCCGCAGGCGCCGCCGATCACCTCGGCGCGCGCAGCGCCTCGAGGATCCCGTCGAGCCGCTCGACGATCGCCCGGCCCTGGTCGTCCGCGCCCTGCGGCGCCCCGAGCGCGGAGGCCGCGAGCGCGGGGCCCATCGTCATCGCGAAGGAGGCGATCGCCTTGCCCGCGGCGGTCTGCGCGAGCCGGTCGGCGTAACCGCCGGACACGCAGGTCGAGATGAACAGGACCGCGTCCAGGAAGCTCGCGCACCGCGGGTTCTCGCCGTGCTCGGCCTGGTAGAACAGGGTCGAGCACCCGACGAGCATCACCGCCAGCGCGTCGAGGGGGTCGCGCGTCATCGCGCTCCGGAAGCGCTGCTGGAAGCGCTGCTTCAGCCGGTCGTACGAGAGCTCGCCCGCTCCCCCCGCGGCGAGGCCCAGCGCGAGCAGGGCGACCGCGCCGCGCAGCCGCTCGTCGCGGCCGAGCGGAGGGGCCGCGGCCGCGACGTCCTCCACGATCTTCCTCGCGGCGAGCGCTGATCGATCTCCCAAGGCGTGCCCTCCCGGCCGCGCCGCGGGTCACGGCGCAGGCTCCATGTCTCGCACGGACGCGGGCCGGAGGGAACCGGCCGCTCGCCTCACCGAAAATTCATGCGCGTGACACGCACCCGCGACTACCCTCGCGCCTTCCTCGGAGCTCCCATGCCGGCCCAGAGAAGCGTGACGAGATGGCTCGAACGGGCGCCCGCCCCGGTGTTCACGGCCTTCGCCGTGTTCGCCGCGTTCGCGACCTACTTCTGCATGTACGCCTTCCGCAAGCCGTTCGCGGTCGGGACCTTCAAGGGCGCGGTCGCGCTGCCGCTGCTCCCGGACCTCGATCTGAAGAGCCTCTACATCATCGCGCAGGTGCTCGGGTACTGCGCCTCGAAGTTCCTCGGCATCAAGGTCGTCTCCGAGATGCGGCCCGAGCGGCGCGCCCTCGCGATCCTCGCGTGCATCGGCGTGAGCGAGGCCGCGCTCGTCCTGTTCGGGCTCGCCCCCGCCCCGTACGCGGCGCTCTTCCTCGTGCTGAACGGGCTGCCGCTCGGCATGGTCTGGGGGCTCGTCTTCGGCTTCCTCGAGGGCCGCCTCGTGAGCGACCTGCTCGGCGCCGGCCTGTGCGCCAGCTTCATCGTCGCCAGCGGCTTCGTGAAGACCGTCGGCAAGCTCACGCTCGGCTGGGGCGTGCCGGAGGTCTGGATGCCCGCGGTGACGGGGGCGCTCTTCTTCCCGCCGCTGCTCGTCTCGGTGTGGATGCTCGCGCAGATCCCGCCGCCCACGGCGACCGACGAGGCGCACCGGACCCGGCGCGCGCCGATGGATCGCGCCGCGCGGCGCGCGTTCGTGCTGGCGAACGCGGGCGGGCTCGCGACGCTGGTCCTCGGCTACATCGTGCTCACCGCGTACCGCGATTTCCGGGACAACTTCGCCCGCGAGATCTGGGACGCCCTGGGCTACGCCGATCAGCCGGCGATCCTGACGACGGCCGAGATCCCCGTGGCCATGGGCGCGCTCCTCTCGGTGGCGGTGATGATGGGGATCCGGAGCAACCGCAAGGCGCTGCTCGCGGTGCACGGCATCATGCTCGCCGGCGCGCTGCTCGCCGGGGTGAGCACGGCGCTCTACCAGGCGGGCGTCATCGGGCCCGTGGGCTGGATGATCAGCGTCGGGCTCGGGCTCTACGTGGGGTACGTCCCCTACAACTGCGTGCTCTTCGACCGGCTCATCGCGGCGGTGGGCTCGGTGGCGACGGCGGGCTTCCTGATCACCGCGGCCGACGCGTTCGGGTATCTCGGGAGCGTGGTGCTGCTGCTCTACAAGAGCTTCGGCCAGGCGAAGCTCTCGTGGCTCGAGTTCTTCCTCGGCTTCAGCTACGCGACCGCGTTCCTCTGCGCGGCGCTCTTCGCCGCGTCGGCGGGGTACTTCTGGCTGCGCACGCGCGCCCCGGCCGCGGCCCCGCGGCCGGCGCTCGACGCCTGAGGGGTCGCGGGGCGGCGCCGAACGGCACAATGCTGGTCCGCGCCGAGACCCGAGGCGCGCCGCCCGCGCGGCGGCCCCTTCAATCGCCGCGCTCCGTGCCCGCCGTGCCGTCGAGGAGGCGCACCATGCGGCTCCGCAGCTCCGACAGCTCGCTCCTGAGGATCGCGACGTCCTCCTTCCACGTGAGCAGGGAGGGCCCGTGCTCGTCTTGCGCGACGGACGAGCGAATGAGCTCGGCGTAGCGGTCCACCTGCTCCTCGAGGCGCCCTTCGCGGAACGGGCCGTCGAGCAGGTCCCGGACCGCGCTCCGGTAGCCCTCGAGGTCCTGGCTCAGGGCGCTGAACAGCACGTCGCAGCCGGGCGCGCGCACGCGGGCCTTGCCGTCCTGGACCGGGACGTCTTCGTCGCATGTGGCCGGCGTCTCCGTCCAGTGCGGCACCGTGCCGAAGAAGCGCGAGCCCCCCACGCTCAAGGTGTTGTCGAGATCCCACGGGACGACGCGGAACTTGCCCGACGAGGGCCCTTCGTAGACGAAGTAGTTGTGGTTTGCGGCGGAGCCGTCCGCGCCGACGTAGAAGGTCGTGACCCCGTCCCAGTTCAAGATGGCGTCGTCGACGGCCATGTAGCGCTGCAGCTCGTGGACATCCATCCACCTCGAGAGGGCGGCGAGGCGCTCCGCGCCCTCGGCGGACGCGAGGTCCTCCGCGAACGCGATGAAGCGGTCGTGCGTGGCCTCTTCTTCGTTCGTCGTGATCTTCTCGGCGTAGTACTCGGGGTCGACCGAGACCGGCCAGGCTGCCTCGTAGAGGCTGCCGTCCGGATCCTCGGAGAGCTCGTTCTCCGTGAAGCGGCCGTCGACGTCCTCCACCATCGCGAAGAGGCCCAGCGGCTCGCCGTTCACGTGCAGCGTGGCCCACGCGCTCCTCGGGGCGACCACGCCCATGTCCCTGTAGAGACCATAGCCGAGCCGCTCGTGGAGCTTCGTGCGGTCGTGAATCATGGCGTGGAAGTTCAGGCGCTTCTGCCGGTAGAAGCGCTTGCCGTCGACGTACTCGTCGAACCTCACCTTCATGCTGAGCTTCGGGCAGGGGAACGGCTGCGGCTCCTCGAAGCACAGCTCGAGGGTGCCGTAACCGCCCTTGAAGCGCAGGCCCACGGGGCCCAGGCCGCTCTCCCTGAAGCAGGCCTCCGCCTCGACGTACTCCTCATCGAGCGCGTTCGCCTGGAGCGCTGCCCAGACGTCGTCGCGAAGCCGGAAGTCGAAGCGCGGGACGTCGCTGGCCGCGTACAGCGCGCTCGGGTCGCCGTCGGCCACCGCGGGGTCCGCTGGATAGCATGGCAGCGTCGCCACCCGCCCGCCGTTCTCGGTAGCCTCCTCCCCGCAGCCCGCGCCCAGCGTGGAGAGCGCCAGCGCGAGCGAGATTCGATACGTTGGTTTCATCAGTCGCTCCTGCGCCCTTTGACCGGCTTCACGGCGGGTGCGTAACCGAGGACACCGAGCACGTCCGCTGCCTCGGATTTCACGATCACCTCGGGATCACGCAGTAAAAAGGGTTGAAGCGGATCTACGCGGCCTTCGCCGGCTTCGGGTTCAGCTGGAGGAAGCGGCGCTGGTAGGCGTACGAGCGAAAGCGGATCTGCAGCGGCGGCTCGTTGCCGCTCTTGATCTCGAGCGTCGCGCCGTCGTCGTGCTCGGCGCAGTGCGGGATGCGCAGCGTGTAGCTCGTGCCGCCGCCGGTGCGCACCGCGATGCTCCCGAGCGCGAGCCCGGCCGCGGCGACGGCGACGTTGGTCCCGGTCTGGCCGTCGTGCGCCTTCGCCTCGATGCCGCGAGTCGCCGGCTTCGCGCACACGCAGCAGCCTTCCGGCCAGCGGATCGTCTCGCTCGTCACAGGCACCGGAAAGCCCGGCTTCGGGTGGACGTAGTCGTCGGCGAGCACGGTGAGGACGCGCTTGTCGACGAGGTACGCGGCCCGGCACTTGTCGCAGAACGCCGGGTCCTCGGTGTGGTTGAGCTCGATCTCCGCGAGCGTCGCCTGGCAGCGCGGGCACGTCGCGGTGCCGGCCAGGTCCCTGGCGACGAGGAGCGCCCCGAACGCGAACACCGCGAACCCGAGGCCGCCGACGAGACAGAGCAGCCACAGCGGACCGGAGCGGCCGATCATCGCGCGGAAACAGAGGAACGAGAGGCCGACGAGCACCGCCGTGATGACGGCATACTTGATGGTGGAGCCCGTGTTGCGGGTCACGGTGGACGTCATGAGCGCGACTTTAGCGCCGGTCGACCCTCGAGCGCGCGCCGAACGCTGTCGCGGAAAGAGGGGACAGGGTAGGAGGGGCGCGCGTCCAAACGCCTTCGGGCGGTGCAGTGCCATCCTGCCCCACATGCCCGTCGACGTCATGCCGGCAGCGCGACGCCGTCTCGATGCGCCGGAAATCGGTCGAGGCGCAGCCGATGTGTCAGCGGATCTGCCTGAGCAGCGCTTCACGCTCGCGGGCGAGCCGGCCTCGCGGGAATTCCCGCGCGTGGGCCTCGAGCAGCCGGCGCGCTTCGAGGTCGGCGATGGCATTGTGCGCGTCCATCGCGCTCCGGGCGTCGCGGATCAAGCTCCACTCGCGCTCGCTGACGGTGCTGCGCGCGGCGCTTCCCGGGGTTGAGGCACGAGGAGCGGTCGCGATCGGCGGCGCGGGCGTCTGGTCGACGGCGGCATGAGCGCGCGCGTCGGCGCGGTACGTTGACGGCGAGACCTCGCGGCCGGCGGGTGCGACGGGCGCGGTGATGGAGCTCGTGCCGCCTTCTTGGGCGGGAGCGGCTCCCTCCTGCCCCATCGGCGCGGTCCCCGGAGCACGCATCGCTGCAGGCAACAGCCACGGCTCCAAGCCGGGCGCTACCTCAGCGACGAGCGTGCCGGTCAGGACGACGAGCACCCCCTGAACGATGATCCGCAGGATCCCGCGGCCCAGCGCGGTCGGCCACGAATCGCGACGGCGCCACCCGAACGCGAGCGGCACGCATGCATCCCCATCCCGCCCGCGCGCACGTTCCTCGGCGATCCAGCGGTGCTTCTCCTCTTTCAAGCGCTCGAGCGCCCGGCGGTGTTGCGTCTTCACCGCCTCCGTCGTGAGGCCCAGCTCGGCGGCGATCTGGGCGAGAGGGATCTCCTCGAGGTCGTGCCTGATCAAGAGGTGCCGGTACTTCGGGTCCACCCGGTCGATCAGGGTGCGCACGCGCGCGTGCCGCTGCCGCCCGCGGAGCAGCTCCTCGGGGTCCGGGAGCTCGGCTCGCGTTTCGCTCCGGTCGAACGACGTCAGGACCTCTCCTCGACGGCGCGCCCTGCGCACGTGGTCGCGCGCTTGGTTGGCGGCAATCGCGACGCGGTAGGCCGCCGGGGCCCCACCCAGGTCGACCCGCCGGTCCGCTTCGAGCCCGCGCAGCAGCGCGTCTTGCGCGACGTCCTCGGCGTGGCGCGCAGGGACGCCCAGACGCCGTGCGATGCGCCGGAACAGCTCGAAGCTGCTGGAGAGGCTCGCTGGCTTGTCCACACCGGTAGCACGCCTGAGCCGACCCCTCGGGGTCAGCAAAACGCATGGGCGAGATGACTTTGGTGAGATGATGTAGGTGTCGCTGCCACCGTCCCGAACCCTGGTTGGCTACAGGATGACCAGCGCCCGGGGACGATCGGATCCCTTCCGCTATCCGTCCAAAAGTTCTCGCCCATAGCGCTGCTTTCTGCATTGGGTCTCGGTTGACTGACGGAGCGCGCCCGGCGTAAGTACCGTCTCTACATGCGTTACGGCGGGCACCTGCTGTCCATTCTTCTGGCGTTTGGCGCTTCAACGGGCTTGGCCAGCTCGGCCGACGCGGAGGAACGGCATCCGACGCCGACAAGCACGGATGGATCGACGGTGAAGGACCTTGGTCGACGTGCTCGGAAAGCGCGCAAGTCAGGAAAGTTGAACGAGGCCTACGACGCCTACAAGGCGGCTTTCGACGCTGCAGAGGCGGTGCCCAGCGCAAGCCAGGAGCGCGCGGAGATCGCCGGCGAGCTCGGCCTCTGTGAGCTCGCGCTCCGCAAGTACCGTGATGCGGCGGAGCACCTGACGTGGAGCCTCGAGCAGGGCCATGCGCTCACGGACGACGTTCGGACACGATTCGAAGCCGGACAGGCGAAGGCGGCGTTCTACCTCATTCGAGTCCTGCTGTCCGTCGATCCGCCCGATGCCGAGGTGTTCATCGACGGCAAGGCCATCGGTCGGACCGCGCGGACCTACAAGCTGTTCCTCGATCCCGGACGCCACATGGTGCGGGCCCGCGCGCCTGGCCGTGAAGACGCGCTGCATGTGGTCAGCGCCGACGCGGGCACGGAGATCGAGATCGCGATGCAGCTGCCGCGCGTGGCCGTGAGCGGCGCCAAGGAAGCGGCGGCGACGACGAAGGCCTTGAGCGCTGCGCCCGCTGCGCGCCCGCGGGCCCCGAGCCCGTGGGCGTCCTGGCCGGGGACGTTGCGCATCGCGGGAATCACGGCCGCGACGGCGGGCGTGTCGGTGGGCGCCGTCCTCATGATTCGTGCGGGCAGGCTCGACAACGACCTGAGCGCCCGGCGTGACCTGCTCCTGAGCGAGCCGTCGTCGAGCTCGTCGATGTGCTGGCAAGCGCCTCAGAGCTCGCCGTGCGGCGAGCTGGCGCGCCTGCAGGACGCGCGCAACCTGTCCGGCCGCGCGGGTCTGGCGATGGTCATCGCCGGCGGTGTGGTCGGTGCGGTGACCGCGGCGTCCTTCTTCACGGACCTCTCCTTCCTGGGATCCTCGCCGGGTCGGGATCGGGTCCATGTCTCGCCCGTGGCGAACGGGAACGAAATCGGTGCGCGAATCGAGGGGCTGTGGTGAGCACACGGGGAGCCGGGGGGATGGGGGCGCTGGCACGCCGAGGCGCTGTGACGTCGGTCGCCGCTGTCGCGGTCTGCGTGTGGGGAGCGAGCACGCTGGCAGCTTGCACGTCCTATTCCGATGATTGCGGGGAAAAGCTGGCGTGTCCTCCCGGTCCGGAACTTCCCCCCGACCCGTGCGCGGGAGAGCCCGGCACGGCGCCGGCGCTCGACCAGTGCGGGGTGTTCGTCAGCGAGCGCGGCGACGACAAGAACCGTGGCACGAAGCGCGCGCCGGTGAAGACGTTGCAACACGCGATCGGGCTCGCCGCGAGCGGACGAGGCAAGGGCGAGGCGCCGACGCGACGCGTGTACGCATGCGGCGGGGAGTTCGAGGAGGCGGTCACGCTGCCCTCGGGCGTCGACCTGTGGGGCAGCCTTCGTTGTGAGGCCGGTGAGTGGTCGTACGGGTGGTCGCTCGACGGGCCGAATCACCCGACGACCATCGCTCCTCCGGTGGGGATCCCGCTGCGCGTGATCACGGGAGAGAAGGAGGAGACATCGACGATCCTCGGCGTGCGCGTCGTGGCGGCGGATGCGTCCGCGGTCGATGGGAAGTCGTCGATCGCGATGATCCTCAGCCCGGGAGCCAAGGCAAAGGTGGTGTCGAGCGAGGTCATCGCGAGCAATGGCAAGGACGGCGAGCCCGGGGACGATGCGCCTCAGGAGCGGGCGACGGATGGCGAGGAGGGGAACCATGGCGCATCGGCCTGCACGGCGGACTTCACGGTCGGTGCTCGGCCAGCCGTGACGGCGTGCGACGATGGTACCGAATCGGTTGGCGGATACGGCGGCGATGGCGGGCCCGAGAGGGGCGGCGATGGTGCTTCAGGACAGCCGATCCCTGCATCGAATCCGGGCAATGAAGGCCTTGGAGGGGTCGGAGCCGACAGCGCGAGGTGCGAGAGCGGGGAAGACGGCGCGAAAGGTGCTGACGGCGGTCGTGCTGCCGGAGCGGCCGGCGTGGGTTACCTCACCGTCGACGGTTGGATCGGTGTCCGGGGCGAGGACGGAAGGAAGGGGGGCGTCGGTCAAGGAGGGGGTGGTGGGGGCGGCAGCAAGTCGCATGGCCCAATGACCGCGTGTCCGACAGGCCGACCTGATAGCGGAGCAGCTGGCGGCTCGGGAGGGAGTGGCGGCTGCGGCGGCGACGGAGGTAAGGGGGGCGGTTATGGCGGCGCGAGCATTGGTATTGTCGCCTTGCAGGGGGCTGTTCTGACCGTCGAGGACGCTCGGGTGACGGCAGCGAACGGCGGGCGGGGGGGCGTCGGCGGCACGGGCCAATCGGGCGGCTACGGTCGATTCGGTGGCAATGGGGGGCAGGGCTTCACTGGCACTGCCATCACATGGCACGCATGTGATGGCGGTGCGGGCGGCAGGGGCGGCCGCGGAGGAGATGCCGGCGGCGGTCTCGGAGGTGCGTCCTTCGGCATCGCCTCCGTGGGCGCCTCTGTGGCGCTTGGGTTCGATGCGACTGTCTTGCCCGGACACCCCGGCCAGGGTGGCCTCGCAGGCAATGCAGCTCCGGATGACGATGATGAGGGCAAGGGAGCTGTGGGACTGGCGCGATTTTGGTATCGGTTCGATGCGCCAGACCCGGAGCCGCCCCAGTGAACGGCTCTGAACCGGGCGGCAGCCTCGAGGAGGCTCTCATGCGAAAGACCACCGCCGCTGTCTTCTGTCTTCTGTCATGGCCGTGGACGATCGGCTGTGGAACTGCGCCCGCCGTGAACGACGATGGCGGAGCGCCTTGCGACGGCACCTCCTGTCTCGATGAAGCGCCGTCGGAGTCGGTCTGCCTAGAGCATCTGGCCAAAGACGTGCTCGACGATGGTTGCGGCGTCTTCGTCGCCGGGCTCGCAGGCGGGGGCGACGACGCGAACCCCGGCACCAAGGCAAAGCCCGTGTTCTCGGTTCAGCATGCCGTGGACCTCGCGCGCAAGGGACGAGGGCGCGTGTTCATCTGCAGCGACGGCTTCGGAGGCATCGTGCGGTTGCCCTCCGGCGTCGATCTTCTCGGAGGTTTCAACTGTTGGCTCTGGAGCCGTGACTACGATAATAAGGTTTCTACGCTCGACACGATGGACGGTTCCGTTCCGCTCTTGACCGTCGAGCCGGCGAGCGCAGACGATAAGGGGGCCGCCGACGGGGTATCGAAGATCGTCGACATCCGCCTGCGGGCGGACGGCCCGATCTCGATGCTCGTCCAGTCCGACACCGTGGTCGAGATTATTCGAAACGAGATCAACACATCCTACGGCTGGGGAGGCCGCGACGGCGAGGAGTGGCCCTATCCGAACCGTGCGGCGATCGGGCCAGATGGGCTGTACGGTGGCGACGCGTGCTCTGCGGCCACGGTCTCCGGCGGTGCGGAGGTGAGGCGCTCGTGTGATGACGGAATTCCTAGCAGCGGCGGCAAAGGCGGTGATGGCCTCCCGGACAGCGCTAAGGACGGCGGCGCCGGTGCGCCCGTCCCGATGCCGAACCCCACGAACGCAGGGCTCGGCGGTCACGCAGACCGCGACAACACCGGCTGTCATAGCGGGTCCCCTGGACGCTCTGGGGCTCAAGGGACGGTCGGCGTGGCCGGCGATGGCATCGGCCACATCAACGAGACAGGGTGGGGGGGCGACAAGGCAGGCGACGGCAGCAGGGGCATGCCGGGCCAAGGAGGAGGGGGCGGCGGCGGTCGTCGGGGAGGGCTCGCCGCGTGCGGCGCGGCGTCCAAGGGAGGTGCCGGTGGTGGCTCCGGAGGCGCGGGCGGCTGCGGTGGTCGAGGCGGTCGAGGAGGCGGTAACGGCTATCCGACCATCGGCATCGTCGCGCTTCACGCGAAGGTAACGGTCCGGGACAGCGTGATAACGACGCTCGACGCCGGGCCAGGGGGCGATGGGGGACCGCCGGAACGAGGCGGCTATGGCGGCCGAGGCGCACCGGGGGGCGCCGTCGGTGACGGGACTTGGTCGTGTGGCGGGGGCGAAGGAGGCATCGGAGGCGAAGGCGGCTACGGCGGCCCTGGGCGCGGTGGCGACTCGATCGGCATCGCCTACCTGGACGAGGACCAGCTCACGCTCGAGGGCGTCACCTACGAGCTGGGCCCTCCGGGCAAGGGCGGCACCAGCTGGGATTGGTCTGGCGCCATGGTCACGGGGGAGGACGGGATCGCCGTCGAGACGCTTCGTTTCCCTGAATAGACGTCGCACTCCTCACGTGCCCGCCGAGCGGCGATCCGGTCAGGCGCGGTCGTGGGGACCATGGGACGGGTTGGGAGTCCCGTCGACGCTGCGGGCCACCGGTGCGAGGTGCCGTCCGCTGCGCCGGGCTGTTGGGCCCGGCGCCATACCCGTGCGACCCCACAGATGAGCAGACGTCTTTAGAGTACGCGTTCTGCGGACCCCATCCTGTCTTCGAGCCTCTGCGCCGCTTAGAAACCGGCGCTGGAGGTGTCGATGGACGAGAGCACACGCACCTGGCGCGACCGCGTGGCGCGCTGGCACAAGAGCGGGCACTCCGCCCGCGTGTTCGCGGAGCAGGAGGGGGTCAACGCCGGCACGCTGTACTCCTGGAGCCGCCGGCTGGGCATGAAGCGGAGCGAGTACCGGCAGCGCTCGGAGAAGGCGGCGCTGCCCGCGCTGCTGCCCGTGGTCGTCGCCCCGGCAGGAGCCAGGACGCCCTCGTCGAGCGCGGCGCTGGAGATCGTCTTTCCGGATGGTGCGGTCATCCGAGTCCCGCCGTCGTTTGACGAGGACACGCTGGCACGCGTTGTTCGTGCGCTCGGGGGGGCACGATGATCCCGGGCCGCGTCGCAATCTACGTGGCCACCGAGCCGCTCGACTTGCGCCGGTCCTTCGATGGTCTTGCTGCCGTCGTGCGCGAGGTGCTGCGGCAGGACCCGCTCTCCGGAGCGTTGTTCCTCTTTTTCAACCGGGCAGCCGACCGTGTGAAGGCCCTGTGGTGGGACCGCAGCGGATACTGCCTTCTCTACAAAAGGCTGGAGCGCGGGACGTTTCGCGCTCCGCGTGCGGTCACGCCGGGAGCCACGAGCGTCGTCATCGACGCGGCGGAGCTGGCGAAGATCCTCGAAGGCATCGCCCTTCCACCTTCGAAGCTGCGGCGAGAGGTTCGCCTCGCCGCGGCTTCATCGCCTCCGGCCCCCTGATCGGACACGACAGCCTCGCGCTCTCACGCGCAGCGCCCATCGCCGCATTCCCGCCAGAGCCCATCATTTTCCTGCAACAACCCCTTCAAAAAGCGGCGATCCACAAGGTATCACCGCGTCGTGAGCATGTCGGTCGAAGAGCAGATCCACGAGCTGAAGGACAAGCTCGCGCGCGCCGCCCACGAGCGGGACGAGTACCGTAAGCTCTACGAGCTCGCCAGTATCGAGCTGGAGCGGCTTCGCCGACACATCTTCGGCCAGAAGGCCGAGCACGTCGACCCCGGGCAGATGCAGCTCGCCTTCGACGCGATCCTACAGATGCTCGCGGGCGCAGGTGCGCCGCCCGACGCGGGCCCAGCCAGCTCGCCGCAGGGCGGTGGCGCAGCACCAAGCGGCTCATCCGGAGGCGGCGACAAGGGGCGCATCGTCCGCCCGCACGGACGGCAAAAGCTGCCCGAGCATCTGCCGGTCGAGCGCATCGAGCTGTTGCCGCCGGAGGTGCAGGATGAGCGCGCAACCGCACTTGTCCGCATCGGCGAGGAGGTGTCGGAGACGCTGGAGTGGCGGCCCGCGAGCTTCGTACGGCTGCAGATCGTCAGGCCGAAGTTCGCGGTCAAGGGCGAGCCCGAGCAAGGCATCACCATCGCAGACGTTCCCGACAGCCCTATCCCACGCTGTCTCGCCGGCCCGGGCTTGCTCGCCCACGTGCTCGTGAGCAAGTACGCCGACCACCTGCCGCTTCACCGGCTGGAGAAGATGTTCGAGCGGTGGGGCCTTCACCTCTCGCGCTCGACGCTGTGCGGCTGGGTCGCCTCGTGCGCCGACAAGCTCAAGCTCATCGTCGCGGCCATGGCCGACGACGCCCTGAGCGCGCATTGCATCGCCATCGATGCCACGGGCGTGCTCGTTCAGGCGAAGGACAAGTGCCGGCGGGGCCACTTCTGGGTCCTGGTGGCGGACCGAGATCACGTCCTGTTCCGCTTCACGCCGCACCACAATCAGGGTGGTCCCAAAGCGTTCCTGCGCGGCTACAAGGGCTATGTCCAGGCGGACGCATCGAATGTGTACGATTTGCTCTTCCGCACCGAGCAGGTGACCGAGGTCGGTTGCTGGGCTCATTGCCGCAGGCACTTCTTCGAGGCGATGAGCTCCGACCGGGAGCGGGCGACGACGGCCATCGGCTTCATTCACCAGCTCTACACCATCGACAAGGCGACCAAGGAACAGCCTCCGAGCCGTCGAACGGAGCAGCGTCGGAAGGCCGCCGAGCCCGTGCTCGATGCGTTCCGCGGGTGGCTGCAGGCGCAGGACCTGCTCGTGCTGCCGAAGAGCCCCATCGCCATCGCCGTCGGCTACGCGCTCAACCAGTGGGCCGCGCTCACCCGCTTCCTCGACGATGGTCGGCTCCGTCTGGACAACAACCGGAGCGAGCTCGAGCTTCGCAGAGAGGCCGTCGGCAGAAAGAACTGGATTTTCGTCGGCAGCAACGACGGCGCCGAGTGGAACGCCACCATCGTCTCGCTCATCGCCTCCTGTGCGCTGCACGGCATCGAGCCCTGGGCTTACTTGCGCGACGTGCTCATCCTGCTGCCCACTTGGCCGCCCGAGCGTTTCATTGAGCTCGCTCCCAAGTCCTGGAAGCAGACCCTCGAGCACGCCGATGCTCGGCAGCGGCTCGCGGCCAGTCCGTGGCCCCGCGCGCCGGCTGCGACGCCCAGCTGATCGCGGCTCCCCCTCGTCGGCCACCGCCGCCTCCTTGCCGGCCGCCGGGCGTGCTGCTCGCCGGCCTGGGCGTGCTGGCGCGACCTCGTCGACGACGCTCGCCCTGTCGGCGCGTGGCGTCCGGCACCTTCTCGGCAACGCCGGCTCCGGAGCAGCATCGGCCGCTCTCGGCTTCGTCGTGCGCCGGCGGACGACCACGCTGGCCGCGGCGCCGGGGGCCATCGGGCCTTCCGCTCGCTGCCGGTCACCGCCACGCTTTTCCGTAGGCCGCTCTCGCTCTCGCATCGCACCGCGAATCTACGGCGCCTGCCCGCACCCCGCGAGAATGGGGTCTACAGCACGGATACTCTTTAGACGTTCATGATGCGTAGGCGCCGCGACACGCGAGCGGAACGCAAGCGCCACGGCCGCGGTGTCTCCGGGCGTCGGACTCGTCGCACCCAGCTTACAGGATATATCATCGGAGGCAGCACACGAGACTCTTCACGCCCCCACAGCTCCGGTTCAGGGCGTGCGACCAGAGCCGAACGTGACCGGTTCACGAGAGCGCCGTCGTGTAGCCGACCTCGAAATACGGCCACATCACTACCCGGTCGCCCACCATCGTCGCGGCCTTGATACCCCCGTCCTGGGACAGGATAAAGGCGACCGACGGCGCCATGTGCTCGACGAAGCGAAACGCCGAGCGGTGGCGCGTGCCGTAGCCGGTAAACGGCGCGGCGGTGCTCTTGTCCCCTTCCTCGTCCTCTGCGATGTGGATCGTGGACGTGCCCGGCCTGCTGACCCGCACCTCCCCACCGAACCCGATAATCCTGAGTTTGTCGGTCAGGACGACCGCACCGTCGACGGCGGTCAGCGAGCCGATGAATCGCGCGGCATCGCGCGAGGAATCCTCGAGGTCGCGTTGATGCCAGGCCAGCGCCTCAAGGTTTTCGAGATGCTCCTGCTCCACCATGCGGCGTTCGTGCAGCCGCTCATCAAGGTCGTTGTGCTCCAGCCTCACCGCCATCGCAGCCAGCAGCGCATCGCGCGGCCGGGTGCTCGGCAGCCTGTACTTGATCGAGACAGCTTCCTGGAGGCGCGAGTCGTTGTCCGCGACGGCATCCTGGACGAAGAGCAACGCACCACCGTGCTTCAGCTCGGCAGTGTGCAGAAGGATGGACTCGATGAACCACAGGTGGGAGAAGCTCAGGGAGTCATCCTTTTCTGGGTCCTGATTCACTCCAGAGCGCTCGCACGCTTCCCGGATGAGCTCATCCGACGCGTTGAGAAAGAACCGCGCAACAGGTCCGCGGAACAGGACGCTTCGGGTCGGGCTGACGACGTCGCCGCCACGGAGGCGGATGATCGGGTGATCGCCCCGGGAGATGCTCAGTTCGCCGGGCCGGGTGGACGCTACGACGAGGGCATCCGGGGAGGCGGTGCCGCCGATCCGCTCATGCCGCGCCATCTCCCAGAGAGACATGCCGAGGTCGATCAGGCCGTAGATTCTGAGGCTCCGGCTAGCGCCTTCCCCGATCTGCTCCACCGCAATCAGAACTCGCCGAGGGTCTGCGACTGGCGCGAGCCGCCGCAATTCCGCCACGGTGAACGGGACCGGCTGGCCGAGCGCGTACCGCATGATCGGCTCAAGCGCAACGGGCTCCTCCCGCGGTGGGTACACGGGCGTGCTGCCGGAAATGAACGCGACACGGAAGATGATCGGGCGGCCCTCCTCCGTCATGAGGCTCGCGTGATAGCAGACATCCAGGAGTTCATCCAGGACTGCCTTCGCCGGCAGGTCCACCCGCGGCCAACCGTCGGTCACCGGATCACCGTTCCACCGGCGCCGGAGGATCGCGTACAAGTCCCGTGGATAAATGTGCTTCGCCATCCATTGCTCCAAGAGCAGCACGTGGTGTTGCTATGCGGCCGACTTCGCTGGCCTAACGACTTGCGGAGGTGCTGCGGGGCGCTATGATGAGCGCAGCGAGGCTCGGCGCACGGTCAGCACCAGCCGCCTGTTGAGCGGGACGGGCAGGCCTCGGCATGCCGGGCTGGGCACAGCCCCACGGCTGCACGGCGCCCTGCCTATCAAACGAAGGGGCAATGCTCCTCCACGGATTCAAGAAGTCATCAGGATCCATGGTTCTTCGTTTTGATCTCGAGGGCAGCTTTCATGCTCGACTTGAACCAATTTGCATATCCGGCGGGCGCATCCTTTCCCGGCTTATAGTCGAGGCTTGACCAAGCTCTTGCTGCGTCAGGAGAGATTAACGGTCGGATGTTATTTCTGACCAGAGAATCGAATATGTGCTCGTAATGATCGCCGAATTCTTCGTTGAAATCGATGGCGTACAATCCCCACGTCTCGAAGATGAAGGGATCTAGGACATGGAACACGAACTCAAGCGTACGGGCAGATGGGTTTACCGTCGGCGGCGCGAAGTGCTGAATGGCGTTCCTGAGCTTCCCAAATTTGACAAATACGTCGACGCGCGACAGCCGAATGCCCGTCGCAGCCCACAGACGTTCCGGGAGATCTTGGAAGTCGAGCGTTTGCCCTCTCTCAAATAGATCTTCGAAGTCGAGCAACGCGCCAGCCGTCTGCGTTGACTTGGGGATCTGAGTAAAAATCAGGAGCGGATGCTCTGCTGCGAGCCGAGACTTAATCAGGATCTCTGCCGCATGCGCCGCATGCAGCACTGACAGATCTCCCCACGATGGGTTCTCGGGCGTGGAGTAGAGCGAGAGCCGAAGTGCGTGGGTCAGAGCTCCCAGCCCCAGATTCTTCATGTGTTCGGCGACGCCTCTGAGCGCCGGATTCATATACTCACCATTGTAATTCATTCGGTCGAGCCCGTTGGGTCTTTTCGAGTCGCCCTACGGCTGGGGCGCTTCCCTGTGGCGCGGAGGGACTTGTACTCAAATCGCCGTCCGTCCTGCAAGCCGTGATTTTACGAAATTTCCGAATGGTCTTCGTGAACTTTGTGGCAGCCTTCTCGGAGGTAAATAATAGCACGGAGGTTGCCCAGCGACCGGACGCCCTTGCGGAGAAGTCCGAAAAGACCATCAGCTTCTTCGTGCGCGACTCATCCAAAAGTCGGAAGTGCTCGGTCCTGCGGGCAGCTTCTACGCCCGCCATGAGCCCCTTGATGAACATGGGTAGCTCCTCTTCCGGGGGTAGTGTCCCAGGACGGCGCACGAGTTCACTTGCAGTCCGTACTCGGAGACCGACCCCGGTAGGGTCTGTGAGCTTGGCGATGACGCTGCCGATCACGGGTTGCCGCATTTTTCTAAGTATAGGCGAACTGACGATGCGGGGCAACTCTCTCTCTCTCTCTCTCTCTCTCTCTCTCTCTCTCTCTCTCTCTCTCTCTCTCTCTCTCTCTCTCTCTGTATCTTAGGGTAGGCGTGTTCGTGGGGCTCCGGAACTCGCACTCTGTTTAATCTCGTAATCAATTGGAGCTAACGGCCTATTCGGCCCAGCATGCGGATCGTACGCCGCTGCGGCCCAACTTCGTGTTCAGGCGGATGGGCCGAATCTTTCCGCGGCCTGTCTCCGTATTCCCCGACGATAGGCCACGATGTCGGCGAGTTGTCGGCGCATGTCCGGAGATTGACGGCCAGTGAATGACTGTGTGATTCCATCCCTAGGCCGCCGCTCCCAGACTGACTATGCCACAAGGCCTCTCGCTCACCCCGCCCTGGCCGACCCGTCACCAGGTCCCGCCGCACCCCTCGAACCCCTCCGCCTCCGGCTCCGGCGTCATCGCCCCCTCGCCACCGTACGCCGCCCGCAGCGCCCCCGTGAGCGCTCGCCCCCGCGCGATCTCGCCCAGGACCTCCGCGCCCTCGGTCGCCGTGCGCTCGTAAGACCCGTAGTCGACCGTGTAGAGCCCGAACCTCGGCGCGAACCCCTCGGCCCACTCGAAGTTGTCGTAGAGGCTCCAGTGGTAATAGCCCCGCACGTCGACGCCCTCGCCGCGCGCGCGCTCGATCTGCTCGAGGGCCCGCACCACGACCTCGGCCCGCCGCTCGCCCACGCGCGTCGCGATCCCCGACTCGGTGACCACGAGCGGCAGGCCGGGATAGCGCGCGCCGAGGTCCGTGAGCGCGCCGTAGAGGCCGGGTGCGTGGTGCTCGTAGCGCATTGCCGGCACGCAGAACGTCGGGTCGACCGGCGGCACGCACGCGCCGAAATCGAGCCCGTTCACGCACGGCGTGAGGTTCAGCACCGGCACGAGGCCGCCGTCGCCCGTCACGCCAGCGCGGAAGTAGTACTGGACCCCGAGCCAGTCGAGCGTGCCCCGCAGGCCAGGCAGCTCCAGATCGGGCGCGCCGTCGAGATCGCTGTCCAGCCTGCCGCTCACGACGGCGTCGACCACGAGGTGGTTGTAGACATACGCCATGCGGTCGCGCGCCGCGACGTCCTCGGGATCGTCGCTCACCCGGTGGCTCCGCGCCGGGACCCACTCGCCGACCGAGAGCGACAGCCCCACGTCCGCCGCGCTGCCGTCCCGGTCGGCGTCGACGACGTCCGCCTCCTTGAGCGCCCGGTACGCCGCCGCGTGCGCGAGCAAATAGTCGCGCAGCACCGGGACGAACTCGCCGAGCAGGTCGCCGAGCAGGGCCGCCTTCCCCGGGGGAAACACGCCCACGCCGTAGGCGGCGAGCAGGTAGTTGAACGGCTCGTTCAGCGTGCCCCAGTCGTCCACCCGGTCGCCGAAGCGCGCGGCGAGCAGGGCCGCGTGCTCGGCCATCTCCTCGATCACGAGCGGCCCGCCCTCGGGGTGCCCGAGGCCGCAGAGGTTGTCGTCGCCCGGCCCGCCCGCGCAGTCCGTGCGCCGCGGATCGTCGACCCAGACCGGGTTCGAGAAGTGGTGCAGCGTGATCACGGGGCGGATCCCCGCGGCCACGAGCGCGTCGAGGAGCCGGTCGTAATGGGCGAGCGCCTCCTCGTCGATGACGTCCCGCTGCGGCTCGACCCGGGCCCACTCCACGCTGAACCGGTACGAGTCGAGCCCCATCTCCTGGAGCAGCGCGACGTCCTCGATCGCCTTCGAGAAGCCGCGCGAGGCGTCGCCCACGAACTCGGCGCCCCGGCCCAGGCCGCCCTCGGCCCTGGGCAGCGTGAACACGTACCAGTCGGTGGTCGGGTTCCGGTCCTCGATCTGGGTCGCGGCGCTGGCGGCGCCCAGGCGGAAGCTGCCCGCGCCGGGCGCGCCGGCGAGCGGCCCGGGGCCGGCGTACGCGATGTCGGGCAGCGGCGGCGGCGCCGGCGCCACGGCCTCCTCGGACGAGCAGGCCGCGGCGGCGAGCGCCAGCGCGGCGAGGGCGGAGAGGCCGCGGGCGCGGCGGGCGTCGCGAGCGCGCGTGCCGCGGGCGTGCATGGCGAGGACGGGGCTCAGTTGACCGGCGGGATCTCGGTCTTGCAGCCGACGTTGAGCTGGACCTGCCCGCCCGCCTGGAACCGGGTGCAGGTCGCGGGGCACATCACGATCTTCGTCGGCGAGCCGCCGGTCGCGGGGTCGACGTCGTAGTACCAGCCGCCGGCGGCCGCGTCGCAGCGCGCCTCTTCGGCCACGTAGAAGATGGTCGTCGGGGCGCCGCCGTCCGTCGGCGTGTGCTGGACGTTGAGCGTGTCGTAGTCGAGCGTCTGCCCGGAGGACGGCGCCGGGACCTGGTACTCGCACGCCAGGCTCTTGCCGCGGATCGCGGTGAGCGCGTCGAGGAAGGCCTGCGTCACGTCCGAGCTCGTGTCGATGAAGAAGGCCGACTCGGTCCCGCCGCCCACGGCGATGCGGTCCAGCGTGGCCTGGGCGCCGTCGTCGTCGCCATCGAAGACGCCGATCACGAAGGTGGAGATGCTCGGCGTGCCGTTCAGCGCCCCGGCCGCGAGCCCCGCCAGGCCGTCGGCGTCCTTCGGGCTGCACTCGGTGGGCATGCCGTCGGTGGCGAGGACGGCGACGACCCGGTGGGTCGGGTTCTGCTCGGCGTGGGCGCGGGCCTGCGCGAGCGCGCCGGACAGGGCGCCGGCGGTGGGCGTGCCCCCGACCGGATCCTTCCGGCCGATCGACCGGATGAGCACCTCGGCCGACGTTGCGTCGAGCGGCGTGATGGGCACGGCGGGCGTCGCGTAGTCCTCGACGACGCACGAGTCCGGGTTCGCGCACTGGCTCCGGGTGACCTTCATGCACGTGCCCCCGTTGCCCTCGCAGGCCGCGCCAACGTCCGCGCACAGCCGGTTTCTCCGGGAGCAGACCCCGAGGTCCACGCACGTGTCGCCCGCGGCGCAGTCCGCGTCGGTGACGCAGACCTGGGTCTGCGTGGAGGTGGAGAACGCGTCGTGACAGACCCGGAGCGCGCACGGCCCGTTGTCGCCGCACTCCGCGTTGTTCGAGCAGCTCGAGGGTACGTCGTCGTCCGGCAGCGGGAAGTACTGGAGCCCGACGCCGAGCCCCACCGACTGCTCGTCGGTGAAGAAGGCCTCGAGCGCGTCGGTCACGGCGTCCCACTTGGTGACGCCCCTGCTGAGCGGCTCGTCCATCGACCCCGACGCGTCGAGCATGATGTAGAGGTCGAGCGGCACGAGCTCCGCGGTGCTCGTCTCGCCCGCGCACGAGGCGTCGCCGCCGGCGCCCTCGCCCGCGCCGCTGCTGCTCGCGCCGTTGATCCCTCCCGGCTCGTCGGTGCCGTAACCGGTCGACGAGCTCGGCCCCGAGCCGTTCTCAGAGCTCGTCCCCGAGCCTGCGCCGTCCCCCGTCGACGCGCCCCCGGTCCCGCCGCCGGAGACCGAGCCATCGGCCCCACCGCACGCCGCGAAGATCACGCAGATCCCTGTCGCGGCGAGCGCCACCATCGTTGAGCGGTTCTCCATGAGCAGAATCCAAACACCCTGACCGGTCCTTGTCGAGCGCATCGATCCGACCCTCGTCGGGATTCTGGCCCAATGTGGTGCGGGGTGAGACGTCTTCCGGCGAGGTGCGTGGAACCCCGCGATTCAGGGCTCGTTCAGCGCGCAGGAGAGCTCTGAAGTACAGACGGCTCGAGGCCAGCGTGCTTTGGAGCACAGGGGTGCTCTGGCGCAGAGGCGAGCGCCCGAATCGGGGCTGCTCCGGAGCACAGGGGTGCTGTGGAGCGCTGGGCTGCTGCCGGCTCAGGGCTGCTGTCGGCTCAGGGCTGCTGCCGGCTCACGGCTGCTTCTTCGGGCCCACGAGGCTGCGGAGGACGGCGCGGGCGACCTCGGCCCCCGTCGCGTCGAGCAGGCTCACGGGGATCTGGTACTCCCTGCGTTCGCTCGTGTCCGGGACAGGGCACTCGCAGACGGCGCGGATCGTGCCGCGGGCCTTCTTCAGGTACTCGATCGAGAGGCCCGCGACGATGAACCGGGCGTCGTCGGGCAGCGCGTAGGCCAGCGCCGTGTTCGCGGTGAGCTCGGCGAGGTTGACGAGCGCGACGGCGTGCACCGAGCGGAGGTGGTTGCGCAGCCCGGGCAGGTCGCGCATCCACACCTCGGCGCGGCCGCGCTCGAGGACCTCGACGTGGGCCCGGATCGTCCCCGTGTACGGCGCCATCGCGCCGATGAGCCGGCTGAACAGGCGCTTGCCCCCGGGCAGGAGGTGCAGCTTGTCCCAGAGGTCGCGGATGGTGTTGCGGCGCGAGATCGCCGTGATGGATGCGAGAGAGAAGTCGGAGAGGTTCATGCGCTGGACCCGCGTGGCAGCGGCAGAGTGCCTCAAGTCGCCCGCGCACGCACCCGGAATGTTGCTCCCCGGCGCTCCCGCCGCGGAGCTCGGCGACAACCCGTGCGACACGCCACGAACCGCGCAAAGGGGCCACGAGAGCGGCGCACTCGGCGCCACGAACAGCGCCGGCGCCCCGTAATCACGCCACGAGCAGCCCCGCGCCGCGGCGACGCCGCCGCGAGCGTGGTGGGCAGTGCCGCGCTCGAGCGAGCGACCGAGCGGCCGTGGCCGTCCGCCGCGCCCGCTCCGGACGGCGGCCACAAGGCGATCCGGCGGCGCTCGCGGGTCGACGCTCACGTCCCAAAGGCCCCCTTCGGACCGCTGAATCGGGCAGGAGAGAGCAATTCTCCGCGAGAATTGTACTACAAAAACTATTCAAAATTCGGATGGACCACGCGGCGCCTCGGCGCGCAGCCGGCGCGAGGATTCCGCGCGATCTTGAGCTTCCCAGGCGCCGGAGAGCGGCCGACAGGCCCGTGCGCCCGCCGCTCGCGGCCCGCGGCGGGCGGCAACGGCCCATCTGCGCCCGGAATTTTTCTTGTGTATGACGCGACCTCGCCGCCCGGGCCAAGGTGGTCCACCCGAGAAAGAGCGGGCCTTCGAGCTGCTCTTCCGCGAAAAGACATTCATGCTCATCTGGCGCTGGCTGACGCGCCTGGGCGTTCCTTTGCGCGACCGCGGAGACCTCGCGCAGGACGTCCTGCTCTCCGCGTACCTGAGCTTCGACAACTACAAGCCCGAGATCTCCCGGCCGGAGCGCTGGCTGAACCGGATCGCGGTGCACACCGCCGCGCACTACCGGGAGCGGGCCCAGCACCGCTACGAGGAGCTGGTGCCCGAGGAGGAGTTCCCGATCCTCGTCGACCAGTCCAAGACCCCGGACGAGCTGATGATCTCGGACCAGGAGCGCCTCATGGTGCTCGAGCTCCTGCATCACCTCGACGTGGACGCGCACTCGATCCTCGTCGCGCACGACCTCGACGGCATCCCGATGGCGGATCTCGCGCAGCAGCGCGGCATCCCGCTGTCCACGGCGTACAAGTGGCGCGCGCGCGCCCTGGCCATGTTCCACGATGTCGTCGCGAAGCGCCGGCGCGAGGAGCGGAAGAAAGAGGGCCCGCGCTTCGTGCTGCCCCTGGATCTGGCGGCGCTCTTCGCCACCGCCCGGCTCGCGCCGCGCGTGCCCGACGACGTGCGGCTGTCGATCCTCCGCGGCGTGCACGAGTCGGCGCGGGCGCTCAAGGAGGGCAACGTCGGGAAGGCCGCCGCCGGCGTCGGCAAGGCGCTGAACGACGCCGCGGCCTGGCTCAAGGGGGGCGTGAGCCTCGTCCAGCAGCTGCTGGCGACCGTGAACGCGGGCACCGTGGTCGCCGCGCCCGTCGCGGCCATGGCGGCCGCGGGGGCGCTCTGGCTGGCGCTCCAGGCCTCGGACCCGCCGCCGCCGCCGACGACGACGACGGCGAGGCACCTCGCGCCGGCGATCATCAACGCGGTGCCCCCGCCGCCGGCCGCGGAGCCGGCGCCGCCGGCCGCGGAGCCGGCGCCGCCCGCGGCGGTTTCGCCGCCGGACCCGGAGCCCGTGGCGCCGCCGTCGAGGCGCGCCCCGGTCGAGCGGCGAGCGCCCGGCCGGGAGGAGCGCGCGCCGGCGCCGGTCGCGCCCGAAGCGCCCGCGCTCGAGATCGGGGCGCCCGGCGGCAGCCGGGACATCGACCTGTTCGAGGCGTGCAGCGCGGCGCTGCAGCAGCGCGAGCCCGACCGGGCGCTCGCGGCGCTCGAGCGCTACGAGCGCGAGGTGCCGCAGAGCGCCTTCGGGGTGGAGCGGAAGGTGCTCTGGATCCGGGCGCTCGTGCTCGCGAGGCGCTTCCCGGAGGCGCGCGCCCTGCTCGACGAGGCCCGGCTCGAGCCCGCGATGGACCGGCGCCTGCTCGACGAGCTGGACGACTCCATGCCCGATCCGTGAGCGCGTGGCCGGGGCGCGCGGCCGCCGGGGGCGCGCCGGAGCGGCGCCGCGGCGGCTCAGTCGCCCGCATACGTGCCGAAGCTCGCGCGGCCGCTCGTGGAGACCTGCGGGGCGGCCTGGCCCACCTGCACGACCGCGGAGACGAACGCGGCCGGCTTGAGCCCTTCGTCGGGCCCGGCCTCGTTCGTGATGTACTCCAGCCCGATCCCCGCCAGGAAGCCGAACGACGTGGTGTTGCCGCCCGAGCCGAGGATCGGGACCGTCGGCGCGACGCCCACGTAGCCGAGCAACCCGACCCGACCCTCGCCGAGCGTCTGCACGAAGCCGCCGAGCTGCGCCGCGACCGGGAAGGCCCGGCGCTCCACCGGATCGTAGCGGTCGATCGCGAGCGCCACGCCGACCGCGCTGAGCACGCTCCGCGTGACGAGGGGCTTCTCGACCCACGGCGCGCGGGTGATCTGGAGGGTCGCGAGCATCGCCGGGACGGTCAGGTAGGCGCGGAAGCAGCTCCCCGCCGCCTCGAGCGTCTCGAAGTTGTCCTCGCCGCACAGCGGGACCGAGTGGATCGCCACCGAGCCCACGAGCCGCCGGGCGCGCTCCGGATCGCCGGGCTCGTTCGAGCGGAGCGAGCTCGCGACGCGGCCGGCGTCGGAGAGGAGCACCACCTTGCCCTGCGGGCTCAGCGGATCGCTGTAGACGGCCAGCCGGAGCCGCGCGTCCCCGTCGAAATCGTCGGTGAGCGGCGGGAGCGGGAACTCCGCGCTGCTCGGCGTAACGATCCACGTGCCGTCCTGGAGGAGCTCGATCGGCGCGCCGCCCCGCATCTGGTCGGTGCGCGTCAGCGAGACGTGCAGCGCGAGCGGCGCCACGAGCCGGTGCTTGGTCTGGCCCGTCAGCCGGATCCGGCAGTTGCCCAGCCGGAGCGGCGACGGCGAGATGACGACCGCGCCGTGCGCGAGCGGCTGCGGCCCGG
Source organism: Sorangium sp. So ce836 (assembly GCF_028553905.1). Lineage (NCBI taxonomy): Bacteria > Pseudomonadati > Myxococcota > Polyangiales > Polyangiaceae > Sorangium > Sorangium sp. So ce836. The sequence continues at coordinate 9,136,173 of NZ_CP102233.1, read as the reverse complement.
GGCGCGACGGATCCACGGCGGGCGCCCGCCGCGGCAGGGCGGCGCGCGGCGGCGCCGGGGAGGGGGCCTGCGCCGCGGTTTGCGGCGCAGCCGGGCCCGCGGGCGGGGCGGCGGCGGGCGGGCGAGGCCCGGGCGGGCGGGGGCTCCCCGGCGGCGGGGCGCTCCCGGGTTCGGCGCGGGGGGGCGCGATCGGCGTGGGGCCGCAGTCGACCTTCAGGTCGTCGGCGAGCGGATCGGGGAAGAGCAGCCGCGCGGGGTTCGACTCGACAAGGTTCTCGAGCGGCGGGATCGTGACCCGGTACGTCGCGTTGACCACGTTGCCCGCCGCGGGCGCGTGCAGGTTGAAGGCGGTGACGCGGAGCCAGCCGCCGCCCGGGAACACGCGGAGCACCTTGCCGTCGGGGCGCCCGCAGGCGCCGGAGGCGACCTCGAGGACCGGCACCGTGAACGTGCGCTGGAACGGCTGCACCCGAGCGTTGCCGCAGCTGTCGACGATGGCGAGGTAGTGGAAGTCGGCCATCTCCGACTGCTTCGGCCACTGCATGCCCAGCGTGAGCTCGCCCGCGTCGGCGGGCGGCGGCTCGGGCCGGCCGTCGCGGCACGCGTCGACGCGCTCGGGCGGCGGCGCGGCCGGCGCGCCCGAGGGGGACCTCGCGGGATCGGCGACCGGCCGGTAGGCGCACACGTGCCGGTACGAGCGGCGGCCGAGGAGCACCGGATCGAAGTCGAGCAGGCGCTGGCCGTCCTCGCTGAGCCGTCCCCAGACCGTGAGCGGGAGGGGCAGCGTCGGGGTCTGGAGCTTGATCGAGCGCAGGATCTGGTCGCCGACGGGGCTCTGCCCGGGGTCGCCGGTCTGCGCCGCGCAGCCGCCGCCGCTGCACAGCCAGCGGCCGCCGCGGCGCGCGGCCTCGATCGGGACCGGATCTGTGTCGCGGACGGTCATCCAGACGCGGCGCGCGTCCGGGAAGATCTCCGGCCCGCCCGCCGACGCGGTCGCGGCGCCGACCGCGCCCGCCGGGGCGCGGACGACCTGGAGGCTGCCGCCGAAGTCGGCGGGGACGGCCATGGGCGGCGCGGAGGGAGCGCTCCGCGCCGAGGCCGGCCCCGCCGCGGGCGCGCCGTCCTCGGCCTCGCCGGCGTCCGCCTCGGGCTCGTCCTGCGCCGGCGCGGCGGCGGGCGCCGCCAGCGCGAGCGCGAGCGCGGCGGCCGACAGGAGCATCGCGGGCCTGCGCGCGCTCACGGCGAGCCCTCCTCGTCTCCCGGCTCGGGCTCGGGCTCCGGCGCGACCACGGCGGGCTCCGGCGCGACCACGGTGATGGGCTCGGAGGAGCACTCCGGGCTCGCGAGCAGGCGGGGCGTGACCCGGAGCGCCGTCGTCCCCGGCGCCACGGCGACGCCCTGGATGATCGTCGCCTCGCTGTCCTCGCCGCGCAGGGTCACGGACGCCTCGCCGAGCGCGATCACCCGGTCGTCGCCCACGTCGAGGTCGACGGGGACGGCGATGCGCACGCGCTCGGCGTTGTAGGCGCTCACCTCGAAGAGATCGCCCGGGGTCCCCGCGGTCACGACGCTCCGGAGGGCGCGCACGCGGAGCAGGCGCGGCTCGGGGTCGACGGTGAGGGAGGGGCTCGGCTCGAGCGCCTTCTGCCCCGAGCTCACGGCGAGCCTCACCTCCCCGCCGAGGTCGCTGAAGCACAGGGTGAACGGCGGGCTTTCCCCGGTCGCGCCCAGCAGCACGCGAAGGCGCGTGGTCCGCTCGCGGCAATCGGGGGCGAGCGAGAGGGCGGCCTCGCTGTGCAGCGACTCGATGATCACCGGGGCGTGCTCCACCACGCCCGGCGCGTTCTGGGGGGGCGACGCGCGGACGCGCGCCTCGCGCGACCGGATCGCGCCCGGCCGCCAGGTGGCGCCGAGGTCGTCCGGCAGGGGCCCGATCGTGCACGTGAGGGGCACGTACGTCGCGAGCACCCGGTCGCTCTCCCCGAGGCCTCCGGCGATGAGCGCGAAGTTTGTGGCGTCCTCCGGCAAGCCCGCGGGGAGCACCGTGATCGGGAGCTCCTCGGTGCGGTCGGCCCAGGCGACGACGAGGCGCGCCTCGCCGGACCAGTCGCCCTCGGAGGCGGCGGTGAAGCGGGCGTAGCCCTGCGTGCCGGCGGTGCAGCGGAACGCGCCGTCCTTCACGCCGCACGAGGCCCCGTCGCCCTCGGCGCTCTCCGCCGGGCGCAGCGCGAGCGCCTCGCTCGGGGTCACGCGGACCTCGACGTAGGCGCCGTACGCCGGCTCGTTCGCCTCGGTGAGCTTGAGCGAGACCTCGGTGCGCCATGGGCTCTGGCGGGGCAGCACCGGCCGGCCCGCCGCGTCGAGCGTGTCGGCCGCGAACAGCGGCCCGGCGACGTCGGCGCGGAGCTCGACCCGCCCGCTCCCGGCGAGCGGGTAGCCGCGCTCGATGCAGGCGGCGGAGAGGGCGAGCGCGAAGGCGCCGGCCGCGAGGAGCGGCGCTCCCGGTCGGCGACCGCGGCGCGCGCGGCGCGGGGAGGAGCGGGGCGCGCGCGGGGAGGAGCGGGGCGCGGCCGGTCGGGGGGCGGTCACGTCTGGTAGATCTCGGTGTACTCGGTCCCGAGCGGGTGGCGGTGCCAGGCGTAGGCGCTTTGCGGGAAGCCGCTCTCGTCCGTGTAGTCGCAGGGGCCGAGCTCCCATTCGGTGTGCCAGACGCTCGCGCCCGTCGCGGGATCGACGGACATCCCGTGGGCGGTCACGTCGTCCTCCGGCTCGCCGGGGTCGTGCACGACGCGCGTCCCGCCGTCGACGTAGCGCTCCAGGACCGCGACGGGGACGCGCGCCACGCGCTTGCCGGGCATCGGGATGAGGAACACGTCGCTCTTGTCAACGGTGCTGGTCATGGCGCTCTCTCCTGCGAGCGGCGGGGGCGGCGCTCCGGGGCGCGGGGCGCCGGCTCCCGGCGTGCGCGCCGCGCCGGATGGAGCGCGGGCGCTTCCGGGGGCTCGGCGCCGTCCCCTCGCGCTGTCTCGAGCATACCCGCTCCGCGCGGCGCGCGGGAACCTTCCGCGGCGCGGGCGCGCGCGAGCCGCGCGTGCCCGCCGCGATCGTGGGCGCGCTTGCGTTCACGCAGAGGCCCTGCTTCGCGCAGCGGAGGGCGACCGAGCTCGAGATCCCTCGATCGCTCGACGTCGCGCTCATGATGCGCTCATGATCGCCGCGCCCGCCGACACCTCACGCCTCACCGTCGAGCTGCGGCGGCGGCGGCCGAGGGCGGGGCGCGGGCGCCGTATGGTAAAGTGCCGGCGCCGCGGCCCTCGCGAGATCGTCCCCACCGCGGCCGCCCCATGCGCTCCCCCGATCGCCCGACCGTCCTCGGTGGCCGCTACCGTCTCCTGAGCGAGATCGGCCGGGGCGGCGCGGGCGCGGTCTACATGGCCGATGACCTCGACGGAGGCGGCCGGGTCGCGGTGAAGGTCCTGCTCCGGACGCCGTCGGCCGGCGAGGCGGCGGCCTCCCGCTTCCAGCGCGAGATCCGGGCGATGCGGCTCCTCGACGCGCCCGGGTTCGTGCGCATCCTCGACGCCGGCGTCGCCCCGGAGCTCGACGGCGCGCCCTTCCTGGTGATGGAGCTGCTCCGGGGCCACGACCTCGAGCACCTCGTCGCCACCCACGGCAGGCGCTCGCCCGCCGAGGTGCAGCGCTGGCTCGGCGAGGTCGCCGACGCCCTCGAGGTCGCCCACGCGCAGGGCCTCTTCCACCGCGACCTCAAGCCCGCGAACCTCTTCCTCGCGATCGGCGACGACGGGCGGGAGCGCGTGAAGATCCTCGACCTCGGGCTGGTCAAGGAGCTCGAGCCCGGCGCGCTCGGCGCGTCGGGCGGACTCACGGCGACGGGCACGGCCATCGGCACGCCCATCTACATGGCGCCCGAGCAGGCGCGCGGGCGCTCGGACCAGCTCGGCCCCGCGGCCGACGTGTGGGCGATCGGGCTCATCGCCGTGCGCCTCCTGACCGGCGACATCTACTGGACCGCGAACAGCATGGCCGAGCTGATGGTGGCGCTGCTCGTCATGCGGCTCTACCCGCCGTCGTCGCGCTGGCGGTGGCTCCCGCCCGCGTTCGACGCGTGGTTCCTGCGGTCGTGCGACCGCGACCCGGCCGCGCGCTTCCCTTCGGTCCGCGAGCAGAGCCTCGCCCTGCGCGCCGCGCTCGCGTCGGCCGGCGCGCCCGCCGAGCCGCCCGGCGCGGCCGAGCCGTGGTCCCCGGGAGGCCCCGCGGCCACGGACATGCTCAGCACCACCACGATGGAGCTCGCGGGGACGGTCGAGGCGCCGTCGGAGCCGCTCGCCGGCGGCACGCTCCGCGAGGCCGCCAGTAGCCCCCGGGATCCCGGCCCGCCCTCGCCGGCGCTGGGCGCCTCACCGCCGCTGGGCGGCTCGCCGGGGACCGAGCGGCCGCGCCACAACCTGCCGGTCCAGCGCACGCCGTTCGTGGGCCGCGCCCGCGAGCGCGCCGAGATCGCCGCGCTCCTGCTCGAGCCGAACGCCGGCCTGCTCACCCTCACCGGCGTCGGCGGCACCGGCAAGACCCGGCTCGCGCTCCAGGTCGCCGAGGACCTCGTCCCCGCGTTCTCCGGCGGCGTGTGCTTCGTCCCCCTCGCGTCGCTGCGCGAGCCGGCGCTCGTCCCCTCGGCCATCGCGCAGGCGCTCAGCCTCGGCGAGGGCGGCGCGCGGCCGGATCTGGAGCGCGTGGCGCACTTCCTCCGCGACCGGCGGCACCTGCTCGTGCTCGACAACCTCGAGCACCTGACCGCCGCGGCGCCGGTGGTCGCGCACCTCGCCGCGAGCTGCCCGCGCCTGTCGCTCCTCGTGACGAGCCGCGCCGCGCTGAACCTCTCGGGCGAGCGGCGCTACGTCGTGCCGCCGCTGGAGGTGCCCGAGCCGCGCGAGATCACCGCCTCTGCGGCGCTGGCCAGCTCCGCGGTGAGCCTGTTCTGCCGCCGGGCCGCGGCGATCAAGCCCGGCTTCCAGCTCGGCCCCGACAACGTCGCCGACGTCGTGGAGATCTGCGCGCGCCTCGACGGCCTGCCGCTCGCGATCGAGCTCGCCGCGTCGCGCCTCAAGGTCCTCACCCCCGCGGCGCTGCTCGCGCGCCTCCGCGACCGCGGCGCGGCCGGCCGCGCCTCGCCCGCCGCGGGCTCGTTCCGCCTGCTCACGGGCGGCGCGCGCGACCTGCCCGAGCGCCAGCAGACCATGCGCGCCGCCATCGACTGGAGCTACGGCCTCCTCTTGCCGGAGGAGCAGCTCGCCTTCCGCACGCTCGCCGTGTTCGCGGGCGGCTTCTCGCTGGCCATGGCGGACCAGATGTGCGCCTTCCGCGACCCGGCGCTCGACACGCTCGCGATCCTCGAGTCGCTGGTCGACAAGAGCCTCCTGCTCCCGGTCGCGGGCGAGGAGCCCCGGTTCCAGATGCTCGCGATCCTCCGCGAGTACGGCCTCGATCGGCTCGCGGAGGAGGGCGCCGCCGCGGCGTGCAACCGGCGCTTCGTGGAGCTCTCGCTCGAGCTCGCCGAGCGCGCGGCCGAGGCGCTCCGCGGGCCCGAGCAGGCCGCGTGGCTCGCGGCCTTCGAGCTCGAGCACGACAACCTCCGCCTCGCCCTGGAGCTCGCGCTCCAGCCGGGCGGCGCGGGCGACGCGGGCGCCCCGGTCCGCCTCGCGGCCGCGCTCTCGCGGTTCTGGTACATCCACGGGCACTACCAGGAGGGCCGCGCGTGGCTCGCCCGGGCGCTCGAGGGCGCGGCGGGCGTCGCGCCCGAGCACGTCGCCTCGGCGCTCCGGGGCGCGGGGACGCTCGCGCTCCTCCAGTGCGACTACCGCGAGGCGCGCGCGCTGCTCGAGCGGGGCGCGGCGCTCTACCGCGAGCTCGGGGACGAGCGCGGGCTCGCCTCGGTGGTCCAGATCCTCGGGAGCGTCGCCCGCGAGCAGGGCGACTACGAGCGCGCGCTCGCGCTGCACGGCGAGAGCCTCGCGCTGGCCACGCGCCGCGGCGACACGCTCGAGGCGGCGCGCGCGCTCGGCTACTCGGGGTTCGCGGCGTGGCTCTCGGGCGACACCGCGCGCGCGGAGGGCGCGTGCCGCCTGGCGCTGCCCGAGCTCCGCCGCGGGGGCGATCGCGAGGGGACCGCGACGGCGCTGCTCTACCTCGGCTGCGCGGCGTTCTACCGCGGAGATCTCGACGAGGCCTCCCGCCTCTGCGAGGAGAGCGAGGGCCTGTCGCGGGCGGTGAAGTTCAAGGAGGGGATCGCCTGGACGAGCAACATCCTGGGCCTCGTCGCGATCGAGCGCGGCGATCTCGCCCTCGCGGGGCGGCGGCTGCGGGCGAGCCTCAGGCTGCACCGGGAGCTCGGCGATCTCTGGCGGTCGGCGAGCGTCCTGGAGGCGCTCGCGCGCGCGGCGGTGCGGGCGGGCAAGCCGGAGCGCGGCGCCCGCCTGCTCGGCGGCGCGGCGGCGCTCCGCGAGGCCATCGGCACGCCGGTGCCGCCCATCGAGCGGCCGGCGCTCGCCGCGTGCGCCGAGGCCGCGCGGGCGGCGCTCGGGGCCGCCGTCCACGACGCGCGCTTCGCCGAGGGCCGGGAGGCCGGGCTCGACGCGACGGTGGCGGCGGCGCTCTCGGACTGAGCGGGATCGCGCCGCGCGGGTGAAGAGCGCTTCGCTCCCTCAGCGCGCGCCGGGGTCGTGCGCCTCCGCGCCCGGGTCGTGCGCCTCCGCGCCCGGGTCGTGCGCCTCCGCGCCCGGGTCGTGCGCCGCCGCGGCCCGCCCCGCGGCCCGGCCGAGGCGCTCGGACAGGCGGCGGAGGAGGTCGACGAGCTCCGCCGGCTCGTGCACCTCGAACTCGAACCCCAGGAACCCGAGGTGGAACGCGAGCGCGTCGAGGCTCGCGCCGCCGGTGTGGACCACGCAGCGGTCCGGCCCGAGCGGCTCGACGCGCCACGCCACGCCGGAGAGCTGCGCCGAGGCCACGTCCGCGGCGGCGTGCACCGTCACGCGCGCGCGGAAGCGGTACGCGTCGGTCGAGACCGACTGCGACACGTAGGCGGCCACGTCCTCGGCGGGCAGCGGGCGCGGCTTGAACCGCCCCCCGGCCCTCGGCCTGCCCTGGATGCGATCGACGCGGAACGTCCGCCACTCCGCGCGATCGAGGTCGTACGCGAGGAGGTACCAGCGGTGGCTCGTGTGCACGAGCCGGTAGGGCTCGACGGCGCGCGCGCTCGCCGCGCCGCTGTAGCTCGTGTAGTCGAAGCGCAGGACCTCGGCGTCGCGGCACGCGTTCGCCAGCGCGGCGAGCGCGTCCGCGTCGAACGTGGGCCCGCCGTCGCCGAGCCGCACGCTCACGGCCGAGAGCGCGCTCACCTTGCGCCGGAGCCGCTTCGGGAGCACCTGCTCGAGCTTCGCGAGCGCGCGGACCGCCGCCTCCTCCAGCCCCCGCGCGGGGCCGGTCGCCGCCGCGCGCAGGCCCACGGCCACGGCGACGGCCTCGTCGTCCTCGAGCGGCAGCGGCGGCAGCTCCTTGCCGGCGCCGAGCTGGTAGCCGCCGCCGATGCCCGGGGCCGCGTGCACCGGGTACCCGAGGCTCCGGAGCCGGTCCACGTCGCGCCGGAGGCTGCGCTCGGTGATCTCGAGCGCGCCGGCGAGCTCCCCGCCCGTCCAGAAGCGCCGGGACTGCAGGAGCGACAGCAGCTTCAGCAACCGTGCGGAGGTCTGGATCACGTGCCGCTCCTCATCGTTCGACGTCGCGCAACCTCGCGCGACATTGCGGACCGAATCTGTCCGCAATTGAGTGTAGCTTCCTCTCATCCCGCGGGCGAGGCGCTCGAAGGCGTCCCGCCCCCCAAACCCCCTGGAGCCATCGCCATGAGCAACGCCGCTTCCGCGCACAGCACGACGACCCCCCGCATGGGCACCTACCGGGGGAGCTGCGCCTGCCGTGCGGTTCGCTTCGAGGCCGACTTCGACCCGAGCGCCGGGACGACGCAGTGCAATTGCACCATCTGCGCGAAGACGCGGTGGTGGGGCGTCATCGTGAAGCCGAGCGCCTTCCGCCTCGTCGCCGGCGAGGAGGTCCTCGGCGACTACTCGCGGTCCGAGGCCGGTCACTCCCGGTTCTGCAAGACCTGCGGCATCCGCGTCTTCGGGCACGGAAACCTGCCGGAGCTCGGCGGAGAGTACTGCTCGGTCAACCTGAACTGCCTCGACGGCGTGGACCTCACCGGGGTGCCGGTGATGTATCTCGACGGGCTGCACGACACCTGGGAGCAGCTCGCCATCGCGCCGTACGTGGATCCGGTCACGGCCGCGAAGAGGGCCTGAGTCGGGGGCCGGCGAGCCCCATCCCGCAGATGAGGCGGCTCGCCGGCCTTCGGAGCTGCGGCGCCCGCGGCGCCGGGGAGGGCGACGTTACGGCGAGGTCCCCTTGAGGACGTCGCCGATGATGGCGTCGAGGTTCACCGCGTTGGCCATCGCCTGGTACCCGGCGTCGTTCGGATGCAGCTTGTCGGCGTCGTAGGCCGGGAGCAGCCGGCTCGGGTCGGCCGGGTCGCGCACCGCCTTGTCGAAGTCGATCACGCCGTCGAAGGCGCCGCTCGTGCGGATCCAGGTGTTCAGCTTCTGCCGCTCCTGCTCGCCCTTGGCGGTTCCATAATCGCCCTTGTAGGTCCCGGTCGAGCCGGCGAACGGCACCAGGGTGCCTCCGTAGATCTTCAGCCCGGCGGCGTGGGCCGCCTGGATGATCTGCTGGTAGACCGGGATCAGATCCGCCGCCTTGGCGGAGCGGTCGCCGATGTCGTTGATGCCGGCGAGCAGGATGACGGCGCGCGCGCCCGGCTGGGTCAGCACGTCGCGCGCGAGGCGGGCCGGGACCGGGTAGCCGAACTGGAGCTGGGGGCGGACGGTGAGCAGCTCGTTCCCGATGATGCCGGCGTTGACCACGGAGAGGGTCTGACCCTTCCGGCTGGCCAGGCGCTGCGCCAGGAAATCGGGGTAGCGCTGGTTTGTGTTCTTGGTCGAGAGGTATCCGTCCGTGATCGAGTCGCCGAGCGCGATCAGGGTGCCGACGACGTTCGGCGGGGCCTTCACGTCGACGCCCGACAGGAACATCCAGCACGAGATCTTGCGCGTGAACTGCTTGTCGGCGCCGGCGCCCGTCTGGTTGCCGGCGGCGAGGAAGCTGTCCTGCGCCGCGAAGTAGTGCTGCGTGGCCGGCCCGGTGTTGGCCGGCAGGTGGATGTTCACCGCCAGCGTCTGGAGGGCCTGCACGTTCATGGCCACGGGGTCGCTCACCGCCTCGCCGCCGGCGGCGATGACGATCGAGGCTTGGCCTGCGAAGCGCAGCGGCTTCGACGACCCGGCGACCGTGGCTGCGCCGCCCGCGGAGGCGGCGATCGACGCCGCGCCCACCCTGAGCGGCTCGCTGCCGCCGGCGTTGGAGATGCGCACGCGCACCGAGCTCCCGCCGGTGCTCAGGCGGACGATGTTCCGGACCGTCTGGCCGGAGAGGCCGACGTCCGAGGGGCAATCCTGCGAGTTGAAGGTGCCGCCCGGCGTCGCGCTGGCGTGCCATGCGGAGACCCATCGCCCGTCGGCTGCCTGATCGGCGGCCAGGGCGGGGCGGCCCCATGCGCCGGCGATCAGCGCGACCACCGCGGCGAGGAAGGAAGCGCGCGGCGGGCGGCCGAGCTTCGGCCTCGGCAGCTTGAGCGAGGTGCGCGCGGTGTTGCGGCGCTCTGGGGTGACTCCGTGGGATGTCTGTCGATCTGCCATCGGTTCTCTCTCGGTGGTTCGCGTGGAACGCGGGGAGCTCTCCCTGGTTCGGGGGGATGCAGGTTCATTCGCCCGGATCTGCACGAGCTGGGTCGGAGGTGTCGCCATGGGCGCGCCCGGGGGGCAGGATGCCGGCGCGGGGAGCAGGAGAGGCACACGTCACGGGGGCGTCAAGCCCGAGCTGGGCGAGCTGCCCTGGGTTGAAAGCACACGCGGTCAGCGACTCGACCTCTCCCATCGGTCTGAAAAAATATCGCCGTATAGAAACTGACCTGCGTGTCCAGGGCGCCGCCGTCCACCCGGAAGCTAGCGCCGTCGACGCCGCCGAACCTCGTGGGTAGGGTGAAATCCTACCTTTGTCCACGCTGCGTTCGCGAGTGCATTGCGGTTGGTCGATCGAATTATCACCTTCATGGCCAAAAAACTTCGCCATGCCGCATGGGCCTCGATCGTGACTTACGTCTGAATGCATTGTCTTGTGAGGCGCAGGGTTTCCTAAAAAAGCGCGCGGGGCGATAAAAACATCGCTGGAAAGGGAATGCGCGTGTCTTGTCGGGGCAAGCCCAGCATTTGCGGCTTGCGCTTACAATGGTTCGATGCCTAGATACGCTCACTCTCGGAAGTGAGCGATTCGCGTGAAACGCTACGAGACGGTCACCGGACGGCTGCTTGCCGGCGCGGCCCCGCCGGATCCGCGGTGGCCCAGCGAAGGTATGCTTCGCGCTCCTTTCCGCCCTGAAGAAGCAGCGAAGGAGTGGCTCGGGAAACAGGTCGGGCGTCCCTGGCCATCCGAGGCCGGCCTGGAGGGCCGACGATCGCCAGGGGGCATCGAGGTGGCTCTGCCGATGCCCGACACCGGGCAGAGCTTTCGTCGGGGCACCGTGTCCGACCTCCGCGATCGCGGAGCCGTCGCGGGCGGCTCGACGGCCGGGTGGAGCCGTTACAACGGCTTTGTCGAAGAGTTCGACCGGCTCCTCGGTTGCAGGCTCGCGAACATCCGCGCCAAGGTAAAGAACAACTTCGAGCTGGGGGACGAGTTCGAGATCGCGCTCTGCCGCGTGCTCCGGGAGCTCTTCCCAGATCGCATCGGCATCTGTCGCGGATATATCGTGGACAGGAACGGCGACTCTGCGGGCGACGACATCATCGTGTTCGATGCAGCACGCTTCCGGACGCCCCTCGCGCCCGAGTCCAAGGAGGAGGTGCCAGCGGAGGTCGTGTTCGCCTACATCGAGGCCAAGTACACCCTCTATGCGCATGCGAAGGTCCGCGCCAGCAACCTGGGCCAGTCCCTGGCGACGGCATGTAGGCAGATCGCCAACGTCAAGCGTCTGGTGCGCGCCGAGGTGCCGCTCGACGCGGTCACGTCGCGGTTCGGCCAGCCAGGGGTGGCTGTCGAGCGGCAGCCAGGGTTCCCCGTGATTCGCAATCCATTCTACGGGGCCGTCTGGGCGTTGAATCTCCAGATGGGCAAACTCCAGAAGAGCGGACGGGCGCATGCCATGTCGCTCCGGCTTCAGGAGATCGAGGACGAGCTGGTGTGGTCGGGGCACCCGCGCGAGCTCCTCCCCGATGCCATCGCCGCGGGCGAGCTCCTGGTGGTGCAGGCGGTCGCCGCACCCGGCGGCGGGCGACAGGTGCGGCCGTTCATCGCGCCTGACACGGAGCGCGCGATCCTCTGCGGCGTGTCCCGGCTCGCCACCGCAGCCGTGCATCTCCGCTGGGCCATCGATCGCATCGTGCTCGGCGAGGAGCCGTGGATGGATGGGTTCGATGCGCAGCTTGCGGCAGCCGACTGACGTCCGACGATCACCTCACGATGAGCTCGGGCGGCGTTCTTGACGCTCACACAGGACCACCTTTTCGGAGGACGTGCCCCGCACTACCACCAAAGGCAGATCGAACGACCGAATTTGGTGCTCCGGGTGGTAATTGCTTGCGGAAAAATACAAAGGCGAGATAGAACACCGCTCCGTGGTGGACGGTTCACCCTTGAAGGGCAACCCCGACGAGCGGCCGGCGCCGAGGGGGGGGCCTCGCGATGCTGGCAATGGCGCGGTTCTCGACTCCTTCGACGCGTGGATCCGCGGGAGGGCGCAGGTCGGGGCGTGGCGTGAGCTGGGTCGAGCGCTCGACAGCCGAGTAGGCGCCGGCGCGGAGCGCCGCGGGGAAGAGCTCGACTACACCGCTCGGTTCTTCGCGCTTCCGGCCGCAACGGACCCAGATGGGCTGTTCATCACTGGCCTCCTCGGCCAGGTCGTGGGGGCAGCGCCGGAGGAGGGGGTGCTCCACCTGCGCTGGGAGCGCTTGCGGGACAGCCCGCCACCGCAGTTCATCGTGAGCTCGAGCAACTGGGTCGGAGGGTTGCCGGCGGTGCTGCAGCTCATCGCGGCGCGCTGGCCTGGACAGAAGCAGGTCACGGCGGAGATCAGCGCGACGTACGTGATCAAGGCTGCCGTGTACAAGCTGGGTGCGGGGATGGAGCTCTCGCCGGAGCGGTCGTCGTGGCAGGGATACCACGCGACGCAGACGGCGGCGGAGTGGCGCGTCGAGCCGCCCAGCGGTCCGGTGAGCCGCGTGTCGCTGGCGCGCATCAGCGCGGAGGAGCTCGTCGTCGCGACGTCCGGGGACCATGAGCTGACCCTCGGGTCGAACCTCGGAGCCGAGCTGGAGGGTGCGGTATGGGAGGGGCTGAGATCGCTCCTCGTGTCGCCGTGACGCCGGCGGGCCCCAGGGCCTCGCGCCGTCCGCCGAACGAGTCGTGGCCTGCCCCGAGGTCGACCCCCGGCGCGCCGCGCCGTCGCGACCCGTATTTCTACCTCATCCGCTGGGCGAGCGAGAGGGCCGAGGTCTGGATGGGCAGGCCCCCGCAGCCGCCCCTGGAGGAGTGCGTCCTCGACCTGAAGCGGCAGGTGGAGCGCCTGCAGGGCCAGATCGACCAGCTCGTCCGTGACGACCCGCGGGCCGCCCGGCGCCAGCTCCTCTCCACCTTGATCGCCTATCTGAGGGAGCACGTCGCGCCCCTGGACGAGGTCGACGCCGTCTTCCTCTGGACCGAGACCGAGCCGCTGCGGATCGTCGTCGTGGTCCGCGACCCGGGAGCGACCGAGCAAGAGCTCTACGATCTCTTGACCAAGTGCCTGTTCTCCTTTCCCGAGCTGGATCTGGATTCCACCGTCCTCTACCGGCGGAACATGCCGGATCTCGCGCCTCCCGCGGGCGCCCTGCGCATCACGCAGGAGGGGTGCCATGGCTGACGAGGCGACCCACCTCTTGCAAGCGGCGCACAACGCCGCGTTCCTGGACGCGCTCGACAAGGAGCGATATCCCGACTGGGCCGTCACGGTTGTGTTCTACGTGGCGCTCCACTACCTGGACGCGTTCCTCGCGCGAAAGGGCCGGATCGAGCCCGCGACGCACGAGAACCGCGAGCGGCTCGCGAAGACGTTCAAGGAGCTGAGGCGGGTGGTCCCGCAGTACTTGCGGCTGAAGAGCGCGAGCGTCCGCGCGCGGTACTATGGCGACAAGCCGTCGGCGCAGGACGTCCAGCGTCTGATCGACTCGCCCCTCTCCGAGCTGAGGAGCCACATCGAGGCGCTGCTCCAGCAGCCATGAGCCGGGCCGAGCGTCGCAGCTCGGGAGCGAGGGTCGCAACATCGCCGATGCGCGGGGGTCATGGCCCCTCCTCGAGCGCGAGTTGCTCCGGTGTACAGAGGATGGGCGGCGAAAGCCGCTCTGGCGGGCCGCTGCCGGCCGCGTGTCACCGGGGGGACGACGTCGCGGGCGAGGGCGCGAGGGGCGGGCGCGCTCGAGGAATGTGCCGCGGCGCATTTGCGTTGAATTTGCCGTGGCGCGGTGCGGTAATCGCCCGAAGGGCCCGCCGGGCGCTCGGACGGCGGGGCCCACGGGCATCATCATGGACAGGCACGCGTGACGGGCGCACGAGACAGCGGCGGGGGTCTCCCGGCGGGCGCGAGCCTCCCGCCCGCGGAGAGCCTCCCGCCCGCGGAGAGCCTCCCGCCCGCGGAGAGCCTCCCGCACCCCGAGGCGAGCGCCCCCGACGGCGCGCCCGAGGCCGAGCTGCGCTCGGTCGCCGCGGGCGGCGCCACGCTCTGGCTCACCCAGTCGCCCGGGTTCTCGCTGTGGCGCGGCGAGGTGGCCGCGCCGGATCGGCTGCGGATCGAGGGGCGCGACGGGTACCTCCACGAGCTCCGGCTCGAGCCGGTCGGCGTGCTGCGGCTCGGCCGCGCGGAGCGCGTCGGCGACGAGCGCAACGAGCTCGTCTACCCCGACGTCGCCTCGCGGCTCGCGGCCACGCTGCGCCACGACGGCGTGCGCTGGTGGCTGCGCCGCCGCGACGAGTGCAGCGTGCCCGTGCAGGTCGGCGCGCGGCACCTCGCGCGCGGGGAGGAGTCGCCGCTCGTGCACGGCACCTTCGTCTGCGTCGGCGGCATGCGCGCGACGTTCTTCGACCGCCGGTACGCCGCGCTGTCGGTCCCCGCCGGCGCGGTCGACCCGGCGACGGGCCTGCTCGCGCGCGCCGGCCTGGAGCAGGAGTGCGCGTCGCTGCTCGCGCGGAAGGGCCAGGGCGCGCTCGTCCTGCTCCGGCCGATCGGGGCGGGCGCGCCCCCGCGCGCCGCGGCCGCGCTGGTCGTCGCGCACCGGCTCTGGCCGGACCTGCCGGTCGGCGAGGCGGACGGCTCCGCGGTGGTGCTCGCGCGGGGCGGCGCCGCGGAGGCGGCGGCCGCGGCCCGGCGCGCGCTGGAGGCCGTGGAGGCTGCCGGGCTCGGGCCGTTCGCGTGCGGCACCTTCGCGATCGCCGGGGAGGCGGACGTCGCCGGCCGCGAGGTCGAGCTCGGCCTGCACGCCATCGCCTCGCTCGCGGCGGAGCGCGAGCGGAGCGCCCCCGGGGCGTCCACCCCCGTGACGGAGCTCCGCGACGGCGCGGCGAGCGCGCGCTTCGCCGCGCCGATCGAGGTGCTCGAGGCGTCGCGGAGCGGGCGCCGGGCGACGGTCCTGTTCGGCATCGAGGAGCAGAGCGCGCTCGCCGGCGTCGGGCCGCACGTCACCGGCGCCCTCGCGCAGGAGCTCGCGGCGGTCGTCGCGAGCCACGCGGGCACCGGCGCGCTGATCGCGCCGCTCGCGCCCGGCGTGGTCGCCGCGTGCGTGCCCCGGAAGGCGGATCCGGCGGCGATGGCGAGCGCGGTGCAGTGCGACTGGCACGCCCGGCCCCCGATCCTGGACGGCCGGGTCGAGCACGCGCGGACGCTGTCGTGGGAGCTCCTGCACGGCGCCGACGCGGGCGCGCGGGCGGCGGAGATCGCGCGCGAGTGCGGCGATCCGCACGGGGTGCTCTCGGCGCTGAGCGGCGGCCTGCCGTACCCGATCGCGGGGCGGGTGCGGGCGGCGATCGGGGCGTCGAGCGCGATCGAGCGGGTGAAGATGCTGTTCGACGTGCTCGAGGGCACGTGGCGCTTCATCGCGACGGTGCTCGTGTCGGCCTTCTTCAGCGGCGGCAGCGCGCCGTCCGGGTCGGGGCGCGGCGGCGGCGCGGGCGGGGGGCCCGGCGCGGGCGGGGGTGCCGGCGGGCCTCCTCCCGGGTGGGGCGCGGTGCTCGATTTTTACGGCCGCACGCGCACGCGCGACGGCCTCGCGCTCGGCGCGTGGCGCGAGCTCGCGCGCACGGCCGCGCGGGCGTTCGGGGATCGCGACGATCCGATCGGCTCGATGGCGAGGGAGGTGCTCGACGTCAAGCTGTCGCACAACCAGACGTTCGAGACGCTCTCGAACCTGATGCAGGCCGAGCGCAACCAGTTCGCGCACGGTCATTACACCGAGGCGCGCGCGGCCGCGGATCTGCCCGACTTCGAGCAGATGACCCGCGCGCTCCTGCGAGCGCAGCGGCCGCTCTGCGCGTGGACCCTGGTGACGGTCGAGAAGACCGAGCCGGATCTCTATGGCGATCTCCAGACGGTGGAGTTCATCGATCACACCGGGCCGT
This sequence comes from Sorangium sp. So ce836, assembly GCF_028553905.1. NCBI lineage: Bacteria > Pseudomonadati > Myxococcota > Polyangiales > Polyangiaceae > Sorangium > Sorangium sp. So ce836. Next base: position 9,120,357 of record NZ_CP102233.1, on the reverse strand, counting down.
TCGCGTCGGGGACGCGGCGGCGGATCGGGCTGAACTCGCCGGTGCGGCTGTCGAACGTGGTCTATCTGGCGCGCTTCCGCGAGGGGTTGATGCTGCCGCTCGAGCCGATGGTGCGGAGAACGCTGCACGAGGATCGGTACGACCTCTACTGGATGGATCACCTGCCGCGACAGGGGGTGTGCCAGATGAGCGCGGTGGTGGCGGGAAAGGCGGTGAAGGCGCCGTGCGATGCGCGGAGGATGCCGCCGCTCCTGCGGGCGATGGTGGGCGCGGCCGGCGGGTGAGGGCATGAGGGCCCCGGGGCGACGGGGCGCGACGGGCTCCGCCTGCGTCAGCGCGCGCGGGCTCCCTTCGGCGCGCGCTCGATCACGCGGGCGAACCCATCGAGCAGGGCGCGCAAGCCGAGGGTGAACAGCTCATCGAAGTCGAGGCGGAAGCCGCCGGTCCCGGCGAACGCGTCGAGGACGCGCGCGAACGCCGGGTAGCGCCCGGACGCCGCGAGGGCATGAAACTGCGCGACCCGCCCCTCCATCCACTCGTCGTCCGTCATCCCCGTCGCGCTCGTTGCGTCGACCTCGGCCTCCAGGTTCGTCGCGATCCCCTGGAGAAAACCGTGGAGGATGATGTGGAGCTTCATCCGCTCCGCGGCGTCGAGGCCGTGGCCTTCGAGCGCCCGGAGGATCCACTCCGCGTGCGTGATGGCGTTCGGGAGCGGCTCGGGCCGGGTCACGTTGATGACGCGCGCGAGCCAGGGGTGCCGGCGGAAGGCGGCCCACTGGACGCGCGCCGAGACCTCGAGCTGGGCCCGCCAGCCGAGCGGCACCGTCGCCGGCAGCGCCGCCTCGCCGAGCACGGCGTCGGTCATGAGCGAGACGAGCTCCTCCTTGCTCGCGACGTGGCGGTAGAGCGACATCACCGGCGCCCCGAGCTTCGCCGCGACGCCGCGGAGCGACAGCGCGCCGAACCCTTCGGCATCGGCGATCGCGATCGCGGCCTCGACGATCCGCGCGCGCGTGAGCTCGTGCTCGCGCGGGGCCCGCTGGCGGACGTGGGCGACGACGGTGCCGACGCGCGCGACGCCGCGGACGAGGCCGGCGTCGGCGAGCTCCTTGAGCGCGTGGGCCGCGGTCGCGGTCGCGACGTGGTGCGCCCGCGCGAGCTCGCGCGTCGACGGCACCCGATCTCCCGGGCGGAGCTCGCCGGATTCGATCCGGCGCCGGAGCTCGGCGGCGATGCGGCGGTACGGAGGCTCTGCGCCTGTTCGGTCCATGCAGCACCTGTTCTAGTACAGACGGGCCGCGCAGGCATGAGCTTCTGCGCGCGAGCGAGCGGTATATCGAGCGCTGATCTAGCACAAATCCTGGAAATCGACGCGTATGCCTCACACGGCGGTGGCGGAGTCGAGGGCGATGCGCACAGTGTACCGGCATTCTGGTACAGCGTACGCATCTTGGAGGAACCCCGATGAACAGGCCCCATGTCCTCATCTCCGGCGCCGGGATCGCCGGCCCCGCCCTCGCGCTCTGTCTCGACCGCTTCGGCTTCGAGGTCACCGTCGTCGAGCGCGCGCCCGCCCTCCGTGAAGGTGGCCAGGCGGTCGACTTCCGCGGCCCGGTCCACCGCGCCGTCCTCGAGCGGCTCGACCTCTGGGAGCCGATCCACGCCCACCGCACCCGAGCGAGCGCGATCGTCCTCCTCGATCCCGCCGCGAGGCCGCGCGTGACCCTGCCAGCGGTGATGGCGTCGGGGGACGTCGAGATCCTGCGCGGCGACCTCGTGCGCATCCTCTACGAGCGCACACGGCGGGCGGTCGACTACCGCTTCGGGGACCAGATCACCGGCATCGAGGCGCGCGGCGACGCGGTCGCGGTGGAGTTCGAGCGGGGCGCGCCGGCGACGTTCGATCTCGTGATCGGCGCCGACGGTCTCCACTCGAACGTCCGCGCGCTCGCCTTCGGCGACGAGTCGCGCTTCCTCCGCCACCACGGCTACCGGATCGCGACGTTCGCGCTGCCGAACGTCCTCGATGGGGCGCGCGAGGCGCAGATCTTCAGCGTCCCCGGGCGCTCGGTCGGGGTATTTCCGACCTCGCCGGAGGGGGCGCGCGCGCTGCTCATCCACGCGGGTGGTCCGCTGACGCGCGCCGAGCGCCGCGACGGCGGCGAGCTGAAGCGGTCGCTCCGCCAGACCTTTGCGGGCATGTCCTGGGTGGTGCCTCGCGTCCTCGACGCGCTCGACGGCGCGACCGATCTGTACGTCGACGGGATCGCCACCGTCCACGTGGACAGCTATTCCAAGGGGCGAGTCGCGCTGCTCGGCGACGCGGCCTACGGCGGCACGCTCGGCGGACAGGGGACCTCGCTCGCCACCGTCGGCGCGTACGTCCTCGCGGGCGAGCTCGCCCGCGCCGGCGATCCCGGCGCCGCCTTCGCGCGTTACGAATCGATGCTCCGCCCCTACGCGACGGGATGCCAGTCCGGCGCGCGGCGCGCCGGCTCGTTCTTCGCCCCGCGGACCAGCGCTGGCCTGTGGCTCCGCAACACCCTCTATGGCGTGCTCACGGGGCCGCGGTTGGTCGGCCTCTTCGAGCGCCTGGTGAAAGACGCAGCGACCGACTTCGTGCTCCCCGAGGATGCAGTCCGGCAGGCGCCCGGGGGGCGGGCGCTCGCGAGCTCTTGACCGGGCCTTCGGCACCGTCCTGTCGTTCACGTTGGCCATGGGACGCAACGCGCCCGACCGGGAGGTCGCGGTAGGGGGCGAGCCCGGCGACTACCGCATTGCGTCGCGGAGCGTCGGCGAACCGTGGCCATTCCGGTGAGCGCGTCATCCCCTGCGCGCGCAGGGAACGACGCCGGTCATGGATCGACTCCGGCGTCCGCTCGCCGCCACGCCGCCCCCCTCGCGCAGCGTTTTGCGGGATCCGGCAAAACCCTGACGCAAGAACGCGCGCCCCCCTCCGCCAACCCGCGCACAACCCGCGCACCCGGCCGGACATTCCCAGAGCGCTCCGTGGCACACACGGTGCTTTCTGCTGCGCCGGGCGTCCCGGCAGCGACGAAGCCGCCCCGAGCCGCCGCAGCCCCGGGGGACTGCGGCGCTCGTCTTAAATCGATCATCCTTGGACAAGGAGAGGCCATGGCACAGCGGTTTGATGCACGCGCAGGCGCGTGCGGATCGATGGTCATCGCGCTGGCATTAGGAGCTTCCGCGTGCGACGCGGACAAGGGGGGTTCCACAGCGAGAGAATCGGTCGAGAGCGGATCCATCCAGGCCGCGCTCACCGTCGGCGGCGCGCGGCACGACGTCACCGCCGTCCACTACAAGGTCGTGAGCGCGAGCAGCTCGTGCAGCGATTCGGCCATCGCCGAGACCACGAGCCCCCTCGAAGAGGAAGCGCTCCCCGGCGGCGCGCTCCCCCCGGGCTCGGGCACCCACGCCGGCGCCGACGGCCTGTTCGTGGTGCCGCCCGGCGACTACCGCGTCTGCGCGACCCCGATGGGCGACGCCGGACCGTCCGTCGAGTGCGGGCCCGCCGAGGGGATCGCGACCGTCGTCTCCGAGGCCACGACCGAGCTCTTCCTCGTCTCCCAGTGCCTCGGGGCGGGCAATGGCGGGCTCGACCCGGTGGTCGCGCTGAACGATCCGCCGGCGTTCCAGGACCTCGACGTCGTGCCGAGCAAGTTCATCACCCAGTGCGAGACGGCCACGATCACCGCGGTCGCGGAGGATCCCGACGGCGACGCGATCTCGTACACGTGGGAGCTGGCCGCCGGCGCCGGCTCGATCACCGGCGACGGCAACACCGCGACCTTCTCGCCGGACGGCCCCGGCGACGTCACCGTTCGGGTGAGGGCGACGGACGCCCTGGGCGGCAGCTCCTCGCTGACCTTCCCCATCCACGTCTCGGCCTCGGACTGCGGCTCGACGGACTGCCAAGTCTTCGGCTCCGACGCCTTCGGATACGTCGGCTGCTCGCGCGTCGAGGAGGTCCCGTCCTGCGATGACATCTCGTTCACCGGAAACCTCGCCTGCAACGAGGACGACTGCCTCAGCAGCGTCGCGCTCCCCTTCGAGTTCAATTACTACGGGACCCCGCAGTCGACGGTGAGCATCGTATCGAATGGCAAGCTCGGCTTCCCGGGCACGACGTCCTACAGCAACAGCTGTACCCTCGAGCCGCAGACCATCGCGCCGTTCTGGGACGACCTCTACCCGCCGATCGGCAACGTCTGGTACGCGACGCTGGGCACGGCCCCGTCGCGCCGGTTCGTCGTGCAGTGGCTGACTCCGCACATCGAGGGCGGCGACCAGCTGGACATCCGCGCGGTGCTGTTCGAGGGCTCGAACGACATCCGCTTCTGCTACGCGAACACCGCGGTCAACAACCCGCCTGTCGATCACGGCGCGAGCGCGACCGCCGGGATCTCGGGCGATACGAGCAGCCTCGTGTACTCGTGCCAGAGCCCGGCGCTCACGAACGGCCTGGCCCTCGAGTTCGATTACCCGGGCGGCTCCGAGACGTGCAGCGACGGTATCCAGAACCAGGGTGAGACCGGCGTCGACTGCGGCGGCCCCTGTGCGCCCTGCGGTGGCACCACGGTCGAGTTCTCGGAGCAGTTCAGGCAAGGCGAGTGGCCGACCGACCAGTGCGGCGCCTGGGACACGTTCCGCGCGTCGCTCACGGGCACGTACTCGTCCGTCACGCTCCGCGGCAGCCTGGACCCCGACGGCGTGACCTGCACGGGCGCGGCGGCGAACAGGCTCTGCCAGGCGCTCCACAGCGGGACGCCCACCGGGCCGGTCGAGTGCGGCGGCCGGATCTGGACCGTCGGGACCAACTGCGGCCCCGACGGGGTGGTCGAGCTCACCGCGGACGGCGCGGAGTGCAGCTGCGGCAGCAGGTACGCCGCGCGGCCGTGCATCGGCAACGAGAACTGGGGCGGCGTGGGCAGCGACTCCTGCTTCCCGCCAAGCCAGACGATCTCGGTCGTGTGCGAGGGCGAGGGCGGCGCCGGCCCGACGTGCGACGACGGCATCCAGAACCAGGGCGAGACGGGCGTCGACTGCGGCGGCCCCTGCGCGCCCTGCGGCGGCGCCACGGTCGAGTTCTCGGAGCAGTTCACTCAGGGCTCGACGTCAACCGAGCAGTGCGGCGCCTGGGACGCGTTCCGCGCGTCGCTCACGGGCTCGTACTCGTTCGTGACGATCCGCGGCAGCCAGGACCCGGGGGGGGTGACCTGCACGGGCGCGGCGGCGAACACGCTCTGCCAGGCGCTCCACAACGGGACGCCCACCGGGCCGATCATGTGCGACGGCCGGACCTGGGCGGTCGGCACGGAGTGCGGCCCCCCCGGCGTGGTCGAGATCACCGCGAACGGCGATACGTGCATGTGCAGCGACGGGTACACCGCGCGGCCGTGCATCGGCAACGAGAACTGGGGCGGTGTCGCCGGCGCCACCTGCTGGGCGCCGAGCCAGACGATCTCGGTCCTGTGCGGCGGCGAGGAGGGCGCCGTCCCCACGTGCGATGACGGCATCCAGAACCAGGGCGAGATGGGCGTCGACTGCGGCGGCCCCTGCGCGCCCTGCGGCGGCACCACGGTCGAGTTCTCGGAGCAGTTCACCCAGGGCGAGACGCCGGTCGAGCAGTGCGGCGCCTGGGACGCGTTCCGCGCGTCGCTCACGGGCACGTACTCGTCCGTCACCCTCCGCGGCAGCATGGATCCCGACGGGGTGACCTGCACGGGCGCGGCGGCGAACACGCTCTGCCAGGCGCTCCACGACGGGACGCCCACGGGGCCGATCGAGTGCGACGGCCGGACCTGGACCGTCGGGACCGACTGCGGCCCCTGGGGGGTGGTCGAGCTCACCGCGGACGGCTTCGAGTGCAGCTGCAGCAGCACGTACGTCGCGCGGCCGTGCGTCGGCATGGAGGCCTGGGGTGGGGTGGGCACCGACTCGTGCTTCCCGCCGAGCCAGACGATCTCGGTCGTGTGCGCGGGCGAGGGCGGCGCCGCTCCGACGTGCGACGACGGCATCCGTAACCAGGGCGAGACGGGCGTCGACTGCGGCGGCCCCTGCGCGCCCTGCGACAGCGGCCTGTGCGATGCGGCGACCGAGGTCGAGTTTGGCGGGCGCTGCTACTACCTGGATGGCTCGGGCGCGTCGTGCCAGCCCGGCTACACGCTGGCTCCGCAGAGCGTGCTGACCAGCATCGCGGCCCGGTTCGTGGGCAAGACGTACAAGACCCAACCGTCGAGCAACTGCTGCATCGCGCACAGCGAGCAATCGACCGAGCTCCAGGACTGGGGCATGGATTGGGGTGCTTGCAACGCGCCAGGCCCGTTCACGACAGGCCCCATGCTGGGGGGCGCCGGCTGCTCCGACGTGCTGATCGAGAGCTCGACTCAGCTCACGCTGTGCATGAGCCTGTGAGCGGCTCGTGACCGGCTGACGCGCGGCAGAAGGCGGCGCGGGGCCTCCGGGCGCCGCGCCGCTTTCGCCGCCGCGGTCGATCGCGGGCAGGAGAGCGCGCTTGAGCCCTGCGCGTTCGGGGGAGGGCGACCTGGATCATCAGGGGACGATCCAGGTCGCGTCAGCGACGATATCCGGTACACTGCGGCGTCGAACGCCGAAGGACGGATGGCGCAGCTCGTTCTGGACAACCTGGAGCCGGAAATCGTGGAGAAGCTCGAGCTCCGCGCGAAACGGCTTGGCACGACCCCGGAGAAAGAAGCCTCGAGGCTGCTTCGCGAGCGGCTCCGCGCCGAGCCGGATCCGAGCATCGCCGAAGGGCGCGACTCGGGAGCGGGCGAGGCAGGATTGGATCCGCGGTTCGTGCGGCTGCACGGGTTCCTCGTCTTCAACGGCGAGACCGCGGCCGAGGACATCCCCGATCATCGTTCGGAACGCGACGAACGCATCGACGCGATCATGAAGGGCTCCGGTGAAGGTCGCCTTTGACACGTCGGTGCTCGCCGCGGCCCTGGTCGCCTCGCACCGGGATCATGCGCGCGCCATGGTGTGGCTGAGCTCACCTCAGCGGGCCACGCCGGCGGCCTCGAACACGCCCCGGTACGCCTCGTCCACCCCGATGTCGCACCCCACCGACGAGAGCGCAGCGCGATCGCCGGGGCCATAGACCCGGAGCACCCAGCTCCCGTCGGCCTGGCGCGCGAAGACCTCGATGCGCGGCGCCTTCTGCGACGCGAGGACGACCTCCCGGATCGACGCCACGGTCTGGTAATGCGCGAACTTGTCGCCGCGGTCGTACGCCTCGCTCGAATCGGAGAGCACCTCGATCACGAGGACCGGATTCAGGAGCGTGTCGCGCCGCTCGTCCTCGAACTCGGGGCGGCCGCAGACGACGGACCCGTCCGGGTAGACGTAGCGATCCGCGGAGGGGATCTTGATGCGCATGTCGGAATTCAGCGCGATGCACCCGCCCTCGCCCAGCGCGTTGCCGAGCAGCCGGCCGATGTTCGCGGCGACCGCGCTGTGCTCGAAGGTGCCGCCGGACATCGCGAAGATCTCGCCGCCGGCGTACTCGTGCCTCCCCTCCGATGCGCGCTCGAGCTCGAGGTACTCCTCCGGCGAGAGCTTCCGTCGCGGTGCCGCCACGCCCATGTGCGACAGTGTCGCGTGGCGGGCCGGAGATGTCCACGTGCAGCCGGGCGAGCCGCCGCGGGAGCGCCGGGGCGCACGGCGCGGGACCGTCCACCTCTCCCGCCGCTTTTGATACCGTCGTCCCGCGATGGACCGCACGCTCGTCGACGAGGGCAGCTCCTCCCGCGATCCGGGCGTCGTGCCGCTGCCCCCGGGCGGGCTCGCGCACGTCCCCGGCGACGTGCTCGACCGCCGCTACCGGCTCCGCGTCCGGCTCGGCCGCGGCGGCTTCGGCGACGTGTGGCGCGCCGAGGAGCTCCTGCCCGACGGCGCCCCGTTCCGCGAGGTCGCCCTCAAGCTCCTCGTCTCGGACTTCGCCGACGCCGCGGACTGGGCCGACGAGGCCAAGCTCCTCGCCTCGTTCCGGCACCCCTCGCTCGTCACGATCTACGCCGCCGGTATCCTCCACGGCGCCCCGAGGACCCCGTTCGTCTCGATGGAGCTCCTCGAGGGCAGGAACCTCGCCGACCTGATCCGCTACCGCCGCCGCATCCCCTGGCGCCGCGTCGTCGCCTGGGCCCGCGACGTCGCCGGCGCGCTCGACGTCATCCACGCGCGCGGCGTCGTCCACCTCGACCTCAAGCCCGCCAACCTGTTCCTCACCCAGGACGGCGCCCTCAAGGTCCTCGACTTCGGCATCTCGCGGCGCGCAGGCCCCTCGCCCGGCGGCCCCCTGTCGCGCGCCCCCGGCGCGCCCCCGGCCGTCAGCGTCGGCGGCGGCAGCGGCCGCGTCGCCGGCAGCGACGGCGCCGGCGGCGGCAGCGGCGGCAGCGGCGGCAGCGACGGCAGCGACGGCGACCTCGGCACCGCCGCCTTCCTCGCCGAGCGCGACGTCTACGCCTCCACCCGCCGCGCCTTCGTCGGCGCGGACAGCCCCGCCGCCGCGCGCAACGTCATCGGCACGCCCGGCTTCATGGCCCCCGAGGTGCTCGAGATGGCCGAGCCCTCCGCCGCCACCGACGCCTACGCGCTCGCCGTCTGCATCGCACAGCTCACGACCGGGCGCCTCCCGCACGACGTGCCCGACGAGCCGGCCGACGGCTCCGACGCGGCGAGCGTCTCCGCCTGGTGGACCGAGCTCCGCGCCGCGACCCTGCGCGGCGCCATGCGCGACCTCGCGGCCGACCCGGCGCGCCTGCCGCGCGGCCTGCTCGCGCTCCTCCGGCGCCTGCTCTCGGTCGACCCCGCGCACCGGCGCGTCGCGCCGGGGCGGCTGAAGCAGCTGCTCGACGAGGTCTGGGAGCGCCCCCACGGCGTGCCGGACCGGCCGTACAAGGGGCTCGCCCCCCTCTCGGCCACCGACGAGGGGCTCCTGTTCGGGCGCGACGACGACCTCGCGCGCCTCGGGCGCGAGCTCGAGTTCGAGCCGTGCCTCGTCCTCCAGGGGCCCCGCGGCTCCGGCAAGTCGTCGCTCGCCTCCGCCGGCCTCGTGCCCCGCCTCGCCCGCCGCCACGCCGACCACAAGGACGACTGGATCGAGGCGCGCGTCAGCCCCGAAGGCGACCCGGACGGCGCGCTCGCCCGCACGCTCGCCGCCGTCTCGCCCGAGCTCGAGACCGCCGACCTCGCCGCGCTCACCCGGTTCTGCATGGCGTCCGCCGTCGGGGTCGCGCTCGTCGTCGACCCGATCGCGGCCCTCGGCGAGGGGCGGCTCGCCGCCCTCGTGGGCGCGCTCGCGACCGGCGAGGCCCGGCGCGGGCTCCGGCTCATCGGCGTGCTCGACGAGGCCGACGAGCGCGCCGCCGCCCTCCTCGCCACGCCGGCCGGCGAGGGCCTCCGCGCGGCGCTGCGCTATGTGGGGCTGCCCGCCGCCGCCGCCGTGAAGGACCTCGTCGCCGGCCCCGCCAGGCTCGCCGGCGCCGAGGTGCGCGGCCTCGCCCAGGTCGAGGCCGAGGTGCAGCGCGAGCTCCGGAGCGGCGGCGCCGCCCTGTCGTTCGTGGCGCTCGCCCTCGCGGACTGGTGGGCGACCGCGCGCGACCAGCGCGGCGCCCTCACCGGCGAGGCGTGGCGAGCGCTCGGCGGCGTGCGCGGCGCCCTCGCGCGGCACGCCGACGCCGCCGCCCTGGCCCTCACCCCGGAGGACCGCGCGATCGCCGACGAGGCGCTGCTCCGCCTCGGCGCCGTGGACGGCTCGCGCGTCCGCTGGGTCGAGGCGGAGCTCGTCGAGGCCGTGGGCGCCCCACCCGCCGACATGGACCGGGTCCTCGGCGCCCTCGAGCGCGCGCGCCTGCTCGTCCGCCGCGACCTTCGGGTCGAGCTCGCCCACGAGGCGCTCGTCGCGGGTTGGCCGCAGCTCGCGTCCACCCGCGCGCTGCACATGGACCGGCTCATCCTGCTCGAGCGCCTCCGCGAGGCCGCCGACGTGTGGGATCGCTCCGGCGAGAACCCCGATTTCCTGCTGCGGCGCGACCTGCTCGACCAGGTGAGCGCGGGCGCCGCCTTCGCCTCGCGGCTGCCGCGGCGCGAGCAGGCCCTCGTGCGCGAGAGCCTCCGGCGCGCCCGCCGCCAGCGCGCCAAGAAGCTCGGCGCGGCCGCGGCGCTCGGGCTCGCCGCCGCGTCGGCGTTCGCGGCGGAGCGGTGGGCCTCGGCGCGCCAGGCGAGCGCCGAGGCGGCGCGCCGCGCGGCCGAGGAGCGCGCCGACCTCGCCGAGCTCATCGGCAAGGCGCGCCGCACCGAGGACCCGTACCACCGCGCCGCGTGGATCGCCGCGGCGCTCTCCCGGCGCGCGGACGACGCGGCGCTGCCGCTCGACCTCGCGACCGCGGCCATGGACCTGCCGCGCGCGCACTTCCTGACGGTCGACACCGTGGTGGGGCCGGCGCTGCCGTGGGACGATCGCTGGGTCGTCGCCGGCGGCCCCGGCGGCGCCCTGCTCGTCGCCGACCTGCGCCCGCCCGACCCGGACGTCATCGACGACGTCGCGCTCGACGTCGACCCGGAGAGCGTCCCGCGCATCAAAACGCCGCGCGTGATCGCGCTCAGGCCGCACGACGCGCCGCACGTCGAGCGCGTGCCGTTCGCGTTCGACACGGCGGTGGCGACGCGCTCGGTCACGGGCGAGGTCCGCGTCTTCCGGCTGCGGGAGGACGGCACGGTCGCGCTCGCCGCCATCGCGCCGGTGCGGTGCAGCAGCGCCGTGCACGCGGCCGAGGCGGCGCCCGTGCTCGCCTGCTCGACCGACGGCGGGATCGCGCGCTGGGACTTGCGGCGCGGCGGCGGCGCCGGCGCGGTCGACCGCCACCCGTTCCGCGGCAACGTGCTCGGCGTCTCGCCCGACGGCGCCCGCGTGGCGGCGGTGCTCGGGCGCCGGGCGCTGCTCTGGGGGCCGGAGGGCGGCGCGGGCGCCGAGATCACCCTGGGCGCGCCCGCCGTGCTCGGGCGCTTCAGCCCGCGCGATCCCGCGATCGCGCTCGTGCAGCAGAGCAGGACGTCGATCTACGCCTTCGACCGCCCCGAGGCGCCGCTGCTCGAGCTCGACACCGACCCGGCGCCCGCGTCGGCGCGCTGGGACGCGGGCGGGCTCGATCTGGGCGTCTGCGGCGGCGGCGGCAGCGTCTGGCACTACCTCCGGAAGGGCGGCCGCGCCCCGGGCGACCCGCCGCCCGAGGGCTCGCCGTGCGAGGCGCCCCCGGGCCAGCGCGCGCCGCGGCCGCTGCGCGCGCGCGGCGAGGCGGCCGACATCGCCGATCGCGGCGTCGGCCCGCACGGGCTCGTCGGCGGGTGGCGGCTGCCGGACCGCCGCGTGCTCACGCGCGACCTCATCCTGTTCAGCCCGGGCCCGCCCGCCGCGGAGCGCTTCCTCCGGTTCGAGGGGCTCGACCCGGCGGGCGGCGCGGAGGTCCGCGAGCCGGGCGCCTCGGCCGCCGCGGTGCTGCGGCGCGGGAGCGCGGTGGCCTTCCAGATCGGCGGCGAGGTGCGCCTCTACGACGAGGGGTCGCGGCGCCGCGCGGGCGCGCAGCGGGGCCACCTGCTGCGCGCCTGCGACGACGGCCGCCTGCTCGCGTACCGCAAGGACGAGGGGGTGTGGACGCTGTTCGACGCGGCGACCGGGGCGACCGTCGAGGCGGTGCCGAGGGCGCCCGCGCTCGTGCTCGGCGTCGACGCCGCCTGCCGGACGCTGTTCACGCAGGAGCTCGACGGCAACCTCGTCGCGACGTCGCTCCGCGACCTGTCGTCGCGCACGATCGCGGTGACCGACGGCTACGTCTACGAGGCGCGCCCGAGCCCCGCGCGCGGCGGCGTCGGCCCGGGGCTGTGGCTCGCGTTCAGCTCGGGCGCGGTGGCGCGCATCGACGAGGCGCGGGGGGAGGTGCGGGTGCTCGGGTACGCGACGCCGCGGGCGACCGCGATCGCCGACGGCCCGCTGCCGGGCGACGTCGCGTTCGCGGACGCGACCGGCGTCGTCCTGGTCCGCCGCGCCGGCCTCGCGGAGCGGGTGCTCGAGGGCGTGAGCGGCGCGGAGTGGGAGGACCTCTCCGTGGCGCCGGACGGCAGGACGATGCTGCTCGCGTCGGCGGATCGGATCGCGGTGCTCGACCTCGAGCGGCGCGAGATCGTCGGCGCCATGCCGTCGGACGGCCGCGAGCGGCTCGCGGCGTGGGACGCCGACGGCTCGGTGCTCTCCTGGTCGTTCGGCCGCGTGGGCGGGCCGGTCGGCGTCGTGGTGCCCCGGGGGCTGCCGCTGGCCCAGCGCGTGGGCGAGGCGGTGTCGAACCTCAGGGCCGAGGGCAAGCGGCTCGTGGCGCGCCACGAATGACCGTGACCCGCGTCACGGATGGCACGGATGTCACGGCTGGAGAAGGGGTCTTTGGGACCGCCAAGGCGCCAGCATTGTAGGGCGCGCGCTCACCTCCGGGGCCGCGAGGGAGCAGAAGGGATTGGCTCCCGTCCGCGATCGCCGTACGCTGCGCCCATCGTGCCCGCGTCCGAACCGAGCCAGGATGCTTCGCTTTTCCTCTGCATCACCTTCTTCCCGAGCGAGCGCATGGCCACCGCGGTGCTGCGGCTGGTGTCCAGTTTCTGCGGCATGGTGCTGGACGACGCGAACGTGAGCTCGCGGTTTTACATGGCCGCGCACGAGCTCGCCGAGAATATCACCAAGTATTCGACCGGCCCCCGGGTCAGCCTGGAGCTCGTGATGGAGGAGGCCGAGAGCTCTTATATCCTGAAGATCCGCGCGCGCAACGAGGCCTCTCCGGAGCGGCTGCGCGAGGTGGAGAGGCGGCTCTTCGCGCTGAAGACCGCGAGCGACCCGGTGAAGCACTATGACGAGCTCATCAGCGAGACGGCGATGCTCGAGGGGGTGTCTGGGCTCGGCCTCGCGCGGGTGCGCGCCGAGGGCGGGCTCGACGTGGACTACAAGATCGAGGGCAACGAGCTGACGATCATCGCGCACGCGCCGGTCGAGAGATGGAGGGCAGATTGAGCAGCTTGAAGGTCGAGTCGGTCGTTACGGACAGCTTCGGGATCGAGCCGAGCCTGAGGGAGGACACCCTCAGCGTCAAGCTCACCGGCACGGGCGACATGGCGGCCGCCGCGCCGCTCGGCTCCTATTTCAGGACCCTCCAGGCGGAGGTGATACGCCTGTCCGTGAGCGCCGTCGAGTTCGACGTGCGGGCCCTCTACTTCCTGAACTCGAGCTGTCTCAAGGCGTTCATCAGCTTCATCTGCGGGCTCGCGGGCCAGGGGCTCAAGTGCAAGATACAGTTCCTCACGGACGCGAAGCTCGGGTGGCAACGGCGGAGCTTGACGGCGCTCGAGCGCATGTCCCCGGAGCTGGTCTCCATCGCCGATACCTGATCCGAGAGCCAGAGGCATGAGCAAGAAGCGCCGGACGATCGCCCTCTTGATGGATTACGTACGAGGCGAGTACCAGTCCGAGGTGCGCTTCGGGGTCGAGCGCGCCGCCGAGGCGCACGACGTCAACCTCGTGATCGCCTTCGGCGAGACGCTCGCCCTGCCCGGGTCGTCCGGCGCGTCCCAGAACAGCATCTATCACCTCATCGGACCGGAGACGGTCGACGGCGTCATCGTCGCCTCGACCACGCTGTGCCATCACGTCGGCGTCGACGGGATGCAGCGGTTCTGCCGGTCCTACGCGCCGCTGCCCGTCTGCAGCATCGGCGTGGCGATCGACGGCGTCCCGAGCCTCGTCGTCGACAACGCCCTCGGGATCGAGATGGCGGTCGGCCACATGGTCGAGCGCCACGGGCTCCGGCGCGTCGCGTACATCGCCGGGCCGGCGAGCAACGAGGAGGCGGACGTGCGCTCCGGCGCCTACTGGCGGGCGCTCGCCGCTCGATCGCTGCCCGCCGACGAGCGCCTGTTCGCGTGCGGCATGTTCTCGATCGACTCCGGGCGCGCCGCCATGCGCGAGATCCTGGATCGCGGGGTGGAGCTCGACGCCGTCATCGTCGCCAACGACGCCATGGCCCTCGGCGCGATCGACGCCCTCCGGGCGCGCGGCCTCGGCGTCCCGGAGGACGTCCTCGTGTGCGGCTTCGACGACGCGGTCATCGCGCGCTTCACGAAGCCGTCGATGTCCACGATCCGCCAGCCGATCAAGCGGCTCGGGGCGCGCGCCGTCGACACGCTGATGCGCATGATCGACGGCGAGCCGGTCCCGGGCTGCGATCTCTTCCCGGTCGAGCTCACGCTGCGCGAGTCCTGCGGCTGCGGCAACCCGGTGGACGCGGCGGGCGCGCCCCTGAGCAGGGCGTCCGGCGCGGCGCCCCCGCCCGCCGGCGAGCGCGACGAGCTCTCGCGCGCCCTCGAGAAGAGCGTCGCGATCCCGGCGGGCTCGCTCCACGGCTGGGCCGGTGAGCTCCTGTCGGCGCTGGACGACGAGATCGCGGGCCAGGAGGGCCGGTTCCTGCGCGCCCTCGAGGCGCTCCTCGACGCGGCGGGGCGCGAGGGCGCGAACCTGGAGCACTTCCAGGGCGTCGTCACGCTGCTCCGCGAGCGGTTCAGCCGCCGGCCCGACTACCGGCCCGACGCGGCGCAGGAGGAGACCCTCGAGCAGATCTGGCACGCCGCGCGCGTGCTCGTCGCGGGCGCGTCCGTGCGCTCCGAGGGGCAGCAGCGGCTGAGCGTGGAGCTCGCGTCGCTCTACCTCAGCTGGAGCTCGCGGAGCTTCTCCACCTGCCTAAGCCTGCCCGTCCTGCGGCGCATGATGGCGTCGGAGCTGCCGCGGATGCAGTTCTCGCGGGTCGCGGTGTCGCTCTACGACGACCCGCACCGCGCCACCATGGTGCCGCTCTTCTTGATGAAGGATGGCCTCGAGGTCGAGCCGCCTCCCGCGAGCTTCCCGGCCCGCCGCCTCGCGCCCGACGGGTTTCTGGGGGACGGGGAGCGAAGGAGCGTGATCGCGCTGTCGGTCGCGTTCGGCGACACGGAGAAGTTCGGCGTCGCGGTGCTCAACAGCGGCGCGAACGAGCTGGTCTATGACGCGCTGCGGCTCCAGATCGGCTCCGCGGTCAAGGCCGCTGCGCTGCACTGGGAGGTCGTCCGGCAGGTGGAGCTGCGCGAGCGGCTGGAGCAGGAGAAGGTCCGCCAAGAGAGCGCCGTCGCGGCGCGGATCCAGACCACGCTGGTGCCGGCGCAGCTCGCGATCGAGGGGCTCGAGCTCGCCGCGGTCATGAAGCCGGCGGCCACGGTCGGGGGCGACTACTACGATGTCATCGCGACGCCCGAGGGCGGGTGGCTCGGGATCGGCGACGTCGCGGGGCACGGGCTCGCGGCGGGGCTCGTGATGCTGATGATCCAGAGCATGATCTCGGCCCTGACGCGCACCGACCCGAACGCCAGCCCGAGCGACATCCTCTCCGCGGTCAACGCGGCGGTGTACGAGAACGTCCGCAGCCGGCTGAAGCGGGACGAGCACGCGACGCTCCTGCTCCTCCGGTACGAGCGGAGCGGTCGGGTGACGTTCGCGGGGGCGCACGACGACATCATCGTCTACCGCGCGCGCACCCGCCGCTGCGTGTGCATCCAGAGCTCGGGCGTCTGGATCGGCGCGCTGCCCGCCATCGACGCGATGACGCGAGACGCCGAGTTCTCCCTCGAGGACGGCGACATCCTCGTGCTTTACAGCGACGGCGTGACGGAGGCGCGCAACTGCCACCGGGAGCAGTTCGGCCTCGAGCGGCTGTGCTCTACCATCGAGTCTTCCCAGCACGCCCCGTCCGACGTGATCCGCGACCGGATCCTGAGGGAGGTCGAGGGCTGGTGCCCGAGCCCCGATGACGACATCACGGTCGTCGTGGCGAGGTACAGCGCGCCCCGGGCGCTGTCGCTCCAGTCCGCCGGCTTTCCTACATGAGCGCTACCCCGCGCGAGGGCGGAAGGGATTGGATCCGGCCCGAGAACCACGTAGGCTGCGTCAATCGTGCCAGTGTCCGAACCGAGCAGCAGCGGGTCACTGTTCCTGTGCATCACGTTCTATCCGACCGAGCGCATGGCGGGCAGCGTGCTTCGCCTGGTGTCCAGCTTCTGCAGCATGGTGCTCGACGACCCGAACGTGAGCTCGCGGTTCTACATGGCCGCGCACGAGCTCGCGGAGAACGTCATCAAGTACTCCTCCGGCCCGCGGGTCAGCCTAGAGCTCGCGCTGGAGGAGAGCGAGAGCGCGTGCGTCATGAAGATCTGCGCGCGCAACGAGGCCTCTCCGGAGCGGCTGCGCGAGGTGGAGCGGCGGCTCTTCGAGCTGAAGACAGCGACTGATCCGGTGAAGCATTATGACGACCTCATCTGTGAGACGGCGATGGTAGAAGGGGTGTCGGGGCTCGGCCTCGCGCGGGTGCGCGCCGAGGGCGGGCTCGACGTGGACTACAAGATCGAGGGAAACGAGCTGACGATCATCGCGCACGCGCCGGTCGGGAGGTGGAGGGGGGATGAGCAACTTAAGGGTTGAGCCCGTCGTCACGGACAGCTTCGGGGCGGAGCCGGTCCTGAGGGAGGACACCCTCAGCGTCAAGCTCACCGGCACGGGCGACATGGCGGCGGTCGCGCCGCTCGGCTTCTTCCTCAAGGAGCTCCAGTCCGAGGCGCTGCGCCTGCGCGTGGGCGCCGTCGCGTTCGACGTGAGGGCCCTTTATTTCCTGAACTCGAGCTGCCTCAAGGCGCTCATCAGCTTCATCTCCGGTCTCGCGGGCCAGGGGCTCAAGTGCAAGGTAGAGTTCCTCACGGACGCGCGGCTCGGGTGGCAGCGGCGGAGCCTGACGGCGCTCGAGCGCATGTCTCCGGAGCTCGTCTCCATCGCCGATGCCTGACCGAGAGCCGCGGGCCATGAGCAAGAAGCGCCGGACGATCGCCCTCCTGATGGACTACGTGGGCGGAGACTACCAGTCCGAGGTGCGCTTCGGGGTCGAGCGCGCCGCCGAGGCGCACGACGTCGATCTCCTGGTCGCCTTCGGCGAGACGCTCGCGCTGCCCGGGGAGACGGCCGCCGCCCAGAACAGCATCTATCACCTCATCGGCTCGCAGACGGTCGACGGCGTCATCATCGCTTCGGCCACCCTGTGCCATCACATCGGCATCGAGGGGATGCGCGAGTTCTGCCGCGCTTACGCGCCGCTGCCGGTCTTCAGCATCGGTATGGCGATAGAGGGTATCCCGAGCCTCATCGTCGACAACGCCTTCGGGATCGAGCTCGCGGTCGCGCACATGGTCGACGCCCACGGGCGCCGGCGCGTCGCCTACATCGGCGGGCCCGCCAACAACGAGGAGGCGAAGGCGCGCGCCGACGCGTACTGGAGCGCGCTCGCGGCGCGCGGCGTGCCGCTCGACGAGCGCCTCTTCGCGCTCGGCGCGTTCACGATCGACAGCGGCAGGACCGCCATGCGCGAGCTGCTCTCGCGCGGGGGCGACCCGGACGCCGTGGTCGCCGCCAACGACAAGATGGCCCTCGGGGCCATGGAGCTGCTCAAGGAGCTCGGGATCCGCGTCCCGCAGGACATCCTCCTGTCCGGCTTCGACGACGCGGTCATCGCCCGCTTCTCCAAGCCGTCGCTGACCACCGTCCGCCAGCCCATGAAGCGGCTCGGGGCCCTCGCGGTCGACAGCCTGGTGCGCATGCTCGACGGCGAGGAGGTCCAGGACGTGGGGCTCCTGGAGGTCGAGCTGACGTGCCGCGAGTCCTGCGGCTGCGGGGTCCAGGCGAGCGCGTCGCTCCCGCCGCCGGGCAGCTCGACGCGCGGCGGGGCGTCGCTGATCGCCGGACAGCGGGAGTCGCTGGAGCGCGCGCTCCGGCGGAGCGTGTCGATCCCGACCGGCTCGCTCGACGGCTGGCCCGGCGATCTCCTGTCGGCGCTGGAGGACGAGCTCGCGGGCGAGGAGGGCCGCTTCCTGTATGCGCTCGAGGCGCTCCTCGACGCGGCGGGGCGGGCGGGGGCGATCCTCGATCACTTCCAGGGCGCGATCGCGGTGCTCCGCGAGCGGCTCCACCGGCCGGCCGAGGACGGCGGCGCCCTCCACGACACCCTCGAGCGGCTCTGGCACGCCTCGCGCATCGTCATCGGGAGCGCGTCGGTGCGCGTCGAAGGGGAGCGGCGCCTCAACGTGGAGCTCGCGTCGATGTACCTCAGCTGGAGCGCGCGGAGCTTCTCGACCTGCCTGAGCCTGCCGATCCTGAAGCGCGTCATGGCGTCGGAGCTGCCCGCCCTCGGGTTCTCGCGCGTCGCCGTGTCGCTCTATGACAGCGCGCCGGACGCGCAGGAGACCACCATGAAGACGCTCTTCCTCATGGAGGGCGGTCGCGAGGTGGAGCCGCCGCCCGCGGGCTTCCCGGCCTGGCTCCTCGCGCCCGACGGGTTCCTGAGCGGGGGAGAGCGCAAGACCGTGATCGCGCTCCCGGTCGCCTTCGGCGATCTCGAGAAGTTCGGTGTCGCGGTGCTCAACAGCGGCGCGCACGAGCTGGTCTATGACGCGCTGCGCCTCCAGATCGGCTCCGCGGTCAAGGCCGCGGCGCTGCACCGGGAGATGATCCGGCAGGTGGAGCTGCGCGAGCGGCTGGAGCAGGAGAAGATCCGCCAGGAGAGCGTCGTCGCGGCGCGGATCCAGACCACGCTGGTCCCGGATCGGCTCTCGGTCGAGGGGCTCGAGCTCTGCGCCGTCATGAAGCCGGCGGCCGCGGTCGGCGGCGACTACTACGACGTGCTCGCGACCGCCGAGGGCGGGTGGCTCGGGATCGGCGACGTCGCGGGGCACGGGCTCGCGGCGGGGCTCGTGATGCTGATGATCCAGAGCATGGTCTCGGCCCTGACGCGCCGGGACCCGGGGGCGAGCCCGGCCCGGCTGATCTCGGCGATCAACGCGGCGGTGTACGAGAACGTCCGCGGCCGGCTGCTGCGGGACGAGCACGCGACGCTCCTGCTCCTCCGGTACGAGCGGAGCGGTCGGGTGACGTTCGCGGGGGCGCACGACGACATCATCGTGTGCCGCGCGCGCACCCGTCGCTGCGTCTGCATCCAGAGCTCGGGCGTCTGGATCGGCGCGCTGCCCGCCATCGACGCGCTGACCAAAGACGCCGAGTTCTCCCTGGAGGACGGCGACGTCCTCGTGCTGTACAGCGACGGCGTGACGGAGGCGCGCGACGCCCACCATGAGCAGTTCGGCCTCGAGCGGCTCTGCACCGCCGTCGAGTCGGCCCAGTCCGCGCCCGTCTCGGCCATCCGCGATCGGATCTTGAACGAGGTCGAGGGCTGGTGCCCGAGCCCGGACGACGACATCACGATCGTCGTGGCGAGGTACCGCGCGCCCCAGTAGCCCCGGCGCTCGCGGTCGCGGGTTGGGTTACATGGTCGTACGGCGGACCCATGGGGATTGGCTCCAGGGCGAGAACCACGTACGCTGGCCGGGTCGTGTCAGCTCCCGGACCGAGCCAGGGCCGCCCCCCGTTCTCGTGCGTCACGTTCTTTCGGAGTGAACGGATGGCCAGCGCGGTGTCGCGGCCGACCATCGCGCGCGCCGGTCGGGAGACGGAGGGTCGATGAGCAGCTTACGGGTTGAGCCTGTCGTCACGGACAGCTTCGGGATCGAGCCGAGCCTGAGGGGCGACACCCTCGGCATCAAGCTCAGCGGGACAGGTGACATGGCGGCGGCGCCGCCGCTCGGCATCTGCCTCAAGGAGCTCCAGGCGGAGGTCGTGCGCCTCTCCATCCCCGCCGTCGAGTTCGACGTGAGGCCCCTTTATTTCCTGAACTCGAGCTGCCTGAAGGCGTTCATCAGCTTCATCTGCGCCCTCGCGGGCCAGGGCGCGAAGAGCAAGGTGGTGTTCGTCACGGACGCGCGGCTCGGATGGCAGCGGCGGTGCCTGGCGGCGATCGAGCGCATGTCTCCGGAGCTGGTCTCGATCGTGGACGCCTGAGCCGGGGGCCAGAGGACATGAAGAAGCGCCGGACGATCGCCCTCGTGATGGATTATGTGCGCGGCGAGTACCAATCCGCGATGCGGGTCGCGATCGAGCGCGCGGCCGAGGCGCACGACGTCAATCTCGTGATCGCGGTCGGCGAGGTGCTGACCGGCCACAGCCCCTCCGAGATCGCGCAGAGGACCATCTACCACCTCGTCGGCCCCGAGGCGGTCGACGGCATCGTGATCGCCTCGCCGACGCTCGGCAATTACGTCGGCGTCGAGGGGGTGCAGCGCTTCTGCGAGTATTACGAGCCGCTGCCCGTGTGCAGCATCGGGATCCCGATTCCGGGCGTGCCCAGCATCCTCGTCGACAACGCCCTCGGGATCGAGCTGGCGGCCGGCCACCTGCTTGACGACCACGGCTGCCGGCGCGTCGCCTACATCGGCGGTCCGGACAGCAACGGAGAGGCGCGGCTCCGCGCCGACGCGTTCCGGAGGGCGCTCGCCGCGCGCGAGCTGCCCTGCGACGAGCGCCTCGTCGCGAGCGGCGCGTTCACGATCGAGACCGGCCGGGCCGCGATGGCCGAGATCCTGGCCCGCGGGGTCGAGCTCGACGCGGTGGTCGCCGCGAACGACAACATGGCCCTCGGCGCGATCGAGGTCCTGATGGCGGAGGGCCGCGCCGTCCCGAGGGACGTCCTCGTGTGCGGCTTCGACGATGTCGGCGTGGCGCGCTACGCGAAGCCGTCGCTCACCACGGTGCGCCAGCCGATCAAGCGGCTCGGGGAGCTCGCGCTCGAGACGGTCCTGCGCATGCTCGACGGCGAGCGCGTCCCCGAGCGGACCATGCAGGAGATCGAGCTCACGCGGCGCGAGTCGTGCGGCTGCTCGTACCAGGCCGTCATCTTCATGCGACCGCTCACGGACCCGCCGCCGCGCCTCGGGGCGCTCTCGCTCGGCGGCCGCCGGGACGAGCTGGAGCGCGCGCTGGAGCGCGCCGTGGGCGTCTCGGCGGCCTCGCTCCACGGCTGGTCCGGCGCGCTCCTGTCGGCGCTGGAGGAGGAGCTCGAGGGGGCCGAAGGGCGCTTCTTGCACGTGCTGGAGCGGCTCCTCGACACGGCGGCGCGCGAGGGGGTGTTCCTCGATCTGTTCCAGGGCGTGATCACCCTGCTGCGCGCGCGGCTCCGCCGGACCGCCGTGGACCCGGTCGGGGCCGCCGCGAACGAGACCCTGGAGCAGCTCTGGCACGCGGCCCGCATCCTCATCGGGAGCGCGTCGGTGCGCGCCGAGGGGCGCCATCGCCTCGACGTCGAGGTCGCCTCGATCGGCCTGAACTGGAGCGCGCGGTGGTTCTCGACGTCGCTGAGCCTCCCCCTCTTCCGGCGGATGCTGGCCTCGGAGATGCCGAGGCTGCTCTTCACGCGCGTCGCCGTCTCGCTCTACGACGACGCCCAGCGCGACACCCTGAAGACGCTCTTTCTGATGCAGGACGGCCGCGAGGTGGAGCCGCCCGAGGGGAGCTTCCCGGTGCACGCCCTCGCGCCGCCCGGGTTCCTGAGCTCGGGCGAGCGCAGGAGCACCGTCGTGATGCCGATCATCTTCGGCGACGCCGACTATTTCGGGATCATCGCGCTCAACAGCGGCGTGAACGAGATGGTGTACGACGCGATGCGGCTCCAGGTCGGCTCTGCGGTGAAGACGGTGTCGCTGCACCGGGAGATGGTCCGCCAGGTGGAGCTGCGCGAGCGGCTGGAGAAGGAGAGCGAGCGGCAGGAGACCGCGCTCGCGGCGCGGCTCCAGACCACGCTGGTGCCGGAGCGGCTCGAGGTCGAGGGGCTCGAGCTCGCCGCGGTCATGACGCCGGCCGCCGAGGTGGGGGGCGATTACTACGATGTCATCGCGACGCCCGGGGGCGGGTGGCTCGGGATCGGCGACGTCGCGGGGCACGGGCTCGCGGCGGGGCTCGTGATGCTGATGATCCAGAGCATGGTCTCGGCGCTGACGAGCCGGGAGCCTGGCGCGAGCCCGAGCGAGCTGCTCGCGGCGCTCAACAAGGCGGTGTTCAAGAACGTCCGCGACCGGCTGAAGCGGGACGAGCACGCGACGCTCTTGCTCCTCCGGTACGAGCGGAGCGGGCGGGTGACGTTCGCGGGGGCGCACGACGACATCATCGTGTGCTCCGCGCGGACGCGGCGGTGCGTGTGCATTCCGAGCTCGGGCGTCTGGGTCGGCGTGCTTTCCGCCATCGACGCGGCGACGCGGGACGCCGAGTTCTTCCTGGAGGACGGGGACGTCCTCGTGCTCTACAGCGACGGCGTGACGGAGGCCCGCAACGCGCACCGCGAGCAGTTCGGGGTGGAGCGGCTCTGCGCCGCCATCGAGGCCGCCCAGGCCGCGCCCGTCGAGGCGATCCGCGACCGGATCCTGCGGGAGGTCGAGGGCTGGTGTCCGAGCCCCGACGACGACATCACGGTGGTCGTGGCGCGGTACCGGGCGCCCGCGTAGCCGTCCCGGAGGGGTGCCGCCGCCGCGGCGCTGTCGTGTGGCGAGGGTCCTCTGTGACGGCGTCGTGGAGGGCCGGCGACGTCCCGCGGTCGCCGGCGCCGTGCGGGGTGGCGG
The DNA here is from genome assembly GCF_028553905.1 of Sorangium sp. So ce836. Classification (NCBI taxonomy): domain Bacteria; kingdom Pseudomonadati; phylum Myxococcota; order Polyangiales; family Polyangiaceae; genus Sorangium; species Sorangium sp. So ce836. Next base: position 9,097,722 of record NZ_CP102233.1, on the reverse strand, counting down.
CGCTGGACTGGCCGAGGGCGCGGTGCTGGACTCGCGCGGAGCGCCGCGCGGTGCGGCGCGCTGCAGCGGACGCGAGGATCCGCGCACTCTGGCCGAGAGATCGCGACATGGCTTATCCCGACCCGCAGGTAGTTGAGCAGGCCCTCGCCGCCGTGGAGGCGCTGCGCGCGAGCGCCGTCGAGCACGAGCAGCGCTACCGGCCCCTGCTCGAGGCGGTGCACCCGAAGCACCGGGCAGGGGCGACGAACCTGCTCCACTACCTCGCCGTCCGGCAGCAGGACATCCGCGGGCTCCAGCGGCGGCTCGCCGCGCTGGGGCTGAGCTCCCTGGGCCGGCTGGAGAGCTGCGCGCTGGCCTCCCTGGACGCGGTGCTCGGCGCGCTCGACGCGCTCGCGCGGCGCCCCGAGCCGCGGGTGCCCGGCGAGTGCCCCACCTCGTTCGAGTCGGGGGCCGCGCTGCTCGAGGAGCACGCGCGGGCGCTGCTCGGCGAGGGGAGGCAGGGGCGCCAGACGCGGGTGATGGTCACGCTGCCCGAGGACGCGCGGAAGGGCGAGCTGAAGAGGCTGCTCGAGGGCGGCATGGACATCGCGCGGATCAACTGCTCGAAGGGGGACGCGGACGCGTGGGCAGAGCTCATCGAGCGGCTGCGGAAGGCGGGGCAGGAGGTCGGAGTCGCCTGCAAGGTGCTCTGCGACATCGCCGGGCCCAACCCGCGGGTGAGCAAGATCGGCGGGGGAGCGGCGCGCGTGAGGCTCCCGGAGTCGGGCGAGCGGCCGAGGTTCTGGCTGTGCAAGGACGTGAAGGACGTGAAGAGGGCGCGCGCCGCGGCGGGCGACGCCGACGTCGAGGAGGCGCTCGCCGTGAGCTGCACGATCCCGGAGGTCATCGACGATCTCCGGCCCGGGCACCGGATGTTCTACGACGACGGGCGGCTGGGCGGCACGGTCACGCTGGTGACCGAGGGGGCTGCGCTGGTGGAGGTGGATCTCGCGCGGCAGGGCGGGGTGAAGCTGAAGCCGGGAAAGGGGTTGAACTTTCCGGACAGCGAGCTCGGGATTGCGCCGCTCACGCCGAAGGATCTCGAGGATCTCGATTTCATCGCGCGCCGAGCGGACATGGTGGGGCTCTCGTTCGTCAGGTCTCCTTCCGATGTGGAGCGGCTGCAGGAGGAGCTCGCCGCGCGGGGGGCGGCGCACCTCGGGATCGTGCTCAAGATCGAGACGACCCCTGCGTTCCGGCAGCTCCCGCGGCTGCTGCTCGCGGCGATGCGCAGCGAGCACGTGGGGGTGATGCTCGCGCGCGGCGACATGGCCGTCGAGATGGGGTTCGTGCGGCTGGCGGAGGTCCAGGAGGAGCTTTTGTGGCTCTGCGAGGCCGCGCTGGTCCCGGCGATCTGGGCGACGCAGGTGCTCGAGAGCCTGAACAAGACCGGGGTGCCGACGCGCGGGGAGGTGACGGACGCGGCGATGAGCTCGCGGGCGGAGTGCGTGATGCTGAATCAGGGGGAGAACATCGTGGCGACGGTGGCGTTCGTGGTCGACGTGCTGAAGCGGATGCACGAGCACCAGGACAAGAAGCGGGCGCTGATGCGGCCGCTCAGCGTGTCGCGGCTCGATTGAAGATCGAGAGGGGCACGGCGTTCGCCATCGCCTCGTGGCCGGCGTCATTGGGGTGCAGGTGATCGCCGCTGTCGAACGAGGCGAGGATCTTCGCGGGCTGCTCCGGGTCACGCACGGCGGCCTCGAAATCGATGACGCCGTCGTAGGAGGTGTTGCCACGGATCCACGCGTTGACCTCCTGGCGTAGGACCTCCCCCTCGGGCGTGTAGTAGGGCGGGAACGCTTCCTCGAACGGGAGGAGCGTGCCGACGAACGCCTTGACCCCCCTCGCTCTCGCCTTGTCGGCGAGCGACTTGAGCCCGTCGATCAACTGGGCGGCGGTCACCTTCTCGGCTTCACCCAAAAGCCCCGGCAACCCGATGTCGTTGATCCCGATCAAGACGATGGCGTGCGTCACGCCCGGCGTCCCCAGCACGTCGCGCTCGAAGCGCGACACGGCGCTCGGACCGATGTTGTCCCGGAGCAGCCTGTTCCCGCCGAGGCCTTGGTTGACGACCGCGACCATCCGCGTCTCCGGATCCGCCTGGAGCCGCGCGAAGAGCCGATCCGAGTAGCGCTTGTCGGCGTCGATCGTCGATGTCGAGCCGTCGGTGATCGAGTCGCCGAACGCGACGACGACCTTCTGGGGCTCGGTGGACTCGACGTCGACGCCCGCGAGCCAGTACGTGGACGTGATGTTGGTCGGTGACGTCAAGGTCTCGCTCGCCGCCTGGTTTCCCGTGGCGACAGCGTGCGTCGTGAAGGAGAACGGGTGCCACGTCGCGGGCTCCGACGGCGCCGCGCTGTAGATGCTCACGAGGAGGCGGTCGCCCGGGCTCACCGCGAGATCCACGCCGTCGCTCACCGCCTCGCTGGCCGGGGGGATCGACGCGCTCGGCTGGCCGGAGAACTGGACCCGCCGGTCGGTGCCCGGCGCCGAGACGAAGGGCGAGGCCTCTTTCGCCACGCGGACCTCGGCGAGCTCCAGCGGCTGGGTCCCGAAGAGGTTCGACAGCCGCAGCCGGACCCGATCGCCGGAGGCGGTGACGACGAGCCTCTGGCGCAAGGTCTCGTCGCTGAAGCTACGCGGCATCGTGTCGGGAAACGGCGAATCCGCCCCCTGCATCGTCGTCCCCCACGCGGCTGTCCAGCTCGCGACGGGCGCCTCGTCCTCCCCGCCGCAGCCGGCGGTGGCGCCGGCCAACACGAACGCTCCCAGGGTCGCCCGACGGGTCAATCTCAAACCGATCATCACGCATCTCCTCCACTCACGAGCACGTCATTAGCATCGGGTTGCGGCTCTTGCCCGCGCCATGCGCTACGCGAAGCCGGGCTCCCGGGGTTATCGACCGGGTTGACGATCCTGGCTTCACTGGGGCGACGAACGAGCGCCGGCGGGATCGACATCGCGAGACATTTTTTCGCCCCCCGCGCGGCGCACGGCCGGGGCCTGGCCCGGTCGCCACGCTCCCGGCCAGCGGCTCTTGGGACCGTTTCGCTGTAGGCGTACGTAGGTCCCTGGGATCCTGCCTGCCGCGAGGCGCTCTACGCGAGCAGCTCGGACCAGGGGCCGTCACCCCGCGCGCACGAATCGCCAGGCGTCGAGGAGCTTCTCGGACGGACGGTCTTCGATGGCATCCGTGTGGGCCACGAGGAGACGCTTCAACGGCAGCGCGGCCATGCGATCGATCGATCGCGCCGCAGCGTCGTTGGGCTTCGTCTTCGCCCACACGTCCGGCGGCGTTCGGATTTTGTCATAGCAACCCGTGAGCCGCGCGGCCCAGCGCCAACTCCAATGGTCCCGCGCGCACGCGCTGATCACGACGTCGGCGCCGATGAGCGAGCCCGTGGGACGATGGAAGAACACCGTCTCGTCCAGAAAGGGACAGCCATCGAGCGGGATCGCGTCGAGCTCCTTCACCGCGCCGAGGAACGCGTCGTCCCGCAGCCCCATGTGGAGCTGGATCTGCGGGTTGCGCGCTGTGGCCGAGGGCGGGCCGACCACCTTCGCCGATGCGAAGCGCGCGGCGGTGGCGCGCGCGCCGAGGTGATGGAAGCAGTTCGGCACGACGATCCAGCGAAGCTCGCCCAGCGCGCGGAGCGCCGCGCAGAACTCCTCCGTTGGCTCGGGCGGGCTGTGCACGAGGAGCCCGCCGCCTTCGAGTCGCAGCACCGTACTCCGCGCGCGCAGACGAACCCCGCTAAACCACACCGGCCGCTCGCTCACCCAGATCGCGTTCGGGACGACGACTGACAGCTCGCTTGCATCCATTCAGAGCCCCGCGGTGGCCGTGCGTGCTGCCACGGCTCTCAGGGCACTGACGGTAGGGTCCAGTCGACGACCCGTCAATGGTGTAGACTTTGGCGATCACCGCCGCCTCCGATCACCGCAGAAGCCTACGAGGCGAGTGCGGTCCAGATCAGCGTAGGAGCCGGCGGTGAACGGTGAAATCCGGCGATCACGTGGCCGCGATCTTCACCGACCCGACCCGGGACGCGATGATCACCGACACGGTTCGGACCCGGGGTCTGCCCCGCCGGCTTTGTGCCGCTCGTGGAGTTCCGTGGAGCCCCGTACCCTCGCGTCACCCGCTGCGCCGGCTTCCGGTGGTCCAGCATACACCGTTTCCGCCCCAAATCCAGCGGCGTCAAAATTTGTCAGGTTACACGCAGATCACACGCACAAATAAAGACACGGCTCTCGCCGTGTCTTCGTGGTGGAGGCGCCGGAAATCGAACCCGGGCCCGGATGCACGACGCGTCCGGGTGCTGCCGACGTCTGCCGTGACGAACCTGGTCAGGACGCGAGCCCGGCGCCGAGCCGGCCGTCGATGCGCTCGCGGCTCCGGCAGGTCTCGACGGCGCCGAGCATCAAGGTCCCGGCCGCAGAACGGCACGGGTACGGGCGGCGCTCAACGAAGACTTAGCTCTCGTTCCCACCGCTCCTGTTCCGCGATCGCGTCGTCGGCGGCTCGTACTCCCTCGACGAAGAGGGCGGCGAACTCCGGGTCGTTCAGGTCGAAGCCGAGCCGGAGCATGATGAGGCGGTCTTTTGGGGGGACGGAGCGGAGGATCGCGGCGGCGGAGCGGGGGCGGCGGGCGGGGCGCATGCTGCGAGCGTACCAGACTGTGCGGGCAGACCGTAACGGCGCGCGGCTGGCTCTAGCCTAGCCTGACACAAACGGACGAGAGCGCGTCCGCGTAAGCGTCCTGTGCCGCGGCCCGGGCGGGCGGCTAACGGGCGGCAAGCGGCGCTGCTCGCCCGGCCGGCTCGGGATCCTTCGGCGGTAGCGCCGTGCTCCTCGGCAAGGCTGATGAGCTCCCGACCCCGCGCTCCACGGAGCTCAGCCCGCGCGACCCCGCCTCTCGCCGCCGGGGCACCTCATCACGCGCCAGCGGCGGAGCGCTTCGCGAAACCGCCTTCTGCCACGGTGGATCCGTCCAAGCGTCCGGTGCCCTCGCCGAGCGGCGAGCGGCAGCGGAGCCGTCGTTGCTCATGGGCTCTCCCTGGGAAAGTGGGGACGCAGGGCGGCGGCAAAGAGGCGGTCGAGCATCCGGTCAGGCAGGATGCGCATCAACGGGAGCAGCGCCGCCTCGCGGCCGATGGTGTAGCGCGTGCGCGGCTTGCGCGCCGTCACCGCCCTGGCGATCACCTTGGCCGCGGCGTCCGCGGGCACGCCCGACTTGGCGTGATACGCGGTCTGCGCGGTGATGGCTTGCACCAGCCCGCCGTAGCGCTGGCTTTGCTCGGGCGTCATGGTCGACGCCAGCTCACGGGCGGTGGCGACCGGCCGGCCGGGCATTTCCGTGCGCACGGCGCCCGGCTCGACCACGACCACCTGGACCCCGAACGGGGCGATTTCGCGTCGCAAGGAGTCGCTGCCCGCCTTGAGCGCGAACTTCGTGCCTGCGTAAGGACCCTAGGTGGGCATAGCGATCTTACCGCCACGGAGCTGATGTTGACCACACGACCCTTGCTGCGGATCAGGGCCGGCAGGAGCGCTTGGGTAACGGCGATGTGGCCGAAGAGGTTGACCTCGACCAGGCGTCGCCACGCTCGGCCCAGGGCCCGAGCACCAGCTCCCCATCGGCGCCCCGACCATCTCGGCCCAGGGCTCGAGCACCAGCAGACGGCAGACGCCGAGCAAGCGCTCATGGGCGCCCCCCGGGCCGTTCGCCGCCTCCTTCGCGGCGGGGCGCCGAGAGACGAGCCAGTCCACGAAGACGGCCCGGTAGCCGGCGCCGACGCGTCAGTCGACCGACGGCACGGTCGCGTCGACCCGGGTCGGCAGCCCGCGCGCGCCCGCCGGCGCGCGGAACGCGGCGCCGGACAGCTCCCGCCGCATGCACGTGGCCGCCTCGTCGTAGCGGGGGTCGGAGGCGCTCCCGATGATCGTCGGCACCACGATGTAGCCCTCGGCGTCGACGTTGAACTCCACCCGGACGGCGTCGGGCGGCAGGATCTTGCCGTCCGGGCCGCGGCAGCGCTGCACGAGATCCCAGTAGAGCTGCGCCCGCGCCGCCTTCTCGATCGCGGGGCTCGACATGTCGGCCTGCACCATGGGCGCGCCGATCTCGACGCGCGACCGCGGGGCGGGGGCAGGGGAGGGCGCCGGGGCCGGCGGGGGCGCGGAGGGCGCCGGCAGGCCGGTGCTCGTGCCGATCTTCGCGAGGCTCGCGCCGTCTCCCGGCCCGGGCGCGGCCTGCCGCGCGGCGGCGAGGATCTCCTCGAGCGCGCCCGGCTCGGCGGAGCTCGCCACCGGCGGCCCGCCCGACCGGGGTTGGGCGCCGCGCTCGCTCAGGGACGCCGCGGCGCTGCGCGTCCAGGGGGTGTGCGCCCCGGCGTCGGCCTCCGCCGGCGGCGCGGGCTCGGGGCGCCCGCAGGACGCGAGCAGCGGGAGCAGGACCACGAGCGCGGTGCGCACCCCGAGAGGGTCGATCGGATGGGCGTCGCGCGCAACGGCGTCGGCGGTGTAGCGTGACCTCGCACGTCGATGCGCGCGCTCCTCGCGATCCTGCGGATCGGTCTTCGCTCGCTGCGCGAGGGGCGCGGGTCGCACATGTCGGAGGGGCTGGCCGGGGCGCAGGCGCGGGGGCCGGCAGGGGCGCAGGAGCCGGCGGGGGCGCAGGAGCCGGCGGGGGCGCAGGAGCCGGCTGCGGCGCGGGGGCCGGCAGAGCGCCGCGGCGCCCTCTCCGGAGCCCTGCGCCGCGCGCCCGGGGGGCGCCTGGCCCTCGTCGTGGCGCTCTCCTCGCTCTCGGGCGCCCTGTCCGGCCTCCTGCCGGCCATGGCCGGCGCCGCCCTCGGCGCCGTGGCCGGTCGCGCGGCATCGCCCGGCGGCGCGGCGCCCTCGAGCGGCCTCGCCGGCGCGCTCGCCCGCCTGCTCGACGGCGCGCCGCCGGCGGCCGTGGTGCTCGCCGCGCTGGGCGCCACGCTCGCCTCCGCCTCCGCGGCGGTGCTGTCGGGCCGGAAGAGCTCCGAGCTCGCCGGCGACCTCACCGCCGCCCTGCGCGTCGCGCTCTTCCGCGCGGCGCTGTCCGCCTCGCCCCGGGACGTCGACGCCGCGGGGCGCGCGCTCCTCGACGCGCACGCCGCGGGGCCCGCGGGACCCGTGGCGCCCAGGCCGCCGGCCGGCCCCGGCCCGCGGCCCGCGCCGCCCGCGCGGGGCGCCGAGGTCGTGCGCCTCGCGATCGCGCGCGACGCCGGCCTCGTCGCCGACTTCGGCGTCGCCTTCGCCGCCGGCCTGCCCCAGGCCCTCGCGACGCTCGCGGTGCTCGCCGCGTCGCTCGTCTCGAGCGGCATGGCGCTCGTCCTCGCGGGCGGCGCCGCGCTCTTCGCGATCTCGCGCCTCGCCGCGGACCGGGCCTCGGGCCGCGTGGCGCGCGCCATGCGGGAGATGCAGCACGCCGACACGGCCGTCTTCAGCGCCCTCGGCGAGGCGCTCGCGAGCGCGGAGGACCTGCGCCTGCTCGGCGCCCGCGCCCAGGCGGAGGGCGAGCTCGCCGGGGCGGCCTACCGGGTCGCGGACGCCCGCCGCCGCTTCGGCCAGGCGCTCGCGGTCTCCGGCCAGATCAAGGGGGTGTTCGCGGCGCTCTCGCCGCTGGTCATCGTCGCCGCGATCGCCGCCTCCCGCGGGGACGCCGGCGCGGGCGAGGTCGGCGAGCTCCTGCTCGTGGTGCCGCTCCTGATGGCGCGCCTCGAGGCGCTCGACGCGCTCCGCGCCGGCTTCCTCGAGCGCGCCCCGCTGCTGCAGGCGACCCTCGCCCTGCTGCGCCTGCCGGCGTATCCGCCGCCCGCGGAGGACGGCCCCGCCGCCGGGACCGATTTCGCCGCGGTGGCTCAGGGGCCGGGCGGCGGCGTCGCGGCCGCTCTGGACGGCGAGGCGAGGCGCCCGCTGGCGATCGAGCTCGAGCGCGTCACGTTCACGCCGAGCGGCGCGACCCGCCCGGTCCTCGACGACGTGTCGCTCTCGATCCCGGCCGGCGCGGTGGTCGGCATCTGCGGCCGATCCGGCAGCGGCAAGTCGATGCTCCTGCGCCTCCTGCTGCGGCTCGACGAGCCGTCGTCCGGCGCGATCGCCGTGGGCGGCGTGGACCTCCGGCGCATCCCGCCCGGCGAGCTCCCGCGGCTCTTCGGCGTGGTGGGCCAGTCGGCGCGGCTGTTCGAGCGGAGCATCCGGGACAACCTCGCGCTCGGCCTCGAGCCGCCGCCGTCCGACGACCGCATGCGGGAGGCGCTCCGCCAGGTGGAGCTCGACGAGCTCGCGGGCGCCGCTCCGGGCGCGGCGCGCGGGCTCGCGACCGAGGTGCGCGCCTCACCGCCGAGCCTGTCGGGCGGCGAGGCGCGGCGGCTGCTGCTCGCGCGGGTGCTGCTGCGCGATCCGCGCGTCTTCGTCCTGGACGAGCCCGAGGCGGGCCTGCCGGGCGCGACCGCCGAGGCGCTCCTGCGCACCGCGTGCGAGGTCGCCGGCGGGCGCACGGCGATCGTGGTGACCCACGCGCCGCACCTCCTCCGGTCGACGTTCAACGTGTTGATGGACGGCGGCAGGGTCGCGGCGGTGGGCACGCACGAGTCGCTCCGCGAGAGCTCGCCGCTGTACCGATCGCTCCTGGCGGAGGCGCTGCAGCGGTCCGCGGCGAGCCCGACACGCTCGCCGGACGCCGCGCGATGACGACGCCCGGCGACGCCGCGGGGACGGGGCGCGCTCCGCTCCTGGGAGCGCCCCCGCGGCCCGTCCCGCGCGCGTCGCCAGCGCCGATCGATGTCGTTTCCCTTCGGTCTTCGCTACGGATCAGGTCGGGCCCAGGGCGCCGTCCAGGATCCTTCCCTTCGGTCTTCGCTACGGATCAGGTCGGGCCCAGGGCGCCGTCCAGGATCCACTTGCGCAAGGTCTCGAGCTGCTGCGGGCTGACGGTCGGCCCGGTCGTGCTGGGCGGCATCACGCCCGAGATGCACTGCGCCATGTCGGTCTGCACGCAGCCCGCGGCTTCCGCCTTGCCAGAGGCCTTGAGGTAGAGCCAGCTGCGGTCGGGGTCGCCCGGGACGACGAGCCTGTACTGGCCGCCGCCGATGGAGGGCTGGTTGACCAGGCCTTCGACGATCTTCTTGGAGCTGATGTGGCCGCCGAGCGTCAGCTTCGCGTTGGGACCCGTCTCGGCATGGCAGCCGCTGCACAGGTTGGTCCGACTCTCGAAGATGGGGCGCACCTTCTCGTGGAAGAACCCCGACTCCACGGGCAAAGGCTCGTTGGGATTCACGACGTCGTCGGGATCCAGGTTCTGCTGGATGATCTTGATCTCGGTGTCCATCTCGCGGCACTGCGCCTCGAGATCCTCCTTGAGCTTCCGGTCGTCCGGCGTGAGGCCCTTGGCGCGGCGGTACTTCTCCCACACGTTGTCGATCCAACCGTGGAGCTTCCAGAACATGTAGTTGTCGATGTTCGCGCTGGTGTTGTTCACGCCGTGCGTCGTGTTGCCCGGCCGCGCCCACTTGGCGTGCAGCACGAAGTGGAGGCCCACCCACGGCATGTTGGTCGCCCCCGCGAGCCTCTGGCCCACGTTGCACTGGAGCCAGAAGCCGAGCGTGCCTTCGTCCGGGAACCTCGCGAGGTTCTCGGGCTTGTCGATCTCGTCTCCGATCCTCCCGGCCTCGAGGGCGGCCGAATCCCAGTCCTTCCACTGGTTACGCCACTGGGGCGGCACGTCCTCCGCCTTGGTCGGGAACTTCGCGAAGCCCTCGAACTGCTCGCTATGGTTGGGCCAGAGCTGCTTCAGCGCCTGGATCATGTGGCGGTGGAACACCAGGAACTGATAGCCGTCGCCGGCGGTCTGGCAGTTCTGATCCTTCGGGACCAGGCTGGTGAACGAGCAGATGTTCACCTTGCTCAACCCACCGCCGCCCGGGATGTTACAGGCGCGGATCGCATGCCACTCGACGTGGGCCGCCTGCCAGGAGTGGTCATACATCCACTTCAGAACCTCGGGCTGCACCGTTGTGTCGACGATCTCCGGATCGTTGTTGCCGGGCGGGAAGAAGTCAGCGGGCCCGTCCTTCATGGTGGGGCTCGAGTCGCTCGGGTCGGGCATGTAGCCGTTCTTGCAGTGGTCGTACGGATGGTCGTCCGTGCCGCCTGCGCCCGTGCCGCCCGAGCCCACGCTCGCGTGCTCGCCCGCGCCCGCGCCCGCGCCCGAGCTCGCGTGCGAGCTCGAGCTGGCACCGCCTGCTCCGACCGTCGCGCCGGGCCCCCCCGCGCTGCCCTCGGGCTCGCCGGTTAACGAGTTTCCATCGTCACTGCCGCACGCGCTCAGCGACAACGCGGCCAGCGCCGCGAGCGCGGCCAGGCACTGTCGAGATCTACGGCGGTCGGTTGCAGAAACGTGTAGCAGGTCGTTGAATCGCATGTCGCTCTTCGCACTCCGGTAAGCTTCATCCGTCAGGTGCGACCCACTCCCACATCGGAGCGGGTGACCATACACTATCAGCGGCATACCTGCTCCTTGAGCGGAGCGAGCATGCAGCAGAGGTATCGGATGTTACTGTAATTATATGTTCTCTCGGCCTCTGAATGAGCTCATGCTGGCTGGCGATGGAGCGAAGACGGCCCTTCCGACGTGTAAAGTTGCTGATAGGGTGTCGCTCTTCCAGGAAGGGCGGATCGGGCAAGGCGTCTTCGGAACCTTCGCCTGACCAGTCCCGGTATATGCCCTTCGTCCCTGTATTTGATCTCGAGGGCGAGCTCAGATTCGACGTGAAGGGACGTCTCCGGGACGCGCGCGTGAAGGTGAAGGATGGAGTCGGTGCGCGAAGGCACCTGCCCTCGACGGCTGACGATCAGGCCTCGCCGACGGAGAACGTCGCTTCACCCTCGAGCGAAAAGTACGACGCCTATTTCCTACCAGTGGCCCACGACCGCGGTTTGGAAATGAGCTTGACAATGTGAGGCGGTCATGACGCCCATGCTTCCCCCCAGGAGGCAGCGCGGAGATCAGACGGCGGGCCGTCGTCGGCGTCAAGCCGTCAGCGGGACGGACATCGCGCGGATATCGCATCGATGGGACTCCGCCTAACCGGTTCCGAGCCTGTCAGACTCGGTGCATTCAGCGACGGCGGCCGGTATCACCCCGAGCAGAATTCGCTCCGAGCGCGGCGCGCCGATGAGCCCGAGGCGCTCGCTCGTGCGCGGTGACCGGATTGGCAGGGCGAGCGGCAACGGAAGGCGGGGACCTCAAGGCAGGGCGGGGCGACCTCAACCTGGGTGGGCCGGCGGCGACCTCAACCTGGGTCGGGTCGGCGGAACGACCTCAACCTGGGTGGGCCGGCGGCGACCTCAACCTGGGTCGGGTCGGCGGGGCGACCTCAACCTGGGTCGGGTCGGCGGGGCGACCTCAACCTGGGTCGGGTCGGCGGGACGACCTCAACCTGGGTCGGGTCGGCGGAACGACCTCAACCTGGGTCGGGTCGGCGGGTCGGGGTCGGGTCGCGCAACCTGACGGGAGCACGATTTCAACCTGGGTCGGGTCACCTGGGCCGCGTCGTGGCTCCGGCGCCGGCGACCTCAACCTGGGTCGGGACGCGGGGGCAGCGGCGCCACCGGAGTCGGGTCGCGGGACGCGGCGCAATGTCGGAACGGAACGCCTCGGGATAGGCTACGCTCCGGGCCGGTCTATGATTCATCATCCCGGACACCGAATCTGCCTCACGTCGTGGGAGCTGCTTCAGGTCTTCCACGGAGCGGTCATCCCTCGCCAGGGAGAGCTGCTCCTCATCGAGAAAGATGGATGCGAGTCGAGGTACCGCGTGGAACGGGTCATGTACAAGATGACCAGCAACCACGAGCTCATCGCCACGGTCTTCGTGGAGCGAGCGTGATACCCTCCGGAGTACGTCGGAGATCGGCAGTGGGCCGTCCCTGATCGCTCGTCTGCTCGACGAGCCAGGCGATCCCACGATGGGAACTCGACGTGCGGAAGGTGAACGAGAGGTCTACGCCTTGCCCGTGACCTTGTCCCAGGCGTGGCGGACCGCGGACTTCATGTGCTCCCAGGTCCCGGGATTGCGCTCCTCCCAGGCCTTGCCCGCTTCCGCCTCGATGGTCGTCCAGTCGTGTCCCTTGAAGTTCTGGGACGTCCCGAGCTGGTAGCCGAACAGATACGCGGGCGCGACCTGCTCGTAGGCATAGCCGTGCTTGGAGTATGGGCCCGCCTGGTAGTGCTGCCGGAACTCGGTGTCGTACTGCTCGTACGCCCTCGTCCCATCGCTGCGCTCCGCCGCGCTGACCGGCTCGACGTGGACCTCCGTGTGACGCAAGGTCTCCCGGATCTGCTCGGTCCTCTGGGTCACCGCCTTGCTGACGACGACCTCCTCGATGACGCGCGCCTTCTTCGCGACGACCGCCTCCTCGTCGGTCTCGACGAGCTCCACGGTGCCGGACTGGAACGTGTCGAGCGCCGCCGGCTGAACCGGCCGATCCACCGGGTGCCGCTCGACGTGGACGTGCTCCTCGCGCAGCCTCACCGACTCCTCGACCGGCTGCTCGACCAGCCGGCTCGATACGCGCACGCCGCCGCGGTTCACCTCGCGCTTGCCGACCTGCAGCTCCTCCTCCATCACCGGGACCGCGATCTGCTCCTGCAGGACGTCGGCCCGGAGCTGATCCGTCTTCGCGGTCGAGGTGGCGGTCTTGGCGGTCTGCTGGGACTTGCTCAGCTGCTGAGAACGCTGGGACGGGGACATGGAACGTTCGCCGTGATTCATGATGTGACCTCCATGATGTCGTGGTCCATGTGGACCGTTATCCCCTCGCGCCGCGCGCGAAGGTGGGGTTCGTGACTCGAGAGCCGGGCGCCGAAGCCCGTTCGAGCATCCTTATTTCTCGTCGCGATCGCGGGAGGGCACGCGCTCCACCCGCACGTCCTCGCGCCGGAGCGTGACGCGCTCCGGCGGGCTCATCTCGACCGAGCGGACCCGCGTGATGCGGAGCTCCTCCTTCAGCACCAGGCGCTTCTCGATGAAGAGCACCTCCTCGACGACCGGTACGATCAGCGTGTCGCCCTCCTGCCGGGTCGCGGGCGGCTCCGTCACCACCCGATCGACGGCGATGCGCTCCACGACCACGCGCTCGCTCACGAGCGGCTCCTCGACGGCCTCGACCCGCTCGTGAACCTGCTTCGTGATACGGACGCGTCCAGACTCGACCGTACGCTTCGTCACCTCGAGCTCCTGCGCGACGACAGGCACGATGAGCTCGTCGCTGATCTCCGCTCTCCTATCCGCCGGTTCCTGGCTGCTGCTCGAGTCCTGCACGGTGCCCCGGTGCGCGCCCCTCCGCGGGGCGCGGTCGATCGTCGGTTGAGTCGCTCCCCATGAGCGCTCCCCGGCTGGAGCACGGTCCGGGCCAAGCGCGACCGCAGGCGCCGAGATGCGATGGAGCGCGATCTCCTCTGCACGCGCCCGCGCCCTCGCGAGGCATCGCGCCACAGGCCTGCTGCGAAGGAATATTTACAAAGTGCCTGTTGCCGGGGATCGCGACGCCAGAGGTGATGACCAGAAGGCCACAGGTGAGGCCGCAACGCGGTTCAGCTCTGGGCGCATCGTGAGCCGCGTCGATCGCGGATCACTGGGTCGCTCGCCTGTCTGGCCTTTTCGTCGCGCCGGTTGGCCGCTTGCCCGGTTTCCTGGCCCGCAGGGGTCGCCCGCCCGCCTGTGCGGCCTCACGGGTCGCAGGGGCCGCCCGCCCGTACGGCCTGGCGGGCGAGCTGCTCCGCATCGCGTCCGGCGCGGAGCGCCCCCTCGGGCACGTCCGCCGATATGTCGGGCGGGCGGCCCGCGAGACCCCGCGCGAGGTAGATGAGGATGGACGCGGTCCCCCAGGCCAGCGCGAACGCGACGCCCGCATCGACGATGGCGCGGTACGGCGGGGACATCCGCCGGACAAGCAGGATGAGCGCCACGATGCCCGCGACGAGCACCCACGTCGCGATCAGCCGGCGGCGCGTCGTGTGGAAGAGCGCCATGCAGTAGAGCGGCGCCAGCGCCACGTGCAGCGGCCGACGATGCTCAGCGAGGTAGAGCGCGCGCGCGACCACCCGCGGCGAAAAGCGCTGTTGGAAGCCGCGATATCCCTCGAAATAGGCGATCACGACCGTCCAGGCCGCAAGAAGGAAGAGCTGGCCTGTCGTGAGCTCGTGGGCTGTCAGGAGGCGAGCCGCCGTGGAGCCGAGCCGGTAGATCGCCTCGACCAGGACGGCGACGACGCCGAGGACACCCCAGAGGACGATGGCGAGACGACGCCGAGGCTCGCGGGCGGGCGAGCTCATCGCACCCACGCCGGATCGAGGGGCCTCACGGCCGTGGACCGCGAGCCGTCTGCCGCGTGCGCGGACGATCGCGTCGGACGGTGCGCCGGGCAGCCGAATCGCCGCATGCCCTCGCCATGCTAGGAGAGGAGCGGGGCACGTCAACCGGAACTTCGCAGGGCGGAGGGCGGCCCGCGGTGTCCTGCCGGCTGCGTGGTTGCGGTTCGTTCGGCGGCCGTCCGGCGGTAGCATCGCTGCCCCATGCCGATCGCCGACCGCTCCGCGCCGGGCGCGCCGCCCGCCCCGGCGCGGGCCCTCCCGCCCCACCCGCACGCGCTGCGCTCGCCGCTCGCCCCGTTCACCGCGCGCCTGCGCGACCTGCTCTCGACCGTCGAGTCCGCGGCGCTCCTCGGCGCGGTCGAGGCGCGCGTGCGCGGGCTCGGGGAGCACCTGCGCTTCGCCTGCCTCGCGATGCCGTGCTCGGAGGCGCTCGTGGCGCTCGAGATGGAGGCGCTCGGGCGGCTCACGGTGCCCGTGGTTGCCAACGCCGGCGGGTACCGCACGGCGGGCGCGGAGCTGTCGCCGAGCGGCACCCCGTTCGCCTACCTGCTCGGCGGCGGCGGGGGGCACGCGGTGGCGCTGGGCGACGGCGACCCGATGATCGCGCCGCTCCGGCCGCTTCTGGCCGCGGCGCCGGTTGTAGCAATTTTTGTGCCGATTCGCGTCGGCGCGGCGACTGTGGGCGGCGCAGCGCTGTTCTCGCACGATGCGGCCCTGGGAGGGCGGGAGCTCGACATGGCCGAGCGACTCGCCGAGGTACTCGCGCTCACCGTGGAGTCGTTCCGCACCGAACGGATCGTCTTCGAGCTCTTCGCCCGCGCGATGCCAGACCTTCTCGAGCAGGCGCCATGCCAGGTTGGGGCTGCGAGCCCGAACCAGGTTGGGGCTGCGAGCCCGAACCAGGTTGGGGCTGCGAGCCCGAACCAGGTTGGGGCTGCGAGCCCGAACCAGGTTGGGGCTGCGAGCCCGAACCAGGTTGGGGCTGCGAGCCCGAACCAGGTTGGGGCTGCGAGCCCGAACCAGGTTGGGGCGCCGGGCCCTGGTCAGCCGCTTCAGGAAGAAGCGGCCCCACCGCCGACCTCGCTTCGCGCCGCCCTGGAGCGGCACATCCATGCGCTCCGCCTCACGCCCGAGTACCGCCGCCGCCTGGAGCTCGCCGCGGTGGTGGGGAGGCTCGCCGAGCACGGCGAGGTCGAGGCTCGCCTCGCCCTCGACCTCCTCGCGCGGATCGACGCCTACGCGCGCGGCGGCAGCGTACAGGGGCCGCTCGGCGAGGGGGAGGGGAGCGCAGCGTGACAGCGCCCTCTCCGGTTCGTCCGGGCGGCGAGCTCCTCCGAGACGCCGCGCGTCCGGACGCGCGGCGCGGCGCGGGCGTACGCGTCGCGCTGGTCGACTCCGGCGTCGACGGCGCGCACCCCGCGCTGCGCTCGGCGGCGCTGCGCCACGTCGCGCTGTGCAGCCGCGGAGCGGTGCACGAGGTCGCGCCGTGCGCGCCAGGAGACGTCAGCGGGCACGGGACGGCGTGCGCGGGCATCGTCCACCGCATGGCGCCCGGCGCCGAGATCACGAGCGTCCGCGCGCTCGGCGAGGACGGACGATGCTCCCGCGACGGGCTCATCGCGGCGCTGCGCTTCTGCGTGCGCGAGCGCTTCTCCGTGGTCAACCTGAGCCTCGGCATCGACATCCCAAAGAGCGCGCCGCTCCGCCCCGGCGACTACCGGTCCCTCGTCGAGCTCTACGAGGTCGCCGACGCGGCCTACACGGCAGAGGTCGTGCTCGTGGCCGCCGGCCCGAACGCGGCGGCGTTCCGCACCTACCCGGGGCGCTTCAAGTCGCTGATCGGCGTCGGTCGAGGGCCCTTCCAGGACCCGGAGGCGCTGCAGAGCGAGCTCACGCACGACCACGAGATCCTCGCGCCCGGCAACGAGGTGCTCGCGCCCGCGCCCGGCGGCGGCGAGCGGCGCTGGACCGGGACCTCGTTCGCGGCGCCCCACGTGACCGCGCACGTCGCACGGATCCGCGCCGCCCGGCCGGAGCTCTCGATCGAGGCGGTGAAGGCGGCGCTGCACGAGCTCGCGCGCGGGGCGGGAAGCGGGGCGGGGAGGAGCGCGGAGGAGGGCGCGACGGAGGTCGGCGCTGGCGCCGCGGCGGCGGAAGGCGGCGCCGCGCCCGGGCGCGCGGCCGCGGAGGCGCCGGAGGATGGCCGTGCGCCCGCTTGACCCGCTCGACGGCGTGTCGCCCCTCTCGCGGCTCCTCCAGAGCGCGTCGGGCGCCGAGGTTCGCGCCGAGCTCGATCGCATCGAGGCGCTCCTCGGGGAGGCCGGCGCTCCTGCGGCGGCGGAGGCCGGCGCTCCTGCGGCGGCGGAGGCCGGCGCTCCTGCGGCGGCGCCGGCCGCTCCGCCGCTTCCAGGAGGCCCGCTCCTCGCCGCGGCGCTCGGCTTCGGGCGGGGCGCGCTCGCGCTGCGCGAGGGCGCGCTGGACGCCGCGGTCCGGCTCCTCGACGGCGCCGCCGCGGCGTTCGATGCGCAAGGGGCGGCCGAGGCCCGGGACCTCGCCCGGTGCGAGGCGGTGCTCGCGCGCCTGCGCCGCGACGCGCGGTCGGCTTGCGCCTCCGCCGTCGCGGAGCTCAATGCCATCGCGGGTGCAGGCGATGGCGGTCGCCGCGCGGCGGTCGTGGCCGCCCATTACCGCGCCACGGCGGAGCGGATCGCCGGCGACGCGGCGGCCGCGCAGCGCACGCTGCTGTCGGCGCTGCGCGGATCGGAGCCGTTCCTCGACGAGCGGGCGCAGATCCTGAACTCGCTGGGGACGCTTTATGTGACCCTCGGCGCCCACGGGGCGGCCGAGGCGTTGCTGGAGCACGCGGCCGAGCTCCACCGCCGCCGGGGAGACGCCGTGGGCGAGGCGATCGCGTACGGTCAGCTCGGCGCGGCGGCGCTCGGCCTCGGCGCCCTCGAGCGCGCTCGCGCGGCGCTCCAGCGGCAAGAGTGGCTGTGCGCGCGCCTCGGCGATGCGTTCGGCCGCGCCCGCGCGCTCACGTTCCTCTCGGAGCTGGCGCTCGAGCTCGGACGCGCCGACGACGCTCTCGCGCTCGCGACCTCGGCCCGCGACGTCGCGGCGGGCGCCACGCCGCCGCTGCGGACCTGGATTGCCTATGCGGCGCGGGCGATGGGGCGCGCGCGGCGGGATCTTGGCGATCCCGGCGCCGCGGTGGCGCTCGAGGAGGCGGGGGCGCTGTTCCGGGAGCTCGGTCATCCGCTCGGGGAGGCGCTCGCCGCCTGGGACCGCGCCTCGGCCGAGGCGCTCGCGCCCGTGAGGTCCACAACCCCGGTCGCGCCGGTGCAGCCCGCAACCCCGGTCGACTGGTTCTCCGCCGCCTGGGCGCTCGGCTCGCTGGGGCTGCCGTCCCGCGTGGCGCAGCTCCTCCGCGAGCGGATGGAGATTGAGGAGGCCGCGCCCGCACCGCGGATGGCGAACGGCGGGCCGGCGTCGGATGGCGGGATCCGTGAGCGAGCTCTCGCCGCGGCGGCGCAGACTTCGCCGCACGTGGCCGTGCAGCGCGAAGTCGAGCTCGTCTACGACCGGCCGGATGACCTCACCGTGGTTGCCGCGCGCAGGACCGCGGCGCACCGCAACCTGGGTCGCCTCGCAGCGCTGACCCTCGCCCCGCCAGGTCTCGTCGTCGCCGCAATCGCAGCCTCGGGCCTTGGCGTCCGCGGCCTCGTGCTCCCGTCCGAGCGCGCGGCAGCCGCCTGCATCGCCCATCTGCCCGGGCTCGCTGTCTGGCTCTGGCCGTCCGCCATCGCGCCCGCCGCCATCGGCAGCGATCTCGCCGACCTGCGCACGGCGCTCGGCGAGCCGCTGCGCGCCGCGCTCGCGCTCGCGCCGGCCGGACGCGTGGTCTGCCCGCCCTTCGCGGGCGACGTCGGCGCCGAGCTCGAAGCCGTCGAGGTCGGCGCCCTGCTGGCATTGACAGAGTCGCTCGCACAGGGCGAGCTGCGTCTGGATGCACAGCTGGGCTGGAACGGGGAGGTCGGCGCGAGCGTTGAGGCCTTGGGGTTCGTCCTCACGCGCTGAGAGCGTCGGCAGCCACGCTCGCGCCGTGGAACGTGCGCATCCACCACGTCCCTATCGGGAAGACGACACTGCGTATACCGGCACGCCAGCGTTCGAGC
Source organism: Sorangium sp. So ce836 (assembly GCF_028553905.1). Taxonomy (NCBI): domain Bacteria; kingdom Pseudomonadati; phylum Myxococcota; order Polyangiales; family Polyangiaceae; genus Sorangium; species Sorangium sp. So ce836. The sequence continues at coordinate 9,079,097 of NZ_CP102233.1, read as the reverse complement.
GCCGCTCGGTATGACGCGCGAAATGCCCGTACGGCGTCACTGGCGCTTCTCCACGCATCACCCTGATTGCGGCCCACCGCGAACGTCGGATTGCGCTCGCGTAGTGCTTCCGTGCTCGTGGCCCGCTCGTAAGGGGAGACCTTGCTGGCTCGCTCGGCGCCCAGAGCGTGGAGTCCCTGCTGCTGCGCCTTGGCATGTGCCTGCGCTTCCTGTCGCTCGAGCTCGGCGGCGACATCGCGGCGAAATCCTTCCGCGCTGTCCTGCTCTATGGTTGGGGGCAGCGCGAGCGGGAGCGTGGTTTCCTCGGGCCACTGTGGGTTCTCCGGATCGAGGTATACCGAGGGCCGAACCGCGTGCAGGACGCCGCGGCCGAGCTCGCGCACGTCCACCTTGGCGCCCGGCCATTGGTGCGCATGCCGGACGAGGCCGGCGGCCACGGGGTTTGCGAGGACGTACGCGATCTTCTCTACCAATGCTGCGCGGGTCAGCAGCCGTACCGCGCTTGTGGGCTCGTGGTCCCACACCGGCCCTTCCCATGCGCGTATCACCTTCGTCCCGAGCGCGGCGATCCGATGGAAGAACTGCAGGAAGCGCGGCAGAACGCCATTGACGTCGGTCACGATGAGGTGAAGATGCGTTGACATCGCGCAGAGTGCATGGACCTCGATGCCGTAGCGGCGGCTCGAGACGGCGAGGGCGTAGACCAAGAGCTGGGTGATGGCTGCGTCTGGGCGGAGCAGGTGATGCCGGCGCAGGATGCGGCGGGTGATCAGGTAGGTGGCGCCGGGGATGATCGCGCGGGGCTGGCTCATGGCCGTCGCACATTAACAAATGCTGTGCCAGCGTTCTGGTGCCGGATTTTAAGAGATCGGCGTGCGTCGGGGGGTGGCGGCCGCCAGGTTCTCCGCCACTTGGGCCACCCCAACCTGGGTCGGTTTAGTTCGTCCCCAACCTGGGTCGGTTTAGTTCATCCCCAACGTGGGTCGGTTCATCCCCAACCTGGATCGGCTCAGTTCATTCCCAACGTGGGTCGGTTCATTCCACTTGGGTCGGGTCATTCCGGTTATCCCCCTCACCTTACTGCGATGCCCTGCGCGCCGCTCCCAGGCACCAACTCACCTGCCTCGCCTCGCGGGAGCAGGCTTCCGTCGCGGCTCACCTGGAATGCCGCGATCGTCCCGGTCCCGGCATTAAGGGTATACAGAAATCGCCCGTCGCGCGTCATCGTGAGGTCGATCGGCGCCGTTCCGGCGGGGAACGACGCCGACACGCCGCTGTCGAGCAGCGTCAGCGTGCCGCGCGCGTCGACCTGAAGCCCGGAGACCGTGTCGCTGCCCGTGTTGGCCGTGAAGACATACCGGCTCCCAGGCGCGCTGGCGATCCAGCAGGTCGCCCGTTGGAAGGTGTCGACCGTGTCGCTGATGACGGCGAGGCTGCCATCCGCGCGGATGCCGTACGAGGACACCGCGCTCGTGTCGCCGGTCGCCGGCACGCCGTCGCCGCCGACCTCCGCCACGATGAGGTGTCCGCGCCGGTCGAAGGCGAAATCGAACGGGACGAGACCTCTGGAGATCGTCGTGACCGGAGCGTCGCTGGGCAAGCCGCGGCCGCTCATAGGGAACACGTGGATCTGGTTCGACCCCTTGCCCGCCACCACCAGCACCTCCCCGTCGGGAGAGAACCCGATCTGACCCGGCGTCGCACCGAGCGACGGCGGAATCGTGCCGCCGAGCCCGAGATCGCGGATCGACCCCTTCATCGGGACAAGCTCGCCGCACGGCTCCACCTCGAAGCCGGCGATGTTGCCGTCGCCACCCACGTTGAGGACATAGAGCAGGTCGCCGTGCGACGCGACGCTGACCGGAAAGTCGCCGCCCGAGTCAACCACGTCGAGCAGCGTCAGGCCGTGCGGCCCCACCCGGAACATCGACACCTCGTTGCTGCCCGCGTTCACGGCGAACAGCAGCTTTCCGTCCTCGCTGAGGACGAGCGACCCCTGCGAGCCGAGCGGGTTGATCGGCCGGTTCGGCGCGCCGAGCCCCCCGGTCGCGTACGTGCCTGCGTACGCGAGCGAGCCGTCCGCGGCCCGGTCATACGCCACCACGGCATTGCCATCTCCGGCGTTGGTCATCACGAAGACTTGGCCGTGCCGGTGGACGCCGGCGCCGTGCGCCATGGCGTCGTCGGGCGCGCTCGCGGTGAAGATCCCCAAGCTCAGGGCCGTGATGCTCATCGTGCTGCGAAACATGAGAAAGCTCCTGGGAATGGCGCCGTGAACCCAGCGGCGCGGGCTTGTCGGTGGGTCGATCGTCGAGGCGCATCTCCGTCCTGACGACAGCGCAGGACGCGCCCCGAGCGCCCGGGGCGCGCGTCGCTGCGTGCTCCGTCGGGCGGGGTCATCCGCTGCTACGCGGACGCCCCTCCGCGGTTTCGCGGCTACCTCGACCGGCCCGCTCCGGCGCGCCTCTGCCCCTCACCCGGGCGACGCTCCGCCTGCGCGCGCGCCGCCCGCTGCGGCGTGGCCGACACGCGCTCGTGGCCCCGCCTCTTGCGGCGGCGGACGGACGACCGCTCCACCGTGGTTGAGGTCAGCGCTGTGGTTGGCCGCTCCACCGTGGTTGAGGTCAGCGCCGTGGTTGATCGCTCCACCGTGGTTGAGGTCAGCGCGGCCGCCCGGAGGTCAGCGCGGACGCCCGGAGGTCAGCGCGGCCGCCCGGAGGTCAGCGCGGCCGCCCGGAGGTCAGCGCGGCCGCCCGCCGTCGCTGCCGGAAGGCTGGATGCGCCGGACGGCCATCATGAGCAGGTAGCGGTCCGGAGCGCCGGGCAGGTACCGCTCCAGGTGGAGCTCCCCGGGTCGGAAGTCGAGCCCGTGCAGCAAGCGGAACACGCGGTGCGCGGCCTCCTCGTCCCGCGCGGTGCACTCCAGGGTCGCGAACACGGTCGGCGGTACGTCCTGGCGCCGCGCCCCCGGCGGCAGCCGCCGGCCAGGTCGGATCCGGAACCCGACCTCGCCATGAAGCTCACCGTCCTTGAGGTCGAGCGTGCGGACGTACCCGCTGGTCAGGACCGGAACGCGCCGGCGCGCCAGCTCCCGCTTGCGCGCCGCCACGTCCGCGCGAAAGGGCAGCGGGCCCTCCGGCGCTGTCGCCGGGAACCAGACCAGCACCGAGCGCTCCTTCCAGTGCTCGAGGTGCATCGGCAGCTGCGACGACGTCACCCCCCGCAGGTACTGATCCGCGATCTCGAGCGACAGCAGGCGGGCCGTCATCTCCTGCTGCCACGTCGCGAGCATCGTCTCCCGCGCCCGGCCGCTCAGGCGGAGGAACTCGCGGATCGCCGCGATGGGGATCCCCGCCGCCCGCAGGCTGCTGATGCAGCGGGCTTCCTCCACCTGCCCGGGCGCATAGGCGCGGTAGCCGTTCGCGCGCCGGCCGGCCGGCAGCAGGAGGCCCTTGCGCTCATAGAAGCGAAGCGCGCTCGGCGACAGGCCGCTGCGATCCGCGAACTGGGAAATCGTGAGCATGCGGCGGATTTCTCCTTGAGCTTCAACCTGGTTCAAGGTGCAGGGTTCGAGCGTCGCTTCCAAGGACTTCCAAGGAGAAGAGCCCATGAACGTTTCCGTCGTGACCCGGGACGAGCTCCGGCTGGCCGGCATCAAGGTGGTGGGCCGCCGCAGTGAGCTCAGCCACCGGGTGCCCCTTGCGTGGCTGGAGCTCGTCGACCGCCTCGACGCCGTCCCCCACCTGGTGGACCGGAGCGTGCTTTACGGCGCCTTCCCGGAGAGCGACCACCGGAAGGCGAGCCACGACGGCGTCTACACCTACTGGGTATGCGTCGAGGTGAGCGCCGGCGGGGCGCTCCCGGAGGGCGTGCTGCCGCTGGTGCTCCCGGCGCAGACCTACGCGGTCGCCCGGGTCGAGGGGACCGCGGAGGCCATCGAGGCGGCCTACCTGGGGTTGTCGCGCTGGATCGAGGCCCAGGGCAAGCGCGTCGACGCGCAGGCCTGGTGCCTCGAGCGGTACGACGAGCGGCGGCAGAAGGTGACGCCGCCCTACGAGCGGTTCGACTACGACGTATGGAAGCCGCTGCACGGATGACGCGCCGAAACCCACGCGTCACGCCGGTTGCGCGTCACGCGTTGCTCGATCGCGCAAGCGCCGGCATACCACGAGGCGCGCGTTCCTGTAGACCTTGGAGACGCGCGGCGTGGACGACCCGCGAGCGCGACGCGGCGATCGCGTGCGCTCGACGGCGCCCTCGCTCGGATCCAGGGCGAACGACGCTTCGGCGGGGCGTGGGCACCTGGCATCCCGGATGCTTGGACGTCCAGGAGACGATCTCGAACGACCCTCCATCCTCGAACGGGGCTCTCGCCATGTCCGCTCTGAACCCGCAGCGCACTGGAACCCTCGACGCACGCCGGCCCGCTCGCGCCTCCGAGCACGACGGAGCGGACTGCCTCCGGGACGAGTTCCTCACGCTCGCATCGCATGAGCTAAAGACGCCGCTGACCTCGCTCGCGCTGCAGGTGCAGCGGATGAAGCGCATGAGCGAGCGGCAGGCAGAGGACGCGTCGACGTGGGTCGCCTCGCTCGAGGTCGTCGGCCGCCAGGTCAACCGGCTCGCCCGGCTCTGCGACGACATGCTCCAGGCGATCTCGCTCCGAGCAGGCCAGCTCGCGCCCGAGCGCCAGAGCGTCGATCTCGTGGCGCTCGTCCGGGAGGTGGTCGCCGGGCTCCCGGTCGAGCTCCGCGCCTCGTCCGCCGCCATCTCGGTCGACGCGCCCGAGGGCGTCGTCGGCCTCTGGGACCGCGAGCAGATCGGGCGACTCGTGTTCCACCTGGTCAAGAACGCCATCACGTTCGGCGAAGACCGGCCGGTCTCCGTCGAGGTCAAGGCCTCTCCCGGCGGGGCGCAGCTCCTCGTCCGCGACCGTGGCACGGGCATCGCGGAGGAGGACCAGGAGCGCATCTTCGCGTGCTTCGAGCGCGCGGGCGACGTCGAGCACTTCGGTGGCCTCGGGCTCGGGCTCTACATCGCGCGCGAGATCGTGCACGCCCACGGCGGTCGCATCGGCGTCGAGAGCGCCGTGGGCCGAGGCTCGACGTTCGTCGTCGACCTCCCCCTCTAACCCCGCCCGAAGGCCAGCCGAGCGTCGCGCGCGCGAGCCGCGAGCGCCCGCCGCGCGGAACGCGCAGCGACGGGAGGCCCTGGGCGGCCGGCCCGACCGGCAGGCCGCCCAGGTCCCGCGCTACGGATCGCCGGGCGGCGCGTACCCGAGCCGCTTGATCCCGAGCGCCTTCAGCTTGTAGACGAGCGTGCGCAGCGGCATGCCGAGCGCGCGCGCCGCCTCCGTCTGGTTCCCGCCCGCCTTGCGCAGCGCCTGGACGATCAACTCGGCCTCGCAGCGCTGGAGCCGCGCCTTCAGGAAATCGGCGCCCGGCGGCGCGGACGTGAGCTCCTCGCCGTCGCACGGCAGGTCGCGGTCCACCGCCGGCGCGGCCGGGGGCGCCGCCCGCGCGCGCTCGGGCAGATCCTCCTCCGCGATCCACTCGCCCTCGGCGATGACCACCGCCCGCTCGATCGCGTTCCGCAGCTCCCGCGCGTTCCCCGGCCACGCGTATGCCCGGAGGCGCGCGACCGACCCGGCGTCGAAGCCGCGAATGGAGCGGCCGTTCGCCTGGTTCGCCTGATCGAGGAAGCGGCGCGCGAGCGGCTCGATGTCCTCCGGTCGCGCCCGGAGCGGGGGGATCGTCACCGTCATCGCGTTCAGGCGGTACAGGAGATCGCTGCGGAACGCGGCGGACGCGCACATGGCCTCGATGTCGCGGTGGGTCGCCGCGATCACGCGCGCGTCGACGTCGATCGGCTTGTTCGAGCCGACACGGGTCACCTGCCGGGTCTCCAGGACGCGCAGGAGCGCGGCCTGCGCCGAGGCCGGCAGCTCGCCGATCTCGTCGAGGAAGACCGTCCCCCCGTCCGCCGCCTCGAACACCCCCCGCTGCTGCTGCCACGCGCCCGTGAACGCGCCGCGCTCGTGGCCGAAGAGCGCGCTCTCGACGAGGTGCTGCGGGATCGCCCCGCAGTTGACGCACACCATCGGCTTCCCGCTCCGCGGGCCGCGGTCGTGGATCGCGCGCGCCACCACCTCCTTGCCCGTCCCCGTCTCCCCCAGCAAAAGCACCGGGATCGACGATCGCGAGACCCGCGTGACGATCTCGAAGACGCGCCGCATCGCGGGGCTCACGACGACGGGATCGGTGTTCGGGGCGCCCGCGTGGCTCTTCCACGCCCCGCCCGGCGCCGACCGCACGGGCTGATCCTCCGTCGCGCTGCGCACCGCGTTCCAGCATCGATAGAGCAGGTCCTCCGCCACGGTCCCCGCGTCGGGGAACATCGCGAAGCCCGAGAGCACGACCGGCGCCCCGTCCGCGCCCGGCGCGGCGAGCGCGCGCGCCACATCGAGCGCCGCGTCGGCCCCGGCCTCGGGGAGCAGCGCCGCCACCACGTCGGAGCTGTACAGGGCGATCCGGTCCACGGGGCGCAGCAGCGCCCGCACGCGCGGGAACAGGTGGCTCACGTGACCGCCCTGCTGGCGCGCGGGCCGGGCCATGACGATGGCGAAGCTCCGCCCGAAGAACCGCGCGCGCCTCACCTCCTCCTCGAGGGCGACGCGGAGCTGCTCGTGGCTCATCAGGCCCGGCAGCTCGCCCTCGGCCGCCGTGATCGAGCGGACGGCGACGACCACCTTGCCGAGGATCACCTCGTCACCCGGCTTCGCCTCGCCGCGCGCGACGCGCGCCCCGCCGAGCCAGGTGCCGTTGGTCGAGCGCAGATCCTCGATGAGGACGCTGTCGCCGGACACGGTGAAGCGGGCGTGCTCGCGCGAGAGGCTGACGTCGCGGATCTGGACCTGCGACGGCGGCGCGCGGCCGATGACGACCGACGCGCTCGGCCGCAGCACCACGCGCTCGGCGCCGTCGCGGTGATACACGAGCAGGGCCACGCGCCGGTCATCCTGCCTGACACGCTGGATCGCATCGATGAAGCTGCTCGACAGCGGCGTCGTTTCCATGCCGCTGTCCTCGCGAATCACTGACACTCTGTTAACCCCCCTCTCACACAAGATCTCGCCCCGGGGTCCGGCGCCGCGCCGCGCGCGTCCGCTATGCGCACCGGGCGGAGCCCGCCCGCCCGCGGGCAGGCGCTCGCTGACGCTGAATTGCGCACCGCCACGGGCGTCTCCCGCGCGCCGCGGCGCACCAGATGGTTCACCGGGATCGGGTGTTCATGTCGCTCGAGTCGCTCAAGTCGCGCTCAAGTCACACATCTTGCAATTCAAGCACCACCTGCGCGTCGAGCTCGCCGGTGACAACGACACCGTGTTCCTGAGCGGCGGAGCGCGAGCGCTCCATGCTCCGCGGCCGCCACGCTTCGGGCCGGTGCGGCTCCACGACGCGCCGGTCCGCCTCGGGTGGCTCGACCGGGCGAACCGGGAAGGGGACCTGAGCCCGGTGCCCCTCTGCGTCCAGGCCGCGCTCGGCCGAGGAGACCTCCCATGCGCGACGGCTATCGCATCCTCGACGCGGATCGTCATGTGACCGAGCCGCTCGATCTGTGGCAGACCCACCTCGAGCCGGAGCTCCGCGATCACGCGCCATACCTCGCGTACGTCGGCGAGGGCGAGCCCCTGGCCGACCGGGTAGCGTATCCCGGACCGGAGGGCCTGCTCGCGCTCCCTCCGCAGCCGATGGTGGACGGGCGGCCGATCCATCGCCCGATGAGCGCGCGGACGTGGCGCGCGGTCGCCTCGGCCAGCCGCCGGCGCGCAGGGCAGCTCGCGCGGCTCGGCCGCCTGGAGCTGCCCCAGACGCACATCGAGGACATGGACCGCGAGGGCATCGACGTGGCCTTCCTGTACCCGACCCTCGCGCTGATGCTCCTCGGCATGTCCCCGCTGGAGCCGGCGCTCGCGGGCGCCTTCGCGAGGGCGTACAATACCTGGCTGCGCGGCTTCTGCGATCACGAGCCCCGGCGCCTCCGGGGCGTCGCGCTGATGAGCCCCCACGATCCCGCGCAGATGGTGCCCGAGCTCGCGCGGGCGGCGGCGCTCGGGTTCCGCGCCGTCGTGCTCCGGCCGAACCCCGTCGCGGGCCGGACGCTGGGCGACCCCGCCTACGAGGCGTTCTGGGCCGAGTGCGAGCGGCGCTCCATCGCGGTCGCCGTCCACGAGGGCGCGCACGCCTGCCTGCCGGCGGCCGGCGCCGATCGCTTCCACAGCCGCTTCGCCCTGCACGCGTGCTCGCACCCGATGGAGCAGATGATGGCGCTGCTCGCGCTGATCGAGGGCGGCGTGCTCGAGCGCCACCCCCGCCTGCGGGTGGCCTTCCTCGAGGCCGGCTGCGGGTGGCTGCCCTACTGGCTCTATCGCCTCGACGAGATCGAGTTCCGCGGCCTGGCCGAGGAGGTCGCGCCGCACGTCCGCCGCGAGCCGTCCGCATATTTCCGCCGCCAGTGCTTCGTCGAGATCGAGCCGGACGAGCCGCTCCTGGAGCAGGCGATCCCGTGGCTCGGGGAGGGCAGCGCGATCTTCGGGACGGACTTCCCCCATATCGACCACGACGCGGGCATGGCGGAGCGCGCGCTCGCGCTCCGCGGCAGGCTCCCCGGCGATGCGCTCCGCAAGCTCCTGTGGGACAACGCCGCCCGCTTCTACGGGCTCGAGGGATGACTCAACAGATGAGGACCGAGAGCTGCGCGTCGCTCGCGAGCTCGGCCAGCGCGACGGGGCGATCGACCAGCTCCGGCGCCGGCGGGACATGGAGCGTGATGACGCCCGCCGACAGATCCCAGCCCTTGCGCTGCTCGCAAAAGCGCCACCCGGCGCCGCTCGGCGCGCCCGGCTCCCGCGCCTCGCGGACGGTGAGCTCGATCCCCGGCGGCAGCGCGTAGCCGCAACAGGCCATCAAGAACTCCCGCGGATCCCGCTTCAGCCAAGCGAGCTGCGCCGGATCTTCCCAGCTGAGCGCGACGGCGCGCAGCCACGCCGACTCCAGCTCCTGGAGCACGTCCTCCGCCGCGCCTCGCTCGCCTCCGGCACGCGCCTCGGCGGGTGCGCCGTCGAGCTGCGCGGGAGTGCTCTCGGTCTTCGACGTCCCAGGCGGGTATTGGGAGGGCTGACGGGAAAACATGGCTATCTCCATGGCGGACGCTTCTGGCACGCATGGCACATGGAGCCGCCGCCCCGCGCCGTCGAGCCCCCTGCGCGGGATTCGAGGGCGCTCGAGAGGGCGCGGCGGCAGCTCAACCGTCGAGCTCCTGGTGCAGCGCTCGCGCCTCCGCGAACTCGGGCAGATCGGCGCACTCGGCGGGCCAGTTGCCGCTCTCCCGGAGCAGGGCGCGCGCCTCGTCGCGCCGGCCCTGCCGCGCGAGGAGCCGACAGAGCGAGAGCGTCGAGCGCAGCTCGATCGTCCGCGCGCCCTGCTCGCGCGCGATCGCGATCGATTGCCGCAGGCAGCGCTCGCTCTCCTGCTCCGCGCCTCCGCCCAAAGCGCGGAGCGACAGCGCCTTCAGGCGGTAAAGCTCCGGGACGTAGTAGACGTCGCCCAGCTCCGCGGCGAGCAGCAAGCAGCCCGCGAGCCGCTCGATCGCGGCCTCGTGCTGCCCGCGCTCGGCCTCGAGCTCCGCCACGAGGGAGAGCCAGTAGGGCAATCCCATCTTCTGGCCGGTGTGCCGGATCGCGTCGACGTCCTGCCTCAGCTTCTCGAGGTCGCGCTGCGCCCAGGAGTGCAGCGCCCAGCAGAGCTCCTTGAACCAGAGGTGATGGCTCCTCGTCAGCTGCATGAGGGCGTCGGTCAGCGCGGCGACCTTCTCCCGCTGGCGGCCGTAGTGATGGACGCCGGCCAGGTGGAGCAGCGCCATCCCGAGGGTGTTCGGGTGGTCGAGCTCGCGCGCCCACGCCACCGCCGCCTCCCCTTGCGCGAACGCCTGCGCCGGGCAGCCCATCAGGTAGAGCAGCAGCGCGAGCGTGTACTGGCCGCAGGCCTTCGGATCGAAGCCGTACAGGGAGACGTGCTCCCGATCCGCGGGATCGTAGAGCTCGACGCCGCGCGCGAGGTGCGGGCGAGCCTCCGCGAGCTTTCCTTCGAAGAACAAGCAGTTCCCCAGCACCACCATGGACGCGGCCCGCTGGCGGGTGTCCTGCGATCGCGTCGCCATCCCGAGGATCCGCTCCGTCAGCGCGCGCGCCTCGCCGCGATGGCTCCGGAAGTTGTGGTACCAGAACATCGCCCACAGCGTCGGCGCGGTCATGGGGCTGTCCCCGAACGCGTCGATCAGCTCCTCGCAGCGCTTCACCGCCGCCTCGAGCTCCCGGGGCATGTACCCGAGGCGGTCGAGGAGCGCCATGATCAGCAGGCTGTTCAGCCGCAGCTCGGCGAGCGCGCGCTCCCGGTCGTCGGCGATGGCCGGGAGCCAGCCGAGCGCCTGCGTCACGTGGCCGATGGCCTCGGTGTCGTCGGCGTTCGCCGGCCGCTTCAGCGCGCGCTCCGCCGCGATCTCCGCGTAGGCGATCGCTTGCTGCTTCTGCTCGGCGGCGGCGTGGTGGTGCGCGAGCAGATCGGGCCGCGCCGCGACGAGCTCGGGGAAGCGCTCCTCCATCGCCCGGGCCACGCAGGCGTGCAGCCTCCGCCGGCTCCGCTTCGAGAGCGACTCGTAGGCCGCGTCCCGGATGAGCACGTGCTTGAACAGGTACGTCGGGTTGTTCAGCCGGCGCTTCCTGTGGATGAGGTCCGCGGCCATCAGCCGATCGAGATCCTCCTGCACGAGCTCGCCGTCGAGCGTGGTCACGGCGCTCAGCACCTCCAGGCTGAACTCCCGCCCGAGCACCGCGGCGACGCGGGCGGTCTCCTTCGCCCTGCCGAGCCGGTCGAGGCGCGCCATCAAGAGGGCTCGCAGCGTCGAGGGGATCGCCAGCTTCGAGATCGGCTCGGAGAGCGTGTAGTGGTCCCCCTCGTCGACGAGGGCCCCGGACTCGAGCACCATCCGCGTCAGCTCCTCGACGAAGAGGGGGACGCCGTCGGTCCGGTCGACCACCTGCTCCAGCAGCGGCTCGGGCAGCGAGCGGCCGCCGGCGAGCCGCGCGACCATGTGCTCGACGTGCTCTCGATCGAGGCGGCCGAGCTGGATCTGGAGCATGCCCGACGTCGTCCAGGGCGGCGAGAACTCCGGCCGCGCGGTGAGCAGCATCATGAGCCGCGCCGAGGGCACATCGACGATCAGCATGCCGAGCCACTCCAGGCTCGTCGGATCGGCCCAATGCAGGTCCTCGACCATGAACAGGACGGGCCGCTCCTCGGCCATGTCGAAGAGCATGGTCACGAGCGCGTTGAGCGTCCTCTCCTTCTGCCGCGGCGGCGGGTCCTGAGGCGCGGCGTAGCGCGCGTCGAGGGGGATCGACAGGAGCGCCGCGAACAGCGGCACCGTCTCCGCCAGGTCGAAGCCGCGGCGGGACAGGAGCGCCTCGAGCCGGGCGAGCCGGCGCCCCGGCGCCTCGTCCCGGCCCGGGTCGATCAGCCGCTCGAGCAGCTCGATGAGGGGGTGGAGCGCGCTGTTGCGCCGGTCGGGGGTGCAGCGGCACTCCAGGCAGCTGTGGCCGTCGCCGTGGAGCCGCCGCGCGAGCTCCCACGTGAGGCGGGATTTGCCGATCCCGGGCCCGCCGGTGACGAGGATGCTCTGCCCGATGCCCTGCCGGACCTGGCTCCAGCGCTGGAGCAGGAGCTCGAGCTCCTGGCTCCGGCCGATCAGCGGCTCCGTGTCGCGGCCCGTGGTGTCCTGGTCCTGCGTCGGGCGAGGGATCTCCTGCCCCATGCGGTAGATGGCGATCGGCCGGTCGGCGCCCGAGAGGTCGCGCGACGCCATCGGCTCGAACGTGAACCGGCTCCGGAGCAGCCTGAAGGCGTCGCCGCTCACCGCGATCGTGCCCGCGGCCGCGAGCGCGCTCAGCCGGGCCGCGATCCTCGGCGTCGTCCCGAGGTGCTGCGTGTAGCGCTGCGGCTGGCCGGCGACCACGAGGCCGGTGTGGAGCCCGATCCGGACCTCGAGCGCGAGGCCCCGCGTCGCCGTGAGGCGCGCGCTGCGCGCGCGGACGTCCTCCGCGATCTCCAGCGCCGCGCGCGCGGCGCGTCGGGCGTCGTCCTCCTGCGCGGACGGATAGCCGAAATACAGCAGGATCTGATCGCCCAGCGCGCCGGCGAAGCGCCCGCGGTGGCGACGGGCGATCTCGTCGCAGACGTCCTGTTGCTCGCCGAGCAGATCGTCGATCTCCTCGACGTCGGTGTCCTTCAGGCCCGGGCCCGAGGTCGTGAAGGCGCAGCAGACCACGGTGAGGGGCCGCCGCTCGGCGTCGAGGCACCCGGCGCCGCCGGCGCGCTCCCCGTCCAGGGGAGAGGGCGTGTCCTCCAGCCGGGGCGTCGCCGGCGAGGGCAGCGTGTCGGCCGCCGCGCGGCCGCTGGGCGTCGACCGGCCGTCGCGCGGGGGCCGGTCGAGCGGCGTCGTCGCGCTGTCGCCGTAGCCCCACCGGGCCTCGTCCGGCGCGCCGGGGTCCGGCTCCGGCGCCGCCTCCAGCCCTCGCGCGCGCGCCACGAAATCCTCGCGGCTCAGCCCCTCCACGTCGCAGACCTCGAGCTCGCGCAGCAGGCCGGAGGCGGTGGCGACGCGCTCGGCCACGTTCTTCAGGGTCGCGCGCCTGAGCAGGGTGCCGAGCGGGTGCCCGAGGAGCGCCGCGGGGATCGGGATCGGCTCGGAGCTGGCCTGTCGGAACAGCACCTCTTGCATCGATCTGCCGGCGATCGCTGGCCGCCCGGTGAGGCACTCCAGGAAGACGAGCCCCCAGGCGTACAGGTCCGATCGCACGCTCACCGGCTGTCCGAGGAGCTGCTCCGGCGCCGCGTAGGCGGGCGTGCAGAGGATCTCGTTGCTCGGGGTGAGCTTCGCGTCGATGCCCTCCATGGCGCCGGCGATGAGCGCGCCGATGCCGAAGTCGAGCACCAGCGCGTTGCGCCGCGCGCCGGTGGAGACGATCATGATGTTGCTGGGCTTGAGGTCGCGGTGGACGACGCTCTGCCCGTGGGCGCAGCCGAGCGCGTCGAGGACCTGGAGCATCAGGTGCCGCGCCTCGGGCGGCTCGAGGGAGGTCTCCTCGGCCAGCACCTCTGCCAGGTTCTTGCCGGGCACGAACTCGAAGATGGTGTAGAGCGTGCCCTCGTCCGTCTGGCCGGCGTCGATGAGCCGGACGATGTTGGGGTGATGGAGCTGCGCGCAGAACCGCGTCTCCTGGTGGAAGCGGGCGCTGCGCCGGGCGACGTCGGCGGGCTTGCCGCCCCGGGCCGGTCGCATCACCTTGATGGCCACCATCTGCCCGGTGGCGAGCTGGCGCCCTTTGTAGACGTCGGCGAACCCGCTCTCCCGCAGCGCGGAGACGATCTCGTAGCGCTCCTGGAACACGGCGCCCGGGGCGAAGGCGGTCGGGGTCATCGCCGCTCCCTCCGCCGGGCGGCGCCGCGAGCCCGGCCGAGCGGGCGCGCCCCGGGAGGCGCGGAGCGCGGCGCCGAGCGGCTCGCCTGGTCGATGAGGCGCTGGCGCACGGCGGCCGTCGACCCCGTCGTTGCGGCTGTCCCACGGCCGACCTCGCTGTTCACGGTAGCTCATATAAGGTGTGGACCCGTGGACGTCCGTCGATGGCCGTCCGGTTCCGGCGCGCCTCCTGAACAAACTCTGCATCTCGCCCGCGCCCGTCCGGCGCTTCGGCGCGGAGATCGCGAGCGGCGGCAGGCGGAGAGGCGGACCGGAGCGCGCGCGCAGCGCCGCTCGCCCGGCGGCGGTGGAGCTCGTCCGGCGCTGTCCGAGGTCGCTAGAATGTTCTGCTGGAGCTATCGACTCCACCGCTTCGATCAGCAGCGAATTGACCCCTGACGCCGCCGGTGAGAGGGCGATGGCGCCGGCTCCGCCGGCGACCCGTCGCGAGGTGCGCCGCGAGCGCCCCGCGGCCGGTGAGCGACGGCGCGAGGTTCCTTGAAGGAGTGCGAGACATGCTGAGGCAACTGGCGACGAACATCGTTTTGCTCGCGTTCGCGGCGGCTCTTCCGATCGCGTGCTCGGGATCGGGCGACGGCCCTGGGGCCGCCGGCGGCAGCGCCGTCGCGAGCGGGAGCGGCGACGCGGCGGCGTCCGTCGGGCAGACCTCGGCCAGCAGCGGCGCGGGCGGGGACGGCGGCGCGGGAGGCGGCGCGGACGGGGGCGGCGGCGCGGGCACGGGCACGGGCGGCGCGGGCACGGGCACGGGCGGCGCGGGCACGGGCGGCGCGGGCACGGGCGGCGCGGGCACGGGCGGCGCGGGCGGGGGCGAGGGCGGCGCTGGGGCCGGCTGCGTGGGGATGGGCGGGATCACCTACACGCTCGCGATGGCCCCCGCGCCGACCGCAGAGCAGCAGTCCGCGTATGCCATGATCACGAGCGCCATGGATGAGGCGCTGTCGCACTACAACTGTTACACGAGCATCGAGAAGCGCCTGTCGGTGTCCTACGTGCCCTCGGTCGCGACGGCCGACGGCAACGTCAACGGATCCATCCGGTTCGGCGCGCTCAGCTCCATGAACTACATCACCGCCATGCACGAGATCTCCCACACCCTGGGGGTCGGCAGCTTCGAGTTCGGGGCGATGGTGAGGGACGGCGTCTTCACGGGCGAGGCGGCGACGAGCCAGCTCAGGGCGATCACGGGGAACGAGAGCGACGCCGTGCACGCGGACAACCAGCATTTCTGGCCGTACGGTCTCAATTACACGAGCGAGGTCGAGACGACGGACGATCTCGTGAACCATTGCAAGATGGTGATCGCCATCCGCGAGGACATCGGCTACTGAGGCCCCCCGCGCCGCGGTCCGCGCGGCGCGGGGGCGCCTCGGCGCGCTGCGGCGCGCCGGCGCCGATTCACCGGAGGTACGCGGCCAGCCCGAGCCCCTGATCGCGGATGGCGTCGGCGACCACCCTGGCGATCCGCTCCGCGCCGGAGCGCGAGAAGTGCGTGTGATCATCGCAGAAGAACTCGCCGACGGGCCCTCCGGTCGTCGCGCTCACGTCTCCCCCGGGGACCGGGCAGAAGCCGAGCTCGTTGTAGAGCGCGACGCTGTGCTCGTGGAGATCGATCACCGGCGCGCCGTGCTCTTTGCCCGCCTCGTGGGTCGCGGTCACGTACTCCCCGCGCGTCCCCCGGGCCGTGCTGCCGCTGCAGGCGATCGCGCTCACGGGCGTCACGAACACGGGCTGCGCGCCCCGCTCCTGCGCGGCGCGAGCCATCATCCCGTAGCTGCTCTTGAAGGCGTCGAGCCCCACGTGCCGATCGCACGTGCGCGATCCGTCGTTGATGCCGAACTGGATGAATAGATAGTCGCCCGCCTTCATGCCGCCGAGCATCTGAACCCACCTGTCCTGCAGCACGGGCTCGCCGCTCGCGTCGCGCTCGAGCGCGCACTCTCCCGTGCTGTCCATGGTGCTCTGCACGTGGTAGAGCCACGTGCGCACGCTGCGGCCGCCGACCGCGCTGTTCACCACGGTGACCCGCTCGTCGAAGAGCGCCGCGATCTGGCCGCCCCAGCCCGCCGGGCAAGGGGTTTGCCCGTTGGCGACCGTGGAGTCGCCCGCGATCCAGATCGTGACGTCCTGCAGCGGCTCCATCCCGCCGGACCCGGCGCCGCCGCCTCCGGGGGCGCCGCCCGAGCCCCCCGCGCCGTCGGGCGCGCCGCCGCCGGTGCCGGCGCCGCCAGCAGCGCCCGACGACGCCGCCGTGCTCCCGGCGCCCGCGCTCGCGCTGCTCGCTCCCGGCGGCGGGCCGCCGCCCGCTCCCCCCGTCCCCGCGCCGGTGTCGCCGCCGGAGCCCTCCGCATCCGTGCAACAGGCCAGGGCGAGCAGCGCGACCCCCGACGCGCGGGCCACCCGCCGACGGGCGGCATATCGTAAGTCCAAGTGCATGAACATGCCTTCCTCCTGCATCCCTGTGTCCGGGACGCCCTCCAATCAATCACGGATGGGCGCTTTTTCCTCGGACCTGCCCACCGAGGCGCGCTCCGGGGGCGTCGTTGCCGCATTTTTGAAGCAATATCGGAATCGAGCCCGTGCGAGCGCCGGCGCTCCGCGGCCGCCCCTCGCAACGGACGAACGGTTGCGCTGCGGGGAGAGACGAGGTGAAGAGACGTGAACAGACATCGCGAGCACAAGGGTTCGTTCCCGACGCACGGCGGTGTACGGACGTAAACGGACGTAAACGGACGTGAACGGATGAAGTCGTTGGCGCTCCGAACGGAAATCCACTCTTCGCCACGAGCCGTAGACGGCAGTATTATGCCGTTGACTGACGCGGAATTTGTCACGTAGCTTTACGAAGAGGTGACGCTGGCCGAAGGGGGGGCGTCGCACGGGACAGCAGGAATCACCCAAGCGCGCTCTCGTACGCCAGCGACGCAGCGGTACGAGGCTCCGCCGCGCGATAGCCAGAGGAGACGGTAGTTGTGCCCATGTCTCTACGAGCTCATCGCACACTCTCGCAAGGGCAAGACGAGAGCGACGTCTATCTCGTCTCACGACGAAGGTATCGAGTGCTCGTCGTCGACGACGACGAGCGGGCGCTGCGCAGCATCGCCGCGGTCCTGTCGGCGGACGTGGACGTCGTGACCTGCTCGTCGGCAGAGCACGCGCTGAAGCTGCTCGAGGCGAGGCGGTTCCACCTCGTCTGCTCCGACTTCTTGATGCCTGGAATGAAGGGAGACGAGCTGCTCCGGCGGGTGTCGGACATGTCCGTGTACACGAGCTGTCTCCTCGTCACCGGGGCCGACGAGTACATCCGCTCCATGAGCGGCAGCCACAACTATGTCATCCTGAAGCCGTTCGACCCGGACCGCCTCATCGGGATCGTGCTGCAGCTCTCGCGCCTCGCCGAGATGAAGCGGTCGGTCCACTCGATGACCGACTCCCTCGGATCGTCGGGCCTGACGGGGGCGGCCGCCGGGGGCGAGATGGTCTCCTGCGAGGCTCCCGACGCCGGCTCGCCGCCGGACTCCGCGCCCGCGCCCCCCACCTCGAGGCTCGGCGCCCGCGCGGCGGCCGGGTCCACGGCGCGCGGGCCGGAGCTCACGAGGGCCGACCCCGCGGCGCCCGGCGCCCCGGGGCGCTCTTGCCGATGAGGTCGCGCGCGGCGGCGCGGGCGAAGGGACGAGGAGCCGTATGATCAGCTGGGATCCCCTGGGCGCAGCAGAGCAGGCCGCGGTCGCGGACGAGATCCTGTCCGTGCTGCGCCACGACCTGCGCAACCGCTTCGCCATCGTCCGCAACGCGTCGTTCTACATCAAACGAAAGGTCGCGGGAGACGCGGCCTACTCGGCGGATCCGAGGATCGCGGAGTTCTTCGGGATCATCGACGAGGAGGTGATCGCGGCGAGCGCGCGGCTCGACGAGTCGGTCGACGCCGCGCGGCTCTTCACCCGCCGGAGCGCGCGCGTGAGCGCGGCCGATTGCGTGCGGCGCGCGGCGGCGTGCGCGCGCATCGGCGCGTCCGGGGCCCGCGTCGAGCTCTCGGCCGAGGACGGCGACGTCGAGGCGGACCCGATCGAGCTCGCGGTCGCGGTGAGGTGCCTGATCGAGAACGCCGTGGAGTCGACGCCAGAGGACGGCGTGGTCACGGTGCAGGGCGCCGCGAGCGGCGCGCGGTACCTGATCCAGGTCACGGACGCCGGGGGCTCCACCGGCGAGGTGGACGGCGAGGCGCTCCTGCGCCCGTTCTACACGACGAAGCCGGGTCACTTCGGCCTGGGGTTGAACATCGCGAGGCGGGTCGCCCGGCGCTACCGCGGCGCGCTCGCCCTCGAGCCGCGGTCGCGCGGCACGTCGGCGGTCATCGACCTGCCGCTCGCCGCCCCGCCGGACGCCGGCGGCGCCGGCCCGGAGCCGGCGCCGTGAGCGCGGTTCGACCGCCCCGAGGGCGCCCGAGGCGCCCGCCGGCAGCACGGAACCCGGCGGCGGCGACCGGGGCGCGGCGCGCGCGCCCCGGCAGCGCGCTGGGCCTGCTCCTGGCTGCGTCGACGGCGGCCGCGCCGCCGGAGCTGGAGCGGGCCGAGGCCGCGGGGGAGCCGGCGCGGCCCCCGGTCGAGGAGCTGTTCCTCGGCGAGGCGCCGTTCCCGCAGGAGGCGCTCGAGCTGCAGGTCACGAGCGCGCCGGCGTGGGAGCGCGACGGGCGCCGGGTCCGCTTCGGCGTCCCGCTGCTGCTGGAGCTCGGCATCACCGATCGCCTCCAGGTCGGGGCCGAGCTCCCCCTCGAGCTCGTGCGCCACGACCGGGGGGCGACGGCCGGGCTCGGCGCCGTCCGCGCGGAGGCGATGGTCAACCTCGTCGACGGCGGGGCGCTCGGGCTCGCGCTGTCGGCGGGGCTCGAGGCCGCGCTCCCCGCCGGCGCGCGCGAGCTCGGCCCGACGGGCTACGCGCTGGAGCCGTTCGTGAGCCTCGACAAGGCGATCGGCGGCGTCCACGTGGCCCTCTCCGCCTCGGCGGAGGTCCGGCTGCCGGCCGCGCGGCGCGACGCCGCGGAGCTCAGCCCCGGCGTCGCGCTGGCCGTGATCCTGCCGGTCGGCCCCGTGGCGCCGACCGTGGAGCTCGCCGCCGAGCTCGACGAGGCCGCGTCGCTCGCCCTCGCGTCCGGCGTGCTCTGGCACCCGGCGCCCGGCCTGGAGCTCGGCGCCGCGCTCGAGCTCGGGCTCGCCGGGGAGACGCCCGACGTCGGGCTCCTGCTCCTCGTCACGCGGGAGATCGAGCTCGCCGGCGGCGGCGATGAACCCCTGGAGCACGGAAGCAGGAGCCGCTCCCCATGAGCATTCGAGCCAGACTGGCCTCCATCTTCGGCGTCGCGCTGGCAGCGGTCCTCGTCGCCGGGGGAGCGTTCTACTTCACCATCGCGGAGATGCTGATCTTCCAGCGGCGGGCCGAGGCGTCCTACGAGGATCTGACGCTGCACGTCACCCTCGCGAGCGACGCCAGCCGCTATATGAACGAGGCGGCGAAGGCCGCGCTCCGCGGCGGCGTCACCGCGGAGCTCGCGGACGCGGCCGAGGCCGCGGCGCGCGACCTGGCCGCCATCGAGGCGCTCAAGCGGCGGATGATCGCCGACGAGGAGATCAGCGAGAGCGACGAGGAGTCGACGGAGGAGCTCGGCCACGTCCGCTTCATGCGAGAGAGCCTCGATCACATCGTCGCGAGCACGGCGGGGATCGCCCGCGTCGCGGGCGACCGCGCGGGCGAGCGGCACGCGATGTTCGTGCGGCTCTCCGACGACGAGTACAAGGAGCGGTTCCTCCCGCACATCAACGCGGCGGTCCACGACGCGGAGCGGGACATCGCCAGGATCCTCGCCGACGAGCAACGCCTCCGCGCGCGGGTGGCGGCGATCGGGGCGGCGGCGATCGGCGGAGCGCTGGTCATCCTGGTCGCGCTGCTCGGGAGGCTCCTCCGCGCGATGGATCGCGGCTTCCACGCGCTGATCGAAGGCTCCCGGCGGATCGCGCACGGCGATCTCGAGCTGCGCCTCCCCGAGCTCGATGAGCACGAGTTCGGGCGCCTGAGCGCCGCGTTCAACCACATGGCGCAGAGCCTCCAGGCCGCCCAGGAGGTCAGGCTGCGCATGGAGAAGCTCGCGGCGGTCGGGCAGCTCGCGGCGAGCGTCGGGCACGACCTCCGGAACCCGCTCGGCGCCGTCCGCAACGCGAGCCATTACCTCGGTAAGCGCCTCTCCGCGACGGAGCTCGGCAGAGAGCCCCGCATCGCGCAGTTCCTCTCGATCATCGACAAGGAGCTCGCGGCGTGCAGCCGGATCATCGGCAACCTGCTCGACTTCGCGCGCGAGCGGCGGCCGCTGCTCTCGGCGTGCGCGCTCGGCCCCCTCGTCGACGACGCCATCTCGGTCGTGGAGGTCCCGCCGCACGTGCGCGTCGAGAACGACGTACCCGCCGCGTTCCCCGTCGTGGAGCTCGACCGGGACCAGTTCCGTCAGGTGCTCGTGAACCTGATCCAGAACGCGGCCGAGGCGATCCCGGCCGGGCGCGAGGGGCGCGTGCGGGTCGCCGCGGCGTGGGGGAGCGACGGGCTGACGCTCTCGGTCGCGGACAACGGGACGGGCATCCCCGCGGACATGCTCGCGCACATCTTCGAGCCGCTCTTCAGCACCAAGCTGAAGGGGACCGGCCTCGGCCTGGCGATCAGCGCCGGGATCGCCCGCCGGCACGGCGGCACGCTCGAGGCGACGAGCGAGCCCGGCGGCGGCGCGACTTTCGTCGTCCGGGTGCCGGCGCGCGAGGCCGCGACGGCCGCGGAGCCCGTCGCTGCGCCCTCCGGGGCGCAGGGCACATGACAGGGGGGGGTCGAGCCATGCAGGGGTCCATGCAGCAGGTCAAACGCGTGCTCGTGGTCGACGACGAGGAGGGGATGCGCATGACGCTCGCCGCCAACCTCGAGCTCGAGGGGTACGAGGTGGTGGAGGCGAGGGACGGCGCCCACGCGCTCGAGCTCGCGGAGCAGCAGGCGTTCACGCTCGTGCTCAGCGACGTCCGCATGCCCGGGCTCAACGGCGTCGAGACGTTCCGGGAGCTCAAGCGGATCCAGCCGGAGCTCACCGTCGTGCTGATGACCGCGTTCGCGCTCGAGCAGCTCATCGAGGAGGCGATCGCCGAGGGCGTCTACACCGTCATCTACAAGCCGTTCTCGATGGATCACCTGGCGCGCGTCGTCGCTCGCGCGGTCGACGCGCCGGACGTCCTCGTGGTGGACGACATCCCGAAGGTCGCCGACTCGATCGTCGCGGTGCTCCGGGCGGCGGGGCTGTCGGCCCACGCCGTCCACGACGGGCGGACCGCGGTCCAGCACGTCCTCGAGCGGCGCGTCGACGTCTGCGTGCTCGATCTCGTCATGCCCGATCAGGACGGCGTCGCGACGTGCGCGCAGATGCGGGGGCTGAAGAAGCGCGTCACGGTGATCGCCATGACCGGCCACTCGGTCCCGGAGATGATCGGCGCGATCATGAGCCAGGGCGGGTACACGTGCCTGCGCAAGCCGTTCGACGCGCGCGAGCTCATCCACACCATCGCCCGCGCCCGGGGCGACGCGGCGCCCGGGTGAGCCGCCGCGGCGCCGGCTGCCGGCCGGCGAGCGGCTCGCCGAGGTGCCGCCGTCGGCTCGGCTCGGCCCGGTCCCGCCCTGCGCTCACGCGACGCCCTTGCCGCGGCGGTCGCTCCACCCGAGCGACCGCTCCGGGCGCCTCGGCCCGGTCTCGCGGCTCCGCGCGAGGTGCTCGGCGAGGACCTCGGGGTCCTGCTCGCCGGCCTCGACCAGCCACTCGCCGGCGAGCTTGTGGCCGAGCTCCCGGTCGCGGTCGGTGAGCATCGCGTACGCCGCCTCCCGCAGGAGCGCGCCGCGGAAGGCGAGCTCCTCCTCGCCCGGGAACCGCGAGCTCGGCCGGCGCTCGAGGATCTCGCGATCGAGCAGCTCGGCCCACGCCGCGCGCTCGCTCGGCCCCTGCGCCGGCGCGCCGAGCAGCGCGCGCACGCCCCCCGCCCAGCAGACCTCCCCGAAGACGCTCGCCGCCCGCAGGAGCCGCCGCGCCTCGGGCCCGAGCGCGGCGATGCGCGCCTCCACGAGCCCCAGCGCCGCCTCCGGCGGCGCGCGGCGCCCCTCCGCCGCGGCCCGGATGAGCTCCTCGAGGCAGAACGCGTTGCCCGCGGCCCGCTGCGCGAGCGCGGAGGCCTCCTCGGGCGCGAGCGACGCGCCGAGCGCGCTCCGCACCAGCTGCTCGGCCGCCCGGGCGGGCAGCTCGCGCAGCCGGAGCTCCGAGAGCCCCCGCTCGGCCCAGAGCTGCGGGAAGAGCGCGTGGACCTCGGGCCGGGCGAAGGCGAGCACCGCGTAGGGCCGATCGCCGAGCTCCCGCAGCGCCCGGTCGAAGATCCCCACCGAGGGCGCGTCGCCCCCGTGGAGATCCTCGAGCACCACGAGCATGGGGCGCGCGCCCGTCACCGCCCGCGCGTAGTCGACGTACGCGCGCTGGATCTCCTCGGCCATCCGCGCCGGGTCGCGCCGCGCGGCCTCCAGCGCCGCCGGCGCCTCGTCCGGCGGGGCGAGGCCGAGCAGCTCGCCCAGGAACGCGGCGGCCCATCGCCCTTCCTCGCCCGCGAGCAGCGACCCGAGCGCCTGCGCGAGCCTGGCCCGCTGCGCGTCCGGCGCCTCGCCGGGGGCGATCCCGAGCGCGCTCCGCAGCGCGCCGGCGAGCAGCGCGAGCGCGGCGCCCCCGCCGAGGGCGTCGCCGCGGGCGACGCTCAGCGCCACGCCGGGGTGACGCTGGAGCAGCGCGTCGACGGCCTCGCGGCGCAGGCGCGATTTGCCCATGCCCGCCGCCGCGGTCACCAGCGCCGCCGCGGCGCGCCGCTCGGTGAAGCTGTCGCCGACGAGCTCGAGCAGCTGCTGCAGCTCCCGCTCGCGCCCGACGTAGGGGCTCGGCCCGCCGAGGAGCTGGCGCGCTCCCTCGCCGATCTCGCGCTCGGCCACGAGCCGCGCGAGCCCGCCCTCGGCCACGACCTCGAAGCGCGCGTCGAGCAGGGCCCGCGTCGCCGCGTCGACGAGGACGCCCTCGCGCCGGCCGTCCGCGCGGGCGGGCGCGGCGGCCGCGTCCAGCAGCGCGGCCGCCTGGTCCAGCGCCTCGCCGAACGGCGATCCCCTCATGGGCTCGCCCCGCGCCGTCACCAGCGCGACCGCCGCGCCGGGGAGCAGCGCGCGGACCTGCAGCGCGCAGCGCGCCGCGAGCGCCGCCTGGTCGGCCGCGCTGCCCGCGCTCGCCGCGACGGCCGCCACGATCCCGTCGCCGAGCTCGACCACCTGAGCGCCGAGCGTCAGGGCCGCGCGGCGCACCGCGGCGAGCGTGCCCGGCGGCGGCGCGTGCGCGTCCAGGGACTCGGTCGTCGCGGAGAACGAGGGCTGCGCGGACCGGACCGCGACCACCGAGGCGAGCCGCCTCTCCCGCATGGAGATCGCCGCGGGCGGGGGCAGGGCCGAGGGGGCGCTGCTCCCTTCCAGGGCGCCGAGCGCGTCGACGCAGCGCACCACGGCCGCGCCGTCCTCGGGTCGCTCCGACGGATCCTTGGCCAGCATCCTCGTGAGGAGCGCGTCGAGGGTCTCGGGCACCTCGGGCCGCAGCTCCCGCGCCCGCGGCGAGTCCTCGAGGAGCAGCTTCCACACGACCGACAGGTGCTGCCCGCGGAACGCCCGCTGCCCGGTGAGGCACTCGAACAGCACGCAGCCGAGCGCGAAGACGTCGGCGCGCCCGTCGAGCGCCTCCCGGTCGCCCCGCGCCTGCTCCGGGGCCATGTAGCCCAGCGTGCCCACCACCGCCGACGTCCCGGTCAGGCGCGACGTGGCGTCCGAGAGCAGCGCGATGCCGAAGTCGAGCAGCTTGACCCGATCGAGCGCGCCGTCGACCAGGAAGAGGTTGCTCGGCTTGATGTCGCGGTGCACGATCCCGCGGGCGTGCGCCGCGCCGAGCGCGTCCGCCACCCTCCGGGTGAGGGCGACGCTCTCGTCGACGCGCAGCTCCAGCCGCGACAGCCGATCCGCGAGGCTCTCGCCGGAGAGCCACTCCATCGCGAGGTACGGCTCCCCCGTCGGCGCCACGCCGTGCGTGACGTACCGCACGATGTGCGGGTGCGAGAGCCGGGACAGCGCCGCGGCCTCGCGGAGGAAGCGCGCCTCGGCGCGCGCGTCGAGCCGGCGCAGCAGCTTGACCGCGACGACCTCGCCGCTCGCGCGATCGAGGGCCCGGTAGACCGTGCCCATCCCTCCGGAGCCGGCGACCTCCGCCAGCTCGAAGCGGTCGTCGAGCAGCCTGCCGGGCAGCATGAGCGGGCAGGATGCACCCTCACCCGAGGGCCTGGCAAGGCGGAGCGGCGGCGCAATCGTGTCGTCGAGCCGGCGCCGCGCGCGCGGATGACTTCGTTATGTGTCCTTATCAAGGGTATCGCGGGCCGAGGGGCAGCAGGATCTCGCCAGAGCGCGCTGCTCGCCAGAGCGCGCTGGCGGCGCCTGCGCCGGCCCCGCGGAGGCACCGCGGGGCCGGCAGCGGCTGCTCCGGAGGCCGGCCGCGCAGGACGCCGGCGACATCATCGTTCCGGACAGCGGCCACGCGATCCACGTGAGCGCGGGCGACGTGAGCGCGGGCGACGTGACCACGGGAGCGCGCCTGTTCTACGAACGGACGTTCTCGCGGCCTCCGACCGAGAGATCTCACGCCGAGGCGCGGACGCACGTCGAGAGCGCATGGCGTCGGCATCGAGAGGCTCGTACCGGAAAGCCGTGCTTTCCCTTGCATGATGTCTGTTCCCGAATAGACTTTCTTGCCTGATCAACATCAGACCTCTGTCATTGGCGATCGACGTAGACGACGTAAACGACGCCAATCGCAGGATTTGCCGCCGCCGAGCGGACGGGGCGCCCTCGACGCGCGCTCGCCGTCGCGACCGGTGCGCGCGCGGGACGTCCGCGCTCGGCGTCGAGTGCTCTGTTGATCCTGGGGAGGGGGACCCTATGCGGTATCAGACACGAATCCTGTGCAGGAGGGCGGAGCTCGCCGAGCTCGCGGCCGTGTGGGAGCGCTGCCGTCGCGCGCGGGCGCGAGGGCAGCTGCATCATCGGCTGGAGCACATCGCCATCGAGGCAGAGGAGATGGCCCGGACGGGCTCGTCGCGGTGGGCGGGAGAGGGCATGATGGTCGCGGCCCTGTTCGACCCCGATGAGGGGACGCTGGTCGGCGCGGCGCCGTTCCTGCTCCAGGAGTGGACCTGGCGCTGCCGCCTTGGTTACCTGTCCGTGGGCGCGTTCCCGGTCCGGCGGGCGGTGCTCTGCGGGACCGACTGGCTCGGGCCGGACGACCCGGTCGAGCAGGCGGCGCTCCTCCAGGCGATCCTCTCCGCGGAGGTGCCTTACCAGATGATCTTCATCGAGGGATTGCCGGTCGCGTCCGATCTCCTGCGGCTCCTCCGGAGCTCCCCGCAGGTGCGCCGGGAGTTCTGGGTCGACACGCTGGCCGGGGTGACGCCGCGCCGGCTCGTCGATCTGCCGGGGAGCTTCGAGGCGTACCTCGCGAAGTTCAGCGGCCGCACGCGCCGGACGCTGAGGTACAAGGTGAAGCGCCTCCGGGGCGCCATGACCCACGGTTTGAGGCTCCAGCGCGTCACGCGGAAAGAAGAGCTGCCGCGCTTCCTCGAGCAGGCGGGGATCGTCGCGGCGCGGAGCTGGCAGGGCAGGTGCCTCGGGCAATCGGTGGACGAGCAGGCCACGCGGCGCAAGCTGGAGGCGCTCGCGGAGCGCGGCTGGCTGCGCGGTTATCTCCTCTCGGACGGCGACGCTCCCGTCGCCTTCGTGGTCGGGCTGCTGGACGAGGGCACCTATCATTACGAGCGCGTGGGCTACGATCCCGCGTGGGCGCCGTATCAGCCCGGCACCGTCCTGCTCCTCATGATCCTCGAGGACCTGTGCGCCGACGGCGTCCCGAGGACGCTCGATTTCGGCTATGGAGACAGCGAGTACAAGCGGCTGTTCTCCACGCGCTCCTACGACGAGCTGGGCGTCCGGCTGGTCCGCAAGTCGGCCTCCATGGTCGTCCCGTACGTCACGCACGCGGCCTGCTGGACCGGCGCTGCGCTGCTCAGGAAGGGACTCGATCGCTTCGCGCTGCGGGAGCAGGTGCGGCGGTTCCTTCGGGGAGAGCCGGCCCCGGCGGCGCAGGTCGAGGCGGAGGGCGCGGCGTGGGACGAGGCGGAGGCCGCGCACCCCGGCGGGGCCGCGCGCCCCGGCAGGACCGCGCGCCCGGGCGAGGCCGCCCGCGGCGGCGAGGCCGCGAGCTCCGCGCACGCCGCGGCCCCGTAGCGCGCCGGACGCCGCGGCGCCTCCCCAGGGCCTCTATCGCCCCGCCGTCACCCCGCGAGCCATGGCCAGCCGTCGAGTTTGACGCAATGCGTCGTCGGCGCTCTCGGCTCCTGGGGTACCGCCATGAGCGAAATCGCGGCGCCGATTGAACGTTCCGCGGGCGTCCGGGAACGGAGGTTCGTTCGGCGACGCAACGGCGGCCCCGCGGGGGGCGCCGGGGCGCGCCCACAAGGAGTCACCGATGACGCCCGTCTCCTCTGCCCCTCTGGCGCGGAGCTCTGCGCCGCGATCCGCCTTTCGCCGGCTCGTGAAGCCGCTCCTCGGTCTCATGGTCTTCGCGGCGCTCTTCCTCGCGCTCGCGTGGGCGCTGGACGACAGGCCTCGTACGGCGGCGGGGCCCCTCGCGGCGGTGGCCGCGAGCCCGCTCGGCCAGCTCTCCCGGTCCGCCGCCGATCGCGCGCTCCTCGTCGGCCGCGTCGAGGAGCGCCTCCCGGCCGGCTCGTACACCTATTTCGCCGTGCGCGCCGGCGAGGCCCTCACGTGGGCTGTCACGGTCGGCGACGCCCCGCCGCCCGGCACCCCGGTGCAGGTGCGGAGCATGGGACGCAGGACGAACTTCCATTCAAGCCGCCTCGCGCGGACGTTCCCCGAGCTCGTCTTCGGGGTCGTCTCGCGCGCCGACTGAGCCCCCGGGCAGCGCCCGAATCAGAAAGGACCCCGACCATGACCACGACGAAACGTACGTTGAACGAGACCCTCGATCGCTCCTCGCGCGCGCTGGCCGCCGCGGTCCTCGCGGCGCTCCTCTCGGGGTGTGGCTCCGACACCGGCGCGACGCCCTCCGACGCGCCCTCCGACGCGCCCCCCGCCGGGTGCACGGGCGGCGTGCTCGAGGCCGACCTGGAGGCCGACCCGCTGAGCGGGCCTGGCGTCGAGCCCGCGACCGGGGCGCTCCTGCCTCCCCCGGAGGGCTCGTCGTACACGGTCAGCGCGACATACGGGATGCCGAGGCCGGGAGAGGCCGTGATGGAGAAATACGTGCAGTACTTCGGCGCGATCCAGGCGCAGCTCGCGTCTCAGCCCGGCCTCGTGGCGATCCAGCTGGCGCAGTCGCCGTCCTGCGGCTCCGGGCGCACGCTGGCCGTCTGGTCGTCGACCGAGGCGATGTACGAGTTCGTCATGAGCCCCGCCCACCTGGCGGCGATGGACGCCGTGAACGAGCTGCTCCTGCCGAACTATGCGGTCACCCACTGGGAAGCCGCCGGGCCCGACGATGTGACGATGGCGGAGGGGGCCCTCCACATCCAGGCGACCGACGCCAGGACGCGATGAGCTGACGCCGCGTCGGTCGTGCCCGCTACGGTCCAGGGTCAGCGGGCGGGCGCGCTCGCCGCGCGCTGCGCGCCGAGGCGGCTCATCGCGAAGGCGAGCCCGCTCTGGAGCGTGCCCTGCGTGGTGATCCGGCTGAAGTCGATGTCGAGGCTCACCAGCGTCCTGGCGATGTCCGGGCCGACGCCCACCATGACGCTCCGACAGCCGAGCAGCTCCGCCGCCTGCACGGCGCGAATCAGGTGGCGCGCCACGGCGGTGTCGATCACCGGCACGCCGGTGATGTCGAGGATCACGAACTCCGCGCCTCGCTGCCCGATGGCGACCAGCATGCTCTCCAGCGCCTGGGCCGCGCGCCGGTCGTTGATCTCCCCGACCAGCGGCATCACCAGGATCCCCTGCCAGATCTGGATGACCGGCATCGCCATGCGATCGAGCAGCGTCGCCTGCGCGTCGATGATCGCGCGCTGCTCCCGGTTCTCCGCCGCCATCCGCTCGGCCTCCATGTGCCGCCGCTTCAGATCGGTGATGTCCGTGATGAGCCCGCAGAGGCCGACCACCTCGCCCTGCGCGTTCTTCATGGGGAACTTGCGGGTCCAGATCGTGCGCGTCACCCCGTCCGCGCCCGTGGCGTGCTCCTCGTTCTCGCTCGGCTCACCGGAGCTGAAGACGAGATCGTCGTAGCTCCAGAAGAGATCGGCCTGCTCCTTCGGCCAGTAATCCGGATCGCTCCGGCCGATCAGGTCCTCGTAGCGCTGCCCGATCAGCCGGCAGAAGCCCGGGTTGCACGCGATCCAGCGGTGTTGCCGATCCTTGACGAAGATGGGATCCGGGATGGTGTCGATGACGAGCTGGAGGAGCTCGAATGTCTTCCAGTCCGAGACGTCGAGGCAGGGGAGCGTGAACGCCATGCAGAAACGCCGATCTCCCCCCGGCCAGCCTCTCGTTATCGGCCATCGGGGATGGCTCCGCAAGGACAGAAGCCGCCAGGATCATGCGCCGAATGGCGAAGACGTGTTGGAGCACGCCATGACGGCGTGGACGTACTTCGTCTTTCTAGCCCACGCTACACATTTACGAGAAGGCTCGACGCGGCGCGAGCGCGGCAGGCGCGCGCGGCTCGAGCTCCCGCGCTCGCGTCGAGCGCGCGCAGGAGCCACGCCACGCCGCGCTCGCGTCGGAGGGGCCGAGCCGCGCCGCGCGCTCGCTCGCCGCCGCCGCCGCATCGAGCGCTCGCTCGCGAGCCGCGGCCCCGGGGCGGAGATCGCCCCGGCGCTGGCCGAGCTCGGCATCAGCGCGGCGCTCCACGGCGCCCTCTCGCGGGGGCGCTCGCGGGCAGCAAGCCGAAGGGCCGGGCGACGACCGCGCCCGCCTGCGAGCTCGTGTCGCGAGAACACAGAAATTTCTTCTCGCGGTGTCCTTGGCGATCTCTCTATCGCACCGTCGCAGAGCGCCTCCCGGAGAGCTCCTCGCGCGCTGTCGTCGGCGCTGTGGCGGACCTCGCACGTTTCGGATAGAAGCGTGATCAAACCTCGGAGGTCAGGGAATTCACCGGCGCCTCGCAGCAAGCCTTCGTGAACCACGGGCTCGCTGCAATTTTCGCCTTCATCGCTGCCGATCCAGTCGCTGTACGCTTCAGCCGATAGGGCGATGTTGGGCCATGCAGGTGTCGCTGACCATCGAGAGCTTCGAGTCCAACCCATCAGAACGCTGGGGCCCCGGGAGCCCCGTCCTGCATGAGAATCGTTGACATTCGCGCCACCACCGTCACCGTCCCCCTCGAGGCGCCCCTGCGCCACGCCAACGGCTGCCACTGGGGCCGCTTCGTGCGCACGCTCGTCGAGGTCGAGGCGGATAACGGGCTGATCGGCCTCGGCGAGATGGGCGGCGGCGGCGAGTCGGCCGAGGCCGTGTTCCGCGCCATGAAGGGTTACCTCGCGGGCCACGATCCGGCCCGCCTCGAGGAGATGCGGTTCAAGATCGCGAACCCGACGGCCTCCCTCTACAACAACCGCACCCAGATCCTCGCCGCGCTGGAGTTCGCCTGCCTGGACCTGCTCGGACAGGCCTACGGCGTTCCGGTCTACGACCTGCTCGGCGGCAAGCTGCAGGACGAGGTGCCCTTTGCGTCCTACCTCTTCTTCCGCTACCCGAACGCGGACGGCTCGGGCGAGGTCCGCACCCCGAAGCAGCTGGTCGAGGAGGCGAGGGCGCTGAAGAAGAAGCACGGGTTCACCTCGCACAAGCTCAAGGGCGGCGTGTTCCACCCGGATTACGAGCTCGAGTGCTACCGCGCGGTGGCCGACGCCTTCCCGGACGACCGCGTCCGCTTCGATCCGAACGCCGTTTGGTCGACGGAGCAGGGCATCCGCTTCGGTCAGGCGATCGAGGACCTGAACAACGACTACCTGGAAGATCCCGTCTTCGGCCTGCACGCGATGCGGCGCACCCGAGAGAAGGTGCGGATGCCGCTCGCGACGAACACCGTCGTCGTGAACTTCGAGCAGCTCGCCGCCAACGTGCTGGACACGGCGGTGGACGTCATCCTGCTCGACACGACGTTCTGGGGCGGCATCCGGCCGTGCGTGAAGGCGGCGGGCATCTGCGAGACCTTCGGCCTCGGCGTCGCCGTCCACTCCTCGGGCGAGCTCGGCGTGCAGCTCGCGACGATGCTCCACCTCGGCGCCGTCATCCCGAACCTCTCGTTCGCCGCCGACGCGCATTACCACCACCTGAAAGACGACGTGATCCGCGGAGGCCCGCTCCCCTACCAGAACGGCCGCATCCGCGTGCCCGACGGCCCCGGCCTTGGCGTCCGCCTCGATCGCGAGAAGGTCGCCCGCTACGCCGAGGAATACCGCCGCCTGGGCCCCTATCCCTACGACAAAGATCCCCTGCGCCCGGCCTGGTGCGCGACCGTGCCGAACGAGCGCTGGGCCGATCCAAAGGACGACCGGATCCCCGAGGTGCCGAGATGACCCTCGCCGAGCGCGTTGCCAAGGCGATCGACGCCGCGCCCATCATCGATCTCCACACCCACCTCTTCGCCCCCCAGTTCCAGGCGCTGAACCTCTGGGGCGTCGACGAGCTCCTGACGTATCACTATCTCGTCGCCGAGACCCTGCGCGCCGAGCCGAAGGTCACGCCCGAGGCGTTCTACGCGCGCGACAAGGAGGCGCAGGCCGACCTCGTGTGGGAGGCGCTCTTCGTCCGCCGATCGCCGCTGTCCGAGGCGACCGCGGGGGTCGCCACCGTGCTCGACGCGTTCGGCCTCGACCCCGCCGCGCCAGACCTGCGCGACGCGCGCGCCTTCTTCGCCGGCCGCAAGGCCGAGGATCACCTGGAGGACGTGCTGCGCCTCGCGGGGGTGAGCGCGCTCGCGATGACGAACGACCCGACCGACCCCGCGGAGCGCGCGATCTGGGAGGCGGGCGTCGAGCCCGATCCGCGGTTCTACACGGCGCTGCGCATCGACCGCCTCGTCTCCGCGAACGACCTCGCGGCCGAGCTCGACCGCTGGATCGCCCGCATGCGGCCGCGCTACCTCGCGATCTCCGTCAACGAGGTCGCGGCCCCGCCCCGGGCCGTGCTGGACGCGTGCCGCGCCCACGGCCTGCCGTTCGCGATGATGGTCGGCGTGCGGCGCGCGGTGAACCCCCGCCTCGGCGTGGCCGGCGACGGCGTGAGCACCGTCGACCTCACCCCGCTAGAGCGGCTCGCCGGCGACAACCCCGACGTCCGCTTTCTCGTCACGACGCTCGCGCGCGAGAACACGCACAGCCTCTGCGTCGTGGCGCGCAAGTTCGCCAACGTCCTCCCGTTCGGGTGCTGGTGGTTCATGAACAACCCGAGCCTCATCGAGGAGACGACCTCGATGCGCCTGGAGATGCTGGGGCCGACCTTCGTGCCGCAGCACTCCGACGCGCGCGTCCTGGATCAGCTGATCTACAAGTGGCGCCACTCGCGGCGGTCGATCGCCAATGCGCTTTCGCGACGCTATGGGGCGATGCCCGTCCCGCCGACCGACGCGCAGATCGAGCGCGACGCGCGCGCGCTCCTGGGCGGCATCGCCGGGGAATGGCTGGGAGCATGACCAAACTCTTCGACATCGCGGGCCGCAGGGCCGTCGTGGTCGGCGGCACCTCCGGCATCGGCCGGGCGATCGCCCTCGGCCTCGCCGAGGCGGGGGTCCACACCGTCGCCTCGGGCACCCGGGCCGATCGGGCCCGCGCGGTCTATGGCGAGATCTGCGAGCGGGGCGTCCGCTCGCTCGAGGCGACGTGCGACGTGAGCGACCGGGCGTCCCTCGACGCCCTGCGCGACGGCGTGGTCCAGGCGCTCGGCGGCGTCGACATCCTCGTCAACTGCGCCGGCAGGACGTTCCGCACGCCCACGGCCGAGGTCGGAGACGCCGAGTGGAACGGCCTGCTCGACACGAACGTCACAGGCATGCTCCGCGCCTGCCAGTCGTTTTATCACCCGCTGCGCGAGAGCGGCCGGGGCCGCATCGTCAACATCGCCTCGCTGTCGAGCTTCGTCGCCTTCCACGAGGTGGCGGCCTACGGCGCGTCGAAGGCGGCCGTGATGGCGCTCACCCGCAGCCTCGGCGCCGAGTGGGCGAAGCACGGCATCCGCACGAACGCCCTCGTGCCCGGCGTCTTCGTGACCGACCTCAACCGCGCGCTCCTCGACGGCACCCCGCGCGGGCGGGAGCTGCTCGCCCGCACGCCGCTCGGCCGCTTCGGCGAGACCCAGGAGCTGATCGGCGCGGCCCTCTTCCTCTGCTCTGACGCGGTGAGCTTCATCACCGGCACGAGCATCGCAGTCGACGGTGGCTTCTTGGCTTCGGGGGTGAACCAGTGACCGCTGCTTCTCCTGTGGTCCCGGCGAGCGGCGGCGTGATGACGCGCACCCGCTGGACCATCTGCGCGCTCCTCTTCTTCGCGACGACGATCAACTACCTCGATCGGCAGCTCTTCTCGCTGCTGGTCCCGTTCTTCGAGAACGAGCTGCGCCTCGGGCCGACGGACCTCGCGCTCATCAACGTGAGCTTCCTGCTCGCGTACGGCTTCGGCATGGTGTTCGTCGGGCGCTGGATCGACCGCGTCGGCACCGGCAAGGGGCTCAGCGCGACGTTCCTGGTCTGGAACATCGCCTCTGCGGCCCACGCCTTCGTCGGCAGCTTCGGCGGCTTCGCCGCGATCCGCTTCCTGCTCGGGGTCGGCGAGGCGGGCAACTTCCCGTCCGCCGTCCGCACCGTCGCGGAGTGGTTCCCCAAGAGGGAGAGGGCGCTCGCGACCGGCCTGTTCAACTGCGGCTCGAACGTGGGCGCCATCCTCGCCCCGCTCCTCGCGGTGCGCATCGCGGAGGCGTACGGCTGGCGCGCCTGCTTCCTCGTCCTCGGCGGGATCGGCGTCGTGTGGATCTTCTTCTGGATGCGCCTCTACCGGCGGCCGGAGGAGCACCCGAAGGTGTCGCCCGAGGAGCTCGCGCACATCCGCTCCGACGCGAAGGAGTCGACCGAGTCGCTCGGCGTCAGCGAGGTGTTCGGGATGCGGCCCGTCTACGCGGTCGCGATGGCGAAGTTCTTCACCGACGCGCCGTGGTGGTTCTACCTCACCTGGCTGCCGAAGTTCCTCGTCAGCGAGTTCAAGCTCACGCCGACGTTCATGGGCTACGCGATCCCGGTCGTGTTCATCGTGGCCGACGTCGGCGCGGTCGGCGGCGGCTGGCTCTCCTCGAAGCTCATCGCGAGCGGCCGCTCGGTCGGCGCGGCGCGGAAGCTCGCGATGCTCGCCTGCGCGCTCGCCGCGGTGCCCGTCATGGCGGTCGGGCAGCTCGTCGACGTCCCGAGCGTCGCCGGCATCCCGTCGGTGTACGTCGCGGTCGCGCTCATCTCGCTCGCCGCGGCGGCGCACCAGGGCTGGAGCAGCAACCTCTACACGCTGGTCTCGGACACCCTGCCTCGCCCGGCGATGGCGACGGTGGTCGGCATCAAGACCGCCTTTGGCGTCGTCGGCGGGGCGATCTTCCAGATCTTCGTGGGCCGGTCGCTCACGCTCACCGGCTCGTATGCGCTGCCGTTCCTGCTCGCGGGGAGCCTGTACCTCGTCGGGCTGCTCGTGCTGCACCTCCTCCTGCCGCGGGTCGAGCCGGTCACGCCCAAGCGGCGCGTGCCGCAGGCGGCGATCGTCGCCGGCGGCCTGGCGATGCTCGCCAGCATCGCGGGCCTGCAGCTCGCCCTCAACCGTCCTCCGTACGCCTCCGTCGACGACTACCGCGCGACGCGGGCCGGCCAGCTCGGCGCGACGGGCGCGCCGGTCGAAGGCCCCGCGGCGCACGTGGGCTGGATGGACGCGCGCTGGTACCTCTGGCCGACGGCCCAGGGGACCAAGGCCGAGCTCGTCAAGCTCGACCGCGACGGGCGGCCCATCGTCGAGTCGAAGGGCGCCGGCGCCAAGGGCTACATCGGCCCGTCCGCCACCGAGGTGCAGTCGACGCGCGCGCCGGGAGGCAGCCCGTGATCACCGCCCTCGGCCAGCCTCATCGCCTCTCCTCGGCCCCTGGGGCCCACCTCCTCGATTCGGGGCTTCCGTCACGCGGCCAGCCCTCCTATCGGTAAACCATGTCCATCACGCTCCGCGATCCTGCTGATTGCCGCTGGGACCTCGTCTCCCTCGGCGAAGTCATGCTGCGCCTCGATCCCGGCGACGGTCGGATCTCGACCGCCCGCGGCTTCCACGCCTGGGAGGGCGGCGGCGAGTACAACGTCGCGCGCGGCCTCCGCCGCTGCTTCCGGCTCAGGTCGGCGATCGTGACCGCCCTCGCGGACAACCCCGTCGGGCGGCTCATCGAGGACCTCATGCTGCAGGGCGGCGTGGACCTCTCGCACCTGCGCTGGGTGCCCCACGACGGCGTCGGGCGGACCGTGCGCAACGGCCTGAACTTCACCGAGCGGGGCTTCGGCATCCGGGGGGCGGTCGGCGTCTCGGACCGCGGCCACACCGCCGCGTCGCAGCTGAAGGCCGGCGACATCGACTGGGACGCGATCTTCGGCCGGGAGGGCGCGCGGTGGTTCCACACCGGCGGCATCTTCGCCGCGCTCTCCGAGACCACGCCGGGCGTGGCCAAGGAGGCGATGGAGTCGGCCCGGCGGCACGGGGTCGTCGTCTCTTACGATCTGAACTACCGCCCTTCGCTCTGGAAGTCGATCGGCGGCCAGGCCCGCGCGCGGGAGGTCAACCGCGCGCTCGCGCCGTACGTCGACGTGATGCTGGGCAACGAGGAGGACTTCACGGCGGCCCTCGGCTTCGAGGTCGAGGACCTCGACGAGGGGCACAAGAACCTCCACGTCGGCGCGTTCGAGGCGATGATCCAGCGCGTCATCGAGGCGTTCCCGAACATCCAGGCGGTCGCGACGACGCTGCGCGTGGCGACGTCGGCGACGCGCAACGACTGGAGCGCGGTGCTGTACCAGGGCGGCCGGCTCTACCAGGCGCCGGAGCGCAAGGATCTGGAGATCTACGACCGCGTGGGCGGCGGCGACTCGTTCGCCTCGGGCCTGATCTACGGCTTCCTCGAGGGCAAGGGGCCGCAGTGGGCGGTCGACTGCGGCGCGGCGCACGGGGCGCTCGCGATGACGACGCCCGGCGACACCACGATGGCGACCCTCGACGAGGTACTCAAGGCGATGAAGATGGGCACGGCCCGGGTGGATCGATGAACAAGCAAGACGTGCTGGGGTGGATCGGTCGCACGCGCGTCGTGCCTGTCGTGCGCGCGGGCTCGGCCGACGAGGCGCTCCAGGCGGTCGACGCCCTCCTCGAGGGAGGGATCGACGTCCTCGAGATCACGATGACCGTGCCCGGCGCGGTCGAGGTCGTGCGCGAGGTCGCGGCGCGCCACGGCGATCGGGCCCTGGTCGGCGCGGGCACCGTGCTCGACGCCCGCACCGCCGAGGCGTGCGTCGAGGCGGGGGCGCGCTTCGTCGTCAGCCCCGCGCTCGACGAGGCGACGGTGAAGGCGTGCCTCGCGATGAACGTCGTGAGCGCGCCCGGCGCGCTCACGCCGACCGAGGTCGTGGCGGCGCACCGGGCGGGCGGGGACGTCGTGAAGGTGTTCCCCTGCGACGCCCTGGGCGGGGCGTCGTATCTCAAGTCGCTCAAGGCGCCTCTGCCGCACATCCCGCTCATGCCCACCGGCGGCGCGACGCTGCAGAACCTGGGCGCGTTCCTCGCCGCGGGCGCGGTGGCCGTCGGCGTCGGCAGCAATCTCGTGGACCTCAAGCTCCTGCGCGAGGGGCGGCGCGAGGAGCTCGTCGCCCGCGCCCGCGCGTTCCGCGAAGCAGCCCGCCAGGCCTGAAGGGGCACAGGAAAACGTAAGCGCCGTTCGCCGCGTCGAGCTCTCCCGCGCTGCCGGGCAGAGATCGACGCGACGCCGGGCCGTGATCCGTCCGGTGTAGTTCAGAAAAAAAGTGCAATGAAATCAATGGCTTGCGGCGCCAGCGAGGATTCCCGGCGCCGTCGATAACCAGGGGCTTCGGACATGAACCAATCGAAGGTTGCGAACCTATTCGGTGCGTCGATTTTCTTCGTGGCGGCGGCCGCGCACGGCCAGGCGCCGCCGCGGGGCGCGGCGCCTCCTCCGGCTGCGCCTGCTCCGGCGGCTGCGCCCGCGGCGGCTGCGCCCGCTCCGGCGGCTGCGGCTGCTCCGGCGGCCGCGCCGGCGGCGACGCAAGCCCCCCAGGCGCCCGACGCCGGCATGACGCAGCTGCCGACCGGCACGCAGGCGCCGGCCACGCCGCCGCCGATGGCGGGCACCGGGCCTGCGGCCGCGGCCCCGCCGCCGGCCCCGCCGGCGGAGTCGGCCAAGCCGCCCGTGCCGGCCGCCGTTCCCGTGACCTCCAAGTTCAAGGCCACGGTTTACGGGATGGCGGAGTTCGACATCATGCACGACTCCACCCAGAGCTTCGGCGAGTCGGTGGGGGCCACGGTGATCCAGCGCGAGGACACCTATGCGGGCACGCACGGCCGCACGCATTTCACGACGCGGAACTCCAGGCTCGGCGTCAAGGTGAGCGCGCCCGAGTACGAGGGGATCAAGGCCACTGCCGTCCTGGAGCTCGACTTCTTCGGCAACCAGCCGCCCACCGTCTCGGAAGCATCGCTGGTGAGCAACGGCACCTTCCGCCTGCGGCAGGCGAATATCAAGGTGGAATCGGACTACGTCGACGTGGTGATTGGCCAGACCTATCACCTGTTCGGCTGGCAGCCGTTCTTCTTCCCGGCCACCACGTCGTTCTTCCCGGTGATGAACCAGGTCTTCGGCAGGATGCCGCAGCTGCGCGTCGGCCACACCTTCAAGTCGGACCCCGTGAACTTCGAGCTCGCGGCGGCCGCCGTGAAGCCGCCGCAGCGCGACTCCGAGATCCCGGACATCCAGGCGGGGCTCCGCTTCGGCGTCAACGGCTGGAAGGGGATTCACACGCTCGGCGCCGGAGGGATGTTGATCGACCCGCTGACCATCGGCGTCTCTGGGGCGCTCCGTCACTTCAAGGTGGCCGAGCACACCGCCGCTCCGATCTACTCGAGGTCGGCCACCGGCTACGGGATCTCGGTCGACGCGCTGATCCCGATCATCCCGGCCAGCGCGCTGGATGACCCCGGCAATGCGCTGACGTTGACCGGTTCGTTCTTCTCCGGCACGGGCATCGCGGACATGGTGGGCGTCGCGAACAACGTGCCGAACCCGCCGCTCCCGGACGGCGCGGCCTACACGCCGAACATCGACAACGGCCTCGCGGTGTACGACGCGAACGGGAACCTGAAGACCATCGGCTGGCGAGGGATGATGGTCGGGCTCCAGTACTATCTGCCCCCCTCGGGGCGCGTCTCCATCTCCGCCAACTACACCCAGGGCTGGTCGGACCGGATCACGGCGGAGAACGGCTACAGCGCCCTCCGCACGGCGTTCAGCGAGTCGCGCTACATCGACGGCAACCTGTTCGTCGACATCACGCCGGCCGTCCGGGCGGGCCTCTCGTTTCAGCGCTCGGAGCAGACCTTCGCCGACGACGTGACCGCGACCAACGAGCGCTTCAAGCTGTCGCTCTACAGCTTCTTCTGAGCGGCGCGCGGGCGCGTCTGGGGCGGCGCGAACGGTCTCCGTGCGCGGGCTTCATCGACGGCAGCTACGCTTACCACGGCAGCTTCCGCCCGCTCGGGCAGATGTCGCGCGACATCACGCTGTTCAAGGACGACGATACGACGGGCTCGCCGCGCGGCACAGCGGCAAGTGCCTCGACGTGGTCAGCGGCTCGACCGCCGACGGCGCGGCCGTGAAGCAGTACGCCTGCAACGGCGGCAGCAACCAGCAATGGGAGAGCAGGTGACGCAGCGCCGCGCGCCACGCAGCCGAGGCAGCGCGCCCCGCGCCCGCGCGGGGCACGGCCCTTCGCCGGCGGGCGCCATCCGCCCGCTCCGCCCATGGAGAAATCTCCTGTGGGAGGACAGGTCCCCTGCCGCGTCGGAGCGCTGCTCAGGGGTCTTCGAGCTGCGTTCCCCGCTCGATTCCTGAGTATGCTGGCCGCCGGGATGGCGGGCTCGCTCGCCGGCCACGCTGGCTGCGAGGGGCGCCGGCGGAGGCCGGAGGGGCGCCCGTCTCTGCAGGCGAAGGAGCGATGATGATGACGCCGAATCAAGCCGCCAAGGGATGTCCGGTGCTCCACCTCAAGCCGGACGCGCCGGGGTTCGACGCGGACCCGTACCCCGCATACACGGAGCTGCGCGAGGCCGCGCCGGTGTATTTCTGGCCGGACGCGAAGTCCTATGTGGTCAGCCGCTTCGACGACGTGGCGGCCGTGCTGCGCGATCCGCGCCTCGCGACAGATCCGGTGGCGGCCGGGCTGCCCGCGCCGGATGCGGCGCTGCCGGAGGCGATCCGCGGGCCGTTCCAGCGGTCGCTGTTCCGCCTCGCCCCCAGGGACCACGCGCGCGTCCGCCGGGCCGTGAGCCCCGCCTTCACCCCGCGCGCGTGCGACCGCCTGCGGCCGACGATCCAGCGCATCGTCGACGAGGCGCTCGCGCCCTTCGAGGGCAAGGGCGAGATCGAGATCGCGGAGTTCGCCGACCTCATCCCCCTGCGCGTCATCTCCGCGATGCTCGACATCCCGGGCGAGCACGAGAAGACCTTCCGGGACTTCGGCGAGGCGCTCATCAAGACCGTCGATCCGCGCCTCACCCCCGAGGCGTACGCGGCGGTCGTCGCCCCGGTGCCCGCGGGCATGGCGCTGCTCCGCGAGCTCATCGCCGAGCGGCGCAGCCGCCTCGGCGACGATCTGCTGAGCACGCTCCTCCGCGCCGAGGCCGAGGGGGACCGGCTGAGCGAGGACGAGATGCTCGGGCTCGTCGCCGCCATCATCGCCGCCGGCTCGGAGACCACGGTGCACTTCATCTGCTTCGGCGTCATGTCGCTGCTCTGCGTGCCCGAGCGCGCGGCCGCCGTGCGGGCCGAGCCCGCGCTCCTGCGCAGCGCGATGGAGGAGCTCCTGCGCTTCGACAATTTCGGCAAGGGAGGGATCGTGCGGTACTGCACGGAGGACGTCGAGATCGGCGGGGTGAGCATGGCCAGGGGGTCGACCATCGTCGCGATCCTGCCGGCGGCGCTGCGCGATCCTCGCGCCATCCCCGACGCGGATCGCTACGACCCGCGGCGGCAGCACGACGAGGTCCTGAGCTTCGGCCTCGGGCCGCACTACTGCCTGGGCGCGTCGCTCGCGCGGCTCGAGGGGGAGATCGCCGTCGGGACGTTGCTCCGCCGCACCGCGGACATGCGGGTCATCGGCGCGCCGACGTACGCGGGGCACCCGACCCTCCGCAAGCTCTCGTCGCTGCGCGTGGCGGTGACGCCCGCGGCGCCGTCCGAGGTGGCCCGATGAGCCGGATCGTCGTGGACCGGGAGCTCTGCGAGGCCAACCAGGCCTGCATGCGGGCCGCCCCGGAGGCCTTCCGCGTGGACGAGGAGGATCGGCTCCACATCCTCCTGACCGAGGTGGACCCGGCGCTGCGCCCGAAGATCGAGCGCGCGGTGCGGGCGTGCCCGAGGCGAGCGCTCGCGATCGTGGATTAGGGGGCAGATTTTCTGAAGGAGGCTCCCCTCCGGCGGCATTCAGCCTGGCAGCGTGACTCCTGGGCTCCTCCCGGAACATGGCTGACGAAGCGGAGCGGCCCTGCGCGGGCCGTTCCGTCGCGTTCGTCGCTGCTCACGCTGTCGTTTCGGACAACCCTTCTCCGATCGGAGGCTGCTTCCATGTTCATGTCACCCTCGACGGTCTCCTCGTCACGACGGACCGGAGCGTTGAAGCGGGTCCTGCAAGGGCTGACGCTGAGCTTGCTCTGCGCCGCCGGCAGCGCGCATGCCCAGAGCCACCCGTTCGGTAGCCACCATCAGGCCTACCATCCATCGACGCTGCGCGTGTCGGCCGGCCAGGCCGCGGCCGACAGCGCGACATCGAATTTCTACTGGCAGTGGAAGAGTCGCTATGTCGAGCCCGGCTGTCAGCCGGGCGAATACCGCGTCCGGGCCAGCACGGGCGACGGCGCTCACGTCGTGTCCGAGGGCCAGGGGTACGGCATGCTGATCGCCGCGATGATGGCCGGGCAAGACGTCCAGGCGCGGACGATCTTCGACGGCCTGCACCGCTACAACCGCCGTCACCCCAGCCAGAACAACCCCGACCTGATGGCGTGGGCGCAGGACTCCAGCTGCAGCGACATCCTCGACCACGACTCGGCCACGGACGGCGATCTCGACATCGCCTACGCGCTGCTGCTCGCGGACGAGCAATGGGGCTCCAGCGGCGCGATCGACTACGCGTCCGAGGCCACCCGCGTGCTCAACGCGATCGCGGCGAGCAACGTCAACCCGACCACGCGGCTCGTCAACCTCGGCGACTGGATCAAGTGGCCGGAGGACACGAAGTATTACTATGCCACGCGCAGCTCCGACTGGATGCTCGGCCATTTCCGCAGCTTCATCGGCCGCGCCGGCGCCGACTGGTCGCAGGTGCTGAGCGCGCACCAGACGCTGATCGAGACGATGCAGAATCGGTATGCCAGCTCGACCGGCCTGTTGCCCGACTTCATCATCAACACCCACGCGACGCCTCGCCCCGCCGACGCCAACTTCCTCGAGGCGCCGCACGACGGCAGCTACTCCTGGAACGCGGCCCGCGTGCCGTGGCGCCTCGGCATCGACGCCGCCATCAGCGGCGACACCCGCTCGCGCGACGCGGCCAGCAGGATCAGCCGCTGGATCCGCGGCAAGACCGGGGGGAATCCGAGCAACATCCGCGCCGGCTACACCCTCGCCGGCCGCGCGATCGAGCCCTACAACGATATGGTGTTCATGGCCCCGTTCGCGGTCGCGGCCACCACCGACTCCGGCGGTCAGGCGTGGCTGGACCGCCTGTGGAACGAGATCGTCTCCACCGCGCCCACCGAGGACTATTACGGCGACACGCTCAAGCTGCTGTCGATGCTGTGCGTCTCACGCAACTGGCTGACGCCGTGATCGAACGGAGCGCCGCGCCGGACAGGCCTGCGTCGGCGGCTGCGCCTCTTCTTTTTTCTAGCGCGGACCGATGAGTTTCGCGCGGCGGCCGGGTCTCATCTCCGGACGGCTTTGCCGCCCGCCCTGTTCCGGAGGCCATCATGTCCGCTGTCTCGTCCGTCGCTTCGCCAGTCCCCGCCGAGCTCTCCTCCCGCATCGCCGCGCGCGGGATCGACGTCCTCCTCCTCGCCGCCATGGACGTCGGTCTCGGCCAGCTGATCGGCTTCGGCTTCGACTGGTTGCTCCTCGGTTCCGCGCTCGTCCTCGCGTACTTCACCCTGCTCGACGCCGCGGCGGGCACGACGCCCGGCAAGCTCGCGCTGGGCCTGCGGGTCGTCGGCCCGGACGGCGGCCGGCCGTCGCTGAAGCAGGCGCTGCTCCGCGAGGCATTCACGATCGTCGGTTCGATCCCGCTCCTCGGGCCGCTGCTCGCGCTCGCCGCCTGGACGTGGATCGCCCTGACGATCCGCTCGAGCCCGCTCCGCCAGGGCAAGCACGACCTGCTCGCGGGCGGTACGCGGGTGGTGCGCGTCGGGGGAGGGGACCGTGGAGCTCGTCGAGACCGGTGAGGGCCATCCAGGACAGCGGCGCGCGGAGGAGTCGCTCGCGCTCGCCGTCGCCCTCCGCGAGCGCGGCTACCGCGGTCACATCGCCGTCGGCGGCCGCTTCGCGACCTCCGCGAGCCCGCGCCGCCGCCCGGGCGGCTAGCGTATTGTGGCGTATGCTGCCGTCATGAGCTGGAAAGAGAGCTGTCGCACCCGCCTCCGCGAGCACCTCGACGCGCGCGGCGATCTCGCCCCGCCGTGGGCGCGCTTCCCCGATTACGAGCGCCACACCCTCGGCTGGCGCATGGGCGCCGGGGAAGACTGGATGGGGATGTGGAGCGTCTTCCTCGAGCAGCTCGCCCCGGATCCCGAGACCCGCATCGCTTACCTGCGGCGCCACCCGCCCGCTCCAGTCAGCTGGGCAGATGTCGTTCACGAGGTCCTGTTCCCCGCGGAGCGGAGCGACGACGACAGCGACGAAGACGACAGCGACGAAGGCGACAGCGACGAGGACGATCCGACCGCGGCGGCCCAGCGCCGCTCGGCGCTCCTGGAGCAGGGCCTCATCGCGTCCGACGTCGCCTTCGCCACCTGGCTTGGCCAGCAGACAGGGGTGAGCTGGCCGTGGGCGCGTTGCCCGGCTCCCG
This sequence comes from Sorangium sp. So ce836, assembly GCF_028553905.1. NCBI lineage: Bacteria > Pseudomonadati > Myxococcota > Polyangiales > Polyangiaceae > Sorangium > Sorangium sp. So ce836. The sequence goes on along the minus strand of NZ_CP102233.1, from coordinate 9,036,973 downwards.
AGGACGCGGCCCGCTACAACACCCGTGAGCTCTGGTTCTGGTCGCGGCAGGTCGCCGAGCTGCGGAGAGGCAGCGAATGGACGCCTCCCGGCGTGCCGGAGTCCTGGCGAGCGTGCGCACAGGCGCTCGAGACCGGGGACGTCGGCACGATCGAGCCCCGCCGCGGGCTCCTGTCGCTCGCCCGCCTGCTCTGCGCCGGGCAGGTGCAGGCGCCCTGGCAGCTCGGCCTGTCGCTCGCCGACTTCGCCGACTCCTTCGACGACGACATGGGCTATGTCGACGCGTTCCGCCTGTGGGGGATGTCGGCCTTCGACGATGCCCTCCAGCTCCGCCGCTACCTCGAGGCCACGCGCATGCCGCCGGGCTGGCGGGACTGGGTCGCGGAGCAATTCCCCGTCGCGTGAGCCGCCGGCGGCGCGCGCTGCCCGCGCGGCAGCGCGGATGAGCCGACCAAATCGACATCCGCGCCCTCGGCACGCATGCCACCCTGCGCGAGGCCCTCAAGTCCTGCATGAGGAGCCTCGCCTCGGGGACGCGCGCGGCGCGTTGACCGGCGAGGCAGCGCAGGATGCGACCGGAGCGTGGCAATCCGACCTGGGTCGCGGCAATGCGGTGAAGGTCCGGCGCCCGCGCTCGAGCATCCCGCGACGCGTCCTTGACGTGCGCCGTCCCCGTGTTAGTTAGGCAAACTAATCGATGTGCTGTGCCTGCTCAGGGGTCTCCGGCGCTCGCCGACCCCGCGGAGCAGGGGAGCACGGCGCGCAGCGGATCTGCAGCCGGTCTCTGGGCCGGCCGGTCGGAAGAGCGGCAGATCACGCCGGAGGACCCGGGCCTCGACGCGCGTCGAGGCCCGCTATCGCTCGTCAGGGCGGCGAGGCGTTGGACGTGCCGGTGAGCTTCGCCTTCGCCAGGTTGTTCGCCTCGAGCTTTGTCTCCGCGTCCTTGACCGCGGCCGTGCCCGTGCCCGCGATCGTTATCGAGTCCTCCGCGAGCGCGTAGATCGTGAACTCGTAGGTGTCGGTGTTGGCGCTCCCGCCGCCGAAATTCGGGCAAGGCCCGAGGTAGTTGCTGTTCTGCTTGGCGCCGATCGACGCCGCGTCCTTGAACTCCTCGGGCAGCGAGGTGACGTTGGCCGGGATGTTGTAGATCACCCAGTGATAGCCGTTCATGTTGGGCGGCGTCTTGTGCGCCAGGGTGACGTCGATGAAGGTGATGGCGTAGCTCTTCGTGCCCGGAGGCCCAGCGGTCCAGTTGAGCTCCGGCAGGAGGCTGCCGTTGAAGCCGGCCGCCGCGCAGGTGTACTTGTCGGCGAACTCGTCGCCTTCCTCGTGGTTGGGGCTCGTGATCGCGAATTCAGCGGAGGACGCGCCGCCGCCGCCGTCGTTCGCGCCGCCCGCGTCGCCGCCGCCGCCGCCGTCGCCCGCGCCGCCCGCGCCGCCGGTGCCCGTCGTCGCCGCCGTGGTCGTGGAGCTCGCCGAGGTCGTGCTGCTGGTGCTGCCGGGGCCGCTCGTGGTCCCGGTGCTCGTCGCGGAGCCCCCGCCGTCGCCCGACGGCCCGGTGTCATCGTCGGAGCAGTTCAGTGTTGCGAGCGGTACGCTTGTGAGGATGAGAATTCCAAGGCTACGAATGAGCCTATCCGTGATGGTTCGCATGGGCGGGATGATGTCACGTTCAGGTTTCGCTCGCGATGGCAGTCGCTTCGCTCTGTGAAAAAAAGAATCTCAATTCAGTGGGACATTTCCCGGGACTTCGTCCGGTGTCGACACGCTTTATCTCTACAGCTCCGCCGCACACGTCCGGTGTCGACACGCTTTATCTCTACAGCTCCGGCGCACACGCTTTGTGTCGACACGCTTCATCTCTACAGCTCCGCCGCACGCGTCCGGCGTCGGAGGAGATTTGCAGGGATGGCCGCCGTCGCCGAGCGCGGTCCCTTCCTCGCAGTCTCAGAGGGCGACGAACCGGTCGCGGCAGATCAGCGGCCGGTACAGCGGCGCGATCAGGCTGGCCCCGGCCGCGCGCCGCAGCGCCGCGGGCGTCATGCCGGCGTACCGGCGCACGGCGCGGCACAGGTGGCTCTGATCGGCGAACCCGGCGTCGGCGCTCAGCGCGGCCCAGGACAGGCCCTCGTCGAAATGCTCCAGCGCGCGCTGGAAGCGCCGGATGCCCTTCATCTCGCGCAGCGTCACCCCGTGGTGGCGCTGCAGCAGCCGCTCCGACTGGCGCAGCGAGACGCCGAGCGCGCGGGCGAGGCCAGCCGCGTCCCGATCGACGAGCCCCGCGTCGCGCAGCGCGGGGGCCGGCGCTGCCGCGCGCGGCGGCAGCGCGGCCGCCCAGCGCCGCACCGAGAGCAGGCGGCCGTGCGGCGTGCCCTCGCGCCGCACGGCCGAGAGCAGCCCCGCCACCCGGGCCGCGCCGATCGCGTCGCGCAGATCGATGCGGCGGTCGACGAGGCGCCCGGCGTCGAGGCCGAACCACGCCGGGATCACCCACGCCTCGAGCAGGACGATCACGGCGTGCAGCTCGGCCGGCAGCCGGTAGCCGAACGGCCGCGTCGCGACCCCGGACAGCCAGACCGCGCCGCCCGCCCGGTCGTCGCGCTCGCTCTGGATCTCGCCGACCAGGCCGATGCTCAGGACCGCGTGCAGCGACGGCAGCGCGCGCGGCGCCGGCGGCCCCCACGACGCGACGCTCCCCGCCACGTCGACGAGCCCGGTGATCCCGGGCTGGCCGGCGCCGGGCGCGGCGTGCGCGAGGAGCGGCGACGCGCGGCGTTCGCGGGCGGCGGTGGCGAGCCTCGATGTCGACATCGTTCAATACGCGCCGGCCGCCGGTGATCACCTTGCGCCGGCGCCGCGGACGTCGGCGCCGATCGTGAGGAGCGAAGCGCATGAAGGCAATCGGAATCCATCGCCACGGCGACGCCTCGCAGCTCGTGCCGCTGGAGCTGCCCGACCCGGCGCCGGGGCCGCATCAGGTGCGGGTGCGGGTGATCGCGTCGTCGATCAACCCGGCGGACGTGCGGGCGCGCTCGCCGTCGCCCGGGCCGCGCCGCATCGAGCGGCAGCTCCCGCTGGTGCTCGGCTACGACGTCTCCGGCGTGGTCGACGCGGTCGGCCCCGGCGTCGAGGGGTTCGCGGTCGGCGACGAGGTGTTCGGCTCGCCCAGCCTGTTCGGGCAGGGCGCGAACGCCGAGCTGGCCGTGATCGACAGCCGCACCATCGCCCGCAAGCCGCCGGCCCTGTCGCACGAGGAGGCCGCGTGCCTGTCGCTCGCCGGCGTCACGGCCTGGGAATGCCTCGCCCGCGCGCAGCCCGCGGCCGGCGCCACGGTGCTGATCACCGCGGGCGCCGGCGGGGTGGGGCACCTGATGCTCCAGCTCGCCCGGCACCTCGGGCTGCGCGCCGTGGCGACCGCCAGCCGGCCCGCGTCGACGGCGCTGTGCCGCGAGCTCGGCGCCGCGGTCGTGCTCGATCACGCCACGCAGGACGTCGGGCAGGCCTGCCGGGACCTGACCGGCGGGGCGGGCGTCGCGGCGGCGTTCGACAACGCCGGCGGCAGCGCGCTGGATCAGGCGCTCGACGCGGTGGCCCCGATGGGCACCGTGGTGAGCATCGTGCCGACGCCGGCGCCGGTCGCGGATCGGCTCTTCATGAAGGCGGCGTCGCTCGTCTATCACGTGATGGGGGCCGCCTCGCTGTGGCGGCTCGACCCGCACGCGCAGGGCCGCGCGCTGGCCGCGGTCGCGGCGCTGGCGGCGCAAGGCCACGTCCGGCCCGTCGTCAGCGCGACCTACCCGGTGCGCGACCTCGCGCAGGCCCACCGCGCCATCGAGTCGGCGCGCACCGTCGGAAAGATCGCGATCCGCGTGGAAGACGGCTTCTGAGCCGCGGGGCCCTTGCCTTTGCCCCGCTACGCCGGCTCAGTTCGGAGGCGGGATGAAGACGCCCGGACAGGGCTCGTCGCCGAAGACCCTGACGCCGAGCCGATACATCGTGATCTTCGGGTTGGGCGCCCAGTTCCAGCTGGCTCCGGCGTACGAGTAGTCGTTCGCCTCATTGAAATCCTGCCAGCTGGACGCGTGGAACGCGACGCGGAACTGCTCTGTGGTGCCCGAGGGCGCCAGCGTGATCTCCGGGATCACCACATCGACGTAGTGGGTCGCGTTCGCGCACCCGCCGCCGGGCACCTCATGGAAGGTCATCGCCGGCGTGGTCGAGCAGCCCCAGCACTCCGCCGCGAGCGTGCCAGGCGGCTCCTTGGTGAAATAATACCGCACCGTCGTATTCCAGAGGAAGAGGCTGTCGGTCCCGGTATTGCGCACCTGGATCCCCGGCGTCACCCAGTTCGGCTGCGGCGTGTGCTCGTCGTACAGCACCTCCAGCCGGCAGTCCGCCGGGCAGGACGAGGTGCTCTCGCCGGTGCTGCAGACGCCGTCGCCGCAGGAGCAATCGGCCGCGCACGAGGACGGGCTCTCGAGCGGGCCGCACGCGCCGTCGCCGCAGGAGCACACGTCGGACACCGTCATTTCGCACATGGCCTGGACCGCCAGGTGGGCGTAGGTCACGTCCTCGCCGCGGCATCCGTCGTCTGCGCACTGCTTCGGGCGCACGCAGCCGGCGCCGTTCGGGTCGGGCTCGAAATCCGCCGCGCCGCGCACCAGGATGCCCACGAGCTCGTGCGTGGCGAGATCGAACACGCCCGAGCCCGAGTTGCCCACGAACGTGTCCAGGTTCGCGACGAAGAACTCGGGGTCGCTCGCATCGCGGATGTTGGCGCCGTCGGCCAGCTTGAGCGGCAGTCCGCGGGGGAAGCCGTGCACGATGAGGTCGGTCTCCTCGTCCAGCGGCGCGCTCGACGCGCGCACGTCCGCGGGCTGCCGCCCCACCACCGGCCGGTCCAGGCGCACGACCGTGTAGTCCGCTCCGCTCGGGTCCCGGTACCACGTGATGAAGTCCACGCAGCGGTAGAGGTCGTCGCTGGTGATCTGGTTGAGCTGGCCGGTGGACGGGTTGATGGCGTAATCGAAGACGAAGCGGCTGTCGGCGCAGTTGTTGATGCAATGCCCGGCCGTCAGCACCAGGTCGTCGTCGATCAGCGTGCCGCTGCAGTCGGCGAGCGCCGGCTGGGTGGCGAAGCGCTCGTCGGGGCACACGTCGTCGCGCCCGATCCAGTCGGGCCCGGCGATCTGGATGTCGTTCGGGTCCGAGGCGTCGACCGCCGAGGTGGGGACCAGGGCCACGGTGAAATCCAGCACGCGCTGCGCCCACACGGGATCCGAGTACGTGAACGGCTCCTCCCGGTCGTCGTCGCCGTAGATGACCTCGGAGCGGATCTCCCCTGTGGCCTCGTCATCGACCGGCGTCCCGCAAGCCACGCCGGTCCCGGCGAACACGAGACCCGTGCAAGCGATCAATCGAAATATCTTCATGGCAAACTCCCGAGTTTCAATGCAAGGACATCGAATGCGCTGCGAGGCGCCCTCCGCGGCCGTGCCGCGAGGGCGCTCCTCGGCAGCGCGCGTCGACCCGAGGCGCAAGGAAGCGAGTCGAGCCGCCGCGCGAGCCCGCGAGGAGGGCGGCGCGGCGCGGGGATCAACTAGCGATCTCGAACGGCTGCATCAACGCTCGATCCGGCCCCGAGCACGAATCTGACATCTTACGGATACTGACGCGCTCAAGCTTCGTAAGACACGAGAGCTGGTCAGCGTCGGACTCTAGTTTCCCCGGCGGCGCGGTCCCAATGGATATGCGGCATGGGCCTCATGCACACCGTGCATCGGGTTTGCCCTCACGCCGGCGTGGCCAACGTCGTCCCCGCGGAGATCCCCGGACTCGCTACGTACGGTTCCGGGCGTCGAGGAGCCGCGCCGCCTGCGACAGGAGGTAGCTCTGCTCCGGGAGGTTCGTCGTGCGGCCGGCCGCCCTCCGGTAGTGCGCTATCGCCGCCTCGTGATCCCCGGCCCGCTCCAGGAGGTGCGCGCGGGCGGCGTCGAGGCGGTGATGGCCCGCGAGGCGCGGGTCGGCGTCGAGCGATCCCAGCAGCTCGAGCCCCGCCTCGGGGCCGCGCACCATGGCCGTCGCGATCGCGCGGCTGAGCGCCGCCATGGGGTTGTCGGACATCCCGAGGAGCAGGTCGTACAGCGCCAGGATCTGCGGCCAGTCCGTGTCCTCGGCGCGCGCCGCCTCGTCGTGCACCGCCGCGATAGCGGCCTGCACCTGGTAAACGCCGATCGAGCCCCGGGACAGCGCCGCGGTCACGAGCGCGACGCCCTCGGCGATGGCGCCCTGATCCCACAGGCTCCGATCCTGGTCGGCGAGCGGGATCAGCTGGCCCTCGGGCCCGGTCCGCGCCGCGCGCCGCGCGTCGGTCAGGAGCATCAGCGCGAGCAGGCCCGCGACCTCGCCGTCGTCCGGCAGGAGCGCGTGCACGGCGCGCGTCAGGCGGATCGCCTCGCTCGACAGATCGTCGCGGTGCAGCGCGGGGCCGGAGCTCGTCGTGTAGCCCTCGTTGAAGATCAGGTAGAGCACGTGCAGCACGGCGCCGAGCCGCGCCGAGCGCTCCTCCGACGTGGCCTCCGACGTGGCCTCCGACGTGCGCGGCGCGGGCATCTGGAACGGCACGCCGGACGCCTTGATCGTCTGCTTGGCGCGGCTGATCCGCTGCGCCATGGTCGCCTCGGGGACCAGGAACGCCCTGGCGATCTCGCCCGTCGTCAGGCCGCCGACGGCGCGCAGGGTCAGCGCGATCGCGGAGGACGGCGACAGCGCGGGGTGGCAGCACATGAAGAGCAGGGTGAGCGTGTCGTCCTGCTCCACCGCCTCGTCGCTGTCGGCGGCGAGGACGATCTGCTGCTCCGGCGGCACGAGGCTGACCACGAACGCCTCGCGGCGCCGGCGGGCGGCCTCGCTGCGGACGTGATCGGTGATGCGCCGCGACGCCACCTGGATCAGCCAGGCGCGCGGCTCGTCGGGCACGCCGTCCCGCGGCCACTGGGTGGCCGCCGCGACGAGCGCCTCCTGGACCGCGTCCTCGGCGGCGCCGAAGTCGCGGAATCGACGGAGGACGGCGCCGAGCACCTGCGGCGCGAGGTCGCGCAGCAGGCGCTCGGCCCCGGTGTCCCGCGGCCGTGAGGTCAAGGCAGCTCTTGGGGGGGCGGCGCGCTCATCACCTCTCGCACCTCGATCGCCAGGTTGAGCGGCGCGCCGCCGGGGCCGGGCGCGGCGGACGCCTGGGCGGCGAGCTCGTAGGCGCGCTCGGGGCTGTCGACGTCCACGATCCAGTACCCGGCGAGGAACTCCTTGGTCTCCGGGAACACACCGTCGGTGATGGGCTTGCCGTCCTTGCCGGCGCGCACGAGCCTGGCCTGCTCCGGCCCCGCCAGGCCCTCGGCCGCCACGAGCTCCCCCGACGCGCTGAGCTGCTGGTGGAAGCGCTTCATGAAGGCGATGTGCGCCTGGAAGTCCTTCTGAGGCCAGCTGGCGACCTGGTAGGGACCGCCGTGCGGGGTGTGCATCATCATGATGTATTTCATGGCCGACTCCTTCTCATCGCGGGCGCCCCGGGGATCGGGGCGCGTTCATGGGGAGGTCGGAGCCGAGGGCGGGGTCTCGACATCCCGGGCGACGATAGCGAAGAATTTTTTGGACCGACACGGGGTCTAAAGTGGGTAAGTGTAGGTGTCGTGCGTGGCGGCGGGCTTCGTCGGCGGCGCTCGCCGCGCCATCAAGAGCATCATCGCTCCCTCGCTGGCCGATCACGTCCTCCGCGAGGCGGTGCGGTTCTCCGACGAGGTGAGGCGCGCCGGGTGAGGCCCCGCGGCCCTCCACCCGCCGGCTGCCCTCGACGAGCGAGCATGGACAGCCCGCTCAGACGCGAAGAAGGGCGACAGCGCGCCGCCTCGCCCGGCCGGGTGGACATCCGATGAGGCCCGCACAAGATGTCGCGCGGGCATAAGGCGGTGCGCGACTCCGATCGTTCATCGTCTGCAGCGGATTCAACGCGGAGGGGGGGACCATGGGGTCGACGAGAAGAATTCAGGCAATCCTCGCATTCGGCGTGCTGGCGGCCTTCGCTGGCGCGACGCGCGCGGCCAGCGCAGAGGAAGCGGCGTCGGGCGGAGCCGCTGGGGATGGTCAGCCTCGGGCTGCTGAGGAGACGGACTCCGAGACCATCGACAGCTCCAGGCAGTCCTTCCCGTGGTCGTGGTATTGCAGGCAGAGGTGCCAGCGTGCGCTTAGTTTCTGCGTGGCGTACCGGCTTGCTCCGCCGTACGCGTGCTATCAGCGTTACTGGAGGTGCTTGGCGAGCTGTCGTCCCTGGCCGGGGCCGTTCTCCGGCAGATAGCCTCGCTGCGGGGGAGCAGGGCCGGCGCGCTCGGCCTGCCCGGCGTGCGGCGTCTGTACAGCGACGACCGGCCGAGGTTACCCTGCGCAGGCCCGGCGGTCGTCGATCGCTGGGCGCGGCGTCGAGGCCGCATGCGAGGTAGCCATGGAACTGACGTTGATCGACGAGGGCGGTGTGAAGTTCGTGGAAGGCGTGCCGGACCAGGCCTTCATGTCGAGCGACCGCGACGTCAATTGCCTGCTAGAGGCCTGTTTCTCGGACGGCGTGCGGTGCGCCCTCCTCTACGCGGCGAACCTGCCGGCCGCCTTCTTCGACCTGAGCTCGCGGGAGGCCGGCGAGATCCTGCAGAAGCTGAGGAATTACTGGGTCCGGCTCGCGGTCGTGTGTCCCCCGGGGGGGCCGGGCTTCAGCAGCCGTTTCGGTGAGATGCTGGCCGAGGAGCGCCGCGGCGCGTATTTCGGTGTGTTCGAGACGCGCGACGCCGCCGTCGAATGGATCCGCCGGACGTCGGATGCAGAGCAGGCCTGACGCGCGGCGATGATCCGGGCGGGCGTCGCGCGCGCGCCAGCCCGCAACCTGGCTCAGCGCTGCTGCAGCTGCGCGACAAGGTCCTCGAGGCGATCGTAGCTGAGGGCCGCGCCGTGCTCCATGCCGGACGCGATGACCGCGTCGCGCACTTCCTTCGACGGATAGCGCGTCGTGGTCGTGACGCGCGTCTTGCCGCCCTCGTCGGTGAGCACCGATGTCACCAGCGAGACGGTGTCCGGATACATCTCGAAGATCTCGGTGTACACGAGCCGGCTCGGCGGCGTGATCTCCTTGTACTCGCCGTGGAAGGCGGCCTCGCCGTGGGGGTGGCGGTTCACGAAGCGCCACGCGCCGCCCGGGCGAAGGTCGATCTCACAGACGGGCACCGAGTAGCCCGTGCCCAGGCAGCCCCACCACCGCTTCACGTGCTCGGGCTTCGTCATCGCCTCGAACACGAGGTGCCTCGGCGCATTGAACAGGCGTGTCATGAGGATCTCCTGTTCCGACGGCGTCGTGACCTGGAAGCTGTCCTTGTTTGCTGCGCTGGTTGCGACCATGGCTCTTCTCCTCCTGCGCTGTCCGTCCCTGAACGTGGTGCTCCGCAGATGGGCCGGCACCTATATTAAACCGAAAGGTTAATTAACCTTTCGGTTAATTACATCGCCGTTCCCTGCTTGTCAAGGCGGGACGCCAGGAGCGGCGCGCCCGGGGCCGAGGGGCCGATGGGGGCGCGGGTGGCCGCTGCCTCCCTGGATGCGCGGGCGGCTGCTGCCTACCTCAGCGGCGCGGGCGGCCGCCGCCTACCGCGATGCGCGCGGGGAGGGCGCGCCGCGCTCCTCCTCCTCCTCCGCGGTTGCGCTCTCCCCCGCCTCCAGGAGCGCCCGGGCCGCGCGCTCCGCCTCCGGCGCCGTCAGGCCTTGCGCCGCGCCGGCCCGCGCCACCGCCCGCCGGAACCTCGCCCGGGCGTTCGTGTGCTCCACGCTGATGAGCACGAGGCTCAGGATCGCCAGCCCGGCGCTGGCGCCCGGGCTCGGTACCGACCACGCCAGGCACCCGATCGCCACCGTCAGCAGCACGCTGCACAGCACCATCGACTCGCCCAGCGCGCGCGACCCGTCCGCCATGGCCTGCGCCAGCGCCCGCGCCGCCGCCGGCTGGACCTCCTCGCCGCCCTCGCGGCCGTCCTCCAGGGCCGCGCCCGCGTCCGGCTCGCTCGACATCGACCCGCTCCCCGCCGGCGGCAACGCAGCCGCCCCGGCGACCAGACCCCCCGCGCCGGGGCGGCCCTCCGCTCCCGCGTTCATCCTCGTGCTCGGGCCCCACGTCGACATGCTCCACTCCCTGCTCCGACGCGCGGAGCGCCTCTGACCTTCGTCCGTGGCTCGGTCCACCGCTCCAGGCCGGGCGCGCGGCGCCGAGCCGCCCGCGCGCCCCGCCGCCCCGCGCTCACGACGCGCCTGCCGGCGCCTCCGGCCGGAGCAGCGGCGGCGCCGGCTGCTGCCGTCGCGCCGCGAACACGCTCGCCCTGGCCGCGGGCTCGTCCAGCGACTCCAGCGCCTCGGCCACGGTCGAGAACACCCGGCCGCCGGTGAACGCCTGGAGGAGCCCCGCCTCCTGCAGCCGCTCCGCCACGCGATCCGAGGCCCGCGACAGGAGCGCCCGCGTCCCCTGCTCGCGCAGCCGCCCGAGCAACGCCCGGAACGCCTCGATGCCCGTGCAGTCGATGAGCGGCACCCCCGCGAGATCGAACACGAGGTGCCGCGGCAGCGGCCCCCCTTCGGCCAGCGACCTGATCTCCGTGTGCGACGCGAAGAAGATCGGCCCCTCCACCCGCACCACCGCGACGGGCGGCGTCGGCCCGAGCGACCGGCGCGCCGGCAGCTCGAGCAGCCGCGGCATCTCCGCCGGCTCGTCGGCCGCCGTCACCAGCGACACGTCCACCCGCCGCTGCATGTGGGCGAAGTGCACCAGCGACAGCACCAGGCCCATCAGCACCCCGCCGACGAAATCGGTCACGACGATCGACGCGGCCGTCGCCACGAACACGAACGCCTCGAACCGCGAGACACGCCACATGAGCCGCACCTGCTGCCAGTTGATCAGCCGGTAGCCGACCACGAGCAGGATGCCGGCGAGCCCCGAGAGCGGCAGCCGCTCCACGAACGGCCGCGCCAGGTACAGGAGCCCGAGCAGCGTCACCGACTGCGTGAGCGCCGCGAGCCGCGTCGTCGCCCCGCACTGGAGCGCCGCCGACGACCGCACGATCGCGCCCGCGACCGGCATCCCGCCGATCATCGAGCTCGCCATGTTGGCCACCCCCTGCGCCATCAGCTCCTGCTCGCTCGAGTGGCGCTTCGCGTTGCTCTGCGCGTCGATCGCCACCGCCGACAGCAGCGAGTCGATCGACGCGAGCAGCGCCAGCGCGATCGCCTCGGGCAGGATCGCGATGAGCTCGAGGCGGTCGAACGCCGGCAGCGAGGGCGCGGGGAACGACGCCGAGATCGGCCCGACCGACGCCGTGCCGATGCCGAGCGCGCTCACGGCGAGGACCGCCGCCCCGAGGCCGATGAGCCCGCCAGGGAGCCGCCGGTGCAGCTTCGGCAAGAGCACCGTCGCCGCGACGACCAGCGCGCCGAGGCCGACGGCGAACGGATCGACGTGCGCGAGCCAGCCCGTCCCCGGCAGCGAGGACGCGAGCCGCATCTCCGCCGGCAGGCCCAAGAGCCGCGGGAGCTGCGAGTTGAAGACCAGGAGCCCCACCGCGGCCATGAAGCCGCCGATCACCGAGACGGGGATCATGTGGATGAGCCGACCCACCCGCGCGACGCCCATGAGCACCTGGAGGACGCCGCACAGGAACGTCGCGCATAAGAGCCCGTGCGGCCCGTGCCGCTGCAAGATCTCGAAGGTCAGCGGCACCAGCGCCACCTCGGGCCCCGTGACCTGCAGCCGAGATCCGCCGAAGAGCGCCGCGATCACGCCGGTCACCGCGCCCGTGATGAGCCCGGCGCTCGCGGGTAATCCGCACGCCAGCGCGAGCGCGAGGTTCAGCGGCAGCGCCACGAAGGCCACGGTCAGCCCGCTCAGCAGGTTGTCCGCGAGGCTCCTGGGAGCGACCATTTCCTTCCAGGAGGTCACCGTGTCTGCCCACATCGAACGCCAGAAGTTCGGCTGGGCCGTCGTTGTCAGAGTAGACGAGGGGGTCATGGCGCGCCGCAATTCACGCGATGTGCCAGGCCCGCGCCTCGCTCGGATCCCGCGTCCCCGCGCGCTGCCGCCGTCCGGCGTCTGGATCCGCCGACACCCGCTTGGGGGGCCCGACCGACGGTGTCGGCGGTCTCCCACAGGGAAGCGCCTGACGTCTCGCGTGTTCGAAAAATTGTGGAATGTCGGCGGCTCGTGCGTTCGATGACGCGCGAGATCATAGTCGGGGTCTCGCATGCGCCTCCTGACCCGACTCGTGCTGTCTCACACCGCTCCGGTGCTCGTGATGCTGGTCGCCCTCGGCATGGTCCTCGGGTCGCTCGCCAAGATCACCTCGTCGCTGCAGAACCTCTTGAGCGACGAGACCGAGGAGCTCCGGCGCGAGGCGGCGCTCCACCACGCCGCCTGGGCGATGGGGCTCGCGATGCGGCGCGGCCAGGAGGCGTGCTCGCGCGGCGCGCCGTGGGACGAGGTCGCCCCGATCCTCCGCACGCGCATCGCCGCGCTGAAGGCGGAGATCGGCGACCCCGCCTTGCTCCCGTCGGACCCGATGCTCCCGTCGATCGACGGCCACCTCCAGCTCGCGCAGCGCGCCCTCGACGGGGGCACGTGCGGCCACCTCACCGACCCCGACGTCCAGCACGAGCGCGTGCGCCTCGACGAGCAGCTCACGGACGCGTGGGTCCTGCGCATCGGCGAGCTCCAGGCCCGCGTCCGCTCCAAGGAGGAGGACGCCCGCGGCGCCAGCGCCTCGGCGCTCTCGAACGGCCTCGCCATCGCCATCGCCGCCTGCGTCGTCGCCGCGCTCCTCGCGCACCGGATCGCGCGCACCGTCACCGAGCCGCTCGCGGCCATCGCCACGCAGGCGCAGCGCCTCGGCAAGGGCCAGTTCGACGCGGCCGCCGAGGTGCGCGGCCCCGCCGAGGTGCGCGACCTCGCCCTGGAGATCGAGACGATGCGCAGGCGCCTCGCCGAGATCGAGACGCTCAAGCAGGGCTTCCTCGCCTCCGTCTCCCACGAGCTGCGCACCCCGCTCACGAAGATCCGCGAGGCGATCTCCCTGCTCGAGGACGGCGTCGGCGGGGGCGCGCTGAGCGAGCGTCAGACCCGCATCCTCCACATCGCCCGCGTCGCCTGCGAGCGCGAGATCCGCATGGTGACCACCCTGCTCGACCTCTCCCGCCTCAGCGCCGGCTCCCCCATCCGCCTCCAGGACGGCTCCTCCATCGACGATCTGATCCGCAGCGCCGTGCGCGACGAGGAGGCGGAGGCGCGCGAGCGCGGCGTCACCATCGAGGTCGAGACGCCGGGCGACGTCCCCCCGTGCAGCCTCGACGTGGCCCTGGTCGAGCGCGCCGTCGCGAACCTGGTGCGCAACGCCGCCTCCGTCTCCAGGCCCGGCCAGCAGGTGCTCGTGCGGCGCGAGCTGGTCGAGGACACGAGGGGCGGCCGGTCCGGCCGGCGGGTGATGATCAGCGTCACCGATCAGGGCCCCGGCGTCCCCGGGGAGATCCGGCAGTCGCTCTTCGAGGAGTTCAAGACGCAGCCGGTCGCGAACTCCCCGAAGCGCGTCGGCATCGGCCTCGGCCTGGCCCTCTCCCGCAAGATCGCCCGCGCCCACGGCGGCGATCTGGAGCTCGACGATCACGCCGCGAGCGCCGCCGCCGGCGCGGCCCAGGGCGACCGCGCCGCGGGGGCCACCTTCCGCCTCTGGCTGCCGCTCTCGACCGAGCGATCTTCCGAGCAAGCCGCCGCTGCGCTACACCCCCTTCCCGCGGTTCCATGAGCCCTGCCCGAAAGCCCCACGTGGTCATCGTCGACGACGAGCCGCACCTCTGCGAGCTGCTCGCCTTCCGCCTCGAGCACCACGGCTACCGGGTCACCACGGAGCTGACCGGCGCCGGGGGCATCGCCGCCCTCTCCCGCGAGCCCGTCGACGCGATGATCGTCGATCTCCGCCTCGACGACTGCGACGGGCTCGACGTGCTCAGCGAGGTGCAGAAGCGCTCCCCCGACGTGCCCGTGGTCATCCTCACGGCCCACGGCACCATCGAGATCGCCGTCGAGGCGATGAGGCGGGGCGCGTACGGCTTCCTCACGAAGCCGTTCCACGACCTCGATCTGCTCCAGAAGCTCGCGCACGCGGTCGAGAGCAGCTCGCTCCGCCGCGAGGTCGCCGGCCTGCGCCGCATCATCGGCGCCCAGAGCGACGAGCTGCGCCTGCTCGGGACGAGCGACCGCATCGCCGCCGTCCGCGAGATCATCTCCCGCGTCGCCCCCACCGACGCCACCGTCCTCCTGCTCGGCGAGTCCGGCACCGGCAAGGAGCTCGCGGCGCGCTCGCTCCACGGCCTCTCGCAGCGCCGCGGCAAGCCGTTCGTCGCGGTCAACTGCAGCGCCCTGCCGGCCGAGCTCCTGGAGAGCGAGCTGTTCGGCTACGTGCGCGGCGCGTTCACCGGCGCCACGCGCGACAAGGAGGGCCTCTTCGCCTCCGCCAACGGGGGCACCCTCCTGCTCGACGAGATCGGCGACGCCCCTCCCGCGGTCCAGGTGAAGCTCCTCCGCGTGCTGCAGGAGCGCCGCATCACCCGCGTCGGCTCGCTGAACGAGGAAGAGGTCGACGTCCGCGTCGTCGCCGCGACCAACCGCGATCTCCTCACCGAGGTCCGCGACGGCCGCTTCCGCGAGGATCTCTTCTATCGCCTGCACGTCGTCCCCATCGTCATGCCCCCGCTCCGCGAGCGGGTGGAGGACATCCCCCTGCTCTGCGAGGTGTTCCTCTCCCGCGCTGCCGCCCGCCACGGCCTCTCCGAGCCAAAGCTCTCCCCCGAGGCCCTGCGCGTGCTCCTCGCGCACCCCTGGCCCGGCAACGTCCGCGAGCTCGCCAACGTCATGGAAGGCGCCGTCCTGCTCTGCCGCGGCGAGCGCCTGCAGCCGCAGGACCTCAGCACGCTGCTCGTCCCCCCCGCCCGCAAGCTGGACGGCTGGTCGAGCGGCGCGGAGCCCGAGGACGCCGAGCCGCCGGGCATCCCGGACGCCGCGGGCGAGGTCCTGTCGGTGGCCTTCGGCGATCCCGGCTCGGCGCTCCCGTCGCTCAAGGAGGCGCGCGACACGTTCGAGCGCGCCTACCTCGTCGAGGTGCTCCGCCGCGCCAACGGCAACGTCAGCGCGGCCGCGAAGCTCTCCGGCAGGAACCGGACGGACTTCTACGACCTCCTCCGCAAGCACGGTCTCTCCTCCGCCAGCTTCAAGGAGTGACGCCGCGCGCGGGCGCGGCGCGCGGCGCCCGGCAGCGCCGCTATCGGGGCGTGTCGTCGCCGGCGGGGTGATCGATGAGGTAACGCCAGGTCCCGTCGAGCTGCTTTCGCACGGCTTCTTTGACGTCCATACGTGACCTCCAGCGCGACAGAGCCTCTGACGAACTCATCCGTTGAAGCGCGCTCGAGCCGCGCAGCGCGGGGCGCCGGAGGCCGCCGGGCCATGGGGGTGTGGTACAAAGCGAACGGTCGCCATGACGGGACAGCGCGCGAGCCACCTCGATCGCGGACGGGAGCGGAGGCCGGCATGAGCCGGGGTGAGGCGGCGAGCGCCGGAGACGGGCTGAACCCGGCCGGCGCCGCGCTCTCGGGCGGCGGGGAGATGGGGGCGCTCATCCGCTCGATCGACTGGTCGCGGACGGCGCTCGGCCCCGTCGAGGCGTGGCCCCAGTCGCTGCGCACCGCGCTCTCCATCCTGCTCTCGTCCGAGCACCCCATGTTCCTCTGGTGGGGCCGCGAGCTGATCCAGTTCTACAACGACGGCTATCGCCCCATCCTCGGCTCCAAGAAGCACCCGGCCGCCATGGGCCAAGCGGGGCGCGCGTGCTGGATGGAGATCTGGGACGTCATCGAGCCGATGATCGAGAAGGTCTTCGCAGGAGGGGCCACGTACCTCTGGGACGGCCTGCTCATCCTCGATCGGAATGGCTTCCTCGAAGAGTGCTATTTCAACTACGGCTACAGCCCCATCCGGGACGAGAGAGGCGCTGTCGCAGGCGTCTTCGTGGCGTGCTCCGAGAGCACCGGGCACATCCTCGGGCAGCGCCGGCTGAAGCTCCTCGCGACGCTCGGGGCGAGGGTGGCCGACGCCAAGAACGTCGAGGATGCCTGTCGCGTCATGATGGGCACCGTGGCGGAGGCCGGGCGCGACCTGCCGTTCGCGCTGCTCTATCTCGCCGACGAGGGCGGCGCGCAGGCCCGCCTCGCGGCGACCGCCGGGCTCGACCCGGGCCACGCCGCCGCGCCGGCGGCGGCGAGCCTCGACGCCGCGGCCTCCGGCGCGGTGTGGCCGCTGCATCGCGCGCTGCGTGAGGAAGCGGAGGTGGATCTCGCCGAGCTGCCCGCGGGCGTCGGCCCCCTCCCGGGAGGGCCGTGGCCGGACGCGGCGCGCCGGGCGGTGGTGCTGCCGCTCCCCCGCGCCGGCGCCGGCGGGCGGCCGGCCGGGTTCCTCGTCGCCGGCGTCAGCCCCCGGCTCGTGCTGGACGACGACTACCGCGCCTTCCTGCGGCTCGTGGCCGGCCACTGCGCGACGGCGATCCAGAGCGCCCGGGCCAGCGAGGGGGAGCAGCGCCGGCTGCAGGCGCTCGCCGAGCTCGACCGCGCGAAGACGGCCTTCTTCGGCAACGTCAGCCACGAGTTCCGGACGCCGCTGACGCTGATCCTCGGGCCGGTGGAGGACGGCCTCGCGGACGCCGAGCAGCCTTTGCCTCCCCGGCAGCGCGAGCGCCTCGCGATCGTGCACCGCAACAGCCTCCGGCTCCTCCGGCTCGTCAACACGCTGCTCGACTTCTCGCGCATCGAGGCGGGCCGCATCCAGGCGAGCTACCAGCCGACCGATCTCGGCTCCTTCACCGCGGACCTGGCGAGCTCGTTCCGCTCGCTCCTGGAGCGGGCCGGCCTCTCCCTCACGGTGGACTGCCCGCCGCTCGCCGAGCCGGCCTACGTCGACCGGGAGCTCTGGGAGAAGATCGTGCTCAACCTCGTCTCGAACGCCTTCAAGTTCACCTTCACGGGGGGCGTCCGGGTCTCGCTGGAGGCGGCCGGCGGGCGGGCCGTCCTGTCGGTCGCGGACACCGGCACCGGCATCCCGGAGGCCGAGCTGCCGCACGTGTTCGAGCGGTTCCACCGCGTCGAGGGGGCCAGGGGCCGCAGCTACGAGGGCAGCGGCATCGGCCTCGCCCTGGTGCAGGAGCTGGCGAAGCTCCACGGCGGCGCCGTGGCCGTGGAGAGCCGCCTGGGCGAGGGCAGCCGCTTCACGGTGTCCATCCCGCTCGGCAAGGCGCACCTGCCCGAGGACCGCGTCGCGCCGGCCTCGGCGCCGGTCGCGGGGGGGCGGGACGCCGCGCCCTTCCTCGACGAGGCCGCGCAGTGGCTCCGCGGCGAGCAGGCGCCGGCGTCCCGGCCGGCGGGCGAGGGGCCGGCCGGGCGGCTGCCGGGGCGCATCCTCGTCGCCGACGACAACGCGGACATGCGCGAGTACGCGCTGCGGCTGCTCGTGGCGGAGGGGTGGACGGTGGAGGCCGTGGCCGACGGTCGAGCCGCCCTGGAGCGCGCCCGCGCCCACCCGCCGGATCTCGTGCTCACCGACGTGATGATGCCGCGGCTCGACGGCTTCGGCCTGCTCAGGGCGCTGCGCGCCGACGATCGCACCCGCGGCGTCGCCGTGGTGATGCTCTCCGCGCGCGCGGGCGAGGAGGCGCGCGTCGACAGCCTCGAGGCCGGCGCCGACGACTTCCTCGTGAAGCCGTTCTCCGCGAAGGAGCTCCTCGCGCGGGTCCGCATCCACGTGGAGCTCGCGCGCCGCCGGCGCGAGGCCGAGGGGCAGCGCCAGTACCTGAACGACCTCTTCATGCAGGCCCCGGGGCCCATCGCCATCCTCCGCGGGCCGGAGCACGTCTTCGAGGTGGTCAACCCGCTCTACCAGCAGCTCGTCGGCGGTCGAGCGCTCGTGGGCGAGCCCATCCGGGCCGCCCTGCCCGAGCTCGAGGGACAGGGCATCTGGGAGCTCCTCGACGCGGTGGTCCGCACCGGCGAGCCCATCGTCGGCAAGGAGCTCCCGGTGCGGCTCGACCGCCGGGGCGACGGCACGACGGAGGAGGTGTTCTTCAACTTCGTCTACCAGCCGATGCGCGATCGCGACGGGGCGATCGAGGGCGTCTTCGTGTTCGCGTTCGACGTGACCGACCAGGTGCGCGCCCGGAGGCGCGTGGAGGCGCTCGTCGAGGCGCTGAAGCTCGCCGATCAGCGCAAGGACGAGTTCCTCGCGATGCTCGCGCACGAGCTCCGGAACCCGATGGCCTCGATCAGCCTGTCGCTGACGCTGCTCGACGACGCGGACGGCGACGGGCCCGCGTCGGCGCGCTACCGGGAGATCGCGCGGCGGCAGATGGGCCACCTCGTGCGGCTGGTGGACGATCTGCTCGACGTGTCGCGCATCACGCGGGGCACGGTGGAGCTGCGCCTCGAGGACGTCGATCTCGCGGCGGTGGTGCAGAGCGCCGCCGCCGCGGTGAGGCCGGCCGTCGAGGCCCGGCGCCATGACGTGTCGCTGTCGGTGGGGCCCGGGGACTTCGGCATGCGGGCCGACGCGACGCGGCTGGAGCAGGTGGTGACGAACCTCCTGACCAACGCCGCGAAGTACACCCCGCCGGGGGGCTCGATCTCGGTGCGCCTCACGCGCGAGGCGGCGGTCGGCGCGCCCGAGGCCGTGCTGCGGGTGCGCGACACGGGCCGCGGCATCCCGGCGGCGATGCTCGAGAAGGTGTTCGATCTGTTCACGCAGGTCGACCAGACCATCGACCGGAGCACGGGCGGGCTGGGGCTCGGGCTCACGCTGGTGCGGCGGCTCCTGGAGCTGCACGGCGGCAGCGTGGCCGCGGCGAGCGCCGGGCCGGGCCAGGGCAGCGAGTTCACGGTGCGCCTGCCGCTCGGCCCGCGGGCGGCGCCGCAGCCTGCCTCGAGCGCCGGGCCGCCCGTGCCGCGCGAGGGGCCGCCGCTCGCGCCGCGCGACGAGCCGCCGCCGCCTCCGGCGCAGCGCGCCGAGGCGCCCGAGGCGGCGGCCGGCCGGCGCCGGGTGCTCGTCGTGGAGGACGCGGAGGACGTGCGCCGGGTGATGCGGGCGTACATCGAGGCGCTGGGGCACGAGGTGACGGTGGCGGTGGACGGGCTGGAGGGTGTGAAGAAGCTTCTGGACCTGCGCCCCGAGGTGGCCTTCGTGGACATCGGCTTGCCCGGCATCGACGGTTACGAGGTCGCGCGCCGGGCGCGGGCCGCGCCGGGCGGCGACGCGCTCTACCTGGTGGCGCTCTCGGGCTATGGCGGGCCCGACGATCAGGCCAGGTCCAGGCGGGCCGGCTTCGACCTGCACCTGACCAAGCCCGTGGTCGGCGCCACGCTGCAGGACGTGCTCACCGCGCTGCGCACGTAGCCGCGCGGCGCGCGTGACGCGAGCGGAGCCCCCGGGCCGAGCCGCCATCGCCTGGAGGCTTGACGGTCCGGGCCCCAGATTGTATAACTAAATGGTTTTTATACCAAGGAGTTATGCAATGACCCCATCCGAGCGCCTCGACGCAACGTTCGCTGCGCTCGCCGATCCGACACGGCGAGCGATCCTCGCGCGCCTCGCGTCCGGCGAGGCGTCGGTGACCGAGCTGGCGAAGCCGTTCGCGATGAGCCAGCCCGCGATCTCCAAGCACCTCAAGGTGCTGGAGCGCGCGGGTCTGATCTCGCGCGGCCGCGATGCGCAGCGCAGGCCTTGCCGGATCGAGGCCAAGCCGCTCGAGGACGCCAGCGGCTGGCTCGACAACTACAAGCGCTTCTGGGAGGGCAGCTACGAGCGCCTCGACGACCTGCTGGAGGAGCTGAAGGAACGGGAGGGCAAGGGGGAGCGCCCGAAGCGCTAGGGCAGAGGGGGGACGAGCCCGCGTCGCGCTCAGGCGCGCGCCGGGCCCTCCTGGCCGCGGCACCTCGCGCGCGCGCGCTCGAGCGCCGGCCGTGCGGCGATTCGCTCCTGGTAGGCGGCGAGCTCGTCGGGCAGCGCCTTGCCGAGCGCGCCGCGAACGATCCCGATCGCGGTGCTCACCGAGATGTCGGCGAGCGTGAGGCGCTCCCCGGCGAGGAACGGCCTGTCGCCGAGCAGGTCGGCCGCGAAGCGCAGGGCCCGCTCGACGTTCGCCTCGTGCGCGACGACCGACCAGTTGCGCTTGTCCGCCTCCGGCGCGCCGAAATGCGCCGTCAGCAGGGCGTTGACGCCCGCCCCGATCGCAGCCTCGCCGAACACGGTCATCTGCAGCACGCGCGCGAGCGCCGGATCGTCCTTGTCGGGCAAGAGGGGCGTGGGCCCGTATTTCTGCGCCAGGTAAAGCATCATCGCGACGGACTCGTGGATCGCCACGCCGCCCTCGTCCTCGAGGAACGGCACGTTGCCGAGCGGGTGCAGCGCGCGATAGGCCTCGCTCGGCGGGTACGAGACCGTCTCGACCTCGTAGGGCAAACCCATCTCCTCGCACTGCCACATCACCCGCAGACCGCGGGCCCCGCGCGCGAAGTTGTAGACCTTGATCATCGGCGGCCTCCTGGATCGCGACTCAGGGATTCGAGGGGCGGGCTGGCCGTGGTTCGGCCCGGGGCATGGAGGCGGGGAGGCGGGGAGAACGGACGATGATCTCCCCACCTCCCCGCCCTCATGGGGCTCTTCCAGGCGGCGCGCCCGCGCCCCGCCGGCTACGGCTGGATCGCCTTGGGATCCATCCACATGACCTCCCAGTGGTGGCCATCCGGATCGTAGAAGCTCCATCCGTACATGAAGCCGTGATCCTGCGGATCCATCGCGTGCGACCCGCCCGCCGCGACCGCCTTCTTCACCATGTCGTCGACCTCGGCCCGGCTGCTGCACGAGAGCGCGAAGAGCCCTTCGGTGTGCGTGCTCGTGCTGCAGATCTCCTTCTTCATGAACGTCTTGAAGAACGACTCCACGAGGAGCATGACATAGGCCTCCTCGCTGACGACCATGCAGGCGGCCTTCTCGTCCGTGAACTGCGGGTTGAACTCGAACCCGAGCTTGCTGAAGAACTCCATCGATCGCTTCAGGTCGCGGACGGACAGGTTGACGAAGAGCTTGCGGGGGTTCTTTGTGGTCATGGCTCGCTTCTCCTTTTACCGTGATGGACTCTCGTGAAACGTGAAGCTCATCGGCCCTGCGACGACGGGCTCGCGGTCAGCGCGCGCACGCGGCGGTCGCGCAGCCAGAGCCCCGCCCAGAGGAACGCGGCGACGTAGATGGGGAAGAGCGTGTGGCTGAAGAGCGGGTTCTCGACCCGCACGTGGATCGCGATCGCGCCGCCCAGGTAGCCGGTCCACAGGATCGCGCCGAGCACCGCGGTGCGCGGGATCAGGTAGGCCACGAGGCAAACGAGCTGGAGGTAGCCGAGGGTGGGGACGAGGTGCGCCGGGAACCCGAGCTCGGCGGTCGACGCCTCCGCGGGGAACAGCTTCAGCACCTTCACCGCGGCGTCGAACGTCAGGAACAGCGTGGCCAGCCCGCTCAGGACGCGGCCCGCCCACACGGCTCGCCTGGACGGCGCCGCGTCGGGCGCCGCCGCGCGGGCCGGCGCCTTGGCCTGGGGCCGGGTCACGAGATCCTGGTCACGATGATCGATGCTGGCGATGGTGACGGTCATGGGTGCCTCCGTGTTGGATTCACCCCCGTAGACCCCCGGCCCCGTCAGGACTCATCGGTCGCTCAGAAAAAAATCGTCGCCCCGTCGCTGGCCGGGCGCCCGTGGCCAGGCCGGGAGGGCGCCGCGGTTAGGCAGGCAGGGCGCCCGCGGCTACGCCGGTAGATCGAGCGGCAGGCCGAACCGCGGGAAGAGCGTCTCGGTGTCGAGGAAGGACGTCATGCTGACGATGCGGTCCCCCGCGACGTCGAGGACGATGAGCGCCCAGGCCCGATGGCCGCCCTCCGGCGCCGGGCGATACTGCGCGAACGCGGGCGAGCCGCTCGCCGCCGTCGGTATCAGCCGCGACCCGCGGCAGCCCGCTCCCGGGCCGAGGAACCAGGCGCGGATCGACTCGTGGCCGCGGAGCCACAGGGTGAACGGCGGCATCGACAGGGTCGCGTCCTGGTGCAGCAGCGCCGTGAGCGCGTCGACGTCGTACCGCTCGAAGGCGTTGACGTAGCGGTCGAGCAGCGCGGACTGCGGCTCCGGCAGCGAGGGGCGCGCGTCGCCGAGATCGCGGCTCGCGAGCGTCGCCCGCGCGCGCTGGAGCGCGCTGTTGATCGCGGCGACCGAGGTGTTGAGGCTGTCGGCGACCTCCGCGGCGGACCAGCCGAGCACCTCCGTGAGCAGCAGCGCGGCGCGCTGCTTCGGCGGCAGGTGCTGGAGCGCCGCGACGAACGCGAGGCGGATGCTCTGGCGGAGCATCGCCCGCTCCGCGGCGTCGATGTCCGCCGGCAGGGCGTGCGCGTCGGGGACGGGCTCCAGCCAGTGGGTGCGCGGGCGCGTCTCGAGCGTGTCGTCCACGGTGCCGACCGGGCCTTCCTCGATGGGGCGCGCCCGGCGCGCGCGGTCGGCCCGCAGGTCGATGCAGACGTTCGTCGCGATGCGGTACAGCCAGGTGCGCAGCGACGAGCGCCCGTCGAACTTATCGAGGCTCCGCCAGGCGCGCACCATCGTCTCCTGGACGGCGTCGTCGGCGTCGACCACCGAACCCAGCATCCGGTAGCAGTGTCCGGTGAGCGCCGCGCGGTGTTCTTCGAGTTGAGCTACACTCTCCGACATCGGCCGGACCGTATCATCGGCTCTCCGGCGGGTCCACGGTCAACCGTGCTCGGCGCGGAGCATTCGTGTCTCGGGTGTGGGCCAAAGGACGCTCTCGAGCCAGCCCCGGAACACCCTCGCTGCGTGCAACCGCGCTGGATCGCCGGAGCCCGCAGGCGAACGCGACGACGGCGCTCCAAAAAGCGACGGAAGATGGCAATCGCTGCCTCGTCGAGGGAATGATGGTTCCGGCGTCTCGCGGTTTCGGCGATCCTGCGATCGATGAGCATCGACCGCGCCGTGCTGGAGCAGCTCGATCGGGTCGGCGGCCGCCTGGCGGAGGGCAAGGCCCTCAAGCTGCTCGAGGACATCGCCTGGCCGCGGGAGGTGGAGGAGCGCTTCTTCGCCGCCGGCGAGGACCGCCTCCCCGAGGTCGAGTACCGCGTCGATCGCGACGGGCTCGCGCGGCGCGTCGCCGAGCTGCGCGAGCTCCTCGCCTCCATCGACGGGGACGCGCCGGCGCTCGACTGGCTGCGGGACAACGTCCGCGCGCAGATCCAGGCCGCGGAGCTGCTCGAGGCCGCGGGCACGGCCGCGTTCTCCGCGCGGTCGCAGGAGCTCTACGGCGGCGCGCGCTCGCGGTTCTTCGGCAGCTCGCTCAGGAACATCGACCTCGCCGAGCACCTCACCGAGCGCCTGCGCGTCCACGGCTGGGACGAGGCCAGCGATCCCGAGGAGGAGCCGCTCGATGCAGGCGCGCTCCGGGACATGCTCGCCGCCCGCGTGGCCGGCCGGGCGCCGCGGCTCGACCTCGAGATCACCGTCGACCCGCGCATCACGGCCAAGGTGGTCGCCGGCATGAGCCGGGTCCGCATCCGGCCGGAGGCGACCTTCGCGGCCTGGGAGGCCGAGGGGCTGTGGCACCACGAGGTCGAGACGCACGCGCTCACCGCGCACAACGGCGCGGCGCAGCCGCGGTGCGCGTTCCTGCGCTCGGGCGGCCCCCGCACCACGCGCACGCAGGAGGGGCTCGCGATCTTCGCCGAGCTCTACAGCCGCTCGCTCTCCATCGGCCGCCTCACCCGGCTCGCCGAGCGGGTGCGGCTCGTGGACATGGCCGAGCAGGGCGCGAGCTTCCTCGATCTCTACCGCCACCTGCGCGAGCGCGGCGCCGAGCGCCGCGACGCCTACTTCGACGCCCAGCGCGTGTGCCGCGGCGGGCTCGTCGAGGGCGGCGCGCCGTTCACCAAGGACGCCTGCTACCTGGCCGGGCTGCTCGAGGTCTACGCCTTCCTGGCCGCGGTCCTTCGCGGCGGGCTGCGCGACGAGGTGGAGCTGCTCGTGTGCGGCCGGATCGCGCTCGACGACATCGCGGTGCTGGCGGAGCTGCGCGCCGCCGGCGTGCTGGAGCGGCCGCGCTACCTCCCGGGCTGGCTGCGCGCCTGGCAGACGCTGCTGCCGTACTTCGCGTTCACGTCGTTCATGGACGGCATCGACCTCGGCCCGGTGGAGCGGCACTTCCAGGAGCTGCTCCGCGTGGCCGCCGACGCGCGGCCGGCCGGGGAGGGGGGGCGGCGCCGCGGCCGGCCGCGCGAGGCGTGAGCGGCGAGCCGGCGCGCGGACCGCCGGCGCGCCTGTTTCCTGCGGAGCGAAGGTCTCGTGCTCTCGGACGCCCGCGCCTTGACCCGGCCCTGTCGAGGGGCGACGCTGCGCGCATGGAGCAGGTCCACCTCCGCATCGCGCGCCCGCGCGCGGCTGCGGCGCGCCGTCGTGTCGTCGCGTGGGCGCTGGGCCTGGCTGCCGCGGCGCCCGCGCTCTCCGTGGCCGCGGAGCCGCCCGCGCCTCCCGCGGCGGCCGCGCCTTCCGTGACCGCGGAGCCGCCCGCGCCTCCCGCGGCGGCCGCGCCTTCCGTGGCCGCGGAGCCGCCCGCGCCTCCCGCGGCGGCGGCGCCTTCCGTGGCCGCGGAGCCGCCCGCGCCGCCCGCGGCGCCCGCCTCGACCCCGGCGCCGGCGCCCGCTGTCGCGCCGGCCGTGGCGGGGGTCCCGCCCGGGGCCACGTGGGAGGAGACCGCCGCCGCGCACGAGGCGCGCATCGCGGCGCTGGAGGGCCAGGCCCGCCGCGTCCACGAGATCGGCTCCGCGGACGAGCGGCGCGCCGAGCAGCGCCGGATCGAGCTGGAGCTCGCGGCGGCGAGGGCGGCGTTCCGCGACTTCGAGGAGCGGACGACGGAGTGGAACAGCCCGGTCATGGTGATCTCGGGGCTCGTCCTCACGACCCTGGGCGGCGCCGCCATCCTCAGCGGCGCCGTGCTGGTCTTCGCGAGCCACGACGACAGCAGCGCCGCGCGCGCCGAGGCGTCCGAGGTGGCGATCGCCACCGCGCTCGGCGGCGTGGCCGGGGTCGCCGTCGGCTTGCCGCTCTACGTGTTCGGCAAGCGGCGGGTGCGGCGAGACGACGCGCCGAGCGCGCCCGCCGTCGCGCGGCTCCTCGTCGGTCCGGGCGCCGTGGCCGCGTCGCCCGGCGCAGGCCCCCTGAGCGCGGGGCTGCGCGTCGCGTTCTGAGCGCCGGGCGCCATCACCACCCGCCGGAGCGCTCCCGCACCGCCTCGATCGCCGTCCCCCGGCCACGACATG
Organism: Sorangium sp. So ce836; assembly: GCF_028553905.1. Classification (NCBI taxonomy): domain Bacteria; kingdom Pseudomonadati; phylum Myxococcota; order Polyangiales; family Polyangiaceae; genus Sorangium; species Sorangium sp. So ce836. Next base: position 9,011,467 of record NZ_CP102233.1, on the reverse strand, counting down.
GTACCGCGCGCGCTGCGCGGCGGTCGCGCAAGCGTGGTTGGGCAGGATCCGCAGCGGCGTGCCATGCGCTCGAGGTTGCGGTCGAGGCGCGCGCGATCGAGCACGAGCGCCGGTGTCTCCAGCTCAGCGATATCCATCGTCGATGTCCGCGGCGTGGGGCCGCGAGCCGACGCGAGGCTCGCAGCAGGACAGCCCTCCTCCACAAAAAGTGCTGGGCAAGATCGAGGTCGAGTGCTAGTGTCCCTCTCGACGCGTAGCCCGCGTCCACCATGCGCATCTCTCGCTGAAACCACCGCTCCGTTGCGCGGACCCTCAGGGGCCTACTCAGGGTAGTAGCTACTCGGCGTAGGAAGAGATGAACGCCTGTTGCCCAGGTAGGCACGGCGTCCCACCCTGTGTTGTCGCGCATGAGCAGCCACGACAGCGGCCCGCGGTTCCCCGCGCGAGCTCGCGTCGTGTGTGCGCTGGACGGAGCGGGGGCGACGAGCGGACGAGCCCGAGGCGCTGGAGGTCGATGGCCGGGAGATTCGTGATCTCCTGGCGATCGTCCCGCGCTCGCTGGCCGCGCGCTCGAAGCACCGAGCCGTCGTGGCGCGACGGGCCGAATCGTCATCTCTCCTGACGTCGAGACGCTGAGTCGTCTCGACGGGGAGCGTGCGGCGAGGCGGACCGTCCCGTCCCGACGAACGGCGGAGTTGCGTCGAGAGAGCGCCGGTCGAGCGAGCAGGGAGAGGCCCAGAGAGCCAGCGTCCCTCGCGGGTTCGATCCGTCCTGAGTCCGGGGTCGCACGATGAATGGAGGGTGTATGAGAGCCGGTTCTTCGAAGGTTTCTTTCAGCCTGGGTGCTCTTCCCGATGTGTTGATGACCGATTCCATGGAGGATTCTATGCAGCGACGCGCGCATCTCCCCGTCTCCGATCTCGCGCTGGGCTCGGCCAAGTCGCCCGACCAGCGCCCGGCTCAGCGAGGGCAGCTCCCCGCGCAGAAGCCCGCGCACCGGGATCCCCGCCCGCCGCGCGCGCTCCCCAACCTGGATCGCTCCCGGCCGGCGGTGAACATCCCGCAGCGCCGCCGCATGGGCGTGCGGTAGAGCCCGCGACGGCTCCCCGCCGGAGCGCGGGCCCGGGCGGCGGCCCGGCCCCGCGCTCCGGCGGCGCGGGGTGCGGAAGCCCGTGATTCCCGCGATTGCGCGCCCTCCGGCGGCGCCCTCCCGGCTGCGATCGCGATTGGGCCGGGGCGCAGGCTGCGGTAAGACCTCGCCACCCGCGCGGCCTCGCAGCCGAGCCCCGCCGGGGCCCGACCATGATCCACGCCGAACCGTTCGAAGCCCGCCTCGTCGCCGCCCGGCCCCTCAGCCCTTTCGTGCGCGAGCTCTCGTTCGAGCGCGCCGACGGGAGGTCGTTTCTGTTCGAGGCGGGCCAGTGGGTCAACCTCGTCCTCCCGCTCCCGGGCGGCGAGGTGAAGCGCGCCTACTCCATCGCATCCGCGCCCGACGGCTCGCCCCGCTTCGATCTCGCGGTCACGCTCGTGCAGGGCGGGGCGGGCTCGGAGCACCTGCACCGGCTCGAGCCCGGCGCCACGCTCCGCGCCATCGGCCCGCACGGGCTCTTCACCCGCGATCCCGGGGATTCCGCGCCCTCCTTGTTCGTCGCGACCGGCACCGGCATCACGCCGCTCCGGAGCATGCTGCGCGCCTCCCTGCGCGCGGGGCTGGCCGCGCCGCACCTGTGGATCCTGTTCGGCGCGCGCTTCGAGGAGGACGTCATCTACCGCGACGAGCTCGATGCGCTCGCGCGCGGATCCGACCGGATCCGCTACGAGATCACGCTCTCGCGCGGCGGCCCGTCGTGGGCCGGCCGCCGCGGCTACGTGCAGGCGCACGTGCCCGAGCTCTACCGGGAGCTCGCGGAGAAGAGCGGCGATCCGGCGCCGCACGTCTTCATCTGCGGCCTCGATCGGATGGTCTCGTCCGTTCGCGAGCTCGCCCGCGGCGAGCTCGCCGTCCCCCGCAAGCACGTCCACGTCGAGCGCTACGACTGAGCCCCCGGCCTCGCCGCGATCGAGGCGCCCGCCTCTCCGCGATCTCCGCGGCGGCGCCGCCGGCGTCCTCCACGACCTGGGCGCCGGCCTCTCCTCTCCTCTCCACGGCGCGCGCGCCGGCGGAGCCGCCGGGCTCTGGCGGATGCGCGGATGCGATCGCGGATCGCCGCCGCGCGGGCGCGGCGCGCCTTGAGCGGCACCCGGGGGACGACGTAGGATGCCGGCCCCGCGGGAGGTTCCTGCGGGGTCTGTTCTGCAGGTGACCACGTGACGATCAAGAAGACGTTCCGCTCCATCGATCCCGCGACGCTCCCGAAGCACTTCGACTCGCCCGTCGCCGAGCTGCGCCTGGCCGACGTGTGGGAGGCCGACGGGACGTACCGATACGACCCGTCGCGCCCCCGCGAGGAGACCTTCGTCGTCGACACCCCGCCGCCGACCGCCTCGGGCTCGCTGCACATCGGCCACGTCTTCAGCTACACGCACACGGACGTCGTCGTCCGCCAGCGCCGGATGCGCGGCTTCAACATCTTCTACCCGATGGGCTGGGACGACAACGGCCTGCCCACCGAGCGGCGCGTGCAGAACTACTTCCACGTCCGCACGGACGTGCGCACGCCGTACGAGCGCGGCCTGACCTTGCCGCAGGCCTCGCCGGAGACGATCAAGAAGGAGCCGCCGCGCATCGTGTCGCGGCCCAACTTCATCGAGCTCTGCCACAAGGTCACGCGCGAGGACGAGCAGGTCTTCAAGGCGCTCTTCCGCCGGGTGGGCCTCTCGGTGGACTGGCGGAACGAGTACACCACCATCGATGATCACTGCCGCAGGACGGCGCAGCTGTCGTTCCTGGATCTCCACGAGAAGGGCCACCTCTACTCGGTCTTCGCGCCGACGATGTGGGACGTCGATTTCCAGACCGCGGTCGCCCAGGCGGAGGTCGAGGATCGCCCGCAATCGGGCGCGTTCCACGACGTCGCGTTCGCGGTGGAGGGGACGGCCGAGGAGCTCGTCATCGCCACGACGCGCCCGGAGCTGCTCGCGGCCTGCGTCGGCGTCACGGCGCACCCGGAGGACCCGCGGTATCAGCACCTCTTCGGCAAGACGGCGCTCACCCCGATCTTCCGCGCGCCGGTGCCGATCTTCCCGAGCCCGCTCGTGGATCGCGAGAAGGGCACGGGCATCCTGATGGTCTGTACCTTCGGCGACGCGACCGACGTGATCTGGTGGCGGGAGCAGAAGCTCCCGCTCCGGCAGATGCTCGGCAAGAACGGCCGTGTCCTGCCGGTGACGTTCGGCGAGGGCGCGTGGGAGAGCCGCGACCCGGCCGCGGCCAACGCCGCGTATGCGCCGCTCCAGGGCAGGGGGGCGAAGCAGGCGCGCGCGGCGGTGGTCGAGCTGCTCCGCCGCGAGGAGCACGCGGCGGCGCCCGGCCGGGGGCCGGCGCTGCGGGGCGAGCCGAGGCCGATCGAGCGCGCGGTGAAGTTCTACGAGCGGGGCGACCAGCCGCTCGAGTTCGTGCCCACGCGGCAGTGGTTCGTCCGGCTCGCCGACAAGAAGGCCGAGCTCCTCGAGTACGGCGACAAGATCAAGTGGCACCCGGATTTCATGCGCCTCCGGTACCGCAACTGGACCGAGGGGCTCCAGGGCGACTGGTGCATCAGCCGCCAGCGGTATTTCGGCGTGCAGTTCCCGGTCTGGTATCCGCTCGACGCCGAGGGCAACCCGGATCACAGCCGGCCGCTGCTCGCGACGCGCGAGATGCTCCCGGTCGACCCGACGGTCGACGTGCCGCCCGGGTACGAGGCGTCGCAGCGGGACCAGCCCGGCGGCTTCACCGCCGAGTCCGACGTCTTCGACACGTGGTTCACGAGCTCGCTCACGCCGCAGATCAGCTCTCACTGGGGGGACGATCCGGCGCGTCACGCGCGGCTCTTCCCGGCCGATCTGCGGCCGCAGGCCCACGACATCATCAGGACGTGGGCGTTCTACACGATCGCGAAGGCGATGCTGCACGAGTCGTCGGTCCCGTGGCACCACGTCGCGATCTCCGGGTGGATCCTCGATCCGGATCGCAAGAAGATGTCGAAGAGCAAGGGCAACGTCGTCACGCCGATGCACCTGCTCGACACGTATTCTTCGGACGCGGTCCGCTACTGGTCGGCGAGCGCGCGGCTCGGCACGGACACGGCGTTCGACGAGAAGGTGCTGAAGATCGGCAAGCGGCTCGTCACGAAGATCTGGAATGCGAGCAAGTACGTGCTCAGCCAGTCGGCGGAGGTCCACCCGATCTCCGAGGAGCTCGACCGGGCGCTCTTGCACAAGCTGTCGGCGGTGGTGGAGGACGCGACGCGCTCGTTCGACGAGCACGAGTTCGCGGCGGCGCTCGAGCGGACCGAGGATTTCTTCTGGCGCTGGTTCACCGACGCCTACCTGGAGCTCGCGAAGGCGCGGGCGCGCGGCGAGGGCGGCGCCGGGGAGGCGGCGCGCGGCTCGGCGGTGGCGGCGCTGCGGCTCGGGCTGTCGGTGCTGCTGCGGCTGTTCGCGCCGGTCCTGCCGTACATCACCGACGAGGTCTGGCGCTGGGTGTACGCGGAGGAGACGGGCGAGGCCTCGATCCACCGGGCGAAGTGGCCTTCGGCGGCGGATTTCGCGGAGGTCGCGGCGCCTTCGGACCCGGGGCTCCTGGATCTGGCGGCGGCGGCGATGGCGGCGGTCAACAAGCGCAAGAGCGAGCTCGGCGCGAGCGTGGGGCGCGTCGTGACCGACCTCGCGCTCGGGGCGAACGCCGCGACGCTGGCGCGGCTGAAGCCGGCGCTGGGGGACGTGCTCACGGCGGTGCGCGCGGGCGCGCACGCGCTCGTGGAGCGGCCGGAGCTCGCGGATGGCGAGGTCGAGGTCGTGCGCTGCGAGCTGGAGGCGGCGGCGGCGGCAGCCGGGGCGGGGGGCGCGGCGGCCTCGGAGGAGTAGAGAGCCTGTCCGAGGTGGCCCGGCCCTCGTGGAGGGAGCTCGCCGCGCGGGGCGGGCACGGGCTGAACTCGCCTGAGACGTCCTGTGCCCGTCGCGCTGCGCGCGCCGGACACAGGACGTAAAATGGGCTCAGACACCAGCCCGTGCCCGCCCCGCGCGGCGAGCTCCCTCCACGAGGGCCTACGGGTTGGATCGCGGGGGAGGAGCTTCCGCGAGCCGAGCGCGGGACGGTCAGTGCGCTGTGGCGGCGGTGTCCGCTCACCGCCCGCGTCAGGGCACAGCTGTCGGCCATCCGGACATGGGGGGCGGCCATCCGGACATGGGGGGCGGTCATCCGGACATGGGGGGCGGTCATCTGGACATCCCCGGCGGCCATCTGGACCGGGGGGCGGCCATCTGGACATCCACGCGCGGGGGCCCGCGGCTCGCGCGGAGTACATTGGAACCGCCATGCGCGCAGCGGACGTGATCGAGGATCGTTTCGAGATCGAGCAGCTCGCCGTCTCCGGCGGGATGGGGGACGTCTACCGCGCGCGCGACCGGGTGTCCGAGCAGGCGGTCGCGCTCAAGGTCTTGCAGAGCGCGAGCGCCAACGACCTGCGCCGGTTCGCGCGGGAGGCGGAGGCGCTCGTGACGCTGCGGCTGCCGGGCGTGGTGCAGTACGTCGCGCACGGGGTGACCGGCGCAGGGCAGCCGTATCTGGCCATGGAGTGGCTCGACGGCGTGACCCTGGAGGAGCGGCTCGCCGGGGCGCCGCTCACGCTCGCCGAGAGCGTGGCGCTGGCCGCGCGCGTGGCCACGACGCTCGGCGCGATCCACCGGCTCGGCGTCGTTCACCGCGACCTCAAGCCGAGCAACCTGATGCTCGTGGGCGGCGCGGTCGAGCGCGTCACGCTGCTCGACTTCGGCATCGCGCGCCACCTCCGGCTCGCGCCGATCCTCACGTCGCCCGGGGCCGTGCTCGGCACGCCCGGGTACATGGCGCCCGAGCAGGTGCGCGGCGACGCGCCGGTCGACGCCCGGGCCGACGTGTTCGCGCTCGGGTGCGTGCTGTTCCAGTGCCTCGCGGGGCGCCCGCCGTTCCTCGGCAACAGCGCGCTCGCGCTCCTGATGCGGGTCGTCCTGGAAGAGCCGCCGCGGCTCGGGGAGCTCCGCGACGGTATCCCGGAGCCGCTCGAGCGCCTGGTGGCGCGGATGCTGGCGAAGAACGCGGGAGAGCGGCCGCGCGACGGCGCCGCCGCCGCGGCGGAGCTCGCCGCCATGGCCGGCGAGGGGCTCTCGATCGGGGCGAGCGCGGTCGCGGCGCCGGTCGCGCCGGGCGAGGCGATCACGACGGCCGAGCGCAAGGTGATGTGCGTCATCCTGGCCGAAGACGGCGGCGCCGAGGCCGGCGCCACGCTCACCGACGCCGACGGCGCCGCGGGGGCCGAGGCGCTGCGGGACATCGCGGCGCGCCACGGCGGGCGCCTCGATCGGCTGCAAGCGCGCTGGTGGCTCGTCGCGCTGTCCGGCGCCGAGTCGCCCACGGATCTCGCCGCGCGGGCGGTCCACTGCGCGCTCGCGCTCCGGAAGGTGCTCGGCGCCGTGCCCATGTCCGTCGCGACCGGGTTGACCGAGGTCGAGGGCAAGCTGCCGGTCGGCGAGCTGATCGATCGGGTCGCGCAGCTCATCGCCGGGCGCGATGGCCCTCCGCCCGGGGAGATCCGGCTCGATGACGCGACCGCCAGCCTGATCGCGAGCCGCTTCGAGACGGTACGGGGGCCCGGCGGGTGCTGGCTTCGCGGCCCGAAGGAGGAGCCGGACACCATCCCGCGGCTCCTCGGCAAGCCGACGCCCTGCGTGGGGCGCGAGCGCGAGCTCTCGCAGCTCGCGACCGAGTGGCGCCATTGCGTGGACGAGCCCTCCGCGAACGCGGTGGTGGTGATGGGCGCGCCTGGCCTCGGCAAGTCGCGCCTCGCCTGGGAGTTCCTCCGCACGCTCAAGGAGCAGCGCGAGGGCGCCGCGATCTGGATCGGCAGGGCCGACCCGATGGCGGCCGGCTCGCCCTTCGGCCTCGTCGCCCAGGCGCTCCGCCGCGCCATGGGCATCCTCGACGGCGAGGCGCTGGAGGTGCGGCGGAGCAAGGTGCTCGACCGGGTGGGGCAGCTCGACACGCTCGGGGCGAGGGGCCTGCACGTCGCGGCGTTCCTCGGCGAGCTGGTGGGGGCGCCGTTCCCCGACGAGGGGGATGTGCAGCTGCAGGCGGCGCGCCAGAACCCGGTGCTGATGGGCGACCGCATCCGCGAGGCGTTCGAGGATTTCGTGAAGGCCGAGTGCCAGCGGCAGCCGGTGCTGCTGGTGCTGGAGGACTTGCACTGGGGCGACCTGCCGACGGTGCGGCTGATCGACGCGGCGCTGCAGCACGCGAGGGACCTGCCGCTGCTGGTGCTGGCGCTGGCGCGCCCCGAGGTGGACGAGCTGTTCCCCGAGCTCTGGCGGCATCGGATCGGGCTGCAGCTGCGCCTCTCGCCGCTGCCGCGTCGCGCGGGCGAGCGGCTCGTGCGCGAGGTGCTCGGCGACGGCGTGAGCGGGGCGCAGGTGGACGAGCTGCTGGCGCGGGCCGAGGGCAACGCGTTCGTGCTGGAGGAGCAGATCCGGGCGGTGGCCGAGGGCCGTGGCGAGGGCATGCCGGAGACGGTGCTCGCGATGGTGCAGGCGCGGCTGGAGGCGCTGGATGTCGAGGAGCGGCGGGTGCTGCGCGCGGCGAGCGTGTTCGGCGAGACGTCGTGGCGAGGGGCGATGGCGGCGCTGGTGGGCGGGGCGCAGGTCGAGCAGCCGCTCGCGGAGCTCTCGCGGCGCGAGCTGCTGGTGCGTCGGCCCGAGGCGCGGATCGCGGGCGAGGAGGAGTACCAGTTCCGGCACGCGCTGGTGCGCGAGGCGGCGTACGGCATGCTCACGGAGCGCGACCGCCGCGTCGGCCACGGCCTCGCGGGCGACTGGCTGGCCCGGGCCGGCGGCGCGGACGCGATGGTGCTGGCCGAGCACTTCGAGATCGGCGGGGTGCCGGCGCGGGCGGCGGAGGCGTACCTGCGCGCGGCCGAGGAGGCGCTGCGCGGCGGCGATCTCGACGCGGCGATCGCGCGGGCCGATCGGGGCATCGGGTGCGGCGCGACCGGGGAGACCGCCGGCAGATTCCGCCAGATCCAGGCGGAGGCCCATGTGTGGCGAGGCGATCTCGCGCTCGCCGCGGAGCGGGGGAGCGAGGCGGGGGGCCTGGTGGAGCGCGGCTCGGCCGCGTGGTTCTCGGCCATTACCCAGGTCGTGCTGGCCTCGTCCAAGCTGGGCCGGCCTGATGAGGTCGAGCGCTGGACGGCCATCGCGGCGGATACCGCCGCTCGGGGCGACGACACGGCCGTCAGGCTCATCTGCCTTGCCGAGTGTGCGATCGCGCTGCTGCTCAACGGACGTTACGCGGCGGGCGGTGCGCTGGTCGAGGCCGTCGAGCGCGCGCTGGCGAGCGTCGAGGCAGGAGGCCTCGAGGTGGTCGCCACGCGGCTTCACTTGGCGCGGTCCTACCATGCGATCTGCACCGGCGATCTGGGCGCCGGCGTGGACCGCATGAAAGCCGCGATACTCGCCTTCGAGATGGCCGGGGATCGACGCAATGCCTGTGGTGAACGCGGAAACCTCGGATCCGTCTATGCAGAGCTCGGCGACTTCGAAACGGCCGAATCGACATTGCGCGAAGTCTTGGAGGAGTCCGACCGGCTGCAGCTGCAGGAGCTGAAGCTCTCGGCGGAGTCGAATCTCGCCCGTGTCCTGGCGTGCCGTGGTCGACTCGCCGACGGGCGGGCGCTCGCCGAGGCGGCGGTCACGTCGAGCCGGGGAGCGGGGATGGTGCGCACGGAGCTCTTCGCTCGCTGCTACCTCGCGAAGATCGTCCTCGGCCTGGGGGACCTCGAGGCCGCCGAGCGCGAGGCGCGCTCCGCCATCGCGCTCTTGGAGAGCGCCCCGACGCTCGGCGTGCAGGCCATCGCTGTGCTGGTGCGCGCGCTCCTCGGGCTCGGGCGTACGGACGAGGCGATGCGGGCTGCCGCCGAGGCGAGCGCGCAGCTCTCGGAGTTCGGCACCCTGGAAGAGGGCGAGCCGTTCGTCCGCCTGACGTACGCCGAGGCGCTCGCCGCGAGCGGCCGGCGCGCCGAGGCGAGCGCCGCCATCGCGTCGGCCAGGGACGCGCTGCTCGCGCGCGCCGAGAAGCTCAGCGACCCGACCTGGCGCGAGCGCTTCCTCCGCGACGTTCCGGACAACGCCCGCACGCTCGAGCTCGCGCGGCAGTGGCTCGGCGGCTGAGCGGCGCGTAGGTGCTAACGTATCGACCTCGTCGTACGCTCGCCGGCGCTGGTGATGTCGAGCTCCTGCAATGTCGTCACCAAACCGCTGTCATTGGCGGGTGAGGCCGAGGCCCGGCAGAAAGCGCCCCACCTTCGCGCAGTAGGCGGCGTAGGCCTCGCCGTGGGCGCGGAGCAGGTAGGGCTCCTCGACCGCGCGGACCTGCAGCTCGATCGCGGTGACCAGCGCCACGAACGAGGCGAGCGCAGCGGCGTTCGGGAGGATGAGCGCCATCCCGAGCGCGGCCAGCATCATGAAGCTGAAGATGGGGTTCCGCACTACGGCGAACGGCCCTCGGGTCACGAGGCTCGTGCGCTCCGCCTCGCTCACGCCGATGCGCCACGACGCCCCCATCGCCCCCTGGGACCACAAGGTGCCGAGGATCCCTGCGAGGGTCGCGACGGCCCCGAGCCCGACGACGACGAGGCCAGGCTCGGCGAGCGGCCCGATCCAGCCGGCGAGCTCCGCGACCGGGGCGGCCAGGCCGAGGAGCATCGCGACCGCGAAGAGCACGCCGCCGAGCCAGGGCAGCGATCCCGGGGGCCCCGAGATGCCGCGGAACCCCGTCGATCCGGTCGCGCGGCGCTGGCGGAGCGACCGCCATCCGAAGGCGAGCGCCATGTAGACGGCGTACAGAACAAGGGCGAACCAGGGACGACTCATCTCCATCTCCCGTCTTGCCGTTCAACCGGGTTGGCGGCGACGACGCCCTCGGCGACGTTCCAGCCGACCGTCAGGTACCCGAGCCGAAGCGCTCGCTCCACGTGCTCCGGGCGTCCTCGCTCCTCCTCCGTATCCGAGGAACAGCTCGTGCAAGGGTCGCAGCTCGCCTCCTCGATCCTCTCCATCATCTCCATCGCGGGCCTCCACCTCGCAAGGATCGACGGGCAGCCCCCTCCAACCTTACGCGAAGGCTGCGAGCTGAGCCGAGGCGGCTGGTGGAGGCCCTCGCGCGTCTCGCTGTGCCGCAAAATTTTCTGGGAGGGTTGAGAGAAGAGCCCGCCGGGAGCAGAATCGGAGGTGTCCATGGACCCCGACAAGCTGACCCGAGCGGCCCAGGCGGTGCGCGAAGCCCTGGCCGCTCGGCGCGGCGAGCTGCTGGAGAGCGTGAGACGCAGGGCCAGAGCAGGCGTCGACGCCGAGGAAGTTCTCCAGCGCGCGCTCGAGCGGGCGCTTGTCCGGAGCGACCAGGTGCGCGACCCGGCCCGAGCCGCGGCGTGGGTGGGGCGGGTCGTGCGCAATGTCCTCCTCGACGAGCTGCGCAAGAAGCACGGCGTGGCGCTCTCGGTCGATGAGCTCGAGCTTCCCTCCATCGAGGAGGACGGCGTCGACTGCTGGTGCGTGCTCGTCCAGGCCGAACGATTGAAGCCCGAGTACGCGCTCATCTTGAAGCGCGTCATCGTCGACGGTGTCGCGGTCACGGAGGTCGCGGCCGAGCTCGGTGTCACGCCGGGCAACGCGATGGTGCGGCTGCACCGCGCCCGCAAGGCGTTGAGGGATCGTCTCAAGGAACACTGCGGGACGACGTCGGCGCGGTCCTGCTCGGAGTGCGGCTGTGACGAGCGAGGCTGCTGCCCGCAGGCTCCGTAGCTGGCAGGACGGACAGCGGAGCATCGGCCGCGCGAGCGGGTGTCGCTGCTGGATGGCCGAGATGATAAGGCGCGGCGCCGAGGAGCGGCTCGCCGTGCTGGCGCCAGAAGGAGAGAAATGCGTCGAGGAGGCGATCGGCGTCGAGGCGGCCGTCCGGCGTGAGCCAGGTCGCCGGGATCCGAGGTAGCGAGTCGCGCACGCCGCTCGCGAGCTGGCGCACGATGATCTCGCGGTAGATGGGATTGGCGATGACGAGGCCGCCCTCCGCTGCGCGGCGCACGAGGCCCAGATCGACGGCGAATCGCCGGTCGTCTTCGGGCACGTCGCCGAGGGTGCCGCCGGCGAGCATGGGCTCGATCACGGCGCGGATCCGCGGCTCGCGCAGCCGCTCTACCAGGCTGTCGAGGTGCGTGTCCTGCCGCTCGATCAGGATCTCCTTGGCGCGATCGACGTCCGCGGCGGTGATGGGCTGCGCGCGATCCTTGACCAGGACATCGACGAGCTGGCGGGCGAGCGCGTTCACGAGCCACGGCTGGCCCTGGGTGAGCTCGAAGGCGCGATCCACGGCGCTCGAGTGAAAGCCCTGGCCCGTCTCGGCCGTGTGCTGGGCAACCAGGGCGGCGACCTCGTCGCGGGTGAAGTTGCGCAGCGTGAGCGATTCGACCTTGATGTTGAACGGGCTCGATGTGCTGAGTCGGTCGCCGCCGCCGGAGGCGACCTTGTAGTCGCGCACGTCGCGAAGGCCGATGAGCGCGAGCGCGTGCGGGAAGCCGTGCGGGCGGCCTGGATAGCCGCTCCGGAGCTGGCGCAGGACGGAGATGAGCGTGATGTCCCGCAGGGCGTCGATCTCGTCGAGGAAGACGACGAGCGGCCGCGGCGCGGCCTGTGCCCAGGCGCGCAGGGCGGCCCCGATGCGCTGCCCGGGGGGCGCGTCCGGGAAGGGCGGCGGCTGGAGCTCGGCCGGTAGCTGCGAGCCGGCGAGGCCGCGCCACTCGCTCAGCATCGCGAGCTCCGCAGCACCGGGGTCGTCCGGAAATGGGGCGCCGACCTCTGCCGATACGAGGAGCGCCACGTAGCGCCCTTCGCGCGTGAGCGCCTGGGCGAGAGTCAGCAGCGAGGTCGTCTTCCCGATCTGCCGCGGCGCGTGCAGAACGAAATAGGCTTTGCGGTCGATGAGGTCGCGTACGCCAGGCAGCCGCTCTTCGGGCGGAAGCATGTAGTGATCGGCCGGATTGCAGGGGCCTGCCGTGTTGAACCAGCGGGGCATCGCAGCGCGAGTCTAGAGAGCGGAGCGCGAGGTGGCCAGCGCGCCCTGGTGGTGGCGTTCGCCCGTCGTTCGCGAACCTGGACATCCGGGTACCAGAACGCGTCGAGGTCGCCGGCCTCCCCGGAAGCCCGGGCACCAGAACGCGATGTGGTCACCGGCGCCCCCGGACACCCGGGTACCAGAACGCGTCGTGGTCGCCGGCGTCCCCGGACGCCCGGGCACCAGAACGCGATGTGGTCGCCGGCGTCCCCGGACACCCGGGCACCAGAACGCGTTGTGGTCGCCGGCAACCCCGGATGCCCGGGCACCAGAACGCGTCGTGGTCGCCGGCGTCCCCGGACGCCCGGCACCAGAACGCGATGTGGTCGCCGGCGTCCCCGGACGCCCGGCACCAGAACGCGTTGTGGTCGACCCAGGAGCCAGGATCCCGAAATCGCCCAGCTTTTTTATGCTGACGTGATCTGGATCACGAATCTGCCGGCCGCGCCACCCCCGCGCCGCGCGCGGGCCCGCCCTGCGAGCCCCGCCCTCGCGCCCGCCCTCACTTCGTGGCGAGCTTCGTCAGGTCGAGCATTTCGTCCACGTCCGGCACCACCACCAGGTCGCACCGGCGGTTCTTCTGCTTGCCGGCCGGCGTGGTGTTGTCCGCCACGGGGTCCGTGTCCGCGAACCCGGCCGCGCTCCAGTGCCGCGTCGGCAGCCGGCCCTCCTTGCCGATGAGGAACAGCAGCACGGACCGCGCCCGCATCAGCGAGAGCCCCCAGTTGTCGAAGAACGGGCCGTTCTTGTACGGCTGGCTGTCCGTGTGCCCCGCGACCTGGTAGTCGCGATCGACCAGCGACTTGTCGCCCCGGATGACGTCCGCGATCTTCTTCAGGATCTCCTGGCCCTCCTTGCTCAGGGTGTCCTTGCCCGAGTCGAACAGCACGTCCCCGGGCAGCGAGATGACCATCCGGTTCCGGCGGACCCGGACCTCCAGGCCGAGCTTGGTCAGCTCCTCGAGCTTCTTCCGGAGCAGGTCGAACCGCGCCTGGATCGCCTCCAGCTGCTTCGCGCGCGCCTTGTACTCCGCCAGCGCCTTCTCGCGGTCCTCCAGCGTCGAGCTCATCTTCGAGATGTCGGCGCCCTGGTCCGCGAGCTTCTTCTCGAGCTCCTCGACGCGCTGCTTCGCGTCGGCGAGCTCCTTCTCGAGGTCCGCCTCCCGCTTCTGGCTCCGGTTCTGGAGGTCGTTGTACTTGGCGAGCTGCGCCTTCCACTCCTGCTCGGAGTGGCCGCAGCCCGCGGCGAACAGCGACGACAGCACGAGGGGTAGTGCAATGAGTGTCCGGTTCATCAGCGCTTTCTCCATGGCTCCGTCCCGCGGAGCGGGATGCCGCGGGCGGGAGCGTCGCTCAGCTCGGCCGAGAGATCCAGAGGAGAGGACGGCGAGATCCGCCCGTCCACGCGGCCCTCTGCCGCAGGACAGGGGCGATCAGGGCTTCGGCGGCGGAGGCGCGAGCGGCAGCGGCGCCGCCGGCGACGGCGCTGCCCGAGGCGCCGCGGCCCCAGGCGGAGCAGCCGCAGGCGGCGCCGCCGGCCCCGCGGCGGGCGACGCTGTCGGCGCTGCCGGCGGCGCTGCCGGCGCCGTCGCCGCCGGATCCCCGGGCGCCTGCTGCGGCTTCTTCACCGAGTGCACGATGACGAACTCGACGCGCCGGTTCTTCTGGCGGCCCTTGGCGGTCTTGTTGTCGTCGATCGGCTTGTCCGGGCCGTAGCCCCGCGCCACGAGCCGCGCCGGGGCGACGCCCTTGCTCGCGAGGTAAGCGACCACCGCCTCGGCGCGCCGCTGCGACAGCGACCGGTTCATGTCCGCCGGCCCGGCGTCGTCCGTGTGGCCAGCGACCTCCACCTTGAAAATTTCCGGGTGGAGGCTCAGCGCCGACACCACGGCGTCGAGCACCGCGAAGCTCTGCGCGCCCTGGATCTTGTCGTTGTTGAGCGCGAACTCGACCCGCTGGAGGATCTTGATGTCCTCGTCGCCGACCTGCACCAGGCTCGCGCCGCGGTCCGGGCAGCCGTCCAGATCCTCGAAGCCGTTCAGGTTCTCCGGCTGCTTCGGGCACCGGTCCTTCTCGTCCGGGATCCCGTCCCCGTCGCTGTCGGGGAGCTCGTCGGGGCAGCCGTCCTCGTCCTTGAAGCCGTTCTTCACCTCGGGCTGGTCGACGCACTCGTCCTGCTGGTCGAGCACGCCGTCGCGGTCGTTGTCCGGGTCGGGGCAGCCGTCCTCGTCCTCGAACCCGTCGGTGTCCTCGGGCGCGTCGACGCACTTGTCGACCCGGTCCGGCACGCCGTCCTCGTCCTTGTCGGGGCAGCCGTAATGCTCGGGCAAGAGCACCCGGCCCGCCTGATCCGGGCACTTGTCCTGCGCGTCGGGGACCCGATCCTTGTCGCGATCCGCCACCTCGTCGGGGCAGCCGTCCTTGTCGTCGAGCCCGTTGACGACCTCCGGCTTCGTCGGGCAGCGGTCGCTCTCGTCCGGGATGCCGTCCCCGTCGCCGTCGTCCTCGGGGCAGCCGTCCTCGTCGGCGATCCCGTCCAGGTCCTCGGGCAGCGCGGGGCACCGGTCCGCCGCATCGCCGACGCCGTCGGCGTCCCCGTCGCCGGGCTCGTGCACGAAGAGGATCCCCGCGATGCCGCGCGCCACGGGCACGCCGATGCCCTCGACCACGCCCGCGCCGCCGCCGACCGTGAACACGAGGCCGAGGTCGCGCGGGGCGATCTGGAGCGCGCCGTCGACCTCGAGCGAGTTCGTCCCGCCCTGCGCGCTGAACTGGGTCGCGCCGTACCCCTCGGCGAGCACGCGGAGCATCGGCGCGATCTGGTAGCCGAGCCCCCCGCCGTACCGGAGCTCGACCGGGCCGACCTCGGTCGAGGCGATCCGCGCCGCCTCGGGGAGCAGCTTGCCGCGCAGGTTAAGCCCGAACGACAGCGGCCCCGCGCTGCCGTCCACGATGAGGCGCAGCCCCGCGGTCACCGGCGACGAGCTGCCGAGGTAGCTCCCCTCGCTGGTCGCGTGCCCGAGCGGGAAGCTCACGTCGGCCGCGGCGCCGAGCACCAGCGGATCGCGCGGCCCGCCGAAGAACCGCACCTTGGCCTCGAGCGTCGGGTCGCCCGCGCCGAACGCCTTCAGCCCCTCCGCGGCCGCCGCGCCGGTGGCGGCGTCGACCCCCTGGCCGCTCACGTAGGCGACCGGGAAGCGCAGGCCGGCCTGGAGCCACGACGTCGGCGTGATCGAGGCCAGCACGTTCCAGGTCAGCATGTCCGAGATGACCGGCAGCTCCCGGTGGTCCCGGGCGTCCGGGGAGGAGCAGTCGGTCGCCGAGACGCAGCTCTCGAGGACGAACGGCTCCCGGGCGTAGTCGAACATCAGGCCGGCCGTGACCCCGAGCGACGCCTCCATCCGGGCGCCCTCGACGCTCAGGTAGTTCTTCGACCCCGGCGCCGGCTCGAACCGCTGCACCGAGAACTCCCCCTCGCGGACCGCCCCCTGCGCGCGCGCCACGCCCGAGGCGAGCCCCACCCCAGCGCCCACGATCGACAGCAGACACAGCGCTCGCAGCGTTCTCATCTATCCCCTTTCAGGCATCTTCCCGGTCGGTGAGCCTCCGGCAGCGCACGGCCGTTCCAGGATGGACGTTCGCTGGGACGGAGGCGCTCCGCGCGGACCGGTGAGGCGAGTACGGCAGCCGGCGCGCGCGGCGGCATCCAACGCAACGCGGTGGATCTTCCCGGATCATGCGCAGAATTCCAAGAGGGCTCAAAGAAGCCGCTGCTTGCGGTCGGGGACGGCGGGACGGGCGCGGTCGGGGCGCGCCGGTCGGGGACGGCGGGACGGGCGCGGTCGGGGGGCCGCGGGACGGCGCCGGGCGCGCGCGCAGCGGGGCGCCGGCTCGGGGGGCTCCGGGGGCGGTTCCGGGGGGCGGGCGGGTTCCAGGGGTCGGGGCCGAGCGGCGCCTTGACCACACAAGCCGGGCATGAGACATCGGCGCCCGGCCTCCGGGCCGCCGAGAGCTCGGAACATCAACCTCATCCTGCGCGCGGGGCCAAACGCGCGAACGAATTAAGCAGATGCCCATCTCGTCGCGGTCTCCGGGAACGTCGTGCAGCCCTGGCACCCCTCGCCGTCGCCTCCGGTCGGGCCTCGCGCTCGCGCTCGTGCTGGGCGCGTCCTCCGCGTCCGCCCAGCCGGCGCGCCGGCCGGCCCAGCCGCCGGCGGCGCAGCCGCCCGCCGGGCAGGCCGGCGCTCCTGCTCCGCAGCCCGGCGCGGCACCCGCCCAGCCCGGCGCGGCCACCGCGGCCCCGGCGCAGCCCGGCGCGGCCACCGCGCCGCCGGCGCAGCCGGGCGCGGCGAAGCCCGGCGCGGCCACCGCGCCGCCGGCGCAGCCGGGCGCGGCGCAGCCCGGGGCGACCCCGGCGCAACCCGGCGCGGCGCCGGTCGGCGGCAGCGACGTGGAGGCGCTCGAGCCCCCGGCGCCGACGCGCGAGCCGCTCATGCCGCCGGCCGACGACACGGCCGCGCCGGCCGCGCCCCAGCCGGCCAGGCCGGCCGCCTCGGAGGGGCCCTCGGCGGCCGCCGAGGGGACGGAGCGGAAGGCGACCCAGGGGGAGATCGGCGCCCGCCCCAGCGAGGTGTACGCCGAGGACTGGTGGGCCCACGCGCGGCCGACGTTCGAGTTCCACGGCTATTACCGGCTCCGGTGGGAGCTCTTCAACAGCTTCGCCCTCGGCCGCGCCGACGCGCGCAACGCGGCGCTCTGGCCCCAGCCGGCCGACAACTCCTACGACGCGACCCACGCGGTCAACCTCTGCGACCCGAGCGAGACCACGAGCGGCGGCTCGCGCGATTTCCACTGGTGCAAGAGCGACACCCAGGCCGGCGCGAACATGCGCTTCCGGCTGAACCCCGAGCTGCACATCAGCGACAACCTGCGGATCCTCTCCCAGGTCGATCTCCTCGACAACGTCGTGCTCGGCTCGACCCCGGAGGGGTACGCGAACCAGCCGGGCGCCGGCGGCGGCTACCAGGTCGCCCGCCGGGGCGGGTACTCGCCGCTCGGGGCCTTCTCCAGCACCCAGTGGGCGCCGAGCGCCGGCATCAACTCGACCCGGGACTCGATCTCCGTCAAGCGGATCTGGGGCGAGTACATGACCCCCGTGGGCCTCCTGCGCTTCGGCCGGATGCCGAACCACTGGGGCCTCGGCATGGTGGCGAACAGCGGCGATGGGCACGACTCCGACTACCAGTCGACCGTCGATCGGCTGATGTTCGTCACGGGGATCAAGAAATACGACCTCTACTTCGCCGGCGCGTGGGACTGGGCCAACGAGGGCGCGACGAGCGCCTCCCTCCAGGAGCTCGAGGGCCAGCCCTACGATCTCGCCCAGTCCGATGACGTCGATCAGTACGTGTTCGTCGCCGTCCGCCGCAAGAACCCGGAGCTCCAGAAGCTCGATCTCGCCCGCGGCAACATGGTCGTGAACGGCGGCGTCTACTTCGCGTACCGGAAGCAGACCCTGGCGAACGACGAGAACGTCGACTCCGAGCACCCCGACCGGTCCGCGCCGCTCGGCGCGACCGCGGACACCGTCGCGAGCGGGTACGTGCACCGGGGAGCGGAGATGGTCATCCCCGACGTGTGGTTCCAGCTCCTCTACAAGAAGTTCCGCTTCGAGCTCGAGGCGGCGATGATCTACGGCTCCCTCGACCTGCGCGGGCAGAGCGAGGCCGATTACGCGAACGTCCTCTCGCCGAAGGACACGGGCTGGGGCATCCGGCAGTTCGGGATCGCGACCCAGGCCGAGCTCACCGAGATGGAAGGCCGCCTGCGGCTGCATTTCGGCTTCGGCTACGCGACCGGCGACGACGACGTGCCCTCCCTCAAGCCCGTCGGCACCAACACCGGGGCCATGGACCCCCAGAACTCGACCGATCGCACCTACTCGACCTTCCGTTTCCACCCGGATTACCGCGTCGACCAGATCCTGTTCAGGAACATCCTGTCTCGGGTCCAGGGGGCCTATTACTTCCGTCCCGGCGTGGACTGGGACTTCGCTCGTGACAAGAACGGCCAGCGCGCCGGCCTGGGCGCCGCGGCCATCTGGAGCCGCGCCTCGGAGTTCGTGCAGGCGCCCGGGAACGCCAGGGACCTCGGCATCGAGCTGAACGGACAGCTGTACTTCCAGTCGAAGGACGGGACGCTCAACGACGATCCCGACAAGATGGGCGGATTCTACACGGCGGTGCAGTACGGCGTGCTGTTCCCGCTCAGCGGGCTCGGCCAGCTCAAGGGCGAAAAGAACCTCCAGCCGATCGACCTCGAGACCGCACAGACGGTGCGCTGGTATCTCGGTATCCTCTTCTGAGCTGGTCAGCCGATTTCTGAGCTGGTCAGCCGATCCAGGGGCAGTCGTGGCAGTGTGTCTGGAAATAAGCGCTCCGGGCGGTACACCGGAGCGCTCCGGCGCGTGACGACGACGTCTGCCGGGCTCGTCACGCCTCCTGCATGAGCCATCGCGGGCCAAAGGGGCCTTGATCTCGCGACCGTCCTGGCCAAGGATAAGACCGTCTGGACGCCAGGCGCGTCGCGAGATTTCCGTGGTTCACCGAGGAGAGCGGGTGGCGAGGGCCGCCGATCTCCGGAGGGACGTGATGGTTCGTCGTCTCTTCATTGCGATGTTCTTGGCGACTTCGATGGTTTTCGGCTCGACGTCCCTGTCGAGCGCGCAGGACGCCGACACCTCCGCTTTCCGCGACATCGCCGTCGGCAAGGACTACCGGCTGAGGGTCGCGGCGGCGCTGGCGCTCGGCCGATCGAAGAGCCCGGGCGCGCGGCCCGCCCTCGAGAAGGCGCTCAGGGATCCGCACCCGGCGGTGCGCGCCTCGGCCGCGGCTGCGCTCGGCGCGCTCGGCAACCCCGCGGCGGTCCCGGCGCTCAAGGCGGCGCTCACCGTCGAGTCCACCCCGAGCCAGAAGCGCCCGATCCAGGCCGCCATCGAGCGGCTCTCCAAGTTGTCCGCGAAGGCGCGCTTCCTGGTCAGCCTGGGCAAGTTCGAGAACCGCTCGGGCGTGAAGGACGCGATGCTCGGGTCGCTCCTCAAGCAGCAGACGCGCAACCGGGTGATGCAGTTCGCCGACATCGAGATCGTGGCCGACGGCACGGACGTGGCGGCGGAGGGCAAGAGCCGCAAGCTGCCGGCGTTCACGCTGGACGGCTCGGTCACGCACCTGAGCAAGCGCCACGGGGCCGACGGCATCGGGTATTCGGCCAAGGTCGAGTTCGTGATCCGCGAGATGCCGAGCCAGACGCTGAAGGGCTCGATGACCGGCTCGGCCCAGGCGGTCGCCGAGGCGCGGCGCGCCCGCGGCGGGCGGGAGCTCGCCCAGCTGCAGAACGACGCCGTCGCGGGCGCGATCGAGAGCGCGCTGCAGCGGGCGCCCCTCGCCCTCGAGGCCGCCTCGGGCAGCAGCGTCGTCCCCTCCGGCCGCTGACCCGGCGCGCCGCGGGCGCTCGACCGGCGCGCCGCGGGCGCTCGACCGGCGCGCCGCGGGCGCTCGACCGGCCGGCGCCCGCGCCGGCGGGGGTCGACTCGGGCCTCCCCGGTCCGCGCGCGGCCGCCGCGGCGGCGGCCGGGCTCGCCCCCTCGAGCGGGCGGATGCCGCTCTCCGGTCGTGCTAGACCGCGCCTCCTCCTATGCCCATCGCAACGCCTGCCAGCTCCGATCTGATCCGACGCACGTTCCTCGAGTTCTTCGCCCAGCGCGGGCACGAGGTCGTCCCGAGCGCGCCGCTCCTGCCGCAGAACGATCCGACGCTGATGTTCGTGAACGCGGGTATGGTGCCGTTCAAGGACGTCTTCACAGGCAAGGACAAGCGCCCCTACCAGCGCGCCGCCTCGAGCCAGAAGTGCATCCGGATCAGCGGCAAGCACAACGACCTTGAGAACGTCGGCGTGACCGCGCGCCATCAGACGTTCTTCGAGATGCTCGGCAACTTCAGCTTTGGCGACTACTTCAAGGAAGACGCGATCGCCTTCGCGTGGGAGCTCCTGACCAAGGTTTACGAGGTCTCCCCGTCGCGGCTCGTGGTCACCATCTACAACGGCGAGGGGGGCTTCCCGGCCGACGACGAGGCCGCGGCGATCTGGCGCAAGGTCACCGGCTTCGGCGACGACCGGATCCTCCGGCTGGGCCTCGCCGACAACTTCTGGACGATGGGCGACGTCGGCCCGTGCGGCCCCTGCTCGGAGATCCACTTCTTCCACGGGAACGAGCCCGACGTCTCGCGCTTCGGCGAGGAGCCGCGCATCGACGGCACGGGCTGGACCGAGATCTGGAACAACGTGTTCATGCAGTACGAGCGCGTCGAGAAGGACGGCCCGCTCGTGCCGCTGCCGGCGCCGAGCATCGACACCGGCATGGGCCTGGAGCGGATCGCGAGCGTGCTCCAGGGCGCGACGTCGAACTACGACACCGACCTGCTCCGGGGGCTCGTCGACAAGGCCGCGGAGCTCAGCGGCAAGCCGTACACCGGCGGGAGCGCCGACGACGACGTGTCGATGCGGGTCATCGCCGATCACGCGCGGACGACCGCGTTCCTGATCGCCGAGGGCGTGATGCCCGAGCGGCAGCGGCGCGAGTACGTGCTCCGCCGGGTGATGCGTCGGGCGATCCGCCACGGGCACCGGCTCGGGATCGACCGGCCGTTCTTGCACGAGGTCGCGCTCGAGGTGGTGCGCCGGATGGGCGAGACGTACCCGGAGCTCCGCGATCGGCGCGAGCTGATCGCCCGCGTCACCGAGGACGAGGAGATCCGCTTCCGCTCCACGCTGAAGCGCGGGATGAAGATCCTGGACGAGCGCTTCGACGAGATGCGCTCGTCGGGCGAGAAGACGCTCCCGGCCGCCGCGGCGGCCGATCTCTACACCACCTACGGATTCCCGCTGGATCTGACGCAGGTCATCTGCGCCGAGTCGAACTTCGACGTCGACGTCCAGGGGGCCGAGGCGGTCATCCACGGCGCCGCCGAGGCGGACGGCCCGATCGATCCGAACGCCGCCGTGGACGCCGCGCACCGCGAGGCGCGCGGGAAGCTCGCGCAGCCGGTCGTCTTCACGGGCTACGAGCGCGAGGAGGGCGACAGCGAGGTCGTCGCGATCATCCGGGTGGAGGTGCAGGGCGAGGGCGACCGGGCGCGCAAGGCGCGGACGCTGGTGGAGCGCGCGGAGGCGGGGGAGGCGGTCGAGATCGTCGTCCGCGAGACGCCGTTCTACGCCGAGTCGGGCGGCCAGGTCGGCGACAGCGGCGAGCTCACGGCGGACGGGGCGCGCGTGGAGGTGAGGGACGCGCAGAAGCCGGTCGCGGGGCTCGTCGTGCACGAGGGCGTGGTGCGCGAGGGGGCGATCGCGGTGGGCCAGCGCGTGCACCTCGAGGTGGACCACGCGGCGCGGTCGGCGACGCGCCGCAACCACTCGGCCACGCACGTGCTGCACTGGGCGCTGCGCAAGGTGCTCGGGGAGCACGCGCAGCAGAAGGGCTCGCGGGTCGGCCCGGACATCCTCCGCTTCGACTTCACGCACAACCGGCCCCTCACCCGCGAGGAGATCGCGCGGATCGAGGACCTCGTGAACGAGAAGGTCCTCACGAACGCGAAGGTGACGACCGAGATCCTGCCGATGGACGAGGCGCGGCGGCGGGGCGCGATGGCGATCTTCGAGGAGAAATACGGCGACACCGTGCGGATGCTCACGATGACGCCCGAGGTGGTGGAGCTCTGCGGCGGCACGCACGCGCGCGCGCTCGGCGACATCGGGCTGTTCAAGATCACGGGCGAGGGCGGCGTGGCCGCGGGCGTGCGCCGGATCCTCGCGTCGACGGGGCTGAACGCGCTCGCGTACGCGCGGGGCGTCGAGGCCGAGCTGGCGCGGGCGCGGCAGGTCGCGAAGGCGCAGGGCGGCGATCTGGCCGAGAAGATCGGGAAGATCGTGGCGCACGAGCGGGAGCTCGAGAAGAAGGTCGCGGACCTCGAGCGGCGGATCCTGGAGGGCGGCGCCGGCCCCGCGCAGGGCGGCGGCGGCGGCGGCGGCATCGACGCGATGCTGGAGGACGCGCGGGAGATCGGCGGGATCAAGGTGCTCGCGCGCCGGGTGCCGGACGGCACCAACCCGGGCGCGCTGCGCGACCTGGCGGAGAAGCTGCGCGACAAGCTCGGCGATCGCGCGGCGGTGCTGCTCGGCGCGGCGGTGGGCGACAAGGCGCAGCTCGCCGTGATGCTCTCCAAGTCGGCGACCGAGCGGCTCAAGGCCGGGGAGCTGATCAAGCCGATCGCCCGCATCGTGGGCGGCTCCGGCGGCGGCCGGCCCGACATGGCGCAGGCCGGCGGGACCGACGTCGCGCAGCTCGATGCGGCGATCGCGGCGACGTACGTCGAGGTCGAGCGGGCGCTCGCGTCGTAGCGCGCGGCGCCGCGCGAGGAGCCCCCGCCGGCGTCCTCGCGAGGTCGGCGAGGGGAGGGCGGCGCGCCCGGGGAGGGGGCGCGCCGCCGCGATCAGGAGTCACGCCATTTGGTGCGGGCGAGCGGGAGCAGCGTCGTGGCTTTCCCGCGCTTGCCGTGGCGCGTCGGCAGGCGCACGGGCTCGCCCGGCGCGGCCGCCCGCGGCCGCCCGCCGCGGGCGTGGGCGCCGATGGTCGCGCGCACGATCGGCGGCAGGAACACGGACTCCAGGTCCACGCGCGCGAGCGCGGCCGCGACCGTGGCGATGCGATCGGGCAGCGACGCATTGGCGTCGACCAGGATGACCCGGCGGCCGAGCACGGTGCAGAGCCCGCCCCGCGGATTGCGCGCGTCCGACAGGTGCGGATCGAACGCCTCCATCCGGACGGCGATGCCGACCCGGTTGGCCGCCAGGGTGAGCTCATCGAGAAGCCGCGAAAGCTCCACCCACGCAGCGTAACCCCCTTATCCGGGAGATGGCAAAGCGCAAAAGCGATGTTGTCGCCGCTCCGTTGTCGGCGCGCCGCGCCGGCGGCCCGGTGTCGTCGCCGCGCCGCGCCGCGGCGCGCTCCGGCGAGGCGCGGCGGCGGCGCCCTGGCCGGGAGGGATCTCCCGCTCTCGGCGCGCCCTCATTCCCGTCTTCGGCCCGTCTTCGGCCCGTCTTCGGCCCGTCTTCGGCCCGTCTTCGGCGCGCCCCTGCTCTCGCGCTGGCCGGGGGGCGCGCCACGTCCAATCGCGTTCTCCATCATCGCAGCTCGCGCCGCGGCCGCGCGGAGCCGCCGCGCCCCGCGATGAGCGTTTAGCCCATCTCCCGCCTCGCATATCCCGTGCTCCGGACTGGCCGACAGCCGCTCACGGGCGACATCGATGCTCGCGCGGGGCCCGCGCGCCGCCGCGGCCGGCGCGCGGATCGCGCCGGCCGCGCTCTCGCCCGCGCCGCACGCCCGCTTTCGCGCGGCAGCTCCGGGCTTCGCGCCGGCCGCGCCCCGGTTCTAGCCCCAGAGGTCGTCCAGCGGCTTATCTTGAGCCAGATCGCGCGGCCCGTTGACCGCGGTGCTCGAGCATGCTACGAGCAGGCCGTTCCGCGCGTCGTGGTCGAGTGGGAGCGAATGTGCGTTTCCCGGCTGCGGTGGGGTATCCCGCGCGCTTCGTCAGCCACTGTGGACGGGGCGGCCGCGATGGGGACGACGAGGGCGCCCGCCGGGCGGCGCGCCCCGAAGGGCGAACAAAATGACGTTCACGGATGCAGCCGCCGAGGTGCTTCGCCTCATCGGTAGACCGCTTCACTATAAAGAGATCACCGATATCGCGATCGAGAAGAACCTCCTTAGCCACGTTGGCAAGAGCCCAGAGGTCACGATGGGCGCCCGCCTGGCGGCGACGCTGAAGAAGGACACGGCGGACAACCCCCTGGTGCGGGTGAAGCCGGGCGTCTTCGCGCTGCGCGAGTGGGACGAGAAGACGATCAAGTCCGGGCTCGACGGCAAGAAGGGGAAGCGCGGCGGGAAGCCCGAGGCGGCCAAGGCGCGCAAGGACGAGGAGCAGCCGACCCTGTTCGAGGCGGCCGCGGACGACGAGGCGGCGGAAGAGAGCGATTCGGGGGCTCTCGCGGCGGAGCCCGAGACGGAGGCCGAGGCGGCCGACGTCGAGGCCGAGCCCGCGGGCGAGGCGGCGCAGGCCGCGCCCGCGCTCGACGACGAGGCGGACGACGACGAGGCGCTCGTCGCCGCGCCCGCCGCGCCCGCCGCGGCCGGCTTGAACGGGGTGGAGATCCCGGCAGCGCGCGAGCCCGTGCCGCCGCCGGCGCCCTCGTCCCCGCGGGCCGCCGGCGCGTACCTCGACGAGGAAGACGGCGAGCTCGAGGACGCCGAGCCGCCGGGCCCGGACGAGGCGATGCGGGCCGAGGCCGTCGCCGGCGCCGCGGAGCTCTTCGACGAGGAGGACGACGACGATCAGCCGATCCTCGGCGGTGAGGACCGCGCGACCCCCGGCTCGTCGGGCGAGCAGGGCGAGGGCCGCCGCCGCCGCCGCCGTCGCCGCCGCGGCCGCGGGACCGCGGAGGCCAGCACGAGCTCCGGCGGGCTGCCTTCGTACGTCGCGACGCCGGTGTTCGAGGCGCGCCGCGAGAACGGCCGCGAGCCGCCGCGCTCCGACCGGACCGAGCGCTCCGACCGGACCGAGCGCTCCGACCGGACCGAGCGCTTCGACCGCCCCGAGCGCGTCGAGCGCGTCGAGCGCGCCGAGGGCTTCGGCGCCGAGCCGGTCTACCGCGGCCCCCAGGTGATCGAGCTCACGGGCGGCGAGGGGCACGCGCTCGACGACCTGGCCGGCCGCGATCTGGCCGACGCCGTCGCGGGCATCCTCTCGACCTTCGATCGGAACGCGGGCGCGGTGTCGCTCCGTCAGATCGCGGAGACGGCGCAGCGCCGGGGCCGGCTCGCCGGGGACGTGCAGCTCGTGCAGTCCCAGGTCGCGGCCGCCGTGCGCGCCGACAATGCCCGCCGCACCGCCGCGGGGCAGCGGCCCCGCTTCCGCTTCGCCGGCGGCCGGATCGCGCTGACCGACTGGCTGCTCCCGGGCGACCTGGCGCGGCTGGAGCAGGAGGCGCTCGCCGCCGTGGAGCGCTACCGCGACGCCGCGCGGCGCGCCTTCGCGCGCAAGATCTCGGAGCTCCCGGGCCACGCCTTCGTCGAGATCTGTGTCCTCGCGCTCGAGCGCATCGGCCTCGGCCAGCTGCGCGCGGTGCGCCGCGCCGGGGCGCCGGGCGGCGAGAGCCACTTCTCCGGGGCGCTCCGCACGGCGGGCGACGAGATCAAGCTGGCGCTGGTCATCCGGCGGGACGGCCGCGAGGTCGGCCGCGAGCGGGTCACCGAGCTGCGCGGCTCGCTCCACCACTACGGCCCCGCGACCGCCGGCTGGATCCTGACCGCCGGTCAGATGCTCTCCGGCGCGCGCGAGGAGGCCGCGATCCCGGGGACCGCGCCCATCTCCCTCTTCGACGGGCTCGCGGTGGCGCGCCTCTGCGAGGACAACGACGTCGCCGTCCTCCGCGCCCGCCTGCCGATCGCGATCCCCGACGTCGATCTGCTCGAGGCGCTCCGGGCGTCCTGATCTCGGCCGCGCGCGTCCGGCCGGGGCTCGCTCCGGCCGGGCGCGCGGCGCCCCCTCTTCGGCCCCCTCGGCCTCATCGCCTTCGGCCGGCCCCCCGTCCTCCACCAGGGCGCTTCCGGCGCCCGTCCTGCATCAAGGCGCCTCCCTCGCCGCTTCCGCGGTTGACGGGCTCCGCGATCCTTGTCAGCGTCCGCGCCCATGCGCCATCGCGCGATCGCCTGGGCCGCGACCCTCGCCGTGCTCGTGACCGGCTGTGCCGCCGTGGCTCCGCCGCCATCCCGGTTCCCGACCGCCGACGCGGCGCTCGACCGGATGAAGGACACCTATGCCTGCGTGAACGGCGTCCAGGGCACCGCCAAGATCGACCACTTCTCGCGCCAGGGGAGGATCCGCGGTGACGTGTACATCCTGGCGGTCAATCCCGATCGGGTCCGCTTCGATGTGGTGAGCCCCTTCGGCGCGACGCTCTACACGCTCACGTCGAATGGCACCCTGTTCCAGATGCTCGATGTCGGGGAGAAGCAGCTTTTGCATGGGCCCGCGAGCGCGTGCAACCTGGCGCGGCTCACCCAGGTGCCCATCCCCGGGCACGCGCTCGTCGCGCTCCTCCGCGGCGAGGCGCCGGTGCTCGTCCACGAGCCGCACGGCGCCTCGATCGCCTGGGACGGCGACGGCTTCTACCGTGTGCTGATCCAGAGCACCCGCGATGCGGTCGAGGAGATCCACCTCGAGCCGCGCCCGGACGACTGGCGCCTGCCGTGGAGCCAGCAGCGCTTGCGCGTCCGGGAGGTCCGGGTCGCGCAGCGGGGGATGGACCTCTATCGCGCCGAGCTCAGCAATCACGGGGTCATCCGCACCGCGCCGCCGCGCGTCGACCCGGAGGGGATCGACGAGCCGATCCCGCCGAGCGGCGGCGCCTGCGAGGCCGAGATCCCCCGCTCGATCCGCATGCGGGTGCCCAACACGGAGGACGACGTCATCTTTCAATACAAGGAGGCGAAGTGGAATCCGCCCCTCCTCTCTGGGGCGTTCACCCAGCCGATCCCCGGCGGCGTCGTCCGCCGTTATGTCGACTGCCAGGACTGAGTCCGCGCGCTCAGGCGATCCCTGAGGGAGCCCAAGGGCGAACTGCGCACGTCGCGGCGGCGCCGGCCGCCGACCTGCTGCGCTCGCCAGACGGCGTGGACGCCGCTCGCTCGAACGTCTAGATCTGCCCAATCCACCTCGCCTCGGCGGGAGGAGTCGGCGATGGACGTCGAGCCCGGAACGATCGTCGGCGAAAAGTACCGCCTGGAGAGGCCGCTCTCGCGCGGGGGGATGGGCTCCGTGTGGGCGGCGCGGCACGTCCAGCTGGGCGCGCCGGTGGCGATCAAGTTCATGGACCCGGAGCACGCGGCCTCGCCCGAGTTCCGCGCGCGCTTCTACCGCGAGGCGCGCACGGCGGCGAACCTCGAGAGCCCGCACGTGGTGAGCGTGCAGGACTACGGGATCCAGGGGAGCGTCCCGTACCTCGTCATGGAGCTGCTCCGGGGCGAGGACCTCAGCCGCCGCCTGAGGCGGGTCCGCCGCATCCCCCTCGCGGACGCGGCGCGCATCGCCATCCAGACCGGCAAGGCGCTGCGCCGCGCGCACGAGTCCGGGCTCGTCCACCGCGACCTCAAGCCTGGCAACCTGTTCCTCGCGCGCGTCGATGACGAGGAGGACATCGTCAAGGTCCTCGACTTCGGCATCGCCAAGCAGCTCACGGGCAAGCTCCTCAGCGACGAGACCACGAAGACCGGCGAGCTCCTGGGCTCGCCGTTCTACATGAGCCCGGAGCAGGCGCGCGGCGACAAGGACCTCGACGCGCGCAGCGATCTCTGGTCGCTCGGGGTCATCCTCTTCCGCGCGGTCACGGGCAAGCTCCCGTTCGAGGGCGACGTGCTCGGCGCGGTGCTGTCGCGGATCCTCGTCGAGCCGATCCCGCTGGCGACGCGGCTCGCGAGCGATCTGCCCGCCGAGCTCGACGGGTTCTTCCTGCGCGCGCTCTCGCGCGAGAGGACCCAGCGGTTCCAGTCGGCGCAGGAGATGGTGCACGCCTTCGCGGCCGCGGCGGGCGATCTCGGCGTCCCGCTGCCCGCGCCCTCCGTGCCGCAGCCCCCGCCGGCCGCGTCGCGCACGGGGACGCTGCTCGGGCTGTCGCCGGCCGGCGCCGCAGAGCTCTCGGGGCCCGGCGACGTCGGCGCGCTCTCGTGGTCCGAGGCGTCCGAGGATCAGGGCACGGCACGGCGGGAGGACGCGCTCACGCCGCTGCCCGATCCGTCTCGGCCCGGCACGCTCACGGCCGCCGCGGCCGGGGAGGTCCGCGACGCCCGCAGGCCGAGCGCGAGCGCGACGCGGCGCTGGCTGCTGGCGTGCGGCGCGCTCTTCGTGCTCAGCGGGACGGCCGCGGTCACGGCGCTGCGCCCCGTCGGCCAGGAGGGCGCTGGCCCCGTCGCCGCGCCGGTCGAGCCCGCGCTGGTCGAGCCCGCGCCGGCGATCACGGCCCCGCCGGTGGAGGTCGCCCGCGCGTCGACGCCGGTGGCGGATCGCCTGCTCGTCCCCGAGAGCGCGCCGGCCGCGGACACGGCGCCGCCCTCGACGGCGCCCTCGGGCACGGCGGAGCCAGCGGCGTCCACGGCGAGGAAGGACCCGCCGGCGCGCTCGGCGCCGCGCCGGGCCCCGCACCGGGCGCGCGAGATCGTCGACCCCTGGCAGCGACGGTAGCCGCCGCCCGCGCCCGCGGCGCCGAGCGTCCGCGGCCGGCTGCGCGCGAGGGCGCGGTCCGGCCGTCGGAGGCGCCGGTCACGCGAGCGCGTCGCGGAGGCGGCGCGGCACGTCGGTGATCAGCCCGTCGACGCCGAGCGCCGCGAGGTCCCGCGCTTCCCGCGGGTCGTTCACGGTCCACACGTTGATCACGCGCCCCTGCCGCTTCAGCAGCGCGATGCGCTCGGGCGACGCGATCGTCCGCTCGATGTGCGCGGCGAGCGCCCCGAGCGCCGGGGCGAGGCGCACGGCCGTGTCGTGGTAGCGGCTCCGGTGCACGAGGAGCGCGCGCGGGACGGCCGGCGCCATGACCCCGAAGGAGGCCAGCATGACCGGATCGAACGACGAGACGAGCACCGCGTGGCGGGGATCCCAGGCGCGCAGGAGGCGCGCGGTCGCGAGCACGACGGCGGCGCGGTCGGGCACGTCCCGCTTCATCTCGATGTTGACCGAGAGCCGCCGCCCGCGCGCGAACGCGAGCACCTCGGAGGCGAGCGG
The DNA here is from genome assembly GCF_028553905.1 of Sorangium sp. So ce836. Taxonomy (NCBI): domain Bacteria; kingdom Pseudomonadati; phylum Myxococcota; order Polyangiales; family Polyangiaceae; genus Sorangium; species Sorangium sp. So ce836. The sequence goes on along the minus strand of NZ_CP102233.1, from coordinate 8,982,314 downwards.
CACCCGGCCGCCGCCGAGGTCGACCTGCCGGAGCTCGTCCCAGCGGAGCGCCGCGGCGACGCGCGGGTCCGCGCCGTGGGTCACCCGCTCGAGGTCCGGGTCGTGCAGCGCCACGAGCTCGCCCGACCCGCACACCCGCACGTCGAGCTCGACGCCGTCGGCGCCCTGCGCGGCCGCCTCCTCGAAGGCGGCGAGGGTGTTCTCGGCGGGGGCGCCCTCGCCGCGCACGCCCCGGTGCCCGAAGAGGAGCGGCGCGCAAGGCCCGAGCGCGCCGGCCCCGCCCCGCGGCGCCGCCTGCCCCGGCGCGCGCGCGCTCCGGCGGAAGCGCTGCTCGGCCCAGGTCACCGCGCGGGCTCCTCGTCGAGCTCCTCCGCGATGGTGCGGGCCGCCTCGCGCGCGCGGTCGAGCGCGGAGAGCGGGAAGGACGCCGCGCCGACGGCCGGGTGCCCGCCCCCGTCGTAGCGCCGGCAGATCGGGGCGATGTCGCGATCGCGCGCGACGCCGCACCACGGGTTGTAGCCGACCGAGAGCTTGTAGTGCTGCTTCTGCCGGGAGAGCGTGACCGAGTACACGCAGTCCGGGTACATCGCGTACGTCATGAACTTGCCGACCGCCTCGAGCGGCGCGTCGGAGAGGTCGACCAGCACGACGCGGCCGAGCTTCCGCGCGCCGCGCTCGATGCGCGCGACGAAGGTCTGCCGCGAGAGGGAGAGCGGGCGCCAGAGCTCCTGGATGTCGGGCGCGCACGCCACCTCGCTCACGGGCCGCTCGACGAGCCGGGGCACGACGGAGGCGAGGAAGGGCCCGTCGCCGTGGTGCTCGACCACCGAGGCGAGCTGCATGATCGGCTCCTCGCGGCTCACGGCGGCCTCGGCCGAGGGGAAGCGCGCGGTGTCGATGAGGTCGGCCCAACGGATGAGCTCATCGACGCCGGACATCTCGACGCCGAAGTGATCGCGGCTGACGTCCGCGATGAGCTTCGTGCACGAGCCATAGGCGGCGTCGTAGAAGACGTGCGGCGCGTCGCCCGAGGCCGTGGAGCGCGACGCGCCGGCGAGCGCCGCGTCGCGCTCGTCGTCCGAGCCGAACCCGGTGACGTGGTGGTCGAAGTACCACGTCAGCTTCTTCGTCGGCGTGTACCGGAAGTCGAGGATCGCGTTCTCGTCGCCGTCGAGCCACGAGGGCGGGATCATCGTCATGCCCGGGCCGTACCCGCAGGAGCGGTACCGGAGCGCGAGCGGCTCGCCGTGGCGGAGCGCCTGCATCAAGCGGGTGAACAGCGCCGCGCTCGCCATGCCGTCGAAGCAGTGGCCGTGCGTCGCGACGACGATGTCCCTGGGCTTCATCGGGCGAGGGGGTAGCACGCCTCACGGCCGGCCGCTCGCGGACCGAGCATCGCGCGGCGGTTCTGATAGGCTCCGCGCCGTGCGGCGTGCCCTCGTTCTCCTCGCACTGCATCCGTTCAGGCCGGCGCGCCGCTTGGCCGCGGCGCTGCTCGCCGCGTCGGGCTGCGGCGCCGGCGCCGCAGCGCCGCGCGCCGAGGTGCTGCAGCCGAGCCCTCCGCCCGCGCCTGCTCCCGCGCCCACGCGCGAGGTGCGGAACCCGCCGCCGCCGAGCGATGCACCCGAGCCGGACCCGGAGGCGGCGCGCCTGTTCCTGAGCCGCGTCGGGCAGCAGCGGCCCGCGGCGAGCGCGCCGGCGCCGCGCGTGACCGCGCTCGCGCTCGCCAACACCGCGCGCGGCGAGGCGAGGGGGATGACGCCGCTCGGCGACGTCGTGTCGCTCGCGATCGGGGAGGGGGAGAGCAGCGCGATCCCGGTGCGCGTTTCGCCGGGGGAGTGCGCGGTGTTCATCGCGCAGGGCGGGCTCGGCGTGATCGAGGTCGATCTCTTCGTCACGAAGGGCGCGCCGCCGTCGCTCGAGATCGTCGGACAGGACGCGGACAGCGGGCCGATCGCGGTGATCGGCGGCCGGGGCGCGTGCTTCACCTCGCCCGGAGGCGCGCCGTTCGCCGGGCGCCTGCACGCGCAGGTGCGGCGCGGCGCGGGCGTCGTGCTCGTGCAGGGCTACCGGGGCCCGCGCCCGGCCGCGCCCCCCGGCGCCGGGCCGCCCGGCGCGACCCCGCCCGACACGGCGCCGCCGACCGGCGCGCCGCCCGGCGCGCCGCCCGGCGCCGCGCCCCGGTAGCGCCGCGGCGACCCGGGCGCGCGGGGCGCGCTCCGCATTTTGCGCAACTCGGCCCGGGCGCCGGTCGACACGCCGCGTATGGCGTCGATCGAGATCCAGCCCGCAGATCCCTCCTACCCCGCGCCGCTCTGGGCCCTCGTGACCGAGACCGAGGCCGCGCCGCCGACGCTCTACCTGCGCGGCGCGCTCCCGTCGCGCCCCGGCATCGCGATCGTCGGGACGCGCGCCGCGAGCGACGACGCGCTCCGGTTCACCCGCGCGCTCGCCGCGTCGCTCGGCGAGGCGGGGTACTCGATCTGGTCGGGCGGCGCGCGCGGCGTCGACGCGGCCGCGCACGAGGGCGCGCTCGCGGCGCGCGCGCCGACCGTGGTCGTCAGCGGCGGCGGCCACGCGCGCCCGTACCCGCGGGAGCACGCGCCGCTCTTCGATCGCATCCTCGCCGCGGGCGGCGCGCTGCTCGCGCGCGTCCCCGACGACACGCCGCCGCTGCCGGGGCTGTTCCTCCAGCGCAACGCCGTGCTCGCCGCGCTCACCCTCGCGACCGTCGTGGTCGAGGCGGGCATCGAGAGCGGCGCCCGCTCCGCCGCCGCCGCGGCTCGCCGCCTCGGGCGCCACCTCTGCGTCGTCCCCCACGCCCCGTGGAGCCCGCGCGGCGTCGGCTGCGCGCTGGAGCTCGTCGCCGGCGCGCGCCCCGTCACGCGCGCGGCCGACGTGATCGACGTCCTCGGCGGGCCGGCGCCGCCGCCCCGCCGGCGGGCGCGGCGGTCGCCTCGCAACAGCCCGCCCGCCGCCGGCACCCTGCCGCTGCCGGACGCGGCCGTCGCCGCGCCGGCGAGCGCTCCGCCCGAGGAAACCGCGCAGATCCCGGCGATGAGCGCGGTCGAGCGCGCAGTTTTCGATGCCCTGGACGCCTGCCCGGCGCACGTGGATGAGGTCTGCGAGAGGACGGGGCTTCCGCCCAGGCGCGCCGTGGAGGCACTCTTGACGTTGACGCTCCAGGCCGTAGTAGTAGAGGGGCCCGCCGGGTTGTTTCGGCGGGCTCTTCGTTGAAGGGGCGCGCCGGCTCACCCTGCCCAGTGCGGTTTCGGGTGGCCGCCTCCTCGCGGGGGGGCCTCCCTCGCACCGAAGGTCGCCCTTCAATCCTCCCACAAGCCCCGATCTCGTTGCTCAGAAGGTGGTGATGGCCAAGACGCTCGTCATCGTGGAGTCGCCGGCGAAGGCGAAGACCATCAAGAAGTATCTCGGCAACGGGTACGAGGTGTTCGCCTCGAAGGGGCACGTCAAGGATCTGCCCAAGAAGCAGAACGCCGTCGACGTGCAGAACGACTTCGCCGAGACCTACGAGGTCATCGAGGGCAAGGAGAAGGTCCTGGAGGAGCTCAAGTCCGCCGCGAAGAAGGCGGACGAGGTCCTCCTGGCGACCGACCCCGATCGCGAGGGCGAGGCGATCGCGTTCCACATCTCGGAGGAGATCAAGAACCCGAAGCTCAAGGTGGCGCGGGTGGAGTTCCACGAGATCACGAAGAAGGGGGTCGACCACGGCGTCCACAACCCCCGCAAGCTCGACGAGAACCTCTACGACGCCCAGCGGGCGCGGCGGGTGCTCGATCGCATCGTCGGCTACGACGTCTCGGCGCTCGTGTGGTCGAAGCTCGCGTTCGGCCTGTCGGCCGGGCGGGTGCAGTCGGTCGCGCTGCGGCTCATCGTCGACCGCGAGCGCGAGGTCGAGGCGTTCGTCCCGGAGGAGTACTGGAACATCGCGGTCGGCCTCACCGCGGCGAGCCCGCCGCAGCGCGCGCCGTTCGTCGCGAAGCTCGCCTCCGCCGACGGCAAGAAGCTCGAGGTGACGAACGGCGAGGTCGCCGCGAAGGTGCGCGCCGACCTCGAGACCGCCCGCTACCGGGTGGCGAAGGTCACGCGGCGCGAGCAGAAGCGCAACCCGCCCGCGCCGTACACGACGTCGAAGCTCCAGCAGGACGCGACGAACTACCTGCACTTCGGCGCCAAGCGGACGATGCAGATCGCCCAGGCGCTCTACGAGGGCATCGACCTCAAGCGCGACGGCGGCCCGGTCGGCCTCATCACGTACATGCGTACCGACTCGACGCGCGTGAGCGACGACGCGGTCGCCGAGGTACGCGGCGTGGTCGCGAAGCGGTACGGCAAGGAGTTCGTCCCCGAGCGCCCGAACGTCTTCAAGTCGAAGAAGAACGCGCAGGACGCGCACGAGGCGATCCGGCCGACGAGCGTCGAGATCCACCCGGACTCGATCAAGAAGTACCTCAAGGACGAGCAGTACAAGCTGTACAAGCTGATCTGGAACCGCTTCGTCGCCTCGCAGATGAACCCGGCGGTGTACGACCGCACGACGGTCGAGATCGACGTCGCGCCGACGGTCGACGGGCCCGCGCACCGGAGCTACCTCGCGCGGGCGAGCGGGCGGATCCTGAAGTTCGCCGGCTGGCTGCAGGTGACGGAGGGCCAGCAGGAGTTCGCCGGCGAGGAAGAGAGCGCCGGCGGCGCGGCGGACGGCGGCGGCGGCGCGGCGGCGCCCGCCGAGGCGAGCGCCGCCGAGGCGGAGCGGGCGGCGCCGGGGCCCTCGGCCGAGGAGGACTCGGAGGCGCTCCTGCCCGACATGAAGGAGGGCGAGGCGCTCGCCGTGGCGCCGCCGGGGGTCGTCACCGACCAGAAGTTCACGCAGCCGCCGCCCCGCTACAACGAGGGCTCGCTGGTGCGCGAGCTGGAGAAGCGCGGCATCGGCCGCCCGTCGACGTACGCCGAGATCATCAGCAAGGTGCAGCAGCGCGCGTACGTGGAGAAGCGGGAGGGCGGCGCGTTCCAGCCGACGCTCCTCGGGAAGTTCGTGGTCGACGGCCTCGTCCGGTCGAACCTCGACATCATGGATCCGAACTTCACCGCGCAGATGGAGGAGGAGCTCGACGCGGTCGGCGCCGGCAACCTGAAGCGCGAGCAGCTGCTCAAGCGCTTCTACAAGAAGTTCCGGGAGCAGCTCGACAAGTCGAAGAAGCTCGCGCCGTGGAAGCCCGAGGCGGAGAAGACCGACATCGTCTGCGACGAGTGTGGGTCGATGATGCTCAAGAAGTGGGGCAAGAACGGCTGGTTCTTGAGCTGCGAGCGCTACCCGAAGTGCAAGGCCACCCGCGACCTGTCCGACGCGCGGGGGAGCGCCGCCGTCCGCGAGACCGACATCTCGTGCGACAAGTGCGGGAAGCCGATGATCATCAAGACGGGGCGCTTCGGCGACTTCCTGTCGTGCACCGGGTACCCGGCCTGCAAGAACACGCGCCCGGTGCCGCTCGGCGTCGCGTGCCCGAGCTGCGGCGGCGATCTCATCGAGATCCGGCCGCGCAAGAAGGGCGGGCGCACCTTCTACGGCTGCTCGAACTGGAACGCCGAGCAGAAGTGCGACTTCAAGCTCTGGCAGAAGCCGGTGCCGGTCCCGTGCCCCCAGTGCGGCGCGAAGTTCGTCACCCGCACCGCCGGCAAGAAGGCGATGCTCGTCTGCGCGACGAAGGACTGCGGGTTCAAGCAGGAGATCGTCGAGGGCGAGGGGGAGGACGGCGCCGCGGACGGGTCCGCCCCCCTCGACGCCGCGGCGGTCGTCGCGAGCGCCGCGCCGGCGCCGGACGACCAGCCCGAGCCGCCGACGCCCGCGCCGGCCGACCGGTCCGAGGCCGCGCCCAAGGGGGCCGGCGCGCCGAAGGGGGAAGCCGAAAAGCCCGCGCGGGCCGTGCGCGCCCGGCGCACGGCGAGCTAAGAAGGCCGCGAGACCTCCCACCCTGGTGAGCTACATGAACGGAGCGGAGAACCCGCGCGACGATGTCGTCGTCGTCGGAGGCGGCCTGGCCGGTTGCGAGGCGGCGTACCAGCTCGCCCAGCGCGGGCTGCGCGTGCGCCTCGTCGAGATGAAACCGCACAAGCGCACGCCCGCGCAGACGAGCGATCGGATGGGCGAGCTCGTGTGCTCCAACTCGCTGCGCGGCGCGGCGCTGAGCAACGCGGTGGGGCTGCTCAAGGAAGAGCTCCGTCGCGTGGGCTCGCTCGCCCTGCGGTGCGCCGACGAGACCTCGGTGCCGGCCGGCGGCGCGCTGGCGGTCGACCGCGAGCGGTTCGCCGAGGCGATGACGCGGGCGATCGAGGCCCATCCCCGCATCGCCGTGGAGCGGCGGGAGGTGACGGAGATCCCGGCCGAGCGCCCGGTGATCCTCGCGACCGGCCCGCTCACGTCCGACGCCCTCGCGGCGAGCCTCGCCGCGGCCGTGGGCGCCGAGCACCTCGCCTACTACGACGCGATCGCGCCGATCGTCAGCGCCGACTCGATCGACTGGTCGCGCGTGTGGAAGCAGTCGCGCTACGGCAAGGGCGGCGCGGTCCGGGGCGAGCGCGCCGCGCCGCAGGAGCGCGCCGCGCCGCAGGAGGGCGCCGCGCGACCCGAGCCGACCGCGCCGCCGCCGGAGGACGCGGCCGAGCGCCGCGACGACGCCGAGGCCGGCGACGAGGCGTACGTGAACTGCCCCTTCGACGAGGCGCAGTACAAGGCGTTCGTCCGGGCCCTGGTCGAGTCGGAGAAGGTGGAGGCCCGCGACTTCGAGGAGGTGCGCTACTTCGAGGGGTGCCTGCCGTGCGAGGTGATGGCCGCGCGCGGGGAGCAGACGCTCGCGTTCGGGCCGATGAAGCCGGTCGGGCTCACCGATCCGCGCACCGGCAGGCGGCCGTACGCGGTGCTCCAGCTGCGCCCGGAGGACGAGGCGGCGACGGCGTACAACCTGGTCGGCTTCCAGACGCGCATGAAGTACGCCGAGCAGCTGCGGGTGTTCCGGATGGTGCCCGGCCTCGAGGAGGCCGAGTTCCTCCGCATGGGCTCCGTGCACCGGAACACCTTCGTGGACGCGCCGGCGCTCCTCGGCCCGGCGATGGAGCTGCGCGCGCTGCCAGGCGTGCACCTCGCCGGCCAGATCTCGGGCGTGGAGGGCTACGTGGAGAGCGCCGCGGCCGGGTTCGTGTGCGCGATGCTCCTCGCGCAGCGGCTGCGGAACGAGCCGCTCCGGCCCCCGCCGCCCACGACGGCGCTCGGCGGCATCCTCACGCACCTCGGGCGGAAGCAGCCGTCGTATCAGCCGTCGAACATCACCTGGGCGCACATCGCGCCGCTCGATCCCGCGCACGGCAAGCTGCGCAAGCGCGCCCGCTACGAGGCGATGGCCGAGCGCGCCCTCCGCGACCTCGACGCGTGGTGGGCAGCGGGCTGACGGGCGGCCTCGGCGGGTCGTGGACGCGCGCGTCGCGCGCGTCCAGGCGAGCCCTTGGGAAGGCTGTAACCCTGGAAGAACCTTGAGGTTTCTCCCTGCCTGCCCGGCTCCCTGCGCGCGCTGACGCCGGGCCCGCGGCGCGGGTGCCGCCGGCGCCGCCCCAATCGTGCGCGGGCTGCCTGCCGCGCGCGGGCTTGGGTAGCCTGGCGGTGGTGCGCCGCGCGCCGACCGCGCGCTCCGGGAGCCCGCCCCGCGCGGACCCGCGCCCATGGAGGTACCCGATGAAACTTCGCTTGCTCGCGCTCCTCGCGCTCGCCGTTCCTGCCGCGACGCTCCTCTCGCCGCGCGAGGCGCTCGCCTGCGGCGGGTGCTTCGCCCCGCCGACCGAGACCACGGTCGTCAACGCGCACCGGATGGTCCTCTCCGTATCGCCCGTCCAGTCGGTGCTCTGGGATCAGATCCAGTACTCCGGCGATCCGAGGGAGTTCGCCTGGGTGCTCCCGGTGAAGCCGGGAGCGACGATCGAGGTCGGCTCGGACGCGTGGTTCGAGACGCTCGACGCGGCCACGTCGGTCCGCATCACGGCGCCCAACTCCTTTTGCGCCTCGAGCGGGGGCGGCTGCGGCACGCTGTCCGCCAGCGACTCGGAGGGCGGCGTGGCAGGGGCGTTCGGCAACGACCAGGTCACGGTCCTCCACCGCGGCACCGTCGGCCCGTACGAGACCGTGACGCTCACGACCGACACGCCCGGCGCGCTGAACACGTGGCTGGAGAGGAACGGCTTCGGCGTCGACGAATCGACGCAGCCGGTCATCGACGCCTACGTCGCGGAGCAGTTCGATTTCATCGCCCTCAAGCTCCAGCCCGGCAAGGACGTGAAGGAGATGAAGCCGGTGCGGGTCGTCATGCCGGGGGCGAGCGCCACGCTGCCGCTCCGGATGGTGGCCGCCGGCACGGGCGCGAACGTCGCGATCACCCTCTTCACCATCAGCGAGGCGCGGCTCGCCCCGGAGGGGTTCGCGGCCGCGGCGGTCCCCGTCGACCTCCTCGCGTGGGACTTCGCCTCGCAGGACTCGAACTACGGCGAGCTCCGCGAGAAGGCGCTCGCGGCGCAGGACGGCGGCCGCGCGTTCCTCACGCCCTACGCGCAGCAGGGCTCGCTGTTCTCGCCGGTGTCGAGCTCCGCGGCGCCGTTCGGCGTGCAGTACACGACGAGCGGCTCGACCACCCCGGTCGACACGATCGCCGCGGCGTTCGCCCAGCAGGGGCTCGCGAACGGCGAGACCCAGGACGCCGACTGCGCCGTGCGCTTCGCCGAGATCGCGACGGAGAGCCGCGCCGTGGCGAGCCCCTGCCCGGCCGGCGTCCCGCTCTCCGACCCGAGCTGCGGCGAGGTCGCCTCGGGCCAGATCGACGCGCGCGAGCTCGCGTGCGGGCCGCTCGACGACCTCGCGGTCGCGATGATCGGCCTGCACCCGAGGGACGTCTGGCTCACGCGCCTCGAGGCGAACCTGCCGCGCGCGGCGCTCGACACCGACCTCGTCCTGAGCCCCGCGAAGCAGGAGCGGGTCGACAACTGGATGCGCGCCCGCCTGAGCGTCCACGCCGAGGTGCTCTGCGGCGCGGCGCTCCCGCTCGTCGACGGCGACCGCGCCTCGCGGACGCGGGGGCAGGGCACGCTCGTGGGCATGACGCTCGGCGCCCTCGCCCTCGCGGCGGCGATCGCCCGCCGCGGCGCGCGCCGCTTCGCGTCCCGCCCGGCCTGACCGGCGCTCACGCGTCCACGTCCCGCGCCCTCGCCCGCGCGACGGAGTGCTGGGCTGCGCCCGAGAGACCGCTTGCCCCGGCGGCGCTGTGGCGCCGTGGCCGCGCGTGGCAAGCTGCCACGTCGCGCGCCTCCCTCCGCGAGCATCCCTGCGCGATCGCGACTTCGCGAGGTGGCACACGGGCTGCTTGAGCCGTTGTGGTGAGGGCGTGCGGGCCACTGCGGCAATCGAGCTGCAGCCGCCCCGCGTCGGGACTCGACATGACCTGCTCGGTGCTGACTTTTCCAGGCTCCAGGGCGAACTCCAGGACCAGCCACGCGGTGCCGGACAGGGGGCGCGCGCTCCACGCGACGCGCCTCCTGCCGGGGATGACGGTGGTGCTCGAGTCGCTCCTCGACGACATCGCGCGCGCCCGGGAGCGGATCTGGATCTCGACGTACATCTACCGCAACGATCGGATGGGCCACCGCTTCGCCGACGCGTTCGCGGACGCCGTGCGGCGCGGCGTCGACGTGCGGCTCCTCTACGACGCGCTCGGCAGCCACGCGACGCCGGCGCAGTTCTTCGAGGACATGCGGGCTCGCGGCGTCCGCGCGCGCGCGTACCGGCCGCTCGGCACGGTGCTGCGCCGGGGCGTCCTGTTCCCGCGGGAGCACTCGCGCATCGTGGTGATCGACGGCGCGGGGTACGTCGGCGGCGCGGCGTGGGCCGACGAGTGGCTGCCGCGCGATCAGGGCGGCGACGGCTGGCACGAGGTCTGTAGCCGGGTGGTGGGGCCCTGCGTGGGCGACATGGAGCGGGCGTTCGAGTGCCGCTGGATGCTCGCCAACGAGGCCGACGGGCGCTCGTTCGACTACTGGACCGGCGGCGTCTATGACGACGTGGAGTTCATCACCGACGCGCCCAGCCCGCCGGCGATCATCTACGAGCGCCACGTGGAGCGGGTGCGCTCGGCGCGGCGGCGCGTGTGGATCGAGAACGCGTATTTCTGCCCGCCCCGCGGGCTGGAGCGCGAGCTCATCGCCGCCGCGCGCCGCGGGATCGACGTGAAGATCATCGTGCCGCGCAACTCCGATCTGCCGGCCATCCGCAACGCGAGCCTCGCGCGGTACAGGTGGTGGCTGGAGAACGGGCTCCAGATCCACGAGTTCCTGCCGTCGATGCTGCACTCGAAGTTCGCGGTGATCGACGACGACTGGGCGACCGTGGGGACCTTCAACGTGAACCCGACGAGCCTGCGGTGGGTGAGCGAGGCGAACCTCATCGTCAAGCAGCCCGGCTTCGTGAGGGACGCGGCGAACCTGTTCGAGCGGGACCTCGATCGGAGCGAGGAAGTGTGCCTCAACAACCTGCCCAAGCTGGGAGCGCTCGCGCGGATGCGAAACGCGCTGTGGAGCCTGGGGCTCGACCTGCTGGAGCCAGGGTACGCGTCGGGGAGAGGGCGCGGGGCGCTCCCCGAGCCGGAGCGGGAGGGGGGATTCCTGCCGGCTATCGGGGTCTAGGGTGCGGGGGGCTGGAGCGGGCGCGGTGAGGGAGGTGGTGCCGAGCCGCCCGGCCCCCGTGGAGGGGGCTCGTCGCGCGGGGCGGCGACGGGTCGAACTCGCCTGAGACGTCCTGTGCCCGGCGTGCGGAGCACGCCGGACACAGGACGTCAATTGGGCTCAAACATCGACCCGTCGCCGCCCCGCGCGACGAGCCCCCTCCACGGGGGCCTACCGCTATATGATGGGATCGGGCGATCTCCGAGCGCCAGGGCGATTGGCCAGTACGGCAATCCTGATCAGGAAGCCGTCAGGCAACCAAGAGAAATGAAGTTGGTGTTGGTCGCAGCGCTTGATCTTGGTCCCCTGGCCGCCCCGTGAGGCCGAGCCGCTACGGCGCGGTTGGAGCGGTCGGGGGCTCCTCGGCCGCGCCGGCGTCGGCAGCCGGCGGGGGCGGCTCGGCCGCAGGCGGGGTAGGGGCGGGCTCCTGAATGGCCGCACCCGCATCCTCGTAGACCTCGACGGCAGGCGCCGAGGCGTCGGCCGCCGGCGGGCAAGCCGACCCCCCGCCTTCAGGACCACCAGCGCAGGCCGCAGACGCGGGCTCCGGCGACGCGCCCGACCGGGGCGCGTGCGCAAGGAGCTGCGGCGCCTCCACGCCCGCGTCGGACACGGGAAGATCCGGGAGCGGCGCGCTCGCGGTGGGCGCCGGCGACGTGGTGGCAGCAGCGGCCGGCGCTGGCGCGGGGGGAGCCGGCTTCGGAGCCCGCGTCGGGCGCGGGGCCACAGGCTCGGCCACGGGCGCCGGGGGCGCCACGACGCCGCGGGCGATGCTGGCCGTGAGGGAGCTCGCCTCGGCCGCAGGGCGCATCGACGGCGACGGCTCGGCGGCCGGCGCCGGAGGCTCGGCCAGAGACGCCGGCGCCGTCGGCGTCAGCTGGACCGCAGGGCCCGTCGCGACCGGCGCCACGCTCCACGCCGCCGCGCCCGCCATGAGGACGAAACCCGCCGCCGCGACGCGGCGGAACGGGAAGCGATCCCGCAACGAGGGACGCTGTGACGGGGACACCACCACCGGCGGATTCACCATCGCGGTCGCCTCGGACCACGCGCGCTCGCCGCTCTCCTCCAGCGACCCGCGCCGCACCACCACCGGGGCGCGGCGGCTCGTCTCGTCAGGCGCCCGCCGCGCGGACGCCATGGGGAGCTGCAGCTCCAGCGCGTCGTCGGAGCGCCGCGAGTGCAGCGTCGGCGCAGCGCTCACCACCATCGGCCGCGGCGACGGCGCGGGGACCTGGCTCGTCCGCTCGTCCAGCCACTGCGCGCGGAGCGACGCGCCGCACAGGTCCTCCGAGACGCCCCGCGAGAGGAGCCACGTCGCGAGCGCGACGCCGAGCTCGCGCATGCTCCCCCAGCGATCCGCCGGGTCCTTGCGCAACCCGCGCTCGATGATCGACCACAGCGCCGGATCCGTGCCGCACCGCTCGACGAGCGACTGCACCGGATCCTGGATGACCGCCCGCAGCGTCCCGAACCCCTGCTCGCCGGCATAGGGCGTCTCGCCCGCGATCGACTCGTACAGCATCGTGCAGAACGCCCAGATGTCCGCGCGATGATCGAGCTGGCCCTGCCCGAGCGCCTGCTCGGGCGGCATGTACTGCGGTGTCCCGATCACCGCCGCGCCCGTCGAGCCGGACTGCGGTTCGGTCCACGTCACCTTCGCGATCCCGAAATCGACGACCTTCGGCTGGATCCTGCCGTCGGCCTGCTCGGCGAGCATCACGTTGTCCGGCTTGAGATCCCGGTGGACGACGCCGCGCTCATGGGCGGCGTGCATCGCGCTCGCGACCGGCAGCAAGACCGCGATCGCCGCCTCGGGCAAGAGCCGCTGCTCGCGGCAGAGCATGTCCCGGAGGGCCTCGCCCTCCAGGAGCTCCATCACGATGTACGGCGTGCCGCCCGCGGTCTTGCCGAGATCGAAGACGCGCACGATGCCCGGATGGCTGAGCTTCGCCGCCGCCCGCGCCTCGCGCAGCAGGCGCTCCGCGATCGCAGGAGAGCGCATCTCCGGGCGCAGCACCTTGATGGCCACGTTGGCCTCGAGCGCCGTGTTCGCAGCGACCCAGACAGAGCCCATCGCCCCCTCTCCCGCCTTGCGGAGGAGCTGGTACTTGTCGCCCACCACCGTGCCAACCTCGAAGCGTTCCCCTAAGGTGTGCTCGAAACCCTGGGTCAAGTTGCTCGACATGCGCTCTCCTGCCGCCTGCTCCGGCCATCCGCCGCCCACGACGCCACGCTTCGCCACGAATCCGATTCTGGAGCATCGCTCGTGCCAGGCGCTCCTCTCGGGGAGCGCCTGAAATCCCGAACGAGCGCGTCGGCGGCAGCGCGCCTCAGCGAGGCAAGTTGCCACGCGCCGGGCACCACGCGCGCGCTCGCCCCGCGAGCCGCCTAGATGAAGCTGTCGTACGGACGTCGCTGCGCGCTCTCGCTCCGGACGTCCTCGGCGCCCGAATACTCGAGGATCATTTCCAGAATCTCCGCGTCTCGCTCCGAGGTCGCGTGAACGCCCACGAGGACCGCGCCTTGCCGCAGGCCGCTCTCGTACACGTGCGCGCGGTGCTCGGGGACGCCAGCGCCGACGAGCCCGCCGGCCGCGCTGTCCGCGCCCGCCAGCGCGGACTCCAGGGGGCCCGCCACCACGAGCCCGAGGCCAGGGAACATCGCGCTCGCGCCGGCCGCCGCGAACGCCGCGAATGCCGCCCCCACCGCCGCGCCGACGCCGCCGCCCGCCGCCGCCCGCGAGCCGGTTCCGCTCTCGACGCGCTCTCCGCGCGCATCGTCGCTCATGACAAGGCTGATGGCGTCGCGCTTGTATCCACAGCTCATGACGCGCTCAACCGCCCTCTCGGCGTCGAGCCGTGTCCTCACAAGACCGGTCACCAGCTTTGCCCTCACCGACAGCTCCTTTCCCGAAGAACGTCCTCGACCCGGGCGCGTCCCCTCTCTGTATTCTGGAATCCCACACGGTACAGCAGGCGCCGTGCCAACGAAGGATGCCGCAAATGCACGCTCTCCTACGCTGTCGGCTGTGGACGGTCGACGCCTGAGCCCGCGGAGGGACGCCACACTGAGGCGTCGTTGCAGCGAAGACGAACCGCCGCGTGCGCTCGGACACATCCGCGCCGCGCGGCGGCGAGCCGGGGAGAGCGAGCTCAGCGATGCAGCCAGATGCGGAGCAGCGCGAGCAGCTGCTCCGTATCGACCGGCTTGGAGATGTAGTCGGTCGCGCCGGCCTCGAGGCATTTCTCGCGATCGCCCTTCATCGCTCTGGCCGTGACGGCGATGATCGGGAGCGTCTGGAAGGCGGGCCGCTGCCGGATCGCGCGCATCGTGTCGTATCCGTCCATCTCCGGCATCATGATGTCCATGAGCACGACATCGATGCCGCTCGTCCTCTCCAGACGGTCGATGGCGGCCTTGCCCGTATCGGCGGCGAGCGTGGTCATCCCCTGGCTCTCGAGGACGGTCTTCAGCGCATAGATGTTGCGGAAATCGTCGTCGACGATCAGCGCGCACTTGCCGGAGAGCGCGGCGGCCGACTCGTGGAGCTGCTCGACCACGAGCCGCTTCGCCTCCGGCAGATCCGAGAGCCGGCGGTGCAGCGCGAGCGTGACCTCGTCGAGCAGGCGCTCCCTCGACTGGACGTGCTTCACCGGGAGCCGCTGCGCGAGGCGGCCGAGCTGCACCTCGTCGTCCCCGGCGACGTCGGCCGGCGTGTACACGATGGCCGACAGATCGGCGAAGCGCCCGGCCCGATCGAGGTGCTCGATGAGCTCGAGGCCGGGCATGTCGGGCAGGCGCAGCCCGAGCACGACCGCCTCGTACGGCTCGCGCTCGAGCGCCGCGAGCGCGGCCTCGCCGGTCGCCACGCTGGCGACCGTGACCCCCTCGTCCCGGAGCAGCTCGACCACGGGATCGCCCGACGCCGCGTCCGGCTCGACGACGAGCAGCCGGCGCCGCGGCGAGCTGACCAGCCCGTCGAGCCGCGCGAAGGCCTCGTCGAGCGCCGTCCTGCTGCTGAGCGGCTTGTTGAGGAGCCCCACCGCGCCCATCCGCCGCGCGCGGCTCCGCTCCTCCTCCGTCTCCGTCGTGATCACCTCGACCGGGATGTGCCGCGACGACAGATCGCGCTTGAGGCAGTCGAGCACGCGCCAGCCGTCCATGTCGGGCAGGTTGATGTCCAGCGTGATCGCCGCGGGCTTGAGCTCGCGCACCAGCGAGAGCCCCGTCGCGCCGCGGACGGCGACGACCGCCTTGAAGCCGTGCTCCCGCGCGACGTCCACGAGGAAGCGGGCGAACACGGTGTCGTTCTCCACGATCACGATCGCGCGGTCGCCGGGGCGGACGCTCTCGCTGTCGTCGATGACCTGCGTGTCCGGGCTCACGGCCATGCGATCCGACGGCCGGCTGCTGTGGACGGTGTCCTCGATGACGGGCGGCGTGTCGAGGACGTGCGCCGGCTGCCGGCGCACCGTCCGCACGGGCCGGTAGGTGCGCGGCAGGTAGAGCGTGAACGTGCTGCCGCGGCCCGGCGCGCTCACCAGCGCGAGGTCGCCGCCGAGCATCCGCGCGATCTCCCGGCTGATCGCGAGCCCGAGCCCGGTGCCCCCGTACTTGCGGCTCGTGCTCCCGTCGGCCTGCTGGAACGCCTCGAAGATGATCTGCTGTTTGTCCGGCGCGATCCCGATGCCCGTGTCGTGGACGGAGAGGGCGATCACCGAGTCGGCCCGGCTGAGCACATCGTTCTCACGGTTCCAGCCGTCGCGGGCCACTGTCACCTCCAGGACCACCTTGCCGCGCTCGGTGAACTTGAAGGCGTTGGAGAGCAGGTTCTTGAGCACCTGCTGGAGCCGCTTCGCGTCGGTGAGCATCGAGGACGGCAGCGCCGGCGAGAACGAGAGCTCGAACTCGAGCTTCTTGGACTCGGCGACGTGCCGGAACGTACGTTGTACGTAGTCCGAGAGGTCCTTGAAGGCGATCTCGCCGACGTCGACGACGACGGTGCCGGACTCGATCTTGGAGAGGTCGAGGATGTCGTTGATGAGCGCCAGGAGATCGGTCCCCGACGCGTGGATCGTCTTCGCGAACTCGACCTGCCGCGGGGTGAGGTTCTGGTCGTTGTTCCTGGAGAGCTGGTCCGAGAGGATGAGCAGGCTGTTCAGCGGGGTCCTGAGCTCATGGGACATGTTGGCCATGAACTCCGACTTGTATTTCGACGTGAGGGCGAGCTGCCGCGCCTTCTCTTCGAGGGCCTGGCGGGCCTGCTCGACCTCGTGGTTCTTCCGCTCGACCTCGACGTTCTGCTCGGCCAGGAGGCGCGCCTTCTCGCCGAGCGCGGCGTTCGTCTCCTGGAGCTCCTCCTGCTGGCTCTGGAGCTCGCGCGCCAGCGACTGGGACTGCTTGAGCAGGTCCTCGGTGCGCATGTTCGCCTCGATCGTGTTGAGCACGATGCCGATCGACTCGGTGAGCTGATCGAGGAACGCCTGGTGGGTCGGGCTGAAGCGCTCGAGCGACGCGAGCTCGATGACGGCCTTCACCTGCCCCTCGAAGAGCACGGGCATCACGATGATGTTGACCGGGGGCGACTCGCCGAGGCCGCTCGTGATCGTGATGTAGTCGGGCGGCGCGTTGACGAGGAGGATCTTCTCCTTCTCGAGCGCGCACTGGCCGACGAGGCCCTCGCCGAGCTTGAACTGGTTGTCGACGTGCTTGCGCTCCTTGAACGCGTAGCTCGCGAGCAGCTTGAGGACGGGCTCCTCCCGGGAGGCGTCCATGATGTAGAAGACGCCCTGCTGCGCCGTGACCACCGGGGCGAGCTCGGACAGGATGAGGCGGCCGACGGTGAGGAGATCCTTCTGCCCCTGGAGCATGCGCGAGAACTTGGCGAGGTTGGTCTTGAGCCAGTCCTGCTCGCTGTTCTTCAGCGTCGTGTCCTTGAGGTTCCGGATCATCTCATTGATGTTGTCCTTCAGCGCCGCGACCTCGCCCTGAGCCTCGACCTTGATCGACCGGGTGAGGTCGCCCTTGGTCACGGCGGTGGCCACCTCGGCGATCGCGCGGACCTGCGTCGTGAGGTTCGCCGCGAGCTGGTTCACGTTGTCGGTGAGGTCCTTCCACGTGCCGGCCGCGCCGGGCACGCTCGCCTGGCCGCCGAGCTTGCCCTCGACCCCGACCTCGCGCGCCACCGTGGTCACCTGATCCGCGAACGTCGCGAGCGTCTCGATCATGCCGTTGATCGTGTCCGCGAGCGCGGCGATTTCGCCCTTCGCGTCGACGATCAGCTTGCGCTTGAGATCGCCGTTGGCGACCGCGGTCACGACCTTCGCGATGCCGCGCACCTGGTTCGTCAGGTTGCCGGCCATCGAGTTCACGTTGTCGGTGAGGTCCTTCCAGGTGCCTGCGACGCCGCGGACGTCGGCCTGGCCGCCGAGCTTTCCCTCGGTGCCGACCTCGCGCGCGACGCGCGTGACCTCGGAGGCGAAGGAGTTGAGCTGATCGACCATCGTGTTGATGGTGTTCTTGAGCTCGAGGATCTCGCCCTTGACGTCGACGGTGATCTTCTTGGACAGATCGCCGTTGGCGACGGCGGTGGTGACGGCGGCGATGTTGCGCACCTGGGCGGTGAGGTTGCCGGCCATCGAGTTGACGGAGTCGGTGAGGTCCTTCCAGGTGCCTGCGACGCCGCGGACGTCGGCCTGGCCGCCGAGCTTGCCCTCGGTGCCGACCTCGCGCGCGACGCGCGTCACCTCGGAGGCGAACGAGCGGAGCTGATCGACCATCGTGTTGATGGTGTCCTTGAGCTCCAGGATCTCGCCGCGGACGTCGACGGTGATCTTCTTGGACAGGTCGCCGTTGGCGACGGCGGTGGTGACGGCGGCGATGTTGCGCACCTGGGCGGTGAGGTTGCCGGCCATCGAGTTGACGGAGTCGGTGAGGTCCTTCCAGGTGCCGGCGACGCCGGTCACCTCTGCCTGGCCGCCGAGCTTTCCCTCGGTGCCGACCTCGCGCGCGACGCGCGTCACCTGCGCCGCGAAGGCGCTCAGCTGGTCGACCATCGTGTTGATGGTGTTCTTGAGCTCGAGGATCTCGCCCTTGACGTCGACGGTGATCTTCTTCGAGAGATCGCCCGTGGCGACGGCGGTGGTGACGGCGGCGATGTTGCGCACCTGGGCGGTGAGGTTGCCGGCCATCGAGTTGACGGAGTCGGTGAGGTCCTTCCAGGTGCCTGCGACGCCGCGGACGTCGGCCTGGCCGCCGAGCTTGCCCTCGGTGCCGACCTCGCGCGCGACGCGCGTGACCTCGGAGGCGAAGGAGTTGAGCTGATCGACCATCGTGTTGATGGTGTTCTTGAGCTCGAGGATCTCGCCCTTGACGTCGACGGTGATCTTCTTCGAGAGATCGCCGTTGGCGACGGCGGTGGTGACGGTCGCGATGTTGCGCACCTGGGCGGTGAGGTTGCCGGCCATCGAGTTGACGGAGTCGGTGAGGTCCTTCCAGGTGCCTGCGACGCCGCGGACGTCGGCCTGGCCGCCGAGCTTTCCCTCGGTGCCGACCTCGCGCGCGACGCGCGTGACCTCGGAGGCGAAGGAGTTGAGCTGATCGACCATCGTGTTGATGGTGTCCTTGAGCTCGAGGATCTCGCCCTTGACGTCGACGGTGATCTTCTTCGAGAGATCGCCGTTGGCGACGGCGGTGGTGACGGTCGCGATGTTGCGCACCTGGGCCGTGAGGTTCGACGCCATCGAGTTGACGGAGTCGGTGAGGTCCTTCCAGGTGCCTGCGACGCCGCGGACGTCGGCCTGGCCGCCGAGCTTGCCCTCGGTGCCGACCTCGCGCGCGACGCGCGTGACCTCGGCCGCGAGGGAGCTCAGCTGATCGACCATCGTGTTGATGGTGTCCTTGAGCTCGAGGATCTCGCCCTTGACGTCGACGGTGATCTTCTTCGAGAGATCCCCCTTCGCGACGGCGGTGGTGACGGCGGCGATGTTGCGCACCTGGGCGGTGAGGTTGCCGGCCATCGAGTTGACGGAGTCGGTGAGGTCCTTCCAGGTGCCTGCGACGCCGCGGACGTCGGCCTGGCCGCCGAGCTTGCCCTCGGTGCCGACCTCGCGCGCGACGCGCGTCACCTCGGAGGCGAACGAGCGGAGCTGATCGACCATCGTGTTGATGGTGTCCTTGAGCTCGAGGATCTCGCCCTTGACGTCGACGGTGATCTTCTTCGAGAGATCGCCGTTGGCGACGGCGGTGGTGACGGTCGCGATGTTGCGCACCTGGGCCGTGAGGTTCGACGCCATCGAGTTGACGGAGTCGGTGAGGTCCTTCCAGGTGCCTGCGACGCCGCGGACGTCGGCCTGGCCGCCGAGCTTGCCCTCGGTGCCGACCTCGCGGGCGACGCGCGTGACCTCGGACGCGAAGGAGCCCAGCTGCTCGACCATCGTGTTGACGGTCTTGGCCGTCCGGAGGAACTCGCCGTCGAGCGGCCTGCCGTCGACCTCGAGGGCCATCGTCTGCGAGAGATCGCCCTTGGCGACGGCCCCGATGACGCGCGCCGTCTCGGCGGTGGGGTGGACGAGATCGCCGATCAGCGCGTTGATGCACGCGACCTCCTCGGCCCACGCGCCGTTCACCTCGCCGATGAAGGCGCGCTGCGAGAGCTTGCCTTCCTTGCCCACGACGCGGCTCAGGCGGTGGAGCTCCTTCGCCATCTTCTCGTTGAGCTCGACGACCTCGTTGAAGGTGTCGGCGATCTTCCCGTCGAGCCCCAGCCAGTCGACGGGCAGCCGCACCGAGAAATCGCCCTTCTTGAGGCTCATCAGCGAGCTCAGCAGCGTCCGCCCGTCGAGCCCGCTGCGCTCGCTGGGCGCCGCGGCGCGGGGGCTCTCCGCCGCGGGGGCCTTTCTCGCGCGCGGGGCGCCGTGCGACCCCTCGCTGGACGCGCCCTTCTTGCTCTTGCCATTGCCAGCCTTCGCTCTGCGGGCCTTGTCGAGGTCGCTACGCTGCTCCATGCCGCTGTTCTCCTGGCCCTGCATTGCAGTCTGGGCCGATCGGTGAAGGGAAACGAGGGCGCGCCCCGGGCGCGGAGGGGATTCGGGGCGCCGAGAGCGGTGGGATCAGGCGCCCCGGCGCGCCGCTCGGGGGCCGGGGCACCACCGCGAGGCGGCGAGAGGGCGAGAGGAGGACTGGCCCTCTCGTCAGGTGGGCGGGATCGTCGGCCGCCTCGGGCTTCCGCTGGGCGCCGCGCGCCGCCCGGAGGGCGGGGCTGTCGCTGCCCGACCGCGAAGATTCCGTCGGGTCCCATCGGGTTCAGGCTTCGAGGCACGGTGGCCATGTGCGCCTGCGCCACCGCGCAGGAGCATGGGTTCGTATACTACGCAGGCGCGCAGCCGGGCAAGCATCGCGCCGCGCTCGCCGCGCGCTTCTCGGGTCGCTTCTCGTGGGATTCCGTGGCGGGTCGCGGGCGATGTGGCGAGGGGCGATGCGGCCAGGGCGAGGAGGGAGGCGGGGAGGTGCGTTGCGTGCAGGCGCGGCTGTTGCGTGCAGGCGCGGCTGTTGCGTGCAGACGCGGCTGTTGCGCGCCGGTGCGGGCATTGTGCGCTGTGCGGGTCGCGGGCGTTGCGCGCTGGTGCCGGTCGCGGGTGTTGCGCGCTGGTGCGGGGGTCGGTCGAGGGGCTCCCTCAGGCCACGTCGGCCTTGGGAGGCCGGCGTCTCGGCAGGAGAGCGCTGGGCTGCTTCCGTGGCGTGACGATGCAGTAGCGCCCAGCCTCTCCCATCCGCTCGTGGATGCCCGATTCCAGGATCTCTCGCGCTGGCCTCAGCGGCGGCAGCCATCGCGACACGTTCGCGAGGCACGAGGTGCGCTCGGGGAACGGGGAGTGACGGGGCCGCGGCCGCTCCGTCGCGCCGTCGTGCGGCCGCTCCGTCGCGGCGTCTTGCGGCCGTTCCGACGCGTCACAGGCGCGCTCCGGGGCGGCGTCGTAAGCTCGCTCCGGGGCGGCGTCGTGGGCCCGCTCCGCGGCAGGGTCGTGGGCCCGCTCCGTGGCGTCATAGGGCCGGTCCGAGAGCGATCGGTACACCCGCTCCGAGAGCGATCCGTGGGGCGGCCGCTCCGAGGGCGCGCCGTGGGGCGGCCGCTCCGAGATCGGGCCGTGGGGCGGCCGCTCCGAGGGCGCGCCGTGAGGCCCCTCGATGGTGGCGGCGCTCTGCGCAGGGAGCGTGCCGGACGATGCGCGCCGCTTCGCGGTCGTCGCGGCGATCCGGAGCCGGAGATCCTCGACGTGCCTCGCGAGCCGCTCCGTCTCCTCGGTGAGCCGCGTGAAATCATCGACCTGGCTTCTGCGCTCTGACATAAACGAGTCCTTTGCCGCGTTTCTTCAGCCGATCTCGATTCTTTGGCCAGCTCAGGTGCACACCGCATGCCGCGCGAGCGCGGGCCCCTTGAACGGACGCCAAAGAACGACGTAGAGCTGCGGTGTAGCGATTTGTCGCATCGTGGCAACGCTGCCTCCACCGTGCAATCGCGATCTCGGCGGCTCGCGCGGAGCGTGCCGGACATCCCGCGGGAAATGTGGGGAACGGACTCGGCGGCACGCCCTGTGCCGTGCGACGCCGCACACAAGATGGATGAGCCCGTCGCGCCTCGCGGCCTCACGGCCTGATCTCGTCGCGCTCGCGGGGCGCGGCGGGGTATTCCGTGCCCCGGGGGGCCTGGCCTGATGGCGCGCGGCGCTGGTTGAAGGAGCAGACCCATGCAGAACTCGAACTTTGAATCGCTCGGCGCCCGGCTGGGCCTCCCGGCGGACGGCATATGGCAGTGGGTGATCGTCGCGGCGAGCGTTCCGGTCGGCTTCGCGCTCGCTCGGCTGGCAGTGGGCCTGTTCCGGCGCGCCGGCTCGATCGTCGTGCGACGGACGGCGACGCCATGGGACGAAAGAACGCTCGACGCGGCAATTGGCCCCGTGACGCTTTGTCTCGGGATCGTCCTGACGGCCGGCCTCGCCAAGATGACGCGGCTCGGCCAGGAGCTCGTGGTCGATCTGCGATCGCTGCTCTCGGCGCTGTTCATCGGCGGCGTGGCGTGGCTGCTCATGCGCCTCGTCGGGATCCTCACCGAGGTGCTGGACGCGCGCGCCCTGCGGCACCTCGAGGAGGGGAGCGAGTCGTCCCGCGGGCTGCGCACGCAGGCCCGCGTGCTCGAGCGGGTCGCGCGGGTGGTCATCGTGATCGTCGCGGGCGCGCTCGTGCTCCTGAACTTCGAGGCGGTGAGGAACGTCGGCGTGTCGCTCCTGGCCTCGGCCGGCATCGCGGGCGTCGTGCTCGGCCTGGCGGCGCAGAAGCCGGTGGGCGCGATCCTGTCGGGCCTCCACATCCTGTTCACCCGGCCGATCGATCTCGGCGACAAGGTCGTGGTGGACGGTGAGTTCGGGACGATCGAGGAGATCCGGCTGACCCACGTGGTCATGAAGATCTGGGACGAGCGGCGGCTCATCGTCCCCACCGCGCGGCTCCTCGACCAGTCGTTCCAGAACTGGACGAAGCACGGCTCGGAGAAGCTGGGCACCGTCGAGCTCTACGTGGATTACCGCACGCCGGTGGACGCCGTGCGGCGGCGCTTCGAGTCCATCCTCCCGAACAGCGAGCTCTGGGACAAGCGGGTAAAGGCCGTCCAGGTCACGAAGGTGACAGAGCGAACGATCGAGGTGCGTTTTCTCGTCTCTGCCCGCGATGCTGGGCAGCTGTTCGATCTGAGGTGCTGGGTTCGCGAGGAGATGCTCCGGTGGGTCCAGGAGCTCGAGGAGGGGATGTACCTGCCGCAGGAGCGCTTCTCGCGAGCGGCTCCGGTCGCCGAGGCGGCCGAGCGGCGTGATCCGGCCTCGGGTCGCGCGCGGCGGGCTGGAGCGGTCGACGGGGTGGCCGATGTGAAGCTGTGACGGTGCGCGCCCGCCACGTAGCGGAACGCCACACCGCGACGCCGAGGCTGGGGCGATGGACGTCGGCGCGCTCTTCCGGCGCGTCACGGTCGCGTGAGCGTCCCGCCTCGTTCCTGTCGACTCGATGACACGTTCGAAGCGCGGAACAGGCCTCCACGCCTGTCCGCGCGCTCCGTCGCGCGCCGGGGCCCGCCCGCTGCGCCGGGGTCGTGCCGCTCGCCGTCAGGCGCAGGAAAGCGGCATGTGCTTTGCAGCGAACATAGAAAGATCCGTCAATTGGCCCGTCAGCCGTCGACCGCGCGACGAGGTTTCGCCAGGCCCCTGGGGGGAATGGGGGCATGGCAGGTCGTAACTGCCCCGCCCGCTCTGTGCAGCTGCCTGCGCGGGAGTCCAGGAGCAACGCGCCATGAATTGGGTCATCAGGATCACGCGGGTTGGCGGAATCGATGTTGTTGCGCACGCGGCGTTCGGCCTGCTCATCCCGATCGGGGCGCTCCAGTGGGGGGCGCGGCACGGCGGGAGCGGCGCGCTCTTCGGCTGCGCGCTGGGGGCGGCGCTGCTCGGGTGCGTGGCGCTGCAGGCGCTCGTCCACGGGGTCGTGGCGCGGCAGCTCGGCATGCGGGTGAGCGAGGTGCTGCTCTCGCCGATCGGGGCGATCGCGAGGCGCTCGCGGCCGGACGCGGGGTGGGCGCAGGGCGGGGCGCTCGGCCTGGCGGCGAACTTCGCGCTGGCCGTGCTCGTCTTCCTGGCGGCCGGGGCCCAGCACGGGGCGGGGGAGCTCCGGTGGGCGTCCGTGCTCCAGGCCGTCGAGGCGCCGTCGCGCGAGACGGCGGTCGTGTGGATCGCCAGCGCGAACCTCGGGATCGCGATGCTCGGGCTCTTGCCCGCGCTGCCGCTCGAGGGGGGGCGGGTGCTGCGCGAGACGCTGTCGCCGCTCACCGGCACCTGGCTCGCGACGTCGCTGGCGGCGACGCTCGGGCAGGCGATGGCGGGCGTGCTGTTCTTCATCGCCCTGATCGGCGGCCAGCTCTTCATCGCGCTGCTGTCGGCGCTGCTGTTCCTCGGGGCGCGGCGGGAGTGGAGCGCGGCGCAGGCGGTAAGGGCGCCTGTCGCGTCGTCCGAGGCGCGTCGGCTCGAGGGCCGGGCGGTCCAGCTGTGGCCCGGCGAGCTCGTGGGCGATGCGGCGCGGCGCATCCTGGCGAGCCAGGAGCCCGATTTCCCGGTGGTCTACGAGGATCGGGTGATCGGGATCGTGACGCGCACGGACGTGATGCGCGCGCTGGCGGCCGGCGAGGAGGGGGCGTTCATCGCGTGGATCATGCGCTGCGACGTGCCGCGGGTGGCGGCGGACGTGTCGCTCGACGAGGTGGGGCGGAAGATGGTCGAGAAGAACACGCCGGTGGTCGCGGTGTTCGACGGGGAGAGCTACCTGGGGCTCGTGAAGCACTCGGATATCGCGGGGGCGCTCACGCGGGGGCGCGGGGGGAGGCTCGGGAGGATCCGGCTGGCGGCGGCGCAGGCGGGGTAGGCGAGAGAGGCTCTGCCGGGCTGAACGGCCCCCGGAGGGGGTGTTTGTGGTGCGGCCCGGCGCGGGGGCCCCGCCGAACTCGCCCGGGATGTTGCCTCTCCGGCGCTTGCGCCGGAGAGGCAACATCCCGGGCTCAGACATCGGCCCATCCCCCGCGCCGGGCCGCACCACAAACACCCCCTCCGGGGGCCTGGGGGTGATCCAATCGGCCCATCCCCCGCGCCGGGCCGGCGTCGGGCGATCGAAAACGCCCCGCCCACCGGAGACGGGGGGCGGGGCGTCGGGGATTGTCCCTGAGAGGCGGAGCCTCAATCGTTTCGCACGAAATTGAGCTTGAAGGAGACCACGAGCACCAGCGCGTCCTGACTGATACGCCGCTTGCCCCAGGCGACCCCGATGTGCAGCCCCTCGATCGGCTCGAGGTTGGAGGGGAGACCTACGGTGTGCGTGAGCGTCTTCGTGAAGTTCCACTCAGGCTTCTTGTTCGCAAGCGCCGAGTTGACGGCCCTCATGATGGTGTGGTCGATGATCGAGGGGATGCCGCGGATGTCGGCCTCCTCGAGCTCGACGTTGAACGCGAGGACGTTCCCCTTGTTCCTCTCGATGATCTCCGGGGTGATCATCACCCGGAGCTCGTCGAGCTTGATGGTGGGGTTCACGCCAACGATGGACCACTTCAGCTCCGCGGGACAGGTGACGCGCAGGCCCATGTCCTCGACCAAGGTGATCTCGGTCGCCTTGCCGAGGTAGAGCCAGCGGTCGGTCTTCTCATCGTCGTCCAGGTGAATTTTCACAGGGAGGAACTCGCCCAAGACCTGGGCGAGATCCTCCCGCGTGATGATGGCTTCGAGCCACACGGCCGGCGCCTCAGCTCAGGTGGTGACCGCTCTCGCCGCCCTGGGCTCGCCCGCCCTCCATGCCGTAATGCGAGTTCCCGGTCTCGGACGAGACCGCGCCCTTCACCGCGTCGACCGCGCCGCCGACCTTGTCCTGGACCTTGCGCTCGGCCTGCTCGACCCCGCGCGTCGCCTGGCGCTTGAGGCCGTCGAGGCGGTTCAGGATGTCACGGCGCAGCGCCTCGCCGGACGTCGGCGAGAGCAGCATGGCCACGCCCGCGCCCACCGCGACGCCGGCGCCGAAGAACGCGAGCGTCGTGAGCGGGCTCCGCTTGCGCGCGAGGCCGACCCAGCCGAGCACGTCGTCGAAGCCGAGCGCCCCGACGGTCGCGGCGATCCCGGCGACCGCCTTCGCGACGTCGAACGCCGTCGTCTTGGCCGTCGTCGCCGCGACGCCCGCCCCGGCAGCCGCCGACTCGTACACACCCTTCGCAGTCCCCACCGCGTCATTCAGTCTCGTCATGGCTCTTGTCTCCTTGTGACGGACATGACGTCCGCCGGTTCGTGAAGGGGATGCATTGCAGGCCCCGGACCAACCAGCAGACCGCGCTGTACGGCCCGCCTGTCCCCGCAGCCGCACCCCCTCACCGTGACGCCTCCGTGACGAAATGCCACATCTGTCGTGCCGCGCCTCGCGCGCCCACACCCCCAGTCCACGCCGCCGGCGAGCCCGCGCGCAGGCCGCCGCGCCGCCGCGGCAGCCCGCCGCACCGTCGCAAACGGAAGATGGTCTATCGGGAAACATGACAGGAAGGCAGATGCCCCCCGCCCCGCCCTGTTTCACGCCCGCCGAGCGGGGCACGCCCGCACAGGAGACGGGCCCAGATCGGCGTTTTCGGCGCACAGGCGTACTCTTGTACGCCGAGCACCGAAAACGTCGAGATGGGCCCGTATCCGCAGCGGGCGCGCCCCGCTCACCGGGGGGAGTGGGGGACGCCGGTGAGCACGACGTCGACCCGGCGGTCGTAGCCGTAGGAGTACATCGGCTGATTTCCGACCGCCTCGGACGCGCCCGTCGCGCGCACCGAGACGCGGTCCGCAGGGATGCCCTCCTGCACGAGGATCTCCTTCACCCGCGCAGCGCGACGAAGCGAGAGATCCTGATTGTAGGCCTGCGTACCCCGCGGATCGGCCCGGCCGACGAGCTCTATCCTCAGGTCCTTGAGGTTGGAGGTGAGCAGGCAGTCGACGATGGCGCGGAGCTCCAGGTGATCCTGGGGCAGCGGCTCGGCCGAGTCGAAGGCGAAGTTCGTCTTGGGCAGCCGGCAGACATCGGCGATGTCTTCGCCGAGGGTGAGCCGGATGAACCGATCTTCGCCCTCCCGCAGATCGGGCCACTCGACCTTGTAGACCCCATCGGGGCCCGGGTTGGGCAACCTCGGCTCGGCGCGCGCCTGCTCCACAGGCGGGGCCGCGGCGCACGCGGAGAGCAGCGAGATCGCAAGCGCGCCCAGGCAGAGCCTGGGCAGGTGGAACACCGACGGCATGGAGACCCTCCTTTCGAGGTCGCGGCCCGAGAGGCAACGACACGGCGCCGAAGAAGGAGCGGTGCCTTCCCCGTCCCGCCATCCCCGGCGCGCATCGCCTCGAGCCGCCTGTTGTACCGCGGTGGGTAGTTCAAACTCCGTGCCGGACCGGAAGCCACGCCGCGCGGCCGAGAGGCGCTCCCTCGGGCCGCGCGCGGCGCCGCGTCACGCGCGGGCCGCGGGACCCGGCCGGATCAGCCGGGCGAGGAGGGCTCCCTGGCCTCGAGCTTCGGCCAGGTGAACCGGAAGGTGGCGCCGGCGCCGACGGCGGACTCGACCCACGCGCGAGCGCCCTTGCTCTGGACGATCTTCTGCACGACCGACAGGCCGATGCCCGTGCCCTCGACCTTGTCGCGCGCCTTCAGCGTCTGGAAGATGCCCCAGATCCGGTCGTGGTACTCGGGCGCGATGCCCGACCCGTTGTCCGAGACCGAGAACTCCCAGAACGGGCCGGCGTCCCGCGCGCCGATCCGGACCTCCGGATCGGCGCGGCCCGCGTGCTTCAGCGCGTTGCTGATGAGGTTCAGGAACGTCTGCTGGAGCGGCGCGCGCTCGGTGACCAGGACGGGCATGTCGGGGGCGATCTCCACCCGCGTCTCGGGCGGCGGCGCGAGCAGCTCGACGATCTCCCGGAGGAGCTTGCCGACGTCGATCGCCTCGGGCTTCTCCCGGACGCGGCCCGCCCGCGAGTAGCTCAGGATGCCGTCGATGAGGTTCTCGAGCCGGTGGACGCGCCCGCGGAGCAGATCGAGCTGCTTCCGGCTCTCCGACGTCATCTTGTCGTTCAGGTCCTCCTCGATCCACTGCGAGAGGTTGGCGATGCCGCGGAGCGGCGCCTTGAGGTCGTGGCTCGTGACGTACGCGAACTGATCGAGCTCCTTGTTGCTGCGCTCCAGCGCCTGCACGAGCCGCTGCCGCTCCTCCTCGGCGCGCTTCTGATCGTCGATGTCCGTGTACGTGCCGAACCACCGGACGATGCGGCCCGACCCGTCGCGCGCCGCGACCGCCCGGCCGATGAACCAGCGGTAGACCCCGTCGGCGCGCCGGAGCCGGCACTGGCTCTCGTACGGCTCGCCCGTGCGCAGCGCCTGCCGCCACGTCTCGATCGCCCGCTCGTGCTCCTCGGGGTGGATGATCCGGCTCCAGCCCTCGCCCCCCGTGTCCTCGGCGGTCAGCCCGGTGTAGTCGTACCAGCGCTGGTTGAAGTACTCGTGGTGGCCGTCAGGGCGGTTGGTCCACACGAGCTGCGGCATCGTCTCGGCGAGCAGCCGGAACTGCGCCTCGCTGTGCTTCAGCTCCTCCGCGAGCGTCTCGACCTCCTTGCGCACCGTGACCTCGCGCTCGAACAGCAGCGCGTTGTCGACGCTGAGCGCGGCGCGCCGGGCGAGCTCCTCGGCGAACTGCACGTCAGCCTTCGTGTAGCGCCGGCCCGACTCCGCGTGGGCGAGCGTGATCGCGCCGAGGACGCGCCCGCGCGCCGCCAGCGGCACGACCAGGTACGACCGGAGGCCGAGCTCGCGCGCCATCCGGAGGTGCTCCTCGTCCCGCGCGTTCTCGACGAGCAGCGCGTCCGAGATGTCGGAGGACCACTCGGTCTCGCCGGTCCGGAGCACCTTCGGCACCCCGCGGCTCGCCGCGGGATCGACGGGGTACTTCTCCTCGATCTGCTGGACGAGCGTCACCTTCTCGGGGTCGGTGTGCTGGACGGCGACGCGCTGGATGACGCCGTCCTGCGCCTGGATGTCCACCGCGCACCAGTCGGCGAGGAGGGGGACGGCGAGCCGGGCGAGCTGCCCGAGCGTCTCGCGGAAATCGAGCGAGGACGAGAGGATCTCGCCCGCGCCCGCGAGGAGGCTGACGTTGGCCTCGGCGCGCTTGCGCTCGCTGATGTCGAGCACGTAGGTGAGGTTGCGCTTCTGCGTCTCGATGCGGGCGGAGCCGACGAGGACCGCCACGCGCTTGCCGTCCTTGCGGATGTACTCCTTCTCGAACTGCTTCGTGGCGCCGCGGAGGCTCAGCTCGTTCACCGCGTCGTGGTGCACGTGCTCGTACTCCGGCGGGGAGAGCTGCTGCCAGGTGAGCAAGCCCGCCTTGATGTCCTCGCGGGTGTAGCCGACCATCGAGAGGAAGCAGTCGTTCGCCTCGAGGACGCGCCCTTCGTAGTCGCTGAAGAGCAGGCCCATCATGCTGGTGTCCATGATGCGCCGGAACACCTCGTCGCTCGCCTGGCGCTCCAGCTCGCGGAGCGCCGCCTCCTGCCGCTTGATCTGCTCGGCCCTGCGGTGCAGCTCGACGAAGACGGCCACCTTGGCGCGGAGGATGTCGGGATTGAACGGCTTGACGACATAATCGACCGCGCCCTCGCGGTAGCCGCGATACAGTCGATCCTCGTCCTCCGGCAGACCCGAGATGAAGATAATCGGCGTGTGCCTCGCCCGATCGAGCCCCCTCACGCGGGCGGCCGTCTCGAAGCCGTCGATCCCCCGCATCTTCACGTCCATGAGGATCAGCGCGAACTCCTCGCGGCTCAGGTGCTCGAGCGCCTCCTCGCCGGATTGCGCGGTGACGAGCCGCTGGCGCAGCGGATCGAGCACGGCCTCGAGGGCGAGGAGGTTGGGGCGGTGATCGTCGACGAGCAGAATGCTCGCGACGGGCTCGGACGGCGTCGCGGGAAGGGGGGCGCCAGGCTGGAGAGGGGCCTTCATCTCGTAAGGGCTCTGCCCTGGCCTTCGGTCGGGCATAACGATGACGGTTAACGGCGCGCGGACCGTCTGGCAAGGGAAAGCGGCGCTCGCACGGCCGCGGCGGAGGGTCGAACGTTGGTTCACCGGCCGCGCGGTCGGTCGCTGGCCGCGGCGCTGCGCTGCACGGGGCCGGGCGCCTCGGGGGCCGGGCGCCTCGTGCGTCGTGTCTCGTGCCTCGTGCCTCGTGCCTCGTACGACTTGCACCACGTTGTGGCGATCCGTCACGCGCGGCGAGCGGAGCGGACAGCGCCGCGGGCGCCGCGCCGCGGCGGCGGGCCGCGCGTGGCTGGCATGGGGCCTGCTGGATGCTTCGCCGAGGGAGCACCTATGCGATTCGGACTCAAGCTGGCTTCGTTCGCCTTCGCGCTCGCGGGCGCGCTGGCGAGCACGCCGTCGCCGGCGAACGCGGCCGACGGGGCGGGGCTCTTCGCGCTCCCGCCGAGCCGGCCCGACGCGTCGGCGCGCGCCGCGATGCCGGCGCCGGAGCCGCCCGCGACGTCTCGAGGGACGTTCGTGGCGCTGGTCGAGCGAACGATGCTGGCCGCCTTCGCGCCGCCGCCGGCGGAGATGCGCGTCGCGCCGCTCGTGAGCCAAGGCGGCGGCGGCGGGCTCCGCCTCGTGCTGCCCGTGTGCGAGGACGGCTGTTCGCGCTACGCGACCCGCGGGGTCCTCCTCGTCACGCCGAGGACGCCCGACTCGCCGATGGCCTGGCTCGCCGCGGTGAGCAACCGCGGCGCGCGCTCGCCCGAGGGGCCGCCCGGCCTCGCGGCCCTGCGCGAAGAGGCGCGCAGCGCCCGCGCGAAGGTGCCTCAGGAAGAGGAGAGCGCGCTGCCCGAGTAGGCGCGAATGCGGAAGATGCGGCGAGCGCGCGGCGGCGGGAAGCACGCCTGTCGCCCGCGGCCGCCGAGCTGGCTTGAGCGAGAGGAGCCGAGTCGGCGGAGCACGGATGTCGCGCGACGGTGGAAGACGGGGCACCACCTTTCGGGAGAACGGAGTCGGCGCGCTCGGCGGCTCACGGCGAGACGGGGGCAGACATGACCGCGTCGTGCAAGGCGCGGAACATCGCTGCGAGCTTTTCCGGCTGGTAGCTGGCGTTGAGCCCGCTCGGGTTCGGCAGCACCCAGATCCTCGTCGCGTCGAGCGTCTCCCGCTGCGGGCCGGGCGCGGCGTGGGGCCTGCCGAACGCGCTCCGGTAGGCGCCGATCCCGAGCACGGCGAGGAAGCGGGGGCGGTAGCGCCGCACCTTGGCCGCCAGCCGCTCTCCGCCGGCGGCGAGCTCGTCGGCGGAGAGCTCATCGGCCGATGCGGTCGCTCGCTCGACCACGTTGGTGATCCCGTAACCGAGCTTCAGCAGCTCGCGCTCCTCGAACGGAGAGAGCACGCGATCGGTGAACCCGCCGGCGTGCAGCGCCGGCCAGAACCGGTTGCCCGGTCGGGCGAAGTTGTGCCCGACGGCGGCCGTATAGAGGCCCGGGTTGATGCCGCAGAAGAGGACGTGGAGGCCGGGGGCGATGACGTCCGGCACCGTCTTGCCGGCGGCGGCGAGGATCTCTTCGCGGGTGGGCCTTCGGGGTCGGCGAGGGGTGGACACGGGCTTTCGGGGCGAGCGCGGGGCGCGGCGGGGCGCAGCTTACGACGGCGGCGCGAGGGGAGAGCGCGGCTGTCGGCTGGAGGAGATGAATCGGCTCTGGACGGGGGCGGTACAGCGGATACCGTCGTGCTTTCCCCGATGCTGGCGCGCTCGCTCGGTCTGCTCACGGCGCTGCTCGCGGCCGCCTGCGCGCGCGCGCCCGAGCCGGCCCCCGCGCGCGGCGCTGCGGGGGCCGCTCGGCCGGCGTACGGCGCGCGCGCTGCGGACGCAGGTGTGTCGCGCGTGTCGGGCGCGCCGGGCGCGTGGGGCGCCTTTGTCGCGGCCGGCGTCGCGCCCCGCTACGTCCAGGGGCTCGCGGACGTGTTCCGCGTGACGCACGGCGGGCCGGACGCGGCCGTCGTGGATCGCGTCGTCGCGGCGGGCGCGCGGCTCGAGCTCGGCGGGGACGGGCGCGTCGTCGCGGCGGCGTGGGAGCCCGATCTGTGGGCGTCCGGCGATCCCGTCGTCGGGTCGCTCGCGATCACGCCCCACCTCGGCGGGGGCTTCCTCCACTGGACCCGGCGCAGGGCGTTCCGGTCGCGCGGCTTCACGGGGCCGCTCGCGGAGGTGCCGCTCGGCGGCGGCGCCCGCGCGGTGCGGGGCGCCAGGAACGGCCTGGGCGGCGTCGTCATCTTCACGGAGCAGGGGCCGCGCGTGCTCCCGCCGGGCGAGGACCGCGGCCGGGCGCTCGAGGCGCCGGCGATCCACGATCTCGCCGCGCTCGACGCGGCGCGCGCGGTGCGCCTCGACGTCTTCGGCCGCGCGGCCACGACCGCGGACGGCGGCAGGACGTGGGTCGACGCCGGCCGGCGGATCGGGCTCGGCGCGCGCGGCCTCGGCGCCGCGCCGGACGCGCTGTGGCTCGGCACGGCGCTCGGGCGCGTGGCCGTGCTGCCGGACGGCTCGCTCGGCCGGCCCGACGGCGACCTCCGCGCGACGCTGGCGGCCGGCGCGTTCCAGCTGCTCTTCGCGGGCGGCCGGGCCGGTGAGCGCGAGGCGCTGGCCCTCGAGGAGCGCGCGCCGCTCGCGCCGCTCGAGGCGGCCGTCTCGGCCGGCGCGCTCCTGCCCGACGGGACCGCGCTCGGGGTGTTCGAGGGCGGGGTCGCGCGGATCGACGCGCGCACGGGGGCGACGCGCGAGCGGCTCGCCGGCTGGCTCCCGGACGGGCTGGACTGCGCGCCGATGCGCGCGGAGGACGGGCTGCTCTTCCTGTGCGCGTGGGACGACTACGAGGGCTACGGCAGCTACGTGCTGCGCTCGGAGCGCGGCGAGGCGCCGCTCGTCGAGCGCGCCTTCAGCGACGAGGGGTTCTTCGTGGCCGACGACGGCGGCGCGGTCGGCTATGTCGGCGGCTGCGCGGCGTCGCCGCGGCTCGTGAGCGACGAGGAGCGCGATCGCCGCTACGGCGAGGTCGTGGTCCACCCGCGGATCTGCGTGCGGCGCGGCCCGGGCGCCTGGGTGGAGCGCGCGATCGAGCTCGGCGAGGCGGAGTCGCTGGTCGGCTGGGCGCCGCGCCGGGACGGGAGCGCGGTCGCGCTGCTGCAGGGCGAGGGCGGCGCGCTGCCGGCGCCGGTCGGCGCGCGGCTCTGGCGCGACGAGGGGGGCGCGCGGGTCGTGCAGCTCGGGGCGCGCCCCCCCGGCTGGTACTGGACGCCGCCCCCGCGCGACGGGGCGCGGGTGCTCGTCGACCGGCGCTTCCGCGCGCGCGACGACGGCGGGGTCGACGGGTGGCTGTCGTCGATCGAGTGGCCCGATCCCGTGGGGCAGGCGAGCCTCGGCGTCACGATCGCGGCGGACGGGGCGATCTCGCCGCGCGCCTTGCCGCCGGAGCCGGCGGGGATGGTGGTGACCGGCGATCACGGCGTGCTCGTCACGCGCGGCGGGGAGCTCCACGAGACGCTCGATCACGGCCGGACGTGGCGCGCCGCGGGGCGCTCGCCGGTGACGCCGTCGTCGTTCCAGGGCGCCTGCTCCGCGCTCGGCTGCGCGCTGGTCGGCGGGGTGCGGCTCGGCTGGGGCGCGGGCGAGCCGTCGCCGGCCGTCGCCGCCGCGCCGGGGTCCGGATGCGGGGGAGCGGAGGCGGGCGGGGCGGGCGCGGGGGCGTGCCCGGACGGCGGCCAGCCGCAGGGGGCGGCGGGGCTGCCGGTGCTGTCGTGCGCGCCGGTCGGCCTGCCGGCGCCGCTCCCGGGCGCGGCGTCCGCGGCGGGATCGGAGCGATGGACCGTGGCGACGCCGTACGGCGACACGCTGGAGATCGTCGCCGACGCGCCGGAGCCCGAGCGCGCTGCGCCGCCGGCCGACGACGCGCCGCCGCCGCCGCTGTCCGAGGAGGCGCCGCCGGAGGGCGCGGCGCCGGGGAAGGGCGGCGCGGCGCCGGGGAAGGGCGGCGCGGCGCCGGGGAAGGGCGGCGCGACGCCGGGGCGAGGCCGCCCCAGGGCCGCGGCGCTCCGGACGCACAGCGTTGTGGTTCGCCTGCCGTTCGATCTGCGCGCCGAGGCGCTGCGGCTGGACGCGACCGCGCTCGCGCCGAGCGGCAGGCGCGGCGCGCAGCGGGCCGCCGCGGTGCCGCTGCTCGCGCCGGGCGGCGAGGCCGCGCTGCTCGTCGTCGCCGAGGCGGGCGAGCTGCTGCTCGGCCCCGAGGGCGCGCGGGCGTTCCCCGCGCTCGAGCCGCGCCGGAGCCCCGTGGACGGGTCCGCGGGGCGGGCCCCCGGTCTCCTGCTCGGCCCGGGCCGCACCCTCGTGCTCGGCGAGCACCGGCGCCGCGCGGCCATCGAGGAGCATGGGCCGGAGCCCCGGCAGCCCGCGCGCATCGTGGGGCTCGATCGCGAGGAGCTGCGGGGCCGGCCGATGGCGCTCGCCCGGCGCGACGACGGGGAGGCCGGCGTGCTGGTGCTCGACGGCCCCGCGCCCGAGACCGCGGGGGCCGCGGCGCTCGATCGCCTGGCCGGGACGGCGGGCGAGGTGGACGCGCTGGCGCCCTGGTCGACGCTGACCGCCGCGAGCGACGCGCGCTGCCGCGCCATGCGGGGCGCGTGGCGCGCGCTCGTGACGCTCGATCCGGAGCGCGCGCTGCGCCTCGATCGGCGAGCGCTGCCCGCGATCGCGCTCGGCGATCAGGGCATCGCGGCGGTGCGCTGGGGGCGCGAGCGCGTGTGTCTGGAGGCGCTGCACCTCGCGGTCGCCGACTCGAGGCGGCGGGGCGAGGCGGCGGCGGACGCGGCGCTGATCGCGCGGTGGACGGCGCCGCGGGGGCAGGGGGGCGGGGCGGGGGGCGGCGAAGGGGTGCTGCGGACCGCGTCGACGATGCAGCGGCTCTCGTGCGCCGCGGGCGCCAGGTCGGGCGACGAGTGACGCCGCGCGCCCTCGGGCGGCTCTCGCTCCTCGCCGCGCCGGCGCTCGCGGCCTGCGGCGCGGCCGAGCCGGCGCCCGCGCCGCCCGGCGCGCCGGAGCCTCCGCGCCGCGCCCCCGCCGTCGTCGCGCTCGGCCCTGCCCGGTACGTCGCGCAGGCGGCGCAGGGCCTCGTCGAGCGCGCGGTCGTCGACGGCGAGGAGATCGACAGGGCCGTGGTGAGCGGGCGGCGCGTCGAGCTGCACGGCCTCGAGCGGATCGAGCCGCTCGGCGCCGGCGGCCCGGAGCTCGCCGGCGGCGCGGCGTTCCCGGCCTGGGCGCAGGCCGGGCCGCGCTACGTGTTCTGGAGCGGCGGCGACATCTACACGGCGACCACCTTCGCCGGGGAGCTCCAGAAGCGCGCGACCTTGCCGGGCGGCGTCGCCGGCGTGTTCCCGTGGCTCGACGGCGTCGGCCTGATCACGTCGGCCGGGAGCTTCGCCGTCCAGGGCGCGACCGGCGCGCTGCGGCCGCTCGGCTTGCCGTCGCTCGTCGCGGCCGTGGCGTCGAGCGACCGCCGCGCGCTCGGCCTGACCGTCTTCGGGCGCGCGCTCCTCACGCTGGACGCGGGCGCCTCCTACCGCGACGTCACCGCGGAGATCGGCGGCGCGATCGCGCTCGAGGTCCGCGGGGAGGAGATCGTCGCCTCGCTCCGCGGCGGCCTCGAGCGCGCCGTCGACGCGGGCGGGCGCCTCGGCGCGCCCCGCGCCCCGCGCGCGCGGCCGCCGGCCGACGTCGACGCCTACGCCGCGTGGCTCCCCGGCGCCGCCTTCGATCGGCTCGCGGACGCCGTCGCCGCGGGCCTGCCGCTCGACGACGGCGGCGCCGTGATCGCCGCGGACGGCGCCGTCGGCCGCATCGATCTCGCGACCGGCCGCGCGTCGTCCGTCGCGCCGCTCCCGCCCGGCAGCGGCGCGTGCGCGCCGTTCCGCGCGAGCGACGCGCTGCTCGCCGTCTGCGCCGGCCCGGATCGCGCGAGCGTCGTGGACCTATCGAGCGACGCGCGCGGCCCGCGCGCGCTCCGGCTGGAGCGCGCGTTCGAGCTCCGGCCCGAGCCGGAGCGGGAGGCCGGCCGCTTCGTCGGCGTCGACGGCGAGGCGCTCGGCTACCTCGGGCCGTGCGAGGGGCTGCCGAGGCCGCGGCTCGATCTCCGCGCGATCGCGCCCGCGGCGTTCGCCGGCGGCGCGGCGCCCGAGAGCGCGGTGCTCTGCGTGCGGCGCGGGCCGGGCGTCTGGGTCGAGCACCGCCTCGATCCGGCGGACGCGACCGACGTCATCGCCTGGATCCCGCGCGGCGGCGGGGGCGCGGTCGCCCTTGTCGCGCGCCCCGGCGCGTTCCTGCCGGACGGCGAGCGCGTCGAGGTGCGCGGCGCGCTGCGCGTCGTGCGGTTCGCGCGCAGCGAGCCGCCGCTCCACCTGCCCTCGTACGGCGACGGGCGGCCCGGGCTGCTCTCGCGCGCGCTCGCCGCGCAGGCGGACGGCGCCATCGAGGGCTGGCTCCCCGCGCAGGGCGCGGTCGGCCTCGCGCCGATCGCGATCGACGCCGCCGGCCGGCTGCGCCGCCTCCCGCTGCCGGCGCGCGCGAGCTCGCTCGAGGCGTCGGGCCCGTTCGCGCTCGTCGAGACGGAGGACGGCGGGCTCTTCGAGACGATCGATCGGGGAAGGCGGTGGACGCCGGTGGCGCCGCCGCCGGGCGGCGCGGCGGCGCGGCTCTCGGGCTGCTCCGCGGTGGGGTGCCGCCTCGGCCCGTTCCTCCGGCTCGGGTGGGCGTCGGCCGCGAGGGGCGGCGGGGCGCGCGCGGCGTCGCCGTCCGACGCGGCCGCGGCGGAGCCGTCCCCGCGGCGCGAGCGCGACAGGCCGCCGCGGCCGCCGGCCCCGCCGCCCCTCGCGCGGCTCGCGTGCCGCTTCGCCGGGCCGATCGCCGCCGCGCGCGTGCCGGAGTCGCACGGGTTCGGCGCGGTGGCCGCGCCGCGCCTGCGCACGGCGAGCCCGCTGCGGCTCGGCACCCTCGGGGTGCTGACGCTGCCGCCCGTCGGCGGCGCGCTGCCCGCGGCCCTCGCCGACGCGGAGCTCGCCTGGATCGCCCCGCTCGATCTGCGCGCCGAGATCCGCCGCGCGAGCGTGCCGGTCGCGGGCGCCGAGCTGTCCCAGCTCGCGTACCGGCCCTACGAGGCGCAGGTCGGGCTCGCGATCGATCGCGACGGCCGCGTGGCGCCGATCGCGGTCGGCCCGAAGGAGGCGTGCCTCGCCGGCCTGCTGGACGCCGCGCGCGTGACGCGGCCGATCGGCGGCTGCGCCCCGCAGCCCTCGATCGGCGTCGATCTCGGCGATCGCGCGGTGTTCCTGAGCCCCCGGTACGACGGCCTCGCGGTGAGCGCGGTCGACCTGCGCGGGGAGGCCGGGGCGGCGCGCGGCGCGCCGGCGAGCGCGCGGCCGTCGTCCGGGAGCGGGGCGCTGCGGGAGCTTTACGTGCAGCGCGCCGCGCCGATGACGGGGCCGCAGGCGAGCTTCGCCTTCGGCGCGGGCGCGCGCGGGGGCGCGCCGGTCGCGGTGGCGGTCGCCGGCGACGGCGGCGCGGTGCTCTCGCCGGTCGATCCGGAGCTCGGCGAGCTGGGCCCCGAGGAGGCGCTCGCGCCGCTCGGCGAGCTCGCCGCGGGCAGCGCGCCGTCGTGCGCCCCGCGCCGCGGGGAGGCGCGCGTGATCCTGCCGTTCGACACGGAGATCGGCCTCGCGCCCGGCGCGCTGCCGGGGGTCGCCGAGGCCGGGACGGCGGGCGTCGCGGTGATCCGGTGGTCGCGCGATCGCGCGTGCCTCGACGCTGTGGAGCTCAACGTGCGGGACGAGCGCTACGAGGCCGACCTCGGCTTCTACGAGCCGCCCGGCGTCGTGAAGAAGCTGGTCGCGCGCTTCGCGGGGCCGCGGCCCGCGGCCCGGCTCGGCGATCGCGGCGAGCCGGCGCGGGAAGCTGGCGGCGGCACGCTCGTGCTCGTCCAGCCCGGCCAGGAGGTGCGGCAGCCGGTGCAGTGCACGGCGGTCGTGAGGGGGCGCTGAGGCGATCGTGCGCCGAGGCGGGCGCGCGGCGCTCGGCGGAGCAGCGCCTTGGCGAGAGCGCAGGGCGGTGGTCTCGGCAGGACGGTGACCTTCGCGAGAGCGCAGGGCGGTGGTCTCGGCAGGACGGTGACCTTCGCGAGAGCGCAGGGCGGTGGTCTCGGCAGGACGGTGACCTTCGCGAGAGCGCAGGGCGGTGGTCTCGGCAGGACGGTGACCTTCGCGAGAGCGCAGGGCGGTGGTCTCGGCAGGACGGTGACCTTCGCGAGAGCGCAGGGCGGTGGTCTCGGCAGGATGGTGGACCTCTGCGGGAACGCAGGCGGGCGGTCTCGGCAGGATGGTGGACCTCTGCGAGACCGCAGGGCGGCACCCGACGGCGCTCGAACCGTTCGACCACGACCCCACTGCCGTGTACGTTTCGACCGCCCACCCGATGCGCCGCGCGACCGCCGCCGCCGCGATGCCCTCCCGCGCAGGCGTCCTCCTCGGGCTCGCCCTCGCCGCTGCCTGCAGCGCCGCCCCCGAGCGCCCTCCGCCGCCCGCCGGGCCCCAGGCCGCCGCGCCCTCGGACGTGCCGCCGCTCTCTCCGGCGCGCTACGTCCTCACCGAGGCCATCGGGGTCCTCTTCGACGCCGCCGCGTCCGGCGATGGCGCCCCCGCGCCCGGCCCGCAGCCGGCGCTCCACGAAGGGATCCGCGTGCGCCTCGACGGCGGCGTCGTGCTCGCCGCCGCGCCCGCGTCCGAGCCGCTCCGCGGGTTCCGGTCGATCCCGGCGCGCCTCGGGGGCGGGTTCGTCCTGTGGTCCGAGGGCCGCGTCTACCGCGCCAGCGACTTCCTCGGCGCGCTCGCGCCCATCGCCGACGTCGGCGCCCCCGGCGGCGCGCGGCCGTACCTCGACGCGATCCTCCTGCGCAGCGACCGCGGCCTCCTCGAGATCGACCCGTCCTCGCTAGCACTCCGGCGCTTCGGCGCCGCGGGCGCGGTCGACGCGGTGGCCGCCGACGCGCGGCGCGCGGCGCGCCTCGACCTGTTCGGCCGCGCCTCGGTCACGCTCGACGGCGGCGCCACCTGGATCGACGTCCTCGAGACCCACGGCCTCGCCACGACGCTCCTCCAGGAAGGCGGCGGGGAGGTCGCGCTGCTCGGCCCCTCGGGCAGCCCCGCGCTCCGCGTGACCGCCGCCGGCCTCGTGCGCGCCGCGCCCGCGCCGCCGCGCGACGGCCCGAGCCCCTCGCTCCACCTCCCGTCGGCGCGGGACCCGTTGCCCGGCGCCTCCTCGAGCCGCGGGCTCGCCCCGGAGGCGCTCGCGCTGGCCGCGGCGACCGGCGCCCTCCTCCCCGGCGGCAGGCTGCTCGTCGCCCGCGACGGCGGCCTCGCCGTGCTCGCCGCGGCGACCGCCCAGCCCATCGCCGACGCGGAGATCGACGGCCTCGACCCGCGCTACGCGCGCTGCCAGCCGTTCCGGGCGGGCGAGGACGTCCTGCTCGCGTGCGCGCACGAGGCGGCCCACGTGCTCCGGCTCGAGACGACGCTCTCCGCGCCCCGCCTGGAGGCCACGTTTCCGCCCCGCGGCCGCGACCCCGATCCGATCGCGACCTCCCGGGGGGCGTTCCTCGGCGACGACCGCGGCCGCCTCGCCTTCGCCGGCCGGTGCGGCAGCGCGCCTCCCGGGCTGCACGACTTCCAGGAGAGCCCGGACGGCGCCGCCTCGCCGGACGGCGAGCGGTCGCCCTGGCCTTCCGCGCCGTCGGGCGAGCCGCGCTCCGAGACGGCGCGCCCCTCGCGCGGCGGGCCCGCCGAGGACCGCATCGCGCGCGTCTGTGTGCGCACCGGCGGCGGCCGCTGGGTCGAGCGCCGGCTCGAGGGCGAGGACGCCGCGCGCCTCTACCGCTGGGTCGCCGGCGAGCGCGGGACCGTGACCGCCCTCGTGCTGGAGGCGCCGCCCGTCGCGCGCGACCGCGAGCGCCCGCCCGAGGGCGTCCGCGTGATCCGCGTGCGCGAGCGCGACCCGGCGCTCGCCGGCGGCGCCTTCCCGGCGCTCGCCGACCCCGCCTCGCCGCGCCTCGTCGACACCGACTTCTGGGAGGACGACGACGGCGCCGTGCGCGGCTGGCTCCACCTGGCCGACGCCGCCTCGCCGGCCGACGCCGCCTCGCCGGCCGGCGCGGCGCCGCCGGACGGGGACGCGCCCGCCGCACGCCAGCTCTCGACCCGCCGCGGCGGCCGCATCGCCGGCCTGCGCATCGACCCGCGCGGCGGCGTCACCGTCCATCCCCTCCCGGCCGCCGTCGCGCACGTCGTCGCCGGCGGCCGGTTCGCGCTCGCCGCCACCGGCGACGACCCGCCGGCCTACTTCGAGTCGACCGACGGCGGCCGCTCGTGGCGCCCCGTGGAGGGCCCGCCCGCTCGCCAGATCGAGCCTCCGCTCGACGACGGCGCCCCCTTCGCCTGCTCGCCGATCGGCTGCGCCATGGGTGAGCACGGCCTCGTCCGCCTCGGCTGGGGCGGCCCCCCGCCGCCGCCGCGCAGCGCGCCGCCGCCCTACGCCCCCGCGGCGAGCCCCGCGCCCCGGACCGCGCCTCCGCCGCTCGTCTCCTGCCGCCTCGACGACGACCCCCCCACGTTCCCGCCCCCCGTCGCGCTCCCGGCGCCTCGCCCCCCGGAGCGCCCGACCGCGGGCCGCGCCGGCCGGATCGCGCTCGCAGCGCCGGGCGCCCCCGCGGCGGCCCGGCTCCTCGGCGGCGCGCCCCCGGTCGTCTCGCTGTGGACCGCCGCGTCCTCCCCCCTGGGCGCGCTCCGCGACGGCGTCTTCACCGCCAGCGTGCTCCCGCCGTTCGCGGGCACGGCCGCGCCCCGCCGCGTCTCCCTCCAGGGCCGCTCGCTCGCCACGGCGACCGGCGAGGCCGTCCCCGTGCTGCTCGCGCCGGACGCCAAGGCGCCCGCGGATCTCTTGCTCCTCTTCGACGCGAACGAGCCGCACGGACGGCGCGCCCTCCGCGTGCCCGCGGGCGCCGCGCCCCCCGCGCTGTTGCCGTTCGATCACGCCGGCGCGATCGCCGCCGCGGCCGAGCTGCCGGGCGGCGGCCTGCTCGCCTTCGACGCCGGCAAGCGGAGCCTCCTCCTGGTCACGCGGCAGGCCACCCTCGCCGTCGCCGGGCTCGCGCCCGTCCCCGACGTCGCCGGCGCCCGGCTCACCCTCGGCCGGCGGCTCGACGCCCCCGGCTTCGCGCTCGTCGGCTACGCCGTCGCCTCGGGGGAGGTCGTCGCCGCGCCGCTCGACGTCGCCCGGGGCGAGGTCGGCCCCGCCGAGCCGCTCGGGTCCCTCGCGTCCCTCGCCGAGATCGGCGCCGGCGGCTGCGGCGGCGCTCGGCCGTCGCACCGGTTCATCGCCGAGCTGCCGGTCACCCTGCGGGTGGCGTCGAGGAGCGGCGCGCCGCTCCTCGAGGAGGACGCCCCCGCGGCCGCGCTGCTCGCCGGCGGCCGCGGCGCGCTGTGCCTCGAGGCGATCGAGATCCGCGCCGCGGCCCGGGGCGCGCAGGATCTCGGCGCGGTCTTCGGGCCCGGCGGGGCCGCGGCGCTCCGCGGGGGCGAGCGGCTCCGCTGCGAGCTCCTGCCGGACCGGCCCTGAGGCGCGTCCCGGAAACTGCGCTCCGCCGTGCCTACGTGCTAGGGTCGGCCCATGCCCGCCCTTCGATCCTTGGCCCTGCCGATCGCGGTGGCTGCGTCGATGCTCGGCCAGCTGGCCTCTTGCTCCGAGCGGCCCACCAACTTCCCCGACCGCGACGGCGTCATCGCCGCCCAGGCGGAGTGGTGCGCCGCGCTCGCCAAGCTCCAGCGCGCCGGCGCGTCCTGGGAGCACCTCAACGCGTGCAAGGCCGCCTACCCGACCTCCTCGCCCACCTATCTCCGCGCGATGACGAGCTGCTTCTCGCGGCGTATGGAGGCCGCCACCGAGAGCTCGCCCGACCGCAGCCAGATCATCCTCGAGTGCAACGACGAGATCGCCGTCAAGATCAACCCGGACGAGCCCACGGCGAAGCCCGTCGTCGACGCCCGCTGCGCGCGCATGTCCCGGTGCGAGAAGATCCCGGTCCCCGACTGCAATGCCGCGTTCAGTAAGCTCGAGGCGGCCCAGCGCGCGATGTTCACCACGATCTACAACGCCTCCGGCCGCTACGAGATCATCGACTGCCTCGAGAACGCGAGCTGCACCGACAACGAGGAGGCGGGCCGCCAGGCCTGTTACAAGCCCACCTCCGACGCGCTGCTCTGGTTCCCGGACTGAGCCCGCGCTCCCCGGCGGACGCCGCGCCCCCTCGGGCGCCGCGCGTCGGCGCGGCGCCCGGCCCGCCGTGAGGCCCCGCGCCCGCGCGCATGCCCGCTCGTCCGCGCCTCGTCTCCACGAAATCCCTGGTAGCGTGCTGCGCATGCGAACCGCCCGACCTCGAACCGGTCCTCTGTCTCAGCTCGGCGCGCGACGTCAGCGCGCCGAGCGTCCTCACGCTCGCCCTGCCCACGCGCGCCCCGGAGCGGCGTCCCGCCTCGCCGGAGGCGGCCGCCGGCTCCTGCTCGCGCGCGTCGTCGCCGCCGCGCTCGCCCTGATCGGCGCGTGGCTGCCCGCGACCGCGGCGCACGCGGCGGGCACCGCCACCATCGCCGATCGCTCCCCCAAGGAGGACGACGGCCGCTGGAAGCTCAAGATGACGATCAACTACGGAGGGACGCCGCACCTCTCGCACATCCCGATGCTGTTCTCGTTCACGCCGACGGTGCACTACGAGCGCGCGCTCACCGACCAGTCGCCCGAGAAGCCGATCCTGAACCGCATCCCGCTCCAGAACCAGCAGTCGATCAACGAGAGCATGGACGTCGGCTTCTCCGACGGCAGCGGCAAGGTCTTCTCGATCACCAAGTTCGACTTCGTCCTGCGGCGCGATCGCGGCTTCGAGGCCGGCGAGTACGAGCTCGTGATCAAGCGCGCGAGCGACGGCGTGCAGGTCGGGCAGAAGCAGAAGATCACCCTGCAGGGCGAGAACGCGATCATCGATCGCCGCGCGATCGTCTTCACCGGCGAGAAGAAGAAGAAGGACAAGGCGGCGGACAAGCCCGACGCCGAGAAGGGCGGCGAGGCCGAGAAGGCGCAGGGATCCGAGGGCGAGCCCGCGTCCGAGCCCGCGGAGGCCGAGGCGCCGTCCGATGCCGAGCTCCCGCCCGACGAGGCGCCGCCGCCGGTGGAGCCGAGGCAGGGCGGCTGCGGCTGCCGGCTGTCCCCCGAGGAGGCCGCGACGCCCCTCGCCCTGCCGCTCGTCGCCCTGGGCGCGGCGGCCGCACTCGCTCGACGGATCCGCGCGCGCCGCGAGCGTCGCGGCTAGCGCCGCTCGCCGCGCCGGCGCACGCCGCAATCGGGCGCGGCGCGCGCGGCGCCCGCGCCCGCAGCCAGTGCGGACGGGTGCTCTGCGAGGCGCCTCTGTGCTGGACGGCGCGCGCAGGCTCGCGCGGCGCCCGCCCAGCGTGATCGCGCTTGCAGGGACCACCCGAGCCCGCCGACAATCCCCCGCCGACGCCGACTGCCCGCGACTCCCTCGCGGGCCTCGCCGTCCCCAATCCAATCGATGAGCTCCCTAGTCCCTGCCCACCAGCACCCTCTGCTGTACGCGATCTTCGTGCGCGTCTGGCTCCATGAGCTCTCGCGCGCCGCCAAGGCCAGGGTGACGCTCGCCAGCGTGCCCGACGCGGCGCTCGACCGGCTCGCCGCGCTCGGCGTCGACTACGTGTACCTGATGGGCGTCTGGACGCTCGGTCAGGAGGGCCAGCGCCTCTCGCTCGCGCACCCCGACCTGCGCGCCGAGTACGACCGCGTGCTGCCGGACTGGACCGACGCCGACGTGGTCGGCTCCCCGTTCGCCGTCGCGCGGTACGAGGTGAACCCCGCGGTCGGCGGCGACGCCGCGCTCGCGGATCTGCGCCGGCGCCTGGCGGCGCGCGGCATCGGGATCATCCTCGACTACGTCCCGAACCACGTCGCGCGCGACCACCACTGGGTGAAGGAGAAGCCGGAGTGCTTCATCCACGGCGACGACGGCGCCCCGCTCAGCGGGCGCGACCCCTACATCCCGCCGTGGCCCGACACGGCCCAGCTCGACTACCGCCTCGCCGCGACGCGCGCCGCGTCCACCGAGGCGCTCCGCAGCGTCGCGTCGCGCTGCGACGGCGTCCGCTGCGACATGGCCATGCTGGTGCTCGACGACGTCTTCCGGCACACGTGGTCCAAGCGGCCGCCCACGGAGCGAAAGGCCGAGGCCACCGGCGAGTTCTGGGCCGAGGCCATCGACGCCGTCCGCCGCGACCACCCGAGCTTCATCTTCATCGGCGAGGCGT
Organism: Sorangium sp. So ce836; assembly: GCF_028553905.1. Classification (NCBI taxonomy): domain Bacteria; kingdom Pseudomonadati; phylum Myxococcota; order Polyangiales; family Polyangiaceae; genus Sorangium; species Sorangium sp. So ce836. Next base: position 8,938,484 of record NZ_CP102233.1, on the reverse strand, counting down.
TCTGGGACCTCGAGTGGCGCCTGCAGATGCTCGGGTTCGACTACACCTTCGACAAGAGCCTTTACGATCGGCTGAGCCACGCCTCGGCGTCCTCGGTCCGCGGCCACCTCGCGGCCACGCCCGACTACCAGCGCCGGAGCGTCCGCTTCATCGAGCACCACGACGAGCCGCGCATCGCGGCCGTGCTCCCGCCGGACCGGCGCCGGGCCGCGGAGTTCATCGCGGCGACGGTGCCCGGCATGCGGTTCATCCACCACGGCCAGCTCGAGGGGCGGACGGTGCGCGCCTCGCTGCACCTCGCCCGCGCCCCGGAGGAGCCGGTCGACCAGGCGTGCCTCGCCTTCCACGAGCGGCTGCTCGGCGCGGTGCGCCGCCCCATCCTGCGCACCGGCAGCTTCGCCACGCTCACCCCGCGCGGCGCGGGCGCCGACGCGTTCGTCGCCTACCGGTGGGAGCCGCTCCCGGCCTGCGGCGCGCCCCGCAGCGCGGCGCCCCTCGTGGCGGTGGTCAACTTCGCCCCGTCGCGCGGCGGCTGCCGCATCCCGCTCGACGTCGCCGGCGTCGCCGGCCGCAAGGTCCTGCTCGTCGACCTCATGACCGGCAACGAGCACCCGCGCGACGGCGACGAGCTCGTCGATCCGTCGCGCGGCCTCGGCGTCGAGCTCCCCGCCTACGGCGTCCACCTCTTCGAGATCCGGCGCTGAGCGGCCGGCGCGCCCGGTCGGCCCGCGCCTGGAGGTCCCCATGTCGAATGCCGGCGCCGGCGCGCCCTTCCGCCTCGTCACGATCCCCTTCAGCCACTACTGCGAGAAGGCGCGGTGGGCGCTCGACCGCGCCGGCGTCCCGTACCGCGAGGACGCCTACCTCCCGCTCGCCCACGCGCTCCCGGCGCTGCGCGCCGGCGGGCGCCGATCCGTGCCGGTGCTCGTCACGCGGGCCGGCGCGGTCTCTGACTCCACCGACATCCTGCGCTACGCCGACGCGTTCGTCCCGTCGGAGCACGCGCTCTTCTCCGGCGAGCCCGGCGCGCGCCGCGCCGACATCGAGGCGCTCGAGGAGCGCTTCGATCGCGAGCTCGGCCCCGCCGTGCGCCGCGTCGCGTACTTTCACGCCCTGCCCGACGAGGAGGCGATGTACTCCCTGATGAGCGGGGCGTTCCGCTCGCTCGAGGGCGCCGGCGCCGCGCCGCCCTCGTGGCTCGGGCGCGGCGCCTTCCGCGCCTACTTCCCGGTCGCGCGGGCGGTCATGAGGCGCTCGATGCGGATCGACGCCGCCGGCGCCGAGCGCTCGCGGGGCAAGATCCGCGCGGTCTTCGACGCGGTGAACGAGCGGCTGCGCGACGGGCGCCCGTTCCTCGCCGGCGATCGGTTCTCGGCCGCCGATCTCGCGTTCGCCGCGCTCGCCGCGCCGCTGATCGCGCCCGAGCACCACCCGGTGCCCTTCGCGCTCGGCGGGCTGCCGGCCGTCCTCCGCGAGCTCATCGAGGCGCTCCGCGCCGAGCCGGCCGGCGCCTTCGTCCAGCGCCTGTACCGCGAGCAGCGGCACCGGAAGGCCGGCCCCCCCGCCGGCGGATGACGCTCGCCGCGCGCCCACGGTCGCCGCGCGCTCAGCCGCGCGCCGGCACGCTCGCGAGCAGGTCCCGCACCGCCGGCCCTGCCTTCAGCGGCTCGCGGCGCGCGCCGAAGTGCCGCGCGTGATCCCGGATCACCCCGATCGCCGCGTCCGGGGCGAGGCCGTGCCGGGCGCGCAGCCACGCCGCCAGCACGACGCCCGCGCGGCCCGCGCCGGACGCGCAGTGCACAACGATGGGCGCGCCGCCGGCCTCCGCGCGCCGCAGCGCGGCGAGCGCCTGCTCCAGGGCGTCGGGCGAGGGGATCGCCCCGCCCTCGAGCGGCACGTGCGTCACCCGGAGGAACTCGCGCTGGTAGCGGCCGAGGAGCGGGACCCGATGGAGCGCCAGCTCCCCCTCGTCGAGCAGGCAGAGCACCTCGCGCATGCCGTGCCGCGCCATGAAGCCGAGCCACGCCTCGACGGGGGCGTCGCTCGGATCGGGCTGCTGCGCGGCGTCCGTCGGCGCGACCACGGACGAGCGGATCCCGGAGGCCGACCAGAGCGCCATCCCGAAGCCGGGGCGCTCCGCGCCGTGCACGATCCGGTCGAGCGGCGACGCGGGCGCGAAGTTGAAGGGGGCCGACGTCGACTGCTCGCGCCCGCTCCGGTAGAAGAGCTCGAACTCCTCGACGGACGCCTCGAGCTCGGGGTCGTCGATCGAGCCGGGCCGCGCGCGCCGCACCTCGTGGATGGCCTCGGTCGGCGACCGGCCCAGCGACACGAGGCGGCAGGCGAGCACCACGCCGGTGCGCCCGATGCCGCCCTCGCCGTGCACGACGGCGGGCCGCGGCGCCCGTTCGAGGAACGCCACGGCGCGCAGGAGGTCGACGCCCGGGATGCGCGTGAAGTCCGCGAGCGGGCAGTGCAGGTGGACGAGCGAGCCGAGCGCGTGCGGCGAAGGCGCCCGCCGCGAGAGCGACACCATGCTGCGGAAGCCGAGCTCCACGAGCTCCTCGACCGCGCGCGGCGCGTGGGGGTACGCCATGCCGGCGAGCTCGCCGGGCAGGACGAACGAGAAATTCTCGAGCTCACTCATGGCCGCCGCCCGGTGCGCACACGGTCGTGACCTGCGCCGCGCGGTGGGGCATCCGCCCGCGCCGGCCCGGGAGGTCGCGGCGCCCCGCGCCCCTCGCCTCGTCGCGGATCGGCGCGGCGGGGCGCTGCGCCGGGCCGCCGCCCCTCGGTTCCGCGCTCGGTCCGCGGGCGGGCGGGGCGGCGGGGGCGGCGAGGCCGAGGATTGCCGGGAGCGGGGGCCTGGGCGCGAGAGCATTCCTCATGGTGGGTCCGCATTGTAACGGCACTTCACGGCCGCTTGGCAGCCGTCACGGCGAGCGCGGTTCGTCCTGGTCGCGGGGGCCGAGCCGCGGGGCCGAGCCACGACGATCGCACGTCGCTCCTGGTTCCCTCGGCACGGTCCGGCGTGTATGAAGGGCGCGTGGTCCGCTACGCCCTTGCCCGGACGGCGATCCTGCGCCCCCTGATGCTCGTCGCGCTCGGGCTCGGGTCGGGGTGCAGCGGCGCCGCGTCGCCGGCGTCCGCGCCGGCGGCCCCCGGCGGGGAGGCGCCCGCGGCGGCGCCCGAGGCCCCCCGGCCCCAGGCCGCCCTCCCGCCGGAGGCGCCGCCCAGCGTGGCCGAGGCGCAGGCCTTCCTGGCCGGCGTCGACCGGGACCTGCGCCGGCTGCGGCTCCAGGCAGCGCGCGCGGGGTGGATCAACCAGACCTTCATCACGGACGACACCGACGCGCTCTCCGCCTCCGCCGAGGAGGCGAGCATGGAGTACCTCAACCGGACGATGAAGGCGGCGAGGCGCTTCGACGGCCTCGCGCTGCCCGCGGATCTCGCCCGGCAGCTGACGCTCCTCAAGATCTCGACCGCCCTGCCGGCGCCGAGCGACCCGGCCGAGCGCGCGGAGCTGGCCGCGCTCTCGGTCGAGATGACGAGCCTTTACGGCAAGGGCAAGTACTGCCCGAAGGGCAAGCCGGGGCGCGCCGCGGCTGCGGGGGCCGCGCCGGCGGGGGCTGCGGCTGCGGGGGCCGCGGCGGCGGGGGCCGCGCCGGCGGGCGCGCCGGCGCCGAAATGCCTCGCCCTCGACGAGCTCTCGAACATCCTGAAGACGAGCCGCAAATGGGACGAGCTGCTCGACGCGTGGGCGGGCTGGCACGCGATCGCCCCGCCGCTCCGGCCGATGTTCGAGCGCTACGTCGCCCTCGGCAACAAGGGGGCCGCCGAGATCGGCTTCCCGGACGTCGGCGCGCTCTGGCGGGCCGGGTACGACATGCCCCCCGAGGCGTTCGAGGCCGACACCGAGCGGCTCTGGGGCAAGCTGAAGCCGCTCTACGACGAGCTGCACTGCTACGTGCGCGCGAGGCTGCGCGCGATCCACGGCAAGGACAGGATCGGCGACAAGGCCCCGATCCCGGCGCACCTGCTCGGCAACATGTGGGCGCAGGAGTGGTCGAACGTCTATGCGCTCATGGAGCCGTACAAGGGCCAGCCGTCGCTCGACGTGACGCGCAAGATCAAGGCGAAGAAGCTCGACGAGAAGCAGATGGTCTCGCTCGGCGAGCGGTTCTTCACCTCGCTCGGGCTCGACCCGCTGCCGGCGACGTTCTGGGAGCGATCGCTCCTCAAGAAGCCCGTCGATCACGAGGTCGTCTGCCACGCGAGCGCGTGGGACGTGGGCGACCGGGACGATCTCCGCATCAAGATGTGCGTCGAGCCGACCGAGGAGGATCTCATCACGATCCACCACGAGCTCGGGCACATCTATTACTTCCACCAGTATTACAAGCTCCCGATCCTGTTCCAGTCGGGCGCCAACGAGGGCTTCCACGAGGGGATCGGGGATACGATCGCGCTCTCCGTGACGCCGAGCTACCTGAAGACGCTGGGGCTCATCGACCGGGTGCCCGAGGACGACAAGGGCCTCATCAATTTCCTCTTCAAGAAGGCGCTCGACAAGATCGCGTTCCTGCCGTTCGGCAAGCTCATCGACCAGTGGCGGTGGGACGTCTTTTCGGGCAGGACGAAGCCGGCCGACTACAACAAGGCGTGGTGGGCGCTCCGGCTCAAGTACCAGGGCGTCGCGCCGCCCGTGCCGCGCAGCGAGGCCGACTTCGACCCGGGGGCGAAGTACCACGTGCCGGCGAACGTCCCGTACACGCGGTATTTCCTCGCGCACATCTACCAGTTCCAGTTCCACCGCGCGCTCTGCAAGGCGGCCGGGCACACGGGGCCGCTCCATACGTGCTCGATCCACGGCAGCGCGGCCGCGGGCGAGAAGCTGCGCGCCATGCTGTCGCTCGGCGCGAGCCGGCCGTGGCAGGAGGCGATGAAGGCGATGACGGGGGAGACCGAGGCCGATCCGAGCGCGATGCTGGAGTACTTCGAGCCGCTCCGGAGGTGGCTCAAGGAGCAGAACAAGGGTGAAGTCTGTGGGTGGTAATCGAGCGTAGGTGAGCTGTGCGCGTCTTCGTCGCCGTTGATCCGGGAGCCGAGCTCCTCGCCAAGGTCGGAGAGCTCCTCAGGGAGATCTCGCCCCGGGCTCCGTCCGCCAAGTGGGTGGAGCCTGCCGGGCTGCATATCACGCTCGCCTTCATGGGCGAGATCGGAGAGGAGCGCCTGCCGCTCGTCATCGCGGCGGCCGGGAGCGTGGCCGCCTTCCACAGGCCGCTCACGCTGCGCATCGAGAAGGGCGGCGCGTTCGGCACGCGGCGCCGCCCGCGCGTGCTCTGGCTCGGCGTGGGCGGCGCGGTCGGCGCGCTCACCGCGATCCACCGCGATCTCGAGCAGACGCTCTCGCTCTCGACGGGCTACGTGCCGGAGGACCGGCCGTTCGAGCCGCACCTCACGCTCGCCCGCTCGCGCGATCCGCGCGGCGATCCGGCGCTCGACGCGTGCGCTCAGGCCGTCGGCAACGTCGACTTCGGCGAGACGCGCGTCGAGGAGATCATCGTCTACCAGAGCGAGATGACCCCGAAGGGCGCGCGCTACACCGCGCTCGCGCGGGTGCCGCTGGAGGGGATCGGGGCCGCCGATCCGAGGCGGTAGCTCCGCGCGCCGCGTCGCCCACGCTGGGCGGGCCCCGGGTGGCCAGGCCGGGTAATCCGTCGATGGGCGCCCGGCGCGCCCGCTCGGCGTGACCGGCGACGACAGCCGCGCGTCGTCGCCCGGCGGATCGACCGAGCCATCGGCTCGTCCCCTCAGCGCCGCCGCGGCGCGGGCCCGGGGAGGAGCCCGAGCCGCACCGCTTCCTTGTAGGCGAACGAGCGGCTCAGCCCGAGCAGCCGGCCGGCCACCGCGGCGTTGCCGCTGGCCGCCTGGAACGCGCGCGCGAACGCCTCGCGGCGCGCCCGCTCCAGCGTCTCGGCCAGCGTCTCCACGCGCCGCGGCGGCGACGGATCCGGGAGCGGCTGCGGCGGCCCAATGGCCTCCGCCTGGGGCGCAGAGGAGCGCGCGTCCGCCCCGGGATCGAGGTCCTCGAGGCGGAGGACGAGCGACCTGCCGGCCGCGCCTTCGCCCGCGACCATCCGGCGCAGCACCGCGCGCTCGACCGCGTGCTTCAGCTCGCGGACGTTCCCCGGCCAGGCGCGCTGCGCGAGCGCGTGCAGCGCCGCGTCGGTGAAGTCTACCCTCCTCGCGCCGAGCTCGGCCGCGAGCCCCGCGGCGAAGCGCTCGCAGAGCGCCGGGATGTCCTCGCGGCGCTCGCGCAGGGGGGGCACGCAGATGGGGTAGACCCAGAGCCGGTGGAACAGGTCGGCGCGGAAGCGCCCCTCCTCGACCTCCCGCCGGAGATCGCGGTTCGTCGCCGCCACGACCCGCGCCTCGACGCGGTGCGCCCGGTCGTCGCCGACCGGCTGGATCTCCCCCTCCTGCAGCACGCGGAGCAGCTGCGCCTGCGCCGCCAGCGGGAGCTCGCCGACCTCGTCGAGGAAGACCGTCCCGCCGCGCGCCGCCTCGAACCGGCCGGCGCGCGCCGCCGTCGCGCCGGTGAAGGCGCCCTTCTTGTGGCCGAAGAGCTCCGACTCGACGAGCTGCGCCGGGATGGCGGCGCAGTTGACGACCACGAGCGGCCGGCTCGCCCGCGGCGATCGCTCGTGCAGCGCGCGGGCGACGAGCTCCTTCCCCACGCCCGTCTCGCCCGTGACGAGCACCGGCACCGAGAGCGGGGCGAGCACCGCGATCTCGCGCTCGATCCGCTGCATCCCGGCCGAGCGGCCGGGCACCGCCGGGGCGCCGGGGGCGGGGGCGAGCAGGCGGCGCGTCTCCGGGGCAGGCGAAGGTCCGGCGTCGAGCCGCAGCGCCGCGGCGCAGAGCCCGGCGAACACCCGCGCGTCCTCGTCGCGCAGGTCGCGGAGGCCGTGGGGGTCGCAGGCGTCGAGCGTGAGCAGCCCGGCGAGCCGGTCCTGCACGCGGAGCGGCACGGCCATGCAGGCGTGGATCGGGTGGATCGCCCCGGCGTTGCCGAGCAGCCAGCCGCTGTACGGGTCGGGCTCGCTCGGATCGAGGAACCGGATCGGCCCCGCCGCGAGCGTCGCCCTGCGGAGCCGCGGGTGCTCCGCCGGCCGGAAGCAGAGCCCCCGGGCCGCCGGCGAGAGCCCGATCTGCGCGGCCACGGTGACGGCGCCGTCGTCTGCGGCCGTGAGCACCGAGAGCGCGTCCGCCGCCGTCACGCGCGCGAGCTCGCGCAGGATCCGCTGCAGCGCCTCGTCGCGGGCGGGCGCTTCGGACAGGCTGAGCACGGCGTCGAGCAGGGGCACGCGGGTTCCTCGGGGAGACGGGGCCTGCGGCGGTTTCCTGCCGGAAACCACCGCAGGAGACAGCGTAACCACCGCAGGAAACACCGCAGGGTCGGCCGGCGCAAGCGCGCAGCCGGGGCGGCGCGCGATCGGGCGGGCGATCGATGACCGCGCGGCCGCGCGCGGCCGCGGACCGGGTTTCCCAGAGGAGACCGCCGCAGGTCGCCCGGCGCGTCGATCCCGCGGAAATCCGGCGGGATCGACGCGACTGGCCGGCGAGGCGCCTCTGGCACGGCCCGTGCGAGGACTGCGAGCCGACGGGCGATCAGGCGGTGAATCCCGTGAGCTTCACGTGAGCTGACGCGGTGAAGCGGGCTGACGCGAGCTCACGCGAGCTGATCGCGGCGTGATGATCGAAGACGGCGCGCGCGCGGCGCAGCGCCCGGCTGGGAGGAATGTCATGGGACTGAACGTTGGCTTGCTGCGGGAGAGCTTCGAGCTCGTGCTCCAGAGGGAGCCCAACCTCACGCACCGTTTCTACGGGATCCTGTTCTCGCGCTACCCGCAGGTGCGGCCGCTCTTCGGGCGCAACAGCCGGGAGCACCAGGAGAAGATGCTCGCGGAGGCGCTCGTCGCGGTCATGGACCGGCTGGAGGACGCGTCCTGGCTCGAGGAGAAGCTCATGGCGATGGGGGCCAAGCACGTCGACTACGGCGTCACGGACGAGATGTACCCCTGGGTCGCCGACGCGCTGATCACCGCCATGTCCGAGGTCGCGGGCACGGACTGGACCCCGGCGCACAAGCAGTCGTGGTCTGACGCGCTCGGCGCGATCGCCTCGCTCATGCAGCGCGGGGCGAGGGAGTACGGCGCCGGCCGGCCCGACGCAGCGCGCGCCGGGAGCCAGGCCGAAGGCGGCGTCACTCCCCCATCGCCTTGACGACGACGCGCTTGCGCCGCTTGCCGTCGAACTCCGCGTAGAAGATCTGCTGCCACGGCCCGAGATCGAGCTTGCCCGCGGTGATCGGCACGATCACCTGGTGGTGCACGAGGATCGATTTGAGGTGGGCGTCGCCGTTGTCCTCGCCGGTCCTGTGGTGTTTGTAGTCGGGCCCCTCGGGCGCGAGCTGCTGGAGCCAGGTCCAGATGTCCTCCCAGAGGCCGGGCTCGTGGTCGTTCACGAACACGCCGGCGGTGATGTGCATGGCGCTCACGAGGACCATGCCCTCCAGGATGCCGCTCGCGGCGACGACGGCCGCGACGCGGTCGGTGACGTTGATGAGCTCGCGCTTGGCCTTCGTCTCGAAGTAGAAATATTCGGTCTTCGACTTCATGGCTCCTCCCGCGCGCGCGTCACCGGGCGTGACGGAGCGCGCCATCAACGATCGCGCGGCCACGCGGCCACACGGCCGCGCCGCCCGCCCTCGCGGGCGCGCGCCGGCTCCGCGGCTCCATAGCCCACCTGCCGGCCCGGCGCGAACCGCGTGCGGGCCCCGAGCCGCGGGGCTACGCTCGAGCGCCGTGAAGGCCGCGCGGCGACGGTTGATCCTCGACATCGTGGCGACCGACGCCACCTTCGAGCGCACGGAGATCCGCGGCCAGGCGGCGTGGGTGGGCAAGTGCATCCATTGCCTGTCGCACGTCGTCGTCGGCCTCGACGGCGAGCCGATCCAGCGCGCGACGATCGAGCACATCGTCCCGCGCACGCACGGCGGGACGGACGCGCTCGACAACCTGGCGCTCGCGTGCGGCCGGTGCAACGCGCTGAAGGGGATGCGGCTCGACGTGCGGCGCCGCGACGACCCGAAGCTCGTCGCGATCATCGAGCGGCTCCGGGAGCGTAAGGCGAGCCGCCTCCGCGGCGCCGGGACGTAGCGCGACGCCGCGGCGCCGGGGGCGGGGCGCTCGGCGCGCTGCGCTCAGGGGTAGAGGCGCTCGACGCGCCAGCCGTCGCCGTCGCGGAGGTAGAGCACGCGGTCGTGCAGGCGGCTCTCCTGGCCGCGCCAGAACTCGATCCGCTCCGGCACCAGGCGGTAGCCGCCCCAGAACGGCGGCCGGGGCACCGGCCCTCCCTCGAAGCGGGCCTCGATCTCGCGCACCCGATCGATGAGCGCGTCGCGCGAGGGCAGCGGCGCGCTCTGCCGAGACGCCCAGGCGCCGATCTGGCTGCCCCGCGGGCGGGTCTCGAAGTAGGCGTCCGACTCCGCGTCGCTGATCCGCTCGATGCGGCCCTCGACGCGGACCTGCTCGGCCGCCTTGGCCCAGTGGATACACAGCGCGGCGAACGGGTTCGCCGTGATCTCCATCGACTTGCGGCTCTCGTAGTTGGTGAAGAACACGAACCCGCGATCGTCGATGCCCTTCAGCAGCACCATCCGCGCCGACGGGCGCCCGGACGCGTCCGCCGTGGCCAGCGTCATGGCCGTCGCGTCGGTCGGTTCGGTGGTTTGCCGCTGCTCGAGGAGCTCGCGCGCGAGGACGAAGGGATCGGTCGGCTCGTTCGTCATGGTGAAACTGCGGCATGCATATACAGGCAGCGAGCGCGCGTGGCGAACCCGAACGGCCGGTTCCGCCGCGCGGACGCGCCGTCTCGAGCGCGGGCGCCGCGCGCGGGGGCGAGCCGCTGCCGGCGCGGCGACGAGGGCGCGGCGGCTTCCCTTTCCAGGAAGGCCCGCGTTGTCGCGCACTCGGCGTTTTGATACTAGCGAAGAGCCAGAGCGAGGGCGTGCATGGTCGCACCGGTCAATGTGGGGGACGTCCTCGCGGACAAATACGAGGTCGAGCGCGTCCTCGGCGAGGGCGGGATGGGCGTGGTGGTGGCCGCCCGCCATCGCCTGCTCGGCGAGCGGGTGGCCATCAAGTTCCTGCTGCCCCAGGCCCGCGAGCGCGCCGATCTCGTGGCCCGCTTCCTGCGCGAGGGGCAGGCCGCGGCGCGCATCCGGAGCGAGCACGTGACGCGCGTGTTCGACGTCGGCACGCTCGCGCAGGGCGAGCCCTACCTCGTGATGGAGTACCTCGAGGGGACCGACCTCAAGGCCCTCCTGCGCGATCGCGGCCCGCTCTCGGTCGAGCTCGCGTGCGACTACCTGCTGCAGGCGTGCGAGGCGCTCGCGGAGGCGCACGCGCTCGGCATCATCCATCGGGACCTGAAGCCGGGCAACCTGTTCCTCAGCCGGCGGGCCGACGGCAGCCCGCTCATCAAGGTCATCGACTTCGGCATCTCCAAGATGGCGCTCGCCGCGGAGCCCGCCGCGCCCAAGGCGCGCGACATGACCGAGAGCTCGGCGATGCTGGGCTCGCCGCTCTACATGGCGCCCGAGCAGATGGTCTCCTCGAAGAGCGTCGACGCGCGCGCCGACGTCTGGTCGATGGGCGCGATCCTCTACCAGCTGCTCACGGGCGCCATGCCCTTCGGGGGCGACTCCGTGATGCAGATCTACGATCGCATCCTGGAGGGGCCGCCGCGGCTCCACGGGCAGCGTGCCGACGTGCCCGAGCGCCTCGAGCGCGCGGTGCAGCGCTGCCTCCAGCGCAACCCCGCCGATCGGTTCGGCAACATCGCCGAGCTCGCCGCCGAGCTGGCCCCGTTCGCGCCGCCGCACGCGCAGCACCTCGCCGAGCGAGCCGCGCGCGTGCTGCGGGTCCGCCTCGACGCGATCGGGGAGGGGGGCGCCGCGGGGGGCCGCGAGCTCGGGCGGCGCCCGCTCTCCACCGCGCCCGGGCCCGCCAGCGCGCCGCCGCAGCCCGGCGGCAGCTCCGGCGGCCGGGGCGTGCCGGCCGGCTCGGCGTGGGGCGCGCCCACGGCGCTCCTGACGGACGGCGCGGCCACGGATCGCTCCTGGGGGGGTACGCGCGCCTCGCCGGGCGGCGGCCGCGCCGGGGCGCGCACCCTCGGCATCGCGGCGGCCATCGCCGCGGCGCTCCTGGGCGGCGCGGGGCTCGCATGGTTGTTCGCGCTCCGCTCGCCCGCGCCGGACGCCGCGCCGACGTCCTCGTCGGCGCCGGAGGCATCGTCGCCGCGCGATACGGCGGAGCCCGCGACGGAGCCCGCGGCCGGCAGGCTCGCCGAGCTCCCCGACGGCGGCGCCGCGCTGCAGCCGGGGGCGAGCGCGACCGTGACCGTCAGCGCCATCGGGACGGCGCGGCCGGCGGCGAGCGGGTCCGCTGCGCCGAAGCCGAGCGCATCGGCGAAGGCGGCGCGGCCGCCCGGGCGGCCTTCGCCGCCGCCGCGGCCCACGCCGTCCCGGCCGGATGATCTGTTTTCCGATCCGCGATGACATCGCGTGCGCCCAGGAGAGGTCCCGTATTGCTCTGCCATCGTCGTCCCCCGAGCACCTGTCCCGAGGCCGGCTGCGGTGCGGCGGCCTCCAGCGCGCCGCGGACCGGGGGCGCGCGCCTCCGAGCGCTCGCGCTCCTGTCGGCGCTCTCTGCGCTCACGCCGGCCGTGCGCGCCGCGGAGCCCACCCGGGAGGAGCGCGCCGCCGCGGTCGCGCTGTTCGACGAGGGGCGCGCGCTGATGGCGGCGGGCAAGCACGCCGAGGCCTGCCCGAAATTCGCCGACAGCCACCAGATCGACCCGGGCATCGGTACCCTGTTCAACCTCTCCGATTGCTACGAGCGCATCGGCCGGATCGCGACGGCGTGGATCGGCTTCCGCGACGTCGCGGCCGCGGCGCTGTCGGCCGGGCAGACGGAGCGCGAGCGGGTGGCGCGGGGCCGGGCCGCCGCGCTCGAGCCGCGCCTCTCGCGCCTGCAGATCGTGGTGCCGAAGGAGGCGGCGATCTCCGGGCTCTCGCTCACGCGGGACGGCGTCGCCGTGGGGCAGGCGCTCTGGGGGACGGCGGTGCCGCTCGACCCTGGCGAGCATCGGGTCGCGGCCGTGGCGCCCGGGCGCACGCCGTGGGAGACGAAGATCGTGATCGACAAACCGGGCGTGGTGAGCGTCACCGTGCCCGCGCTCGAGCGCGCGCCGGAGCCGGAGCCCGCCGCGCGCTCGAGCGCCGCGCCGGGCGCGACCGCCGCGCCGCCGCCGGCCCGTCCGCCGGCGGACACGCCGCCTCCGCCGCAGGGCGGGAGCATCCGCGAGCCGATCGGCATGGTGGGGGTCGGGCTCGGCGTGGTCGGGCTCGGCGTCGGCACGGCGCTCGGCTTCGTGGCCAAGTCGACCTTCGACGAGTCCATCGAGGGCGGCCACTGCGACGAGGAGGGCCGCTGCATCGATCGGACGGGGCTCGATCTCCGCGACGATGCGGTCAGGATGGGCAACATCGGGACGGTGGTGTTCATCGCGGGGGCGGTGCTCGCGGCCGGCGGGGCGGTCCTCTGGATCACCGCGCCCTCTGCGCCCGACGCCGCGACGGCGTCCGGGGGCGGGCGCGGGCGCACGGGCGGCGCTCCCGTTCGCGCGCGCGTCGGCCTGGGCCCTGGCAGCGCGTGGATCTCGGGATCGTTCTGAGCGGCGCGCGGCACGAGCAAAGGTGGCAGATTCGTAATTGTCTGTCTCCATGCCGAGCTCCGACGACGGAGAGCCGTAGTGGCCCACGACGGCCGGTGAGCCCGGGCGGCGGCCCTCGCCGGCGGGATCCGTGCATGCGGTGATCAGACGGGCGGTGGGCGGGAATATAGCCCTGGTTTCGACCAGAAACGGATTCACGCGTACCGCTCTGCTTCAAATGTCTGCCTTGGAGAGATGGCTATCGCGCCGCCGGAGTGCCGCGGCCTGCCAGGCGAGTTCCGCCTGAACGGCGGATTGACTCCATGTGCGGCGCCATGTCGTTCGATACCGATCGATCGGTACGACCCTCCGTCTCATCATCGCCGGCGGCGACCCGCCGAGCGGGCTTATCGGCGGTCTCCGGTCCTGCGGGCGATGACCGCTGGGACTACAGGCCACGCATTTCAGGCCACGCTCTTTCGCCCGGGCAGTAGATCATGAGTGCGCCACGGCGCCCCTCATGTAGAATGCGCCCCATGAAAAAACAGCGTACGACCTTGGCTTTATGGATGGCTTTGACGCTGGGTGGCAGCGCGTGTCTCGCGCTGGGCACCGGCGCATGCAGCGATGACGGGGAGACGGGCTCCAGCGGCGCGACCTCCGGCCCGGGGGGGAGCCAGGGCTCCACCGGGACGACGGGAACAGGGGCTGGGAGCGGGACGGGGGCCGGAACGGCGACGGGGACGTCGAGCGGCTCCGGTGGCGCCGGAGGCGGCACATCGGCGAGCGGGGCCACCACCACGGGAACGGGCGGCTCGGGCGGCGACGAGCCGCCGACGTGCGACGCCAGCGCGGCTCCCGATGTCGGGAAGCTGGCGCTCGCTCCCGTCGTCACCGGCGTGGACAAGCTGACGTATGCCGCGCAGCCGAAGGGCTCGAACGACTGGTATCTCGTGCAGCAGACCGGTCAGATCCGCGTGTTCTCGGGCGGCGCGCTGCGCCCGGGGGTCTTCCTCGACGTGAGCAGCGAGATCCGGCTCCAGAGCGGTGCCTTCGACGACGAGCGCGGGCTCATCAGCATCGCGTTCCCGCCCGACTACGCGACGAGCGGCAAATTCTACATCATGATGACGCCGACCACGGGCACGAACATGAACCGCGATACGGTGCTCGAGTTCAAGCGCTCCGCCGGCGATCCTTACGTGGCCGATCCGACGCCCACGAAGACGATCCTGCGGCTCGACAGCTCGCAGGTGAACCACAACGGCGGCCATGTCGTGTTCGGGCCTGACGGCATGCTCTACGTCGGCACGGGCGACGGAGGCGGGTCCTGCAACAACGACAAGCAGGGGGCACCGCAGGATCCGAGCTCGCCGTTCGGCAAGATCCTGCGCCTCGACCCGAACGCTCCCGAGCCGTACGCCGCGGCCGGCAATCCCTTCCCGGGCGACGGCGCGCGGACGTGGCATTATGGCCTGCGCAATCCGTATCGCTTCGGCTTCGATCGCGCGACGGGCGACCTCTTCATCGGCGACGTCGGCCAGGATTCGTACGAGGAGGTCGACTACGTCCCCGCGGGCGTGTCGGGGCTGAACTTCGGCTGGGCGAAGTTCGAGGGCGACCACGAGGATACCTGCCGCGGGCGCACCCTGCGCGAGGGCTCGACGCACACGCGGCCCATCGTCGACATGGACCGGAGGGCGAGCGCGACGGGGCCGTTCCGCGATTACAAGTCGGTCATCGGCGGCTTCGTCTACCGGGGCACCGAGGTGCCTCAGCTCAAGGGCGTGTACCTGTTCGGCGACTACACCGGAGGGCGCATGGGCGCGCTCGTCCAGTGCGGGGACAAGACGTCGCCCCTCACGCTCATCCTCAAGAACCCCGATCCGAACACGCCCAACGCTCCGGCGTTCACGCGTCAGGGCGGGCTGCCGACCTTCGAGGGGCTCACCGCGATCGTCGAGGACAACGCCGGCGAGCTCTATTTCGTGGCGAACCGCAACAGCCTGGTGAAGATCGTCCCCGGGACGTGAGCGAGCCGGATCACGGCGCGGGCGCCGGATGACCGGCGCCTCGCGTCGTGCCCTGCCTCCGGCGCGCGCCCGCCTCGCGCGCGTCTCCCGGCGCGCGCCCATGCGCGCCCGCTGCGCCACCCTCACGGCAATCCACCATCGCCGCAGCGCCCGTCGTGCCGCGTCCGCTCGCTGCCGGCGGAGCGCCCCCTACCGAGCGCCCACCGGATGTGCTTCGCTTGCGCCGCTCATTCAGGAGGCTCCCCATGAAGAATGTCTTGACCGTGCTTGTGGCGCTCGGCGCCGTGTGTCTCGTCGGCTGCGAGGACAAGCCCCAGCAGGCGACGCCCGAACCGCCGAAGGGCGCGACCACGACCGAGGCGGCGAACCCCGCGCCCAAGGCGGCCGAGCCCGCGAAGGCGGCGCCGGCCGAGAGCGCCAAGCCGGCGAGCACCGGCGGCTGGTGATCCGCGCGGGGGCTCGGCCCGCTGCCCCGTGGCGCCGACCCATGGCCGCGCGCGCGCTCGCGCTCTCGCTCGGCCTCGCCGCCGCGGCCTGCGACGGCCGCCCCGCGCCGCCGGCCCCCGGCGGCGGCACCGATCCGCTCGATCCGCTGCGGCGCTTCGAGGCGGCCCGTCGCGCCGCGACCGACTTCTCCCGCCTGCCCAGCTCCGACCGGCTGCTCGGGCCCGATCCGAGCGCGCTCCGCCCCGTGGATCCGCTGGGCCGCCCCGCGGCGCCGGGCGCGCCCGCGCTGCTCTCGCCGCTCCGCGGCCGCGACGCGCTCGTCCTGCTCGACGCGTCGCTGCGCGAGCTCTCCCGCGCCCCCGCGCCGGCCTCGCCGACGGGGGTCGCGGTCATGCCCTCCGGCGAGGTCTTCGCGAGCGGCGAGGCGTCGCCCGCGCTCTTCCGCTACGTCGTGCGCGGCGCCTCGCTCGATCCCGCGGGGCGCATCGAGCTCGCGGGCCTCCACGGCGTCCGCGACGTCGCCGCCGGCCCCGAGGGGGTCCTCTACGCGCTCGACGAGCGCGCCGGCGCGCTCCTCACGCTGCGCCCCGGCCCTCTCCGCGCGGACGGGCGCATCGAGGTCGAGCGCTGGGACGAGCCGATCGGCGCCGGCCCGTTCCGCGTCGTCCGGCTCGCGCGCCACCTCATCGTCGACTGCCTCCTCGACCACACGCTCGTCGTGCTCCCGGTCGGCGCGGACGGCCGCCCGCTCCCGGGCGGCGCGGCGCGCATCCGCCACGACGGCCCCATCTGGAGCTTCGACGCGCTCGAGACGGACGACGCCGGAGGCGGGCTCCTGCTCGCCGCAGGCGGGGTCGAGGATCGCCCGCTCGACCGGACCGGCGGCTCGTTCGGCTACATCGACTCGTTCGTCTTCCTCTACCGCGTCGCCACCGGCGCCCGGTCCGAGGCGGCGCTGCTCTCGGCCGTGAACGTCTCGGAGCACGGCGTCCTCACCCCGAAGGCGATCGCGCTCTCGGCGCTCCCGTCCGGCGTGCGCGTGGTCGCGACCGGCTACGGCGGCGACCGCCGGGCCGAGCTCGTCTTCCGCGCCACGGACACCGGCCTCTCGGCCGCGCCGGAGGTGTCCACGCGCCCGCTCGCCCCCGGCGTCGCCGCCATGGCCGCGCTCGGCGGCGGCGCCTTCGCCTACGCGAACCCCCTGCTCGACGCGTGGCTGCTCGACGCGGGCGGCGAGGGCGCCGCGGTCGCGAAGCGGCCGGTCCCGGACGGCGGCGAGGACGCCCGCGCCGAGGAGCTCCGCCTCGGGGAGGCGCTCTTCTTCACGTCGCTGATGGCGCCGTGGAACAGGGCCGACGGCCCGCTCAGCCGGTTCACCTGCGAGACGTGCCACTTCGAGGGCTACGTCGACGGCCGCACGCACCACACGGGCCGCGGCGACGTGCGCGCCACGACAAAGCCGCTGCTCGGCCTGTTCAACAACCGCCCCCACTTCTCCCGGGCCCTCGATCCGGATCTCACCACGATGGCGGACAACGAGTTCCGCGTCGCCGGCGCGCTGAGCGGCCACGACCCGTGGTTCTCCCTCTCCGCCGCCGACGCCCCGTGGCTCGCCGAGCTCGGGCTGGCCGACGCCGCGCGCGCCGGGCTGCCCCCCGAGGCGCTCCGCCGCGCGCTCATGAGCTTCCTCATGGCGTTCTCGCACCGCGCGAACCCCGCGGCCCTCGGCCGCGCGAGCTTCACCCCGCTCGAGCGCGACGGCGCCCGGGTGTTCCGGGACCGCTGCGCGCGCTGCCACGCGCCCGTGCTCCGCAGCGACGATCCCGGCTCCGCGGTGCCGTTCGAGCGCTGGGAGGAGCTCGTGCTCGCGCCCGAGGGGGCGATCGTGTGGGGCCGCGCCGGGTACGAGAAGACCGGCGTCGTGCCGTATGTGCACGAGGACGGCGCGCGGGTGCCGTCGCTGCGGCGGCTCTACAAGAAGCGGCCGTACTTCACGAACGGCTCCGCGAAGAGCCTGCGGCAGGTGCTCGAGCGGGCGCGCTTCCACGACGGGGGCGGCCGCGCCGACGCGCCGAGCGGCGCCGCGGCCGCCGCGCCGGGCGCCTTCTTCCACGACGGCGCCCCCGCGGGCGAGGGCCTCACCGCGCTGGATCCCGGGGCGATCGAGGCGCTGCTCGCCTTCCTCGACCTGCTCTGATCGCGGCGCGCTGCCCTGACCGCGCCGCAGCGCGTCTGTCCGCCTTTTTCTCGGCCGGTCGAGCCCCGGGCCCGCCCGCGCGGATCCCGCAGCATCGCCGCGCGATCCGCGGTAAATAGGCGAGATGCGACTTCACCCCACGTTCCCCCGCCCGTCGGCGGCGGCCATCGACAAGGCGCGCCGGCTCCTCGAGCGCGCGCTCGGCCCCTCCAAGGTCATCACGTCGGCCGAGGGGTGCGCCGCTTACGCGGGGGACGAGTCGGATCAGCCGCCGGTGAGCCCGGACGCGGTCGTGCTCGCCTCCTCGCCGGCCGACATCGAGAAGGCGGTGCGGGCGGCGAGCGAGGCCGAGGTGCCGGTCGTGCCGCGCGCCGCCGGCAGCGGCAAGTCGGGCGGCGCGGTGCCCGTGGCGGGCGGCATCGTCATCGCCACGATCGGCATGAACTCCATCAAGGAGATCAGCCGCGAGGAGCAGGTCGCGGTCGTCGAGCCGGGCGTCATCCTCGCCGACCTGCACGCGGCCGTGGAGGCCGAGGGGCTCTTCTACCCGCCCGACCCGAACTCGCTCAAGATGTGCGCGCTCGGCGGCAACATCGCCGAGAACGCCGGCGGCCCGCGCGCCTTCAAGTACGGCGTCACGCGCGAGTACGTGCTCGGGCTCGAGGCGATCCTCGTCGACGGCACGCGCCTGCGCACCGGCCGGCGCACGGTGAAGGGCGTGACGGGCTACGACGTCACCGCGCTGCTCGTCGGCAGCGAGGGCACGCTGGCGATCACGACGGAGGCGACGCTCCGGCTCATCGCGAAGCCCCCGTCGGTCATGACGCTGCTCTGCCTGTTCCCGGACGTGCGCGCGAGCGGGCGCGCCGTGAGCGCCCTCGTCGCCGCCGGCGTCGTGCCGCGCTGCCTCGAGCTGCTCGACCGCCCGACGCTCGACGCGGTCCGGGCGCGCGGCGTCGGGGTCGACGAGCGCGCGGGCGCGATGCTGATCATCGAGGTCGACGGCGAGCCCGCGGACTGCGAGGTCCAGACCGAGCGGGTGGGGCAGGTCTGCATGGACGCCGGGGCGCTCGACGTGCTCGTCGCGCAGGACAAGGCGCAGCGCGATCGGCTTTGGGAGGCGCGCCGCCAGCTCTCGCCCACGACGCGCGCCATGGCGCGCCACAAGATCTCGGAGGACGTCGTGGTCCCGCGCGACAAGATCCCGGCGCTGCTCGATGAGGTCGCGGAGATCTCGGCGGCGACCGGCGTCCGCATGCTGACGTACGGCCACGCCGGCGACGGCAACCTCCACGTCAACCTGCTCTGGAACGATCCGGAGCTCGTCCCCCAGGTCGAGACGGCGCTGTCGCGCCTGTTCCGCGCGGTGATCGGCATGCGCGGCACGCTGAGCGGCGAGCACGGCATCGGGACGTCGAAGGCCGAGTTCCTCGCGCTCGAGCAGTCGCCGGAGCTCATCGCCATCGAGCGCAGGATCAAGGCGGTGTTCGACCCGAAGGGCCTGCTCAACCCGCACAAGATCTTCCCGCGGCGCGCGCTCACCGCCGCCGAGCGGGGCGAGCGCGACGGCGGGGCCGAGCGCGCGCCGGGCTTCCCGACCCGCGTCGCGGCGCCGTCGCACGGGGCGTGCTGAGCCGATGCGGGTCCTCGGCATCGATCCCGGGTCGCGCCACCTCGGCTGGGGCCTGCTCGTCCGGCACGGCACGCGCGTCGAGCACGTCGCGCACGGCGTCATCGACATCGACACGAGCGGGACGTTCGCCGGTCGGCTGGTGGAGATCGACGACGAGCTCGGGAAGGTGATCGCCTCGCACGCGCCCGACGCGGCGGCGGTGGAGAGCCTGTTCTTCGCGAAGGACGCGCAGAGCGCGGCGAAGCTCGGCCACGCGCGCGGCGTCGTGCTGCTCCGGCTGGCGCGCGCCGGCGTGCCGATCTCGGAGTACCCGCCGGCGCTGGTGAAGCGGACCATCGTCGGCCGCGGCGCGGCCGAGAAGGCGCAGGTGGCGCAGGTGATGACCGCGGTCCTGCGGCTCGCCGCGCCCCCGCGGCCGGACGCGGCCGACGCGCTGGCGATCGCGATGACCCACCTCAGCGCCGCGGGCTTCGCGGCCGCGCTGGCGGCGTCCGGCGCGCCCGCCCCGTCCCGGGCCCGGCCGCGGCGGGCGCGGCTCGGTTGAGCGCTGCCCGGCCGCGCGCGGCGGCTGGGCTCGACGCGGCCCCGCTGGGCGCGACCCGGGCGGTCCGGGCGCGCACACCGTGTGCTATGGAGCCTGCATCGGACGCGCCCGCGCCGCGTCCAAAGTGGAAAGTTGCGGCGCGCCCCGGCTTCGGCGAGGGCGGCGGTCGCCGGGGGGACCGGCGGTGATCACCGGTGCCCCTGTCTCACGAAGCGCGGAGGCGACACGCCTCTGGACATCAAAGGAGATCGGGAAGGATGACGCGAACCTCACTTTACCGCCTGGCCGCCGCGTGCCTCATCGGGCTGGCGGCGCCCGTCACGGTCGTGCTCGCGACCGCCGGCGAGTCTCAGGCCGCGGGCCCCACCGCCGAAGAGCTCGGCAGGCGCGTCCAGCAGTTCTACGACTCCACCAAGACCTTCAAGGCGAGCTTCACGCAGACCTACACGATCAAGGTCCAGGACGTGAAGAAGGTCTCCACCGGCAAGGTGACCTTCGAGAAGCCCGGCAAGATGAGCTGGATCTACGACGCGCCGAACGGCAACCGCGTCGTCTCCGACGGCGAGACGATCAAGGTCTACGAGAAGGACAACGAGCAGATGTTCGAGACGCCGGTGAAGGGCTCCCAGTACCCGGCGGCGCTCGCGTTCCTGATGGGCAAGGGCCAGCTCACCAAGGATTTCTCGCTCCGCCTGCTCGACCCGGCGCAGATGAAGTTCGAGGGCGGCTATGTCCTCGAGGGGACGCCGAAGGAGGCGACCCCGGCCTATCAGAAGATGCTCCTCTACGTGGACGGGCAGACCAACCAGGTGCGCCGCGTGCTGATCCTCGACGCGCAGGGCAACCGGAACCGGTTCGACTTCGCGTCGCCGGTCGTCAACCAGCCTGTCGCCAAGAACGAGTTCAATTTCACGCCCCCTCCCGGCACGCGCATCGTCCGCCCCTGACGCCATCCTGGCGCGCGGCGGCTGCCGCCGCCGCGTCACCTCCGTCGACAGCTCGTGGAAGCGGAGCGTCACGGCGCCCGCGCTGCTCGCCGAGCGCGCCGCGCCGGACGCCGCAGGGAGGTATGCCCGGCGCGTCCCGGCGTGGTAGAAATATCGTGTGATGCTTCGATCCGGCGGGTGTGAACGACAGCTCCGAGACTGCCGTTGCCCGCCGCGGATCGTCGCCGCTTCTGGCGGCTCCATGCGTGCGGTGGGGGTCCGTCTCGGCTGAGCGGTCACCCGCTGTCACGAGGATTTCGCGAGAGCGCTCGAGCCATGGACAACGCCCACGGACACCGTCCCGATTTCCGCGGCCTGCCGCAGCAACCCCGGCCGGCGGAGCGCCCGAACGAGCACGCCCAGCCCGGCGGCGGGCAGGTTCGCCCGGGGTATCCGGCGCAGGGCGCGGGGCAGCACTCCCCGGGGCAGCCGCCGCACTGGCCGCAGGGGCACGGGTCGGCGCCGCAGGGGCATGGGCAGGCGCCGCAGGGGCACGGGTCGGCGCCGCAGGGGCATGGGCAGGCGCCGCAGGGGCATGGGCAGGCGCCGCAGGGGCATGGGCAAGCGCCGCAGGGCTACGGGTCGGCGCCGCAGGGCTACGGTCAGGCGCCGCAGGGGCATGGGCAGGCGCCGCAAGGCTACGGGTCGGCGCCGCAGGGCTACGGGTCGGCGCCGCAGGGCTACGGTCAGGCGCCGCAGGGCTACGGGCAAGCGCCGCAGGGCTACTGGCCCCCGGCCCGTGCGCCGATGCCTGCGCACGGCCCCGGTCCGCAGCACGGCGTTCCCTCGCCACACGGCCCCGCGCACCCTGCGCCCGCGCATCCCCACGCTGGCTACCCTGCGGTCATGCGGGCGGCGCGAAGGCCCGACCCGGACCGGCGGCGGCGCATCGCCGGGCTGTGGCTCTGGGCCAACGGCATCATCGCGGGCGCGGTCCTCAACGTGATCTTCACGCTCTTCGGCGTGATCGAGTCCGGGGGGAGCATGCTCGGCGCCATGGTCGTCGGAGCGCTCTTCGCGTTCCCGCCGCTCGTCCTCTACCTCTTCGTCCCGATGGTCATCGATCGGTACGATCCGGAGCCGTGGTGGTGCCTGCTGATGGCGTTCCTGTGGGGCGCGCTCGCGGCGACCGGCTTCTCGATCCTGATCAACACCGGCGTCCACGTCGGCGTCTCCAGCAGCTTCGGCGAGCCGATGGGCGAGCTCGTCAGCGCGTCGGTCAGCGCCCCGTTCGCGGAGGAGCTCTTCAAGGGGCTCGGCGTGTTCGGCTTCTTCTACTTCCTGCGCCGCGAATTCGACGGCATCGTCGACGGCATCATCTACGCCACGTTCTGCGCGCTCGGCTTCGCCGCGGTGGAGAACGTGCTGTACTACGCGCGCGCCTCGATGCAGGGCAGCGACGTGCTCGCCGGCACCTTCGTCCTGCGCGGCGTGTTCACGCCCTGGCTCCACCCGCTGTTCACGTCGATGACCGGGATCGGCTTCGGCCTCGCCCGGGAGTCGTCGAAGACCTGGGTGCGCGTCGCGGCCCCGATCGGCGGCTACCTGCTCGGCGTCGCGCTGCACGCGGTGTGGAACTTCCTCCCGACCGCGCTGGGTCGCGCGATGGGGGATCTCTTCATGCCGTGGCTGCTGCTCTGGCTGTGCTTCGTCGCGTCGTTCTTCGGGATCATCGTGGCGCTCGTCATCCGCAAGGGCTGGGTGATCCGGGATCATCTGCGCGACGAGGTCGCGCTCGGCATGCTCACCCAGGACGAGCTCGAGCTCGTCTGCTCGCCGATCGGGCGGCTCCGGTGCACCCTCGGCTGGCGCGGGGCCACCGGGCGGAGCTTCATCCGCGCCGGCGCGCGGCTCGCGCTCAGCAAGTGGCACACGGCGCGCGCGCTGGAGGGCCGCAACCGGACGCTCAGCGCCGACTTCATCGGCCCGCTCCGGCTCGAGATCGCCCAGCTCCGGCAAGAGCTCCTCGCTCGAGCTCCGCGTTAGAGAGCGGCGGCTTGCGGTCAGCTCTGGGGGCCGTTCGGCTCGTCGGCTGCGCTCGGAAGCGCGGTGGCCTGGGCGGCTCGGTCCTCGCGGCGCTGCACGGGCTTCGCGGGGATGCCGACGACCGTCGTGTTCGGCGCGACGTCGTGCACGACCACGGCGTTGGCGCCGATCCGGGCGCCGTCGCCCACCGTGACGCCGCCGACGATCTTCGCCCCGGCGCCGATGAAGAGATCGCTCCCGAGCACCGGCGTCTGCCGCCGATCGGCGCCGATCGTCACCTGGTGCTCGATGAGCACGTTCGAGCCGCCGCGGACGTTGCCGTTGATGACGACGCCGTTCGAGTGGATCAGCACGAACCCCGGCCCGAAGTCCGCGCCGCGCCCGATGACACAGCCACCGGCGAGGTTGGTCGCCTTGTTCAACAGCATCTCGACCACGGGCATCCGGTGCGCCCGCGCGGCCTGCGTGAACCGGTAGAGGACCATCGCCGCCGTGCCGTCCGTCGCCAGCGTCTTCAGGAGCGTCGGCCATGGATCGCCGCCGTAGCACCATGTCGCCTTCTTGCGCACGTCGGCAGCGATGAGTCGCAAAGTCCGCAGCATCCCCGCGAGACTAGCGCATCTCGCCCCGCCGGTGCGACCTTTCGCCGCGCGTCCGCGTAGCCGCGCGCCCACGTAGCCGCGCGCATGGCCGCTCGCCCCTTCACGGCGAACCGCGGCGCATTCTCTCCGGAGAAAGAGGCGCACCGCGCTGTTGCCATCCGGTCATCTGCCCGTCACATCGCTCGGGTACACGCGCTCTTCAGCATGGCGCGGATTTTGGTCATCGAGGACGAGCCGGCGCTCCAGAAGGTGCTCGATTACAACCTCAGGCAAGCCGGGCATGAGGTGCTCCTCTCGGGACAGGGCGGTGAGGGGGTCCGGCTGGCCTTGGACCAGCGGCCGGATCTCGTCTTGCTCGATCTCATGTTGCCCGACATCTCGGGCACCGAGGTGTGCCGCGCTCTCCAGCAGAGCGAGGGCACCCAGCAGATCCCCGTGATGATCGTCTCGGCGCGCGGGGACGAGGTCGACCGCATCGTCGGCTTCGAGCTCGGCGCCGTCGATTACGTCGTCAAGCCGTTCAGCGTGCGAGAGCTCATGCTGCGCGTGCAGGCCGTGCTCCGCCGCGCGAAGTCCTCCGGGGACGGGGAGCGGAGCATCGAGTTCGGGTGCCTCCGGATCGACGAGGGCGCTCATCGCGTGTGGGTCGATCGCGAGGAGGTCGAGCTGACGCTCCTCGAGTTCAAGCTCCTCGTCGCGCTGTACGAGGCGCGCGAGCGCGTGCAGACGCGCACCGCGCTGCTCGACGGCGTCTGGGGCATCGACGTGAGCATCACGACGAGGACCGTGGACACCCACGTCAAGCGGCTGCGCGACAAGCTGCGCCGCGCCGGCGATTACATCCAGACCGTCCGCGGCATCGGCTATCGATTCGCTTCCTCGCCCGACGTGCCCGAGAGCCGCAGCGCCTGATCGCGATATCGGGAAATACCCGGCAATCGTTGCCACCACGTCATTCTGGCGTAACGAAAAGTGCGTACCGTGTGCGTGTTGGTTCACAGCGTGGACCAACCCATTGAAGCCGGTTGCGCTTGCCTGAGCTCAGGTGGAGCTCTGGCTTTTTCACCAGCTGGCGCCTGGAGCCTCGATGCACCTGGAGACGTGGAATGCGGGGGAGGTCGATCCCGACCGAGCGAAGCGGCTCGCGATCGGGTATGCGGCAGGGCTCCTGCTCTTCGCGGGCATTGCGCTCCTCGCCGCCCGCCTGAGCGGCGCGATTCAACCTCCTCCGCCCGAGGAGGAGGTCGTCGACGTCAAGCTCGCCACCCGGGTCCCCGAGGCGCCGCCTCCCGCGCCGGCGCCGGCGCCCCCACCACCGGCGGCGGAGGCCCCGGCGCCTCGTCCCGCGGCGCCCAGGCGCTCGGCGCTGGTCGCGCCGACCGCGGTGCCGAAGGAGGCGCCGCCCGAGGCCGACCCGAGCGAGGCGAAGGCGAGCGACGAAGACACCTACGGAGAGCCGGGCGGCGCGCCGGGCGGCGTGCCCGGCGGGGTCCCCGGCGGCACGGGGACGGCCGCCGTGACGGCAGCGCCGCCTCCGCCGCCACCGCCTCCGCCGCCACCGCCGCCGCCGAGGGGGCCGATTCACCTGCCCGAGAACGCGACGCCGCCGGTCGCGCTCTCCTGTCCGCCGCCGGTCCCGCCTGAAGCTGCGCTGAGCGCGGGGGTGGAAGCGACCGTGGCCGTCCGGTTCGTGGTCACCGAGACGGGCGAGGTCACGAATATCTCCATCGTCCGTGGCCACCCCCTCTTCAACGACGCGGTCCTCGCGGCGATGAAGACGTGTCGCTACAAGCCGGCGATCTCCGAGGGGAAGCCGGTGTCCGTCTGGAGGACGATTCCATTCCGCTTCAAGGCGAAGCGGTGATTTCCAGCGCACGGCCGCGGAGGCGGCCTCTCGCGAGAGGAACGAAGGAGTAGAGTCATGATGCAGTTCGATCTCGGGCACATCTGGGCGAGCATGGGCCTCCTGAGCAAGCTCGTCGCGTTCGCCCTCGTGCTCATGGCGCTGGCGAGCGTCGCCGTCGTGGTCGAGCGGCTCATCGCCCTCGCCCGTCAGGCGTCCGAGACCCGGCGCTTCGCGACCGAGGCGCGGCCGGTGATGGAGGCGTGGGACACCGCGCGGCTCGTGCAGATCGCCGGCCAGTACGAGCGATCGGCGCTCGCCCGGATCGTCGCGGCGGCGGTGCGCCGGTTCCAGCGCGCCCTCGACGCCGGCGAGGGCGGCGTGCCCCCGGTGGAGCTCGCGCGCCGCGAGGTGTCCCGGCGCCGCGAGGCGATCTCGGCCGATCTGCGCCGCGGCCTGTCGGTGCTCGCCACGGTCGGCTCGGTGGCCCC
Source organism: Sorangium sp. So ce836 (assembly GCF_028553905.1). NCBI lineage: Bacteria > Pseudomonadati > Myxococcota > Polyangiales > Polyangiaceae > Sorangium > Sorangium sp. So ce836. The sequence continues at coordinate 8,912,939 of NZ_CP102233.1, read as the reverse complement.
CTTCGTCGGGCTGCTCGGCACGGTCATCGGCATCATCACCGCCTTCCAGACCATCGCGTCGACCGGCTCGGGCGGCCTCGGCGCCGTGAGCGCCGGCATCGCCGAGGCGCTCATCGTCACCGCCCTCGGGCTCGGGGTCGCCATCCCGGCGGTGCTTTGCTTCAACTACCTCACCACCCGCATCGCCGCGGTGGAGCTCGCGCTCGAGCGCAGCGCGGGTGAGCTCATCGACGAGATGGAGAACGAGCATGGGCGTTCGAGTGGAGAGCAAGCGTTCGAGTCGGCAGCAGCCTGAGCCGGAGATCAACGTCACGCCGCTCGTCGACGTGGTGCTCGTGCTCCTCATCATCTTCATGGTCATCGCCCCCCAGATGGAGCACGGCGAGCGGGTCGAGCTCCCGGCGGTCTTTCAGCCGGATCCGAAGTCGAAATCGAAGCTCGATCCCATCTACGTGACGATCACCGGCGCCGGCACCGTGTTCCTGGAGAAGGAGGCCGTCGCCGATCTCCCGTCGCTCGGCGAGCGGCTGCGGGCCATCCGCGCCGCGGAGCCGGAGCGCCGGGTGGTCATCAAGGGCGACTCCTCCGCGAAGTACGGCCGCGTGCGGGAGACCTTCGCGCTGTGCCAGGAGGTCGGCTTCGCCGGCATCTCGCTGCAGGTGAGCCAGCGGGGCGGCGGGGCCTCCCCGGCGCCGGAGGAGGGATAGCCCCGTGGGGATGAGCGTTCCGCAGGGCGGCGCCAGGAAGGGCGGCGTCGCGCCGAGCATGAACGTGACGCCGCTCGTCGACGTGGTGCTCGTGCTCCTCATCATCTTCATGGTCGTCACGCCGCTGCTCGCGAAGCAGCTCTGGCTGAACCTGCCGAAGAAGGACGACACAGCGAAGCTCTCGCCGCCCCCCGACGACGCCACGAGGCCCGTGGTGCTCACGGTGGATGAGCGCGGCGTCATCCGCATCAACCAGGCCGAGGTGCAGCGCGGCGAGCTGAAGGAGCGGCTCGCCCGCATCTTCGCGGCGCGCTCGGACGACGTGCTGTACTTCGACGCAGAGGACGAGGCCGCCTACGCGGTCGCGGTGGAGGCCATGGACGCCGCGCGCATGGGCGGGGCGAAGACGATCGCCGTCCTGACAGAGAAGACCGGGCGCTGAGCCGGCGCGGCGCGCGGCCCCGAGGCGGCGTCGAGGAGGCGCCCGCGGGGCCGACGCCCGACGGCGCGCGCGCGGCGCGGTGCATCGAGAGGGCGGCGGGCAGCGGGCTCTTCCGCCCTCCTCATCGACGGGGCGCGGGTGCGCCCGGACATCGGATCGGAACGCGCGCCCGAGCTCGGGGCGTGAAGGGACAGGTGCATGATTCGCAGGAGGATCTCGGGGGTAGTCGCAGCGCTCGTGGCGCCGCTTTGCTGGGGGGCCACGGCCCTCGCCCAGGGCGATCCGGGAGCGGCGGCGCCGCCGCCGGAAGGCGCCGGAACCCCGGCCGGCGCCGCGCCGGCCGAGGGCGCCGCAGGGCTCGACGAGCCGAGCCCGTCGCGCCCGCCGCCGGCAGGGAAGGGCGTCGTGTGGGGCGTCGTCACGGACTCCGCCACGAAGGAGCCGGTCTTCGATGCCCAGGTGTCCGTCGTCGGGACGAAGCTCAAGGTCATCGCGGATCTCGACGGCCGCTACCGCCTGGAGCTCCCGCCGGGGAGCTACCAGCTGCGGGTCTGGTACGAGGCGTACAAGCCTCAGCGCGTGCAGGACGTGCGCGTGACCGCCGGGCAGGTGAGCCAGGTCGACGTCGGCCTGGAGCCGGATCAGCAGGTCGAGGACGTCGTCGAGGTCGAGTTCGAGCCGGAGCGGGCGAGCGTCGCGGCGCAGCTGCTCATCCGGAAGAACGCGGCCCACGTGGGCGACGCCGTCGGCGCGAAGGAGATCGCGAAGACGCCCGATCGCAACGCCGCGGAGGCCGCGAAGCGCATCGTCGGCGCGACCGTGGTGGACGGCAGGTACGTGTACGTGCGCGGCCTGGGCGATCGCTATACGAACGCTCTGCTGAACGGCGCGCCGCTCCCGAGCCCCGAGCCCGACCGGCAGGCCGTCCCGCTCGATCTCTTCCCGTCGCTGGTCCTCAGCGACATCACCGTCGTCAAGACGTTCACGCCGGATGTCCCCGGCGATTTCGTCGGCGGTTCGGTCCAGATCAACACGCGCGAGCTCCCGACCAAGTTCCTCCTCCAGGCATCGCTGTCGGTTGCGGCGAACACCCACAGCACATTTCGAGATCGCCTGACCTACTCCGGGTCGAGCACCGACTGGCTCGGGATCGACGATGGCACGCGCGCGTTGCCCGACGAGCTCCCCGAGTCGAAGGTCGCCCGCGGGATCCGCCGGCCGGACGGCACGCTGATCACGAGAGACGACATCGCGGCCTATGGGAGGGCGATCAACTCGTCGATGGCGACCCACCGGTCGTTCACGCCGCCGAACGGGAGCGGCAGCGTCGTCGTCGGCGACACCCTGAAGCTCGGCGGCGAGCAGCGCCTCGGCTACCTCGCCACGCTGAGCTATGGCCGGAAGTTCACCCCGCGCGCCGACGAGATCAGCCGTACCTTCGCGTTCGATCGCAGGAGCGAGAGCGGCCTGAGGCAGCTCAACGAGTCGACCACCGACAGCATCCGCGATCAGGTGTCCTGGGGCAGCTTCGCCAGCGTCACCTACACGCCCCATCGGGATCACAAGGTGATGCTTACCGGGCTCCACAGCCGCTCATCGGACGACGTGGCGCTTCAGTCGAGGGAGCTCATCGAGGAGAGCGGCGGGGCGGTGTATCGCGACACGCTGCAGCGCTTCGTCTCCCGGGCGCTCACCCTCGGCCAGCTCTCGGGGGAGCATCGCATCGCGCAGCTCGGGAACGGGACGCTCGACTGGAAGGCGTGGGTCTCCCGCGCGACCTCGGACGAGCCCGACTCGAGGGAGAACGTCTACGCCAGGGACGACACGAGCGGCGCGTGGTCGTGGGACGACGGCACGCTGAGCGGCTCGCACGTCTTCATCGAGCTGGCGGACACGAACTACGGCGGGCAGCTCTCCTACGCGCTGCCGCTCATCCGTGGAGACGCCCCGACCCGCCTGAAGCTGGGCGGTTTGCTCAACCTTCGACAGCGTGAGTTCGACGCGCGCCGGTTCCGGTTCAAGGCGCTCCGGCTCGACGACACGACGGTGCTGCGACAGGAGCCGGGCCCGCTGTTCTCGGACGAGAGCATCGGCACCATCTTCGAGCTGGAGGAGACCACGCGCGATACGGACGACTACACGGCCAGCACCGATCTCTACGCGGGATACGTGATGACCGATACCCACATCACGCGGTGGCTCCGGGTGATCCTCGGCGCCCGGGTCGAGGCCGCCATGCTGTCGATGGATGTCCCGGGTAATCCCGAGAAGAACGTCGACAGCGACGACGTGGATCTCTTGCCGGCGGCCAGCTTCGTGGTCAAGACGACCCCGAAATCGAACCTGAGGCTCAGCGTGACGAAGACGCTCGCGAGGCCCCAGCTCATCGAGCTCAGCCCTGCGCTCTCCCAGCCGGGATACAGCGCGAGGGAAGTGGAAGGCAATCCAGACCTCAAGCGGACGAGCGTGGTGAACAGCGATGTGCGCTTCGAGCTCTTTCCGACGGCCGGTGAGGTGGTGGCGGCCAGCCTCTTTTACAAGCACTTCGAGGACCCCATCGAGGAGATCATCAAACCCAGCGGCGGCAAGGGAAGGCTGAGCTGGACGAACGGGGACAGCGGCTATGCCGCGGGCCTCGAGCTCGAGATCAGGAAGGGCCTGGGCTTCGTCAGCCCGCTCCTGGCAGACGTCACGGCGCTCGGCAACTTTACGCTCGTGACCTCGGAGGTCGAGATCAACCCCGAGCCGGAGGAGGGAGGGGTCGCGATCCAGAGCTCGGCGACGCACCCGCTCCAGGGGCAATCCCCCTTCGTCGTCAACTTGGGGCTCGACTACAGCGCCGAGGCGACCGGCACGAGCGCCCGGCTCCTCTACAACGTGTTCGGCGCCCGGCTCAGGACGGTGGGGAAGAACATGCCGGACGAATACGAGCAGCCGCGGCACCAGATCGATCTCACGGTCGCGCAGCGCTTCGGCGAGCACGTCGAGCTGAAGCTGGCCGGCGAGAACCTCATCAATGCTCCCGTCCGCGTCACGCAAGGTAAAGAGAGCGCCGAGGACAACGTCGTGCTCGAGTACAAAGCTGGCACGACCGTGACCTTGAGTGCGGCACTGACCTATTGACCGTATGCCATGGAATCGTCACGTGACGATCTCCACGATGTCGCCAGTGCGGACCATCTTCCTCCAGGAGGTAGAATACTATTATGAGGACTTTGAGAGCTGCCTTGGTTTGCGCGTCGGCGCTCGCCGTCGCGATGGTCGCCGCTTGCGGCGATGACGAAGAGACGAACCCGACCAGCACGTCGACGACGAGCGGCACCGGTGGCAACGGCGGCGACGGGGGCGGCGGCGACGGCGGCGGCGGCAAGGGCGGCGGCGGCAACGGTCCTGACTGCGCCGACCCGGTGGAGGTCGCCGATCCGATCGAAGCCGACACGACGTGGAGCGCCGACAACTGCTACCTCATGAAGGGCACCATCTTCGTCGAGGAAGGCGCCACCCTCACCATCGACCCTGGCACGACGATCATGGGCGACAAGGAGAGCCTCGCGACGCTCGTCGTGAGGCCCGGCGCGATGATCAACGCCAAGGGCACCGCCGACAAGCCCATCGTGTTCACGAGCCAGAGCCCGAAGGGCGAGCGCTCCGCGGGCGACTGGGGCGGCGTCATGCTGCTCGGCAACGCCCCCATCAACGTCCCCGGCGGCAAGGCGGAGGTCGAGGGCATCGTCGGCGTCGAGTACGGCGGCGATGTGGAGGACGACAACAGCGGTGTCCTCGAGTACGTCCGCATCGAGTTCAGCGGGATCCTGCTCTCTCAGGACAACGAGGTGAACGGCCTCACGCTGGCCGGCGTGGGCTCCAAGACGACGGTCAACCACGTGATGGTGCACCACACGCTCGACGACTGCTTCGAGTTCTTCGGCGGCACCGTCAACGCGAGCCACCTCATCTGCGCGCAGAACGGCGACGACGGCTTCGACTGGGACCTCGGCTACGTCGGGAAGCTCCAGTTCCTCGCGCTCCAGCAGGATCCCACGGTCGCCGACGAGACGAACGGCTTCGAGGGCGACAACGACGCAGATGGGTCCGAGAACGCTCCCGTCAGCGAGCCGACGATCTACAACGTGACCCTGTGCGGCAAGAACAAGGACGTCGACAAGCAGCAGTACGGCATGCTGCTCCGCCGCGGGACCAAGGCCCATATCTTCAACACGATCGTGACCGGCTTCGAGGCGGGCGTGGATCTCAGGAACGACGGGACCGAGGTGGACCTCGCGAGCTCGATCTTCTTCGGCAACGTCAAGGCGAACATCGCCTATGACGAGACCGACGCCGACAAGAGCACCGAGTCGACGCTCGACGACGATGATGACGGCGGCGTGGACGAGGTGGCGTGGTTCGAGGGCGAGACGACCAACAGCGCCGAGGATCCGGAGCTCGCCGACTGCTTCGCTGCGACGCCGGACTTCCGCCCGGCGGCCACGCTCACCGAGAACGCGGCGACCCCGCCCGACGACGGCTTCTTCGACGCCGAGGCGACCTATATCGGCGCCTTCAAGGCCGATGACACCTGGGCGACGGGCGCCTGGGTCTCGTTCGACGTCGAGTGAGGCCCCGCCGTTCACGCGGAGTGACGGTCGCTCCGGGCGGACGAGATCCGCTTCTCTCGAAATGACGAAGGCCGGCTCATCCGCCGGCCTTTATCGTCGCGAGCGTCTCGGCTCCGCCGCAGGCGCTCAGCGCACGCGCGGCGTGAACCCGGACACACTGCTCCGGTGCTCGCTGCATACGCCTCGCGCGTCCGGGTTGTCCTTGAATGACACCCTCCCGCACACCTCGCAGATGCAGAGGTGTGCGCGATAGAACTCGCGGTCGAGCAGGATGTCGGCAGCGAGCAAACTGAGCACAATGTCGCCGAGGAAGTCGATCTCGCGCGGCGAGGCGACCCAGACGGGACGGCCGCCCACCGCGGCCCGGCGGACCCTGCCCCCGTAGATCGCCGCGTTCAGGAACCGATCGTCGGTGACGGGCGCGATGAGGCCCCGCAGCGCCGTGATGACGCGCCCGCGGGCCTTGTGGATCAGCTCCTCCAGGTTGCTGCCGCCGTCGGCGCGCGGGTCGAGCATGACGGGCGTCGCGCCGGGCTCGCGCACGATCTGAGGGCGCTTCATCAGGCCCGGGGTCACGAGGTGATCCACGAACCAGTCCTGGAGGTCCTTGGGCGTCCACTCGGAGGCCGGCCACTCCAGGAACTCGAGCGCGCCGCGGAGGCCGCTGATGCTCTGGAGGCCGGGATGGGTCGGGAAGCTCGGCAGGGTGCGGGCTGTGTGCAGACGCCGGGGTGAGCGGCGGCCCGCTTCGTCGATCGTGCGGCCGGAACCCATGTTCACCTCGAGGGCGGTCCCCCGGTCCCGATGGATGCGAGCTCTTGCAGAGGCCACCATACCGACCAGACAAGCACAACTCGTGCCGAGCCTGGCGAACGGGACGACGTTGATTTCCCAGGAGTTCTGCCCAGCTAGCTCGAAGCGATCGATGGGATGGCCGGCCACTGGCCGGCCAGGTTCTTGAACAGGTAAGATAGATCCTGATGGACCACTCCACCGTCCGCGTCTCGGTCCCGCCTGAGCCCTCGGTCGCCGAGCCCGTTCCCGGGATCGTCCTGATTTTCTCGGGGGATCAGCCGCGATGCGCGCCGATCCCGCTCGATCGCGGCGCCGTGGTGCTGGGTCGCGGGGGCGTGGCCGGCGTGCCCCTCGTGGACGACTCGCTCATGTCGCGGCGACACGCGCGCATCGCGTACGACGGGGCCGCGTGGACCGTGGAGGACCTCGGCAGCACCAACGGGACGTCGGTGAACGGCGAGCCCATCCGCGGCGAGGTGCGGAGGGACGCGATCCAGGTCGTCGGCGCGGGGACGTCGGTGTTCCTCGCGCTCGCGGACATCCGGAGCTTCGCGCGCGGCGCGGTGCGCATCGAGAAGGAGAGCGTCCTCGGGCCCAGGCTGCAGCTGGTCTACGACACCATCGTCCGCGCCGCGGCCGCGGGCGACAGCCTGCTCGTGACGGGCGAGAGCGGCACGGGCAAGGAGCTCGCGGCGCGCGCCTACCACGAGGCGGGGCCGCAGGCGCGCGGCCCGTTCGTGGCCGTCAACTGCGCGGCCATCCCGGAGGGCCTGGCCGAGCGGCTCCTCTTCGGCGCCCGGCGCGGCGCCTACTCCGGCGCGACGCACGACACCGAGGGCTACGTGCAGGCCGCGCACGGGGGCACGCTCTTCCTCGATGAGGTCGCCGAGCTCGACGCGGCGGTCCAGGCGAAGCTGCTCCGGACGATCGACACCCGGCAGGTGCTCGAGCTCGGCGCGGTCGCGCCTCGCCCGGTGCAGATTCGGATCTGCGCCGCGACGCACGACCTGCGCGCGCGGGTCGCGCAGGGCCGCTTCCGGGACGATCTCTATTACCGCATCGGTCGGCCCGAGGTCCGGCTCCCGCCGCTCCGGGAGCGCCTCGAGGAGATTCCCTGGCTGCTCACGCAATGCGCGACGGCGGTGGGCGCGGTTTTCGGCAAGGTGCCGCCGGCGATTCACCATTCGATGATCATCGCGTGCGCGATGCGCCGCTGGCCAGGGAACCTGCGCGAGTTCGTCGGGGAGGCGCGGCGCGCCGTGACGCGCGCGCTCGACGAGGGGCGGCGCACGGTCGAGGCCAAGGATCTCGATCCGCTCGCGGGCGTCGGCCTGGGCCCGGAGACGACGGATTCGCACGCCCGTCAGACAGGGAGCGACGTCCGGCCGGGCCCCTCGCGCCCGAGCCAGGCGCCGCCCGAAGATGAGATCGCCGAGGCGCTTCGCCTCGAGCGAGGCAATGTGTCTCGCGCCGCCAACAGGCTCGGCGTGCACAGGAATCGAATCCGACGCTGGCTCGAGAAGAATGGCGTGGATCGCTCCCACTTCGCCGAGGGGAGCGAGCTGTCCGATAACGACTGAGCCGCTCGCCGTGCGCTGTATGCACAAGTACAAGAGTACGTCAATGGCGGCATTTCATCCCAGGGGAGCGCTTGCCCGCCGCGCTCCCGTGTCGCTGCCGGCGTCGGTCCGGGCGTAGGCGGCTGAGGCCGATAGGGCGGTCGTTCCATACATCGCCTCCACCAAGCGCTCTGGCCTTCAGGGCGATTGCGGGCCGAAGCGCCGCTCTCCTCAAGGAAGCAGGCCCGGCAGGTCGAGGAGCCCGGTCGTCGCAGGGTTGCCTCCATCCGGTGACGGAGCGCGGCTCGATCGACCGAGGGCCCATGTATAGGGACTTTACAGACCTGCTTATGCAGGCTGTAATGTAGTGTGTAAGCCCCGTCTCCCAGCGAGGTGCTGTCACGACCACGGTCAAGTCAACGAGTCCGGCGCGCGCGGCGCGCCAGGTCGGAGGGCGCGATGCGCTCTAAAGAGAGCAGCGGTGAGGTGTGCCGAGTCCTGCGCCCGCGCACCGCGGCGGCGCCGCAGCGCGCGCGCGGCGCGTCCTGCGACGGCGCTGCGCGTCTTGCGACGGCGCTGCGCGGCTGGCAGTCCGCTCGCGGCCCGCGGCGGGTGGGGACTCCCCCTGCGGGGCGGCGGCGGTCGTCTCGTACGGTGCCTACGAAAGCCTACGTCTGCCGCCGGAAGGTGGGTTCGGACGTCCGGGAGGGGGCGCGATGCACAATCATGATCTTGGACTTGACCGGACGAGCGGCTTCATCGATGTACAGAGAGTTGTCTGTCGGGCCCTCGTGCGAGCTCAGGTCCCGTCGCGTCATGGGCGGGCGCTGCGCTTCGCGGCGTTGCCGCGGGCGCGCGGCTGCCGAGCGCCTGTCCCCGGCTCGCCGTCGGGCCCTCCCGCAGCGACATCAGCAAACATTGAACCCCCCGGCTCCTGCGAGGTAGTCGACGTCATGCGTTCGCGCTTGAAATCGTCCCATCGTGGAGAGCCCAGCCAGGACGGCGGGCTGCCTGGTTGAACAGCCCAGGACACCATGAACGCGATCCGTAGACACGCATCGGCCGAAGAGGCGTCTGTCAGCCTACGAGAGCACATCGAGGGGCCCTCCAGCGCGGCCGCGTCCGGCCCGGGGCTCGGACAGCAGCCGAGCTCGGGCACCCGGCAGACCCACTCGCGCCGCCGCCCGTTCCTGAGCCGCCTCCTCTCGGCGGGCGAGGCGATCGACGCAGGGGACCACGAGCGCGCGAGGGCCCTCGTGGAGGGCATCCTGCGGGCGGAGCCCGATACCGGTGACGCTTCGGAGCGCATTTCAGGCGTGTTCGGCCGGGCGTTGCTCGCCCGCCTGGACGGAGATCGCTCCGGCGACGGCAACCTCTACCTGCGCAGCGCCGGACCGCGGGACATGCTCGCGGCGTTTCAGCTGCTCGTGCACGCGACGCCGCTCATCCGCTTCGGATACCTCAGCGCCAACGCGGCGATCGTCGAGGCGTTCCAGCACGAGGAGGAGATCCACGTCATCGACATCGGCGTCGGGGGCGGTACGCAGTGGCCGTTCCTGCTACACCGGCTGGCGACGCGGCCCGGCGGCCCGCCGCGCGTCCGGCTGACCGGCATCGACCTACCGTGTCGGGGCCCGGATCCCGAGCAGCGGCTGCGCTGGGCGGGCGCGTTCATCGGGGGATGGGCGGAGCGGCTGAAGGTCCCGTTCGAGTTCCACGGGGTCGCGTCCTCGGTGGAGCGCGTCGACTGGAGCCGTATTGCGTCCCGCTCGGCGGCGCCCATCGCCGTCAATGCGGCGTTCGCATTGCACCACGTACCCGACGCCTCGGTGCACCCCACCGCGAACCGCGACACCATTCTCACGAGGATCCGCGCGCTGTCGCCGCGCGTGCTGACGCTCGTCGAGCCGGACGTGGAGCACAACGCGCTCCCGTTCCTCCCGCGCCTGTCCGAGGCGATCGGCCATTATTATGCGGTCTTCCAGGCGCTCGAGGCGCTGCTCCCGCCGCACATCGCCGCGCGCGAGACGATCGAACAGGTCTTCTTCGGACAGGAGGTGATGAACGTGGTGGTGGGCGAGGGGGCCGCGCGGGTCGAGCGGCACGAGCGCCGCGGCGCCTGGCAGCGCCGGCTCCGCATGAACGGCTTCGAGCCGCTGCGCGTCTCGCCGCACGAGTCGATGGTCCGCGGAGGGCTGCGCCTCAACACGGGGTTCGACGTGCGGGCGGACGAGCCGGCGCTCTTGCTCATGCGCAACGGGGTGTCGATCGTGGCCGCGTCGGCGTGGCGGCCGCGGCAGGTGCCGCCGCCGTCGCGGTTCATCTCCGGGCTGTTCCGCCGGACCGGCTGAGCGCTGCCTTGCCAGGGGCGCCTGCGACGCGGGCGGCCCCTCGCCTCAACGCCCCAGCCCGGCGAGCGCCGCCCAGAGCGTCAGCGCGCCGATCGCGAGGCTCGCGAGGACGAGCCACAGCGCGCGGCGGCCGCGCGGCGCGAGGGCCCGGAGCTCGCTCGCGAGCTCCGGGAGGAAGCCGAGGCAGCGGCCGGCCCTGGGCCGTACGCCGCGAGGGGGCAGGGGGCTCAGCCCATGGCGTCGGACCATATCGAACAGCACGGAGCCGCGCTCCTGGGCGCGCGCGAGGCGCTCCAGCATCTCGCGACGGCAATGAAGGCAGAACGTCGACGCATCCTCCTCGACGTCGTCGAGGCCGAGCTCCCGCAGCTTCTGCTGCTCCCAGCTCTCCCTGGCTTGGCGGGCCTCGTCCGAATCGTCCGTCGGGCGGTCGTGATGGTGTGGGCTGTCCTTGGCGCTCATCGATGCTCCTGATCCCTGCCGCAACCTGCGACTCCTACGAGGATCTATTCCAGTCAGCCGCGGGGATTTCTCAGGCGTCGTGCTCGGGGGAGCCACCGCAGCCCGGCCGACAGCGCCGAGCTGGCGCCGTTCACGAGAGGCGCGCGCTCCGGTCTCCGGTCTCCGGTCTCCGGTCTCCGGTCTCCGGTCTCCTCATTTACGGATGCTCTGGGAATTTCGTTTCGAAATATCGAGGATCTCCGAGCCTGATCCCGGGGTGTCTCGGGGCGCGTCGTTGCAGAGCGATCTGTGGCCGCAGGCGCGCACCTCGGGAGTCGGGGAAATCGTCGAATCGCAGCAGCGCCCGGCTGGACGCGCGGCGCACGGCGAGGTCGGGCCCGCGCCGGAGGCATCGCGGCCGATCGAGCGAATCCCCGAGTCACCCCGCCGTCGCGGACGAGCACCACCGGCGCGGGCGGCCCCCCTGGGCAGACGGACCGCGGCTTCACGGGCAGGGGATGCAGGCGGACGGCGTACCCGGTGAGAGGTGAGCCCCGTACCAGGTTGGGCGGAGGCGGGGGGAGAGTTTTTTTGAAGGTGTAGAAATGTAGTATGATGCAAGCGTCGCTGGGCTCGGGACCGAGCTCAGCGGGTCACGAGCACCTTGAGGGCGCCTGGCGCAGCCGCGGCCCGCAGCGCCTCCTCGGCGCGCTCCAGCGGGAGGCGAGCCGACACGAGCGAGCGCACGTCGACGGTCCGGGCCTCCAGGGCGCGCAGCGCGGGCTCGAACAGCCCGCAGCGCGAGCCGACCACGGTGATCTCGTGGATGACGAGCTCCGCCAGGTGGACGCTGGAGAGCCCGGCGACGGTGCTCTTCAGCACGAGCGTTCCGCGCGGCCGGGTCGCGCGGACCGCCCTCATGAACCCCTCGGCGGTGCCGGTGGCCTCGACCACGAGCTCGGCCGGCTCGCCGGCCCAGGCGCCCTGAGGAGGCGCGGCGCCTCCGGCGGCGTCGGCCGAGGCCAGCGCGGCCGGGCGCACGAGCTCGGTCGCGATGCCCCGCGCGCGCAGCAGGGCGAGCTTCTCCTCGTGCTTGCCGACCGCGAGGACGCGGGCGCCGGCCTGGTGCAGCACCTGGGCGATGAGCAGGCCGAGCTTCCCGTCGCCGAACACGAGCGCCGAGGTGCCCGGCGCCACGCGCACCTGCTCCAGGATCTCGAACGCCGCCGCGAGCGGCTCGGTGAACACCGCCTCCTCGTCGTCCACCCGGTCATCCACGGCGTGGAGGTTCGCCACGGGCACCGCGACGCGCTCCGCCAGCGCGCCGTCGGCGCCGGCGATGCCCATCACCGTGCGCGCCGGGCAGTGCCGTCCCAGCCCGCGCGCGCACGCGCTGCAGCGGCCGCACGCGAAGTTGATCTCCCCGACCACGCGACGGCCGCGCCACGCGGCGGGCCCCTCCGCGACCTCCCCGACGAACTCGTGGCCGAGCGTGCCGCGGAAGTCCATGTAACCTTTGGTGATTTCGAGATCCGTGTTGCAGATCCCCGCGCACCGCACCTCGACCACGGCCATGCCGGCCGCGATCGAGGGCGGGGCGCGGTCGGTGACGCGCGCCGCCGTGCCGTCCCAGACCAGCGCTCGCACGGACGAGCCTAGCCTGCCGCGAGCGCCAGCCGGCGCTTCGCCGGCTGCATCAGGTACGCGTCGACCGCCTCGGCGGCCTTGCGCCCCTCCGCGATCGCCCACACGACGAGGCTCTGGCCGCGCGACATGTCGCCGGCGGCGAAGACGCCCTCCACGCTCGTGCGCCCGCCCGGAGCCTTCACGTTGCCGCGCTGGTCCATCGCGACGCCGAGTTGCTCGAGCAGCCCCTCGCGCTCGGAGCCGACGAAGCCCATCGCGAGCAGGACGAGCTCGCACGGGATCTCGAACTCGCTCCCCGGGACGGGCACGAACTTCCCGCCTTCCAGGCTCACCCGCGCCGCCTTGAGGGCGCGGACGTTCCCGTGCTCGTCGCCGACGAACCCGGTGGTCGACACCGACCAGTCGCGCTCGCCGCCCTCCTCGTGCGAGGACGACGTGCGGAGGATGAGCGGCCACGCGGGCCACGGGTTCGTGAGCGAGCGCTGCTCGGGCGGACGGGGGAGGAGCTCGAGCTGCGTCACGTGCGCCGCGCGGTGGCGATGGCTCGTGCCGAGGCAGTCCGAGCCGGTGTCGCCGCCGCCGATGACGACCACGCGCTTGCCCGTCGCGAGGATCGCCTCGCTGTCGGGGATCACGTCGCCGGCGACCCGCTTGTTCTGCTGCGTCAGGAAATCCATGGCGAAGTGGATGCCCTTGAGCTCCCGGCCCGGGACCGGCAGGTCGCGCGGCCGGCGCGCCCCGCCGCAGAGCACGATGGCGTCGTACTGCTCGCGCAGCGCGTCGCCGGTGACGTCGACGCCGCAGTGGACGCCGGTGCGGAAGGTCACCCCCTCGGCCTGCATCTGCTCCATGCGGCGGTCGATGAGGTGCTTCTCCATCTTGAAGTCGGGGATGCCGTAACGGAGCAGGCCGCCGATGCGATCGTCGCGCTCGAAGACCGTCACGTCGTGCCCCTTGCGCGCGAGCTGCTGCGCGGCCGCGAGGCCGGCCGGGCCCGACCCGATCACCGCGACCCTCTTGCCCGTGCGCTGCTTCGCGATGACCGGCGCGACCAGGTTCCGCTCGAAGGCGCGATCGGCGACGCCGCGCTCGACGTTCTTGATCGTGACCGGCTTGCCCTCGATGTTCAGCACGCACGACGCCTCGCACGGCGCCGGGCACACGCGGCCGGTGAACTCGGGGAAGTTGTTCGTCGCGTCGAGCGCCGCGATCGCCTCGGGGAGGCGCTCGCGGAACATGTGATCGTTCCAGTCGGGGATCAGGTTCCCGAGCGGACACCCGTCGTGGCAGAACGGGATGCCGCAGTCCATGCACCGCGCCGCCTGATCGCGCAGCTCGGCGTCAGGGATCGGGAGCTCGAACTCCTGCCAGTCGTTCAATCGCTCGGAGACGGGCCGCTTCTTGATGTCGACCCGCTGGATCTCGAGGAAGCCTCGTACCTTACCCATGGGCGGCCGACCTCTCTCCCGTGCTCGCGGGACCCGCGTTGGCGGGGATGTAACGTCCAGTGGAAACGTAGGGGGTGGAGGGTGAAAGCAGGGACACGATCCCGCTCGACGCGTCGGCCCCGTTCGTCGCGGGCGACGCCGCGGCCTCGAGGGCGCGCCGGTACTCGCTCGGGACGACCTTCACGAACTTCGGCAGGACGGCCTGCCAGGAGTCGAGCAGCTCGGTCGCCTTCCGGCTGCCCGTGCGCCGCACGTGCTCCTCGAGCAGCGCCCGCACCGACTCGGCGTCGGCCGCGGTCATCGTCTCGAGCTGCACCATCTCCTTGTTGCAGCGCGCCTCGAAGAGGGCGTCCTCGTCGAAGACGTAGGCGAGCCCGCCGCTCATGCCGGCGCCGAAGTTGCGGCCGGTCGTGCCGAGGATGATCACGGTGCCGCCCGTCATGTACTCGCAGCCGTGGTCGCCCACGCCCTCGACGACGGTGGTGGCCCCGCTGTTCCTGACCGCGAAGCGCTCGCCGGCGCGGCCGTTGAAGAACGCGCGGCCGCTCGTGGCGCCGTAGAGCACGACGTTGCCGACGATGACCTGGTCGTCCGGCTTGAACGGCGCCACGCTCGGCGGGCGCACCGCCACGACGCCGCCCGACAGGCCCTTGCCGACGTAGTCGTTCGCGTCGCCCTCGAGCTCGAGCGTCATGCCCTGCGAGGCGAAGGCGCCGAAGCTCTGGCCGGCGCTGCCGGCGCACTTCACGACGATGCTGTCCTCGGGCAGCCCGGCGCTGCCGTGGCGGCGCGCGATCTCGCCGCTCAGCATGGCGCCGATCGTCCGGTCCGAGTTCCGCACGCGCGTCTCGATGACGACGGGCGGCCCGCCGTCGATCGCGGCGCGCGCCTGCTCGATGAGCTTGAGGTCGAGCACCCGGTCGAGCTTGTGGTCCTGCGGCTCGACGCAGTGGTTCGGGCTCGTGAGGGCCTCCTTCGGGCGGTAGAGCACCTCGGAGCAGTCGATCTTCCTCGCCTTCGCGTGGAGCCCGGTGCGCCGCTGCACGATGCAGTCCGAGCGCCCGACCATCTCGGTCAGGGTGCGGAAGCCCAGGCTCGCCATGATCTGCCGGAGCTCCTCCGCCACGTAGAAGAAGAAGTTGATGACGTGCTCCGGCGCCCCCGTGAACTTCTTCCGGAGCTCCGGGTCCTGCGTGGCGATGCCCACCGGACAGGTGTTGAGGTGGCACTTGCGCATCATGATGCAGCCCGCCGCGACGAGCGGCGCCGTGGAGAAGCCGAACTCCTCGGCGCCGAGCAAGGCGGCGAACGCCACGTCCCGGCCGGTCATCAGCTTGCCGTCGGTCTGCACGATGGCGCGGCCGCGGAGCCCGTTCATCACGAGCACCTGGTGCGCCTCGGCCAGCCCGAGCTCCCACGGCACGCCCGCGTGGTGGATCGACGTGAGCGGGGAGGCGCCGGTGCCGCCCGAGTCGCCGCTGATCAGCACCACGTCGGCGTGCGCCTTCACCACGCCCGCGGCGATGGTGCCGACGCCCGCCTCGGCGACGAGCTTCACGCTGATGCGCGCCTTCGAGTTGATGTTCTTCAGGTCGAAGATGAGCTGCGCGAGATCCTCGATCGAGTAGATGTCGTGGTGCGGCGGCGGCGAGATCAGCGTCACGCCTGGGGTCGAGTGCCGCACCTTCGCGATCACCGCGTCGACCTTGTGGCCCGGGAGCTGGCCGCCCTCGCCGGGCTTGGCCCCCTGCGCCATCTTGATCTGCAGCTCGTCGGCGTTGACGAGGTACTCGGCCGTGACGCCGAACCGCCCCGACGCGACCTGCTTCACCGAGCTCCGCTTCGAGTCGCCGTTCGCCAGCCGGATGAAGCGCGCCGGGTCCTCGCCGCCCTCGCCGGTGTTCGACCGCGCGCCGATGCGGTTCATCGCGACGGCGAGGGTCTCGTGCGCCTCCTTCGAGATGCTCCCGAAGGACATGGCGCCCGTGGCGAAGCGCCTGACGAGCGAGGCGGCGGGCTCGACCTCCTCGATCGGCACCGGCGGGCCCGCGGGCCTGAAGTCCCACAGCCCGCGGAGCGACATCGGGTGCTCCTGCTGCTCGTTGATGATCGCGGAGTACTCGGCGTAGCTCTTCGCGTCGTCGAGGCGGACCGCCCGCTGGAGCGTCGAGATCGACTGCGGCGTCCAGAGGTGCCGCTCGCCGAACACGCGGAAGTGGTGGTGGCCGCCGACGTCGAGGTGCGTCCGCGCCCGCTCGCCGTACGCCGCCTGGTGGCGCGCGAGCGCCTCCTCCGCGATCTCGCGCAGCCCGACGCCGCGGACGCGCGACGCCGTGCCGGTGAAGTACGCGTCGATGACGATCTGGTCGATGCCGATGGCCTCGAAGATCTGCGCGCCCTGGTAGCTGGACAGCGCGCTGATCCCCATCTTCGACATGATCTTCAGGATGCCCTTCTTGAGCGCCTTCACGTACCGCGAGCTCGCCGCGGACGGCGACAGGTCGGGGCCGAGGGTCTTGTCGCGGCACATCGACGCGATCGACTCGAACGCGAGGTACGGGTTCACCGCGCCGGCGCCGTAGCCGATGAGCAGCGCCATGTGGCCGACCTCGCGCGCCTCGCCGGTCTCCACGATGATGCCGGCGCGCGTGCGCGTCCCCTCGTTGATGAGGTGGTGGTGCACGGCGCCCATGGCGAGCAGGCTCGGGATGGGGGCGAGCGTCTCGTCGATGCCGCGGTCGCTGAGGATGAGGATGCTCGCCCCGTCGGCGATCGCGCGGCTCGCGTCCTTGCAGAGCTTCGCGAGCGCGCTGCGCAGGTTGTCCTCCGGGTCGCCGTCGACCGCGAAGTACATGGGCAGCGTGGCCGCGCGGAAGTCGGGGAAGACGTTCTTGCGCAGCTTCGACAGGTCGTCCTGCGTGAGGATCGGGTGCGGCAGCTCGAGCATCCGACACTGGCGGGGCGTCTCCTCGAGGAGGTTGCCCTCGCCGCCGACGCAGCTCACGAGCGACATCACGATCTCCTCGCGGAGCGGGTCGACCGGCGGGTTCGTGACCTGCGCGAACAGCTGCTTGAAGTAGCGGAAGAGCAGCTGGGGCTTCTCGGAGAGGACGGCGAGCGGGATGTCGATGCCCATCGAGCCCACCGGCTCCTCGCCGAGGGTCGCCATCGAGGCGAGGATCATCCGCTGGTCCTCGTCGGTGTAGCCGAACGCCTGCTGCAGGGTCCGCAGATCCGCGTGCGGGATGGTGTAGAGGCTCGGCACGTCCTCGAGGGCGCGCAGGTCGATCTTGTTCTCGGCGACCCACGCCGCGTACGGCTTCTGGGTCGCGACGCGGCGCTTGATCTCGTCGTCGCTGACGACGCGGCCCTCGCTCGTGTCGACGAGGAACATCTTGCCCGGCTGGAGGCGCCCCTTCTGGATCACGCGCGCCGGCTCGATGTCGAGCACGCCGAACTCGCTTGCGAGCACGACGAGCCCGTCGCTCGTCACGACGTACTTCGCCGGGCGCAGCCCGTTGCGGTCGAGCGTCGCGCCGATCAGCCGTCCGTCCGTGAAGCACAGCGCCGCGGGGCCGTCCCAGGGCTCGATGAGGCAGCCGTGGTACTCGTAGAACGCCTTCTTCTCGGCCGACATGTCCGGGTCGAGCGCCCAGGCCTCGGGCACGAGCATCATCATCACGTGCGGCAGCGATCGGCCGCTCGCGAGCAGGAAGTCGACCACGTTGTCGAGCGCGGCCGAGTCGGACCCGCCCAGGCGGATGATCGGCTTGAAGTCCTCGATCGCGTTCGCGAACACATCGCTCTTGAGCAGCGCCTCGCGCGCCGACATCCACGCGGTGTTGCCGCGGAGCGTGTTGATCTCGCCGTTGTGCGCGATGACCCGGTACGGGTGCGCGCGCTCCCACGTGGGGAAGGTGTTCGTCGAGAAGCGCGAGTGCACCATCGCGAGCCGCGACACGGTGCGCTTGTCGGACAGATCGGGGTAGAACGCCGCGACCTGCTCCGCGAGCATCAGGCCCTTGTAGACGACCGTCCGCGACGAACAGGACGCGAGGTAGAAGTCATCCGCGTGGGCGGTGCGGCCGGCGCGCTTGCGGATCGCATAGAGGACCTGCTCGAAGGACTGGCGAGGCGCGACCCTGCCGATGAACAGCTGGCGGATCGCGGGGCGCGAGTCGCGCGCGACCGGGCCGATCGCCCCGTCGTCGATGGGGACGTCGCGCCAGCCGAGGACGCGCTGGCCGTGGTGCACGACCGCCGCCTCGAGGATCGCCTCGCACTGGCGGCGCCGGGACGGGCTCTGCGAGAAGAACGCCGTCGCGACCGCGTAGTCGCCGGGAGCAGGCAGCTCGATGCCCAGGGAAGCTAGGGAGGCGGCGTACAGCTCGTGCGGGATCTGGAGGAGGATGCCCGCGCCGTCGCCGGTGCAGGGATCGCAGCCCGCGGCGCCGCGATGGGTTAGATTTTCGAGGATCTCGAGCGCTTGGCAAACGACCTCGTGCGTCGCTTCACGGCGGAGCGTGGCGACGAATCCGAGACCGCATGCGTCGTGTTCGAAAGCCGGATCGTAAAGACCTTGTCGTTGGGGCAGAGGCATGGTGCTGACTTCACACGCGCGTAGCACATGTTGCACAAGGATTGGAGCCCTAGTTAATGCGGCGCGCCAGCTCACCCGGAACCGGGCGCAAAACCCGGGGGGAGCGGCCCCCCTCTCCCCGGGCCGGATGGGCCGCGGGGGGGCGGCGCGCGGCAGTGGACGCCCGTCGCCGCCCGTGGTGAAGGTGGGGATGGCGGGCCCGCTGGCCCGGCCGCCGGTGATGTGTCATTAGCATGAAGCTCTTCGCACTCAGTGATCTCCACGTCGGCTATGCGGAGAACCGCTCGGCCCTCGAGCGCATCACGCCGCGCCCGAACGACTGGCTGATCCTCGCTGGCGACCTCGGGGAGACGGAGCAGCACCTGCTCTACGTGCTCGACACGCTGGGCCCCCGGTTCGCGCAGCTCGTGTGGGCGCCGGGCAACCACGAGCTCTATACGATGCCGAGTGAGCGGGGCGGGCCGCGCGGCCGGGCCCGCTACGATCGGCTGGTCGAGCTTTGCCGGAGCCGCGGGGTGATTACGCCCGAGGACCCGTACGTGCTTTGGGAGGGCGAGGGCGGGCCCCACGTGCTGGCGCCGATGTTCCTGCTCTACGACTACAGCTTCCGGCCGGCCGGCGTGGCCGAGCTCGACGCGGTGGCGTGGGCGATGGAGAGCGGCGTCCTCTGCAGCGACGAGGAGCTGCTCGACCCGGCCCCGTACGCGAGCCGGCCTGAGTGGTGCCGGGCCCGCCTCGCCGAGACCGAGGCCCGACTCGCCGCGATCGAGGCGCACCCCACGGTGCTCATCAACCACTTCCCGCTGCGCGAAGAGCTCGTGCGCCTGCGGTACATCCCGCGCTTCTCGATCTGGTGCGGGACGCGGCGCACGCACGACTGGCACACGCGCTTTCGCGCGCGGGTGGTGGTCTCAGGCCACCTCCACATCCCCCGCACCGACTGGATCGATGGTGTTCGTTTCGAGGAGGTTTCGTTCGGCTACCCGCGCCAGCGGCCCATCGGCCTCACCGCCGACAGCTGCCTTCGGGAGATCCTGCCGGGGCCCGCGGCCGCGGCGCCGCTGCCAGGGGTGACGTAGATGCTCGAGATCCGCCCCGGCGCCGCGCACCTCTGGTACGTCTTCTCCGAGCCGGTCCGCGACGAGGCGCTCCTCGCGGCGTACCACCGGCTGATGGCGCCGGACGAGGCGGCGCAGCAGGCGCGCTTCCTGTTCGCCGACAACCGGCACGAGTACCTGCTCACCCGCGCGCTCGTGCGCACGGTCCTCTCGAAGTACGCCGACGTCGCGCCCGAGGCGTGGACGTTTGTCCGGAACGAATTTGGCCGGCCGCAGATCGCGGGGCCGCCGGGGGGGCCGCCGCTGCGGTTCAACCTGTCGAACACGCGGGGGCTCATCGCCTGCCTGGTCGCGCTGGACCGCGACGTGGGGGTCGACGTCGAGGACACCGAGCGCTCGAGCAGCGCCGTGGACATCGCCGACCGCTTCTTCTCGCCCGCCGAGGTGCGCGCGCTGCGCGCGCTGCCGCCGGAGAGGCAGCGCGCGCGCTTCTTCGAGTACTGGACGCTCAAGGAGTCGTACATCAAGGCGCGCGGGATGGGGCTCGCGATCCCGCTCGACCAGTTCTCGTTCCACCTGGACGACGGACCGGCGATCGGCATCTCGTTCGATCCGCGGCTCGGCGACGATCGCTCGGCCTGGCAATTCGCGCTCTACCAGCCCTCGGCGCGGCACACGATGGCCGCCGCCATCCGCACGGGGGGCGCGCCTCCGCTGTCGATCGAGCTCCGGGAGACGGTGCCGCTCCGCGACGGATGAGCAGCGGCCGAGGCCGCTGACCGGCGCCCGTGCCGCCCGCGCGACGCCGTCAGTCCGGCCGCGCGATCGAGAGCTCGACGTTGCGCCACGACGGCTCGCCGCTGCCGTCGCTGCCGAAGCCGGAGGTGACGTCCACGACGGCGCGGCGGCGCCCCTCGGCGGCGACCGGGTCGCCGTCGACGGCGTAGTCGAGGGCGACCCCTCGGATGGCGACGGAGCCGTTGTCCTCGTCCCAGATCTCGATGACGCGGACCTGGTGGGGGTAGTCGGCGAGCGCGGAGGTCTCGAGCTCCCAGTAGGCGTGCCCGCCGCTCGGCGTCACCGGGGTCACCCGGTGCACGTGCGTGTGGCCCGCGAGGTGGAGGAGCACGTTGTCGTAGCCGCCGACGAGCGACTGCCACGCCTCGACGGTGAGCGCGCCGGGCACGGCGGGGGTGCCCGTCGCGGCGAAGGAGCCGTCCCCGAGCAGGCGCGACGCGTGGTGGGACGCGAGGACGACCCACCTGCGATCGCGCCGCGCGCGGTCGAGGGCCGGGCGGATGAACCGGTCGACGTCGTCCTGGAGGATCACGCCGCCCGGGCCGCCGGTCTCGGCGGCGGTGTCGAGCACGAGGACGCGCACGGGCGTGTCCTTCACGTCGAACTCGTAGAACGCCTTCCCGTACGCCTGCGCGTCGGGCCCGATCCCGTGCCCGTCGCCCGCGGCCGCCACCTGATCCATCAGCGCGGTGCGGCTCAGGAGTGCCCTCCGCGGATCGGGGACGACCTCGCCGGTGACCACCGGACCGCCGGGGCGCGACCAGTCGCGCGTCCCGCCGTCCGCGACGCTCCCCATCGCGATGGCGGCGCGGGTGTCGACCGGGAAGTTCCCCTGGTGCAGGACGTCGTGGTTGCCGGTCACCCAGCGCCACGGCACGAGCAGCCCCTCGGCGACGAACGGATCCTTGGGATCGTTGTCCGGCCCCTGGACGGGATCGTCGTCGTCGCCCGAGTCGCACTCGACGCGCTCGGCGCCGTCGAGGATGGCCGTGAACCACGCGATCTCGTTGGTCTGCGCGCTGTCGGCGTTGTCGCCGCCGAGCAGGACGAAGTCGAGCGGCGTGCTCCGGTGGAGCGCGTTGATGGTGCGGACGGCGGCGTTGAGGATCCGGCACTCGTGCCCTTCCTGCGGGCGGAAGGCCGAGCCGATGGCGGGCGAGTCGAAGATCGCGAGCCGCGCGGGCGACTCGTCGTCGGCGAGCTGGGTGTCGGCGAGGTGCACGAACCGCGTGAGCAGCTTCGGCCGCGGGCCGCGCGGCGGCGGAGGCGCGCCGTCGAGCGTCGCCGGCGCGAGCGGCAGCCCCGGCCCGATCTCGAGCTCGCCGTAGCCCTCCGCGAGCATCTGCTCGATCTGCGCCGGCACCGCGGGGTTCCTCGCCGGCGGATCGGCGACCGCGGCGCGCGGCACGAGGGTTCGCTCGGTCGTCAGCGGCGGCGCGTCGGCGAGCGCCGGCAGCGGCGTCGGCGCAGGCGTGGGCGCGGGATCGACGGACTCCTCCGCCGCGCAGGCCGCCACGAGCGCGAGGGACAGGACCGCCGCGGGGCCACCTCGGCGCGCGCGCGCGCCGAGCGATCGGACGAGCTCCGCCGTTGCCGTGCTCCCTGCTCGTGTCTGGCTCATCGCTTCCTTACATGACAAGACAGCAGCACCTGATCAAGAAATGTTCATTCGAGCGGTAGCGATCGTGTCGTCGGTCGTCATCAGGCAATGAAAATAGACTTTCCGGAATGCGGGTTAACCATCCCACGTGACACCGGCGGCGCCGCGCGGCGTCACGTTGATGCGCACGGGCGGGCTGAACCATGGTAGGGCGGAGCCGCGGCCAGCGCGCCGGCGGCTGCTAGGATGCGGCGCGTCCGGGCTCCGGGCGCTCCTCTCGAGGTCATCACATGGTCCTTTCGCGATTTGTGGGCTTCGTGCTCGCGGCGGTGGCGCTGGCGGGCTGCGGTGAGCCCGATCCCATCATCGAGACCCATTACGGTCCTTACGAGGGGGACGCCTATCCGGATCGGCGCCCGAAGATCACGGTTCCGGAGGGGGGCATGGGCGTGGTGACCGACAGCCGCTCCGACACGCTCTCCCTCATCTCGCTCGCGACGGGGGAGCGGTTCGGCGTATACCCCGTGGGCCGCGATCCGGTGACGATCGACGGGCCTCACCATGTCGTCGTGGACGCTCCGGGAAACGCGGTCTATGTCGCGCTGTCGTACCCTGTCCTCGCCGGCACGATCGGCCCCCACGCGACCCACGGCTCGAGCGCGATGGCCGGCTATGTCCAGAAGCTCGCGCTCGACGACATGCGCGTCCTCGGGCAGGTGCGCGTCGAGCCCAACCCGGGCGACATCGTGATCTCCGAGGATGGCGGCCGCGTGGTCGTCTCTCATTACGATCTCAAGCGTGCGATCGACAACCCCCAGGACATCGAGGCGGCGCGCTCGTCCCTGGCCGTGATCGATCCCGACGCGATCTCGCTGACGGGCTCGGCCCAGCCGGTGCTCATCCCGACCTGCATCACCGCGCACGGGATCGCCCTCTCGCGCCCGGACGGCGCCCGCGCCTACGTCGCCTGCGAGGGCGAGGACGCCCTCGCGGTCGTCGACCTGACCGACCCCGGCGCCGAGGTGAAGCGCGTGCCCGTGGGGCCGGTCCCTGCCAAGTGGGACCCGTCCTACGGTCCCTATGCCGCGGTCATGTCCCCGGATCAGAAGACCATCGCCGTGAGCAACACCCGCAGCCGGGATGTGCGCTTCTTCGACGTCGCGTCGGAGTCGTTCCGGGAGCCCCAATCGATCGTGACGCTGCAGGGCGCGCCGTACTTCGTCGCGTGGACCCCCGACGGGAGCCGCCTCTACGTGCCGACCCAGGCGCCCGACGCGATCGCGCTCATCGACGTGGCGAACGGCAACGCCGAGCTCGCCTACCGCGATCTCACCGGGGTCTGCGAGAAGCCGCACGTCGTGGATTACGACGGGGGAGACGGGCTCTTCCTCGTCTGCGAGGGCGATCAGACCGAGACCCCCGGCCGGGTGCTCCGGCTCGATCCCGAGACGCTGGAGACGCGCAGCGACGCCGAGGTGGGCCTCTTTCCCGACGCGTTCGCGCGCGTCGCGGCGGAGGCCCCGTGAGGCCGCGCTCCCTCGCCCTCGCCGCGCTCGCCTGCGCGGCGCTCGCCTGCGGCTGTGCGGGCGATCCGGAGACGAAGATCGTCGACGCGACGGCCGTGGAGCACGGCGCGGCGCTCTTCCGGGACCCCTCGGTCGCGGAGACGCGCTTCAATCGTTATTCATGCTCGACGTGCCATGAAGCGATCGCCGGCGAGGCGGGGGACGCCATGCTCCCCGGCGCCCCGCTCGCGGGCGCCGTGGATCGCCCGCATTACTGGGGTGGCCAGGAGGTCGATCTCCTCGGCGCGATCAACCATTGCCTCTATTACTTCATGACCAAGGACCTGCCCTGGGCCGCGGACGACCCCGCTGCGCGGGCCATGTACGCCTACCTGGAGTCGCTCCCCAGCGACGGCGACGCGGCCGAGGCCGTCCCGTTCACGCCGGTCTACGGGCTGAGGGAGCCGCCGCCCGGCGATCCGGGGAAGGGCGCGCTCATCCACGATCGCGCCTGCGCCTCGTGCCACGGGCGCGCTCGTTCGGGGGAAGGGCGGCTCGTCGAGCGGGCGCCGGCGCTGCCCGATCAGACCCTCGAGGAGCACCCGCTCGGCGAGTACACCGAGCGCGAGCGGCGGCTGGTCTTCGTCGAGAAGGTCCGCCACGGGGGCTTCATCGGCTACGGCGGGCAGATGCCGCCCTTCTCGCTCGAGGTCCTGTCCGACGAGCAGTTCGGCGATCTCCTCTCGTTCTACGCGCTGCCCTGACGCCGCCCGTGAAGCGCGCCGAGAAAGCCGAGAGGATCGCCGAGATCCTCGATCGATTGTACCCGCAGCCGGCCATTCCGCTGGTCCACGAGGACCCGTATTCGCTGCTCGTCGCGGTGATGCTCAGCGCGCAGACCACGGACAAGATGGTCAACGCGGTGATGCCGGCGCTCCTCGCGCGCGCCCGGACGCCCGCCGAGATGGCGGCCGTGCCGACCGAGGAGATCGCCGAGCTCATCCGGAGGATCGGGTTCGCGCCCACGAAGGCGAGGCACCTGAAGGCGCTGAGCGAGCGGATCGCGGCCGAGCACGGCGGCGTCGT
This sequence comes from Sorangium sp. So ce836, assembly GCF_028553905.1. Lineage (NCBI taxonomy): Bacteria > Pseudomonadati > Myxococcota > Polyangiales > Polyangiaceae > Sorangium > Sorangium sp. So ce836. The sequence goes on along the minus strand of NZ_CP102233.1, from coordinate 8,888,286 downwards.
CCCCGCCTCGTTCGAGGCCCTGGAGGCCCTGCCGGGGGTCGGTCACAAGACCGCCTCGGTGGTCATGGCGCAGGCCTTCGGTCACCCCGCCTTCCCGGTCGACACCCACATTCACCGGCTCGCGTCTCGCTGGGGGCTGTCGTCCGGAAAGAACGTCGTCGAGACGGAGCGCGACCTCAAGCGCACGTTCCCGCCCGAGCAGTGGAACAAGCTCCACCTGCAGATCATCTACTTCGGCCGCGAGCACTGCCCGGCGCTGCGCCACGACATGTCCGGCTGCCCGATCTGCAGCTGGGCCGCGCGCCGGCGTTGAGGCGGAGCGCTCGCCGCTCGGTCATCGGCATCGGCGTCGGCGTCGGTCGGCCCGGCTCAGCGGCGAACCCAGCGCGCCCAGGGAGGCGGCAGGCTATCCGGAGCGCCAGCGGCCGTCAAGCAGGGCGCATCGCTCCCGCGGCGGCTGAATGCGGCTGCGGGGGCGTGCGGCGCGCCGCGTCGCGCCGTCGGGTTTCGGGCGCGGCCGCGTGCGGTTCCCGGTCGCCGCGGGCGTGCGGTTCGAGTAAGGCAGCTCTGTGGCAAAGATGGGATTTGAGATCATCGGGACGGGGCACTACGTGCCCGGCGAACCTGTCACCAACGACGACCTCGCGCGGGTGATCACGACCTCCGACGAGTGGATTTACCAGCGCTCCGGCATCCGCCAGCGACATTATGCGCCCGACGGAGTCGGCGTGAGCGATCTGGCGTGCGAGGCGGCGAAGCGCGCCATCGAGTCCGCGCGAATCTCACCGTCGGAGATTGATTACATCCTCTTTGCCACGATGACGCCGGACTACATATTTCCCGGCTCCGGGGCGCTGCTCGGCGCGAAGCTGGGCATCCCCGGCGTCCCTGCGCTCGATATCCGGCAGCAGTGCGCCGCGATGCTGTTCGGCCTCCAGACGATCGACGGGCTCATCCAGACCGGGGCCGCCAAGACCATCCTGTTCGTGGGCGCCGAGGCGCACGCCGGCTTCATGCCCTGGGAGGACTGGGGAGCGCTCGACCCGAAGAACGGCCGTTCCGCCACGCCGGAGGCGCGGGCGCGCGCCGACCGCCACCGGAACCTCGCGGTCCTGTTCGGGGACGGGTCGGGCGCGCTCGTCCTTCGCGCGACCGACCGCGACGCGGGCCTGCGCGGCAACAAGATCTGTTCCGACGGGCGCTTCGCCGAGCTCCTCTACGTCCCCGGGGGCGGCTTCCGCGCGCGGCCGTACTGGAAGCAGAGCTCGTTCGAGGACGACGCCCACATCCCTCGCATGGACGGCCGCGAGCTCTTCAAGTTCGCGGTGACGAAGCTCCCGGCGACCGCGCGGGAGCTCTGCGCCTCGCAGGGCGTCTCGATCGAGCAGATCGACGTGTTCCTGGCGCACCAGGCGAACGGCCGCATCAACGAGCACATCCGCAAGGACCTCGGCGTGCCGGTCGAGAAGCTCCCGAGCAACATCGACCGATTCGGCAACACGAGCGGGGCCACCGTGCCCATCCTCATCGACGAGGAGATGCGCGCCGGCAGGGTGAAGAAGGGGCAGCTCGCCATGGTGCTCGCGCTCGGGACCGGCGTCCACTGGGGCTGCGCGCTCTGGAAGCTCTGAGCTGAGCGGCTGTACATAAATCGCCGGCCCGGCGCCCTGCTGGGCCTGGCATCGTTCTCGCTTCGCCTGCGGGCCGGCGGCGGGGGGCGCCGGTCTGAACCGTCAGATCCCGCCGGATCCTCTGGATCCAGCGCGCCTAGGCCGCCTGAGCAGGGAAGGAGCGCGGCGGGGGTGCACAGCGCGAATCAGCTGGTGCGGTCCGTGTACGACCGGATCGCGGAGCGGTACGACGACCGATGGGGGCGCCACATGAGGGAGCCTCAGGATCGGCTCACGGCGGGGCTCGGGCTCGTTCCTGGCGCGCGGTGCGCCGACCTCGGGTGCGGCACGGGGATCGAGACCGTGGAGATGCTCCGGCGGGTCGCGCCCGGCGAGGTCGTGGGCGTCGACTGCTCCGAGGAGATGCTCCGGGCCGCCCGGGCCCGCGCCCGGGCCGCCGGGCTCGCGCTCTCGACGAGGCGCGCCGAGGCCGAGCTCTTCATCCGCCGCGCGGAGGCGTCGAGCTTCGATGTCGTCACGCTGCGCTTCTGTCTCGCCTACCTGGACTGGCGGTCAGCGCTGCCGTGCCTCGGGCCGATGGTCCGGCCCGGCGGCCGCGCGGGGATCCTGACGAACCTCTCGAGCAGCACCCCGCAGGCCTATGCGGTCTATTGCCGGATGGTCGACGAGCTCAACCTGGGACGGGTGGCGCTGCCGGTCCCGGACAGCCCCGGGCAGGTCAGCGAGGCGCTCCAGCGCGGCGGGCTCCGCACCGTGGAGGCGTGGACCCACCGGTTCCGGCTGTGGTTCGGCTCCGGGGCGCAGGTGGCGAGCTGGCTGCAGGAGAGCGGGTTCGTGACCCACGCCGCCCTGCGGGAGTTCCCTCCGGAGGTGCTGCAGCCGCTCTGCGACGAGTTCGCGGCCCGCCTGGAGGCCTACCGGGAGCCCGACGGCATCCCGCTCGACTTCGAGCTCGCCGGTGTCATCGCGGTCCGGCGATAGCGCCGCTGCGCGGCCGGGGCGCCGGGCGCACTGTCGGGCTCGGCGCGCGGACCTTGTCGGATTTTCGACCGAGCGCGCCGTGGCGCGTTGCACACGGCGTTGTCTTTGTTACGTTTGAATCACCGCCTGCGGCGATCCCCGCGTCGGCAGCGCGGTCCACCTGGCGCCGTCGCCGGCAGGAAAGCCACGTTCACGGCTCGGCTGCACCGGCTCCCCTCCGGCGAGCGTCCGTCGAAAGAAGCGCGAAGGGGCCGCGAAAGCGGCCAACGAGCAGCCATCGAACGCGGAGCGGGGGACCGGGAACGAGCAGCGAACAAACGGCGATCGCGGCGGCCGCGCGGCGCTCGAGCAGCGCGCGGGTGCGCGGGTGCGCGCGTGCAGGAATGCGCGGAGCACGCGTGAGCGCATGTGCTCGGATGTCGTTTCGCATCTCTCTCGACCACACGGCTCCAGGTTTTTCACTTCACCGGGCCCGCTGCGTCTGTTGCTCCGATGACGAAAACGCAAACTCTTCGTATTGACTTGGACGCACAATTAATGAATTTTGCATACTGAGGTGGGTGTGATCGGAGAACAGGGAGCGTCGATCCTCAGAGACACGCCGACCCAGCTTGGGCTCGGCCGATATCGTCCGATTGCGAAGCTCGGCCGCGGGGGGATGGCGGACGTCTTCCTCGCCATGGCTCACGGGCCGGCCTCCGTGAACAAGCTGGTCGTCGTCAAACGCCTCCGCAGCTTCGCGGACGAGGAGGATCGCCAGGTCCTCATGTTCATGGACGAGGCCAAGCTCTCGGCGCGCATGAACCACCCGAACGTCGTCCAGACCTACGAGGTCGGCAGCGACCAGGAAGGGTACTTCATCGTCATGGAGTACCTGGAGGGCCAGCCGCTCAAGCGCGTCATGAAGGCGGCCATGGATCGGGCGTCCGGCACCGGCGGGCTGGTGCGCGGCACGTGGATCCGGATCGTCGCCGATGTGCTGCGCGGCCTTCATTACGCGCACGAGCTCTGCGATTTCGATGGCAAGCCGCTCGGGATCGTGCATCGCGACGTCTCCCCGCACAACATCTTCATCACGTACGACGGCGCGGTGAAGCTCGTCGATTTCGGCGTGGCCAAGGCCGCCGTCAACTCCTCCAACACGGAGAGCGGGACCTTCAAGGGCAAGCTCACCTATATGGCGCCCGAGCAGGTCACGGCGGGCAAGACGGTGGATCGCCGGGCGGACATCTTCGCGGTGGGCGTCGTGTTCTGGGAGCTCCTCGCCGGGCGGCGGCTGTTCGAGGGCGATCAGATCACCGTGATGCATCAGCTCCTCTTGGGGAAGATTCCGCGCCTCTCGACGGTCGTGCCGGGGATCCCGATCGCGCTCGACCAGATCGCCGCGAAGGCCCTTGAGCGCGACCCGTCGAAGCGCTTCGCGACGGCGCAGGAGATGTGCGACGTGCTCGAGAGCTACCTGCAGTGGTCGGGCGAGGACGTGCGCGGGGAGTTCCTCGGCGCCTGCATGCGGGGCATCTTCGCGGAGAGCAGGGCCAGCATCCGCCAGCAGATCAAGGCGCAGATCGAGCGGGTGACGAGCTCGATGATGATCAGCGAGGGCTCGGGCCAGGTGACGCTGAGCGGAATCGGCCTCTCGGCGGGTCCGTCGAGCTCTCGCTCGGGCGGCAGGCTCCCCTACGTCGGCGAGCCCAGCAACTCGGGCATCGAGCGGGGCTCGAGTATGGAGCGGGGCTCGGGCATCGAGCGGGGCTCGGGGTTGGAGCGGGGCTCGGGCATCGAGCGAGGCTCGGGCGTCGAGCGGCCCAGGACCCCGGTGAGCGACTCGGTCAGCCTGCGCGCGACGACGACGGTGCCCTCGTCGCCCTCGAGGCGCGGCTACCTGCTCGGAGCGTCCGGGCTCGCCGTGCTGGCCGCGGTGGCCGGGGGCGCGCTGCTCGTCGCGAGCAAGCGCGCGCCCGCGGTCGAGCCTCCCGTGGCCGCCGCCGCTGCGCGCGGCGCGGAGGCCGTGGAGGCCGTCGAGAAGAAGCCGGACGAGGCCCCCAAGGTGAGCGTGGTGATCGCGAGCGACCCGCCCGACGCCACGGTGAGCTGGAAGGGGAACACGCTCGGCAAGACGCCGCTCAAGACCGAGCTGCCCGTGGGCACGCAAGTCGTGGTGGTGTCCCGGTCCGGCAGCTTCGACGAGACGATCATGCTGACGCTCACCCCGAACGAGTCGGTCGAGCGCTCCGTCAAGCTGCGGCCCACGAACTGAACGGTCGAGTCCAGGCGGCGTCCACGGCCGAGAGCACCCGTGGGGCGAAGATGGGTAGGGCGTCGCCGAGCCAAGGAGAAGAGAGAAGAGAAAAGGAACCACCGAGGCACCGAGGGCACAGAGGAGAGAGAAATTGCCTTTCTCTCTCCTCCCTCTGCGCCCTCTGTGCCTCGGTGGTTCAAATTCTTCCCCCCTCGGCGTGCCCGGCGCTCATGGCAGCTGGAGCGCCGAGGTCACGGCGATGATCCGTAGTGGATCTGGGAGATCACCTTGGTGACGCCCTTGGCTTCCATGGCCTCCTTCACCGCCTCGGTCGCCTCCTTCACGCTGGCGACCTTGCCTTGCAGCGTGACCACCCCGTTGTGCACCGTCACGCTCAGCTTCTTCACCGTTTCGTGGTCGCTGTCCGCGAGCTTGCCGCCCACCGCGTTGCGGAGCGCCTCATCGGCCTGCCGCTCGCCCGAGCCCTTCGACTCCTTGGTGGCGACGACCGAGCCGTCGCGGTTGAAGCTGACCTGGTAATCGTTGTCCTTCGCCTCCTGCGTCCACGTGTCGCGCGTGCTCGCGACGGCGCCTCCAGCCTGACCCTTGTCTCTGGCACCGCCGGTATGGCCTTGCGTCTCGCGGCCTTGCGTCTGCCCCTTCGCCTCGCGGCCCTGCGTCTCTCGACCTTGCGTCTGGCCCTGCGCTTCTCGACCTTGCGTCTGCCCCTGCGCCTCTCGACCTTGCGTCTGCCCCTGCGCCTCTCGGCCCTGCGTCTGGCCCTGCGCCTCTCGACCTTGCATCTGGCCCTGCGCCTCTCGGCCCTGCGGTGCGCCCTGGTCTCTGGGAGCCGGCGTCGGCGCCGCCTGCTCGCGCGCGCTTGCGCTCCGGTCGCCCTTCAGCGCGCCGGTCTGCTCGCCGACCCGGTTCATCTGCTCGTTGGCCTCGCGGCCCACCTCGCGCCCTTGCTCGGCCAGCTGCTCGGCCTTGTTGCCCACGCGCTCGGCCTGCTCGCGCGCCTCCCGGCCGAGCTCCTGGCCCTCCCGGGCGAGCTGCTCGGCCTTGTTGCCCACGCGCTCGGCCTGCTCGCGCGCCTCCTGGCCGGGCTTCTGGTTCTGGCCTTCAGGCGGAGCGTTCCTGTCGCCCGTGCTCCGGTCCCCCGGCTCGCGGACCGCTCCCTCCGCTCTCTCGCTCTCGCTCCTGCAGGCGGTGCCGACGAGGGCGAGCGCAAGGACGGTTGCGCCGGAGAACCAGCGCATTCTGCTCATCGTGCAGCGATAGCTCATGGTGCCTCTCCGGCCGCACACCCAGGCAGGCGCCGTGCCATGAACGCGGTCGATCCCGGCCGCTCGGGAACAACCGCGCGGCGCGCGTGTCGGGACCGCCATGCCGAGATCTTCCCTGGCCACCGCAGAGCGGCGGCGCCGGACGCTGGACGAGCGCTCCGGCCCGACCCATCGTAGGCTCGAGATCGTGAGCGCGGCGCCGCCGGAACCCGTCCTGCCAGACGCCTCGCCCGGTCAGCGCGCCGCGCCCGACCTCCTCTCCCACCGGCCGGCGCTCCGGGTCGACGCGCGGGCCGTCAAGGAGTCGCTGGCGTTCGCCTTCGCGGGCGGCGCGCCCGCGGGGGCGCTCGACCGGCACGTCGAGTCGGCGTCGCTGCCCGCGTCGACCTGGGACCCGGCCCGCTTCGCGCAGCACGTCTTCCTGCAGGAGCTCATCGTGGGCTGCCTGCACTTCACGACCGAGGGGCGCACGCGCATCCCGAGCCCAGCGCTGCTCGGCCGCGCCCTCTCCCAGCCGCCGAGCGACCGCGACACGGTCGAGCTCCGGCGCGAGATCTTCCGGGAGCTCACCGGCTCGGAGGCGCTGCGCCGCGACCTCGCGCGCGCCTACGCGGCGCTGCGCCGCTGGGTGAGCCAGCTGGAGACGATCTCCATCTCCCGCCGGGAGGGCAGCCGCCGCCGGCTGGACATCCTCGTCGCCGCGAAGGAGGCGTTCGACGCGCTCGCCGACGGGTTCGCGGGCGCCCGCTCCGGCCTCGCGCGGCTCCCGGCGTTCGGCGCGGCCGTGCGCGAGACCGAGGCGTACCGCCGCCTCGCGGACCTGCTCGCGTACGACGAGGGGCTCGCGACGCTCGAGGTCCGGATCCGCGTCGGCGCCGACGGCCACGTCCGCGATCTCCGCGCCCTGTCGATCCGCGAGAACAGCGAGAACCGCTTCTATCAGTCGCCGATCGGGCGCGTGGTCACGAAGCTCGTGATGCTGTGGCGCGGATATCGATTCAGCGACGACGAGGTGCTCGCCCGCTACGTCAACGGCGTGTTCGACGGCATCGAGGACGATCTCGTCGCGCTCGTCCAGCTGCTCGGAGATCTCGAGTTCTACCTCGCCGGCCTCGCGCTGCGCGAGCGCGCCCGCGCGGCCGGGCTCGCCGTCTGCCTGCCGGAGCTCGCCTGGACCAGCGGCGCGCGCGACGAGGCCCCCGGGCGCGCGCTCAGGGGGCTCTTCAACCCGCTCCTGCTCGCGACCTCGGCGAGCATCGTCGCGTGCGACATCGCGACCGAGCACCACGACGCCACCGTCATCGTGACCGGGCCGAACTCGGGGGGAAAGACGCGGCTGCTCGAGGCGCTCTCGCTCGCCCAGATGCTCGGTCAGGCGGGCTTCTTCGTGCCGGCCGCGGAGGCCCGCCTGTCGCCGTGCCACGGGCTCTTCGTGTCGCTGATCGAGCAGGCGCAGGCCGACCAGAGCGAGGGCCGCCTCGGGATGGAGCTCCTGCGCATCCGGTCGCTCTTCGAGGCGATGCAGGTCGGCGACATGGTGGTGCTCGACGAGCTCTGCTCCGGCACGAACCCGTCGGAGGGCGAGGAGATCTTCCAGCTCGTGATCTCGCTCCTCGCGGAGCTCCGCCCCCAGGCCTTCATCACGACGCACTTCCTGGAGCTCGCGGCGCGGCTCGAGCGGGAGCGGCCCGTCGATCGGCTCGTGTTCCTGCAGGTCGAGCTCGACGCGCAGCAGTGGCCGACGTACCAGTTCGTGGACGGGGTCGCCCGGACGTCGCTCGCGCATCGGACCGCGGCGCGGCTCGGCGTCACGCGCGAGGAGCTCGTCGCGCTCGTCGAGCGGAGCAAGCGCGCGCACCGCCGCCGCGGTGTCGAGCCCGCCTGAGCGCGCGCGGGCCGGTGGAAAGGCGCGCTCGCCGGGGGCGGAAAAATCTGGTTGTATGCGCCGCCATGGAATATCGACCTCTTGGCAGGACGGGTCTCCGCATCTCCTCGGTGAGCTTCGGCGCCTGGGCGATCGGGGGCACCTGGGGCGACGTCGACGACAAGGAGTCGGTCGCAGCGCTGCACCGGGCCGTCGATCGCGGCGTGAACTTCTTCGACACCGCGGACGTGTACGGCGACGGCCGGAGCGAGCGGCTGCTCGCGCGCCTGCGGCGGGAGCGGCGCGAGGAGATCGTCATCGCGACGAAGGCGGGCCGGCGGCTGAGCCCGCACACGGCGGACAGCTACAACGAGGGGAACCTCACGGCGTTCATCGAGCGCAGCCTGAAGAACCTCGAGACGGACGCGCTCGACCTCGTCCAGCTGCACTGCCCGCCGACGGACGTCTACTATCGACCCGAGGTGTTCGACGCCCTCGATCGGCTGGTGAAGGCGGGCAAGATCCGCTTCTACGGGGTCAGCGTCGAGCGGGTGGAAGAGGCGCTCAAGGCGATCGACTATCCCGGCGTCCAGTCGGTGCAGATCATCTACAACGTGCTCCGGCAGCGCCCGGCCGACCTCTTCTTCCCCGAGGCGAAGCGCCGTCAGGTCGGGATCCTGGCGCGGCTGCCGCTCTCCTCGGGGCTGCTCACCGGCAAGATGAGCGCCGCGACGACGTTCGCGGCCGACGATCACCGCAACTTCAACCGCGAGGGCGCCGCGTTCGACAAGGGCGAGACGTTCTCCGGGGTCGACTTCGACCTCGGCCTCGAGGTGGTCGAGGAGCTCCGCCCGCTCGTGCCCGCCGGCGTGAGCATGGGCGCGTGGACGATGCGGTGGATCCTCATGCAGGACGCGGTGACGTGCGTGATCCCCGGGGCGAAGCGGCCCGATCAGGTCGACCAGAACGCGAGCGCGGCGGACCTGCCCGCCCTACCGCCGGAGACGATGGCGAAGATCCGCGAGATCTACGATCGCCGGCTGCGGGCGGCGGTTCACCACCGCTGGTAGGCCCTCGGCGAGGAGCGCCGCGGCCGACGGCGCCGCGGCGCGGCTCCGCCCGCTGGCCGTGCGGCCCGTGTCGGCCGGAAGATCTGGGGCAGGTCAGGGGCAGGTCAGAGGATGCGCGGCAGGAGCCACCCGGCGAAGGAGACCAGGGCGGCCGTGCCGAAGAGCGGGCCGAGGCCCCGGATCTCGAAGTCGTCGATGAGCTTGTCCGTCGCCCAGAGCAGCACGGAGTTCACGACGAGGCCGAAGAAGAGGTAGGCCAGGCCGAGCGTGAGGATGGCGGCGGGCAGGAGCGCCACGGCGACCAGGAACTTCACCAGCCATCCGAGGAGGAGGTTCAGCAGCGTGAACACGGCGGCGACGACGAGCGCCGTCTGGGTCCTGCGAATCCGCACGCCGGGCATGAGCTTCGCGCCGATGAGGACCGCGATGCCCGCGGCGAGCGCCTGGATGATGAGCGTCTTCATGACCACCTCCCTGGGCCGGCACCGCTCGCGGCGGGCCGGCGTTCGCCCGTTCTTGGTGACCCAGGTGTGGACCGAGCGCAACCCCGCCCGGTACAGGAGGGGGGCTCGCCCGGACACTTCTTCACGTTTCACGTGAGCAGCTTCAGGTGAGCAGCTCCGGGTGAGCAGCCGGGCAGCTCCGGCGGCCAGGCGGCGCGCGCCCGCGCAGCGCGCGGCGAAGGGCGAGGAAGCGCGCCTCCTCGCCCGGTCACTCCTTCGGCTTGTCGCCGCCGAGCAGCTCGCCGATGGCGGGGGCGCCGCCCGGGCCGAGGGCCTGGGTGCTCTCGATGAGGTGGATCAAGAGCTGGCGATTGTCCGTCACCGAGAGGTTCTGGAGCTCGAGCGCGCCGATGCGGTCCTCCGGGGTGAAATAGGCCTCTTCGACCTTCTCCATCGAGAGCTTGTGCGGCGCATACGCCATGTAATCGGCGCGCGTGTTCAGGATGCTGTAGTCGTCGCCGCGGCGCAGCTCGAGCGTCACCTCGCCGGTCACGCCGGGCGCGATCCAGCGCGAGAGCGCGTCCTTCAGCATCATGGCCTCGGGGTCGTACCACTTGCCCTCGTAGAGCAGGCGCCCGAGGCGACGGCCCTGGGTGAAGTACACGTCCAGGGTGTTCTCGTTGTGGATGGCGGACAGGAGCCGCTCGTAGACGGCGTGGAGCAGGGCCATGCCCGGCGCCTCGTAGATGCCGCGGCTCTTCGCGTCGATCACTCGGTTCTCGATCTGATCGCTCATGCCGAGCCCGTGGCGCCCGCCGATCCGGTTGCACTCGACGAACAGCTCGAACAGCGAGCCGTAGCGCTTGCCGTTGATCGTCGTCGGGACGCCGCGCTCGAACCCGAGGGTGACCGTCTCGGCCTCGATGGCGACCTCCGGCCGGAAGGAGGCGACGCCCATGATGGGCTGGACGATCTTGATCCCGGTGTTCAGGTGCTCGAGATCCTTCGCCTCGTGCGTCGCGCCGAGCACGTTGGCGTCGGTGCTGTACGCCTTCTCCGTCCCCATGCGGTAGGGCAGGCCGTGGCGCTCGAGGTACTCGCTCATCTCCTTGCGCCCGCCGAGCTCTCCCACGAACTTCGGGTCGAGCCAGGGCTTGTAGATCTTGAGCGAGGGGTCGACGAAGATGCCGTAGCGATAGAACCGCTGGATGTCGTTGCCCTTGTGCGTGCTGCCGTCGCCGAAGACATGGACATCGTCGTCGCGCATGGCGCGCACGATCGCGGTCGTGGTCACCGCGCGGCCGAGCGGCGTGGTGTTGAAGTATTTCTTGCCGCCCGTCGAGAGGTGGAAGGCGCCGCACTGGATGGCCAGGATGCCCTCGCGGACGAGCGCGTCGCGACAGTCCACCAGCTTGGCGGAGACGGCGCCGTGCTGCAGGGCGATCGGCGGGATGTCGCCGGGGGAGTCCTCGTCCGGCTGCGCCAGGTCGGCGGTGTACGCGTGCACCTTGAGCCCGTTGCGCGAGAGCCACGCCACCGCGCACCGCGTGTCGAGCCCGCCCGAGAACGCGATGCCGAGGTGGGTGCCGGCCGGGGGAAGTGAACGGAAGATCCTACTCATGGCAGCGCAGCATAGTCGCAACGCGCGCGGGCGCGCGAGCGGAGATCGTGGGGCGGCGGCGCGCTCGGCCGCTGCCGGGCGGCGCGCCGTCGGCGGCCGAACGCGCCGCCCGGGAGGCCGCGCCGAGCGGCCCGACGTCCTCTGGAATCGGGGAGAGCTCGGGCGGCGAGGTACTAGGATGGTGGGCGCCGCGTCACGCGAGCCCTTGTCTTCTCCGATTCTCCGATGAGGTACACGCCCATGCCGAAGCTTTCGTACGTCGAGATCGCCCGGATCGAGGAGCGCCGGCTGGCGCTCGGCACCTCCTCCGTGGTCGCCTGCGCCGAGCCCATCGCGGGCGGGTGGATGGCCTTCGATGGAGACGGCTCCTGGGGCAACTTCGCCGCGGGGCTCGGGCTCGATGGGCCCATCTCCGACGAGGACCTCGATCGCCTCGTGGCGTTCTACGCGGCGCGCGGCATGGAGCCGCAGATCCAGGTCTGCCCCTTCGCGCACGAGTCGCTGGTGCGCGGCCTCGCCGAGCGCGGGTTCGTGCTGCGCGAGTTCGAGAACGTGCTCGCGCGCGAGATCGCGCCGGACGAGGATCTCCGCGCGCTGGTGCCGCACGACGGCCCCGCGGGGCTCGAGATCGTGCGCGTCGATCCGCGCGACGAGGCGCAGGTCCGGGCGTTCATCGAGGTGTCGACGAGCGGTTTCAGGGCCGAGGACGAGCCGATCACGCCGGCGCTCTTCGAGATCACCCGCCGTGTCGTCGCGCAGCCCGGCTGCGACTCGTACCTGGCGCTCGTGAACGGCGAGCCCGCCGGCGGCGGCAGCGTGGAGATCGCCGGCGACGGCGCCGCGCTCTTCGGCGCCTCGGTGCTCCCCCGGTTCCGCGAGCGCGGCATTCAGCAGCGGCTCATCGTCCGCCGCCTGGAGCGGGTGCGCGAGCGGGGTCGCCTTCTGGCGTGCATCAGCGCGAGCCCGGGTATCCCCACGGAGCGCAACGCCCTGCGGCTCGGGTTCTTCATGGCATACAGCAAGGGTGTCTTTGTGCAGCGAAGGGGAAACTCGCGATCCCCGACCTGAGCTTTCCCTGGCGCCGCAAGACTGTCCTCGCGGCTCGCCGATTTTGCAGGTGTGCAGCGCTGCAATTGCAGAAGCGCAACGATCGCCCCGGACAACCCTGCGAAATGCCCGACTACGACGGAATGACGCCATGGCACGCTCGGTGCACTAAGGCAGCCCAGCGTCGCTGGCGTGGCCTTTCCCCCCCCCCGAGGCCCCGGCGGCGCTTTTTCATTTTGTGGTTTGAATCGGTTCAGCAGAACCGCGAGAGGGAGTGCGCCGCGCGGCTCACTCCCTCTCGCGGGGCGGGCGATCCGGGATCCCCAGCCGCCGCCTTACCGCTTTACCGCTTCAACCTCGCGCCCCCGACGCAGCTCGGCCACCGCGTTGCGCACGAGCCGCAGCCCCACGTTGTCGTCCTGCGAGAGGATCGACTCGGGGTGGAACTGCACCGCGGCCATCGGCAGCTCGGCGTGCTCGATCGCCATCACGACCCCGTCCTCGGTCTCCGCCGTGATTTTCAGGGAGGAGGGGAGCGCGTCGCGCAGCGCGTGGAGCGAATGGTAGCGCCCCGCGTGGAACTCGCGCGGGAGCCCCTCGAAGATGCGCCCGCCCAGCACGCGCACCTTCGAGGCCTTGCCGTGCATCGGGTAGTCGAGCACGCCGAGCTTGCCGCCGAAGTGCTCGACCATCCCCTGCAGGCCCAGGCAGACGCCGAACACGGGCAGCCGCCGCTCGAGCAGCGCCGAGAGCGTCCCCGAGAGGTTGAAATCGCTCGGCGTTCCAGGGCCCGGCGAGAGCACCACCAGATCGGGCGCGTAGGCGTCGAGCTCCTCGTGCGGGAAGCCGGCGCGCAGCGTCACCACCTCGGCGCCCGTCTGCCGGAGGTAGTTGGCCAGCGTGTGCACGAACGAGTCCTGGTGATCGACGAGCAGCACCTTGAGGCCGCCCCCCGGCACCGGGTTGATCGCCGCCGGCGCCGCCGCGGGCACCCCGCGCGGCCTCCGGATCGCGTCGATGAGCGCCGACGCCTTCACGTGGGTCTCGCGCTCCTCCTCGTCGGGATCCGAGTCGTAGAGCAGCGTCGCGCCCGCCCGGACCTGCGCGACGCCCTCCTTGATCCGGATCGTGCGCAGCGTCAGCCCCGTGTTCATGCTGCCGTCGAAGCCGACGATCCCGACCGCGGCCCCGTACCACGCGCGCGGGGAGCGCTCGTGATCCTCGATGAACTGCATGGCCCAGGCCTTCGGCGCCCCCGTGACCGTGACCGACCACGTGTGCGCCAGGAACGCGTCGAGCGCGTCGAACCCGTCGCGCAGCCGCCCCTCGACGTGATCGACCGTGTGGATCAGCCGCGAGTACATCTCGATCTGCCGGCGGCCGATCACGCGCACGCTCCCCGGCACGCAGATGCGGGACTTGTCGTTGCGATCGACGTCCGTGCACATCGTGAGCTCCGACTCGTCCTTCGCGGACGCGAGCAGGCGCGCGATCTGCGCCGCGTCGGCGATCGGGTCGCTGCCGCGCGGGATGGTGCCCGAGATGGGGCACGTCTCGACGCGGTTGCCCTCGACGCGGACGTACATCTCCGGCGAGGCGCCGACCAGGTACTCGGCCTCGCCGAGGTTCATCAAGAAGCCGTAGGGCGCGGGGTTGCGCTCGCGCAGGCGGTAAAACAGCTCGGTGGGCGCGGCCGGGCACGGCTCGTAGAACGTCTGGCCGGGGACCACCTCGAAGAGATCGCCCCGCTTGAACGACTCCCGCGCGACCCGCACCAGCGCGGCGTACTCGCCCGGCGCATACTCGTTCGGCGGCGCGCTGTGCGCGCCCACGTAAGCCCGCGTCGCGCCGTCGCGCGGCAGCCCCTCGGTCGAGCGATCGCCGAACTTGAGCTCGTAGCGCGTGCGCGTCGCCCGCTCGCGGCGGTGGTCGACGGCGACGATCTCGTCGGGGAGGTAGAGGACGAGATCCCGCTGATCCGCCGGGCGCTCGAGGCGGAGCCGGATGGGCTCGAACTGGAAGGCGAGATCGTACGCGAACGCGCCGTAGAGCCCGAAGAGCGGATCGCCCGGGACCCCGAAGAGCTCGATCATCCGCCGCAGCACCGAGAAGATGGACGGCTGCCGGCTGCGCAGCTCCTCCGGCACCCGCTCGCCCGCCGGCCGGACCGCGCCGACCACCTCGTCCGCGCGGCGCTCGACGGCCTCGATGGGGTCGTAGCCCCGGAGGGACTCCTCGATGGCCGGCAGGAGCACGCGCCCGCGCTCGTTCAGCGCGGTGAACCGGAAGTCCCGGCCGCGGGAGACGAGCACGAGCGGGGGATCGATGAAGCCGATGTCCCAGCGCGTGTACCGGCCCGGAACCTCGTAGCTCGACGCCAGGATCACGCCGAGGTGGCTGTCGAGCGCCTCGACGATCGGCTGGATCGCGCCGTCGACGGCGAGGTCCTCGACTTCCCGTCGGACTGCGACGCCCCTCCGCGTAATGTTGCTCTCTCGTTTCACGACCACGTCTCCTTCTACGCGGCGAGTATACGCGGTGCGGCATGGGCGCCGCACCCGCTTCTTCGCCGCGCGCACGGGTTCGTCGGGTACGTCATCAGCGTGTCGCGTGCGCGCACGGCGCGGGCGCTCGGCCGGCGTCCGCGACGCGCTCCGCGAGGTAGACGGCGCGGAGCAGGGGGAAGCTCTTGACGAGGACCTCCTCGTACTCCGCCTCCGGGCTCGACTCCGCGACCACCGCGCCGCCGCTGCCGAAGCTGACCCCCTCGGCGTCGGCGACGAGGGTCCGGATGGCGATGTTCATGTCCATCGGGCCCTCGTAGGCGAGGTACCCGATCGAGCCCGTGTACACGCCCCGCGCGCGCCGCTCCAGGGCGTCGATGATCGCGATCGTCCGGTGCTTCGGCGCCCCGGTGATCGAGCCGCCCGGGAAGCACGCCTCGAGCGCGTCGAGGGCGCCGCGGCCCTCGCGCAGCGCGCCCGTGACCACCGAGGAGAGCTGGAGCAGGGTCGCGTGCTCCGTGATCCGCAGGAGCTCCTCGACCTCGATCGAGCCCATGGCGCACACCCGGCTGAGGTCGTTGCGGACCAGGTCGATGATCATGAGGAGCTCGGAGCGGTCCTTGTCGCTTGTCGCGAGATCGCGGCGCAGGGCCAGCGTCTCCTCCTCGGTGGCGCCCTTCGGCCGCGTCCCCTTGATCGGCTCGCTGCGCGCGCGCCGCGCCCGGTCCACCGAGAGGAACCGCTCCGGCGAGGACGACAGCACCGCGCCGTCCGGCAGCCGGAGGTAGGCCGAGAACGGCGCGGGGTTCGTGCGGCGCAGGACGCGGTAGAGGGCGAACGGGTCCACCGAGGTCCGCACGCGGAATTCGTTCGTGAGGCACACCTCGTACGTCTCGCCCTCGCGGATCTCGCCGAGGATCGCCTCGACGGCGTCGAGGTGCTCCCTGCGCGAGAGGCGCGGCGCGTGCGCGACGCGATCGGCGAAGCCCTCCGGGACGGGCGGCATGGCGAGCGCCGGGAGGGCCGGGAGGCCCTGGAGGCGCGCCGCGATCTCGTCGAGCCATGCTTCCGGCGAGGGCGGCGAGGGCGGCGAGGGCGGCGGAGGCTCGTCCGCGACGATCGCGCACGCGTACACCGCGCGCTCGACGTGATCGAAGGCGAGGAGCCGCCGCGCGATCATCATCGCGCTGTCCGGGAGCGCGCGGCGCGGGTGGGCGGACGCGCCGAAGCCGAGGTGCTCCTTGAGCTCGTAGCCGAGGTAGCCCACGAGGCCGCCGGTGAAGTGGAAGGGCAGGCCGCTCGGCTCGAGCGACATGGACGCGAGCTCCCGCCGGAGCGCCGCGAACGGGCTCCCCTCGGACATGGCCGGGGTGAGGAGCCCCCCGGGGCCGCCGGCGCTCCACCGCGTCACGGCGGCGCCGTGGCTCTCGATGGCCTCGGTCGCGCTCCCCATGAACGAGAAGCGCCCGTCTCGGCCGGGCGCGCTCGAGTCGAGCCAGAACGCGTACGGCGCCGCGGCGAAGAGCCCGGCGAAGGCCCGCTCGGGGTCGACCCAGGGGAGCCGGAGGTGCCGCACGCGGCCGCGCTCCCGCGCGCCCCCCGGCGCGGAAGGCGCGCGCGCGCCCGCGCCCGGAGCCCTCCGGCCGCGGGCTGCCTCCAGGGCGATGTCTCGGAAATTGCTGAGGATCTTCTTGCCGTGCTCGGTGCCGATCGACTCGGGGTGGAACTGCACGCCGTAGAGCGGACGATCCTTGATCTTGAGGGCCATGATGAGCCCGTCGCCGCGCGTCCGGGCGGTCACCTCGATCTCGGGCGGGAGCGCGTCGTCGCCGACGATCAACGAGTGGTAGCGCACCACCTTGAACGGGCTGGGCACGCCCTCGAACAGCCCGGTGCCGTCGTGCTCGACCTCCGAGACCTTGCCGTGCATGACGCGCGGCGCGTGCTGGACGCGCCCGCCGAAGCGCGCCGCGAGCCCCTGGTGGCCGAGGCAGACGCCGAGGATCGGCGTGTCGGCGAGCGCCTCGATCACATCCATGCAGACGCCGAAATCGGCCCGCCGCTCGGGGCGGCCGGGGCCGGGCGAGAGGACGATGCCGTCCACCTCCAGGTCCCTGATCTCGGCGAGCGAGAGGCTGTCGTTCCTGACGACGATCGGCTTCTCGCCGTTCACCTCCCAGAGGTACTGCCCGAGGATGTGGGTGTACGAGTCGTAGTTGTCGATGAGGAGTGTCTTCACGGCGAAGCTCCCCTCCGGGCCCGCGCGGCGGCTGCAAGCGCGGCCCGGCCGGCGCGGCGGCGCTCGGCGCGGGTGAGGCGCCCGGGCGGCGGCCCTGGCGTCAAGGGCGGATGATGGCGGCGAGCATGGCCTGGAGCTTGAGCTGCGTCTCGACCAGCTCGGCCTCCGGGCTCGAGCCGGCGACGACCCCGACGCCCGCGACCATGCGGGCGCGCGCGCCGTCGACGGTCGCGCTCCGGATACCGATGAACCAGTCGCCGTCGCCGCGGGCGTCGACCCAGCCCACGAGCCCCGCGTAGAGCCCGCGCCGGATGCCCTCGTGCGCGCTGAGCCAGGCCTCCGCCGCGTCGCGCGGGGTGCCGCACACGGCGGGCGTCGGGTGCAGCCGCGCGGCGAGCGTGAGCGCGTCCGGCGCCGTCTCCTTGAGGTGGCCGTGGATCGGGGTGCCGAGGTGCATCACGTTGCGGAGGCTCAGGATCGACGGCTCGCTCGGGACGTCGAGCGACGCGCACTCCGGCGCGAGCGCCGCGGCCACGGCCTCCACCACGAAGCGGTGCTCGCGCTGGTCCTTCGCCGACTTCCGGAGGACCTCGGAAAACCGGCGATCGGCGTCGACGTCGGCCGAGACCGCGTACGTGCCGGCGAGCGGGTGCGAGGAGACGGCGCGGCCGCGCCGCGAGAGCAGGAGCTCCGGGCTCGCGCCGAGGAAGCCGTCGACGTGGAAGATCGCGCACGAGGGGTAGAGCGCGGTGAGGCGGCGCAGGACCTCCTCGACGACGATGGGCCGGTTCGCCTCGACGTCGACCGCGCGCGCCACCACGACCTTGGAGAGGTCCCCGTGCTGGATGTCGGCCACCGCGCGCGCGATGCGCCCGCACCACTCTTCGTGCGGGAGCGCCGATTTGAGCGTGAAGCTGTCGGGCGAGCGCCGGTGGCTCTCGGCCCGCTCCAGGTGCGGCGGGGGGGCTGTGCCCTCACCGACGGTGGTGACCCACGCGGTCCCGTCGGGCGCCACGCCGACGACCTGGGCCGGCACGACGAGCGCCGCCGGCTCGGTCCGGTCGAACGGCAGGGCGCCGAGCGCCACCGGGCCGCAGCCCGGGCGGCCCACGGCGTCGGAGGCGGCGATCGACGAGAGCGCCTCCTGGATCCACGCGACGCCGCCCTCGATGCCGTGCGGCAGCTCCAGGCGGGCGGCGACCCCGTGGGCGATCAGCTGCGCGCTGGGGTGCATCCAGACGCGCGCGCCGTCTCCCGCGAGCGACGAGATGCCGCCGGGCATCCTCGCGAGCGTGTCAGCGTCGAGCCGGACGGTGCGGGCGACGAGCCGTGCCGAGAGGCGGGGGGCATCGGCCAGAGAGGAGAGCGTGAGGGGGGTCATGCACAGCGGTGCGCAGGTCGGTTCGGGCTCGTCCTGCCCGGCAGGACCAGCCTGGGACCGGCAGGCCGAGAGCCCGCGGCTCCATGCCGGATCGCGAGCGCCGGCCGCGCAGCATCGGCTCTACCGCCTCCGGAAGGGCTCCGCAAGCGCAAAGCAGCCCGCGCCGAGGGCGCGAGGGCGCGGCGTTCGGCCGCTGAAATGGCGCTTTCGGACGCGCGCCCCGCTTCGCGCAAACGATGCGCGCTCGCCTCGCGAGGCGCTGCGCACCTCGCCCCGCGTCTCATCTCCGACTGTCGCGCTCGCCAAACGCCTTGTCGCGGCCGCGCCTCCCGCCGTCAGCACAGAGAGCGGTGCTCCGTCCTCTGTGTGATCCGAGGGCGCTCGCGTGCGGCGCCTCCGGAGCGACGCATGAGATCCCTTGCCCCGGAGCGCGCAATTGTTCGATGCTTCCGCAGGCTTCACCTTCGCGGCGCTCGGGAGCGGCGTGTCTCGATAGCTCCGAGGCCCCGGGCATGTCGAAATTCTTCACGACTGAGCTCAGAAAGGATCCTGCGATGGACCTCACCCGGCCACATGACCCCCGCGCGTGGCGAGCCACAGCGCTCCTCCTCTTCGTCGTCGGGCTGTGCGCCTGTCGCGGCGACAAAAGCCCGCCTGCCGGCGAGAGCCGCCCTCCCGCCGCCGCCACGACCGCGGCCGCGGTCGCCGAGGCGCCGGGCGACACGGCGATCAAGGCGCAGCCCCCCGCGGTGCCGAACGCCGCCGAGGCGAAGAAGCACGCCGGCAGCAAGCTCAAGTATTACAGCGAGCCGCTGGGGGTGGGCGCCGAGCTCGACAAGGTGATGGTCAAGCAGTTCCAGCAGGACACCGGCATCGAGGTGACCATCATCCCGAGGCCCAAGGACGCGACCGAGACCTACGCTGTCTACCAGCGCCTCTTCCAGGCGCAGTCCGGGGACGTGGACGTCATGATGCTCGACGTCATCTGGCCGGGCGCCTTCGCGCAGAACCTCGTCGACCTGAACGAGAAGCTCGGCGAGGCCGCCAAGCAGCACATCGAGAGCATCGTGCGGAACAACACGGTGGGCGGCAAGCTCGTGGCGATGCCGTGGTTCACCGACTTCGGGCTGCTCTATTATCGCACCGATCTGCTGGAGAAATACGGCTACAAGAAGCCGCCGGAGACGTGGGACGAGCTCGAGCAGATGGCGAAGAAGATCCAGGACGGCGAGCGCGCGAGCAACCCGAACTTCCTCGGCTTCGTCTGGCAGGGCAAGGCCTACGAGGGGCTGACCTGCAACGCGCTGGAGTGGATCGCCTCGCACGGCGGCGGCGCGATCATCGAGGACGGCAAGATCACCGTGAACAACCCGGGCGCCCAGAAGGCGCTCGCGCGGGCCAAGGGCTGGGTGGGCTCTATCTCCTCCGCCGGCGTGACGAGCTACGAGGAGGAGGACGCCCGCAACACGTTCCAGGGCGGCCACGCCGCCTTCATGCGCAACTGGCCTTATGCGTACGCGGCCGGCAACGCCGACAAGTCGCCGATCAAGGGCAAGTTCGAGGCGGGCCCGCTGCCGCACGAGCCCGGCCAGAAGAGCTCGGGCACGGTCGGCGGGTGGCAGCTCGCCGTCTCGAAGTTCTCGCCGAACAAGGACGCGGCCATCGAGTTCGTCCGCTACATGACGAGCCCCGAGGCGCAGAAGTTCCGCGCGACCGCGGGCTCGTTCATCCCGACCATCCCGTCGGTGCAGCAGGACCCGGACGTGGTGAAGTCGCTGCCCTTCCTGGCGAACGCGAAGGACATCGCGCTCGTGCCGCGCCCCTCGAACAGCACCGGCGCCCGGTACAACGAGGCGTCGATCGCGTTCTTCCAGGGGGTGAGCCAGGTCCTCCAGGGCAAGGCGCCGAAGGAGGTGCTCGGGCAGGTGGAGCAGCGCCTGACGCGCGCGCTCCGCTGACCCGGCCCCGTCGCGTCGCCCGGGCTTCGACGCCGCGAGCCGCGCGGCGTCGAAGCTCGAGATCTCCCGGCCACACCACCTCGCGAGAACGGATCATCCCATGAGCACGCCGGAGAACAGAGAGGCCACGACCGCGGCGCCCCGCGCGGACAGCGCATCGTTCGAGGCGCGGCGACAGCGGCGCGCCTGGTTGTTCCTGCTGCCGACGCTCGTGGTCGTCGCCTTCATCGCCCTCTATCCCCTGGCCCAGACGTTCTACCTGAGCTTCACGAACGCGCGCCTCGGCACGGGGGAGCCGGCCACGCTCGTCGGGGCGCAGAACTACGTCGACCTCGTGCAGGACAGCTACTTCCACGACGCGGTCCTGCTCACGGTCTTCTTCACGGTCGTCACCGTGCTGAGCGAGCTCGCCCTCGGGCTCGGCATCGCGCTCCTCGTCAACTCCCAGTTCAAGGGGCGCTCCGCGGTGCGCGCGGCCATGCTCATCCCCTGGGCCATACCGACGGTCATCTCCGCCCAGATGTGGAAGTGGATGTACAACGACGTCTACGGCGTCTTCAACGATCTCCTCGTCAACCGGCTCGGCGTCCTCCCTCGCAACGTCGCCTTCGTCGCCGATCCCGACGTGTCCTTCTGGGCGGTCGCCATCATCGACATCTGGAAGACGACGCCGTTCATGGCGCTCCTCCTGCTCGCCGGGCTGCAGCTCATCCCGAGCGATCTCTACGAGGCCGCGCGGGTCGACGGCGCGACGCCGCTCCAGCAGTTCACCCGGATCACCCTGCCGCTCCTCAAGCCCTCGATGCTGGTCGCGCTCATCTTCCGCACGCTCGACGCGCTCCGGGTGTTCGACGTCTTCTTCGTCATGTTCGGCAACCGGCCGGACATGCAGACCATGGCGACGTACGCCCAGCAGACGCTGGTCAGCGTCTCGAACATCGGCTACGGCTCGGCGATCTCGGTCGCCCTCTTCCTGATCATCGCCGTGTTCATCCTGATCTATCTCGCGGTGTTCCGCACCGAGGAGGCGTGAGATGAACGGTCCTTCAGGTCCTTCGCTTGGCTCCGGGGTGCAGCGCTCGCCGGCGCAGCACGCCTTGCGGGCCCTGTTCTACCTGCTCGTCGCCGCGGTCGTCGTGTTCACCGTCTTCCCGTTCGTCTGGGCGTTCGTCTCCTCCATCAAGCCCGACGACGAGCTCTTCACGACCCCGGTCCGCTACTGGCCCGGGCGCCCGACGCTCGAGAACTACCGCCTCGTGCTGGACAACGGCGAGTTCCAGACGGCGCTCCTGAACAGCGTGATCGTCGCCGTCTCGGTCACGGCCCTCTCGCTCGCCGTCGGCTCGCTGGCCGCCTACGCGCTCGGGAGGTTCCGGTTCCGCGGGCGCAGCGCCGTGCTCTACGTCGTCCTGGCGATGACCATCTTCCCGCAGATCGCCGTCCTCGGCGCCCTGTTCGAGATGATCAACTTCTTCAAGCTCTACAACCAGCTGCCGGCGCTGGTCCTGACGTACCTCATCTTCACGCTCCCCTTCACGGTCTGGGTGCTCACCGGCTTCTTGAAGGCGATCCCGCGCGAGATCGAGGAGGCGGCCTACGTCGACGGCGCGACGCCGTGGCAGGTGTTCACCAGGATCATGCTGCCGCTGTCGGTCCCCGGGATGGCGACGACCGGCATCCTCGCCTTCATCGCCGCCTGGAACGAGTTCCTGTTCGCGCTCTCGTTCACCCAGACGCCGGACAAGCGCACGGTGACCTACGCCATCCAGGCGTTCTCGACGACGACCAGCGGGCTCTACGAGATCCCGTGGGGGCAGACCATGGCGGCGTCGATCGTCGTGACCGTGCCGCTGGTCGTGCTGACGCTGGTCTTCCAGCGCCGGATCCTCGCGGGGCTCACGGCGGGCGCGGTGAAGGGCTGACGGGGCGGCGCGCGGCGCGGGCGCCGGCTCACGCGCGCCCCCACGGGAAGCGGAGCCAGCGAGGCCCGTAGACGGCGCCGAGATCGCGCAGCCCCGAGAGCAGCACGCCGGCGGCCATGAGCGGCAGGATCACGCGGAGGGCGAGCGGCGCGTCCCAGCGGGAAAAACCGGTGGGCGCGAGCGACCAGCGCCGGAGCTCGGGGAGCAGGTGCGCGAGGGCGGCGCCGTAGACGATGCCCATCACGGCGTGCATCGCCCGCTCTCCCGGATAGACGCCGCCGAGCGGCCGCCGGACCGCGTCCTCGACGATGAAGTCGCGGAGCGTGATCGCGATCTCCGCGAGCAGGAGCGCCGCGAGCGCCCACGCGGCGAGCCCCTCCCAGCGCACGAAGGGCAGGGAGGCGAAGAGCACCGCGTACACGAGATCGCGGGCGCCGTGCAGCACGAGCTCGGGCGCGGTGCCGGGCACGCCGCCGGGCAGGCGGGCGCGCCACTCGTGGTAGTAGAGCGTGTCGAACGCGCCGAGCGCGCCCTGCACGGCGAGGAGCACGAGCGCCGTGATCACGCGGCGCCCTCCGGCGGAGGCGCGCCCGGCGCGACGGCGCGCGCGGAGGGCGCCGCGCCTCGCTCCTCGCCCGCCACGCGGCCCTCGTACGCGACGAGCAGCCCGGCGACCGGCGCGAAGATCCGCACGTCGACGCGGACCTCGTCGCGCGAGGGCTCGGCCCGCCCCTCGACCCGCGGGGCGAGCCACCGGGGCAGCGGCAGCCCGAAGCCGCGGAGCCCGAACGTCGACCGCGCCTGCTCGAACACGAGCGCGCCGCCCTCGGCCCGGAGCCGGAACCAGCACTGGATCGGGCCGAGCGCCTCCACCAGCAGATCCCCCGAGCGCCACTGCGACGAGCAGAGCAGGCGGCCGCCGAAGGCGCGGATCCACCGCTCGCCGTCGCCCGAGCGCTCGACGGCGAGCGTCACGAGGACGTCCTCCGCCGCCGCGGGCATGCGCAGCAGGGCGGCGAGCAGGCGCGCCGCGAGCCCGCGGCCGCGGCGCACGCGGAAGCGGCCGCGGGCGCGCGCGCCGCCGCCGTGGAGCGCCTGGACCGGCGGCGCGAGCGCGGCCCACGCGGAGCCGAGGAGGGCAGGGTAGAGGGCAGGCATCGGGGCACCGCGCGCCGCGATCGAGCGGGAGCGCGAGGGCGCCTCGCGCGAGCCATCGCCCGTCCGGCGCGACCTCTCGTCAGCCGTCCTCGGGGAGCATCTCGCGCGGCAGCGCGGGGCTCCTCGGGGCGACGACCGCGTCGGCCAGGTCGCGGATCTTGACGAGGAGCGCGCTCTCCGCGTCGCCCTCCGTCTCCTCGCAGAGCGACCGGATCTGCCAGAGCAGCTTGCGCGTGCGCCGCAGCTCGAACACGAGCCACCGTGTCTCCGGCCGCGCCTCCAGCGGGTGGCGCTCCAGGGCGACCTCGATCTCGCGGATGCGCTCCTCGATCTGCTCGCCGGTCGGAAAGATGCGGCCGTTCCCGTGACAGTCCTTGCACAGGAAGGGGCCGGCGTCGGTGTTGATCTCGCCTTCGCCGTAGCAGCTCGTGCACGTAACCAGATCGTAGGAGTTCATGGGGCGCCACTCTATCCGATCCTGCGCGCGCGGTGCTCGCGGCCCGCGCCGATCCTGCGCGCGCGGCGCTCGCGGCCCGCGCCGCCGGTCCCCTCGATCGCGCGGCGTGTCGTCGAGCGCGGGAGCGGCGGCGACGCCCTCCTCGGACGCGCGCGGCGCCGCGAGCGCCGCTGCATTCGTGCTTCGTCGCGCCAGCCTGGCCGGGGCGGATCGGGCGTCCGTGGCCGTTCGAGATCGCGACGCGTCCGGCCCAAGGCGATCGCGGCCGGCGCGTCCTAATTCCGCTTACGCCGTTCCTTGCGGTAATGGGAGCCTCCGTGACCTGCCCTCATCCTTCGCGCCGGGGTGCGCTGTGCGCCGTCCTGGCCCTGTGCGCCGTCTCCCTCGGCTCGTCGCGCGTCGCCTCGGGGGCCCCGCCGCTCCCTCGGCTCGCCGTCCACCGGGCGCCCTCGGCCGCCGACTGCCCGGATGCGGCGTCGCTCGCCGCCGCGGTCGAACGCGTGATGAACCGGCGCGCCGTCGAGCCTGCGAGCGAGGGCGGTCCGCCGGCAGGCCCGGGCGGCGCTCCCGCGGGGGCCGACGACGCCGCCGCAGGTCCGGGCGGCCTTCCGGCAGGCGCGGGCAGCGCGCCGGCAGCCGTCGGTGATGCCCCCGCAGGCGCCGGCGTTCCCAGCGGCGCCGGCGCCCCCGCCGCTCCGGCGATCGCCGGCGTTGCCCCCGAGTTCGAGGTGCATTTCCTCCGCACCGATGCCACCTACACCGCCGTCCTCCAGGCGGGAGGCCGCGCCCGGCAGCTCTCGTCCGAGCCGGGCGCGACCTGCGACGAGCTCGTCGAGGCGGTGGCGCTGACCGTCGCCATCCTGCTCGACAGCCAGCCGGCGCCTCCTCCCGCGCCGCCCCCGGCCGCGCCCGCCCCGGTCGCCGTCCCGCCGCCGCGCCCTCCGCCTCAGGCGCCGCGCGGGGACGTCGCGCTGGAGCTCGGCGCCGCGGGGACCGTGGGCATGCTCGATCCGCTCCGACCGGCCGCGATGGCCGACGTCTTCCTGCGGCGCAGCGCCTGGTCCGCCGGGCTCGGCGCGGTGTGGCTGCCGCGTCAGGACATCGAGATCGCCCCGGGCGCCGTCTCCGTCGGGCTCGTCGCCGCGACCGCGCGCGGCTGCGCGACGCTCCTCGGCGAGCTCGACGCCTTCCGGCTCTCGGCCTGCGCCGTGTCGCTGCTCGGCGCCGTCCACGGCGCAGGCAAGGGGTTCGACCCCGACCGCGAGGCCGCCGCACCCTGGTTCGCCGTCGGCGCCTCGGCCCTCGCGGAAGGGCCCCTCTTCGGCACGCGCGCGCTCGGGTGGGCCGCGCGCGCCACGCTCCTCGCGCCGGTCGTGCGGACGCGCGTCACGATCGAGCGCCGCGCCGGCGCCGAGGTGGGCGCCGCCGTGACCGAGGACCCCGCGCTCGATCCGTCGCCGGTGGGGTTGCTCGTCGGCCTGAGCGCCCGCGTGTCGATTTTCTGATGGCGAGGCAGGAGACCCTCCACAGACGGGGTGAGCATGGCGAAGAGCGGCAGGACAGAATGACCTTCGGAGAGGTCTATGCGCAGCATTTCCGGTTCGTCTGGCGCTCGCTGCGACGCCTCGGCGTGCCCGAGAGCGACGCCGCCGACGCGGTTCAGGACGTCTTCCTCGTCGTCCATCGGCGGTTGCCCGAGTTCGAGAACCGCTCAAAAATTACAACTTGGCTTTACAGTATTTGCTTCCACGTCGCCCGCGACCGGCGCAAGCTCGCGCACATGAGGCGGCGCGCTCACGATGACGAGCCGCTGCTCGACTGCGCGGACGACCGGGCCGACGTGGGCGCGGAGGCGGAGCGGCGCCAGGCGATCGCGCTCCTGGAGATCATCCTCGACGAGCTGCCCCTCGAGCAACGCGCCGTGTTCACGCTCTTCGAGCTCGACGGCATGGGCGGAGAAGAGGTCGCCGAGCTGCTCGACGTCCCGCTGGGGACCGTCTACTCGCGCCTCCGCCTCGCGCGCGACGCGTTCCGCCGCGCGGTCGTGCGCCTGAACGCGCGCGACCAGTTCCGCGTGGGCGGGGCCGCGCCCACGAAATCGCAGCCCGTGCTGAAGGCGGCGGCCGTCGACCCGGGGCTCCCGGCCCTGGATGGGGGCCCGGCGCCGCCAGGGCCTTCCTCGATCGTCGTCCCCCTGCCGGGGGTCGAGCGGCGATCCCTCTGGAAGCGCGCGGGAGGAGAGCGATGAGCGATCCCGTGCGCTGGCTCGACGCGGAGGTGAGCGCGCTCGATACGGAGCGCGATCTCCTCCGTGCAGCTCCGCCCGTGGACCCGCCCGACGGCGCGCAGGAGCGGGTGTGGGCCGCGATGGCCGCGCAGCTCGGCCTCGCCGGGGCGGCCTCGCTCGGCGGGATCCAGGGCGCCGGCGGAGGAGCGCTCTCCGCGAACGCGGGCGGCGCGGCGAGCGCTGCCGCGAACGCGGGCGGCGCGGCGAGCGCTGCCGCGAACGCGGGCGGCGCGGCGAGCGCTGCCGCGAACGCGGGCGGCGCGGCGAGCGCTGCCGCGAGCGGCGCGGGCAAGGTCGCCGCCGCCGCGTCCGCGGGCAAGGTGGCGTCGGCCGCAGGCGTCGGCGCGGTGGGCGCTGCGGGCGGCGTCGGCGCTGCCGGCACCGCCGGCGCGGCGGCAGCGGTCGCCGCCGCGGGCGCCGCGGGCGCTGCGGGCATCGTGAAGTCGATGCTCCTCGGCGCCGCCTGCGGGGGCCTGTTCCTCGCCGGCTATGCCGCCGTGGCCCCGCCGAGCGCGGCGCCGCCGGCTCAGGTCGTCGAGGTCGCGCCGGCCGTCGCGCCGGAGGCGGCGCCGCTGGCGCAAAAGCCGGCGGCGTACGCCGAGGCGGCGCAGCCGGCCGCAGCGCCTGCGCCGGCCGAGATGGCGCAGCCGATGGCGGCGCCTGCGCCGACCGATGCGGCGCGGCCGGCCGCAGCGCCCGCGCCGGCCGAGGCGGCGCGGCCGGAGGCGGACCGGTCGATCGCGCCGGCCAGGCCCCGTACGGCCGCGCCGCCCGCGAGGCCGGACGCGCCGCGGCGGGAGCGCGTCGCCAGCGCGCCGCCCGCGGACGGCGCCGAGGCCGCCGAGGCAGCGCCCGCGGAGGCGGAAGGCTCGCCCGCGCCCGAGGCGGAAGGCGCGCCCGCGCCGGAAGCCGCAGGCGCCGCCCTCGCGGACGGCGCGGCCAGCCCGGCGGCCTCGCGAGAGAGCCGGCTGCGCGAGGAGCTGACGCTCCTCGCCGACGCGCGCGCGGCGCTCCGGCGCGGCGACGCCGCCGGCGCGCTGCTGATCGCCGAGCAGGCGCGGCTCCGCTTCCCGGGCGGCGCGCTGGCCCAGGAGCGAGAGGCGCTCACCATCGAGGCGCTCTGGCACAGCGGCCAGCGCGCGGCCGCGGCGCAGCGCGCATCGGCGTTCCTCCGCGCCTACCCCTCCAGCCCCCACGTCTCCCGCCTCCACTCCTTCACCCAATAGAGGGGGGCGATTCCGCTTCGGATACGGGCCCATCTCGACGTTTTCGGTGCTCGGCGTACTGGAGTACGCCTGTGCGCCGAAAACGCCGATATGGGCCCGTCTCCTGTGCGGAATAGCCCCCCTCTGGATGCGCTGTTCGGGAGGAGGGGAGAGGGGCGGCAGCGCGAGAGCGGGGGCATAGAGGGCGCGGGGGCGTGCGTGCTTAGAGTGTCGGCGATTTGAATTCTTGGATCGTGAGGAGCGATTCTCGCGGAGGGGACGACGTCTCGGGCGCGGGTGGGGGAGGGCAGGGGAGGGCGCCGGAGGTTTGTTGAAGGGGAGATACTTTTTGAAATGGGGAGCGGGGCGAGCGTCCCTTCACGCTCTGTCACAGCAGGCTTTCGGCGGCGGCTCTCGAGGCCGCTCATGGAGGAGCCATGTCATCGAGGCTATTGAGGACCGTATCGCCCTTTGTCGTCGTGAGCGCCGTGTCGCTCGCCGCATGTCAGGTGGAGATCTCGCTCGGAGCGGCGAGCACCAGCTCGTCGTCGAGCTCGGGAATCGGCGGCAGCGGCGGAGGCGGCGTCGGCGGGGGCGACGTCGCCGCCGGCTCTGTCAGCGTCGCCACCAGCACCAGCTCGGGCATGCCAGGCTTCGATTGGCCGGAGTTCACGCCGGACAAGGTCGACCTCCTGTTCGTGATCGACAACTCCGGATCGATGGCGGACAAGCAGCAGATCCTGCGCCTGGCGACCGCCGACCTCGTGTCCAACATCGTCAACCCGATCTGCGTGAACCCGAGCGGCGTGCCGGTGGGCGTCTCCGAGCAGCCCGCGACAGGGTTCGACGCGTGCCCGGCTGGCACCTCGCGCGTGCGCAACCCGGTGCACGACATGCACATCGGCGTCATCAGCAGCAGCCTCGGCGGCCACGGGTCGGGCGCCTGCCCCGCGACGACGTCGCCCTCGAACGTCGATATGGCCCACCTCCTCGCGCGCTCCAACGAGGCGAGCTCAACGAACGATCTGCCCACCTACCAGGACAAGGGCTTCCTCGTGTGGGATCCGGCCGGAGCCCACGATCCGGCAGGAGACTCCGATATCCCGACGCTCTACAGCAAGCTCAGCGCCATCGTGGACGGGGTCGGGCAAGCGGGGTGCGGCTTCGAGGCGCCGCTGGAGAGCATGTACCGCTTCCTCGCCGATCCCGAGCCCTACGAGCGGATCGAGCTCCAGGGCGATTTCGGTACGCCGGTAGGCGTCGATGAGACGCTCCTGACGCAACGGCGGAACTTCCTCCGGCCGGACTCGCTCCTGCTCATCGTGATGCTCTCCGACGAGAACGATTGCTCGATCAGGGACGAAGGCAGGAACTACCTCGTCGCCGAGACCAGAAATGGCTTCAGGCTCTGGCGGCCGCGGAGCGAGTGCGCCACCGACCCGAACAGCCCGTGCTGCAGGTCCTGCAGCCAGAACCAGGACGGGTGCCCCTTGGACACGGCCTGCACCGGCTCCGACGGGTTCCCCGCCAGGCTCTCCGCGGCCGAGGATCCGGTGAACTCCCGGTGCTGGGACCAGAAGCGCCGCTTCGGGTTCGACTTCCTCTACCCGATCGAGCGGTACACCAACGCGCTCTCGTCGCCATACGTGACCACGCGGGCCGGAGACCTCGTGCCGAACCCGATCTTCACCCACCCCGACGACGGCAACATCCGGACCCGCGGGCCGCAGCACGTCATCTTCACCGGCATCGTCGGGGTGCCATGGCAGGACCTCGCGCGCCAGAACGCCCTCGGGGCCCCCGACCTCGATGCGGGCCTCGACGAGCAAGGCAATCCGGTCGGCGGGCTCAAGAGCGCCGCCGAGCTCGGCTCCCCGGTGGCCGGCAGCTCCTACAACGTCTGGGACCTCGTCATCGGCAATCCAGTGAACAACGTCCAGCCCGCGGACCCGTTCATGATCGAGTCGATGGCGCCGCGCTCGGGCGCGAACCCGATCACCGGCGATGCGATCGTCCCGCCGTACGCCACGGGGTGGAACGCGATCAACGGCCGCGAGTACACGATCCCGGTGGGGAGCACCGGCGACCTCCAGTACGCTTGCATCTTCGACGTCGAGGAGCGCAGCTGCGAAGGAAACGCCCAGAGCTGCGACTGCAGGGATGTCCAGGGCCAGGTCATCGACAACCCGCTGTGCGCGCCGCAGGAGGGGAACGACCCGGCGGAGGCCAGCGCGCGGACGACGACGCAGGTCAAGGCCAAGGCCTACCCCGGCATCCGCGAGCTGCGGGTGCTCAAGAGCCTCGGGGATCAGGCGATCGCGGGCTCGATCTGCCCGGCGCAGACGAACGATCCCGACAGCGAGCAGGGGGATTTCGGCTACACGCCGGTCATCCGGGCGGTGCTCGAGCGGCTCGACGCGTCGCTCTGACCGCGGCAACGGCCGCGACCGCGTCTCGTGACCCACGCCCGGACGGCGCGCCTCCTGCGCGCGCCGCCCGGGCGCGCCACCCATGCCCCCCAAGGGAAGGGCCTCCGCCCACGAGGCCCCGAGATCCTCCCGTCAAGGCGTTGGCACAACTGCCACACAGCAAGACATCCCGATCGCGGTGATCGCGCTCGATGCCGGGAGCTCCGCGCGAAATTCAGCGCTTTCCACTGGCACCGAAGCTGCCTCAGGGCGGGCGCATGGCGGGACGCGGCCCCTCGAACGACGCGCTGCTCGAGAGCGCAGACCGCAGCCGCGCTGCAGGTGGCGCGGACGATCGCACCGGGGACGTCATCGTCGGCAGCGCCCGTGCGAGAGGCTCGCGGCGCGGCCGCCGCTCTGGTGGCCGCGCCGGATTTCGGACAAGCACAACGCGGAGGTTCTGATGCGCCACATAGGACTGGGGCTCTTGCTGATCGTGATCGGGCTCGTGGGCTGCGACCCAGGGGGAGACGGCGGCGACACCGGAGGAACGACGGACCCGCCCGGCGCTCAGGCGTGCGGCGGGTTCCTCGGGACGGGCTGTCCCGACGGGCTCGAGTGCGTCGATGATCCGGCCGACGACTGCGACCCGGAGCACGGCGGGGCGGATTGCCCCGGCGTGTGCGTCGAGCCGAAGCCGACGGCGCCGGCGTGCGGCGGCTTCGCGGGGCTACCGTGCCCCGACGGGCTCGTGTGCGTCGACGACCCGAGCGACGACTGCGACCCGGAGCACGGCGGGGCGGACTGCGGCGGCATCTGCGTGGAGCCGAAGCCGACGCCGGCGTGCGGCGGCTTCGCCGGGCTGGACTGCCCCGACGGGCTCGTGTGCATCGACGACCCGTCGGACGGCTGCGACCCGGAGCACGGCGGGGCGGATTGCGGCGGCATCTGCGTGGTGCCCGAGCCCAAGCCGGTGGCGTGCGGCGGCATCACGGCGCGCCCGTGCCCCGAGGGGCTCGTGTGCATCGACGACCCGGGCGACGACTGCGATCCGGCGATCGGCGCGGACTGCGGCGGCATCTGCGTGGAGAGGTGAGCCGGCCCGCGCGGGGCGCGCCGCCGTCACGAGGCGCGCGCCCCGCGCCGGATCGCGCTCAGTACCTGTGCTTCCAGAGCAGGTCGAGGGTCGTCGCCGGGCTCTCGCCCGTCGCCATCCCGGCCCGCAACGACCAGTCCCGGCGGAACCGCCACTCGAGGCTCACCTCGGTGCGGGCCCGGGCGGCGGCGGGGCTGCTCGGCGAACCGGCCCCCTGCCCCTCCCCCCCCGTGGGCCCCGCCTCGTAGCTCGCGCTCGCGGTCACCTGCTGCCCGAGCTGATAGCCCACCGTGGTCTTCAGCGCGCCCTGATCGGTCGTGTCCAGCTGCGTCTCGAAATTCTGGAGCGGGCCGATGCTCTGCAAGATCAGGTTGATCTGCGCCGACGCGAGCCCCGTGCCCGCGGCGGCCGCGACCCCGCCGGCCGCGTTGCTGCCGCCGCCGGAGCCGGGCTCCGCGGTGGACGTGCCGCCCGCCAGCGTCCCTTCCGCGTACTGCTTGCCGAGCAGGAGCTCCGCGATCACCTCGTTCTCCGGGCGCGGGGGCTCCGAGCGGAACGTGATCTTCTCCTCGGTGATCGGGTTGAGCTTCCCCTCGTAGTCGATGTAGATGCGGGTCCCCTCCGGCGTGTCGTGGAACGCCGTCACGTTCAGGTACGGGTTTGACGGATCCCCCTGCAGCGCGACGACGCCCGGCTCGATCTCGAACTCCTTGCCGATCACCTCGAGCTTGCCCGAGAGGATCTTCACGTTGCCCTCGATCTGGGTCTCGCCCGCGACCTTGATCCGGATCGGGTGCTCCGGATCCCCGGACAGCGAGGCCTGCACCATGTCGCCCTCGACGCCGATCCTGCCGAGGCGCACATCCATGACGAGCGGCGTGCCGCCCGCGCGCTTCTTCGCCCCCTCGGTCGGCTCGGCCGGCGCCCGCCGCGCTTCGTATTCCTCCCGGCTGAGCGGCGCCGACGTGACGATGTCCTCGTTCTCGCCGAGCGGCTGCACGCTCCGCCCGATCGTGGGCGGCAGCGTCAGGTTGAGCGTGGGCACGTCGACGCGGACGGCGATCTGCTCGTCCCGGCTCTCCGCCGCGACCACCACCCGGCCGCGCGCGTCGCCCATGGGGACGCCCTCCAGCGCGATCGGGAGGTCCCGGCCCTCCGGGATCTCGAGCTCGGCGCGGGCGCTCCGGAACGCGAACCCCTCCATCTGGAGGGTCGCCTTGCCGCGGACCAGGCCGCTGCCGGCCTCGGCGCGGATGTCGTCGATGCGCAGCTCGCCGGAGGGGCTCGCCGTGACGCGGAACGAGGCGTTCTCGAACGGCTGGCCGATCGTGGCCACGTGGACCAGGCCATCGGTGAGCCGCATCTGGCCCGAGAAGCCCGCCTGCGCGCCGAGCCCGAGCCGCACCTCGCCGTCGAGCGTGCCGTCGAGCCGGTTCACCGAGCCCTGGACGAACGGCTCCAGCGCCGCCAGGCGGAAGCGATCGACCGCGAGCGACACCTCGGCGTTCTTGTCGTCCGTGAGCGTCGGGATCGCGTTCGCCTCCCACCTCACGGGCGCCTCCGCCTTGGCCTCGAGCCGGCCGCCGTCGCGCCCCACGAGGCGCACGTTCGCCACCGCCGCGGTGCGCCCGGCGTCGCCCGGCGGCGCGATGTCGAGCGACACCTCGGCCGTCTCGTACCGCACGTCGGGGCCCAGCGAGAGGCCCGGAAACTGGAGGCGCGCCTCGACCTCGGGGGCGGCCTCGAACAGGCCCCGCACGGCGACCTCGCCGCGCGCCTGACCGCCGATCTGCATGTCGGCGAGGACCGGGATCTCCGCGAGCGGCAGGTCCGCGATCTTCGCCTCGAGGCTCCCCTTGCTGAGGAGCGGACCGCCCCCTGCGCCGCCCAGCAAGGCGCCGGCGTTCGCGCCGACCTTCGCCTTCGCCGTCATGTACGTGCGCGCGCCGCGGAACGCGTACGCGTCGAGCGCGGCTTCGCGCCCGTCGTAGACGAGCAGCGTGTCGAGCCGGAGCTTGCCGAGCGGCGAGCGGTCCCCGGTGCCGCCCACGTTCGTGGCGGTCGCGCGGGTCACGAGCCGGGGATCGGCCATCGTCCCCGCGAAGTACACGTCGAGGCCCGCGGAGCCGGAGAGCACCGGGGTCCTCTTCCCGAAGGCGGCCAGCTCGGCGAGATCGTTGAGCCGGCGGCGCGGCACGCTGAGGTGCGCCGCGACCGGCATCCGCGGGAGCGCCGCGACCGGATCCGAGAGGAGCGCAGGGAGATCGGCGTCGAACGCGGCCGAGAGCTCCGCCACGAGCTGGCGATCGAACACCGACATCGTGACGCGCGCGTCGCCCGTCTTCGCGTCGAGATCGCCGGCGATCCGCGCGTCGAGCTTCCTCGACACCCACGCCGGCGCGCCCGTCGTCTCGTCGATGGGGCCCGCCGCGCGCAGGCCCTCGGTGCGGATCAGGAGGTCCCGCACCGACGGGAGCCGCTCTCCCGCCTCGCGCGCCACCGCGAGGCGCGCGGTGAGCCGGCCCGCGAGCTCGCTCAGGGCGACCGGGACCGGCGACGCCTGGGCCAGGCACCCGAGCTGCCACGCGTCGGCGTCCATGCGCGCCGAGCCGGTGACCGTCTCCCAGGTGCGCCCCGAGAGCAGCGGCCCGCGCAGCGCCTTCGCGTCCCCGTCGATCAGCACCCGCGCGATCGCGCCCTCGCACACCGGGGGCGGCGGCGTCTTCGGCCGCCTCGCCAGGTCGCCGACCGTGGCCGACGGCTCGCCCGGCGTCGCGCCCTGGCGCAGCGCCTCCCGCGAGCGGGCCGGCGGGGGCTCGGGCGGCGCGATCAGCCGGACCAGGCCGTCGGCCTTCAGCGCCTCGCCCTCGACGCGCGCGGTCATGTTCATCGACAGCCGCGGCGCCACGCCCGGGATGGAGCCGTCCTCGAGCTCGATGAGCGCGTGCCCCGCGCGGCGCTTGCCCCGGCCGTGCATCGACACGTCGACGTTGGCGAGGCCCCCGACCCCGAGCGGCACCCCGGCGATCTCGGCGATGCGCTCGAGGTCGATCGCGGTGCCGCGGAGGTCGCCCTCGACCTCGCTCCCGACGAGCGACAGGTCCCCCTCGAGCTCGCCCACGCCGTCGCCGCGCAGCTCGAGCCCGCGGAGGGCGATCCCGCGGTCCCACGCGACGCGCGCCGCCCGCGCGGTCATCTGGTCCTCGCCGCGCGCCACCTCCACGCGGATCCGCCGCGCCTCGCTCCGCTCGATGTCGAGATCGGCCGAGGCCGCGATCCGGCGCTCCGCGCTGGCCAGCGACGCGCGCACGCGCGGCGCGGTGACGGGCCCCGCCACGCTCGCCGCGACGCTGCTGAACGCGTACTGCTGCGCCCGGAGATCCGCGCCCCGGAGCGTGCCCTCGATCGTGAGCTCGTCGAGCGGACCTCTGGCCTTGGCCCGGACCTCGCCGCGCCCGAGCCGCAGATCCGACCCGACGCGGAGCCCGGCCACGCGCACGGTCGCCTTGGCGTCGAGCTCGTCGTTCTTGAGCGCGCCCTCGACGTGCAGCGCGGCGCTGCCGTGGATGCCGCTCGGGACGTGCTGCACGGCGCCGAGGGACGGGATCTCGCTCTGCGCCTCGAACTGGATCTCCCCTTCCTTGGAGAGGGCGACGGTGGCCTCGATGGGCGCGCCGGGCTCGTGGATCGTCGCGGCGGCGCGCAGCGCGCCGCGCTCGAAGGTCGCGCGCGCCTCGGTCGCCGGCACGCGCTGCCCCACGACGAGGAACGGCTCCGTCTTCGCCTCGGCGACCACGCGCGGGCCGCCCTCGTCGTCGAGGTGGATCTCCCCGCGGGCCTCCGCGCTCACCCGCGCGGCCGGGGCCGCCCCGGCGAAGGCGCGCGGGTCGAGCTCGGCGATCCGGATCTCGGCCGTGATCCGCTTCGGATCGAGCGCGTCCAGCCGGGCGCGGGCGGTGATCTCGCCGGTCACCGCGTCGTCGGTGACGAGCGGATCGAGGACCGCGACCCGCGCCGTCACGGCGAGGTCCGAGAGCGCTCCGTCCGCCGTGACCAGGACCGAGATCGGCCGCGCCAGCGGCGCGCTCGGGTCGATCGCGAGGACCGCCTCGGGCGTCACGCGCGGCGACGCGACCCGCGCCGAGAGGCGCTCGTCCTTCAGCGTCCCCTCGGCCGTGAGCGGGATCGCGCCGACGCTCCCTTCGAGCTTCGCGGTGAGCGCCATGGGCGCGTCCGTGGGGACGTCGACGTCCCCGGAGACACGGGTCACCTCGATCGGGACCGGCAGGAGCCGCCGCTCGGCGATGCGCACGCGCTCGAGCGCGTACCGGCTCCGGTCCGCGACGACGATGCCGCCGGCGAGGTCCTCGATGGTCGCGTCGATCGGGCGCTCGGGGGCGACCGTGCCGTGGACCGAGGCGCGATCGAGGACGACGCGCGAGAGCTCGAGGCGGAGCGGCCGCCCCTCCTCGGCGGGCGGCTCCTCGGACGGCTTCGGCGTGAACGCCTCGGCGAGGGTGAGCGCGCCCTGCTCGTCCTGCTCGAGCAGGACGTCCGCGTCGGCGACGCGGACGAGCGGGATCGTGATGGCGAGGTCGCCGTCGCCGAGCAGGAGCTCTCTCACGATCGAGAGCGCGTTGAACTCGGCGTGGACGCCGCCGACGCGCAGGAGCTCGGTCCCGCTGGGGTGGCGCACCGTCACCGCGGAGACGTCGGTCGCGAAGAGGCCGAGGCGGTCGATCCGCGCGATCTCGATCTGCCCCTCCAGGCTCGAGCGCAGGACGTCGTTGACGAGCTGCCGTGTCAGGTTGCGCGCCCCGGCGGTGTTCAGGTGAACGACCGCGCCGACCCCCACCGCCGCGACGAAGACGCCCCCCAGGCCGATCACGCTGGCCGTCACGGAGGCCGCGCGGGCGAGCGCCCGGCGGAAGCGGCCCTGCCGGTGCGGGGCGGCTGCGCTGGGCACGGGAGGATGGGTGGGCGGTTCGGACATGGGGATCAGCTAGGGATGGACCGCGGGACCGCAGCTCTGGGAGGCCGACGAACCGACAAATCCGGGGAGACCCGACGGCCTCATGCAGATCTCCCCGAGATCGCGACGGCCGTCCAGCCGGTGGCGGGCGAGGCGCGTCTCTGCCGTGCGCGCGCCCGCCGTCTGCTGGACGGCGGGCGCCTGCGGCCTGCTGCGGCCCGTCCTACGCGCGCGGGAAGTCGTGGCGCGGGACCTCGTAGGGCGACGGGTCGGGGATCTCGGGCGTGGGCGTGGGCACCGGCACCTCGGGCTGATGCGTCCTCGGCCCCGGATCCCCGCCGGGCCACTCCGTCCCGGGGAGCTGGATCTCGCGGTCCGGCGAGGTGTGGCCAGGCGAGCCTGGGTTCTCCGGCTTCTCGCCGGGAGGGCTCACCATCGGCTGCGGCACGCCGGGCCGGACGGGCTCACCGTTCAGCTCTCCGTTTGATTGCTGCGACGCGTTCTTCATGGCTCCACCTTTCCTTGGATCACGCCGGGACGCGGCGGATCACGACGGGACGCGGCGCCCCAGCGCGAGCGAGATGACGGCGAGCACCAGGAACGCGACGAACAGGATCTTCGCGATGGACGCGGCGCTCGCGGCGATACCGCCGAACCCGAAGATGGCAGCGATGATCGCGATGATGAAGAAGGTGACAGTCCAGCCGAGCATGATGTCCTCCAAGGGGTCTCAGGGGGTCGATCCGTTGTCTTCGTGGGGACGACCTCAACGTGGTTCTGTTTGCAGCTGATTGCAGCCCCCGTGCCGATGGGCGGCAGCGACCGGTCCGAGGCGTGTTTTCGCGGCCTCTGCGCGCGCGCGGCGGCGTGGCGTCGAGCTCGGCGCCGCCGCTTCCGTCCGGGGGCAGGCGCGGCTGCCTCTGCCGTGGGGCATGATGCCCCGACCGTGACACCTGTGCGGGCGCGGTCCGGGCGCGCGCCGCGCCGCGCAGCTCCGCGCCGGCCGCGCTGCACGGAGGCTCCACACGGATCCCCCGCAACTTCCCGGATCGGGCGACTCGGGACGAGCTATAACGACCCGGCCATGCCGAAATCCAAGGTTGCTGTGATCCGCACGTCCCCTGCGACGGTGCTCTCGGACTACCACCGGCTGATGAACTTGGCCGGTTACCAGGATGTGATCGCCAAGGACGCCGACACGGCGCTCAAGG
This sequence comes from Sorangium sp. So ce836, assembly GCF_028553905.1. Lineage (NCBI taxonomy): Bacteria > Pseudomonadati > Myxococcota > Polyangiales > Polyangiaceae > Sorangium > Sorangium sp. So ce836. Next base: position 8,851,306 of record NZ_CP102233.1, on the reverse strand, counting down.
TGAACATCTCGTGGCACTTCTTCTACCCGAGCTCGTCCACGACGCCCTGGCAGCTGGAGGGCGTCATCCGGGCGATGACGAAGGACGGGTACTCGAAGGACCTGATCCACGCCTGCCACAACCGCACGGTCGTGATCGACGCCCACCTCGGCGAGCGCGAGAACAAGCAGGTCGACGTGGTGCAGGCGCACGGCCTGCGCAACGTCCACCTCTACGAGGGGGAGGAGTGGATCCCGATCGGGGACGCGGTCGGGGATCTCCGGAAGAAGTTCCTCTGTCTGAACGAGGTGTACCCGAAGGGGTTCTCGATCCCGAAGCGCTTCATCGGGGAGAACATCATCCACCTGCCCACGGTGAAGACGCACATCTTCACGACGACCACGGGCGCGATGAAGAACGCGTTCGGCGGCCTGCTGAACGAGCACCGGCACTGGACGCACCCGGTGATCCACGAGACGCTCGTGGACCTCTTGATGATCCAGAAGAAGATCCACCGCGGGGTCTTCGCGGTGATGGATGGCACCTTCGCGGGCGACGGCCCCGGGCCGCGCTGTATGGTGCCGCACGTGAAGAACGTGCTGCTCGCGTCGGCGGACCAGGTGGCGATCGACGCGGTGGCGGCGAAGCTGATGGGGTTCGACCCGATGCGCGACTGCAAGTTCGTGCGGCTCGCGCACGATCTCGGCCTCGGGACGGGCGACGTGCGCGACATCGAGCTCGTGGGCGACCTGGACGCGGCGAACGAGAACTGGAACTTCGACGGGCCGTTCAAGGAGATGACGTTCGCCTCGCGCAACCAGCACCGCATCTACTGGGGACCGCTGAAGAAGCCGGTGGAGTGGTCGCTCAAGACCTGGCTCGCGCCGTGGGCCTACGTGGCGTCGGTCACGTACCACGACATGTTCTGGTACCCGCGGTACGCGAAGGAGAAGATGGCGCCCGTGCTGGAGAGCCCGTGGGGGCGGCTCTTCGCGAACTGGGGCAAGGTGCAGCCCGACGCGGAGGGGCGCGGCTACCCCGACGTCGGGTCGGCGAGCCCGGATCTGGTCCGCACCGGGGTGCGGCACTTCCTCGAGGGCATGCGCCTCGTGGGGATGGCGGTGGCGGAGTCGCCGGAGATCCAGGTCCGCAAGCGGGCGCGCGCGCAGGCGGCCGGCGGGGGCGGGACGGCGGCGGTGTAGGGGGGCGGGGAGAGCCCACCTCCACGCACCGGAGTGCAGCGGGCGCTGACGGGCGCCCGCTCGCCAGCCACCAGGCGGGCTCTTTGCGCACCACTGGACCGGCCTGTACGTACCGGCGTCGCGCTACGCTGGGGTACCGGCGTCGCGCTACGCTGGGCCTCGGTGGGCTTGAGCAGGAGGTCGACGATGACCGACGTGGAGCGAATTTTCCAGGAAATCCAGGGCCTTCCGGTCCAGGAGCGGCTCCGGCTCATCGAACGCGTGGTCCATGAACTCGCGGATGGATCCGCTGGCGAGGAGCTATCACGCGAGGCAGAGGCAGCACCGTCCCTGATCGGGCTCTTCGCCGACGACCCCGAAGCGGTCGACGCCATGATGGAGGTCGTCCGGGAGAATCGTCGCTCCTCCAGGTTGCGCGACGTGGAGGAAGCGGGTGAGAAAAGCGCTCCTTGACACGGACATCCTGTCCGAGATCACCAAGGCCAAGAGCCCGGCTGTCGTGGCGCACGCGCGCTCGTACATCGGCTTTCATGGCCGTTTCACGTTCTCCGTGATCTCTGTCATGGAGGTCGTCGCCGGCTACGCGCTGCGGCAGGCAGAGGAGAAGACGAGGCGGTTCCTGGAGATGGCGCATCGGAGCGAGGTGTTGCTCCTGGACGCGACTGCGGCCGAGCTCGCTGGCCGCGTCCTGGCCGATTTGCAGAGGACCGGCACGCCGATCGGCGTACCAGATACGATGATCGCCGCGACGGCGATTCATCACGGGCTGCCGCTCGTGACAGGCAACACGTCGGATTACCGCCGTGTTCAATCCGCCGGTTACCCCCTGGTTCTGGAGAACTGGCGGGAGCCGACGTGAGCCCATCTCAGGCTCGGGCGCGGGTGACGGCGACCGTCCTCGAGCCGGAGCGCCACCCGCGAGAGCCCTGACCCGCGCTGCTCCGTACGCCCGGCTTGACGCACCTGCCACCCTGCGCTTTGATAGAGGCACGTCGAAAAAGGCGGACCGGTTCGGTGAGCCCGGTCGCTTCCCGCAAGGGAGCTCTGTCCGACGCACAAGCGCCAGGACCCACGACGAGCAGGACGCAGTCTGCGCTGCGCCTGGTCGGGGCATCCATGGGCGAGCACTTCCATCACCAGCATCCTGCGGGAACGCGCGCCGGCACACGCCGGCGCCGGACGGGTCGCGCATGGTGGGTCCCGACCTTTCAACCCCCTGAAAGGACCCGACATGCATCTCAACCACCTTGATCTGTGCGTACCCGACGTCCGGGAGACCAGCGAGTTCTTCGAGCGGTTCTTCGGCTTCCGATGCCAGCGGGAGAAGGGGCGCGACGCCCTCGCCATCCTGCAGGACGAGGCCGGCTTCACGCTCGTGATCAGCCGGCTGCGCGCCGGGGACCCGACCAGCTATCCGGCCCAGTTCCACGTGGGCTTCCTGCTGGAGAGCGAGGCGGCGGTCCAGGAGGCGTATGACCGGATGAGGGAGGCGAACGCGGAGAACGTGTCCCCGCTGCGGGACGTCCGCGGCGGGCCGGTGTTCTACACGCGCGCTCCCGGCGGCGTGCTCGTCGAGGTCAGCCACCGCGGCTGACCGCCCGACCGGCGCTCAGCGCGCCGCGCTCGCCGCGTGCGACGGGCGCCGCCCCGACGTCACGGCCGGCGCGGCGCCCGCGACGAACCTGACGCGCACCGGCTTCGGCCGGAGCGGCGGCAGCGAGCGCGCGAGCCGCTCGTAGGCGTCGCGCCCCACGCGCCGCTCCTCGTGCACGAGCGTCGCCCAGATCTCCGCCTCGCGCGCCTCCGCCTGCTCGGCCGCGCGCGGATCGAAGCGCAGCCCGCGCTCGATGGCCGTCGCGCCGGGCACGCCGCCCTCGGCGCGCCGCGCCGCCCGCTCCCGGAAGACGCCCGGCCCGAAGCGGTCGTACTGGAGGATCGTGTGCGCCGTCGACACCGCGCCGGCCCACGGATAGCTGCGCAGCGTCCAGCCGCGCGACAGGTCGGCGAGCCGCTCGTCGACGTCGGCGCGCTCCGCGTCGGTCTTCCACGGCTCCCGCGGGACGAAGAACAGGCCGAGCCCGAGCTCGTCGCCCTCCTGCTCGAACACCTCGTCGATGCCGAAGCGCTCCGGCGCCTGCGCGACCAGCGAGCCGTGCGTCAGCCCGAACTCGCCGACGATGTAGACCGCGAGCGCCTCTCGCCGCTCGCGCAGGAAATCGAGCGTCGCCACGGCCTCGGCGTGCGTCTCGGTGGGGAAGTCCGTGAAGCACATCGCCTCGGCGGCCACGCCCGCGGACGCGAGGTGATCGATGACGTCGGAGACGACCTCGACCGGCGCGCCCTTGTCGATGAGGCCGAGGACCCGCGGCGACGCCGACTCGACGCCGAGCGCGCACGCGACGGCGCCCGCGCGGCGCAGCACGTCCGCGCGCTCCCGCGTGAGGTACTTCTCCGGCTTGAGGTCGGTCGCCCACCGCACGTCGAGGCCGGCGTCGAGGATCGCCTGCGCCATCTTCACGAGCGTCTTCGGCGCGACCGAGTCCTGCGACAGGTAGAAGTGGCGGGTGCCGTGCCGCGCGGCGAGCGCCCCGAGGTGCGCCACGATCGTCTCGACGGCGCGCTCGCGGTACGCCGCGGTGCCGACCTCCGCGAGCCCGTAATGGCAGAACGTGCACTTGCCCCAGTAGCAGCCCCGCGTCGGGTCGTACGGGAGCACCAGCGCCGGCGCGAGGTACGCCCCGAGCGGGAGCCCATCGAAGTCGGGCGCCGGGAGCGCCTTCAGGTCCTCCATTCCGTGGCCGGGCGTCCAGCGCGCGCCCATGAGCCGGTCGCGCGCCACGACGTTCGGCACGTCCCGCAGCGGCCGGCCCTCGTCGAGCGCGCGCGCGAGCGCGAGCAGGGTGTGCTCGCCCTCGAAGAGGCACGCCGAGTCGAACGGGCCGAGGGCGCGCGCGAGCCGCTCGCCCGAGAGCCGGAGGAGCAGCTGCGTGACGCCGGGGCCGCCGCACGTGACGTGCGCGCCGGGCAGCGCCTCCTTGATCTTGCGCGCGAACGCGTAGGCGGGCTGGAGCTGGCCCGGGAAGCACACGGAGAGGCCGACGACGTCGGCGCGCGCGTCGCGGAGCCGGGGCACCAGCGCCTGCTGCACCCAGGCGTCGAACGGATCGTGCTCCGGGCGGCTCGACCGGGCGATCTCGTCCATCGACATCAGGCCGAACGGCGTCCGGTACGCCGTGAAGTCGAGCTTGAGGGGGTGGTGCGTGGCGGACACGACGCCGAGCGCCGCCTCGATCGTCGCGACCGCGCGGGCGTAGGCGTCCGGGTCGTAGAAGCCGCCTTCGGCGCGGAGCGTGGCCTTGGCGGCGTCGACCGCGCCCGGGACGGCGTGCGCGTCGCCGCGCGCGCGGGCGAGGGCCAGGTACTCGAGCTGCTCGGCGTGCGGGAGCGCGGCGCGCCGGTCGAGCTCGCCGAGGCGCGCCTCGAGCCGGTCGAGGAGCCCCGCCATGCGGTCCTGGGTGAGGAGCGCGTCGAACGCCTCGACGTTCGCGTCGACGGGCAGCACCTCGACGCCGTTCGCGCGGAGGAAGCCGGTCAGCATCGGCACCGCGAGGTACGGCGCCGTGGGGTCGCAGGTCGGCGGATAGACGAGCGCGATGCGCATGGGGGGCGGCGGTCTAGCACAGGCCCGGAGGAGCGTCCGGGCCGGTCGACCTCGTCACCCGTTCAATCGGCTCAAAGGCAGACCTCGCGCCGATCGGCTCACGGCTGCTCCGTGTAGGCATAAAGGCCGATGTAGGTCCCGACGAAGCCGCCGGCCTGCTGCGTGCTCAGGATCTTCCCGTCGACCTCTTCCAGGAGGCTGACCCACGCCCCGGGCTCACGCGCGTAGGAGAAGCTGTAGGCGGGGCCCTGCGCCTCGATCTTGAGGTGGATGGGCGCGCCTGCGGAGAGATCGAGCGGAGCCGAGGCGATCACCTGGGGTTCGCCGTTCGCGCTGCTCCCGGCCTTCTTCTGCAGCTGGATGACCGGCTTGCCGTCCGCCAGCGTGACGCCCAGGAAGTAATAGAAGTCGTCGTTCTGGAAAGCGACCAGCCCCGCCGCGTCCCCGGGCGCTGATGGCAGGTACTTCATGGCCGTGGAGGCGGAGGCCCAGCCGTGCTGCTGCCGCCGGCCGACGAACGACGGTTGCTCGCGCCGCCCGAGGTGGGCAGGGCGCGCCTTCAAGGTCAGCCACCCGGGCGACACGGTGAGATCGTGCCATTGCTCGACGGGCGTACGGATGAAGTTCCAGGCCGGGGCGAGCTCGTCGCCGTCGAAGTCGTCCCGGTACGTGAAGTTGCCGCTCGTCGGGGTGGCCGGCGCCGGCTGCGGCGGCAGGGCTGGGGCGTCGTGCACGTAGGGCACCGTCTCGGTGCCTGCCGTGATGACCGGCCAGCCGTCGACCCACCGGACGGGCATCAGGAACGTCTCGCGGCCCGTGTTGTAGAGATCGCCCTCGTAGGGCCGGGTGCCCAGAAAGACGGACCACCAGTCGCCGTTCGGCAGCTGAACGAAGTCGGCGTGGCCGGTGGAGGTCACCGGGAAAGGCCGGTTGCGATCGAGGTGGCGTTGCGTGAGGATCGGATTGCCCGCGTAGGGCTCATACGGGCCGGTCACCGAGGCGCTGCGGAACACCACCTCGGAGTGCTGATCGCCTGTGCCGCCCTCGGCGGCGATCAGGTAGTAGGTTCCATCCACCTTGAAGACGTGGGGGCCCTCGATCCAGATCGGCTTCTTCGAGATGTCGACGCCGCCGTCGACGATCACCGAGCGCGGGCCGACCATCTTCTGCGTCGCCACGTCGAACTCCTGGATCCAGAGCGCTCGGTGGCCGTCGTAGAGCGACGCGCCAGCCGGCGGGCCGTTGTTGACGACGTAGGCCTTGCCGTCGTCGTCGAAGAAGAAGGAGGGGTCGATCCCGTCGACGCTGTTGAGCCAGATGGGGTCCGACCATGGCCCCGCCGGGTCGGTGGCGGTCACGAAGAAGTTGCCGCCACCGCCGACGAGCGTGGTGACCATGTAGAACACGCCGTCGTGGTACCTGATCGACGGCGCGAAGATGCCCTCGGAGATCGCCTGGCTGTCGAGGTCGAGCTGCGAGGGGCGGTCGAGCACGTGCCCGAGCTGCGTCCAGTGGACGAGATCGCGGCTGTGGAAGATCGGGACGCCGGGGAAGTAGGAGAACGACGAGTTGACGAGGTAGTAGTCCTCCCCGACCCGGCAGAGGCTGGGATCAGGGTAGAACCCTGCGAGGATCGGGTTCGAGTACTCGCCTTCCCCCGCCGTGAACTCCTGATAGACCGGGTCCTTGCCCTCGTACTCGAACCAGCGGAACTGCGGGTTCTTGTTGGGGGCCACCGAGCTATCCGGGTCGGTGCCGCCGGCGCCGCCGTCGCCGCCGGCGCCGCCGGTGCCGCCGTCACCGCCGGTGCCGCCGTCGCCGCCGGTGCCGCCGTCGCCGCCGGTGCCGCCGTCGCCGCCGGTGCCGCCGTCGCCGCCGGTGCCGCCGTCGCCGCCGGTGCCCGAGCCGGGGCCTTGATCGCCGCTCGTACCAGGGGGTGCGTCCTCGCTGGTGCACCCGCTCGCGAGGAGCGCCAGCAGAACGGAGGCGACGCGCGCAACGCGCCGATGGGAGCGCCCCGCCAGCCGTCGGCCTCCATCGACGGACACGAGCTTGGCAGAAACCCCGGACGACCGGGCCTGACTCGGCTCGCTCTCACGACCAATCAGCGCGTCCCCGCGCCTCCATTCACTTCCAGGAGGGGCACCGATCGCGGACAAGCTCTTCATGAAGAACACCTCGCTGGTCAGGCTGGACCCGACCACGTCAAGAACATCGGCGAGCCTCGGGACTCGCCGACAACGACCAAAGGTCGCCCGGAGAGTACTGAAACCTCCGCATGAGTAAACCCTATGAATCAGCTCGAGCCAGGGTCGGATCACCCGGCGGCCCGAGCAGCCGGCAGATCGCCTCGTGAACGACCCGGGCGGGGGCGCGACTCGTCGCTGGATGCCCGGGGGGGTCGTGAGGCATGCTGCGTCGAGCTTCGATGAGCCCATCCACGCAGCACGTCGCGATCGCCCCCCTCGGTCCTGCCGAGGCTGCGACGGTCACCTGGCTCCTGCGCGGCCAGCTCCATGTCACCATCGTCGTGAAGGCGACGTTCGCGCTCGTCCCCGAGGGGCGCATGTCCCTCGTGAAGCCGGAGCCCGTCGCGCCGGACGAGCAGCCGGATCCGTCGGGTCGGTGGCTTCGCACCGCGGGCGACCTCGCGCCGTACCGCGCGCAGTGTGACGTCGTGGTGACCGGCCACGCGGAGCTGCCGCCGGGCTTCTCGTCGCCGGAGGTCATGGTCCGGCTCACGGTGGTGCAGGGCGGCCAGGTCCGCATCGACAAGCAAGCGCAGCTCGACGGCTCCGCGCGCGTCGGCGCGGGTCGCTCCCATGTTCGCATCGACGGCATGGGGCCGCTCTCCCGCGCGTCGCCGCCGCGCAGTCGGCTGCTCGGCGGCGTCGACGCGCGCCGCCTCGCGGGCCTCTGGCTCGACATCCCCGAGGGGCTCGACGGGAGCTACTTCCAGGCGGCGCCGGCCGATCAGCGCCTCGGCGCGCTGCGCGGCGACGAGTGGATCGTGCTCGGCGGCATGTTCGCGCAGCGGCCGAAGCTCCGGACGCAGCTGCCGGAGGCCCGCGGCGCAGCGCGGCTCTACCGGAGGCAGGGCGCGGCGCCGCGGGCTGGAGAGCCGATCGCGCTCCGCGCCGATACCGTGCACGTCGACGTGGATCGGCGCTGCTGCTCCGTGGTGTGGCGTGGCCATCGGCCCGTGGAGGCCGCGGAGCTCGCGTCGCTGCGCGTGCTCGCGGGCGTGGAGCTCCCGGGGCAGCCGGCGGCGTGGGCCGATCCGTTCGGCGCCGGCGGCGCGTCCGCCGCGGGCGCCGCGCCGCCCGAGGCGGCGTCGCGGCGAGGCGACAGGGGCGGCGCGCTGCAGGGCACGAGCCACCTGAGCCTCGAGGAGGCGGCCAGGGTGGTCGCGGCGCCGGTGACGCCGTTCGATCCGTGGCGCGCTCCGGCCCGCGCGGCGCGCTCGAGCGCCGCGCCGCCGGCTGCGCCCGCTGCCGCTGCCGCGCATCGCTCCGAGGGGCCCGCGCCGCGCGCCCGCGAGAGCGATGCGCCGGCGGAGGCGGCCCCGGTCGCGGGGGCTGCTCCGCGCGGGGAGAGCGCGCCGCGTGGTGAGGCTACGCCTCGTGGCGAGACCGCGCCGCCCGGCGAGACCGCCGTGCTCGGGGAGACCAGCCAGCTCAGCCTCGAGGAGGCGGCCAGGGTGGCCGCCTCCTCCTCGACGCCGTTCGGCGCGCGCCGCGCGCCTGCCGCGCCTGCCGCGCCTACGCGCGCGGCTGCGCCTCGCCCCGCTGCGCCGGCGGCGTCGCACCCGGCCGCCGCCCCGCGCGCAGCGGCGTCCTCGCCCGCGCGGCACGGCGCCCGCGAGCTACTCGGAGAGACGAGCGCGCTCAGCGCCGAGGAGGCAGCGAAGGCCATCGCCTTCGCGGCGACGCCGTTCGACGCCCGGCGAGCGCCGGCCGCCGCCGCTGCCGAGCCCGCGCGCCGCCCCGCCTCATCGAGCGCGCCTCCGGCCCCGCCCGCGCCTCTCGCGCCGGCGCCTCCCGCCGTGGCGCAGGCCCAGGCGGCGCCGCCCCTCGTGCAGCCGCCCGGCGTCGGCGATGCGCGCGGTCTGCCGAAGGGGCTCGGCGCACAGTTCCTCGCCGCGATGGCCGACGTCGATCTGGCTTCCATCTAGCGGGACCGGAAATGGCGGCGCGGCGCCGTCCCGGCGCGCGGCTCGACCGGCGCGCCCTCGGTCATCGCGGCGTCTCGCCGGCGTCGAGGGCCGTCGTCCATTGCGGTCGAGCGGGCGTCGCACGTAGGATGGCATCCGGCTGAATGCTGCCCGCGGTCCGCCCGCGCATCCGCTCGGCTCGAGTCTGCTCAAGGGAGAGTCCATGCACTTGTTTCAGGTCGACGGACTGGAGCACGAGCTCCGTGTGACGCGGTTCGAGGGGCGCGAGGGCATCTCCGAGCTCTTCCACTTCGATGTGCTCGTCGCCTCGCCGGAGAAGGACATCGCGTTCACGGACGTCGTGGGCAAGCCGGCGCTGCTCACCTTTCAGATCGGCGAGCAGCCCCGGTTCGTCCACGGCGTGGTCGCGAGCTTCGAGCAGGGCGAGGAGGGGAAGCGGCTCACGGCCTATCACGCCACGATCGTGCCCGACGTCGCGCGCCTCAAGCACCGCCGGAACAGCCGGATCTTCCAGGCGCTCACCGCCCCGGAGATCATCGAGAAGGTGCTGCGCGCGGCCGGGATCCCGGGCGAGGGCTACCGCTTCTTGCTGAGCGGGGTTTACCGCGCGCGGGAGTACTGCGTGCAGTACCGGGAGAGCGACTTCGCCTTCGTCTCGCGGCTGCTCGAGGAGGAGGGCATCTGTTACTACTTCGAGCACGGCGAGGGCGGCCACGTGCTCGTGTTCGCCGACAGCCCCTCTGCGCACGGGCCGATCGCGGGGGAGGGCACCGTCGTGTTCCGGCCGCAGCTCGGCGCGCTGTTCCAGGGCGAGCACGTCTCCCGTTTCCGGTACGTCGAGCGGGTGCGGTCGGGGAAGGTGACGCTGCGCGACTACAACTTCAAGAAGCCCGGCCTGTCGCTCGAGAGCAACGCCCAGGCGGACGCGGACGACGACCTCGAGGTCTACGATTATCCAGGCGACTACGACGCGCCCGGCGCGGGCTCGAGCCTCGCCAAGATCCGGCTCGAGCAGCTCCAGACCTCGCGCAGGACGGGCAGCGGCGAGAGCGTCTGTCCGCGCTTCGTCCCGGGCCAGACCTTCACGCTCGCGGAGCACGGCCGCGACGCCTTCAACCGCGAGTATCTGCTCGTCTCCGTGCATCATCACGGCCACGAGCCGGTGGTGGACGCCGTCACCGACAGCGACGTCCCGGCGTACGGGAACCGGTTTCAGGTCATCCCTTCCGACGTCCCTTACCGTCCGCCGTCGGTGACGCCATGGCCGACGATCAAGGGGATCCAGACGGCGATCGTGGTCGGTCCTCCTGGCGAGGAGGTCTATACGGACGAGCACGGCCGCATCAAGGTCCAGTTCCACTGGGACCGGGAGGGCAAGAAGGACGGCCAGAGCTCGTGCTGGATCCGCGTGAGCCAGATCTGGGCCGGCGCCGCGTGGGGCGCGGTGTTTCTGCCGCGGATCGGCCACGAGGTGGTGGTCGATTTCCTGGAGGGCGATCCGGACCGGCCGCTCGTGGTGGGGAGCGTCTATCACGGCACCAACGTGCCGCCCTACGCGCTCCCTGCGGAGAAGACGAAGAGCACCCTCAAGTCGAACAGCTCGACGGGGGGCGGCGGGTTCAACGAGCTCCGGTTCGAGGACAAGAAGGGCTCGGAGGAGATCTTCCTGCACGGCCAGAAGGACTGGAACATCGCGATCGAGCACGACAAGAAGCAGTGGATCGGGAACGACGAGATGCTCGATGTCGCCCGCGACCGGAGCAAGGTGGTGGGGAACGATCAGAGCGAGGAGATCGGCGGCCACAAGAGCATCGACGTCGCGAAGACCCACACCGAGACGATCGGCGAGGACGAGACCCTCTCGGTCGGGGGCGACAGGGCCGTGAGCGTGGGCGGGGATCACACGGAGTCGGTCTCGGGGAGCCAGTCGATCGACGTGGGCAAGGGCCAGAGCGCGTCGATCGGCGAGGACAAGAGCGAGTCCGTGGGGGGCTCGAGCTCGGAGAGCGTCGCCAAGGGCAAGTCGACGAGCGTGGACGAGGGCTACACCCTGACGGTGGGCAAGGACATGACGGTGACCATCGGGAAGAGCGCGAAGGAGGACGTGAAGGAGAAGAAGACGATGATCATCGGCGAGAAGCTCGCGATCCAGTGCGGGGACGCCACGATCACGATCGAGAAGAACGGCAACGTCACCGTGCAGGGGAAGAAGATCACGGTGAAGGGCGAGGGCCCGGTCCGGGTCGAGGGGAAGAAGCTCGACGTGAAGAGCGAGGGGGCGGTGAACGTCGAGGCCTCGGGGAACGTGAAGATCAAGGGGAGCAACGTCGGGGTGAACTGAGGCGGGCAGGGGATCGCGGGCGCTTCGAGGCGAGCGGGAGCAGAGGAGCAGGGCGATGAGGGACGATGGGCGGGCGCCGGCGGCGGAGCAGGGCGGCGAGGTGATCCTGATCGAGGAGGAGGGCGGCGAGGCGGCGGCCTCCGGCGAGGCGGGGGCGGACGGGGCGGCGGGTGAGGCGGACGCGCTCGAGGGCGCGGAGGGGCTGCTCGAGCTCGTCGTCGCGGCGCACGAGGAGCGCGCCGCAGCGGAGGCCGCGAAGGCCGGGCCGATCGACGGGGTCGTGGTGGGACGGATCGTGGGGTTCGGGCAGAACGGCGATCCGCTCGTCGAGGCGGCCGTCCTGGGAGGCGGCGCGGGCGTCCCTGCGCGCTCGATGACGGCGCTCGGGCCGGAGGACGAGGGGCGGGAGGTCGCGCTGCTGTTCGAGGGCGGTCGGCGCGACAGGCCGGTGGTGATGGGGCGGATGCACGCGGCGGGGGACGGCGCGAGCGCGGCGAGGCGCGACGGCGCGACGGCGACGGCGGACGGCGAGCGGCTGGTGCTCACCGCGGAGAAGGAGATCGTGCTCCAGTGCGGGAAGGCCAGCATCACGCTGACGCGGGCCGGCAAGATCCTGATTCGCGGCGCTTATTTGCTCACGCGGTCCTCCGGGGTGAACCGGATCCAGGGCGGCTCGGTGCAGATCAATTGATCTCGACGAGCGACGCCGACGTTGTCGAGCAGCACGCCTCCGAGGCGGCGTTCCTGTGGTCGTACCGGGACGCGGCGGTGCTGGACCCGCTGTATGATCTCGAGAGCCTCGGTGAGCTCGACGAGCGCCTGGAGGCGCACGTCGATGGCCTCCGGCTCGCGGGCGACGCGGGGTGGGAGATCTGCAGGGCGGCCATCGATGAAGAGGAGCCGGGGAGCCTGTTCGCGCCCATGGTGCTCGCGGTCGAGCGGCGGGATCTGAAGGGCATCGCCGAGGTGCTCGACGTGGGCGGGGCCGCTCCGGCGCTCGCGCGGGCGCTTGTGTCGGCGCTCGGCTGGGTGTCGTTCTCGAAGGCGCGGTCGATCCTTCCGGGGCTTTTGTCTCACCGGGTCGGGCCGGAGCTGTACGCGATCGGGATCGCGGCGTGCGCGGTGCAGCGGCAGGATCCCGGGGCGGCGCTGGGATACGCGGTGACGTCGAGCGATCTGCGCCTCAGGGCCAGGGCGCTGCGCGCCGTGGGCGAGCTCGGGCGGGCGGATCTCCTGGACGAGGTGCGGGGCGCGCTGGGCAGCGAGGACGAGGCGTGCCGCTTCGCGGCGGCGTGGTCGGCGGCGGTGCTCGGCGACGCGGCGGCGCTGCGGGTGCTCGGGGCCATCGTGGATCGCGGCGGGCCGCTCGCGGAGCGGGCGTGCGCGATGACGATGCGGCGGATGGATCCGGCGGTGGCGTCGACGTGGCTGCGCGCGCTCGCCGGGGCGCCGCGGGGGGCGCGCGCGGCGCTCGCGGGGGCGGCGGCGCTCGGGGATCCCGCGCTGATGCCGTGGGTCCTCGATTGCATGGGGACGCCGGAGCTCGCGCGGATGGCGGGCGGGGCGTTCACGATGATCACCGGGGTGGGGCTCGAGGAGGCGAAGCTGCGGGGGGCGCCGCCGGCGGGGTTCCGGAGCGGGCCGAGCGACGATCCGGACGACGAGGACGTCGCGATGGATCCGGACGAGAGCTTGCCGTGGCCGGATCGGGAGAAGATCGCGGCGTGGTGGGGGGGCCGGGGGAGGGAGATGAAGCGGGGGACGCGGTACCTCCTGGGGAGGCCGATGGAGGTGGCGTGGCTCGAGGAGGTGCTGAAGCGGGGGAGCCAGCCGGCGAGGGCGGCGGCGGCGGTGGAGCTCGGCCTGCGCGGCGCGCGGCGAGGCGTGCAGGAGGTGAGGGCGCCCGCGTGGCACGAGCTCCATCGTCGATAGGGACGCTGGAGCGATCTCGGCGCGTTCTCTTCAGCTCCGCGCGATGCGCGGGATGAAGCGGTACTCTCGCCGCGTCTCGAGGCCGACCGCCTCCGCCAGGACCAAGAGCGCCGCCCCTTCCAGGAAGATGTGCCGCTCGGTCGCGTAGCCCATCGCATCGCGCACGAGCGTCCCCCGCTTGCGTTCGAAGGTTTCTCCGCGCTCTTCGATCATCTGCTCGATCCCTGCATCGAAGCATCCCTGGTCCCGGCCCGAGAGCCCTCTGAGCGCCAGCAGGCGCGGTGCGCGCAGCCCCTCCAGCGCTCCCTCGAACCGCTCGATCGCGGCGGGGAGCTCGCTCGCCGCCCCGCGCACCAGGCCGTGCAGGGCGTGGGCGTACCAGAAATCGTCCTCGTACTCTTCGCCTTCGATCGGCTGCTGCGGTGCGAGCTCCGCGATGCGTCGCGCCACGTCCGTGGCGCCGACGGCGACGCAGCCGAAGAGCGGATCCAGCAGGCTGGCGCAGCGGAGGCGATGCCGGCGGAGCGCCTGCTGTCGAGCCAACGCAAGCAGCTGCGCGCGCGCCTCGCCAGCCTGGAGCAGCCGATCCCGGAACTCGCGCGTGTCCGCCTCCGACAGCAGGCTGCTCAACGCGGCGAGGACGTGGAGCCGCGAGGCCTCATGGAGCAGCTCCAGCGTGACCGCCGGCGGGTTTTCGAGCGCCAGCCGCTCCGAAGCCTCATCGAGCAGGAACAGCGCGTTTTCTCTGACCAGGCGTACCCGCATGTGTCTGGTTCCGATCTCGGCGCCAGGAGGACCGATCCGCTCACGGCCCGCCTGGAGCGGCAGGTCCCCCTGTCTCGGAGGAAGCTAGAGGTCCCTGTACTCGCTCCCGTAGTCCTCGACGCGCTGGAACGTCATGCCGGTGCACATCGCGGCCTGGATCTCGGCCGCCAGGTCTTCGCGGATGAGGACGAGATCCGGCATGTCGGCCAGGCGGAACAGCCTTGCGTGAGGGCCGATCCGGGCCTCGTCCAGCACCAGCGTCCTGAAGCGTGCCACTTGGTCCTTCACGATATGGCTCGCGTCGAAATCGGAGCGAGACCTGTCCAGGCACGCGACGCTCCCGAGCAGGTTCATGACCTGGTACGTCCGCTTGTCGGGCCGCCGCTTCTTGTCGAGGATCCTCACGGGCAGGAACTCGATCGACGCCCCGGAGCGCTCATCCAGGGTCTTGCGGAGCTTGTCGGAGACCACATGGATCAGGGCGGTGTTCGGGATGGCGTCCGGCAGCTTGATGCCGTACTCGTCGGAGATCCCGAGCGCCGCGTCCGCGGGGAACCAGCCAGCGCACGGCGCCCCCTCGTTCAGCAGGTAGCCTTTCTCGGCGATGCCGTCGGGGAGCTCGTCGATCCACGCGAGCGAAGGGTCGGCTTCCGAATAGGTCCAGACGTAGAAGCGCATCTCCGGCGCTCAGCTCCCCGCGCTCGGAGCGAGCTTTCCTTTCTCGAGCTCGTTGATGTTCGAGAGGCCGACCCCGACCATCCGCACCGTGAGGTTCCAGAGCGACTTTTGCAGGCTCTTGAGCTCAGCGGGGATGTCTTCGGGCGGGTTCCACTCCGTGTGGTCCTTGTCCTTGTCGATCGCCTTTTGCAGCCGCTGCCGGAGCCTCGCCGCCTCGGTCTTGACGACCCGGTTGTAGACGGGGTGCGACCCGCAGTGGTTGGGCAGCCGGTGGATGACGACCTTGCTCGCGTGCTCAGGCAAGAAGATGATGTTCTCGCCGTTGTTGATGTCGTAGTCGACCTTCTGCATGACGGCGAGCTCGTCCGCGCCGATGCTCTTGACGCTGAAGAACTCGACCGGAATCATGTGCTGCGCCTGGTTCCTGTAGGGCGTATTGGCGCCAGCGGCCTTGAAATGCTTGAAGGTGTACCCCTCCGCGTGCTGGTCGCTCCACGGCTGCACGCTCTTGTCCTTGGGCACGATCGGCCTCGGTTTGTGCATCCTCAGCCCGCGCCGGATCGTCATCAGATCGTCGTAGACCGCGCGCTTGCCGCCGTTGCCGCTGATGTGGCTGTGGCCGTTCTCCCGGTGCTTGTTCCCCTGGCGACCGAGGACGGCCTTGTTCTTGGCGAGTTTGTCCGCGTGTGCGTCTTGGCTCATGTCAGCGCGTCTCCGGAACCAACATCCGTACTGCAGCGCAGCCCTCGCGGTCCGAGAGGACGACGAGCGCCTGCCGCCCTGCGTAGCCGCGGGAGAGCCCGCGGCCAGCCACGCACGTCGCGAGCGCCCCTGCCGCCGCGCCCGTCTCCCCGAACGACGCCGCCGGGAAGACGTGCCGCCATGCGTGCAGCGCCGAGCGCCCGTGGAGGCGCGCCAGCGCGTGGCCCCACTCCGCGGCGCGGGCCTCCTCACCGTTGAGATCGACGTAGGCGGTCCCAGTTCGGGCCTCCTCGCCTCCCTCGTCTCCCAGGGCAGCGGTCAGCGCCCGCGCGAGCGCGACCCCGACCGCGGCGTCCGCCCTCTCGGCGAACGAGGGGGGGAGCAGCAGCGACTCAGGCGGCCGCCCGCGCGGGCTCGCCGTGGCGCGCTCGATGAGCAGAAAGACGGCCGCCTCGCCGGGCGCGTAGCCGGCCGGGTTGTCGGCCGTCTTGATCCGGCCTGAGCTCAGGCCTGCATCGATGCGGTCCGGATCGAGCTCGCTGTCGCACGCCCCCACCAGGCAATGATCCAGCCGCTGTCCGCGGAGCGCGTCGATGGCCGCGGCGAGGGCGCGGGCGAAGCCGTACCGCCCGGCGAAGTAGCTCCGCTGCTCGGGGGCCGCCGGGATGCCGCTCTGCTCGCAGCAACGCTGCGCGAAGCGCTCCGCCCATGACGCGAAGGCGGATGTGGGCTCCTCTCCATCGTCGTCCAGCCCGCGCTCCGCGGCCGCGTCGCGGGGGGCGAGCGCGACGAAGAGGCCGGAGCGGCGCGAGGAGAGGCCTCGCTCCTCGAGGAGCGGGCGAAGGTCCATGAGCGCGGCGGCGCCCAGGCGGACGAGCCGGCCGAGCCCCTCGAATCCGTCGGTGACCCCGGAGGCGGGATGGCCGACGAGGAGAGCTTCCGTGTTGGTCGCGGCGTCGTTGTAGGGCCAGTCCGGCATCTCGTGGCCGCGGTTGATCGCGGCCCGCATCGCTGCGGCCGCGCGCTCCGCGCCGCCCAGCGAGGTGCACGCTCCGGAACCCATGATCGCCGCCGCGGCGTGGTACCCCATCGGTCGCCGATCCCCGTCTCAGTATTCCTTCTCGCACACGGCGCACTCCCGCTTCGGCGACTGCCCCGCCGGCAGGACCACCACCACCGGCCCCTGCACCACCGGGAACGGCGGCGTGTTCTTGTCGTTGTGCAGCATCAGGTCGAGCGCCCGCGCCACGTTCTTCCCCTCGAACTTCACGTCGAACGAGAAGTTCACGAACTCCGCCTTCCCCTTGGTCTTGCCCGACACGATCCCGCCGAGCGAGCCGGCCTCGTCGCCGGTGCTCGTGCTGAAGTTCGAGTCCTTGACGCAGACCGACTCCCCGTCGCACTTCACCTTCTTCGTGCCCTTGGACGTGTCGCCGCTCTTGGCGACGTTCGGGTAAGGGATCGGCACGGGCGGCGCTGGCGGCGCCGGGGTCTTGCACACGTCCGGGAACGCCATCGTGATCCCGCTGCTCTTCGCGTGGACCACCGACATCATGTTCACGCCGACCGTCACGCCCATCGCCATCTCCTCACGACGAAAGCCTCACTGAGGCCGCGCCCGCTCTCTGGACCACCCCGAGGGGACCTGTCGCCGGACGATGCCCAGATCTTCCTCGATCGCGATCGCGCGCACGTCGTGCGGCCCGTCCTGCAGCGCGACGTGCCCTCGGTACTGCAGCAGCACGCGATCGACGTCCGTGTCCACGATCACCGTGTCCAGCCGGAGCTCCACCTGCGCATCGTCCCGCCGCGCGAGCCCCACCCGGCACCCGGGCGCGACGAGCCCTGGCAGCCGGAACGAGAGCCTCCCGAGCGGCGACGCGTTCTCCACCAGCACCGGCTCGTCGCCCCTCAGGTACCCCGGCGCGACGAGCCCCTTCGATGCCGCGTTGAAGAACCGACGATCGAAGTCCCTGGGCAGGAGCGGCATCCGCTCCTTCGACCACGCCTCGTCGTAGGTGCCGGCCAGCGCGGCCCGGGGCTGCCAGTCCGGCGAGACGAACCCCACGCCCGCCGGCGCGACCGCCTGACCGTAGCGCTGCAGGGGCTCGTCCGGATCCTCGATGTTCGGCAGGCGGAGCCCCTCCTCGACGGCCGCGTCCGGCGCGCGGAAGCCCATCCCGACGGGGTTCCGCGGCTCGAACGCGCGCCTCTCCGCATCGGGGTGGCCAACGTCCCAGCCGCCGAAGGCGTGCTCGTAGCTGAGCGGGATCCGGTCGAACGGCCGCGGTCGCGACGCGACCAGCGCTCCACCGCTCCGCACCCACGCCCGATCCCCGAAGACCCGCACCGCCTTCCCGACCGGGCCGACGCGGAACACCACCTGGAGCTCTGGGACGGCATGGCGCGGCGCCTGCGCGTGGCCGACCAGGACCACATCCGTGGCGGGCTTGAAGAAGGCGAACGCCGGTTCGATCCGGTAGCTCGACGTTGCGGCGTCTGCGCCCCAGAGCTCCCCGGCGAGGCTCGGCGGCGGCTGCTGCTCGGCGCGCTCGAGGCCGCGCACGGCGTGCAGCGTGAACGTCGCCTGGACCAGCACGACGAGCAGCGGGCGGCCCTCCTCGTCGGCGAGGAAGAGGGGCTCCATGGCCCACGGCGTCTGGTTGTCGACCGCGGGATGCCCCATCAGACGGCAGGATCTCCGATCGGCCGGAACGGCGCAATAGCCTCAGCGCGCGCCTGCCGCCGCTCGCCTCGACGCGCGCTCGCCCCCGCTGTTCTCATCGCACCACCCGCAGCGCGCCGCCACGGCTGCCGACGACGATCGGTATCTGCAACGTGCTCTCGTCCGCGTCCGGCGGCGTCTCCAGCAGCGGCTCTCCCCCGGGCCGCCGCAGCTCGCAGAGCCTCCCCCCCGCGCAGGGCGCGAGCTCCACGTCCTCGCGCTCGAAGTCCGTCACGAACCCCCGCGGCGCGTACTCGGCATGCAGGACGCCGCGCAGGCTCGCCCGGATGGCGCCCGCGTCGTCGTCGTAAGCCGCCGCGTACGCCTGCACCTTCGGCTCCATCTCGGCCACGAGCCCGTCCACGTCGCCCGCGCGCGCGAGGTCGCGCAGCCGGATCGCGTAGTCGCGCAGCGCCTCCTCGTCCGGCACGGGCTCGCCGCCGGTCAGCTCGGCCGTGAAGTCCGGCCCCGCGCCGTCGAACGCGAAGCGAAACGCCTGCGGGATCGGAAGCTCCTCGCCGCGCTCGTCCGCGGCCTGCATCCGCCGGGCGAGCTCGCGCATCACGGCGATCTCGAGCACCACCGGCCCCTCGCCCGGCGCCACCGCGTCGCCCTTGCCGTAGACGCGCACCGCGCCCTCGAGCTCCACGCCCCGGAGGTCGCCGGGGGAGCCGTCGTCGCGCGGCAGCGGAGAGACCTCCACGTCGAGCCGGTTCGCGCCCGCGACGAGGTACAGGTTGATCGGCGGCGCGAACCACTCGGGCTGCTCGCCCTCGGCCGAGAGCTCCACGACGGGCACGTCGTTCAGCCGCACGCGCACCCGGCACCGCTCCGCCTTCGTCTCGAGGTGGTAGATGGGAAAGCTCATCGTTAGTTAGGTTAACTTATCGTTCGAACGGGCCTCTACCGCGCCGCGCCCCTGTCGCCCCGCGCCTCGGCGGGCTCAGCCGGCGAGCTTCCGGAGCGGGCTCGCGCCGTCGTCCAGGTGCTTCTGGAGGCTGCGGCCGTCGATCGCGCCGTCGAGGTACGCCTTGAACCGATCGGCCTCGATCCAGTCGCGCCCCCAGCGGTCGCCGAGCGCGTCGAGATCCTGGCGGACGGCGTTCGCGAGCGCGTCGACCATCTCGGGCGTGCGGTGGAACGCGCGGTCGCGCTCGATGCGCGCCGCGAGCGCGCCGGCGATCTCGTCGACGGTCCACGCCTTGTCCGCGACGAACGCGCTCCCGGACGGCGTGAAGACCCGGATATCCCAGCTGTTCGAGAGCACCTTGGCCAGCACCGCCTTGATCGCGTCGCGGCTCATGAACGGCGGCTTGTACTCCTTCGGGCTGGGCCACTCGACGTGGAGCCGCTCGCTTTTCGGGACCAGCGTGCCCTTCCACTTCTTTGTGCCGCCGATGCCCCACATCCCGATCGAGCCCGTCGCGGTGCACTCGATGCCCGTCCACACGAACCCGCCGTCGATGCTGACGATCTGCGAGCGGTTCGGCTGGTTGATGCCGAGCGTCAGATCGACCTCGAGCGCGGTCTCCATCTTCGCGTTGAACTTGAAGAAATAGCCCGCCTCCGCCCGCGCGCCGAGGGCGCCGCCGATGCTGCCCTTGCCCTGCAGCGCGGCCCCCGGCGCGCCGTCGGGCTTGTACCGGGTGCCGCTCACCTCGACCCCGAGCGAGCCCGAGACCTGGCCGAAGACCTGGAGCTTGAAGCTGTAGGCGCTGACGCCCACGCCGATCTCGAACGTGATGCTGAAGATGTCGAGCGCGGCCTTGACGTCGATGTAGCGGAAGACGCGGTGATCCTGCCACTCCTGCCAATACCACTCCGCCGCGAGCCCGCCCTGCATCACCTGGATCTCGAGATCGACATACCAGCCGACCTGCGGCGCGTAGCTCTTGATCGTCTTGATGATGCCGAGCCCCTCCTTGATGAACTCGAGGAGGCTCCCCACGACCTTCGCGGCGTCGATCGACAGCGCCCCGCCGTCGCGGCTCAGCACGATCGCGTCGGCGAGCTTCGTGCTCGTCTCGGACTCGGGCTCGTGCTTCCGAGTCGTCTTCCCGCCGGTCGTGGTCGTGGTGTGCGTCGACGAGCTCGAGGCGATCTTCAAGGTCGACGGCTTCCAGCCCTCCGCGCTGACCTCGAGCTTCTCCTTGACCGTCTTCTTCTTGGTCATCGAGAGCTTCGACAGCGAATCTCCCTCGATCGACTGCGACGACGCGGTGTACTTGTAGCCGGCCTTGAAGCTCTCCAGCGGAGGGAACTTGAGCTCCAGCTTGAACTGCCGCGGATTGTAGACCTCGACGCTGACCGGCCGCGGCCCCGCCCCGAACGTGTACGACGTCTTCTCGTTCAGCGCCCGCCAGAAGGGGGGGAAGGGGAAGCGCAGCTCGTTCAGCTCGCCGAGGTACGCGACCTCGCCCTTGTACGCCGTGTACCCCGCGCTCGCGCCGGACTGGCTCGCCTTGGCCTCCGGGTGCCCGGACGTGGTGAGCGGGAGCGAGGGGGGCATGCTGCCGAGGTAGTCGTCGCGCCAGTGGACCGTGACCGACTCCTTGGTCTTGCCCTTGTCGGGGACGACCTGGATCAGCGCGCCGCGCTCGAAGAAGGGGCGAGAGCCGGCCGCGTGGTGCTTGCACTCGATCTTCCAGTCGCGGACCTTGGCCTCGGCCTCCTTCGGCTTCGCCTCGGGCGGCTTCTCCTCCGTGGCCGCCTGGCGCTCGCCGTTCTGGGCCGGGGGCGAGTCGAGGCGCGCGATCTCGCGCGAGAGCTCGCGCCGGCGGACCAGGACCAGCGTGCCCATCGACAGGCGCCGCGTCACCAGCAGGCAGAGCTGGTGATCGTCGGGCGGGAAGGCGAGCTCCAGCGCGTCGTCCTCGAGCGCGCGCAGCAGCCTGTAGCGGTTGGAGGGGTCCTCGAGGAGCAGCCGCACGTGCCGTTCGATCGCGTCGGGATCGGTCACGGCGAGGCCGTCGCCGAGGTCCGTCGCGCCGAGCGCCGAGCGCAGCTCGAGCGGCTCGTGGAAGGAAGCGAGGAACATGCGGCTCAAGGGTTCACCTGGGGGTGCGCGCGACGTGGCCATCGGCCAGGAGAGCCAGGCGACCTCGGCCTGTCAAGCAGAACCCGCGAGGCCAGGGGCGGGCCGCTCTCGTGCGAGCGTCGAGCGCGTCTCGAGCCGTGCGGCGCGCGTCGCGAGCGCGTCCGCTGCGCCTTTCCTTCTCGAACCCGATCGGTGTACTACCGCGGCCGCCGTCTCCGTCGCCGTCCCTTTCGCCGTCGCGATCCGTGGTGAGACCACGGCAGCCCAGCAGGTGCCCATGCGCAAGATCGTCGTCCACGAGCCCGGCAGCCACGACAAGCTCCGCGTCGAGGAGCACCCCGACCCGGTCCCCGGGCGCGGCGAGGTGCTGGTCGACGTGCAGGCGGCGGGCGTCAACTACGCGGATTGCGTCGTCCGTATGGGCCTCTACGAGTCGGCGAAGAAGTACGTCGGCTGGCCCATCACGCCCGGCTTCGAGGTCGCGGGCACGGTCGCCGCGCTCGGCGAGGGCGTCGCGGATCTCGCGCCGGGGGCGCCCGTCATCGGCGTGGTCCGCTTCGGCGGCTACGCCTCGCGCGTCGTGGTTCCGCGCCACCAGGTCTTCCCGCTGCCGTCGCGGCTCACGCCGGAGCAGGCGGCGGGGTTCCCGGCGGTGTTCATGACGGCGTATTACGCGCTGTTCGAGCTCGTGCGGCTGCGGCCGGGCATGGTCTTGCTGGTGCACTCGGCCGCCGGCGGCGTGGGCAGCGCGCTGGTGCAGCTCGGCAAGATCGCCGGCTGCCGCGTGGTCGGCGTGGTGGGCGCGGCGCACAAGGTCGAGCCGGCGAGGCGCCTCGGCGCCGACGCGGTGATCGACAAGAGCAGCGAGCCGCTCTGGGCGGCGGCGGAGCGGCACGCGCCCGAGGGCTACGACGTGGTCCTCGACGCGAACGGGGTCGAGACGCTGCGGCAGAGCTACCGGCACCTGGCATCGGCGGGGAAGCTCGTCGTGTACGGCTTCCACACGATGCTGCCGCGGCAGGGCGGCCGCCCGAATTACCCGAAGCTCGCGGTCGACTTCCTCCGGATGCCGCGCTTCAACCCGCTCGATCTCTGCAACGACAACAAGAGCGTGCTGGCGTTCAACTTGTCGTACCTGTTCCACAAGGCGGAGATCCTGCGCGAGGCGATGGACCGGCTCGCGGGCTGGCTGGAAGAGGGTCGCCTGTCGGCGCCGCTGGTGACGGCGTTCCCGCTGGATCGGGCCGCGGACGCGCACCGGGCGATCGAGTCGGGCAAGACGGTGGGCAAGCTGGTGCTGACGATGTAGCCGGCGGCTGTCGAGAGGCTCCGGGGAGAATTGATTTTCAGCCCGGAGGGTGTCGAGAGGCTCCGGGGAGAATTGATTTTCAGCCCGGAGGGTGTCGAGAGGCTCCGGGGAGAATTGAAATTCAACCTGGAGGCTGTCGAGAGGCTCCGGGAGGATTGAAATCCAACCCGGAGGCTGTCGAGAGGCTCCGGGGAGAATTGATTTTTCAGCCCGGGGGGTGCCGGCAGCCGCGAGCTGAATCGAACCTCGGCTGGACCGCCGCGGCGGACAACATCGCCGGCTTTTTCTCGCGCCGGCGGATCTCTCGAAGCTGCCGGCTCCGAGCAGGACAAGAACAAGAAAACGACGGCGTCCGTGGTCGATTTCCGTGACCCGATCGGGGTCGCGCTCCCGATTGATCTCGTCGACGGGACAGAAGCACGCCGCGCGACGGATCGCCGTTCTCGCGACGCGCTCCGTCCCGTTGGCCCTGGTCCATCGTCCGCTCGCGCCGCGCGCGCGGCGAGGCGGCGGCTCGGGTCGAGCTCAACCGACAGCCTCCCTGTTCGAGGAGATTCCAGGAGGAGATATGCCTGCTGCGATGAAGACGAAGAAGCGCTCCCTGACCGCCGTGGCCTCCGGGGAGCCGCCGTACGCGCCACCCATCTACACGCCGCTGGCCGGGAAGAAGGCGCTCGAGGCGCTCGCCCCGGCGCTCGACGGCCTCGCCGAGGCCGAGCTCGTCACGGTGAGGATGGATGTCGAGGCCGCCACGTATGCGGCCCTCGGCGTCGTCGGCTTCGTGTCCTCGCCCGACGTGCGGGCGCGCTTCGCCCGGCTGCCCCGGGAGGAGTTCGACATCTCCCTCCTCGACGAGCTCGAGCTCGCGTGCTTCGCCGCGCTCCACGCGCTCGCCGAGGCGCGGGCCGCCGGCGCGCTCGCGACGGACGCGCGGCTGCCGGTCGCGCTCGTCACCGAGGCGATGGAGGTCGAGGCGCGCATGCAGGCCTTGTGCGAGTACCAGCTCGGCGACGATCCCGCGATCAAGCCGGAGCTCGACCGCCTCCGGCCGGGCACGGGGCACCGCGATCTCGCGAACGATCTGCTCGGCTACGCGCGGATCTACGAGCTCTGCGCCGACGTGGTGAAGGCGGACAGCAAGCTCTACCGGGCCGGCGACGCGGCGCGCGCGCGGGAGCTGGCCGGCGCGATGATCCAGAAGCTGTCGACGGCGCTGACGCCGAAGGCCCGCGATGCCTACGACCGGTACGTGCGGGTCTGGACGCTGCTTTTCCAGCGCTACGACGAGGTGCGGGCGGCGGGGCTGTGGCTGTGGCGGAAGAGCGCGCGCGCGCAGGAGCGGTTCCCGTCGCTGTTCGCGGCGGGCCGGCCGAACGTGGGCCGGTCGCGGAAGGAGGCGCCGAGGGGCGGTGAAGGGGACGAGGGCGGGGAGAGCGGCGGGAGCGGCGGCGGGGAGGAGCCGGAGGGGACGGAGGGGACGGCGGGCCCGGAGGAGGTGAGCGAGCGCCCCGCCTGAGCCGCCTCAGTTGCGGATCACTCGTACAATAGATCGCGACAGTCCGGGCTCAGCGGGGGGAGCATCGGGGTGGGCAAGGGCATGCATCTCCTGGCTCAGCGCCCACGCGGCGAGGACGCGATCGGCCGGCGACATCCGCGCCCAGAAGCGGGCGTCTGCGTCGGCTTCGCCTTCCGGATCGTTCGTCTGCTCCAGGGAGCGGCTGGCAAAGAGCAGGCAGGCCTGAATGTCTTCGCGGGTCAGGCCCTCGTACTCCTCGAGGATCTCGTCCACGGTGGCACCGTGGACGAGCAAACCCAAGAGGAACGGTACTGTGAGGCGAGTGCCGCGCACCACTGACTTTCCGTCCACGATCTCGGCCTGGGCGGTGATGCGCTCGAGCAGGCTCTGGTCCGTCATGGTCTCCTCGACGGCTTCAGCATAGCAGGAGCGGCGGGCCACCGAGCCGCCGCGGGCGCTCCGGAGCTCATCCCGACGTCGCGCCGGCGATCCTCTCCCGCTCCGTCGCGCTCGCGCCGCCCTGCGCGCCCTCCCGCTCCGCCCGCAGCGCCTCGGCGAACCGCTTCCGCGCCTCCGCCCCGCGCCGCTTCGCGGTCCGCTCCGAGCAGCCGAGCGCTGCGCCGATCGCCGGCCAGGTGCGCTGCTCGACGTGGTGGAGCACGAGGACCCGCCGCTCCTCGTCTTTGAGCCCCGACAGCGCGGCCTCCGCCGCGCGGATCGCGCGGCCGTACGTCGCGCGGAGCCGCTCGCCCTCCTCGCCCGGCGCCCTGAGCGCGCGGCCCGCCAGGCCGAGCACCGCGGCGGCGGCGACCTCGTCGGCCATCCCGTCGACCTGCGCCGTGGTCTCGGCGTCGCCGTCGGCGAGGACGTCGCTCGCGTCGTGCACCGCCTCGGCGGCGTCGTACGCGTCGTCGCGGGCGGCGCGCCAGTGCTTCGACTCCTGTCGCAGCGCATCCGAGAGCGCGCCGTCGATGCGCCGCCATGCGTAGGCCGGGAAGGGGACGCCGCGGGCGGGGTCGTAGCCGAGCGCGGCCTCGTGCAGCGCCTGGAACGCGGCCGAGCGGAGATCGTCGGCCATGTAGCGGGCCCCCGTGCGCCGGAGGAAGTGGTCGCAGAGCTGCTCGGCGAGCGGCACGGCCTGCGCGACGAGCGCCTGCTGGTCGGGGCTCAGCGGCCTCGCCGCCCGGTCGTCGTGGCTCATCGGGGGCGCCCTCGCCCGCCCCCTCGGGCGGCGCTCGCCTTCTCCGCGAGCCGCAGCGCCGCCTCGGCCAGCGCCGTGGGGTCGCGCCTGTCGACCTCGCCGCTCGACGCGGGCGGCGTGCGCGGGCGGAGCCGGTCGACGAGCGGGGCGGCGACCGGGTGCGTCGCGAGGAACCGCGCGGTCAGCGCGCGCAGCGCTTCGAGATCCTCCGCGGGCAGGAGATCGGCGTAGGGCGCGACGGCGCGCGCGACGCGGGCCTCGAGGATCGGATCGCCGTCGTCGTCGGGTTCGGGGCGCGGGCTCGACATGAGACAGGTGCCTCGCGCCGCTCGCCGGCGCTGCGTGCGCCGGCCGGAGGCGCGATTTCTTCCCTCGAAGCTACCTTTCCCGGCGGAGGTCAACAAGGATAGAGAAGCGAGATGGCCGGGGCGTTGCGGCGTGGCGCGCTGCGAGGTGGGGTGTCGCGGGGTGGCGAGCGCCGATGATCTGCCCGCCGCCGGGGCGCTCTTCCAGGGGCGCTTCCTGATCGAGCGCCTCCTCGGGCGCGGCGGGATGGGCGAGGTCTGGGCCGCGCTCGACACGGCGCTGGAGCGGCCGGTCGCGATCAAGATCATCCACCGCGGGCTCGCGGGGGAGGCGCGCTACGCGGAGCGCTTCCTGCGGGAGACGAGGCTCGCCGCGCGGGTCGCGCACCCGAACCTCGTGCGGCTGTACGACGCCGGCAGGGCGGCGGATGGGCGGCTCTTCATGGTGATGGAGCGCGTCTCCGGCGTCCCGCTGCGGCAGATGCTCGCCGGCGGCGCGCGGCTCGAGCCGGTGCGCGCGCTCCACTACGCCATCCAGATCGCCGACGCGCTCTCGACGGCGCACGAGGCCGAGCTCGTGCACCGCGACGTGAAGCCCGAGAACATCGTCGTGAGCGACGGCGTGCGCGCGCGGCTGCTCGACTTCGGCGTGGCGAAGGACGCGCGCGTCCCCGGGCTGACGCGGCAGGGGAGCGTGGTCGGGACGTCACGTTACATGGCGCCCGAGCAGATCGCCGGGCGCGCCGTGGACGGGCGCGCGGACCTGTATGCGCTCGGCGTGGTGATCTACGAGATGCTGGCGGGGGCGCACCCGTATGCGGTGCTCGACGAGGCGTCGGGGATCGGGGAGACCGAGATCCTGGCGGCGCACGTGCACCTCTCGGCGACGCCCTTGCCGGAGGTGCTGCCGTCGTGCCCGGAGGCGCTGTGGCGGGCGGTGGCCGCGTGCCTCGCGAAGCGGCCGGAGGAGCGGTTCGCGCGGGCGGCGGAGCTCGCGGCGGCGCTGCGCGAGGTGGCGCGGGCGGTGGTGCCGGCGGAGCGGGCGCTGGAGGACGCGAGCGCGCGGCAGCTGCTGAGCGAGGCGGGGGACGCGGCGCGGGAGCGGGCGATCCGCGAGCGCGGGTGGACGGGTCGGGGGGAGGAAGGGGCGAAGGCGGAGCAGCGGGTGGCGGCGCTGCCGGTGGGGGGAGCAGCGGCGGGAGGCGCGGCGGCGGGCGCGGATGCGCGGAGCAGGCTGGCGATGGCGCAGCGGTTCAGGGTGGAGCCGGCGTGGGGGCTGGGCGGGGCGCGCGCGGGGAAGGGGACCGGAACCGGAGGCGATGCGGCCGGGGAGCGGCCGCGTTCGCCGGCGCTGCCGGCGGAGGGCGGGGCAGCGGGCGTCGAGACGGCGGGGCAGGGGGCCGGGGCGGCGGCGGCGGCGGGCGAGGCGGGGAAGAGCCCGCTGGCGAGCACGGAGCGGTGGGAAGGGGCCGCCGCGGCAGGGCCAGGGGAGGGCCCGCTGGCGAGCACGGAGCGGTGGGGAGGGGCCGCCGCGGCTGGGCCAGGGGAGGGCACGCTGGCGAGCACGGAGAAGTGGCACGGGGCGGCCGCGGTCATGGCGGGCACGGCAGCAGGCGAGCGATTGGCGAGGACGGAGCCCTGGAAAGAGGCGAGGGGTGGCGCTGGCGCGATGACAGCGCGCGCGATGCCTTCGCGGAAGCGCTGGGGGATCGTCGTGGTCGGGGTGCTGGTGCTTTGTCTGGCGGCGCTTCTTGCCGTCGCGGTGGTTGGGACCGTGAGGGGGTAAGGCGCCGTCGGGATCAGCCTACAGCTTCGCCGGCCAGCCGCAGCACGCTGACGCGCTGGTAACTCCAGGTGAATGACGCGTGGGGATGGCCTCGCCGGCCAGCGCGCGAGGCGGGCAGGGCCGCGCGGGGTCGCGCGGCCCTGCGGGGCGGTGCTGTCAGAAGGCGAAGCGCAGGTCGTCGAGCACGTAGGTGCCTGCGTTGGTGGGGGCGTTGAGCACGAGCCGGAGCTGGCACTCGTTGTCCTGGGCGAGGAGCGCGAGACCCGCCGGAGGCACGACGAAGTTGACGACGTGGGAGCCCGAGCCCTGCGGGAGCGGGACGGTGTTCGTCGCGACCTCCTGGTGCGACATGTTCGCGCCCATGCACGCCAGGAACAGCGTGGAATCGCCCGACCAGCCGGGGTTGACCGGCGGCGGCGACACCACGTCGAGCTTCAGCGTCGGCCCGAACGTGAAGAGCTCGCTCGTCGGGAACGACGTGCTCTCGATGACGGTGTAGTTCGACACCGGGAGCGAAAGCGCGTTCGTTTCCGGATTCGTCGGCGACTCGACGAGGCTCACCGTGGTCCCCTGCACGACGTGCCAGGCGTCCTCGGTCTCGAAGCCGAGCACGCGCTCGGCGGTGGTGACCGGCACGAACGGCCCGTCGTCCACGCCGGGGCTCGCCGCCCCGTTCCACTGGAGCTCCCCCATGAACCGCACGTTGTCGAACTGGAAGCAGTCGCCGTTCGCCGCGTCGGCCATGAGCGAGATCTGCAGGGTGGAGCCGCGGTCGGTCTCCCGAAGGGCCTCGAAGATCGGCTCGGGCAGCGTGAAGTGCGCCGTGACCCACTCGCCCGCCGGGTAGCCGGTCAGATCGAACTGCCCGGCGAACTGGGCAACGGTGTCCTCGGGGCGATCATGGTAGTAGAGCTGCACGGAGCCCTGCCACGCCGGGTTCGGCAGCCCGGTGGGGATCCGGACGTCGAGCGCGAGGTGGCGAGAGATCCAGGTGAAGCTCTTCGGCACGAAGGAATCGCTCTCGAGCGACCGGGAGTCCGAGGAGCACACCCGCTGCGACGTCTTTCCCACGGTCGCGACAGGGCTCTTCGAGGTGCTGGCCGTGGTCGCCCAGAGCCCGTCCCAGGTGCCGACCCTGGCCTGGCCGCGCGGCGTGGTGCGGTAGGTGGTGGCCCGCAGCGACTTGATGTCCACGGTGGCGCCGGCGGCGCCCGCGACGTCGATGGCGAGGGTGACGGGCTCCTGCGTCTGCTGGAGCGCCGCCAGGGCGTCGGCGGGGACGTTGAAGAGCACGTCCGTCTCGCCCGCCGTCAGGACATCGGCGAGCACCACGGTCGAGCCGAGCTGGACGGTGCCCGTCGAGGCGGCGTTCAGCGTGACCTTCAGTCGGGCGCTCCGGGTCGGGTTGCCGGTGACCTTGACCGAGAACGACACCGATCCCGGCGTCCAGCTCGTGTCTGTGCGCTGGTACTCGCGGTCGATACGGGCGTTGCCAGCGCCGTTCGGGGTGATGGTGAAGCCGCTGCCGTCGGCGTTCTGCGCGGCGGAGCCGGGCTGCGCGGGCAGCCAGCTCTCGTCGAACCGGATCTGGCTGGGGGGGTCCACGGCTGCGTCCCCTACAGCGGTGCGGATCGGGTTGTGGTGGTCCCGCGAGTCGAGGATCAACGTCGAGTTCAGGTGCGGGTTGCGGATCGTGACGAGCCCGTCGCCCATGGCGCGCACGTACTCGACCCCCGTGAACTGGTAGTCCGCGTCGACCTGCTGGACCAAGAGCAGCGGGAAATCGATGATTTCCTGCGGCTCCCGCGGGTCGAACGCGCCCGCGGGGTCGCCGCCGATCTCGTCGATCCACATCAGGGCCTCCTCCTCCGAGAAGCCGATGTCGAGCCGCTCGTCGCTCACCACCGTCTGGTAGGGGAGCATGTTGCCCTGCGCCGTCAGGCCGGCGTTCCTGGACACGACCGCGCTCAGGACCTCCGCGGCCGGAACGCCCGCCTCCGCGGTGCCTGAGCCCCAGTGACCAGGGACGACCTCCCACAGACCGCCGTGCAGGACGGGGAAGGAGACCACGACGAGGTGCAGGTCGCCGCCCGGCTTGGTGATCACCTTGGCCTTCGACCCGTTGTCCAGCATGACGACGTCGCTCGGGGCCCAGCCATCCGGAGTCCACGTCGGCCAATCTTCATGGGGATCGAAGCCCAGCGTGACGTTCTTGTACACGGGCCCGTTGTTCGAGCCGTAGCCGTTCCCTCTCATCATCGGCGTGACGCGCTGAGCCTCGGTTACGCCCCAGTTGCCCTGATCACCGGGGAGCAACAGCACGCTCGGCTTCGCGAGGAAGTCGTGCGCGTGCTTCTTGTCCGGCATCCCATCCTCGATTTCCGATTCGAGGGGCCCCAGTCCCGCGTTCTTGAAGTACCGGTACCTGCCGCCCGAGCTGTTCAGGAAGTCGCTCGTGGAGAAGTAGTGCTCGGCCGCGGGCTCGTATCGGTAAGGGGGGACGATGGCTCCCGCGTGCTCGCTCGGTATGCTCAACGGGGTCCAGTCGAGGTCACGCGCGATGGCGTCGAGGTCCGGGTCGCCCATCACGTTGGGCGCCGGATAGCGCGCCGGCTCGTGGATCTCGTACATCATCGTGGAGTAGCGCGCCGCGGCGCGCGTGTACGCGCCGAACCCGGGCTGCTCGTTGTCGGGCTTCAGCATGAAGTGGTGGATCAGCTCCGGCACCTGGTAGCCGCTGAGCACGGCGTCGAGGGCGAACCCTCTGTACTGGTCTCCGCCGCTCCACCACATGCAGTTGCGAGCGGTTGGTGGACAATTCGGATCATCATTGAACGAGTACGCGCCCGTCAGGATGCCGAACATGATGGGCGGGTAATCGGAGGTGTACAGCTCCAGGACGTTGTTGTACTCCCAGCGACGCCGCATCGGCGCGTAGCGCTTGCCGTGGTAGGACTGGAAGGCGACCATGGCGGCGGTGTAATCGACGGCGTTGCGCGCGGCGGTCCGCACCTTCTCGCCTTCGGCATGGCTCGCGAGCTGCATCAAGGCGCGCAGCGTGAAGCCCTGGTAGGGCCGCGCGTTGGTCTCGAAGTAGCCGTTCTTCGTGACCCGGCCGATGATGGCGAGCAGCGCTTGCTCGAGCTCCGTGCCGTCGTTGACGTACTTCTCGGGGCTCAGGTCGTGAATGGCCTGGAGCTCCGGGTCGTTTCGTGGGTTGTTGCGGATCCACTGGTTCGCCAGGTAGATCCAGGCGTTGATCATCAGGACGTGGTTCTCGGTCTCCGGGACGTTCACCCAGAAAGTTTCGTATATCAGTTTACGCACCTTGTCTCCGGCGTAAGGGACGAAGGGGGTGCAGCGAATCTTATAGAGGACGTCCTCGGGGGGCAGGCCCATGTCGGCGCACTCTGCCCGAGTCCTCTTTGCGTACAGGAGGAGCGCGTTGACGGCCTTATCCGTGAGCAGCGGCTGCGAGCCCGCGGGCGTGTTCCCGAACGCGTTCAGCAGCGTCATCGCGTTCATGAGATGGAAATCGAAGTCCGCCTCCGAGCCGACGTCAGCGCTATAATGCGCGTTGTTGACGAGCCAGTCCTCGACGATCTGCGGGAAGTCCTCCGGCGGCCTGAGCTCGTCCCTTTCGTCCAGGTGGACGAGCGCCGCGAGCCCCGCGGAGATGCGGCGGAAGCTCGCGGTCCCCGCGTTTTCCCAGGTCCCGATGTCGGTGAAGTCGCCCTTGAATGTGTGCATCCACACCTTCAAGAGGCGCTCCACGCGGTCGGCGTACTCGGCGTTGGCGTCCGCGACCGAGTCGGGGATGGGGTGCGGATCGCCGTGGATGACGCACATCTTGTCGCCGACGGCGATGTCGGTGACGTAGTAGCCCTCGTCCCAGTCGGTGGTCCCCCCTTTCCGGTAGGCGACGCCTGTGAGCAGGTCGTCGTAGACGCCCCACCTCGGGTTCGGGCTCTCGGTGCGGCCGAACAGGAGCTCGCCCCGGCCATCCAGATCCGTGTCGGCGATAGCGACCGCGCTCGCGCCGACGTCTTCGCCCCAGTCCTGGCCACGGGTGGTCTCGGAGATGCTCCCGTCGGCGTTCTCGCTGTAGATCACGAGCTTCGAGCGCTGGTCACCCCCGCTCCGCCCGACCACCAGCTCTTCCCTTCCATCCCCGTTCATGTCTCCGGAGCTGATGGAGATGGCCTGGAGGTCGCCGTCCCAGTTGTCGCTGCCGGGGTCGAAAGGAGCCCCGAAGGCGATCTCCCTGGTGAAGAAATCGTGCGTGCCGGGGAAGACGAACACGCGCGGGTCGCCGTGATCTCCTTCGGCGATCGCCGCGAGATCCCCATTGCCATCGCCGTCGAAATCGAGGAGCTTGACCCCGAACACGACGGGATCGTCGCCGAACACGCCATCGCCCGCGCTGAAGATGGTGGTTAGATCGCCGCTGCCATCCAGGCTCGCGACCTCGACGCGGCGCCCGATGCCGCTGCACCCGAGGCCGCACTGCCTGTCCCTGGAGATGGCGACCTCGTCGCGACCGTCTCCGTTGATGTCGCGCACGTCGAGCCCTGTCACGTAGTAGTCCGGTCCCCATTCCGGGTTCGAGCGCTGCTCGAGGATCGTCTGGAAACGGGTGTTCTCGCCGTCATGGATGAAGTCATCCAGGATCAGCACCCTGGCCGCCAGCGCATCGGTGCTTTCGTTCATTCCGACGACGACCTCGTCGACGCCATCGCCGTCCAGATCGCCCGCCGCCAGGGCTTCGACGCCCTTGCTCGTGCCCCAGTTCCCCAGGGTCGCGATCTGCTTGAAATTGGTGGTTTTGTCGTCGTAGATGACCAGGCGCGGCACGACGTTGCAGTTCACGCAGTTGCGCCAGTTGCGCCCCGCGATGAGCTCGAGGTGCTCATCGGCGTCGATGTTGGCGAACGTGATGGCCGTGGCGTAATGGGGCTCGCCGTAATTGTCGCCGCGCACGGTGAAGGTGTGGTCGCCGTCGTACACGTAGATCGACGGTTGGTCCTCGGTGTCGCGGTACCGCGAGACGGCAAAGATCTGAGCTTCGCCTCTGCATTGATCGCTCTG
This sequence comes from Sorangium sp. So ce836, assembly GCF_028553905.1. Classification (NCBI taxonomy): domain Bacteria; kingdom Pseudomonadati; phylum Myxococcota; order Polyangiales; family Polyangiaceae; genus Sorangium; species Sorangium sp. So ce836. The sequence continues at coordinate 8,818,905 of NZ_CP102233.1, read as the reverse complement.
CGCATCGGCGGTGATTGGGACGCCGATCAGGACGATGGATCCAAGCAATGTTAACCAGTGACGCATGGGTCTCCTTCTCTGGGTCTGCAGGCTGGCTGCGGGGTGAGAGCGGCCCTTCGCAGCAGCGCACCGCGAAAGCAGCGGCCGTGCCACAGAGAGCGCGCCCTCAGCAGCGCGCGTGAGATGGCCGGCGAGCCGAACCTGCCCGCGCGCTCGCAACCCGGTGCGCAGAGCGGCTCGTGGCACGTGCCACGTGGCACAAGGCACGTGGTCGACGGCCGCGTGCCGCCTGTGGGTCGAGATGGGGCCCGGCGGCGTCGGGCCCCGCCCGCGGGACCTTCCCCGGGTCGGCAGAGCGCGCTCAGGCGCTTGCGGCGCTGGGGGAGCTCCGGCTAGATTCGCGCGCGCCAGAGCGCTCTCCGCCGCTGGCGCTCATCGCGCGCGAGGCGCGCTCACCGCGGACGCGCTCAATCACCCGCTTTTCTGGACGGGCATCACAGGTCAGGGGAGAACATCTTGTTTTCGTTCATCGCCGCCTTCAACCTGCCGGACGCGAGCGACCGCGATCCCGCCGCGTTTCTCCGACGCACGGCGCTCCTCATCGGCGAGCGGATGCCCTCCGTGGGCCCGGAGCCCCGGATCGCGCTGGAGGTCTTGCCGGAGGTGGGCGGCGGGTGGGCGCTCCTCGCGCCGGAGCCGCGGCCGCGGCTCGACCTGCTCGATCAGGTGGTCACCGACACGCACGCTGTGCTGTTGTTCGGCGAGCTGCAAGGCGAGTCCAGGGAGTCGCCCGCGAGCGCCGTCCTCCGCGCCTATAGGTCGGGCGGCGGGGCCTCGGTGGCCGCGCTCGACGGCAACTTCTCCGCCATCGTCGTCGACCGCGCGGAGCGCACGGTCGCGGTGATCTCGGACCTGCTCGGCCGCCGGGCGCTGCGCACCCTGCGCGCGGGCGGGGCCCTCTACGTCTCTCCGCACGACGTCGCGCTCGTGGCGACCGGGGCGTGCCCCGTCGAGATCGATCACGCCTCGGCGTGCTCGATCGTCGCCGCCGACTGGTCCATCGGCGGGCGGCCGCTGCTCGCGCGCGTCGAGCCGTGCGAGCCTTCGCACTGGCTGCGTTTGCGGGGCGGCCGCCTGGAGCGGCTCGCCGCGCCGCTCGGGCTGTTCGAGGGCCGCGTCGATGCCCGGGACGCGGCCGCGGTCAGCGAGCGAATCGACCAGATCGTCGACAGGATGCGCGACAACACGCGCTTCGCCGCGGCGGGCTTCGACACGGTCCGGGCCGACCTGACCGCGGGCATCGACAGCCGCGCCGTCTTCGCGCTGGTCGCGTCGGTCGTGCCGGCGGAGCGCATCGTCGCCAAGACCTCTGGCGCGCCCGACAGCCTCGACGTGCGCGTGGCCAGGCGCATCGCCGCCCTCTCGGGCGTGCGGCACGAGCACCGCGAGCTGGATCTGCCCATCCATGATGACTTCAGCCGTCACGCGGATCTCATCGCGTTCCACATGAACGGCGACTCCAGCGCCAAGCGCGCCATCGACAGGTATCCGAGCTGGGACGACGAGCGCCCCCTGGGCTTCGACGGGGGAGGGGGCGAGATCTTCCGTGGCTATTACTATGCTCGCCCCGGCCAGTACCGGCGGGTGGCCGGCGCCGGCGCCGGCGACGTCGCGGCCTTCCTCGCCCGGAAGTGGCGCCGCCTGGCCGCGCCGGGCTTCCGCTCGCCCGAGCATCCGGCCGCCGTCCGCGAGCGCGCTCAGGCCGTGATCGAGGCAATGTTCCGGCGCTCGCCCTACCTGCACGACGTGCTCGATCAGTTTTACCTCTTCGAGCGGTACGGCCGCTGGGGCGCGCTCACGTCGCGCTTCTCCTGGTGGAGGAGCTTCAGCCCGTACGCGAGCCCGTCCGTCGTGCGGCTGGCGTTCAGCCTGCCCTCCCCGATAGGCATGCACGCGGGCCTGCACGACGCTATCGTGCGCCGCTTCTTGCCGCCCGCGCGCGGCATCCTCGTGAACGACAACGCCCTGCTCCGGCTCCAGGGGCCCGGGCTCGGGCGCATGCTCGCGCGCGATCTGCTCTATGTCACGAGCGAGCTCTGGCGCGCGGCGACCGCGTGGCGGGGCCGCTCGGCCCAGCAGCGCCGCTCGGTGGACGCCATGCGCGCCGACATGGTCGCGGGGCCGCTCCACGACTACGCGCGCGACGTCCTCCTCTCGCGAGACAGCATCGCCATGGATCTGCTCGGGCACGAGCTCGCCGCGCGCCTGCTGGACGAGAACAGGGCGCGCCGGCAGCACCTGGAGATCCTGTGCAACCTCCTCGGCATCGAGCATTTCCGGCGGCTCGCCACGTCCACCGCCGCGGCCGCAGCCGGGCGTTGACCCGGGTCGAGCGGCGCCGTCGCCGGCTGCGCGGGACGAAGCCGCTCGGGGTTCCTCGACGGCGAGCCCACCGACCCGGAATCTCGCTCCGGCTGGTGGGCTCCTTCGAACGCGTCAGCAGCGCTGCGCCAGCGAGCGCTCACTCGCAGACCCAGTAATCGGGGAACGAGCTCGAGTACGGCGTGCACGCCGGAAGCCCGTCGAAGCTGCGGAAGTTGTTGATCTGGGTCATCCGGGTGCTGGAGATCCGCATGCCCCGCGCCTTGCCGCCGACCTCGGCGCACTTATCGTCCCCCGGCTTCTCCGAGTTGGAATGGATGCCGAAGATCCAGGTGGTGTTTCTGAGGAAATACGGGCCGCCCGAGTCGCCTTCGCAGACTCGGATGTCGTCCGCGTCCGTGACGAAGTGCTCGGCACCCACCCATTTCAAGGAATCATTCATGAAGCGCATGACCCCCGAGCCGGTGCCATTGTAGTGGTAGTATCCCCGCCCGTAGAATGTATAGGGTTCCGTGGAGCCGAGGTACCCTGCGTAGATTCCATCGGCGGCGTCGCCGGCCGTCACGTTACTGAACGTGCCGCCCGCGTTCGCGGTGAAGACGACGGCCATGTCGGCTTGCGCATCCACACGCTGCAGGCGCCGCACCCAGACGTCGCGGTTCGTCGTGCATTTGCCGCTCGAGGGGGTACCTGTCATGCAGCTCCAGGTGGTCCCGGTGCGCGCGTAGGATACCTTGGTGCTCACAGTCCCCGTCAGCGCCGTGCCGAGCGCGTCGTCAAAGCAGTGAGCCGCGGTGAGGATCATGTGTCGGCCGATCAGCGTTCCCGTGCAGAATCCGATATCCCCGCCTCCGATCTCCACGGTGCCGACTCCGCCGCCTTCCGGGCCGGCGCGGATTTCTTCCGTGTGAGTCCCGAGCGGCTCGTCGGAGAGGTCGTCGCTCGGGTCTGCGCCGACGCACGCCGAGGCAGCCAGCGCGAGCAGCGCGCCGGCTGCGCCCGGTCGGAGGGAGCCTCCGCCTGCAGCATCGGGATCATCGCGGGATACGCTTTACCCAAGGCCGCCCGTGCTCCGCTGGATCACCGTCCAGCCATGCAGCGGGTCAGATAAAGAGCACCGCTCAGGGGGCAGTGCAACGAGCGCGCCAGCTCAAAGGCACTACGGATCCGGGAGCGCTGGCAGGTTTTGACGGTGATTCCGCCCTGCGCGCCGTGACATGTCACGGTGGACGGGCCGCGCGTCACGGCGGGAGGCTCATTGTCCGGCGCGTGGACGCGACGCCCCTCCCTGAAGGGGGACGTGGGCCGAGGCCTCCCGGATCTCCGCCGACGCCGCCGGAGCGTCTCCGACGCGCGTCGCGGCGGATGAGCGGGATCGCGCCCGGCGCGGTAGCGAGCACCGCTCGGTGGACGCCGTGGGCGACGACATGGTCGCTGCGCCGCTCCACACCCGCGACGTGCTGCTTTCGCGAGACGGCATCGCCGTGGATTTGCGCGGGTACGAGCTCGTCGCGCAGCCGTTACAAGGCCATCGGGGGGCTCGCGGACTACGACGACCTCAACGACCCTTGAGGGTGAGCTCCGTCACGCTACGCGACGCGCTCTCTCGAGATGTTACCCAGAGCGCCCTGCGCCGGCGATATCCGGCTGGTCAACGAGCCACATCCGCAGGGAAGCGGGGATGCTCGCCGTTCTTTTCTGGAGCCACCTTCGGGACTTGAACCCGAGACCTACGGTTTACGAAACCGTTGCTCTACCACTGAGCTAAGGTGGCACGCCTCTCGTTGAGGAGGCGCGCAGATTACCCACTCGCCCCGCCGAGTCAAGCTCTTTTATTCACCCCCCGACCGGCCTCTCCGTCTCCGCGGCCGGCTCCGCGGCCGGCGCGGCCTCCGCGGCCTACCTCGCTTCCCCGCTCGTCGGGCTCGCCGCGTCGCCGGCGCTCCCTCTCGCGAAGAACTCGCCCAGCCGCTCGGCCAGCTCCGCCGCCGCCGACCAGTGCATCATGTGCCCGGCGTCCGGCAGCTCGACGTGCTCCGCGCGCGCGAGCTTCGCCGCCCGCGCCGCCTCGTCCGGCGGGCGCCACCCGGTCGGCCCGCCGCTCACGACCAGCGTCGGGCACGCGATGCGCTCCAGGAACGCCGCGAACGCCTCCACCTGGAACCAGAGCGGCGACGTCGTCCGGTGCATCGGATCGTACGCCCACGCGAGCCCGCCGCCGGGCTCCTCGCGCGTGAGCAGCGGCGCGCGCGTCGCCAGCACGTCGCGCGGCACGCGCGGGTGATGCGCGGCGAGCCGCGCGATCGCGTCCTGCATCGACGCGAGCCGCCGTGGCGCCCGATCGAGCCCCTTCATCTCGCGCAGCCACGTCTCCATGCGCGCGACGGCGACCTCGGGCCCGCGCGCCGGCGGCCCCAGGCCCTCGAGCAGCGCCAGGCGCTCGACGCGGCCTGGGCTCGCGCCCGCGTAGTACACCGCGACCGCGCCGCCCATCGAGTGGCCCACCACGCCGAGCCGCGCCGGCGCGAGCGCGTCGACGAGCGCCGCGACGTCGGCGATGTAGTCGGGGAAGTAGTAGTAGCCGCCCGCGGCGACGCGGCCGCTCCGGCCGAAGCCGCGGAGGTCGGGCGCGATCACGTCGTGCCCCGCCCTCGCGAGCGGCTCGGCCACGAGATCCCACGTGCTCCCCGCGTCGAGGAAGCCGTGGAGCAAGAGCAGCGTGAGGCCGGACGGCCGCGCGCCGTCGTCGCGAAAGCGATGGACGCACAGCTCCAGACCGTTGGCCTTCCAAGTTTCCGACGTCTTACGCACCACGCGCGTGCTCTCGCGTGCAGGCGTTCACGTGGGCCCCCCGCGCGCGCCGCGCGCCCGACGCCGTCACCGCTTCGCCGGAGGCGCCGCGGGAGCCGCCGGGGGGAGCATCGATCCGGTGGCCACCGGCACGGCCGATCCCGTCGGCGCCGCCCCCGCAGGCGGCGCGCCCGCACCGCCCGGCGCCGCGGCGTCGGGCCCCGCCGGCGCGGCGCTCCCCGACGCCGCAGGCGCCGCCGGGAGCGCCGCGCCCGTGAGCTGCGCGGCGTCCTTCAGCACCTCGTCGGCGTGCACGCCGGGATCCACGTCCGGGTAGACCTTCGCCACCTTGCCGTCGGGATCGATCAGGAACGTCACGCGCGCCATCGACCCGAGCCGCGTCGGCACGCCGAACGCGTTGGCCCACGTCTGGTCGGTGTCGACGAGGATGGGGAACGGCAGCCGGTGCTCGGTCGCGAACGCCTCGTGCGACTCGCGCGTGTCGGGGGAGACGCCGAAGATCTGCACGTTGGCCTGCTTGAAGCGATCCCACGCGTCGCGGAACGCGCACGCCTCCTCCGTGCAGCCCGGCGTCCCGTCCTTCGGATAGAAGTACACGACCACGGCGCGACCCCGCTGGTCGGACAGCCGCTGGATCGCGCCGTTCTGATCGGCGGCGAACACGTCGGGCGCCGTCGCGCCGACCGGGAGGAGCCCCTGTCCACCGTCGGGTCGCTCGGCCGCGCCACACGCGAGCAGCGAGACAAAGGCAAAGACGACAGCAACTACGACAAAAACGAGGGCAGTCGGGAAGCGTCTCTTCATCAGAGCGCCACGTTAGCACGCACTCGGTAGGATCGATCCGACGCTTCTGGTACGTTGCGCCGGCAGGAGACCAGGCCGATGGCGATCTACGGAAACGGCAGCGGCGCCGCCCCCGGCGCGGTGCGCCAGGGCAGGGGAATCACCTACCCCGATTTCTCTTCGCCTACCGTGGATAAGGTCATGGTGGAAGAGCGGGCAGCCGGGCTCGGCAAACGGAGCATCAAGGGCCCGGCCAAGGTCGCCGGCCTCAAGCTCGCCATCTCCATGATGGACCTCACCACCCTCGAGGGAAAAGACTCGCCCGGAAAAGTCGAGCAGCTCTGCCAGAAGGCGCTTCGCCCTCACGAGCGCGCGGACATCCCTCCGTGTGCGGCGGTGTGCGTCTATCCGAAGCTCGTGCCCGTCGCCAGGCGAGCGGTCGCGGGCTCGACGGTCAAGGTCGCGAGTGTGGCGACCGCCTTCCCGAGCGGGCTGTCCACGCTCGAGGTCAAGCTCGCCGACGTGCGCCAGGCGGTCGAGCTCGGCGCCGACGAGATCGACATGGTGATCGACCGCGGCGCGATGCTCGCCGGCGAGGTCAACGCCGTGTACGACGAGATCGCCGCGACAAAGGAGGCGTGCGGGCGCGCGCACCTCAAGGTGATCCTGGAGACCGGCGAGCTCGGGAGCTACGACCGCGTCCGCAAGGCGAGCCGCGTCGCGATGCTCGCCGGCGCCGACTTCATCAAGACGTCGACCGGGAAGGTCACCCCGGCGGCCACGCCCGCGGTGACGCTGGTGATGCTCGAGGCGATCCGCGATCACGCGCACGCGACCGGCCAGCGCATCGGGATGAAGCCGGCCGGCGGCATCCGGACGGCGAAGCAGGCGCTCCACTACCTCGTGCTGGTCAAGGAGACCCTCGGCGACGCCTGGCTCACGAGCGACCTGTTCCGCTTCGGCGCGTCCACGCTCCTCAACGACGTGCTCATGCAGCTCGAGAAGGAGCGGACCGGCGCCTACCAGGGCGGCGACTATTTCAGCAAGGACTGACCGCGCGCGGTCGGCGCACGCGCGCGTCGCGCGGCGTGGCCGGGTCCGATGTTCAACGCGCGGCCGCCGGCGTAGAGTGCGCGGCATGAGCGACAGGAGCACCGCCGCGGCAGGCGGCGACGGGGGCTCGCCCCGGGAATCTGGCGCCGCGAGCGCCGCGCGCGAGGCGGCCGTCGTGTTCGGCGACGCGTGGCGCTACGCGCCGGCGCCCGAGGGGCGCGACCACGTGAAGATCGCGCCGCGGTACGACCTCTTCATCGGCGGCGCGTGGCGCGCCCCGGAGTCGGGCCGCTACCTCGACAGCATCAGCCCGTCGACCGAGGAGAAGCTCTGCGAGTTCGCCGAGGCGTCGGAGCGCGACGTCGATCTCGCCGTGCAGGCGGCCCGGGCCGCGTACGAGAAGCGCTGGTCGCGCCTGCGCCCGCTCGATCGCGGCAAGTACATCTACCGCATCGCCCGCGCCCTCCAGGAGAAGTCGCGCGAGCTCGCGATCGTCGAGTCGCTCGACGGCGGCAAGCCCATCAAGGAGTCCCGCGACGTCGACCTCCCGCTCGCGGCCGCGCACTTCTTCTACTACGCGGGCTGGGCCGACAAGCTCGAGCACGCCTTCCCCGGGCGCGATCCGCGGCCGCTCGGCGTCGCGGGGCAGGTGATCCCGTGGAACTTCCCGCTCCTCATGGCAGCGTGGAAGCTCGCGCCCGCGCTCGCGGCGGGCAACACGTGCGTCCTCAAGCCCGCCGAGACGACGCCGCTCACGTCGCTGCTCCTCGCGAAGATCATCGAGGAGGCGGACCTGCCGCCCGGCGTCGTCAACGTGGTCACGGGCGCGGGCGCGACGGGCGCCGCGGTCGTCGGCCACCCCGGCGTCGACAAGGTCGCGTTCACCGGCTCGACCGAGGTCGGCAAGCGCATCCAGCGCGCGCTCGCCGGCACCGGCAAGCGGCTCACGCTGGAGCTCGGCGGCAAGGCCGCGAACATCGTCTTCGAGGACGCGCCGCTCGATCAGGCGGTCGAGGGCATCATCGGCGGCATCTTCTTCAACCAGGGCCACGTCTGCTGCGCGGGCTCGCGCCTGCTCGTCGAGGAGAGCGTCCACGACGCCCTGCTCATCAAGCTGCGCGAGCGCATGGCGACCCTGCGCGTCGGCGATCCGCTCGACAAGAACACGGACGTGGGCGCCATCAACTCGCGGGCGCAGCTCGAGAAGATCCGGGAGCTCGTGGCCGCGGGCGAGCGCGAGGGGGCCGCGCGCTTCTCGGTGAGCTGCGCGCTCCCGGATCGCGGCTACTGGTTCGCGCCGACGCTGTTCACGGGCGTCGCGCAGTCGCACCGGATCGCGCGCGAGGAGATCTTCGGCCCGGTGCTCTCGGTCCTGACCTTCCGCACGCCGGAGGAGGCGATCGAGAAGGCGAACAACACGATGTACGGGCTGTCGGCCGGCGTCTGGACCAGCAAGGGCTCGAAGAGCTTCTGGGTCGCACAGCGGCTCCGCGCCGGCGTCGTCTGGGCGAACACCTTCAACAAGTTCGACCCCAGCTCCCCGTTCGGCGGCTACAAGGAGAGCGGCTTCGGCCGCGAGGGCGGGCGCCAGGGGCTGCTCGCCTACCTCGAGGTGGACTGATGGCGCTCGGCAACCAGGACAGCGGCGGCGACGAGGGTCGCGCGCAAGCCGGCGCAGGCGCGGCCGCGCCGGGCGCGCGCGTCGGCGTGCGCAAGGCGTACAAGATGTTCGTGGGCGGCGCGTTCGTGCGCTCGGAGTCGGGGAGGTACACGCAGGTGCGCGATCACGGCGGCGCGGGCGCGGTCGAGAACATCCCGCGCGCCTCGCGCAAGGACGGGCGCGACGCGGTGCTCGCGGCGGCCGGCGCGCTCGGCGGCTGGTCGTCGCGCTCGGCCTACAACCGCGGGCAGATCCTCTACCGCCTCGCCGAGATGCTCGAGGCGCGGCGCGCGGAGCTCGCGGCCTCGCTCGAGCGCGGCGGCCAGGGCGCCGGCGCCGCCGAGCGCGAGGTCCTCGCGTCGATCGATCGCGCCGTCGCCTACGCGGGCTGGGCCGACAAGTACCAGAGCCTCTTCGCGAGCCTGAACCCCGTGTCCGGCCCGCACTTCACCTTCACGGTGCCCGAGCCGATGGGGGTCGTCGTCATCGCGGCGCCGCCGCGCCCCGCGCTCCTCGGCCTCGCGGGCGCGCTCCTGCCGGTGATCGCCGCCGGCAACACCTGCGTCGTGCTCGCCAGCGAGGCGGATCCGCGCACCGCCCTCGTCTTCGGCGAGGCGCTCGCCACGAGCGACCTCCCGGGCGGCGTCGTCAACCTCCTCACCGGCCAGCCCGCGGAGGTGCTGCCGCACCTCGCCGCGCACATGGAGGTCGCCGCGCTCGATCTGCACGGCGTGGACGCGGCCCTGGCGAAGCGCCTCGAGGAGGCGGCCGCCGCCAGCGTCAAGCGGGTGCGGTCCCGCGCGCTCGGCGAGGCGGAGTGGTTCGACGAGCGGGCGGCGACGTCCCCGCGCTGGATCGAGCGGTTCGTCGAGCTGAAGACGATCTGGCACCCGGCCGGGCCGTAGCGCGGGCGAGGTGCGCTGCGCGCCGCGCGCCGCTCAGCGGCCGAGCACCATCCCCGTCTGCAGCGTCCGCCCGGCGACGAGATCCGCGGCCGCGAGCGGTTTCCGCCCTTCGGCCTGCGCCCGCAGGAGCTGGATCGCGCCCTCGCCGCAGGCGACGATCACGACGTTGCGGCTGGCCATCACCACGGTCCCCGGCGGCGCCCCGCCGGGCTCGGCCTCGCGCTCGACGCGCGCGGCGAGCACCTTGAGCGCCTTGCCCTCGATCGTCGTGAAGGCGCCAGGCCACGAGGTCATCCCCCGGATGTGGTCGTGGATCTGCCGGGCGCTCCGGTCCCAGCGGATGCGCCCGTCCTCCTTCTTGAGGAGCGCCGCGTGCGTCGCCGCCTCGTGGTCCTGCGGCGTCGCCTGGAGCTCGCCGTCCACGGCGCGGCGGAGGTCCTCGCGCACGACGCGCGCCGCGAGCGCCCCGAGATCGACCGCGAGCTCGTCGGCGGTCGTGTCGGGGCCGATCGGGATGCGATGGATCGCGTAGACCGGCCCGGTGTCCATGCCCTCGTCCATCTGCATCAGCGAGACGCCCGTCTCGGCCTCGCCCCCGGCGATCGCCCACGTGATCGGCGCGGCGCCGCGGTAGCGCGGCAGGATCGACGCGTGCAGGTTCATGCAGCCGCGCCGCGGCGCATCGAGCACCGCCTTCGGCAGGATGCGCCCGTAGGCGATCACGAGCGCGACGTCGGCCGCGGCGTCCTTCACCCACGCGGCGAACTCGGGCGTGCGGATCTTCTCGGGCTGCACCACCGGCAGGCCGAGCTCGCCGGCCTTCACCTTGACCGGCGGCGCCTTGAGCTCGAGCCCGCGACCGGCCGGCCGGTCGGGCTGGCAGACGACGCCGACGACGTCCGCGATCGACGCGAGCGCCTCGAGCGAGGGCACGGCGATGGCGGGGGTACCGAAGAAGAGCGCGCGCACGCCCTAGCTTCTAGCAGGAGCGGCGCCCGGCACGGCGCCTTCTTCCATCGCGGCAGGCACTGCCGCGACCTTCCATTCCATCGCGGCGGGCTCCGCCGCGGCGGCCCCGGCGCAGGGCAGCGCCGCCTCAGGGCAGCGCCGCCGGCCGCCCGCCCTGCTCGCCGTCGTCCTTCCCGCCCGCTGCTGCGCCGCGCGGATCGGCGCAGCAGCGGAAGCCGGTCTCGTAGAACACGAACTTCGGGTCGTGCGCGTCGTTCGTCCCGCGGCAGCCCGTCCACGGCTTGGCCCAGAAGCCTCCCATGAGCGCGCCCGGCCACCGCCGGCCGCGGCGCGACGCGACCCACTCCTCGACGTTGCCCATCATGTCGAAGATGCCGAACGACGAGGCGCACCCGGGGTACGAGCCGCTCGGGGCGCCTTGCCAGAGCCGCTCCACCTCGCGCTGCGCGACCTCGCCGGAGGCGCCGAGCTTCCGCTCGTCGACCGGCCGCCACGCCCTGCCGCTGTTGCAGACGGTCCTGTCCACGCGCCAGCCGTAGGCGAGGGGGCGCCGCTCGGCGCCCTCGCACGCGAGCTCCCACTCCTGCTCGGCGCACACCCGCTTGCCGCGCGCCGCGCACCACGCGGTCGCCATCTCGAACGACTGCATGACGAGCGGCTTCGCCCCCCGCTGGTTCGGCGCCTCGAACTGATCCATGCACACCGCGATCTCGGTCGCCGGCCCCTCCTCCGCGGTGATGCCCTCCCAGTAGGCGAAGCAGTGGGTCGCCTTGCCGCTCTTCACCGGCTCGGCGCAGACGTGCTGCACCTCGTCATGGTGCGTGCCGGTGACGAGCCGCATGTCCGGCGGGCACGCCGGGCTGGGCCCTGGATCGAGGGAGGGCGCCGCTGGCAGGCTGAGCATCGCGAGCGCGAGCGCGCCGAGGCCGAGCAGGGGATCGATCATCGTTCAGCGAGGGCTCCGGTGTCGCTCCGCGCCGGGCGTCGCCGCGGCTGGCGGCGGCAGGCGGAAGATGCGCCTCTCGTCCGCCGCGGTGGCGCCGCGGTGGACCCTGCGCCGCGTCGCCGCGCCGCCCGACAAGCGAGCGCTGCAGGTCGGAGCTGACCCGCAGAATATCCCCATTCAAAAAAATGGCCAGGGCTGTGGCACGCGGCATGCGCCGTGTCTATGGTGAGTTCCCGTAGCCTCGCGGGCTGTCTTCCACCAGAGCTGCCAGCAGGGCTCCGCGTCGCACCATTCGCATCCGTCTGGATGCAAGCCAGGATGACCGGGGCGCGCGCCCGCCGCGCGACCCGGCCTCAGGTTGATGAAGGGGTTTACCTCCCCCGGTCGGGTGCCTAGAGGAGATCGCCATGTCCGAGAAAAAGAACCCGCCGATGCCGCCGCGCTCCGAGGAAGAGGTCGTCTTCGGCGACGAGCTGCCGGTTCTGCCGATCCGCAATGCGGTCCTGTTCCCGGGCGCCGTTGCGCCCTTCGATGTCGGCCGCGAGAAGTCGGTCGCGCTGGTCGAGGATGTCGACAACCTTCCCGGCCCGGTCATCGCGATCTTCGCCCAGCGCGATCCGTCGACCGACGATCCCGGCGCCGAGGATCTGTACCCCATGGGCTGCGCGGCGCGCGTGCTGAAGGCGCTCAAGCACAGCTCGGGCAACTACTCGCTGATCCTGCAGGGCCTCACGCGGATCCGGCTCGACAGCGTCACGGCCCACACGCCGTACCTGCGCGCCAAGATCCGCCGCATGGACGAGCCGGCGACGGAGGACGTCGAGGCGGAGGCGCTCGCGATGAGCCTGCGCGACATCGCGAAGCAGGTCATCCAGCTGATGCCCGAGCTCCCGCGCGAGGCGGGCTCGCTGATCGACTCGATCCAGGCGCCGGGCGCGCTCGCCGACCTCGTCGCGGCGAACCTCGACGCGCCGGTCGAGGAGAAGGCGCAGCTCATCGAGACGATCGACGTGAAGGAGCGCATCCGCAAGGTGCTCCGGCTGCTCACGCGGCAGCTGGAGATCCTGAAGATGCGCGAGCGCATCAACTCCCAGATCAAGGAGGAGATGGGCAAGAACCAGCGCGAGTACGTGCTCCGCCAGCAGCTCAAGGCCATCAAGGAGGAGCTCGGCGAGGACGACGGCGACCAGGGCGATCTCGACGGGCTCGAGGATCGCATCGCGAAGGCGAACCTGCCGACCGAGGCGGAGACGGTCGCGAAGAAGCAGCTGAAGCGGCTGCGGACGATGCAGGTCGGGTCGGCCGAGTACACCGTGGTGCGGACGTACCTCGACTGGATCCTGGACGTGCCCTGGACGCAGTCGACGCAGGACAACCTGGACATCGGGAGCGTCCGCAAGGTGCTCGACGAGGACCACTACGGCCTGGAGAAGGTCAAGAAGCGCATCCTCGAGTACCTCGCGGTCCGCAAGCTGAAGCAGGACAAGAAGGGCCCGATCCTCTGCCTGCTCGGGCCGCCCGGCGTCGGCAAGACGTCGCTCGGCCGGAGCATCGCGCGCGCCCTCGGCCGCAAGTTCCACCGCGTCTCGCTCGGCGGCGTGCACGACGAGGCGGCGATCCGGGGCCACCGGCGCACCTACGTCGGCGCGCTGCCCGGCCAGATCATCCAGGGCATGAAGAAGTCGGGGACGATCAACCCGGTCTTCATGATGGACGAGGTCGACAAGATCGGGCACGACTTCCGGGGCGACCCCTCGGCGGCGCTGCTCGAGGTGCTCGACCCGGAGCAGAACAACACGTTCGCGGATCACTACCTGGAGATCCCGTACGACCTGTCGCACGTGATGTTCGTCGCGACCGCGAACGTGGCCGATCCGATCCCGCCGCCCCTCCGCGACCGCATGGAGATCCTCGAGATCCCGGGCTACACGCGGAAGGAGAAGCTCGCGATCGCGCGGCAGCACCTGCTCCCGAAGCAGCTGTCCGAGCACGGGCTGACGACCGAGCAGCTCGAGGTCACCGACAAGGCGCTGGAGGAGATCATCGATCACTACACGCGCGAGGCCGGCGTCCGCTCGCTCGAGCGGCAGATCGCGGGCGTCATCCGCGGCGTGGCGGTGAAGGTCGCGGAGGGCGACACGCAGAAGCGGCGCGTCGACAACGAGGACGACCTGCACGAGTTCCTCGGCCCGGCGAAGTACACGAGCGAGGTCGCCGAGCGCACCGCCGAGAGCGGCGTCGCGACGGGCCTCGCGTGGACGAGCGTCGGCGGCGAGATCCTCTTCATCGAGGCGACGCGGATGTACGGCACGGGCAAGCTCCAGCTGACCGGCCAGCTCGGCGACGTGATGAAGGAGTCCGCGCAGGCGGCGCTGTCCTTCGTGCGCAGCAACGCGGCGAGGTACGGCATCGCGAAGGACTTCCTGGAGAAGAGCGACCTGCACATCCACATCCCCGCCGGCGCGATGCCCAAGGACGGGCCGAGCGCGGGCGTGACGATGTTCACGGCGCTCGTCTCGCTCCTCACCGGGATCAAGGTCCGCCACGACGTCGCGATGACGGGCGAGATCACGCTCCGCGGTCGGGTGCTCCCGATCGGCGGCCTGAAGGAGAAGGTGCTGGCGGCGCACCGCGCCGGCATCAAGCGCATCATCGTCCCCGAGCGCAACCGGGCGGATCTCGAGGAGGTCCCGAAGGAGGTCGTGGACGAGCTGCAGTTCTTCTTCGTCAGCCGGATGGAGCAGGTCCTGGAGGCCGCGCTCGAGCGGATGCCCGAGCCCGCGCCCGCGACCGAGGAGTCGAAGGACGGCGAGAAGAAGGAGCTGGAGAAGTCGGAGAAGAGCTCGATCGCGAGCAACTGATCCACGAGCGATCGCTCTGCGATCGGTCTGCGAGGCGCCGCGCGCCTTGGACGCGCGGCGCCTTTTTCGTCAACTCTTTCGTCAAGAGGAGCGAGCGGCTCGTCGCTCGCCGTGCCGGGAGCCGCGGGCGTGCGCGCGCTTGCCGCCGGCTTTCGTCTCGACGGATGTCAAGCGAATCGGTAGCCTCGTGGTCGCATGAGGCCGTGCCCGAACTGCGCGTGGATGCTCAAGGAAACCGACGCTGCCTGCACGATGTGCGGCGCGAGCGTGGCGGGGGCTGCGCCTTCGGCCTCCGGTCCGGTCGCGCCTCCGCCGCCGGTGCAGGGCGGCGCGGGCGCCTACGCTCCGCCTGGCCCACCGGGCTATCCGGGGCAATCGGTCGCCTCCGGCTACGGCGGCGCGGTGCCGCAGGGGTACGGCGCGGTGGGCGGCGCGCAAGGGGCCTACCCGCCTCCTCCTCAGGTCGGGGTGGGGGGTGGTCTCGCGGCGTCGTCGGGAGGCGTCCCTTTCTCGAGCGGCGCGGACTCTCCGTTCCCGGTCTCTCCGTGGGCGCGTGCGGCTCCTTCGGCGGGGCTCACGTCGCAGCCGTCGTCGCCTCCGATGAACCAGCCGGGCGTCACGCCCGCCCAGCCGCCGCTGGCGTCGCCGATCCCGGGCATCGTGCCCGGCGCGCCGATGGGCGGCGCGATGGGGCAGCCGGCCGGGTCGCCGGCGCCGATCTTCGGCACGCCCCCGCAGATGGTCGCGCAGCCGCCGATGGTCGTGCCGACGGCGGCGCCGGGGATGGTGGCGCCGCCGCCGCTGGTGCAGGGCGGGGCGGTGGCGCCGCCGCCGCTGGTGCAGGGCGGGGGGATGGCGCCGCCGCCGATGGTGCAGGGCGGGGGGATGGCGCCGCCGCCGCTGGTACAGGGAGGAGCGGTGGCGCCGCCGCCGCTGGTGCAGGGCGGGGGGATGGCGCCGCCGCCGATGGTGCAGGGCGCGGTGCCTGCGGCGGCGCAGGGCAGGGCGCCGGCGATCGTCGCGCCGCCGATGGTGCAGGGCGCGGTGCAGCCGGCGGCGGTGCAGCCGGTCCCGGGGCAGCCGTCACGCGTGCTCGTCGGCTTCCTCGTGACGTTCCAGAACGACCCGGGGGGCAGCTTCTGGCCGATCTACAGCGGGCGCACCCAGGTGGGGCGCGCCGGGGCGGATCCGACGACGGAGATCGGGCTGCCCGACGCGAGCGCCTCGTCGCGGCACGCGTCGCTCCACGCCGACCCGACGACGGGCCAGGTGTTCATCGAGGACGACGGCTCGCGCAACGGCACCTTCGTCAACGAGCAGCGCCTCGGGCAGGGCGAGCGCCGTCAGCTGCGCGACAACGACCGGCTGCGGCTCGGGAGCACGACGTTCGTGGTGAAGGTGCTGGTGGCGTGAGCGGAGAGCGGCTGGGCGCTGCGTCGCAGGCCCAGCCCTCCACGGAGCTCACTGTCCGCCCGTGCCGCCGGTGCCGCCTGCCCCGCCGGTGCCGCCTGCCCCGCCGGTGCCGCCTGCGCCGCCTTCACCCTCGCCCTCGGCAGCCTGGCATGTCTTGAAGCCGGTCGAGGGGTCGACTTCACATCTCCGGGAGGTGCAGTCGTTAGGGGTGACGCAGGCCTGCCCATCCCCGCAGTCCCTATCGCAAAGCGTGCCGCCGCAGTCGATGTCGGTTTCCAGGCCATCCTTCTCGCCGTTGAAGCAGAGCGGCGCAGCCGGTGGAATCAGGCAATTGAAGTACTCGACCACCGCGGCGGGCGTCTCCTTCACGATACCCTCATTGTCGGTCTGCGGATCGAACGGCGGGTAGTGGACGCGGAAGCTGATGAATCCGGCGTACTTCTCCACCTCCTCAGCGTCCGTCAGGTCAGCCTTCGGCGGAGGCTGAAGGCCAGCGCTCGACTCGAGCACCGCCCTCGGCAGCAGCTGGTCGAAGCCGCCACACTCCCGTTCGGCGGCGTCGATCCGGTTGAAATGGTGCGAAGTCCCGTCGGCGCAGCTCACATCGAGGATGTCCCGGCCCTCCGGTGTCGTGATGGAGACAGTCCCGCCGTGCACGCTGAGGACCTCGGCGCTGCTGCCGCCGCCGCTTCCGCCAGTGCCGCTGCCGCCGTTCCCGGCGTTGCCGCCGCCACCGTCGCTGCCGCCACCCTCATTGCCGCTGCCATCGTCGCACTGCGGGAGCATGGCGCTGCCGCCGGCGCCTCCCGCACCACCGGCGTTCTCGGGCTCACCGCAAGGATTGATCGTCACGGAGTAGGTGAACTCCCCCGCGTACGTGAACGATCCGCACTCCTGCGCCTGGGCGTCGATGCGCTTGAACGAGACGCTCGTCGGGGGGAACGCCGCGATGTCGAGCGGCGGATCGAAGATGACCTGCCCGCCACCCTCGAGGAAGCACACGTCGAGCTTCTCACGGGTCGCGAAGCTGCCTTTCGGCCCATTCCCTGCGCCCGGAGCGCCGCACCTGTCGTTGATGTCGTCGTGAAAGGTCGCGTAGCAGCTGTTCGGATCCCTGAGGAACGCGCAGATGTTCTCGAACTCCTCGCCGCAGCCGGGCACGGTGACGGCGGCGGCCACGAGGATCGGAGCGACGGCGGCGGCGAACATGACGTAACGGCGCATGGGCGCAGTCTACGCGGACTCCCCGCAGGTGGGCCAGACCCGCCGAGGCCGCCAAGGCGCGCGGCGCCGGGGGGCGCCTCGGCCTCACGCGTGGGCGGCTCGCCTCAAAGCTCCGCGTAGGGCCCGGGGACGACGTACGCGTCGTCGTTGCCCGCGTACGTGAACACCCCCCAGCAGACGAGCTTGTACTTGATCGCGAACGCCATCGCCTCCCGCAGGCTCGCCTTCGGCGCCAGCACCGCGAGGTTCGAGCGGCGGACGCCCCACCAGCCCGGCCCGTGCTGCAGCACCGCATCGTGGAGATCCTTCGTCGCGTGCTCCGAATCCTCGAGCACCGCGAGGCGCAGCCGGACGAACGACTTGTCGCTCGCAGGGAAGTCGAACCAGTACAGGTTCGACCTCGCCTGCTTCGGGGCGATGCTCCCGGCGCCCTGCGCCGACAGGAAGCGCGCGAGGTCGTCGGGCGCGAGCTTCTGCGTCACCGGGTGCGTGTCGACGCCCTGGCACGCCTCGGGGCCCACCTTGAACTCCCCGAACGCGAGCGACGACTCGCGGCCGTTCTCCGGCGTCAAGAGGAACCTGTCGATCTCGGGCAGATCGTTCGGGTACTCCACGCCGGCGTCGATGCCGCTGCACGCCGGGACCGCCAGCGAGAGCGCGAACGCCGCCGCGAGCGCGGGGCGCCCTGGCGCGCGGCTCGGCGCCGGACGCCCGCGGGCGGGGCTCATGCTGCAGGGGGGGCTCGACGCGCTCGCCGCCGGTGCTCCGGCGGGCGCGCCCTTGCGGCTCGGTTTGCTTTCGTTCGACATGGCTCTCTCGCGGCACCTGGGGCGTCGCCTCGATCGGCGGGCGCAGCGCTGCCCGGGCCGGGCAATCATTCAATGCCGGACGCCCCGAGGGCAAACTCCTCTGCGAACATTTGGCTGGCGCGCCCCCGCTGGCCTAAAGTTCGGCCGATGAGGCACCTCGGAATGCCGATGCTCGCGCACGTCCCCGCCCTCCGCGCAGGGCTCGCGGCCGCCGCGGGGCGCGCCGGCGCGGCCTGCGCCGCCGCGGCCGCGATCGCGCTGCTCGCCGGCTGCGGCGGGTCGCCCACCGCCCCCAAGCAGGACGAAGTCTTCTATCTCCACGGCGCCAGCGGGCTGCTGAGCAAGGACCAGAGCTTCGAGGTGTACTTCCCGCCGCTCGACGCCCCGGCCACCGACCGGGTGCCGCGCCGGATCGGCGTGGGCCTCATGAACGGCGACGTCCGCATGAGCCGCCCGATGGACTGGAACGTCGGCGGCGCCGACTACACGCCCGAGCGCCGCTTCATCACGTACCAGTCCCCGCGCCAGTTCCTGTTCTCGATCTACGAGCGCATCGACAGCCCCGAGGACCCGTGGCCCGACGTGCTCAAGCGCTACGAGGCCGACCTGGAGGAGCAGGGCGCGCAGATCCTCTCCGGCCGCGCCCCGGTGGCCACCGCGAACACGCAGGGGCGCAGCTACCTCGTCAAGGCGAAGATCCCCTCGAAGCCGGTGTCCGAGGCGTTCGCCCACGAGATCCTCGTCCGGAGCCCCCGCCGCGTCCTGCTCGTGCAGATCGTGCACCACGAGAACATCGACGCGAACGCCGACGAGATCACGGCCGCGCTGCAGAGCCTCACCGTGTACTGACCGCGCGGCGCGCGCCTCCCGTCACGTCGGCGGGGGCTCGCCCCGATCCTCCTCGTCCTCCTCGTCGCCGCCCGCGAGGTGCTTGTCGTCGAGGGGGATCGTGATCACGAGCCGCTCCGCCGCGGAGCCGCCGATCCACGCGGTGCGCTTGAGCGTCGAGGCGCGCGGCGAGCCGAGCTGGAACCGCGGCGCCTCCTCCGTGTCCACGTGGATCTCGAGCATCACGTCGTGGATGCCCGGCGTGAACGTCTCGATGATGCCGCGGACGAGCTCCTGACGCTGGCCGCCGGGCAGGAACGAGAGGTACTCGTCGTAGCCGACCGGGCCGAGCACGACCTTGTAGCGCCCCGACCCGTCGAACACGTAGCGCCCCAGCGTCAGGCTCTCGCCGAGCTGGTGGTTCATCACGCCGAGCTTGTTCCTGAACGGCTTCTCGATCTTCGTCCAGTGGCCGACGAACTGCTCGATCTTCACGCCGATGCGCCCGAGCATCTCGGAGAGCACCGTCTCGAGGTTCCGCGCCGAGCGCGACTTCGAGGCGAGGATCGGCGCGTAGCGGAGGAAGAAGAAGCGATCGAGCGGCGTCTCGTAGTCGCGGAACCCGTCGAGCCCGACCGCGCAGAGCATCCGGCGCGAGAACGGATCGGCGCCCTGTTTGCGGTACGTGACGGGCAGCCGGTACTTGGTCCACGCGCGGTAGAGCAGCGACAGGAGCCGGTGGTGGAAGACGTCGAGCAGCTCGCGGACCGGCTGCGGCCCGCCCTGGTAGTCGGCCAGCGCGATCTGCTCGATGAAGTACGCCGGCAGCGGCGACACCGAGCCGTACAGGCCGAGGAACGTGGTCGAGACGCGCGCCCGCTCGACGCCGTCCGGGCCCTTGACCGGCGCGAGCTCGCTCACGTCGCTCGACGCGAAGATGAGCGACGGATCGCCGCGCAGCCGGATGCGCTCGTCCTGCACGGGCCCGAGCTGGCCGACCGGCGGCGCGGCGGGGGAGAGCCGCTCGAGCAGGTAGACGAGGCGGTAGTACGAGAAGCGCGGCGCCGTCTCCGCGAAGCGCCGGAGCGCCTCCAGCGCCGCGGGGTCCGCGGCCGCGGCGCCCTTCGGCGCGGCCGGCCTCAGATCAGCGTCAGGCTGCCGCTCTTCGGGTCCCATTTGTGCACCACGCGTGTGTTCGTGCCGGTGACCGTCAGCTGCGTGAACGAGTTCAGCGAGACGTAGGACCCGAGCATCTCGTTGAGGATGCTCGCGAACAGGTACATCTCGCCCTCGCCGACGAACCCGCCCTCGTCGAGCTCGATGTCGACCGCGACGCCGCGCACCGGCGCGCCCCGGTACAGCCGGTCGGTCGGCCGCACCCGGATCGACTTGATCGCGGCCAGGCGGAGCTGGTTCGCGCGCGCCGCCTGGCGATCGACGATCGCCTGGAAGTTGTAGAGATCGACGGTCGCCCGGAGCACCTCGAGCTCGGTGATCGAGCGGTAGCTCATCGCCATGTGGGCCAGCACGCGCCACTGCAGCTCGCGCCCGATCGGCGGCGGGAGCGGCGCGGTGACGCCCGTGAGGTTGGTGAAGCTCGCCACCGCGGGGGAGGTCGCCGTCGGCACCCGCAGATCGCCGAGCTTCAGCTGCGCCGGCAGGCGGCGGTTCGTGCTCGTCGCCTCGATGCTGATCACGTCGAACTCGGGGAGCGCCCCCGCGTCCTGCGGCGAGCCGAACGACAGGTACATGTCGATGCCGTCGCCGATCGCGGCCGGGCGGAGGTGCGTCTGGTAGAAGATCGTCCGCGCGGCGGCCTCGGGATCGAGCTCGTGCTGGAAGCTGAAGAACGAGGGGATCTCGACGCGCTGGCTCGTGCGGCGGGCGATGCCGACGACCTTGTCGATGCTGTGGATCTCGAAGGCCGCGGGCGTCGCGCCCGCCGGGCGGCACAGGTACTCGTGCTTGGTGGCCTCGGGCTTGATCGGATCGCTCGTGTGCTCGAACAGGTTCACGACCGGCGAGCAGAACAGCCGGAGGTTCTCCCGGCTGACCCGGGTCCCCGGCGGGAGCCCGTCCCTGAACTGCAGCAGGATCGCGAACCGGTCGGAGATCCGCTCCGCCGAGAGCGCCTGGAGGCCGGTCACCTCGAAGAACGCGAACTTCTGCGGGAGCGTGAAAAACTCCTGCAGGAGCCGGAAGCCCGGGTAGACCGTCTTCGGATACGGGATCAGCGCCTCTTCGTCGGTGAAGCCGGTGAGCCGCACGGCGCGCGCCGGGAGCGACGCGATCGTCGTGTCGCGCCCGGACGCGTCCACGGCGGCGAGCGCGACGGTGTCGACGTGCGCGCCGACCCAGAGGCGGAGGTCGTCCTGGAGCCGGCGCTCGCCGTGGATGTAGAAGCGCAGCGACGAGAGCGACAGGCCCGCGAGCGCGGCGCCCCCGGTCAGGCGGAGCTCGATGCGGAGCGTCTGCGCGAGCTGCGCGCCCGTGTCGACGCGCACGTCCTCCACCGCGAGCGGGACGAGCTCGACGTCCTGCGTCGTGCGGAACCGGCACGAGACGCCGTCGACCGGCACCGACCCGACCTCCGCGTGCCGGGCCACGACGAGCTTCTCGCGCACGACGTTCGGGAGCGGCGTGAACTCGATGATCGACGTCGCCGGGATCTGGCGGAGGTAGTGCGGAAAGAGCAGCGACGCGACCGAGTGGATCACCTCGGGGAGCTCGTCGTCGAGCTTCTGCCGGATCTTGCCGGTCAGGAAGGCGACGCCCTCGAGCAGGCGCTCGACGTCGGGGTCGCCGCCGCGCTCCGCGAGCATGGGCGCGATCCCGGGGTAGGCCGCGGCGAACTCCCGCCCCAGGTCCCTCAGGTAGGTGAGCTCGTCCTGGTAGTACTTGTTGAACATCCTCTCGCCACCGCCAGTCGACCGCCAGGGCCGGAGCGTGTCAACCGCCGTGAGCTCGGCCGCCGCGCGGACGCTACGTCATCCGGACGTTGCCGCTCTGGTCCACCGCGGCGCCGAGCCGGAGCGCCTGGCGCCGGCCGTCGGGGAACTGGATCTGCGCGGTGATCTCGAACTCGAGGACCATCGACTGCAGCACCGAGTCGCTGCGCACGTGCCGGACCTGCACGTTCTTCAGCCGCGGCTCGTAGGTCTGGATGCAGTTCTTGAGCGAGCGCTGAACCAGGCCGATCGCCTCCGGGAACTCGTGCAGCACCTCGGAGACCTCCATGAGGCCGTAGTCAGGGCAGGTCAGCGAGCTGCCCTGGCGGGTGTTCAGCATGTGCCCGAGGTGCATCAGGATGGCCGACTCGAGGTCGTGATCCCGGTAGCTGTGCCGCTCCGTCGAGTGCGGGTCGGCCGCGTGCTGGATGCGGGTGAGGAGCGATGCGCCGGCCACGGCGCGGATCGTAGATCAGCTCGCGCCTCGAGCGGAAGCCCGGCGTTCAGCGCGGGGTGAGCCAGTCGTCCTCGGCCGAGATGCCCCCGTCGTTCCAGGTCCAGAGCACCTTCTGGTACGTGAACGCGACCTCTTCCTGCTCGGGCACGCGCGCCAGCGACGGGTGCCGCACGTTGAGCATGTGGAACTGGATGCTCGAGATGTTCGCGTTCGTGAGCTGGACGGTGAAGACCGGCTTCTCGACGCCGATCGCGACCGACCGATAGAACTGGAGCTCCCAGCGGGGGATGCTCTCGTTGTGGCTGAGCATGCTCAGGAGGAGCGGGGTGGACCGGTCGAGGTCCTTCGTGACGATGAAGGGCTTGTGCATCCGCTTGCCCGTCGGGCGACCGGTCACCGGATCGCGCGGCCCCACCAGCGAGTGGAACACCTCGGTGACCAGGATGCTACCTTCTCGCCCCTTCTGGGTGACGGAGCCCCTGACTTCCCCTTGTTTTGCGCCGACGAGTCTGAGGTAGGCGTTGAGGGGCATGCCGACATTCTGATCCTAGGACGCGGTATCGCCACGCCTGAATTCGAGCGACCTCCCGGCCGGCTCGGATCCATGACGACAAACGCGACCGGGCGACCCGAAGGCCGCCCGGCGCGACGAGACCCGAAGCTAGGGGCTAGGGGCTACTGGTTCGGCGCCTCCCAGTCGTCGTCCGCCTGGCGGGCGCCGTCGCCGTCGTCATAGGACCACTCGATCTTCTGGTACGTGAAGGCGATCTTCTCGTACTCCGGGATGTCCCGCTGATCCGGGCGGCGGGTATTCTCCATGTGGAAGTCGATGCTGGCGACCGTCGCGTTCGTGAGCTTGACGGTGTAGTGGTTCTGCTCCTTGCCGACGTTCTTCGACGCCGCGGTGCCCGGCGTGAAGAACTTGAGCGTCCACTCCGAGATGCTCTCGTTGTTGACCAGGGCGTTGTAGAGAAGGGGGGTCGCCTTGTCGAGCTCCTTCGTGATCACGAAGGGCTTGTGCTGGCGCTTCCCGCTGGGCATCCCGGTCGCCGGGTCACGCGGGCTCACGATCTGATGCTGCACCGAGATGACAGCGATGGACTTCTCGCGACCCTTCTGGGTGACCGAGCCGTCGATGGGGCCCTGGGTAACACCCTTCAACGTGAGATGAGCTTGCAACGCCATGATCAATTGCCTCTTCCTTCGAAGTCTCGCCGCCTGGGCTCAGTCTACGCCCCATTGCGCGCTGGCAGACGGCTCGTCCCCTCGGGAGTAGGAGTCTGGATACCCAGAGATACGACTCTCATCGTATCTCTATCCCTGAACAGCGCAGG
The DNA here is from genome assembly GCF_028553905.1 of Sorangium sp. So ce836. Classification (NCBI taxonomy): domain Bacteria; kingdom Pseudomonadati; phylum Myxococcota; order Polyangiales; family Polyangiaceae; genus Sorangium; species Sorangium sp. So ce836. Next base: position 8,795,522 of record NZ_CP102233.1, on the reverse strand, counting down.
GAGCCCAGAAGGTAACTCCCTATATGGGAGCGTCAAGACTTTTGTGTCCGAGGGCAGCCGGCGCCTGTAGCTCCCTCTGTCTCCGATGGCCGCAATATTCCGTCCGCTGGCCCACCGCTGCGGTCCTGCGGCGCTCGTGTGTCGAGCGCGTTGCAGACGCTGTAGGCGACGCGACGATGCGCGGCGCGACGGCGCGATCCGAGGGTGGGCACGACCGCCGACATGGAGAACAAGGTGGCCTGGCCGGCCAAGGGGGCTGGCCGGCCAAGGCGGCTGGCCGGCCAACGGGGCTGGCCGGCCAGCGTGGCCGGCCAGGGGCTTCGGTCGCGAACTCGCCTCGGCGACGCCTTGCATGATACGAAGGACGCGTGAGCATCGTTCGTTTCGGCTTCGTCGTCGGCCTGGGGCTCGCCGCCGCCCTCGCGGGCTGCGGAGCGTACCCCGAGCAGCCGCACGGCGAGCTGCAGACACGCAAGCAGAACCCGATTCCGGTCTGCACGACCCAGCTCCCGCCCGCGCGGCGCGCGGCGGGCACCAAGGCGGCCGTCCGCACCCTCGATCCCGACCAGTGGCTGGGGGTCGTCGTCCCCAGCTACAGCGAGGAGCGCGGGCTCGGGCCGACCGACGTCGACTGCACCGGGCACTACGTGTTCGCCAACGAGACGCTGCGCGGCGGCGTCTCCAAGTCCGGCTGGCCGCGCAAGATCGATCCGGACGAGGTCGAGATCCGCTCCGGGCCGGAGGGGCTGCGCGCCATCTGGGTGCGCGCCCTCAAGTTCGAGAACGGCGACGAGGGCGGCCTCGTGGCGCTCGTGCGCGCGGCGGGCGACCGGGCCGACGTCTACGGGATCGGCAGCTTCCGCGCGCCGGCCAAGGGGACCAAGCTGTCCCCGGTGCGCCTCGGCAACGACAACCTCGTCGTCGCCGAGACGAAGAGCTGCCCGGATCCCGACGACTGCCGGCAACGGGCCCACTTCTACCTGGCGCGACGAGGACGCCTGATCGAGGCGGCCTCCGTCGACCTGGAACGGACCGCGGTGGTGCCCTCCGTCACCGAACGCGGGCTCTACGCGCGCTACGTGCTGCGCACCGACGTGTCCTACAAACCGAACGGCATCCAGCTGCTCGAGCAGGTGCGCGTGAAGATCGTGAAGTACGACGACGGCAACCGCGACAGCGACCGCGAGCTCCGCCGCGTCGAGTTCCAGCGGTTCCTCCGGGTGGAGCGGGATACGCTCTTCTCGTCGAATGATCCGCTCTGGGAGCGCGTCGTCGGACAGGACTAGAACTGCAGCGGCGGCGCTGGCCCCAGCGCCGCCTCAGCGGACGACGAAGGAGAGGGGGCACGTCGAGGACGCGACGGTGAACCGCCCGGCGCTGGAGGAGGGGGGGCGCCGGAGAGGAAGGCCGCCGCCGCGAGAGCGAGAGGATGGTCGGAGAGGAAAGTTGCCGTCACGACGGCGAGGAAGGCTCGCCGGCGAGGGGGACACGCCGGCGAGCTGCGGCGGCTACCAGCAGAACAGCGCGTTGCCGTAACCGCAGTTCGGACGCTGGAACATCGCGTAGGCGGTGCCGACGGCGAGGCCGCTCAGGAAGCCGGTGACGCCGCCGATCGCGATCTGACCGGCGTTCTCGTGCGGCCGCGTGCCTTCCGGGGCGACGCCGCGGGCGATCGTGGTCACGACCGAGGCGGTGAGGGGGAAGGCGACATTGCCGATGAAACCGCCGGCGTTGAAGCGACCCGACGAGTACCGGAACGTGTCGACCAGGAAGATGCCCGTGCCCGCGCCCGTCGCACCCCACGAGGCGAACGCGTGCGTCGAAGGGCCGCCGAAGGACTCGCAGCCCGAGTCCGGCAGCGCCGTCTTCGTCTCCTCGATCCCGCATCCGGGGCGCGTCGACTCGATCGCGTCCTTGATCGGCAGATCCACGAGCAGCGTCAGCGCGGTCATCGTCATCGCGGGCGCCAGGACCGAGAAATGCCAGCGCCCCTTCCAGCCGACCGTGGCCTCGGGATCGCTGTAGTAAACGCGCGGCATCAGGAAGACGACCGAGGAGCCCAGCACGAGGCTCACGTCCGAGACCGTGGCCCAGCCCTTATCGCGCTCCGCCTCCGCGGCCGCCTCGCGCGGGGCGAGGAGGCACGCGGCGACCGAAAGACAACCTGCTGCTACGACTTTCTCCCTGATTCGCATGAACGGCGCCTCGCGTTCGGCCGCGCCACCGGAGAAGGGCGGCGAGCTCGAGGCGCGGCGCGCCGCGCGAAGCCCCGCCGTTTTGGGGCGCTACCGTTTGTTCGAATTCCCAGAGACGGGGAAGCGGACGATGCTCCTGCCTCCCGACTCGCCGGATGACCCGTAGTCCTCTCCGGCGGTCGCAGCGTACGCCCGAGAGAACTGCTCGCCAAATATTTCCCTAAACGTCTCCTTGTCCTCCCCCGAGTAGTCGCCGTGGCGGCGCTCGTAGAGCTTCCAGAGCTCCTCGTACTTGCTGGAGAACAGCCCGCCTTTCTTGCCCTCGCGCTCGAGCTTCTCTTCGAGCGTCTTCGGCGCGAGCTTCACGAGCAGCGACCTCACGCCCCCCATCACGCCGTTCAGGAGCGCGATCTGGTGGCTCATGACATCGACGAAGATCTCGTGGAGGTGCCGCGCGGCCTCCGGCCCGCCGACCGGCGTGAGCAGGACCGTGCCGAGCTCCTTCGCGTCCTTCGCGTTCGCGACCTTGTCCGTCTCCGCAGAGCGATCGCGGGCCAGCACCTCGGCCTCGAACTCCTGGTAGCCGTCGCGCAAGCTCACGAAGCACTTCAGGAAGACCTCCATCGTGTCGCGGAGCCGCCGCGCGAAGTTGACGATGCCCGCCACGTCGTCCGGGGGCTTCGCGCCGGGCGCGAGGGCGCCCGCCAGCTCGGACAGCGCGGCGAACGCGGCGTTCGCCGGCGCCAGCTCGCCGAGCGTGCGGTAGTCCACGCCGTAGTACTGGGAGATCTTCTGGAAATCCCGCTCCGCGAGCACGCTCGGGTGCTCCTCGCCCAGCCGGCGCAGGTAGCTCTGGCGCGCGTCGGGCGGGAGGCGCGCGAGGTGATCCCAGATCATCCGGTACACCGCGGCCCACGCGGTCCGGTACGCCTCCAGGTACGGCACCACCTGGCGCAGGTACGGGTCCTCGCCGCCGGGCGCGGCGCGCTTCTGCGGGTGGAGCAGCGCGGAGAGGTTCTCGCCGCCCGTGCCGAGCAGCGTGCCGTCGCTCGGGCTCTCCGACTTCAGCGGCGCCTCGACGATCGCGAGCCGGATCTGGATCGGGCCGATCGTGATCTCCGGCTGGCTGCTCACGTCCACCGAGGTGTCGCGCGCCAGCCGGTGCCCGGCGAACATCGTCCCGTTGGTCGAGCCGAGGTCGCGGACGAGGATCCGGCGATCGCGCACGTCCACCGCCGCATGGAACTGGGAGATGTACGGCCGGTCGATGTGAAGGTCGTTCAGCTGGTTCCTGCCGATCCGGACAGGGAAGCGCTCGAACGAAGCTTCGAAGCTTTGGTTGGCCTGGGTGTCGGACACGCGGGCCGAGAGCGCCGCCGGCATGGGTGCAGACTAGCAGACCCGCTCCGCCGCACGGGAGTGCCTGACGCCCGTCCGCTCCGGCAATGCCGCCGACGCGCGGTCCGCCCACCGGCCGCAGCGCGCGGCGAACGCGAGCCGATCGCTTTCTTGACCAGTTTGCCTACATGGTGCGACCTTAAACCACACATGAGCCTCGTCCATAAGATCCCTCCCATGGTCTCGGCCCTGGCGTTTGGCTACGGGGTCGGGATGGCGGCGCCCCAGTCGGCGATCTCGTCGGTCCAGTCGGCGGTGTCGACCTACCAGCTGGGCGGAGCGCGGGCCGGGGCGCCGGTCGCGGCGCTCGCCGCCGCGCCGGTGATCGCCGCGCCGGCGCCGTTCGCGCCGCCGGCGCGCGGGGTCGGCGCGCCGGCGCTGCCGGCGGGGAGCGAGTCGCGGGAGCTGCTCCGGCTGCGCGACGCCGCGGGGCGCGATGCGCGGGAGGGCGCGTCCTGCGAGGTGGATCGACCGAGCTTCTCGCGGCCGCCGCGCGCGTTCTCCGCCGAGGGCAGCTACGCCGACGACGTGGACGACCTCGACGCGGCCGGCGCCGAGGCGCTCTCGAAGCTCCAGCTGCCGGACCTCCGGCTCTCCGTGTCGCGCCGCACCCTGAAGTACGTCCGCTTCTTCACGCGGACCGACCGCGGCCGGGCGATGTTCGAGACGTGGCTGAAGCGGAGCGGGCGCTACCAGGAGATGGTCCAGGCCGAGCTCCGGGACCGGCGGCTGCCGGAAGATCTCATCTGGGTCGCCATGATCGAGAGCGGCTTCGACCCGCGGGCGAAGTCGCCGGCGGGCGCCGTCGGGCTCTGGCAGTTCATGCCCGCCACGGGGGCGGTGTACGGGCTGCAGCAGACGCGGCACCTCGACCAGCGCAAGAACCCGCGCCTCGCCACGCAGGCCGCGGCCCACCACCTGCGCGATCTCTACATGCGCTTCGGCAGCTGGGATCTCGCGCTCGCGGCTTACAACATGGGTTACGAGCAGCTGCTCGACCGCATCGATCGGTACGGCACGTCCGACTTCAACGAGCTGGCGCGCCAGGAGGCGATCCCCTCGGAGACGGCCGCCTACGTGCCGAAGATCGGGGCGGCGGCGATCGTGGCGAACAACCTGGAGCGGTTCGGGTTCGACCAGGTCGCGGTGAGCCGGCCGCTCGACGCCGCCGAGATCGCGGCGCCCCCGGGGACGCCGCTGAAGACCCTGGCGAAGGCCGCGGGCGTGGCGACGTCGACGCTGCGGACGCTGAACCCCGACATCCTCGGGGACCGCGTGCCGCCCGGCCGGGGGGACTTCATCGTGATGCTCCCGTCGGACACGCTGGCGCGGGCGCAGGCGGCCCTGCCCGCGATGCTCTCCGCGGAGCAGCTCGCCACGGACGACGCGTCGATCCTCGATCCGGTCGACCTGCTCGGCGGGCGCGACTTCGCGCCGCGGCGGAGGAGCCTCGACGACGACAGCCTGCTCTCGCTGCTCCCGAAGCCCGCGCGGCGGCGGGCGGCGGACCCGGCGGACGACGACGACCGGCCCGCGAGCGGCAAGCGGCGCGCGATGCGCGACCCCGTGGCCTCGCTCGACGACGGCGCGGAGCGCCCGTCCGACGACGACGCGGCGTACGCCCCGACGCGATCGCGGGCCCCGCGCGCGGCGCGATCCGGGCGCGAGGTGATGCTCTACCGCGTCGGGCCCGGCGATACGCTGATCGGCGTGGCGCGGCAGTTCGTCATCGACGTCGAGGACGTCGCGCGCGATAACGGGATTGACCCGGGCCAGAAGCTCCGCGTCGGCGCCCTGCTGAAGCTGCGGATACGGCCCGACATGGTGGACCGCGTCGCCTCGAGCGAGGCGGCCGTCGCGCAGGCGAAGGACGAGAGGGCCGAAGACGGCGCGGCGCCGGCGTCGCGCGGCGCCGCGCCACGCGTCGAGGCGGCCCGCGGCGGGGCGAGGCCGCCCGCGCGGGACCGCGGAGAGGCCGGCGGGGGCGCGGGCCGCGCCCCGGAGGCCGCGGAGAAGAAGCCCAAGGGGCGCGGCTGACGACGGCGCTTTCGGACGAGGGCGCGCCTCGGTTAGCATACCGCGCATGCAGCTCGTCGACACCAAGGCCATCGTCAAGCGACTCACCAAGAACTGCACCTCTGCCCTCGAGGCGGCGATTGGCCAGTGTGTCAACGCGCGCCACTACGAGGTCACGCTCGAGCACCTGCTCCTCGCGCTGCTCGACGACGCGAACTCCGACATCGCGTTTCTCGTATCCCACTATGATCTCGACCCGTCGCACCTCCGCGCCGCGCTCCAGCGCAGCCTGGAGGAGCTGAGGAAGGGCAACGCCGGGCGGCCGGTGCTCTCTCCGACGATGCTCGAGTGGATGCAGGACGCCTATCTCGTCGGATCCATGGAATACGGCTACCAGCGGGTGCGCAGCGGCGTGCTCTTCCAGCGCCTCGTCCAGCAGCCGACCCGGTACTCGGTGAGCGGCATCGGCGCTTACCTCGAGGGCATCTCGAAAGACGATCTCAAGTCGAACCTCTCCAAGATCGTCTCCGGCTCGAAGGAAGAGGCCGAGGCCGCCGCGGCGTCGGCGGGCGCGGGCGCGCCCGGGGCGGGGAAGCTGCCGGCCGGGATGGCGAGCGCCGGGCCCGACTCGGCCCTGGCGAAGTTCTGCGTCGACTACACCGGCAAGGCGCGCGCGGGGCAGATCGATCCGATCTTCGGCCGCGAGCGGGAGATCCGGCAGGTCATCGACATCCTCGCGCGGCGCCGCAAGAATAACCCGATCATCGTCGGCGACGCGGGCGTCGGCAAGACGGCGCTCGTCGAGGGGCTCGCGCTGCTCATCGTCGAGAGCACGCCGGAGAACCCGAAGGTGCCGCCGCTCCTGCAAGGGGTCGAGATCCTCGGGCTCGACATGGGCCTGCTCCAGGCGGGCGCCGGCGTGAAGGGCGAGTTCGAGAACCGCATGAAGCAGGTGATCGCCGAGGTGAAGGGGTCGCCGAAGCCGATCATCCTGTTCATCGACGAGGCGCACACGCTGATCGGCGCGGGCGGCCAGCAGGGCGGCGGCGACGCGGCCAACCTGCTCAAGCCGGCGCTCGCCCGCGGCGAGCTCCGCACGATCGCGGCCACGACGTGGAGCGAGTACAAGAAGTACTTCGAGAAGGACGCGGCGCTGGAGCGGCGCTTCCAGCCCGTCAAGGTCGACGAGCCGAGCGAGCCGGCCGCCGTCGTGATGCTCCGCGGGCTCCGGCCGAAGTTCGAGCAGGCCCACAACGTCATCATCCAGGACGAGGCGGTGACCGCCGCGGTGCGGCTCTCGGCGCGCTACCTGACCGGCAGGCAGCTGCCGGACAAGGCGGTCGACCTGCTCGACACGTGCGCGGCGCGGGTGAAGGTCGCGCTGCAGCAGCGCCCCGCCGCGGTCGAGGACGCCGAGATCCTCATCGTGAACACCGAGACCGAGCTCAAGGCGCTCGAGCGCGATCGGGACAAGGGCGTGCACATCGACGCCGAGCGGGTAGCCGAGCTCAAGGACCGGCTCTCCAAGGCGAAGGCCGAGCTCGAAGCGGTGCGCGCCGCCTACGCGAAGGAGACGGCCGGCACGCAGAAGGTCATCGACGCCCGCAAGAAGATGGACGAGGCGAAGTCGAACGAGGAGCGCGACGCCGCCCGCCGCGAGGTCGTGAAGGCCCTCGACGAGCTCAAGCAGAGCCAGGGCGAGGTGCCGCTGATCCGGCCGGACGTCGACGAGGCCATGGTGGCGAGCGTCGTGGCGGCGTGGACGGGCATCCCCGTCGGCAAGATGGTCCAGGACGACGTGAAGGCGCTCCTCGAGATGGAGGACCGGCTGACCCGGCGGATCAAGGGGCAGACGCACGGCATCGTGACCATCTCGAAGGAGCTCCGGAGCGCGCGCGCGGGCCTGAAGCCGCTGAGCACGCCGCAGGGCGTGTTCCTGCTCGTCGGGCCGAGCGGCGTCGGCAAGACGGAGACCGCGCTCGGGATCGCCGACCTCATGTTCGGCGGCGAGCGGATGATGACCGTCATCAACATGTCCGAGTTCCAGGAGAAGCACACGGTCTCCCGGCTCATCGGCTCGCCGCCCGGCTACGTCGGCTACGGCGAGGGCGGCATGCTCACCGAGGCCGTGCGCCAGCGGCCCTACACGGTCGTGCTCCTCGACGAGGTCGAGAAGGCCGATCCCGACGTGATGAACCTGTTCTACCAGGTGTTCGACAAGGGCATGCTGAGCGACGGCGAGGGGCGGCTCGTCGACTTCAAGAACACGGTCATCATCCTGACGAGCAACCTCGCGACCGACAAGATCACGAACATGACGATCGCCGCGCGGGAAGAGGACCCGACGCGGCGGCTCGACGCCGACGGCGAGTTCATCAAGGAGGTGGTCGAGGCGATCAAGCCGACGCTCTCGGCGCACTTCAAGCCGGCGCTGCTCGCCCGCATGACGACGGTGCCGTACCTGCCGATCTCGCCCGACGCGCTCGGCGAGATCACGCGGCTCAAGCTGGACGCGCTCGTCGATCGCCTGCGCAAGAGCCAGCGGATCGAGGCGTCGTACTCGGACGCGCTCGTCGACACGATCGCGGCGCGCTGCACCGAGGTCGACACGGGCGCGCGCAACATCGATCACATCCTCCGGGCGTCGCTCCTGCCGCAGCTCTCGGTCGCCGTCCTCGAGAAGATGGCGGAGGGGCCGCTCCCGAAGCGGCTCCAGATCGGGGTCGACGCCGAGAAGAACTTCACCGTCTCGTTCTCGGATTGAGGTTCGCGCCGCGGAGCGCTGCCGGCTCGGGAGGCGTCTCGATGGATGATGAGCTCGAGGAGGAGGTCGGTCTCGAGGCTGAGGACGACGAGGCGCTGCTCGACGATCCGGTCGTGGTGCGGCACATCGAGCGCGCGATGTCGCCGTACCGCGGCCTGCTCCCGGCGGAGGCGATCGCCGCCATGGACGACCTCTTGTTCGTGGTGCTCACCACGCACCCCGAGGTCCGGCCGATGGTCGACAGGCTGCGCCGGGCTGCGCGGGTCGAGCGGAGCGGCGCGCGTCCATCGCCCGCCGGCCGCGGCTCGGCGGGCGGCGCGGCGCTGTCCGGCGAGGAGGGCGGGTGCGCCGAGCCTGCGGGGGGGAGGGGGGCGCGCTCGGGTAGGGGAGCTGCATGAGTAGGCAAGCTGCATGAGGGACGGGCTCGGGCAGCCGAGCGCGGCGTGTCCCGCCTGGGCGGCGCACACGGAGGGGGCGGCGAGCGCTGAGGGCGCCGGGGCCTCGTCTCCTCCGCTGACGCCGCGCCAGCGCAGGCTCGTCGAGGGCGCGATCCCGATGGTGAACCGCCTCGCCTGGGCGCTCGCGCTCCGGCGGTTTCCGGGGATGCGCGATGAGCTTCGCTCTGCCGGTTACGAGGCGCTCGTGCTGGCTGTCCGGTCGTACGACGCTCGTCTGGGAGGGCGGTTCACGACCTATGCCTGGCGGCGCGTCTTCGGGGCGATGATCGACTGCGCGCAAGAGGTGCGTCCCTCGGCGCGCTCGCTCGTCGAGGCGATGCGCAGGGCCGGCTTCGAACTGGCGGCGACGTTGCGTGATGAGACCGACGTGTTCGCTGACGCTGACGGCGACGTCGACCGGCGTCTGGGAGACACGTGCGACGACGTGGCGATCGGCATGGCCGCCGCGCTGTGGAACGGCGGTGGAGCGCCTTCGAGGGAGGAGGCGCTCATCGAGAGGGAGCATTACGCGCGCGCCATTCATGCGCTTGAGGAGGCGCGCGCGGCGCTCTCTCCGGAGGGGCGGCTGCTGCTCGAGCTACGTTACGAGCAGGGGCTGACGATCGCTGAGACCGCGGCGCGCGTGGCGTCGAGCGAGGCGACGGTGAAGCGCCGGTGCAGGGAAACGCTCGCTCGGCTGCAGAAGATGCTCGCGGCGAGGGGGATCTCGTCTCCGCCGGCGGCGGAGCTGCCTTTGCCGCTTGACGAGCAATAGCCGTGGCGGCGAGGGCACGCCGGCGTGCCTCTGCCTCCACCGCTTCCGTCCACCAGCCTGATGCGAGGGTCGCGGGGGCAGTCGCTGCTGGATCCGAAGCTTGGCGATGTGCTGGGGAAGAAGCAGAGAATGGCGATGGTGCCCACCCCCCGTCGGTGCTCGGCGCTTCGCGCCTGCGCGCCGCCGGCCCCTCCCAAAGCGCGCGCTGCGCGCGCGCAGGGAGGGGGTCGCCGTCGTGTCGGGGCGACAATGGCTTCTTTGCTCACGAAAATCTCCCAAGCCGGTGTGGCGCGAGGCAGCAGGGGGTGCTCGTTGGCTCCTAAAGAGAAATCGGAGCGGGCGAGCCGATCGGCTCAGGAAAGTGCGAGGGGTCGTGTCGATTTCTTCGACAGCATCGACGCGCCTGCGCGATCCGGGGGCTCTCGCGCCGTGCGCGCGGAAGCAGGCTGGAGCCAGCCCCGGGGTGGAAGCGTCTGCCGGAAGCGACGACAGCGGGGCTGAGCCGGTCTCGGGCCACTTGCGTGAGTGGAGACTTGTGCCGGCTGCCCATCGGCCCCCAGCCGGCGTGGAATCGGAGCCGGCTGACCCGCCGAGTCGCGCTCGCGTGGAGGGCGACCTGCTGCACGCAGGGTGCCGTCGAGCTCATACCGATCGGGACGAGGGCGGTGAAGATCGGTACGGCGGTCGTGGAGCAAAATGCCCGCTCCGCACGCCATTCCGGATCGATGCCGTCCGTTTCCTGGTCTTCGTCAGGCGAGCGCGATTTTCTCCGTCGGGTGCGTCCCCGGCGTGGCGCTACCGTGGAAACTCCAGCGTGTCCGCCTTGACGCCCGCGGTGCCGCTGTCGCCGTTGCCGGTGCCGCCGGGGCCGGCCTCGCCGGTGGCGATGGTGAGACCGCCGGCGGGTGGGGGCGCGCCGCGGAAGGCGATGCCGAGGGAGTGGCCGCCGAGGCCGCCGCCACCGTTGCCGCCGTTGCCGCCCCTGCCGCCCGGCCCGCCGGGGCAGCCGGCGTTGAGGCTCTCGACGCCGTCCGGCACGGTGCCGCCCGGGCCGCCGAGGCCGCCGGGACCGCCGTCTTGACCGGGCCCGCCGTGGCCGCCGCGGCCGCCGCGGCCGGTCTTGAGGGAGACGTCCGTGAAGGTGAGCTCGGCGTCGAGGCTGATGAGGGCGATGCTGGCGCCGCCGGCCCCACCCGGGTTGCCGCCCTTGCCGCCGCAGCCGCCGGGGCCGCCGGAGCCGCCGCTGGCGCCACCAGCGGACTCGGGGGTGCACTGGTTGGCGGCGGAGCCGCCCTTGGCGCCGCCGCCGCCGCCGCCGCCCTGGGCGGTGGTGCCCGGCGTACCAGCCCTGCCGGAGACGCCGGCGTAGCCGGAGGAGGAGAGCGTGCCGAGGCCGGTGGCGCTGGGGCCAGGGTCGCCGGCAGCGCCCTCGGCGCCGGCGGTGCCGAGGGTGCATTCCTGCGCTCTCTCTCCCAGGCCACCCAGGCCACCAGCGCCGTCCGGTCCACCAGGCGAGCCAGCTCCGCCTTCGGTCAGCTGTCCGATGCCGCCCGTGCCGCCCGTCGAATCGTCGCTCGGGTCGTCCGGCGTGCCGCAGGTGTTCAGCTTGACACCGCCGGGCACGACGATCTCCCCCGAGCACGCCTCCTTGCCCGGGTTGCCCTGCTCGCCGCCGAGCGCCGCCTCTGGGTATGCCTCGCCGTCGACGCCGTCGGCGGCGTCGCCTGCCTCGAGCGCGCAGCGGGTCATCTCGACGGCGACGTCGTCGGCGAGCGCGGCGATGGACGACATCCCCCGCGCCTCCGCGTTGCTCGGGTCGATCCCGGGCGCGGTCACGCGGACGTCCTCCAGGCGCACGGCGCCGTCGCCGCCGCCGCCGCGCATCGTCAGCGGGATCTCTCCCTCGCCGGCGGTGATCTCGGTCTTCTTCGTCTCGCCGGCCCACGCCCATCCGCCGGCGCAGTCGAGCCCGCCGAAGATCGCGACGCCGCCGGGCACCTCGATCGCTCCCGCCATCTCCTCCGCGCACGCGTACACCCGCCGCGTGGCGCCGTCCTGCTGCGCGCGCGCCACGGCTTGCCGGAGCGTCTTGAACGGCGCGTCCTTGGTCCCCGCGTTCGCGTCGTCTCCGCTGGCCGCGACGAACACCCCGCACGCGTCGTCCACCGCCCTGCTGCTCTTGCTCGGCACGCACCCTTCCGGCGTGCCCCCGCCTCCTCCGGTTCCGTCCACCGGCCCGCACCGCGCCCGGTAAGGGCAGTCCGCCGGCAGCGTCCCGCACCCCGCGCCGGCGGCGGCGGCGAGGCCCGCCAGCACGACAACGACACCGCTCCAGTACACTCGTCGCATCACCCTCTTCCTTTGGCCACCGCCAGTCGTCCCTCGCTCCGCCGCGCGCTCGCTCAAAACGCACCCCCGACCGTGAGCCCGGCGCTGCGCGCCGTCACCGCCGGCACCACGCGCACGCCGCCGCGTCCGGCGTCGGCGCGGGGCGACCCGGCCGGCCACAGCACGTACGCGAGCGCCGCGCCGCCCAGCGCCGCGCCCGCCGTCACGAAGCCGGCGATCGCCAGGTTCCGCGTCGTCCCCTCGGCGATGTACGCGTCGTCCAGCGCGTCGCACCGCGCCTTGAACGCGGGGCCGTTGCACGCGTTCGAACCGCCGTCCTTCACGATCGACTGGAGCGCGTCCTCCGCCTCCCCGCTCTTGCCGTTCGACACGACCGCCAGCACCACGCCCGCCGCGAGCGCCGCGCCGCCGAACGCGAGGCCGCCGATCACCACGCCGTTGCGCACCCGCGTGTCCGGCGGCGGCGGCGGCGCCGGCGCCGCGGGCGGGGGCGGCGGCGGCGCCGCCGCGGCTGCCGCCGGCGCCTCCGCCGCCGGCGGCAGCTGCGGGTGCAGGAGGAGTTTCCGCTGCGTCCCCGCCTCGAACCGCACCGAGATCTGCGTCACCGCGCCCGTCCCGGTCCGGGCCTCCAGCGCGTGCTCGCCCGGCTCCAGGTACACCGGCGCGGAGAGCGGCGCCTGCCCCACGGCCTTGCCGTCGATCAGCACCGTCGCGCCGGGCTCGACCTCGATCTGCACCGCCGCGACCTTCGACAGCGCCTCGTCGAACAGGCGGCGGTGCTCTGGGCTCAGCTCGGCCGGCTTTCCATCGGGCGCCGCCCGCGTCAGGACCGACAGGTGCTCGGCCGCGTCCCGGTACAGCCCGAGCTTGATCTCGCAGGCCCCCAGGTTGCCCGCGATCTGCCGGTACGGCTTGATGCTCCACGCCGCGAGGAGCGACGCGCGGCACTCGTCGTACCTCCGCTGGTTCCACGCCTCCGCCCCCTTCGCGAACAGATCGCGGGCCGTCGCCGACAGGGCGTCCTCCTGCGGCGGCGTGGGCGGGGCGGCGCTCGCCGCCGCGGACGCGAGCAGCGACGCGGCGAGGAGCAGGGCGGCGATCGGTCGATGGATCTTCATAGGCTCTAGAACTCGGGCTTGTCTCCGAAAGGAGGAGGGGGTTGCACGGGGACGGTCGCCGCAGGGCCGGACCGGGGCGGCGCGGTGGGTCGCGGCGCCGGGGTGCGTTGCGCGCCCGGCAGCGCCAGCGTGTCGGCGCGCGGCGCCGTGGCCGGCGTGCGTGGCGCGGCGGAGGAGGCCGTGGCCGGCGTGCGCGGCGCGGCGAGGAGCACGGCGGCCGGCGCGCTCGGCCCGGCCGTCGCGGCGCCCGGCGCAGCAGCGGAGGTGGCGGCCGAGGCGCTCGGCGCAGCGGCGGTGGCCGAGCTGCTCGGCGCTGCCGCGGAGGCCGCGCGCGGCGCGCCCGGGACCTCCACGGCGCGCGCCGTCGGCGGCGCCGCCGCGGCGGGCTCGCCGCGTTCGTCCTCCAGGGCGGTGCGCCGCCCGAGCACGAAGCCGAGCCCCGTCGGGATCATCACGCAGAGCGCGGCGATCACCCCGTACCCCATCGCCCTCCGCGCGCGGCGGCGCGCCGCGGCAGCGCCGCCCGCGGCGCCAGCGGCGACCCCCGGCGCCGCGGCTCCCGTCGCCGGCGTGGTCCCTGTCGCCGGCGTGGTCCCCGCCGGAGGACCCGAGCCGCGCGACGTTTCCCGCTGCGTCAGCGCCTCCCGCAGGCGCGGGTTCTCCAGCGCGCGGCGCATGTTCTCGTCCGAGGCGTCCTGATCCGCGACGCGGCGCAACGTCTCGTCGTTGGGCAGGTAGTTCTTGACGTCGTGGCTCATGCGGGACCTCGATCAGAACGGGCGTGAAGGCGCCTTGCGTGCAGGCGGCGGGGCTGCGCGCCGCCGGTCGGGCGCCGGCATGCCATAGATGTCGTCGTCCGCGTCCGTGAAGTTCGGCATGTCCCATGGCGAGCCGGACGTCGCCGTCGCTCGCGGCTGCGGCGCCGCGGCGGCGGGGCGCGGCGCCGCGGCCGCCGGACGTGCCGGCGGCGCGGCAGGCCCCGCGACCGTGGCCGTCGCTCCGGGCTGGGTTGCCACGAGCACGCGCGCGCTGGCGGCCGGGGCGGGCCCGCTCGCGGCAGGCGCCGCCGTCTCCGCGAGCGCATGCCTCGCCGTGGGGTGCGGCGCAGCCGCCTCCGCCGAGCCTGCCGCCGAGATCGGCGCCGCCGAGTCGGTCGCGGCCGCCGCCGGGGCGCTCGCGGCCGCCGCCGAGGCGCTCGCGGCCGCCGCCGGGGCGCTCGCGGCGCTCGCCGCCGAGAGGTCCGCGGTCGCGCCCGCGTCCGGCGGAGACGCGGTCTCCGCGCGCTCCGCCGCGGGATCGGGGGCGGCGGTGTCCGGCGCTGCGGCGCCACGGGACGAGCCCCAGACGAGCACGGCCGCCGCCAGGAGCCCGGACGTCAGCAAGGACGCGACGGAGACGGCCAGCCACTGCCCCGCGCTGACGTGCCGGTCGAGCGGTCGCCGGCCCAGCCCGACCGGCGGCGGCGTCGCGCGGACCGGCTGCGGCGTCGCGTCGATCGGCGGCGTCGCGCCGACCGGCGGCCATCGCGCGTCCGGCGGCAAGCCGACCCCCACCCCCGGCGGCGCCGCGCCTGAGGGCAGCCCGAACGCGACCGGTGGAAACGCAGCGCTCGCCCGCGGGTCGTTCGCCGCCGGTCGCGCCGGGGCGGTCGAACCCGCCGGGACGGCGGGCGTGGGCGCCGTGCTCGCCCGCGCGCCCGCGCTCCCCCCGAACGGCGCCGTCGTCATCCCGGCCTGGGTCGCGGATCCCGGCGCGCTTCCCCCGAACGGCGCCGTCGTCATCCCGGCCTGGGTCGCTAACCCCGGAGCGCTCCCGGGATACGGCGCGGCGCCGGGGAGCGGCGCCGTCGCGGGCGGCGCGGCCGCCGGCCGCACCCACGGCGCGGTGACCTGCCCAGGGCTCGGCGGAGCGCCGGCCGAGGGGAGCCACGCGGCCGCGGACGGCGGCGCCGCCGCGCCCGCCGTCGTGGTCGCCGAAAGCGGCGCCGCCGCGCCGGCCGTCGTGGTCGCCGAAAGCGGCGCCGCCGCGCCGGCCGTCGTGGTCGCCGAAAGCGGCGCCGCCGCGCCCGCCGTCGCGGCCCCCTCCGGCGGCGGCCCGCCGGGCCCGCCCGGCGCGCCGTGCATCCGCATCGTCCAGCCGCGGCCCCGCAGGACGGGCGGCGCCGCCCCCGCGGACCGGAACGGCAGCGCCGCCTCCGGCGGCCGGAACGCGGCGTCGAGCGGCGCCGTCACGAGCTGGGGCCCGGGCGGCGCCTCGTCGGAACCCGGCCACGCGGCGCGCTCGCCGCTCTCCGCGCCGCCGCCCGACCCGAGCGCCGCGGGGCTCGCCCAGCCGCCCCGGGGCTGCGGCGCGATCGGCGCGTCGCGCCGGTGCTCCTGCGCGAGCGAGATGCGCGCCTCCTCGTGCGGGTGCTCCTCCCGGCGGCGGCGGACCTCCCGCGAAAGCGCGCGCTGCACCTCCGCCGCGCGCGGCCGATCGCGCGGGATCTTCGACAGCATCCTGTCGACGAGCGCGCTGATCTCGGGGGCGTCGAACCCCGGGACCGCCTCCAGGAGCGGCCTCGGGACGGCGTGGATCTGGTGGAGCATCACCTCGCCCCGGGTCGGCAGCTCGTGCGACGCCGCCGCGAACGTGTGCCTGCCGGCGATCATCTCGTACAGGATCATGCCGATGGCGTAGACGTCCGACGCCTTGGTCGCGCCGTCCCCGAGCGCCTGCTCGGGCGCCATGTAGTGCACGGTCCCGATGTTCGCGAAAGGATCGCTCGACGCCTGCCTCCCCGCGCGCCACCGGATCCGCTTGGCGATGCCGAAGTCGACGACCTTGACCATGCCGGCGCGCGTGACCAGGGCGTTCTCGGGCTTGAGGTCGCGGTGGACGATGCCCGCGCGGTGGGCCACGCGGACGGCGTCCGCGATCTGCGCGGCGATCGAGAGCGCGCTCGGGAGGTCGAGCGCCCCGAGGCGCCGGATCAGCTCCCGGAGCGAGATCCCGTCGATGAGCTCCATCACGATGTACATCACGCCGCCGCGCGTGATGCCCGCGTCGTAGACCTTGACGATGTTCGGGTGATCGAGCTCCGCCAGGACGCGCGCCTCCTTGCGCTGGCCCTGCGCGAAGCCGCCGCTCTGCGTGTACTTCCGCCGCACGACCTTGAGCGCGACGCGCCGCCCCAGGTACTCGTCCTCCGCGACGTAGACCTGACCCATGCCGCCCTCGCCGAGGAGCTTCACGATGCGGTATTTCTCGCATCGGTCGCCCGTCGCGTAGGTCCGGTCGCCGTCGGTCGACGGCGGCGCGTCCGCGCGGAGGCCCTCCGAACGGCTCATGGCAGAGGGCCTTCTAGCCAGCGCGCTCGCGGCGGGTCAATGGAACGCGGCGCGCGGCGCGCCCTGCGGTGCCATTCTGGTTGGATGTTCAGCGCTGTGGGCACGGATCTCTCGCCGGGCGCCGCGTGGAGGTGCCCCCTGCAGGAGTGATCGGGCCTCGGGGGCGGATCGGCTCAAGAAAATGAACGGCAGGCGGTCGAATGGGCGGCAGTCCGCGTGAAGGGGGGGATCGCCGGGAGGGAATGGCAGGGCGGAGAGAGGGGGGCGAGCGGGGAGGGAATGGCAGGCGGGCCGGGGAGAGGGACCGAGGCGGGGAGCGCGCCCCGCGGGCCGCTGCCCAGCGCCCCGCGCGCGGCTCTCCTCGGCGGCGCTACTCGACGGGGGCGGCGGCCGGCTCCGCGGGCGCTGCCTTCCTCGCGCCGCCCTGGCGGAACGTCCCGAGGAAGTCGAGCAGGAGCTTCCAGCGCGCCGGCAGATCCCGGTCGTCCTCCTTGAGGGCGTTCACCCGCCGGGCGATCTTCTCGAGCATCTTCATCGCGCGATCGTCGACCTGGAGCCGCTGCTCGAACAGGCTCCGGTAGACGGCGTGCGCGACCGCCTCCCGCGCGGCGAGGTACTTCTGCTCGGCCTGCGCCTCGAGCAGCGCCTCGGGGGTGACGTCCGGGAGGTTGAGCGCCTCCGCGTCGTCCTCGAGCAGCGCCGCCACGTCGTCCAGGATGCCGGCGTAGCCGGGCAGCGCCTTGCGCAGCCGCGCGATCTGCTCCGGCTTGAGGGGCGGCGAGAGCTTCACGCCCAGCATGTCGGCCACCTCGCGGGTGCTCGGCGGCCTGGGCGCCTTGCTGCGGCTCGGCGTCTTGGGTTCCTCGGCGCTCTTCTTCTTCGTCGTCGTTCGGGGGGCCATGGAGTCCTCCTGGCTCGGTCAAGGTTGATGGTGGCTTCGTGAGCATGGAATGATGGCGACGCCATCATTCCATGCTGGAAGGTCCAGCATGGAAGCCTGCGCGCTCAACCCCGGAGCATGATTCCGGCAACCTCCGGCATGGACTCGGCATCATCGCCTGGCCGGCCCTGGCGACGCGAGCGCGGCGCGGCCGGGGGTGGCGGCCCGCGTGGGGCGCGAGCGACGATCGCCGTACGGCGCCCGCCGCTGTCGGGGCGAGAGGTCGCCCGCGCTCGGGTCGTGGACCGTCGCTAGGACGAGCAACGAGCGAAGAAAGCCCCGTCTCCAGGTCCTCGCAGGCCGGGCGCCGGCAACCTCGGCAGGCGCCGGGGCGACGGCGTTCGGGGGATGGCCTCATCCCGGCGCTCAGGCGGCTCCGATCTCGGCGAGGTACGCCTTCGCGAGGTGGATGTCGATTCATGAATCCTCGGCAGACCAGAAGATGCCACAGCGCGCGGGCGACGCCGCGAGCACGCCAGCCTCACGATCGGTGAAAAACAGGCTGCGATTGAGACAATCGAAGCATTTGTCATGCGGCGTCGATGTCGAGACGTCTCCGTTGACCAAGAAAACCGTCCCCTCGCCGAACTGACCAAGCCATGCCGTCGCCAGTCCGGTGGCCACATCACGAGGCATCTGGCGGCCAGACATGACGACTTCAAACTCCGCCACGATCATACAGACGCCCTCTGCGACGCTGCGACATATCTGGCAAAAGTACGAGAGCTGCTCTGTCTGCAACTGCAGGAGCTCCGCGTACTCGCAAGCGACAGCGCGAGCATCAAAATTCGTCTCGGTCGCCACTCGGTCATGCACGGAGATGTGAAGGGTCTGCCAACGTCGTGGATGAACACGGGTCGCGAGATTTTGTTTGATTGCCTCAATTTTCGTGTTCAGTGTATAGAGCGCGCTCGTCGTCATGGGTCTGATTACTTTGGGTAGGATGTCTGTATATGTATTCGATCTCCCGCGCCGGGGAGCCGGTATACCCTCACGAACGTCTCTGCGGATGTTTGCTGGCGTGGTCCAGTGCCACCTGGCGATGCGACTCGCGTCTTTGACTGAGTCGAAGCGGTTATGTTGACCGCTGTCAACCCGGGGTTGGAGTCCACGCTCGGGTCGTGGACCGTCGGCAGGACGAGCATCTGGCCGTTTAGCTTGCAGAGTATTTTAGGTCCATCATACCCCTCGACGGGCCATCGTCATCGAGAAACCAGATCATGGCGATGTCCTGTTCTCCTACGAGCAGGACGCCCCCCTCGGCATTCTCGCATGCGACTACGCGCACGAATCCATGATAGGCGAGCGGGAAATTCATGGAGGGCATCGAGCGCTTGAGGTTGGTGAAAGCGAGGACGGCCCACGTCGTCTCGTCGCGAAGACGCGCGGCCGATAGGCGGGCATCTGCCTCGGTCACCAGCTCCTCGTGGCGCGCGAGGTCGTAACGAAGCATGTCTTCGACAATGTCGTACGCTCGAGCGACGGTAACCTCGCCGAGGCCCTCGGCGCTCCTTGGCTGGTAGCCCACGTGGGTGAGATACTCGGCCAGGAGTTGCCGCGTCGGCACGCATTGCTGCGTCTCGTACACGTGCCAGTGGAAAATGAATCGATTTGCGACGTACTCTCGGCCGTGAGCGAAAGAGCGTATGTAAGAGCGCACTGCATGCTCTCCCTCGTTGTTTTCGAGGAACGAGGTGTCTCCGATGTGGTGCAGATCGTTCATGGGCTACCGAACGCTGTTTGAATGTGCAGTTGCTCGCCGGGCCCCGGCAATCTGTCGGCGATCACCGTAGCCGAACTCGATTGAATGCGGGTTGGCCGGCCGCCATTGACGGACTGAGACAGCGTGACTGGCCATGGCAATGCTGCCCTGATCGGAGGCGCACGAACCAGCGACGGATCACTGTCCAACTGTGCAAGCGAAGCTTGCCCCTGCGGTGAGTTGAGCGCCGAGTGGACTGCCCTGGCCTGGGTCGTGGAGGAGTTGAAGCTCGTCTTCGTCTTTCCACCACAGGAGCGTTGCCGGAGAGTCGGCGCTGGAACCTGAACGTGCTCGCTGCCTGGGTGACCGGGCGCGCCCGTCAGCGGGCTCGGCCGTCCCTCGCTGGCTGCCAGCATTGCCCGGACCTCTTCCAATGAGTACTGCCGTGCGAAGACGAGGCCATAGGGATCTAGCCAGAGTAGCGTGTTCGGCGCATAGGCATACGTCTTGGTTTCACCGGCCAATCCCAGAGGATCGGGCGAGATAAATCTCCCCGCGTCCGGGTCGTAGTACCTGAACCGGTTGTAGCAAAGCCCCGTCTCCGGATCTTCGTACTGCCCCGGGAACCTGATCGCCGTCGTGGTCCTCGCCCCCGGCGCCATCTCCGTCCGCCCCCACGCCTCGCGCCGGAGCTCGCAGGCCACCTCGCCGCGGTCGTCGACGAGCCGCTCTGGGGTCCCGATCGGGTCATTCACGTAGTGGAACCACCCGCCGTCATCGCGATGGGCGACCGGAGCGAACCCGTCGTCCTCGAAGCAGTAGGTCTTGACTTCCTCCACCGGCTCCCCGCGCGCTCCCGCCCGCCGGGTGATCTCGTGGACGAGCACGTCGCCGTCCCACACGAACCGCGTCACCCAGCGCGGCCTAAAGGCGTGCAGGAACGACGCCGGCGCCTTGCCCACGCGCTTCTCCACGCGCCGGCCGAACGGATCATACCGGAGCTCGACCCGCTCGCCCTCTGGCGTGGTGACGCTCTCCAGCAGGCCCGCCACGTTCCATTCGTACTTCCAGGCGCGCCGCGCACCGGTCGCCGGGTCCTCCACCCACCTCTCGGCGAGCCGCCCCTCGGCGTCCCACCGGTACTGCGTCCTGCCCTTGCGGACGAGCTGGCTGCCCGGCCCATACGCTCGCGTCGGCGCGTCAGAGCCGCCCTCGTAGCCATTTCCCGCCGGGTCATACCGGAACACCTCGGCGCGCGCCTGCTCGGGCGCCCGGGCGAGGAGCTGGCCGACAGGGTCGTAGCGGTACGACGTCGACCCGCGCCAATGATCCCAGGAGGCGACCAGCTCGCCGACAGGATCGTAACGATACGCCATGTCGACGGTGACGCTCTCCGGCCGCGGCCCGACCCACGCGGGTTCGCCCGGCTCCACGCGCACCTCGCGAGGAAGGCTCACCGCACGCCGCCGCTCGATCCGCCCCATCCGGTCGTACGCGCTCTCGATCCGCCCCCCGCCGGGCAGCGCGCGCGCCACCTCGCGCCCGAGCGCGTCGCTCGCGTGCTCGACGACCACCAGGCCGTCGAGCACTGTCCGGCGCCGCGCGCCGAACAACCCCCGCTCGACCGCCTCGGTGTGCCCGAGCGAGGTCGTGCGCAGGACGCGCTCGCCCTCCCGGTCATAGGCGCTCTCGACCCGGTGCTCCACGCCGTCGACGACCTGGCGCTCGCGCACCACGCGTCCAGCGGCGTCCCGGTCGAGCCGGATCTCGCCCCCCGACCAGGTCACGCCAACCAGGGCGCCGAGCTCATCGAGCTCGAGGCGCTCGGCCATGCCGTCCCAGTACTCCCGCTCGATCACCCGGCCGCTGAGGTCGTACGCGAAGCGCACCCTGTCCCGCTCGCCGTGGACCCGCATGACGAGGTCGCCCGCTGCGTCGTAGCCATACCGGATCGCCCGCCCGTCGAACGTGACCTCCTCGCGCACCTTGCCGCTGCCATCGCGCCGGAGCGTGTGCACCTCGCCATGCTCGTTGCGCACCTCGACGAGCTCGCCTTCGGGGTTGTACCCGAGCCGCACCTCGTGGCCGTTCGCGTCGCGGCGCAGGCAGAGCTTGTGGTAGCCGCCCCAGACGAGCGACGTGACGCCGCCGTTCGCATCGACGATCTCGATCACGTGCTGCTCGCCGTCGCAGGCGTAGCGGGTCTCCGCGCCCGTCGGGTCGATCGCCGCCAGCAGATCGCTCCGCGCCGACCAGCGGTAGCGCGTCTCGGCGCCGAACGGGTCGATCTCCGCGACGCAGCGCCCGAGCCGGTCGTACCGGAAGCGCCACGCGGCGCCGCTTCCGAGCGTCACCTCGACGCAGTTGCCGTGCGCATCGTACGCGAACCTCGTGCGGTCGCCGTTCGGCGAGATCTCCTCCGTGACCAGCCCGCGCGCATCGTAGCGGCGGGAGGTCGCCGCACCGGTGGGATCGACGTACAACGTGACGCTGCCTCGCGCGTCGCGCGCGAAGCGGTGCACGCCGCCCCTCGCGTCGACGATCTCGACCGGCAGATCGTTCGCGTCGCGCTCGATCATCGTGACATGCCCGAGCGGATCCGTGTACCGGACGACGCTCCCGCGCGCGTTGCGCTCGAACACCTCGACCCCGCCGCGCTCGTTCGTGCGCGAGGTCATCCAGCCGTCCTCGCGGTAGGTCGCCGTCACGACCGCGCCGCCGATCACCTGCTTGTCGAGCGTGCCGTGCTCGTTGCCGTGAAAGCGCCGCGTCTGGCTGAAGTCGACCACCTCCGTGAAGCCGATGTCCCAATAGTCGACCTTGCAGTGGTGGATCCCCTTCCACCGCGTCTCCCCGTCGTGAAGGACCTCCGGCGGCTCGCCGGCCAGGCTCGGGTCGGCCATGCCAGGGTAGTCGCCCCACGCCTCGATGCCGCGGCGCTGGCCGTCGAAGACGAAGTGCCACGTCAGCCCGTTGCGGTCGGTGTCCTCGGCGAGCAGGTGCTCCTCGGCGTAGGCGTAACGCCACGCGTGACCATCCGCGTCGGTCGCGGCCACCAGATCGCCGCGGCCGTCGCGCGTCAGCGTGCCGAGCGCGAGCCAGTCGCCGCGCTCCGGGTCGAGCTGCGCCTCGATCGTGGTCGTGACCCGCCGCTCGCTCGACTCGCCCGACGTCCTGTACCGCAGCCGGAGCCGCCGCCCCGCGCTGTCGATCACCTCGACAAGCCGGCCATCCTTCTCGTCGTAGGCCAGCGCGATCCGGTTGCCGTTGCGGTCCTCCACGGCCGTGAGCCGCGCGCGCCGGCCGCCGTCCTCGATGCGCGAGAACCGCCGCGTGAGCCCGTCGCTCGCATCGACGATCCACCCATGCGCCTCGCGCCGCAGCCCGTAGCCCCACTTGCCGAGCACCGCCTCGCCCTCGGCCGGCATCGGGAGCTCCACCGCCGTGCCGAGACCGGTCCACACCACGACCCGACGGCTCCGCACCTCGATCTCCCAGCCGAGGGTGTGCCCCCACCCGTGACCGAGCCCGGCGTCGCGGTCGGCCATCGCGGCGCTGTACGACCGCTCCCACACGAGCGGCAGGGGACCCGGCAGTGCGCAGATCGGGATCGCGTGCGTGAAGACGCGGCCCGTGACGACATCGAGAAGACGCGGCCCGTGACGACATCGATCGGATGCGAGACCGTGCCGCACTCCGGGTACCTGCTCGGATCCGGCGCGCTCTTGCCTCCGCCGCCCGCGCTGTTGCCGCCGCTGCCCCCGCCGGCCCCTTGGCCCCCGGCACCCCCGCCGCCGCCCCGCCCGCCGCTGCCTCCGCCTCCGCCGCCTCCTCCCAGGATGAAGACGCCGGGATTCATCCCCGGGATCGCCGGGACGTTGGGCAGCACAGGCGCGGTGCGGGCCATGAAGCCACCGGTACCCGCGGCTCGACAGCGCGGCAATCCCGCAGGCTCGCTCCGAAAGTTGCACGGCCGCCGCGACTCCGCATACAACCCTGGGGCATGGTCGCGCTCGAAACGCTCCCCCACGCTTCGACCTCGGCCGGGGATCCGCGCTCGCCTCCCCCATCACGGGAGCGGACGGCGTGCCCGGCTGGATCTCGCCGCGCGCTCTCGTCTCCCGCCCTGCCGCGAGCGCTCCGCGCCGCCGCCGGCGCCGCCTTCGCCTTGGTCGCCGCCGCCGCCTTCGCCGGCCTGCCCGCCGCGGTGGCGGGCTGCGCGTCCCCCGCGCCGCCGCCCGCGGCCCCCGAGCCGTGCGACGTCCAGATCGTGACGCTGTCGATCTACGCGTCCGACAACATCAACCCCAACGAGAACGGCAACCCGCGGCCCGTCGTCGTGCGGCTCTACCAGCTGAAGAGCAGCGCGCGCATGGAGAACGCGACGTACGATCAGATCCTGCTCCGGGACAAGGAGACGCTCGAGGACGACCTCGCCAAGGTCGACGAGGTCGAGGTCTTCCCGAACGACCTCGTCGAGGTGAAGTTCGAGCGCCTGCCGGACGCGAGCCACCTCGTCGGCGCCGCCCTGTTCCACAGCCCGAAGGGGAGCAGCTGGAAGACGTTCTACGAGTTCCCGCTGCCGCCCGGCGAGGCCCAGTGCGGCGGGCGCGAGAGCGACGCGGGGCCGCCCGTGGCCGACCCGCGGGTCGCGTTCTTCATCGACTCGACCAAGATCGACAACGGGGTCGAGATGGACGAGTCGATGTTCCCCAACGCGACCGCCGTCCGGCGGCTCAACCTGCCGAAGAAGGTGGCCGCCCCGGAGGCGCCGGCCGCTCCGAGGAAGTAGCGTCGATGGTGCGCCCCGGTCGTCCTCGATGCGGTGCTCGATCGCTCGCGGGAGCGGCGAGCGGCGCGGCGCGCGCAGCCCTGCGTCGCGGCGCCCCGCGCGCAGCCCTGCATCGCGGCGCGACGCGCGCAGCCCTGCGTCGCGGCGCCCTGCGCGCGGCCAGCTTTCGCGCCGCGCTGCGCGGCACATCTGATAAGACTGGACGGGCGACATGATCCACCCGCGTAAGCCTGTCTGGACCGAGGGGCTCTTCATGACCCCTCAGCATCTGCAGCAGTCGGACGTCTACCACGAGACGCTGCTCCACGCGCGCCTCCACGCGGTCGCGGGCTACGACTGGGGCATCACGTCCGCGCAGTTCGACGAGCGGGCGCTCTCGGCCGGGCAGTTCAAGGTGGTCAAGTGCCACGGCATCTTCCCCGACGGGACGCCGTTCTTCATCGGCGATCGCGGCGAGGACCAGGTCGAGGCGCGGCCGCTCGAGGGCGCCTTCCCGGCCGCGCTGCAGGATCTCGACGTTTACCTCGGCATCCCGAACCTGCGCGAGACCGCGGCGAACATCAGCCTCGACCCGGCGAAGGCGGGGCCGGCCCAGCGGTTCGTGGCGGCCCAGGCGACGGTCCCGGACGTGAACTCCGGGCGCAACGACACGTCGGTCACCTGGGCCCGCACCAACCTGCGGCTCATCTTCGGCACCGAGCCGCGCGACGCCTACCAGACCGTGCGCATCGCGCAGCTCACCCGCGACCGCTCCGGCGCCATCGTCCTCCGGAAGAGCTTCATCCCGTCGGTCCTCCGCATCAGCTCGTCCGACCACATCATGTCCGGCCTCCGGCGGGTGCTGTCGGCGCTGGTCGGCAAGCAGAAGTCGCTCGTCGAGGGGCGGCGCATGCGCACCGCGGCCTCGGTCGACTTCCAGGCCTCCGACCTCACGAAGTTCTGGCTGCTCCACACCCTGAACTCGTACATCCCGGTCGTGTCGCACCTCGTCGACCACGGCCGCGCGCACCCGGAGCAGTGCTTCGTCGTCATCGGCTCGCTCATCGGCGAGCTCTGCACCTTCTCGGCGTCGGACAGCGATCCGACGACGCTCCCCAAGTTCAACTACCTCGAGCTCGAGGGCGTCCTCGACCCGATGTTCGACCGGGCGGTCGCGCTCATCAGCGGGGTCGCCACGGACCAGTTCGTCATCGTGCCGCTCGAGAAGCGCGAGGACGGCATGTACCTCGGCAGGTTCGAGGACCCGAAGCTGCCGCGCACCCACGAGATGTTCCTCGAGGCGAAGGGCACGGACGAGGCCACGCTGCGCGAGCGCCTCCCGCGCCTGCTCAAGATCGGGTCGTGGACGCAGATCGGGCACATCCTGCACTCCGCGACGCCCGGCGTGAACGTCGCCATCGAGTACCGGCCGCCGGGCGCGATCCCGATCAAGCCGGGGCTCGTCTATCTCCGCGTGAACCAGTCCGGCGATTACTGGAACGACATCCTCGGCTCTGGCACGATCGCCATCTACCAGCCCATCGAACCGCAGAAGGTCGACCTCCGGCTGATCGGGGTCCCGACGGGGAAGTGATCGTGCCTGGCCGCCCCATCCGGGTGAGGAGCCCATGAGCCTCTCGCAGACGATGTACTTTGTTTGCTCCGACGTGCTGTCGCTGATCCTGCAGCTCAGGAACTCGCGCGACCTGCCGGCGCCGGACATCCTCCAGCGGCGCGTGCTCGGCCTGTTCGACACGATGATGCAGAACGGGCGGGAGGCCCGCATCCCCGAGCAGGACATGATCGACGCGAAGTTCGCGCTCGCGGCCTTCGCCGACGAGGTGATCTTCAACTCGAACTGGCCCGGCAGGACGCAGTGGCTCCAGAACCCGCTGCAGTTCCAGTTCTTCCAGCTGAACACGGCCGGCGACGGGTTCTTCACGAACCTCGACAACCTCTACGGCCAGCGCGGCAGAAACCACGTCGCGCAAATCTACTTCCTGTGCTTGGCCCTCGGCTTCCAGGGGAAATATCGTCTCCGGCAGCAGGAGGGGCTCGGTGCGGTCATCGAGGGGGTGGGCAACTACGTCGCCGTCGCCGAGGGCGGCGGGGACGTCCTCGCGCCGAACGCCGAGCGCAAGGACGGGGGCGCCGGCGCGGTGCGCCGCGAGCTGCCCTATCTGGCGATCGCGCTCGGCCTGCTCGTGCTGGCCGTCCTCGTGGTCATCGTGCTCCGGCTCGTCGTGGCCTCGGACGCGGAGGGCGTGGCCGACCAGATCAAGAAGCTGATCAGCACAGGGACCTAGGCGACTCCGCCCGTCCTCTGTTGTTCTCGAGGGAGACTTCCGATGTGGCTGTGGATCCTGAGCGCCCTGTTCCTCGCCGCCGTGTGGGGAGTATGGTTCATGCTGCGCCCCGCGGGAGGGGAGGGGGCCGAGGTGCTGCCGATCGAGATCCCGATCGCGGCGACGGCGGCCGTCCTCTTGCTGATCGCGGGGCTCGCGATCTACCGGCGGATCCGGGCGGCGCGCGCCGCGCGGGCGCTCGAGAAGGCGATCGCGCAGCAGGCGCAGGAGCAGGTGATCAACGCGAAGCCGGAGCGGCGCGCGGAGATCCAGGAGCTGAGCCGGCAGATGCAGGAGGGCATCGCCGCGCTGAAGGCCTCGAAGCTCGGCGGCGGCCGGCGGGGCGCCGACGCGCTCTATGTCCTGCCCTGGTACGTGATGGTCGGCCCGCCCGGCGCCGGCAAGACCACGGCGCTCCGCCACTCGGGCCTCGTGTTCCCGTACATCGACCCGGAGCGCACCGGCGTGCGCGGCGTCGGCGGCACCCGGAACTGCGAGTGGTGGTTCACGAACGAGGCGATCCTCCTCGACACCGCCGGCCGGTACACGACCGAGAGCGACGACCACGACGAGTGGATGGCGTTCCTCGAGCTCCTGCTCCAGTACCGCGAGCACAAGCCGCTCAACGGCGTCGTCGTCGCGGTGAGCATGAGCGAGCTGCTCGACGCGAGCGACGACCAGATCGACCAGACCGGCAAGAAGATCCGCGCGCGCATCGACGAGATGCAGCGGACGCTGCACATGACCCTGCCGGTCTACGTGCTCTTCACGAAGACCGACCTCGTGGCGGGCTTCACCGAGTACTTCGGCGACCTGAAGAAGAGCGAGCGCGCCCAGGCCTGGGGCGCCACCGTGCGGCTCGACGAGAACAAGTCCGAGCCCGGCAAGATCTTCGATCGCGAGTTCGACGTGCTCATCGAGCGGCTCCACGCGCGCCTGACGAAGCGGCTCATCGGCGAGCGGAACCGCGACGTGAAGGAGAAGGCCTACCAGTTCCCGCTCGAGTTCGCGGCGGTGAAGCGCAACCTCTCGGACTTCATCGCGGCGGCGTTCGCGCCCGGGGCCGGCGCGGCCCCCGCGCCGGTCCTGCGCGGGTTCTACTTCACGAGCGGCGTCCAGGAGGGGCGGCCGCTCGATCGCGTGGTCGGGGCGATGGGGCGGGCGTTCGGGCTGCGCGCGGCGCTCGGCGAAGGCGAGGAGGAGGCGGCGCTCCCGAAGGAGTCGAAGAGCTTCTTCCTGCACGACGTCTTCACGAACGTCGTCTTCCCCGATCAGGATCTCGCGGCGCGCAGCGAGGCCGAGCTCCGGCGGCGCCGGATGCAACGGATCCTGGTGGCGGCGGCGGCGGCGCTCGTCGCCCTCCTGTTCCTGCTCCCGGCGGTGATCTCGTACTTCAACAACAAGGCGCTCGTCGCCGAGACGAGGCGCATCTCGGACGAGATCGCGTTCGTGGACTGGTCCGGGCGGAGCGGCGCCCCGCCGAACGTGCCCGCGAACATCGACAAGCTCGACCGGCTGCAGGGGCACGTGGGGAAGCTCGATCAGTACGTCGAGAGCACGCCGCTCGATCACGGCTGGTTCATGTTCCAGGGGGACAAGCTCTTCCCCCCGACGCTGGGGCAGTACATCAAGAGCCTGAAGCAGGGGTTCGTCGGGCCGGCGAAGGCGCAGCTCGAGGCGAAGCTCGAGCGGGTGCGCGACGGGGAGTTCCTGGACGGCTACAACGCCCTGCGCAGCTACCTCCTGCTCGGCAAGGGCTTCCAGGAGCACATGGATGAGCAGGCGGCGCGGTGGCAGACCGGCCGGCTCGTCCAGGTCTGGGCCGACATCCTGAAGCCGTTCACCGACATGCCCGAGAGCGACCTCAAGGAGCGGCTCACGCCGCACGTCGCCTATTACATCGACCTCGTGAGGCGCAACAAGCTCGAGGCCGAGGAGCTGAACGCGCCGCTCATCGCGAGGGCGCGGGCCGACCTCCTGCGGGTCGACCCGACGAAGCGCTACTACGACCAGTTCGTGACGAGCCTGATCGACCAGAAGTACGACGAGTCGGGGCCGAACACGCCGGAGAACCTGAAGTACCCGCCGGTGTCCCTGGACGAGATGTTCGCGGACCGGCCCGAGGTGCTGACCGTCATCCACAGCGCGCAGAAGAACCGGGGCGGGCCCTGGTTCAAGGTGGAGGGGCCCTACACGGCCAAGGGGCACGCGCAGGTGCTCGAGTCGCTCAAGGAGGGGAGGAAGAAGCTCGAGCGCGAGCTCTGGGTGCTCCCGCTGTCGACCGACGAGAAGCGGAGCGGCGATCAGATCCAGAAGGAGCTCGACCGCGTCCGGCAGGACTACGACAACGCGTACATCGCGCAGTGGGAGGCGTTCTTCCGCGACATCCAGGTCGACATCCCGAAGACGAACCGGGACGCGATCCACGAGTTCCGGGTCCTCTCCACGCCCGACTGGCCTTACCGGCGGCTGCTCCAGCGGCTCCACGACGAGACGCAGTTCCCGGTGGACAAGCCGAACGTGCTCACCGCGGACGGCGGCCTGATCGACAGGGCCAAGGAGGTGATCGCGCAGCGGGTCGACCGTCGGACGGGCGTGCGGATCGACAACATCCTCCCGGGGCAGGGCGGGCGCGAGCACTACGACCCGGTGCCCGACAAGTTCGAGTCGATGGCGGGCTTCGGCGTGTCGGCGCCGGCGGCCGAAGGGCAGCCCCCGCCGCCCGCGCCCAAGCTGGGCCAGTACGTCAGCCACCTCGAGCGGCTCGCCGGGGAGATGAGCGTCGTCGAGGACGGGCCGCCGGACACGGACACCTCGAGGGCCACGGAGGCGTTCCAGGACGCGGTGAAAGAGAGCCAGACGCTCCTGCTCTCGATGGATCAGACCGGGCAGCGGCTGATGGAGCCGCTCCTCATGAACCCCCTCCGGCAGGCGTACAAGGCGGTCGTGCGGCGCGCCGGCGGCGCGGCGAGCGGCATCTGGGAGGTCGAGGTCTGGCCGCACTACCGCGACAAGATCAAGGACCGGTACCCGTTCAACCTCGCCTCCTCGCGCGACGCCTCGCTCGAGGACGCGATGGCCTTCTTCAAGCCGAAGGACGGCGTGCTCTGGGGCTTCTACGAGACGTACCTGAAGGGCTTCCACTACCAGGTCGGGCACGAGTACTTCCCGAAATCGCACCTGTCGGGGCAGCCGCAGGCGGCGAAGCCGTTCACGCCGTTCAACGCGAACCTGTACAACTGCCTGAGGCGCTCGGACGAGATCTCCGACGCGCTCTTCGGGGGCGGCGGCGAGGGACCCAAGGTCGTCTTCCACATCAACATGAAGACGGTCAGCCCCATCGTGAGCGAGGTGGTGTTCGAGGTCGACGGCCAGAAGAGGCTCTATCGCAACGAGAAGGAGTTCTGGCACACCTTCAACTGGCCAGGAGAGGGCGCGAAGGGCGCGAGGATCCAGGTGCGCGGCGCAGGCGGGCTCGACGAAGAGCTCGTGCGCGAAGGGCCCTGGGGGATCTTCCGGCTGTTCGAGGCCGGGACCACGACCGCCCAGAAAGACAACGACGCGCTCTTCACGGTGACCTGGCAGATGACCGCTCCGCCAGTGACCGTCACCATGGAGATCCGGCCGACCCGCGGGAACCATCCGTTCCCGGCGAGCTTCTTCCGGGCGACCAACTGCCCGCCCAGCATCGGTGATCGCTTCGGCAAGGGGTGAGCCGAGCAGCAACGGAGCCGGCGGGGGAGGGGGTGTCGTGCGGGGGGCCGGCGGGGGCCCCTCCCGCGAACTCGCGCCTTTTGGCGGCTATGGCCATGGGAACGGGGGAGCTGGGCTACGAGGTGGTCGCTGCGATGCGGGCCGGCGCTCGGATTCGCGGGGCCCTACCCCGCCGGCCCCCCGCACGACACCCCCTCCCCCGCCGGCTCTTTGTGACGCCTCCCCGCACGCTCCCGCCGCGACCACGAGCAGCCGGGAAGGTGGTAGCGCTCGGTGAGCAGTTCGTGGTTCACTCCCAGGCCGTCATGTTCTGGCGCCGCAAGAAGGGCCCTGCCGCTCCGCCGCAGATCGGCTGCTTCGGCAAGCTGCCCGCCACGGGCGACTTCATCCGGCTGAACGCAGGAGGCGAAGAGCTCGCCGCCTTCGACCGATGGCTGGGCGCGTCGATCGATTTCGCCCGGCGCGCCATGGGCCCCCACTTCGATGCGTATTACCAGCAGGCGCTGGGCCTCTTCGTCTTCCACGGCGACCCGAAGGGCGACGAGCCGCCCGCCCGCGGGCTCGTGGGCGCATGGGCTGCGAGCGGCGACAACGCCGGCCGGCTCTACCCGATCGTCGTGTTCGGCTCGTACGACTACGACCAGCTCCTCGCCGCAGGGCCGTCGCTCCCCATCACCCTGTTCCCGCTCCTCGCCGCCGCCCACGACGCCGCGGCGAACGGCCGGGCCATGCCCGTCGACGCGTTCCTCCACCGCGTCTCCCAGATCGCGCCGCCGTCGCTCGACGACCCCGACGCGTCGAACGCCGCCTACCGCGCCTGGCTCAAGACCCAGCCGATGAAGGCGCTCTGGGACGCAGGCTTCGGCACCGACGCGAGCCGCTTCTGGGTGCTGCAGAACATCCTCGACTCGGTGATGCCGTTCCGCGGCCAGGAGCTCCCCAAGACAGGGCTCGCGCTCCGGCTGCCGCTCGGCGCCGGCGACGCCTACGCCGCCGCCGTGTGGATGGACATGACCCTCCGCCTGTCGAAATGGGGACGCACGCTGATGAACGCGTTCTGGACACCCCAGCGCACCCTGCTCCTCCACCTCGGCTCCCCCCACGTGGGCTCGTTCCGCGAGATGATCGCCCCCACCACCCAGGCCGAGCACATCGCCGACCTCTGCGGACCCCCGCCGGTCGAAGAGCACGTTTCCCGACACGCGCTCGGGCCGGAGCTCGACGCCCTCGTCGCCCGGACCGACCTGTCGCTCGACAGCTTCCTGGAGGCCCTCGGCTGAGCCCGTGCCCGAGCCCACGACCCCCGATCCGCCGTATGCGCCGCCGCTCCGGCGCGCCGCCATCGCCCCCCTTCGATTCGCCGTCCACGCCAGGGACGTCTTGATATCCTTCGCGCCCCATGGCCGCTGAAGACGCCATCCAGCAATCCAAAGCGCGGATCGAGACGCTGTTCGCTCCCATCGACGGCGGCGTCGGCGCCGACGTCACCTACGACGAGGCGTTCGAGTCCCTCAAGAACGAGGTCGACAAGCTGCAGTCGCTCGCGGGCGGCAAGGTCGACTGGTCGCGCATCGCCACCGGCGCCGACGAGATCCTGAGCGAGAAGTCCAAGGACTTCCGCGTCGCGCTCTACTACGCGGCGGCGAAGGCGCAGCTCGACAGGCTCCCCGGCCTGCTCGACGGGCTCGTGCTCGTGCAGGAGCTGAACAACGCGTTCTGGGACACGATGTACCCCGCGCTCCGGCGGCCCAAGGCGCGCGGCAACCTGTGCGCCTGGTTCGGCGATCTCGCGGCCTCGACGCTCGCCGGCGTGACGCCCTCCGCCGCGGAGCGCGACGTGGTGAACGCCCTCGACCAGGTGAGCCGCGCCGTCGACGCCGACCTCAGCGACCGGCTCGGCGACGCATACGGCGGCCTCGGCCAGCTCCGGAGCGCGATCCGCAGCCTCGTCGCAAGCCTCCCCGCCGAGGCGCCGCCGCCGCCTCCTCCTCCTCCGCCTCCTCCGCCGAAGGCCGCGCCGCCGCCGAAGGCCGCCGAGGCGGCGCTGGTCCAGGCGCCCGCGGCGACCGCGGTGGTCGTCACCCCGCCGCCGCCCCCGCCGCAGGTCATCGCCACGGCCGACCCGGCGCTCAGCGTCGAGGCGATCGTCGACGAGGACTCCGCGCTCACCGCCCTTGGCCGCTGCGCGCCGCTGATCGCGCGCGCGGGCGACGCGCTCCGGGCCGCGGATCCGAAGCGCGCGGCCGCGTACCGCATCCTCCGCGTCGGGCTCTGGGTCGACCTGCTCGACGACCCCGGGGCCGCGTCCCAGAACGGCACCACGGCGATCCCGCCGCCGCCCGAGCACGTGCTGCGCACGCTCCCGGCGCTGACGAGCCAGGGGGCGTTCGCCGACCTCCTGCCGGTCGCCGACGAGTACGCCCAGAACTACCCCCTGTGGCTCGATCCGCACCGGTACGCGGCGAACGCGCTCGATCAGCTCGGCGACGACTACGCCGAGGCCCGGCGCGCCGTGCTCGTCGAGGTGGGCGCGCTCATGCTCCGCGCGCCGCTCCTCTCCAACCTCAAGTTCAGGGACGGCACGCCGTTCGCGGACGCCGACACGCAGGCCTGGCTCGCGAACGAGGTGGCGGCCGCCCTCGGCGGCTCGGGCGGAAACGGCGCCGGGGCCGCGGCGAAACCGCGGAGTTACCTCGACAAGCCGCTCTCCGAGGCCCGCGGGCTCGTCGCGAACGAGCAGCCCGTCGACGCGATGGTCCTCCTCGAGAAGGCCGCGGCCGCCGCTCCGTCGGCGCTGGACCGCTTCCGCGTGCGGCTCGCGATGGCGCAGATCAACATCGATCTGTCCCAGTTCCTCGTGGCGCGCGCGCAGCTCGAGGCGCTGGAGCAGATCGTCGAGCACCACCGACTCACCACCTGGCAGCCGGAGCTCTGCGCGGAGCTCTACGCCGCGCTCCATACATGCTACCGGGCGCTGAACGACGGCTACGACGCCACCCCTGAGGCCAAGGCGAAGGAGGCGCTCTGCTTCGAGCGCGTCTGCCAGCTCGACGCTGCGCTCGCCCTGAAACTTTCGCTGGGGGCATGAGGGGACCGGCGGGGGTGCGCGAGGACGGGGTGCGCGAGGACGGGGTGCGCGAGGACGGGGTGCGCGAGGACGAGGACAGGGCGGATGCGCGTCGCGCTGAGAAGCTTGCCCGGGGGGCGGGGGTTTTGGTCTATGCTCGTGCGGCCTGCGGGCGCTCCGCCCGCTGCTGACGGGGAAAGGAGCCTGCGATGAAAGAGGGATCGGTCGCGCCGAAGGAGCGCGTGAACATCACGTACAAGCCGGCCACGGGGAACGCGAAGGAGGACGTCGAGCTGCCGCTGAAGATGCTGATGCTCGGCGACTACACGCAGCGTCCGGATCCGCGGCCCCTCGAGGACCGCAAGCCGATCAACGTGGACAAGGACAACTTCCAGAAGGTCATGAGCGAGCAGAAGCTCGCGCTCACCTTCAACGTCAAGGACGTCCTCTCCGAGCAGGAGAACAGCGAGCTCACGGTCAACCTCAAGTTCCGCCGGCTGAGCGACATGGAGCCCGAGGCGATCGCGAACCAGGTGCCGGAGCTCAAGAAGCTGCTCGACCTGCGCGCCGCGCTGACGGCCCTCAAGGGGCCGCTCGGGAACGAGAAGGCGTTCCGCAACAAGATTCAGCAGATCCTGAGCGACCCGGCTCAGCGCAACAAGATCGTGAGCGAGCTCGGTCTCGACAAGGAAGGGGAGTGAGCGATGGCGACAGAGACACAGGCCGCGGGGCGCGCAGGCGTCCAGACCCTGGAGGGAGGGTCCCTGCTCGACGAGATCCTCGCCGAGACGAAGATGACGCCCGGCGACGAGGGGTACGAGATCGCCAAGCGAGGCGTGCAGGCCTTCATCTCGGAGCTCGTCGCCCCGCGGCGCGAGGGCGAGAAGGTCGACAAGGCCTTCGTCGACGCGCTGATCGCGGAGATCGACGTCAAGCTCTCGCGGCAGATCGACGAGATCCTCCACCACCCCAGCTTCCAGAAGCTCGAGTCCGCCTGGCGCGGCCTCAAGTTCGTCATCGACCGCTGCGATTTTCGCGAGAACATCAAGGTCGAGATGCTCAACTGCTCCAAGGAGGACCTCCTCGCCGATTTCGAGGACGCCCCCGAGGTGCCGAAGAGCGGCCTGTACAAGCTCGTCTACTCGGCGGAGTTCGGCCAGTTCGGCGGCAAGCCGGTCGGCGCGATCATCGCGAACTACGAGTTCGGGCCCGGCCCCCAGGACATCGCGCTGCTCCAGAAGTGCGCCGCCGTGGCGGCGATGTCGCACGCGCCGTTCATCGCGGCGGCCGGCCCGCAGTTCTTCGGCCTCAAGGACTTCATCGGGCTGCCCAACCTGAAGGACCTGAAGGCGCTCCTCGAGGGGCCGCAGTACACGAAGTGGAACGCGTTCCGCGAGACCGAGGACGCGCGCTACGTCGGGCTCGTGATGCCGCGCTTCCTGCTCCGCCTGCCCTTCGGCGCCAACACCGTCCCGGTGAAGGCGTTCAACTACGACGAGGACGTGGTCGGCAAGCACGACGCGTACTGCTGGGGCAACGCGACATACGCCTTCGCCACCCGGCTCGCCGACAGCTTCGCCAAGTACCGCTGGTGTCCGAACATCATCGGCCCGCAGGCGGGCGGCGCGGTGGAGAACCTGCCGCTCCACCAGTACGAGGCGATGGGCGAGATCCAGACGAAGATCCCGACCGAGATCATGCTGACCGAGCGGCGCGAGTTCGAGCTGTCCGAGGAGGGCTTCATCGGGCTCACGTTCCGCAAGGACTCGGACAACGCCTGCTTCTTCTCGGCCAACTCGGCGCAGAAGGCCAAGTTCTACGGGCAGAGCGAGGAGGGCAGGGCGGCCGAGATGAACTACCGGCTCGGGACGCAGCTGCCGTACATGTTCATCATGTGCCGCATCGCGCACTACCTGAAGGTGCTGCAGCGCGAGCAGATCGGGACGTGGAAGGAGCGCGCCGATCTCGAGAAGGAGCTGAACGACTGGATCGGCCAGTACGTCGCCGATCAGGACGTCGTCTCCGCGGCGACCCGCGGGCGCCGGCCGCTCCGCAAGGCGAGGATCATCGTGACCGAGGTGCCGGGGAACGCCGGCTGGTACAAGGTCGACATGCAGGTGCGCCCGCACTTCAAGTACATGGGCGCGTTCTTCACGCTGAGCCTCGTCGGCAAGCTCGACAAGGAGTGAGCGGCCGGCCCCGGCACCGCGCTGCCCGCGCGGTGCCGGGCCGACCGCGCTGCGCGCGCGGCGCCAGGCCGCGCAGCGCAGGCCACGCCGCGCAGCGGGCGAAAGGTCCGCAGCGGGCCGGGGGCGCACGCATCGCGGGCGACGGCGCGGCCCCGGCCGCCTCCCGGATCGCCGCTGGAACGAGCCCGCCCGCCGGCGTAGGCTCGGACGATGAGGAAACTCTCAAGGATCTGCGTATATTGCGGGTCGAGCCCCGGCGCGTCGCCGGCCTACCGCGCGGCGGCCGTTCAGGTCGGGGAGCTCCTGGCCGCGCGAGGGATCGGGCTCGTGTACGGGGGCGGCCACGTGGGGCTCATGGGCGCGATCGCCGACGCGGTGCTCGCGGCCGGCGGGGAGGCGATCGGCGTCATTCCCCGCTTCCTCAACCAGCGAGAGATCGAGCACCGGGGCCTGACGGAGCTCCACGTCGTCGAGACGATGCACGAGCGCAAGGCGAAGATGGCCGCGCTCTCCGACGCCTTCATCGCCCTGCCGGGGGGCATCGGGACGCTGGAGGAGCTGTTCGAGGTGTGGACCTGGACGCAGCTCGGCTCTCAGGAGAAGCCGGTCGGGCTGCTCGACGTCGCCGGGTATTACCGGCCGCTGATCGCCTTTCTGGATCACGTGGTGGCCGAGCAGTTCCTCAGGCCGGGCCACCGCGCGATGCTCCAGGTCGAAGGTGACGCCGAGGCGCTCCTGGGGCTGCTCGCCGCCTGGCGCCCGAGCGTCGAGCACAAGTGGATGGCGCCCGACGAACGGTAGGCGCGTCGCTCGACTCGACATCAGGAGCAAGGTTCATTCCGTCGACTCGAGCGCTTTTCTCATCCGCTGGACGGAGCCCCACGTCGTCGCGGGCGTGAATCGTCGGCGCCCGGAGGCGCATCGAAGGGCGCGGCGCAGATTGCATCTTTTGTGAAGGGCCCGCAGGAAACGCCCGAACGCGGCGCATTTTGCCTCATCTGTGGCAAGTTCGCCCGGTCTCGCGTCCAGCGACAATGGCGACGGCGAGCGTACTTCGATGTTCAGCGCTCTGCCCAGCCCATGTAGCGGATTGCCGCGCGTTTTCACGGCGCCCGTCCGGCCTGGCCGCGATGTCCCCGTCAAGGGCTTCATCCCGTCGTCGGCCCGTAAATTGCTAAACTAAAAGCGCTAAAAACGGCGCGGTACATTCCCAATTTCACAGAAATCGGAGACAAGATGAAGCAGGCCGGGCCCGATCTCATCTGTTTATCGCACCTGCGCTGGAACTTCGTCTTCCAGCGGCCGAACCACTTGATGAGCCGCTTCGCGCAGGAGAGGCGGGTTTATTTCGTCGAAGAGCCCGTGTTCGAGGACGGGCCCCCGATGCTCGAGGCGAGACACATCGAGGCCAATCTCACCATCGTCGTCCCCCACCTCCGCCACGGCACCGAGCAGGAGGAGGCCCTCACGCAGCAGCGCCGCCTGCTCAACGCCTTCGTGCGGGAGCAGGACATCCGGCAGCCGATCCTGTGGTTCTACACGCCGATGTCGCTGCCGATCGCCGCCGACGTGGAGCCGTCGCTCGTCGTCTACGACTGCATGGATGAGCTCTCCGCCTTCCGCGGCGCCCCGCCGCTCCTCCGGGAGCGGGAGCGCGAGCTCTTCGCGCGCGCCGATCTCGTGTTCACCGGCGGCCAGAGCCTCTACGAGGCGAAGCGCGCCCACCACCCGTCGGTGCACGCCTTCCCGAGCAGCGTCGACGCGGCCCACTTCGCGAAGGCGCGCGCGCAGGCCGAGGACCCGGACGACCAGCGCGACATCCCGAGGCCGCGACTCGGGTTCTTCGGCGTCATCGACGAGCGGCTCGACGTCGAGCTCGTCGCCCGCGTGGCCAAGGAGCGCCCCGACTTCCAGCTCGTGATGCTCGGGCCGGTCGTGAAGATCGACCCGGCCACGCTGCCCCGGCGGCCGAACATCCACTGGCTCGGCCAGAAGTCCTATCAGGATCTTCCGGCCTACCTCGGCGGCTGGGACGTCGCGCTCATGCCGTTCGCGCTCAACGAGGCGACCCGGTTCATCAGCCTGACGAAGACGCTCGAGTACCTCGCCGCGGGCAAGCCGGTCGTCTCCACCGCCATCCGTGACGTGATCACGCCCTACGGCGAGAAGAGGGCGGTGCACATCGCCGACGCCTCCACGTTCGTCGCCGCGGTGGAGGCGGCGCTGGCAGGTCCGCGAGAGGAGCACATCGCGATCGCGGACGAGATGGTGAGCGCGACGTCATGGGACAAGACGTGGCGCGCGATGTCGAAGCTCATCGCTGACGCGCTCCAATCCAAGCGTCCGGCGGCCGTCCGGGCGGAGGGGAACGTACCGTGTTCGACACTCTGATCGTAGGTGCTGGGTTCGCTGGCAGCGTGCTCGCGGAGCGCCTTGCCTCGCAGATGAACAAGTCGGTCCTCCTGTGCGACAAGCGGCCGCACATCGGCGGCAACGCGTACGATTCCTACGATGACGCCGGGGTCCTCATCCACAAGTACGGCCCCCACATCTTCCACACCGCGTCGCCGCGCATCTTCCGCTACCTGTCGCAGTTCACGGAGTGGCGCCCGTACGAGCACCGCGTGCTCGCGCACGTCGACGACAAGCTCGTCCCGTTCCCGATCAACGTGGATACGGTCAACGCCCTCTACGGGACCAGCTACTCGCCCGCCGAGGTCGAGGCGTTCTTCGCCCGCGTCGCCGAGCCGATCAAGCACTGCCGCACCTCCGAGGACGCGGTCGTCAGCAAGGTGGGCCGGGAGCTCTACGAGAAGTTCTTCCGCAACTACACGCGCAAGCAGTGGGGGCTCGACCCGTCGGAGCTCGACGCCTCGGTCGCCTCGCGCGTGCCGGCGCGCACGAGCTACGACTCCCGGTACTTCACGGACGAGTTCCAGGCGATGCCGCTGCGCGGCTACACGCGGATGTTTGAGAACATGCTGGATCACAAGAAGATCCGGATTCTCCTGAACACGGATTACCGCGATGTCATGAACGAGGTGAGCTTCAGGGAGACGATCTACACCGGGCCGGTAGACGCGTTCTTCGACTTCCGCTACGGGAAGCTTCCCTACCGCTCCCTGGAGTTCAAGTTCGAGACGCATGACACGGAGACCTTCCAGCCGGGCGCGGTCGTCAATTACCCGAACGAGCACGCGTATACCCGCATCACGGAGTTTAAGTACCTCACGGGGCAGCAGCACCCGAGGACGAGCGTCGTGTACGAGTTCCCGAGGGCCGAGGGCGACCCCTATTACCCGGTGCCGCGGCCCGAGAACGCGGAGCTCTACCGGAAGTACAAGGCCCTCGCCGACGCGACGCCGAACGTGCGCTTCGTCGGGCGGCTCGCGACGTACCGGTACTACAACATGGACCAGGTCGTGGGTCAGGCGCTCGCCACCTTCGACCACATCCGCGAAGCCAAGCTCGACGGAGCAGCGGTGACCGTCGCTGCCTGAACGGACCCATGCCTCGACAGCACCTTGCACAGATCGGTATCCCAGGTTCGGTGCCGCCGCCGGCCGACAGCGACGGCGTCCGCGGCTATCCGCGCCCGCTGCTCCGGCGAGAAGGCTGGACCTCGCTGAACGGGGCGTGGGAGTTCGCCCTCGACCCCCGGGCGGAGTGGAGCTCTCCGGCCGACGCGCGCTTCGACAGGACGATCGAGGTGCCGTTCGCCCCGGAGACGCCGCGCAGCGGGGTCGGCGAGACCGGCTTCTTCAAGGCCTGCTGGTACAGGCGGCAGGTCAAGG
Source organism: Sorangium sp. So ce836 (assembly GCF_028553905.1). Taxonomy (NCBI): domain Bacteria; kingdom Pseudomonadati; phylum Myxococcota; order Polyangiales; family Polyangiaceae; genus Sorangium; species Sorangium sp. So ce836. The sequence goes on along the minus strand of NZ_CP102233.1, from coordinate 8,756,619 downwards.
TGCCGGAGCTCGACCCCTCCGAGCGGCTCATCCTGCATTTCGGCGCCGTGGACTACCTGGCCAGGGTGTGGATCGAGGGCAGCTTCGCCGGCGAGCACGAGGGCGGCTACACGCCGTTCGAGCTCGACATCACCGAGCACGTGAAGGGGCGCGAGAGCGTCACGATCGTGGTGCAGGCCCACGACGATCCGAACGACCTCGCGAAGCCTCGCGGCAAGCAGGACTGGAAGCTCGAGCCTCACTCGATCTGGTACCCGCGGACGACGGGGATCTGGCAGGCGGTGTGGCTCGAGCGCGTGCCGCGCATGCGCGTCGAGTACCTCCGGTGGACCCCGAACCTCGAGCGCTGGGAGATCGCGGTCGAGGTCCGCGTGGCCAACGCGCCGGTGGAGGGCGCGCGCGTCGGCGTGCGGCTGCGCGTCGGCGACATGACGATCGCGAACGACCAGTACACGGTCGTGGCCGGGGAGGTCCACCGGCGCATCACGCTCTCCGACCCCGGCATCGACGACTTCCGCAACGAGCTCCTGTGGTCCCCCGAGCGCCCGACGCTGATCGACGCCGACATCGTCCTCTACGACCAGTCCGGGATGACGATCGACCGCGTGAAGAGTTACACGGCGCTGCGCTCGGTGGCCGTCCGCGGGGACCGCTTCCTCCTGAACGGGCGGGCGTACGTCCTCAGGATGGTGCTCGATCAGGGCTACTGGGAGGGGACCGGGATCACCGCGCCCGACGACGAGGCGCTGCGCCGCGACGTCGAGCTCACGAAGCAGATGGGCTTCAACGGCGCCCGGAAGCACCAGAAGATCGAGGATCCGCGGTACCTCTACTGGGCGGACAAGCTCGGGCTGCTCGTCTGGGAGGAGATGCCGAGCGCCTACCGGCACACGCGCAAGTCGATCGAGCGGCTCGCGCGGCAGTGGCTGGAGGCGATCCGGCGGGACATCAGCCACCCGTGCATCGTGGCGTGGGTGCCGTTCAACGAGTCGTGGGGCGTCCCGAACCTGCCGGACAACCCGAACGAGCGGCACTACGTGCAGGCGCTCTATCACCTCACGAGGTCGATGGACTACACGAGGCCGGTCATCGGCAACGACGGGTGGGAGAGCGTGGCGACCGACATCATCGGGATCCACGACTACGATCCGTCGCCCGAGCGCATCGCGCGCCGCTACTTCGCGCACGACGTCGTGCCCAAGCTGCTGAAGCGGGAGAGGCCCGGGGGCCGCGCCCTCGTGCTCGACCCGTCGGTCAGCCACGAGACCGCGATCGTGCTGTCCGAGTTCGGCGGGATCGCGGTCGCGCCCGGCAACGGCGACGGCGGCACGTGGGGGTACTCCGCGTGCAGGACGCCGGAGGAGTTCGCCGAGCGTTATACGAAGCTGATGAAGGTGATAAACTCCCTCGAGCTGCTCGCCGGCTTCTGTTACACGCAGTTCGCCGACACGTACCAGGAGGCGAACGGCCTCCTCCGCGCCGACCGCACGCCGAAGTTCCCGCTGCACGAGATGGCGGCGGCGACGCAGGGGTTCCCGTTCATCGGCCCGAACGAGACGCCCTCGACGCTGAGCGACGGGGGGCTCGCGGACATGCCGGCCCTGGTGGACATGCCCGGGCTCGTGGACATGGGTGCGCCGCGATGACCGCGCGCGGGCAGGGCTTCGAGGCCGTCTTCGGCCGCCCGGCGAAGCTCCTGGCCGAGGCGCCGGGGCGCGTGAACCTGATCGGCGAGCACACCGACTACAACGGCGGGTACGTGCTGCCGACGGCGATCCCGCAGAAGACGCGCGTCGAGATCGCGCCTCGGGACGACGGGCTCATCCAGGTCGTGACGGAGAACGTCGACGGCGGCGCCCAGCTCTCGTTCCGCGCCGGCGAGGAGGCGCGCCGCGGCCTGTGGCTCGACTACGTGCAGGGCATCACCGCGGTCCTGCGCGGCCGGGGCGTGTCGATCCCCGGCTTCGACGCGAGGATAGAGTCGTCGGTGCCGCTCGGCAGCGGCCTGTCGTCGAGCGCCTCGCTGCTCGTGGCGCTCGCCCGCGCCCTGCGGGCGATGCTCGGCCTGTCCATCGACGACGTGGAGATCGCCCGGATCGCGCACGCGGCGGAGCACGACTTCGTGGGCGCGCCCGTCGGGACGATGGATCAGATGGCCGCGAGCCTCGCCGACGAGCGCACGGCGCTGTTCCTCGACACGAGGACGCTCGCGTTCGAGCGCATCCCGCTGCCCGCCGAGGCCGAGCTGCTGGTCGTGAACTCGGGGGTGGCGCACCAGCACGCGAGCGGCGACTACAAGACGCGTCGCGCGGAGTGCGAGCGCGCCGCCGCGCTGCTCGGGGTGCCGCAGCTCCGTGACGTCGACGCGGCCGCCGAGCAGCGCATCGCGTCGCTGCCGGCGCCGCTCGACCGGCGCGCGCGCCACGTCGTGACCGAGAACGCCCGGGTGCTCGCCGCCGTGGCCGCGCTCCGCGCCGGGGATCTCGGCCGCCTGGGCGAGCTCTTCGACGCGTCGCACCGGTCGATGCGCGACGACTTCGAGGTGTCGGTGCCGGCGGTCGACGCGCTGGTGGAGAGCGCGCGGGCGCAGCCGGACGTCTTCGGCGCCCGGCTGACCGGCGGCGGCTTCGGCGGCTCGATCGTGGCCCTGGTGAAGCGCGGCTGCGCGGCACAGGTGGGCCGGGCCGTCGTCGAGGCCTACGCGCGAGCGCCGGCCGCGCAGGGCCGACGCGCGACGGTGCTCGTGGGAGGGGCGGCCCCGTGAGCGGGCGCTCCGGGATCGCGCTCTGGGCCGGCGTCGAGTGCACGGTCAACCGCGTCGGCGACCGGTACTTCGACCAGCTGGAGCGCACGGGCCACCACGGCCGCATCGCCGACCTGGACCTGCTCGCGGAGCTCGGCGTCAAGGCCGTCCGGTACCCGGTCCTGTGGGAGCGCACGGCGCCGGACGGCCCGCGGAGCGCCGATTTTTCGTGGGCAGACGAGCGCCTCCACCGGCTGCGGGAGCTCGGCATCGACGTGATCGTCGGGCTGGTCCACCACGGCAGCGGGCCGCCGTGGACCAGCCTGATGGAGGACAGCTTCGCGACCGGCCTCGCGGAGTTCGCCGGCGCCGTGGCGGAGCGCTACCCGTGGGTGCGCGACTTCACGCCGGTGAACGAGCCGCTCACGACCGCGCGCTTCAGCGCGCTCTACGGGCACTGGTACCCGCACCGCCGGGACTCGGCCTCCCTCATGCGCGCGCTGCTCGTGCAGACGCGCGCCACCGCGGCCGCGATGCGCGCGATCCGGCGGGTGCGCCCGGACGCGCGGCTCGTGCAGACGGAGGACTTCGGCGCGATCGCCAGCGCGCCCCGGCTCGCCTACCAGGCGGCGTTCGAGAACCACCGGCGCTGGCTGAGCCTCGATCTGCTGTACGGGCGCGTGGACGTCGCGCACCCGCTCCACCAGCACCTCCTCGACTGCGGCGTGCCCGACGAGGAGCTCGCGCGGCTCGCGGCGGAGCCGTGCCCGCCGGACGTGATCGGCGTGAACTACTACCTGACGAGCGATCGGTTCCTCGATCACCGCCTCGATCGCTACCCCGCGTGGACGCACGGCGGCAACGGGCGCGACGCGTACGCCGACGTGGAAGCGGTGCGCGTCCGGGAGGCGGGGATCGTCGGCCACCGCGAGGTGCTGCGCGACGTGTGGCGGCGGTACGCGACGCCGATCGCGATCACCGAGGTCCACCTCGGGTGCACGCCGGAGGAGCAGATCCGCTGGCTGGTCGAGGCCTGGGAGGGCGCGCGCGCGGCCTGGGCGGAGGGCGCCGACGTGCGGGCGGTGACGCTGTGGTCCGCCTTCGGGGCCTACGACTGGGACAGCCTGGTCACCCAGCCGCGCGGCCATTATGAACCGGGGGTCTTCGACGTGCGCGGGCCCGCGCCGCGGCCCACGGCGCTCGCGATGGTCGCGAAGGAGCTCGCGTCCACCGGCCGCACGGAGCACCCGCTCGCCGGGGCGCCGGGCTGGTGGCGGCGCGACGAGCGGCTGCTCTACGGGGCGCCGCGATCGACGGAAGCGGCGCTGGCGGGCGGGTAGGCCGGCGTTCCAGCCGTGCTCTCCGCTCCGGGGGGAGCGGCGGGGCGATACCCTGGCGTCATGAGCCATGGTTCGTGGACTGCTGGGATCATCGCGGCGCTGGCCTTTCCCCTGGCGATGGAGGCGAGCGCGGACGCGTGCGGCATGCCGTATCCCGGCCTGACGGAGGTCTTCCCGGAGACCGGCGCGTCCACCCCGGGGAACGCCGCGCTCTTCTTCGCCGGCCACGCCCTCTCGCTGGACGCCGTGTCGGTGACCGTCGACGGCGAGCCGGCGAGCCTCGTGGCCGCGCCGGACGTGCCCGCGGCGGGCTACGACCTCGTCGCGCGGATCGAGCCGCCGCCCGGCGAGGGGCAGGCGGTCGTGATCGAGGGCAGCTTCTGCCCGGACGAGGGGTGCGAGGCGACGCGGATCGAGCTCACGGCCGGCGCCGCGGACACGGAGGCTCCGCCGACGCCGAGCGGGCTCTCGTTCGACCTCTACGACTATGCCGACTCCAGGCCGAGCAGCGGGAGCTGCGCATCGCACAGCGATCTCGCGTGGTGGGTCACGGCCGAGGGCGAGGCCGCGGGGCCCGGGGAGTCCCCCGTGATCTACACGGTCGAGGCGTTCCGGGACGTCAGGTTCACGGAGCCGGTGTTCTCGACGAGCCAGCTCACGACCGCCGCGTCGGTGACCATGGCCATCCATCGGACCGTGGACGTGCTCGCCGGCATCGACGCCCCGACGGCGCTCTGCTTCCGGGCCACGGCGATGGATGCGGCCGGGAACGTCGCCGGCGAGGCCGTGCACGCTTGCAGGCCTTGCTTCTACAGGAAGGACCCGGAGACGGCGCAGGCGAGCTCCTCGCGGCCGTCCGAGCCCGCGTGGACGGAGAAGGACGTCTATCCCGGCGGAACGTGCGATTCAGGGACGGAGCCGGGCAGCGGCGGCGGCGATGGCGGCGGGGACGAGGACGCCGCGGTGCGCGGCTGCAGCTGCCGCGCCGCCGGCGAGCGCGGCACCGGCGGCGAGGGGGCGCTCGGGGGCGCGGCGCTCGCGCTGCTCGCGTGCGCGACGCTGGCCCGGCGAAGGAAGCGCTGACGGCGAGCGCCCGTGCGCGCTCAGGGCGAGCGCCCGCGGCTCAGAGCACCCGCGCGAGCACCACGACCGAGTAGCCGACCGCCGGCTGCTTGCCGGGGTTGTTGTACGAGTGGCGCTGATCGCCGCGGAACACCGCGACGTCGCCGGCGCCGAGCGTGAACCGCTCGCCGCTGACCACGAGCTGGAGCTCCCCCGACTCGCACGTCAGGTACTCGCGGGTGCCCGGGGTGTGCGGGACGCCGGTCATGCGCCCGCCCGGCGGGAGCGCGATGCGATCCATCTCCATGCCCGGGATCGGATCCGGCAGGAGCTTGCGGACGAGCGCCTGGCCGGGGGAGCGCGTGGGCAGCGTGTCGCGCGCGTAGAGCTGGCACGTGGCGCGGGGCGCGGAGAGCATCTCCTCGATCGAGACCTGGAGCGCGGCGGCGGCGCGGTGGAGCACGCCGAGCGTCGGGTTCGCCGCGCCGGACTCGAGGTGCGCCCAGGTCGCCCGGGGCACGCCGGCGAGCTTGGCCAGCTGCTGCTGCGTGAGCCCGCGCGCCTCGCGCAGCTGCTTGATGTTCTTCGAGAGCCGCCCCGCGAGCTCCGCGTCGTGATCCATGACCGGAGATTAGCACGATTCCAAGATACTGGAGGTATCTCCAAGCTATGAGCCAGCGCGGATTAGGCTCTCGTCGAGGAGGAAGCACATGAACGACGAATCGACCGGAAGCGAGTCGTTGATCCAGGCCGGAGGCATCTCTCAGGCGCGCGCGGCGCGGGGCGCGCCGTTCGCGCCGCGCGCGGCGCTGGTCACCGGGGCGAGCCGCGGGCTCGGCGCCGCGCTCGCGCGGGAGCTCGCCAGGCGGGGGGCGAAGGTGGTCCTTGTCGCGCGCGAGCGCGCGCCGCTCGAGGCCGTGGCGGCCGAGATCGCCGCGCAGGGCGGGGTGGCGCACGCGCTCGCGGCGGACATCGGCGACAAGGGCCAGACTTACGCGATCGCCGGGGCGGCGGCGGCGCTGGTCGGTCCCGTCGATCTGCTCATCCACAACGCGAGCACGCTCGGCAGGACGCCGCTGCCGATCCTGCTCGACACCGAGTGCGAAGATCTCGGCCGCGTGCTCGAGGTCAACGTGGTCGGCCCGTTCCGCCTCACCAGGGTGATCGCGGGCGCGATGGCGCTGCGGCGGCGCGGGGTCGTCGTCCACATCAGCTCGGACGCGGCCGTGAACGCCTATCCGCGGTGGGGCGCGTACGGCGCCTCGAAGGCGGCGCTCGATCACCTCAGCCGCACCTGGGCCGCCGAGCTCGAGGGCACGGGCGTCGCGTTCTACGCGGTGGATCCCGGCGAGATGAACACGCGGATGCACGCCGAGGCCATCCCCGACGCCGATCCGAGCGCGCTGGCCGATCCCGCGGACGTGGCGAGGCGCATCGTCGCCCTCGTCGGCCGCGCCGGCGAGGTGCCGAGCGGCGCGCGCGTCGAGGCGGCGCGCGTCGAGGAGGCGCCATGAGCCCCGCCGCCTGGCCCCGCGAGAACCCCCTCGAGGAGCGGCTCCTCCACGTGGATCCGCGCCTCGGGCGCCTGCGCGACGGGCGCATCGCGGATCTGCCCGCGCTCCTCGATCCGGGCGATCTCGTGGTCGTGAACGACGGCGCCACGCTGCCGGCGTCGCTCCACGGCGCGACCGGGGGCGGCGCGGCGGTGGAGGTGCGCCTCATCGGCGAGCTGTCCGAGGGGCGCTACGCGGCCCTCCTGTTCGGCGCGGGCTCCTTTCGCACGCGCACCGAGGATCGCCCGCCGCCGCCCGCGCTCGGCCCGGGCGACGCGGTGACGTTCGGCGACGACCTGTCGGCCGCGGTCGAGCGCGTGTCGCCGGCCTCGCCGCGCCTCGTCGAGATCGCCTTCCGCGAGCGGGGCGCGCCGCTCTGGTCGGCGCTCTACCGGAGGGGGCGGCCGATCCAGTATGCCTATGTCGCGGCGCCGCTCGAGATCTGGCACACGCAGACGCGCTACGCGAGCCGGCCGCGCTGCGCCGAGCTTCCGTCGGCCGGACGGCCGCTCGCGTGGGGGCTCTTGCTCGAGCTGATCCGCCGCGGCGTGCGCGTCGCCTCGCTGACGCACGCGGCCGGGATCTCGTCGACCGGCGAGCCGGCGCTCGACGCCCTGCTCCCGCTGCCGGAGCGCTTCGAGATCCCGGAGGAGACGGTGGCGGCGGTGCGCGAGGCCAAGGCGAGCGGGCGCCGGGTCGTCGCGGTGGGCACGACGGTGACGCGCGCCCTGGAGGGCTGCGCCGCCGAGAACGGCGGTGAGCTTCGGGCCGGCGTGGGCGTCACCGATCTGGTCCTCCACCCCGGCTTCCGGCCGCGGGTCGTGGACGGGCTCCTGACCGGCGTGCACGACCCGACCGAGAGCCATTTCCGCCTGCTCGAGGCGTTCGCGCCGGCCCCGCTGCTCCACCGCGCCAACGCGTACGCCGAGCAGGCGGGGTATCTTTGCCACGAGTTCGGCGACTCGTACCTGGTCCTCGGCTGATCTCCGGGTGACGGAAGATCATCAGAACATCGTACGAGGAAACCATAGCGAAACGCCCGCCCGCGCGTCGTCGGCCACGATGGATGGCAGCGGCGGCCCATCTCCGGAGATGCGAGCACAGCTGATTGCGCCGGTGGGCCGTCGTGCCGTGGCGTGGGGCGTGGTCGCCGCCCGTTCCGCCATGGCGCCGCCACCCCTGAGCTGGCTCGCTTCTCGGATTTTCCCGTCGTTTCGTGTCGGCATGTCGCGTGCTCGAGGCCGACCGTCATGCCGACGCTCGAGCACAACGCCCTCGTCGAGATGTTCCGTGACCAGCCGGCGCTCGCGCCTCGCTTGCTCGCGACGCTCTTCCACGTCGAGGTGCCGGCGCACGCCTCCGCCGCGGTGGTCGAGTCGTCGCTCGACCAGCTCATGCCCGTGGAGTTCCGCGCTGACCTGGTGCTCGAGCTTCGAGACGCGAGCGGCGTGCTCGTGCTGGCGATCGTCATCGAGGTCCAGCGCGACATGGATCCGAACAAGAAGTTCTCGTGGCCGACGTATGTCACGGTCGTGCGCGCCAAGAAGCGCTGCCGCACGGTCGTGCTCGTGGTCGCGCCGGACGCCGGCGTCGCTGCCTGGGCGGCGGAGAGCATCGATCTCGGCCTGGGGCTCGGCCACGTCGAGCCGCTGGTGCTCGGCCCGGCCGTCGTCCCCGAGATCACCGATCCAGCCGACGCGGAGGCGGAGACGGAGCTCGCCGTGCTCTCGGCGGTGGCGCACGGCAACGGGCCGAACGGGCTCGCCGTGGTCCAGGCGGCGCTCGTTGCCCTTGGCTGGCTCGACCAGGAGCACGCGATGGTCTACTTTCAGCTCATCTGGAACGCGTTGCGTGAGCCGATGCGGCAGGCTCTGGAGGCGTTGGTCATGGAACGGCAGATCGAAGGCGAGGCGACGTTTCCCCCGTTCGTGCAGAGGCTCATCGATCGCGGCAAGCTCGAGGGCATCCGTGAGGGCAAGCTCGAGGGCATCCGTGAGGGCAAGCTCGAGGGCATCCGTGAGGGCAAGCTCGAGGGCATCCGTGAGGGCGAGCTCAAGGGCATCCGTGAGGGCGAGCTCAAGGGCAAGAGGGATACCCTGTTGCGGCTGCTCGCGCGTGCAGGGGTGGTGCTCAGCGAGGACGAGAGCGCGCGCATCCAGGGATGCACGGACATCGCGACCCTCGACCGCTGGATCGATAACGTCCTTGGGGCGAAGACCGCCGCCGAAGTGCTCTCCTGACCGTCGACGGATGCGGCCCGACAGGACGATGAATCAGACGGACTTCGCCCGCTGATTATCGCCAGGCGTTGGGCGGACGAGAACGAAGGTGGACATGGACCGATGCCGCTCAGAGGAGCAGCCTAGGATTCACGTCACGACGGACGCGCTTCGGCTGATGCCCGTCGTGGAGCTTGAGCCCGGCCGCTTCGGTTCGGCGCCCCATCCGAGCTCGGGGCCGTGGACCGCAACAGAAAGCGATTGCTACTGGCGGGCGTGCCTTCGTGCGGGCGGTCTGGTCGGTGTCGACCCCATCGTGCCCGGCTCGTGGTTCGTTGCGATCGATGCGCTGACGTCCCAGGACGCGCTGATCACGGTCCTGCGTGTACACCTCGGCGACAGCGTTCCAGCTGATGACGAGGTCGGCGCCCTCAGCGGTGGCCTCGCGCTCGTCGACGACGGCGAGGTTCTCTTGTTACCGACCTGTTGTGGTGATCTGAGCGATCTCGAAAATTGGCGGACAGCCGCCCATCGGTCGGCCGAGTCCCCCGAGATGCTCTGGATCGGTCACCCATGGTTAATGGCCTGGCATGATGCCGCGATGCTTCACCTCCGGGAACAACCCGAAGGCGGCATGCCCGCTCAACCAAGAGAGCTCGTGGTTGAGCCAGAGATTTTGCAGCGCGCGGTGCGCCTCGCCGTGCAGGATCTCGACGTCTTCTCCGAGCGCGTCGCGTCAGCGCTGCGGCACATCCCTGGCGTCATCGACGCGCGGGCCACTGCCAAGATCCTTGTTGGTAGGAGAGCGTCTTGATGAAGCGTCAGAAAGCGCGTGGCTCGCGTCACCAGGGCCTCGTGGCGGCCGCGCGCGCCTCCTCGACGCGGCGCACGCAGGCCTCCCGGTTGGCCCTGGCGGCGGACTCGGGCACGCGCAAGAGCTCCATCCTGCGGTCGACCGGCATGCAGTAGGTGGTCGCGGCCCACAGCTTCGGGTCGTCCACGCTGCGGAGCTCCTCGAGATCGGTCCACACCCGCACCACCCGGTCGTCCGCCGCGGCGACGATGCGCTGGCCATCCGGGCTGAACGCCACGGCATTGATCGGCGAGCCGGCGCGGAGGACCAGCGGCTCGCCCGCGCCGTCGGCGTGCCACACCCGCACGGTGTGGTCCTGCGATCCGGTGGCGATGCGCCGGCCATCGGGGCTGAACGCCACCCCGAGCACCCAGTGCGCATGGCCGCGGAGGACGAGCGGCTCGCCCGCGCCATCGGCACGCCACACCCGCGCGGTCCGGTCCCAGGAGGCGGTGGCGATGCGCCGGCCATCGGGGCTGAACGCCACCGCGTTGATGTCGCCGTCGTGACCACGCAAGACCGTCGGCTCGCCGGTGCCGTCGGCGCGCCACACCCGGGCGGTGTTGTCCGATGACCCGGAGACGATGCGCTGGCCGTCGGGGCTGAACGCCACCGCGTAGATCCGATCCTCGTGGCCGCGGAGGACCAGGGGCTCGCCGGCGCCGTCGGCGCGCCACACCCGCACGGTCTTGTCGCCGGACCCGCTCGCGATGCGCTGGCCATCCGGGCTGAACACCGCCGCGTAGACCTGATCGTCGTGACCGCGGAGGACCAGGGGCTCGCCGGCGCCGTCGGCGCGCCACACCCGCACGGTCTTGTCGGAGGACCCGCTGACGATGCGCTGGCCGTCGGGGCTGAACGCGACCGAGTTGACCTCGTCCTCGTGACCGCGGAGGACGAGCGGCTCGCCGGTGCCGTCGGCGTTCCACACCCGCACCGTCCTGTCGAGCGACGCGGAGGCGACGCGCCGGCCATCGGGGCTGAACGCGACCCCGTAGATTCGATCCGTGTGGCCGTGGAGGGCGATCGGCTCGCCGGCGTCGTCGGCGTTCCACACCCGCGCGGTCTTGTCGTGAGACGCGGTGACGAGGTGATGGCCGTCGGGGCTGAACGCCACCGAATAGACCTGATCGTCGTGACCGCGAAGGACGAACGGATCACCCGTGCCGTCGGCGTTCCACACGCGCGCCGTCTCGTCCTGCGACGCGGTGGCGATGCGCTTGCCGTCGGGGCTGAACGCGACCCCGTAGATTCGATCGGTGTGGCCGCGGAGGACGATGGGCTCGCCGGTGCCGTCGGCGTTCCACACCCGCACCGTCCTGTCCCAGGACGCGGCGGCGATGCGCTTGCCATCGGGGCTGAACGCGACCCCGTAGATTCGATCGGTGTGGCCGCGGAGGACGATGGGCTCGCCGGTGCCGTCGGCGTTCCACACGCGCGCGGTCCGGTCCTGGGACCCGGTGACGATGCGCTTGCCATCGGGGCTGAACGCCGCCGAATGGACCAGATCCGTGTGGCCGCGGAGGACGATGGGCTCGCCGGCGCCGTCGGCGCGCCACACCCGCGCGGTCCGGTCGGCCGACGCGGTGACGATGCGCCTGCCGTCGGGGCTGAACGCCGCCGAGAGGACCCAGGCCTCGTGGCCGCGGAGGACGATGGGCTCGCCGGAGCCGTCGGCGTTCCACACGCGCGCGGTCCGGTCCTGGGACCCGGTGACGACGCGCTGGCCGTCGGGGCTGAACGCCGCCGAATAGACCGGATCCGTGTGGCCGCGGAGGACGATGGGCTCGCCGATGCCGTCGGCGTTCCACACGCGCGCGGTCCTGTCGGCCGACGCGGTGACGATGCGCCTGCCGTCGGGGCTATAGTCCGCGTCCAGCACCCCGTCCGGGTGGACGAGCACCGCGCGCGCGAGCCTGCTGTGCAGCGCCCAGCGCGCGAGGACGGCCCACCCCCGCGGCTCGTCGCGCGGCTCGACCTCGCGCAGGATCGCGAGCACGCTCGTGGGATCGGCCTGCAGCTCGCGCGCCGCGGCCACGCGGGTGGCGTTGCGCGCGCGCAGGGCCTCCCGATCGGCGCGCGTGGCCTGCTGGTGGGCGCGGGCCGCCAGGTACGACACCGTGAGCGCGAACGCGGTGAGCGCGGCGATCACGCCCGTGGTGAGCCGCCGGCGCAGGCGGCGCGCCCGCTCGCAGTGGGCCACGACGGCCAGGAGGTAGCGCTCCTCGCGCCGGCCGAGCCCGGCGCGCCACTCGGCCCCCTGCTCGGCGCGGCGGCGCTCGTACCACGCTCGGGCGTCGCTCGCCGCGCGATCGCGCCAGAGCAGCCCCTCGGCCTGCCCGCTCGCCTCCCATGGCTCGGCCGCGGCGCGGAGCCGGGCCAAGAACTCCGCGTCCTGCTCGCTCTCGGCGAGCCACTGCCCGAGCTTCGCCCACCGCTCGATCAGCGATTCGTGCACCAGCTCCACGGTCGTGCCCTCGCGCTCGCCGCCGGTCTCGATGAGCAGGAGCCGCGCGGCGGCGAGGTGCTGCACCACCTGGGCGGCGTCCCCCTGACCGTCCCGCGCGAGCTCGCGGAGCTCCTCCAGGCGCACGACGGCGCGCGTGCGCTCGGGCGTCACCAGGCGCAGGAGCACCGCCCGGGCCAGCCGCTGCTCGTGGGGCGGCAGCGCCGAGAGCACCGCGTCTGCGTGGGCGGACAGGGCGCCGGCCACGCCGCCGAGCCGCTCGTAGCTCTCCCGCGTCAAGATCCGGCGCTCGCGATCGCGCGCCTCCCACAGCTTCGCGGCCGTGAACTGCAGGAGCGGCAAGGGGCTCCGGGTGCTCTCCAGCGTGCTCAGCATGTGCTCGACCATGGCCGGGGTCTCGAACCGGTGGCCGGCCGCCTCGGTGGGCCGGGTCAGGGCCTCGCGCAGGCCGTCGCGACCCATGGTGGGGAGGAAGGAGAGCCCGCGGGTCACCTCGGTCATGAAGTGGTGGTCGTCGGCGATGCGATCGAGGAAGTCCGAGCGGATGGCGAGCAGGACGCGCAGCGGCGAGGAGGCGTCGTCGGCCGCGCCCGCGAGGCACGCGATGAACGCCGCCCGCGCCTCGGCGGCGGCGCCGAGCGTGTAGAGCTCCTCGAACTGATCGACGAAGAGCAGGATGCGGTGCCGCTTCCCCTCCCGGCGGCAGCGCGCGCGCAGCCGGGCGCCGAGGCTGCCCGGCTGCGCGCGCAGCGTGGCGACGAGCTCGTCGTGGTCGGGGAGCTCGGGCGAGCTCGTCGCGCTGGCGGGCTCCGCCTCGGCGACCTGCGCGAGCACGTCGACGAGCGCGGACAGCGGGCGCTGCCCCGGGCGCAGGATGAACGCTTCCCAGCGATCCCCCAGGCGCTTCAGCGCCGGGATCACGCCCGCGCGCACGAACGACGATTTGCCCGCCCCCGAGGGCCCGGCGACGGCGACGAGCTGATGGTTGCGCAGCCGCGTCATCAGGGCGGCGACCTCGCGCTCGCGGCCGAAGAAGCGCGGGGCGTCGGCCTCCTGGAACGCGGCGAGGCCGGCGAACGGGCTCTCGTCCTCGCTCAGCGCGAGCGACGTTCGGCCGGGCAGGAGGTCCTCGAGCTCGGCGAGGAGCTCCTTGGCCGAGCCGATGCGCTCGGCCGCGCGCTTCCTCAGGCAGCGGTCGATGAGGGCGCCGAGCGCGCCGACGTCCGGGCGCCGCTCGCTGGCGGCGGGCATCGGGAGCTCGAGGTTCACGACCTCCACGATCCGCGCCGCCGAGAACGGGTCGAGCGGGTGCGCCCCCGTGACCAGCTCGTGGAGGATGATGCCCACGGCCCAGAGGTCGGAGCGGGCGTCGATGTCCCCGCCCCGCAGCTGCTCGGGGGACATGTACCGGGGTGTGCCCAGGATCGTGCTTTGCGCGCTCGGCCGAGCCCGTCCGGCGAGCACCATGCGCGCGCCCGTGAACATCGAGATCCGCTCGGCCTCGATCTGCTTGGCGATGCCGAAATCGAGCACCTTGATGGAGCCGGCGTCCTCCAGGAGGATGTTCTCCGGCTTGAGGTCGCGGTGCACGATCCCGAGCTCGTGCGCGCAGGCCAGCGCGCGGACCACCGGGATCATGAGCTCGACGGCCAGGCTGGGCGACAGCGGGCCGGGCGGCGTGTGCGCGACGGGCGACGACCCGGACGCGCTCGGGTGCTCGCGCTGCGCCATCCACTCGCGCAGCGTGCGGCCCTTGACGTACTCGAGCACGAGGTAGGGGTGCCCGTGGATCTCGTCCACCTCGTGGATGACCACGATGTTCTCGTGCCTGCACCGCGCCGTGGCCCGCGCCTCGGCGAGGAAGCGCCCGATGCCTTGCCTGCTGTGCTCGCGGAGGAGCTTGATGGCGACGAGGCGGCCGAGCCTCGTGTCGCGGGCCAGGAACACGACCCCCATGCCGCCCTGGCCCAGCTTGCGGATGATCTCGTAGTGCTTGATGGTGTCGCCGACGTTCGGGGGCGCGTAGACCGCGAGGGCATCCGCCGGCGTCGTCGGAGCCTCCTCCGGGGGCGGCGTGGCCCCGGACATCTCCGCCGTCTCCACCTCCTCGGGGAGCGCGCCCTCCGGAGGCGGCGAGCCTGGGCTCGCCGCAGTCTCCGTGCCGACGGGCGCGCCGAGATCGACGAGGGTCGCGCGGCGGAGCCCGCCCGGCTCGCAGGCGTCGAGCTCGCGCAGGAGGCCCTCGGCCGTGACGAGCCGCTCGTCGGCCTCCTCCCCCTCGCTCGTCGCCCGCCGCACGATCGCGCCGACCGGGTGACCGAGGAGCGCGGGAGGGATCCGGACCTGCCCGCGGTGCTGCTGGTGGAGATCGTCCCTGTCCGGAGCGCTGACGCGGTCCGCGCGCCTGCCCGTGAGGCACTCGAGGAACATGAGCGCCCAGGCGTACAGATCCGCGCGCGCCGTCGGCGCGAGCCCCCAGATCTGCTCGGGGGCGGCATACGCCAGCGAGCCCAGGGGCTCGGTCCCCGAGGCGGGCCCTCCGCCCCGGCCGCTCCGCAGGCTCGCGGCGACCGCGGCGAGGCCGAAATCGAGCACGCGCGCGTCCCGACGCGCCGCCGAGGGGGCGATCATCACGTGCGTCGGCCGGAGCGAGCCGTGGACGATGCCCTGCCGGTGCGCGCAGGCCAGCGCGTCGAGGACCTGCCGCATCAGGTGCCGCGCCTCCTGCGGCTCGAGCGCGCCCTGCTGCGACAGCAGCTCGGCCAGGCTCTGGCCGGGCACGAGCTCGCTGACCGTGAAAACGTGCCCCTCGTCCGTCTGCCCCCCGTCGATGAGCCGGGCGATGTTGGGATGGTGGAGCCGCGCGCTGCGACGCATCTCTTGCAGGGAGCGCGCGACGTCTTCTGGATCTGCGGGGTCGCCGCCGCGGTCGAGGCGCATGAGCCTGAGGGCGATCGGCTGCCCGCTCTCGATCTGTCGCCCCTGGTAGACGGTGCCGAGGCTGCTCTCCCGGAGCACGGAGAAGAGCTCGTAGCGGCCCTGGAACACCATCCCTGGAGCGAGCGTCTCCCGGTTCATCGCAACCTCTCGGTGGCAGCCGCCTCCCCGCGGCGGCCTCGGGCGGAAGGCCCCACACCACGAGAGCATCGCGACGATCGGCGCCGTCGAGCCCGCTCGGCGTGTGGCCGGGGGCGCTCGACGAGGTGGCCGGTCCGATGCTCGGGCAGCGGATGTCGCTGCCCACCAGTTCATAAAGTGGCCCCGGCGCGTCGTCCGGCGCCGGCGCGTCGCCAGCCGCCAGCGCGTCGAGCGCGGAGCCGGGCGGACGACCCGACCCACGTCGCAGCGGACGACCCGGCCCACGTTGACGACTCCGCGGCGGATCGCTAGACGGCGTGCGAATGGTCGATGCGTCCGAGACCCCTTTCGCTCTGCTGGGCGGCGAGCCGGCGGTGCGCCGGCTGGTCGAGCGCTTCTACGACCTCATGGCCCGCGACGAGCCGGCGCTCGCGCGCCTCCACGTGTGCGACGAGCGCGGCCAGGTCGCGCGGGAGAGCCGCGACCGCTTCGCGCTCTTCCTGATCGGCTGGCTGGGCGGCCCGCAGGACTACATCGCGGCGCACGGCCACCCGCGGCTGCGAATGCGCCACGCCCGCGTCCCGGTCGATGTGGCGATGCGCGACGCGTGGCTGCGCTGCATGCGCGCGGCGATGACCGAGCTCGGCGTGCCCGCGCCGCTCCACGCCTTCCTGGACCAGCGCTTCGGCGAGGTGGCGGACTTCATGCGCAACCGGCCGGGCTGAGCCGGCCTTTCCAGCTCCGGTGAGCGCCCGCGCGCTGCTGGCGCGGGTGTTGCAGCCAAGCTCACCATGAAGAAGAAGAAGAAGAATCAGCCAGCGAAGACAGAGACCCGGCAGGAGGCGCCGGCCCCGGTTGCCGAGAGGGAAGTGACGGAGTCCTCGGGGAGCGATCTCGTCGGCGGCGCCGCCAAGGGCGCGCTCGTCGGGGGTCTCGTGGGAGGCGGCGGCGGCGCGGCCGCCGGCGGCGCTGCCGGCCTGATCGGCGGCGTGCTGGGCGACGACGACGACGAATCCGGCTGGTAGCCAAGGAGGTCCCTCCGCGCCCGAGCAGGGTCACGACGGCGCGGCATCGACCTCGATGGGTCGGCTGGCCAGGAGGTCGTCCAGCAAGGTGCGCAGCGCCACCGATTGGCTGGCGCGCCGGTGCGCGGGTCGCCCTCGACGATGCCGGTCTCCCCGAGGACCCGCAAGGCGCAGCTCGTGCGCCATCGGACCCCCCCTGGAGCACCGATCAGCTTGAAGACCGAGAATGAACCACAGAGGCGCAGAGGACACAGAGGAGAGGCAGGGGAAGGAGAGGCAGGGGAATGGCACGTCCATTTCTCTCTCCTCTGCGCCCTCCGTGCCTCTGTGGTTCAAGATCTCTCTTGCACGCGGCCTTTCAACCTGTTCGGTGTTCTAGACAGACCTGGTCCGGCGGTTTCGGTTGACCAATCGACTGATAGTTCGGCAGGCTGGCGTCGTCGCGACATGTTGAGGAAGAGATGAGCATATCCATCGTTGACGCATGGCGCACGCGGGAAGCGCGTGAGTTCTTCCGGAGCGTTTGGCCAATGTATGTCCACGAGATCTCCGGCTTCGATACGAGCTTCTACGTCCTGGACGAGGCCGGTCGATGGCAACCGGACATCGTCAACGATTGGGTCTCAAGCGTGACACCGCCCGGCAACCTGCGGACTCCGCAGTCGGATCAGGGCCCAACGCAGCCGTTCCAGCGAGCGCACGTCATTACAAGCGACGCCCGACCGGTCGGGTTCGTGTGTGTTGGCCTACGAGCGTTCAAATGCATGCCGGACGACGTCGATCTCAGCATCGCGGAGTTCTTCTTGAGAATGAACTCGACGGCGCTTCGCGGCTCGGCTTGATTCAGGCATTGGGCCGGCAGAGTGCGGGGACGCAGGCACGAGCCCGAAACAGGCGGCAGCGCATCGAAGGGCCCGACGACGGGGCGGCAAGCGAAGGAGAATTCCTCGGCGCTGTGCCGCCGGGCCAGGCGCCGACCCCGATCGGGGATGCCGCGGGCCCTCAACCGCGGGCGACGCGGCGGCGTAGGGCGCCCCGTTGGGCCACGCCGGAGCCGCCCTCGGCGGGGAGACAGGCGGAAACTATCAAAATCGCTACTGTTTCCGGCGACCGCTCGCGATCGATCAGTCAGCAAGGCCATCACGATCAGCGGCAGCACGTTCCTGCGAGAGAGCAGGTCGGCGAAGTCCGGGACGCTGATCGCGCCCACCAGCTGGTCGCCGAGGCTGACCGGCGAGGGCGTGCGCGGCGATCAACCTCTCGCCGCGATGGCGACCTTTCTTTGGAGTCGAGGGAGGACGGGCGCGTAATGGCAGCACGACCGCGATCCTCTCGCCCGCCCGGGTCTTCAGCGTGACACAGGGCATCTCGGTTCGACACCTGGATCGTCTGCTGGGAGGGCTGCTTCTGGCGATGTCGCCACGGGTCCCGTGGGTACAGCTCTCGCGGCGGATCTATCAGATCGACCTGCTCTCCTGTACTGGTCGTGGCGGGGAGGTGCGTCATTCAGATGCTGTAACCGAGCCAGCGGCGGCGACGGAGATGCTCGCGCGACTTGGACCGCCGCTAGAAGCTCCGGAATGCCGAGCGCGCGATCCCACCGACGGGGATGACCTGGTCCGATGGGCCCAGGTGTGCAGAGTGAGGCATCGTGCCTGAGCCGCGAGCCGACCCGGAAAGTGCAGGCCGCGCCGTGAGGACGAAGTGCGCCGGCACACCGCGCGGCTGAGGGCTCTGCGTCGCCCTGCCGGGGGCGAAGCCGGGCCGTTTCAAACGAGCTCCCGCAGGCTGTGGCGTGAGGGCGGCCCCTTCGACGCATGCGTAAGTTATTGATATAGCGCCATTTTTCTTTCCAGGAGAGCCGGATCGCATGAAAAATGTTCTGTCAACCCAGGGCAGGTCCCAAAGGTGGGGCTTGACGTCTCCGAAACGTTTGGACCTGCTTCTCCCCGCCAGGCCTCGTCCCCGCTGAGCTCGACACGGGCGAAGGTTCACCATTTCCTTCTATGGAACGTGGTGTCAAGATAGATCCAGGGCCCCCTGAGGCCTCGCGGATCAGGCGCCTGGAGAGACGACGAGAGGAGAGGAAATGAGCGGCGGGCTGTTTTCAAGTGACGCGATCGTGACCGCACCGGGCTGCGCCGCCGCGGCCATCGCCTGGCGTTATCGGGGCCGTATCCACGCGACGATCGTGGTCAAAGCGACATTTTGTCTCGTGCCCGACGGCACCATGCGACGGATCGAGCCCGAGCGCATCGTCGAGCACGACGTCCCGCATCACGACGACCCGAGCAGCAGCACCCGAATCACCCGCGATCTGGCACCTCATCTGACCAAGGTCGATGTCGTCCTGACGGGACACGCCTATTCACCCACCGAAGCGCCTGCGCAGTCGGTGCAGGTGGGCTTGGCCGTGGCCGACGAGGGGCGCACGCTCCTGCAGAAGTCGCTCCTGGTCCGCCACACCGCGGCATTCCAGCGAATGCCTCTCGTGTACGAGCGGGCGTTCGGCGGGACGGGGTATTTCGACAACCCCGTCGGCCTGGGGGCGCTTCCCGGTGACGGGGAGCCCAACCTCGTCGCGCCGGCCGACCCGCGCCGGCCCGCGTGTCTCGGCCCGATCGGCGGGACATGGCCCTCCCGCCGCAAGCTCCTCGGCGCGTGCCAGAGGACGAGCATCGAAGCTCCGTTCGCGGAGATCCCCGATGATTTTGCGTGGGAATACTTCCAGGCAGCGCCGCCTGATCAGCGGCTCGACCGCCTGCGCGGCGGCGAGTGGATCGTGCTCCACGGCGTGCGCCCCGGCGTGCCGCGCCTCGCCACGAGGGTGCCGCGCGCGCGCGGTCTCGCGAGGGTCTCCGGATTGACCGAACACGGCATCACGGATGGGACGCTCGTGCTCAGCGCGGACACGCTCCGTATCGACGCCGATGGAGAGCGGTGCACGCTCGTGTGGCGCGGGCAACTCGCGCTGCCCAGCCGCTTGGCGCTCGCGTCCATGCGGGCGGTCGCGTCCGTGGAGGTCGAGGGAGAGCCGCTGTCATGGCCCGAGAGCTCGACGCCGGCTGCGAGGGTGCAGCCGGCGCCGATTCCCACGGCCTCCGGCGAGTCGGAGGCCGGGGTCACCGCCGACGCTGCGCGGCACGGCGCCATGCCTTCGAGAGCGCGCCTGCTCCGCACCGTGCCGCTGGAGGATGAGCCCGAGGGGGCGCCGCGCCTGAAGCCCGCCACGCTGCCGTTCCGTCCGGACCTGCCGCCAGCGATTCCACCGGCGCCGGCTCCTCAACCTCGGCGCCGAGGACGCGAAGACCTCCTCCTCACGCAACCGTTCCCGACCGCCACGGGAATGGTGTCGCAGAGGCTGGAGCGCGGCACGCTGCCATTTGTGGTGAATCGTCCGTCAGACAGCGCGCCGCACCCCGTTCGCGGCGCGTCGCCCGCCGAGCTCGAAGAACCAGCGCACCGCGCGCCTGCCGCCGGACGCGACGGCGCTGCTTCGTCGGCCGCGGGGCCTCCGCCGCCGGATAGCCCGCCGCGAGCGGCGCCGGGGCCCGACGCGTCGCCGGCGGGTTCGGCGGTGCCCCCGAGCCCCGCGGCGCCGCGAGCCGCCGGGGCCGCGCCCAGGAGGGGTTACGCGGCGGAGCCGCAGGCCTCCTCCGAGGGTGAGCCTCCGCTGCCGGCGCCGCAGCCACCGCCGCGAGCGCCGGAGGCTCCCGTTCGTTCGGTGGACGTGAAGCGCGTGCTCTACGGCCGCTTCACCCGGTGACGGCCATCGCAGCGGAACATCGGGCGAGAATCGCCGTATCGCTTGACGTGGTCGGCATTCCGCGGTCTCTTGATATCCATGTCGGCAAGGCACCCGCTCACCATCCGCCTGGAATCCGCGGCGTTCCGCTGCGATCACGTGCGGGTCCGCACGCTCCGCGGCCGTGAGGTCATCTCGCAGCTCTTCTCGTTCCAGATATCGATCCTGTGCCTCGATCCCGAGGGGCTGCCGAGGGACGAGGTCGTGGGCGCCGAGGCGACGATCGTCATGGAGCGGGACGGCGTCGTGTTCAGGCGTGTTCACGGCATGATCGCCGAGCTCGTGGACCGCCTGGAGGTCGAGGCGGAACACCGGAGCTACGATCTGCTCCTCGTCCCGCGCGCGTGGCGCCTAACGCTGGTCGAGACGCAGGAGATCTTGATGGATCTCACCATCCCACAGATGATCCAGCAGAAGATCGAGCTCGTGGGCATCGCGTCGGATGTCCAGCAGCGGCTCCTCGAGGCCTATCCGCCGCGCGAGTTCGTCGTGCAGTACAGGGAGAGCGATCTCGCGTTCATCTCGCGCCTCGCGGAGCACCTCGGGATCAGCTTCTTCTTCGAGCACGGCGAGGAGCGCGAGGTGCTGGTGCTCACCGATCACATGGAGGGGTTCGGCGCCGTGGGCGATGGCGGCGACGTGCCTTTCCGGCCCAGGGGCGAGCAACGCGACGTCTTCTCGCTGGAGGTGAAGACACGCCTCATCCCGGCCGGGTACGTCGTACAGGACTACAACTATCGAAATCCGCGCATCGACCTGACCGCGCATCACGAGCTTCCTGCGGCGTATGCAGGCGGCGTCGTGGAGTACGGCGCGCACTTCAAGACGCCGGACGAAGGGAAATTCTTCGCCCGGGTCCGCGCCGAAGAGCGCCAGTCCACGCGCGATGTCTATGTCGGGGAGAGCGATATCCCCGCCTTCGGCGCGGGCCTGCGGTTCACGCTGGAGGGACACCGCCACGTGCAGGAGAGCGGCCTCCTGCTCGTCGAGGTCGAGCACGAGGCGAACCAGGTCGTGGGGGGGCACGGCGGCGTCGAGAGCGCGCCTTCCTACAGGAACTCGTTTCGCGCGATCCCCGCGAGCCGCGCGTACAGACCGCCCAGGATCACGCCGAGGCCGCGGATCCACGGGCTGCTCAGCGGGGTCGTGGAGTCGAACTCGGTGGGGCAGCGCGCGCGGATCGATCCGAAGGGCAGGTACACCGTCCAGTTCCATTTCGACACCGCGGCGGGCGGCGGCGCCAAGGCGTCGCGGCCGGTGCGCATGGCGCAGCCGCACGCGGGACCAGGCTACGGCATGCATTTCCCTGTCAAGCCGGGGACGGAGGTGCTGCTCGGGTTCATCGACGGCGATCCTGACAGGCCCATCATCGTCGGCGCGATCCCCAACGAGTCGGCGCCATCCCCGGTCACGGCCTCGAACGCGCACGTCAATCAGATCAGGACCGTCTCGGGCATCGTCGTCGAGCTCGACGATTACGTCTGATCACGACGCGGAGCCCAGCGCTCGGCATCTAGATCCTCGGAGAGAGCGACGACCGCCGCTGGAGGACCAGGGTCACCCCAGGTTGTGCCGCTTGCCGACGAGAGTCAAGCCTTTCGCGCTCGCGATGATGGCTGCATCTTCTTTGTAGTTCAGCGCGCTGAAGTTCGGCGCGATCGACACGCTGCCGGCGTGGAGCCGGCTCAGACTGATTCTGCTCGGGTCCATGATCAGGGAGTCGTTCGCGCCGAAGGAGAGCTTCACTTGCCTGTCGTCGAGCTCCAGGCTGGACGCGCCGCCGCGGGCGACGACGCTCACGGCGTCGAGCTCGATGCCTGCGGGACCAACCCTGATCATGTTGCGGTCCGTGCCGAGCTCGATGTTGCCCTCGTCATCCATCCTGATAACACCTCTGCCGACCCGGATCACGAGCGACTGCGCCCTCACCTCGATGCTGCTCGTGCGTGGCTCCGTCGCTGAACCCTCGCCGCTGCCGATCGTGATCGCCTTCCCCTTGAGCTCGATCGTGCCACCGTCCTGGTGCTTGTTGGTCGACGCCTCGATCGAGATCTCTTCCGCGGAGTGCACATTCACCGACTTGCCACCAAACACCTTCACGGCGCCCGTCGAGGCCGTGATGCCGACGTCGTCCCCCGCCCAGATCCCCGCGTCGACCAGGCCGAAGATCGCTGGGTACATGGAGACCAGCGCGAGCCCCGCCACGCCGTGAACGACGGTATACGCAGGGCTGAAGATCGAGATGCCGCCCGCGCCGAAGAGCGTGACGCCCGGGACCAGGCCGCCGGCGCCCAACCCACCGAGGACGGGGGCGGCGAGGGCCGCGACCGCGCCGGCGATCTCCACGAACTGCTTCAAGCGCGGCGTGTCGGCGCGATCTTCCAAGTAGCTCCGCCCCGCGTCCCAGAAGAGCTTGGTAGCGACGGCCATGTCAAACGCGGTGAAGGTGATTGCAAGGGTGTCAATCGTCCCAGTGTCTGGCGTGCTGTCGAACGCTGCGCCGTCCTCGCGCTTGACCTTGACGCCGGCGCTGATGGTGACGCCGCCCTTTCCCGCCACGTACGCCGTGCCGTTCGAGCTGAGGATCGCCTTCCCGCTCGATCCTTGCTGGTGCAGCTGCGCGAAGCCATCTCCTTCTTCGCCGCCGTCGGCCTGGAGAAAGATGTCTCCGCCCGCTTGCGCGAAGATGCGCTTGTTGCGCGCGCTGAGGTAGATGTTCGAGTCGGCGTCGAGGCCGCAGCCGTCGACGTTCGAGAAGGTGCCCGCCGGGCTGCTGGTGACGCCGGCCCCGAGGAACAGGCGCGCGTGGTCGAACGGCACCTCGACCTTGAAGCGCTGTGCGTCCGCGTCCACGAACTCGATGTCGCTGGGGACGACACCGGCGCCCGAGATCGATGCGAAGAGCTGCGAGCCCGAGAGGCGGAGCGTGGCCTGGGCGGGGCCGATCGCATCAGGCACGTAGGTGACCGCGATAACCGTCGGCACCGACGTGCTCGGCACCCTCGCGGGGGAGATCGTGAACGTGCCCCCGACCTCCGGGCTCAGCACGAGCTCGACGTCGCTGCCGGTCGCGTTCGTGACGAAGAGCACCTCCACGCGGCTCTGCCCGACCGGAACGTCGCCGAAGGCGATCGCGCTGGGATCGATCGTCAGGCTCGGGATGGTCGTGCCGGAGAGCGCGCAGCGCCCGAGCTCGCCCGACAGGCCAGTCGCCGTCAAGGCCGCCCTGTGCGTGCCTTCGGCCGCGGATTGATACTGCAGGAACAGCTCGGCCTCTTGCCCGGCGTCGACCGTCGTCGCGTCGCCCAGGACGCTGAACTCGGCGGCGCCGGGATCGAGCGCGAGGCTCACCGCCTCCTCCGTGCCGTTCTGCACCACGACCACGCGCACGTCGGCCGCCCCTGCGGGCACGGGCCCGAAGCGCAGCGCGGCGGGGGAGAAGGTCAGCGAGCTCGCTCTGCCGGTGGAGGCGGGGGTCGGCTGGGTCGACGTCATGGGCGCGCCCACTATGCCGGAAGACGGCCCCGGCCCATACCCCTAAGCGCAGCACTCTGCTATACGGCCCGGATGGGCAGCCCCGAGGACGCCGAGAGCGCGATCAAAGCGATGCAAGAGGCCATGAAGGCGAGCGGCGCCGTGAACCCTGCCGAGCCCGGCGCGATGCCGATCGACTGGTCCACGGAGGCGACGCCCGTTGCGGCGAACGGTGTGCAGGTCCTGCACTCGCCGCGCCAGTTCGCCGTCGTGTTCACCGACCACGCGCCGTTTCCGGGCCGCAACGCGCTCGATGGGCGCGCCGGAGCGGAGCGCGCGCGTGTGGTCTCCTCGCTGCGGCTCGACCCCGAGACGTATTTCCAGGCGCTCTGCGTGATGGCGTCGAACTGGAACCGCTTCGTGGAGGCGCATATCCCGCCGCAGATGCGGCAGCCGCGGTTCAAGCTGATCGACGCCGGCGACGGGCAGCTCTACGGGATCAAGCGTCCCAAGGAAGAAGACGACGGCGCGTGATGCGGAGGAGGGCACTTTTCCCCCTGGGCGCCCGGCGCCGCTGGTAGGATGGCGCGTGCGCCGAGCCGGCGCTGAGGAGCCACGATGACCGCAACCGCCGTTGTCACGAGCCGCGCTCATCTGATGGAGCTCTGCGCTCAGGGCAGGGCGCGGGGTGTGCGCGTCGAGGCGGTGGACCTCGCCGGCATCGATCTGCGCGAGATGGACCTCCAGCGAACGCAGTGGGTGAGCGTGTCGCTCGCGGGGGCCAAGCTCGCCGGGTCGCGGCTCACCGGCGCGCAGTTCTCGGGGGTCGAGCTCGCCGGGGCCGACTTCACCGGCGCCGACCTGGCCGATACCCGGCTTCTCGGCGCAATCCTCACGCAGGCGCTCCTCGTGGATGCCAACCTGGAGGGAGCCGATCTGACCGGCGCCGATCTGCGCGAGGCGCGCTTCCTCCGCACGGACCTCTCGGACGTCACGCTCGCGGGCGCGTCGCTCGCCGGGCTGGATCTCACGACGTGCCGTGTGGGGAGCTCCGCGCTCGGCGCGGCCGATCTTCGGGGAGCACGCTTCTTTCTGGCGGACTTCAGCGGCGCGGACCTCACGACGTGCAAGCTGGACGAGCGCACCGAGCTCCGCCAGTGCCTGCTGGAGCGGGTCGAGGGCTCGGGTGTGAGCTTCCGTGGCGCGAGCCTCGAGGATACCAACCTGTCCGACGCCAGGCTCGAGGGCGCCGATCTGCGCGGGGTCAAGGCGGGCCAGAGCTGCTTCGCGCGGGCCGATCTGCGGCGCGCCAAGCTCATGGGCCTCCAGGGCAAGCGCGCGGACTTCACCGAGGCGAGGCTCGATGGGGCCGATCTATCGCAGGCCCTCCTCGAGGACGCCGAGCTCGTCCGCGTCATGGCGCCGGGGGTGCAGCTTCGAGGCGCAAAGCTGGGTCAGGCCAGGCTCGGCAAGGCCGATCTGCGGGGCGCCTCGCTCGAGGGCGCCTCGCTTTCGTGGGCAGACCTGTCCCACGCGGACCTGAGCCACGCCACGCTGGCCGATGCCATCCTCGATTTCGCGAACACGCACCGCGCGAACATGAGCCAGGCGCGGCTCTCGGGCGCGAGCAGAAATGGCCTGCGCGGGACCGATCCAGACCGAGCGGCGGCGGAAGATTTCTCTACGAGCGGGTGACATCATGAAGACAGGACATGGGGCAGCGCAGCGAGGAGGAGTGTCCGTCCAGCCCGTGGTCGAGGCGCTCGTGCTGGGCGTGGAGGAGGGGCGCGTCCGCCTGCGCGGCGTTTCGCGCTCGGAGACCGAGTGGGCGGCCCGCATCGCGGTGCCGGGTTATCGCCCTTCGACAGGCGATCGCGTGCTCGTCCAGGAGGCGGACTCGGGCACCGTCTACGTGACGGGCGTCGTGCACGCCGCGCAGTCATCCCAGCTCGTGGCGCCTTCCGGGGCCAGGGCGACCGTCGAGGGGCAGGTGCTCGCACTCTTCGATCCCGGAGGCGCGCTGGTCGCGAGCCTGGATGGTGCCACGGGCGAGCTGAGGATCTCCGCGACGTCCGATCTCGAGCTCTCGGCGCCGGCCGGACGCGTGATCCTCTCGGCCGGCGTGGATGGGAGCAAGATCGAGCTGACGCAGGATTCGATCGCGCTGGCGAGCGAGAAGGCACGCGTCTCCGCGGGAGCGCTCGCGGTCGATGCCGTCAAGGCGGACTGGGCGGTGGGCCAGTGGGAGCTGCGCGCCGGCCGCGTCATCGAGCGCGCCATGGATGTGTTTCACGACGTGGAAGGGCTCCTCGAGACGCGCGCCGGGCGTCTTCGCACGCTGGTGTCGAGCACCCTCGAGCTGCTCGGGCGCCGGACGACGATCACGTCGGAGAAGGATACGCGCATCGACGGCGAGCGCGTGCTGCTCGGCTAGCGGCAGGAGAAGCAGGAGCGAGCGCGATGATGCCAGCGGGATCGAAGGGTGGGGGCACTTGCATGGGCATGCCCGACGTGTGCAAGGTTCCTGCGCCGCCGGCCCCGCCCATTCCGACGCCGTTTCCCAACATGGCCATGGTGAGCAACGCCACGGCGACCTCGACGAAGGTGATGATCGAGAACAAGTACGCTGTCGTCGAGATGTCCGAGATACCGACCAGCAACGGCGATCAGGCAGGGGTCGCGGGAGGTGTCGTCTCAGGGACGGTGGCGCAGAAGGTGGTGTTCAAGCGCGGCAGCTCGAAGGTCAAGATCGAGGGCAAGGGCGCGGTGTACCTCACGGCGCCGACGGCGCATAACGGCGCCAACGCCAACATGCCGGCGGGGCTCCACGACTCTCCGAGCCAGGCCAAGGTCCTGGTCGCGCTCTGAGCCATGCTCGATCTGCCGGTTCGCCGCAGGGAGACGGTGCCCATCGTCACCCATGGATCCATCGCCGCGGCCGTCCGCCCGTGGCAGCTCCTGCCGCCGCAGGACGCGCTCGTCGTGGTGGTCAAGAGCTCGATGACCATCGTCCCGGAGAGGCTGGCCGAGCCGCTCCCGCCGAGCGAGCAGGAGCCCCCGACCGGGGACGTTTATTTCGACGATGATCCACAAGGGACGCTCAGGTACGCGTCCGACCATGCGCCTTTCAAGCCGAGTGCCGATATATTGATGGTGGGGCACGCGTACGCACGGCCGCAGCGATCCGGCGCCACGAGCGTGCAGCTCGCCTTCGGCCAGAGCTTGCGGCTTTCGCTGGCAGCGATCGGCGATCGGAAGTGGCAGATGAGCGGGCCGTCGGCGCCGAGCCCGTTCGATCGCATCCCGCTCCGCTACGAGCGGGCCTTTGGCGGACCGGGGCACCGCGAGAACCCCGTTGGCCGGGGTCTCGTCCAGGGGGTCGCCGGCCCCTGGCTGCCGAACCTGGAGCGAGGGGACAAGCTGCTTCGCAGCGAGCAGGATCGTCCGGCCCCCGTGTGCTTCGCGCCGGTCCCCGCCACCTGGGCGCTCCGGGCTTCGCGGCTGGGCACGTACGACAGCACCTGGCTCAAGGAGCGATGGCCGTATTTCCCGCGAGACTTCGACTGGAGGTACTTCAACGCGGCGCCGCCCGAGCAGCAGATCGCATATCCGCGCGGCGACGAGGACTTCTATCTGGCGGGCGTGCACCCCAGGCTCTCGGTCATCAACGGCAAGCTCCCTGGCCTCGCGCCTCGGACCTTCGCGCAGCAGACCCGCGAGGCAGGCGGCAAGCTCAGGGAGATCCCGCTGAACCTGGACACGGTGTGGTTCGACGCGGACGCGCTGAAGGTCTGTCTGGTGTGGCGTGGCATCCTCAATGTCACGCGTGAGGACGCGCCCGAGATAGCGCTGCTCTATGCGTGCATGGATGATGTTCATGCCAAGACAGCCACCGAGACGATACAGCAGCGACTCTTTGCCCGGATCGAGGGCGAGATGGCTCCTCGGGTCTCGAAGGCGCCTGGCCCCGAGGCGCCGCCGCCTGTCGGCAGCGCCGAGGATGGGTTCCTGGCGGGGCCGGTAGAGCTCCCGCCCGCGATGCCGAGGGAGGAGGCAGCGGCGCTCGTGGCATCCGGGGCCGTCCTGTCGGGCGTGAGCTTTTTTCATTGCGACCTCACCGACATGGACTTTCGCGGCAAGGACCTCACGGGCGCGCGTTTCAGCGGTGCCAGGCTCGAGGGGGCGCTCTTCGACAGCGCGGATCTCGCGGGCGCCGATCTCGACCGCGTCTCGGCGGCGCGCGCGAGCTTCAAGGGCGCAAACCTCGCGGGTGCGAACCTCTCCGGAGCGAACCTGACGAACGCGATCTTCTCCGGCGCGAGGCTCGCCGATGCGACGCTTGCCGATGCCAGCGCTTCCGGGGCAGCGTTCGATGGCGCGGAGCTCGCGCGAGCCAACCTGGCCGACGCGACGCTGATTGGCGTCGTCTTCGACGGGGCCAGCGCCGCCGGCGCGACGTTCTCGGGCGCGGCGCTGCGCCTCGCGACGTTTCGGCGCGCGGTCCTCGACGACGCGCAGATGTACGATTGTTCGGCCGAGGAGTCGAGCTTCGACGATGCGTCCATGGTGCGGTTCAGGGCGGATGACGCGAAGCTGTCGAAGGGTTCGTTTCAGCGCGTCAGGGCGCCTGGGTGCTCGTTTCAGGCCGCCGAGCTTCGGTCGGCAAACTTCATGGAAGCGGATCTGAGCGCCGGGATCTTCTCGCACAGCGTGCTCGATCATGCCGTGCTCCATCGGGTGACGGCCAAGGGCGCTCGTTTCCGGCATGCCAGGATCTTCCGGGCGCATGCGGTCAAGGCGAATTTCATGGAGGCCGATTTCGAGAGCGCCGATCTGAGCCATGCCGATCTTCGTGGCGCGAACCTCTACTCGGCTGAGACGTTGAAGGCCACACTGGATCAGACGCGCCTGGATCAGGCGCTCTTGGCAGGCTCGAAGCTCGCGAGGAGCTAGGCGGGGGGCGGGCGCCTTCGGAGCCGGCATTGGAGCCGGAGACCGGAGGCAGCATGACGCGCAGGACGAGCAAGATGCCGAGATGCGCCACGGCAGAAAGAGCCGCTCGAAGCGGCTCGACGGCTACAAGGAACATATCGCACGAGACCTTGGCCTCCCCGTCATCGTCGCCTGCGCCGTCACACCCGCGAATCGGCCCGAAGAAGAGGGAGCCGCGCCGATCGCCAAGGACATCGAGCGTCAGCAGCTGCGCAGCGCCGAACTCCACATTGATCGCGCCTATGTGAACCGTCCCGTCGTTGACGACGTGATCCGCGCGAAGGGCAAGGTGTTCTCGAGGCCGTGGGGCAGCGGGCTCGCAGCCCCGACTTGTTCTGCAAGCGCGACCTCAAGATTGACCTGCGCACCAAGACGATGACGTGCCCGGCGGGACAGGTCGAAGTGTTCGAGCCCGGCGACACGGTCGAGTTCGATCCTTAGGAGTGTGGCGCATGCCCCCTCCGAGCCCAATGCACCCAAGCCGCCTCGGGACGAGGGCGAACCGTGTCCATCGCCGAAGACGAAGCGCTGCAGAGCAAGCTCCGGGAGCTGCAGCAGACCGGGCCAGGACGCGCCGTACTCAGGCAGCGCACGGCTGTGGAGCATGCGCTCGCCCACATCGCGGCGCGGAAACGACACAGCGCGCGCTACATCGGCGCCAGGAGAAACCTGTTCGACCTCTAGCACTACTGCGGGAAGTCGGACGGGGAAGCGAACCGCCATGGCGCCAAGGGCGCCAAGAAACTAGGGAAATGGGAGGGGGAAATGCCGGGACGGCGCTTCCTCTGTCCCCTTGGCGACCTTGGCGCCATGGCGGTTTTTCTGCCGATCCGGGGCAACTTCCCGCAGTAGTGCTAGGCGCCGGCCTCCGGCGGCGCGGCGTCCGCCGGCCGCTCGTGCCAGGCCGGGCCGTCGAGGAGGCGGGCCACCATCATGCTGCTCACGTTGTCGCCGACCGCGTTGACCAGCGTGGCCGGCGGATCCACGAGCGCGCCGACCGTGGAGATGATGGGCAGCGCCTCCATCGGAAACCCGAAGAGCGAGACGATCACCAGCTCTCCGATGAATCCCCCGCCGGGGATGCCGCTCATCACGGTGCCGCTCAGGAGCGCGACCCCCAGCACGGCCAGGTACGTGTCCGCCCCGCCGAGCTCGCGGCCGAAGACGCCGAAGAGCAGCGCGGTCTTGAGCACCGCCGAGAGGCACGAGCCCTCCATGTGGATGGTCGCGCCGATCGGGATGATCACCTCCGCGATGTCGTCAGGCACCCGGGAGCGCCGCGCCGCCTCGAGGTTCGAGGGGATGGCCGCCATGCTGCTCGAGGTCGCGAGCGCGGTGAGCGCCGGCGCCGGGATGTTCTTCCAGAACGCCCTCGCCGCGCGCCCGCGGCCGGCGAGCCACGCGTAGAGCGTGAAGGCGAGGAAGAAGTACGCGGCGGCGAGCGGATAGAAGAGCCCGATGGCGCGGACGTACGACTGGAGCAGCGTCGGGCCGAAGGCGCCGACGAGGTGCGCGAAGTAGGCGCCGAGGCCGATCGGCGCGTAGTACATCACGAAGTCGACGAGCTTGAGCATCACCTCGTTCGCCGAGGCGAGCAGGCGCGCGACCGGCTGGCCGCGCTCGCCGGCGGCCGTGGTCCCGAGGCCGACCAGGAAGGCCATGACGATGAGCGGCAGCACGTTCCTGCGGGAGAGCAGGTCGCCGAAGTCGGGGACGCTGACCGCGCCCACCAGCTGGTCGCCGAGGCTGACCGGCGCGACCTCCGGCTTGCCGGGCAGCGTCACCTGCAGGCCCTCGGCGGGCGGGTAGAGCGCGACCGCGGCGAGCATCAGCGCCGACGCGACAAGGCCGGTCGCGACGAAGACGCCGAGCATCGCGGTCATGATGCGCCCGAGGCGCCGCAGGCTGCTCATGCCCGCCACCGCGGAGGAGATGGAGAAGAAGATCAGCGGCACGACGAGGGTGAACAGGAGGTTGAGGAAGAGGTCGCCGAGCGGCTTGAGCACCGCCGTGCGCTCGCCGAGCGCGAGGCCGAGCCCGGCGCCGGCGGCGATCGAGGCGAGCAGGAGCAGGGTGAAGCGGTGGGAGGTGAGGAGGGTCCGCAGCGTTCTCGTCATCGCGGCCGCCAGCATGGCGCCACGGCGGGGGGGAGCGCGCGGGCGTCGCCGCTCGCCGCCGTCCGGACGCAACCAGGTTGAGCCGGGGCCGCCCGTCGCCTCACCCAGGTTGAGCCGGGCAGGTCGGTGGCTCACCCAGGTTGAGCTCGGCCGCCTCGCACCCAGGTTGCGCTGGCCGCGTCACTCCGGCCTGAGCGCTGACAGTGCCGCCCTCGTAAAAATTTCCGCGATGAGCCCGATCGCGCGCTCATCGAGGTCGAAAGCGTGGTGGTGGTGCGGCGCCGCGGTCGGCCCGCCCGCGCCCACCGTGAAGAGGCACCCAGGCACGCGGGTCGTGAACTCCGAGAAATCCTCGCTGACCGTGAGCGGCCCCGGATCCATGACCTCGGCGCGCTGCGTCGCCCGCGCCGCGGCCGCGACAAGATCCACGGGCGCCGCGGCGTTGGCCGTCACGGGCGAGCTCGACAGCACCCTGAACTCGCACGAGGCCCGCAGCGCCGAGCACACCCCCGAGGCGATTCCCTGGAGACGGTCGAGCGCGTGCTCCCGGTTCGCTTGCGAGAACCAGCGCACCGTGCCCTGGAGCGCCACGCGCTCGACGACGACGTTGGCCGCGTTCCCGCCGGAGATGGCCGAGATGCTCACGACGAGCGGCTCGCCCGGCTTCGTCTCGCGCGAGACGATCGACTGCAGCGCGGTCACGACCTGCGCCGCCGTGTAGATCGGATCGACCGACAGGTGCGGCAGCCCGCCGTGGCCCGCCTTCCCGACCACGGCGATCTCGAACGTGTCGATCCCCGCGAAGAACGGCCCGGGCCGCGTCGCCACCACCCCGAACGGCAGCGGCGAGAGCACGTGCGCGCCGAGCGCCTGATCGACGCCGTCGAGCGCCCCCGCCTCGATCATCCGCAGCGCGCCGCCCGCGAGCTCCTCCGCGGGCTGGAAGAGGAAGCGGACCCTGCCGGCGATGCGGTCCCGCCGCGCCGCGAGCAGCGTGGCCGCGCCGAGCAGCGCGCTCACGTGGGCGTCGTGGCCGCACGCGTGCATCACGCCCCTCGCCTCGGACGGGAAGTCGTGCCCCGACCGCTCCTCGACCGGCAGCGCGTCCATGTCGGCGCGCAAGAGCAGGGTGCCGCCGGCGCGCTCGCCCTCGAGGTCGGCGATGACGCCCGTCCCGGCCACGCCGGTGCGCACCGACAGGCCGAGCTTGCGCAGCCGCTCCGCGACGATCTGCGACGTGCGCACCTCGGCGTAGCCGAGCTCGGGGTGCCGGTGCAGATCGCGCCGCACCGCCACGAGATCGCGATCGAGGAGCTGCACGTCCCTGCTCAGATCATCGGCCATGCCGCGATGGTACCACCCGCCTCGACGCGCCGCCCCGGCGACCGCTGCCCCTCGGGCGCGCGAAGCGCTGGTCCCGGGGGCGCGCTCGGCGTATGGAAACGCCCACCATGCATCGGGTGTTCATCGACGGACAGGAAGGGACGACGGGGCTCCAGATCCGCGAGCGGCTGCAGGGCCGCCGCGACCTCCAGCTGCTCGAGATCGATCCGGAGCGGCGCAAGGACCCGGCGGCGCGCCGCGCGATGATCAACGAGGCGGATCTGCTCATCACGTGCCTGCCCGACGACGCCGCCCGCGAGTCGATCGGGATGATCGAGAACCCGAGCACGCGCGTCATCGATCCGAGCACCGCGCACCGCACCGCCGACGGCTGGGTGTACGGCTTCCCCGAGCTCCGCCCCGGGCAGCGCGAGGCCGTCCGGCGCGCGCGGCGCGTCGCCGTCCCCGGGTGCCACGCGACCGGCTTCCTCGCGCTCGTGGTTCCGCTGGTCGATCAGGGGCTCCTGCCCAGGGACGCCCGCGTGGTCGCCCACTCGCTCACCGGCTACAGCGGCGGCGGGCGCAAGCTGATCCAGGCCTACGAGCAGGCCGACCCGGCCCGCCGCGAGCAGCTCCGCAGCGCGCGCCCGTACGGGCTCACCCTGCAGCACAAGCACCTGCCGGAGATGCGCGCCATCGCCGGGCTGGAGCGGGCGCCGCTCTTCCAGCCGGTCGTGGGCGACTTCTACAAGGGCATGCTCGTCTCGGTGCCGCTCTTCGTGGACGCCCTGAGCCGACCGGCGACGCCCGCGTCGGTGCACGAGCTCTACGCGTCGTATTACGCCGGCGAGCCGTTCATCCGGGTGATGCCGCTTGGCGGCCAGGGCGCGCTGGACGACGGCTACCTCGGCGCCCTCGAGTGCAACGACACGAACCGACTCGACGTCTTCGTGTTCGGCAAGCCCGATCAGATCCTGGTCGTCGCGCGCCTCGACAACCTCGGCAAAGGCGCCTCCGGCGCGGCGGTGCAGAACCTGAATCTGATGCTGGGCACCCCGGAGGACGCCGGCCTCGGCTGATCGTGACCCCGCGCGCGGGGCCCGCCGGGGCGCTGCGGCCGCGGCGTCACGTGCTCATGCGCCGCGCCGGCTGCGCCAGCATCTCGGGTAGCCCGGCCACGGCCTCCTGGACGTCGGCGGGGAAGTCCGCGAGCTCCTGGACCTGGCGAACCTCGATGATCGCGTCTTCCGAGCCGGGGCAGCGCGAGGCCCACGCGATCGCCTCTTCCCTCGACTTCACCTGGATGATCCAGTAGCCGCCGAGCACCTCCTTTGCTTCGGCAAAAGGCCCGTCGACCACCTGGGGCTTCCCTCCGGGGAACGAGATGCGCGCGCCCATCGAGGGCGGGTGGAGGCCGTCGAGCGCGAGCAGCACGCCCGCCCTCTGCAAGGATTCGTTGTACCTCATCATCGCAGCGACCGCCTTGGCGTCCGGCATCGTGCCCGGCGCCGCGCTCTCGTACCCCCTCGGGATCATCAGCATCATGAATCGCATCGTCGTGTCTCCCTTCTCGAGCCGCGCTCGGCGCGGTCTCGACCGGGCGTGAGCCCTCGCCCTTGTCGACGCGACGAACGAGGGGACGCGAGATCGACACATCGGGCGATTTTTTTCTGCGTCGGCCCGAAACAGGGGCGCCCGCGCCGCCCGCCCTCACCCGTCCGTCCGGTCCCCGGCGCCCTGGCGCGGCGCCTCCGTCATCGCCGCACGTCCCGAGGCGCGGCTCGCCGCCTCATCCGGCGCGGGTGTAGAGCCGCGGCGCCGAGCCCTCCAGTGCGGCGCTCAGGCGCTCGGCGGCGTCCGCCGACGCGCGCCGGCAGGCGATCCGCCACGGCCGGCGCAGCGGGCCGGACGAGAGCCGCTTGACCGTCAGATCGCCGTCCGCGAGATAGCCGTGCGCCATCCACTCCGACAGGACCGCGATGCCCATGCCGGCGCGCGCCGCGTCGATGACGGCCTCGGTCAGCGGAAAGCGCAGGAACTCGAGCCTGGGCCGCTTTCGCCCGAAGACGGCGCCCATGAACCAGCGCGCCTCGGCCGGCGGCGTGTTCGACGTGATGAGCGGGCCCTTCCGGAGGTGATCGCGCGTGAGCGACCCCCGCCCGGCGAGCGGGTGCGAGGTCGAGACCACGAACACGACCTCGTCCGAGAAGAGCGGCCGCTCCGCGAGCGCGCCGCCCCCCTCGCGGGGGCCCGGCAACGAAGCGGTGGTGAGCAGCGCGACGTCGATGTCGCCCCGGACGAGCGCGCCGACCGGATCCTGGGTGTGCTCCACCGCGAGCTCCACCTCGAGGCGGGGAAGCCGGCGCCGTAGGCCCGCCATCGCCGAGGGCAGCCAGCGGTACGCCGTGTAGCACTCGCACACGAGGCGGACGCGCGTCGTCGGGGCCGCGGGCGCCGCCACCTCCAGCTCGAGCTCGCGGAGCTGCGCGAGGATCAGCCCGGCGCCGGCGATGAGCCGCTCGCCCGCGGCGGTCGGCGTGACCCCGCGCGCGGTGCGCTCGAAGAGGCGCGCGCCGACCCGCTCCTCCGCCTGGGCGAGCGCCCGGCTCACGGCGGACTGCGTGATGTGCATCGCGGACGCCGCGCCCGCCGTGCTCCCGGCGGCCGAGAGCGCGACGACGAGCTCCAGATCGCGGATCTCGAGCTGGGGCCGCGGGCCGATGGCCGGGGGCGCAGGGAGAGCAGCTATGCGTGACACGCATAGATCCTATCACGACGATGCGTTGGACGCACAGCCTCTCGAGGCGCACCTTCCTCGCCGTCAGGAGGTCTTCATGAAGCTCTATTTCTCCCCGCTCGCATGCTCTCTCGCCACGCGCATCGCGCTCTACGAGGCCGGCGCCGAGGCCTCGTTCGTCGAGGTCGACCCGAAGACGAAGCGGACCGAGGACGGCGCGGACTTCCGCGCCGTCCACCCGCTCGGGCTCGTGCCCGCGCTCGAGATCGAGGGCGGCGAGATCCTCACCGAGAACGCGGCGGTCCTGCAGCTCGTCGCGGAGCGGTTCCCGGAGGCGGGGCTCGCGCCGCGGGATCCGCTCGGCCGGGCGCGGCTCCAGCAGTGGCTGTGCTTCATCGGCACCGAGCTCCACAAGGCGGTCTACGTGCCGCTCCTCGACAAGGCGGCCCCGGCCGAGGTCAAGAGCTACGCGCTCGCCAAGGCGGACGCGCGCCTCGGCTGGGTGGCGGGGCGGC
Organism: Sorangium sp. So ce836; assembly: GCF_028553905.1. Classification (NCBI taxonomy): domain Bacteria; kingdom Pseudomonadati; phylum Myxococcota; order Polyangiales; family Polyangiaceae; genus Sorangium; species Sorangium sp. So ce836. Next base: position 8,721,316 of record NZ_CP102233.1, on the reverse strand, counting down.
TCGAAGGGCGGGAGTTCTTGCTCGATCGCTTCTCGGTCGTCGACGCCTACCTCTTCACGGTGCTCAACTGGTCCTCGGTCACGCCCATCGACCTGAAGGCCTGGCCGGCGCTCCGCGCGTACCAGGCGCGCCTGCGTGCGCGCCCCAGCGTGGCGCGCGCCTTCGACGAGGAGTGGGCGCGCTTCGTCCGGGAGACCGAGCGCCACGGGGAGAGCCTCCCCGCCGGCGCCCAGCGCGCCGTCGGGTGACGGGTCGACCGCGACGCGACCTGCGCGCGCCGCACGAAATCGACGGCGGCGCGCGGCGCGCGGCGCTCGCCGCTCGCCGCTCAAAATGAGACGACGGCCGCGCGCCGTCGTCGCGCGGCCGCCGAACGCGCTTTTCATGCGCGGGCGTCTCTGATACGAAGTTATCATGAGATACTTGCGACAACTCTTCGTCTGCTCGATTCTTTCGGCGCTCACGATCCCGGTCGGCTGCGGAGCGGAGGCGCCGGACGGCGCCGAGCAGGTTTCCGACGTCGGCTCGATCAGCCTCGCCCTGGTCGGGACCAGCGCCACGGGCGCGACCTACCGCCTATCCCGCGCGTGGTTCGACATCGACGGCCCGACGAACCGGCTCGTGTATGGAGACGTCGACACGACGGTGCTCACGGAGGTGCTGCCGGTCGGCCGCTATGACGTGTACCTGGAGCCCGGCTGGGTCCTCGAGCGGTGGACCGGCGGCGGCTACCAGCAGGTCCAGGCGGCCCTGACGTCGCCCAACCCGGCGACGGTCTTCATCTACGAAGGCGCGGCGTCGACGGTCGTATTTCAATTCCGGGCGGACGACGATGTCGTCTCCGTCGGCCAGGGGACGCTCGACATCGCCATCGGGGTCGACGACACGACGGCGCTCCGCGAGGACACCGACGTGGCGTGCAGCAACGGCTACGATGACGATGGGGACGGGTACGCGGACTGCAGCGATCCGGACTGCCAGTGGCAGCCCTTCTGCGCGCCATGGGGCGAGAACACCGACGTGGCCTGCAGCAACGGCTACGATGACGACGGGGACGGATACACGGACTGCAGCGATTCGGACTGCCAGTGGCAGCCCTTCTGCGCGCCATGGGGCGAGAACACCGACGTGGCCTGCAGCAACGGCTACGATGACGACGGGGACGGGTACGCGGACTGCAGCGATCCGGACTGCCAGTGGCAGCCCTACTGCGTGCCGTGGCGCGAGGACAACGATGCGGCGTGCAGCAACGGCTATGACGACGACGGGGACGGGCTCGCGGATTGCAACGATCCGGAGTGCCAGGGGCAGCCCGCCTGCATGCCGTGGGGCGAGAGCACCGACGCGGCGTGCAGCAACGGCTACGACGACGACTGGGACGGGCTCACCGATTGCGGCGATCCGGACTGCCAGTGGCTGCCTTTCTGCGCGACGCCGGCCCTCCTCATCGAGAGCTTCGATGACGGAGACTTCTTTGGCGGCCCGCCGTACGCCGGCATCTCGCCGCCGTTCACCGGGCCGTGGGTGGCGCTGAGCGACGCGACCATCCCGCCCCTCGAGCTGGTCCCGTCGGCAGGGCCCGGCACCGGGACGGCGCTCGGCGTTTACTCCCCGGCGATCCCGACCGAGTGGGGCGCCGGCGTCATGCTCGACTTCGACGCGTGGTCGGTCAACGTGGCGAGCTTCCAGGGCATCCGCTTCAAGATGCGCTCCGAGTCCTACCCGGTCCGCTTCGAGGTCAGCTCGCTCCTCACCGTGCCCGAGAGTGGGTACTGCTCGGTTTGCCTCGACCACCATGGAATCGACCTCTGGTCCGGATCGGAGTGGATCACCGTGGAAGTGCGCTGGTCGGACTTGCGGCAGCAGGGGTGGGGCACGCCGGCGCCGCTCGACGTGTGGAACGTCATGGACCTGATCTGGCGCACGCCCGCGGGGCAGGCGGCGTCCCTCGAGCTCGACGACATCGAGCTGTTCTGAGCCCAGGCGCCCGGCGTTCGCGGCGCCGAGCGCGCGAGCTGCGCCAGGGGTGGCGTAGCCCCTCGCGCCGCGCCGCGGTGGGCGGCGCGCCGGTCAGGGGCTCGATCGCGGCGCCGGCGGGCGCCGGCTCAGCCGCTGCATGCAGTGCGTGAGGCCGGCGCGCAGGTTGGCCTTTGTCACGATGGCGCTGAGGTCGAGCCCCAGCGCCACCATCGTTTGCGCCACGTTCGGGCGAATGCCGCAGATGATCCCCTCGGCGCCGAGCAGCTGGATGGCCCTCACGAGCTTGATCAGGTGATCGGCCACCTTCGTGTCCACGACCTGCACGCCGGTGAGATCCAGGACCGCGAAGCGCGCCGCGCGGATCGAGATCGCCTCGAGCAGGCTCTCCATCGCCTCGGCCGTCCTCGCGCTGTCGACGACGCCGATCATGGGCAGCGCCAGCACGCCGTCCCACACCTCGATGATCGGCGCGGCGAGCTCCCGGATGACCCGCTGCTGCGCCTCGATCACGTCGAGCTTCGTCTGGAGGGCCTCGTGCGCGCGCTGGCCCTCCGTCACGTCGAGCGAGAACCCGACGACGGAGCGGACGTGCCCCGCGGCCCTGGAGAGCGGGACCATCCAGCTCTCCCACACACAGCCGTGGACCTCCGACAGCCCGTGCTGCGCCTCGCCGGCCAGCGCGCGCTCGATGCCGTCCGCCATGTCGCCGTAAAGGTCGAAGATGTTCTGTCCAACGAGCTGCCCAGGCCGATGACCGGCGGCCGCGAGCGCCTTGCCGTCGTGGTAGGTGTATGTGCCATCGGCGTCGATGGCCCACACCGCTATCGGGAGGGCGTCGATGAGCGCGCCGAGGATCCGGTCCCGCTCCCTCAGCCGGGCCAGCTCCCCCTGGACGCCGTCGCCCGGGGGCGCGTCGCGGAACGCGCCATAGACCAGCCCATCCGTGCGCGCGCCGCGCACGACGCACGAGAACGGCCTGTAGCTCTGCTCCGCGCTCAGGACCCGGCCGTGGAGCTCCACGGGGGCGGTGCTCCCGCGGACCTGCTCCCAGCTCGTCGTGAGCGTGCAGCGGTCCTCAGGGTGGAAGAGCTCGGTCAACGTGGTCCCTTGTGCGAGCGCAGGCCCGACGACCTGGCCCAGCGCGTCGCTCCACCGCAACAGCGCGCCGTCGCCCCTCGCGACGAACAGCATCTCCGTAGAGTGGGCGATGAAATCGTCCAGCGAACCAAGCGATCCATTCGCTTCGGTCATCGTGCTCCCCTCCGCAACCGGACAGGCGAATCGCGGTTGCGCATCCCACGTTACATCGATGACCGCACGTCGATAGTAGGGGGCAATCCGGAACGCGCACAAGGGCCTCGCCTTAACCCGGCCTCTCGATTCGACGACAGGAATGCGGCGCCGCCGGCGAGCGCCGGTCGCCGTACGACCGGTACATACCGGTTCGTCCGCGTCGGAGCGGCTCAGTCGCCGGCGACCTGGGTGGGAATGCCGAGCAGGTAGATCTTCTTCATCCTGCCGCCGATCACCCCCTTTTCCCATCGATACCCTTCGTCCCCGAGCCCGCGCAGCAGCTCGTCCAGGTCCTCGAGCGTGTAGGTCCTCGCGTTCGAGACCGCCCCGTCCCAGGCGAAGCACAGCGGGATGATCGGGAAGAGGTACGTGAAGACGAGCTGCCGCGCGGTCACGGGCCTCGCCAGCGGCGTCATGAGGAGGCACATGAGGAAGTTGGCCGGCAGGGCGGTCCACCAGAGAAACGCCGGATAGCTGTTGTCGCTGATCTCGAAGATGCAGATGGGCTGTCTGCTCCTCTGGGCCGTCTCCAAGATCTTCCTCGCGCTCTCCGGTCTCATGTGGTGGAAGCTGCTGATCATGGTCCGGAGCCCCGCCGTCTCGCGGCCCGCCTCGGTGGCGTCGAGCGGGGTCGTCCGGTACGACACGTTGCTCCCTCCCCGGGCGTTGATGCGCGTCGCCGCCTCCGTGTTGGGGTAGAGATCGGTGAGCGTCAGCGTGACGCCCTCGAACCCCGGCTTCTGGTTCAGGCGCTCCAGGACGTCGAGCATCGGGCCGCCGCTCCCGGAGCAGAGGTCGACGATGCTGGCGGAGCGCGACTCACGGAGCGCGCGGGCGATCAGCTCCGCCAGCTCGTCGCTCGAGCCGAGCGCCTTGTGCACCGTCACGATCAGGCGCGTCATGCACGACCGCAGCCACCCCGGAAACCAGCTGAAGTCTTCGAGCTCGAACAGATGTATGCGCTTCATTCGCTCCTCGGGGGCGCGCGGCTCGGCCGTGCGCGGTAGCGCGGATCGAGCGCTGGAGCCGTCGGGGCGGGCACGCGCGCGTCCGCTGTGCGGGTGATCCGTGCCTGTGGAGTCTATTCAACTTCGCGCCGGGGAAGCGAGAGATCGCGCGGACGGGCGTGCGCCGTTTTCCATGCGCAGAGGCGCGCCGGGGCGTCAGGGCGCTTCACGCGCCGCCGCACCAGCGAGCGAGCGCGCTCCGGAGGTCGTCGAGCCGCGCCGCGCGCCCCGACGCGTCGCTCGCCCAGGCGACGTGCCCGTCCGGCCGCACCAGGAGGGCCTCGACGCCGGCGAGGTCGCCCGGCGGATCGACGATCGCCGCCTGGACGACATCGACGCGATCGCGGTAGGCCCCGCCCGCGGCCTGGAGATCGGCGTCGCCGGCGAGGTCGAGCAGCACGAACCGGCCCGCGTGGAGCAGCTCGTAGAGGCGCGCCGGACCGCGCGCGATCTCGAGGGCGCGGTCCGGCGCGCGCCTGCCGACCGAGGCGTGCGCCGGCGCGCCCTCGGCGGGGGGATACGCGACGTCGAGCGCGCTGATCTGCCCGGCGAGGCGCCGGTTCACGGCGTCGATCGCGAGCAGGTCGCTCAGGAGCTCGCGGAGGGCGAGGCCGGGCTCCGACACATCCATGAGCCGGGTCTGCGCCTCCGTGTTGCGCGACAGCGCCCGGCCGACGGGGTGGCGCTCGTCATGATAGCTGTCGAGCAGCCGAGGCGGCGCCCAGCCCTTGACCGCGGCGGCGAGCTTCCAGCCGAGGTTCATCGCGTCCTGCAGACCGACGTTGAGCCCCTGGCCGCCCATCGGAAAATGGATGTGCGCGGCGTCGCCCGCGAGGAGCGCGCGCCCGAGGCGGTACCGCTCGGCCAGCCGCGTCGCGTTGCCGAAGCGGGACAGCCAGCGCGCGCCGCGCATGCCGAAGTCCGTCCCGAGGATCCGCCGCACCGAGCCCCGCAGCTCGTCCAGCGTCACCGGCTCGGACCGGTCGGCGTGGGCCCGCAGCGGATCGTGCACGACGAAGCGGTGGAGCCCGTCGCCGAGCGGCACCATGAGCACGGCGCCGCGCGGGCCCGCGAGGGAGACGGGCCGGGCGGGGCGCTCCGCGAGCTCGACGTCGCCGAGGAAGGCCGTCCGCGTCGCGTCGCTGCCCGGGAAGCCGACGCCGAGCGAGCGCCTCACCACGCTCCCGGCCCCGTCGCAGCCCGCGACGTAGCCGGCGCGCGCGCCGTAGCGGCCCTCCGGGCCCTCGACCCGCAGCGAGACGCCCCCCTCGTCCTGCGAGACCTCGACGACCGCGTGGCCGCGCAGGACCTCGACCCCGAGCTCGCGGGCCCGCTCCTCCAGGAGCTCCTCCGTCTGGACCTGCGGCAGGAACAGCGTGTACGGGTGCCGCGTATCGAGGCGCGAGAGATCGAGCCGCGGCTCGAGCACCGCGAAGTGCGCCGCCGGCACCGGGGCGCCGCGGCGCAGGAAGCGGTCCACGATCCCGCGCTGGTCGAGGATCTCCAGCGTCCTCGGGTGCAGCGTGAGCGCGCGCGACTCCTGCATCCGCGCGGGCCGCTGCTCCAGCACCCGCACCCGGACCCGCGCGAGCGCGAGCTCGCAGGCCAGCATCAGGCCGACCGGACCGCCCCCCACGACGACCACCTCAGCATCCATCGCCATCGAAGCCTCCACGTCCAACAACGACTTGAACATTGTTAGAGTGACTCGAACGGTGTTAGAGTCAAGGCGCTGGCCCGATTTCCGGGCCCGAGGAGCCGGGGAAGGGGAGAGCGAGGCGCGGTCATGGGGCTGACACGGGAGCAGGTGGTTTCGACGGCGCTGCGGCTGCTCGGCGAGGTCGGGCTCGACGCGCTGACGATGCGCCGGCTCGGCCAGGAGCTGAGCGTGCAGGCGGCGACGCTGTACTGGCACGTCAAGAACAAGCAGGAGCTGCTCGACGCGATGGCGGAAGCGATGCTGGCCGACTGCGTGATCCGCGCGCCGGAGGGGGCGACGTGGAGGGACCGGGCGGCCGAGATGGCCGAGCGGCTCCGCCGGGCGCTCCTCGCGCACCGGGACGGGGCGCGGGTGTTCGCGGGGACCTACGTCACGCAGGAGAACACGCTGCGGTTCTCGGACCTGCTGCTCGGCGCGCTGGGCGACGCCGGGCTGTCGCCGCGCGCCGCCGCGTGGGGGGCGTGGACGCTGGTCTATTACACGATCGGCTTCACGCTCGAAGAGCAGGCCATCACCCCGGCCGGCGGGGCGGGCGGCGGCAAGGCCGACCCGGCGCACCTCCGGGAGGCGATGGCGCGCGGCGCGTACCCGCACCTCGCCGCGGCGTTCCCGCACATGGCCGACGCCGATCTCGACGCGCGGTTCCGCTACGGCGCGCGGCTCATCCTCGAGGGCCTCGCGGCGGCGCCGGGCGATGCGCCGCCGAGCCCGGCGCCCCAGGCCCCGCCGCGCCCGCGCAGGGGGCGGGGGCCGCTCCGCCGGAGCCGGTGACGGCGGAGCCCTCCTCGCCGATCACTGCGCTGCGCAGGTCCTCCGCAGGGCGCGCGCCTTGTCGATGCACGCCGTGAGGGCGTCCTCTGCGGGCTCGTCGGGGCACGAGGCCTCGAAATCGCGGATCGCGTCGCGGAGCCCGCGCAGGCGCGGGCCGCCGGCGCCGAGGTCGAGCTTGCCCTTGTGCCCGTCGTCGTCGTCGTCGCCTCCGACGAGCAGCAGCGTGCCGACCACAGCGCCCACGACGACGACGCCGGTGAGGACGCCGGCCACGATGACGCCGGTCTTGCCCTCCACGTCCGGGGGCTCCGCGTCCGGGAGCGACGGCGTGCCCGCCGGGATCTTCGGCGCCTCGAGGCCCGCGGCCAGCACCGTGGTGGTGATGCCGCCCGCGAGCCCGAGGCCGCCGATGACGAGGCTCGACACGGTGAGCGCGCTCGGCCCGGCGCCGGCGCTCGCGTTCACGTCCACGTTCACGCTGGCGGAGAGGCGCGCCTGCGCCGCGTTGCACACGGCGTAGGCGTCGAGGCGGTGGATCTCGAGCGACGCGCGCGGCGCGGTCTCGGGCGGCAGCTTCGCCGCGAGGATGATGTCGTCCGCCGAGCGCCGCAGCGTCAGCGGCGCGGCCGCGGCGTCCGAGGCCGCGGCGTCCGAGGCCGCGGCGTCCGAGGCCGCGGCGTCCGAGGCCGCGGCGTCCGAGGCCGCGGCGTCCGAGGCCGCGGCGTCCGAGGCCGCGGCGTCCGGCGCGGCCGCGGGCCGCGTGGAGGCCTTGCCGCACCCGGCCAGTCCACATGCGATGAGCAGGAGCGTCGTGCAGGAGAGGGCATGATCGCGTCGCAGGGTCATACTGCCACGCTACGCCGAATTACCGCGGTTTCGTCGAGTGAAATCGGCCTCACCGCAGATCCGATATCGGCCGACGAGCGGGCTCTGCGTGGGATAAAGCCGCGGTGTGTACGGCGCGTGGAGGGGCTCAAGGCGCGATGTAGGTCGGCCCTGCCACGGTGTTGAGCGTGAGCTTCGCCGCGTTCCCGATGACGTCGCTCGTGAGCGGGACGAGCGACGGCTCCTCCTTGGAGAGCTCGGCGGCGTCGATGCGGTACAGCGAGCCCGCGCTCCCCGGCATCCAGAGGTTGCCGGACTCGTCGACGGCGAGGTCCGTCACGAGCGCGAGCACGTCGATGTCGAAGAGGACCGCGGGCGTGAGCGTGCCGCTCGCCGCGCGCTCCTCCGGCGTGTACCGTACGAGCTGGTTGCCGGCGAAGTAGCCGACCCACAGGTTGCCGTCGGCGTCGAAGGCGAGCCCCTGCGGGCCGCGCAGGTTGGCGACCACGGGCGGCGGGCTCTGGCCGAGGAGGACCACGTCCGCGGGCTCGTCGGCGATGTCGGCCGCGAGCCGCTCGGCCGCGAACTTGGCGACGCCGTTCGTCGCGCCGTCGCCGACCCACAGGTTGCCGTCGGCGTCGAAGGCGAGCGACTCGGGGCGGCTCGCGTCGGGGCTCGTGAGCGTGATCGCGGGCGCGGGCTCGCCCGAGCCGCCGAGCGCCTCGGGCGCGAGCTTCACGACGCGGCTCAGGGTCGCGACCCACAGCGCGCCCTCGGCGTCGAAGGCGAGCGCGCGCGGGCCGCACGGCAACGAGGTCTCGCACACGGCGCTGCCGCCGAGCAGCACGTCGGGCTCGTCGGCGGTCGACGCGCCAAGGCGCGCCGCGTCGTACGCCGCGAGCTCGCCGGATCTATCGCCGATCCACAGGCGGCCCGCGCCGTCGACCCGCAGGGCCGTGGGGCTCGTGAGGCCCGCGTCGATGATCGCGCTCGGGGCCTGCTCGCCGCCCGCCGCGAGCTGCGCGGCGTCGAAGGCGAGGATCTGGCCGTCGCCGTTGACGTTCGTCACCCAGAGTTTCTCGCTCCCGGGCTCGCGCGTGTACCGCACGGCCACGGTCGCGGTCTCGCCGTCGCGCACGCACACGGTGTCCTCGCCCTCGATCGCGCCCTGGTAGGCCGGGCCGACCAGCTCGCCCGGGCTGCGGACGCGGTGGGCGCTGACGCGGTACTCGCCCGCCGGCAGCGTGAGCGTGCGGCTCTCGGCGGCCGTGCCCCCGTCCACGACGCCGGCGGCGTCGCTCACGCGCACGTCGGCGGGCACGGCCGACTCGATGTCGAGCGCGAGCGAGCCCGTGCCCGACGCGGGGCACGCGGCGGCCCCGGGGCCGCCGGTGCTCTCGCTGCCATCGCCGGAGCAGGCCGAGAGCGCCATCAGGATGCCGAATGCCCAAATTTTGCGTGCTTGCATGCTGACTCCTTGGCTGCGTCGTACGCAGGATCGTTCGTCGACTGCAGGCCTCGATCTAGCCTGGATCCGGGCCGTTCCGAGCAGCTACGCTGAGGTGCCCCCATGCCTCCGCCCCGACCGCCTCGCGACCATGGCCCGCGCCACGCTCCGTTGCCCTCGTCCGCGGTGTCCGCGCTCATCCGCCCCGGGAGGCTCGACGCGCTCCTCGCCCCGTGGATGCCCGACGCGGAGGAGCGCGCCTTCGTGGTCCGGTGCATCGTCGGGGAGGGCCCCATCCACCACCGCGGCGCGAGCTACACGCTGCTCTGCCTGCTCGGCCTCCTGCTCGAGGAGCTCGGTCCGGACGAGGGCGGCGCGCCGCGCGGCGAGTCGCTGCCCGTCCCGATCCGCCTGCCGCCGCACCTCGCGCGCGGCAGCGATCACGACTACCCGCTGGCCCTCCCGCTCGCGCCGCTGACGCGCCTCGCCCCGAAGGGCTCGCCGGAGCTCGCCGCGCTCGTCGACTGCCTCACCGACGGCCCGCCGCACCACGCGCTCGCCAACGCCGCCATGGTCTGCCTGCTCGACGCCCTCTTCGCGCGGGCCGGGCGCGCCCGCGCCGGGGTGGAGCCGGCCTGATGGCGCTGCCGCCGGCGCTCGGGCAGGCGTTCCGGATGGTGGCCGCCGAGCTGGGCATGCGCTCGGCGGCGCGGCTGTTCCTGCGCGAGCTGATGGCCGCCGGCGGCGCCCCGCTCGTCAGCGAGGCCCGCGACCAGCTCGGGCGCGAGTTCCCCGTCCTCGACTTCATCGCCGAGCGGTGGCTCTCCGGCGGCGCCGAGGCGCCGCTCGACCCCGCGGGCGTCCTCGACGCGCTCCGCGGCGTGACCCGGCTGCTCGTCGTGGGGATCGAGGCCGACTGCCTCGACGCGCTCGTGCCGCGGCTCTCCGGCGTCGAGGCGGGCCTCGTCACCGACGCGGGCGGGCTCGAGCCGGACTTCCGGCGGGTGCTCGCGAACTACGACGGGCTCATGACGCCGGTGGAGCTGTCCGAGCTCCACCGCTGGGCCGGGCGGAGGAGCGCGCTGCTCACCTTCGTCTACGGCACCGACGGGCACGCGGCGCACGTGAGCCCCTCGTGGCTGCGCGTCTCGGGCCCCGACGTGCGGACCCAGTTCCGCTCGCTGATCGGCTGGGACATCCTCGGCCGGCCCATGACGGTGTACCCGCGCTGGATGGTCGAGACGAGCCCAGCCGATTTCTCGTACCTCGTGCGGCCGCCCGGGCTCGGGGCCACCGCAGCTGGAGCGGGCCGCCCGCGCGCGCCCGCGCGCGAGGCGACGTGACGGCGCCCCAGGCCGCGCTCCTCGCCGTCCTGCTCGGCGCGCTCCTGCTCCAGGCGCTCCTGCCGTCGCGCCGCGTGCTCATCGTGACGGGCGGCGCGGCCCTCGCCTCCCTCGCGTCGACGCTGCTCGGGGTCGCGACCACGCAGCGCCTGCTCGCCGACGTGCCGTGGGACGTGCTCGTCATCCTCGTGACCCTGGGGCTCCTGTCCCAGCTCCTCGCCGCCTCGCGGCTCTTCGACCGCCTCGCCGTCGCGGCGACGCGGCTGAGCGGCGCCGAGCCCTTCCGCGTCGTTTTGGTGTTCTCGATCGCGATGTACCTCGTGAGCGGCGTCGTCAACAACCTCACGGCGCTCGTGCTCGTCCTGCCCGTGCTGCACGTGCTGCTCAAGCTCATGGGCACGCGGCAGCGGTACGTCTCCTGGCTGCTCGGCCTCTTGCTCGTCGCCTGCAACCTCGGCGGGGCCGCCACGCCGATCGGCGACTTCCCGGCCATCCTGCTGCTCGGCCGGGGCAGCATGACGTTCGGGGCCTACCTCTCCCGCGCCGCCCCGGCGACGCTCTTCGCGCTCGCCGTCCTGCTCCTCGTCGTGGGCGCCGTGGTGCGCCCGGCGGCCGGCGTGCCGCGCGATCCGGTCTCGGCGCGGCTCACGCGCGCGGCGATGGAGGCGCTCCACCGGCGAGTGCGCGCCGATCGGCGCCTCCTCGTGCCGGCGGTGGCGTCGCTCTCCGCGATGGTGGTCGCGTGGCTGTTCCTGCCCGCGGAGCTCGGCGTCGGCCCGGAGCTCGTGTGCTGGCTCGGCGCCGGCGCGGCGCTGCTCATGGCGCGCCGGCTCGGCGAGCGGCTCGCGAGGACGGGGCTCGACATCGAGGCGGTGCTCTTCCTCCTCTCGCTCTTCGTGATGGTCGCGGCGGTGCGGCGCACCGGGCTGTTCGAGGAGGTCTCGCGCTCGCTGGAGCGGCTGCCGGTCGCGCCGTCGCTCCAGCTCGTCGCGTTCCTCGTCCTCGCCGGCGTGCTCACCGGGCTGTTCTCGGCGGGCCCCAGCATGGCGGCGCTGCTCGACGTGGCCGAGTCGCTCGCCGAGCGGCTGCCCGGGCCCGCCGTCTACGTCGGCCTTGCCCTGTCGGTCTGCGCGGGCAGCTCGCTCTTCTTGACCGCCGCGACGTCGGGCCCGCTCGCGCAGGCGCTCACGGAGCGGGCCGACCTGCGGGACCTCGACGGAAAGCCCATCCGGTTCGGCTTCTTCGACTTCCTGCCGGCCGGCCTCCTGAGCTTCGCGGTCATCCAGGCCGTGGCGATCGCGTACGCGCTCCTCGCCGTCTGGACGGGGCGATGAGCCGCCCGCAGCTCCACCAGCTCGACATGGCCGTCGAGCTGGTCAGCTCGCCGGCCGCCGTCAGCGCGCCTCGGGGACGAGGAGCTCCTCGAGGACGGCCGTCAGCTCGTCGACCCTCACCGGCTTGGTCAGGTAGCGGTAGAACCCGGCCTGCTCGGCGCGGCGGGTGTCCCGGGGCATCGCCGCCGCGCTGAGCGCGATCACGGGGATGTCGCGCGTCTCCGGCCACTCGACGAGCTTGCGCGCGGCCTCGTAGCCGCTCATCCCGGGGAGGTTGATGTCCATGATGACGACCTCGGGCCGCCGCGACCGCGCGAGCTCGATGCCGATCTCGGCGTTCGGCGCGGTGATCAGGTGGACGCGCTCGAACTCGGAGATCAGCTCCTCCATGAACGCGATGTTCGACGGGTTGTCCTCGACGTAGAGGACCGAATGGCGGACGCCGCCGGGCCCGGCGAGCGGCGACGCCTCCAGGCGCGCGTCCGCCTGCGCCGCGGCGGCGACCAGCGGCGCCTCCTCGTGCGCCGGCAGCTCGATCCAGAACTCGGACCCTTCGCCCGGCTCGCTGCTGAAGCCGACGCCGCCGCACATGAGCTCCGCGAGCCGCTTGGTGATGGCGAGGCCGATCCCGGTCCCCTCGATCGGCCCCGTCTCCTGGCCGGCGCGCTGGAAGGGCTGGAAGATCTTCGCGTGCTGCTCGCGAGGGATGCCGATGCCGCTGTCCACCACGCAGATCCGCACGACGCCGTCCTCCGGCATCGACACCGCGATCGTGGCGCGGCCCCCCCGCCGGCCGTACTTGATCGCGTTCGAGCCGTAGTTCATGAGGATCTGCGCGAAGCGGGTGCGATCCGCGGTGATCTTCGGGAGCTCCGCCGGCAAGGGCGCGAGGGCGATCTCGATGCCGGCGCGCTGGGCCATCGGGTCGAGCGTCGTCTTCACCTCCTCCAGCACCTCGGCGACGTTCACCGGCTCCATCGACACCGTGACGCGGCCGGCCTCGATGCGCGAGAGGTCCAGGATGTCGTCGATCAGCTTGAGCAGGTGCTCGCCGCCCTTCAGGACGTGCTCGATCCGCTCCTTCTGGCGATCGGTGAGCGGCGTCTTCCGGTCGCGGTGGAGGAGCTGCGCGAAGCCGAGGATCGCGTTGAGCGGCGTGCGGAGCTCGTGGCTCATCGAGGCGAGGAACTCGCTCTTCGCGGAGCTGGCCGCCTCGGCGAGGGCCCGCGCCTTGCGGAGCTCCTCCGCGCGCTGCACGTCGCCGGTCATGTCCCAGAGGGTGCACACGGTCCCGCCCTCGGCCGTCCGGCGGTCGGTCGCGCGCAGGCTGCGCCCGTCGCTCGTGCAGAGATCCAGCGTGCCGCTCGGCTCCGCGTGGTAGGCGAGGAGCCGCGCGCGGAAGGCGGCCGGCGGCTCGCCGCCGAGGGCGAACAGCCCCGCGGCGATGCCCTCGTCGATGAGCTCGCCGTAGCTGCGACCGACGATCGGGCCGCTCACCCGCGCGCCGAGCCAGTGCCGGTACGCGCTGTTGCAGAGCGCGAGCCGATCCTGCGCGTCGAACACGGCGAACGCGCCCTGGATGCTCTCCACCGCGCTCCTGAGGAGGTCGCTCGTGCGCTTCGCCTCGGCCTCGAGGCGCTTCCGCTCGCTGATGTCGCGGGCCACCTTCGAGGTGCCGACGAGCTTGCCCTGGGCGTCGTGGATCGGAGAGGCGGTGATCGAGACGTCGATGTCCCTGCCGTCCTTGCGCCGGCGCACCGTCTCGAAGTGCTCGATGTGCTCGCCCCGCTTGAGCCGCTCGAGCGTCCGCAGCACCTCGTCCTCCCGCCCCGGCGGGGCGAGCACGGTGAGGGGCCGGTCGATCATCTCCTCGGCGGTGTAGCCGAAGATCGCCTGCGCGCCCCGGTTCCAGCTGACGACGCGCCCGTCGAGCGCCTCGCCGATGACGGCGTCCTCGGTGGAGTCCACGATCGCGGCCAGCCGCCGCATCGCGAGATCGACCCGCTTGCGGTCGCCGATGTCGCGGATGGCGCTCGAGACGAGCGTGCCCCGCTCGGTCGTCAGCGGGCTGAGGCTGATCTCGACCGGGAACTCGCTGCCGTCCCTCCGGCGCCCGAACAGCTCCAGCCCCGACCCCATCGGGCGCGCCCTGGGCGAGGCGGTGAACGCCGCGCGGTTCCCCACGTGCGCCCCCCGGAATCGCTCCGGGAGGAGGATCTCGATGGGGCGCCCGACGAGCTCGCCGCGCGCATGGCCGAACATCCGCTCGGTCTGGACGTTGACGAACACGATCCGCCCCTGCTCGTCGACGACCACCATGGCGTCGGGCGCCGCGTCGATGAGCAGGCGGAACGTGCCGTCGTCGAGCTCCGGGGCGCCGGTCCCGTGGGGCGCCTGCTCGGGCGGAGACGGGCGCTCGCTGGAGGAGAGTTCACGGGTCATCGGGGAGCCTCACGCAGAAGATGGCGCCGGGCGCGTTGTCCTCGATCCGGATGGTCCCGCCGTGCGCCTCGACGGCCATCTTGCAGAAGGCGAGCCCGAGGCCGCGGCCGGCGCGGTGGAGGACCTCGTCGCCGCCGCCGAGCTGGACGAAGCGATCGAACACCCGCGCGCGCATCTCGGCGGGGACGCCCGGCCCCGCGTCCGCCACGCGGATCTCCACCGCGTCGCCGTCCTTCGCGGCGCTCACGGTCACCGCGGAGCCGGCCGGGGCGTGCAGGATGGCGTTCTCGAGGAGGTTCTCGAGCGTGCGGCGGAGCAGGTCCGGGTCGGCCTGGACGGCGGGCGCCTCGACGGCCTCGCGCAGCGCGACCGACCCGGAGCTCGCGCGCAGGTCGAGCGCGGCGAACGCCTCGTGGACGAGCGCGCGGAGATCGACGCGCGCGCGCTCGGGGGCGAGCCGCCCTTCCTCGCTCTTGCTGATGTCGAGCAGGTTGTAGATGAGCCGCAGCAGGGAGCGCGCCTGATCGCGGATCTGCCGCGCGGAGTCGCGCGCCGGCTCCGGGAGCGCGCGGTCGCGGAGCAGGAACTGCGCGTGCAGGTCCATGCTGCTCACGGGGTTCTTCAGATCGTGCACGACGAAGGCCGTGAGCTGCTCCTTCTGGAGCTGGAGGCGCATGAGCGCGTCCCGCTGCTGCCGGACGAGCTCGACGTGCTCACGCAGCTCCGCGCCGAGCCGGCGCAGCCGCAGCGCGGCCTGCACGCGCGCGAGGAGCTCCGAGGTGCGGACGGGCTTGGTCAGGAAGTCGTCGCCGCCGGCGCGCAGCGCGCTGTCGAACGTGTCGACGTCGCGGAGCGCCGTCAGGAACACGATCGGCGTGCTCTCGCCCCCGGGGAGGCCGCGGATCCGGGCGCACACGGCGAAGCCGTCCATGCCCGGCATCCGCACGTCGAGCAGCACGCAATCCGGCCTGTGGCGCTCGAACTGCTGGATCCCCTCCTCGCCCGTGACGGCGAGCACGACCTCGTAGCCGTCGTCCTCAAGCGTGGCCTGGGCCAGGGCGCGGTTCTGCTCGTTGTCATCGACGACGAGCACCCTGGATCTCGGCTCTGGCTGCTCCATCCGCCCCCGGCTCCGGGCGCGAGGTTACACGAGGGGCAACGGTCCTACCATAGCGTTCGGAGCGATGCTGTCCGCCGGACGGTCGGTCGGTCGGTCGCGATTCCCGCCGTGACGCTCTGGAGTCATCGTACTTGCCCCCTCCTCACGGTGAGGGGATCTCTTCTTGGCGTTCTTGGCGGCTGGCGTTTCGAGTGCCTGCGCTTTCAGGCGTTTCAACCCGTTCGTCGCTCTGGCGAGGTGTCGCCTCGCGTCGGTCATCGGTCGGCGCCGGTGCGCCGCGCGCCGTGCAGGCCGGCGAAGCCCCGCAGCAGCCGCTCGCGCTGCGCCCGCAGGTAGCGGATGTCCTCTTCGTACAGCGCGGGGTGGCCGGCCGCGATGTGCGCCTGGGACGCGGCTTCGCCGGCCTCGGCCCGCTGGCGCATGGTGGCGAGGAGGGCCGTCAGCCGGTCGACCACCGTGTCGAGCAGCTCCGCCCCGGGCGCGACGCCGTAAGCGCGGCAAAACGCGGCGACCCGCCGCGCCTGCTCCTCCGGGCTGCCGGCGCTGTCCGGGTTGGTCGGCGCGTGCAGCGGCGCGAACCGGTAGATGGCATAGGCCAGATCCCACACGCGCGGCCCCGGGTGGGCGTTGTCGAAATCGATGAAGCCGACCACCCGGCCGGCGCGGACGACGCAGTTGTAGGGCGCCAGGTCGCCGTGACAGACCACCTCGGCCGGGGATCGGGCCGGCAGCTGCCACCGGTCGTCCGGCCCGGGCGCGAACGTCGCGCTCGCGTCGTGGAACCGGCGCAGCAAGGCGGCGGCGGACGTGAGGAGCTCGGGCGTGCGCAGCTCGGCCGGGAGCGCGTTGTGCACGTCGCCCTCGAGGTACGACAGCACCTCGTTTCCCTCGTCGTCGTAGCCGAACGGCTCCGGCGCCGCATCGAACCCCGCTGCGCGCAGGTGCTGCAGCAGCCGGTGGATGGCCGGCGCCGCCGCCGTCGCGGGCCGGTTGACCCGGTCCCCGCGCCGGCGCACGGTGTTGACCCCGCCCTGGAATACCGTCTCCTCGACCATGCTCCGACCTCCGGGGTCCACGCGTGTCCGCGCGGCTTCGTAGCGCATTCCTGGCGCCGAGAGCACGCGATTCGCGGCGCGGCGGCCTCATCCGCTCGAGGCGCGCGTGCCTCGCCGGCTCGCGCCTGCGGACAGGGCTGAACCCCGCGATCCGACGCCGCCCCCGAAGAGCAGGGGCAGGGATGATTTTCTGCTGACATGGAGAAGCGTCTGATTGGGGGATGCGGGCAACCTGCTGAGCTCGATTGAATTCTCGATGAGGAATGCCTTTTCTCTGCATGCCACGCACGCCGCGATCATGCCGCCAGACATCATACGAAGCCTTCTTGACCCACTCAGCGCCCCCCTCTAGGCATGACGCATGAGAACTCTCTTGCCTCTCATCTTTTTCTCTGCGCTTGGAATCGTCGCTTGCGACGGTAACCCGGCTCCCAGCGAAAATGCCGACGCGACAGGCTCAAGCTCGTCGGGGAGCGCCATGGCCGGCGGCGGGGGTGGAGGGCCTTCGGGCGGCTCCGGCGGCGCTGGGGGAGGCTCCGGCGGCGCGGGCGGCTCCGGCGCTGCCGGCGCGAGCAGCGGCGGCGGTGGCGAGGCGAGCGCGAGCGCGGGAGGGGACGCCGGGGCGGGCGGCGGCGCGGGCGCGGGCGGTCAGGGGGGAGCGGCGTCCTTCCCTTCGCTCAAGATCACGAGCGACACGGCGTCCATCGAGTTCACCCCCGTGCTGGTAGCCTCGCAGGATTTCTATCCGGGGGAGGCGGCCGTCGACTCCGGCGGCATCGTGAGCCTGCTCAACGACCCCAGCGTCGACCTCGGCACCAACGCGGAGACGCAGACGCTGAGGCAATCCGTGGCTCATCCGAACCTGCGTATCATCTTCACGGCGACGGAGACGTTCTATCGGATCGTCGCGAACCGCGCGGCGGGGATCAGCTCGCTCGCGGATCTCCGCGGGAAGCGGATCGGGACCATCCCGAACACGTCCGCGGCCTACTTCGTCACCAAGTACCTGGGCACCGTGGGCCTCACGGCGGACGATTACACGATGGTTCCCGGAGGTATCTGCATCTCCGCGCCTTGCGGGGCGAACACGCTGCCGTCCCTGATGGAGCGGGGTCAGGTGGACGCCGTCGCGCTCTGGGAGCCCTCCAGCGAGCTCGCGAAGGAAGTGCTCGGCAGCGACGCCATCGTGTTTCAGGATCGCTCCCTCTACCGCGAGATCGTGAACCTCCACAGCACCGCCGAGAAGCTGGCGGACCCCGAGAAGCGGCGCGGTATCGTCGAGTTCGTGCGAGCGCTCGCGAGGGCGCAAGAGCTCTATCGCACGGACCCGGAGGTCGTCTGGCCGAGGATCTCGGAGGCGATCGGCATCGAGCCATCCGTGCTCGAGAATGTCTGGGAAGACGAGCAGTTCCTGGGCACGCTGGTGCCCGACATCCTCGACGTGCTCGAGGAAGAGGAGCCCTGGGTCGCCGCGCAGACGGGCCGCGCCCCGCGCACCCGCGCCGAGCTCGCCCCGCTGGTGGACGACAGCGTGATGAAGGAAGCGCTCGGGCTGCCGTAGGCGCCGCCGACCGCGCCGTCACGGCGCCCGGATCGCGATCAGCCCAGGCTGCCCGTGAAGTGCTCGTCGACATAATGAAGGAGGCACATGCTCGCCGTCTGGCCCGCCGGCAGGGGATTGCGCCAGTGGGGGGTCTCCGTGCCGCTGTAGAGCACGGCGTCTCCGGCGCCGAGGCGGATCGCGTGCGCCTCGTCGCCCACTTGCATGAAGAGGGGCCACGCGGAGCTCTCGTCCATGTGCGGATGGGCATCCACGGCGAACGACACGTTCCAACGGTTCTGGGCGCGATCGGTGTGGCGCCAGAGAACGGCCGAAGGGCGGTATTTGAAGAACCAACAGTACGAGGGCTTCACCGGCGTGGGGACGATGCGGTTGATGAGCCGGGCGAGCTGGTCTTGCAGGAGGAGGCCCGCGAACTCGCAGTAGATCCCGTCGCGCCCGTCCTTCACCTGCGCCCTGTCCGTCTCGAGGTAACCGGCACGCTCGAGGCCGCGGTAGTGCTTGCGCAGGGCCGCGAGCAGGAGCGGGCTCACGAGACTGCGCAGCACGACGACTCCGTCCTTCGCGAGGCTCGCGCGCATGGCGGCGAGCCGAGCCTCTCGGGCGGCGCCGTCGAACGAGGCGGGCGGGCCCAGGACGTGGGCGAGAACGAGCCGCGCCCGCACCGCCGCCGGGAGGCACGCGGGGGCGAGCGCGCCATCGGCGATGCGGCGGAGCCTGTGCGCGAGCGGCGTCGACGCCTCGAACGGCTGCCAGAGACCCATGACGGGGTGCTGCACCCACACGCGCGCGCCGTCGCGAAGCGGCCCGAGCCCCTGGGGCAGGCCGGCCAGCGGGGTGCGCACGTGGTTGCGGACGGGGTCGTCCGAGAGCGTGCGCGCGCGGAGCGAGGGGTCCACGCGAACACGGCCGACCAGCGCGGGCGGGAGCGTGTCCTCCGCCTGCACGACGCACGCCGGATTCAGCACGAGGTCGGCGCCGTCGCCGGCGCTGCCCGCGCGCGATGCCTCCGGCACGAGGTCGAGCAGCGTCGGGTCGTCCAGGTCGCACGCGAAGGGCGCCGCTTCGCCAGGGTCCGTCTCGTTCGTCACGACGAGGCCCTTCTCGGCGGCGGCCGAGAGCACCGCGAGCGACGCGTCCCCGTCGAGCTCGCCCGCGCCGCTCGAGCCCTGCGCGAGGGCGCCGAGCAGCCACCGCACGAGGGCGAGGTCCTTCGGGACGTCGATGCGGAAGCGCGCGTAGGGGCGGTTCGCCAAGCGGACACCGCACGTGACGCTCAGGCGCAACGAGCCGTTCAATCGCCATGCAGCGAGCGATGCGCTCGCCGTTCCGTCGTCTCTCGCGTTCATGTTGACTCGCCCAGGGAATGGGCCGCGCCGCCCGCGCATGCGCTCGGGGCGTGCAGGCCGAAGAAGCGTCTCCAAACGAGGATTGCGCCGAGCGTGACCTCGGCACAGAAGGCCATCCACGCTCCCGTCGCGCCGAGGCCGCAGCGAACGCCGAACAGCCAGGTGAGAGGCGGCGTGAAGACCCAGGAGCACAGCACGCCCACGCGCGCCGCGTAGCCCACGTCGCCCCGGCCGCGGAGCACGGCGCGTCCCACGGCGCTCGCGGTGTCCAGCACCAAGAGCAGCGCCGCCACGGGGAGGGCGCGGGCCGCAGCGGCGAGGACCGCACCTTCGCGCGAGAACACAGCCGCGATGCTGCCGCCGGCGAGCGCCAGCGGGCCGGCGCAGGCCGCCGCGTAGACGAGCGCCGCGGCGGCGGCGGCCCGCGCGAGCCGCACGGCGTCCTCCGCGCGCCTGCCTCCGTGCGCCTGGCCCACGAGGACGCATGCCGCCTCCGCGACGGCCATCGACGGGATCATCGCGATATGGACGATCTCGCACGCGATCACCTGCGCGCTCATCTCGGCCTTGTCGAGCGAGGCAAGGACGAACATCTGCGCGAGGTACGCGCCCATCTCCAAGCTCGATTGAATCGCCATGGGAAGGCCCATCCGGAGGAGGCGCCAGACGATGCCCGGATCCGCCCTTCCAGCGCCGCCGCGGCTCGGCGCGAGCCGCCACAGGACCGCGAGCTCGGCGAACTGCGCGACGGCGCACGCGAGGGCCGAGCCGCCCACGCCGAGACCGGCGCCGCGAACCAAGTACCACGCGAGCGCCGCGTTCACGGCGTTCGCCGCGACGCTCGCGATCATGGGGGACCGGCTGTCGCCCCGTCCTTCCACCACGTGCCGCAGGGCGACGAAGAGGAGGAACGCAGGCGCGCCGAGCATGCGCAGGGCCAGGTAGCGCTGGGCCTCGGCGCCGACGGCGGGCGACGCGGCGGCGTGCGGTATCACCAGCGCCACCGCCTCCCCGCAGAGCGCGACCAAGGCGCCGAGCACGAGCGCGACGACCGTGGCCGCGGCGCGGAGGCTCACGATGCTCGCGCCGTCGGAGCGGCCTTCGGCATGGGCCACGAGGACCTTGCCCCCGAGGAGCAGCCCCGAGGCGAAGCCGAGGAGGCCCATCGCGGTCATGCCGGCCAGCCCCACGCCGCCGAGCGCTCCGCCGCCCAGATGGCCGACGAGCACCGTGTCGACGAGCGTCATCATGCCGCCCGATGCGCTCGAGAGCGCGATGGGCCACGCGAGCGCCAAGAGCCGCGCGGTGATGGAGCGCTGGGCCACCACGTCAGCGCCGCGCCGGCCGCGCGCGGAGCGGCTGGGCGGGCGCGAAATGAGCGCGGATCTCACGGAGCGCGCGGGCCCAGTCGGCCGTCGTCTCCACGCCGCTCATCCGTTCGCGAACGAACGGGTCCGTGGCGCGCCCCAGGGCGCGGCGAAACAGATCCCACGGCTCGTCCACGAGCATATCGCCGAGGGCCGTTCCCAGGTACCACGGGCGGACGCTCCCGTCGGCCTCGACATCGACGGATCCCATGAGCTCGGGCCTGCGCCAGCGCTTGTTGCTGCACACCTCGAACCTCACCGAGCTCGGCACGAGCGACCGCAAGCGCCGCTGGACGCCCGCGTCGTCGAGCTCCGCGAGCTGCTCCTCGGTGAGGAGCTCCTTCTCGACGTAGACTTCGCTCCCCGCGAGGCCGAGGGGGATCGCCGCTCCGAGGAGCAAAGACCGGATGTGAGGATATCGGCGCGGCAGCTCGCGGCAGAACGTCTCGATCTGCTCGTAGTTCCGGCGAACGACAACGACGTCGACGCCGAAGCCGAAGCCGTTCACCGTCGGCGGCGCCGCGAGCTCGTCGAAGTGGGCCAGCGTGCGCTCGGCGTCCGCGAAGGCGCCCTGGCGCCCGCGGATCGCGTCGTGCACGGCGGCGCTCATGCCGTCGAGGCTCACGTGCACCCTCGGGAACGTGGCGGCGATGCGGGCCGCGAGCGCGCGAGAAATGCCGACGCCGTTCGTGTAGAGGACGACGTGCGTCCCGGAGGCCCTCAGGATATCGCCGAGCTCGAACACCTCCGGCACGAGCAGAGGCTCGCCGCCCACGAGGTACACGGAGGCGAGGCCCATGCCCCCGAGCACCTCCGCGATGCGAACGAGCTTCTCCCGCGGCAGCTTGCGCGACGGCACGCGGCCGGACTCTGTATAACAATGAGAGCACCGCAGCTGGCAAGCGTACGTGAGCTCCCAGTCGACGGACGTCGGCGGCGGGATCGCGACCGCGGGTTCTTCGGGGTTCATCATGGGAAAACACGCTCCGTGCGGTTAATACAACCAGTTGACGGCGGTGCACCGCTCACCGTGCGTGATGAGGCGAACCTCGTGCATGACGCGGGGATCGAACGCGACGAGGAGGCCCGCCGTGGGCGAGAGCGAGAGAACGCGCCGCCGGTCGCTCGCTGCCTCGGGATCGAGGTCGTGTGCCAGGAACCGGATCGCGCCACCGCCGAACGTGGTGGGCGACGGCTCCTCGGCGGCGTCGTTCAGATAGAGCACGAGGCTCACCCTTCGCTCCCGGACGTACGGCGGGTCGTCCGGGGCGTCGTCCCGGTCGCGATGAAATACGAAATAGTCGCCGGGCCTGTAGACGAGGAACTTGTGCTCGTAGCGGAGCGCGAGGTCGCGAATGCCGGTGTGGCGAGCGATGCCGCCGATGGCGCGCTCGAACAGCCTTCGCACGAGCGCTCGGCTCTCCGGAGACACCTCGACCTCGGACGTCTTCCGCGCGGCGACGTCGACGATCTCTCTCGGACCGCTCGCGCCGTACCGTGGATTGAGGACTGCGCCGGGGGCCCCGCTGGCCCTGCGCATCTCCGCGCACAACGCAGCGCAGGTCGCCGCGTCCAAGAACGATGGGCGTCGATAAATCGCGCGCTCCGCCGATAGGGGGACAGCTTGCATGACTCGCTCCGTGGTCCGCGCCGGGCTGGCGGGCGAAGAGCGCGGACGGGGCCCACGCCTCGCCGCCGGCCGCGACGGGGCCGAAGCCCCGTCGCGGCGACGCCTGCGCGATCAGGTCGTGGGGCGGCCGCCGCCGATCTTCGGGAACATCTCGGCGACGGCCTGGGCGTACTCCTCCTCGGAGAGGTGCTCGACGCCCACCGCGACGGCGGCCTCGTTGACGTCCTCGGTCTCGGTGCTGAGCTGGTGTTGAATTTCCATGTTCGTTCTCTCGATTCGATCCGGGCGAATCATCGCCGGCGGCGCGCGACATGCGGCCCCGGAGTGTCGGGGTCCCCGGGTACCCCGTCATTTGGGGGCGACGGCGCGGCGCGGAGGGCTCGCGTGCTCGCCCATGATCTCGAACTGGATGACCTGAATCAGGCGCGCGTCCTTCTTCGTGCTGCCGAACGACTGACCGGTGGAGTGGAACAAGTCCCCGCGGAAGAGCACGAGGCGATTCCATTTCATGGGCACCGTGAGCGTCGGCTCCCAATCGCTCGGGTCCCGCCCGCCCTTCAGCTCGTTCCAGAAGAAATCCGAGAGCTGGGCGCCCGTGTACCCGCGCAGCGCGAGGCGCATGTCGAGGCACGACTCCCAGCCGCACCGCTTGTGTCGCCAGAAGTGCGTCCCCGCTCGGGCCTCGCATTGCCCCGGCGGATTCAGGTAGACGATGCCACCGTCGTAGTCGTCGAAGTGGATGTTCGCGCGGCCGAGGTCGTGCGTGCCGGCGGTGTTGATGCGGTAAAACGGGAAGAACTTGATCTTCGAGCCCAGGATCGAGGCGATCCCGTGGGCCGCGGTGAGGTGCGTGTCCTTGAGGGGCTCGGTCTCGATGGCGTCACGGCCGCCGTAGTTCGCGTCCGCGCGCTTCTCCGGCTCGTACTCGCGTGCGAGGGCGATGCGCCGTTGCTCCCAGGGATCGGCGAAGAAATCATCAATGATGAGGATGTGAGGCGAGCGCGCCCGACCGCGGGACCAAATTCCCCGCCAGAGCGGGGCGGCCGAGTACACCTCGGGCTCGGCGATCTGCACGCCCCAGGCGCGGGCGGGAAACTCGTCGACGGCCGTCTTCGTGCGCGGCGCCGGTGCCCCATCGGCGTGCGCGTCCGCTTGCCCGACGGTGAAATGGGCATTCGTGTTCTCGACGCTCATGGCATTTCCTCTGGCGCGCAGTCCCCGCGAGAGCGCCCGGCGGCGCGCCGGCGGCGTTGGCTGCGGCGATTCGCCGCCGGTGTGCGGAGTCGTGTCGAGCTCTAGGAGAGGGTATTACAAACGGCATGCCACTCCGTGGCGCCGTGGAATTCGACGCGCCCCCAGCAAGCCGTTGCGTGGGAAGGCAACCCGCGACGCGCAAGGAGATGGGGCGTCGGACGATGCTGCCGCCGCGAAGCTGCCGGGATCAGCCTCGGCGGAGATGCCGGCGGACTCTAGAGCTCAGGGGTGCGGTCGAGCCCGGCCGAGCGGCCCCCGCGGGCGCGCGATCCGAAGGCCACGTTCCATGAGAGGCGGTGGCAGGAGCTCGCCGCTGGGCGCGGCGCAGGCTCCAGGCGCTGCTCCGCGTCGGGCTCGAGCGCGTGGTTCAGGGAGGGGGATGGGCAGCGCGGCGGCCCTCGGGACGGGGCCGCCCGGGCTCGCGGGGGCAGGCCTCGGCGCCTGCGCCCCGCGCGCCCGGTCGCGACGGGCTACTTCGGAATGCCGTCGTTCTGGCAGGTCAGGCTGCAGCCGTCGCCGCTCACCTTGTTTCCGTCGTCGCACTCCTCGTAGGCGGCCTGGCGGATGCCGTCGCCGCAGTACGGACCGTAGACGCAGCCCGGCGCGCACTTGCCGTAGCCGCCGGTGTTGTTGCCGTCGCCGTCGTCGCACTTCTCGTCGCCGTTGCGGATGCCGTCGCCGCAGCGCGGGCCGAGCACGCAGCCCGGGCCGCACTCGCCGTAACCGCCGTCGTTCTTGCCGTCGTCGCACTGCTCGCCGGCTTGAACGACCCCGTCGCCGCACTGGGCGCCGAGGCGGCAGTTCTTGCTGCAGCCCGTGGCCTCGTTCGGCGGATCGCACTGCTCGCCCCACTCCTCGTTGACGTCGTTATCGCCGCACCTGGCCGCCGGCGTGCAGTCGGGGAGGCAGCTGCCGTAGAAGCCGTCGTTCACGCCGTCGTCGCAGGTCTCGGTGCCGTTGACGACGCCGTCGCCGCAGTACGGCCCGTACTGGCAGAGCGCGGTGCACCCGCCGTACTCGCCGCCGTTCTCGTCGGCGCCGAGGTCGCAGTCCTCCTCCGCGGGCTGGACGATGCCGTCGCCGCAGCGCGGCCCGTAGACGCACGAGGGCGCGCACTCGCCGTACCCGCCGTCGTTGATGCCGTCGTCGCACTCCTCGCCGAACTCCGGCTGCGGCACGCCGTCGCCGCAGTGCGCGCCGAGCCGGCAGCTCGCGCAGTTCGGGTCGGCCGCGTTGTCGCACTCCTCGCCCCAGTCCGCGTCGACGTGGTTGTCGCCGCACCTCGGCGCCGGCGTGCAGCCCGGGGCGCAGGTGCCGTAGGTGCCGTCGTTCACGCCGTCGTCGCACGCCTCGGCGCCGTTGACCACGCCATCACCGCAGTACGGCGCGTAGTCGCACGACGCGGTGCACCCGCCGTAAGCGCCGTTGTTCAGCCCGTCGCCGAGATCGCAGTCCTCCTCCGCGGGCTGGACGATGCCGTCGCCGCAGCGCGGCCCGTACAGGCACGCGGGGCCGCACTGCTCGTAGCCGCCGTCGTTCACGCCGTCGTCGCACTGCTCGCCGAGCTGCGGCTGCACGATCCCGTTGCCGCACTGCGCGGCGAGCCGGCAGTTCACGCAGCTCGGGTCGCTGCTGTCGCACTCCTCGCCCCAGTCCCGGTCGACGCGGCCGTCGCCGCACCTCGGCGCCGGCGTGCAGCCCTGGGCGCAGGTGCCGTAGGCGCCGTCGTTCACGCCGTCGTCGCACGCCTCGGCGCCGTTGACCACGCCGTCGCCGCAGTACGGACCGTAGGTGCACGAGCTGGTGCACCCGCCATAGGCGCCGGTGTTCATCCCGTCGCCGAGATCGCAGCTCTCGTCCGCGGGCTGGACGATGCCGTCGCCGCAGCGCGGCCCGAGGACGCACGAGGGCGCGCACTGGCCGTACCCGCCGTCGTTGATGCCGTCGTCGCACTGCTCGCCGAGCTCCGACTGCAGCACGCCGTCGCCGCAGTGCTCGCCGAGCTGGCAGCGAACGCAGCTCGGGTCGGCGGGGTCGTCGCACTCCTCGCCCCACTCCTGGTCGACGTGGCCGTCGCCGCACGTCGGCGCAGGCGTGCAGTTCGGGTTGCAGGTGTCGTAGAAGCCGTCGTTGACGCCGTCGTCGCACCCTTCGCTGCCGTTGACGACGCCGTCGCCGCACGACGGCCCGATCTCGCACTCCGTCGTGCAGCCGCCGTAGCCGCTCGCCGTGTTGCCGGAGCCGAGATCGCACGCCTCGTACGGCGCGTTGACCAGGCCGTCGCCGCAGCGGGGCGGGGCCACGCACCCCGGCGCGCAGGCGTTCGAGGCGTTGGCGTAGGTGCTGTTGTTGATGCCGTTGTCGCAGGCCTCGGGGCCGTTCTTCACGCCGTCGCCGCAATAGGCGCCGAGCTGGCAGTTGGTGCACTGGCCGTAGCCGGTCCCGTTCGCGCTGCCGTCGTCGCACTCCTCGCCCGGCGTCACGACCGGCGGGTCGACCCCGCACTGCGGCGTGCAGACCGACGTTCCAGCGCTGAAGCCCGCCAGCGTGAGCTGGTAGTTCGACCCGGTGACGTGGCGCTCGGCCTGGAACACCGCGATCTCGTAGACCTTGCCCGCCTCGAGGTTGAGGTTGACGGGGTAGGGGGCGAGGTTCGGGCAGTTGGCGCCGGTGCAGGGGGTCACGAGGGCGGTGCCGTCGTCCCGGATGGTCACGCTCTCCTGGATGCGCTCGTGGATGCCGCCGATGTCGACGGTCAGCGTGTTCTTGATGAACACCCAGACGTCGTCGTCACCGTAGAAGGTGAGCACCGGGTCGGCCACGGCGGGGTTCGGGTTGAACTGGAACCAGTACCGGACCTCGCTCGTGAAGTAGAAGTTGTGCCCGCCGTCGTGCGCGTTCTCGTCCCCGGTGAAGAGGAGGCTGTTGAGCGTGGGATCGGCGCCGGGGGGGTCGAGGTCCACCGGCCAGAACGGGCTCCGCTCGTACACGAACCTGCCGGGGGTCGCCTCGAGCAGCTCGATCGTGGTGAGGAGCGTCCGGTTGAACTGCGGGTTGTCCCGGTACCACCACTGGAAGTTGGTTTGCCCCGAGGTATAGCCGTTGTTGCGGGCCGGCTCGAAGTAGCCGAGGCCGTACGCGTTCACGGGCTTGCCGTCGGCGTCGAGCGTCCGCTGGACGGTGCCGTCGAGCTGCGCGCCGTCCGAGGGGGTGATCTCGAAGTCGAAGTGCCCGATGGGGTTGGCGTTCAGGCGGGCGTCGCACTGAGCGTTGCTCGTGCTGCGGTTGTAGGTGTCCGGGCACCAGCCGATGAAGTCGCGGATGACCATCGGCAGCCGCATCTCGGTGGGCGCCACGGTGCAGACGTAGCCCGGCTCGATCCGGCACGTGGCGGAGCAGCCGTCGCCGCTCTCGGTGTTGCCGTCGTCGCACTGCTCGGTGGCGTCGCCGGGCAGGAGGATGCCGTCGCCGCAGATCGAGAGGCACGCGCCGGCCCTGCAGTCGGGCTCGCGCTTGCAGTCCGGCGTGCAGCCGTCGCGCCAGTTGCCGTTGTTGTCGTCGCAGACCTCGGTGCCCTCGACGATGCCGTTGCCGCAGTCGGAGTAGCCGCTGCAGTCCTGGGGCTCGAGATCGTCGCACATCCGGCCGGGCTCGATCCGGCAGGTCTCGTCGCAGCCGTCGCCGCTGTCGCCATTGCCGTCGTCGCACTGCTCGGCGCCGACCTTGATCCCGTCGCCGCAGACCGTCTTGCACGGGAACCCGACGCGCGAGCAGTCCCACCCGTCCTCGATGGTCTCGCAGTCGGCGCTGCAGCCGTCGCCGTCGGCCGGCTCCTCGCCGTCGTCGCACTGCTCGGAGCCGCCGATCACGCCGTCGCCGCACACGGGCGGCGGGGGCGGGGTGCAGGGGCCGCCGGTCGGCGGGCACGTCCAGCCCACCTCGATCTTGCACTGCGGGGTGCAGCCGTCGCCGCCGACAGGGCTCACCCCGCCGCCGTCGTCGCACTGCTCGCCGAGCTGCACCACGCCGTCGCCGCAGAAGGTCCTCACGGTGCAGGGCTGGCCCGGCCGGCAGTTCCAGCCCTCCTCGAGCCGGCAATCGGCCGTGCAGCCGTCGCCGGACACCGGCGGATCCTCGCCGTCGTCGCACTGCTCCCCGCCGTTCACGCGGCCGTCGCCGCACCGGTAGACGAGGATGCACGGCTTGCCCGGCTCGGGGCACACGTACGCCGGGTCCACCGCCTTGCAGTCCGCGCTGCAGCCGTCGCCGCCCGCCGTGTTGCCGTCGTCGCAGATCTCGCCCGGGTCCACCACGCCGTCGCCGCAGCGGATCAGGAGCTCGCACGGCTGCCCCGGGGTCGGGCAGGTGTAGAACGCCTCCTGCCGGCACAGGCTCGAGCAGCCGTCGCCGCTCGCGGTGTTGCCGTCGTCGCACACCTCGCCGGTCTCCTTGAGGCCGTTGCCGCAGACGGGCAGCCGCGTGCACGGCTGGCCCGGCCGGCTGCACTGATATCCCTCCTCGCGCATGCACGTGGCGCTGCAGCCGTCGCCCGACACGGGCGGGTTGCCGCCGTCCTCGCACTCCTCCGAGCCGTTCACGCGGCCGTCGCCGCACCAGTAAACGAGGGTGCAGGGCACGCCCGGCGTGGGGCACGTGTAGATCGGCTCCACCGTCTTGCAGTCGGCGCTGCAGCCGTCGCCGCTCACGTTGTTGCCGTCGTCGCAGACCTCGCCCGGGTTGAGCGCGCCGTCGCCGCACCAGATCAGCAGCTCGCACGGCTGCCCCGGGGTCGGACAGGTGTAGAACGCCTCCTGCCGGCACAGGCTCGAGCAGCCGTCGCCGCCCGCGGTGTTGCCGTCGTCGCACTGCTCGCCGCTCTCCAGGAGCCCGTTGCCGCAGACCGGCAGGCGCTCGCAGGGCTGCCCGGGCCGCCGGCACACATAGCCCGGCTCGCGCATGCACGTGGCGCTGCAGCCGTCGCCGGACACGGGCGGGTCGCCGCCGTCCTCGCACTGCTCGCCGTTGTTCACGCGGCCGTCGCCGCAGCGGTAGAGGAGGGTGCAGGGCACGCCCGGCGTGGGGCACACGTAAAGCGGGTCGAGCACCTTGCAGTCGGCGCTGCAGCCGTCGCCGTCCGCCGTGTTGCCGTCGTCGCAGAGCTCGCCGGGATCCACCAGGCCGTCGCCGCACCGGATGAGCAGCTCGCACGGCTCGCCCGGCGTGGGACAGGTGTAGAAGGACTCCTGCCGGCAGAGGCTCGAGCAGCCGTCGCCGCCCACCGTGTTGCCGTCATCGCAGATCTCGCCGGTCTCCTTGACCCCGTTGCCGCAGACCGGCACGCGCTCGCAGGGCTGCCCGGGCCGAGGGCACGCGAAGCCCGGCTCGCGCTTGCAGTCGGCGCTGCAGCCGTCGCCGGACACCTTGTTGCGGTCGTCGCACGTCTCCGAGCCGTTCACGCGGCCGTCGCCGCAATCGTAGAGCAGCGTGCAGGGCTCGCCCGGCTTCGGACAGACGTACGAGGGGTCGACGAAGAAGCAGTCGGCGCTACAGCCGTCGCCGTCCGCGGTGTTGCCGTCGTCGCAGAACTCGCCCGGGTCGACCACGCCATCGCCGCACGCGATGGTCAGCACGCACGGCTGGCCGGGCGCGGGACACTCGCAGTAGGGCTCGATCTCGCACAGGCCCGAACAGCAGTCGCCGGGCAGGCTGTTGCCGTCGTCGCACGCCTCGCTGGCCTGGTTGATCATGCCGTCGCCGCAGGCGGGCTCCTGCGGCAGCTCGCACTCGGGGGGCGGGTCGTCGCCGGCGCAGGGATCCGGCCGCTCTCCGCCGCTGCCTCCCTGGCCCACGCCCACGCCGAAGTCGTTGCCGCCGCCTCCGGTCTCGTCGCCGGATCCACTCGAGTTCGTGCCGGTCCCCGCGCCGCCTGCGCCGGGATCGCCCGTGGAGGGCGCTCCCCCGCCGCAGGCGGCAGCGACTTGCAGCAATCCCACCGCCAAAGCCAGATAAGACGTTCTCAAACTCACGACACACCTCGACGAACACGAGCGGATGCGCTCGGGCAGAAGGTCGACGACCCTGTTCCAGGGTAGCCCGGGCGCCCTTCACACCTCTAGACGAAAATCACTTCATCCTCCTCCACTCGGCCACAGCGGCGCGGCATCCCGTTCTCGGTGGACGCCATGAGAGCTCCGCTGACGAATGACGCGCATTGCGCGACGCAGCGCCGGGTGGGGGCGGTGCTTCCTTTCTGCTGCTGTGGCACGAGCGACCGCGCGGCTTCGCAACCCGGTTCGCGCTTGACATTGTTGCTCTGACCGGAAAGCTCGATCTCGTTGGTGCTCAAACCAAATGGGTGCCCATCGAATCGCCGCGCTCGGGGCGGAGACCGCTCTCCGAGAGGCGCTTTTGCGGCGCGGTCCCTCGCGCGCGGCGCCGGCGTGAGCGCGGTCACCCGGCCGGCGCGAGCGGCAGCTCGACCGCGAAGGTGGCGCCCCGCCCCGGGTTCGACGCGGCGCTCACGGCGCCGCCGTGCGCCTCGACGACGGCGCGGACCAGCGCGAGCCCGAGCCCGCTGCCCTGCTCGCGCCCGCGCGTCGTGAAGAGGCGATCGAACACCCGCGCGAGATCTTCCACCGAGATGCCGGGGCCGGTGTCGGAGACGCGGATCTCGACGCGCCTCCCCTCGACCACGTCGACGCTCACGTGCACCTTGCCGCCGTCGCCCGAGAACGACGCCGCGTTCTCGAGCAGGTTGCGGAGGACGGACTCGAACCGGTGGGCGACGCCGACGACCCGGGCGCTCGCGGCCCCGGAGACGGTGAAGCGGACCTTGGCGAAGCGCTCGTCGTCGGCCATGGCCACGACGAGCCCCCGCGCGAGCGCCGCGACGTCGACCCGCTCGCGCGTCTCGTGGAGCATCCCGGCCTCGGCGCGGGCGAGCTCCAGGAACTGGCTCACCAGCGTGTCGAGCCGGTGGCTCGACTCCTTGAGCAGCCGCGAGAGCCGGGCGGCCCGCTCGCGCTCGGCCGGCGCCTCGGCGAGCGCGTCGGCGCAGCCGCGGATCGTGGCCACGGGGCTCTTGAGCTCGTGCACGAGGTCCGCGACGAACGCCTCGTTCGCCTTCCGGCGCTCCGCGAGCGCCGCGAGCAGGGCGTTGAACGCCGCGGCCACGTCCTGCATCTCGGCCGACCCCTGGAGGGGGAGGTCGGCGCTCGGGGTGGGCTCGTGGATCTTCGCGAGCGCGCGCCGGCGGAGCGCCTCGAGCGGGCGGACGAACCGGCCCGTGAGCCAGAGGGCGAGCAGCAGCGACAGCGGCAGGGTGATCGCGACGAGGCGCGGCAGCTCGATGCGCAGGTAGAGGAGCGTGGGCGCGAACAGGACGGCGACGACGAGCGCCGTCACCCGGAAGCGCAGCGAGCGGAAGAAGGGGAGCGGGCCGCCCTGCGCCCTCCCGTCATCCACGGAAGGCCCGGAATCGGTAGCCGGCGCCAATCACGGTCTCGATGCGATCGGAGGTGGTGTCGACCTGCTCGATCCTGCGAAGGAGGGCGAGCGCGGCCGTCCCGCCGCGCGCGGAGAGCGTCGCGTGCCCCGCCTCCTGGAACGCGAGCGCGAGCACCTCGAGCAGGGAGGCGTCGTCGTCGACGAGGAGGAGGCGTGCCATGCGGCGCTCCCCGATGGTCGCACGGTTCAGCTCGCTTTCACACCCTCGGCCTGCCGGAACAGGATCGCGGCGCCGCGCGCCGCCGCGGCTGGGACGAAGAGGTCGCCCGAGGCCGACGCCCTCAGCGGGAAGCCGTTCGCTTCCAGGAGCATCCGCGCGGCGGAGGCGTCGCGCACCGCGACCGCGTAGGCGACGAAGGCCGGGAGCGCCGCGGCCCGCTCGCCCGGCAGGAGCGCCTCCAGATCGGCGTCGGCGACGAGGGAGACGCGGGCGCCGTCGAGATCGAAGACGCGCGCGACGTGGCCGACGTGGTGCAGATGATCGATGACGTTAGGGATGCGGGACCGCCGCAGGAGGAATCGGCGGTACGCCCGCCGAGCCTGGCCGAGGGCGCGGTGGCCCAGGTCGCGATCACCGAGACGATCTGTGTCACGGCACAGTCGAGCTCATTGGCCGCGGCGCGTTGTGGCACAAATGCGCCAAGGCGAAGTGTGCCAAGCCGTAAGACAGGCCCGTTTTCGTGGCGGGCACGAACTGTGATTGATCAGTGCCAACGGAAGCCGTGCCTCGCCTACGGCACATTTTTGTCGTCGAGCGCCAGCGGCTCCCGGGAGAACAGCATGCCTTCTTTCTCGATCTTGAGGGGTTCCTTGCTGCACGCGTTCATGGCGAGCGCATTCCTCGTTGCCTGCTCGGGGGGTGACGGCGGCTCCGGCGGCGCCGGTGGCGAGGAAACCGGCGGCGGCGGCGCCGGTGGCGAGGAAACCGGCGGCGGCGGCGCCGGTGGCGAGGAGACCGGCGGCGGCGGCGGCGCCGGCGGCGAGGAGAGCTGCGATGCCATGCGCGATGACGAGGCGCTCGACGAGCCGATCTCGATCGTCGTGACGAACGAGCGGAGCACGCCCGTGTACTATTCCGTGAGCGAATTCGGGTCGATCGATTGGTGGATCGACGGCACGAACCTGTTCGGCTCCAAGCTGCCGACCTGCGAGGGCCTGCTCATGGGCGAGCCCGGCGGCCCGTTGGTCGGGCCGGTGTTCGAGGAGATCGCGCCCGGCGCGTCGGTCACGATCGACTGGCACGGGCGTCTCGCCGAGTCGGCTTCGGTGGTCGCCGGCTGCCTCAGCCCTTCGCTCGAAGAGGAGTACGAGACGTGCGACCGCTTCGAGCTCGTCGGCGACGGAGCCCATGAGCTGAAGATCACGGTATTCCTGGAGCGCGACGAGGAGACGGGGATCGCCTCGTCGCCGCTCCCGGCCATCACCGTGCCCTTCACCCTGCCGACCGAGAGCATCGCCGTGACCATCCCGGAAGATCCGTAGTCCCGGCGCTTGGGTTGTCCTGTTCCCGGCCACGGGACAGCCGCCCCGGCGTGCGCGAGACCGGGGCTCCCGCCGACGAGCGCCGGGCGGGGCCGCGCCGGCTCCGCCGGATCACTCGTCTGCGGGCGGATGGGGCAGGCCTGGCAGGCCGTCGATGCTCGCCGCGTTCTTCTCCCGCCGGTACCGCGAGAGGCCCTCTTTCCCCTTGCGCTCCGCCCACTTCGACAGCGTATCTCGCTCGCCCTCGTAGGCCATGCGCGGCACGGCGTATCCGCACGACGTGGCGACGCGCTCGAGCGCGACGCGGATCACCGACCGGACGCCCGGGAGCCGCGGAAACAGGCCCGCGAGCGCGTCGAAGCGCGGGTCGCCGGGGAAGACCGGCTCGCCGCGGCCGTACAGGCGCACGATGCGGGGCGGGCCGGAGAACGCGCAGAACATCAGCGTGATGCGGCCGTTGTCGCGGAGGTGCGCGATGGTCTCGACGCCGCTGCCGGTGAGGTCGAGGTAGGCCACGGTCCGGGGGTCGAGGACGCGGAAGGTGTCGTGCCCCTTCGGCGACAGGTTGACGTGCCCGCCGCTGCCCGAGGGGGCGGAGGCGACGAAGAAGAGGTGTTGCTCGGCGAGGAAGCCGGTGAGGTCGTCGTCCAGCTCGGAGAAGGTCTTTCCCATGGATCCTCGGGGGGACAGGCGCGCGCGAGGGCGCTCGCGGGGGGCGGGGTGATCGGTGCCGTGGCGTGCGGGCGGGCCGCGCGAGGCGCCGCTGGAGCGATGCTGTTGCTCCTGGCGAGAGAGATTTTAACGCAAAGGCGCAAAGGCGCAAAGGCGCAAGAAAAGAGGGTGAGGAGGGGCAAGGAGCTCCGTACCCGACTGTGGTTCCCTCCGTGTGAAACGGACGAGCCTAGCCATGCGGCGCTTGCCTCTCCCATCTTGTCTTTGGGCGCCTTTGCGATTTTGCGTTGAACTCCGAGCTTCGCGGCCGTTCAGGCGGCCGCGGGCTCAGCTCGTCCCTCGTCACCGGTTTGCGCGCCCGCGATCGCGCCGGGGGAGCCGCGGTGCGCCGTTCAGGGGCTCAGATCGCCGTTGAACGTGAAGCCGGTGCCCAGCGGGATCATGATGCGCTGGATGATCGGCAGGTTGACGTGCGCGCGCAGCGCGCCGTTGTCCAGGCCGCGCCCGGTGCAGCCGGAGAACGCGACATGGATCGCGCCCTTGCCGGCGGCGTCCTCCACGAGCAACACCGCATCTGCCGGGGGCGGCGCAGGCGGGTGCAGGCACTGCTTGGGATCGACATCGGGGTTGGGCCCGGGCCTCGACGAGCCGAGGGCGGCGGCCAGCTCGGCCGCCTCTCGCCCGGACAGGCGCGCGGAGGTCCGCAGCACGTCGCCCCTCGGGCCGTAGTAGCAGATGGAGATCGACGCCGGGTCGCGAGGCGCCATGGCCGAGCGCGCGCCGGGGTGCGCCGCCTTGGAAGGGCGCCTGTCAGGGCAGCCGTTGTGATCGACGCCGACGAGCTGCGCGCTGTCGAGGATCCGGCGGGTGAGCTCGGGATCGTGGGTCCGGACCGAGATCAGGATCTGCCGCGACGGGATCCTCAGCCAGCCGAAATGGCGGCCGTCCGCGCCCCGCCCCTCCGTGCGCTCGGCGCTCACGCCGCCGAGCGACACGTCGCGGCGCGTGAACTCCGGGCCCTTCTTCACCTCTTCCGGTGCATCGGCGCCGATCTGCGCGACCTGCTTCGTCGGCTTCTCCGGCGTCAGGCACGCGAGCTGGTACACCTGTGCCCGGACGACGGTGGGCCTGTCGCTCATGTTGCAGCCGTAGTCGTTGACGGCCCAGTCCGCCGGGACCTCGATCTGCACGCCGAGGGAGCTCTCGAACCGCCACCCCGCGGCGGCCGCCGCCGGCGGCGTCGCGGCCGGCGCGGCGCTGACCGCGGGCGCGGCGTCTGCGGTGGGCGCGGCGCCGGCGCTCGCCGCGGCGCCGGCGCTCGCGGCGGCGCTGGCGACGGGCGCGGCGCTGGCGACGGGCGCGGCGCTGGCGACCGGTCTGGCCTCGACGGCGGCCGTCCCTGACCGGTCCGGAGCGGCGCGCGCGCAGCCCGCGGTCCCCAGCCCGAGCGCGCCGGCCGCGAGCACCCCCGTCAGGCCGCACGCGGCCTCGCGCCACCTCCGGACCGGGCGCCGCGGGCGCCGCTGCCGCAGCGGCGCGTCGAGGTCGCCCCCGCCGGCTCCGGTCCACACGCGCGCTCCCGTTTCGCTGTCTCGATCTGCGTTGGCCATCGCTGTCTCTCGCCGTTCGCGCGGCGGAGCGGAACCGCCGCGTCCCCCCACCTACGCACGCGCTCCTGCATCGATCTACACGAAAAGCGGAGCCCGTGCCGTCCGTCCGGCAGCTTGACCAGGCCGGCCCGGCCGACGAGATCGGGGTGCGCTCCGCGGACGAATCGGTGCATCTGCTACGACACCATCTACGACACCATCCGGGTGTGCTCACAGACGTCTGCGCCGAAATCTTATCGTATCGGTTGAATGGTGCGCTCGCTGCGTGATGCGTGGCGATAGCCGCGCCGCCCACCGGCCATCCCTCTTGATCGATGTCCGGACAACGCGATCCAGCCCGGGCTCCGCTCCTTGACCCCCTTTCCTGGACCCATATAGTCAGCTGGACGGTCGGGCTGCACACAATCCGTGTTTGCCATGCCGTCGAGCACGCGACCGCGGCAGCGCGCGGGTCGTGGACGTGTGCGCTGTTCACGCATCAACACCATCACGATCTAGGAGGCTCGAATGGAACACCTGATTCGGCAGATCGCCCAGGACCGTCTCTGGAATCAGTGGGTCGCGGCCAACTCGGCCGGTGAAGCGACCCTCGACGCCGGCTGCATCTCGAGGAAGGCCGGCTGCATCTCGAAGAAGGCCGGCTGCATCTCGAAGAAGGCCGGCTGCATCTCGAAGAAGGCCGGCTGCATCTCGAAGAAGGCCGGCTGCATCTCGAAGAAGGCCGGCTGCATCTCGAAGAAGGCCGGCTGCATCAGCTGACAGGGCCACCCGGGTCGGCGAGCGAGGCGGAGCGCCATCGCTGTTGCGGGCTTCTGCCTCGCTCGCGGCCGCCCGGACCCAGGGAACAACGCTTCTCGATGGCCCGCCCGGCCGTCTTCCGGAGTCGACCGATGGACGCCCAACGACAGACGCTCGCCGCGATGATCGAAGAGGTCAGGGACATCCCCATCTACCGCGCGTCCATCGAGGCGGGCTCGTTCCCGATCCTCGAGAAGCCGGAGATCGCCAGGGGCTTTCCGGACAACTGGATGACCCCGAGGCTCGCCGCGGCGCTCGAGGCCGGCGAGGCGGAGCTCGTGCTCTCGACCGGGACCAACCACGCGCGGATGCAGATCATCCGCCCGCCCTTCTTCCTGCTCAAGTCCTATTACCGGCTGTGGAGCGAGCACCCCGACATCGCCGTCACCTGGCAGCAGGGCTGCCAGCGCGTCTCGCTCACCACCGTGCTGGCGACCGAGCACGTGGCGCGGCTCAACGCGAAGCGGCGCGGCGCCCCGGCGCCGGCGCGCCCGAGCCTCGAGGAGCGCCGGCTCGACGAGCGGACGCTCTACCTCAACCTGCAGCTCGACCCGGCGCTCTGGGAGCGCAGCGACGTGGAGCGCATGCTCGGCGAGATGACCGCCGTCCAGACGGCGCATCCGCGAGGCTTGTTCCACCTCGACTGCGACAGCTACCACCTCGCTCACCTCGCGCAAAAGGCGCTCTCTTCGGGCGCGTGGCAGCGCTTCCCGAGGCCGGCCAGCGTCGTCCACGCCTACGAGTACACGCCGAGGAACGTGCGGCGGTTCCTCCAGCAGCGCTTCGACTGCCCGATCATCGACCTGTTCGGCAGCACCGAGCTCGGGTATCTGTATTACAGCGATCGTCACGGGCGATACTGGCCCTACCTCGACAAGATGCTCCTGGAGCTGATCCCGGTCGAGGAGGGCAGCGCGATCTACAGCCTCATCGTGTCGAGCGTGCGCAACCCCCACATGCCGCTGATCCGCTATCGCTCGGGCGACTGCGCCGAGACGGTCGACGGCTCGCCCGACCCGCGCCGCATCCGGCGGTTCTGTGGGCGCGAGCGAGAGCTGCTGCGGCTCGGGCGCGGCGGCCTGCTCTCCCAGGCCCACCTCGACGACTGGATCGCCGCGTCCGCGCCGTCCATCTTCGTCTACCAGCTCCGCCCGAGCGGCCCGCGGGAGGCGCGGCTCCTGTTCACCACGTTCGACGGCAGGCCCATCGGGGCGGCCGCGGCGCGCGCGCTGCGACAGGCGATCTCGGACGGCGCCGCGCTCGACTGCGCCCTCGAGCACCGCGAGCACATCGCGATCGGCAAGTCCGGGAAATACGCATGGCTGGTGCAGGAGACCGAGGCCTCGGAGCGAGGTGACGTATGAAGACGGAACAGCCCAGGGTGACCGCCGCCGCGCTGAAGGCGTTGCTCGATGACGCCTTCTTCTCCGGGATCGTGCGGCACTTCGCGCGGACCACCGGCGACGAGCCCGCGTACGTCGAGCGCCAGGTCATCGAGTGTCTGAGGTACCTGTACCTGGTCTCGCGCTACCCGGAGCGGCTGGCCGGCCTGTTCCTGCCCGTGGAGCAGGCGATCGACGAGGTCTGGCACTACCTCATCTTGCAGACGCGGGAGTACCGCGAGCTGTGCGAGGAGCGCCTGCCGGGGCGCTTCTTCATCCACCACCGCAGCTTGCCGTACGAGGATTACCAGGAGACGCAGCCCAGCCGGGAGCAGGCGCTCGAGGAGGCGCTGCGCTGGCTGCCGCTCTACCGCGCGGAGTTCGGCCCCTTCGACGAGGGCGCGCTGCCCCACTGGACGATGGTGCGTTTCCTGAGCGAGCGCCTCGGCCTGTCCCTGGACGCCATCGCGGCGCTGGAGGCGGAAGACCAGCCCTCGCGGCCCGGCGCGGAGCGCGCCCGTTGACCCGCCGAGCGCTCGCCGCCGCGCCGGCCGCGTCCGTCAACACGGCGGTCCTGCTGCTGTGTCAGGTCGTCGGGATCGCCGGCGTGGTCTCGATCCAGTTCGTCGGCAGCCTGGTGGGCGAGCGGCTCGCGAGGGACATGCGGCTCGCGACCGCGCCGGTGGCCGCGCTGGTGCTGTCCTCGGCGCTGGGCACCTGGCCGGCGAGCCAGCTGATGCGGCGCTTCGGGCGCCGGCCCTGCTTCATCGCCGCGGCGCTCCTGTCCGCCGGCTGCCTCGCGCTCGCCGCGCGCGCGGTCGAGCGCTCGGACTTCGCGCTGTTCTGCACGGCGGTCCTCGGCGTCGGGCTGCACGGCGCCTTCG
Source organism: Sorangium sp. So ce836 (assembly GCF_028553905.1). Lineage (NCBI taxonomy): Bacteria > Pseudomonadati > Myxococcota > Polyangiales > Polyangiaceae > Sorangium > Sorangium sp. So ce836. Next base: position 8,683,484 of record NZ_CP102233.1, on the reverse strand, counting down.
TGCAGCAATATCGCTTCGCGATCCTCGAAGGGCAGCCGAGCGGCCGCGCGCCGCGCCTGCTGACGATGATCCAGCTCGCCAGCGCGGCGGGCATCGTCCCCGGCATCTCGCTCTTCGGCCTGCTGGAGGGGCGGACGTCCAGCTATATGCCATACACCCTGCTGATCCTGGCGGCGCTCCAGGCGATCTCGGCGCTCTCGTTCGCGGCGTACCGGCCGCAGGAGGCGCTCGCCGCCGGGGCCTCCGCCGCGCCCGACGCGCGCGCGCGGGCCCTGTACTGGCCGATGGTCGCCATGGGCGCCGGCGCCTTCCTGGTGATGAGCCTGATCATGGTGCCGACGCCCTTGCAGATGTGCGGCGTCGAGCAGCGCTCGGTCAAGGAGGCGAGCTGGGTGATCGAGGTGCACCTCTTGAGCATGTACCTGCCGTCGCTCTCGGTCGGCGCCTTGCTCCAGCGGATGTCGATCGCGGCGCTCCAGGGCGTCGGGCTCGCGTTCCTGCTCGTGGGCTTCATGATCAGCTGGGTCCCGGGGTTCGAAGGGCACCTCGTCGGCCTTTCGTTGGTCGGGATCGGGTGGTGTTATGTGTTCGTGACCGCGACGACCCTTGTCGCGCGCAGCCGCTCGGGCGCCGAGCGCTTTCGCGCGCAGGGCGTCAACGATCTGTGCGTATTCGCCGGAAGCGGCGCGGCGTCGCTCTCGTCCGGAGCGCTCCTGTCGGCGCTGGGGTGGAGCGGCCTGCTGCACCTCGGCGTGGTGCTGGTCGTGAGCTTGATGGCGCTCGCCTGGAACGTCCACCGGGCCTGAGGGCCGTCGCCGGGGGCGGCGCCGCGCCGCACGCATCATCGCAAACGCCGCGCGGGGCGAGCAGCGCCGCGCGCACATCCGTGTCCGGAGGGAGGCGAACATCATGTCCGAGGTGGAGTCGAATCGTTCGGGGGGCGGCGCGGCGCCTATGGGCCGCTTCGATGCGGTCGTGGTCGGCGCCGGGTTCGCGGGGCTGTACATGCTTTACCGCCTGCGCCAGCTCGGCCTCTCGGCGCGGGTCTACGAGGCGGGCAGCGGGGTGGGCGGCACGTGGTTCTGGAACCGCTACCCGGGCGCGCGCTGCGATATCCCCAGCATGGACTACTCCTATTCGTTCTCGCCCGAGCTCCAACAAGAGTGGAAGTGGACCGAGCGCTACGCCACCCAGCCGGAGATCCTGCGCTATCTGGAGCACGTCGCGGACAGGTTCGAGCTCCGCCGGGACATCCAGCTCGGGACGCGCGTGACCGCGGCCGCCTTCGACGAGGGGACGGGCCGGTGGGCCATCCGGACCGGCGACGGCGCGAGCGTGACCGCCGGGTTCCTGATCATGGCCACGGGCTGCTTGTCCGCGGCGAAGGCGCCCGATCTCCCGGGGATCGAGCGCTTCCAGGGCGAGCGGTACCACACGAGCCGCTGGCCGCACGGAGGCGTCGACTTCCGCGGCAGGCGCGTCGGCGTCCTCGGCACCGGCTCGTCCGGCGTCCAGATCATCCCCGCCATCGCCGAGCAGGCGGCTCGACTCTTCGTGTTCCAGCGGACCCCCTGCTTCAGCGTGCCGGCGCGCAACGCGCCCCTGGACCCGGCCTACGAAGCGTGGATGAAGGAGAGCTACGCCGAGTACCGGCGCAAGGCCCGCGAGACGCGCGCCGGGGTCGTCATGGACGTCAACCCGAAGTCTGCGCTGGAGGTGCCGCCCGAGGAGCGGGAGCGCGCGTACAAGGCGCGATGGGAGCAGGGCGGCACGTCGTTCCTCGTCACGTTCTCGGACGTGATGCGCTCCCGCGAGGCCAACGAGACGGCCGCCGAGTTCGTCCGGTCCCAGATCCGCGCGACGGTCCGCGACCCCGCGGTCGCCGAGGCGCTGTGCCCGCGAGAATACCCGCTCGGCACCCGGCGCCTCTGCGTCGATACCCGCTATTACGAGACGTTCAACCGGGACAACGTCACCCTGGTCGACCTGAAGGCGTCGCCGATCGAGGAGATCACGGAGCGGGGGCTCCGGACGCGGAGCGCGGAGCACGCGCTGGATTGCCTCGTGCTCGCGACGGGCTTCGACGCGATGACGGGCGCCCTGACCCGCATCGACCTCCGCGGCAGGGGCGGCGCGTCGCTGAAGCAGCGGTGGGCCGACGGCCCGCGCGCGTACCTCGGCATCGCCGTCGCCGGATTCCCGAACCTGTTCACCATCACCGGCCCGGGCAGCCCGTCGGTGTTCAGCAACGCGATCGTCTCCATCGAACAGCACGTGGAGTGGATCGCCGACTGCCTCGCGTACCTGCGCGCGCGCGGCCTCGAGCGCATCGAGGCCACCGCCGAGGCGGAGGACAGGTGGGGCGCGCACGTCAGGGAGGTGGCTGACGGCACGCTCTATCCGCTGGCCAATTCCTGGTACGTCGGGGCCAACATCCCTGGCAAGCCGCGCGTCCTCATGCCGTATGCCGGCGGCGTCGGCGCCTACAGGAAGCGGTGCGAGGAGGTCGCGGCCCAGGGGTACGCGGGCTTCGCGCTGTCGAAGGCGGGGTGAAGGGCGGCGGCGGGGGCCCCCGCGGGCCCCTGGCTCCGGTCCGCCGCCTGAAGACGGGCAGGAGATCAACGGGGGAAAGCTCCCCTCCCGCGGGGCTCACGCGATGTAGAAACCGTCGCGCGAGCGCCGCGAACCGGAGCCGCCACGACCGGGCGCTCTCCCGCGTGAGCCTGGCATCGGAAATGCAAGCGCTGCCGCAGACCCGGGCTCGAGCCAGGGTCCAACGCGCCTGATTGGACATGCTTCTCGTGGACACTACGACGTTGAACGGTAGGTACGCCCTCGGCCGGCTGATCGGCCAAGGGGGGATGGGGGCCGTTTACGAGGCCGATGACGTCGCGCTGCAGCGCCGCGTCGCCGTGAAGGTCCTCTCCCCGGAGCTCGCCCACGGCCGGTCCGCCCTGGGCCGGTTCGAGCGCGAGGCGAGGGCCGCGAGCGCCATCCGGACCGAGCACATCGTCCGCGTGCTCGACGCCGACGTGGACCAGGCGACGGGCTCGCCGTTCCTGGTCATGGAGCTCCTCCGCGGCGAGGACCTCGCGCACCTCCTCGACCGCCTCGGCCCGCTGCCCCCCAGGCTCGCGCTCCGGATCGTGGCCCAGGCGTGCGTCGGCCTGGAGAGGGCGCACGAAGCCGGGGTCGTGCACCGGGACATCAAGCCGGCCAACCTGTTCCTCGCGCGGCGCGAGGGCGGCGGCGGGCTCGTCGTCAAGCTGCTCGACTTCGGCGTCGCGAAGATCCGGCCAGCCCACGATCCTCGCCGGGATACCACGGGGCTCACGTGGTCCGGCCACGTGCTCGGGACGCCGCGCTACATGTCCCCCGAGCAGGCGCGGGGCATCAAGGACATCGATCATCGGACCGACCTCTGGTCGCTCGGGGTCGTGCTCTACCGCGCGCTGGCCGGTCGAACGCCGACCGAGGACGTCAAGGCGGTCGGAGAGCTCATCGCCGCCCTGGTCGCCGACCTGCCCGCGCCGGTCCAGGACTTCGCGCCGTGGGTCCCGCCCGAGGTCGCGGCGGTCATCGACGGCGCGCTCCAGTACCAGCCGGCCGACCGGTATCCGAGCGCCTCGGCGATGCGCGACGCCCTCCTGCCGCTGCTCGGCGAGGACCCTCTCGCGCTGGACGAGAGCCTGCTCGTCCCCCTGGCGCCGTCCGAGCGCCTCACGGTCGCCCCGCGGTTCGAGCCGCGGGTGAGGGCGCGCGCGCCCCGGCGCCCCGCGAGCGGCGCGGGCGGCGCGCAGCGGTGGAAGGACCTCCCGCTGGACAGCGGGACCGCGCTCCCGGACGAGCGGACGCTCAGCCAGGACTACCGCGTCCGCGGCGAGCCGACGCTCAGCCGGGACTACCGCGTCCGCGGCGAGCCGACGCTCGGCCGGGACCACGGCGTCCACGGCGAGCCGACGCTCGGCCGGGACCACGGCGTCGACGAGCGGCCGGAGCGACCGCCGAACGAGCCCGCGCCGCCGCCGCACCGGGACCGGACCAGGTTGCGGCTCTCCGCCTTCGCGCTGCTCGCCGCGGGCCTCGGCGGGGCCGCGATGCCCTGGCCGGCCGGCGCGGCGTCCATCGGGGTGCAGCGCGCGATCCGCGGCGCGCTGGAGGCGCCCTCGGTCGAGTGCCCGGCGCCCTCGCCGATGCCCGAGGCGTCCCCGATCGCGCGCCGGATCGGGCGGGTCATCGCCTCCGGGGGAGCCTCGGCGGAGATCGACAGGGCGCCCGCGGCGCGGAAGGACGGCATCGCGGCCCTGCCCGGGATCCCGGGCGAGGTCCACGACGCGCGGGTCCTCGAGGGCGATGCGGAGACCGAGGTCGTCGCCGCCGACGCCGCCGTCGCCGCGGCAAAGCGAAAGCAGGCATCGCGCCGGGCTTCCGCGAGCCCGGCGAGGAAACCTCGGCCCGCAGCGGCGGCGAGCGCGGCGCCTGCCGCGGCGCCGCCCCCCGCGGACGCGAGCGACCCGCTCCTCCCCCAGCGCTTCGAATAGCCGGCGTCGACCGCCGCGTCGGGTCAGCGGAAGTCGTCGATGTTCATGTTGTACCGCCGGATCCACCGGTGCACCTGCGCGCGATCCCTCCCGAGCTCGCGCGCCACCGCGGCGACGTTGCCCCGCTGCTGGACCAGGAGCTCCCGCAGCACCTTCTCGTCCGGGGAGGCCCGCGGGGGCAGCGTCCCCCTCAGCGCGTCGGCGCCCTCGCCGGACGGGGGCGCCGCCTCGCCCTCCGGGGCCAGCGTGGCGCGGGCCTCGTCCGCGGGCGGCGGCTGCGACGCCGAGCTCCGGGCGCCGTAGCTCCGCATCCGGTCCCGGATCTCGTCGCTGAGGTCCTCGACGTCGAGCTCGGCGCTGCGCGCCCTGGCGGCCCAGCGCTTGATGAGCGCCTCGAGCTCCCGCACGTTGTAGGGAAAATCGTGGTGGAGCAGGCCCGCCATGAACGCCATGCTGGGGCGCGCCTCGGGCCGACCGTGGCGCCTCGCGAGCGCGACGCACAGCGAGAAGATGTCTTCCTTGCGCTCGCGCAGGGGGGGCAGCGTGATGCTGAGCTCGTTCAGGCGGGCGAACAGGTCGGCGCGGAAGGCGCCCGACTGCTGGAGCGCGTCGAGGTCGCGGTGCGTGGCGGCGACGATCCGCACGTCGACCTGCTCGGGCTGCGACGCGCCGAGCGGCATGACCTCCTTCGACTGGATCACCCGGAGGAGCTTCGCCTGGGCTTCGAGCGGCATATCCCCGATCTCGTCGAGCAGGAGCGTGCCCTGATGGGCCGCGCGGAGGAGGCCCACCCGGTCGCGGTCGGCGCCCGAGAAGGCGCCGCGCCGGTGTCCGAAGAGCTCCCCCTCGATGAGCGCGGCGGGGATCGCCGCGCAGTTGACGACATGGAGCGGCCCGCGCCTGCCGCTCCAGTCGTGGAGCTGCTCGGCGAAGATCTCCTTTCCGGTCCCGCTCTCGCCGAGGATCAGCACCGACAGCTCGCTGCGCGCGATCTCGCGCAGGCTCCCGGCGAGGCGCTGGCTCTGGTAGCCGCCGACGATCCGGCTCGTCGAGGCGCGCGGCCGGGGCTTCGCCGGCGCGTCCGGATCGTCGAAGTAGGCGCCGTCGATGCGGTAATGCGCGTGGCTCTCGGCGTCGCTCTCGACGAATTTGAAGATGGCGTCGCCGATCCGGATCTCGTCGAGGTGCGCGAGGACGGCCTCGGCGACGAACTCGCCGTTGTGCAGCGTGCCGTTGCGGCCGCCGAGATCGAAGAGCTGCCACACGCCCCCGCGCCGCTCGATGCGGGCGTGCAGGCGCGACGCGGTGCGCGTCGGTACGCAGATGTCCGCGCTCGGGTCGCGGCCGAGGACCGAGCCCGACTCGGGCAGGGCGTACGCCGGGCGAAACTGCTCGTAATTGGGCGCATAGAGCAGCACGATGCCCGCCCCCGAGCCCACGGGTCCGGTGACCGGCGCGCAAATCTGCATCGAGGCTGTGGTGCCGAGGCTCTTCGTCGACGGCCATCTGTCGCCGGGCATTGCATGGACGATGCTACCAAACCTCCTCCGCCCGCGCGTGCTTTGTTCCGTCCGGATCACGCGCTCACAGCGTCGTTCCTGTGCGACACAGCGGCAGGTTCTCATGCCGCGGGCAACCCAGAGAGGCGCGCCGAAGCTCTCGGAGGCGGGCTGGGCTGTGACGCTGCCGGGCGTGGCGAGGTGTGAGGCGCGGCCAAAGGAGCGGTGAAAGACCCGCAGCTTCCCATCGCGGACGGCGGGCGTGGCTCTGCTGATTCCACCGATGTTATCGACCGCCGCTCAGGCAGCGAGCCTGCCATCCTCGCGCCCGCAGGGCTGGGGCTCGCGATGGCGGAAGAAGCGCCGGGACGTCTGCAGTGCTCGATGCGGCAGAGGACTGCGGCGCAGGCTGCGGCGACGCGCTGTCCTGCGGGACAGCGGCTCAGCGGCCTCGGTATGGCGCTATGAAGGCGTGCCTGGCACGGCGACGTGCGTGCCAGGGCACAGCGAAGGCGTGCCAGGGCACCCACCACCCAGCCGGCCTGCCCACGCCGGCTGCCGCGCGCGCTCGCCGCACCCACGCCGGCGCCCTCTCCAGCCTATTGCAGGGCCCCACGCTTTGGCCGCACCATGCCTGGGGTGGCCTGGGGAGAGGCACGGCGCGGCGCAGCGCAGCCCTGCCCGGCATCGCGGGGGGGAAGGCAATCTTGTTGATCTCGGCGACGACGGTCCCTTCGAGGAGCTCCGTGACCACCCCGTCCCCCCACGGCCGCGCGCCCGCGCCGGCCGAGCGCCTCGTCGCGGCCTCATGAGCGCCTCCACCCCGCCGCTCCCGGCCTCGATGGCCCCGTTCCTCGGCAGCTTCCGCGCGGTGCTCCGCGTCCTCCAGCGCACCCCCGGCTTCGTCCTGCTCCCCGTCGAGATGCCCGGCCCGGACGTGGCCCGCGCCCTCGGCGACTTCCTCACCCGCGAGGGGCGCCGCGCGCTCGTCATCGAGCCGCGCCGCGACGAGGCCACCTGGAAGGACCTCGTCTCCGCCCTCTACAAGGCAGAGCCCGAGCCGCGCGGCGTCGTCGTCCTCGTCGGCTCCGACCTCCCGCCGGCGGCCGCGCGCGAGGGCCTCCGGCTCCTCAACCAGCACCAGCGGCACGACACGCTGTCGAGCCGCCTCGGCTGCCCCCTCTTGTGGTGCGGCCCGCCGGCCTTCCTCGCCCTCTGCCGCGAGGAGGCGCCCGACTTCTGGGCCATCCGCACCCCCGAGATCCGCCTCGCCGACGAGCCCTCGCCCGGCGCCCCCGAGCCGCGCGCCCTGGAGATCGCCGCCCACCGCCCGGGCGCCGCCGCCTGCTCGCTGCGCGCCGCGCCGCAAGGCGCGACCGACCCGCCGGCGGAGCTGCTCCTCCGCCAGGCCACCGCAGAGCGGCGCCGCGGCCACGCCGTCGCCGCGGCGGCCACCCTCGGCGCCCTGCTCGCGCGCCCCGGCGCCGCGCCGCCCCTGCGCCTGCGCGCCCAGCTCGAGATGGCCGGCCTGCTCGAGGACGGCGGCGACCTCGCGGCCGCCGAGGCGAGCTACCGCGAGGCGCTCGCGCTCTCGCGCCAGGTCGAGGACCGCGAGGCCGAGGCCCGCGCCCTGATCGGCGCCTTCGGGATCGCCGCGCGCACCGGCCGCGCCGCCGAGGCCGAGGCGCCGCTCGCCGAGGCGCGCGCCATCGCCGAGCGGCTCGGCGACCGCGCCCTCGAGGCGTCCGCCGTGGCCGCGCAGGCGCTCGCGGCGACCGGCCGGCACGACGCCCAGAAGGGCCGCGAGCGCATCTCGGAGGCCAAGGCCCTCTACGCCGAAGGCCCGCGGAAGGACGCGGCCTCGGGCGGGAGCCCGCGCGCCGAGCGGGACGTCGGGCCCGTGGACGTGCTCGTCGTCACGGCGCAGAAGGACGAGCTCGACGCGGTCCTCGCCGAGGGCGCGGCCGGCGACGGCGACGCCGGCGACCGGGGGTGGCGCGAGCTCCGGGACCTCGGCGGCCTCCGCTACTACCGGCGCACGCTCCCGAGCGCGCGCGGCGGCCTGCTCGTCGTGGCCGCCGCGTGGATCGGCGAGGCGGGGCAGCGCACCGCCGCCATCCGCGGGCAGCACCTGCTCGCCGAGCTCGACCCGGCCTGCCTCGCGATGTGCGGCGCCTGCGCCGGCGATCCGAGGAAGGTGTCGCCGGGCGACGTGATCGTCGCCGACCAGCTCTACAGCTTCGATCACGGCAAGCGGGCCGCGCCGCCGGGCGGCGAGGCGGAGCTCTTCCACGACCTCTGCACCTTCAACCTCCAGGCCGCGTGGAAGATGGACGCCGCCTACCTCGCGCGCGAGCTCGACCTCTCCGCGCTCTCCCGCGCGCGCCCGCCCTCCAGGGCGGCCGCGCGGCGCTGGCTCCTGCACGCGCTGTACGCGCACGAGACCGAGGGCGGGCCGACGCCCGTGGCGCACCCGGACCGGCGGCGCGCCTGCCCGGGGTGGACCGCGCGGCTCAAGGAGGCCCTCGAGGACGGCCTCGTCTCGATGAAGGGCGGCGCCCTCGCCCTCACCGAGGCGGGGCGCGAGAAGGTGCTCGAGGAGCGGCTGCTCTACCCCGACGCGCTGCCGCCCGATCCGCCCCTCCGCGTGCACGTCGGCGCGATCGCCAGCTTCTCGGCGGCGCTCGACGACCCGGACATCTGGGACCGGCTCCAGCGGGTCGTGCCGGGCACGCTCGGCCTCCTGGCCGGGGGCGCGGCCCTCGGCGACCTCGCGGCGCGCTTCCAGCGGCGCTCGATCCTGATGCGGGCGGTGGCCGACCCCGCCGATCGCGACGGCGACGACGGCCTGCGCGCCTTCGCCTGCCGCGCCTCGGCGGCCGCGCTGCTCGCCTTCCTGCAGCAGCACCTCGCGCCCGAGCCGCGGCTCGAGCGCGCCTCCGCGCCGGACCTGCGCGAGCCGGCCGAGGACGGCGAGCGCCCCCAGGGCGAGCGGGAGCGCGTGTTCGACGACCGGCGCGACAGCTTCCTCGACCGCGTCGAGCGCGTGGCGCTCCTGCGCGATCCCGGCGCGACCGTGGCCAGGCACCGCGCGCCGCCGCCGTTCGCGGGCGCGCTCGAGGTGGCGGTGCCGGACGGCCGGCGCGTCGACGTCCGCGTGATCGGCGTCCTCGACCGGTCGATCACCGAGGAGCTCGTCACGCGGTACGTCACCGAGGTGGAGCACCGCTTCCGGCAGCAGGACCCGTACCTGCGCTCCACGCTGGTCCACACCGACCCGCCGGCGCCGCCCGATCTCGCCCGGAGCGCGGCGCGCCGCGGCGTCGTGCTGAAGAGCTTCTCCGAGGTCCAGGGGCTCATCGACTTCGGCCGCTACCTCGCGTGGCAGACCGAGCGCGTCGAGGCCGACCCGTCGTACCCGCCGTGGCTCTACGTCGAGCAGCCGGCGGTGGTGAGCCTCGGCGATCGCGAGAAGAGCGCGACCGAGAGCGCGCTCGAGGCGCTCTGGAAGCTGCTCGACGCGCCCCACCGCCGCTTCGCGCTGGTGCTCGGCGACTTCGGCGCCGGCAAGACGTTCCTCCTGCGCGAGCTCGCCCGGCGGATGGCGCGGGACCGGCACCCGCTCGTGCCGGTGCTCATCGAGCTCGGCCGCATCGAGAAGCAGCGCTCGCTCGACTCGCTCCTCGCGCAGCACTTCGCCCTCGCGAACGAGCCGGTCGACCTGCGGGCCTTCCGGTACATGCTGGCCGAGGGGCGGATCGCGCTCCTCTTCGACGGCTTCGACGAGCTCGCGCTGCGGCTCACCTACGACCGCGCGCTCGAGCACTTCGACACCGTGGTCCAGGCGGCGGAGGGGATCGCCAAGGTCGTCGTGACCAGCCGGACGCAGCATTTCCTCACCGATCCGCCGATCAAGCGGGAGCTCGCCCGGCGGGCCGAGCAGCTGCAGGGCTACCGCCTGGTGCAGCTCCAGGGGTTCGGGGAGAAGCAGATCCGGCGGTTCCTGGGCAACCTGAGCCCCGAGCCCGCCGAGGCGGAGGCGCGCTACCGGCTGCTCCACGAGGTCAAGGACCTGCTCGGGCTGTCCGAGAACCCGCGCATGCTGGGGTTCATCGCGAAGATCGAGCCGGACAAGCTGCGGCAGGCGAAGGCGCGGACCGGGACGATCACGGCGGCGAAGCTGTACGAGGTGCTCGTCGAGCAGTGGCTCGATCACGAGCACGCGCGCGCGAACCCGCCGGGCGCGCCGCGGGGCATCCCGCGCGAGGCGCTGCGGGCCGCGATGACGGCGCTGGCGCGGCTGCTCTGGGAGCGGAGCGCGCGGTCGGTCGGGCTCGGCGAGCTGCCGGAGAGCCTGATCCGGGGCGCGCAGCCGGCCGACGCGCCGCCGCTCGAGCGGGGGATCGTCGAGCACCTGCTCGGCTCGGGCTCGCTGCTCGTGCGGGACGCGGAGGGGTCGTTCTCGTTCGTGCACCGGTCGGCGCTGGAGTGGCTGGTGGCCGAGGCGGCGGCGCGCGAGGTGAAGGAGGCGGGCGACAGCGCGGCGCTCGGGGCCGACGAGATGAGCGAGCTCATGGTCGACTTCTTCGTGTCCCTCGCGGGGCGCGGGGCGGCGGCGGCGTGGGCGCAGCGGATCCTCCGCGGGGCGGCCGAGGGGAACGCCAAGGACAACGCGCTGCGCGTCGCGCGCTGGCTGGCCAAGGACGACCGGGACCAGGACGACGACCTCGACGTGGCCGGCGTCAACCTGGCGGGGCAGGACCTGAGCGGGTGCAACCTCGCCTGCGCCGACCTGCGGAAGGCCGATCTCACGCAGGCGAACCTCTGGAGCGCCACGCTCGTCGAGGCCCGGCTCGCCGGCGCGTCGCTCGGCGCGGCGCAGCTCTCGCGGGCGGATCTCACCGGCGCCGACCTCGCCGGCGCGGATCTGCGGGGCGCGGATCTCTCGTTCGCGCGGCTGGTCGGCGCGGATCTGCGGGGCGCGGATCTCACGGGCGCGCAGCTGCGCGGCGCGAAGCTCGTCGGCGCGCGGGGGGTGCCTGCCGCGCCGCTGTCGGCGGACGGCGCGGCGCTGCCCCGGCCGCGCGAGGCCGATCCGATGTGGGCGCCGGTCTCGCCGTGCAACGCGGTGGCGTGGAGCCGGCTCGGCGATCTCCTGGCGGCGGGCCACGAGGACGGCTCGGTGCGGCTCTGGGACGCGGTGACCGGGCAGGCGATCCGGGCGATGCACGGGCACCTCGGCGCGGCGATGAGCGTGGCGTTCAGCCCGGATGGGCTCTTGCTCGCGTCGGGCGCGTCGGACAACACGGTGCGCCTCTGGGAGGTCCGGACCGGCCGAGCGGTGCGCGCGTTCGAGGGGCACACGCTCGGGGTGCGCAGCGTGGCGTTCAGCCCGGATGGACAGACGCTCGCGTCGGGCTCGTCGGACAAGACCGTGCGCCTCTGGGAGACCGGGACGGGCCGCGTGCTGCGCACGTTCAAGGGGCACACGCTCGGGGTGCGCAGCGTGGCGTTCAGCCCGGATGGACAGACGCTCGCGTCGGGCTCGTCGGACAAGACGGTGCGCCTGTGGCGGGTCCGGAGCGGCCACGCGCTGCGCACGTTCGAGGGGCACACCGACTGGATCCTCGCCGTGGCGTGGAGCCCGGACGGCCAGGCGCTCGCGTCGGGGTCGTCGGATCGGACGGCGCGGCTGTGGGACGCGGGGGGCGGCCGCGCGCTGCGCACGTTCGTGGGCCACACCGACTGGGTGTTCGGGGTCGCCTGGAGCGCCGACGGCCGCACGCTGGCGTCGGGGTCGCTGGACCGGACGGTGCGGCTCTGGGAGGTCGGGACCGGCCGGGCGATCCGCAGGCTCGAGGGCCACACGAAGGGGGTGTGCAGCGTGGCGTTCGGCCCGAGCGGCCAGACGCTGGCGTCGGGCTCGCGCGACAAGACGGTGCGGCTCTGGGAGGTCGCCCGGGGTCATGCGTTGCGCAGGTTCGAGGGCCACGCCGACTGGGTGCTCGGGGTGGCGTGCAGCCCCGATGGTCAGGCGCTGGCGTCGGGGTCGGACGACAAGACGGTGCGGCTCTGGGAGATCGGGAGCGGCCGGGCGATCCGCACGTTCAAGGGGCACACGCTCGGGGTGCGCAGCGTGGCGTTCGGCCCGGATGGGGCGACGCTGGCGTCGGGGTCGGACGACAAGACGGTGCGGCTCTGGGAGGTCGCCCGGGGCCGGCTCCTGCGCTCGTTCGAGGGGCACGCGCAGGCGATCCGCAGCGTGGCGTTCAGCCCGGATGGCGAGATGCTCGCGTCGGGGTCGGACGACCGGACGGTGCGGCTCTGGGACGTCGTGAGCGGCGGCGCGGTCCGCACGCTGGAGGGCCACGCGCACCGGGTGTGCAGCGTCGCGTGGAGCCCGGCGGGGCTGACGCTGGCGTCGGGGTCGGACGACCGGACGCTGCGCCTGTGGGAGGTGGGCCGGAGCCGGGCGATCCGCGCGTTCGAGGGGCACACCGACGGCATCCGCGGGGTGGCGTTCAGCCCGGATGGGGTCCTGCTCGCGTCGGGGTCGGACGACCGGACGGTGCGGCTCTGGGACGTGGGGAGCGGCCGTGCCCTGGGCTGCTTGGAGGGGCACACGCGCGGGGTGCGCGGGGTGGCGTTCAACCCGGCCAGCCAGATGCTCGCGTCGGGGTCGTCGGACAAGACGGTGCGGCTCTGGGACGTGAAGCGGGGCCGCGTCCTGCGCACCCTGGAGGGCCACAAGGCGTCGGTGCAGGGGATCGCCTTCAGCCCCGACGGCGCGCTCCTCGCGTCGGCGTCCGCCGACGGCACCCTGCGCCTCTGGGACGTGGGCACGGGCGGGTGTCTCGCGATCTTGCTGCCCTGTCCCGAGGGCTGGGCGGCGTTCAGCCCTGACGGCCGTTACAAGCTCGGCGGCGACATCGGCGGCTCCTTCTGGCACGTCATCGGCCTGTGCCGCTTCGAGCCGGGCGAGCTGGATCCGTACCTGCCGAGCCCCCTGCGCATCCCGGGCGAGGAGCCGCTCGTCGCGCACCCGCGGCCGGCGGCGCTGCCCGCGAACGGGGCGGGGCGGTAGGGCGGGGCGGTGCCCGCCGACGGCGGGCCGGCCGGGCAGGGCGGTCGAAACCAGCTCACATCGTCGCGGGGTGAGGGCGCGCGAGCGTTCATGGCGCTCTGAGCCCAAGTGTTGTATTTTGAATCACATTGAGAGATGCGGCGCCCGCCCGCCTGCGCCGTTTCCTGAAGGCAAAAGAGTGTTTAAGTCATTTGACTTCATAAGTCGCCCGCCTTAGACCCGTGGCGGGAGGTCTCGATGAGCACTGACAGCAGCGATCAGGTCCTGGAGTATCCGTTCCGCGCCCCGAACGCCGTGGAGCCGCCCGAGGAGTGGGCGAAGCTCCGGAAGGGGTGTCCGGTCGCCCATGTCCGGCTGCCGAGCGGGGACAAGGCGGTGCTGGTCACGCGGTATGACGACGTGCGCCACGTGCTCTCGGATCCGCGGTTCACCCGCAACCTGAGCCAGGAGGGCGCGGCGAGGATCACGGCCAACGAGGGGGGCAGCGCCTTCGAGAGCGAGGCCGCGGCCGAGATCTCGACCGGCGAGCAGCACGAGAAATGGCGGCGCTTCATCAGCCGTTGGTTCACCGTCAAGCGAATCTCCGCGATGCAGCAGAGCATCGAGGCGATGGCGAATCAGCTCATCGACGAGATGGTCGCCAAAGGCGCGCCCGCCGACCTCGTGAGCGAGCTCGCCTTCCCCTTGCCCGTCTGGGTGATCGCCGAGATCCTCGGCATCTCCGTGGATGAGCGCGACAAGCTCGCCACCTGGTCGAACGCCATGCTCACCCTGACGCAGTTCACGCAGGAGGAGGTCGACAGGGCACAGGCGGAGTTCACCGAGTACCTGATGGGCCATATCGCGAAGAAGCGCGCGCAGCCCGGGGACGACCTGCTCAGCGATCTGATCCGGGCCGCCGACCAGGGAGAGCAGATCAGCGAAAAGGTCCTCCTGCTCACGGCGCAAGGCGTCCTGGTGGCCGGGCACGAGACCACCTCGAACATGATCGCCAAGATGGTCGCCATGCTGCTCTCGGACAGGAAGCGCTGGGAGCGGCTCCTGGCCGAGCCCTCCCTCGTCCGCACCGCGGTGGAAGAGGCGCTCCGCTTCGACGCCAACGCGGGCTTTGGGCTGCCGCGCTTCATCACCGAGGACATCGAGCTGTCGGGCACGAAGGTGCCGAGCGGCACGACGATCATCTGCAACATGGCCGCGGCGAACCGGGACGAGAAGGCCTTCGAGCGGGCCGACGAGATGGTGCTGAACCGCGCGCCGAACCCGCACATCGCGTTCGGCGCCGGCGGCCATTCGTGCGTGGGCCAGGCGCTCGCGCGGACCGAGCTGCAAACCGTGCTGAGCGTGCTCCTGCGCCGCTTGCCCTCGCTCGATCTCGCGGCCCTGCCCCAAGATCTGCCGCGCCGCGAGGGCCTGCTCGTCGGCGGGATCGAGAGGCTCCTGGTTCGCTGGTGACGATGGCCCAGGCGACGTGAGACGGGAGCGGAGGGACACATGGAAACCGGTTCGAAGCTCAGGGTGATCGCGGACGTCGAAAAGTGCTGCGGCGCGGGCCAATGCGTGATGGTCGCGCCCAGGGTCTTCGATCAGCGGGAGGACGGGATCGTGATCGTGCGCGACGCCGAGCCGCCGGAGGCGGAGCACGCGGCGGTCCGGGAAGCGGTCGCCGTGTGCCCCGGCGCCGCGCTCCGGCTGAGCGAGAGCGCAGGATGACGACGCTGGACGAAGCGAACGGTCGTGCTATCGTCCCCGCGTGGCCACTATCGTCCCCGCGTGGCCAAAGGAGAGGACACCCGCAGGGCGATCCTGGCGGAGGCGCTGTCGCTCGCCAGCGAGGTGGGCCTCGACGGCCTGAGCATCGGGCTGCTCGCCGAGCGGGTGGGCATGTCGAAGAGCGGCCTGTTCGCGCACTTCGGCTCCAAGGAGGAGATGCAGGTCGCCGTGCTCGACGAGGCGACGAGCCGCTTCGTGGACGTGGTCGTGAGCCCCGCCCTCCGCGAGCCGCGCGGGCTCCCGCGCGTCCGGGCGCTCTTCGAGCGCTGGCTGCGCTGGACCGAGCAGCCGTTCATGCCCGGCGGCTGCGTGTTTCTGCACGCGAGCGTCGAGCTCGACGACAAATCCGGGCCGGCCCGCGACAAGCTCGTCGCCTCCCAGAAGGACTGGCTCGAGACCCTCGCGCACGCAGCGCGCATCGCCGTCGAGGAGGGGCACTTCCGGAAGGACCTCGACGTGCGCCAGCTCGCGTTCGAGGTGTTCTCGATCGCGTACGGTTTTCACATCCTGGACAGGCTGCTCCGCGACCCCAAAGCAGAGAAGCGCGCCCGCGCCGCGTTCGAGCGGCTGATCGGCGACGCGGCGGCGACGCGCTGACGAGACATCGGAGGTACCATGAGCAAGGCGAAACTCGGGGCCAAAAATAGTACGAACGTTCGATCGTTTGATCTGCGCCTCTTCGCGGTGCGCGCCGGCCTGCGCGCGGTAGGGGCCCTGTCCTCGGAGGCGGCGGCGCAGTGGGCCGAGCGGATCTACAGGACGCCCCGCCGCCACGCGCGGCCGGCGTGGGAGCGTGAAGCGCTCGCCGCGGCGGTGCCGTCGCGCGTGGCGAGCGGCGCGGGCCTTATCCCGGTATGGACGTTCAACCCGCCTCGGCCGCGGTCCGGCGATCCTGCGGTGCTGCTGGTGCACGGGTGGGAGGGGCGCGGGAGCCAGTTGTCGGCCTTCGTCCCGCGGCTGCTCGCGGCGGGGCTCCGGGTCGTGGCGTTCGACGCGCCCGGGCACGGCGACCACCCCGCGCCCGAGGCCACGGTGGTCGACCTCGCCGACGCGCTCGCGCACGTCGCGCGCGAGGCCGGCCCGGTCGAGGGGATCGTGGCGCACTCGCTCGGGGGCGTGGCGGCGGTCCTGGCGCAGCGGAGCGGCGTGCGCGCGGATCGCTATGCGTTCGTCGCGCCGCCGCTCGACCCGCACCGCTTCATCGGGGCGTTCGTGTCGTTCTTCGGGCTGGATCCGCGCGCCGAGCGCCGCCTGAAGGAGCGCATCGAGGCGCGGACGGGCATCGCGCTGCGCGAGCTCGACGGGCGCTTGCTCGCCCCCCGGATGCGCGGAGAGCTGCTCGTGGTGCACGATCGGCAGGACCAGGAGGTGCTGTTCGAGGACGGGCTCGCGCTGGCCGGCGCGTGGCCGGGAGCGCGCCTCCACGAGACGCAGGGGCTGGGCCACCGGCGCGTGCTCCGCGACAGCCACGTCATCCGGGAGGTGGCGAGCTTCATCGCGGGCGCCGAGGCGGCGGCGGACACAGGCCTGAGCATGGATTCGCTCGAGGGCGAGCTATTTCATCGAGAGCTGCGGTGGGTCGCCTGAGGGACCCCTGCATTGCGGCATTGCAATCGGAGCTGCGGCGGTTCGGCCGAGGCGCCGCGCGACGTGATACCGAGGATGTCGCGCGCGCCGCCCCCGAGCGGCCTTGCTCCGCGCCGAAGCGGTCGGGTATCCTGCCGCCGCCCCGATGGCGCTCGAGAACCGCACTCCGTTTCCTGCACTGGAGTACGACATCGTCGACGCTCGGGGCGACGAATCGCATGTCGTCGTCGCGCGGGGCAGCTACGCGCTGCGCGCCGCGCCGGACGCGGGCGGTAGCGACGGCGCGCGGATCACCCACGTCGCCGCCATTTGCGACGGTGAGCTCGCGCTCTCGGACGTCTATCACGGCGAGATCAACCGCAGCAGCGTCAAGGTCGAGAGCGATCTCGCGCAGAGCAAGCCGAGGTGCGACGTCATCGTGATCGGCGCTGCGCACGCGCCGGCCGGCGAGGCCGTGGCGCGCGTGGACGTGCGCGTCCGGATCCGGCGCCTGGCCGCGATCCCCAACCTCGCGGAGGCCGGCACGCTGCTGGATCACCGCCTGGCCGTCCACGGGGCGCGGGCGTTCGAGCGCACGGACGATGGATGGGCGCTGACGGATCCGGAGCCCTTCGTGGCCCTGCCGCTGCGCTACGAGCACGCCTTCGGCGGCCAGCTCAAGGTGTACGCCGAGGACGAGGCCGC
This sequence comes from Sorangium sp. So ce836, assembly GCF_028553905.1. Classification (NCBI taxonomy): domain Bacteria; kingdom Pseudomonadati; phylum Myxococcota; order Polyangiales; family Polyangiaceae; genus Sorangium; species Sorangium sp. So ce836. The sequence continues at coordinate 8,666,319 of NZ_CP102233.1, read as the reverse complement.
GAAGCGGCTCGACGGCGCGCACCGGCTGAGCGAGGAGGCGCGCCGGGCGCACCCGGAGGCGGACGCGGCCCCGGTGGCGCACGCGACCTGCGCGCACAATCCGTTCGGCGTCGGCTTCCTCGAGGGCTGGTATGCCGACGCGGCCGAGGTGAAGCGCTGGCCGGCCCCGCGGATCGAGGCGCCCGGCGCCGGGATCACCGCGGAGATCTTCGCGCGGATGGTGGCGGGCGAGGTGCGCGCCGGCGAGGCGCCGGAGCTGTCGCCGCGCGGGGTCGGCGTCATCGCCAAGCCGTGGCAGCCGCGGCTGAAGCTGGCCGGCACCTTCGACGATCGCTGGCTCGCCGAGCGCTGGCCGTACATGCCGCCCGACTTCGACATGGCTTACTGGAACGGCGCGCACCCCGACATGCAGTGCGACTACCTGCTCGGCGGCGAGCTCGCGGAGCTGTGGAACCTGCTGCCGCCGAGCGCGCCGGGCGCGGCGCCCGAGGCCGCGGGCACGGCCTGCCGCTTCCACGTGCCGGAGGCCGCCGTGGTCGTCCGGCTCAGCGGCAAGGGCGACGCGGTGAGCTTCGCCGCCGTGCCCATCGACACGGTCATCGTCGACCTCGAGCAGATGCGCCTGTCGCTCGTATGGCGCGCGCGCATCCCGGCGTCGCCCGCGGTCGAGGGCGTGAGCCTCCTGGCGCTCGGGTACATGCAGCAGACGGGTGCGGCTTAATCGAGGCACGGAGAGAGGACATGCCCATCGGAGCTCGAAAGGACAGCAGCTTCTACGCGGTGACCGTCGCCCCGGACGTGTGCTTGACGCCGGTGGGCGGCGCGATGGTGCCGGTCCCGTACATGCTTTACGCCAGCTTCGACGGCAGCATGAAGTGCATCGAGCACGTGAACCTCAACGGCAAACCCACCTACGTCTACGATCACAGCCTGGCGCCGAGCGTCCAGGGCGACGAGCCCGGCACCGGCGGCGGCGTCAAATCGGGCGTGAACCAGGGCAAGGTGTGGGCGCACGAGGCGTCGAAGAACGTCCGCGCCGACGGCCGGCGCATCGTGCGCAGGGGCGATCGCTGCTGGATGAACGTGAAGGCCTGACGCGGTGGCCCTCCCTCCCAGCGCGCAGATCGACGCCTCGGTTCGAGGCGAGACGCCCGGCGACGGCAACCCGCCCGCCAACGCGCTCGGGCGCGTCTACACGACCCAGCGAGAGCTGACGCAGGTGGCGCTGCTCGACGAGGAGCTCGCCAGGCAGCTCGCGGCGGAGGCCACCAGGAAGGCGGCGGAGGAGGCCGCCAAGAAGGCGCCGGGCGCCTTGTCCACCCTCGGCCCGGCGGCCGGCGGAGCGACCGCCGGCGCGGGGGTGTGGGGCTTGCTCTACGGCGCCATCGGCCTCGTCGGCATCTCGCGGACCCATGCCCTCACCGAGGACGCGCTCACCGATCCGTCTCACCGGCCGATGCGCACACCCTTCCTCGGCCTGGACATGGGCCTCGACCTCCGCGCGGCCCCGAGGCTCGACAGCAACGTCCAGGTCCGGCGCCCCCCGTGCCTCGTGGGGCGGCACGGCGATCTCAAGAAGGTCTGCAAGCTGCTGCCGGGCGAGGGCTCCCAGTCGCACCACATCGTCCCCGACGAGTTCGTGCGATCGGGCACGCGCAACGGCGCCGCGTACCGGATCCTCTCCGAGGACGACGGCGCCGCCATCTGCATCCCCGGAAACGCCTTCGTCAAGGGCACGCTGCACAACGCCATCCACGCGGACCTGAACAGAATCCTGAGCAACAAGGTCGCCGCCGGCGAGTCGACCGACGGCACCCTCCCGCTCTCCGACGTGATCGGATCGTCGCTGCGCGTCACGATCGCGTACAAGCCGGAGTGTACTGCCCAGATCATCCGCGAGGTGCGCAGGGCATTCCAGGGGATCGACACCAGCCAGCGAGTGAAGATCAGATGACCCCGATCGGCGCGGATCCCCGAGCGACGCCGGATGACCCCGGCGACACCCCGATGACGATCACGGGCGCGCTCGCCCTGAGCGCCTCCAGCGTCCATCTCTCGGCGACCTTCGCCGCGCCGGGGGATTATACCCCGCATACGAGGCTCTTCCTGTACGACGAGGGCGGCGCCCCGCCGTGGACGGCGCACGACGTCGGCTTCTTCACGGTCGGGCTGGAGAAGCATGCCGCGCACGGCGAAGATCTCGCGCTGTGCGCGCTCTCCCTGGACGGCGAGGTCGAGCTCCGGTCCGCGCGGGGCGCGGTGATCGAGCAGATCCCGGAGGCCGGGCTCCGCCGGCCGACGTCCAAGGGATACGGTTTCCTCACGGCGCTGCGCCGCGTCGGCGACCGCCTGTTCGCCTGCGGGAGCGCGGGGCAGGTGTACCGGAGGCTCGGTCCCGGCCGCTGGGCGCACGCGGACGCGGGCCTCCTCCAGGCGCCCGGCGTGGACTTCCAGGACCTCGTGAGGCCCATCGACCTGCAGGGGACGGCGGAGGACGACATCTACCTGGCCGCCCAGCAGCTCGGCCCGCGCGGGCTCGAAGGGAGCCTCTATCACCTGGGCGGCCCGCGGTGGCGCCGCCTCGAGGTGCCGCCGGTCGGCGGGCTCAACGCGGTTCACGTCGAGAGCGCGCAGCGCATCTGGGTGTGCGGGCACGAGGGGGCGCTGCTCGTCGGCAATCGCCGCGACGGCTTCCGGAGCGTGTCGAGGGAGCGGAGCCCGCACCTCTTCCACGCCGTCGCCATGTACCAGGAGACCCTCTATCTCGGGTCGAACTTCGGTCTCTTCCGCTACGACCTCGAGCGCCGGCGCGCCCTGCGGGTGCGCACCGGCCTCGAGCAGGAGCTGCGCTACATTCACACGATCGAGCAGGCCGGCGGCGTCCTCTGGTGCGTCGGCCCCACGGACATCGCGCGCTTCGACGGCGAGACGTGGACCCGCGTCCATCCCCCGGAGGCGCCGAAGAGCGCGGGCTGACGCGCGCCTCACCGATCTCCTCCTTCGGGAGACGGCTCGCCGAGCGGGTTGGCGCGGCGGATCGCGAACGCCTCGTCGCCACGCACGTCATCGTGGCAGGGCTCCGGGGCCGTATCCTCTCGGGATCTCGGGCGCCGCTCAGCGCGCGTGCCGCTGCAACCTGAACAACCTGGAGAGCCGCGTCGCGCCTTCGCGGTCCAGCGTCGAGAACCGGGCCCGCGTGAGGTGCGAGGTCAGCTCGAGCAGCTCCGGCCTCGCGAGCACGGGATCGTCGAGGAAGGCCCACCCCTGGCGCAGCAGCGGCCAGAAGCCTGCCACCACGGCGCGCGCCGGCGGTGTGGCCCGATGCGTCCAGAAGAACCTCGCCTCCTTCTCCGTCCGAGGCTCGCGCGCGGGCACCGCGGGGATGTCCACGCGGAGCAGGCCGCCCCTGCCGACGCGCGCCTCGAGCTGCGCGAGGAGGGCGACGTCGTAGGGGATCGCCTGGTGATTCTCGTGATAGGCCCACGCCATTCGACGAATGTTGTCGAGGTCCCCGATGGCGTCGTAGAGATACGCGCTCACGGCCCCGAGGACGGGATCGACGTGCTTTTCCTGCCTGAGGTCGACGGCCTCGTCCAGAACGTCGCTGGACCGCAGCCCGCCGCGCTCCATGCGCCCGAGCGCCTCGACGGCCGCCTTGCTCGCGGATCGATCGCTCCAGACCGTGCGGTACACGAGGGCGGATGAGCCGCAGTCGTCGCACAGGATGGAGCCGATGAAGTCGGGGAGCGCCGTCGTGGCGACGCAGGTGCCGTTTGCGAGCTCGACGAGCACGGGCACCGGCTTGCTCAGCACGAAGCCGTTGCGCTCTCCGACGCGCCACCAGCGCGCCTCGTCGTGCTGCACCTCCGCGAACGTGTCGGGCGGGGTCCAGAGGGCCGCCACCTCGACCCGCTCGACCGCGAAGCCGGCGCGGGTCTCGAAATGGGTTGGAGCGTGCAGGCGATCCAGCCGCTCCTCCACCGACAATTTCGCCTCCACCGACAGATCCCTCGCCGACTCCAGGCTCTCGAGCATGAGCACCTGTTGCGGCACGCCCCGGAGCTCGTGGGCAGGAGGCCAGGGCGGGAACTCCGGGGGCGACAGCGTGGGCCCGATACCGAAGTAGTAATTGTCGCCCTCGGGGAACGCCGGCACCGCCGTTGGCACGACCTTCTTGCCGTAGCGCTTCGAGAGCACCGGCACCTCGGTCGCGAGGTATTTGCCCAGGCTGCTGCTCGTGATCTTGCCCGGGAGGATCTGGGAGAACGCGGACGGCTTCGTGCCCCAGAGCCCTTCCAGGAGCACGCCGGAGAAGAGACACCGATCCTCGTCCGGCGAAGCGCCCGGCACAGCGAACGTGGCGGTGCCGTCCTGCGCGGCGATGAACTTGTCGAGCGCGGGTGTCCCCTCAGGTTTCCTCGGACCGCGTCCGAGCACGGCATCGGCGGTGAGGTCGAGCGCGTCGACGTCCGGGGGCAGCGACCGGCACGCGTCCGCGAAGATGCCGATCTGCTGGATACCGTGCATGTAGAGGCGGCGGCGGAGGACCTCCACGGCCACCGCGCGCAGCTCGGAGTACCACGTCGAGAGGAGCCACAGCCCCTCCTCCGCCTCCCGGATCAGCCCGTGCCCCGCGAAATAGAGCAGCATCCGGTGGATCGGCCCCGAGCCGGGCGCGAGGACCGCTTCCAGCTCGGCCTTGAGTCGCGGAAACGTGACCGGCTCCTCGTCGTCGATCACCAGGCGCGACTCGTAGCCGCTCGCGACCGCCCACGCGTGGAACCCGCGCGCTCCGTTGTGCGCCCCTGCGAGGAACGGCAGCCGCTCCGCGTCGCCCACCCCGATCGCGAAGGCGACCATGCGCTGCTTCGGAGGCACCGGTGATCCTTCGCTCGCGGCGTCGCTGGGCATCGATGCGGCCTAGAGATCGAGATCGAGGATGCTGCTCAGGTAATCGTCCTGGTACGCCCGCACCTTCTTGCGGATCGTCGGCCCGAGGCCGATGAGCGACGGCCGGTTGATCGACACCTTGGCGCTGCTGGCCGAGAACGACGCCTTCTCGTCGCGGAGCTTGAAGAAGAGCACCTGGGTGATGCTCCTGTTCGCCTCGATCAAGCAGGCGAGCAGCGAGACGAACACGTCGTCGTTCGCGCCCGTCTCGACGAGGCCGACCTGAAAACGCGCGATGTTCGCGTGCTGTGACTCGCGGCTGAAGATGGTGAACCAGGAGCCACCTTCCTTCATCGCCGCCAGCGCGTCGATCGCCGACTTCACGATCGCCGCGGCGGCGGCGCTGGGCCCGAGCGCGACCGAGAGGACCTCGATGATCTTTTCGTGGACCTCGGCCCCCGTCCCCTGCGTCGTGTAGTCGGACCACGCGCCGGCCTGCATCACCCAGCCGACGTTCTGCAGCACCTCCGCGTACTTCGCGTACCAGTCGAGGGGCGCGGCCCGTGCGGACGCGTGCTTGTTGGCGACGAGCTGGGCGAGCAGCGCCGAGTCCGAGATGGCCTCCCGAACGCCCGCGTCCACGCCCTGCGCGAACGACAGGAGCGATGAGCCCACGACCTGAGCTTGGCGCTTCGCGGCATCGAAGACCTCGCCAGCTTCGGTGGCTGCCTCCTGCGCGACCAGGTTGCGAGGGACACCCGAGAGGTCCAGGGCCTGAACGTAATCGCGCGCTGCGGCCGGATCGAAGCTCATGGGGAGAAGGAAATCCAATCGACTCGAAGACGTCAAGCTCCAATCGCGAGACCTGCCCCGCGTCGACGGCACATTCTGCGATGCGATTCGCGCCCGTCTGGAAAGGCGATGCCATTTCAACAACTTATCTATCTATCGATGGCCATCGAGGACCATCGAGGGCCATCGATGGCCCTCGATGGCCATCGAGGAGGCCGCCTTCGCTCCACGGCCTGCGGGGCGAGCGGGGAGGGGCGGCGCAGGCCACGAGCGCGCTCGCCACGAAAGCGAGCAGGGCGACCCCTCGGAGGGGTCCCGATGCCATCAGAGCTCGATCGGCCAGCCCAGGTGGCGCTCGTACATCCGGCTCCGGTGCTCGACGAGCGCGCGCGGCACCGCGTCGCCGAGCTCCTCGCGCGCGGTCCCGAAGGCCTGGCGGAGCAAAGGCTGGAGGCGGGGACAGTCGCTCTCCGGGATCGGGCAGAGCGGCGTCAGGAAGGTGGCGGCGTAGACGTCGAGCGCGTTCGGGCGGTCGCCGTCGAGGTAGTCGCGGCCTCCGTCGAGCCGGGCGGCGAGGGCGGAGAGCGCGGTGACGATGCGGGCGCGCACGCGGTCGAGATCGAGCGCGGGGGAGTAGCCGTAGCGCGCCGCGAGGTAGCGCGCGGCGGGCGGCGGAAAGCCGCGCTTGCCCTCGCTCGTCATCGAGGCGTGGATCATGAGGAGGCGCGCGTTCCAGCCGAGGCCCTCCTCGCCCGCGATCTCGTGGAGCAGGCCGACGGTGCGCGCGCGGTGATCGAGGTCGTCGGGGAGCAGGGCGCCCGGCGGGCCGAGGCGGGCGGCGAGGGTCGTGATCGCGGCCCAGTTGGCGCGCGGGGGCTCGTCGTCGTGGAAGACGACGGGCACGTTGTCGGCGCGCATCCACGCCGCGAGCTCCGCGTCTTCCCGCGAGAACCGCACCACGCGCACCGGCACGCCCTGAAGCCGGAACAGCCCCTTCGCGGCCTCCGCCCAGGGGCTCGGCACCATCCCCGACGCGACCATGCGGACGCCGCGGGCCGCCTTCGCGGTCGCGACGTCGACGAACTCGATAGGATTCATGCGCACGATGCTGCCCCCGAGCGGCCTCGCCTTGCAAGCCGCGCCGGCCGATTCCACGCCGAACGCTACGCGATGCGGCAGGCCTCCTCGAAATCGAGGCGGGGGTTGCGCGGGTAGAGCTTCTCCGGATCGCCGTGGCCCAGGTTGATGAGGAGGATCGATCTCCACGGCACGTCGGTGAGGAACGCGGCGTCGACCTTCTCCCGGTCGAAGCCGGCCATCGGCCCGCAATCGAGCCCGAGCGCGCGGGCCGCGAGGAGCAGGTAGCCGGCCTGGAGCGAGGCGTTCTGCAGGAGAAAGAAGTCGCGCTGCTCCGGCGGCATCCCGGCGAGGGTCTCGCCCATCGTCGGGCGCGCCGGGAAGAGCTTCGGCATCTTCTCGTGAAAGCGCGTGTCGTAGGCGATGATCGCGGTGACGGGCGCGCTCATGGTCTTCTCGACGTTGCCCGGCGCGAGGCAAGGGCGCAGGCGCTCCTTGGCCTCGGGGCTCTTCACGAAGACGATCCGCGCCGGCACGGTGTTGGCCGCGGTCGGCCCGAGGCGCAGGGCCTCGTAGAGGCGGCGCAGGGTCGCGTCGTCGATGGGCTCGGCGAGCCAGCCGTTGTGGGTGCGGGCTTCGAGGAGGATCTGCTGGAGGAGTCGGTCGCTCATGAGGCTTGCTCCGTGGTACGTGGTCGAGGTGGGGCGAGTCGTTCCGTGAGATCCCGCGTCGGGTCGCGAGCGCGGGCTCGCCGTGCCTCGTCGTTCATGAGCGAGCATTCTGGGGCGTGGACGCGCCTGTATCAATGCCTCAACAGTTGGAAGCACCTGCCAGGATTTGATCCAAATGGACGAACCCCTCGAGACCTCCGAGCTCCTCGCCTTCTCGAAGACCGTAGAGGCCCGATCCCTGTCCCGAGCCGCCGCCGAGCTCGGCGTCCCTCGCGCCACCATCAGCCGCCGCCTCGCGCGGCTGGAGGAGCGGCTCGGGGTGCGCTTGCTCCGCCGGACGACGCGCAGCCTCGCCCTCACCGACGCGGGCGAGGCGCTCTACGGCCACGCCCGCATCGTGCTCGACGCCGTCCACCACGCCGAGGCGAGCGTGCGCAAGGCCGACGACGCCGTGCGCGGCGAGCTGCGCGTCTCGGTGCCGCCGACGATGGGCGCGAGCTTCAGCGCGATGCTCTGCGATTTTGCGCGGCGTTACCCCGAGGTCCGCCTCCACGTCCACAGCACGACGCAGCACGTCGATCTCCGGCGCGGCGGCTACGACGTCGCGCTCCGCGCGAGCTCCGCGCTCGAGCCCGGCCTCGTCGCCCGGACGCTGATGCGCCACCCGCTCCTCGCGGTCGCCTCGCCCGCGTACCTCGAGGCCCGCGGCGCGCCGCGCACGCGCCGCGATCTGCGGGGCCACCGCTGCCTCATGGGCTTCGCCCGGGGGGAGCTGCCGCAGACGCACTGGCCGTCCTCCGGCGGCAAGTTCCAGGTCGAGGGGGCGCTCTTCACGAACGACATGGACCTGCTCTGCGACGCCGCGCTAAGGGGCCTCGGTATCGCGCTCTTGCCGGAGCCGGTCGCGCGCGCGCACCTCGAGAGCGGCGCGCTCGTGCACGTGCTGCCAGGCGCGATCCAGGGGGAATCGCGCTTCGCGGTGATCTACACGGAGCGGGAGTTCATTCCGCCGCAGCTCCGCGCCTTCATCGACGCGGTGGTGGCGTGGGGAGGGGGGGAGCTCCTCCCGCGGGCGGGCCCGCCGAAGCCGAAGCGGGCGGCGAAGAGCGGCCCGCGCCCGCGCTCGAGATCGCCCGGCGGCGCCCGGCGCGCTCCCGGATAGCCTGGCAGGGCCCCATGCGAGCGTGTCCCGCGTGCGCGTCGAGAAGCCAGCGGCGATATCCATCTTCTCGACGAGGACCGGCCCCGCCTCATCCTCGCCCCCACGCATGCCGGGCGCGCGACGCCGCGCGCGCCCCGATCCACCGCCGAGCGGCGCCGCGCACCATCCGGCCCACCGACGAGAGCCGATCGAGCCCCGAGCTTGCCCCTCGTGAGCGCACCATTCCCCGCGCCAGCTCCACGAACGCGCGGTCATACGGGAACCACCAGAGCTCGCGAGACGCGGTGCTCTCGTCGACCGCGACGAGCCGCGGCCTCGTCATCGCCCGCAGGGCCTCGGGGCCGTTCTGAACGCCGTAGCCCGAGCGCCCGCGCCCCGTCCACACGGCCTGCGGCGCCGCGCCGGTGAACATGTGGTTGTTGACCGTGGCGACCCCGACCCGCAGCTCCCGGGCGAGCGCCTCGCCCCGCGCGACGTCTCGCGTCCACACGCTCCCCGTGAGGCCATAGACGCTCTCGTTGGCCGCGCGGACCGCCGCGACCGCGTCCGGAACGGCGATGACGGGGAGCACGGGACCGAAGGTCTCCTCGCGCAGCAGGTCGAGCGACGGGTCGACGCCCGTGAGCACCGTCGGAAGATAGAAGTTACCCCGGCGCGCCCCGCCGCAGCGCACCCGCGCGCCGGCCGCGACCGCCGCGCGCACGTGCGCCTCGACGCGCGCCATCTGCGCTTCCGTGACCATGGGGCCGATCTCCACCGTGCCCGGCGCGCCGCCGTCGTCGCCGGCGCGCAGCCGCTCCGCGACGGCGACGAGGCGCTCGACGAACGCCTCGAACACCTCCGCCTCCACAACCACGCGCTCGATCCCCGCGCAGCTCTGGCCGGCGTTGACGAAGCCCGCCCACGCGACGCCGTGCGCGGCCCGCTCGAGATCCGCGTCGCGCAGCACGATGGCCGCGTCCTTCCCGCCGAGCTCGATCTGCGCCGGGATGAGGCGATCCGCGGCCGCGCGCGCCACCGCCCGCCCCCCCGCGACGCCGCCGATGAAGACGACGTGATCGACCTCGGCGACGAGCGCCGCGCCCGCCTCGGCGCCCCCCTGCACCAGGCCGAGCAGCGCCTCGGGCAGCGCCTCGCGAAGCGCGCCGGCGAGCGCGGCGCCGGTCCGGGCGGCGTGCTCGGACGGCTTCAGCACCACCGCGTTGCCCGCGAGGAGCGCCGGGACGAGGTTGTGCACCGCGACGGACACCGGATAGTTCCAGGGCGTGATGAGGCCGACCACCCCGTGCGGCAGGCGCTCGACGCGCGCCCTCTTGCGCGGAAACATGACCGGGTTGAAGGCGACCGCCTCGGCCCCGAGGAACGCCTCGCCGCGCGTCGTGTAATACCGAAACACCTCGGGCGTCGAGCCGAGATCGACCCCGTACGCGTCCGCCATGGGCTTGCCCAGCTCCCGGTGGAGCGCCTGCGCGATCTCGTCGGCGCTCCCTAGCAGGCGCCGCCCGGCCTCGGCGAGGACGCGCGCCCGCTCCGCGACGGGCCGCCGTGCCCAGGCGGCCTGCGCCCGCCGGGCGGCGTGGGCCACCCCGGCGATGTCCTCGGCGGCCGTCACCCGCACGGACGACAGCGGCGCGCCGTCGAGCGGCGAGGTGCCATGGATCCATCCCTCCTCGACGATCGACCCCATGGACTAGGCAGCTCGCTGGCCGAGCAGGGCGGGCGCGATGCGGCGGCATCCAGGCATCCCTGACCCTTGAATGTGCGCGGCGAGCCTCCGGCGGAAGGCGCCGCGAGGAAGGGGCCTGTGGCGATCGAGCGCCCGGAGCAGCGGTACCACCGTCGCGAGCACGCCAGCCGTGTGCCACCAGTAGCGCGAGATCGCGCGCAGGTACGCTGGCAGGCTGGCTCCGGACAAGAAGCATTCCAGGTAGGCGCGGTCATAGGCCGTGTGCGCGCGCTCGTCGATGGCGAGGCGCCGGAACACCGGCCCGAGCGGAGGATACGAGAGGCGCGGCGCGGCGATCTCGTAAAACGCGCTCATCACCACCTCGAACGCGAGGCAGTCGACCGCGAACTCGAGCACGTCGTGCGGGACGGCGACCCTGCGGAGCATCGATTTCATGAGCCACCCCGGGAGGCGCGCGCGCTCGACGACGTCGGGGTAGGCGCGGGTGAAATCGAGGAGCGCCTCGCACCAGAGATTCGCGTGCGCCTGCTCGTCCCGGAGGTGCTTCAGGCCGTGCGCAAAGAACGAATCGAGATAGCGGAGGTCGCCGCGCTCCCGCGCCAGATCGAGCGCCGGGAGGACGGGCAGGACCCCGAGCGCCGCCGACTCCACGACGGCGAACCAGGTGATCAGAAGGCACGTGGCGTTCGCCTCGGCATCGCTCTCGAACCCGAAGGACACCGGCGCATCGAACGGGGCGTTCTCGTCATCAGGTTCCATCATCGATGGCCGCTCTCCCGGCGGCGTGCGGCGGCGTGCGTTGAGCGCACGTGTCCTCGGTCGCCGTGACGGGCTGCAGCAACCGTGCCGGTCGTGATGTGGCGTGGGGCGCCGGAGCGCGCCCCCGCTCGACCCAGGCGGAGCCGCGCTCGCGGCCGGCGCGCCGTGCGGACGGGCCGCTTGAGCGTGCTTGGGAGTTGGTCGCAACACCGTAGGCGTGAGCTCTCCTGCCACGCCGCGCTCCTGCCATTCGCCTTTGTATCCCAGATCTCCGCGCCCTCCCGCGCGACCAGCGAATGCCGCGCTGGCCAGGCTGGTTGCACGATGCGCCCGCGCTGTCTACGCTCGCCACCCAACGACGAGCGACCTGCGAGAGTCGCGGCGAGGCCAGAGAGCCCGCCGTCGGCAGCGCGGCGGCGCTGTGCTGTAAGGAGGCGATGGTCCCATGTGCGGCATTGCTGGATGGGTGGATTACGCCCGCGATCTGACGCGGGAACGCGACGTCCTGCAAAAGATGACGAGGACGATGAAGAACCGCGGACCGGACGACGAGGGGCTGTGGCTCACGCCGCGCGCCGGCCTCGGGCACCGCCGCCTCGCCATCATCGATCTCGACGGCGGGCGCCAGCCGATGATCGCCGAGGAAGACGGCGCGCCTGCCGCCGTCCTCGTCTATACCGGCGAGGTCTACAACTTCCGCGAGCTGCGCGGCGAGCTCGAGGCCCGCGGACACCGATTCAGGACGAACAGCGACACCGAGGTCGTCCTCCGCGCCTACCTCGAGTGGGGCGCGAGCTTCCCCGAGCGCCTCAACGGCATGTACGCCTTCGCCCTCTGGGACGCCCGCGAAGAAGAGCTCCTGCTCGTCAGGGACCGCATGGGCATCAAGCCGCTGTTCTACCAGTCGACCGGCTCGGGCGTGCTCTTCGGCTCGGAGCCCAAGGCCATCCTGGCGAACCCGCTCGCCCCGCCGGTCGTGGACGAGACCGGCTTGCGCGAGCTCTTCGCCTTCGTCAAGACGCCGGGGCTCGCCGTCTTCCGCGACATGCGCGAGGTCCGCCCCGGCCACGTCGTGCGCGTCCGGAGGGAGGGGGTCACCGAGCGTCGCTACTGGGCGCTCGAGTCCCGGCCGCACACCGACGATCTCCCGACGACGATCCGCACCGTCCGCGAGCTGCTCGAGGACATCGTCGCTCGCCAGCTCATCTCCGATGTGCCGCTGTGCACGCTGCTGTCCGGAGGGCTGGACTCCAGCGCCGTCACCTCGCTCGCCCAGAAGACCCTGCGCGAGGCGGGCGCGGGGCCGGTGCGCTCCTTCTCCGTCGATTTCGTGGGCCAGGCCGAGCACTTCAAGGCGGACGAGCTGCGGAGCACGCCGGACGCGCCCTACGTCGCGGAGGTCCAGCGGCACGTCGGGTCGGAACACGCGGACATCGTGCTCTCCGCGGCCGAGCTCGCCGATCCCGCCGTCCGCGCGATCGTGCTCCGGGCCCGGGATATCCCGGTCGGCTTCGGGGACATGGATGCCTCGCTGTACCTGCTCTTCCGCGCCATCCGGGAGCGCTCCACGGTGGCCCTGTCCGGCGAGTCGGCCGACGAGGTCTTCGGCGGGTATCTCTGGTTCCACGACCCGGAGGCGGTGGCGGCCGAGACGTTCCCGTGGAGCTCCATGCGCACGCGGATGAGGAGCTCGAGCTCCGTCGTGACGCTGCTCGCCCCGGACCTCCTCGGGCGGCTCGACGTCCAGGGCTACATCGCCGGGCGCTACGCGGAGGCCCTCGCCGAGGTCCCGCGCCTGCCGGGCGAGGACGGGAAGGAGCGGCGCATGCGCGAGATCTGCTACGTGCACCTGACGCGCTTCTTGCAGCTCTTGCTCGATCGGAAGGATCGCATGAGCATGGCGACCGGGCTCGAGGTCCGGGTCCCGTTCTGCGACCACCGGCTCGTGGAGTACGTGTTCAACACGCCCTGGTCGATGAAGACCTTCGACGGGCACGAGAAGAGCCTGCTGCGCGCCGCGGCCGACGATCTCCTGCCGCGCTCGGTGCTGGAGCGGCGCAAGAGCCCGTATCCGGCGACGCAGGATCCCGCGTACGCGCAGGCGCTCCGCGGCCAGCTCGGGCGGCTCCTCGCCCAGCGGGACGCTCCGGTGCTGCCGCTGCTCGACGCGGCGCGCGCCCGCGCCGCGTCGAGCAGCGCCGGAGGGCCTTCGGACGAGGTCTCCCGGTCGAGCATGGAGCAGGTCCTCCTGCTCAACGACTGGCTCGCTCGCTACGAGGTGAAGCTCGCGCTCTGAGCGCGCTTTGCCGACGGCGGCCTCCCGCCGCACCACCCGTCGCGAGCGCGATGCCGCTCCGACGGGTGCCGCGCACCACGAGCCTTGCGGCGAGGTGCTACTGCGGCGGGACGGCGCTCGGGTCCATGTGCATCACCTCCCAGTGGTGGCCGTCGAGATCGTAGAAGCGCCGGAAGTACATGAAGCCCATATCGGACGGGTCGCCCGCCTCCGTCCCGCCGGACGCGATCGCGGTGTTCACCAGCTCGTCGACCTCGGCCCGGCTGTTGGCCGACAGCGCGAAGATCCCCTCGGTCGACGTGGCGGTGTCACAGATCTGCTTCTTGGTGAAGTCCTTGAAGCGCTCCTCGACGAGGAGCATCACGAACGCCTGCTCGCTGACGATCATGCAGGTCGCCTTGTCGTCGGTGAACTGCGGGTTGAACGAGAAGCCGAGCTTGGTGAAGAACTCGACCGACCGCTTCAGGTCACGGATGGGCAGGTTGACGAAGAGCATACGGGAACGGTTCGTTGACATGGTCGCCTCCACGGTGGGGTGGGTTCGAAGCTACTGACGCCCGCCCGGGGTCGGATTCATCGGTCGGGCGAAAAAGAATCGACCCGCCCCGTCTCTACCAGGTCCGCCTGCCCTGGAAAAGCGCGGGAGCGCCGAGCCCGCCGCCGCCGCGCCCGCTGGCGCTCGGGGAACAGCGCGGACAGCTCGAGCCAGGGGCCGCCGTAGCCACGCGCTGTGCGAAGGCTCGGATGGCGGCGACTCGGGCGGCTCCACGACGATGGCGGCGCGGCCGCGGGCGCCGGGCGGCGCGGCGCGCTGCGCCGCCCGGCGGCGCCGACGACGGCGCCCGGCGGACGCGCGCGCCTCAGCACGCCGTGCCGCACACCACGCGTCCGTCGGGACACGTCTCACCGGGAGTGCCGGCTGCGCCGCAGCTCACCGTGCACTCCGCCGTCGCGGCGCACCTCACGGCGCAATCCGCGTAGCACTTGAGATCGCAGCGGCTCTCGCTCTCGCAAAAGATGTTGGAGCCCGAGCCCATGTCGAACGTGCACACGGCCTGATCCCGGCAGATCGCCGTGGCGCGAACGCCGCCCTTCAGATCGCAGCTCGATTGCTGCGTGCACGTGAGCACGCTGCCGTCGCCGCCGTCGCCTTTGCACTCGCTCGTGTCGACGCACTGGAGCACGAGCGCTTCCTCGCTGCTGCCGTTGCACTTCGAGCCCATCGAGCAATCGAGCGCGCACGCCTCCGAGCCGCAGTCGGTCTTGCAATCGGCGCCTGCCACGCACTCACAGTCGAACCCGCTGCACGTACATCCCGCGCCTGTACAGATCGCGCTCTCCGCCTCGCCGCCGTCGCTCCCGCATCCAGCGGCCGTGAGCATCGCGAGCGCCATCAGCCACATCCGAGCCTTCATGGTTGTCTCCTTTGAACGTGGACAGGTATCTACACCAGGCGTGGACGGCGCCGCGAGCCTCAAGACGCCCCGCGCAGCCGCGGGGGCGAGGCCCGCCGACGAGGCTCCGATCGCCGCCGCCCCGATCGGGCCGCGTCGCCCCGGCCGCGACGAGCGTCCGACGCAGCTCACCCGGGCGTCGCAGCCAGCGCCGGCAGAGCGCCCTGCCGCACCGCGGCGGAGCGCCGGCCGCCGGCGCGGCGCTCGCGGCGCATCGGGCGAGCCGCCCTACGCTGCACGCGCAGGCTCGCCACATGTGGCGCAAAGGACGCTGCTATCGACTCGGAAGACCTGTCAGTCCGCGCAGCGGGGAGCCTCCCACCAACTCTCTGACTGGTCCGATGGATGCATTGGCACCTCCCACGACTGGCCGTTGACGGAGCTGACCGATGCGGACGAGCGGATGAGCCCGCCGGCGAGGCGCCGGATGGAGGGTTCCCCGGCCGACCCACCCCACGCGAGGAAGCCATGGCGAACAACCATCAGCCCAAGGAGAGCGGGCTCGTCGAGCTCGTGAAGGACGCCATCCAGGACACGCAGGAGCTGATCCGGATCGAGGTCGCGCTCGCGAGGAACGAGACAAAGCGGGACGTCGCCAAGTTCAAGGATGCGGCCATCGCGTTCGGCGTGGCCTTCGCCGCCGCGATCCTGACGCTGGCGATGCTCCTCGTCGCGGCGGCGCTCGCGATGGGCGGGCCGGTCCCGGCCCTCGTCATCGCGGGTGTCCTGCTCGTCACGGCGGGGGTCGCCGGGCTCGTCGGATACCGGCTCATCCCGCGGGAGCCGCCGCTCGACGCCACGAAGGAGCACGCCGAGGCCCAGGCCAACCTGCTGAAGGAAGAGATCGCATGAGCACGAACACCGATGGCATCGACGACCTGGAACACCGCGCCGCCCTGCTCCGCGAGAGCGTCCGCGCGAGCCTGGACGAGCTCGAGCGGAGGAACGAGGAGGAGGTCGTCGCGGCCCGCGGCGCCGCAGGGCCCGCGGTCAGGGACAAGGAGGCGAAGGACTCGCCGGAGCGCGAGCGCCTCGAGCAGCGGGCCGACGCGGTCCGCGAGCACCTCGTGAGCCGCGTCGGCGAGATGGAGCGGCAAGCGCGAGCGAAGGTCCTGCCGCTCGCCGCGATCGGCGGGGCCGTGCTCGTCGCGCTGACGCTGGGCCTCGGCTACATGGTCTACAAGACGCTGCGGCGATAGCGCCGGACGCGCCCGCCCGCGGCCGGCTGGGCCAGCGGCGCGCCCGCTCGCCGTCCGGGCGCGGACCGCGCGCCGGGGCGATGCGCGCTCAGGGGCGGGGAGCGGCCGTGGGCAGGCGGTGCGCCGTCTCGACGATCGAGGGGCGGCTGGCCACGGCGGCCCAGAAGGCCGAGAGGGCCGGGCGCCCGGGGCGCCAGTCGCGCTCGGGCCAGCGGAAGTCGAGGTAGCCGAGCAGGCACGCGGCCCCGACCTCGGCCATGGTGAAGACCTCGGTCGACAGCGGCTCGGTCTCGAGCGCGTCGAGCGACGCGGCGATCGCCTGTTCGAACCGCGGGGTCATCGGGTCCGGCTGCGCCGCGGCGCGGCGCTCGGCGGCGAACAGGCGCCCGGCGGCCGTGGCCGCGCCGTCGGTCAGGCCCTGCAGCCGCAAGGCGCGGCGACGCTCGCGGCCGGAGCGGGGAACGAGGCGCCCGCCGCCGGCGCGCTCGTCCAGGTGATCGCAGATCGCGGACGATTCATAGAGGATCTCGCCGTCGTCGAGGACCAGGGTCGGCACCTTGGCCAGGGGGTTGACCGCGCGCAGACGCGGGTCCGTCCACGGATCGGTCTCGACCAGCTCGATCTCACCTGCGAGGCCCAGCTCCTGGGCGGCGATGCGGACCTTGCGGGCGAACGGAGAGGTGAACGCGAGCCACAGCTGCATCGGCGAAGGATGGCCGATCCCGGCGATGGACGACAGGCCTCGTCCCACGCTCGCCCTCCGCCCGGCCATCACGGCTCGATCGTCCTCTCTCTCTCATGGATCTCTCCTCGGCGTGAAACGTTGTTTTGCATGAGCGACTGGGAGCCACGCCGCGACAGCCATGTTGCGCAATGCCGAGAGGAGGGGAGGCCGCTCCGAGGGCCGGGCAGCTCGGCGCGGCCTCCTCGTCCCGCAGCGCCAGCTCGATCGGCTTGCGCCCCGCGAGCGGCGGACGCCAGGGCGCCGCGCCCCTGCGCGCACGACGTCGCGGATCCGCGTGGATCGCCGGTTGCTTCTCCTCGGGCGCGCCACCGCAGCGCCGAGGTGAGGACCTCGATCGAACCCTCCTGGCACGCCGCCCGGCCGCGAAGCGAGGAGTCGCTGGAAGAGAGGCGTGCGTCCGATGGACCAGGAACAGAGAGCCCGACAGGATATGTGGCAGCGTGAGCTCTATCGGTTGCTCGTCGAAAACACGAAGGATTACGCCATCCTCATCGCCGATCCGGCCGGCGACGTCATCGCGTGGGGCGGGGGAGCCACCGAGGTCCTCGGGTTCACCGAGGAGGAGATCCTCGGAAAGTCGCTCGAGCTGATCTACACGCCCGAGGACGTCCGGGCCGGCGTGCTCGCCGACGAGATGAGGACCGCCCTGGCGCAGGGCCGGGCGTCCGACGATCGCTGGCACCTCCGGAAGAGCGGCAGCCGCGTCTGGTGCAGCGGCATCATGACGCCGCTCAGGGACGAGGCGAACAACCTGCGCGGCTTCGCGAAGGTCGTGCGCGATCGGACGGAGCGCCACCTGGCAGACCTGGCGCTGCGCGAGAGCGAGCAGCGGCTGCGGGTCGCGCTCGACGCCGCCAAGATGGGCACCTGGCTCTGGAACATCGCCGAGGACAGAGAGACCCTGGACAGGAGCCTGGAGCGCCTCATGGGCGCGGCGCCGGACACGGACGTGCGCACCCTCGAGGACTTCATCCAGCTCATCCACACCGACGACCAGGCGGCCGTGCGGAGCGCCTTCCAGGCCGCGCTCCGCGAGGGCACGGAGCTGACCGTCGAGTTCCGCATCGTCGAGCCCGATCGCTCGGTCCGCTGGCTGCGCGACCAGGGGACGATCCTGCGCGATGCGCGCGGGAGCCCCGTCGCCATGACGGGCGCGTGCGTCGACATCACCGAACGGAAGCTCCTCGAAGAGGCGCTCCAGCACCGAGCGGAGCAGCTCGCCGAGGCCGACCGGCACAAGGACGAGTTCCTGGCGATGCTGGGGCACGAGCTGCGCAACCCGCTCGCCCCGGTCCGCAGCCTCCTGGAGGTGATGCGCCAGAAGCCGTGCGACGCCGAGCGCCTGGAGAAGGCCTACGCCATCATCGACCGCCAGGTCGAGCACCTCGTGCGGCTCGTCGACGACCTGCTCGACGTCTCGCGCATCACGCGCGGCATGATCCAGCTCCACAAGGAGAAGGCGGAGCTCGCCGCGATCGTGGGCCAGGCCGTGGAGGCCGTCCGCCCGCTCGTCGAGGAGCGCGACCTCGAGCTGATGATATCGCTCCCGATGAAGGCCGTGCACCTCGAGGTGGACGCGACCCGGATGACGCAGGTGATCACGAATCTCCTGCACAACGCGGCCAAGTACACGGAGCCAGGGGGCCACATCTGGGTCACGGGCGAGCGGACGGGGGACGGCCTGGAGATCCGGATCAAGGACACCGGACAGGGCATCCCGCCGCGCCTCCTGCCGAAGTTGTTCGATCTGTTCACCCAGGGAGACTGCGGGCCCGACCGGTCCCAGGGGGGGCTCGGCATCGGTCTGACGCTGGTGCGCCGCCTGGTCGAGATGCACGGAGGGTCCGTGCGCGCCGTGAGCGACGGGCCGGGGAAGGGGAGCGAGCTCATCGTGCGGCTGCCGGCGCAGACCCTCGTGGCCGACGCCGGCGGCGCGGGGACGCCCTCCGCGGCGCTCCCGCAGGCGCGCCCGGCTCCCGCGAGCTCGAGGCGCATCCTGGTCGTCGAGGACAACCCCGACGTGGCCGAGTCCCTCGTCATGCTGCTGCAGGCCCTGGGCCACGAGGTCGCCATGGCGAGGAGCGGCCCCGAGGCGCTCGCGGCGGCCCCGGCGTTCCTCCCGGACGTCGTGCTGCTGGACATCGGGCTGCCCGGGATGGACGGGTACGAGGTCGCCAGGCAGCTCCGCCGGCGGCCCGAGCTGGAGCGGGCGCTCCTCGTGGCCCTGAGCGGGTACGGCCAGGAAGAAGATCGGCGCCGCTCGCGGGCGGCCGGCTTCGACCATCACCTGGTCAAACCGGTCTCGCGCGCGGTGCTGCAGCCGCTGATCGCCGCCGGACAGCGCCGGCTCGCGCAGAACGTCAGCTGAGCCGGACGCGCGCGGCGCGGGGACGCCCGCTCACTTCGCGCAGATCCCCGGCCGGCGCTTGTCCCACGGCGCCGCCTGCTCGAGCTGGCCGGCGAGCCGCAGCAGCGTCGCGTCGTCGGCGTACCGGCCCGCGAACTGCACGCCGACCGGCACGCCGTCGGCGCTCACGTGGAGCGGCACCGACATGGCCGGGCTCCCGTTCACGTTGAACAGGGGCGTGAACGCCGCGAACTCGAAGATCCGGTCGAGCCAGCCCTCGGCGCTCACGGTCGGATCGTTCGCGTCGAGCGTGCCGAGCGGGATGGGGAGCGTGGCCAGCGTCGGCGTGAGCAGGGCGTCGAACTGCGTGAAGAACTGCCCGAGCTGCCGCGCGAGCTGGTCGCGCGCGACGAGCACGTCGTGCAGATCCACGGCGCTCATCCGCCGGCCGGCCTCGGCCATGGTCAGCGTGGTCGCCTCGAGGGTGTCGCGCCCCGCCGCGAGCCCGTACAGCGGGCAGACGCGGTCGAACATGTGGGCGTGGTACGACAGCAGCATCCGGAAGGCGATCCGCACCTTGTCCCACGCGATCTCCGGCCGCGCCGGCACGACCTCGTGCCCCAGCTGCTCGCAGAGCGCCGCGGCCCGGCGCACCGCCAGCTTGCACTCGTCGTGCACCGGCACCCCGCTCCAGGAGGCGTCGGTGAACGCGATCCGCAGCCGCCCCGGCGGCGTGCGCGCCTCCTCCAGGAACGACCGCGGCCCCGACGCCGTGAAGTACGGCGCGCCCGCGTCGAGCCCGGCGATCGCGTCGAGCAGCGCCGCGCTGTCCCGCACCGAGCGCGTCAGCACATGGTCGGTGGCGAAGCCCATCAGGACCTCGCCCTCGATCGGCCCGGTCGGGACGCGGCCGCGGGTGGGCTTCAGCCCGAAGAGGTTGCAGCACGACGACGGGATGCGGATCGACCCGGCGACGTCGTTGCCGTGGGCCATCGGCACCATCCGCGCCGCCACGGCGGCGGCCGCCCCGCCGCTCGAGCCCCCGGGCGTGCGATCCGGGCGCCACGGGTTGCGCGTCGGCCCGTGCGCCGCCGGCTCGGTGACCACGTTGAGGCCGAGCTCCGGGGTGTTCGTCTTGCCCAAGGCCACGAGCCCCGCGCGCCGGAAGCGCGTCATGAGCTCGTCGTCCGCGGGCGAGACGAGGCCCTGAAACAGCCGAGAGCCCATGCCGGTCGGCGTGCCCGCGACGAGGATGCCGAGGTCCTTCACGAGGTACGGCACCCCGGTGAACGGCCCCTCCGGCAGCCCCGCGCGGATCGCCCGCTCGGCGTCGTCGCGCAGCGAGGAGATCACCGCGTTCAGGGCGGGGTTGACCTGCTCGATGGCGGTCGAGGCCACGTCCATCAGCTCGGAAGGGGTGACCTCGCGCCGGCGGACCAGCTCCGCGAGGCCCAGGGCATCGAAGGCGGTGTACTCGGAGATCTTCATGGTGCAGGTCCCTTATACGAGGCTCCCGCGCGCGGCGGATGGAAGAAAGAAGCGACGCCGCGCAATGCGCGCCGGTCGGCGCGGCGGCGCGGCGGCGCGCGCCGGGACCACCGTCGATGGCGGGCGCCGTGATAGGGTCGCCGCCGTTCACGCCACCGCACGGAGGACCTCACATGAGCACGATTGAGCGGCATACCCCGGGGACCCTGTCGTGGGTCGATCTGATGACGCCCGACCTCGACGGCGCGATGAAGTTCTATGGCGCGCTCTTCGGGTGGACATTCGAAGTCGGCCCGCCGGAGCACCACCACTACACGACGTGCAGCCTGGGCGGGCGCCGCGCGGCCGGCATCAGCGAGCGGCCGGCGGGCGCCACGTTCCCCTCGGTGTGGTGCGTCTACTTCGACGGCGAGGACGCCGACCGGATCGCCGAGCGCATCCGCGCGAACGGCGGGCAGGTGATGATGGGGCCGATGGCCGTGGCGGATCACGGGCGCATGCTCATCGCGTCCGACCCGACCGGCGCCGCCTTCGGCGTCTGGGAGTCGAAGAGCCACACCGGCGCGCAAGCCATCCTCGAGCACGGATCGATGATCTGGCACGAGGTGAACACCCGCGATCACAAGAGGGCGGCGGACTTCTACTCTCGCGTCTTCGACCTCGAGGCGCGGAAGCTCGACGCGCCCGGGATCGACTACGTGACGCTCCACAAGGGCCAGAAGACGGCGGGCGGCGTGCTCCAGATGAACGAGCGGTGGCCGGCCGAGGTCCCGCCGCACTGGATGACGTATTTCGCCGTCGACGACCTCGACGCCGCGCTCGCGAAGGTCGAGGCGCTGGGCGGCAAGGTGCAGGTGCCGCCCTTCGACTCGCCGTATGGTCGGCAGTCGGTCGTCACCGATCCCTGGGGCGCGGCCTTCACCCTCATCAAGCCGAGCATGCTCGCGAACGCGGGCGGCTGACCGCGCCCGAGCGCGCGCCGCGCGGGCGGGGGCATGATCGGCGTGCCCCCGCTCGCCGGCGCGGGCGGGCCGCGCGGCCGTCAGCCGGACGAGGTCTCCCGGCGGCGGCCTTCCGGGCGCTTCGGGGCCTTCTTCGCCGCGGCCGCCTGCGCCCCGGGCTCGACGTCGGGCAGCTTGCCGCTCCCCTGATCGACCACCTTCTTCTCGTACCAGGGCCGCGCGCTGTGCGCGCGGATGAGGTAGGCGAACGCGAGGACGCCGAGGAGCGGCAACGCGACCCAGGCCGCGGAGTGGGCCGTCACGTCGGGGCCGACCGCGCTGGCCGACGGCCACGACGGGACGTGGCGCGCCTTCAGCGCGTCGCCCTGCCGGAGCCGGGCGAAGGCGGCGTGGGACACCTCGTCCGAGAAGACGGCGCCGCCCTCGCTTTGCTGCACGGTGACCATGTGGTGGTCGGTGTCGCCGTCCTCGACCTCGCGCAGCTGGGTCACGCGCACATCGACCGTCTCCCCCAGCCAGCGGCGCGCGTGGAACCCAGCGAACGCGGCGTTGAACGCGATCGCCGCGAACGCGGCGAGGGCGGCCCACCGCAGGTGGAACGCCGCCCGGCGCGCGAACCGCTGACCGAGCGGCTCGGACGAGAGGAGCATGCGCCGCCCGTGCGAGGGGGGCACGAGCAGGAATCCCTGCGCCACGCCGCGGTATCCCTGGGTCGGCGCCTCAGGATCGGGCGCGCGCCGGAGCTCGCCGACCGCGAAGACCTGCTCGCCGGGCACGAGCTCGGCCACGCGGACGCGCTTCGTGCGATCGACCAGGATCATGCCGTCGAGCGCGTCGACGAGCATCACGTCCTCGCCCGGCTCCACGCGGACGCGCGCGCCCGAGGCGTGGCGCAGGTAGAAGGGCTGCACCCGGACCTTGCGATCGGTCTCGGACCACTCGTGGCTCCAGACGCCGGAGCTCTCGGTCTCGGACCCCTCCTGCTCGACCTCGATGCGCACGGCCACGTCCGCCCCCTGCGCCCGCTCGACGGTGCCCATGACGACGGCCTCGCCGGGCGCGAGCGCGACGCCGGGATCGAACGACGCCTCGGCCCGCGCGGCGGCGCGGCGCTCGCGGAGCGACAGCCGGATCGCGTAAGCGGCGAGGACGAGCAGGCCGGCCGTCGCGACGCCGTCCACCAGGACCGACGATAGCCAGGCGTCGAGGTGGTGGTCGCTGACGAGCGCCAAGAGGCGGTGTCCCATGGCCCGCCATGAGAGCGCAAAGCGGGGCGCCCGTGCGAAAAACCCGGCGGCGCCTCGGCGCTGTCACGCGCGCGGAAGATCGCCGGAGGGCGCGTCGGTCCGGCGCTCCCCGCGAGGGCGCGGGAGCCCGTTCCCTCCCGCGCGTCCCGCGCGTACACCCGCGGAGGTGACGATGTCCGCGCCGCCGCCTCCGTTCCGCCCGTTCCGCGTCCACGAGCCCGCCGCGCCGGGGCCGGTGGTCGTCGAGGTCCCGCACGCGGGCCTCGCCGTGGACGAGCGCGCGGCGCGCTTCACGCGGGTGCCGGAGCGCGCCCTCGTGGCCGACGCGGACATCGCGGCGGACGCGCTCTTCGGCGACGTCGCAGAGGAGGGCGCCGCGCTCGTGGTCGCGACGGCGAGCCGCTTCGTCATCGACCTCAACACGGCCCCGCGCGTGCCCACGCCCTACGAGGACAAGCTCCCCTACGGGCTGCGGGAGGTGCGGCGGCGCTCGGCGAGCGGCGAGGCGTGGCTCGACAGCCCGCCGCCCCGCGCCGAGGTCGAGCGCCGCGTGCGCGAGGTGTTCGAGCCGTACCACGCGGAGGTCGCCGCGCGCCTCGCCGCCGCGCGCGCGCGCCACGGCGTGGCGATCCTCGTGTCGGCGCACAGCTACCCCGACGTCCTGTTCCCGCGCGCGGCCGACGTCGTGCTCGGGACCCGGGGCGGCGCGAGCGCGGCCGGCTGGGCGCGCGACGCGGTCGCCGACGTCGCGCGCGCGCACGGCCTGTCGCTCGCGCTGGACGACCCGTTCCCCGGCGGCCACGCGATCGAGCGGCACGCGCGCCGCGACGAGGGGGGGCACGCGCTCCAGGTCGAGCTCGCCCGTCGGCTCTACTGCGACGCCCGCTCGTTCACGCCTCGCCCCGAGGACGTCGCGCGCCTCCGGGCCTTCGCGCGCGGCGTCGTGGCCGCGCTCGCGGCCGCCGCGCGAGGCCACGGCGCGATGGCGCCGCGCGAGGACGCCGCGCCGCGCGATGAAGGCGCCGCCATGGCGCGATGACGAAGGCGCGACGATGCCGCCAATGGCGCGATGACGAAGGCGCGACGATGCCGCCAATGGCGCGATGACGAAGGCGCGACGATGCCGCCATGGCGCGATGACGAAGCCGCCATCGCGCGATGACGCTGCACAAAACCGCCACCGCGCGGCGGCGCGGCGCAAACACGCGGTGCGCGCCCGTCGTCGGCGCTGCGCGGTCAGGCGCCGGATGCGCACACGTACGCGCTCATCCCACCGCCGGATCCGCTGCTTCGCGGCGCCGCCCGGGAGCAGCCGAGCGTTGACGCCGCGGCGCAATGCGCCGAGATTCCGCCGTCAACACTTAGGTCTGGGACGGGAGACTCTTGATGCGCCACGACGGTTTCACGCTCTCGTGCTCGGCGCTCGCCAGCGTCGCTTTCATCGGCTTCCGGGGCACCGAGCACGTCTCGCAGCCGTACGAGTTCGAGCTCTTCTTCTCCGTCCCCGCCAACACCGACGTGCGCAAGGCGGTGGGCGAGCGGGCGACCGTGCGCGCGAACCGCGGCGAGGGGAACGACCCGTTCGTGCTGCACGGGGTGATCGCGAGCGTGCGCCTCCTGCACCAGAACGCGGATCGGGCGCTGTACCAGGCGCTGCTCGTGCCGAGGCTCTGGCTCCTGCGCCACTTCTGGCGCAGCCACGTCTTCACGAACCAGGCCGTCAAGGAGTTCCTCTCGGCGACGCTCCAGAGCGGCGGGCTCGCGACCAGCGAGTTCCGCTTCTCGATCGACGAGGCCGACTACCCGGTCGAGGAGTTCGTCGCGCAGTACCGCGAGACGCACCTCGCGTTCTTCCACCGGTGGCTCGAGCGCGAGGGGCTCTACTACTACTTCGAGCACCCCGAGGACGGGCCCGGCGAGGTGCTCGTCATCGTGGACGACCGCGGGCTGCACGACGACTTCCCGGGCGGCGGCGCCGTGCGCTACGTCCCGCTCTTCGGCGACGACGTGACCGCGCCGCCGGGCCTGCACCACCTCGAGCAGGACGTGCAGTGGCTCCCGAAGACGGTCACCATCGCCGATTACAACTACTCGAACCCGTCCGCGTCGGTGAGGGGCGAGAGCAGCATCACCCAGAACGGCCTGGGCGCGATCCGCGAGTACGGCTTCCGCGTCTTCATGCAGAGCGACGCCGAGCGCCTCGCGCAGGTGCGCGCGCAGTCGATCGGCTGCCGCGAGGTGACCCTGCGCGGCAGCGGCGACGTGCTCGGCCCGCGCGCCGGGTACCGGCTCTCGCTGGAGGACCAGCCGGGCGACGTCGGCGAGGAGTGGCTCGCGCTGGAGGTGCACCACGCCGCGTCGGTCGCCGGGATCACGCCGGAGATCGCGAAGCTCACGCGGCTCTCGGACAAGGACATCTACGGCGTGAAGCTGCTCGCCATCCCGGCCGACGTGCAGTTCCGCGCGCCGCAGACGACGCCGTGGCCGCGCATCTACGGGTTCGAGAACGCCGTGGTCTGCGGCCCCGCCGACAGCCAGTACGCCCAGATCGACGCCGACGGCCGCTACCTCGTGCGCTTCGAGTTCGACACGAGCGGCCTGCCCGACGCGCGCGTCTCGACGCGGGTGCGCATGATGCAGCCCCACGGCGGGACGACCGAGGGCTTCCACTTCCCGCTGCGCAAGGGCACCGAGGTGATGATCGCCTTCCTCGGCGGCGACCCGGACCGGCCGTTCATCGCCGGGGTCGTGCCGAACGCGCACCGGCCGAGCGTCGTCGGCGAGCGCAACCTCAGCCAGAACATCATCCGGACGGGCAGCGGCAACCAGCTCGTGCTCGAGGACGAGCAGGGCAAGGAGTTCATCTTCCTCCACACGCCGAACAACCGCACCGGCATCTACATGGGCACGCCGAGCGGCGGCCACTCCTCGGTCTACACGGGCGACGGCGAGACGCAGGTCGGCACGTTCCTGTCCCCCGAGAACGCCGACCCGGCGATCGCGGGCAGCAGCCTCGTCGACGTCACGTTCAGCTACCTCGAGACGACGTGCGGCGACGGCGGGTCCTGGATCGGCGGCAACTCCTGGGAGAACGTCGCCGGGCAGAAGTTCAGCATGGTGGTGGGCGACCTCTGGGCGGGCGTCGGCGCGACGTACACGCTCCAGGTCACCGGCGCGGCGACGGAGACGTACTACGCGACGCGCACGACCACGATCAAGACGGGCCGCGTGGACACCGTGGAAGCCGGCGGCATGAAGCAGACCATCACCGACGGGATGGAGCTGACCATCACGAGCGGCGGGATGAAGCACGACGTCCACGGCAAGTTCGAGCAGACGATCGAGCCGGAGGGCTCGTCGACGGTGACCGGGCCGTGGAAGCACAAGGTCACGGCCGAGAGCTTCGACGACTACCAGAGCTGGAAGACGGAGGTCGCCACCACCTGGAACGGCCACTTCGGCGACAACGTCGAGCTGAAGAGCGACACGAGCTTCGTGATCAAGGCGCCCAAGGCGAAGATCACGGCCACCGACCTGAAGTGGGAGGTGCTCGGGCTGACGTTCGACATCACGCCGAACAAGCACGAGCTCTACCTCTACAAGGGCGCGAGCGGCGTCCTCAAGACGGACCACGCCGTGATCTACCAGGCGGCGTACGGGCTGAAGCTCGACTTCGCGCTCGTGAAGATCGAGAACGCGGGGGCCAAGAAGTACACGTACGGGGCGCTGATGAAGCAGACCGGCGCCTACCTCAAGCAGCAGGCCATCGGCGCGGTCATCGGGGCGGTCCTCGCGCACCAGATCGCCGTGACGAAGCTCTGAGCGCGGATGAGAGTCGTCAAACCCCTCAAGGTCCCCGCGCTCACGCGCGTCGTCGAGGTCGCGCGGCGCCTCAGGTTCCACGTGGGCGCCATGGTCGCGTTCCCCCTCGACGCGCCGCGCGCGCTCGTCGACGAGATGACCTTCTGGCAGGCCGCGACCGCGGAGCTCGGCGGGATCGCCCTCGACGACGGCATCGCCAAGGCGCGCGGCGAGCTCCTCGTCGCGGGCCGGTGCCACGCCCCGGAGGGCCGCCGCGTCGCCGCGTCGTTCGTCCGCGCGCGGCTCGGCGGTATCGACAAGCGCCTGGCCGTGCTGGGCGACCGGCACTGGACCGGCCGCGGCTTCACCGAGCCGGAGCCGTTCGCGGAGATGCCCATCGACTGGGCGCACGCCCTCGGCGGGCCGAAGGACCCGGCGAACCCCTACGGCAAGGGGATCGAGGAGGTCGAGCGCGGCGGGCAGCGCGTCCGGCCGCTCCCGAACGTGGAGCACTACGGCGCGCTGATCCGCTCGCCCGGCGACCGGCCGGGCCCGGCGTGCTTCCTCCCGATGGACGTGACCTTCGCCCAGCGCCGCGCCCGCGCGGGGACGTACGGCGCGGACTACGCCGAGGCGTGGGCGCCCGGGCTGCCGCCGGACGTCGATCCGACGTTCTTCAACGTCGCGCCGAGCGATCAGTGGAGCGCCGAGCCGTTCCGGGGCGACGAGGCGTTCCTCGTGGAGAACATGCACCCCTCGCGCCCGCGCATCGAGGGCGCGCTCCCCGGCCTGTGCGCGCGCGTGCTCGTCACCCGCCGCGACACGGGCGGGGAGGCGTTCCTGGAGCTCCCCGTCCGCTGCGACACGGTGTGGCTCTTCCCCTCGGCCAACCTCGGGGTCGTGATCTTCCACGGCTCGATGCCGGTGGCCGAGGACGACGCGGCCGAGATCGCCGACCTCGTCGTCGCCTGCGAGGAGATCGGCCGCCCCCGGCCGATCGAGCACTACCGCGAGGCGCTCGCCCGGCGGCTCGACAAGGACCGGGGCGCGATCGCGTCGCTCAGCGACAGCGATCTCATGCCGCCGCGCGAGTCGGGCGTCGCGGCGAACATCGCCGGGCTCGACCTGATGCAGTGGGTCAAGAGCGAGAACCTCGCCGCCAAGAACCAGCGGCGCGGCGCGGAGCGGGAGCGCGAGCGCCGCCGCGAGGAGCTCCTGGCCGACGGCATCGATCCGGCGCGCTACGGCCTCGACGCGCCCCTGCCCGAGGACGAGGGGCCGCCGCCGGTCGACGATCTCGACGCGCTGGTCGTGTACCTGGACGCCGCGGCGCGGAAGCTCGAGGACGAGGAGGCCAGGGCGAACCGCCTGAAGGCCGAGGCCGAGGCGCGCATGAAGACGCGGGCCGTGGAGATGGGGGTGCCCGAGGAGACGCTCCGGCGCGGCGAGGCCGAGGAGGAGCCCCCCGGCGGCCCGCCGCAGTTCTCGGCCAAGGCGCAGCTCGAGCAGTACGCCGAGCTGGCCGAGGCCGCGCGCCGCGGCGGCGTGCCCAACCGCGAGCTCGAGGCGATGCTCGCGGATCCGGCGTTCCGCGAGCAGCTGGTCCGCCTGGAGCAGACGGCGCGCGACGGCTACCGCGCCTCGGCGCACGTCACGCCGCCCGCGCCGCCGATGACCGCCGAGGCCGCGCTGATGGCGCGCGTCGTCATCGAGGCGGCGCGCGAGGCGCGCGAGCCGCTCGACGAGCGCGATCTCACCGGCGCCGACCTGCGGGGGGTCGACCTGCGCGGGATGAGGCTCGCGCGCGCGTTCCTCGAGGGGGCCGACCTGCGCGGCTGCGACCTCTCCGGCGCGGTGCTCGAGGGCGCGGTGCTCGCGAAGGCCGACCTCACCGGCGCGAACCTCACGGGCGCGCGGCTCCGGGGCGCGAACCTGGGCAAGGCGAACCTCGAGCGCGCCGTGCTTGCGGACGCCGACCTGACCGAGGCCGTCCTGATGGGCGCGAAGCTCGCCGGCGCGAAGCTCACCGGCGCGCGGCTCGAGCGCGCCGACGTGCTCCAGGTGAGCTGGGAGGGCGTGGATCTCTCCGGCGCCGACCTCGCGGTCTGCACGTTCCTCCAGGCGAGCTTCGCCGGCGCGAACCTCGCCGGGGCGAACCTCGAGCGGGCGATGCTGCTCGAGTGCTCGCTCGACGGCGCGGACCTCTCGGGCGCGCGGCTGCACAAGGCGACGCTGATGAGCTGCACGGCGGCGCGGGCGCGCTTCACGGGGGCGCGCTTCTCCGAGGGGGTCGCCATCTACAAGAGCGGCCTGCCCGAGGCCGATTTCCGCGACGCCGTGCTCGAGAAGACCTGCTTCCGGACGACGGACCTGCGCGGCGCGCGCTTCGATCGCGCCCAGATGACGATGACCGATCTCTCCGAGGCGGACGCGACGGGCGCGATCTTCGACCGCGCCGTCCTGAAGGGCGCCCTCCTGATCCGGGCGACCCTGGACCGCGCCTCGCTCCGCGGGTGCAACCTGACCGACGCGATCCTCTCGAAATCGCGCCTCTCCGGCGCGGATTTCACCGGCGCCCAGCTCTGCCGGGCCGATTTCAGCCGCGCGCGCGGGGACGGCCGGACGACCTTCGCCGAGGCGGCGGTCGACTTCACCCGGTTCGACCGGCAGGGCGCGCCGGCCGCTGGAGGCGCGACATGAACCGCGACGAGCTGCTCGACAAGGTCCGTCACGGCGAGCCGATCGAAGGCGAGGACCTCTCCGGGCTCGATCTGACGGGCGCGGATCTCTCGGGCGCGGTGTTCGATCGCGCGCGTCTGCCGCGCGCGATGCGGGGCGCGCTCATCAAGGAGTCGACGCTCACCGGGTGCGATCTCTCGGGCGCGGACATGACCGGCGCGGAGCTGCACCTGACGAGCTTCTACCAGACCCGCCTCGACGGGGCGGCGCTCTCGGGGGCGCGGCTCATCGCCGCGAGCTTCGTCGAGTCGCCGTTCGAGGGCGCGGCGCTGTCGGGCGCGGAGGCGCAGGTCGCCACCTGGTCGAAGTGCGCGCTCGATCGCGCCTCGTTCGAGGGGGCGAACCTCGACCGCGCGAACCTCATCGAGGTCACGGCCGGCGGCGCGAATTTCTCCCGCGCGAACCTCGAGAAGGCGACGATGTACAAGCTCGACCTGCGCACGGCGCTGCTCGACGGCGCGAACCTGACGCTCACGACGCTGCTCGAGTCGGAGCTCGGCGCGCGGGCGTTCCAGGGGATAAGGCTGTTCCGCACGCAGTTCATGCGCGGCAGCGTCGCGGGCTCCAGCTTCGCGGGCTGCGACGCGACGGAGTGCAACTTCACCGGGGCCGACGTTTCGGGCTGCGACTTCAGCGACGCGGTCCTGACGCAGGCGCTCTTCGGCGAGGCGAAGGCGGCGCGGGCGCGGTTCCCGCGGGCGAGGCTGAAGAACACGATCTTCGAGCGGGCCGCGCTCGCGGAGGCCGATTTCTCGGGCGCGGAGCTGGTCGAGGCGTACCTCGCGTCCGCCTCGTGCCCCGGCGCGCGCTTCGTCGGCGCCAAGCTCGCGTACGCGGACCTCTCGCACTGCGATCTGTCCGGCGCCGACTTCACGCAGGCGTCGATGTTCCGCGCGAAGCTGCACCGCGCCCGCCGCGACGGCGCGCGGCTGCCGGCCGGCGCAGGGTGGCTGGGCGACGACGAGAAGCTCGCCGCGCTCGAGGACTGGAAGCCGAAGCGCGGTGGCGAGCGTGGCGAGCGTGGCGAGCGTGGCGATCGTGACTTAGAGCGCCCGTGAGGCGCGAGATGCCGTTGATTCCCCTCGAAAATTGCCCGAAACTAGCGTGCCGGTCTGCACGTCCCGAACGGGCGGCGCCGGGCCGAGGAGATCCGAGATGCAGAGCACGGCGGCCCGCGAGCCCCTGACGGTGGCACACGACGACAGCGCGCAGGACGACCTCCTGGCCGCGGTGGATCTGCCGCCGGTGGAGGCGGCGCCGCGGCGCGCGCCGTCGCTCGAGACGGGCGTCGTCCGGGGCACGGCGTCGGGGCTCCTGGTCGAGCTCGGCGGCGGCCCGGTGCTCGCGCGGCGCGCGAAGAGCTGCCTCGTGGCGCCGGACGCGGGGGATCGGGTGCTCTGCGCGAAGGACGGCGACCAGGTGTTCGTCCTCGCGGTGCTCGAGGGCGAGGCCGGCGCGACGACGCGGGTGGTCGCCGAGGGCGACCTGAAGGTGCAGGCCACGGGGCGCCTCGGGCTCGGCGCGGGGGATCAGATCGAGATCGCCGCCGCCCGGGAGCTGGGGCTGTTCGCGGGCAAGCTCCAGGTCCGCGCGCAGGCGGCGGCCGCCGCGATCGAGGAGCTCGGGCTGGTGGGCCGGTCGCTCGAGGCGCACCTGCAGAAGGCGGTCGTCGTGGCCGAGCGCATGGAGGCGCGCGCCGATCGCCTCGTGCAGCGGGCGAAGCAGGCGTTCCGCTTCGTCGAGGCGCTCGAGCAGGTGCGCGCGGGGGTCTTCGACCTGCGCGCCGAGGGGCTCGCGGCCGTCCGCGGGGAGAACACGATCGTCGCCGCGCGGACGCTCGCGAAGCTCGACGGCGAGCAGGTGAAGATCGGCTGAAGGCCCGCGCCGCGGGGCGCCGCGGACGCCGGAAGGACGAGGGGTGAAGCGATGCTCGCGAAGACGACCGCAGGGGGGATGTGCTTGGCGTTCCCCGACGTGTGTTTGACCCCCACGCCGGCCCCGGTGCCGATCCCGTACCCGAACATCTCGCTGCACCCGATGAGCGTGCTGTTCGTGCCGAACGTGCTGGTCACGTGCGCGCCGGCGCACAACATGCTGACCGTCGCGCCGCTCACGATGGGGGACAACCCGGGCGTCGCGCTCGGCGTCGCGTCCGGGATGGTGATGGGCCCGTCGCGCAACATCACCGCGGCCTTCACGGTGATCGTCGGCTGCGCGCCGATGACGCGCCTGACGAGCCTCTCGCTGCAGAACAGCACGAACGCGGTGGGCATGGCGATCGTGCCGAGCGTCACCACGGTCATCGTGCTCTCCCCGTGAGCGGCGCGCGCCCTTTGCCCGCGATGGCAGCGACCACCTCCGAGAGGAGCTCGCTCGCCGAGGCGATCGCGAAGCTCGACGCGGCGATGCGCCCGCTGCGGGGCAGCAGCGCCGATCCGGAGCGGCGCCGCGTGGCGGCCCGGCTCGCGGACCTGGCCCGCTGCGAGGACGGCGAGCTCGCGGCGTTCTCGAGCCGGCACTTGCCCGGGCGCGCGGTGGACGAGCCGGCGCTGCGCGCCGCGCGCGAGATGATCCTGGCGATCGGCCGGGTCCTCGGCCCGGACGGCGAGAGCGCCGAGGCGATGGGCGCGCTCCAGGACGCGCAGCGCGCGCTCGACGAGCGGCTGGCCGAGGCGAAGCGGGCCGCGGCGCAGCGCGAGGCCGAGGCGGCCGCTGCCACGACGGGCGCGCCGGCGCTTGTCGAGGCGTCGGGGCCGCTCTCGTGGCCGGGCGGGGGATTGCCCTTCGTGGCGGCGCCTGCGCCGGTGGCGGCGCCCCCGCCGATGGGCCTGGCTGCGCTGGCCGCGGTGGCGATGCCTGCGCCGGTGGCGATGCCGGCGGCGGTGGCGATGCCGGCGGCGGTGGCGGTGCCGGCGGCGGTGGCGATGCCGGCGGCGGTGGCGGTGCCCGCGCCGGTGGCGATGCCGGCGGTGGTGGCGGTGCCCGCGCCGGTGGCGGTGCCCGCGCCGGTGGCGGTGCCCGCGCCGGTGGCGGCGCGCGAGGCGGAGGATGCTGCTGCCGTGACGAGCGCGCCGGCGCTGGTCGAGGCGTCGGGGCCGCGCTCGCTGCCGGGCGGGGGATTGCCCTTCACGCCAGCGCCGGTACCCGCGGCCGTGCCTGTGCCCGTGCCTGCGGCCGCGCCCGCGGCCGTGCCTGTGCCCGAGCCCGTCGCGGCGTCGGTTCCCCGGAAGGAGCCGCCGCCTTCCAGGACAGAGCCGCCGTCCTCCAGGACAGAGCCGCCGCCTTCCAGGACAGAGCCGCCGTCTTCCAGGACAGATCCTCCGGCGGGGAGCGACCAGCGCAGGCTCTTCAGCAAGACGCTCCCCGACGCGGAGAGGTTCGTCGGCTCGGCGCTGCCGTTCATCCCGGTGGCCTCCGAGGAGCGCCCGCGGCCGGCCGTCGCGCACTTCGATGCGGCCCTCCCGTTTCAGCCCGTCGCGAGCGACGGGACGCCGCCGCGCGAGCCTCCTCCGGCGGCGGCGCACCACGGCCCCGCGGCGCCGCCCCACCACGAGCGCCCTCCCGTCGCTGCCGGCCCGAGCGCCCCGCCGTCCTCGGCGCCGAGCCTCTCGCCTGCGGCCACGCCGAGCGTCCCGCCCGCGGGCCCGCCGAGCCTCTCGCCCGCGCCCACGCCCAGTGTCCCGCCTGCGGCCATGCCGGGCGCCCACGCGGCCCCCGCGCAGAGCGTCCCGCCGCCGTCCGCGCCGGCCCCTGCGAGCGTCGGCGATCCGCTCAGCATGCGCTCGCCGCCGCCGCTCACGCTCAACCAGTACGCCGGCCTCGTCGTCGCGTGCGAGCTGTACCCCGCCTACGTCGAGAGCACGCACGCGCGCTACGGCGTCCCGACCCCCGCCGCGCGCGCCGCGCTCGACGCCTTCTGGGCAGCCCGCCTCGCCGCCGATCCCGCGCTCGCCCAGCGCTGGCCGGAGCTCTGCGAGGCGGCGCGCAGGTACTTCCTGCAATCGCGCTGAGCGCCGGCGCTGCCCGCGCGGCGCCTCGCGAGGAATCGGCATGATTCGTCGTGTGCACGCATCGCCATGTTTCCTCGCGTGGACGCATCGCCATGGGTGGAAGGCGCAAGAGAGGAAATGACGTGCGCAAGACAAACTCTGAGAATGTCCCGCTCCACAATGACGCCAGGAAGAGATAGCCTATCTTCCCTTCTTACGCCTTTGCGCCTTTGCGTGATCTATCTTGCTCTTCGGGCCGCTCGCGACTGCTAGTTCTACCCACCAGGAGTCCGGTCGGGGATCCGGAGGGAGAGTTCAACGTAAAGGCGAAGGCGCAAAGGCGCAAAGGCGCAAAGGCGCAAAGGCGCAAAAAGAACAATTATTATGCCTTTGCGCCTTTGCGCCTTTGCGCCTTTGCGTTGAAATTTCTCTTCGATCGCGAGGCAGATCCCTGGCGGGACTGTTCCGCGGCGCTGAACCGTCGCGATCCGTCGCTTCCCCGGGGATTTCGGGAGAGCGTGACGACGGATCGCACCTCCTAGATGGAATGAGGCAGCCCACGGCTGCGCCTGGACCCATGATGCCGACCGCACCGACCCGAGCCTCTGCTCGACGCGTTCGCGCGGCGGGGCCTGCGAAGGCAGCCCGCCGCACCGTGGAGGTCGGCCCATCGGCAGCCGAGGGTGCTGGAGTGCTCAGAGGCGTCAAGGGTTCGCGAGCGGAGCTCGCCGGCTCCGCCGCCCTTGACTCCCCCTGCGCGCTCCAGCCGGACAAAGCTGCGGGCGATGGGCGGACGGAGGCCTCCGGCGGGGGCTCCAGGTCGGTCAGGTCCTAGAGCACGCCGTCGGGCGGATGCTCCGTTACCTCCGGCGGCACGGGCATCTCGAGATCGAGCACGACGTCGAGGAGGACGACGAGCGCGAGGCAGCGCTCTGTGCCTCCGCCATCTCGGGACGAGAGCCGCCCGCCGGCCCGCAATGGCTCCGCGGGCTCTCCTCGTATTGTCCGAGCGCGCTCGCGTACGACAAGCCGCTGTGCGCTGCGCTCGATGGCTTCACCTTGCACGCAGCGACGTGCGCCGGTGCGCGCCATGCCGCGGCGAGGGAGGCGCTGCTGCGTTACGTGCTGCGACCCCCGATCGCAAACGAGCGCGTCGAGCCGCAGCAGGACGGCCTGGTGCGGCTGTCGCGGAGGCGCGCCTTCGCTGACGGGACTGTCGCGGTGGACATGGATCCGCTCTCGCTCTTGTGCCGCCTCGCGGCCAGCGTTCCGCCGCCGCGCTTTCACACCGTCAAGTACGCTGGCGTGCTCGCCTCAGCAAGTCCATGGCGCAAGCGTATCGGACCGCGCCCTGCGAAGCCAGAAGAGCCTACGAAGGCGGACGATGACGCCGCTCCGAAACGCAAGCGTGGCGGCTATCGGGCGGTCGACAAACCGCGCCGAGCTCTTGCGCCGCACATTTGCGATCGATGTCCTCGAGTGCCCAACTTGCAAGGGGCGGATGAAGCTCGTCGCCATGGTCACTGAGCCCGGGACATCGTCCGCTTCCTCTCCGCGCTCGGCGAGCCGACCGATGTTCCAGCACGCTCTCCCAACCGGGGACCACCGTACTGGAAAAGCACCGTTGTGCGCCGCAAGGCGCTCGGTGACGCCGTATCGCGTCTCGCGACGCGCCTCCCGGGCCAGACCAATGCCCGGACGGACACGTGTGCCCACGGCACGCCGATGCGCCCCTTAGCGCGCGCGGCGCCGCCCGGACCACGCTCTTTCGACCCAGGACCGAGCCATGACGACGCTCGCGGTCCCACCCTTTCGCTCTGCCGCGCTACACTTCCTCGCGCTGCGATCCGGCTTGATTTGCCTACGCGCTGCGGCCCGACGCCGGGGAGGCCGAGCACCATCTCGATCAAGCCGGCCTCGGTCGCGGTAGGGATCTCTGCCGTCGTCTGAGTGGTGCGTCGACGCTGGCGCTGCTCATCGTGACCACCTCCGCCAGCGGGTGAGCGAGCGGGCGAAGAGGCGGCGTGCGAGGCGGAGGCGTGTGGCCACCGTGGGCCTCGGGATCCCGAGCGCCTCGGCAATCTCGTGCATCTCGAGACCGGTCGCGACGAGCGCCAAGACCTCACGAAGCTCAGGGCGGAGACGGTAGAAGGCGCGGAGATGCCCGCGCGCGACGAGGCGATCCTCCTGGGAGGGCGCAGCGAAGGCCGAGAGGCGGTCAGGATCGACCGGGAGGCGTTCGTGCCGGCGGTACGCCTTATCGCGGTAGTGCGAAGCCTGTCGCGAGGCGACACCGGTGAGCCAGATGCCTGGCCGAGGTTAGGTCACGGCAGGCTCGATTGCACGCGCCTCGCCAGACTGCTGCACGCCTGGCGAGAAGGAGCGGCGGTGGGGCGAGAGGGGGTCACCACAGAAGCGCTGGCCCGAGCTCTCCCAGGCGGGCCCTACACGCCTCGTAGTCGGGCATCACCCTGCCGAGCGCTGCTCAAAAATCCCGCCCATGGCGATCGTGGATCAGGTGCGTGTGCTCGTGGGCGAGCACGTAGTCGACAAGCGCCCTCGGCGCCTGCACGATGCGCCAGTTGAGCCGGAGAACGCCGCGGGAGCAGCTCCCCCAGCGCTTGGCCTGGTCGGTCACCAGGAGGCGCCGGAACGACACGTCGAGCCGCTGCGCCCACGGCGCGGCCCACGCGGGGAGGCGCTCCGTGGCCCGCCGCCTGTACCAGTCGACCAGTGCCGCCCGCGCGTACGCGCCGTGGTGCTCGGGCGCGAGCCCCCGAGGGAGCGGCAGCTCTAGCCATCTGCCGCGGAGGGCCAGCGGGCGCGGGTCCTGCTCGGGGAGCAAGCGGAGCCGGAACTGCCGCCCGAGATAAAGGACCGACTCTCCGCTCACGAACTCTCGCGCGCTGCTGGCGGGGGGCGGGAGCTGCTAAAGAAATCCACGCGGCGTCCGTCGACATCAAGAGCTGTCCGTAACGAAGCGAGCGGTTGGAAGCGAACCTCGTCCAAACGCAGCGGAATTTTCGAACGCCTCGCGTCATCCTTCTTTTTACTTGATCGGTTAGTCGCAGCAGCTCCACAGTTGCAGGTATGCGTATCGCTTCCTTCAGCGTGCTCGCGTTCGCATTCGCCTGCTCCAGCTCGCCAGACGAGCCCGGCGGCTCGGGAGGCGCAGGGGGCGCCGCCGCGGGCGCCCCGGGCACGAGCGGCACTGGCGGCGTCACCCAACCAAACGGAGGCGCGACGAGCCCCGGCGGCAATGCGACGAATGGCGGCGCAACGACAGGAGGAGCCGCGATGGGCGGAGCGTCGACGGGCGGCGAGCCAGCCGGCGGCTCCTCGGAAAGCGCGGGCACAGCGAGCGGCGGAGCGTCGGCAGGAGCTGGCGGAGCGAATGGCGGAGCCGGTGGGGCGAGTGGCGGAGCCGGCGGAGCGAGCGGCGGAACCGGCGGCGGCGGTGCCTGCGTCAAGAACCTCGCCTGCAAGCTGGACCCACCGCCGAGCACCGGCGACCTCGCGCAAGACTGCGTCGATCGCATCAACCAGTTCCTCACGCAGTGCGCTTGCCTGCCGGCGCTCAAGCGCCGCGAAGACGGCGAAGCCTGCGCCAACGAGATGGCGAAATACGACGCCGAACACAACATGGCTCACGCCGGCATCCGAGCAAAAATCTGTGAGCCCGGCGGCTCGCAAAACTCCTGCCCTGGCTACTCCTCCAACAAGCAAGTCATCGGCCTGTGCATGCAACAGATGTGGGACGAAGGCCCGCCACCCACCGCAGACTGCACCGGCGACTGCTACGAAATGTACGGCCACTTCATCAACATGACCGACGACTCCGTCACCCAAGTCGCCTGCGGCTTCTACACGACGAGCAGCGGCAAAGTCTGGGCCGTCCAAAACTTCACGCGCTGAGAGCGCGGGTGGGCCCCGCGCTCGAGATCGAGGGCGGCGTCCTGCCCCGCGACGGGTTGGTGCCGATCGGCGCCTTCTCCAGGGGCCTGTACTTCATGGCCTCCGACGGCGCGATCCTCGCCGACGACGGCGTGGGGGAGCGCTTCGTCTTCGCGGATTCGTGGCGCATCTTTCTGGAGCGGTTCGCCCTGGGGCACGAGGCTCCGGACGTGATCCCGGGGTGGCCGGCCCGCCACTGCGCGAGCCTCTTCGAGGACGTGGGCAAGGCGCTGGCGCAGGCCCTTGGCGTCCGCGCGCGCCCGAACTCAGCGACCGGACGCAGTCGTTCTGGACGAGCGACGACCTGGTGATCTGGTCGACGCCCGCCTACCTCGAGTTCTGCGTGTCCCCCTGTATCCTCTACGCGGACGAACCTGCGGTGATCGAGCAGGCGCTCATATGGATCCAGGCGAACCATCCTGAGCTGAGCATCGAGCGGAGCGAGGCTGCGCGCTGATCGAGCGCCGGCACCGGCGGCCCAGCCTGTTCCTGCCGCCGCAGACTGTGGAGTGAACGCGGCCCCTTTGACGACGCGGAGGCGGAGGGAGCCCCGTTGGGCCACATCGGAGCCGCCCTGGGCGGGGAGATGGGCGGAAACCATGGGAATCGCTGCCGTTTCCGGCGACTGCTCGGTATCGACCGGTGTTCCTGGCGGGATTGCTGACCCGGGGAACCAGCGGCGTTCACCTGGCGCGCCCCGAGCACGCCCGGATGAGCTCGGCCACGAGCGGCGGCAGCTGACCGGCGAGCGCGGCGCGCTCCGGCTGGAACAGCGTGGCGACGAAGAACGGATGCCCGTCCAGCTCCACGGCGCGCACGTCGCCGGCGTCGTCCTCCGCGCTGACGCGCAGCGGGCCCGAGACCAGCGCGGCCTGGAACTCCGGGTTCAGCCCGTAGCGGCAGCGGTATCCCTCCGTGGCCTCGGCGCGGCCGTACGCCTGCGCGATCCGGGTGCCGGCGCGAAAACGAACGGTGCCGGTGGCCTCCACGAGCGAGCATGCGAGCGGCGCGATGACGGCGCGCCGCGCCTCCGGCGCCGTCTCCGCGTGCTCGGCGTCCGACCAGCCCAGCACGTGGCGCGCGTATTCGACGATCGCGTGCTGGAAGCCGCCGCAGGTGCCGAGGAACGGGCGCCGCCGCTCGCGGGCGAAGCGGATCGCCCGCAGCGCGCCCTCCATGCTCCGGTACGGGCTGGCCGGCACGCACCAGAGGGCGTCGTAGCGCGCCACCCGCGAGGCGTCGGTCACGTCCTCGGTCGGGACCCACTCGAACGCGAGCGGCGCGTCCAGCGCCTCTCCCGCGAGCCGCAGCGCCACCGGGATGGCCCGGTGGGCCGTCACCGTGTCGTCGCGATCACCGACGAGCCCCACCTGGATTGTCGACGTCATGCGCCGCACTCTAGCCTGCTCGGCGCCGCCGAAGAACTCGAGCGCTCCTCGACACCGCCGATCCTGCGCGCGCGCGCCGGGCCGCGGCGATCGCGTTCAGGGGGAGGCGCGCCGCCTCAGGGCGTGCTCTGGGGATCGGCCGGATCGCTGCCCGCCGAGATCTCGTCGCCGTCGAGGTGCCCATCGAGATCGCGGTCGACCCCCATGCGCTCGCCGGAGCCGGGGGGCGCGCAGGTATAGGTCAGCGCGCTGCCGGGCAGGGCGACCAGCAACCGCAGCAGCACGTCGGGCACCGCGCCGAGCGACTGCCGGTCGACCGCGAAGCGGCCGCCGCCGAGGTAGAGGAACCCGAACTCCTGGTGCGCGATCCGGCCCTTCGCGATGAGATCGCACTCGCCGGCGTCCGCGCGCTCCATGAGGAGATCGATGCGCCCCTCGACCGCGGCGTAGGTGCTCGCGGTGAGCGTCGTCTG
The DNA here is from genome assembly GCF_028553905.1 of Sorangium sp. So ce836. Lineage (NCBI taxonomy): Bacteria > Pseudomonadati > Myxococcota > Polyangiales > Polyangiaceae > Sorangium > Sorangium sp. So ce836. The sequence goes on along the minus strand of NZ_CP102233.1, from coordinate 8,627,199 downwards.
CTGCCCGACGATCGGCGCGAGGTTCGAGTCGAAGGCCAGCATGAACTGCTCGATGTCCCGCTTGAGCTGGGCGTTCTCGGGGGTCACCGGGAGGCCGACGGGGTTGCCCGCGAACTGGTCGAACCCGCTGTTGAAGCGGAACAGGTCCGGGAAGGCGCCATCGTGGTTATAGCCGAAGCCGCGCACCTGATCGCCGAGGAACGGATCGGGGCCGAGCGAGACGGTGGTGAAGCCCGCGCCGAACATCCCGACCTTCTGGTACTGGTTGCGGAGGTGCGGGACCTTGAAGAACTGGGGATCCGGTGAGACCGCCGCGCGGCCGTCGGTCCCGAAGAAGCCGGCGAAGGCGCCCTCCGAGGGGTTTCCGCCGGGGTCGAGCCGGTGACAGCTCTCGCAGGAGCCCGTCGGCGCGACGACGGTGTTCATGAAGGCGTCGCGCCCGCTCTGCTGAGCGGGGGTGAGCGAGTTGTCGAGGTTGCGGATCGGGTTGGGCGGGTAGGTGACCTGGAGGATGAAGTCGGTGAAGGCCTGCATCTCTGGGTCGTCGAGCTCGGCGTGCCGCCCGAGCAGATCCATGAACGCGGGGTTGAACTTCTTGAACGCGGCCTCCTCGTCGAAGCCGCCCTCGTCCGGCTGCGACGTGGGCTCGGCGTTGCCGCCGGTGCGGTCGCCGCGCCAGTGCATGGGGCCGTGGTTTTCCATACCGCGCAGGCTCTGCGTCACCATCGGCCCCTTCATCGGGTGGAAATCGGGGTCCTCGCCGAAGAACCCGTCGTCGCCGAACCCGGCGCCGGGGATGGGCGGGACGACCAGCGTCGGGTTGTTGACCACCGAGCCGTCCGGATTGCCGAGGTCCCAGGCGAGGCTGTCGAGATCGCCGAAGACATGGCAACTCCCGCAGGACGAGTCCCCGTGGCTGGAGCTCATCCGGGCGTCGTAGAGGAACGGCCGCCCCGCGACGACGCTCGGCGGCTCCGGGTTGTAGAGGGGCAGGTGCGCGATCTCCTCGCGCGCGGCGGTGTCGATCACGGAGATCGCGTTGTCGAAGCGGGTCATCACGTACATGCGCCGGCGCGCCTCGTCGAGCGCCATCCCGGTCGGGCCGCCGCCGGTGAGCGGGATCTGATCGGCCGTGCTCGGCGTGAAGGTGTCGCCCTCGAGCGCGGCGGTATCGTAGACGCCGATCTTCGAGGAGCCGAACGCGGCGACGTACAGCCTCTTGCCGTCGCCGCTCACCGCCATGCCGAGCGGCTGCGCGAGGCTCTTCTCGTTCTCGTCGTTCGGGAGCGGGGCGCAGCAAGCGTCGTAATCGATGTGCTTGTTGAGGTGCCGCGGGGCGACGCCGGCGGGGCTCAGCACCGTGATCCGGCTCTCGTGCAGGTGACCGCGCAGGCTGCTGCCGGCGAAGATGCCCGGCCCCTCGAATCGGAGGTCGTTGCGCGCCTCGGTGTTGCTGACATACACCTTCCCGCTCACCGGGTTCACGGCCATGTTGAAGAGGATGGTGCCGACGCCGGCGTAGAAGCCGCTCGGGCCGGCGAGCTGCGCCGGCGGATTGGCCTTGGCGTCGATGACGAACACGTCCTTGTCCGGCAGCGACAGCCGCAGCTTGTCGTCCCAGGGGCGGCTCAGCTCATCGACCCAGTGCTCGCCGTCGAATTTGACGATGAGCCCCACCTCGGGCCTCGGGATCCCCTCGAAGTTCGTCGCGGGGCCGGGCAGCCCGCCGGCCTCCTCGCCCCCGTCGGGAACGAGGGAGTCGTGAACGACGGTGGTGCGGTTGCCCGAGTGGAACGCGGCCGCGTAGACGCGGGAGCCGTCGGGCGTCGCCGCCAGCGCGCGGGGCGTGTCGCTGAATAGGGTGACGATGGTGAGCGGGTCGCCGCCGAGCGAGGCGCCGAGGCGCGCGGCGTCGAAGACCCAGACGTCGGCGCGGCCGACCCCGGGCGTGGTGAGCTGCGGATCATGAGGGATGTTCTGCCCTCGATGGGCCGTGGTGATGAAGGCGCGCCGCTTGTTCCGCCCGGCGAAGACGATATCGCGCGGCTCGTCGCCCACGAGCAGGGTGCGCACGACGGTGCCGCGGTACCCGAGCTGGCCGAGGTGGACCACGCTCACGCTGTCGGACAGGTGGTTGACGACCCAGACCTCCTCGTCGCTCCGCGCCGCGACGGCGACCGGCTCGAGCCCGACGGGGATCGAGGCGCGGTGGGTCAGGCCGCCCGCGTTGACGGCAAAGACCTCCAGGCGGTTGTCCGGGGTGTTGACGGCGAAGAGCAGCTTGCCGTTCGGCGAGAGCGCGAGCGGACGGACCTGCCCGCTCTCGAACAGCCGGTAGGACGGAGCGGCGATGGCCTCCGGGCCTGAAGACACGCCGGCGATCATCGTCACGGCGAAGGCAGCCCTGGAGAGGGCACGGCAAAAGCCGCGCCTCGAGAGCCCGATGCTCCTTGCGTTCATGGATCCTCCTTGATTGGGGGGTCGTGCTCGTGCGCGTCCAAGATGCAAGCGAAGGAGAGATGCTCAGCCTCGGATGCTACAGAACATGTGGCGACTGACAACTGCAAAGTAGGTGAAGAGCACGGATCGCGACGCCGTGCCGCGGAGGCGGGGGACGTCCACGCCGATTCGCCATCGCGGCGATGCGGGTGAGCGCCCGCGCGGCGTAGCCGGCGGAGGGCTCCGTCCATCTCCATCTCCGCGGCGGCGTCTCCGACCGCGGCAGCGCACATGAGCCCCGGCCGTGGCCTCGCCGCGCGCGCGTCCGTTGGCGATACGGCGCGATGCGGCGCGATACGGCGCGCGGCAGGGGGCGCGGCGGAAAACGGCCTGATGGGCCGCTCGTCAGCCTTGGACGGGGCGATCTTCGGAAGGCGGGGAGGGCGCTTTCGGTCGATGCGCGCGCCGCGGCGGGGGGGGCGGCGCGAGGTCCGCGAGGGCGGACGAGGCTCAGCGGTCGGGGGCGCCGGCGCAGATCCAGTCGTTGATCGTCTTGATCTCGGAGTCGGGCAGGGCTGAGCCCGGGGGCATGCTGAACTCGTCAGGGTTGCACAGGCCGACGTCCTTCAGCTTGTTCATGAGATAGCTCTTGCTCGGCATGAACGGCACGACGAGCGCCTGTTCGCGGGAGCAGGAGCCGGCGTCCTGATTGACCGTCGAGGAGGCCGCCGCGGCCGTGCGGAGATCGAGCCCGCCGGCCGGCGAGCCGGCGTTGCCGTGGCAGTACTGGTTCGAGCAGCTCCGCTCCAGGATGGGCGCCACATCGGCGAAGGTCGCGGTGTCCGGGCCGCAGGCGGGATCCAGCGGAGGCGCGCCGCCCGCGCCCGAGGTGGTGGCGCCGCCGCCCGCGCCGCCCGCGCCGCCGGCGCCGGCCGTGGTGGTGGAGCTGCCGCCCTCGCCGCCGGAGCCCGCGGTGGTGGCGTCGCCGCCCGCGCCGCCGGTGGTGGCGTCGCCGCCCGCGCCGCCGGAGCCGGCGGTGGCGCTGCCGCCGCCCTGGCTCGAGCTGCTGGCGCTGTCGGTCGTGCTGGCGGCGTCGCCGTCGTCCGAGCCGTCGCCGCCGCCGATGCCCCAATCCTCTGGATCGATGTTGAGGCCGTTGCAGGCCGTCGCCGAGAGGCCGATGGTCAGGCACAAGACCAGTCGAAGCGGAGTGTTATAGTAAAGCAAGGTAACCTCTTCATGGTGATGGTCGCGCGACGAACGCCGCTCGACCGATTCATGAACAGATTAGAAAGCACGCGATCGCGCGCGATGCAATGCGCAATGGCGGATGAGGCGCGTTTGTTCGATGGCATCACTGCAATGCAATCACGATGCTGGACATCGATGGTTGTCGCGAGCTCCTGCTGTGGTGCGCGCACAGGGGGGTGTTGTCGTTCATCTGGCGAGCTTTCCTCAGGAAGATGGGGTGTTGGAAATATCTATCGAGTCGCGCTCCGTGTCGTGGATTCATGTGCTGTCGACGGGCGGAGCCCGCCTGCGGGGATGGGACAGCCGGTCGGGACGCCGGAAAAATCTTCTGCTCTCCTGGCGTCCCTGGCGTCCTGGCGGTTTTTTCCCAGGGGGACGCTCTCAGGCGCGGTCCAGGGCCAGCCCATGTGGGGGGCGCCTCGTCCGCCCGACGTCGCGAGCGGCGGATCTCGATCCGTGAGCGATTCTCGGTTCAGCGCTGCTTTCTCGCGAGATCGAAGTGGACGGAGGTCCTCTATGCGACCGACGTGTGCAGCGTGCCTGTACGGCACGAGGGACCTGCCGCCCCGGCGATCCCTCGGCGGTCTGGCCCTCGCGGCGGCGCTCGTGGTACGTCGTGCGGGTGACCGAGCCCACCCCCGATCCTGGCAGCCTCCCCACGCTCGTCGGCCGTTCGAGCTCCCATTTCACGCGCGTCACGCGCATCTTCGCCGCGGAGCTCGGGGTCGCCTACGCCTTCCAGGTCGTCCCCGATCTGCGCTCCGTGGACGCCGCGGATTATTCGGGCAACCCCGCGCTGCGCATGCCGATCCTGCGGACGGGGGCGACCACGTGGCTCGGCTCGCTCAACATCTGCCGCGAGCTCGCCCGCCGGGCGCCCGCGCAGCGGCGCGTGGTCTGGCCCGAGCACCTCACCGAGGCGCTGCCCGCGAACGCGCAGGAGCTCGTCGTGCAGGCGATGGCGACGGAGGTCACGCTGATCATGGGCCAGCTCGCGGGGACGCCGAAGGAGGACGCGCAGCTCGCGAAGCTGCAGAAGAGCCTGCTCAACATGCTCGCCTGGCTCGACGACAACATCGAGGCGGTGCGCGCCGGGCTGCCCCGGGATCGCGACCTCAGCTACCTGGAGGCCTGCGCGTTCTGCCTCGTCACGCACCTCGAGTTCCGGAAGATGCTGCCCACGAGCGGCTATCGCGCCCTGTCGGCCTTCTGCGACGATTTCGGCCAGCGCGCGTCGGCGCAGGCGACCGCGTACCGCTTCGACGCGCCGTGAGCCCGCGGGGCGGCGCCGGCGCCGCCCCGCGCCGGCGAGACCCGCCCCTCCTGGAAGGGTGACGCCGTCTCGACGGCTCATGCATCCATCGAGGAGGCCGCGTCCACGCCGCGGCCTGCGGGCGCCCGCCGGTCACTTCTCGCTGTCGAGCATCGCCATCATGGGCGCGGGGTAGCGGTCGCCGGCGATCTGCTCCGCGGGGACGGCGGCCTCGAGCTCGGCGACGTCGGCGGGCGAGAGCGCGATCTCGAGGCCGGCGAGGGCATCCTCGAGCTGCTTGCGCGTGCGCGCGCCCATCGTCGGGATCACCGTGACGCCCTGCGCGGCGCCCTTGGCGCGGACCCAGGCGACCGCGAGCTGCGCGGGGGTGACGCCGCGCCTCTCGGCGAGGCGGATGAAGGCGTCGACGAGCGCCTGGTTCTTCCGGCCGTTCTCGCCCGAGAAGCGCGGCAGGTGGGCCCGCATGTCGCCCGCGCCGGCCGGCTTGCTCCCGGCCAGCAGGCCGCGCGAGAGCACGCCGTACGCGGTGACCGCGATGCCGAGCTCGGCGAGCGCGGGGAAGATCGTCGCCTCGGGGCCGCGGCTCACGATCGCATACTCGATCTGGAGGTCCACGATCGGGTGCACCTTCGCGGCGCGGCGGATCGTCTCCACGCCCACCTCGGAGAGGGCGATGTGGCGGACATAGCCCGCCTTCACCATGTCGGCGATGGCGCCGATCGTGTCCTCGATCGGGACCGCCGGGTCCAGGCGCGCGGGCCGGTAGATGTCGATGTAGTCGACGCCGAGGCGCGACAGGCTATGGGCGAGGAAGCTCTTCGTCGCGATCGGACGGGCGTCGAAGCCGAGGAAGGCGCCGTCGGGCGCGCGCAGGCCGCCGTACTTCACGCTGAGCACGACCTTGTCGCGCCGGTCCTTGATCGCCCGGCCGACGAGCATCTCGTTCTTGCCCATGCCGTAGAAGTCGCCGGTGTCGAGGACGTTCACGCCCCGATCGAGCGCCGCGTGGATGGTCGCGATGCTCTCCGCCTCGTCGCTCGCGCCGTACGCGCTGCCGCCGGCCATGCTCATGCAGCCGAGGGCGAGGGGGAAGACGGAGGGGCCAGTTTTGCCGAGCTTGGTGGTGTTCGTCGTCGTCATGTCGTTACCCTAGGCGCTCGCCTTTCATTGCTCCAATGAATAAGATGTATTCCAGATATGACTGATGTTTATGGGAAGAACCTCGACCTGAACCTGCTCCGCGTCTTCGCGGTCGTCGCCGAGGCGGGCAGCGTCACGGAGGCGGCGAGCCGGCTGTACCTGACGCAGCCGGCGGTGAGCGCCGCGCTCCGGCGCCTGACCGCGACGACCGGCGCGCCGCTCTTCGTGCGGAGCGGGCGCGGGCTCGCGCTGACGGGCCGCGGCGAACGGCTGCGCGCGGCGCTGAAGCCGCACCTCGGCGCCCTCATCGAGGCCGCGCTGGCGCCGCCGACCTTCGACCCGAAGACGTGCGAGCGCACCCTCCGCCTCGGGCTCTCCGACACGGCCGAGGTGTGGCTGCTCCCGCCGCTCTTGCGCGCGCTCGAGCGCGAGGCGCCGCGCATGCGCGTCGTCGCCGTGCCCGTGCAGTTCCGCACGGTGGGCGCGGCGCTCGCGGGCGGCGTCGACGCGGCGGTCACGGTCGCCGACGATCTGCCCTCGAACATCCGCCGGCAGCGGCTCTTAAAGACCGGCTTCACCTGCCTCTACGACCCGCGCCACGCGCGCCTGCGCAAGCTGACCGAGGCCGAGTACTTCGCGCACGATCACGTCATCGTCTCGTACAACGGGGACCTGCGCGGCTTCGTGGAGGACGCGTTCGGCAAGACGCGGAGGATCCGGTGCTCCGTCGCGAGCTTCTCCAACCTGGGCGCGCTGATCGACGGCACCGCGATGCTGGCGACCGTGCCCGAGATCGTCGCCGCCGACATCCGCGCCGTCAGGCCGCACCTCCGCACCAAGCCCCTGCCGTTCGAGATCCCGCCCGGGTACATGGAGCTGCTCTGGCCCGCCGCCACGGACGACGACGATGCGTGCAGGTTCGCGCGGGAGAAGATCGTTCATATCGCGCGGCCGCTGAGCAAGGGCTGACCGGCCTGCCGGCCCTCCAAACCCGGGTTGGAGCCATGACAACGGCTATGCGCGCGCGAAGTAGGCACCGTGCTCGAGGCCGGCGAGCAGGCCGGGCTGCTCGGGCTTCCAGCCGAGCCGCGCCTGCGTGAGCGCGCTCGTCGCGGGGGTGTCGAGCGCGAAGAACCCGCCGAGCCAGCCGAAGTTCTCCCTCGGGACCGACTCGACCGGCAGGCCGAGCTTGCGGCCGATCACGCCGGCGATGTCGCGGGTCGGGATCCCCTCCTCGCCGATCGCGTGGAGCCGCGCGCCGGCCGGCGCCTTCTCGAGCGCGAGGACGAACAGCCGCGCGGCGTCGAGCCGATGCACCGCGGGCCACCGGTTTTTGCCGTCACCGATGTACCCGGAGCGCCCGGTCTTGCGCGCGATCTCGATCAGCATCGGGACGAACCCGTGGTCGCCATCCCCGTGGACCGATGGCGGCAGCCGCAGCGAGGACACGCGCACGCCGCGGCTCGCGAACGAGAGGGCGAGCCGCTCGGAGGCGGCCCGCAGGCCGCCGGTCGACTCGTCGGGCGTCTCGTCCTCGGTGACGACGCGGCCCGGCGTGAGGCGCGCAATGCCGCTGGCGATGACGAGCGGGCGATCGGAGCCCGCGAGCGCGCCGCCGAGCGCCTCGATCGCGCCGCGGTCCTTCGCGCAGTTGTTGGCGTAATCGTTGAAGTCGTCGTGGGAGAACGCGCAGTGGATCACCCCGTCGCAGGCCGCGGCGCCGCGGCGCAGGCCATCGAGATCCGTGAGATCGCCGCGGTGCACGTCGACGCCGGCGGCGGCGAGCTTCGCGGCGGACGCGTCCGAGCGCGCGAGGCCGAGCACGCGGTGGCCGGCGCGGACGAGCTCGGGGATGATGGCAGAGCCGATGAAGCCGCTGGCTCCCGTGAGGAAGATACGCATACAGACCTCCTTGGTTCGCGATCCACCATGGCACCTGCGCGGCGCGCGCGAAATACACGGCCGTCTCCAGTTCTTGCCCGATCGTCTACGCGGGGCTAGGCTGCCCTTGTGATCCCCGCGCGCGAACAGCTGAAGGACCTCATCGCACGGTGGTGCCCCGACGACGGCGTGCACGCCTCGCCGGTGCCCGGAATTTCTTGCATCAAAGTCTCGCGCCCGCAGCAGCGCGCGAAGCGGCACTGGCGCGCGTCGATCTGCATCGTCCCGCAGGGCACGAAGGAGATCCTGCTCGAGGGGCAGGTCTATCGCGAGCGCGAGCCGCACTACGTCGTCAGTCCGATCGACCTGCCGGTGACGAGCCGGGTCGTGGGCGCGTCGCCGGCGCAGCCGCTCTTGTGCCTGAAGCTGGACTTCGATGCGGTCGCGCTGCGCGAGGTCGCGGCGCAGCTCGACCGCGCGCGGCCGGACGACGTCGAGCGCCCGGGGCGCGCGATCTTCATCGGCAAGGCGAGCGACCGTATCCTCGACGCCGCGATCCGGCTGGGCGCGCTGCTCGTGACGCCCGACGACGCGGCCGTGCTCGCGCCGCTCGTGACGAAGGAGCTGATGTTCCACCTGCTGAAGGGCCCCGACGGCCCGGCGATCCGCCAGCTCGTGCGCGCGGGCAGCCAGGCGCACCGCATCGCCGAGGCGGTCCATCGACTGCAGTCATCGCTCGACGAGGACGTCGATATCGACGCGCTCGCGCGCGCCGCGGGGATGAGCCGGGCGGCGTTCTTCAAGCGGTTCAAGGAGGCCACCGCGATGAGCCCGCTGCAGTACCAGAAGCGCCTGCGCCTGCTCGAGGCGCGCCGCCTGATGGTCGAAGAGGGCATGGGCGCCGAGGTCTCGGCGTACCGCGTCGGCTACACGAGCGCCTCGCAGTTCAGCCGCGAGTATTCGCGCATGTTCGGCAACGCGCCGCTGCGCGACAGCCGCGCGCTGAAGCGGTCGTCGGCGGTCGTCCAGGATATGTAGCTCGACCGCGTCGAGCTCCGCACGTCAGCAATCCCTGACGGGACTGCTCCGCGGTACCGAACCGTCGCAATCCGGCGACTCGGCGCCTCGCCTGGCATTAGGGCGTGGCCGCGATGCCGCGTCGCGCGCTTGTGATCGCCCGTCCTGGTCGGTATGTCGGTGGCGATGCGTCTCCGCGCTTGTCTGCTCGTCGCCGCGCTCGCTGGGTGCGGCGGGTCCGTGACCACTGTCCCGGAGGCTGGCAGCTCCGAGGGCTCCGGGGGCAGCGGTGGCTCGGGCAGCAGCTCGAGCGGCGCGGGCGCTGCCCAAGACGCAGGGCCCGGCGACGCAGGGCCCAGCCGGATGGTTCCACCCGGCCAGACCTTCTCGCAGACGAGCTGCGGAGGGGGCGGGCTGGTGCTCTTCGTCGAGATCTGGCCGGACGCCGTCTCGGCCTGCACGCCGTCACCCGGACTGAACCTGGAGGACGTCCTCGTCGTGGGGATCGGGGGATGGGACGGCCAACCGGGCACCTTCACCGTCGGCGTCGAGACGCCTCAGGGCACCGCGCGCGCGAAGATCGGGCTCGATGAGGTCGAGGGCACGATCACGGTCGAGCCATTCGTCGGCACCCCCTCGGGCCTCTCGTGGGATCTCTCCGTCGGCTCCGGCAGCACGGACCTCGCCGCGTGCGGGCACTTCGAGGTCACCTCGTGCGTTCCCGCCGGCTGAGGTCGGCCTCGCGGAACGAGAGCAGGCGGGGGAGGGGGGCGCGCGCCGGCGCGAGGAGCTCTTCGATAAGCCGCTGAACCAGCGTCACTTTTCGGGGAGGATGCGGATCGCGTAAGGTTCTCTTGGTCAACCAGCGCGTGCAGCGTGGCTATAGGCCGTATGCCCCTCGCGACGGGCCCGCGCGCCGAAGCCTCGCGTGAGCTCCGGCAGGCGTCCCTGGTCTCCCTGGCCACCGCCATGCACGGCGCAAGATCCCATCGTTGCTGGAGCGCTGCTCAGCTGGTTGCGCTTATTGAGCCGGTCGCGCCGATTCAACCGGTTGCACGGGGTGCGCTTCACCTGGTTGCACCGGTCTCTCGTTCACGACCAGCTCGACATACCAGCTGGGCACCTCGCCTGACGGTTCCTCGGAAGGCGGATCCTCGGCAGGAGGAGGGGCGCCGGGGGTGATGCCGATCCCGATCCGGGTCGCCCCGGGAGAAAGGAGAGCATACCTCGACGAAGGGTTCCGAAGCATCACGGCCACGTGCTCGGAGATGAACTCAGCGCTCCCCGTAGATTGCCAGGTTTTCTCTGGCAATACCCCGTTCGCCTTCAGCTGTGCAGCGAGGGTATCGTCTGGCGGCAACACCTCGTCCGCGCGCGCGGTCGACTCGCTCCGCCTCGCCGCGATCGCCCCCACCGCCGGGTCCAGAGCGAGCGGCGCGAGGCCGAACCGACGCCGCTCCGCGTTGTACGCGGCCACGATCGCATCCGCCCAGGTCGCGCGGTCCGGCGGATTGGGCGATGGGTTCAGGATGAAGCTGTCGGGCGCCGCCGGCTCGGCGACCCCGACATAGACGGGAAACAGCAAGACTGCCCGGTGCCAGAGCTCGTCGGGAGCCACGTCGGGTCTCGTGACCTGAACCGCGTTCAGCTCGACGAAGTAGCGTCCGGGCTTCATGGGCAGCTTGTGACGCAACGTGAGCTTCCCGTCCGGCCCGGGCTGGACGCTCTGTCTTATCACCTTGCCCCCTTCCGCGTCGATGTAGAACGCGGGATCGACCAGGCTGGGAGGGGCGCGCAGGTCGAGGGCCAGGGTGTCTCCGGGGGAGAAGCGCTTCGGCGTCGGGGCCAACACGACCCCGCCGCTGTCGAGCACGACGCCCTGGATTGCCCATTGCCCCCGGGTCCGCCGCGCGACACCGTAGGCGCTAGCCGCTGGATGCAGCGCCCATAACCGGCGCGCGAACGCGGCGAGTCGTCGATCGAGGCGCCCGCTCTTGTCGCGCCCGCGCGCTGCATCGACCCGCCATGTGAGCACGGCGGAGGCCACGCCGCACTTCCAGGCGAGCCACTGCCTCAGCGATTTGACCGGTCCTCGGTTCGCCTCGATATACACCTCGGCCGTGGCGCCAGCGAGGCAGTCGAGCGCCAGGTCATGCCGCAGTCTGGCGTGCGCCGCAGGGGGCACCGCGCCCTCGAGGATCTGGCCAAGCTCGTCGTCGCCCGAAAAACCTTGCATCTGCGCGGGCGACGGCTGGTAGGTGCCCGGCGCAGCGCGAAGGAGATCGGCTGCATTCTCCGGCAGTACGCGCCCTGGGATCACGGCTGCGCCGGCCCCGCAGCCGGCAACCCAGATGAGGCCGAGCAGGACGTGCCCCGCGGTTCCATGTACGGAGCGCGGCTGCATCGCTCGCGCAGCGCGCTCGAAGACCCCCAGGCTCTTCATTGGTGCTGAGTTTAATCGACCCTTCGTTCCTGGGTCAATCGTTCCGGTGCCCGTCTCCTCTCGCGCGGTTCGGGCGGATCCAGCGATGCCCCGCGCCGCGCGTGGCGCTTGCGCTGGCTCACGTCTCCGTCGAGGTAGTTCGCGGCGGCGAGGTCGGGCCTGCCGTCGCCGTTCACGTCCGCCGCCGCGACCGACTGGGAGTAGACGGCCGCAGGGTAGTTGAGTCGTCCACGAGGCCATCGGCCGGCTGCTCGATGTACCGTCGGCCACGAAGAAACGTGCAGGCTAGCGCTCGTACTCGAGCCTGCGCCATCACGACCGCCATTGCCTGATGGCGGCTCACCGCGCCCGCGGATGCCGCGGCGGTCGCGCTGGGCAGCGGCGCCGCCGCAGTCGGCGGGGCGGTGTCGACAGGCGAAGGGTCGGGCGCGTTGCGGCTTGGCTCCTCCTTCTTCTTTCCTTCTGGAGGCCGGCGAGGTGGTCCTCGCGCTCTGCGCGCAGCTCGGCGTCCTCCTGGGCATACGAGAGAAACACGCCCGCGGGGCTCTTTGCCGCGCAGTCATTCGGTGTACCCGTGCCGGGCTGGCCGCTCGTGGCGTCCTCGGAGCGCCGAGCAGCGCGCGGAGAGCTTTGGCGTCGGCGGGTCGCTCATCGCGCGCTTCCGCGGGGAATGCCGAGGCGGTCTTCGTAGGCGTTCAGGACTTTCACGAACGCGGGCCGCTCTTCGCAGCGACGGCGATAGTTTTCGACGTTCGGATACTTGGCGAGGATCTCCGTCTTACGAAGCTCGCGCAATACGCACGTGAGAATGATGTCGGCAACCGTGAAGTCAGCCCCCGTGATGAACGGCTGAGCCTGCAGCATTTGGTCGATCGTCGGCAAGAAGCGACCGAGTATCTCGACATGCCAAGGGCGCAACGCCTGTAAATGGGGATTTGAGTCGCCTTGAAGATCGGCAAATAGAATCGGCAGAGAAAAAGGCTCGATGTTGTTCAATGACGTGATTGTCCAGCGATAGACCTGCGCGCGCCCCTTCAGATCAGAAGGAATCAATTTTTCGGATTTCTCCGCAATATAAAGCAGAATCGCGCCCGACTCCGTCAAGATGTACCCGTCGTCGTCGATCGTCGGAACTTGTTTGAATGGCGAGACCGTTCCGAAATCGACCTCGTCCTGAAGACCGTTCGGCCCGCAATCGAGCCCGACTGCCTCGTAGGCGATCCCACACTCTTCCAGCGCCCACATCGCACGGATGTCGCGCGTGTAACCCCAAAGAAACGGCGGCAACGATTTGAAAACGTATACTTTCATGAAGCTGACCTCATCCCATCGTCGAGTGAATGCGCTGGTTCAGAAATAGCACGGGGTGAGATGAAGTTGAATCTCATCCAGCGCGTGCAGCGTGGCCGTACGGTGGGACCGGTGATGCCACGAACCCTTACCCGCGGGCGATACGGCGGCGCAGGGCGTCCCGTTGGGCCACACCGGAGCCACCCTCGGGGGCGAAGCAGGCGAGACTATCAAGATTGCTGCTGTTTCCGTCAACCGCTCGCCATCGACCGGTTTTTCTGGCGGGATTTCTGACACGCGGAGCTAGCCGGTGACGCCGGACCCCGCGGTCGGTTCCTCACACGCGCGCGAGCCACGCATCGAAGCGGAGGGCTCCGAGCCGCGGGGCCGGGCCGGGGGTGAGCGAGCGGTCGTCGAGCTGCGCCCCGAAATACCCGGCTGCGGCGTCCGTGACGACCTTGCGCGGGTCCTTCTTCGCCGCGAGCCACCGGCGGCCGAGCTCGTCGAGGCCGATCGCCTCGGGGCCGGCGATCTCGATCATGCCGTTCCTGGGCGTCTCCTCCGCGACGGCTGCGAGCGCAGCCGCCACGTCGTCGGCCGCGATCGGCTGGAGGAGGGCAGGCGTCAGCGTGGCCGTGTCGCCCTTCGTCGCGGCGTCGACGATCGCGTTGACGAACTCGAAGAACTGGGTCGCGCGCACGATCGTGTACGGCACCCCTGCCGCGCGGATCGCCGCCTCCTGCGCCACCTTCGCGCGCATGTAACCGCTCGTCGGCAGGCGGTCGGCCCCCACGACGGAGAGCGCGACGTGATGGCGGACGCCCGCGGCGGCCTCGGCGGGCAGGATCACGCCGGCCGCCCTCTGGAAGAAGCTCATCACCGCATCGGCCTCGAACGAGGGCGCGTTGACCACGTCCACGACGACCTCGGCGCCGCGGACCGCCTCGGCGACGCCGGCGCCGCTCACGATGTCGACGCCCGTGGAGGGCGATGCCGGTGTAACCTCGTGGCCCTTCGCGCGAAGGATCCCGACCAGCTTCTTCCCGATGAGCCCGCTACCCCCGAACACGACGACCTTCATGACGATTCTCCTGGTTCGCGCATCCCGACCGGATGCTCCGTTGCGGGGAGGACCGGACAGCCCGCCGCCTTGTGACAGGTCGGAGCAAGAAAAGTGACGGCGCCCCGCGTCCCCGAAGGCCCGCAGCCTGCCGCCGACCCGTTCTTCGCGCTGCGGCCCCGGCTCCTCGGCATCGCGTATCGGATCCTCGGCAGCCGGGCCGAGGCGGATGACGTCGTGCAGGACACCTGGGTCCGCTGGCAGGCGACCGACCGGGCGACCGTGCACGAGCCGACGGGGTTCCTGGTGACCGCCACCACGCGCCTGGCGATCAACGTGGCCCAGTCCGCGCGTGTCCGCCGCGAGGCGTACGTCGGGCCCTGGCTTCCCGAGCCGATCGACACGAGCCCCGGCGCGGAGCTCGGCGCCGAGACGCAGGAAGGCCTCGCCCTGGCCGTGCTCGTGCTCCTCGAGAAGCTCTCGCCCACGGAGCGCGCGGTGTACGTGCTCCGCGAGGTGTTCGACTACCCGTACGAGGAGATCGCCGGGATCCTCGATCTCGGCGAGGCGAACGTGCGCCAGCTGTTCGCCCGCGCGCGGAAGCACCTCGCTGGCGAGCGTCGCGCCCCGGTCGACGTCGAGCAGCAGCGGCGCCTCCTCGAGAGCTTCGTCGCCGCCGCGCAGAAGGGGGATCTCTCGGCGCTCGAGCGCCTCTTCGCGGCCGACGTCGCGTCGACCACGGACAGCAACGGGCGCGTGCGGATGGCGGCCCGCGTCCCGGTGCACGGCCGCGAGCGCGTCGCGAAGCTCATCGCTGGATTCGCGACCCGTTTCTGGCCGGGCACCACCGTCACGTGGCTGGAGACGAACGGCCAGCCGTCCGTCCTCATCCGTCGGGACGGCATCGCGCTGGCGCTCGCGTCCATCGACGCGTCCGCCGAGGGCATCGAGCGCATCTACTGGATGATGAGCCCCGAAAAGCTCGCGACCTTGGTGGCTTCGCGATGACTCCAGGGGTGATGGGGCGCGTACGCCGCCGGAGACTCGGCCTCGTAGCGGCGCCGAAGCCCGGCTTGTCGCTCTAGCGCCGCCTGCCGGCGCGCCGGCGCTCACCGCTGCTGCCCGGCGACGCCGCGGCGCCGCCTCGGCCGGCGGCAGGCGCTGGAGCGCCCTTGCGCGCCCGCGGCGCCGAGGCAGCCGCCTGCGGCGGAGACGAGGGCGTCCGGAGCCCCGCGAGGAAGGTCGCCAGGAGGCGCTGCGCGCGCGCCGGGCCCTCGGGCGGCTGCTGCGCGGCGAGCGCGATCGCCGTCACAAGGCTCACGATGTCGTCCAGGTCGATGTCGCGCCGTATCTCTCCTGCTGCCTGGGCGAGCGAGAGCAGGTGGGAAGCCGCCTCGGAAGCCGCGCAGCACGCCGGCGAGCCGCTGTGGAACGCGACGCCGAGCGAGGTCGCCAGGCCGCGGTAGGTGCTCGCGTGCGCGACGAACGCCGCGATGAACTCCGCCAGCGCGTCGCCCGGCGACGCCGACCCCGCGAGCGCCTGCGTCTTCCGCGCGAGCGCGTGCAGCTGATCCTCGACGGTCGCGGCGAGCAGCGCCTCGCGCGTGGGGAAATGCCGGTAGAGCGTGCCGATCCCGACGTTGGCGCGACGGGCGATGTCCTCCAGCGACGCGTCGGCGCCGCGCTCCGTGAACACCTCGTCGGCCGCGACGAGGAGCCGCTCGCGGTTGCGCCGCGCGTCCGCGCGGAGCGGGCGCTGCGGCTCGCTCGCGCCGGCAGAAGACGGCTCGCTCGCGCCGGCGGACGGGGGGGTCGAGGTCGATCGCGCGGAGGGCATTGCAAACCGGAGGATCCCTCCGTATCTTAACCGGAGCAACCCTCCGGTTATAGCGGAGCGGCCCTCCGGTTCGGCCGGAGCGGGCCATCGAGGAGAGACCATGAGCGGAATCCGAGGATCGAAGAAGATTCGCGTGGGCGTCGTCGGGGCGAGCCCGGACCGGGGCTGGGCGGTGGCGACGCACCTGCCGGCGCTCGCGGCGCTCGGCGACGCGTACGAGCTCGCGGCGGTGAGCACCACGAGGCAGGCGAGCGCCGACGAGGCCGCGCGCCGCTTCGGGGCGCGCCACGCGTTCGACCGCGCCGAGCCGCTGATCGAGCACCCCGACGTCGATCTCGTCGTCGTCTCGGTCCGCGCGCCCGAGCACGCGCGGCCCGTCCGCGCCGCCGTCGCCGCGAAGAAGGACATCTTGTGCGAGTGGCCGCTCGGCGTCTCGCTCGCCGAGGCCGCCGAGCTCGCCGGGGCCGCCGAGGCCGCCGGCGTCCGCACGGCGATCGGGCTCCAGCGGCGCCTCGCGCCGAGCGTGCGTCACCTGCGCGAGCTGATCGCCGAGGGCTACGTGGGCCGGCTGCGCTCGGTGACGATGCACGTCGCGCTGCCGATGGGCGGCGCGCGGCGGCCGCGCGCCGAGGCGTATGTGGCCGACGCGAAGAACGGCGTCCACGTGCTCACGATCGTCGCCGCGCACTTCCTCGACACGGTGCTCTCCGCGGTCGGCGAGCTCGAGAGCCTGTCCAGCCTCGTCGCCCGCCAGTTCGACGAGACCACGGTGATCGAGACGGGCGAGGTCGTGCCGGTGACGGCGCCGGACCAGACGCTCCTCTCAGGGACGCTCGTGGGCGGAGCGGTCGTCTCGGCCCACTTCGAGACCGCGAAGCGCAATGGTCCCATCCTCAACTGCACCTTCACGGGCACCGAGGGCGATCTCGTCCTGTCCCACGATCTGAGCCTCTCGGGCGCCCGCGGCGACGGGCAGCCGCTCCAGCCGATCCCGACGCCGGAGCGCCTGTCCTGGATCCCCCGGGCCGGGCTGTCCGACGACGCGTACCAGATCGCGCAGCTGTATGCGGCCTTCGCGAAGGATCTCGCGGAGGGCACCTCGGTCGCGCCGACGTTCCGCGACGCGCTGAAGCTCCACCGGCTGGTCGACACGATCGCCGAGGCCTCCGCCGCGGGGAAGCGCGTCGCCTGGAAGGGCTGAGCGCGCCTCGACGGAGCGGCGGTCGACGGGGGATCGCGGCCTCAACGGCGCCAGGTGTACGGCGGCGCGACCGTCACCTCGGTCACCGTCGATTCTCCTCGCCAGTCGTCGGGGACGAACCCGTAGAACGTGTCGCTCGACTTCGACGCGGCGACGAACTCGACATCTCCGAGCAGCCGCGCCGTCCCGGAGACGGACTGGCCGCTGACGAACCAGCCGAGCGGATAGAACGTGGTCTGGACCGTCGCCGAGCCGCTCACGTCGAACCCGCGCGCCTGGATGCCCGGGCCGCCTTGCCCGACAAGGCTGAGCGCGCCGACCCGGCCGCCGGAGATCTTGCCGCGCACGATGGTCGCATGATCCTCGACGCGGACGTCGCCGGTCACCTCGCCGCCGAGGATCGCGGCGTGAGGACCGACGTAGACGCTCGACGGCGTGCCCGCGGGCGCGCACCCGCCGCCGTTCGCGTGCCGCGCCGTGCCCTGCGGGCACGCCTCGAGCTGGCCGTCCTGGAACCCGGCCAGCCACGCCCCGTCGAGCTGCACCATGTACGGATAGCGATGGATCGACGGGTACGCGGGGCCGTCCGAGGGGTTCGTCCAGACGATCTTCTTGTATTCGGTCGGCGTCGCGACCACGATCAGATAGACGTTCTCGCCCGCGTCGACGCAGAAATCGAGCTCGCCGTCGCTCCCTCGCCGCAGCGGGCTGTAGCGCGGCGTGGAGAGCTCCGGGTCCGTCGCCACGAGGCCCCAGCGCCAGCCGGAGTCGGCGCCGGGCTGCGTCACGCCCCGGAACGCGACGCGCACGCTCGTCGCGCCGGGCTGCGGGTGCAGGCGCACGACGCGTTGTAGCCCCAGCGCTGCGGCGCCCAGTGGTACGGCGAGACGAAGCGGCGATGCTGCGCCCAGTCCGCGTCGAGCCCCTCGAGGCGCGTGAGCCGCAGCCGCCGATCGGTGCGGCCGCCGGCGGCGCCCGAGGTCGCCTCCGCGCCGCCGCCGGCGGACGACGCGGCCGGCGCGCGCTCCTCGGCCGCCTGGCCGCACGCCGCGAGGAGCGCGGCGACGGCGAGCGCCATCCCCTACGCGCGCCGCCGCCCGAGCGGCGCGCGCGCCGCGGGGCCGCCGCCCGCGCTCGCGCGGGGCGCGGACGGGGAGCGACGACGGTCGGCGCGGCCGCAGCTCGCCGGTGACCCTCAAGCCTGGTCGAGCATGCCGTATTCTCGTTCGGGCCGCGCTCGTCAGGCGACCCCCGGGACCGTCGTCGACGCGGCGCGCGACGACGCACGAAAACTCTGGCATTGAACGTGTGCCATGACCGCCGCTCGCGTCCCTGCGCGCATCCCCACGACGAACGCGCCGCTGCGCGCCGTCGCACGGCAAACCTTCAGTCGGGTCGCTGGCGCGCCGCTCATCGGCGGCAACAGGGTCGATCTGCTGATCGACGGGCGAGCGAACTTCGACGCATGGCTCGCCGCGATACGGGCCGCGCGCACCTCGATCCTGTTCGAGAACTACCTCTTCGACGACGACGCGCTGGCGCGCGAGTTCCGCGACGCGCTCGCCGAGCGCGCCGCGGCTGGCGTCCACGTCAGCGTGATCCGCGACTGGTTCGGGTGCCTGTGCGCGTCGACGGACCACTTCTGGAGCCCGCTGCGCGCGGCGTGCGGGGAGGTCCGCACCTACAACCCGTTCAGCTTCACCAGCCCGTTCGGGTGGGTGACGCGCGATCATCGCAAGCTGCTCGTCGTCGACGCCGAGGTCGGCTTCGTCTCCGGCGTCTGCGTCAGCGGCAGGTGGCTCGGCGACGCGGCGCGGGGCGTGCCGCCGTGGCGCGACACCGGCATCGCCGTGCGGGGGCCGGCGGTGCGCGCGCTCGCCGAGGCGTTCGCCGACAACTGGGCGACCCTCGGTGAGAGCCTGCCCGCCGATCTGCCCGCCCTCACCGAGGTTCCGCCGGCGGTCGGCCCCGTGGACCTGCGCGTCGTGGCGAAGCTGCCGAGCACCACCGGGCTCTACCGGCTCGAGCAGATGGTCGCCGCGCTGGCGCAGCGGACGCTCTGGCTGACGGACGCGTACTTCGTCGGCATCGCGCCGTACGTCCAGGCGCTGACCGCTGCGGCGCGCGACGGCGTGGACGTGCGCCTGCTCGTCCCGGGCACGAGCGACGTCCCGGTCATCGGCAGGCTGTCGCGGGCCGGCTATCGCCCGCTGCTCGAGGCCGGCGTGCGCGTCTACGAGTGGAACGGCTCGATGCTCCACGCGAAGACCGCGGTGGCCGATGGCCGCTGGGCGCGCGTGGGGTCGAGCAACCTCAATATCGCGAGCTGGCTGGAGAACTGCGAGATCGACGTGGCGATCGAGGATGAGGAGTTCGCCGGGCGCATGCAGGCGCAGTACGAGGAAGATCTCCGCGGCGCGACCGAGATCGTGCTCCACGCGCGGCGCCGCGCGGTCCACGACAGGAGGCGCCGCCCGCAGGGGGCCGGGACCGGGCGCTCCGCCGCGGGCGCCTTGCGCCTCGCGAACACCGTGGGCGCGGCGATGGCGAACCGCCGCGTCCTCGGCGCGGCCGAGGGCGCGATCCTGCTCGGCGGGGCGCTCTTGCTCCTCGGCGGCGCGGCGGTCGCCGTGTGCTTTCCGCGCCTGCTCGCCTGGCCGCTCGCCCTGCTCGCGCTCTGGTCCGCGATCAGCCTGCTCCTCCGGTACGTCACCCTCGCCCGCAGGGCCCAGGCGCCGGAGTCATCGCCGCGCGCGCCGTGACGCGCTCGCGCCCGCCTCGCCCGCCGCCGGCTCAGGATCGGCCATCGAGCTGCCCGGCCGCGCGGCGGAGCGCCTGCGGCGGCTGCCCGAAGGCCCGGACGAACGAGCGCCGCATGCGCTCGCGGTTGCCGAAGCCGTTCTCGCGCGCGACCTCGTCGATCGAGAACCGGCCGGACTCCATCATGATCCGCGCGGCCTCGACGCGCAGCCGCTCCACGGCCTTGGCCGGCGACTGTCCGGTCTCTTCGCGGAACACGCGGCTGAACTGGCGGGGGCTCAGGTGCGCGGCGCGCGCCAGCTGCTCGACGGACAGGTCCGCGCTCAGGTGCTCCCGCGCGTAGGTCAGCGCGGTCTGGACGCGGTCCGATCTCGCGTCGAGGTCCAGCAAGGCCGAGAACTGCGACTGCCCGCCGGCGCGCCGGTGATAGACGACGAGCTTCCTCGCCACCATCCGGGCGACCTCGACGCCGAGGTCCGCCTCCACCAGCGCCAGCGCGAGGTCGATCCCGGCGCTCATGCCGGCCGACGTCCAGATCGGGCCGTCGACGATGAAGATGCGATCGTCGTCGACCGCGACGCTCGGGTGCTTCCGCTGCAAGCCGGGCGCGAAGTACCAGTGCGTGGTCGCGCGCCGGCCGTCCAGCAGCCCGGCCTCGGCCAGGACGAAGGCGCCGGTGCACACGCCGGCGATCCTGCGCGTGCGCCGGGCGGCGGCGCGAAGATAGCGCGCCACGCCCGGCGGGCCCGGCGAGCCGTCGGTGTCGCCGCCGACGAGCAGCGTGTCGAACGCGCGGCGCCCGAAGGGCACCGTCTGGATCTCGTACCCGATCGAGGTCGCCACCGGCCCGCCCCGCTCCGACAGCAGCGTGAGCTTGTACTCCGGCGTCCCCACGTGAAGGTTGGCTGTCTCGAACACGGCCGTCACCGCGAGGCTCATCGCGGAGAAGCCGGGATAAACGATCAGCCCGATGGTCCTCATGGCTCACCTGTCCGGGATGATGCGAATGTCCTGAAACGTTGCATCTTTGACATGTCGGACATGCAGGCCCCAGGTTAGGTTCTTCTCCGTGGGCCGGCAACACCGCCGGTCGTCGTGGAGCGCCGACCCGAGCGGCGTATCGAACGAGGGGAACTGGAGACCACCATGCGACTGAAGGGAAAGACGGCATTCATCACCGGCGGCAACAGCGGCATCGGGCTGGCGACGGCGCGCGCGTTCATCGCCGAGGGGGCGAAGGTGGCGATCACTGGCCGCAACCAGGAGACGCTCGACGCCGCGGCGGCCGAGCTGGGCGAGGGCGTCCTGGCGATCCGGGCCGATGTGCAGGACGTCCCGTCGATCGAGCGAGCGGCCGCGCGGGCGGCGGAGGCGTTCGGCAAGCTCGATATCGTGTTCGCCAACGCCGGTATCAGCGGCGCGACCCCGCTCGGCGGGACGAGCGTCGATGCGTTCGAGAGCATCGTCAGGACGAACCTTACGGGCGCGTTCTTCACCGTCCAGGCGGCCGCGCCGCACCTGAGGGAGAGGGCGTCGATCATCCTGAACGGCTCGGTGCACGCGCCCGTGCACGGCGGCCCCCGCTGACGCCGCGCGGCGCATCGCCCGCGTGATCGTACGGCTGCGCGAGATCGAGGGCGGCGAGCGCGGGGATGACGAGCTCCCGGAGATGGCGCGCCCTGCGTCACGCGCCTCCGTACCGTCGCTGTCCGTGGACCACCACGGCTCGCGCCTCGCGCTCGGCGTCTTGCGCCTTGATGGTCTCGCGCTTGTCGTAGGTCTTCTTCCCCCTCGCCAGCGCGATCTCGACCTTGGCCCGACCGCCCTTGAAGTAGAGCCGGGTAGCGATGGCGGTCATCCCCTCGCGGGCGATCGAGTGGTCGATGCGCTCGATCTCGCGCCGATGGAGGAGGAGCTTGCGCGCGCCCTTCGGCAGGTGGCCGAAGGCGGCGGCGGCCATCGCGGCGATGCTCACGCCTTGCAAGAACGCCTCGCCCCTGTGGACCGTGCAGAACGAGTCGGTCAAGTCGGCCTTGCCGGCGCGGAGCATCTTCACCTCGCTCCCCTTGAGGACGATCCCCGCCTCGAACCGATCGCCGAGGTCGTAATCGAAGCCCGCGCGCTTGTTGCGCGCGATGAGCGTCTCGCCCGGCCTGGCCTTTTCCTTCGGCACGAGGGGGATCGTAGCACGGCGCCCCCGCGCCCCCGCGTTCCGCACGTGGGTCGCCTGTCGCTCGATCCTTCTTCATCGGAATAGTCGAACGGCGCGCGAATCAAGGCTTGAGCATGGATTCGAACAGCACGGATCGCGCGCCTGGTTCAGCGCGTTCTTCTGGCGCCGCCCAAACACGCTTCGGTTATCCTTCGGCCATGGCGAGCTTGCAGAGAACGGCGGGGACATGGGCGAGCGCACTCCTCCTGGTGACCTGGGGATGCGACGGAAGGACGATCCTGGAGCACGATGGCTCGGCGGCGGCCGGGCCTGACGATCCGTCGAGCTCGGGAACGCCGGCGGGCTCGGCCGGCCAGGGCGGCGGGCCGAACGCCCCCTCCGGCGCGTGCTCGGCCGGCGAAGCGCGCTGTAACGGGAGCTTCCGCCGCGAAACATGCGCGGAGGATGGCGCCTGGATCGAGACGGACTTCGTGTGCGCACGAACGGTGGCCGTGGACGACGACCTCGGAAGCTACTGCGTCACCAAGGCGAACGGCGCGTATCGCTGCTGGGGATCGTCGGAATCAGGCGACGCCGTCGATGCTCCGCCGCTGCCCGACGGGATCTACCGGCGCGTCCAGCTCACGCGGTCCGGGCTCATCGGGCTCACCGAGGATGGCCGCTTGCGTGCGGCCGAATTCACGATTCCGGAGAGCCCTTCGCAGGTCGTCGCTTTTCGTCAGACGAACATGTGGGGCGACGTCGGGGTTTGCTCGCTCCAGTCCGACGGCGCGTTCGGGATGTTCCTCTACGATCCGCGCGAGCCGGACGGCCCCTCCACGCGCGCCCAACCCGTGGAAGGCGGGCCATTTTCGCGCGTGTACTGCGCGTGGGAAGGTATGTACGCCGCCGTTCGAGCGGACGGCACCGTCATGTCGAATTATGCCACGGCGCCGCCCGGCAACGATTTCGCGGAGCTCGCGCTGAGCATCGGCATCTTCTGCGGCCTCCGGACGGACGGCACCATCTCCTGTCACAGGCCACCCGCCGATGGAGTCAGCATCCTGACCGTGGGGCCGGACCTGCCCGCGTTTCCACCGGGACGCTATCGGTCGATCACCGCGACGGCCGGCGCCGTGTGTGCCATCGACGAGCAGGATGCCCTCGTCTGCAAGCGGTACGACGGTCGGGATATGCCAATCCCTCCCGCGCGGTACGTGTTCGCAGAAGGCGGCTATAACGTGCTGTGCGCCGTGCGCGCCGACGGATCGACCGCTTGCTTCCGGCACGGCGGCGCGGGCAGTCTCGATCTCGAGAACGTGAGCGACTTCGCTCCGGTCGAGCCGCCGCTGGATCCCGGCTGGTGAGCTGACGCCGGAAGATGTCGCACCGGCCGCTGTCGCATTCGACGAACGTCTCGCACGCCGCGCCGTCGGGCCCGGCGGCGGCGGTAGCGGCGGCCCGGCGATCAGCGGTACATGCGGTCGATCCGCGCCTCGGGGGCGCGCGGGTCGAGCAGCAGGAGCGCGAGGTAGAACGCCCATTCCACGGGCTTCATCGCGAGGTAGACGAGATCGGCGGCCCAGGCGGCGCGGATGTACCGGCTCACGGGCAGGCCCAGCCGGTCGTAGAGCCGGCGCGCCGCGCGGCCGAAGCGCGGCCAGCGCTCGTGCAGGAGATCCTCGAAGGCATTGGCGATCGCGAGCTGGCGATTGACGAGGATCGGCGTGCCGCCCCGCCGTCCGAGCCGGACGGGGCGCACCAGCCAGGCGTGGCCGCGCGCCGCGACGGTGCACAGGTAATGGCAGTCGCCGGGGAGCTCGACGATCGGGAGCTGAGAGAGGGTGTATCCGCAGGTGCGGGTGAAGACCTGGAGCGCGGCCGAGGGATGTCCCAGCCAGGCGGCATGGACGACGGCGTGGATCCCGAGGAGGACCGGGGAGGCGGCGAGGGCGCGCCACAGGGTCGGCCGGTGGATGGCGGGGGGCGGCGGGAGGGGAACCTGGGGCGGTCCGACGCGGTAGGCGGCGTCCGCGGCGGCGAGCGGGGCGGGCGCGCTGGCCTCGACGCCGCGCCGCACGAGGCGGGCGCGCAGCTCGACGGCATAGAGGATGACGGTGAGGAGCGGAGCGATGCAGGGGAGGAAGAGCGGCGGCACGAGCAGGCCGGCGACGAGCCAGGGGCCGAAGTGCACGGCGAGGAGGGTGTGGAGGGCGAGGCCGAGGAGCAGGGCTGCATGGATGGCGAGCTCGGCGGGGCCGGGGAGCGCTGCGGGTCGGCGGCGCGAGATGGCGTAAGCGAGGGCGGTGAGCGCGTGCAGGGCGAGCAGGCCGTAGACCTCGGGCTCGGCGAGGGGGCGGAACGCGGTGGTGTTGGCGTCGCACGCCTGGACGGCGCACGTGTCGGGGGCCCCGTGGCTATACGCCATGCCCCAGGCGGGCAGGAGGAGGAGCGCGAGCACCTCGGAGGCGATCTGGAAGGGGCGGCGGCCGCGGCGGCGGATGGCGCGGTAGGTCCACACGGTGAGGCCGAGCCACCCCGCGAGGCCGAGCGCCACGGCGAGGAAGGAGGCGCCGCCGAGTCGTGCCAGCACGGTCGCGCCGAAGAGCAGCGCCGCGAGCGGGGGCACGCCGTAGCCGGTGGCCACGAGGGCGGCGATGGCGCCGTCCACGAGAGAGAAAGGCGGCTTCGGCGGGGACGGCGGCTGCTGCTGCGCTTCGGACGGCGGCGGCTGCTGCGGCATGCGTCGGCCATGATAACGGCTGCGGTCGGGGGAGATCCATCGATGGATCCGAGGCGCGTCGGGTTGCTGCGGGTCTCCGCGGGGCGCTCCGCCGCATCGCATGGCTGGGCCATGCGTTGAGGGCAGCCGCGGGATGCATCGCCTGCTCGCAGACCGTGATCGTCGAGGCCGTCGCCGACACCTTGGTGTGACGATGTGGCAAAATGTGACTCCAGCCACCCCGGCCGGCGGCAAACGGATCGGCATCCAGGGAGAACCGTTCCTTTCCGCCATTCACCACGAAATCCTCGCACAAAGCGCTGCTCTCCAGCGCTCGGATCTCGGTTGACGCCGTGTGCCAGGCGCAACTAGCGTCCCTGCATGGTGCGTCGTGACGAGATCAATCTTTATCCCCGTCCGCGGGGCGAGAGAGCGATCTCAAGCTGCACATCTCTAGCGGGTGCGAGTCCCGTCCGGGTAAGCGCCGGAGCGCCCGGTAGCAGGCCCCAGGTTTGCGGGGGAGACCCCGCGGCCCGAGCGGGGCGTCGAATGCCTTTACGGAGGGAGCAAGAACGCGGGCCGCAACATCAAGTGAAGCCTGCCGCCTCGACAGACAAACAACGAGGGAGCCGAGCCGCGCATGCAACGGCGAAGGCCACATCCGTCGCGCCGCAGTCCGGAGCAGAACGCGCGTCGGGTCCCTCCGGGGTAGAGGGCGCAGCACGCGTTCAAGGAGAGGTGCGGAACACGGGAGACCCGTCTGCGTTGCTGTCGTCACGGCAAGGTGGCTCGTATAAGCCGAAGGTGAAATCGAGCGCTGCGCAGCGGGAGTCCGAGGGGGCCGTAGTACCGTTGATGGCCGCGACGAACAACGCGGTCGGAGGGAGAGGCCCCTGCGGTGGTCGCGTCGGTCGAGGAGGTAAGCGCGAGGGCATGGCCGGCAGGACCGGCTCCAACCACCCCCGTGGGCGCGAGCCCATGGACAAAGTGCGACAACTCCAACGCCGGCTGTGGGTCGCGGCCAAGCGGCATCCGGGGCGCCGGTTCCACGCGTTGTACGACCGCATCGCGAGGGGTGACGTCCTCGCGGAAGCGTGGAAGCGGGTGAAGCGGAACCGAGGTGCGGCGGGTGTCGATGCTCAGACGCTCGCTGATATCGAGCAGCACGGCGTGGAGCGCTTCCTCGAAGAGCTCGGCGTCACGCTGCGAGCAGGTACGTACCGGCCGACAGCGGTGTTGCGCCGGTACATCCCGAAGGCCGATGGGAAGAGGCGGCCGCTAGGCATTCCGACGATCCGGGACCGGGTGGTGCAGATGGCGGCGAAGCTGGTGCTGGAGCCGATCTTCGAGGCGGACTTCCGCCCGAGCTCGTACGGCTTCCGGCCTCGCCGCAGCGCGACGCAGGCGCTGGAGACCCTCCGCAAGCTGGGAGCTCGCAGAGGTAACCACGTCCTGGACGCGGACATCCGCGACTACTTCGGGAGCATCGACCACGACAAGCTGATGAAGCTGGTCGAGCGACGCGTCTCGGATCGGCGGGTGCTCAAGCTGCTGCGGCAGTGGCTCCGGTGCGGGGTGATGGAAGAAGGGCGGGAGATAGCGACGCTCTCGGGGACACCGCAGGGCGGCGTGATCTCTCCACTGCTCTCGAACATCTTCCTGCACGTGCTCGATGTGGCGTGGGAGCGCCATGGTGCCCATCTGGGCACGATGGTGCGCTACGCGGACGACTTCGTGGTCATGTGCACCACGAGGTCGGCGTGCGAGCAGGCCGAGAGGCGCGTACGCGAGGTGCTCGCGCGGCTCGGGCTGGAGCTACACCCGGATAAGACGAGGCGGGTGGATCTCTCCTTGGGCAAGGAGGGCTTCGACTTCCTCGGCTGCCACCTGCGCAAGCGCATGAGCGGGCCGATCTGGGAGCAGTCACGCCGGCGCGTGTACTTCCTCCAGCGCTGGCCCTCTCAGCGCAGCATGAAGCGGGTGCGGCAGCGCGTGAAGGAGCTGACCGGTCGAGCCAGGAACGGGGTGAAGGACGTGCGGGTGCTGATCCGCGCTCTGAACCCGGTGCTGCGCGGCTGGGGCAACTACTTCCGCACCGGGAACGCGAAGAGCAAGTTCAACCAGATCGACCGCTACGTGTGGCGGCGGCTCCGCGACTTCCTCAGGAAGCGCAAGGGGCGCAACCTGCGCGCGGGTGAGGTCGAGGGTTGGACATGCGACTTCTTCGTCGAAGGTCACGGGCTCCACCGCCTGCGCGGGACCGTTCAGTACCCGGAGGCTGCATAATGCAGCGACCCGAGAGGCCACCGGTAAGCCGTGTGCGGGAAATCCGCACGCACGGTTTGAAAGGGGGTCTTGCCCTTCATCGCCCAGTTTCACGGCCGGGCAGGAGAAAGTAGGATCTACCAATGCGTTGCGGTAGGCCGCTGCTCTTCATTTTTCTAGCGCTTGGCGCCTCAACGGGCTTGGTCAGCGCGGCCGACGCGGAGGGACAGCATTCGACCCCCGCACCAGCCGCTGGTCCGGCGGTGAAAGACCTTGTTGGCCGTGCTCGGAAGGCGCGGAAGCTAGGGAAGTGGAACGAGGCCTACGACGCCTACAAAGCGGCCTTCGACGCCGCAGAGGCGGTGCCCAGCGCGATCGGAGAGCGCGCGGAGCTCGCCGGCGAGCTGGGCCTCTGTGAGCTCGCGCTCCGCAAGTACCGTGAGGCGGCGGAGCACCTGACCTGGAGCCTCGAGCAGGGCCATGCGCTCACGGACGACGTCCGGATACGATTCGAAGTCGGACAGGCGAAGGCAGCGTTTTACCTCCTTCGAGTCCTGCTGTCCGTCGATCCGCCGGATGCCGAGGTGTTCATCAACGGCAAAGCCATCGGCCGGACCGCACGGACTTACAAGCTGTTCCTCGATCCCGGACGACACATGCTGCGGGCCCGGGCGCCTGGCCGTGAGGAGGCGCTGCATGTCGTCAGCGCCAGCGCGGGCTCGGAGATCGAGATCGCGATGCAGCTGCCGCGCCTTTCGGTGAGCAGCATCAGGGAAGCGCCGGCGGCGCCGGAGGCCGCGAGCGCTTCGCCCGCTGCGCGCCCGCAGGCCTCGAGCCCGTGGGCATCCTGGCCGGGAGCGTTGCGCATCACCGGCATCGGCTTGACCGTCGCAACAGGATCGCTCGGCGCGGCTTTCATGGTCCGCGCGAGCGCTGCGGATGGAGACCTCGACGAGCGGAACAAGAGGCTCGACGCGGCGGGGGTCTCGCCGGGGGTGTGTCGGGAACCGCCCAAGCCCGCGACGTGCTCCGAGCTGACGCGCCTCCGACGAGAGCGCGACCTCTTTGCCGGCCTCGGCACGGCGATGGTGGTGACGAGCGGCCTCGCCGGCGCCGCGACGCTGGCTTCGTTCTTCGCGGACTCCTCTTTTCTGCGGACTGAGCCCACGAAAGCTCGGCTCGCGCTGATGCCGACGGTGACGCCGGCACGGCTTGGCCTCGTGGCATACGGCGCGTGGTGATCAGGGAGCAAGCACATGTCTCTTCCCGAATTGCGACGAATGCGGCTGCTGCTCGCCGTGGGGATCCTCTTCACGGGCGGCGCGGGGGGCCTCTCCGGGTGCGTTTACGACGACAGCTGCTACGACGAACGCGTCTGCCTCTCCCTTCCGAAGTCTCCCTGTGAGGGTGACCCAGCGACGGCGCCGGCGCTGGATGAATGCGGGGTGTTCGTCAGCGAGCAGGGCGACGACGAGAGCCCGGGCACAAGGAGCGCGCCGGTGAGGACGATGCAACACGCGATCGGGCTCGCCGCGAGCGGCCGAGGCGACGCCGAGGCGCCGACCTGGCGCGTGTACGCTTGCGGTGGGGCGTTCGCGGAGGAGATCACGCTGCCTGCCGGGGTCGACCTCTGGGGCAGCCGTCGCTGTGATGGCGGCGATGATTGGTCGTATGGGGGGTCGTTCGCCGGGCCGAATGCGTCGACGATCATCGGGCCGCCCGACGGGATCCCGGTGCGGGTCCTCGGCGGGGGCGAGGCGGTCGTCGCGGGGAACGATGCGACGTCCGTGATCTTCGGCGTGCGCGCCGTGGCGGCGGACGCCTCGGCGCGCGATGGCAAGTCGTCGATCGCGATGATCTTGAGCCGGGGAGCGCGGGCGATCGTGCGGGACAGCGTCATCGTCGCGGGCGGGGGCAGCGAGGGGGAGCCGGGAGAGGACGCGCCCAGCGAGCCGGCGACAGACGGCGAGCAGGGAAGCGACGGCGCGCACGCGTGTACAGCGGACGTCGTGACGGGCGCTCGCCCGGTCGTGACGAGGTGCGACGATGGCACCGAGTCCGTCGGCGGATACGGCGGCGACGGTGGGCTCGATGTCGGCGGCGATGGCGCTTCGGGACAGCCAGCGTCCGAGGAGAATCAAGAGGCTACGGGTCGCGGAGGCTCCGGCGCGGACACCATGAGGTGCACCAAGGGGAGCAAGGGCGCCGCCGGTGCTGACGCCGGTCGTGCGGCCGGCGCATCGGGTCCTGGGTTCCTGGACATCGACGGATGGGTCGGCGTGCGAGGTGAAGACGGGAAGAACGGTGGCGTTGGCCATGGCGGGGGCGGCGGCGGCGGCAGCAAGGGGCGAGGCGAGCTGGACTCGTGCCGAGATCGACCCCCAGGGGGGGCGGCGGGCGGCTCGGGCGGCAGCGGCGGCTGCGGCGGCCTGGGAGGCAAGGGCGGCGGCTACGGCGGGGCGAGCATCGGCATCATCGCGCTGGAGGGCGCCGAGCTGACGGTCGAGGCCAGCGACGTGTTCACTGGCGACGGCGGCCGCGGAGGCGTTGGCGGAACCGGGCAATGGGGAGGCCGAGGCGCTGGAGGTGGCCGCGGCGGGAGCCATCCGTTTACCGAGCTGTGGCCCGCCTGTCCTGGCGGCAGGGGTGGCAACGGCGGCCGCGGGGGCGATGCCGGCGGCGGCTCCGGTGGGCATTCGCTCGGCGTTGCCTCGGTGGGCGCAACGGTCACCCTTGCCCAGGATGCGAGCGTTCACCACGGAGACGGCGGAAGCGGTGGTCCCGCAGGGAACGCAGCCCCGGACGAGGACGAGGGCAAGGGAGATCCGGGACTCGCCTACTTTTGGTATCGGTTCGATGCTCCCGCCCCGGCGCCACCTCGATGAACCGCTCTCGTGCAGGCGATTCACGGCAGGAGACTCCCATGAGCAATACGGCCGCCACTGTCTTCTCCATCATCCTATCGTCATGGGCCATCGGTTGCGGCACTACGACGAACGTAGCCGAGGATGGCGGCACACCGTGCTCCGCCTCATCCTGCCAGGACGAGGCGCCGCCGGAGTCGGTCTGCCGCGAGCACGTGGCCGCCGATATCCTCGACGATGGCTGCGGTGTGTTCGTCGCCGGGATCGCGGCGGGCGGCGACGACGCCAACCCTGGCACGAAGGCCAAGCCGGTCTTCTCCGTTCAATACGCCATCGATCTCGCGCGTCGAGGGCGAGGTCGCGTGTTCCTCTGCAGCGACGGGTTCTTGGGCAACGTGAGGCTCCCCGCCGGCGTGGACCTCCTCGGGGGCTTCAACTGCTGGCGTTGGGGGCGCGC
Organism: Sorangium sp. So ce836; assembly: GCF_028553905.1. Lineage (NCBI taxonomy): Bacteria > Pseudomonadati > Myxococcota > Polyangiales > Polyangiaceae > Sorangium > Sorangium sp. So ce836. The sequence continues at coordinate 8,597,147 of NZ_CP102233.1, read as the reverse complement.
CGATGCTGATCCGCTGTCCACCCTTCAGGAGATCAGGGACTCCGACCCCATCGTGACCGTCGAGCCGGCGAGCGCGAGCGACACCGGCGCGGCCGACGGGGTGTCGACGATCGCCAACATCCTTGCGCGGTCGGAGGGGCCGATTTCGGTGCTCGTTCAGTCCAACACCGTGGTGGAGATCCTCCGAAGCGAGATCCGGACCTCCTACGGATGGGGAGGCCGCGACGGCGAGAAATGGCCCTGGCCGAACCAGGCGGCGGATGGGCCCGACGGGCAGTACGGGGGACACGCGTGCTCGGCGGCCACGGTCCCTGGCGGAGCGGCGCCGGAGAACCGGTGCGAAGGAGGAATGCCGAGCTTCGGCGGCAAAGGCGGCGACGGGATGCCCGACGGCGCTGAGGACGGGGGCACCGGCTCGCCCGCGGCGTTGAACCCCACGAGCTCAGGACGCGGTGGACGTGGGGAGCGGGAAAACTTCGCCTGTGAGCGGGGGGATCCCGGGAGCGATGGGAACCCGGGGAAGGTGGGCGCGATCGGCGAGGGCATCGGGCGAATCACGGAGACAGGCTGGGAAGGGGGCAAGGCGGGCGACGGCGAGAGGGGCACGCCGGGCCAGGGCGGCGGCGGAGCGGGCGGTCAGCGAGGCGGATTCGCGCTGTGCGGCGTGACCACCAAGGGAGGCGCCGGCGGCGGCTCCGGAGGCGCTGGCGGCTGCGGCGGCAGGGGCGGCCGAGGGGGCGAGAACGGGCACCCGACCATCGGCATCGTCGCGCTTCACGCCAAGGTGACGGTGCGCGACACCCATATCATCACCCTCGACGCGGGCCCAGGCGGCGACGGCGGGCCGCCCGAGGACGGCGGCGAGGGCGGCCGAGGCGCGCCGGGCGGCTCCTTCGGCGACGGCAGCATGTGGTCCTGCCACGGGGCCAACGGCGGCAACGGCGGCCCCGGCGGCTACGGCGGTCCCGGGCGCGGCGGCGACTCGATCGGGATCGCCTACCTCGACGAGGACCAGCTCGAGATCGAGGGGGTCACGTACGAGTTCGGACCACCGGGCAAGGGCGGCACGAGCTGGGAGTTGTTTGAAGAGGAAGGGATGGTCACGGGGCAGGACGGCAACAAGGTCGAGACGCTGCGTTTCCCTGAATAGGGTCGGCGAATAGGATCGGCGAGCGGGCTGGACAGGCCAGCAGGGGCGACGTCCGAGGTCCTGGGCAGCGGCGCGGCTCGTGTACGAAACGCTGACCATGTGGACGAGCTCGGGGCCGTCGAGGTCTTCGAGCGCGGCCGGCGTCGAGGCGCTGCGGCGTGAGCGAGGCGCTGCGGCGGTGTGTACGTGAGCATGGGCGAGCTCGGGGCCGGACATCAGCAGCACCTCGCGCGGTGCGAGCTTCGATGGGGCCGCCGCCTTTCAGCGGCGGAGAGGTCAAGGCCGAGGACATTATCCGTATCTACGAGAAGCTTCAATGGGGCCGCCGCCTTTCAGCGGCGGAGAGCGTTGCGTGAGCACGCGCCAAAGCGCGTTTAGCTCGTGCTTCAATGGGGCCGCCGCCTTTCAGCGGCGGAGAGGCAAGATCGAGCTGCAACGCCAGGCAGGAAAGCTGCTCGCTTCAATGGGGCCGCCGTCTTTCAGCGGCGGAGAGCTCGGCACGCTCATCCTCTACGACCGCCTCTGGCAGCTTCAATGGGGCCGCCGCCTTTCAGCGGCGGAGAGTCGCCAGGAATGTTCCGAAGGGGACCGGCCACGGCGTGCTTCAATGGGGCCGCCGCCTTTCAGCGGCGGAGCGCATCGCGAGAGCCTACGAGTCGCTCTTCGACGAGGTGCTTCAATGGGGCCGCCGCCTTTCAGCGGCGGAGAGGGATGAGCTTCTCGACGCCCGACAGGGAGTCGAGGCCGCTTCAATGGGGCCGCCGCCTTTCAGCGGCGGAGAGCCCACGGGCGCGCGCGAAGCGGCCGAGGGGTACGACGCGCTTCAATGGGGCCGCCGCCTTTCAGCGGCGGAGAGAGCTCCCGCCGCTGGCGCTCGAATTCCGAGCTGATGAGCTTCAATGGGGCCGCCGCCTTTCAGCGGCGGAGAGGTTCGCGAAATACGGCCCGATGGCGCTCGACATGTACCTGCTTCAATGGGGCCGCCGCCTTTCAGCGGCGGAGAGAGAGACCTGGCCTGAGATCGCGCGGCGCACGGGCACGCTTCAATGGGGCCGCCGCCTTTCAGCGGCGGAGAGCGATGAGGGTGACTCCCGCGGTTGCGCGGCGCTGGCTGCTTCAATGGGGCCGCCGCCTTTCAGCGGCGGAGAGCATTGAGGACGTGGGCAGGAATGTGGCAGGAAGAATCGGCTTCAATGGGGCCGCCGCCTTTCAGCGGCGGAGAGCTGCTGCGGCCAGGAAGTTGGGCAGGTTCGCGTCGAGTTGCTTCAATGGGGCCGCCGCCTTTCAGCGGCGGAGAGCGCCAATGGCCGTCAACTACGATCCGAAGATCTTCTAGCTTCAATGGGGCCGCCGCCTTTCAGCGGCGGAGAGAAGGACTTCAACGCGGTCGCTCCGCTCGATCACACAGCTTCAATGGGGCCGCCGCCTTTCAGCGGCGGAGAGGCGACCTACATGGGCAAGGCCGAGTTCTTCCTGCTCGTGCTTCAATGGGGCCGCCGCCTTTCAGCGGCGGAGAGGACGCTGGAGGTCAACCCGTTCTGCGTGTCGAACGAGCTTCAATGGGGCCGCCGCCTTTCAGCGGCGGAGAGAGATCGACACGCTGAAGAAGATCAAGGTCGAACTCGAGCTTCAATGGGGCCGCCGCCTTTCAGCGGCGGAGAGGATGAAGGGTCGATAGAGGGATTCTTCGACTTCGTGAAGCTTCAATGGGGCCGCCGCCTTTCAGCGGCGGAGAGACGAGGGCCAGGGGAAGAAGCCCTCGCCGAAGTTCAAGTTGCTTCAATGGGGCCGCCGCCTTTCAGCGGCGGAGAGCACGGCTATCCGGAGAGCCGACACCAGATCGACGACTCGCTTCAATGGGGCCGCCGCCTTTCAGCGGCGGAGAGAATCGGGGGCGCAGCCGAGCGCTTGCGCCACGACTGGCTTCAATGGGGCCGCCGCCTTTCAGCGGCGGAGAGGCGGGGCAGCGTACGCGCGAGGATGTCTTCCGGATGTGTGGGCTTCAATGGGGCCGCCGCCTTTCAGCGGCGGAGAGGTGCCCGACTCCTCTGCCGCGACACGTTCCTCGACCCGGCTTCAATGGGGCCGCCGCCTTTCAGCGGCGGAGAGCATGCGCTGGTAGCGCTCGATCCCGAGGCGCGTGGCGCTTCAATGGGGCCGCCGCCTTTCAGCGGCGGAGAGTTCACCGTCGTTGACCAGAGCCCTTGCCGCAGGTGCGAGCTTCAATGGGGCCGCCGCCTTTCAGCGGCGGAGAGGGGAGGAGGAGTTGCCATGAGAGACGCTATTCCTGAGCTGCTTCAATGGGGCCGCCGCCTTTCAGCGGCGGAGAGATCCCTCGACTACCGCACGGATCTACGTGCATCCCAAGCGTGCTTCAATGGGGCCGCCGCCTTTCAGCGGCGGAGAGGCCTGCGATGCGCCTGCAACCGGGCGCTACTGCTACACGCAGCTTCAATGGGGCCGCCGCCTTTCAGCGGCGGAGAGGCGCAGGCGCGATAGCCCAGGCAAGCGCGACACGTAGCTTCAATGGGGCCGCCGCCTTTCAGCGGCGGAGAGGCCCGTGATCATCGCGAACGACGCGGGCGCACTGATCCGGCTTCAATGGGGCCGCCGCCTTTCAGCGGCGGAGAGGATGCTGGGCATCAACACGCAGTTTTCAAAGGCCCAAGAGCTTCAATGGGGCCGCCGCCTTTCAGCGGCGGAGAGTAAGCGCAGTCCGCGAGGCCTGTCGGTCTTCGCGCGGCTTCAATGGGGCCGCCGCCTTTCAGCGGCGGAGAGCGCTGGCGGAGCGCGGACGATTGATATGCAGACCCGGGCTTCAATGGGGCCGCCGCCTTTCAGCGGCGGAGAGCCACCGTCCAGATTGACCGCGCACGACTAACCGGTAGCTTCAATGGGGCCGCCGCCTTTCAGCGGCGGAGAGTACGTCCAGTCCCCGTCGGTGGGACGGGAAGTCACGCTTCAATGGGGCCGCCGCCTTTCAGCGGCGGAGAGCAGGGTGGAACGCATGTCATTTATCGGAAACGCTCGGCTTCAATGGGGCCGCCGCCTTTCAGCGGCGGAGAGATCCGCGAAGTGCTGGGGCGACGCACGGCCGGAACGCTTCAATGGGGCCGCCGCCTTTCAGCGGCGGAGAGAGCGTCGCTAAGCCCGCCGCTCGCGTGCGTCTGTAGCAGGCTTCAATGGGGCCGCCGCCTTTCAGCGGCGGAGAGCAGGGAGGGGCGGCGGTCCTCAACATGCGGATCGCGGTGCTTCAATGGGGCCGCCGCCTTTCAGCGGCGGAGAGCAGCTCGAGATCGCGCAGGCCATCGTGTCGAACATCCAGCTTCAATGGGGCCGCCGCCTTTCAGCGGCGGAGAGATCGCGCGGCTCTGGGCGTTCGTGCGGAACAGCACGCAGCTTCAATGGGGCCGCCGCCTTTCAGCGGCGGAGAGGGCTCGACGAGGTGCGCCCCGTCTCGAGCAGCTCCTCGCTTCAATGGGGCCGCCGCCTTTCAGCGGCGGAGAGACGGCCCGTTGAACGCAGGCCCCGCGACGTCCCCCGGCGGCTTCAATGGGGCCGCCGCCTTTCAGCGGCGGAGAGATGATCGCTCCGTTGGTGCAGACCTGCCTCCAGTCGTAGCTTCAATGGGGCCGCCGCCTTTCAGCGGCGGAGAGTGCGTTTCGCTCCGAGCAAGAGCACGCGCTAGTCACTCTGCTTCAATGGGGCCGCCGCCTTTCAGCGGCGGAGAGTCCGCGAACGACCCGTAGACCTTGCGAGGCACGTAGACGGGCTTCAATGGGGCCGCCGCCTTTCAGCGGCGGAGAGGTCCGCACCGATTCCGGAGCGGTTCAAGGCGTTCGGGCCGCTTCAATGGGGCCGCCGCCTTTCAGCGGCGGAGAGCGGAAGATGTGCGGCCGATTGATGTCTCCTGGCATCGCTTCAATGGGGCCGCCGCCTTTCAGCGGCGGAGAGGTCGTGGAGCCCTGCCTACGCGGTGCGCGTGTACGCGCTTCAATGGGGCCGCCGCCTTTCAGCGGCGGAGAGCATTTCCAGGTAACGCGCGACCGTCGCCCGATCCTCGCTTCAATGGGGCCGCCGCCTTTCAGCGGCGGAGAGGGCCCGGAGACCTGGCGGCACGAGGCCTTCCCGGGCTAGCTTCAATGGGGCCGCCGCCTTTCAGCGGCGGAGAGAGGCCTCCCAGGCCTACCTGAAATTTCGCGCACTTACAACCCGGTTTGCGAGAGGTCCCCGCCGCCCCCCTCGCACCGGCCGTCCGGGGGCGCCCCGCGCGCCCCCGGTCATCCAAAAATCCATCGTCTTTTCAAACACCTGCCGGCCTTGCGAGCGCCCCCCGGCTTTTTCGCATCACTCCACCGCTCGCAGCCGATGCTCCCGCCCTCTTCATACCACGCCCCCTCCTCGCCTCGCCCAGCCCTTCCGTTCTCCCCGGCCGCTTTGCCGCTCTCTGCCCCACCTCCCCCGCTCGCCTCCCCGCCTCCTGCGCTGCCGCCCCCGTCTCGCAGCGCTCGTCCCCCGCCTCGCTCCACCTCGTCCCCGCCTCGTTCCACCTCGTCCCCCATCTCGCCGGACTCATCCCCCGGCTCGTCCGAGTCACCCCCCGCTTCGCCCAGCTCATCCCCCGCGGGGCGCTCGCTTTCCGAGCCGGGGGCGGTCCCCGCCGCCCCGGGGGATCCGCCGCCGTCCCCCGGCGACCCGCCGCCCGTGCCGGGGTCTCCGCGCCACGACGGCCGGCGCTCTTCCCCAGGACCCCGGCGCGACCTCCCGGAGCGCGGTCCTCCGCCCGCCGCGCGCGGGGCTCCCTCGGGCGCGCCGGATCCCGGCGGCTGCGCCGGCGCACCGGCCTGCCACCCGCCGCCACACCGACCTGCCACCCGCCGGCTCAGCGGCTCCCGGGACCGAACCGCGCCGCGGGGGTCGGTCCGGCGGCGGGACCGCACGAGACCGCGAGCAGCGCGAGCGTGAGGGGCGAGAGCCGCGGAGCGACCATGCAGCGAGAGCCTCCTGCTCCACGTCTATCAGGCCTCCCGGCCCGCTCGCCAGGTGGGGCGCGCTATCACGGGCGTGAGGCGCAGCGCGCAGGGATGATGAGGGGGCCGCCGCCGCTCGCTGCCTGGCTCCTCGACGCGCTGCCTGTGAGGCGCGAAGCGGTCACCCGCCATGGCGCCGCCACCCGCCCGACGGCACACCTCCCCCCGGAATCCCTCGCATTCAGCCACCTGAGTCCCTGGTATGCGATCTGCCATGGGCGCCGCGCATGGGAGATGCCGACATCACGCTGCGCCACCTCGCCCGACGGCGGCCCGAGGACTTGGTGTGCGCTCTCGTCCCCGAGAATCGCCCCATCGAGGTCCTCGGATGGGTCGACAGCCAGGTCACCAACATCGAGCGCCGCCTCGACAAGGCCCTGCGCCTCCGGGTCTCGGGCGAGCCGCGGGTGTTGCACGTCGAGTTCTGCTTCGCGCTCCGCGACGACGTGCCAGATCGCATCTTCGAATACCTCGGCTTTCTCTTCGCCGCGCTCCGCCTCGAATCCCCTGGCGCGCCGGTGCCGCCCATCGAGAGCGTCGCCGTGGTCCTGTCGGGCCGCAGGCGGCGCTTGCCTGCTACCGGGAAGAGCCGCATCGCGTGGCCGGGGCGGCCGTTCAGCGGCGCGCGCTTCCGTATCGACGCCGTCTACCAGCGCACGGTCTCCGAGCTGCGAGCGCGCGGCAGCGTGCTCTGGCTGGTATTTGCGCCGCTTGCACGTAACGCGACCGAGGCGGCGCTGCGGGAGGTGGTCGCGGAGATCCACGCGGGGGCGAAAGGCGCGGAGGAGCGGGCCGAGCTTTATACGGCGCTCCTGGTGATGGCGACCATCGATCCCTGGGGGCATAATCTGCTGAAGGAGCTCATCATCATGGTGGAGGACAAGGAAGAGGGGCTGCTCCGGCGCACGCCGATCATCGGGGAGATGATCATCGAGGCCGAGCAACGCGGAGAGCAACGGGGAGAGGAGCGCGGGGAGCAGAAGGCGATCGCGGAGCTGCTCGGTCGTCTCTTCGCGCGGCGGATCGGGCGACGACCGACGGCCGAGGAAGAGCGCTCGATCGTGGAGCGAGCCCGCGCGATCGGTCCGGGCGAGGTCGAGGATGCCTTGCTCGATCTCGAGGGCGAGGCGCTGGTTCGCTGGCTCGCGGAGCCGATGCGCCCATCGTGAGCCCCCGCCGGGGCACAGACCCCGGCTGCGCCGGTCGTCGAGGCCGCTGCGCCGGTCGTCGAGGCCGCTGCGCCGGCCGTCGGAGGCGCGGCGCGCGGGCGCTACTCGCTCCTGAGCCAGCCCTGCTGAAGGGCGTAGCGCACCGTGTCCGCGCGGCTCGTGAGGCCGAGCTTCTCCATCGCCCGGACCTTGTAGGTCTCGACCGTGCGCGCGCTCAGGTCGAGGCGGGCCGCGATCTCCTTGATGGCGTGCCCCTCGGCGATGAGCCGGATCACCTCGGCCTCGCGCTCGCTCAGCTCCGAGGCCGAGCCGTGGTCGCCGAAGGTGCGGCCGACGACGCTCGACACGACGTGGGCCGTCATGGACGGGTCGAGGTACACGCCCCCGGCGGCGACGGCGTGGATCGCCCGGACCAGCTCCGCGCTCCGCGCGCCCTTGAGCACGTACCCCGACGCCCCGGCCTTCAGGAGCGGCTGGACGTTGGCCTTGTCCTCGTAGCCCGTCAGGGCCACCACCTGGACCTCCGGGCGCGCCTGCTTGATCCGCTCGGTCGCCTGCGCGCCGCCGAGCTTGGGCATGGTGACGTCCATCAGGACGATGTCCGGCCCGAGCTCCGTGACGGCCTCGACCGCGCTGAGCCCGTCCGCCGCCTCGCCGACGACCGTCATGTCCGGTTGCGCGTTGATCAACGCCTTCAGCCCGTCGCGCACGATCGGGTGATCGTCGACCACGAAGACGCCGAGCTTCGTCATGCCGCTGTCTCCATCAAGATCGGGGGTGGCCGGTCCTCCAGTCGCTCGAGCCGCCGGGGCGGCTCGTGGGGGGCGTGAGGGGGGCGCGTCGGTGTCGGTGGCCACGGAGTCAGACCCTAGCACGGGCTCGCCGAAGGCCTGAGGGGACGGTCCGAATTTTCCCGAGACGCACGGCGCTCCGGGGCCCGTTGGCAGCCGGCGCGCCACGCTGGGACGTGCGTCGAGCCGGCGCGCGAGGGGCGGGGAGGGTAGGAAAAATGAACAATTCTGATGGGTTACCGCCTTCATGGGGCGGTCTCCGGGCGGACGCGACCACGATGCGTTGCCGCGTTCCGCCGGTGCCGCGTTGGGACCACCACGGGCGGCGCTGCGCCCGCGCCGCCGGTCCAGCTCCAGGTGGATTCGCCGTCTGGTCGACCCTCCCGCGGCGCAGCCGTTCCCCGAACAGAACCTCGGCGTGTGGCAGCACGACGGCCAGAACGGCTGGCAGCGTCTACTGGGCACGTGATGGAGCCCTCCGATTCTGCTCGCGCAACTCTTCGCGCCGCGCCCGCGGCGATGCGGGCTGCACGCGTCGACGATCGCGCAATCTAGCGAAATCCTTGGACCCGCAGGGCTTTCCACATGGATTGAAAGCGAGGGGATCGACGCGAAAAGAAAAATGGCGCGTGCGATCGACCTCATTCACGATAACGCGTGACAAGCGCCATCGTATCGTCGAGAATCGAACGACGAGTACGTTAGGGGGGAGGTCCTGCACATGGGGCCTCCAAACGGGAGGGTGGACATGTGCATATCGCGAGCGGCCGAGGCCAAGAGCAACGCGCCTGTGATGCCCAGAGCAGCGCGCCTGTGATGCTGAAAGTTCCCTGCGGCGAGCCGGCGATCCCGCGCGCGCTCGCGAAGCCAGTCCTCGTGCCGGAGCCCTGGTGCGACACCTCGCTGGCGTGCGTGCTCGACCAGGGCCCGCTGCCGGTCGGGGTCGCGCTGCGCCTGGGCGCCGCGCTTGCGCGCAGCCTGGGCGAGGTGCACCGGCGCGGCCTGCTGCACCGCGATATCAAGCCGCACAACGTGCTGGTCGACGCCGAGCGGACGCGCACCTGCCTGCTCGACTTCGGGCTCGCGACCAGGGGGACGCCCAAGCTCGCCGCGCAGATGCCGCTGGAGGCGGTCTCCGGGACGCTGGCGTACATGGCGCCCGAGCAGACGGGCCGGATGAACCGAGCGCCGGACGCCCGGGCAGACCTGTATGCGCTGGGCGCCACGCTGTACCAGATGCTGACCGGCGCGCTGCCCTTCGACGCGACCGACACGCTCGAGCTGATCCACGCGCACATCGCCCAGACGCCCGTGCCCCCCCACGAGCGCGCGCCCGAGCGAGACATCCCCGAGGCCGCGAGCGCGATCGTGCTCAAGCTGCTGGCCAAGAGCCCCGAGGATCGCTACCAGACGGCGAGCGGCGCGGTCTGGGATCTGGAGCGGGCGGCGCGGGCCTGGGTCGAGACCGGAACAGTGGCGCCGTTTCCGCTGGCGAAGCGCGACTGGGACGATCGGGTCCGAGCGCCCTCGCGCCTGTTTGGCCGGGAGCGCGAGAGCGCCGCGCTCGCGGCGCTGTGCGACCAGGCGTGCGGCGGCGCGACGGTGCTGGCGCTGGTGACGGGGCCGTCGGGTGTGGGCAAGTCGGCGCTGGTGCAGGCGCTGCAGGGCCAGGTGCGCGCGCAGCGGGGGATCTTCGCCGCCGGCAAGTTCGACCAGCTGCAGCGCAGCACACCGTACGCAGCGCTGGCGCAGGCGCTGCGATCGGTGGTGCGGCGGCGGCTGGCGGATCCGGCCGAGGTGCTGGACCGATGGAGGCAGGCCTTTCAGGAGGCCGCGGGGCCGAACGGGCAGATCCTCGTCGAGCTCATGCCCGAGCTTGCGCACATCCTGGGCGATCCGAAGCCGCTGGTCGAGCTGGGGCCGATGGAGGCCAAGCGCCGCTTCCAGACGACGGTGCTGCGCTTCGTGCGGACGCTGGCCACGGCCGAGCACCCGCTTTTGCTGTTCATCGATGACCTGCAGTGGGCGGATGCGGCGTCGCTGGCGCTCCTGGGCGAGTTGCTGAAGGAGCCTGCGGGCCAGCACCTGCTGGTGGTGGGCGCCTACCGGGACGAGGCGGTGAGCCCAGAGCACCCGTTGAACGCGCTGCTTTCGAGCTCCACGGCGCCGGGCGCCGTGACCGGACGGATCGCGCTTTCGCCGCTGGGCGCGGAGGCGGTCGCGGCGATGGTGGCGGACATGCTCGATCGGCCCAAGGCCGAGGTGGAGGCGCTGTCGCGGCTGATCAAGGAGAAGACCGACGGCAGCCCGTTCTTCGTCGGGCAGTTCCTGCAGCTCTTGCACGAGCGCAAGCTGCTTGTGCGCGATGCGGAGACGGGGCGGTGGCAATGGCAGCGAGAGGCGATCGAGCGGGCGGGGATCACCGACAACGTCGTCGCGCTGCTGACCCGAAGGCTGCAGCGGCTGTCGCCCGAGCTGCAACGCGCGCTGCAGACGGCGGCGTGCGTCGGCGACCGGTTCGACGCGGAGCTCTTGGCGCACCTGCTCGGGCAGCAGGCAGAGGCGACCAGCGCCCTCCTGGCGGAGGCGGTGCGCGAGGGCCTCTTGGTGCGCGAGGGCGAGCAGGTGGAGGAGGGGTACGCCTTCGTGCACGACCGGGTGCAGCAGGCCGCGTACGAGGCGCTTACGGCCGAGGAGCGGCTGTCGCTGCACCTCGGGATCGGCCGAGCGCTGCGGGCCCGCTACGGCGTCGCGTGCGCCGACGGGGAGCTCTTCGCGACGCTCTACCACCGCAACCGGGCCACGGAGCGGCTGACCGAGGCCGAGGAAAGGCGTGATCTTTCGGAGCAGAACCTGCGCGCCGGGCAGCGGGCCAACGCCAGCGCGGCCTACGCGCAGGCTGTGGCGTTCCTCGGGACGGCCGCGTCGCTGCTGGGCGAGGAGGGGTGGACCGAGGCCCCGGAGACGACCTTCGAGGTGCACCTGGTCATGGCCGAGGCGCACTGGCTCGCGGCGCAGGTCGACGAAGCGGAGCGGCTCTTTCTGCGCTGCCTCGAGCGAGCGCAGGACCCGCTCGAGCGCGCGCGCGTGGCCAGCGTCTTGATCGTGTTTCTTCATGTCACCGGCCGCTTCGCGCAGGGTATCGAGCTCGGCCTCTCGGCGCTGGCGTGGCTCGGGCGCCCGCTGCCAAGGACCCCGGAGGAGCAGCAGGCGCTGTTCGACGCGCTCATCACCGAGATCGAGCCCACCCTGCAGCAGATGACCGTCGAGGACTGGAAGGCGCTGCCGATGAGCACCGACCGCGCCCACGCGCTGCGGTGCAGGATCCTGGAGGTGCTGGGGCCCTGCGCCGCCTTCTGGATGCCCTCGCTGAGCCGGTGCTGCTGGCCGATGCTCGTGCTGGAGACGCTGCGGTACGGGCTGACGAAGAGCTCGTTCGCGGGCTGCGTGTGCACGGCCTTGCTCCTGGCATACCTCCTGGGGAAGCTGCCTTTGGGGCGCCGGCTGAACGAGCCCATGCTGGCGCTCGTCGATCAGTACGACGTCGCGCGCGCCGCCGCGCGCTTCAACTCCACGGTGGCCGCCATGTACTGGACGCCGCCTCCGAAGATGAGGGAGCTGTACGCGCGCGCGGCGCGCACCGCCGCCGAGGAGCGCGACCCTGTCGCCGAGGCATTCAGCGAGATCCACGGGGCGATGTTCCAGCTGATCGCCGGAGATGACCTCGATCGCGTCACGCGCGACCTCGACCGCATGGCCTACCGCGACCCGATGGCCGTGGACTTCCGGAACATCATTGCCCGCTCGGTCGCCGCGCTCTCGCAGGCTCCGACCGCGCACGCCGTCGAGCAGACGCTCGCGGAGATCGCGCGACCCGCGCGAGACGCGAAAACGATGGCGCTCCTGACCGCCACGATGGCCATGGCGGGGTGGACCGGGGTCCATTTCGGCGCTGACGCGTGGGCGGTCGAGGCGGTCCTCGCCGTCGAGTCGGAGTGGCAGGTCTCGTGGGGCACTCCCATGCTCATCGCCCTGACGTTCGCGCTCTGTGTCGCCGGAGCGCATGCCCTCCCCACCGCCACCGTCGAGCGGCGCGCGCTGCTCGAGGATCGGCTGGCCTTTCACGGCGCGCGCCTCGCCCTCTGGGCCCAGGGCTGCCCCGAGAGCTTCGAGGCCGTGCGCCTGCTGATGGAGGCGGGCCGCGCTCGCGCCCGGGAAGAGCACGAGGAGGCCGGGCGGCTGTACGACCAGGCCATCGAGCAGGCCCGCGACCATGATCTGGTCAACACGGAGGCGCTCGGCTTGCGCTTGGCCGGCGAGCACCGCCTCGCCCGCGGGCACCGAGCCCTGGCCCGCGCCTATCTCTCGGCCGCGCACGACGCCTACCTGCGCTGGGGGGCACGCGCGGCCGCCGCGCGGCTCGCCCAGCGGTACCCGGACAGCATCGCGGCCTCGGGCCGCCCGGCGCTCGCGGCGGACGAGCCGCCGGATGGAGCGCCCGTGCCGACGAGCACGACCATCACCGACCGCACGCTCCACGCGTACCTGGACATCGCCCCCGCGCTGCGCGCCGCGCAGGCGCTCTCCGGCGAGCGCAACCTCGGCTCGCTCGTCGGCCACATGCTCCGCCTGCTCGCCGAGCACTCCGGCGCCGAGCGCGCCGTGCTCGCCCTCGTGCAGGGCGGCGAGCTCGTCATCGCCGCGCTGCTCACCGTCAATCCTCAGCAGGTCGAGCTGGCGCTCAACGAGCCCGTCGCCGGCTCGACGCGGCTGCCGGCGACGCTCGTGCAGTACGTCGCGCGCGGCAAGGAGCCGGTGGTGCTCGGGCAGGCGGCGTGCGACAGCCGCTTCGACGAGGATCCCTACCTGCTCGCCCACCGGCCCAGTTCGGTGCTGGCCGTGCCGCTGATGCACCAGGGCCGCCTCTCCGGAGTGATGTACCTGGAGCACCCGCACGTGCAGGACGCCTTCCCCCGAGCACGCGTCGAGCTGGTGACGCTGCTCGGGGCGCTGGCGGCCACGGCGGTGGAGAACGCCACGTTCTACGCCGAGCTGTCCGCGTACAGCGAGCGGCTGGCGCGCGAGGTGGCGCAGAGGACCACCGAGCTGGAAGCCGCGAAGGAGGCGGCCGACCGCGCCAGCCGCGCCAAGAGCGAGTTCCTGTCGAGCATGAGCCACGAGCTGCGCACGCCGCTCAACAGCGTCCTCGGCTATGCGCAGCTGCTCGGCCGGCTGCCCGACCTGCCCGCCAAAGCCGCCGACTCTGCCCGCATCATCCACACCGCCGGCACGCACCTGCTCAGCCTCATCAATGACGTGCTCGATCTGGCCAAGATCGAGGCCGGCAAGCTGGACCTCCACCCGACCGCGGCCGACCTGCCCACGCTCCTCCGGACCGTGGCCAATCTCTGCCGGGTGCGCGCCGTGGAGAAGGGTCTCTCGTTCGCTTACGAGCGTGTCGGTCCCGAGCGGCTGGGGGTGCGCGCCGACGAGAAGCGTCTGATGCAGGTGCTGCTCAACCTGCTGGGCAATGCTATCAAGTTCACCGAGCACGGCGGGGTGACGTTGCGCGTCGAGGTGCTGGAGCCGCCGGAGGACCAATGGCGCACGGTGCGCTTCCAGATCAAGGACACCGGCCCCGGCATCGCCCCCGAGCACCTCGGGCGCATCTTTGAGGCCTTCGAGCAGGTCGGCGACGAGAAGCGGCACGCCGAGGGCACCGGGCTCGGGCTGACGATCACGAAGAAGCTCATCGAGCGGCTGGGCGGCAGCATCGAGGTCGATAGCCAGCTCGGCCAAGGCACGGTCTTCACGGCGACGCTCCGGCTGCTCGAGGCGACCGCGGCCCAGGGGAGCGCGGGGCTGTCGTGGGAGGCGATCATTGGGTACGAGGGCGAGCGCCGCACGATCCTCGTGGTGGACGACAACGCCGAGAACCGTGCGCTGCTGCGCGACTTGCTCCAGCCGCTCGGCTTCGAGCTGCTGGAGGCCGACAGCGGCGAGCGGGCGCTTGCGCTGGCCCTCGACCGAACGCCGGACGTCATCTTGATGGACATGGCCATGCCGGGCATGGACGGGTACGAGGCGACACGGCGCTTGCGGCAAAGGCCCGAGCTCGCCAGAACCGCGATCATCGCCTCGTCCGCCAGCATCTCGGAGGCCGATCGGCACAAGAGCCTCAGCGCGGGATGCGACGACTTTCTGCCCAAGCCGGTGCAGGCCGGCGCCCTTCTGGAGCTGCTCCGAGGCACGCTCCAGCTCGAGTGGCGGCGCCGAGCGGGGCAGGGCGCGGCCGTGACCATGCCCCTCATGGCCGATGCGGAGCTCTGCACGCTCACCCTCCCACCGGCCCACGAGCTGGCGCGGCTCGTCGAGCTGGCCGACAGAGGGTTCGTCTCCCAGGTGCTGAACGAGCTCGATCGGCTCGAGGAGGCCGACCCGCAGCTCGGAGCGTGGATCGGGCAGGTGCGCGCGGTGGCGCGAAGCTTCCAGATCAAGCGGCTCCGCGGTCTGCTAAAGGCGCAGCTCCGATACATCACGGCAGCTCCCCTGATCGCGCAGCCCGACCAACAGCAATGGCGAGCGCGCCCAGGCGAAACCTAGTGGGTGGATGTGTGAAAAGGTTGTCGCGACCGGTTCACGCTGGCGCTACTTTGCCATCGTCTCCGATGAACAGAACCTCAGACCCTGGTGTCCCGTCGTATACCATCCTGATGGTCGACGATGTGCCGGAAAGCATGGCCGCGACAGCCGCTCAACTTGAAGAGCGAGGCTTTCGGGTGGCAATCGCTCAAGATGGTGAAGATGCGTTGGAGCGGGCCGAGCTTCTTTCTCCTGATTTGATCCTGCTCGATGTGTTGATGCCGGGGATGGACGGCTTCGAGACGTGCCGGCGCCTGAAAGCGTCTGAAAGCACCAAAGGCATCCCGGTGGTCTTCATGACCGCTCTGGGAGAGACGGCCCAAAAGGTGGCCGGGTTTGAAGCCGGCGGCGTCGATTACGTCATCAAGCCGTTGGAGATCGACGAGGTTTTGGCGCGAATCAAGACACACCTGGCCTTGTCCGCGATGCGCGCGGAGCTCGAGGCGCAGAACGTGCAGTTGCGGCAGGAAATCGAGAAGTGCAAGCGATTGGAGGCCGAGCTGCGATGTGCCCACGATATGCTGGAGCGGAGAGTGGCGGAGCGCACGTCCGAGCTCGCCGCGGCCAATGATCTCCTGAAACAGGAGATCGGCGAGCGTAAGCGGGCCGAGGAGACCTTGCGCGAAAGCCAAGGCCTGCTGCAGGCCATCGTCGACAATTCGACGGCCATGGTCTACGTCAAGGACCTGCAGGGCCGATACCTGCTGAGCAACCGCCGTTTCAGGCAGCTGTGCCACGCGACCGTGGAGTCGATCGTCGGCAGGACCGACCGCGAGCTCTTCCCCCCAGAGCAGGCCGAGAACTTCCGCTCGTTTGACAGGCGGGTGCTGGAGGCCCAGGAGCCCCTGGAGGCCGAGGAGGTGGTGCCGCAGGACGACGGGATGCACACCTATATCTCGGTCAAGTGCCCCCTGTTCGACGCGGAAGGCAAGCCCTATGCTGTGTGCGCTATCTCCACGGACATCACCGAACGCAAGCGGGCGGAGGAAGAGCGGGAGAGGCTGTTGGCCAGCGAGCAGGCGGCGCGTTCCAAGGCCGAGCTCGCCGACCGACTGAAGGACGAGTTCCTCTGCACGCTCAGCCATGAGCTGCGAACGCCGTTGACTTCTATCCTCGGCTGGGCGCATATTCTCCTCCGTACGGCCAAGTCGGACGCAGCCACGGTGGAGCGCGGCCTCAGGGTTATCGAGCGCAACGGCATGGCCGAGCTGGGGCTCGTCGAGGCGCTGCTCGACGTCTCCGCTATCCTCTGCGGCAAGGTGGACCTGAAGCGGCAGTCGGTCAGCCTGGCCGAGGTCATCCAGGCGGTCCTCGACACTGTAACTCCAGCCGCGGAAGCGAAGGGCGTCTGCATTTCGCTGTCGCTCAGCTCAAAGACCAGCAGGGTCTGGGGTGATCGCGGCCGCCTGGAGCAGATCGTGAATAATTTGCTGAGCAACGCCATCAATTTTACGCCCTCTGGCGGGCGCGTGGATGTGTCGCTAGAGGAGGTGGGAGCGATGTCTCAGCTCCGTATCAGCGATACGGGCGAGGGGATAAGCGCAGATTTTCTTCCCCATGTGTTCGAGAGGTTTCGCCAGGCAAACAGCTCGACCACGCGCTGGCGCCGCGGACTTGGCCTCGGGCTCTCAATCGTGCGGGATTTGGTGATAATGCACGGCGGAGAGGTTCGCGCCGAGAGCGCCGGTGAGGGTCGGGGCGCGGTGTTCATCGTCGACTTGCCTCTGATGCCGGTGGTCGAGGAGACCGCTGCTCCGCGTTCGATCGATGCAGGGGAAGCGCGCTCGGTCTAGCGCGGGTGACGTGCCAGCCCGCCTCAGGAGATCAGCGACGCCGAGCTCTCCCGCGGCGGGCTGACGGCGACCCGTTCTCCGCTCGGCCTCTGCGTCGCCACGAAGAGCGCCAGCCCGGCGGCGATCGTGCCCGCGACCCCGATCACCGGGAAGTACTCCATCCACGCCGACTCGCCGGCCCGCCGCGGCCACGCGATGTTGGCGATCAGCGCGACCCCCCACGCGACGGCCGCGGCGTTCAGCGCGAGCCCGGCCCGCCCGAGGGAGAACACGCCGGCCGGGGCCCCGGAGCTGCCCGGCCACCCGCGCAGCCGGCGGAGGAGCATCCCCGCCGTCACGAGCAGGTACGAGAGGTTCACGAGCAGCACGGCCGTCTCCGTGATGAGCACGAACAGCTGCGCCTCGCCGTAGTTCACGACGAGCATGCCGCACGCGAGCGCGCCGACCGCGATCGCCGGGAGGACGGGCGTCTTCGTGCGCGGCGACACGCGCGCGAGCGCCGGCGCGCACGGCAGCGCCCCGTCCCGCGCCATCGAGAACGCGAGGCGCGAGGCGCCGGTCTGGATCGCCAGCGTGCAGACGCACACCGCCAGCGCCACGTCGACCAGGAACACCTTGCCCAGCGTCGGGCCGAGGGCGCTCACGACCACGTAGGCCAGGCCCTCGGTCGCGAGGCGGCCGTCGGTCAGGCTCGGCGCCGCCATCAGCGCCGCGAGCAGGAGCAGCGCGCCGCCCACCCCGGAGGCCACGATGGCCTTCAGGATCGCCCGCGGGATGATCCGCCGCGGGCTCTGCGTCTCCTCGGCCAGCGACCCGGCCGAGTCGAAGCCGTAGAGCACGTACGCCGGCATGAGCGCGGCCGCGAGCAGGCCCGCCGCCCCCGCGCCCAGGGGCGGCGACGGCCCGTAGATCGGCTCGAGCACCACCGCCGGACCCCGCACCGCGTGCAGGAACAGCGCGCCGATCAGCAGCACGACGCCGCCGAGCTCCGCCATCACGCCGACGTCGTTGACCCAGGCCATCGCCCGCACCCCGGCCATGTTGATCGCCGTCGTCAGCGCGACGAGCCCCGCGCCGAGCAGCACGGCGTTCGCCGCGCCGTCGCGCGACGTGAGCGACGGGTCGCCGCCGAGGAGCTGGAACCCGCCCCAGACGCTCGGCAAGATCGCCTGCAGCGCGATGGCCGCCGCCGCGACGCTCACGACGTCGCCGACGAGCTTCAGCCAGCCCGCGAGCCACCCCGGCGCGCCGGGCGACACGCGGCGCCCCCACTGGTAGACCGAGCCGGCCACCGGGTAGTGCGAGCCGACCTCGGCGAGGTTGAGCGCGACCGCGAGCTGGCCGAGGAAGACCACCGGCCACGTCCAGAAGAACCGCGTCCCGCCGAAGGCGTACCCGATCACGAAGAGCTGGAAGACGGTCGTGAGGATCGAGACGTACGAGAAGCCCGCCGCGAAGGCCGACAGGCTCCCCAGGTCGCGCCGCAGCTCCTGGCGGTAGCCCAGGCGCGCGAGGTCGTCGGCGTCGCTGCTGCCTTGCGCCGCGGAGCCCGCGCCGAGCGCGCCGTGCGCCGCGGAGCCCGCGCCGAGCGCGCCGTGCGCGGCGGAGCCCGCGCCGGCCGCGCCGCGGCGGTCCGGCGCCGCTGTCGAGATCGGATCACGCATCGGCCGACACCCCCACGAGCGGCTGGCCCGCGCTGACCATCTGGCCCGGGCGGCAGCCGATCCAGTCGACCGCGCCGGCCACGTCGGCCACCACGGCGAACTCCATCTTCATCGCCTCGAGCACGGCCACGCGCTGGCCCGCCTCGACGCGCTGCCCCGGCGCCACGTCCACCTTCCACACGCACGCGGTGAGCGGCGCCGTCAC
Organism: Sorangium sp. So ce836; assembly: GCF_028553905.1. NCBI lineage: Bacteria > Pseudomonadati > Myxococcota > Polyangiales > Polyangiaceae > Sorangium > Sorangium sp. So ce836. The sequence goes on along the minus strand of NZ_CP102233.1, from coordinate 8,578,703 downwards.
CGGCAGCATCCCGGTCGGCAGCGCGTCCTCGGCGGCGGACGAGGCGCCCTCGAGCCGGGCGCCCGCGCGGCGCACGCGGTCGAACTCGCCGTCCGCCTCCCAGCGGCCGCGCTCGGCGTCGAACGCCGCCCGCTGCCGCGCCCGGGCCGCGCGGATGCTCTCGGCGTTGTCGTCGAGGAAGCGGTGGTGCTCGCCCAGGTCGAACGTCGTCTCCTCGATGCGCACCTCGCCGCGCCCGGCCACCATGTCGGCGCGGAGCTCGAGCAGCTCCTCCGGCGACACGAGGTGGAACCGGAGCTGGTCGAAGAACCGCAGGAGCCACGGCCGCTCGCGCGTGGTCTGCCGGAACGGCCGGTGGCGGCTCCAGACCGGCACCGTGCGGCCGAGGAACTGGTACCCGCCCGGCCCCTCCATGCCGTAGATGCACAGGTACGCGCCGCCGATGCCGACGGCGTTCTCGGGTGTCCACGTGCGCGCCGGGTTGTACTTGGTCGTGACCATCCGGTGCCGCGGGTCGATCGGCGTCGCGACCGGCGCGCCGAGGTACACGTCGCCGAGGCCGAGCACGAGGTAGCTCGCCGCGAGGAAGATCTCCTGGACCGCCGCGATGTCCGGCAGCCCGTTGACCCGGCGGATGAACTCGAGGTTGCTCGGGCACCACGGCGCGTCGTCGCGGACCGTGCGCATGTAGCGCTCGATCGCCTCGCGGGTCGCCGGGTCGTCCCAGCTGAGCGGCATGTGGACGACGCGGCTCGGGATGCGGACCTCCTCCGGCGCGGGCAGGTCGGCCTCGGCCTCGCGGAGCAGGTCGAGGGCCTTGGCCACGGTGAGCCGCGCGCCGTCGACGTGCACCTGGAGCGAGCGGATCCCGGGCGTCAGGTCGACCACGCCCGGCACGCGCATCTCCTCGAGCCGCGTCATGAGCAGGTGCGCGCGCACGCGCAGGTCGATGTCGAGCACCGGCGGCCCGAACTCGACGAGCACGTAACGGTCGCCGCTCTGCCGGAAGACCACCGCGGGCCGGCCGTCGCGCGCCGGGACGCGGCCCAGCACCGGATCGCCGCGCCGGCGCCGCGCGCCGCTCGATGCCGCGGCGGGCGCGCCGTTGGCCGCGCGCGCCGCCGCGCCGTCGGCGGCGTGCGCCGTCGCGCCGTTGGCCGCGCGCGCCGCGGCGCCGTTGGCCGCGCGCGCCGTCGCGCCGTTCGTCGCGGCCCCGCGCCGCGCCACGAGCGCGTCGCTCCGCTGCGCCAGCGCGTCGGCTTCCGCCGGCAGGATCGACCGGAACCGCACCTTGTCCCCGGCGCTCAGCTGGCCGAGCTTCCACCGCTCGGCCGCAGCGATGGTGAGCGGGCACACGAATCCGCCCAGGCTCGGGCCGTCGGGGCCGAGGATGACGGGCATGTCCCCGGTGAGGTCGACCGCGCCGATCGCGTACGCGTTGTCGTGCAGGTTCGAGGGGTGCAGCCCCGCCTCGCCGCCGTCGGTGCGCGCCCACGCCGGCGCGGGCCCGACGAGGCGGACGCCGGTGCGGGCAGAGTGGTAGTGCACCTCCCACTCGGCCGCGTAGAGCTGCTCGATCCCCTCGTCCGTGAGGAAGTCCGGCGCCCCGTGCGGCCCGTCGAGCACGGCGAGCTCCCAGGACCTGCCGATCTCCGGCCGGGCCTCGGCCGGCAGCGCGCCGGGGGCGAGGGCCGGGTCGACCTCCTCGCCGAGGCGCAGCACGTCGCCGGGGCGGAGCGGCCTGCCCGCGTGGCCGCCGAAGCCGCCGAGGGTGAACGTGGCGCGGCTGCCGAGGTGCGCCGGCACGTCGATGCCGCCGCGGATGAGCAGGTAGGCGCGCGCGCCCGGCCCCCGCACCGGCCCGCACGCCACGGTGGCGCCCGGCGCGACCTCGACCGGCGTCCACGGCGCCACCTCGGCCCCGTCGACCAGCACGCGCATGGCGGCGCCCGCGACGCACAGGACCGCGCGCCGGTGGAACACGAGCGTGGGCCCGTGCACCTCGCACTCGAGCCCCGCGGCGCCCGCCGGGTTGCCCACGACGCGGTTGCCGAGGCGGAACGACAGGTCGTCCATCGGCCCGCTCGGCGGCACGCCGACCGACCACAGGCCGAGCCGCCCGGGCCAGTCCTGCACGGTCACCGCGCCCGGCGCCGCCGTCACCTCGACCGCCTCCGGGCGGAACGGCAGCGACGCGAACGTGCCGGTGTGGTGCCGGACCCCGCGGAAGTCGGGGTGATCGAGCGCGGCCGCGACCCACTCGCGGTTCGTCTCGATCCCGCCGAGCCGGGTCTCCCCGACGGCGGCGCGCAGCGCCGCGACCGCCGCGGCCCGGTCCGCGCCGCGCACGAGGAGCTTGGTCAGCAGCGGATCGTAGAGCGCCGAGACCTCGGTGCCCGTCTCGACCCACCCGTCGACCCGCACGCCCGCGCCCTCCGGATAGCGCACCTCGGTGAGCAGCCCCGCGCTCGGCAAGAACCCCCGCGCCGGGTCCTCGGCGTAGAGCCGGGCCTCGATCGCGTGGCCGGAGAGCGGCGGATCGCCGCCCTCGAAGAACGCCGTGTCGCCCGCGGCGATGCGCAGCATCCACTCCACGAGGTCGACGCCGGCGCAGAGCTCGGTCACGCCGTGCTCGACCTGGAGGCGCGTGTTGACCTCGAGGAAGTAGTGCTCCGCGCGGGCGGGATCGACGAGGAACTCGACGGTGCCCACGTTCCGGTAGGCGACCTTCGCGGCGAGCGCGCGGGCCGACTCCGCGAGCGCCGAGCGCAGCCGGGGCGGCAGGTCGGGCGCGGGCGCCTCCTCGAGGACCTTCTGGTTTCGGCGCTGCACCGAGCAGTCGCGGTCGCCGAGGACGAGGACGTCGCCGCGGCCGTCGCCGGCGATCTGGACCTCCACGTGGCGGGGCGCGGTGAGGAAGCGCTCGAGGAACACGTCGCCCGAGCCGAAGTTCGCGCGGGCGAGGCGCTGCACCCGCTCGAACGCCGCGGGGAGCTCCGCCGGCGCGTCGCACCGGGCCATGCCGATGCCGCCGCCGCCCGCGCTCGCCTTGAGCAGCACGGGGTAGCCGATGGCCGCGGCCTCGGCGGCGGCGTGGTCCGCGTCCCGGAGCACGCCGGTGCCCGGCAGGAGCGGCACGCCCGCCTCGACGGCGAGCTCCCGCGCCCGGTGCTTGCTCCCGAACGCCTCCATCTGGGCCGGCGTCGGCCCGATGAAGACGAGGCCCGCGGCCTCCACCGCGCGGGCGAAGCCCTCGGATTCGCTGAGGAATCCGTAACCCGGGTGGATCGCGTCGGCGCCGGCGCGGCGGGCGGCGTCGACGACGGCGTCGATGCGCAGGTAGCTCTCGGCGGGCGTCTGGCCGCCGAGGCGGACGGCGTGGTCGGCGAGGCGCACGTGGAGCGCGGCGCGGTCGGCGTCGGAGAAGACGGCGACCGAGGCGATCCCGAGGCGCCGGAGGGTGCGGAGGATGCGGCACGCGATCTCGCCGCGGTTGGCGACGAGGACGCGGCGGAAGGGCGGGGGGGCGCTCATGGCCGCACCACCGCCATGCGGATCGGGGTCGGGTTGAAGGCGTTGCAGGGGTTGTTGATCTGCGGGCAGTTCGAGACGAGGAGCAGCAGGTCGAGCTCGGCGCGGAGGTCGACGTGCTTGCCGGGCGCGGACAGGCCGTCGACGATGCCGAGGGTGCCGTCGGCCTCGACGGGGACGTTCATGAACCAGTTGATGTTGCCGACGAGGTCGCGCTTGCCGAGGCCGTAGGGCGCGGCGGCCATGAGGAAGTTCTCGACGCAGGCGTGCTGGTGCTTTGTGTGGTGGCCGTAGCGGACGGTGTTCGACTCGCACGAGCAGGCGCCGCCGGAGGTGTCGTGCCGGCCGCAGCTGTCGTCGGTGATGGTCATCATCACGCGGCCGCGGTTCGAGCGGAGCTTCGCGCCGGTGGTGAGGAAGATGTTGCGCTGGGCGACGATGGTGTCGGCGGCGCTGTAGCGCTCGGCGGTGTCGGCGAGGACGTAGGCGAGGAAGTCGACGGCCTGGTTGCCCTCGAGGTCGATGACGCGGAGGATCTCGCCGGCGCGGACGATCTTGGCCCACGGCGCGCGGGCCGGGACGATCTCGTCGGAGACGAGGGCGCCGGGCAGGCCGGCGAGGGCGGGGTCGCGCAGGGCGGCGACCGGCTTTCCGGGGGCGGCGGGGCTCATCGCGCGCCTCCTGCCCGGAGGGCGACCGCGAGCTCCTCGGCGGTGTTCTCGAAGGCGCGGCGCGCCTCGGGCGTGGCGTTGCGCGCGGGGTCGTCGTCCGGGGCGGGGCGGCCGCGCCAGGCGGTGAGGCGGACCTTGCCGGCGCGGTAGGCCGGGCGCGGGTCGAGGCGGTGCGGCGCGGCGGCGACGCTGACGAGGACGTCCTGCTCGGCGCGGAGGAGCACGTGGGCGCCCGGCCGGGACGAGTCGGGGAGGAGGGTGATGGCGCCGTCGGCCTCGATGCGGACGCCCTTGAAGAGGTTGATGGGCGTGGGGAGGTCGCGCTCGGTGAGGCCGTGCTTGGCGAGGGCGAGGAGGAGCCGCTCGCGGCCGGAGCGGAGGGCGCCGCCGTGGGCGTCGCTGCCGTAGCGGGAGGCGATCTCGCCCGGGAGCGAGGTGCCGCAGAAGGTGTCGTGGCGGCCGGCGGTGTCCTCGAGGAGGGAGGCGAGGACGCGCCCCATGTCGGAGAGGAGCAGGTAGCCGGGGCCGGGATAGGCCTGCCACTGGAGCTTCACGGTGTCGGCGAGGCAGAGCCGCTCGATGGGGCGGTCCGCGCGGTGGAGCATGAGGGCGACGCAGGTGTCGCCCTCGACGTCGACGATCCGGAGCCGGCTGCCGACGGGGAGGGTGCGCGCCGCGTAGCCGCCGGCGCCGAGGGTCTCGTCCCAGAGGACGTCGCGCGCTTCCACGCCCGGGGGCGGGTCGCCGATCGACGTGCTCGGCACGGTGGGTTGCGTCTCGACGACGCTGCCTTCCTGGGCGCGCGCGTGCGCGCGCGCGGCGTACGTTGTGGCCGTTTCAGACATCGCCCGCCTCACTTTCGATAGATAATCGAAACTACGGGTCGACTATCCGGGGGCGGGGTTTCCGGCCTGTTTCGCGGGGGTAAAATGCAGGGCGCGGGCGATTTTTCCCGGTGGCGGCGCGGCGGGGATCCCGCGGTCCCAACCTGGGTGAGGCGGGCCGTCCCAACCTGGGTGAGGCGGGCCCAACCTGGGTGAGGTGGGCCGTCCCAACCCGGGTGAGGCGGGCCCAACCTGGGTGAGGTGGGCCGTCCCAACCTGGGTGAGGCGGGCCGCCCCAACCCGGGTGAGGCGGGCCGCCCCAACCTGGGTGAGACGGGCCGCCCCAACCCGGGTGAGGCGGGCCGCCCCAACCCGGGTGAGGCGGGCGTCGAAGCAAGCCTGAAAATTCTCCCCTCGGCGTCCTTGGCGCCCTGGCGGTTTGTATTCTTCCCGTGTTGACGTGCGACCACCGCGCTGGAAGAGCGGATGGCACAGGGACGCGAGCGCGGATCGATGAGCGCGATGGCGCGACGGCCACCCCGGGAGATGATGAAGACGGAGATTCCCCCTGCTCAAAGCGCCGAAGGCAGTCAGAGCGCCGAAGGCGGTCAGAAGGCCGAAGGGAGCCCGCGCCGGATGGGCCGGCCGCGCAAGGCGCCGCAGCGCAGCGAGCTCGCGCCGCGCGAGCAGATCCTGGAGGTGGCGGGCCGGCTGTTCGCCGAGCGCGGGGTCGTCGACGTGTCGATGCTCGAGATCGCGCAGGCGGCCGGGCTCCGGCAGTCGTCGCTGTACTACTGGTTCCGGCGCAAGGAGCTGATCGTCGCGGAGATCCTGCAGCAGGTGAACCGCCTGCCGCTCTCGTACGCGCGCAGGCTCGAGGCGAGCGGCGGCGCCGCCGACGTGCAGCTCTGGCGCTTCGTGCGGTTCGACGTGGAGACGGTGTGCGGCTTCCCGCTGGAGATCACGGAGATCCACCGCTTCAGCGAGCGGGATCCGGAGGCGTTCGCGACCTACTGGGCCGAGCGGCGCGCGCTGACCGAGGCCGTGGCGGCGATGATCGGGCGCGGGGTGGGGGAGGGGACGTTCCGCGAGGTGGACGCCTACCTGTGCGCGCTGACGGTGCTGGCGCAGGACGAGAGCGTGCAGAACTGGTACCGCCCCGGGGGGGCCGGGCGCATCCATCCGCTCGCCGCCAGCGACGCTGCGGCGCTCGGGTACCGGCCGGAGCAGATCGCGGAGCTGGTCGCGGACCAGACGGTCGGGGGGCTCCTGGCGCGGCCGTCGCGGCTCGCGGCGCTGCGGCAGATGGCGGTCGCGGCGGACGGGGAGGGGATAGCGGGATAGCCCTCCTTCCCGCCCTCACCTCGACTGCCCGAGGTGAGCGGGTTCAGGTACACGCGGGCCGATCTGGCCGGATCCGGCGATGTGATGCGCGCACTCGGAGCCTGGCGTGCCATCTGACCGGGCCAGCAACGTGTCTTCGTCGGCACGAAAGAGAACCCCTACCTGGGCCACAACGGGGCGGAGCGCTTCATAGCGCATCCTCGACGCGCGGGGATCGATCGGTCGGAGTCGTTCAAGGTCGCGGAGCCCGGGTTGCTCGACCTCGCCCGCTGGCGCCACGAGCACCCCGAGCCCCACCGCGAGCCCGGAAGGGACCCCGAGCACCGGGAAGTGCTCCATCCACGCCCCACGCCGGCTCGCCGGCCAACGACGGGAATCGCCCGGCGAGCCCGACAATCCTGGAGGATCGCCTCTCGACGAGCCAACTCGTCTCTCGTGGACGGGATCACTCGGGACAGCGTCGCGGGCGAAGAAACCGCCTTGCGTTGGCCGGCTCGTTGACTATCACCCTACACGATGCAAGGCCTAGAGGCGAACGATGCCGCGGCGCGCTATATCGCGGAGCGGTTCGGGCTCGGGGGTCGCCCGGAGCGCATGGTCCCCGTGGGCGGCGGCGAAATGGGCCGCGTCTATCGCCTCGACGCCGCCGGCGCCGCGTGGGCCGTCAAAGAGCTATTTCGAAGGACCGACGAGGACAGGGTGGCCCGCCAAGTCGCGTTCCAAGACGCCGCCGCCCGATGCGGGATCCGGGCCCCTGCCAACCTGAGCACCGTCGACGGCCGGCATCTGTGCTCGCTCCCGGCCGAGCTCGGGGGGGCGACGGTTCGACTCTGCAGCTGGATCGACGGTCATCCTGTCCAGACGGCGGACCCCGGGCTGTCCGAGTGGGTAGGCAGCGCGATCGGCCGGATCCATGGCTTGAGTTACCCTGCTGACGGCGCTGACCACGACCCTTGGTATGACGCGTGCCCCACGCCGAAGCGCTGGGAGGAGCTCATCGCCGCCGGCGACGCCGGAGGCGCCGATTGGGTGAGCGCGATACGCAGCCGGCTAGGGTCGCTGCTCTCCCTCGCCGACCTGGTCACCCCAGCAGAGCCTACGGCGATGATCTGCTGGCACCTCGATCTGCAACCCGATAACGTCACGCGCGAGCGCGCTTCCGATGAGTATGTGCTGCTCGACTGGGACGACTCCGGCCCGGAGATGCCGGACAGGGTGCTGGCGATGGCTCTTTGGGACTGGCACGTTCACGGAGACGAGATCGATATCAAGGGGATCCAAGGCACGCTGGCGGCTTACCGCCGGGCCGGCGGCCACGCCGAGCTCACCGGTATCGAGTCATTCACGGCGATCGTCGCCAGTTATCTCAACTACGTCTTCGTCCAGGCCGAGCGGACCCTTCACGCGCAGCTCTCCCTCAACAGGCGCCGTCGCGCTGCCGCCGAGCTACAGAGCTCCCTAGCCAATCCACCCGATCCGGCTCGCCTAATGAGCGTCCTGAACGTGGCGCGAGCGCAGATATAGTGGTGCGAGGCCAAATGTAGCTGGACGTCGCTGGACGCGGCTGCGATACTCGCACGTTCATGGGGGTTGAGTCACCAGCGGGGCACATGGGCATCGGGGCCGCAGCCAAGCGCGCACCACCGCCACGGACGATTGCGTTTTCGTTCGCAGAACAATCAATGCCGATCACGATCGGCCACGATGTGCACGACGCGTGCATCGACCACTGCATCGAGCGCGGCGCCGATCGCGCCTTCATGGTCGTGGATCGACGGGTCTGGGAGCTCTATGGTCGCGAGCTTCAGAGGCGCTACGGCGCGCGCATCCCGATCGCATGGGGCACCGTCGAGCCACAGGAGTCCCTGAAGACGCTCGCCAGCGTGAATCTGCTGCTCGATCAAGCGATCAGCGCCGGGCTGACCCGTCGCAGCCTCGTCCTCGCGATCGGCGGCGGTCTCACCGGAAACGTCGCCGGGATGGTCGCGGCGCTCCTCTACCGCGGCGTCCCGCTGATCCACATCCCGACGACGCTGCTGGCGATGTCCGACTCGATATTGTCGCTCAAGCAGGCGGTGAACGGGCCGAGGGGGAAGAACCTGTTTGGCCTCTATTACCTTCCGACGGCGAGCTTCATCAGCCTGAAGTTCCTGGAGACGCTCCACTGCCGAGAGCTGGCGTCGGGCGTCAACGAGCTGATCAAGAACTGCCTGGTCTTCGACGCCCGGCGGACGAGCGACCTCCTCGAGCTCGCCGCGCGGGCGGACCACGCCGATCATTGGCTCGAGCTCGTGGTGACCGGGATCGAGGCGAAGCAGATGTTGCTGAGGAGCGATCCGTACGAGAAGCACATAGGCATATGCCTCGAGTACGGCCACACCGTCGGGCATGCCCTCGAATGTCAGTCCTACGGCCTGTCGCACGGCTTCGCGGTCGGCCTCGGCATGCTCGTCTCGGCCGCGATCTCCGCGCAGCGCGGCATGCTGACCGACGAGGAGTATTGGCTCCATTTTCGCCTGCTCGGCGCCGTCAACGACACGCTCCTGTTTCCTGACGACCTTGATATCGAGACGACCATCGACGTCGTCCGCCGCGACAACAAGCACGGCTATCTGCCCGCGCCGCCGGGCTACCATCCGTTCGTGCTCCTCGAGTCTGTGGGGCGCGTCGCGACGACACATGGACACCCGCTCGTGCTGGTTGAAGAGGACGAGATCCGCTCCGCCATCGCTCGGGCGCGCCGCGACGCGGCGGGCTGGGCGAATTCGCCACGCCGCAGGGAGATCGTCCCCAGATGAAGCAGAGCCCGCGAACAAGCTTGCGGCCCTGGGAGGACGACTTCTTCGAGCCCGAGCTCCTCGACGCCGGCGCCGGCGACGCGGATATCCGGGAGACGGTGCATTTCTACCGCAGCGCCGTCGGCGACGACGTGACGCGCGTCCTCGACATCGGGTGCGGAACCGGGCGGCTCTCGCTGCCGCTGGCCGGAGACGGCCACGAAGTGCACGCGATCGACCGCTCGCCGCGCGTGCTCACCTTCTTCCGCAACAAGCTCAAGCGCGCCGAGCGCGGCGTGCGCCGGCAGGTGAAGCTCTCGCGGCTCGATATCGCGCTGCGCCCATACCCCGAGCGGCTCGACGCGGCGCTTGCGGTCGACGATTTCCTCACGCTCTTCCTCGATGAGGCCTCGCTGCGCGCTGTCCTCGCTCACGTGCGGCAAAGCCTCTCGAGAGGGGGGCGCTTCTGCACCGACATGCGGGCCAGGAGCGACGACCGGCTCAGCACGATCGCAGCGCCGCTCCCGAGGCCTATGCTGTTCTTCGGCATCGTCCAGGGCGTCGCGACGCCGCGCGGGGCGCGCTCCGTCGCGATGCGATCGATCGAGACGTATGACGAGAGCGCCAGGGTCCTCACGAGCGAGCAGCTCTTCGAGTACATCAAACCTACGGGATTGGTGGAGCGATCGATCTACCGCACGCTGCGGCAGCGCGTGTGGCACCCCGGCGAGATCGCCGCCGCCGCAGAGGCGGAGGGTTTCCGCGTTGCCGCCCTCCACGCGCGCTTCGATCCGCGCGCGCAGGCCGGCGTCGCGAGCGGCGCCAGCTTCGATCTCCGCGTCCGCTGAGCTATCAGCGCTCCTCGGGGCCGCGCTCGATGAGGCGGGTCGAGGAGCGGTCGGCGACGAGCGGCACCACTTCGACCTGTCCGCCCCAGCCGCGCACCTCGCGCGCGCCGACGATCGTCGCCTCGCTGTAATCGCCGCCCTTGACCAGCACATCGGGGCGACACGCGAGGATGGCCTCGCGCGGGGTGTCCTCGTCGAAGATGGTGACGAAGTCCACGCACGAGAACCCCGAGAGCAGGGCCGCGCGCTCGGCGGCAGGATGGACCGGCCGCGACGCGCCCTTGAGCCGCCGCACCGACGCGTCGCTGTTGATGCCCACCAGCAGCAGATCGCCCATGCGACGGGCGTGCTCCAGCAGCGTGAGGTGGCCCACGTGCAGCACGTCGAAACAGCCGTTGGTGAAGACCAGCCGCTGGCCGTTTGCGGTGGCGCTCCGGCGCAGCCCCTCGAGCAGCCGTCGCTCGATGAGCTTGGCGCCGCACGCCCCCTGGGCCAACGCCGCCAGGAGCTCCGACAGGAAGACCGGCACCGCGCCAATCTTGCCGACCTTGATGCCGGCAGCGATATTGGCGACGTGGAGGCGCTCGGCCCACGACAGGCCGCTCACCCACGACACCGCCAGCGCGGCGAGCGCCGTGTCGCCTGCGCCGGTCACGTCGAAGACGCGGCGAGCGTGCGCCGGCGCATCGAGGAGCCTCCGGTCGGAGGTCGCGGGCGGCTCGGCTGCACCGCCGGCCGAGCGTCGAGCCGCCTCCGGTGGCAGCAGCAACGACATGCCGCGGGGGCCGCGGGTGATCAGGACGGCGGCGCCCGGCACGAGCGCCGATAACCTCTCGGCGGCCGCGAGCAACGACGCATCATCGCGTACGCTGATGCCGGCGGCGAGCGCCGCCTCGTGCTCGTTCGGGGTGACGAGGTCGGCCCCGCGATATTTGCTGTAGTCGCGGGCCTTGGGGTCGACGGCGATCGGCACGGCGGGCAGCAGGCGACGCAGCCGCTCTATCAGCTCGGAGGTGACCACCCCTTTGGCGTAATCGGAGAGGAGAACGAAATCCGGCTGAGGCAGGTCGCGGGCCAGACCGTCCAGGAGCGCGTCGAGCATGCCTGATCCGGGCGGCTCCGGGCGTTCATGGTCAATGCGAACGAGCTGCTGCGCGCCCGCCAATACGCGCAGCTTGACGGTGGTGACCGCCGAGGGATCCTCGGCGAGCCCCGACGCGAGGACCCCCGCCCGCGCCAGCAACGCGCGCAGCCGTTCCGCCGGCTCGTCCGCGCCGACGCGACCTGCCAGCGCCACGCGACCCCCGAGGGCGAGGATGTTCTGCGCGACGTTCCCGGCCCCCCCCAGCTTGTCCTCGATGCGATCGAGCAGCATCACCGGCACCGGCGCTTCGGGGGACACCCGATCGACGGAGCCCATGTAATAGCGATCCAGCATGACGTCGCCGATCACCCAGAAGCGCGGGGAGTCGCCCCGCGAGAGCCGTCCGCGCAAGCGTTCGATCATGGGATCACTCCAGGCGTGCGGCCGCCTCGTGAGATGGATACTTGAGGGAGCAAATGCTGGATCGCCGCGAGCAGCGACGGACGCGAATCCGGGGCGCCGAGCTGTAGAGCGCGCGGCGCCGGGATCCCAGCCGCCAGCGCCGCCTCGACGTCACGCGAGCTGTCACCGACGGCCAGGCTCCCTGCCAGGTCGATATCGAGGTCCAGGGCCGCGCGCAGGAGCAGGCCCGGTCGCGGCTTGCGGCAGGGGCAGCCCTCCTCGGGGCCGTGGGGGCAGACGTAGACCGCGGCGATCCGCGCCTCAGGCTCGACGGCCGCGAGCAGATCCATCATCCGCTGATTGACGGCAGCGACGCCGGCCGCGCCATACAGCCCGCGGGCCACGCCCGACTGGTTGCTGACGACGACCACCGCATATCCGGAGCGGCGCAGCAGCGCGACCGCCGCGGCCGTGCCGTCGAGCAGCGCGACGCCCGCCGGGTCCGCCAGGTAGCCTGGATCGTGGATCATCGTGCCGTCACGGTCGAGAAATGCGGCCCGGATCATGGCTCAAATGGATTCCAGGACGCTCCGCAGTCGATCGCATATATATTCGACGTCCCCAGCGGTCAGGCTCGGGTAGATCGGCATGCTGATCTCGCTCTCGTACGTGCGGAACGTGTTCGGGATCGACGCTCGCAGGTGTGCGAAGTCCAGATAGGCTGGGTGCGACAGCACGGGTATGAAATGGACGTTCGTGCTGATCCCGAGCTCGGCCATCTTCTGGATGATCGAGTTCCGCGTCCCCTCATCGCGGCCGCGCACCCTGATCGGATACAGGTGGCAGGACCCAGTCTTCCGGCGATCCGTGAACGGCGGGAGCTCGATCCTCGCCTCATGCGCCAGCGCCTCCGAGTAAGCGTCGAAGATCGCCTGGCGCTTGGGGAGGAGCTCGCCGTCGTAGCGGGCCAGCTGGGCGCGCCCCAGCGCGGCTGCGATGTCTGTCATGTTGTACTTATAACCAGGCACCTCGATGGTGTAAAACCAGCCGCCCATCCGGAATTTTTCCATCGCATCCTTGCTCTGCCCGTGCATCGCGAGCAGCATGAGCTCGCGGCGGACGCGCTGGCAAGACAGCTCGCCGGCGCCGCTGAAGACGACGGCCCCGCCTTCGGCGGTGGTCAGGTTCTTCACGGCGTGGAACGAGAACACCGTGAAATCGGCCAGCGAACCGACCTTCTTCCCCTTGTACGTCGCGCCGAACGAGTGTGCGGCGTCGGACAACAACACAACGCGGTCAAAGGACTCCTGGAGCGTGCCGGGCGCCGGACGGTACAGGGAGGCTCGCGACGTCAATACGTCCTTCAGCTCGTCGTAATCGCAGGGCCACCCCGCGAAATCGACAGGTATGACCACCTTCGTCTTCTCGGTCAGCGCCCTCTCCACCTGAGTAGGACAGAGATGAAACTCACCCTCCTTGATGTCGACGAACACCGGGGACGCTCCGGTGTGGCGAATCACATTGCATGTCGCCGCGAAGGTATAGGCCGTCGTGATCACCTCATCCCCCGGGCCAACCCCCAGGAGCCGGAGCACGAGCTCCAAACCAGCCGTCGCCGAGCTCAGGCAGACGGCCGCCTCGGCGCCGCAGTAGGCCGCGATCTCCCTCTCGAACGCTCTGGTGACCGGTCCGGTCGTGAGCCATCCAGACCTCAAGACCTCGACGACGGCGTCGATCTCCCGCTGGGAGATGTCCGGCGGCGAGAACGCGATGATGCGAGGCTCGCTCATGACGAGCTTCCGGCAACATAGTCCGGCACGTACCGCGAGATGAGCCTCCTGAGCTCGTCGGGCGAGAGCGCGTCCGCGGCGACCTTTATCTGTTCGATCATCCGCGACACCTCGCCCCTACTCATCAGCACCTCATCGTTGCGGGCCACGAACAGCCTCTTGAACTCCGACGGCTCCAGCGTCTCTCGATCCGTGAACGTTCGCTCGTTCAGCTTCTCGCCTCGCCGGACGCCGGTGAAGACGATGTTCACGGCGTTAGGGGTGCGTCCGTAGAGCTGGATCAAGTTGCGAGCGAGGTCCAGGATCTTGATTGGTTGTCCCATGTCCAGGACAAAGACGCTCCCGCTCTGCGCCGAGCTCGACTTGATGACGAGGCGGGCCGCCTCTCGAATCGACATGAAGTAGCGAGTCATCTCCGGGTGCGTCACGGTGACCGGGCCGCCGGCCTCGATCTGCCGCTTGAACAGCGGCAAGACGCTACCGCGCGATCCGAGCACGTTGCCGAACCGCGTCACGGAGAAGCGGGTCCCTGCTCCCCACGAGGCCATCGAGAGGACGATCGACTCGGCGAGCCGCTTTGTCGCGCCCATCACCGAGGTCGGCGCCACGGCCTTGTCCGTGGACACGAGCACGAACCTCTGCACGCCCGCCTCCAGCGCGATATTCGCGCAGTTGAAGGTGCCGATGACGTTGTTCTTGAGGGCCTCGTCGGGGTGATCTTCCATGAACGATACATGCTTATGCGCGGCGGCATGGAACACGATATGCGGTGCGCACCTCCTGAGCTCACGATCGATCTTGGTGTAATCTCGAACGTCGCCGATGATATACTCGACCCTCTGGTCGACCCCCAGGCCTTGAATCAGCTCGTACACCGAGCTCTCGCCGCGCCCGAGCGCGATCACCTTCTTGACGGGCAGCTCGAGGAGCTGCCTGCAGATCTCCGCGCCGATCGAGCCGCCGGCCCCCGTCACGAACACCACTTTGTCGTGGAAGCAGGGGGATATCTGCTCCTTATCGAAGCCGATCTCTTCGCGCCCGAGCAGATCGACCACGTCAAAATCGCGGATCTGGCGCAACGTGAAGTGACCCTCGACAATCTCATAGAGACCCGGCACGATCTTCACGCTGACCGGCGAGTCGCTCAGCGAGGACAGGATTCGGTCGATGACCTTCCGGTCGGACGAAGGTATCGCGATGAGCACCTCGTCGATGTCGTTCCGGGCCACGAGGTCGCCTAGATCCTTGATGCCGCCGATGACCGGGATCCCCCGGATCGCGCGCTTCTGGAAGTCATCCACGAGGCCCGCGATCGTATACTTCGCGCGCATCGTGGCGCTGGCCAGGAATTCGTGGACGATCACCCGACCGGCCTCGCCGGCGCCGACGATCAAGAGCCTTCTCACGAGCGACCTCAGCCCCCATCTCGCTGTGCAGCCGGCGCGGGCCGAGGTCTGACGAACGCCTGATCGAGCAGGTTACAGATGATATGACCCACAGTCACGTGCAGCTCCTGGATGCGGTCGGTGGTGCGCCCGGGGACGCAAATCGTGATATCGGCGAGCGTGCCGAGCTCGCCCGCCGTTGGCCCGCTCATGGCCAGCACCCATAGCCCCTGAGCGCGCGCCTGCTCGGCGGCGCGGAGCACGTTCGGGGAGCTACCGGAGGTCGAGACGGCCCAGAGCACATCGCCCTCCTTGCCGAGCGCCTCGACTTGACGCGCGAATACCTGTGCGAAGCCAAAGTCGTTGGCGATCGCGGTCAACGCCGATGTGTCCGTCGTCAGCGCCAGCGCGGGTAGGGCGCGGCGCGGCGTGCTGCCGAAGCGGCCGGTCAGCTCGGCGGCGATGTGCTGGCAGTCCGCGGCGCTCCCGCCGTTGCCGCAGAGGAGCAGCTTGTTGCCGCGCTCGATCGCGCCGCGGAGATAGGCAGCGGCGGCCGCGATTTGCTCGGTCTGCTCCTCGAGCAGCTGCCAGCGCAGCGCGATGCCATCACGCAGCGCGGCACGGACCAGGTCGACCGCATTGCAATCCGGGTTGCCCGCCGAAGCGCGAGGGAAGGAGCCGCTCATGACTCCACCCGGACTCCGCGCGGAAGCGCGCGCAGGGCTGCGGCGCCCGCCTGGACCTTGGCGAGCGCCTCGGCGATGGCGTTGATGTGATGCTCGCTCCCGAGCAAGACGGAATGATGAAAGAGGAGGGTCCGCGACGCCTGTCGATGCGCCTCCGGGAGCGGGAATCGGCGCGGATCTGCCCGTTCGCGCAGGGCGGCTGGGAGCCCGGCGTACCGCTCCGGGCGATAGAGCGGATGCGCGTCCAGGGGACGGTACGGAGGGTGCACCCAGGTACCAAGCTCAGCCTCGAGCGCAGCGCAGATCTGCTCGACAGAACAGCCAGCGAACTCTTCCGCCTCGAATCGGACGGCGTAATGGTAATATGCGCGGCGGGTGTTCTGCGGATGCGGGCGGATCGGCTCTACGCCTCTGAGCTCGCCGAGCCGCCGCGCGAGCAGATCGGCCATCGCCGCGCGCTGCTCGGTCTCTTCTTCGAGGCGCTCGAGGGCGTCGAGGAGCAGCGCGGATTGAAACTCGGAGAGACAGAGGTTGAAGCCTTGAATGTCCCCGCGCTCCTCGAGGTCCGGGTGACCGACGGGCGGCGCCGCGGCGAGGTAACGTCGACCATCGGTCCGCAGCAGCTCCAGGCGCCGAGCGATGGCCGGGTCCGAAGTGACGAGCGCGCCTCCCTCGCCGCAGGTCATCACCTTGCCCTGCTGCATGCTGAAGGCCGCGACGTCACCCAGGGTGCCCGCATGGCGCCCGTCCCAGATCGCGCCGTGAGCCTGCGCGCAGTCCTCAACGAGCGGGAGGTGGTGCCGGTCAGCGATGCTGCGGAGGCGCTCCATGTCAGCCATCGCCGAGTAGAGGTGAACGACGAGGATGGCCGCCGTGCTCGGCGTGATGGCCGCCTCGACGGCCGCCGGCGACATGCAGAGCGTATCCGCGGAGACGTCGACCAGGACGGGAACGGCATTCAGCCGCAGCGCCGCGCTCGCGCAGGCTACCCAGGTCAACCCAGGCACGATGACCTCCTGCCCGAAGCCCACGCCGACCGCCTGCAGCGCCGCAAATAGCGCGCTTGAGCCGTGGTCCACGGTGTATGCGTGCGACGCGCCGAGGTAGGCCGCGAATCGCTCCGAGAACTCCTGATCCATCGTTCGCTGGCCGTTCCATGCGCCGCTCACCGCCCAGCGACCTCCCTCGAGGACCGACTGGAGCCTCGCGAGGGCGCGCTCGCCATGTCGGGGCCAAACTGGCCAACGCTCCGTCCACACCGGCTTTCCCCCCAACAACGCCAGAGGTCGGTTCGTCGTCCCGGAGCGCGCCATATCGAGGAATCATATTCAGCGTCGGATGGGAGCGCAATTGAAATGATGGCTCTGTCTCGCTATGATCGGGCGTGATGCCGTTCGTAGCGCTCACGTCGGTCGCCGCCGTTTGGGTCGTCGAGGAGATGGCCAATATCGGCGGTTGTGAGTACCTGACCGTCAACTTTGCCTCGATGCTGAGGAGGGCGGGCGCTGACGTGCGTATTGTCGCGCCCTACAGCGCCAACCCGATCTGGACCACGCGCCTCGCGGCGGCGGGCGTCGAAGTGCTCCTTACCGCTCGGGACGAGCCATCATGTCAAGGGCTCTGCCGGGTCGCGCGAGCGACATGCCTGAGCAGGCCGCCGGACCTGATCCAGTTTCTACCAACCGGCGAGTCGCTGCGGCAGTGGTGCGCGGAGCCTGTTCCAGGCGTCCCGGTCGTCGGCTTGGAGGCCACCAGCTTGGGCGCGGGGAACTACTGGCTGTCGCAGGATCTTCCGCTGCTCCTGCGGCAGCTCGATGCGCTGATCGTCCTCACGGACGCGGCCGCGAGCGAGGCGCGCGACAGGCTGGGCTACAGCGGTCCTCTGTATGTCGTGCCCCACACCGTCCCGCCACCGACGGCGGCGATCGAGCCGTGGCGCAGCCGGCCCGCGGTGGTGAGCTGCATAGGCCGGCTCTCGCTGGAGAAAGGGGCCGAGATCGCCGTCCTGGCGCTCGCCCACCTGCGGGATCGCGTGCCGGACGTCGAGCTGCATGTATGGGGCGACGGCGAGGACAAGCAGCGGTTGCAGGATCTCGCTGCAATGATGGGCATCGCTGATCGAGTCCGTCTGCGCGGCCTATTCGCGCCGATGGTCGGTGTGGACGACGTGGCGCGCAGCTCGACGATGATGCTGCTCGCCTCCTACCTCGAGGGGATGCCAGGCGCGCTGATGGAGATGGCGGTGCGCGGTATTCCGATCGTCGCCACCCGGACCGCGGGAGCCGCCGCTGTGGTCGGCGAGGATTATCCGTGGCTGGCGCGCATCGGCGATCCCGCCGATCTGGCGCGCTGCATGGAGCACCTGCTCACGGACGACGCGGCCTACGAGCAGGCGCGCTCGCGCGTCGCAGCTCGCTTCTCCCAGCGCTACCACCCCGACATCGCGCTCCAGCGACTCCTCGATTGCTACCACGCGATCGTCGGGCGCGGCGCCCCGGCTCTGGGCCGAGGCCTGTGAGCGGCGCGGCGACCGCCCGCGATGTTCTGCTGATCTCGCCGCACTGCGACGACATCGCCTATTCCATGGCCGGGCGGCTGCTCGCCGGCCGTGAGGACCCGCGTCGCTGCCACATGGAGATCGTGTTCTCGGTGAGCGCCTTCGCGCCCTACGCCGAGCCGCCCCTCTCCAGCGTGGAGGCGATCACGGCTCGCCGCGCGTCGGAGGACGCCTCCTTCGCCCGCGCGCTCGGCCTCGAGCGGGGAGCGATGGGCCTGGAGGAAGCCCCGATCCGCGACGGCATCACCGACGTGGATGGCTTGTTCGTGACGGACGCTGTCGCGCAAAATCACCCCTTCGCCCGTACGCTGCGGGGCTACTTGCGGCCGCTGCTCCGCCGGAACTGGTCGAGGATCTACGCGCCGCTCGGCCTGGGGGGGCTGCTCGATCATCTGCTCGTCCGCGACGCCGTGTTGATCGAACGACCGCCCGGCGCGGCGCTTTTCCTATACGAGGATCAGCCCTACGCAGGGGAGCTGAGCGACGCGGAGTACCATCGGGAGGTGGCGCGGCTCGCGCGCGGCATGACGCCGGATCACGTCGCCGAAGACGGCTGGCTGATTCAAAAGACGCAACTCCTGCGGCTGTACCGCACGCAGGTCGCAGAGAAGGACGTGGCCGCCGTGATGCGCGCGACCCAGCGGATCGGCGGGGAGCGCGCCTTTCGCCGGGCGTAGCGATGAGCGCCTACGCGCCCTGCGCCGGCGCGGGTGGAGAGACCGCACCTCGAGGTTGGTAAGCGCAGAGACGCTTCATCATGGCCGCCCCGACCTCGCGACCATACAGGTCTCCCGGCGTCCTTGTGCTGACCGCGGCGTGTCGTGACCAGCCTATCGTGAGCCCGTCGGCGATAAACGCACCCGAGAACAAGGGCAGGAGGCGGTTGCCCCCGAGGCTCGGGCTGTCCGCGACGTCGAGGATGGTCTCAGGTCGATCGGTGCTGCGGCGCGCCGTGAAGCAGGGAGTGCCGAGCGCATGCGCCTCCTCCTGCAGCCCGCCGCTATCCGTCAAGATCATATGGCAGCGCGGCGACGCGAGGAACTGCACCACGGACGCATAGGAGGGCCATGGCGGCGTGACCAACACGCCACGGCGCTCGGCGTCGGCCAGGTGCTCCGCCAATCCGTGCTCATCGATCGCCCTGCTGAAGGCGTTGGTGCGAACCAGCACCACTGGCGCCCCTTGCGCCGCGAATCGCGCGATGCCGTCGAGGAGCGCACGGAGTTTGGGCGCGGTCATATTCTCGCGGCGGTGAACGTCGACGCGCAGCCACGGCCCGCCGGAGGCGAGGCGGGGGGCCTGGTTGAGCAAGGCATCGAGCGCGCCAGTACATTGACGCGCGAGGATGACCGCGTCGGAGCTCAGCGACCCGACGATCGCGATCTGCTCCGGCCGGTACGCTTCGGCCTGGAGGTGCCGACGGTTGCGCTCGACGGGAGCGAAGAGCACGTCGGACGCCACGCTGGCCAGCCTCGTGCATAGCCCTTCGGGGTACGGCTCGTCGGGGAAGCGCACCCAGCGCGCTGCGCGCTGGCCTGAGAGCGCCTCGCTCGCCGAGGCAGGCCATCGCCACGCGGGGCCTTCGGAGCGCAGCCCCGCTTCGACGTGGACGCTGCGGAGACCTGTGTGAAGATACCACAGCGACGGTATCGTGCCCGCGGTCGACGTATCTCCAGAGACAACGGGGACCGCGGGCTGCCGTAGCCGATGTCGCGAAAGGAGCGCCGCCAGCGCCTTGAGCTTGAAGGCGACGTCGCCGCTGCGCTCGATGAGGTCGCCTCGGACGTCAAGGTGAACCGCAATGCGATGTCCATACCCGAGCTCGTGCTGCGCGGCCGTCAAATGTTCTTCGAAATGCTGCCCTGAGTCGACCACGAGGTGCGGGGCGCCGACCGCATCCGCTGCGTGAATCAGGCTGGCCAGCTTGATGAAACAGGGGCGCGTGGCCAAGAAGATGAGCAGCAGGGGGCGACGCATATCCTCGGCGGCGCGCACGGCCCTTGCTATCGCGTCCTCGTCCGCCCGCAGCGCGGATATCGAGCTCTCCCCAGCCATCATCGCTCCCAGATCTCGCGGTGACGTACGGCAGGGAGCCGCTCGAGCGCCTCCATGACGTCGGACGCCTGGATGCGCCGGATACAATCGTAAGCGCCGCCGCAGGTCTCGTTCTTGTTGCACGGTCGACAGGTAGCGCGGCCCACGAGCGCAACGGCGCGCGCGTCGGGGAGGATGCGAAATCGCGGATCGACACCTCCGAAGATGGCCACGACCGGCACGCCGAGCATCATGGCGATCTGGACCACCGCGGAGTCCATACCGATCACCGCCGATGCGGCCGCGATTGACCCAAACAGCTCCTGCAGAGAGAGGCGCCCTCGGAGGTCCTCGTCGCACGGAATCATGGGCTCCTGAGATAGCCCCGTGAGCCAGAGCGGGCGACCTTGGAGGAGGGCTGCGACCTGACGGGCGTAGGCGATCGGCCATCGCCGCGACGGGTGCGCAGCCTCGGGCGCGAACACGACGGGCCCTCTCGATCTGTGAAACGGCTCTGCCCAGGCGGCGGGGACGCGGACTAGAATCGGCCAGTGTCGTCGAGGCACTCCGAGGAGATCGGCGAACTCATCGGTGCGGTGCTCTGACGGACGAACGCTCGAGGTGGCCTGATCGAGGTCCAGCGTCCCCTCCCGGCGCTCCGTATGGACATGAAGGCCCGTGGACAGCGCGCGCAGCGCCGGTGCCCACGCCGCATGGGTCACCAGCTCCACCCGGCGGCCGCTCTGCTGGAGCGCCCGGAGGACCGGCAACAGCATGAGCACATTGCCCAACCCGTGGAAGCGGGCGACGGAGAGCGTCGCGCCCTGCCCGTGCGTCCCGCCCACGGGAGTGACGCGCCCAGCGGAATCTCGAAGAGTCAACGCGCACCCTCCGGAGCATCCGTTCGGCGCTTGTTGGAGACCCCGCCGAGGCGGTAGCGCACGGTTGGCATCTCGCTGCAGGCAAAGCGCAGCCCCGCGCGACGGACGCGCCGAAGGAGCTTGTCGTCCTCGCCTACCTGGTTGGCCACCTCGAGGTCGGTAAATGCGGTCTCAAAGCCGATCGCCCGCAGCGCCTCCGTCTCGAACAGCCATTCATTCATATCCACGGTGGCGACGTTGCGTGGGTCGTCGCCTTCTCGAACGCCGTCCCGCACGACCGCCGATCCCGGGATCATGACACCGTTCTCGACGCACCAGGCGTGGAGGTCGCGGGCGACCGCTGGATCTGCGTGCCAGGGATAGAAAGAGCCGTCGAACGGCGTCCCGTCAGGGTGAGATAGCTCGCGCCAGGAGTGGGCCGCGCTCAGGTTCTGATTTTCGATCATCCTGACGAGGTTGGCGATGTGCTCGGGTGCCAGCGTGTTGTCGTCATCCAGGAACCCGACATAGGTCTCCTGAACGTACCCCAGCGCGAGCTGGCGCAGCGCCGCCATGCGCGGCGAGGAGTGCCCCTCGTAGGCCCTCGTTTCGAGGGGGACCCACTGGACGCGGTCCTTGAGGCCGTCGAGCGCAGCGTCGGCGCGCAGCTCGGCGGTGCGCTCGGAGAATACAATCTGTCGGATCGGCGGCGCGTCGCGCTGCGCGAGCACGCTGCGGATCGCCTCCGCGAGGAGCCGAGGGCGGTCGACCGAGAAGGTGAGGAGCGCGACGCACGCAGGAGCCATGGGACGCCCGGCATCTCTAGGCGGTCACGCGGTACTGAGCCCACGACGGATCGATCCAGTCTTCCAGATCCATGTACCGGCGATCATAGCACCAGTTGCAATCGCCGCACGACTGGATCGCCTCTCCGCTCAGGCGCCGTACGTGCTCGGAACGGAGCCTCCGCATCTGTTCTCCGTTCCAGAACTCAAGAAAGCTTTGCCGACCCCATTCTCCCCACGCAAACTCTTCCCGACCGTTCAAGTGGTCGCAGAACCCGATGCGCCCCCTCGCATTGATATAGCAGTACTCCCAGGGGTGGATGCAGACCTTGCGCGTCGCCTTGGGGTCCGTGAGCTCGCTGAGCAGCGAGGCCGAGTACTCCACGAGGCATCCCGTCGCGCGCGCCAGCGCGGCGAGCTTCTCTGTGCAGCGCCGCACCCTCTCCGCATGGTGCTCGAGCAGATCCGGAGCGCCCGACGGGGCCCACAGCGGCTCGATCTTGAAGCGGCGCAGGCCGAGCGACATACCCAGCTCAATGACCCGGTCGATCTGGTCGATGTTGGAGCCGCTCGCGGTGATGCACAAATAGACCTGCTCGCCGGGATCTCGCCCCGCCTCCCGGCACGCCTCCACCAAACGCTCGATATTCGCGACGATCTGATCCATGCGAGCGCCCCCGCGGAGGACGCGGAAGAGACCGGTCTCCGCGGCGTCGAACGACACTCCGGTGATCACACCGTCGCGGCCCAGCCGCCTCCACAGCTCAGGTCGGTTCACCGTGGCGTTGGTGATCAACTTGATCTTGATCGGGTGTTGCTGAGCAATATCGAGGTATTCGTCGAAATTGTGGAGGATGGTGCTCTCGCCCCACCCGCGGAGATCGACGAACCTTGCATGCGGAAACAGGACGCTGGCAATATCCGCGAAGGTGGCCACCGGGAGCACGTCCCCGACGACAGCCGCACAGCGGCACATGGGGCACTTCAGGTTACATCGATCCGTCAGCTCCACGTAGATGGCGCGAGGATAGCCCGCCACTGTCTCCCGATCGTGCGTTTCCGTTTGAGCTAGAGGCGCGGGCACGAAGGACATTGATGGTACTTACCACGCGTCTCAATAAAGTACAGGAGGACGCCGGCGCGAGGCGCTGCGGCGATCGTCGACAACGGTCGCTGGATTGGTGTTCAACGCCGACGTGTCGATGCCGTGCGCGACATACGTCACGCCGCCGCGCCCACTCGCGATCTGGCCGAGTCGAAGCCGTACAGCACGTAGGCCGGCATGCGCGCGGCCGCGAGCAGGCCGCCCCGTGCCCAGCGACGAGGGCGGCCCGTAGATGGGCTCCTGCACCACCTCCGGACCCGCCGCCTGCCCCGGAGCCCCTCACCAGCGGAGCTCGGCCGGCAGAAACTCCGCGATCAGCTCCTTGTAGAACGGCTTCAGCCGCTCCACGTCCGGCGGGGCGTCGGCCTTCGAGTAGAGATCGTACGGGTTGAACCGCCGCACCCACTCCATCATCCGCCGATCTTGCTCGTTCATCAGGTGCCCGTACGCGCCCTCGCGGTGCGCCGCGTAGACAGTCAGAAGGCCGAAGGGAGCCCGCGCCGGATGGGCCGGCCGCGCAAGGCGCCGCAGCGCAGCGAGCTCGCGCCGCGCGAGCAGATCCTGGAGGTGGCGGGCCGGCTGTTCGCCGAGCGCGGGGTCGTCGACGTGTCGATGCTCGAGATCGCGCAGGCGGCCGGGCTCCGGCAGTCGTCGCTGTACTACTGGTTCCGGCGCAAGGAGCTGATCGTCGCGGAGATCCTGCAGCAGGTGAACCGCCTGCCGCTCTCGTACGCGCGCAGGCTCGAGGCGAGCGGCGGCGCCGCCGACGTGCAGCTCTGGCGCTTCGTGCGGTTCGACGTGGAGACGGTGTGCGGCTTCCCGCTGGAGATCACGGAGATCCACCGCTTCAACGAGCGGGATCCGGAGGCGTTCGCGACCTACTGGGCCGAGCGGCGCGCGCTGACCGAGGCCGTGGCGGCGATGATCGGGCGCGGGGTGGGGGGAGGGGACGTTCCGCGAGGTGGACGCCTACCTGTGCGCGCTGACGGTGCTGGCGCAGGACGAGAGCGTGCAGAACTGGTACCGCCCCGGGGGGGCCGGGCGCATCCATCCGCTCGCCGCCAGCGACGCTGCGGCGCTCGGGTACCGGCCGGAGCAGATCGCGGAGCTGGTCGCGGACCAGACGGTCGGGGGGCTCCTGGCGCGGCCGTCGCGGCTCGCGGCGCTGCGGCAGATGGCGGTCGCGGCGGACGGGGAGGGGTAGCGGGATAGCCCTCCTTCCCGCCCTCCAGCCCGAACACGGCCACCACCCCGGGCGCCGCGTGCCCATCGGAGATCACCCGGTCGCGACGGTCTCGTGCATACTCGGCCTCATGACCGCCCCCGCTCGACCGCAATACGCCTCGGGCCGCGCCGCGCGCCGCGCCCCTCTCGCGCTGGCCGCGCTGCTCGCCGCATGCGCCGTGCTCGGCTGCGCGTCCACCATGGAGCAGACGCCGCCAGCCTCCCCGGATCCCGCCGTAGCGGCCGCCCCGGCGCAGCCCGCCGCAGCCCCCGCGGCGCCGCCGGAAGACCGCGCGCCGTCCGCCGCCGCGCCGGCGCCGTGCGCGGCGCGCGTCGCCCGCGTGTGGCACGGCCGCACGCCGAGCGACAAGGCCGAGGGATATACGGCCTATATCTCGAGCGCGCTCCCCAAGTTCCGCACCATCCCGGGGAACCTCGGTTATCAGCTGATGCGCGAGACCGTGGGCGCGGAGACGCACTTCATGGTGATCAGCTACTGGAGATCGCGCGACGACATCCGCGCGTATGCCGGCGACGATATCCGCAAGACGCGCCACCTCCCGCGCGACGCCGAGTTCCTCATCGACCCCGAGCAGAACGTGGTGAACTACGACCTCCCGGCGATCGACCTCGACTGCCCGAGGTGAGCGGCCCCGGACACGAGGGTGGGGCGGGGCGGAGGGGCGACGATCGATTCCCCACGGCATCGCCGTAGGCGAAGAGCTCGGCGCCGAGGCTCCCGTCCCGCCCGTAGCCGTGGCGGGGCCGGCCATCCGATGTGGCTGCCAGCGAATCGCTCAACGTCGGCGGGCGCCTGCCTCCACGTCGCTCCAGACGGAGTTGCCGTCGCTGGGCGTCACGAAGAGCACGCACACATCGTCGGCGATGTGCCCCGAGTGCGCCGCGCCGCGCGGGATCAGCAGCGCTTGACCCGGACCGACCTCGGTCACCTCCGTCGTGCCGTCAGGCAGGTTGACCGTGAACGTCGCGCGCCCGCGGACGATCACGAGGAGCTCGTCGCCGCCGTCGTGTCGCTCCCAGGAGCCGTCGGTGCTGCCCGCCGCCTTCGTCACGACACCGACCATGCAGGGGCCGCTGGCCGCGTACGACCCGAGGATGCGCGGCGCGCCTGGATGCGTCAGAGGGTCGATGGCGCCGGCGAACTCGAAGGCGATCACGCCGCGCTTCCGCGCGCCGCCGCCGGCGTGGGCGCCGGTGACCGGCGCGACGGGGCCGTGGGTCTCGAGAGTCGTGGTCTTCATGATGAACGTTGCCTCCTGCGTGGGGTTGAGCCAGTCTACGAATATCGATTCGTGTTCGCTATTCGCGTTGATGGAGGCGCGCTCTGCGATGGGCACACACGAGACAAATCCGCGTAAAACACCGCGTCAGACGCGGTCGCGGGCGACCGTCGACGCGATCGTCGAGGCGACGATTCGCGTTCTGCTCGCCCGCGGGTACGACGGGACGACGACGATCGCAGTGGCGGCGCGCGCCGGCGTCAGCGTCGGGTCGCTCTATCAGTACTTTCCGAACAAGGAGGCGCTGGTCGCGACGCTCGTCGAGCGGCACGCCGCCGCGATCGTGGCGCGCGTCGAGGGCGCGCTGGCCGAGGCGGATCCGGCGGACCCGGAGGCGGCAGTGCGCGCCTTCGTGCGCGCCGGCCTCGATGCACAGCGGATCTCACCGGCGTTGCACAAGATCCTGATCGAGCAGTTGCCGCGCGTCGGCCGGCTCGCCGAGGTGGCGGAGACGAGCCGCAAGCTCGCGGTGTTGCTGGAACGCCGCCTGGTGCCCCACCGCGCGCGCCTCGCGGTGCCCGACGTGCGGCTCGCTGCGTTCGTGGTGGAGACCGCTCTCGAGGCGCTCGGGCACCGCGTGATCATCGAGGAACCCCATCTGATCGGCACGGCGAAGCTCGAGGCCGAGGCCACGACCCTGGCGCTCGCCTACCTCTTCGGGCCCTGAACGCCGCGTCGGGGGTCGAGCGCGCGGGCGGCGACGCGACCCAGGTCGACACGGCCCGTCTGGCCCGGGTGAAGGGCGCTGCCCAGGTCGGAACCGCGCGCGATCCGACCCAGGTTGGGGGGCGCGGCGGGGGGCATCGACCGTCCTCTCACCAGCGGAGCTCGGCCGGCAGAAACTCCGCGATCAGCTCCTCGTAGAACGGCTTCAGCCGCTCCACGTCCGGCGGGGCGTCGGCCTTCGAGTAGAGATCGTACGGGTTGAACCGCCGCACCCACTCCATCATCCGCCGATCTTGCTCGTTCATCAGGTGCCCGTACGCGCCCTCGCGGTGCGCCGCGTAGAACGAGTGATAGCGGATCATGTAGTGCGCCTCGAGCGGCAGGTGGTCCCTCACCACATGATACAGATACTCGTCGTGCCCCCATGACATGCGCACCCGGGAGAGCCCCGCGCCCTCCTCGTAAATCCCGCACGGCGTCCGGTACGCCGGGCTCGCCATGTCCGGGTTTCGCGCGAACAGCTCGGGGAAGACGATCCGGTCCGAATAGGCGCAGCCCACCGGGAAGGTGTCGCCCACCACGGCCCACTGCGGCTCGCCCCACGTGCACAGGATCTTCCCGGCGTCGTGGATCAGCGCGGTCAGCACGAACCACCGCGGCTGCCCGTCCCGCCGCGCCGCCTCCGCGGACTGGAGCGCATGCGCGATCTGCGACAGCTCGGTGTCCGGATCGCTGTCGTCGACCAGCTGATCGAGCAGCTCGAGCGCCTCCCACATGCCCATCCGGCGCCGGTCGAGGCCGAGGTACTGCCGCTCTTTCTCCTGCACGAAGGCGAGGGTCTGCCCCTCGTGGTTCAGCCGGTAAAGCTCCTTCACGCTCGGCCGCACCTCGGCGCGGTAATCGCGGAACGCCGAGGCCCCCTGCTCTCCCGCTGGTCCGCGCGCGGCGCTCCCCTCCACCCCCGACATCTGGTCACGCAGCTCGCCCATCGCTCCGGCCATAGCGTACCACCCCGTCCAGCGCCAGCGGCCTCCATCACCAGGGCCGCGCAGCGCGCCGGCACATGCATGAGCTCGCCTACCCGCGATTGCGCGGCAGCCATCCGACCGCGTAGTCCACGAGCGGCCGCTGCGGCATCAGCAGGGCGGTGGCGGCGCCCGCGCGGCCGCGGCGCACGAGGCCGGTATCCCGCTCGAAATCGGCGCCGAGGCGATCGAAATCGCCGCTGTCGGTCGCGACGTCGTCGAAGCTGACCCGCCTTCGCGCTCCGTCGACGAGGATGGGGGCGTGGCGCACCTCGGTCCGCTTGCCCGGGAAGTCGGTGCGGTACTCGGCGAGGTGCATCGAGGTGTTGTTGCCGTGGCCGACGCCGAGCAGCAGCACCCAACCGTCGAGGTCGTAGATGCGGGCCAGCGGCGAGGCCTCGCCGAGGTCGTACGAGAGGCCGTGGTTCGCCGTGACCACCTCGGCGTGCCGGCCCCAGGCGGCGAACGACACGAGCGGGTGGGCGCTCCGCCGGACGCCGCGCTGCTTGCGGAACGTCTCGGGGATGGCGCCCATCTGCCGCGTCGGGGTCAGGTCCGGATCGTAGGCCGGCATGGTCTCCCGGATCGACGGCCACCACGCCTCGGGCACGGGCGGATCCCGCCAGAGCGCCGGATCGGACAGGCCTTCCGACTGCGTCGGCATCACCAGCGTGCCCTCCGGCGTCAGGACCTCTTCCAGCGCCAGGATCACCGCGACAGGACCGCCGCACACCCAGCCGAGCTTGCTCAGCGACGAGTGGACCAGCAAGGTCATGCCGGGCTGGACCCCAAGGGCCGTGAGCTCCGCGACGAGCGATGGAACGGTGACGAGGGTGTCCGGGTGTGTCTTCAAGATCTGATGTTCGCTCATGCCACGATCTCGGCCGCACCCACGCCCGCGATTCCGTCCCATGCCGCGAGGGCCGAGCGGGGGTGCGGCGCCGGGGTCATCCCAGACGTGGTATCACGGGCGCGCCGAGCGGGTCCAGGCGAGCTGGCTGAGAGCCGTGGGGCGCATCGAGCCCTTGATCCGAGCGCGGAGCGGTGCGACAACTTTGCCATAGAGATCCAATGCAACTGTAACCGCGCGAAGGGGCATCGGCCGCAGCAGCGCTCGACGAGGAGCTCACGATGAAAGGTCGATTCGGACGGCATGCGGCGATTTCCTCGGTGATCCTGGCCATGAGCGCGCTCTTCGCGTGCGGCGATGACGAGGGCGGCCCGAGCTCGCCCTCCTCCAGCGCCGCCGGCTCGGGCGGCGCAGGGGGAGCGCCCGCGACCAGCGCCTCCGGCTCGGGCGGCGCGGGGGGAGCGCCCGCGACGCCGAGCGGGGCCACGGCCGACTTCGCGCTGCTGGAGACCACCGATCTCCACAGCAACGTCCTCAGCTTCGACTACTTCAAGCTTGTCGCGGAGCCATCCATCGGCTTCGAACGCACCGCGACGCTCATCCACCAGGCGCGGGCCGAAATACCGAACAACCTCCTGATCGACAACGGCGACACCATCCAGGGCACCGTGCTCGCCGACTACCAGGCGCTTGTCGAGCCGATCGCGTGCGGCGAGACGCTGGCCATCTACAAGGCCATGAACCACCTGCGGTTCGACGTCGCCGGGATCGGCAATCACGAGTTCAACTACGGCCTCGCCTTCCTCTCGCAGGTGACCCACACCCCGTTCGACGTCGAGGGGCTCGATCTCGCGAGCTCGGCGGGCTGCGAGGGCCCCGACTTCCCGCAGGTGAACTCCAACGTCTTCAGCCTGGAGACGAACGAGACGATCTTCCCGGCGTCCGTCCTCATCGCGAAGACCATCACGGCGACGGCGCCGGACGGCGACACCATCGAGAGCACGCTCCACGTCGGCTTCATCGACATCACACCGCCGACGATCCTGAGCTGGGACAAGAAATGGCTCGACGGCAAGGTCCTCGCCAAGGGGGTGCAGGAGGTCGCGGCCCCGCTGATCGACGATCTCCGCGCGCGGGGGGCCGAGATCGTCGTCGCCATCGTCCACGGCGGCCTCGACGACGCGCCCTATGCGCCCACCCTCGAGAACCAGGCGTGGCACGTCGCCCATGTGCCCGGCGTCGACGCCGTGCTCATGGGCCACTCGCACCAGATCTTCCCGAACGCGAGCAGCACCGTGCCCCAGTTCGACCTGCCGGAGGTCGACAAGGACGCGGGCACGGTCGCGGGCGTTCCCGCGGTCATGCCGGGCTTCTGGGGCCAGCACCTCGGCGTCATCAAGATGGGGCTCACCCACGACGGCGCGCGCTGGACGGTCGACACGGCGGAGACGGTCGTCGAGGCCCGGCCGATCTCCACGGCCTGCCAGGGCGGGCTCCCCGCCGCGTGCGACGCGATGGAGCGCTGGCGCACGGGGGCGCCCTGCGCGTTCGCGGCCCGCTGCGACGCGCAGCCGGACGCGGCGAAGATCGTCGTCGAGGCCGATCCCGCCATCGCGTCGCTCCTCGAGGCCGAGCACCAGGCGACGATCGCCTACGTCCAGACGCCCATCGGGACCACCGATTTCGAGATGTCATCGATGTTCGCCGACGTGGGGGATGTCAGCGCCATCCAGATCGTCAACCAGGCCCAGGCGGCCTACGTCGCCCGTTACATCGAGGAGAACCTGCCGGAGCTCGCCTCGCTACCGGTGCTCTCGGTGAGCGCGCCGTTCAAGTCCGGCTTCCAGGGAGGCAACGATTACACCGATGTGCCGGCGGGGGGCATCGCGATCAACAACGCGGCCGACCTCTACCTCTACGCGAACACGATCCAGGCGGTGAAGGTGACCGGCGCGGACATCCTCGACTGGCTGGAGAGGGCGGCGACGCGCTTCAACCGGATCGACCCGAGCGAGACGGCCCAGCAGCCGCTCATCAACACCGCGATGCCCGGGTACAACTTCGATATGTTCACGGACGACAGGATCTCGTACGAGATCGACGTCACGCAGCCGCTCCCGCCGGCGGGGATGAAGGCCAGCGGCCGCATCAAGGACCTGACGTGGAACGGGGAGCCCATGGATCCGGCCGCGGAGTTCATCGTGGCGACGAACAACTACCGCGCGAGCGGCGGCGGCGGGTTCCCCGGCCTCGACGGCTCGAAGACGATCTACGCCGCGCCGGACACGAACCGCGACGTGCTCATCGCCTATATCAACGAGATCGAGGATCTCACGCGCGAAGAGCACGGCTCGGACCGCAGCTGGCGCTTCGCGAAGGTCTCGACCGTGGGCCTCGTGACCTTCACCTCGGCGCAGGACGCGCTGCCCAAGGCGGAGGCCGCCGGGCTGGACAACATCTCGCTCGTGGAGCAGGACGACGGCAGCGGGAAGATGCTGTCGGTGTACGCCATCGACCTGAGCCGGTGACGAGCGGATTCATCACGCGTTCGGATGAGCACACGGGCTCTCCAGCGCGGGATGCTCGCGCCGGCGCCTCTCCGGCGCTGCGCGGTCCGCCCTCACCCCGAACGCCGCGAACGTGAGCGCCGCCATGAGGGCGCCGAACACCACGAGCCCCATGAAGACGGCGATGCCGATGTGGAGCGCCACCGTGGCCGCCACCCAGAGCCGGCGGCTGCGCCGCGGCCAGATCAAGAACGCATAGCCGACCTCGATCAGGACCACGAGCCAGCCGGCGAGCATCGGGATCCAGGTGTTGTCTGCGAGCCAGGAGAAATCGACCTGGCGATACGCGGGCAGCATGACCGAGCGCCAGATGGCCTCGCCGTTCCACCATTGCTCGCCGGAGGCCTTCCAGAGGCCGCTCGCGAGATAGGAAATGCAGAGGTGCAGCTGGACGACGCGCAGCGAGAGCCGCGTGGTCGCCGGCGGGTCGGCGGGCACGCGGGCGAGCCGACGGTCCAGCGAGAGCGCGGCCCCCGAGGGCATCCAGATGAGATAGAAGAGAAAGATGTTGGCGTAGTTGTCCGCCCCGTAGTTCGTGCTGTCCGCCGTCATCATCAGCATCAGATGGGTGAGCCAGGCCAGCGCCGCCGCCGCCCTCGCCCGCCACCCGAGGAGGAGCGCGACGAGGGCGAGCGCGTAGAGCGCGCCGGTGCCCGTGACGATGGATGCCTCGCCGATGCCCAGCAGGGCGAGGCGGTCGATGAGCCAGCCGATGCGGACGAGGTCGGTCCTGGCGAGGATGTCGTTGAGCGGCCCCTGGAGGATGCCAGACCGCCCGTACAGCTCGAGGAGCGCGGGGCCGACCATCGCGGCCTGGAGAAGGAGCACCGACGCGAGGCCGATCCGCAGCACCGCGAGGGGCATGGCGGACGCAGGCGCGAAGGCGAAGCGATGGAGCGCCGGCCGTGCGCGCGCGAGCGCCGCCCGGACGGCGAGCCGAGGGCCTGCGCGGCCGTTCATGGAGCCTCCCGATCTGCCGCGTGGGCAGTACGAGGCTTCTCGTGGGGGACGAGCTTCGCTCGATAGTGCAGATCGCACGTGAGCTCGTCCTGGTGGCGATACTCCTGCATCGGAGCGACCTCACATTCCTCCACGCGCACGACGACGCCGGCGGCCGCGGGGTGCCTGGCGAACATCTTACCGGCCCAGGACGCGGCGATCGTGCGCTTCAGGGCCTGATCCTCCTCCTCCCAGAATCTATCGACGATGTTCCCGGCCCGCAGCCTCGCTTCGGCGTTCGCCCCAGACATGAGGCGATCGGTGGTCACCGCCCCCGTCGCGTCCATGATCTCGAACGTGGCCGTGGGGGGCGAGCCGACGCCGGGAGCGAAGAAGGCGTACCCGCTGTCGGCGCCGGAGAGCGTCCCGTAGGCGGCGACGGCGTCCGCCAGAGGACCTCGGCCCCGGAGGTCGACCTGAAGCGCTCCCACGATGATCACCAGGCCGAGGTGCCCCGCGGCTGCGGTCAGGAGGACGAGAGCCCGTCCTCGGCCAATCGTCTCTGTACCCATGGTTTCCCCCTGACATCCGATCCTGGTCGCCGCGCACGCCCTCCGGTGAGCTCGGGCGCAGCGGCCGGAGGACTGCGGGGGACCCGGGGCCCGCGTCCTGAGCCGCCGGCCCGCAGGAGACCGGTCAGCGACGGTCCGCGATCATCACGACAGGAGCCGGCAGCGTCCCGTACGGAGTGGCTCCGGAGAGGGAGCTCCCGTGATGATGGTGGCCGTGGTGAAGGTGACCATGGTGATGGTGACCATGGTAATGGTGACCGTTATGAGGACTGCCGTTGTGATGATGGCCGTTGTGGTGATGGCCGTTGTGGTGATGGCCGTTGTGGTGATGGCCGTTGTGGTGATGGCCGTTGTGGTGATGGCCGTTGTGGTGATGGCCGTTGTGCGATTGGCGTCGGTTCATCGCCTCGGCAGGGACCGGGGCGGGCACCTCCTCGACCAGCGTGAGATCCTCGACATGCGTCGTCGTGTCAGCCGCGGCGAGCTGCGCGCTGCCGACCACCGCCGCGGCTGCCGCGAGGATGACAATCCGTTCTACGTGCTTCATCGTCGACTCCTTCACCATGGCGCGCCCGAGGGGGGCCACGGAGCCTGGCAGTGCAAGCGGTACGCCGGTCTGGTCGAAACATGGGGGGACGGCGCCGCTGTCACCATCAGGTCGACCCCGAAGCCGCTGACGCTGCGGCAGGGATTGCGGGATGTGTGCAGCCTCGCCTGGAATGAGCCGAGAAACGTGCCCGGCGCAGCGCCTCGGCGCATCACGCTCCGCCCCGTCATCGACACGCCCGGATTCCATCGACCTGCGGGGCCCGGCTTCCGCGAAGCGATTCACGAGGGAGCGCTGTGCGCAGAGTCCCCGCGCCGCATCCTGTTTGCCCACCGGTCGCCAAGGGCGTGGACACCGAGGGGAACCTGGCGGGAAAGGCTGGTACGGAACTCCTGGTGAACAATGGCAGCGTCGCAGGGCGTGTCGACGAGAGCGCCGTCGTACGACCCGTAGCCGCACTACCGCGGAGAGAGCCCCGCGATCCCGCAGGCGAGCTCGGAGAGCACCGTCACGGCCGCGCCGTACCGGTCGGCGTCCTCGGAGCTGGCGTTGCCCTGGAGGCTCCGCCTGTAGACGCCTTGGGCGATGGCGGCGAGGCGGAAGACGCCGAACGCCATGAAGTACGGCCACGCCTCGATGCCGTCTCGACCCGAGAGCGCGCAGTAGGAGGCGACCATCTCGTCCTCGGTCGGGATCCCGAGCGAGGCGACATCGACCCCGGCGAGCCCGCCGCGGCCGGGGAGGTTGATGCGGTAACCCATGCAGGCATACGCGAGGTCGCTCACCGGATGTCCGAGCGTCGAGAGCTCCCAGTCGAGCGTCGCGACGACCTCGTGCGGAGGACCGGATGAAAAGACCAGGTTGTCGATCCGGTAGTCGCCGTGCACGAGCGTCGTCTCGTCGTTCGCCGGGACGTTCGCGGCCAGCCAGCGCATGAGCGCCTCCATCGCCGGGACCTCGCCCGTGCGCGAGGCCTGGTATTGCTTCGACCAGCGGTCGACCTGCCGCGCGACGAACCCGCCCACCTTGCCATAGTCCGCGAGCCCCACGGCGGCGCGGTCGACGCGGTGGAGGGCCGCGAGGACACGGATGTAGTCTGCATAGATCGCGCGGCGCTCTCCGGCGGTCGCGACCTCGGGCAACGTCGGATCCCAGAAGATCCGCCCGGGGGCGTACCGCATGACGAAGAACGGCGTGCCGATCACCGAGGCGTCCTCGCAGAGCGCGAGCGCGTCGGGAACGGGCACCTCCGTGTCGCGGAGCGCGCGCATGACCCGGTACTCGCGCTCGACGGCGTGCGCGGACGGAAGGAGCTGGCCGGGCGGCTTCTTTCGCACGACGAGCTCGAGATCGCCGCCGTGCCCGCCGGCGACGCCCACCCAGTAGGTCGGGTTCGACTGGCCGCCTTTGAACTGGGCGACGGTCACCGCGCCTCCCGCGCAGCCTTCGACGTGCTCGGCGAGCCAGCGACCGAGGGCCGCATCGTCGATCCGGTGCGCCTCGCGGGGCGCTCGGGTGTTGGTCGGCGGCGTAAGGGCCATCGCGCGTCCGACCCTATCACGCGGCCCTCCGGCTTCCTATACTGCCGCCGTGACGATCTCCTTCGATCTGCCCCCCGAGCTGGCCGAGCTCCGCGGCCGCGTGCGCGCGTTCGTCGACGCGCACGTCCTCCCGAACGAGCGCGCGATCCTCGAGGAGGATCGCGCTGGGCGGAAGGACACGCTGACGGCGCTCCGCGATCGCGCGCGCGCCGAGGGGCTCTTCGTGCCGCACCTGCCCGTGGAGCACGGCGGGCTGGGGCTCGGCGTCATGGGCATGTGCGCGCTCTTTCGCGAGATGGGCCGCTCTCCGCTCGGCGCGGCCTGCTTCAACTGCGACGCGCCGGATCAGGGCAACATGGATCTCCTGCTCAAGGCGGCCTCGCCCGCGATCCGGGCGAAGTACCTCGCGCCGCTCGCGCGGGCCGAGATCACGAGCGGCTTCGCGATGACCGAGCCCGCCCCCGGCGCCGGCGCCGATCCGTCGAACCTGCGCACGACGGCGACCCGGGTCGACGGCGGGTGGGTGATCGAAGGACACAAGTGGTACACGACCGGCGGCGGCGACGCGGCGTTCCTCATCGTGATGGCGCGGACGTCGGACGATCCGCGCACGGGCGCGACGATGTTCGTGGTCGATCGCCACGCCGAGGGCGTCGAGCACGTGCGCGACATCCCCGTGATGAGCCCGCCGATGCTCGCGCACCGCGAGGCCGAGCTCCGCTTCCACGCGGTGCGCGTCGGCGACGACGCGGTCCTCGGCGGCGTCGGCGAGGGGTTCCTCCTCGCGCAGCGGCGCCTCGTGCCGGCGCGCCTCACGCACTGCATGCGCTGGCTCGGCTGGGCCGACCGCGCGCTCGCGATGTGCCGCGACTACGTCCTCACGCGGGAGAGCTTCGGCAAGACGCTCGCTCACCACCAGATGATCCAGAAGAAGCTCGCCGACGCGGCGTCCGGCATCCACGCCGGTAACCTGATGACGCTGCACTGCGCGGCGCTGCTCGAGCAAGGCAAGGAGAAGGAGGCGCGCCCCTACGCCTCGATGGCGAAGAACCACGTCGCGCGCCTGCTCTGCCAGGTGCTCGACGACGCGATCCAGATGCACGGCTCGCTCGGCTACAGCGAGGACATGCCGTTCTCGCTCTGGTATCGATTCGCCCGGTCCGCGCGCATCGCCGACGGCCCGGACGAGGTCCACGATGTCGTCGTCGCCCGCGACTTCCTGCGAGGCGCGTTGACGACGCTGATCTGAGGGGAGTCCCCGAGCGCCTTTCGCCCTCGGCGCCGGCGGGCGAGCGCTCGGCACAGAGACGTGCGCGGGCGCGCGGCCCTCCGGCGACGTGGGATGGTCAATCGAGGAAGGCAGGGAACCGAGGGAGCGCCGCGAGGTCGTCGGGCTCGTGCTGCACCACGAAGCGGGCGTGGGCGGCGCCGATCAGCGCGTCGAGGCGCTCCATCGAGCGGACGGACTCCTCGCGATCGGTGTTGAAGGGAGGCACCCGGCGGTGCTGCCAGTTGCCGTGGGTATGGCAGACATCGCCCGAGATGACGAGCGTCCCCGCGCGCCGGAGCCGGAGGACGAGGCTCTGGTGGCCCGGCGTGTGCCCGGGCGTCGGCACGATCCTCACGGCGCCGTCGCCGAAGATGTCCGCCTCACCGTCGAGCAGCTGCAGCTTCGCGCTGCGGTAGGCCGAGAAGAGCTGTGGCTCGACGGTCGGCGGCGGCGGGGTCGCGGTAGCCCACTCGAGCTCGCGGCGGTTCAGGATCCACGTCGACGAGGGGAACAGGTTGGCGTTTCCCGCGTGATCGACGTGCAGGTGCGAGAAGGCCACGTATTGCACGTCGGCGGGCGAGAGGTTCAGCGCCTTCAGGTGCTCGCGCAGCGGCGTGTCGACGCGGAAACGGAAGCCGGTACGCTCATGCACGACACCTCCCTTCGTCTCGGCGACAGTGTCGCTGATCCCGGTGTCCCACAGCAAGGTGCCGCGAGGGTGCCGGATGACATAGCACGACGCGACGAGCTCCCTGGCCCGGGGCTCGTCCCCGAAGGCGCTCATGTCCGCGATCTCGGCCCGACCGCAGTCGAGCGCGTAGAGCCGCACGTCCGTGGGGGGCTCCGGCCCTGGCTGCGGCGGGGGCGCCTTGGCGCCGGTGGCGCACGCGGGGAGGAGCACGAGGAACAGCGCGATCAACCACCTTTCAAGAGACATTGTGACTCTCCTCACGCCCGCTGCAGCGCGGGCCGTCGTGTCGTTCGTGTCAGCTTCATCGGGGAGCCCTGGCGCGCGAGGCCCGGGAGCCGTCGTCGCGACCTTGCCGGCGCAGGGCGCTCGGCGGCACGCCCGAGAATCGTTTGAAGGCGCGGCTGAAGGCCGCCTCGGAGTCGTAGCCGAGCCGCACGGCCGCCTCGGCGACGGTCACGCGGTCGTCGCGCAGCCAGCCGCTCGCGACGTGCATGCGAAAGCGCGCGAGGTAGCGCGCCGGCGGCACGCCGACCAGCGCCGCGAACCGCTCCGAGAAGATCGAGCGCGACATCTTCGCGACGTCCGCGAGCGACTCGACCGACCACGGGTCGCCGGGGCGCTGGTGGATCGCGGCGAGCGCACGGCCGATCTGGGGATCTCGTATCGCGGCGAGCCAGCCGTCCGCGTCCTCTTTGCGGGACTCGACCCACGCGCGGACGACCCTCGTGATCACCACGTCGGCGAGGCGCGTCATCACCGTGGCGGCGCCGACGCGGCGCTTGAGCACCTCGTCGGCCATGGCGTCGAGGAGCACGGGCAACACCCCGTCTTCTGCGCCGCCGCCGCGCACGAGGAGCAGCGGGGGCATCAGCTGGAGGAGCGGGTGCACGGCGGGCTGGGCGAAGGTGACGCTGCAACACACGAGGATCGTCCGCGCGCCGGCGCCGCCGGCGCGCATCGCGTAGGCCCGGTCGCCGATCTCCTCGAGCGGCATCTCGTCGAGCGGCGTCACGCGCCCGCGCGCCCTGTCCGCGATCGCGTGGCCGGTCCCGTGCGGCAGGAGGGCGACGTCGCCGGCGTGGAGCAGGATCCAGCCGCGCTTCGGCGCGCGCAGCCAGCAGTCGCCGGAGACCACGAAGTGGAACCGCGCCTGCGCCACCGGCGGGAGATCGATGCCCCAGGGGCGCGTCAGCTCGCAGCGGCCGTAGGTGCCGTCCGAGAGCCGGAGGTCCTGGAGGACCTCGCTCAGCGCGTCGCGGGAGAGCGCCGCTCCGCCGGACGAACGGGCATGCATCGGCGACAAAGTAGCATGGAACGGCCGCGAGGGCGGCACCACGATGCAGGCCAGGAGGCATGAAGACACCATGCGTGCACTCGTCTATGACCCCAGCCAGCCACGTGGCCTTCGCTTCGCGGAGGTGCCGCCGCCGGATCCGGCGCCCTCGCAGGCGCTCGTCGAGGTCCACGCGGTATCGCTGAACTTCGGAGAGGTGGCGTTCCTCGGCGAGATGCGCAATCCCGGCGAGGTGCCGGGGTGGGACGCCGCGGGCGTGGTCGTCCGCGCCGCGAAGGACGGCTCGGGGCCGAAGGAGGGGACGCGCGTCGCGTCGTTCGGTCGGAGCGGGGCGTGGGCCGAGCTCCGCGCGGTCGACACGTCGGAGCTCGGCGTGGTGCCGGACGCGGTCGACCTCGGCTCGGCCAGCACGGTGCCGGTGGCGGGCGTCACGGCGCTGCGCGCGCTGCGCGCCCTCGGGCCGGTCGTGGGGCGCCGCGTGCTCGTCACGGGCGCCTCGGGGGCGTGGGCCGCTATGCCGTCCAGCTCGCGCGCCGCGCCGGCGCGCACGTCGTGGCTGCGGTGGGGAGCGCGGCGCGCGCCGAGGGGCTGCGCGCGCTCGGCGCCGACGAGATCGTGGTCGACCTGGCGGAGGTGACGGAGCCTGTCTTCGGCGTGCTCGAGAACGTCGGCGGCGCGCAGCTCGCCAAGGCGCTGAGCCTCGTCGAGCGCGGCGGCTCGGTGCAGAGCATCGGCATGGCGTCGCGCGAGCCCAGCACCATCGATTTCGAGCAGGAGCGGCGGCGCGCGGGGAACAGGCGCGTCGAGATCTTCGTCGTGGGCGCCGGCTTCGGGCCCGACATCGCGTACCTCGCCTCGCTGCTCGAGCGCGGAGCGCTGGATCCGCAGATCGGGTTTCGCGGCGGCTGGGAGCGCGCGCCGGAGGCGGCAGCGGCGCTGCTCGAACGGCGGGTCGCGGGCAAGGCGGTGCTGGAGATCCGGAGGGAAGGACGATGAGCGAGCTATCGAATCAGACGGTGGTGGTCGTCGGCGCGAGCTCGGGGATCGGGCTCGCGGCGGCGCGGGCGGCGGCGTCGCGGGGCGCCCACGTGGTCATGCTCAGCCGATCGCAGCCGAGGCTCGACGAGGCGGCGGAGAGCGTCGTCGGGACGAGGCGCGCCGTGGCCATGGACATGCTGGATCCTGGCGTGGTCGATCGCGTGATCGGGTCGATCGGGTCGGTGGATCACCTCGTGCTCACCGCGGTTGCGGACGAGCTCGCGAGCCGTGCGCCGAGAGGCGCGATGACCGGCGAGCAGGTCGAGCGCAGCTTCGACAAGCTGCGCGGGTTCGTGAACGTCCTGCGGGCTGCGGCGCCGCGCCTCCGCGAGCGCGGCTCGGTCACGCTCGTGGCCGGCGCGTCGGCGGTGAAGCCGCCGCGCGAGGGGTTCTCGGTGCTGGCGGCGGCGAGCGGGGCGATCCTGAGCTTCGGAAAGGTGAGGTGGCCGACCCGGGTTGAGGTGGCCGACCCGGGTTGAGGTGGCCGACCCGGGTTGAGGTGGCCGGAGCCGACCCGGGTTGAGGTGGCCGGAGTTGGCCGCGACCCGACCCAGGTTGAGGCAGCCGACAGTGTCGTTGTAAAGTTCTTGCGTATCGCCATTCTGTCGGCGCCGAACAAAACCTCGTCCGCCCTGTCGATCGCGCGCCCTCCGGTTCGTCGTGACGGCAGTGGCAGGGCTCAGCCGGTCGAGATCGGCCGGGCGCCCGCGTCCCATCGGAAGGAGACACGACGATGCGATTCATCATCACCGCAGCACCAGGGACCCACGACACCAAGGCGGAGACGGATGGGCCTCCGGACGAAGCGCTCTTCGCCGCGTACATGAAATACAACGAGGAAATGATGAAGGCCGGCGTGCTGATCGCCTCCGAGGGGCTCAATCCCGGCGGAGCCCGCGCCCGCGTCGGGATCTCCGGGGGGAAGCGCGCCGTCCTCGACGGGCCCTTCGTCGAGACGAAGGAGCTGGTCGGCGGCTTCTACCTGATCGAGGTGAGCTCCAAGGAGGAGGCGATCGAATGGGCCTTGCGCTGCCCTGTCGGGCTCGGGAGCGACGAGGTGCTCACGATCCAGCAAATGACCGAGCTCTCGGACATCCCCCCGCGGTTCAGGGAGATCATCGCCGACGTGGCGCCGACCTGGAGCGCATCGTTCTCGAGGGCGCGGTAGGCCCAGCGGCCGCACCCTCGCTCACGCGGACGTCGCCCCGAGCGCGCCCCGTGAGCTCCTGCGCCCGCCGGCCATCGGCCGCCGGGCGAACAGCATCAGCACGGCCACGAGCGGAGCTCGCCCCCCGGAGAGACGCTCCGCTCCGCCACCCGGGTCAAGGCGCCCGGAGCTTCTCCTTGACCCACCGCCCCGACTCGGTCAGCTGCCCATCCGACCACGGGCCGCCCGTGCTCGCCCCGGGCCTCAGCGCAGCGCAGGACTCGTTCTTGTCGACGATGGACCAGTTGAGCCAGCTGATCTGGTGGCTGTTCAAAAAGTCGAGCCACCGCTGCGCCTCGCCGAGATCCAGCGAGCCCCTGCCCGTGGATTCGCAGGTGCCCCACTCGGTCACGAACAGCGGGAGGCCCGCGGCCAGCGCGTTCGACGCCTTGGTGCGCAGCGCATCTCGATGCGTGGTCGCATAGAAGTGCAGCGTATAAGCGACGTTGTCGTCGCTCGTGATCCGGTTCCCGGCGGCCACGTCCACGTCCTGCGACCAGGTCGGCGTCCCCACGATCACGAGGTTGTCGGAGCCGGCGGTGCGGATCACGCCGATCACCTCCTCCGCATACGACTTCACCTCTGCCCAGCTCTCGTTGTCCGGCTCGTTGAAGATCTCGAAGATCACCGCGGGCTCGTCGCCGTACTCCGCGGCCATCTCCCGGAAGAAGCGCTTCGCTGCGTCCTTGTTCCGGATCGCGTCGTGATCGTGCCAGTCGATGATCACGTAGATCCCTTTGGCGATGGCGGCGTTGACGATCGCTCGGACCTTGTTCTTCTCCGCGTCGGGGTTGTGGACGTAGCCGAGCCCCGACGTGCTGGCGGCCATCGCGGCGCGGACGATGGTCACATCCCAGTCGTCCACGAGCGTGTTGACCGCGGAGGCGTTGTAGAACTTCTCTCCCTCCCAGATGCTCCAGAACATGCTCATGCCCTTGAGCTGGAGCGCTTCCCCGTACTCGTCGACGACGCGGTTACCCATCACCTTCAGGCGGCCGTGCCGCTCGACCGGCGTTCCCGTGGCGGGGCCCGTCCCGGTCGACGTCGTCGAGGTCACGGCGCTCGAGGTGGACGTCACGCTCGACGTGGACGCGTCGCCGCCGCCCATGCCGCCGGCGCCGCCGCCCGAGGAGGCCGACGCGGAGGTCACGGCCGACGTCGACGAATCGCCGCCGCCCATGCCGCCGGCGCCGCCTGCGCCGCCGCCCGAGGAGGCCGACGCGGAGGTCACGGCCGATGTCGACGAATCGCCGCTGCCCGAGGAGGCCGACGTGGACGCGGAGGTGGATGCGTCGCCGCCGCCGGCGCCGCCGGAGCCGCTGCCCGAGGTAGCTGTCGTGGACGCGGAGGTGGAAGCGTCGCCGCCGCCAGCGCCGCCAGCTCCGCCGGCGCCGCCGCCCGAGGAGGCCGATGTGGACGCGGCGGTGGAAGCGTCGCCGCCGCCGCCGCCAGTGCCGCCGCCCGAGGAGGCCGACGCAGACGCGTCGCCGCCGGTGCCGCCAGCGCCGCCGTCGCCGCCGGTGCCGCCGTCGCCGCCCGTACCGCCCATACCGTTCCCCGAGGAGGCTGACGTGGACGCCGAGGTCGACGTCGACACGCCGCCGCCGGCCCCCGAGGACGTCGACGCCGTCGAGTTACCGCCCCCTGAGGCCGAGTCCCCCAACGAGCCATCACAGCCGAGCAGCATCATCGCCGGCAACGCAAGATGCAGAAAGCCCCGCGTCCACCGCGGCCCAGCAAACAACCCAGTCGTCACATCGTGGCTCATGGTCCTCTCCAAGGAAGGCATCTCGACCGATGCGCCCGGCATCGAGCAAGGGACATCAAGCAGGCGCACCAGCGACGAAGAATGGCTTCGCTGCATAGCAGGACCGCCCCGAAGGGTGAAGGCGAAAGTAGGAGATTCGTCGACTCAGTCGCACAGGTCGCACAGGTCGCACAGGTCGCACAGGTCGCACAGGTCGCACAGGTCGCACAGGCTTCCCACGCTCGGTCCCCGCGCGCTGCCCGGCCCTTCGCGGCACGAGCGCCCGCGGCCCTACGCGCGGCGGAGGATCTCCTCCAGCGCGTGCTCCAGCCGCCGCTCGATCTCGGGGTCGTCGAGCGCGGGCGTGATCTCCTCGGGCACCACGCGCGCGCGCATGATGATCCGCGCATAGATGAACGCGCTGCGCGCGCTCGGAGCGTCCTTGTCGCCGAGACATGAACGGAGCAGCTGGTACGCTCGGCCCTTCACCGCACCTCCGTTGCCCGGGCGCGCTCGACCGTGGCGATGATCCGGCGAACCGCGGCGGACGCGGTCTCGTGCGCCGCGAACGCGTCCCGCACGACGTGCGCCGCCTTGGCGGCGACCCCCCCGCCGAGCGTGCCCTGCAGCACGCCCTCGGCCAGCCGGACGAGCGGGCCGACCTCGACCATGTCCCGCGCCAGCGAGCGCGTCGCCAGGGCGATCTCCGAGGCCGTCTCGGCCGGGAACGAGCGCGAAAGCAGCAGCGCGTCCTCGGCCAGCTCCGTCGCGATCGCGAACATGTCCCGATAGCAGTCGACCGCCGCGCGCAGGTCGTCCGGGCTCAGCGCCGCCGGCGGCGCCTCCGGCAGCGTCGCCGCGGCGCTCTGCGCCTCGGCGAGCACCGGAGCGATCGCCCCGAGCGCGTGCTCCAGCAGGCGCGCGGTCTGTTCGAACCGCGCGAGCCGCTCCTTCACGGTCCGGCTCGGCGGCGGCGCGTCGCTCTCCAGCGCCTCGAGCCGCGCGCCGACCTCGGCGGCGAGCTGCTCCAGGCCATCGATCACGCGCGGCCCGAACCCGCGGGGCACGACGTCGAGCACGCAGAACGAGCCGACCACGTGCCGGCGCACCCGGATGGGCACCCCGGCGTAGGCGCGGATGCCATACCGCTCGACGAGCTCCTTGGGCACGCGCT
The DNA here is from genome assembly GCF_028553905.1 of Sorangium sp. So ce836. Taxonomy (NCBI): domain Bacteria; kingdom Pseudomonadati; phylum Myxococcota; order Polyangiales; family Polyangiaceae; genus Sorangium; species Sorangium sp. So ce836. The sequence goes on along the minus strand of NZ_CP102233.1, from coordinate 8,536,367 downwards.
CGTCCAGCATCGCGTCCTCGACGACGAGCGGCGCCTCGTGGCGGACCACGAGCTGACAGAACGAGTTGCTCCGCGAGGTCGCGCAGCTCACGCACAGCTCCGGCGGCAGGCCGCGGTGCGCGCGGAACAGCTGGATGTGGCGGACGATCAAGCTCACCAGCGCCATCGGCGCCTGCGCGAGCTCGGCCGCACGCTCGACGCAGGTGTCGAGGATGGCGTCCGCGTCGTCGCGCAGCAGCACCTGGTGCAGCTCGGCGAGGCGCGCGGGATCGTTCAAATCGGCCATGAAGAGGTGCTCTTGCCGGGGCGAGAGGGCAGATTCTGGCTCGAGCGGCGGCAGGAAGCAGCCGCGCCTTTCGCGCAGCTTACCGCAACCGAGCGCCGGGGGCCGCACCCACGGGGCCGCGACCGGCGAGCTCAACCGATGTGCGCTCCAGGAGGCGTGACGCGCCGCCGATCCTCCGGGTCGCCCGGGCCTCGCGCGCGGGGCGGGCCACGGCTCACGCGCGCGCCCGGACGACCGAGACGCCGAGCTGGCCGAGCACGTGGCGGAGCGCGGCGCGCAGCGCGCCGAACGTGCGCAGCTCGCCGAGCTCGACGCCGAGGCCCACCAGCGTCCTGCTCACCGCCGGCGAGATGCCGGAGAGCGCGCACGTGGTCCCGAGCAGGCGCGCGGCCCGCACCAGCTTGAGCAGGTGGTTCGCGGTCGCCGTGTCCACGACGTCGACCCCGGTGAGATCCACGATGGCGAACCGCGCCCGGTTCGCGCTGACCGCCTCGAGGAGCGCGGTCATCATCTCGGCCGCGCGGACGCTGTCGACCACGCCGATGACCGGCATCGTGAGCACCCCGTCCCAGATCTCGATGATGGGCGTCACCAGGGCCTGGATGGTCCGCCGCTGGCGCTCGATGAGGTGCCGCTGCTCCTTCAGCGCCAGCTCGTGCCGCTGCCGCTCCCGCTCGGCCGTGATGTCGGCCTGGATGGCCACGAAGCTCGTCACCTGGCCCGACGCGTCGCGCACCGGGGTGAGCGCCATGCGCATCCAGGCGCGCGCGCCGCCGTCGCGCTCCGCCGGGAACTCGACCGAGACCTCCCGGCGCTCGGCGACCGCGCGCGCGAGCTGCTCGGCCGCGGCCGCGTCGGCGATGCCGCCCACGAGCCGCAGGAACGAGGCGCCCAGGAGCTCGCCCACCGGCCGCCCGGACAGGCGCGCGAAGGCGGCGTTCACGTACGTGACGGGCAGCTCCTCGGGGGCGCTCGCCGCGACGAGGATGCCCTGGGAGGCCGCGCCGATCGCCTGCGCCAGGAGCTCCCGGTCCCGCTCGACGCGCCGGCCGTCCGTGATGTCCCGCGAGACGCCGACCGTGCCGATCACCTGGCCTCCCTCGCCCCGCAGGGCCGATTTGACCGTGGTCAGCGTCCGGATCGCGCCGTCGTGGCGCGCGGCCGGCTCCTCGTCGATGACCAGCCGGTTGCCGGTCTCGAACACGTACAGGTCGTCTCTCACGTACTGCTGCGTGAAGTCCGGCTCGCTGCGCGGAGCGTCGATGATGCCGTGGAGCTCGGCGTTGGTCATGCCGTAGAGCTCGCGGAACGCCTTGTTGGCCCACAGCACCCTCGACCTCGGGCCCTTCACGAGGACCATGTCGTCGATGGCGTCGAGGATCTGTTGATACACCTCCTCCGCGAGGAGCGGCCCGGCCGCGCGGCGCGGCCTGCCGGTGATGTCCTCGAAGACACCGTACGCCAGGTCGCCTCGATCGTACGTCGAGGCGCGCAGGGAGAGCAGGCGCGTCGCGCCGTCGCTGCCGAGCACGCGACACTCGAGATCCGCCGTCGAGGGGCCGGGGAAGAGGCCGCCGAGCGTCGAGCGCACCTGCGCGCGATCGGTCTCGACCACGATCTCGTCGAGCGGCTTGCCGGTGAGATCCAGAGAGGACCGGCCGAGCGCCCGCGCGCACGCCGCGTTCCACTTCACCAGGCGGCCCTCGGCCGTCACGACGCAGAAGGGGTGCTGGCAAGCCTCGAAGAACAACTCGAAAGAAGGCTGCGCGGTCGGTTGCGTGTTCATAGACCTCGCTCGCTGGGGAGACTCACCCACAGCGCTGTGCTGTAGAGCTGCGCATCGATCTCCACAGGCCCCCCTGGGCTCGACGCGCCTGTCTCTGTTTATACCAGCTGGCCCCGTTTCGATAGAGCCATGGGGAACGTCGGAAGATACGTTCTCGCCATTATCGCCGATCAGTTCCTGACGTAACGTGCGGGCGCGCGCTGCACGGGGGGGCGCGCTCGTGCGCGAGCGCGGGGGGTGGGGGCAGGGGGCCTAGCTCTTCGTGCGCCTCCAGGCGCTGCGCGGCGAGGTTGCGGCGGCGGGCGCCCGCGAGCGCGAGCCGGGCGCGGCCCGCGCGCTGGGCTCGATCGACAGCGCGCTACGACGACGCGGCGCGGAGGTTCCTGGCGACGGCGTCCCAGCTCACGAGCTTGTCGAGGAACACCTCCAGGAAGCGCTGGCGGTTGTTGCGGTGATCGAGGTAATAAGCATGCTCCCAGACATCGCACGTGAGGAGCGGCGTCGCGCCCGTCGTGAGCGGGGTCTCTGCGTTCGGCGTGTCGAGGATCCTGCCCTTGCCGCCGTCGAGCACGAGCCACGCGTATCCCGAGCCGAAGCGCGCGACGCCGGAGGCGATGAAGTCGCCGCGGACCTTCTCCCAGCCGCCGAGGCCAGCGATGAGATCGCCCACGTCCCCCGAGGGCGGAGGGCCGCCGCCGTTCGGCTTCATGCCCTCCCAGAAGAAGGTGTGATTCCAGACCTGAGCTGCGTTGTTGAACACCGCGCCGGAGCTCGTGCGCACGAGATCGACGAGGCTCTTGTTCGCCTCGGGCTTGCCGTCGATCAGGCTCTTGAGCTTCGACATGTAGCCCTTGTGGTGCTTCTCGTAATGAAACTCGAGCGTCTCCCGGCTCATGGCGGGCTCCAGCGCGTCCTTGGGGTAGGGGAGCGGTGCCACCTCGAAGTCCATGGTGTCCTCCTTCTCTCGTTCGTGCGCGCTCCGGCGAAGCTTGCGCCCGTCGACTCTCGAACCCGCGGCGCTGCCCGTCAATCCGCGCTGACGCCGATGCGCCCGAGGCGGCGATGGAGGCGCCCGCCCGCTCGACAACGCGGCCGACGAGAGCTGCCGTGCCAGACCTGCGCAATGTCATTAGGGCGCCGCGCCACCCCGAGAGTCCAACCTCGGGTCGGAGACACTCGCGGGCCGAGTCTTTCTGCCAGGCCTTCAGGGGGCGCCGAGCGCTCCTCTCGCGGCGCTCCGCCGGCGCCGCACGGTGATCATCACGCCTCCGGCGATCGTCGCTTCGCCTTGCGCTTGGCCGGCTTCGCCGGCTTCGCCGGCCGTTCCCGCGCCGGCGCCTTCGCCGGCCGCGCCGGCGCCTTCGCCGGCCGCGCCGGCGCCTTCGCCGGCCGCGCCGGCGCCTTCGCCGGCCGCGCCGGCGCCTTCGCCGGCCGCGCCGGCGCCGGCGCCGGCTCGGGCCGCGTGGCCAGGGCCACGACGCGGCCGAGCTCCTCGCGGAGCGCGTCCGCTTCGCTGGGGCCGAGCCGCTCGCGGACGTGCTTCTGGGTCCGCTCCCACAGCGGGAACGCCGCCTCGATGGCGCGCTCTCCCTGGCGCGTCAGGAAGATGAGGCGGACGCGCGCGTCGTCGGGCGCGCGCGCGACCCGGAGCAGGCCCGCCCGCTCCAGCGGCGCGAGGTTCCTCGTGAGCGTCGTGCGATCCATGACGAGGCCGTCGGCGAGCGCGCCGAGCTTCACGCCCCCGTCGCCGCACGTCGCGACCGCGACGAGCATCGTGAGCTGCGTCGCCTGGAGCCCCGAGGGCCGCAGCGCCTCGTCGTAGAGCCGCGTCAGCGCGCGCGACGCGCGGCGCACGCGCACGAGGGCGCACTGGCTCGCGATGATCTCGGAGGCACGGGCAAAATCAACCACAAGTGTATCTACACCGTTTCGGGCCGACCCGCCATCCGGGACGTCCCGAACTGCTTGACATCTGTACAGGTGCAGGTACACCTATCCATACGATGCGGGGCGGCATTCCCCGCTCCATCGCTGGCTCGTCGCCGGGTCCTCCAGGCCCCGGCGCGCGCTGACCGATCCGTCGGTCGATCGCTCGATGTTCGCTGCCCGGGCCGCGACGGCGCCGAGGCGCGCCCGCGGCTCGGGTGCGCGGCCGGCGGCCCGCGCCGCGCAATTTAGGTGTAGGTACACTCATTTCGACAGCCCGGACCGCGGGGCGGTGACGGACGCACGGAGCATCGGCTGGCACGCGGTGCCAGGCGTGCGTCGACGCCGCGCGCGAGCGGGCTGCGTGGAGAGGATCCATGGGCGAGTTCTTCGTCGTTCCGTACTGCGTGAAGTTCGAGGACAGCATGGCCTACGGGAGCCATCACTACCTCACCAACTTCCGCTTCCAGTGCATCGCGCGCGAGACGCTCTACTTCGCCGAGGCCGCGGACGGCTCGCTCCCGCACGAGGACGATCGCGCCGCGATCCGGCTGCTCACCAGCGAGGGCTACAGCCGGAACCTCTCGCCGGTCCGCGTGGGCGAGCGCGTCGCGATCTTCATGACCCTCGGCGGCGTGACGCGCTCGAGCGCGTACGGGTACTTCCGCACGGTCCGCTTCGACGGCGAGCCCGTGGCGTGCGGCTACCAGCGGATCGTCGCCGTCGGGGCGACGAGCGACGAGCTCGCGCCGCTGCCCAGATCCGTGACGATGCACGTCGGGGCGCTCGACGAGCAGGTGCCGCACCAGCGCTTCGTCGAGCTCGCCCTGCGCGGCGGCTCCGCGCTGCGTGAGCTCTTCCCCGAGCGCCTCCTCCGGCACGCCGTCGAGGTCGCGCGCGCGCCGCTGCACGCGTCGCGCCCGCACCGCACGCAATCGGGCGCGGCGAGCGCGGCGAGCGCGGCGGGCGCGGCGGAAGAGCCCGCGCAAGGAGGGGCGCCCGCGCGGGCGGGCCGCGGAGGCGCCGCGAAGGTGGCCCTGCTCCTGCCCGGCCAGGGCTCGTTCGACCTCCGGCTGCTGCGCGCGCTCCACGCGCGCTTCGACGCCGCGCGCGCGGCCGTCGCCGAGGCCGAGCCCGCGGCGCGGGCGCTGCTCGGCGCGTCGCTCGCGGCGCTCGTGGCCGCCGGCGAGGCGGAGGCGCGGGCCGCCCTCGACGCGTGCGCCGACCTCGATCAGCTCGGCATCCTCGTCCAGGACTACGTCGCCGTCGCGCTGCTCCGGTCCGCCGGGCTCGAGCCGGACGTCGTGGCGGGGCACAGCCTCGGGGAGATCGCCGCGCTGGCCGCCGCGGGGGCCTTCTCGCTCGCGACGGCCGCGGAGCTCGTGGGCCGGCGGGTGCTGGCCCTGCGCGGCGCGCCGCCCGGCCGCATGCTCGCGGCGCACACCGGCGCCGAGCGGCTGCGCGACGAGGTGCAGGCGCTCGGCCGGGACGACGTGTTCGTCTCGGTGATCAACGCGGCCGACCAGGCGGTCGCCTCGGGCACGGCGGACGGCATCGCGGCGCTCGAGCGGCGGCTCGAGGGCGCCGGCGTCCGGTCGACCGTGCTCGCGAGCCGCTACGCCTTCCACTCGCCCCTGCTCGCGCCGGCGGTCGGCCCGTTCGCGAGCGCCGCCCTGCGCGCGGGCGCGGCGCGGCCGGCGCTGGCCACGTACTCGCCGATCGATCGCGTCCACTACGGCGAGGGCGCGCTCGCGCCCGCGCGCCTGCTCCCCATGCACCTCGTGACGCCGCTCGACTTCGGAGCGGCCGTGCGCGACCTCCACGCGGCCGGCTGCCGCACCTTCGTCGAGTGCGGCGGCGGCAGCGCGCTGACCGCCCTCGTACGACGGAGCGCGCCGCCGGGGCCCGACCTGCGCGTGATCGCGACGTTCCGCGCCGGCGAGGACGTGGTGGCCGAGCACCGGCGCGCGGTCGAGGCGCTGCGCGCCGCCGGCCACGCGCTGACGGCGGTCGCGGCGCTCCCCGAGGAAGCGCAGGACGACCGCCGCCCGCGCGAGGACGCCGCGCCCGCGGGGGCCGCGCCGATCGCCATCGTCGGCATGGGCGCGGTGCTGCCGGGGTCCGGCGGCGTCGACGCCTACCTCGCGCAGCTGCGGTCGGGTACGTGCGGCATCGCCGACACCGGCGCGCGACACCCGGAGCTCGCGACCGACTTCCTGAGCCCCGGCCGCGCCGCCGACAAGACGTACAGCCTGCTGGTCGGCACGGTCGACGCGCTCGGGCCGTACGCCGAGCGCACCGGGTACGACGCGCGCACGCTCGAGCGGCTGCCCAAGACGGCCCGCATGCTGGCGTGCGCGCTCGCCGAGGCCAAGGCGCAGGCGGCCGTGCTTCGCGACGGCGCGCCGCTCCGGATCGCGTGCCTCCTCGGGTCGACGGCGGACGGCTCGATCGAGCACGACGAGGCGACGCTGCTGCTCGGCGTCGAGCGCGCGCTCGCCGGCGTCGCCGCGGGCCCGGCGGACCGCGCGGCCGTCGCGGAGGCCTTGGCGGGCGAGCTCGGGCTCGACGCGGAGCGGCGCGCGGCGTGCCGCGGCCACCTCGAGCCGCTCGCGCGCGTCGTGCGCGACGTCGTGCGCGAGGGCGTGCGCACCGTGGTCGTCGACGCGGCCTGCGCGTCGTCGATGCACGCTGTGCACCTCGGCGCCGCGATGCTGCGCCGCGGCCTCGCCGACGTCGTGATCGCCGGCGGCGCCTACCAGCCCGGCCCGACCAACGCCTGCCAGTTCTCGCAGTTCGGCGGGCTCTCCGCGACCGGCAGCCGCCCGTTCGACGCGTCGGCCGACGGGGTGGTGTTCGGCGAGGGCGCCGCCGTGGTCGTGCTCGAGCGGCTCGACGACGCCCGCGCGCGGGGCGATCGCGTCGACGCGGTGCTCCTCGGCAGCGGCCTGTCGAGCGACGGCCCGAGCCCGTCGGTCACCGTGCCGCAGAGCCGCGGGCAGAGCCTGGCCATGCGGCGCGCCTACGCGGCCGCCGGCGTGGCGCCGCGATCCGTGCAATACGTCGAGGCGCACGCCACCGCGACGCCCGTCGGCGACGCGACCGAGCACAAGGCGCTCGCCGAGGTGTTCGCCGGCGAGGAGGGCGCGCCGCGCATCGCCCTGGGCAGCGTCAAGTCGCTGCTCGGCCACACGGGCTGGACCGCGGGCGTCGCGTCGCTCATCAAGGTCGTGCTCGCGATCCGCGAGCGCACGATCTTCGCGCAGCACGGGTTCCAGGCGCCGAGCGGGCGCATCGACCTCGCGCGCTCGCCGTTCGCCATCCCGACCGCGGCGGCCCCGTGGACGGCGGACGGCGACGCGCCCCGGCGCGCCGGGCTCGACAGCTTCGGCTTCGGCGGCACCAACGCCCACCTCGTCGTCGAGGAGCACCGGCCGGGCCGCCACGCGCCGCGCCCGCGCCCGCGGGGCGAGGCCCGCGCGCTGTGCGTCGTCGGGCTGGGGGCCGTGTTCCCCGGCGAGGGCGGCGCGCCCGCGGACGCGCCCTCGGACGCGCTCGCGTTCGACGAGCGCGCGCTGCGGCTGCCGGCCCGCGCGCCGGTCCTCCCGGACGCCCTCGAGGCGATGGACCCGACGCAGCTGCTCGCGGCGATGGCCGCGGAGAGGGCGCTCGCGGCGCTGCCGGCGCGCGAGCTCGGCGAGCGCATCGGCGTCGTCGTCGGCCACGAGGGCAAGACGCGCCGCGGCGCGCGCGCGAACGAGCGGATCTTCGCCGATCGCGTGGCGAGGGCGCTCCGCGCGCGCGGCGTGAGCCCGGCGCTGGCCTCCGCGACGGTCGACGCGCTCCGCGCGGGCTCGCCCGCGACGGGGCCGTACACGCAGCCGGGCAACATGCCCAACGTCATCTCCGGGCGCGTCGCCAACGTCTTCGGCCTGCGCGGGCCGAACTTCGTCGTCGACGCCTCCGCGGCCTCGCTGCTCGACGCGCTCGCGGCCGCCGATCTCGTGCTCGACGAGGACTGCGAGGTCGTGCTGGCGGGCGCCGTCAACGCGTTCAGCGACGACGTCGCGCGCGGGGCGTCGGCGACCCGCGACCCGCGGCCGGTGGGCGAGGGGGCGCTGCTCGTCGCGCTGTGCACCGAGGAGACCGCGGCGCGCCACGCCTTTCCGGTGCTCGCGCGCCTCCGCGTCGCGCCCTTCGCCGCGGCGGGGGCGGAGGGCGGCCTCGCCGGCCGCGAGCTCGTGGTCAGCGGGCCGGGCCGCCCGCGGGCGCGGCTGCGCGGGGCCGAGGGCGCGATCGAGCTCCTCGAGGCGATCCGCGGCGCACGCGAGCACGGCACCGCCGCCGCCGTGCGCTGGCCCTCGGACGCCCGCGCGGTCGAGGTCGCGCCCCCCGAGGGCGTGCGCGCGGCGCCGCCGTCCCACGTCGCGCCGGCGCCCAGCGTCGCGCCGGCGCCCAGCGTCGCGCCGGCGCCCAGCGTCGCGCCGGCGCCAGCGCCCTCGGGGTTCGCCACGGGCACGCCGATCCACTGCTACGTCCCCGAGATCGCGCGCGTGCCGGCCGCGGGGCCCGCGGCGCGCGTCCCGTCCCGCGTCCTCTACGTCTGCGCCGACGCGGCGCTGGCCGCGGACGTGCGGCGCGCCGCCCGCTCCGCCGAGGAGCGCGCGCGCGTCCTCGAGCTCGCCGGCGACGCGGCGCTCGACGCCGCGCGCGGGCTCGCGGCGCCGGGGCCCGAGGCCGGCGGCGGGGGGCCGTCGATCGACGCCGGCGACGAGCAGCAGCTCAGCGCGTCCTTCCGGTCCCTCGCGCCCGATGACGTCGACGCGGTCGTCGTGCTCACCCGCGCCGAGGACGCGCGCGCGTTCGTCGACGGCGCGCCGGGCTCGTACCGGCCGGCGCTGCGCGCGCTGTTCGGCGCGGCGCGCCGCTACTACGACGCCGTGGGGCGCGGCGACGTGGCCTTCGCAGCGGTCGTCGTCGGCGCGGTGGACCCATCCGGGCGGCTCGCGCCCGCGAGCGGCGCCGTCGGCGGCTTCGTGAAGTCGCTGGCGCGCGAGCTGCCGGGGGGCGACGTGCGCGTCGTCCACACGGACGCGCAGGACGCCGCGGCGGCGCTCGGCGCGCTCTTCGAGGAGTGGCGGCGCGCCCGGCCGGCCACCCCCGAGGAGGTGGTCGATCTCGGCGGCGTGCGGCACGTGGTGCAGCTCGCCCGCCCCTCCTCGGGGTCGCCCGCCCGCGCGGCCTCGCCGCTCGACGCCGACGCGGTCGCGCTCGTGACGGGCGGCGCGCGCGGCATCACGGCGCAGTTCGTCGAGGCCTTGCAGGGCCGCTTCGGCTGCCGCGCCGTGCTCCTCGGCCGCTCGCGGCTGGAGGACGCCCCCCCGCACACGCTCGCGATGACCGACGCGGAGCTCGACGCGTACGAGCGGGACTTCTACGCGGAGGCGCTGCGCGAGGGCCGCGGCGTGCGGATGTCCGCGCTGCGCGAGCGCTACGGCCGCATCCGGGCGGCGCGCGAGGCGCACCGCGTCCTGACCCACCTGCGCGCGCGGGGCGGGAGCGTCGATTACCACGCCGCCGACGTCACGAGCGCCGCGGACGTCGAGCGCGCCGTGGCCGCGGTCGCGGCGGCCTACGGCCGGGTCGACCTGATCGTGCACGGCGCCGGCGTCCAGGTGTCGAGCCGGCTCACGTCGAAGTCGCTCGAGCTCTTCGAGCGGATCGTCGACACGAAGCTCGCGGGCCTCTGCCACCTCCGCCGCGCGCTCGCGCGCCACCTGCCCGCCGCCCGCCCGCACGTCCACCTCGTGACGTCGGCGTTCAGCGCGCTCGGCAACGACGGGCAGCCCGACTACGGCGCGGCCAACGAGGCGATGAACCGCGCCGCCGCGTGCTTCGCGGCCGAGGCGGACGCCGGCCCGTGGTCCAGCATCGCGTGGCTCGGCTGGAACGGCGTCGGCATGACCGCCGGGTCCGAGTACAGCGCGCTCGGCGCGGCGCGCGGGCTCCGGGGCATCGAGCCGGAGGAGGGGCGGCAGATCTTCCTCGACCTCGTGGTCGAGCGCCCCGTCGGCGCGGCCCAGGTGCTGCTCACGGACAGCGAGATCGAGCGCTTCGCCCCGCGCATCGCGGCGTCCGCCCCCCGCATCGCGGCGGCGGGCGCGCCGGAGGGCCCGCAGGAGCGCGCGTGGACGCTCGATCCGCGCGTCGATCCATGGCTCTCCGACCACCGGGCGCGCTCCTCCGCCGTCGCGGCCGGCGCCTTCCTCGTCGAGCTGGCCGTCCGGCACGCGCTCGCGGCGGCGGACGGCGGCGCGGTGGTCCGCGAGGTGCGCGACGTGCGCTTCCTCGAGCTCCTGCGCCTGCCCGACGACGCGGCCCGGGAGGTGCGCACGGTGACGACCCGGAGCGAGCGGCTCGCCGGCGGCCGCGTCGCGTGCGCCGTCGAGGTGCGCGGCGACTTCGTCCACCGGTCGGGCCTGGTCCTCCGCGCCGGCGTGCCCTTCGCGACCTGCGTCGTCGAGCTCGGCGCGATCGACACCCGCCGCGACGGCCTCGCCCCGCGCCACGCCGGGCGCGTCGACGGGCCGGCGTTCCGCGATCCGTACGCGAGCCCCGGCGCGCCGCTCCGGCACGCGGGCTGGTTCGACCACCTCGGCACCGTCGTGCTCGGGGCCGCGCACTCGTCGGCCCGGTTCCGCGCCCCGAAGGACCGCGCCCTTTCGCGGCTGCGCGCGGCCGCGACGCCGTTCCTCCTGCTCGACGCCCTCCTGACGCTGGGCGTCCTGCGCCGCGACGAGGCGGGCGCGTTCCCGGTGTGCGCCGCGGGCGGCGTCGACCGGATCCGCTTCGGCGCGGCCGCGAACGACCTCGCGATCCGCGACGCGGGCGGCCCGATCCGGCTCGTCGCCGCGGCCCCGACCGCCGCGGGCGACCGCGTCCTCGGCGCGTGGGCGCAGGCGCTCGACCCGGCGGGCGGCGTGCTGCTCGACCTCGAGGGGCTCGTGGGGCTCGCGGTGGGCCGCGTGGCCGCCGAGGCGCGCCCTGCCGCGCCGGCGTCGCTGCCGCTGGGGGCGCCGTGACGCCGCCGCTCGCGATCGCGATCGTCCGGGCCGACGAGGCCACGGCGGCGCGCCTCGAGCCCTACCTGACGGCCGGCGAGCGCCGCGCGTGCGCGGGCCAGCGCGCCGCCGCCCGCCGGGCGCAGTCCGCGTGCGCGCGCGTCGCGGCGAAGTGGCTCCGGCTGGAGCTCGCCGCCGGCCGCGGCGCCCCGCTGGTCTCGCTCGACGCGGCCGCGCTCGAGGCGCACCCGCGGGCGGACTACCTCGCCTGCGCGATCACGGGGCCCGGCGGCGGCCCCCCGCGCTTCGAGGACGGCGCGCTCGCGCTGTCGCTCTCCCACGCGGGCGACCTCGCGGCGGCGGCCGTCACCACGGCGCGCGCCGTCGGCGTGGACGTCGAGCGGGTGGAGGCGCGCGGGGCCGCCTTCGCCGACGAGCACTTCACGCCGCGCGAGCGCGACGGGCTCGCGCGCGGCGCCGCGGCGGGCGCGCCGCGCGCCGCGCTCGAGACGCTGCTCTGGAGCGCGAAGGAGGCGCTCTACAAGACGGGGGCGCTCGATCTGCCCGCCCGGTTCTCCTTCCGGGACATCGACGTCGCGTTCCCGCCGGGAGGCGCGCGCCTCGCGCCGCCCTCCGTCCGCGCCTTCGCGCTGACCGCGCGCGGCGGGCAGTTCTTCGGCCGGGCCGTGCTGACCGGTGCGTTCGCGCTCGTCGCGACCGTGCCGGTCCCTCCGGCCATCGCTCTGGGATGAATGGCTCTCAACAACACGAGGTTTCGACGATGCAGGCTCAAGATCTCCTCGAACACGTTCGCTCCGTCTTCGTGCGCATGACGCGCTACCCGGACGAGGTCGTCGTCCCCGACGCCGACCTGGAGCAGGACCTCGGCATCGACTCCGTGAAGCGCGGCGAGATCCTCGCGACGCTGCGCGCCGATTTCGGCCTCTCGGACGCGCTCAAGGCGACGCCCGACGAGCTGCGCACGGTGGCCCGCGTGAGCGACTTCCTCTCGCGCACGCTCACGGCGCGGTCCGACGTCGCGCCGTGGGCCGACGTCGCGGGGGGCGGATGGCACGCGAACGGCCACGCGGAGCCGGCCGGACAGGTCGGCGGTCACGCGGAGCCGGCCGGACAGGTCGGCGGTCACGCGGAGCCGGCCAGGCACGCCAACGGCCATGCGGAGCCCGCCGGGCGCGCCAGCGGCCACGCGGCGCCGGCCAGCGGCCCCGCCGCGAGCAACGGCGCGGCGAGCGCCGCCGCCGCTGCGGGCGAGGCGCTCCGCGCCGTGGTCGAGGCGCTCGCGGACGCGACGCGCCACCCGGCCGAGCTGCTCGTCCCCGACGCGCGGCTCGAGGAGGACCTCGGGATCGACCGCCGCCGGCGCGACGAGGTCCGCGCGCTCCTCCGGCAGCGCGGCGCCCTGCCGGACGGCCTCGCGGGGGCGCTCGACGAGGCCCGCACGGTCGGCGACCTCGCGCGCCTGCTCGGCGCGCCGCCGCCCGCGCAGGCCGCCGCGGCGCGCGCGCCGGCGGCTCCCGCAGCGCAGCGCGCGACCCCGGCGCCCGGGGCCTCGCTCGCGGGCAAGACGATCCTCGTGACCGGATCGAGCCGCGGGCTCGGCCGCGCCATCGCGGCGAAGCTCGGGCGCGCGGGCGCGCGGGTCGTCGTCAACAGCTTCCACTCGCGCGACGACGGCGACGCGGTCGCCGACGAGATCCGCGGCGCCGGCGGCGACGCGGTGCACGTCTGGGGCTCGGTCGCCAACCCCGCGCACGTCGACAAGCTCTTCGAGGCGATCGCGCGCGACGTGGGCGAGCTGCACCACTTCGTCAGCAACGCGTCGAACGGCCGGTTCGGCCCCCTCGAGCAGACGACCCCGGAGCACTGGGAGCTCGCGTTCCGCACGAACGTCATCGGCTACCACCAGTGCGCGTTGCGCGCGGCGCGCCTGATGGAGCGCCACGGCGGCGGCCGCATCGTCGCGCTGTCGTCGAACGGCTCGTCGCGGTACCTCGAGCACTTCGGCGCCATGGGCGCGGTGAAGGCCGCGGTGGAGTCGCTCACGCGCGCGCTCGCCGTCGAGCTCGCCCCGCGCAACGTGCAGGTCAACTGCGTCTCGGCCGGGCCGATCTACGGCCACGTGACGAGCAACTACCCGGATCACGAGCGGATCCTCCCGTACTGGGAGTCGCGCACGCCGGGCGGACGGCTCTGCACCGAGGAGGACGTCGCCGACGCCGTCCTGCTGCTCCTGTCGGACGGGGCGCGGATGATCAACGGCGCGACCCTCACGGTCGACGGCGGGGGCTCGCTGTGCATCTGAAGGCCAGCGCCGGGCTGCGCTCGGCCCGCGTCGGCGCGCGCCGGCTCGCGTCGGCTTCCTTTCAGCTCGTGGAGAAGAAGGAGGAGTCATGAGTGCCAATCTCGATCGGCAGCCCCCGGGCCCCGGCCCGCTCGCCAGCCTGCGGTACCTGGCGAATTTCAGGACCGGCGACATGCGCCATTACGAGGACCTCTTCGCGAGGTACGGCGACGTCGTGCGCCTGCGGGCGCCCGGGGCCGAGGATTTCGTCATGGCGTTTCACCCGAACGACATCGCGCATGTCCTTCGCGCGAACATCCGGAACTACCCCAAGGGCAAGCGGTATCACGAGCTCGCCCACGTGCTCGGCTGGGGCCTCGTGAACAGCGAGGGCGAGCTCTGGCGGCGCCAGCGCCGGCACGTGCAGCCCCAGTTCAACCACGCGAACACCCTCAAGTTCGTGCCCATCATCGTCGACCACATGGAAGCGGTGCTGCGGCGCTGGGACGCACATCCGGGGGAGTTCGAGCGCGACATCAACGACGACATGATGGACGTGACGTTCGGTATCGCGGGCGAGGCGTTCTTCGGCGCCGCGCTGCAGGCCCACACGGACACGGTCCGCGAGGCGTTCAAGTACGCGCTGTCGATCGCGCTCAAGCGGATGTACTCGCTGGTCAACCCGCCCCTGTCGTGGCCGCTGCCCAGCCACGTGCGCTTTCAACGGGCCATGCACCGCGTGCACACCGTGATCGACGACATCATCGACGGCTACCAGCGCGGCGCGGGCGACGCCGACAACGTGCTCGTGCGCCTCATGAACTCGGTCGACCCCGAGACCGGCGCCAAGATGGACCGCGCGCAGCTGCGGGACGAGATCAAGACCATCCTGATGGTCGGGCACGAGACCTCGAGCGTCACCGCCTCCTGGGCGCTCTACCAGATCGCGCAGCGCCCGGAGGTGTGCGCCCGGCTCACCGACGAGATCGACCGTGTCCTCGGCGGCAGGGCCCCGACGGCCAAGGACTTCGAGTCGATGCCGTACCTCGCGATGGTCTTCAACGAGTGCCTCCGGCTCCTGCCCTCCGTGCCGTTCATCCTCCGCAGCCCGCTGGAGGACGACGTCCTCGGCGGCTACCGCGTCGCCGCGGGGTCGACGGTGGCCATCGTCCCGTGGGTGACGCACCGGCACCCGGAGTTCTGGAGCGATCCGCTGGAGTTCAAGCCCGAGCGCTTCGCGAACCACCGGCGGAGCGCGGACGACAAGCTCGCCTACATCCCGTTCGGCGCCGGACAGCGGATCTGCCTGGGCGAGTTCATGGGGCAGCTCGAGGGCAAGATCATGGTCGCGATGGCGCTCCAGCGGTATCGGCTCCGGCTGGTCCCTGGCTTCGACCCGCGATGCCGCGGCTTCATCTCGCTGCAGCCGGTGAACGGGATGCGCATGATCCTGAAGCGCCGGGAGCTGGTGAGGACGGCGCGCCCGGCGCCGGCGGGGCGGGCGGAAGCGGCGGAATCGGCGGCGGCCGAGCCGCTCGCGGCCGCGATGCGGACCGGCGGCTGCCCCTTCGCCGCCAGGGCCTGACGGCGCGCATCGACGAGGTGCTCCAGAGCGAGCCGCAGGGCGGCACCCCGCGCCAGCGCGTCGGTGTCGCGCGCGAGCAAGGCTCCTGGAGCGCCAATCACGTTGAGATCACGCGAAGATCGCTCCACCACGGGTTCGGCAGCATTGACCCCCTCTTCCCCCGAGGACAGCGCTCAGGCGAAGGACTTGCTGAGCTCCGCCTGCGAGTACACGGCCACGAGGCCTGCGCGCTCCAGGTTGCGCTGCGAGGTGCTCCCCGCCTGCGCCACCGAGTAGGCGAGGTCGCACCCGGCGTCGCGGGCGTAGGCGAGGCGGGCGTCGATCAGGGCGCGCTGCACACCCCGGCCGCGGTGGGCCTCGAGCGTGCCGCCCGCGAACAGCAGAGCGACGCGCTCGTGCACGTAGACCGCGCCGACGCCGGCGATGACGCCGTCGGTCGACGACGCGGAGAAGTACGCCGATCCGGGGTCGTGAAAGCACGCGTCGAAGATGTCGCGTCGATCGGGCGGCGGCTCGCCCGGCGTGGCGAACGCGGCGAGCGAGGCCGCGACCCACGCCGAGCCTTCGTCGCGCGCCGCGCGCCGCACCACCACGCCGCCGCGCGCGGCCGGCTCCGGCCCGTGGACGTCGGCGTCTGGGGCGAGGGTGCGCACGAGCACCGTGGCGAGCGAGTCCAGGCGGAAGCCGCGCTCCCCGAGCCGCGCGAGCAGCGAAGGGTGGGCAAAGGGCGAGACCAGGATGCGCGCCGCCGTGCCGCGCGAGGCATAGAAGTCCTCGAGGGCCTCGACGTCGCGCGCCTCGACCGGGCCGCTCATACCGAGGCCGGCCGCGCGCGAGAGCCGGATGTGCGGGGCGACGAACGCGGCGCGGCCGCCCGCGATGACGGCGACGGCGGCGCCCCGCGTCGGGATCCGCGCGGCGACCTCGCGCGCGGCGGCCTCGACCTTCGCGGCCTCGGCGGCCTCGATGCGGGCGGACAGGGCGCGATCGACGAAGACTGGCCGGGGTGTCACGCGGGGAGCGTAGCGCAGAGACGGCGGCGCGGCGGCCAGCAGAAATTCTTATCGATCGGGGATCCTTCTCAGGGGCGGGGCGGACCGTACGCCACGGAGCGTTCCGCGCCCCTCAGGGGATCTCGACCTCCGCGGAGCCGATCTTCACGGGATCGTTCGGCTCGTTGAGGTTGTCCCACCGGCGGTAGAGATCGACCGCGACGGCTCCTTTGCTCAGGCCCTTGATCGTCATGCCGATGTCGTACCGGCAGTCGCATCCGGCGACGGCGCTCGGGTCCATGTCGACCGGCTGTACGAGCACGCCGACCTTGCCTCCAGCGATCCGGACGAAGCCTTCGACTTCCTGCGCGCAGCGGAAATGCCCGGCGCCGTAATCGATGTGAACGGCTCCGCGCTCGGGCGTCGCCGCGAGCGTCTCCTTCACCGTCGTGTCGTACGCGCTCGCAGTGCACTCGCTCTGGGTGAGCCCCTCGATCGCCTCCGCGTCCTCCCAGCCCTCGGGCAGGTCGGCCCCGCATCCGACCGCCAAGAGCATGCCGGCTCCCATCATCATGTTCCGCATCTCGTCCCTCCGGCGGCGATCAACGCAAAGCGCGTACCAGCGAGCGCAGCAGCGATCTCGCGCTGCGGCGGCCGGCGCGTCGCGACACCGCGGTCGCGGGTGTGCCACGAAGGGCGCCCGCGCGCCGCTTCGGTCCTGGCGCCGGACCAGCGCAGCGCTCACGACGGATCCAGGACGAGCTTTCCTCCCGCCCCGTCCACCTCTCGCAGGGCGCGACGTGCGCGCGGCGCTACGTGCGCGTCCGCGGACGGCGGCCAGCCGAAGAACCGACGGTACTCCCGGCTGAACTGTGACTCGCTCTCGTAACCCACGTCGTGCGCGACGGTCTTCACCATGCCCCCTGCATGGAGCATCTGGCGTGCGCGCGTCAACCGGAGCGCCTTCATGTACTGCAGCGGCGAGGATCCGGTCATCGCCTTGAAGTGTTGATGGAACGTCGGGACGCTCATGTGCGCCAGCTGCGCGAGGTCGCCAATCCTCATTCTCTCTGCGAATCGCGCATTCATATGGCGGAGGACGTGGGCGAGCTGGCTCACCGGGCCCTCCGCGAGCGCCCGGAGCGAATCGCCATACGGCCCGTCGAGCACGAGAAAGAGCATCTCGCGGATGGTCTGCCGCGCGAGCGCTCGCGTACGCCGTTCATCGGTCAAGCAAGCCAGCAAGCGGGCGCCGGCGTCCTCGAGGTCGCGCCGGAGCGGCGCGCGAAACACGCTGCGAGAGGGGCGCGCCTGCTGGGGCGCGGGCGGCGCGTTCTCCTCGAGGAGCAGCTCGCGCAGGAGCGCGAGCTCGATCTCGACCACCACGGTGAGCACGGGCTCATCGGCCGACGCGATGGTCCTGCAGAGCATCGGCAGCGGTGAGGTGACCACGAGGTAGTAGCCGGCGTTGTACGCGAACGTCTTGTCGCCCAGGATTGCCTGCTTCTCGCCCGCGCCCACGAGGATCAAGCTGGACGGGTAGAGGGTGGGCGTGGGCGGCTCCGCGACGGTCACGCGGTAGACGACGACGCCTGGATAGCGCGTGCTGTTGCAGCCCTCATGGCGCGCCAGCGCGGCGACTCCAGCAGCCAACGAGTTGCCCGATCGAGCGGCTCTCGACATCCGCGCCATCCTACCCACTTGGTCGACATGGCGCCAGGAGCTTCGTCGCCTCGCTCATAGGATCGAGCATGCCTTTGATAGTTCCGTGTCTTCCGTTTCCGGACGTCACGGCTATCTATTGTCGCGTCGACGGGCCGCGCAGGTGAGCGCGGCCCCAGCGAGAGGAGTTAGACATGGATCAGCAGGCCCAGGGCGCGCTCGCGGGACGGGTCGCCGTCGTCACAGGCGCATCGAGCGGGATCGGCGAAGCGACGGCGAAGGCGCTCGCCGCCCGCGGCGCGCGCGTCGCGTTGCTCGCTCGCCGGAAGGAGAGGCTCGATGCGCTCGGCGATGCCATCCGGAAGGGCGGTGGTCAGTCCGCCGCATGGCAGGTCGACGTGACCGATCGGAGCGCCGTCGAGCGCGTGGCCTCCGAGGTCATCGAGAGGCTCGGGCGCGTGGACATCGTCGTGAACAACGCCGGCGTCATGCTGCCGAACCCGATCGAGGCCAGGCGCGTCGAGCAGTGGCAGCAGCAGATCGATCTCAACATCACGGGTCTCATGAACGTCATCGGCTCGTTCACATCGGCGCTCGTGCAGGCTGGCTCCGGCCCGGGGCCGGCAGATCTCGTGAACATCTCGTCGATCGCCGCCAAGAACATCTTTCCGGCCTTCGCGGTGTACAGCGGGACGAAGGCGTTCGTGACCCATCTGTCGATCCACCTCCGCGCAGAGCTGGGGTCCAAGGGGGTGCGCGTGACGTCCATCGAGCCAGGCATCGTCGGCACGGAGCTGCAGAGCCACGTCGACTTCCATGGCGCGCGCGATTGGCTCGAGGGGTCGAAGTCGCAGATGGAGTGGCTCACCGCCGAGGACGTGGCCGAGGCCATCGCGTTCACCGTGAGCCTGCCGAAGCGCGTCAACCTCCAGCAGGTCACGATCATGCCGACCGGCCAGCCCTCGTAGATCGGGTCCACGAATCGGGCTCGCAGATGAGCGCGAGCGCTCCGTGCCCGATGGGCCTTTCGAGAACTGGCGCTGCTCCAACGACGCGGGCACTCTGCTGCTCCGAGGGTGTGGTCGTATCGGCTGAATCCACCGAGCGCAGGGCGCAAGACAGCCTCGCCGCTGGTACAACGGTCGTCGTGAGACGCCTCGCCCCGCTTGCCGCCCTCGTCCTCTCGCTGTGCTCCTGCGCGGCGAGCTCGACCGCAGACGCGCCCCGCTGCCTCACCGGCCCCGCGCCGAGGGTGGGGCGGCCGGCGGCGGACGAGATGCTCGCGCTGATGCGGCGTGAGCGGGAGCGGGCCGAGCGCGCCCCCTCTCCGCTGGTCCGCGCCCGCATCCTCGAGGCCATCCCGGGGCTCTTCCCGGACACGAGCGGCCTCACCCGCGCGCCCCGCTGCAGCGACGAGCTCGCGGACGAGAGCGCGGCCGCCCTCCGCGGCGATCCCCTCGTGTTCTCGCGCCTCCTCGTCGCTCGCCTCCGCACCGCGCGCGACCCCGGCGCCCTCCTGCCGCTCGTCACGCGCCGCGAGGAGCGCATCACCGCGTACGAGCTCGGCCCGGCGGAGCCGGGGCCGGCGCCGCCGCGATCGCTCGTCAGGTCGCTCGCCCTGGCGAGCCTCCCCGCACCGTGGCTCATGAGCCACCACCCGGAGGGCCGCCAGCTCCTGCTCGAGCGGCTCCGCGACGGCGGCGACGCGCGCGAGCAGCTCCTCCTCCACGGCGCCGCGGCCGCGCTGTTCCAGGAAGCGGCGCGGGGCGATCCGGCGCGCGCGCAGGGCGGCGCGGGACCGTCGCTGCTGCGCGCCTGGCTGCCCGACCTCGCGCGGCGCCTGGAGGGCCCGGCGGACCCGGTCTCGCTGGAGCTCGCGATCCGCCGGCTCGCCGACGTGGGGGCCTACGGAGCGCGCTTCGGCGTCGGGCCCGAGGCCAGGGCGCTCGTCGACCGCATCCTCGCAGCGCGCGGCGAGCTCCCGCTCACGCGCGGGATCGCCGGGGCGGCCCGGGACCTGGCCGAGGTGGCGCGCGGGGCGCTCCACGACCTCGACATCCCGCGGCGATCGGCCGCGCCGGTCGACCTCCCGCCGCCCCGGCGGGACCGCTTCCGGGTCTTCGGGGACTGGCTCGACGCCGAGCCCGCGGGCGGGAAGGTCGCGGCGGCCGACGCGCTCGCGCGCGTGCGCGACCTCGACGGCGAGCTCGCGACGCTGCGCTTCAACCCGTCGCGGTGCCGCGTGCTCGAGGAACTCGGGCTGTGGCTCCCGCCGGACGAGGCGTCCCGGCGCTTCGACGCGCTCGTCGCCCCCGTCTTCGACGGCGAGCGCGTCCGCCTGAGCACCGAGGCCCTCTGCCGGATGCGCGTGGCGCTCCGCCTCGATGGCGTGGACGAGGCGCGGCGGGTGAAGCTCCTGCTCCGGCTGATGTCCGCGACGCCCGCGCAGATCGGCGCGCCCGACACGCGCGGCGACGAGCCGCGCCCCGCGCTCGCGACGCCCCTCGACGCGGCGTCCGTGGCCGCGGAGGCCGCGCGCGCGCTCGCGCGGAACCTCGGCTGGATCGACCGCCACGCAGACCTGCGCGCATGGCTCGAGGCGCAGGCCCTCGCGCCGGTCCCGCCCGGCGGGCCGGCCGCCGCGCGGTGGCGCCTGCTCCAGCCCGCGTTCGAGCGCGTGGTCGCCCTGCACGCGTCCGGCGGCCCTGAGGCGCGGCCGGAGGTGGCACGCGCGATTTTGCGCGGGTGGATGGAATCGGTCCGAGCGGCGGAGGCGCAGCAGCGCGTGAGCGACGCACCCATGGGCGAGGTGGTGAACGCCCGTCTCCGCGCGCTCGGCGAGCACGGGCAGCGCGCCGGCCTCGCCGAGGAGGTCGGCGCATTCCTCGACGAGCGAAAAAGCGAGCGGGCGGCGGTGGTGGCGTCCTATTTGCTGTCGCTCTAGCGAACGAGCTCCGGCGCGGCGCTGGCGTCCGCCTTGCCGTTCGTGCGGTGGAAAATCCTCGCGCGCGGATTTCGCCTCGCCGAATCGCGCGCTGCTGGGCAACGCCGGCGCGCGCTGCCGAGCAACGCCGGCGTGCCGGGCGGACCGCGCCGCCTGCGTCGCCGGGGGCGGCGCGCCGCAGATCCTTTTTCGTGCGCGGCGCCGACCGGAGCGGCGTGCTTGCGGTCCGGCCTGCGCTACGCTCGTCGGCGCCCGGAGCCTCCATGCAATCCTTCGATGGACAGCCCACCTCCGCTGGGTCCGTCGCCGAGGCGGCCCTGCCCCGCCACGAGCGGGTGGTCGAGCGGCTCCTCCGCTTGCAGCGCATCACCGCGGCGCTCGCGGGGGCCCGCACCCTGACCGAGATCGCGAGCACCATCATCGATCAAGGCATGCCCGCGCTCGACGCCGAGGTGGGCGTCGTCGCGATCCTGTCCGCCGACGGCGCCTCGCTCCGCAACCTCGGCTTCAAGGGGGTCCCTGTCGACACCGAGGCGGCGTGGGCCGAGTATCCGGTCGATTCTCCCGTGCCGGTGGCCGAGGCGGCGCGCACGGGCGCGCCTGTCATCGTGCCCACGCGCGAGGAGCGGAACGCGCGCTATCCGGTCCTCGCCCGCGTCCACGGCGTGGAGCACGGGGGCGCCGTGGCCGCGTTCCCGCTCGTCCTCGAGTCGAGGACGGTCGGCTCGCTCGGGTTCTGCTTTCCCGCCTCGCGCGCGTTCGACGACGACGATTACGCATTTATCCTCTCCATCGCCCAGCAATGCGCGCTCGCGGTCGAGCGGGTGCGCTGGCACGAGGTCGCCGAGCAGGAGATCGCGCACCGCCGGGCGTCCGAGGAGGCGCTGCGCGCGCGCGAGCGGGAGCTCACGGCCCTCGTGGCCGAGCTCCGGCAGACCCAGGAGGCGCTCCGGGAGGCGGATCGGCGCAAGGACGATTTCCTGGCGATGCTCGCCCACGAGCTGCGCAACCCGCTCGCGCCCCTCTTGAACGCCGTCGAGCTGATCAAGGCGGCGGGCCCGGCGACGCCGATCGTCGAGCGCGCGCGCACCATCATGGATCGCCAGATCGGGCACATGGCCCGGCTGGTCGACGACCTGCTCGACATCTCGCGCATCTCTCGGGGCAAGATCACGCTGTCCCTCGAGCGCGTCGATCTGGTCGAGCTCGCCCGCGCGACGGCGCTCGATTACCGATCGCTGCTCGACGCGCGCGGCGTGCGCTTCGAGCTCGCGCTGCCGCCCGCGCCGGTGTGGCTGCAGGCCGACCCGACCCGCCTCGCCCAGGCGATCGGGAACCTGCTCCAGAACGCGAACAAGTTCACGGACGACGGCGGCTCCGTCCGGCTCTCGATCGCGCCGCCCCATCCCGCGCGCGGGGCCGTCTCCGTCGAGGTCGCGGACACCGGCATCGGCATGGAACCGGCGGTCCTGGAGCGGATCTTCGAGCCGTTCGCCCAGGCCGACCAGAGCGTCGCCCGCAGCCGCGGGGGCCTCGGGCTCGGGCTCGCGCTGGTCAAGGGCGTGGTCGAGCTCCACGGCGGCAGCGTGCGCGCCGCGAGCGCCGGCCTCGGCCGGGGCGCGGCGATCACGATCACGCTGCCGCTCTGCGCGGCCGCCCCGCGCGCGGCGGACGCGCGGCGCGCAGCCGACGCGCGGCGCGCGGCGGCGAGCGCGAGCTCGCGGCGCATCCTGATCATCGAGGACAACGTCGATGCGGCCGACAGCCTGCGCATGCTGCTCGAGCGCCGCGGCCACGCCGTCTCCGTGGCGCACAGCGGCGACGACGGCGTGGCCGTCGCGCGCATGGCGCCGCCGGACGTGATCCTCTGCGATATCGGCCTCCCTGGGGCGATGAACGGCTATGGCGTGGCGCGGCTCCTGCGCGCCGAGAGCGCCATGAGAAAGACGCTCCTCGTCGCGCTCACCGGCTATGCCCAGGACGACGATCGGAAGCTCGCCCGCGCGGCGGGGTTCGACGCGCACCTGACGAAGCCGGTGGCCCAGGCGATGCTGGAGCGGCTCCTCGCCGAGCTCGCGCCTTTGCCCGAGACGGCGTGAGCGTCCGCGCGGGCGCGCCGCCAGCGCGGCGCGGTGGCCCCCCGGGGCGACCGGCCTGCGCCAGCGAGCGGCGATCCGGCGGCTCGCCTCGTGTCCGGCAGGGGACCTCGCCCGCTCGATCGGCGGAGCGCGAAGGCCCAAGCGCGCTCCGCCTCACGAAGAGGCGCCGACCGCGCCCGCTCACTCGGCCGAGAGCGCGACCCGCGCCGGCTCCGCCGGCCGCGCGCGGTTCCACGCGGAGGCGACCGCCGCGAGCGACGCCATGACGGCGTCCGGGTGCGTCCCCGCCCCGAAGCTGCGTTTGCGCCCGATCGAGAGGGCCACGTACGCCGCGGACCCGGCGCCTGCGCTCTGGTCGATCGCGTGCGCCGCGTGCTCTTCTATCGCGATCGCGATCCCCGCGTGGCGCGAGAGCGCGCTCGCGAAGGCGTGGGCGGGGCTCTGGCCCGCGGCGCAGAGCGCGTGGGGGACCCCGCGTATCTGCACCTGGAACTCGTGTCGTTCCGCCACGCCCTGGCCGCTCGTCCTGTGCCCGACGACGCGCACCGGCCCGCCGCGGTTCACGTACTCGCGCTCGAAGATCGCGAGGATCTCGGCCTTCTGCACCTCGCCCTCGGTCCGCTCCGCCCTGCGCTGCACCGCCTGGCTCAGCTCGATCGCGAGATCCTTCGGCACCGCATAGCCGTACTCGTGCTCGAGCAGGTAGGCCACGCCGCTCTTGCCCGACTGGCTGTTCACGCGGATCACCGCCTCGTAGCTGCGCCCCACGTCCTGCGGATCGATGGGGAGATATGGCACCTCCCACGCCGCGCCCCCGCGCTCGCGCAGCGCCTTGAACCCCTTCTTGATCGCGTCCTGGTGCGAGCCCGAGAAGGCGGTGTACACGAGCTCTCCGACGTAGGGGTGGCGCGGGTGGACCGGCAGCCGATTGCAGTGCTCCGCCGTCTCCTTGATCGCCTGGACGTCGTGGAGCTCGAGCTCCGGATCGACCCCCTGGGAGAACAGGTTGAGCGCCAGCGTGACGAGATCCACGTTCCCGGTGCGCTCGCCGTTCCCGAACAGCGTGCCCTCGACGCGGTCGGCGCCGGCCATGACGGCGAGCTCCGCCGCGGCCACCGCGGTCCCGCGGTCGTTGTGCGGGTGCACGCTCAGCACGATGCAGTCGCGCTGCTTCAGGTTCCGGTGCATCCACTCGATCTGATCCGCGTACACGTTCGGCGTGGCCATCTCCACGGTGGCCGGCAGGTTCAGGATGATCTTCCGTGACGGGCTGGGCTGCCACACGTCCATCACGGCCTCGCAGATCTCCTTGGCGAAATCGAGCTCTGTCCCCGTGAAGCTCTCGGGCGAGTACTCGAGGACGACCTCGGTCTCGGGCATGCGCGCGGCGAGCTCCTTCACGAGCCTCGCCCCGCGCACGGCGATGTCGACGATGCCCGCGCGGTCCAGGCCGAACACCACGCGTCGCTGGAGCGTGGAGGTCGAGTTGTAGAGGTGCACGACGGCGCGCCGGGCCCCGCGGATCGCCTCGAAGGTCCGCTCGATCAGCTCGGCGCGCGCCTGCGTCAGCACCTGGATGGTCACGTCGTCCGGGATGAGCCGCTCGTCGATGATCCGGCGCACGAAGTCGAAGTCGGGCTGCGACGCGCTGGGGAAGCCGACCTCGATCTCCTTGAACCCCATCCGCAGGAGCTCGTGCCACATGCGGAGCTTGCGCTCGGGGCCCATGGGCTCGACGAGGGCCTGGTTTCCGTCGCGCAGGTCCACGCTGCACCAGCGCGGCGCGCTCTCGATCACGCGGCTGGGCCAGCGCCGATCGGGCAGATGGATGGGCTGAAACGGCTTGTACTTGTGGATGGGCATCGTGGACATGACAGGACTCCCTGAAAGCTGAAGATGGGAGTCGTCGCGACGACGATGCGAGGACCCCCACCGGGACAAGGAACCGACGGGGGTCAAGCTGCGAAGATGGACGTCGTCAGCAGCGCGCGCAGAGCCCCCGAGGCCGTAGGCCTAGGCAGGGGCGAAGGGCGCGCGCGGGCACGACAGACATCGCCGGGCAATCTAGCGAACGTTCTCCTGCTTGTCCAGCGTCGCGGCGCGGGCGACGGCGAGCGCGTGTACGCGGGCGCGCACACCTGCGCTGCGGTGTGCCCCGCGCGACGCGAACGCCCGTGTGAATGTCGAGATCGGGGCCCACCCCTCCTCGTGTACGATCGCCTGTCGGGCACTCCAGGCACGAGGGGATGGAGCATGCGAGAGCGCGCGCAAATCGTGCTCCCGGCGCCCATGGCGTTCGGTCCGAGCAGCGCCGGGCTCGGGCTCGTCGGTCGCTTCTGAGCCGCCCTGTCCCGCAGGCCGGGAGGAGATCGCCCGCGCCCGGGCTCGGGCGTCGTGTGGCGTTCGGCGCTGCCCGGCCTGAATTGCAGGAAAGACGGCTCGTTCCAGCCCGCTTCGAGCGTCCACCGTGTGAGCCTGGAAATTTCTTGGTCAGGTGAATTGACGCGCACGGCGCGGTGCGCCCTTCGTGAGGGCGAGCCGCTTTTCGAAACACGCTGGTCGAAATCTTGCGAAGTCTTGCGATCGCATGATCATCGACCTGGCAGGCGGGCATTCTTGTCATACCGCGAGGGCCGGAAGTGTCTCCCTCTGCGGCAAATACATCCTTACAAAATTAACCCAGGTCGTCTCCGGGGGGATGACGACCTCCGCCGCGAGTCGAGATCGCGACGACAGTCGCTCGAGAGGTCCGCCGATGCGCAAGATCGCCTATTGGATCGCATTGAGTTCGGCAGCTATCGTCGCGGGCTCGCTCGCGACCGGCTGCACCGCGATGACCGGAGAGGGAGGCGTCGATAACGAGGACTCCACCACCGGAGGGGGGTCTAACCCCGGCTCCTCCAGCGGAGGCGACACCGCCAGTGGGCCCAGCGGCTCCGGAGGGTGGACCAGCGGCTCCGGCGTGCCGTCCACCGGCACCGGCCAGGAGCCCGTGGCGGGATGCGAGCTGGGATACAGCGAGCTCCCGAACGGCAAGGGCGGCGTGAACGTCGAGGCCGTCTGTCTCGACGAGATCGGCTTCGACAAGGCCAGGTCGCTGGAGGCCTTCAAGACGACCGTCTACCCGCTGCTGACCAAGAACTGCTCGGGCTGTCACAGCACGACGAGCCGGGCCCAGGCGCCCATCCACTCGGACGTCGACCCGGCGCTCGCGCACGAGTACGCGCTCACCCGCGTGAACTTCAAGAAGCCGGTGGACTCGAAGCTCGTGGTCCGGATGGGCATCGACCGGCACAACTGCTTCGGCTCGAGCTGCAAGGACGCGAACGCGCAGATGCTCGCCGCCGTCGAGGCGTGGGCGGCCGCGGTCGTGCCGACCCTGCCGGAGACCTTGCGCACCGTCCCGGCGGGCGAGAAGGTCACCGAGGCGCAGGTCAAGGAGTGGATCGCGGCGGACAAGGCGACCGTCGCCGCGGGCGACGCGGAGTTCGTCAAGTACACCTCGCTGCACGAGATCCACAACGCGGGCGTCACCGCGGACGAGCTCAACGTGGCCCGCGTGGGGATCGCGAAGGCCCTGAACTCGACCGCCCGGTGGGCGCCGGAGATCGTGAACCCGGTCGACATCAACGGCAAGGGCATCGTCTACCGCTTCGATACCCGCAACTACTGGGGCTACAACAAGGGCGTCACGAAGCTCCACTTCGGCGGCTCGGACGACGACGTGTTCTTCGGCCGGACCAGCGTCAACTACCTCGGCGAGCCGGTCGGCAGCGACGTCACCACGAAGGAGAAGCACCGTTACACCGCGGAGGTCCAGGAGGACCCGAGCTTCGCGAAGCTCGTCTGGGGACGCGTCCTCGCCGGCAACGTCGAGGGCGCGACGGACAAGGAGGTGCTGCCGCCCTACGTCGACGGGTTCAAGACGGACTACATCGAGGCGAGCCAGCTCGTCTACACGCTGACCCGCCCCGACGTGTACAACGCGATCATGGCGATCCCCTGGTACGCCCAGGACCTCGAGGGCGAGCTCGGCGTCATCAAGGACCAGGGGATGAAGTCCTACGAGTACATGGTCACCAAGCAGGCCATCACCATCGACTCCCGCATGTACTGGCGGGCGAGGACGACGAAGGGCGGATATTACTGGAAGACGTGGGACATCTTCACGGGGCAGCTCGAAGGCAACGTGCAGACGATCGAGCAGGCGTACGATCAGGGCCAGATCCGGTTCCCGTTCTGGGCGCACCCGATCCCGAAGTTCATCGCGGGGACCGGCGGCGGCGTGACGGCGGCCACCCTCAGCTTCGTCGCGACGCTCGCGCAGCCGTACGGCACGGAGCCGCCGGGGTGCGATGGCCAGCCGAACTACGGCGGCGCGCAGTTCCTGAACTGCCGCTATTACACCGGGACCGAGGGCCTCCAGCAGTCGGCGGAGGAGGTCATCTGGGATCTGCCGAACGGCCTGCAGGGCTACTCGCTGTGGGGCGGCTTCAACCAGCGCCGCGTCGACGCGTTCGTCAACATCGTCCGCGATCCGCGCATCACCCGCGAGGACGCGGACGCCGTGATCACGAGCCGGGTCGGCTTCGCGAGCACGGATCGCCGCCTGAACACCGGCAGCGCGTGCATCGGCTGCCACGCGGACGGCATGAACCGCGGCGACAACGATCTGCGCGACTGGCTCGACGAGGGCGGCGCGCGCCTCCCGAAGGGCGAGCGCGGGGTCGACGGGTGGATCGACGACGAGCAGGTCGTGGCGCAGGTCAAGGAGCTGTACCCGCCGTCGACCGTGATGCGGTCGCGCATGGAGGACGATCGCCGCGTCTTCCTGGCGGCGATGTCGAAGATCAAGCGGGAGATGATCGTGGGCGTCGACAAGAACGTGTACGTCGAGCCGGCGATCTGGACCATCGAGTGGGCGCAGAAGTTCTACAAGTACCCGCCCACCCGGTCGAACTGAGGCGAGCCTCGCGCGCCCGCGCGTCGCCCGCCCGCGGCGCCGCGCGGGCACGGCACGCCTCCCCGCCGGTCGCCGCCTCGTCGAGCCGCTCGCCGCGCCGTCGGCTTGTTGCTCCGCCGGGGCGCGCGACGAGGATTTGCCGAGGGAGCTCGCGCCGCTGCGGGCGCTGCACGCGCCCTCGGGCGGACCGCGCTTGACAGTCCTGCGGCGACACGATGACTTCGGGAGGTGAGGTTCTCGACCACTTATCTTCTTTGGGCGGGATTGGCCTCGTCCCTTGTCGCCGCTGCCTGCACCCCGACGGCGGACCCACCCCTCGGCCCTCCGAAAGGGGCGGGCGCGGGCGGGTCGGACGGGACGGGCGACGGCGGCGACCTGGACTTCGGCGACGTCACCGGCGGCTGGACGGGGAGCGGATGCTCCGCGGACATGAGAGGCGTCGTGGACGACGAGGGGGACGTCGTCGCGGTGTGCCCGCCCGAGCTGGGGTGTTTCCAGGGGCGGTGCGTCCCCGCGTGCGAGGCCGCGGAGAAGGCGGGCGGATCCATCGGGTGCGATTACCTCGCGCCGTCGCCGCCGTTCTTCCAGAACGAGCTCGACGCCTCCAGTTACAGCGGCGCGTGCCATGCGGTCTTCCTCGCGAACACCTGGCCCCGCCACGCCAGGATCCGCGTCGCCTACGGCGGCGAGGCGCTCGACGCGGCCGAGTTCACCTACCTCCCGAGCGGCATCGGCCCGAGCACCACGTACACGCGCTTGCCCGAAGACGGCATCCCGCCGGGCGAGGTGGCGGTGCTGTTCCTCTCGCACCGGCCGGGCGCGGCGAGCGCCTTCGGATCGCTCGAGTGCCCGCGGGCTCCCGCCGTCCTGGCCGACGTCGCGGTGCACAACAGCGGCACCGGCGCCGCGTTCCAGGTCGCCTCGGATACGCCCGTGTCGGCGTACGACATCCTGCCGTACGGCGGGGCGATGAGCTTCCTCCCCAGCGCCTCGCTCCTGTTCCCGCGCAGCACGTGGGGCACCAACTACGTCGCCCTGGCGCCGCACGCGTACGGCCTCGGCGTCCCGTGGATGATGCTCGTCGCCGCCGAGGACGACACGACGGTGGATCTCGTGCCACCGTCGAGCCTCCCCGGCGGCGGCGGGGCCCCGGGCGCGCCGGCCGACACCGCCACGCAGGTGACGCTCGGCGCCGGCGACGTGGTGCAATGGATGGGCGCCGACCCGAGCGGCGCCGTGCTCCAGTCGAACAAGCCCATCGGCGTGTGGACCGGCAACACCTACCTGCAGGTGGCCACCGACACCTCCCCGGCCGGCGGCGGTCAGGACGCGGCCCACCAGCAGATCGCGCCGATCCGCGCCCTTGGCAGCGAGTACGTCGGCGCCGGCGTTGTCTCGCGGCTGGCCTCGCAGGAGCCCGAGAGCGTCGTCTATCGCCTGCTCGGCGTGACCGACGGCACGGCGCTCTCGTGGGATCCGGCGCCGCCTCCGGGCGCGCCGGCCGCCCTGGAGGCGGGCGAGGTCGCCGAGTTCGAGGTGACATCGCTGTTCTCGGTGCGGTCCCAGGACGGCGGTCACCCCTTCATGCTCACGCAATACATGCCCGGCGCCCCCGCCTGGACGCGCCCCGGCTGCGTGGCGGAGATCCCGATCGCCGGCACCCCGTGCATGCTCGGGGACGAGGAGTGGGTCATCCAGCTGCCGCCCGAGCAGTTCCTTGAACGGTACGTGTTCTTCACCGATCCGACCTACGCCACGACGAGCCTGGTGATCACCCGCGTCAAGGGCCCGAACGGCTTCGCGGACGTGGAGCTGAGCTGTCTCGGTCCGGTGACCGGGTGGCGCCGGGTCGGGACCGCGGGCGCGTTCGAGGTGGCGCACGTCGATCTGAGCCGCGGCTTCGTGGGCGCGAGCCCCGCGTGCGAGACGAGCCTGCACGAGGCGCGCAGCGCGGGCGCCTTCGGCGTCACCGTCTGGGGGACGGACTTCTACGCCTCGTACGGCTACCCGGCCGGCGGCAACGTCGAGAGCATCAACGACGTCGTGGCCCCGCCGGTCCCGCGGTAGCTCGCGTCGCCTGGGCTCGTCCCTGGAGCGGGCGGCGCGATGCCGCTCGGGCTCAGCGGGGGAGCCGCTCCATGAAGCGCGCGATGTGCTGGGCGATCTCGACCGGTTGCTCCTCCACGGCGAAGTGCCCCGCGTCGAGCAGGTGGAGCTCCGCGTCGGGGAGATCGCGGAGATACGCCTTCGCGCCGGCGTTGATGAAGTCCGCGTCGTTGCGCCCCCACACGATGAGGGTCGGCGGCTTCCGGGCGCGCAGGAACGCCTGCCACGACGGATAGCGATCGACGTTGGTCTGGTAGTCCTGGATGAGCTGGACCTGGACCGCGCGCTCCTCCGGGGTGGCCAGGAACGCGAGGTCGTGGGTCCAGGCGTCGGGGCTCACGCGATCGCGGTGCGCCACCGGCACATGCCGGAGATACTGCTCCTGCTTGACCCCCTCGGCGCTGACGAGCTGGGCGACCGCGGCGGCGCTCGCCGGGGACCGGTCCTCGTGGGCGTGCCGAATGCCCACCCGCAGCGCCTCGGACAGGCCTTCGACGTACGCGTTGGCGTTCTGCACGATGATCCCGCGCAGCCGCTCGGGGTGGGCGAGCGCGACACGGAACCCGACCGGCCCGCCGAAGTCGTGCATGTAGATCACGTACCGCGTGAGCCCGAGCGCCTCGGTGAAGCCGGTGATGTGCTCCGCGAGGAGGTCGAACGTGTACGTGACCTCGGAGGGGGAAGGGCGATCGCTGTAGCCCGATCCCAGGTAGTCCGGCGCCACGACGCGATATCGGCCCGAGAGGAGGGAGAGCAGCTCTCGGTATTCGTGGGATGACGACGGGAAGCCGTGGAGCAGGAGCAGCGCGGGGCGGTCGGGGCGTCCGGCTTCGCGGTAGAAGATCCTGCGGCCTCGCACCTCGACGGTGCGATAAAACGTCTTCTCCGGCCAGACCGCCTCGGGCGCTGCCGCCGGGGTCCGGTCGCCTGCCGGCGCGTCGGCCGGGGCGCCGGCGTGGCGGCTCGGCGCGAGCGACGGACCGGCGCACCCCACGAGCGCGGCGACGAGCGCGGCGGAGGCCAGCCCGCCCGCGGCCCGGCCGAGCCGCGCGAGCCCGGAGCGCCGCCCAGCCGCGGCCCCCGTGGCACCGGCCGCGCCCTTCGCGGCGGGCGCGTCCACGGATCTCGCCGGCTCGACCTCCCGAGCTCGCGCCGCCGATCGCCCAGGGCCCACGTCCACGTTCTCCTCGCGGCTCATGCTAACCTCCGTATTCGAATTTTGACGGTTATGTAGCAGGCGTGCTAACCAGTCAAGTGGGTGATCGATGGTTAGCAGCGCGTCGCGTTTTCTCTGGGTCGGCCATCATCGGGCGCTCGATTTCCTCAACACCGAGCCGGTGCAGCGCGGCGGCCGGGTGGAGCTGCTCCCGGATTTGCGCGGCCTCGTCGACTGGTCCAGGGAGGCGGGCTTCCTCGACGGCGCGACCGCGGCGGGCGTCCTCGATCGCTGGGAGGGGTCGAGCGAGGGGGCGAGCGCCGTCGCACAGGCGCATCGGCTCCGGGCGGCGCTGCGCGCGCTGATCGAGCGGCCGCGCGAGCGCGGAGCGGCGGCAGAGGACGCGCTCGACGTGCTCAACCGGGCCCTGCGCCTCGACGCGGGGACCACGGAGGTCGTGCGGGCGCGCGCCGGGTTCGCGCGCCGGGGCCATGCGCGGATCGACGCGCCGGCGCAGCTCCTCGGCCCCATCGCCGAGGCGGCTGCGGGGCTCCTTTGCGATGTGGATCCGGAGCTCGTGAAGCGCTGCGGGAACCCGGATTGCGTCCTCTATTTTCACGACACGTCGAGGAACCACGCCCGGCGCTGGTGCAGCATGGAGCTGTGCGGCAACCGGATGAAGGTGGCCGCTCACTACCACCGCCATCGGGGCGGTTAGCGCGGCGGAGCGCCCACGAAGCGCGGCGTGCCAACGACCCGATCTGCCGACGAGCGTCCGTGTTGCCCGAATGCGCGATCAGCTGAGCTGGTGGGCAGGGGAACCCTCCGTTGCGGATCGCGCCGGCGCGGCCTGCGAGCGCCGCGCGCGCGCGGCGGCGCGTACGGTGAGCGCGGCCGCGACCAGCAGCGCTCCGGCGGCGGCCGCCCAGCCGTACGGATAGCCGGCCAACGCCGCCACCCGGGCCACCGCGACGCTGCCGACCAGACAGCCGAGCTGGAGCGCGAGCGATCCGACGGAGATCAGCGTGGCGCGCCGGGCCGCGTCGACCCGCTCGTGCAGCGCCTCGGTGGTCAGCGGGCCGGGCACCCCACCGCTCACATAGGACAGCACGTATCCGGCGGCGGCCAGCGCGAGCCCGCCCGGGCCGGCGGCGGCCAGCCCGATCAGCGCGACCCCCAGCCCGAAGAGGGCGGTGCCGGCGGCGGCCGTGGACAGCGGCGACGCCAGCCCAACCCGGGTGCCGGCCCGGCAGAGCGCGGGGGCGGCCGCCGAGCCCGCGGCGCTGCCCAACCATGCGGCGGTGGCGAGCACTCCGAACGCCAGGCCGGCCCGGTCGGCGCCGCCCAGCATCTCTGCCAGCTGCAGCGGGGTGAGCAGCTCCAGCGCGGCGACGGCGAAGCCGACCGCGGCCATGCGCAGCATCAGCAGCCGGACCACCGGGTCGCTGGACGAGAGCCGCACCCCGGAAGCGATCTGGGCCGGCACGTCGCGCAGCATCGCCGCGGCGCCGGTGGCCCGCGGCCGCCGGATGTCCCCCGGCTCGACCACGAGCGCCGCGTGCGCGATCAGGCTGGCGGCGGCCACCGCGGCGGCGGCCAGCGCCGGCACCGAGAACGGCGACAGCACCCCGCCCGAACGCAGGCCGTCGGCGAGGCCCGGCAGCCAGCCGCCGAGGGTCGCGGCCAGGCCGAGGCCGAGGGCCTCCACGGCCCAGCCGCGCGAGATGCCGGTGCGCAGCACGGTGTCGGGGGCGGCGGCGCGCGCGGTGTCGACGTACCAGGCCTCCAGCGGGCCGGAGCCGAGCGCGCGGGCGGCGGCCGACACAAGCGCGACGGCGGCGAACTGCCACCAGGTCCGGGCGAAGGCCAACCCGGTCAGGCCGACCACGGACAGCGCGCCGGACAGCAGCAGGGTGCCGCGGCGGCCGAGCTGATCGGCCAGGCCGCCGGTGGGCAGCTCCAGCGCGATGACGGCGCCCGAGTAGAGCGCGACGAGCAGACCCGCCGCGGGCAGGTCGAGGCCGCGGTCGGTGTACAGCAGCACCATCACCGGAAAGACCAGGCCGGTGGCGAACCAGCGCAGCCCGCTCAGCGCGAGGTAGCGCCGTTCGGCCTGGCGTGCGCTGAGCGGCCTCACAGGGGCACCTCCGCGAACGCGAGGAGCTGCTGGTAGACCCGCACGTGGCCGACCGGCTCGTCGCCGGCGTCGGGCGGCGACGACCGGTAGCGGGCGAAGACCTCGCCCAGCTCCTCGGTCAGCCGGGTGAGCTGGGACGGGGTGAGCCGCAGCAGGTCGTCGAAGACGCCGCCGGCGTCGGCCCACCGGGCGTCGAGGGCGTCGCGCTCGGCCGACCAGCGCTGGAACGCGTCGACGGCGGAGGCGAGCTGGCGGCGCTCCAGCGCGTCGCTGATCTGGCGGCCCTCGGGATCGCCGGCGAGCTCGGCCCGGCTCCAGCTGGTGAAGCGGTGGGTCGCGCGCCAGCGCTTGTCGCGCCGGTTCGGCTGCTGGGAGACCTCCTCCACGAAGCCGTACCGGGCGAGCTGGCGCAGGTGGTAGCTGGTCGAGCCGCTCGACTCGTCGAGGCGCCGGCCGAGCTCGGAGGCGGTGGCCGGGCCCTCGTAGCGCAGCAGCGCGAGCAGCTTCGAGCGGATCGGGTGGGCGACCGCCTTGAGCGTCTCGACGTCGGGCACGGTGCGCTGGGCCATCCCTCGATGGTACGATTGCAAAGAAAACTTTGCAAATATTTGTTTGCAATCCGGCTCCTTCCGTCCTCCTCGGTCGTCCGAGAGACGCGGTACCCGCATCACCTGCGGGCCACGGTGACCTCGGCGCTGTGATCGCTGACCAGGCTCTCGCGCGCGACGCGGAGGCGGTACCTCACGTGGACGCCCTGCGCGACCTGCCCCACGGCGTGCTGGTAACTGGCGCGCGCGCCGCACGGCGGCCGCGATACAGAGCCTGTTTCGAAACGCTCTTGTGAACGGCGCTCGAATGCGTGGAGTCGCCTTGGCGGCGGAGCGAGCTTGACCCTCGCGCCGGCGTCCGGCAGAGTGACCATGTGCGCTTCTTCCGTTTCTCCTGAGCGACACGCCGTGTGAGCTGCTCCTCGCCCCCCTGGCGAGCGAGGCCTCGCGCGGCGTGCGTGTGCGTGCTGAACGGGCGCCGGTGCGCGGCGAGCGGCCCAATGCAGGGCCCTCGGCGTTCGGCGCCTCCCCATCCGCACGGCGTGGCCGAGGTCTCGGTCCACGCAAGGAGAACGGCTCGTGTCGAACACCACCTGCTTCCATCGCCATGCCCGGCGCGAGGTCGATCGCGCCGTCAGTGACGCCTTTTCGGACCTCGCGGGCGACCTCGCGGCGCGCTCCGCCTTCGCCTCTTTGCTCGGTCACGCCCGCGAGCGCTCGACGCTGCTGTGCGCCGGCCGCGACCACGCGTCGCGCGCCGCGGCCGTCCGGGCGCTCAGGAACCTCGCGCGCCACAACGCGGCGCACGTCGCCTCGGCGGCCACCTGGGCGGGCGGCGATGCCGGCGTGAACGATCTGATTCACTCGCTCGCGCAGCACGTCGTCGGCCGCTACGTCGTCCCGTGCGGCTTCGTCTCCGTGTGGCTCGCCGACGACCCGGAGCCGCAGCGCTGGTTCATCGAGCACGCGAACGGCCGCCCGTTCCGCGAGATCTCCGGGCTGCCGGTGCGGATGACCCGCCGCATGGAGCACATCCTTTTGACCTCGCCGCCGCACCTCCCGCTCCAGGCGGCGATGCGGCGCGCGGAGATCCTCGGCCTCGACGGCCCGCCGGAGCTCGTCGACACCATTCTGACGACGGACCTCGCCGCCGATCTCGGCCACGGGGACCTGTGGCGCCAGGCCTTGCGCTTCTTTGCTCGCTACTGGGACGCCCTCGGCCCGATCCGCGTCACGACCATCATCGACTTCCTCTATGCGCGGTGCGTCCGCCCGACCGAGATCGCGACCGACGCGGGGGTCTTGATCAAGGGGCCCCCGGATCCCGATTTCTCGCTGGCCGGGCGGACGCCTCAGTCGCTCCTGCGCATCGTCGACGCCTGGCACGCCGAGCTCGCGGTTCGCCGCGGCACCGGCCGGACCTGGCCGACGTCCAAGCTACAAGGCTTCCGCTACGTCGAGCCGCCGAGGCCGGAGGCCGCGGAGGGGCCGATCGAGTGGTGGATCGCGGAGCTCTTGAGCAGCGGGGAGCTCGTTGCCGAGGGGCGCGCGCTCAGGCACTGCGTCGCGAGCTACGAGGATCGCTGCGTGCGGGGCGTGTCGAGCATCTGGACCTTGCGCCGCCAGGCCGGGGAGGGGGCACCGGTGCGGCGCTTCACGATCGAGGTCGATCCGCGCGCGCGGGCCATCGTTCAGATTCGAGGGTTCGCGAACCGCCGCGCCGACGGGCATCCACGGCGGATCATCGGCATGTGGGCGGAGCGCGAGCGCCTCACCGTGGCCAGCCACGCCTGAGGCGCGCGGCGGGGGGGGGCTCGCCGCGCGTCGGTCGTTGCGGACCCCGGCGCCGCCGCCGCTCGCGCTCCCGCGGCTGTTCTCGCGAGGGTTGCCGAAGGACCACCCGCGGCTTCCAATTTGTCCAATACGGCGGCGCGCGCGGACGACAGGATCGGCCCATGAAGATCATCCGCAAGATCATCCTCATCCTGGTCATTTTCTCCCTCGGAGGCTGCATGTCCCAAACCACGGAACCGACCCCGGACACGGGAGTCCCCAATGCCACCTTGGCGGTCGTCCGTTACCAAGTCACGGATGTCGATCGCGCCGTTCTCTTCTACACCGAGCGGCTCGGCTTCGCGCTCGACATGCAGTCCGGCACGGAGTTCGCGGCGGTTTCGCGCGGCGACCTGCGCTTGCTCCTGAGCGGACCCGGCAGCTCCGGCGCGCGCCCGATGCCCGACGGCCGCGCTCAGGCCGCCGGCGGTTGGAACCGCGTCGTCCTCTACGTCGACGACTTCGCCGCGCTCATCGATCGGCTCCGTGCGGCCGAGACACCCTTCCGAAACGACATCGAACGCGGCGTGGGGGGCGCGCAGATCCAGATCGAAGATCCGGACGGCAACCCGGTCGAGCTCCACGAGGCATCGGCGGGTTAGCAGCGCCGACCCTTTGCGGTCATCGGGTCAGGACGCCTCGGGGGCGCGCGCGTTGCCGGTCCCTTCCGCGCGCCCCATCCGGCGCGGCCGACGCGGCGATGGCGATGTGGTGCAGCTTGACGTGCTCGCGGGAGGACCGGGCGATGAGCGCGGTCGGCGAATTGCCGGAGAGGGCCACGAACTCGCGGATCAGGTGCGACTGATCGCAGAACCCTGACTCGGCGGCGAGCCGGGCCCAGTCCGGCTCGCGCTCCCTCTCGGCGCGCGAGAGCGCCCGTCGAAAGCGTGTGATCCGAGCGAAGGCCTTCGGGGCGAGGCCGGTCTCGGCGGTGAACACGTCGATGAGCCGCCGGTGGCTGATGCCGAGCGTGGCCGCGACGTCGGCGACGCGCCTTTCGCCTCCCTCGAGCGCCGCGATCGCATGCGGCACCAGGGGATGACCGGGGCGCGCATTCGAAAGGCGGTCGAGCAGCGCGCGCTCGAGCAGCGCGAAGCGAGCGCGCGGCTCCGGCGCCGCGCACAGGCGCTCGCGGAGCTCCGCCGCCCGTCGCCCCCAGAGCTCCGCGAGGTCGGCGTGCGTGTCGGTCAGCGCGCCGGGCGGCGCGCCGAGGAACGGCCACGCGCCGCCGGGGCGGAACTGGACCCCGACCATCGACGCGTGCTCGCGTGTGTCGACGCCGAAGGAGGACTGGTACGCGCCCGACACGGCGGCACCGGAGTGGCGGCGAAGGGTGGGGCCGTCGTAGATGCGAAGCTCGTCCTCGTCGAGGTTGACGACCAGCTGGAGGGTACCGGAGGGCAGGATGCGCTCGGCCGCGTGGGGCGGCGCAGCCGAAAGGTACCAGAGCTCGGCGACGTGCGCCGAGAGCGGCGGACCCGGCACGTGGCGGACATACAACACGAGGACATGATGACCGACGATCACGCCGCCGGCCATATCGCTGCGCGGCGATCGCCTGCGTCGGTCTGTCGCTCGGCGCCGGCGACGCGTCGGGGCGCCCCTCGGCGGCCGGGGGCCGTGAGGGCACGCTTCAGGATTGTCGGCTCGCCGGTCGTGCTCTACGGCAGGGGGGCGAGCTTGACGAGATCACGAGGACCGTCTACGCGCTTCGATAGGTTCTCGACGAAGGGCGGAACGAAATGATGAAACACCTGCGCAAGATGCTCGAGTCCGAGGCGCCTGCGGCGACGCTCCTCGTGCGCCTCTCGGTCGGGGCCGTCTTCTTGTCCGAAGGGCTCCAGAAGTTCATGTATCCAGCGGAGCTCGGCGCCGGACGGTTCGTCAAGATCGGCATTCCCTGGCCGGAGGTCATGGGACCTTTCGTGGGGGTGGTCGAGATCGTCTGCGGGGCGCTCGTGCTCGCGGGGCTCCTGACCCGGTTCGCCGCCGCTCTGCTCGTCATCGACATGGTCGTGGCGCTGGTCTCGACAAAGCTCCCGATCCTGCTCGGCCGAGACATCCTCGGCTTCCACGTGCGCAAGCTGCCGCAATACGGCTTCTGGAGCATGGCCCACGAGGCGAGGACGGACTGGGCGATGCTGCTCGGCGCGCTGTTTCTCGTCATCGTCGGCGCGGGGCGCTGGTCCGTCGACGCGCGCTTGGCACGGCGCCGGAGCGCGCTGTGAACGAGAGTCCCTCGACGCACACGACGAGGACCCGAAGCCGTTCCTCTGAACCGAGACGGCGGACGAAATCCTCGCGAGCATCGGTCGGTTCGCGCAGCGGACGCCCGATATCCACGGCGAGAGGGCTTCATTCGCGCTCTTCAGGAACGGGACATTAGGTTGCCTCGTCTCCGAAGAGCGCGTCCATCTCCAGCTCCACCTCCCCGAACGGCTCTGCCCTGACGCGCTCTCCGCGCTCGGCGGCGAGGACCAGCAGATAGCCCTCGGACGTCCACCGGTGGACGGTCAGCGTCTGGTCCTCGGGATCCACGATCCAGTAGTGCGGCACCCCGCACCGCTGATAGACGCGCATCTTCTTCACGCGATGGTTGCGCGCGGTGGAGGGCGACAGCACCTCGCACACCCAGTCGGGCCGCACGGAGCTCGGCGTCGTTCTGGGCAGCTCTGGCAATCTGTCCCGCCGCCATCCGACCACGTCGGGGTGATAGACCTGATTGCAGGCCGGCCGCGGCAGGCGCCTGGCGGAGGACCGGCGAGGCCCCTGCGCGCGGGTGGCGCTGGCCGCAGCGGGCGGGCTGCCACAACTTCGCCACAACCTCTCCGCGTTCGTTCCTCGTCGCGGGCGCGGGCGCGCCTCGAGCGCGGGGTACTCCCATCGAGGCTGCGGCGGCCCAGCGCGCCGCGCAGCGCTCATCACCACGGAGGTCCTGTGCAGGCGCAAGCTCCCTGTCTCGTCGTTTCCCCCTCGCCAGAGCCCGGCTCGGAAGCCGGCGCTCTCGCGCCCGCGTCGCCGCGAAGCGACGCGCCGCCGCCGCCCGCGGCCGCCGCCGCGCCGGGCCCAGCCGCCGAGCCCGCGGCGCGCGCCGGACACCCCGGCTGGACGGCCTCTCTCCTCGCCGAGCGGCAGGCCGCGGATCCCCGCCAGGACCTCGCCAGGTTCGGCGTCGGCGTCGGCCTCGCCGCGCTGTACGGGCTCGCGCTCGGCGCCCGGCAGGGCGGCCTGTCGCTCGTCCAGCACGCCGCCGGCGTGCCGGCGGCCATGGTCGCCGTCGCCTGCCTCGGCGTCCCCGCGCTGACGATCGTCCTGACCCTCTTCGACGCGCCGCTCGACCCCGCGCGCGCCCTGTCGGCCACGGCGCGCGCCGCCGCGGCGACCGGCCTCGTGCTCGGCGGCCTCGCGCCCGCCGCCGCGCTCTTCGTCGTCACGAGCGGGGCGCCCGAGACGGCGGCCATCATGGGGCTGATCGGCCTCGCGGTAGGCGGCGTCATCGGCGTGCGCATCCTGCTGCACGATCTCGGCGCCGTGCTCCGGCCCGATCGGGGCCCCCTCACCTGGTCCGGCACCACCGCGGCGCTCCTCGGGTTCGCCGGGTTCGCCGTCGCGCTCGCCCTGCGCGTCTGGTGGGGGACGCTCCCGATCCTGAGAGGAGGTGCCCTGTGAGCGCCGCCGTCGTGAGCCGCCTGCTCCGGGCGCCCGCCGAGGTCGCCGCGAGCTGCCGTGAAGACAGGGACATCCGCGCCATCGCGCTCGCGTCGCTCGGCGCCATCGCCCTCGGCTCCGCCGTGTTCGGCGGCGTGATCGGGAGCTTCCGCGGCAAGGAGCAGATCCTCTACGCGGCCGTCAAGGTGCCGCTCGCGATGCTGATCACGCTCGCGCTCTGCGCCCCGGCGTTCCACGCGCTCGCGGCGGTCCTCGGCCGCCCCTGGCCGATGCGGTCGATCATCGCCCTCGTCCTCGCGTCGGCGGGCCGCTCCTCGCTCGTGCTGCTCGCGTTCGCGCCCGTGCTCTGGCTGCTCATCGACCTGGGGCTCGGCTACCACGCCTCCTCCGTCGCTGCCTGGCTCGCCTACGCCGGCGCGGGCCTCGCCGCGCTCGGCGTGCTCGTGCGCGGCATCGGCGCGGGCCAGGGCCGCGCCCTCACCGCGGTCGCCTTCATGGCCGTGTTCTTCGCGGTCGGCGGTCAGGCCGCGTGGATGCTCCGGCCGTACCTCGGCCGGCCGAGCCAGAAGGAAATCCCGTTCGTGCGCGCCCGCGAGGGGAGCTTCTCCGACGCGCTCGTCAGGAGCTGCCGCTCCGCGCTCGGGATCTACGACGAGGATCCGCGCTCGCTCGAGCGGCGCCACAAGCCCCGTAGCAGCCCGGATCCGCGCGGCGTGAGCCCGGCCGACGTCTCGACGCCGGTCGGCGTGGGCCCGGTCGACGTCGCGCCGCCGGCCGGCATGGCCCCGCGCGTCGCTCCGCCGCCGCAGGGCGCGTACCCGGACGGCGTCGATCCGGACGCCGCGCGCGTCGGCCCGACGGAGGCGGCGCGATGAGCCTCCGCGATCTCTCGATCCTGTACCTGCTCGCGGGCCTCGCGTGCGCCGTCGCGGTGTACCGCGCCTCGCGCGATCGCGGCGACGCGCGCCGCCGCGCCGCCCTCTCCGCGGCGCTCTGCGTGCCGCTCTGGCCCATCTGGGCCCCCGTCGCGCTCACCGCGGGCCGCGGGGCGGCCAGCGACCGGCCGGACGGCGGCGCCGGCACCGCCGCCGCCCGCGTCCAGGGCGCGCTGCGCGAGGGGGTCAGCGCCTGCGCCGGCACGTCGTTCGAGGCGCTCCTGTCGCGCGAGGCCGCCGTGCGCATCGAGGCCGAGGTGGCGCGCGCCGCCGCCCGCCACGCCGAGCTCGACGCGCTGCTCCGCCAGGGCGGCTTCGACGAGGCCGCCGCCGCCGCGCGCGTCGCCGAGATCGAGCGCGACGGCGCGGGGGGGCGCGCGCTGGCGACGGCGCACCTCCACCTCGAGAACATCCGGCGCCTCCGGGCGATGCGCGACCACGACGCCCGCGCCCTCGAGGAGCTCGCGGATCTCGTCCAGGCGCTGCGCACGCAGCTCGTCCTGGCGCGCTTCGCCGGATCCTCGGTCGAGGGCGTCGGTGGTATCGTGTCCGAGGTCTGGGCGCGCGTGGAGGGCCTCGGCGCGGCGATCGACGCGCACGGCGGCGCCGGATCAGAGGGACCGATCGCGACGTGAGCAAGCACATCCTGGTCGTCGACGATGAGGCGCGCATCCGCGAGGTCCTGCTCTACGCCCTGCAGAAGGAGGGCTACACCGTCACGGCGGTCGCCGACGGGCGCGCCGCGATCGAGGCGGCCGGGGCGGGGGACGTGGACCTCGTGGTGCTCGACGTGATGCTCCCCGAGCTCGACGGCCTGGAGGTGTGCCGGCGGCTGCGCGCCGCGAGCAGGACGCCGATCCTCTTCCTGTCGGCGCGCGGCGACGAGGTCGACCGGATCGTCGGCCTCGAGCTCGGCGGCGACGATTACCTCACCAAGCCGTTCTCGCCGCGCGAGCTCGTGGCGCGGGTGCGCGCGCTGCTCCGGCGGGCCGAGGCGCCGCCCCCCGCGCCGGCCGAGGCGCGCGCCGCGGTCCTCCGCCACGGCCCGATCGAGGTCGACATAGGCCGCCACGAGGCCCGCTACCTCGGGCAGCCCGTGTCGCTCACCGCGACCGAGCTCGGCGTGCTCGGCGCGCTGCTCGAGCGGCCGGGCGTCGTGCTCTCGCGCGGCCAGCTCATGCAGCGCGCCTACCGCTACGACAACCTCATCACGGAGCGCACCATCGACACCCACGTTCGCCGGATTCGCGCGAAGTTTCGCGTAGTTGGCGGCGATCCGATCGCGACCGTCCACGGCGTCGGCTACAAGGTGCAGGGCGCGTAGCCGGGCCGCGATGCCAGGCCGACCGATGCGCGCGATGATCGAGCGCCTGCGCCGGGAGCTCGGCCGGATCCGCGTCCGGCTGCTCGTCGTCAACCTGGTGGTGCTGCTCGTGCCGGCGGCGGGGCTCGAGTTCGCGCGGATCTACGAGCGGCAGCTGCTCGGCTCGCTGGAGCGCGACATGGCGAACCAGGCGGCCCTCGTGGCGGCGATGCTCGTGTCGGATCTCGACCGGGGGCTCGAGCTCGACGCGCCGGAGCACGGCGACGTGCTGACCCGGGCCGCGCGGCGCACGCGCACGCGCGTGCGGATCCTCGACGGGGCGGGCGCGGTGGTCGTCGACTCGCACGAGAACGGCCCGCCCGAGGGGCCGGAGCCGGCGGTGCCCGCGCTGCTCCCGGCGCGCGCCCGGGGCGGTTCGGGCGTCGGCCTCGGCGATCTTGCCGACGGGGTGCGGCCTTTCGGCAAGGACGCGCGCGAGCGCTGGCCCGAGGTCGCGGATCGCCCGGAGGTGCGCGACGCGCTCTCGGGGCGCCGCGGCGCGAGGACGCGCGTCCGGGAGCGGCAGCCTGCGGTCTTCCTGTTCCTGGCCGAGCCGATCCGCTGGGGCGGCGAGGTGCTGGGCGCCGTCTACGTGGTGCGCTCGACGCAGCCGGTGCTCGTGGAGCTGCACCGGATCCGGTCGGGCCTGATCCAGGTCCTCCTGAGCGCGAGCCTGTTCACGGGCCTCGTCACGCTGGCGCTCGCGTGGTCGATCTCGAGGCCGCTCGGCAAGCTCTCGCGCGCGGCCAAGCGCATCGCGGCCGGCGAGCGCGACATCGAGGTGCCGGTCTCGGGGAGCGGCGAGATCCGCGAGCTCGGCGCGTCGTTCGCGGCGATGAACGAGCGGCTGGGGGCGCGCCTGCGGTACACCTCGGATTTCGCGGCCGACGTGGCGCACGAGTTCAAGTCGCCGCTCACGTCGATCCGGGGGGCGGCCGAGCTGCTCGACGAGGGGGCGGCGGACGATCCCGAGGCGCGGCGGCGCTTCTTGCGGAACATCGAGCTCGACGTGGCGCGGCTCGATCGGCTCGTGTCGCGGCTGCTGGAGCTGAGCCGGATCGAGGCCTCGAGCGAGGCGATGACGGTGCTCGACCTGGAGGCGCTCGTGGCGCGGGTGGTGGAGCGGTGCAGGGCGCGCGAGAGGCCGGTGGTGCTGCGGTACGAGATGTCGAGGCGGCTGCTGCGGGCGCGGCAGACGGACCTGGAGACGGCGCTGCTGAACCTCTTGGACAACGCGGTGAGGTTCTCGCCGCCGGGGGAGGCGGTGGTGGTGACCGTGGAGGGCGAGGAGGGCGGAAGGACCGCGAGGATCTCGGTGCGCGACCGGGGGCCGGGGGTGCCGGCGCAGCATCGGGCGCGGATCTTCGACCGGTTCTTCACGACCGACGAGAGCCGGAACGGGACGGGGCTCGGGCTCGCCATCGTGAAGAGCGTGGTCGAGGCGCACGGCGGGGCGGTGAGCGTGGAGAGCGCGCCGGGGGAGGGGGCGACGTTCGTGGTGGAGCTGCCGGTGAGGCAGTAGGGCGGGGAGGGGAGGGCTGCTCGAGCGGCGCGATGTGCCGGTCAGGGCGCTCGGCGTTTTTCGTCGAGGGTCGCCTGGAGCAGAAAGAGCATCGCCCGATCCTTGGGCCTGGTCAGCTTCGCCTTGACCTCGATGAGCCGTTCCAGCGACAGAACGCGGACGAGCACGCCGGCTACCTCGAGCACCGTCGAGTCAGGCAAGAGATCGTCATAGGACGTCGATTCCTCGATCGTGGCCAGCACGTCGAGCAGACCGTGCTTCGTCTGGAGCAGCTTGTGCCCAGTCGATCGCAGGTGCGACTCGTTAGGAACGAGCCGTCGTGGGTCCGTGCGAAATACGGCTTCCAGCTCTGTCAGGGCAGCCATGAGCCGGGCGATGTTCTGCTCGGAGCGTGAGTACACGATATCGATGTCGAGCGTGTTCACAGGCGCGCCCTGCAACGCTGCAGCCATGCCTCCCACAACGATGAACTCGACGTGATGGTGTACCAGCGCGTGCAAGATATCAGCGAGCGCCATCGGAGGGCCCGCGCACGCTCATGATCAAATCGATCGAGCTCTGCAGCTGCGCCAGCCGATCCGTGGGAGATAGGCTGAGCATCCAGCGGACGAGGGAGCGGTCTACTCCGTTCTCATCGTAGGGGCTGTCGTCCCGCTCCCCAACGGGAGGCTCCAGAGGTTCGGCCATGCTCCGAGTCTAGCACAGGGGGGTCGGCAAGCCGCGGGCACGCTGTTTCGGGTCGACCCCCCGTCTTCAGCTGACCGGGATCGTCGAGGCCGGCCTGCGGAGCATTCTTCCTTTCGGAACGCCGTGGCGGTTCGGACGAGCTCGACCGGGCGGCGAAGGTGGCGACCCCGCCGTCCGGCAGGGGCCGGCTCGGGGCCGCGGGGGCATGCTCCGCGCCGCCGCACGTCGAGGACGCCCTTAAGGGCCCGATCTGGGCACATGCACAGCTCATGGGCGCGTGGCAAGCGGTTTCCGCCCATCGGCATGGGTCCGCCTGCCCG
Organism: Sorangium sp. So ce836; assembly: GCF_028553905.1. Lineage (NCBI taxonomy): Bacteria > Pseudomonadati > Myxococcota > Polyangiales > Polyangiaceae > Sorangium > Sorangium sp. So ce836. The sequence continues at coordinate 8,492,485 of NZ_CP102233.1, read as the reverse complement.
GTGGCCTCGACCTCGCACCTCGCGCGGACGCCGGGGATCGAGCGTCCCTCATTTGTGCGACCATGCTGCGACACTATCGCACCCGCATTTCTGCGCAATTCGGCAGGGCAGGCGGAACCATGCAGTGCATTGCGGAAGAAGGCTCGAGATCCCCCTGAATCCGTCTGGTCGAGCTCGTTTTTTTCGTGCCATCATCGCCCAGTGAACGTGGGGACGTCCAGCACACCGACCGACCCGGGGCATCACCTCTTGCTCGAGCTCGGGCGCGGGGGAACTGCGCAGGTCTTCCTCGCCGTGCAGAGCGGCGCGGAGGGGGTGGACAAGCTCGTCGTCCTGAAGTTTCTCAGGCCCGACCTCCTCGACAACCTCGAGATGCGGGAGATGTTCATCAACGAGGCGCGGTTCTCCGCGCGCTTGAACCACGCGAACATCGTCCAGACGAGCGCGATCGTCCAGACGACGCGGGGGGCCGCCATCGTCATGGAGTACCTCGAGGGCCAGTCGCTCTCGATCGTCCGGTCGCGGGCGCGCACGAAGCTCCCGCTGGAGATGCACCTCCGGATCATCATCGACGCGCTCCGCGGCCTTCATTATGCCCACGAGCTCACCGGCTTCGACGGCGAGCCGCTCGACGTGGTGCACCGCGACGTCTCGCCGCACAACGTCTTCGTGACCTACGATGGCCAGGTCAAGCTCATCGATTTCGGCATCGCCAAGCTCACGGGCGGGAGCGTCGAGACGGCGACGGGGGTGATCAAGGGCAAGATCGGGTACATGCCGGCCGAGCAGATCGAGGGCGGCCAGCTCGATCGGCGCGCGGATCTGTACGCGGTGGGGGTCATGCTCTGGGAGGCCGCGACGGGCGAGCGGATGTGGAAGGGGATGACCGACATCGCGATCATGCATCGCGTGCTGAACGGGGAGCTCCCGAGGCCGCGCGACGTCAAGCCCGACGTGCCCGAGGAGCTCGAGCGCATCATCCTCAAGGCCCTCTCGCTCGCGCCGGAGCAGCGCTATGCCACCGCGGCGGAGCTCGAGGCCGATCTCGAGGCGTTCGTCGCGGGCTCGACGCCCGTGACGAACCGCGACGTCGGCAGGTTCGTCTCGCGCGAGTTCGAGGACGTGCGCGCGGAGACGAAGCGCATCATCGGCCGTGAGATGATGCGCCGGGGCGCGACGGCGCGGGCGTCCATGCCGGTCGACACCCTGTCGCCGCCGCCGCTGGATCAGTCGCTCGCGCGCGCCGGCTACGGCACGATGACGGGCTCGGACTCGAAGCTCACGGACGAGCAGGAGCCGGCGCAGCGCCCGTGGCTGAAGCGGGCGTCCCGCTCGCTCCTCGCCACGGCCGTGCTGGGGATCGGCTGCGGCATCGTCCTGGCGGCCGCGACCATCCGGTCCCCGCGCTCCTCGCCTGCGTCCCTGGACGCCGCATCGTTGTCGGGGTCGCCGCAGCCGTCGCTCGCGCCGCTCGCGCCGCTCGCGCCCGCCGTCGTCCCGGCGTCCGGCGCGCCGTCGGGCTCCGGCTTCGCCGCGGCGGCCGCCGCGCCCGCTGCTGCGAGGTCGGGCGAGCCGTCGGCGAGGTCGGCGGAGCCAACCATCGAGCCGGCCGAGCTGCCCGAGGCGCTGGCCGAGTCGTCCGCAAAGCCGGCCGAGCGGTCCGCGAAGCAGCCCAGGTGGTCCGCGAAGCAGCCCAGGCCGTCGGCGAAGCAGCCCGAGCCGTCGGCAAAGGAGCCGGCAGAGCGCGGAGGCGACGCCGCGGCGCCGGCGGACAAGCCCACGCCCGCTGCGCCGGCCAGCCCGCCCAGCGCGAATTGCGACCCGCCATACACCATCGACCCCGAGGGGATCAAACGATTCAAGGTCGAGTGCATGTGAGATCGCGTGTCGACACCACGTCGGGTACGGGAGCGCTCTCCGCGCTGGCCCTGGCCGTGATGGGCGGGTGCGGGACCTGCGGCGACACCGGAGCCCAGGGCGGCGCCGGCGGTCCGGCGACGGCGAGCGTGGCGTCCGGCTCCGCGGCGGGCACCGGAGGCGCGGAAACGGGCGTAGGCACCGGAGGGGCGGGCACCGGCGGAACGAGCACCGGCGCAGGCACCGGAGGGGCGGGCGCCGGCGGAGCGGGCTCCGGGGGAGCGGACGCTGGCGGAGCGGGCGCCGGGGAAACAGGCAATGGCGGAGGCTCCGGGGCACTGAGCGCGGGAGTGGGCTCCGGGGGAGCGAGCACGGGAGTGGGCTCCGGGGGAGCGGGGGGTGGCGGCCCCGTGGAGCCGGTGCGTCCGGTCGCGCTCGACCTCAGCGGAGACGTCCAGGGAGTGCACGACCCGTCGATCATCCGGGCGGGCGATCTCTATTACATCTTCTCCACGGGCCCCGGGATCGCGATCCGGACCTCATCCGACCTCGTGCGCTGGGACTCCGCCGGCTCCGTGTTCAGCGACAACCCCGACTGGGTCGCGAGCGCGGTGGGCGACGTCGACGCGCTCTGGGCCCCGGACATCTCCTACTGGGGCGGGCTCTATCATCTGTATTACGCGGCGTCGTTCTTCGGGACGAACCGCTCCTGCATCGGCCACGCGACCAGGGGCTCGCTGAGCGCCCCGGAGACCCGCTGGCTGGATCACGGCGCCGTCATCTGCAGCGAGGGCACCAATTACAACGCCATCGACCCGAGCGTCGTGCTCGACGAGCGTGGCACGCCCTGGCTCGTGTTCGGGAGCTTCTGGTCGGGGCTCAAGCTCATGCAGCTCGACCTCGCCGGCGCTCCCGTCGACGGGACGCTCACGTCCATCGCCGCGCGGCCGAGCACCGCGATCGAGGCGCCGTTCGTCGTGCGGCGAGGCGATCATTATTACCTGTTCGCCTCGTTCGACACCTGCTGCGTCGGCTCGAGCAGCACGTACAAGATCATGGTCGGTCGGTCCCGGGCGCTCGCCGGTCCTTACGTGGACCGGCTCGGGAACCGCATGCTCGACGGCGGCGGCTCGCGCGTGCTGACCAGCAGCTCGAGGTGGCGAGGGCCTGGCAGCAACGGCTTGCTCCAGGCCGGTGAGTCCTGGTATCATGTCTACCATTCGTACGACGCCGATGCGGACGGCATGTTCGCCCTTCGCGTCGCCGAGCTGAGCTGGAGCGCCGATGGCTGGCCGGAGTCCGGCGGGCCGTGAGCCGGCGTGCAGGGGTGTCCGCTACGTCGGCTCGACGCGGGGAGCCGGGCCCTTTCTTCTCTGTTCCCGTGGGGTCGTGGTCCTCGGGCCACGGCAGCGGCATCGCAGGCGTCCGCGGGGCGTCCATCGTGGTTGGGAGGTGACATGAACATGGCAGCTCGTGGAAGGGTGCTGGCCGGCCCTGCGGCGCTTCGTCCGGCGGCACGTGCGCTCCTGGCGCTCGCTCCCTTGTGCCTCGGGGCTTGCTCGCTCGAGGACCTGTCCTATCTCCAGGACGGCGCGACGGGCGCAGGCGGCGGCTCGGCGACGCAGAGCTCCAGCCAGAGCAGCGGCGGCTCTGGAGGCCGCGACGGCACCGGGGCCACCGGTGGTGGTGGCGGCGGCGGCGACGGCGGCGCCGGGGGTGTCGGGGGCGACGGCGGCGCCGCTGGCGTCGGGGGCGCGGGCGGCGACGGGGGCGCGGGGGGCCGCGGCGGTGCCGGAGGCGGCGGGGGCGGCGGGGGCGGTCCCCTCATCGACCTCGAGACGGGGCTGTTCTTGCACTACACGTTCGACGCGATCGAGGAAGGCATCGCGGTGGACGCCACCGGCGGCATGCGCGACGGGACGCTCCTCGGGGGGACGTCGGTGGAGGGGCGCATCGGCAAGGCGCTGTCCCTCTCGGGGGACGAGGAGTACGTGGAGCTCCCGCCCGGCGTCTTGCAGACGCTCAACGAGCTCACGGTGTCGTTCTGGATCTCCCTCGGCGAGCAGCAGTGGTGGCAGCGGATCTTCGACTTCGGATCCGGAGAGGTGGCGTGGCTCTACGTGTGCCCGAAGGCGGCGAATCCGACCGGCGTCCGCCTCTCGGTGAACTCCCCTGCGGGCGTCGAGGAATACACCATGAATGGAAGCTTGCCGCTCCAGGAGTGGACGCACCTCGCGGTGACGCTGAGCTACAACCCGAGCCGCTCGTCGATGTACATCAACGGGGCCGCGGTGGCGAGCAGCGATATGATCGCCACCCGGCCCTCGGATCTGGGGAACACGACGCAGAACTTCATCGGCCGCTCTCAGTTCGCGGTCGATCCCTACCTCGTCGGGATCGTGGACGATTTCAGGATCTACGATCGTGCGCTCTCGGCGGCCGAGGTGGCGGCCCTCGCGGCGCAATGAGGGGGGTGATCCGGCCGCGGTCGGCCCGCGCGGCGGGCGGTCGGAAGTTTGCTCGACAGGCAGTCAGGTGCGAGTCTGTTGGACACGAGGAGCTCGGCGCGATGGCTGGAGAGACAGGGATGCTGCGAAGGGGGAAGCCTCTCGGAACGGGGCGTGGCGGGTGGGCGGCGCTCGCGCTGGCGGCGACCGCGCTCTGGCCGCTCTCGGCCTCGGCGGACGAGCCTGCGGCGCCGGCGGGCGGGCCTGCGGCGCCGGAGGCGGGAGCGGCCTCCGGGGTCACGCAATGTGTCGCCGCGCACGCCGAGGTGCAGCGGCTCCGGAAGGAGCACCAGCTGCTCGAGGCGGGCCGCGCGCTGAAGGGCTGCGCCCGGTCGGACTGCCCGGCTCCGGTCCTCCGCGATTGCGGGGCGTGGGTCGATGAGCTCGAGCGGGCGACGCCGTCGATCGTGTTCAACGTGACGAGCGGCGGCGAGCAGGTCACCGGATCGAGGATCCTTGTCGACGGCCAGCCGGTCGAGCTGTCGTCGAGCGGCGCGCCGCTCAAGCTCGATCCGGGGAAGCACACCTACCGTGTCGAGCACGCCGGGCACAAGCCGGTGTCCAAGGAGCTCATCCTCTTCGAGGGGCAGCGCTTCCGGCAGCTGAACGTCGCGCTCGAGCCCCTCGTGGAGGCGGAGGCCCGGGTCCCGCCGGCGCAGGCCAGCGTCACGGAGACCTACCGTCCGGTGCCGGCGCTCACCTACGTGCTGGCGGGCCTGGGGGTCGCGGGCGGGGCGAGCTTTGCGGTGTGGGGGCTCATGGGCCGGTCCGAGCGGGACCAGCTGGAGAAGACCTGCAGTCCGAAGTGCGCCGACAGCGATCTGGACGCCGTGCGCACGCGGTACCTGATCGCCGACATCTCTCTCGGTGTAGGCGCGGCGGCGCTCGCGGGCGCGGCGCTGACGTACCTGCTGCGCCCCACGAAGGAGAGGCCGATCGCCGTGTCGGTGGAGCCGAGCCGGACCGGCGTGGTTGGTACGGTGTTGCTCCGCGGTATGTGAGATGATTTCATCTCTCGACAGGATGCTTGAATCTTGACGACGGCCGTCATCGCCGTCGGGATGTGCAGAACCCCAACAACCCCGTCGAGCACGGCCGGAGCGTTCCCGGATGCTCGAGGTATTTGCCTTCTTGGAGGATGCGATGAGAGAGGCTTCGATCTTGTCGGGTGGTCTCAGGGCTGCGTTGCTCACGGCCGCGATGCTGGGAACAGCGGCCAGCGGATGCGGCTCGAGCGGCGATGACGACGCGGGGGGCGGCGGCAGCGCGACGATGTCGACGTCGACGTCGACGTCGACGTCGACGTCGGGTGGAGGCTCGGCGACGAGCGGCTCCGGGGGCGACGGTGGGGGCGCGACGGGCACGGGCGGCGCGGGCGGCGACGGCGGCAGCGGCGCCGCGGGCGGCGCGGGCGGCGGCGGTGAAGGCGGCGGCGGCGGAGCGACCGGAAGCGGCGGTGCGGGCGGCGATGGCGGCAGCGGCGGAGCGACCGGCAGCGGCGGCGCGGGTGGCGACGGCGGCAGCGGCGGAGCGACCGGCAGCGGTGGAGCGACCGGCAGCGGCGGCGCGGGCGGCGATGGCGGCAGCGGTGGAGCGACCGGCAGCGGCGGAGCGACCGGCACCGGCGGAGCTGGCGGCACCGGCGGAGCTGGCGGCGACGGCGGTGCCGGCGGCGACGGCGGCGCGGGAGGCAGCGGCGGCGCCGGGCCGGAGCCGAGGCTCGTCGTGCACTACACGTTCGACGAGGAGACCGGCCTCGTGGCCCACGACGCGTCGGGCAATGGGAACGACGCCACGCTCGTCGGGAGCGCTGGATGGCTCGCGGAGGGGCGAATCGGCGGCGCGCTCAACCTGCAGGGCGCCGACCCTTACGTCGATCTCCCCGACGGGCTCACGGACGAGCTCGACGATCTCACCATCGCGACCTGGGTCCAGCTGAAGAAGATCGATATGTGGTCTCGCATCTTCGATTTCGGCGGCAACGGGTTCATGTTCCTCACCCCGCTCGACGACACCGGGGCCCTGCGTCTCTCGGTCTACACGCAGGTCGACATGGTGGGCAACGAGGCGATCGTGAGGGTCGCGAACCCGCTGACCGTCGATGTCTGGAAGCACGTGGCGGTCACGATCTCGAGCGGCACGTACCAGCTGTGGGTCGACGGCGCCTCCGTCGCATCGACCACGCCGGCGCCTCCGCACGACGTGACGCCGTCGCGGCTGGCGCCCACGGCGAGCAACTACATCGGCAAGTCGCAGTTCCCGGACGCCTTGCTCAAGGCGTACATCGACGACTTCCGGATCTACGACGGCGCGCTCTCGGCCGAGCAGATCGCGGCCCTCGCCGCGCCGTAGGAGAGGGGGGCGCGCGCAGGCCGACCCGCCCGCCGCCCCGGCCGCCCTGTCATCCCCAGGTCCTGGGAGTTTACTGGCGAAATGAATCGCCAAGGCACCAAAGGCGCCAAGATTGGGTTCTCTTCTTTGCGCTCTCGGCGCCTTGGCGGTTCGAAGCTCTGCGCCTTTCAGGCGGTCTCAGCCCGTTCGTCGCCCTATGCGCTCAGGTCGCCAGCACTTCCCGGATCTGCGCCTCGAACTCCGTCCAGTGGAACCGCACCGACTGGATGAGGTGTGCGCGGTAGGGCTCGAGGTCCTTCCAGTATTCCCCTGTCGCGGTCTCGTAGCGGTACGCGGGCCACCAAGGGCTGGAGGCGAGCTTGTGCTTCTTGAGGAGGCTGGCCTCTCCGAAGGCCGCACGAAGCTTCCGCGACAGCTCCTTGCCGCCGGCGATGTCGACATCCACCCATACGCCTGTGAACGCGCAAGCCGGCGCGGTCGTGAAGTTCAGACGTCTCGACTTGTTCCATTCCAGGCCGACCCCGACCCTGGGGGCGACCTCGACCCCGCGGACGAGCTCGCCTCCGCTCGACGGGAACCATCCTGGCAAGACCAGCAGGATCTTCGGCCAGTCTTCGTCCTCCTCCAGGAATGTGAAGACCTCGACGTCTGGAGAGAGCTCGGAGGCAAGCTCGGCGATCCCGTCTGCGCACGAGCTCAGAAACGCGTGCGTGAGGTTGGCGACGGACTCGCCGAGGGCGGCCCACTCCTCGATGAGCGCCTGATTCCGGAGGTAGAACACGGCGCGCGGATCGTCGATGCGGTTCATCGGAACTCCCTCTCCAGGGTGGCGAGATAGTTGGAGGCGGCCTCGCGCCCATGCGCCGTCGCGCCCTTGCCCGGCGCCGAGGCGAGCGCGTCGCGGAGCATCCCCGCGAGTTCGGCGTAGCTCATCGGCGTGAACGCCTCCCGCGCGGCGCCCGTGACCGTCACGGGCGCTCGTCCGGAGGGCGACAGGAAGACGAACAGCGCGCCTGGCTCTCGACAGAAACTGTCGTAGAGGCGATCGCATCGCTGGGGCTGTTCACGGGCATCGACCTTGTTCTCGATCACGAGGCAGAGCCCAGGCCCAGCGACGACGACATCGGCGCAGGCGTTGCCCAGGCTCACCTCGAGCGCGGGCCGGGCGCGGTTCAGCTCGGCCCTCGGCGGCTCGGCCGTGCAGCGGCGGAGCAACGCCTCGAGGAAGCCGGCGCCGAGGCCATGTCGACCCTGGGGATCGAGCAGCCATGCCAGCAGCGCGGAGTGATACCGCTCCTGCCGGCTCTGCCCGAGGATGCTCAGGAGATCGTCCGGTCCGCCGACCCAGTGGCCACCCCTCAGGAGCGCCTCCTGCTCGGCGCGGAGCTCGGCGAGCTTTGCCTCCCACGCGGCGACCTGCGCCACCCGGTTCTCCTGCTCCCTTGCCACGATGGCGCGCCATTCCGCGGCGAGGCCGGCGAGCCGGGGCTCGTCTGCTTCAGGCGCTGACGCGATGATTGTCATCTACCTCGCTCCTCCTCGCTGTGCCCTCCACGGGCCGCTGGACGGCCTCATGGTCGGGTGGCCATGGTCGGCGGCGGCCGGTCGGCCTCCGGTGAGGGCAGGTTACGCCCGCACCGAATCAACAATCAACACCGAGCCTTCTCGTAATTCTGCACAGTTGCTGGAATTGTGGGGAGGGTGTCAGTACCTGGCGGCAGCCGGCCTACCTCGACGGCTGTCGCTTCGCTCGCGGGCTGTGCGGTGGCTTCCCGCGCGTCACCTCGGGCAGCGTGGCGCGGCGCAGCAGGACGCAGGGATCGACACCGAGCGCCTGCCGGACCTCGACGGCCGCCTCGCGGGCCGCGTCACCTCGGTCTTCCGGGCTGGCTCGTCCCGCTGGACCGCCCAGCTCTCCGGATCGCCTCCGTTCCGCCGTCAGCTCGCGCGCCGGACGGCGGGGGCGTCGCCGGACGAGGTCGCCGCCGTGTTGTCCCCGCCCACGTCGTCGCGGGGCTGGTCCGGCGCTGGCGTGTCCACGGACGCCCGCGGGGGAGGCTCGGCCAGCGACGTGTCCGCCGGCCGCTCCACGTGGGAGCTGCCCGCGAAGCGGTGGCGCCCCCAGAGGTCCTTCAGATCGGCCGGGAGCTGGCTCTCGATGTCCGTGACCTCCTTCATGGGGATCTCGCGCTCCACGGCGGCGAAGACCGCATGGGACACCGCGCTCGCCTGGTCGGTATCGATGTGCAGGTGCTCCGCGAGCGTCTCGAGGAACTCGCGACGACCGAAGACCTCCGGATCCTCGTCGCGGTGCGTGGCGCACGGCTGGACGATCGCCTGGATCGTCGAGGGCAGGGCCGAGGCGAGGTCCCGCGCCTCTCCACCGCTCAGCCGGCGCGACAGCGTGCACAGCGCCGCGCCGACGGCCTCGGGCGCCCCCAGGTGCGGCGGCAGCGCGCCGCTCTGCTCGACCTGCCGGAAGATCTGCTCGGATGCATCATCGATCGACCGAGCGGCCGCGGTCGTCGTCTTCGCCTTGCTGCCCATTCGAATGCTCCTCTCGTGCGGGAATCGTGCGGGATGGCGCGGGAATCCTGCGAGAATGGTGCGGGAATCGTGCGAGACCGCGCGCACCGCCATGGCAGGAGGCAAGCGCGGTGCCGCCCCCCGGCGCTCAGCGAGACTCCGAATTTGCCTGATCTTCTACTGCGGCCGAGCCCATCGCTCACGCCGCCCACTCCAGCGCGAGCAGCTCGGCCTGCTTCAACACCGTCTCGATCGCCTGCTCCGTCGTGTCGCTCCGTCGTGTCGGGCGGGGAGCCGTGCTTCTTCAGCTTGCGCCGCCGGATCCGTGCGTCGAGCAGGCGCGATCACCATCCCCAGAGCGTCGCCCCCGACGAAAGCAATCTTTCGACGGGCCCTCCCCAGGCCGGACAGCGCGCCTCCAGCGCCCCTCCTGGCCAGATCGGTGCCAACCCGGCTATCTCCTCAACATCCCTCATCCTTCTCGCCAATCTCTTTCCCCGCGCGTTCCCCGCGCGCCTCGACGTACGGCAGGAATTCGACACCCGAGCTTCTTCTATAACTCATCTTCTCATCCACTTCGCTCTGGACACCTCTCTTCGCGTCATGAATAAACGACGCCGGCCCGTCCGGCATAGCGGCGCAATCCCGCGCTCCTGCACGGACGAGGGTGATCTCATGAGCAAATACACCGCTTCTGAAGTTGTCCAGGTCCCCCGGTTCACCGCGGTCGGGGCCATGGCGCTCGGCGAGCAGCTCGTCACGGTGGCGAAGCCCGTGAAGAGGCAGCTCGCGAAGGGCATCGCGCGGGCGCTCGTCGCGCTCTCGTCGAGCCACGCCGAGCTCGCGTCGGCGTTGCGCGATCAGGTGTCGCTCTCCGAGGGAGGGGAGGCGAGCGAGGATACGGTCCAGCGCGACCGTGTCCTCGACGGGTGCTGGAGCGGTCTCCACGACTTCCTGACCGCGTTCACCAAGCTGCCGCCGGGCGCGCCCGAGGCCGCGGAGGCGAGCTCGCTCAAGGCGGCGATCTTCGTCGGAGGCCTCAAGTTCCTTCAGCTCACGTACGTCCTGGAATGGTCCGAGAGCGAGCTCCGGCTGCAGCGGATCCGCAAGAACGGCCTCGACGCCCGCATCGAGGCGCTCGGCGGCAAGCGCTTCCTCGCCGCCCTCGAGGCCGCGCACGCCGCGTACGGCAAGGCGCTCGGCGTCACGGCGCCCGCGGCCGCGTCCGCGGCGGCGCCGCCGAGCGTGCGCGAGGCGCTCGACGCCTTCACCGAGGCGCTGCGCGCGTACGTGATCAAGGTGATGGGCGCGGTGGAGCCCGACGAGCCGGAGACGCAGGAGCTCGCCGACAAGCTGCTCGCGCCGCTCGTGGGCTGGAGCGTCGGGCCGAGCGGCCGGGGCGCGCGGAAGAACGGCAAGCCCGACGACGAGGCGGCAGCGCCGCCTCCGGCCGACGCGCCGATCGCCGAGCCGGCGCCCGCCGACCTCTGAGGCGCGCTCCCGCCGCGCGCGCCCGCTGGCGGCGCTCCGACCTCCCGCCGATCCGTCCTCCACCCGTCACCGCCCGCCCGGCACCGCCCCCCCCGCCCGGAGAGCATGCCTCCGGCATCCGCCGATGGCGGCCTCCGGCGCCGCGCGGCGAGCATCCGGGCGCCCGGTCCCGTTCTCCTCTGCCCGTCGCGAGCGCGCAGCGCCTCGTGACGGGGCGAGCCGCGCTCGTGGCGGAGCGAGCTCCCCACGCCCCGTACGATCTGTGCCAAGCCGCCTTGGCATGTGCCAGGTGAGGGGGGTCCGGCACCGGCACAAACGCAATGCATTGCGACACACCGGGGTCCGGACCCCTCGAGATCGCTCCGCGGAGCGTCTTTCTGGGCAGGATTGTGCCAGAAAACGCGTTTCAAACCGAAATTCTGTGCCAAAATCCCCGCAAAACCGCGCGATCTTGTGCCAGAAGGGGGGTCCGGACCCCTCCGAAGCGCAAAGCGGAGCGTTCGAACGGGGTCGGAAGCCCTCCGAAGCGCAAAGCAGAGCGCACCGGCGGGGTCGGAACCGCTCCGGAGCGCACCACAGAGGGTAGTGCTCAATGTTGGGTGGTGGGGTTGCGCGGGGCGCGCCCTTCGTTCTTGGCGATGGTCGCGATGGCCTCGGCCAACGGGACGAGCTCGACGACTTCACCCTGCCCTGAGCCCACGCGCGCTGGTTCATGCGGCCCTGGCATGCCGCTGGCAAAAAAGTCCCGCGCGCGACGGAATGCGTCGCGTGGAGGTGGTACGTGCACACCGGGATCACCCCAGCCGTGGCCGCGCTCATGGGAGCGCCGGCCTGCGGAGCAGCGGACGAACCGAGCGCGGCGGGAGAGGAGGGCGGAGCGGAGGAGGCCGGCCTCTCGACGCGCGACTTCGCGCTGAGCCTCGACCCGGAGGAGCCCGCGATCCCGCAGATCGTGGCGGCCGGGCGGCACGAGCTCGCCGCGGCGTGCGCCGACTGTCCCGAAGCGGCGATCCGCATCTTCGACCCGCTCGACCCGGGAGCCTGCGCGGACGTGCCCTGCGCCTCGGTGCTCGATGACGCCGCGGCGCAGGATGAGAGCGCCATGCCCGTCTCCGATGGCGACGAGCCGACCGGAGACGTCCAGCAGGCCATCGGCCCGATCAGCCTCCTGATGTGCGGCCTTTACGCTGGCGGCTCTCTCTTGACGTTGCGCTACGCGGTGTGTCCGCGGGCCAGGACCGCGAGGGCGCGTCAGCAGTGCGACGACACCGGGCTCTGGGGCGGAGTCGCCATGGGCCTCCTGTGCGCCGTCCCGTTCTAGCGGAGCGGTCATGATTGTCCCCCAGCCACTCAGGACGATCGGCATCGTGGTCTGTGGCGTCGCGCTCGGAGCCCCGGCCGTTATTTGCCACGATGCACATTCTCCCTCGCTAGGGAGGATCGTAGACGTCGTGCGGACGCTCTTCCCGCTCTGGATCTACCTGATCGTGCAACTCAGCATGGATGAAGGTCGGGTCCGCGAGCGGCGCGCCCGTGGGGTGCCCGACCCCGACTAGGCACCCGGCCCGCTGACGACGCGGCGAGCTCGCCGGCCCACGAGCCGCCGGACGGCGCTCGCGCGGGGGAGCGCACGCACACCCCAGACGCTCTGATGGAGAAAGATCACCTGGGAGCGTTTGGTCCTACCGGTGACGAGCCTCCGCCGGCGTGTGCCGCTCGGAAGCTTGCGCGCTGGCGCCCAGGGCTCGCGATGACGGAGCGGCTGTGCCTTCGGGGCCTCGCTGGCCGGCTCGGTCAGCTGCGCCTCCGCGAGCTCGTCCACGGTCCACACGTGGTCGGTGATGCCGGCCTGCATCGCCGGGGTCACGCGGAGCGCATTGACCACCCAGCACAGCCGTTTGCATGAAGTCGACGCTCGGGCCGAGCTGCGCGCCCACGGTAGAGATGTGCGGCGCGAACCATCACTCGTGATCTGCGGCATCACGAGCGGCCTGGCGCGGACATCGGCCATGAAGGCGTCTGTCGTCTCCTGGCCGCGACGCCCGACGCGCCACGCGATCACCCGTCTAGACAACGTGTCGAACGGAACGGCGGAGCGCGAGAGCCGGCGTCCGCTGCGCTCGGCGAGACGGTCGCGTCTGTCCGCGGACGGCCGCGGCTGCGCCCAGGGGCCCCTCCGCGGCGAGCTCACCGCCAGTAAGCGCGCGCGCTCGGCCCGCATCGGCGAACGGCCGATCATGTCCGCGGGAACCCGACGGCGCAAGATGGCGCCCGTCGGGCGGTTCCGTGACATCGTCGCCGCTACACTGCCTGCCCTGGACGTTTTGACCCAGGTCAACCGTGGCGTTTCCCTCATATTTCTGTTTGACGATGAATCCCATGGTCAGAAGAATGGTTCGCCTTCTCGCGCGCTCGGCTCCAATTTGTCAAGCTTCCGTCTTGCACATCGCGGCTTCTCGCAAGATAGTGAAATCCAACCTGCGCATGCCACAGGGGATCTACTGAATCAAATTCAAGGATGAAATGACGATAAGGATGCCCGAGGCCATTGGCGGTGCCAGGGTTACGAAGCCATGAGGCATTCGAACGAAGAATTGATCGAGGTGGTGTATCGCTACTATCCGCGTGGGGTCTCGCGTGAGGACCCGCGCTACAAGCGAACAGAGGAATATGGCCGGCTGGTGGACGCCCGTCGTCGAGCCGGAGCCGATCGTGGCCGTTGGCAAGGCATGTTGCGTCGGATCGATAGTAAGTTTTTGGGCCGTGTCTCAACTGACCGTTCTGTTCATCTTCCTACGGGGAACTACGATGCCTGCTACTCCGGTTACCTCTCTATCGGAGCAAGTTTTCCGGGTGAGCATGATCGTGTGATAGGGTTCATGGTGAGTCTTTTGGTTTCCTGTTACATTGTTTACGGTTTGCGCATTGTTGATGATTTCGAAGAAATTGAGAGGAGAAGGATGCTGAACGCGACGCCGTCTTGCTACGTAAGCATCTTCGTTCATGACACGCATTACGTCCTGCCTGCCTGGGTGGGCAAGCTGGTCAGGTTGGTCAAGCCCAAACTTCTTGAGCCACCGCTGCCGCTGGAAGCAACACGTCGGATTCTCAGTTTCGATCTGCCGCCCGATGAGCAGCCGTACGCGACTTGGATCGCACGAGACATCGAGCTAACCTGGGGATACGAACGTATGCCGCCACTCGTCGGAGAGCTCATCGTACCTGACGTGGCAACCGACAGCCGCTCCTTGGGAGAGGCCACGCTTTACGATTGTCTTTTTTCGGACAACTGGTAGGGGCACCGTCGAAGCGGTCGGCGTGGCGCTCTCAACTCAGGCAGAACCAGCCACCACCAGAGCAGAAGCGCACCAGCAACGTCGGAACCCCTCCGGAGCGCACCGCGGAGGGTAATGCTCAACCTGGCCCTGAGTGCTCAACTTTGCCTGCTCGATGCGCTGCCGGCGCGGCCAGGGCGATGCCGATTCTGGTGTGCACAGTCCACCTCCACGAGACACGGTACGTCGCGCGCGGAGCTTGGTTGCGAGCGGCATGCCAGGGCCGCAGAGACAAGCGCTCGACGAGGGTCGACCCGCCTCTCGGCCGTACTGCAGAACGCCGTCCGGGCCTCGGGAATGTCTCCCGGCGGCCGGCCCCCTCTGTACCAGGCTCCCTGAGCCCCCGAGCGCTCCCTGGCCTGGTAGCACCAAGCGTACCCGCGGTGCCTCCTGCATTCACCAGAGGTTTCCATCGGCAACCGGTCCCGTTCTCCTCTGCCCGTCGAGAGCGCGCAGCGCCTCGTGACGGGGCGAGCCGCGCTCGTGGCGGAGCGAGCTCCCCGCGCCCCGCACGATCTGTGCCAAGCCGCCTTGGCATGTGCCAGGTTGGGGGGGGGCCGGCTCCGGCACAAACGCAATGCATTGCGACACACCGGGGTCCGGACCCCTCCGAAGCGCAATGCAGAGCGCACCGGCGGGGTCGGGCCAGATTGCGCACGGCCTTCGCCTTGCGCCTCCGCCCCGGATCGGCGGCCGCGGCCCGGAACGCGAGGATCGCGCGGTAGTTTCGCCTGGCAGCATGCGCCATAGTGCGACACGTGTCCCTCGACGCTCACTCCCTTGCCGGCGATCCGCTCACCGACATCCTGCGGCTCACCCAGGCCACGTCGGTCATGGCCGGAGGCATCGCCGCCGGTGGCCGCTGGGCCGTCCACTTCCCGCCGCCCGGCGAGATGAAGATCTCGATCGTCGCCAAGGGCGGCTGCTGGTTTCGCCTGGACGGCCACAAGAAGGCGATCCGTTGTGAGCCGGGGGACGCGGTCCTCCTGCCCGGGAGAAAGGGGTTCCTCGTCGGCAGCGACCTCTCGGCCCCACCCCTGGATGTGAGTTGCCTGCTGGCCCAGAAGCGCCACCTCTTCTCGACCATCGGTGACGGCTCCGAGGTGCTGCTCCTCGCCGGCGGCGTGACCCTCGATCCGCGCCACGCCGACCTCGTGCAGGGCGCGCTTCCCCCTTTTCTGCACGTGCGCGCGACCGCGCCCCAGGCAGCCCCCATCCGCTGGCTCATCGAGCAGCTGCTGGCGGAGCAGACCGCGCGCGGCGCGCCGGGCGCCTTCCTCTCGGCATCGATGCTGGCGCAGCTGCTGTTCGTCCAGATCCTGCGCGCCCACCTGGCCACGGCGCCACGCCTGCCCGCGGGCTGGCTGCGGGCCATCCGCGACGAGCGGCTGGCGGCGGCGCTGCGCCTCCTCCACGGCGAGCCGGCGCGCGACTGGAAGCTCGAGGAGCTGGCCCGCGCCGCGGCCATGTCGCGCACCACCTTCGCCGTGCGCTTCAAGGAGGCCGCAGGGATGGCGCCGCTCCAGTACCTCACGGCGTGGCGCATCCGGCTGGCGGAGCGGCGGCTGCGGGACGAGGCAGCGCCGATCTCGCAGATCGCCGCCGCGCTCGGCTACTCGTCGGAGAGCGCCTTCAGCCAGGCCTTCAAGCGCGTCACCGGCAAGCGGCCGCGGGACTACCGCAACGAAGCGCGCGGCTGACGCTCGTCCGATCGTTTCGTACGCTCGCGACAGTCATCGGCACGCTTGCGCATGGTGCGTTCGACAGGCCATCGCTATCGATGAGGACATGCGAACCGTGCTCGTCCTCGGCGGCACCGGGCTCACCGGCCGCCGCCTCGTCGAAGTTCTGCTCCAGGAAGGGTTCCTGGTCCGCTGCGCCGTGCGCAACCTCGACGCCGCCCGCGCGAGACTACCCGCCGCCGCCGAGCTCGTGCGCGGCGACATCGCCGACCGCGCCTCCATCGAGGGAGCGGTCCGCGGCTGCGAGGCCGTGTTCAACTGCGCGCACACGCTCTCGCCGCAGAAGGGCGCCGCGCCCGGCGAGACCTTCGTGGACACCGAGCTGCGCGGCCTGGAGAACGTGGTGGCAGCCTGCCGGATCCACGGCGTGCGGCGCGTGCTCTACGTGACCTTCCTGGGCATCACGCCCGACACGCGCTCGATCTGGGCACGCGGTCGCTGGAAGGCCGAGCAGATGCTGCTCGGCAGCGGGCTCGACGTGACCATCCTCCGGCCGGGGCAGATCGTCGGACGCGGCGGCTTCGGCTTCGACACCACGCTGGCCAACGCGCGGCGGCGCGTGGCGCTGATCCTCGGCAGCGGCCGGAGCCGCATGCAGAACATCGCGCTCGACGATCTCGTCCATTACCTCGTGCGCAGCCTCGACGAGCCGCGCACCTTCGGCCGGGCCTTCGACGTGGGCGGCGACGAGGCGTTCACCACCGACGAGATGGTCGACGTGGCGGCCCGCGTGCTCGGCCGGCGCCCGCCGTGGAAGCTGCACCTCCTGCCCTGGCTGCTGGCGCCGTTCGCCGGGCTCTTCGAGCGCCTGGCTGGCCTGCCCCGCGGCGCCTTCGCCGACCTGCTGCTGGGCCTGGACGCCGACCTCGTCGGCGATGTGGGGCCGATCCGCGCCATCATCCCGCTCACGCCCATGCCCTACGCGCAGGCCGTCGAACGAGCGCTCGCCCAGGCTCCCTGAGCTCCCGAGCGCCCTCCCTGGCGTGCTGGAACGTCGATCACGTTCGGCAAAAATCGATTCATGCGAAGAGGACCACAAGGGCGCAAGGGACGCGAGGGGAAGAGAGGAATACAATTCCATCTCTGTTCCTTGCGCCGCTTGCGCCCTTGCGGTCTCTCCTCTTGCTGCATGCCGCGCTCTTCCAGCTTGCTCCTCGGCGGAACCGGCGGGTGGTCCTCCCCGGGTTCCGCGCCTACGACGTCCTCCGCCGCGCGGTGGAGGAAGGCGCCACGTACGGCTGGCGACGGACGCACAAGCACACCGACACGCCTGAAGAGAACGCGATCGTCGACCAGATCATCCAGGGCGTCCTCGACGAGGTCTGCGAGCACTTCGACTTCGACGACGAGGACTGCCCGGCCTGATCGGGTCATCCCTCTTTGCGGCGGTAATGCAGCGCGACCTGGCCGGACTTCAGGCGGCTCGTCGAGACGAGCTCGAGGCGCCGCGAGGGCTCCAGGCCCTGAAACAAGGTTGGCCCGTGGCCGGCGAGGACGGGGTGGACGACGAGACGGTACTCATCGATCAGCCCCAGCCGCTCGAGCGCCGCCGAGAGCGTGGGACTGCCCACCAGCACGCCTTGCGGGGTCTTCTCCTTCAGCTGCGTCACGGCCTCACGCAAATCCCCCTCGACGCGGAAGGTGTTGTTCCACGGGAAGTCGCGGCGCGAGGCCGAGACCACATACTTCGGCTTGGCCTCCAGCTTGCGCGCCCACTCCCGCATCGCGCGTGGCGCGTTCTCGTCGCGCGCCACCGCCGGCCAGGCGCTCTCCATGAGCTCGTACGTGACGCGCCCCCACAGCATCGCCCCGGCTGCGTCCATCAGCTGCGTGAAGTAGTCGTGCAGCTCGTCGTCCGCGATCCCCTCGCGATGGTCGTAGCACCCGTCCAGCGTCACGTTGAGTCCGAAGGTCAAGAGGCCCATGGCGCCGATGTACCACGGCGGAGCAGGCGGCGGGAGACTTCCGGTCGCTGGCGAGTGATGCCCGGCCACGAGCGTCGATCGCGTCCATCCGGGTACGCCACGAAGTAGCACTCGACGAACGCTCAGCGAGGCGCCGCGGCGTTTGGCGCTAGCGCTGGCGAGCCTCCGCCGGCGGCCCGGCCCGCCTCTTCCCCGGAGCTCTCCTCTCCGCCGGCGCGAGCCGACCGGCGCCGGCGAGCCGGACGATGCTCCGGAAGCGCGGGCACTCCATGTGGCTCGGCGCGGAGCACGCCGCCGCGTGGCGCAGGCCGTCGCGCATGGCGACCAGCCGCTGGATCGTCCGGTCCAGCTCCTCGGCCTTCGCCGTCAGCCGCTCGCGCTGGATGCGCAGCCCGCCGTCGGGCGCGAACATCTCGGCGATCTCGTCCAGCGAGAACCCCGCCACCTGGCCGAGCGCGATCAGCGCCAGGCGCTCCAGCACCCCGGGGGCGAAGAGGCGCCGCAAGCCCCGCCGCCCGGTGGAGGCGATGAGCCCCCTCTCTTCATAGTACCGCAGGGTCGATGCGGGCACGCCGGAGCGCCGGGCCACCTCGGCGATGTCGATGTCTTTCACCCTTGACCTCAAGTCGACTTGAGGTCGCAGACTACGGGGCGTGATTGCTCATCGCAAGCCAAAGGAGACTCCGATGTCCGAAGCCGATCCGTCGAATCGCGACCAGGCCGCCCTGTGGAACGACGCCGGCGGGCCCATCTGGGTGGAGATGCAGGAAGTGCTCGACGCCATGCTGGCGCCGCTCGGGGCGCCGCTCCTCGAAGGAGCCTTCCCCGGCGAGGGCGGGCGCGTGCTCGACGTCGGCTGCGGCGCGGGCGCCACGGCCCTCGCGATGGCGCGGCGCCTCGGGCCGAAGGGCCTCTGTCTCGGCGTCGATATCTCCGGGCCGCTCGTGGCGGCCGCCAGGGCGCGCGCCGCCGCCGAGGGCCTGGCGTCCGCCGCCTTCGTCCAGGCCGACGCGCAGACCCATCGCTTCGAGCCCGACCGTTTCGACGCGGTGATCTCGCGCTTCGGCGTGATGTTCTTCGCCGATCCCGCGGCGGCGTTCGAAAACCTCCGTCGCGCCGCGCGGCGCGACGCCAGGCTCTCGTTCGTGGCCTGGCGCAGCCCCGCCGAGAACCCGTTCATGACCGAGGCCGCCCGCGCCGCCGCGCCGCTCTTGCCAGACCTGCCCGCCCCGCGCCCCGACGCGCCCGGCCCGTTCGCCTTCGCGGACAGAGATCGCGTGCAGCGGATCCTCGACGCGAGCGGCTGGACCGACGTCGCCATTCGCCCGATCGACGTTCCAACCGGCGTCGCGGAGAAAGACCTGCTCACCTACGGCATCAAGCTCGGACCGGTGGGCCTCGCGCTGCGGGACGCGGACGCGCCGACGCGCGCCCGGACGGCCGAGGTGGTTCGCGCTGCCTTCGAGCCGTACGTCCGCGATGGCGCGGCCCGCTTCACCGCCGCCTGCTGGCTCGTGAGCGCGCGCGCCTGATCGGCTCAGCCGGTGATCCCGCGCCGCCGCCTTCTCCTCCCGCCTCAGAAGAGCTCGCGCTCGACGCCCGCCTCCGCGAGGAGGTACTATGGTGGGATGATGTCCACGCTTCGCTCCGCCGTACCCTCCTGTACCGCGCTTATCGCACTCTCCATCCCAATTTTTCTCTGTCACTGCACAGAGCCAAGCTCGGGTGGAGACGATGCCAGCAGCGCCGGTCAGGGGGGATCCGCCTCGGGGGGAGGCGGCAGCAGCGCGACGTCCGGGAGCTCGAGCGGGGGAGGCGCGTCCGTCGCGACGAGCGCGTCCTCGTCCTCTTCCACGTCGGTGGGCGTGGGCGGCGCCGGAACGGGGGGAGCCGGCGGCATGCCGGCGTTCGAGCCGAGCTTCATCCTGGGCGCCGATATCTCCAGCGTCCAAGAGGCGGTCGACAATGGCGCGAGGTACACGGACACGGACGGCAACGAAAAAGGGATGCTCGAGCTGCTGAAGAATCACGGATTCAATTACATCCGGCTCCGGACGTTCGTGGACCCGAGCACCACCTACGGCTATGCGTTCGGGACCGGCGGCTCGTGCGCGAAGAAAGAGAGCTATTGCGACGAGGGCCACACGGTCGAGTTCGGCAAGCAGATCAAGGCAGCGGGCATGGGGTTCCTGCTCGACTTCCATTACAGCGACACCTGGGCCGATCCCGGCAAACAGATCATCCCCGAGGCCTGGCGGGACGCCCGGTCGATCGACGAGATGGCGGGCCTCTTGAAGGACTACACGAAGGAGGTCGTCGCGGCGCTCGTCGGCGCGGGCGCGCGCCCGGACATGGTGCAGATCGGCAACGAGATCACGCCGGGGATGCTCATCCACGTGCCGTCCGCCAACACGGACTGCTGGGGCAACGAGTCGGTCGTCAATCCGAGCGGCCTCACCGGGCGAGCGTCGAACCAGAACTGGGACAACCTGGCCGCCCTGCTCAAGGCAGGTATCGCCGGCGTCAAGGAGGTCGACGACACCATCAAGATCATGCTGCACGTCGAGAACACCGAGGACGTCGACGGCGTCACGTGGTGGGTCAACAGCGCCAAGACGCGAGGCGTCGCATTCGATGTCCTCGGGCTCTCCTGCTATACGGCATTTCAGGGGCAGCCCGAGGTGTGGCAAAACACCTTCAATACCCTGGCCAGGACATTTCCGGATCTGTCGTTCGCGATCGCGGAATACAACCCCGAACGCACGAAGGCCAATCAGATCATGCGCGACCTGCCGGACGGCAGGGGGCTCGGGACGTTCTTCTGGGAGCCGACGCAGAGCGGCTCATGGGGCTCGTCCCTCTTCACGTCGCAGCAGGGCGGCGCGACCAGGGCCAATAGCGACGCTTTCGCGGAGTTCGACGCGATCAAGGCGAGCTTCGGCCTGTAGTGTGCGGGCTCGGCGGGCGCGCGCGCCCGCTCAGCGCCCTGTCAGCGGCGGCGCCCGGAGCGGGACGCTGGCGCCCTCGAAGGCGCGCGCGGCGCGCAGCACCAGCGCCTCCTCGAAGTGGCGCCCGACGATCTGGAGCCCGAGCGGCAGGCCGGCGCTCGTCAGGCCCATGGGCACGCTGATCGCCGGCTGGCGCGTCAGGCTGAAGGGGCCGGCGAACGACGCGGGGGGCGGGCCGCCGCCCTCGATGAGGGGAGCCGCCCCGGCCGAGGTGGGCGTCACGAGCAGGTCGAAGCGGCGGTGGAGCGCGGCCATGACCAGGGCCAGCTCCGCGCGGCGCCGCTCGGCCTCGAGGTACGCCACCGCGCCGAGCGCCTCTCCCTCGGCGGCCGCGCTCCGCACCGCGGGATCGAGCAGCGCGCGCTCCTCCGGCCCGAGCTCCCGCACGGTGTGCGCGGCGCGGGCGGCGAACAGCGTCCGCAGCACGCCCGCCGCGTCGGCGAGCGGGGGATCCACCTCCTCCACCTCGGCGCCGAGCTCCCGCAGGGTCGCCGCCGCCGCGGCGAAGCGGGCCCGCGTCTCGCCGGCCGGCTCGATGGCGCCGAGCGTGGCGCTCACGCCGATGCGCACGCCCCGCAGCGCGCCCGCGGAGGGCGCGCCGTCGAGCGCGTCCGCCACGTCCCCGGGCGCCGGCGGGGCCCGGAACGGGTCGCGGTCGTCGGGACCGGAGAGGACCGCGAGGAGCAGCGCCGCGTCGCCGACCGTGCGCGCGATCGGCCCCACGTGCGGGGGCACGCCGACCACGCTCGCCGGGTGGGCCGGCACGCGGCCGAAGGTCGGCTTGAGCCCCACCACCCCGGAGTACGCGCTGGGGACGCGGATCGAGCCGCCGCCGTCGGTCCCCACCGCGATCGGGCCGAACCCCGCCGCCACCGCGGTGACGGCCCCGGCGCTGCTGCCGCCCGGCGTGCGCCGGGGGGCCCAGGCGTTGCGGGTGATCCCGGTCAGCGGGCTGTCGCCGGCGCCCTTCAGGCCGAACTCCGAGGTCGTCGTCTTCCCGAAGAGCACCGCCCCGTGCTCGCGCAGGCGCGCGACCGCGGGCGCGTCTTCGGTCCAGGGGCCGCTCGCGTCCACGGTGCGCGAGCCGCGCCGGGTCGGCCAGCCGGCCGTGAGCAAGAGGTCCTTCACCGAGACGGGCACCCCGTCGAGCCGCCCCGCCGGCGCGCCGCGGACCCACCGCGCCTCCGACGCGCGCGCGGCGTCGAGGGCGCGCTCCTCGTCGAGCAGCACGAACGCGTTGAGCGGCGCGCCGTGGCGCTCCACATGAGCGAGGACGGCCCGCAGCACCTCGACCGGCGAGGCGCTCCGGGCGCGGTAGAGGGCGAGGAGCTCGAGGGCGGTCGCTTGCACCAGCGAGGAGGTCATGATGTTTCCACGATAGCGGACATGTCGTCCGCTGGGATAGAAGGCGCAGGTCATGGTGACCGAGGGATCCGAGCCGGTGTGCACCGGGGTGGCCGTCGCCGAGATGCCCGCCGCGCAGCGCCTCGAGCGCGACGCCGAAGGCAGCCTCGACGCCGCGCTCGCCCTGGCGACCACGCTGCACGCGCCGGGGGAGCGCGAGCGCTACCGACGCCTGCTGGAGCGCGCGATCGAGCAGGCGGAGCGCGCGCTGGCCGCCGCCGAGCAGGAGCGCGCCGCGCCCGAGGGGCAGGAGCTCGCCGCTGGAGGAGAGCGGACCCTCGCGACGGGGATGGGCGCCCGGTCGACGCTGGCGAGGGCCCACGCGGCGCGCGCCGAGGACGCGCTCCACGGCGCGGGCCAGCTCTCGCTCAGCGCGCAGCGCGCGCCGACGCGCGAAGCGTGCGACGACGGCTGGCGGCGCGTGGAGGCGATCGTGACCGGCGCAGAGGCGGCGGCCCGCGCGGCCGCGGCCTGCGCCGCGGAGCTCGAGGCCGGCGCGCCTCGCTCGAAAGCCGCCCGCGCGGCGCGCGCGGCAGCGCACAAGGCCGAGGTCGCCGCCCGCGCGGCGCGCAGGATTGTCGAGGAGCGAAACCACGCGTACACGTTCCACACGGACAACGGCTTCTCGTTCGGCGAGGGGTGGCACGTCGCCGCGGCCGCCGTCCTCGCGGGCGCGGCCGTTCAAATCGAGCCAGGCAAGGCCGGAACACCGCAAGCCGAGGCGTTCCTTCGCGATGCGGGCCTGAGCGATCGCCTGCAGGCGTACCGCTCGCGCCCGCGCGCGATGAAGCAGACGACGGAGATCGTCGCGCGCGCCTTCGAGGCCGATCCGTCCTCCGCCCAGCGGAGGCTCCGCGCGGCGTTCCTCGGGGGCGCGCCGATCCCGGAGGCGGTGGCCGGCTGGGTCGATCGCGGGCTCGCGGGGGCGCGGGCCGGAGGGCCAACCCGGAAGAAGGTGCTGCTCTGGATCCGCGAGTGTGTCCACCACCCGCACAGAAACACGACGCTCGCCGAGCTCCTGGAGCTGACGGACCTGGTTCGACGCGCGGGGCTCGTGCCCGTGTTGACCGGCGACGCCCTTCGCGACGGACGCGTCCCCGAGGGCGCGGTCGACATGACCCTCTTCTGGAAGGACCCCACCTTTCGGCAGCTCGACATGCGTCGGGCGCAGCTGCAATTCTTCGAGCACCTGAAGCGAGCGCACGGCCTCGCCGGCCAGGTCGGCGTCACGACCGCAGGCATGGATGGCCCCGCGCTGATGGGGATCCCCACGATGTACCTCACCGATACGCCGAACGTGCGCATGCGGGCGTGGGCCGGCGCGGTGCCTGGATACCAGGAGGTCGTGCGCGAGAGCGGTTATCTCGAGCGCGTCCGCCGTGGGTTGTCCGAATGGGCCGCGGCTCCGTAGGCGGCCCTGACCGCGGGCCCTGAGGTGGTGCGGCCTACCGCGGCGAAGCCGCTCGCGTCTGGCTTTGCTGTCATCGTGTCGGGGAGAGCACCGCTATCGCTCGCGCGGGTTGACACGCTCGGACCACCTGCGCCTTGATGCGCGCCCTCCGCAGGGCCGCCTCGAGGCGCTCTCGGGAGCGGCGCGGCGGAGCGCAGCAGTGAGCTTCTCAGGGGAATCGTGGAGATCGGATCGATGAGCCGTGTTCTTCGGCGGACCGCTTTGTTCGCCTGCGCTGGGGTCGTTCTGCTCGCCGGCTGCGGCAGCTCCTCGCCCGCGCCGTTGCAGCCAGAGGCCAGCTCGAACGGTGAGGGCGGTGGGACCGGTGGAATCGAGAGCGGTGACGCAGGGACCCCCGGCGCCGGAGGCGCGGGCGGCGGGGCGAGCGTCGATTGCGACGCGCTCTCGGCCGAGCTCCAGGCCGCGCTCGACGCGGCCGTGGAGGACCAGGGGCTCCCCGGCGCGGCCGCCGCCGTGAGCCTCGGGGCGTGCAGCTGGCGCGGCGCCTCCGGGGTGGCCGACGCAGAGGCGAAGGTCCCCCTGCGGCCCGATGATCTCTTCCGGGTAGGAAGCATCACCAAGACCTTCATGGCCACGCTGGCGCTGATGCTGCGCGCCGAAGGCCGCCTGTCGCTCGACGATGCCGTCTCCGAGCACGTGGAGGGCGTCCCCGGCGGCGACAAGATCTCCGTCCGGCAGATCCTGAACCACACGAGCGGGCTCTATGACTTCACGCAGAGCGACGCGTTCTGGTCCGCGGCCCTCTCCGAGCCGGAGCGCGCGTGGGCGCCCCGGGAGCTCGTCGAGATCGCCGCGTCGCAGCCGCCGTATTTCGAGCCTGGGGAGGGCTTCGCGTACTCCAACACGAACTACATCATCGCCGGTCTGATCCTCGAAGCCGCGTCGGGAGAGCCCGTCGGCGAGCTGCTCCGCGCCCGGATCCTGGAGCCGGCTGGGCTCGCGCACACCTACCTCGACGGCGCCGAGGCGGCCGTGCCGGGCCTCGTGCACGGCTACGGGGTCGACCGGGGGAAGCTCGTCGACACCACCTCGGCGGCGGATCCGTCGGCGGCCGGCACGGCGGGCGCCCTGGTCTCGACGACCGATGACCTCACGCGCTTCTACCGCAAGGTGCTCGGCGGCGAGCTGCTCGGCCCCGCCGAGCTCGCGGAGATGACCACGTGGGTGGACGCGAGGCTGGGCGAGGTCACCGGATACGGGCTCGGGGTGTCCCGCCGTGAATCCCGGCTTGGCGCGCAGGTCGGGCATGACGGCGGTATCTGGGGCTTCACGTCCTCGTCCTATTACGCGATCGACAGCGACGCTTCTATCACCGTGCTCGTCAACCTCGAGGTCGGCGACGCGGGCAGGATCGTCGATGATCTGTCGGATGTCCTGATCATCCCCTGAGCCGAGCGGGGCGCGGTCGCCGCGAGCCCGACACCCGCGATCGTGCACGCCGGAGCCGCGAGCGCCGGGCGCTGACCGCCGCTTGCACACTCGAGCCTCCGCCGGCCGGGGCGCCCCGCGCGGAGCCGGCGTCGTCGAGCGTCGACGCCGCGGCGAGGAGCGCCGACGCTACGCCGCGAACGGGCCTCACGCTTGCATCATCATGGACGCAGCCTGGATGGGGGGATGCCCATCAAGCCGCTCATTGCAAAGGAGTCCATGATGAAGCTGGTGAAAGCGCTCGGTGCGCTTGCCCTGTCCGGCGTCGCCCTCGGCACGACGCATCTCGCAGCAGCGGAGACCACGACACCGATCCAGGATCTCGTGATCGTCGAGGAGACGGCGAGCCCGGATCTCGGCGACTCCCGGCTCGTGGCTCCGTATAGTGCTTACCGGCCGTACGGCCTTTATGGCTACCGGCCGTACAGCGCTTACGGCTACCGGCCGTACGGACTTTACGGCTACCGGCCGTACGGCGGTTACGGGTACCGGCCGTATGGCGCTTACGGCTACCGGCCGTACGGCGGCTACGGCTACCGGCCGTATGGCGCTTACGGCTACCGGCCGTATGGCGGCTACGGCTACCGGCCGTACGGCTACCGGCCGGGTTTCCGGCCGTACGGGTGGCATCGGCCGTGGCGCTCGCTCTCCTCGGGGGTCGATGCGGCTCCGGGAGGGGACATTCCCACGCCCGGGGTGAGCCTCCCCGACGATCGCTGATGGCGCGCGGCTCGCAGGGCCTCCTGGCGCGTGAGATCGGGAGGGACCCTCATGGGTGGAAGAGCACGGAGTCGCGGGCGCACCGCCCTGATCGTGGCCGCCGCCGCAGCGCACCTCGGCTGCGTCGTCCTCGGGGCGCTCCACGTCGATCCGCGGAGGGCGGGGCGGCTCGGCGGGGTGATCGCCTATCATGGCGCGCTCTCCGGCGCCGACAGCGGCTACAACTTCTTCGCTCCCGCGGTCAGCGCGCTGCCCTGGGCCAGGTTCCTGGTCACGGACGCGAGCGGCGCGGCCCACGCCGACGTGCTGGAATCCGGCGCCAACCACGAGGCGGATCTCCGCGTCAGGAGCATCCTCTCGCTGTTCTTGCAGGCGGAGGACGAGGCGCTGCGGCGGTCGCTCGTCGCCTCGTGGGCGGGCAAGATGTTCGCGAGGCACCCGGGGGCCGAGAGCGTGGTCGTCCGGCTGGAGATCTGCGATCTGCCCTCGATGCAGGAGTACCGCGAGGGCCGCCGGCCAGCGTGGGACCTCCTCTATCAGGCGAAGCTCGTCCAGCAGTCCAGAGGTCCGGCCGCCCGGCAGAGAAACGGCGGTGAGCCGTGATCGGGCCGATCTGGATCTCCTGCAGCGCGGGGCTCTCCCGCGTCGCCTCGCGCGTCGAGCGCTTCGCGCTCGCCCCTGCGTCCGCGGAGCCCCTCGCGGCGCTCCGCATCGGCCTCGCGACCGTGCTCCTCGCCCAGGCGGCGCTCGTCGCCCCCGCGCTCTTCGAGCTCTACGGTCCAGCGGGCATCCTCCAGGGCCCGCTGCGGGAGGCCTTCGCCCAGATCGAGCTGCCGGGGATCGGCTGGCTGGCCGGGCGGCTCGGCCCGCTCGGGATCGGCGAGACATCGCTCCTCGGAGGCGTCGGAGCCGTTTACGTACTCTCCCTCGCCTCGCTGCTCTGCGGGTTCCGGACGAGGACCTCCGCCCTGCTCGCGTGGATCACCCACAGGATGCTGATGGTGACGGCGGACGCCACCGTTTATGGAGCGGATCTCTTCGCCAACATCTTTCTCTTCTATCTCGTCTGGGTCCCGTCGGGCGCCGCGCTGTCCGTCGATCGATGGCTGCGCGGGCCGAGCCGCGCGGCCGCCGAGCCGACGCCGGCCGCGCGGCTCGGGCTGCGCGTCGTCCAGCTGCACCTCTGCATCGCGTACCTGGCCAGCGGGCTAGAAAAGGCGTCGGGCCCGTCGTGGTGGAACGGCGAGGCGATCTGGCGCTCGGTCATGCTCCCGGAGTACCGCCAGCTCGATTTCTCCTGGTTGGCCTGGCACCCGTGGATGGCGCAGGCCGCGGGGTGGGCGGTGCTCGGCGTGGAGATCGGCTACGCATTCCTCATCTGGCCGCGGCTCACCCGGCGCGCCGTCATCGTGGCCACGGCCCTGCTGCACCTCGGGATCGCGGCGTTCATGGGGCTCGGCGTGTTCGGCGCCATCATGCCTGTATTCACCCTCGCCGCCTTCGGCGTGCCGGCGGACCCCCGCGCCCCGTCGCCGTCGCGCGCGGCGCCGCTGCCGGACCTGCCGCGCGCGGCGGGCGGGTGAGCCCGCTGGCCGCGCCCCGTCACCGTCGCGCGCGGCCAGCGGCGTGCGGTGTGCTTCTCCCTCCCGCTACGGCGACAGGGTGAGCGAGCCCTCGTCGAGCGCGATCTCGTAGTAGCCGTGATCGTTCCACTGGAGCGTGCGGCCGCCCTGCTTGAGCGTTCCGCCGCTCACCTTGACGCGCAGGTACTTGCCCGGCGGGAAGTGGGCCGGCAGCGTCCACCGCCACGTCCTGTCGCTGCCCGACGTCGTGGGCGTGACCGAGGACAGCGTCTTCTGGCCGCGCCAGTAGGCGCCGATGTTGACGACGCTGTCGATCCACACGTCGCCGAGCGCCTTGGTGTGCTGGACGTGATCGAGGAAGGCCCGGAGCTGGACGGGCTGATAGGCGCCGTCGCTGCCGCCGGTGAAGCCGTGCACGAGGACGGTGCGCCACTTGTTGGCGGACCGCGCGCTCGTGACCTGATCGTCGAACATCGCCGTGGAGGCTCCGGTCGGGGGGATGTAGCAGGGCAGGTTGAACGGATCGGTCGAGTCGTTCGGGCCGATCAGGGCGTTGGCCACGCCGCGATTGATGAGGAAGCGCGTCCGAGCGATGTTCCCGTACACCGACGAGCCGTTCGGGGCCGCCATCGTCCACACCTTGACGCCGAACTTGCTCTCGATGAACTGCGTGGCCGCGTCCGTGTCGGCGCCGCTGTCGTTGCTCGAGTGGCTCTTCGTGTGGTTGCCGAGCTCGTGCCCGTCCGCCACCGCCCGCTGCCACACCGGGTTGTTCGATTCGCTCTTGCCGGTCTGGAGATAGAAGGTGAACGGCACGTCGAGCGCGTTCAGCTGGTCGTAGTTCTGGATCTGGCTCGAGTTCGAGTCGTCGAAGGTGTACGAGACGGCGCCCTGGAAGCCCGCCCAGTTGAGCACGACGAGGTTCCCGGGCGAGCCGGACGGCCTGGGCACGCCGCCGCCAGGCGGGACCGGGAGCCCCGAGCTCCCGCCCGGGGTACCGCCGCCGCCGCCGCCAGCCCCGCCGCCGCCCCCCGCGCCGCCGGAGCCCCCCGCGCCGCCCGCGCCGCCGCCGCCCCCTGCGCCGCCCGCGCCGGAGCTGGCCGAGGAGCTGCTGCTCGAAGCGCTGCTGCTACTGCTGCTGCTGCTGGAGCTCGCCGAGGTCGAGCCGCCGTTCCCGCTGGCGGTGACGGACACGAGCGACGGCGTGCCGGTGCCGTTCGCGCAGAAGCCCCAGTTCGTCGTCGCTCCCGGGGCCAGCGTGCCGTTGTAGCTCTCGTTCGTGGCGACGAGCTGCCCGCCCGACGGCGTCGTGCGCGCGCCCCACGCGTTGGTCACCGTGGAGCCGTTGAGCGCGATGGTCATGCCCCAGGCGGTGGTGGTCGTTCGGTTGGTCGTCGTGTTCGTCACGTTCGTCAAGGTCACGTTCGCGCAGTACCCCGTCGACCACTGCGACTGGAGCGCGATGTTCGCCTCTATCGAGGAGTCCGCGCTGCGGAGTTCGCCCTCCAGCGATTCCATCTCGTCGCCCTCGCCGTAGGGGTCCCCGCCACAAGCGAAAAGGAAGCAGGCGATCGAGACCGAACCGTAGCCCAGCAAGCTGGTAAGACGCATAAATTTCTCCTTGGAGCGGCCAGGTGAGCCGCAAGGTAATCGGCAAAGATGCTCAAGTAAGAATCTTACGTCAGTGTTTTACGCGCGGAGCGGGTAGCCCCGCGCATCGGGGAGTATGCCCGGAAAACGGGCCTTTGATCACGAGCTGCGATGGCTGGAGATATCCATGTATCCAGGACGCGCACCGAGGCTGCGATGGTCGCTGGGTGTGGCGAAGTGTCCCAGGCAGCGGCGATCCCCTGGAGCTCGTCTCGTCAGGGCACCGGTATCCCGAGCATCGCGCTGTGTCAGCGTACCCTCTGGGCGCCATACGGCGTCCCATCCTTGCGGACGTAGCCGTCGGGCAGGGCGCGCAGGTCGATATCGGGGTACTCGGCCACATCGCCGGGGATGCTCGAGCCGATCTCCAGCAGCACGGCCTCGCGATCCGAGCGGTTCTGGAGGTGGTGTCCGTCGGGATCGCCCGCGCGGAACCCGGCGCAGTCGCCCGCGCGCAGCACCTCTTCGCCCCCGTCCGTGACCAGCACCACCTCGCCTTCCAGCACCATGACGAACTCGTCTTCTGAATGGTGCCAGTGACGCTGGCTCGACCACTGGCCGGGCGGCAGGCGAAGCAGGTTGACGCCGAACTGCGTCAGCCCCGCCGCCTTGCCGAGCCGCCACCGCGCCCGCTCGCGGCACGGGGCGTCGTACGGCGTCGGATACGCGGTGCCAAGGCGCGTCGGGGCCTGAGAGATGTCGATCTTCTTCATCGGGAGTAGCCTCCTTGTGGACCGGATTGGCGCGAAGCTTACCGAGGAAGAGCGATCGTCGCTACCGCCGAGGCGCTCCTCGGAGCTTCGCCGCCACGAGCTGAGCGAGCTCGACCATCCGGTTGGAGAAGCCCCACTCCACCTGGTGTATCTTCTGGATGCGCCGGGCCGGGCCGCGTCGGCGGAGCTAGGTCGCCGCGACGAGCAGCTCTTCGCCGTTCACGGGGCGGAGGCCGTCGGCCCTCCCGGCGAAGTAGCGCTGGGCGAGGCTGGCCGCCGATACGTGCTGCGCGTCCTTGAAGCCGGCGTCGCGCGCGAGCGCCAGGATCTCGGGCGGCGTGAAGAAGCTGAGGAAGGGCGTGCCGGCCGCTCGCGCTCCCTTGTGCGCCCACTCGGTGGCGGGGCGCACCTCGGGCTCGACGAGCTCGAGGGGCAGCATGAACGTCAGGGCCAGCGTGGAGCCCGGGGCGAGCGCCGCGACCTGGCGCAGCGAGGCGAGGTTCGCGTCCCTGGTGAGGTACATGCTGACGCCGGCGGACGCCACGATCGCCGGCTGGGACGCGTCGAAGCCGGCGCTCGCCAGCTGCTCCCAGAGGGGGGAGCCCGCCTCGAAGTCGACCGGCACGAGCCGCAGCCAGTCCGGGACGCCGAAGCCGAGCTCGATGAGGCGCTGCCGCTTCCAGGCCTGAGGGCCAGGCCGGTCGACCTCGAAGACCCGGAGGCGAGAGGCGATCTCCGGCCTGCGCTGGGCGAACGTGTCCAGACCGGCGCCGAGGAGGACGTACTGGCGGACGCCGCGGCCAGCCTGCTCCACGACGAGGTCCTCGATGAAGCGAGCGCGGGCCACGATGGAGGCCCGGAAGCGGCTCGTGGCTCCTGGGTTCATGTCCGGACGCTGGCGCCAGCCGTCGTCCGGGGCCGCCAGCTTCAGGCCAACGTCGTCTTCGAGGACGTGCGGCGGCGCGTCGTTCTGGACGTGGATGGCTCGCCACAGGGCCACACGCACCGCCGTGGCATCTGCTCCCGTCATCGGCTTGTCAGGCATGATGTTCCTCTCGTCTACTCCGCCGCCTCGAGCGGCGCTTGCACGCTGATCGGACGACCGTCGGGATCGGCGAGCAGCATCTCGAGCACGGGCCAATGCTGCGGTTCGAACGGGCGAAGGACGGCGCCGGCGCTCGGCGGCGAGAACCGCGCGGGGTCGACGACGGCGACCACCGGCAGGACCTGCAGCGCGCGGTCGCTCGGCCGCTCCGCGACGAAGATGTAGGGGCCGCCGCGGGGGTGGCGCAGGCGGCCCGAGTGGTGATCGGTCTCGAAATCGAGCTCGTAGCCGAGGCCCCGCCAGAACGCGACCGTCTTGCCCCAGTTGTGGGTCTCGATGAGCAGGCCCTCGATGCCCTCAGTCTCCATGCTTCCTCCGCTTGCGTCGCTGCTCGTCGAGGTAGGCGCGCAGCGCGGCGGCCACGATCGCCGAGAGCGACTGCTCGGTGTCGACCGCGTGATGCTTGACCTCGCGAATCAGCTCGGTCGGCAGATACACGTTGAACTGCTTCACGTCGTCCGCCATGTACAACGCATGGTAGAATGCTAGCATGCTAACGTCAAGGCGATCCGAGGGCGCCTGGGCAGGCTCGACCGCCTCCGCGGCGATGCGCAGCAGCTGTCCGAGGATGAGCCGCTCGTGATTCCGAGGCTGAGGCTCGACCTGGAGGAGCGCTTCCGGGAGCTCGAGGGGCGGCCCCTGATCGGCGAGCAGCTGAGCGGGGTGTGCTTCGACGAGGCGAAGCAGCGGGTGCAGTTCCACCTGAACGAGGGCGGCGCCGGGGCGACGGCGGGGCGCCGCCGGGGTTCGGGGCGCCGCCGGGGTTCGGGGCGCCGCCGGCCGGGTGGGGGCCGCCCTACGGCGCAACGTGAGCGCCTCGTGGTGTCGCCCGCCGTCAGGCTGTTTACAAGGGATCGTCGCTCGTCGTCGAGAGGTCGAGCAGGGCGAGCCAGCGACGTCGCGGAGGGACCGGGGTCAATCGATCTCGAACCTGACGGCCTTCAGCGCGCCGCCCGCGCTCTTGGCCCGCGCGACCGCGCGGATGCGCGTCTTGCCCGAGCTGCCGATCGCCAGGTTGCCGGGATCGATGTAGTCGAATTGGAAGTTCACGTTGTCGACCGCGTAAGTCGGCGTGCAGGCGGCGTCGTAGGTGATGTCGCCTCCGCCGAGCCGCTCGTAAGCGACCTGGGGTTCGTTGTACCAGTAGTAGTCGACGTGCACCTGATCGCCGGCCTCGCACACGGTGGGTCGGATCGAGTGCGTGTGCCCGCTCGCCGTCTTCACGAGGTCGACCTCGGCGACGAAGCGCGGGCAGACGCTGCCGCCGGCGTACGACGCGTCCACGCTGTCCGCGAGGAACGTCGTCGGGTTGGCGGGGTCGCCGGGCGACTCGGACAGGACGTCGGGCGCGTCGAGCAGGCAGTCGTACACGGACTTGACGGCGCGCGCCACGGCGTCCCGGCGGGCCGGGACGCCGCCGATCTCGCTGAAGCGCTGCTCGATCTGCACCCCACGGGAACGGCGCGCCATCTTGTTGACGAAATTGTCCAGGCCGGCCCCTGCGTCGCACCCCCGCGACCACGTGACGGTCAGGCCCGACGCGACGCTGGCGAGCTCGTCGCGCACGATCTCCGCCATCCCCTGGCGAAAGGCGGCCTCCATGCGGCCGCCGACCCGGACGTGCGTGTTGAC
Organism: Sorangium sp. So ce836; assembly: GCF_028553905.1. NCBI lineage: Bacteria > Pseudomonadati > Myxococcota > Polyangiales > Polyangiaceae > Sorangium > Sorangium sp. So ce836. The sequence continues at coordinate 8,460,036 of NZ_CP102233.1, read as the reverse complement.
GCAGCTCGAGTCCGAGCTGGCGTGGAACGACACGGAATAGGGGAGCGGGTCGGTGATGAACGTGTTCATCCCGGGGAAGCTGAGCGGGCTGATCTGGGTCGAGGTGATATGATAGCTCTGCGTCGCCCCTGACTGCGAGTTCCCGTTGATCGCGACCGCCCACACGCCGTTCCGGGTCGTGTCGGACTCATGGATGAGCTTCACCTGGTCGAACGCACCCCGCTCCGTGGGGTGGGCGACCGTGTACACGACGCCCGCGCTCGGGCTCCGGTAGGTGTATTCCATGACTCCGTGGTTGGTCCACGAGGTCGTCTGCGCGTCGGCCATGCTGGTGGCGGGCGCGGCGAGCGCGGGCGCGGCCCCCGGCGCGTACTCGTTCGACACCTCGATCTCCGGCAACGTCGTGTACGGCGGCGTCGGGTCGTCGTACAGCGCCCAGTAGACCCGATTGCCGTACGCGACCTCGTTCATCTCGAACACGGTAGGATCGCTGCTCGTCGTCGACTCGACCGTGCAGATGCCCATCAGGAGGCCGCGGCGCTTGATGGTGATCTGCGTGTTCGGAGCGAAGATGGGCACCTTGGGCGTCGCGCTCGGATCGACCGGCGGAACGCGGCACCTCTCCGACGGCGTCCCGCTGGAGAAGCTCACCGACCGGAATGTCTGGCCGGTCAGGGTCAGGCCGGAGATGGCCTCCTGGACGGGCTCGGCGTCCCCCGCGTCGACGGCCGAATAACAGCCAGACAGCAGCGCGAAGGCAGCGGACATCATGACAAGGACCGGCGCGCCTCGCGGCGAGCTACCTTCATGTGAATTCGTCATGGCACCTCCAAGAAGGGTGGAATGCTCAGCGTTGATTCAAGGAAATAGCGGGGGTGATCTGGTCAGGAGCTCGGGTGTGTACCGAGCCTGCGCGCAGTCAGGCAAGGCGTATGCCGCCTCGTGCGCGTGCTCCGCGACATGGACGAGCGCCGCGCCTTCGCGTCGCGGCGGCGCCGTCAGGCCGAAGAATGCGGCTGATCGCGCGTGCCTGGCCGGGGTGCTGGGCGGGGCGGCTGGGAGAGCGGCCACGAGTCGTCACGATCGAGGGCGTGACATGTCACGCTCGCACCGTGACATGTCACGCTCGCTGGCACGCTCTCCCGCCGAGATCCTGCCGAGTCGCAGGTCGCTCCACAGAAAACTTGACAAACTGAACCGGTTCGGTTCTCTTACGCGCCTACCGCACACCACAGCCCGCGTCCTGGGCCGCGGCCCTGGATAACCTTGCCTGACGCCAGCTTGGATCGCCTTCGCAGCATCGCAGGCCCACCTTGATCGCGAGGATCGGTGAGCCACCCTCCCGGACGCGGGGACCGCGCGGCCCAGCTCGTGCGGCGACAAGGAGCCACTCATGCGAAAACCTTTGTTCTTGGGCCTCAGCTCATCAGGTATCCTCGCGCTTCTCCTGATGGGGATCGGGTGCGACTCATCGAGCGGGTCCTCCTCCGGCGCTGGGGGCGACGGCGGCTCCGGCGGCCAGAGCGCGACGAGCAGCGGGAGCGGCGCCGGCGGCGCCAGCGCCTCGACCGGCTCCGGCGGCGCGGCGGACGGCGGGGGCGGCGCGGGCACCGGGGGCGACGCGGCGGGCGCCGGCGGCTCGGGCGGCAGCGTGACGCCGGCGCCGGCCTGGGACTGGACCGGCATCGTCGGCACGGGACAGAGCCTGTCGGTCGGCGCCGAGGCGAACCCGCCCATCGGGACGCAGCAGCGCTTCGACAACCTCAAGCTGTCCCTCGGGAACGCGAGCGTGCCCCCGTTCGACCCGGAGAGCAGCGCCCTCTCCCTGGTGCCGCTCGTCGAGCCCATCCGCCCCTTCGCGACGACGTACCCGAGCGCCTACCCGAAGAACCTCTACGGCGAGACGCCGCACACGGCGATGGCCGATCAGATCTCGTCGCTGGCGAAGGCCGCGATGGTCGGCGACCACGTCACGGTGCACACCGTCGTCGGCGAGAGCGGGCAGCCGATGAGCGTCCTCCGGAAGGGCGCCACCGAGGTGGTCAGCGGCGACACGACCATGGGCCGCGCGTACGCGGCGACGCTGTTCGAGGCCGAGGCGATCGCGAAGCTCGCCAGCAAGGCCGGCAAGACGTTCGGCGTGGGCGCCATCATCATCACGCACGGCGAGGCCGACGCCGGCAGCTCGACCTACGAGGGCGATCTGGTCAAGCTGTGGTCCGACTACAACCAGGATATCCCGCCGCTCACCGGGCAGACGCGGAGCATCCCGATGCTGGTGTCCCAGCAGCACTCGGTGCCCCTCGAGGCGGGCTCGCGGTCGACGTCGACCCTGGCGCAGTGGCACGTGGGCGTGAGCCACCCGGGCGACGTCCTCTGCTCGGGGCCGAAGTACCAGTATCCGTACGCGAACGATCATATCCACCTCAACGCGAACGGGTACCAGCAGCTCGGCGAGAAATACGGCCAGGTCTACTTCGAGAAGGTCGTCCTCGGGAAGGACTGGCAGCCGCTCCAGCCGACGCGGGTCGAGCGCAGCGGCAACGTCGTCACCGTGCACTTCCACGTCCCGGTGCCGCCGCTCGCGTGGGACACCGCGCTGCCGTCTCCCCACCAGACGGCGCTCACCGAGTGGGCGCAAGGCCGCGGCTTCGAGCTCTGGAGCGGCAACACCCGGATCGAGATCACCGGCGTCGAGATCGACGGCGACTCGGTCGAGATCACGGCGCGGAACCTCCCCGCCTCCGGCGTGATGGTCGGCTACGCGGCGACGACCGACGGCAGCGCGATGCCGGGCGGCACGACGCGCTGGGGTCAGCTGCGCGACTCGGATCCGTTCGTCGGCTCGGTCACGGGCAAGGCCCAGCCCAACTACGGCGTGGCGTTCGAGATGAGCGTCCCCTGAAGGTCGAGATCGGCGTCCCCTGAAGAAGCGCGCCGCCGCGCCACGGCGAGCCGTTCAGAAGCCGATCCTGTCCACGGCGGCCCGCGCGCTCGTCGTCGCGGCGGGCCCCGGGTTCGGCGGAGCGGCTCGCCTGGCCGTCACGGGCGCAGGCAGGGCAGGGGACGGCGCGAGGGAGGCGGCCGGGCGCGGGGGCGGCGTCGAGGGCGGAGCGCTGGTCGGTGCTGGCTGAGGCTCCTCTGCGGGTCGTACGAGCGGCGGCTCGGGCGGCGCGACCTGGGCGGGCCGCGGCGGCTCGGATGGCGCGGCCCGGTGCCCGGGCGCCTCGAGCGCGGCCGAGCGTTCGGCGGCGGGCGATCCCTGCGCCTGGAGGTCACCCTGCCTGAAGAAGACGGTGAGCCCGAGCGCCGCAGCCCCCGCGAGCGCGGCGCCCACCGCGAGCCGGAACCCGGCGCGGGCTCGTCCAGCGCGCGGGCGCGGCAGGACGAGCCCGCGGAACGTCCGCGCCTGGCCACCGCTGTGCGGCGGCCCCGCGCTGTCGGGGACCTGCGTGTGCGCCGCCCGCTCGGCCGGCGGGAACGGCGGCGGCCACTGCAGCGGCGTGGCGAGCGCGCCGGCCGCGAGCGTCGGAGCGAGCGCGAGGCTGAAGAGCGACTGATCGAGCGCGCCGGCCATCTCCCTGGCCGACCCGAACCGCGCCGCCGGATCGCGCTGCAGCGCCTTCGTGACCCAGGCGTCGAAGGCGTGCGGGACGTCCCGTCTCATGACGCTGGGGAGGGGGAACACGCCGGCGTGGATGGCCACGGAGAGCGCGCCCAGGGTCTCTCCTGCGAACGGCACCCGGCCGGTGATGGCATAGTACCCGACGACGCCGAGCGCCCACAGATCCGCGCGGGAGTCGACGTGCTTGGCGCTGAGGAGCTGCTCCGGGCTCATGTAAAGCGGCGTCCCGAACGAGCTCCCCGTCGACGTCATGCCCTGATCGCAGCTCACCGGCTGCTTGGCCACGCCGAAGTCCAGCACCTTGACGAAGAGCTCGCCCTCGTCCTCGAGGGCCGTGAGGAAGATGTTCTCCGGCTTGATGTCGCGGTGGACGATGCCGAGCTGGTGCGCGCGCCCCAGCGCCCTGGCGACGTGCCTCACGACGCACGCGAGCTCATGGAGCGACATCGGGCCGAGGCGATGAATACGGCTCTTCAGATCTTCGCCATCGAGCAGCTCCATGACGATGTACGGCACCCCCGCCTCCGTCACGCCCTGATCGAACACCTGTGCGACATGGGGGCTCTTGAGCTGCGCCACCGTCATCGCCTCGCGCCGGAAGCGCTCGGCGAACCCGGCGCTATGCGCGATCTCCGGGGCCATGAACTTCACGGCGACCTGCGACCCGAGGGAGAGGTGGTCGGCGACCCAGACGCTCCCCATCCCTCCTTGTCCGAGCGGCCTCACGAGCCGAAGCTTGGGCGTAACCAGATGTCCGGAGTTCACGAGCCACCCCTCTGCGGGTCACGCGCCGCGTTTGATGATGGTGAACGAGCTCAGGTTAGGACGGCAAGACCGATAGTCAAGCTGTTCGGTCTATCGGCGCGCGCGAGCCGCGTTCGCGTGCGCGCGAGCTGCTTTTTGCTTGAACGTTCGTGTCGCAAGGCCGCCGTGGTCGCCGTCGTGAACAGCAATGTCGTGGACTCGAGGGCCATCGTGCTCTCGGCGAGCGAGCTCCTGATCGAGGTCGAGTGAGCCCGGAAGTGGCCGCGCGGCGGCGTCGCGGGCCCGGCCGGCGCCGCCGCGCCAGCACGCCGACGCGGCCCAGGACAGATCTCCGGCGCGCGCAGCCAGCGCTCTCGCCGACCGCGCGGGCCGGCGGTCATGCGCCCTTGACAAGACAGACCTGTCTGTATTAATCAGGGGCGTGAGCGACGCCCGGAGCCACATCCTCGAGGTCGCGGAGCGCCTCTTCTACGCGGAGGGGTATCGCGCCGTCGGCGTCGATCGCTTGATCGCCGAGGCGGGCGTCGCCAAGGCCACCTTTTATCGCCACTTCCGGACCAAGGACGAGCTGCTCGTGGCGGTGCTCGACGCCCGCGACGCGCGCTTTCGCGCGTGGCTGGCCGGGCGCGTCGAGGCCCTCGCGAGCGACCCGCGGGACCGGCCGCTCGCGGTCTTCGACGCGCTCTCCGAGCGGTTCGCCGCGAACGACTTCCGCGGGTGCGCGTTCCTCAACACGATGGTCGAGGTCGCGAGCCGGAGCCACCCCGCCCACGAGGCGTCGCAGCGCCACAAGCAGCGGCTCATCGACTATCTCGAGGGGCTCCTGGGCGAGGCCGGCGTGCCGGACGCCGCCGCGCTGGCGCCGCAGCTCCTGCTTCTGATCGACGGCGCGACGGTGACCGCCGTCCGCGAGGGGGGACCGGGCGCGGCCGCGCGCGCGCGTTCCCTCGCCGAGGTGCTCCTCGCCACCGCGCGGCCAGGGAGGCGACGACGATGAACCAGATCCAGTGTGTCCCGAGCATGCCGGTGGGGCGTGCCGAGCAGCCCTCGAGCCCTCACCGCGCCGGCGCGGTGCCCCGCCCCGGCCAGCGGTCGGCGCGCCTCCCGCGGACGCCGCCGGCGCGCGCGGCGGCCCTCGCCGCGCCGCTGCTCGCGCTCTCGCTGGCCGCATGCGCGCCGGCGAACCGCGCCGACGCCAGCGCCCCGCCGGCCGCTGCGTCGGCCGGCGTCGAGCCGTCGGCCGGCGCGGCGGCCGACGCCGAGGCATCGAGCGGGCGCCTCCAGTGGCGCGGCGGTCCGACGGCGATCCTCGAGCGCGACGGGCTCCGGCTCCTCACCGATCCCGTCCTCGGGCCGCGCGGGCCTGCCGTGTTCGTCCTCCCGAAGCACCCGTCGACCGGCGTCGAGAACGCGCCGGTCGCCCGCTACACGGATCCTCCTGCGGAGCCGCTCGGGCGACTCGACGTCATCCTCCTCAGCCACAACCACGCCGATCACTTCGATGCGGTCGCGAGAGAGATCCTCCCGAAGGACGTCACCTTCGTCGTCCCGCCCGACGCGGCCGACGCCGCGCGCGCCGCGGGGTTCACCAGGCTGACGCCGCTCGACTGGGACGGCGAGACGGTCATTCCGACCCGCGCCGGCCGCCTCCGGATCCTCGCCGTCCCGGCGAACCACTCCCACGATGCGGCGCTCGACGCGACGCTCGGAAAGGGCAACGGGTATGTGCTGCGCTGGGAGGGCGCGACGCCTTATTCGATCTACTGGACCGGCGATTCGGTCTTCACCGATCCCATGCGCGCGGTGGCGGCCCGCTTTGCGCCCATCGACCTGTGGCTGCCGCACCTCGGCGCGGTGGGGGTCGACGGCGCGCGCGGCCTCCGCACGATGGACGCCGAGGAGGCCGTCGCCGCCGCGGCGCTCCTCCGCCCCCGCCACGTGATCCCGATCCACCACACCACCTTTGGCCATTACCGCGAGCCGGTCACGGCGTTCGTTCAGCGCGCCGCGACGAAGCGCCTGCCCGCGCACATCCACGTTCCGACGGACGGCGCGTGGATGCCCCTCCCGCGCTGAGCCAGCTTCGGCGCGCCGCCCCCGGCGCCCGCCGGGGGCCCGAAGGCCGCGAAGCCCGCAAGCCGCCGGCCCCCGGCTGAGCTCGCGCAGCCTCTTGTACTGACCCACATCTACTGGCCCACATCCTCGAAGACGCGCCACGTCGAGGCTAGGAGGCGCTCCGCTTCCCTCGCGCGCCAGAGCTCGCCTCGTGCCGGGCGGTGGCCTCCGTCTCGAGGCGATGCAGGTGCTGCTCCTCGGCGCGGAGATCCGCGCGCATCGCGGCGACGTTCCTCGGGAGCCGGTCGAGCGGGGCCGGGACCTGATCGTCGGGGCCGAGCCGGCGCAGCCGCTCCTCGGTCTCGTCGAGGTAGGCGCCGGCTCGCCGGTGCGCCGCGCGCGCGGCGGCGAGGAACTGAAAGCGCCACGAGGACGAGGACGCGGCGCGCTGGGCGCTGCCGAGCCACGCCTTCATCGCCGTGAGCTGGGCCGCGCCCCCGCGGATCGCCGCGAAGATCGCGTCGAGGTAGTCGGCGCCCGGCGGATCGGAGCTCACGGCCCCGCGCCCCGGGCGCGACGGCCCGCCAGCGCCGCGCCGTCCGGGCCGGCCACCTCCGGAGGAGCGGGCTCGCTGCGGCCGCGAGGCCGGCGGCCCGCGCCGCGGTCGTGTCGCCGAGGTGCTTCCGGGAGGGTCATCGTGCCATCGAGCGCGCGGGCGTCTCCAAGCGCAGAGCAACTCTAACGAGTTCTCCTCGACGGCGCGAGCGTCAAGCCCCGCCGCGGCTCCTCCAGGGCGCCCGCACCGGGGCCTGCGGCGACGATTCCCCGGGGCGGCGAGCCCGAGCGGCGGCCGCGCGTGTGGGCGGGAGGAGGGGAGCGGGAGAGCCCCCCGAGCGCGAAAAGGGGTTGCCCGGGACGGGCGATTCGACGAAGGTTCGCGCAGGTGCACCGTGAGCCAGGATCCTGCCGCGTCGCGTCCGCCGTTGCCGCCCTTCACCGCCGAGACCGCCGCCCGGAAAGCGCGGCTGGCCGAGGACGCCTGGAACAGCCGGGAGCCCGCGCGCGTGGCGCTGGCGTACACCGTCGATAGCCGCTGGCGGAATCGGGCCGAGTTCTTCCAGGGCAGGGAGGCGATCGAGGCGTTCCTGCACCGCAAGTGGCAGCGGGAGCTGGACTACCGCCTGATCAAGGAGGTCTGGGCGTTCACGGGCGACCGGATCGCGGTGCGCTTCGCCTACGAATGGCACGACGACAGCGGGAACTGGTACCGGTCCCATGGCAACGAGCAATGGGAGTTCGACGCGCACGGGTTGATGCGGCGGCGCGAGGCGAGCATCAATGACGCGCGCATCGCTGCGGAAGATCGGAAGTTCCACTGGCCGCTCGGCCGCCGTCCGGACGATCATCCGGGGCTGACCGAGCTCGGGTTGTAGGGAGGCCGCGGATGTCCACCTCTCCGGGCAAGCCCGAGATCGCCACCGCGTACGATCGCTGGTCCGCGACGTACGATGACGACCCCAACCGGACCCGCGAGCTCTCGGCCGCGGTCCTCCGGGCGCGGGGCCTGACGATCGCCGGCCGCGACGTGATCGAGATCGGCTGCGGCACGGGGCTCAACACGCAGTGGCTCGCCGAGCGCGCGGGGAGCGTCCTCGCGCTGGATTTCTCCGAAGGCATGCTGCGGCAGGCGAGGGCGCGCGTGGGCTCCCCCCGCGTCCGGTTCGTGCAGCACGACATCCGCTCTCCCTGGCCGGCCGCTCTCGGCTCGTTCGACGTGGTGATTGCCATGCTCGTGCTGGAGCACATCGAGCATGTCGACGCGATCTTCGCCGAGGCCGCGCGCGCCCTGCGCGCAGGCGGCGAGCTCTTCCTGTGCGAGCTGCACCCCATGCGGCAGATGCGCGGAGGTCAGGCCAACTTCGTCAACCGGGAGACGGGCGAGCCCGAGCGCGTGCCTGCGTTCCTGCACGATGTCTCCGAGTACGTGAATGCCGCTCTGTCGTCCGGGTACGAGCTCGTCCACCTGGGCGAGTGGCGCGACGCAGAGGCCGCCAGGAACGACCCGCCTCGGCTCCTGTCCGTGCACCTCCGGCTCCGAGCAACTTCTCCGTCCTGAGCGAACTCAACCCCTCGGGCCCGCGCTCACTGCATTGCGATCTCGCGCTGGCGTGCGCGATGAGCGATCACCTGATGAAGGTCGAGACGCTGCCGCAGCGGGGGTGGACGAATTTCGAGACGGCCATGGACGTCGTCGAGGGCGAGCTCGGGGACGGTCCGTACCTGTTCGGCGACTGGTTCACCGCGGCGGACGTGATGATCGGCTCGATGTTCATCTGGAAGCGCCTGTGGGGCGCGCCGCCGGGGCGGCCCAAGCTGGAGGCCTACGTGGACCGCTTGATGGCGCGTCCCCACATGAAGATCTTCAAGTAGCCGCGACACAGCGGTGTGGCACCTGCGGATGACCGACGTGACGTGCCCCGTCCACAGGGGGACGCGCGCGCGTGCTTGAACGCTGTGCCGGCGGTGCTCACGCGCGCGCGAGCACACGAGCTCCTGGCGCTCGGGGGGGGCCAGGGCGAGGACTCACCCCAGTCTCCCTGAGTCCCTACGATGGTCCCCCTTGCATGCTGTCTGCGGCCTTCCGTCGCCGCGCCCTTCCTCGTTCGCCCGAGTGCAGTGAGCTCGGTTACCTGCGCCCCTTCGCGATGCTCAGCGCGATACGATGTCAAGGGCGAATAGCCACGCCCGCGTCAGGGGACAGAAGGTGCCTCCCGCGGTCCGCCATCCTCCTGAGAATTACATCGTATCAGCAATTTGACACTGATGCTGCCCTGATGGGCGGGCTGCAACCTCCGAACAATCGGGTGCGATGGCGACGGCGAATGCACAGCGCGCCTGGCCGGTGTATACCTCCCGCGACATGGTGCATTTGGACGAGAAAGTTGAGCCACTCTTCGAGCAGATCGTTCGCCGCAACCCCGGCGAATCGGAGTTCCACCAGGCCGTCCGTGAGGTCCTGGAGTCCCTCGGCCCGGTGCTCTCGAAGCACCCCGAGCTGACGCGGCAGAAGATCATCGAGCGCATCTGTGAGCCCGAGCGCCAGGTGATCTTCCGCGTACCGTGGGTCGACGACCGCGGCGAGGTGCAGCTGAACCGCGGCTTCCGTGTGCAGGTGAACAGCGCGCTCGGCCCCTACAAGGGCGGCATCCGCTTCCACCCGACGGTCTACCTCGGGACCATCAAGTTCCTCGGCTTCGAGCAGGTCTTCAAGAACGCGCTCACCGGGATGCCGATCGGCGGCGCCAAGGGCGGCGCGGACTTCGACCCCAAGGGGAAGTCCGAAGGCGAGATCATGCGCTTCTGCCAGAGCTTCATGACCGAGCTCCACCGCCACCTCGGCGAGTACACCGACGTGCCGGCGGGCGACATCGGCGTGGGCGAGCGCGAGCTCGGGTACATGTTCGGGCAGTACAAGCGCCTCACGAACCGCTACGAGTCGGGCGTGCTCACCGGCAAGGGCCTCGCTTGGGGCGGCTCGCTGGTGCGCAAGGAGGCGACCGGCTACGGCGCCGTCTACTTCGTCGCCGACATGCTGCGGGCGCGCGGCGAGAAGCTCGCGGACAAGACGTGCGTGGTGTCGGGCTCGGGCAACGTCGCGATCTACGCGATCCAGAAGCTGGAGCAGCTCGGGGCCCACGTGATTGCGTGCTCGGACTCGAGCGGCTACGTGCACGACCCCGACGGCATCGATCTCGCGCTGCTCAAGCAGGTGAAGGAGGTCGAGCGCGCTCGCATCGGCGAGTACGCGACGCGGCGCGGCCGGCGCTCGCGCTTCGTGTCGGGCGGCAACGTCTGGGAGGTGCCGTGCCAGATCGCCCTCCCCTGCGCGACGCAGAACGAGCTGAACGCGCGCGACGCGGCGACGCTGGTGAAGAACGGGTGTCGCGCCGTCGCCGAGGGCGCGAACATGCCCACCACGCCCGAGGGCGTGCGCGTCTTCCTCGAGTCCGGGGTGGCGTTCGGCCCGGGCAAGGCGGCGAACGCCGGCGGCGTGGCGACCTCGGCGCTCGAGATGCAGCAGAACGCGAGCCGTGACTCGTGGTCGTTCGAGCACACCGAAAAGCGGCTCGCCGAGATCATGACGAACATCCATCGCACGTGCTACGACACGGCCGAGGAGCTCGGCGTGTCGGGCAACTATGTGATTGGCGCGAACGTCGCGGGGTTCCTGCGGGTCGCACGCGCCATGATCGCGCTCGGCGTGATCTGACGGCGGGCCGCGAGGGAAAGAAAACCGCGCACGGGCCGGCCAGGCGGAGAGACGCCAACGCATGAGTACGCCGCTGTCGCCACCTGGAGCGGAGCGGACCGACGGATCACCCGTCCAGATCGGCGCTCTCGTTCCGCTGACTCGGCCCAGCTGGGTCGAGGCAGGCCGGCACTTGCTCGCTGGACTCGAGCTGGCCGTTCGCGAAGCCAATGACGCCGGCGGGATCGTCGGAAGACCGCTCGAGCTGGTGGTCCGAGACACCGCGGCTGATCCACAGAGGGCCGCGGCGGCCGTCGATGAATTGGCTCGCCTGGGCGTGGCTGCCTTGGCGGGGGAATATCACAGCGTCGCCGCTCGCGCCGCTGCCGCCAGGGCCAACGCCCTCGGCCTGCCGTTCCTCTGCTCGTCAGCGGTTCTCGACGCGCTCACCGAACAGCCAACGGAATGGGTCGCGCGCCTCGCCCCGGCGCAGTCCCACGGCTGGCGGATCTACGCGAGCTTCCTCCTCGGGGCGGGCCACAGGCGCGTCGCCGTAGCAGCCGATTCGAGCGTCTACTGGGCGTCTGGGGCCCGCATCCTGCGGGACCACCTCGCTCCACGCGGCGGCACCGTCATCGAGCTCGACATGCGCGCGCTCACCCCCGCGGCCGTGCGCGACGAGCTCGTCGACAATCGCGCGACAGCCCTCCTTCTTCTGGTCGGCTACCCGGAGCCGGCGGTGTCGATCGTCAAGGCTGTCCGCCGCGACCAGCGCCTCGCCGAGATCATGATGGGTGCTCCGGCCGGGCAACCGGAGTTCGCCGAATGGGCGAGGTTGCTGGGCGCCGACGGCGCCGCGATCCCGTTCCTGCGCTACCTGCCCGAGCGCCTCAGCCCGCTCGGTGCCCGAGTCGCGACGGCGCTGCGCGAGCGGCTGGCCGAAGCTCCCTCGTTCGTCGCCTTCGAGGGCTACGACACGGTCGCCGTCCTCGCCGATGTGCTGCGTTCTGGCGGCGCGGACCGGGCGCGCACCGCCGAATCCTGGGCGCGCGTCGCGGTCGAAGGCACCCGCGGGCAGATCCAGCTCTCCCGCACGCCAGGCATCAGCGTTTGGCAATGGGCTTGGCCGCCAGTCCAAGTCGTTGATCGAGATCCGGCGGAGCCCGATCGCCTTCGGATCCTTCACGCCGGCTGAGTCAGTCCCGATCGCCGCCCGCGGCCGCTCGCGGGGCGAGCAGCGGGTGCAGCTCGGCGATCCCGAGCCGCGCGCGCCCGGCGAACTCGTACGCGTCGTCGGTCGCGGCGATGTGCTGCGTCGCCGCGTGCATGTCGCGGAAGCAGCGCTGCAGCGGGCTCGCCGCATATAGCGCGCTCCCGCCGCCAGCGCGGTAGGCGAAGCCCGCGACCTCCGCGGCGACCTCGGTCACGTACGTCTGGACCAGCCGGATCTCCGCCCAGTCCTCGATCGCGAGCGCCTCGCCCGCGCGCGCCCGGTCCCACATCCGCCCGAGCGCGTCGAACGCGTACGCGCGCGCCGCGGCGAGCTTCGCCTCCGCGCGCCCGAGGTCCATGTGGAAGGCCGCGTGGCCGCCCAGCGCGAGCTGCGGCCACGCCTTGATGCGCCGCGGGGCCACCGCGGCGATCTCGTCGAGCGCGCGCCGCCCGACGCCGAGCGCGAAGCCGACGTGGCCGGCCGCGAGCAGCGCGACGAGGGGGATCGCGTAGAGCGCGCCGCCGCGCCGCCGCGGGGCGCCAGGGAAGGCGCACGTCAGCGCCTCGGGCACGAACGCGCCCTCGATCCGGTAGTGATCGCTCCCGGTGCCGCGCAAGCCGGCGACGTCCCACGTATCCTCGACGACCACCTGCTCGATCGGGACGGCGAGGCTGAGCATCTCGGGCGGCCCCGCCGGAGGGGCCCCGCCTTCCGGCGCCACGATCGCGCCGGTGAACACCCAGCGCGCGTGCCGCACGCCGCTGCCGAACGCCCAGCGGCCCTCGAGGACGTACCCGCCGGCGACCCGCCGCGCGAGCCCGCTCGGGACCTGCAGCCCCGCGAGTGAGGGGAACGGCCCCGCGAACACCTGCCGCGCCCCCTCGTCGGCCAAGGTGCCCCCGGCGAGGGCGGCGAGCAGCGCGCTGATCATCAGCGACCACCCCGCGGACGTGTCCGCGCGCGCCATCGCCTCGAAGACCTCCAGCTGCGTCAGCGGATCGCTCTCCGCGCCGCCGACCGCGCGCGGCGCCGCCATCGCGAAGAGGCCGCTCGACTGCAGCGCATCGACGACCGCGGGCGCGAGCGTGCGCAGCCGCTCGGACGCCTCGGCGTGGGCGACGGCGACGCCGCGGACGCGCTCCACGGCGGCGAGGAGGCGTTCGCGCTCGGGGGATCGACGGGGCTCGGACATACGGGGCTCCTTTCCTGGACGGGGTGAAGTGGACGGGACGTGCCGCGCGACGCGCCCCCAGGGGCCGCCGCGCGCCCGATGATGACAGTGACAACATCCGGAAAGTTTCCGCCGTCTACATTTTCTTCGAGCCCGCCCCGCGGGCCCTCTGGCGGCCGGTCTTCGTGGTATCGTGCCCCTGCGCTGTGGCTCCCCCCGCAAGGCGCCGCCGTCCGCGCGCGCGCACCCCCCCTGCTCCCGCGTCGCGCTCCGTCGAGCGGCCCTATCACCACGGCGACCTCCGGCGCGCGGTGCTGGAGGAGGCGCTCGCGCTCATCGAGGAGCAGGGGAACGCGAGCTTCACGCTGCGCGAGGTCGCGCGGCGGATCGGCGTCTCGCACGCCGCGCCGTACCGCCACTTCGCGGACAAGCGCGCCCTGATGACGGAGCTCGCCGTGCAGGCGAGCACGGGGCTCGCCGCGCAGATCGCGGCCGCCCTCGAGCAGGCCGGGGGCGAGCTCCGGGCGCGCTTCCTGGCCGCCGGCTACGCGTATGTCCGCTTCGCGCTGGAGCACCCGGCGCCCTTCCACGTGATGTACTCCAGCGAGGTGGACGCCGACGACCCGCGGGTCGCGGCGGCCACCTCGCGGAGCCTCGGCCTGCTCCTCGGGTTCATCGAGGAGGCGCAGCGCGCCGGGGCGTTCCCGCCGGGCGATCCGATGGCGCTGGCGGTCCCGATCTGGGCGATGCACCACGGCCTCGCGACCCTCGCGGCGTCGGGGGCGCTGTCCAAGGCCGGTCCGGTGGAGCTCCGGCGCATGGTCGACGACGCCCACGCGCGCCTGCTCGACGGGTTGCTGCTCGCCGCGCCGGGGCCGTCGCGCGCCTGACCCGCCCAGAGTACGCTCCCGCCCCTCCGTGCGTACCGCCGCGATCGCTCTGCCCGCCTTCCTCGTCGCCCTGTCGCCCGCCGCCGCCGCCGCCGAGCCGCCTCCCGAGCTCGCGTACCGGGCGGAGATCGATCTGCCCATCGCCGTCGTTGGCGGCGCCGCGTGGGTCGCCTCCGAGCTCGCGAAGAAGGGCCTCGCCCCCGAGCCGTGCCGCTGGTGCGCGGCGAACGCGCTCGACACGTCGGTCCGCGACGCGCTCGTGTGGAGGGGCAACCCGAACACCGCCCATGACCTCAGCAATGTGACGGTCCTCGCCGTCGCGCCCGTCGCCGCGCTGGGCCTCACCGCGCTCGCCGCGTGGTACGACGGGCGCTCCGAGAACATCGCCGCCGACCTCGTGATCGTCACCGAAGCGACGGTGGTGGCGATGGGCCTGAACCAGGTCACCAAGTACATCGTCGGCCGCGAGCGGCCCTATTCCCATTTCGACAACCCGGATGTGCTCCGCCCCGGTGAGGGCCTCTCGGGCCCCCTCCCGAACGACGACCATCTCTCGTTCTTCTCCGGCCACGCCACGGCCACGTTCGCCCTCGCCGCCGCGAGCGGCACCGTGGCGTCGATGCGCGGATACCGCGCGGCGCCGTGGGTGTGGGCGAACGGCGTGGCGCTCGCCGCGCTCTCCGGCTACCTGCGCATCGCCGGCGATCGCCATTATTTCACCGATGTGCTCACGGGCGCCGTGCTCGGCTCCGCCACCGGCGTGCTGATTCCGGTTCTGTTTCACGGGCCGCGCCGGGGCATTTCCGGGCCCGACACGCACGGTTTCCGAATCTCGCTCGCACCCGCGAGGGGCGGCGTCGGCGCGGGCGTCGCCGGCACGTTTTAAGCACGTCTTGAGCGCGTTGTAAGCACGTCTTGAGCGCGTCATGGGCACGGTTTGGGCACGTTTTGAGCCAGAGGTGCTCAATGGGCCAACCGACGCCTTCGACAAGGCATCGCGCTGCTTTCCGACGATCGATGTAAGCAGAGTTGACAATCCCAACTTCAATTTTACACTACACCCGTCAGCCATGGATGCTGGCGCTCGAGCCGGTGTTGCTGGAGCGCGAACCGAACACGTCGACCACGCCGTGCCGCCACCGCGGCATCGGCGACGGCGAGCTGCGGCCGGGAACGGGCATGCGCAACCGAGCGCGCCCGTGTCCGCGGAGATCCGCGAGCTCGGCCCATAAGGAGTCCGGCGACATGCACGTCGTTCACCATTCGTCACGCCATCGATGGATCGCGGGAGGCCTCGCCGCCGCGTTCCCCGTCCTCCTCGCAGGCTGCAGCGAGCAAGCGCTCGGAGCGCCTGTGCCGCTCGTGCCGGGCGAAGGGCCGCCGCCTCGGACCGCCGCGCCCGGGCAGCCGCCCCCGCGGGGCGCGGGCCAGGGCGGGGCCGCGCCTGGGCCGGCCGCGCCGCGGGCGGCCCTGCTGGAGCGCGACGAGCTGCTCCGGGAGGCCGGGCGGCTCGCCGAGATCAGGGCGGTGCTCGCGCGGTCGCCGGAGGCGCCGCTCGCCCTGCTCGACGAGCACCGGGCCGAGTTCCCGGACGGCCGGCTCGCGGCGGAGCGGGAGCTCGTCGCGATCGACGCGCTGCTGCGCAGCGGGCGCGCAGGCGGCGCGCGCGCCCGCGCCGAGGCGTTCCTCGCGCAGTTCCCGTCGAGCCCCCACGCGGGCCGGGTGCGCCGCCTCATCGACGCGCCCTGACACGATCGCGACAGCGCCGCGCGGCGCCCCGCGAAGCCCTGTCGACATCGACGAGGGCCGGCGGGCGCCGACGATGCTCGGCCCGGGCCCCCTCCCGCGGGCGCTCAGCTCGCGGGGGGCCGCTCGGAGTCGGGCGGCGACATCCCGTCGACCACCACCGGATCGCTCTGCTCGGTCAGGTGCGGCTTGCCCCACGTGTCGATGAAATGGCCTGACCGCTTCGCCTTGGTCTCCAGATAAAAGCGGTTGTGATCGTTCGGCGGGATCACGTGCGGGATGCGCCCGGTCACGGACACCCCGTATTGCTTGAGCTGCTGGACCTTGTTCGGGTTGTTCGTGATGAGCTCGATCGATCTCACGTTCAGGCTGTGCAGCATGTGCGCCGCGACGGCGTAGTCGCGCTCGTCGTCGCGGAAGCCGAGGGCCAGGTTCGCCTCGACCGTGTCGAGCCCCTGGTCCTGCAGCGCATACGCGCGGATCTTGTTGATGAGCCCGATGCCGCGGCCCTCCTGGCGCAGATAGAGCAGGATGCCCCGCTCCATGCTCTGGATCTTCTTCAGCCCTTCGAGGAGCTGATCGCGGCAGTCGCAGCGCAGCGAGCCCATGACGTCGCCGGTGAGGCACTCGGAGTGCAGCCGTGTCGGCACGTTCGAGGCGCCGACGACGTCGCCGTGCACCATCGCGATGTGCTCCTTGGCGTCGCGGTTGTTCCAGAACGCGACGATGCGGAAATGTCCGGCGCGCGTCGGCAGCTCGGCGACGCCCACGACCCGCACGCAGACGTTCGCCTGGCCATACCCATCGCAGTCGTGCGCTCGATCGCGGGTGACGAGCTCCAGCAGCGGATTCATCGGTTCGGTCATGTCCTGCCTCCGCGAGGGGCCGCCTCGCGCGCCGAGCGGTGATGGGTAAAGGCGCGCAACTCTTACCAGAACACGACGGGCAGGCAACGCCCCGCCGCCGCGCGAGGTCGCGGGGAGGCGCTCGTCCAGAGGTCCTGCGGGTGTCGGGGGTCGGCGCCGCGAGAGGCTCGCTCGCGCCTGGCGGCGCCAGCGTCCACGCCGGTGGAGGCGCCCGCCGCCACGCGGCCGGAGCCGGGCGGCGGCCGCGGCCGCTCAGGCGCGGGCGGGCTGCCGGTGGGCCGGGGCGGCCGGGGCCGCCGCGCGCGCGGAGGCTGACCGCCCCGCGCGCAGCACGCGCAGGATCAGGCCCGGATCCAGGAGCGCCTCGGGCCCGTCGAGCATGTGCATCGCGCGCACGAAGCGCACGTAGACCTCGCGATCGACCTGCGCAGCGCGGTGCAGCATGCCGGTGTACCAGCGCAGGATCGGCTGGAGCAGCGGCCGCCGGCCCTCGGTCTCGGGGTAGGCGAGGTCCTCGCCGGTGGACATCTGCCACGGCAGATCGACCGCCTTCGCCGCGGCCGCGTGGTAGCGGCGCGCGAGCCCCGCGATCGCGCCCGGGCCCGCGCGGCGGCGCTGCTCCGCGAGCGCGGCGTCGAGCGCGAGCGCCTGGAGGCAGGCCGACGTCATCCCCTGCCCGTAAACGGGGTTGAAGCTCGCGAGCGCGTCGCCCAGCACGGCGAACCCCTCGGGCAGCCGCGCCATGCGCTCGTAGTGCCGCCGGAGGTGCGCCGGGAACTTGTACGTGGCGACGTCCGTCAGCGGCTCGGCCGTGAGCAGCGCGCGGTAGACCGCGTCGTTCGGCAGGCCCCGCGCGAACTCCAGGAAGCCGTCGGGATCGGCGGGCGGGTGATCGTCGAACAGGCCCGCGAGCACCACGAGCCAGCGCCCGCCCTCGACCGGCGCGATGCTGCCGAAGCGCCGGCTGTCGGACGGCGAGCCGAGGACGTACAGCGACGTCCACGGGAGCGCGGCCGGATCCCGCGGCCGGTACTGCCGGCCGGCGTAGCCGACCCGGACCTGGATGGTCGACTCGGCGGGCCGCGCGTAGCCGAGCGCCTCGAGCCACGCCGGCGCGCGCGAGCCGCGGCCGCTGGCGTCCACCACGAGGTCCGCCGGCAGCTCCTCGACGCCGCCCGGCGCGTCGCGCCGCCGGACCACGACGCCGGTGATCCGGGAGCGATCGGGGGAGGCCGAGAGCTCGATCACCTCGCGCTGGTCCAGGCGCCGCACCCCGGGCAGCGCGAACGTGCGTCGGCGCACGTGCGCCTCGAGCAGCGGCCGGGTCATGCACACGGTCTGCACGCCGGTCTCGAAGCGCGGCTTCCACGCGCCGAGGTGGTGCCAGGCGAGGCCGACCCCGAAGTCGTAGGCGACGGCCCCGTCCCGGATCAGGTCCTCGGTGAACCCGGGGAAGAGGTCGTTCAGGATGCGCTCTCCCCGGGCGAGCAGGCCGTGGAGGTGGCGGGCCTGCGGCGCGCCCTTGCGGGCCTCGCGGAGGTCGTCGGGGATGCTGTCGCGTTCGATGACGTCCACCTCGTCGAAATGGTCGGCGAGCACGCGGGCTGCGACCAAGCCCGCAATGCTCCCACCGATCACCACAGCCCTGCGGCCGGCGAACGGGTGATTGGAGCGGAGGTTCTGCTGGGTGCGAGGCTTCATGCGCCGCGGAGATTGCAATCCGCGGGCCGTTCGCGACGAAGGAGGGCGGACGCAACCCCCGCTTCGTGGCGAGTCGATGGCGCGCGCCGCGCGAGCTGGGCAGTTCGCGCGCAACCGCGCGCCGCCGAGCTAATGAGCAACCGCGCGCCGCGGCGTCACCGAGCGCCTGAGCAACGGAGCGACTGCGCCGGCGGCTGCGTAGCAGCGCAATCCGATGCGCACCGTCGAGACGAGAGGGGCGAAAATTCCGTGCGCTGCGTCGTCACCGAAGGAGAAGCTCCGGCCGACCACCTCGGAAAGATCGCGTCGAGGTGGCGCCGCCGGACGGCGGGTGGCAATCCTGCGGTGCGTGTGGGTGCGCCGCGCAGGATTCGCTCTTTGGAGCTCCTCCGAGGTGGCCTCCGAGGTGGCCTCCGAGGTGGATTGAGCGATCTCGGGTCCTCCCGGGGCTCCTCCGCAGCACGACAGGCATGCTCCGCCCGAGGAGCTCTCGCTTGGCGGCGACAGGGGCAGCTGCTCCCCCCGGGAGCTGCAGAGTCGTCCTTCGCCGGCTACTTTTTGCGGCAGCCGCACTCAGTTGCCGGCGCCTGCGGGGCCGGCGGCCGCTGGCACGTCATCAAGAGGGTGCTCAGGACGGAGATGAGGATCGCGACGCGGAGCCGCATGCGGCGATTCTTCACCCGCCGACCGGGCGGCGTCAATCCTGCCTCAGCCGAGCGGCATCTCGAGCGACACCTCGTCGAGCCCGACGCCGAGGAAACGGCGCGGGCGCACCGTCACCGATACCTCGGCCCCGCCCTGGCCGCGGCCGGCCTTCACCGCGAGCTCGATGCTGGCCGGCGGGGCGTTCTCGAACAGCGTCCACAGCGCCCCCTCGACGACCGGCTGGACCTCGGCGGGGTCGCTGTCCGCCGGCAGCTTCGCAGCGAGCGCGCGCAGGAATTGCACCACGCGCGCGACGAACAGCTGGTCGACGAGCGAGACGCGCTCGAGGCGCGCCTCGGGCTCGGCCGTGGAGCCGTCGTACGTGCGCTTCTCCGGAGGGACATAGGCCGTCGGCGCGGTAAGGACGTACACCGCGTCGCTGTTCGGGGCCGACGCGAGCAGGAGCACACCGCTCTTCGAGAGATCGCGCTGGGTGTCCGTCGACACGAACGCCTCGGTCGGGATCGCGACGCCCTCGTCGCCCTCGTACGCGCCCTTCACCTCGTGCACCGGCAGGTCCCCGAGCACCCCGCCGCCCTTCGCGCCCGCGATGCGGCACGGCCACGCCGTCTCGCGGAAGCTCGCCGCGATCAGCGCGCCGACGACGTACGCCGGCGAGATCCAGACGCGGCCGCCCTCGTCGCCCGGCTGCTCGACGATCGCCGCCTCCCGGATCCGCGAGGTCGACTTGTCGTAAGGCATGCGGCCGAGCACGCGGTTCATGGCGATCGCGACCCACCGCATGCACGGCCGCGCCGCCGCGGCGCGCCACGGCGCCCGGTGCGGCGCGCCGAACAGCGCGGCCTTGTTGTCGAGCCGCTCGACGCCGCCGAGGCCGTCGACCCCGAGCAGCCGCGGGTCGCCGTTCACCACGGCGGGGAGCGCGTGCGCCTCGGCGACGCGCGCGACCTCCTCGAGGCGCGCGAGCGCGGCGGCGCTGCCGTCGATCGCGACGTCCACGATCGCGACCGACGCCGGCGGCTCGGTGCTCGCCGTCTGCGCGAGCACCCGCGCGAGCGCGCTGGCCGCCTCGTCCGGCCGCGCGCTGACGACCTCGACCCGGACGCCCTCCGCCGCCTTCACGCGGTCCACGAGCAGGCTCAGCCCCCGCCACGCCTCTTCGAGGCGCCGCACCTCCGGGTGCTGCAGGATCGCGCCGAGCTGCGCGCCGAGCGCGCGCTCGAGCTGCGCGAGCGCCTCGGCGGGGCGCGCGGGCTGCCCCGCGCGCGGGCGGGCGCTCGCCGCCACGGTCGCGATGAGCTCGGCGAACCGCCCCCCCTCCGCGGGCCTCGGGCCGGGGCCGCCCGGCGCCGCCTCCGCGGGCGCCGGGCCGGCGTCCCCGCCGCCGAGGTCGACCATCGAGAGCAGCGCGTCCACGTCGGAGGCCGGCGCGGGCGCCGGCGCGGCGGGCCGCTCCGCCGCGGGCGCCGCGGGGCGGCCCGGAGGCGCGCCCGCGCCCGCGGCCGGGAGCAGGCCGAGGATGTCGCGAACGAGCGGGGAGCCGCCCCAGAGCCGATCGAGCTCGGCGCGCGCCTGCTCGAGCGTGGCCGAGCCGTCGCGCAGCCGATCGAGGACGCGTCGGCCGTCGAGGAGCGAGCGCAGGAGCGGCACCTCGGCGCAGAGCGCGTCGGGCCGGAAGCTCTTCAGGCTGGTGGGCGACAGGTCGACGCGCGCCGGCCGGCCGCCCGCGAGCACGCTCGGCACCTCGATCGCGATCCGCGGCCGGAGCGCCGCGAAGAGGTTGTCGAACCGGCCCGCGTCGACGCGGGCCGCGCCCGTGGGCGGGCTCGCCCCGGCGTTGTGCGGATCGCGCGGGGTGAGATCGGCGACCACGAGCACGCGCAGCGGGAGCAGCGGCCCCCGCTCCACGGCGCCCCCGTCCTCGCCCACGTGGAACCTGAACTCGTCGCCAAGAACGCCCTTGATCGTTTCCGCCATGGCCCTCGCAGCATAGGCGTCACCTCTCGGCGCGAGAAGCGCTAAGCTCCGCGCGCATGAAGACGGAAGGCGGCTCGCCCTTGAACTTGAACCCTGAACCCCACGCCGCCAGCGATCGCAGGCGCCTGCGCGGCGGCGCGCCGATCCAGATCGGGCTCCTCGGCTGTGGGACGGTCGGCGGCGGCGTCCTCCGCCTCCTCGCCGAGAACTCCGGCTACCTGGCGGAGCGCGCTGGCGTGCCCCTCGTGGTGAAGCGCGTGGTCGTGCGCGACCTCGAGAAGGAGCGCGTCTCGGCCCTGGATCGCGGCTTGCTATCCACGAACCCCGCCGACGTGGTCGACGACCCCGCGATCGACCTCGTCGTCGAGGTGATGGGCGGCGAGACGCCCGCGCGCGAGCTCATCGAGCGCGCCATCGATCGCGGCAAGGGCGTGGTCACCGCGAACAAGCTGCTGCTCGCCGCCCACGGCCCCGCGCTCCTCGCGCGGGCGGCGGCGCGCCAGGTCGACCTCGCGTTCGAGGGGGCGGTCGGCGGCGGCATCCCGATCATCCGCACGCTCCGGGACGCGTTCGCGAGCGACTGGGTCGAGCGCGTCACCGCGATAGTGAACGGCACCTGCAACTACATCCTCACGCGCATGCGCGACACGGGCGCGTCGTTCGACGCCGCGCTGCGCGAGGCGCAGGACCTCGGCTACGCCGAGAAGCCCGATCCGTCGCTCGACGTCGACGGCCACGACGCCGCGCACAAGCTGATCGTGCTGGCGATGCTCGCCTTCGGGGCGCAGGTCGACGCCGCCGACGTGCACACGTCCGGGATCCGCACCATCGAGGAGGCCGACCACCTCTACGCCGATCGGTTCGGCTACACGATCAAGCACCTCGCGATCGGCCGCGACCTCGGCGACGCCATCGAGCTGCGCGTGCACCCGACGCTGATCCCGAAGCAGAGCGTGCTCGCCAACGTCTCCGGCGTGCTCAACGCCGTGCTCCTCGAGGGGCGCGCCGTCGGCCCGTCGCTCGTCTACGGCCGCGGCGCCGGGGATCTGCCGACCGCGGTCAGCGTCGTCTCCGACGTCCTCGACGTCGCGCGCTCGATCGCCTCGGGCGTCGCCGGCATGCAGGGCCGCGGCATGTCGATCAAGCCTCGCCGGGTCCGCCCGCTCAGCGAGATCGTCTCGCGGTATTACCTGCGCTTCGCGGTCGAGGACCGCCCGGGCGTCATGGGGCGGATCGCCGGCGCGCTCGGCGACGCCGGCGTCAGCATCGAGCAGATCGTGCAGCAGGGGCCGACCAAGCGGAGCTCGGGCGCGGCGGCGCGCGAGCCCGCGGTCGACGTGGTGCTCATCACGCACGACGCGCAGGAGGGGCTCGTGCGGAGCGCGCTCGACGCCGTCGCGCGCGAGGAGTTCCTCCGCGAGCCGGTGCACCTCTTCCGCATCGAGGAGCCGTGACGTCCCACCGCGACGCGCCGCTCGGCGTGTTCGACTCGGGCCTGGGCGGCCTCACGGTCGTGCGCGCGCTCCGCGAGCGGTGCCCCGCGGAGGACATCGTCTACCTCGGTGACACGGCGCGCGTCCCGTACGGCACCCGGTCGCCCGAGACGGTGGTCCGCTACGCGCTCGGCTGCGCGCGCGTGCTCATCGGGCGCGGCGTCAAGGCGATCGTCGTCGCGTGCAACACGGTGAGCGCCGTCGCGATCGACATGCTCCGGGTCGAGCTCGATCTGCCCGTCCTCGGGGTCATCCTGCCCGGCGCGCGCGCCGGCGTCGCCGCCTCGCGGGGCGCCACGATCGGCGTGCTCGGGACGGCCGGGACGATCGCGTCGGGCGCCTACCCCCGCGCCGTGGCGTCGCTCAGCACCCGCACCGAGGTCGCCGGCCAGGCGGCCCCGCTGCTCGTCTCGCTGGCGGAGGAGGGCTGGGTCGAGGGCGAGGTCCCGCGGCTCGTCGCGCGGCGCTACCTGGAGCCGCTCATCGGCGCGGGCGCCCGCTCGGTCGTGCTCGGGTGCACGCACTTCCCGCTCCTCCGCGCGGCGATCGAGGCCGAGGCGGCGTCGCTGGCCGGCGGCCCCCTCCCGATCGTGGACAGCGCGTCCGCGACGGCGGAGGACGTGGCGTCGTTCCTCGCCGAGCGGGGGCTCGCCGCCTCCCGGACCGCGCCGGGCGGCCTCGCGCTGCTCGTCACCGATCTGCCGAAGAGCTTCGCCGCGGTGGCGACCCGGTTCCTGGGCGAGCCGGTCGTCGCGGACGGCGCCGGCCGGTCTCCCGCCGCCCCCGCCGCCGCCCCCGCGGCCCTCTCCGCTGCTTCCCCCGGAGCAGAAAAGGGCGGCGCGGGCCGTTCCGCCACCCAGGGCGTCGACGTGGAGCAGATCGACCTGTAATACGCAGCAGGCTTGGCCCGGGGTTCCGGGCGCAGAGGAGGTTTTCCACACGATGACGCAGCTCAGGTGGCTTTCGGCCGGCGAGTCGCACGGGCCGGAGCTCGTGGCGACCGTCGAGGGCATTCCGGCGGGCATGCCGCTCCTCGCGGAGGACATCGACGAGGATCTGGCGCGGCGCCAGCGCGGCTACGGGCGCGGCGGGCGGATGAAGATCGAGACCGATCGCGTCCGCCTCGTCGCCGGCGTGCGCGGCGGCGAGACGCTCGGCGGCCCCATCGCCATGGTGATCGAGAACCGCGATCACGCGAGCTGGGCGGGGCGGATGGGCCCGGAGCCGTTCCCCGAGCCGCCCGAGGCGCTGACCCGCCCGCGCCCCGGCCACGCGGACCTCGCCGGCGGCCTGAAGTACGCCCGCAAGGACCTGCGGGACGTGCTCGAGCGGGCGAGCGCGCGCGAGACCGCGGCGCGGGTCGCGGTGGGCGGCGTCTGCCGCAAGCTCCTCCGGTCGGTCGGCGTCGAGGTGTTCGCCCACGTCCTCTCGATCGGCCCCGTGCGGTCGACGATCTCCGCGGCCTCGGGCGCGGGCGATCTCCCGCTCGCCGAGCTCCGCGAGCGCGCCCGCGCCTCGGACCTCGCGTGCGTCGACGCCGAGGCGGCGCAGGCGATGCGCGACGCCATCCGCGAGGCCGCGCACCGCGGCGACACGCTCGGCGGCGTCTTCGAGGTGATCGCCACCGGCCTGCCGCCCGGGCTCGGCAGCCACGTGCAGTGGGACCGCAAGCTCGACGGCCGGCTCGCGCAGGCGCTGATGAGCATCCAGGCGATCAAGGGCGTCGAGATCGGCATCGGCTTCGAGGCCGCGCGCATCTCGGGCTCCGAGGTGCACGACCCGATCGCGTACGACCAGGGGGCGCACGCGTTCACCCGCCCGTCGAACCGCGCCGGCGGCCTCGAGGGCGGCATCACGAACGGCATGCCGCTCATCTGCCGCGCCGCCATGAAGCCGATCGCGACGCTGAAGCGCGCGCTCCCCTCGGTCGACGTGCGCACCAAGGAGCAGTTCGACGCCGCCTTCGAGCGGAGCGACGTCTGCGCCGTCGCGGCCGCCTCGGTCGTCGGCGAGGCGATGGTGGCGATCACGCTCGCCGCCGCCCTGCTCGAGAAGTTCGGCGGCGACAGCCTCACCGAGCTCTCGCGCAACGTCGACACCTACCTCCAGCAGGTCCGCTCGTACTGAAGGCCATGGAACTCCTCCCCGACGCTCCTCCGCTCCTGCTCACCGGCTTCATGGGGACCGGCAAGTCCACCGTGGGCCGCATCGCCGCCGCGCGCGCGGGCCTCCCGTTCATCGACCTCGACGACGCCATCGCGGCCGAGGCCGGCGAGGGCGTCCCGTCGCTCTTCGCCACCCGCGGCGAGGCCGCCTTCCGCGCGCTCGAGGCGGCGACCCTGCGCCGGCTCCTCGCCACGCGGGGCCCGCGCGTCATCGCCCTCGGCGGCGGCGCCCTGGTCGATCCCGCGCTCCGCCTCGAGGCGCTCGAGCGCGGCTGCGTCGTCGCGCTCAGCGCGACCCCGCGCACGATCGCCGCGCGCACGCCGAGCGGCGGCCGCCCGCTGCTCGACGGCGCGCCGGATCGGGAGGCGCGCGTCCGCGAGCTCCTCTCCGCGCGCGCCTCCGTCTACGCCGAGGCCCACGCGCGCGTCGTGACGGACGGCGTCTCCCCGGAGGACGTCGCCGCGCGCGTCCTCCGCGCCTACGCGGATCGCCCGCTCTTCGTGCCGCTCGGCGACAAGAGCTACGCCGTGCGCATCGCCGCCGACGGGGCGGCGTCCGCGGCCGACGCCGTCGCCGCGCTCTCGCCGTCGTCGGTCTTCGTCGTCACGGACGAGAACGTGAGCCGCCTCTGGGGCGCGCCGCTGCTCGACGCGCTCGCGGCGCACGCGAAGCCGGCCGCGGCGGTCACCGTGCTCACGCCCGGCGAGGAGCACAAGCGGCTCGCCGCCGTCGAGGCGGCGCTCACGGCGATGATCGACGCGGGCGCCGATCGCGACGCGGTGGTGCTCGCGCACGGCGGGGGCGTGGTGACCGACATCGGCGGCTTCGCCGCGTCCACGCTCCTGCGCGGCGTCCGCTGGGTCGCGGCGCCGACCACGCTCCTCTCGATGGTCGACGCCTCGGTCGGCGGCAAGACCGGGGTCGACCTCGGCCCCGCGAAGAACGCCGTCGGCACCTTCCACCAGCCGTCGGCGGTCGTCGCGAGCCCGGCGGCGCTCGCGACCGAGACCGACCGCGCCTTCCGGAGCGGGCTCGCCGAGGTGGTGAAGTCGGCCTGCATCGCCGATCCGGAGCTGCACGCGCTGCTCGAGCGCGAGGCCGACCGCGTCCTCGCGCGCGACCCCGGTCTCCTCGCCGAGCTCATCCGCCGCTCGATCGCCGTGAAGGCGGCCATCGTCGCCCGCGACGAGCGCGAGTCGGGCGACCGCGCCCTCCTGAACTTCGGCCACACGCTCGGGCACGCGCTCGAGGCCGAGGGCGGGTTCGTCCGGCTGGCGCACGGCGAGGCGGTGTCGCTCGGCATGGTGGCGATGCTCCGCGTCGGCTGCTCGCTCGGCGTGACCGACCGCGCGGCGGCCGACCGGGTGGTCCGCCTGCTCGCCCGGCTCGGGCTGCCCACGCGGCTCGAGGACGAGCCGGTCTCCGCCGCGCTGCGCTTCCTGTCGCTCGACAAGAAGCGCCGCGGCTCGTCGGTCCGGACGGTGCTGATGCGCGACATCGGCAGCACGTTCATGGAGCCGATGCCGCTCGACCGCCTCTCGTCGCTCCTCGAGCGCGCGGCGGCCGGCGCGGCCTGACCCGAGCCGCTTCGCAGCGGGCGCGACGAGAGCGCTGCTGGCGCCGGCGGCGCTCGCGGCGTCGCGCGGCGCGCCCGGGACAGCCCAGCTCCTGGCAGGGCGGTGCGTCGCAGCGCGCCCTCGTCGCCGCGCGCCGCCGACGCGCGCGGCGGTTGCGCTGACGATGAAGAAAATCGCTCAGCGTTGAATCTCCTCGAAAAAAATCCCGGCACACGGCCCCCGTCGTCCGCTTCGCGCTATCTTTCCCGGCGCCAATGGTGCCCTCGACAAAAAAGAGAGTCTTGGTGGTGGAGGACGAGGAGGACACGGCGACGATGATCGCCCGATTCCTCAGCGACGAGTTCGACACCGTGATCGCGACGAACGGGGTCGACGGTCTCGCGCTGGCCCAGCAGGAGCCGCGGCCGGATCTGGTGATCGTGGACATCATGATGCCGAAGCTCGACGGGGTGAGCATGACGAAGCGGCTCCGCGAGGACGATTCGATGCGGCGGGTGCCGATCATCTTCCTGACCGCCAAGTCGGATCCGATGGACGTCATCGCCGGCATCCAGGCCGGCGCGCGCCACTACATCACGAAGCCCTTCGTGCTCGACGACCTCAAGAAGAAGGTCCGCAAAGCCGTCTACGGCCGCTAGAGCGGGGCTCACCCGCTGCGGATACGAGCCCATCTCGGCGTTTTCGGTGCTCGGCGTACTGGAGTACGCCTGTGCGCCGAAAACGCCGATCTGGGCCCGTCTCCTGTGCGGGTGAGCCCCGCTCTGGGTTCCAAGTGGCGGGGGGAGGGAGCCGGCGGGGCGCGTGCGAGAGCGCCGGCCCGCGGCGGACACGCGGCGGGAGGGGCGCTCCAGCGCCGGATGAGTGTGAAGGCGCGAGAAGATGGGTGAAGAAGATCGCTTGGGGCTCTCGGCGTCTGGGACGTTTCTCGTCGTGAGCCGATCGGTTTCTGCCGTGCCTCGGAGCGCCGCGAGCCAGGAATTCTGACGGTTTCTGCTGCCGTCGCGCAGCTGGAGTGTG
This sequence comes from Sorangium sp. So ce836, assembly GCF_028553905.1. Classification (NCBI taxonomy): domain Bacteria; kingdom Pseudomonadati; phylum Myxococcota; order Polyangiales; family Polyangiaceae; genus Sorangium; species Sorangium sp. So ce836. The sequence continues at coordinate 8,432,859 of NZ_CP102233.1, read as the reverse complement.
CAGCGAATGCCTTGTTTCCTGATGGCTTGTCAGGAGAATTCTTATCCCCGGCTCCGCAGGTCGGGCAGCCGCGCAGGGCGGCGATGGGGCGGGCGCGGGAAGGGCGGCGGGGAGCGGCGGGGGACGGCGTCAGCTGCCGCCGCGGTGCGGGACGCTGCAGGCCTTCAGGGCGCGCTCGAACAGCTCGAGCGAGCGCGCGACGCTCGAATGCACCCGGCGGATCTCCTCCGCCGACGTCGTCGCGAGCTTCACGATCTCCAGCGCCTCGCGCGGGTGCGCGTCGTCGTAGTTCGCATGCGCCGCGAGCCACGTCAGCGACTTGCTCCCCTCGCCGTAGAGCTTCGTGAACGCCGGCAACACCACGCGCGACCACTCGCCCGTGATGCCCTCGATCGCATAGTTGACCGCGCCGACCGCCTCCGCGAGCGAGCCGCGGTACGACACCGACCAGAGCCACTCGAAGAGCGACGCGACCTCCGGCGTCGGACGGTGGCTCGTGATCTCCGAGGCGCTGATGCCGTGCCCCGCCGCCCAGTCGAGGTACCAACGCACGTGCAGCGCCTCGACCCGGATGTTGCCGATGAGCCAGTCGCGCACCAGGAAATCGCGCGGCGTCTGGCCGTAGGTCGTCTTGGCAAGGCTGAGCCCCATGTACTTCGGGAACGCCTCGACCACACAGAAGAACTCCCGGATCAGCACGCTCCAGGTCTCGTGGTCGACAGGCTCCGTCAACGTCCGCGCAATCGGCGGCGTATAAACCGCCGCCTTCCACTGATCGGCCAGGGACTCGAGCATGTCCTCGACCCAGACCGGATGCGGCGTCGCCTTAAGGCTGTCCTTGACTTCCTTGTGCCGCTGCGAGCGAGGTGAGAGCATGAAATTACCTGGAGGGTTGCTGGGTCAATCTCCCTCGTGACTGCCCGCCGGTCTCCACCCCACCACATCCCCTCAGGCTGACCGGCCAGCGGCCGTCAGGAGACAAGTCGCGGCGCGGGCACGATGCTGACGCCCAGGCTCACTGGACGAACGAGCCAGCACGATGACCTCGCCATGAGAGGCTTCGTGTACATATGTGTCCCGCCTGCACCAGTCTGGATCGGGGCGGAGGAAGAAGTCAATAGACAAACGAGGGCGCCGGCGGGACGAAGCACGAAGCGAAGGCCGAGCCCCCGCAGGTCGTTCACCAGACCACCTCGGAGAGGCATTCGGTCGCCCCGCGGAACCGGCACCGCTGGTGCGTCACCTTCGGGGTGGACGCGCCGCACAAGAGCAGCGCCTGCTCGACCCAGCCGCAGACGCCGTCTCCGCAGTTCATCGCCGAGGGCCCCTCGTCGTCCCCGGTGGGGCCCGTGATGGTCAGCACCCACTCCCGCGGCTTCACCATCCGCGGGAAGACCTTGCCGGCGTCGAAGTAGCGCGACCAGAACATTCCAGTGCGGGCGACGATCGTGTCGGGCATCGCGATCGAGAGCGCGAACTTCAACACCGTATTGAGGTCGCGATCCGCGACGTAGCGGGCAAACCGCTTGATCTCGGCGGCCTGGTCGTTCGCTGTCCGCACGTGCGTTCGCAGGGCCCGGTTCCAGACGCCGATCGGGTACCAGCTGCTCGCCAGCAGCGGCTGATTCAGTACGTCCCGGTCTGACTTGGGCAGCGAGGTCACCAGCCGCTCCCAGGCCCCCGCGTCGCGGTTCGTCGTGACGAACGACCGGAGGTTGACCAGCAACGTCCCTTTGCATTTGCCGGGGGGGATCGAGGATTTGCTCTTCGTATCGTACGTCTTCATCGCGGCGAACCTACGGCGGGAAGCCCCGGCGACGCCGAGCCCCATCGCGGGCGCGGCGCGTGCAGTCTCGGGCGGGAAGCTCGTCCCGGGAGCACATCGTCGGGGCAACTCCAGGAGTCGTGGTTGTTCATTGCAGGGGAGCGTGAGTCGGGCTCGATGGCAAGAGATGATTACGCGGGAGCAGGCGCGCGACACGGGCCGCCGCGGCCCAGGGCAAGATCACGTCGTTGTCCAGCTCTCCTTTCGACCCGACACGCCATACCTCAGGGAGGCCGCGTCGGGATCCGTAGGCGGGTAGAGGTGTAACGCGCATTACGCGACTTCGTGCGGCGGCGGGCGCCGGCGCGCCCTCCGGCGGTGCGCCGCGGCGCTGCGGGGGCGCGCGTCCGGGCGAGCGGGCCGCGACCCGGGGGCGAAGGGGGCGGCGGCGCGGGCCGGGCGGCCCGCCGCGGAGGCCCCGCACGCCGCGGCCGAGGTGATGCGCCTCGCAGTTGCCGTCCTCCGCGAACCTCGGTACGCCTACGCGCATGAGCGAATCCACGACGGGCCGGCCCGGCGCCGGCCACGCGGAGCCCGAGCTGCCGCACATCGACGTCGCCGAGCGGGGGGCGCCGCGCGACGGCCGGCCGCAGGTCATCGACCGCCGCCTGTTCATGCAGCTGCTCGTGTTCCGCTGCCCCAGCGCCGCCGATCCGGCGGCGCTGACCGCAGCGGCCGGCCAGGCGCTGTCCTCCGAGCGCGTGGGCGCGGTGATCTACGAGGACCTCAGCGATCCGCGCGGGATCGCGGTGCTCACGTGGGCCGAGGACCCGGCCGTCTTCGTCCAGACCGTCCGGCCGGCGCTCAACCGCGGCGAGCTCCGCGCGCTGGAGCTCCGCCCCGACTTCACGATGCTCGGGCGCACGTACTCGACCGGCTACGAGCAGGACCTCGACTACTGGCTGCTCCGGCGCCCGTCCGAGACCGTCCTCAACCCCGCCTGGCCGTGGGCGGTGTGGTACCCGCTGCGCCGCAGCGGCACGTTCGCCAAGCTCGACGGGCGCGAGCAGGGGAGCATCCTGCGCGAGCACGGCACCATCGGCCGCGCCTACGGCGCGCAGGACCTCGCGCACGACATCCGCCTCGCGTGCCACGGCCTCGACGCCCGCGACAACGAGTTCGTGATCGGGCTCGTCGGCAAGGAGCTCCACCCGCTCTCCCACATCGTCCAGGCGATGCGGAAGACCCGGCAGACCGCGGAGTTCATCAGCCAGATGGGCCCGTTCTTCGTCGGCCGCGCCGCCTTCCGCAGCCCCGGCGGCTGACGGGGGCCGTCAGCCCGCGAGCCCAGGCGGCTGACGGCCCCCGTCAGCCGACGCCGGCGAGGGCCGAGAACGCCCTCGCCAGCGCGTCGAGCCGCGCCGCAGCGCGGGCCTCGGCGTCCGCCAGCGGCTCGCCGGCGGCGACCTCCTCGCGCACGTCGAAGTAGAACTTGATCTTCGGCTCGGTGCCGCTCGGGCGCGCGATGATCCGGCTGCCTCCGTCGAGGTCGTACGCGAGCACGTTGCTCGGCGGCAGGACGAGCGGCTCGGCCCGGCCGTCGGCCGAGGTGCGCGTGCGCGCCTCGAAATCGCGCCACGCCGCCACGGGGACGCCGCCGATCTCGGCCGGCGGGCTCTTCCGGAGCGCGGCCATGATCGCCGCGATCTTCTCGACGCCGTCGACGCCGCGCAGCGTGTAGGAGCGCTGCCCGCTCACGTAGAGGCCGTGCTTGCGGTGGATCGCCTCGAGCTCGTCGAGCAGCGTCTTGCCCTCGGCCTTGCGCACCGCCGCGAGCTCCGCGAGCGCCACCGCGGCGCTGATGCCGTCCTTGTCGCGCACGGTCGAACCGATCGTGTAGCCGAGCGCCTCCTCGAAGCCGAACACGAAGCGTGCGCCGGTCGAGCGCTCGATATCCATCGCCCGGTTGGCGATCCACTTGAACCCGGTCAGCGTCTCCTCGTAATGCACCCCGAGCGACGCGGCGATCACGCCGAGCAGCGGGGTAGAGACGCACGAGGCCAGCACGAGGCGACGCTCGTTCGCGGCGCCCCCGGCGCCCCCCTCGGTGAGCAGGTAATGGCCGAGCAGCACGCCGACCTGGTTGCCCGTCAGCTGCACGAGCTCGCCGTCCGGGCGCCGCACCGCCACGGCGAGCCGGTCGACGTCCGGATCGTTGGCGAGGACCAGATCGGCGCCCTCCTTCTTCGCGAGGGCGAACGCCAGGTCCATGGCGCCCTTCTCCTCGGGGTTCGGGAACGTGACCGTGGGGAACGCGCCGTCCGGCTCGGCCTGCTCGGGCACGCTCGTCACGCGCGTGAAGCCCGCCCGCTCGAGCGCCTTGCGGACGAGGCGGTCGCCCACCCCGTGCAGCGGCGTGTAGACGATGCGCAGGCCGCGATCGCCGTCGCTCCGCGGCGAGGCGCCGAGGATCGCGCGGAGGTAGCGCTCCTCGAGGTCCTCGGGGAAGTCGCGCACGAGGCCCTTCTGCCGCGCCTCGTCGAAGGGCATGCGCGGGACCTGATCCGCCGGCGGCGCGGCGTCGATCGCCGTCGCGATGCCGGTGTCGTGCGGTGGGATGATCTGTGCGGCGTTGTCCCAGTAGACCTTGTAGCCGTTGTATTCGGGCGGGTTGTGGCTCGCGGTCACCATCACGCCGGCCGCCGCGCCGAGGTGGCCGACCGCGAACGCGGCGATCGGGGTGGGGCAGGGGACGGGCGAGAGGTGGCTCGGGATGCCCGCGGCGGCGAGGGCGCAGGCGGTGTCCTCGGCGAACTCGCGGCTCCTCCGGCGGGCGTCGTAGCCGACGACCACGCCGGCGCTCCGCGCCTTGTCGCCGAGCGTGGCGAGGAGATACCGGGCGAGCCCGGCGGTCGTCCGCAGGATGACGGCGCGGTTCATCCGGCTCTCGCCGGCGCCGAGGACGCCCCGGATGCCGGCGGTGCCGAACTCCAGGGGGCCGGCGAAGCGCTCGGCGAGCTCGGCGCGGACGCCTTCCTCGCCCGCCCTGGCCGCGTCGATGAGCCGGCGCAGCTCGCTCTGGGTCTCCGGATCGGGGTCGTGGGCGAGCCAGCGCTCGGCGGGCTCGAGGACGAAGTCGTGGCTCACGACATCATCTTTAATTCAAGCCGGCCGAGGTGTGCACCAGGCGCGCGCGATTCGGCGCGCGGCGCGCCGGATCGCGGCGCGCCGCGCCGGGGCCGCCCGGGCCGGCGCGCTATCCGGCCTTCTTGCCGGCGGCGAGCGCCTCGGCGAAGCGCGTGTCGTACTGCCCGCGGCGAAAGTCGGCGTCCGCCAGGATCTGGCGGAGGAACGCGAGGTTCGTCGCGGCGGGGCCCGCCGGGCCGGCGAGCTCGATCGTCGTCTCGGCGAGCGCCCGGTCGAGGCGGGCGATCGCGTCGTCGCGCGTCGGCCCGTGGGCGACGATCTTGGCGAGCAGCGGATCGTAGAACGGCGTCACCTCGAGCCCCTCGGCGACGCCGGTCTCGATCCGCAGGTCGTCGCCCGCGGCCGGCCAGCGGAGCGCGGCGATGCGCCCGGGCTGGGGCGCGAACTTCTTCGCCGGATCCTCGGCGTAGAGCCGCGCCTCGATCGCGTGGCCGCGGTACGCGTGGTCCCGGACCTCCGGCGCGAGCGGCTCGCCCGAGGCGATGCGGATCTGGTGCTCGACAAGGTCGAGCCCGGTGCACATCTCGGTGACGCAGTGCTCGACCTGGAGCCGCGCGTTGACCTCGAGGAAGTAGAGCTCGCCGCTCTCCGCCGCGACGAACTCGACGGTGCCGGCGCCGATGTAGCCGGCGCCGGTCACGACCCGGAGGGCGCTCTCGTGGAGCGACCGCCGCCGGGCCTCGCCCGCCTCCCCCTGGAAGAACGCGGCGGGGGAGGGGGTCTCCTCGACGATCTTCTGGTGCCGGCGCTGCGCGCTGCACTCGCGCTCGCCGAGCGCGACCGCGCCGCCCTTCCCGTCGCAGAGCACCTGCACCTCGATGTGGCGCGGGCGCTCGATGTACCGCTCCATGTACACGCGCGGGTCGCCGAACGCGGAGCGGCCGCGATCCGAGCACGCGGTGAGGGCGCGGGCGAGCTTGCCCGGCTCGGCGACGATCTGCATGCCGATGCCGCCGCCGCCGCCCGCGGCCTTGACCAGGAGCGGGAAGCCGATGCTCTCGGCGGCGCGCTGGGCGGACTCGAGATCGGCGGGGTCGACCGGGCCGCCCGTGCCCGGCGGCGGGAACACGTCGGCGCCGCGCGCCTGCTCGCGCGCGAGGATCTTGTCGCCGAAGACGTGGAGCACCGCGGGCGGCGGGCCGATGAACGCGATGCCGGCGTCGAGGACCGCCGCGGCGAACGCCTCGTTCTCGCTGAGCAGCCCGTAGCCGGGGTGGATGCCGTCGGCGCCCGTCGCGCGGGCCGCCTCGACGATCGCGTGGATGACCAGGTAGCTGTCCTTGACCGGCGGCGGCCCGATGCGCACCGCCTCGTCGGCCATGGCGACGTGCGGCGCGCCCGCGTCCGCGTCCGAGTACACGGCGACCGTCGCGATCCCGAGCCGTTTGCAGGTCCGGAGGACGCGGCAGGCGATCTCTCCACGGTTGGCGACGAGGATCTTCTTCAACACGGCCGACAGCTACGCCCCCGCGCGGCGGGGCGTCAAGGCGCTCGCGGCGGCCGACGCTCCCCCCATGCGCCGCCCGACGGCGTCGTACGGCGGCGCCTGGCGAGCGCGCGCACGGGCCCGCTCGGCTGACCGCGCGGGCCTCGCGCCCGCGCGCTCAGCCGAGCGCGCGCCGCACCTTGGGCTTGGCCCCGAGCAGCACGAGCTGGCCGCAGGCCGCCGAGACGTCGTCGCCGCGCCGGCGGCGCACGAAGCACGAGTACCCCGCCTGGGTGAGCACCTCCTGGAACGCGGCCACGCGCTCCTGGGCCGGCGGGCCCAGCGAGGAGGCCTCGATCGGGTTCATCGGGATGAGGTTGATCTTCACCGGGAGCCCGCGCAGGAGCTTCGCCAGCCGGCGCGCCTCGGCCGGATCGTCGTTCTGCCCGGCGACGAGCGTGTACTCGATGGTGATGCGCCGGCGCCGCGGCAGCGGGTAGGCGCGCAGCGCCGCGAGCAGCTCGTCGAGCGGGTACTTGCGGTTGATGGGCATCAGCGCCGAGCGGGTCTCGTCGTCCGCGGCGTGCAGCGAGATCGCCAGCGCGATCTGCCCGCCGAAATCCGCGCCGAGCCGCGCGATCTCCGGGACGAGGCCCGACGTGGACACCGTGACCCGCCGCGTCGAGAGGTTGATCCCCTCCGGGTGCGTGAGCAGGCGCAGCGAGCGCGCGGTGTTCTCGTAGTTGTGGAGCGGCTCGCCCATGCCCATGTAGACGACGTTGCGGAGGTCCTCGCCCTCCTCGAGCATCGCGCGCCCGAGCAGCACCTGGCCCGCGATCTCCTCGGCGCCGAGGTGGCGCTTGAGCCCCGCCACGCCGCTCGCGCAGAACCCGCACCCCATCGCGCAGCCGACCTGCGTGGAGATGCACTGGGTGACGCGGACGCGCGGCGCCGCGCCGGCCTCCGCCTCCGCGTCGTCGTCCTCGTCGTCGGCCGCCGCCGCGTCGGCGTCGAGCTGCGCCGGCGAGCCGGGCCCCGACACCGACGGGAGCAGGACCGTCTCGATCGTCGCGCCGTCGCGGAGGCGCAGGAGCAGCTTGCGCGTGCCGTCCTCGGAGCGGTGGACCCGCTCGGGCGTCAGCACCTCGCCGAGCCCCTCCGCGGCGAGGTGCTCGCGCAGCCGCGCCGGGAGGTTCGTCATCGCCGCCGGATCCAGGACGCCGCGGCGATGGATCCAGTGGAAGACCTGCTTCGCCGTGAACGCCCGCTCTCCGCGGGCAGCCAGCGAGGTCGACCACTCCTCGGGCAGGCGAGCGGCGGGGTGAAGCGGGGTGGAGCGCACCACCGTGGCGTACTGCGCGCCGACCCGAGCGGCAAGGGCACGAGCGCGGCGCGGCCGCCAGCGCCGAGCGCGGGCGCCCGCGCCGGCCTCAGGTCAGCTCTGCGTCTCGGCGTGCGCCGCGGCGAGCTGCCCGTCGCGGTCGCGGCGCGCCCGCGTCCGGCTCGCGGCCTCGAGCGCCTCGCGGGTGTAGCGCTCGAGCGCCTCGGCCCGGTGCATCGCCGTGTGCTCGGCGAAGACGCGCTGCCGCGCCCGCTGGCCCACGGTGAGGCGCTTGTCCTCCTTCATTTCCCGGAGCTTCCGGAGCACGTCCTCCGGCGTGCGGACGAGGAGGATCTCCTCGCCGGGCTGGAAGAACGTCTCGATCCCGGGCCAGGTGTCGCTCAGGACCGGGGTCCCGCACGCGGCCGCCTCGAACAGGCGCGCGCTCGGCGACCACCCGGACTCGACCATGGCCCGGCGGGTCAGGTTCAGCGTGAAGCGCTGGGCGTTGTAGAAGATGCGGTGCTCGTCGGGCGGCAGGTGCTCCGTCCGGGTGACGTTCTCGGGCCACGCGAGCGAAGACGGGTATTGCGCGCCCGCCACCGCGAAGCGCCCGCGGCGCATGCGCCGCGCGGGCTCGAGCAGGAGCCGCTCGACCGCCGCCTGCCGGTCGTCGCTGTACGTGCCGAGGTAGCCGAGATCCCAGCGCATCGGCGTCGGCTGCGGGTAATACACGTCGGTGTCGGCCGCACAGTAGAGGGCCCGCGCGCGCACCGCGCCGTGGCTGCGCTCCAGCCGCTCCAGCGTCGGGCCGCCCGTCGCCGACAGGTAGAGGTCGTACCGCGGGATCAGCGCCGGCGTGAGGTACGCGTGGTCCCCGTGAGCGAGCCGGCCCAGCGTGACCGGCGTGTCGAGGTCGTAGAACGCGGCCTTGCCGCGGGCCTCCTCCGTGATCCACGCCCCGACGGTGGCCCCTTCCGGGACGAAGGAGCCGACCACCACGAGATCGGCTTCGCGCACCGCGCGTGAGAATCGATCGCGGAGCTCGGTAACGCTCGAGTACTGCTCGGTCGCGCCGTAAGGCGGGTTGGGCAGGTCGCGGTGCTGATCGTAGATGGAGAGGTTCCGCTCCAGAAAGAGCACGTGGTGGCCGCGCGACGCGAGGGCCCGGAGGAGCGCTCTGTACATCGTGGCGTGGCCGTTGCCCCACGAAGACGTGATGGAGAGTCCCAGGAAGACATAGCGGTAGGTAGGTGTCGTCATAACGTGGTGGCGGCGAGGGTTGAGAGATCCCGGAAGACGTGCCGGCCCGGAGTGGCCGGTCTCGAGACACACCGCGGCGACGCCCGTGAGGCCGGAACCGGCCTCACGGGCGCGGCCAGGCGGCAGGCGGACACGCTGAGCTGGACGAGGCTGGGCCACGTCGCCCGGTTCGGTAACGAGAGCAGCACGTCGATCCGGTTGCCCTGGCGCCGCGCGAGCGGGCGCGGCGACGAGCGAGCGAACCCCGGATTAACATGCGTGCTCACGCTCTGCAATCCTGCGAGATGCGGTTTCTCATCGGAAGAGGCGTATTCCCCGTCAGGACCTTAGGCGATAAGGCCCGGACTGATCTCGAGACGATTCACGGCGCAGAATCGTAAGATGCTGAGGGATAAAGCGGCTCGATCGCGCAAAGCACCCGCGGCGAGGCAACCGGCCTGTGCGGCGAAGGGCAGATTCGAAGAGATGATGAGAAAACCGAGGGCGCTATCGTAATGGTCAGCCGCGGCTGCTGGTCGAACGGAGCGCTGGCGGGAGCTCCCGCACCGGAACGCCGCGGCAGCGCGTGAGACGTCGCCGGCGCCGGCGCGGCCCGATGAGCGCGCCGCCGCCGGCCGTAGGGGCGACGGACCTCTGCGCTGCCGGCCTCGATGAAGGCGCAGCGGAGCGCGCGCGCGCAGGGGGCCGCCGTCCGGTCAGGCGCGCCGTCGGAGGGCCGGGCTCAGCCGGCGCCGTGGGGCGCGGTCACGCGCTGGGGCGCGGTCACGCGCTGGGGCGCGCGGAGAAATCGGCAGGGGAGCGGGAAGGCAGGAGGCGCCGCGGGCCGCCTTCCTGCTCAGAGAAGGCGTTGCCGTGGAGCGCGGCGCGATCGCCTGGGGGGGGTGTCCAGCCTGGAGCGGCGGGGCGCGGCGCCGATGCCGCCGCGACGTTCAGGTGGCGGGGCGCAGCCCCCGCCAGCCGTCGAGCACCTCGGCGATGTTGGCGAAGCGGCGGTCTGGGCTGTGGGCGAGGCCCCGGTTCACGAACACCTCGACATGCTTGTCGACCGGCGGCGGCATGAGGTTGCCGAGGCGGCGCGGCGGCGTCCTCGTCTTCAGGTCGGCGAGCATCATCAGGTTGCGCGCGGCGTAGGGGAGCTCGCCGGTGAGCGCCTGAAAGACCACCGTCATGGCCGCATACAGGTCGGCCCGGTGATCCACCGTCTTGCCCTTCACGAGCTGCTCCGGCGGCGCGAACCTGAAGTCGCCGAGACACCGGCCCGGCAAGCTCGCCGGCTCGTCGGAGAGCGCGGGCGGGAGCTTGCACGAGCCGAGATCCAGCAGCGTCAGCCGCTCGCCGTCCGGGCCCCGGTCGAGGAGCACGTTCGTGGAGCTGATGTCGCGGTGGATGATGCCAATCTCGTGCAGCTCGGCGATCGCCAGCCAGAGCTGCTCGACCAGCGGGTGCAGGGCGGCGAACGGGATCGGCCCCAGCCGGGCGAGGCGGTCGCCGAGGAGCTCGCCCTCGCGCAGCTCGAACACGAGGAGGGGGCCGTGCTCCGGGTCCTTGCCGCCGTCGATCGACGGCAGCGTGTGCGGGCCCCGCAGCCGCTGGCACGCCGCCGCCTCGCGCCGGAAGCGCGCTCCGGCCTCCTCCAGGGGCATGCGCTCCGGCGCGCTGAGCACGCCCCCCGGGTCCAGCCGCACCGGAGGCTCGCCGAGCACCTTCACCGCGACGCGGCGGCCAGCGCTCGCGTCCTCGGCGCTGAACACTTCACCGAGGCCTTCGCGGCGGAGATGACGCACCACGCGGTAGCGCTGGAGCAGTAAGGTTCCGGGCACGATTGACAAGAGCGGCCTCCTTCGCTTGACAAAGGGGGTCCAGCGCGTTCCGGTCGCCTCCCCCCAGTCCCCAGACAAGCTCATTTATCACGCGGGCGCGACAGAGGAAGCGCCGCGCGCGTCGCGGGGTGAAAAGGAGGCCGCGCCTACACCTGCCACGCCGCCTCGCCCGGCCGCTGTGCTCGAGGTCGCCTGGACGAAAAAGTATCATGGCGTGGGCGAGGGGGAGGGGGGGCGAGCGCCGCCGGCCGGGCGCGCTGTCACGGCAGGGCGCGGCAGGGCGCGCCGGGGCGCGCCGGGGCGCGCCGGGGCGCGCCGGGGCGCGGCCGGACGCGAGGGCAGGGGCGCGCGGGGGCCTCTACGCCGTAGAGTTGCCCGTGGCCGCGCTCTCTGGCGACGATGCGTGCTGGAGCGCGGTAATCGGCGGTGATTGCATCGAGGAGGCGGGGCCTCGCGGCGCGCGGCTCCGGCGACTGGCCAGCACCCCCGAACCGCTGGTCATTCTCGTGAACTTCGCGTAGCTCCCACAAAGGACGGACGATCCGCGGGGAGCGGCGGCAGGGGCAATGCGAGCGGGAAACGTCATCGACGGCCGGTTCGAGATCGTGGAGCTCGCGGGCGCCGGCGGGATGGGCCACGTCTTCCGCGCGTACGACCTCGCGACCGGCGAGACGGTCGCCCTCAAGGTCCTCCAGAACGCCGCCTCCCAGGACTCGAGCCGCCTCGCGCGCGAGGCGCAGGCGCTCGCCACGATCCGGGTGCCGGGGGTGGTGCGGTACATCGCCCACGGCGTCACCGAGCTCGGCCACCCGTACCTCGCCATGGAGTGGCTCACCGGCGAGACCCTCTCGCAGCGCCTCGCCCGGCAGGCGTTCACGCTGGACGAGAGCCTCAAGCTCGCCCGGCGCGTCGCGACCACCCTCGGGTCCGTGCACCGGCTCGGCGTCGTCCACCGCGACCTCAAGCCGAGCAACCTGCTCCTCGTCGGCGGCGCGATCGACCGCGTCACGCTCATCGATTTCGGCGTGGTCCGGATGTCCGGCATCGACCAGCAGCTCACCATGCCCGGCGCCATCCTCGGCACCCCCGGCTACATGGCGCCGGAGCAGGCGCGCGGCGAGGCCCAGGTCGACGCGCGCGCCGACGTCTTCGCGCTCGGCTGCGTGCTCTACAAGTGCGTCTCGGGGCGCGCCCCGTTCCGCGGCGCGCGCGGGCTCGCGGTGCTCGTCAAGGTGCTCCTCGAGGAGCCGCCGTCGCTCCGGTGGCTGCGCGAGGACGTGACCGAGGCGCTCGACGAGCTCGTCACGCGCATGCTGTCGAAGTCGCCCGAGGGGCGGCCGAGCGACGGCAACGCGGTCGCGGCCGAGCTCGCCGCGCTCATGGATCCCGCGGCGATCTCGGTCCGCCCGCCGGCCAGCTCCATCCGCCCGCCGGAGCTCACGACCGGCGAGCGCAAGGTGATGTGCCTCGTGCTCGCGCGCGACGGCCGCGCCCCCGCCGCCGAGGCGGCGCTCCCCGAGGTCGACGAGCAGGCGCGCGCGCAGGCGCTCTCGGCCACGGCGGCGCGCTACAGGGGCCAGCTCGAGCTCGTCGAGGCGCGGCTGCCGCTCGTCGTGCTCTCCGGCGCCGGCGCGACGACCGACCTCGCGGCCCGGGCGGCCCGCTGCGCGCTCGCCGTGCAGGCGCTGCTCGGCGGCGCGCCGGTCGCGGTCGTCACGGGCAGGGCCGAGATCGCCTCGCGCATGCCGATCGGCGACCTCATCGATCGCGTCGTCCAGCTGCTCCCCGAGCGCCGCGCCCCGCCCCGCGCGGCGGCGATCCGCATCGACGAGGTGACGGCGGGGCTGCTCGGGGCGCGCTTCGAGATCACCGCCGACGACGCCGGCCAGTGGCTCCACGGCGCGCGCGAGGAGCCGGACGAGGTGCCGCTGCTGCTCGGTAAGGCGACGTCGTGCGTCGGGCGCGAGCGCGAGCTGTCGCTCATCCGGGACGAGCTCGCCCGGTGCGTCGAGGAGTCGACCCCGAGCGTCGTGCTCGTCACCGGGCCGGCGGGCATCGGCAAATCGCGGCTCCGCCACGAGCTCGTCCGCGCGATCCGGGAGGACGGCGAGCCGGTCGAGGTGTGGCTCGGGCAGGTGGACCCGATGAGCGCCGGCTCGTCGTTCGGCCTGCTCGCGCACGCGCTCCGGCGGGCGATCGGCCTCTCGGAGACCGACGCCGTCGAGGAGCGGCGGCGCAAGGTGCGGGCGCGGGTCGAGCGGCACGCGTCGCTCGACGCGGCGCGCGTGGCGACGTTCCTCGGCGAGCTCGTCGGCGCGCCGTTCCCGGACGACGACGTCCAGCTCCGGGCGGCGCGGCGGAACCCGATGCTCATGGGCGACCAGCTGCGCCTCGCCTGGGAGGACTTCCTGCGCGCCGAGTGCGCGGTGCACCCGGTCCTGCTCGTGCTCGAGGACCTGCACTGGGGCGACCTGCCGACGCTCACGATGGTCGACGCCGCGCTCCGGAACCTGAAGGACCGGCCGTTCATGGTGATGGGGCTCGGCCGCCCGGAGGTGCACGAGCTCTTCCCGAAGCTGTGGGACGAGCGGCGCGGGCACAAGCTCCGCCTGGCGGGGATCTCGCGCCGGTCGAGCGAGCGGCTGGTGCGCCAGGTGCTCGGCGAGCGCGAGAGCCCGGCGCTCGTGGCGACGCTGGTGGAGCGCGCGGACGGCAACGCGTTCTACCTCGAGGAGCAGATCCGCGCCGCGGCGGCGGGCAAGGGCGCGGACCTGCCGGAGACGGTGCTCTCGATGGTGCAGGCGGAGCTCGACGCGCTCGACGTCGGGGCGCGGCGGGCGCTGCGCGCCGGGGCGATCTTCGGCGAGCGCTTCTCGCGGAACGGGGTCGCCGCGCTGGTGGGCCGGGCGGAGGTCGACCGGCTGCTGGCCGAGCTCGAGGCGCGGGAGCTCATCGTCCGGCGCTCGGTCGAGGGCGCGCCGGAGGTGATCGAGTACCGGTTCCGGCACGCGCTCGTGCGCGAGGCGGCGTACGGGATGCTGACCGATCACGATCGCCGCCTGGGCCACCGGCTGGCCGGCGAGTGGCTGGAGCGGACGGGGGCGGCGGACGCGATGGCGCTGGCCGAGCATTTCGAGCGCGGCGGCGAGCCGGCGCGGGCGGCGACGGCGACCCTGCGGGCGGCCGAGCAGGCGCTGCTCGGCAGCGATCTCGGCGCGGCGATCGAGCGGGTGGAGCGCGGCATCGCGCGCGGCGCGTCGAAGGCGACGGCGGGGGCGCTGCGGCTCTGCCAGGCCGAGGCGCACCTCTGGCGCGGCGAGTTCGCGCTGGCGGAGCGGCGGGGGATGGAGGCGCTGGAGCGGCTCTCGCCCGGGTCGGCGCCGTGGTTCTCCGCGCTGACGCAGATGATCCTCGCGGCCTCGAAGCGCGGCAACTACGACCAGCTCGAGCGCCTCCTGCGCGTCGCGCAGAGCACGGAGCCGCGGCGCTCGGCGCGGACGGCGCGGAGCGTGTGCCTGTGCGCGGGCGCCGGGCGGCTCCTCTTCGGCGGGCGGTACCAGCTCGCGGACGAGCTGCTCGACGCGATCGAGCAGGACGCCGAGGAGACCGATCTGGAGGTCGAGGTGCTGGCGCGGCTCCACGAGGCGCGCGCGTACCGGGCGATGGTGGGCGGCGATCCGGGCGCCAGCTTCGCGGGCTTCGAGGCGGCGCTCGCGGCGTTCGAGCAGGCGGGCGATCGGCGCAACGCCTGCTGGGCGCGGAACAACCTCGGCTCCTGCCACGCGGAGCTCGGCGATTTCGAGGGCGCCGAGGCGGCGCTGCGCGCGTCGCTTTCGGACGCGGAGCGGATGGGGCTGCCCGACGCGCGGCTCGGGGCGCTCCTTGGCCTCGGCCCGGTGCTGGCGCGGCTCGACCTCGTCGAGGAGGCGCGGCGGACGGCGGAGGAGGCGATCGCGACGTCGCAGGGGCTCGGCGACGCGCGCCGGGAGGGCGCCGCGCGGACGTGCCTCGCGAGGATCCTGCTCCAGTCGGGCGATCTCGGCGGCGCGGAGCGCGAGGCGCGCGCCGCGGTGGCGATCCTGTACGGCGCGCCGCCGCTGCGCGCGTTCGCGTACGCGGTGCTCGGGCGGGCGCTGCTCGACGCGGGGCAGGCGGTGGACGCGCTCGCGGCGACGACGGAGGCGTTCTGCCTGCTCGAGGCGGTGGGCGCCGAGGTGGGCGAGTCGCTGGTGCGGCTCGCGCATGCCGAGGCGCTCTCGGCGTGCGGCCACCGGCGGGAGGCGATGATGGCGATCGCGTCGGCGCGAGAGCGCTTGCTCGATCGGGCGAGGAAGATCGGGGATCCGGCGTGGCGGGCGAGGTTCCTGGGCAACGTGCCGGACAACGCGGCGACGCTGGAGATCGAGCGCAGGTGGCTCGGGGCGTAGACCGGTGGTAGCGCCCTGCTCCAGCGGGAGAGGGGGGGTTGCCGAGCCGTCCGGCCCCCGGGGAGGGTGCCCGTCGCGCGGGGTGGGCTCGGGCCGAAGTGATGGAGAAGAATTTGAACCACAGAGGCACAGAGGGCACAGAGGGAAGAGAAGAGAGAAATATTTTATCTCCTCTCTTATCTCTCCTCTGTGCCCTCTGTGCCTCTGTGGTTCCTTCTCTCTCCTCTGCTGTCTCTCGGCGTCTGCGTCCCGGCGGGTCCTCGGACCGCCGCCTTCGCTACGCGGCGCCGGCGGTCGCCCGGCTCAGAGGAACTCGCAGAGGTACCCGGCGGGCTGCGCGGCCTTGACGTCGAAGCCGCTCTTGCCGGCCACCTCGAACGACGTCCCCGCCGGGTACACGCGCCATTCCTGAGAGCCGTCGAAGCGGACGGCGAGCTCGCCCGCGACGACGGTCATCCGCTCCGGCGCCTCGGTCGAGAAATGGAACTCGCCGGTGTCGATGACTCCCACCGTCTGCCGGCGCCCGTGGCGCTCGAACCCGACGCTCTGGACGCTGCCGTTGAAGTAGCTGTTGTGCTTGAGCATGGCGCCCTCCTACCGCGTCCTGCGCCGAGAGGCCAGCCTGGACTCGCCCGGTCGCCGCGCGGCCGCGGCCGCGCGCCGCCGCCGGGATCAGGCCGTCTGGGCGCGCGGAACCGCCACCGCGCCTCGGGCGGCAGCAGCCCAGCCGCGACCCAGGCGGCCGGCCGCGCGAGAGCCCAGGCCGGATCGCCCACCCCGAGATCATCGATATCACGTGTGAGCATCGCGTTGTCTTCCAGGCGCGGCAAGCCGCCCACGGCGTGAACGCAAGCGCCGCCTGGGCGCGCGGCGCGCATGCAGGTGGGGGCAAGAAGATTTGCCAGGTGGGGCAAGAAAATTTGCCCTTATCGTGTCTCTGACCATGCGGTACTACCGCGTTGCCAAGGCACGGTCTCGCGCGAGCTCCGCGACGCAGCGACGCCCGGAGGGCCGCTCGTCACGGACAAAGCCACCTCGTGACAGGCCCTGCATTGGCTACAACCTGCATGAGAGAGACCACTGCCGGTAGCTGACCCTGGCGGGGGGCGCCTGGCTTCTGTGGTTCGGCGACACATCGGATTTCGGGGCCCGCGCGCGGGCAGCGCGTGACACCGACGAGACGCCCACCACGGCCACTCCGCTGAAGCGACAGATACCGGAAGTATGAATGGAGGCAGCGCGTGACACACGACATCAAGGGCGAAGAAGGCACACTCCTCGAATCCCAGGATAACCTCCCCGTGGCCCGGCCCGGAGATGACAGGCGAGCCCGGTCGAGCGGGAAGGGTCGAGGCACGACGTTCCTCATGAAGACGGTGATCGCCGTCCTCTCTTCCATGGCGCTCGCAGGCTGCGTCGCACAGGAGGGCGATGAGGCCCTGAGCGATGAGGCCCTGAGCGATGAGGACGTGGGAGAGGCGGAGCAGGCGCTGCAGATCAGCCTCTCGTCGGTGACCTGCAACAGCGGTTGGCCTGGTACGCGGGGCTGCTTCGCGCAGTTCGTCAGCGCGACGGACATCGTCCCCGGTACGATCACCGTGCAGATCGATGGCCACAACGGCGCTCTGGGGTATAGCGCATCCCAGTCCGGGGCCCGGGTCATCAATTTCTCGGCGAGCATCCGCGAGGGCGACGCGTTCAACCCGGGGGTGAACACGACCAAGTTCCTCGTGGCGTGGCTGCGCCAGTAGCGGCGGGACCCGGACCCGACCCGGGTTGGCGGCGACACGGGATCCGACCCGACCCAGGGTCGCCCCACAGGCCAACCTCGGTCGGGTCGCTAGAGCTCCGGGACGGGCGTGGTCGGCTCAGGGGACGGAGCGGCCGACCGTCTCGGCCTTCGTCCACATCTGCGCGAAGCCTTCGGCTCCGTTGTAGAGCCGGTCGATGAGCTGCGCGCCGCCCGGAAGCGCCTCGATGTGCTTGAGGAAGTCCGGGAAGAGCCCGATGTGGACGACCCCCTCCTCGTTGTAATCCCACGAGCGGCCCCCCATCTGGGCCTTGGGGAACCTGGAGTAATCGACGCACGCCTCGGCGGCCGGATCGACGCATCGGTACACGATCTCCATGGCCTGCGTACAGAACATGCGCGTCGTGGCCCGGACACCGGCGCGGCCGTATTCGTCGGGAGACGGAGCCTTGTAAGAGCAGGACGTCCTGGCGTTGCAGGCGCGGCCGACGAGGTCCGTGAGGTTGCCGCTGGTCTGGATGTCGAGGCAGCCGATGCGCGCGGAGCGCACGTCGATCTCGCCCCCCGTGCACCGGAGCTGCGCGGGCGGGTGGCTCCAGGCGTCGCCCGGCACCGCCACCACCTGGTCCCGGGGCGCCTGGCACTCGGGAGAGCGCGGCATGACGACCATCCCGTTGATGTCCGAGCCGAGGGTGATTTGGAGCGGCTTGCCGCCCGACGCGATCGCCGCCACGGCGGCTGCGTTCCGCAGGAAGCTCCGGGCGTCGGAGTCGCCGAATCCGACACCCGCGAGCCCGCCGCGCGCGGCGATCTCCATGTACTGCGCGTTGGTCCGGCCGTTCTCGTTGCCGCTCGATCCGCGGAGCCCGTTGTGCCCCGAGGCGAGCGGATACGGGCCGCCGGGCGTCGAGCGGGTGAACGCGAGCACGTCGCCCACCGTCTTCTGGGACATGTGATCGATGTCGATGAGCATCCCGAGCTTCATCATCTCGTCGATGGCGACGCGGCCCATGGGCAAGAGCCCCAGCCGGTTCTTGTGGCCTTCACCCGGCTGACAGCTCGGGAGCGGGATGTGACCGCCGGCATCGCCGAGCTTCATCAGCTTGAACAGATCGTTCCCCGACCGGATGCGCTTCGTGATGCCCTCTCCGCGGGAGCACTCGAGGTCCCACCATTTCCCCGTCTGGAAGCGGTTGGCGCGCGCTACCTCGTCTTCGTAGGCGGCGGTGCCGCCGAAGAGGTTGTCCGTGAGGTGGACCGGGAACACGTAGCGCACGCCGAGGCCGTGCAGGCGCCTGATCTCCGCGCGGATCTGGGCCTCGGTCGGCGCCGTCTTGTTCCACACGAAGTTGCCGATGTCGTCCAGCTCGACACCGACGATCACCGCGAGCTTGTTCTTCTCCACGATGCGCCGGAGATCGCTGGATGAACGCGCGATCTCCATCCACGTGTCGTGCTTGCCCACGAAGCGGACGAGCTCGGCGATCTGGAGATTGCCCGACTCCCTGTCGTCGATGGGCGGGTTTGCTTCGACGCCGTGGGCGAGTGTGCGGCTGTTGACGGCCAGCGCGACCATCACCCGGAGGCCACCCTCCTTCGCGCGCCGGATCCAGTCGACCCACATCTGCTGGTGCAGGATATCGTTGTGCGCCGGGAAGTGCGCGAACGTCGGATAGCCCACGGGGCGCTCGACCTGGAACGAGCGGATGCCGTGGGATTTCGCCAGCTCCCCGAGCACGATCTGGCGGACGTGATTCCCGCACTTGTTCTTCAAGAAATCGTGACCTCGATGCGTGCTGTAGCTGGTCCCCAGCGCCTCCGCGATGCTGGCGGCGCGCCGCATCGACCCGTTGCACGTGGCGCCCGACATGCCTTGCCCGCTGGGGTCGTAGATTGTCCCCGGCGCCATGAGCACGTCGACGTCGGGAGCGCCGTGGAGCACGTGCCCCCCGAAGCCGAGGTGCGCCATCGGGTGGGTGTGGAGGTCGACGAACCCGCGCAGCGGTCGGCCGGGGGCGTTCAGCGCGGAGTCGAAGATCGGCGAGCGCCGCGCCTGCGCGCTCGCCGGGCCGGGGGCCGCGAGCGTCAGCGTGACCGCGGCGAGCGCGATCCAGGTTGTCGCCAGTGCAGGACCTGCCATCGGGCCGGTTCTCTTCATACCGAATCATCCTCCAGAGGTTTGCGAGCGGCGGAGCCCATGCGAGGATCCACGTTGGCGCCAGCAAGTACCGGAGGGCCAGCGGCACGATAAGGGCAAATTTTCTTGCCGCCCTGTATACGCATCGTGCGCCGGAGCGGCGCTCGCGCTCTCGCCGTGGACAGCCCGCCGCTCCTCCCGGGCAGCGTGATTCCCTCGCGCGCCCCCGCGCGTCGAGCGGACCGTCGACTCCGCGGCTGCCGCCGCTCGCGGCCGCGCTCCGCCGTCACACCGGCGCTTCGAGCAGCTCGAGCGTGACCTTCGCGCCGCCTTCCGGCAGGTTGGCGCGCATGACGAGCCCACCGCTCGACTCCACCATGCCGACCACGAAGCCGAGCCCCTGTCCGGACCCGCCCGGCTTCGGGCTCGGCGTGTCGTGGAACCCCGGGCCGTCGTCCTTCACCTCGACGGCTACCCGTCCGCCGCCCAGCGGGCGCGCGTCCAGCGTCACCCTGGACGCGCCGCGCTCGCCGGTCCCCTCGCACGCGTTGACGAGGAGATTCAGGAGCACTCGCTCCAGCACGTCGTGCCCCCCCGCGAACAGGACCGCGGTGCGCTCCGCGCGAGCCGTGATGTCGATCTTCACCGCCTGGTAGCGCCGCCGGACGGCGCGGAGCGCGCCGCGCGCCGCCTCGCCGATCTCGGCGGGAGCCGTCGCGCGCAGCGCGTCGAGCTCGCGCATCGTCCGCTCGCGGATGTGCCCCATGGCCGAGGCGACCTCCTCGATGCTCTCGCGGAGCTGCTCCAGCCTCCGCAGCATGCGCTCGGCGCTCGCGGCTTCGCCCCGGGCGATCTCGCGTCGCAGGAGATCCGTGTCGATGAGGGCGGCGGAGAGCGAGGCCTTCACGTCGTGGTGCTCGTGCAGGACGAAGCTCAGGTTCCGCTGCGCGCGCTCGGCGCGCAGCGCGGAGCTCGCCCCCACCTCGACGACCCGGAGCGCGCGCGTCGTGACGAGGAGCGCCGCGCACACGGCGGCGAGGAGCAGGATCAGGAACAGCGAGGCCGCCGTCCAGTTCCCGAAGCGGCCGCCGTTCAGCGCGAAATCGAGCGTGATGAGCACGAGCGCGGAGAGCACGTTCGCCGCCGCCGCGAGGAGCACGGCCCGGCGGACGAGCCGGAATGCGCTCGCGACAACCGTGAGCAAGAGCGCGGCGATGTCGGGGGTCTGCAAAATTCCCGGGTAGCCCTCCCACGGCCAGATGACGTTCGGCAGGAGGGCCACGAAGCACAGCAGCGCGTCGAGGCCGACCGAGACGAGGAGCAGGCGGGAGGGCGCGTCGATTCGCCGGCTCGTCAGCCATACGTACATCGAGGCGACCACCGCGCCGAGGAGCAGCGGCACCTCGATGACGGAGCGCGGGTAAAAGTCTGGCAGCGTCAGGCCGCCGAGGGCGACGAAGCGCGCGAGGAGGGCCGCGCAGAAGACGCTCCGCGCGATCGAGGCGGTGCGCTCGCCCCGCAGCGCCTCGCGCGTGATGAGGGCGTCGAGCTGAACGCCGGTCAGCGGCGCCGGGAGGCTCGCCTGCTCTGCCACTTTCGCGCTATGCGCCCCCATCGACGGGATGGCACGCTAGCACACGATGTCCCGCTGGCTGGTGGTCGAGGACGACGTGAGGCTCAGGCGCGCGCTGCGCGACGCCCTCGAGGCGCGCGGCGTCGAGGTCGTCGCCTGCGCGTCGGTGGCCGAGGCCCGCGCCGCGCTCGCGGGCGGGGAATTTCAAGGGATCATCGCCGACGTGATGCTCCCCGACGGCAATGCCGTCGACGTCGTGGAGCGGGCCATGGCCTATCCGGTCGCGCCGACGATCGTGGCCATCAGCGGATCGGCGAGCCCGGCGGTGTCGTTTCGTCTCGCGCAGATGGGCGTGCGCTCGTTCCTCGCCAAGCCGCTGCGCCTGGAGGAGCTGGAGCGCTCCATCGATGATGCGCTCAGTCGGCCCCCGGATCTCCGCCCCCAGGTGCGCGCGGCGGTGGGCCGGGCGTCGATCCAGGAGATCGAGGAGCAGGTCCGCGCCACCATGGTCGACGAGGCGCTCGCGCGCGCTGGCGGGAGCCGGCGAAAGGCGGCGCAGCTCTTGAGCATTTCCCGCCAGCTCCTCCAGCACATCCTCCGGCGTCGGTCGTAGCCGGCCGCGCTGGGTTCAGGGCTGCGACAACGGCTCAGGGCGGCGGGATCCGAGGGGCGAATCCGCTCGTGCTGGGCGGCGCGACGGGATCCGACCCGAGGTCGATCGATCAGCGCAGCTCGCTCGCGTCGCTGAGCTCGGCCCCACCCGGTTCAACCTCGCTCGGCCCGGGGGCGGAGCCTTGCGCCGCGTCGCCCAGCGGCGCCTCCTCGGGCGCGGCGCTCGGGTAGCGCTTGCCCGCGCGATCCGAGGCCCGGAGCACGGGCCCGCGGATGATCTCGATATCTCGCGCCGGAGCGCGGGACACCTCGAGGTTGGAGAGCACGAGCGACACGACCTTGAACCACTGGCTGCGGGCGGCCTGGATGGTGGCCTTGCTGACGGGCGTGGTGGCCCGGGTCGCCTCGATCTCCGTGCGGGCGCGCTCGAGGGCCTGGAGCTCCCGGCCCTTGGCGAGCCAGCGCTTCACGACGTCGAGCAGCGACGCCCTGCCGCCGGCGGGGATGGACTTCAGGAAGTCGACGATCTCGGGCTCGTCCTCGAGGAGGCGGGCGATGCGGGTGGTATTGCCCGCCTCGGCGAGCGGCGAGGCGTTGAGGATGGCGAGGCCATTGGGAAACAGCTTCTTCTGCACGGCATCGCACTGCGCCGCGCGGGCGGCGTCGGCCGGCTCCTCGGCGAGGCAGAGCTCGCGGCGCGTGTCGATACCGTACGATACGGCCCTGGCGAGGTGGTCGTGGCACCGATCGACCTCGTTGCTCTCGTCCACGAGCGCGCGCAGCTTCGACGGCGCGCCGCCTCCGCCGCTCGGCTGGACCGCGACCACCGCCTCGTGGGCCTCCGCGACCCGCGGGTGGAGCGCCGCGATCTCGGGGATCGACAGGAACAGCTTGCGCTGCCTGGGATCGTCGACCCAAGGGGAGAGCAGCGCGACCATCTCGTCGAGATTCAGATGCTTCAGCATGAGAGACACCTCCTGATGGGGTGATGCTGGCAATGCCCGAGGAGGCATTGCGGGTGAGCGGGTAAGGAAAGTCGTGCTGTCCAATGCGTCAAGACGGCGGCTGCGCTGGTTTCTTGCGATGCTCGCGCGTGCGCTGGACTCTTGCAGCTATGGTGAATCGCTCCCGACGAGGCGAGCGGGCTTGGGAGGGCGGACGTGGCGCGGTCGTCGGGTCGTCGCGTGCTGGCGTGGGCTGGGGAGGCTTCGGGGGCTGGTGGGGAACCGAGGCGCGCGGCCTCGGGAGGGGGCGCGGAGAGGTCGCGACGTGGCGGCGCCGCCTCGCGAGGGGGACCGGAGAGGTGCGGAACCGAAAAGGGGGGCCTCGGGAGGGGGCGCGGAGAGGTCGCGACGTGGCGGCGCGGCCTCGGAAGGGGGGCGGGTCGGTTCGAGATCGAGGCGGGCGGCCTCGGGAGGGGGCGCGGAGAGGTCGCGACGTGGCGGCGTGGCCTCGGAAGGGGGTCGGGTCGGTTCGAGATCGAAGCGGGTGGCCTCGGAAGGGGGGTCGGGTCGGTTCGAGATCGAAGCGGGTGGCCTCGGGAGGGGGGCGGGTCGGTTCGAGATCGAAGCGGGTGGCCTCGGAAGGGGGGCGGGTCGGTTCGAGATCGCGGGCACGCTGCGGTGCTCGTGAGCTCGATGACCTCGTCCTGTGTGACGCTACGAACCGCGGAGGCGCCTGCCGTCAGCCGTCCTGAGACTCGCAGCTCGGCGACCGGCGATGGCCATGGAGGACGATCCGCAGCATCATGCCGAGCCCGATCGCGACGAGGCCGTTCAGCGGGGCTTCCGGCAGGTTCCTGAGCAGCGCCTGGCCTGCCAGAGCTCCGACCACGGTCGCAGCCGCGACGGCGGCGACGCGGTACAGCATGCGTCGAAACCCGATCTCCGGCGTGAGCGTGGTCGCCAGGAACAGCCCCTCGCCCAGGCGATGAAGGACGAGGGCGCCGCCGAGCAATGCCGGTCCGGCGCCGCCGTCTGCGGCGAGGGCCAGCGCCAGGGTGCCTCCGTCCGACAGAGAATGCACGATCAGCGCCGGCACGACGACGGCGTGGTCGGCGTGCTGATCCGCGTCGTGGTAGAGGCGCTCGACGAGCCCTAAACCCGCGCACCCCGCTGCTGCCAGAAGAAGGGCCCCGATCCCCATCTCCTCGTAGAGGTGAGGCAGCATCAACAGGAGTACGACGAGGGGGACGAGGATGCGCGTCAGCCGATCGACCGCAGCGCACAGGGTCGGCTGCCTGCGCCCCATCGCCACGAGCGCCGGGCCGAGGGCGAGCCCCACCAGAGACAGCGCGAGCGCAACTCCAAACAACAACATGCTCCGGCTCCACGATCTCGCCCGGAGTATCTGCGCCGGGCGTCCTTCGCGTTCAGCAGTCGTGCTCGGGAGCCGTTCCGGCGTCCGCGGCTTTCGGGATTTTCGGTCGCCTGCGTCCACGCGGGACGCGACCGGCGCTCAGGGGATCGATGCGGCCGCGCCGCGAGCCGGGCGCGGGGCGCGGCGCTCGCCGTCCTGCGCGCCGGGCGCGGGCCTCGCGCCGCCCCGCGTGGGCCGCCCCGACCGCGCGGCGGCTGCGCTCGCGCTGGCCGGCCGCTTCGGCTCGTAGCCGATGAGGCGAGCCGAGTTGAGCACGACGAGGATCGTGCTCAGGTTATGGAGCACCGCCGCGATGAACGGGTTGAGCGCCCCCATCGCGCCGATCATCAGGCCCCCTGCGTTGACGCCCAGCGCGACACCATAGTTCTGGCGGATCACCTTGAGCGCCTGGCGGCTGAGGCGCAGCGTCGTGACGACGCCGGCGATGTCGTCGGCCGCCAGCGCGATGTCCGCGGCTTCCACGGCGACGTCGGAGCCGGCCGTGCCCATGGCGATGCCCACGTCGGCCAGCGCGAGCGCCGGCGCGTCATTGATGCCGTCGCCCACCATCGCGACGCGGAGGCCCGCGGCCTTCAGCTGCTGGATCCATTCGTACTTCTGCTCGGGCAGCAGCTGGGCCCGCCACTCCGTGATTCCCACGACGCCGGCCACCGCGCGGGCCGACTCTTCCAGGTCCCCGGTCAGCATCGCGAGCCGGCGCACGCCTTCCCGGCGGAGCTGCGCCAGCGACGACGCCACGTCCGGGCGGACCTTGTCGCGCACGCCGATCAGCCCGATGAGGCGACCCTGGTGGGCCACGTACATCTCGGTCTCGCCCTCGGCCGCGTGCTTCGCGTAAAGGGCCTCGGCCTCGGCGGACACCGCGATGTCGAACTGCTGCATGAGCCGGCGGTTGCCCACCAGCACGACGTTGTTCCGCCAGTCCGCGCGCATCCCGCGGCCCACCAGGATTTCACACACGTCGTGGGGCTGGACGACGAGCTCGCGCTCCTCCGCGTGGCCTACCACCGCCAGCGCCAGCGGGTGCTGGGAGTGCAGCTCGCCGGTCGCCGCGAGCGAGAGGACCTGCTCGGCGGTGTAGTCGTCCACCAGCGAGAGCACCCGCTGCACCGTGGGGATCCCCTGCGTCAGGGTCCCCGTCTTGTCGAAGACGATCGCGTCCAGCCTCGCCGCGGCCTCGAGGTGGGTGCCGCCCTTGATGAGCACACCGCGCCGCGCGCCGTTCCCGATCGCCGCGCTCACGGCGGTGGGCGTGGCCAGCCCCGCCGCGCAAGGGCACGCGATGAGCAGCATGGTCAGCGCCCGGGTCGCGTCGCCCGTCAGGGCGAGGACAACGATCGACAGGGCGAACGAGGCGGGGACGAAGCGCCTGGAGAACTCCTCGCCCACGGTGTGGATAGGGGCTTGCAGCTCGCGCGCCTGCTCCACGCGCTGGATGAGGCGCCCGACGGCCGTATCGCTGCCGACCCGCTCCACACGCGCCCGCAGGCCGCCGGACAGCAGCACGGTCCCGGCATACACGGTATCTCCGCTCATCTTCATCACGGGCATGCTCTCGCCGGTGATGGGGGCCTCGTTGATCGTCCCCTGGCCCTCCACGATGGCGCCATCGACCGGGATGCGCTTGCCCGCGTAGACCGCGATCATGTCTCCGGGCTGGAGCTCGGCCGCCGGACGGCGCACCTCCTGCTCGCCGACGACCTGCCAGATCTCCTCGTCGGGCACCTCGAGGAGATCGCGGATCGCTCGCTCCGTGCGCTTCAGGGTCAACGCCTGCAGGTACTCGCCCAGGTTGAGGAGCCAGAGCACCGTCAGCGCGGTGACGTTCTCGCGCAGCAGGAGGCTGGCGATCGTGGCCGACCCGACGAGCGTGTCGGTGTTCATCCCGGTCTGGCCGGCGATCGAGCGCCACCACCCCTTCAGGAAGGAGTACCCCGAGATCAACGTCGCCGCGATGTTGACGCCGCCGATGATCGGGTTCGACGCCAGCGCGCCGGCGCCGAACGCGAGCCTCTTGACGCCGAGGCCCAGGAGGACCGAGCCGCCGAGGACCAGGTTGCGCACCTGCACGGAGACATCCCCGTGCTCGTGGCCCTCGTGTCCGCGATGCTCGCCTCCGTGCCGCGCCTCGCGCGCGGCCGCCCGCTGCGCCTGCCATCGCCGGTATGCCTCCTGAGCCAGCGGAGGAGACGAGAGGGCGGCGCGGAGCTTCGCCTCGATGGCGATCCGGGTGAGCCCGCGGTCGAAGCGCAGGAGCAGCCGCCCCGTCACTGGATTGGCGTGGACCTCTCTGATTCCCGGCTCTCGCTCCAGCGCGCTCTCGACGGCGGCCGCATAGCGGGGATGGTCCTTCAGGCCGGACACGTCCCACCGCATCCGCCCCTCGAGCGCCGAGCGCAGCCGCAAGCGAGCGCTCCGCCTCGTATCCGGAGGGCCCACGTCCGCACCCGGGGGACTCACGCGCCTGCCCGCTCGTGTGCGTGGGCGTGGTGAGAGGCGTGCACCTCCTCGCCATCGGCCGACTCGGACAGATCACCGAGCTCGGCCTTTGCCTCGGCGACGATGTCCTGAAGCTCCTCGCGGAGTCCCTCGACGATGACCAGGAGCTCCCGTTGCGCGACAATGCCGCCTTTGACGATCAGACGTACCAGGGGACGCACCCCCCGCCCCACGAGAGGGGCGAAGAGCGCGCCGGCGGCCAAGCCCGACAGAGCGACCACTAGCTTCGATTGAGCGAATTGCAGCGACATCGAAGAGACCTTCCATCCGACGAAAAATCGTTCATCGAACGATCGTTGCTCTGGCAGAGTGAAGGGATAGCTGTCCCCGACTGCTCCGCAAGCCACGCACCGACGGATATAGTTCTCATAGTCATCGCGCTCGGAATCATCCGGTTTATGCCTCCTGTCCAGCGCATCGAAGCGTTGATGCAGGGGCCGGCGCGCCTGCCGAATCTCAACCATGCGCGCGGATGACGGAACGCGTGAGCTGCGCTTCGGAGTGCGTCCGGAGAGGCGCGGAAGCGTTGCCGCGATGCTCGCCGTCGCGGTGCTCGCGATCTCCGTACCCGCCTCCTATCGGATGCTTCCCCGCTGCGGGCTCATCGCTGTCGATCCGTCCATCCTCGCGGAAGGACGTGGCGATGGAGCGCTCAGGACGTCGGCACGTCCCACGCGACGTTCAGCGCGGCCGGACCGCGGTGCACGAGGTTGGGCATGTACGAGAGCCGCGCGTCTGCGGCGAGGCGCGCGCCCCGCAGGCGCCGCGTCAGCTCCTCGAGCGCGATCGCGCCTTCCATGCGCGCGAGCTGCGCGCCGACGCAGAAGTGCGGGCCGCGCCCGAACGCGAGGTTCGGCCCGGCCGCGCGCTCGAACTCGAACCGCTCGGGGTCGTTCACGCCGGGCAGGTCCCGGTTCGCGGATCCGAACAGCACGAACACCCGCGCGCCGCGCGGCACGGCCACGCCGCGGATCCGGCAGTCCTCGGTCACGGTGCGCGTCATCCCCTGCACGGGCGCGTCGAAGCGCATGCCCTCCTCGAGCACGCCGGGGATCAGCGCCGGCCGGTCGCGCAGCGCCTGCCAGGCGCCGGGCGCGCGCAGGAGCGACACGAGCGTGTTGCCGATCATGTTCGTCGTGGTCTGGTGCGCCGCGAAGATCAGCACGCACAGCATGCCCACCAGCTCCTGCGTGTCGAGCGGGCCCTCGCCCTCCGCGCGCGCCTCGATGAGCTCGGTCACCAGGTCGGGGCGAGGGCTCGCCCGGTGATCCTCGACGAGCGCGCGCAGGAAATCGCGGTACGCGACGATGCTGCGCGCCAGCTCCGCGCGCTGCTCCTCGGGCAGAAGACCCATGAGGAACATGGTCTCGTCGTCGCACCACCGCTTGACCCGATCCATCTCCGAGAGCGGGATCCCGAAGAGCTGGCTGGTCACGCGGATCGGCAGCGGCGTGGCGAGGCGCGCCATCAGGTCCGCCTGCCCGTCCTCCTCGAAGCCGCCCACGAGCTCGCTGGTGATCGCGCGGATGAACGGCTCCATCCTCGCCGCGAGGCGCGGCCCCGCGAACGCCTTGCTCACGAGGCTGCGCACCCGCGTGTGGACCGGCGGATCGCTCGACAGGAGCGGATACACGCCGCTCCGGTCCTTGCCCAGGATCGCCAGCAGCGCGGGCGAGGGCTCCTGGAGCGGCGCGAGGACCTGGGCCGAGCTGAAGCGCGCCGGATCCTTGACCACGGCCGCGACGTCGTCGTGGCGTGAGACGAACCACATCCCGAAGCTCGGGTTGAACACCACCGGCACCTCGCGCCGGAGCTCCTCGAAGAGGGGATAAGGGTCCTCCAGGTGCGGGGAAACGAGGTGGTTGAAGGCGCGGGTGGTCTCGATCGACATGCTCGCGAGGCTCCGGGCAGAGGCGGCGGGGAGGCCGTCCTCCGAAAGCTTGATCGAATATCACCTTCCGAGGGCGGATCGATCCGGGATCGAGCTCGATGGCCTGCGAACCGAGATCAGGAGCGGCTGGGGACCTTGACGCTGGCCTCGTCGCTCTCAGGAGCTGACGGCCGTGGGGGGCCGAGCTCGGCGCCGGCGTTGTCCCCGATGCCAGCGTCCGAGAAGATGGGCACGAGGCGCGCCTCGACCTCGCCCAGGAACGCCGCGAGGCCGTTGCCGTGGCCTCGCTGGCGTAGATGGCCGAGAGCCGGCTCCGTCCAGCACCGCGCCTCACGCTCGCCCTCGCCTCCGGTGAGGCGAGCCAGAACGCGCTTCGGGCTCCTCTTCGCCGTCTTGCTCGACGCGTCGAGCTCGTGCGATCGGGCGGTAGGGTCGAATCCGAGCTCCTTCCGGAGCGTGGCGAGCGAGGCCTCCTCTGGCTTGCTCTCGGGGACGAAGCCGGCGAGAACCCAGCACTCCCGCATCGGGTGGGCGACGCCGAGGAGCACCTCGAAGGGCCAGGCAAAGTCCTGTCGAGCCTGCTCCAACCCTTGCCGGCGCTCGGCTTCCTTTCCATCGCTGTCGCGCACCAGGACGACGGCTTCGGGCTGCGGATTCCGCGCGACGAAGCAACGGAGCGCGAGCACGGCCGTACGGGCGTCCTCGAGCGCCGGCTTTCCGCCGAAGTGTCCGTGCCGCCGCGGTACCGGATACTGGTGGATAGCGCTCCACATCACGAACGGCGCGTTGGCATCGAGCCCACAGAAGGATCGAGCTCGCCCGAGCTTGCCTTTCAGGTCGGGAACCGCGCCCTCGACGACCCGGTCGACGAGGCCAGGCACCGTCCGGGCGTCATTCGGTCCTTCGACGACCATCCCGAGGAGATGAGAGGCCACGCTCACCCGTGCTCCTGAGCGGCGCTCGCTTTCTGCGCGACCCAGTCCTCGCCGACGAAGCTCCAGAGCTCGCCGGAGCGTGTCGTGCTCTTCCATCGATCGAAGTCGGGGTGGTCCGCGAGCCGGGCGCAGGCCGTGGAGCCATCGGGCAAGAGCGCCGTGAGGAGCACGTCCTGCGCATCGAAGTGATCCAGCAGGTAGGGCGAGTGGCTGGTGGCGATCACCTGGAGCTCGGGCGCCATCTCCAGGATCTTCCGGATCTGCGTGACCAGCTCCTCCTGCGCGCGCGGGTGCAGCGCCTTGTCGATGTCGTCGAGGAGCAGCAGCCGGGGCCTGGGCTCCATCCACAGCGCGGTCAGCAGACCGATGACGAGCAGGGTGCCCTCGCTCGCGAGCGGCGCCGGGACGTCCGGCGCTCCCTTGAAATCGAGCACGAGCTGCTGGCCCCAGTAGAAACGGTCGACGGAGCGCTGGATCGCTTCCTCACCGTCGATGGTGATCTCCTGGCGCTCCTGTCTCTGTACCTTGGCGCGACGTGTGCGGATCCGCTCAAGCGTCGGGATGACCTGGCGCGCGGCCTCCTGGATCGACTGGAACACCTCGGGGGTGCGCGCTGCGGCGTCTGCCAGCACCGACGCCAGGCCGCTACCGTCCGTATCGAGGCGAGGCATCTCCTCATCGCTGTACGACGCCGCCGCGAGCCTCTCGATATCCAGCCGGAGCTTGCGCGCGAAGCCAAGCTCTTTCGCGAGCTCCGCCATCTCGCGGAGACCATGTGTCCGCAACACGTCTTTTTTGCCCCCTGGTCGTGGCGTCGGCTGCGGATCGCTGGACTTGACGAGCTGCCATCCCTCTTCCGCCTCGGAGGTCTCCTCCACGGTATCGCCCCACCGACGAACGACTGTCCCGCGCCAGCTGGCGTTGCCGTTCAAGTCGTCCCTGCCCTCGACGATGATTCGGACCTCCGCGGTCACGTCATGGAAGCTTCCCGTTGCTACGAGCTGTATGGGCCCCGAGCTGCCGCGGCTCTTCAGGTTGGAAGGCGCAAAGACCCCGCGCATCAGCGTAGCAAGCGGCCACCGCGTCGCCTGCGCGAGGTAGTGCAGGCCGTCGAGGATGCTCGTCTTCCCCGAGCCGTTCGGCCCGACGATGACCATGAAGCGCCCGAGGCCAGCGTCGACCCTGCGCAGCGATTTGAAGTTGGTGAAGGAGACCTGCTGGATCATGGTCGTCGCCGCCCGCCGCCCGGCCGCGCCCACGCGCGCCGGCCGTCGAGCTTTATAGCCCGACGCCGGCGCCGGGGACGAGCAAGCGGCCTCCCTCCGCCCGGCGATCCCGCCCGCCCCGCGGCTCAGCCCCCCGCGCCGACCGGCAGCCGCAGCGCGACCTCGAGCCCGCCGCCCTCGGCGTTCCTCGCCTCGACCTCGCCGCCGTGCAGCAACACCGCCCGCTGCGTGATCGCCAGCCCGATCCCCGTGCCGCCCGCGCCGCGCGCCCGGTGGTCGTCGACCCGGTAGAACGGCTTGAAGATGTCCCCGAGCGCCGCCTCGGGCACGCCCGGCCCGCGATCGCGGACGCGCACCTCGGCGACCCCGCCCGAGCACGAGAGGTCGATGCGGACCGTGGTGCCCGCCTCGGTGAAGCGCACCGCGTTGCGCACCACGTTCTCGATCGCGCGCCGGAGCAGCTCCTCGTTCCCGTCCAGGGAGCACGCGTCGCGCGCCCCGAGCTCGACCGAGCACCCCTGCTGCTCCGCCTCGAGCGCGGCGTCGTCGACCAGCTGCTCCACCAGCGCCGTCAGGTCGAACCGCTCGGGCCGCTCCATGCCCCGGGCCGACTCCAGACGGCTCAGCGTGAGCAGCTCGCCGATCATCCCGTTGAGCCGCTCCGTCTCCCGCTCGATCCGGTCGAACGCCGGCTCCACGTCCGGCGGCGACCGGCGGCGGACGAGCTCGAGCGAGATGTTGAGCCGCGCGAGCGGCGACCGGAGCTCGTGCGAGACGTCGCGGAGCAGCCGGCGCTGCGTCTCCAGGAGCTCCTCGATGCGCTCGGCCATCCGGTCCATGTCCCGCCCGAGCGCCAGCGTCTCGCCGTCCGCGCCCGCGAGCCGCCGCGCGACGCGCACCGAGAGATCGCCCGCCGCCATCCGCTGCGTGGCGCCGCGCAGGATGTGGATCGGACGGGACAGGTAGCGCGCGAGGACCACCGCGACGAGCCCGGTCACGACCACGATCGCGAGGAGCCGGAGCGGCAGCGTCTCCGGCACGATGAAGAACATCCACGGCGACCGGACCGGACCGGTCGCGACCGCCACGAAGGACGGGTCGCGGCGCAGGACGACCGCGACGAGCTCCCGCTCGCCCACCTCGACGGCGATGCCGTCCGCCGAGCGCCGCGCCCTCTCCTCGACGAGCGGCGCGCCCTCGATGGGCTCGCCGCTCACGAGCGCGCCGGACCGGTAGACCGCGACGCGCTGATCCCGCGGCTCGAGCGGCGCGAGGCGCTGCTCGCAGCCGGAGAGCCCGTCCCGCGCGCAGAAGAGCGCGCTCTCCGCCCGGAGCTCGACGCTGCGCGTGCTCAGGCGGCGGCGCAGCGAGCTCGACTCGGCGGAGAACGCCCAGCCGTGGATCACCGCGAACAGCCCGACGAGGAGCGCCATCGCGATCCACAGCGAGACCAGGAGGCGCAGGAAGAGGCTCTTCACGCGCGCCCTCCGGGGCCGAGGCGCGTCGCGAGCGCCCTCCGGGGCAGGAGGCGCCTCACGGGCGCTCCCGGGCCAGGATGTAGCCGGCGTTGCGGACCGTCTTGATGCGCTCGCCGCCGCTCGGCCCGGGGCCGAGCTTGCGGCGGAGGTTCGAGACGTGCATGTCGATGCCGCGGTCGTACGCCGCGAGGCGGCGGCCGAGGACGCGCCGCGCGAGGTCCTCGCGCGAGACCACCGTGCCCGCCTGCCGCACCAGGACCTCGAGCAGGTCGTACTCGGCCGTCGTGAGCCGGACCTCCTCGCCGCGGACCCGGACCCGCCGCGCCGCGGGGAACACCTCGAGATCGTCGACCGTGAGGACGCTCTGCGCCTCGGCGGCGCCAGGCCCCGCCGCGGCCGCGGCCGCGTGGGCGGCGCGGCGGTGGAGCGCGCGCACCCGGGCGACGAGCTCGCGCGGGTTGAACGGCTTCGGCAGGTAGTCGTCGGCGCCCATCTCCAGGCCGACGATGCGGTCGACGTCCTCGCCCCTGGCCGTCAGCATCAGGACCGGCACCCGGGAGCTCTGCCGGAGCCGCGTGAGCACCTCGAAGCCGTTGAGGCCGGGCAGCATCACGTCGAGCACCACGAGGGTGAACGGCTTCTCCTGCGCGCGCGCGAGGCCGGAGATCGCGTCGCGCGCGCTCTCCACCGCGTAACCCTCCTGACCGAGCAGCTCGGCCAGGAGCTCGCACAGCTCGGCGTCGTCGTCGATGACCAGGATCTGAGGCGGATCGGCCATGTCGGCGACTGTAGCGCGGCCGTCACGGCGCTGTGTAAGGCCTGGTCAAAGGGCTCTTGACGAATCTTTACACGAACTGGACACCTCTTGAGACACTGCTCTCTAGCCTGGGCCGCATGACGCTCACTCGCTCCGTTCCCTTGCCGTGGCTGGCGTCCCTCGCCGTCATCGCCACGTGCACGCTGAGCAGCGCGGCCAGCGCCGAGACGCTCACCGCCGAGCAGGCGGTCGGCCGCGCGGCCTCCCAGAACCCGGCCCTGCGCGCGGCCCTGCTCGAGGCCACCGCCGCGCGGCAGGCCGTCGCCGCCGAGCAAGGCGCCCGCAAGCCCACGCTGTCCGCCTCGGTGACCGGTCAATACACAGAGGCCTTCCGGGGCGGCGGTGCCGGCCTCGCGCGCTCGGACGGCACGTCCGTCGCGGGGAACGCGGCGCTCCGGTACACGACCGACATCGGCACGGGCCTCGAGGTGGGCGCGTCGGCGAACTCGGGGTGGCAGAGCGACGACAGGAGAGCGCTCGACGGCGCGGTCGCCGGGCCGACGTACAGGGCGGAG
Organism: Sorangium sp. So ce836; assembly: GCF_028553905.1. Lineage (NCBI taxonomy): Bacteria > Pseudomonadati > Myxococcota > Polyangiales > Polyangiaceae > Sorangium > Sorangium sp. So ce836. Next base: position 8,399,818 of record NZ_CP102233.1, on the reverse strand, counting down.
GCGTACGTCTCCGCGCGGCAGCCGCTCCTCCGGGGCGCCGGGACCGACGCCGTGCTCGCGCCGCTCACGCAGGCGGAGGCGTCGGCGGTCGCCGTGGAGCGGGAGCGCGACCTCATGGCGAGCCAGACCGCGCTCGACGTGCTCGATGCGTACTGGGAGCTCTGGTACGCGGAGCAGGCGATCGGCGTGCAGGAGCAGGCGCTCGCCGCCGCGCAGCGGCAGCTCGCCGACGCGAAGGCCCGCGCCGAGACGCTCGGGACCGGCACGCGCGTCGACGTCCTCCAGTTCTCGACGTCGGCCGGGTCGATCGCCGACGCGCTGTCGCAGGCCCGCGCGGCGCGCTCGGCGCGGGCCATCGCGCTCGGGCGCGCGCTCGGCATGGACCCGGCGCGCGCGGCGTCGCTCGCCGCGACCGGCGCGCCGCCGTCGCTCGGGGCCCTGCCGCCCGCCGCCGCGCTCGTGAAGGCCGCCAGCGAGCGGTCGCAGGAGCTCGCCGCCCTGCGCGCCGATCTCGATGCGCTGCGCGCGCGCGTGGGCGCCGCGGAGGACGCGGATCAGATCCGCCTCGACGTGTTCACGACGGCGTCGGTGGGCACCCTGTGGGCGGACGACAACCTGTCCGGGCTCTCGCTGCCGGGCGGGCGGCCGGCGTTCAGCGTGCTGGGCGGGCTCGACCTCGAGCTGCCGTTCGGCGGGGGCCGGGCGTCCGCCGACGCGGCGCGCGCGCGCACGCAGCTCGCGGCCGCGGAGGCCCGCTACAGGGCGCGCGCCGACGCGATCACGGCCGAGATCACCTCGCTGCGGGTGAACCTCGAGGCCGCCGCCGATCAGGTCTCGATCGCGACGGAGACGGCTCGCCTCGCCGGCGAGCTGGCCGAGGCGGAGCGGCAGCGGCTCCTGCTCGGGACGTCGACGTCGGCGGACGTCGTGAAGGCGGAGCAGACGCTGCGGGAGGCGGAGCTCCGCAAGCTGCGGGCCGCGGTGACAGAGCTCACGTCGCGGTTCCAGCTCGAGCACGCCGCGGGCGCGCTCCTCGATCGCTTCGCTTCGGTGCTCCCCAGGAGGTCGTCATGAACAGGAACAAGAAACGCTACCTGATGTCCGGCGTGGCCGCGGCGGCCATCGCGACGTTCGCGATCGGCGGGTACGCCTGGTATCAGACCCCCTCGCAGGCGCCGGCCGGACCCACGGTCGAGATCCGCAAGGGGAGCCTCACCGAGACCGCCGCGGCGTCCGGGAAGATCGAGCCCGACGTGCAGGTCGAGGTGAAGTCGCGCGCCGCGGGCCAGGTCATCGAGGTGCTCGTGAAGGAGGGCGACCAGGTCGAGGCCGGGCAGCTCCTGGTCAAGCTGGATCCGAAAGACGCGGAGCGCGATCTCGCCGCGGCGCGCGTGGCGCGCGACCGGGTGAAGGCCGACCTCGCCGCGGCGCAGGCGTCGCTCGCTGTCGCCGACCTCGAGCGCAAGAACAACGAGGTGAGCCAGGGGATCGCCGAGAAGAGCGCCGAGCTCGGCCTCGGGTCGACCGACGCCGCCCGATCGGCGGCGCACTCGACGAAGGTGGCGAGCGCCAACATGACGCTGCGGCGCGCGCAGGTGACAGCGGCCCAGGCGCAGCTCAAGACGGCCGAGCTCGCGGTGCAGGACGCCGAGACGCGCCTCAAGGAGATGCAGATCTACGCGCCGATCGCCGGCACGGTGCTCGACGTGGCGGTGGAGAAGGGGACGCTCGTGTCGTCGGCGCTCACCAACGTGAGCGGCGGCAGCGCCGTGATGACGCTCGCCGATCTGTCGAACCTGCGCATCGTCGGCGCCATCGACGAGGCGCAGATCGGCCGCGTGGCCCCCGGCCAGCGGGTCGACATCCGCGTCGACGCCTACGGCGACCGGGTGTTCCAGGGCGTGGTCGACCGGGTGAGCCCGCTCGGCAAGGAGGTGTCGAGCGTCGTGACCTTCGACGTCGAGATCGTCGTCAACGACAAGGAGGCGTCGCTGCTCCGGTCGGGGATGAGCGCCGACGTGGAGATCGTGACGGCGGAGCAGAAGGACGTGCTGCTCGTGCCGCTCCTGGCGGTGCAGTCGGCGGGCAAGCGGCGGTTCGTGCGGCTCGCGAGCGGCGAGGAGCGGCCGATCAAGACCGGGGCGACCGACGGGACGAGCATGGTGGTGGTGGAGGGGCTGAGCGAGGGCGACGACGTCCTCGCGAGCGCGCCCGTCGTGAGCGCGCCGGGCGCGCAGCAGGGGCAGGGGCAGGGGCAGCGGGGCGGGCAGAACCCGATGCGCGGGATGGGCATGGGCATGGGCGCCCGGGGGGGTCGTTGACATGGACGTCCCGGTCTTCGTGAGCGACCTCTCCAAGGTGTACCACGCCGATCGCGCGGACCTCGCGGTGCGGGCGGTCGACCGGATCGGGTTCGAGGTGCGCCGCGGCGAGTCGGTCGCGATCATCGGGCCGTCCGGGTGCGGGAAGTCGAGCCTGCTGAACATCCTCGGGTGCCTGGATCGGCCGACCGAGGGCACGTACCGGCTCGGGGGGCGCGACGTGGCGGAGCTCGACGACGACGAGCTCGCGGCGCTCAGGAACAAGCACATCGGGTTCGTGTTCCAGAGCTTCAACCTGCTGCCGCGGATGACGGCGGCGGAGAACGTCGAGCTGCCGCTGCTCTACGGGGCGGTGAAGAACAGCCGGGAGCTCGCGGAGAGCGCGCTCGCGCGGGTCGGGCTCGCGGCGCGCGCGCGGCACCTGCCGTCCGAGCTCTCGGGCGGGCAGCGGCAGCGCGTCGCGATCGCGCGGGCGATCGTGACGCGGCCGTCGATCCTCCTGTGCGACGAGCCGACGGGCGCGCTCGACAGCCGGACGGGGCGCGACGTGCTGGAGCTCTTGATGTCGCTGAACGCGGACGGGACGACGCTGGTCATGGTGACGCACGACCTCGGCGTGGCGCGGGCGCTCGCGCGCGCCATCCACATGAAGGACGGCCGCATCGTGGCCGACGGCCCGTCGAGCACCGTGGTGGCGGCGTTCCACGCGAGCGAGATGGAGGCGGCATGCTGATCAAGGAGACCGCGAAGAGCGCGTGGCGCTCGCTGGCTTCGAACCGGCTGCGGACGCTGCTGACGATGCTCGGCATGATCATCGGGACGGCGGCGGTCGTGGCGGTGCTCGGCATCGGCGAGGGCGCGCGCAGCAGCGTGGAGGGGCGGATCCGGTCGCTCGGCGCGAACCTGCTGATGGTGCGGCCGGGTTCGGCGTCGGCGAGCGGGGTGCGCTCGGGCACGGTGAAGACGCTGACCGAGGCGGACGCCGAGGCGCTGAAGGCGCTCGACGGCGTGGCGGCGGTGGCGCCGGAGCGGAGCGGCAGCGCGCAGCTCCGCTACATGGCGAGCAACCTGAACGCGTCCGTGACCGGGATCACGCCGGCGTACCTCGAGGTGCGGTCGCTGTCGGTGGCGAGCGGCGTCGGGTTCTCGGAGCTGGACGAGCAGCAGCGCGCGCGGGTGGTGATCCTCGGGGCGAACGTGGTGCGGCAGCTCTATCCGGGGGGGTCGCCGCTCGGCACTCGGCTCCAGATCAACGGGAGCGCGTTCCGGGTGGTCGGGGTGCTGGCGGAGAAGGGCTCCGGGATGGGGTCGCCGGACGACGGGGTGTTCGTGCCGCTGTCGACGCACCGGTCGGTCCTGTTCGGGCAGGATCACCTGTCGACGATCTCGTTGCAGCTCGCGAGCGAGGACCGGTCCGAGGTGGTGATCGCGCAGCTGGAGCAGCTGCTGCGCCTGCGGCACCGGCTGCGCGCGGATCAGCCGAGCGATTTCGAGGTGCGGTCGCAGGCGGAGATGCTGGCGACGATGGGGCAGATCACGGGCACGTTCACGACGCTGCTCGGCAGCGTGGCGGCGGTGTCGCTGATCGTGGGTGGCATCGGGATCATGAACATCATGCTCGTGTCGGTGCGGGAGCGGACCCGCGAGATCGGCGTGCGGATGGCGGTCGGGGCGCGGCGGAAGGACATCCTGCGGCAGTTCCTTGTCGAGGCCGTGGTGGTGTCGCTCGCGGGCGGGGTGGCCGGCGTGGGCCTCGGGTACGGGGCGGCGGTGCTGCTGTCGCGGTTCGGGGAGTGGGCGACCATCGTGCCGCCGTACGCGGTGGGGCTGGCGCTCGGGGTGTCGATCCTGATCGGGATCACGTTCGGCGTGGGGCCGGCGCGGCGCGCGGCGCGGCTCGACCCGGTGGAGGCGCTGCGGTTCGAGTGAGGGCGGGAGGCGGCCTCATGACGCGCTCTTGAAACCATTGCGATGGCGGCGTCGCACCGAGCTACCGGACAGGCAAAGGAAACTCCGACAGGCTCAGCTTCGGCTGAGTCATCCGGCCGCCCGCGCGTTTGGAGAACGCGCCCGGTGTGAGCCCGACGAGCTGACGGAAGTCGGCGATGAGGTGGGCTTGGTCATAATAGCCCGCGTCCGCGGCGATGCGTGCCCAGTCGCACGAGGTCGCTGCCATTCGCACCGCGCGTTGCAGGCGGACGGTCCGCGCGAACTCCTTCGGGCCGATGCCGACGTTCTCGGTGAAGGCGCGGCGAAGATGCCGCGCCGTGACGCCGAGCCGGTCGGCAACACCCTCCACCCGGATCTCGCCCTCTTCGAGCAAGCGAACCGCACGACGAGCGAGCTTCCCCGATGCCGTCTCGAAGGGGTGGCCGGCACGAAGGGCGAGCGCCCGGGCGACGCGCTCCATCACGTCGGCGCGGCTCCTCGCGGCGAGGAGCTCACCGCCGAGCTCGCGCCCCGCGCGGCCCCACACGTCCCCCAGCGGAACCATCCGGTCCGTGAGCTCGCTCGCCGCCACGCCGAGCAGCGGAACCGACCAGCCTGGCCTGAACCGAAGCGTGACCGTCCGCGCGACCCCGGTCTTGGTCTTGAAGAGCGCGCGCGTTCGGGGGCCCGCGACCCACACATCCCCCTCGCGCGCGCCCTCGAGCGCTCGAAAAACGAGGGTCGTTCTGCCGTCGGGAAGCCACTCGAGATCGAGCGCCTGACCGGGGGGCGGCGCGACCGCACGGACTTCCTCGACGAAGCGCGGGAGCGCGAGGGTGGGGAGATCCATCGCTGCGGCCATGTACGTTACCTTTACGCCTCTCGTGCGGCCGTTCAAGCCGACGCGGGGGCCCGCATCGATCGGCTACCGCTCGCTGTCGAGGACCTTCATTTGCTGCGCGGGGTAGCGCGCGCCGCCGATCGCGTCCGCCGGCACGATGCTCTCGAGCGCCGCGACGTCGCTCGCCGACAGCGGCTTGTCGAGGGCCACGAGGGCATCGTCGAGCTGGGCTCGCGTGCGGGCCCCGACGATCGGCACCAGCGTGGGCTGCTTCGCCAGCACCCACGCCAGCGCCACCTGAGCCGGCGTCATCCCGCGCTCGCCGGCGAAGGCGTGGAGCTTCTCGACGACGCTCGCGTTCTTTGCCCCTTGCTCGCCTGCGAAGCGCGGCATGTACTGTCGGAAGTCGCCCTTTCCCGAAGGCTTGCTGCCGGTGAGCAGCCCCCGCGCAAAGACCCCGTAGAGCGTCGCGCTCATCCCGAGCTCCGCGAGGGCAGGGAAGATCGACGCCTCGGGCGCGCGCGTCGCGATCGCGTACTCGATCTGCAGGTCCACGATCGGGTGCACCGCGCTCGCACGCCGGATGGTCTCGACCCCCACCTCGGACAGCCCGATATGCCGGACGAAGCCGGCCTTGACGAGGTCGGCGATGGCCCCGACGGTGTCCTCGATGGGCACCTGCGGGTCGAGGCGCGCGGGGCGGTACACATCGATGACCTCCACGCCCAGCCGTTGCAGGCTGTACGCCGCGAAGTTCTTCACGGCCGCCGGGCGGGTGTCGATGCCCAGCATGGCGCCGTCCGGGCCGCGCATCGCGCCGAACTTCACCGAGAGCTGGACCTTGTCGCGCACCCCCTCGATCGCGCGCCGGATGAGGAGCTCGTTGTGCCCGTTGCCGTAGAAGTCTCCGGTGTCGATCAGGGTGATCCCTCGCTCGATGGCGTGGCGGATCGTCGCCACGCTCTCGGCCTCTTCGGCCGGGCCGTAGGCGCCGGACATCGCCATGCAGCCGAGGCCGACGGGAAAGACGCTGGGCCCGGTCTTGCCCAGCGGAGTCGATCGGAGGGGGGAGCGGCTCATCGTGGCGTCAACGTGGGTCATGGGATGTTCATGGCACGCGCCCGCGGCCTTCGATTGGATAAACCGGACATCTCGACGGTCCGGGCGGACGACAACCACGTCATGCACCGGCTCGTGCGCGGCGAGCTGCTCATGACGAGATGTCCGGTCCTTCCCATCGGAGGCCGGCGGCAAGAGTGGCACAGCGGCGTGGCGCAGGTTGGCTCATCGGCCACGGCGATGCGCGAAATCCTCGAGAGCCGGCGGTATTCCGCGGCGGCACCGGGTTTGCTGAGGAGCCTCCGTATGCTCACCAGAATGCAGGGCTGCTTCGCCTTGGCCACGTGCCTTTCCCTCTTCGGCTGCGGCACCACGGTCGACGCCAGCCCGGCCCCGGAGGGCTGCGACGGCACCGTGGAAGTGCCGGATCCAGCGCTCGCCGCGGGTTTGCGAGAGCTGCTCGGCCTCGATGCCGACGAGCCGATTCCGGGGGCGGCGCTCGCCGTGCCTGAATCGCTCTCCCTCGACAACCTCGGCATCGAAAATCTGAGCGGCCTCGAGTGTGCCACGTCGGTCGAGCAGCTGTTCCTCGAGGGCAATCGGATCGAGGACATCTCGATCCTCATGCGTCTGCCGCGGCTCTACAACCTGCACCTGGACGCGAACCGGATCGTCTCGCTGGGGGCGCTCTCCGGGCATCAAGCGCTCATGACGCTGACCGCGAGAGACAACCTGGTGTCGTCGACGAGCGACCTGAACGATCTTCCGGAGCTTCAGAACCTGACCTTGTCGGGAAATCCGCTCGAGGCCCTAGAAGGGCTGGACGGCCTCGACGCCCTGTTCCATCTCTCGGTCGAACGGACCCTCGTCGCCGAGCTCTCGAGCCTCTCCAAGTTTCCGGCCCTGAACAACGCGTACTTCACTTACACCAAGGTGACGAGCCTCGCGACGCTGCCGAGCCACCACTCCCTGACGGCGCTCCACCTGGAGCGGGCCGAGGTCGAGGACGCGCGCATCGTGGCGTCTCTTCCGTTCCTCGAGGTCCTGATGCTCAGCGACAATCGCATCGCGTCGATTGCAGGGATCGAGCCCGCGAACGTGCCCCGCCTGAACAGCCTGGGGCTCGCCGGCAATCCGCTGACGGACACGTCCCCGCTCGCCAACCACCCGCAGCTCATGGTGGTTCAGATCGGCGACATCGGACCGAGCGGCGCGGATCTGAGCTGGGTCATGGGGCTCACGAACCTCATGTGGATCGAGGCGAGCTCCGACTCCATCACCGACCTCTCGCCGCTCGTGGGCGTACCGCGCGTCCACACGCTGGATCTGTCGGACAACCTGATCGAGGACGCGTCCCTGCTGAACGACATCGAGTTCGACCGCTGCGCGCGGGTCTCGATCGCGGGGAACCCCGGAGAAAGCTCCTTCGGCGACGTGCTGGACGCGCTCTGCGCTAATAACATCGTGGTCACGGGCTACTGCCTGCCCGCCGCGTGCGATCCCTGCGAGCACGGGGCTCATTGCGGCGAATGAGCGCGCCCGCCGAGGAGCGCAGCGCCAGCGCGCTGAGCTCCTGGTCCCCGGCGCCGTTCGGCCGAGTGAGGACGTCCCGGCGGTCGCTACAGATGAGCTCGCAAGGCTCCACGTTGCGGCAGCGGTGGATTGTGGTGCCTCAGCCTGACCACGGTGTGGCAGCCCAGTCCCCGCCGCCGCGCCTTCATGCCGCTAGAGCTTTTCAGTGCCAGCGCGCCGCCGGCCCGCTATCCTTTCCTGGGCATGGCGGTGCTGCTGCAGAACGACTTCCTGACGGTCACGCTCGATCAGGAGCGCTCGATCGTCCGGAGCACCCGTTCCGAGCACACGTACGCGTCCCCCGACGAGTTCATCCGCATCCACACCGAGGCGCTCCAGGTCTACGAATCGCTCGATCGCCCGAGCCTCGGCCACCTCATCGACCTCCGCCGTCCCCCCATGAACAACGATCCGTCGTTCGAGGCCGCGACGATGCGCACCCGCAGCATGCTCGTCCAGGAGTTCGCCGCCGTCGCCATCGTCGTCCGGACCGCCGTGGGCGCCTTGCAGGTGAACCGGCTCCTGCGTGAGGAGAACAACGACAGCGTCGTCGTGCTCCACGACGAGGACGTCGCCCTGGGATACCTCGTCGAGGAGCTCCGCAAGGTGGTGCGCCGCTCCAGCACGCCGCCCGGCGGCCGAGACCGGAGCTCCCGCCCCTCGGCGCGCCCCCTCCGGGTGCGCTGAGCCCGCGGCGCCGCTTCTCGCGGGCGCGCCCTTCGCCTAGCATCGGGGCGATGCGCACGTGTCCGCGCTGCGGCCTCCTCATCAACGCCGAGGGGCGCTGCTATCCCGGGTGCACAGGCCCCCTCCTCGCCACCGTGCGCTGCGGCGGCTGCTACCAGCTGAACCTGCCCGACGCGGAGCGCTGCGACGGCTGCGGGCACGAGCTCGGCCTGGAGCCGATCGCAGAGCCCGACGCGCTCCTCTGCTCCGATTGCGGCGTGCCCTTCTCGGCGTTCCGCGCCGCCACAGGCCTCTTGCGCGACTGCGGCCGATGCGGCGGCCAGCTCGTCGACCACGCGCTCCTGCGCGACCTCCTGGAGCGCCGGGAGAGCTACGGCGCGGCCGCGCCGAGGCCGCCGCGGCGGCCGGAGCACGTGGACGTCCGCGTGCGCTACGTCCGCTGCCCGGCGTGCGGCCAGCCGATGAACCGCAAGAACTTCGCCGGAAAGAGCGGCATCATCGTGGACATCTGCAGGGAACACGGCACCTGGTTCGACCGGGGCGAGCTCCCGCAGCTCCTCGCCTTCGCCGAGGCCGGCGGCACCGCGAGGGCGCGCCAGCAGCAGATCGAGGACGAGGAGCGCTCCCGCCGGCAGGCGGAGATCGCCAGGGAGACGGCGAGGCGGGCGAGCGTCGTCACGATGGCCTCGTCCTGGGACGCGCGGAAAGCCCGGCTGGACGCGGTGAAGGAGCTGCTCGAGCTCCTGTGGAAGATCTCCCGCTGAACGGGGCCTACGGCGCCCGACGACAGACCGCCGGCGACCGACGGGGGATAGGATCACCGACGAGAGGCCCGCACACGCCCGGAGCGCCGCCGGCGCGGCGGTTACAACTCTTCTCCTGGTCATCACACTACTTAACAATCCAGCGCGCGTGTCGCGTGAGGCGCAACGCGAACGCCGCCAGCGATACGCGCGGCAGCTCGCCGTGATCGCGATGTCCGACAAGGCATCCTATTGAACTCTCTCCGTGCAGCGTGGCTGCAGAAGGCGCGAAATTCAATCAAAGTCTTGCCCGTCGATCGATGTGTGCTTTCTCTATCATCCTATGATGACTTCTCGGACCCGCTTCTCCTTGCTCGATGAGCGACTCCTCCTCTGCGCCGCGCCCGCGCTCCTCGCCGCCTGCAGCTCGGGAGAGCTCGCCGGAACGGAGCTGTCGGGACAGCTCGCGTCGGCCGTGGCCCAGACGGCGAGCCTCGTGCCGACGAGCGACGTCGCGCTCGACAAGATCTGGGGTGGGGGCGGCACGGCGCCCATCTTCCGGCTCGTCGACGACGGCACCTCGTTCGCGGCGAGCGACGGCGGCGGCACGTTCGCGCGGAGCGCGCCAGGCGCCGCCACGGCGTCGCTCACGCTCGGCTACGCGGGCGCCCCGGCGGGCGGCGCGCGCCAGGTCGTCGTCAACCTCCAGGCCTGGGCGATCAACGGCGGCGCGGGCACCGTGCGCGTCCACCTCTACGACGGCGACACCCTGCTCGGCTCCGGCCCGGCGCGCGCGCTCAGCGCGAGCCAGCAGAACCTGAGCGAGACGTTCGGCGGCCTCGCCGTGGCGAACGGCGACCGGCTGCGGACCGAGCTCGTCTTCCAGAACACCGCCGGCACAGGCTCGCTCGTCTCGTCGATCGTCTGGATCGACGTCACGACGCCGGACGACGACGGCGGCGGCACGCCCCCGGACGAGGAGCCCGTCGTGTCGGACAAGCTCGTGCCGAGGAACGGCGCCTGGTGGGGCGCGTACAACTCGTCGAGGAATCATGGCTGGGACTGGGGCCTCGCGATCAAGGACTTCGAGGCGAAGGCCGGCCGCAAGCTCGACATCGTGTATCGCTACCACGACTGGGGGACCACCGATAACGGCGTCTTCCCGGACAGGTTCGAGACGGCGCAGATGAACGAAGGCACCATCGTCCACCTGTCGTGGGAGTCGCGCCGCTACTCGGCGGGCCAGAACGTCACGTGGACCGAGATCGCGAACGGCTCGCAGGACGCCGTCATCCGGGCGGCCGCGGAGCGCGCCAAGAACGCGCCCGGAAAATTCATGATCGCCTTCGACCACGAGATGGACAACACCGACGTCCACAGCGCCGACGGCCCGGACGCCGACTACGTCGCCGCGTACCGGCGCATCGTCGACATGTTCCGCGCGGCGGGCGCGACCAACGTGGTGTGGGTCTGGACCCCGATGGGCTGGAGCGGCACCCGCGCCCGGCTCCCCGCGCTCTACCCCGGAGACACCTACGTCGACTGGATCGGATACGATCCGTACAACTTCTACGAGTGCAACGGAACGGGGTGGAAAGACCCCGCGACCACGTTCGGGAGTCACTACGACTGGATGCACGCGCCCGCGCAGATGGCCTGGCACGGCGAAAAACCGTACATCCTGAGCGAGTTCTCCAGCCACGAGGACCCGGCCGACCCGAACCGCAAGGGCCAGTGGATGCGCGGCATCGTCGACGCCCTGAAGAGGTATCCCGACATCAAGGCGGTGCAGTTCTACAACTCCAACGTGACCCACCGGAGCCCTTGCAAGCTGGCCGTCGACTCGAGCAGCCAGTCCGTGGCCGGCTATGCAGCGGCGGGGAGCGACCCGTACGTGAACCAGCCGCATCACTGATGCTGCGTGCAGGACGGTCGAGGGCGTCGTATGACGTGCCGCCACGACATGACGTCCCTCGACCAGCGCCTGTCGGCCCTCGAGCTGTCCATCCTGCCGACCTGGGTCTATGACCACGAGCGGTACCGCTTCCCCTGGGCCAACGCCAAGGCCGTCCAGTTCTGGCGCGCGGCGGATCGCGCCGAGCTGTACGCGCGCGATCTCTCGGACCTGTCGCCGGCCGTCCGCGCGCGGCTCGACGGCTACGTCCGCGTCGTCGCCGAGGGCGGCACCGTCGTGGAGGACTGGACGCTCTACCCGCGCGGGACGCCCGCCACGGTGACGCTCCACGGCCAGGCGATCCGCCTCGACGACGGGCGGCTCGCCGTCCTGTTCCAGGCGCTGCCGCAGTCGTCCGACGTCGACGCCTCCATGGTGCGCGGCGTGGAGGCGGTGCGGCACTCGTCGGTGCTGGTCAGCCTCGTCGACCGCGCGGGGAAGGCGCTCTTCCACAACCCCGCGGCCCTGCGCGCCCTCGGCGACGCGCCGCAGATCGACGCGGTGTTCCCGGACGAGGACGCGGGCGCGGCGATCCGTGGGGCGATCGACGCCGAGGCGCCCTGGTCGGGGGAGCTCAAGGTCCTCACGACCGAGGGCGAGCGGTGGCACCGGGTGGAGGCGCGCCCCACGACCGATCCCGTGACCGGCGGCCGCGCGGTGCTCGTCCAGCAGCTCGACGTCACGGCGCAGCGGCGCGCCGAGGGGCGGATCGAGCAGCAGGGCCGGCTCATCGACGAGCTGAACCGCTCGCTCGCCCTCGTCGAGGAGCAGCGGCGGCAGATCCTCACGCTCTCGGCGCCGATCCTCGACGTCGGCCGGGGCACGCTCGCCGTGCCGCTCATCGGGCGCCTCGACGCCGAGCGCGCCGGCGAGCTCGGCGAGCGGCTCCTGCCCGCCATCGTGGCGCAGCGGGCGTCGTACGTGGTCCTCGACGTCACCGGCGCCGACGCGCTGGATCCGGACGGCGCCGCCGCCCTGGAGCAGCTGGCGCGCGCGATCCAGCTGCTCGGCTCCCGGCCGATCCTGACCGGCGTTCGCCCGGAGGTCGCCCGCGCGCTCGCGGACGTCGACCTCGGCGAGGACCTGCTCGTCCTGCGCAGCCTCGGCCGCGGCCTGGAGGTCAGCCGCAGGCGCGCCGCGGCGCGGCGGCGGGCCTAGGCGCGGCGCGGCGGCGGGCCTAGGAGACGCGCATGCCCGCAGCCACCCAGATCGGCATCCCCACGCTGGTGCGCATCAAGCCCGGGGCGCTCCCGCGCAGCGGGCTCTACCTCGCGCGGGCGGGGCGCCGCCACGTCCTGCTGCTGGCGAGCGAAGGGACGCCGGCCGCCATCGAGGCGGCGATGCGCGAGAGCCTGGACGCGCAGGCGATCGAGGTCGTGGCGCGGCGCGAGGTCGGCTCCGCCAGCGTCGAGGAGGCCTCGGCGCTCCTGCCCGCGCTCCCCCCGCGGTGCGACGCGATCGTCGGGCTCGGCGGCGGCCGCGCCCTCGACACGGCCAAATACCTCGCGTCCCTCGCCCGCCTGCCGTTCCTCGCCGTGCCCACCTCGCTCTCGAACGACGGCTTCTGCAGCCCCTCGGCCAGCCTCACCGTGGGCGGCAGGCGCCGCTCGCTCCCTTGCGCGGTCCCGTTCGGCGTGGTGGTCGACACCGACGTCTGCCTGCGCGCGCCGGAGGTGCTGTGGCTCTCCGGCGTGGGCGATCTCGTGGCCAAGGTGACCGCGGTCCACGACTGGAAGCTCGCGTTCCACGCGCGCGGCGAGCCGGTCGACGACTTCGCCGCCCTGCTCTCGGACGCGACCGTGTTCCAGTTCATGGCGCGCCCCCGGCGCGACCTCGAGGGCATGCGCCTGCTCGCGACGGCGCTCATGCTGAACGGCATCTCCATGGAGATCGCCGGGTCGTCCCGGCCGGCGAGCGGCAGCGAGCACCTCATCTCCCACGCGCTCGACCAGACCTCCGGCCGGCCGCGGCTCCACGGCCTCCAGGTCGGCACGGCCGCCTACGTGGTCAGCCAGCTCCAGGGGCGGGAGACGGATCACCTCGCCGCCGTCCTCGACGCGACCGGCTTCTGGGACGCGATCCGGGCAGACCCGTTCTCGCTCGACGAGTGGCTCGAGGCGGTCCGCGTCGCGCCGGAGATCAAGCCCGGCTACTACACGGTCCTCTCGTCCCGCGACTGCGTGTCCGAGGTCGAGGCGATCCTCCGGACCGATCCGCGCCTGAAGGGGTGCTTCGCCTGATCCGCGGCCGCGCTCACTCCGCGCCGGCGAGGAGGGGCGCCGCCACGGGCGGCGGGAAGTCCGCCCGCGAGGGGGGCGGCGTGGGCGGGCCCTCGCCGGACGCGAGGATCGTCCGGAGCAGCGCGCCGGTGAGGCGACCGACCTCCGGGAGCTCCCGGGCGCGGGGCCGCGGCAGGTCGACGGCGACGCTCTCGGTGATGCGGCCCTCGTCGAACACGAGCACGCGGTCGCCGAGCAGGACCGCCTCCTGGACGTCGTGCGTCACCAGGATGGCGGTGAAGCCGTGCTGGGCCCACAGCGACTCGACGAGGCGCTGGGCGCCGATCCGCGTCAGGGCGTCGAGCGCCCCGAACGGCTCGTCGAGGAGCAGGACCTTGGGGTCGTGCACGAGCGCGCGCGCGAGGGCGACCCGCTGCCGCTGGCCGCCCGAGAGCACGCCGGGGTAGTCGTCCTGGCGGTCGAGCAGGCCGACCCGGGCGAGGACGTCGCGGGCGCGCTCGCGGCGCTCCTTCGGCAGGCCGATGCAGACGTTCTGGAGGACCGTGCGCCACGGCATCAGCCGCGGCTCCTGGAAGACGACGCGCACGGCCGCGCCGCCCGTGACGCCCCCCCGCGAAAGGACGCGCGCCGCGCCGCCCGTGGGCTGCTCGAGGCCGCACAGGATGCGGAGCAGGGTGCTCTTGCCCGAGCCGCTCCGCCCGACGATGGTCAGGAGCTCGCCTGGCTGGACGTCGAGCTCGATGCCCGAGAGGACAGGCTTGTCGTCGAACCGCTTCTCGAGCCGTTCGAGGAGGACCCGTGCGCCGCTGCGGTGATCCTTCGGCACGCTCATGTTCACCCCGCGTCCATCCGCTGCAATCGAGGCTGCCAGGGCAAGAGCCGGCGCTCGGCCCAGCGCGCCAGGGAGTCGGCCAGCTTGCCGAGGAGCGCCCAGAGCACGATCGTGAGCACGAGCAGGTCCATCTGCATGAACTCCCGCGCGTTCATCGCGACGTAGCCGAGGCCCTGCGTCGCGCCGATCGTCTCGGCGACGATCAGCACGAGCCACGAGAGCCCGAGCGCGAAGCGGAGGCCCACCAGGATCGACGGGAGCGCGCCGGGGAGGATGACCTCGCGGTAGAGCGCGAGCCCGCGGACGTCGTAGACGCGCGCCATCTCGATGATGTGCGGGTCCACGCTGCGGACGCCGTGGAAGGTGTTGAGGTAGACGGGGAAGAGCACCGTCACCGCGACGATGAAGAGCTTGGCGGTCTCGCCCAGCCCGAACCACAGGATGACGAGCGGCACGAGCGCCAGCGCGGGGATGGCGCGCAGCATCTGGATGGGCCCGTCGACCACGAGCTGGAGCGCGCGGGAGAGCCCCGTGGCCAGGCCCAGCACGAGCCCGATGCCGGCGCCGATCGCGAGCCCGCCGAGCGCGCGAAGCGCGCTGACGCCGAGGTGCGCCGGGAGGCCGCCGCTCCGCGTGGCGTGCACCGCGGCGAGCACCACCTCCGAGGGCGAGGGCAGCAGGCTCTTCGGGATGACCTGCAGACGGGACAGGGCCTCCCAGACGAGCACCAGCGCGAGCGGGGCGATCCAGGGGGCCAGGCTCCGGCCGAGCGCGCCGGGCGCGCGGCCGGCCGTCATCGAGCGGCTCCGTACGCGGCCGCTGACAGGAAGGCGTCCTCCACGCGGATCTCGCGCGGGATGACCGCGAGCTTGTGGAGCGTGTCGGCGATGTCCTGCTGCTTCTTCAGGATCTCGGGCGTGATCGGCAGGAGGCCGAACGAGCGCCGGCGCTCGGAGGTGAGGAACGCCTCGTAGGCGACGCCCGACGACTTCGCGAGGATCTGCGCGGCCTCCTCCGTGTGCTCGCGCTCCCACGCGCTCAGGGCCTGGTACTCCTCGAGCACGATCCGCAGGAGCTCCGGGTGCTGCTCGGCGAACTCCCGCCGGGCGACGTAGAAGAGGTGGTTGTCGACGAGCCCCTCGCCGCTCTGGAGGATGCGCGCGCCGGCGAGCTCCGCCGCGGCGAGGAACGGGTCCCAGATCACCCAGGCGTCGACCTGGCCGCTCTCGAACGCGCTGCGCGCGTCCGCCGGCGCGAGGAACGAGACCTGGAGATCGTCGAGCGTCAGACCGGCGCCCTCGACGGCCCGGACCAGGAGATAGTGCACGTTGGAGCCGCGGTTGACCGCGACGCGCTTGCCCTTGAGGCCCGCGACGCTGGTGATCGGGGAGCCCTTCGGCACGACGATCGCCTCGGCCTTCGGCGCCGGCGGGTCGGTGGCGACGTACACGAAGGGCACGCCGCCCGCCTGCGCGAAGACCGGGGGCGTCTCGCCGACGTGGCCGACGTCCACGGCGCCGGCGCGCATCGCCTCGAGCAGCGGAGGCCCGGCCGGGAACTCGACCCACTCGGCGCGGGCGTTCTTCGCCTCGAGCGCCTGCTTCAGGCGGTCGGCGCGGTCCTTGAGGAGGTAGGGGGTGCCGATCTTCTGATAACCGAGGCGGACGACCCCCGCCTCGCGCCGGTCCTGCGCCGGCGCCGGCGCGGCGGCGTCGGCCGCGAGCGTGGCGTCCGGCTCACCGCCGCCGCGATCGCAGCCGAGCAGGGCGAACGCCAGCGCAGCGCAGCCGAGCAGCCCGGAGCGGATCCTCGTGAAGGGGAAGTGCCTGATCATGGGAGTTCTTCCGGACGCCTTCCGGCGCGCCTGGGACAGCGCTGGCCGATTCCAGGTGCCGAGGCGCCGGCGAGACGATCGCACCGGGATGCAACCGCAGGCCCCTGGCAGCCGCCGTGCCACGCAGGAAATCGTTGTCTTTCGCGCGGTTACAGGCCCATCGCCCCGGCGGAGGCCGGCGGGCGCTGCTGCTCCAGCAGCACGCGATCAGCAAAGAATGCTGCTGGAGCATCACCGGAGGAGCGCCCGGCCGCGCGGCCGCGGCGCGATGCCCGGCCGCCGCGCTTTTGAGGTGCCGGGCGAGCTCGGCTCTGCCATAAGCCGCCGCCATGACGGTAGAAATTCGTGGAAAGTGGGCGCTGATCACCGGCGCGAGCCGGGGGATCGGGAAGCAGATCGCGCGGGGCCTGGCCGGCCTCGGCTGCAACCTCGTCCTGCACAGCCGCGACGCGGCGCACACGCGGGAGCTCGAGGGCGAGCTCGCCGGCAAGGGGATCCGGGTGAGCGCCGTCTCCGGGGAGCTGTCGGACCAGGCGGCGGTCGACCGGATGCTCGACGGCGCCATCGCCGCGTCGGGCGGGATCGACATCCTGTTCAACAACGCCGCCGTCATGACGCCTTTCCGCGTCTCGCCCACGGAGACGCCGGCGGAGGACTACCGGCTCAGCTTCGAGGTGAACGTCATCAGCCCGATCCGGATCACCTACCGGCTGCTGCCGACGATGCTGGAGCGCCGCTGGGGCCGCATCATCCAGGTGACCTCCGGGATCCAGGATCAGCCGGAGCTCATGGCCTATGCCGCGTCGAAGGCCGCGCTCGACAAGTTCGTGCGCGACACGGTCCCTTCGCTGCGCGGCACAGGCGTGCTGATGAACCTCCTCGACCCGGGCTGGCTGCGCACCGATCTCGGCGGGCCCAAGGCGCCGAACGACGTGGAGTCCGTCCTGCCCGGCGCGCTCGTGCCGGCGCTGGTCGACGGCGAGGTCCACGGCGTGCTGTTCCGTGCGCAGGACTACGCGCGTCCCGCCGCGCGCTGAGGCGCCTTGAGCGCCCCGGCGGCGCGTCTCCTTTGAGCCGCGCAGGAGGCGCGGACTCGACGTCACCCTCACGCTCTCCGCCTTCGGGCGCGCCGGCGAGCGCCCGCGGGACCGCAGCTCGACCCGGCGCTTCGTCTCGGGTTCGCGCCGGCGCGAAAGATTGTGTCGCGCTCGCGGTACGTGTGTTGCTAAAGTCGTCGGAGGTGAAAGCGATCTCGGAGCCTCGGGCGGAGACGAGACGTCGTGCGGCCGGTGAAGCGGGGAGAGCTTCTCTGGCGCGCATGGAGGTCGTCGACGCGTGTCCATCGCGGTGGCGACGCTGGGTTGCGCTCTTGCCGGTGCTGGTCTGCGGCTGCTCGCTGGAGGGGCTGTCGGCGGCGTGGGACACATCGTCGTCCTCCACCGGGGGCGGCGAGGGCGGCTACCCCAGGATCAGGGTCGAGGCCGAGGACGACCCGCCGTGCGAGCTCTCCGGCGGTTTCGAGCGCGTGGAAGATCCGCTGGCGAGCGGCGGGCAGTACGTCGCCGTCCCCGAGGTCGCGGGTTGCGGCGTCTCCCGGGTCGATTGCGAGTTCCCGATCAGCGAGGCCGGCACCTACCGGATCAGGGCCAGGGTCGCCGAGGGACCCACCGGGGGCGAGGACAACTCGTTCTGGATCAGCGTGGACGACAAGCCGGATTCCCCATACAGGTACGACTTCACCGGCACAGAGTTCCACGAAGATTACGTGAGCGCGTCGAAAGACGACACAGGAGACGACACAGCGGCGCCGCTCAAGTTCGCGCTCGATCGCGGGACGCACATCGTCACGTTCGGGTGCCGCGAGGACGCGTCCAAGCTCGACTGGATCGAGCTCGTGCGAATCGGCCCCTGAGACCGGCGAGGAGCGCCGCAGCAGCGAGCCCGGGGGGCGCACGAGGCGCCCGGCGTCACGGCGCCTGTCAGCGCCAGGGCCGATGACGCGGTGCCTCACGTGTCCACCGTGTCAACCTGCGGTTGACAGGCTCGTTGCGGCGTTGCGGATGTCGCCGGAGAAGAGGAAGCGCGCTGCCGTCGTCTTGGCGGCAAAATGCCGTGAAGGGTCGCGAGCCGGGCGGCCTCGAGCCGTCGTGCGCTGGTGGCACATGCGTTGCTGAGAAGCTCCAGCGAACGGCCCGTGCGCTGTCCGGCTTCTCCACCGCGTCGCGCGCGCTGCTTGGCTCATCACGGAAAGGTAACTTGCGCATGAAGTTCGATTCTCGAGTCGCTTGGGCTGCGATGATCGCGCTCGGTATGACTGGCCTCTCGGCGGCAGGGTGCGGCTCCGATGCGTCGGATCCGGAAGAGAACGACGGTCAGCCGACGAGCAGCGGGAGCGTCAGCTCCACCACCAGCGCCAGCTCCGGCGGGATCGGCGCGGGCAGCGGCGAGGGTGGCTCCGGCGGCGGCACGGGCGGGTCCGGCAGCGGCGATGGCGGCGCCGGCAGCGGCGAAGGCGGCGCCGGCAGCGGTGAAGGCGGCGCTGGCAGCGGTGAAGGCGGCGCCGGCAGCGGCGATGGCGGCGCCGGCAGCGGCGAGGGTGGCTCCGGCAGCGGCACCGGCGGCAGCAGCCCCGGCGGCGCGGACTTCAGGCTCTACGGCTACGCCACGACCGACGGCGGCACCACCGGCGGCAAGGGCGGAGCGGTCGTCTCCGTGAGCTCGCTCGACGCGCTCCGGACCCAGGCCGCGAAGGACGGGGCCCTGATCATCCAGATCACCGGCAAGATCAGCGGCAGCGGCGATGACGTGGACGTCGCCTCCAACAAGACCATCGTGGGGGTCGGGTCGAGCGGAGAGATGCAGGGGATCGGGCTCAACCTGAGGAGGGCCTCCAACATCATCATCCGCAACATGAAGATCCACCACGTGCTGGCCAGCAGCGGCAACGGCGACGCCATCCACCTGGACGAGAGCCACAACGTGTGGATCGACCACTGCGAGCTCTGGGCGGACTCGCCCGCCGTGAACTCCGACAAGGACAAGTACGACGGCCTCATCGACGCGACCCACGAGTCCTCGAACATCACGATCTCGTGGACCTACCTGCACGATCACTGGAAGGGCATGCTGGTCGGCTCGTCGGACAGCGACGACAGCGATCGCCGCATCACGTTCCATCATAACCATATCAACAACGTGAACTCCCGCCTCCCGAGCTACCGCGGCGGCAACGGGCACGTGTTCAACAACTACTTCGAGAACGTCCCCACGTCCGGGGTCAACTCGCGCGTCGGCGCCTGCCTGCGGGTCGAGGGCAACCACTTCTACAAGGTGAAGAACCCCATCACCACGCTGGACAGCGCGGCCGGCGGCACGGATCGCAAGGACAACCTCTTCGAGGAGACCACGGGGACGCAGGCGTCCGGCGCGGACTGCTCCTGGGCGGCGCCGTACGACTATCCGCTCGACAGGTCGGCCGACGTGAAGGCGCTCGTCCTCACGCACGCGGGCGTCGGCAAGATCGATCCCCTCGAGGACCTGCCCTGACGCGGGCCGCCCGGCGGCGGGCCCGCCGCCGGAGCGCTCCCACCCGAAAGCTCGCGCGGGAGGCTCCGTGAGGCGGCGAGGCCGCCTGTCGGACGACGACGGCGGCAGGGATCAGGACTCGGGCTCGTTGCCCCACGGGTTGAAGTCGTGCACCTGCCCCGGCGCGGGCTTCTGGCCCCGGGTGAACGCGTCGAGCAGGACGTCCTGGAGCGGCTCTTCGTCCGCGCGTCGGTAGGTCCCCGCGCGCTCCGACCAGGCGATCTGGCGGCGGAAGGTCTCGACCAGCGGCACCGTGGTCCGGAAGCCGAGGTCGCGCGCCGCCTTGCCGTTGTCGAAGATCGACCCGTATTGGTAGATGAACTTGACGCCCACCATGCGGCGAGGGGCGACCTCGTAGAGCCAGTCGGTCGGGATCGAGACGACGGGAGACTTGCCGCCGGCGGCCTCCTGCAGCGCGGCGAAGACGCCGCCCCACGTGGTGTGCTCGTCGCTCGTGAGGTGGTACGCCTGCCCGTAGGCCTTGTCGTTGCCGAGCGCGTTCACGAACCCGCGGGCCACGTCGGAGACGTGGGCGATGGCCCACGGCGCCCTGCCGTCGTCGTGGACGATGAGCGGCAGGCCGCGCCGGGCGCGATCGGCCATCGAGTCGTCGAAATAGAGCGCGCCGAGCGCGGTGTGGCCCTCGCCGGTCGTGAACGACGGGCGCAAGATCGTGGTCTTGAGCCCGTTCTGGCCGTTCGCCGCGAGCAGCGTCGCCTCGATGCGCGACTTGTTCTGGCCATACTTCGTCACCGGGCGGTGCGGCTCGTCGTCGGTCGCCGGCGAGCGCGTGAGCGGCCCGCCGTAGACGCACACCGTCGAGCAGACGACCAGGTGGCCCGCGCGGCCCGAGAACGCCCGGAGCAGCGAGTCGGCGTTCTCCGGGGCGAAGGCGACCATGTCGATCACGGCGTCGAACGTGCGCTGCTGCATCTCGCGCTCGAACTCGGCGTATTTCCAGCGATCGCCGGCGATGACCTCGACGTCCCCCTCGAACCGCCGCGCCGTCACGCCGCGGTTGTAGAGCGTGACGCGATCGCCCCGGTCGAGGAGCTGCTGCACGATGGCGGTCGAGATGAGCCCGGTCCCGCCGATGATGAGGACCCTCATGACTGCTTCTGCCCCGCCCCCGCCGCGGGCTCGTCGAGCCAGAGGATGGCCGTCACGCCGCGCGGGTAGTAGCGGCTGCCGACGGGCACGCCGCGCTGCATCTGGTCGGAGTAGGCCCAGTAGCCGGAGCCCTCGATCTGCCAGCGGACGTGGGCCTCCTCGTGGCGCTCGGGGTCGGGGAGATCGGCCTTCAGGATCGCGCGCGCGATGTGCTGGCAGAGCGCGATCTTGCTCGCCCAGGAGTTGTCGCTGCTGCTCGAGAGCTTCCAGCCGCCCTCGGGGAACAGGCACAGCCCGGGCTTCAGGATGGTGTGGAGGTGGCGGCGGAGCACCCGGACGAGCTCGCCGTGCTCGGCCTCGTCGAGCAAGCCCATGACGTGCGGGTAGAGGAGCCCCTCGATCGCGGGGATGATCGCGCTCGTCGAGCTGCCGTCGAGCAGGGCGGGGATGTAGCCCGACGGCTCGTGGAAGGCCGACACGATCGCGCGCGCGGCCTTCTGGCCCGCCGCCTTGGCCTCGGCGGCGCGGGGGGCGTCCCCGCAGCGCTCGAGGAGGTGGGCGAGCACGACGTACGACGCCCACGTCTTGCCGGCCAGGTAGAGGTTGCCGCGCGCGCGGCCGAGCGAGTGATCGAGCGAGTCGTAGGTCGTGATCTCGGCGCCGGTGCCGCAGCGGCTGCTGTCGAGCGCCATGACGCCGGCCCGCGCGCCCGGCTCGGGCGCGTCGCGGTGGAGCAGGCTCGCGAGCAGCTCGGCGAAGAGGCCCCGGTGGCGCTCGAGGAAGCCCTTGTCGCCGGTGCGCGCGGCGTACACGCCGGCGCAGCAGATCCAGTTCGTGAGCTGCTCGTGCGTCATGAAGCTGAAGCAGATGGCGTCGAGGTTCGGGCGCTCGTAGCTGGAGTCGCCGGCGGGCGAGAAGTGGTTGCCGACGCCCATGTCGTGCGTGAACGACACCCCGCCGGGCAGGAGCTCGCCGCCCGCGCCGGGGCGCTTCACCTGGTCGCGGTAGCTGTAGCGATCGACGTAGAGGTCGAGGACGTTGCGCACGGCCCAGGGCGCGTAGCGCAGCTCGAAGAAGAGGTGATCGATCGCGAGATCGAAGGTGTTCATCATCTCGTACTCGCCCTCGTTCACGACCCACAGCGGCGCGGGCGGCGAGGCGTCGTCGAGCGCCGTGTCCAGCCACTCGGTCGACCCGAAATAGCCGTGCGTCGCCTGGGCGAGCAGCCACTTCTGGGCGGGGCTGAGCGCCGACCGCGCGAGCTCCGCGTCGCGCTGGGCCGCCTCGCGGACGAGCGCCTCGCGGCGGTCGAGCGCGGAGGAGAGGACGTCCTCGAGCCGGCGGAAGTAGCGGGTGTAGGCGTAGCGCGCCTCGACGCCGGTCGTGATGGCGCCGGCGTCGTGGAAGCCGAGCGCGATCCAGACCTCGCGCTTTTGCCCCGCCGGGACCTCGATGACGAGGCCGCCGGTCTTGCCGAGGCGGAACAGCCGGTCGGCGCTGCCGTCGAACGCGTGCTCGGGCGTGAAGGCCTGAAAGGCGCGGAGGCCGGGCTCCGGGCGGCAGGCGAAGCCCCAGCGCCGGCCGTGCGCGACGCCGACGAGGCGGCCGTCGCTCTCGGTCTCGAGGTCGCGCAGGCTCGGCGCGTCGAGCGCGAAGAGGCCCGTCAGGGGCTTGTCGCTGCCGGTGTTGTCGAGCTCGAGGCGGGCGATGAGCGCCGGGCACGAGCGCTCGGCGACCTCGGAGGGCGGCGCCGTGCGCGGGTCGGGGATCGGGCCGAACGGCGAGTAGATCGCGAGCGTCAGGCGCCCGGCGCGGATCGTGTCGCTCGCCCACCCGAGCTCGCGGCGGATGTCCTGATCGCCGAAGACGCGGCGCATCCGCGTGTCGTTGCTCAAGGTGACGCCGAAGGGGACGTCCGGGCCGCGCTGGCCCTCGAAGTAGGGGAGACAGAAGAAGTCCCCGTCGCCCTCGCGGTAGCCGATGAAGAGGTTCGACTCTCCCGGGCGGCCCACCTGGGAGGCGAACCCGCCCCGGCGGTTGAAGCTGCCGAGCGTGAAGGAGGCAAAAGCGCCGACCGGCGCGTGCTGGACATTGTAGGAGGAGGTCACGGCGGCACGATACCGTAATCGCCTCGCGAAGCGCTCCCGGGAAGCAAGCTCGCGGAAGGGAGCCCGCGGCGGCGGCGTGCGGCGCCATGGCAAAGGTGGCTCCGTACCACCCGGCGGGCGCGCCGAGGTGGGGCGGCCCTCCGGCGGCCGCCCGGGCCCGGACGGGGGCGGCGGGGAGGCCGCGCCGCCGGGCACGCGAGCCGAGGGCGAGGGGGCGAGGGGGCGAGGGGCGATCGGCGCGGTGTGCAACAGGCCTCGAGCCTGGGGCGCTGGCTCGGGACGCGGTGCCCGCTGGAGCGGAACGCGGTGCGGGCGCCGGCGTCCTCCTCCCCATCCGGCACAAGATGGTTGCGCCGGGGGTCGCCTCGACGCGGATATCGGCTGTCGACGAGAGGCGTCGTGTTGCAGAAACACCGATTCGTGGCCGGCGCCGCGTCGATCGCGAGCCGGGTGTGGTGAGCGCCGACGGTGTAGTCCGCGCGGCGCCGGAGGCTCCATCGCTCCAACCGAGGCGCGGCGTGGCGCCCGGTGATCCCGTCGTGGACTGATGTATAAAGGCCTATCGGGACCCGACGGGCGGGCGGTACGTCGCTCGGCCGGGCGCCGCCTGCTCGAACAGCACGGAACCCGGGGAAGATCTTGTCATGTTGACCTTCGCGACGATTTGTGCCCAGAGCCGGGCGCTCTCACGGATGGCCTTCGACCGGAGGTACCCGCACGCGTGGCTGCTCCGGGAGCTCGGCCCCGAGGATCAGCCCCCTCCGTCGTTCAAGACCGTCTTTGCCGGCACCTCGCCCGGCTCGCACAGCCAACCGGCCCTGGTCCGTCACCGCATCTCGTCCGCGATGAGCGTCGCGTCCCACGGCTGCGAGCTCCTGCCGGTGACGAAGCGCCCGGAGAGCCCCTGGCAGGATCGCATCACCATCGGGCGCGCCCCGAACAGCGATATCGTCCTGCGCGACCCCTCCGTCTCGAAGGCCCACGCGCACATCTCGGTCGTGATCGCGGACACCCCGTTGCTCCACGCGAGGAAGAGCACCAACGGCACGTTCCTGAACGACCGGCTCCTCACGCCGGCCGGGGAGGGCGCCCCGCTCCGCAGCGGCGACATCCTCCAGTTCGGCAACGTGGTCTGCGAGTTCATCCTGAACGCCGATCTCTACCGGCTCGTCGTCCGCTGAGGCCGGGCCCTCCGGCCCCCGCTCGGGCGCGCGGCCGCGCGGCTCAGCTCCGCTCCGGGTGGGGCGCGCGGAACAGCACCTCCACGGGGCCGGCGTGCGTCTCCACCACGTAGCTCGCCTCCACCGGGGCGCCGCCGCGGAAGGCCTTCGTGATCTCCTTGCGCCGGTTCATCAGCTCGACCAGGCCGAGCGCGAGCGCCTCCGAGGCCGTGAGCTCCTTCGGCGTCGGCTTGCGGCCGATCAGGTCCTCGTCGACCATCGCGAGCGTGGGGTAGGCGTCCGGCCCGGCCAGCTCCCAGCGCTGCTCGGCGACCTCGGCGCGCAGCGCGGGGTGCAGGTCGCTCGCGCGGTCGAAGCTCAGCGAGAAGAAGCCCGCCGGCAGCGACGCGGGCGGCGCGTCCGGGAGCTTCGCGGTCTCGGCCAGGTAGAGCTCGAACCCGCGCGCGCTCTCGAACAGGAGCACGCCGTGGCTCTGGCCGGCCTGGCCGACGACGCACAGCGCGAGGTCGCGCGCGCCGAGCGACGGGATCGACAGCGCCATGATGTCCGCGTCGGTGGGCACGGCCTTCCAGGGGGTGGCGCGGTAGAGCGCGGCCGCCGCGCGGAAGAACGACGCCATCGCGGGCGCCTCGATGCCGCCGCCGAGGAAGCTCGGCGTCAGGCGGCCGTCCCGCGCGCCGAGGTGCGCCTCGAGGTCCTCGGCCACGACGTCGATCTCCGGCGTCGGCGCGACGCGGACCTCGATGGCCGGGCCGAGCCGCGCCCGCAGCGCGTCCGCGAGCGCGGGCGAGGCCACGCGCACGCGCTCGGGCAGGCGCGGCTTGCCCTCCAGCGGGCCGCTGGCGGCGGCCTCGAAGCTGTCGACCGCCCCCGCCACGACGTCGCCGGGGCGCAGGGCGGCGCAGCTCAGCACGAAGCCGCGCTCGGTCATCCAGACGACCGCCTCGGGGCGGTACGCCTCGTCGCCCTCGTGCACGAACGCGCGCAGGGAGAAGAAGCCGCCGATCCACTCCTCGTCCCGGCGGGGCAGGGAGGGCGCGCGCTTCTTGGACCGCTTCTTCTTGGGGGCGGGCACGGAGGACATCGGGGCACCTGTTCGCGGGAGCGCTCCAGCCGGTACGCTCGATGACGCAGGAGCCAGGGGCGAGACCGGGATCGAAGGCGGAAAGCTAGCGCAAAGGCCGCGGGGATCGAAGCGGAACGCGGGCGTGCGCTGCGCCGCCGGCCCGCGCTCGGTGCCGGCGCGGCGGCGCGCGAGCGCGGGCCTTTCGGCCTGGCGCTCCTCGCGGTGCCCTGTTATCGGTCGTCGAGGTCCAGCGCGCGGACCTGACGCAGGTGCTGCTCGCCGGCCGCCCAGGGGACTCGATGGCTGAAGAGATCTGCAGAGGACCCCGCCGCCGCGCGGGCGGCGCGGGGCGCGCGGCGCGGCGGGTCCTCGGCCGCGCCCCGCTCGGGCTCCTCGCGGCGCTGGCCGCGTCGGCGACGGCGGCCCCGGCCTGGGCCGAGCCGACCATCGCGGAGCGCGCGCGGGCCGACGCGCTTCGCCGGGAGGCGCAGGAGCTGCTGGCGAGCGACCGGCCGGACGCGGCCTGCCCGAAGCTCGAGGAGAGCGAGCGGCTGCGCCCGTCGACCGAGACGAAGCTCGAGCTGGCGCGGTGCCACGAGCGCACCGGCCGCCTCGCCAGCGCGTGGGCGCTCTACGCCGAGGTCGAGGCGGCGGGCGGCGACGCGAAGCAGGGCGCCGAGGCGCGCGAGCGCGCGGCGGCGATCGCGCAGAGGCTCCCGAGGCTCGCGATCCTGGTGTCCGACGAGGTGAAGGCGCTGCCGGGGCTCGAGGTGGCGCTCGACGGCGCGGCGGCGCGGGGGGTCGGGTTGGCCCGCCCGGTCGAGCCGGGGAAGCACAGGGTCACCGCGACCGCGTCCGGCCGGCAGGCGTTCTCGCGCGACGTCGAGGCGAGGCAGCCCGGCGAGATCGTCGAGGTCCGCATCACGGCGCTCGATCCGCAGGCGGCCGCGCCGTCGCCCGCTGCCGCCGACCTGGAGCGGCGCAGGCCGACGCCGTACGGCCCGAGGCCGGATCCGATCCACCGGAACCTGATGTGGGTGACCGGCGGGCTCGCGCTCGCGGGCATCGCGCTCGGGAGCACCTTCGGGGGCCTGGCGATCTCCACGTGGGACAAGGTCGAGAACAGCGCCGGGACGGCGTGCAGGAACGCGGAGCGTTACCTGGACTGCGCGCAGCCGGTGCCCGATCTGGCCAGGAGGGCGATGTCGTACGCGACCGTCTCGGATTTCTCCTTCATCGCCGCGGGCGCGGCGCTCGCCGGCACGGCCGTCCTCTGGATGACGCTGCCCCCGGACGGCCCGCGCGCGAGCGCGCGCGTGCAGATCGCGCCGGGCGTCCTCGGCGGCGCCGTCCTCGGGGTGTTCTGATGGCGTTCGAACGGCGTGCGCGGCGCTGGCTGGCGAGCGCCCTCCTCGCGGCGGGCGGCGCGGGCTGCGCGGAGATCGCAGGCATCCAGGCGATCACCGAGCAGGGCGTCGGGGGCGGGACGTTCAGCGAGCCCGGCTACACGTGCCAGTGGGCGACGTCGTTCGGCGACGCCGACACCACGCTCGGCGGGCTCGCGGCCGACAGCGACGGCACCTTGTGGCTGGCGGGCGGCTTCAAGGGCGACCTCACGGTCGCCGGCGGCGCGCTCACGGCGGGAGGCGCCGGCAAGGACGTCTTCGTGGTGCACCTGGCGCACGACGGCAATCACATGTGGAGCGAGCGCTTCGGGAACGCGGAGAACGACACCGCGACGCACACCCACCAGGCGACGTCGATCGCCCTCGGCGAGGGCAGCGTCTATGTCGCGGGCGACTTCACGGGCAGCCTGTCGTTCGGCGCGGACTGCGTGGCGCCCGCGGACGGCGGGGCCGGCGACGCGTTCGTGGCGCGGCTCGACAGGCACGATCCCGGCGGCGTCGCGGCGTGCGTGGTGCACGGATCGCGCGGCTCCGACGAGGCGAGGGCGGTGGCCGCGGAGGGCGATCGCGTCTTCGTCCTGACGTCGCTCCAGGGCGGGGCGGACATGGGGTTCTCCAGCTACGATGGACAGACCCTCGCGAACGCGTGCAGCGGTGTCTTCTCGGGCCTCCAGGGGGCGCGCTATCGGCCCCGGGCGCTGCGCGTGTCCTCCGGCGAGGCCTTCGTGGTCGCCGATTTCGAGGGCCGCGTGAACGTCGGATTCCCCGGCTCCGAGCGCGGGCTGCCGCCCGGCGACGCGGTCGCGGAGGGGACCGACTCCGTCCTCGCCTCGTTCCCGGCGTCCTGGATCTGCGATGGATCGAGCGCCGAGGGCGTCGGCCTCTGGTACCGGCACTACTCGTCCCTCCCCGGCGATCAGCGCGCCGGCGCCATCGCGGTGAACGGCGCTGGCGTCATCCTGGCCGGCTCGTTCGACGGGCAGATCGATCTCGCCGGTGAGCTCGTCGCCACGGAGGAGGACGGCTTCGCCGCGCACCTCGACCGGCGCGGCGTCGCCACGTGGGCCAAGCACCTCGGGGGCAGCGGGGATCAGTCGGCGCAGGTCGTCGGGCTCGACGCGCTCGGGCGGGTCGTCGTGGCCGGGCACTTCCGGCAGCAGTTGATGACCGACGACGCCGAGGTCGCCGGGGAGGCCGGCGAAGGGGACATCTTCCTCGCGCGGCTCGGGGCCGCCGGCGGCGCGACCGAGTGGCTCGGCGCGCTCGGCGGCCCCGGGCTCCAGCAGGTCCAGGCGCTCGCGATCTCCGGGACGGACGTCTACCTGGCGGGCACCTCCAGCGACGATTTCGCGCTCCTGAACTGCAAGGTCGAGGCCGAGGGCGGTCAGCTGTTCGTCGCCAAGCTCTCGGTCTCGTCACGCTGAGGGCCGGCCGCGGGGCGCGGGCCGCTGCGCTCGCCGCCGCGCGCGAGCAGCGCCCGCGCGCACGGCGCGACGACCTGCGCGAGCGCGCGCTCCCGGAGCGTCCGCCGGTGCGCTGGCGACAGCACGCCGAAGCCGAGCAGGCCGCTGCGCGCGGCGTCGTCCGGGGTTGCGGGGGCCGGCTCCGAGGCGGCAGCGGCGAGCTCGTCGACGACCGCGCTCGCCAGGGAGGGGTCGCGCTCGATGGCCCAGGCGGCGAACCGGAAGGCGAGCTCGGCGTGCCGCGCCTCGTCCTCGGCGATCGTCTCGAGGGCGCGCCGGACCGCGGGATCTGTCGCGTGGAGGGCGGCTTCTGCCGCCTCGATCGCGGCGATGGTCTCGCCGATGCACCCCTCGCGGAGGGTGGTCACGAGGATCTCGCGGGCGCCTTCGCCGCCGAGGGCGCCGTCGATGGCGAGGGGCCCGGGGCCGACGCCGCGTCCGGCGAACGCGCTGGCCAGCGCGAAGCACAGGCGCGCGTGCTCGGCCTCGTCGCCCATGGCCGCCTGGGCCGCGCCGACGAGCTCCGGCGGGGCGCCGAGCGAGAGGAGCTGGAGCGTGAAGCGGGCGAACGCGGCGATCGACGCGTGCTCGAGGAGGGCGACGCGGGTCCAGTGCTCGGCGAGCGCTGCGTGCTGCTCGGCCGAGAGCCCGTCGCGGCGAGGCGGCGCTCCCGGCGAGGCGCCCCGCCAGTCGTCGCGCGCGGCGGGCTCGGCGGTGCGCTCGACGCCGGCCACCAGGAATGGCCGGCCGATCACGCAGTTCGGCTCCGCGCAGGTGTGGCGCAGCGCCTGGAGCGTGCACTGCTGGTCCCCTGGGCAGTCGCCGTCCCCGGCGCACTCGTCGGTGGCCGTCTGGCAGGCGAAGCCGGTCCCGCCGCAACCCGGGTTGAGGACGTAGCTCGAGCAGAGCAGCCTGCCGCAGTCCTGATCGCTGGTGCACAGCGCCTGCACGCACTGCCCGACGGGGTCGCCGCACAGGCAGATCTGCCCCTCGTTGCATTCGGCATCGGTCGTGCATCCGTAGTGGCAGAAGCACCCTGGTGGCGCTTCGCCTCCGAGGCCGGGGCTGCAGAAGCCGTGCGGCTGCTCGGTGCAGTCGGCGTCCGAGGAGCAGCTGCTGGCGCCGGCGCCCGGGTCCTTGCACGCCTCGGGGCGCGGGAGCGGGCTCGCGCAGGTGATGACCTCGGCGCGGTGCATCCAGCCACCGGCACAGCGCACGTACCCGGTGTTCTGGCCTGCGACGAGGATGGGCTCGGGATCGTCGCACGCGAACGGGAACCCTCCCGGCGGCGCGCTTCCCGTGCTCCCCGCGGGGCCCGCGCCAGAGCTCGCGGCCGGGCCGTCCCCCGTGCTTGCGCTCGCCGCGCTCGCGTTCGAGCCTGTTCCACCGCTGCCGCCCGAGCCCTCGTCGGCCGTGACGTCGCCGCCGCAGCTCAGGGCGGGCGCGATCGCCAGCACCGAGAGCAACCTCGCACCCCAAGCGTCTATCGAGACAAGCAATCTCATGGCATCAACCTCGTTCGAGGATCTTACCCGCGTTCGACCCTGCCGTCGCTGCCCCGGCGAGCGCGCTTGCCGCGTCGTTCGCGGCGTGCGACCGTGGCGCCATGCGTGTCTTGATTGCCGGCGGCGGGATCGGCGGTCTGACGGCGGCATTGAGCCTGCAATCGGCCGGCGTGGAGGCGTGCGTCGTCGAGGCAGCGCGCGAGATCAAGCCGCTGGGCGTCGGCATCAACCTGCTCCCGCATGCCGTGCGAGAGCTGACGGAGCTGGGGCTCGGGGACGCGCTGGCGGCGACGGGGATCCCCACGGCCGAGCTGGTGCATTACGATCGGTTCGGGGGCCGGATCTGGGCCCAGCCGCGGGGCATCGCTGCCGGGTATCGCTGGCCTCAGATCTCGATCCACCGCGGCGAACTCCAGGCGATCCTGCTCGCGGTGGCGCGGCAGCGGCTCGGGGACGCCGGCGTGCGCACAGGGCTCGCGGTCGAGCGGTTCGAGCAGACGGGGGCCGAGGTGCGCGTCTCGCTGCGGGATCGGCGGAGCGGCGAGCTCGAGGTGGTCTCCGCGGACGTGCTCGTCGGGGCGGACGGCATTCACTCGGCGGTTCGCGCGCAGCTCCACCCGGCGGAGGGGCCGCCGCGGTGGAACGGCATTCACATGTGGCGAGGCGTGACCGAGGCCGAGCCGTTCCTCACGGGGCGCAGCATGATCATGGCGGGCAGCAACCGGGCCGCCAAGTTCGTCGCATATCCGATCTCGCGCGGCGCGGAGCTCCGCGGCCGGGCCGCGATCAACTGGGTGGCGGAGATGCGCTTGCACGAGGGGGCGGCGGTCGCGCCCGCGAGCTGGGACCGGCGAGGTTGCCTGGAGGACGTGCTGCCCCATTTCGCCGCGTGGCGCTTCTCCTGGCTCGACGTCCCGGCGCTCCTCGCCGCGGCGCCGGTCCTGTTCGAGTATCCCATGGTCGACCGCGACCCGCTGCCGTGGTGGGGCGCTGGCCGGGTCACCCTGCTCGGCGACGCCGCTCATCCGATGTTTCCGGTCGGCTCCAACGGGGCTTCCCAGGCGATCCTCGACGCGCGCGTGCTGGCCTGGCACCTCGCCCGGGCGAGCGATCCGGAAGCGGCGCTGTCCGCGTATGAGGCCGCGCGTCGGCCACCCACGAGCGCGCTCGTCCTCGCGAACCGGGCGATGGGCGCCGAGCGGGTCATCGCGCTGGTGGAGCAGCGAGCGCCCGCGGGGTTTGCGCGGATCGAGGACGTGCTGAGCGGCGAGGAGCTGGAGGAGATGAGCCGCGGCTACGCGAGGATGATCGGAACCGACGTCGAGGAGCTCAACGCCCGGCCGTCGTGGTGACGACCCTCGACCCGACCCGGGTTGAGCGCCCCTCCGACCCGGGTTGCGTGGGTGACGACCCCCCCCTCGACCCACTCGACCCGACCCGGGTTGAGCGACCTCGACCCGACCCGGGTTGAGCGACCCGACCCGCGTCGAGGTTGGAGACGCGACCCAGGTTGGGGGCACCGGCGCCCAGGAAGGCAGCAGCCAGCCAGGCGAGCGCTCTGGAGACCTGGCGGCCGCCACCCGCGGAACGCGGCCGCCACCCCCGAGAGGATGGCAACTCATCGAAATCACTCGTCACAAACCTGGCACGACGTTTGTTTTGTGCGATGGCCATGAGCCAGCCTCGCGAGATCGCTCCTGGCGCTACGTATATGATCACCCGTCGCATCTTGCGTCGGCATCTGCTCCTCCGACCTGATGCGGTCATCAATCAGCTTCTGATTTATGCTTTAGCGGTCTCCGCCCGTCGTTACGGCGTCCAAGTCCATGCGCTCTGCGCGATGTCGACGCACCTACACTTGATCGTGACCGACGTGACGGGCGTATTGCCGCGCTTCCTGCAGTTCTATCATCGCATCGTCGCGCTCGGGACGAAGGTAATCCGCGCCTGGGAAGGACCAGTGTGGGACCACGAGGCCCCGAGCGTGGTGCGGCTGCTGACGCCCGCGGCGGTGGTGGAGAAGATCGCCTACGTCCTTGCTAATCCCGTGGCCGCTGGCCTCGTACGGCATGCGCGTGAGTGGCCGGGCGCCAAGGTGGATGCGAACGAGCTCGGCCGAGGCGTGCTGGGCGCGACGCGCCCCTCCGCGTATCTCGATCCAGAAAACCCGCATTGGCCCGAGGAGGTGGCGCTTCCCCTCTCGTTGCCGCCGGCATTCGAGCTCAACGCGGAGGGCTTTCGTCAACAGGTCGCCGCCGAGCTCGAGCGGCAGGAAGCGCAGGCGCATGCGCAGATGCAGCAGCATGGACGCAGATTCCTGGGGGCCGATCGAGCCAGTACGATCTCCCCTTACGAGCGTGCTACGAGCTTCGAAGCGCTACGCGAACGCAATCCTACTTTTTCGGTCGGTCGTGAGCAGGGTGATGCGTGGCGAAGCGCAGGCGCGGCGGTGCGGGCATTTCGCGCGTCATACCGCGCGGCGCTCGCGCGATGGCGCGCCGGCGTACGCAGCGTGCTATTCCCTGCAGGAACGTGGTGGATGCATGCGTTTCACGGCGCCAGCGTGACGGACGTCGTTCTCGCGATATGACCATGGATCCAACCAGCTACTGACCCGACCCAGGTTGGAAACCAATAACCCAACCAGCCCGACTCGGATTGGGGCGTGGTGGCCGGCGCAGGTCGGGTAGTGGTCGTCCCTCACTTGCGCGGACAGTCTCACTATGCCGTGAGCGCGATCACGTAAGTCTTCGATTCGAGCTCGATCGGGCTCATGTAGGCAGGTCGTGAGTGCCGTTTGGGGCGATCGGGCCGTTGTCCCGCGAGTCGGTCGTGCGACGGAAACGCCGCCTGCTGCGTGCTGCGAGCCTCAGTGCTCCGGGAGGCTTCGG
This sequence comes from Sorangium sp. So ce836, assembly GCF_028553905.1. Taxonomy (NCBI): domain Bacteria; kingdom Pseudomonadati; phylum Myxococcota; order Polyangiales; family Polyangiaceae; genus Sorangium; species Sorangium sp. So ce836. The sequence goes on along the minus strand of NZ_CP102233.1, from coordinate 8,367,491 downwards.
AAGCGGGGAGGACCATTACGGGGGCAACCCGGGTCGGGTCTCGTGACCCGGGTCGGGTCTCGTGGTCTCCTGGTCTCCTCGTGCTGGGCTTACGGGGGCAACCCGGGTCGGGTCTCCTCCTGGCCTTTTCCGGCTACGAGGCCCGCGAAGGCGGCCGCGAAGCGGCGCCTCAAATCCTCGTCCGTGACCAGCTTGTCGCGCAACGCTCGCGACAGCTCGAGGTGGTAGAATGGCGCGCCCATCTGGCGCGACCACCGCGCCTGCACGTTGGTGACGCCACCGAGCTTGTTGATGTCGGCCGAGTAGGCGAGGACCTTTCCGTCACTGACGACCGCCCGCAGCGGGGCGAGCAGCCTCTCGAGGTTAGCGCCGTGCCCCACGGCGCTGGCGATGGCGGAGGCCGGCGCCGAGCTGTCCTGAAAGCCGTGCAGTTGCACCGCCGGCATGCCGGGAAAGCTCTGGAGCAGCGCCCGGTGGGCCGACAGGAAAAACGAGCGCTCGGCATGCGCCACGTCGGCGAAGGCAAGCGCCGCAGCCAGCCGCTCGCGGGCGGCAAGGATGTCCCCCCGCGCGCCGCCTCCTGCCCCCAGGACGCCGTCGCTGCCGCCCACGCCCGCGGCGCCCCCGGACCCCGCCCGCCCGCTGCCTGCCGCCCGAGCGCCGTCCCCGGTTGCCTGCGTCTCGGCGGCCGTGTCATCCGCGCTCGCGCCGCCCGTTCCTTCGCCTTCGTCATCCCCGACGGCGTTGCGTGGCTTCGGGCCGCCGCCGTACCGGTGCGATGTGTTGACGATCAGCGCCCGCGCTCGCTGCGCCTCGAAGATGGCCAGCGCGATGGGCAGCGTCCCCTGGTCGAAGAAGGTGTGCGGCGCCTCCACGATGAGCGGCGCTGCTGCGCCTATGCGCAGCACCACCGCGGCTGCGCCCCGACGGCGCGAGTCGTCCTCGGATAGCACCCAGAGCTCGCGCCCGGGGATCGCCCGCAGCGCGAACCCCGGTGGGGCCGCCGGAGGTGGCTGCCGGTTCTGGGCGGCGACCCCCGCCGCTGTGATCCACGTTACGTAAGCGGCCTCTTCCGCGTCGTTGGGTGGCTCTGCGATGAGGTGGCGCCCGCCCTTGCGCAACGGGGCAATCTGCTCGTCAAGCGCTTCCCTCTCGCGCCCGTCGGCCACCTGGACCTCAACCACGGTCGGTACCTCCACGGTCGGCACCTCCACCGTCCCCACCGCAGAGGCCGACGGGCTCGGCGCCGGGCTCAGAGCGCTCCCGACGCTCCGACATACCCCCTGCGAGCACCCGGCGATCGTGAACAGCACCACATAGCCTGCGCTCTTCATGGTCGTCCTCGCCGCCGAAACCTCGACGACGTTTGTACTTTTCTCACGGCACCGCCCGCGAATCCACAATGACGCGTTGCGCAACGGCGCTTCGCCTGCTCTTCCGCGGCGGGGGCGGTTTGCGCTAGTAGCACTGCATGCCTCGCCCCTTCGATCCTGTGGAGGCGCCGCCGCTTCCGGAGCAGGTCGGTCGCACGTTCCCTCGCCTGGTCGAGCTGATGCAGCGGCTCCTTGCGCCCGACGGATGCCCGTGGGACCGCGAGCAGAGCTTCGCGACGCTGCGGCGCTACGTGCTCGAGGAGGCCTGCGAGGTCATCGATGCCATCGACGGCGGCGACCGCAAGGAGCTGTGCGCCGAGCTCGGGGATCTCCTGCTCCAAGTCGTCTTCCAGGCCGAGCTCGCTCGGGCCGAGGGGGCGTTCGGCCCCGACGACGTGGTCGCCGCGATCTGCGAGAAGCTCGTGCGGCGCCACCCCCACGTGTTCGCGGACGAGAGTGCCGAGAACGCCGACGAGGTGCTCCAGAACTGGGAGCGCATCAAGGCGGCGGAGCGGGCCCGGCAGGGCAAGGACCGCGGGGTGCTCGGCGGCGTTCCCCGCAGCCTGCCGGCGCTGACCCGGGCGCAGCGGGTCGGCGAGAAGGTCGCGCGCGTGGGCTTCGACTGGCCGGACGCGCGGGGCTCGCGCGCGAAGGTCGAGGAGGAGCTCGGAGAGCTGGATCGGGCCTTCGAGAGCGGCGACCCCGCCGCCATCGAGGAGGAGCTCGGCGACGTGCTCTTCGCGCTCGGGAACCTGGCGCGCCACGCCGGCGTCGACGCGGAGGGGGCGCTGCGCCGCACGATCGACAAGTTCACCCGGCGCTTCGAGCACGTCGAGCGGCGGGTCGTCGAGCGGCACGGCGGGTGGCCCGCCAAGGCGTCGGACGACACCCTCACGCTGGAAGAGCTCGACGGCTACTGGGACGAGGCCAAGCGCGGCGAGCAGCGGACCTGACCGGCCGCGAGCTCAACCCCGTTCGCGCGGAATCGGGGCGAGCTCAGCCCCGTTCGCGCGGGGCGAGCTCAACCCCGTTCGCGCGGGGCGCAACCCCGTTCGCGCGGAGCCTGCGCGGGCGGGCTCCCAGGCGCGCCCGGGCTCAGTCTTAGTCGCGCACCGCGGTCAGCACGAAGCGCTCTCGCACGCGCGCCTCGTTCGACTCGTGACGGACGTGGATCTCGTAACGGCCCGGCTGGGCGACGGCCACGCTGAGCGGCGCGTCGCCGCGGTAGCGCGTGAGCCGATGCGAGCAGCGCTCCTGCCGGCAGTGCTCCTCCAGCGCCCCGCCCTGGCCGTCGGGCAGCCGCACGCGCACGTGCTCGGGGACCTCGAGGTGAACCACCGCCGGCTCCTCGGCGTGGCGGTGCGTCCACAGATCGAGGTGCATCCACGCCTGACCGTCGTCCGGCAACGCGACGGCGAGCTCCTCGGAGCGCTCGATCGCGGGAGCGCTCGCGCCCCCGCCGCCCGCCAGCGAGACGACGGCCGCCAGCGCGGCGAGCGCCGGCGCCGCGATGATCGCTCCCCATCGCCAAGGGGTCTGCGCCCGCTGCGATCTCTTGCCGCCCTCCGCCGCAGGGCGCTCCGGCCGCTCGGGGAGCTTGCTCAACGCGCGCTCGACGAGCGCCTCGGAAGGGCTCATCGCGCGCAGCGCCCGCACGCTCGCCGCGAGATCCTGCGGAATCGGAGGCAGATCGTGGTCCTGTCCGCTCACGTCGATCCCTCTCGCGCCGCGAGGACGAGTTGCGCCGCCACGCGCTCGTATGCATCGCGCAGCCGCGCGCGCCCCCGGGCGTGGCGGCTCTTCACCGTCCCCTTGGGGATTCCGAGGAGCTCGGCCACGCTCTCGTAACCGAGCTCCTCGATGTCGCATAGCACCACCACGGTGCGAAATTCCTCGGGCAGCTCCTGGAGGCAAGCGAGGAGCACCTCCGTGTCCTGGCTCAGGATCGCGGCCGCCTCCGGGCTCGGAGCTTCGGCGCGAGGCAGGATGCCGAGCGCCTCGGTGCACACGTCGACGAGCCGATCGAGCAGGCCGCGGCGCCGCGCGTCGGTCCGGTAGGCCTCCAGGTACTCGTGCCGAGCGATCCCGCAGAGCCAGACCCCGAGGTCCGAGCGCCCCTCGAACGACGCCGCGTGCAGGTACGCCTTGAGCAACGCGTCCTGGAACAGATCGTCCGCCTGATCCCGGGCGCCGCAGAGGGAGATGCAGAAACGGTACAGGCGGGGGAGCACCGGGCGCACCGCCGACTCGAACTGCGCGCGCGATTCGCCGAGGAGGGGTCGCGATTCGGTCATGAGGGCCGTTCGAGCGCCTGGAGCGTCGAGGCCCGGAACTCTAGCGTGGAATGGACGGCGAGGTAGCACCCGTCGCTCGGGCCACGGCGGGGCGAGCGGCGGCACCTCGAGCAGGGGAGCGCTGTACATTGACGCCCCCTAGGACGGAACGTACCCCCGCGCAGGTTCCTGCACATCGCATGAAATCGTCGCCCCGATCGGGAACCTCGGGGCGAGTGGTCCCGTCCTGGGGCGTGTTCTGACGAACAGCGGGCCCACAGGATGCCCGCGTATCCGAGGGCCGACCACCCCATGTCCAAGCCGATAATTTCTACAGGCGCGCCGGCGCAGGCGCCCGCGTCCGCCTCGTGGAAGAACGACCTCGTCTCAGGCTTCCTCGTCTTCCTGATCGCCCTGCCGCTCTGCCTCGGCATCGCCATGGCGAGCGGGTTCCCGCCCATCGCCGGCGTGCTCACCGCCGTCGTCGGCGGGATCATCGCCACCTGGCTCGGCAGCGCGCCGCTGACCATCAAGGGACCGGCGGCGGGCCTCATCGTCATCGCCCTGGGCGCCGTGCAGGAGCTCGGCGGCGGCGATAACTCGGTCGGATATCGCCGCGCGCTCGCGTGCATCGCCGTCGCCGCGCTGACACAGATCGCCTTCGCGCTGGCGCGCGCCGGCAAGCTCGGCGACTTCTTCCCCGTCTCGGTGGTGCACGGCATGCTGGCGGCCATCGGGATCATCATCTGCTCGAAACAGATCCACACGCTCCTCGGCGTTACGCCCGCGGCGAAAGAGCCGCTCCACCTGATCCTGGAGATCCCGCGCAGCCTGTCTCGGCTGAACCCCGAGATCGCCTCGATCGGCGTCCTCTCGCTGATCATCCTCTTCGGCTATCCGGCGGTCGCCAAGACATCGCGTTTCCTGCAGAAGATCCCTGCGCCGATGCTGGTGCTGGCGCTGTCCGTGCCGCTCGCGTACGTCTTCGATCTCGAGCACGAGCACACCTACACGCTCGCGACGACCCACGCGACGTACGCGATCGGGCCGAGCTTCCTGGTCAACCTGCCGGGGAACCTCCTCCAGGCGATCGTCTTCCCCGACTTCAGCCACGTCGGCACGTCCGCGTCGATCAAATACATCGTGATGTTCTCGCTGGTGGGCAGCATCGAGTCGCTGCTGTCGGCGAAGGCGGTCGACTCGCTCGATCCCGCGAAGCGCCGCTCCGATCTCGACCGGGATCTGCTCGCCACGGGCATCGGCAACCTCATCGCGGGCCTGCTCGGCGGGCTGCCGATGATCTCCGAGATCGTCCGCAGCTCCGCGAACATCGGCTACGGCGCGAGGAGCCGCCTGTCGAACTTCTTCCACGGCACCTTCCTCCTGCTCTTCGTCGCCTTCGCGCCGGGGCTGATCCACCGGATCCCCCTCGCCGCGCTCGCCGCCATGCTCACGTTCACGGGCACCCGCCTCGCGTCCCCCAAGGAGTTCGTGAGGACGCTCCGCATCGGCAGGGAGCAGCTCATCATCTTCGGCACCACCGCCGCGTTCTGCATCGCCTCCGATCTGCTCGTCGGGGTGGCGGCCGGCATCGCCGTGAAGATGCTCATCCACGTGATCAACGGCGCGCCGCTGCGCGTCCTCTTCCGGCCGGACGTGGAGGAGCGCGCCGAGGGCGGGCGCGTCGTGCTGCGCGTCAAGCACGCCGCGGTCTTCAGCAACTATCTCAGCATCCAGCGGAGGCTGGCGAGCCACGCGAACGCCTCCAGCATCGAGATCAACTTCGCGGAGGCCCGCCTCGTCGATCACACGGTCATGTCCAACCTGCACGAGCTGGAGGGCGTGATGAAGCGCGAGGGGCGGACATTGACCCTCGCGGGCCTCGGCGATCACTTCCAGATGTCGTCCCACCCGCTCTCGGCGAGGAAGAGGACCATCATCAGCCCCGTCGCCGAGCGCTGAGCCGAGGCGAGGCACCACCGCCGCGGCGGCGCCGCGTGGGTGAGGCCTCGGGAACCACCTTATCTCCGGGATCGCCATGGACAGCGAGCTCTCTCAGGATCTCCGCGCGAGCGCCGCCCGACAGGCGCGCCTCGGCGACGTGGTCGACCACGCCGGGCACCTCCTGCCAGCGCAGGGGCCCATCGGCGTGTTCGTCCACCACAACACGCTGCACGCATTCCAGCACCTGCCGTTCCACGACGCGCTCGCCGCGGCGAGCGCCGTCTTCGAGGCCGAGCCGTACCTCTCGGAGGCGGATTACCGCGCGCACATCGCCTCGGGGCGGATCGGCGACGAGGACCTCGAGGCGGCCCTCGCCGCGCGCTTCGCCGCGCTCCCGGACGAGCGGCGAGGTCCGCTGTCCCGGCACGAGATCGAGCGGCTCGCGCTGCGCCATCCGATCGAGGCGGAGACCGCGGCGGGCCTCGCGTGGCGCATCTCCGAGGCGGGGGAGACGCGGAGGCTCCGGGCCGACGTCCCCGTCGAGCGGCGCCGGCGCATCCTGGAGAGCACGGAGCGCTGGCTCGAGGCGCGCCCCGAGGCCGCGGCGCGCCTCCGCGACCAGGGCGGCCTCGATCCGGAGCCGCGCGCCGCGCTCGCGCTCTGGGACGCGTGCCGCGCCGTGCAGCTGCCGCCCGCCCCGCCCGCGGAGCCGCCGCTCGTCGACCGCGTGGGCGAAGGCCGGTCGCACCGCGATCTGCTGCTCGCGCTGGCCGGCGAGGATCCGGCCGAGCTCGTCGATCCGCTCCTGATCCGGCTCCTCGCCGCCTTCTTCGACGAGGGCGTCGCGCACTGGGCGATGCCCGATCGAGCGCAGGGGCTGTGGCGCTGCTTCCGCGACATGGCGCTCGAGGGCGCGCGGCTCGCTGCCCCGGCCTTCCAGGGGCTCGACGAGGAGCTCCGTCAGCTCGACGCGGCAGGGCTCCCGCCGCCCGCGATCGCGGTCCGCGCCCTCGACGAGCTCGGGGTGCCCGAGGCTCGCTGGGAGGGATACGTGACCCGCGTGCTGCTCGAGCTCCCGGGCTGGGCCGGCATGATCCACCGCCTCGAGCACACGCCGAGCGATCGGCCCCCGGGATCGCCGCCCGCGTCGCTGGTCGAGTACCTCGCCGTCCGCCTGACCCTCGCCCGGTACGCGCTGCGCGACGTCGCGCGCCGGCGGCTCGGCTACGCGGGGCCCCTCGCCGGGCTCGTCGAGCACGCCCGGCGCGCCGCGCGGCCGCCGGCGCCGCCGCCCTGCTCGCCCGACCACGATCGGCCGTTCCGCCTGTTTCAGCTCGCGCAGCTCGCCGGCCTGTCGGCCGCCGAGATCGAGCCGCTGCCTGTGGCGGATCGCGTCTGGGCGCTGTCGGCGCTCGAGGCGTTCGACGCGTTCGCGCGGCGCCGCGTCCTGCACGAGGCCTACGAGCATCACCACCGGGTCGAGGCGCTGCACGGGATCGCCGTGAGCCTGCGCCGCCCGGAGGAGGAGCGCGCGGTGAAGGAGCCCCGCTTCCAGGTCGCGTTCTGCATCGACGATCGCTGCGAGGGGCTCCGGCGGCATTTCGAGGAGCTCTCGCCGCGGCACGAGACCTTCGGCGTGGCCGGGTTCTTCGGCGTGCCGATCCGCTACCGCGGGCTCGACGACGCCGGCCACGCGAGCCTGTGCCCGGTCGGGGTGGAGCCGGCGCACGAGATCGTCGAGCGGCCGCACGAGGAGGAGGCGGGCCGCCGAAGACAGGCCCGCCGCAGGCGCTGGGCGCGGCTCCTGCACACGCTCGGGCGCGGCTCGCACACCCTGGCGCGCGGCGTGCTCCTCACGCCGACCCTCGGCCTGCTCTCCACGATCCCGCTCCTGGGACGCGTCCTGTTTCCTCGGGCGACGGCGCGGCTGCGCCGCGCGCTCGAGCGGCGCCTGCTCCCGGCCGTGCCGACGCGGCTCCTCAGCCCGCACGACGAGGGATCCGCCGCGGCCGGCGCGGGGCGGCCGTTCACCGCCGCGGAGAAGGCGGCCCGGGTGGCCGTCACGCTGGAGAACATGGGGCTCACCCGCGGCTTCGCGCCGATCGCGGCGGTGCTCGGCCACGGATCGACCAGCGTGAACAACCCGCACCAGTCGGCGTACGACTGCGGCGCCTGCGGCGGCCGCCACGGCGGCCCGAACGCGCGGCTGTTCGCGGCCATGGCGAACGACCCCGAGGTCCGCGCCCTGCTCCGCGGCCGGGGGATCGACATCCCGGACGGGACCTTCTTCGTCGGCGGCATGAACAACACGACGACGGACGAGATCGTCCTCTACGACCAGCACCTCGCGCCGGCGTCGCACCGCGCCGAGCTCGCGGCGCTCTCCAGCGCCCTGGACGCGGCGCGCGCGCTGCACGCGCACGAGCGCTGCCGTCGCTTCGCGTCGGCGCCGGCCGAGGCCGGCCCCGCGCGGGCGCTCGCGCACGTCGAGGCGCGCGCCGCCGACCTCAGCGAGGCCCGGCCCGAGCTCGGGCACGTGACCAACGCCGTCTGCGTGGTCGGCCGCCGCGCGCTCACCCGCGGGCTGTTCCTGGACCGCAGGGCGTTCCTCGTCTCGTACGACCCGACCCAGGACCCGAGCGGCGCGATCCTCGAGCGCGTCCTGCTCGCGGTCGGCCCGGTCGGGGCGGGGATCAACCTCGAGTACTACTTCTCCTGCGTCGACAACCGCCGTTACGGCGCCGGCACCAAGCTGCCGCACAACCTGGTCTCGCTGCTCGGGGTCATGGAGGGATCGCTGAGCGACCTGCGCACCGGGCTGCCGAAGCAGATGATCGAGATCCACGAGCCGGTGCGCCTGCTCGTCATCGTGGAGGCGAGCGCGGAGACGGCCGCCGCGCTCTGCGCGCGGCAGCCGGCCCTGCGCGAGCTCATCTGCAACGGCTGGATCCAGCTCGCCTGCGTCGATCCGGACACGCGCCGGATCGCGCATTTCACAGGGGACGGCTTCGCGCCGTTCTCGCCCCCGGACGATCCTTTGCCCGAGGTCCAGCGCTCCGCCGACTGGTACGCCGGGCGGTCCGGCTTCGTCCCGCCTGCGCTCATCCGCGCCGCGTCCACGCGGCCACGCGAGGTCGCCCACCATGCTGTCTGACGTGCTGCTCGGCGAGCTCGCCGCGCTCGCTGTGCTCTCCCCGGCGGCGGCCTTCGCGGCGCTCGGGGCCTACCTGCTGCTCCTCCGCACGCCGAGCGAGCGCGTCGTGTCGCGCGCCGTGCTGTCCGCGCTCTCGGTCTCGCTCGCGGCGTCGCTGGCGATCTGGGGCTCGGCCGTCGCGGCGCCCTACGCGTTCCTCCCGGTGAAGCTCGGCCACTGGTTCGAGACCAGGAGCTACGCGTTCGAGCTCGTCCTGCTCGTCGATCGGCTGTCGGCGACGATGATGGTGCTCGTCTCGCTGATCGCGCTCACGGTCGGCCGGTTCTCGGTGGCGTACCTGCACCGCGAGCCGGGGTTCGCGCGGTTCTTCCTGCTCCTCGCGCTGTTCTCGACGGGCATGCTGGCGCTCGTGTCGGCGGGCACCGTCGACCTGCTCTTCGCCGGCTGGGAGCTCGTCGGCGTGACGAGCGTGCTGCTCGTGGCCTTCTTCCACGAGCGCGAGGCGCCGCCGCGGGCCGCGGTGCGCGTCTTCATCACCTACCGGCTCTGCGACGTCGGGCTGCTCGGGGGCGCGGTGCTCATGCACGATCTCGCCCACTCCTCGCAGTGGGGCGAGGTGTTCGGCGGCGCCCCCTGGCCCGGGGCCGCGGCGTCGCTCGGCCCCGGCGCGGCCACGGCGCTCGCGCTGTGCCTGTTCCTCGCCGCCATGGGCAAGAGCGCGCAGTTCCCGCTGGGGAGCTGGCTCCCGCGGGCCATGGAGGGGCCGACGCCGTCGAGCGCGCTCTTCTACGGCGCGATCTCGGTGCACGCGGGGGTGTACCTGATGCTGCGCGTGGCCCCGCTGCTCCAGCGCTCGCCGGCCGCGAGCGCGGTGATCGCCTGCGTCGGGGCGGCGACGGCCGTCTACGGCACGATGGTGGGGCGCGTGCAGGCGGACGTGAAGAGCGCCCTGGCGCACGCGACGATGACGCAGGTGGGGCTCATGTTCGTGGAGATCGGGCTCGGGCTCTACTGGCTCGCGCTCGTCCACCTGTTCGCGCACGCGTGCCTGCGCTGCCTCCAGATGCTGCGCGCCCCGTCGGCGCTCCGCGACGCGCAGGAGATCCGGGCCGCGCACGCCGGCGAGCCGCTGCCGCCCCTCGGGCTCGCCGCCCGCGTGCTGCCGGCGGCGCTCGTGCGGCGCGCGTACTGGCTCTCCCTCGATCGCTTCCACCTCGAGGCGCTGCAGGAGCGGCTCGTCGCCGCGCCGCTGATGCGCGTCGGGCGCGTGCTCGACCGGATCGAGCGCCGGTGGGTGGCGGCGCTGAGCGGCTGGCCCGAGCGCGCCGCCGCCGAGCCGGGGGAGCCGGACGAGCACGCGCCCGGCGCGCCCGAGCGCGCGATGGCCTTCGAGCCCGCCGCGAGCGACCGGAAGGGGGCGCGGACATGAGCGCCTTTCCGCTCCTCGGGGCGCTCGTCCTCACGCCGGCGGTCGCGGCGCTCTTCGCCTCCCGGTCGCGCAGCGACGAGGGCGCGCGCCGCGCGGCCGTCGTCGGCGCGGCGCTCACCCTGCTCCTCTCGCTCGCGCCGCTCGCGCTCTCGCGCGCCGGCGTCGCGCTCGCCGCCGGGGGGCCCGCCCTGCCGCTCCTCGGCGCGCGCCTCCGGCTCGGCGTCGACGGCTACACCATCGCCCTGCTCCCGCTGCTCGGCTTCGTCCTGCTCGCCCTGGTCGCCGCGGGTCCGCGCGCCGCGGTCGACCGGCCGGCCGCCACGGCGCTGCTCGCCACCGGGAGCGCCATCCTCGGCGTCTTCTGCGCGCTCGATCTCGCGGTGCTCGCGACGGCGTGGATCGCCGCGCTGGTGCCGATCGAGCGCCTGATCGCCAGGAAGGGCGGCGCCCCGGACCCGCTCCTCCGGCGCACCTGCCGCATCTTCCTGCTGGGCGGCACGGCGCCGCTCGCCCTCGCGATCGGCGCCATGGCGGTGCTCGCCGCGCGCCGCGGGGCGGCCCTGCCGTTCGACATCGACGAGATCTCCCGCGCCGGCGTCCCCGAGGCGTGGCAGTCGCCGCTCTTCGCGCTCGTCGGGATCGCCGTGCTGATGCGCATGGCCGCGGTGCCGTTCCACGGCTGGCTGCCCGTGCTGCTCGAGCGCGGGCCGCTCGGCGTCACCGTCCTGCTCGCCGAGATGCAGGTCGGCGTCTGCGTGCTCCTGCGCGTCGGCGCGGCGCTCTTGCCCGCGGGCTGCGCCGAGGGCATGCCCATCCTCGCCGTCCTCGGCCTGGTCAGCGCCCTGCACGGCGCCGTGCTCGCGCTCGTCCAGACCGATCTGCGCCGGATGCTCGGCTACCTCGTGGCGAGCCAGAAGGGGCTCGTGCTCCTCGGGCTCGCCTCGCTGAGCCGGGAGAGCGTGAGCGGCGCGCTCCTCCAGAGCGTCGCATCATCGATCGCGCTCACCGGGCTCGCGATGGTCGTCGGAGCGCTGGAGGCGCGCGCTGGCACGGCAGACACGCGGGCGCTCGGCGGCCTCGTGGCCCGGACGCCGCGCATGGCCGCCTTCTTCTTCCTGCTCGCGTGCGCGGCGATCGGGATGCCGGGGGCGCTCTCGTTCGTGAGCGAGGACCTGCTCCTGCACGGAATTTTGCACATCCATCCCGTGCTCTCGGTGCTGGCGCTGACGGCGGCGGCGCTCAACGGGATCACGCTGTTCCGCGCGTTCCAGCGCGTTTTCCTGGGCCCGCTGCGGCGCGACCTGCAGGGCGCCTCGCTGGAGGCGCTCCTGTTCCGCGAGCGGGCGTTCCTGCTGGCGACGGTGGCGCTCACCGTGGTGCTCGGCGTCGCGCCGGGGCGGCTGCTCGCGCTGCACGAGCCGATGGTCGACCAGGTCCTCCACGGCGTCGCCCGCGCCGCGGCGGCGCGCGCCTCGGCGGCGGCGAGCCGCCGCGCCGTCGCCGATGCTGGCCAGGGCTCCTCGTCCGCGAGGGCGGGCGTCACGGCGGGCCTCGCGGGCGCGCAGCGCGCGCCGGGGCCGGGCGCGGCTCAGAGCAGGTAGCGCTCCCCCGAGTCGGGCAGGACGGTCACGATCGTGCCGTGCACCTTGCGCGCGATCTCCACGGCGGCGTGGACGTTGGCGCCCGAGCTCGGCCCGACGAGGAGGCCCTCCTCGCGGGCGAGCCGCCGCACCATGCGGGACGCGCCCGCCTCGGTCACGGTGAGGATCTCGTCGATCAGCGAGCGCTCGAGGATCGCCGGCACGAAGCCGGGGCCGAGGCCCTGGATGCCGTGGGCGCCGGGGCCTCGGCCCGAGAGCACGGCGCTCTTCGCCGGCTCGACGGCGCAGATGCGGACCGCGGCGCCGAGCCGATCCCGGAGCACGCGCCCGCAGCCGGTCAGGGTGCCGCCGGTGCCCACGCCGGCGACGAACGCCGCGATGTCGCCGCCGGTCTGCTCGAGGATCTCGAGGCCCGTGGCGCGCGCGTGCGCGCCGGGGTTCGCCGGGTTCTGGAACTGCTGGCTCATCCAGGCGCCGGGGGTCGCCTGGCAGATCTCGATCGCGCGGGCGACCGCGCCGGCCATGCCCTGGCCCTCGGGCGTGAGGACGATCTCGGCGCCGTAGGCGCGGAGGATGTGCCGGCGCTCCACGCTCATGTCCTCGGGCATGACCACCACGCAGCGGTAGCCGCGCACGGCGGCGATCATCGCGAGGCTGATCCCGGTGTTGCCGCTCGTCGCCTCGACGATGGTCGACCCTTTCCCGAGGGCCCCTTCGCGCTCGGCGCAGAGCACCATGCCGAGCGCGGCCCTGTCCTTGACGCTGCCGCCCGGGTTCATCGACTCGAGCTTGCCGTAGATGACGCCGCCCCCCTCGGGCGAGATCCGGGCGAGGCGGACGAGCGGCGTGCCGCCGATGAGCGACAGCGCGTCCGGCACGACCGGACCGACGCGCACGGGGGCAGCGGGCGAGGGAGCCGAGCGCTCGCCGGGAGCGTCGGGCGGGCTCGGCGGGCCGCCGCCCGGGGCTCGAGGGGACGACATGACGCCAGTGTACACGTGAACAGGGCATCCTCGAGGAGGCCCCGGCCCTGACGCGCTCCGTGCCCCAGAAATCCCGCCAGGGATCGCTGGCGCGCGGCGTTAGATCGAGATCTCCGACAGCACCCCGTAGTGATCCGAGGCGGCGACGCCGTCCTCGATCTCCTCGAAGACGACCCGCGACGAGAGCGGCTTGCCGCGGCCTTGCTCGTCCGCGCCCCGGACGAAGATGTAGTCGATGCGGCGCGGGTACTCCTTCGTGATGGCCGCGAACGGGTTCCGCACAGGATCGAAGGTGAACCCGCGCCCCTTGCCCGCCTGTTCGAAGGTGTCGGCGAAGTACACGCTCTTCTGGTTCAGGCTCTGCAGCCCCTTCATGAACCGGATCTCCGCGGCCTCGGGCTGCGCGTTGAAGTCGCCGACCACGATGGGCGGCAGGCCCGCCATGGGCGCCTCGCGCATGACGATCTCGGCCACGGCCGCGACCTGCGCCTCGCGCACGACGCCGTGGTCGAACTGCCAGTCCAGGTGGGTGACGAAGAACGGGATCACGCCGCGCGGCGACGCGAGCTCGGCGAGCAGGATCGAGCGCTTCTGGTCGGTCTCGCCCGTGGGCAAGGGGAACGCCTGGCTCCGCCCGATCGGCCAGCGCGACAGCACCGCGTTGCCGAAGAGCACGCCGCCGCCGAGGTCGTGCGCCGCGCCGAACGCGATCTCGTAGCCGAGCCCCTCGGCGATGTCGTCGGCCAGCGACCGGCCCTCGTACGACATCACCTCCTGGAGCCCGACCACGTCGGGAGCGAGCTCGCGAAGCCCCTTCCGGATGAGGGCGAGGCGCGCCTCCCACGGGTCGTGGCGGTTCCAGATGTTCAGGGTGAGCACCCGCAGGGAGCTCCGGGCAGCCGCGCCGGAGCCGTCGTGCGCGGCGCCGCCGGCCCCGGAGACTTCTAGAGGACGATCCATACCGACGGGCTACGCCAGCTGCGCGTCCGAATCCAGCCGTGATACGAAGGGGCCCGGCGCAAGCCGCTCCCCTTCCGGCGCGGAAGGGCGATCTTGACCGGGAGAACCCTGAATGATCGCGTGTGCTCCTCGAAGGGGGCGGCCTGGAACGGCCTCCTCCCGATCTCGAACCCCGCTCCGCCTGGCCGGGGGCCTGCTCCTGCTCGCGCTGCTCGCCGGCTGCGAGAGCAAGATGGACCCGAAGGAGTGCGACAAGCTCCGCGGCGACGCCTTCGAGATGGTGAACAAGGCGCAGCACTGCAACACGGACGCCGACTGCCGCCAGAGCGAGTGGCCGGGCTGCGCGAAGCCCATCAGCAATGCGACCTTCGACAAGATCAAGCCCCTCGCGGACAGCTACAAGACGGGCAAGTGCGAGGAGCCCAAGGTCGACTGCAAGAGCCCGCCGGAGTCCTACTGCAAGCAGGGGCTGTGCGTGCACCGCGAGCTCGGCACGACCGAGGGGGCGGGCAACACGCCCACCGACCAGATCCAGATCCAGTGATCGCGGCCGCACCGCCGGGCCGCGAGCGCCGCGGCGGCGCTGCCCGGCGGCGCCGCGCAGGCCGCCGTGCCGCGCCGCCGGGCGCGAACCGGCGCGCCGCCTCGGTACGCGCTTGACGCGCGCACCCGCAGGGGCCACGGACGCGCCGTGAGCGAAGGCTTCTATCGCGGCAAGCGCGTCGTCGTGACCGGCGCCGGCGGGTTCATCGGCAGCCACCTCGTCGAGGCGCTGGTCCGGGAGGGCGCGCGCGTGCGGGCGCTCGTCCGGTACACGTCGGGCTCGCGGCGCGGGCACCTCGACCGGCTCCCCGAGGACGCCCTCGCGCAGGTGGAGGTCGTCCCCGGCAACGTCGAGGACGCGGGCGCGGTCCGGTCGCTCGTGCGCGGCGCCGACGTCGTGTTCCACCTCGCGGCCCTGATCGGGATCCCGTACTCGTACGTGGCCCCGCAGCAATACGTGGCGACGAACGTGCAGGGCACGCTGAACGTCCTCGAGGCGGCGCGTGAGCACGGCGCGCGCGTGGTCCACACCTCGACGAGCGAGACCTACGGCACCGCGCGCTACACGCCCATCGACGAGGCCCACCCCCTGACCGGCCAGTCTCCGTACTCGGCCACCAAGATCGGCGCCGACAAGCTCGCCGAGAGCTATCACCTCTCCTTCGGCCTCGAGGTCGCGACCATCCGGCCGTTCAACACCTACGGCCCGCGGCAGTCGTCGCGCGCGATCATCCCGAGCGTGATGCAGCAGCTCGCCGCAGGGAGCGCCGCGATCCGCATCGGGAGCACCGCGCCCGTGCGGGACCTCAACTTCGTGACCGACACCGTCGCCGGCTTCCTCCTCGTCGGCTCGAGCGCGCGGGCCGTGGGGCAGACGCTCAACGTGGGGAGCGGGCGCGCCATCTCCGTCGGCGATCTCGTCCGGCTCATCTTCGAGGTGACCGGCAAGCGGGCGGAGCTCGTGACGGACGGGGCCCGGGTGCGCCCCGACGCGAGCGAGGTCATGGTGCTGCTCGCCGACTTCCGCCGCGCCGCGGAGCTCGTCGGCTACGCGCCCCGCGTGCCGCTCGAGGAGGGGCTCGCGCGCACGTACGCGTATATCGAGCGCCACCTCGCCGATTACCGGCCCCGCGAGTACGCGATCTGACGCACGACGCCGCGCCGGCAGGGCGGGCGCCCCGCGCGCCGGCCGCGCGCCGCCGGCGGGATGGATGGAACGCCATGTGGAAGATACCTCTCAGCGATCTCTCGTTCGGGCCTGAAGAAGCGGAGGCCGCGCGCGAGGTCGTCGCGTCGGGCTGGCTGACGATGGGGGAGCGGACGGCGCAGTTCGAGCAGAAGCTCGGCGAGGCGCTCGGCACCCCGCGGGTGCTCGCCGTGACGAACTGCACCGCCGCGCTGCACCTCGCGTACACGGCGCTCTCCGTGGGCCCCGGCGACGAGGTGATCTGCCCGAGCCTCACGTTCGTGGCGACCGCCAACGCCGCGCTCCTGTGCGGCGCGAACGTCGTGCTCGCCGACATCGTCGGCGATGGCGACCTCGGGGTCGACCCCGCGGACATCGCCCGCAAGATCACCCCGAGGACGCGGGCGATCGCGGTCGTCCACTACGCCGGCTATCCCTGCGACATGGACGCGATCTCCGCGATCGCGGCCGAGCGGGGGATCGCCGTGGTCGAGGACGCGGCGCACGCGCCGCTGGCGAGCTACCGCGGCAGGGCGCTCGGGACGCTGGGCGACGTCGGCTGCCTGAGCTTCTTCTCGAACAAGAACCTCGCGGTCGGCGAGGGGGGCGCCGTGATCGCGAAGGACGACGCGCTCCTCGCGCGCATGCGGCTCCTCCGCGCGCACGGGATGACGACGCTGACCCTCGACCGGCACAAGGGGCACGCCTTCACGTACGACGTGATGGCCGCGGGCATGAACTACCGCATCGACGAGATCCGCAGCGCCATCGGCGTCGTGCAGCTCGGCCGGCTCGCGGCGGGCAACGCGCGGCGGCGGGCGCTCGCGGCGCGCTACCACGAGCGCCTCGCCGGCGTGCCGGGCGTCGGGCTCCCGTACCGCGACTTCTACGCCCGCGGGGTCGGGGAGAGCGCGCACCACCTCATGCCGGTGCTCCTGCCCGAGGGCGCCTCGCGCGAGGCCGTGATGGAGGCCATGAAGGCGCGCGGCGTCCAGACGAGCGTGCACTACACGCCGATCCACCGCTTCTCGCACCACGGCGCCTCGGACCGGGTGCGCAAGGAGGGGCTCGCGCGCACGGACGCGATCGCCGGCCGCGAGCTCACGCTCCCGCTGCACCCGCGCATGCCGGACGCCGACGTCGACGCCGTGTGCGAGGCGCTCGCCGCGTCACTCCGGTAGGTACCGCTGCCGGTGCTCCTCGAACTCCTCCTGCGCCTCGGCGAAGTCGTCGCTCCTGCCGATGTCGAGCCAGTGGCCCCGGAAGGGGAAGGTGGCCACCTGCTCGCCGGCGTCGAGCAGCGCGTGCATGAGGTTGTCGAACCCGAACGGCCGGCCCTCCGGGATGAAGCGGAGCACGGCCCGGCTCATCGCGTAGATACCCATGCTGACCCAGAACGTGTACGTGGGCTTCTCGCGGAAGCCGACGACGCGCCCCTCCGGGCCGAGGTCGAGCACGCCCAGGTCGATCTTCGAGGCGCGCTCGCAGACCGCGACGGTGAGCGGCGATCCGGCCGACTCGCCCGTGCGGTGGAGCGCCGCGAAGTCGAGATCGCAGAGGATGTCGCCGTTCATCACGAGGAAGCGCTCCGGCAGGTCCCGCTCGATGACCCGGAGCGGGCCCACGGTCCCGAGCGGCGCCTCCTCGCGCTGGTAGGAGATGCGCAGCCCGTACCGGCTCCCCTCGCCGACGACCGCCTCGATGAGGGCGGCCTGGTGGCCGACGCACATCACCACGTCGGTCACCCCGGCGCGCGCGAGCTGCCGGAGGAGGATCTCGACGATGGTGTGATCGCCGATCGGCATCAGCGGCTTCGGGATCAGGGCGGTGTAGGGGCGGAGCCGGGAGCCTTTGCCGCCGGCGAGCACGACTGCCTTCATGCGGTGACGTATACCCACGCGCTGCTCGGACGGGGGACCATTCCGCAGAATTTCGCGCTCGTCCGGCCCGCCGCTTCCTCTCCGATTGACTCTCTTCCAGCTGCTCTTTAGTGATGGAGAGCGTCCCGCGGCAGGTCAGCCCCTGCGCGGCGCGGTTCAACCTTCACAGGCGGCTTGGGCAGCAATCATGACGATGGTACCCCCGTCCCGTACCCCCGGAAGGAAGCGCCGGAAGCTCGGATATCGCGGCAGCGGCACCTTCGCCATGTGCAGCGCCGGCCCGCACCCGGGCGGCCCGCTGTTCCGGCAGCTCTGCACGCTCGCCGATCGCTTCTCCGCGTGCGAGGACGACCCGGCCGCGGCGCAGATCGGGAGCGTGCTCTCGCTGCTCGCCTTCTACGCGACAAAGCCGAACGACCGGGATTTCCGGCTGTCATTCGGCTCCTTCGTCATGGATCTCGCCGTCGCCGACGAGGAGCGCGCGCGGGCTCGGGCTCAGGGGGGCGGGCCCATCCCCTACCGGCGCCCGCTCCTGGCTCGTTGACCTGGGCTGCTGATGAGCGCTCGAGAGTTACCCACGCGCCCGGCGGGGCGCAGCAAGCGGACGACATCGGCCTCGGTCGTGCTGATCGTGAGCGCGAGCGAGCAGCTCGCGGAGCGCTGCCGCCGGCTGGTCTTCGTCGAGGGCGCCGACCTGCTCGCGTGCGATCTCGTGTCGCTGCGCGGGAGCGCGGCGTGGCTGCACCCGCTGGCCATCGTGATGACCCAGGACGTGCGGGCGTTCGATCCCGAGGGGTTCATGGAGCTGTCGCGGCGCATCGGCGCCGAGCTCGTGGTGCTCCCGTCCGAGACCGTCTCGGACACGCAGCTCACCGCGATGATCACCGCGGCGCTGGACATCGCTCAGCGGCGCCGGACGGACTGACGCCAGGCGAGGCCGCCGGACCGACGGACGGCCGGCGGGCGCGTCACTCGCGCGGCGGGAGGACGTCGCCGGACTTGCTCGCCAGCAAGCACCCCTCGTCGAGGCCGAGCTTGCACGCCTTCGTGAACAGCTCGACCGCCTTCTGGGAGTCGCGCTCTACGCCCTCGCCCTGCGCGTGGAGGTGCCCGAGCTCGACGCAGGCGAGGGCGTTGCCGCGCTCGCAGACGCGCTGGAACAGCGCGGCCGCGCGCCCGGGATCGGCGCTGGCGCCCTGGCCGCGGAGGTAGGCCCTGCCGGCCGCGAGGCACCCGAGGTTCGCGCCCGCGTGGCACGCGCGCGCGTGCCAGTAGAGCGCCGCCTCGTCCGCATCGCTCGCCCCATCGCCCCCGTCCGCGCGCGCGAGCCGGTCGTGGTACGCGTCGCCGAGCCGCAGGCAGCCGCGCGCGCTCCCCTCCGTGCACGCCTCCTGGAACAGCCCCACGGCCCGCTCCACGTCGATCGAGACGATCTCTCCGCCCAGGTACATCGACCCGAGCGTCACGCAGTCCTCGATCTGGTGGTCGGCGCAGCCGTTCGTGCAGCCGATGAGATCGTCCCGCTCGCAGGGCAGCCGGAGCGGCGGTGGGGGGGGCTCGGCCGGCGCCGCGGCGGGCGGCGCCGCCGCGGGGGCAGGCCGGGTGGGTTCCGCGGCGTGGCGCGGCGTGGTCGCGGCCGCGCCGCCGCAGCCGCAGAGGAGGAGCGCGCCGACGAGCATCTGGGCGAGTTCGCGCACGTGCATGCTCGAACTCATGACACACCGCTCGACCTCCCCCAACGCTGCCCGCCGCTACGTTCGTCCCGGACGCGCTGACGGGAGCGGACGCTCCGGGCTGGTCCCCGGCCGGGCCTCGGTGTAGACGGAGCCGATGCCGCTCATGAGCCCTCCTCCGCTGCAAACGCTCGACGAGCCCAACCTCGAGGCGCTCGTGGAGCTGATGTTCCTCGCGGCCTTCGCCGACGGCGAGTTCAGCCAGGAGGAGAAGGTGCATTTCTCCCGGAGCGTCGAGTCGCTCACGGACCGCCGCATCCCCCAGAGCACGATGGATGAGCTCATCCGCACCGTGGTGGAGCAGCTCCAGAAGGAGGGGCGGGCCGCACGGCTCGCGTCGCTCAAGGAGCGGCTCGCCACCCCGCAGGCGCGGAAGGTCGCCTTCTCCCTGGCCGCCCAGGTCGTGGTCGCCGACGGGATCGTCAGGAACAGCGAGCGCGAGCTCCTCCTCGACGTCGCCGCGGCGCTCGAGCTCGATCAGACCGAGGCGGCGGACGTCGTGCGGAGGCTCGCCGCCTCCTGAGCGCCCGGCCGCCCGCGGCGCGCTGCGCCCGGGGCGCCCTGGGGTCGACCCTGCCGCGGGGGCCGCTGCAGGGCGAGGCGAGCGCCGCGGGGTGAACGGGCGCCGTCGTTTTCGGTTACGATGGCGTCCGCCGTGACCTGGTCCTCCACTGGCAGTTTCCTGCTCCCGTTTCCCGTGCCGGGCTCAGCGCTGACCTCCACCCGGGGCACCTACGTGATCGGAGCGCTCATCGGCGACGGTCAGTATGGCTCGGTCTACGAGTGCAGCGGGCCGTTCGACCAGGTGTACGCCCTGAAGATGCTGCGGCCGGCGAACAAGCCCTACCAGGTCGTCAAGGAGGAGTGGTCGCGCGAGATGCTCCGCCTGGAGAGCTTCCGCCACCCGAACATCGTCTACATCCACGATGCGTTCGAGGTGAACTACCTCTTTTACCTGGCGCTCGAGCGGTGCGACACGAGCCTCCGGGCGCTGCTCGGCACCCCGTTCCAGCCGCCGCTGCTCCTGGAGCTCGCGCGTCAGCTCCTCATGACGCTGCAGTACCTGCACGACAACGGCGTCGTGCACGCCGACCTGCACGCGGGCAACGTGCTCATCTCCCAGCTCGACCACAAGCCGCTCGTCAAGCTCACCGACTTCGGCGTTGCCCACCAGCTCGACGGCGTCACCCGCTGGTTCCGCCCGCAGGTCGCAAACCCGAAGATCCTCGTGCCCGAGCTCGTGACGGCGGGCTACACGACGACGCAGAGCGACCTCTACCAGCTCGGGCTGCTCATGTACCAGATGCACACCGGCCAGCCGGCCATCGACGTGAACGCCCCCTACGAGGAGATCACGCGGCAGATCGCCGAGGGCGCCCCGCGGCAGAAGGCCGAGGCGCTCGGCACGCCGCTGAGCCAGGTGATCGCCAAGCTGCTGCGCCGCCGCGACGCTTACCGCTACTACTCCGCGCGCGACGTCTGGGACGACCTGCGGCAGCTCCGCTGGGCGTAGCGCAATCTCCGCTGCGCCCGTCGCGCGTTCCGGGCTACACCTCGCCGCATGGTCGCCTCCGCCACGCCACGCGTCGTCTCGCTCACGCCCGCGGTGTTCCACCTGCCGGACGCGGTGAACCAGGTCTCGCGCACCTACGGGGAGAGCCCGATCGTCCCGCGCGGACCCCGGCTCCGGCCGCTGCTCGACCGCGCCCGGCGCGGCATCGTCGAGGCCCTCGGCGCGCCCGGCTACGAGGCGATCCTCCTCACGGGCTCGGGCTCGACGGCGATGGCCGCCGTGCTCGGCTCGTGCCTGCGGCGCGACGAGCGGCTCCTCGTCGTCCGGAACGGCGCCTACGGCGACAGGATCTTCGAGTTCGCCGGGGCGCTCGGCCAGCCGGTCCTGGACATGTGCCTGCCCTACGGCGAGCGCCCAAATCTGGCGAAGATCGAGGCCGTCCTCGCGGCGAACGAGGTCGACGCGGTGGCCATGGTCTACGGCGGCACGTCGACGTGCACGCTGAACCCCGTGCCCGAGGTCGGTGAGCTCGCCCGGAAATACGGCAAGAAGCTGCTCGTCGACGGCATCAGCGCGCTCTTCGTCGAGCCCTTGGCCCTCGAGGGCTCGGGCATCGCCGCGGTGATGGGCTCCTGCAACAAGGGCCTCCACAGCCACCCGAACCTGACCATGGCGCTGGTCCGCAAGGACCTGCTCGCCGAGATGGAGCGGATCCCCCCGCGCGTCCCGAGCCTCGAGCTCCACAAGACCTGGCGCGCCCAGCAGGGCGGCGCGCACCCGTACACGATCGATCCGATGAGCCTGAGCCAGGTGATCGCGGCGCTCGATCACCTCGCCGCTACCGGCGGCGTCGCCGGGCGGCACGCCGTCTACCAGGCGCGCTGCGCGATTTTGCGGCCGGGCTACGAGCGGCTCGGGCTGAAGATCGCGCGCTGGGAGAACATGCCGCTCCAGTCGATCGGGACGGCGCTGCACCTGCCGGCGCGGAGGACGTACGATGAAATGGCGGGCCGGCTCGCCAGCGAGCCGGTCGACGGCCACGTGTTCGAGATCTACGCGGCCCAGGGGAAGCTCTCGAACCAGCTGTTCAGGATCTTCCACATGGGCGAGTACCCGCTCGAGGTCTACGAGATCTTTCTCAAGGCCCTCGCGCGCGTCATCTGAGCCAGGCGCCCGCGGCTCACGTCGCGCGGCGACCGCGGCTCACTTCGCCTCGGTCTTCTCGGCTGGCGCGGCGGCGGGCTTGTCGCTCTTGGCCGCGTCCGGCTTCGCCGCCTTGTCGGCCGCCGGCTTGGCCGCCTTGTCGGCGGCGGCCTTCGTCTTTGCGGCCTTGTCGTCCGCGGGGGCGGCCGCGTCGTTGGCGGCGTCGCCGACGCCGAGCAGCTCGATGTCGAAGACGAGCGTCGACTTGCCCGGGATCTTCGGCGGGCTGCCCGACTCGCCGTAAGCGAGGCGCGAGGGGATCGTGAGCTTGCGCTTGCCGCCCACCTTCATCCCGACCACGCCCAGGTCCCAGCCCTTGATGACCTCGGTGTTGCCGATCGTGAACTCGAACGGCTCCCGGCCGACGGACGAGTCGAACTCGGCGTTGGTCTTCAGCAGGCGCCCCGTGTAGTGGACGCGGACCCTGTCGCCGTCCTTCGCCTCCTGGCCGGTGCCCACGACGATGTCCTCCTTGATGAGGTCGGCCGGCTCCGGCACGGCGGGCTGCACCTTCGGCACGGCGCTGCCGGGGGGCAGCTCCGGCTCGGGGACCTTGTCCTCGCAGCCCGCGACCGGGCCGAGGAGGACAGCGCAGGAGAGGGCGAGGACGATTTGGAAAGGCTTCATGGCGCCACGTCTTACGCACCCGGCGCGGCCCGATCAACGGTCTCCCGCGGCGTCCGTGGCACCGGCGGGCCGGGTTTCTCGTTGCAGCGCTCGTGCCCGCGCGGTTAGGGTGCGGCCACCTTGGCTCGCGCGTTCTCCGTCGCTGCCCTGGCGATCGCCGAGGGAGGCGCCAACGCCGTCGGCGCCGTGCGCTTCACCTGCGCCGAGGCGGAGCTCGAGGTCGAGCTGGTCCGCGTCGCCGGCTACGCCGAGGGGTTCGCCCTGGGCGCCGTGGCGGCGCCGGTCCGCTTCGGGGTCCCGTACACCGCGATCCGCGGCCTGTTCCGGCGCGGCAAGGCGCTCTGCGTGGCGCTCGATCCGTCCGCGTGCTCGCCGCACAACTGCTTCGTCCTCGCGCGCTTCGAGGGCGATCTCCCCGGCGTGCCCGGCGTGATCTCGCCGACGGCGATGGAGGCCATGGAGAGCGCCTACCGCGCGCGCGTCCACGCCCGCGTCGCGAGCTGGGTCGCGCCGGCGCCGCTCGGCGTGCTCGCGGCCGCCCTGTCGCCCGACTACCTCGCGAGCGGCCCGCTCGGCACCGCGTCGCTCGCGCTCCTCGTAGCGCTCGCGACGTGGCTCGCGCTGCGCTTCGCCGCGCGGCTCGCGACCTGGGGGGGGCCGCCCTCGGACCGCCTGCGCGACGCGCTCGTGGAGGAGCTGTCGCGCCGCATGGGCTTCGCGTCGGAGCGGCTCGCGGCCTCGACCCCCGGCGCGCCGGCGCCGCCCGTGTTCGCGCCCCGGCCGACGCCGCTCGCCGCGCGGCCGGGGCGCGAGCGCGGCGGCGAGGACGGGCTCGACGCCCTCCCGCTCCGGGCGCGCGTGCTCGTGCCCGCGGCGCTCGCCGTGGTCGGCATCGTGGCGACGATGGCGTTCGTGCAGCGGTTCGCGGCGCCCCGCGACCTGCCGCCGGCCGAGCGGCAGGCGGCGCTCGGCGTCGGGCCGGCGGCCCGCGGCGCCGCCGCCGCGCTCCTCGCGGGCGAGGCCCGGGAGCGCGCCGAGCCGTCGTTCCCGCACTGCCTCTGCGAGCGCGCCGACTCGCCGCTCTGGCAGCAGGGGGTGCCCATCCTCAGCGTCCTCGGTTCGACCGGGCCCGACGACGGCGCCGGGGTGATCGCGCCGATCCTGAAGCGCGACCGCGCGGAGGACGACGAGGCCGCGGCGGAGCCCGGCGAGAGCGGCGCGGAGCCGGGCGCGGCCGCGTCGGGCGACGCCGGCGCGGCGCCCGGCGACGCCGGCGTCGACGGGGGCGGGCGCGCGCGGCGGCCGGCGCGCGGCCGCTACGACTTCGAGCTGGCGGTCGTCAACAACAGCGGCGCTCCCGTGCGCGACTTCCGCGTGCTGCTCACGTTTGCGCGGCGCAACCGCCGCGGCGAGCGCGCCGGGATCACCGAGCGCGGGCTGTTCTGGGAGGGCGCGCTCGCGCCGGGGCGCGCGGTGAAGTGGCATGTCGAGGCGCCCGGGACGGAGGTCAAGATCGAGCCCGGGGTGACGGGCATGCTCGACGGCGAGACCGGGGTTGCGTCGCCGGACGCGTTCTTTCAGCTGACGCGCGCGCGCTACCGGGTGGTGCGCATCCACGCGGCGATGATGCTCGCCTGGCTCCGCGACCCGCGCGCCCGCGACGCGCTCCTGTCGCTCCTGCCCGCCGCGTCCGGGGAGGAGGAGAAGCTCGAGCGGATCCGGCGTGCGACGGCCGACGTGGTCCCGTGCTCGGTCGCGGTGGCGGAGGGCCGGCTGCGCGCGTGCCTCTTCAACGGCGGCGTGGCTCCGCTGCGCGGCGTCACGCTGCGCGAGGTCGCGGCGGGCGAGGGCGGGGCGCCGCGCGCGTGGCCCATCGCGGCGACCCTGCCGGTCCACGAGGGGGTGGAGGTGACGTTGCCGCTCGAGGGGAGCGCGGCGCCCGAGGAGCTCGAGGTGGTGCCGCAGGGGCGATGAGACGATGATGGGGGGATGAAGAGGGGCTCCCGGGCCGCGCTCGCGCCGGTCGCGGCGCTCGCCGCCGCGCTGGCGCTGCTCGCCGGGGCCGGCGAGGCGGCGGCGTGGTCGCCGCTCGATCTCGAGGTCGTCCCCCGCTGGAGCGAGCTGCCGGTCCGCTACCACATCAACCACAAGACGATCCCGGCGCCGCTCTCCGGCTTCGCCGCCGCCGCCATCGAGGCCGGGTTCGCGGCCTGGTCGAGCCCTGCGTGCACGGCGTGGGCGACCGAGCTGCTCGGCGACACGGACGCCGGCTACGACTTCGACGACGGCAGGAACGTGTTCCTCTGGATCAGCGACAGCTGGCCTGCCGAGCTCGGCCAGGTCGACTCGGTCATCGCCGTCACGATGCCGGTCTGGGATCCCGACAGCGCCATCGACGACGCCGACATGGTGTTCAACAACGTGGGCTTCTGCTGGGACGACAGCGGCGAGGGCGACTGCATCGATCTGCAGTCGATCGCCACCCATGAAGAAGGGCACTTCCTCGGCCTCGGCCACTCGAACGTGCGCGGCGCGACGATGCTGGGGACGTACCGGGGCGGCACGTCGGCGCGCACCCTCGAGGGCGACGACATCGAGGGGCTCTGCGCGCTCTACCCGATCGGCGGGACGACCGTCGCGAGCTCGGGCGGCGGCGCGGGGTGGGGCGGCGGCGCGGGGGGGGGCGGCAGCGCAGGCTGGGGCGGGGGCGCAGGCGGGGGCGGCGCGGCGCCGGATGCCGGGGATGGGCCGAAGAGCGGCGGCGTGAACGACGCCGAGGGACGCGACGCCGGCTGCTCGTGCTCGGGTGGCGGCCGGCTGCCGGGCGCTCCGGGAGCGCTGTCGCTCGCCGCGCTCGCCGCGCTGCTGTCGCGCCGGCGCCGGTGCGCTGGGTCGACGCCGCGCAAATGACCGCCGATGCCGCGCGGATTGGGCCCGGCACCGCGCGAACGGTGGCCGGCGCGGCGCGATCGGCGGCCCGCACCGCGCGAACGGCGGCCGGCGCCGCATGATCCGTGGCAGGGGCCCGGGGCAAGAGAGCGAGCGCCCGGCGCGGTCGCGCCCGCTTTACAACCCAGCGCAGCCGGGGCAAACGTCCCGCCATGCCCGAGCCGAGCACCGCAGCATTCGACGCGGAGGTCGCGCGTGCCCTCCGCTCCCTCGAGGCCGACAGCGCCGTTCCTGCCCTCGATCCGCTCGGCGATCCGGCCGGCGCGGCGCGCGCGCTCTCGGCAGAGGGCGACGGCGCGCCGCTGCTCCTGCGCGCGGCGCCCGAGCTCGGCGCGCCGCAGCGCGACAAGGACGCGCGCTTCGGCCCGGCCCCGCGCGACCCCGTCTGGCTCCGGATCGAGCGCGGCGCCAGCGCCCTCCGGCTCGCGCCGATGCGGCTCGCGGGCGCCGGGCGGCCACGGTCCGGGACCGCCGGCGCGGCCGGGGCAGGGGAGGCGGCTGGGGCAGGGGACGGCGCGGCCGAGCCGCGCGACGCGGTGCGGGTCGAGTTGACGTCGGCGCAAGGGCCGTGCTGCTCCGCCCCCTCGTGCACCCGCGAGCGGACCCACGTCGCCGCCTGGCTCGTGCTCGCCCCGCCCCCGCGCTCGCCGGCGCCCGCGCGCGCCGTGGCGGCGCAGCGCCTGCTCGTCGCCGAGGCGCAGGACCTCGATCCCGGCCCGGCGGAGGCGCTCGTCGAGTCGGTGGCGGCGCCGCTCGCGGCCGCGCTGCGCGTCCCGCTGGTCACGGCGCGCGGGACCGAGCCGCCCGGCGCGATCGCGCCGCGACCCCTCCCGGAGCCAGCGCCGGCGCCCGCGCTGACGGCCGCCGCGCTGGCGCGGTTCGCGATCCGGACCGAGGGGGAGCTCCTCGTCCTGCGCGACCACGCGAGCCAGGGGCCGCGCGGGTCCGCGACCCGCAACGCGCTCATCGGCGCCGTGCTGCTCGTCGCCGCGCTCGCCCTGTGGGTCCAGGTCATGCGGAGCGCCTCCGCCGGCGACAGCGGCATCGCGATCGGCGTCGGCAGCGCCGCCGCCCTGCTCTCGCTGGCGGGCTACGCCTTCCTCGGCGTCGCCCGGTTCTCGTCCCGGTATGCGGCGCGCTCCGCCCCGGTGGCGTCGTTCGGGCCGGGCCGCTTCGTCGTCGCCCCCTGGGTGAGCCGCACCGGCGCGATCGATCTGCGCCCCGAGGGCAGGCTCGGGGCCGCCATCTCCGCGGGGGAGGTCCACGCCGTCCGTGTGCAGTCCCGCGGCGACCGCTTCGCGGTCGAGATCGACACCGACCACGGCCCCATCGACGCGCTCCTCACCGACCGCGAGGACGTCGCACGCTACTGGCGCGACGCCATGGATCGCGCCGTCGCCTCGGTCCGCCACCCCGGCGGCCCTTCCGCCAAGCAGCGCCTCCGCGCGCGCTCCCAGGCGCAGCAGCCCGCCGCGGCGAGCTGAGCCCTCACCCCCAAAAAAGTTGTCCGCCGCGGCGCCCCTCGAACGTCGCAGGGGTCGAAGTACCCGGGAAGGAGCACGACCATGAACGAATTTATGTACTTGTTCCGCGGCAGCGACGTTTCCGGCTCTCCGGCCGAGATGCAGCAGCACATGGGGCGGTGGACCGCGTGGGTGAAGGAGCTCACCGAGAAGGGGCACCTCAAGCGTCCCGGCAGCCCCCTCGAGCCCACCGGCAAGGTCGTCCAGGGCAAGCAGAAGGCGGTCGTCGACGGGCCCTTCGCCGAGGCGAAGGATGTCGTCGGCGGCTATCTGGTCCTCGAGGCCGAGGATCTCGCGCACGCGGTCGAGCTCTCGAAGGGCTGCCCGATCCTCGAGCGCGGAGGGAGCGTCGAGGTGCGACCGATCTTGAAGCTGAGCCGGTAGTGGATCCGGTCGACCCCGTCTTCCGGCGCGAGGCTGGGCGCATGCTCGCCACGCTGACGCGCCTCTTCGGGGTCCACAACCTCGCGCTGGCGGAGGACGTGGTGCAGGACGCCCTCTGCCGCGCGCTGGAGGTGTGGAAGTTCCAGGGGGTGCCCGAGAACCCGGCCGCCTGGCTCATGGCGGCGGCGAAGCACCGCGCGCTGGACGTCCTCCGGCGCGAGCGGACCGCGCGCACCTTCGCGCCCGAGCTCGGGCGGCTGATCGAGGGGGAGCGGGCGCTCGACCCCGCGGTCGACGAGCTCTTCGGGGCGGCTGCGATCCGGGACGATCAGCTGCGCATGATGTTCTCGTGCTGCCACCCCCGGCTGCCGGAGGAGGCGCAGATCGCGCTCGTGCTCCACGTCCTCTGCGGCTTCAGCGTGAGCGAGGTGGCGGGCGCGTTCCTCGCCACCGAGGCGGCCCTCGAGAAGCGCATCTCCCGGGCGAAGAAGGTGCTCGCCGGCTCGACGCGGCTGTTCGAGCTCACGGACGACGCGTTCTCTGCCCGGCTCTCGGCGCTCCGCCGCGCGCTCTACCTCCTCTTCAACGAGGGCTATCACGGCGCCTGCGCGAAGGAGGCCGTCCGGGTCGAGCTCTGCCGGGAGGCGATGCGCCTCACCGCGCTCCTCCTCGAGCACCCCCCCTCGTCGACGCCCGCCACGCACGCGCTCGCTGCGCTGATGTGCCTCCACGCGGCGCGCCTGCCGGCGCGCGTCGACGCCTCCGGCGACCTCACCTCGCTTCTCCACCAGGATCGATCGCGGTGGGATCGGCGGCTCCTGGCCGAGGGGCAACGGCTCCTCGACCTTTCGGCCGAGGGGCCGGAGCTGACCGAGTACCACGTCGAGGCCGCGATTGCGGCGGTCCACGCGCGCGCGGCCCGGCCGGAGGACACGGACTGGGGGGCGATCGTGGCGCTCTACGATACGCTGATGGCGATCCGCCCTTCACCGGTCGTCGCCCTCAACCGCGCCATCGCCGTCGCGCAGCACGAGGGGCCGGAGCGCGGGCTCGAGGAGATCGGCGGCATCGAGGGCCGCGAGTGCCTCGCCGCGTATCCGTTCTATTTCGCGGCGCTCGGCGAGCTGGAGCTCCGCCGCGGCCGGCGCGAGATCGCGACCCAGCACCTCCGGGAAGCGCTCGCGCTCGCCCGCAACGCCATGGAGCGCCGGTTCTTCGAGCGACGCCTGGGGGCGTGCGGCGACGGGCCTCCTTGACGCATCCATCCAGCGCGGCGTTCAGCGGCGCCGGCCTCCGGCACATGCTGGCATGTGACCGGCGCATGCCAACATGTGTCAGGCGGGCCCGATCGGGCGGAGGCTGAATTGGCGTTTCTTATCGTGAATTCGCGCGGATTCGTCGAGATGGAGGGGACGGCGCGCGGATTGCTCGGGGAGGAGCAAGGCGTCGGCTTCGACATGAAAGGACTTGCCCGTGGACGTAGCGGGCGGCCGGCGGCCTCGGCGGCCTCAACCCGGGTCGGCGCGGGGCGGCCTCAACCCGGGTCGGCGGCGCCGCTGGGCGGCCTCAACCCGGATCGGTGGGCGGCCTCAACCCGGGTCGGCGCTGGACGGCCTCAACCCGGGTCGGCGCCGGACGGACGGGTCAGCGCCGGACGGCCTCAACCCGGGTCGGCGCCGGACGGCCTCAACCCGGGTCGGCTCCGGACGGCCTCAACCCGGGTCGGCTCCGGACTCATCCATTCCTTGCCAACGGCCCACGTTCATGCAATGAACGCGTTCAGTGAACGCGTTCACCCAACGACCCGGCCGCCGCGAAGCCCAGAAAGACGCCACGCGCGCCCGGATCCTCGAGACCGCGCGCGACCACTTCGAGCGCCATGGCTTCGAGGCGGCGAACGTCCGCGCCATCGCCGCGGACGCGGGTGTTGCCGCGGGCACGGTCCTCCTCCACTTCGCCGACAAGCGCGACCTGCTCCACGCCGCCCTCTTCGACGACCTCGCCGCCACCGCGGCCGAGGCCGTCCGCGACGAGGAGCCCGGCACCCTCGAGCAGCGGCTCCACCGCCTCGGGGCCGCGTTCTTCGCGTACTACGCCCGCCGCCCGGCCCTGTCGAAGACCCTGCTCCGCGAGGCGCTGTTCGCCGACCCGCCGTGGCAAGCGCGCTTCACCGAGCAGATCGCCGCCGTTCACGGCCGCGTCGTCGCGCTCTTCAACGCCGCCCGCGCGCAGGGCGAGGTCGCCGACGACGCCGACCCCGCGCTCTTCGGCGTCGCGTTCTTCTCCTTCTACTACTTCGCGCTGATCGCGTGGGTCCAGGGCGCGCACCCGTCGCCCGTCGCCCTCCTCGATAGGCTCGTCGCTCAGCACCTCTGCGGCCTCCGCCCCGCAGCCAACGTCAGGAGGGCTCGATGACGTCATCCATCATCTTTCGCAGTCCAGAGGCGCGCGCGCGCATCGCCACCTGGTTCGAACGCTTCCGCGAAAAGGCCCCGGTCCCGACCCGCGCGCGCGAGGTCCCGACCCGCTTCGGCGCGACGCACGTCCTCGTCGCCGGCCCCGAGCACGCCCCGCCGCTCGTCTGCGTGCACGGCGCGATGGCCAGCTCCGCGCACCTCTTGCCCGAGCTCGGCCCGCTCCTCACGCGCTTCCGCGTCTACGCCGTCGACGTGATCGGCCAGTCCGTCAAGAGCGCCGACGTCCGCGTGCCGGTCGACGGCCCCGCCTACGCCGAGTGGCTCACCGACGTCTTCGACGCGCTCGGGCTCGCGCGCGCCCACCTCCTCGGCGTGAGCTGGGGAGGCTTCGTCGCCCTGCGCATGGCCGCGGCCGCGCCCGCTCGCATCGATCGGCTCGTCCTGATCGTGCCCGGCGGCGTCGTGTCCGGCCCGGCGTGGCAGGGCCTCACGCGCGTGGCCATCCCCATGGCCCTCTACCGCGCGTTCCCCTCCGAGGCGCGGCTCGCGCGCCTCGTCTCCGGGCTGTTCACCACGCACGACGCCATGTGGGGCCCCTACTTCGGCGACGCGGTGCGGAGCTACCGGCTCGACATGCGGATCCCGCCGCTCGCCGCGCCGGAGGCCCTCGCCGGCTTCGCGCGGCCCGCGCTCGTGTTCGGCGCCGACGACGACGTGAGCTTCCCCGGCGCGAAGCTGCTCGCGCGCGCGAAGGTGCTCCTGCCGCGCGCCGAGACCGAGCTGCTCGAGGGGTGCCGCCACTCGCCGCCCACCGACGACGCCTTCCGCGCGCGGCTAGGCGGCCGCATCGCCCGCTTCCTCGAGCCCGACGCCGCGGCGCCCCTCGCGTCGCCTGGGCTCGCCTCTCCGGCCGCGTGACCTTCCGCCGCGCGCCTGCCGGCGCCCCGGCGCGCATACCGCGCGCCCCTGCCGCCGCGCGCCCCGCGGCGCTCCTCTGCGTCGCCTCAGTGCCCCGACACGTCGTCGACCTGCGCGAAGGCCTCGACGAGGCGCGCGCGGGCCCGCGCCGACAGCGGCGGCGCCTCGATCGACCGCACGTTCTCCAGCAGGTGCTCCACGCTGCTCGTCCCCGACAGGATCACGTGCGCGCCGGGCTCGTCCCTGCAGAAGCGGTACGCCGCGTCCGGGAGCGACGCGACGTCCTCCCCCGCGAACAGGCGATCCACCCCTTCGTCGACGAGCGCTCGCGACACCTTGCCCCGCGCCGAGAGCTCGGCGAGCAGCTCCCTCAGCCGCTCGGGCCGGCTCAGCGCGCGCCGGACCGCGAACATGATCAGCGTCCCGATGTCCTTCGCCCGCGTCAGCGGGAAGACCCGCTCACGCGCCGACTGGTTCAGGAGGTTGAACCCGACCATCACCACGTCCCAGAGGTCGTCGCGGAGCGCCTGCGCCAGCATCGCGTGCGTCGGATCGGCGGCGAACGCCTCCGTGATGCCCAGGAAGCGGATCTTGCCCTGCTCGCGCAGGCGCAGCAGCACCGGGACGATCCGCTCCCGCAGGTCGGCGTACCGGTCCGGGAGCACGCCGTGAAGGTGGTAGACGTCGACGTGATCCGTGCCGAGCCGCTCGAGGCTCGCGTGCAGCGACGACACCACGTCTTCCGGCCGGAGGGGCGCGTCGAGGCGCGTCGTCTTCTTCGTGGAGAGCACCACGCGATCGCGCGGCACCTCGCGGAGCGCCTTGCCGATGAGCTCCTCGGTCCCGTACGCCTCCGCCGTGTCGATGAAGCTCACGCCGCGCTCGATGGCCGTACGGACGAGCCGGAGCGACTCCGCCTCGGCGACGCGACCCGACCCGAGCCGGCTGTCGCCGCCCGCGCCCAGGCCGAGCACGCTGACCTCCAGGCCGGTTCGCCCCAGGATGATGCGATTCACGTGGTCCTCTTTCTCTCTGTTCGATGAACGGTGATCCCCCCGGCGCGAGGCGCCCGCCGGCCGGGGGCTCACTCCTTCGGGGCGACCTTCCACGACGTGAAGCGCCGCTCGACGCGCATGAGCAGGTGATTGAACGTCAGCCCGAGCGTCGTGATCGTCAGGATGCCGACATACATGCTCGGGATCTGGAAGTTGTATTGCGCGTAGATGATCAGGTATCCGAGCCCCGCCTTGGCCCCGATCATCTCCGCCGCGACGAGCACGAGCAGCGAGTAGGCGCCCGCCAGGCGGATGCCCACGAAGATCGTCGGGATCGCCGCCGGCAGGATGACCTTGCGGAACAGCTGGAGCGGAGACAGCCCCATCGTCCGCGCCGACTTGACGAGCAGCGGATCGACCCCGCGCACCCCGCTGATCGTGTTGAGCAAGATCGGCCAGGTGCACGAGTAGATGACGAGCGCGATCTTCGAGGCCTCGCCGATCCCGAGCAGCAGGAGGAACACGGGCAGCAGCGCGAGCGCCGCGGTGTTGCGCAGCACCTCGAGCAGCGGGTTGATCGCGTCCGCCACGGCCTTGTACCACCCGATCGCGAGCCCGAGCGGCACGCCCACCAGGATCGCCAGCGAGAAGCCCGTGAGGGAGCGCGACAGGCTCGCCTTGATGTGGCTCAGGAGCTGCCCGTTCTGGAGGAGCTGCCAGCCGGTCGCGAGCACCTCGGACAGCGGCGGCAAGAACGCCCCCTCCACGAGCCCGACCCGCGGCGCCGTCTCCCACAGCGCGGCGACGAGGAGCAGGATCCCGGAGCGCGCGACGGCGCGGCCGAGCCACCTCCCCGCCTCGGCCACGAGCTGCGCCTGCTGCGGCTCCTCGGGCAGCGCGATCGATTGCGGGACGCTAGCCATTGACCGCCACCACGCCCGCCACGGCGCGCCCCTCTGCCGCGCGCTTCTGCTTCCTGAGCCGCTCCTGCTCCTCGGCCTTGAGCACCTCCTCGCGCAGGAGCGCCCAGATCTCGTGCCGCAGCCTGCCGAACTCCGGCGTCGACCGCGCGTCCTCGTAGCCCCGGATCTCCTCGGGGATCTCGATGATCCGCTTCACGCGGCCGGGCCGGGACGTCATGATCGCGACCCGCTGCCCCAGGTACACCGCCTCGTCGATGCTGTGCGTGATGAAGAGGATCGTCTTGCGCGACCGCTCCCAGATCCGGAGCAGCTCGTCCTGCAGCGACTCGCGCGTCTGCGCGTCCAGCGCCGCGAACGGCTCATCCATCATCAGCACCTCCGGGTCGTACGCGAGGCTCCTGGCGATGGCCACGCGCTGCTTCATGCCGCCCGACAGCTCGTGCGGATACCGGTCCTCGAAGCCGGAGAGGCTGACGAGCTCCAGGTAGCGCTGCGCGATCTCCTTGCGCTGGCTCTCCGGGACGCCCTTGGCCTCGAGGCCGAACTCGACGTTCCCGCGCGCCGTCCGCCACGGGAAGAGCGCGTATTGCTGGAACACGATGCCACGATCGAGGGCCGGGCCGGTGATCGGCTTGCCGTCGAGCAGGAGCTTCCCGCTGGACGGCTTCGATAGCCCGCCGAGGAGATCGATGAGCGTCGATTTGCCGCACCCGCTCGGCCCGACGAGGACCAGGAGCTCGCCCGCCCTCACGTCGAGGCAGAGGTCCTCGATGGCCGTGAACCGCGCGCCCTCCTTCGAGCCGGCGGGCCCCTTGACGGCGAACGTCTTGCTCACGTTCTGAAACTGAATCTTGCTCATGGCTCCTCCTGCGGCCGCGCGGGGAGGGACGAGGACGTGATCCTAAAGTCAAGCCCAACCAGCATGGAACGACCGCAACTCCCGCGACGTGGCGCGCCGTCACCCTGGGATCTGCTCCTCCAGGCGTGCCGCGGGGCGCCCTCATCGACCGTGCCGGAGACGCTGAGCACGCGACGTACCAACCGCCCGCCGCCTCACGAGACGCAAATCCGCTATAGCAGAGAGCCGCCTGCTGCTGGCGCAGCAGACGCTGCGCCGGGGGTGTTGCTGTAGCAGCAGTGGAATCGCCCGGAGCAGATCGGCCGGCGCGAAGGAGTAGCCCAAGGACGGAAGCGATCTCGACGACCGGCGAGCGTTCGGGGTACTTTTCCCGTGTACATGACCGTCTCCACTGCGTCTCCGGAAGAAGTCGAGGACGAACGTCTTGCACGCGGGCGCGCGCGCCTTCTTCAGCGCGCGCCGCTTGCGATCGTCCAGTACGGCGCGGATCTCACGATCCAGGACTGGAACGGGGCGGCCGAGCGCCTGTTCGGCCCTGCGCGGCGGGAGGCGCTCGGCCGGCGCGTCGACGAGCTGCTGCCGGCGTCCGGCGACCCCGAGGCGTGGCGCCGGCTGCTGGCGGAGGACGGCGCGGCGCCGCGGGTCTTTCGGCACGTCACCAGGGATGGCGTCGCGGCGCACGTCGAGTGGCGCCATGAGCGCCTCCTCGACGAGCGCGGGGAGGTCATCGGCGTCGGGGTGTTCGGTCACGACGTGACCGAGCGGGTCGAGCAGATCCGCCGCTACGAGCAGAAGGAGCTGGTCCTGCGCACCGTCGCGCAGACGCTGCCGATCATCATCTGGGCGATCGATAGCGAGGGGATTTTCACGTTCCACGAGGGCAGCGGGGTCGCGAACGCGGGGCTTCAGGAGGGCGAGCACGTCGGCAAGAACGTGTTCGAGCTCTACGCCGGCAGCGACGGCATCGACATGCTCCGGCGGGCGCTCGCGGGCGAGGGGAGCCACTCGCTCAACTCGACGCACGGGGTGTTCTGGGAGAACTGGGAGATCCCGGTCCGCGACGAGCGCGGAGAGGTGTACGCGGTCGTCGGCCTCACCCTCGATGTCAGCCAGGCGAAGAACACGGAGCAGGAGCTCCGGACCAAGCTGGAGCTCATCGAGCGGCAACAGCAGGTCATCCGCGATCTGTCGACGCCGATCATCCAGGTGTGGGACGGCATCCTGACGCTGCCGATGATCGGGGTGCTCGACAGCCAGCGGACCGCGGAGGTGATGGACACGCTCCTCGAGGCGATCTCGCGGATGGGCGCGCGGTACGCGATCCTCGATCTCACCGGCGTCGACATGGTGGACACGAAGACGGCGAGCTACCTCCTCGATCTGGTCGGCGCGATCCGGCTCCTCGGCGCCGAGGGCATCGTCACGGGCATCCGTTCGAACGTCGCCCAGACCATCGTGAGCCTCGGCCTCGATCTGAAGAACATCACCACCCTCGGGAACCTCCGCGCCGCGCTCCAGCACTGCATCCGCCAGATGAGCAAGGAGCGCGCGGCCGGCGCGACGCAGCCCGCGCCCGAGCGCCGATGACGGCGCTCCCTATCTCGGACGTCGGATGCAGCGAAGCGAGCTGGAAGGCCGCCGGGAGCGAACAGGATAAAGAGGCCGCGCCGACCACGAGAGGCGTGGCCCCTGCCTAGCGCGCCGTCTTCTCCTTCTTCGCCGCGCCTTCGCCCAGCGCCTTGGCCAGCGTCTCCACGAAGACACGGACCGCCGCCCGCGCGGGCGCCGCGTACACCGCGAAGATGGCGCGCTTCGACGCGCCGTACTCCGGCAGCACGCGCCGCAGCGCGCCGCTCTCGAGGTGCTCCTCTACGACGTAATCAGGCAGGTTGGCCAGCCCGATCCCCGCGACCGCGGCGTCGCGCAGCGTCAGCGTGTCGCTGGAGCGGAGCGTGCCGCTCACCTGGATGACGCGCTCCCCCTCGGGACCCACGAGCGTCCACCGCGGCACTGGCTCCATGTTGTGCGTGATGCAGTCGTGATCGGCCAGGTCCTCCAGGCGCCGCGGCGTCCCGTGGCGCCGCAGGTAGCGCGGGCTCGCGCAGAGCACGCGCCGATCGTCGGCGAGCCGCCGCGCGACCAGCGACGCCGGCGAGATCTCCGCAGCCTGGCGCACCGCCACGTCGATGCGCTCGGCCACCAGATCGACGATGCGATCGGTGATGTCGAGATCGATCCGGAGCTCCGGGTACTTCGCGCGGCAGGCCAGCACGGCGGGCGCGACGCGGATCGTGCCCAAGATCGTGGGCGCCGAGATGCGCAGGGTCCCGCGCGGCGTCCCGTCGAGATCCGCGACCGCGCGCTGCGCCTCCTCGACGTCCGCGAGGATCCGGCCGGCGCGCTCGGCGTAGAGGTCCCCCGCCTCGGTGAGGCTCACGCGGCGCGTGGTGCGCCGGAGGAGCTGCACCCGCAGGCGCTCCTCCAGCCGCGCGACCTGCTTGCTGACCGACGACGACGTGAGCCCGAGCGCCTTCGCCGCCGCCGAGAAGCTCTGCAGCCGCGCGACCTCCAGGAACGCCCTCATCTCGCCCAGATCACCGACCGCCGGCTCCATCCCATTCGTTCCTTCCGCGACGCAATCCTCGTCGGAAGACCAGGATTATCACGAGCATGCGCCGGATCTAGCTTTCCTGGAGCGCGAGGCCGCTGCCTCGCCGCGAAGGAGGATCCCATGCTTACGCAGGCTCGCGGACACACCGGAGTCGCGCTGTTGCTCTTCATCCTGACCTCCGCCTTGACCGCAGATCAGCTGGCCTCGCCGCCCCCGGCGCAGGGCGGGCCGACCACGCTGCGGGCGCTGTACGGCCTCGAACCGGTCGACCGGCTCCACCGGGCGCGCACGGCGCTCGTGCTCGTCGACCTCCAGGAAGAGTTCTTCTCGGGCGGCCTCACGCTGCCGGACGCCCGGGCGGCGCTCGAGAAGGCGACACGCCTGCTCGCCTGGGCCCGGGAGAACGGGATCACGGTCGCGCACGTGCGGAACGTCGGCCCGAAGGGCGCGCGGCTCTTCGCCGAAGGCAGCCCGCGCGCCGACTTCGTCCCCGCGGCGCGGCCGCGCGCCGGGGAGATCGTGATCACGAAATCGATGGCCGGGGGCTTCACGAAGACCGAGCTCGACGCCGAGCTCCGCCGCCGCGGCGTCGACACCATCGTGGTGAGCGGCCTCATGACCCACCTCGCCGTCGACTCGACGGCGCGGGACGGGCTCGTGCTCGGCTACCGCGTCGTGCTCCCGAGCGACGCGTCGGCGAGCCGCGATCTACCCGCCGTCCGGGGCGCGCAGGGCGCTCGCCTCATCGACCATCGCACCCTGCACGAGGTCTCGCTCGCGGCGCTGGCCGATCGCTTCGCCGACGTGCTGCCGACCGACGCCGTCCTCGCGCTGCCGCTCCACGACGCCGCGAGGTGAGCGCGCCGGCCCGCCCCCTCGGCGCCGGCTCACGCCACGCGATCGATCGCCCCCTGAACGCCCTTCTGCTTGGAGCAGTGCGCGCAGCAGTAGAACGCGCCGCCGGCCTCGATGCCGTGCCCCACGATCCGACAGGCGCAGTGGGCGCACGCGGGCGCGAGCTTGTGAATCGCGCACTCGAAGCAGTCGAAGGTGTAGGTCGTGCCGCCCACCATGATCTGGAAGGCCTTGTCGTAGCTGTTACCGCAGCAATCACACGTGTTCATGGGACCTCTCGACGGTTAGGGGTGACGTTGCGCCGCGATTCGAGCTCAGCCGGCCGTCGCGATCACGCCGGGCTCCTTCGGCGGCTGCCCCGGCGCCGGCGGGTCCTCGATCTCCGGAGAGGGCTCTCCGGGCGCAGGAGGCGGGGGCGGGGGATCCCGCCGCGCCGGCTCGCCCGGATCGGGGTCGCGCCGCGGCGGCTTGTCCGGCGTGGGATCCTGCACCGGCGGGCCCTGCTCGGGATCGCCGACCGGCGCGGGGCTGGGTGTTCCTCGGGACGGGGGGGCGTTCACCGACATGCAGGGTCCTTTCCTGGCGCGCGCTTCGTGGATCGCTGAGCTCGCATCGACGCGGCGCGGACAAGGCTGCATGAACCGCGCCACGCGCGCATCCGAGCGGAGCGCCTCGACGGGGCGACGCGCAGCGCTCACCGCGCCTCGTCGTGGAGGGAAAGGCGAGCATTCCTGTCACACTGAGGCGCCGTTGCGCGGGTGAGGCCGGGGTGGCGAGCGGCCGCGAGCGGTCCCGAGGGGCCGCGCGGCGGGCGGCGGCCTCACGCCGGCGACCGGGAGCGCTTCACTTCGGGAGGAAATCGAGGATCTGCCCGAGCGCCTTGGTGAGGCTCGCGGCCTCCAGCACGTCGGGCAGCACCAGCACGCCGAGCACGCTGAGGCCGATGCCCATCAGCGAGCCCCCGGCGATCACGCCCGCGCAGATCGCCTCGGTGTTCTCGGCGGCGAGCGCGTACCAGGGCCGCTTGACCGGCGGGGCGGGCGCCTCCGTGAGCCCGCCGGGCCCCGTCTCGCTCAGCCGCGACTCGCGCTCGCGCGCCCTGTGCCAGGCCGCGGCGCGCCGCTCGATCAGCCAGAAGAGGAACGAGCCGAGGAACATCGACCAGATGTCGGTGAAATTGAGGATGAACGCGAGCCCGAGGGCGACCGCGGAGAGGGGGAATCGGTTCTTCGTGAGCTGCTTCGTGATCTCGACGAGGATCCCGACGATCGCCCCGACCACCACCGCGGACTTGGCGGTCGGGTGGAGGAAGTCGAGCCCCTTCATCAGCACCTCGGCGACGGCCTTCCACGTGAGCGCGCTCGGGACCGGCAGCTGCTCCGTCCCGTAACGGCCGATGTCCCCCTGGATGAGCACGAGATACCAGATGGGGACCGAGAGCACGAGCCCCGCGACCGTCCCGAGCACGTGCCCCATCGCCTGGTGGCGCGGCTTGCCGCCGAGCATGTAGCCCGGCTTGATATCCATCAACAGGTTCGCGGTGTTGCTCGCGACCTCGGCCGTGATCCCGGCCGTCATCAGGTTCGTCGTGATGTTCTTCGGCGCGAGGGCGCCATAGGTGAGCTGCGTCAGCTTGCCGAGCGCCCCGGTCGGGGTGATCGCCGTGATGCCCGTCGAGTTCACGGCGATGAGCGAGAAGACGAACACGAGCGGGACCGCGATGATCCCGAGCCACCAGGAGATGCCGAACCAGAGCTGCCCGAGCACGACGACGACCAGGCCGACGACGGGCACGCCGATGATCGACAGCTTCACCGGCAGCTCGATGTCCGCGAGCACGTCCCTCGCCCCGCCCTTCTTGGAGAGGCCCCGGAACGCGTCGATGATCACCTTGGGCTTGGAGAAGAAGGCGTAAAGGGAGGACGTGGTCATGCACGCGACGCCGCCCCAGAGCGCCCAGAGCGTGATCTGCCCGAACCCATAATGCCCGTTCTTCGGCAGGATGATCCCGTGCTGGATCAAGAGGGGGGCCAGGATCCAGTAGTTGAGGATGCCGCCGAGGAGGAGCGACGCGCCGGTCCGGATCCCCATCAGGCCGCCCGTGGCGACGAAGATGATGCTCGTATCGAAGCGGATCGTGAGCTCGTTCAGGGGGACGCCCCGGATGGCCGGCGAGAGGCCCCATCGCTTGAGCAGGTCGGCGAACCAGCCGTGATAGAAGACCTCGTCGTAATGATGGGGGATGCTCTTGAGCGCGAAGAGCGCGCGCATCACCTTGTCGTCGCGGAGGAGCTCGAGCATGGCGCTCGCGAGGCCGCCGCCGAGGAGGAGCTTCGCCTTGAAGAGGCCCTCCTTCTCGTCGCTCTCGTGCAGCGCGTCCATGACCACGCCGGCGGCCATGCCCTCGGGGAAGGGGAGCTGCTCGTCGTTGATGAAGCGCTTCTTCATCGGGAACGCGAAGAGCACGCCGAGGATGGCGAGGACGAACATCCAGATCATCGCCCGGCCCATGGGGATGATCGTGGTCGTGACCATCGAATAGGCCGCGAGGCTCGTGAAGAGCGGCGCGTTCATGTAGCCGGCCGACGTCGCGATGGACTGCATCGCGTTGTTCTCGAGCACGGTCATGTCGCTCGCGAGGCCCAGCCTGGAGAGGACCTTGAAGAGCCCGAAGGCCAGGATCACGCTCGTGATGCCGACGCCGAGAGACCAGCCGGTGCGCGCGCCGATGTACAGGTTCGTGAGCGAGAGGAAGGCGCCGAGCAGCATGCCCGTGATCCCGGAACGCCACGTGAGCTGGGGCATGTCGCCGCGGTAGACGTTCTTCAGCCACCATGTGTCCTTCTCTTCGAGCGACATGGTGTGGACCTGCTCGGGCGTGAGCTGCTTGATGGCCATCCGGCGACCTCCGCGCACCTTGTACCATGGTGAGCGACGCGCCGTGCATGCCTTCGGCGAGCGCCGGGCGCGCCCGCGCGCCTGGCGTCGAGTCAGGGAAACCCCGAGAGCCGCGAAATAACTGGCCTCGTGTCGCGCGGCCCGCCGCTCTAGTCGCTGTCTCGGCCGCTGCCGGCGAATCCGTCTTCCCGGCGGGCGAAGAGCACGTTGAACGTGGTGAGCGTCCCGTAACAGCCGGTGATGTACGCCTGGAGCTGCACCTTCTCGGCGTCGCTCAGCCCCTCGTGCGCGTTGATCTTCTGCTCCAGCACGCGGAGCTTGTCGCGGAGCATGACGATCTTGTGGAAGAACACGTCGAGCGGGATGTGCTTCTCGGCCGTGCCCTCCTTGCCGGGCCGGAGGACGATCTCCCCGCCTTCCCAGCGGCCGCCCATCTCCGCGCGGCCGACGCCGAGCTCCTCGGAAAGCACCTCGCGCAGCACACGACGGAACTCGTCGATATCCATGTCGATGTCGATCTCCCTTGGCAGTGGCGGACGGAAGGGCTGCGGCGCGGCGCCGGCCCGGCGCTCCGGCGGCGGCGCCCCGGTCGGCCGGGACCTGCCGCCCGAGCCGCGCGGCTGGCCCGCGGCCCGCGGGGGTGGGGGCGGCGGCGGCGCGCCCTTGGCGCGGTAGCGGGCGCACGTCGCGGTCGCCTTGATCGGCGGCGGGTACACCTCGAGGGCGCACTCGCCGACGCGACCGCGCGCTGGATCCTCATGCACCCGGGTGTATGCCGCGCAGCTTCCGCACCGGCCCGCGTAATCGTTCACCGCGGCGCCACTCTACCAGCTTTGCCGGAAACCAGGGGGCGCATTGTCGGCGCGCGGCCGCATCGAGGCCGAAAGGGGCGGCGCGGCGACCCGGCCGGAGCGCGCGGGCCGTCCGGGCCGGCCGCCGCGCTCCCGCCGCGGGGCCACCTCGCGCGCCGCCCGCCGGCCCGCCGCGCCGTGCAGCCTCGTCGCCGCTCGGCCATGCCAGGCGAGCTCATCCACGCTCGCCGGCGAGCTGCTCCCGCCGGCGGGCCAGCCACGCGCGCGCCTCCGCCTCGTCCTCGACGAAGTGGACCGCGACGTCGGCCCCGGTCGCGAGCGCATAGCCGCGGATCACCAGCTCGGTCAGGACCCTGCCCGTGAAGGGCGTGCGGTAATAGACCAGCCCTCGGATGGGGGGCACCCTGCCCGATTCCCTCATGACCGTTTTCCGGGACTCGGCGGGCACCCGGCCGAGCTGGGACACGTCGCCAGTGATCAGCATGTAGCGCTGCCTGGCGAAATGGAGTGCCATGAAGTCGAAGAACCGCGCTGCCTCGTCCGGCGAGACGTCGCCCCGCATCGTCAACTCCAGGGTGTCCGCATGCTCGCCGATGCGGGCGGTATGCTCCCCTATCCTCAGCACGCGCTCGACCATGTGGACTCCCCCTGATGTGATGTTCCGGCACCCCGGGAAAGCTGCGCCGCCGCGTCGCGGGTGAGCGCGAAGCCAGCCAAGGATACGGTTCTACGCGCGGCACCGGCGGCGCGTCAACGTGGGGGGACGCCCGTCGCAGGGAGGGCGAGACCGCCGCCATCGGGCTGCTACCATGGTCGCCCGTGCGTCCCCCGGCCTCGCTCCCCGCCCTCGTCGCGCTCGTCTCCCTCGCCGCCTGCGCCGCCGATCCGTCCCCGCCCGCGTCGGCGCCCCCGCCGGCCGCGGCGGCGGCCGGCAGCCCCGCCGCGGCACCTCCGTCCGGCGCCACGGCGGCGCCCGAGGCGGCGCGGCCGCCGCTCGAGTTCATCCGCGACGACGTGCCGCGGGCGCGCGAGAAGGCCCGGGCCGAGGGCAAGGCGCTGTTCGTCGATGCGTGGGCGCCGTGGTGCCACACCTGCCTGAGCATGAAGCATCACGTGCTGACCGATCCGTCGCTGCGCCCGTTCGCGGATCGGGTGGTGTTCGCCGACATCGACACGGATCGACCGGAGAACGCGCCGTTCCTGGAGCGGCACGAGGTGACGGTGTGGCCGACGTTCTTCGTCCTCGAGCCGGCGGACGGCCAGGTGATCGGGCTCTGGCGGGGCGCCGCCTCGGTGCAGGAGCTGCGCGAGCTGCTCCGCGAGGCGCTGCACACCATGGATTCGAAGGCGGCCTCGGCGCTGCCTCCGGACGACCCGAACCGCCTGCTGGTCGAGGCGAAGCGGGCCC
This sequence comes from Sorangium sp. So ce836, assembly GCF_028553905.1. Taxonomy (NCBI): domain Bacteria; kingdom Pseudomonadati; phylum Myxococcota; order Polyangiales; family Polyangiaceae; genus Sorangium; species Sorangium sp. So ce836. Next base: position 8,325,537 of record NZ_CP102233.1, on the reverse strand, counting down.
ACAGCGCCGGCGACCACGGCGCGGCGGCGGTCGCGTATCAGCGCGCCCTGGCCCGGGGCGGCGAGGCGTGGCCGCGGCGCAGCGAGGCGCTGCTCGGCCTCGTCTCGGCGCTCCGCCGGAAGGACCCCGCGGGGTGCGCGGAGGCCGGCATGAGGCACGTCGCCGAGGTGAAGGGCGCGGCGCTGCCCGCCGATTTCGCGAGCGTCCTGCTCTCCTGCGCGGACGCGCTCACCGACGGCAAGGCCCAGCGCGCCGCGCGCGAGGCGGCGGTCGACCGGCTCCGGTCGATCGTCGCGAGCCCGCCCGCGGACTCGAGCGCGGACGACCGGGCCGACGCGTGGGGCCTGCTCGCCGAGGGGCTCCAGGCGCTCGGCGATGCGGCCGGGGCCCGCGCGGCGAACGAGTCGAAGCTCGCCGTGCTCGAGCGGGCCGCGAAGGAGGCGAAGGCGCCCGAGGCGGCCGCCGCGTACGACTACGGGCGGGCGATGGCGTACCTGGCGCTGTCGCGCGGCGACGAGGCGGTCGCGATGTTGAAGGAGCGCGAGGCGCAGATGCCGGGGTCGTACGAGCCGCCCGCGCGGCTCGCGCAGGTGCTCCACGCGATGGGCCGCGAGGCGGAGGCGCTCGCCGCGGTCGAGCGCGCCATCGGCCGCGCCTACGGCCCGCGGCGGCTGCGTTACCTGAAGCTCCGCGCGGAGATCCATCAGAAGCTCGGGCAGGGCGCGGAGCAGATCGCGACGCTGCGCGAGGAGGTGGCCGGCTACGAGGCGCTCCCGAAGGGCCACGCGAGCCAGGCGGCGCTGGACGACGCGCGTCGGCGGCTCGCCGAGGCAGAGAAGGCGCAGCGCGGGGCGAAGAAGCGCTGACGGAGGCCGCGGGGCAGGTCGCCGCGATAGGGCTTCATCCTCGGGATCTGCGGGGCTCCGCGGCGCCGTCGTCCCGTTACGGGCAGTCACCGCCGATGCTCAGCCCGGTCGCGAAGAGGTGGTGGGCCTCGGGCTCTCCCCGCGCCGTCGCGGTGACGTCCACGCGGATGTTGCACAGGACGTAGTCGCTCGGACCGGCCTCCCACGAGAGGGTCCCGGTGGCGCTGGTCACGCTCGCTTTGCGGCCTCTCGAGCTCCCCGCCGGGCCCTCGCAGTCGGCCGCCCGGTCGGTGATCAACACATAGGCGGCGCTCCAGCCCTCCGGGGCCTCGATGTCGAGGCCCGTCTGGACGAGGGGCGGCGTGATCGCGCTGAGCTGCACGCACCGGTCGAGCTCCCGATCGGCCTTGAGCACGAGCAGGTGATCGGGCCCCGGGTTGTACTGCACGCGGTACTCGGCGGCGGGCGGCGTGTCGCCCTGGCCGTCACCGCCGCCCGTGTCGCCGTGCTCGGAGATGGGCGGCGTCTCGCCCTGGCCGTCACCGCCGCCCGTATCGCCGCGCCCGGGCGCGGGCACGACGACGTTTCCGCAGGCGGCGAGGACGAGCCCGAAGGAGAGCGCGAGGGAAAGGGAAGCAGCGCGGTGCATGAGCCGAGGCTGTCATACCCGGTTGCCGGCGAGGAGCGTCCAGCAGCAATCTGCGCGCGATCGAGCGCTCGGAACGCGCCGGGGAGGAGCGTCGGACGCCACGGGAGCATGGACCCGTGTCGGCGTCTTCCGGCGCTCCGTCGCCTCCCCGTCTACAGGCACCCGTTGTTCACGGCCACGCCTTTGGCGCGGAGGAGCGCGGTCGCGGGCTCCGTCGGGAAGGTGGCGGTGATGTCCACGTCGAGGGTGCACGGCATGGATGTCCCCCCCGAGAGATCCATCGACAGGCTCCCGATGGCGCCCGTCGCGCGCACGGCCTCTCCAGCGGGCTTCGACTCCCCCGGCGCGCAGCCGGCCGCCCCGCTGGTCCTCTCGATGCGCGTCACGGCCCAGGTGTCCGGGGTGGCGACGTCGAAGCCCTCCGACGCGCTCTCGGCCGGCGCGTCGGCGTAGAGCGTCACGCACTGGTCGGTCTCCGGCTCGGCCTTGTAGACGACGAGGTGATCGAGCCCGCCGGCCCAGTAGGTCGCGGCGAAGTCGCCGCCGACGGGCTTGAGGCAGGAGGTGGTCTCCGAGACGTCCACCCCGGCCTGCTGCGCGGAGCACGCATTGCAGTAGAACTGACCGTCGCAGCCGCAGACGCCCGGGCAATCCGCGGGACATACCTCGGGGCGGGCGGAGCAACGGCCCTCGGTGTCGAAGGTCCCGCACGAGTCGTCGGGGAAGTCGCAGAACTCCTCTGCGCTGCAGAGCCCGCCGCTGCGCGCGCCGCAGGCGACCGGCGCGCCGCCGCTGCCCGAGGTCGCGCTCGTGGCGGCGCCGTCGCCGCCAGCGCCGCCGGCGCCGCCCGCTCCGCCAGCGCCGCCGCTGCCGGGCGGATCGTTGACGACGCCGCCGCAGGCAGCGAGAAGGAAGCCGGAGAGGACCGAGAAGCGGAGCGTACGGTTCATGGGCGGAGTATGCCACGACCGGTCCTCGGCCAGGAGCGGCCTGGGCCAGCGGCCGCCCTGCTGAGCAGCGGGACGAGGCCAGGCTTGTGGGGCGCTTGAAGGAGAGAGCCTCGAGACGCCGGAAGGCGGCAAGGTCGAGAAACATCGACGGCGAGCTCTGTCGTCCGATGGCTCGATCTGCTCGGCGGGGTGGTCATCGTTCGCCGCGCGGATGGCCTAGCTCTGAAAAATTCCGTTCAATGTTAAATTTTGAGCATCCGAAGAAAATGGTTCGCGTCGTCACATCGCTGGTCTATAAGGCGGCGGGGGGCGACGGAGACGATGAGGGCAACACGCCGGCGGGGCTCTCAGCGGCAATGTTCGTTCTCGTGCTCGTCGGTGCTCCGACACAGGCTCCGACACAGATGGAGACGTCCGAGCCGAGCGCCGGTGTGAGCCTCGGATGGATTCGGGCCGAGGCCGCGCTACGCATGGCGGCGGGGCCGCATGGGGGGAATATGGTACACGAGATGTGCTGTTGAGAGGCGCCGCCGTCCGCGTGTGAACGGTGCCTGCCCAATGCGCCGCAGACGGGCCGCGCTCGGGAGCAATGGTGGCGCAGAGGCGCCGTCGTGCAGCTCCAGGCCTGCGGCCGTCAGCGTGCCAGCTGGGATTTTCGAATACCCACCGTCTATCATCTCCGGCAACCGGGAGCATGGGGTAACAACCGAGGCGTCCCGCAGGCCGACACGAGCATAGGAACCCGATCGGCACGGGAGAGAAGAAGCGCTCGCCCAGGACGTATCGCCCGAGCAGCAAAGGACCTCGGGCGCAACGCTTCCCACGGACGGGCAGAGCGCTGATAACCGTGCGCGGCGGCTGGCGAATCGGGAGTAGCGCCGTCCGAGCCATGCATCCTGCGCCCGTCGTCGAGCGCAGCGCGTACCTGCAAGGGGCTGCCTCAGCAGCCTCTCCAGGCCGCAGGATGGCCGACGGTTCGCGCACTGATACGCACCTTCATCCGCCAAAGCGGCGCGCCTCATATCCGTTATAACGGACGATAAGGAAGGTCTTGACAAGACACGGACCCGGCAACGAGACTGCGCACCACTCGCTCTGATGCCGCCCGTTAATGTGCGAACGCCAAAGGCGCTCCTCGCCAGCGCCATTCAAACTGCCAGAGGTCAAGGTAGCACCTTGTCCGACGGCGCGCTGACCATCGAATGGACGGCCATTGACGATGTCATCGCGTCCATAGAGGCCTTCCTCGGGGAGCGCGGCATTGCGCCGGACGACATGCTGGCGCTGGAGAGCGCCAACTCGGTGCCGGGCGCGCTCACGCTGCTCGCCCTGCTCTCGCGAGGCGCGAGCTTCGCGTTCTTGCCAGCGCCGGTGTCCACGGCTCCTGCCCAGCCTCTGCCCCGGTTTCTCCGCCACAGGATCCGCGTGCGAAGCCCGCTCGCGGAGGGCAAAGGAGATCCGGTCTCTCTCCTGCGGCCAGAGACGTTCCTCGAAGTCCGCGCGATTGAGGACCACCGCCCGCTTCCTCAAGGCTCGCCGCTCCGCCGCGGCCGGCTGCTCCTGCGCACCTCGGGCAGCCTCGATTCCCCCAAGCTGGTCGTGCATACCCATGAGGGGCTGCTGGGCAACGCCCTCAACGCGGTCGAGCGCCTGTGCCTCGACGGCGCGGATCGCGTCCTCATCCCGGTGCCTCTGGCCCACATGTACGGCCTCGGGGCCGGCTTCCTGCCAGCGCTGTCGGTGGGCGCCAGCATCGCGCTGCTCGAAGGTGCGAACCTCTTGCGGTACATGGAGCGCGAGCGGAGCTTCCGGCCCACGGTCGCTTTCCTGTCCCCGAACCTCTGCGCCATGCTGCTCCGGCCGCGCAGCGCGCCCAGCCATTACCGCCATGTGGTGGTGGCCGGCGACAAGCTCAGCCCTGAAGCGTTCCAGAAGGCCGAGGCGCTCTACCGGCGCGTGGTCAACCTCTACGGCTCCACCGAGATGGGCGTCATCTGCGCGGCGGATGCCCGCGAGACGGAGGGCCCCCGCGCGGTGACGGTGGGCCGCCCTCTCCCCGGCGTCGCGCTGCGCCTCGAGCCACAGCCGGGCTCGTCGGAGGGCGACGGCTCCCCGGGCGATATCCGCTGCGCTCACCCTCACGGCTTCGAGGGCTATGTGGACGGCGACGGCTGTCCCCTGGCGGGCGACGCCGCGGCGCAGGCGGGTTGGTACGCGACGCGGGACCTGGGCCGCCTCCATCCTGGCGGCCACCTGGAGGTGCTCGGCCGAGGCGATCACGCGGTCAAGCGCGATGGCCGGCTCGTGATGCTGGCCGAGGTGGAGCGCGCCCTGGAGCGGCTCTCGGGCGTCGAGCGGGCCGCCGTCGTCGTCGCTGGCGAGACGAAGCGCGGCCGCGGCATCGTCGCCTTTTGCACGCCGCGCGCCGGGGCCGACATCGCGCCGGGCAGCGTGCGCCGCGCCTGTCAAGAATCCCTGCCGGCCTACGCCGTTCCCGACGAGATCCGCCTGCTCCCGGCGCTCCCGCTCTTGCCCAGCGGCAAGCTGGACCGCAGGGCCCTGCAGCGCTCCGTCTCCGCTTCCCACTCACCCCACGAGGCAAGCCCCGACCATGGACACCGCCCGAGCTGACGCTTCCTCCATCCAGACGCCCGCGCCGTCGACCGCCCCGAACACCGTGCAGAACATCATCGCAGAGCTCAAGAAGATGATCGCCCACGAGCTCGACGTGCGCATCGAGGAAAATGACATCGATCCCGCGGTGCCGCTGCTGGAAGGGGGGCTGATGCTCGACTCGATGGTGCTGTTCGAGTTCATCACCCGCATCGAGGAGCGCTTCGGCATCGCCTTCGCCACCCAGAACCTCAGCAGCGAGGTCTTCGCCGACCTCACGGTCCTCTCCCAGCATATCCACGCCATGATGCAGGACCGTGAACGCCACAACGGAGCGAGCCAGTGACCACCCTCCAGATCTCCAGCAGTGAGCCGACCCGCAAAGGGTTCCTGACGAACTACCCGCCCTTCCGGTACTGGCGGCCCGAGGCGGTCGAGCGGTTCGTCGAGCCCCGCCCGCTGAACCTCTACATCCATGTGCCGTACTGTATCCAGCGCTGTGCGTACTGCTTCTACAAGGTCACCACCTTGGGCGACAACCGCAAGGCGGAGATCGATCGGTACGTGTCGGCCCTGTGCCGGGAGATCGAGCACGCGGCGCGACACTTCCACCTCGGAGATCAGCCGGTCAAGACCATCTACTTCGGCGGCGGGACCCCGACCGTCCTCTCCAAGGACAACCTGAGCCGCATCTGGGAGGTGATCCATCAGCACTTCCAGCTGGACGAGCCTGAGATCACCGTGGAGGCCGAGCCCGTCACGCTGATCCAGAGCAAGGCGGACCACCTGAAGGCTCTGGGGGTCAACCGCATCAGCATGGGCATCCAGTCCTTCAGCGACGAGGTCGTCAGGAGGACCGGGCGGGTGGACACGGAGGAGCAGGCGCTCAAGGCGATAGAGCTCGCCAAGAGCACCGGCGCCGTGGTCAACGTGGATCTCATGAGCGGGCTCGCCGGCGACACCGACGAGCTGTGGGCGTACAGCGTGGAGCGCGCGATCGAGAGCGACGTGCACTCGCTGACCGTCTACAAGACGGAGGTGTACGCCAACGCCGGGTATTACAACGACATCAAGCACAAGAGCCTGACGTTGCCGTCGGATGATGACGAGCTGCGCTTCACCGCCCATGCGATCGAGCGCTTCGAGAAGGCTGGCTATCTCCCTGTGAATTTCTTCACCTTCACCAAGGGCGGCGGCTACATGCAGCAGCACGCCACGAGCTCGTGGCAGGGCCGGGAGACCTACGGGTTCGGCGTCTCGGCCTTCGGCCTCTTGCGCGGCCACGCCCTGCAGAACACCAGCGAGCTGTCGCGCTACGTCGCGCTCGTCGAGGAGGGCAAGCTGCCGCTCGCCCGTGGCTGCCGGCTGACGGCGCGCGATCTGATGACCCGCGACCTGGCGCTCGGGATGAAGCTCATCCGCTTCGATCGCAAGGAGTTCCAGCGCCGCTACGGCTTCGACGTGCTCTCCCTGTGTAGACCCACCGTCGAGGCGCTCGCCGCCGACGGCCTGGTCGAGGTGACGCAGGACGCCCTGTCGCTGACCCGGAAAGGCATTCTCTGGGGCGACTACGTGGGCCACCGCCTCGCCGCCGCGCTGGAGACGGCGGGGACCAGCGCGGCTCCGGGGGCGTCATGTACTGCCTGATCAGCGTCGTCATCCGGCAGTGGACGGCCGTGTACGAGGAGGCGCAGGCGTCCAAGCGGCGCCTCGTCGACGTGGCCACCTCCATCGAGCTCGAGCGCTCGCCTGTCTTCAATGCGGCCTCCGGCTTTCTCCTGCTCGTCGACTGGGACGCGGGGCGCGTCCTCGGCGGACTCGAGCTCCCGAAGCCCACTGGCTTCCTCCTGGAAGGCGGGAAGCTCCACGTCGCGCTCTGGGATCAAGACGAGATCGCGACCCTCGCCGGGCCTGAGATCGTCGGTCGACTGCGACACCGCTGGTTCAACCACCTGCACACCCTCGAGAGGACCTCCCGCGGCCTCCTGGTCACGAGCTCCGGGACGGACCTGCTGGCGGAGATCGACGAACGCGGAGAGCTCGTGTGGGAGTTCTTCCTGTTCGAGCATGGCTATGGCGGCAAGCGCTTCCGGCTGGGGCAGAGCTTCGATCGATCGCACGACTACAACCGGCGCTACCTGCCCGCGGCGCTGACGACCCACCCGAACTCGGCCATCCTCGTCGATGAGCACACCGTGCTGGCCACGCTCTTCACGACGGGTGAGCTCGTGCGCATCGACCGCCGGAGCGGTCGGGTGGACGTCGTCCTCGGCGGCCTGCGGCGACCCCACGCGATCCGGCGCCGGGCCGCGGGCGGCTACATGCTCTCCGACACGGAGGGCGGCGCCGTGGTGCTGCTCGACCGGGACCTGCAGCGCGAAGGGCAGATCCAGGTGTCGTCGCCCTGGATCCAGGACGCGGTCCTCGCGGGCGAGCGCCTGCTCGTGGCGGGCAACCGCCGGATCGTCATGAACCCCCTGGCGCCCGGCCCGAAGGAGGCGGGCGGCGACAACTACGTGATCGAGCTCCGCGGCGGAGAGTCGCGCAAGAAGCTCAACTTCGGACCGGACTGCCGCGTCTACATGGTCGAGCCGATCGTCGCGGCCGACGCGGAGGCGCTCGCCCATTCCTGGAGAGGCAGCGCCATGGACACAGGCTGGCTGCGCTGGGAAGTCACATGAAGTTGACACGCGCGCTCGAACGGGTGCCTCGGCGCTTCGATCCAGCGCAGCTCGCCGCAGAGCTCGACCGATTCAGCGAGAGGGACTGGATGCCCTGTCCGAGCGGTGCCCTGGGCAGCTCGGCCATCCCGCTCGTGACGGCGGGAGGCTCGGCGAATCACGAGTTCGCCCTCGCCGGCCCCGCGCGGCCGACCGCGGCGCTGGGGCGTTGCCCTCACCTCGAGGAGGTCATGGGCGCCTTGGGGGTGCCTGTGGCCCGGAGCCGCCTCGTGCGGCTCTCCGGCGCGACCGAGCCGCCAGAGGCCGAGGAGTGGAATTACCACTGGTTCCGGCGGGCCGCTGTTTGCATCCCGCTGGTCACGAGCGCGGCGGTCACGGTCTCCTGCGGAGGCGAGACGGCCCACATGGCCGCGGGAGAGGTCTGGGTCATCGACAACGCGAGGCCCCACAGGCTGCACAACCCCTCCGCGGAGAGCTGTGTCCACCTGATCGTGGAGACGAGAGAGCTCGCCGGCCTCTTCCGCGAGCAGGGCGGCTCGCTCCTCCTGGAGCCTTACCGCTTCGAGGTGCTGAGCGACGAGGAGTTCGCCGCGCTGGCCGAGGAGATCCTCGCCGATCCGGGCCGGCGACCGATGACGGACGCAGAGCGGCTCGCCTTCGTCGACGCCATCGAACGGATCCGGAGGCGATGGGGGGCGGCGTTTCGCCGCTTCGGACACACGAGCGCGGGCGAGCTCGCCTATCAGGACATCATCCTGGACTTCCGGGAGCGGGTCATGCCGAAGCTCGCGCCGAAGGGCGCGGGGATGAAGGCCGCTGCCGTCGTCGACACGATGCTGTGGATGTCGCCGCCCGTGCCGAGGCGGCTCCACCGGCCCCTGACGACCAGGACGAGCACGGACGCCGAGCCGCTCGGGTGTCCGGAGTTCGAGCGCCCCCTCTTCGTCGTCTCCGCGCCGCGGTCCGGCAGCACGCTCCTCTTCGATCTGCTGTCGCGTTTTCCCGACGTCTGGACCATCGGCGGGGAGAGCCATGAGATCATCCGGTCGATCCCGGAGCTCCACCCCGCGGCCAGGGGCTACACCTCGGACAGGCTGACCGAGACCGACGCCTCGCCGGCGGTCGCCGGCGCCCTGCGGGAAGGCTTCGCGCGGCAGCTCGTGGATCGCAGGGGAGAGCGCTACCTCGATCGGCCGGCCCACGAGCGCCCCTGCAGGCTGCGCTTTCTGGAGAAGACCCCCGCGAACGCCCTGCGCATCCCTTTCCTCCGCGCGGTCTTCCCGGACGCTCTCTTCGTCCACCTCGTCCGGGATCCGAGGGAGAACATCAGCAGCTTGGTCGAGGGCTGGCGTTCGCGCCGCTTCCTCTCGTACCGGGGAATGCCCGGCTGGCCCTACCGGGACTGGAGCTTCCTCTTGCCTCCCGGGTGGTCGTCCCTCGAGGGCCGCTCGCTCGTGGAGATCGCGGCCTATCAGTGGAAGACGGCCAACGCCGTCATCGAGGAGGACCTCGCGGCGCTGCCCGCCTCCTCGTGGCGCAGGGTGAGCTACGATGAGCTGATCCAGCGCCCGGCGGAGGTGCTCCTCTCGATCGGGAAGCTCGCCGGGCTCCGGTGGGACGAGGAGGTCGAGAAGACGACGTCCGGCGTCCTGCCGCTGTCGCGCGTGACGCTGTCGGCGCCTTCTCCCGACAAGTGGCGGCGACATGAGCAGGAGCTCGCGGCGCTCCTGCCTTCCCTCGAACCGACGACAGCAAAGGCGGCGACGCATGCAGAAGATCTCCCTCAATGAGAATCAGAAGCGGTACCTCGCGCGCTTCATCGACGAGTACACGCAAAGGACGCGCTCCTCGCTGAAGAGGAGAGAAGAGACCTGGCCTGCCCTCGCCGACGCGCGCTCCTCGCAGGGCTTCTTCCTGCGCCAGCCCCCCGGCGTCAGGGAGATCTGGCTGGCGACCAGGAAGCTCCGCTACCCGATCGTCGCCGAGCGCTGCGAAGGCGCCTACACCTGGGACATCGACGGCAATCGGTACATCGACTTCTGCCTGGGCTTCGGCGTACACCTCTTCGGCCATCGCCCGGCGTTCCTGGACGAGGCGCTGCGGCGCCAGCTCGACCGGGGGATGCCGATCGGGTTCCAGTCGGATCGAGCGAACGACGTCGCCGCCACGATCGCGGCGATGACGGGCGCCGAGCGGGTCGCGCTTTGCAACACCGGCGCCGAGGCGATCATGGGCGCGATCCGCCTCGCGCGCGCCGCGACGAGGCGCGACATGGTCGCGGTGTTCTCTCAGTCCTATCACGGCTCATACGACGCGGCGCTGCCCGCGATCGACGCGGCCCACGGCCTCTCGTCGAGCCAGCAGAAGGACACCCTCGTGCTCGAGTACGGCGCGCCTCGCAGCCTGGAGCAGATCGCCGAGCACGCGGACAAGATCGCTTGTGTGCTGGTGGAGCCGGTGCAGGCGAGGAGCCCCGCGACGCAGCCGGCAGAGTTCCTCAGGCAGCTGCGCAGCCTCACCCGCGACAAGGACATCGCGCTCATCTTCGACGACATCTTGCTCGGGTTCCGCATCCATCAGGGTGGATCCCAGGCACACTTCGATATCCGCGCCGATCTCGCGACGTACGGGAAGATCCTCGGCGGCGGCATGCCCATCGGCGCGGTGGCGGGCGCGGCGCGCTTCATGGATCAGGTCGACGGCGGCAGGTGGAGCTGCGACGACGACAGCTGGCCCGCCGTCGACAAGGTCTGGTTCGCCGGGACGTTCACCAAGAACCCGATGACCATGGCGGCGGCGCACGCCGTGGTGAGGCGCCTGGATGCGGAGGGCAACGGCCTGCAGGAGGGGCTCAACCAGAGGACCGCCAGGCTCGTCGAGCGCCTGAGCGGCTGGCTGACCGAGCAGGCCATGCCCGTGCGCGTCGAGCGCTGCGGGTCGATGTTCCGCTTCATGCTCTCTCCTCCGATGTGGATACTGATCCCTCACCTGAGGATGCGCGGCGCGTACGCGTTCGACGGGATGACGTTCTTCGTCTCGACGGCGCACAGCGACGCTGATCTCGAGCGCCTCGAGGACGCGGTGAAAGACAGCCTGCTCACCATGAGAGCGGGCGGCTTCGTCCCGTGACGCTGCTCCGGTCGCCCCTCCTGCGTTGAACGCCTGACCCCAGCGAACAAGCCTTCATGTCAACCTCGCACGCGAGTCACATTGTAGCTTCCCCGACGGCGCCCGCCGCGGCGCCGCAGAGCATGCCCGAGGCGGAGCGGCAGGAGGTGCTGGCGCAGTGGGGCCGTGGAGCGGCGGCGGCGCCGGTCGAGGACCGGTGCATCCACCAGCTGTTCGAGGCGCAGGCGGAGCGGGCGCCGGAGGCGGTGGCGGTGGTGGCGGGCGACCGGCGGGTGACGTACCGAGAGCTGGACGGCCGGGCCGAGCAGCTGGCGGGCCGGCTGCGCGCGATGGGCGTTGGGCCCGGCGTGGTGGTGGGGGTGTGCATGGAGCGCTCGGCCGAGATGGTGGTCGGGCTGCTCGGGGTGCTGAAGGCGGGCGGGGCGTACCTGCCGCTGGACCCCGTGTACCCGCGCGACCGGCTCGCGTTCATGGTGCAGGACGCGGGCGCGGGGCTTGTGCTGTCGCAGGCGCGGCTCTCGGAGCGGCTGCCGCCGAGCGGCGCTCGGCGGCTGTGGCTCGACGGCGACGGGCGGCTCATGGCGAACGAGGGCGAGGGCGAGGGCGGGCGCGCGGCGACCCCGCAGGACCTGAGCTACGTCATCTACACCTCGGGCTCGACCGGGCAGCCCAAGGGCGTGGCGGTCACGCACGGCAACCTGGTGCACTCGACCAGCGCGCGGCTGCAGGTCTATGCGGAGCCGGTGGGGAGGCTGCTGCTGGTCTCGTCGCTGGCGTTCGACATCTCGACGGCGCAGATCTTCTGGGCGCTGTGCTCGGGCGGCACGCTGGTGATGGCGCCCGAGTCGCAGAGCACCGACCCCGAAGGGGTGACGGGGCTGATCGCGTCGGAGCGCATCACGCACCTTCTATGCGTGCCGTCGCTGTACGCCTTCGCGCTGGAGCAGCCAGGGGCGCGCGAGGCGCTGTCGTCGTTGACGACGGTGGTGCTGGGCGGCGAGAGCATCGCGCCCAGCCTGGTGGCGGCGCACCAGCAGCGGGCGCCAGCTGCGGCGCTGTACAATGAGTACGGCCCGACCGAGGCGACGGTGTGGAGCACCGTGCACCGCATCGCGGCGGGCGCGGCGGCGGGGCGCAGCGTGCCCATCGGGCGGCCGATCCCGGGCGCCGAGCTGTACATCCTGGACGAGCGAATGCAGCCGGTGCCCGCGGGCGCGGCCGGTGAGCTGCACATCGGCGGGGCGGGGCTCGCCCGCGGCTACGTCAACCGGCCCGAGCTGAGCGCGCAGAGGTTCGTGCCGAACCCGTTCTCCAGCGAGCCCGCCGCACGGCTGTACAAGACCGGCGACCTCGGCCGCTTTCTGCCGGACGGCACCATCGAGTTTCTCGGGCGCATCGACCACCAGGTCAAGATCCGCGGCTACCGGGTCGAGCTCGGCGAGATCGAGTCGGTGCTCAGCGCGCACCCCGCGGTGGGCGCCTGCGCGGTGCTCGCCCGCGAGCACGCCCCCGGCGACAAGCGCCTCGTCGCCTACGTCGTCCGGACCAAGAGCCCGGTCGCTCTCGAGGCGATCCGCACGCAGGAGGGCGATCATGTCTCGGCCTGGCGCGCGAGCTCCGATCAAGCTTACCTCCACGGCCAAGATCGGGCGGACCCGATGTTCCGCATCACCGGCTGGAACAGCAGCTACACGCAGCGGCCGATCCCCGAAAGCCAGATGCGCGAGTGGCGCGATCGCACGCTCGAGCGCATCGTCGCGCTCCGGCCGTCCCGCGTCTGGGAGATCGGCTGCGGCTCCGGTCTGCTCCTGCTTCCGCTGGCCCCGCGCTGCACGGAGTATCTCGGCACCGATCTCTCCGCGGCGGCGGTGGACGACCTGCGGGCGGTCGTGGCGTCGCTCGGGCTCGGACACGTCCGCCTGGAGCAGAGGGAGGCCGCGGCGTTCAGCGGCATCCCCGCGGGCCACTTCGACCTCGTGATCCTCAACTCGGTCGTGCAGTGCTTCCCGAGCGCCAGCTACCTTCGCGAGGTGCTCGAGGGAGCGGCGCGCGTCGTGAGGCCCGGGGGCGCGATCTTCCTGGGAGACATTCGCAACCAGGACCTCCTGGGAGCGTTTCATGTCTCGGTGCAGCGCCACCGTCATGGAGGAGAGCTCTCGGAGGCGGCCTTGCGTGAGGCGCGGCGGGCGATCGCGGAGGAGGAGGAGCTCCTCGTCGCGCCCGTCGCCCTGCGCTGGCTCTGCGCCCAGATAGAAGGGCTGAGCCACGCGGAGGTCTACCTCAAGCGCGGCCAGGGCGATAACGAGATGAACCGGTACCGCTACGACGCGGTGCTGTACGTGGGCGAGGCGCCGCCTCCTGCGCAGATCGAGGCGCGCAAGACGTGGAGCGCGGCGCGCGACAGCGTGGAGGGCCTCGAGCGGTGGCTCCTGGACAACCGCCCTGCCAGCGCGGAGCTGCTCGGGGTACCCAACGCGCGGGTGTACAGGGACGCGGTGGAGAGCCGGCGCCTGGCGGGCCTCGAGGACCCGTCCCCGGAGGCAGCGGCCCTGCAGGCCGCCATCGACCCGGAGTCGCTGTGGAGCCTCGGCGAGCGGCTGGGTTACCGGGTCCGCATCCGGTGGTCCGAGCAGCGAGGCCCAGGATGCATGGACGCGCTCTGGGAGCGGGACGACGGCGGGCCGCGGCCAGGGCTGTGGCCGAGCCGCGCCGAGCTCTCCGGCCTGCGCATCGGCGACCACGTGAGCAACCCGCTGCGGGGCGCGCAGGAGCGGGAGACGGCGGCCGCGCTCAGGAGCTTCCTTCAACAGAAGGTGCCCGAGTACATGGTTCCTTCGGCCATCGTCCTCCTGGACGCGCTGCCCCTGACCCCCAACGGCAAGGTCGATCGCAAGGCGCTGCCGGCGCCAGCGCAGCAGCGCCCGCTGGACGGCTACGCGGCGCCGCGCTCGCCGCTGGAGCGGGCCGTGGCGGAGATCTTCGCGCAGGTGCTGCTCGTCGACCGCGTGGGCCTCCACGACGACTTCTTCGCGCTGGGGGGCCATTCGCTGCTGGCGACCCAGGTGATCTCGCGCCTGCGCGGCGCGCTGGGCGTCGATCTGCCGCTGCGCGCCTTGTTCGAGGCGCCGTCGGTCGAGGCGCTCGGCCAGGTGATCGCCAGCCTGCAGGGGGCGCCGCCCGCGCACGAGGCGGACCCGATCGTGCGCGTCTCCCGGGACGCCCCGCTGCCGCTGTCGTTCGGGCAGCAGCGGCTGTGGTTCCTGGACCAGCTCGATCCGGGGCGCTCCGTGTACAACGTGCCCGCGGCCCTGCGCCTGCGCGGGAGGCTCGACCGCGGGGCGCTCGCGCGGGCGCTCGGGGAGATCGTGCGCCGCCACGAGGCGCTGCGCACGACGTTCGAGATCCGGGGCAAGGAGCCCGTGCAGGTGGTGCAGCCAGCCCCGGACGCATGGCCGCTGCCGCTCGTCGAGGTCAAGGGAGAGACGGAAGACGCGCTGGAGTCGGAGGTGCGCCGGCTGGTGCAGGCCGAGACCGCGAAGCCCTTCTGCCTACAAACGGGGCCGCTCTTCCGCACCTCGGTGCTGCGCATCCACGAGGAGCACCATGTCCTGCTGCTGACGATGCACCACATGGTGTCGGACGGCTGGTCCATGGGCGTTCTGTACCGGGAGCTCGAGGCGCTGTACGCGGCGTTCCGCGCGCAGCGGGGCTGCCCGTTGCCGGAGCTCCGGGTGCAGTTCGCGGACGTGGCGGCCTGGCAGCGGGGGTATCTCCAGGGCGAGCGCCTGGAGCAGCACCTTTCGTACTGGCGGGAGCAGCTCCTGGGCTGTCCGGCTCTGGAGCTGCCCAAGGACCATCCCAGGCCTCCTGTCATGAGCCACCGCGGCGGCTGCAGCCGCTGGTCGCTGGAGCCACGGCTCGCCGCCGCGCTCAAGCAGCTGGCGCAGGAGCAGGGAGCGACGCTGTTCATGGTCCTGCTGGGGGCCTTTCAGGTGCTGCTCGGCCGCTACAGCGGGCAGGACGACTTCTGCATCGGCCTGTCGATCGCCAACCGGACGCGGGAGGAGATGGAGCCGCTGATCGGCTTCTTCACCAACACGCTGGCGCTCCGGGCGCGGCTCGGACAGGACCCCACGTTCCTGGAGCTCCTGGAGCGCGTGCGGCGTGGCTGCCTGGAGGCCTACACGCACCAGGACGTGCCGTTCGAGCGGCTTGTGGACGAGCTCGGGGTGGAGCGGGACCTGAGCCGCAATCCGCTGTTCCAGGTGATGTTCATGCTGGAGAACACCCCCAGAGCGCCGCTTCACCTCCCGGGCCTCGAGGCGTCGATCGTGGATGTCTTCAACGAGACGGCGAAGTTCGACCTGGGGCTGCTGGTCCAGGAGCAGGCGGATGGGAGCCTCCTATCGGTGGTGGAGTACGCCAGAGATCTGTTCGAGGGCGAGACCGTGGAGCGGCTGTGGGGCCACTACACGAGGCTGCTGGCAGGGATCGTCGAGCGCCCGCACGGGCGCATCGGCGAGCTGCCGCTCCTGACCGAGGCGGAGCGGCAGGAGGTGCTGGTGCAGTGGGGCCAGTGGGGCCGTGGAGCGGCGGCGCCGCCGGTCGAGGACCGGTGCATCCACCAGCTGTTCGAGGCGCAGGCGGAGCGGGCGCCGGAGGCTGTGGCGGTGGTGGCGGGCGACCGGGAGGTGACGTACGGAGAGCTGGACGGCCGGGCCGAGCAGCTTGCTGGCCGGCTGCGCGCGATGGGCGTTGGGCCCGGCGTGGTGGTGGGGGTGTGCATGGAGCGCTCGGCCGAGATGGTGGTCGGGCTGCTCGGGGTGCTGAAGGCGGGCGGGGCGTACCTGCCGCTGGACCCCGTGTACCCGCGCGACCGGCTCGCGTTCATGGTGCAGGACGCGGGCGCGGGGCTTGTGCTGTCGCAGGCGCGGCTCTCGGAGCGGCTGCCGCCGAGCGGCGCTCGGCGGCTGTGGCTCGACGGCGACGGGCGGCTCATGGCGAACGAGGGCGAGGGCGAGGGCGGGCGCGCGGCGACCCCGCAGGACCTGAGCTACGTCATCTACACCTCGGGCTCGACCGGGCAGCCCAAGGGCGTGGCGGTCACGCACGGCAACCTGGTGCACTCGACCAGCGCGCGGCTGCAGGTCTATGCGGAGCCGGTGGGGAGGCTGCTGCTGGTCTCGTCGCTGGCGTTCGACATCTCGACGGCGCAGATCTTCTGGGCGCTGTGCTCGGGCGGCACGCTGGTGATGGCGCCCGAGTCGCAGAGCACCGACCCCGAAGGGGTGACGGGGCTGATCGCGTCGGAGCGCATCACGCACCTTCTATGCGTGCCGTCGCTGTACGCCTTCGCGCTGGAGCAGCCAGGGGCGCGCGAGGCGCTGTCGTCGTTGACGACGGTGGTGCTGGGCGGCGAGAGCATCGCGCCCAGCCTGGTGGCGGCGCACCAGCAGCGGGCGCCAGCTGCGGCGCTGTACAATGAGTACGGCCCGACCGAGGCGACGGTGTGGAGCACCGTGCACCGCATCGCGGCGGGCGCGGCGGCGGGGCGCAGCGTGCCCATCGGGCGGCCGATCCCGGGCGCCGAGCTGTACATCCTGGACGAGCGAATGCAGCCGGTGCCCGCGGGCGCGGTCGGTGAGCTGCACATCGGCGGGGCGGGGCTCGCCCGCGGCTACGTCAACCGGCCCGAGCTGAGCGCGCAGAGGTTCGTGCCGAACCCGTTCTCCAGCGAGCCCGCCGCACGGCTGTACAAGACCGGCGACCTCGGCCGCTTTCTGCCGGACGGCACCATCGAGTTCCTCGGGCGCATCGACCACCAGGTCAAGATCCGCGGCTACCGGGTCGAGCTCGGCGAGATCGAGTCGGTGCTCAGCGCGCACCCCGCGGTGGGCGCCTGCGCGGTGCTCGCCCGCGAGCACGCCCCCGGCGACAAGCGCCTCGTCGCTTACGTCGTCCCTGCGGACATCGCCTGCGCGGCGAGCGCGCTGCGGGATCACCTCCGCGCGACGGTGCCCGAGTACATGATCCCCGCCGCCTTCGTGTGGCTCGACGCCCTGCCGCTCACGCCGAGCGGGAAGATCGATCGCAGCGCCTTGCCCGCGCCGGACGGCGCGGTCGAGGCCGCGGGCACCTCGTATCAGCCGCCTCGGACCGAGCTGGAGCGCGCGCTCGCGGACGTATGGGCGCAGGTGCTGCGGATCGCCAAGGTCGGGATCCACGACAACTTCTTCTTGCTCGGGGGCGACTCCATCCTGGCCCTCCAGGCGGTCGGACGGTCCAAGCGCGCAGGGCTCCACTTCACGGTGCGCGAGCTGTTCCAGCGCCAGACGGTGGCAGAGCTCGCTCAGGTGACGCGCCGCTCGAGCGCCGTCGAGGCGGAGCAAGGGCAGGTCATGGGGGATGTGCCCTTGACGCCCATCCAGCGCTGGTTCCTCGACGCCGAATCGGCGGATCCCGACCACTTCAACCAGGCGATGATGTGGACGGCTGCGGCGTCGCTGTCGCCGGAGATCGTCGCGCAGGCGCTCGAGGTGGTCCTCCGGCAGCACGACGCGCTGCGGCTGCGCTTCCGGCGGGGGGAGACCGGATGGTCGCAGCGGCATGCGCCGGAGGGGGAGCTCCCGCTCACGAGGGTAGACCTGTCGTCGGTCGGGGCGCACGAGCGCGCGGCGCGCGTGGACGCAGCCGCCAGCGCGCTCCACGCGGGGCTGTCGCTCGAGGCCGGGCCGCTGGCGCGCGCGGCGTGGCTGGATCTGGGCGCGGATGGCGCGCGGCTCCTCTTGGTCATTCACCACCTCGTGGTCGATGGCGTCTCATGGCGCGTGCTGCACGAGGATCTCGAGGAGGCGTGCCGCCAGGTGCTCTCGGGAGAGCCGCCGCAGCTCGGCGCCAAGACGACGTCGTTCCGGCAGTGGTCCGAGCGCCTCGGCGGCTGGGTGGCCGGCGGTGGGCTCTCCGATCAGCTGGCTTACTGGCAGGCGCAGTGCCGCCGTCCCGTGACCGAGCTGCCGGTCGATCGCGAGGCCCCGATCGGCACGCTCGGCGAGAGCCGGACCGTCGACGTGCAGCTCTCGGCGTCAGAGACGACGGCGCTGCTGCGCGACGTCGCCGCGACGTACCGCGCCGAGATCAACGACGTGCTGCTCTCGGCGCTGGCCGAGGCGCTGAGCGCGTGGTGCGGGGTCGATACCGTCTGCGTGGAGCTCGAGGGGCACGGCCGCGAGCAGCTCGTCGACGACCTCGACGTCTCCCGCACGGTCGGCTGGTTCACCTCGCTCTTTCCGGTCTGGTTGCAGGTGCCGGCGGAGGGCGGGACGGCCGCGCTGCTCCAGTCGATCAAGGAGGCGCTGCGGGCCGTGCCGTTGCGCGGGGCGGGCTACGGGTGGCTCCGGCACGTGCAGCCCGACGCGTCCGCGCGGGCGTCGCTCGCCGTGCAGGCGCCGGTGGTGTTCAACTACCTCGGGCAGCTCGACATGGCAGCAGAGGGGCGAGCCCTGCTCTCGCCGGCGCCCGAGCCCGCCGGCTGCGCGCTGAGCCCGCGGGGCAGGCTCCGCCATGTCCTCTCCATCAACGGCGGCGTCTCGCAAGGGCGCCTGAAGCTCGGCCTGACCTACAGCCCCGCGGTCCATGACGCGCCGACGATCGAGCGGCTCGCCGAGCAGCTCCTCTCCTCGTTGCGGCGGCTGATCGCGCATTGTCCCTCCGACGTCCACAGTAAGGCGGCGTCTCCGGAGCGAGCGATCGTGCAGGAACAACGCCCGCCGCGCTCGTGCATGGTCCCGCTCGTCAACGGATCGCAGCCAGGCGCGATCGTGCTCTTTCCTGCGGTGGGAGGATATCTCTCTGCACATATGATCCGCCTGGCTCACGGCATGGGCGGGCGGCGCCCCGTCCTGGGCGTGACCACGCCTCCTCACGCCCGGGCTGGAGCCATGCCCAGGACCCTGGAGGCGCTGTGCAGGCGCTACGGTGAAGAGATCCTGGCCCAGGTCCCCGATGGACCGTTCTCCCTGGTCGGTTACTGCTATGGCGGGTTCTCGGCCCTGGAGGTGGCGATCTACCTGCAGGGCGCTGGACGCGACGTCGAGCAGGTGATCTTGCTGGAAGCCCCCGCTCCCTGGCTGGTGGAGCGCTCGCCGGGGCCCTTCGACCGGATGGCAGCGCTGCGCCGGATCGCCGGCCTCTGGGGGATCCAGGTGGACCCTGCGAAGCTCGTGGGGCTGTCCGAGGAGCAAGCGATCCGGCAGGTGGTCACGACCAACGCCGCGTCGGACCTCGCGAGCGCCGATGCGGAGTCGACCCTGCGCGCCATCATCGATAGCCAGGATGGGCACCTGACGATGCTCGACTGCTGGACGCCGCGGATGCCGGAGGCGCCCGTGCATCTGCTGCGCGCGGCGGAGCCGCCCGAGGAGATGCCCTCGGATTACGGGTGGGGAGCCTACACCGCGCTCGCGGGCGTGCACACCGTCCCCGGTGATCACTTCGCCATCGTCCGGCCTCCGCACATCGAGAACACGACGCGCCTCCTCACACAGCTGCTCAGCCCCGCTGCGGGGGCGCGGCCGCGAGCCGCAGCGGCGGGCGCTCGGCTCGACTCCGGCAACGCTCGTTCATGAGCGCTGGGTGACTCTGCCCGCCTCCGCTGCGGGACGTGATCTGCCCGCATCCCGTCGATTCGCCCGGCTCTCGCCTGGCGGCGCGCCGCTGGGGCCGCGCCGGACACCGCGGCGCTGACGTCGATCCGCGCCGCGCCGGCGGCCGCGCCTGCGGGCCGCGGAGCTCTGCCCCGCGCCGCGACGCCGCGCTCCGCACCGCCTTTATCGGCATCCGAGCGCGAACTTTGATGGATCCTGCCAATTACCGTCGGGGCGCGATGTGTAAAACGATCCTCGTCGAGCCCGCCGTGACGAACGGCGTGTTCGAACCAGGGCCCTGCGGGTAAGCGCAGCTGGCCAGGGCACGGAAGCAGTCTCTCTCGACGTCCGGCGACGATCCGAGCCGCAGACCCGTCACCCGCGCACACAGGTCCTCCAGCGGCACGAGCGCCGCGGGGCCGGTGTGCCCGAGGCGCGAGGCGCGCCCGAGCTCCACCTGCTCGCTCGAGATTGCTTGCCGGGCGTCGATAGCCATCACGGATAGCGAGGCAGGAGAACACGACACATGGCAGACACCACGAAAGCATATCGCCCGATCGGCGACGCGACGCTGACGTTCGACGGCAAGACGCAGCACCGGGCGATCGCCAACTCCGACGAGGTCAACTTCGGGCAGGCTCAGGACTTCACCGTCGCCGTCTGGGTGTATCCCGCGCCGGAGCAGCCGAACCAGCAGGCCAATGAAGCGGACATCGTCGAGAAGTGGTCGGGTACGGGGGGCTACCCCTTCGTGATCCGCTATTTCACGGGGGGGGCCAATCGCGGCAAGATCTTCGCTGCGCGCTACGACGGGAAAAACAACCCGGGCGTCCGGTCGACGACCGTGCTCGGCGACGGCAGGTTCCACCACGTCGCCTTGGTCCGCCGGACCAAGGACGGGAAGGGCGTGCTCGAGCTCTACGTCGACGGCACCCTCGAGGACAGCGCCCCCGACACGACCACCGGGAAGACCAAGAACGACTCCTCGCTCTACCTGGGGTGCCGGGGGGTGGCAGGAGGAGCCGGGATGCTGTACTTCGCCGGGAAGATCAGGGATCTTGAGATCTACAGCGCGGCGCTGTCGCGGGCCGAGATCGTCGGCCTCGCGAGCGCGACGGGCACGCCGAACATCCTGCTGATCGTCGCCGACGATCTCGGCGCCGACGCGGTCCGCATCGACCACGAGACCGGCAAGGTCACCGTCCAGATCGTCGGGCCGGACGGCAAGACAGCGGGGCCCAAGCGGCTCGAGAACCTGGAGAAGCTGCTCAAGCACGGGCTGCATTTTTCCCGCGCGTGGGCGCAGCCCGTGTGCTCGGCGACCCGCGGCAGCCTCTTCACAGGGCTGCAGCCCTGGAGGACCGGGGTGGGCTACCCGAATCCGGGCGGCAAGAACACCCTCGACGAGAAACCCAAGTCCGGCGCCGATGTCCGCAGCCTGGCGCAGGTCCTGAAGCAAGCGAGCTACCGCTGCGGGATGTTCGGCAAGTGGCACCTCGGGCAGCTGGCCCCGGGCGAGGAGAGACCCGAGGCGAAGCCTGCGGAGAAGTACAGCCCCAAGAAGACCCCGTGGGACTGGGGCTGGGAGCGGTTCGCGGGGATCCTCGAGGGGGGCTTCCGCGTCGTCGGCCCCAGGTATGGATACTCGCAGGGGCGCATGCAGCTCAGCGATCTCACGACGAAAGCGCCCCCCCAAGACAGGGCCACGGTGGAACCCGATGTCGATAAGACCAAGTTCGCGAACAAGCGCAAGGACGTGGGGGCGGCGACCAGGGCGTACCTCGAGAAGGTCAACCCCGGTTTCGTGGAGAAGCAGCCCGACGTCCAGTACTACATCTGGGAGAAGTGCTACGAGGACGACCCCTCGGGCAAGCTGCGCTACGATCGTCCCGCCACCGAGCGCACCCACATGTACGCGACGCTGGACCAGGTCGAGTCGGCGAAGAACTGGCTCAAGCAGGTGCTCGGCTCGCCCTGGTGCGCCGCGCTGACGCTCACGATACCCCATGATCCCTTCCATGTCCCGCCGAAGGAGTCCTACTCCATCGAGTTCGCCAACCCCGAGGCGCCGACCACCCAGGAGATGTTCGTGGCCATGGTCGAGTCGATGGATTTCTACATCGGCAGGTTCCTGAACTCGACGGAGCCGGAGATCCGGGAGCAGCTCAAGAACACCGTGATCGTGTTCGTCGGGGACAACGGCACGCAGGACATCGATCCGGATCGGGGCGAAGCGCTGCTCGACGCGGACGCCGAGGACAAGGCCACACCGCACATCGGGGCCGTGCACGTGCCGATGATGATCGTCGATGGAGGGTCGATGTTCGCGGGCAAGCCGTGCTACCTCAGCAGCGCCGCGATCGGCGGCTCCACGAGCGATCTCGTCCACGTCATCGACCTCTTCAAGACCTGCGCCGCCATCGCCGGGACGAGCGCCCCCGAGGGGCTCGACTCGATCAGCCTGAAGCATTACCTGAAGGGCGGAAGCGGCGATAAGCGAGAGTTCAACTTCAGTCAGCAGTTCGGCTACCACAAGTATGGACCGGGGGGGCAGAGGACGACCGACAAGTTCGCGCTCGTCAGCGACGGCAAACACATGCTCAGCTGCGCCCGGTCGAAGTTCGTCGACGCAGACGAGCCCAAGGACGAGTATGAGTACGCGCTCTACGAGCTCGTGCCGCACCAGAGCATCGTCGGCGCCCTCAGAGAGAAGGAGATCAAGCACTTCGCCGACGATCCGGCCTCCCGCGCGGTGGCCAAGAAGCTCTTCGAGGAGATGAAGAAGCACCGCCTGGATGGCGGGAGAAAAAAGGCGGACGTCGCCTTGGACCCGGGCCCCGTGCGAGACCCGCTGCCGTTCCCGCCGCTGAAGCTGGAATCTAGCTGGGAGTCGCTCGGCGGCGACCTGAACTCGACGCCCGCCGTCTCCTCGTGGGCGTCCGGCCGGCTCGACGTCTTCGTGCGTGGCAAGGACAACACGCTCTTTCACAAGTGCTTCGATGATGCCTGGAGCACCTGGGAGTCGCTCGGCGGCGCCTTGACGTCCGGCCCCGCGGCCGTGTCCTGGGGTAACCGCCGCATCGATGTCTTCGCGCGCGGCCAGGACAACGAGCTCTTGCACAAGTATTTCGATGGGACCTGGCAACCCTGGGAGTCGCTCGGTGGTGCTTTGACCTCGAAGCCCGCCGTGTGCTCATGGGCATCCGGCCGGCTCGACGTCTTCGCGCGCGGCCAGGACAACGAGCTCTTGCACAAGTACTTCAATGGAACGTGGAGCGGCTGGGAGTCGCTCGGCGGCGTCTTGTCGTCCGCGCCTGCGGCCGTGTCCTGGGGTGAGCGCCGTATCGATGTCGTCGCGCATGGCCAGAACGGCGCGCTCTTGCACAAGTACTTCAATGGGGCGTGGAGCGACTGGGAGTCGCTCGGCCTCGTCCCGTCGACCGGGGAGCCCGCCGTAGCCTCGTGGGCAGCCCGCCGGCTCGATGTCTTCGCGCGTGGCAAGGACGACACGCTCATGTACAGATACTTCGATGGAACCTGGAGCGGCTGGGAGTCGCTCGGCGGGGGCATGACGTCCGGCCCTGGGGCCGTGTCCTGGGGCGACCGCCGCATCGATGTCTTCGCCCGTGGCCCGGAGGGCGCGCTCTTGCACAAATGGTACAAAGGGTCGTGGCTGCCCTGACCGGCCGGGCGCGGCCAGGACGGTGATTAAAACGTCACCTTCGCGGTCAACCGGAAGGAGCGCGGCGGCTGGTACGCGACAGGCTTGCCGAAGTTCGGGTTCCTGCCGTTCGGGCCGAGCGGTCGCCCGTCGGCGGTGCGAAGGCTGGCGAGATCCTTCGGGGAGCCTCCGATCAGCGGCACGACGGTCGCCTGCGTGTACCGCTCGTCCGTGGCGGTCACCGCCTGGAAGTTGAACACGTTGAACGCGTCGACCGACACGAGGAGCGCGCTCTCCCTGGCCAGCTTCACGCCCACCGCGACGTGGGCGTCGACGTCGTGCACCCAGGGGAGCCGCTCGCCGCTCCCTCGCGGCAGGATGTAGATGCTGTCGAGCCCGTAGAACGGATGAGCTCCGAAATAAGACGTCGGCCCGCCCGAGCGGGCGCGGTAGGACGCGCCCAGGTTGAGGACCAGGCCGTTCGCGAACAGGATATCCTTAGCGCCGAAGAGCTTGATCTGGTGGGTGCGATCGCCCGGCAGCGGCCCTTGCAGGTTGGGCACGAGGGAGACCAGATCGAAATCCGGGTTGACGTTTGGATCGAGCTGCCCCGTCTCCGGCTTGAAGAGGCCGGCCCAGTTGCCGCGCAGGTAGGAGATCGTGTAGCTCCCCTGCGCGAGCCAGGTGTCGGCGAACATCTTCTGCGCGTAGAGGGTGACCGCGTCGTAGTCACGGACGGCCTTCGGGATGTCCTTGGCGACGCCGGAGCCGGGATTGCCGACGAAGAACGTCCTCGCCTCATCGCGGCTCATGTCCTCGATCACCTGGTTCTGGTAGCGCTTCGTGTACTGGGCCCCGAGCACGAGCCTGGGCAGGATCTCGTACTCGCCGCCGACGACGATCTCGTCCGAAGACTGCGGCTCGAGGTCGGGATCCACCATCGCCTTCTCGCTGACGGTCGGGGTCCACGTCGCGTTGGGATTGTAGGGCGCGCCGCCCGCGGGGCGGCGCCCCTCCGGGCCGCACGGCCTCGGGGCGAGGGGGTCCGTGAAATCGCACGCGGCCTTAGGGTAGCGCGACTGGAGCCGTCGCTCGCCCGGGATCCTGCGATCGACGGCGTCGAGCGGGACGCTCTCGTAGAAGCGGGCGTAATTGGCGAAGAGCTTGGCCCGGCCAGCCTGCGTGGGGTCGTAGATGACGCCCACGCGCGGCGACCACTGGTTCGGGAGGCTCAGGGCCATCTGTCCGTCATCTCCGTAGAGGAGCTGCGCGTCATAGCGCAGGCCCGCGTTCAGGGTGACGCGGTCCATGATGCTCCAGCTGTCCTGCACGAACGCGCCGGCGTTGAGCGACGTCGACGTCGCGCTGAACGCAGGGAGGATCACCGCGTCGTCCGGGCCGCGCAGGAAGCCGAACCGGAAATCGGTGAGCAGCCTCCCGTTCCCGGTCTCGGAGTAACGCGCGGTCCCCGAGAAGCCCCGGCTGTTCTCGTAGCGCAGCACCTCGATATCGACGCCGGCCTTGATCAGGTGCTGGCCGAGCCCAGCGAAGATGCTCGTGAGCACGCTCTTGCCCTGGACGCGATCGAGGCTCGCCTCGTTGAGCAGGCCCGGGCCGCCGCTGTAGTAGACGGGCACAGGGCATCGCGTGGCGGCCGGGCGGCCGCTGGAGCTGCACACCGCCGTGGCCTCGGAGGGCTCGAAGTCGCTGATCGCGTAGGGGCCGGGATCGGTCCGCCGCCACAGCACCGTCGGGATGTCAGACAGGCCCTCTCCGCTCGCGAGCCGCGAGCCGTCGGCGCCCCGGGTCGCGTGCTCCTCGTGGTGCCACCCGAGCGTCGTGTCGAGCAGCAGCGTCTTGTTCTCGAACGCGGACGACCACTTCAGCGCGACGTCGGTGGCGCTCGCGACGTAGTTATGGGCGAGGGCGCTGAAGCTCCCGTTGATGAGCCCGTTGCTCTGGGGCGTGTCGAGCTCCACCCGGCTATCCCTCCCCCGGATCCCGAAGGTGCCATCCCCGCCCGACGTCGTGGGCGTGCCGTAGATCGACAGGGTGATGGTGTTGTCCTGGTCGAGGAGGTACGTCAGCTTGCCGATGTAGCTGATGCTGCGCTGGGTGGCATCGTAGATCTGCTGCGTTCCCGGGATCACGTCGGTCTGCGCCAGGCCGTCCTCGATCACGGGCATCCCGTCTCGCTCGCGAAACATGTTGAGGTTCCGCTCGAGGCGGTAGCGCGTGAACGAGGCCACCACGCCGGTATAGAACCAGAGCTTGTCCCTCAGGAGCGGGCCGCCCACCTCGGCGCCATAGCTCTGGATGGAGGAGAGCGTCGTCGCGGTGCTGATCGTGTTCCCCTCGTGCTTGACCGGCGTGTGCGGCGCCTCGAGGAGGCCGGGCGTGGTGCTGAAGAAGAACGAGCCGTGAAACTCGTTCGATCCGGTCTTCGTGGCGACGTCGAGGTATCCGCCTGTCGCACGGCCGTACTCCGGCATGTAACCGCCGGTGATCACGTTGACCTCTTTCACGAAGTCGAGCGCGAGCGGCGTGCCCAGCACGCCGAAGGCCGGGCTGTTCACCGAGAGGCCGTCGATCACGTACTGGTTCTCGGGCGAGGTGGTCCCGCTGATGGACGCGCCGAACTGATCCGCCTGGACGCCGGGCGCCACCTCGGCCAGCGACTCGAAGGATCGCGTCGCGGCCCCCTTGCCGCTCGTGGGGTTGACGGGCAGACGGCTCACGAAATCCGAGTTGACGTGGGCCCCGGTCGCGCTCGATCCGATATCGACCGTGGGCGCGCCGGCGATGACGACGATCTCCTCCGACTGGATCGCCTCCGGGAGCAGCTCGCTGTCCACACGCAGGGTGGTGGCGATGCGGACCTCGATGCCGGTGCGGCTCAGCGGCCTGTACGCCTCTTTCTCGATCCGGAGCGCGTAGACGCCCGGCGGCAGGTTGGGGATGCGGAACCGGCCGGCGCTGTCGGTGACGACCACCTGCTCCTGCTGGAGGGCAGGGGACGTCGCCGTGACGACCACGTCCTCGGCCGGGCGCTTCGTCGCCGTATCCGTGACCGTGCCGGTGAGGACGCCCTCGCCCGCGGCGAGCGCTGGGGCGGCGACGAGCGTGCCGGCCATGGCGAAGATCTGGGTCTGCCACGCACGTCGCCTTGTCATGTGTTCTCTTTCATCTGCGAGGACTGTTCCGGGTCTCGATGAGGCCCGCGCCGAGGGCGGAACCGTTGTGTGATGGCACACGCCTACCACGCTCCTCGTGCGCCCATCAAGCACTCGTCCAGCGATCCGCGCGCATTCCCCTCGTTTCGTCCTCACCGTAGCCGCCCGACGGGCGTCATCGTGCGCCGCCGCGGTCCCGGCCTCGTCGGCGCGCCGGGCGGCCCGCCGGCAGGCGTGGGTCGACGAGGGGCAGCCATTGCCTTGCGGGGCGCTGCCCGGTCGACATGTTCGGCAGCAAAAAGCTCGGTGGCGAGCCTTGGCTCACTGGCTGGAGCGGCAAACGGGTTGAACCGCTCGAAAGAGCAGAAGCCCAAACCGCCGAGGCGCCAAAGAGGCCAAGAGCTCGTCCTCTTCTTGGCGTTCTTAGCGTCCTTGGCGTCCTTGGCGGTTCATTCCTCGGTCGATAAACGTGAACGGTGCTTTAGCACGTCGGCGATTGTGGATGAAGACAGCGGAGCTTCGTGGCGCGGTACACATACCAACCCACCGTACGCGTCAGGTCGTTGTCGCCCACGCGTATATCGAAGACCACCTCCTTCGAATCGTCGTGCTTCACCTCGATGATGCGCGCCCAGTGCTTGCAAGTGTTGTTGTTGTCGGACGGCTCCCCGGGGCTGCCGGTCTCGCCCGGCGGCTTGATGGATTCGTCTGGAACCTTGCAGATGCCTCCGAAGTCGATCAGGATGTTGCCTGTCTCGGGCATCTCCAGAGCGCCGCCCACGGCGGACGAGTACAGGTTCGTGTTGACCTCGTCCCCTGGCACGAGCGGGTGCTCGTACTCCCAGACCATCCGCACACCACCGTTCTGAACGGCGTACTCTGCCACTCGGCTGTTGTTATCGCGGGCGGGGAGCGGAAGGTCCGGCGCGATGGCCTCGAGGTTGTGGTTGTCCATCATCATCACCGTGCGGGCCTTCGTCATGGTCACCCTGTGCGCGTAGTACGGCCAGAAGCGCGCGGTGGCCCCCGCGGGCGGATCGAGCAGATAGGGCGTTAGCTCCGGCGACCAGTAATTGTGATTGCCGAGCAGCCAGTCCAGCGCGCCCGTGCTGCGGTTGAAGCTCGCGATCGCGCCGAGGTGACGCAGCGAGAGCAAGAAGCTGTCCGTGCGCTCGTCATACCAAAATGTGTTGAAATGGCCCCAGTCGTAGCAGGTCCCCGCGCCGGTCGCCCGATCGACCCCGTCGGCGCCGCAGTCGAGCTCGTTCCCCCCCACGTCAGGACCGTAGACATCCGCCCAGAAAATGTTTCTCAACGACTTGTATCCTACCCGTTTGTGGTCCACGGGAGGGTTCATCACGATATGATCGGCGTCCGCGCCGGTGACCGACCAGCGATGGACGACCTTGCCCGTGTCGGGCTCGAACTCCGCGAGCGTAGGGTTCACGAAATTCGCCGGTGCGAGCGTCTGATCCACGTTCGTCTCCTCGGTCGGATAGTCTTCGACGTGCTGTAGCTCGGTGCTCATCGTCACGAAGGTGCCGCTCGGCATGACGCGCACGTCGTGGTGGAAGGTGTCCACGTCGACCTTGATGGCCTCGGAGGACGGGTCGCCGTAGCTGGGGGCCTTTCGCGACACCCACGTGCGCACCGTCTGTCCGAGCATGTCCACCTCGAGCATCGAGGTGTGATGCTCCGGCGCGGACTGAATGAGCAAGTTGCCGTTGCTCAGACGCAGCACCTCGGTGGCCGCAGGCGCCTCGTAGAACCAGACGACGTCTCCGTTGTTGTCGACGATGGTCACGTATCCCACGGGCATGGTGTCGTTCTCAACGGTCGTCGAGGCCGGCGTGAACAGCACGAACCCCTGCTCGGCTTCCGAGCTCCCTGTGACGATCTTCTCGATGGATGGGAACAGCTCCGGCCGGGAGATTGGCGGGATGGAGCCGCTGCCCGCCTCCGTGCGATTGCCAGCTCGGTCCGTCACGGTCACCGACACGGTGTACGGGGTATCGAACGTCAACCCCAGCACCGGAATATCATGAGAGGTGGCATATGAGTCGATCTTCAGCTCTGTCGGCTTTACCCCGTCGTCGATCGTGATGGTCACCTGCGTCGGCTCGTCGGTCGCCACAGTCAGCTTACGTGCCAGGGGCGCCGGCACGGCGTGGAGCTCTGGGCCTGTGATCACGGCCGGAGGAGTAGTATCCCGACCGACCGGCGCTGGTCCCTCGCTTGTCCCGCAGCCTGCCCAGAGGACAACCGAGCACGCCGCGAGCGAGCACGACAAGAGCCAGCCCTCCCTGGGGGCGCGGAGGGCTAGGTAGGGTGCAGTCTTCCTCATCGCCTCGTGCCTCGCCCTGTACGCGCCCACCTCGAATCCGGGGCTCCTGCCGCGGCTAGAGCGTGATCTTCGTGGCTGGATGCCGCTCCTCCCCGCGCAACCGAGCCGAGCTGATCTCATATCGATCCGATCTGGTCTCATGAGAGCCGCCTCCTGAGGTCCGCGCGGAACGCACCGCACCTTCCACCCTGGAGATGCTGCGAGGCGTCCGTTGGACAGCCGTCCCCAGAGATCGTGGGAAGGCGCTTCTTCGCCTACGAACGCTCTCGGCGGAACGGGCTATGAGCGCATTTCAGGATACCACGAGTAAAAAGACTGTCAAACGACGCAATTCCGATGAAGCTCGTTCGGGCGAGGAGCTCGGCTCTGAGCGCAGCGTGATCCTGCCAGCGCCCGGCGAGGGCACGAGGTAGGACGTCCGCGCGCTCACCTCCGTTATGTCGCGTGCGTATTCTCGCCGCATTTTCTCGTTTTGACCTGTTTTCGGTCGGAGAGATCTCCCCCGGCGCCGCGCCGGGAAGGCGGGCAGATCCCGCCGATCCACGCGGCGCTCGCGGTCGCGCCGTCCGCGCGCGGAGCTCCGCGGCGCAGGTCCATCGTGATCTGCGCCGCATCATCCAGAACCCGCGCGTGGTTTTTGATGGGTTTCGCCAATCAACTTCGGGTCGCGATCGATAAAACAACCCATGCCAGGCCCACCGCAATCGACGGAACACTGCAACCCGAACGCCGCGGACGACCGCTGCTGGGCCGGCCGCTGACGCAGTCAATCCCACGTCCGCGGGCGTTCCGAACACCGGCCGCACCAGGGGGCGGCTTCGAAGGTCCTCGGCGCCACGTCGCCGTCGGGCCGACGCACATCGCGGTGCGACGCTCTATCACCTGAGGTGAACGTGGCGAATCGCGATGTTCGCCATCGAATCGCTTTGCTCTTCTCTGCTCTTCCTCTTTCGCCCCTGTGAGGAGAGCAGCGTGAAGACCCACAGGGCGAGCGGCCGCCCGACTTCGACATGCAGCGCATGCCCCTCGCACGGGCTCAGATGGCTCACGGCCTCCAACCATAGGGACCTCAGCTGATGGCAAAACCGAACATTCTGATCATCCTTGCGGACGACCTCGGTGTCGACGTGCTTCGCGTCAACGCTGGCGCCAAGACCGTGGCTGCCCAAGTCAACGCCAAGAACGGCGTCGCCGGTCCGGTCACGCTGCCGACCCTCAGCCGCCTCCTTGGGGCCGGCGTGCACTTCCAGAACGCCTGGGCGCACCCGGTGTGTACGCCGACGCGGGCGAGCTTGTGGACCGGTCTGCAGCCGTGGAAGACCCGGCTGGGCTTTCCGACCGGCGGCGACGACAACCTCGGGGCTCAGGCGGTCACGGGCCAGAACATCCAGACGCTCGCGCAGTCGATGGTCGGCTACAAGTGCGCGATGTTCGGCAAGTGGGACCTCGGCACCCAAAGGACGCCGGTCGAGTGGGGATGGCATACATTCGCGGGGATCTTCCGCGGCGGAGTGCGACCCGATGGAATCACGCAGTACGGCTTCCCCAGCCAGCCTTCGCGAGTCAACTTCGCGCGGCTCAAGGGCGCCACGGGTAGCACCAAGCCGGACAAGTGTGCCGCCGCCGCTAAGGCGCTCGCGGCCAAGTACGATGCGACGTTCCTGAACAACAACCCCGACCTGCGTAACTACATCTGGGAGAAGGACACGGTCGGGGCCAACGGAAAGGCGAATCCTCCGCTCGGCCCGGCAGATCGTAAACACATCTACATCACCGAGGATCAGGTCGAAGACGCCAAGCGGTGGATCCTCGCGAATCAAGGGCCGTGGTGCGTCGCGCTCAACCTCGTCGCGCCGCACGATCCCTGGCACGTGCCGCCGCCGCACACCTTCAAAGCTACGACGATCAAGGACCCCACCAAGCCCACCATCCAGGAGATGCTGGTCGCGATGGTCGAGTCGATCGACTACTACGTCAACGATCTGCTGACCGCGATCTGGAGCCAACTCGCCAATACCGTCGTGATCTTCGTCTGTGACAACGGCACACAGGACTTCGATCCCGACGATCGGCTCGTCAGCATCGACGACGAGCTCGGCGACGACAAGGCCACGTCGTCGATCGGGGGCGTCCACGTGCCGATGATCGTCGCCGATGGCGGCCTGCTGACGGGCGGGGCGCCCTGCTACGTGAAGACGGCGCCGCGCTCGGTCCGCTCGCCCGTGCACATCATCGACGTCTACAACACCGCCGTCGACATCGCTGGACTGCAGCCGAGCCCGCTCCTGGATTCGATCAGCTTCGTCCCGCACCTCGACGAGAGCGTGCGCAAGCCGACGCGCACGCACAACTTCAGCCAGCTCTACCTCAAGCCCGGCCCTGGCGTCAATGCGCCGCGGATCGGCGCGTCGGTCAGCGACACCGAGAGCCAGTACAAGCTCACCTGCGATTTGCTGGTGAACGCCAGCGGGGTGCCCGTGGATCGGTCTTCGCAACCCACGACGGCGCTGGTGCTCGACTACAAGTTTTCGTGCCTCGTCCCCGATCCGGCCATCCCGGGGTCGTTGAAGGAAAAACAGATCAACGCGCTCGCGCCAAACTCCGACGGGTCGTTCACGGTCACCGATCTGGCGTATCAGGACAAGCTCATCGAGCTCTATACCGTGCTGGCCCGCGAGCGTCCGTACGATGATCCCAGGAGCGGCTTCCCCGTCATCAAGAGGTCGTCGTTCGTGTTTCCTCCGGCGTTGCTCGATACGCCCGTCTTGATCGAGAACGTGGAGAGCAAGCGCTATCTGTTCTCGGACGGATCGGCGCTCTCGCGCGATCGCGGAGCGGAGGGCGGGTGGGGGCCGAGCCCCGACGTCGTTGGCGCCGACGCCAACTATTACAACCGGGCGCTCTGGATCATTCGCAGGTCGGGTGAATGTTATCTGATCGAGAGCCTCGAGACCAAGCGGTACCTGTTCTCCACTGGCCAGCCGTTGACAGGCCCGCGCGGGGCGGAAGGCGGGTGGCTGGCGTCGTCCGGCTTCGAGAGCCCCAAGCTCGTCGGCGCCGACGCCAACTACTACAATATGGCGCTCTGGGTGTTTCAGCCGCAGGGGGACGCGTTCCTGATCGCGAACTATCAGACCAAGCGCTACGCGTTCTCCGACGGGCCGGCGCTCTCTGGCGCTCGCGGGGCGGAAGGCGGGTGGCTGGCGTCGTCCGGCTTCGAGAGCCCCAAGGTCGTCGGCTCGGACGCCAACTACTACAATCGAGCCCTGTGGCTGATCAAGCGGCCCTAAGGACTGTCGAGCAGGCCACCGCGCGTACGGCCATCGCGCGGCCCATGGGGGCCGTCTGGCCGGCGCGCGGTGCCGGCGCCGGTGCCCGCGCCGCCGCGCCGGGCACACATCGGCGGGGAGGAGACCATGGCGAGCTGGACAGCCGTCAAAGACTGCTTCGAGAAGGATCGTCAGCAATCCCTCTACGTGCAGATCGATCCTGCGCGGGTCGTGGGCCGGACGCTCGACCCCACGCCCGCCAAGGCGGGGGTGCACTATTTCCGCCTCTGGCTCGCCGACATGCAGCTGTCGAAGGAAATCGCCTGGATGAGGGAGCAGATCCCCGCCGTTCACAGCGTGATCCAGCTCGATTTCGGCGGGAGGCCTGGGCTCGTGATCCCTGGCATCGCCGACGCGAGCACGCTCCGGGCCGAGGAGGGGGCGACGAACATCGTCAGCCGCAACCGCCTGCTCACGCCCACGTTGCCCTTTCACGGCGGCGCCGTCTCGATGCAGGCTGGCCTCCTCGCTCTCCCCGGGAAGGACTACCTCGGCGGGTTCCTGAAGACCCTGAGCGCCTTCTCCGCGCTGCTCGCCGCGCCGCAGCTCTCTGCGGCCCTGGCGCTCGCCGCGCCGCTCGGGGCGGGCATTCAGGAGCTCCTCTCCGGCGGCGCGGGCGGCCGCCTGCACCTCGGCGTCATCGGGTCCTATGCTGGGAGCGACCTCCGTTCGACCTACATGGCCGCGATCCGGGCCACGGCCGGACAGCTCCGCCCGGACAGCCTGTGGGTCGTGGACGATCAGCTGCACGTGGGCTGCGCGAAGGGCCGCGCCCCGCTCACCGGCTTCGATCACATGCTCCTCCGCCTGGAGCTCCTCACCGAGCGTGACGACTGGGATCAGCTGAGGTCCATCGCCGAGCCGTACGCGGAGATGCTCGATGCGCTGGCCGAGGGGAACAAGGCCAGGGCCGAGTCCTGCCTGCGGCAGGCGATCGTGGTGGCGCTCAAGGCGCCGGAGCTGACGCAGGCGGATCGGCGCCGCATCGCCGAGGCGCTCAAGCAGCGCTATGCCGAGTCGCAGAGCGCGCTGCTGCTGCCGACCTTCAGCGAGGCGGAAGGCTGCGACCTGGGCGCGCTCCTGCGCGCCGCTCCGCCAGCGGAGCAGGTGGCCCGGGAGGGGGCGCTGAGCCTGGAGGAGGCGCTCTCCGGGATCTGAGGCGCGAGGGGCGGGCCGTCGCCCGTGCGCAGGCGCGGCCGGTCACCCGCCGAGCCGCGATCGCCCCCCGGCCCGGTACGCGTCGACCCAGCCCCACAACGTCGCCAGCGAGACGCCCGCGCGCGCCGCGATCGCGCGCGGCGTCTCGTCCCCGCAGAAGAGCGCGTCCACCGCCGCCACCTTCACGGCGAGCGGGACGTCCTCGGCGCCGCTCGGCGGCTCGAGCGGAGGAGCGGCCGCCGGCGAGGGCGCCTCGGCGCGGGGGGAGCGGAGGAGGGCGCCCGAGGCGTCCGGCGCCGGCCCGCGGAGCGCGCTCTGCCGGAGCGGCAGCCGCGCCGCGGGATCGCCGAGCAGCACGTAGCCGCGGAGGTCGTTGCGCAGCATCCAGAGGTGCGCTCGATCGGCGCGATCCGTGGGATCAGGCCTGCCTTCGGCGCGGGCGCTCGCCTCGAGCTGGTAGCTCGCCATCAGGGCGTCGTTCGCCTCGCCGTAGGACTGGAGCAGCGTTCCCAGGGCGACGCCCGCGCGGCTCCCGCGGGCCATCACCTGGAGCGCGGACAGGATGCGCGATTTGCGGCTCTCCGACGGGTTGCCCGCGCTCGAGAAGCTGTAGGTCCACGCGAGGTCCATGTGGCCGATGATGGCGAGTGGGCCCTCCGGATTGGCCAGGGCCGCCTGGGGCATGGCCGCCACGAACGGGCGCCGGCCGGGCGCCGGGAGGCCTTGCAGCACGCGCTCCGCGTTGCCGCCGTAGGCGCCCTCCTTCGCGAGCTGCGAGAGCCAGGCGTGATACGCGCTCGCGCTCGGCGTCCCCGCGCCGAAGCAGGCGAGACAGAACCACAGGCCGCCCGGCAGGAACCGCTGCCCCCGCAGCCGCTCGGCGTCGAGCACCTCGCCGCGGCCGAGGAGGAGCGCCCCCTGCCGTCGCTGCTGCTCCTCCTCCGAGCGGAAGCCGCGGCGGGGCGGCCCGAGACCGTGGCTGACGGACAGCAGCACCGATGGCCGCCCAGAGGCGCCCGCGGCGAGCAGCTCGTCGGCGGTCTCGGCCTCGATTCCACGCACCGCGGCCACGGGGAAGCGCCCCTTGTCCTTGCCTTCCTGGACGGCCGCGAGGCTCGGCGCGACGAGCTTCGTGTCGCCGGCGTGCGTGGCCGTCGAGCCGTCCGGCGCCGCGAAGAAGAGCATGTCCGGCGAGGGCTCGGGCGCGCTGCCTTCCCGCGCGTAACGCACGACCTTCTGCGCGTACGCGGCGTAGCTGTCGAGATCGAGCTCGCCGTCGGCTTCGAAATGGACGCGCCCGACCAGCGCGCCGCTCGCGAGCGTGTGCTGGAGCTCGAGGGAGACATGATGCAGATCGCCGAGCAAGAGCAGGTAGTACGGCCACTCGTCCTCCGGAACGTCGTCTCTCCAGCACTCGCTCTCCCGCCACGCCAGAGCCTCCCGGGCGTCCATGTCCGGCGGCGCGCGGTAGATCGTCACGGGCGCGGCCTGCTCCGCCTCGCGCAGCTGGATCAGCGGCGCGACGGCCTCGAGGAGCCGGTCGCCCTCCCTGCCTCTGGGCGCGACGACGGCCCACCGCTGGAGCGTGAGATCGTTCGGATCCGCGTCCGTCCGCTTCCGGTCGAAGCTGTCTTTCTCCCTGGGCCTGGGCCCGCGCTGGGCAGCCTCCCCCGGGAGCCCCTCCTCGAGGACGGGCCTGCGCTCCTCGGCGTCGGCGAGCAAGAGGTCCAGTCGGTCGTCGTCGTGGGCAGCAGTCATCGCAGCCTCCGTCCGGAGCCAGGCGCCTCGCGCCGCAGGCGGAGCCCTGCGTCCCGCGCGCCCGGCCGGCGAGATCACCTCGTCCCGAGCGCGGCGCGCCCGGCCGCCTTGTAGATGTCCTTGAGCTCACGCAGCTTCGCCGGCTCGACGCCGTGCTCGTTGGCCACCGCGTTGATGGGGCTGCCGGAGAGGACCTTTCCGATGGCTCTCTCCACGTCGTCGATGTCCATGTCGGGCGGCAGCCTCGTCGGCGCCTCTGCCCGCGCCCCCGCGGAGGGCGACGCCGCGGCCTTCGCCGCTGCACCGGACTGGACCTCGGGCGCCCTGGGCTCGGCCTCGCTCGCCGCGTCCTTCTTCAGGCGCCTGCGCGCCGCCGGGAGCCGCACCGCCGGGTCGCCGAGCAAGACGTAGCCCGAGAGGTCCTGCCGGAGCATCCACAGGTGACCGAGCCGCGCCGAGTCCGGCGCGTGCGCGGCGCCCTCTCTCTCCGCCTTGTCGTAGAGGCTGGTGAGCTCGGCGTTCGTGAGGAGCGACGCCTTCAAGAGCTCCCGGAACGAGCTCCCCACCCGGCTCGTCTCCAGCGCCGTGCGGATGACGTCCACGAACTTCGAGGGACGCGACACGGCCTTTCCGGTGTCCCGCTCCTCGAAGCTGTAGGTCCACGCGAGATCGATGTGCCCCATCACGGCGAGCGGCCCGTTCGGGTTGGCCAGCGCCACCTGGGGCAGCCGGGCGATGAACGGCCGCTGGCCGCTCTGCGGGAGCCCCGCGAGCACCGATTGCGCCTGGCCACCGAACTGGCCGCTCTGCTTGAGCCGGTCGAGCCAGTGCCGGTACGCGCTGACGTCCGGCGTCCCGCCGCCGTAGCACGCCAGCATGAACCAGATGCCGCCCGGCAAGAACGGGGCGTCGCCGAGATCGCCGCCGGTCAGCTTGCCCTCGCGCCCGAAGCTCATCGCCCCTTGCCGGTCGCGCTGATCGCCCTCGCTCTTCCACCCGCCGCGCGGCGCGCCGGCGCCGTGGCTGACGGTGAACAGCACCGTGGGCTCCGGGCTCCTCACCGCCTGCAGGAACTCGTCCGGAGAGGGCGCTTCCTGGTCTCCGAGATCGGCCGCATCGATCCTGTATTTCTTGAGCTGCGCGAGCGCCGGCTGGGTCAGCGACCTGTAGCCCATCATCGTGGCGGCGGTGCCGTCGTGCACGGTGTAGAACTTCGCGCTCCCGGCGATCTCGGCGCGCGCCCGCTCCCGGCGAAGCACCTTGTCGACGTACGCCTCGTACTCGCGCTCTCGCTGGAAGCACAGCCGCCCGACGAAGCCGTCGATCGACTGGTATTGCTGGAGGGCGAGCGGCACCTCGTGGAGATCGCCGAGGAGGAGCTGGTAACGGGGCAGATCGCGCGCGAGCTCCACGCTGACGTCGAAGTGCTGCTTGCGCCAGCGGGCCGCCTCCTCCGGCGACATCGCGGGCGGCACGCGGTAGAGCTTCACCTCATGGCCGTCCTGCGCATCTCGCCGGGCGTCGATGAGGGGCTGGATCAGCGCGATGAGCCGGTCCCCCGCGGCGCCTTCGGGCGCGATCACCCCCCAGCGCTGCGCTTCGAGATCGTCCGGATCGCCCGTCTCTTCCCAGAAATGCTCGAGCGTATTGTCCGCCTTGCCCGCCACGTCCTGCTGCGCCGCCGCGTCGCTGGAGAGCCCGTCCTTCAAGACGGGCTCCCTGTCGCCATAGGGCGTCAGGAGCAGCTGAAGATCCTTCATGGTCTGCATGGCTCTGCCTTCCTTCAGCTGGCCGATGTCCGCGACAGGCCTTGCAGGCGTTGATCCAGCACCTTGAGCGTCCCCGCCCCGGCCACGCCGTCGGCGCCGAGGCCCGCCTGCGCCTGGAAGCTCTTCAGCGCGTCGGCGGTCCCCTTGCCGAAGGCGCCATCGGCGCCGCCGGGCACCTGGAACCCGAGCGCGATCAGCGCCTCCTGGATCGCCTTGGCCCCTGCTCCACGCGCGCCTTCCTTGATCGCGCCCCTGCCGCCGGCGACCCTCTCGAGATCCTCGACACCCGAGAGCAGCGCGCTCCGGAGGACGCCCCGCGCACGCCGCTCGCGCCTCGCCCGCAGCTCGGCCTCCGCCTCGGCGTAAGGATCCGGCTCCGCCCTGCCCGGGGCCTCCGGCCAGGAGACCGCCTGGGCCTTCCCGGCGCCCTCGGCGCCCGCGGGGAAGGGCGCGTCGGGCTGCCAGACGGCGGGGTTCTTCCGCTCGTGATAGCCCTGCTTCCACTGCCAGCTCCAGTGCATCCGCGCGTTGCCCTTCGCGTCGACCGTGCAGTCGAGCAGCGGGGTCCCCCTGGGGGAGCTCTTCGTCAGGCCAGGCGGCGAGTTGATGCAGAACGTGGCCTCGATCTGGTCCGAGAACGGCGCGCCGCGCAGGCCGCGGAGCAGCCACGAGATGGGCAGCCCTTCCGCTTCCATGTCGATCCACGCGGACCTGAAGAGCAGCGCCTTGTCGCTCCGGCGCTGGAGGATCAGGCGCGCGCGCCCCCGGGGCCGAAGGTCCGCTTTCAGCTGGCCCAGCCCCGAGATCAGCCCGATGCCCCGGAACGGCCAGCTGCCGTTCGAGAGCGACTTCGGGATGAAGTCCCACCAGTGGGATTCCCACAGCATCCGCGCTTGCCTCGCCGCGGTCAGGTGGTTGCTCGGATCGTGGAACGACGTGCCCGTGTCCCAGATCTGCCATTTCCGGTCGACAGGGTGCTTGCGGACGACCAGGACCACGTGGCCGGAGCCGATGGAGTCGGCGGACCAGAACAGGCAGGAGCCCACCTTCACGTCGGCCCAGAGCTCATCGGGCCATTTCTTCAGGTCCAGGGGCACGTCGGTCCAGCCCTTGCCGAGCCTCGCGCAGTAGGGCTGCGAGTCCTTGCCGGCGCCGATATCGCCGCTCTCTCCGCCGTCCCATCCGCCGATGCAGAGCGCCGTCGTCACCGATTGCTGGCACTGGCCCACCAGCGGATACCGGCCCTGGCGCGCGACGCCCTCCGCGACCTTCTTCTGCGAGCCGTAGAAGTAGACGGGCATGGTGTACGGGATCCCCGTCTGGTGCTCGGCGATCGCGCGCGCCCAGGCCTCGGTCGGCTCGCCCTCGTAACCGGCGTAGTCCTCGTGCGCGAAGAGGTCGGCGATCCCCTCCCTCGCCCGGGCGAGGATGTGCGCCGCGATCCCCTCGACGTCCTCGGGGCCGCGCACGCCGTGCTCGGGGATGGGGAGCAGGTTGATCGTGCGCACGAGCTGCGGCGGGGGCGTGTCGTCGAAGCTCCGGGGCGCCTCGGTGTAGTCGTCGGGCAGCTCCGGCTCGGAGGAGACCATGTCCTCCCAGAGGGGGAGAGGTCCCGGCTCGCCGAGGGCCGCGGTGTCGAGTGCATCTTCTCGTGTGCTCATGGTGTCCTCCTCTTCATGGGTCTTGCCCCGCCCTGGGGCCCAGCGTCCTCGGTCCTCGGGCTGGGAGCCGTCGACGAGGCAGGCCAGGTGGGCCCAGGGCCTCGCCCGGCTCGATCATGGGTCAAGAGGCCGCCGGCACGCGGGCCTCTCCCAACGTACGAATCCCCGAGGCGCCATCGCACTCGAGGAGCGCGACGGCCGCGCCCCCGCCCGGCGCTTCGTCGACGCTGACCGCGGTGAACCGGCTGATCAGCCTGGCGCGCCGCTGGCGCTCGGGGGCGAGGCGGGGATTGCTCTTCACCTCGGCGAGGAACTCCGCCCATACGTCGTCGCCTGCGTCGAACGGCGGGAGCTGCATCAGCCAGATCCATGTGCCGGTGTTGGCGAAGAGGAGGCCGCCTTCGTGCTTCCAGCGCGCCGCGTGGGTGTGGCCGAGGATCACCGCGCTCGCCCCGAACTTGGCGGCGAGCCGCTTGACCTCTTTCCACTCGGCCTCGTCGGGCTCGAGCTCGAAGTACGCGTCGCCCGTCTTGCCGGTGAGCTTCCGCTGGAGCCTCGCATAGAGCTTGAGCCCGGCCCGACCGAGCTTGAGCCGCGCCCGGCCGAGCACGCCGTCGTCGTCCTCGTCATCGGAGAAGGCGGCCGCCCCGTCCCCGACCAGCGCCTCCACGGCCTCCTGCTCCTCCGGCGTGAGGCCCGCGTCCGCGACCCGATCGGCGAGGCCGAGATCCTCCTGCTCGGCGAACGCGGCCGGCCCGCTCATCTTCCGGAAGAGCTGCCAGCAGAGGCTCGCGGAGGAGCGCTGGAACAGGAGCTTCATCGCGGACGGCGCGACGGCTAGCGCCGTGAGCGTGGCGCCCTGGAAATCGGGCTTGAGCAGGTTCGCGAAGCGGAGCCCGAACTCGCGGGTGAGCGGGTTCAGGTACTGCTTGACGAGGATCGAGCCGGGTGCGTAGGAGAACGAGGCCCGCTGCGCGGCACCTGCGCTCGAGAGCCCCTTGTAATGGACGATGTTCCAGGGGTCGTTGTGCTCGCCGTGGGTCACGAGGATCCTGGCCCCGCCCACGTCGAGCATGTCCGGGGCCTCTCCGAGCTGGAACGAGAGGCGCGCGGCGACGGCGGGCGGCTGCCCGAGGGCCGAGCGAAAGACGCCCTGGACCTCGGGCAACGCGAGCTCCACGTCGTGGTTGCCGAGGCGGAAGACGACCTGGCCGCCGGCCGCGAGGACGCGGCCGAACGCGGCCAGCACAGCCTTCGTGGCGCGGCTCTCCGCGCAGGCCTTGGCCTGCGCCATGGCGCGGGCGACGTCGAGCTCGAGCTGGTCCTCGTTCATGAGGAAATCGACCCCGTCGCCGTTCACGAGGACGCGGGTCGGCGGCGAGGTGAACCTGTCGAGGAGCGCGGGGAGCTCTCGCTCTCCTGCGAAGACATCGTAGTCACCGCCGTTGCCGAGGTGCAGATCGCTGATGATCAGGGTTCGCATGGACTGGTTCCTGGGGGTGTGGGTGTGATCGTCTTCGGTGAGCAGGGAGGCGAGGAGACGGGCCACGCCTCGACGGAGCGGCCCCCCGCGAAGGGGGCACGATGATCTCGCTCGCGAGATCGAGGCGCCGGGGCAGGAGCGGATCCGCCGCCTGGGATGTCGTCCCGCCGGCGCGCAGGAAGCGAGCGCCGGGGAGGCGTCGCTCGCGGCCTGGTCACCACGACCCCGCTACGGTCACGCCGCCTCCGGACATGCCGATCGCCGGCGCTGCGCGCACCGCCGGGCCGCCTCGGGCGTGCCACTGATTCCACGCCGCGAGGCCGATGGTCCCCAGCATGAGGGCCCCTGCGACCGCGAAGCTCGCGACTGCGCCGCTGCTCAGCGCGTCGCTGGCGCAGAGCGCGTCCTCCAGCGCCTCGCAGGCCGCCGTGCTCCGCCGCGGGTCGTCGCACGCCGACGGGTCCAGGTCCTTCGCCGCCTCCTGCGCCGCATCGGCCTTGTCGTCCGCGGCGACAGACAGCCCCACGCTCACGCCCAGCGCGACCGCCGCGGCGGCGCCGACGACGACCAGCGGGACGAGCGACGGCCCCTGTGCGCCCGGCCCCACGCGCGGGATCGGCGCGGTCCGCGGCGTCGCTCGCCTCGATGGCCGCGGCGGCGCTGCCGGCGCCGGCGGCGCCGCTTCCACCGGATCGAGCCGCCCGTCCACGGCTTCTCTCTGGCCGGCGCGCCCCTCTATCGTTCCCTTGAACGGCTTTCGCCCCTCCGCCCGGATCTCGATGGCATACGTCCGCGCGTCGAGGAATATCGATCGCTCGAACGGCCCTCGCCCGAGCGACCTCCCGTCGAGGAGCACCTCGGCGTCGGACGGATCGGTCCTGATCGTGAGCGTCACGAGCTTCGTCGAGGCCTCGTCCAGCAGCGCCGTGAGCTCGGCGCGCGTGTCTGCTCCGACATCCGCTGGCAGCACGCGTAGCCCGCTCGAGAGGTGCTCCGCGGCGTCCCGGTACATGCCCAGGTTCAGCTCGCACGCGCCCAGGTTCGCCGCGATCCGCCAGTGCTGCCTGATCCCCCACGCCTCGATGAGCTTCGCGCGGCACGCGTCCCAGTCTCTCTCCTCGGCGGCTTTGCTCCCCTCGGTGAACAGGTCCGCCGCCTTGTCCGCAAAGGCGGATCTCGCCTGGACGAGCGGTATGAGGAAGCACGCAAGGGCCACGAACGATCGATTCATGTGCATGTCACTCCAGCTTGGTTCCACCGGGAGGCCTGAAGGCCTTTCCACTCGGGCGAGGGGCCGCCGGGGGCTGCGTCGGAGGAGGCCGCAGGCGAAGCCGCGGAGGAGGCGCTGGCACCGCTTCCACGGCGCGCACCGACGGCTCGGCCGAGGGCACGGGCGGGGGCTCGGCCGAGGGCACGGGCGGGGGCTCGGCCGAGGGCACGGGCGGGGGCTCGGCCGAGGGCACGGGCGGGGGCTCGGCCGAGGGCACGGGCGGGGGCTCGACCGGCGCGCTCGGCGTTGCCGCGGCGGCCTTCGCTTCGACCGGTGTCCTCCGGAACGAGGTCTCGCACCTGGCGTGGCGCGCTCGCGCCTCGTCGGGCGTCTCGCCGAGGTAGAGGGCGCGCATGTTCGCAGGGAGGCAGTCCGTATGCGCCGTCGCCAGGCGCTCGCGCAGCGTGCCGACGTCGGTGACCCACGCGCGCGCGGTGCCGTCCGACGCGACGCCGAGGAGCTTCCGCCCACCTTCGAGGAACCTCATCGCGAGCACGGGCACCCGGGACTCGAGCGCGATGGGCGTGCCCCTCGCGTCGGCGTGCCAGATGAGGACGACGTTGTCCGCCGACGAGGTGGCGACGCGCTCCCCGTCGGGGCTCCAGATCGCGCGGAGCACCGCGCCCTGGTGCCCCCGTTGCGCGGCGAGCTCCTTGCCGCTGTCCGCGTCCCAGAGCCGCGCCGTCTTGTCCTCGGAGGTGGTGACGATGCGCTTCCCGTCGGGGCTCCAGGCAGCGGCGAGCACGCTGCCCTCGTGCCCCCTCAGCACGACCGGCGCGTCCGTGCTGCCGACCTGCCACACGCGCGCGGTGCGATCCACGGAGGTCGTCACGATGCGCGTGCCATCCGGGCTCCACGCCGCCCAGGTCACCCGGTCCTCGTGGTGCCGCGTCAGCAAGGCGGATCCCGAGCCGTCGGCGTTCCACACCTGCGCCGTCCTGTCCGCCGACACCGTGACCACGCGCTTGCCGTCGGGGCTCCAGGCGGCGAAGGACACCTCGGCGTCGTGCCGCCGGACGACGACGGCCTCCCCCTTGCCCATCGTGCGGTAGACCCGCGCGGTGTTGTCCAACGACGACGTGACGATGTGCGTGCCGGCCGGGCTCAGCGCCACGCTCGTGACCGGCGCGACGTGGCCCTTGAGCGCGACCGTCCGCTCGTCACCATCGATGCGCCAGAGGCGCACGCTGCCGTCGTCGTACGCCGAGACGGCGAGCTCTCCGGCGGTGTCGAGGGATGCCGAGCGAACGGCGCCCGCGCCGCGCCGCTCGCGCTGGAGCCGCTCCAGCAGCTCCGCGCTCCACACCTTCGCCGTGCGATCGTTCGTCGGCCCTGCGGGGTCTGCGCCGGCCGCGGTGACCACCTGCGACCCGTCGGGGCTCCACGCCGCCGCCCGGACGGGGGCGTCGTGCTCGCGCAAGACCAGCGGGTCGCTGCCGTCCAGCGGCCACAGCCGCGCGGTCCTGTCGGTCGAGGCTGTGGCCAGGTGCGCCCCGTCCGGCCGGAACGCGACGTGGACCACGGACTGCGCGTGCCCCTTGAGGGTGATCGGCGGCACCAGCTTGCCGTCGGAGGGCCACACGCGCGCGGTCCCGTCGGCGGAGCCGGTCGCAACGCGCGCGCTGTCGGCGCTCCACGCCACATGAAGGATGGCGCCCGTGTGGCCCTGCAGCAGGACGGACGCGCCCGTGCCCTCGGCGTCCCAGACGCGGGCCGTGCCGTCGCGCGAGGCCGTCGCGATGCGCTCGCCGTCGGGGCTCACGGCGAGGAAGATCACCGCGTCCTCGTGGCCCCTGAAGTCCGTGGTGCGCGCGGCGTCGTGGCTCCACCACCGCACCGTCCCGTCCGCAGAGCCCGTCAGGAACCGCGCGCCGTCTGGATGGAACGCCGCGCACGAGATGGGGACCGCGCCGCCCCTCAGCACGAGCGGCTCGCCGGCGCCATCGGCCGCGTGGACTCGAGCCGCGCCGTCGCGCGACACCGTGATCACGCGCTGGCCGTCGCGGCTCCAGGCCGCCGAGACGACGGGCCCCCCGTGGCCCTTCAGGCTCACGGGCTGCCCGGCGCCGTCGGCGCGCCACACGCGCGCGGTCCCGTCCTCCGAGGCCGTGAGGACGCGCTCGCCGTCCGGGCTCCACGCAGCGGAGAGGACGGCCGCGCCGTGGCCCTTCAGGCTCACGGGCTGCCCGGTGCCGTCGGCGCGCCACACGCGCGCGGTCCCGTCCTCCGAGGCCGTGAGGACGCGCTTGCCGTCCGGGCTCCAGGAAGCCGCGGTCAGCGGTCCCTCGTGGCCGCGCAGGCTGGCGCGCAGCGCGTTCTCGCGCAGCGCGTCGCTGGCGAGCCCGACCCAGCCGCGCTGCTCCTCGGGGTGCTTCGCCTCGCTCAAGAGCTTCAGCGCCATCGAGATCTGGCCGCGATCGTTCAGCTCGCGGACCCCCGACTCGACCTTGGCGTCCAGCGCCTCGCTCGCCTTCGCCTCGGCGCGCTGCCTGGTCTCCTCGGCCGCGACGCGCGCCTTCTCCTTCGCGACCCGCTCCTGCCACGCCCAGTAGCCGAGCGCGCCGGCGACGCCCGTGGCCGCCGCCGACGCGATCGCCACGAGCGCGCGCCGCCGCGCGCGCTCCTTCGCGAGCCTCGCCTCGGCCTCGGCGCGCTCCCGCCGGAAGCGCTCCTGCTGCTCCTGCTCGCGCCGCCGCTGCTCCGCTTCGCGCCGCCGCTGCTCCCGTCGCTCGTTCACCATCCGGGCGAGCCAGTCGTGGCCGAGCTCGAAGTAGCGGCTCCCCTGGTGCTCTCCCGCGTGGAGGATGGCCGCTCGCTCGAGCGCCTTCAGGATCGGCGACAGCTCCTCGGCGGGCAGGAGCCGGAGCAGCTCCTTCTCCAGGCGCAGCGTCCTGCCGCCGTCCGGGGTGACGAGGTGCTCCTCGAGCAGCTGCTGCGCCGCATCCCGCCGCGGCCCGAGCTCCTCCAGCGTCGCCTCCAGGTAGCCGCGAAGGATGGGCTCGGCCTCGACCGCCTCGGTCGCGCCGTCCCCCTGGGCGCGCTGCTGAAACAACGCCCGGCACACGATCTGCGCGTACGCCGCCACCGCCTCGGCCCGGTCGGACGCCGCCTGTCCGGGCACGCGCACCTGGAGCATCAACCTCCGCAGCTCGTCGCTGGACCACGCCTGCGGAGGCACCCCCGCGGCCGCCGTCTGGCACATGGCCTCCGTGAGCTCGGCCACCGTGAGCGGACCCACGCGAAACCCGTGGTCCAGGAGCCGCCGCCGATCGCGCAGGCGATCGCGGAAGCGGCCCAGGTAGTCCTCGCGGAGCGAGAGCATCACGCGCGCCTTTCCGAGCGGCAGCTGCGCGAGGTGGTCCACGCACTCGA
This sequence comes from Sorangium sp. So ce836, assembly GCF_028553905.1. Lineage (NCBI taxonomy): Bacteria > Pseudomonadati > Myxococcota > Polyangiales > Polyangiaceae > Sorangium > Sorangium sp. So ce836. Next base: position 8,281,029 of record NZ_CP102233.1, on the reverse strand, counting down.
AGAGCGCCTCGGTGGGCTCGGGGTCCCGCCCCGGGTAGAGGAGCTGCTCGACCTGATCGAGGTAGACGACCAGGAGCCGATCCGATCGCCGCGCGATCCGCTGCGCGGCCGCCAGGATGGCGTCCCGCGGGGACATGTCGCCCGGCGCCTCGCCGAGGCCGGCCCCGGCGTACGCCTTGCTCGCGAGCCAGCGCGAGGCGTCCTCGCCTTCCGGCCAGCCGTCCACCAGCACGACGCGGACCTCGTGGGCCTCGATGAGCGCCGGGAGGACCGCGGCCTGCACGAGCGACGACTTGCCGGCGCCCGACGGCCCGTACACGGTGACGCAGCGGCTCGCGAGGACGCTGCTCTCGAGCGCGCGGGCCATGTCCCCGCGCCCGAAGAATCGCTCCCGATCCGACGTGCGGTACGGCTGGGGGCCGGGGAACGGGTTCGTGACGAGCGCGCTCATCGCGCCTCCACCGGACCGAGGTCCGCGAGCAGCGGCGCGAGCTGCGCCGGGTCCTCGGCGATGGCCGCGATGCGGGCCGCGCCGGGCAGCCCTCCGCCGCTGAGCCAGATCTCCACCTCGCCGGGCTCGGCGTCGGGCGTCAGGATGGCCAGGCTGTCCTTGGGCGCGGAGCGCTGATCGTAGAGCCAGCGCAGGAGCATCCTGTGGCGCCAGTCGAGGATGGACAGCCCGACGAAGAGCCCCGGCTGGATCCTGGGCCGCGCGAGCAGCTCTTCCATCCACGAGGGCGGCCGCAGCCCCTCGGCGCCGAGCAGCCCGTGGATGTGATCGTCCTCGGTCAGGATGGGCGGGGAGAAGATGGGCCGCGTCTCGACCGAGTAGCCCCCGTAAAGGCGGAGCACGACGATCTCGCTCGCGAGATCGAAGTGCCTCGGCAGGAGCGGATCCATCTTCCACGACGTCGCCCCGGCCGGGCGCTTGACGACGCGCGGCTTGCCGCTCGGGTCGGCCATCGACGGCTGGATCGCGTACACGGTGTGCTGCGGGTGCTGCGCCGCGATGGCGCGCTCGAGGTGCGGTCTCCACAGCAGCGTGACGTGGACGCCGGGCCGGACGAAGCGCGCGAGCGCCTCGATGAGCGGCGGGACCTCCGCGGTAGGCGACTGCGTGAGCGACTGCTGGAAGAGGGAATGGAGGACCTCGTGGCCGAAGCGGAGCACGCAGCGCTGGGTGAGCGTGCTCAGCGGCAGGCCCTCGACGTTCGCGTCCCCGTTCTCCTGCATGAAGCTCGTGATCTCCTGCTGGAGCGTCCTGCGATCGTCGTCGACGTCGCCGACGACCATCGTGAAGGCGCCCTCGAGCAGGCCCTGGAGGGCGGGCGCGAGGCGCTTCGAGCCCCGCTTCGGGGCCGGCCTCGAGACGCGCCGCCCCTCGAAGCTGAAGATCACCGAGTCCGAGCCGCGGAGGTACAGCACGGGCGAGAACGCCTCCGCGCTCCTCGCGAGGAGCGTCCTGCGCGCCGCCGCCACGGCGGCGCCGATGTCGCCCGACGTCCGATCGGCGGCCGTGAGCGCGCGGTAGATCTCGGACGAGCAGGCGCGCGCCGCGTCGGCCTTCACTGGCCAGAGGTGCGCCACGACGGCGTCCGCGCCCGCCCTCGCCAGGATCTCGGCGGCGCTGCCGAACGCGCCGGCCTTGGCGCCCTCGCACGCCTCGAGCAGCACGAGGCGCAGCTCCTCGCAGAAGCTCGCGCTGAGCTCCCGGGCGAGCGCCTCTGCGGTGACCCACACCTCCTCGCCGTCCTCGTCGTCGGCCACGCGCAGCACGGGCTTGCCCGAGAGATCGACGCCGCCGTGGCCGAGGAAGTGGACGACGTGGGGCGTCTTGCCGCGCCGGAGCCGATCGAAGAGCACGCTCGGGCCGACGTCGGGGCCGGCGATGGGATCCAGCCACTCGACGTCGCCCGACTCGATCGACGTTGCGAGCGCCTCCCTCAACGCGGCGAGGGCCCGCTCGTCGGCGCCGGGCGCGATGGCGAGGACGCGGACGGCGCCCCGGACCTCGCGAGGCTCCCAGGGCTCCGACGACTCGACGCCGCGAGCGAGCAGCAGCCTCGGGTCGGTGCCGAGAAAGCCCTCGGAGGTCCCGGGACGGCAGAGCGCTTCCCAGGGGATGAGCTGGAGCGCGCGATCGCGGGCGAAGAGGCGCACGAGCAGCCGTCTCTCCTTCGCCGCCTCGCCGAGGCGGACGAGGACGTCTCGCAGCTCGCCGTCGATGAGCTCGCCGTGGAGCGCCTGCGATTCGTCGATGGCGGCGGCGTCGAGCGATTTTCCTCCCCGGATCGCGCGCCCGACCCTGCTCGCGAACGCCTGGAGGGCGTCGATGCCGCGCTCCGGGAGCAGCGCGCGCGCCGGGGGGCGCTCGCCGCGGCTACCGCGCGCGCTGACGCGCAGGCCTTGATTGCTGGTGTCCAGCTCGATCTCTAGCCACATGGCGACGATTCCCTCACACCAGCACGCTGCGCAGTCGGTTGGAGTGTTGCGGGGCGAACGCTCATCAAAGCGCCCTGATCCTGTGTTCCTGGCGGAGCGCCGCGCGCCGCGGGCGCGGCGACGCCGAGCTCCGGGGAGGCCGTCACGGCCGCGCCCCATGTTGCTGTCCTCCGCAGCCCTCTGCCCAGCTGCGCTCATCGGCAAGCTTCGGTGTCCGCGTCCCGCCCAGCGCGGCGGGCCTGGCATCGTTCGTTTTACCGAGCGCGGCCCATCTTTGATTGGGAGAATCGACCAAAAACCACGCATGGTCTCCGAATAATGCGGTGTGGATCATGACGCCCGCGGGCCGCGGAGCTCCGCGCGTGCCGGCGCGGCCGGGAGCGCCGCGCGGATCGACGTGAGCTGCCGCCCATTCCGGCGCGGCACCGAGGGGGAGCTCCCCGGGCGGAGGCAGGTCAAAACGACGAAATCAGGACGAAGCGCGTACGCAGGAGAGGGAGCCGGACCCGCGCCGCGCAGAGGGAAAGCCCTCTGGCGAGCCAGCCCCGCCGGGCGGGGCGCCGCCTCCGGAGGCCCCCGGCAGGAGTCGACGTTGGCTGGTCGAACATGCTTGTGGTGCGATCGGCGACAGCTGCTCACTTCCAGAGCTCACGGGCGCTCCGGCGGATGGGCCCGCTGCCTGCGCGTGGGACGCGCAGCGCGCTCGCCTTCGCGATGCCGTACGCGCGCCTTTACCCCGTGCGCGATCTGACCGCATCCCGTCGTATCGGCCTGCTTCCGGGGGCGAGCGAGCACCCGGCGCCGCGCCGGAAACGCCGGCAGATTTCGCTGATCCGCGCAGCGCTCCCGGCCGCGCCGGCCACGCGCGGAGCTCCGCGGCGCGCGGGCGCCGTGATCTGCGCCGCATCGTCCACGAGCCGAGCGTGATTTTTCGTGGTTCTTGCCAATCAACTTCCAGTCGTAATCGGTAAAACAACCCTCGCCAGGGACGCCTTGACCGAAAGAGCGCGCGACGCGGATGGCCGTTGTGGGGCCAGACGCTGAGGCAGCGAATCTCGTCGCCCGCGGACGATCCGCTCACCGGCCGCACCATTCCGGCGAGCCGGGGGCGACGCGGCGCGCGCCACGGGGCTCACGCCGTCGCGCTGCGAGGCTCGCGGCCGGCTGCGCTCAGCCCGGTCGAGATCGTTCATCAGGCATGCATTTCAGCATGAGAGAGGAGGGTGCGACGATGGGAGACTACAAGACCGCATTTCGTCCGATCGGCAGCGAGGCGCTGACGTTCGACGGCAAGACGCAGTACCGGTCGATCCCGAGCTCCAGCGAGATCAACTTCGCACGCGATCAGGACTTCACGGTCGCGGTCCAGGTGTGCCCGGATCCGGTGCAGCCGAGCCAGCAGAACGTCGACCCCGGCATGGTCGAGAAGTGGGACGCGTACGGGCGTTATCCGTTCGCGCTCCGCTATTACGCGAGAGGCGCCGAGCAGGGGAAGATCTACGCAGGACGATACGACGAGACGAACTTCCCGACCGTCATGTCGAAGAGCCTGCTCAACGACCGCAAGTTCCACCACGTCGCCTTCGTGCGCAGGACCCAGAACGGCAAGGGCGTGCTCGAGCTGTATGTCGACGGCGCGCTCGAGGCCAGCACCCCGGACACGACCGCCGGCGACACCCGGAACGGCTCGGCGCTCTACCTCGGCTGCCGCGGATTGAGGGGCGGGACCGGCATGAACTACTTCGCCGGGCAGATCAAGGATCTCCAGATCTACGGCGCGGCGCTGTCGCCGGCGGAGATCGCGGGCCTCGCGCGCCCCCAGCCACAGGCGAGCGGCAAGCCGAATCTCCTGCTGATCGTCGCCGACGACCTCGGCGCCGACGCGCTCCGCATCAACGACGCGACAGGGGAGGTCACCGTCCAGCTCGACGGGCCGAACGGCACCACCGGGCCCAAGCGGCTTCCCAACCTGGAGAAGCTGGTCAAGCACGGAATGCATTTCTCCCGCGCCTGGGCGCAGCCGGTGTGCTCGGCGACGCGGGGCAGCCTCTTCACGGGCATGCAGCCCTGGCGGAGCGGCGTGGGCTACCCCGACCCGGGCGGCAACAACACGCTCGTGATGAACCCTAGATCGGGCGCGGCCGTCCGCAGCCTGGCGGAGGTCCTGAAGGGCGCGGACTACCGCTGCGGGATGTTCGGCAAATGGCACATGGGCAAGCCGGACGCAGAGAGACCCCCGACCAAACCCGCCGGAGGGAAGAAGAACGACCCCAAGCGGACCGCGTGGGACTGGGGTTGGGAGCGGTTCGAGGGGATCCTCGAGGGAGGCTTCCGCGTCGTCGCCCCCAAGTACGGATACCCCCAGGCGACCATGCCGCTCGGCAAGCTCGCCTCGGTCAATCCGGAGGCGAAAGATCCGAACGACCCCAGGGAGGTCGCGTTCGCGAAGAAGCGCGACGCGGTGAGGACGCGGACCACGGAGTACCTCCGCAGGGTCGCCCCAGAGTTCGTGGAGCGCCAGCCCGACATCCAGTTCTACGTCTGGGAGAAGTGCTACGAGGACGACCCCACCGGCGTCATGCTCTACGATCGTCCACCGACCGAGCGCACCCACATGTACGCGACGCGCGATCAGGTCTACTCGGCCAAGGAGTGGATCGCGCAGATGCTCGGCTCGCCCTGGTGCGTCGCGCTGACGCTCACGACGCCCCACGACCCGTTCCACGTCCCGCCGAGGGAGTCCTACACCATCCGGTTCGCCAACCCCGAGAAGCCGACCGTCCAGGAGATGTTCGTGGCCATGGTCGAGTCGATGGATTTCTACATCGGCCAGCTCCTGAGCTCGCCCGAGCCGGAGATCCAGGAACAGCTCAAGAACACCGTGATCGTGTTCATCGGGGACAACGGCACGCAGGACGAGGATCCGGATCGGCCGGGCGTGCTGCTCGACAGCGACGAGCAAGACAAGGCGACGCCGCACATCGGGGCCGTGCATGTGCCGATGATCATCGCCGATGGCGGCTCCCTGCTCGCGGGGACGCCGTGCTACCTCGCCGGCGCCGCGATCCGCGGATCCAGCGGCGACCTGGTCCACATCCTCGACATCTTCAGGACCTGCGCCGATATCGCCGGGGCGAGCGCGCGCGAGGCGGTCGATTCGGTCAGCCTGAAGCCGTACCTGCGGGGCGGCAGCGTCGAGAAGCGGGAGTTCAACTTCAGCCAGCAGTTCGGCTATCACAAGATGCAAGGCGGCAGGACGACCAACAAGTTCGCGCTCGTCAGCGACGGCCGGTACCTGCTCAGCTGCGCTCGGTCCAAGTTCAATGACAGCGACGTGACGGACGAATACACGTACACGCTCTACGAGCTCGTGCCGCACGAGACGATCGTCGGGGCCCTCAGAGAGAAGAAGATTGAGAGCTTCCTCACCGACGCGACCCACCGCGCCGTGGCCCAGCGGCTCTATGACGAGATGAAGAGGCATCACCTGGATGGCGGTGACGAGAAGGAGCAGCGAGGCCCGCTGCCGTTCCCCCCGCTGTTCGCGTACCGGTATGTCCGGCTCCTCGCGAAGTCGGAGGTGAACGGCGGCCCTTGGACATCGGCCGCAGACTTCCAGGTCCTTGTGAACGGGAAGCCCCTGGATCGCTCCGCGTGGACCGTGACGGTCGACAGCGAAGAGACGGCGGGGGAGAATGGTCGTGGGCAGAACGCCATCGATGGAACCAGCGCCTCGATATGGCACACGGAGTGGTACAGCCGGTGCCCCGCGCATCCCCACTGGCTGAGCGTCGATCTGAAAAGCCCGCAGGCCATCAGCGGCTTCAAGTATCTGCCCAGGCAGAACCAGGCGAACGGCAGGATCGCGGACTATGAGTTCCAGGTCAGCAGCGACGGCCAGAGCTGGGTCACCCTCTGCGCCGGGCGGTTCCCCGACGGCACGGCGGAGCAGACGGTGGATGTGCAGCTCGCGAACGAGCGCTCCATCCGCGGCACGGTGGCCGTCAAAGCCACCTTCCGCAACAACGGCTCCGTGCCGCTCGACTACGTCTGGGTGGACTATGCGGGGGCCGAGAAGAAGTACGGCACCATCGCGCCGCGCAGCCAGGTAGTCCAGGACACCTACGAGACGCATGTGTGGCGCCTCAAGGACGGAGCCCGCACCGTTGCCACCTATGTCCCGACGACGGAGCCCAACCCGGTCTTCTCGTATGGGAATTCCCCCTAGCCAGGGCTGAGCGCGGAGCGGGCGCAGCAAGGATGGGCGGGCCCGCTCCGGCACGGCAGGGCGGGCCGTCCGCCCGGCTCGCTCCGTCGGGCGGAGCCGGCCTCCAACAGTCTCGATGACTCGGAGATTTTATGACACCTGATCAACAGACAGCGCGCGCTCCGTTCCACGTCATCACCAAGCCCATCGGCGCCATCTGCAACATCAACTGCGCTTATTGCTTCTACCTGGACAAGGAGCGCCTGTACGACTACCCCACCCGCGGCGCCTTCCGCATGGCGGACGACGTGCTCGAGCGCTACGTCCAGCAGTACATCGAGGCCCAGCCGAGCACCGCGGAGGAGGTGGGGTTCGCGTGGCAGGGAGGCGAGCCCACGCTGATGGGGCTCGACTTCTTCCGGCGCGCGGTGGAGCTGCAGAAGAAGCACGCGCGCCCCGGCCAGCGCGTGACCAACTCGCTGCAGACGAACGGCATGCTCCTCGACGACGCGTGGTGCGCCTTCCTGCGCGACGAGGGGTTCCTCGTGGGCATCTCCATCGACGGGCCCGAGCCGTCGCACGACCGCTACCGCCTCGACATGGAGGGGCGCGGGACGTTCAAGCGGGTGATGAAGGGGCTCGAGGCCATGAAGCGCAGCGGCGTGGAGTTCAACACGCTCACCGTGGTGCAGCGCGACAACGGCGATCACGGGGCCCGGGTCTATCGATTCCTGAAGGAGATCGGCTCGCGCTTCATGCAGCTCATCCCCATCGTGGAGCACAAGGACGGCAAGCTCTCCGACCGGACGGTGGAGCCGGCGCAGTGGGGCCGGTTCCTGACCGCGGTGTGGGACGAGTGGATCGCGGAGGACGTCGGCGAGATCTTCGTCCAGCACTTCGACATGATGCTGGGGATCACCATGGGCTTCCCGTCGACGCTCTGCGTGCACGCGCGCACCTGCGGGCGGGCGCTCGCCGTCGAGCACAACGGCGATCTGTACAGCTGCGACCACTTCGTGACGCCCGAGCACCTGCTCGGCAACATCACCAAGAGGCGCCTGTCCGTGCTCGTGGACGGGCCGCAGCAGGCGCGGTTCGGCCAGGACAAGCTCGACACCTTGCCCCGGTACTGCCGCGAGTGCGACCACCTGAAGTACTGCTACGGGGGCTGCCCCGCGCACCGCGTCAAGCAGACGCCGGACGGAGAGCCCGGCCTGAACCACCTGTGCGAGGGCTACAAGATGTTCTATGCGCACACGATGCCTGCGCTGCGCGCCATGGCCGCGGCCATACGCCTCGGCGGCACCGCGCGCGATTACCACCACTACATGCCGCGAGAGAGGAGCGCGACCGTCCGCGCTCCCTGAACCGACGCGACGGAGGGACTTCTATGGACCGCTGCCCGCTGCCCGAGCTGATGCGCTGCGCGTCAGGAGACGTTCTTGAGCGGAGAGGCAGGCGCGGCCTCCAGCGCCGGCGCGGGTCCGCCCTCGTCGAGGGACAGGGACGGCTCGAAGTCGGCGCGATCGAGCAGCCAAGAGGCCAGGCCCATCGCGGCGAGCGTGAGCACGGGCGCCAGGACGAAGACGCTGGTCGCGCCGAAGTGTCCGGCGATGAACGCGCCGGCGCTCGCCCAGAGCAGCCTGCTGACGTGCTGCACGGTGTACTGGATGGTGAAGTCCGTGCTCGCGACGTGAAGGCGGCTCCTGTCCATCATGAGCACGTGCATCATCGTCGCGCGCGCCATCACGCCGACGACGGGCACCGAGATCACGAAATACAGGAACGGGCGCTCGACGGCCACGCGGTTCAGGAGCACCAGCCCGAGGCACAGGCTGCAGAGGACGCTGAGCGCGTAGAAGGCGCGCTCCCGCCCGAGCCGCTTCACGGCGAGCCCCCCGAGGATGCCGCCGGCGGCTCCGGCGATGCTGGACAGGATCCCCATCGCCAGCCCTATCTCCTTGAGCGAGAGGCCGCGATCCACGAGCATCACCTCGAGGGCCGGGGTCATCAGGGACGCGCCGATCGGCATCGCCGCCACCACGAGGAGCCACCGCCCCATGCGCGGCCGCCGGAAGAGGGCCAGCACCTCGCGAGGCGTGATGACGCGCGACGGATCCACGGGTCGCTCCTTGTAGAGCGCTATGCCAGGGAGCGGCAGCAGGAGGAGCGCCGAGGTGATGAGGAGCGCCGGCTGCCAGCCGAGCCGCCCGACGAGGATCACCATCAGCCCGCCGCCGACCAGCTGACCGGCCATGAGCCCCGCGGTCTGCATGCCGTTGCCGAGGCCCCGCTCATCGGCGGAGAGCAAGCTGACCGCGAGGCCATGCGACGCCGCGTCCGCGAGGGCGCAGACCGTCGTGAGCCAGAGCAGCGCCGCCAGCGCGTAGGCGCGGTGGTGCAGGAGCAGCCCCGGGACGTCGAAGAACGAGCCCGCCACGAGGGTGATCAAGATGAGCGGGTGCGAGAAGAGGAGCCAGCCGCGGTAGCGGCCGAACGTCGAGCGCGCGCCGAGCCTGTCGATGAGCGGCGCCCACAGCGCCTTGAGCGACCAGGGGAGCATCGCCAGGAACAGGAACCCGATCTGCTGCATGGTTGCCCCGCTCCGCCGCAGCAGCACCGGGAGGGCCTGCGACAGCAGCGCGATCGGCAGCACCTCGGTCAGCGCGAGCGCGAACAAGAGCGCATAGCGAAAGCCTCGAGAGTTCACGCTAGACCTAACTCCTCACGTGCTGGGGGGCGGGAGATATCCGGCCGTACGAAGAAACGAGACGTACGCCGCGACGAGGGCCTCGTCGATCGGGGGGCAGACGATGCCCGTCCCTTCGAGCCCCTCCCGCGAGTTGGGGGCGTCGTACTGCGGCTTCTTGACGAGCAGGCTGTTCGGAGACATGAGGAGCAGCCAGAGCTGCGCGAGCGACTCCCTCTCCGGGTGATCGGCCGCCGCCGCCCGCTTCAGCTCCAGGAGCCACTGGTCGTAGTCACGCTCGACCAGGGGGTACCCCGACGCGCGCACCATGCAGACGAGCTCACGCCATGGGATCGGCCGCGGATGGAACAGGTGAAAGGCGCGACCGAGCGATCGGGCCTGTCTGGACAGACAGATCATGGCCCGGCTCACGTAATCGACCGGGAGCATCGGCACATCGATCGTCAAGCTCGGGTACGAGCCCAGGAGAATACACCCTTTGAGGAGGCGGTTCAGCAGGTCTGTCCAGTTGCTCGTGACGCCCGTCCGGCTATGCCCGGTGATGCGGATCGTGCGGTAGATGGCCGCGGGCAAGCCTCGCTCTCTGGCCGCCAGCACCAGCTGCTCTGCGACCCATTTGCTCCGGACGTACCCGCTCCTGAGCCCGGGCTCGAGGACGGGCGTATCCAGCTCGCTCACCCGGCCAGCGTCGATGTGGGTCCGGCCGAAAAAGACGGCCATCGAGGAGGTGTAGTGCACAGGTTTGGTCTGGCCGCACGCCGCCAGCCTGAGTATCTCCTGTGTGCCCAGGACGTTCGCCGCTTTCAGCGCCGCATAAGGGAGGAAGAAATTGACATGTCCCCCGTTGTGATAAATCACGTCTAGCTGCTCGGCGAGGGCGTCGAACCGTGATCGCGAGAGGCCCAGGAGGGGCATGGCCAGGTCTCCGGCGACCGGGATGATTCGGCCCTCGCGCGATCCGTCCCAGAGGCCGAGCCGCTCGAGGTGCGTCCGGAGCCTCTGCGCCGCTCGTGCGCGTTCATCCTCACGGACGAGACAGTAGATGTCTGCCTCGCTGGTGCGCAGGAGCTCGTCGAGCAGATACGCGCCGAGAAAGCCAGTTGCCCCGGTGAGGAAGATGCGCTGTGGCTCGGTCGCCTGCGCCGAGGGAGGCCGTTGAAAGCCGATGGTCGAGTCCAGCACGGTTTCCGCTTGCCAGTCGACCGCGCTCGCCGTGGAGACCTCGCGCATCATGTGGAGGGACCGCCCATCGCCCGACCGTAGAGAACGCTCGCCCTTGGGGCCTGGTACTCCCCGCAGATCCGGGCGCTGCGTCATGGACTTATCAAGGGAAGCAGGCGGACGTCAATCGGAATCCAGGAGCTCGTGGAGGGACATCCAGCCCGTCCGGCGCGCCAGGCGCGCGCCGGGAAGGCGATCCAGCGAGCGCCGGCGGAGCGCGCCCGCCCCGCGCGCGCTCCGGCGCTCGGCCTCGGAAGGGGGCGCGCTGCTGGAGGGCAGGTCGCGACGCCCCGAGCCTCGTCGCGCTGCCGCCGATATGGCCTCCGGGTCAGCAGGCGCGCGCGGTTCAGAGCGAGGCCACCTCGACCCGCGAGACCCCAATCCGGAGCTGCCCTGTCACTGGTCGACGCGCCACGATCCCCGCAGCCCCGCGCACGCCAGCCTCGCCGAGCTGCTTGCGAAGCCGGCAGATGTCCAGGTTGAGCTTGAGCGGCTCGACGGCCAGCATCTGGCACAGGGCGTCTCGGCTCACCCAGCCTCGCTCCGCAGGCGACGCCTGCGTGTCCTCGAGGAAGAGGCGAGCGAGGACAAGGAGCAGATAATGGTAGCTCCGGGGCGACAGCTGAAACGTACCACCGTCGTGCACAACGGTGACCTCGACGTGCTCCTCGTCGCGGCTCGCGGCCAGGCGCAGCCCCACGAGCTCGAGCGTCAGGCCAGCCGACGCCTCCCAGGTCGCCCGGAGCCCCGTGGGTAGCTCGAGCACCCACGGCTCCCCGTCGACAACGATGATATCGTGGTCCTGGACGACATCGATCCGCTCCTCGCGCTCCGCCACCCAGCGCCCGGCGCAGTCCTCGTACACAGTCACGATGGGACGCTCCTCGCACGGGAGCACGAGCACGTGATCGGCCGCGCTGCGATGCGCGCCGGAGGATGGGCGGCGCGCGCACGGCATCGGGCCGCCTCCGTCCATGAGGGCGAATCCGGTGGCGGCGCTGCCGATCGCGACGACCTCGCCCGTCGTCATCGCGACCCGCTCTCCCGGCTTGAGCCGCCGCCCGTCGATGAAGGTGCCATTGCGGCTATTGAGATCGCGCAGCTCCCAACATCCATCGAGCCAGCGCAAGATGGCGTGCTCTCCGGAGACTCGAGGGTCGTCAAGGCGCAGATCGCACGCGGGGTGCCGTCCAACGAGACATCGAGGCCCGAGGGTGAATCGCCGCTCGGTCTGTAGTTCCTTGATTATGCCCACGTGAAGCCTGGGCACGATACCACGGTCGTCAAGCACAACGGAACAAAAATAGATCCTATCAAGCCCATCAAGATTCTTTCGGATGAACATGAGCGCTACTTCAACCTACCTCGGCTCTGGCGAGGCGGCGCTCGCGTGTGACAGCACAGTCGCTCTACCCGCTCGCTACGAGGACGTCGGCCCCATCGCCTCAGGAGCCTTCGGTGAGGTGAGGCGCGTGCGCGATCACCTTTTTCGGCGGATGGTCGCCATCAAATTGCTCCGGCGTGAGTACGCGGATCATCCGCGGGTACGCGCGCGCTTCCTCAATGAGGCGGAGATCACGGCAGGCCTCCAGCATCCGGCTGTCGTCGCCGTCTATGACCGCGGGGAGCTCGCGGACGGGCGACTCTGGTTCACGATGCAGGAGGTGCGGGGTCGCACGTTCCAGGTAGCGCTCGCGGAGCTCCACGCCGCCAAGTCGCCTGAAGGCTTCCGGCCGGGCCCGTCGGGCTGGACGTTCCAGCACGCCGTCGCCGCCTTCGCCCGCGTCGCAGAGGCGGTGGGCTACGCGCACCGGCAGGGGATCGTGCACCGGGATCTCAAGCCAGAGAACCTGATGATGGGCGAGCTCGGCGAGGTGCTGGTGATGGACTGGGGGCTCGCGCGCCGCGTCGCCGACGACAGAGGGCCAGGCGGCGGGGCCGCGGGGCTCCACGGGCGCGCCGCCGATCCCGGGCTGACGTGCGAAGGCGACGTGCTGGGGACGCCCGCGTACATGCCGCCTGAGCAGGCGGCTGGGCAGCAGCGGCTCCACAGCCCGCAGAGCGATGTCTATGCGCTCGGCGCCGTTCTCTATCACCTGCTCTCGGGCCAGCCGCCCTACAGGACCTCAGGACTCCTGCCGTTCCGGCAGATCCTCGCGGGCCCGCCGCTGCCGGTCGCCGAGGCCGCGCGCGGCGGACCGCAGCCGCCCGCGGAGCTGGTGGCCATCTGTTCAAGGGCGATGGCCCGGGAGATCGCGGCGCGCTACCCGGACGCCTCCGCTGTCGCCGAGGAGGTACGCTCATGGCTCGACCGTACCTTCCGGCGGGAGCAGGCGCTCAGGGTGGTGAGGAGAGCGCAGGCGCTCCTGCCCGACGTCGCGGCGAGCCGCGAGCAGGCCGCGCGCGCGAAGGCCGAGGCGGACGCGCTGCTCGCGGCCGCGCGGCCACGCGACCCGCTGGACCGAAAGCAGCGCGGCTGGGCGCGCCAGGACGAAGCCGAGGCGCTCTCCGCCGAGGCGGCGGTGCGTGAGGCCGAGTGGCTCACACGGATGCACGGCGCCCTCTGTATCGATCCGGAGCTGCCCGACGCGCACGCCGCGCTCGCCGGTTACTACGAAGCGCGCCTGGCCGAGGCCGAACGCGCGCACCGCAGGGCCGACGCGCTGCGCCTCGAGGCCCTCCTCCGCGCGCACGACCGGGGCAAGCACGCCGCCCTCCTGAGCGCCGCGGGGGAGCTGTCGCTGGTGACCGAGCCGCCGGGGGCCACGGTCGTCCTGGAGCGCTACGTGGAGCGGGGCCGGCGGCTCATCCCCGAGACCGTGGGCGAGCTCGGGCTGACGCCGCTCCGCTCCGTGAAGCTGCCCCGCGGCAGCTATCGCCTCCGCCTGCGCGCGCCCGGGCGCGCCGAGGTGCTGTATCCCGCGCTGATCGAGCGAGATGGCCACTGGGACGGTGTCGCGCCGGGCGAGCGCGAGCCCCGCCCGATCTGGCTGCCCAAGGAGGGCGAGCTCGGCGCGGACGACGTGTATGTGCCCGCGGGCTATTGCTGGACGGGCGGCGATCCGAAGGCCCCGTACAGCCTGCCGGCGCGCCGCATCTGGTTCGATGCGTTCGTGATCCGGCGATTCCCGGTCACGAACCGCGAGTACCTCGAGTTCCTGAATGACCTCGTCGCCGCGGGCCGCGAGCGAGAGGCCCTCTCGGCCTGCCCGCGGGAGCGAGCCGGCGTCGCGGGCGGCTCTGGACGGCGGTTCGCGTTCGGCCGCGACCGCGGCGGGCGCTTCGTCCTCACCCCCAACGACCTGGGGCGCACGCACCTGCCGGACGCGCCGGTCACGCTGATCGGCTGGCGCGCGGCGAGCGCTTACGCGCGCTGGCTCGCGGCCCGGGAGGGCAAGCCGTGGCGGCTCCCGAGCGAGCTGGAGCGGGAGAGAGCCGCGCGCGGCGCCGACGGACGCATCTATCCGTTCGGCAACCACCTCGACGTCCAGTTCGTGCGGACGCGCGACGGCGACGACGGCCTCCCCTCGATCGCGAGCGTGCACGAGATCCCGCTGGACGAGAGCCCGTATGGGGTGCGGGGGCTCGGGGGCAACTCGCGGGACTGGTGCCGCGACCGCTGGACGCGCGAGGGGCCGCGGCTCGACGGCGGGCGGCTCGCGGCCAACGTCGACGAGCTCGGCGCGCGGCGCGCCGTGCGGGGCGGCGCCTGGCTCGGCGCGCTCGACAGGAGCCGCTCGGCGGCGCGCGCCGGCGTTCCGGGCGGGCAGCGCCGCCGCACGACCGGGGTGCGGGTCGTGCGCGCCTGCCCGCCGTGAGGTCGTGAAATAGAGAGAAATAACGTGTTATGGCGGCGCGCGCGCGGCTGGCCGAGATGGCCGGCGTCCCGGCGCGGCAGGCCCGAGCGTCACGTTTCACCCTCGCGTCCCGGGTACGAGGCTCGACATGGCCGCTCGTTCTTCCGGCGTCACCCTCTCCAGCGTGAACGAGGTCGCGGAGGCGTTGCTCTGCGCTGCCTACCAGCCCCTGCCAACGCTCCCGCGCCTCCTCGAGAGCCTCATGCGCTCGCTCGCCGAGAGCACCGGAGCGCTCGAGGGGGCGCTCTGGGTGCGCGGCCACGGCGCCCTCGCGTTCAGGCGCAGCGGCCGCGAGCTCCACCTGGCCTGGATGGACGCGCCCGGCGCGACGCCCCCACCCGGCGTGGCGCTGGCGGCGCAGGCGGCCTCGATCGAGGAGCGGCTCGTGTATGGCGGGGCGTCCGTCGGCGAGCTCCGGCTCTCGTTCGGCGCCGATCCCGGCCGGGAGGCGGAGGTCGCGGCGCTCTGCCAGGCGTTGAGCCGCGGCTTGGCGCCGCTCGTCAAGCGCTACGACGTCCAGCGGTGGGCCGAGGAGCGCCTCGGCCAGCCGATGGTGCTCATCGGCGCGAGCGCCGCGATCCGCGCGGTGGACACGTTCATCGAGCGGGTGGCCGCGAGCCCGCTGCCTGTGCTGATCCATGGCGAGTTCGGCACCGAGAAGGAGCTCATCGCCGCCTCGATCCACAGCCTGGGACCCGATCGCGACGGCCCCTTCGCCGTGGTCCACGACCCGGGTCAGCTCCGGGGCGACGCGCTCGCGCAGCTGTCGCGCTCGTTCGAACAGGCGCGCGGCGGCACGCTCTTCGTCGACGGGCTCGATGAGCTCCCGCCGCCGGCGCAGTCCGGGCTCCTCGAGCTCCTGCGCGCGGGGCAGGGCATCCGGGGGCGCGCCGACGAGGGTCGCGCGCCGCCGCGGATCATCGGCTCATCCACGAGCGACCTGCACCGCCTCGCCAGGGAGGGGCAGTTCTCGAGGTCGCTGCTCATGAAGCTCGACTTCCTGTCGGTCACCTTGCCGCCGCTGAGCGCTCGGCGGGAGGACATCAAGCCGCTCGTGGCCTGGGTGCTCCACCGCTACGGCCACCCGTGGGACCGGAAGAGCACGGAGGAGCTCATCGACGTTTGCCAGGAGTACGCCTGGCCCGAGAACATCGTGGAGCTCGAGCGCGTGGTCGTGCGCCTCGCCGTGATGACGGGCGCCGAGCCGATCCGCCGCGCGGACATCCTCGAGCACACGCCGTGGATCGCGCCCGCGCCGGCGCACGCCGCCGGGGCGCCCGGCGGGCGGAGCGCGGCGCCGCAGCCCCAGTCGCCGTCGAAGGAGATCGCGTCGCGGTGGACGCGCATGGTCCTGGCCGGAGATTTCTCGGAGCTACCCGCGCTGCACGACGGGCTCGGGCGGGCGCTGGTCTACCTGAGCGAGCACTACGCCGAGCCGATCTCGCTCTCGCAGCTCGCGCGCCACGCCCGCGTCAGCGCCTCGCACCTGACGTACCTCTTCAAGAGCTCGCTCGGGACGAGCTTCAAGCCCTTCCTGGGGCAGGTCCGCATCCAGCGGGCGAAGCAGCTGCTCGAGACCAGCCGGCAGCGGATCACCGACGTGGCGATCACCGTGGGCTTCGCTGATCTGAGCCATTTCGAGAAGCTGTTCCGGCGGCTCGTCGGGGTGAGCCCGCGCGTCTACCGCCGCCAGGCAGCGTCCTCCGGCAGAAACGACGGCAAGACGCGTTGAGGACACGAGCTCGCGCCGCGGCGTCTCGCAGGCCCGACAGGCGTGGACGCCATCGATATCGTAGAGCGGCGCGGTGGCCGCGGCTGCACGCCGCCTGCAGATCGCGCCGACGGTAGCAACCTGCTTGCCGCGGGCGGCTCAGCAGGCTTGAAACGGAAAGTGTCCTGGTATACGTTCGCCGCTGCTTTGAACGCCAACCTCAGCGATGCGCCGCCGAATCATGACGTGCGCCGTTGCTGCGCGGTCTTGCTCTGACCATGAGCTGCGTGAACAGCCCCGGATGGCGAATCTCTCGCGATCTGCCCCTGCGACGTGGATTTTTCGATTCGTCCGCTGCCTGCGTCCGGCCCCCGGTGAGCTCGGTATACCCTCGCGCCGCTTCTGACTCAGGGTACGTTGTCCTCCTCCTCTCGACGACCCACCCCGGCAGGGCGCCCGCCGGCCCCCCTTTCTGCTCCGCAAGGTTGCCAGCATGTCGATCCGTCTCCTCTGGCCTGACGCATCCGACCCAGCCGTCCTGAACGTTACTGCGCTCCTCGAGCGGCTCGCCGGCGAGTCGATCCGAGCTCAGGTGTTGCGTCAGGTGCTCACCGCGGCCGAGCGCAGCGACGTGACGGTTGAACGCGGGCTCTGGTCTGCCGGCGAGGAGGTCCTCCGCCGATCGGTCTTGCTGCGCGGCGCGGCGTCGGGCCGATCGTTCCTGCACGCCACGGCCAGCATCGCCGTGCGCCGGCTGCCGCTCGCGGTCAGCAAGGGATTGCTCGTCTCCGAAGTCCCGTTCGGGCGGCTCCTTCACGACGCGCAGGTCCGCATCACGCGCACCGACCTGCGCGGGACCGACCAGAGCCTCGGCGAGCTCTGCTCCCTCTTCGACGGTCTGCCGCCCGTGGCCCGCGCGGTGCGGCGCAGCTACGTCATGCGTCTCCACGATGGTGTCGCGGTGGCCGACCTCGTCGAGACGTTCCCCCTCAGCATAACTCAGGCCGCGTTCGTCGCCACCCAGCTCGCGAAGGAGCATCCTTCGACCAACGCGTGACGCTCAGGCCGCTGTCCGGATCGCGGACGGAACACACCGGTCGTATATGGATATCCTGATGGCATGTTGGGTTTTCCCCGACGCGGTTTCGTCACATTGGCTGGGCCCGCAGCGTCAGCACCGCCGTCCTTACACGCCTCGACCCCATGGCAGGCTCGGCACACAGCGGGGGCGTGCTGTTGCGGCCGGAGCGCAGGGCACGCCAGAGATGGCCGCGCGCAACCTGACCGGAGTACCCCGGGCGGGCCTCGGCCGATGCGAGCCGACGCCATCGAGGATCGATTCTTTGTTGATCCGCTGGTGATGTCCAGGAATACTGTCCCGCACGGTGTCCGCAGGGGGCCGGAGGCGCCCTTCACACGAACGACGGCCATGATCATCGTCGAGCTGAGCAATGACGAGGGGTCCACGAGCGGCGCGGCCGACCTTCTCGGCGGTCGAACGCAGCTCGCGCTGGGCGCTGCAGCGTCGCCGCTGAAGCGCGCTACGTCCGCGCGCCGGCGGCCTACAGCGAGCCAGCAGCAGCGCTCGGCGGAACGCCTGCCGTCGAGCGCCTGCGCCTCGCGGCCGCCGGCCAGGGCGACGCCGAGCCGATCCATCTACCAGGAGCATCTCCTCTTCGGATTTCAAGTCAAGCACACCAGGAGCGATGAACAATGGCCAGCGAGACCGTGTACACCACGCAAGTGAACGAGCCCGGAAAGAAGGAGTTCAAGGAGGAGATCAAGACCGAGACCAGCGACGGGGTCAAGTACGAGACCAAGCACGAGTACAAGGTCGAGTCCAAGCCGACCCCGAGCGCGAAAGACGCCTACGCACGTGCCAGCCAGGCGGAGTCGATCATCCACCGTAACGTGCTCTGGGCGCTCGGCGCGGGCATCGTGCCGATCCCCGTCTTCGATATCGTCTCGATCACGGGCGTCCAGGTCAAGATGCTGAAGGAGCTCTCCGACCTGTATGGAGTGAGCTTCACATCGTCCCTCGCGAAGAAGATCGTCGGCTCCCTGCTCACCGGGCTCGGGAGCGTGGGGCTGGGGAGCGCGATCGGGTTCAGCATCTCCAAGTTCCTCCCCGTCATCGGCACGACCCTGGGCGCCGTCTCCGTGCCCGTCTTCGCGGGCGCATTTACTCATGCTACGGGCAAGATCTTCATGATGCATTTCGAGTCGGGCGGCACGCTCCTCGACTTCGACCCCCACGCGATGCGCGCGCATTTCAACCTAGAGTACGAGAAGGCCAAGGCGGCCGCGCCTCGAGTCCACTAGGCTCTGCCAGCGAAGGTCGCGAGCGGCCCGGCTCCGGGGAGCGCCGCCCCACGGCCGGCGCGCGCGGCGTAAGGCTCGTCTGCTCGGGGCCGCGCGCCGGCATCCACCCACGGTCGCCTGGCCTCGACCCGCTCCCCGCGGCTGGGGCCAGGCGAGGCGCGGGGCACCGGGAGCATCGCGGGTTATGGTTGCCAGCCGTGACGCCTTGAGGATAGCCTCCCTCCGACGTGGCAAAGATCCCCGATGAGATCGAGCTCGACGCCCGCTCGGACGGCAGCGTAGCGCGCGAGCTGCTCCGGTCCGTCGTCGCGCTCGGCGTTCTTGGCGGCCTGGTGGGTTACCTGTCGCGCGGCGGCGATCTCGCCCTCAGCGCGCCCGAATACCCCCAGTTCGTCGACGTGGCATCCGTCCGCGCGGACTGCGGGCCCATTGCCGTCCATGGGCGTCCCTTGGTCGTCAACATGCTCTATAGCGACGACAAGAGAGCCTGGCTGGAGCACGCGGCCGACCGCTTCGCGCGGCTCTGCCCGAACATCCAGATCAAGCTCACCGCCATGGGCGACATCGAATCGGCCGATGCGATCATCGACGCCTTCCTCAAAAAAAAGGAAGACCGGCGCAAGGAAGACGAGCCCACGTTGTGGTCGCCGGCCGACTGGATCGTCGTCCAGTACCTCGCTGCGCGCTGGAAGCAGCGCTCGAGTGAGGTCCCGGACGCTGGCGAGCTGCTGGATGGCAGCGACGCGAGATCCCTCGTGAAGTCGCCGCTGGTCGTGCTCGTGTGGGAGGATCGATACCGGGTGCTCGACGCCATCTTGCGATCGGGGCGCAGCGAGGAGGGGCCGTGGTGGCAGATCCCCTGCGCCCTGGTCCCGAGGGACGCGGATCTCTCCAGCATCGCGCTCGAGGACCGCGTGCCGGGGCGCTGGATCGACTGGTATGGCCCGCTCGTGACGCCGCCGCCGAAGCGGCGTGCGGCGGCTCCGGCGAAGCCCGCGGAGGCGAAGCCGGCGTACGAGGCTCCCTTCCCGACGCTGGGAGAGATCGAGCGCTGGGGCCGGGTGAAGTTCGTCCATACCTCACCGACGCGCGCCGCGTCAGGGCTCGAGACGTTGTATCTCATGGCGTATGCTTACGCTCTGCCCCCGCAGGAGAGGGCCGCTCTGGCGGCCAAGGGTGCGTCGCTGCAAGGCTCGGTCGAAGGAGGCGCCGAAGGGAGCGAGCACCTCCGCGGCGCCTTCGAGAGCGCGCTCGAGCGGCGCAAGGAGCCGCTGAAGCAAGCGCTGGGGCGATGCGAGGCGGGGCTCGACGAAGCGCCGAAGTCCGCGCGGCTGCTCACGGAGTCGATGTTCAACGTGGGCCCGGCGCGTTACGACGGCGTCATGACCTACGAGCACCTCACGCTCCCTGTGCTGCAGCGGATCGACGCTCACGCGACCACCCTCGGCAGCGCGCGCATCATCTATCCGCAGCCGACCATCGTGAACCAGCACCCGGCCGTGTTCATCAGACCCGGCCCGGACGAGAAGCAGGCCGCGACCCGCTGGATCGACTTCCTGCTGGGAGAGGAGATGCAAAAGAAGGCGATCGACTTCGGGTTCCGCCCGGCGAACCCGAAGGTCTCGATCCGCGCGTACGACGCGGAAGCGAATCCCTTCCTGCACCTGCGCCGCTACGGCGTCGAGATCGCTCCGGACCTGAAGGAGCCGCCGCGCTTGGACGGTGAGGCCATCCACGAGATCATCGAAACCTGGCGAGACGCGACCGGAAGGAACTGAGCGCGCGCGCCGTCACGGGCCAGGCGGCGCGGGCGCCGCGGCCGTGGGGTCGCTGTTCGCCACGGGCGCCGTGTCTCTGTTGGCTGCCGGCGCGGGAGCCGCGTTGCCGCCAGCCCTCGGCGCGGGCGCCGCGTTGGCGCCGGCCCTCGGCGCGAGGGCGGCGTTGCCCTTCGGCGCAGGCGCCTCCTGGGCCGGCGGGGCGGCAGCGGGCGTGCCGATGGGGTCGTCCACGAAGTTCAACATGAGCGGGATCCCTCCCTGTCCTCCGCCGAGGACGATGACCTTCGCGTTCTGCGATCGCGCGAGCTCGAGCGTGGCGTCGATGCCACGCCAGCGCAGGAGGTCGGGGGCGACGTTGCCCGCGATGAGGTTGTAATCGCGTATCCCGGCGGCCTCGGTGCGTTTGCGCTCGGCTTCCTTCTCTTCACGCTCGAGCTTGTACTTGTACTCCAGCATCAGCTGCTCCTGCCGATAGCGATCCTTGATCGCGTCCTGGACCATCTGCGGCAGCTCGATATCGACGAGCTTCAGCTCCTCGATGACGATGTACGGGAACGCTGCCTCGCCGTCGTCCGTCTTCTCAATGCGGCCGAGCGCCGGCACCTGCCCGAGCTCTTGGAGCAAGTCGCGCGTGCTCGCGTAAATCTCGTGGGCGGGGCGGCTGCCGAACGTGCGCCGCACATGCGCCTCGGCGTCGGGCTTGATGAGGCGGTCGAAATACTCGGGCCCGATGTCCCGCTGGAGGTAGCCCAGCATGTCCTGACGCGGGTGGTACCGCACCACCACGGTGACGCCAAGATTCAATCCCTCGTCGCTGAGGACATCGAATTTCAACGTCTTCTGCTGCAGGCGGATCTCGTACTCGGTCACCCTGTTCCACGGCGCGATGACGTGCAGCCCTTCGCCGAGGATCTTTTTCGGATCCACCACCGTGCCGCCCGCGAAGTACCGGTACAGGACGCCGCGATGCCCGGAAGGCATGCTGATGAAGATGCGAGGCCACAGGAAAGCGAGCACGAGCAGGAGGAGGACGACCGTCGTGTAGGTGACGGTCTGTACCTCCACGAACCAGTCCACGACCCGCTCGCGCCAGGTGGGCTTCGCCTCGATCTCGTCCAAGGGCACGTTGTTGGGCATGGTCAGCCTTCGATGGTGGCAACGTCACGGCCTGCCGGTCGCTCTGCCGGGAGGGAGCCTGCGCTTCGTGCGCTTCCGGCCCGAGAGGAGGGCCGCGATGAGCCCTCCCACGGGCGTCAGTACGAGGGAGACGAGGATCGCTCCCCACCACCGGATGCGCCGCGTGCTGCCGAGGAGGCCGATGGCGATCAAGGTGAGGACCGGGAGCCCGATGACGAAGAACGGTGCGAGATGCATGGAGAGCCCGTGTGCTGGAAGGAGTATCCCGTGTTCATGCGGACGGCCCGGCGTCCGTCCTAATGGAGTCTTTCGCTGTCCGCTCGATGGCCAGGATCTTCCCGGCCTCCATCGTCACCACGCGATCCGCGCAACGGAAATACCGATCGTCGTGGCTCACCGCGATGACCGTCTTGCCCTGCCGCTTCAGCGCCGGGATCAGCTCCTCGTAGAAGTACTTGCGGAACTCCGGATCCTGATCCGCGGCCCACTCGT
Source organism: Sorangium sp. So ce836 (assembly GCF_028553905.1). Taxonomy (NCBI): domain Bacteria; kingdom Pseudomonadati; phylum Myxococcota; order Polyangiales; family Polyangiaceae; genus Sorangium; species Sorangium sp. So ce836. Next base: position 8,259,152 of record NZ_CP102233.1, on the reverse strand, counting down.
CGAACACACAGATGGGCCGATCCTCGAGGAGCGCCACGATCATGGCGAGGCGCTTGCGCTGGCCGGTCGACAGATCGCGCCGCGTGAAGCGCTGCTGCGCGAACGACGTCTTGCCGTCGAGCTGCATCTGCCCGAGCAAGCGGTGCACCGAAGCCTCGTCGACGCCGACCAGCCCATACAGCTTGGTGAAGAGGTGGAAATCCGAGAAGATCGCCGAGATCATCTCGCGGTACGGCGCAACGTTGCCCGGCTGGACGAGCACGCCATCGACGCGCAGGACGCCGGCGCTCGGCGGATAGAGGCCGGTGAGGACCTTGAGGAAGGTCGACTTGCCGCTCCCGTTTCCGCCCACGATGAACACGACTTCCCCCGCGGTGACGGTCAGGCTCACCGGCCCGACGTGGAAGCCGCCGCCGCCCGGCTCCGAGGCGTAGTGGTACTCGACGTTCATCGCCTCGATGGCCGTGAAGCGCCCCGTCCACGGATCCACGGCGTCTGACAGGGCCGCACCCTCGCGCGTGGCCGCGTCGAGCTTCTCCTCCAGGAGCATGATCTGCGCGAGGGCCACGTTGGAGCGGATATAGGCCTGGGAGGTGTTGAGCAGCATCCCGAGCGGCCCCCACACGAAGATGACGCCCGCGACGAGCTGGCTGAGCAGCGGGGCGTCGATGACCCTGTATCGCGGGAGGATGAAGATGATCCCGCCCAGCACCGCGAAGAGGAGGCAGGACGCGAAGATGGTGTTTTCTCCGAAGAGGATGTTCGCCCTGGCCGTGATCACGCGCAGGGAGTCGGACGTCTGCACGATGTCCTCGGCGATCTCGCGGCTGCGCCGGCGGCTGAACTTGGCCTCCTTGAAGCCGTCGAGCAGGTCCATGATCAGGTCGAAGAAGGCGACCCGCGTCCGCGCCGCATCCCGGAGGCACCGCTTGATCTCTTTCTTGTTGGAGAGATAAATGCTCACGCCGACCGCCGTCAGCGCGGCGATGACCATGAAGGCCGTGGGGGAGAGCCAGGCGATGTAGAGGGTCGCGAACGCGAGGATGCACAGCGACTGCAAGCAGAGCGCGATCGGCGCGGCCGCGTCGGAGACAACCGACACGTTCTCGGTGATCCGGTCGTAGATCTCCGCGGTCCCGAGGCGCTCGATCCCCTGGAGCTCCGCCCGCTCGATCTTGTCCACGACCCTGGCCTTGATGCGGTGGAGCCCGGACTCGATGATGTGTACCGTCCGGTGGCAGGTGTGCCGAGCGCCGAGGACGAACAGCACGATCGCCAGCACGTACATGGCGAACGAGCGCATGTCGCTGCTGTCGTTCGACTGCACAATCACGTTGACGAGGAGGATGACGAGCGCGTTCGCGACGCCCGCCAAGCTCGCAGCGGCGAGGAGGCCTCTGCGTTCGGTTGCGGCTTCGCTGGTGATCAGGTCGACGAGCGTCATGGCGGTGGAAGCGCTGGTTGTACAGGGGGCAGCGGTGACACGCGAGACGCCCCCCCGGCGCCCGTGAAACCCCGGACGGCGCCATGGTACACGCTCCCCGAGGCAGCGTGCTAGCCCCAATCCTTGGGCGGAACGTGCATCTCGTCCGGCCCGGCGGCGCGCCTTCGCGTACCGGCGGGGGCAGGCGGCCCCGGGGGCGAGGAGCCGCCGGGCCACGCGGGCCGGGAGCTCCTCCGATCGGGGCGCCCTGGTCGGAGAGGCGGGGCTCCCGCGATCACCGAGCGAACCGTCGGCCGAGCTCAGAAGCTATAGCCGAAGCACTCGAGGTCTCGCCTGAACCTCTCGGAGATGATGCTCCTCGTCTTCTCGTTGTAATATTCCTGATAGCGTGTTTTGCGGCTCGATCGGTTCACGTGGGGGAGCCTGCCCGCGAAGCCAATGTCCTTGGCCAGCGCCTCGAAGTCCTGGGAGAGGTTCTCGAGCTTCAGGATCCTGTCCATGACCAGCTTGCCGTCGCACGAGGCATACTCCGCCTGATCGACGAAGAACCTCTCGAACAATCCGCCCTGGTGGTCTCGCGGGAGCATCACGAACTCTTCGAAGCTGGACGCGTTCTTGTTGACCTCGCTCATCACGCGCTCCCCGATCGCGGAGAATCGAACGGCGACCTCTTCCGCGCTGCCCGGCTCGAACCGCTTGAACATCTGGAAGAGCTTCAGCCATAGCCGCGTGTAGGTCGCCGAGGCCTCGCTGTTCCGCCCGAAGAACGCCAGGCCGCGGTAGTACATGCGCAGCGTCCTGTCGCCCTGGTTCAACCTGATGCGCGCGTCCTCATCGTTCCCTCTGTCCTTGAAATGAGAGTACCACGACACCATGCGGTCGAAAGGGTTCCTCACGACGCAGAACTTCGTGTAGCTGTTGAAAACGGTCTCGTCGACAGCAGCCTTGATGTCCGAGATGTAGCAGTGCTTCGTTCGATTCTTGGACGGGTCGACCGGCACCGTCTCGATGAGATCCGGATCGAACTCCTCGAATATCTTCTGAATCGAATTGCCCCCCGTTCGTTGAATGTGGACGAAAATCGCCTTGTATTTGTGAGAAATGAACAAAGCATCTCCTCGTCTGCTGCCGACGCGCCCGCATGGGCAGCGGCGCGCCTGGATTTGTGGCGCCACTAACATGGCGTGGGTTGGAAATCAAGCCATTGTTGAGGTGAGGGGCCGGCGGCGCAGGCGTCATCCTCCCGTCACCCGGACTGGTCATTGTCGGCACCGCGCATGAGCCGGCCCAGGCGGCGCACCTCGCTGCCGGCCGCGCTCCCGGCGGAGAGCCAGCGGGCGCGGCGGCGGGAGGCGAGCCGGAGGGCGCGCCCGAGGGGACGACAAGGGGGCGCAGAGTGCGCTCTGCGTGCACACGCGCGTCCTGTGGTCGCGGAGGGCCGCGCCTGGGCGCCAGCTGGCGAGTTGACACAGCCGCAGGTCCTGCGGTTCCATGCGCGCGGAGGATGGTGACCTGGAATGATTCGAGCCCTCTCTGCTCCTGTGATATCGCTGTTCATCTCCATGTGCCTGCTCGCGCGCGTCGCCGCGGCGGAGCCGCCGCCGAAGGGCAAAGGGCTCAAGGCCGAGGTGCCAAGGGCCAGGTTCCTCGTGGAGGCCAAGGAGGCGAGCAAGCGGATAGAGGGTTGGGTCTGGAAGGTCAGCGCCGGCGCGAACGCCAACTTCAGCGATAACCAGAACGTGGTCGGGCAGCCGACCGGCGCCGCGGTCACGGTCGGGCTTCAGCTCGACGGCAGCGCCGAGTATAACCACGAAGGTCACGAGTTTCGCAGCCTGTTCTCCCTCGGCGAGGGCGCCACCCGCACGCCGATCGTCCCGGAGTTCGTCAAGTCCACGGACAGCCTCATGGCCGAATCGATTTATCTCTATCATATCATCGACTGGGCTGGCGTGTTCGGGCGACTCTCGGTCCAAAGCTCCGTCTTCGCGGGGGTCGATGTGCGGCCCGCCGGTTTCTCCTATGCGATCACCCGGCCTGACGGGCGCGTGGACACCGTGGGCGGCGCCGCTGATCGGCTGAACCGACTGCGGCTCTCGGATCCGTTCCGGCCGACGCTCTTCAAGGAGTCGGCCGGCGCGTTCGCGCGCCCGGTGACAAGCCGGATCCTCAACGTCGAGACGCGCTTGGGCGTCGGAGTGCGCGAGACGATCGGCGCCAAGCAGCTCGTCGTCAACGACAACCCCGTCAGGACGCCGACGGTCGTGGAGGTGCGAGAGCTGTCGAACTTCAACCAGCTCGGTGTCGAGCTCGTTGCGGGGGTCTGGGGCGGCCTGGCGAAGAAGCGGGTGACCTACCGGGTAGGGGTCGAGGTGATGGCGCCGCTCGTGCACACCGATCTCACGCCGGCCGAGCTCGCGATGATCGATCCGACGATGGGCGAGCAGCCCGGGGCGGCCGACCTGACCAACGTGGAGATCTTTGGGCATCTGTCTTTCAAGCTCATCGACTGGGCGTCGCTCGACTACCAATTCAAGGCCATCCGGCAGCCACAGCTCGTCGATCTGTTCCAGATCCAGAACAACCTGCTGCTGACGTTCGCGTACGTCGCCACGAACGAGCCGCCCGAGGAGCCCGCCGCGCCGCCCAACGCGAAAGCTGCCGCGCCGCCGCCTCGTTCGCCGCAGGTCCCTCCACCGCCGCGGTGAGCTCGCCAGGGGGAGCGCCGCGATGAGCTGGGCGTTCCCCCGGCGGATCTGCGCGGATGCTGTCGCGCCGTGGGTTGATGCAGCTTGACGCGTCGGCGCTCGAGCCCCGGCGGCTCGCTTTCGGCCCGCCCGAGGTCGAGCTGTGCCGCGGCTCCGAACGACGAAGGCGCGCGGCGAGCGCGGAGGCTACGGGCGGTCGAAGAAGTCGAAGACGTCGGGCAGCACGAGCGGAACCATTCCTGCGTGGTCCGCGTCGACTTCCTTGTACGTGATCGCGTAGCCGCCAGCCGTCATCCAGTCGCGCAGCTCCCGGCTGCCGGTCAGGGAAGGCGTGCCGCGGGTCCCTTCCGTCACGAAGATGGGCATGTCGCGCAGCCGGTCCCAAGGATAGCCCGACTCCTGGACGAAGGGTCCGGACATGGGCGCCAGAGCCGTCCAGTAGTCGGCGTATTTGGCGCCGATGTACCAGGTGCCGCCGCTCCCCATCGAGTGTCCGGTGAGGAACATCGCGCTGCGATCGATCGGGTACTCGTTCAGCACCAGCTCCAGGACGTTGATGACGTCCTTCTCGCTGAGCTCCTGATCGCGCACGCGCTCGGGCGTAACCATGGCCAGGAGCTTTTCCGCCTCCTCGGGCTGCCCGAACACGGCCGGGAGCCGCAGGAAGTTGCCGTACGCGCCGTTGTAGCCGAGCGGCGAGACCAGCACCACGCCATGCTGGTCGGCCAGCGTCACCATCTGCTTGGCGTTCTGATCCAGGTACGAGCTCTCGTCGTTCCCAGCGCCGTGCAAGAACATCACGAGGGGCAGCTCCGACGCGCCGTCCCAGCGATTCGGGACGCAGACGCGGTAAGGAACGTCGGCGCCGGCGGCTGGAAAGCGATAGGTCCTGCGCTGGTCGCCTTTGGCGCGCCACTGCGGCGAGCTTGGATCGGCGACGGACGTGGCGAGCGCTCGCGCCTCGAGCACCACAGCGCGCGGATCGAGCTTGGTCCCGAACGAGATGGTCACCGGCTCGAATTCGTCTTGGCCGCCTGCCCCCGTCGCGCCCCCAGCGCCGGCCTCGCCGCCGGCCGACGTCGTTCCGCCGCTGGGCGCCCCACCGCCCGTGGCGGCGCCTCCTTCACCTCCCGCGCTGGCCGAAGCGCCTCCCGCGGACGCGCCGGTCGCAGCGCCACCGCCGCTGCCCGAGACGGCGGCCCCGCCCGATCCGCCTTGAGGGGTGTTGCCCGACGCGCCCGCGCCGTGATCACCGTCACCACCGCAACCCGAGAGAGCGTAAGAGCCGACCAGCACCGCGAAAAGTGTGATCCGAGCGAACGTGGGTTGGTTGTTCATGTGAATCCCCAGGCGCGATTTCGCCCTCACCGGCAGCGTTCCACGAGGCGCGCCCTCTGCGTGAGGTCGTTTCGTTTTGATTTTCACCGCGCGCACCCGCGCGCGCTCCGCCGCTGGGTGCCGGCGCGCGATGCCGAGCAGGCCGCTCGATGGCCCGAAGATCCGGCGCCGACATGGCCTCGCCTCGCTGGATCTCCGCTCGCCGCGATCACGGTGAGGTACACATTGTGAGCGTTCACATTTGCGATGTCAACTCTCGCGCGCAGCCGCCGGCGCGGCCTCGAGCCCTCAGAGCGTCGGCAGCACGCCGCGGTCGCGGCCGAGCGGGAACGCCGTCTCCAGGCGGGCGACGTCCTCGCTGGTGAGGCGCAGGTCGCCCGCGGCCGCGTTGTCGAGCGCGTGCGCGGCGCTCGCCGCCTTCGGGATCACGAAGACCGGCTGGCGGCGCAGCAGGAAGCGCAGCGCGACCTGCCGCGGGGTCGCGCGGTGGGCGGCGGCGATCGACGCGAGCACCCGGCCCGCCGTGCTGTCCGGCGCCGGGAACCGGCCCGAGCCGAAGGGGCTGTAGGCGACGACCGCGATGCCGTGCCGCTCGCAGAGCGGCAGCACCCGGTGCTCGACCGCCCGCTCGAGCAGGTGATAGAGCACCTGATTGCACGCGATCTCGTTCACTCCGGCGATCGCGATGGCCTTCGAGAGCTCCGCCTGGTCGAAGTTGCTGACGCCGAAATACCGAATCTTGCCCTGGGCCCTCAGGTCCTTGAAGGCGCGGAAGGTCTCCTCGAGCGGGTGCGACCCGGGCCAGTGGAGGAGATAGAGATCGAGCCGGTCGGTGCGGAGCCGCTCCAGGCTGCGCTCGCACGCGGCGATGGTGCCGGAGTAGCTCGCGTTGTTCGGCAATACCTTGGAGACGAGGAACACCTCGTCGCGACGCCCCTCGATCGCCTTTCCCACGAGCTCCTCGACCGCGCCAGAGCCGTACATCTCGGCCGTGTCGATGTGCGTCATGCCCGCGTCGAGCCCCCGCCGGATGGCGTCGATGCAGCCCGCCTCGTCCCCCGTCTCCATCTGCCAGGTGCCCTGTCCGACGACCGGAATCTTGACGCCCGTAGAACCGAGTGTGCGCTGCTCCATAGAACGATGATCCTCCCCTCCGTCCCGAAAGACAGCATGCGGCTCCCCCCCTCTCCGAGGCGAGCCCCGTCCGAGTTGGATCGCTGAAATCACCGCGGAAGGCAAGCCCGAGCGCGGCCGGATCGGGCCGAGGCCGGCTGTCGGCGATGTCGCCCGCTGGCGCTCTGTCGTGCAAAATTCCTCGCTCGAGGACGACCCTGACAGGCGATGAGCGGCTGTGCCGATCGCCCGCCGCGCGCCCGTCGCGCTCACGTCCCGCCCGAGGTCGGCGGGCCGTCGTAGCGGCGGGTAGGTCCCTCGGAAAACCGAGCGATCTCGATAACTTCCAGGGAACCATCGCCGTCCGGCGGGGCGAGCCACGGGCCGTCGAACCGCGCGACCAGCGCGGTCACGTTGTCGCGTCCGCCGGCGGCGAGGGCGGCGTCGATCAGGGCGCCTGCGGCCGCTGCCGGATCGGGGTGGGCGTCGAGCGCGGCGGCGATGTGCGGATCGTCGATCAGGTCGCTCAGCCCATCGGTGCAGAGCAGCAGGGTGTCGCCGCGGCGGAGCTCCACGGCGGAGAGCGCGATGCTGAGGCGCTCGCGCAGCCCGAGGGCCTGGAGCATCACGCCCCGGTGCTCGAAGGTGGCGGCCTCCTCGGGGCGGAGCTTGCCGCTCTCGAGCAGCGACTGGACCAGGGTCTGGTCGCGGGTGACCTGCGTGAGGGCGCCGCGGCGGAGGAGGTAGGCGCGGCTGTCGCCGACCTGCGCGAGCAGCAGGCGCTCGTCGCAGAGCGCGGCGACGGTGGCCGTGGTGCCGCTGCTCCGGTGCTGCGGGCTCCTCCGGGCGTTGTCGCGGACGGCGCGCCCTGCCTCGCCGAGCGCCGCGAGCAGGCCGCGCTCGAGCGCGTCGCTCGAGCGCGGCGCGGCTCGGGCGAGGGCGGCGTGGACCGTGCGCGCGGCGAGCCGGCTCGCCGCGTCGGGGGACGACGCGCCGCCCGAGCCGTCGTAGACGCCGAGCGCCAGGGCGAGCGGCGGCTCGGCCGACGCCTGGGCCGCCGCGGGCCCGTGGGCGAGCCCGCGCGCGAGATCGCTGATCAGGAAGGTGTCCTCGTTGTGCTCGCGGCTGAGCCCCACGTCGGTCCGGGCCGCCGCGGCGACCGACGCGGCGTGCTCGATGGCGAACGAGCGGTACACGGGCATGCGCGTAGCGTACTCCGAGGGCGGCGTCCGAGGGAGGGCGCCGGCGCGCGTCGGGGCCGCCGCGCGGGCGTGGAGCGGCCGCCGGCGAGCGCTGCGGGCGTCACGTTCGCGCCGGGGGGCCGAGGCGCCGGCGAGCGCTCGACGCGCCGCGCGCTCCGTGCATGAAGAGGCGCATGAGGCTCGTCCGCAACCCCGAGCGCGCGTGGGAGCGCGCCGCGCACGTCCAGACCCTGGCTCGCGCCGAGATCGAGCGGCGCATCGGGCCGTTCTCCGGCGACGTGGAGGAGCTCGCCGGCGGGCTCGCCAACGTGAACGTGCGCCTCGGCGCCGATCGTGTGCTGCGCGTGTACCGGCGAGATCCGGCCGCGGCGTCGAAGGAGGCCGGCCTGCTCGCGCGGGGCTGGAGGTCGTTCCGCGTCCCGGCGGTCCTGTCGGCGGGCGACGATTTTCTCCTCCTCGAGCACGTCGCCCACGGGCCCCTCCAGGACACCGCGGCGTGCGGCGCTGCGGCCGGGCGCGCGCTCGCGGAGATCCACGGCGTCGGCTTCGACACCGCGGGCTTCCTCGGGCCGGATCTCGCCGTCGCCGTGCCGTTTGCCGACGGCGTGGGCGCGCTTCGCAGCTACGTCGCCTCGGTCCTCGACAGGCTGGCTCCAGCCCTGCGCGGCGAGCTCGGCGACCGCGTGAGCGCCTTTCTCGACGCGCACGCAGGGCGGCTCCGCGAGCTCGCGTCGGCCCCCGTGCTCCTGCATGGAGACTTCAAGGCCTCCAACCTGCATTGGCTCCCGTCGAGCGAGCTCCTCGTGCTCGATTGGGAGTTCGCGTACGCCGGACCGGCGCTGATGGACGTCGGGCAGCTCCTGCGGTGGGGGCCAGGGGCCGAGTTCGTGGCGGCGTTCGCGGGCGCGTACCGCGCGCATGCGCCGCTGGCCGAAGACTTCGAGCGCTGGGCCGCGGCCTTCGACCTGTTCAACCTGGTGGGGCTGCTCGATGGGGTGGAGCCGAGCTCGCGCCGGGTAATGGACATCCGCGGCCGGATTCTACGAACCATTCAACAGGAGCGTTGAGCCGGGCTTAACATGGGCACAGCTGCCCGATGTCAGACAGCTATGCCCACGTCGAGACGAGGTGGATCCCACGAAGGGAGATCTGCGATGCGCAGAACGGGCGACGTCTCGCGTAATGTGGGCGGGGCGGAATTCCAGAGGACCGGGCCAGAGAACCTCACGCGGGCGAGCGCTCCCGCTGCCAGCCCGGGTCACCCCTTCTGTTGGCCAGACCGCTGCGGTAACTATGGACCGTGCAGCTCCACCCCGGCGTCCGCGTCGACCGCTACACCCTGATCGAGCCTCTCGGCCGAGGAGGGCAGGGCGCCGTCTGGAAGGTCCACGATCCGCTCGACGGGAGCCTGCGCGCCCTCAAGCTGTTCTTCCTCGGCGGCCTCGAGGCGGGGGCCGCGGAGCGGGCCCGGCGCGAGGCAAGAGCCGTCGCCGGCGCCGTGCATCCGGCGCTGATCCCCTGTCGCGCCCTCTTCGAGGCGCCTGCGGACGGCGTCGTGGGGCTGGTCTTCGACTTCGTCCAAGGCCAGTCGCTCACGGAGGCGGCGGCGCGAATGTCGCTCGCTCAACGCGGCGCCGTGCTGGTCCAGATCGCGACCGCGCTGGCGCATGTGCATGGTCTGGGCCTCTTGCACCGCGATCTGAAGCCGGCCAACGTGCTCGTCACGGATGCGTTCTGGGCTGCCACGGATGCGCCCGGCAGCGTGCGGCTCATCGACTTCGGGATCGCCGCGCCCGCCGGAAACCCGAGGCCGCTGACGGCTACGGGCGCGGTGATCGGCACCATTGCGTACCTGTCGCCCGAGCTGCTCGCGCCTGGGCTCTGGCTCCCGCTGCGCGAAGGCTTCACCCGCGACGTGTTCGCGTTCGGGGTGCTCGCGTGCGAGCTGCTCTGCGGAGCACATCCGACCGGGCTCTCTCCGGACGCGCCGGTCGAGGCGTTCGTCGATGCCTATGTCGCGGCGGAGCAAGGACATCGCCCCTGGCCGCCCCAGGTGCCGGACGCTCTCTGGGCCGAGGTGATCCGCGCCTGCCTCGAGATCCAGCCGCGGCGGCGGCTGGCCCAGGGCGCGGCGCTCCTGCAGAAGATCGAGGCGGCGGCGGCGGTGAGCCCGGGGCCGCTGCGCGTCGCGCCGCCGGGCGCGAGCGCGACCGATCCGCACCTTGGCCCGACCGAGCTCCAGATGCAGCCCGGACGAGCTTCCTGGTACGGACCGCGATCGAGCGACGCGCCCCGGACCACACCGATGACCTCGTTGCCCTCCGCGGCGCTGCGGCCCTCCGCCCCGACGCTCTCTCCGGCGCCTTCCACGGCCGGGCCGCGGTGGTCTGCCGTGACCTCCGTTCCCGCGCCGAGCCCGCGCACGTTGCGCGCGGAGCCGCCCTCCGAGCCGCGGCCGCCCGGCAAGGTAGGGCAATCCGCGCTCCTTCTGGCGCTCGGGCTGGCGCTCGGGGTTGCTGCCTCCGCAGGCGCCGCGATGCTCGCGCGATCTCCGGAGCCGGACGCCGACGAGGAGGTGCCCCTGATCCCGTCCGCTGCGCCGGGCGTTGCCTCCGTGCAGCCCGATCCGCTCCAGGTCGCGCCGCCGAAGCCGCCCGAGGTGACGCCGTGCTGCAGAAAGCAGGGAGACTGTCTCTCCAAGGGGATGAGCTGCCTGTCGGCGCCGTGCGAGGACGTCCCGTTGCCGGAGCGCACCTGGTCGCTGCGGCTCACGGGGGTAGCCCGGCGGCCTGAGGGCGAGAGCAGCTTCAGCGAGGACATGGCCAGGACCCACCCGGCCGCAGAGGCATGCGTGCACCGCAAGTCCACGGGGGAGGAGCTCTGTGTCCCGTTCACGCAGGATCCGACAGCCCGGAGCCAGCCCGAGCGGCTGCAAGTCACGACGACCGAGCTGGTGCGCGGCGAGGTCGTGGTCCGGGTGATGGAGGCGGGTGTGTCGCTTTCGGAGGGGCGCGTCGCGTCCAACCACGACTGGCTCAAGAGCAGCGTGCTGTGCCAGGGCTTGCTGCTGTACGTGGGGGAGAAGGCCAGCGCGTCGGTGCGGATCGCCGTCGCGTTGGATGTCGAATGAACAGGGGCGCACGGCGGGCTCGCTGGGGAGCCGCCGCGGCGATACGATGACGGGGGCGCGATGACCACCCGCCCGCCGCGCGATGTGCCGACCGACGAGCACCGGCCCCCGACCGGCACGCGCGGGGCTCGGGGCGTTCCAGCGCTGCTCGCCGCTTTTCCTGCCAACGTCCTCGTGCCGCTGCCGCCCCCTGGAATCTCCGCGGGGCGAGGGTGGCTCGCGGCGGCGGGGCTCAACGACACGAAGGTCTCGTCCAACCACCTTCGCCTGACGCGGGCGGGAGGGCAGCTCCAGGTCGAGGATGTGGGCTCGCGCAATGGGACATGGCTCGACGGCCACCGGCTCCCACCCGGCGAGCCGGTGCCGCTCGAGGATGGGGCCGTCCTGCGCGCGGGCGAAACCCTGCTCGTCTATCGCGCGACGTATGCTATCGCGCGACGTATGCCGGTCGATCCGAGCCGGAGCCCGCGATCGGCGGCCTCGCGGGGCCGTGGGGGCTCGGCGCTGCGCGCGCCGAGCTCGACCGGCTCGCCAGGCGGCCCGTGCGCAACGTGCTCATCACGGGGGAGAGCGGCACCGGCAAGGAGATGGTCGCCGAGGCGGTCGTGCAGGTGCTCGGGCGCTCGAAGGGGCCGTTCACGCGCGTCAACGTGGCAGGCATCGTCGCGAGCGTCTTCGAGGGGCAGCTCTTCGGCTGGGAACGCGGGGCGTTCTCGGGGAGCGGCGCGAGGAACCCCGGGCTGCTGCGAGCGAGCGCCGGAGGGGCGGTGTTCCTGGATGAGATCGGGGAGCTGCCGATCGAGCTGCAGCCCAAGCTGCTGCGGGTCCTCGAGAACCGGGAGGTGCTCGCGGTGGGCGCGACGGAGCCGGTGCCTGTGGATATCGCCATCATCGCGGCGACCAACCGTCCGCCGGAGGAGGCAGTCCAGCAAGGGAGGTTCCGTCTCGACCTGTTGGCGCGGTTTCCCGTGCGCATCGCGTTGCCGCCGCTCCGGGAGCGGCCGGAGGACGCGTTCGCGATCCTGCAGGCGCTCTGGGAGCGCTCGTACGGGCCGTTGGATCTGGGTCGCGTGCGGGTGGACGTCGAGGCGGTGGAGCTCATGATGCTCCACGACTGGCCCGAGAACGTGCGGGGCATGGGTCGCCTGGTCGCGGCGGCAGATCCGGCGACGGGGCTCAAGCTCTCGATCGTGGAGCAGATGCTCGGCGCGCGCGCGGCGGCGGCCGCAGCGCCACCGCCGACGCGCGAGGCGATCCTGGAGGCGCTCGACGCTTGCGGTGGCAACCAGGTTCGAGCCGCGAGGCGCCTCGGGCTCTCCCGAGGTCAGCTGCTCCGGCGGCTCAAGGCGATCCAGCAGGAGGCCGGCGAGCGGCGTTCGCGGAGGCGGTGAGCGGCGCGGCCGGAGAGCAGATGAAAGCCGATGGCGCGCTGGACACCCGGCATGCCGACGACGCGCCGTGCGTTGCGGGCATCGAGGCCTGCGCCCGAGATGCCGGCGCGCCGCGCTTCGAGCTGCCTCGCAGCTGATCGCGATCACCCGGCACGGCCACGCGCGCTGAACGCGATCACCTCGCGATCGAGGCGCATGGCTGGGCCGCTGGCTGCGCATCGCGCGTCGCCCTGCGCCGAGCGCATGCTCCGCGTGCCGGTGCCTTCCGCGAGACGCTGGCCAGCCAGTTGCACTCGGCCGACATGATGGCCCCCACCTTACCTGGTTCCGTGTCATCTTCGTCCGCACCGGGTTCCGTCTCGAGCCATGGGCAGGCTGTGCTCGCGGCGGTCGCCCTTGCGGTCCTGTCGTTCCTGATCGCGGCGCCCGTCATGCTGCTCCTCCTGGTCGCCTGGGCTGCTGTCCTGGCGGTCGCTGGCGCAGGCCTCCTCGGCGCGACGGGAGGCATCGAGCCGCGCGCCGTCGATGCCGGCATCGACATCACGCGCGCCGCGCTCTCCTTCACCTCTGGGATGGCCCTCGCAGGCAAGCTCGTCGAGATCTGGCGACGCCGTTCGAGCGCTGTCGCGAGAGCGTGGGTCCCGCGCGCTCCGTGGCTCTTGCGTCATCCCTTCGTCGGCCTGGGTTGCGTGGTGCTGAGCGTCAATCTCGTCCTTCTGCCGCTCGCGTACGCGGGCGTCATCGCGGTGCCGAGCCCGATTCGCGGCGCGGGCGTCATCGGAGGGGCGGCGCTGCTCGTGCTCCTCGTGGCTGGCGCGGTCCTCGCAGCGTGGTGGAGGGCGACGCGCGCGCTCTGGGCCTGCGCACGTCGCTCCGCGTTCGCCGCGGGCGTCATGACGGCGTGCGGCCTCGTCGTCGCGCTGGGCGCTTGCGCTGTGGCGAGCGCGGTTGCCGGCTCCTCCTCGCGCTCATGCGCGGAGAAAGGCGCCGACGAGGGGCTTTCGAGAGGAGACCGCGACCGGCCGCCGCAGCAGCTTCGAGCCCGCTCCGGCGAGCAGCCCGCGCCGGCATTCCCGGCGCGGCCCACCGCGGCGGGCCGGTGCGGACGGCGGCCCGCCCGCTCAGGGCAGGGCCGCGGCGATCAGGACGAGACCTTCACCCAGGCCGGACGCGTGCTGACGCGCTTCCACCAGGCCGCGACGTTCGGCCGGTCGTTGATGAGGTCCTCGACCTTCGTGATCGCGAGACACTGCATGTATGGCATCCACGAGATGTCGGCCAGCGAGTAGGTCGAGCCCGCGAGGTACTCCTGGCCGGCCAGCACCTTGTCGATCACGTCGAGCGCCCTCGCGAGCTCGGCCTTGGCCGACGCGACGAGGGACTCGTCGCCCTGCTGGCCGCGCATCGGGAGCAGGACGCGCTGGTAGAGGATCTTGATGGCGGGCCCGGAGACATAGGACTGCTCCACGCTGAGCCACTGATCCATGAGCGCCTTCGCCCTGAGCTCGGTCGGCGTGAGCGAGGGGCCCGGGAGCTTCTGGTCGAGGTACCGGATGATCGCCCGCGACTCGTAGAGCTTGAAGTCCTCGTCCTCGAGCACCGGGATCACGCCGAAGGGGTGGCGCGCGAGGTGCTCGGGCTGCTTCTGCTCGCCCTTCCCCAGGTCGATGACCACGACCTGCGCCTCGTGACCCTTCTCGGCGAGCACCGTCAGCACCTTGCGCGTACACGTGCTCATGGGATGTCCGTAGACCTTCATGGATCCTCCTTGTCCTGTGTCCTGTCGGGAGGCGCCGGCGGGCGGCGGCCTCGCGGCGCGTCAGAGTAGACCGATTCCTTCGCCTGCCAACCGTCCTGATGGCGCCGGGGGCGCCGCGGTCCGCGCGATCACGCCTCGCGCAGGCGGTCCGCCTGCCACTCGGCGTCGCGGGCCGCGGCGAAGACGGGCAGGCGCGCGAGCCACCGCTCGCCGGCGTTCGGGCGCTCGAGCGCGATGCGCAGCGCGGCGATGAGCTCCAGCGGCGCGGCGTCGAGGCCCTGCTCCCTCGCGGCCCAGCCCAGGCCGGCGAGCACGGCGTTCGCGACCTCGTAGCTCGGGCGGTGCATCGGCGCCGTGGCGACGGCCGCGGGCGCGGCGAAGTGGCGCTCGCACGCCGCGGCGTCGAGGGAGCTCCAGCCGGCGCACACGATCGGGCGCACGGCGTGGACCGAGCAGGCGCCGCGCTCGTCGAGGAGCGGGCAGGGGACCCGGGCCTCGGCGCGCTCGATCCGGGAGAGCCCTCGCGTCGCGGCGTCGGCGGCGCGCACGCGCTCGGCGAGCGCGGCGAGCTCCGCCTCGGTCCGGGTGGCGCGCAGGTGGGCCGCGATGCGCAGCACCTCCGGCGCCAGCACGAGCACCTTGCTGACGCAGCAGGTCGAGCAGCCGGCCCGGCACGCGATGGGCCGGGCGGGCGGCTCGGCGGCCACCGCGGCCGCCTCCAGCGCCTCGGCGTGCGCGAGCGCCGCGGCCGCAGCCGCCACGGCGCCGGCCTCGGTGCGCTTCCCGAGCGCGAGCGCGAGCGCGGCGCGCTCGCCGTCGGCGATGCCCTCGAGGACGGCGGGGGTGTACCGCGTGCCCGCGGCGAGCGGCAGGGAGCGCTTCCGCCGGGGCATCGCGGCGCTACTCGAGCTCCGGGAGGCGCCAGTCGATCTCCCCGGCGCCGCGGGCGCGCAGGGCGGCGTTGATGGTCGAGAACGGCTTGCTGCCGAAGAAGCCGCTCCTCGCCGACAGCGGCGAGGGGTGGGCCGCCTTGATGACCGTGTGGCGGCGCGCGTCGATGAGCTTCGCCTTCTTCTGCGCGTGGCCGCCCCAGAGCACGAACACGACACCGTCGGGCCTGTCGTTGACCTTCCGGATCACGGCGTCGGTGAACGTCTCCCAGCCCTGGCTCTTGTGCGAGTTCGGCGTGTGCGCGCGGACGGTGAGCACGGTGTTCAGCAGCAGCACGCCCTGGCTCGCCCAGGCGGTGAGGCAGCCGTGGCTCGGGACCTCGAAGTCCGGCAGATCGGAGAGCGCCTCCTTGTACATGTTGGCGAGCGACGGCGGCGGCGGGACCCCCGGGCGCACGGAGAAGCAGAGCCCGTGGGCTTGCCCCTCGTCGTGGTACGGGTCCTGGCCGAGGAGCAGCACGCGCACGCGCTCGTACGGCGTGAGCTTGAACGCGGCGAAGACGTCCTCCTCGGCCGGAAAGACCCGGTGGGCCTTGCGCTCGGCCGAAAGGAAGCGCGTCAGCTGCTGGAAATAGGGCTTCTCGAGCTCGTCCGCGAGCACGCTTTGCCACGAGCCGGGCAGATCGATCTTCATCGCGCTCAGACCCCTTCCTTCGGGCAGAGATCGCTCATGCGGCACTCCGCGCACTTGGGCTTCCTGGCCACGCACGTGTACCGGCCGTGCAGGACCATGGCAGGGCCGAAGAAGGTCCATTGATCCTTCGGCACGATCCGCATGAGGTCCTCCTCGATCTGCTCGGGCTTCTCGCGCTTCGAGAGGCCGATGCGGCCGCTGAGGCGGGCGACGTGGGTGTCGACGATGATCCCGGAGGGGAGGCCGAACGCCGTGTTGAGCACGACGTTCGCCGTCTTCCTGGCCACGCCCGGCAGCGAGGTGAGCTCGGCCATGGCGCTCGGCACCTCGCCGCCGAAGCGCGCGACGAGCGCCTGGCACGCGGCCTTCACCGTCTTCGTCTTCTGCCGGTAGAAGCCGGTCGGCTTGAGCTCCTCCTCGAGCACCTCGGTGGGGGCGTCGGCGTACGCCTGCGCCGTCGTGTACTTCTTGAAGAGGGTGGCGGTCACCCGGTTGACGCGCTCGTCGGTGCACTGCGCGGCCAGGATGGTCGCGACGAGCAGGTCGAGCGGCGTCTCCCAGTTGAGCTCGTAGCGCGCGTCGGGGTAGGCCTCGCGCAGGTGCTGGAGGAGGGGGGGGATGCGGTCTCGGGCGTTCATGCGGCTCGCCGCAGGGTAGCCCAGCCCGGCGCCGTCCGTCAGCGCCGTCGGGCGACGGGGCCCGGGCGCCTCCGGCCGAAGTAGATCTCGAGCAGCTCGCGGCCGACGAGGTTCGCCTTGGTGCGCCACGCGATGTCGTTGGCCAGCATCACGGAGACGGCGATCTCCGGGCGATCGGACGGCGCGAACGAGGCGAACCACGAGAACATCCGCGCGGGGCTGCCGCCGACCAGCGTGCCGGTCTTGGCGGCGACGGGCATGGTGCCGAGGGCGCGCGTGCCGTCCGGCTTGCGGAACGCCTTGGCGCAGGTGCCCCGCCGCGTGGTGACCTCGAGCATCGACCGGAGGGTGCGCGCGACCTCGGGCCGGAGGCCGCGGCCGTCGGTGCTCCGCGGCGCCGGCGCGGCCGCGTCGCCGCCGGCGTGCGCGCCCGGCGGCGCGAGCAGCGAGAGCCGGACGCGCTCGCCGTCGTTGGCGATGGTCTGCATCGCGAACAGGGCGCCGAGCGGGCTGAGGCGGCCGCTCCAGAAGCCCGCGCCGGCGCGGGCGAGGCCGAGCGCGTCGTCCGGGATCCGGGCGGCGCTCGGCGCGACCGGGACGTCGATGGGGACCTCGCCGTCGAAGCCGAGATCGCGGGCCTTGCGGCGCAGGTCGGCGGCCGTGAGGTGCTGGCCGGCGAGGCGGGCGAAGACGCCGTTGATGCTGCGGCCGAGCGCCTCGCCGAAGACGGTGCAGGTGGCGCCGCGGCCCTGGAGGTCGCGCGCCGTGATGGCGCTCATGCCGCCCGTGTAGCAGACGGGCGTCGCGACATTCACCTTGCCGGCCTCGAGGAGCGCCGCGGCGGTGACGATCTTGAAGAGGCTCGCGCTCGGGGCGAGCGGGGTGGCGACGTAGTCGCGCTTGCCGCGGCTGGCCCAGACGAGGATGCGGCCGGTGCGGACGTCGGAGGCGACGATGGCGCCCTCGGGCGCGCCGGAGCGGGCGAGGAGGCGCTCGGCGGCGCGCTGGAGATCGGGGTCGAGCGTGAGGCGCACCTGCTTGTTCGACGCGCCGACCGCCGCGTGGACCGCGCCGCCCGCGACGTGGAGCTTGCGAACGCCTGGCGGCGCCGGAGATGCCGTCGCCGGCGCGATCCACAGGGCGGCCGCGGCGGCGAGCGCGAGGTAGAGACGCGATCGCACCCGGAGCAGATGCCAGAGGGGGCGTGCGCGGGCCAAGTTCCGCGCGGCGCCGTCCCGTCGAGCCGCGCCCGAGGCGCCGCCGAACGCCCCAGCGCGCTCTCCGATGGCCGTTGCCTGCCCCCTGCAGGCCTTATCAAGGCGGCATCTCTCTCGGGTGTTGTTTCCGTTCAGAGTGATAAGGCACCGTGACAGTCGACGGACGCCCGGTATCCCTGCGTGCGCGTCCTGGACCAACACGTGTCCACCGCTCGGCGGACGAACTGAACCCAGCGCCTCCGAGCGAAAGCCGGGCAAAAAAAGACGAAGAAGAACACTCGCCCGCAAAAAAAGATCTGGACAATCGAAAGTAGCATTTATTAATTTGAAAGATGGTCCTGTGCGCATTCAGCATCAAATCGGGGCCAACATCGCTGTACTGGATCCTGTTCTGGTGAGCTCCGAGCGACGCAGAGCGCTGCCGCGCGGAGCGTTTGGTGCTGAACGCGCCGAGATCCCCCTCGGGCACAACGCTCCCGTTTGTGGAGCGTGAAGGCCTGGAGCGAGGTGCCCAAAAACGTCACCGCACGGCCGCGAATCGTGCGAGTCGTGCGAGTCGTGCGAGTCGTCAGCCGCGCGATGTTCCTTTTGGGGGTTGTCCCTCGCAAATGTCTGGACAGTTTGACGATCGTATTGCTAACTTGAACACTGGACCTGTGCGCATCCGCTCTCCGATTTCACGCTGACGCCTCGCGCACCTGATCTGATCGTGATCAGCCCGCGGAGCGCGGTCTGACCGGAGCCCACGAAACCGACTTTCGCCTGACCCGTGTGTCATGGCGCATGCGGCTCGGATGACGCTCCATCGTGGTTCGATCCTCGCAAGGACCTCAAAGGAGCTACCCATGAAGCAGATATCCATCGCGTCCTCCGCAGCGCTCGCCACGCTGCTCAGCACCGCCTCGAGCCTCGCCACCACCGCCGCGCCGACGCCCACGTGCACCGTGATCCAGCGGGGCGTCCTGGGAGACGTCTACAACGCCGAGATCTGGAGCCTCGCCCCGAGCTATCACGTCCCGACCCCCTTCGAGGTGAACACGGGGTACTCCAGCACCGTCGGCGAGAAACGAGCCCTGTTCGGCTTCGAGCTCGGCGCCATACCCGCGAGCTCGCTCGTCACATCGGCGAAGTTCTATGTCCTGACCTACAGCAGCACGGCCCAGACCGTCCGCGCTCACCGGGTGCTCGCCCCCTGGAGCGAGGCGGACGTCACCTGGAACAGCCTCGGCGGCATCGATCCGACGTTCTTCACGTCGTTCGACTCCGGCGGCTCGGCCTGGCGCGAGCTCGATCTCACGGAGCTGGTCCAGGAGTGGGTGAGCGGCGTCTCGCCCAATCACGGGATCCTCCTCGAGGAGGACGAGAACGGCAAGACCTCGTACAGGGGCAGCGCGCACACGGACTCGTCCCAGCGCCCGTTCCTCGAGATCTGCTACACGACGCCGAAGGGATCGATCGGCGATAAAGTGTGGTTCGACGCGAACGCCGACGGCCTCGAGGACGCCTCGGAGCTCGGCATCTCCGGCGTCGTCGTCGACCTCTTCGCCGACGCGAGCTGCGACGGATCCGCCGACGGCGCCCCCCTCCAGACGACCGCGACCGACGCGAACGGCGTCTACCGCTTCGGCGAGCTCGACGCAGGCTGCTACGTCGTCAGCGTCGACGACGCGACGCTCCCGCTCGGGCACCAGCTGACCACCGACGACGAGCCGCTCGCCGTGTCGCTCGACGCGGGAGAGAACGTGTCCGACGCCGACTTCGGCTACGTGACGTACTCATCGATCGGCGACACGGTCTGGCTCGACAGCGACGCCGACGGGCTCTACGAGCCGGACGTCGGCGAGCTCGGCGTCAACGGCGTCCGCGTCGAGCTGTTCCAGGGCGACCAGCTGATCGACTTCACCATCACCGGCAACAGCCCCTACACCGGCCAGCCGGGTTTCTACCTCTTCGACACGCTCCCGGCGGGCACCCACTCGGTGGTCGTCACCGCCGACAACTTCATGACCAGCGGCCCGCTCGCCGGGCAGGAGCCGACGGCCGACCCGGACGGCGGGCTCGACAACGTGGGCACGGTCTCGCTCGGCTGGGCGCAGGACCTGCTCGACGCGGACTTCGGCTACCAGCTCTCCTGCGGCAACGGCGTCTGCGGCGGCGACGAGAGCTGCTCCACCTGCGCCGTCGACTGCGGCATCTGCCCGCCCACCTGCGGCAACGGCGCCTGCGAGGTCGGCGAGGACTGCGGCAGCTGCAGCGCCGACTGCGACGTCTGCCCGCCCGCCTGTGGCGACGGCACCTGCGACGCCAGCGAGACCTGCAGCAGCTGCAGCGCCGACTGCGGCGCCTGCCCGCCCGTCTGCGGCAACGGCACCTGCGAGGCCGGCGAGGATTGCGGCACCTGCTCCGACGACTGCGGCGCCTGCCCCGCGGTCTGCGGCAATAACGTCTGCGAGAACGGCGAGGACTGCGCGAACTGCGCTGGCGACTGCGGCGCTTGCCCCGCGGTCTGCGGCAACGACCGCTGCGAGGCCGGCGAGAACTGCCTCGAGTGCCCGAGCGACTGCGGCATCTGTCCGCCGGTCTGCGGCAGCGGCGTCTGCGAGTTCGGCGAGACTTGCTCGAGCTGCGCCGCCGACTGCGGGGCATGCGCGCCGGTCTGCGGCGATGGCGTCTGCAAGGCGGGCGTCGAGGACTGCTCGAGCTGCGCGGCCGACTGCGGCGCCTGCCAGTGCGCGTCGCCCGGCACCGGCACCCCCGGTTACTGGAAGAGCCACCCGAACGCCTGGAAGGTCTCGAAGCTGACCATCGGCGGCAAGACGTACACGAAGGCCCAGCTCCTCGACATCATCAGCCGTCCGACGAAGGGCGACGTCACGTACATCCTCGCGAAGCACCTCATCGTCGCCAAGCTCAACGTCGGCATCGGCAACCAGTCGAGCTGCATCGAGCGCACCATCGCTGCGGCGGATCAGTGGCTCAAGAAGTACCGTCTCGGCAGCAACGTCAAGGACCGGGGCTGCAACTCGCCGTGGGAGAGCGGCGAGCCGCTCGCCGACAAGCTCGACGCGTACAACGACGGTCGCCTCTGCGCGCCCCACCGCGACGACGTCGATTGTGACGGGCACGGCCACGACCGAGACCACGACCACCACCACGGCCACGGCTGCCGCGGTCGGTAAGAGGCGCGACAGGCGAGCTGGCCTTGGGACGGGCGCGGTGCGCGCCGGGATTTCAAGGCCATGCCGCCCCGGCGACCCTCGTGAGAGGGCCGGGTGAGGGCAGGGGCCCCGGCCCTGCCTCCCCGCGGGCCCGCCGGCCTTTCGCCCGCGCCGGGCGGACACGTTCGACGTCCGCGCTGCTCCGGCGCGCGCTATGGTGTCGGCACCCGGCCGGGGCCGGGGGTTCCTCGCCGACCATGCCGCCGACCCGCCTGCTCCGCAGCACCGAGATCCCCCAGGCCGACAACCTCGCCAACGTGCGGCGCGTGCTCGAGGCGCTCGCAGGAGGGGCGTCCGCGAAGGACGAGATCGCGCAGCAGACGGGCATCTCCGTGCGCCACGTCGGCTATGCGCTCGCCGCCGCCCGCGTCCTCGGGTGGCTGGGCGACGACGACGTCTCGATCACGCCGGCTGGACGCGGGCTGCTCGCCGTCCCGCCGGGCACCGCCGACGAGCGGGCTCAGCTGCGGCGCGCGATCTTCGCGTGCGACGTCGTGAAGGAGGTCGCGCCCGATCTCTTCGAGCCGGCGGCGCCCACCGTGGTTGCGCTGGCGCGCCGCCTGTACCGCTCCACCGCCGGCATCGCGAAGGAGACGGCGCGCCGGCGCGCGCAGACGCTGCTCGCCTGGCGGAGCCAGGTGCTGGAGCAGCAGCTCCCGCTCTTCCCCAGGCGTCCGCGGAAGCGCCGCGCCGCCGCCACGGCGGGTGCTTCCGTGGAGGCGGCGCCTTTCGCTGGCGACGCGGCAGCTCCTGCCGCCTCCGCAGAGACGGCGCCTTTCGCTGGCGACGAGGCTGCGCCTGCCCCCGGCGAGGCGACCTCGTTGCCCGTCGCGCCCGGCGAGAGCGACGCGCCCGCCGCCGACCGCCCCGCGCAAGCGAGGCGGGCGCCGGGGCGCTCTCGGCGATGAGCGGCGAGGTCCGGGGGAGGGGATCGCGGGGACGCGCTACCGCGCCGCCGGCTGCTTGCGTGCGAGGCGCGCCGCGCGCAGCTCGTCGGCGGTCAGCTTGTTGTCGCGGTTCGCGTCCGCCGCCTTCATCCGCTCCCAGCGCTTGTCGCCCACCTCGTCCCTGGTGAGGAAGCCGTCGCCGTTCTTGTCGCTCCGGGCGAAGCGCGCCTGCTGCTTGGCCGCGCGCGCCTTCTTGTGCTGCTCGGCGTGCGCCTTGAGCTCCTCGGCGGAGAGCGTCCCGTCCTTGTTCGTGTCCGCCTTGCCCAGCCGCTTCTGCGCCTTCTCCGGGAGCTCGGCGACGGTCAGCTTGCCGTCGCCATTCTTGTCCAGGCGCTTGATGAGGCTCGCCGGATCCTTCGGGCGGTGCTCGCGCCGGGCGTCCTTGTTCTGCCGCGGCGCCTGCGTGTCCGCCGCGCCGCTCGCCGCGTACGCCGCTCCGCTGCCGGCGAGCACGGCCGTCGCGAGGAAGCTGCCGAGGACGAAGCGATGGATCGCGCTGCGGGCCGTGTTCGAGAACTTGGAGAGGGTCATGGTGGTCGTGCTCCTTGGTGCAAGGGCCAGCCTGTTCTTGCCGGCTTCTGCTCCTGGGACGCTCCCCGGCCGACCCTCCCTACGCGCGCTCCGAATTTTTTTGGCTACCCCATCGCCGATTTCGAGCCCATCATGCTCCGGAGCCGCGCGACGTCGCGCGACGGCGGCGCCCCGAACAGCCGGCTGTACTCGCGGCTGAACTGCGACGGGCTCTCGTAGCCGACGCGGTAGCCGGCGGTCGCCGCGTCCACGACCTCGCCGAGCATCAGGCGGCGCGCCTCCTGGAGCCGGAGCTGCTTCTGGTACTGGAGCGGGCTCATGGCCGTGACGGCCTTGAACTGATGGTGCAGCGCCGAGGGGCTCATGTGCACCTCGCGCGCGATGGCCTCGATGCGCAGCGGCCGGGCGTAGTTGCTCTTCATGATGCTGATCGCCTTGGCGATCCGCTGCGCCTGGCTGCCGGCCAGGGCGATGCGCTGGAGCCGCGCTCCCTGCTCGCCCATCAGCAGGCGATAGTGGATCTCGCGCACGGCGAGCGGCGCGAGGATGGGAATGTCCTGGGGGGTCTCGAGCAGGCGGATGAGCCGCAGCGCCGCATCCATCAACGGGAGGTCCGTCCGGCTGACGAACAGGCCGCGCTCCTCGCGCTCGCCGCCGGACGCCGCGCTCGGCCTGGGGAGACCGGGCTCGGTGAGGAGCGCGCCGACGTCGCTGGGCTCCAGGTCGAGGGCGAGGCACAGGTAGGGGCGCTCCCTCGACGCCACGAGCACCTGGCCGACGAGCGGCAGGTCGACCGTGACGACCAGGTAGCGCGCGGGGTCGTGATCGACCACGCATGATGCATCTCCTGTCACGTTTTCTTCGAGGGCTTCCTCGCCTGGTGCATGAGGTTCTTGCGGCGGAGTTGGCGCAGCCGCCGCAGCTCGGCCTTATCGGCGATCACCGCCCGCTGGCCGTCGATCCAGCGCGTTTGCACCAGCCCGCGGTTGACCCACCCGTACATCGTCACGACGGGCATCTTCAGCTCGCGAGCCAGATCTGCAAGCCACCAAGCGTTCTCTGCGTCCCTGGGGGGCGGCTTGGGGCCGCGAGGCACGTTACCGTAACGATGCAGCAGCATCCGCACGAGGCGCTCGTTGAAGTGGTTGTGCTGCGTCGGGGTGATCCAGCCGTCAGCATTGAGTTGCTCGGCGATGCGCCCTGCGGTGAAGCCTTTGCGGCGCAAGTCGTGGATCGTAGCCATGAGCGCGTCCTTGTCGCCCGTCTGGACAAGCTTGTGGACGGGGCGGCGGAGGCGTTGGTGCGTCAGACGGCCACCGGCCCAATGCACCACGAGATCCGTCCACGAGCTCTCGCGGTTGGCCGAGATATCGACATGGTCGATGAGGAGCCGCAACACCGTCCTGCGATCCGCGGGCGTCGTGGTGGGCGCGTTCCAGAGCGCCGGCAGGTCGGTCGCCAAGGCGCGGATGGCAGCGACGTCGTCGGGCGTCAGGGCCTGCGGCATCTGCTTCGAGTGCCGCTCGTACGACTCGCGCAGGTCGCGCTCCGCGCGGAGAGCGTCCTCCCAGGCGCGCTCGAGAGTGCGGGCGACGAGTCGATTCTCGGGCTCGACGCTCTTGAACTGGCGCGCGGCGCGCTCCGCCTCGTAGCGTGCCCGTTCGAGTCGCTGCTGCCAGAGAGCCTCCTGCTGGGCGCGCTGCTGCTCGAGATCGGCGCGGACCCGAAGGCTAATCTCCAATGCGGCCGGAGCCAGCGCCGCGATCGCCAATGCCGTAACAGCCTGATCGATGCAGCTACCCGAGATATTGATGCAGAGACGGCTGCCATGGTGGGCCGCCTCCTGACCGCAGACGTAATGCGGATAGATTCGGCCCTTGTATTTAGCGTACCGGACGAACATGCCCAGGTTGCAGCGACCGCACCTGATGAGCCCTTGAAGCAAGGCACTCCCGCTGCGTACCGCACCCGTGCTGTTTGACTTTCGGTTGGCCTTCAAGCGAGCCTGGTTACGCTCAAATTGCTCCCATGTGATGTAGGCGGGAAAGCGATCGCGGACGCAGGCTTGCCAGTCCTCCGGCTCGACCAGCGGTGTGCGCCCCGTGGCCGGGCGCCCGGGTTGTTGTCGCCGTGGATCCGTCTGTCGCCGTCCGTACACATACGCACCTGCGTAGATGGGATTGCGGAGCATGTTGATGACCATACCGCGGTGGGGACGGTGCCACTCGAGAGCTCCGCGGTCGCCTCCAGAGCGACGGCGCACGCCTATCTGAAGTCCCTGCTCGACCAGGGAACGGAGCACTCCGTGCGCGGTCCCGAGGCGGTCAAATTGCTCGAAGACGAAGCGCACGACCGCCTGGACCGACTCATCCGGATCGAGGACGACCTCGCCGGATGCCTGCAGGAGGTAGCCCGATGGCACCGGCTTGCTCAGTTCTCCACGGCGCGCCTTCTGCCGCTTGCCCTGGAGCAGCCGCTGCCGCAGGATGTGTAGCTCCGCTTCGGACATCGTCCCCTTCAGCCCCAGGAGCAGGCGATCGTTGTAGAGCGACGGGTCATAGAGTCCGTCCAGGTCGGCAATCAGGGTGCCGAAGCGAGCGCACAGCTCGAGCAATTGGTGCCAGTCCTTGTTCGAGCGCGCGAGCCGAGACATCTCCACACCCAAGATGATTCCAACGTGGTCGAGCGCGACCTCGGCCAAGAGCCGCTGGAAGTCCTGCCGCCCTGCCGCCGACGCCCCAGAGGTCCCGAGATCCTCGTCGAGCACCAGGATGCGCCCCGATTCCCAGCCGAGCTCGCGCGCCATGGTTTCGAGGCTGTATTGTAGGCGGGTCGACTCCTGGTGGTGCTGGACCTGATGCAGTGAGGACTGCCGGATGTACACGACCGCGAGGCGTTCAAGGTGGCGACCTCCGATCTTCGTCGGGCGCTCCTCGATTCGCACGTTCGGCGCCGCCGACGTCTTCATCGGCCGCCTCCTCGCGCGCCGCCAGGTGGCGGCTTATCATCAGACTCAGAACGCTTACGAGTTGTGTCTGACGCTCGGGCGTCAGTACCGTCCACAGATGATCCGCCGTGGTCCTCTGCGCGGACATGGGGCACCGTTCGTCCTGGATCGCGCCGCTCTTGCGGGGCTCCGTCGCACCGCATGTGCAGCCAGCGTGCCAGCGCCAGCAATGCCTCAGCGGCGACGATCGGCTGAGTGGGGTTCGAATCCTCTGTGACTCTCGCTGTACTGGGCTTGGTTGATCGTAGGCGACCACCTCGTCCGCCAGCATCACCTGCTTGCGGCCCTGGGCGATGAGGCACACCATCGGCTTGTAGACGGTGTGCAACGGCTCGGAGGGGCGCGCGGCGCGGATCAAGCTCATGCCCTTCACGGCCGTCGCGTGCATGCCGTCCTCGGCAGTGAACCGCTCGATCAGGGCTGCCAGCTCCGCGAGCCGCCGCTCGATCTCGCGATCCAGCTCCTCTGCCGCCGGGGCGCCTGCCTGCATGGGTCCAGGCTACCTCATCGAGCCCGCTCCGCCCAACCGGCGGGCCCGCGAGGGCGCTCCGGCCTCGCCTGGCCGCCCTGCCGCGCGCAGGGGAGCCGCCGGTCGCGCTGGATGCACGCCGTGCAGGATCGGGCAAGAGCCGTCCAGGAACGGACTACCGCGCGCTCGCGGTCGAGGCCTAGGTTCTTCTCGTGACCGGCGCAATCCCGCGCTGGAGAGCGAGTGAATCGAGGAGTCTCTCATGCCTGGTATCGAGGGTAAGGTCGTTGTGATCACCGGCGCGAGCAGCGGTATCGGCGAGGCCGCCGCGCGCCTCCTGGCCCGGCGCGGCGCCCGGGTCGTGGTGGGCGCCAGGCGCACGGACCGGCTGGAGAAGCTCGCGTCCGCCATCCGCGCGGAGGGCGGCACCGTGGAGCTTCGAGCCCTGGACGTCACCAAGCGCCAGGACGTGGCCAGTTTCGTCGATTTCGCGCGGGCGACGTTCGGCCGCGTCGACGTGATCGTCAACAACGCCGGCGTCATGCCGCTCTCGCCCCTTTCGTCGCTGAAGATCGAGGAGTGGGATCGCATGATCGACGTGAACATCCGCGGCGTCCTGCACGGGATCGCCGCAGGGCTGCCGATCATGAAGGCGCAGGGGCACGGGCACTTCGTCAACGTCTCGTCGATCGGCGGACACATGGTGGTCCCGACGGCCGCCGTGTACTGCGCGACGAAATTCGCGGTCTGGGCCATCTCCGACGGCCTCCGGCAGGAGTCCACCGACCTCCGGGTGACCGTGATCTCCCCCGGCGTCACGGAGTCCGAGCTGGCCGACACCATCACGGACGACAGCGCGCGTCAGGCCATGAGAGAGTTCCGGAAGATCGCGATCTCTGCGGATGCCGTGGCCCGCGCGATCGCGTTCGCGATCGAGCAGCCGGACGACGTCGACGTGAATGAGATCGTCGTCCGCCCCACGGCGAGCCCGCATTGATAGGAAGAGATCACCCGCCCGGGCAGGGCGCGCCTGCGCGGGCCCACGTCTCCCACGCAGCCACGAACTCGGCATAAGGCGTCGGGACGGGCGTGCGGCCAGCGCCCGGGTTCCAGCCCCAGGTCACGAGCGGATCCTCCAGGTGGACGCGCAGCGCCGCCATGTCCTTGCCGCCGTTGCGCGCCGGATCCTTGATCTGCTCGCACAGCGCGCCCGGGGCGACGCCGACGAACACCATCGGCATCTCGGGCGGCGGCATGTGCCAGCCCTTCGCCACGCCGGGCGGCACGTGCGCGCCGTAGCTGCTCGGCGGGTTCGCCGGCCCGTGACACGTCGTGCACTCGGCCCCGGCCATGCCGTTGCCCGTGGGACCGCGGAGCACGAACTGGTTGTGAGGACGGCCCTCGTCGCCCTGCAGCGGCACGTCGCCCGCGGGGTGACAGTTCTGGCAACGAGGATGCTGGAGCACGCTGCGCACGGTCTCGAACGCGGCGAGGCCGGCCGCGCGGTCGACCGGCGCCGGCGCCGGGGCCTGCGAGGCCCCGGACGTCTGTCCCCCGCACGCGGCGAGGAGAAAGGCGAGAACGAGAGAGGAACGGATCATGATCGGCACCTAGGCGAGGCGGAACGGGAGGGAGCGCAACCGCTGCTTCGTCAACGCGAACACCGCGTTCGCCACGGCAGGCGCGATCGGCGCGGTCGCCGGCTCCCCGATGCCGCCCATCGTGGCCTTGCTCGGGATGATGTGGACGGCGATGCGCGGCATATCGGCCATCCGGAGCATGGGATAGTCGTGGAAGTTGCTCTCCTGGACCTGCCCCTCGACGATGTTGAGCTTGCCATAGAGCGCCGCCGTGAGGCCGAACGCGACGCTGCCCTGGACCTGCGCCTCGATGCCGAGCGGGTTGACCGCGGTGCCGCAATCCACGCTGCAGGTGACCGAGTGAACGCGGATGCGCCCCTTCTCGATCGAGATCTCGGCGACCTCGGCGACGATGGATCCGAACGACTCGTGCATCGCCAGCCCGCGCGCCCGCCCCGGCGGCGGCGCCGTGCCCCAGCCGGCCTTCTCGGCGGCGACCTTCAGCGCGTTGGCGTGCCGCGGCTTGTTCTTCAGCAGCTCGAGGCGGTACGCGAGCGGATCCTGCCCGGCGGCGTGCGCCAGCTCGTCGATGATGCTCTCCATCGCGAAGGCGGTGTGCGTGTTGCCGACCGAGCGCCACCACAGCACGGTCACCGGCGTCCTCGGCGAGTGCAGCGACACGCGGAGCGCGGGGACCCCTGCGAGGTAGGGCGACTCGCCGAGCCCCTCCACCGAGGTGTGATCGATGCCGTTCTTGACGATGAACGACTCGAGCGGCGTGCCGGCGACGATCGACTGGCCCACGACCATGTGATCCCACGCCGTCGGCATGCCCCGCGCGTCGACGCCGACCTGGACCCGATGGACGTACGCGGGGCGGTAATAGCCGCCGCGCATGTCGTCCTCGCGCGTCCACACGACCTTGACCGGCACGCCGGCGGCCTTCGCGACCATCACGGCCTCCCCCACGAAATCCGCCACGGGGCTGGCGCGCCGGCCGAAGCCGCCGCCGAGGAACGTCGTGTGGATCTGGACCTTCTCGGGAGCCGTCCCGAGGATCTTCGCGGCCGCCATCTGGTCGCCGGTCTGGAACTGGGTGCCGGTCCAGATCTCGCAGCGATCGCCCTCGATCTTGACCGTGCAGTTCAGCGGCTCCATCGGAGCGTGCGCGAGGTAGGGCACGTCGTACTCCGCCTCGATCCGCGACTTGGCCGCGGCCAGGGCGTCCTCGACCTTGCCGACCTGGTGGGCGACCGGGCCCGGCTTGCGCGCCTGCGCGCGGAACTCGTCGATCAGCCTGGCGCTGTCGGCCCCGCCCCCCTCGGGCTTCGTCCACTCGGCGCGGAGCGCGTCGCGCCCGAGCTTCGCCGCCCAGAAATGCGCGGCGACCACGGCGACGCCGTTCGCCGTGGGGACGACCTTCTCGACGCCGGGCACCTTGAGGGCGTCGGCCGCGTCGTACTTCGCGAGCTTCGCGCCGAACGCCGGCGGGCGGAGCACCACCGCGGTACGGAGGCCGGGGAACTGCACGTCGATCCCGAACTGCGCCTTGCCCGTGATCTTCTCCGGCGTATCGATGCGGCGCACCAGGGTGCCGATCAGCTTCCAGTCCTTGGGATCCTTCAGCTTCACCTTCGCCGGCGGGGTCAGCTTCATCGCCTCCTCGGCGAGCTGGCCGTAGGTCAGCTGATCCTTGCCGTGGGTGATGATCCCCTTCGCGGCGACGCACGCCGCGGGCGCGACCTTCCACCGGGCGGCCGCCGCGCGCACCAGCATGTCCTTCGCCATCGCGCCGACGGTGCGATATCGATCGAACTCGCCGTTCGTGCTCGTCGACCCGCCGGTCATCTGGAAGTGCATCACCGGATGGCCGTACACCGGCGCGGCCGGCGCGTGCTCCGACCGCACCTTCGACCAGTCGCACTCGAGCTCCTCGGCGATCAGCATCGCGAGCCCGGTCCAGATGCCCTGGCCCATCTCGGAGTGCGCGAGCACCACGGTCACGGACTCGTCCGTTCCGATGCGCACGAACGCGTTCGGCGACAGCGGCTGCGGCTGCGCCGCCTTCGGCGCCGCGCGGACCCCCTGCGGCACGTAGAAGCTGAGCAGGAGCCCCGCCGCAGAGCCCGCGGCCACCTGCAAGAAGTCGCGCCGGGAGACGCTCATTTGGCACCTCGCTTGAGCCGCGACGCGAGGATCACCGCCTCGCGCACACGCACATACGTCCCGCACCGACACACGTTTCCGGACAGCGCGGCATCGATATCGGCGTCGGTCGGTTCGGGTTTCTGCTCGAGCAACGCGGCCGCGGTCATGATTTGCCCGGACTGGCAGTACCCGCACTGGACGACATCGGCCTGCGCCCACGCCTGTTGCACGACGTGCGACCCGTCGGCCGACAGGCCTTCGATCGTCGTCACCTTGCGCGCCCCGACGCTCGACACCGGCAGGACGCAGGAGCGCGCGGGCTTGCCGTCGACGTGGACCGTGCACGCGCCGCACTGGGCCATGCCACAGCCATACTTGGTGCCGGTCAATCCCAGCAGATCCCGGAGCACCCAGAGCAGAGGCATCTCCGGAGCGGCCTCGACCTCGCGAACAACGCCGTTGATATGGAGTTTCATGGCCGCTTTCGCCATACTTTTGCGTTGGTGCGGCGTCAAGCGAGCGCCCTCGGTTCATCACTTCTTCACGGTGGCCGGCGGCTCGCCGTGGCCCCGCGGCGTCCCAGGAGGACCGGTTGCGTACGGCGTCGCGTTCGGCGGCGAGGAACGCCCTGGCGGGAGCATCGCGAAAGGATGAAGATGCCAGGCGCATGAACGAGCTTGAGCGGATCGTGCGGGAAGCGACGAAGTTGGTGGCGGACCGATCCCCGTTTCTGCTCGCGACCGTCGTGCGGGTGTCGGGGTCGTCGTACCGGCGCCCCGGCGCGCGGATGCTGGTCGCCGGCGATCGCTGGCTGTCGGGGTGCGTGAGCGGCGGCTGCCTGGAGGGCGACGTCATGCTCCGCGGAGAGCACCGGTGCCGCGATGGCGCCGTGGTGGTCACGTACGACTCGACCACCGAAGACGGAGAGCCGTGGGGCGTTGGGCTCGGCTGCAACGGCGTCGTCGATGTCCTGCTCGAGCGCGTCGAGGCCGGGGCGACCCACGACGCGCTCGCGTTCGCCGGCGCCTGCTTCGCCGAGGAGACCACCGGCACGCTGGTCACGGTGATCCGCTCGACGGCCTCCGCGGTCCGGGTCGGCGCGCGCCTCGCCTTCGGCCCGCCGTGCGCGCTCGCGCACCCGGTGACCGATCCCGCCGCGCGCGCCGCGATCGAGCGCGCCGCGCGGGGGCCGGCCGGCGTCGTCGAGCTGGACGGGCTGGGGATCACCGCGCTCGTCGAGAAGATCGCGCCGTCGCCGCAGCTCTTCGTGCTCGGGGGCGGCCACGACGCGGCGCCCATCGTCGCGCTCGCGACGTCGGTCGGGTTCCGGGTCACGGTCGCGGTCCCCGTCCTTCGCCAGGGCTCCCGGTTCGCCGCGGCGGATCGCGTCGTCGCGACCGGCGGCGCCATGGATCGCCTCCGCGCGCTCATCGACGCGGCCGCCGAGGCGTACGTCGTCATCATGCACCACCAGCGCACGCCGGATCGCGACGCGCTCGCGGCCGCCCTCGCGTCGCGCGCCCGCTACATCGGCGTGCTCGGGCCCGCGCGCCGCACGCGCGAGCTCCTCGCGGAGATCGGCCAGAGCCCCGGCGACGATCCGCGGATCCACGCGCCCATCGGGCTCGATCTCGGCGCCGAGACGCCCGAGCAGATCGCGCTCTCGGTCGTGGGCGAGCTCCAGGCGGTCGCGCGGAGGGCGCAGGGGGGCAAGCTCCGCGACCGCGTCCGCCCGCTGCACGCCGGCCTGGCGCTGGCCGTGCTCGCCGCGGGCGGCTCACGTCGCCTCGGGCGCCCCAAGCAGCTCGTCGAGCTCGACGGGGCGCCGCTCGTCCGGCGCGTGGCGGCGGCGTGCGTCGAGGCGCGATCCGGGCCGGTCGGCGTCGTGCTCGGCGCCCACGCCGGCGCGGTCGCGCGCGCGCTCGGCGATCTGGACGTCGCGCGCATCGCGAACGACGGCTGGGAAGAGGGCATCGCCTCCTCGATCCGCGCCGCGGTCCGGTGGGCGGAGGCCTCGAAGGCCGACGCGCTCCTGATCGCGCTCGCGGATCAGCCGCTGATCACGGTCGATCACCTCACCGCCCTGCGGGACGCCTGGCTGGCGGGCGCTCCGGTCGCCGCATCGCGCTTCAGCTGCGTCGTGGGCGCGCCGGCGGTGTTCGACCGATCTCGCTGGGACGTCCTCGCGCGCCTCGAGGGCGACCAGGGCGCCGGCCGGCTGCTGCGCGCCGAGGGCGTCGTGGCGATCGACTGGGCGGGCGGTGCGATCGACGTCGATACGGCCGACGACGTGCGCGCGATCGGCGGCCACGCGCCGGCGAACCCGCCGGGCTGCTGATCGCCGGAGCGGCTGTCCGGCCGCCCTTGACTTCGAGCGTACTCTAACTCTTACCGTGACCTGCGTAGAAGCGCCGCGTCCCATCCCCGCGGCCCACAAGGAGCCCAACCATGCACACGCGCAAGCTCGGTCCTCTCCAGGTCTCCGCCCTCGGCCTCGGCTGCATGGGCATGAGCGATTTCTACAGCAACCGCGACGACGCCGAGTCGATCTCCACCATCCATCGCGCCATCGAGCTCGGCGTCACGCTGCTCGACACCGCGGACATGTACGGGCCTTTCACGAACGAGGAGCTCGTCGGCCGGGCGATCGAGGGCCGGCGCGATCGGATCGTCCTCGCGACAAAGTGCGGCATCGTCCGCGATCCCAACGACGCCACGGTCCGGGGCGTCAACGGCGCGCCGGAGTACATCCGGGCGGCCTGCGACGCGAGCCTGCGGCGCCTCCGCGTCGACGTCATCGATCTCTACCAGCTGCACCGCGTCGATCCGAAGACGCCGATCGAGGACAGCGTGGGCGCGATGGCGGACCTCGTGAAGGCCGGCAAGGTGCGCGCGATCGGCCTCTCGGAGGCGAGCTCGTCGACGCTCCGGCGCGCCCACGCGGTGCACCCGCTCGCGTCGGTGCAGACCGAGTACTCGCTCTGGACGCGGGATCCCGAGGACGACGTGCTCGCCACGTGCCGCGAGCTCGGCATCGGCTTCCTCGCCTATAGCCCCCTCGGCCGCGGCTTCCTCACGGGGCAGATCAAGCGCTTCGAGGACCTCGCGCCGGACGACTACCGCCGCATGTCGCCGCGCTTCCAGGGGGAGAACTTCCAGCGGAACCTGGATCTCGTCGCGAAGGTGGAGGACATCGCGCGCGAGAAGGGCGTGAAGGCGTCGCAGCTCGCGCTCGCCTGGGTCCTCGCGCAGGGGGATTTCATCGTCCCGATCCCCGGCACGAAGCGCCGCAGCTACCTCGAGGAGAACGTCGCCGCGGAGCGGATCAAGCTCACCGAGGGCGATCTGCGCCGCCTCGACGCGGTGGCGCCGAAGGGCGCGGCGGCCGGTTCGCGCTATCCGGAGGTCGGCATGACGCTCGTGAACCAGTGAGCGGCGCGGCCGACAGACCGCGCCTCGGCGCGGCGCGCTCCGGGAAAGCCGGGGCGCCGCGCTTCGGGAAGGCCGGCGCGGCGCGCTCCACGCGGCGCGGCGATCACGCCGGTTCCGGTACCCCGGGCTGCCGGAGCACGCGCAGAGGGCCCTCGGACGACACCAGCCCGGCGAGCGCCGGGTCGGTCATCACCTCGAAGAGGTCGCGCTCCGCGCCGTCGACCGTGCACCGCCGCCGCACGAGCCGGACGACCTGCGAGTAGTCCACGTGATCCAGGTCGTGCGCGAGCCCGAGCGGCTGCCACAGGGTGTGCCGGCCGTGCCGGTGGGCGGCGCCCGGGTCGTACCAGCCGTAGTTGGCGGCGCGATCGCGGCGCCCGGCGAGGCGGTTGGTGAGCACCCAGTGCTTGCCGACGTTCTCGATGAGCCCGGTCCGCCCCGCGACCCGCTCCTCGACGCGGCGGTGGTGCTCCAGCATGCGCGACGTGTTCGCCATCGTGGGATCCGGCGCGCCGATGCACGGCTGGATCCGCACCGTGGCCTGCTCCCAGACGAGGTCGCAGAGGCGGGTCGTCAGCATCGCGCACTCGATCAGGTCCGCGATGCGTTGCGTCGTCCTGGCGGACGCGTTGATCCGCACGGAGTCCTGCGCGTCGCCGACGCGGAGCGCGTCGGCGCTCACGAGGAAGGTCGCGCGGTGCTCGCCGTGCTCGCTGTGCACCGGGACCCAGTCGATGGGCGCCAGGTGGCCGTCCTGCACGGCCTCCAGGAGGGCCTCCTCGCGCGCGGCGCAGGCGCGTTCGGGAAGGCGTGCGACGAAATCGGTGCCTCGCAGGACGTCGGTCATGGCTCCCCCCTCGAGCGAGCGCGGGCCTCGCTGCGGCCGCGCGGCGCCGCCCGTCCGGGCCGTCGAGCGCTGGCCGGCTCGCTCGCTCGATTGTGCGGAGCGCGCGAGATCCGCGCAAGCGCGCTCAGGTCCCGTGCTTTGCGCTGCTTGCCCGCTCGCCCTAAGCTCCGCCCCATGTCGCCCCCGGTGAGCCGTCCGTCCCTGCGTCCCTCCGGAGCGTTCCGCGCTTCCCGCCTCCTCCTCGT
The DNA here is from genome assembly GCF_028553905.1 of Sorangium sp. So ce836. NCBI lineage: Bacteria > Pseudomonadati > Myxococcota > Polyangiales > Polyangiaceae > Sorangium > Sorangium sp. So ce836. The sequence goes on along the minus strand of NZ_CP102233.1, from coordinate 8,225,207 downwards.
CGCCTGCGCCGCCGTGCTCGCCGCGCAGTCCGCCGGCTGCGGCTCCAGCGCGTCCCAGGGCCCCGACCCGGCCGCCGCCATCGCGTCGATCGACGCGCGCCTGCGCGGCGGCTTCCGGCTCGTCCGGTTCGAGCCCGAGGTCCCGCTAGAGCCGATGCTCGCGTCGATGCTCGAGTTCCAGTACGCGCACTTGATCGTCCGCTTCGACGGCAAGCGCATCCTCGCGGATTCGCCGGGTCTCCACGTCGACCGCGCTTACGAGATCCGCGATCCCGCGTGGGACCGGTTCAAGCTGATCTCCTACGACGAGGCGGGGATCGGCTACGAGGCGCTGTGCGAGTTCTCGGAGCAGGGAGAGCTCATCGTGCACGCCCAGACGCCGCCCTGGAAGGGCGTCGCCACGCTCCGTCGCGCGCAGTAGATGGCGTCCCATGGCCGAACCGAGAGCGCAGCAGAGCGACGACCCGCGCGGGTGGCGAAAGGAGGCGAGGGATCTGTCGGCGGCGGTCGCCGGAGGCGCGATCGTGGGAATGCCCCTTCTGTACACGATGGAGATGTGGTTCCGCGGGACCATGCTCTCGGAGTGGCACCTCGGGGCGATCCTGGCGCTGACGCTGGTCGTGAGCTTCCTGTCCTCGCTGGAGTCCGGCTTCCGGAGCGACGACACCCTCGCGGGCACCGCCATGGAAGCGGTGACGTCGGTCGGGATCGGGATCGCCCTCTCGGCGGCCATCCTGGCGCTGATCGGCGAGATCTCCCTCGACAGCGCGCCCGGCGGGGTCGTCGGCAAGGTCCTCCTCCAGGCGGCCGCCGTGAGCATCGGGGCGGCGTTCGCGAACGCGCAGGTCCGGGGCAAATCCCGCACGGGGGATGAGCCGCAGGACGGCGAGAAGGCGCCGGAGGGAGATCCGGAGGCGATGCAGCTCAGGGCGGACCTGCGGGACTTCTCCGCGGCGATGGCCGGCTCGCTGCTCTTCACGATGAACATCGCGTCGACGGAGGAGATCGTGATGATCGCGTCGCGGCTCTCGCCATGGCGGCAGCTCGCGATGGTCGGGGTGAGCGTCGCGCTGTGCTACATCATCCTGTTCGCGTCCGGGTTCGAGCGGCACGACGTGTACGTCAAGAGCTTGTTCCAGAGCCGGGCGTTCGAGACCTTGATGACGTGCGCCGTGTCGCTCCTGATGGCGCTGGTGCTGCTTTGCCTGATCGGAGAGCGCGAGGCGACGAGCGATCCGTCGACGCTGGTGGCCAGCGTGGTGACGCTCGGCCTGCCGGCGATCGTCGGCGGCGCGGCGGGGAGGCTCGTGGTGTGAGCGGGCGGGAGCGGGAGGAGCGCCCCGGCGGGCGCGGGAAGGGCAGGCGGGTACGGCGCCAGCTGGCCGAGTGGGTCTCGCTCGGGGTCAGCACGGCGTTGATCCTCGCCCTGATCGTGTTCCTGGTGCACGCGGGCCTGACGAGCGCCCGCGGCTCGGTCGTGCCGGAGGTCGAGGCGCTGCCCGACCGGGCCGAGCAGCACGGCGGCGCGTGGCTCTTGCCGGTCCGGGTGAAGAACGGGGGCAGGCAGATGCTCGGCGATCTCGGGGTGGAGCTCCGGTACACGCCGCCGGGAGCGCCGGGGCCGGAGCGGGTCGAGGCGACGATCGACTACCTCGGCAAGCACTCCGAGCAAGAGCTGTACTTCTATCTACCGAGCGACCCGAGGGGCATGGCGGTCGAGGCGAGGCCGCTGCATTACCAGGTGAAGTGAAGAGCCCACCCATCGATTGTCTCGAGACCGCGTCCCGCCGGGCTGCCTGGAGCTCCGGCGCGAGCACCGGCCGCGGCGAGCGTGTCCTCGAGGCGATCGACCTTCAAAGGGCGTTCATCGGGAAGTGAGCCGGCGCGCTCGAGCGAGCTTCCGTGCCGAGGTGCTTCCGGAGAAAGTCGATGGTCCGCTCCCATGCGAGCCTGGCCGCGGCCGGGTGGTGGACCTCGGGCCGCGTGTCGTTCATGAAGGCGTGGTCCGCCTCGTAGACGTGGAGCTCCATCGGCTGCCCGCGCGCGGTGAGCTCCCTCTGGAGCGCCATGGCGAGGGCTGGCTTCGCCCAGGTGTCCCGCGCCGCGAAGTGGGCGAGGAGCGGCGCCTTCATCCTGGTGTAGTCGGTGGCTCTGCTCGGAATGCCATAGAAGGGCACCGCCGCCGCCAGCCTGGGGATGGTGGCGGCGGCGGAGAAGCAGAGGGCGCCGCCCATGGAGAAGCCGACCGCGCCGACGTTGCCGTTGACGCGCTCGTGATCGGCCAGGAAGTAGACGGCGCCGGAGATCTCGAGGAGGGCGCGCTCCCAGTCGAGCGCGTTCATCATCTGGCTCGCCTCCGTCGGCTCGCGCGTGCTCTTGCCGTGGTAGAGGTCGGGCGCGAGCGCGACGAAGCCAGCGCCGGCGAGCCGGTCGAGGACCGAGCGAAGGTGGTCGGTGAGCCCCCACCACTCGTGGATGAGGACGACGGCCGGCGCCCGGTCCTCCTGCTCCGGCAGCGCGATCTGTCCGCTTGCCGGCGCCCCGTCAATCGCAGGAAACGAGATCTGCTGCGCCATGGTCCTCCTAGCGTGGTGCTCACAGGTTCGATCCTGGCTCCGTGGTTCCTGCTCTCATGAGACCAGAAACGAGCTTGAACGACGCGATACTAGCTCGTGATCGAATGCGCGCACACCCGCGGGGCCGCGAAGGCGGTCACGTCCGGGTCGCCTCCACGTAGAGCGTCTCGTCGCGGTGGATGATGAGATCGATGTCGGCCACCTTCGGGTCCCTGCCCTTGCGGAAGGAGCTCCGCTCGATCGATCTCTCGTCGAACCCCGCCTCCCGCAGGACGTACACCATCTCCTCGAAGTCGTAGATCCACTGGTGTCCCCAGTGATTGAAGATCTGGTTGACCATCCACGCCGGCCGGTGCTGCACCTCCGGGAACGGCTCGTCCGCGTCGGGGAACATCCTGCTGATCTGCTCGAGTATGCTCGCGTGCTTGGTGAAGAACTTCCGCGACGGGTCCCGGTAGCCGTCGATGTAGAGCGCGAGGTCCGGCGTGGAGATGCGGAGCAGGCCGCCGGGCTTCAGGACGCGGTGCGCCTCCTTCAGGAACCGCACCGCTCCCGCCTGCGGGACGTGCTCGATGAGGTGCTCCGTGTGGAGCCAGTCAAACGACGCGTCAGGCAGAGGCAACGGCGTCGTGACGTCGTACTCCAGGTAATGGAACTTGCCGTCGAGGAGCGCCAGCCGGCCGTACTCGGTGCTCTGCCCGCCGGGCAACTCCAGCTTCGAGAGGTCGATGTTCAGGCTGCCGGGGCGGAGGTTCCAGAAAGAGCACCCGACGTTGAGGCCGGCGAGCCCCTGCTCCGCGAAGTAGGCCGCCGGGAACGGCGGCTCACGACGCAACACCTCGATCGATTGAATGCGTTGAACGAGCATGGATGTCGACCTCGTGGACTGTCCGGGGCAATGCGCTGCATCGAGCGGCGCGACCCGGCCTGGCCCGCGCATTGCCCGGCGCCGCCGGCAGGCGGCGGTCAATCGCTCCCTGGCATACCGCCGCGGTGACCCTCTGCGAAGGGGGACCGCGAATGATTTACGTTTCTTCACACGATTGCTTCACCGCAGTGTCACGTCCGCTTTACGTTTCTTAATGAGCCCGCTACGTGGCGGATCCGCGCGATAACTGAAGCCAATTGGAGGTGGCCAGACACGCCGGCCGGGCTAGAGTTGCGGCGCAACAGGGCCCAGCGTCCCTCGAAGGCGGACGCCCGGGAAGGCTGGGCAGCGGAGCTGCCGCATTCGCTATCGCGTGTCGATAGCCACTGGTGGGCGTCGTATGATCGATTTTTATTGCGTGTCGCTGTCGCCAATCCATTGGCCCCACCCCGGCGTCGCGGTGGCCACGGCGCGCGCCGGCGGCGTCGCGGTGCTGGACCGCGAGCTGTGCGGCGAGCCGGACCTCCGGCTCGGGCGGGACAACCTCCTCCGCCTGCTCGACCTCGCGCCGAGGGACTGCCCCGTCGGGCTCCGCCTTCGCGCGGACCAGATCGCCGCGAGCGCGGAGCTCCTCGCGGCGCTGGAGCCGCGGTCGCACTGGCTCGTGATCTGCGGCTGGCAGGGCCCCGCCGAGCGCGCGGCGCTCGCCGCCCTGACGCCGCGCCGAGAGCGCAAGCTGTGGCTCGAGATCCGCGACGCCGAGGGGCTCGACGCCGCGGAGGGCGAGCTCTCGTTCGACGGCTGGCTCGCCAAGGGGCGCGAGAGCGGCGGGTTCGTCGGCAAGGAGTCGGCCTTCCTGCTCGCGCAGCGGCTGTCGCGGCAGCAGCGCCCCTTCCTGATCCAGGGCGGGATCGGCCTGCACAGCGCCGCGGCCTGCCGCGCCGCCGGCGCCGCCGGCGTCGTCGTCGACGATCAGCTCCTCGCCATGCGCGAGGCGCCGCTGCCGGAGCACGCCCGCGCGGCGCTGTCGCGCCTGGGCAGCGCCGATACCGTCGTCGTGGGCGAGCGCCTGGGCGCGCCGCTCCGCATCGCGGCGCGCCCCGACTTGCCGGGCAGCCAGGAAGTGGTGCGGCTCGCGGAGGAGCTCGAGCGGGAGGAGCTCGACCCGGCGGCGAGGCGCAGCGAGGCGAGGCGCAGCGACTGGATCGCCCGGGCGGCCGCGCTCCTCGGCTGGGATCGGGCGGGCCGCGGCGCCCCGCCGGTCGGACAGGCCGCCGGTCGAGCGGCGGAGTACGCCCGCAAGTACGCGACCGTGGGGCGCTTCCTCCGCGCGCTGCGCGACGCCGCGTCCGGGCACGTCGAGCTCGCACGAAAGCACGACGTGCTGGCGCCCGGCAGCGCGCTCGCCCGCTCGCACGGGACCCGTTACCCCATCGTGCAAGGCCCCATGACGCGGGTCAGCGACCGGGCCGAGTTCGCCGCGGCGGTCGCGGACGGTGGCGCGCTCCCGCTCCTCGCGCTGGCGCTGATGCGCCGCCCCCAGGTCGACGAGCTGCTCCGGGCGACGGAGGAGCGCCTCGGCGACCGGCCGTGGGGCGTCGGGATCCTCGGCTTCGTCCCGCCGGAGATCCGACAGGAGCAGCTCGCCGCCTGCGCGTCGATCCGGCCCCGCTACGCGCTCATCGCGGGGGGCAGGCCGGACCAGGCCGCCGAGCTCGAAGCGCAGGGCATCCCCACCTACCTCCATGTCCCGACGCCCGCCCTGCTGCGCGCCTTCCTCGAGGGCGGGGCGCGGCGCTTCGTGTTCGAGGGCTCCGAGTGCGGCGGTCACGTCGGCCCGCTGACCAGCTTCTCCCTGTGGGACGCGATGATCGACGCGCTGCTCGACGGCAAGGTCCCCGACGCGGCGGCCGTCCACGCGCTGTTCGCGGGCGGCATCCACGACGCGCGCTCGGCCGCGATGGCGGCGGCGATGGCCGCTCCCCTCGCGGCCGCCGGGCTCCGCGTCGGCGTGCTCATGGGCTCCGCCTACCTGTTCACCGCGGAGGCGGTCGCGAGCGGCGCGATCGCGCCGGGGTTCCAGCGACAGGCGCTCGCGTGCGACGGCACCGTCACGATCGAGACGGGGCCGGGGCACGTCATCCGCTGCGCGTCCACGCCCTTCGTGGGCGAGGTCCACGCCGCCCGCGACCGGATGCGGCGCGAGGGGCAGCCCGCGGCCGCGATCAGCGCGGCGCTCGAGGAGATGACGCTCGGCCGGCTGAGGATCGCGTCGAAGGGCGTCGACCGCGGCGCGCAAGGGCAGCTCGCCGCGGTCGACGACGAGCGCCAGGCGGCCCGCGGCCTGTATATGATGGGCGACGTCGCGGCCCTGCGCGCGGGCGTCGTCGACGTCGCGTCGCTGCACGAGGAGGTGTCCACGGGCAGCCGGCGCGCGCTCGACGGCCTCGTCCAGGCCTCGGTGGAGCACGCGCCGCGCCGCGCGGCCGCGCCGGCGCGCATCGCCGTGATCGGCGCGGCGTGCCTGCTGCCGAAGGCGCACGCGCCGGAGGAGCTCTGGAGGAACCTCCTCGACAAGGTCGAGGCCATCCGCGAGATCCCGCGAGAGCGCTGGGATTACCGCCTGTACTACGACCCCGATCCGCGGGCCGAGGACCGGATCACCTCGAAATGGGGCGGCTTCATCGAGGAGCTCCCCTTCGATCCGCTGCGCTACGGGATCCCGCCCGCGTCGCTGCGCTCGATCAGCGTCTCGCAGCTCTTGGCGCTGGAGGTCACCCGGCGCGCGCTCGCGGACGCGGGGTACGCCTCGGGGGGGTTCGATCGCGAGAACACCGCCGTGATCTTCGCGGCCAACGGCACGGCCGACCTGGAGCAGGCGTACGTGGCGCGCGGCCTGCTCCCGCTGGCCGTGGGCGGCCCTCCGCCGGCGAGCCTGGAGCGCCTGCCGAGGTGGTCGGAGGAGAGCTACGCCGGCATCCTCGCGAACGTCATCGCCGGGCGGGTGGCCAACCAGTTCGATCTGCGGGGCCCCAACCTGGTCGTCGACGCGGCGTGCGGCTCGTCCCTCGCGGCGCTCGACCTCGCCGTCGAGGAGCTCGTCTCCGGCCGGTCCAACGTCGCGATCGTCGGCGCCGTCGAGCTCGAGCAGACCCCGCACGGCTACCTCGCCTTCAGCAAGACCCGGGCCTTCTCGCCTCGAGGCCGCGCGAGCGTGTTCGACCGGAAGGCCGACGGCATCGTGATCAGCGAGGGGGTCGCCGTGGTGGTGCTGAAGCGGCTCGCGGACGCGGAGCGCGACGGCGATCGCATCGATGCCGTCATCCAGTCCGTCGCCGGATCGAGCGACGGCAAGGGGATGGGGCTCACCGCGCCCAAGCCCGCCGGCCAGCGCATCGCGCTCGAGCGGGCCTACGCGCGGGCGGGCATCGATCCGGCCTCGCTCGGGATGTACGAGGCGCACGGCACCGGCACGGCCGTCGGCGATCGCGCCGAGCTCGAGACGATCGCCGGCGTCCTCCGCGCGGCCGGGGCGCCGCCGCAGCGCTGCGCCATCGGCTCGGCGAAGTCGCTGCTGGGCCACGCCAGAAACGCGGCCGGGTTGGTCGGGCTGCTCAAGGCGCTCCACGCGCTGAAGCACCGCGTCCTGCCGCCCCACGCGGGCGTGGACACGCCGGTCGAGCCGCTCGCGGCCGACGACGCGCCGATGTACCTGATCGACGAGCCCCAGCCCTGGCTGGCCGGGCCCGAGCCCCGGCGCGCCGGCGTGAGCGCGTTCGGCTTCGGCGGCACGAACTTCCACGCGGTCCTGGAGGAGTACCAGGGCGACTTCGCGGCGCCCGTGCTCGGCGCCGTCGAGCGGCCCCACGAGCTGGTCGTCGTCGAGGCCGAAGGCGCGTCGGCGCTGGTCGCCGAGCTCGAGCAGCTCTCGCGCGCGCTCCGCCAGGGGCCCGACGCCGTGCGCCTCGGCGACGTCGCCTTCACGTGCGCGCTCGCGGCGCAGCAAAGCCGCGAGCGCCGCGCCGCGGGCCCCGCCGGCGCGGCCGTGTGCATCGTCGCGGACGGCCGCGAGCACCTCCTCGGCGCGGTCGACCGCGTGCTCTCGCGCCTCCGGGGCGCCACGTCGGACCCGCTGCCCGCTTACGTCCACCTCCGGACCGCGCCCTGCGCGGAGCCGGGCAAGGTCGCGTTCCTCTTCCCCGGGCAGGGCTCGCAGTACCCGTCGATGGGCCGCGAGGTCGCCCTGTACTTCGCCGAGCTGCGGGACGCCTTCGAGCTCGGCGACCGAGCGCTCGGCGGCGTCCTGCCCGGCCGCCTGAGCCGCTTCATCCTGCCGCCGGCCGCGTTCTCCGAGGCCGCGAAGGAGCGGCAGCGCCGCGAGCTCACGGCCACGCGGATCGCGCAGCCGGCCATCGGGGTGATCAGCGACGGGATGCTCCAGCTCGCGCTGCGCGTCGGCCTGCGCCCCGAGGTGCTCGCCGGCCACAGCTACGGCGAGCTGACCGCCCTGCGCGCGGCGGGCGCCCTGTCGCGCGAGGACTGGCTCGCGCTGTCCGAGACGCGCGGGCGGCTCATGCAGGAGGTCCCCTCGGCGCCGGGCATGATGGCGGCCGTGAGGGTCCCCCGGGCCGAGCTCGAGCCCTTGCTCGCGGCGTTCCCGGCGGTCTGCATCGCCAACCACAACGCGCCCGACCAGTGCGTCGTCTCCGGCGAGCTCGGCGCGATGCGCGTCGCGCTCGACGCGCTGTCGGCGAAGGGGATCCGCGCGCACGAGCTCCCGGTCTCGACCGCGTTCCACTCGCCCCTGATGCGCCCGGTCCGGGCCCCGTTCGCCGCCGCCCTCGAGCGCACGGCGATCGCGCCGCCGCAGAACGACGTCTACGCGAACGCGACCGGCAGCCCCTATCCGCGCGATCCCTCGGCCGTGCGCGCCCTGCTCGCGGCGCAGCTCGAGGCCCCCGTCGATTTCGTGGCGCAGATCCGGCGCATGTTCGACGACGGCGCGAGGACCTTCGTCGAGCTCGGGCCGAAGGCCACGCTGACCAGCCTCGTCCGGCGGATCCTCGACGGAGAGCCGCACCTGGCCGTCAGCTTCGACGGCGCCGGGGGCGGCTTGAAGGGCCTCCTGCAGGCGCTCGCGGCGCTGTTCGTCGCCGGCGTCCGGCTCGATCTGCCGGCGCTGTTCGACGGCCGCCCCTGCCAGCGGCTCGACCTCCGCGCGCTCGCGGAGGACCGCGCCGGGGCCTCGCCGCCCGGGTGGCGCATCGATGGGGGGCGCATCCGCCGGGCCGAAGAGCCCGTCGGCCTGCTCGGCGAGCGCCCGTTCGTCGAGCACGGCGCCGCCCCCGAGATCGACGAGGCGCTCCCCGGCGCCGGCGCGCTGGATCCTCCGCTCCTCGCCTACCGCGAGCACCAGGAGACGATGCGCCGGTTCCTGTCGATGCAGGAGCGGGTCACCACCGAGTTCCTCCTCCGGTTCGGCGGCGGGGATCCGGCCGCGCTCGCTCCGCCCGCGGCCTCGCCGCGCGGCGGCCTGGCCGCTCCGCCCGCGCCGCTCGGCGCGCCGCAACCTCCGCCGCCGCCCGCGGCGCTCGAGGCGTCGAGCGCGGAGGCGCGCGACGCGGCGCCCGCGCGGCTCGAGCCGGCGGCGCTGCGGCGGACGCTCGCGACCCTGGTCAGCCGCCGAACCGGCTACCCGGAGGACATGCTCGGCCTCGACCAGGACATGGAGGGGGAGCTCGGCATCGACTCCATCAAGCGGATCGAGATCCTGGAGACCCTGCTGCGCGAGCTGCCGCCGGAGGTGGCGGCGCGGCTCCGGTCGTCGATGGACCGGCTCTCCCGGATCCGGTCGATGAACGGCCTCGTCGACGTCGTGTCCAGCGAGGCGCTGGCGCTGCGCGCCGCGGAGACGACCGAGCGCGCTCCGGCCCTGCCGCCCGGCGGCGCCGGGGCTCCCGTGGCGCGCCCCGGCCCGGCGGCGCAGGCCGGCGAGGGCGGGGTGGGTGAGGCCGGCGCGGGCCCCGCGGGCGGCGAGCCCGCGTCGGGCTCCGCCGCGCCGGAGGGCGCGCAGGCAGGGGCGTGCCCTCGCTTCGTCCTGCGCGCCGAGCGCAAGGAGCTCCGCGACGAGCCGCCGGTGCACCCGCGGGGGCTCTTCCTCGTGACCGAGGACGAGCTGGGCCTCGCCGGGCGCGTGTGCGCCCTGCTCGCGCAGCGCGGGGCCCGGCCGGTCGTGATCCCGCGCGACGCGCTCGAGGCGCCCGACCGGATCGCGCGCGATGTCGCCGCCGCGCGCCGCGAGCACGGCGTCGTGCGCGGGATCGTGCACCTCGCGTCGCTCCACCGCGGCGCCGTCGACGGGCTGGCCGCGTTCCGGCGCGGCAACCGGGTGCAGGTGAAGAGCCTGTTCTACGCGGTGCAGGCCTGCCCCGGCGAGCTGGCCGAGGCCGGGGGCGAGCCCCTGCGGATCGTGGCCGCCACGCTGCTCGGGGGCAGCCGCGGGCAGGGCGGCCTCGACGGGTCGGCCTCGGGCGCCGGCTGCCACGGCGTCCTGCGGTGCGTGGCGCGCGAGCACCCTCGCACGATCGCCAAGGCGCTCGGGCTCGACGATGCGCTGCCGCACGACGCGATGGCGGACCGCATCGTCGACGAGCTGCTCCGCGCGCCGGACGACGTCGAGGTGCGCTACCGGAACGGACAGCGGACGGTCGTGTCCGTCGCGCCCGCGCCGCTCGACGCTGCGGAAGAGCGCCGCGACTGGGAGCCGGGCCCCGGCTGGGTCGTCCTGGTCACGGGGGGCGCGCGCGGCGTCACGGCGGAGGTCGCGCAGCGGCTCGCGCGCCCGGGCGTCCGGCTGGTCCTCGTCGGGCGCGCCGAGATCCCCGAGGGGGACACCGAGCACGAGGGCGGCGACGTCGAGGCGCTGCGCCGGCGCGTCATCGCCGAGATGCGGGGCGCGGGGAGGGACCTCTTGCCCGCCGCGATCGATGCCGAGATCAGGCGCCGGCTGCAGGCGAGGCAGCGCCGCGAAACGCTCGACGCCCTGCGCCGGCGCGGCGCCGCCGTGGAGTACCACGCGATCGACGTGCGCGACGCGGAGCGCCTCGGCGACCTGATCTCCGGCGTTTACCGCCGCCTTGGCCGGATCGACGCGGTCGTCCACGGCGCCGGCGTCATCGAGGATCAGCTCCTCGCCGACAAGCGCCCCGACTCCTTCGATCGGGTCTTCGACACCAAGGCCGACAGCACCTTCTTCCTCGGGCGCGCGCTGCGCCCGGAGGGCCTGAAGTGGTGTGTGCTGTTCAGCTCGATCTCCGCGCGGTTCGGGAACCGCGGGCAGTCTGATTACGCGGCGGCCAACGAGGTCATGAACCACCTCGCGGCTCAGCTCGACGCGCGCTGGCCCGCGACGCGCGTCGTCTCGATCGGGTGGGGACCCTGGCGCGACGTCGGGATGGCCGGCGAGGGCGTGCTCCGGCGGCTCGCGGCGCAGGGGATCGCGCCCATCGACGTGGAGGCGGGCTGCCGGTTCTTCGTCGACGAGCTCTCGCGGGGGCCCGAGGGCGACGCCGTGGTCATCGCCGGCGAGGGGCCATGGAGCCGCAGCGCCGACGCGGCGGGCGCCGCGCCCCTTGCGGGACAGGGCGTCGCTCAGGCGGCCGAGTAAGGGCAGGGCGCCCCGGCCCCGCCTCGCCGCGGGGCCTGCCGCTTCGACCCGGCGCGCGCGGGCGGCCGCCGGCGCGCCCCACGACGGCTCCGGTCGCGGTGAAGTGCTAGCGACCGTTCGCCGGTGCGCCCTTGCGGGCCCTGGCGACCGTCTGTTCCAGCGCCGCCACGGCGCGCGAGACGCCGTCCTCGGCGCGGAGCTTCTCGCCGAGCCGCTGCGCCCGCTCGCGCATCGCGCCGTCGCGCGCGAGGCGGGAGATCGCCCTGGCGAGGCGGTCGGCGGTGAGCTTCTTGATGGGCAGCGGCTCGACGCCCACGCCGAGGTCGGCGATCCGCTGCCCCCAGAGCGGTTGATCGTAGCCGAACGGCACGGCCATCGACGGGATCCCCGCGCGCATCGCGGCCGCCGAGGACCCGGAGCCGCCGTGGTGCACCATCGCGGCCACCCGCGGGAGGATCCAGTCGTAGGGCACCGTCTTTACCTTGAAGATCGTCTTCGGCAGCTGGATGTCCTTGAGCCCGCCCCACCCCGTGATCAGGAGGCCGCGCTGCTCGGCGCGCTCCAGGGCTGCGACGACCGTCTGGGTCAGGCGCTTCGGATTGCGCCCGACGATGCTGCCAAAGCCGATGGCGACCGGCGGATCACCCGCCGCGAGGAACTCCTTCAGATCCTCGGGAGGCTCGTAGTCCTCCGCCTCATCGAAGATCCAGTAGCCGGTGACGTGCATCCAGTCCGCCCAGTCCCGCGGCTTGGGGAGGACCGTGGGGCTATACCCGAACAGGTGCGAGGTGCGCCGGATCGTCCGCAGCTCGTCCCGCCAGTGCCTCGGGGGTAGATCGAGCGCCTCCTGCCGCCACCGGTTGATCTGGTCCGAGCCCGTGCGCGACACCGGCTCGGCGAGCAGCCAGGTCAGGCGGTTGTAGAGCGGCCCCAGCTTCCACACCGGCGCATGGAAGGGGTTCGGGAAGCCCCACGTGGGGATGTGGGGGACCGGGTTCGGGCTGACGACGACATAGGGGATCCCCAGCTTCTCGGCGATCGACGGGCCCACCTGCAGCCAGGGCCAGCACAGGAACACGTCCGTGCCCTTGACCGCGTTCCAGCAATCGCGCAGGTGGTTGACCACATAGGAATGCAGGTTCTCGCCCAGAAACTTGCTGAACTCGCCCGCGTGGCCGGACTGCTCGCGCAGGGTGACGGCGAGGCGGCTCGCGTAGAAAGCCTCCGCGCTGCCGCCGAGCGGGAAATACTCCAGCCCGCACTTGCGGACGAACGGCTCGAAGTCCGCCTGCGTCGCGAACCGCACCTCATGCCCGGCGGCCTTGATGCCGGCTGCGAGCGCGACCAGCGGCTGAACGTCACCTCGTGAGCCGCTTGCGACTACCGTATAGTGCATTGCAATTCTCCTCGACTCCCCCGCTGCGCGGCCCCTCGCACGGCATGCCCCGGCGGAGCGCGGCGTCTCGACGCCCCGCTCTCCGCCGGGAAAGGACCATGGCACGCGAGGGACGCGCCGGATCGGTCCTGCACGCTACACGCTACGCTGTGATTCGCAGCCCCCTGCAGACCAGGTCCGAGAGCTGCGCGAGCGACAGATCCGCCGGAGGCTCCTGCCCGTCTCCGAAGACATCCTTGTAGGTGAGCGACCGGCCGATGCGATCCTTGAGCAGGAGCACGAGGTGGATCACGTCCATCGACTTGATCCCCAGATCGCCCATCAACGTGATCTCGGGGGTGAGGTCGCCGGGATCCTGGTCGAGGTCTGCCATGAGCTCCTCGACCGACTCGACGACACAACGCCACACGTCCGCCTTCGTACGTACCTTCATCCTAGCTCCTCTGCTGACGACCCGAGCTCGGGTCGTTCATGTTCGGGGGTTCGGCGGGGGGCTGCGCGCGTGGAGCGCGGGCGTCCCTTGCCGCCACGTGGGACAGCAGGCTGGCGACGCGGCGGTCGCCGTCGCTGTCGTGACGATACCAGTCGTCGAGCTCGCGCCCGGGGAGCACCACGTGCGCGAGCGCCCGCGCCCAGATGCCCCAGCTCGCGTTCAGGAAGGACCCGTCGACCGCATCGACGGCGCGGTCCGCCGCCGTGCCCCCCGCCTCGGGCGCCTCCGGCGGCGCGCGGCGCTCCGCTGCCGCGCCGCCGAACAGCAGGCGATGGATGGCCTCGGGGAAGCGCACGAACCGCTGCTCCAGCCCCTCGATGACGGCCGCCGTCGCCCCGCTGCTGTCGACGATCTCGAACGTGGCGTACGTGGCGCCCGAGCGCTCGAGGCGGACATGGCCGCTGCACCGCATGCGTCCGCCCGGCGTAAGGGACCGCCGGTACCAGGCGACGCGCCGGGCCTGGAACGGAAATACCCCGAAATGGCGCTCGCCCCGCTCGAGCAGCCAGAAGGCGACCAGCTGGCCCGTGCAGTCGAGGAGCGCCGGGTGGATCCGGAGCGCTCGAGCATCGAGCCCGGGTAGATCGGTGATCGCCAGATCGGCCTCGATGCTGTGCTCTCCGACCGCGAGGACGCGCTCGATGCCGCGGTAGGAAGGCCCGTGAAAGGCGAAGCTCGAGTAGAATCGCTGCGCCGACCACGCGCGGGGCGGCCGCGCGCCCGGTTCTGAGAGGAGCGCCGGGCGCGGCGCCAGCGAGGGATCGTCGGCCACGTGCACCGTGCCCTCGAAGGCGGGGTATCGCCGCGGGCCGTCGACCTCGTGGAGCCTCACCCGCACCCGGCCATCGAGCCCGTCCCCGGGCAGGCGCTCCGCGTGGATCGCAACGGTGAGCCTGCCCCGGTCGAGCGCGAGCCATCGCCCCGCGCGGATGTCCGAGAACGCGACGGGCCGCAGGCCGGTGAGCCGCCCGGCTGCCTCCGCGAGGATCTCCAGGCTGAGCGTGAAGGGGAGGACGGGCAGGTGCGGCCCGCCCGCCCGGCGCTGCGGCGAGGGCGGCCCGAGGCTGTGGTCGAGCACGAACGGGTCGCGCCGCCAGTCGAAGCGCCGCTCGGCGTGCAGCTCGCGGCCGTCGAGCCGCACGACGTCGCCGAGCAGCGGGCAGTCCATCGGCGCCGCTGCCGCTGCCGGCCCTGGCTGTCGCGCGGCGGACGGCGGCGCCGGGGCGGCGCCGGGCTGCCGCGTCAGGCGCTGGACCGCGCGGAGGACGCGCGCCTGGCTCTCCTCGGCGTCGGCCAGCAGCGCGGCGTGCAGCGCGCGGATCGAGCGCGCGCGTGGCGCCGGATCTCGGGCCGGCCCGGCGCCCCGGCCGCGCTGCGCCGCGCCGGCGCCGTGGCCGCTGGCCAGCGCACCTGCGCGGGCCTCGTCCTGCGCGAGGCCGCCCCGCAGCACGGCGTCGCAGAGCAGATCGAGCGGCTCGACCTGGACGGCGAGGCCGTGGGCGTACAGCTCGCCGACGACGTGTTTCAGCTGCTGGATATCGCTGCGGTGCTGCGATGAGGCGGCGACGGCCAGGTGCGGTCTCCCGCGCAGGGTGTCCTCCACGAACGCGGTGAGCCGGTTGTTCGGGCCCGCCTCGATGAACGTCCGCGTCCCGTCGTCGTACAGGGCCTCGATCATCTGACGAAACCGCACCGGCGAGGACCACTGCGCGGCCAGGAGATCCCAGGCTCGCGACGGCTCCTCCGGCACCGGGCCCAGGGTCGCGCAGCAGCGCACCCGCGCGTGGGCCGCGCCGGGCACGAAGCGATCGTAATGCGCGCGCAGCGTGCGCTGCCACGCGTCGAACAGCGGGGTGTGGTAGGCGCGCTCGAACGGCAGCCGCAGGCAGACGGCGCCGGCGCCGCCCAGGGCCTCCGCGGCCGCCTCCACCGCCGGCTGGGTCCCCGCGATCACGACCTGGTTGGGGCAGTTGTCCATCGCGATGAACAGCTGGCCGCCGTGGCGCTCGAGCAGCGCATCGAGCTGGGCCCGGTCGAAGGCGTTGACCGCGACCATGCGCTCGGGGACCCGCGGCGCCGGCAAGGCCCGGCCGCTCAGGCCGATCTGCGCGATGATGTCGCAGAGCGCGCGCCGGCTCGGCGCCGCGATGGCGCCGGCGGCGATGAGCGCGGCGTGCTCGCCGTTGCTGTTGCCCACCATGATGTCGGCGCGGACGCCGAGCGCCGAGAGCATTTCGTACGAGGCCAGGCTGGCGATCAGGCCCACCTGCGCCCCGCGCTCCATGTCGACGAGCCGACGCTCCCGGGAGAGCCGCTCCTCCTCGCTCGTGGCGGGCGCGCGCGGAAACACGATCTCGCTCGGCGGCGCCTCCCCCGCGCTCGCATACGACGCGTCGAGGGCGTCGAACCAGGCGCGGGAGGGCGGCCAGTGGCGATGGAGCTGCTCCAGCATGCCCTCGTACTGGGAGCCTTGCCCCGGGAAGAGCAGCGCGGTCCCGCCCGGCGGAGCGCCGCTTCCATAATAGACGCCGCTCGGCACGCGCAGGTGCCGCTGCTCCGCGCGCGCGAGCGTGGTCCTGGCGCGCTTGAGCTTCTTCGTGAGATCGCGGTGATCGAGCGCGACCACCGCGAGGCGGTGCTCGCCGCCCGGCCCTCGCGCGCGCTCGCGCGAAAGCCGGCGCAGGGAGATCGCGGAGCCCGCCTCCGCGACGGCGACGAGGTCGTCGATCGCGGCCGCCATGCCCGCGCGATCGGAGGACGACAGGAGGAAGAGCTCCCCTGCGTCGCGCGCGCTCGCGCTCGTCGCCGACGGAGAACCATGGAGCTCGGCGGTGCGCGCCTCCGGCGTGTCGCCCGCCGGGATCTGCGGCTTCTCTGCGATGGACGCCATTCGTGCGAACAGGCTCCCTTGCCTCGCTGCGCCTGGGCCGCGAAAAGGCCCCATGGCTCAATGAGCGCGGAGTCTCCCCGAAAACGATCTCCATAGCAAGGCGAGATGCGCTCCAAGGCAAATTAAGTCTCGCGGGCCGAGGCGTATCGATCGAGATCATTTGTGCAAGTATCTGTAATCATTGGTAAGTGCTGCGTGTTTCGCCGGCGTTTCGCGCCGGGCTTTGCAATACTTTACAGTGAATTAGCGTGTTCTTCATCCGGGTCGGGGTTCTTTACAATACTTCACATGAGATGGGCCGAGGGCTCATGGTCGATCACGGCGCCATTCCGGGGTTCGTGGCCCGTGGCGACCGCAGTAAATCGCGCGCCTCGTGCGTGTCGTCGGCGGCGCCGATCGAATCGATGCAATCGAGGTTGACAGGTCTGGTGTCCGCATCACAATCCTTGCGCCTGGCCGGAGGGCCGCCATCGCTCGTCAGCGGCCGGGCGGTGCGGGCCCTTGGTGGACGCCGGGCGTCGTGGGAGGCGCTCGCGCGCGTCAGGTGCAGATATGAAGAGGATCCTTGTCACGGGGGGAGCGGGCTTCATCGGCTCGAACTTCGTCCGGCATGTGCTGGCGGAGCGGCCCGGGGTGCAGATCGTCAACCTCGACGCGTTGACCTATGCCGGGAGGCTCGAGAGCCTACGCGGGCTGCCGGGCGAGGGCCGGCACGCCTTCGTGCACGGCGATATTCGCGACCGGGAGCTCGTCGAGCGCCTCCTCTCCGAGTGGCAGATCGACACGATCGTCCACTTCGCCGCCGAGTCCCATGTCGACCGGTCGATCGCGGGGCCGGATGCGTTCATCGAGACCAACGTCGTCGGCACGCTGCGCCTCCTGGAGGCCGCGCGCGCCGTGTGGCTCGGCCGCGGCGGAGCGGCCAAGGGCAAGCGGTTCCATCACATCTCCACCGACGAGGTGTTCGGCTCCCTCGGGCCGGCGGACCCCGCGTTTCAAGAGGGCACGCCCTACGCGCCGAGCTCGCCATATGCCGCCTCGAAGGCCGCGAGCGACCACCTGGTCGGCGCGTACGTCCATACCTACGGCCTGCCGGCGACGATCACACACTGCTCCAACAACTACGGCCCGCGGCAGTTCCCCGAGAAGCTCATCCCGCTGATGATCCTGAACGCGCTCATGGGCAAGCCGCTGCCCGTCTACGGCGACGGCGCCCAGATCCGCGACTGGCTCTACGTCGTCGACAGCTGCGAGGCCATCCTGCGCGTCGTCGAGCGGGGGCGCGCCGGGGAGAGCTACAACGTCGGAGGCGGCAATCAGCCGACCAACCTCGAGATCGTCCAGCAGATATGCGCGGTCCTCGACGCGCGCTTCCCCGACTCTCCTTACCGGCCGTACAGCAAGCTCCTCCAGTTCGTCCCGGACCGGCCAGGGCACGATCGGCGGTACGCTGTCGACTTCCGGAAGATCGAGCGCGACCTCGGCTGGCGGCCGCGCTTCTCCCTGGACGAGGGTCTGCGCGCGACCATCGAGTGGTACCTGACGAACCCGGAGTGGCTGTCCGCGATCGGGCGGCGTGACGACTATCACGGCTGGATCGAGCGGAACTACACGCAACGAGGAGCGAACCAGTGAAAGGGATCATTCTCGCCGGGGGCCGCGGCACGCGCCTCCATCCCGTGACCCGGGGCGTGAGCAAGCAGCTCCTGCCGGTCTACAACAAGCCGATGGTCTACTACCCGCTCTCGATACTGATGTTCGCGGGCATCCGGGAGATCCTCGTCATCAGCACCCCGGAGGACCTGCCGCTGTACCAGCGGCTCCTCGGCGACGGCCGGCAGTGGGGCCTCCGCCTCGACTATGCCGTGCAGGACGAGCCGCGCGGGCTCGCCGACGCGTTCCGCATCGGCCGCGGGTTCGTGGCCGGCGAGCCCGTCGCGCTCGTGCTAGGAGACAACATCTTCTATGGCACCGGGCTCCCGGAGACGCTCCGCCGCGCGGCGAAGCTCGACGTGGGGGCGATCGCCTTCGCGTATCCGGTGAGCGACCCCCACCGGCACGGGATCGTCGAGCTCGACGCGTCCGGGCGCGTGATCAGCCTGGTGGAGAAGCCGAGCGAGCCGCGCAGCCACCTCGCCGTGCCGGGGATGTACTTCTACGACGGCAAGGTGTGCGACATCGCGGCGTCGCTGAAGCCTTCGGCCCGCGGCGAGTACGAGATCACCGACCTCAACTGCGTGTACCTCGCGCGGGGCGAGCTCAGGATCGAGCTGCTCGGCCGGGGCGTCGCGTGGCTCGACGCGGGCACGCACGAGTCGCTGCTCCAGGCCTCGAATTTCGTGCAGACCGTCGAGCTGCGGCAGGGGCTGATGATCGCCTGCCCCGAGGAGGTCGCCTACCGGATGGGGTTCATCGACGGGGACGCGCTGGCGGCGCTCGCGGACGAGCTGCCGGGTGAATATACGGATTACTTGCGCAATGTCCTGAGGGATCACCCGGTGCGTCGCTCGTAGATCGTCGACCAAGGCCGGTTCCGGGGGCGCGGGAGGATTGCCGGCCGCCCGGCCCGAGGAGGGCGAGCTCGTCGCGGAACCAGCCACGAGATGCAAGCCTGTCTGCCGCGCGCCTCGCGGTCCGGTCGGAAGCGGAGGTTCTGGATGAGTCGGCTCGATATCGTGCGATGGATCGATTTTCGCTCCGTGGTGGACGAGCGCGGGGCGCTGACCTTCGTCGAGGGGAACGAGGACATCCCGTTCGACATCAAGCGCGCTTACTACCTGTACGACGTCCGACGGGATCGGGGAGGGCACGCCCACCGCGACACGCAGCAGGTCATCATCGCGCTCCAGGGCCGCTTCGTCCTCGAGCTCTCGGATGGCGTCGAGAAACGGCGGTTCGCGCTCGACTCCCCCACGCGGGGAGTGCTCGTCGTGCCCATGCTCTTCATCCGGCTGCTCGACTTCGCGCCTGGCACCGTCGTCCTCGTCCTGGCGAGCACCCATTACGACTCGTCCCGATCCATCCGGTCCTGGGAGGACTACCTGCGGGAGGTGAAGGGGACGTGACGACGCGCACGACCACGCCGCCGGGCGTCGCTCCTGGCCTCCCCTGGCGCGGTGGGGTCGGGCGTCGCTCCGGCGAGGGACGGCCCGGGTGAAGGTCCTGCTCCTCGGATACTCGAGCCTCGCTCGGAGGCGCGTGCTGCCGGCGCTCGCGCGCCTCGGCGTGCGCGAGATCGATATCGCGTCGGCCTCCCGGGGCGCCGACATCGCCTTGCCGCCTGGCGTGACGGGGCGGCGCTACGATGACTACCGCGCGGCGCTCGCCCGCAGCGACGCGGCCCTCGTGTACGTGTCGACGGTCAACTCCACGCACGCGGAGCTCGCCGAGCGCGCCCTCGAGCAGGGCTTTCACGTCGTGGTCGACAAGCCGGCCTGCCTCTCGGTCGAGGCGTCCCGGCACCTCGTCCTGCTCGCCCGGCAGCGGGGGCGCTGCCTCGCAGAGGCCACGGTCTACGCCCATCACCCGCTCTACCGCGAGGTCCGCCGGATCTTCAGCGACGCCGGCCGCGCGCCCACGCGGCTCGCGGCGACGTTCAGCTTTCCCCCGCTGCCGGCGGACAACTACCGGTACCGCGCCGCGCTCGGCGGCGGATCGCTGCTCGATCTCGCACCCTACGCGGTCACCCTCGGGCGCGTGCTCCTCGCCGCCGCGGAGCCGGAGTCGATCGCTTGCCGCGTCGTCGAGCGCGCCGATGAGGTCGAGACGGCCTTCAGCGTGCTCATGATCTTCCCGGGCGGCCGATCGCTGGTCGGGCACTATGGAATGACCACCGGATACCAGAACCGCCTGGAGGTCCTTGGCCCCGACGTTGTCGTGACCATCGACCGAGCGTTCTCGCCCCCCGCCGATCTCCCGATCCAGCTCGGCGTCGCCGAGCGCGACCGTCGCCGGACGGTCGAGGTCCCCGCGGCGGACAGCTTCGCGGAGTTCTTCCGGAGCGTTTTCGAGGCCATCGCCCGCGGCGAGCACGGCGAGCTTGCGAGGACGCTGCTCGCTGACGCGGCTCTCCTGGACGCGCTGCGCCGCGCAGCCGCGGCCCCTTGACGTCGAGCCCGCTCTAGCTCTCACCGTGGCGTGCATCGAAGGGCCGCGGCCCATCCCCGCGGCCCCAAGGAGCCCACCCATGCACGCCCGGTCGGCTCGATCGCGGTCGGTTCGACCCCCGACGCTCAGCCCCGCCTCGGCTTCCGCTCCAGCCAGGCCCGCTGCCCCCACGGGCACGCGAACTCGAGCGGCTTCGTCAGGATCCACAGCACCGGCAGCGGCGGCGGCACCGGCGGCGTGGGCCCGGCGCCGTCCGTGAAATAGATGACGCCGGAGACCCGCCGGGCCGCCAGGAACTCCGGCGCGAACACCGGCCGCAGATCGGTCCCGCCGCGGCCGCCCACGTCGCCGAGCCGCCCGTCGAAGGCGTACACGCGCCCGATCTCCGTGTCGCACTCGGCCACGGTGATGCGCGCGACCTCGCTCATCGCCTGCAGCTGCCGGGCGATCTCCTCGAGCTCGTCGCGCCGCATGCTCATCGACGTGTCGATCGCCACGAGCACCGACGGCTTCGCGATGGCCCGGGGCGCGTACGTCCTGCCGGGCACCTCGCCGACGCGGCCCGGGAAGCGCCGATTCGGCCGCGCGTACGTGTGCACCGGGGCGCGCTCCCGCGCCACGAACATCCGCAGCGCGGTCTTCCAGTCGAGCGGGGTCGCGCGCGGGCCGAGCACGTCGGTGAGCTCCTCGATGAGCCGGCCGGGCGTCTTGCCCGCGAGCGTCAGGCCGGGCAGATCCGCCGGGTCGCCGTCGCCCGCGAGGGCGCCCGCCTCCTCGGCGGCGCGCAGCAGGAGCTGCCGCGTCTGCTCGACGGCGCCCGGCTCCCGCGAGGGGCGGCGCAGCACGCGGTGGTCGTCGACGGCCTCGCCGCCCCGCTGCGGGAGCTTGCCCTCGCGCGCCGCGCGCACCAGCAGCTCGTAGCGCTCGAGCGTGCTCTGGCCGCCGCGCAGCCCGACCGGGGCGTAGGGCTGCCACCGGATCGGGTCGGGCAGCGGCTCCTCGATGTACTCGTTGGCCGACATCTCCAGGGCGAGATCCATGAGCTCGGGCTCGTCCGCGCCCGCGAACTTGGGGTGGCAGAGGTGCCCGAGCGCCACGTGGTGCACCTCGTGCAGGAGCACGCCGCGCAGGAACACGGGCTCGTTCATGAACGACTCCACGTTGACGTGGAGGAAGAAGCGGCCCTCGAACATCGAGACCGCCATGCGCCTGACCGAGGGGTCCGCGACCGGCGCGAGCCGCCCGAGGATCGCCGCGTAGCAGGGATATCGCTCCAGAAACCCCGGATCGCGCACGAAGGCGTCGAGCCACGCCGCGAGCTCGTCCTCGGGCACCTCGCGGCGCGCCGCGCGCTCGGTCTCCGGCATCGCCGCCTCGGGCGCCTGCTTCGCCGCCTCGGGCGCCTGCTTCGCCGCCTCGGGCGCCTGCTTCGTCGCCCCGTTGCCCCGCCTCATTGCGGCCGGATGGGCGTGACGCCGTGCTTCTTCAGCGCCCCCGCCAGCCGGAGGGCCCAGCGCTCCGGCAGCTGCGCGAGCAGCTGGCCCAGGCACGCCCGCGCGACGTTGCTCCGACGCACCTCCACGAGCTTCGCCTGCTGCGACAGGTGCGCCGACAGCGCGGTCACGACGAGCCCCACCCGGTGCTGCCGCAGCGCATCGGCGCGCCACGCCAGCACCTTCTGCTCGGCGGCGCTGCCCGGGTAGTTCTGGAGCAGCTCCTCGGGGCGGACGTCGATGAGCTGCGTCGCGGTCGCGTTGCCGCCGAGCGCGTCCTGGAGGCGCTCGCGGTGGTCGCCGGGCAGGTCGGCGAGCAGCGCCTCGAACGCCACGAGCGACAGCTTCCGCTGCGCCGCGAGCACGCCGACCTCCGGCCCCTCGAGCAGCGGCGCGAGCCGCGTCGTCACCTCGTCGAAGCGGTCGGTCTCCCCGCGCTCGCGCGCGGCGCGCAGCGCCTTGCCCGCGGGCGAGGTCGGCCCGTAGTCGGCCAGCAGCGCGCGCAGGTCGAACGGCAGCCGCGTCGACCACGAGTCCTTCGACGCGAGCAGGAGCTCCACCCAGCTCGGCGGCAGGTACCCGCCGAGCGCGTCGCGCAGCAGCACGCCGTCCGCGAGCTCCTCGGGGCGGAGCGCGCTCAGCACCTGCGACGCGTACGTCCAGGTGCGCGGCGGGACGTCGTCCAGGAGGCGCTCGTGCGCCTGCGCCAGCGCGATCACGCCCGGGTGGATCCCGTTCACCTGCGCCCAGGCGAGCCAGGACGCGCGGTCCGCGCGGACGTTCAGGTTGAGGAACCGCGCCCGGAGCGCGCGATCGAGCGGGGTCACCTGGTAGTCGGCCGACTCAGGGTTCACGGCGGCGAAGCACACCCAGCCCGCGGGCAGCTCGTACTCGTGCAGCCGCCGGGCGCTGAGCAGCTGGAGCGCCGGCTGCTGGATGTACCGCTCCGCCCGGTTGAGCTCCTCGAGCATCAGGATGCCGGCGCCTTCCTGGGGCAGCACCGACGGCGCCGCGTAGGCGGTCCGGTTGTCGCGGATGACCGGCAGGCCCACGAGGTCGGGCGGCTCGAGGAGGCTCAGGTCGAGCACGACCGTGGCGATGCCGAGCCGCTCGGCGAGCTGCCGGACGAGCTCGCTCTTGCCGATCCCCGTCGGGCCCTCGAGCAGCACCGCGCGCCGCGCGCGGTACGCGAGCTCGAGCACGGCCTCGAGCCGCGGTCCGACCGGGATCGGCGCGGAGCGCCCCTCGAGGAGGCTGGGTGGCGTCGCCGCGGCCGGCCTGCCCGGCGCGTTTCCATCGGATCTGGGCTTCGTCACGGAGATAGAGGAGGGTACGGCGCGCGCGGAGCGAAGAAAGAACCTCCGAGGCCTGGGGCCCAGGATGCTCGGCCTTTCCGTGCCCGGCGGGCTCTCGGCTCTCGTCCTGCCAGGTGGACCCGAGCTCTAGCAGCCGCTGCGCGGCCTGTCATTCGCCACGCGACGGCCGGCGGCGCGCTCAGGCGCCGAGGAGCAGCCCCAGCGTGGTCGCGAGCGCGGCGTCGTTCCACGAGGACAGCCCGCGGGGCAAGAGGACGGTCACGCGGTGAGGCCGGCCTCCGCAGCTGCGCGCGCCCTCGTAGGTGCGTCCCGTCCGGGTGAGCTCGTAGCTGCATCGCCCGATCCGGCCGGTGAGCTGCCGGTCGTCCAGCCGGTAGTCGGAGAGGGCGCCGGCCACGAGGCCGCGCGCGCGGAGCCCTGCCTCCGCCCGGGTCACCGAGAGCTGAAGCGGCATGGCGCCGACGATGCCGGTCGCGGCCTGCCCGGTCGCGGTGACGCTCACGGGCTGGTTGAAGGCGACGCCCCGGACCGCCTGCCCGTCGCGCCCGCCGTCCGCCGCGTACACGCCCAGGCTCACGTCCGGCCCGACGACGCGCCCCGGCTCGATGTCGGCGCTCACGAGCTCGCCCCGGGCGGTGAGCAGGATGAACTCGCTCGGCCCCGCGGCATCGAAGATGTCGTCGCGCGCCGGGTGATCGGCGCCCGGCGCCGCCCCGCACGCCGCGGTGAGCGGCAGGGCGAGCGCGAGCGAGAGCACAGGGAGCAGCCTCATCCGCATCACAGCACCTCCACGCCTGGTCCGGCACACCGAACGTGAGGCCGGGGGCGCCGGAGCGGTAGACGTCTGTACCGCGAGGATCGGATTCACCAGGGCCGCATCCGTTCCCGATGGCCTCGGGGGGCATCGGGGAGCCCCCGAGGGGCAACCCCTGCACGTGCCGCCCGATGCGGGCTGCGATGCGCTGTCGTCCACCGATGCGCGAAGGCGTGCCAGCGCGCCATCGCGCGCCGGCGGCCCCTCAGCGCGGCACCTCGAGCGGGGCGCAGGTCGAGACGCCGGCGCCGACGATGCGGAAGCCGATGTTCGTCATGTAGTCGGGATCGATCGAGCCGTCCGAGGGCCGGTAGCGGCTCACGTTGGTGGTCCGCGACGACTGGAACTCATCCGGCGCGGTGTAGAAATAGAAGTCGCCACCCCAGAACGAGAACGCCCACGCGCTGGGGGTCTCGATGCCCGGCAGATCCGTGGCCTCGACGATGTCGCCGGTCTCCTTGTCGATCTCGGCGAGCTGGACCGGCGTGGTGGTGAAGAAGCCGAAGAGGCGCCCGTCGCCCGTGCCGGTGAGCTCCGCCGAGGCGCCCCGCAGCGAGCCGCTGAACTCCCCGACCGGCGTCACCGACGAGCCGTCGATCCTCCCCAGCCCGATGCCCGGCCTGCCGGTCGCGCCCGCCACGAACAGCTGCTCCGCGTCCGGGCGGGAGAGGTCGCTCGAGAAGCCCATCCCCAGCCGGGACCACCCCGCCGAGAGCGACATGTCCGTGGGCTCGCAGCTCGCGTCCTCGGTGCTGACCTTGAACAGCGTGCCTTCGCTGTCGTCGCCGTACACGTAGTTGACCCACGCCACCGCGTCGCGATCGACCGCCATCGAGTTTGGATGCATGCTGGTTTGGCAACCCAGGACACCAATCTTCGTGAACTCCTTGCGATCGGGCCTGAAGCTGTAGAGCTCGTTGTCCTGCGAGAGCACGTACACGAGGGCCGCCCGCTCGATGCACCGACTGTCGGTGTCCTCACTCCCGCCGCCCTCATCGCCGCCGCCGGTCCCGGCGCCGGCGCCGAACGTCTCGTCCTGGCCGCCCGCACCGCTGCCGTGGCCTTCGCCGCTTCCGTCGCCGCCGCTGCTATCGCCGGCCCCTGTGGTTTGGCTGGTGTCTGCCGGGGACGTACCGTCGCCGGACGCGCTGCAGCCGCTCGCCGCGAGCGCCATCCAGAAGCACCATCGTGCGATTCGCATATCCGCTCTCCCTTCCGCGTGATTCGCTTCTATAGCCGCGAAGCGCGCGTCCGGGTACACGAAGTGGGCGTCCCGAATGAAAAGGACATCTGCGCTCCGCGGGGGACAGCGGCGTCCGTGCCGAGCGGGCCTGAGGGGCGAGCGAGGTCATCAGGGGATGGCGACGACCTCGTCGGACTGGCAGCAAAAATACGTAGCTCCCTCGGGTGTCACTTCTCCAGCGGCGACTCCGCCGGTCGGGGCGCATGTGCCCGGCTCGTTCGTGACCCACTGCGCATCCATGCTCTCGAGATGCAGGTCCGGCCCTGCGAGGCACTTCGGCCCGGCCAGCGTCACGGTCGCGGCGCCGAGCAGCCGGTGGCAGCTGCCGTCGTCGTAGGCCGACACGATCGCGGAGCACGCGCTGCCCTCGGGCGGCTCGCACCCGCACGGCGAGCAGCTGCGCGCATCGTCGAAGCCCGTGTAGAGCGCTTGCAGCTCGGGGTAGTGCTCCGGGCATTTCGGCTCGCCCTGGCGGAGGTAGCGGATGCATATCGCGAAGCCCTCCGGTCGCTGCGCGGGGGAAGCGACGCACATCTTCGAGGGATCGGCGCATGCGTGCTTGTCGGCCGAGCCCGCGCAGCCGCGCGCCCGCACGCTGAACGGGGCAGGCAGCTCGGGCGGCGGCCCTCCCGGATCGATCGTCGGCGCGCAGGGGCTCACCGTCGGCACCGGGATGACCAGCGAGCCGAGCTCGCTCGAGGCGGTCGTGGCGCACGCGCCGTTCCACCCGTCGGGGGCGTCGAACGACGTGGACGCCGCCCCGTCGCACGTGGCGGAGGCGCTCCCCTGGAGGCTCGGCGGCAGCTCGCAGGCGGGCTGCATGCAGCGGCATGTCGGGCAGCTGTGCGCGTCGGCGAAGCCGCCGTAGCCGTCGAACACGACCTCCGGCGTCTCCGCCGGGCACTCCGGCGCAGACGCCCCGTCGACCGGGGCGCCCCTCCAGAGCAGGATGGGATCGCCGAACCCGAGGTATGGCAGCTCCACGCAGGCGCCCTTGCACACGGCGCACGGCTTGTCGCATTCGTGGGCGTCCAGGCCGTAGCACGGTTCGTCGCACGAAAACATCTGGACGGGGCCGCTGTTCCAGCAGCCCGCGAAGCTCCCGGCAGTAGCGAGCGCGAGCGCGAGCGGGTACTTCCTTGTCGTCATCGTCGTGGCCCTTTTCTGGCGTGTTTCGGTCCGGCCGTCGGACAGGGATCACTGCGCCGCGCTGATCTCTCGGCGCCGCCGCTCCAACCGCTCTCGAGCTCACGCCGGTTCACGCCGGCGGGCCCGCGCGGCCGGGGCGCGTGGCGCAAGCGTCCATCCAGAGAGGGGAGATCGCGCACGCCGAATCCATACTTGGGTCGGTGAGGACAGGAAAGCCCAATCTGCTGTGAATCCTCAATGAGTCGATGTCATTCCGGTCTGGCTCACGAAATTATCAACGCTCGCGCATCATGCGTCTCGTGCGAGAATATCGCTCCGGATGGCGGAAGGCATGGCGCTGGGAGAGCGCTCCCGGACCGCGACGGAACGTGCTGGACGTGAAGGGTAACGGCGGGAGGAAGGAACGTCGGCCCCTCACGAAGGGAGGGGGCGGGCGGCTCGGCAGCAGCCCCGCACAACCGGCAACGCGCCTAGCGCTGCGATCGCTCGAGCGCGTCCACCGCATCCAGCAGGGGTCTTATCTGCGCGCGCTCCTCCTCGGAGAGCGGCGCCTCGTCGAGCTCGGCGCGCAGCGCGCGCGCCCGCGCCTCCTCGCCCAGGGCGACCGCGAGCTCGAGCCGCGCCGCGAGGGCGCGCGCTCGCTCGAGCGGGGCGTCCGCCTCCTTCCGGGCGAGCGCCACGTCGAGCACCTTGGCGGCGGCGGCGTCGTCGTTCTTGAAATCACGCAGCCGCGCCGCCGCGCGCAGCGCCCGGCCCAGCCTCGAGTCCGAGCGCGACCCGGCGGCCGCCTCATCGTCGTCGTCCGGCGCGTCCCGCCGGATGAAGATGACCGAGTTGCCCGCGACATCGACCACCGTGAAGCGACTCTGCCCCTTCTTCATGCGCGAGATCCGGGGAAAGCCGGAGACAGGAACCTTGCCATACGCCCGCCGCAGGCCCTCCGAGAAGGTCTCGTGAAGGCGCTCGACCTCGGGGACGAGCACAAGGCACGTGCTGTACGCCTCCCTGGGATCCAGCCTCTTGAGGCCCATGAAGTGCAGGTGGACGTCGCCGCGGCGCGTGGCCGCGTACACGTTCGGCCTCGTCTGCTGGTGGGTGACCTCGAAGCCCAGGGCGCCGTAGAACGCCAGGGTCTCGGGCATCGACACGCACGGAAGCACGGGAATCGTCGTCACGTCGCTCATGAGATCACCCCTTTCGCGCCGGTCGCGCCCCCGCGGAAGCGGCGAAAGAAGGCGCGCACGTCGCCGATGAACAGGTCGGGCTCCTCCATGGCCGCGAAGGTGCCGCCGCGGTCGAACTCGGACCAGTGCACGATGTTCGTGTTGTCGCGGGCGGCGAACCTGCGGATCGGAGCGATGATGTCGCGCGGGAACACCGCGACGCCGGTGGGCAGGGTCGAGGGCTTCACCTCGGAGAGATCCGCGTCGTCCGGCGTGTCCGGGGTCTCCACGAACGAGCGGGCCGACGAGGCGGCCGTGTTGGTGAGCCAGTACAGCATCACGTTCGTGAGGATGCGATCGCGATCGATGGCGTCCTCGGGGGTGTCCTTGCAATCGGTCCACTCCTTGAGCACGCCGACGATCCAGGCGAGCTGGCCGACCGGCGAATCCGAGAGGGCGTAGGCCAGCGTCTGAGGTCGGGTCGACTGGATCTTCTTGTAGCCGTACAGCTCCCGCAGGTAGGTTTCGGCCGCCTTGAGCCGGGATTGCTCGGCGTCCGTCAGGCCCATGAGCTCCTCGGGGTCTCCGGATGGCCACGAGACGAGGCCGTTCGTGTGCACGCCGATCGCGTGGTCGGGATCGACGAGGCCGACCTCGCGGGAGATCCACGTGCCCCAGTCGCCGCCCTGGGCGCCGTAACGCGGGTAATCGAGCCTTCGCATGAGCTCGGCCCAGGCGCAGGCGATCCGGCGCGCGCCCCACCCGGCCTCGCGGGTCGGCCCGGAGAGCCCGTATCCGGGGAGCGAGGGGACGATCAGGTGGAACGCGTCCGCCGGATCGCCGCCGTGGGCGCGGGGATCGGTCAGCGGACCGATGACGTCGAGGTACTCCACGACCGAGCTCGGCCAGCCGTGCGTCACGATCAGCGGCAGCGCGCCGGGCTCGCGCGAGCGCACGTGGAGGAAGTGGATCCGCTGGCCGTCGATCGTCGTCGTGAACTGCGGGTGCTCGTTCAGCCGCGCTTCGTGCCTGCGCCAGTCGTAGGTGGTGCGCCAGTACGCGGCGAGCTCCTTCAAGTAGCCGAGCGGGACGCCGTACGACCAGCCCGCGGAGGGCAGCTCGTCGGGCCAGCGGGTGCGGGCGAGGCGATCGCGCAGATCGTCGAGCGCGGCCTGCGGGATGTCGATGCGGAAAGGTCGGATGTCGCTGTCCACGGGCAAGGGAGAGCTCATGCGTACGACGTAACGTACGATGTACGGTTCGTCAATCCGGGAGCGCTCGGTCGGTCGCCCTCGGACATGGCGGAGCTGCCGAGGCGATCCGGGCGCAGCTGCCGGCATGCCAGGACTGAAAGCAGCCGTCGCAGGATCGAAAGCGATCGGGGGCATCCTTAGGGGTAACCCCGTGAAGTCGTCGGGGACGACCCCTGGCCCGCATCCTGCTAATCACGGAGGACAGAGCGCCCGTGACGGCTTCCCCCCCCAGCCGTCGAATGGGCGCTCTGTTTTTTGTGCTTCCGGTCTGGCCGGCGCAGCGCTCACCGAGACGCCGCAACCCCAACCCGGGTGAGCGCTCGCGGCGGCGCAGACCCCGCAGACCCAACCCGGGTGAGCGCTCCCGCCTCCGGGGGCCAGTCGCCGCAACCGAGCACTCCCCGGTCCCGGCGGCGAGCTGCCAGATCTGCAAGCGACGATCTCAGGATCGAAAAGAGGTCGGGTAACCCCTTAGGATAACTACCGGAAACATGTCGGGGCGAGCCCTGGCCCGCGTCCTGCTAAGCATGCAGGGCAGAGCGCCTGTGACGGCTTCCCCCCCCGCCGTCGAATGGGCGCTCTGTTTTTTTGTGCTCTGCTCACGGGGCGCGCCGAGGGGCTTCGCCCAGCGTCGATGCGAGCAGGCGGATC
Source organism: Sorangium sp. So ce836 (assembly GCF_028553905.1). Classification (NCBI taxonomy): domain Bacteria; kingdom Pseudomonadati; phylum Myxococcota; order Polyangiales; family Polyangiaceae; genus Sorangium; species Sorangium sp. So ce836. Next base: position 8,196,129 of record NZ_CP102233.1, on the reverse strand, counting down.
GCGCCGGGCAGCTCTTCGAAAAGCTTCCCGTGTCTACGTCGGCGTACCGCGCGGCGGGGCCCAAGCGGCCAGGGCGTACGAGGCGGGAGACGGCCGGGGCCGCCCGGAGCGGCGATGTCCCAGGCGGCAGGAGCGCGCCGTGACTCGCCGCCTTCCGCCGCGTGGCTGGAGCTGCTAACTCCCCGGGCGCCAGGGGGGCGGCTCTTCCATCTCCCGGCGGCGCATCGACGACATCCGCGTGAGATCCTCCAGCGCACTCCTCGCCTTCGCGATCGCCGCCGCCGCCAGCGCCCACGCGGGCGAGGCGCACCCCCAGCCCGCCCCGGCGACGGTCGCCGCGCCGCTGGACGAGCCGCAGACGCCCGCCGCGCCGGCCTCCCCGCCCGCCGCGCCGGCCTCCTCGCCCGCCGCGCCTGCCGGGATCGAGGTGACCGTCGAGGGCAACCGCGCCCCGCCGGGCTCCGTCTCGCTCTCCCGGCGCGACATCCGCGAGCTGCCCGGCGCGCTCGGAGATCCCTACCGCGCCATCGAGATCCAGCCCGGCGTGACCTCCATCGCGAGCGGCATGCCGTACTACTACATCCGCGGCGCACCGCCGGGGAACATCGGCTACTTCTTCAACGGCATCCAGGTCCCGCTCCTCTTCCACGTGGGCGCCGGCCCCAGCGTCATCCCGGCCTCGATGGTCCAGCGCGTCGAGATGCACCTCGGCCCCTATCCCGCGGACATCGGGCGGCTCGCCGGCGCGGCGATCGAGGCCGAGAGCGCGCCGCCGTCCGACGTCTGGCGCGGGGAGGGGAGCCTCCGGTTCATCGACCTCGGCGGCGTCGTCGAGGGGCCGGTGGACCGGGACACGCACGTCCTCGTGGGAGGCCACTACGCCGCCGGCGCGGCGCTCACCTCGGCGCTCGTGCCGAGCGTCGACGTGGGCTACGCCGACTACCAGGGACGGGTGACCTACCGGCTCGGCCCGGAGGAGCGCTTCACCGTCTTCGCCTTCGGCGCGTACGACTACCTCGCCAGCATCGACGAGGGCGGCGGCGCCAAGGCGACCAACGTCCTGCTCGACAGCGACTTCCACCGCCTGGACCTGCGCTACGACCGCGAGGACGCCTCGGGCGCGCGCGTCCGGGCGGCGCTCACCCTCGGGCTCGACCAGTCGCGCGGCGTCGGCGTCGAGATCGCGCAGGCCTGGAAGCTCAACGCGCGGATGAGCCTGGCCCGGCCCATCCTCGGCGGGCGCGCGCTCCTGCGGGCCGGGGCCGACGCGGCGGTCGACCGCTACCAGGTGACCCCGCGCCCGAGCCCGCCGACGGCCGGCGAGCCCGCCGAGGGCGCGGACGACGAGCCCGCCGAGGGCACGGAGCAGCTCGACGAGAGCTTCCCCGAGCTCTTCCGCAGCCGGCTCGATCTCGCGCTGGGCGCGTGGGCCGACGCGCTGCTCGTGCTCGACGAGCGCTCGACCCTCACGCCCGGCGTGCGCGTGGATCACTACACGTCGCTCGGCCGCACCGCCGTCGCCGTGGACCCGAGGATCGTCGGCCGCTTCGGCGTCGGCGAGCACGTGCGGCTCATCCCGGCCTTCGGCGTCGCCTCGCAGCTGCCCGGCCTCGCCCCGCTGCCGGCGCTCCAGATCGGCGGCATCCCGGGCGGCCTGCAGCGCAGCCTGCAGTCGAGCTTCGGCGTCGAGGCCAACGTGGGTCCGGTCAATTTCAGCGCGACGGCGTTCCGGCAGGTGACCTTCGGGCTGAGCGATCCGATCGGCACCGGGCGCGGCACGAACCTCAGCACGGAGCGCTTCCTCACGCGGAGCCTCGGCGACACCTACGGCCTGGAGCTCGGCGCGCGCGGGGCGCTGCGCCGCGACATGTTCTTCCTGGCGTCGTACACGCTGTCGCGCTCCACGCGCACGCGCGGCAAGGCGACGATCCCCTCGGCCTACGACCGGACGCACGTCGCGCACGTCGCGCTGCTCTACGACCTCGGCAAGGGGTGGCGCGCCGGGATCCGCCACGTCTTCTACACCGGCTTTCCCGCCGACGAGGCCACCCCGGGCCGCCCCCCGCGCGAGCACCCGGATCGGATCCAGCCGTTCTACCGGCTCGACATGCGCCTGTCGAAGCGCTGGGCGCTGGGCGCGCGGAGCTATCTCGGCCTGGTGCTCGACGTGCAGAACGCGACGCTCGCCAAGGAGGTGTTCGACGTGAGCTGCGACGACAGCGGGTGCACGCCGCAGACGATCGGGCCGGTCACGATGCCGGGGATCGCGATCGAGGGCGGGTTCTGAGGAGAAGGCGCCTCGGGGGAGCGCGAGGGGCGCGGCGGCGACCACGCCGGCGCCGGCGGTCGCCCGGGCCGCGAGCGCCCAGCCGCGGCTCACCGGTGGAGCAGGTCGAAGAGCTGCTCCAGCATGAGGTAGGTCAGGCCCCAGACGACCCGCTCGTCCACGCGCAGGCACGGGAGCTGGAGGACGTTCCCCTCGTGCGTGTACGCGTAGCTCGAGGTGCGCTCGCCGCGCGCGAGCGGCCCGAGCGGCGTCCAGAGCGCCTCGGCCACCTCGTCGCTCAGGGTGAGATCCGGCGTGGAGCGCAGCGCGAAGACGAACGGGGCGATGATCATCCCGACGCGCCGCCCGCGGACGACCGCCGGGATGTCGGGCAGGCGCGCGAGCAGGGTGCCGTGCGCCGCGAGGTCGATCCCCACCTCCTCGTGCGTCTCGCGGATCGCGGTGGCGAACAGGCTCCCGTCGCGCTCCTCGCGCCGGCCGCCCGGAAGGGCCATGTGCCCTGACCAGGGATCGCCCGGGTGCTCGGCGCGGCGGATCAGGAGGAGCTCGGCCTCGCCGGGCTCCGGGCTCCCGGCGGGCTCGAGCGCCGTGCCCAGAGGCCCCGCCGGCGCCCGCAGGATCGCGGCGACCGCGGCCTGACGCTCCTGCGTGAGCGCGTCGAGCGCGGCCTCGCGCCCTTCGAGGCGGGCCATGATGGCGGCGAGGTCGTAGGAGGGGAGCACGGCGGCGAGGATAGCATAGTGTCTACCGGTACTTAGAGATCGCGCGCGGCGGCGGGGGGCTCCGGGCGCGCGGCGGCGCGGCGGTCGCTCCGGAAGGGCGTGCGCCGGCGGACCTGGACGCGAGGCGCGCTGGCCGCAACCACGGCGCCCGGGCCCCGCCGGCGTGCGATCGCCGTCAGGGAGCCGCCGCGGCGAAGCTGTCCCACATGTCGCAGAGCTCCTTCTTCAGCCCGGCCTCCTGGGAGCTGGTCATGTCGAGGACGATGTTCTCGTCCGTCTCCGGCTCGTACCTCGGCCATTCGACCGCATCCTCGCCGTTCGGGTCTCCGGTCTCCGCGTGGCGCGACCAGTACCCCATGATCGCCTGCGAGAGCTCGAGCTCGTCCTCGGTGAGCGGCTCCGACACGAGCAGCCCCGGGTTGCCGAACACGTACCGGATCTCGGCCGAATGGAAGGCGCCGAGCTCGCCGAGCAGCGAGCTCTCGGGCGCGTGGGTGAAATGATAAAGATACGTCGCCGCGCCGCCGCTCGCGATGGCGCGCGCCGCGCGCCGCGCCGGACACACGAACATCGAATCGCCCAGCGCCGCGGTCGCCGCCGCCTGCGCCGAGCCGTACGTGTCGCTCGGGTAATTCGCCACCACCTCTTCGCCGTGGCCGGGGGCGAACCCGTCCGCGAACGTCACGAACTCGGCCTCGTCGGCGACCGTCGCGGCCTCGCCCCAGAGCGTGACGAAGAGCGAGCCCTCGTCGGCGTTGCTGCCGATGATCGTCGGCAGCTTCTCGAAGCTCCCGGCTTCGAGGAGCTTGCTCGGCACGTCGGGGAGGTTCCAGCCGTCGATGACCGGGAACCAGGTCGGGCCGGCACCCACGAGGAAGGCTTCGCCCGGCGGGAGCGCGCTCATGACCTCCTCGGCCGGCTTGCCGCGCAGGCACTCGAGGACCGAAGGCGCGTCGGCGCAGCCCAGCGCCTCGACGAGCTCCTGCCCCTGCGCCGTGGCCGTGGCCTCGTCCGCGGCGGAGTCGCACGGCCCGCTCTCGATGATGGCGCGATGGAACAGGCCTTTGCTCGGCGGCGACACCAGGTGCATGCAGACGCTGATGCCGCCCGCCGACTCGCCGAACAGGGTGACCTTGCCCGGATCGCCGCCGAAGGCGCCGATGTTGGCCTTGACCCACTCGAGCGCGGCGCGCTGGTCCTCGAGGCCGTACGCGCCCGTCGCGGGGTGATCGGGATCCTCCGACTTGAGCTCCGGGAGGGCGAGGAACCCGAGCGGGCCGAGGCGGTAGTTGAGGGTGACCACCACCGAGCCGGTCGTCTCGGAGAGGAGCCGGCCGTCGTAATCGGCCTCCGCGCTGCTCCCCATCTCGAAGCCGCCGCCGTGAATCCAGACGAGGACGGGCAAGGACGAGGACGCCGGGCGCTCGGGCGTCCAGACGTTCAAGGTGAGGCAGTCCTCTCCCGAGCTCTCGTTGAAGCCGGGCGTGAGCAGGTTGAGCTGCGAGCAGGGGATGCCCACCTCCACCGCGCTGCGCGGCTCGGTCCACGGCTCGTGCGGCGCGGGCGGTCTCCAGCGCAGCTCGCCGACCGGCGGCGCGGCGTACGGGATGCCGAGGAAGGTGCGCGTCGCGCCGACGACCGCGCCCTCCACCGGACCCGCCTCCGTCTCGATGAGCAGGGGCGCCGGCTCACCGCCAGCGCCGCCGGAGCCGCCAGCATCGCCGGAGCCGCCAGCGCCGCCGGAGCCGCCAGCGCCGCCGGAGCCACCCGGGGCGGGCTCACTCGAGCTGCAGGCAGCAGCGAGCAGGCCTAGGAGAATGGTGTGCGACAGTGAAAGTCGAATGGGCATGGTCGTCTCCGTCGAGAGCAAGTCGAGAGTGCGGGACCGTGGGTAAAGAGGAGAGCACAGCGCCGAGGGAGAGCGGCGGACACGGCGACCGCGCTGGAGATGATGGAGTTCTTCGCCCGATTCCGCGAGCTCTACAAGTCGCCATCGTCGTCGAGCGAGGGCCGGGCGCGGGCCCGCCGTCAGCCGCCCTGCCGGCGGGCCGCGGCGACGCGCGCGACGAGCCGCTTCACCTCGGCCGCGTCCACCGGTTTGGTCAGGTGGTGGTCGAACCCCGCCTCGCGGGCCTGCCGCCGATCCTCCTCCGTGCCCCAGCCGGTGAGCGCCACGAGGAAGAGACCGGTCAGGTCGGGCTCGGCCCGGAGCCGCCGGGCCACGTCGTAGCCGTTCATGCCCGGCAAGCCGATGTCCAGGAACACGACGTCGGCGCCGAGCTCCCGGGTTGCGGTCAGCGCGTCGGGGCCGGTGTGGACCGCCCGGGTCTCGTGCCCCGATAGCCGGAGGAGCAGGGCCAGGCTCTCCGCCCCGTCGACGCTGTCGTCCACGACGAGGACGCGGAGGGCGGCCGGGGGGGCGCCGTGCGCAGGGCCGGCGGACGATGGCCTCGGCGCGGCCTCCTCGGCGGCGGCGAGGGGGAGGCGGATCGTGAACGTCGAGCCGCGGCCGGCGCCGTCGCTCTCGGCGTGGATCGAGCCGCCGTGCAGCTCGACCAGGCGCTTCACGAGGGTGAGCCCGATGCCGAGGCCGCCCTGGGCCCGGTCGATCGAGCGGCCAACCTGGGTGAACATGTCGAACACGTTCGACAGCATGTCGGCCGGGATCCCAACCCCGTTGTCCGCGACCCGGACGACCACCGCGGCCCCGTCGCGCTGGGCGGCGAGCCGGATGCTGCCGCCGGCCGGGGTGTACTTGGCCGCGTTGTTGAGGAGGTTCGCGAACACCTGGGCGAGCCGGGTCGGGTCGGCGTCCAGCAGGAGAGAGGCCGGCGGGAGCCGGACCGCGAGCTCGTGCGCCGCCGCCTCGATGAGCGGGCGGCTCGTCTCCAGGGCGCTGTTCAGGACGGCCCGGAGATCGATGCGCTCCTTCCGCAGCTCCACCTTGCCGCGGGTGATCCGGGAAACGTCGAGCAGGTCGTCGATCATGCGGGCCATGTGCCCGATCTGCCGGTCCATCATGTCCAGGATTTTGCGGGCCTGGTCCGCGCTGCCGGCGACCTTGAGGATCTCGAGGCCCGTCCGGATGGGGGCGAGCGGGTTCCGCAGCTCGTGGGCGAGCGTGGCGAGGAACTCGTCCTTCCGCCGGTCCTGGTCGCGGAGCTGGTCGTAGAGCCGGGCGTTTTCGATGGCGACGGACGCGATGTGCGCGAGCTGGACGAGGATCGCCTCGTCGCTCTCGGTGAAATCCCCGTCGTGCTTGTCGGAGAGGTGGATGAGGCCGAGGTTCTCGCCGCTCCGGCCGATGAACGGCGCGACAAGCCAGCCCCGCATCGGCGGGAGCTCAACCTGGGTGAGGGGCGGCGACGGGGGCTCAACCTGGGTGGGCGGGAGCTCAACCTGGGTGGGGGACGGCGGGGGCTCAACCTGGGTGAGGTACGGCTGCCCCAGCTCAACCCGGGTGAGCCCAACCTGGGTGAGCCACGCCGGGGGGACCCCCAGCTCAACCCGGGTGAGCCGCACGGGACGGTTCGTGCGGCAGACCACCGCGTAGACGCCGTCTTCCGCGGACGGAACCGCCGGGCCACGCCAGCCGTCGTACTTCCCGGACGTGGCCACCGGGTTTACCGCCTGCGACTCGTCGACCCCAGCGTTCAGCCGGGTCACCGCCAGGCGCGCCCCGATGATCCGCCGGGCCTCCTCGGTGATCCCCTGGAGCACGCTGCCCAGGGACCCGGACGCGTGGATGGTCAGCGCAGCGTCCGCCACCTGCTTGAGGAGCCGGCCTTGCTCCCGCTCCAGCTCCAGCAGCCGCGCCACCCGCTCCTCGTCGAGCTTGCGGGCGGTGACGTCGACCGTCACCCCGTCGAACCGCCGGGGGGTTCCGTCCGACGCATAGGCCGTCCCGCCCAGCGCCCGGACCCACTTGAACGCCCCCGTGGCCGGATCGACCGTCCGATAATCCATGTCGTAGGGGATCCGCTCGCGGATCGACGCCTCGATGGCCCGTCGGGTCGGCTCCCGGTCGTCCGGGTGCAGCCGCTCGTAGAACGTGCCGATGGTCACCCGCGCGTCCGGCGGCAGCCAGAAGTGCTCCTTTACCTGGTCGTCCCAGATCAGCTCGTCGAACGGCAGATCGCAGTACCAGAACCCGAGACCCGACAGCCGGACCGCATAGTCGAGCCGCTCGTCCCGCTCCCGCACGCCCCGGGCCGCCCGCGCCCGCTCGATGGCCTCCCAGCAGCGGCCGACCACCAGCCGCACCAGCCCGACCTCATCGGGCGTCCAGCGCCGCGGCACCTTCTGGTGGACCGCCATCGCCGCCGTGAACCGGCCGGACTTGTGCAACGGCACGCAGATGACCGCCTGGATCTCCGTCGCCCGGTACGCCGCGAGGTCGCCTCCGGCCCTCGGGTCCGCGTCGACGTCGTCGAGGACGTACGGCTCGTTCGCGAGCATGAGCCGCACCACCTCGGGGCCGAAATCGGCGACCGGCCACCGGCCCACGATGCTCCGGACACCCCGCGTGTGATCGCCCGTGATGACGAACACGCGCTCGTCCTCGACCTCCGCGTAAGCGCACCGGTCCACGCCGAGGTGCTCCGCGAGCAGGCGCGCCGTCACGGCCATGACCTCGCCGGGATCGACGAGCGGCTGGGTGGCCGCGGCCAGCTCGGCCAGGAACCGATGCCGGCCCTCGCTCTCCCGCAGCGCCTCGCTGGCCCGCCTCGCCTCCCGCGCCTGGGCCAGCGCATGCACGGCCGTGGCGGCGAACCGCGACAGGCTGGAGACGAGCCGCGCGTCCTCGGCGTCGAACTTCCGCTCGTCGGAGTGCGCCACGACCCAGACCGTGCCGATCGGCGCGCCGCCCGCGTGGAACGGGACGGTCAGCGCCTCGACGATCGCCGGATCCATGGCCGCGCCGGCCGCGAAGTGGCGGGCAGGGGGCGAGAACGAGAAGAGGAGCGCCGCGTTGCAATCGAGGACGGCGCCGCAAGGGCTCGGGCGCCGGGGCATCGTCCCACCGATGTGGTGCGCAAACGCCCCGGCGAGGGCGACCCACCGGAACACCTCGCGGCCGTCCTCCACCTCGAGCACGCTGACGCCCGCCGAGTCGGCCCGGCAGAGCTCGAGCAGCAGCGACACGAGCGTCGGGAGGACGTCCTCCAGCGACCCGGCCATCGCCTCGGCGAGGGCGATCAGGGCCCGGTTCTCGGCCGCATGATCGGGCAGCCGGGACGGGCGGAGGGAGAGCGCCTCGGCGGCCAGCACCTCGTCGATGCGGACCCCCGGAGGCGAGAGCACGGCGGCGCCGTCGCAGCGCGGAGCGCTCATCGGCAGGGACGCTCCACCCGATCCGAGCCGTGCGCGGGCAGGGCGGGGACGCCGAGCGCCTCGGACGCCGGACCGACCGTCATGGCGTCCCGAAAATCGAGCAAGCTCGGCTTTGAATGCTGCATGCGTTCGGCGGAGCTTGCTAAGGCGATGGGCGGGCCACCGCAAGCCGTCGGCCGCGCGCCCTGCGCGCCGGGGCGTCCCCTGCGGCGCACGGGCGGGTCACCCGGGCTGGCGCGCCGCCCTCGGCGCCGGGAGCGCCCTCGGCCGGGGAGCGCGCGTCATCCTTGCTGCGGCTCGACACGCGCGGAGCGTAGTCCGATCGCCGGAGGGGCGTCCACGCCGAGGCGAGCGCGCCGAGCGGCTCGGTCCTCTCGCCGGGGGCGGCAGGAGCGCATCTCGCACGGCTGTCTCCGCCGGTCCTGCGCATGGCCTCGGTCTCGCTGTCGAGGGGGGCCCGCGCGCGCGTCAGCATGACTCTGGAGGACGGCGCGCCGCGCCGGTTTCTGGGGCGTATCCGGAGGTCCGTTTGCCGGAAGCGTCGAAGAAACCATCCGGACCCGACCGGATCACATCGGGACCAGCTCGGGACCGAGCGGCCCAGCGCGACGAACTCAGCAGCTCCCGGCGTTCGGCTCGCTCGGCCGGGCATTCTGATTCGGTGCTCATCCTGATAGGATGAGCGTGGACCATGCTCGAGATCCTGCGCAATGCGCACTACACCGTGACGATCGATCCGGCGGCGCAGCTCGCGCGGGTGACGCGGAGCACGGCGCCGTCCGAGTCTGCCGCCATGTTCGAGGAGCGGTGGATGGAGGTGAGCCGCGCGCTGGACCGCGCCGGCCGCAGCGGGCTGTGCCTGCTCGTCGACCTGCGCGCGGCGGCGGGGCGGAACGACCCGCAGTTCGAGGCGGCGATGCAGCGGCTGCGGCCAGCCGTGATGGGCGGCTTCCGCCGCGTCGCCGTCCTCGTGCGGACGACCGCGGGGGCGCTTCAGATTCAACGCCATGTCCGGGAAGACGGCATCGACCGGATGATCGGCAGCGACGAGGCCCAGCTGCTCGATTACCTCCGTGAGGGACGGCCGCGCTGCCGCTGACGCGGATCGCGCCCGACATGGCCCCACCGGCGTGCGCCGCGGCGCCGCTCGTGATCTTCATCGACGCGTCCTCCGTTCGGTCGTTTGCATCGCGTGTCCCCCCTCCGGTGAAGCGGCCGCGATCCGAGGTCGCAGCCCGGCACCGCCGCAGCGCGAACGGCGGTCACCCACGCTCCCTCGCAGCACGGCCCCCCGACCGTGCCGCCGCACGCCCTCTGCAGTGCGCGCGCGTCACGAGGGCGGCTCACCTTTTTTGACCGGCCGGAGACGATCTTCGTAACTAATTGAAAACGAACCGCTTTTCCGGGCCATCCGCCGCGCCGCCGGCGCGCGCCTCGGCGGCCGCCCCGCCCGGCGAGGCGCCGCGCTCCGGGGAGGTGGTCAGTCGAAGACTGGGACGGAACTCCTCTGTTCGGCGCCGAGGGCCATGTCCTTATCAGGGTTGTACAACCCTCGTACTTCGGTTTTCCCGTTTGTCGCGCGATTCGCTTGTCAGCTTGCGAATCCGCCGTATAGTCAATCCGAGTCGCGTCCCCGCCATCCGCCATGGAGTCACGCGGGGTGTTGCAGCGCTCGTGTCGATCCGCCGGATCGGGGCACTCACCATCTCAGCTCCGCTCCGGCGATGCCCTGGACGGCGTTTGCCGGGCACGAGGGGCCGGTCGCGAGGGGATGGAAGGAAAGCCGTGTACGGCTGGCGCCGGACGAGCAGGCGAGTCGGCGGGACCGGCGGTCCACGCGTTTGGGGGGGAGAGGGGTATGGAGACACAGGTCGCTCACGGTATCGAGGATCGCGCTCGCAGGGACTCGCGGGCTCTTCAGCGGCTCGCCATCGCGCACGTGGTGAGCAGCTTCCAGACCGGCGGCGCCGAGCAGGTGGTCGTCGATCTCGCGGCGTCCCAGCGCGCCGCGGGCCACGACGTGCTGGCGGTCGCGATCGCCGAGGATCCGGACGGGCCGCGCGCCGAGCAGCTCCGGCGGCGCGGGGTCGAGGTGCGCCTCGTGCCGAAGGGCCCGGGGTTCGACAGGACGCTGACCGCCCGCCTCGCCGCGCTGTTCGCGACGAAGGGCGTCACGCTCGTCCACGCGCACAACCACCTGTCGCTCATCTACGCGGCGCCCGCCGGGTGGCTGCACCGGGTCCCGGTCATCCACACGAAGCACGGCGTGTCCCAGGACATGGAAGGACGAAGGTGGCTGCGCAGCGCCGCGTCCGCGTTCGTCGACGCCCACGTCGCGGTGTCGTACCCGACCGCCGCGGCCGTCCTCGGCCGGCGCGAGGTCGACCGGCCGAAGCTGCATGTCGTGGCGAACGGCATCGATCTATCGCGGTTCGCGCCGGATCCGGCGGCGAGGGGCCGGGTGAGGGCCGAGCTCGCGATCCCGCAGGACGCCCTGGTCGTCGGGAGCGTGGGGCGCCTCTCTCCCGTGAAGAACCACGCGCTCCTCGTGCGCGCCGCCGCGAGGGCGCTGCCCCGGAGCGGGCGGCTCCTCCTCGTCGGCGACGGCCCCGAGCGCGGGCGGCTCGTCGCCCTCGCGCGCGAGCTCGGCGTGTCCGATCGCGCGCTGTTCGCCGGGGAGCGTCACGACGTGCCGGCGCTCCTCGCCGCGCTCGACGTGTTCGCGCTGCCGTCCCTGTCCGAGGGCCTGCCGCTCGCGCTCCTCGAGGCCATGGCCGCGGGGCTGCCGACCGTCGCGACCGACGTGGGCGGCGTGCCCACCGCGCTCGTCGACGGTGAGACGGGCTTCCTCGTGCCCTCCGGCGAGGTCGCGCCCCTCGCCGCGAGGCTCGCGGAGCTCCTGGCCGATCCCGCGCTCGCTGCGCGGATGGGCCGGCGCGGCCGCGCGATCGCCCTCCGGCGCTACTCCGCCGCCCGGATGGCCGAGCGCTACATGGATCTCTACGCGCTGCTGCTCGCGCGGCACACGCCGCGCGCCGCCGCCGTCCGCCCGAGCTCCCTGCTCGCCTGGATCTGGGGCGCGAGCCAGAGGCCGCGCCAGATCACCGCCGCTCCGGGCCGCGGCGACGGCCGGGCTTCCGGCGATCACCCGCCGCCGGCCGCGCTGGCGAGCTGAGCGGACGACGGCGCGCCGCTGTCATCCATCGTTCTTTCGTAAGGCTCTCGAGGGGGGAGGACCCATGTCGAACGTTGCGAAATGGCTCTCGGATCTCCTGGCCGCGCCCTGGGCGACGCGGCCGTTCACGCGGGTGATGCGCGGGCGCGTGACCATCATCGTCATGCACCGGCTCGCGGACCCGGCTCGCGGCATCGCGGGCGTCGATCCGCGCGATCTCCGGCGCGCGCTGGAGTTCCTGAGGAAGGAGCGGTATCCGATCGTGTCGCTCGAGCGGGTCTTCCGGAGCCTCGCGGGCGAGGCGGCGCCCATCGACCGGGCCGTCGCCTTCACGATGGATGACGGCACGAGCGACCAGGCGACGGTCGCCGCGCCGATCTTCGCGGAGTTCGATTGCCCGGCGACCGTCTTCGTCGTGACCGGCTATCTGGACGGAGAGCTGTGGTGCTGGTGGCACCGCGTGGAGTACGTGTTCGAGTCGACGCGGCGCCGCGAGCTCAGCGTCATGGTGGCCGGCATCCGCCACGTCATGCGCCTGGACGAGGGCGTCCCGCGGGCGCACCTCGCGCGGCGCTTCATGGAGCACTGCAAGCGCATCCCCGAGATCGAGAAGCTCCGCGCCGTCGAGCGGCTCGCCGCCGCCGCCGAGGTCGAGCTGCCGGCGCGCCCGCCCGAGCGTTACGCGCCGATGTCGTGGGACGACGTCCGCGCGTGCGAGGCGCGCGGCATCACGTTCGGCCCGCACACGGTCACCCATCCGGTGCTCTCCAGGACGAGCGACGCGCAGTCGAAGCGCGAGATCGTCGTGTCCTGGGCGCGCCTGTGCGCCGAGGCCAGGCGCCCGGTCCCCATCTTCTGTTATCCGAACGGGCATGTCGGGACGGACTTCGGTCCTCGCGAGTGCGCCACGCTGCGCCGGCTCGGCTTCCTGGGGGCCGTGACCAACTGGCCTTGCGACCACGCGACCGTCGCGGGATTCCAGAGCTCGCCGGACGCGCCGTACTCGGTGCCCCGGGTCGACTTCGGCGCGGATCACCGGAGCTTCATCCGCTCGGTGTCGGGCGTCTTGCGGACGAAGCAGCTGCTGAAGCGGCACGTCGCCCAGCGGGGCGCGGCCGCGCCGGCCGCGGCCGCGCCGGCCGATGCGGGCCTCTCGCCCGAAGGCCCCCAGGACGAAAACCGCGGCCCGTCGACCTCGCTGTTCGAGTGACCATGGACCGACAAGACATCGGCGCCATCCGCTTCTCCCCCGAGCGCCCCCCGGCGCTCGTGCTGGGGGACATCACCCTGGTCCGACCGCTCGGGATGGCCGGAATCCCGGTCATCGCGGCGACGAAGGATCGGTCCGACGCGGTCCTCTGCTCGCGCCACGTGCGCGCCGCCTGCGTCGTGCCCGGCTTCGACGAGGCGAGCCGGGACGCGTCCGCGTCCGTCTTGCTGGGCCTCGGGGAGCGGCTCCACGCGGCGCTCGGGCGCAAGATCCCCCTGTTCTACGGCACGGACCCGCAGCTCGAGCTCGTCTACCGCCACCGGGCGGCGCTCGCGCGGCACTTCCTCTTTCTCCTCAACGAGGAGGACGTGCGCTGGTCGCTGCTCGACAAGGAGGGGTTTTACGGCCTCTGCGAGGCGAGGGGCGTCCTCGCGCCGCGCACGCTGCGGCCCGGCGGCGATCTCGCGCGCCTGCGCGAGCCGCTGCTCGTGAAGCCGCGCCGCAAGTCCGCCTGGGCCGAGATCCAGCGCGACCTCCTCGGCGGCGCGGGGAAGGCGCGCCGCTTCGACACGCGCGCCGAGCTGCTCGCGCACCCGCACTTCGAGCGCCTCAAGCGCGACCTCATCGTCCAGGAGCACATCCCGGGCGGCGTCGTCGATCTCGTGTCGTTCCACGGCTTCGCCGACGAGCGGCGGGAGCTGCTCGCGTGGTTCTGCGGGCGCAAGCTCCGCACCTACCCGGGCTTCGCCGGCGAGAGCGCGCTCATCGAGGTCACGGACGACGAGGCGGTCGCCGCGGCCGGGCGCGAGGTCGCGGGGAAGCTCGGGCTCAAGGGGCCGTTCAAGATCGACCTCGTGCGCGACGCGAGGAACGGCGCGCTCTACACGCTCGAGGTCAACGCCCGGTACACCCTCTGGAACCACGTGGGCGCCGCGGCGGGCGTCAACCTGCCGCGCGTCGCGTACGACTACCTGGTCGAGGGCCGCCGCCCGGCCGAGGCGCCGCGCGCCGCCGCGGGCTACCGCTGGCTCGACGTCTACCGCGTCTACCGCGCGTTCCGGGAGCAGCGCGGCGGCGCGTCCCTCGCGACCTGGCTCGGCTCGGTCGCGGGGGCGCCCACCGTCTACGACGCCTTCGCCTGGGACGACCCGAGGCCCTTCGCGCGATGGGCCAGCACATTCCTCACACGAAAGGTGGCTCGCCATGCTCTACGGGATCATCTCGGACGTTCACGGTAACCTCGAGGCCCTCTCGGCCGTACAGGCGTTCCTCGCGGAGCGGGGCGTGGAGCACCTGCTCTGCCTCGGGGACATCGTCGGGTACAACGCCGACTCGGACGCGTGCGTGCGCCTGCTCGCGCGGCCGCCGGTCCTCGCGATCGCGGGCAACCACGATCTCGTCGCGATCGGGCGGATCGACGTCGAGCGCTGCGGCGCGAAGGCCGCCTTCGCGCTCCGGCGCACGCGCGCCGCGCTCTCCGCGGACAGCAAGCGGGCGCTCGCCCTCTTGCCCAGGCGGCGCCTCATCGAGGGAGAGATCGTCCTCATTCACGGCGGCGTCGTCGATACGTGCGAATACATGACGAGCCCCGCGCACATCGAGGAGAACGCGCAGATCCTCGGCGAGCGCGAGCCCAGCGGGCGCATCTGCCTGTTCGGGCACACCCACGTCCAGGCGCTCTACGAGGTCGAGGCGGGCGTCGCGACGCTGCGGTCGGCCTGCGAGCGCGTCTCGCTGGACCGCGCGCGGGGCAGGCGCTTCTTCATCAACCCCGGCTCGGTCGACGCGGCCCGGAGGAGCGCGAAGCTCGCCGAGTTCGCCATCTTCGACTCGTCGCGACAGGAGATCTGGTTTCACCGGGTCCCTTACGATCACGAGCGCGCCGAGCGGCGCGCCGCCGAGGAGGGGTATCGAATGACATGGCTGGACAAGCACCTCGGCGCGGCGCGGGGGGCGATCGCCCAGCTGCGGCCGCGGTTTCGCTGAGGGGCGGCGATGCCGCCGCGCCGCGCGAGGGGGGCCGGGCGGCGCGGGGGCAGGGGAGGAGGGGTGTTCGATGGGGAGGTATTCGATGGGGAGGGAAAGATGCTGCGGTTTCACCTGGTGACCGAGGTCGCCGAGCTCGCCGCGATGCGGGGGGCGTGGGAAGATCTGATGGGGCGGAGCGACATGGGCGAGCCGATGCTCGCGCCGGACTGGATGCTCGCCTGGTGGCGGGTGTTCGGGGCGCAGGGCCGCTCGCTGCGCGCCGCGCTGTTCTTCGACGGGCCCCGCCTGGTCGGCCTCGCGCCGCTGCTCGAGCGCCGCTGCCGGCACAGGAGCGGCATCCCGTTCCGCCGGCTGGAGCTCCTCGCCTCGGGCGAGGACCAGGCCGACGAGATCTGCTCCTGCAACCTCGGCGTCATCGCCGAGCGGGGCGCCGAGGCCGACGTCGCGCACGCGCTCGCCGACGCGCTCACGGGCGCGGCGCTGGGCGCCTGGGACGAGCTCGTCCTGCCGGCCATGCGCACCGACGGCGCGCTCCCCGTGGTCCTCTCGCGCGCGCTCCGGAAGCACGGCATCGACGCGCGGATCGAGGTCACGGACGCCTCTCCCTACATCCCGCTGCCGTCCAGCTGGGAGGCGTACCTGCGCGCGCTCTCCGCGTCGCGCCGCTACCTCGTGCGCCGCTCGATGCGCGATCTCGAGGCGTGGGCGGGCGGCGCGCTGACGCTCGAGCGGGCGAGGACGCCGGCGGAGCTCGCCGGGGCGCGGGAGATCCTGCTCCGCCTGCACGCCGAGCGCTGGTCGGCCGACGGGCGCGCGGGCGTCTTCGCCTCGCCGCGCTTCCGCGCGTTCCACGACGAGGTGATGCCCGCGATGCTCGAGCGCGGCGCCCTCGACCTCACGTGGCTCTCGGCGCGCGGCGAGCCCGTCGCGGCGCTCTACAACCTCGTCTGGAACAACAAGATCTACTTCTACCAGTGCGGGCGCAGGGTCGACCTGCCGAAGGGGCTCCGTCCCGGGATCGTGGTCCACGCCTACGCCATCCGCGCCGCGATCGAGGCGGGGCGGCGCGAGTACGATTTTCTGGACAGCCCCTGCCAGTACAAGCTGGCCCTGTCGCTTTCGGCGCGGCCGCTCGTCGAGCTCCGGGCCGCGCGGCCCTCGGTGAACGACAGCGCCCGCCGCGCCGCGGAGCTCGCCGCGCACGAGCTCCGCGTGATGAAGCGGCGCGTGCTCGCCACGTGGCGCGCCGCCGCCCGCTCGCTCGGCCGCGACCCGGCCGATCCGCCGGCGCCCCCGCGCGGCGAGCCGGCGATCGCCGCGGCCGACGGCGCGAGCCCCGGGCCGGCGGCGCGGGAGCGCGCCGCCTCGCCATGAGCCGTTCGCCGGGCGCGGGGATGCTCGGGCCTCCCTGCGGTGCTCCGCGGGGCGTGAGGCGCCTCTAGGCGCGGCTCAGAGTCCGACCGTGGCGCGGAAGAACTGGCCCTCTCCCTCGATGGCGTAGCCCCCCGAGGCGAACGGGACGAAGATCGAGCCGCCCTGGCGGAGGGGCTGGGCGGCGCCGCGCGCGTCGACCAGCGACGCCTGTCCCCGGGTGCACAGCACGATCTCGGGGCCGCGCCGGTCGTCGGTCCGCCACGACGACGCGGCGTCGAGCTCGATGCGCGAGAGCCGGAACTCCGGCGCGGGGGTGTCGTAGATGGACTCCGCGCCGGCCCGGCGCGGCGCGACGGGCGCGACGCACCACGGGGAGAAGTCGAGGACGCGCAGGAGCTCGCCGACGTTCACGTGCTTCGGCGTGAGCCCGCCGCGCAGCACGTTGTCGGAGCTCGCCATGATCTCGATCCCGACCCCCTGCACGTAGGCGTGCAGCCGGCGCGGCGGCAGGTACAGCGCCTCGCCCGGCTCGAGGTGCACGTCGTTCAGCAGGAGCGCGATCACGACGCCGACGTCGCCCGGGTAGAGCTCGTGCAGGCGCAGCGCCCAGCCCGCGGCGCGCGCGAGCCGCCCGCCCGCCTCGGCGCGGGCGCGGCACGCCTCGACCACGGCGGACACGAGCTCCCGCCGCGCCGCCGGCCCGAGCGCGAGCAGGCCCTCGACGAGCCGCGCGACCGCGGCCGCGTCGACGGGCCCGTCGACGCGCGGGACGAGCGCGTCGCCCGGGCCGCCGGCGAGGAGCGCGAACACCTCCGCCAGGGCCTCGGCCGGCCGGAAGCCGCAGAGCGCGTCGAACGGGGTGAGCGCGCAGATGAGCTCGGGCTTGTGGTGCGGGTCGCGGTAGGTGCGCTCGGGCGCGTCGACGGGGATGCCGGCCGCGTTCTCCGCGTCGAACCCGCGCCGCGCCTGCGCCTCGTCCGGGTGCGCCTGCAGCGACAGCGGCTGGTCGGCCGCGAGCACCTTGAGCAGAAACGGCAGCCGCGCGCCGAAGCGATCGCGCGTCGGCCCGCCCAGGAAGGCGTCCGCGTGCGTGGGGATGGCGTCGATCAGGCGCTCGCGGCCTCCGTCGAGCGCGATGGTCGAGGAGGCCGCCGGGTGGGCGCCCATCCAGAGCTCGGCCTGAGGCTTGTCGGAGGGGCCCTGTCCGAGCAGCGCCGCGATGGCCTCCCGCGAGCCCCAGGCATACTCCTGAACACGGTTCTCGAGCGCGAACATGGCTAGCTCCTGCGGGCGGCACCCTACCGGATGGCCCCGGGGAAGTCAGCCCTTGAGCGCGTGGGCGATGCCGCTCTCCAGCGTCGACCGCGTGACAAGGCCGCTGAGATCGGCGCCGAGCTCGACGCGCGCGGCTGTCGGGGGCGTCACGCGCGGGAAGTCAAGAGGTCCCCGGGGGGCGTAAGACGCGCTTCGGGCTCGCGCTGCTCGGCGGCTTTCGGCTCCGCGGCTGACGCGGCGCGCGGCTCCGGCTTTACGCGGTCCGGCGTGCGCCCTAGGCTCGGCGAATATGACCACGACCAAGGACGAAGCGCGGCTCTCACCCATCCTTGCGAGGCTGCGCGACGCCGCGCTGGCCTATCCCGAGGCGGTGGAGGAGTTCCCCTGGGGCGATCGCGTGGCCAAGGTGCGCAGGAAGATCTTCGTCTTCCTCAACATCCACGAAGGGAAGCTCGTCGTGACCGCGAAGCTGCCGCAGTCGGGCGAGGCCGCGCTGCTGCTGCCGTTCGCGGCGCCGACCGGGTACAACCTCGGCAAGAGCGGGTGGGTGACGGCGCGCTTCGGTCCCAAGGACCGCGTGCCCGAGGCGATGCTGCTCGAGTGGATCGAGGAGAGCTACCGCGCGGTGGCGCCGCAGCGGGCTTTGCGGGTGACGGAAGAGGGGGCGACGGGGAAGGGGGCGAGCGAGCGAGAGGGGCAGGGGAAGAAGGGGGCTGCGGCCGGGAAGAAGGTTGCGGCGAAGAAGGGGGTTGCTGCGGCCGGGGAGAAGGTTGCGGCGAAGAAGGGGGCTGCGGCGAAGAAGGGGGCTGCGGCGAAGAAGGGGGCTGCGGCGAAGAAGGGGGCTGCGGCGAAGAAGGGGGCTGCGGCGAAGAAGGGGGCTGCGGCGAAGAAGGGGGCAAGGGGAGAGCCCGCGCCGCGGAAGAAGACGCCTCCGGAGCAGAGAGCGCAGCCCGCCCCACGCCGAGGAGGCTCGACGAGGGGCACCGGATGACGGCCCGACCGGACGCGGACGATCATGCTTGGAACGCCGTCTGGATGTGATCTACCTGGACGCTGGAGTCGTCCGAGCGCACCGCGAAGAATTCACTCGTTGAATCCATCTCAACTGCGGTAGGCTCGCGCTCATGGAATGGGAGATCTTGGATGGGCAAACGGTGCAGGGGCCGTTTGCCGAGGCGGCCGTCATTGCAGAGATCCGCAAGGGATTGCCGCCGACGACGAAGGCGCGACCGGTAGGCAAAGAGCATTGGAGGCCCATCGGTGCACACGAGCCTTTCGCTCACGCGCTGTCGGAGCTCATCAGGTCTCCGACGTCGCCCGTGGCTGCGCGTTCGCAGATATATGATGGCATCACGTTCGTGATCTGGGCGGCAGTTCTCGCATGGTCTGGATACGTGCTTTCCGACTCGCTCGGAGCATCCAGCAAGAGCGCTCCGTTCGACGCGGGCTGGGTCGCCGTCGCTGCGAAGTGCACCTTCGGCTACGTTGTCGGTAGATCGCTTCACTTCATCGTGCGTGCTGCGAAGGGGTAGCTTCGCTGCCATTGGCGCTCCTCGTCGGCAACATTCCCCTCCGCCATCAATGAAGCGCGGTCCTCGCGCGCTCCCGGCCTCGGCGGCGAGGCCGGCACGATGCGACACGACCTCCACCGTCCCTGGAGCACGACGGCGCCGAGGCCCCGCGTCTGCCGCCGACGTGCAGCGGACGCTCCTCGGGTGGGACGACGGAGCCGTCCGCGGTATCCTGGCGCCATGGCCGCGACCGCTTCGACCCCCTTACGTGCGCTCCTCGACACCTCCGCCCGTTGACGGCAGGGCCCACCCACACCCACGGAAAGCCCTCGATGCCCCAGCGCGAGCCATCCACGGAACCGCCCTCCGCCCCGCCAGGCCCCGCCGCCCTGCGTCCGCCCCCGCCGCGCTGGCGCCGTCTCCGGGCCGTCGTGCTCGCCGCCGCCGTGCTCTACCTCCTCGGGGTCGTCGCGGTCTGGCTCGCCCTGCCCATCCTGGGCGACCGCTTTTGGCCCGCGACGCTCTTCCTCTTCGGCCCGCGCCAGGTCATCGCCCTCCCTCTGCTCGTCCTCGTGCCCGCCGCTCTCCTGCTCCGGCGCCGCGCCCTCATCCCCGCGGCGCTGGCGGCGGCGATCGTGGTCGGGCCCATCCTCGGGTACTGCTTCTCGCTCCGGGCGCTCACCGGCGGATCGGGCCGCGGGGACCTGCGCGTCGCGTCCTTCAACACGGGGAGCCGCGCCATGAGCATGGAGCGACTCAAGGCCTTCGTGGCCGAGTCCCGGCCCGACGTGCTCGCCCTGCAGGAATGCTCGATCCCCGAGCCCGAGCTGACAGCCACCTTCCCGGGGTGGTCCGTCCACGTCGACCGCGGCATGTGCCTCGTGAGCCGGTATCCGGTCCTCAAGGCCGAGTCGAGAGATCGCAGCGACGTCTGGCGCGCCGGCGGCCACGGCGCCATCCTCCGCTACGCGATCGCGCTGCCGGACCGCGCGGCCCCCGGCGCCCCGCCCAACTCGCTCGTTCCGACTGCCGCTGCCGCGGGCGCGCCCGACGCGCCCGACGCGCCGCGGCCGGGCGCGCAGGCGGCGCCCGGGGCGCGCACCTTCAGCCTCCTCAACCTGCACCTGGAGACGCCGCGCGAGGCGATCGAGGCGCTGATTCACGGCCTCTGGAAGCAGGCCGCGGAGCACGACCGCGTCATCGCGCTGCGCGCGTGGGAGTCCGAGCTCGCGCGCCAATGGGCCGACGAGGCGCCCTATCCGGCCGTGATCGTCGGCGACCTCAACATGCCGGTCGACAGCGCCATCTACCGGCGCTTCTGGTCGGGCTTCGAGAACGCGTTCTCCCGCGCCGGGCTGGGGTTCGGCGCGACGAAGCGGACGCGCTGGTTCGGCATCCGCATCGACCACGTCCTCGCCGGGCCGGGCTGGACCACCGAGCGCGCCTGGATCGGCCCGGACCTCGGCTCGGACCACCTCCCCATCCTCGCCGACCTGCGCTGGACCGGCAGCCCGCACGAGGGGTCGCCCTGAAGTTCAGCAACTTCGGTCAGGCACGGCCGGCACCCCCTCGTTATCCTGTCGCTCGCCGAGGAGGACACCGCCCTTGACCGAAGCCACCGAGAACGCCTGCTTCGTCAGGTTCCGCAGGGTGCTCGAGCACATCGACGCGCACCTGGACGAGGACCTGACGCTCGATCGGCTGAGCGGCGTCGCCGCGTTCTCGAAATACCACTTCCACCGGCAGTTCTCCGAGCTCTTCGGCATCGGCGTCCACGAGTACGTGAAGCTCCTCCGCCTGCGGCGCGCCTCGCAGCGGCTCGCCCTCCGGGATCAGGCCCGGGTCACCGACATCGCGCTGGAGAGCGGGTACGAGAGCCTCGAAGCGTTCTGCCGCGCCTTCAAGAAGGCGTTCGGCCAGACCCCGTCCGAGTTCCGGGAGCAGCCCCGGTGGGACCCGTGGCACGCGATGCACGAGCGCCTGAGCGAGGCGAGGACACTGCCCCTCCGCGCCCAGGAGCGCGCCGGAGACGTGAAGATCGCGCGCTTCGAGGAGACCCGCGTCGCCGCCCTCGAGCACCGGGGCGACCCGAGGCGGATCCTGGAATCGGTGCGGCGCTTCATCGGGTGGCGCAAGGAGAACCGCCTGCCGCCGCGGAGCAGCGCGACCTTCAACGTCCTCTACTACGACCCGGCCGAGACCCCGCCGGAGGCCTTCCGCATCGACCTCTGCGCGGCGACCCACCGCCCCGTGCCAGACAACCCGCTCGGCGTCGTCGCGAAGACGATCCCCGGCGGCCGGTGCGCCGTCCTGCGGCACATCGGGGGCGATGACACGCTCTTCCACGCCGTGAGGCACCTTTACGCAACGTGGCTCCCCGCGAGCGGGGAGGAGCCGCGGGATTACCCGCTCTTCCTGCAGCGCGTGCGCTTCTTCCCGGAGGTGCCCGATCACGAGGGCGTCACCGATATCTTCCTCCCTCTCCAGTAGACGAACCCCTCCAGACCCTCTCCCATCCTCCAGATGTCCGCAGGAGAACCCCGCATGAGTCGATTCGTGGGCAGCCGAAGCCTCGTCGTGCGCGACGAGGCGAAGGACCTCTCGTTCCCGGTCCTGCTGATGTACCCGACGCGCGTCCCCGCCGAGATCGTGGCGATGGGGCCTTATTCGCTCGAGGTCGCGCCGAACGCGCCCGTCGACGGCGGCGCGCTGCCGCTCGTGGTCCTCTCGCACGGCGGCGGCAGCTCGCCTTTCGTGTATCGCACGCTCGCCTCCCACCTCGCGCAGAGCGGATACGTCGTCGCGATGCCGGAGCACCCGGGGGACAATCGCAACGATCGAAGCAGGTCCGAGACGCTCGAGAACCTCCGCGATCGACCGCGGCACCTTCGCCTCGCGATCGATGCCGTCGCTTCCGATGCGGAGATCGGGCCGCGCCTGGGGGAAGACGGCGTCGCGGTCATCGGGCATTCCATGGGGGGTTATACCGCGCTCGCCGTCGCGGGCGGGCAGCCCTTCGCGGGATATGGGCAGAAGATCGAGGTCACCAAGGACCCGCGCGTGAAGGCGCTGGTCCTGATGGCCCCCGCGACCGGCTGGTTCGGCCTCAACGACGCCTTGAAGGACGTCACGGCGCCCATCCTCTTGCTCGTCGCGGAGCACGACCGCATGACGCCGAGGTGGCAAGGGCAGCTCGTGCTCGACCTCGTCCCCGACCGGGCTCAGGTCACCTTCGAGGTCGTCGAGAACGCAGGCCATCATTCCTTCTTGAGCCCGTTCCCTCCCCAGATGCGGACCCCGGGCTTCCTGCCCGCCTGCGATCCCGCCGGGTTCGATCGCGAGGCGTTTCACCGCAAGCTCCCGCAAGACGTGCGCGCGTTCCTCGACCGGATCTGGTCGCGAAGAGGATAGGTCGCCTCTTCGTCGACGGCTTCGCGTAGCCGCGGGCCCCCGGAGGAGCCGAGCCGCTCGCCGGTCTCGTCGCGAAAGGCATCCAGGAGAGCAATCGCCCGACCTCGAACCGCCCCATGTGGGCTATCCTGCGCGCCCACGCGCGGCATCTTGTTCGGGAGTCTTCCATGAAGCGATCACGTTCAGAGAATCTTTGCAAGGTCGGCATATTCCTCGGCCTCGGCGTCTCGCTCGCCATCGCCGGCTGCGGCGACGAGGACAACGGCGGTTCCAGCAGCGCCAGCAGCAGCGCGAGCACCGCCACGAGCAGCAGCAGCGTCAGTAGCGGCAGCGGCGGCGGCACGGGCGGCAGCGGCGGCGGCACGGGCGGCAGCGACGGCGGCAGCGGCGGCGCGGGCGAAGGCGGCGGCACGGGCGGCAGCGGCGGCAGCGGCGGGCCGTCGCTCAGCTTCTTCGTGTCAAGCTCCGGGAGCGCGACCGCGAACCTGGGCGGGCTCGCCGGCGCAGACAAGCGGTGCCAGGACCTGGCCGCCGCGGTCGGCGCCGGCGCGAAGACCTGGCGCGCCTACCTCAGCGTCGAGAAGGGCCCGAACGATCAGCCGGTGCACGCCAAGGACCGGATCGGCGCCGGCCCCTGGTACAACGCGAAGCTCGTGATGGTGGCCGCGAACATCGAGGAGCTGCACGCGAGGTTCGGCGATCACACCGTGTTCCTCGACGAGAAGGGCCAGATGGTCCCGGGCCAGTGGGAGGGCTCCCCGACGCCGAACCAGCACGACATCCTCACCGGCACGAACCGCGACGGCACCCTGAAGGCCGGCCAGACCTGCGCGGACTGGACCTCCGAGGACGCGAACCAGACCGCGACGGTCGGGCACTCCGACGGGCTCGGCCCGAACGGAAGCAATGCCGACATGTACCGGCCGTGGAATTCGGTCCACGCGAGCGGCAGCTGCGCCGACACCGCTCCGGGCGGTGGGAACGGTCGTGTCTACTGCTTTGCCGTCGACTGAGCGGACGAGCGCAGGCGCCGTCTCGACGGGTATGTGGAGAGCGGCGCAACGCGCAATTCACCGCTTATCCGGCGCTGGCTCCGTCCTCGTCGTCACCGAGCCCGGTGAGGTTGTCCACCACGCGCCGGAGCATCGCCAGGAAGGTCGCGCGCTCTCGGTCGGTGAAGCCCCGCAGCGCCCGTTCGGCCACCTCGCGCAGCGCTTCCTTGGCGAGCGGCAGGCGCGCCTCGGCCTTCGCCGACAGCGAGATGTGGACAGCGCGCTTGTCGCCCGGGTGCGGCGTGCGCTCGACCAGGCCGTCACGCTCCATGCGGCCGAGGAGGGCGGCCATCGTCGGCTGTTCGACGTGGGCACGCTCGGCGAGCTCGCGCTGCAGGAGCGCGCCGTTCTCCTCGAGCGCCACGGCCACCGGCATGTAGGCCATCCCGAAGTCGAGCGGGCGCAGCCGCCGCTCGAAGTGGCGCATCAGCAGGCGCGACGCATGGTTGATCCAGAAAGTCGGTGAGGTCTGCGGCTCCCAGGGGGCCTTCGCCTTGACATTCATAGCATGCTATCTATGTTGGGTGGAGACCGGGCGCGATGCGCGCTCGAGGAGGTATCCGATGAGTGCACCGACGACCAGCGCAACTTTCGACCGTGCCTACCAGGCGCCTGTCACGTGGTGGGGCGACATCCGCATTCCGGGCGAGCTGGAGGCGCTCGTTCGCTCCGAGCGGCCGCAGACATCGCTCGAGCTCGGGTGCGGGGTGGGGCGGCTCACGCGGTACATGGCGCAGCGCGGGGTGAGGGCGACGGGCGTCGATTTCTCGTCGGTGGCCATCGCCAAGGCGAAGGAGAGGGTGGCGAAGGACGAGGTACGTCCGGAGCTCCTGGTGGGCGACGTGACGCATCTGGACATGCTGACAGGACCGTTCGACGTGTCCTACGACGTGGGCTGCTTTCACTGCCTCGACGGCGCCGCACAGCGCGCCTATGTGGCGGAGGTGGCGCGGCTCCTCCGGCCGGGCGGCACGCACCTGATCTGGGCGCTGGACCGCTCGCCGAGCGGCCTCGCGCTGTCGCCCGCGGCGGTGGAGCGCGTGTTCGCGCCTCAGCTCCGGCTGAACGACGCGCGGACGAGCCGGCGGCGCCTGCTCTCCTCCCACTGGTACTGGCTCGTTCGCTCGGAAGGTTGAGCTCGCGCGCACCGGCGCGCTGAATTGGATATCGCTGCCAGGGACCGGATCGGCACCGGCCCCTGGTACGGCGCGAAGCTCGCGGTGGCGGCCGCGAACGTCGAGGAGCTGCACGCGAGGTCCGGCGACCCCACGTGCGTTGGACTGAGCGGCAGAGCGCTGGCGCGGGGCGCCGTCAGGACGCCCGGCGCTGCGCGCGCGCAGCGCGGCGGGCCGGCCGCGGGGCGAGGGCGTGGGCAATGCCGCTCTGCAGGGTGCTCTGGGTGGTGATGCCGTCGAGGTCGACGTCGAGATCCACGAGCGTCTGGGCCGTGTCCGGGCCGATGCCGGTGAGCACGAGCTTGGCGCCGAGCAGGCGCGCGGCGCGCGCGATGCGCAGCAGGGCGTCGGCGGACTCCGCGTCGACCTCCTTGACGCCGGTGACGTCGAGGATGGCGGTGTGGAACTGGTGCTGGACGATGCCGTCCAGGAGCTTCTCCATGGCCTGCTGGGCGCGGGTGGTGTCGAGCGTGCCGATGAGGGGCATGGCGACGACGCCCTCGGCCAGCGGGACGAGCGGCGTGGACAGCTCGCGCAGCGTGGCCTGCTGGGCCTGGATGACCTGCTCCTGGAGGGCGAGCCGCTCGAGCTCGGCCTCGCGCAGGGGGGTCAGGTCGCGCGCGATGGTGGCGAGCGCCGGGGGCCGCCCGGCCTCGCCGATGAGCGCGACCATGGAGACCTGGCACGGCAGGGTGCGGCCGTCGCGCTGGGCGAGGCCGAGGGTGCCTTGCCACGACCCGCGCTCGAAGCACCGCTGCACGATCCCGGAGAGCGGGTCTCGCTCCTCCACATACAGGTCGGAGAGGCGCGTGCCGAGCGTGGCGTCGCCGTGGCCCGTCATGGCGCGGAAGGCCTGGTTGGCATAGAAGATCGCGCCCTCCTCCGAGGCCATGCACACGCCGTCCGGCGCGCTGTCCACGAGCGCCTGGAAGTCGCGCAGCTCCGCCTGGGCCGACGCCAGGTGTCGCTGCGCCGTGACGTCGCGCCCGACCCAGAGGACGCTGTCCTCGGTGAACGGCTTGCAGGCGGCCTGGATCCACAGCTGGCGATCCCGAAACGTGACGGGGTACTCGATGCTCAGGACCGTTTGCTTCGCGAGCGACTCCCGGATGACCTCGGCGCAGCGCTCGATGTAGTCCTCTCGCACCACGCTGGTCAGGTGTCTGCCCCGCGCGTGCCTGGCCAGCTCGGCAGGGATGACGAGCGTCGGAAACATCTCCAGAACCACGCCGTTCCGATCGAAGAAAGCGATGAACGCCGTGCTCACCGAGCAGAGCGCTTCCAGCTTCGCCTGAGCTCCCTCCAGCTCGGCCACACGCCTGCGCAGCGCCTCGTTCTCGCGTTCGATCTCCGTCAGGCTCTGTTTGTTATTCACCATACAAAAATCTCGCCCCCCATCGTATTCGCGCAGGTCGGGATGAGCGAGCGAAATCCAGCGAGGGATCGTGCTCGTTCATGCATTGCGCGACCCGTGCGCCGGGCGATCTCGCGTCCAGGCGAGGACCGTCGCGGCGCTGCTCGCGTGCCGGGCAGCGCGCGCACGTCGCGGACTGCGGTGGGCCGAGATTTGTCCAATGTTGCGGCAGGAAGGAGACGGCGCAGCCCGGCGGACGGTCCAGTGTCGATTCGCGTGCGTCGGAGATCCCGTTGCGGTTTCCGTGATGAGAGGCAGGGCCGGGAGAAGCCTAGATGGCCTCTACAGCTCAGTGGCTCTCCCGCACCCTTGCTGAACGAGGGCTCAGCGCGGGCGGCGCTTCGCGCGACCGAGCAGCAATCCCAGCGCCGCGAGGAGGAGCCCCGCGTGGGTGCCAGAGTCTCGCGCGTCGCTGCCCAGGGTGCAGCTGCAGCCGGAGCTCGATCCGTCACCGCCCGTCGAGCCGCCAGCTCCAGCGCTGGCGTCTTCTCCGTCCGCCCCCCCGGACCCGGTGACCATCGCGCCGCCGCTGCCTACGCCGCCGCCAGCGCCGCTTTCCATGTCCCCGCCCGCACCTCCGGTGCCGGCCGCGCCGCCCGCGCCTCCGGTGCCGGCCGCGCCGCCCGCGCCTCCGGTGCCGGCCGCGCCGCCCGCGCCTCCGGTGTCGTCGCCACCGGGAACAGCACCGGGACAGGCTGCCGTCTCCGGATCTTGACCACCGGCCCTGTCGAGGCCGAAATAGGCGGCGACGGCGGGGCCGTCGAACGGCACGGCGTGCCCGACGCCGGCCATCGAAAAGGCCTCGTAGACCGTGTAGCCGCACGCGCTCTTCCAGGACTGGCGCGTGGTTCCGCTCCGTGGAGTGTCGGTCCCATCCGGGGTTTCGTTCAAACCCAAGAGGTTCGTCCACTCCTTGACGTCTTCAGCCATGTTCTTGTAGCTGAGGATGGTGTCGTCGGTGCCATGCCAATGCTGCAGGCGCGGGCGATGGCCGGTGTAACCGGGATAGTACGAACGAACGAGGTCTCCCCACTCCTGCCCGGTCTTCGTGACGTTGCCGCCCCCGCAGGGCCCGCTCCACTGGGCAGAGTTCCCCGTTCCGGTGACGTCGTTGTAGCCCTCGGCCCAGCAGCCGCACGGGACCCCCATGAGCGACACGCCGGCCATGAACACGTCGGGGTACACACCGAGCAGCGCCTCGGTCATGATGCCGCCCGACGACCCGCCGACCGCGTACACGCGGCCCGGATCTCCGCTGTACTTCGCGAGCGTGTATTTCACCATCTGGACGATGGCGCCCGTGTCGCCGCCACCGCCGTGTTTGAGCGATCTCGTCGATCCCGCGTCCCAGCAGTTCTGCCCCGTGGCCTCCGGGAAGATCATGATGAAGCCACGGGTGTTCGCTATCGACACCAGGCTCGACATCTCGCTGAACGTACCCGGGCCGTTCCCCTGGCAATGATGGGGAGCGACGACGATGGGAGGCTTCGTCGCCAGCTCGTCAGGCACGTAAATATACATGTTGACGTAGCTGGGAAGGCCGTCCACCCCCCATTCGCCCTGGTTGACCTTTTGTAGCGATGCCCCGCGCGCAGGCGGCGCGGCGAGCAGCGCCAACGAGAGCGATGCGAGCCCGAGGACATGAATCTTGAATCGGTTCATCAGGCGGATGATGCTACACAACGTCAACCTGGTGCGCAAGCCGATACCGATTCTCCTCGGGCGTGGACTCAGGCCGTGACGGGCTCGACTGAAGAGCGCTCTAGAATCGACTCAGAAAATTCCAAACTTCCTGGGGCATCCACGACATGTTCTGCCCGGCGTCGTTCGGCGACGGAGTATGACCGCCGTCGTAATCGCACCAGCGGGTGGGGTGACCCGCGGAGCAGCCCTCGTAGTCAGAGCAGGCGTGGCCGCCTCTGGGCGCCTTGGCTAGGGTCTTCACCGTGCATCCATTCTGCATGGCGAAGAAATCGCTGTTGGAGGTTTGTCCGGCTCCGCCGCTCTCCTGCTGGCCGAGCGAAGACATGAAGGCGATCGGCTGACAGCTCGCGGGACGGGCGACGCCGCCGCCGGAGTGGACCACTGCGGCGCGGTAGACGCCCGGACGCGCGCAGGCCAGCGTCCACGCCATGGCGCCACCCTGGCTGAAGCCTTCGAGCTCGATGCGCGAGGTATCGATGCAGAGATCGCCTGTGACCTGCTCGAGGATGTCGTCGACGAAGGTCACATCGTCGTCGGCTGACCAGAACCCGCCGACAGCGTCGGGCGCGATGAAGATGGTGCTCCCCTCGGAGAGCGACCAGAGCCCGAAGTACGAGGGCGCAACTTGGCCGCTGTTGCCCGTGGCCCCGTGGAAGGAGAGGATGAGCCGGTAGGGGTGGCCGTTGTCGTAATCGTCGGGAGCGTGCAGGGTGTACTTGCGCGTCTTCCCGCCGCTCTGCACGGTGCCAGCGCCGTTCTGGAGCGTGCGCGCCTTGCCGCACCCGGCGGACCTCATCACGTCGCCTCCGTCTCCACCTCCGCTGCCGCCGGCCCCGGCCGTGCCGGCACCGCCCGCGCCGCCCGTCCCACCCGCGCCCGTCCCACCCGAGCCCGCTCCACCCGCGCCCGCGGTCGCCCCGCCGCTGCCAGCCGCATCGCCGCTGCTCGCGCCGACGGAAGCAGCGCCACCGCCGGAGCCGCTCGCGGAGGTTTCACCGGCGGTTGAGCCGCCAGCGTGGCCGTTGTCGCTACAGCCGAGGCTGAGAGCGGCGCAGAGACCCAGGCCGCCCCAGACCGGTGGCAGCCAGCGAGAGCGATGGTGAATGCAATGGGAGCTCACGGAGCCAACGCTGGACGACATGGGCGCTCTCCTCGGTCGACATCCAAGCCACGGTCGACATCCAAGCCACGAGGGGTACGAACCAGGTGCGGCGCGGACGGGCGTTTCGTCACATGGCGCCTCGGTGCGCATGACGGCCTATCCGGGACAGACAAAAGAAGTTCCGGAGCGCCGAATGTGAACGTTCACATGCTCGGAGTCAACCATGAAATGGCGCGCGGCGGTCGTCGGCGAGCGCGAGGGCCATGACGCGGTGCGGGAGCTCCCGATCCGGCAGCGCGGCGCTGAGGGGTAGAAAGATTCGCTGTTGTTGCATATCGGCCCCTCCGGAAATTGATCTTTCGAGGTGCGACGGGAATGTGCTAATGGACTGCTCATGCTTTGTGTCCCGCGCCCGGAGGTCGTCTCCGGGGCAGCGGGCGTTATCAATGTTACTTAGCCAGGGACCGATCGCGCGTCGGCGTCTCACGCTCCGACCCCGCGACGCTCGTCACCTCTGCTCGCGCAGCGCCGGCTCGCGCCTGGATCCCAGGCTGTCGGCCCCCTTGCGCCGCGGCGAGAGCGGGAGAGCGGCTCGCGAGGTGCTCTCTCGCTCCGGCGCGCCGCGTGCCCCTGGCTCTCCGGGAGGACGGGATGATGAAGAGCGCGCTTTGGGGGATGCTGACGGGCTCGGGCCTCCGGCTCGGGCTGTGCGTCGCGGCGGTGCAGGCGGCCGCGCTCGCGGGCTGCGTGGCGCCGTCGGACACGGAAGGCGAGGCGAGCGAGGGCGAGCTCACGGACGAGCAGTCGTATGCGGCCTCCACGAGGCCGGTGGACGTGCACGGCAGGCTCCAGATCGTGGGCAAGGAGCTCCGGAACCAGAACAACGCCCCGGTCCAGCTGCGGGGCATGAGCCTGTTCTGGAGCCAGTGGGGCGGGTCGTTCTACAACGCGAACGTCGTCAACTCGATCGCCGACAGCTGGGGGGCGACCGTGGTCCGCGCCGCGATGGGCGTCGAATCGGGCGGGTACCTCACCAACCCGACGTCCGAGAAGAACCGGGTGAAGACCGTCGTCGACGCCGCGATCGCCCGGGGCATCTACGTGATCATCGACTGGCACGATCACAGCGCCCAGGACCACAAGGAGCAGGCCAAGGCCTTCTTCCGGGAGATGGCGACCACCTACGGGAACCAGCCCAACGTCCTGTTCGAGATCTACAACGAGCCGGACAACGAGCCCTGGAGCACGATCAAGCCCTACGCGATCGAGGTGATCAACACGATCCGCAGCGCGGGCTCGAACAACGTGATCATCGTCGGCACGCCGACCTGGTCGCAGGACGTGGACATCGCCGCGAACGACCCGATCACCGGGTTCTCCAACATCGCTTACACACTGCACTTCTACGCGAACACGCACAAGGAGAGCCTGCGCGCCAAGGCGAGGACCGCCATGGACAGGGGCCTGGCCCTGTTCGTGACCGAGTTCGGCACCTGCGACGCCTCCGGGAACACCGGGCTCAACCTCAACGAGTCCCAGACCTGGATCAACTTCCTGAACGCCAACAAGATCAGCTGGGCCAACTGGTCGCTGTTCGACAAGAACGAGACGGCCTCGGCGCTCACCCCCGGCGCCAGGACCACCGGCAACTGGCCGGACTCGGAGCTCACAGAGTCGGGCAAGTGGGTCAAGGCGAGGATGCTCGAAGGCACCGGCGGCTCGGGCGGCGGAAGCAGCAGCAGCAGCACGAGCAGCAGCAGCGGGACCGGCGGCTCGGGCGGCGGGGGCGGCGCGGGCGGCGGCACCACGACCTCGGGGTTCCAGTTCACCGTGTCCCCGAACGTCAACCGGTGGTGGATCCAGGTGAAGGTCGTCGAGCCGGGGTACCGCATCACCGGCGTCACGGCGCGGGTGAACGGCACCACGCACAGGCTCGAGCCCCAGTCGTGGGGCGAGGGCGAGTACGCCATCAGCCGAGAGGTCCCCGCGGGCACGCGGGTCGTCTTCACGGCCACGGACAGCCGGGGCGTCTCCGCGAGCTTCACGTCGAACCCCTGGCCGTGACGAGCCGCGCAGCGGCGGTGCGCGCGGTCCTCTGAACAGGAAGGCCGGGGCCCCGGCGCTCGGCGCCGGGCCGCCGGCCCACGCAGCAGCGTGGCCGGGGCCCGGGGCTCAGCGCCGGGCCGCCGGCGCGCGCCCGTCCACCGGGCCGCCGACCGCGATGCGCAGCTCGGCGAGCGCGGTCCGGTACTCGCGCACGAGCTTCAGGAGCTTGACCTGCGCGGCGGCGCGCCGCTCCTCCAGGCTGAGCGCGCGCACCGCGTCGATCTGGCGGCTGTCGAGGGCGCGCGCGACCTCGACCCCGGCGCGCTCGACGGCCGGGAGCGCGCGCGCCCGGAACTCCTCGACCAGCACCCCCGCCGCGCGCGCCGCCCGGAGGCGATCGCGCACCTCGCGCGCGACCCGCTGGACCTCGGCCGCGAGCGCGCGCTGCGCCGCGATCGCGCCGGCGTCCGCGGCGGCGATCTCGCTCGCGCGCGTGTCGAAGAGCGGCAGCTCTAGCCCGGCCTCGAGGGTCCAGCCCAGCGGGTCGCGCGTGGCGGGCGAGAACTCGTAGCCGAGCTCGACGAACGAGAGCCACGGCCAGCGCGTCGCGCGCGCCAGCGCGCCCTCCGCGCCGGCGGCGTCGATCTCGGCGGCCGCGAGCGCGATCTCCGGGCGATTCCTCAGCGCGGCCTCGATCAGCGCCTCCTCGGACGCGAGGGCGACGAGCGGCGCGGACGCGGCCGGCTCGCCCACGAGGCGCACCGGCGCGGCGGGGTCGAGCCCGACGCGCTCGAGCAGCGCCGCGCGCGCGACCTCGCGGCGCGCGCGCGGCACCGCGCCGTCCTCCTCGGCCACCGCGGCCGACAGCGCCGCCATCGCCTCGTCGACGGCGGTCCCCTGCGCCGCGTTGACCCGGGCCCGCTCCTGGTCCGCGAGGCGGCGGCGCGTCGCGGCGACCGCCTCGAGCGCCTCGATCTCGGCGTCGAGCAGCAGCACGTCGTCGAACAGCCAGCGGACCTCGGCCTCGAGCTCGAGCTCGGAGACGCGGGTCTCCGCGCGCGCCACGTCCACGTCCGCGCGCGCGACGTCCGCGGCCGCCCCGGCCTCGCCGGGCCGGGGCGGGCGGATGCGGACCCCCGCCGCGAAGCGCGGCTCGTGATCGAGCACCTGATCGAGCCGCAGCTGCGAGAAGCGAACCTCCGGGTTCCGGTAGGTGCCCGCCGCGTCGGCGTCGACGCGCGCCCGGGCCTTGTCCTCGCGCGCGCGCATCATCGCGAGCGTCGCGCTCCGCTTCTTGGCCAGGGCCACCGCCTCGTCCGCGGTGAGCTCGCCCGGCGCGGCGCGGCGCCCCGCCCCGTGGCCCGCGCCCCCGCGCGCCTGCGCCTCTGCCTGCGCCTCCGCCGCGCGCGCCTCGCGATAGAGCGCGATCGCGCGCTCCGACCCCTCGAGCTGCGCGGGCGCCGCGCAGGCCGCGAGCGAGAGGCACGCGACCGACGACCAGACCGGCGCCCTGGCGCGCGGGCAGGAAGAGGACGAGGAGGAGGACGCCGGGCAGCGGCGGCGACGAACGGAGAAAACCTCAGCGATCTTCATGCCTCACGGGTTCCGTGGAGAGCTCTCGGGGCGACGGCGGCGCGGGCTCAGCCCTGCCACGGCAGCTCGAGGAAGGAAGGCGCCTCGGCGCCGGCGTCGAACACGACGATCAGCTTGCCGGGGGACAGCGCGAGCGAGATGCCCTCCGGCTTCTGGCCGGGGAAGCGCCGCACGAGGCTCGGCGAGAGGACGCCGCCCTCGGGGCGCAGGACGTGGAAGAGCGACCCCGCGGCGCCGTCGGCGGTGGACGGGGTCGAGGCGATCGCCAGCGAGCCGTCCGGGAGGAAGCACAGATCCGAGATCCCCCCCGGCGTGGGCGCGCCGTTGAGCTCGACGTCGACGCGCGCGCGCGCCCACAGCGAGAGGCCGGCGCCCTCGAGCCGCCGCCCCTCGAGGAGCGCGCGCGGCGCGCCGAGCCTCCAGATGAGCGCGTTGCCCTCCGCGTCGAGCGGCGACTTCAGCCCGAAGTAGAGCGCGCCGTCCCGGTAGGCCATGCCCTCGATCTCGAGCGGCCGCGTGCCGCCCGGCAGCCCGAGCTCCGCGAGGGCCGCGGGGCCGGCGGCGTCGAGCAGCTCCGCGAGGTGGACCTCGGCGTCGACGCGGAAGCCGCGGCCATCCTGCTTCAGCCGGAGCAGCGCGGTGCGCGCCTTCTTGCGCTTGCCCTTCGCGCTGTAGCCCTGCGACGAGAGCAGGTACACGTCGCCCCCGTCGCCGGCGGTGATCGACTCGATGTCCGCGAGCTCCTTGACGCCGAGCACCGGCACCGGCTCCGGATCGACGGCGCCGGCCGCCGACATCGCGAACAGCCACGGCACGCCCTCGTCCTCCGCGTCCTTGTGGCCCGTGTCGTCGCTGACGAGGAGGTACCGCCCCTCCGCGGGCCGGGGCAGGACGCCGGACGGCTCGAAGCGCGACCGCTGCCGCAACGCCGCCGGCACCGCCATGCGGATCGCGTCGGCGGCCCCGGCCGGCGGCGCCGCCGCGGGCGCGCCCCGCGCCGCGGGGGCGGCCGGAGCGCCGGGGGCCGGCGGCGCGGCGAGCGGGGCCGCCCCGCGCGTGAAGGCTACGTCGAACGCCTGGCCGCCGAGCAGCTCGACCGGTTGATCGAGCGCGATCGTGACCTCGCGGCCCCACACCGGCACGTTCAGATCCGTCCAGCAGCGGAGCGGCAGCTGGCCCACCACCGGCCCGACCGTGATGGCCCGGCCCGTGAGCGGCCGCCCGTTCGCGCCGCGCGCCCAGATCGTCGCGGCGTCGCCCGCCTCGACGTGGAGCGCCGCCCGCTCCGGGACGCAGGCGATGACCCGCCCGGGCGCGCTGGCGATCTCGACGATCGGGTCGCCCGCCACGGCGACGTCGCCCGGCCGCTTGCGCACCGCGGAGACGCGCCCGCCGTGCGCCGCGCGCAGCGTGTGCTGGACGCGCCGCGCCTCGAGCTGCTCGATTTCCCGCCGCGTCACCGCGAGGTCCGCCTCGATCTTCGCCGTCTCCGGGCTCGCCTGCTGGAGGAGCCTCTTGCGGCGCTCCTCGCCCGCCGCGATCCGCGCGCGCAGGAGCTGGATGGCGCGGGGCTTCTCGGTCGCGATCGCCTCGACGCCCGCGCGCTGCACGTCGAGCGACCCCAGGGCGTCGTGGCTCGCCTGCTTGTCCTCGATGAGCTGCTTCACCCGGGAGATCTCGCTGGCGAGCACCTCGCCCTCGGCGCGCGCGCGGCGCTGCTCCTCGAGCTCGCGCGCGAGCTCGAGCTTCAGCTCCTCGACGCTCGCCTCGAGCTCCTGATCGAGCCGCGCGTGCTCCGCGGGGACCATCGCCCGGAGGCGCGCCTCCTCGGCGCGCGCCACCGCGAGCTCCGCGTCGATCGCGCCGCTGTCGAGCGCGACGATGACCTGACCCGGCGCCACCACGTCGCCGACGTCGACCTCGATCGAGGCCACCCGCCCGACCTCGACCGTGGCCACCATCTCGGTGTCGGCCTGCGCGAAGGCGAGGATGCCGTCGCTCGGGCTCGAGGAGCGGCTCAGCCACGCCGCGAGGCCGAGCGTGCCCAGCATCGTGAGCGCGGGGGTCGCGGAGGAGAGCGCGGATCGGATTCGCCAGAGATACATGGCTAGAGGTCCAGCGTCGGCTCCTGGAGCATCAGACTCACGTCCTCCACTCCGGGGAGCGCTTGAAGGCTCGTCACGAGGCGCGCCCTGAGCTCCGGGTGGCGCACGCTGATCTGGTAAGCGTGCTCCATGACGGAGCCCTGCGCCGCCTCGCGCAGGGTGACGAGCGAGAAGGAGCCGCAGTGCTCGCGCAGGATGCCCGCGATCGCGCCGGCGAGCTCGGCGCCGGCCTGCCCGGTCGGCGCGACGAACCGGAGCAGCCCGTCGGGCTGCCGGCGCGACCCGTAGCCGGTGACGTGGAGCATGAGCGTCGCGCCCGCGAACATCGCCGCCCCCGCGATCGCCGCGCCGTAGGCCTGCGCGCCGCTCGCCATGCCGATGGCGAGCGAGGCGAAGACGAACACGACGTCGCGCGGATCGCGCATCGTGGTGCGGAACCGGATCGCGGTGACGCCGCCCGCGATCCCGATGCCGGCGGCGATGTTGTTGCCGACGGCGAGCATCAGCGTGCACGTGATGATGCTGCCGAGCGCCATGCTCTGGACGACGGTCCGCGAGTACGAGAGGCCGCGGAACGTGAGCATGTAGACGCCGGCGATGCCCTGCGTGAGCCCGAAGGCGACGAGGAGGGAAATGAGCGCCCTGCGCCACTCGACCGCCTCGCCGTGCGAGAGCATCGACAGCCACTCGATCATCGCAGCGGCCCTCCCTCGATCCGGGCCGAGCGCACGTCCGGCAGCATCAGCTGCGCGTTGACGCTGTAGCAGTACTTGGAGAACGAGCGCCGGACGAGCTCGAGGCGCCGCACGAGCGCCACCATCCACGCGGGCGGCCTGCGCTCGAACTTGAGCTCGAGGACGCAGACGGGCTCGTGCGTGTTCGTCTGGGCCGGGTGGTCGACGGGGCGCCACCCCCGCTCGGACGCCTCGAGATCCAGCGACTCCTTGCGCTGGCAGACGACCTTCCGGTCGAACGTGAGGCGCGCGTACTTGTCGAGCGTGCTCTCGTACGCCTCGCGCTCGTAGTCGACGAGCATCGTGGGCCGGAGATCGTGGCGGTGGATCGGGCTGATGAACTTCTCTGCGCCCTTTCGCACGCCCGGCGGGAGCCGCTCCAGCGCGGCGGGGCTGCCGCGCTCGACGAGCTCCCGCCACTCGTCCGCGGGCACGCACGCGCGCGACTTGATGATGACGTCTTGGACGCGCCGCTTCACCTCGAGGAAGACGGGGCTCTTCTTGCCGGGGTAGGTGCGCGCCCGCACCTTGAAGCGGTCCCGCTGCTCCCGGGCGTTGGCCCAGTAGAGATCGTGCCCGCGCGTGTCAAAGTAGAGCGAGCGGATGCGGTACGAGCCATCCTCGTTCCCGTACTTGTCCGCCCGGCAGACGGACCGCGCCGTGGCCCGGATCGCCGGGACGAGCCGCTCCGGCACCAGGTACTTGAACTCGTAGCGTTCGATGACGTCCAGGATGACGGCCTCCTCGATCGTCAGGGGTCAGGGGTAGGCGCCCGGGTCGGGTGCGTCGCGCCGCCTGCGGCGTCGCGGAGTTGTTGCTGTATCCACGCGATAATGACACAACCGCCGCCGAATGCCGCAAGCGGAATCCTGCGCAAGCTCGCGATATCTCCCCGGTATCCCCGCGCGTTGCATTCGAGTCGCAAAGCTACAGCGCAGTGGCTTGCCCGGCTCGGGCTCGGGGGGGGCGCTGCTCGCCGGGGGCTGCCAGGGCTCGGGGCCTCGAGGGGGCGGCGGCGGTGCGGATCTCGGGCTGCCCCCGCTGCGGCGGGGCCGTGCGGCTCGGCGCACTGCCGCACGGCGAGCCGGACGGGTGTTCCGGTGTGGTCGCCGGTGCGGTGCACGCGGAGAGGCTATACCTCCACAACGATTCCGGCGACGGCCCGCGCTTTTTTGCGATCGGGCTTGACGGCGCGCTGCGGGGCGAGCTCGAGGTGGCGGGCGCGCGCGGTCGACGGGGAGGGGGCCGCGCGGGGCCCGAGCACGGGCGGGGGAGCTGCCTCTCTTTCGGGGACATCGGCGACAGCGACCGGCGTACGCTCGCGGGGATGCGGAGCTCTTTTCGCCTGGGCATCGCGCTCGCGACGCTCTTCCTCGGCTGCGCCGATCTCCTCGGGATCGAGGACGTGACCCGAAACCCCGGTCCGGGCGGCGGCGGCAGCGCGACCAGCGCCGGCGGCGGCAGCGAGGGGAGCGCCGGCGGCGGGGGCGACGGAGAGCGGCCTGCTCCGTCGACGCCGGTCCCGCGGCTGCCGGTCCAGGACGGCGCGGTCGGCTCGATGCTCGTGCCCGACACGCGGAGGCCCACGTTCGTCTGGGAGCCGTCGGCGTCGCCCGCGGGGGAGAGCGTCGAGTACACCGTCGAGCTCAGCGAAGATCCCTCGTTCACCGCCCTCCTCGCGACCGAGACGACGGCGGCGACACGCTGGCAGCCGGCCGCCGATCTGGAGGGCTCGGCGGAGCCTCCGGTGGGCAGCCGGGTCTACTGGCGGGTCCGCGCGTGCTCGGCCGGCGCCTGCTCCGAGCCGTCCGCGGTCCGATGGATCTCCGATGGATCAACGTGGGACGGGGCCATCACGATCTCAACGGCGACGCCTTCGACGACATCCTCGTGGGCGCGACCGATTACCAGATCCCTGGGGAACTCACTAGCGGAGCCGCTTACATCTTCCTGGGCGGGGCGGGCGACAGCGTAGATCCGGCGCCGGATGGGACCCTGGTCCCGGTAAACCCCACGACCGGCTCCGTCCTCGATGGGGCCGCCTTCGGGGCCACCGTGGCGACCGCGGACGTGAACGGTGACGGCTTCGCCGACGCCGTGATCGCAGGCACGAGCTTCGCCAACGAAAGGGGCATGGTCCGCGTGCTGTCCGGGAGCTCGGCGGAGCCGGAGACGTGGTCCCCGAGCCAGGACTTCTGGGGGAGCTTGCCGGGGAATGAGCGCAGCTTCGGCCACGCGCTAGCCTCCGGGGACATCAACGGAGATGGCTACGCAGATCTCGTTGTCGGCGCGCCGGGGGACGGCCCGGATCTTTTTTCCGAGCCCGGCAGCGCCTACGTTGTATCTCGGCGGCCCCGGGAGCTTCGATACGGCCGCTGACGCGATGTTCACGGGGGTGCAGGGCGACAGCGAGTTCGGCGCCTCGGTCGCGTCGGCTGACTTCAATGGAGACGGCTTCTCGGACGTCGCGGTCGGGGCGCCTGGCATCCAGCGCGTCTATGTCTATTTCGGCTCGGCCGGCGCGCTTGACACGGTGGCTGACGGGCTCTTGATCGGCGAGGGCGAGCTCGGACGATCGGTGGGCGCCGGCGATGCGAACGGAGATGGGTTTTCTGACCTGCTCGTGGGAGATCCGACGAGGAGGATGGCCTTCCTGTTCCTCGGCGGGCCAGGTGAGGAGTTCGACACGACCGCCGACCTGGAGCTCCACGGCGAAGGGCCGTCCGATGGCTTCGGTCAGATGGCCTCGAGCGGAGACCTGGATGGGGACGGCTTCGCGGAGATGCTGGTGGGCGCGCGCGCGGTCGGCACCGCGGGCAAGGTGTACGTGTACCGCGGCGGCGCGAGCCTCGACGCGGAGCCCGACGCCGCGATGCGCCCGCAGCGCGGGGGCAGCGAGGGAACGGAGATCTCGCGCGCCGGCGACTTCAACCGCGATGGGTTCGGGGACGTGGTCGTCGCCTTCGGCGGGGGCAGGGAGGTGCTCGTCTACCTCGGCGGCAACCTCGGCGACGCCGCGCAGGCCTCGCTGCAGGGCGCGGGCGGGATGAGCGAGGAGCGCTTCGGCGCGGCCGTGTCGCCGTAGCCCGGCGCGGACCGCCGACGCCCGCGGCCGCACGGCCGCTCGCCCCGGGGCCACGGGCGGAGCGCGGCCTTACACGTCCTCCTCTTCCTCTTCACTGCGTCTGCGACACCTGCGCGAACTGCCTGTCGCCGACGTGCGGCGCCGCACGCGAACTCCTGTGTTTCTGCTGACACGCGCCCGGCGGGACACGACGGTTTGCGGCGGACAATGCAGGGTGAGCAGGCTCTACCAAGATGTGTGTCGATGCAATCGAAGCGATGAGACCCGCAGCTCGCCGGGGGATTGCGCCTCCTCTCCATGTCGGAACGAGCTCGAACTGGTTGATGCGACGTCGGATTCAGGGGAGAACATCGGCGTCATCGTCATCGCGGGGTAGCGAGCTATCTTGAAACGGGAACGCCTTCACGCACCTTGTAGGCAAGCGCACCGCACCTCGTGACGGCCCTCGGAATGCCCGCATGCTCAAGGTGCCTGATCTCCTCGCCGTCCTGCAGCAGATCGTGCGTCGGGCCATGGCCATGCACTCGCGCGCGCCGCGCGGCAGCCTGCTCCTCCGCGAG
The DNA here is from genome assembly GCF_028553905.1 of Sorangium sp. So ce836. Taxonomy (NCBI): domain Bacteria; kingdom Pseudomonadati; phylum Myxococcota; order Polyangiales; family Polyangiaceae; genus Sorangium; species Sorangium sp. So ce836. Next base: position 8,157,271 of record NZ_CP102233.1, on the reverse strand, counting down.
GGCGATCGCCTCGTGGCTCGAGCGCTGCTCGGGTTCGACGCTCCTCCTGGACACGGCGCGCACGCGCCCGCCGCCGCGGAGCTCGACGGCGAGGGGGCCGCGCTCGCCGGGGCGGCGCCCGAGGACACGCGCGCGAGCCATGTCGTCGATGCGCGCGCGTGGTACCGGGCGTACCTGCCCTTCGCGCTCGGGATCGGGGGCGCCATCCCGGAGGGCGCCGGGGTGCTCGTCGCGCCCATCCAGCTGCACGGCGAGGTGGTCGGCTACCTCGCCATCGAGCAGGAGACCCGGGAGCCCCCGGACGAGGCGCGCCGCGCCACCATCGAGGTGCTCGCGGGCGCGGCCGGGGACGCGCTGGAGCGCCACCGGCTCTACGACGACAAGGCGAGCGCGGCGCAGGAGATCCGGCTCTTCGAGCGGCTGCTCGGCGCGGTGGGCACGACCGTCGAGCTGCACGACCTCGTCGAGACCGTCGCGCACGGCATCAAGAGCGTGCAGCTCGACGCGGACTGGAACGCCGTCGAGCTGTGGCTGCTCGAGGAGGACGGCCTCGCGGACGGCCCCGCGCCTGCCCGGGGCGAGCTCCGCGCCCGCGTGTACCGGGCTCCGACGTCGGAGCCGACGACCTACTGGCAGAACATCCGCGCCGGCGCCGACAGCGCCGCGCGGCCCCTGGGCGTCGCCGTGGACTTCCGGACCGGCGACGGCGGCGAGGGCGAGGGCTCGCAGCGCGCCTTGCTCGACGAGGCGATCCGCCGGCGGGTGTCCGGCATCATCGTCGCGCCCGGCAACCCCGAGAGCGCGGAGGAGGCGTTCCGGCAGGCGGCGGACGCGGCCATCCCGGTCGTCGTCATCGACGCGCCGCCGATCCCGGGCAGCCGCGCGCCGCTCTACATCGGGACGGACAACGTGGCGTCGGGCAGGCTGGCGGCCGAGATGATGCGCCGGCTGCTGCCGGGCGGCGGCGTCGTCGCGGCGCTCGGCGCCGTGGACCTCGCGCCGAACGTCCGCGAGCGCGTCGAGGGCTTCTGCGCGGCGGCGCGCGGGTCGAGCCTCACGGTGCTGCCGACCATCGCGTGCGACTGGGATCTCGCGGCCGGGACGAGGCTCGCCACGGCGGCGCTGACGGCGCGGCCCGACGTCGCCGGCGCCTTCGGGGCCGCCGCGGACAACGGGCCGTCCTGGGGGCTCTCGGCGCGGGCGCTCGGCAGGGCCGGAGAGCTCAAGGTCGTCGGGTTCGATCTCATCGCCAGCACGGTCGCCCTGCTCCGGCAGGGCGCGATCCACGCGACGATCGTCCAGCGCGAGTACGACATGGGCTTCCGCGCGGTCGAGGTGATCCACCGGATGATCGCGCAGGGCGTCGGGCCGACGCTGGCCGCGCTGCCGCCGTCCCGCGTCCTCCACACCGGCGTCGATTGCGTCACCCTCGAGCGGACGCCGTGGTCCACGTCGCTGAGCGACTACCTCACGCTCGACGCGGCCCGCCGCGTCGCCGTCGGGCAGGGCGGCCGCGGCGCGTCCGTCGCGCCGGCGATCGAGGTCATGTTGATCGGGTTCCCGCCCCCCTCGCGCTCCGTCATCGAGGGCCAGGTCACGATCTCGGCCGCCTCGCTCGTGGGCCGCGCGATCGCGGCGGGCAGCCCGCTCGCGATCGACCCCGAAGGGGACGCGGCGCCGCGCGACGCCGCCCTGCCCGCCGCCCACGCCGGCGCGCGCACGGCGGTCGCCTTGCCCTTGCAGGCGCGGGGCGCGGTCCTCGGCGCCCTCGTCCTGAGCAGCCGTCGCGGCGGGGCGTGCGCGCGCCGGCAGAGCGACCTGTCGTTCCTGGTCCGCGTCGCCGGCACGGTGGCGGTCGGCGTCGAGAACGCGCGGCTGTTCCGCCGCATCTCCGAGCGGAAGACGGCGCTCGAGCGCGCCAACGAGCAGCAGGCGGCGATGCTCCAGACGATCCGCGAGCTCTCGAGCCCCGTCGTGCCGATCGCGGACGGCATCCTGGTGATGCCCGTCATCGGCGTCATGGACGTCGAGCGCTCCGGCCGCTTCATCGAGTCGATGATCCGCGCGATCGACGCCCAGCGCGCGCGCGTCGTGCTGATCGACGTGACCGGGATGGCGGTGGTGGACGCGTCGGCGGCGTCGCAGCTGGTCCAGGCGGCGCGGGCGGCCGCGCTGCTCGGCGCCGAGGCGGTGCTCGTCGGCGTGCGGCCCGAGGCCGCGCAGCTGATGGTCGCGCAGGGCCTCGACGTCGGCGCGATGGCGACGCAGGCGAACCTGGCGAGCGGCTTCCGCTACGCGCTCGAGAGGACGCGCCGCCGCGCGGCGAGGCGCGGCTGACGCGGCTACCCGGCGCGCGCGGTGGGGGGCGCCTCGAACGGGCGCGGCGGCGCGGCGCTCTCGTCAGCGGTGCGCCGCGCGCGCCGCTGCTCCTGGACGAGGTGCACCGCCTGGTCGAAGACGACCGCGACGAGGATGACGGCGCCGATGATGATGAAGGTCCAGTTCGGATCGAGGCGCCAGATGCGCCGCACGCCGTCGTCGCTGTAGCGGATCTGGAACATGTTGATGCCGTTGTCGATGACCCGCATGATGGCCGAGCCGATGAGGATCCCGAGCGCGCTGCCCTCGCCGCCGCGCAGCGAGCAGCCGCCGAGCACGACCGCGGCGATCGCGTAGAGCTCGTAGCCCATGCCGACCTGCTGGGACATCTGGCCGATGTAGGACGCGTAGCAGACGCCGGCGATGCCGCCCGTCGCCGACGAGATCACGTACGTGAGGACCTCGACCCGGCTCACGTCGATGCCGGAGTACTCGGCGGCCTCGCGGTTGCCGCCGATCGCGATCATGTAGCGCCCGAGCACGGTGGAGTGCAGGACGTAGGCGCCGGCCGCGAGGACGCCGAGGAAGATGACGAGCGGGTAGGGGATCAGCGCGTCGCCGCGGACGTGCAGGAGCCCGCCGTTCGCGAGGCGGAGGAACGGCGAGTCGCCGAAGCTCAGCGTGCCGCCCTCGGCCACCGACTGCGACACGCCGCGGACGAGCAGCATGCCGCCGAGCGTGACGACGAACGGCTGCAGCTTCAGCCGCGTGATGAGGAGCCCCTGCGCGAGCCCCACCAGCACGGCGGCGGAGAGCGCGACCGGCACGCCGACCCAGAGCGGGTACCCCAGGCACCCCATCCCGGACGACGAGAGCTTGGCGAGCAGGACGCCCGTGAGGCCGATGACCGAGCCGATCGACAGGTCGATGCCGCCGGTGATGATGACGAGCCCCATGCCCATGGCGAAGATGCCGAGCATCGAGATCTGCCGGGCGGTGTTGACGACGTTGGACTGCCCGAGGAAGTCGGGGTTCGAGATCCAGAGCCCCGCGCACATCAGGACGAGCACGAGGCCCATGCCCAGCTCACGCTTCATACCGTGACCTCGCCTCCCGCGGCGCCCGCGCTCCCCGTCATCAGCGCGGCGATGCGCTCCTGGGTCAGGCCCTCGCGCGGGAGCACGCCCGTGATCCGCCGCTCGTGCATGACGACGACGCGATCGCTCATGCCGAGGATCTCCTCCATGTCGGAGCTGACCATCAGCAGGGTCATCCCCTCGTCGACCAGCGCGGCCATGTGCCGGTAGATCTCGGCCTTGGTGCCCACGTCGATGCCGCGGGTCGGCTCGTCCAGGATGAGCACGCGGGGGCGCATCGACAGCCATTTCCCGAGGACGACCTTCTGCTGGTTGCCGCCGGAGAGGTTCACCGCCCGCTGGTCGAGCCCCTTCGCCTTGATGCGGAGCCGGCCCACCTCGTCCCGCGCGGCGCGGCGCTCGGCGTCGCGGCGGAGCCACCCGAAGCGGCTGAAGCGGGCGAGGCTCGGCAGCGACGTGTTCTCGACGAGGGTCATCGGGAGCACGAGCCCGCGCCGCTTGCGATCCTCGGGCGCGAGGCACACGCCGCGGTCGATGGCGTCGCGCGTCCCGCGCGGCAGGTAGGGCGCTCCCGCGAGCGTCATCGCGCCGCCGAGCGCCCGGGTCGCCCCGAAGATCGCCTGCATCAGCTCGGTGCGCCCCGCGCCGACGAGCCCCGCGAACCCGAGGATCTCCCCGCGGAGCGCGGTGAAGCTCACGCCCGCGGGGGCGCCGGCCACGAGCAGGTCGCGCACCTCGAGCGCGGGCTCGCGCGGCGGGCGCTCGCGCTTCTCCGGGAAATAGCGGCCGCTGAGCTCCCGCCCCACCATCATCGCGACGATCCTGTCGTGCGTCGCCTCGGCCCGCGGGACGTCGCCGACGTGCCTGCCGTCGCGCAGCACGGCGATCCGGTCGGCGAGGCGCAGCACGTCGTCCATGCGGTGCGAGATGTAGAGGATGCCGATCCCCTCGGCGCGGAGCTTCTCGACGATCGCGAAGAGCTCCCGCGACTCGGCCGCGGTGAGCGATGACGTCGGCTCGTCCATGAGGATGATGCGCGCGTTCACCGAGAGCGCCTTGGCGATCTCGACCATCTGCATCTGCCCCGCGGTGAGCGCCGAGACCGGCGTCGTGGGCGGCAGCGAGAGGCCGACGCGCCCCATCAGCGCCGCCGCCCCCGCGCGGAGCGCCTCGCGCCGGAGCGGCGCCAAGAGGCCGCTCGACCCCTCGTTGCCGAGGAAGATGTTCGCGGCGATGTCGAGGTTCGGCGCGAGCATCAGCTCCTGATGGATCAGCGCGACGCCGAGGCGCCTCCCGTCGCGGACCCCGCGCAGCGCGACGGGCGCGCCGTCGATGGCGATCTGCCCCTCGTCGGGGGCGAACGCCCCGCCGAGGATCTTCATCAGCGTGCTCTTGCCCGCGCCGTTCTCCCCCACGACCGCGAGCACCTCGCCGGCGCGCAGGGTGAGGGAGACGCCGGCGAGCGCGGTGACGCCCGGGAAGCGCTTGACGATCCCGCGCATCGCGAGCAGGGGCGGAGGCGCGGGGAGGGGCAGCGGAGCGGGGGCGAGCGTCATTGGCGGGAGGAGGCTCGAGGGCGGCGGGGCCGCCGCTCGCGCCGCCGGGGTCGCGCTACTTCTTCAGCTCGGCGAGCCTGGCCTTGAACGCCGCGACGTTCTGCTTGTCGATCACGTCGACGCCGGTGTCGACCATCTTGTTCGGGGGGATGGCGGCCATGGCCGCGTCGCCCTTGGTGGCGAGCTCGTGCATCCACTTGCTCGTGAGATAGCCGAACTGGAACGGCTTCTGTACGACGGTGCAGGCGACTGTGCCGTTCTCGATGCCGCTGAGCGTCGCGTCCTCTTCGTCGAACACGGCGGGGATGACCTTGCCCTTCTTCCCGAGCGCCTCGACGGCGGCGATGATGGCCGGCCCGTTGTACGACCAGAGGCCCGTCGCGACGTTGAGGTCCGGGTGGGCGTTGAGGATGTCCTCCACGTTCGCGCGTGCCTTGGCGCGATCCCCGTTGTCCTCGCGCTTGTCGACGATCTGGATGTCGTGGGGAGTGACCGCGTCCTGGATGCCCTTGAGGCGCTGGGTCGCGTTGTCGACGGCGAACATGCCGACGAAGACGGCCATCTTCCCGCCGTTCGGCAGGAGCTTCACGATCTCGTTGCCGAGCGCCTTGCCGGCCTCGTAGTTGTTCGTGCCGATGTACAGCAGCCGGTTCGACTTCGGTGCGTCGGAGTCGAACGTGATCAGCTTCGTCTTCTCGGCGACCTTGTTGAGCACGGGGACCTGATCGCTCGGCGCGAGGGCGGTCACGCCGACGGCATCGTAGCCCTGGCTGGCGAGGCTCTCGAGGATCTGGTTCTGCTCCTCGGGCGTGCTGTTCTGCGGCATCTTGATGTCGACTTGAATCTTGGCCTCCTGCTCGTACTTCCTGACGCCGGCGATCGCGATCTTCCAGAACTCGCTGGAGCCGCTCGTCACGAACGCGAGCTTGACGACCTTGGCCGTTTCCGGGCTGCCCTTGCTGCTGCCATCGCCGCTGACCCCGGCCGCGCCTCCCTGATCGCAGCCAGCGATCCACGCCATCGACAGCACGGCGAGCGCCGCACACGCGAGCTTCCAGAGATTCTGTTGATGCTTCACGTCAGCTCCCCTCGGTTCGTCCGCGACAAGCGCGCGTCGAGACGATGCCGCCGATCCGCGACATCGGTGATACCCCGAAGCGATGCTAGCGATTCGCCGCGACGATGTCGCGCCTCGTCTGGACGACCCAGGCGGAAACTTCGGGCCGACGCTCTCGGGCGCGGCAGGGAAGAGCCGTGCACGAGCCCGCCTGCCTTGCAGAACAGGCGATGACACAGCCCTCGATGTGCGGCGCATTACGGTGATTTCAGGCTGCACGTCACCTGCCTGTGAGGTCGCCGCTGGCGATGTGTTCGCGCGGTGGCGACGTGGTGCGCGCGAGGCGCACCGGGGGTCGTGTCGGGATGGCGCGGACACACGTGGCTGAATGGTGAGGGGGACGTTGCGGGGACACCGGATCCGCGCGGGAACGGCGCCACCGCGGAAGTCATGGTTGGATTCGCGCGGGAGAACCTCTAGAATGACCAGCCGTGTCATCTCCCAAGCAGTCGCAGAGCGCTTCTTTGTTCCTCTGCGTGACGTTCGTTCCGAACGAGCGGCTGGCCACCGCCGTCTTGCGGCTGGTGTCCAGCTTTTGCGGCCAGGTGCTGGACGACGCGAATGTGAGCTCGCGGTTCTACATGGCCGCGCACGAGCTCGCGGAGAACATCACGAAGTACTCCACCGGGCCTCGCGTCAGCCTCGAGCTCGCGCTGGAGGAGGACGAGAGCTCGCATATCATGAAGATCCGCGCGCGGAACGAGGCGTCCCCCGAGCGCCTGCGCGAGGTCGAGCGGCGGCTCATGGCGCTGAAGACCGCGAGCGACCCGGTGAAGCATTACGACGATCTCATCACCGAGACGGCGATGATCGACGGGATCTCGGGCCTCGGCCTCGCGCGCGTCCGGGCCGAGGGCGGGCTCGACATGGACTACACGATCGAGGGGAACGAGCTGACGATCATCGCGCACGCGCCGATCGAGCGATGGGGGGCGAGCGGGCAGGTCGGAGGTTGAGCCCGTCGCGCGCGGGCCGCCTGCTGCCCGACGGGCGGCGGCGCTGGGCCGCGCGCCGCAGCGGCAGCGCCGCGGGCCATCGGGCAGGCGAGCCGACCCACGTCGTGGGCTCGATCAGTGACAGGCCCTCTTGAGCCCGGTGTACATGACGTCTTGCTGGCAGAGGAGATTGCAGCTGCCGACCGGGCCTGGGTCGCCGCACGCGACCTCCTCCACCAGGTACACGTTGGATGCGTTCCGGCAGGCGCCGCCGCCCTCGCAGCTGACCGCGGGGATCTGCGGCTCCTCCTCGCCGCTGCAGTCATAATCGAAGCCGCCTCCGGGGCGGATGGGGGTGTCATAGAACGTGTTGGGCTGGTCGGGGTGGACCTGCGCGTGCCTGTCGTCGCAGTCGGTGCCGCCCTCGCACGCGATCGACGGATAGCCGTCGCCGTCTGCGTCGCAGTCGATCATCCCGCCGCCGCCCCCGCCGGAGCCCGACGTCGCCCCGCCGCTCCCGCCGGAGCCCGAGGCCGCCTCACCCCCACCGCCGCCGCCGGAGGCCGCCGCGCCCGCGCCGCCGCTCGCTACGCCCCCGCCGCCGCCCGCTGCGCCCGACGACGCGGTGGCGCCCGCGGTGCCGGCGCTCGAGCTCGCCGGCTCGGTGAAGACGACATCGGGAAAGCTGCACCCCGCGCTCAGCGCGGCAGTCGCGGCGGGCATGGCGACGAGCGCGAACCATCGATGACGCAAGGGCATCCCTCCATGGTCCTCATGATTCCTTCCCGCGTCAACCGTCCGTCGAGATGTCCGATGGTGCAGTGGCGCATAAGACGGAGTTTCCCCGAGCGGCGCCGCGTGTCCAGCGCCGCGCCGGACGAGCGCGAGCCCGCCGTCGGGGCCGCGTCGGGCCGCGTCGGGCCGCGTCGGGCCGCGTCGGCCTGTGCGCGCAAATCTTGCGAGCTCAACAATTTTTCGAAGGGCGGAATGCCATGGCCGCATCCACGCTCTGTCGGCTGATGAGGCCGACGCAGCGAGCCGTCGTATCGATTGTTTTCAGGAGGTTTCATGGTTCCCGGCCCATCTTGCTCCAGCCCGATGTCGCGCTCTCGAAGCCATTCTCCCGCCGCCACGACGCGGCGGTGGGCGCGCCGCGCCGCGCTCCTTGCGCTCGCGCTCCCCACGGTCTCCTGCGCGGCGGGTGATCCGATGGATGGCGAGCCGGACGGCGTCGCCGAGGCCGTCGGCGCCGACGCTCAGGCGCTCACGTTCCCGCTCGATCCCCGCAAGTCCCTCGTCGTCACGGACACGGACATCGTGTCTGCGTTCACGTTGCAGGACGTGCTGCAGCAGCTCGTCGACCAGGCCGACGTCCCCGGCCTCACGCCGCTGCAGGTGTTTCGTCAGATGTTCGACACGTACCGGAAGGCCGACGAGGGGCTCGCTCTCGGCCCGCATTGCGACGATGTCGTGCTCTCCAACCCCCCTCCGCCGACGCAAGGCATCTTCACCGAGAGCTTCGACGGGTCCATCAACGGCTTCCCGGTGATCTGCAGCCGGGCCGTCGGTCAAGAGGCGGACACCGACCCGTTCGCGGGGCCGCCGGAAGAGTCGCTCTACATGGCCACGACGCTCGTGAACCGCTTCGATCTCGCGGACCCGCTGGGATCCGATTGCGGCGAGCACCGCGTCGTGTTCGCGCGGCGGGGAGGGCACGCCCAGCTGAACGGCGGAATGCGCAGCTTCATCATCTTCGAGTCCAGGCTGCCCAACCCGACCCCCAGCCTGGGCCGCGAGGGCTGCCGCCCGGTCGTCGAGCTCTGGCGCGGCCTGTCGGATCCCGCGAAGAGCGTCGAGGAACGGAGGGCCGCGCTGCTGGACTTCTATTTCGACGGCCTCCCCGGCTTCTCGCCCGTCATCCACATCGACCGGTTCAGCGCGGGCAGCGGGCAGATCCGCGTCAACGACTTCCTGCGGCCTCCCCCCTTCTCGCAGGACGACTGGGCGCTCCGGGAGTTCAAGCTCTCGCACGACTGCACCGCCAGCGCCTGCCAGCTCCTCGTGGTGCCGCACCACGTCGACGACAACCCGTCCGCGCTGCTCTTCGACCCGGCCTCGACCGACCCTCGTGCGGCGAGCTTCCGGTCGTGGTTCGTCGACGACGCGGTGGAGGCGCTCGCCTCGTCGGGCGACATCAACCGGTTCGACTATCCGACGCTCGTGCCGGCCTCCTTCGGCGCCGGGGAAGCCCTCCTGATCACCGAGCAGAACAACTACCGGAACGCCGTCGGCAGCGGCCCCTCGGCCTTCAGGACCGCCATCCAGGAGAAGCTCACCGCCGCGGGCAGCCCGCTCTCGCCCGACCAGCTCCTCGCGCGCGCCCAGTCCATCTCCTGCTCCGGGTGTCACCTGGTCAAGAGCCAGGGCAGCGGCGCGAACAGCGACGTCGGCCTCTCCTCGCCGATCCCCGACAACACCTTTCTCTTCACCCACACCTCCGAGCAGACGGAGGAGATCCCCGGCGAGCCCGGCAGGACGCGCTTCCAGATCTCGAACCTGCTCGCCGACGAGTTCATCCCGTTCCGAGAGCAGGTGATGAACGACTTCCTCTTCGGCAATCCGGTCCTCGGGTTCGAGCGGTCCGGCCTGTGGACGTCGTCGCAGGCGCCGCTCTCGCTCGTCACCGGCTGGGTGACCGAGGGGATCCGGTCGCTCCGGGTCGGGACGCCGAGCGCCTGGAACCAGATCACGAGCGCGCCGTTCAGCACGGCGGGCATGACGCCGGTGGGCAACGAGCTGCGCCTCGACTTCTTCACCTCGGCGATCCAGCCCAATCCGTCGTGGGTCGGGACCGTTGTCGCGCTGATCTCGATCCCGTCCGCGGGCATCCACAACCAGTTCGTCGGGTCGGTCGGCCTCACCCCCCTCCCCAGGAACGCGTTCTCGCCCATCGCGTTCACGCTCGCCGCGCCCACCGTGGCCGCGCTGAACGCGTCGCCGAGCGACGTGTCGATCACGCTCGAGCTCGCCGTGAACCCCGGCTCGGGGCCCTACTTCCTGGACAACCTCCGCTTCACGAACTGACCGCGGCCGTCGCGGCGCGCCGCCCTCGGCGGCGGCGCGGCGCGGGCGTGGCGCTTCCCGTGAGCGGCTCGCCCTGGTAGGGTGGCCGCTCACGAGGGAGTACGCGCGGAGCGGCGCCTTTTGCGCGCGAGGAGGGGCGGATGGCGGATTCACCGAGCGAGGCTCGGGTCACCGAGGTGGCCGACGGCATCTACCAGCTCCACACCCCGGTGGGGGAGGGCAAAGCTGCGTTCTCGTTCAACCAGTATCTCCTGGTCGACGACGCGCCGCTGCTCTTCCACACCGGCCCGCGCCGCCTCTTCCCGGCGGTGCGCGCGGCGATCGCGCGGGTGATGCCGGTCGAGCGGCTGCGCTACGTGGCGTTTTCCCACTGCGAGTCGGACGAGTGCGGCGCCATGAACGAGCTGCTCGACGCCGCCCCGCAGGCGGCGCCGGTGTGCGGGCGGATCGCCGCGATGGTCGACGGGGACATGTTCGACCGCGCGCCGCGGGCGCTCAAGGACGGCGAGGTCCTCGAGCTCGGCCAGCGCCGGGTGCGCTGGCTCGACGCGCCCCACCTGCCGCACGGCTGGGAGTGCGGCTATCTGTTCGAGGAGTCCACCGCCACGCTGCTCTGCGGCGATCTCTTCACGCAGCCGGGCGCCGACCACCCGGCGCTCACGCGCGACGACATCCTCGAGCCGAGCGAGGCGATGCGCCGGGCGATGGATTACTACGCGCACGGCCCCGACGCGCCCCGGCTCCTCGAGAAGCTCGCGGCCACGTCTCCCCGCGTGCTCGCCTGCATGCACGGCCGGGCGTACGAGGGCGACGGGGCCGCGCTGCTGCGCGCGCTCTCGCGCTCGCTCGCCGCGGCGACGTGAGCGGCGCGCCGAGGCGCTGACGCCTCTTCTTGGTGTTCTTGGCGTCCTTGGCGGTTCGTTTCCGTTCGATCATCGTGATTGATCGGTGCTCTAGGATTGCTTCGGCGGTTCGTTCGGGCTCTATTCATGGGCGGGTCTCGCCGCAGGGCGTCCGCGACGTCGAAGTAGAGCTCTTCCGCCGGATCACACCCCTGTGGGAACGATACGACGAGGCCGGGTCTGAGAGCGATGGCAAAGACCTGGCGCCTTCGCTCGACTCCCGAAGCGCAGATCCGGCAGAAGCTCAGCAGGCCAGAGGCCGTTGGTGGAAGCGCCACGCAGATCGGGGGACCCTCAGGTCGAGCGAGCTCCTTGTTGAGCTTTGCAGACGGCTCGCCCCCCCCCAGTATCGAGCGCGCACGGCACGATGACGCCTCAGATCCGAGCTCGACGGGCCAAGGAGGAGATTGTCGTCTTCGACCACGACCGCAGATGCGATCTTCCTGAGCTCAGATTGGGCGATTCTGCCTATGGCGACCTAGACCATATCCTGCGCCGAGCTGAGCATCATCGGAACCCGCACGACCTGCAAGTATAGCAACGTTTGTCGCCTTCGCAGGGCATGATCTCAGACGCCGCGACCAGGGCCGGCGCCCTCAGCCGGGGCACGGCCCTGCGCATCCCTCGCCGCCGCAGTCGATGCCCGTCTCGTCGCCGTTCTTCACGCCGTCGCTGCAGGTGGGCGCCTCGCAGGCGCCGCTCCAGCACACGCCGCTCGTGCAGTCCGCGCCGGTCCTGCAGCCCCGGCCCGGCGGGTAGCGCGGGCACGACGTCGTGCCGCCGTCGACGCCGCTCTCGTCGCCGTTCTTCACGCCGTCGCGCCGGACAGCAGGGCGATGCACAGCGGGAGCGCGACGCGACGACGGGTGTTCCTGCGCACGGGAGCGGATCTCCTTGGGCGAGCCTCGGACCGGACGGAGCACGCCCGAGCCAGGCCTGCGGGCGACAGCCGCACGTACCAGAACAGGGCTGTCGGAAGGCCTGGGAGGCGCCGGGATGCGCGGGTGATGGTGCTGGCCACGCGCGTCGTGAGACGCATTCCGACGGCGCGATGAAAATTCTCAGCCGCAGAAGTACGTATCCTGACGATCTCGTCAGCGCCTGACTCGATGTTTGCCTGTGCGGGGCGGGAACTCGATGGCGCTCAGGGGCTGTCGGGCGCGGCGAGCGTTCAGATCGGCTCGGGCTCGGGCTCTGCCTGTGCCTTTCTCTTGGCGCTGGCCGTGCGGGCGCGCTGCTCGGCGCGGCGCACTTCATCGGCCGTGTCCTCGTACGGCGAGAGCAGCCGGTCGCGGAGGAGCGCGTGCCTCTCGTCCCTGTCGTCGTCGTACTCGGCGTGCACGTGGACCATGAGCGTGCCGTAGGCCTCGTGCCACGCCTCCACGGCCTTGATCGCCGGATCCGCGCTCTTCGCCTCGGTGACGCCGAGCTTCTGGCCGTACAGCTCGGTCCAGCGCCGCAGGCGGCCCGCCTCGGCCGAGAGCCCGAGCCGATCCACCGCCGCCTTCACGTCCTTGCGCTCGAGCGCCTTGATCATCGCGCTCATGCGCACCCATTGCTGGGAGTAGACGAGGCGGACGAAATCGATGCCCGACGAGAGCACCTCGGAGCGGACGAGCAGGGCGCCGCTGCGGCGCGCGGCCTCGTCCTCCGAGAGCGGCAGGATGCCATCGTGATCGAGCGCGCGCTCGACGCTATCGAGGACGCTGTTGAATGCGCGGGAGCGGACCCCCAAGCGCCATGTCGACGACTGGTAGTGGATAGACGCGACCCGTGATCGGGTCGACGGGATCGGCGCCGGGTCCGCTGGCTCGACGCGCCGCACCTGCCGCACGGCTGGGAGCACGGCTACCTGCTCGAGGAGTCCACCGCGACGCTGCGCTGCGGCGATCTTTCGACGCAGCCCGGCGCCGTCCACCCGGCGTTGACGCGCGACGACATCCTCGAGCTGAGCGAGGCCATGCGCCGCCCGCCCGCGGACCCGTCTTCGATGCGTGGATGAGCTGTTGAGCTAGCGTCGCTTTTCCGGGAGGCTGGGCGGATCGCGCAAGGCTTCATATGTCGCTCATGTCTGTAAGATGGGGCGGCCACCACGAGGAGCTTGAAATTCGGATCGCGTTTTGATTTCCTGGCCCCCCCAGCTTTCTCTAGCCCAGCGAGAGCGTGCCATGCCGGTCGCAAAGCTTATCGGTGTCCTTCCTTCATTCATGGGCCGTTCGCTTCGCCTCGCGGCGCCGCTCGCGGTCGTCGTGGCCGGCGGGTGCACGGGCGTCTTGGGTGGTAGCCCCCTGGACTCGACGGATCCGGCGATGGGTTCGGCGGCCGAGTGCGGCGCAGCCCCTGCGCTGGCCAAGCCGCGCATCTGGCGGTTGACCAAGAGCCAGCTCGCCAACACCTTGCGCGACGAGTTCGGCATCGAGCCCGCGGCGCTTTCGAACTTGCCGAGCGAGGCCCGGCTCGACGGCTTCGCCAACCAGGCCTCACAGCTGCGAATCGCGCCGCTCCTCGCGGAGGTGTACTTCGCGATCGGCGAAGAGCTCGGGGCGCACGCGCTGCAGAACCCCGACAAGTTCGGCATCGCGTGCGACGCCGCCACCTTGGCGCCTGGCACTTGCCTGGAGGGTTTCATCGCCACAACGGGGCGAAAGCTCTGGCGCCGCCCGCTCTCGGCGACGGAGGTCGCCGACTTCAGCGCGCTCTTCGCCAAGACGGCCGCGCAGGGCGCAGGTCCTGCCGGAGGCGTCACGAGCGTCGTGCAGGCGCTGTTCATGTCGCCGAGCAGCCTGCACCGCACCGAGCTCGGCACGGTGAAGGACACCGGAGCGGTGACACCGCTGACGGATCACGAGATCGCTTCGGCGCTCTCGTACATGCTCTGGGATAGCGCGCCGGATGCCGAGCTCACCGCGCTCGCAGATCAAGGGAAGCTGCGCGACCGTACAGTGCTCTTGGACCAGGCCAAGCGCCTGTTCGAGGCGCGCGACAAGGCGTCACCGGCCATGAACCACTTCTTCGAGCAGTGGCTGGAGCTCGAGAATCTCCCGAACGCGGTGAAAGACGCCGGCCTCTTTCCGATGGCGACGCCCGAGCTCAACGCCGATTTGAAAGAAGAGCTGCGCCTGTTCACGGACAGCGTGCTGTTCGACGCGGGGGCGGATCGTCGCTTCGACTCGCTGTTCACGAGCACGTACGCGTTCGTGAACGAGCGCACCGCCCCGCTCTACGGTTTGAGCGGGGTGACCGGCGACGCCATGGTGCGTCGCGAGCTCGATCCGGCGGAACGCCGAGGCATCTTGACGTCGCTGCCGTTCCTCTGGGGCCACGCGCACGCCCAGGATACGGCCCTCGTTGGGCGTGGCGCCTACGTCCGCGCAGAGATCCTGTGCCACCGCGTGCCGCTGCCGCCCGGCGGTGTTCCGAATCCTGGCAAGTTTGCCGAGCCGAACGCCACGGGTCGGCAAAGACTCGGCATTCATGCGAGTCCGGCCTGCGCCGCCTGCCACAAGCTGTTCGATGGCATCGGGTTCGCGCTCGAAAGCTACGATCCCATCGGTCGCTTCAGAACGACGGAGCACGGGCAGGAGATCGACGCGAGCGGCAGCCTGCCGCTGCCGAGCGAGGGGAACAAGGAACCCGGGATCGTGTTTTCCAACTTCGTGGAGCTGGTGGACGAGCTGGCGCAAAAGCCGGATGTCTACGGCTGCTTCGCCCAGCAGTTCGCCGCCTACGCTTCAGGTTACGATTTGCCGGAGCTCGACGCCTGTGAGAAGGAGCGCGTCGTGGACGAGTTTGCGCGCTCGCAGAACGCGATCGATCAGCTGGTGCTGAGCGTGATCGCATCGCCAAGCTTCATCGACCGGAAGAACTAGGAGCCCGCCATGCGCAACGTGAAGTTTTCCCGGCGTACGATGCTCCGTGGCCTCGGCTACGGAACCGTCTTCTGTTCTGGGCTGTTCGACAACGTCTACGCCCAGACCGCTCCGCGAATCACGCGCGTCGCCATGTTCGGCTACGCGAATGGCTCTCAGTATCAATCGGAGCCGACCGGAGGCGAAAAGGACTTCGTCCTCAAGCCGCACATGGCGCCGCTCGAAGCGGTGCGCAACGACATCCTGGTGTTCAAGAACCTGACGCTCGCACGCGACCCCGGTAACGCGCACCGCTCGGCGTCGTTCTCGGTGTTCGGCCTCGGCGCGCGGACCAGCATCGATCAGGAGTTCGCCAAGTTCCTCAAGGACACGACCCCGCTGGCATCGCTGGAGATCGCGGTCGGACAGACGTCCGGCGACGGCGGCGTCATCCCCGGACTGTCTCAGGTCGATGGCAGGTTCATCCCCAGCGTGAAAAACCCGCTGGCTGCGTATCAGCGCGTCGCCGACCGCATCAGCGGGGGCGCTCCCGCGCCGGGCAACGGCACGCCCATGAACACGCCGAGCGCCGCCGAGCAGGCGCTGCTCCGCCGCCAGAGCGTGCTCGACTTCATCAAGGAGGACGTCCAGTCCTTCCGCGGGCGCCTCGGGCCGGAGGAGGCTACCAAGATGGACTTCTACCTCGAGTCGCTGCGCACGCTCGAACGCGATGTCGGCGGCAGCATCCCCACAGACATGCCTTCGAACTCGTGCTCGAAGCTCGCGGCGCCGCTGCTGAGCAAGGACACCATGATGAACGATATGCCGGAGCACAGCCGGCTGTATCTCGACATCATGGCGATGGCTTTCGCCTGCAACGTCACTCGCGTGGCATCCATGATGTGGGGCGGTGGCGAAAACAACGAAGCCGTCAAGTTCGGTGACATCGATATCTCGGCCTGGCACTCCGTCTCGCACGGCGATCCGGACGGCGCTCCGGGACGACAGATCATTCGGCTCCAGGCATATTTCGCGCAGGAGTTCCGCTATTTCATCGAGAAGCTGAAGAGCTTCTCCGACGGCCAGTTCTCCCTGCTCGACAACACCGCAGCGGTCCTTTCGACCCAGAACGGCAGCAGCCAGCTGGGCTCCGCCCAGAACTTCGCCGAGACCGACCACCCTCCCCAGCACGCACCTTTCGTGGTCGCCGGCAGCTGTGGAGGCGCTTGGAAGACCGGGCGCCTGCTCGACGCCGGCGGGCGCAATCACAACGACGTTTATCTCAGCATCGCCCGGGCGATCGGCATGAATGTGACGTCGGTCGGCCGCGCCGCGTGGTGTAGAGGTCCGCTCATCACGTAGCTGGCGGGTGCCGGGCGGCGCCGCAGCGCTGACTGACCACGCGGCCGGTCCTCGCGGGCGGCGGCGTTCGCCTGCGCCATCAGGCGGGCGACCGCCTCCCGCGGCGCCTCGGCGCGGCCCTCCGCGGCGCCGGACAGCGGGGCGATGGACAGCGGGAGCGCGATGCCACGACGGGTGTTCCTGCACGCAACGTCAGGTCGAGAACCCCCAGGGCCTCACCGCGCGGCGCACCGTCCTCGTCGTCTCGGCGCCCGAGTAGACGTGCGCGTGGACATGGCCCTTGTGGCGCTCGCACCACAGGCTCGCTCCGCCGGTCCGGTTGCGCTCCGCGAGGCAGTCGGGGCAGGGCGGCTCGATCTCCGGAACACGCCACGAGTCGTCGTGGTGCTTGTCCCGGACCACGCACACCGGACACCCGGCGGTCCGCACCACGCGCTCGGCGACCGAGCCGAGCAGCACGCGCTTCACGCCGGTGCGCCCGTGCGTGCCCATCACGATGAGATCCGCGTCGACGTGCGCCGCGAGCCACACGATCTCCTGGGCCGGATCGCCCGTGAGCAGGTGCGTGACCACGCGCTCGACGTGCGCGGGCCGCGAGGGCACGGCGAACTCGTCGACGACGCTCTTCGCGAGCTCCTGGAGCCGGGCCGCGGCGTCCGCGGCGCTCGAGGTCTTGACGAGGCCCTGCAAGCCCAGCATCTCCCGGCGGCTGTCCGCCACCGCCACGACGTGCACCTCGCCGCCCGTCTCCTCGGCGTTCGCCAGCCACAGCGCCCGGAGCAGCACGCCCCGGCTCGCGGGCGAGAGATCCACCGCCGCCAGGACGTTGAACGGCCTCGTCGCGCTCGACGTGCTCGAAGAATTCGATTCCATGGCTTCCTCCCGTGACATGTCCTCGTTGGCTCGCGACCGAGTCGCAACGAGCGTGCCTCTCGCCGCCCCGCGCGCGGTCGCGCTCGGCACGGCGCGGGGAGAGCCCGGGACGCAGACGATGCGCTTCGCCGCGCACCCGCTGCGTGGACGATCGGAGGAGGGAGCGGCGGCGGCGAGCCCCGCGCCGCCCGCCCGGAGCGCTCAGCCGGCGGCCGAGCCGGCCTTCCGCTGCGCGCTGTCGCAGACCCAGCGGACCACGCCCGGGAGCACCCCCTGCGCGATCGCGCTCACGCGCGAGCCGACGTCGGGGTAAATCTCGAACCGCCCGCGCGCCATGCCGTCGGCCATGCTGCGCGCCACCGCGTCCGGCTCCAGCGTCTTCACGTTGCCCGCGATGGCCTTGGTCTCCGCGGGCTTGTACCGGTTCTCGAACGCGAGCTGCGGCGTGTCGGTGTCGGGCGGCATGCACACGCTCACCCGGACGCCGTGCGGCCACATCTCCGCGCGCAGCGCCTGCGAGAAGCCGATCAGCGCGAACTTGCTCGCGGCGTACGGCGTGTAGCCGTAGATGCCGATCACGCCCGCCAGCGACGAGACGTTGAGCACATGGCCGCTCCCGCGCGCCACCATCGCCGGCAGCACCGCCTTGCACAGGTGGACGGCGCCGAAGAAGTTCACGTCCATCATGCCGCGGAACTCCTCGACCGGCAGCTCGAGGAAGCGCCCCGGCATCACGGCGCCCGCGTTGTTCACGAGGTGATCGATCGGGCGCTCGGCGAGCAGCGGCTCCAGGGCGCGCGCGACGTCCTCCGCCCGGCCGACGTCGAGCTCCAGGACGTCGACCCGCGCCGACGGGTGCTCCCGCCGGATGCCCACCGCCGCCTCGTCGAGGAGGGCCCGGCGGCGCGCGACGAGCGTCACCGCCGCGCCGTAGCCCGCCACAAGCCGCGCGAACGACAGGCCGATGCCGCTCGAGCCGCCGGTCACGAGGACGCTCTTGCCCTGAAAGTAAGTTCGGGTGTCCATCGACGGCGGAACCTACCCCAGGAGAGCGTCAGGCGCGAGGCGCTCGTGCGGGCCCGCGCCGGAACGCCCCAGCGGGCGCGCCTCCGCCCCTTCAGAGCGTCCTTCAGCAGGCTCCCCGCGGCGGCGCCGATCGTCTCCGACCGGGCTTGTCGAGCTTCTTCTTTTGCTTCTTGGACAGCTTCGCCTTCATGCGCTTCAGCCCAGCACGCTGGATGCCATGCATTGGAGTCCAGGGAGCCGTCACGAAAGCGATGCTCCTCCGTGACGCGCGCCGCGCGGATAGGACGTTTTGCCCCGCTGTGGTGAAAATGACCGGTCAACCCCCCGGCGCGCCGCCCCGCCTGGGCGACAGGGCAGCGAGCGCGCGCCGGACGAGCCCGCGGGGCGAGGGCGCCTCCGGGGGAGCGCCCGGCGCCCGGGACCCGCGGGCGGGAGCACCACCCCGCACGGAACGGCGCGCGCCGCCCGTGCCCTCGGGGGGTGGCGTTTGCTATATTACAATGTCTGCGGTCGCGGTCGCCGGCGTGCTGCTGTGCCCAGCCGCTCCGGGCGGACCCGCTGGCGATCGGCGCCGAGTTCGTCTACTCACGTTGTAAGCAAGCTCATGCGAGATCTCAGGTAACACGGGGAGCCGAGATGCGCGTGGGAGACGTCATCGACCGTCGCTTCCGGCTCGAGCGCCTCGCCAGCTCCGGCGGGATGGGCGACGTCTACCGCGCCATCGATCTGGGCACGAACGAGCCGGTCGCGCTCAAGGTCCTGCAGCGCCGCGGGCTCCAGGAGGCGATCCGGTTCGCGCGCGAGGCGGAGGCGCTCGAGGCGCTCACCGCGCTGCGGCACCCGGGCATCGTGCGCTACGTCGCGCACGGCGCGACCGACGCGGGGCAGCCCTACCTCGCCATGGAGTGGCTCGCCGGCGAGACGCTGACCGAGCGCCTCGCCAGGAGGTCGCTCTCCGTCCGCGAGACCCTCGCGCTCGCCTCCAGGGTCGCCTCGACGCTCGGCGTCGTCCACCGCGCCGGCATCGTCCACCGCGACCTCAAGCCGAGCAACCTGCTCCTCGTGGGCGGCGCCGTCGAGGGGGTCACCCTCATCGACTTCGGCGTGGTGCGCCTCGGCGCCATCGACCGGCACCTCACCATGCCGGGCACGATGCTCGGCACCCCGGGCTACATGGCGCCCGAGCAGGCCCGCAGCGAGCCGAACATCGACACCCGCGCCGACGTCTTCTCGCTCGGCTGCGTGCTCTTCAAGTGCCTCACCGGGCGCTCGGCGTTCCAGGGCGCCGACGGGCTCTCGGTGCTCATCAAGGTCATCCTCGAGGACCCGCCGCGGCTCCGCGAGCTCCGCGGCGACATCCCCGAGGCGCTCGACGACCTCGTCGCGCGCATGCTCGCGAAGCCGCCGAACGAGCGGCCCAGGGACGGCGACGCGGTCGCGGCCGAGCTCCTCGAGCTCGACGACCTCGGCGCGGGCGCCGTGAGCAGCCGCCCGTCGAACACCCTGCGCGGGAGCGAGATCACCACGAACGAGCGCAAGATGATGTGCCTCGTGCTCGCGCGCGACGTGACCGGCGACGCCGAGGCGACGCGCTCCCAGGAGGAGGACCTGGAGCGCAGCAAGGCGCTCATCGCCGTGGCCGAGCGCTACCAGGGCGAGCTCGAGATCCTGGAGTCGCGCTCCCCGCTCATCGTGCTCTCCGCCGGCGGGGCGCCGACCGACCTCGCGGCCCAGGCCGCGCGCTGCGCGCTCGCCCTGAACGCGCTGCTCGGCTGCGTCCCGGTCGCGCTCGTGACCGGACGCGCCGAGATCTCCTCGCGGCTGCCGGTCGGCGAGCTCATCGACCGCGCCGTCCACCTCCTGCCGCCGGCCCACGCCCCCGCCGGCGCGGACGCCGTCCGCATGGACGAGGTGACCGCGGGGCTGCTCGGCTCCCGGTTCGACATCACCCGCGACAAGAGCGGCCTCCGCCTGCACGGCGAGCGCGAGGCGCTCGCCACGACGCCGCCGCTGCTCGGCAAGCCGACGCCGTGCGTCGGGCGCGACCGCGAGCTCGCCCTGCTCGAGGCCGCGTTCGCGCACTGCGTCGAGGAGTCGACGCCGAGCGCCGTGCTCGTGACCGCGCCCGCGGGCGCCGGCAAGTCCCGCCTCCGCACCGAGCTGCTCCGCCGCCTCCGCGACCGCGGCGAGGAGATGGAGGTGTGGATCGGGCGCGGCGACCCCATGAGCGCCGGCTCGGCCTTCGGCCTGCTCGCGTCGGCGCTCCGGCGCACGATCGGCCTGTTCGACGGCGAGCCGGTCGAGGCGCGGCAGCACAAGATCCGCGCGCGCGTCGCGCGGTACGGCCGGGGCGAGTCCCCGCGCACCGCGGCGTTCCTCGGGGAGCTCATGGGCGTGCCGTTCCCCGACGGCGACAGCGTGCAGCTCATGGCGGCGCGGCGGAACCCCGTGCTGATGAGCGACCAGATCCGCCTCGCCTGGGAGGAGCTCGTGCGCGCCGAGTGCTCGGCGCGGCCGGTGCTGCTCGTGCTCGAGGACCTGCACTGGGGCGACCTGCCGAGCGTGATGCTCGTCGACTCGGCGCTGCGCAACCTCGGCGATCAGCGGCTGATGGTGCTCGCGCTCGGCCGGCCCGAGGTGCGCGAGCTCTTCCCGAAGCTCTGGGCGGGGCGCGGCGTGCACGAGGTGCAGCTCTCGGGGCTGCCGCGCCGCGCCAGCGAGCGGCTCGTGCGCCAGGTGCTCGGCGAGGACGTCGCGCCGGAGCTGCTCACGATGATCGTCGACCGCGCCGACGGCAACGCGTTCTACCTGGAGGAGCAGCTCCGCGCGGTCGCCGACGGCAAGGGCGCCGACCTGCCCGAGACGGTGCTGGCGATGGTGCAGGCGCGCATCGAGGCGCTCGACATCGAGGCGCGGCGCGTGCTGCGGGCGGCGAGCATCTTCGGGCAGACGTTCTGGCAGGGCGGCGTCTCGGCGCTCGTGGGCGGGGCGCAGGTGGCGCCGAAGCTGGTCGAGCTGGAGCAGCGCGAGGTGATCGCGCGGCGCGGCGAGGGGAGCCTCCCCGGCGAGGTCGAGTACAGCTTCCAGCACGCGATCGTCCGGGAGGCGGCCTACGGGATGCTGACCGAGGGCGATCGGCGGCTCGGGCACCGGCTGGCGGGCGAGTGGCTCTCGCGCGTGGGCGCGGCGGACGCGATGGCGCTCGGCGAGCACTTCGAGCGCGGCGGCGAGCTGTCGCGGGCGGCGGCCGCCTACTGCCGCGCGGCCGAGCAGGCGCTCCGGGCGCAGGACCTCGCCGCCGCCGTCGAGCGCGCCGAGCGCGGGGTCGCGTGCGGCCCGACGGCGCAGACGCTGGGCGCGCTGCGCCTCGTGGAGGCCGAGGCGCACGTCTGGCGGGGGGAGCTCGCGCTCGCGGAGCAGCGCGGCGTCGAGGCGGTGGACCGGCTGCCGGCCGGCTCGGCGCCGTGGTTCTCGGCGATCAAGCAGGTGGCGGTCGCCGCGGGCAAGCTCGGCGGCTTCGAGCGGGTCGAGCGCTGGATGGGCGTGGCGCAGGCCGCCGAGGCGGAGGCGGAGGGCGCGCTCGTGGAGAAGCACATGTGCCTCGGCGAGGGCGCGCTCCTGCTCGTGTTCGGGGGGCGCTACGCGTTCGCGGACGCGCTGATCGAGGCGGTCGAGGGCGACGGGACCGACCTCGCCGAGCGGGAGGTCGAGGTGGAGGCGCGGCTGCACGAGGTGCGGTCGATCCGGGCGCTCGTGAACGGCGACCCCGGCGCCTGCCTGAGGGGCCTGTCGTCGGCGCTCGCGGCGTTCGAGCGGGCGGGCGACCGCGGCAACGCCTGCGCGGTCCGCATGAACGTGGGCTACATGCACGCGGAGCTCGGGGATTTCGCGGGCGCGGAGGAGGTGCTGCGCAGCGCCCTCGCGGCCGCGGAGCGGATGGGGCTGCACGAGCTGGCGGCGGCGACGCTGAGCAACCTGGGTCACGTGCTCGGCTACCGGGGGCGCATCGACGAGGCGCAGCGGACCGAGCGGGAGGCGATCGCGCTGTCGCAGCGGCTCGGGGATCCGCGCCAGGAGGGGAGCGCGCGGACGTACCTCGCGCGGATCGCGCTGATCGCCCGGGATTACGAGGCGGCGGAGCGGGAGGCGCGGACGGCGGCGGAGATCTTGCAGAGCGCGCCGCCGCTGCGCGCGGCGGCGGTGGCGGCGCGGGCGCGGGCGCTCCTCGGCCTGGGGAGGTACGACGAGGGGCTCTCGGCGGCGGGGGAGGCGTTCTCGATGCTGGAGGCGATCGGGGCGATCGAGGAGGGGGAGTCCGCGGTGCGGCTCGTCTACGCCGAGGCGCTGGAGGCGAACGGGATGGAGGCGGACTGCGCGGCGGTGATCGCGGCGGCGCGAGAGAGGTTGCTGGAGAGGGCGGGGAAGATCAGCGATCCGGTGTGGCGGGAGAGGTTCCTCACCGTGCCGGACAATCAGAAGACGCTCGCGATGGCGGAGCGGTGGGTGGGGTAGGGAAGAGTTCGCGTGCTCCTCGTGGAGCACCGGGAGAGAGGTGAGACTCGATATGACGAATGCGCTCGCCAAGTCGACGCGTCCTCGCCACCTCGTGGCGAAGCTCCTCGAGCAGCCGGATCTCGTGCGGCTCGTGCAGGGTCTGGAGGCCCCGGTCCTCACCCGGCTGATCCACCACATCGGCCTGGAGGACGCGGGGGAGATCGTCGCGCTCGCGACGACCGAGCAGCTCAAGGGGATCTTCGACGAGGACCTGTGGCGCAGCGAGCGCCCGGGCAAGGACGAGGCGTTCGACGCGGATCGGTTCGCCCTGTGGCTCGAGGTCATGCTCGAGGCCGGCGAGGCGTTCGCGGCGCGGAAGATCGCCGAGCTCGACGAGGATCTCGTCACGCTGGCGCTGTGCAAGCACGTCCTCGTGATCGACATCGACGGGCTCAGCGTGCAGATGTCGAGCTCGGAGCGCTCGGACGACGACGATCTCGTGGAGAAGGCGCTCGAGAGCTGCCTGTATCAAGAGTTCGAGGAGTTCCGCGTCATCGCCAAGGATCACCGGAGCTGGGATTCCATCCTCCTGGTCCTGGTCGAGCTCGACAGGGAGCACCACGCGCTCCTGCGGGCGCTGCTCGAGCGGTGCTGCGCCATCTCCACCGAGGTCATCGAGGAGTCCGGCGGGCTCTACGACGTCCTCACCTCCGAGGAGATGCTGGAGTCCGACGTCGCCGCGGACCGGGAGGACCGGCGCGAGCAAGAGGGGTTCGTCGCGCCGTCCGCGGCCGTGAGCTTCCTCAACCTGGCGCGGGTCACGCCGCTCGACGAGATCCTCGGGGCCCGGGCGTACGATGCCGTCACGCGCGCGCATTTCCGGGCGGCGGCGGCGAAGGCGCGGCCCCCCGCCGCGGCGCCCCGGCGGCCGGTCTCCGGCGAGGAGAAGGGCGCGCCGGCCGCGGAGGACCTCCAGAGCTTCCTCGAGGTGCTGCGCGAGGCGGACATCGTGGCGCCCGCGGCCGATGCGCGGCTCCTCACGGCCGGCGAGCGGCGCGAGGGGGAAGACCTGCTGTTCACGTCGGCGATCCGCGAGGTGATGGCGCGGGACGCGGAGCTCTACGGGAAGCGGCTCCTGGAGCTGAGCTATCTCGTGAACGTCCTCATCTCCGGGTGCAGCCACGACGGCCGCGCGTTCCGGCCGTTCGAGGCGGCCGAGGCCGTGCTCTGCACCTGCAGCCTCGGGCTCGAGCGCCTCCTCGGAGAGCGCGCGGGGCGCAAGAGGCCGGGCCCGGACGAGCTCGCGTCGGCGATGACCGAGCATGACGCGGTGAAGATGTTCATGGCCGGGTGGAACCTCCTGCACCACGAGGTGCTGCTCCAGGCCGCCGGCGCGCTCCGGAAGGCGCTGGCCGGGCTGATCGCCGACCAGCCCGACGCGCAGGCGGCCCGGGCGATCGAGCGCGTGGCCGCCGGGCTCGCGGCGGACGTCGACGCGGGCAAGCCGTGGCGCTCGCGCGGCAAGCTCGATCGGATCGAGCGCGCGCTCGGGGCCGAGGCGACGGCGGCCTACCGCGCGCTCCTGGACGAGCTCCCGACGCTGCCCGACAGCGCGGTCGAGGCGGCGCGGGCGAGCGGCGCGCAGCGCTCGCGGTTCGTCTCGAGCGCCGCGCAGATCCGGGCCATCCAGGCGATGCTGACGCGGCCGGAGGGGAGCGGCGCGACGGCCGCCCCGCGCGCGGCCGGCCCTGCTGGGCGTGGGGCAAAGGCCGCCCCGCGCGCGGCCGGCGCCGCTGCGCCCGCCAAGGCGCGCAAGCGCGCGCAGCCCGGCGCGGGCCGCCGGAAGTAGCGGATCGGGCCACCGCCGCGCCGCCGCCCGGCCGGGGGAGGCGGCGCGCGATCAGCCCTCGCGCGGGGGCGCCTCGGGCAGGCCGCCGTTCTTGCGGAGCGTGGCGATGAGGCGGTCCAGCGCCTCGCGGTAGCCCTTCTGGACCGCGGCGATGCGCTCCTCCATCGTCGCGTCGATCTCCTTCACCTGGGTCGCGGACGAGTCGAGCATCGCCTTGCTGCGCCCGAGCTCCTCGATGCGCCGGTCCGACGCCTTCTTCTCCTCGTCGGTGCGCCGGCCCGACGACTGGAACGCGCGCTCCGCGGCCACGGCCTCGTCGATCGAGGCCTTGATCGCCTCGATCTCCTCGAGCATCCGGCGGAGCCGGAGCTTGTGCTCGACCATGTCGATGTGGACGGTGTAGCTCGCGAAGCTCACGGCGTCGGCCTGCCGCTCGAGCGTCGCCGCGTTCTCCTTGCCGAGCGAGGCGCGGTGGCGCTCGATGGTGCGATGCGCCTCGTTGCGATCGCGGACGTACTTCTCGAGCTGGCGCGCGACGCCCTCCTCGAGCGCGTGCGCGGTGGCGCCGGTGACGTCGGCGTCGCACCCCTTCTGCTTGACGACGTACTGCGCGGCGCCGCTCACCTTGCGGGTGAGCTCGTCCTGGTTTTCGTTGAAGAACTCCATGGCGCCGTTCACGACGCGCAGGCGCTCGACGTAGTCGTAGCTCCGGCCCGCCGCGTCCGCCTGCTCGATGACCTCGACGGCCACCTTCCAGTCCGGCTTCTTGAGCTCGTCCGGGTAGCCCTTGAACTGGCCGGTGGCGCGCTTCGCGAGGTCCTCGCGCTCGCTGAACGACGTGGCCGTGGCCTGGAGCTCGGCCGGGTAACGCTCGGCATAGCCGCTCTGGCGGGCCGACGAGGCGATCTCGGGCTCCGGCTTGGGGGCGCTGCAACCGAGCGCGAAGAGGTGGCCGGCCAGGAAGAGCG
The DNA here is from genome assembly GCF_028553905.1 of Sorangium sp. So ce836. NCBI lineage: Bacteria > Pseudomonadati > Myxococcota > Polyangiales > Polyangiaceae > Sorangium > Sorangium sp. So ce836. The sequence goes on along the minus strand of NZ_CP102233.1, from coordinate 8,131,841 downwards.
CGCCGGCGACGAGGCGGGGTCGGTTCATGGGCGCAGGCGTATAGCCCAACTCCGCCCCCGGAGGGCGCGCTCCGCGCAGCCCGCGCGGCGGCTCGGCGCGCCCGAGATGCGATGTGTCATGTGGTGTGGGTCGCGCGGGGTCAGGTGTGCGTTCGCCGGGGCTCGCGGGGCGGATCGGGCGATTGCGCTCGCGTGACGGGGCGCAACGCACCTGGAGCGACGGATGGAGGGGACGTCGGATCACCGAAGGAGCTCGAGCCGCCGAGACGCCAAGCGCGCTCAGCCGCCGGTCCCGCCTGAGCCGCCTGCGCCCTCCGGCTCATCGCCGCACGCGGCGCCATCACAGCTGTTGTCGACGCCGTCGCCGCACACCTCCTCGGCTCCCGGATGCACCGACGGAAGGTCGTCGCGGCAGTCCAGCTCTCGGTACCCATCCTGATCGCAGTCCGAGCACGATTCGTCGTGGACCAGCAGGCCGGGGAGACGAGCCCCACAGCAGAGGCTGCGCGCCCCACATCCGCGCGCGCCGCGCATCGCGCACCGCTGGACATCGCGCAGGACGCTGGAATTGCTTCCCTTCTCGTCGCGTCCTTGGCATCGTCGCGTCCTTGGCATCGTCGCGGCCCGCTCTGCGCGCCCGAGGCGAGCGAGGGCGGTTGTTCTTCTTTATCTCAGCATGGCGAGCGCCGGAGCCGGTCACGGCGGCGTCGATCACCTTCGCGAGAGGATGTGCGGCATGGGAGCTTTGAAAGACAAGGTCGTCATCGTCACGGGCGCGAGCGCGGGCATCGGCAGGGAGACGGCCGCCGCCCTCGCCGCCGAGGGCGCGAAGGTCGTCGCGAGCGCGCGGCGCGAGGCGCAGGGGCGCGAGCTCGTCGCCGCCGTCAAGGACCGCGGCGGGGAGATCACCTGGGTCACCGCCGACATGCGGGTCGAGCGCGACGTGCAGGCGCTCGTGGACGCCGCGGTCTCCACCTACGGCCGCCTCGATGGCAGCTTCAACAACGCCGGGGTCGGCTTTCTGGCGCCGTTCATCGAGATGAGCAACGAGGACTACGACCAGTTCCTGGACACGAACCTCCGCGGCGTCTTCTGGTGCATGAAGTACCAGATCAAAGCCATGCTCGCGGGGGGCGGGGGCTCCATCGTCAACTGCGCCTCGGTGGCAGCGTCGCGCTCCTTTCCCGGGCTGTCGGCCTACGCCGCGTCCAAGGCCGGCCTCGTCGCGCTCTCGCGCGGCGCCGCGGTCGAGGTCGCGCAGAAGGGCATCCGCATCAACACGGTGAGCCCCGGCATCATCGAGTCGGAGATGGCCACGGCGGGCTGGCGCCTCGACGATCCCCAGGGCCGCGCCTTCGCCTCGTCGCTCCACGCCATGAACCGCGTCGGCAAGCCGGGAGAGGTGGCCGCGGCGGTCGCGTTCCTCCTCAGCGACAAGGCCTCGTTCGTCACGGGCCAGGACATCATCGTCGACGGCGGCCTCGTGCCGGCCGCGTGGCCCGCGGGCTACGCGGGCGGGGGCTGAGCCGCGCCCAGCGCGCGCCCTGAGCCGCGCTCCTCCGCGGCCGCTCGCCGCCGGGTGCGCGGGATGGCCCCGCTCGGCCCGGCCGGCGCGAGCGGCCGGGGACGGCGCGCGTCGGCACCTCGCGTGCACGCAGCGGGTCGGCGCGCGCGTGTGCGGGGGATGCACGGCGCGCGGCGATGGAGGGGAACCATGGGGCGCGATGACGAGGAGCGGCCCGAGCCGCAGGCGCAGGGCAAGGGGCGTGTCGACGAGGTCGATCAGTCGAAGGGGATCTTCCGGCTCGACGGGCCGCATCCCAAGGAGGCCGAGCTCCGCGCGCCGGGCACGCTCGGCGGCGGTCCTTACGAGGAGTCCGGGCGCGGCGGCCCCGCGGGCTCGCTCGAGCCGCGGGACCCCAGCCTCGCGTCCGCGGGCGCGGCGGCCTCGCCGGAGGAGCCGCCGGCGCAGGGCGGCGACGCGGCCGACGAGGCGCGGCCGGTGGCGGGCGCGCTGCCGCAGCACGAGGAGCGGAGCGCCGAGGAGCGCAGGGCCGCCGGGCAGGGGTAACCAGGGGTAACAGGGGAGGCGGCGGCCGCGCTCGCGCCGCTCGCGCCGGCGCCTCGCGCGCTCACCGCGGGGCCGCGGCGCTCGCGACGCCCAGGGCGACGTATTTGCTGAGGGTGCCGAGCACGCCCATCTTGTCGCGGAAGTTCTTCATGAGCCGATCGGGCAAAATCAGCTCGTCGAACAGGAGGCCGCCGAGCGCCGACAGCGCGCCCGTGAGCGGGCCGCTGCGCTTTCCGGTCGCGTCGAGCGCCTTCTCGTAGCCGATGCCCCAGGCGAGCAGGCCCCCGGCGAGCACCGCGATCCCGGCGGGCGTGACGACCGGATCGAACCGGTCGCTCGCGCGGCGCCCCCCGAGCCCGACCGCCGTCGCCATCGCGTTCATGGAGGCCCAGGGCGAACCGCGCTTGAGGGTCGACGCTGCCATCATCGTGCACATCGTCGCCGCCGTCAGCGCGGCGCCGGTCCGCAGCCCGCGCGTGACGATCTCGCTCATGCGGGCCCCCTGCTGAGGGCGCTGCGCGGCCGCGCGGGGCGCCTCGGGCGGCAGGGCCGTCGCCTCGGGCGGCAGAGCGCTCGCCCGAGCAGGCGGAGGGGCCGCCTCGGCCGGCACAGCCGTCGCGGGCGGCAGGGCGCTCGCCTCCGGCGGAAGGGCGGTTGTCTGGACGGGGGGAGACATCCGCTCGGAAGGGGGGACCAGCGCCGCGGGCTGGTCGGCCTCGGCGCCCCCCTGTCGGCCGACATGGAGATAGTCCTCGCGACCATCATGGTAGGTATAAGGGACCGGCTTGGGACCCTGGTGCTCCGGCTCCGGCGTTCCTGCGGCGCGTTCCGGGTTCATTCGATTCTCCATCTGACACCTTTCGACGATTTCTGCGAAACCTAGGATCTGCGGCGGGTGCCAACTCCGTGCCAGCGCCGCGTCAGCCAGTCCACGTCGCCGGGCCATCGCCCCGAGCGCGATCGACCCGGGCTCCCGCGGTCGCACGGACGCACGCCGGCGGTCCCGCTGGCCCGGCCGATCCGCCCTCGTCCGCGCGCGCCCGTGGTTTGGCCCTCGCATGGGGCTGCGCCCAGGAGGACCCCATGAGCACGGCGCGCCCGCTCGATCACGACTCCCCCACGAGGACATCGCGCGCCGTGAAGACGGCCGGCGTGCTCTTCGGGTTGGGCGCGGGCGGGCTGATCGATGGAATCCTGTTCCATCAGCTCCTGCAGTGGCACCACCTGATCTGCTTCAGCTGCCATCCGGGCGCGACCATCGACGACGTGCGGAGGAACATCTTCGCAGATGGCCTGTTCAGCGCTGTCGCATTCGGTCTCACCGTGGCAGGAGTCAGCAAGCTCTGGAGCGCGCTGCAGCGGGGCGGAGCCCTGCTGTCCGGGCGGATCTTCCCCGGCGCCGCCGCCGTGGGCTGGGGGGTGTTCAACCTGGTCGAGGGGGTGATCGATCATCACCTCCTCCAGATTCACCATGTCCGTCCAGGGCCAGGTCAGCTGGGCTGGGATCTGGCCTTCCTCGCGTCCGGGGGCTTGCTCGTGCTCGGCGGCCTGCGCCTGATGCGCGCGGCGCCGCGCGGCGCGCGTGCCGGGCTGTCAGCGGGATGAGGGGGCGCGGCGGGGCGAGGGCAGGCGCCGGGCCGGATCGCCGGCGCGGTCGGCTGCGTCGAGCGACAGGTCGCGCGTCTCGGTCACGGGGGCAGCCGCCGTGAGCGGCGGCGGCACGGCGAGCGTGGTCATCGGTGCGCCCTGCGCGACGGCCGCGCCCCCGTCGCCCTCGGCGGCAGAGGTCATGTCGAGCGACGCCGTTGTCTCGCCCCCAGGGGCCGGCGCGGCCGCCTCGACCGAGCGGCCGAGCGGGTCGCCGCCGGGCCACGCCAGCGCGATGGACGCAGCGCTCGACGCGGGCCCGCGCGCGCGGCGCTCGGCCTTCATCATCGACGGGTCGAGCGCGGTGCCGCCCGCGAGCAGCGGGCGCAGCGCCGCCAGCATGGCCGCGGCGCTCGGGTAGCGCGCCGAAGGATCCAGGGCGAGCGCGCCGTGGATGACCGCCGCGACCTCGACCGGGACCCACGGGGCGATCTCGTGGAGCGGCAGCGGCGGCGTGCTGCAGATCGTGTAGACGAGCTTCCCGAGCGTGCCGACCTGCTGGTACGGGGCGTGGCCGGCGACGGCGCAGTAGAGGGCGCTGGCGAGCGACCAGAGATCGGTGCGGTGATCGACGTCGCGGCCGTTCTGCACCTGCTCGGGCGACATGTACAGCGGCGAGCCGAGCACGCTGCCGGTGTTCGTCAGCCCCGTCGTGTGCGCCAGGGCCAGCGGATCGGCCAGGATCTTGGCGATGCCGAAGTCGAGGATCTTGACCGTGAGCGACCCGTCCGGGCGCCTCGCGAGGAAGAGGTTCGCCGGCTTGATGTCGCGGTGGACGATGCGCGCCTCGTGCGCCTTCTGCAGGCCCGCGAGCGCCTGGGCGCCGATGCGCAGCACGACGTCCGGCGGGAGGGGCCCGACCGCGTCGATGCGCTGCTGGAGGTCCTTGCCGTGGAGGCGCTCCATCGCGATGTACGAGGTGTCCGTCTCCTCGTCGGTGCCGGCGTCGAGCACCTGCACGATGTGCTCGCTGTCGATCGCGCTCGCCGCCCGCGCCTCGCGGCGAAGGCGCTTCACCCCCTCGCTGCCGGGCAGGAGGTGGCGCCTGCTCATGACCTTGATCGCGACGCGCAGCTGCGTGGTCGTGTGCTCCGCCTCGTACACGGAGCCCATCCCCCCCTCGCCGAGGAGGCGCACGAGCTTGTATTTGCGGTCGATCGTCTGGCCTATCAATCGCAGTGCAGCCTAGCGAAGCGACCCTGGTGCGGCAACGACGTCTCCCGTGGACGGCCGCGCCGCCGGCGGCCTGGCGAGGCACGTCAACAGCGCTCACCCGCTCGAGCCGCGCGGCGCTCTGGAGGTGGGTCGCCGAGCTGCGGAGATGGGTCGGGGCGCGGCGCCGCGCTCCGCGCCATCACCGCTCCGCCCGCGCGGGGCCGCCTTCGCCCCACGCCATCTGCGCGAGGCGGTGCAGCAGGGACAGCGAGGGCGGCTGCGCGCCCGCCTCGAGCGATGGGAAGGCGCACGTCAGCTGAACCACGGCGAACGGCGCCCTCCTGGCGATGAGCAGCTCGCAGTGGCCGCTGAACGCCGCCGGGTTCCGGGGCCGGGCGGGGGGGGCGAGCGAGAGGCCGTCGGGGAGCTCCGCGAGCGCGCGCCCGAGGTCGTCGAGCTCCTCGGGCGCGAGGCGTCGCTCGCGCGGCTCGGCCGCGCCGCTGCCGCCCGGGTAGAGCAGCGCGTGCCCGCTGGCCTGCGAGCGGAACGGGCCGTCCGAGGACGGCGAGAGCGAGAGCTCGACCTTGGCCCAGCGGCGCCCGCCGCCGGCCGGCGCGATGCCTTCGAGGACGAGGAGCCAGTCCGGCGCCGGCCGGCGCGCCATCGCGCGCCTCGCCCAGCGCCGCAGCGCGTGGGGCCGCGCCCAGGGCGAGAGCCCCGCGTGCCACGCGCGGAACGCGAGCTCCTCGCGGTACGCCGCGCCCGGGAGCCACGATCGGGCCGCCTCGAGCGACTCCCACACCGCGAGCCCCGCCGCGAACGCCGGGCCCACGCTGATGCACTGGACCAGCCCGGGGATGCACGCGGCCGCCGCGGCGAGCACCGCGCCCCCCGCCGCGGCCGACGCGACCAGCTGGACCGCCCCGAGCCCGAGCTCCCACGGATGGCTGCCCTGGCACAGCTGCCGCAGCTCGGCGGTGCTCAGCTCGCTCGGGTCGCGCACGTCGCAGGCCGCTCTGGTCATATCCTCGTCGCCGCCCCGGGCTCGGCCCAGGGCCGAGCGCTCCCATCATACCGCGATCCGGCGGCGCGCGCCGTCAATCTGCGTCGCCGCCCGGGACGGCGATGGGGCCGACCGCGGCCTTCGTCGCGCGCAGGTAGTCGCCGGGGGCGACGAGGATCTGGGTGCCTCGCACGCCGGCCGAGATGGAGACGACGTCGAAGAGCTCGATCGTCTCGTCCGCGTAGACGGGATAGGCCTTCTTCGCGCCGAGCGCCGTGACCCCGCCACGGACGTAGCCCGTGAGCGGCTGGACCTCTTTGAGGGGCACGGTGTCGACCTTCCGGTCTCCGGTGAGCCGCGCGATCGCCTTGAGGTCGAGCTGGGCGTTGCCCGGCACCACCGCGAAGCAGACGCCGTTGCGGTCGCCGCGCGCCACGAGCGTCTTCCACACCTGCTCCGGCGGCAGGCCGATCTTCCTGGCCACGGTGCTCGCGGTCAGGTCGCTCGGATCGACCTCGTAGGTGCGCAGCTCGTACGGGATGCCGAGGCTGTCGAGGATGCGCGCCGCGTTGGTCTTCATGCGGGGCATGCTATACGCGCCGGCCGGGCCGATGACGACCGAGAAGAAGCTCCCCGAGGGCCGGCTGAACCGCTTCGTCCGCCTCGCGGGCCTCGGCGCCCGCGCGGGGGCGGCGCACCTGCTCGCGCGGCGGGGCGACGCCGCCGCGGACGCCGCGGCGCACGTCGCCGAGGTGCTGGGCACGATGCGCGGGCTCGCCGCGAAGGTCGGCCAGATGGCGAGCTACGTCGACGGCTTCATCCCCGAGCCGCAGCGCGAGGCGTACGAGGCCGCGCTGCGCTCCCTCCGCGCCGCCGCGCCGGTGTCCTCGCCCGCCGCCGTCCGCGCGGTGGTCGAGGAGGACCTCGGGGCCCGCGTCGACGAGCTCTTCGCGGCCTGGGACGACGCGCCGTTCGCGAGCGCCTCCATCGGCCAGGTGCACCGCGCGGCGCTCGCGGACGGGCGCGCGGTGGCCGTGAAGGTCCAGCATCCGGGGATCGACCGGGCGCTCGCGAGCGACCTGGAGAACGCCGGCATGATCCAGGCGCTGGTGGGCGCGATGGCGCCCAAGGCGCTCGACTCGAAGCGCGTGCTCGAGGAGGTCAGGGCGCGGTTCCTGGAGGAGCTCGACTACGCGCTCGAGGCGGAGCGACAGCGGTATTTCGCGGGCGTCCACCGGGGCGATCCGACGATTCACATCCCCGAGGTCATCGCGTCTCGCTCGTCGCGCCGCGTGCTCACCGCCGAGCTCGCGCGCGGCGCGACGCTGGAGGAGGCCGCGGCGCGCGACGAGCGCACCCGGCGCGCGTATGCCGAGGCGCTCTGGCGGTTCGTGTTCAAGGGCAACCTCGTCGGCGGGATGTTCAACGCGGATCCGCACCCGGGCAACTATCTCTTTCACGCGGACGGCCGGGTCACCTTCCTCGATTTCGGCTGTGTCGAGCCGCTCGACGGCGCGCGGCTCGAGCACGGGCGCGGGATGCACCTCGCGGCGCTCCGGAAGGACGAGGCGGCGTTCGCGCGGCACGCGGCGCTGATCCTGGGGACGCGGGGCGGGCGGTTCGAGGAGATGTCGCTCGCGTACACGCGGCGGTGCTTCGAGCCGCTGTTCAGCGCGCCGTTCCGCGTCACGCGGGCTTACGTGACGAGCCTTGTGGAGGGCGTGATGGCGATCAAGGAGCAGATCTTGGTGAAGGACAGCGGGTTCGTGCAGCTGCCGCCGGGCATGGTGTTCTTGAACCGGCTCCAGTTCGGGTTCTACTCGGTGCTCGCGCGGCTCGACGTGGAGGTCGACTACGCCGCGGTCGAGCGGGCGTTCCTGCGGGAGGCGGGGCTGCTCGAGTAAGGCTGCGGGCGCGCGCGCGACCCGGCGCATGCGCGACCCGCTGGCGAGGGCGCGTCGGAGAGCGGCTCGACGGCTTATGCCGGGAGCGGTCGGCGCTATAACGCGTGGTCGCGGCCCTTGATCGGGGCAGGCATTGGAGGGGCACATGAACAGACTCGCTCATCGAAAGACAATCGCCGCGCTCGCCCTGCTCGCCGCCGCCTGTGGCGGGTCGTCGGACGACGCGCCCGACGACGGGAGCAGCGGGACGACTGCGTCTGGCGCGGGCGGCGGCACGACTGCGTCTGGCGCGGGCGGCGGCACGACGGCGTCTGGCGCGGGCGGCGGCACGACGGCCTCCAGCGGGACGACCGCGCCGGACGGCGAGATCCTGGCGCTCGAGATCGTCGAATGGCACCAGGACGAATCGGCGCTGCGGGTCTCGTTGGTCCTCAGGAATCAGGATACGTTGCCGCTGCCGGTGACGCCGGAGAGCTTCTCCGTGACGAGCTCGGATGGGTTCTCGCTCGGCTGGGTGCCCTTTCGATGGATCACGAACCCGTGCCCGGCGGTGAATCTGCCGTCCTTGGGCTCCTTGCGCTGCGAGATGGGCTTCAGCAAGAGCGCCGAGCAGGAGCCGGCACGGCTGGTGTTCGCCGCGCTCGACGGGCGCCAAATCGAGACCCCGTTTCCGGCCGAGTCGCCCATCACGCTGGACAACTTCTGCTCCCACATCAGCTTCGACGGTCGTTGCTACGAATGCGTGACCGAGTGCAGGTTGTACGAATCCGTCTGCACCTCGGACGAGGACCGGATCAACCTCGACAGGCTTCTCTTCTCTGCGGGGGACTCTTGCACCGAAGATGCTCCCCCCCTGAGCGAGGCCTGTTTTGACGGGCTGCTGACGTGCATACAGGATGACTGCGTCGAGGACTGCGATTTGCACCCTTGATCCACGAGGCGGCCAACCGCGGGAGCGCGCCTCGCCTTCCGCCTGCCGGGAGGGAGGGCGCTTCAGCGCGCGCGGCGGTCGTGGAAGAGGAGCATCTCGATCGTGCCGGCCTCGCGGAGCCACGGCTGGTCGTGCGGGCCCGGGAGGACGCGGAGCGTGTGGGGGATCGAGCGCTTCGCGAGCTGCGCGGCGAGGGCGGCGTTCGCGTCGTGGAACGGGTCGCCCTTGCTGGTGAGCAGGTGGAGATCGCGCGGGCCGGCCGCGGCGACGGCCCGGGCGAGGCGGTCGGCGTAGGCCGAGGCGCGGTGGGTGCTGATGGCGGACTGCACGCCGCCCCAGGCCCCGAAGAGCTCGGGCCTGCGGAGGAACACCTCGACGCCGACGTAGCCGCCGAGCGAGCAGCCGTCGAGCGAGGTGCGGGCCGCGTCCTGGAACACGGGCGCCTCGGCGCGGGCGCGGGGCAGGACCACCTCCGCGAGCCAGCGCGCGTAGCCGTCGAGGGCCGCGGAGGGGTTCGGGGCCTTGTGGACGTTGGGCGTGTACGGGCACGCGACCGCAAGGCCCCGGAACGGCCGCGCCGCGAGGGCGGCGTTGACCTCGGCGAGGCGTGCGTCGGTCCAGTCCTTCCGGCGCGCGGTGCGGCCGAGCGGCGGGCGGCGGAGCCGCTCGTAGGCGGACCCGAGGCCGTAGCGATCGAGCCACGCGAAGGCGCCGAGGCGCTCGTCGCCGGTCTCGCCGAGGCCGTGGAGGAGCACGAGCAGCGGCACGCGCTCGCCCGGGGCGAGGTGCCTCGGGACGAGCAGCGTGAACCGCCGGCCGAGGGCGCGATCGCCGGGGACCTGGAGGTCGCGGACGTCGAAGGCCGGCGGGGCGGAGGGCGCCGGAGGCGGCGGCGCGGAGGGCGCCGGAGGCGGCGGGGCGGCGGAAGAGGCGTCGGCCGGGTCGGCGAGGGCGGCGCGCGGGGCGAGGGCGGCGGCGCAGAGGGCGAGGAAGGGGCGCCGGGGGAGGAGCATGCGGGGAGTGTCGCAGCTCGGCTGCTCCGGGCCAGCTCGTCGGGGCTCCACAGGGATCTCGCGGGTCTCTGGGGGCTGACAGGAAATGGCCGAGGCGCGCCGACGGGGTGGACGCGGCGCGCGCCGAGCGGGTACACCGGGGCGCCCATGGCCACGACGCACGACGCGACCGACGAGACGCACGACGAGGTGGGGCAGGCGCGCCCCGTTCGCCCCGAGGACCAGGACCCGAAGCTGTGGAGGGGCCAGGGGTGGACGGCGCGGGTCATCAAGAACGAGGACGACGACGGGTGGGCCGTCGAGATGACGTGCGACGGCCAGAGCGAGCCCTCGCTGGTGGGGCCGTGGACGATGGGGCGCGACAAGAAGAACCCGAAGCCGCTCGACGCGAGCGCGTTCGCCACCCTGGTGAAGACGGCGAACGAGGTGCTGGCGCGGCACGTCCAGCAGCGCCGGGCGCTGCTCCACCGGAACGTGACGGTGGCGGTCGAGGGCGGCGCGCGGGTGCGGGTGGACCTCGACGTGGTGCCCGACGAGGACGACCCCCACGCCGTCCTCACCGAGCGCGACGCTGCCGGAGGGATCGTGCGGCGGTCGCGGGTCGCCGCCGATTTCAAGCTCACCGCCGAGAGCGCGCGCAGGTGGCTCGAAGGGGGCGTCCCCGAGGCGTGACGGGCGCGCAGCCGACGATGCGCCCGGCGAGGACGTGAAGCCACGGCCGCGGCAGAGACGGCCGCCGATCCCCCCGCGCTCAGCCGGGATGGCTCGGCGTCCAGGCCGGCGGATCGCTCGCCGGGAACGACTCGTCCGACGCCTCGTCCTCGGGCTCGACCGGCGCTTCCGGCGTCTCGCGCGGCGAGAGCGCGCCCCCGCGGTCGACCGGCGTCTCCGGAATCCGCTCCTCGCGCGCCTCCTCCGTCGGCTCGGAGCCGGCCGCGGCGCCCTCGGGCGCTTCCGGTTGTCGCTGTACCGCCGCCTCCTCGCTCGCTTCCATGCGTCCCCTCCGGCGCTGCCGTGCCCTCCTCGACAGCTGGAGCCGGCGAGGCGCGCCGCAAGGGGATCCCCGGCGAGATCGAGGCGGCGCTCTCTCTGCGCTCGCCTCGCGTCGCTCAGCGCGCCGGCTGAGCCCCCACGAACCGCTCCAGCACCGCCTTGCGGAGCAGCTTCGGCGGCAGGATCCCCTGGGCGAGCACGAAATCGTGGAACCGCTGCGCGTCGAAGCGAGGGCCCATCCTGGACTCGACCTCTGCGCGGAGCTCCATCAGCCGGGTGAACCCGTAGAAATACGATGTCGCCTGCCCCGGCGCGCGGAACGTGTAGCGCTCCACCTCGGACTGCGCGAACGGCGCCGACAGCACCACGTCCTTCTCCAGCAGGGCGCGCGCGGCCGCGGGCGTGATCTTGCCGGCCTGGAGCTCCGGGTCCAGGAAGGCGCGCGCGGCCCGCAGCAGGCGGTATTGCAGCGAGACGAGCTGACCCTCCGGCGGCATGAACGGGAGCACGATGGCCTCGGCGTAGAGGCCCCACCCCTCCACGTTGGCGCTGTTGTCCGCGAAGACCGCCCTGGCGATCGAGACGCCCCGCTCGACCAGCGAGGCGAACTGGAGCTCGTGTCCGGGGCGCGCCTCGTGGGCGGTGAGCGTCCACGACGCCGCGGCGTGGGTGAAATCGTCGACCTTCCGCAGCCCCTCCGCGGAGCCGGGCGGCGCCGGGAGGCTCAGCGGCAGCACGAACTCCCCTTGTTCGCCCTGGTTGTCGAGCAGCCGCGGCGGCCGCATGTGCGGCGCAGGCGTCTCGGCGCTCTCGGCGGCGGTGCCGAGCCGGATGCGCGCCGGCCGCTCGGGCAGGGTGACGAGGCGCTCTTTCCGAATGATGGCCTCGATCTGGGCGAGCCGCTCCTTGTAATGCGGCAAGATCGCCTCGCCCACCAGCTGCTCCTGTTTCAGGGCGCGGATCACGTCGCGGTAATCCGCGCTCGGCAGCTTGCGCGCGGCGGCGACCGACACCGAGAGCTTCTGCATCTGCGCCTTCAGATCGTCGAAGGCGGCGTGGGCCAGGGACGCGAGCTCGGCGGGCGGGAGATCGACGCCATACGACTCGAGCGCGAACGCATAGAGCGGCGGGGGCAGCGCGAAGCCGACCCGCGCCCGGGGGAGCACGTCGGCGCGCAGCGCCGCGTCGTACGCCTCGAGCTGGCGGTTCAGCGCGGCGAGCGGCTCTTCATGGCCGCTGATCGCGTATTTCCGGAAGAGCTCTCCGATGCCCTCCCGCACGCGGGCGTTCGTGGCGAGGTGCCGCTCGATCTCCATCCTGGAGGGGGCGAGCAAGCCGGGTTTCCCGAGGTCCTGGGTGAGCCTGGCCCTGGCCTGCTCGGCGATGGGCGCGTGGCCCCCCTCCAGGCCTGCGTAGCGCCGGAGCCGCGTGAGGGCCATGGCCCGCCGCGCCGGCGAGTTCCGGTCGTCCAGCAGGACCGAGATGCCCGTGAACACGAGCCCCGTGACGTGCACGTACGAGACCCGGTGCTTCTCGTCGAGCTCCGAGCCGCGTACCGCGCGATCTCCGGCGTCCAGCAGGATCTGCAGGTCTTCGGCGACCGCCGGGTCCTCCTCGGCATCTCGCCGCTTCTGGAGCTCGACGATGGCCGCGCGGTAGGCCGCGCGCTCCCGCGCCTCGACCCCCGGCGAGAGATCGGTGATCTCCCCGTCCGCGCGCTCGATCCCCGCCGCGCCGGCGTGCTCCGGCGAGAACCGCGCGAGCACGTCGAGGAGCACCTGCGCGTGCTCGTTGCTGCGCTCGACCCACGCCGGGGTGCGGGGGGCTGCCGCAGGCGCGGCGGGCGGCGCCGCCTTCGCGCTCGCGGCGGCCGGCGGCGCCGGCGAGGGCAGGGGAGCCGGCGCGGCCGCGGGAGGCGGCGCCTCGCGGGCGCACGCGGCCACGAGCAGGGGAACGACGGCGAAGGGGCGGAGGGCGCGCAGGGCCATATCGCACCTCTGGCACAGGCACAGCCGCGAGCCAATCACGACGAAGATACGCGAGGGCTCTGCGAGCGCGCCTTTCGCTGCCGTGATGCGCCGCCCCGCGACCTGTGTTGTTCTTCATGAACTCCGCGGTTTACAGCGTACTTCTCCAATCCGCGCGCGCGCGGCGATCACCCTGCGGAGCGGGCGCATCTCGCGACGTGCCCTCCTTCGGCGCGGGGCGGGCGGCGCGGGGCGGGCGGCGCGGGGCGGGCGGCGCGGGGCTGGCGGCGCGGAGCGGGTCGCCCGCGTGGCGCGCCAGGGAGCGCGTCGCGCGCGCTCGCTCGCGCGCCGATGTGCTCAGCGGCGGCGGCGCCAGCGCAGGAGCCCGAGCGCGAGCAGGCCTGCGGCGGTGGCGATCGCCGGGTCCTCGGCGGCGCCGACGCGGCAGCCGCAACCCGACGAAGAGGAGGAATCGGACGCGTCAGCGCCGGCGCTGCCGCCGTCGCCGCTCGCGCCGGCGCCGCCGTCGCCCGCGCTGCCGCCGGAGGAGGCGGTGCTGGCGCCGTCGCCGGAGCCGCCGCTGCTCACGCTGCTCGATGCGGCGCCGCCCTCGCCGGATTCGCCGCCTGCGCCGCCAGACCCGGTGGGCTCACCCTCGCGCGGGAGGATCGTGACGGTCGCGCAGTGGTGATAGAAGCAGCCGCCCGGGTTGTTGATCCCGTGGTTTGACATGAACTCGCTGACCTGCAGCGTGCAGTTCTCGCAGGTCAGATCGTCGGGGAGCTTGATCTCGACGGTTTGCTCGGCCGTGAACGCCGACGTGTGGACGAGCAGGCCGTCCGCCACGAGGGGGAGCTGCGGATCTGTCTCGATGACGGTGGAGCCGCACGGCGTGGCGCCGGGGGTCACCACCGGATCCGGGGGGAGCGACTCCGGCTTCTCCGCGATCGACACGCGGTAATGGCCCGGGTGGAATATCGTCTCGTCGATCCTCAGCTTGATCGTCTGACCCTGGACATACGTGGTCACCTCGCCGGTCGGCTCGATCGGCGTCCCGGGGTCCGCCTGGCCGCAGGGCGCGCTCTTCTGCGGGTCGCCGAGGTCGCTTTGTTCCGAGTAGCAAGCGGGCTCGAGCAGGACGAAGTGGGCGTGGGCCACGGCCGGGTCGATCGCGGCGAGGGCCGCCGCGGCGAGGGCCGCTGCCGCGGGCGCGCGCCACGGCGCCTTGGGTCTCGTTCGTGATGTTCGCATCGCAATTCTCTAGGTCAGGAGGTGGTCTCGCGGCCGCGCCCGTGGAGACTCGTTGGCTCTCCTCCCAGGGCGTCGCGGGCGCCTACTCTCCACCACCGCTTGTCCGCCGCCAAGCCCGAACTCGCCGCGGCGACGACACCCGAGCTCGCGATCGCCGCGGCGACGACAACCAAGCTTGAACTCGCCGCTGTCAACGGTCGCCGGACCGCGGCGCAGCGCCGCGCCCGCGCCGGCCCGAAGCTCGTCCCCGTGACGGCAGCGCCGGCGCCAGCAGCTCGCCGTCGATCCGGAAGCCGCTGTGGCGCGCCGTCGACCACGTCGCCGGCGCCGGACGGCTCGATGCGCTCGACGGACGGCGCCGCTCTCCGTCGCTCACGAGGCCGCTCGCGTCCCCGGACCGGCCGGACGCGCTGCCACGGCTCCGCACCTCGCCGCCAGACGACGCCGCGATGTCACCGGGCTGCCTTCATGTCCTCCGCGGCGCTGTGGTCGATTCTCGTTTCGTGTGGGCGTGAGCGCGAGGTGCGCGCCCCGGATCTCTCGACTGCCGATCTGCAGATCAGGCCACGCGCCGGATTGTCAGTCGTGTGGACCCGGCGTAGCGTGGTGCTCCTTGCAGTTCCTCCAACATCGAGGGCGTCATGAGTAACCCGTCCCTGCCTCAGAACGACTCTCCCGCGGAGCAGCAGCAGCGCAAGAGCGAGCTCGCCCGCGCCCAGCAGACGTACGTCTACGACCACGACACCCGTCTATCGCCCCTCGGGGTGGCCCAGAGCGTTCCGAACGGACAGGGGTTTGCCCCCATCCTGGTGGGCTCGGCCGCGCTCGTCATCCTCGAGCTCGTCGGCAACGTGATGGCCAAGGCGTCCAAGCTGGTGGGCTCCGACGGCGCGCTTCACTCCCCGAAGGGAGGCCCGATGGACGACGCGACGAGCGCCAAGATCCAGGGCGTCCTCCACGATCTCAAGCAACGTCATCGGGAGCTCACCCTCATGCTGACGCCGCTCCATGGCGAGCCCGAGCGCGCCCCCGCGCCGCCGCCGCGAGCGCCGGCGGTCGCGGTGGTCGCGGGGTTCGCGCAGAAGATCGTCACGGCGGCCGAGGGCCGCGCCGTGGAGGGCGTCCTCGGCGCGACGAACTATCCCACCAAGAAGGTGGGCGATATCATCAAGTCGCTGCTGGATGCGCTGGTGAGCGCGGCGGGGAAGCTCCTTCTCAGTCTTGTCGGGATGTACGGGCAGGCGACCGGCGTGTACGACTACGTCTCGGAGTTCCAGACGTTCCGCCTGCCCGAGATCGCGAGCGTCTACCAGGACGACTCCATCTTCGCCTGGCTGCGCGTGGCGGGGCCGAACCCGCTCGTCCTCAAGCGCGTCGCGTCGCCCGGCGCGAGCTTCCCCGTGACCGACACGCAGTATCGCTCGGTGATGGGCGAGGGCGACTCCCTGGCGAGGGCAGGCGCGGAGGGGCGCCTCTACCTGGCCGACTACGAGCTGCTCTCGCAGCTCGTGCCCGGGACCGCGCCGGATCAGCAGAAGTACGTCGAGGCGCCGCTCGCGCTCTTCGCGGTGCCCGCCGCGGGCTCGCCGAGCCGCCTGCTCCGCCCGGTGGCCATCCAGTGCGCCCAGACGCCGGGCGCGGCGAGCCCGATCTTCACCCCTTCGGACGGCGTGGCGTGGGAGGTGGCCAAGCTCCACGTGCAGGTCGCCGATGGGAACTTCCATGAATTGATCTCGCACCTCGGGCAGACCCACCTCGTCATGGAGGCGTTCGCGATGGCCACCCCGCGGCAGCTCGCCCCCGAGCACCCGGTCAACGTCCTGCTCACGCCGCATTTCCAGGGCACCCTGGCGATCAACAACGCCGCCGAGGCCGATCTCATCGCCCCGGGAGGCCCGGTGGACAACCTGCTCGCCGGGACGATCGCGTCGTCCACCCGGCTCGCGGTCGACGCCGTGCTGAGCTACAGCGTCAATCAGCAGTTCCTCCCGGTGGCGCTCGCGCGCCGCGGCGTCGACGACCCGAGCACCCTGCCGAGCTACCCCTACCGCGACGACGCGACGCTCCTCTGGGGCGCGATCCATACGTGGGTGTCGCGGTACCTCGCGATCTATTATACGAGCGACGCAGACGTGCTGGGCGATTACGAGCTGCAAGGCTGGTTCGCCGAGCTGTCTTCCCCGTCGGGCTGTGGCCTGAAAGACATCGGCGAGGACGGGGCGATCCGCACCGTCGCTTATCTGGCGAACCTGCTGACGCACGTGATCTTCACCGCCAGCGCCCAGCACGCGGCCGTGAACTTCCCGCAGAGCTCCCTCATGAGCTTCACCCCGGCGCTCCCGCTCGCCGCCTACGCCCCGGCGCCGAGCATCACCGCGGGCCTGCCGTCCTCGGAGATCTTCCAGCACCTGCCGCCCCTGCAGCAGGCGCTGCTCCAGCTGAACGTGATGATGCTCCTCGGCGGCGTCTACTACTCGCGGCTCGGCGACTACGACCGGAACATCCCGGGGGCGTATTTCACCGACGCGCGGATCCGCGAGCCCCTCGAGGCGTTTCAGCGCGAGCTGATGGATATCGAGGCGACCATCGGCAAGCGCAACCTCCAGCGCTTCCCGTACGTCGTCCTCCTGCCGTCGCAGATCCCGCAGAGCATCAACATCTAGGCTCGGCCTCGCCGGAAGCGCCGGAATCAGGCGTCGTGGAGCGTCATCGACGCGTCACGCGCGATCGAGGAACGTCACCTCGCCGGTCTCCAGGGCGTACTCGGCGCCGACGATGCGCATGCCCTCCTCGGCGCACAGCCGCTCGAGCAGCCGGCTGCCGTGCCGGAGGTGATCGCACGAGTTGCGCACGTTGGCGCGGACAGCCTCGCGCATCAGGAAATCCCTTGGAGCGTGGCGGCCGGCGGCGCTCACCACCGTCTGCACCGGGGCGCGGCAGCGCTCGACGATATCGCGGATGTTGTCGGTGAGGACGCCGCCGCTCTCCTCCTGGAGCAGCTCGCCCAGCGTGGCCTTGATGGCGCCGCAGCGCGAGTGGCCCATCACCACGGCGAGGCGCGTCCCGAAGGCGGCGGCGGCGAACTCCACGCTGCCGACCAGCGACGGCGCCACCACGTTGCCCGCCACCCGGATGACGAACAGATCGCCGAGGCCCTGGTCGAAGATGAGCTCGGACGGCACCCGCGAGTCCGAGCAGGAGAGGATGATGGCGAACGGCCGCTGCCCTTCCGCGAGCGCGGCCCGCTCCCGCTGGCCCAGCACCACGCGCTCGCTGCGGACGTTGTCGGCGAAGCGCCGGTTGCCCTCGATCAGCCGCTCCAGCGCCTGACCGGCGGAAATGGGGGGCAGGGCGGGCGGGGGGTCGGTGATGCTCATGACGGCCGGCCAGCGTGGTAGCGCGCGCGGCGGGCGTCAATGGGCTGTCGCCCGCCGCGGTGCGCCGTTCGTGGCGATCGACCTCGGAGCGACCGCCGACCGCGATCACGGCCGACGCCGCGCTGGAACGCGGCGCCGGGGCGCGGCGCGCGCGGGGATCACCGCGCCGTGCCGCCGCCGCGCCGCCGCCGCACCGCGAGCGCCGCGACGGCGGCCGCCGCCCCGAGCGCGCCCAGCGGAGCGCGCGGCGCTCCCCCCGGGATCGCGCACCCGCACCCCTCCTCCGGCGGCGACGGCTCCCTCGCCGGATCGACCACCACGCTCACCTGGTCGGCCGCCTCCAGGATCCCGTCGCTGACCTTCACCTCGAACGCGAGCGCCGTCGCCGCGGCCACCTCGGGCGCCACGAAGGTCGCCCGCGCGCCGTCGCCCACGAGCTCGACCTCCGGCCCCGCCGTCTGCGTCCAGGAGAACGTCAGCTCGTCCTCCTCGGGATCCGAGCTCCCCGACGCGTCGAGCGTCACCAGCTCTCCCACCGCGACCGCCTGATCCGCCCCGGCGTCGGCCGCCGGCCCTCGCTGGCAAGAGGCGGTGTCCTCGACGAGCGTCGCGAACGGCTTGTTCTTCACGCCCGCGAACCCGATGTTGTCGATCTCCCAGCCGGTGTCGCCCGCGGCCTCGTCGGTGCCGACCCGGAACCGCACCCGCACCGTCTTTCCGGCGAACGCGGTCCCCAGATCCACCGACACCCTGTCGAGCTCGGGCCACGACGGGCTCTCGCCGACGAACGCCCTCCGCCTGGCCAGCGGGTTGCCCGACTCGCTCGTGATCCTGCCGCCGTAGCCCGGATCCGCGGTCTTCGCGACGTCGACCCACGTCTCGCCGCCATCGGCGCTGATCTCGATCACCGCGCCGTCCCAGAACGTGCCGTCGCTCGCCTCGAACTGGTGCCGGTGCGCGAACGTCAGCACGAAGCGCTCGGTCTCGCTGACCTCCAGGGGCGGCGACACCAGCGCCGCGTCGGACAGGGTCCCGAGATCGACGCCGCGCCACACGCGGTTCGGCGCGTTCCCCTCGGCGCGCGACCACACGAGCTCGCTGGAGATCCCCTCGACCGTCCACGTCGTGCTCTGCGTCTCCACGCCGTCGACCGTCGACGACCCGGGGACCTCATCGTAGTTCACGCGGCGCACCAGGGCCTCGACCCGCGTCGGCGTGCACGCCTCGGCGCTCTTCAGCGTCAGGTTGAGCTTCAGGTCCTCGGCGGGCTTCATGTTCCGGTCGAGCTTCACCGGCACGGTCGCGGTCCCGGTCGCGAACGGCGCGATGTCGCCGAACGACGCGCGCGCGCCCTCCGGGAAGGTCACCCCGCCGCCCGGCCCCTCGATGGACGCCGCCGCGCCGGTCAGGGGCGCCGCGCCGCGATTGACGATCTCGATCGTGACCGTGCCGGACTCCTCCGCGTCGAGCAGCCCGTCGCTGTCGCAGGAGCCGGCGCTGTCGTCGAGCTCCGCGCGGACCAGCGCGAGCTCGGGCTGGACCTTGAAGCTCTCGACCACGCCGGAGAGGCCGCGCGCGTCGACGCGCGGCGACACGGCGCACGTGCCGGCCCCGCGCCGCGCGAACGCCTCCGCCATCGCGCGGAAGTCGCCCTGATCGCTGGCGAGCGCGGCGGCCAGCACCGCGTCGCGCTGCTCGGTGAAGGTCGGGTTGGCGGGGGCGAGCTTCATGCCGGCCACCACGTAATCGCTCATCCGCCGCCGGGTCTGCTCGAACGCGCGCGGCGGGGTCAGGCCGCCGCCGTGCCGGATCAGCGCGACATAGGCCTCGAACATCATCGCCGCCCAGACCTCTCCGGCGTTGTGCACCTCGGAGTTCTGCGGAGCCGAGACGTTGAGCGGGTGGTCGGGGAGGCGCTCGTCGTCCGAGATGTGCCGGAACGTCAGCCCGTTCTTGGCGAAATCGACGGAGTAGGGCGCGCGGCGGATGCCGAAGTAGCTGTCGCCGAGCGCCGCGCTCCCGTAGCTCGAGATCGGGTAAGCGCCGTCGAGGTCGTCGCCCTCGCGCAGCGCCATGTGCAGCGCGACGAAGTCCCCCCACCCCTCGCTCTGCGCGCCGCACATCTGGGTGCTGCACGCGACCTGACGGAGGTGGATGTAATGGCCCCACTCGTGCGCCACGATGGTGTTGTCGATCGTCCCGTCGCGCTCCACGCTGGGCTCTCGGGTCATCGTGACCGTGAGCGGCGCCTGCGCCCCCGCGAGCGCCGCCTTGAGCGCGCCGCCGTCCTCCAGCGAGACGCTCTGGGCGGGCGTCGTCACCTCCGGGTCGTCGCCGGCGAGCCGCGGGGCCCCGTCGCTCTCGCGGTTGTTGGCGATGATGACGCCGACCGCGCCGGCCTCCTGCGCGTTGCGCGCCTTCTCTGCGAAGGCGCACCCGCCGCGGTCGACGAGGGCGATCTTGCCGGCCACGTCGCTCGTGATCGGCCCGCACGCGTCGCCCCGGGGCGCGGCGTCGTCCTCGCCGAGGGCGAGCTCGCCGGTCACCTCGTAGCGCTGGGGCCCGAACATGGCGGTGTTCGACGCGTAATTGGCGTTCTGCGGCGTGACGCTGAGCGACCGCAGGTCCGGCCCGGTCCACAGGTACATCTGCATCCGCGGCGACGCGCCGTCGTACGTCGCATCCATGTTCGCGTTGTCGCGGCTGCCGCCGGGCGCGTCGTCCTGCGCCTCGGCGAGGAGCGGGTCGCCGCCGATGCCGCCCCGGCCGAGGTTGTCGCGCTGGGCGTTGCCCGCAGCCTCGGTGAAGCCGGAGTCGTAATACCAGTCGTGGAGCCAGTTCGTGACGTAGAAGACCTGGGTGACGGCCGCCATGATCTGATCGGGCCCGGCGAGCGGCTCGGCGAGCGGATCATAGGTGTAGTCGAACGCGCCCGGCCCCGAGAGCTCCGCGCGCGTATCGCCGCTGGAGAACCCGTCGGGCGCGTTGTGATCCGCGTAGGCGTCGACGTTGTTGCCGCGGGTCGAGGTCGCGTCGGCCGGCAGCCACGGGTCGGCCCGGCCGTCCGGGTTCGTGTTGAAGCCCTCGATGGAGATGAGGCTCGGCGCGATGAACCGCGGGCGATGGCCGTCGGGCCGCCCGGTCGGGTGCGGCGACATGTCCGCGATGGGCCCGCCGAGCGGGGTGTGCTTGTCGTCGTCCTCCGCCCAGACCCGGTAATCGAACGTCGCGGCGTGGGAGAGGTTTTCCCGGTAGAGATACCGCCCGTCGCTGGCCCCGAACACCCACGCGGTCGCGTCGGAGCTCGTGCGCTCGGCGTCGCCCGAGACGACCTCGACGAAGTAGCCGGGCACGAGCCGGTCGGGCAGCGGAAACAGCACCTTCCTCACCCGCGCCGGCTGCGCGAAGCGCAGGCTGCCGGCGCGCTGGCGCGCGTGCGCGGTGTCCGCGAGGTCGAAGAGCCGATATCCGCCCTTCGCCTCGCCGAGGTCGCGGAGGTCGGCCGTCTTGATGTCGATGCGGTGCGCGTCGCGCACGGCGCGGACGACCGCCTGGGCCGGCGCGCCGGTGAACGCGCGGCTGCGCTTCGAGCCGGGCCGGAGGGAGCCGGCGCCGGGCGGCAGCGCGACGGCCGACGCGTGCAGGTTGCCGCCGAGGGCGACGAGCGTGAGGTCGCGCTTCATGAGCACCTTGAGCTCGCTGCGGAAGACCGGGATCCCGTCGACGTCCTGCCCCAGCGTCACGAGGATGCCGCCGCGCCCGGTGTCGTGGATGTGGCGCACCACGGCCGTGTCGAGCGCGGCCTGCGGCAGGTGGTAGAGGCGCGCGTACTGCTGCACGTACCAGCGGGCGGCGGCCTCGGCCGTGCTGTGGGTGGCGGCCGGCGGGCGGTGCTCCGGCGAGGTCGCCCACACGAACGTCGGCACCCCGCGTTGCGGGTCGGTCGACGCGATGACGGCGCCCGGCGCGTCGTCGCTGGCGACGCGCGCCACGCCGGCGGGCGGCGCCGGCGGCTCCCTGAAGTAGGCATCGTGATTCGGGCGCTCGCGCGCGTGGGCGAGGGGACCGGCGAGCAGCGCGAACGACAGCGCGGTGTACCGAACTGAAACCTTCATGTTCCTCGATTCTCCGATTCCGAGGGAACGACGCCTGTTGGCCACGCGCGCGACGGCCGCGCGCTGCGTCCCGGGCGCCTCGCGCCCACCCGTCGAATCCGCGACGCGCGGCACCCTAGCCGCAGCGTGCGTGCAGGGGAAGCGCGACCGATCGCGCCCTGTCCGGAGTCGTAAGGCGCCTCTCATGCGATCTCGTCCAGCGCTTGTCAGGGCGCGAGTCCGGCGGCTCCGATCCAGGCATGGAATAAAGAGGATACCGTCGCGCTCCACTCCATGAATCCATGAATTGCACTGTTGTGATCGCTGCCTGACGTCGTGGGGCGCATCGGCCGCGCGCGCCGAGCTCGCCCGACCTGGGCAGGAGGGGAGACTGTCGCGCCGGAATCGGGCGGGGTGGGGGGAGCCGGGTGGGGGAGCTGGGGAGGGGGGAGCTGGGGAGGGGGGAGCTGGGGAGCGCTGGCTCAGGAGGCCCCGGATCATGCGGTGCGTCGTCGCTGCGCGGGCTCCTGCGGCGTCGGCCGTGCAGCGAGGGATCGAGCGAAGGCGGTTACGCGGTCCTGCGCGCTGTGGCGCGCCTCAGCGGCGCGGGCGCGGCGAGCCAGCCCACGTACGCCCCTGCGGTATGACGAAGCGCTGACATGCCGCGCGGGGCATCGGAGACTATTCTGACAAAAGCCAACGTGATCCACGCCTTGCACGTCGAGACCAAGCTCGTCTCCGAAGAGCTCTGCGCTCTTCTGCGTCAGGTTGATCCCGCGGTCTTCGTCTTCCGGGACGAGCCCGAGGTGCGCGCCCGGGTCGAACGGGTGGTGTTGCGGCTCCGGGAGCTCGTCGTGGCGGTCGAGCGCGACGACGCGGGGGGCGCGCTCGATCGGCTCCGCGACCGCCTCCGCGCGCTGCTCGCGGCGGTCGAGCGGGCGACCCCGTCCGGGACGCCCTCGCCCAAGGCGGCGTGGATCGCGTTCCAGCGCGAGGTCCAGCCTGCCTACGAGTCGTTGCTGCTGGCGCTGCGCGGGGTCGTCGCGGCGCCGCCTAGCGTCAGGCCGACGAACCATGCGCGCAGCCTGTGGCACGTGGGCTCGGGGCTGGCGGTGCTCGGGCTGGTCCAGCTCCTGCCCGAGCGCGGCTGGCTCGTGGCCGTGAGCGGCGCCTTCGCGGCGGCGGCGTGGTCGATGGAGATCGCGCGCCGGGTGAGCGAGCGGGTCAACGATCGGCTGATGCGGCTCTTCCGGCTCGTGGCGCACCCGCACGAGCGTTACCGGGTGAACTCGTCGACCTGGTACATGACGGCGCTCCTCCTCCTGGCGCTGTTCGGGACGCGGCTGAGCCAGTCGCTCGCCGTGGTGGTGCTCGCGGTGGCCGACCCGGCGGCGGCGCTCATCGGCCGTCGCTTCGGCCGCACGCGGCTGCGCGACGGCCGCTCGCTGGAGGGGACGCTCGCCTTCTTCGCGGCCGGCGCGCTGAGCTCCCTCGCGGTGATGTGGGCGCTCGGCCCGGCGTCGCTCTCCTCGCGGCTCCTCCTGGCCGCCGTCGCCGGCCTGGCCGGGGCGGCCACCGAGCTGTTCTCGTCGCGGATGGACGACAACTTCACGATCCCGGTCGCCGTTGCGGCCGCGGTGACCGTCGCCGGCGCGGGCTGAGCTCAGCGCACCTCGCCGCCGATCTCGACCGCGAGGCGAGCGAGGTACTGCCTCATGAACTCCGCCCGTCGCGCCCCCTCGCGACGCCCGGCGGCCGTCCTCAGGCTCTCGGCGGTCTTGAACAGCTTCACATGAAAGTGGTCGATCGCGTTCTCGCGGTCGTTCCACGGCCTCCGCTCGGCGAACGGATCCTGGGGATCGTAGAACCGCACCCCGAGCAGCCCGCCCACGGCGAAGCAGCGGGCGATCCCGATGGCCCCCAGCCCGTCGAGCCGGTCCGCGTCCTGGACGACCCTGGCCTCGAGGGTCCTCGGCTCGATGCCCGCGCTGTAGCTGTGGGCCTCGATGGCGTGGGCGATGTCCGCGAGGAACGCCTCGGGGTACGCGACGCTCCGGAGGAAGCGCAGCGCCTCCTCCGCGGAGAGCCGCGAGGCCTGGGAGCGCCTGGGATCGTTCTTGGGGACGTTCACGAGGTCGTGCAGCCAGGCCGCGGGGACGACGACCTCCAGCCTGGCCCCTTCGTCGGCCGCGAGGGCCTTGGCCGTGGCGACCACGCGCGTGAAGTGCGCCAGATCGTGGGCCGGATCCTTGCCGAGATCGGTCTGCTCGAGCTGCTTCGCGAAGAGCGCTTCCCAGTCCCTCATCCCCCGCCTCTTACCCACCGGGACGAGCGCGGGCAACGCCGACGGGGAGCGCGAGCGCCATCCGTCGCGGGCCGCCTCCGCGCGCGGTCCGTGGGCGGCGCGTCAGGCCGCCGGGGGCGCCTCTGCGCCCACGCCGCGGGGAGGCGCGGCCGCGAGCTGGTTGATCTGCACGTGCTGGCTCGGGACAGGCAGCCCCAGCTTGCCGAGCTCCTCGCGGATGACCTTGTTGGTGGCGAAGAAGACGGCGCCGTAAGAGCTGCTCTGGCAGAAGGGCCGGACGGCCAGCACGGGCCCGGAGAGGTTGAACTCCAGGATCTCGACGACGGGCGCGGGCTCGCTGACCACGTTGGGGATGAGCGCGAGGCGCGCCTTGAGCCGGGTGATCGCCGCCTCGTGATCCGCGCCGTGCGCGAGCTGCGCCGTGCAATCGACGCGGCGGAACGGGTTCGCGCTGAGGTTCTGGATCGTGTCGCTGAAGATCTTGGCGTTGCCCACGATGGTGCGGATGTTGTCCGGCGTGTCCAGGGCGGTCGCGAAGAGCCCGATCGAGTGCACCGCGCCCGTCACGCCCCCGGCCGTCACGACATCGCCGGTCTTGAAGGGGCGCAGGAGGATCATGAAGATGCCCGCCGCGAGGTTCGAGAGGAGCCCGGACCACGCCATGCCGATGGCGATGCCGATCGCGGCGAGCAGGCTGGCAAAGGTGGTCGTCTCGACGCCGAAGACGCTGAGCACCGCAATGATCAGCAGGATGTTCAGCAGCACGGACGTCGCCGACTCCAGATAATGCGCCAGCGTGACGTCGAGCTTCTTCAGCGTGGCGCTGCGCTGCATGACCGAGAGGACCCCCCGGATGATTATCCGGCCGATGACCCAGACCAGGATCGCGCCCACGATCTTCGTGCCGACGCTCACCCCGAGCGCGACCCCCATGTCCATGTATCGCTGAACTCTCTCGTCCATCTCAAGCCTCCTGGCGACGTGCGCGCCGCTCGCGGGGCGCCCTGTGCAAGGCGCGTGCGCGCCTCGCCTCGAGAGAGCTTCCCCCGGCGGGCACCTCTATCACGCGAGCGGGGCGGTTCGCGAGAGGGGCGGTAGAGATGTTCGAGCATCAGCCCTGCGGCCTGCACACCTCAGCTGGCCGCGGGGTCGGCGCCCGGCCGCGCCTCGGGTCGCCGGCGCGTCCTCCTCGCTCGCCGGCGCCCGCAGGCGCTATCGCGGCCGCGCACCAGCGGTCGCATCTGCGGTCGGTATGCTGAGGTCAGCGCCACGGACCCGCTGGGCGCTACGTCGCCTGCGGCTCCACGTCGGCGCAGCAGCGGAAGCCGACCTCGTAGCCGTAGTCGTCTTCCTTGTGAAAGGTCGTCATCGGGCGGCACTGGCTCCGGATCGGACCCCACCACCCGCCCTTGAGCCCGCTGCGGTAGGGGGCCTTCTGGTCGGTGCGCACCACCCACTCGTTGACGTTGCCGTTCAGATCGTAGACGCCTGCCCACGAGGCGCACTCCGCGCGCGAGCCGGCCGGCTCGCGGCCGTCCAGCCGCGAGAGCTCGGCGGCGCATCGCTCGTTCTGCATGCAGGCCTGGTAGTGGAGCAGCCGCTGCGAGTGGTCTGGAAAGCGGTACTCCCGGTCCTGATTGCACGTCTCGGCGTTCCGCTCGTAGCCGTAGACGTAAGGCAGCGCCTCGGGGCCCTCGCAGGCGAAGTTGAACTCGGCCTCGGTGCACAGCCTTTTGCCCTGAGCCTCGCAAAGATCGGCGGCCTGCTCCCACGACGTCAGGGTGCGCGGCAGCTCGCCCGGGACGTTCGGGTACTCGTAGCGGTCCATGCAGAACGAGAGGCTCTCGGTCTTCTTGGCGACGCACCGCGACGGCTCGCGGAAACGCAGGCACCGGGCGGCCACGCCCGGCTCGCCGTGGCGCTTCGTCCACTCGGGGTGGTATTCGAGGCATTCTTGCACCACCGCGGGGCAATACTCGCCTTCCACCCGCACCATCCCGCCGGGGCAGCCCTCGGTCCTTCCGGGCAGGGTGACCGGCGCCTCGATCGCCGGGGGGTCGTCCGTCGTGGGCTCGTCCAGCGGCCCGTCGGTCGCCATCTCCGCAGACGCGATCGGCGCGGGATCGGACTGCGGGAGGTCGGACTGCAGAAGCTCGGACTGCGGGAGGTCGGACTGCGGGGGTTCGGACATCCCCCCGGAAAACTCGCGAATCTCGCCGTTGCGAGCGTCCCTTCCCTCCGTGTCCGGGTGACTGCTGCAGCCAGAGGCCGCAACGCCAAGCAGTGTCAGTAGTACCGTGATGCCCAGGGTTCGCACAATGACCTCTTCCCACGTTTGCCTACATCGGCGCACATGCGTGGGCCAAGACTTGAACCGAGCTCGCCTCGATCGTCGCGCGAGCGTCGGGACCTGGGTGGAGAGATTGCAAAATCCCGGCCTACTGCAGTGCCCGGCGATCGCGGGCCACGCGGCTGCGCCGCCCGTCGTCGAGCCGCGGTGTGGCCGCCTGGACGGCCGGAATGGCCGGCCAGCGCGCGGCCACCTCGGCACACCGCCTTGCGCGCGACATGCGCGCCCTACGTCAAGTTTGCGTGGTTGGATGGCCGCCGACGCGTCGCCGTGCCCACGGTCGGTCGGCGGTCCCCGGGCGGCGCGAGCGGCGGCGCCGCGGCGGGACGATCATCGACGCCCACCGCGGGCCGGGGCGGGGCCCGCCGGGCGGCCGACGCCCACGCCGGCGCGGCCGCCGGCGGTCCCCCGGAATGCCCGCGGCCGAACGCTCAGCGCCGGCGCCGCCGCGAGGCCAGCGCGCCGAGCACGCCGAGGAGCATGACCCCCCCGAGATCGGCCGAGCGGCCGTTGGTCGAGCACGAGCACCCCGAGTCGCTGCCGGACTCCCCGTCGTCGTCCTTCGGCGTGTCGTCGGGCGACGCGCCTCCGCCGCCCACGCCGCTGCCCGAGGCGCTGCTCGAGGCCGCCGACGAGCTCGACGCCGCGCTCGTGGTCGATCCGCCTCCGGCCGAGGAGGTCGACGTGCTGCTCGCGCCCGCGCCGCCGCCGCCGTCGCCACCGCCGCCGCCGCCGTCGACGCCGGCGCACTCGGTGGAGCACTCCGCCGAGCACTCGCCGCAGATGCACTCGATGATGCGGACGTAGATGCTGGCGCCCTCCGCATGCTGGTCGACGCAGCGCTGCGCGCACGCGTCGTCCGCGCACTCGGAGTAACAGCCGGCGAATTCCCGGCACGGGCGCGACGCGCCGCAGGCGTCGTACCGCGCCCTGCACACGCCCGCGAGCGAGTCGTTGGAGCAGCTGTTGCACTCGCTGCCGCCGCCGCTCGCGGCGCTCGCGGCGCTCGCGGCCGTGGTCCCGCCGATGGGGTACAGGGCGCACACGCCCTCGATGTCGTCGTCCTCGAGGGAGCGGATCGACGAGCCAGCGACGTAGTACGCGGTCATCGTCGAGCCCCGCGCGTCGGAGTGGCCGAGGCCCAGGAAGTGCCCCTCTTCGTGCGTGGCGATCGACTGCGTGTCGACACATCCGTCGTTGCCGGTGTCGTTCCAGCAGAACCCGACGTTGTTGAAGACCATGTCGGCGTCCACGATGGCGTTGCCGAAACCCCAGGCCGGCGTCGTGACGCCGATGACCGAGTGGACGTCGCCGAGCATGCCCGGCCAGGAGTCGCTGATCCAGTGGAACACGCTCTTGCCGTCTCTGTGGTCGTAAAGATCGGTGGTGTCGCCGAGGAGGGTGACCCCCCACTCCGTACACCCCACGCTCGACCACGCCTCGAACCCGGCCTGGATCCGGGAGACGGCGATGCCGGCGATCGGGCGCGGGATCGTCGACTGGTTGATGTAGTAGCCGACGGGCAGCTTGCCCCAGCGGGGAACGCTGGGGTCGAGCGGCGTCCACGCGGCGGCCTCGCCAGCGGCGGCGAGGGAGGAGAGGGCGCCGAGGGCGGCGGCGAGGGCGACGCGGCGCCTCACCTCACTTCACTCCCGCGAGGTGGACCACGTCCGTCATGAGGCTCTCGACCGGCTCGACCTCCACGGCGGGCGCCTGCACGGGCACCAGCGCGCCGCCGTTCCGCCGGACGAGGTGCAGCCCCTCGAGGCTGCGCCGCGCCAGGCCCTTCGTGTCCACGTGATAGACCGACAGCGCGAGCGCCGTGAAGTGCCATCGCCCCTTGTCGCCGGCGCGCAGGAAGACCACCGCGTCCTCGCCCTGCGAGAGGTTGGCGTCGCCGAGCACGCGCTGTGTCTTGCCGTTGTAGGTCCCGCCCATCTGCTCCAGCACGATCACCTTCGGACCCCCGCTGTCCGCGCCGCCCTTGAGCGGCTGAGTGACCGTGAGCTCGGTGCGGGTCACGATCGACCTCCCGTCGTCGGACTCCGTCGTGTACGACTTGCCGACGGTCACACGCGCGACGGTCGCCGACTTGCGCACGAGCTCCTCGCGCGAGAGCAGGACGGCCGTCGTCGCGTCGGCGGGCGCGCCGAGGCACAGCAGAGCGGCGGCAGCGGACAGGGAGAGCACTGCGTTCACGCTTCTCTTCATGTCGATGACTCCTTAAGACCCTCTGTTCTATCCTGAAGCGCGCGCGGCGGCCAACCGGGATCAGGACGGAGTTCGTGCTCTCCGTGCTGCGGTGCAGGATATCTGTCGTGGTGACGGAACATCGCGCGATCGGATGGCGTCATGCCGTCATCTGCGCTCTGCGTAATTGCTCACCGCGCGTGGGTGGTGCGCCGAAATTTGTGCGGTGCCTGTGACGCGCTGCTCGTCCTCGAGGGCGAGATCGTCATGTCGCTGCGCGGCGGGGGGAGAGCGTCATCGCGCCCGGGAGGAGCTGCCCGGGCCGCATCTTCGGGGCCCGAGGCCGGGCGGAACTAGGGCGCGAGCGACAGGTCGCGCACGTAGTCGGCGAGCGCCCGCTCCGCGCTGGCCACCGCCTCCCGCGCGCCCGGCAGCTTCGCCGACAGCGCCGCGATCCGGTCTTCCTGCTCGCTCAGCGCCCTGAGGTACCGCTCCTGGAGCGCGCTCCCGGCGGGCACCACCTTGAGGTTCGCGCGCACGCGCTCCTGCTCGCCGCGCAGCGCCGCGAGCTCGGCCTCCAGCGCCGAGAGCGCGCGCCGCTGGACTTCGACAGCCGCCCTGAGCTCCGCGATCCGCGCGAACACGGCGCGCAGCGCCTCGGGGATCTCGCGCGAGGACAGGTACACCTCGATCTGCTCGTTGGACAGGCTCGTGAGCGCGATCGTGTGCGAGACGGGGTGCTCCAGCGCGACCGTGAGCCGCGCCGTCTCGCCCGCGGCCACCTCCCGCCGGATGCGGTAGCGGTCGCGCGTCGTCTCGACGCCCTCCTTGGGCTCGGCGAGCTCCCAGCCGGCGAGGCGCGGGTGCTCGATGAGCACGACGCGCGGCTCGCGCGCGGCGCCCACGATCGTGTAGACGGTCACCTTGCGGGCGGTCCGGACGAGCTCCAGCACGCCGCCCTGGATCCTCGCGCGGGCGATCGCCTCCTCGGCCCGCTCCTCGCGGTCGATGCGCACCTTCAGGTCCACGGCGAAGCTCACGAGCCGCGACTCGCCCGGCGGCAGCGCCGCGAGCCGGGCGTCGCCCACGTAGGTGACGACCCCCCCGGCGGAGCGCTCGTAGACCGTCATCGCGCCGGGCGGCAGGCTCGTGTCGCTGTCGTTCCGCAGCCGCACCGAGGCGAGCGGCCTGTGCGCGCTCGCCTCCCGCTGGTAGAGCCACACGCGCTCCGCCGGGAGCTCGCGCTCGACGATCGGGAGGAGCGCCGTCTGCCCGCTCGCGATCGTGAGGGGCGCAGGGAAGTGGAACACGACCTGCGTCGCCGCCTCCTTGCGCTCCGGCGCGCGCTCCTCGGCCTTCTCGGCCACGGCCTTTTCGGCCGGCGCGGGGGCCCCGGCGGGGCCCGCGAGGCCTTGGTAGCCCGCGTGCCGCGCCGCCCTCGCCGCGAGCGCCGCGGCGCCCTCGTCGAGGCGCGGCAGCACCCGCTCCGCGACGTCGACCGGCACCTCGGGGCGCTCCACATAGTAAATCTCGTAGAGCGCCTGGCGGAACGTCACCGGGTTGCCCGACACCAGGGTGAAATCCACGTTCTCCCAGTCGCCGCCGCTCTGGTTCTCCACGATGGCCCACCCGGAGAGCGCGCCTGTCTTCGCCTGCGCGTCCTCCGGCACGGTGAGCCGATACGAGGTCTTCCAGAGCGGCACCTCGATGACGTAGGCCACCCGGACGATCCGCTCGCCCTCGCCGGCCGTGCGCACGACGAGCTCGCGGCGGTTGCGCTGGCGCCGGCTCGCGAGCCCGAGCAGCGCCGCGCCGACCTGCCGCCGCAGCCGCTCCTCGGCGAACTCCACGCTCTCGAGCTCCTGCAGGACGACCTGCTTCAGCGCGCCGTCCGACATCAGCGCGAGCCAGTGCCGGTTCTCCGAGCCGCCGCCCGGCAGCGCCACCTGCGCCGCCGTGACCGCGACGATCCGCCCGGCGACGATCCCCTCGGGCCCGCGGGCCCGCACCTCGGCGCCGCGCAGGGCGTTCAGCAGGGAGGCCTCGGACTCCAGCGCTCCCTCGTCGAACGGGAGCTCGCGGAACAGGTCGCGCAGCGGCTCCCTCCCGGGAAGCGTGATGCTCCCGGTCACGCCGCGATCGTCGTAGACGACGATGCTCTTCAGCACGTCGTCGACCTGATCGAGCCGCACCTCGAGCCGGAGCGCGGCGTCGCCGCGCACGCGCGCCTCGTACTCGAAGTATCCGACGCCGCCGGTCGAGAGCACGACGCGGCGCAGCGAGAGCGCGTCCGCCGCGGTCCCCGGCCGGGCAACACCCGTCGCGTCGGCCGCCAGCGTCGCTGTCGTCCACAAGTGATGATCCATCGTCGCCTCCCCCCGGCGGAGGCGTGCGATGGCCCCGCCGTGGGGGTTCATAACGCCCCTCGCGAGGGCGTCAACGACGGGCGACGGGTGGAGTTCGCGCGCCGCTCCCGGCGCCCGTCAACCGCGGCCGGAGGCCTCGATTCGCTTCACGACGGCGAGCGCCTCCTCGACGTGCCTCGCCGCGCGGAGCTGGGAAGAAAAGGCATGTCGAACGACCCCCTCGCGATCGATGACGAACGTCACGCGGCCCGGGAGGAGCCCGAA
The DNA here is from genome assembly GCF_028553905.1 of Sorangium sp. So ce836. Classification (NCBI taxonomy): domain Bacteria; kingdom Pseudomonadati; phylum Myxococcota; order Polyangiales; family Polyangiaceae; genus Sorangium; species Sorangium sp. So ce836. Next base: position 8,100,960 of record NZ_CP102233.1, on the reverse strand, counting down.
GAGCGGCCTCACGCCGTAGCGCGCCGCGATCTGCCCGCCGGGGTCGCTGAGCAGCGTCATGGGCAGGCGGTGCTTCTGCGCGAACTGCTCGTGGGATCCCTCCGAGTCGGCGCTCACCCCGATGACCTCGGCGCCGGCCTCCGCGAAGGCGTCGTAACGATCGCGGAAAGCGCACGACTCCGCGGTGCATATCAGGGTGTCGTCCTTGGGATAGAAAAAGAGGACGACGGCCTTCTTGCCGCGGAAATCGGAGAGCTTCACCGCCTCTCGCCTCTGCGATTGCAGGGTGAAGTCAGGGGCGATCTGACCGACGGACAGGGTGGAGGGGGCGAGCATGTCGGTCCTCTACCCGATGCGCCGCGCCGCGTCCAAGGCCGCGGGGCCGCGCGGAGACCCGCCGGTGGCGCGCGGCGGCGGCTCCTCCGCTCCGGAGCTTCTTCGCGATCTCCAGGCAGGCGCCCGGCCGCAGGCCGCGGCGGATTCTCCAGGGACCGGGCCCGCGGCCGCCCCGCGCCCGGGAGAGATCGAGCGAGCGGCGGCCCAGAAGGCGCGCAGCGCGCGCCGGACACCGGCCGCGGGCGGCCGATCGGGCTACCCTGGGCGCCCCATGGCCACCACGTTCGCTGCGCTCATCTTTCGACCCGCCGAGATCCCGGACCGCGCGCTGTCCCAGGGCTTTGCCGTGGCGCTCGGCGGCTGGGACGTCGCCGCGCCGCGCCTGTTCGTCGCGCCGCTCCCGGGCGTGCCCGGCTACGCTGCCGCGTATTACTCGAGCGGCGAGCCCGCGGGCGGCGGCGACGAGCTCGACCACCTCGCCGAGCTCTTCGAGGACGAGCTCTCCCCGCCCGTCGCCGTGCTCGACGCGGCCGAAGGGCTCGGCCACGCGGGCGCGACGATCTTCGCGCTCGTGTTCTCGGAGGAGGTCGTCCACGACGACGGCTGGCGCTTCGAGGCGAGCGGGTTCGTCCGCCATTTCGTGCGGGAAGGGGAGGACGGCCTCGAGGCCGGCGTGGAGACGCCCGACCGGAGCGACCTCGTCGCCATCGACGCCGACCTGCCGGAGACCGCGACCGCCCAGGAGGAGCGCGACGCGACGGATCGCGCGATCCGGCCGCACCGCGGCTCCACGTTCCTCTCGGCCGAGCTGGGGGCGCCGGTGCTCGGCGCGCTGATGGGCGGGCTCTTCGCGCCCGAGCGCCGGGTCGCGGTGCACCTCGTCGAGCCGGGGCCGGCGTCGATCGCCGCGGAGGTGGAGCGCCTCAACCGGGTGCTCCGGCGCGAGGACGGCCGCGGCGCGAAGGCGGCGCCCCCGCCGCCCGTCCGCGGCGTCGCCCCGCCGGCGACGTACGCGGCGTTCGCGCGCGCCTACGACTGGGCCGATCCGGCGGATCCGGAGGATCTCTACCGGGAGCTCGCGATCGGCGCCGTCGAGGGCACGCTGCGCTTCCTGCGCGAGGACGAGCTCCTCGGCCACGAGCGCGAGCCCGGCTGGGACGCGGCGGCGGCGCGGCAACTCTACCCGATCGCGCGGCTCTCGGGCTCGGCGCTCGGCGGCGGCGCGGCCCAGCGGGCGATCCTCGCGCTCGGGGCCGACGGCGAGCAGCTCTGGGTCGTCCGCGGCGGCACGAGCGCGGCGCCGGCCGGTCCGACGTTCGGCGAGCTCCTGCGCTACCTCTCGCTGGGCTGGTCGCGCCGGAGCGACGCGGAGGAAGACCTCATCGGGGCGCTGATGCTGCGCGCGCGCCTCAGGTCCCTCGGGGGCTGAGCCGACGCGCGGGCGGCTGGGCGTTCGGCATCGAACGATCGCAGCGCCCCGCGCCTGCGGCGTGGGGCGCCTCGGTGCGTGTGCCCGCCCGGATCAGAGATAGGTGTCGTACGCCTGGCGCCCGGTGATGGCGGGGCGGACCGGGTACATGCTGGGGTCGTCAAGGACCATGTGGAGCACGCCCACCTCCCGCTCGTTGTTGGCGAATACGCTCACGAGGATCCCGCCCTGCTTGACGCCCTTTTCGTAGCGTTCCGCCCAGTGCTTCGGGACGCCTGCGGAGATGAGGATCTCGCGCAGGCCGCCGGTGATCCCGGCGCCGACCGCGCTCGCCACCACGGCGGCGAGCGGGCCGGCCACCACGAATCCGAGGTCGGGAACCACGGCGCTCATCGCGATGGCGGCGCCGAACGTGTGCGCCGGCGGCGTTCCGTCCGGAACCCTGAAGCACCTGTGGCGCGTGGCGTCGGTCATCAGCAGGCTGACGTCCTGTCGCGTGTAGCCGCAGTCGATGATGCGTTCCGCCGCGGCTTCCGCCTCGTCGCGCGTCTGCACCAGGCCAATTACGAGCTTCGCCATGAGAGACCTCCTTCGCGTGAGCGCGTCCCCGCTCCGGGCCCCCGCGGCGGATACCGCACGGACCATGCCAATTCGGATTTCTCACGCGGCCGCGCGATTGCTTCGATATTCGCGGCCCCTGGACCCCGGCCGAGCGAGGCGGGATGTCGCAGTGCGCCCGCCGTGCCTCGCCTTCTGATGGCAACTTTCGCCTGCGCCGCGCGATATTCCATGTTTGAAAGCGAACGGCGCAAGAACGCCGTGACAAGAGGTCTCGTCCGGCCGGTGCGACCGCGCGCGCGCCGGCGTTCACCGAACGCCTGGGGCGGCTGGAGCACGGCAGCGCGGAGGTCGCCTCAGAAGCCGATCGTGTCCTCGAGCGGCGGAGGCGGCGGCTTCGTCGCCGCGGGGCGACCCGTCGTCGCGGCCCGGCCGCGGCCGTCCGCGGCGCCGCGCGGCGCTGCGGTCGCGCCGGGCTTCCCGGCCGCGGGCGAGCCCGTCCGGGGTCCCGGCGCGCCTGCCTGGACCGACGGGGTGCCTGCCGTGCCCGCCTGGTTCGCCTGCGCGGCCGCCGCCCCCGGCTGTGCGCCCTCCGCGGCCTCGGCCGTGTCCGCCTTCGCGGGCTCGACCGTGGCTTCCGCCGCGGGCTCCGCTGGCGCGATCTGCCCCGGCGCCACGGCGCCGCCCTGCGCAGCGGGCCCAGCCGGCCTAGCTGCGCCCGACGCCGCCTGCCGCGGCGCCGGGTCGGCCGAGGGCGAAGACGCCTCGACGCTGGGCGACGGCCTCGCCACGAGGAACACGACCACCGACAGGGCCGCCCCCGCGGCGAGCGCCCCCGCCAGGATGGCCGGCGCCCATTTGCGGGACCCGTCCGTCCCCGAGGTCGCCATGCCGGCGAGCGTCCGCCCCGGCGTGCCCGTGCTCGAGAGCCGCGCGCCCGGCGCCGACGACGGCGTGCCGGTGGTCGAGAGCCGCGCGCCCGCCGAAGGCGGCACCGGCGCCCCGAACAGCACCGGCGGCGACCCGCCCGCCGGCGCGCCCCCGTGGCTCACCCGGTCCCCGCTGGACGACGGCTCGGTCGTGAACGGCGTGCGCGCGAGCCCGAGGACCGCGTGCTCCAGCGCCTCCGCCAACTGCCGCGCCGACGCGAAGCGCGCCGCCGGATCGAGCGCCAGCGCCCGCTTCATCCAGGCGTCGATCGCCGGGGAGAGCTCCGGCCGGATCGCGCTCGGCGGCGTGAAGATCCCGGTGTGGAGCACGACCGACAGCGCGCCCAGCGTCTCGCCCCGGAACGGCACCTGCCCGGTGAGCGCGTGGTAGGCGACCACCGCGAGACCCCAGAGATCCGCGCGGAAATCGACGTGCTTCGCGCTGAGCAGCTGCTCGGGGCTCATGTAGAGCGGCGTGCCGAGCATGCTCCCGGTCGACGTCATGCCGAGATCGCCCTGCGGCGCGCCCTGGACCCGCTTCGCCACCCCGAAGTCGACCACCTTCACGAACAGCTCGCCCTCGACGTCGAGCAGGAAGATGTTGTCCGGCTTGACGTCGCGGTGGACGATCCCGAGCTGGTGCGCCCGCCCGAGCGCCTTCGCCGTCTGCGCCACGATCGCCGCGACCTCGACCGGCGGCAGCGCGCCCAGCCGCTGCATGCGGCTCTTCAGGTCCTCCCCCTCGAGCAGCTCCATCACGATGTACGGCACGCCGTCCGGCGTGACCCCGTGATCGAAGACCTGCGCGACGTGCGGGCTCTTGATCTGCGCGGCCGCCATCGCCTCCCGCCGGAAGCGCTCGACGAAGCCGCTCTGGTCCGCGTAGGCCGGCGACATGAACTTCACCGCCACCTGCGTCCCGAGCGCGAGGTGATCGGCCACCCACACGCTCCCCATCGCCCCCTTGCCGAGCTCACGCGCCAGCCTGAGCGTGCTCGTCACCTGCTGTCCGGGGTTCATCGGGGGTGCCTCTCCAATCAGCCGAGCCGCCGACCCGAGAAGGCGCCGTGTGCGCGAAGCGCGGTCCTCCGGGCGTCTACGCGCACAGCGTACAACAATCGCCCCGAACCGTCACCAACGAGCGCGTAGGCCGCGGACGTGGCAGGTGCTCTCGGATAAGCTCTCGCCATATGCGCGAAGGCACGCTGGTCGCAGGCCGGTTCGAGGTGCACCGCCTTGCCGGCGCCGGCGGGATGGGCACGGTCTACCGGGCGACCGACCAGCTCACCGGCCGGCCCGTGGCGCTCAAGGTCGCGCCCCCGGAGCTCGCGGCCCGCTTCCGGCGCGAGGCGCGCCTGCTCGAGGCCGTGCAGCACCCGCTCATCGTCCAGCACATCGCCCACGGCACGAGCGACGACGGCGCCCTGTGGCTCGCGATGGAGTGGCTCGACGGCGTCACGCTCGACGCGCGCCTCGGCGAGGGGCCGCTCCCCGTCGCCGACGCGCTGCTCGTCGCCCACCAGATCGCCGACGCGCTCGCCGCCGTGCACGCGCTCGGGATCACGCACCGCGACCTCAAGCCGAGCAACGTGCTCCTCCGCGACGGCAGGGTCGACGGCGTGGTCCTGCTCGACTTCGGCGTCGCGCGGGCGGCGGCGTCGACCACCCTCGTCACGGAGGCCAGCTCGCTCGTCGGCTCGCTCGGCTACGTCGCGCCCGAGCAGGCGCGCGGCGACGCCGAGGTCGACGCGCGCGCCGACGTCTTCGCGCTCGGGGTGCTGCTCTTCGAGAGCCTCGCCGGGCAGCGCCCCTTCGCGGCCGACGACCCGCTCGCCGAGATGTGCCGCATCCTCCTCGAGGAGGCGCCGCGCCTCGCCGAGCGGCGCCCCGACGTGCCGCCCGCCATCGACGAGCTCGTCGCGCGCCTCCTGGCGAAGGACCCGTCCGCCCGCCCCGCGGACGGCCGCGCGGCCGCGGCCGCGCTCGCGGAGACGCGCGCCGTGCTCGCGCGCTCGCCCGGCGAGGGCGGGGACGGCGCGCCGGCGTCGGTCACGGGCGACGAGCGGCGGCTCATCAGCGTGGTCCTCGTCGACCTGGGCGCGGCGGACCCCGAGCCGGCGAGCGATCGAGGCGTCGAGCGCGTCGTCGCGGACGTCGCCGAGGCGTTCGGCGGCGATCGGGTGCGGCTCGCGGGTGGCACGCGGATGGTGCTCCTGTCCTCGCAGACCGACGAGGCGTTCACCGGCCGCGGCGGCTCCGGCACGATGGTCGCCTTCGACCTCGCGGCGCGCGCCGCGCAGTGCGCCCTCGCGATGAAGGCGCGCCTGCCCGGGCGCCCGGTCGCGCTCGCCACGGGGCGGGCGCAGGTCGGCGAGCGCCTGCCCGCGGGCGACGTGATCGACCGCGCGGTCGCCTGCCTGCGCGAGGCCGGGGGCGACGTGCGCATCGACGAGGTCACGGCGGGGCTCGCGGCCCCGCGGTTCGAGGTGATCGGCGACGGCCCCTCGTTCCTGCTGAAGGGCGAGCGCGACGGCACGGAGCCGGAGCGCACGCTCCTCGGGCGCGTCACCGCGTTCGTCGGGCGCGACCGCGAGCTCGCGATGCTGCGCGGCCTCTACGAGCAGAGCGCCGACGAGCCCGTGGCGCGCGCCGCGCTGGTGCTCGGCGAGGCGGGCATCGGCAAGACGCGCCTGCGCTGCGAGCTCGTCCGCGCGGTGCGCGAGGTCGACGCGCGCGCGTCGGTCTACGTGGCGCGCGGCGACCCGATCGGCGCGGGGGCGCCGTTCGGCATGCTGGGCGAGATCGTCCTCGCGGCCGCGGGCTGCCTGCCCGGCGAGGCGATCGAGGCGCGGCGCGGCAAGATCCGCGAGCACGTGGCGCGCGCCGTGCCGGCCGCGGACGCGCGGCGCATCGCGTTCTTCCTCGGCGAGATCGCGGGGACGCCGTTCGACGATCCGGAGCCCGAGCTCGACGCCGCGCGGGGGGACGCGGTCTTCCTGGGCGAGCAGGCGCGCCGCGCCGTGCTCGACTGGCTCGCCGCGCGGTGCGCCGAGGGGCCGGTCGTGGTGGTGCTCGAGGACATGCACTGGAGCGATCACGCCTCGGTGTCGGTGCTGGACGAGGCGCTCCTCTCGCTCGCGGATCGCCCGCTGCTCGTGCTCGGCTTCGCGCGCCACAGCGTGATGGAGACGTTCCCCGGGCTGTGGGCGGCGCGCGGCGTGCAGCACATCAGGCTCGGCGCGCTGAGCCCGCGGGCGGCCGAGCGGCTCGTCCGCAGCGTGTTCGGCGACGAGCTCGCGCCGTCCGAGGTGGCGCGGCTGGTCGAGCACGCGGACGGCCACCCGTTCTTCCTCGAGGAGCTGATGCGCGCGCGGGCCGAGGGCCGGAGCGACCTGCCGCCCACGGTGGTGGCGCTGATGCACACGCGGATCGAGGCGCTGCCGGCCGAGGCGAGGCGCACGCTGCGCGCGGCGAGCCTGTTCGGCGGGAGCTTCTGGCCCGACGGGGTGCTGCAGCTGCTCGGCGCCGGCACGTCGGCCGAGGCGCTCGATCGCTGGCTGAAGAGCCTGCTCTCGGAGGAGCTCGTCGCCCGGCGGGGCGTGTCGCGCTACCCGGGGCACGAGGAGCTCACGTTCCGCCACGGCCTCGTGCGCGACGCCGCCTACGGGATGCTCACCGACGGCGATCGCGCCGCCGGCCACCGCGCCGCCGCGCGCTGGCTGCGCTCGGTGGGCGAGACCGACGAGCGGGTCCTGGCCGAGCACGCCGAGCGGGGCGGCGAGCCCGAGCGCGAAGGCGGCGAGGCGCTCGCCCGCGGCCCGGCGTGAGGGCGGCATGGAAAAGGATGAAAAATCCGACAAGGCGTCACGCGACGACGGCGCGTAACGTAAAATGGCCGGGTTGATGGATTTCCATTGACGTGATACCTGGCCGTCCAGAGTATCGAGCATGGAGTCGTCTGGTCTGGGCACTGTCGGTCCCTACGAGCTGCTGCTGCAGCTGGCCGTGGGCGGCATGGCCGAGGTCTTCATCGCCCGTCGCGCCCGCGCGGCGGGCCCGGGCGGCGAGGGCGCGGGCGGCGCGGCTGCCCCGGGCGAGCCGCTCGTCGCGGTGAAGCGGATCCGCGCCGATCTGCGGTCCGAGTCGGGTTATGCCGCGATGCTCTTCGACGAGGCGGGCATCGCGTCGCGCATCGCGAGCCCGAATTTCGTGCCGATCCTCGATTGCGGGCTCGACGAGGGGGGCGCGCCCTACCTCGCGATGGAGCTCGTGGTGGGGGTGACCCTGAAGCACCTCACGAGGCCGCCGGAGATGCTCGAGATCGGCGACGCGCTCGAGCTCATCGCGCAGGCGGCCGACGGGCTGCACGCGGCGCACGAGGCGCGCGACAGCTCGGGGGAGCTGCTCCAGGTGATCCACCGGGACATCTCGCCGTCGAACGTCCTCGTCGGCGTGGACGGGCGGGCGTCCATCTGCGACCTCGGGCTCGCGTACGCGCTGCGCCGCACGACGCGGACGAAGACCGGGACGGTGAAGGGGAAGCTGAGCTACCTCTCGCCCGAGCAGGCGCACGCGCGGCCGCTGGATCGGCGCTCGGACGTGTTCTCCCTCGGGGTCGTGGCGTGGGAGGTGCTGGCGGGCAGGCGGCTGTTCATCGGCAGCAGCATGCTGTCGATCCTGCACGCCGTGCTCGAGCGCGAGGTGCCGCCGCTCTCGAGCGAGCGCGAGGGCGTGGGGCCGGCGGTCACGGCCGCCGTGGCGCGGGCGGTCGAGCGCGATCGCGACGCGCGCTGGCCGACCGCGGCGGATTTCGCGCGGGCGCTGCGCGAGGCGGCCGAGCGCGAGGGGCACGCCGCGTCGCGCGCGGCCATCGGCGCGCGGGTCGGCGAGATCCTCCCGGAGCCGCTGCGGCCGCTGCCGCCGTACTACGCGCCGGGCGGGCCGGTCGTCACGCCGGAGATCATCGCCACGCTGCGCTCGATGCACGCGGCGGGGGTGGTCGGCGAGGCGGACGCCAGCGTCCTGATGCCGCGGGGGCGCTCGCGCGGCTGAGCGGCGTGCACGCATGGGCGCGCGCCGGCCCGGGAGGATAGGATGTTCGAGGATGGAGCCCATCTTCGTCCTGATGATCATCTCGGGGATCGCGGGGCTCGCGAGGTGCTTCGCGGGGGCGCGAGGGGAGGCGATGCGGGCAGCCGAGGTCCGCTGGCGGCTCGCCCGGCCCGTCTGGCAGCGCGCCGCGGCCCTCGTCGGGGGGGAGTTCAGGTCGGGCCCGAGCCAGTCGGGCGACCCGCGGATGCAGATCTCCGTCGTGGTCGAGAACGTCGCGCTGCTCGTCGACCACGACGTCGACCACGACGACGTGCTCGCCGTGCGGTACCGCACGTGGATCACGAGCACCGCGCGGAACCCGTCGGGCCTCAGGCTCCGGGTCAACGAGCAGCGGCTCGGCGGCTCCTGCGGCGGGGCCTTCCGGGCGAGGCGGGTGGACGTCGGCGATCGGGCAGCGGACGGCGCCTTCGTCGTCAAGGCGAGCAGCGCGACGCTCGCGCGCTGGTGGCTCACCCCGGAGCTGCGCGCGGCGCTCCGCGCGGCCACGGACTACCAGCTCACGCTCGAGTCGCACCGGCTCACCGCCGTCCGCGCCGGGCTGGAGGACGACGCCGAGAAGCTCGCGAGCGCCATCCGCGCCGCCGCGCTCCTCGCCGGCCGCGGGCGCGCGCTCACGAAGGAGCTGCGGGCGCTGGCGCACGAGCTTGGCGGGCGCCTCTCGCCCGGCGCCGGCTCCATCTCGTCCGAGGGCGAGGTGACCATCGAGCTCGAGCACCGCGGCCGGCGCGTGACCGTCGAGTTCGGGCGGGACGGGAAGAAGGGCCCGTTCGGCACCCAGGTGCGCGCCGCCCGCGCCGCGTCCCCCTCGGAGCGGTTCGCCGCGAGGCGCCGGGCCAGGCGCGCCGCGGCGAAGGGGACGCCCCGCGCGCGCGGCGACGAGCCCCTCTCCGTCGCCTACGAGGTGCAGGCCGAGGCGCCGGACCGGCTGGCGCGGCGCCTCGGCGACGAGCTGCAGCGCGAGATCGTCGCGCTCCGCCCGGCGGCGATCCTGGGCGACGAGGCCGCCGTCACGCTGGTGTTCGGCGAGCTCGAGACGGGGCGCGATCGGATCGAGCGCGCCATCGCCATCGTCGCCGCGCTCGCGGCGCCCGGCCCGCACGGGCCCTACCGCTGATCGCGCCGAGCCGCCGTGTCGCCGTGTCTCCGCGAGCCCGGCGTGACGGCGCGCGGTGGGCCTCGCGCGGGAGCCCGCTGTCACATCGTCCCCTGCCACAGGGGATGTGCAGGCGTTCCTCCACGGCCTGGCCGCGCCAGAGCCAGGAGTGATCTGCCGAGATTCCCCAGGAGAGGAACACCCACGCATCGTTCGGGCCCTCGCTCGCGGCGGCCTCGTAGATCCGGCGAAAGCCTGCCCATCCGTCCACGAAGTCATCGCTTTCCAGCTCGATGGCGAGCCTGCGGAGCCGCTCGGAGCGGGACAGTCCTGCGTCCGCGGTGCTCGCGAGGAATCGTTGGAGCGCCTCGGCAGTGATCTCGATGGGGGCGTCAGCGCGCCTGAGCTTCTCGATCTCGGCGGCAAGCCAAGGCTCCACCTGGCGAGCCTCGATACCGCGCTCAGCCCTCTCTAGAGCTGCCCGGATCGCTTCCACAAGATTCATTCGAGACACTCTACGATGGCTCGCTCTACGTCGCGAACGCGGTGGCTCCAGGCGGCCGGGCGCGAAGGGAGGCTTCCGTCGTTGGACAGGCGAAGTCTTTGAGCCCGATGGTTTCCAGAGAAAGGAGCATCGACGTGCAGCAAGAAACTGTGCGCGAGCGAATCGAACAGACCCTGCGGGTCCTTGTAGGGCTGCCGCTACGCTACATGGGACGTGCTGTGGACATGGCCTGGCTCGGTTTCGGCGACATGGTCGAAGTGCCGAAGCGCAATGGGTGGACAAGATGGGTCGCAAGGCACGCGTTGCACCTGCAATGCGATGACAGTCACTTCGTGGTCTTCGAGGATGCTGAGAGTGATTGAGGTGGTAAGCGTCCAGCGCTGGGGCACGACGAGCGCGGATGGCGCCTTGAAGACGTGCCCGTTGGCCGGGTGCAGCAGACCGCGCGCCTTGGTTCCTGGACGGGGCGCCTCGGTTCCTGGACGGGGCGCCTTGGTTCCTGGACGGGGCGCCTTGGTTCCTGGACGGCGCGCCTTGGTTCCTGGACGGCGCGCCCGCCTGACACGGCGGACGCAGCGCGACGTCCGGCGATCAGGGCGTTGTACCCTGCCGCCCCAGCAGCCGCGCCGTCGCGCCCTGCGCGGCGTCGACCGCGCGGCCGGCCGTGCGCGCCGCCTCGCGGAGGGCCTCGTCTGCGCCGCGTGCGCCGGCGCCCCCGGACGGCCTCGACAGGAGGTACGCGGCGAGCGCCACGCCGAGCGCCACGGCGACGCCGGCCGCCGCGAGGCGCCGGCGCCGCGGCCCGCGCCGCGCCGGCGCCTCGCCGGCCGCGGCCGCGAAGGCGGCGATCATCGCCTCGACGCTGGGGAACCGCTCCGACGGGCTGATCGCGAACGCCCGCGCGAACCACGCCTCCAGGGCGGGCGGCGCCTCCGGGCACAGCGTGGTCACCGGGGGGCGCGCGCCGACGAGGATGGAGGCGAGCACGGCGGCCAGGTTGCGGCCCGGGAACGGCTGCTGCCCGGTCAGCGCCTCGTGCGCGACGACCGCGAGCGACCACAGATCGAGCTGCGGGCCCGCCTGCCCCTCGCACGTGTGCTCCGGGCTCAGGTACGCGGGCGTGCCGAGCACCACCCCGTCCGCGGTCCGGCGGCGGAAGTCGGCGGGCCGATCCTCGCCGACCCATTTGGCGATCCCGAAATCGGTGATCTTGGTGCAGAGGTGTCCGTCGCTCCCCTCGACGAGCAGGATGTTCGACGGCTTGATGTCCCGGTGCACGATGCCGAGCCCGTGCGCCACCGACAGCGCCTCTCCGAGCTGCCGCAACAGCGCCGCGAGCTCGACGGCCGGCACCTTTCCCCGCTCGTCCAGCAGCTGCCGCAGCGACCTGCCGCGCACGTACTCCATGACGAGGTACGGCCCTGCCGTCGGATCTTCCCCGGCGTCGTGCACGGCGACGACGCCGCCGGTCTTCTGCCCGAGCCGCGCCGCGACCCGCGCCTCCAGGCGCAACCGCTCGATCGCGTCGAGGTTCCGGCCGCTCCGCGCGACGACGAGGAACTTCAGCGCGACGTCGACGCGCCGGACGCTGTCGTGCGCGCGCCAGACCTCGCCCATGGCGCCGCGCCCGAGCGGGTGCTCGAGCCGGTAACGCCCGCCGACGAGGCGGCCTCGCAGCCGCCCGGCGCGGCGCGAGGAGGCAGGGCGGGAGTCTGCGGGTCGATCAGCGAGCGCGGCCGCGGCGCGCGCGCCGTCTCTTCTCTGGGAATCGGGTTGGGGATCGAACGAGGATGGCTGGAACACGATCGAGCACCTCCGTGCCGCCTCTGTGTCCCAGACGCGTCGATGCTCCTCTCGGGCGACGCGCTGGGGCCAGGGACCGGGGCATGAACGGAGCGTATCGCGAACGTGGGATTCAGGGAATCCCGGACAGCGCACCTCGATCAGAGAGCCAACCGCGGACTTGTGCTCACAAGGTCTTACGGTGGCGCAGAACGTCGGTGTCTACGCCACGTGGATCTCGCTCGGCGGTCGAATCCCGCCCGTACCGCGTCGCGGCGTGGGGTCTCGCGTCTCCGGTCGCGGAGCTGCGCGAGACCTGGGGCTCAGAATAGCGCCACGACGGTGGTCACCACGCTCGCCGTCGCGGGGATCGCGCGCAAGAACGCCTTGGAGTTCCACGACTGATCCATCGAGCAATCCGCCGTGGTGCCGCCGGTCAGGTCCTTCCAGTTCGCGGCGATTCGCTCGTTGACGCCGAACTCGGTGTTGTCGTCCGTGCGAGAGCCGCCGCCGAATGTCCCTCCGAGCTTTCCTGATATCTTGAAGACGAAGGCTTCATGCGAGCGTGAGACCACGACACACGACAGCGTATAATTGCGCCTGACGAGACCGCTGTTATGGGCGTACGTGTTGAATGCATATGATCCGTCGGTGCGCAACGTCACGGTCGCATTACCGGTGACGTGATTCCCGAGCGCGAGGCGGAAGTCCGCGCTCTTGTACGTGACGCTTGTGCCGGTGTCCTCGACCAACGTGACCGGTGCAGCGAGCGCCGGCAGCGCGCCGAGCACGGCCGCTGCGGAAATGAGCAACGCTGCGATGGTGACGCGCGGCGTCGTGAAGCAAGAACGAGCGGACAGAATGGCGGTGGCGGTAGTTGGGAACATGGAATCCCTCCTCTGCTGAGCTTGATATGGAGCCAACAAGTAATGCCAAGATGGTTGCGTGTAATCCGTGAAACCGTGGCTGGTTCCTCGGTGGTTAACAATGTGGTCAATGCCGCAGTTGTAGGCAGGAGCGGCCGTACGGAGGTGCGCCTGGTGGCGTGGACACCAGGCGTTCACGCGCATCGAAGAGGACGCGAACGCGGGGGAATCCTGCCTGGTTGACCCCGGCGTTCTGTCGCGAGGAGCCTGAAAACTTCGACCAAAGCGGCGGATCGCACCGGTTCGGTACCGCGAGCTCGTCGCCCAAGCGCGTCCCTGGCTCCACGTCCACGGTAGGCTCCCGGCGAGGGGCCTCAGCCCGCGGGCGCGCCGTCCGCGCTGGCGAGCCGCGCGCCGACCGGCTGGATCGCCCGGCGTGGCCTCACAGAAGATGTGAAGTCAGGAAGCGGGTTTGGCCCGCCTCCCCATCTTCCCACCGTCCTGTTCGCGCCGGGCGCGGGAGACTGCCCCCTTCTGTGAGCGCCCCGCCTGGGTGCGCGGGCGCGCGGGCGGGGGCGTGGCTTCGCGCACTGCGGAGATGACGACCTCGCGGAAGCAGCGCGCGCCCTCGTCCTCGTGGGTCCTCTCGTGCCATACGAGCTGGATCTTCGACGAGAACCCGGGCAGCGGCGGCTCGATGATCGCGAGCGGGGCGAGGCGGGCGAGCGCCTCGGCCAGGCGGCGAGGCATCCCGGCGATGAGATCGGTATTCGCGGCGGCGACCGCGGCGGCGGAGAAGCTCGGGACCGTCATGGCGATTTCGCGGCGCAGCCCGTGCGCCGCGAGCTGCTCGCGGGCGGCCCGGTTGCCGATGCCGCCCCGCCCGAGCGCGACGTGGATGTCGATGTGGCGCATCGCATTGAACACCTCGCGCGTCATCCGGCCGCGGGCGCACGGGTGGCCGCGGCGGACCACGAAGACGCTGTCCTGCTCGTAGAGGTCCGCGGCGTGGTGGCCGGGCGGCAGCGGGTGAGCAGGCGCGATCGCCGCGTCGATGTCGCCGCCGGCGAGCCCCCCGGCCGCCTCGAGGTGGTCGACGCTCGCGACGCGGAGGACCGCGCGCGGCATCTTCGCCGCGAAGGCCCGCGCGATGGCCGGCAGGCTGCATATCTGATCGAGGTCGGAGCACGCGATCGCGAACGCGCGCGAGGTCGCCATCGGGTCGAACGCGCGGTCGCCCTCGATCGCGCCGGCGATCTCGCCGAACGCCGCCCGGAGCCGCGGAATCATCTGCTGCGCGCGGGGCGTCGCGACCAGACCGCGCCCGCTCCGAACGACGAGCGGGTCGCCGAGCTGCGCGCGCAGCCGCGCGAGCGAGTTGCTCACGGCCGACGGTGTAACGTGGAGCCGCCGCGCCGCGCGCGCCGCGCTCCGCTCCTCGAGCACCGCGTGGAGCACGAGCAGGAGGTTGAGATCGAGCGCCGGTAAGTTCACGAATCGTGACGATTAGCATCACAAACCATCACTGGCAATGAATGCCTGTCACACGCATGCTGGCCCGGACATCGAGCCGGCGTGGCTCGACCGGCGGACAGGGTGGAGGTGGTGAGATGACCAAGCGAGGCGTGCAGCGGGCGATCGTGGTCGGCGGAGGCATCGCGGGTCCGGTGCTCGGGATGTTCCTGCGGCGCATCGGCGTGGACGTGACGATCTTCGAGGCGCGCGAGGCGTCTGCGGAGCGGGAGGGCGCGTTCCTGGGCATCGCTCCGAACGGAATGAACGTGCTCTCGGATCTCGGCCTCGCGGGCGCGGTGGAGGCGCTCGGCGCGCCGTGCGCGGGTCTCCGGTTCGAGAACGCGCGCGGCCGGCGCGTCGGGGTGATCGATCAACGGGAGGCGGCGCGCCGCTTCGGCGCGGGGCTCGTCATGATCCGGCGCGGGGCGCTGCACGCCGCGCTCGCGGAGGAGGCGGCCCGGCGCGGCGTCGCGATCCGGTACGGCGCGCGGCTCGAGGACGTGGACGCCTCGGATCCGCGCGAGGTCGTCGCGCGCTTCAGCGGCGGCGGCGAGGCGCGCGGCGACGTTCTCCTCGGGTGCGACGGGTTCCGCTCGCGCACGCGGGCTCGGGCGCTGCCCGGCGCGCCCGAGCCGCGCTACACCGGGCTCATCGACTTCGGCGGCTTCGCGCGTTGCCCCGGCGCGCCGATCGAGCCTGGCTGGAACGTGATGGTGTTCGGCCGGCGCGCGTTCTTCGGCGCGTTCGCGGCGCCCGGCGGCGAGGTGTGGTGGTTCCACAACAGCGGGGAGCCCGCTCCGGCGCACGGCGACGCCGCGCCGCCGGAGCCGCTCCGCGAGCGCATCCTCGCGCTGCACGAGGGCGATCCGGGCTGGATCGCGGACGTGGTGCGCGCGACCCCGGAGGTCCTCGGGCCGTGGCTGCTGCACGACATCCTGACGATGCCGCGCTGGCACGCCGGCCGGGTTTGCCTGATCGGGGACGCGGCGCACGCGGCGACCCCGCACGCCGGCCAGGGCGCCTCGCTCGCCATGGAGGACGGGATGCTCCTCGCGAGGTGTCTCCGGGACGAGCCCGACCCGGAGCAGGCGTTCGCGGCGTTCGAGCGCCTCCGGCGGCCGCGCGTCGAGGCGATCGTCCGGCAGGCGCGCCGGAACGGCAGCCGCAAGGCCGTCTCCGGGCCGGTGGCGGAGTGGCTCCGCGACCGGGCGCTGCCGCTGTTCCTGCGGCTCGGCGCGGCCGCTCAGCAGCGCGTGTACGCGTACCGGATCGACTGGGAGGAGCGGGTCTAGCTCGCTCCGCCGTTCAGGCTGGCGCCGAGGGCGTCGGCGAGGATATCTGTACACGGGCAGCGCGGCGAGGCTCTTGACCTTGGTGCTGTGTCAGAGCGGCCGTGGCGCGACCGGGGGCGCGCGCCGGATCAGCGCGCCACGCAGATGCCGGCGCAGTCGGCGCTGCCGGTGGCCGTATCGCAGTCGTCGCTCGGGTCGTCGACGCACTCGAGCCCGTCGGGGCAGGGGAAGCCCGCGAAGCCGCCGCACATGATGGGCTTGGGCTCGACGCAGACGCCGGCGCAGTCGGCGCCGCCGTGCTCGGGGTCGCAGTCGTCGGTCGGGTCGTCGACGCACTCGAGCCCGTCGGGGCAGGGGAGGCCCGCGAAGCCGCCGCACATGGCGGGCTTGGGCTCGACGCAGACGCCGGCGCAGTCGGCGCCGCCGTGCTCGGGGTCGCAGTCGTCGGTCGGGTCGTCGACGCACTCGAGCCCGTCGGGGCAGGGGAGGCCCGCGAAGCCGCCGCACATGGCGGGCTTGGGCTCGACGCAGACGCCGGCGCAGTCGGCGCCGCCGTGCTCGGGGTCGCAGTCGTCGGTCGGGTCGTCGACGCACTCGAGCCCGTCGGGGCAGGGGAAGCCCGCGAAGCCGCCGCACATGGCGGGCTTGGGCTCGACGCAGACACCGATGCAGTCGGCGCCGCCGTGCTCCGGGTCGCAGTCGTCGGTCGGGTCGTCGACGCACTCGAGCCCGTCGGGACAGCTGGTCCCGAGGAAGCCGCCGCACTCCTGGGTCGTTTGCGGATGCTGCGTCTCCCCGACGTCGTCGTCGTCGCCCTCCGCCTGGCAGCCGACGAGTCCAATCACCATGAGCAAGAAAGCCAATCCTGTGTGGCGCATCAGAACCTCCGCGTCGTGCTTGTTCGAGCCCTCATGCGGCCGCCGGACCGGCGATCGCGCGGCAGCCTGGCGCGCAGGCGCCGCCAGGGGAGGACACCCCTGACGCCACCGCCCAGGCCACCTTCAGGGCTCTTCTGTCTCTGCTCCCCGAGGCGCGTCCTTCGGGAAGCGGCGCTCCATCGTCGCGCCTGTCTTCGCCCGTCTTCAGCCTGAGCAGCCTCCGTGCCAGCGAGATCTGGCACAGCTCGCGCGGAAATCGCGGCCTGCCGCGGGGGGGTCATCGCGGCCGCGGTGTCTCGCGTGTGTCTCGAAGTGTCTCACGTGTGCCAACGGTGAGACAGTCGGCTCGTGCGCCTCGCACCGAGGCCACGGCGCCGCGGCCGGAGGACGCCACCGCTTGCGCGCGCGCGTCCGGGCTGCAACGCTGCGCGCCTCTTGCAAGGAGGTCTTCTGTGGCGAGCTTGTTCGAGCCCTTTCGCTTGAAGGACATCACGCTGCGCAACCGCGTGGTCGTCTCTCCCATGTGCCAGTACTCCTCCGTGAACGGCCATGCGACCGACTGGCACCTTGTCCATCTGGGCTCGATGGCGAGAGGTGGAGTCGGCCTCGCCATCGCCGAAGCCACGGCGGTGTCCCCGGAGGGCCGTATCAGCCCGCGAGACGCCGGGCTGTGGGAAGACAGCCAGATCGAGCCGCTCAGGCGGATCGTCGCGTTCATCAAGGAGCAGGGCGCGGTGCCGGGCGTCCAGCTCGCGCACGCGGGGAGGAAGGCGAGCGCCAACCGGCCCTGGGAGGGCGACGACCACCTCACGAAGGAAGAAGGCGCCTGGGAGACGCTGGCGCCCTCGGCGAAGCCGTTCGGCGCGTACCTCCCCCAGGTGCCCAGGGAGATGTCGAAGGCAGACATCGACCGCGTGAAGGGCGATTTCGTCGCCGCCGCGCGTCGGGCCCTCGAGGCAGGCTACGAGTGGCTCGAGCTGCACTTCGCGCACGGCTACCTGGCGCACAGCTTCTACTCGCCGCTCTCGAACGCGCGCACCGACGCGTACGGCGGGACGTTCGAGAACCGGATCCGCTTCCTGATCGAGACGTTCGAGGCGGTGCGGAACGCCTGGCCGGAGCGCCTGCCGCTCACCGTCCGGCTCTCGATCACGGACTGGGTGGACGGCGGGGTCACGATCGAGGAGTCGATCGAGCTGACGAGGCGGCTCAAGGCGTCCGGCCTCGATCTGCTCGACGCGAGCCACGGGTTCGTGGTCCCCGATGTCTCCAAGATCCCCTGGGGCCCCGGCTTCCTGCTCCCGCACGCCGGACGCCTCCGCAAGGAGGCGGGCGTGCCGGTCGCGGCGGGGTGGTTCATCAACGAGCCGGAGCAGGCCGAGGCGGCCCTGAAAGAGGGCCAGGCGGACCTCATCGTGCTGGCCCACGCCCTGCTCGACGACCCGCACTGGGCCTACCACGCCGCGAAGAAGCTGGGCGTGGAGCAGCCGAGCCGCGTCCTCCCGCCGCCGTACGGCCACTGGCTCAAGCGCTGAGGGCGGCGGGCGGCGCGCCAAAACCCCTTGAACCGGGCCCGCGCACCGATGACGTTGCGCGGCCCGACCATGCCAGGCGACCCCCAGCCCGTCACCCCCGGAGCGCCGGAGGCGCCGTTCGCGACGCGGGCGGCGCTCCTGTCCTGGCTCGCGCGCCACGCCATCGCGCACCTCGCCCGGCTGAACCTCGAGGCCGTGGCCCCGCGCCTCGATCCCGCCCTCTGGCCCGAGCTGCGGGTCCTCGGCGCGCGGCGGCGCCTCATCGACCTCGCGAGCGACGACGAGCTCGCGCGCTCGATCGAGTGGCTGCCGCCCTCGCGCCTCCGCGACGCGCTGCCGCCCGCCGTCCTCGCCTTCCTGGAGGACGAGCGCGCCGCCGCCGCGCTGGCGCGCGCCGCGGTCCCCGCGCTGCTCCGGCCGCCCGACGAGCCGCGGGCCCAGCCGGCGCACGCCCTCCTCTGCGCCCTGCGCGCCCGCGTCCCCGACGCCGTGGCCCCGCGCCCCGAGCGGGCGCTCCGGGCCGCCCCGCTGCGCTTCGACGCGGCGCTGCCCGGCTTCCGCCTCGACGACCCGCTGCCCTACGAATCGCAGCGCGTGGGCGCCGGCTTCGTCCGGCCCGAGGCGCGGCTCACCCTCGCCCCCGGGGCGCTCCGCGCCGAGTGCGGCTGCGGCGCGGCCGACTGCGTGCACGTGCTCGCGGCCATCGACGCGGCGCTGCTCTGGCTCCGCCAGCCCCCCGGCGAGGCCTTCTCCCGGGCGCTCGACGAGCTCGGGCGCCCCCCCTGGGAGCGCACCTTGCTGGCGCTCGACCGGGCGTTCGACGACGGCCCCGGCGCGCGCGCCGGCGTCGAGCTCACCTTCCGGCTCGACGTCGTCGAAGGCGCCGGCGTCGCGGTCGCCCCCTGGATCCACCGCGTCGGCAAGAAGGGCCAGCGCGGCGCCGGCGCGCGCGTCGGCAAGAAGCGCCTCCTCCTGGAGCACGGCGCGAAGCTCTCCGCCGAGGACGCCCGCATCGCGGCGCTCCTGCCCGACGGCGACGCGTTCGCCTCGCGGGCGCTGCTCGACGCGCTCATCGGCCACCCGCGCCTCGTCCTCGGCGAGGCGCCCGACGTCGCTGTGCGCATCGAGCGCACGCCGGTGGGCCTCGTGGCCGAGGAGCGCCACGGCGCCGTGCGGGTGAGCGCCGGCGTCGAGGGCACCGCGCTGCCCCCGCCGCTGCTCGAGCGCCTGCGCCGGGCCCGGCCCGAGGAGGTGCTGTTCCTCTGGGACTGGGACAAGGGCGCGCGCCGGCTCACGCTGCTCGACGTCAAGACCGAGGTCCGGTCGCTCCTCGACGTGCTCCTGCGCGAGGGCAACGTCTTCCCGCCCGAGAGCCACGCCGCCCTGCTCGCAGCGCTCGCGCGGTGGGCGCAGCGCGTGCCCGTCGCCATGCCGCGCAGCGTGATGGGCGAGTCGGTCCCGCCCGCGCTGAGCCCGGTGCTGCGGCTCACCGCCCAGCCCCGCGGCGCGGTCGAGGTGGAGCTGCGCATCCGGCCGCTCGAAGGCGGCCCGACGCTCGCGCCCGGCGCGGGCGCCCGCGACGTGCACGTGCGGCGCGGGGAGAAGGCGCTGCACGCGGTGCGCGACCTCGCCCGGGAAGAGGGCTTCGCCGCCGCGCTCGCGGCCGAGCTCCCGCTCGCCGGGGCCGAGCCGCTCGAGGATCGCCGCTTCCACTACCGCTTCGCCAGCGCGCACGGCGCGCTCGACCTGCTCGCGGCCTGCGCGGCGCGCGACCCGCCGCCGGAGCTCGAGTGGGTCGGCGCGCCGCTCCGCGCGGTGGCGAGCCGCGGCCCCCAGGCGCTCAAGATCATCCTCGAGCGGCGGCGCGAGTGGTTCGGCGTCCTCGGCGGCCTGAGCGTCGAGGGCGAGCGCGTGGAGCTCGCGCGGCTGCTCGAGGCGGCGCGGCGCGGCGAGCGTTACGTGCAGGTCGAGGCGCAGACCTACGTGGAGCTGGGCGAGGCGCTGCGCGCCCACCTCGAGCGCCTGTCGGACCATGTCCACGAGACCCGGCACGGCCTCGCGGTGGGCCCCTCGGCCGCCGGGGTGCTGTGGGAGATCGAGCAGGCCGGCGCCGCGCTCGACGGGGACGGCGCCTTCCGGCGGCTCGCCGAGCGCGTCGCGGCCGCCGGAGAGCTCTGCCCGGCGGTCCCACCGGCGCTCGGGACCGAGCTCCGCCCGTATCAGGTCGACGGTTACCGCTGGCTCGTGCGGCTCGCGGCCTGGGGGGCCGGGGGCGTGCTCGCCGACGACATGGGCCTCGGCAAGACCGTGCAGGCGCTGGCCGTCCTGCTCGAGCGCGCCGAGCGCGGGCCGGCGCTCGTCCTCGCCCCGACGTCGGTGGCCTTCAACTGGCGGGACGAGGCGCACCGCTTCGCGCCCTCGCTGCGCCTCACGCTCTACGCGGACGAGGCCGATCGCGACGGCGCGCTCGCGCGGCTCGGCCCGGGCGACGTGCTGGTGCTCAGCTACGGCCTGCTCGCGCGCGACGCCGCGCGCCTCGCGGCCCGGCGCTTCGCCACGGTCGTCTTCGACGAGGCCCAGAGCCTGAAGAACGCGACCACCCTGCGCGCGCGCGCCGCGCGGGCGCTCCAGGCGGACTTCACGATCGCGCTCTCCGGCACGCCGCTCGAGAACCACCTCGGCGAGCTCTGGAGCCTGTTCACGATCGTCTTTCCCGGCCTCCTGGGCAGCTGGGACTCGTTCCGCGATCGCTATGCCGCGCCGATCGAGCGGCACGGCGATCCCGCCGCGGCGCCCGCGCTCGCGCGCGTGCTCGCCCCCTTCCTCCTGCGTCGGACCAAGGCGCAGGTGGAGGCCGAGCTCCCGGCGCGCACCGAGGTGCGCGTGCCGGTCGTCCTCTCGAGCGCCGAGTGGCAGCTGTACGAGGACGCGCGCCTCGCGGCGCTCTCCGATCTCGAGACGCGCCGGTCGGTCCGCCGCGAGCAGCAGCGGCGGGTCGAGGTGCTCGCGGCGCTCACGCGGCTGCGGCTGCTCGCCTCGCACCCGCGGCTCTACGACGAGCGCTCGGCGCTCGCCTCGTCCAAGCTCGCGCGCCTCCTCGAGCTCGTCGACGAGCTGCGGGCGGAGGGGCAGCGCGCGCTCGTCTTCAGCCAGTTCACCTCGCACCTCGCGCTGGTGCGCGAGGCGCTCGAGGCGCGCGGCGTCGCGTACGTCTACCTCGACGGCGAGACGCCGCGGCGGGCGCGGGGCGAGCGGGTGCGCGAGTTCCAGGAGGGTGCGGCGCCGCTCTTCCTCATCTCGCTCAAGGCGGGCGGCTTCGGCGTCAACCTCACGGCGGCCACCAACGTGATCCTCCTCGACCCCTGGTGGAACCCCGCGGTCGAGGATCAGGCCTCGGATCGCGCGCACCGGCTGGGCCAGCGCCGGCCGGTCACCATCTACCGCCTGGTGGCGCTCGGGACGATCGAGGAGCAGATGCTGTCGCTGCACGAGCAGAAGCGCTCGCTCGCGGCCCAGGTCCTCGGCGGCAAGGACGCGGCGGGCAAGCTCTCGACGCAGGAGCTCCTGGGGCTGCTCTCGGCGCGGCTGCGGGGGCCGGGCGGCGGCGAGGCCGGCGAGGCGGAGCGCGCCGCCGGGCTCGACGAGGATCCCGGCGCCGGGGCGCCGGCGCCCGCCTGAGGGGCGCTACGTCGCCCAGAGCACGGCGAGCTCCAGCTCGATCGCCTCGAACGGCGCGGCGCGGACGCGCGCGGCGTCGCGGTGGACGGCGAGCTGGATCCAGCCGCGGCCGGGGGCGAGCGAGAGGACCTCCAGGGTCCGCTGGATGGGATCGACCAGCCACGCGTGCAGCACGCCTTCGCGCGCGTAGAGGGGCATCTTCTCCTTGCGATCGTGCTGCTCTGTCGAGGGGCTCAGGACCTCGCAGATCCAGTCCGGAGCGAGCGAGAAGTAGGGTGTGTCGGGGAGCTCGGGCATGCGCTCCCGGCGCCAGCCGGCGATGTCCGGCACGACGGCTTCCACGTCGCCCGGCGATTCCGGATCGGGGAAGTGCAGCTCGGGCTCGTCCAGGATCCACCATCCGCCTGGGCCGTTCCTGCCGTGGTCGAAGGGACCGCCGATCTCGATGCCCAGGCTCGACGCGGCGCGCGCATGCCGCGGCGCAGGCCGCGGGAAGACGTGCAGCACGCCGCGGATGAGCTCTGCCACCTTGTTCGGCGGGGCGGCCTCGAGGTCGGCGTACGTGGCGCGGCGGGGCTTCTCGGCGGGCTGGCCCATGGCTCCAGCCTGCCTGCGGGCGCACGGCCAGGCAAGCTGCGCCCGGCGGGGGCGCAGTCGGCGGATCACGCCTCGCCGACCTCGTTCGCGAACCCCTTCGCGGGGTCGGCTTGCCTCGCCGCGTCCGCCGGGCCGGCGGGGTGGACGACCACCCGCTTCCAGCGCCCCGTGGCGTAGTAGGCCAGGCTCGCGGCGAGCGACACGACGAAGCTCGCCGCGATGGCGTACCAGACGCCCTTCACGCTGCGCATCTCGCGGGAGAGGAAGTAGGCGAGCGGGGCGCGGACCACCCAGAGGCCGAGCAGCGAGATCGCGGTCGTGACCATGGTCGCGCCGGCGCCGTTGATGATGCCGTTGCTCACGAAGGAGAGGCCGAAGAGCACATACGACGCGCCGACGATGTGCAGGTACGAGACGCCGAGGTCGATGACGACCGGATCGGCGATGAACACCCGGAGGAGCGCCTCGGGGAAGATGACCGCCGCCGCCGAGCACGCGAGCGTGATCGCGGCGCTGAAGACGCAGCCCCACCGGAAGACCTCGCGCACGCGGCCGTGGTGCCCCGCGCCCAGGTTCTGCCCGGCGAGCGTCGATATCGCCATTCCCATGTTGATCGCGGGCAGGAACGCGATCTGGTCGATGCGCGAGGCCGCGCCGAACGCCGCGGTCGCGACCTCCCCGAACCCGTTCACGATCCCCGTCACCACCACCATGCCGAGCGAGACCACCGACTGCTGCACGGCCGCCGGCACGCCGATGCGGAGCGTCCGCCGGATCGTCGGGCCGAGCTGGCCGAAGCGGGGCCACCTCGGCGAGATCGGGGATTTCCGGGCATAGAGATACCCGTTGAGCGCCACGAGCGCGAGGACCTGAGAGACGATCGTGGCCCAGGCCGTCCCGTTCAGGCCGAGCTTTGGCAGCCCCAGCTTCCCGAAGATGAGGAGCGGGTCGAGCACCGTCGTGAACAGGACGCCGCCGAGCAGAAAATAGAGGGGAGTCTTCGAGTCTCCCGTTCCCTGCAGCATGCTCCTCAGCGCGAACATGCCGAAGCTGAAGGGCAGCGAGAGCAGGTAGACGCGGAGGTAGTGCACGGCAGGCTCGATCACCTCGGCCGGCGTGTCCATCGCGCGGAGGATCTCGGGCGTGAAGATCTCGCCGACGACGGTCAAGACGATGCCGAGGCCGTAGATGAGCACGGTCGAGCCGTCCACCACGCGCTTCAGCTCGTCGAACCGCCTGGCGCCGAAGCTCTGCGAGACGAGGATGTTCGTCGCCAGGGTCATCCCCATCCCGACGCCGAAGATCGTGAAGACGACGGGGAAGCTCACGGTGACGGCCGCCAGGGCGACCGTGCCCAGGTACTGGCCGACCCAGATGGCGTTGATGAAGCTGTAGGTCGTCTGGAGGAAGCCCCCGAGGAGCATCGGGAGCGAGAACGTCACGATGTGTCTTGGGATGCTGCCGGTCGTCAGATCGGTGCCGAACGTCGGTTTCATCGGGCTCCTCGCCCGCGGGCGGGCGGAAAGAGGGATCGTGGGGGGGGCTCGGGTGCGGCGTAACTTAGCCGACGCGCGGCGACAGTCCATGCCCGCTGGCGCGCGGTTTGCAGCCCGCGCCGGCCGCTGAGCGCTTCGGTCCTTCCTGCGGTTGCGCCAGCGAGAGGAGAACGACATGCCGAAAGCGAAGTCCGCCGGCGCCCCCAAGCAGCCGGGGGCGCGGGGCGCGGCCCCGGAGCCGTCCGAGGCGACCTTGCCGCTGGTGCTCACCGCGGCCGAGCAGGATCTCCTGGGGCGCGCCCTCAAGCTCCTGGTCAACGTCCAGGCCGCGCCGTTCGTGGAGCGGGCGCGTCGCGAGGGCTACACGGCCGAGGAGCACCGCGAGGGGTGGCGGCTGCTCAAGCTCGCCTCGGGCGAGCAGCGCCCGCTGGAGCACCTGTTCGTGGAGGCCGCGAGCGGCGGGGGGGTGGAGGGGACGGAGCGGATGCGGCTGCTCCAGGAGGTCGATACCTTCGAGAACACGTGGTTCCCGCGCGCGCGGGCGATCATCCGCCGCGTGGTGCCGCGCGAGCGGCGCGGCGGGTTCGAGGCCGCGTTCTTCAAGAACCTGGAGCAGCAGCCGCTCGGGCCGGCGGTGATCATGTCGGTCGGGACGTTCCTTCGCCGGGTCGAGGGGCTCGCCAGGAACAGCGACGGCGACGCGAAGAAGGTCCACAAGACGCTGACGGCGCGCGGGCTGACCGAGGCGAGGATGCAGCACGTGCGCGAGCAGATCGCGCGGCTGGAGGCCGGCGCCGGCGCGCCGGGGCAGCCGCCCAGGGTGCCCGTGGCGGAGCTGGAGCGGGCCCGGAAGGAGCAGCGGGAGGCGCTCGAGGGGCTGCGCGACTGGTTCAACGACTGGGCGACGACGCTCCGGCAGGTCTTCTCGGTCAAGGCGCAGATCCAGCTCGGCCTCACGGTGATGAAGCGCGCGGCGGCCGCCGCCGAGGAGGTGGTCGAGGAGGAGCCGCCGCTCGACGGGGCCGACGACGGCGCCGAGGTCGAGGTCGCGGGCGCGGAGCCGCCGCTCGGCTGACGCGGCGCCGGGCGCCGCCCGGCCCGCCAGGCGCCGGGGAGGCCGGCGGGGCGGCGCGGCGGAAGCGGAAAGCCGGTCCGGGGAGCCGGAGGAGGGGGTCTCGAGAATGGCCGAGGGGGGTCTCGAGAATGGCCGAGGGGGGTCTCGAGAATGGCCGAGGGGGGTCTCGAGAGCGGCCGAGGGGGTCTCGAGAGCGGCCGAGGGGGTCTCGAGATGTGCGCAGACCTCGCTCCGCGCTCTCCGGACCGGCTGCGGCGGTGTCCAGACCCGCCGCCCCGGTTTCCAGACCGGCACCGGCGCTCTTCCGCTGCCGCGCCGGTGCTCTCCGGACCGGCTCCGGCGCTCTCCAGCCCCGCGCCGGCGCTCTCCGGACCGGCTCCGGCCATCTTCAAGCGCGTCCTGGAGGCGATCGCTGTCCAGGGAGCGATCGCTCGCCTCTCGTCCGGGCGCGACCGAGCCGTCCGCGCCACCCGAGACGGTCGGTGCATGTGGCCACGAGCCCTTTCGAGGTGGCTCGGGACACCGGGCCGGCAGCGCGAAACCCCCTGAGCGAGCGCACAGATGCCGCGCGGGCGAAAGGAGCCTTCGCGGCGCCAATCGCAGAGGGGCTCCGCAACCGGTTGCTCCCTTCCGCAATGGTTTGCGTCATTGAACAACGGTTTGCGGTCCCCGGGACCCCGGCCGCACGTCCCGACGGCACTGGCGCAGGGCCGTGCAAGGGGTTGCATCGCGGGAGCGATCCACCTCGGCCGCACCAACGCGGGGCTCCGCGCCAGGGCGGAGGACGCGGCGTGTCGGGGGGCACGAGAAGAGTTGAAATCCCAAGGCGCCGAGGACACCAAGAGAGAGGAGACGCCCGTCTTCGTCTCTCCCTTCTATGGACGTCCTTGGTGTCTTATTCTTGTTTGTCTGAGTCGTTGTACCCGACGGGGCTGAGCTCCGCCTCGGACTACACACTGCGAGCGCCGTCGCCTGATGCGGGGATGCTTGTGGCGATTGTTCCATCTCGACCAGCGATCCCTGCCAGCACACCCGGACGGCCTCATGCGCTCAGAAACAGCTCTCGAACCCGTCACGGCACCCACAGCTCGACGTGTCGATGATGCACGCACCCGTTCGGCTGCGAGGGATGGCGCCTGCGCCGAGCGCCCTGACCTGGCGACGCTTGCCTCCCGATGTGGCGCGGAGTAGGGTAAATCAATGGCCGTTCAAGCGGTGACCGTGAACCTGCCGGAGCCTCTGTACGAGCGGCTGGCACGACGCGCGAGCAGGATGCATCGGACCGTCGAGGCTGAGCTCGTCGAGGCGGTGGCGGCGTTGCTCCCGGACGAGCCCGAAGAGCTGCCCGCCGACATGGCCGAGTCGATCGCCGCGCTGCACCTCCTGGACGACGAGGCCTTATGGCGAGCCGCGAGGACCTCCCTGGCCGCTCAGAAGGCTGCCGACCTCGAGGCCCTCCACGTCAAGCGCCAGGGAGAAGGGCTCTCTGCATCGGAGTCCGATGCGCTTGCGATGCTCGTGAAGGAGTATACGCGGATCATGCTGGTTCGCTCCCGAGCGGCTGCGTTGCTCAAGCAGCGTGGGCACGATGTCTCGGTGCTGCTCCAGAAGAATGAGCCGTAGTTACATCTCCACGGCGCTGCGGGAGCAAGTCGCCGCAGAGGCGCGCCACCGGTGCGGCTTCTGCCTCACGTCGTCGCGCATCATCGGCTCGCCGATGGAGATCGATCACATCATCCCCGAGTCGCTGGGAGGCCTCACCGAGAGAGAGAACCTCTGGCTGGCGTGCTCCCTCTGTAACGAGCACAAGGGCAACCGCATCGCGGCCTCCGACCCTCACACCGGGGAGACCGTGCGCATCTTCGATCCGCGCCGACAGGCGTGGCCGGATCATTTCTCGTGGAGCGCGGCGGGAGACCAGATCATCGGCAAGACCCCCACGGGCAGGGCTACCGTCGTTGCCGTTCGCTTGAACCGCGCCGAGCTCGTGGAAGCCCGGCGGGGCTGGGTGATCGCCGGCTGGCATCCACCCAAGGATTGACCTAAAAGCATCGATGTTCCCGCGCTTGCCGCGCAACCCGGCGGCCAGGCGCCCGCAAGGCGCTCCGGGCTGCGCGCGCTCCAGAGCTCCTCCCGACCTTGCTCGAACAAACGCAGCTCGCCGCGGGGCGCGCCCGCGCACACAGCGGCCCTCTCAGGCCGCCCGCAGCCGCCACACCGCGGGGCGCAGCAGCAGGAGCGGCGCGGCGAGGCCCGCGATGACGCCGCACCACACCGCCGCCTCGACGCCGATCCGACCCGCGAGCCAGCCGGCCGCGAGCGTGCCCGCCGGCAAGAGCGCGCCGGTGAGCACGTGGAGCGTGGCGTTGACCCGGCCGAGCACGTGGAGCGGCAGCATCGATTGCCGGGCGCTCACCGCGTGGATCATGAACGCCACGAGGAACGCGTCCCCGAGGAGCTGGTGCAGCACGAGCGCAGGGACCGCGAGCCGCCCGAGGTGCGCGGCGAGCGGGATGAGCGCGGCGCCGGCCTGGCCCACCGCGAGGCTGAGGATCATCGCAGGCCCGGCGCCGAGGCGGCGGCCCAGCCACCCCGCGATGACGCTGCCGCCCAGCGCGCCGACGCCGCCCGCGCTGATGATCAGCCCGACCGCGGCGGGATCCAGCCGCAGGCCCTCCAGGAGGTAGAGCATGTACAGCGCGGAGAAGACCCCGCCGCTGAAGAGCGCCTGCGCGCCCATGGCCAGGAACGTCGCGCCGACCACGGGGTGGCCGAGGCCGTGGCGCAGCCCCACGCGGAGATCCTCGCGCAGCGAGGCGCCCCCCTCGGCCGCGTCGCCCGCAGGGGCGGCCGGCGCCTCGACCGCCCGGATGCGCCCGAGGAGCGCCGCCGACCCGAGGTAGGACAGCGCGTCCGCCACCATCGTCACCGGCGCGGTGAGCACCTGGATCAGGATGCCCGCGGCGCCCGGGCCGGCGATCTCCGCGGCGGCCTCGGTCATCTCCAGCCGGGCGTTCGCCTCGACCAGGCGATCCTGCCCGACCAGCGCCGGCAAGTACGCGTTGTCGGCGATCTGGAACAGGGAAGTGGCGACGCCGACCAGCGCGGCCACCGCGGAGAGCTGGAAGAGGGTCAGCGCGCCGGCCCAGGCCGCGATCGGCACCGAGAGGATCAGCGCGGCGCGCGCGAGATCCGCGCCGATGAGCAGCGGCCGCTTGCGCGAGCGGTCGACGAGCCCGCCCGCGAAGAGCCCCACGAGGACGCCCGGGGCGGTCGACAGCGCCGAGAGCGCCGCGACGCCGGCCGCGTCGGCGCCGAGGCTCACGATGGCGATCACGGGCAGCGCCGTCCGGCTGACGCGGCTGCCCAGCGCGCTCACCGCCTGCGCGGCCCAGAGGCGCAGGAAATCGGGGTGGCGAGAGAGGCCGGCGGGGGGAGGGGACATGGGGCCGGGTGGTGCCCCAATTTGCCCGTCTCTGCCTCCCTTTGCCATGTACAATCTCACGAAACTACTCGGGTCCGGAGACCGTCGAGCGCCCCTAATCAGGACACCACCTGGGGCGGGGGCGCGAGTAGAAGCAGAGACGAAGGAAGGACGGAGCGCCGCGGAATGAGGGTCGCCTCTCCGGGCAGGCGCGACTACGAAAGCAGCCCTGGAGCCACCCGCGCCCATGCCCACGCTGCTGCGTTCACCAGCCACGAGGCTCGCCGCAGCGCTCGTCGCGATCGCGATGGCGCTCGTCGGCCTCCTGCCCCTCTTCGACGGCCCCGGCTACGAGAGCGCGCTCGCCGCAGGCCTGCTCGCGCCGAGCGCCGCGGCGATCGCGACCGCCCTCGACGTCGCCGCCCACCGGCCCCTGCCGATCGACGCCTTCCGCCGCGGCGTCGCGAACGGCGCCCTGCTCGCGGTCGTCGCGTACGCCACCACCCTGGCGCACGGCCTCCGCGCAGGCTTCTGCGACGTGCTCGGCGGCTCCGCGCACTTCGCCCTCGGCCCCGGCCTCGGCGCGGCCCTCGGCGGCGCCTGGGGCGCGGTCGCGGGCGAGCTCGCCGCCGGCATCCGGCGCGACGACGCCGCGCCCCTGCCGCCTGCGTCCCCCGCGTGGCGGCGCCGGCTCGTCGCCGTCCTCGCCGCGCTCGCCGCCCCGCTCGCCTCGATCGGCGTGAGCGCCGTCCGCTTCTACACGAGCCCGATCGTCTTCGCCTACGACCCGTTCGTCGGCTTCTTCAGCGGCACCCTCTACGACACCGTCGTCGACGCCTCCGGGCTGCTCACCTACCGCGCCGGGACGCTCGCCACCCTGGTCGCCGCCTCCGCGCTCGCCCACCACCTCGTCCACGACGCGGGCGGCCGGCTGTCGTTCCAGCTGCAAGGCCGCCCCGGGCTGCTCCTGCTCGGCGCGGCGTGCGCCGCCCTCAGCGCCGCGAACCTCCTCGAAGGCGCGCGCCTCGGCCACTTCCAGACCTCCGA
This sequence comes from Sorangium sp. So ce836, assembly GCF_028553905.1. Taxonomy (NCBI): domain Bacteria; kingdom Pseudomonadati; phylum Myxococcota; order Polyangiales; family Polyangiaceae; genus Sorangium; species Sorangium sp. So ce836. Next base: position 8,071,813 of record NZ_CP102233.1, on the reverse strand, counting down.
GACCATCGCGGCCGAGCTCGGCGCCCTCTCGCAGGGCCAGCGCTGCGAGGTCGTCTACCCGCGCGGCATGCGCGAGGCCGACGTCCAGCGCTTCGTCCGCGAGTGCGACGCCCACGTCGCGGCCGGCGAGCGCTGGCTCGGCGCGCCCGCCGAGCAGGACGGCGCGCCGCTCCGCGTCCGCGCCTACCTGTTCGAGAGCGCGGCGCAGAAGGGCGCGCTCATGGGCGCGTCGCGCACGTACGTGGCGAAGCCGTGGCGCCGCGAGGTGTACCTGCAGGCCGCCGGCTACCCGCACCCGACCCTCGGGCACGAGATCATGCACGTGCTCGCCGGCGCCTTCGCCCGCGGCCCGTTCGAGATCGCCGGGCGGCTCGGCGGGTGGCTCCCCGACCCGGGCCTCATCGAGGGGATCGCCGTCGCCGGCTCGCCAAGGGAGGGCGAGGACCTGAGCCCGAGCGAGTGGGCCAAGGCCATGAAAGATCTCGGGATCCTGCCGCGGCTGTCGCGCCTGTTCGCGCTCGGGTTCCTGGCCGAGAACTCGTCGACCGCCTACACCGTGAGCGGCGCCTTCGTCGGCCACGTGCGCGCGACGTACGGGCCCGCCGCGGTCCGCGCCTGGTACGGCGGCAAGCCGCTGCCCGAGCTCACCGGCGCCTCGTGGGACGAGATGGAGCGCGCGTGGCACGCCGAGCTCGACGCGCTGTCGCTCCCGGACGCGGCCAGGGCGCAGGCGAAGGCCCGCTTCGATCGGCCCGCCGTGTTCGAGCGGCGCTGCCCGCACGTGGTCGACGCGTGCGCGCAGAAGGCGGAGCAGCTGCGCGCGCGCGGCGACCACGAGGGCGCCGTCGCCGAGTACCGGCGCGTCCTCGCGCTCGACCAGAGCCCCGCGACGCGCGTCGCCATCGCCGAGACGCGGCTCGCGAGCGACGCGCCCGGCAGCCGGGCGGAGGGGGTGCGCGAGCTGGAGGTCATCGCCGGGGACGCGTCGGTGCCGCGCCACCTGCGCGACCGCGCGGCGGAGCGGCTCGGCGACGTCGCGCTCTCGGCCGGCGACCGGGAGCGCGCGGTCGCGTGGTACCAGGAGGTCGCCGGCCGCCTCGTCGACGAGGACCGGCTGCGGACGCTCGACGTCAAGATCGCCGCCGTCCACGACGAGCGGGCCCGCGCGGCCGTGGTCGAGCTGCTGATCGGGACCCGCGGCGGCGCGCCGGACCGGTTCCGGGCGGCGGAGCTGCTCGGCGCCTGGGCCGCGCAGGCGCCCGGCGACGGCCTGCCGAGCTACCTCCTCGGCCGCCAGTACCTGAACGACGGCCGCTTCGACGAGGCGGCCGATCGCCTGGACCGGGCGCTCGGGGCCCACCTGCCCATCCAGCGGGTCTGGATCGAGGCCGAGCGGCTGCGCCTCGTGGTGGCGTGCGGCGTCGGCGACGCCGAGACCGCGCGCCGGATGTTCGCCCAGTACGCCGCCCACGAGGGGCCGGCCGGCGCCGGGCCCGCCGTGAGCCAGGAGCGCCGGGACGCCGCCCTCCGGCTGCTCGAGCGGTGCGACCACGCGGCGCCCCGGCCCGCGGCCCCGGCGACCCCATCCGACAGGCCGGACGGACAAAAGTGAAGAATGCCTCTCGTCCCCGCGCGCCGACGTGGTGAGATGTCGTGGCGATGCACGATGCGCCTGCGAGCGAGAGGTACCGCCGCCTCGTCGCGCTGAACGCTGTCCTCACCGTCGTGGCCCGCCACTCGAACCTCCTCCTGCCGAGGCCGTTCGAGGAGCTCGCCGCCGCCGTCGGCCGGTTCGCCTCGTTCCAGCTCTTCGCGGTGCTGTTCCCGGAGCCCGAGGGCGAGCTCCGCGCGCACGCGGTCATCCGCAGCGACACGCTCGCCGCCGCGCCGTTCGGCGCGCTGCTCCCCGCGCCGGCGGCGCTCTTCCGGCGGGTGTTCGGCGAGGGCAAGGCGTTCTCCTGCGACGACACCCGCGCGGGGGACGCGCTCGACGGTCTGGGGCCGACCGAGGGGTGCCTCGCGTACGTCGCCTTCCCGGTGCGGGCCGCGCCGCCCGGCGCCGAGGCCGCGGCGCGCGCCAGCAGCTCCGGCGTCGGCCCCGTGGTGGCGGCGCTCGTGCTCGGCTACGCGGACGCCGCGGCGGCGGCCGCCGCGCCGGTCGAGCTCCTGGAAGAGCTCGCCGACGCGCTCGGCGCCGGCCTGGATCGCTCGCTGCGCGTCGTCGCCGGCGAGCGCGAGGCCGCCGAGCGGCTGCTCAGGATCCGCGAGCTCGAGGAGCAGCACCGGAACCTCCTCGACAACGCGCCGCTCATCATCTTCCGGCTCGATCCCGAGACCGGCGAGCTCTCGTTCCTGAACCGCCACGCCGAGCGGCTCCTCGGGGTGCCGGTGGCCGAGGCGCTGAAGACGCCGGGCTTCCTCGGCGAGGCCCACGCCGATCCGGAGGGCGTGATGTGCTTCGAGGACGCGGTGGCGCGGGCCAAGCTCGGCGCCCCCTCGTCGTCCTACGAGGCGCGCCTCAGGCGGCGGGGCGGCGACGCGATCACCGCGCGCGGCACGGTGTACCCGCTGGTCTCGGATCGCGGCCGCGTGGTGGCGATCGAGGGCGTGCTCGCGGACGTGAGCACCGAGCACGCGGCGCGCACGCGGCTCATCCAGGTCGATCGGCTGTCGACGCTCGGCACGCTGGCGGCCGGCGTGGCGCACGAGATCAACAACCCCGCGGCGTTCATCCTGCTCGGCCTGGACATGCTCGACCGCCTGCTGCGCGGCCCGAACGTGCGCATGGAGGGCGCGGCCGCCTCGAGCGCGTCGGAGCTCTTGCGGGAGCTGCGCGACTCGATCAAGCGCATCGTCGACATCGTCCGCGACCTCAAGCTGTTCGCGAGCCCGCCGCAGCCCGAGGGGTCGCGGCGCACGCTGACGGACGCGAACCGCACCGTGGAGTCGGCGCTGAGCCTGACGCGCGGCCAGATCATCGAGCGGGCGCAGATCGTGAAGAACCTGTCGGAGGTGCCGCCGATCCTGATGGACGACGGCCGGCTCGGGCAGGTCATCGTGAACCTGCTCGTCAACGCGGCCCAGGCGATCGCGAAGCCGAGCTCGAAGCACGAGGCGCGCGATCAGACCGTGACGGTCGAGACGCGGAGCGACGGGGACACGGTCGAGATCGTGGTGACCGACACCGGCGGCGGCATCGCGGAGGAGAACCTGCCGCGCATCTGGACGCCGTTCTTCACGACGAAGGGGCCCGAGGTCGGCACGGGGCTCGGCCTGTCGATCAGCCGCGAGATCGTCGAGCGCGCCGGCGGGCAGATCACGGCGCAGAGCCCGGTGCCCGGGGGCGATCCGCCGGGCGGGGCGCGCTTCATCATCTCGCTGCCGGCGGCGGGGCGCGCGGAGGAGGCGACGCCGAGCGTCTCGCCGGTGCCGCGGCTCGTGTCGAAGCGGGCGCGGGTGCTCGTGGTCGAGGACGAGGCGTCGCTGGCGCGCGCGCTGTCCGAGCAGCTCGGCCGGGTGCACCAGGTGGCGATCGCGCCGAGCGCGGACGCGGCGATGGGGATGCTCGCCGGCGGCCAGCGGTTCGACGTGGTGCTCTGCGATCTGCGGATGCCCGGCATGTCGGGCGACGTCTTCTACACGCGGATCCGCGAGAGCGATCCGGCGCTCGCGCAGGGGTTCATCTTCATGACCGGCGTGGGCTTCGGCGCCGACGTGGAGCGGTTCCTCGCCTCGTCGGGCCGGCCGCTCCTGGAGAAGCCGTTCTCCGCCGAGGACGCGCTGAGCGCGATCGCCGAGGTCGTCACGGCGAACCGGGCCGAGGAGCGGGAGAGCACGAGGTCGCGGTCCAGCTCATGAACCTCGCCGACGTCATGCGGGAGCTCGCCGCGCTGGGCAACGAGAAGATGCGCGAGGTCAACGCCCGCGCCGGAGACGCCCACGGCGTGAACCTCACCGAGCTCCGCGCGCTCGCGAAGCGGCTGAAGGCGGACCACGCCCTGGCCGGCGAGCTGTGGCGCACCGGGGATCCCGACGCCCGCCTCCTTTCGACGCTCGTGTTCAAGCCGAAGGCCCTCTCGGCGGACGAGCTGGACGCGATGGTCCGGGAGGTCGGCTACCCCAAGCTGCTCGACTGGTTCATCGTCAACGTGGTGAAGGCGTCGCGCCACGTCGAGGAGCTGCGCGTCCGCTGGAAGGACTCCGCGAGCGCGCTGGTCGGGCGCGCCGGCTGGAGCCTGACGACGGACTGCGTCGTGAAGAGCCCTGCCGGCCTCGATCTCCCCGCGCTGCTCGACCAGATCGAGGCGGAGATGAAGACGGCGCCGGGCCCGAAGCAGTGGTCGATGAACCACTGCCTCGCCGAGATCGGCATCCGCAACCCCGGGCTGCGCGCCCGCGCGGTGGCCATCGGCGAGCGGCTCGAGGTGCTCAAGGACTACCCGGCGTCGCCGGGCTGCACGCCGCCGTTCGCGCCGGTCTGGATCGCGGAGATGGTGCGGCGGCAGAAGGCGGAGAAGGCGCGGGGCGGGTGAGGGGGGCAGCTCGCCCCGCTCCGTCGCGGTGACGCGCGCGGCCTCCGGCGGCGCGCGCGGTCAGCCGAGGATCTGCGCGCAGATCTGCTGGAGCTCCCGCAGCAGGTCGGGGGTGGCCTGCAGCGTGATCCGGGAGCGCTGCTCGCCCTCCTGGTAGCTCAGCGTGAGCAGGACGACGGGCGCCGCGATCTTCGCCCCGCGGCTCGCGGCCGCGATCGAGTCGATGCGCCAGTCGACGCCGGTGAGCAGCTTGCCGTGGTCGAGCAGCGCGCCGCGCACGATCTCCCGCCGCACGACCGCCCGGGCCTGGTCGTAGCCGGCGAGCAGGATCGCCTGGATCTCCGCGGCGCCCTCGCCGGGCGCGAGCGCCGCGAGGTCGGCCGCGAGCGCGGCGCGGTCGAGGTCGCGCTTGCTCGCCTCGCGGACGAGGAAGCGGCACGCCTTGAGCACCCGCGCGAGCGCCTCGGACCCGACCTCGTGCCGGCGGCAGAACCCGTCGAGGAGCCGCTCGACGGCGGCGGGCACCGGCTCGCCGAGGCTCGGCCCGAGCGCCTCCCAGAGGCGCTGCCGCGCGCCCTCGGGCAGGTCCAGGAGCCGGCGCAGGTCGGCGGCGAGCTCCGGGGGAGGCGGCGCGCCGCCGAGGCTCACGAGCTCGGGGCGAGGGGAGGGCGCTTCGCGCGCGGATGTGCTCATCGCGACCGCGCCAACGATTGCCGAGCTCCGCGGCGATGTCCACCGCCGCGCGTCCGCCGGCCGCGCTGGAGGGCCGAGGCCGCCAGCGCGGCGCCCGGCCGGATCACTTGCTCAGCTGGATCGGGACGTAGAGGGCCCGCATCTTCGACATCGTGCCCTCGCGCGTGTACCCGGCGAGCCCGTACAGCAGGTTCCACCAGTGCCCGTTCGGCGTCTCGCCGACCGAGAACACGGGGAAGAAATGGAACTCCCACTCCTTGCCCGTCCGCACCCGCTGCTCCCGGTAGAACGTGTTGAGCGCGACCTGCGTCACCGAGTTCTGATCCGCGAACCGGAAATAGATCGGCAGCGCCAGCGTGGTGCGCGACGTCGGCGTCGCGAAGTCCCAGAGGAACGGCGCGACCACGAGGTGCGTCGAGTTGCGGTTTCGACCCGAATAGAAGAACGGGTAGATGTCCGTCTCCCACCCCGTGAGATCCTGCGTGTGACGGACCAGCGGCGTGAGCCACGTGGTGTCGCTCAACCCGTGGCGCTTGAAGCGGCCATAGAACGGGAAGAGGACGAGATCGTCGCTGCGCGGCGAGGTGTTCCGGTAATAAAACGGGAGCAGGAACGTCCGCTCCAGATCGATGTCCGGATCCCGGTACTGCCAGAAGAGCGGCGTGATCATGTCGAGCTCCGTCCGCCCTCGATAGCGGGCGTAGCCCCAGGTCGCGAAGGTGCTCTCTCCCTCCTCGCCGCGCGCCTTCACGAAGAGCGGCGTGACGAGCAGGTTCGAGTTGCCCTCGTACCCGTAATGGAAGAACGGGAACAGCGTGGTGCGATCGTAGTTCTTGCCCCAGCTGTGCCAGTAGAAGGGCATGACGTTGAACACGTCGCCCTTGCGCGAGTGCTGCCACATCAGAGGACCCCAGATGTTCGTCGAGCGGTCTCCGACGTCGCTGTAATGGTAGTAGTGCAAGAGCGGCGGGATGACCTCGTACTCGCTGCTCTCGTCGCGACCGTAGAAGTAGAGCGGGGCCAGGCCGAGATCGATCTTGTCGGCCGAGCGCGCGTCGCACGCGGGGCCGCCCTTCCAGCTGCAGAAGAGGGGGCCGACGAGGTTGAAGCCGCTCCGCGCCGTGTGGTGCGTGAAGGTGAGCAGGGGAGGGATGTGGAAGTAGCCGCTCCCGTCGTCGCTCTTGCCCTCGAAGAAGAGGGGGGCGAGCCAGTTGTCGTGCCGGCCCGGCTCCGCCTTGCGCCCGGGGCCCGCGGGGCGCCCCTCGCGCTCGCGGTGCATGAACGGGCCGACGATCGTCGTGTACGTGTCCTGGTCCCGCAGCTTCCAGAAGAACGGGAAGAGCACGTCGGCGTCGACGTCCTTGCTCCGGCGGTTGTAGTAGAGCGGCGTCACCATCGTGGCGCGGTCGCCGGGCATCCTGCGCTCCGCCCACAGGGGGAAGAGCGTCCGGAACTGGTAGCTGCCGCTCTTCTCGCCGTAGTAGAGCCCGTACCAGTCGCGCTGGATCTCCGCGGCGCGCCCGACCTCCCAGTCGCCGGCGTCGTTCGTGCCGATCTGCTTCTTGACCTGCGGCGGGATCGCCAGCGGGTCCTCCGGCAGGGTCGGCTCCTGGGTCTGGATCGGGCTCTCCTCCGAGGTCGGCGCCGCGTGCGTCTCCGGCGTGCCGGGCGGCGGCTTCGACGGCGCGCTCGAGGGGGGCGGCCCCATGCCGGGCTGACCGAAGCCGACCTGCGCCGCCGCGACCGACGGCGCCGCCAGCGCGGCCAGCGCCGCGGCGAGCGAGAGCGCCGCGCCCGAGCGCCGCGCCCGGCCCGCCGGAGCGCCGCGCGCCCCCCGCGAGCAGCCCTGCGCTCCCATCGCCTCGGAGGTCAACGCGCTCCCCGCTGGCCGCCGGGCGACGCCTCGAGGGCCCGATCCGCGAGCACGCGCGCCGCGCCCTCCAAGGGGATCTCCTCCTGCACGTGCGCCACGAGATCCTTGATCTGGACGACGCCGCGCTCGACCTCCGAGTCGCCGAGGATCACGCACAGCCGCGCGCCGAGGGCGTCCGCGCGCCGGAGCATCGCCTTGAGCCGGCCGCCGCGCCCGTCGAGCTCGACCGAGACGCCGAGCGCGCGCAGCTGCTTGGCGAGGAGGAGCGCGCGGTCCGCGCCGCTCTGGCCGAGCGGGGCGAGGAAGCAGCCGGGCCTGCGGCGCGCGGGGGCGTCGGGCATCATCGTGAGCAGCCGCTCCATCCCCATCGCGAAGCCGATCGCCGGCACGCTCGGCCCGCCGAGCCCCGCGACCATGTTGTCGTAGCGACCGCCGCCCGCGAGCGTGCTCTGCGCGCCGAGATCGCCCGAGGTCGCCTTCACCTCGAAGAGCGTGCGCGTGTAGTAGTCGAGCCCGCGCACGAGCGACCGGTCGACGACGTAGTTCACGCCGAGCACGTCGAGGCAGCGCAGCACGCCCTGCCAGTGGGCCCGGTCGGCGTCGTCGAGCAGGTCGAGCGTCGACGGCGCGTCGCGCGACACCTCGTGGTCGCGCGGGTCCTTCGAGTCGAGGATGCGCAGCGGGTTCTTCTCGAGCCGGCGCTGCGAGTCCTCGCTGAGCTCGCCCTTGCGCGGCGTGAAGTGGGCGAGCAGCGCCTCGCGGTAGCGCTCGCGCGTGCCCGCGCTGCCGAGCGAGTTCACGTGGACGACGAAGTCGCCGACGCCGATGCGCTGCAGGAACGTCCCGACGAGGTCGATCGTCTCCGCGTCGCAGAGCGGCCCGGGATCGCCGAAGAGCTCGCAGCCGGCCTGGTAGAACTGGCGGTAGCGCCCCTTCGCCGGCCGCTCGCCGCGGAACATCGGCCCGAGGTAGTACCAGCGGGTGACCGGCTCCTTGGCGTGGACCGCGTGCTCGACGTACGCGCGCGCGGCGCCCGCCGTGCCCTCGGGGCGCACCGTGAGCTGATCGCCGTGGCGCTCGAAGGAGTACATCTCCTTCTCGACCACGTCCGTCGTCTCGCCCATCTGGTGCTGGAAGAGCTCCGTTGGCTCGAGCAGCGGCGTGCGCACCTCGGCATAGCCGTGGAGCTCCGCGTGGAGGCGGAAGGCCCCCTCGAGCTTGTGCCAGCGCTCCACCTCTTCGGGGAGGATGTCGTTCATCCCCCGGACCGCGCGCAGTTCCATCGCGCGGCGCTTATGGTCGGTGCTGGCGAGCGGGTCAAGCTGGTCGGAGGCCTCCCGGTGCGCTCGGGTCTCGCCGGCTCACCGTTCTGGGGCTATGTGCTGTCTCCGAGAGGCATGGCGAAGGCAAAGACGCGCGCTGCGGCGATCGATCTTGGGAAGGCCCGCGTCGGCGTGGCGGTGACCGACGAGCTCGGGCTCTACGCGCACCCGCGGCCGCTGCTCGACGGGCGGAACCGGAAGGCGCTCCTCGAGGCCCTCGCGGCGCTCGCCCGGGACGAAGGGATCACGCGGTTTCTGGTGGGGCTGCCGCTGGAGATGAACGGGGACGAGGGGCCCGCGGCGCGGCGGGCCGCGGCCTTCGCGCAGGCGGTGGCCGACGCGACCGGGGTCGAGGTGGAGCTCATCGACGAGCGTCTGACGACGGTCGAGGCGGCACGGCGGCTGCGCGACGGTGGCGTCTCGGGGCGGAAGAGCAAGGAGCGGGTCGACGGGGCGGCGGCGGCGCTGCTCCTCCAGGCCTGGCTCGACGGCCGGCGCGGCTAGATCGCCGGGCTACCGGCTCTCGCTGCGGAGCAGGAGGTACGCCCCGGCGGCCCCGACCGCGCCGATCGCGAACAGCACGACGTCCCACATGGGCCAGGCGACGCCGGCCGCGCGCCGGAGGACGACGGCCTCGACGACCCGCACGAGCAGCGACGAGAAGCCGTAGGCGCACAGCCCGACGACGATCGGCCGGCGGAGGTTGTCGGCCAGATCGACCGACTTCATGCTGTTGTTCCACACGTTCCGGCGCACGTGGCGCGCGCCGATCAGCGCGGGGGTGATCAGCGCGAAGCCGATCCCGGACGCGAGCAGGACCGCCTCGAGGCCGGTCAGGTTGTCGGTCACGGTGCCGCCGCGCGAGAGGCGGATGATCGCGGTGACCAGCGTGATCAGGCCGCCGGCGACCCAGAAGAGGCCGAGCGCCGAGAGCAGCAGGATGAGCGGCCTCGCCATGCTCACCTGCTGCGCCTGGCGGAGCTGCATCGTCGCGGCGCGCGGCGCCGACGGCAGCGACGTGCGCGGCCCGGGCTGCCCGGGCTGGACGACGGGGGAGCTCAGCTCCCGCGGCTCGGGCTCGCTCGTGTCGTAGAGCGCCAGCTCCGCGTCGAGCTCCTCCATCGTCTGGTAGCGGTGGCTGGGCTCCTTCGCCATCGCCCGCTGGATGATCATCTCCAGCGGCTCGGGGATGCTCGGCTCGAGCGAGCGCGGGCGCGGCGGGTCCTCGGTGAGCACCGCGGTCAGGGTCGCGGTCGGGTCGTTGCGGTCGAACGGGCGGCTGCCGGTGAGGGCGCAGTAGAGGATGGCGCCGACGGCGTAGATGTCCGCCCGGTGATCGACGCGCTCGCCGCGGGCCTGCTCCGGGGCCATGTAGGACGGCGTGCCCATGATCATGCCGGTCTGCGTGAGCGCGGCGCCCGGCGCGTCGTCGACCTTGGAGATGCCGAAGTCGATCACCTTGGCCGTGGGCATGGCGAGGTCGCCGGTGAGGAACACGTTCTCCGGCTTCATGTCGCGGTGCACCACGCCCTTCGCGTGCGCGGCGGCGAGCGCCTTGCAGATCTGCCGGACGATGCGTACGGCGGGGCCGGTCTTCATCTTGCCGACCTCCGTGAGGTAGTCGGCGAGCTCCTTGCCTTCGAGGAACTCGTTGACGAGGAACGGCCGCCCCTCCGCGGTGCGGTGGACGTCGAAGACGGTGACGACGTACGGGCTCTGCACCGCGGCCGCGGCCTCGGCCTCGCGCTGGAAGCGCGAGATCACCTGCGGCTGCCGCGCGTACTCCGGGTGCAGCATCTTGATAGCGAAGCGCTTGCTCGAGATCCGGGTGTGGCGCGCCTCGTAGACGCGCCCCATGCCGCCCTCGCCGACGACGCGCATGACCGTGTACGTCTCGTTGAGCGTCTTGCCGACGAGATCGTCGCGGAGCGCGTCGTCCACGGAGTCGTCGAGCGTCGCGGCGTCGCGCGGGCACACCCTGAACTCGGCCGGGTACCGCACCCCGCAGGTGGGGCAGACCTTCGGCGTCGCGTTGTCGCTCCCGGAGCTCGGGGGCGCGTTGGCGGAGGTCGACAGGCTCGTCATCGCGTGCGCGATATGCAGGTCCGACTGCGAGCCGCGGGCGTCCGACTGCGGTCGGGAGCCGCGCGGGTCCGACTGCGGTCGGGAAGGGTCCGACTGCAGTCGGGGAGCGTCTTCAGGGGGCCGGAGGGTGCCGGGCATCGCTGACCGAGGGTAGCCAATCGGCCGTTCTGGGGGTGACAAATCGCGCGGGCCACGTCGACCGCGTTGACGGACCGAGGCGTCTGCGTATACTCGCGCGCTCCTCAGCTCACTGGCCTGAATTTCGCGGGCTCCCGCCGCTCCGGGCGCGGGGCTCGCCTTCAGGCGTCGCTTGGCCAGTCGCCGGCGTCGTGAAGACGCGTCGGCCCGGGCGCTCGGCAGCGCACCGGAGAGGCCATGGAGAGCCAGCCATGCTGCATTCTGTTCAGAAGACGGACATCATCCAGAAGTACGCGATCCACGAGGGCGACACCGGGTCGCCCGAGGTCCAGATCGCGCTCCTCAGCGAGCGGATCAACCAGCTGCAGGAGCACTTCCGCACCCACCAGAAGGACCACCACTCCCGCCGGGGTCTGCTGAAGCTGGTGAGCCAGCGCCGCCGTCAGCTCGACTACCTGAAGCGCATCGACATCGAGCGCTACCGCAGCCTCATCAACCGCCTGAACCTCCGCAAGTAGCGGATTTCAGGCAGATTGCGCCGGTCCAGCCGGCGCGCTCCCGAGGACGCCGCGCGCCCGCGCGGCGTCCGTCTGCCTTCGGCCCCTGATCGTCTGCCTCCCGCCGGCGCCCGTCTGCCTTCTGCCCGCGGTGTCGGGGCAGGTGCGAGCGCCGGCCGCGGTCGGCCGGGCGTGTCCGCCTGCCGCCCGCAGCCCCGTGCCGCCCCATCGTCACCCCCGCGCGCCCAACGTCAACGCGTCGCCGACCGGCGTTCCGGCCCTTCCGTTCGGGAGGTTTTGCGGCACGCACCCCTGAACGCATGCGTTTTGCGCTGGCGAGAGCGGGGCGAACGCTCTAAGGAGCACATTCATTGACCACGGGACGGCGGGGCGCTCGGCCTCGCCGTTCCCGAGCGCGGGCTCCGCGCGTCTTCGTCTTCGCTTCGTGCGCAGCAGCAGCGCGGCTCCTGCGCAGGAATCGAGGAAGAAGAGCAGCCCCTCGCGCTCGGCGTAGCGCCGCACGCAGCGGCCCTCGCGCTCGCGCGAGAGAGAGCTGAAATCCTGATGTTCGTTCGTGAATCCGTCATGGTGGGCGGCCGTGCCCTCACCCTCGAGACCGGCCGCCTGGCGAAGCAGGCCCACGGGGCCGTGCTCGTCACCTACGGCGATACCATGGTGCTCGTGACCGCCGTCTCGCAGGACGAGCGGCCGGGCCTCGACTTCTTCCCCCTCACCTGCGAGTTCGTCGAGAAGACGTACGCCGCCGGCAAGATCCCCGGCGGGTTCTTCAAGCGCGAGGCGCGCCAGCGCGAGGAGGAGATCCTCTCGAGCCGCCTCATGGACCGCCCGCTCCGCCCGCTCTTCCCGGAGGGGTTCAAGCGGGACACGCAGATCATCGCCACGGTCCTCTCCAGCGACAAACAGAACAAAGCCGACGTCCTCGCCCTGACGGGCGCGAGCGCCGCGCTGCACATCTCGGACATCCCCTGGCACGGTCCGGTCGTCGGCGTGCGCGTGGGCCGCCTCGAGGGCGAGTTCGTCGCGTACCCGACGGTCGCCGACATCGAGCGGTGCGACATCGACCTCGTCGTCGCCTGCTCGCGCGACGCGATCGTGATGGTCGAGGGCGGCGCCGCGGAGGCGACCGAGGCCGAGATCATCGACGCGCTGATGTTCGCGCACGAGACGGCGCAGCCGGTCATCGACCTCATCGAGAAGATGCGCGCCGCGGTGGGCAAGCCGAAGCGCGAGTTCGTCGCGCCGGCGCTGCCGGACGACGTCAAGCAGCGCGTCGCCCAGATCGTCGACGAGGACCTCAAGGCCGCGACGCGGGTGACCGACAAGAAGGCGCGCTACGACGGCTACAGCACGCTCAAGAAGAAGCTGACCGAGACCCTGGCGGCCGAGCTCGGCCCCGAGAAGCTCCTCCCCCTCCAGGGGCTCGTGAAGGCCGAGTTCGAGGAGCGCAAGGCGCACGTCGTCCGCACCTACGTGATCGACGAGGGCCGGCGCATCGACGGCCGCGACGGCAAGAGCATCCGGCCGATCATGTGCGAGGTGGGCCTGCTCCCGCGCGTGCACGGCAGCGCGCTGTTCCAGCGCGGCGAGACGCAGGCGATCGTCACGACGACGCTCGGCACCTCGACCGACGAGCAGAAGATCGACGGCCTGATGGGCGAGACGTGGAAGCGCTTCTACCTCCACTACAACTTCCCGCCCTTCTCGACCGGCGAGACGAAGCCGCTGCGCGGCCCCGGCCGGCGCGAGATCGGCCACGGCGCCCTCGCCGAGCGCGCGCTCTCCCGGATGATCCCGCCGCCGGATCAGTTCCCCTACACGATCCGGATCGTGTCGGAGACGCTCGAGTCGAACGGCTCGTCGTCGATGGCGGCGGTCTGCGGCGGGTGCCTCTCGCTCATGGACGCGGGCGTGCCGATCAAGTCGCCCGTCGCCGGCATCGCGATGGGGCTCATCATGGAGGGCCAGCGCTACGCGGTGCTCTCGGACATCCTCGGCGACGAGGATCACCTCGGCGACATGGACTTCAAGGTCTGCGGCACGGCGCGCGGCGTGACCGCGATCCAGATGGACATCAAGATCGCCGGCCTGAGCCGGCAGATCCTGATGCAGGCGCTGGATCAGGCGCGCGAGGGGCGGCTCCACATCCTGAACAAGATGCTGGAGACGCTGCCGACCACGCGGCCCGAGCTCAGCCAGTACGCGCCGCGGATCACCACGGTGCGCGTGAAGCCCGACCAGATCCGGCTCATCATCGGCCCCGGCGGCAAGACCATCAAGGGCATCGTCGACCAGACCGGCGTCGCGATCGACGTCGAGGACGACGGCACGGTGAACGTCGCGTCGTCCGACTCCGACGCGGTGAAGCGGGCGCTCGACATCATCAAGGGGCTCACGGCCGAGCCCGAGGTCGGCGCGACCTACAAGGGGACGGTCAAGCGCATCACGGACTTCGGCGCGTTCATCGAGATCCTGCCGAACACCGACGGCCTGCTGCACATCTCGGAGATGGCCCACACGCGCGTCGAGCGCGTCGAGGACGTCCTCAAGGAGGGCGACGCGGTCGACGTGAAGGTGCTGAGCGTCGATCGCGACGGGAAGATCCGGCTGAGCCGGCGCGAGCTGCTCCCGCTGCCGGAGGGCGAGGAGGGCGACCGGGCGCGCGAGCGCATGGCGCAGGCGCGCGACGCCGGCCCGCCGCCGCGGCGCGACGGCCCGGGCGGCGGGCGCGGCGGCGACCGCGACCGCGGCGCCCGCGGCCCGGCATGGAGCGCGATCGCGGCGGGCCGCCGCCGCGCGAGCGCCGCGAGCGCCGCTCCTAGCCACGAGATCCGCGCGGGGAGGTCATGCCGCGCTGCGGCGCACGCTGGCCTCCCCGTCGCTCACGCCCCTCACAGAGATCGCCTGATTTTCAGCGTTTCGCGGCCTCGCGCGGCGCCCGCGGCCTCGCGCGGCGCCCGCGGCCTCGCGTGGAGCGCGCTGCCCCGCTGCGGGCCTGCGCGCTCGGCTGTGCGCCGGCGCGCGCGCGGCGCCTGGGCTCGTCCACCCAGCGGCTTTGTTGGAATCCGGTGAAGTCAGCATGGCTCCTTCACAATCAGGGTAGTGTCGCGACCCCTGCTCGTGGCATGCTCCGCCCGTGCTCGTACGCAGAGCGAAAATCGTCTGTACCATTGGCCCTTCGTGTGACTCTCAAACGACGCTGGAGCAGCTCATCCGCGCCGGTATGGATGTCGCTCGACTCAACTTCTCTCACGGCTCGCATGAGGATCATGGCAAGGCAATCGCCACGGTCCGCGCGGCTGCGGAGGCCTGCGGAAAGCCTGTGGCGATCCTGCAGGATCTCTGCGGCCCGAAGATCCGAGCCGGTCGCTTCCCCGGCAACACCTTCGAGGTCGCTGACGGGGCTTCCGTTACCTTGGTCGAGGCGAACCGGGACAGCCCCGTCGCCACGCCCGGCGAGATCCCGATCCTCTACGAGGGCCTCGCCTCCGACCTGCAGCCGGGCGACGTCGTCCTCATCGACGACGGCCGCGTGGTGGTCACCGTCACCAAGGTCGAGGGCGAGCGCGTCCACGCCGGCGTGACGCAGGGCGGACGCCTGCGCGATCGCGTGGGCGTGCACCTGCCGGCCAGGCGCGTGCGGATCTCCGCCCTCACCGAGAAGGACAAGGCCGACCTGAGCTTCGGCCTCGCGCAGGGCGTCGACTACGTCGCCCTCTCGTTCGTGCGCAACGCGGACGAGGTCCGGCACGTCCGCGACATCTGCGAGGCCTGGGGTCGCCCGACGCCGATCGTCTCCAAGATCGAGACGCCCGGCGCCATCGACAACCTCGAGTCGATCATCCTCGCCTCGGACGGGGTCATGGTCGCGCGCGGCGATCTCGGCGTGGAGTTCAACCCGGAGCGGGTGCCGATCATCCAGCGCGAGATCCTCGGCCTCGCCCGCGTGCACCAGAAGCCGGTCATCGTCGCGACCGAGATGCTCCAGTCGATGGTGACCGCGACGCGCCCGACGCGCGCCGAGGCGAGCGACGTGGCGACGGCCGTCTTCGACGGCACCGACGCGGTCATGCTCTCGCAGGAGACCGCGACCGGCGCGCACCCGCCGCTCGTCGTGCGGATGATGGCCCGCATCGTCACCGAGGCCGAGCAGAGCTCGTTCTACCGCTATCTCTCGAGCGAGCAGCCCGGCCAGCGCGCGAACGTCGCCGAGGCGACCGCGCGCGCCGCGTGCGACATCGCGAAGGACATCGGCGCGAAGCTCATCATCGCGTTCACCGAGAGCGGCCTCACCGCGCGGTACGCGTCGAAGGCGCGCCCCGTCGTGCCGATCGTCGCCTTCTCGCCGAACGACACGACGCGCCGGCGGCTCGCGCTGCTCTGGGGCGTGGTGCCGTTCCCCGTCGACGCGCTCCGCAACTCGGACGAGATGATCGAGCGCGCCACCGGCCAGCTGCTCGCGAACGGCCTCGTCTCGCCGGGCGACAAGCTCGTCACCATCTACGGCGCTCCCGTCGGCGTCTCGGGGTCGACCAACGCGATTCGGGTGAAGGTCGTTGAATGAGCCTGCTCGCCCGCGATAGGGGCTCGACGGGCGAGCAGGAATCCCTCTTTCGACACGCGGGCGCAGAAGGCCTCCCGAAGCTCGAGAAATACGAGCTGATCGAGGAGCTCGGCCACGGCGGGATGGCCACGGTCTACCGCGCCCGCGACCCGCGGCTCCGCCGCGAGGTCGCCGTCAAGATCATCCACAAGCACCTCCGCGAAAACGCCGAGGTCGGCGCCCGCTTCGTCGCCGAGGCGCGCGCGGCGGCGAAGCTGCGCCACCCCGGCATCGTCGAGGTGTACGACGTCTCCAGCGAGCAGGATCGCGAGCGCTACCTCGTCGTCGAGCTGCTCCGCGGCTCCACGCTGCGCAAGATCCTGAGCGCCCACCGCGACATGCCGGCCGAGATCGGCGCCGCCGTGGTGCTCGAGCTGTGCGACGCCCTGGAGCACGCGCACGCCTCGGGGATCATCCACCGCGACGTGAAGCCGGAGAACGTGCTCGTCGAGCTGCCGTCCGACCGCCCGGGCGGCAGCTGGGACGGCGCGAGCGTGGTCATCAAGCTGACCGACTTCGGCATCGCCAAGATCCTCGACGCCCAGGGCGTCACGTCGACCGGGCAGGTGCTCGGCTCGCCGGCGCACATGGCGCCGGAGCAGATCGAGGGGGGCGAGGTCGACGCGCGCACCGACGTCTTCGCGCTCGGGGTGCTCTTCTACGAGTGCCTCGTCGGGCATCTGCCGTTCGAGGGCAAGAACCCGGCGCAGGTGCTCCGCAAGGTGATCGAGGGGGTCTACCCGGAGGCCGAGCGCGAGCGGCCCGCCGTGGGCGCGCGCTGGAGCCGGATCGTCGCGGGCGCCCTCTCGCACGACATCGCGGGCCGCACGGCGAGCCCTCGCGCGCTCGCCGAGCTGATCCGGGCCGAGCTGGCCGAGCTCGGCGTCGCGGAGCCGCGCGCCGAGCTCGCCGCCTACTTCGCCGACCCCGCGGGCTACGCCGAGCGGCACGCCGCGCGGCTCGTCCCGCGCCTCGTGGCGCGCGCGGAGGCCGGCCGCAAGCGCGGCGACGTGCCGGGCGCGGCCGCCGATTACAACCGGGCCCTCGCCCTCGCGCCGACCGACCTCACCATCCTCAAGCGGATCGCGAAGCTGAACGCGAGCCGCAACCGGAGGCAGCTCGCGCAGCGCGCGCTGCTCGTGGCGCTCGCGTCGGTGGGGCTCGGCGTCGCCGCGTTCGGCGTCGCGCGCGCGCTGCGCGATTCTCCACCGTCGGCGGGGGCGCCGTCGGAGGGGGCGCCGTCGGAGGGGGACGCGCCCCTCGCGGGCGCGCCGCCGCGGCCCGTGCCGATCGACGCCCCGAGCCCGCCGCCGAACCTGCGCGCGGTCGCGCCGGGCGCCGCGGAGGCGGCGCCGAGCGCCGCGGAGGCCATGATCACGCCGCGGCCCCGCCCGCGGTTTCATCCGCCGCCCGTCGCGCCGCCGGCCGCTTCCTCGGCCGAGGCGCCGGCGGTCCGCGACGTCGTCTTCCAGATCGTCCCGACCGGCGCCAAGCTGGTGCTCGACGGGGTCGAGATCAACTGGTTCGGCGCGAACAAGGTCACGCCGCTCAAGATCGGCGCGCACAGCGTCCAGATCAGCGTGCCCAACTCGCGGTGCTGCAAGCCGTACTCGGGCGTCGTCTCGGTGGTCGCGCCCAAGCCCGGGGTCACGGCGCCGCAGCGGATCGTCTACAAGCTGGAGATCCTGCCCAGCACGGTCGTCCTGAGCGGCGCGCCGCCGAGCGCGCAGTACCAGTGCCCGCAGATCGGCCTGATCGGCTTCGCGGGCGCCCCGCAGACCGTGACCCTGAGCGACGTGTTCTGGAGCGGGCGCTGCATCTTCACGCCCCCGACGCCCGAGGCGACGCCGCTCGTCGGCAACGTCACGCTCGTGGCCGGCGAGTCGAACACCGTTTCCTGGCCGTCCGGCTGACGGCGACGCCATCATTGCGGCGTCAGCTCCGGAAATCTCAGCATCCCCGCCCAAACTCCGCTACATCACGGCGCACCCCTCCGCATGGCTGCGCGAACTCCAGGCGGGAAATCTCCCGGCGCTCGCTTCCCATCGGTCGGGAGCGGCCGCGCCCTGCTCGCGCCGCGGCGCCTCGCCGCGGCCGCCGCGGGCGCCCTCGCGCTCCTCTGCGTGGGCCCGGCGGCCGCCGACGACATGCAGCAGTTCGAGCTCGCCAAGACGCGCTTCGACGCCGGGCACTACGAGGAGGCCGTGAGCCGCTTCGCGGCGATGCTCGACCCCGCGACCCCGCCCTGCGACCGCGGCGCGACCGAGGTCGAGGGCAAGCCGTGCCGGATCTCGGATCCCGCCCTGGTCGAGCGGGCGCGCGGCCTCGCCGCCGCGGCGCTCGTGGCGCTGCGGCGCACGAGCGAGGCCGACGCCTACATCGAGCAGATCCTCCTCGACAACCCGGTGTACTCGCCGAACCCGGCGGTGTTCCAGCCCGAGGTCATCGACCGGTTCACCGCGGTCCGGGCGCGCATCCGGGCGCGGATCGAGGAGATGACCCGGCAGAAGGCGGAGGCGCAGCGCACGGAGCGGCTGCGGATCGAGCGGGGCCGCGACGACGAGCGCCGCTGGATCGCCGAGCTCCACCGGCTCGCCGGGCGCGAGCGGGTCGTGGCGCAGAGCTCCCGCTGGATCGCGATGCTGCCGTTCGGGGTGGGGCAGTTCCAGAACGGCGACGAGGGGCTCGGCTGGTTCTTCCTGGTCAGCCAGGCGGTCGCAGGCGGGACGTCGATCGTGTCGGCCCTGGCGCTGTCGAGCTACACGAACGTCGACGTCACGCCGCGGCCCAGGGCGCCGGGCACCCCCGCGCAGGCCGTCGACATCGACGCGCTGAACAGCCGGATCGAGACCGCGGCCGCGGTCAACCGCGTGGCCTTCGGGACGTTCGCGACGCTCGTCGCGGCGGGGATCGCCCACGCGCAGATCACGTTCGTCCCGGAGCGGGTCTCCTTCCGCACGCGCCGCGTGCCGCCCCCGCCCCCGGGCTTCACCGCGGCGCCGACGATCTCCGCGCTCCCCGGCGGCCTGTACGCGGGGCTCCTCGGCCGGTTCTGACCGGGGCCGGCGGCGCGGCTCACGCCTTCTGCGCGGCGGCGATCCAGAACCCGCCGAGCTCGGCGAGCCTCGTGTCGCACAGCGCCCACTCCGCCCGGCGCAGGAGCCGGCCGAGGCCCGGCACGCGCATCGCGGCCGCGAACGGGGTCACGATGCGCACGCCCCGCGAGGCGACGACGCGCACGCCCTCCGGCATCAGGGCGGCGGCGGCGCGCGGCGCGTCGAACCGCGTGTAGACGGCGCTCTCGCGGGTCCGGTCGCTGATGGCGCCCGCTGGGCCGAGCTTCTTCACGAGCCCGCGCAGGCTGTAGGGGTTGTAGAACTCGGCGATCACGTGCCCGCCGGGACGCACCACGCGCGCCATCTCCGACAGCGCGCGGCGCACGTCCTCGACGTGGGCGAGCACCTTGAACGAGCAGGCGACGTCGAAGCTCTCGTCGGGGAAGGGCAGGGCGGTCGCGCTCCCCTCGACGACGTCGAGGCCGCGCTCGCGGGCGCGATCGAGCATGCCGGGCGAGAGGTCGACCCCGCGCGCGGAGCGCGCGAACGCGCCGATCCGCGCGAGCAGGAGCCCGGTGCCGCACCCGACCTCGAGCACGTCGCGGCCCTCGCCGAAGCGCCGCACGAAGTCGACCTCGAGCGCGTCGACGACATCGTGGTAGCCGCCGACGTCGCGGCCCCCGCGCCGGTCCTCGTAGCGCGCGGAGAACTCGTCGTAGTACGCCCGCGTCGCGCGCAGGTGCTCGTCGGCCTTGGCCTCGTCCGTCTGGGATCGCATGGGCTCGCTATAGTACTCCCCGGCGCGCGCGGCTTGCGCGGCGCCGCGCCGGGCCGCATCTCTCCTGCGAGGTGACCCATGAAGCCCGGCGACCATCCTGACTTCTTCCGGTTCGCGCCGCCCCCAGGAACGTCCCGCGAGAGCTCGATCCGGCTCGATCGCGAGGGCCGCTTCTGGCACGACGGCGCCCGCGTCGACCACCCCGCGCTCGAGCGTGGGCTGAGGTCGTGGATCGCGCGGCACCCGGACGACGGCCGTCCGATCCTCTCGAACGGCTACGACTGGTGCTACTTCCAGGCCGACGACGCCCCGCTCTTCGTCGACGCGCTCCGGATCGGCGACGGCGGCGCGGTCACGCTGGTCCTGTTCGACGGGACCGAGGAGCCGCTCGATCCGGCGACGCTCTCCCTCGGCGAGGACGGCGTCGTGTACGCGCGCGCCCGCGGCGGCGCGCTCGAGGCGCGCTTCTCGCGCCACGCGCAGTCGCAGCTCGCCCCGCTGCTCGTCGAGGCCGAGCCGCCCACGCTCATCGTCGGCGGGCGCGAGATCCGGCTGCCCGCGCGGGCCGCGGGGTAGCGCGGCGCGAAGGCGCCCCGCGCGCCGCTCAGTAGCGGTACTGCCAGAGCAGGTCGAGCATGCCCGAGGTCGCCTGGCGCGCGTCGACGCCCACGGTGCCGCGGAGCGTCCAGTGCTCGTCGAAGCGCCAGTCGATGGTGACCTCGGTGCGCGTGCCGCGCTCGCTCGCCGTCCCCCCCGGGGTCGGCCCGCTGTCGCTGGTCGTGGTGCCCCGCACCGCGCCCTCCTGGAAGGTGGCCTGCGCGGTCAGGTCGTCGTTCAGGCGGTAGACGAGGCTCGTCCGCAGCGTGCCGTCCGCCGTGGTCCCGAACCGCGTCGACAGCCCGCGCAGCGGCGCGATGCCGCTCAGGAGCGCGTTGAACTGCGCCGCCGCGAGCTCGCTGCCGACCGACGCGGCGACGCGGCCCGCGGCCAGCCCCGCGGGCGTCTCGGCGCCCGCCGCCTGCGCGCCCTCGGAGAAATCGGCGCCGAACAGGAGCCGCGCGAGGATGTCCTGCTGCGAGCTCGGCGGGCTCGAGGTGAAGCGCAGCGACCGCTCGGTGATGGGCCGGAGGTTGCCGTTGAAGGCGACGTGGATGCGCGTGCCGTCCGGGGCGTCCCAGTGCGCCGTGGCGTTCAGGTGCGGGTTCGACGCATCCTCCTCGCGCAGGCGCACGCGCCCGCCCTCGATCTCGAACGTCTTGCCGTAGATCTCGAGCGCGCCCCGCGTGATCACGATGCCGCCCGACACGAGCACGTCCTCGCCGATCACCACCCGCGGCGGCGCGTCCTCGGCGCTCCGGAGCCAGAGCCGCAGCCCGGCGCCGCTGACCGCCGCGTCGTGCACGTCGAACGTCATCGCGTAGCGGAGCGCGTCCGCGGCGCGCTTCTGCTTCTCCGGCCCGAGCGGGTGGGAGACGGAGATGTCGGGGTTGTCGCCGAGCGGCTGCACGTCGCGGCTGCTCGTCGCCGGCAGCGTGAGGCGGAGCCTCGGGACCGTCGCGTAGAGCGCGAGCTCGCCGGGCTTCTTCTCCGCGATGAACGACAGCGACCCCGAGGCGGTCCCGAGCGGCACCCCCTCGAGCGTGAGCGGGAGCGCCTGGTCGTCGGCGATCGTCAGCGCCCCGGCCCCGTCGCGCAGCGCGAGCCCGTTGAGCCGGAGGAGCGCCCATCCCTCCGCCAGCCCGGTGGAGCCCGCCGCGCGCAGGCCCTCGATCCGGACGACGCCGCCGCCGGCCGTGATGCGGGCGCCGACGTCGCGCAGCTCCTGGCCGAGCTCGGGGATGTGCACGACCCCGTCGCGGACCTCCAGCTGGGCGCGGACGCTGCCCCCGTCGTCTCCGTACGCGCCGCCGAGCTCGACGCGCAGGTCGCCGTCCAGGGTGCCGTCGATCTTGCTCAGCAGCCCGCCGACCAGGGGCTGCAGCGCCGCGAGCCGGAAGCGCTCCGCCGAGAGGGCGAGGTCGGTGTGCTCGCCGTCGGGGACCGGGAGGAACCCGTGGCGGAAGCGCACGCTGGCGTACGCGTTCGCCCGGAGCTTGCCGCCGCGCGGGCCCTCGAGCGCGAGCTCGGTGACGCGGAGCTGCCCGCGGTCCGTCCCGCGCTTCGGATCGATCCGCAGCGAGAGCACGCCGCGCTCGAAGGCGAGGTCGCTCCCGATCGTGACCCCCGGCAGCGCGAGGTGCGCGGTGAGCGCGGGCGCGACGTTGAGGTCGCGCATCTCGATCTCGCCGCTCACGCGCCCGCCGATGCCGCTGTCGCCGAGCAGCGGGATCTCGCCGAGCGGGACGTCGCGCAGCGTCGCGCGGAAGCGACCGGTCCACGCCGGGGGCGGGGGCGCGCCGCGCAGCGCGCGCGGCGAGGGGGCCGCGAGGAGGCGGTCGAGCGGCGCGATCACCTCGGCGCGCGCGGTCGCGATCTCGTCCGGGCCGCGCGTGACGTGCGCGTCCAGCGTGGCCTTCTCGCTGTCGTACGTGAGCCACGCGTCGAGATCGGTGGGGAACAGGAGATCCGTCGCGCCCGTCGCGCCGGGCGGCGCGTACGTGAGGCCCCACCAGAGGGTGCGCGCGGTCAGGGACGGGCGCGCGAGGGTGCCGCCCGCGTAGGCGTCGATCCGCAGCTCGCCGGCGAGGGGCGGGAGCGCGTCGCGCACGAACGAGGGGAGGGTGGTCAGCTCGTCCACGCGGCGCCGCGGGAAGGAGACCTGCGCGGCGATGGGCGAGCGCAGGAGCGACGGCCACCGGCCCGCGGGCGGACCGGCGAGCGCCGCGAGGTCGAGGTCGACCGAGCCCGAGGCGTCGGCGAGCAGCCCGCCGTCGTACAGGGTCAGCGCGGCCTCGGCCTTGCCGGTCGTCCCGTCGAGCGAGCCCTTGAGCTGCGCGTCGATGAAGCGCGACTCCCAGGCCGGGCGCTCGGCGCCGAGGCGGTGAGGCCCCGCGAGCGCGAGGCCCTGCGTCCGCACGAGCACGTCGTGCAGCGAGGGGAACGCCTCGCCGGGCGCGCGCGACACCCGGAAGCGGGTCGTGAGCTTGCCGCGGACCTCGCTCACGACGTGCGCGATCGGCATGAGCCGCGCGAGGCACCCGAGGTCCCAGTCGTCCGCGGCGACCTCGGCCTGCCCCACGAGGCCGGCCCACGTCTCCGCGCGCAGGAGGGGCCCCTTCAGCGTGCCCTCGGCGCCGGACACCCGCACGCTCGCGAGGGTGCCGGGGCACCGCGGCAGCGCGCCGTTCGACGCATCGTTCCCCGCGCGTCCTCCGGCCGGCTGCGGCGCCGCCGCGTCGATGCGCACGAGCCCGTCGGCCTTGAGCTGGTCGCGCTCGAAGGTCGCGGCGAGGTGCGCCGAGACGCCGGACAGGAACGCGACCTCGCCGCCCGTGAGATCGAGCCGCACGTGGCCCGAGCGCCCGGTGTTGCGGTCCTGGTCGAGCGCGACGTCGACGTCCGCGCGCCCGCGCACGCGGAGCGGGATCCCGAGCATCCGCGCGAGGCGGCCGACGTCGATGTCGTCGCCCTGGAGCCGCCCGGTCACGTCGTCGCCGCGCACCGCGAGCTGGCCCTTGAGCGAGCCGAGCTCGGCGGAGGCGAGCTCGATCCCATCGACGGCGAGCCCTCCGGCCGACGGGTCGATGGCCGCGATCTTCCCGACGACCACGGCGCCGTCGCGCTTCAGCCGGAGCTCGACGCCGCGCAGGGCCCCGGTGGCGGTGCTCAGCCGGGCCGAGGCGTCCAGGGCGTCGTCGCCGTCGGTGACGGTCGCGCGGAGCTTCGGCGCGGCGAGCGGGCCGGAGATCTGCGCCGTGACCTCGTCGAACGTGTGGCCGCCGGCGAGCGCCTCCTGGCCGGAGAGCGAGCCGCTCACCGCGAGCGTGTCGAGCGGCCCGGTGACCCGCCCCGCGAAGCGCGCGCTGGCGAGCGCGACGTCCGGGCCGACCCGGAGCCTGGCGAACGCGCCCTCGACGTGCGCGTCGAGCGCTCCGTCGCGCAGGCTCCCCTCGACGCGCACGCGGCCGGCGCCGTCGACGGGCCCGGCGAGGCGCGGGGCCGCGGCGATCGCCGGGATGTCGGCGGTGGCCGCGAAGCGGATGCCCTGGCCGCCCGGCAGGACCGAGACGGCGGCGTCGATCGGCGCGCCCGGCTCGTGGAGGTGCGTCCGCACGTGGAGCTCGCCGCGGTCGAGCACGAGGTGGACGTCCGCGGCCGGCACCCGCTCGCCGAGCAGCTCGGTCGGCTCCGTCCGCGCCTCGACGGCGAGCCGGAGCTCGTCGCCGAGCTCGACGCGCACCCGGCCGTCGGCGGTGATCGAGGTCGCCGCCTCCTCCGGCGCGCCGCCGGTCCCCGGCGCGGTCTTGGTCGCGGCCGCGCCTGTCCGGGCGGGCGCCACGCCTGTCCGGGTGGACGCCGCGCCTGTCCGGGTGGACGCCGCGCCTGTCCGGGTGGACGCCGCGCCTGTCCGGGTGGACGCCGCGCCTGTCCGGGTGGACGCCGCGCCTGTCCGGGTGGACGCCGCGCCTGTCCGGGTGGACGCCGCGCCTGTCCGGGTGGACGCCGCGCCTGTCCTGGAGGGCGCCGCGCCGCGCTCGTCGCCCGTCGCATCGGACGAGAGGCGCACGCCGAAAAGCCGCAGATCCACGTCGCGCGCCTGCACGTCGGCGTCGAGCCGGACGGGCCCCGTCACGTCGAGCCGCCCCGCCAGGGCGACGCTGCCCCCCGCCGGGCCGGCCGGATCCGCCGAGAACGAGGCCGCCACGTCGAGCTGGGGGAGATGGCCGTTCAGGGCGACGCGCGCGGCGACCGGCTCGGTCAGGGGGTGATCCGGCACGAGGCTCCGGAGCTGCTCCGGCGTGGCGCGCGGGACGCTCGCGTGCGCCTCGAGGTGATCGTCGTCGAGCACGGCCCGCGCGGTGATCTCGACGTCGGCGAGCCGTCCGGCGAAGCTGCTCCACATCCGGACCTTCTCGCCCGCGCGGAGGTGGTAGTTCGCCGTGCCGGCGGTCCGGGCGGGCAGGAGCGCGCGGTCCACGAGGCCGGTCTGGTCCACGTCGAGCGCCACGCCGTCCGGGCCGATGTGCACCGACCCGACGAGCCGGCTGATGTCGGCGTCCAGCGCGCGCGGCGGCGCGAGCTGCCCGTGGACCCACCCCCGCCCGATCTCGATGCGCGAGAGCGCGACGACGACCTCGCGCGGCGGCGCCTCGGGCGCCGACGAGGGCGGGCGGCTCGGCGGCAGCGGCGCGAACGTGTCGCCCAGGGTGACCCCGCCGGCGCCGTTGTCCTGGACCAGCACCTCGATCTGCTCGACCCGGATGGACGGGAGCTCGACGCGGAGCGCGCCCGTCCCGAGGAGCGCGCCGCGGACGATCGCGAGCACGTCGGCGCGCGCCGCGATGCCGCTCGCGCGGATCACCTTGTTCCCCCGCGGGTCGAGCGCGACCGCGGAGCGGATCCGCACGCCGTTCAGGCCGAGCCTGTCGATCTCGTCGGCGACGATCCGCCCGTAGAACAGCGAGCCGAGCAGCCGGTTCGTGGCGTCGCGGGCGACGCGGCGCGCGGCGGGCGTGTCGAGGTGGAGCGCGACGCCGACCGCCGCGGCGCCGGTGAACACAAGGGCCAGCCCGAGCGCCGTCGCCGCGGCGGACGCGGCGCGGCGCATGCGTCCCGGCGCGCGCGGCGAGGGGCGCCGCGGCTCTTCTGCGGGGGCGGGCGTCACGTGGGGTAGCTTAGTACGCGCGGAGCGCGGCGACTGTGCTGGCGCGCGGCGCAACACCGGGCAACGGAGGCCTGCTGCGGCGCCGGCGCGATCCCGGCGCGCGCGTCCGCGCCGGATCGGCGCGCTGCGCGGGAGATCCGCCCGCCGCCGGCGGCGCGTCCGGGGCGCGCCGGACCGGAGCGCTCAGCCGGCGAGCCGCTCGAGCTCCACGAAGAGCGTGCCGAGCTCCGGCTTGGACCGGAGCGGCGCGCAGAAGCGGCTGGCCAGGTGGAGCAGCTCCGCGTCGAGCTGATCGGCCCTGCGCCCGATCTCGGCGATGCGCTCCTGGGACTCCCGGCGCCGCGCCTCGAGCTGTCGATCGAGCTCCTCGAGGCGCTCGCGCAGCTTCTTGATCTGCGCGTCCACCTCGGCCACCTCGTGCTCGCGGGCGATCGCCTCGCTCTCCGCCTCGTAATCCGCCTTCCGCGACGCGTACCAGCCCTCGACGAGCTCGGCCAGCCGGCGGTAGCTGGCGGCGAGCTCGAGGTAAGGCTCGGCGAACCCGCACCGGCCCTCCCAGCGCACGGCCTCCTTGTGCGCGCTCAGCACCGCGGGGACGAACGCCTGCGTCGCCGCGTTGAGCGGCGCCACCCTGGCGCGGAACGAGCGGGCCTCCTCGCGCGTGAGCGAGGCGTCGACGGTGAGCGCGTCCATCGCCCGCCCGATCTGCAGCCGGCCGTCGCGCCACTCCTCGGCGACGCCCTCGAGGCGCCGCTGCTCGTCGAGCGCCCTCGAGCGGAGCTCGACGTGCTCCCGCACGAGGCCCCGCAGCCCCTCGAGCTGCCGCTGGATCTCCGCCGGCGCGGACGCGCCGAAGGCGCGGGCCGTCATCTTCTCGAACAGATCGAGCCGGCTGACCCAGGGATCGCGCCCGGCGCCGCGCGAGCGCACCGCCGAGTCGCGCGGCATCGCCTCGGGCGGCGGGGGGAGGGCGATCCCGCTCGCCGCCGCGATCTCCTCGAGCTCCGCGAGCACGCGGTACGCGTCGACGGGGCGCGCCGAAGGGTCCTTCGCCATGAGGGCGTTGACCAGGCGGTCGAGCGCGTCGGGCATCTCCGGCGCGAGCTCCTGGAGGTGCGGCGGCTGCTCGTTCAGGTGCTTCAGGATCCAGCTCGCCGGATCGGGCGCGTCGAACGGCAGCCGCTGCGTGATCATCTCGAACATGATGACCCCGAGCGAGTAGAGGTCGGCCGGGGGGCCCGCGTCGATGGTCGTGCTGCGCTCGGGCGCCATGTACTGCGGCGTGCCGAAGATCTCGCCGAGGTTCGTGAGCCGCGCGTCCTGCGCGCACCGGGCGATGCCGAAGTCGAGGAGCTTCACCCAGTCGCCCTTCAGCAGGAACACGTTCTCGGGCTTGAGGTCGCGGTGCACGACGTCGAAGTCGTGCGCGCGGCCGAGGGCGCGCGCCATCTGCACCCAGATGGGCAGCGCCCGCGCGAGCGGCACCCGGCTGCGCTCCACCACGTCGGCGAGGCTCGTCCCCTGGAGCAGCTCCATCACGAGGAAGGGCAGCCCGTCGTCGGTGTCGCCCTGATCGAAGATCTCGATGATGTTCGGGTGCGCGAGCCGCTGCGCGTGCCGCGCCTCGCGCCGGAAGCGCTCGCGCGTCGTCGTGTCCTGCGCGAACTCGCGGTTCAGGATCTTGATGGCGCACGGCGTGCCGATGAGCTTGTTGTAGGCCCGGTAAACCGTGGCCATCCCGCCGATCCCGAGCGCCTGCTCGATGACGTAGCGGCCCGCGATCGACATCCCGATGCGGGGGTCCTTCTCGGAGACGAGCGACGAGCCGTCGATGAAGCAGAAGGTGCTCTCGGCCGGATAGCGCTGGTGGCACTGCGGGCAGGTCTTCATGGCGGGCACGTCGGCTGCAAGGCTACACTCTACGGGCGGCTGCTCTCGAGGGTCAACGCTCGCCGCGCGCCTCGCGCTCCGCGCGCTCCTTGGCGAGATTCCGCGCGACGCCGGACGGTGCTGGGCGATACGCCGCGCGCGGGCTCGCCGCGTTATGTTCTCGCGACGTGATGGACGACGAGGTCCCCTTGCGCGCGGTGGTGATCGGCTCGGGCGTCGGCGGCGCGGCCGCGGCGCTCCTCCTGTCGCACGCCGGTATCCCGACCCTCCTCGCCGAGAAGGAGCGCCGCCTGGGCGGCTCCGCTGCGGCGGTCGAGAGGGACGGCTTCCGTGTCGATACAGGCACGCACATGCTCTGCCGGGGCGAGGACGGCCCGCTCGGCGACGTGCTCCGCCGCGTGGGCCAGGGCGACGCCATCGCCTTCCGCCAGAGCGGCGAGCCCGCCGCGCTCTGCTTCGCCGGCGCCGCGCGCGGCGCCCACGCCGGGGCTGCGCGCGGCGGCCGCGTCGCCCTCCCGGCGGATCTCCGGCGGCTGGCCGCGACCGCGCTGGATCTCGCGCGCGCCCTCGAGCTCACGCCCCTGGAGGCCGCGCGCGCCGCGCGCCTCCTCGCGCACGCGACCGCGATGCGCGACGTGGACCTGGCCGCGTGCGACGACGTGACGGCCGAGGCGTACGCGGCCCGCTTCCTCCCGCGCGCCGCGGCGGCGGCCCGGCTCGGCGGGCTGCTCGGCCTGCCGCTGCTGCTGCCCGGGTCCGAGGCGTCGGCCGGCGAGGCGCTCCTCGCCTTGCGCCAGCTCGCCCGCGCCGGACGGCAGAGCTACCCCGAGGGCGGCGCGGCCCGGGTCCCCGAGGTCTTCTGCCGCCTGGCCCGCGAGCTCGGCGCCGCCGTGCGGACGGGCACGGCCGTGCGCCGCGTGCGCGTGCGCGATCGGCGCGTGCGCGGCGTGGAGCTCGAGGACGGGACGATCCTGTCGGCGCGCATCGTGGTGAGCACGGCCGGCGTCGCGTCCACCGTCGCGGAGCTCGTGGGCGAGCCGCACTTCCCCGAGGCGTACGTGGCGCGCGCCCGCGCGCTGACGCCGCTGCCGAGGCAGGTCCAGGTGAAGATCGGGCTGCGCCGGCGGCTCGCCGCGGCGGGCGCGCTCGCCGGCCTCGGCGGCGGCAGCGGCGCGCCGGCCCTGCCGTTCTACTGCGTCGCGCCGACGCGCTTCGATCCGTCGCTCGCGCCGCCCGGGCACGAGCTCCTCTGCGCGTGCGCCGTGTCCGGCGCGAGCGGCGGCGCCTCGCCCGGCGCGCCCCCCGCGACGGTCGACGAGCTCCTGCGCGCGCTCGCCGGCGCGGTGCCCGGCCTGCTCTCCGAGGCGGTCTTCGTCGATGGCTCGCCCGGGGACGAGCGCGCGCCGGCGTGCGGTCCGGGCGGCGAGCCCGCGGCCGGGACCGCGCAGACGCCTGGCCAGGTCGGCCGCGCGCGGCCGGCGGTGTACACGCCCGTGCGGGGGCTCTACCTCGCGGGGCGCGCCGCCGGCGGACGCGGCGCGGGCATGGAGCTCGCCGCCTCGAGCGCGATGGAGTGCGTCGATCGCATCCTCGTCGACCTGGGCCGCGATCTCGGCGCCCCCGCGCCCCCGGCGCTCCTCGACATCGCCGGCGATCTGCTCGGGCGCGTCGCGGCCTCCACCGTGTCGTGGGTCGCGCGCCCGCGCGGGTAGGTCGACGCCGTCCGGCGAGCTCCTGCGCTCGCCGGACGGCGTCGCCCCGGCGTGTCAGCGCGTCGAGCTGCCCCGGTTGCCGCGCGCGAGCGCGTCGAGCGGCAGCTTCTGATCCTCGAACACGGCGTCGAGCTCCTCGCTGCCCCGCTCCCGCACGCCCGAGCGCGGCGACAGCTCGGGGCGCACCGAGGACGGCGGGGCCAGGCGGGCCGACAGCGGTCCCATCGTGCGGATCGACGGCGGGGGCTCGGTGCCCGGAAGCCGACCGGGTGAGCTCGAGCGGACCGAGGCGGGCGAGCTGGACACGCCGCGCACGGACGGCGGGCTCGGCAGCGTCCGCGTGGAGGAAGGCGGCCCGGCCTGCGAGCTCGACGGCGGCATCGGCGTCGGCCGCCGCGCCACCGGGCCCCCCGGCGCGCGCGACGACGGCGGCGGCGCGTTCGGCACCGCGCGGGTCGAAGGAGGCGGGCTCGACCGCAGCTCGGCGCGCACCGAGGCGGCCGCCGCGCGGGTGGACGGGGGCGGGACCGACAGCGGGGCGCTCGCGACGACCGGATGGGCAGGCGGCAGGCTCGAGAGCGGGCGCGAGGCGGGCGGCGGAACCGAGCGAGGCACGCCCGAGGCGTATGCAGGCGCCTGCGCGCGCGACGACAGCGGCGCCGAGCGCACGGAGGGAGGGGAGCGGAACGACGGCGGCGCGCTGGACGGAGGCACCGGGGTGACCGCGTGGCTCGGCAGCGGCAGCCGGACCGAGGGCGGGGCGGCGGTGCGCGACGACGGCGGCGGCATCGTGCTCGGCCCCGGCGACGAATCGCGCTGCCGCGGCGCGAGCCGGGGATCGGCGCTCGCGCCCGGCCGCGACGCCGCGCGCGCGTCCACGGCGCTCATCGCGCCGACGGTCTCGCTGCGTTGCGCGCCGATCACCGTGTAGCGCCCGCTGCCCTCGTCGCGCCGCGCCGCCTCGCGCTGCGCGTTCATCTCGCGCGTCTCGCGCAGCGCGCCGCTCAGCATCGCCTCCAGCTCCCGCTCGCTGACCTCCTCGTCGAGCCGCAGCAGCGTCGAGTGGACGTCCCGGGCGAGCGCGTCGAACTCGGCCGGATCCATCGCGTAGACGCTGTTCGACAGGATGATCGCGAGCGGCCGCCGCTCGGCGGCGATCGTCGCGGCCGTGGCCGCGTCGCAGCGGTGCAGGAGCACCCCGCAGCCCGGCGCCACCGCGAGGCACAGGCTGAAGAGCGCCGGCCACGCCGGATCAAGGACCACAAGAATGCTGGGTACATGAAGCGGGGTTGCGGTGATCTGCGCGCGACGGTCCATGGCAGACTGAGGATAACTGAAGCTACCGGCTTGATCGTAGTTCTCTTTCACGGAATCGGTCATTTTCGCTCTGCTTGTGCGTGCTGCGATGTGGCCAGAGGCGTAGATCTCCTACAGCTGATTGCCTGTGCGGCGCCCTCGCGGGTCGCGCCACTGCAGGTTTCTGCTGCTGCGGCGTGACGGCGCCGCGGCGTCGCTGCGACGCCGCATGGCGGCATCGCAGCGATCGCTCGCCACCTCGTCCGCCGCCCGGGCCGCCGCCCGGGCCGCCGCCCGGGCGGGCCCCGGTGCTGGGCGGGCGCGGGCGCCGCGCCCTCCGCCGGGATGAGCGGCGGAGGGCGCGGCGACGCCGGCGGCGCGGTGGGCGCCCCGGGCCCGGTGGACGCCGGGAGATGACGTGGTGCGATGCGCGCCGCCGCGGCGCCGATCACAGCCCCGTGTAGATGGTGGCGAAGGAGGCCGCCTCGCCGCGGAGCAGCAGGTTGAGCCGCGGGTTCGGCACCTTGAAGGTGTGGATCTTGGCGTTCCGCACGTCGAGCACCGCGAAGGCGCCGCCCGGCGTGCTCTCGGCGAGGCCGTTCATCAAGAGGTTCAGCACGACCGACACGCGCTTCGACGACAGGGGCTCGCCGCGGAAATACATCTTGATCACGTGCGGCGTCCCGTCGATGACGAGCCCGAGCTCCGGATTGACGTTGATCTCGAGATCGCCGAGGCGGTACGTCGACGCCGGCGGCTCGAACCACGTCATCTTCGCCGAGGCGAGGAACTTGCGATATCCATTCACCACCGACGGGTAGATGCGGCGACGCCGCTCGTCGTGCTGGGCGGCGAGGAAGCCGTCGAGCACGCTGGTGGGCTTTCCGCTCCTGTGCATGTCGACGATCGCCTCTCGCACCTGCCTGTAAAAGTCCGTGTGGAGCTCGTCCTTCCGCTCCTTGAACTCCCTGACGCCGGTCAGCTTGGGCGTCCCGGCCTTGAGAACGAAGTCGACAAAGTACGTGAGCGAGATCTTTTCCATGAAGTCTCCTCCAAAACGAAGCGTTCCGGCGCGCCATTTACACGCGTCGTGCGAGAGACACGCCGTCGCGCCGCGTTTTTGATGTCTACCATGGATAGCCATCTTCGACCCGTCCGAAAAGGGATCGATCGGACGGACATTGTCCCAACCTGTCAGGGTCGGACGGCCGCGGTGCGGGTGCGAAAAATTTCAGCAAATTCAGTTACTTATGGGCGACCTTCGGACGCCGGCTCGGCCGTGCGCGCGAGGTTCGGCCAGGCCCCGCGAGGGGCATGACGAGAGGAGGCGCGCGCCGCGATGGTAATCGACAGAATCCAACTGTTGCCCCTGGGCACTTCCTGTGGAGAAAGCCTGTGGAGAACTGGAGTCCTCGGGGCGCGCTCTCCGCGTGGACGGGGTCGGACGTGGTCTGTCACAGCCGGGGGCGACTTGGCGCTTGACGCTGACCGCGGGCGAGGGATGGCGCCGGGCGCCGCCTCTGGCGAGGCGGGGCGCGGCGGCCCGCCGCCGCCCGTGCCCGGCATCGAGCGCTTCGCGGCGCACCGCTGGGACCAGGTCAAGCTCCCCGACCGCGTCGAGGTCCGCTGGCTGGGCGGTGCCGCGCGCCGGATCGTCCTGCGCTTCGTCCCGATCGCGGCCGATCGATGCCGCCTGGAGTGGATGATTGCGAGGGCGCTGCCGTTCGGAGCGCGCGCGAGCTTTCGCCGGGAAGAGCCGGCGATCCTCCGGCAGGGACCGCGGTTTGGCGCTCGTCTCTCTTGACGCGGCGCTCCGGAGGAGCCCCGCCAGCATTGTCCTCCTTCGGGCTCTGTCTTAGGATACCCGCGGTCACACCGACAATTGTTGACATCAACGATGTGAGCGCTCACAATGTGCGCCTCGCCGCGATTGCGGCGAGCGGAGATCGAGCTTCGTCGGGGGCCTCCGATCGTTCAATCAACTGGAAACGACCTCACGCTGAGGGCGCGCCTCGCGGAACGCCGCCGGTGAGGGCGAAAACACGCTTGGGTATTCAAGTGAACAACAAACCTACTTTCGCTCGAACCACACTATGCGCGGCGCTGGTCGGCGCTTGCGCGCTCTCGGCTTGCAGCGACGACGGCGCGGATCCGCCGGGCAACGACCCTCAAGCCGGGACGAGCGGGGCCGCCGTCTCTGGCAGCGGCGGCGGCGCCACGACCGGCGGGAGCACCACGACGACCGGCGACGGCAGCGCGTCCGCGGGTGGAGCGGGCGCGGGCGGTGAGGGAGGAATGGGCGGGAGCGGTGGTTCGCCAGGAGTCGGTGGCTCGGGCGGCTCGATGGGAGGCAAGGCCCCCCCGCAGCCGAGCACGGGTTGCAACAAGGCCAATCCGCAGACGGGCAGCGCGCAGAGCCCGCTCACCGTGGCGGGTCACCAGTACTACGTGAAGCTGCCGACCAACTACGACGCCAGCAAGCCGTATCCGGCGATGATCATGTTCAACCCGACGGGCAACCCGATCAGCTGGGCAGAACAGAACGCGGGCTTCGAGGCGACCGGCCCCAAGGAGGCTTGGATTCGCGTTTACCCACATCCGGCCAACTCCGGCTCGGGCTGGGGAGCGAACGACGTCTCTTTCTTCCAGCCGTTCTACGAGCAGATCACGGACAACTTCTGCATCGACAAGGCGCGCGTGTTCGCGGCGGGCGAGAGCTCGGGCGGCGACTTCTCGAGCATCTTGGGCTGCGAGCACGCGGACAAGCTGCGCGCGGTGGGCCCGTGCGCCACCAAGGACGTGCGCCAGTATCCGCTCAACGCCGGCACCCGAGCGTGTACCGGACAGGTCACGTCGGTCGTCATTCACGGAAAGCGCGACTCGGTGGTCGGGACGGAGAACGGCCCGAAGACGCGCGACTTTTACACCGCGCTGAACCACTGCGAGGCGAGCACGACGCCGGTCGAAGGATACACGGACGACCTCTCGAACTGCGTCATGTACCAGGGCTGTGACGAGGACCATCCGGTCTACTGGTGCCTGCACGGAGACCCGAACTACAGCAACACGAATCACGGCTGGCCCGGGTTCGCGCCCAAGTTCCTCTGGAGCCTGTTCTCGACCTATTGAGGATCCCGAGGGGCCCGGAGGCGCGGGGCGCACTGTGTGCAGCGTGGCTGTACGACGGGACGACCGCCGCGATGATCTTGACTTTCGGATCGCGTTTGGATTTCCTGGGCCCCTCTAAACCAGAAGCTCTAGTGGTAGACGTCACGAGCCTCGCCGAGCATGTCACTGGATTCCGGGGCCGATCGCGAAATCCGCGTGGTGCCCCGGAATGACGCGCGACACCGTCGCTCGCCAAATGCTAATAGTTTGCGCTTCAGCGCTTTTGCCGTGAACAATGCGGCGTCACGCGGACCTCGCGCTCGTAGTTCGCGAGGGCGAGGGCGTGACGACATGGGATGGGCCGGAGAGGCCTCTATCTGACCACGTCTCTTGGCTCGAAAGGTGGCGGCACGATGTTGATTGGCCCGTTGAAGTCTCGTGGACCGGCGCGGCGCGCAGCGGCGGTGTTGAGCTGTGCGCTCGCGCTCTTGGGTCTCTCTGCCTGCAAAGGTAAGCCCGACAGCACTCAGGTCGCAGAAGGGTCCGCCAGCGCCGCCGCCGCCGAGCAGGCGCCGAGCGGGCACGGGCCCAAGGTCGTCCCAGGGCCCGGCTTCAACCCCGAGTGCTTCGCGCCGTGGAAGAAGGACACAAAGTATTTGCAGTGGAAGGCGCGGACGCCGCCGTTCCGCATCGCGCTGGTCAACGGCTACGTCGGGAACGCCTGGCGCATCCAGATGGTCAAGACGGCCAAGGCCTTCGCGAAGGACCCGGCCATCGCGCCGCTGATCAAGGAGTTCAAGGTGGTGTCGACCGGCACCGACGTCGCGGCCCAGCTCGGTGCGATCGAGGACTTCATCAACCAAGGCTTCGACGGGATCGTCACGCTCGCCGTCAGCCCCGACGGCTTCGACCGCGTGATCCGTCTCGCGGACAAGAAGGACGTCGTCCTGGTTCCGTTCGACAACGTGCTCGACACGGACAAGGTCATGCAGGTCAACGAGGACCAGCTGGCGATGGGGCGCCAGTGGGGGGAGTTCCTCGACAAGCAGCTCGGCGGGAAGGGCAAGGTGCTCGAGGTCCGCGGGCTGCAGGGCAACTCCGTCGATCGCGACCGCCACGACGGCTTCCGGCAGGTCATGGAAGCGCCGGGGAAGAGCTACACCATCGTGGAGGTGGTCGGCAGCTGGGACGACGGCAAGGCTCAGAAGGCGGTGGCCGACGCGCTGGCCGTGCACCGCCAGTTCGACGCGCTCTTCGCGCAGGGCGGCTCGACGGGCGCCGTCCGCGCGCTGCTCGACGCCGGCCACAAGCCGATCCCGGTCGCCACGGAGGCCGAGAACGGCGTGCGCAAGCTGATCGCGAAGCACCACGAACAGGGCATGAAGGGCCTGTCGCTCGGTCAATCGCCGGGGCTCGCGGCCATCGCGATGAAGGCGGCGCTCGAGGGCCTGCAAGGCAAGGTGCTGCCGCAGATGATCTCCGTGCCGATCCCCGCCGCGGATCACACCACGCTGAAGGACGGCGAGAACTTCTTCTCCCAGCTCTCCGACAACTTCTTCACGCCCAACGAGTTCCCGCCCTGCGGGGTCAACATCTCGGGCGTGAAGATCATGAACGAGTCGGAATCCGACGTAAAGTAGACGTGAAGTAGCGCCCCCCGGCGCCCCAGCATCATGACCGAAACGGTGAGCCCTCCGCTTCTCGAGCTCCGGGCCGTCTCCAAGCACTACGGCGGAGTCACCGCCCTGAGCGGCGTCGACTTCGCCTGCGAGGCGGGGAAGGTGCACGCGATCCTCGGCGAGAACGGCGCGGGCAAGAGCACCCTCATCAAGATCATCGGCGGCGTGGTCAAGCCGAGCGCCGGGGAGCTCTTGCTCCACGGCGAGCCGGTCCGGTTCGGCCACCCGATCGAGGCGAACGCCGCCGGCATCGTCTGCGTCTTTCAGGAGCTGTCCCTGATGCCGACGCTGACCGTGGCCGAGAACATCGGCATCACCAGGCCGACGAGCCGCCTGGGGCTCATCGATCGCAGGGCGCAGGTCCGCAGGGCCGAGGAGCTCTTGGCGCGCGTCGGCTGCGAGGGCGTGAACCCGAACGCCTGGGTGAGCGACCTGCCGCTCTCGCGCCGCCAGATGGTCGAGATCGCGAAGGCGCTCGGCAAGGACCCGCGGCTGCTGATCCTGGACGAGGCCACCTCCGCGCTGACCAACAGCGACGTCAAGAAGGTCTACGACCTCCTGGCCGAGCTCAAGGCCCAGGGCGTCGGCATGCTCTACATCTCGCACCGCATGCACGAGATCAAGGAGCTCGCGGACGTGATGTCGGTCTTCCGCAACGGTCGGCACATCGAGACCTTCGCCAAGGGCCAGCGCAGCGACGATCAGATCGTGGAGCTCATGATCGGTCGTGACATGGGTCACGTCTTCCCGCCGAAGCCGGCGGCGCGCAGCTTCCCGGAGACGCTGCTCGAGGTGCGCGACCTGAGCTGGGAGCGGCAGCTCGAGAACGTGTCGTTCAAGCTCGGCAAGGGCGAGATCCTCGGCATCGGCGGGCTCGACGGCCAGGGGCAGCGCGAGCTGTTGCTCAGCTTGTTCGGTGTGCTCAAGGACCTGCACGGCGAGATCAAGATCGACGGCAAGCCGGTCAAGCTGACGAGCCCGCGCCAGGCGAAGGACCGCGCGCACGGCATCGCCCTCGTGCCCGAAGACAGAAAGACCGAGGGCCTGATGCTGCCGATGGCCATCGGCACGAACATGTCGCTGGCCTCGCTCGACAAGCTCACGAGCGGCGTGGTGATCGACCGCCAGCGCGAGGCCGCGCGCATCGACGAGATGGTGCGCCGCATCCAGATCAAGATCGGGTCGCTCGACCACCCGGTGTCATCCTTGTCCGGGGGCAACCAGCAGAAGGTCGTGCTGGCCAAGTGGCTGATGACGGAGCCGCGGCTGCTGATGCTCAACGACCCCACCCGCGGGATCGACGTCGGTACGAAGCAGGAGATCTACCAGCTGCTCCGCGAGCTGGCGGACGGCGGCACGTCCATCCTCTTCTACACCACGGACTACGACGAGCTGATCGGCTGCTGCGACCGCGTGCTCGTCCTCTACCAGCACCGCGTGCAGGGCGAGCTCGTGGGGCCCGATATCACCGAAAAGAACATCCTGGACCTGGCCCTCGGTCTGCGCGGCGGGCCTGAGCGCGCGAAGCCCGAAGCCGAGCGCGCGCCATCAGAGGCACGATGAACGACTGGAAGCTCCGCCTGCGCCAGAACCAGGGCCTGCTCGTGGCCGTCGGTCTGTGCATCTTCTTCTACGGGCTCTACTCGCTGTCCCATCCCAAGGGCTTCAGCGCGTCGCTGGTCGGGCAGAACGCCAACGAGTCGTTCGTGCTGGTGGCGGCGGCCATGGCCCAGACGATCCCCGTGCTGACCGGCGGCCTGGATCTGTCCGTGGGCGCGGTGATCACGCTCGTCAACTGCGTGGCCTCGCACGTCCTTGCCGGCAGCGCGTTCGAGATCTTCCTGGGCATCCTGCTGTGCCTGGCCGTGGGCATGGCGGCGGGCCTGCTCAACGGCTGCCTCGTCGTGTACGGCCGCCTGCAACCGATCATCGCCACCCTGGCCTCGGGGACGATCTTCATCGGCATCGCGCTGTTCCTGAGACCGACGCCCGGCGGGCAGGTGGATGGCGATCTGGCGTTCGCGGCGACCTTCGATCTCAACGAGCTGCTGCAGGCTGCGGGCGCCGCCCCCCTCGACGGCGCGCTGAGCTTCGTCGGCGAGATCCCGTCGCCCGCGATCTGGATGGCGCTGCTCGCGCTGCTCTGGGCCTACTACCGCCGTACCCGCTACGGCCTCGGCGCTTACGCCGTCGGCGCGTCGCAGGAGGCGGCGTACATGTCGGGCGTCCGCATCGAGCGCGTCAAGCTGGCCGCGTACACGCTGTCGGGGTTCTTCGCCGGCGTCGGCGGCCTCTACCTCGCGCTGCAGACGACGTCGGGCAACGCCGACATCCCACAAGCCGGCTCCTACACGCTGAACTCCATCGCCAGCGTCGTGATCGGGGGCACCTCGCTCTACGGAGGGATGGGCGGCGCCATAGGATCGCTCTTCGGCGCGCTCGTGCTCCGCTCCGTCGCCTTCAACTTCCGCGTCTTCAACGAGGGCTCGGCGCTCGGCTTCCTCGCCAACCCGCTCTACCAGCCGCTGTTCGAGGGCCTCATCCTGCTCGCGGCCGTCTGCCTCGGCGCGCTCTGGGTCGTCCGCGTCAAGAACCGGCTGCACGTCTTCAGGTGAGCTCGATGCAACAGCTCCGCTCCTTCAAGATCCGCTTCGGCGAGATCGACAAGCCGACCTGGTACGCGCTGCTGTCGATCGGCGTCATCCTCGTGATCGGCTCGGTCGGCACGCTGATCACCCAGGGCACGCTAAGCTTCCTGAGCCCCTACTACATCCTGCAGCAGCTGCAGATCGCCGCCTTCCTGGGCGTGGCCGCCACGGGCATGATGATCGTGATCCTGCTCGGTCACATCGATCTCTCGCTGCCGTGGGTGCTCACCTCGAGCGCCATGCTGGCCGCAGGGCTCGGCGGCTGGGCCGCGTTGCCCTGCGGCCTGGCCATCGGCGCCGCCGCGGGTCTGGTGAACGGGCTCGGCGTCGCCTACCTGCGCGTGCCGTCGATGATCTTCACGCTGGGCACGAACACCGTGCTTCAGGGGCTGATGGTGCTCTACACCGGCGGCTTCGCTCCGCGCAGCGAGGCGCCGGAGTGGATGGAGGTCCTGGCCGTGGGCAAGACGCTCTCCATCCCGAACTCGCTGTTCGTCTGGATCTTCGTCGGCGGCGTCGGCACCTTCGTGCTGAAGAAGACCACGCTCGGCCGCTACATCTATGCCGTGGGCAACCAGGAGCAGGCCGTTTATTTGTCGGGCATCAGGACGCACCTGGTGCTGATCGGCGCCTTCGTGATGTGCGGCGTGTGCTCCGCCATCACCGGCATGCTGCTGGCAGGCTTCTCGCACAAGGCCTACCAGGCCATGGGCAACGACTACCTCATGCCGGCCATCGCCGCGGTGGTGATCGGCGGAACCAACATCATGGGCGGGCGCGGGACGTACCTCGGCACCGTCCTCGGCACGATCCTGATCGTGCTGCTCCAGAGCATGCTCAGCGTGCTGCAGATGCCCGAGGCCGGCCGTCAGATCATCTACGGTGCCGTGATCATCGCCATGTTGCTGGTCTACGGACGACAACATCAGGCGGGACGATGAGCCGAACCGGGCTCGGCCACCAAGTCGAGGTGGCCAGCCCGGTCGGCAGCGAGGCTCACCGTCCGGCGACGGCGCTCAGGCGAGCATGCCGTCGATCGGCCCGGAGCCCTGGCCCTCACCGAAGTTCTCCGTCCACTCGGTCTTGTCCCGGACGGCGGCGGCGATGAGGCCGTTGAAGAGGCGGTTGTTCGTGACGTTGCCGGCGTCGATGTACTGCCCCTGCTTCAGGTAGCCGCCGCCGCTTCCGGCGATGATCGTCGGCACGTTGCGGAAGCTGTGCGACGGGCCGTCCGAGACGTGGTTCGTCCACATGATGATGGACTTGTCGAACAGGTCGCGCGCCTTGAACTGATCGAGGCCGTGGAGCAGCGTCTGCATGCGGAGCACGTCGATCTCGGCGTGCGCTTGCTCGGCCGTCGGGTTGTTGCCCGAAGCCGCGTCCGATTGCACGCGGTGGCTGATGTGGTGGAAGGGCCAGCCGAGCTGCGCGTTCGACGGGACCGCGTACTTGGTCTGATCGGTGCCGTCGCCGTGCTGCAGCGTCGCCACGCGGTTGAAGTTGCACGCGAACGCCAGCGCCACGAGCTCGAGGTGGAGCTTCGCGACGTCTTCGATCATGCCGTCCGTCTTGAACGCGAGGCCGCCCTTGAGCGCCTCGAGCTTCGACGTCGCGAGGCCCGCCTGGGTGCAGGCCCCGCCCATCTCGCCCATCGTGACCTCGGTGTCGCGGATGGAGTCGAAATGCTGTTGGAGGCGGTGCTTGTCGGCGGCGCTCAGGGCCGACATGCGCATCAGGCTGTTCAGCTCCTCGCTCACGAAGTCGTTCACGCTCTTGCGGCTGCGGAGGAGCTCCTCCGCGAGCTGCGCGCCGCTGCCGCTGCCGCTGCCGCCGCCGCTGTCCGCCAGGCCGACGAGCTTGGCGTAGAGCGCGTACGGGTTGTCATCCGCCGAGCGCACCTGCCCGGCGCCACCGCCCTTGAAGGAGATGCGCTCGGCGATGTACCCGTTCCTGCGGTTGCCGGCGTACAGCGTGAGCGGCTCGGCGCCGCCCTCGTTCACCAGCTGGGCGATGACCACGTCCGCGGACACGCCGCCCGAGGATGCGGTCTTGCCGCCGCCCTGCGCCGGGCGCGCGG
Source organism: Sorangium sp. So ce836 (assembly GCF_028553905.1). Taxonomy (NCBI): domain Bacteria; kingdom Pseudomonadati; phylum Myxococcota; order Polyangiales; family Polyangiaceae; genus Sorangium; species Sorangium sp. So ce836. The sequence goes on along the minus strand of NZ_CP102233.1, from coordinate 8,032,044 downwards.
TGAGCGACTGACACAGGCCCTGCGCGTGGCCGCAGTTGGTGGGGCCCCCCATCGGGAAGTTGATGCCGCGGATGAAGAGCAGGTTCGCGGCGTGAGGCGCGAGCACGTGCGTCGCCTTGTCCGTCATGGCGCCGAGCCCCGCGGTCGTGAGCGGGCCAGTCTGGTCCGGGAAGAACTTTTTGCCCACCACGCCGCACGCCGCCACGATGTAGAGGCTGAACACGGGCGCGTTGTCCGCGGCCCAGGCGGAGCGCGACGGCAGACCCTCGAGGAACGGAAGGGCGATGGCGACGCCGCCGGCGCGCAGGAACGCGCGCCGATTCATCCCGCGCCTGCGGACCACGTGCGGTTGAGTGAGGTTCGTTACGATCTTGGGGTTCACAGCGGGCCTCCCACGCGAGTGCGGAATGCTTCGTCCTTCACGAGCTCGAGCATCATCTCTTTCACCGAGCCGCTGGCGCCACGGCTCACATCGGCGAGCGTCTCGACGAGCGGCAAGTCCGACGGGATGACGTCGCGCTGAAGCGCGAAGCTCGCGAGCTTCTTGGCGTAGCAGAGGTGAGCCTGCTCGCCCGCCGCCATGTGGTGCATCAGCTCGCCGGCGTCCGCGAACGACTTGGCTCCTTCGGTGAAGGAGTAGACGCCGCTGCTGTCGACCGGCAGGCCCCCGTTCTCCTCGTCCCGATAGAGCCCCATGCCGTCGAAGTGCTCGAAGGCGAAACCGACGGGGTTGATGAGCTCGTTGTGGCACGAGCCGCCGCAGCCGGACGTGAGCCGCGTGATGCGTTCGCGGTTCGTCTGCCCGGGCTCGAGCGGCGGGACCGGCGGAATGTTCGGGGCCGGCGCGCCGAGCGGCGTGCACAGCACGTCGAGGTTGATGCTGACGCCGCGGTGGATCGAGTCCGACTCATCGTTCAGGGCGTTGAGCGTCAGATAAGGGAGCTGCGAGAAGAAGCCGACGCGATCGGGACCGAGGTCTCGCTCCACGACGTCGCGGCCGCTCGGCGAGAGGCCGTAGAGCTCCGCCATCCCCGGCCCCACGAAGCCCTTCGTGGACGTGAGGATGTCCTTGACTCCGTGCCCCTCGGTGAAGATTTTTTCGAAGAACAGGTACGCGCTCTCCTCGTACTCCGCGTTCAACGATTCTTTGTAGCTCGGCACGCCGAGCTTGCTGATCGTGGCGTAGCGATCGAAATGGAGCAGCTCGCCATGGAAGTACCGCATGCCCTTGGCCGCAGCGGGCTCCTCCATCATGGACTCGGCGACCGCGGCGATCGATTCCGGCGTCGTGAGCGTCGGCGCCTTGTCGAGCAGCGCGTCGTCCGGGGCGGCGTTGCGCAGCCAGAGCGAGAGCTTCGCGGCGATCTCGTAACCGTTGAGCGGCTTGCGATCCTCGCCGAGCTCCGTGCGGTAGAGGAAGTGCGGCGACTGGAGCATCGTCCGGATCACGAGCTGCGCGCCTTTGGCGAACGTGCTCTTCGTGCCGGACATCGCCGCGCCGGTCTCGAAGAGCGCCGTGTACTTGGTGAGCTCGGCGTCCGTCAGCGGACGGCGATACGCACGGCGCCCCACGGTTTTGAGGAAGCCGGCCGTGTCCGTACCCGGGTAGACCTTGGCGAGCGCCGCATCCGAAGCCGTCACCTCCTCGGCGAGCGCCTCCGCCGCCGATTGGTAGTCGCTCCACGAGCGCTGGTTCACGCTCAGCAAGAGCTCGTTGTTCGTGAAGTCCGTCGTGCCGGCGACGGGCTTCTCGAACGCCTCGGACAGCGTCGAAGGGGCGCCGAGGTTCAGGACCACCTGCACGCTGCTCGCCCACTGCGAGTTCGTGAGGCGCACGAACCGGTGGTACCGCGGCGCACCCGGCATATCGATGCCGCGCGCCTCGCCGCCGGTGGCCTCGCCGTTGCCGCCCGGCCCAGGGCCGGCGCTGTCCTCTGGGTCGCCCAACGAGCCCGTGCACCCCGCGAGCAGGAGCGCCGTGACGCAGAGCCCCGCACCGAGCGCCCGCCCGCGGCGCGGCAAGCCGGTTATCGAAAAAAACGGTGGGGTCATCATTGTCTCCTGACTGACCTTTGGTGATTGGGCAGTTCCCTTGCCCTGGGTGGACAGAACTTGGTTCTGTGCGATCTGGCCATCTTGGAAAATTGGGGCTATATCAACAACTCATCCATGCAGCGAAGGGGTCGCATTCACTCATAGGCTGCGGGTCGCCACCCGGACGCTTCGCCGGAGGATGAAAAAATCATTCTCGGTGAACAATGTTCGGAGCTCACGACAGCGGTCGAACCAGCGAGGCCTGTCGTGGTCTCCAGGGGAACACCCCTGGCAAGCGCCGAGCACCACCGAGCAGCGATCGCTTCCGCGACGACGGGGCGAACGCGATCCTTGCCGAAATCGTTCAGATGACGAAGGTCTCGGCGCGCACGACGAGACCTCCTAATCAAGGGCGAAGCAAAAGGATACCCTTCGGGTCGAATGTGAACGATCACAATTTCTGTGTCAATTCCAATCGACCGGCCCGCGGGTCTCTCCTCGAGTCCGGGGAGGACCGGGCTGGGAGCGCTCCTCCGGTGCGCCGCGTCAAGTGGGGTAGGCGCCGGACCTCTTCTGGTGCCATGGCGCGACCGTCCAGGTGAACGCGCATGAGGACGCAAGGCCCGGTGCGCATGACGGCCTATCCAGGCAGGGCAAGGCAAAGAAGCCTCGGGGCGTCGGATGTGAGCGATCACATTAGACCGGCGCGCTCCTGTCTCCGCGACGGCGCGTGGGGGACGCGCGCCGGCCGGCTCAGGTGGGCGCGGCGGGCCGGTCGGGCGCGCTCGCCGAGCGGCGCCACGCGGCGGCCGCGTCGACGCCGTGCTCGCCGAAGCGGGGCACGTAGTCGCGCTCGATGGCGCGCTCGAGGATCTCCCCGTATCGGGCGACCGGCATCAGGCCCCAGGCGCGATCGTCGTCCGAGATGGCCGCGCGCTTCGCGCCGCCGGGGGGCATGTAGCTCCGGCGCAGCCGCGCGAACATGGCGTGGAGCTCGCGCTCGACCAGCTGTCGCACGGCCGGCGCGCACGGCAGCTCGAGCAGGTAGCGGAGCAGCGTCCAGCCGAAGTCGCGGTGCCGCACCTCGTCCCGGAGGATGCGGTCGAGCGCCCGGCGCGCGACCGGGACGGTGCACCCCTCGCGGAGCACCTTGAAGAGCGGGACCGCGACCGTCTCCCCGAGGCAGAACACCTCCACGCCCGCCCGGGCGACCGCCAGCTCGAGCGGCTCGTCGCCGCCGCCCTTCAGGCCGAGGGTCTCGCGGCGCAGCGCCGGCAAGGCCCCGCCGCCCGCGCGGGCGTGGACGCGATGGCTGAGGCGCGCGTGCGCGAGCTCGTCCTTGACGATGCGCAGGCCGTCGTCGATGAGATCCGGCGAGGCGCCCATCTGGATGAGCCAGAGCGTGAGGTGCTGCGTGATCGCCGCCGAGCGGTACTCGGCCTCGATGCGCCGCCCCCACTCGGCGCGCACGGCGTCGCTCGCGGGCGGAAGCGGGAGGGGCGCGCGAGCGACGGGCGATGGCTCCTCGCGCGGCGCCTGCTCCGCGGCCGCGGTGCTGTCGTGCTCTGCGTCGGGGGCGTCCGTCATGGGGTCACGCTATGCGCGGGGTCCGGGAGCGGCAAGACGAGAGGCGGGGCGCGCCGGCCGCGGCGGAGCGCCCCTGGCGGGGCGCGCCGGCCGCGGAGGAGCTCACTTCCCCGCGGCGGTCGCCGCGGAGGGCGGCACGCAGACGTTCTTGGTCGACCCGCACGCGGCGCAGGTCACCCCGCCGGGAGACGCGGCAACACAGGGGTTGACGACGACCTCCTGGCAGAGCGTCCCAGCCGGACACGCGTCGTCGCTCTCGCACGGCAGGCTCGGGAAGCAGCCCGCCGCGGGCAGCGCCGGCGCTCCGTCGCCGTCGGCACAGCCTGGCACAAGCCATTGACAGGTCGGGCCGAGGCCCGCGCACGCCTCCGCGGTGGCGGCCGCGAGGCAGTGCTCCGGCGGCGGCGGGTTGCAGAAGATCTCGTGCACCTGCCAGCGCCAGGTGTCGCCTTCCAGGACGCACGCCGCGTCGATCGGCATCGGGCCGCAGCCGGTGGGCATCATGTAGCCGCAGGTCCCGATCGCTCCCTCGCAGGGAGCCCCGTCCTCCGGCGTCGCCTCGGGGCACTCCGGGGGCGGCGGCGGGTTGCAGGACATCTCCGGCCCCATCTGCCACGCCCCGCCCATGCACGTGTAGTCGATGGGGTTGTCGCAGTCGTCGAGGTACGAGCAGGACAGGCCGCCCGCCGTACAGCTCGATCCGGCCTCCGGCCTCTCCTCCGGGCACGCCGGAGGCGGCGGGTTGCACGTCGGATCGACCCCCATCTGCCACGCCCCGTCCTCGCACGTGAACCTGAAGGTGTCGTCGCCGCACGTGCCCGGGTAGGTGCAGGACACGTCGTCCGCGTCGCAGCTCGACCCTTCCGCCGGCCGCTCCGCGGGGCAGCTGCCGTCCTGCACCGTGGGGTCGCACCCCGGCAGGGCCACGGCGCCCGCGAACGAGGCTGCCGCGGCGACGGTCACGACGAAGGGGGTCCGGAGCACCTTGCGCTTCTTCTGGATGGCCATGACGTGCGATGTCCTTTCTGTGGCACAACCCGGCGCAAGCTCTGTCCTTGCGCGCTTTCCGTGCTCGGCAAAGCAAGCGAGGTGCCAGGACGATCGGATGGCGAGCGTCGCGGGTGCCCGGAGAGAGCTCCCATGAAAGCGGAAATAGTCGATGGCTGTCGATCTCTTCTGCCGTGCTCTCGCCGAGCCCGGTCCACGGCGGCCGGCTACCGGCACGCGCTGATCTGCACGTCGTCGATGTTCCAGCCGGACGTGGGCGCGCCGCCGAAGGCGAGCACGGCGCTCTAGCCGAAGCGCACCCGGAGACTCCGGTTCTTGTAGGCGTGAGATCGTACGCGACGTTCGTCCACGCGGACTCGGCGACGTCCTCGTGGGGAGACTCGTAGAGGATCCGCCAGCGCGCCGTCGTCGAAGATCTCGACACGGGCCCCCCGACGGGGCGACCCCGCATCACCGGGGCGGGGCCGCGGCCTCGGGCGGCGGCGGCGCCGGCGGGACCGGGCCGCGCGAGACCGTCTCGCGCGTCGCGACGTCGCTGACCATCAGCGTGAACAGCAGGCCGAGGAGGAGGGCCGACACGATCATGGGCATGGCGTTCGCGAAGCGCTGCTCGATGAGGTGCATGAAGAAGAGGACCACGAGCACCGTCTTCGCCGCGGCGATGAGCAGCGCCGCGACGACATCGGCCCGGCCGAGGTGGGCCAGCGAGAGGAGGTACGAGGCCAGCGTGAGCGCGAGCAGGACGAGCCAGACGATCACGTAGGTCCGCGAGGAGAGGTGTTTGACGATCATGGGCGCTGCGTGCCGTTAGCGGTGCATCAGGTAGAGCATCGGCCAGAGGAAGATCCAGATCACGTCGACGAGGTGCCAGTAGAGCCCGCCGAGCTCGACGTGCGTCTCGTTGCCCGCGCCGTACCGGCGCCGGAAGCACCCCCACGCGAGCCAGCCGAGGACCACGAGCCCCGCCGTGACGTGGATGGCGTGGAGCCCGGTCGTCAGGTAATAGAGCGTGAAGAACACCTTCGCGCCCGCCTGCGGGAGCTCCTCGAAGCGGTAGGCGGCGCCGGGGAAGATCCCCTCGTGGAAGTGCGCCGTGTACTCGACGCCCTTCAGCACGAGGAAGGCGATGCCGAGCGCGATGGCGCCGAGCAGGAGGCGGCCGGCCCTCGCGGGGTGATCGAGGCGCACGGCGTGGACGCTCAGCGCGACGAGCAGGCTGCTCGTCAGGAGGATCGCCGTGTTCGACGTGCCGATCACGGCGTTGTTGTGGGCGATCGCCGCGGTGAAATCGGCGCCGAACATCGCGCGGTAGGCGGCGTACAGGGCGAAGAGGCCGCCGAAGAGGAGAACCTCGCTGGCGAGGAAGATCCACATCCCGAAGTGCGCGGCGTGGGTCTGCTTCTCGAGATCCTCGAACTGCATGGCGAGCCGCGCCGGGGCGAGCGGCTCAGAGGGCGGCTGAGATTCGGGCATGGGCCTCCTCCTCGGTCAGCTGGTAGTCGTACGGGCCGCGCTCGACGATCGGCGTCACGGGGAAGTTGTGCGCCGGCGGGAGGGGCGGCGTCGCCCACTCGTAGCTCCGGGACCTCCATGGATTGGCCGGGGCGAGCGCGCCCCAGCGCAGGGCGACGAGGAGGTTCACGAGCGCGAGCACGAGCGCGCCCGCGAGCAGGTAAGCGCCGCCGGTCGAGAGGACGTTCAGCCACTGGTACTGCTCCGGATAGCTGTAATAGCGGCGCGGCATCCCGGCGTTGCCCAGCAGGAACTGCGGGAGGAACGTCAGGATGAACCCCAGGAACACGCCGAACGAGGTGAGCAGCCCCATCGACTCGGAGTACATGCGGCCGAACATCTTGGGGAACCAGTAGTGCGCGGCCGCGAGGAACGCGGTGAGCGTGCCGCCCACCATGATGAAATGGAAGTGGGCGACGACGAAGTAGGTGTCGTGCCAGTGCACGTCGAGCGACTGCGTCGCCGTCGCGACGCCGGTCATGCCGCCGAAGACGAAGAGGAACAGGAACCAGAAGAAATAGAGCATCGGGGTGTTGAAATGGATGGACCCCTTCTGCATCGTCGCCACCCAGGTGAAGACCTTGATGGCCGAGAAGATCGCGACGAACATCGAGAGCGCGCCGAAGACCCCGGCGTCGAACTCGCTCATCCCGGCCACGAACATGTGGTGCCCCCACCCCGTGAACCCGATGAACGCGATGCCGAGCGACGAGAGGGCGATCGCCCAGTAGGACGCCGGCTGCCGCTGGGAGAAGGTGCAGACGACCTCGCTGACGACGCCCTGGGCCGGGAGCACCATGATGTAGACGGCAGGGTGGGAGTAGAACCAGAACAGGTGCTGGAACAGCACGGGATCGCCGCCGAGCGCCGGGTCGAAGACGCCGAAGTGGTAGATGTGGTCGAGCCCGACGAGCAGGATCGTGAGGCCGAGGACGGGGGTCGCGAGCAGCATGATGACGCTCGTCGCGTAGTTGGCCCACACGAAGAGCGGCAGCCTGCCCCAGCCGATGCCGCGGGCGCGCATCGTGTGCGTCGTCGCGATGAAGTTCACGGCCGTCATGATCGACGACATGCCGAGGGTGAAGATGCCGATCACGATCGGCAGGACGGCCGCGGGCGTGGTCGTGCTGTACGGCGGGTAGAACGTCCACCCGGTGTCCGCGCCCCCGGCGATGGCCGTCGCCAGCGTGATCACGGCGCCGGCCGCGTAGACGTAGAGGCTCGCCAGGTTGAGGCGCGGGAAGGCGAGATCCTTGGCGCCGATCATGAGCGGGAGGAAGAAGTTCCCGAAGACGTTCGGGATCGACGGGATCATGAAGAGCCACACCATGACCACGCCGTGGAGCGTGAACATGCGGTTGTAGGTCGTCGCGTCGATGACGGTGGGCCCGGGGGTCAAGAGCTCCGTCCGGAGGACGAGCGCGAAGGCGCCGCCGAGCAGGAGCATCAGCACGATCAGCGCATAGAACATGAGCCCGATGCGCTTGTGATCGGTCGTGAGCAGCCACGATCGCACGCCGGCGCCGGCGCGGAGGTAATCGAGCTCGTGCGAGCCGTGGACGGGCGCTGTCCCCTCGATCTCATGGGCCGTCATGGCGTCGTCATCCCTCCCGGCGCCGGGGCGCCGCCTCCGCTGACGCCGTCCCACGGCACCACGGGGCCGTGGGGGACGTCGCGGATCGATTTGATGAGCTCGATGATCGCGGCGACGTCGGGCGGCGTGATCTGCCCCAGGTACGACGGCATGACCGGCGAGAAGCCGCGGTGCAGGACGGCGAGCGGATCCATGATCGACTCCGTGATGTAGGCCTCGTCGGCGACGCGCTCGCCGCCGCCCTCGAGCGGCACGACGGTGCGGTAGAGCCCGGCCCAGGTGGGGCCGACGTGCTGCGTGCCGTCGAGCGTGTGGCAGCGGAGGCAGTTGTGCCGCGCGGCGGCGCGCTCGCCGCGCTGGGGCATCGTCGGCTCCGCGGCGGCGAGCTCGGTCCGGTCGGCGGCCTCCTGCGCGAACGCCGGCGTGCTCGCCGCGCCGCCCGCGAGCCAGCGCTCGTAGTCGGCCGGGGCGAGCGCGATCACCTGGCCGCGCATCTCGGAGTGGCTCGTGCCGCAGTACTCGGTGCAGAGGATGGGGTACGCGCCCGGCTCGCTCGCCTCGAACCAGACGGTGGTATACCGGCCCGGGACGACGTCCTGCTTGATGCGGAACTCGGGCACGAAGAAGCTGTGGACGACGTCCCGCGACGTCATGACGAGCCTCACCGGCCTGCGCGCAGGGACGTAGAGCACCGAGATCATGCTCTCTCCCTCCGGATAGCTGAACTTCCACATCCACTGCTTGGCCGTGACGTAGACGTCGAGCGCGTCCTCCGGCGGCGTGCGCAGGTCGACGAACTGGCGCGTGCCGATGTTCCAGAAGGTGAGGAACAGGAACCCGAGGCCGAAGAGCGCCGCAGTCTCCAGGAAGAGCGCCGGCCGCGCGAAGGCCCCGGGGTGAGGCCGTGAGGTGTCCTGGACCCGGCGGCGATAGCGGATGAGGAAATATCCGCCGATCAGCGTGATCAGGGCGGCGCCCCCCATCGTCACCAGGATGACGAAGTAGTGCAGCCCGTCGACCTCGCCGGCCAGCGAGGAGCGCTGTTCGGGCAGGAAGAGCAGCTGGCGCAGGAGGTCGTTCATCGCGCGCCCTCCCGCCGCCTGCGCCGCCGCCCCTGCCAGCCAAAGAAGGCGAGCAGCGCGGCGACCCAGGTCAGGATGGAGGCCGCGCCGACCCGCAGGAAGCCGGCCACGTAAGGGCCGTAGCGGCGGCTCGCCGGGTCGTAGCGATAACACGTCATGAGGACGCGATCCAGGGAGGTGCCGACTTGCCCGCGGCTGGCCTCGAGGAGCGCGAGCCGGAGGTCGAGGGCGGAGAACTCGATGCCATAGAGATAGCGGGAGATGCGGCCGTCCGGCGTGAGCACGAAGACCGCCGCGGGGTGCGCGTACTGCTCGGTCCGCGGGTCGTACGCGAACCGGAAGCCGAGATCGCCGGCGAGCGCGCGGATCTCGGGGAGCTCGCCGGTGAGGAACGGCCAGGCCCCGCGATCGGGCGCGCCCGCCGCGCCGAGCGCCGACAGGGCAGCTCCGCGCTTCCGCGCGGCGGACTCCGGGGTATCCCGCGGATCGAAGCTCACCGTGAGCGCGCGGTACTGCTCGCCCAGCCGGTAATCGAGCTTCGCCATGCCGGCGACGAGGCCGCGCAGCACGAGGCCGCAGAGCGTCGGGCAGCGGTAATAGGCGAGGACGAGGAGGACCGGCCGCCGCCCGTCGAAGTGCTCCGCGAGCGGGGCGCGCCGTCCATCCATGTCCGTGAACTGGAGGGCCTTGTCCACGGCGCCCCCGAGGCGCTCGTCGATGTCGGCCTCGCGCGCGGCGGGCGGGAGCGACGGCGGATCCGCGGCGGCGGCGAGCGGCGCGCGCGAGAGCGCGAGGGCGAGGAGCGCGGCGGTGGACACGGGGTGCATCCTCATCAGCGGCTCTCCTCCACGACGAGGCTCATCGCGTCCTCGATCGGGATCTGCACGATCCCGCGGCCCCGGTCGGCCCAGCCGAAGCGGCCGAGCTCCTCGCGCTTCTTGCGGTTCAGCATCGTGCCGAGCCCCTCCTCGCCGCTGGCCGTGCGCTGGAAGAGCCGCTGATCCACCCCGGCCACCACGCCGCGCGGCTCGAAGCCCTCCTTGGCGCGCGCGAGGGTCCTGCCCGCGGGGCGGAGCTCGGCCTCGCGGCCGCGCAGGATCATCCACGACCAGATGCCCAGGAGGAAGAAGATCACGACGACGGCGAACGCGACGGCGAGGATCCTCCGCCAGGGGAGGAGATCCTCTTCCTGGCGAACGTCGGGGCGGCGGTAATGGGACGTCATACGCTCTCGTAGCGGAGGGCGGCCGGCAGGGCCGGGTCGTTGATGGGGGCGAGCGGCCTATTGCGCATGCGCAGCGCGGCGAACGCGACGCTCGCGCCGATCACGGCGAGGAGCGCCGCCAGATCGAGCCAGTGGAGCGGCGCGCGCGCGCCCGGGATCTCGGGCGCGACGAGCCAGTGCATGTCGAGGTAGTGCGCGGCGACGACCCAGGCGGCGACCGCGGACAGCCAGGCCGGCCGCCGCTTGATCCGGTAATTGAGCAGGATCGCGAACGGGATCACGAACCGCGCGAGCACGAGGACGAGCGTCTCTGTCCGCCACGGGCCGTGGGAGCGGCGCAGGAAGAACTCGATCTCTTCGGGCCTGTCCGTGATCCATATCAGCATGAACTGGAAGAAGGCGGCGTAGGCCCAGAAGATGGTGAAGGCGAGGAGCAGCCGGCCGAGGGCGTAGTAGTGCGACGCGCCGAGCCCGGGCAGGAGCCCGGCGCGCTCGGCGGCGAACGCGAGGACCGTGAGCAGCGCTATCGCCGCGACGAAGCCGCCGGCGAAGACGTAGACGGGGAACATCGTCGAGACCCACGTCGGCGCGAGGGACATGAGCCAGTCGAACGAGGCGAACGAGAGCGTGAGCGCGACGAGCGGGAGGCCGACGACGCTGATCACGCGGAGGCGGCCGCCGGCCGCGAGCGCCGGGGTCGCGTCGCCCCGGAGCGAGCCGCGCCGGAGCAGGGCGCCGAAGGCGAGCCAGACCGCGAAATAGATCGCCGTCCTGACGAGGAAGAAGGGGAGGTTCAGGTAAGGCTGCTTGTGCAGCACCACCTCCCTCACGTGCTCTTCGCGGATGGTCTCGGGATGAAGCCACTCGCCGTAGAGCGCGTCCAGCCCGAACAGGAGCGGGAGGAACAGCACGGCGAGGAGCGGCAGCGCGCCGACGATCGCCTCCGCGAGGCGGCGGACGGCCACAGGCCACGTCGCGTTCATGGCGTGGCAGATCATGAGGAAGATGAGCGCGCCGACCGCCGTGGTCACGGCGTAGGCGTAGGCCGCGAGGTAGGCGTAGAAGAGCCGCTCGCGATCCACGAACGCGCCGGCGACGAGCAGCGCGGCGCCGACGAGGGCGAGGCCGAGCGAGCGCGTGACGATCGCGCGGCCGCCCCGGAAGACGGGGATGCGGAGGTTCACGGGAGCTCCTTCCGGGCGCGCTCGCGGAGGGGTGGAGGGAGCGCGTCGAGCGCGGCGGCGCGGCTCCTCCCGAGCGCCTTCACATAGGCCACGATCGCCCAGCGCTCGCCGAGCGGGATGTTCGGCTCATAAGACCGCATGAGCCCATAGCCCTCGACGATGACCTGGTAGATGCGGCCGGGCGGGAACGCCTGCACGCGCGCGTCGACGAGCGACGGCGGGCGGCGCTGGGTCATGTTGCGCGCGACCTCCGACTCGCCGTCTCCGGCGATCCCGTGGCAGGCGGCGCAGAAGATCTCGAAGCGCTCCTTGCCGTACCGGAGCAGATCGAGCGTCACCGGGACCGGGATGCGCGTGACGTACGCGCCGCCCGCGACCCCGCGCGTCAGCCCGGGATCGCCGGTCGCGCGGTCGTTCGGCACGGTGCCCTCGGGCGGGCGGCGCATGACGGAGCCGTCGTTGAAGAGCTCCGAGGGCTGGTAGGGGAGATAGCGCGCCTGGCGGAGCATGCGCTCGAGGTCCAGCGCGTCGGCGTCCCCGGGCTCGGGATCGGCCGGGGTCGACGGGGTGCACGAGAGGCAGAGCGCCGCGGCCAGGCAGGCGAGCGGGAGGAGGCGGCCGCGGTTCATGCGCGCCCCTTCCCGGCCCAGGCGACGGCGAGCGCGCCGAGATCGGTGAGATCGCGCTCGGCGAGGGGGCTGATGAGCGCCGGGTCGCGGGCGTCGATGCCTATCCAGAATCGATCGATGGTGGCGCGCTCGAACCCCGGGACATCGAAGATCGGGTTCCAGAGCTCGGGCAGCCGCGCGAGGACGAGCATCACGACGAACCCCGCCAGGGCGGAGGCGAGCACCGTCATCTCGAAGGTGATCGGCACGAACGCCGGGGGCGCGTGCCCCGGCCGCCCGCCGATGTTGAGGGGATAGTCGTACGCGTTGTTGTGCCACTGGACGAGGTAGCCCCCCGCGGCGCCCGCGAGCGCGAACGGCAGGACGATCCAGTTGAGCGGCGAGCGGCGCAGGCCGAGCGCCTCGTCGACGCCGTGCACCGGGTACGGCGTGAACGCGTCGAGCCTGCGGTACCCGCGGCTCCTGAGCTCCGCGATCGCCAGGAGCATCGCCTCCGGCGTCTCGAACTCGGCGAGCAGACCTCTCCGCATCAGTGCTCCTCCTTGCTGATCTCGCGGTTCAGCTCCTTGACCTCGGCCACCGGGATGAACGGCAACAGGCGCAGGAAGATGAGGAAGAGGAACAGGAAGAAGCAGAACGTCCCGGCGAACAGCGTGAGATCGACCCACGTCGGGCCGTAGGCGTGCCACCCGGACGGGATGAACTCGCGCTGCAGCCCCATGACGATGATCACGAACCGCTCCGACCACATCCCGACGTTCACGAGAATCGAGACGATCCAGAGCAGGATCATGTTGCTGCGGACGCGCGAGGACCAGAGCAGCTGCGGGACGGCGACGTTGCAGAACATCTGCGCCCAGAAGACGGCGGCGTTCGGCCCGCTCGGGCGCGCGACGAAGAACTGGTAGATCTCGTACTCCGAGCCGCTGTACCAGGCCGCGAAGAGCTCGATGATGTACGAGTAGATGACGATCCAGCCCGTGACGAGCGTCAGCTTGCTGAGGTTGTCGAGGTGCCGCTGGGTGACGACGCGCTCCAGGTGGAAGATCCGGCGCGCCGGGATGAGGAGCGTGAGCACCATCGCGAAGCCGGAGAAGATGGCGCCGGCGACGAAGAACGGGGGGAAGATGGTCGAGTGCCACCCCGGGACGAGCGATATCGCGAAGTCGCTGCTCACGATCGAGTGCACCGAGAGGACGAGCGGCGTCGCGAGGCCGGCGAGGAGGCCGTAGAGGAGGCGATAATGGCGGTAGTCTCGCGCGGAGCCGCGCCAGCCGAGCGACAGGATGCCGTAGATCACCCGGCGGCCGCGATCGGGCGCCCGATCGCGGAGGGACGCGAAATCGGGGACGAGCCCGAGGTACCAGAACACGAGAGAGACGGTGAAGTACGTGAAGATCGCCGCCGCGTCCCAGGGCAGCGCGCTCTTGAACTGAGGCCAGGCCCTCAGCGTGGAGGGGTAGGGGATGAGCCAATACGCGAACCACGGCCGGCCGAGGTGCAGGAGCGGGTAAAGGCCTGCCTGGACGACCGCGAAGAGGGTCATCGCCTCGGCGAACCGGTTGATGCTCGTGCGCCAGCGCTGCTCGAGCAGGAGCAGGATCGCCGAGATGAACGTCCCGGCGTGCCCGATGCCGATCCAGAACACGAAGTTGATGATCCCGAACGCCCAGCCCACCGGGATGTTGTTGCCCCAGACGCCGATGCCGCTCACGATGGTGTAGGTGACGAGCGTCAAGAGCACGATCGTCCCTGCGCCGGTGACCGCGAACGCCGCCCACCAGAGCCGCGACCGCGGCTTCCAGACGACCGACAGCAGCTCTTCCGAGAGGGCCTCGTCGGTGGGCCTCCCGAGGATGAGGGGTTGTGTCACGGCTCGCCGAGCTCCGGGTTCTCGTTGTCGACGCGCGCGAGGTACATCGTCCTCGGCCGGGTCCCCTGGTCGTGCAGCACCGCGTAGCTCCGCGGCTCGTTCCGCCACGCGACCATCGGCGTCTCTGCGTGCTCGAGCGCCCCGAACTGGATCGCCCGCGTCGGACAGGCCTGCTGGCACGCCGTGACGACCTCGCCCGGGCGGATGCCGCGCTGCTCGACGCGCGCCGCGATCTCCGCGCGGCGGATCCGCTGGACGCAGTACGTGCACTTCTCCATGACGCCGCGCTCCCGCACGGTCACGTCGGGGTTGCGCTGGAGCCTCGCGAGCCCCGTGTTGTAGGCGTGGAGCTCGTGGTAATCGAACCAGTTGAAGCGGCGGACCTTGTAGGGGCAGTTGTTCGAGCAGAACCGCGTCCCGACGCAGCGGTTGTAGGTCATCTCGTTGAGGCCGTCGGGGCTGTGCGTGGTCGCGTTGACCGGGCACACGTACTCGCACGGCGCCTTCTCGCAGTGCTGGCACAGCATGGGCTGGTGGACGACGCCCGGGTCGCGCGGGTCGCCGGAGTAATACGTGTCGATGCGGAGCCAGTGCATCTCGCGGCTGTTCAGGACCTCGTCCCTGCCCACCACGAGGACGTTGTTCTCGGCCTGGCACGCGACGACGCACGCGCTGCACCCGGTGCAGATCGAGAGATCGATCGTCATGGCCCATTGCGCGAGCGGCACGCCGGGGGCCGACACCGCGGGCATGAGGGACGGCACCGGCCCCTTGAACGCGCTCGTGAAGTCGGGGTGCTCGCGGTAGACGGCGAGGGGGACGGAGAGCGCGATGGGCCGCCCGTGCACGCTGAAGTGCTTCTGCGTCAGGGCGAGCCGGTGCTTCTGATCCGGCCGCTTGCGCGCCGAGACGCCCGCCGCGAAGAACGGCGCGTCCGCGGTGCGGAGCCGGTACGCGTCGGCCCCCACCCCAGAGGCAATCGACTCGGCGCCGCTCCGCCCGTAGCCGAGCGCCAGCGACACCACGCCGTCGGCGTGCCCTGGCGCGACGAGGACCGGTATCGAGATCGCCCGCCCCCGGAGCTCGAGATCGACCACATCCTCGCTGTCGACGCCGAGCGCTCTGGCCGTGTCCGGGCTGAGCAGCGCGGCGTTGTCCCAGGTGAGCTTTGTCATCGGATCGGGCAGCTCGAGCAGCCACGGGTTGTTGGCGAACCGGCCGTCATACACGCTCGCGTCGACCGAGAAGGCGACCTCCAGGACCTCCGCCGGCGCCGGGACCGCCGCCGCGAGCTGCCCGAGCGCCGCGAGGGCGCCGTCGGGCCGCAGCGCGGCGCCCTCGCGCGGGGCCGCGGTGCCCTCGACGAGCCCGCGCCGGAGCGCCTCCTCCCAGAACGCCTCGAAGTCGGCGCCGCCCCGCCGCGCCGACCAGGCGTCGCGCAGGAGCTCGCGCGCGCTCCGGCGCGGCTCGCCCGCGAACACGGCGAGCACCTCGGAGGCGGTCCTGCCCTGGAAGAGCGGCTCGATGAGCGGCTGGACCAGCGAGATCGTGCCGTCGTAGGCGCGGGCGTCGCCCCAGGCCTCGAGCTCGTGCGCGGCGGGCACGAACCAGCCGCAGGCGGCCGCGGTCTCGTCCTCGTAGAGCCCGAGGTAGACGCGGTTCGGGACGGAGCGGAGCAGCGCCGCGAGCTCGAGATCCGCGGGCGCCGTGTAGGCCACGTTGTTCTCGAGGATCACCAGCGTATCGACGCCGCCGCGCCGGATCTCGTCGGCGAGCGCGGCGATCTCCTGCTCGGCGGCGCCGGCCGAGATCAGGGTCGGCCCGGTGACCCACGCGGCGCGGTCGTTGCCGAGCGCCGCGTTCATGAGGTGCGCGAGCGCGTGGACCGGCGCGGGCTGCCGCTCCCCCGCGACGACGACGCTCGCCGCGGCGCCGCGCGCGAGGTCGCGCGCGAGCGCCCGGACGAACGGCTGCTCCTCGGCGCGCACGTGCGCCCGGAGCGGCTCGAGCGCGCCGAGCGCCTGGGGCGGGACGGCTCCGGGGCGCGGGCCGACCGCGAGGAAGAGCTCCGCCGCGATCGCCGCGGCGAGCGCCGGCACCTCGCTCGGGCGCTTGCGCAGCCGGTGGTCGGCCATGCTCCCGGTCGGGCTCAGCCCGGGCTCGACGACGTAGAGGCGGTTCATGGTGCCCGTCGGCGAGCCGACGCGCCTGCGCTCGGCGAACTGGCGCGCATACCGCGCGCTGAACGGCACCGACGCGAGGAAGTCGGCGTCGAGCGCGAGGATGACGTCCGCCGCCCGGAAGTCGTACTGGGCCTGGAGCGGCGCGCCGAAGGCGAGCGCGGCCCCGCGCGCCGGATTGGCCGACCGGGCGGGCGCGTAGAACGTGAACCGCGCGGCCGGATGGCGCGCCTGGACGCGGCCGATGAGGTCGAGGACGAGCGGCGAGCCGGTCGGCCGGAGGACGAACCGGAGCCCGGCGCCGCGGTCGGGCCGCGGTGCGCCGAACTGCTCGACGAACGCCTGCCACGCCGCCGGCGCCGCGCCGCGCCGCGCAGCGCGCGCCCGGTGCTGATCGTAGAGGCCGAGCACCGACGCTTGCTCGTAAACGCCGGTCGCGCCGAGGCTCGCCGGGTGCTCCGGGTTGCCCTCGACCTTCGTCGGCCGCCCCTCGTGGTTCTCGACGAGGATGCCCGTGGCGAACCCGTCGAGCTCCAGGCTGGTGGCGTAGTATCGGAGGATCCCCGGCGTCACCTCCGGCGGGGTCGTCACATAGGGCACGATCTTGTCCGCGGGCGTCGCTCGGCACCCGGAGACGCCGGCGAGCGCCATGCTGGCGCCGAGGAGCTTGAGCCAGCCGCGCCGGCTCACCGCGCCCGGGTCGCTCCCGCCGCCGGGGAGCTCTCGCGCCGCGGCCTCGCGGAGCTCCGGCGATTCGAGGAGGTCCGCGAGGCTGCGCCAGTATGCCTTGCCCGTCTTGCCGTCGAGCGCCGCGCTCCAGGGGGTCTGTCTCTGATCAGCCATCATCCCTCTTCAGGTCCTCGGCGGCCGGCGCCGCCGGCTCGAGTGCTCTCCGCTGTTCGCCGCATGCCGTCTCCTCGTCTCCGCGCCTCCGCTCGATCCTCGATCCCGCGCGTTCACCTGTGGCAGGTCGAGCAGTGCTCGAGGCGCCGCACGCCGAGCTGCTGCGCGATCTGGCGGCCGATCCGCTCCGCGTCGGGGCCGGCGTCCCACTCCATGTCCGTGACGGCGGAGGGCGGGCGGAGGTGCCGCTCCGGCGCCCTGTGGCAGGCGAGGCACCAGCCCATCGTCATCGGAGACACCTTCCGGACGTCGGGCATCTGGTCCACGCGGCCGTGGCACGTCACGCAGCCCACCCCCTTGTTCACGTGGATCGCGTGGTTGAAGTAGACGAAGTCGGGGACGTCGGTGACGCGGTTCCAGGCGATGGGGGTGTCCGAGAAATAGCTGCTCCGGACGAGCTCGAGCTTGGGGCTCTGATTCCAGATCTGGCTGTGACACCCCATGCAGAGCGCGGTCGACGGCATCCCCGCCGTGCCGGCGCGCTCGACCGTGGAATGGCAGAACCGGCAATCGATGGCGTCGTCCTGCACATGGTGCCTGTGGTCGAACTGCACCGGCTGCTGCACGGGCAGGTTCTGCCCGGTGTTCCACTCCGTGCGCACGTAGATCATCGGCGCCGCCACGGCCGCCGCGCCGCCGAGGAGGACGGCCGCGATGGCGAGTCGGAACGCGGTGTTGCTCCAGCGCGGAAAAACGGATGCCATGATCTCGTGTGACCGGCATCGCTCGACGGGCGGCGAGTCGGCCATCTCCATCGATGCGGAGATCACCGGGGTCGTTTCGCGATCTCATCGAGCGCGCGCCGGGATCCGCGCGCTCGGGCGATCCCGGAGCGGCGCCGTCCGGCGTGCGCTCGATTGCACCATGCGCGCGAGCGCCGGCCGCGAACACCAGATCTTCGCCTCCAGGGACGGAGATCTGCGATATCTTGCCGTGATGAGGCCATCGAGCTCTGCCCTATCGCCCCTCCTGGTCATCGCGCTTCCGGTGGCGACCGGGCTCGCCTTCTTCGCGTGCTCGCGCGACGAATCGATCTCCCCGCTGACGCTCGGCACCGGCGGCGCGGCCTCCTCCGCCTCCTCGACCGGCGGTCCGGGCGGGAGCGGCGCCGGCGGTGACGGCGGCGCCGGCGGAAGCGGCGATGCCGGGGGCAGCTCCGGCGGGGGCGGCGCCGGTGACGGCGGGGCCGGCGGTGACGGCGGCGCCGGCGGCGCTGGCGCGAGCGGCGGGGGCGGCGCGCGGCTGAGCTGCGCGCCGCCGTCCGAGGACGAGGGCGCGCTGAAGCTCACCCCGCTCGTCACCGGCCTCAAATCCCCGATCCTCGTGAAATCCGCGCCGGGCGACCCGACGCGGCTCTTCATCGTGACGCAGCCCGGTCAGATCCTCGTCCTCGACGAGGGGTCGACCGAGCCGACGGTCTTCCTCGACATCCGGGACCTCCTCATCTTCGCGGACGAGCGCGGCCTCCTCGGGCTCGCCTTCCACCCGGAGTACGAGAGCAACGGCCGCTTCTTCGTCCACTACTCCGACAAGGCGACGGACGGCGATACGCGCGTCGTCGAGTTCGCGCGGGGCGAGCGCCCGGACGTGGCCAATCCGACGCCGGTGGCCACCTACCTCGAGCAGGCGCAGCCGGCGCGCAACCACAACGGCGGCTCGCTCGAGTTCAGCCCGGTCGACGGCTTTCTCTATCTCGCGCTCGGCGACGGCGGGAACAGCAACGATACCGGCCCCGGCCACTCGCCCGTCGGCAACGGCCAGGATCTCGCGACGTGGCTCGGGAAGATCCTTCGCATCGACGTCTCGACGCACCCGTACCGCATCCCGGAAGGGAACATGACCGGCGAAGGCGTCCTGCCCGAGATCTGGGACTATGGCCTACGGAACCCGTACCGCTTCAGCTTCGACGCGTGCACGGGCGATCTCTACATCGCCGACGTCGGACAGCGGCTCTGGGAGGAGATCAACATCGAGCCGGCGGGGCAGGGCCGGAAGAACTACGGCTGGCGCCTGATGGAGGGCGCGCACTGCTTCTCGCCGGCGGAGGACTGCGACCCCGAGGGCGCCACGACGCTCCCCGCCGCCGAATACGGCCATGCCGGGCAGGTGATCGAGGACTGCTCGGTCACCGGCGGCTACGTCTACCGGGGGAGCAAGATCCCGTGGCTCCGCGGCAGTTACTTTTTCGGCGACTACTGCAGCGGCCGGATCTGGACGCTGAGATACGAGGGCGGGGTGGCGTCCGCGCCCGTCGACCGGACGGACGATCTCGGGTCGTTCCGCTTCAAGCTCGCCAGCTTCGGGCAGGACGGCACGGGCGAGGTCTACGTCACGGATTTCGGCGGCGGCACCGTGTACCGCATCGATCCGGAATGAGGGCGCTCACATGGACCAGCGGAGCCCGGCGTAGCGCGGGCCGAGGACGAGCTCGGGCGGCGGCGCGGAGGCGGCCTTCTTCTCCGGCTGGACCGGCACCTTGCGGCCGCCGATGATCGCGAGCGGGATGCCGACGCCGGCGAAGACGACCCCGCCGAGGATGAGCGCGATGCCGGCCTCCTCCGCGCTGGCATCTTCCTCGTAGCCGAACTCTTCCTCGAACGGGTCGGGGGGCTCCCCCGTGTACTCCGAGTCCGTGCCCGAGCTCGCGGCGAACGCCAGGCCGCCGCCGAGGAGGGCCACGGCGCCGATGCTCGTCAGGACGATGCCCGTGACCATCAACCCCTTGCTGCGGCGCCGGGTCAGCGGCTCGGCCGGGGGGGGCGGCGCGCGCCCGGCCAAGGGCGCGAGCGCGGCGCCGCTCGTCGGCGGGGCGGCGGCGCGCGCGGGCGGCGGCGCGGCGGGGCCGCTCGCCGGCGGGGCGGCGGCGCGGGCCGGCGCGGCCGCGAGCGGCGGGACGGCCACCGTCTCCGAGGCGCCGGCCTTGTTGACCTCGACGGTCTTCACGAACGGCGAGCGGCCGGCGGCGGAGGCCTCGACCGTGTGCTGTCCGGGATCCACGGGCACCGGCGTGCCCCACTGCGCGCGCCCCACGAGGGCGCCGTCGCGCTTCACCTGGAGGTCGGCCGGGGCGTCCGCGGGCGCCGTGATCGTCAGCCGGACGAGCTTCGGCTCCAGCGCCGTGGCGCGCTGCCGCGCGACCTTCTCGCGCTCCAGCTGGCCGGCGGCCTTGGCCGCGCCCGCCACGTCGAGGAACGTCGACCAGGCGCTCGCCGTCCGGCCGAGCTGCTCGTAGCAGGCCGCGAGGTTGAACTGCGTGCCGATCCCGGGATCGAGCCGCTGGCTCTCCTCGAGCTTGGGGCACGCCTCGGCGTGCTTGCCCTGGGCCATCAGCTGCCTGGCCGCGTCGAACAGCGCCTGCGCCGCCGCCGTATCGGCCCTGGCGTCGCGGCCGCCCCCCACGAGGGCGGCAAGGAACATCGCGAGCGCCAGCAGGCGCCCGAGGTGCTGCATGGGCAGGCTCGTCATGGTCGTGTCCTCACTTGCGATCGTCGAACAGGTTGCCGCTCGCCGGCGCGGCGGCCGGAGCGGCGGCCGGCCGGGCGGTCCGGGGCTGCGGCGGGGCCGCGGCGCCCGCGGGTCGGGGGCGGCGCTCGCCGGGCGCGCCGTCGCGGGCTTGCCGCCGGCCGCCGCCGCGGAGACGGCGACGGCCGGGCCCGCCGCCGCGGAGGCGGCCGCGGCCGGGCCCGCCGCCGCGCGGTCCTCCGCCGGCGGGGGCGCCTCGACACTGCCGGGCGTGACGGCCGGCGAGAGCGCCGCGGGCGCGTCGGGCAGCGCCGCGGAGCCGGCCGGCGACGGCGCCGCGGGCGCGTCGGGCAGCGCCGCGGAGCCGGCCGGCGACGGCGCCGCCGAGGCGCTGGCGGACGGCTCGGCCGGGGCGCCGTCGCGGCCCGCGCGGGCGCTCAGGAAGCCGAAGATCCCGAGCGCGACCGCGAGCGACAGGCCGATGCCGGCCAGCGCGACGAGCCCCACCGGCCGCTTCCGCCGCGTCACCGTCCCCGTCCACGGCGCGGCGGTGCTCGCCATCGTCGGCGAGATCGCCCCGCTCCGCGCCGCGGCGTCGGGCCGCGACGGCGCCGAGCTCCGCGAGATCCCGCTGATCCGGTCGACGGAGAGCCGCGCCCGCCCGCTCGCGAGCGGCGCGAGCGCCTCGGCCAGCGCCCCGACGTCGCGGAACCGCCGCTCCGGCAGCTTCTCCAGGCACCGCTGGATCACCGCCTCGAGCGCCGGGGGCACGTCGGGGCGGAACGAGGCGAGCGGGCGCGGGATCCCCTGCATGATCGCCACGCAGAGCTGCGGCATGGTCGCGCCGTCGAACGGCGGCGCGCCCGCGAGCAGCTCGAACAGGATGACGCCGAGCGACCAGATGTCGGTGCGCGCGTCGACGTCGCGCGCGGACTTGAGCTGCTCCGGCGACATGTAGAGCGGCGAGCCCATGACGGCCGTGGTGTCGGTGATCCGCGGATCGGCGCCGCCGGTCGCCACCTTCGAGATCCCGAAGTCGAGCACCTTCACGCACGGCGAGCCGTCGGCGCGCCGCGTCAGGAACAGGTTCGCCGGCTTGAGGTCGCGGTGGACGATGCCCGCGGCGTGCGCCTCGGCGAGCGCTTCGCAAGCCTGGAGCACGTACTCGACGGCGACCTGCGGCGGCATGGGCCCGCCGGCGCGGAGCGCCTCGGCGAGGTCGCTGCCGGACAGGTACTCCATCACCATGTACGGCGTGCCCGACTCGAGCGTCCCGACGTCGGTCACGCGGGCGACGTGCTCGCTCTTGACCTTCACCGCGGCGCGCGCCTCGCGCACGAAGCGCTCGGCGAGGGTGCGCGAGTGGGCGGCCGCGGGCAGGAGCAGCTTGATCGCGACCTGCTCCTCCAGCTGGAGGTGGGTGGCGGCGACGACGACGCCCATCCCGCCGATGCCGATCACCCGGTCGACGCGGTACTTGCCGGCGATCACCTGCCCCTGTCGAACCAGCCCTTCGGCTTCGTCGTGTGTCGGCGCGGTGCTCGTCATCGGTCGGTCCCTTCGGCCCGCCGGATCGAGGATCGCGTGAAACGCGCGATCTTCGCGGAGAATCCGGCGCAAAGCCAGCCCACGATAGCCGCCGGACGGACGGCAATCAACGTCATGGCTCGGCTCCGTCGCCCCGCGCCCGCGCGCCGCGGGCCCGCGCCTGCTTCGGCGTCCCGCGCGCCCGCGCGCCGCCCGCCCCGCCCCCGGGGTGTTCCCGCCGACGGCTCGCCGGGACGCTTCCCCCGGGCGTGAATCCGAGAGAACATCGCTCACGCCATGGAGCACGGTCACCCCGGCGGCGCGAGCGAGCGGCGTCAGCGGATCCTCGAGGCGACAGAGCGGCTCCTCCGCCGGTACGGGCCTGCCAAGACCACCGTCGCCGACATCGCCCGCGAGGCCGAGATCGCGGTCGGCGCCGTGTACCTGGAGTTCGCCTCGAAGGACGCCATCGTCGAGGAGCTCTCCCACGGCCAGCACCGCGCCGTCATGGCCGCCATGCGCGCCGCCGCGGCCGTGGACGACCTGCCCTTCTGCGACCGGCTGCGCGCGGTGTTCGACGTCCGCGCGCGCTCCTTCCTGGAGCTCGCCGGCTCGGGCGCGCACGCCTGCGACCTCGTGCATTGCCAGAGCCGCGCCGTGAAGGCGGCCCACGCCCGCTTCCTCGACGAGGAGCGCGCCCTCCTCCGCGACCTCATCGCGCGCGGCGCCCGCGCGGGCGAGCTCGACGCCGAGGACCCCGAGCTCGCCGCGCGCGCGCTCCTGCGCGCCTACGCGAGCTTCTCCCCTCCGTGGCTGTTCCAGAGCTCCCGCGACGAAGCCCTGGCGATGCTGTCCGCGGTCCACCGGATCGTCCTTTACGGCCTCGTCGGCCGCGCGCCCGCCCCCACGCCGAAGCGCTGACCGCGGCGCCGGCGTATCCGTGCTCGCGGGGTAAGCCCGCCTGCCCCGGCGGGCGCCGCGCAGGGGGCCCGAGAGCCCCAGTCGCCGCCCCGGCCGCCGCGCGGGTCAGCGAGGCTGTCTGACGGGCCGCGCGACGCGCCTCTGCGGCGCGAGCTCGTGTCCTCTGGACACGAGAGCCCTCGATCCGCGCACCGGCAGGGCCTCTGTGCGCACTCCCTGGTTCGATGATCTCGAGCGCAGAGGCGCGCAAACGCGCGCAAACACGCGCAAACACGCGCAAACACCGACAGACGCCGAGTTCTCCCTGGAGTTTCGACAATTTCTGTGACAGCCGCGGATCGGCGGCTTATGCTCCGCCCTTGCTGGAGGGCAGTCATCGCCTCGCCAGATCGGAGCAGAGCCTTGCAAGCAGCTGTGGGCTATCGAAGCGAAGAGGTGGTGCATACGACAAATGAGCGGTGGAGCTTCGTGCGCGCCGTGCGCGAGAGCGACGAGCGCCGCGTCCTGCTCAAGGGGCACCTCGACTCACCTCGTCACACGGCTGCTGCGGCCGCTTCTGCGCTCCTCAACGAATTCGAGATCACCCGCTCTCTCGACGCCGCGGGGGCGCTGAGCCCCGCGCGGATGGAGCTGTCCGGCGAGACACCGGTGCTCGTCTTCGAGGACGAGGGGCTCACGCCCCTCGACGCGCTCCTCGCGCGCGCTCCGCTCCGGATCGAGCAGCTCCTCTCGTGGGCCGCGCGCATGGCGGACGCGCTCGCCGAGGTGCACGGCGGCGGCGTGATCCACAAGCACATCCAGCCGCAGAGCTTCTTCGTCGACCCCGGGACAGGCGCGGTCCGGCTCACCCATTTCATGTTCGCGACGCGGCTCCGCAAGGAGCACCCGCAGGCGCAGAGCACGGTCGAGGAGGGCAGGCTCCCCTACATGTCGCCGGAGCAGACGGGCCGGATGAACCGGACCCTCGACTGGCGCACAGACCTCTATTCGCTCGGGGTCGTGTTCTACGTGATGCTCGCCGGGCGCCTGCCGTTCGACGCCTCGGGGCCGCTCGAGTGGATGCACGCCCACCTGGCCCGGCCGCCCGCGCCGCTGCCCGAGGACTCCGTTCCTCCGGCCGTGTCGGCCATCGTGATGAAGCTCCTCGCCAAGGACGCGGAGGAGCGGTACCAGAGCGCAGAGGGGCTGTCGAAGGACCTCGAGAGGTGCCAGCGCGCGCTCCGCGAGGCCGGGCGGATCGACCCGTTCCCCCCCGGCGAGCACGACGTCTCCGGTCATTTCCGCATCCCGCAGCGCCTCTACGGCCGCGAGGGGGAGGCGCAGCAGTACCTGTCGATCTTCGAGCGGGTGCTCGCCGGCAGCCGCGAGATGATCATGATCACGGGCTATTCCGGGATCGGCAAGACGTCGCTCGTGCACGAGATCTACAAGCCGCTCACGCGGGAGCACGGCTATTTCATCTCGGGCAAGTTCGACCGTCTCCACCGCGGGATCCCCTATTCCGCGGTGATCCAGGCGCTCCGGAGCCTGCTCCAGCAGGTGCTGGCGGAGAGCGCGGAGCGGGTCGAGGCCGCGCGGCAGTCGCTGCTGAAGCGCCTCGGGAGGAACGCGTCGCTGCTCGTCGAGGTGCTGCCCGAGCTCGGGATCGTCCTCGGCGCCGGGAACGTCCCGCCGGCGCCGGCCGAGCTCGGTCCGGCGGAGGCGCAGCACCGCCTCCTGCTCGCGTTCCGCGGGGTCCTCGAGGCGTTCTGCGGCCGCGAGCAGCCGCTGGTCCTGTTCCTCGACGACCTCCAGTGGGCCGACGCCGGCTCGCTCTGGCTCCTCGAGGGGCTCCACGGCGGCGAGGATCTCGGGCCCTTGCTCCTCGTCGGGGCCTATCGCGACAACGAGGTGAACGAGAGCCACCCATTGCTCATGACGCTGAGGTCCGTGCAGGCGACCTCGGTGACGGTGAACACGATACAGCTCTTCCCGCTCCAGTTCGCGGCGCTGACCCGGCTCGTGGCCGACACCCTGAGGCAGGACCCGAGGGCGGTGGAGCCGCTCGCCTGGCTCGTCATGCACAAGACGGAGGGGAACCCGTTCTTCGCGCGGCAGTTCCTCCAGGCGCTCGACGCCGACGGGCTCGTCTGCTTCTGCCCGGAGGAGCGCCGCTTCCGCTGGGACATCGAGAAGATCGAGGCGCGCGGGTTCACCGAGAACGTCGTGGAGCTGATGAGCGGGCGGGTGCGCAGCCTCGACGCCGGGACGGTCGAGCTGCTGAGGCTCGCCGCGTGCATCGGGAACACGTTCGATCTGGAGACCCTCGCGGTCATCGCCGGCCTCGGCAGGGCGGAGGTCGCGCGCCGCCTCCTGCCGGCGATCCGCGACGAGTACATCCTCCCGGTCGGCGAGCCCTCGGGCGAGGCCGCCGCGGGACGCTACCGCTTCCTGCACGACCGGGTGCAGCAGGCGGTCTATGGGCTCATCGACAGGCCGCAGCGCGAGGCGGTCCACCTCCGGATCGGCCGGCGGCTGCTCGCGGCCGCGGCGCCGGAGGAGCGCTCCGAGCGCATCTTCGAGATCGTCGAGCAGCTCGACGAGGGGCTCGGCCTCGTGCAGTCCGTCGAGGAGCGGCTCGCGATCGCGCAGCTCAACCTGGAGGCCGCCGTCCGCGCCAAGCAGTCGACCGCGTACGCCGCCGCCCGGCGCTACCTGGAGGCGGGCCGCGGGCTGCTGCCGGCCGGCGCGTTCGCGTCGCACTACGCGCTCGCCTTCGCCCTGCTCAGGCAGCTGGCCGAGGTGGAGTACCTGCTCGGGGCGATGGACGCGGCCGAGGCGCTGGTCACCGAGGCGCTCGGCTACGCCAGGACGCCGGTGGAGAAGGCCGATCTGCTGAAGCTGCGGATGGTGCAGTACACGATGCGTGGGCGCTTCACCGACACGGTGGAGGCCGGGCGGGAGGCGCTCGCGCTGGTCGGCGTGGCGCTGCCGTCGCGCGCGAGCGCGGCGGAGCTCGACGCGCTGGTCGAGGCCGAGGCGGCGCGGGTCGAGCAGCTGCTGGGCGGCCGGGCGCCGGCGTCGCTGATCGAGGCGGAGGAGATCGAAGGCGAGAGCCAGCGGCTGGCGGTCGGCGTGCTCAACGAGCTGATGGCGCCGCTGTACATGCTGAAGCTCGAGAAGCTGAACTTCTTCGCGTGCTGCAGCATCGTGCGGATCTCGCTCGAGCACGGGCTGGCGCCCGAGGCGTCGTACGGCTTCGCCATGTACGGCGGGCTGATCGGGCACTTCTACGGCGACTACCACCAGGGCTACGCGTTCGGCCGGCTGGCGGCGGACATCGGCCTGCGGTTCCGGATGCAGGGCGACTTCTGCCGCGCCTGCTACATCCTCGGCAACAACATCCAGTCGTGGGTGCGCCCGCTGTCGGAGACGGACGCGCTGTTCCGGGACGGCTACCGGGCGGGCCTGGACGCGGGGGACCTGCAGTTCGCGGGCTACTTCCTCATCTACCTGCTGCTCAACCCGCTGTTCCGCGGCGCCAGCGCGCGCGGGCTGCTCGAGGAGCTGCCCGCGTCGCTGCGCTTCGCCAAGCGCACCAAGCACACGGTCGCCACGCACAGCATCCTCGGCCTGCTGCTGGCGCTGCGGGACCTGACGGGCGACGCGGCCGCGGTCGCCGAGGAGGCGCTGACGGAGGAGCAGTACCTCAAGGACTGCGAGGCGCACCAGACGCGCTACGCGCTCTGCCACTACCAGATCCTCAAGGCGATGTGCCTGTACCTGCACGGCCTGCCCGCGGAGGCGCTGCGGCTCGCCGACGAGGCGGAGGAGAACCTCGGCTTCCTCGCGGGGAAGTTCCAGACCGCGGCGCTCAGGTTCTACCGGGCGCTGGCGCTCGCGGCGCTCTTGCCCGAGGCGGCGGAGGGGGAGCGGGCGCGGCTCCGGGCCGATCTGGACGCGTGCCGCGAGCGGCTGCGCGGCTGGGCGGAGAGCTGCCCGGCGAACTTCTCCCACAAGCACGCGCTCGTCGAGGCGGAGGCGGCGCGGCTCGATGGCCGGGTGGACGAGGCCGCGAGGCTGTACGAGCAGGCGATCGCGCTGGGCCGGCAGCACGCGTTCGTCAACATCGAGGCGCTCGCGTGCGAGCTGGCCGGCCGCTTCTGGATGTCGCGCGGCAGGACGCGCGTGGCGCTCGACTTCCTGACCGACGCGCTGCAGGCCTACGGCCGGTGGGGCGTGGACCGCAAGATCGCGCTCTTGACCGAGGAGTTCCCGCTCATCAAGCCCGGGCGAGAGCGGGGCGCGCGGGCGGACGTGTTCGACGCGGAGACGCTGCTCAAGGCGGCGCGCGTGCTCTCCGAGGAGCTGGTCGTCGAGCGGCTGCTCAGCAGCATGGTGCAGGTGCTCGTCGAGAACGCCGGCGCCGAGCGGGGGGCGCTGCTGCTCGTGCGCGGCGACGACCTCGCGCTGGTGGCGCTGGGCACGGCGCACCCGCCGGCGTCGAGGGCGCTGCCGTCGATCCCGCTCGGGGACCAGAGCGACGAGGTCTGCGCCTCGGCGGTGCGGCTCGCGGTGCGCACGCGGCAGAGCGTGATCCACGCCGACGCCTCGCAGGACCCGGCCTTGCGGGACGACCCGTACGTGAGCGCGCGCAAGGTCCGGTCGATGCTGTGCGCGCCGCTGCTCTTCAAGGGGCGGGCGCTCGGCGCGATCTACCTGGAGAACAACCTGTTCGAGGGGCTCTTCGGGCCCGAGCGGCTCGAGATCCTGCACCTGCTCGCCGCGCAGGCGGCCGTCTCGTTCAACAACGCGCTCGTCTACGAGAGCCTCGAGCGCATGGTGGAGGAGCGCACGCGCGAGCTCCGGAGCACGCAGCAGCAGCTCGTCGACGCCGCGCGCAAGGCGGGGATGGCCGAGGTCGCGGGCAGCGCCATGCACAACGTGGGCAACGCGCTGAACAGCGTCATGGTGCTGCGGATGCAGCTCTCGGAGCGGATCACGGGCTCGCGCGTCCCGCGGCTCGGCCAGGTGGCGCAGCTCCTGAAGGCGCACCGGGGCGACCTCGCCGGGTTCCTCTCGGACGACCCGCGCGGCCAGCGGCTGATCGAGTACGTCGACGAGCTGGCGCGCCACCTCGCGGCCGAGCAGGACGCCGCCGCCGGCGAGCTCGCGGAGCTCGGCGAGTGCGTGGCCCGCATCCGCGACATCGTGTCCGATCAGCTGCGCAATGCCGGGATGAAGATCATCGTCGAGCCGGTCATGGTCTCCTCGGTGGTCGAGGACGCCCTGCGCGTCGGGCTGAACCGCGCCGAGCGCGCGCACCACGGCATCGAGGTCGTCTGCGAGCTCTCGGACGAGGCGCGGGTCGAGACGGACCGGCACCGGCTGCTCCAGATCGTCACGAACCTCATCACGAACGCGCGGCGGGCCGTGTGCCACGCGGTGGGCCCGGATCGCCGGGTCCTCGTCCGGTGCGCGCCGCGGGACGGGGGCGGCTGCTCGGTGGAGGTCGAGGACACCGGCGTGGGCATCGCGTCGGATCACCTGGCGCGGCTGTTCCAGCAGGGTTTCACCACGTGGCCCGAGGGCACGGGGCTCGGCCTGCACGCGAGCGTGCTGGAGGCCCGCCTGCTCGGCGCGGACCTCCGCGTGGAGAGCAGCGGCCCCGGCCAGGGCGCGAAGTTCACGCTCGATCTCCCGGCCACCGCGCCCCGGAGCGGGAAGCGGCGCGCCGAGGCGCTCGCTTGACGCGCGCCCGGCGGGCGCGGGGCGGCGATCTTCCGTGCACGGCAGGGCCGGCTCGCTCGGATCGAGCGGACCGGCGCGGGCCGAGGTCCCGATGAACAAGGCGAGCGCGCTCCACAGAACGAGGATCCTGGTCGTCGACGACAACGCGGCGATCCACAGCGATTTCCAGCGGATCTTGAGGGTCGGGCCCCAGAGGTCGTCGCTCGAGGAGCACGAGGCCGAGCTCTTCGGCGATCTCGACGCGCCGATGACGCTCCCGGTGGTCGAGCTCGACGTGGAGCTCACGCTGGCGCACCAGGGCGAGGAGGGGGTCGAGCTCGTGCGGCAGGCGCGGGCGCGCGGGGAGCCCTACGCGGTGGCGTTCGTGGACTTCCGGATGCCTCCCGGGATCGACGGGGTCGAGACGATCCACCGGATCTTCGAGGAGGATCCGGACGTGCAGGCGGTGTTCTGCACGGCGTACACCGACCTGTCCTGGAAGGAGATCGCGAGCCGGCTCTCGGAGGTGGACCGGTACCTGATCCTCAAGAAGCCGTTCGAGCCGGTGGAGGTGCGGCAGATGGCCGCGGCGCTGAGCGCGAAGTGGCGGCACCAGCGGGAGCGCGCGAGGGCGCACGCCGCGCTGCTCGAGCGCGAGGCGCACCTCGCCGAGCTCCGGCAGCGCCAGGAGGAGGAGAGCCGGCTGCGCGAGCGGGAGATCGCGCTCCGGGCGCAGGTCGAGGCGCTCGCGGCGCTGTCGACGCCGATCGTGCCGATCTCCCGGCGCGCGGTCGTGGTCCCGCTCGTGGGGGAGCTCGACGCGCGCCGCGGCGAGGGCATGCGGTCGGCGCTGCTCGCGGGGATCGTCGCGCGGGGCACCCGGACCGCGATCATCGACGTGACGGGCGTGCCGAGGATGGATGAGCCGATGGCGATGGAGCTCGAGCGGACGGCGGGCGCGGTCCGGCTGCTCGGCGCGGAGCCGGTGCTGACCGGCCTCGGCCCGGAGGCGGCGCTGCAGCTGGTCGCGCTCGGCGTCTCGCTCTCGGGGCTAAGGACGTTTCTGACGCTCCAGGAGGGCGTCGCGTTCGCTCTCCGGCGGCACAAGGTTTAGGGATCCTGCTCGGAGGGGGGTGATGCGCCCTGCGCCTCAACCCCCCGAGAGCAGGGGTGCCTCCGGCGCGCGTCGTGGGGGAAGATCCGCGATCAGTTACACGACCCGAGGGAGACCCACTCGGCAGGGCACCACGAGGCCGGGTTGATGGGCGGGCAGTCCGGGTGCGACCACCAGATCTGCTGGGTCGCCTGCCAGAACTGGCCTCCGTAGGTGACCAGCGTGGAGGGCGTATACACCTGCCCCGACTGCCATGCGGGCAGGCTGCTGCACGTCGAGCACGCCTCCCAGGTCGACGGCGACGCGCTGAGGTTCTTGTTCTGGTAGACGTACGGAGGGGCGTTGTGGAACGACCAGGTGCTCGAGCCCGACATGTTCTGCCAGACGCCGGAGGTGGTCTTCAGCTGCTGGCGCAGCATCTTGATGGGCGCGTCGCAGGAGATGTGCGGCTCGGCGTACTGCGGGCCCACGTCGCGGAAATGCTCGATGTCGTGCGCGTACATCTCGACCGTGGTGCGCGCGTCCTGGGCGAGGAACTGCCAGCCGGAGCCGTCCTTCACGTCGACATAGAGGCAGAGCAGCGAGCCGTTCACGTCGGCGACACGCGCGGACGTGCACCACTCGTACTTGAAGACGACCTGATCCCCGGGCTGGAGCTCGGGGAGGGTACCCCCGAGGCCGCAGATGCCCCCGATGGGGACGCCGTTATCGGTCCACTGCCCGTCGCAGCTCGGATGATTCCCCGTAGTGCCGTTATCATCTCCGAAGTAGTAGATGAACCACCCGTCCGGGCTGTGGTAAATGCCGGACTCGAGGTTGTAGTACCACTGGCCCACCACGCCCCAGGCCGTGGACTCGTTGAGGAGCTCGGGGACCTCCCACTCGATGAGCCAGCCGCGGGTATCTCCGACGGTGCCCGTGTAGCTGCTCGTCAGATCGTAAGTCCCGAGCAGGCTCGCCTCGCCGAGGCTCTCCTCCTCCACGTCGACACCGGCGGTGCACGCGGCGCCGCCGAGGGTTCCGAGGAGCAACAGCGCCGCGCCGACGCGAGGCCAGACGGCGCGCGACGGACGACGAGAATGGGTATGCGTCGACAGGGTGCTCTTCTCGATCATAAGGTTTCTCCTGAAAGCGGTGTTTTCCCCCCACGGCGTGAGTAGCGCAGACCCCGCCCGCTTGCTGTTAAGTTGTGTGAAGTCGTACGACTTGATTCCGGGATCAGGCGCCGAACACGCAGGTCGCCGTTCGCGCGGGAGGTCGATGCTTTGACGGCGAGTTGGGCGGCGGCGCCACGCGCCCGGGAGGCCGCCGGGGGAGCGATGTGCCGGGATGAAGGCTGCGGCCTGGAGGCCGTGGCCTCCAGGCGTGGAGGCTCGCCCCTCCGGCGAGACGCCCCAGGGTCGAGCAGCTGCGTCGGTCGCCGGGCGGGGACGAAGCGCGGGGTCGAGCCGATTCCGCCGTGATCTCGGCTGGCGATGATGTCGACCGCGCTCTTTTCAGCCTCTGGATGCGCTCGTGATCGACGACCTCCGTTCCGACACGCATGCGCGAGCGCCGCGCCGCGCGCATCGCGGTGATGTCGAGCGCATCGGCGGCCGATGTCGGCTCGCGGCGAGCTCATCGGCATGCCCGTTGCTAACCATCGGATTGCGGCGCGACCTCGGACGGGCGCCGCTGGATCGTCGATGCCAGCAGGCGGTTGTTCCGCGGCGAGCGCGCGTGTCGCGCGGCGGCCTGCGCTCGGGATCCTTGGCTGGGCTCATCGGCGGAGTCACGCCGCGTCTCCCCGACAGAGCCTTTGATCGAGAACGGAGATGATCATGTACTATCACCATCGAAAGACCACGCTGTCCCTCCAATGGCTCGCCATCCCCGCCGTGACGGCGCTGCTCTCGGGATGCTTGACGGCCGATCCGGACACGGAGCCTTCGCACGAGGACTCGGTCTCGGAAGGACACCTGTCGCCCAGCGGATTTTCGCCGCTGTCTTCCGCCACCCGCGCCGAGAAGGACTGGGAAGTAGAGGGGTTCGCCCGCGAGCGTGGCATCTCGTACGCCGAAGCGCAGCAGCGGCTCGGCTGGCAGACGCTCGCGCCAGAGCTCGAAGAGCTGGTCAGCGCCGGTCTGGGCGACCAGTTCGGCGGCACCTGGATCGACGCCGCCCGCGGCGACCGGATCATCGTCGGCGTGGCGGGCAAGGCCGGCACCGACGCGGTCGCCGTCGTGCGGGACGCGGCCCGGAAGATCGGTCTGACCGAGGGGTACGATATCGTCGAGGTGCGCCACTCCATGGCGGAGCTCGAGCGCGCCAATGACCGGCTCGGCGATCGGATCGAGAAGGTCAACGACGGCGCGGACGCGACCCTGACCGCCGGCTTGCGCGCGGACCTCAATGCGGTCGAGCTGCAGGTACCAGCCGAGGGCCGGCTGACCGACGCCCAGCGCGATCTTGTCGCCGCCGCGAGGGCGGAGCTCGGCGGCGTGCTCGCGCTCGGCTCGTACGCCGGCCGCGCCACGGCGCGCGCCTGCGTCTATCCCCATTGCGACCCGCCGCTACGCGGCGGTATACGGATCACCAACTCCGGAGCGGGTTGCACCGGGGCGTTCATCGCCAAGAGCAAGATCGACGACGTGCTCTACCAGTTCACCGCCGGGCATTGCGCGCCCGGAAACGTCGACGACTGGTCGACCCGCTTCACCGACAAGTCCAGCCATGTGATCGGCCCCGTGTGGCACTGGGAGTGGCACACGGGCGGTGACATGGCGATCCTGCGGATCAAGAACCCGGGCGGATGGGAGCCGGAGCCGTGGGTCCACGTCACGAGCGGGCCGGACACGACGACCAACACGACGTATACGATCAAGTCCGACCACCTGAGCGTGCTGGGCATGCGCATCTGCACCACCGGCGCCTTCTACGGCCGCAGCGACTGCGGGTACGTCACCCAGCTCGGGGTCACGGCCACGTACGGCGGCGTGACCGTGCGGAAGCTGGGTCGCGGGTCGTTCTGCGGGACCGGCGGCGACAGCGGCGCGCCGATGTACGCCTCGCACGTGGCCTACGGGCTCCAGGTGGCCGGATACAGCGAGTGCGACAGCCTCTACCAGGGCATCCGGGCCGCCGAGTCGGTGCTGAACGTCAATGTCTTGCACGCGCCGTAGCTGCGGACGAGCGGCCGCCGCGTGAGCGCCGCCCCGCGCTGGCCGCCCGGCTGCTGTCCCGCTCCAGGGACTCCTTGGGCAGCGCGCGGCGACACGACCGGCGAGCGCGGAGGCGCCCCGGGTCACATTGAGCTAGGGCCCCCGGGAAGCGCCGTGCGCCTCAGGTGCAGGTCCCCTCGACGCACTCGCTGCCGCTCGGACAGTCGCAGTCCGCCTCGCAGGAGATCGCCGGCTCGGGCGGCGGCTCGCAATAGCCGGCCTCGCACGACTCGCCCTCGGGGCAATCGCACGACGCCGCGCAGGGCGTCTTGCAGGTCCCCTCGACGCACTCGTCGCCGCTCGGGCAGTCGCAGTCCGCCTCGCAGGCGCCCGGGTTCTCCGAGGAGCTCCCGCCGTCGCCGCCGGTGCTCACGCCGCCCTGGCCGCCCGTGCCCGAGCCGCTCTGGCCGCCGGTGCTCACGCCGCCCTCGCCGCCGGTGCCCGAGTGGTCATCTTCTTCTTCCTCTTCTTCGCGGTCCGGGCGCCCCGCGTGGGGAGCGCCGGGGCCTTCGTCCCAGAAGCACTCCTCCTCATCTTCATCCCAGTCGCAGCGATCGTTTGTGTTGATGTAACACCCCATCATCGTCGTCGAGGCGAAGCACAAAGAGAGGCCGAGGCCCCACTCGAAGGCGGTGCGCATGCTCATACGTCATCACTCCTGATCAGCGATGGACCCAGGGCAGCGGCGCCGCACTTCCCGCGGCGCCCTCTGCCCACCCGACGCTGCGTGCCCGCCGCCGCGCGCTCCGTTCAACGCTCCCGCGCCTCCGCACGATCTCGACGCCCACCCAGCGCCAACCCCTCGTCTCGGTGAGGTGGAGTACACCCGGAGGTCGGCTTCGCCGGCCGAGGTCGATTTCCCCCGCCGGGGTTGAACGTTCCGGACCCGTCCGGGCACGAAACCGACGCCGCCCCATGAACGATCCCCGCCACGCCGGGCACGAAGCCGTGTGCCACAGGTCGCCCCGACCCCCCCGACGCCGGCCGACGTCAAAAGGGCCGCGCCGCTGGGCCCGTTCGGATGTAACCATGACAACGCAGGGATGGACCGAGAAGGGACGGAGCGAGCGGCGGGCTTTCCGCCGGGAGAGGCGGCGGGCCCCGGTCACCCCGCGAGCGCCGCGGAGAGGTCGCGGCCGATGAGGACGCTCGCGCTCGTGATGCCGTTCCTCTTCTCCCGCGGCGCCGAGCGCGCGCAGGACGAGGAGGAGGCGCTCGTCGAGCGGCTGCGGCGCGGCGACGCCGCGGCGGTGGGCGAGGCGTACGACAAGCACTACGCGGCGGTGCGCGGGTTCGCCCGCCGCCTCACCGGCGACGACGCCGCCGCCGAGGACCTGGCGCACGACGTCTTCGTCAGCTTGCCGCAGGCCGCGCAGCGGTTCCGCGGCGGCTCGTCGCTGAAGACGTTCCTCATCGCGATCGCGGTCAACCACTCCCGCCACCACCTCCGCGCCGCCGCGCGCCGCCGCGCCGCCATGGAGCGGCTCGCCCTGGAGCCGGACGAGGGGGACGCGCCGAGCCCCGAGCGGGAAGCCGGCCGCGCCGCGCTCGCCCAGGCCCTGAGCCGCGCCCTCGACGCGCTGCCGGACGCGCAGCGCGCGACGTTCGTGCTCTGCGAGGTCGAGGAGCGCAGCGCGCGCGAGGTGTCCGAGATCCTCGGCGTGCCCGAGGCGACGGTGCGCACGCGGCTGTTCCACGCCAAGCAGAAGCTCCGGACGCTGCTGGAAGAGAGGACCCCATGAAGGACGACGTGCTCCGCGAGGCCGCGCGCGCGCTGCGCGACGATGCGGACGCGTCCGTCGCCCGCCGCGACGAGACGCGCGCCCGCGTGATGAGGAGCCTGAAGGCGCAGCGCGCCCGCCGGCTCACCACGGTCCGCGTGGTCGTCCCGCTGGCCGCCGTGCTCGTCGGCTCGGCCGCGTGGGCCTCGGCCGCGCGCTGGTTCCCGGACGCCTTCCACGACATCGCGTCCCAGCTCGGCCTGAGCGCGGCCGAGCCGCCGAGCGCGCCTCCGGCGCCGCCGTCGCCGCGCGCGCGCTCCGGGCCGCGACACGCGGCCGACGCGCCCGCGCCCGAGGCGCCCGACGTCGAGGCGCCCGACGTCGAGGCGCCCGCGCCGCCGGAGGCCGAGGCGAGCGCCGCGCCGATCGCGCCCGCCCCGCCGCCGCCGTCTCTGCCCACCGCCGATCCCCCGGTCGCCCCCGCGCCGCAGCGCGCGCCGGAGCTCGCGGTCGCGCCGCGCGCGCGCCCGCCCGTCGCGCCGCGCGCCGCGCGCCCCGCGCCCTCGCCGGCGGGCGATCCGCAGGCCGTCCAGCGCCCGCCGGCGGGGCCCGACGCGGACGCGCTCTACCAGGCGGCGCACCGCGCGCACTTCGTCGAGCGCGATCCCGCGTCCGCGCTCTCGGCCTGGAACGCTTACCTCGCCGCTGCCCCGCGCGGCCGCTTCGCCGTCGAGGCCCAGTACAACCGCGCCCTCTGCCTCGTTCGCCTCGGCCGCAAGGACGAGGCGCAGCGGGCGCTCGAGCCGTTTGCGCAGGGCTCGTTCGGCGGCTACCGCCAGGCCGAATCGCGCTCGCTGCTCGAGGCGATGCGCAGCGCGGACGAGTGAGCGTGAGCGTCGCGCGCGCGTGAACGAACGCGCCGCGAGCGGGCACAGCACGGTCGATGAACACTCCCCACATCGCTCCTCCCCCCGCGCCGCCGCGGGGCTCGCCGCGCCGCGACCGGAAGACGCCCGCGCGCCGCGCAGGCCTCCGCGCGGGCGTCGTCCTCCTGCGCGCCCTCGCGGCCGCGGGCGCGTTCGCCGCGGCCGCCGCGCCTCCCGCGCGCGCCCTCGCCGAGGAGCCGCGCGCCGCCGGCGTCGATCTCGTCGTCGACGGCGCGCCGTGGACGCTCGATCCCGACGCGGTGCGCGCCGCCGTCGAGCGCGAGCTCGGCGCCGGCGTGACGCTGGCCCGCGCGGCGGCCGCCGGGCGCCCCACGCTGGTGCTCCGCGGCGAGCCCGACGGCCGCGTCACGCTGAGCTACAGCGCCGCGGACGGCCGCCGCATCGAGCGCACCATCGACCTCCCCGAGGATCCCGATCGCGCCGCCGAGGCGATCGCCCTGCTCGCGGGCAACCTGGTCCGGGACGAGGCCGCGGAGCTCGCGGCGTCGTTCGGCAAGCGCGCCCCCGAGGCGCCGCCCGCCGCGCAGCCGGAGCCCGCCCCGCCCCCGGCGCCCCCGGCCGCCGGCGAGCAGGCCGCGCCAGCGGGCGCCGCGCGGGGCGCGCAGGCCGCGCGCCCCTCGCAGCCCGCGCGCCCGGAGCCTCCCCGGTGCTCGCTCCCCGGCGCGAAGAACGTCCTCCTCGGCGCCGACATCGCCCCGTTCGTCGGCACCTCGACGTTCGACGGCACGAACGTCGTCCGCCGCTATTCGCTCAACCTCGCCGGCGGATATACCGCGGGCATCGCGGGCCTCGAGGTCGGCGTCGGCGTCAACATCGCCTCGTCGTTCCTGTGCGGCGCCCAGCTCGCGGCCGGCGCCAACCTCGCGCTCGGCCCGGCGCGCGGCGCGCAGATCGCGCTGGGCCTCAACCTCGCGAGGTCGCTCTCGGGCGCGCAGGTCGGCTCGATCAACGTCGCCGCCGGCGCCGTGGACGGCGCGCAGGGCGGCGTGCTCAACGTCGCCGCCGGCGCCGTGGACGGTGCGCAGCTCGGCGCGATCAACGTCGCCGCGGGCGCCTCGGCCGATCTGCAGCTCGGCGTGGCCAACGCCGCCGTGAGCGACGCGACCGGCGTGCAGCTCGGCGCGATCAACCTCGCCGTGGGCGCGGCGACCGACGTGCAGATCGGCCTCGCCAACCTGGCCGCGGGTAAGTCGAGCGGCACGCAGATCAGCCTGACCAACCTCGCTGCGGGCGAGTCGACCGACGTGCAGATCGGGCTCCTGAACGTGGCCACGGGCAAGGTGGAAGGGATGCAGATCGGCCTCGTCAACTACGCCGACGACTCGCCGTTCTCGCTCGGGCTGCTCAACTTCATCCGCAACGGCCGTCTCCACGTCGACGTGTGGGGGATGGAGTCCGGCATCGCGATGGCCGGCCTCAAGAACGGGAGCGATCACTTCCACAACATCTACGGGATCGGCGTCCGCCTCTCGGGCGACCACCCCCGCATGGTCTTCTCGCTCGGCCTGGGCGGCCGCATCTCCCTCGGCGAGCGCGCCTACGCCGACCTGGACCTGCTCGGGTACTCGATCCACGAGCCCTCGACGGCCAACCCGTCGGCCTCGCTGGTGCAGGCGCGCGCGGTCCTCGGCGTCCGCCTCTCCCCGGAGCTCGCGGTCTTCGGCGGCCCCAGCTACAACGTCGCCTTCGGCGACACCGCAGAGGACGCCCGCCTCAGCCCGTACGGCAGCACCTCCTTCGCCGACAGCGCCGACGACGTGAATCCCTGGCGCGGCTGGCCCGGCATCGTGGTCGGCGTCGAGGCGTTCTGACCTGACCGCCGCGCTCGATCGCAGGGCGGGTTGACGGACGCATGAACGAATTTACTTTCCGTTCATCGATTCATGGAGCTCGCCCGAGCGGTCGCTCGCGGCGGTCTACGTGAGCGACCCGTCCGCGCGCCGCGCGCCGCCCTGACCCGGCGGAGGCGCGGCGCTCCGCAACCACCCGTCCACCGATCCGATCCGGCAGGGATGGCGCGAGCCTTTCGCTGCCCCAGGAGTTCGCATGAGCCAGCTTCGCAGCGGCGCCAGCGCGCCTCGCTCTCCATTCCCCCTGCTCCCGCTCCGCACGGGCGTGCTCTTCCCGGGCACCGTGCTCACGCTCCCGGTGGGCCGCGCCCGCTCGGTGGCGCTGCTCGGCGCGGTCCACCCCGGCGACGTGATCGGCGTGATCGCGCAGCGCGATCCAAAGCGCGAGGATCCGCGCCGCGAGGATCTCCACGACATCGGCACGTTCGCTCGGGTCGTCGACGTCACGCGCGTCTCGAACGGCTACCGGCTGGTGATCGAGGGGCTCGATCGCTTCGCGCTCACGGCCCTGGTCGAGGCCGAGCCGTACTGGCGCGCCGAGGGCGCGCTCGCGCCCGAGTACCCCGGCGACGCCGAGGAGGCGCGCCTGCTCGCCGCGTCGCTGCGCGAGCGCGCCCGCGAGCTCGGCCCGAGGACCGCGACGAACCTCGCCGAGATCGCCGCCGCGAGCCGGGCCGAGCCGGGCCTGTTCGCGGATCAGGTCGCCGGCGCGCTCGGGCTCCCGACCGAGAAGGAGATGGAGGTGCTCGCCGAGCTGCGCGTCGTGCCGCGGCTCCAGCGGGTCGCCGGCCTGCTCTCCGAGGCGGCCGCGCTCGCGGACCTGAAGAAGAAGATCGACAACGACGTGCGGCGCGAGCTCGGCAAGGGCCAGCGCGAGGCGATCCTGCGCGAGCAGCTCCGGGCCATCCAGAAGGAGCTCGCGGGCGGCGAGGAGGGCGAGGACGAGCTGTCGCTCCTCCGCCGGCGCCTCGACGAGGCCGGGCTCTCCGAGGAGGCGCGCGCCGTCGCCGACCGGGAGCTCCGGCGGCTCGAGTCGGTCGGCCCGCAGGGCGCCGAGCACAACGTGATCCGCACCTACCTCGAGTGGATCGCCGATCTGCCGTGGAGCGCGCGGGCGGCCGTCAAGGACGACCTCGACGCGGTCCAGGCGAAGCTCGACGAGGATCACCGCGGCCTCGACGACGTGAAGCGCCGCATCCTGGAGCACATGGCGGTGCTCAAGCTGACCGGCAAGGCGCGGGCGACCATCCTGTGCTTCGCGGGCCCGCCCGGCGTGGGCAAGACCTCGCTCGGCCAGTCGATCGCCGACGCCACCGGCCGGCCGTTCGTGCGGATCTCGCTCGGCGGCGTGCACGACGAGGCGGAGCTGCGCGGCCACCGGCGGACGTACGTCGGCGCGCTGCCCGGGCGCATCGTGCACGCGCTGAAGAAGGCGAAGGTGAAGAACCCGGTCGTGCTCCTCGACGAGGTCGACAAGCTCGGCGCGGGCTTCCGCGGCTCGCCCGAGGCGGCGCTCCTGGAGGTGCTCGATCCGGAGCAGAACCGGACGTTCGTCGACCACTACATGGAGCTGCCGTTCGATCTGTCGGAGGTCGTCTTCCTCTGCACGGTGAACGACCTCGGCGCGCTCTCCGCGCCGCTCCGGGACCGGCTCGAGGTCATCGAGCTGTCCGGCTACACGCCGGACGAGAAGATCGCGATCGCGCGGTCGCACCTCGTCCCGAAGCAGCTCAAGGAGCACGCGATCGATCCGGGATCGCTGTCGATCACGGACGAGGCGCTCGCGGCGATCGTGCGCGACTACACGCGCGAGGCCGGGGTGCGGCAGCTCGGCCGCGAGATCAAGAAGCTGTGCCGGGCGGTCGCGCTGGAGATCGCCCGCGCGGCGGACGGCAAGGCGCCGCGCGTGGCGATCGAGGCGAGCGAGCTCGGCAAGTACCTCGGCAAGGTCCGGTTCTTCAGTGACGTGGCGGAGCGGACGAGCGTGCCCGGGGTCGCGACCGGGCTCGCCTGGACGCCGGTGGGCGGGGACATCCTGTTCATCGAGACGTCGCGGATGCCGGGGAAGGGGAGGGTCGAGATCACGGGCCAGCTGGGCGACGTGATGAAGGAGTCGGCGAAGGCGGCGCTCACCTACGTGCGCAGCCACGCCGGCGAGCTCGGCGTCGACACGGCGAAGCTCGAGACGGAGGACCTGCACATCCACGTCCCGGCGGGCGGGGTGCCCAAGGACGGGCCGTCGGCGGGCGTGACGATGTTCACGGCGCTGACGTCGCTCCTGTCCGGGCGGCGCGTGCGCTCGGACACGGCGATGACGGGCGAGTGCACGCTGCGCGGGCGGGTGCTGCCGGTGGGCGGGATCAAGTCCAAGGTGCTCGCGGCGCACCGGGCCGGGATCACGCGGGTGATCCTGCCGCAGAAGAACGCGCGCGACGCCGAGGAGATCCCGGCGGAGGTGCGGGGCGAGCTGGAGATCATCTTCGTCGAGGACATGAGCCAGGTGATCGCGGCGGCGCTGGAGGAGGCGCCGATCGAGGCCGTGGGCGGCGGCGCGGCGGCGAACGCGGCGGCGGGGGAGCCGGCGGCGGCCGCGTAGCGGAGGGGGCCCCGGGGGGGCGGGCGCGCGCGGCTGTGCCGAGCCGCGCGCGCCGG
The DNA here is from genome assembly GCF_028553905.1 of Sorangium sp. So ce836. Classification (NCBI taxonomy): domain Bacteria; kingdom Pseudomonadati; phylum Myxococcota; order Polyangiales; family Polyangiaceae; genus Sorangium; species Sorangium sp. So ce836. Next base: position 7,992,130 of record NZ_CP102233.1, on the reverse strand, counting down.
CGGGGGGCTGTGCGCGGCGGCGCGCGGGTGGGCGCTCGGCCATCCGCCGAGGCGGGCGGCGTGGGCGCTTGCGCTGAGAACACCGCCCGGCATGTCTCACTTCGGGCCATGCCTCCTGGGACGTTTCGTCGCGCGCCACACAAGGCGCGCCTGAGACGTAGAGCCCCCTGAGAGCTTATGGCACCTCGTTCGGTGCTCGCCGCGCCCACCCGCGCGCCGCCGCGCACAGCCCCCCGCCGGCGCTTACGTTGTTGTGGGGGCGTCGTTCACCGAGCTGCGGGTGCACCGTTTCGAGGCGCTCACGATGCGTCGGGTCGTGGACGACGCGCATGGGGGGACGCGCTCGATGACGAGCGCTGCGCGGTGCCTTGTGCTTCGGACGCGCTCGCCCGAAGGGGCGACGCGGCAGCGCGGCTGCTCTCAGGCGCCGTCGCCGCGAGGCGCGCCTGTCCGTTCTCGCCGTCGAGGAGCCCAGGGCACTTGACTCGGGGAGCGCCCTCGGTATGCATCGCTCATGTCCGGCGCCCTGGAACGGATCCCGTTCGCGTGGTGGAACACGAAAGTTTCGCCCCCGAGCACCCGATCGCGCGCGACAACGGAGCATCGGACCGCCGCCGTCAACGTCTTCCGCACGCTGGTCGAACAGCACGGCTGCCGCTTGGTCGCCATGGCCGAGGTGCGACGTGAAGACGTCCTCGGATGGCTCCCTGAGGGCTTGCGCGCGAGCTGGAACAGCTTGAGCGACACGTCCGGCGAACTCCATGATTTCGACGTCGCGATCGCCTACGACCGAAGGTCACTGACGCTCATGGACCACGTCTGGGTGCGGACGCATCACGCCGCCAACGCGGTTCGAGCGGGGCTCGTCGCGACGTTCGGCGTGCATGACCGCGGCGGGTGGCTCGTCGTCGCGGCCGCGCATTGGCGGTCGAACCTCGGAGATGCCGCGGACGCGGACGCGCGGAGGTCGCGCTCCGCCGAGGCGCTGCGCGACGCGATCATCGCCAGCACGGAAGCCGTCGGAGAGGACGTCCCCGTCCTCATCCTCGGCGACTTCAACGCCGAGCCGTTCGAGAGGCAATTTGACGCGAGCCTTCCGGCGGCTCGATCGCGGGCCGCGGTTCAGCGGCACCGGCCCCGCTCGCCGTCGGATCTCCTCTTTTACAATGCAGCGTGGCGCTGGCTTGGCGAACGCCATGCCTGGGATGGTGAGCGACAGCCAGCGACGCTCGCGGGCACGTTCTGTTCGACAGGCACTGTCGGACAGACCTCCTGGCGGACCTTCGACCAGGTGCTCGTCTCGCCATCGCTACTCCGAGGCTACGGGTGGTCGCTCGACGAGAGGGCCCTCGGAATTCATGAGGACAGCGCCGTCTTCGACCGGGCTGGGGCGCGTCTCCGCGCTCCCTTCGACCACCTGCCGATCGTAGGCCACCTTCGATGGCTCGCGCCACCGACAACCGATTGAGAGAGGACCCATGGCCAGCTTTGGAGAAGCACTGAAGAAGGGGCTCGACGCTCACAAGCGTGCGGCGGAGGCACGAAAGGAGATGGACGCTGTGCTTGCCGCCGCATCGGCAGAGGTGGCGATGATCACGGGGGCGCCCATCGCGCTTCGGTTCGAGACCGTCGAGCATGCGGTGCGAGAGGCGTCCGACGCCGAGGTCCTCATGGGGATACCCGCGCCGCGTGAGAAGATCACCGCGCTTACGGCGCGGCTCGACACGGGGCCCTTCGTCCCGCTGGCCGAGGTCACCTTTGGGGAGCTCGGATACCCCGTGAGGCTCCGCTGGGAGAATCGCTTCGACTCGGCCAACGATCGCACCTCCTTCGAAGAGCTCCTCAAGACGATCCTCGAACACAGCGCCACCGGGGAGAAGATCGCCGCGCTCATCACCGGAGAATAGGGGGATTATCGTTTCGAGAGGTGCTGCCGGTCGGCGGGATCGACATCCAAGATGCTCGCGGCGCGCCGTGCCGGAATCACGCGGGTGAGCTCGCGAGCGACGCGAGGATCCGCTGGAGAGACGACAGATCGATCGGCTTGATGAAGTGCATGTCGAAGCCGGCCTCACGGACCCGGCGCTGATCTTCCTCCTGACCATAGCCGGTCAGCGCGATCATCAGCGAGGGTGATGAGAGGTCCACGTTCCCCCGCAAGGCCCTGGCCACGCCATATCCATCCATCCCGCCAGGGAGACCGATGTCGCACAGGATGACCTCCGGGCGGAACGAGCGCGCCGCTGTCACGCCGGCAGGCCCGGACAGAGCGACCTCGACGTGGTAGCCGTACAGGGCGAGCAGCGCCTGCAGGGTCTCCGCGGCGTCCACGTTGTCCTCGATGATCAGGATGCGCAGCGCGTGCTCCGCGCCGCGCGAGGGGGGCGCGGAGCGCTCCGACGGCGGGGCGGGGCTGCGCTCGATCGGCAGACAGAGGACCATCTCCGTCCCGTGGCCGATTCCCCCGCTCTCGGCCGAGATCGTGCCGCCGTGGAGCCCGATGAGGCCCTTCACGAGCGCCAGGCCGAGCCCGAGCCCACCCCGGCTGCGGTCCAGGCTGCGATCGGCCTGGCTGAACGGCTCGAACATGCGCGCCAGCGTCGCCGGATCCACGCCGATGCCGGTGTCGCGGACGCGGACCACGGCGGAGCTCTCCGGCGTCACCGACAGCGCGACCGTCACCCGGCCGCCCGGATCGGTGAACTTGTTGGCGTTGTGCAGCAGGTTGCTCACGGCCTGCGATAGCCGCGTCGGGTCGCCGAGCACCCAGACGGGCCCCGACGGCAGCTTCAGATCGAACCGCAGGCCGCTCGCTTCCAGGGTGCTGCGGTAATCCTCGGCCGTCTGCCGGAGGAGGCGCACCAGGTCGCAGCGCTCCTTGCGGAGCTGGATCCTGCCGCGCGCGACGCGGGAAACGTCGAGCAGATCGTCCACCAGCCGGGCCATGTGAGCGACCTGCCGATCGATCACGCCGCACGCCCGCACGAGCGCCGGCTGCTGCACGGCCGTGTGCCGCAGGAGCTCCACCGCGTTGCGGATGGGCCCGAGCGGGTTGCGCAGCTCGTGCGCGAGCATCGCCAGGAAATCGTCCTTGCGCTGATCCGCCTCCTTCAGGGCCGCCTCTGCGAGCTTTGTGTCGTGGATGTCCGTGCAGGTGCCATACCACCGCACGATCTCGTCCGAGGCTCCCCGGATCGGCACGGCGCGGACCAGATACCACCGGGGCTCGCGGGCGGCGGGGAACGCGATGCGGTGCTCGATCTCGTAGGGAGTGCCCGTCGCCACCGAGCGAGACCAGGTGTCGAGGACCCGCTGGCGATCGTCCTCTGGCAGGAACGAGATCCAGGTATCGCCGGCCACCTCCGCCTGCGCCGCGCCGGCGAGCTCGAACCATCGACGGTTGTAGTAATCGATGCTGCCGTCCGGCTTCGCCGTCCAGACGATCTGCGGCATCGCGTCGGCGAGCTGCCTGAAGCGCGCCTCGCTCTCGCGGAGCGCCTCATCGATCTGCCTCCGCTCGGTGACGTCGTGGGCAATGCTGATGGCGAGTCGCCGGCCGGCGGCCTCCTTCCCCAGCGGCGCGGCGCTGAACGCCCAGATTCGCTGCTCGCCGCTCGCCGTGGTGATCGGGAGCTCGCGCTCGGCCGTGCCGCCGTCGGCATCGTAGAGGGACTGGATCAGGTCGCTCACGTCGCCTCTCTGCGCCCCGTACGCCCGCTCGATCCACGCCGCGAGGGTGGGGATCTGATCGCGGGTATACCCGCTCATCTCCGTCCACGCGCGGTTCAGGCTGATGACCTCGCCGTCGTCGGCGTGGATCATGATGGGGAACGGCGTCGCCATCACGGCGCGGCGGAACCGCTCCTCGCTCTCGCGCAGGAGCAGCTCCGCCTCCTTCCTCTCTGTGATGTCGATGACCGAGCCGACGTAGCCCAGGAACTCGCCGTCCGGCCCGATCCACGGATGGGCCGCGTCGATGCACCAGCGGTACGCGCCGTCGCTGCGGCGGAGCCGGTAATCCATCCTGAAGGGCTCGCGGCGCGCGGTGGACCGCCGGAACGTCTCCGCCGCCGCCTCGTGGTCCGAGGGGTGCACCGTCGCGAGCCAGCCGAAGCCGAGGCTGGTCGCCTCGGGCTGGCCCGTGAGCTCGCGCCACCGCGGGTTGGCGTAAATGCACGAGCCGTCAGGGGCCGTGACCCAGATCACCACGGGCGCGTGATCGGCGATGTTCCGGAAGCGCGCCATGCTCTCGCGCAGGCTCTCCTCCGCGTTCCTGCGCGCCGTGACGTCGCGGGCGGTCTCCAGCACGAGCCGCCGCCGGTCCATCCCCTCGACGAGCTCGGCGCGCCTGCGCTCGTCGATGTCGGCGGACGTGCCGAGCCAGCGGATCACGCGGCCGGCGCCGTCCTTGACGGGCTCCGCTCGGGCGAGGAACCAGCGGTATGCGCCGTCGTGGCGCCGCAGGCGGAGCTCCTCGGCGAACGGCGCGCCGCGCGCGACGGCGGCCCGCCACGCCGCCGCGCAGCGGGCGGCGTCGTCCGGATGGACCGCGGCGGCGAAGCCCGCGCGCATCAGCTGCTCCGCCGTCAGCGCGGTGTACGTGCGCCAAGGCTCGTTGACGTAATCCCATGTTCCGTCGCCGCGAGCGGCCCAGACCATCTGAGGGAGCATCTCGGCGAGCAGGCGGAACTGCAGGTCGACTCTACCCACCTCGTCGTCCTGTCCCGGCGTCGACGCTGCCGCGCTCATGTCCTAACCAGGGTACCTCGAAGGAACCGGAGGGCCAGGCCGCATCGTCCGGCGGGAGCGGGCCATGGCAGCCGGGCGGAGGCGGCCTCGGAGGGGGCGAGGGGCGCCGAGATCGCATGGATGCTTGATCGACGCGGTTGTCCTCGATCGCCGTGTCTTCTATTTCCTCCGTCGCCCGCGGGGCGTCCGCGGATTGTGCCGCTGAGCTCCTCCGGGACCATCACCTGGAGCAGAGCGAGGCGAAGCGAGGATGAGGTCACTCTTTGCTGAATACGACCTGACCAGGTGTAGGTGTCGGGGGTCATGGAGCAGCTCGGCGCACAGCTCTGAAGCCGATGTCTGACCGACGCATCCGCACGTTGTTTCCCAGGTAGGGGCCGGCGCTGCGGCTGTACCACTCATTCGCCAGATAGCCGCCCCCCCGTGTACATCGCATCGGAAGCCTGGATTGCTGCTTCGCTGCCTGCAGAAGGCGGAAGTTCGTGCTGCCCTCCTTTAGCAGGGCCATCTGCGCGTCCGACGTGACATCGTGGAGCCCGTTGCCTTGCGACGGCTTCTCGCCCCGCTGCATTGCGTCCAACTCTGCTGCCCAGCTGTGTGGGACTCGAAATTCGTCCCACACCCACTCCCACACGTTTCCATGGACGTCGCGCAAGCCAAAAGGATTCGGTGGCTTCAGGCCCACCGGCATTGGGTGCAGCGGACTATTGCGGTTGTGCCAGCCCACGCGACTCAAATCATCGAACGTGTCGCCGGGCCAATATTCGGTTGTAGATTGGCCACGTGCAGCGATTTCCCACTCGTCTGCGGTGGGTAGCCGGTAGCCGTCCGCCGTCCACCGGACGTGGATGACCGCGCCCGCTTCACACCCGTCCAAGCCAGCGCCGGCCCGAAACCCAGGGCCTTCGTCTGGTACGCACGAGTCGCCGCTGCAATAGACAGGTGTGCGACTTTCCACAAGAGACCAGAGATTCAGAAATCGCGCCGTCTCGCACCATGATACTGTCTCGACCGGGAGCTCGTCGCCGATGTAGGTCCACGGTCGACGGGGCAGCTTCCAGCGTCGTGCCTGCTGCGGATTCTGGTTCCAAATCCACAGCCACCAGTCCTGCGGGATCTCCGTCTGCGTGATTTCGAACGCCCAAGTCAGATTGGTTCGTCGCCTCGGCTGGTCGATGGCGTGCATCGGTGATGTCTCAGGTGCCCCGATCTCGTACTCGCCAGTGGAAACAGCGCTCCAGGATAGGTTCATTGGCGGTTCAGGTGTTCGTAGTGATTCGAAGCTCCATATGGCAGCAGCCGCCACTGCCGGGAGATAAAGCCTCGAGAGCGGACCAGCCGGATCACCCGCAATGGTACGCGCTAGGCGCCCTCCCAGAGGCAGAACTAGTCGGCCCGTTATCCTGTGGGCGAACGCCGAGGCGAGGATCGAGAGCAGCACGATGAGAGGAAAGAGGGCCACCAGCGCGGTCCAGGCGAGGCTGGCAAAGAACACCGGCAGGCCACCAGAGAGGTGCAGACGGTCGACCTGGATCGCGCCAGACGCGAGCATTCCGAGATGCTCCACGGCCGGAACCAGAAGCGAGCGAAAGTGAGCCGCTCCACCGTCATAGGTCACGGTGAGAAGGCGGTAAGGGGTAAGTTCGAACGCGACGTAGCTGACCCCGGCCAGGACTACGGCTCCGAGCACGAAGCCTCGCAGCAGACGGGGCCACGATGGTGAAATCTGAATGCTCCGGAGCATCGTCCGCGTGAGCCAGAGTGAACTGTAGCTGACGAGCGTGAACGTAAAAAGGGAAGGTGTTATGAATAATGTCGTCTGGGTTAGCAGCGGTATCCACGGATCGCCGAGCTCTATCACCGCTGTGATGATGGTGACGACGCCTATCGGAATCATGAGGCTCGCGACGAGAATCAGCGTTATCAAGAGCGCGCGCCGGGAAAAGAGCTCGCGGCCATAGACCTTGTCTAGGAACCAGTCGGCGAGCCCGACGAGATCGGTCATGCCGGCGCGTTGTAGCCAGTCGCCTAGGCGGAGAAGGTGGTTGCGCAAGGCGAACCGGTGGATGGAGTCAATGTACTGTCCGATCAGGAATGCCACGCCGACCGCGCCGAGGATGGCCAAGCTCATGCACGGCCTCTCCAGCCAACGGGCCACCAACGCGCCCAAGAAGGCGATGCACGTTCCAATTGCCGTCGCCGTGTCGATACGGCCGCGCGATACATTGTTGGTGTCTCGGAGATGGGCACGCTCCTCAGACGGCGGAGCGTCGGATGACAGTGGAACGATGCTGATACTGTTGCTGCCGCCAACGACAACAACGCTCTCGCTCACGCTGCCCCCGATGGTCACGCCGCTAGCTGCGGCGGGCGTCGAGCCGGTCTTCGTGGAACCGGGCGAGCACGCCGATTCCTTCGCCCTCGCCTGCGTTGCCGGAGCAGCACCGGAGGCCGCGCGCGCGGCCGTCCCGACCAGTTGTGCGAGGCTATCCTCGAATACACGCCCCTGCGGTAGCGTGGCCGCGAGCATCCGGGCGTTCCTCAGCCAGGTCATGAGGGGGACCGTGCCGTCGGCCAGCGCCGGGAGAGCGTTCATTGCGTGCAGCGTCTGGAGCAAGCGCGCCGCCGGTTGCACCGGCGCTGGGAGTATGGCCACGTACGCCGTGGGCAGCCCGGCAACGAGCGCATCCTGCTGAGCGGCGAGGCCGCTCGCGACGGCGGCCTCGTAGATGGCCATTATCCGATCCTCGGACAGGTACGCCATGAGGACTCATCCTAGCCGAATGAGCCGACGGGGATCGATGCTGACCGTACCGCCCGTCGCCGCACGGTCAGACGAGGTGCCCCGCGGAGTTAGGACCCGATCCGGTTGAACGCTGGCCGTCGGAGCATGGCGAACTTCTTCGACCGCCGCGGTAAGTGGCCGAAACGCTTGGCCAACCAACGTTCCCAGGCGCGCTCGTTGGTGCCGCAGACCCGATCTACCGCGAGGTCGTCGTGCGCGAGCTCTCGACCCCCCTCGCGCGCGTCGCTACCCCCGCTGCGTAAAAGCGCGCGGCGCCGCGCACGTCATGGAAGCCGCTCGGCGGCGCAGCGGACCGCGCCAGCAGCTCATGGACGCTTGCCAGCACGTCCGGAGCCGCTGCCAGCACCCGCTGGTGCAGCTCCCCCGAGCTGCTGGACGCGCTCCCCGAGCTGCTGGTACCGCTCCTCCGACCCGCTGGTGCAGCCGCCCCACCGCGCTGACATCGCTCCTCCGACCTGCTGGTGCACCTCCCTCGCCGCGCTGGCCGCGCTCCTCGACCCGCTGATCCCGCTCCCCAGCTCCGCCGGGCCGCGCCCCGGAGGCGCTGGTGCAGCTCCCCGGTGACGCAACCGTGCTTTCCGGCGCGCCGGGCGCCGCTGGGCCGCGCCGAGCTCTGCTGTCGTGCTACGACCACCCGCTGGCCACGATGTCCACACTGGCCACCACCCCACCAGGAGGTAGGTTATGGGAATCGAACTCTCACAAGAGCAGCACGCGGTCCTGAAGGAGACCCGCGCGGTCGGCACCCCCGCGGAGTTTCAGGCCCTCCTCGAGCAGGCGCGCCCCGAGCTCGATCGCATCGTCCGCGAGGTCATGGAGCCGAGCCAGCCCATCTCGACCACCCTCACGGAGCTCCGGGACCTCTACCTGTCGGTCGTCCAGTACGAGGCGCCGCTCGCCAGCAAGGCGTACGGCCCCGAGCGCCGCGCGCTGTTCCGCGGCGCCATCCAGCTCCTCGACACCGCGAACCTGTGGTTCGGCGAGGGCAAGCGCACCGGCGCCTACCAGGTGCGATCGATCGAGCAGGTGCTCAAGGCGAGCCGGCCCTGGCGCGCGCGGCTCAAGGCGTTCGCCGACCAGGCGTTCGTCTTCGAGCCGGACGTCGCGGAGCAGTTCGCCGACGTGAACTCGAGCGGCACCCTCGACGAGGAGATCAGCGACCTCGCCATGCTCCTCCGGCTCGCCAGGCAGCACCAGGCCCGCTTGACCCCGGTCGGCCTCACCGAGGACTTCGTGCGCGAAGGGAGCGTCCTGCTCGACGAGGTGAGCGGCCGCGACCTGCTCGGCATCCTCGGCCTGCGGAACCGCGAGGAGGCGATGGCGCTCCGCAACTCCATCGTGACCTACGCCACGCTGCTCGGGCACGAGGCGCGCGCCGCCGGCGTCAACGCCTGCTGGGACCTGCCCGAGGCGAAGCGCCGCTTCAGCGCCGCCTCGTTCCGCAACGCCCTCCGGCGGCTCCGCCCGAGGCGCCGGGGCAGCGCCGCCGCGGAGACCGAGCCCGCGCCCGTCGAGACAAAGCCGGCCGACCCCGCGCCCGTCGAGACAAAGCCGTCCGAGCCCACAGCGGTCGAGCCCGCGCCGGTCTGAAGCGACTCCCCTCACCGCACGCGCGGCGCTGGATGCCGGCGCCGCGCGGGGCGGCTTCGAAGCGCTTGCCCTCGGCAGGGCTCAGCGAACGCGATAGATGCGGAGCACGGTGATCGTCCGCGACTCGCGATCGATCGCGAGCACCGCGTCGTGGAAGCCCGCGCTGAGGAGGTGGTAGGGCGCCTCCCACGCGAGCTCGCCTTCACCCGTCTCCGCGAAGCGAACGACCGCCCGGTCGATCATGAAGGCCGAGTGCATCGGCAGGCTGTAAAACGTCGCCAGGGCGGGGAAGTTCCAGACGACGCGGAAGCTCATCCGTCCCGCCCGCGAGCCAGCTCCTCCAGGGCCCGCGGCAGATCCTCGTGAGGAACGAGGCGCGCTCGGCCCGCCGCGATGTCGGCGAGGTCTTGCTCGAGCTCGGCGCGCTGCTCCGGCGTGAGCCTCTGCGCACGCGGCGCGCGATCGAGGGCCGCAAGGATGGGGTCGCTCGGCGAGACGTCGGGGCGGGGCATGCCTGCAGCGTGGATCGGAAAGGGGCAGGGGGGCAAGGGGGCGCGTCTGGTACGAAGCCAGACCGCCGCCGTCCCCACCCGGCGGCCGTCCTGCCTGGCACCTGGCCGGCCCGCCCCGCGCCCGCGTCCCCGCCCTAGAACAGCTCCCCGATCCGCCGGATCAGGCTGCCGCTCGAGTAGAGCGCGCGCATGCCGCGCTTGAACCAGCCGTACGACGACTCGGTGTAGGGGAACCACGTCGGGTCCTTCGACCCGAGCGCGACGCGGTCCGCGTTGATGTGCTTCACGTCGCACATCTGCCGGAGCCCGTCCTCGCCCATCACCCGGCCGAAGCCGCTCTGCTTGATGCCGCCGAACGGCGCGTCCGGGAGCGCGCCGTTCATGAGCACGTCGTTCACCAGCACGCTGCCGGCCTGCAGGCGCTCGGCGAGCCGGCGGGCGTGATCCGTGTCCTCCGAGAAGACGTACGCGTTCAGGCCGAGGTGCGACTCGTTCGCCAGCCGGATCGCCTCCTCCTCGGTCGCGACCTGCATGAACGGCACCACCGGCCCGAAGATCTCCTCGCTCATCACGTTCATCCCGTGATCGCAGCCGGCGAGGATCGTCGGCTCGAAGAACTGGCCCTGCCCCGGCGCGCGCTTGCCGCCCGCCCTCACGCTCGCGCCCTTCTCGATCGCGTCCTTGATGAGCCGCTCGGCCACCTCGATCTGCGGCCCGAAGATGATCGCCCCGACGTCGACGAACTCCTTGCCCGGATCGCCCTGGTTCAGCCCCTTCGTGATCTCGACGGTGCGCTCGAGCAGCCGGTCGTGGATCTCGCGGTGCGCGTAGACCCGCTCCACCGCCACGCAGACCTGCCCCGCGTTCGCGAAGCCGCCGAACACGATCGCCTGCGCCGTGCGCTCGATGTCCGCGTCCGCGCACGCGATGAGCGGCGCCTTGCCGCCGAGCTCCATCACGCACGGGATCAGGCGCTCCCCGCACGCGGCCGCCACCCGCTTGCCCGTGCCGACGCTGCCCGTGAACACGAGCATCTGGATGCCGCTGTCGATGAGCGCCGCGCCGGTCGGCCCGTAGCCGGTCACCACCTGGAAGAGATCCTCCGGCATGCCCGCGCCGTCCCAGATCTCCTTCTGCTTGAGCGCGATGAGCGGCGTCACCTCGCTCGGCTTCAGCACCGCCGCGTTGCCCGTCACGACCGCCGCGAGCACGTCGCGCAGCGCCAGCTGGAACGGGAAGTTCCACGGCGAGATCACGCCGATCACGCCGCGCGGCGCGTAGTGGACGAAGCTGCGCCGGTGCTTGAAGAGGTGGAGCTTGATCTCGCGCGGCTCGAGCGCCCTCGGCGCGATCTCGGCGAAGTACGTCGCCATGTCGGCCGCGACGAGCACCTCGTGCAGGAGCGCCTCGTGCCGCGGCTTGCCGCACTCGCGCGAGAGCAGATCGACGATCTCGTCGGTCCGGTCGACGATGGCGTCGCGGAAGCGGAGGACGCGCTGGCAGCGCTCCGCGACCGGCAGCGCGCCCCAGGCCTCCTGCGCGCGCCGCGCCCTGGCCACCGCGGCCCGCACCTCCTCGGCGCTCGTGTTCGGCGCCTCCCCGAGGAGCTCCCCGGTCGCGGGCGCGTAGCTGCGGATCGTCGCGCCCCCGTGCCCGTTCATGCCAGGACCGCTGCCGTTGCCGCCGATCGAGCGTTCGCTCACCACCTGACCCATGTTCGATCCCTCCGCCTGTCGAGCCCCGCGCAACCCGCCGGATGGCCTCCGTGGCTCGCTGCTCGGCGCCCGGACCGTAGCCTCCCAGCGAAGCTACAGCAAATGAGCATTTGCTCAATTTCCCGACGATTCCGGCCGGTTCCCGGCGAGCGCGCGCGCGGCGCGGCCCCTCCGGCGCCGCTGTTGCGCCGCGGACAAATGGTGAGCACACCGCGGTTGCGCCAGGGGCAGGCGGGACGGCGAGGGCCGCGCCGCGTGTAGGGCGAGCCCTGCCTTTTGGCTCGGTCATTTGCCGGGGCGACCCGGGCTCTCGTCTCGGGCGGACTCTCGGCATGACGTCGGCGAGAGGAGCCGGTATAGGCGGACCCCGACATGTTGGAACAACGAGAAGTCGATCTCATCGCGGCTGTGGAGCACCCGGATCCGCACCATGTGCTCGGCGCGCACGAGGACGAAGACGACCTGGTGGTCCGCGTCTTTCGCCCGGACGCCACCGAGATCGCGGTGGTCCCGGACGACCCCTCGCTCCGGAGGCAGCCGATGGAGCGCATCCACCCCGCGGGCCTCTTCGAGGCGCGCTTCCCCGGCGTCTCCTACCCGAAGGACGGCCGCTTTCTCTACCGGATCGAGCTGCGCCACCCGGACGGCAACACCTCGGTCGAGCGCGATCCGTACGGCATGCCGCCCACGCTCGGCGACATCGACCGCCATCTCCTCGCGGAGGGGAGGCACTGGGAGCTCTACCGCGTCCTCGGCGCGCACGTGCGCGAGGTGGACGGCGTCTCCGGGACGTCGTTCGCGGTCTGGGCGCCGAACGCGCGCCGCGTGAGCGTCGTCGGCGACTTCAACCACTGGGACGGCCGCCGCCACCCGATGCGCCGGATGGGCGAGGGCTTCTGGGAGCTCTTCATCCCCGGCGTCGGCGACGGCGCGCTCTACAAGTACGAGATCAAGACCCCCGAGGGGCACATCACCGTGAAGAGCGATCCGCTCGGCCAGGCGATGGAGCTCCGGCCGGCGACCGCCTCGCGGGTCACGACGAGCCGCTACGCGTTCCAGGACGGCGAGTGGATGCGGACGCGCGGCCAGCTCGACTCACGCAAGAAGCCGATCGCCATCTACGAGGTCCACCCCGGCTCCTGGCGGCGCGTGCACGAAGACGGCCCGCCGTACGAGCACGGGATGCGCTGGATGACCTACCGCGAGCTCGCCGACCACCTCGTCGACTACGTGGCCGAGCTCGGCTTCACGCACATCGAGCTCATGCCGATCATGGAGCACCCGTTCGACGGCTCGTGGGGCTACCAGGTGGCGGGCTATTACGCCCCGACCAGCCGCTACGGCGATCCCGACGACTTCCGCTACTTCGTCGACCGGTGCCACCAGAGGGGCATCGGCGTGATCCTCGACTGGACCCCGGCGCATTTCCCGAAGGACGCGTGGGCGCTCGGCCGGTTCGACGGCACGGCGCTCTACGAGCACCTCGACCCGCGCCTCGGCGAGCACCGCGAGTGGAACACGTACATCTTCAACTACGGCCGGCACGAGGTGCGGAACTTCCTCGTCGCCAACGCCCTTTACTGGCTCGACGAGTTCCACGTCGACGGCCTGCGCGTCGACGCGGTCGCGTCGATGCTCTACCTCGACTACGCCGCGCAGGGCGGGGACTGGGTGCCGAACCGGTACGGCGGCCGCGAGAACATCGAGGCGATCGAGTTCATCCGGGAGCTGTCGAACCGGGTGCACGAGCGCTTCCCGGGCGCGATCCTGTGCGCGGAGGAGTCCACCGCCTGGCCGTCGGTGACGCACGCGACGTACGTCGGCGGGCTCGGCTTCGACTTCAAGTGGAACATGGGGTGGATGCACGACACGCTCGACTTCTTCAAGCACGAGCCGGTCCACCGCGCGTTCCACTACCACCAGCTCACGTTCGGGCTCATCTACGCCTTCTCGGAGAAGTTCCTCCTGCCGCTGAGCCACGACGAGGTCGTCCACCTCAAGCGGTCGCTGCTCTCGAAGATGCCCGGCGACTACTGGCAGATGCTCGCGAACCTGCGCGCGCTCTACGGCTACATGTGGGCGCACCCGGGCAAGAAGCTGCTCTTCATGGGCGGCGAGATCGGCCAGTTCGCCGAGTGGAGCGAGAAGACGGAGCTCGACTGGGGCCTGCTCTCGGTGCCTGCCCACGCCGGGCTCAAGCGGCTCGTGACCGACATCAATGCGCTCTACAAGAAGTACCCGGCGATGTACGAGCTCGACGACGAGCACCACGGCTTCCGCTGGATCGACTGCACCGACAACCTGCAGACCGTGATCTCGTTCATCCGCTACGGGGACGGCGCGGGAGACCAGATGTCGCCCTCGGGCCAGCACGTCGTGTTCATCGGCAACTTCACGCCGGTCCCGCGCCGCCCGTACCGTATCGGCGTCCCGCGCCGCGGCGCCTACCTGGAGGTGCTCAACACCGACGCCACCGAGTACGGCGGCAGCGGCGTGGGCAACATGGGCCGCGTCGAGGTCGAGGACATCCCCTGCCACGGGTTCCCGCAGTCGATCGAGCTGACGCTCCCGCCGCTCGGGGTGCTCTGGCTCATCCCCGAGCGCGACGCGCAGCCCTGACGCCGCGCGCGGGCCGACGGCGACCGACGACACCGACGACAACCCACGATAGAGGAGCGACGGCCGGCATCCCGCCGCGCTCCTCCGCCGCCGGCCCCTCGCGAGGTCGCAGGCTCATCTCGCCCTCTGCTTCTCTGGCCGCGGCCGAGATCGATTGTCCGTCCAGGTCGGAGAACTTTCGGCGCTTGGGCTGCGCGCCGTTCTCTCTCGTTCCGCTGTTCGTGCTCCGAGGCAGGCGCACTGCACAGCGGCCGCGGGCAAGCAAGATGTCGTGCACGAAACCGGCTTGCACGAATTGACAAATTTCTTTACTAAGGAGTTTCCGCAACGGAAAGGGCTCCTCGACTCACCCGGGGCGAATGCGTCGAGGGGGGAGCCTTGTCCTGGCGGGGCCGCTTCTCCGGCGGCGAGCGAGGCAAGAGCGATTCGGTCGGTTGTCGGCGGGGGCCTCGCTGCTCGCTCGTCCTCACGCACCCGGCCAGCAGGGCCGATCCCGTAAACACGCTGTCTGCTGCTCGCCTGCTCCTCGGACGTGCGCTGGGATGGACTGGCTTGCATCGAGCGGAGGTGGACCTTTTCAATGACGAGTCACAACGGCAAGCTCCTCGGTCACACGCTGGCGACGATGAGCCAAGGAGGTCCGCCGCGCTTCTCGTCGCAGCTGCCGCCCGCGGCGTGGACGGGGCCTGACGCCGCGCGGGGGAGCGAGGTCCGGAGGGTCCTCGTCATCGACGACAACCCCGCGATCCACCGCGATTTTCAGAAGCTGCTGTGCCCGGATGTGGGGACATCGGCGGACCTCGACGCCCTCGACGCGGCGATCTTCGGGGCGCCGGCGGCGGTCCCGAGGAGCACGTTCCAGGTGGACGGCGCTTGCCAGGGCCAGGAGGGGCTGGAGAGGGTCCGGCGGATGCAGCGGGTTGGCCGCCCGTATGCGCTGATGTTCGTGGACATGCGGATGCCGCCGGGCTGGGACGGCATCGAGACGATCGAGCGGATCTGGGCCGAGTGTCCGGACATCGAGGCCGTGATCTGCAGCGCGTACTCGGACTACTCGTGGCACGACGTGATCCGGCGCCTGAAGCGGCCCGAGCTCCGGCTGCTGAGCAAGCCGTTCGAGAGCAAGGACGTGCTCGATCTCGCCTGGTCGCTCACGTCCCGATGGCTGAAGCGGAGCGCGATCAGGCGCTGAGGCGGCGCGGCGCGGGGGCGTCGACACCCCCGGGAGCGGTGTTTCCACCTTGCCGTGGGTTCGGCAGGGGTCCTGAGCCAATGCCTCAGCCTCGACACCGGTCCATCGGTGCAGAGGTGGTGAGCTCCCCCCTGCCGGCGCTGTCCGACGGCCGCAGCGCGCCGGGCAGCGCCCGGCCTGGAGCTCCTCTGTCCGCCGGGGACTCCTGATCTGGCGCCCTCCGGCTCAGGCCCCCGCCGAACCGTTCGAGAGCGAGCGCTGTCGAGCCGCGGCGCCGCCCTGCGTACCTCTCGCAACACTCTGTTTCATGGAAGGAACGGGCTCGGCGGCGCGCTCCGCCGCCCGCGGCGCGGCGGCGGGGCGCGCCCCCCGGGCGGAGATGGGATGTGCGTCGCGATCCCGCTTCCGCCGGATACGGCGCAACGAAGGAAGGGGAAGGGGGAAACACCCATGTTGACGACCTACACTCGCTGGCTCACGAGCGATCCCTGGGATACCGTCAACCCCGAGCGGCGGGCCGCGTCGCCGGCGGCGTGAGGCGCCGTCTCACCGCGCGTCGTCGAGCGGCGCCGCCTCGCCCCGCCGCGATCGCCTCGGCAGCCACATGTCCACGGTCGAGACGACCGCCATGGCGCCGAGCGACAGCAGCATGGCCACGCCCGAGATCGGCATCAGGGCCGCGGCGCCGGGCGCGCTCCGGATGAGCCACGGCGCCGCGATGTGCAGCCCGCTCGTGACGACGGCCGCCGCCACGCCCCCGGTGTGCAGCCACGCCGGCAGCCGCGCGAGCAGCCAGAGGTGCGCGAGGATCAAGACGTAGACGGGCACCGAGAAGAGGTGGAAGTGGGTCACCTCCAGCAGCTTCCGCTCGGAGATCTGCTCGACCAGGACCCGCGGCGGATCCGGCGCGGCGGGGAGCTCGAGCTCCGGGCCCAGCTCGAGCGCGGGCCCGTCGGACGCGGCGGGCGCCTGCGTGGGCGCGGGCGGCGGCGCGGCGGCCGGCGCGCCCGCGTAGTAGGCGACGGCGCCCGCGTCCTGCACCATCGCCCCGTAGAGGCGCCACGACACGAGCAGCCCGGCGATCGAGGCGATCGCGAACGCCGTGTACAGGAGCTTCGCGCCGAGCGAGAGCGACCTCAGCCGCCCCGCCGCCGCGGTGAAATCCCTCACAGCGCGCCGCGCTTGAGCGCGAGCTGGAGGACGAGGGCATCGCGCTTCACGCCGAGCGCGACCGAGCGCGACGAGATGGACGCGCCCGACACGATGTCGATGTCCTTGCCCGCCGTGATCGGGTCGCTCGCCGTCTTGCCCTGGAACTGGGCGCGGAAGCGATCACCGCGGACCTCGTCGCCGTACGCCTCGCGGTACTCGAGGATCTCGATCCGCTCCACCGCGCCGGCCGTCGAGAACTTCACGGCGAAGTCGATCGGCTCGTGCATCCCCTTCTCTTCGTCCTTGATCGCATAGCCGTCGGCCTTGCCGTCCGACTCCGCGACGTAGACCACCCACTCGCGCTTGACCTGCGCCCCGAGCCTCTTGCCGATGTCCTGCGCCTCGGCGTCGCTGAGGACGACCTTGCGGTAACCGACCTTCTTCGAGCTCGCGAAGAAGCTCTTCAGGACGGCAGGGACCGTCCAGTACGTCGCGCCGTGGGCAGGGAGCGCCGCCAGCGCGAACGCGAGGGCCGTGGCGGCGGCGAGGTGGGCCGTGCGGAAAGCGGAAGGACGCATCGAGACTCCGAGGAAACTGTCATTCGTGAAAGTCAAAGTCAACAGCGTTTGGCCGCTGGATCCGCTGGATCCAGCGGCGCGCGTGGCTCAGTCGCGCACCTGCACGTCGAGGTAGCGCTCGGCGCTCAGCACCCACGCCTCCGGGCTGCGGCCGGCCTCGACGTGGGCCACCGCGTCGGCCGCGATCGCGGCGCAGTGGTCCAGGTTGCAGTGCAGGAAGAGCGCCTGCCGCCCGAAGGGGAGCGCGCCGAGCGCGGCGGCGCGGCGCATCGCGGCGCGCCAGTCCTGGAGCCAGCCGCGCCGGTAGAGCGGGTAAACGCTGGGCACGAAGCGCTGCCGGGCCTCGATCGGCGTCACCCCGCGCGGGGCGATGCCCGCGCAAACGAGCTGGTCGAGCAGCGCCGCGAGCGGCCGGCCCGAGGCGAAGTCGCGCCCGCGGCCCCAGGCGCCCTCGGGGATCTCCACGCACAGCACCGTCTCGCCCGGGCGGCGGAGATCGGGCGCGTAGTTCTGCAGCTCGGACACGCGGCCGAACCAGAAGCGCGGGTCGGGGCAGTAGTACGTCTCGGGCGCGCCGAGCCGCGCGCGCGGGTAGGCGAGGTAGACGAGGTACAGGCCGCGGTGCTCGAGGCGCGCGTCGGGCACGAGATCCGCGAGGTCGCCCGCGAACAGGACCGGCGCCGCGCCGGCGGCCGCGGCCACGCCGGCCGCGTCGAGGGCGGCGCCGCACTCGGCCCGGACGCCGGCCTCGGCGAGCCGGGCCTCGAGGTACGCGATGAGCGACGAGATGCCCGCCGGCGGGTAGACGAACCGCGCGAGGTCCGTGGCCGCGCCGCCGCGGCCGCGGGCGAGCCCCCGGAACAGCGCGAGCGGGCTCGTGGTGCTGATCCGCTTCTTCGCCACGGTCTGGGACAGCTCGGACGGCGGGATGCCCCAGACCTTCTCGGCGTAGGGCCGGTAGAACGACGCGTAGGCCGCGGCGCCGACGCGCTCGCGCACGAACCGCTCGAAGCCGACGTCGTCGCCGGCGATCGCGCGGTCGTGCTCCCAGCGGGCGAAGGCGGCGCGGCGGCCGCGCTGCGCGACGAAGCCGAGGCCCATCGCGGCGCCGGCGCGGAGGCCGAGCGCGCGCAGCATCGACGGGACGCTCGGGGGGTAGGGGACGTGGCGCTCGCCGAGCACGAGCACGCCGCGGCGCGGGCGCGACAGGAACGGGGCGCGCGCGTGCACCTCCCGGAAGAGCGGCTGCTCGAGCGCGGCCGGGTGGAGCCGGTGCGAGCCGAGGTCGCACGGCAGCCCGCGGAAGAGCTCGGCGCCGGCGAGGCCGCCGGGGCGCGCCGCGCGCTCGAGGAGGCGCACGCGCCGGCCGGCCCGCGCGAGCAGCAGGGCAGCGTAGAGGCCGGAGATGCCGGCGCCGACGACGAGGCGCTCGGGCCCCGCGCCGTCTGGGCGGAGTGACATGGCGGTGCCCTCGGCCGGCGCGCTCAGTACATGAACCCGAGCCCGAAGTTGAGCTGCGTCTGGTCGAACCCGAGGGTGCGGTCGCGCAGCTGGTAGTCGGCCTTGAGCACGATCCCCTGGGTCGGCCGGTACGAGGCCCCGAGCGTGAGCTCGCGGACCCCGTACGAGGCGTTCTCGGCGTAGCCCTCGGGCACCGCGGACTGCGTGTCGTACGCCTCGAGGCGCGCGAACGGCAGGAGCTCGTGGCCCACGCCGAGCGGGCGGAGCACGTCGTAGGCGGCCTCGACGTAGCCGCCGCGGATCCGGGTGGCGACGGGGCTCGTGGGATCGATGAAGTTCGGCGCGCCGCTCCGGTTGAACGAGACCATGAGGGCGCGCGCCTCGGGCAGGTGCCACTGGGCGAACAGGATCCGGGCCTCGAGGCCGCTCCTGCGCCAGCGCGCGTCGAGCGACCAGCCGAGGACCGGGACCGAGAGATCGACCGGGGTGCCGTCGCGGAGGAAGAACTTGCCGTCGCCGTTCGGGCCGGCGTCGCTGGCGTACAGCGACGCGCCGGCGACGACGCCGAGCAGCGGCTCGGCCTCGACGCGCGCGACGCCGGCCCACGCGTTGGCGCGGGCGAGCCCGCCGTTCTGCCGGCCGCCGGCGAGGCCGCCCGCGCGGAAGCCGAGCGGATCGAGGCCGGTCATGGCGTAGGCCTCGAAGCGCAGCCAGTCGAGCGGCTGCCCGAAGGCGCCGACGGCGATCTCGCGCCACGTCGAGGGGATGACGACGGTCTCCACCTTCGGCCGGACCACGCCGTGGAACACGGGGGGCTCGTGCCACTGGTTGATGATCCCCATCGGGACGAGCACGAGGCCCGCGCGCAGCCCGAGCGCGCGGCCGGCGGCGTTCCACTCGATATAGGCCTGCTCCAGCTCCGCGGCGCCGGGGCAGCTCGCGCAGGAGAGCGAGTGCTCCACCTCGAGCTCGACGTAGGACCGGATGTCGGTCGTGAACTCGTGCGCGACGAAGAGCACGAGCCGGGGGATGTCGGCGACCCACGCGCGCTCGCCCTCGCGGCCGGTCGTGGTGCCGCGGACGTGCACCTCGCCGTAGCCGCCGATCGAGGTGCTCGTCGCGCTCGCGCCGGCGCTCCGGAACCGCTGCTCGGTCAGGCCGCGGACGAGCTCGTGCTCCGGCGCCTCCCCGGCGCCGAGGCCGACGGCGGGCTTCGAGGGCTCCGGCGGCGGCGCGGCGTGCTCGGGCGGGAGGTCGAGGACCGGGCCGTCCGGCGCGGGCTGCGCGGCGGGGGCGGGCTGCGCGGCGACGGGCGCGGGCTGCGCGGCGACGGGCGCGGGCTGCGCGGCGGCGGCGGCGGCGGCGGGGGCGGGCTGCGCGGCGACGGGGGCGGGCTGCGCGGCGGCGGGGGCGGGCTGCGCGGCGACGGGCGCGGGCTGCGCGGCGACGGGCGCGGGCTGCGCGGCGGCGGGGGCGGGCTGCGCGGCGACGGGCGCGGGCTGCGCGGCGGGGGCGGGCTGCGCGGCGGCAGCGAGGGGCAGCAGCGCGCTGAGGACGACGCCCGCAGTGCGAGGCCACAAGGACGAGATCGCTTTCATGACGAGGACCGGGAGCCCGGCGAGGCGCTCGGCAGGGCGGGAGTCTTCGCGCCCTTGAAAACGGAGGTCAACCTCGTTTTCAGCCGGAGGGCGCGCCGCGCGGCGAGCGCGGGAGCGGTCGACCCGCCGGAGATCCGGCCGGCAGCGCCTCGAGCAGGGCGAGGTCGCTCCAGAGCGCGTCGACGTAGCGCGAGCGCGGGCGCGCGAAGCGGACCGAGAGCGCGTAGCCGCGGCCGGCGAGCGCGTCGCGGGCCGCGGGCGAGAGCGCCTCGCTCGTGATCAGCGCCCCGCCCGGGCCAGCCTGCTCGACGGCGCGGACGAGCTCGTCGTCGCCGCGGACGCGCACCGGCCGCCGGCCGGGCGCGCCCTCCTGGATCATCCGGTCGAGGTCGCGCGTGAGCACGGGGCGCTGCTCGGCGCCGGCGTCGCGGAGGAAGCCCACGATCGCGGCCGCGGGCGAGGGCGCCTGGTGCTGGCGCGCGAGGGCGACCGCGTCGGCGAGCCACTGCGCGGCGAGCGCCGCGACGAGGGCGGCGGGAGCGGCCGAGCGGAGCGCGCGGCCGCGCGACGCGCCCGCCGCCAGGAACGCGGGCGAGCGCGCGGGCGCGAGCGCCGCCGCGCCCGCGGCCAGGGCGACGATGAGGAGCGGGACGAGCGGCAGCCAGTGACGCGGCTTGAAGGCGATGTTCTGCCCGAGGAGCGCCCAGACGAAGTAGGCGAGCGCCGAGGCGAAGAGCTCGGGCTGGTCCCGCGCCGCGCGCGCGGCCCGCCGGAGCGGCGCGGCGCGGAGCGCGGCCGCGGCGAGGAGCGCGAGCAGGATCGGCGCGCCGAGCCAGCGCGCCGCCGGGGCGTCCGGCCACGCGCCGCCGAGGCCGTTGGCCCAGATCCCCCAGACGACGCCGTGGAGCCGATCGGCCGGCGACGAGACGGTGATCGCGGTCCCGCCCCAGCGGGTGAAGTGCCCGAGCCCCTGGACCCACGTGGTCGCGACGAGGTCGCGCGGCGTCGCGATCAGCACGAGCGGCACGAGCCACGCGAGCGCGCCGGTCGCGAGGTCGCGGCCGCGCGCGAGCCACGCGAGGCGGCCGCCCTCGCTGCGGGCGATGACGGCGAGGCAGGCGAGCGCGAACGGGAAATACGAGAGCCGCACGCCGAGCCCGACGCCGAGCAGCACGAGCGCCGCCGTGCGCGCGCGCGCGGCGTTCGCCTCGCGCGCGGCGGTCTCGGCCTCCGCGGCGTCCGCCGCGCGGCGGAGGCGCCGGCCGCGGGCGCAGAGCCAGAGCGCGGCGGTCGTCACCGCGGCGCCGGCCATGTCGCTGAGGAGCTTCTCGGACGACAGCCACAGGAACGGCGAGGCGAGGGCGAGGATCCCGGCGAACGCCGCCGCGCGCCGCCCGGCGACCTCGCGGGCGAGCAGGGCGGTGAAGGCGACCGCGGCCGCGCCCGACGCGGCGCTGACGAGGGCGAGCGCGGCGCGCGGCGCGGCGCCGAGCAGCGCGAGCCCCTTCGCCGCGGCGATGAGCACGGGGTAGTACGGCGCGTGCGGGCGCAGCGAGGCCACGTCGAACCGCTCCACGCCGAGCGCGAACCGGAGCGCGTCGATGTCCTCGTCGTGGTCGATGCGGAACCAGAGGCGCGAGGCGAGCGCGGCGGCGGTGAGCGCGGCGAGCGCGGCGAGGTCGCGCCGCTCCTCGCTCACGAGCCCGAGCCGGAGCCCGATCCCGGCGCGTGCGTCGGCGCGCCGCAGTCCGGCGCGTCCGCGCCGGCCGCCCCGGTGCTGACGGTCGCGCCCGAGCCGGAGCCCGATCCGGGGAGCGGCGCCGCCGGGGTGTCGCACTGGTCGAACAGCTCCTCGCCCGCGTAGTCGAGGCACGCGGTCGCGAGCGACACGAACACGAACGTGGCGCCCGCCATCACGAAGGCGGTGCGCAGCGATGCCCAGGAGCCCAAGCCGGCCACGCAAGCACCGTGCCGCCGACGCAAATGCATGTCAAGCGCGCGTGTTGCGCGATCGCGACCGGGGCGGCGGCGCCGGGCGTCGCGCGTTTTTTGCTCCTCCTCGCGCCTCGCGCGTAGGGTCGCGCGCATGGAGTGGCTCGAGTCGATGCACCGCATCCGCGCGCTCAAGCTGGAGCTCGCGCGGTTGGACCCGCGGCGGGGAATGCCGATCGCGCCGCCGGCCGGGGCTCCCGAGGCGGCGATCGCCGGCGTCGAGCGCCGCCTCGGCATGCCGCTGCCGCCGAGCTACCGCGAGCTGCTCGCGCGGCACGACGGCTGGCCGCAGCTGTTCGCCGGCGCCAGCTTGCTCGGGGTGCGCGCGCTCGCGCGCGGCTCGTACATGGACGTCGGGCGGATGGTGCTCGAGCTCTGCGAGGGCGAGGAGGCGCGCCGCGCAGGCGAGCGCGACGTCGCGCCGTCGAGCCTGCGCGGCCGGTACAGCGCGCGCAGCGCGCTCATCCCGTTCGGCATCGACGCGGCGGCCGAGACGGTCTTCGCGTGGGATCCTGAGGTGAGGTCGCCGGACGGTGAGCTCGAGGTCATCCTCTGGACGAACGACGTCGGAATGCGGCTCTCGGGGTTCGCCGAGCTCCTCGACATGGTGAAGGAGATGCTCGCCGCGGAGCTCGACGATCGCCGGCAGCGCGCCGCCGCGCAGCTCGATCTGAC
The DNA here is from genome assembly GCF_028553905.1 of Sorangium sp. So ce836. Lineage (NCBI taxonomy): Bacteria > Pseudomonadati > Myxococcota > Polyangiales > Polyangiaceae > Sorangium > Sorangium sp. So ce836. The sequence continues at coordinate 7,969,491 of NZ_CP102233.1, read as the reverse complement.
GCCGCGGCCGCGCGCGGCGGTCGCGCCGCGGAGCCGCGCGCGCGCGGTGGCGGTGCCGCTCACACCTCCGCCTCGCCCGTTCGCGCGGAGCGCGCTCACGGGCTGACGCGGCGTCGCCCGCCGAGCCTGGCCGCGGCGCGCTCCGCGGAGCTCGCGCCCGGCAGGCCCGGGACGCGCTCGTCACGCGGCGCGCGCGCGGCGTGGCATGGAGAGACGAGCCGGTTGTTTCCGCGCACAGCGTGGGACGTGATGTACTAGGCGGAGCATGACGGAAGCCCACCAGCAGCAGCGCTACCGGGTCGTCGAGCGGCTCGCTTCGGGCGGCATGGCCGAGGTCTTCCTCGCCGAGAGCGCGGGGATCGAGGGGTTCAAGAAGCAGGTCGCGATCAAGCGCGTGCTCCCGCACCTCAGCGAGAAGAAGCGCTTCATCGCGATGTTCCTCGACGAGGCGCGGCTGTCCGCGCACCTCTCGCACTCCAACGTCGCGCAGGTGTTCGACATCGGGGTCGGCGACAACGCGTACTTCATCGTGATGGAGTATGTGGACGGCGCCGACCTGAAGGCCGTCCTCGAGTCGATGCGCAAGGCCGGGCGCACCCTCCCGGTCGAGTCTGCCGTGTTCATCGCGGCCAAGCTCTGCGAGGGGCTCACGTACGCCCACGAGCTCCGGGCGGCCGACGGGCACCCGCTCAAGATCGTGCACCGGGACATGTCGCCCCCGAACGTGCTCATCACCAAGTACGGCGAGGTGAAGATCGTCGACTTCGGCCTCGCCAAGGCGACGAGCCAGCTCGAGAAGAGCGAGGCGGGGATCATCAAGGGCAAGTTCAGCTATCTCTCGCCCGAGGCCGCGCAGGGCCTCGAGGTCGATCACCGCACCGACATCTTCGCGGTGGGCGCCATCCTCTGGGAGATGCTCTCGGGCAAGCGGCTCTTCCTCGGCGATACCGACTACCAGACCGTCAAGCTCGTGCAGCAGGCGCAGATCCCGCCGCTCTCCGAGATCAACAGGGCGGTGCCCCCCGAGCTCGATCGCATCATCGCCCGCTCGCTGACCCGCGAGCCCGGCGATCGCTACGGCTCCGCGCGCGAGTTCGGCCGGGATCTCACGAACTTCCTGTACAAGTTCGGCCGGCCGGTCAGCGCCTACGACATCGCCGAGCACGTCCGCAGCACCATGGCGCTGCGGAAGCGCGCCCCCGCTTCGGACAAGGCGTCGTTCATCGACAGGCTGATCGAGGAGACGCTGCTCGAGTTCACGTCGCTCCCGGACGACAAGGCGGCGCCGAGCGCCGCCCGCCCGAGCGAGCCGCTCAAGATCTCGGCCTTCGAGGACATCGGCAAGTGGGCCGACGAAATCAAGGTCTCGGCGCCCGGCGAGGACCTCATGCGGCGGTCGCTCGCCGCGGTCTCGGTCGAGGAGGGCAACCTCGCCGCGCTCGAGGAGACCGACGCGGGCATCTCGCCCGCGAAGTTGCTGGCGTACCCGCAGGCGAGGCCCGCGGAGCCGCCGCTCGCGCCGCCCCAGCCCGCGCCTCCGCCGCTCGAGCGGCGGGCCGAGCCGACGCTGGCGTCCCCGCAGCCGGTGCCAGCCCCGCTGCGCCCTGCGCCGCCCTCGCCCGCGCTGGCGCCGCCCGTCCCGGCCACGCCGCCCGCGCTGGCGCCGCCCGCGCCGCTCGCCCCGGCCGCGCCGTACGACCTGGAGGCGGAGCTCCGTCCGCTCAAGACGGGGAGCGGCGCCGTGAAGGCCGTGCTGCTCGTCGCCGCGCTGGCGGTCCTCGCCGCGGGGGCGTGGCTCGGCGGCCTGATCCCGCACTGAGCGGGCGGCGCGCGTGCCCCTCGCCGCGCCCGCGGCGGTCCGGCTCGCGTGCCGCACCCTCCGCGATGCGGCGGAGCGCGCCGCGCGCGGGCCCGCATCGCAGAGGGCACGGCGCGATGCGCGCCCCGAAGGAGGCGCGGCCGTCGTCCTGACGCGCGCCCTCTCCGGGCGGGCTACTCGTTCCCGCCCTCGCCCTCGTCGTCGTCGTCGTCGTCCTGCTCTTCGAGCTGCCTCTCGAGCTTCTCGATCTCCTCGTCCTCGGCGTCGTCCGCGGCCGGAGCGGCGCGCCCTTCCTGGAGCGCCTTCTGGCGGGCCTTCTCCGCGGCGGCGCGGGCCTGGGCCACCTTCTGCAGGATGGCAGGCTTGGGCGCCATCATCAGCGTCATCGTGCGCTGCTCCATCATCGGGCGCACCTCGACGTTCGCGATCTCCTCGCAGTGCTGGACGATCCAGTCGAGCTGCTCCTGCGCCTTCTCCGGGTGCGTGATCTCGCGGCCGCGGAAGCGCACCGTGAACTTCACCTTGTGACCTGCGCCGAGGAACCGGTGCGCAGCCCTGGTCTTGAACTCGAGATCGTGATCGTCCGTCTTGGGACGGAGCTTGATCTCCTTGATCTCCACCACACTCTGCTTGCGCTTCGCCTCGCGGGCCTTCTTCTTCTCGTCGTACTTGTACTTGCCGAAGTCGAGGATCTTGCAAACCGGAGGATCCGCCTTCGGGTTGACCTCGACGAGGTCGAGCCCCTTCTCCTGAGCCCGGCGCAGCGCCTCGTGGGTCTGCATGATGCCGAGCATCTCGCCATCATCGCCGATGACGCGGATCTCCGGGACGCGGATGCGCTGGTTGATGCGGATCTGCGGCCCCCGCTGGGCCTGCCGAGGGTCGAAGCGTCTCATCGCCATGTGATATTTCGCTGCCTCCTTGTGTTCTGTGCTTCCGAAAGCGACGGACCGCCGCTTCGCGACCGATGGTGGTCGCGGCGACCATCACCACGCCAATGTCGCCTGACTCCGCGCCGCAGGCAACGGCGGCAAGCACAGCGGCCGCCGCGACCCAGGGGCGCTGGGGAGCCCTGGACTGCCGGGCTCGACGGGAGTGGTAGGGAGAGGCCTGCCGGCGAGAGGGACCGGCCGGAACGGCGGGTCACGAACTGGGGTCGCTCGCAGCCAGGCGGGGGGGCTTCGACTCCGCGGCGAGCCGGTCGGCGAACTCGTCGAGCGGCATCGCCCCGAGGTCCTTGTTGAGATCGCGCGACCGGGGGGCGACCTTGCGGCCCTCGGCCTCCTTGTCGCCGACCACGACCACGTACGGGACGCGCGTCAGCCGCGCCGCCCGGATCTTGGCGCCGAGCTTGTCGGAACTGAGGTCGGCCCGGGCGCGGAGCCCGCGGCCCCGGAGGTGCGCCACCACCTCTTCCGCGTAAGCGGCCTGCTTCTCGCTGACCGTGACGATGATCGCCTGCTCCGGGGCCAGCCAGGCCGGGAAGGCGCCCCCGACGTGCTCCAGGTACACCGAGAAGAACCGCTCGAGCGAGCCGAGGATCGCCCGGTGCAACATCACGGGGCGGTGCACGCCGCCATCGGCGCCGGTGTACTCGAGCTCGAAGCGGTCGGGCAGCGCGTAGTCCACCTGGATCGTGCCGAGCTGCCAGCTCCGCCGCAGCGCATCCTGGACGTGGAACTCGAGCTTCGGGCCGTAGAACGCGCCCTCCTCGGGCGCGATCTCGAAGGGGAGGCCGGCCTGCTTCAGGGCGTCCGCGAGCGCGCCCTCCGCGGCGTCCCACTGCGCGTCGGTGCCGATGCGCTTCTTGGGCCGGGTCGCGAGCTTGATGTCGATCTTGGCGAACCGGAACGCGGCGTACACCTCGAGCAGGAGGCGCAGGAACGCCTGGATCTCGCCGTGCATCTGCTCCGGGGCGCAGAAGATGTGGGCGTCGTCCTGGCAGAAGCTCCGCACCCGGGCGAGGCCGTGGACGACGCCGCCGCGCTCGTACCGGTGGAGCCGCCCGAAGTCGGCGAGCCGCCACGGCAGCTCGCGGTAGCTGCGCCGCCGCTGGCCGAAGATGAGGCAGTGGCTCGGGCAGTTCATCGGCTTCTGGGCGAGCCGCTCGAGCTCGGCGAGCTGCTCCAGGACCGCGGCGTCGCGCTTCTTGTCCGCTTCCTTGTAGGCCGCCGCGTCCGCGTCGCCGGGAGAGACCCCGAGCCGGAGCGCCAGCCGCGCCGCGTCGAGGTGCTCCGCCGTGACCGGCAGGTACATGTTCTCGCGGTAGTTCGGCAGGTGCCCGCTCGTATCGAACAGGCGCTTGTCGAAGATCTGCGGCGTGATGACCTCCTCGTACCCGTAGTCGACGTAGAGGTCGCGCATGTACTGGACGAGCGCGTTGTAGACGTGCGCGCCGCGCGGCAGGAGGAACGGCATGGCCGGCGCGTACTCGTGGAACATGAAGAGCTCGAGCTCTTTCCCGAGCTTCCGGTGGTCGCGCTCCTTGGCCTCCGCGAGGAGCTTCAGGTGCTCGTCGAGCGCCGCCTGGCTCGGGAACGCCGTGCCGTAGATGCGCTGGAGCATCGGGTTGCGCTCGTCGCCGCGCCAGTAGGCGCCGGCCACGCTCACCAGCTTGACGGCCTGGAGCAGCGAGGCGTCCGGCACGTGCGGGCCCTCGCAGAGGTCGACCCACTCGCGCTCGCCGTCGCTGTGCCGGTAGAGCGAGACCTCCTCGCCCGGCGGGATCGCGTCGATGAGCTCGCGCTTGTACGTCTCGCCCATCTGGGCGAAGAGCTCGTGCGCCGCCTCGCGGTTCACGACCTCGCGCCGGAACGGGCGGCCCGCGGCGATGATCTCGCGCATCTTCGCCTCGATCTTGGCGAGATCCTCGTCCGTGAAGGGGCCGCTCGGCTTGTCGAAGTCGTAGTAGAAGCCCGCCTCGATGGCGGGGCCGATCGTGACCTTCGTCCCCGGGAAGAGGCGCTGCACGGCGTCGGCCATGATGTGCGCCGTCGAGTGCCGGACGATGCGCAGGCCGTCCGGATCGCTCGTCCGCACCGGCTCGATGCGGGTCGCGCTGTCGCGGAGGAAGGGGGTCTGAAGATCGAGGAGGCGCCCGTTGACGCGGGCGCCGATGACGGTGCGGTCCTTGGCGAGTTCGTCGGCGAGAGCCTCGCGCACCGTGGTGCGGGCCGCCGAGGCGGCCTGGGCTGTCTGATCGAGGGCCATGAAACCTCGCAGGCTAGGTCTCCTGCTGATTTGTAGGCGCGGCCGGTTTCGAACCGGCGACCCCTACCGTGTCAAGGTAGTGCTCTACCACTGAGCTACGCGCCTATGTCCCGCTCGCTCGGCGTGACGCCGACGAAACGGAGAGCGCCTCCTATCAAGGGCAGGACAGTCCGTCAAGCGATCAATTTTTTCGGGTTCGCTTTTTTCTGCGGCGCGCGGGTCCGGAGTTCTTCCTTCCCGTGCGGTGTCCTCGTCGGCGCGCTGGCTTGTCGGTCCGACGGGCGAGCGGCCCGAGTTGCTGGCGGCTCGTCCGCTGGCGGGGCGTCCGCTGATCGAGCGCGAGCGCGACGCCGCGCGCGGTTGAGCCTGGTGACTCGATCCGACCGCGCGACCACCGCCGAGCCGAATGCGACAGGAGCATCACCTCGGGATGAAGGCTTCACTTCCCGGAGTTACGTCCAGACATGGATGATCGCGATCGCGGCGCCGCTTCGGCCCGGTCGCTGCGCCGAATCCTGTCGCGCTCGCGCTTGACCTCGCGTGCGGCTCGGGCGACGAACGGTTGGATGGCAGTGCCTGACGGTCTAGGCGCGCCGCCGGATCCGGCGGCGGTGATCGCACATGTCGAGGTGGCCGCGGGGAGCGCGCTCTTCGCCGCGCACGCGGCGGTGCCCGGCGATCTGCCGATCGAGCGCGCCGCGTCCGCCGCCGAGGCGATCCGCGGCGCGGCGGCGCGCTCGCGCGCGGGGCAGCGCGCGAGCGTGGTGCTGGGCGCCCACGAGCTCGTCGGGGCCCTCGCCGCGCTCGGCGAGGCGGCGGCGGTGCGCACGCCGGTGACGGTCCACGTCATCGAGCGGCGCGGCGGGACCGCCGTGGGGCGCGACGAGCTCGCGCCGGCGCTCGACGTCGGCGCGGGGGTGCTCGTCACGTGGAGCAGCCAGGAGGCGGCCGACGTGGCGCTCGTGGCGCGGCGCGCCGCCGAGGACAGCGAGACGCCGTTCGTGCACCTCGTCGACGCGCTGCCGTCGGACGTGTCCGCCCTCGGCGCGGCGCGCGATCTCGCCGCGCGCTTCCTCGGCTCGGAGCGGGGCGCGCCGACCTTCACCGACGCGGCGCCGGGCGAGAGCGACGGCGACGGGGGCCCTCGCCCGCAGGGCCGCGGCGTCGTCCGGAAGCGGGCCGAGCGCGGCTTCTGCGCGCGCGTGCCGTTCGCGCTCACCAGCGCGATGCGGGAGCTCTGCGAGCTGACCGGCAGGCCGCTCGGCGCGATCGAGCGCGTCGACACCGCCGACGCGGAGGAGATCATGGTCGCCGTGGGCTGCGCGTTCCCCGCGGCCCGCGAGGTCGTGCGCAGCCTGCGCGCCCAGGGCCGGCGCGTCGGCCTCGTGGGCGTGCGCGCGCTGCGGCCGTTCTACGGCGCGGAGGTGGTGAAGACGCTCGGCCGCGCCAGGGCCGTCGTGGTGCTCGAGCCGCTCGACGTGCCCCTCGCGCCGCACGGGCCCGTCGCCGCCCTGGTCAAGGCCGCGTTCGCGGACGCGCTCACGTGGGCCCCCGGCTTCCCCGGCGTCGGGCGCATCCCGCCGATCATCTCCGCGACGTTCGCGACGATCGACGGCACGATCACCGAGCGCGACGTGCGCCTGTCGCTGGCGGAGATCGCGAGCGGCGAGCGGGCCCGCCGGCACATGGTGTTCGGCAGCGACGGCTGACGCCGCGGCGGCGGGCGGCCGGGCCGCGGGCCCGGGCGGCCGGGTGGGGCGGAACCGGAAAAGGCCGTAAGGCTGTATTCCCGTCGCGTCCGGGTGAGGCTGCCCGCCTAGCTCCTTGCGCGACCCTTGGATCCTGGGTATGGAGGCGGGCCCCGGGGGGTTGGGAGAGGCCCGCAATTTGCGGGCGAGCCCGTCGGGGCCCGGAGACACGCGTCACCTTGGCAAGCTCAAACTGGTTCCAGCCGAACGCCGCCCCCGGGCGCGCGGGCAACGCGCCCGCGGCGCCGGTCGAAGGTCAATCGCCGCCGCCCTCTGGGGGGCAGGAGGCGCCGCCCGCGCCGTTCGGCGGAGGGGCCTTCTCGTTTCTCATCCTGGCGCTGCCGCTGCTGCTCATCTTCGTGATGACGCGGAGCCAGAACAAGAAGCAGAAGCAGCTCGAGTCGAACCTCAAGGCGGGCGATCGGGTGGTCACCCAGTCCGGGCTCCTCGGCAAGATCACCGACATCAACCCGAACTCGCCCCGGGTCAAGCTGGAGATCGCCCCCGGCGTGAACGTGCAGATCCTGAAGAGCGCGATCCAGGGCCAGGATCCGGGCGAGGTCGCGGCGGCGGACGCGAAGGTCGCCGACGCGGCGAAGGACAAGAAGTCGTAGGCCGGCGCTCGGCCCAACAGGAAGCTCTTTACCGCCCCCCGCGGCGCCACACTCCATGCTCCTAAACATCTTCCAGTACGGGTTCGCCGGCGTCGCCGGCCTGTGCCTCCTCGGCGTGTGGCTCAGCCGCCCGCGGCGCGCGGTCTTCGCCTGGGCGGCGCTCGCCGCCGGCGCGGCCGCCGTCGCGGCGCACTACCAGGTGTTCTGGGCCCTCGCGACGTTCGGCCTGATGGTGCCGTGGGCGCTGCTCTGCGCCGGGCCGTGGATCGATTTCGTGTGGCGGGTGAAGACGGGCTTCGTGCTGTTCCTCGCGCTCGGCTCGGCCCTCTGCATCTACCCGACCTACCACGACGAGCGGTACGGCCGACCGGACCATACCGGCCTCTCGTCGGAGGAGGTGTCGGCGCAGGAGACCCAGGCGAGGCGAGGGGAGCTCGGGTTCAGCCGCTTCTTGACCTCGAACGTCCCGTTCCGGCTGGTGCGCGGGCTCGACCTGAAGGGCGGCCTCCGGCTGGTCTACACCGTCGACGTCGACGAGGCGATCAGCGACAAGCGCGACCGGTACTACGACGACCTGCGCGCGGCGCTCGCGAGGTCGTTCGGGTTCCACGAGGGCGACAAGCCGCCGACGATCGAGGAGATGCAGAAGCTCCAGGCGAAGCTCCGCATCGAGAAGTCGCGCGAGCAGACCGACACGATCGTCATCACCTTCGACGACCCGGCGGACTCCGGGAAGATCGACGACGCGTTCCTCGCGAAGTTCCTCGGGGAGCTGCAGCTCCAGCGCTCGGCGGACCGCAAGGTCGTGAGGTTCCGGATCCGCGACGAGGTCTCGAGCAGCATCCGCGAGCGCGCGGTGTCGCAGGCCAAGGAGACGGTGCTCCGGCGCGTCGACGGCCTCGGTCTCAAGGAGGCGAGCGTCTCGACGCGCGACGAGGACGTCATCATCGAGGTCCCCGGCGACGACGAGAGCTCCTTCAACACGATCCGCGAGATCATCAGCCAGACGGCGCGGCTCGAGTTCAAGATGGTCGACGACGACCACGACTTCTTCGAGCCGATCGCGAAGAGCGCCAAGGAGGAGGACCTCCCGAAGGGGCTGACGTTCTCGATCGAGAACGCGCCGGTCGGCCCCGGGAAGACCAAGCCGGTCCACTTCGCCCGGATGGTGCGCGCCGAGCACGAGGAGATGCGCGACACGCTGAAGCGGCTGCGCGAGTGGGTCGGGACGCTCCAGGTCCCGCCGGACAACGAGGTCGGCTACGGCAAGCTGTACGAGTACAACGAGGAGAAGGACGTCATCGAGGAGATCGGCTGGCGGACGTACTTCCTCTTCAGCAAGGCCGAGATCACGGGCGACATGGTGCGCGACGCGCAGGCGCTCCCGGATCAGAGCGATCGCGGCCTCGGCGGCTGGTACGTGTCGATGGAGTTCACCCCGACCGGCGCCGACCGGTTCGAGGACATCACGGGCAGGAACATCAAGCGGCGGTTCGCCATCATCCTCGACGAGAAGGTCGAGAGCGCGCCGGTCATCCAGACGAAGATCGGCGGCGGCCGCGCGCAGATCACGATGGGCTCGCAGAACCCCGAACAGCAGCTCCAGGACGCGCGCAAGCTCGAGCTGGTGCTCCGGTCGGGCGCCCTGCCGGCCCCGATCTCCCCGTCGAACGAGCAGCGCATCGGCCCGTCGCTGGGCAAGGACGCGATCCAGCAGAGCATGAAGGGCGCGATCGCGAGCGGGGTGCTCGTGGTCGTGTTCATGGTGATCATCTACAGCCGCGCCGGGCTGATCGCGGACATCGCGGTCGTCTTCAACCTCATCCTGCAGATCGCCGTGCTCGCGATGTTCGGCGCGTCGATGACGCTGCCCGGCATCGCCGGCCTCGTGCTCACGATGGGCATCGCGGTCGACGCCAACGTGCTGATCAACGAGCGCATCCGGGAGGAGCTCAGGGCTGGCAAGAGCCCCCGCGCCGCGGTCGACGTCGGCTACGACAAGGCGTTCAGCGCCATCCTCGACGGCCACGTGACCACGCTGATCTCGGGGCTCATCCTCGCGCAGTACGGCACCGGCCCCATCAAGGGCTTCGCGATCACGCTGATCGTCGGCATCGCGATCAGCCTGTTCACCGGGGTCGTGTGCACCCGCCTGATGTTCGACTGGGCCGTCCGCGGACGGAAGATCAAGACGCTCTCGCTCGGCTGAGAACGGGGCCGCTGGAGCGGATCTCCGGCCTTTGAGGGAGAACGCGCGAGCGGTTCTCCGATGGTTGAGACACGACGATGGAACTCATCAAGCCTGGCCGTCAGTTCGACTTCATGAGCAAGCGCTGGCTCTTCATCGGGCTCAGCGGGGTGCTGCTCATCCTGTCGATCATCTCGTTCATCGTGCCGGGGCCGAAGCTCGGGACCGATTTCAAGGGGGGCACCGAGGTCGAGGTCGCCTTCAAGGCTCCGGTCTCGAGCGCCGAGGTGCGCGAGGCCGTCACGAAGTCGGGCTTCGACTCCCCGGACGTCGTCTCCGTCTCGGACCAGGCCAACCCGAACCGCTACCTCATCCGGGTCCACGAGGTCTCGGCGCTCTCGGAGCAGCAGAAGGCGGCGGTGCGCGAGCACATGTGCCTCGCGCCCGAGGGCGGCTCGGTCCCCGAGGACCGCTGCCCGGAGGCGGTGCGCGCCACCGAGGTCAAGTTCAGCCCCGGCGGCGACAAGATCTCCGCCCGCTACGACGTCGCCCCCGACCTGGAGGGGATCAAGAAGCAGCTCGAGGGCATCGAGGGCGTCGAGCTCAGGCCCGGCGTGAACAACGCGCTCGTCGTGAGCGAGCGCGATCACAAGGTCGAGCTCTACCTGAAGTCGAAGGGCGACCAGCTGATGGACGGCCTCCGGGAGCACCTCGGCGCGGACAAGGTGCCCGACCAGGCGCTCCGGGTCGAGTGGATCGGGCCGAAGGCCGGCGCCCAGCTGCGCGACGCGGCCATCAAGAGCGTCCTCATCACGATCTTCTTCATCATGGCGTACATCGCGTTCCGGTTCGACATCCGGTTCGCGCCCGGCGGCATCCTCGCGCTCGTCCACGACGTCGGCATCGCGCTCGGCGCCATGGTGATCACGCAGCGCGAGATCACGCTGTCCACCGTCGCCGCGCTGCTCACGATCGTCGGCTACTCGATCACGGACACGGTCGTCGTCTACGACCGGATCCGCGAGAACTTGGCGAAGCACCGCGACATGAGCTTCGCCGCCGTCATCAACTTCTCGCTCTCCGAGATGCTCGGCCGCACCATCCTCGTGTCGCTGACGACGTTTCTTTCGCTCGTCATGTTCCTCTTCTACGGCACGGGGGTCATCCGGGACTTCGCGTTCACGCTCGTCGTCGGCATCGTCGTCGGCACGTACTCCTCCATCTACGTCGCGGCGCCGCTCACCGAGTGGATCGACCGCCGGTTCTTCGGCTCGGCCGCTGGCAAGCGCAAGAAGGTCAACCGCGTCCGCACGCAGAAGCGCGCCGACGCGGTCGTCTGAGCGCCCCGCCGTGGCCGCGGCCGGTCGCGCCGCCCCGACCCAGACCATGGACGCCCCCGCCGCGCCGGTGTACCGGCTCTCGCGATGACGAGCACCGTCACGGAGGCCTGGAAGGAGCTCGCCGAGCGCGAGGCGCCGACCCCCGCCTCGCACGCGGCCCGCGGCGCGCCGTTCGTCGAGCGCGTCGCCGACCCGGGCGAGGCGTCGCCCGAGGCGCTCGCGATGGCGCGCGAGCTCGGCCTGTCGATCACGGTGGCGGACATCCTGCACCGGGCCGGCCGAGCTCCGGACGAGGCGACGCGGCGCTTCCTCGACCCGCGGCTCTCGCACCTCACGTCGCCCGACGCCATGGCCGATCGCGAGGCGAGCGCCGAGCGGATCGCGCGCGCCGTGCGCGCCGGCGAGCGGATCGCCGTCTTCGGCGACTACGACTGCGACGGGATCACCGCGACCGCCATCATGACGGGCGCGCTGCGCGCCCTCTCGGGCCAGGTCGTGCCGCTGCTCGCGACGCGCGCCGAGGGCAGCTACGGCCTCTCGGCCCCCGCGCTCGAGCGCGTGATGCGCGCCTGCCCCACGCTGCTCGTCACGTGCGACTGCGGCTCCAGCGATCACGAGCGGCTCGCCGCCGCGCGCGCGGCCGGCATCGACTGCGTCGTCATCGATCACCACCTCGTCCCGGCCGAGCCGCTCCCGGCGATCGCGTTCCTGAACCCGCACCGCGCCGACTGCGGCTTCCCGTACAAGGGGCTCGCGTCCTGCGGTCTCGCGCTCTCGCTCCTGGCCGCCGTGCGCAAGAAGCTCGGCTCGTCGCTCGATCTCCGCCCCTACCTCGACCTCGTGGCCATCGGCACCGTCGCCGACGTCGCGCCGCTGACCGGCGACAACCGCGCGCTCGTGCGGGCCGGCCTCACCGTGCTCCAGACCGGGCCCCGGCCCGGGCTGCGCGCGCTCGCGGCGCTCGCCAACCTCGATCTCGGGCGCGGCGCCTCGGCGGAGGACGTCGCTTTCCGGATCGCGCCCCGCCTCAACGCGCCCGGCCGCCTCGGCGATCCCGACGTCTCGCTGGAGCTCCTGCTCGCGCACGACGGCGTGACCGCGTCCGCGCTCGCCGCCACCGTGGAGCAGGCGCAGATGAAGCGGCGCGCCATCCAGGACGAGATGCTGGCGTCGGCGCTCGCCGAGATCGAGCGCGCCGGCTTCGATCGGGATCCCGCGATCGTCATCGCGCGGCAGGGCTTCCACCCCGGCGTGGTCGGCATCGTCGCGGGCAGGCTCACCTCCCGCTTCGGCAAGCCCACGATCGTCATCGGCCTCGAGGGCGCGAAGGGGCGCGGCTCGGTGCGCGGCCCGGCCGGCGCGCGGCTCCACGACGCGCTCACCCGGTGCCGCGCCGAGCTCATCGGCTTCGGCGGCCACCAGGCGGCGGCCGGCGTCGAGGTGCGCGCCGATCGCGTCGAGGCGCTCCGGGCGGCGTGGTGCGACGCCTTCCGCGACCAGGAGCTCCCGGCCGCCGCGGCGCTCGCGACCGCCCACGCCCGGCTCGACGATCGCGACGACCCGGCGGCCGTGGCGCGCGATCTCGAGCGGCTCGAGCCGTGCGGCGAGGGGAACCGCCCGGCGCACGTCCTCCTGTCGGGCGCGGCCGTGCGCTCGGCGAGGAACCTGAAGGGCCACCTCAAGCTGGAGCTCACCTTCGCCCGCCGCGAGATCTCGTGCTTCGGGTTCGAGCTGGGCGAGCTCGCGGCGCGCTTCGCCGGCGGGCGCGTCGACGTGGTGGGCCGCCTCCGGCGCGACGCCTGGCGCGGCGGGGACGCCGTCGAGATCCGGATCGAGCACGTCGCCGCGGCCGACTGAGCGTTCGCGGCGGGCCTCGGCGGCGTGCTAGCGTGGGCGCGTGGCTGAGCCGCTGATCCGGTTCTCGCATGTGCGCAAGGCCTTCGGCCCGAAGGTCATCTACCGCGACCTGAACCTCGAGGTGTACCAGGGCGAGACGCTCACCGTCATGGGCGGGTCGGGCGTCGGCAAGAGCGTCATGCTCAAGCTGCTCATCCGCCTGCTCGACGCCGACGATGGATCTATCCAGTTCCACGGTGAGGAGATCACGAAGCTGAGCGAGGCGCGCATCGCCCAGGTGCGCCAGCGCATCGCGATGCTGTTCCAGGGGGGCGCCCTGTTCGACTCGATCTCGGTCGGCGAGAACGTCGCCTACGGCCTGCACGAGCACTACCGCAAGGAGATGACCGAGGCGCAGATCGCCGATCGGGTGAACTGGGCGCTGTCGCTCGTCGGCCTGCCCGGCATCGAGCAGATGCGCCCGGGGGACCTGTCCGGCGGCATGAAGAAGCGCGTCGGCCTCGCGCGCGCCATCGCGGTGCAGCCCGAGGTGCTGCTCTACGACGAGCCGACGACCGGCCTCGATCCGATCAACACCGAGCGCATCAACCACCTCATCAAGGGCCTGAAGCAGGCCCTCAACGTGACCAGCATCGTCGTGACACACGACATGAAGAGCGCGTTCTCGATCTCGGACCGGATGGCGATGATCTACCGCGGCGAGGTCATCGCGACCGGCACGCCGGACGAGTTCCGGGCGTCCAGAGATCCGCATGTCGCCGATTTCATTACCGGGACCGCGCCGGTGAACGAGGACGTCCAAACGCTTCTCGGGACGTGACGATCCCCCCGAGATCGCGCAAGATGCCCTTCCGCATGGGCAGAGCGCGCGATCTGAAGGTCGGACTCTTTGTGCTGGCGGGCCTCGTCCTCTCCGCCGTAGTCATTTTCCTGATAGGCGACGAGCGGCGGCTCTTCGACTCCTCGGTCGAGTTCTCGACGAGCTTCTCCGACGTGCAGGGGCTGAAGCCGGGCGCGCCCATCCGCATGGGCGGCATCGACATCGGCCACGTCGCAGAGGTCGGCTACGGGCCTGACCCGAAGGACACGAAGATCTACGTGAAGCTCGAGATCGTCGAGAGCGAGGCGGGCCGGATCAAGACCGACAGCGTGGCCCAGATCGCGAACAAGGGGCTGCTCGGCGACAAGATGCTGGAGCTCACGAAGGGGCAGAGCCCCGACGCGGTGCCGCCGGGCGGCCAGATCCCAGGCGAGGTCCCGACCGACGTGATGGGGAAGGTCGCCGGGATGGCCGAGAAGGCCGAGGCCACGCTCGACAACATCCAGAAGGTCTCGGAGAACATCGCCGACGAGCGGCTTCACAAGGATCTCCGCGAGACGGTCGCCTCGGCGAACACGCTGATGAAGCAGGTGACCGAGGGCGAGGGCTACCCGCACCGCTTCCTGACCGATCCCGAGGAGGCCGAGCGCATCTCGCGCACCCTGCAGAGCCTCGACCGCGTGAGCACGGAGCTCGCGAGCACGCTGCGCGAGGTGAGGGGGGTCGTCTCGCGCGTCAAGGAGGGGCCGGGGTTCGCGCACGACGTCATCTACGGCGACGGCCCGCAGAAGCAGATCCAGCAGTTCGGGAACGCCGCTGACGAGGTCGCCACGACGCTGAAGGGCATCCGCGAGAGCGACAGCCTCGCGCACGACGCGCTGTACGGCGGCAAGGGCGACGGCGCCGAGGCGCTCGCCAACGTGACGGCGATGACGGGCGACCTGCGGGCGATCGTGCACGACATGAGGGCGGGCAAGGGGACCCTCGGGGCCCTCCTGGTCGATCCGTCGATCTACGAGGACATGAAGAGCCTCCTCGGCAACGTGCAGCGCAACGACGTGCTCCGTGCGCTCGTGCGCTACTCGATCAAGCAGGACGAGCAGAAGCCCGCGGTCCAGGTCGGCGGCGCCACGCCGTCACCTTCTCCGTAGCGCCGCGCGTCAGGCGTCCGGCCACACGTTGTCGGGCTTACGGCGCTGCTTCGCGGCGGCTCGCTCGGCTCCGCCTGGCCTGCATTCGGCCGCTGCACGTGCGCGCGAGGCGCGCAGCGCGGGCGTCGGGGCGCGCGCCGCGCAAGGCACATCCGGGCCGCCGGCGCAACCGCCAGGCGGGCTAGCGCCTTGCGTCGTCCCGGGCCGCCCTTTATTCCTCGTTATCCCGATGCCCAGGAAGCTCGCTGACCGTCTGTCGGCCGTCGCGCCCAGTGCAACGCTCGCCATGGCGGCGCGGGCCGCGCGCCTCCGCGCCGAGGGGCACACGGTCTACGCCTTCGGCGTGGGCGAGCCGGACTTCGACACGCCCGAGCACATCCGCACCGCGGCGAAGGCGGCGCTCGACGCCGGCGCCACGCACTACACGGCCGTGTCCGGCACACCCGAGCTGAAGTCGGCGATCTGCGCCGCGACCGAGCAGCACCGCGGGTGGCGGCCTCTGCCGAGCCAGGTCACCGTGAGCTCTGGCGCGAAGCACGCGCTGTTCAACCTCGCCGCCGCGCTCTTCGAGCCGGGGGACGAGGTCGTCATCCCGGCTCCGTACTGGGTGAGCTATCCCGAGCAGGTGCGCCTGTTCGGCGCCGCGCCGGTCGTCGTCGAGACCACCGAGGCGACGGGCTTCCGCCTCACGGCGGACGCGCTCCAGGCCGCGCTGACGCCGCGGGTGAAGGCGCTCGTCCTGTGCACGCCCTCGAACCCGACCGGCTCGGCGTACGCGGAGGAGCACCTGCTCCCGCTGGCCTCGGTCCTGCGGCGCCACGACTGCTGGATCATCGTCGACGAGATCTACGCCGACCTCACGTACGACGGCTTCCGGCACGTGTCGCTCCCCGCGCTCGCGGAGGACCTCGCCCCGCGCGTGATCGTCGTCGACGGGGTCAGCAAGACGTTCGCGATGACGGGCTGGCGCATCGGCTGGAGCATCGCGCCGATCGAGGTCGCGAGGGCGCTCGACGTGGTCCAGGGCCAGAGCACCACGAACGCCGCCGCCGTGTCCCAGGCCGCCGCCGTCGCGGCCCTGAACGGCCCGCGCGACGCGGTGTTCGCGATGCGCGCGGCCTTCGCCCGGCGGCGCTCGCTCATGGTCGATGGGCTCAACGCCGTGCCCGGGGTGCGCTGCCGGACGCCCGAGGGCGCCTTCTACGCGTTCGCCGACGTGCGGGGGCTCTGCGGGCGCTCGTTCCAGGGGAAGACGCTCGCGAGCGACGAGGACGTGGCGACGTGGATGCTGGAGCAGGCGCACGTGGCCGCGGTCGCCGGCACCCCCTTCGGCGCGCCCGGCTATCTTCGGTTCTCCTACGCCTGCGACGAGGACCACATCGAAGCGGGCCTCGCCGCGCTCCGGCGCGCGGTCGCGACGCTCGATTGACGGGGCGCGGCCCACCGCGGGGCGACGCCCTGGCCCGCAGCTTCGGGGCCGCGGCGGCGGCCCTGCTCGCTGCACGGCGCGACGGCGGGGGGGCGCGGAAGCGGCGGCCTGCCTGGTCCACGCCCCGCGCGGAGGCGTGCGAGAGCGCGCGACGACGCGCGACCGAGCCTCGGCCAGCGCCGGGAGGCGCGCCGAAAGGCGCCGCTGGCGCTTGGTTTCCCGAGCACCGCGAAGAAGTTCGACATGGGCAGCGAGTTCTTCTTGTCGAACGCCGATCTCTGAGTTAAAAGCGCCACGTCTTTCCGAAACGGCCGGGCGACGACCGGCTGGCATCGGGCGCATAACTCAGCGGTAGAGTGCGTCCTTCACACGGACGAAGTCACAGGTTCAAATCCTGTTGCGCCCACCCCGATTCGTTCCCGTCGCGAGCTGGTTCAACGCATCGAGTCGCCTGCGCGACGGTGCCGCCAGCGGCAGGCGACGGAGCAGCTAGGCGCGAGGTGCTCGCGCCGATCGCGGTGCGGCCCGCGCCATGGTCTCCGAGGCGCTCGCGCCACCGCGTGGTGCGGTCCGCGCCAGAGGCTCCTGTTTGCGGGGTGTGCCAGCGCGGCCAGGCGCGCGGGTTGACGGCGACGACCCTGTCGCGGCCTGGACGACGAGGGCGCCTGCAGACGGCGTCGGGGCGGCTGCGTCGAGGCGGGGCTCACCCGACCTCGACGGGGCGGATCAGGGCGCGGCGCTCCCCACGGGCGGGGTGGCCGCCGCCTTCTTGCGCTTCTCGATGACGCTTGCCGTCGCGCGCAGATCCTTGGCGACGGCGCCGCACTTGAGGCACGTGCGCATCCGCGCCCCGCAGCGCTGCGGGGTGAGCAGCGACTTGATGTAATGCAGCGCGCGGACGTCGCCCTCCTCGCGCGCCCTGGCGATCAGCGCCTTGGTGGGGCACCCCGTGAGCCGGCGCAGGTCGTCGGCGACGATCAGCGCGGGCGACGCCACCTGCCGCACGCCGGGATCGAGCAGCTGCTTGCTCGCGTTGTCCCTGATCCAATCGCCGAACCTCGGCGCGGTCACCACCTCGTAGAGCAGGTCGGGACCGCGGCTTCCCATCTGCTTGGCCATCAGATCGAGCGCCGTGAGGGCGACCTCCGGGGGGCCGTTCGCGATCCTCAGGAGGAGCTGCTTGAGCTCGTCGTTGCCGGTCTCCTCGGGGGCGATCTCGAAGAGCCGCTTCGTCGTGGCCAGCGCGGCCGCGTACGACTTGTCGCGCCCCTGCGCGAGCGCGAGCGCCCGGAGCACCGGAGGATCCTCCGGGTACCGCTGCGCGAGCGCGCCGAGCGCCGCGATCCCCTCGGCTTGGGCCCTCTCGAGCTCCGAGGCCTGCGCGCGGGCAGGCTCGGCCTTCGCCGGAGCGTCGGGCTCCGCAGGGTCGAGCGCGGGCGCCGGCTCGGGCGACGGCGCGCCGGCGCGACCGCTGCTGCCGCTGGGCGCGGCGGTCGGCGCAGGCCCATGCGCCGCGACGCTGGGCTCCTGCTCGAGCACCGCCACGGCCGTCGGGCTGCGGAGCGCGACCGCGCCGCAGACGAGCCCGGTGGCCGCCAGCAAGCCCAGCGCGGCCAGGGGGGCGGCCGCCTTCGGGCGACCCATACTCGGTTCACCGCCCTGACTACCCGAGCCGCTCATTGCAGCTGCCTCTCCCGCGGATGGCCCACGGCCTCGCTCTCAACCGTAGGGATCGTCGTTCTTTGGCGCCTTCGGCCTCGGCCTGGGCGCCGGCTTTGGCGGCGCCGGCGTGGCCGTCGTCGTGGGGGCCGCGGGCGGCTCCGCGGTCGCCTTGGGCGCTGCCGGCTCGGGCGTCGTCGTCGTGGGGGCCGCGGGCTCCGCGGTCGGCTTGGCGGGGGCCTCGACGGTCGGAGCGGTGGTCGCCGCCGGCGCGGCCGACGCCTCCGGCGCCGCGGGGGCCGCCGTGGGCGCGGTCGCCGCCGGGGCCGTGGCCGTGTCCGTCGCCGCGGGCGCGACCTCCGCCGGCCGGGGCTTCTCCTCCTCCGGAGCTGCGGGCTTGGCCGCGGGCTGCTCCGGCGCGGGCGAGGCCGGCGTGGGCGCGGGCGCGGCCGGCTCCGGCTTGGGATCGCTCTGCCCGAACACGAGCCAGAGCGCGCCGCAGAGCGCGGCCGCGACGAGCAGGATCGTGAGCAGCCGCCCGGTGCCGCTGCTCTCCTCCTCCTGCGCGAGCGGGACCTTGCCGGTGGTGGGCGCGGCCTTGGCGGCGACCGCCTTGTCCTCCTTCGGCTTGGCTGCCGCAGGCTTCGCCCTGGCCGCGTCGTCGGCCGCCTTCTCTTCCTGGCGCGCGGGCTTGCCGTGCAGCTCCTCGGACGGCGTCCTGTCCGCCGCCGCCTCCGCCGGCTTCTTCGCTGCGGCGACCTTGGCGGGCCTCGCCTCGGCCGCGGGGATCTCGTCGCGCGCCTCCCGCTCGTTCGCCAGCTGCGCGACCGCCGCGACCGGGATCGCCGCCGGCTCGGCCAGCGGCTTCGCCCGCTCCTCCCTCGGCTCCGGCGCGGGCTCCGGCTCGGCGCGCTTCGGCGGGGTGGGGATGAGCGGCTCCTTGGACGCGCCGATCTCATCCAGCGAGCCGCCGGCCTCGGCGAGCGCCTGCTTCAGCAGCTCGGCCGCCTGCTTCATCATCGTCCGCTCGTCGGGCGGCGGCATCTCCTTCTCGGGGTTCGTCTTGGGGAAGAAGCCGCCGGCCTCCGCGGGCTCGGCCTTCTTCGCGTCGCCCTTGCCGGCGTCGCCCTTCGAGGTCGCCCCGATCGAGCCGAGCCCCAGCATCGTCGACGCTCGCTTCACCTGCGCGGCCTTCGCGGCCGCGGGCTCGGCCTGCGGCGCGGCCGCCGCTGCGGCCGCGGGCTCCGTCACCTCGTCGCCCAGGTCGGCGCGGTCGGTGATGCCGGCCTCGAACGCCGACCCGGCGCCCTGCTGCGCGTCGACGAGCCGGGTGATCACGGCCTTGGACTTCTCATCGATCTTGATGAACTTCACGCCCATGCCGGACGGGTGCGCGTCGCTCGCCTGCGCGGGCTCCCGCTTCCATACGACGCGGCCGACGCCGGCGATGACGGCTTGCTCGTCCTGCAGCCGGATCTCGAACTTGAGCAGCGTGCCAGCGGGGAAGGGCGACGGCGTCTTGATGAAGATGCCGCCACGGCTCACGTCATGCGAGTGGTGCTCGATGAACTCGTCGACCGTGGCGCTCTTGTAGCGCACGGTCATCTGCAGCACCCTCGCTCGCGGATCTTTGCGTGTGTCCTGGGCCATCAGGGTAGAACTCCGGTCTACTTCGCGACTCGCTCCTGCGGATGTGGTCCGCATGTTAACCCAAGGTCCGCCGCGAAGCCCAAAGGCTAACACGTGGCGGTCCGCTTTACCGAACGCGGCCATGGGCTACCGGGCGAGCACGCTGTTCGAGCGCGCGCGCTCGCGCCCGTGCCCCTGCGCTGCAGGGGTTGGTGAACCGAGCGTGAGCGCGCGTCGCTCGTGATATGTTCGCGCTGACTGGAGAATGCGCCGGGATGGCTGTCCGGGACCACTTTCGCGCTCATGCGAGGCGACGCGTCGATCTTGGAGCGACGCTGCGCGATCGGCAGTCGATCGAGGAGCACGGCGTCCGCATCCGCGATTTGGGGCTGGGCGGCGCCGGCATCGAGCTGTCCGAGGCTCAGCTCGCGTCGGAGCTGCTCGATCCCGAGACCGCGGTGACGCTCGAGGTCACCACGCCGAACCTGTGGGATCCGCTGAGCCTCCGCGGCCGGATCGCCTGGATCCGCCGCGGGCCGGCGGGCCGGCCGGCCCGCGCGGGCGTTCGCTTCGAGCATCACGATGCCGGGGCGCTCTATGCGCTCTACCAGCTGCTCGGCACCGAACGCTTCGATCTCTAGCGCGGGGGGCGCCCGCTTCGGAGACGGGCCCACCTCGACGTTTTCGGTGCTCGGCGCACGTGAGTGCGCCTGCGCGCCGAAAACACCGATCTGGGCCCGTCTCCGAAGCGGGCGCCCCCCGCGCTGCGGCGGCGATGGGGGGAGGGAAGCGAGGCTCGGCGCGGAGAAGTGCGTCTGCGGCGAGAATGTCGCTGCGTGTGCGGGAATGACGGTGCGTTGGCGCCGCGTCGATCTGGTTCGTGCCTGGTTCCGGGAGAGGGATAGGCCCGAGGAGCTCCTGCCCGGTGTGCGGCGCGAAACGTCGATGATGGAGCGGGAATAGGTCGGGAACGGTAGGCCCCCAGCGAGGGAGCACGGCGCGCGGCACGGCGCGGGGGATGGGCCGATGATGGGCGGGAATAGGTCGGGAACGGTAGGCCCCCAGCGAGGGAGCACGGCGCACGGCGCCGCGCGGGGGATGGGCCGATGTTTGAGCCAAAGAGATGTCATCTCTCCGGCGCATCGCGCTGGAGAGATGACATCTCTTGGGCGAGTTCGGCGGGGCCCCCGCGCGGCGCCGTGCGCCGTGCTCCCTCGCTGGGGGCCGGGCAGCTCGGCAAGGCCGCCCGCCCGCATCTCACGAAGGAGCTGCTGAAGAGGCCCTAGAGGGCGAACACCGGGCCGATCGTGGGAGCGAAGACGAGGCCGAGCGTCGGCCACATCAGCATGACCTTCAGCTCGGCGGATACACCGACGTTCTCGGTGATGCCGTAGACCACGCCGGCGCCGGCCGCCGAGAAGTTCCGACCGGTGATCTGGTAGGCGTCGAGGTCCTCGATGAAACGGGTGTCCGCCGGGCACCTGTTGCTGCCGTTCCCATCCTGCAGCGAACCGTCCTCCCGCCGGCGATCGCACACATCCACGGGCACCGAAGCGTTCACCTGGGCCAGGCCGATGGGCGACAGGAACCCGTAAGGGCGGAATCCGCCCTTCTCGACAATCCGATCTCCCAGGAAGAAGTACGTGGCGCGGAGCTCCCCGTGGAGCGGCAGGAAGCTGAGCGCCTGGAGATGCGGGTTCTGCTTCTCGTCTCCCACCCACGGCGTCGGCTGCTGCTCGGAGGTCGGCGAGCCGCCGAAGGCAAACCCGAGCCGCGCGCCCACGAGCAACGGCAGATCCGGGAAGAGCTGCCGGTCGTACGACAACATCACGCGACCCCCAGCAGGGCTCAGGCCACCCTTGACCCCGTTCGTTCCAGGAAGATCCGCCGGTTCGCCGTAGAACTGCTTGCCGTTGCCGCCCGAATAGAAGCAGGCGTACGCGGCGTCGCTGCCCGAGCAGACGTAATCCGTGCCGCGCACGAGGAGCAGGTCGAGCTCCCCCCAGAGGCCGAACACGTTGCGCTTGCCCTTGCGCCCCGCGGCCCCGCCGTCCCCGGCCCCTTGCTCGCAGGTCCCGTTCAGGCAGACGAGCCCGGACTGGCACTCGACGGTCTCCTCGCAGGCCGAGCCCCAGCCCTTGTCCCCGCGCTCGCCTCCGGCCTCGGGGCAGCCAGGCAGGCCAGGCGGGCAATCCTCCTTCGCCGCGCAGCGCTGCGGCGGCTCCTGGCCGGGGAGCGACGGCGCCGTGTCGATCTCGTTCTTGATCGGCACCCGGTGCGGCGCCTGCATCGAGCCGGCCGTGCCCACCGGGTCGCCCGCCTCGTCCCGCAGGATCACGAAGTACCGGATATCGCCGGTCGTCGTGACGTCCTCGCAGGGGATCTCCCCCCCGAAGCCGCTCCCCATGGGCGTCATCTCGAGCGACTTCCACTTGGGCGAGCCGAACGGCTTGTACCGCAGCGTCGCCTTGGACGCGTCGATCTCCTCCGGGATCTCGATGTAGACGGGCACCGGCGTGTTCACCGCCTGCTCCGCCACCGGCGTGTGCGGGACGTCGCCCGCGGCGGCCTTCGCGGGCTTGCCGCCCGCGCCCGCATCGTCCGCCGGCTTCCCGGCGGCCTGCGCCTCCTTGAACGCCTGGGCCAGCTCGGGCGTCGTCAGCGCGTCGATGAGCGCCGCCTTCGGGTCGGCCTGGAGCGCCAGCACGAACTCCGCCCTGGCCTGCTCCAGCTTGTTGCCGCCGCCGTACACCGTGCCGAGCGCGATGTGCAGCTTGCCGATCACCGGCTTCGTGCAGGCGTTCCTCTCGCACTTCTTCAGCGCGTCTCGGAGCTTCTTCTCCGCCTTGTCGAACTCGACAGAGAGATAGTCCTCGTCCATCGCCAGGTTGTGGAGCTTCATCGCCTCCGCGTCCTTCTCACCGGCGGCGCTTGCCACCGCCGGCGCGCCGAGGACGAGCAGCGAAGTCAGAGCGAACGCGAGGCGAGCGCGGCGGGAACGACGGAAAAACACGGGTTCGGACCTCCAGGAAAGGCTGGGGAGGGGCGCTTGCTTTCAGGATCGGAGCCACGGGGGCTCCCGGACGGCGCGGTCGAGATCGCGCGTACCCCCGACACGTCGGGCGGCGCTCCAGCGGCTGCAGCCTACTGCGCGCCACCCTCCGTGCGGACGAACTGCACGCGCCGGTTCAGGGCGCGGTTCTGATCGGACGTGTTCGGCACGATCGGCTGCTCCATCCCGTAGCCCTTCGATGTGAGCCGCGCCTCGTCGATCCCCTTGGCCGCGAGGTACTTCTTCACCGCGGCCGCGCGCCGATCCGACAGCTTCTTGTTGTACGCGGCGGCGCCCTTGTTGTCGGTGTGCCCCTGGATCTCGATCCTGATCTTCGGGTTCTGCTGGAGGACCTCCACCACGGCGTCGAGGATCGGGAAGCTCTCGGGCCGGATCTTGTCCTTGTCGAACTCGAAGTGGATCTGCTGCGTGATCTTGATCTCCTTCTCGGTGACGATGACCAGGCTCGGCTTCTTCGGGCAGCCCGGCTTGTCGCCGCCGACCACGCCCGGCTCGTTCGGGCACTGGTCCTCGAGATCGACCACGGTGTCCTGGTCGTTGTCCGGCTCCGGGCAGCCGTCGGCGTCCTCGTAGCCGTCCGGATCCTCCGGGTCGTTCGCGCAGTTCTTGCCGGTGCTGTCCTTGTCGTTCAGGTCCGGGACCGTATCGAGATCGTTGTCGAGCTCGGGGCAGCCGTCCTCGTCGAGGTAGCCGTCCTTGTCCTCGGGCAGGAGCACGCAGCTGTCCTTGCTGTCCGGGATGCCGTCGCCGTCGGTGTCCGGATCGTCCGGGCAGCCGTCGTCGTCCTGGAAGCCGTTCCACGTCTCGGCGTCGCAGGGGCACTTCTTGTCCTGCGGATCGAGCAGCCCGTCGCCGTCGCAGTCGCCGGGCGCCGGCGGCGGCGCGTCCTCGATGAACCCGCGCTCGGCGCACTTCTGCGGCGGCGAGAGATCGTAGGCGGCGTGCGTGTTCGCCTTCGCGATGTCGAGGTGCTCCTTGGCGCGGGCGAAGAAGCCCTGATCGAGCTCGACCTTGGCGAACGACAGGTGCGACTTCGCCATCGCCAGCTCGCGCGGCGCGCAGCGGAGCGCGCCGTTGCGCTCCGCCTGGTTCGCGATGGTGGTCAGCGCCTCGATGTCGCCGCGCATGACCGGCACCTGCGCGCACGAGAGCGCGGACAGCGCGATCAGCGCGACGGCGACGGTGCCGGCGCGGCGAGCGCGGCGGGAAGAGCGATGCCTCGTCCGATTGCTCATCGACCCGCGCCCTCGTGCGCCTGCTTCGCCAGGGTGATCGCCTTCTCCGCGTACTCCTCCGCGACGTCGGCGAAGTCGATCGCGTCGCCGTAGTCGGCGGCCGCGGCCTCCTCGCGCGCCTTCCAGAGGTGCTCTCGCGCGGTGTAGTACTCGTACGGCGCGTACTTCTCTGCGCCGAGCGCCTCGGCGGTCTCGAGCTTGCTCGAGGCCGAGTTCGCGGTGAATGCGTAGATGGCGCCGCCGCAGCCGCTCGTGAGAGCCGCCGCGAGCACCATGCCCGCGCCTGAAATCAAAATCCCGAATCGCCGCCCGTGCGTCGTCACGATCGCGTTCTTTCTGGAGCGGGCCCCTTAGACCGTCTGCCCGGTCGTCGCGACGCTATCAAGGGCGCTCGGCGCGCGTCAACCGGCTCGGGGAAGGGAGGAGGAGGTTAGGAGGAGGAGGAGGAGGTTAGAGCTTCCGGTAGACGCCCACGACCACGCCGAGCAGCATCGCGGGCTTGAAGTCGCTCGCCCGGACGAGGATGGGCGCCATGGCCGCGTTGGCCGGCTGGAAGCGCACGTAGTCCTTCTCGGGGAAGAAGTACTTCACGGTCGCCTCGTCGCCGATCAGCGCGACCACGATGTCGCCGCGCTGCGCGGTGAGCTGCCGGCGGACGAAGATGTAGTCGCCGCTGAAGATGCCGGCCTCGATCATCGAGTCGCCCGTGACGCGCAGGCCGAACACCTCGCGCCCGCCGCGCACGAGCGTCCGCTCGATCCGGACCGTATCGAGCACGTGCTCCTCGGCGAGGATCGGCAGGCCCGCGGCGATCCGGCCGACGACCGCGATCTCGACGAGGTCGTCCTCCTGGTCGTTCGCAGGGGCGTCGTTGCCGCCGCCGACGAGCGCGCCGCGGAGCTCGGCGCCGCCGCTCGAGCCGCCGCCGTCGAGATCGCGCGGCCGCAGGGCGCGCGACTTCATGTCCTCGCGGGTGAGGTAGCCCTTGCGCTCGAGCGCCCGGAGGTGATCGTTCACCCCGTTCGTCGAGCGGATCCCCATATGCGCGCCGATCTCGCGCAGCGTCGGCGGGTACCCGCGCTCGCTGATCGACTGCCGGATATAGTGAAGCACCTGCTGTTGTCGCTCGGTGAGCCCCTGCATCGGGCGGAACCTACTGAACGGTTGGGTAGATGTCAAAAAAGTGTGGAGGTACCTCTCCACAGGCCCGAATTTGCCGCGATTTTAGGGGTGCCGGGGCGTCGGTAGGGCGCGGCGCGGCGTGGCTCGGCGCGCGGGGCGGATCGCGCTGTGAGCCGCGGGGCGCGTCGAGCGTGCAGGGTGAACCGAAGGGCAGGGGCCCGCGATCAGGGCTGCTTCGGGAGGTTGTTCCGCGAGCTCATGGCCGGGCGGGGCTCGAGCATCGCCCGGATCTCGTCGGGGTCGGCGGCGGCGGCGAACATCTCCTCCAGCGAGATCATCCGGCGCTGGTAGAGCGAGACGAGCGACTGCGCCATCGTCTGCATCCCGCTGCCGGCCTGGCCCACCTGCATCTGCGAGTAGATCTGGTGGAGCTTGTCCTCGCGGACGAGGTTCCGGATCGCGGCGTTCGGGATCATGACCTCCATCGCCATGACGCGCCCCGGGCCGTTCGCGCGCGGCAGGAGCAGCTGGGTCATCACGGCGACGAGCGTGAACGACAGCTGCTGCCGCACCTGCGACTGCTGGTGCGGCGGGAAGACGTCGATGATGCGGTTGATCGTCGAGATCGCCGAGTTCGTGTGGAGCGTGGCGAACACGAGGTGGCCCGTCTCGGCGATCGTCAG
Organism: Sorangium sp. So ce836; assembly: GCF_028553905.1. NCBI lineage: Bacteria > Pseudomonadati > Myxococcota > Polyangiales > Polyangiaceae > Sorangium > Sorangium sp. So ce836. Next base: position 7,943,914 of record NZ_CP102233.1, on the reverse strand, counting down.
CGCCGACTCGACGGTCTCCAGGTCGCGCATCTCGCCGACGAGCACGACGTCCGGATCCTGGCGCAGGGCGTAGCGCAGGGCGTCCTTGAACGACGCGGTGTCGGAGCCGATCTCGCGCTGGTTCACGAGCGAGAGCTTGTGCGGGTGCAGGTACTCGATCGGGTCCTCGATCGTGAGGATGTGGAGGCGCTGCTCGGAGTTGATCTTGTCGATGATGCTCGCGAGCGTGGTCGTCTTGCCCGAGCCGGTCGGGCCCGTCACGAGCACGAGGCCGCGCGGCTTGGCGGCGATGTCGAGCACGACCGGCGGCAGCCCCAGCTCGTCGAAGTTCATGATCCGGAAGGGGATCTGCCGGAAGGCGGCCGCCACGGCGCCGCGCTGCATGTAGATGTTCGCGCGGAAGCGGGCGAGCCCCTTCATGCCGAACGACAGATCGAGCTCGTTCCGCTGCTCGAATGCCGCCACCTGCTCCTCGCTCAGCACCGAGTAGCAGAGCTGCCTCGTGTCGCTCGGCATGAGCGGCGGGAGCTTGAGCGGCACCACCGTGCCGTCGATGCGCAGGAGCGGCGGCGTGCCGCTCGTGATGTGCATGTCGCTCGCGCCCTTCTCCACCATCGCGCGGAGGAGCTGCTGGAGCGTGTACCTGAGGCCCTCCTGCTGTCCGACGAGCTCCGTGGTCATGCGCTCAGTCCCCCATCGTCACGCGGCCGACCTCCTCGGTCGTCGTGACGCCCGCCAGCACCTTCTCGATCCCGCTCATCCGGAGCGTCAGCATCCCGCCCTTGATGGCGGCGGCCTTGAGCTCGGCCGTGGACGCGCCCTGGAGGACCATCTCCTTCAGCGCGTCGGTGAAGCGCATGACCTCGTAGAGCGCGACGCGGCCCTTGTAGCCGGAGCCGTTGCACGTCTTGCAGCCCGCGCCGCGGACGAGGTCCGCGCGCGCGACCTGCTGCTCGGTGAAGCCGAAGTCGAGGAGCACCCTCGGGTCCACGCGCAGCGGGACGCGGCAGTCGGGGCAGATCTTGCGCGCGAGGCGCTGGGCGAGCACGAGGTTCACGCTGGCGGTGATGAGGAACGGCTCGACGCCCATGTTGAGGAGGCGCGAGATCGTCGACGGCGCGTCGTTCGTGTGCAGCGTCGAGAGCACGAGGTGGCCGGTGAGCGCCGCCTTGACGGCGATCTCGGCGGTCTCGAAGTCGCGGATCTCGCCGACCATGATGATGTCCGGGTCCTGCCGGAGGAACGAGCGCAGCGCCATCGCGAAGTTCAGCCCGATCTCGTCGTGCATCTGCACCTGGTTGATGCCGTGCAGGTTGTACTCGACCGGATCCTCGGCGGTGCTGATGTTCGAGCCGATCTGGTTGAGCTCCGAGAGCGCCGAGTAGAGCGTCGTCGTCTTGCCGGAGCCGGTCGGGCCGGTGACGAGGACCATGCCCCACGGCTGGCCGATCGCCCACTTGAAGTCCGCGAGCGGCTTCGGGTCGAAGCCGAGCTTCGCCATGTCGAGCTGCAGGTTCGACTTGTCGAGGAGGCGGAGGACGATCTTCTCGCCCCAGATCGTCGGGAGCACGGAGACGCGGAAGTCCATCTCCCGGCCCCTGCCCATCTTCAGCTTGATGCGGCCGTCCTGCGGGAGCCGCCGCTCGGCGATGTCGAGCGAGCTCATGATCTTGAGGCGGCTCGAGATCGCGTTCTTCAGCTTGATCGGCGGCTGCATCTCCTCCATCAGCACGCCGTCGATGCGGTAGCGCACCCGGAGCTTCTTCTCGTACGGCTCGACGTGGATGTCGCTCGCGCCCTTCTTGATGGCGTTCAGGAGGATCGCGTTGACGAGCCGGACCACGGGCGCGCCCTCGGCGGCCTTCTCCAGCTCGAGGACGTTCACGTCGTCGGCCTCGACCTGGAAGCCGACCTCCTCCTCCCCGAACTCGCTCAGCACCTCGTCGTAGGACGGCCCGACGTTGTACGCGCGCTCGATCGCCTCGGTGATGCCCGTCTCGGACGCGACGACGGGCTCGACGTTGAAGCCCGTGAGGAACTTGATGTCGTCGATGGCGTGCAGGTTCGTCGGGTCGGCCATCGCGACGACGAGCGCCGTCCCCGACCGGGAGATCGGGATGATCTTGTGCTTCTCGCAGACGTCCCGCGACACGAGGCGCGAGACCTCGGCGTCGATCTCGTACTCGTCGAGGGCGACGGCCGGGACGCGGTGCTGCGTCGAGAGGAAGCTCGTGATCTCGCCGTCGGAGATGTACCCGAGCTTGGCGAGGGCGTAGCCGAGGTTCTGCCCCGTCTTGCGCTGCTCCTCCTGCGCTTGCCGGAGCTGCTGGAGGCTGATGAGCTTTTCGCGGACGAGCAGTTCGCCGAGGCGGTGGTTGGTCGACATCGAGGGGCGCAAATCCTGCGGGTGGCGAGGGAGGGAGTCAACGCTGGCGGTTGGGGCCGGCGCGCTTCAAGGGTAGGATGTCGGATGCTGGTGAGGATGGCGCTGCGTGAGTCTCTTTGAGTGGTTCGGGCTCAAGCGGGGGGACAGCCGTCGCAGGGCGGCCGAGGCCAGGGAGCTCGCCGGCGATCTCGCGGGGGCGGTCGAGCTGTACCTCGACGCCGGGATGCCGGACGACGCGGCCCGGGTCCTGCTCCTGCGCGCCGACGCCGAGCGGAGCGTCGAGAAGCGGATCGCCTTCTGCGCGTCGGCGTTCCGCACGGCCGAGAGCCCGGAGCTCAAGCGCGCGGCGCTCGGGCGCAAGGCGCTGCTCGCGTTCGACCTCGTGCGCGCGCGGGGCGCGAGCGCGATGCGGAGCGAGGTGCTGGCGGTCGCGCGCGAGCTCGAGGCGGCGGGCGAGCTAGAGCGCGCCGCGGACGCGTACGCCCTCGTCGGCGACACCGAGTCGGAGACGCGCGTCCTGGCCGCGGCCGGCGCGATCGACCGGCTCGAGGAGCGGCTCCGCGCCTCGATGACCGCCGAGAGGGACCAGCGCGAGCTCGCCGCGACGCTGCGGAGGATCGCCGATCTCGACCGGATGGCCGAGCGCCGCGAGGCGATCGCCGTGGCCGAGGCGTGGGCGGGCGGAGGCCGCGGCGGCGAGCAGGTGGCCGACGCGCTGCGCGCGATCCGGGCGCGGCTCCTGTCGGGGCCGGTCCTCTCGATCGAGCTCGGCGGCGCCCTCGTGCGGTGCGCGCTCGGCGACGAGGTCACGATCGGCCGCGGCGAGGCGACCATCGTCGTCGCGTCCCGCGCCGTCAGCAGGACGCACGCGCGGATCCGGCGCGGCCCGTCCGGCATCGAGGTCGAGGATCTCGGGACGCGCAACGGCACGACGCTGGCGGGCGCGCGGCTCACGGCACCGCTGCCCGTCGGCCGGGGCGTGCAGATCCTGCTCGGCGGGGAGGTGCCGTGCGCGATCGCGCCCGGGATGGGGCAGGGCTGCGCGGTGGACATCGCGGGCGAGCGCTTCGCGGCGCCGCTCGGCGATCTGCCGGTGGGGCCGTGGCGGATCCGCCTGGATCGGGCGGGCGCCTCGGCGTTCGTGGCGCTGAAGACGCCGCCGGGGGCGCCGCCGCCGTTCCTCGGCGACTACCAGCTCGCGCCGTCCGTCGAGCTCTGCGCGGGCGACGCGATCGCCGCGTCGCGCGGGGGGACGCCGGTCTTCCGGGTGCTCGCCGCCGGCCAGGCCTCGCCGACGCGGCGCGACGGCGGCGGGGAGGGCGGGCCGGCGTGAGCCTGTGGCGGCGGCTCAAGGAGCGGCTCGGCGGCGCCGCGGCGGACGGCGGCGCGCCGGCGCCGGGCGGGGGCGCCGCGCCGGGCGCGTCGGACGTCGCGCGCGGCGCGGACCCGGCGCGGGCGGCGCGCCCGGCGGCGGACGCGCGGGCGCGCGGGCGCGCGGCGCGCGAGGACGGCGGCGACGAGATCGCGCGCCTGCGGAGCTCCGGCGCGCGCGACGGGCCCTCGACGGACGAGGTGATCGCGATCCTGCGGCGCGCGCGGGGGACGCTGCGGGAGGCCGAGGCCGTGGCGCACCTCGTCGCCGCGATGGCGGAGCGGGCGCTGCCGGATCCGATCCGGGTGGCCTGCGCCGACCTGCTCGCGGCCCGGGGCGACGAGCTGGGCGCGCTCGCCGTGCTCGAGGGCGCCGCGGCGCGCGAGCGCGGCGGCGCGGGGCGCGCGCAGCCGGTGTCCTCGACCGAGGGGCTCGTCCTCGCGGCCGACCTCTATGCGTCGCTGGGGCAGCTCCCGCGGGCGGTCGGCGCGATCGAGCGGGTGCTCGTCCGGGAGATCGACGCGCCCGGCGCGCGCGAGCGCCACCAGCGCTGGCGGGCGGCGCTCGGCGCCGAGCGGCCCGCCGCGGCCCGCGTGGAGGACGTGACCGTGGTCGCGCCCGCGACGGGCAGGACCCCGTTCCGCCTGCTCCGCGAGGTGGCGCGCGGCGGCGCCGGCGCCGTCTACGAGGCCGAGGACGAGGTGCTCGGCCGGCGCGTCGGGTTCAAGGTCTACCACGGGCGCGGCGGCGACCGGGCGCACCTCACCCGCGAGGTGCGGCTCGCCGCGGCGCTCGCGGGGCCCGGCGTGGTGCGGGTGTTCGACGCGGACCCGGAGGAGGGGTGGATCGCGCTCGAGTGGATCGCGCGCGGCTCGGTGCGGGACGTGCTCCGCGCCGGCGACGCGGCGGCGCTCGCGCCGGTCGCGCGGTGGGCGCGCCCGCTCGCGCGCGCGCTCGCCCGCATCCACGAGCGCGGCTACGTCCACGCCGACGTCAAGCCGGCCAACGTGCTCCTGCGCAGCGTCGCCGAGCCCGTGCTCAGCGACTTCGGGCTGGCCAGGCCCCGCGGCGCGCCGTCCGCCGGCGGCAGCCCCGGGTACGTCTCGCCGGAGCGGCTCGCCGGGCGGCCGAGCGACCCGCGCGACGATGTCTACGGCTACGGCCGCGTGCTCGAGGACGTCCTCGTGCGCCTCGAGCCGCTCGGGGGCGAGGGGCTGGCCCCCTGGAAGGAGCTGTCGCTGCGGTGCCTCGGCCCGGACGACGAGCGGCCGCCGGACGGCGCCGCGCTCGTCCGCGCGGTCTGCTGAGCCCCGCGGCGGCTCAGCAGGCGTCGAGGCAGCGCCTGTACCGATCGAACGCGGCCGCGTCCGTCCCGTCGAACGCGCCGCAGGGGACCTCCGCGGCGCAGGCCGACGCGCAGTGGACGGCGCCCTCGCACGACGCCTCGCTGGACATGCCGCTGCCCTGGTAGCCGCACTCCTCCATGTGGTCCTCGGCCTCGTCGCACACGCTCTCGCAGCCCGACGCGAGGGCGACCGCGAGCGCGAATGACGCGGCGCGAGCTCTTCCGGAGCTGCCGGACACTTCCGTCCACCAACGACCCCTGCCTTTGCTCATGCGTGCACTCTCCCGGAGTGATGTCTCGTACGGGGGACCTCGCGCTGCGTCGGAGTTGCGTGCCGGATGGCAACCTTCTTCGCTTCGGGCGCGGCCCTGGGTAGATTGCTCGCCTGCATGCGCGTACGCAACGAGGAGGGGGCGCCCTGATGCGCTTGGCGATCGTCGCCACGCCCAGCTTGCACCGCGACCAGCGGCCGGCGCCCGGCTCGCTGGACGGGGATCTCATCCGGGCCCGCCTCTCGCTGGAGGACGCCGGCTTCCGGGTGATCGACATCGATCCCGGGCGGGATCTCGCGGAGCAGCTCGACGCGATGTTCGACGAGCTCACGGCGACGCGGCAGACCCTGGTCGACGCGGAGGACGCCGCGCGCGACGAGGCCTCGACCCTGTTTCTGTTCTACGCCTCCAGCGCGGTCGCGCTGTCGCCGGACGGGGAGCTCTTCCTCTGCCTCGACCCCGAGAACCCCGGCGTGGGCGACGCGCTGGGCGACGTGGCCGCGGTGTTCCGCGATCGCGCGCGGGGCGAGGTGCTCTTCGTCCTCGAGTGCCACCACGGCCCCGGGGCGACCTCGCGCGCCGTCGTCACCGCCGCGGAGCAGGCGGCGGCGTCCCCCGTGACGGGCGTCGAGCTCCTCGTGGCGGCCCACCCGATCGGCTCGCTCGACGCCGACCTGCCCTCGGTGTTCACCCGCGCCTTCGTCGAGCACCTCGACGAGGCCGACCCGGATCGAGGCCTCACCGCCGAGGAGATCTTCCGCCGCGTCGAGGGGAACCCCGGCCTCGCCGGCGCCATCCCGTGCTTCGCGCGGGCGAGCGGGCGGGGGGCGTTCTCGGTGCTCGTCCCGCGCGGCGGCGCGCCCGACCGGCGCCCGGCCAGGGCCGAGGCTGCGCGGCTCGGGGCCGCGGGCGAAGGGGGCGCCGCCACCACGCCCGCGTCCGCGCCGGACGACCCGGTCGCGCAGTACCTCGCGGCCGGCGACACGCTCGCCGCCGCGTCGGACCTCGACGGGGCGCTCACGGCGTACAAGAAGGCGCTGGCGCTCGTCGGGGTCGCGCAGCGGGACGCGCGCGCGGAGGTGCACCTGCGCATCGCCCAGGCGAGGTGGCGCCAGCAGCGGCACCGCGAGGCGATCGAGGGCTTCGAGAAGGCGCTGGCGCTCGCGCCCGAGCACCGGCCCGCGCTCGAGGCGCTGGTCGAGCTCCACCTCGCCGAGCAGGACTTCGCGCGGCTGCGCACCGCGGAGGAGCGGCTGCTCACGCGCGTCGAGGGGGACGCCGATCGCCTCGGGCTCCTCGTGCGCCTCGCCGAGCGCTGGGAGATCGTCGCCGGGGATCCGGCGCGAGCGCAGGAGCTCCTCGAGCGGGCGCGGGAGATCCGCCCCGACGACGCCGCCGTCCTGCGCAGCCTGGGCCGGCTCTACGAGGCGACGGGCGATCTCGCGGCGTCGCTCGACGCGCGCCGCTGTCACGCCGAGCTCCTCCCGGACCCGCGGCAGCGGGCGGTCGCGCTCCTGGAGCTCGCGCGCGCCGCGATGCAGGGCGAGGCCCGCGCGACCTTGACCGAGGTCACGCGCGAGCAGGACGGGATCGAGCTGCTCGAGCGCGCGCTGGACGCCGACCCCACGTTCCTCGATCCGCTCGCGCTGATCGCGATCCTCCTCTCGGCGCGGCAGGAGTGGGGCGAGCTCGAGCTCGCGTACCGCCGCATGCTCGACCGGGCGCAGCGCATCCCCGACCCGCGCGTCCGGAGCGACGTCACCTGGGAACTGTGCCGCCGCCTCGGCATGCTCTTCCGCGATCACCTCGAGGATCCGAGCTCCGCGCTGGAGGCGTTCGAGGGCGCGGTGGTCGAGCGGCCGGACGACGTCCCGGGGCGGCTCAGCGCCGCGTCGCTCGCGCGGGGCGCCGGCCGGCTCGAGCGCGCGGCCGCGCACCTCCAGGCCGCGGCGGTGCTCGATCCGGGCAACGTCCAGGTGTTTCACGACCTGTTCGACACCTTCCAGAAGCTCAGGCGCGTCGACCAGGCCTGGGCCGCGGCGAGCGTTGCCGTTTACCTGGGCGCGGCCGAGGCGCGGGAGCGCTTCATCTTCGAGGAGCACCGGCCCGCGGGCCTCGTGCAGCCCGCGCGCGGGCTGAGCCCGGGCAGCTGGGATCTCCTGCGCGCGGCCGATCGCGATCGCGCCCTCGAGGAGGTCCTCGCGTCGGTCGCCGACGCGGCGGTCCGCGCGCGGCTCGCCCAGCACGCGCGGGAGAAGAAGATCCCGCACGTCGATCCCGCCGCGCGCGCCGACGCGGAGCGGAACGCGGCGGGCGTGGTGCGCCTGTTCTCGTGGGCGAGCCGGTGCCTCGGGATCCCCACGCCGGCGGTCTACCTCCGCAAGGACGCGCCGATCGCGGTCGCGGCGGTGCCGGTCGAGGAGCCGAGCGTCCTTGTCGGCGGCGAGGCGCTCCGCGGGCGGACGGCCGCCGAGCTCGCGTTCCTGGTGGGCAGCCACGTCGCCTACCACGTCGGCCCGCACCGCTTGCTCCTGCACTTCCCCTCGCTCGAGGAGCTCGGCGTCTGCCTCGCCGCGGCGGTCAAGGTGGCGCGGCCGTCGGAGCCTGTCCCTGCCGAGCTCGAGGGCGCGGTGCTCGCGCTGATGCCGCTGCTCGACGAGCGGCTGACGGAGCGCGAGCGGGACGCGCTGGAGGCCGCGGTGTTCGAGCTCTACGAGATCCGCGCGCCGCTGGATCTCGCCCACTGGGTGGGCTCGGTGGAGCGGTGCGCCGCGCGGGTCGGCTACCTGCTGACCGGCGAGCTCTCCGTCGCGGCGTCGTCGCTCTCGCGCGGGGACACGCCGGGCGTGCTGACGGCGGAGGAGAAGATCGGCGATCTCCTCTCGTTCACCGTCTCGGACGCCTACCACGCCCTGCGCGAGGAGCTCGGCGTCGCCATCGAGCCCTAGCTCCGGGCGTCAGACGTCCTGCCCGAGCGCCGCGTCCGCTCCGGCCGGCGCGCGTTCACTCCTTGCCCTGGAGGTAGGCGAGGTAAGCGTTGTGGCTCGGCGGCCTTCCGAGGAAGCGGGCGACGAGATCGCCTGCCTCGACGCCGCCCCCCTTGGCGAGCACCTCGTCGCGGAAGGCGCGCGCGACGGCCGGGTTGAGCAGGCCTTCCTGCTTGAAGCGGGTGAGCACGTCGCGCGAGAGCGACAGGGCCCACTGGTAGCCGTAATAGCCCGCGTCGTAGGTGATGAGGTGCCCGAAGCTCGACTGCAGGTGCGTCCCCTTCACGAAGACGAAGGACTCGTTCGCGCGCTGCGCCTGCTCCACGACCAGGGTCGTATCGAAGCCCGGCTCGCGGGTGTGGAGCTCCAGGTCGATCGACGCGAGGGTGAGCTGCCGCTGCGTCGCGAGCGCTCGGCCGAAGCTCCGCGCGCGGGTCATCGCCTGGAAGAGATCGTCCGGGATCCTCTCGCCGGTCGCGTGGTGCTTCGCGAACAGATCGAGCACCTCGCGGGACCACGCCCACTCCTCGAACATCTGGCTCGGCGCCTCGACGAAGTCGCGCACGGTCGCGGTCCCCGAGTAGGAGGCCAGCTCCGAGCGCGTGAGGAGGTGGTGCAGCACGTGCCCGAACTCGTGGAAGAACGTCACCACGTCCTCGTGGGACATGAGCGCCGGCTGCGCCCCCGGCTTCGGGAAGTTGCACTCCAGCGCCGCGACGGGGGTCTGCCACGATCCGTCGGCGAGCCGCTTCGCCGTCCGCACGGCGAACATCGCCGCGTGCTTGTACTTGTCGGGCCTGCTGTAGAGGTCGAGGTAGAACTTCCCGATCGTCGTGCCGTCGGCGCGCACCTCGTACGCGGTCACGTCGGGGTGCCAGGCGTTCGCGGGGACCTCCTTGTACTCGAGCCCGTACATCCGCGCCGTGATGTCCATGAGCCCCTGCTTCACCGCGCCGATCTCGAGGTAGGCCGACAGCGCCTGCGAGTCGAACTGGTACTTGGTCGCGCGGACCCGATCTTCGAGGAAGTAGCGCTCGGAGGGCGGGAGCCTGTCGGTCGGCTTGCCGCCGAGCCGCGCGTGCTCCTTCAACAGCTCGGCGAACTCGGCCTTGGCGGGCTCCTTGAGCGCGGCCTTGACCTGGTCGAGGAAGGCGCGCACGGCGCCGCTCGTCTTGGCCATCCGCGGCTCGATGGCGTAGTCGGCCCAGCTCTTGTAGCCGAGCATCCTCGCCTTCTCGGAGCGGAGCGCGAGCAGGCGCTCGAGCAGCTTCACGTTCTTCTCGCCGCCGCGGTTGGTGAACAGGACGTAGAGGTCGAGCGCGGCCTTGCGGTCCTTCGCGTAGGTGACGAAGGGGAAAAAGTCGGGGTAGTCGGTGCTGATCTCGACCTTGCCGTTCTCCTTGGGCGGGTGCTTCGCCGCGTACTCCTTGGGCAGCCCCTGGAGCGAGGCGGGCGCGATCTCGATCGAGCCGGTCGACGCCGACAGGTTCGCCATGAACTCCTGTCCGATGCGGGTGATCTGCTCGTTCACGTCGCGGAGGCGCTGCTGCCGGTCGGGCGGCAGCGACAGCCCGTTGCGGCGGAAGTCGCGGAGCACGTCGGAGAGGAGCCGCGCACGCTCACCCTTCAGCGCCTCGCGCGCCTCGCCCGTCTGGGCGTACGCCTGGATGACGGCGGCGAGATCGGCGTCCAACCACATCGCGGTCGTGAACCTGTCGACCTTCGGCTCGCAGAGCCTTGCGGCCTCTCGCACGGCCGCGTCCGGGTGCGCGACCCCCATCAGGTACGGGAAGTCGCCCGCGCTGTTCACCTCGAGCACGGCGTCGTCGAACCGCCCGAGGGTCGCGGCGTAGGTGAGCTTCTCCGGCGGCGCGCCGCGGAGCGCCCGGATCGCGGCGAGGTGCTCCTCTGACGCGCGCAGGTGATCGTCGCAGAGCTGCTTCACCCCGCCCGCGGTGATCCCCTGCGGCACGGGGTCGAACTCGGCGCGCGGCGGCGCCTCCGGCGGCGGCGGCGTCGCCGGGCGCGCGGTCGTCGCCGGAGGGGCGGCGTCGCGGGGCCCGTCCGGCGGCGCGACCGCGCCGGCCCGAGGGCCGGCGCTGCAGGCGACGAGCAGGACGAGGGAGAGGAGCCCGGAGCGCGCGGGCGTGTGGCCGACCTTCATGTCGGTCCGGCTATACCACGAGGATTTCGGGGGAGCCGGGCCCTGGCGGCGTGAGCCCCGGGGAACGGGGGCTCACGCCGCGCGGTGCTTCGTGCCGTCAGTTGGCTGCCGGCGGCAGGTAGGCGAAGAGGCAGTTATAGCCTCGGCTCGTCACGTCGGCGGCCGGGGTGCCGGCCGACACCCGGACGAGCAGCCGGTTGCCTTCGGGGGCCTCCGGGATCGCTTTCGACTGGACGAACAGGTCTTCCGCTTCGGTCTCCGTGGCCGAGTAGGCGGCGCCGAGCTCGGTCCCGTCGCCGTTCAGCACCTCGGCGCGGAGCTCGCGGACCCCGGACCCGTGGCGCTGCGCGCCGCAGATGACCGAGACCGTCCAGCCCTCTTCCACGTCGTCGAGCGGGAGCGCGTAGACGTCGACGTCCGGCGCCTCCTCGGTGCCAGCGATCTTCCCCTCGATGGCGTAGCTGACGCCGCCGGCGCGGTTGCTGAAGCCGACCAGGTCGCCTTCGGGCGTCGCCACGTCGCCGTTGGTCTCCTCCTCGGCTTCGAGCGGATCGGAGCTCGTCCGGCTGTGCAGCAGGATGTAGAAGTCGTTCTTCCCCACCTCGCCTGCGGGGCGCTTGACGAAGACGAAGTACTCTTGGTCGGCCTCCACCGGAACGGCGATATCGCCGCCCTTCGACGGGTCGACCTTCGCATAGGCGCTCGTGAGATCGGTCGCGTTGAAGATGGCGACCTCGCTGACGTCGACCGTCGAGCCGTTGCCCTCGGGCCCGCTCGGCCCGGAGAAGCTGAGCTGGGCGAGCATGGCGTTCTCGAGCTCGGGGGTCGCCGGCGGCGTGAACGAGTACACGTCGACGTCGGCCTCGTCCGCGAAGCTGCCGAACACGAACGTGGTGTAGTAATCCGACTCGTCCTGGGTCAGCTCATACGGCATCTCCACGGCCTGCTCGGCGTCGTCGTTGGGCTCCGTCTCCCCGACGAGGCTGTCGGTCTTGTCGGCCGCCAGATTGAGCGGGAGGAACTTCAGCGTGTAGTCGAAGCTGACGACCTCGGCCGGATCGAAGCAGCCGTTCGGGAAGGCGGACTCCGGGAAGGCGGCGTTGCAGTCCTGGACGACGACGAAATACTCGCCGTCCGCGGGCAGGACCGTGAGCAGCTCGCTGTCGTTCGTGAAGCCGCCAGCGGGATCGTCGTTCTGCGCGATCTGGTTCCCGTCGGCGTCGAGCAGCGTGATGACCGTGTCGGGGTAGGTCGGATCGTTCTCGTCGTCGGCGGGCTTCGCGTCGGTGACGAGGTAGACCGGCAGGCCCTTGGTCCCGGTGAAGCTGTAGTAGTCCGCGTCCTCTTCGAGCGGCTCGAGCGTCCCCTCTAGCCCGTTGTTCCCGGCGGGGAGCTCCTCTGCTTCCTCGATGCTGTCGTTCCCGTCGTCCACGGGGCCCGAGCCCGAGGAGGTGCTGGTGGCGATGCCGGTCGTGCTCGTCACGCTCGACGTCGTGGTGCTCCCGGCTCCCCCTTCGCCGCCGCCGCCGCTGCCGTCGTCATCGCCACCGCAGCCCACGGCGGTCGCCGCCATCGTGCCAAGCACGAAAAACCCGAGAAAATACATCGACCTCATGGCACCTCCAAGAACGTTTGCGTACCACAGCAGCATTTCGTGTGGCTGCGTAGGAATAGTACACCTACACGGCTGCTCACCGCCTCCGCCATGGGAGCGCACGGTTTTGACGGTCCAAGATCTGGACTATCCGCGGCAGATGGTGGCTGGTCCACAGGGAGACCTTCGAGGCGCACGAAGCGAGCGGTGGAGCGCGGTGCCTGGAGGGAGATCGATCGGGCCTGATCTCTGAAGGAGCGATCTGTCCGCGCTTTATGCGCTCACCGTTGCGAGCCGAGCACGGCGGTTGCCGGTGAGCTCACCTCTCGAGCCACCGCGCCCGGGGGCGCTTTCCTCCGGGCTTCCCGGGCAGCATGGCCGCGCGCAGCCGCCCTGCTGCTCGCCCCTCGCCGCCGGCGGCGCCGCGTGCTCCGATGGCTGGCGGAGCTTCCGCCATGCCCCGTCCCGCGCTCGCCGTTGCCCTGCTGCTCTTCGCCCTCACCCCTGGCTGCTCGAGCAGCGGCGGCGATCCCTGCGAGGTCGTCTGCGCCAAGAGCGCCGAGTGTCAGCCCGACGGCCCCGGCGAAGACATCTGCGTCGACCTCTGCCGCAGCGAGTCCGATCGCGTGTCCTACAGAACGGCCATCGAGCGCCAGGCCGAGTGCTACGAGGAGGAGGGCTGGTCCTGCGCCGACCTCGCGGCCGGCGCCTGCGACTACTCACCGGAGGATTGATCGGCGAGGCCCGCGGCCTCGTCGGCGCGCGCCGCGCGCATCTTACTCCGCGGCCATGAACGGGTAGGCGACGGCGCGCGGCGGGGCGAACGTCTCCTTCACGATGCGCGGCGAGACCCACCGGAGCAGGTTGAACAGGCTGCCCGCCTTGTCGTTCGTGCCGGAGGCGCGACCGCCGCCGAACGGCTGCTGCCCGACGACGGCGCCCGTCGGCTTGTCGTTGACGTAGAAATTGCCCGCCGCGAAGCGGAGCGCGTCGCTCGCCGCCTCGATGAACGCGCGGTCCCGCGCGAACACGGCGCCCGTGAGGCCGTATGGCGACGTCTCGTCGCAGAGCGCGAGCGCCTTGTCCTCCTCGCCGTCGGGGTAGACCCAGACCGTCAGCACCGGGCCGAACAGCTCGTCGGTCATCAGGGGGTGGCGCGGATCCGTGGTCTCGATCAGCGTCGGCTCCACGAACCAGCCGTCGCTCCCGTCGTGCGCGCGCGCGCCGCCGCCGCACACGAGCGAGCACGCCGCGTCCGCCTTCGCCTCGGCGATGCGCCCGGTGAGCCGGGCGTGAGCGCGCCCGTCGATCACCGCGCCCATGAAGTTGCGGAAGTCGGCGACGTCCCCCATGCGGATCGCCTGGATGTGGCCCGCGAGCCGGTCCTTGAGGGCCGGCCAGAGCGAGCGGGGGATGTACGCGCGCGACGCGGCCGAGCACTTCTGCCCCTGGTACTCGTACGCCCCCCGGACGAGCGCCACGGCGAGCGCGTCGACGTCGGCGCTCGCGTGCGCGAACACGAAGTCCTTGCCGCCGGTCTCGCCCACGATGCGCGGGTAGCTGCGGTAGCGCCCGATGTTCTCCCCGATGCGGCGCCAGATCGACTGGAAGACCGCGGTCGATCCCGTGAAGTGGATGCCGGCGAAGTCCGGGTGATCGATGCAGGCGTTCGACACGAGCTCGGGCGGACCCATGACGAGGTTGACGACGCCGCGCGGCAGGCCCGCCTCGATGAGGAGATCCATCACGAAGTGCGCGGCGTAGAGCGCGTTCGCCGACGGCTTCCAGACCACGGTGTTGCCCATCAGCGCCGGGGCCGCGCACAGGTTGCCCGCGATCGCGGTGAAGTTGAACGGCGTCGCCGCGAAGACGAAGCCCTCGAGCGGGCGAGGCTCGGCGAGGTTCCAGATGCCGGGCGCGCTCGCCGGCTGCTCCGCCGCGATCCGGTGGGCGAAGTGGACGTTGTAGCGGAAAAAGTCGATGAGCTCGCAGGCCGAGTCGATCTCCGCCTGGAACGCCGTCTTGCTCTGACCGAGCATGGTCGCCGCGTTCAGCACGGGGCGGTACCGGGTCGCGAGCAGCTCGGCCGCCTTGAGGAAGACGGCGGCGCGCTCTGTCCACGGCGTCCGCGACCACGCGCGGTGCGCTCGCTTGGCGGCCTCGATCGCGCGCGCGACGTGCTCGGCGCCGCCCTGGTGCGCGCGGGCGAGGAGGAGATCGCGCCGGTGCGGCGCGCGGACCTCGTCGAGCGCTCCGGTCATGACCGCCTCGCCGTCGATGAGCATCGGGATGTCGATCGTCTCCCGCGACCGGCGATCGAGCTCCGCCTTGAGGGCCGCGCGCTCGGGGCTGCCGGGGGCGTACGCGAGGACGGGCTCGTTCTGGGGGCTCGGTGGCGTGGCGATGGCGTCGATCATGACGCGAGTCTAGCGGCGGAGACGCGGGCGCGCAGCGCTCCGGCGCAGCCGATCGGGGCCTCGGCGTGAGCGGGATGGCCGCGCAGGACAGCGCTCGCCGCATTTCGCGGATGCCATGTTCAGGCGTCGCCCGCCTTGGGCGCCGCCCGCGCCGTCGCTACTCTCGAGCGATGCGCGAGCTCGTCACGCCGCCCGACGCGATCCTCGATCCGATCACGGGAGCGGCGCGCGTCGGGTCCTACCGGGGCGAGCTCCCGCGCGTCGACCTGAGCCCGCTCGCGCTGCGCGGGCTCGATCGCCTGCTCAAGCACAAGCGGTGGACCTACGTCGCGATCGCGTCCGACGAGGTCTTCATCGCCGTGGCGGTCGTGCACCTCGGTTACCTCGCGATCACGTTCGGCGTCGCCTTCGACAAGGCGGGCCGGCGGCTGCTCGTGGATCGCTCGATGTTCTGCCCTCCCTTCTCGGCGAGCGTGGGCGACGCGGGCGGCTCGGCGCGCGCGTGGCTGCCCCCCGCGCAGGTGCGGATCGAGCGCCCGCGCGGAGAGGCGAGGGGCGCGGTGGCCGCCGCGCTCCGCGGGCTCGAGCTGCAGGCGCGGCTCTCCACCCGCGCGGCCCCGCAGGCGCTCTCGGCGATCGCCGAGGCGCCGGGCGGCGTCCTGATCGCGACCGAGAAGCGGCTCCTCCTCGGCGTCGACGGGGAGGCGTCGGTGCTCGGTCGCCGGATCTCGCTCGACGGCGCGCTCGCCAGCTACGACTACACGAGCGGCCTCCTTCCGCGCCGCACGACCTGGCGCTGGGCCCTCGCGCTGGGGCGCGCCGAGAGCGGCGAGCGCGTCGGCCTCAACGTGGGCGAGGGGTTCATCGGCGACGCCGAGTGCGCGATCTGGCTCGACGGCGAGCTCATCCCGCTCGCCGAGGGCCGGTTCACCTTCGACGCGGCGCGGCCGCTCGATCCGTGGCACGTCCGGACCGTGGACGGCGCCGTGGACCTCCGGTTCGTCCCCGGCGCGGCGCACTCGAACCACACGAACCTCGGCCTGGTCGCCTCGGAGTTCATGCAGCCGATCGGGCTCTACTCGGGCACGATCCGCCTCCCGGAGGGGCGGCACCTCGAGCTCCGGGACGTGCTCGGCGTGACGGAGGACCAGGACATCACCTGGTAGCTCCGGCGGCTCGCCCCGGTCAGCCGCCGCGGCGCTCGGCGATGAGCTTGTCGAGGTCGTCCTCGGTGATGAGCTTGGTGCCGTACTTCCGCGCCTTCACCGCCTTGCTCGACGCGGACGCCACGTCGGCGAGGACGAGGTAGTTGAGCTCCTTCGTGACGCTGTTCAGCACCCGGCCGCCGTTCGACTCGACGAGGTGGGTGAGCTCGCCGCGGGAGCGCGTGGCCGCGCCGGTGAAGCAGAACGTGAGGCCGGCGAGCGGACCCTCGGCCTCGGGGGCGACCGGCTCGATGCCGGCGGCGAGCAGCCGCGCGATCTCGTCGCTGCGGGCGCGCAGCCCGCGGACGATGCTCGCGGCCTTGATGGCGCCGAGCCCCGGGATGCCGGCGAGCTCGTCCTCGCCGGCCGCGAGCAGCTTCTCGATCGTGGTGTACCCGGCGGACACGAGCAGCCGCGCGGTCTGGATCGCGAACCCCTCGATGCCGAGCGCGGCGAGGAAGATCGGCAGCGTGAGCGGCAGCCGGCTCTTCAGCTGGTCGAGGCACTTCGTGGCGCTCTTCTCGCCCCGCCGGTCGAGCTCGGCGATGTCCTTGACCGTGAGCTTGTAGAGGTCGAGCGGCTCTCGCACGAGGCCCGCGGCCACCACCTGCTCGATCAGCTTGTCGCCCCACTCGAGCGCGCCGATGGCGTCGATCCAGTTGTGGATGCGCCCCTCGATGAGGGCTCGGCACGCGGCGTTCCGGCAGAGGAGGTACTCGCCCTCGACGACGAGCGGCGCGCTGCAGACCGGGCAGACCGACGGGGGGACCGCGGCGGGCCCGCGCTTCTCGACGACCTCCTCGACGTACGGGATCACGTCGTTGCGGCGCGAGACCAGCACCTCGTCGCCCACCCCGATGCCGAGGCTCCGCACGTTGGCCGCGTTGTGCAGCGACGCGCGCCGGACGTTGGCGCCGGCGAGCTCCACCGGCTCGACGATCGCCACCGGGGTGACGCGCCCGCTCGGCCCGGTGTCCCACTGGATCGCCACGACCGTCGTCACCTTCGCGGGCGACGCGAACTTGAAGGCGACGGCGCCGCGCGGCCGCCGGTTGACGTCGCCGAGCAGGCCCTGAAAGTGGAGCGAGTCCACGTACACGACGAGCCCGTCGATCTCGTAGTCGAGGCCCGCGCGGAGCTCGCTCGAGTACCGCCGGTAGAGCTTCACGACGTCCTCGACGTTGCCGTGCGCGGTCTGCGGCGTCGCGAAGCCGAGCTCGCGCAGCCACGCGAAGCGCGCCCGGCACGTCGGGATCTCGAGGTGGTCGGCGACGTCGTAGAACAGCACCGTGCAGTGCTCCGCCCCCTGGCCGTCGAACCGTTTGGACGCGCCCGCGGCCATGTTGCGCGGGCTGGTGACGCCGGGGAAGTAGCGCTTCATGTCCGAGAGGCGGAGGATGATCTCGCCGCGCACGGACAGCCGTCCCCGCTCCCGGATCCGCGAGGGGACGCCCTTCATCCTCGCGACGTTCGCGGTGATCCGCTCGCCCCACTCGCCGTCGCCGCGGGTGATGGCGTCGACGAGCTTGCCGCCCTTGTAGATGACCTCGATGGAGATGCCGTCGAGCTTCTCCGCGACGAAGAGGTCGTCCGCCACGCTCGCGCGGCCGGAGCTCGCCGGCTGCGCCGCGCCGTCGCCGTCGTGCGCGTCCTTCGCGAGGAGCTCGTCGCACCGGGCGACCCAGGCCCGGAGCTCGTCCTCGGAGACGACCTTGTTGAGCGAGCCCATCGGGATCTCGTGCCGCGCCTTCTCCCACTCCGTGATGAGGGAGGCGGAGCCGACGCGGGCGAGCACCGGGTGCGTGGGATCCAGGGCGCGGAGCTCGTCCTCGAGGGCGTCGAACGCGGCGTCCGAGATCTCCGGGTGCCCTGCGTAGTAGCTCGCCCTGTACTTCTCGATGCGCTCGGCGAGCTCATCGATCCTGGCCTTGTGCTTCGGATCCGTCGCGAGCCCGCCCTGCAGCGGGCTCTGCGCTCCGGCCTCGTCGTGGTGTGCCTGCGTCATCGCTTGCCTCGGCTCACTCGAGCTCCGCCTCGCCGGCGCGCCGGGCGGCGGCGAGCAGGTCCCCCATGCCCATCGCGAGCTCGGCCGGGAGCTCGTCGTCGCGGAACAACCGGACCTCGCGGATCTCGAGCGGGTTCTGGGGAGGGCGCGTGGGCGCGCCGATCCGGGCGGCGACGACGACCGTCACCGCGTGGAAACGGACGTCGCGATCGGGCCGCGAGTACACGCCCACGACGCGCCCGAGCTCGACCTCGGTGACGCCGGCCTCTTCGGCGAGCTCCCGCACGATGCTGTCGCGGAGCGTCTCGCCCCACTCCAGGGTCCCTCCTGGGAGCGCCCAGGTTCCGGTGTCGCTGCGGCGGATGAGCAGCCACCGCCCGTCGGCGGTCTGCGCGGCGGCGGCGATCCCGACGACGGGCCGCCGGAGCAACGCCCGCGCGACCTCCTTGGCCAGGGCGAGCACGGAGCGCGGCATCAACGAAAGGGGTGCGATTTCCATGAGAATTTTTGCGACGTGTCAGCAAAGCATAGAAGCGATCGGCGGCTACCGGGAGAGGGTTCCGTGCGACCTCGGCCGATCCCCCCGGACGGCCGTGAGCCACGCGGCTCGGCTCGGCCCCGGGTGAGGGGCAGGCTACGCTCGCACCATCATGTCGTTCGTGGAGAGGGCGCTGCGCGCTCCTGTCGGATCGTACGGCCTCGTTGTCCGCTGTGGCGCGGCGGCGTGGGGCGCCGCGCTCGCGCTCGCGTCGCTCCCGAGCTGCACCGAAGAGCGGCTGCCCCCGCCGCGCCCTCCTGCCGGCGAGTCGATCGGCGCGGGCGCAGCGGGCGGCGCGCCGCCGGATGCGGGCGTCGACGAGGGACCTCGGCCGTCGAACCTCTGCGAGTGCGTCGCTGCGTACGGCGGCGAGGCCGGGCCATGCGGCGATTGCTTCAACGAGCATGCCTCGCGCGGCGCGCGCTGCGAGGCGCAGCTCTCGGCGTGCGACGCCGAGCCCGGTTGCAGGCCGATCAGCGTGTGCCTCAAGGGCTGCGGTCACGACAAGGCCTGCCAGGCGGCGTGCGTGTTCCCGGACGACGCAGGCGCCGCGCACCAGGCATTCCAGCAGGTGCTCGCCTGCGTGTGCGACGCGTGCGCCGCGAGGTGCGCCTACTACGATGCGCCGCTCGAGTGCGCCGAGCCCGGCGCCGGGAGCGGTGGGACCGGTGGAGCTGCTGGCGCCGGTGGAGCTGCGGGCGCCGGTGGAGCTGCGGGCGCCGGTGGAGCTGCTGGCGCCGGCGGAGCTGCGGGCGCCGGTGGAGCTGCGGGCGCCGGTGGAGCTGCTGGCGCCGGCGGAGCTGCGGGCGCCGGCGGGGAAGCGGGCGGTAGCAGAGCTGCGGGCGCCGGCGGGGGAGCGCGCACGTTCGGAGGACGAGGAATCCGGTGAGCTCCGCGCCCTCGCTCGCGCGCCGTCCGCTCTGGCGTCTCGTGCGGTAGGCTTGCCGGATGCAGAAACCGGTGATCTGGGCGGCCCTTCAGCTCTCCAGCCAGGAGAACGTGAGCGACAACCTGGCGCGGATCGAGGCGCGCATCGCGGAGGCGGCGAGCCGCGGCGCGACGACGGTCGTGCTGCCCGAGAACTTCGCGTACATGGGCAACGAGGAAGGAAAGCGCCACATCGCGGAGGACCTCGACGCCGGCGGCGGTCCCATCGCGCGTCGCCTCGCCGACGCGGCGCGGTCCGCTCGGGTGACCCTCGTGGCCGGCGGCTTCCCCGAGCGCGCGCCCGACGCGGCGAGGCCTTACAACACCTGCGCGGTCTTCGGACCCGACGGCCGGCTCACCGCTCGCTACCGGAAGATTCACCTCTTCGACGTCGAGATCGCCGACGGCACGAAGTACCGCGAGTCGGCGTCGACGACCGCCGGCGATGCCCCCGTCGTCACCGAGATCGACGGCGTGAAGGTCGGGTTGTCGATCTGCTACGACGTCCGCTTCCCGGAGCTCTACCGCGCGCTCTCGTCGGCGGGCGCCGAGGCCATCGTCGTCCCCGCGGCGTTCACGCTGCTCACGGGCAAGGACCACTGGCTGGTCCTGCTCCGCGCGCGGGCCATCGAGGCTCAGGCGTACGTCGTGGCCGCAGCGCAGTGGGGCAAGCACCCCGGCGCGCGGGCGACGTTCGGAAAGTCGTGCGTGATCGATCCGTGGGGTGAGGTGATCGCTCAGGCGTCCGAGGGGGAGGGGATCGCGATGGCGATGCTCGATCCCGCCTATCTCGAGCGCGTCAGGGCGAATCTCCCGTCGCTCAAGCACAGGCGACTCTGATCGCGATGTCATGGGGGTAAGCACTTTGTCTCGCGCCGGGGCGTGGTGGTTCCGGCGCTTCGCGTGGCCGACGTCTTGCGTCCGTTCACTCGGCCGAGGCGTCGCTCTCCACCTCGCCGGCCGGGGGCAGCGCGCCGCCGCGCTTCGACAGGAGGGCCCGGAGCTCCGCCGGCCGGCGGAAGCCGATGCGGCGGGCGACCTCCCCCTCGGTGTGCCCCTCCCGTAAAAGCGTGCGGGCGCGCTCCGCGCGCACCTCGTCGTAATAGACGTGGGGCGATAGCCCGAAGGCGGCGCGGAAGAGCCGCGCGAAGTGAAACTCGGACAGATCGAGATCCAGTGCGACCTCGTAGGAACGGATCCTCTGGCCACCTTCGGCGGCGCTGCGGATGCGGTCACGGCCGAGCAGGAGGCGCTCCGAGGTGCTGCGCGGGAGCGGGGCTCCCGAGCGCGCCGGCGGGGTGGAGCGCGAGGCGGCGATGGCCGCGGCGCGCTCGCGCAGCGGGGGCGCGCTGTAGCTCGGCGTCGCGGCGCCGGACGTCGGGAGCGCGGCCGACGCGCCGCTCGGGGCTGTGATGGGCGAGGCCGACACCGACAGGGAGCGTGCGGCCGGCGTGCTGTGGGACGAGGAGGGTGCGATCGGAGTCGAGATGGGAAGCGCAGTCGTCACGAGTACCTCTCCAGCGGTGTAAGGGCGACGTGCCGCGGTCATCGCGGCCATCGGCGCGACGTATTGCAACCGGTAGGCCGCAAGCGGACGCAACGCTGCTGGGTTGGGTGAATCGGCGCTCCACAGCGCAAAACGCCGCGTTTGCTCGTCAACCTGCGCGCGATGTCATGGGGGGTGTGGCCCACCGTTCACGTGGCACAGACGCCGGAGACCACCCGTGCCTGGCACAACGTGCCTGTGCGGCGCACGCCGCACGCACGCACGCCGCGGCGGTCGCACGCATCGCGACATCGTCGTGGCGATCTCGTGTCTGTCAGATGATGAATGCGAGCGCGGGCTCCTGCATCCAATGAGGTTCGCCTCCGCGCGCGGAGGCGCCGCAACCTCTGGGGCGAGGAGTCGACGTCACACGTCGATCTCGGCGTTCGGCGCGCGCTCCATGATGAAGCGGAAGCGCGCCTGCGCGTCTTTGCCCATCAGCTCGTTCAGGATGCGATCGGTCTCGATCTCTCCCTCGATCATGACGCGGAGCGCGCGCCGGCGGCGGATGTCGAGCGTCGTCGCCTTGAGGTCCTCCGCGGGCATCTCGCCGAGTCCCTTGAAGCGAGAAATATCCGCCTTGGCTGTCTTGGAGAGCTTCGCGAGGACCCGGTCGCGCTCTGCGTCGTCGAGGGCCCAGTACGTCTCCTTGCCCACGTCGATCCTGTAGAGCGGCGGCTGCGCGAGGAACACGTGCCCGCCGCGGAGCAGGCCGGGCAGGTGCCGGTAGAAGAACGTCAGCAGCAGCGTCGCGATGTGCTGGCCGTCGCTGTCGGCGTCCATCAGCAGAAAAATCCTGCCGTAACGCAACTTGGACGCGTCGAAGTCCTTGCCGAACCCGCAGCCCAGCGCGCTCACGATGTCCTGGAGCTCCTTGTTGCCGAGCACCTTCGAGGTGGAGGCCTGCTCCGCGTTGAGCACCTTGCCGCGCAGCGGGAGGATCGCCTGAGTCCGGCGATCCCGACCCTGCTTCGCGGAGCCGCCTGCGCTGTCGCCCTCGACGATGAAGAGCTCGCTCTCGCTGGGATCGGTCGAGGCGCAGTCGGCGAGCTTGCCCGGCAGGTTGAGCCGATGCGACACCGGCGTCTTGCGCAGGACCTGCTGGGTCGCCTCGCGCCGCGCCTCCCTGGCGCGCGCCGCCAGGATCGCCCGGGCCACGATCGACTCGCCGGCCGTGCCGTTGTGGAGCAGCCACTGCTCGAGCGCGGGCCGGACCATGCCCTCGACCGCCGGGCCTGCCTCGGGGTTGTTGAGCCGATCCTTCGTCTGCCCCTGGAACTGAGGCTCCTGGATGTAGATGGACAGGACGCCCACGATCCCCTCGCGGATGTCGTCGGCCGTCAGCGTCACGCCCTTCGGCTGGATCTTCTTCGCGTCCATGAAGGCGCGGACCGCCTTCACGATCGCGGTGCTGAAGCCGGACTCGTGCGCGCCGCCCGCGTGCGTGGGGATGCCGTTGACGTACGACTTCACGTAGTCGTCGGTCGACTCCGTCCACTGGAGCGCGGCCTCCAGCCGGATCTCGCCCTCGCGCGCGACGTAGAAGATGGACGGGTGCGTCACCGCCTTGCCGCGCTGGGCGACCAGCTTCGGCAGGAAGTCCGCGATGCCGTTCGGGTGAAGGAGCTCGAGCGACTCGCCGGACGAGAGATCGCGGAACGCGATCGCGAGCCCTCCGTGGAGGTACGCCTTGGCCTCCAGGCGCTCGCGGATGGTCTCGGGATCGAACCGCCGACCCTGCCCGAAGATCTCCGGATCCGGCCGGAAATGGATGCTCGTGCCGTGCTTGCGGGTGGGCGCGCCCTTCTTGAGCTTGCTGATCGGCGCGCCGCGCGAGAACGTCTGCTGGTGCTCGAAGCCGTCGCGCAGCACCCGGACCTCGACGAGCTCCGACAGCGCGTTGACGACGCTCGAGCCGACGCCGTGGAGGCCGCCCGAGACCTTGTAGTTGTCGCTCCCGAACTTCCCGCCCGCGTGCAGCGTGCAGAGGATGAGCTCGAGCGCGGGGCGCTTGTACCGGGGGTGCACGTCGACGGGCATGCCGCGGCCGTCGTCGGTCACGGTCACGCCCTGGAGATCGGCGTCGAGCGTCACCTCGATCCGCTTCGCGTGCCCGTTGATCGCCTCGTCGACGGCGTTGTCGACGATCTCCCAGAGCAGGTGGTGGTAGCCCCTGACGTCGGTGCCGCCGATGTACATGGCGGGGCGCTTGCGGACGGGCTCCAGCCCCTCGAGCACCTCGATGTCAGCGGCCGTGTAACGCGCGCCGGACGCGGCGCGGACGGGGGAATTCGTGGCGGCCATGGTCAGCTCACCTCCAGCGTCGGTACGACGACGGCCGGCGGCACCACGCGGACGAAGCGGTCGCGTCGCGCGACAGGCTCGCCCTGGGTGCCGCGCGGGCCGGCGATCTTGCTCGCGGCGATCTCGAGCGTCTTGCCCTTCTCCGTCTCGACCGTGAGCGCGTCGTTCGGCCCGAGGGCGAGCGCGGCGCCGACCAGGCGCTCGCCGTCGGCGACCCGCATGACGACCGAGCCCTTGCCCGCGCCGGAGAGCAGCGCGAGCTCCTCCACGGCGACGCTGAGCGCCCAGGCGTCGCTCGAGGCGCAGAGCACCCGATCGGCGCCGTCCACGGCGTGGACGAAGAGCACCTCGTCGCCCTCGTTCAGCTTGGCGAAGCGGCGCCCCGAGCGCGTCGAGGGGTCGCGGTGCGGCCGCAGCGAGAACCGGAAGCCGAGGCCCCCGCGCGTGATCGCGAGCGCGAACGGCGGCTCCGGCTCGGCGGAGTCCGGTGTGGGCGCGGGGACGTCGAGCGCCCTCGGGTCGAAGGAGAGCATCGCGATCATCCGCTCGCCGTCCGCCAGCTTGAACAGCTTCTGCACGGGATCGCCGTAGCCGGTCGACTGCGGCACGTCGTGGATGCGGCACACGTAGCACGCGCCGAGGTTCGAGAAGAACGCGACCGTCGACCGCGTCGAGCCGGCGACCGCCGCGAGCACGCTGTCGCCCTCGCGGATGCGCGTCGAGGAGAGATCCTTCACCTCGCGCACCCGCTTCACCCAGCCCTGCGCCGAGAGGATGACGTTCGCGTCCTCGGCCACGATGAAATCTTCCGCCTGGTACTCGGGCTCGTCGATCGAGCCGACCACCTTCGTGCGGCGCTTCTCGCCGTAGGAGCCCTTGATCTCGACGAGCTCGTCGCGGACGATCCCCCAGCGCTTCGCCTCGCTCTTGAGCAGCCCCTCGATCCGCTTCGCCTCGGCGCGCTTCTCGGCGAGATCCTTCTGCACGAGCAGGATCTCGAGGCGCGCCAGCCGGTAGAGCTTGAGCTCGAGGATCGCGTCCGTCTGCTCCTCGCTCAGGGTGAAGCGCTTCATCAGCTTCTCGGCCGCGTCGGCCTTGCCCTCGCTCTTGCGGATGATCCGGATCACCTCGTCGAGCGCGTCGAAGATCTTCTCGAACCCCTCGAGGATCGTGATCCGCCGCCGCAGCTCGCCGAGCTCGAACTCGAGCCGCCGCGTCACCGTCGCGTAGCGGAAGTCGAGGAACTTCGTCAGGATCTCGTGCAGGCCGAGCCGCCGCGGCGCGGCGATCTCCGCGTTGTCGGTGGGCACGAGGCAGGTGAGGTTGACCTGCACGTTGATCGCGAGCGGCGTCTGTTTGTAGAGGTACGCCATCACGAGCTGCGCGTCGGCGCCGCGCTTGAGCTCCATCACGATGCGCACCTCGCCGGTCGACTCGTCGCGCACGTCCACGAGCGTCGGCAGCTTCTTCGAGAGGATGACCTCGGCGATCTTCTCGACGATCGCCTTCCGCTCGATCCCGTACGGGATCGAGGTGATCACGATCTGCGGCGCGGCGCCGCGCTTGCCGTCGCCCTCTTCCAGCTGCCACTCGCCGCGCAGCTTCAGCGAGCCCTGGCCGGACGCGTAGACGGCCTCGAGCTCCTTCTTCGTCGCGTGCAGCTGGCCGCCCGTCGGGAAGTCGGGCCCCTTCACGTACGACAAGAGCCGCTGCGTGGTGAGCTCGCGGTTCTCGATCAGCGCGACGCACGCGTCGATGACCTCGCCCAGGTTGTGCGGCGGGATGCTCGTCGCCATCCCGACCGCGATCCCCTGCGAGCCGTTCACGAGCAGGTTCGGGAAGCGGGACGGGAGGACGATCGGCTCGAAGCGGGTGCCGTCGTAGTTCGGCCGGAAGTCCACGGTGCGCTGGCCGAGCTCGCTGAGCAGCTCCAGCGCGAGGGGGCGGAGCTTCGCCTCGGTGTAACGCATCGCCGCCGGCGCATCGCCGTCCACGGAGCCGAAGTTCCCGTGGCCGGCGATGAGCGGCGCCCGCATCACGAAGTCCTGCGCCAGCCGGACCATCGCGTCGTAGATCGCGACGTCGCCGTGCGGGTGGTACTTGCCCATCACGTCGCCGACGACCGCGGCGCTCTTCCGGTACTTCGCGTCCGGCCCGAGGTGCAGGTCGTGCAGCATCGCGTAGAGGATGCGGCGCTGCACCGGCTTCAGCCCGTCGCGCACGTCGGGGAGCGCGCGCGACGTGATGACGCTGAGCGCGTAGTTCAGGTACCGGCGCTGCGCTTCGTCGGCGAGCGAGGTGTCGGGCGCCGGGGGCGGCGGGGGCTCGCTGTCGCCGGGCCGGCCGCCTCGGCGGCCCTTGCGAGGCGCCTCACCGTCGGACGGAAGGGAGGGGGTTCGAGACACGCGTTACTCCAGGGAGTGCTCGGGCACCGGGTTGAACAGGTGCTCCGATGTTCAGGTGAACGCTGGCGAGCCTCGGCAATTACCCAGGGGCTCGCGCTCGGTCAAGGCTGCCTCGCGGGAATTTCTGGCAGCGCGTGCTCGCCTGCGCTCGCGCGGCCCCTGGCATAGCGTCAGATCGCCGAGAGATCGACCCGCACGCAGGGGTCGCGGCGGCGACCTGTCGGCGACGCCCTGTTTTCGGCGTCCGCCCTTGAGACTCACGTCGCGCTGGGCTACGGGGTGGCGCCTTGTACGCGACAGGCACCCGTCCAATGCTTCGCCTCCCCGGCCGCTGCCTGCGGCTCGTCTGGCTCGGCCTCTTCCTGGTGTTCGTGGCGGCAGCGGCGATGCGGCCCCGGCTCGCGGCAGCTCAGGTGCCCGGAGGAGCTCCGGGCGCGCAGCCGCCCGGGGGCGGCGCCACACCGTCCCCAGCCCCGGCCGGCGCCGCTCAGCCGTCCGCCCCGCCCAACGCGACCGGGGCGGCCCAGCCTGGCGCCGGTACACCTGCGCAGGTTGCCGCCGACACGGCCGAGCCGACGCTCGACGTGGCGCCCACGGAGGCCGAGCTCGCCCGTGGCCAGCCGGTGACCCAGGTCACGGTCGCTGGCAACCGGCGCGTCTCGACCGAGGACGTGCTCGTCTACCTGGGGCAGACGCGGGTCGGCAGGCCGTTCACCCCGGAGGGGCTGGCGCGCGACGTGCGCGAGCTCTGGGACTCCGGTCTGTTCGATGATGTCGAGGTCGACCTCACCCGCCGCGACGACGGGGTGAGCCTGCGGGTGCTCGTCCGGGAGCGCCCGAGCATCAAGGCCATCGAGTTCTCCGGCAACAACGAGATCGACAGCGAGGACCTCACCGAGGCGCTCTCGGTCGAGATCAAGACCGGCACGATCCTGAGCTACGCGGCCATCCGCCGCGGCGTGCAGAAGCTCCGCGACAAGTACGCCGAGGAGGGCTACTTCCTCGCCGAGGTCAGCTACGAGGTCAAACCGGAGCGGGAGAACCAGGTCACCCTCAAGTTCACCATCAAGGAGCACGCGCCCGTCACCGTCCGGCGCATCACCTTCATCGGCAACCACAACATCCCGGACGAGGAGCTCCGGGAGGTCATGCTCACGGGGAACGGGGGCTTCTTCGCCTTCGGCACCGGCGGTCCGTTCCGCCAGGACGCGTTCGAGCGCGACGTCCTCGTCATCAACGCCCTCTACTACGATCGCGGCTTCCTCGCGGTGCAGGTCGCGACCCCCAGGGTGATGCTCACGCCCGACCGCACGGGCATCGAGGTCACGCTGACGATCAACGAGGGGCCTCGCTTCCGCATCCGCTCGCTGCGCGTGTACGAGCGGGACGCCGACGGCCGCGAGATCGAGCCGCTCGGCGGGCGCCGGGCGCTGCGCGAGATGGTGCGGGCCAAGCCGGGCGACTGGTTCAACCGCGCCGAGCTGGCGAAGGATCTCAGCGCGATCCAGACGCTGTACCGGGACGCCGGCTACGCCAACGTCGAGGCCGTGCCCGAGACCCAGCCCGATCCGGACCGGCGGGAGGTCGACATCTCCGTCGGCATCCGCAGAAACCAGCTCGTCTACTTCGGGCGCATCGAGATCCGCGGCAACACGAAGACGCGGGACAAGGTGATCCGCCGCGAGATGGAGGTGGAGGAGCGGCAGCTGTTCAGCGAGACGAAGCTCGAGCGGTCGAAGCAGCGGATCACGGCGCTCGGCTACTTCGAGCGGGTCGACATCTCCACCGAGCAGGGCGAGGACGACCAGCACATCAACGTCAACGTCGACATCGGCGAGAAGCCGACGGGCACCTTCCAGATCGGCGCCGGCTTCTCGAGCGTGGAGAGCTTCATCGCGACGGCGCAGGTCCAGCAGGCGAACCTGCTCGGGAGCGGCCAGTCGCTCTCGCTCCAGGCGCAGATCTCGGGCCTGCGGCGCCTCGTCGACATCCGCTTCTTCGAGCCGTACCTGTTCGACAGCCCGTTCTCCGCGTCGGTGAGCGTCTACAACCAGCTGCGGGCCTACAAGGAGTTCTCGCAGACCTCCACGGGCGGCTCGATCACGATCGGCTACCCGCTCATCGAGCCGGAGCTCCGCGCGCAGCTGACGTACACGCTGGAGAACGACGAGATCTCGTCGTCCACGTCCACCGGCCTCGGCACGGCGGACCCGCGGTCCACGTTCCAGCGGCTCCCGCTCTACAACCTCTTCAACGACGGGATCACGTCCAGCATCCGCCCGGCGCTCACCTACGACACGCGCAACAACCAGCTCTTCCCGACCTCGGGCATCTACCTGCAGGGCTCGGTGGAGCTCGCCCACAGCGCGCTCGGCAGCCAGAACGAGTTCCTGCGGTATCGCGCCACGGGGCGGTTCTACTACCCGATCACGGACAGCCTGGTCCTCAAGCTGAACACCGAGGCCGGCATGGTGACGAGCCCGAACCCGGAAGGCGTGCCGATCTTCGCCCGCTTCTTCCTGGGCGGCATCCTCGACGTGCGCGGCTTCGAGATCCGGGACATCGGCCCGCGTCTCCCGCTCCGCGAGTCGCTCGATCCGAACTCTGCGCCGATCGCGAACGGCGCGAACATCGGCGGCAACCTGATGTACTACCAGAACCTCGAGCTGGAGTTCCCGCTCATCGAGGCCGTGCAGATCAAGGGCGTGGTGTTCACCGACCTCGGCAACGCCTGGAATCTCGAGAAGCTCTACTGCAACGCCGCCCCAGCTTCGCCGCACGACGTCACGAACCCGTGCTTCTCGCTCGAGCGCCTGCTCGATGTCCGCACCTCGTGGGGGTTCGGCTTCCGGTGGTTCTCCCCGCTCGGACCGCTGCGCTTCGAGTGGGGCTTCCCGTTCAAGCGGCTGCCCTACGAAGAGACGTACAAGTTCGAGTTCAACATCGGCAACTTCTTCTGAGTCGCCGAGCGGCGGGCGCAGCAGGGACGTGCGTGCCTCGGGCGCGCACCGCCCGGAGGCGCGCCCGCTGGCACGGAGGCGCGCGCTGCCCGGCATCCTCGCGCCGCCAGGCGGACCCTGCCCAGGAGCGTCCTGGATGGCGCGCTGCGTGCGGCGCGCTCGCGGCGCCGGCGCCGGCGCCGGCCGCTGCGCGAATCGCGGTAAAGTACGGGAGCAGCGGGTTGCCCGGCGGGGGCGCGGCTGTTAGGTGGAAAGCTATGCGCCCGGAGCACAGCTCAATGGGGTTCCCCAAGCCAGGCAAGGCCCTGCTGGGGATGATGATCGCGGTCGGCTGTATCTGGGTGATGTTCACCCTGGGGCTCAACTGGGGAGGCGCCGGCGAAGGCGTGCTCGAGCCGTTCCTCGGCATCAGCGATCGCATCCTCCACGGCCAGGTATGGCGGCTGCTCACCGCGCCGCTCATCCACAGCCCGAGCGATCCGTGGCACTTCATCACGACGTTGCTCGGCCTGTACTTCCTCGGCACCTCGCTCGAAGAGCGCTGGGGCCCCGGCCGCACGGTGGCGTTCCTGTTCGGCTCCGCGGCCTTCGCGTTCGCGCTCCAGGTGGCGG
Organism: Sorangium sp. So ce836; assembly: GCF_028553905.1. Classification (NCBI taxonomy): domain Bacteria; kingdom Pseudomonadati; phylum Myxococcota; order Polyangiales; family Polyangiaceae; genus Sorangium; species Sorangium sp. So ce836. Next base: position 7,914,875 of record NZ_CP102233.1, on the reverse strand, counting down.
TCGGCTTGCTCTTCCCGAGGGTGGCGTCGCCCGTGTTTTACGGCGGGCTCGGCATGATCGAGGCCGTCGCCGTCGCGTGGGCGCTCGCGCACCGGCACGCCACGGTCCGCCTCTTCTTCGTCCTCCCGGTGACGGGCACCATGCTGCTCGTCTTCATCTTCGGCCTCTCGGTGCTCAACGTCATCGCCATGCGCGCCCCCCCCGAGGGGCTGATCACGCCGTTCGGCGGCATGCTGGCGGGCTACCTCTTCGGCGATTTCTCCCCGCTGCGCCGCTTCTACCTGCGGATGCGCTTCCGGCAGCTGCAGGCGCAGTCCGCCGCGCTCCGCCGCGTCCCTGCGGCGCGCGGCCGCTCCGGCGGCGTCCCGCTCCGGGTCATCCCCGGCGGCCAGAAGGACCCGCCGAAGGACAAGCGCTACCTGAACTGAAGCGCGACGAGCGCTGCGTGCGCTGAAGCCGTCGCGGCGCGCCCCTCACGCCCCGTCAGCGCGCTCGCGCGCGTTCACGGCGCGGAGCACCGGCGGAGCTCGTCGAGCGTCTTCGCGCGCGTGAGGCAGTCGACCTCGCCTGGATCCACCTCGGTCCCGGCGAGCTCCCGTTTGCAATCGGACGTCCACTCCGACGAGAGCCGCTCGCCCTCGCTCGCGATCACCACCGCGGCTTTCCCCGAGCTCCCCGGCGCCGCCGGTCCCGATCGCTTCGCCTCCGCGGCCCACGCGGTGCGCATGGCTTCGCCGATCCTACGGCAGTCGTCCTCGGAGAGGGTCTTGCCGCAGCCGCCGCCGAGGAGCGCGCCCGCGAGCACGAGGAGGGCCCGAGCGGCGCGGTGCCCGCCGAGGGGGCTCCCCCCCGCGCGTGCGCGCGGCTCGCCGGGGAGAGGCAGACCGCGCGGCTCGCGCGCAGCGGCTGCCTTCGGTTGCCGAGCAGGCCAGCCCACGGACTAGCTGTCGATGAAGCTCTTCAGCTGCTTCGATCGGCTGGGGTGCCGGAGCTTGCGGAGCGCCTTGGCCTCGATCTGCCGGATGCGCTCGCGGGTGACCTCGAAGTCCTGACCGACCTCTTCGAGGGTGTGATCGCTCTTCTCGCCGATGCCGAAGCGCATCCGGAGCACCTTCTCCTCGCGCGGCGTCAGCGTCTTCAGGACCTTACGGGTCTGCTCGGCGAGGTTCATGTTGATCACCGCCTCTGCCGGCGAGATCACGCTCTTGTCCTCGATGAAGTCGCCGAGGTGCGAGTCCTCCTCCTCGCCGATCGGGGTCTCGAGCGAGATCGGCTCCTTCGCGATCTTCAGGACCTTCCGCACCTTGTCGAGCGGGAGCTCCATCTTCTCGGCGATCTCCTCGGGGGTCGGCTCGCGGCCGTACTCCTGCACGAGGTAGCGCGAGGTGCGGATGAGCTTGTTGATCGTCTCGATCATGTGGACCGGGATGCGGATCGTCCGCGCCTGGTCCGCGATCGCGCGGGTGATCGCCTGCCGGATCCACCACGTCGCGTAGGTCGAGAACTTGTAGCCGCGCTTGTACTCGAACTTGTCGACGGCCTTCATGAGGCCGATGTTGCCTTCCTGGATGAGGTCCAGGAACTGGAGGCCGCGGTTCGTGTACTTCTTCGCGATGGAGACGACGAGGCGGAGGTTCGCCTCGACCAGCTCCGCCTTGGCGCGCTCCGCCATCCGCTCGCCCTCGCGGATGTTCTCGTAGGTCTCGCGGATCGCCGCGACGTCGATGTTGAGCTCCTCCTCGACCTTCTTCAGGCCCTTCTGGGCGTTCTTGATGGTCGACTCGAAGTCGTTGAGCTCCTCGCGGTTGACGTTGAGCTTCTTGGCGAGGCGACCCTCGAGGGCGCGGTTGCCCTTCACCTTGATGAGCTCGCGCTTGAGCTCGCCCTTCGAGAGCCCCGTGCGGCGCTCCAGCTCGGTCGCGCCGGCCTCCGCCTTCTCGACCTTCGAGATGAGGCTCTTCAGCTTCTGGACGATCTTGTCGATCGTCCGCTTGTTGAGGCGCATCTCCTCGAGCGTCGTCACGAGCTCGGCCGTCGCCTGCGTCACCTCGACGTCGATCTGCTTGCGGCGGACCTCGGTCTTGACGTCTTTGCGCTCCTCGAGGAGCTCCGCCTTCTTCTTGTCGACCCGCTTCACCTTGTCGATGAGGCGGATGATGCGCCGGTCGGCCTCCTCCTCGTCGAACTCCTGGTCGTCGTTCTCGGCGTCCTTGATGAGCTCCTTCACCCGGATCTTGTGCTTCCGGAGCTTCTCGCCGAGATCGATGATCTCGCGGACGGCGATGGGGGAGTCGAGGATCGCGGCGTTGACCTTCTGCTCGCCGATCTCGATCCGCTTCGCGATCTCGACCTCGCCCTCGCGGGTGAGCAGCGAGACGCTGCCCATCTTGCGGAGGTACATGCGGACGGGATCGTTCGACTTCGAGTAGTAGTCGACGTCCTCTTCCTCGCGGTCGGGCGTGACGACGAGCTTCTTCTCGCCCGCCTCCTCGTCGGCGATGCGCTTCGGCGCGATCTTCACCTGGGTCGCGCCGTCGACGATCTCGATGTCCTCGTCGCCGAGGGCGCCCACCACGTCGTCGAGCTGATCGGGCGCGACGTCCGCGGGGAGCGCGTCGTTCACCTCGTCATAGGTGAGAAAGCCTTTGCTCTTGCCGGTCTCGACGAGCTTCTCCAGGGTCTTCCGGTCCTTCTCGGACCGCTCGGCTCGGATGCCCGCGTCTCCTTTGTTGCTTGGGCGTGCCCCTCCCTCAGCGTGCCCGCGTGTCGAAGCGTGCCGCGCGCCGTTGAGCGCGCCGCCCCCCGCCGCCCTCGCGATCCCGCCTGCCCGACCGGAAGATTGCTTGGCCTTGCTCGCCATTACCTCATGCTCCACTTACGGCGACCAGCTCGCCGCGACCGACAAGACACACCAGATGATTCCGACAAACTCTAGGGATCACGCACGTCGGGCCGCCACGTAGGGGCGACACGGAACGCATCAAGGAAGACCGAGCCCCCCCGCTCTCCGCTGGAATAGATCACGCAGCAAAGCGTTTTCAGCATCGGCGTCGACCGCGCTCTTCTGGAGCTGGCTCATGACGGCTGCCTTCTGTCGCGCCAGGGCATGCCTGCTCAACTTTTGTGAATTCTCCAAGAGCGTCGCCTTGGCCGTTGAGGCCGCTTCGAAGACAGGCGAGACCAGCCGTCCAGCCGCGAATGAATGGATCGGAGCCGGGACTTGCGCAAGAAATTCGCCGGCGGCAAGTCCCATTTCAAATGTGAAATTTTGACGCGCCGTGACAATTGCAAGGGCGACCTCGCCCTCGAGGCACTCCAGCGCGAGCTGCACCTCGTCGTCGGCCAGAAGCTCGGGAAAATCCAGGATCGCGCCGAGGATCTCGAGGCTGACCTCCTGGAACTGCGCGCGTGAGCGCGCGCGCTCCCACGTCTCGGTCGTCTGTCCGGAGGGGGTCACCTCGCGGGTGGGCTGGCTCCGCGGCCGGGAGAGCGACTCCTCGACGACGCGCTCGAGCTGCCGCAGGTCGTCGGGCGAGCGGCCGCCGATCACGAGCTTCGAGGAGAGGCGATCGGCGTAGAGCTTCGCCATCATCCTGAGGTTCGGATCGTCCTCCTCGGCGAGCAGCGCGGCGACGGCGCGCACGCGGGCGAGCTGCTCGGGCAGCGACGAGCCGCCGAAGCTGTCGCCGTCGAGCGCCTCGTCGATGAGGTGCTCGAGCAGGCCGCGCGCTCCCTTGAGGATGCGGGCGACGGCGTCCGGGCCGTGCTTGCGCGCGAGGTCGTCGGGATCGACGCCCGCCGGCAGCACGGCGACGCGGGCGCTGAGGCCCGCCTCGCGGCACGGGGAGCGCGCCGCCCGCGTGGCCTTCTTGCCGGCCGCGTCGCCGTCGAAGAGCAGGATGACCGCGGGCGCGAAGCGCTTGATGAGCTTCGCTTGCCCGGGCGTGAACGCGGTCCCGAGCGGGGCGATGGCGTGGCCGATGCCGCGCGCGTGGAGGGCGACGACGTCGAAGTTGCCCTCCACGAGCACCGCCTCGCCGCGCTGCCGGATCGCCTGGCGCGCCTGGTAGAGCCCGAAGAGGTGCTCTCCCTTCGTGTAGATCGGCGACTCGGGGCTGTTGATGTACTTCGCCGGCGCGCCGTCGGCCTGCGGCGCAGGGCCGCCCTTGCCGAGCGACGAGAGCTCCGCGGGGCTCGGGTCGGGCAAGGCGCGCCCGCTGAACGCGATCACCCGGCCCATGACGTCGGTCACGGCGAACATGAGCCGGTGGCGGAAGCGGTCGTAATGGCCGCTCCCCGACGAGCGCGGCACGAGGAGCCCGACGCGCTCGGCGAGGACCGGGGAGACGCCTTGCTGCCGCAGGTAGGTGGCGAGCGCGTCCCAGGCGAACGGGGCGTAGCCGATCCGGAACGCCTGGAGGGCCTCGGAGATCGGATCGACGCCGCCATCGCCGTCGCGGAGGGGCAGACCGCGTCGCGCGAGCTCCTCGTGGGCGTAGCGCGCGAGCGGGTGGGGGCCGCCGCCCGGGCCGCCGCGGAGGCTGTGCTCGAAGAACGTCGCGGCGAGGTGGTTGACGGCGTAGAGGTCGTCCTTCGACTTGCGCGCCGCCTGCGCCTCGCGCCGCTCGGCCTCGGTCATCGACTCCGCCACCTCGATGCCGGCGCGCTCGGCGAGCGCGCGCACCGCCTCGGCGAACGTCCGGCCCTCGAGCTTCATCACGAAGTCGATGGCGCTGCCGGTCTCCTTGCAGCCGAAGCAGTGATAAAACCCGCGGTTCGGGTTCACATGGAAGCTGGGCGTCTTCTCCTTGTGGAACGGGCAGAGCCCGGTGAAGGAGAGCCCGCGGCGCGTGAGGCGCACGCTTTCGCCGATGAGCGCTACGAGATCCGTGCGCTCCTTCACGAGCGCGATCGTCTCCGGAGAGATCATGGGCTGCCTTGAGGGCCCCGGACGCGCGGGGCCCGCAGAACATCACGGGTGGACCCAGACAGCGTGGCGCGGTTCGCGCCAGCGCCTCGGCGGTGCAGATAGCTCGCGAAGCGGGAGAGCCCCCAGCCCCTCGCGGCCAGTGTGGAGAACAGTGTCCTGTGCGGCGGCCGCACGCGCAAGGCGGTAGCCGCCAGGTACGTCACTTCGGATCGGGGAACGGAGAGCCGGGCCTCTTGTGGTCCGTGAGGCTCTCGTCGGGCTGGGAGGCCTCGACCATCTCCTCGACCGACGGCGCCTCGGCGTGATCGACGAGGAATCGCGTGTCCTCGCGGACCATCGGAGGGGGCGGGTCGCCGATGAGCTCGAGCTCGGTGGCGAGCCACTGCTCCTCTTCGATGAGCTCGCGACGGCGCGGATCAGTCAGGTCGCCTTGCCAGTGGTCGAGCTCTGCATCGACCTCCTTCAGCCGGCGGCGCACCCGCACGACGTCGACGTCGTCCTTCATGACGAAGCGCTCGGTGAGCAGCAGCGCGGTATCGTTGGCGACCTCGACGAATCCGTGATGGACGGCCAGGCGGTGCTCCTGGCCGTTCTGGTGATACGTCACGAGGCCGGTCCGGAGGGCGGCGAGCAGGGGCAGGTGGCCCGGGAGCACGCCGAACTCGCCGGCGACGCTCGGCGCGGTCACGTCCGTGACCTGCTCGCGCAGCGCGACGCCGGTCGGCGTCACGATCTCGAGGAGGATGGTGTCGGCCATGGCCGCGTCAGGCCGCCTTTCTCGAAGCCCGAGCCTTCACCTCGTCGATGCCGCCCACCAGATAGAAGTCCTGCTCGGCGACGTGGTCGAGCTTGCCTTCCAGGATCTCTTCGAATCCCGCGATGGTGTCCTTGAGCGGGACGAGCTTGCCCTCGAGGCCGGTGAACTGGGCCGCGACGAAGAACGGCTGGGACAGGAACTTCTGGATCTTGCGGGCGCGCGACACGATGAGCTTGTCGTCTTCGCTGAGCTCGTCCATCCCGAGGATGGCGATGATGTCCTGGAGATCCTTGTAGCGCTGGAGCGTCTGCTGCACGCGCCGCGCGACCGAGTAGTGCTTCTCGCCGACGATCTGGGGATCGAGCATCGTCGAGTTCGAGTCGAGCGGATCGACGGCCGGGTAGATGCCGAGCTCCGAGATCGCGCGCGAGAGCACGGTGGTCGCGTCGAGGTGGGCGAAGGCCGTGGCCGGCGCGGGATCGGTCAGGTCGTCCGCGGGGACGTAGATCGCCTGCACGCTGGTGACGGAGCCCTTCGTGGTCGAGGTGATGCGCTCCTGGAAGGCGCCCATCTCGGTCGAGAGGGTCGGCTGGTAACCGACGGCGCTCGGGATGCGGCCGAGGAGCGCGCTCACCTCGGAGCCCGCCTGGGTGAACCGGAAGATGTTGTCGACGAACAGGAGCACGTCCTGGCCCTCCTCGTCGCGGAAGTGCTCGGCCACGGCGAGCGCCGAGAGCGCGACGCGGGCGCGCGCGCCCGGCGGCTCGTTCATCTGGCCGTAGATCAGCGCGGCCTTCGAGATGACGGGGCTGCCGTCGGCGAGCTTCGACTCGCTCATCTCGAGGAAGAGGTCGTTGCCCTCGCGCGTCCGCTCACCGACGCCGGCGAAGACCGACACGCCGCCGTGCGCCTTCGCGACGTTGTTGATGAGCTCCAGGATGAGCACCGTCTTGCCGACGCCGGCGCCGCCGAAGAGGCCGATCTTGCCGCCCTTGCGGTAGGGGGCGATGAGGTCGATGACCTTGATGCCCGTCTCGAAGACCTCGACCTTCGTCGACTGCTCGACGAACGGGGGCGGCTCCCGGTGGATGGGCGCCAGCTTCTTGGCGTGCACCGGGCCGGCCTCGTCGATCGGCACGCCGACGACGTTCAGGATGCGGCCGAGGCACTCGTTGCCGACGGGCACCATGATGGGCTTGCCCGTGTCGCGGACTTCCAAGCCGCGCACGAGGCCGTCGGTGGAGTCCATCGCGATGGTGCGCACCGTCGACTCGCCGAGGTGCTGGGCGACCTCGAGCACGAGGTTGTCGGGCTCGGCCGAGATGCTCGGGTTGCTGACCTTGAGCGCGTTCAGAATCTTGGGTAGCTGGCCCGACGGAAAATCGACGTCGACGACCGGTCCGATGACCTGGGTGATCTTTCCAACAACCATGGAGCGGGAGCCCTCCTCGTACGAGCTTTGACGAGTCGCGCGGCCCACTAGCACGGGCCTGCGCGTCCGACTAGTGGCCGCATACCAGAAATCCCGCGGAGCTTCTCGCCGATGTCTCGAGGCGGGGCGCGTGCGGCGCGAGGCCTTGTTTTCCTGGGGCGCGGCCCCATAGAGCGTGATCGCCCTCCGGTGAGGGGCGCCCGCGCGCGGCGGTGGTCAGCGGCCCTTGGCGGCGGCGATCCGCGCGAACGCCTCGACGCTGAGCGTCTCGCCGCGCGCGTCGAGCGAGATGCCGGCGTCCTTCGCGTGGCGCTCGAGCTCCTCGGACGACCAGCCGTAGAGGTGCTTCCAGGCGTTCCGGAGCGTCTTGCGGCGGGCCGAGAAGGCGGCGCGCACGGCGGCGCGGAAGGCGTCGGTCTCCTCGGCGCGCCTCGGGCGCCACGGCGTCAGGACCACGACGGCAGAGTCGACCTCGGGCCTCGGGTAGAACGCGCCGGCCCGCGCGACGAGGAGGCGGCGCACGTCGAACGCGGCCTGCACGAAGACCGAGAGCGCGCCGTAGTCGCCGCCGCCGGGGGCGGCGACGAGGCGCTCCGCCACCTCGAGCTGCACCATGAACACCGCGCGATCGATCTGGTCCGCGATGGTGGTCGCCTGCTCGAGGAGCCGGCCCGTGAGCTGGTACGGGAGGTTCCCGGCCACCGCGTGCGGGCGCGGTCGGCCGGAGAGCGCGGCGACCCAGTCGACCCGCGCGGCGTCGGCCTCGAGCAGCGTCAGCCGGCCGCCCTCGATCGGGTCGGCGAGCTGCTCGCGGAGGATCGGGACGAGGTCGCGATCGCGCTCGATCGCGACGACGTGCGCCGCGCGATCGAGGAGCGGCCGCGTGAGCGCGCCGAGCCCCGCCCCGATCTCGATCACCGCGCCGCCCGTGGGCGTCGTGGCGGCCTCGGCGATCCGGCGCGCGGCCTCGACGTCGACGAGAAAGTTCTGCCCGAACCCCTTCTTGGGGGAGAGGCCGCGCGCGCGGAGCAGCTCTGCGATCGACATCGCTCTTCCTCAGGTCTGCGGTGGGGGCGCGCCGTCGTGGGGCGCGGCCACGGTTGGGCTCGGCGCGGCCGCGGTCGTGGGGCGGAGCCGCACCACGCGCACGCCGGCCTTTCGGAGCGCCGCCTCGCGGCGCGTCTGCGCCACCCGCGCGCGGATGAGCACGGCCTCGGCCGCGATCGGCGCGAGCTCCTGGAACGTCTTGTCCGCCGGCGTGGGGCTCCGCCGCTCGTCGTCCGCCTCGCTCTCCTGCGGCCGCGGAGGCTCCCAGGGAGGAGCGAGCCCGGGCTCTACGTCGGGGAGCGTCCACATCACGTGGACCGCCCTGCGCGAGAGCCGTCGCACCGCCTCCGAGAGCCGGCCCAGCTGCGCGTCGGCGGGCGGCGGCGCGAGGACGTAGACCATGCTCGCGCGCGGCTTCGTGCGCGCGATGTGCGTGAGCGACTCCGCGACGGTCACGGCGGGATCGCGCCGGTCCGGCTCGGACCGCGCGGGCGACTCGATGCCGTAGCTCGCGAGGTAGCGGCGCAGCGTGCGCTCGCGCTGCGAGCGCCCGAGCGGCGCCGGCGCCGAGAACGGCGCGCGCGGGCGCATCGACTCGGCGCGGGCGGCCAGCCGGTCGAGGTCGCCGCGGCGGAGATCGTCGAGGCCTCGCGCGTCGAGCGGCCTGAGGTGCTCGAGGACGCGCGCCGCGACGTCCATCTCGTCGAGCTCGCTGCGATCCGCGTCGTACGTGCCGCACCCGACGGTGAGCGCGTGCGCGATCTTCTGGCCGTGCCCAGGGCCGTGGTCGGGCGCGATCGTCACGCGAGGGCCGGGCGCCAGGATGATGAGCCCGACGCGGTCGCCGCGGCCGAGGTGCCTCGTGGCGATGGCCGAGGCCTCGTCGATCATGAGGTCGAGCGGCGCGCGGCCGAGCGGCCCCGCCCAGAGCTCCACGGCCGCGTCGACGAGGATCCAGACCACATCCCGCTCCTCGCGCTCGAACTCCCGCACGAGCAGCGTGCCCCGGCGCGCGCTCGCCTTCCACGCGATCTTCCGGAAGGGATCCCCCGGCTGGTGCTCGCGCAGCTCGCGCAGATCGTCCCCCTCGCCGCGCACGCGCCCGGGCTTGCCGGAGGCCGCGAGCAGGTGGCTGCGCCCGCCGCGCGGCTGCGTCAGGTACGGCATGAAGGGGCGCGGCAGGACCTCGATCCCGTAGGGGTTCGCGAAGGTCAGGGGCACCTCGAAGAGGCCCGGGGCGCCGTGCACCTCGAGCGCGAGCCCGTGCAGCCCGTGCTGGCCGACGCGCGGCGTGCGCACGACGACCTTCACCTTGAGGCGCCCCGAGGCCGAGACCTCTCCGCGGCTCGGCTCGATGCGGACGTCCAGCTGCGACGAGGCGATCGCGCGCAGCTTGACGTAGCGGGCCGCGAGCGTGTCGCGGTTCCGCACCTCGGCCTCGATCTCCACGGCGCCGCCGCGCGCGGACCGGAGGACGCGCCGCGAGCTGCCCCAGAGCATCTCGAACCCGGCCGCGCGGATGCGCGCCACCGACACGAGCGTCACGCCGCGGGCGAGCGCGATCGCGACGAGGATCGCCCCGCCCCAGCCGACGATCGCCGGCTCGCGCGCGATGAGCCCGGCGCCCATGACCGCGACGCCGGCGATGGCCAGGTGGGCGGCGGTGCGCGTGGGGTAGAGCTGCATGGGGAGCTACGCCGGCCGCGCCGCGCGGCGGTAGCCCACGCGCTGCACCGCCTCTTCGATGATCGCGTCGCGCGCCTTCGGGTCCACGTCCGCGTCCGGCACGAGGACCAGGCGGTGCGCGAGCGTCGCGGGCGCCATGCCGCGCACGTCGTCCGGCGTCACGAACGGACGCCCGCCGATCACCGCCGCCGCCTTGGCCGCCTGGATCAGCGCGAGCGTGGCGCGCGGCGACGCGCCGAGCAGCACGCGGGGGTGCGTCCGCGTGAAGCCCGTGAGGTTGACCGCGTACTCGTACAGGTCCTCCTCGACGTGGATCCGCCGCGCGACGCCCTGGAGCATGAGGAGGTCCTGGACGGCGAGCGTCGCCCGCGCCCGCGGCGGCTCGACGTTGTGCGCGCGGAGCATCGCCACCTCGTCCTTGTGCTGCGGGTAGCCGAGGCTCACGCGGATGAGGAACCTGTCGATCTGCGCCTCCGGGAGCGGGTAGGTCCCCTCGAGATCGATCGGGTTCTGCGTCGCGAGCACCATGAAGGGCGACGGCAGCTCGAAGCGATCGCCCTCGATCGTCACCTGCCGCTCCTGCATGGCCTCGAGGAGGGCCGACTGCGTCTTCGCCGGGGCGCGGTTGATCTCGTCGGCGAGCACGAGGTTCGCGAAGATCGGGCCGGGGCGCAGCGTGAACGTCCCCTCCTTGGGCGACAGGACGTAGGTCCCGGTGATGTCGGCGGGCAGCAGGTCGGGCGTGAACTGGATCCGCCGGACGGACGCGCCCAGCGCCGCCGCGAACGCCTTGACCAGCGTGGTCTTCGCGACGCCGGGGACGCCCTCCAGCAGCACGTGTCCCTGCGCGAGCAGGGCGGTGAGCATCAGATCGATCGCGCGCGGCGATCCGATGTAAACGCGCGTGATCTCCCGCCGGACCGCCTCGATCCGCTCCCTGGCAGCGGAGATTTCGTCGACGGCGACGGCCTGAACCTGGTTCATCGAGCGCCTTTGTCAGAGGGTGGTGTTGCGGGCTTCGCTTCCGCGGGTGAGGGCCGCGCCTCGAGGGCCGCGGCCAGAGGGGCGGAGGGCGCGCCGGGGTGAGGTCCCCGCGGCGGCTTCCGGCCGTCGGCGCCGCAGGCGGCGAGGACGCTCCGCACGACGCCGGCGGCGTGCAGGAGCGCGGGCCGGGACACGTTCGCCGGCTTGCCGGCGACGACGGACGCTTCGACTCGGTACATGGTGCCCAGTACCTCCTTGAATGCCGAGAGGGCCCGCTCGTCAAGGGCTCCCTCTCGGGCCACGAGCCGCGCGACCGCCTCCTGCGGCGGGTTCGTCTCGAGGCCGAAGCGCACGGACAGGGCCTCGAACAGGGCGCTCTTCAGCTCGAGGAACGCGAGCCCGCGCGGGGACGAGGGGGCGGCGAGGACGGCGAAGCGCCCGGCGGCGCCTCCCTGCGCGACGAGCGGCGTGGGGCGGGCGTACCGAGGGAGCGGGCCCCGGTAGGGCCTCGCCGAGGCGCGCGCGGTCCAGATCGCGAGGGCGAGGCCGGCGAGCGCGGCGAGGGCGAGGAGGGCGCCGCCGGGGAGCCCGTCGCGGCGGGCGTCCTCGACGGCGGTCGCGAGCGCCTTGAGCTGCGCGTCGAAGTCCTTGCGGAGCGACGTCTCGCCGCCGAACGAGCTCTCCTCGTCGAACCGGTTCGCGACGATGTAGAGCCGACCTCGGTGCGGCTGAGCTCCATCCTCGTCGACCAGGTAGCGGGTCAGGCCCGAGGCGAAGGCGCGGTTGCCCGGGTACCGGAGCATCATGTTCATCAGCGCGGACGGGTCGCCCATCGCGAAGAGCCGGCCCTTGCCGACCTGCCCCGCGACGGCGACGATCACGTCCGGCTCGCTGAGGGCGCGGATCCGCAGCACGGGCGAGAGGTTCGGGTGCCGGAGGCCGGTCGCGTGGTTCGTGACGAGCCGATCGACGTGGCTGACGACCGGGTGCCGGCCGATCGAGTGGCCCCCGACGGTGTCGGCGACGGGCTCCGCGATGGCGAGCGCGGGGCGGTTCCGGAGCGCGGCGAGCGGCCGGGTCGGCGTCGGGATGCGCTCGATCTGGAACCGCCGGAGCGTGTCGTCGCCGCGGCCGAAGTCGTCGACGATGGCGAGCCGCCCGCCGGCCTTCATGAACGAGGTCGTCTCGTCCGCGTCGAGCGACTGCATCGGGTGGAGCACGAGGATGCCGTCCTCCGGGCCGATCTGGCTCCAGTCGAGCACAGCGACGGGGTGGACCCTGGCGACGCCGAGCTCCGCGCGTGCGATCTCAAGGAACTCCGAGCACCCCTCCCAGCTCGTGTCGTTCACGTCGAAGGCCGCGCTCGCTGTTCGAGCGGGCGCGAGCAGCGCGATCAGGGCGACGAGCGCCACGCGCGCGGCCCGGAGGGAGCAGGATGTCGCCCGCCGGCGCACCGGCAGACGCCGACGATCCCTGTGAAATTCGAAGGATGCGTGCGCAAGCCACGCGCCGTGCCGCGTCATGAGCGCCGCGAACATACCACTGTCGGCCCGAGCGATAACCTTGACCCGCCATCCCACATTGCTAGATTCGCTTCTAAGAGCGGGGTGCTTTCTCCCAGACCTCGTTCCACCAAATCGGCCGAGCACTCTACGAGGTGGAGGGGTTAGTCGATGCTTCCTCCGTTCATCATCGAGCAAATACGGCAGCGCGAAGAAGAGAAGGATCGGTCCCGAAGAGAAGAAATTCGACCGCGCCTCGAGCTGCCGATCGAACGCTACCCTGCACCTCGTCGTCTTCCCGACACGGAAGAGGACGATCCCAACCGGGGCGTCATCATCCTCGACCTGGGTTGACGCCCCGTACACCGTTCCTCCGCGATCTCCGCGGAGACGCCGTCCCAGCGGCAGAGTCCGCGGGATGTCCCCCGAGCCCGCTCCGCTTTCCCCGCAAATCCCGAAACGCCGGCGTCCACGCATCCTCCGATGCGTGCGCGTGACGCTCGGTTTCTCGCCTGTGCCGAGCTCGTCCGGTGAGGAGAGCCGAGCTCGTCCGGTAAGGACGGGATGGCCGCACGCCCGGATCGCCGCGTCCCTGCGCGGCATGGCAACGGCGGTGCGATGGCGGAAAAGTTGATCGATGTGGCGCTTGCCACGCGTGTGCGGGGTTGACCCGAGGCGGGATCTTCGCCTAGGTTGCGCCCCCACTTCTGGCGCCGGGCACTGAACGAGCTACGCTCCGGCGCCTCAGAGCAGGCCGTGCGCAACGTGAGCACGGGCTCTTCCATTCGATCGAGGTTCTACAGATGGCCGTTCATATTCGCCTCGCCCGCGCGGGCACCAAGAAGACGCCCTTCTACCGCATCGTCGTCGCCGATCAGCGCAGCCCGCGCGGCGGCAGGTTCATCGAGCGGCTGGGCACGTACGACCCGCGCAGGACCGAGATCCGCCTCGACGTGCCCCGCGTGAGGCACTGGATCTCGAACGGCGCCCAGCCGACGCACACGGTGGCGCTGCTCCTGAAGCACCCTGGGCTCGCCCAGGCGGCCGCCCCGGCGGACGCCGCGAAGTAGCATGGCCTCCTCGACGTCTCCGCTGGTCGATCTCGTGGCGCTCGTCGCCCGCGCGCTGGTCGACCAGCCGGACCGGGTCGTCGTGCGCGAGGTCGTGGGCGACCGCTTCCCCCGGATCGAGCTGACGGTCGCGCGCGAGGACATCGGCAAGGTGATCGGCAAGGACGGGCGCACCGCGCAGTCGATCCGGACGTTGCTGAGCGCCGCCGCGAGCAAGTCGGGGCGGCGCGCGCACCTCGACATCCTCGACTGAGACGAACCCGACGTGGAGCGACGCTACGTTCCCGTCGCGGAGGTCTCCCGGCCGCACGGCGTCCAGGGGGAGCTACGGCTCCGCGTCTACAACGAGGGTTCCGACCTCCTCCTCACGCGGCCGCCGATCCGCCTGCGCTTCCCGGACGGCTCCGAGCGGGACGCGAAGATCGCCGCGGCGCGCCCGGTCGACAAGGCGCTGCTCGTGCGGATCGCCGGGACCGACGACCGGGACGCGGCCGAGGCGCTGCGCGGCGCCGCGGTGTGCGTGCCGCGCGATGCGTTCGCGCCGCTCGCCGAGGGCGAGTTCTACGCGTGCGACATCGAGGGGGCGCGCGTGCTGGCCCCCGAGGGCGACCTGATCGGGCACGTGAGGTCGCTCCAGTCGTATCCGACCTGCGACGTGCTCGTCGTGGAGAGGAGCGGCGCAGATCCGCTCGAGATCCCGCTGACCGAGAGCTTCGTCGGCAGCGTGGACGCAGAGCGGCAGATCGTTCAGCTGGTGACGCTGGAAGGCCTCGTCTGAGCCGCCGTCCGGCGCGAGGCGGCCCGCCGCGGCAGGTTCGATGCGCATCGATGTAGTGACCCTGTTTCCCGAGCTCTTCGAGGGATTTCTTGCGATCGGCATGGTCGGGCGCGCGCTCGCCTCGGGCGCGCTCGCCGTCCGGACGCGCAGCCCGCGCGAGTTCGGCCTCGGCCGGCACCGGAGCGTGGACGACACGCCCTACGGCGGCGGCTCCGGCATGGTGATGCGCGTCGACTGCATCGTCCGCTGCCTGGAGGCGCTCGACGAGGCAGCCGCGGAGGGCGCGCCTCCCGGCGCAGAGGGAGCGCCCCCGGCCCCTGCGCCGCGGGCGCACCGCGTGCTGCTCACGCCGCAGGGGCAGCCGTTCCGCCAGGAGAAGGCGATCGAGCTCGCGGCGCGCCCTGCCGTCGCGCTCGTGTGCGGACGGTACGAGGGGTTCGACGAGCGGGTGCGCGCGTTCATCGACGAGGAGATCTCGCTCGGCGACTTCGTGATGACGGGCGGCGAGGTGGCGGCGATGGCGGTGATCGACGCGTGCGTGCGCTTGCTCCCGGGCGTGCTCGGCAACGCCGTGTCGGCGGAGCACGAGTCGCACAGCCCCGCGATGTCCGGGCTGCTGGAGTACCCGCAGTACACGCGCCCGGTGGAGTTCCGCGGGCACAAGGTCCCCGAGGTGCTGCAGCAGGGCAACCACGCGGCCATCGCTCGCTGGCGACGCGCGCAGGCAGAGCAGCGCACGGCCGAGCGCCGCCCCGACCTGTGGCGCAAGGCGCGTGGAGGAGAGCCTCCGCCGAGCCCTCTGCCGAACGATTGCGGCGAGGTGCGGCGATGAGGCTGTCGCTCGCGCTCGTCCACTACCCGGTGCTCGACCGCGCCGGCGAGGCGGTGACCACCGCGATCACGAACCTCGACCTGCACGACATGGCGCGGAGCGCGCGCACGTACGGCGCCGAGCGGCTGTTCGTCGTGCACCCGGTCGCCGCCCAGCGCGCGCTGGCAGAGCGCATCAAGGAGCACTGGGTGCTCGGGTCCGGCAGGCGTCGGATCCCGGATCGCGCCGTCGCCCTCGACGTGCTGGCCGTGGTCCCCAGCCTGGAGGACGTGTACGGCGCGCTGAGCAGCGAAGGGCGCGCCGGCGTCGAGGTCTGGACGACCGCGGCGGCGTCGCGCGGGCTCTCGGTGACGAGCTACGCAGAGACCCGCGCGCGCCTCGCGCAGGCGAGCCGCCCCGTGCTGATCCTGTTCGGCACGGGCTGGGGCCTCACGCCCGAGATCATCGCCGACGCCGACCTCCGGATCGAGCCCATCCGGGCGGCCGCGAGCACCGGCTACAACCACCTGAGCGTGCGCGCGGCGTGCGCGATCACGCTCGACCGGCTGCTCGGCGACCGGCACGACGGGTGAGCGCTCGCGGCGCGCGCGGCGAGCGTGGTGCCAGCGCCGCCGCCGGCCCCGCGGTCCATGCTACGGGCATGAGCGAGCGCGAGGACCATCGCCCCGAGGAGGAGGCGAGCTCGGATCTGCGGACGCACGATCGGCTCGTGCGCGAGCAGGCGTTCGCGCTCGGGTTCGACGTCGTCGGCGTCGCGCGCGCGGACGAGCCGCTCGGGGTGGAGCACGCGCGGTACCTCGAGTTCATCGAGCGCGGCATGCACGGCGAGATGCGCTACCTCGCGGAGCACGCGGCGCAGCGGCGCCGGCTGGACACCGACGCGATCCTCGAGGGGGCGCGCTCGGTCGTGTGCGTCGGCCGCAGGTATGCCCGGCCCAAGGACAGCGAGGGGCGCGACCCGCCGCTCGCGCAGACGGTCGCGCGGTACGCGCGCGGGCAGGACTACCACAACCACCTGAAGCGCCGGCTGCGGCGGCTCGCGTCGTTCATCCGATCGCTCGCGCCGTCCGTCCTCGCGCGCCCGCTCTGCGACGTCGAGCCGGTGATGGAGCGCGTCTGGGCCGCGCGCGCCGGCATCGGCTTCGTCGGCAAGAACGGGCTGCTCATCACGCCGGGGCAGGGGAGCTATCAGCTGCTCGGCGAGGTGGTGACCACGCTGCCGCTCGTCCCCGACGTGCCCATCGCGGAGCGCTGCGGCTCGTGCACGCGCTGCCTCGACGCGTGCCCGACGCAGGCGTTCGACGCGCCCTTCGTGCTCGATCCGCGGCGCTGCGTCGCGTACCTGACCATCGAGCAGCGCAGCGCGCCCGCCGAGGAGCTGCGGTCGGGCGTGGGAGAGCACCTCTTCGGCTGCGACGCTTGCCAGGAGGTCTGCCCGTTCAACAGGACCGCGCCGCCGCCCCTCGAGCGCACCGCGCCGTTCCATCCGCTGTCGCGATGGGAGGGGCGGGACGTCGACGACCTCGCGTCGCTGGACGAGCAAGGGTTCGAGGCGCTGACCGTCGGGACGCCGGTGAAGCGCGCGCGGCGCGGCGGGCTCGCCAGGAACGCGGCCATCGTCGCCGCGAACCGGCTCGCGCGCGGCGCGGAGGGCGACGTCGCGGAGCGCGCGGAGCGCGCGCTCGCCGCGGCGCTCGCCCACGACGACCCCGAGGTGCGCGCCGTCGCCGCGTGGGGCATGCGCCGCGCGGGCCGCGGCGAGCCGGCGAGCCCGGCCGCGCCCGAGCCTGCCGGTCCGCTCGACGAGCCCGGCGCCGGTTGAAGCGCCGAGGGCGCCGGGGCTCGGGGTCGATCCGGCGCGCGGCGTAAAGGCGCAGCGGTGCTCGGGCGCCCTTCGCGGGCGGCCGAGGATCCGCTACGGTGTCCCCCGGCAAGACGCCGCGCGCACGAGCACGAACGTGGATCTCCCTTCCAGGCTCCGAGCGCTCCTCGACGATCTGCGCCAGCACGATTCCGTCCTCTGGCGGCGTGCGGTGGACGCCGGGGTGACCTACGGCCCAGACCTCCTCGTCCGGCACAGCCCTGCGCTGTTCGGGCTCGTCTTCGGGGCCGTGCTGCCGGAGCAGCGGAGGGCCGTGCGCAGGAACCTGCGGCTGGCGCTCGGCGAGCGCGGCGCGCTCGACGAGTACCGGGACGTCGCGCGGGTGTTCATCAACTTCGCCAGCTGCCTCACCGACGCGTTCATCGCCGGCAGCAACCGGCCCGACCGGCTCACCGGCCTGTGCGTGAACGACGAGCACTTCACGAGCGCGTACCGGCGCGGCCTCGGCGTGATCGTCGTCACGGCGCACACCGGCGGGTGGCAGGCCGCCGCGCCGCTGCTGCGCTCCGTGCACACCGCCGACGTGCTGATCGTGATGCAGCGCGAGCGCGACAGCCGGGCGCAGGCCATCCAGGACGGCACGCGCGATCGGGTCGGCGTGCGGATGCAGCACGTGGACGACGATCCGCTCGCGGTGCTCCCGCTGCTCGCGCACCTGCGGCGGCAGGGCGTCGTGGCCATCCAGATCGACCGGCTCCCGTCCGGGATGCGCGGGCGCGACGTCGAGCTCTTCGGCATGCCCTGGCGCGTCCCGGAGGGGCCGCTCCAGCTCGCCGCGGCGAGCGGCGCGCCGATCGTCCCGGTGTTCACCCGGCGGACCGGCTTCATGGAATACGAGATCTGCATCGCCCCGCCCGTCTCGCTGCCCAGGAGGCCGGGGCCGTCCGAGCTCGACGTCGCGGCGCGGCAGATCACGGCGGAGATGGAGCGCTTCCTGCGGGAGAACCCGACGCAGTGGTTCCACTTCGAATAAATCAAGGATTTAAAGCCTCAAATGAGAAATCGCGCCGCGGTCGGCCATGCGCTGCATCGGCGCGCAAGCTGGGCTAAGAGTGCGCGCTGATGGCCCGCCTCCTCGTCGGACTGCCCTCGCTCAAGGGGGATATCCAGAAGTACAAAGATCGCTTCGATCTGGTCGAGCTCCGTCCGGTCGATACCTCGTTGCCCCGCGCGACCACGCTGCGCAAATGGCGCAAGGCGGTGCCGCCGGGCTTCGTCTTCAGCGTCGTGCTGCCGCGCGTGGTCGGCGAGCTCGCGGCCGGGAAAGAGCTCGACGAAGCGCTGTCGACCTCGCTCGAGGTGGCGGCCGTGCTGGAGGCCCGGTGCGTCGTGCTCCAGACGCCGGCGTCGCTCCGCCCGACGGCGAGCAACCGCAAGAAGCTCGCGGCGCTCTTCGAGCGCCTGCCCGCCGAAGGGGTCGTGCGCTGCTGGGAGCCCGCAGGGATCTGGGAGCGCGACGACATCGTCGCGACCGCGCGCGCCGCGAAGGTCATCCCGGTGCTCGACGTCGCCCGCGACGCGGCGCCGCCCGGGCCGATCGTCTACACACGGCTGCGCGCGCTCGGAAAGTCCTCGTCGATCGGGGCGGCCGCGCTCGAGCGCGTCGCCGATCGCCTGCGCGGGCGGCGTGAGGTGTTCCTTGTCGTCGAGGGGGACCGCGCGTCCCAGATCAAGTCCCAGCTCGCGGCGTCGCTCGCGCGCAAGCTCGATCGCTCGACGGCCTCGGCTGTGGTAAGGCCTACCATGCCCATGCCGAACACCCTCGTCGCCGAGGACGAGGAGCAGTGATCCGCGGCGCGGCGGCCACGGCGAGCGACGCCTCCGCGGCTTCGGCCGCGCGGGCCGCGCTCGAGTCGTCCGGCAGCGCGATCGACGCGATCGTCGCCGGCTTCTTCGCGGCGGCTGGCGCGCAGCCCGACGTGCTGCTCGCGCCCGCCGTGGCGCTCGCGGCCGGCGTCGGCGTGGGCGCGCGGGCCTTCGATGGCCGGGCGATCCAGCCCGGGCGCGGCGCGCCGCGGCCGCGCGGGTTCGTCGACGGGCAGAGCGTGCCGGAGGCCGCGCGCGTCGCGGTTCCGCGCTCGCTCGGGATGCTGGTGCTGCTGCACGGCTACCTCGGCCGCGCGCGGCTCCGCGAGCTGGTCCGCACGGGCGTGGCCGCGGCCGAGCGCGCGGGCGCGAGCGGGCGCGCCGCGCTGCTCCGCGAGGTCGGCTCGCTCGGCGCGGTGGCGCTGCGGGCGCGCGACGTGGAGCGGGCGCTGCTCGCCGTGGGCGGGCCGGTCGCCGGCGGGACGCTGACCGCCGAGGACCTCGCCGAGGCGGTCCCCGCCGAGGTGGAGGCCGCATCGACCACGCTCGCGGAGGGCGCGACGGCGCTCCAGGCGCCGTGGCCGGTCGGGGATCAGGTGCGGCCCGCGGACGCCATCGTCGCCTGCGACGGCTGGGGCACGATCGCAGCGCTGGCCTACGCGCGCACCGACGACGGGATCGCCGTGCCCGAGCTCGACATCGTGCTCGGCCGCGACGCCGTCCCGGTGCGCCGCGGGATCACGCGCCTCGCGCCCGGCACGCCCCTGCCGGCGGCGGCGCCGATCGCGATCCTCCAGCGCAGCGCCTTCGCGGCCGCGGTCGCGCTGACCGGCAGGCCCAAGCTCGAGGTGAACGCCCTCGGCGCGCTCCTCCGTGGCACCGCGCTCGAGGCGGCCCTCCACGACGTCCGCACGCAGCTGAGCGCCGACGGCGCCCTCGCCGTCCTGCGCGACGACCGCGACGCGCGCGCGGCCCACCTCGCGCCCGGATTCTCGGCAGGAACAGGGACGCCGCCGGCAGAAGGCTGAGGCGGCGTCGGCGCCGGGGGGGCGCGCGGAGAAGACTGAGGCGGCGCCAGCGCCGAGGGGCGCGCGGAGCGTCCGGGTCTGGCGCTCGATGGGGCCGACCGAGCCCAGCGCGTCGGCGCGGGCCGTGCGGCGCTCGACCGGAAAATGAAAAACCGCCAGGGCGCTAAGGACGCCAGGAGGAGAACGTTTGGCTCTCCTGGCGTGCTTGGCGTCCCGGCGGCCTCTGGCTCAGGTCGCTGTCGACCGGCGTGCTGCCCGGACGCGACCGGGCTCCGCGCCGGCTAGAGCGTGACGCCGTGGCGCTTCGCGTAGGCGACGACGCCGATCTTGTCGATCGTGCGGATGTCGCGCGTCGTGAGGTTGAGCTTCACGAAGCGGTTGAGCTCGGGGACCCAGACGCGCCGGGTCTGGATGTTCACGAGCTGCCAGCGCTTCGTCTTGATGTTGGAGTGGGAGACATTCTGCGCCAGAAGCTTCCGCTTCCCAGTGATGTCGCTCTTCGCCATGACGTCCTCGGTTGGGAGGGAACCGACCTCGGTGCCCTGACCCTAGTTCGATCAAGCTGGCCGAACGCACGCCCTGCGCGGGGGAGCAGGGGGGCTCGGGAGCGCGGGAAAGTGAAGGAAGCCGGGGGACATGTCAAGCGTCCACCGGGGGTATCTCGCCGCAACGCACCGGAGATCGCCCGCGGAGCGGTCGAGGGATGGCCCGCGCAGGCCTAGGTGAGCCACTCGCCGCCCGAGGGCGGCCGCCGATCCCCGCCTTCCTTGTCGTTCTCGGGGCGGTGCAGGTCGATGCGCCGGGCGTCGGCGGCGAGGCGCCAGGCCAGGATCTGGAAGAGGCCGAGGCTCGTGAGCGCGGACGTCGCGGCGAACGCCAGGCCCGCGGACAGCACGCTGACGAGGTCGCGCGGCGTGACGGCGCCGAGCTGGGCGAGCCTGCCGACGACCAGGTCGGCCATGAAGGCGAGCACCACCGCGACCGCGAGGGACGAGCCGGCGCCCGTCGTCTCCGCCCCCATGAAGCCGGTGAGGCTGGACAGCACCGCCAGGATCACCATCAGGGCGCCGAGCTGGGCCAGGTGCGGCTCGAGCAAGGTGAGCTGCGCGGCGGCGTGCCCGAACGAGGGGAGCGCGACGAGGAACGCGGCGACGAGCAGCCAGCGCGCGCCGGCGTACGCCCGGTAGCGGGACCGGAAGACGAGCGCCGCCGGGAGCGCTATCGCCGCCACGGCCCGGGCGGCGCCCCAGCCGACCGCGGGACCGGAGCTCTGGAGGCCGATGACGGTCGCGATCGTCCCCAGCACCACCATCGCGATGGCGCGCTGCCGGTAGCTCACCGACGTGAGCGCGGTGAACAGCGCGACGATGCCCAGCACGAACGCGGGCGGGCCCGCGACGACGCCGTCCGGACGGAGCCCCGCGACCGACAGGCCGCCGAACAGAAGGAAGCCCACGCCCACCACGGCGCACCAGACCCGGGCCGCGTCCTGCGCCGGACGCATCGGCGCCAGGTCCTCCATGAGCGCCTCGGACGCGAGCAGCGGCTTGGTGACATGCTCGCGCTGGCTCGGGGGCGGCTCCTCGATCGTGATGGCCGGACTCGACCCCGAGAGCCGCTCGGCCTGCGCGGCGCCGACCGGCGCCGCGGAGGGCGGCTCGACCTGAGCGGCGCCGATCGGCGCCGCGGAGGGCCGCTCGGCCGCGCCGTCGCCGGCCGCGGCGCCCTCCGGCTGGGCTGGTGCTGCCTTGTCCCGTTCGGCGATCGCGCGACGGCTCGCTGGCGGGCGGTCGCGGTTCGCCTCTCCGTAAGGCTTTTCCATTGATGGAGCTGGATCAGATCTCACGGGCGTCAAAGGGGTTCTTGCGGAGCTGCCCGAGCAGCTCGGCCGAGGTGAGCCGCGCGACCAGGGTGCGCCCGAAGTCTCGCACGGCAGTGAATCCTTGCCCATCCATGGCGAGGGATTGCTCGTCCATGTACAGCCGGCGCGCAATCTCGATCTGCACGGCGTGGACGGCACGGTGCGGTTGGCCGTAGTGCGAGGTGCTGAAGCCGCCCTTGTAGGGGTCGTCGTGGCGCACCGAGAAGCGGCAGGCGCGCGCGTGCTGATCGACCGCGTCGATCACCGCGCTCGCGGCGGTCGTCCGCCCGCGCGTGCCGGGGACGATGTCGGCCCGGCCGACCGCGCCCTCGGCGTGGCCGCGGCGGCTCTGGCTGGGCATCGAGTGCGCGCAGAGCAGGATCGCGAAGCCGAAGCGCTCGCGCTTGCGGGCGAGGATCGCGCTCAGGGTGCGGTGGTACGGGCGGTAGAAGCGGTCGAGCCGGCGCTCCACCTCGCGCCGCGGGAGCCGGGCGACCAGGACGGGCTCGCCGTCCGTGGTCACGCGCCAGATGAGCCCCCGCGGGAACGGCGCGCGGCCGCCGCCCTCGACCGCGTCGCCGTCGCAGTCGGCCTCGCTGCGGTTGAGATCGACGACCAGCCGGCTCATCCGCGAGAACAGGAGCGTCGCCCCCTCGGCCGGGGCGTCCTGGAACAGCGCGTCGACGTACAGATCGGCGTCGCGCCCGATGCTGCGCGCAGGCGCGACGGTCCAGGACAGCGACTCGGGATCCATGTGGACACCCGCGTGCGGTACTTCGACGAGGACCGGGCTTTCCGCTCCGCGGGGCTCGACGACCTCGAAGGGTGACACCACGGGGCTCACTGTGACGCATTCCGCGTCCGGCTGGAATCAGGACGGGGCAGGACGGGGCAGGACGGGGCAGGACGGGGAGGTTCCAAGCCGGAAGGAAGGAAGAAGTGTTGCCGTCCAGGGCGTCCTGGGTGCATCTGCTCCGCCCGGCTTTCTGGCGTACTTGGCCGCTTTCGCTGTAGCGTTGGCCGTGGATCTCGCGACCTGGGTGGACGCCTACCTGGACCATCTCCGCGTCGAGCGGGCTCTTTCGCCCCTGACGCTCGAAGCGTACGGCCACGATCTCGCCAAGCTGGTCGCCCATGCGGACGCGGCAGGGATCGCGTCCGTCGACGGGCTCGACCAGGCGCTGATCGGCACCTACCTGGTCGCGCTCGGCCAGGCGGGCATCAGCGCGAGCTCGGCGGCTCGCCACCTCTCCGCGGTCCGCGGGTTCATCCGCTTCCTGCTCCGCGAGCGCCGCATCGAGCGGGATCCGTGCGCGCTGATCGAGCGACCCAGGGTCGGGCGGCGGCTGCCAAAGGTGCTCTCGTTCGACGAGATCGCGCTCCTCATCGAGGCGCCCGAGCAGGCGACGTTCAAGGGGCTGCGCGATCGCGCGATGCTCCACGTGATGTACGCGGCCGGCCTGCGCGTCAGCGAGGTGGTGCGCCTCAAGCTGTCGGACATCGAGCGGCGCAAGGGGATCGTGACGGCGCTCGGCAAGGGCGGGAAGCGGCGGCTCGTGCCGCTCGGCGAGCCGGCGCTCGCGGCCATCGATGCCTACCTGGAGGTGCGCGCGACGCACCCGCGCAGCGCGGCGACGCAGGTGCTGTTCCTGTCGCCGCGCGGCGGGCCGCTCACCCGGCAGGCGGTGTGGAAGCTCCTCGGCGGATACGCGCGCGCCGTGGGCATCGCCAAGCCGAGCTCGCCGCACAAGCTCCGCCACTCCTTCGCGACGCACCTGCTCGAAGGGGGCGCGGATCTCCGGAGCGTCCAGGCGCTCCTCGGCCACGCGAACGTGGTGACGACCGAGATCTACACGCACCTCGCCGACGACCACGTGCGCGCCGCCTACCGGCGCGCGCACCCTCGCGCGTGAGCGCGCGGACCGCGGCTACTTGCAGCGCTTGAGGAACTTACCGCACGGCTTGTTCGTGGCCTGCCCCGCGGGCTGCGCCGGCGCCGGCGGGATCTCGGTGAGCTGGAACTCCTGCACGAGCGGCGTGCCGGCCTTGACGACGACGCTCGTGCTGCGCGCGATGTAACCGGTGCGCCTGACGCTCACCTTGTGCACGCCCGGCTTGAGCCCGAGCTCGACCTCCGGGGCCTGGGTCGTCTTGCCGTCGATCGTGATCTCCTCGCACGCGACGGGCTTGCAGGAGATCTTCACGAGCGGGTCGGCCGGGGCGCCCGCGTCGGCCGGGGCGCCGGCGTCGATCGGGGGCGCGTCGGCCGGGGCGCCGGCGTCGGCCGGCGGCGCGGTCGCGGCCGGCGCGGTCGGCGTGGGCTCGGCCGTCGGCGCGGGGGCCACGGCGGACGCCGTGGCGGACGCGCTCGGGGTCGGCTGCGGCTCTTCCCGGCGATCCATGACGTACCACGCGGCGGCGGTGCCCCCGACGAGCAGCACCGCGACGACGCCCACCGTCAGCGACGCCGCCTTGCCCCAGGGCGACCGCGGCGCGGTGACCGCGGTCATCATCGCCATGGGGCTCTTCGGAGGCGCGGCGGGGGCGCCCTGGGCCGGAGGCGGCGGCGCCTGCGCGAGGCTCGCGTCGGCCGGAGGCTGCGGCGACGACGACGCGGCCGGCGATGGCGTCGGCGCGGGCGAATACGGTGAGGGCGGCGGCCCGGGGGAAAACGGCGTGGCGGGCGACGCGGGCGCGAACGGCGAGGCGGCCAGCTGCGTCGCGTCGGGCGCCGGCATCGGCGCGGGCGCGCTCGCCGCGGCGACGGCGTGCGCCGCCGGGACGGGCGCGTTCGCGGCGAGGGCGGCGTGGGCCGGCGGCTCGTTCACCGAGGGGGACAGGGCGAGCGTCGAGCCGACCTCGATCGCCGCCGCCGAGAAGCCGCTGAGCATGGCCGCGAGCTCGCTCGCGGAGCGGAAACGCTCGCGCGGATCGTGCGCCAGCGCGCGCGCGAAGGCGGCGTCCAGCACGGGGCTCACCGGAACGCCGAGCTCCGCCGCGCGCGCCGACGCGGAGGGGCGCGGCGCCATGATCTCGCGCTGCCAGGCCGGCACGTCGACCTGACCCTGGCAGGAGCGCCAGTACGAGCGGCCGGTGAGCGCGAAGAAGGCGACCAGCGCCGCGGAGAAGATGTCCGCGGCGGGGCCCGCGGGGGCGCCCGGCTGCAGCTGCTCGGGCGCGAGCCACGGGGCGGCGAGGACGTAGCCCTCCGACGTCGGCACCATGCTCCGCGCGAGGGACGGCCCGAAGTCGGTGACCTTCACGCTGCCCGGAGCGCTCGGGTCGAGGAACAGGTTCGTCGGCTTGAGGCCGTGGTGGGGCACCTCGCGCGCGTGCGCCGCGTCGAGCACCGCCGCGAGCGAGCGGAGCATCGAGCCGACCTCCTCGAAGCTCAGCGGCCGGCGCAGCGCGAGCTCCGCGAGCGACGGGACGTGGATCATGTCCGTCACCGTGAAGGGCGCGGCCGTCGCCGGGTCGTAGCCGGCCTCGAGGATGTGCGCGACGAGCTCGTGCGGCAGCCGATTCGTCTCGGCGACGTACCGCTGCAGGTGCTGCATCGCGTCCGGCCGCTGGCCGACGATCGGCGAGTACAGCTTGAGGGCGACGTCGCGCGCCTGCGCCGTCACCGCGCGGAAGGTGGCCGTCGCGCCCCCGTAGCCGAGGAGCGAGCGGACGGAGAACCTCCCCGCGACGACGCTGCCCGGCGCGACGTTCGGTGCCGTCACGAGATCACTCCTCCGCGACCGCGATCGACTCGATCGACTGCAGGATGGTCGCGTCGGCGCCGGAGCTGTCGTCGTCCGGCACGAACGCGAGCCCGATCACGATCTCGCCGTCCTTGCCGGTGTCGGCGAAGATCAGCAGCGGGCCCTTCTTGGTCCCGCGCGCGGCGCCCTCCTTCTGCCACAGGCCGATCTTCCTTCCGGCGATCTCCTTGACGTCGTCGGGCTTCTTCCAGTTCACCTTCTTCTTGGGCAAGGTGACGTTGATCTCGTGCGCCAGCGTGTCGAGCGCGGCGTCGCGCTTCTCGGCCGCCTGCTTGCCCTCGCCCGTGTCGACCTGCGCCGTCGCCAGGGCGGGACCTTCGTCCGCGGCCTGCGCGACCGTGGCGCTCTCTCCCTGGGCGTAGGTCCAGCCTTTCACGGGCGTGAGCACGAGCGAGCTCCCGGCGATCTTCGCCCGGGTCGACTCCTCGGCCTGGCACTGCTCGTCGAGCGCCTTGCATGGCTTCGGGGCAGGCGGGGGCGAAGGCGGAGGCGCCGCGGTCACGGGCGGCTCCGGCGTTACGGGTTGCGGTGGAGGCGGCGAGCTGCACGCCGCGGCGAGCGCCGCCGCAGCGCTCAGCGCCAGGGTGGGCCATCGTCGGAAGAACATTGCGGACGAGCGTTGCAGGACCGGCCCCGGGACGGCAAGTAAAGAGCGATCCCCGGGGGCGGCTTGCGCCGCGGGGCGCGGCCGGGGCCGCATGGAACGGCGAGCGGCGCCGGGCGGCTGCTCCGGCGCGCTCGCGGGGTGCAGGGGCTACTTGACGACGGCGCCGACGTCCTGCTCGACCTGCTCGGCGACGCCCACCGGCACCTTGCCGTAGAGGCGGGTGCGCTCCGTGACCAGGAAGTAGTCGGGCTTGCCGCTCGCCCCGGGGGGCCCCTTCACGAGCTCGGCGAAGCCGATGTCGCCCGAGCGGCCGGTGTACTCGACCCGCACCACGACCTCCTTCTGCTCGGGGGGCGCGGCCACGTACTCGGTGGGGCGCAGGCGGTCGAGCTTGCTCATCCAGTTGCCGACGGTCTCGTCCTTCTGCTCGGGGCTCGCCGGATCGGCCCAGAACTTCTTGCCCTCATCGCCGCTGCGCGTGAGCTCGCGGCGCTTGTCGCCGACGATCACGCGCGCCTGGGCGACGTCGACGTCCTTCCACTCGTGCAGCTCCCGCTCCATGAGCCGCGACTCCGCGGTGTCGAGATCGCGGTAGATGTCGCCCTTGATCGCGTACACCTCGCCGGTGGCCTCGTCGCGCGCGTAGCGGTCCGCGCCGCCGGGCGTCGGGCCGCCGACGACCAGCTTGCGCTCTCCGCCGCGCAGCTTGACGGTGAGCGTGCCCTCCGGCTCGGCCAGGCCGAACTCGCTGGCGCGGTCGTCCCCGATGCGGCCGACGGAGCGCAGCGCCTTCAGCGGCGCGATCGCCTCGGCGAGCTTGTTGCCGGCGGTCACCGACACGAAGCTGGTCGTCTTCACCGTCGGCTCCTGCTCCGCGGGCGGCTCGTCCTCCGCCTCGTCGCCGTGGCCGTGGACGTCGTCCTTCGGCTTCTCGGCCGGGGGCGTCGCCTTGCGCTCGGTCGTGCCGACGAAGTAGCGGCCGTCCTTGTCCTTCTTCGCCTCGAGGACGACCGTCTTCGACTTGGCCTCGAAGGTGATCCGCTCGACGTCCTCGGCCCGGCCGGCCCAGACGGTCACGTCCGCGGCCGAGAGCGCGGCCGCCGTCTTGTCGCGCGTCCAGACGAGGACCGCGAACAACGCCGCGACCACAAGAAGGCCGAGGTGCACGAAAAAGCTGCGATCCAACCTCATGCGCGCCTCCCGCTCGCGCGCCGCCCGCGGCGCGTGATGAAGAGCCCGAGCCCCAGCACCATCGCCGGCGCCACGAGGATCGTGGCCCAGAACCAGACCTGGTCCTTCTCCTTCGTGTGCTCGATCCGGACGTCCTCGTTCGTCGTGATCTCCCCGGCGAAGCTCTCCTCGCCGCCGAGCCACCGGAACGCGTCGAGCGCGAGCACGATGTTGGGCTCGTTCCTGAACGCTGCGTCGCTGAACACGTCGGCGTCGGCGACGACGAACGCGCGCAGCTCCTTCTTGTCCTTGCCGTCGCCGCCGCCGGGCGCGAGCTCCTTCGAGACCGCCGCGGCGAGGTTGTAGGCGCTCCGCTTCTCGCCCTCGTCGAACTTGAAGTTGCCGTTCGCGTCGGCGAACGTCTCGCCCAGCGAGCGGACGACGAAGTCGATCTTCAGGTCGCCGCCGTCGGCCTTGTCGAGCGACGCCGCGCCCGGGAAGATCGTCGGCGCCTGCTGCGCGTGCCGGCTCAAGGTCGAGACCGAGGCGTGCGAGGAGTACCGCGTCGTGACCAGCATCGCCTGGTCCGACTCGTTGAAGCGCCGCCGCACGTAGACCCGATCGTTCGCCAGGACCTCGGGCTTCCACGTGAGGCCCACGGCGCCGGCGAGCGGCGCGAGGTCGACCTTGGCCTCCGGATCGAGCGCGAGCAGGAGGTGCCCGCCCTCGTCGGCGTACCGCTTCACGGTCGCGACCTCCTCCGGCAGGAACTCCTTCTGCGGGCCGAGCACGACGACGACGCCCGCGTCCTTCGGGATCTCGCTGCCGAGCCCCTGCGCGAGCCCGAGATCCTTGACGACATAGTTCTGGGACTCGAGCAGCTTGCGGAGGTTCTTGGCCGTCCGCCCCTCGGCGGCGTTCGTCGACTCGTTCATCTCGCCGTGGCCGACGGTCATGTACGCGGTGCGCTGCGCGCGGATCACCTTGAGCAGCGCCTTCTGGAAGTCGGCGTCGAGGCTCTTCAGCTTGGCGCCGGCGGCCTTGATGTCGGCGCCGATGTTGAGCGTCTCGCGCGAGGTGTCGCGCGAGAGCACGATCACGCCGTCCTGCGTGACCTTCGCCTCCTTGGCGAGCGCGGGGACGAGCAGCCGATCCTGCATCTCCACGGTGATCTGCGGCGACGCCGCCTTCACCTCGCGCAGGTAGCCCTCGACCTCGGCGCCCACCTCGTTCAGCTGCGGGAAGAAGGCGGTGATCTTGAGCGGCTCGGTCAGGCTCTCGGCGACGCGCTTCGTCGAGTCGCCGGGGCGGGCCGTGCGGTAGTACGAGAAGTCCGCCTTGAGATCGAGCTGGCTCGCGGCGTAGACGAACAGCGCCGAGTAGACCGCGGCGAAGGCGAGCGTCACGCCCGAGAGCGTCGCGGCGCGCACCCGCCGCCCCTCGATGCGCTCGGCGCGCCGCATCGGCGCGAGCGCCGCCTCGCCGAAGAACAGCGGCACCGTCGCGATGACGAGCAGCGCGATCCAGCCGACCGTCGTGGCCGCCTCGACGCGCGCGCGCAGCTCGGGCGCGGCCTGCGAGACGCCGAGCAGGCTGCGCCCCGCGTCGGTCGTCGTGAAGTACGCCGCCACCGCGACGAGCCCGAGCGCCGACAGGATCGCGAGCGCGCGCTCGACGGCGCGGCGCTCGCCCGCCTCGCGCAGGGCGGTCGCGAAGCGCAGCGCGGTGACGAGCGCGAGCGTCAGGAGCCCGAGCCCCGACAGCGCGTAGCGGAGCCCGTCGATCGTGGGCACCACGCGCTCGCCCAGGAAGATGGCGAGGAGCGCGCCCGCGTACGCCGGCACCATCCAGCCCCCGGCGCGCAGCGCGGGCGCCTCGCGCGGCGCGGCGGGCGCCGGCCTCTCGGCCTGGGGCGCCTCGTGCTGCGCGCCCGGCGCGTCGCTCGCGTCCTTGCCGCTGTTCTCGGCCTCGGCGGCCTGAGCGTTCTGGTCCTTCACCGCCACCTCCGTGCCCTCAGGGTGTGGGTCGCGGCGAGCAGGAAGAAGTACGCGACCGCGACGTAGTACAGGACGTTCTCCAGCCGGAGCACGCCGTTCAGGAACGGCTTCTGGTTGAGCGGGTACAGGTTCAGCGCGCTCACGAAGTCGTTGAGCGGCGGCTCCGTCACGCGGGCGACGAGGAACAGGAAGCCGAGCGTCCCGATGATCGCCGCCCCGAGGATGACCGCGATGACCTGGCTCGCCGCCAGCGTCGACGCGAAGAGCCCGATCGCGAGCGACGCGGCGCCGAGCAGCAGCACCCCGGCGTAGCCGACCAGGATGTGCCCGACGGACACCTTGCCGTTCACGAAGATGAGCAGCGGCATGTAGATCGTGATCGCGGTCATCAGGCCGACCAGCGCCAGCGCGGCGAGGAACTTGCCGGCGATGATCTCGCCGTCGCGCACCGGCGCCGTCTTGAGCAGGATGAGCGTCCCGCTCTCGCGCTCGCCGGCGATGAGCCGCATCGAGAGGATGAGCGCCGCGACCATGGTGATGAACGCCGTGCCGTCGAAGAACTTGAGCAGCACCTCTGCCGACAGCCGCGCGCCCGAGCCGAGCGCCGCGACCTGGAAGTAGATGCCGTCGATGAGCAACGCCGCGGCGGCGACGACGTACCCGAGCGGTGACCTCAGGTACGCGGACAGCTCCCGCCGCGCGACGAGCAATGTCCCTCTCATGCTTCGCCCTCGCCTTCCTCCGCCTGCTCGCTCGCAGGGGCCTCGTTCGCCTGGCCGCCGGCCCTCGCCGCGTCGGCCGCGGCGGGCCTCGCCTTCGCCGCCTGCGGCGCGCGCGTCGCGAGCCGCAGGAACACCGACTCGAGCTCGCGCTCGCTCCGCTTGACCTCGAGGATGCCGATCCCCGCCTGCACGAGCTCGGCGCACAGCGCCGCCCGCACGTCGCGATCGGCCTCGACCGCGAAGCTCACGACGTCGCTCCCCGGCTCGGACGTGGGGAGCTGCTCGACGGACGTGACCCCCGCGACCTCGCGCGCCAGCTCGAGCGCCTTCGCCGCCTCGCCGCGCGTCACGCGGTAGCCGGCGCCCTCGGCCGCGGGGCCGCGCACCGTGAGCTCGACCCGGACGCCGTGGAGGAGCTTCGCCGACAGCTCCTGCTCGGTCCCCTGCGCGCCGATCTCGCCGTCCCGGATGACGAGGATGCGATCGCAGGTCTCGCTGATCTCGGAGAGGATGTGGCTGGAGAGCAGGATGGTGTGCTCGCCGCGCAGGCTCCGGAGCAGGGCGCGCATCTCGACGATCTGCACCGGATCGAGCCCGCTGATCGGCTCGTCGAGGACGAGCAGCCGCGGCTTGTGCACGATCGCCTGGGCGATGCCGACGCGCTGCTTGTAGCCGTGCGACAGCGCGCTGATCGGGTCGGCGGCGACGTCCTCGAGCTGCGTCACCGCGAGCGCCTCGGCCACGCGCCCGTCGGCCGCGCCGGCGTCGACGCCGCGCAGGCGCGCCGCGAAGTGGAGGAAGGCGCGCACGCTCATCTCGTCGTAGAGCGGCGGCCGGTCGGGGAGGTACCCGATGCGGGACCGCACCTCGTGCGGGTGGTCGACGACATCCAGCCCGTCCACGAGGACCCGGCCCGCGGATGGCAGGAGGTCGCAGGCGAGGATCCGGAGCGTCGTCGTCTTGCCGGCGCCGTTCAGGCCGAGCAGGCCGACGATCTCTCCCGCTTCGATCGAGAACGACAGGGGCCCGATGGCCTTCCGGTCGCCATAGTACTTGTATAGGTCGCTGATTTCGATCACGGCCGTGCACCCCTCCGCACTGGGAAGAAGCTCTCCGCGCCGGCGAATCGGATGCCGCGAAGCGCGGCGGTCCAGGCGCCAGCGGCCCCTTACAACAGCGGGTGACGGAAATCATTCCCGACGCGGCGCGCGCGCGGCGCCCTCCGGCGCGCGATCTCCCGCGCGGGGAGGAGATCGACCTGGACACGCCGCGGTCGCGGTGAGCGGAGCGACCAGGACGTGACGGATCTCAGCGTCCGGCGAGGAGGTCCGGGTCCGGTGAAGACGGGAGCCGGGCGGCGATCCGGCGGCGCCCTCGCCCCGGCGTCAGCAATGCTCGGCGATGATCGCCCAGCAGGCGTCGGCGAACTCCCGGTAGGTGGAGCGGTCGAGCGTCGCCTGCTTCACCGGCATCACGTCCTGGTGCTCGGCGAGCATCGGGCGCAGCGCGCCCTCGATGTCCGCGCTCGTCTCGATCCACAGGAACTCCTCGATGCCGTCGGTGATCTGGCCGCGGATGAGCTTCGGCACCTCGCTCAGCCGGACCTTCTTCGGGCTCCGCCGCGCGATGGACGACGCGATCTGCTCGGCGTGCGCGGGCCAGCGCTTGAGCGCCCGGTGGAACGTCGAGCCGACGAGCCGCAGGATCTGCTGGGCGAGCTTCGCCACGCGCGGGCGCTGCACGCGCTCCTCGTTCTCCGCGATCATCGCCAGGTAGTCGTCGCCGAGGAGCCTGCGCAGGTCGCTCGTGAGGATCTGCTGCGACTCGGGCGTCATCCGCAGATCCGCGACCTGCGCGAGGAAGATGTCGCGCAGGACGGTCAGGCGCGCCGTCACCGAGCCGGTCGGGGTCGTGTCGAGGATCTCGGCGAGCGGATCGATCAGGCGGCGGCCGAACGTGGTGAGGATGTGATCGAGGATCCGCTTCTGGTGCTGCTCGTGGCCGAGCACCGACAGCGCGCGGGCGATGTGCGCCTTGCTCGGGGCGTCGACGAGGATCTCCAGGGGCTGGTCCTGCGCCTTCCCCTCGTACATGCGCAGCGACGCGAACATCTCGCGGAAGGCGTCCGCCGCGGCCGCCCCCTCGCCCGGCTCGCCGTAGACGCGGATGACGAGCCCCGAGTCGGGGCCGGCGTCGAACAGCCGCCGGAGCTCTGCCCGGATGTCCTCGTCCGTGACGAGCGGCGCCGGGGGGAGCGACTTCCCGCGTGGATCCATGGAAGTCCAGCCTACGGCAAAGTGCGGTGCACCTGAACCTCTGTGCCGCGAGTGAAGAAGAAAGCGAGCGCCGGGCGCGCTCTCGCCCGGTGAATCCGGTGTCACCGGATCGACACCGTGGGGGCGCGGGGCCGGCCTTGTGGCGCGCTCGCTTCGCCGGGTACCATCCGCCGGTCGGCCCCGTCGCGTCCCGTGCGGGAGGAGCGGGCATGGGAGCATGTATGGACGGTGCGAACCCGGCTCATCAGGGGAAGGGAAACGGCATGGCCGGCGCGCTGGGCGCGCGCGGCGAGGCCCGGGCAGAGGTGCACGTCGCCTCCGGAGACGCGCTCGACGTGCGCCAGTTCACGGCCATCGATCGCATGTCGGCGCTCTTCGAGGTGCGCATCGTCGCCGTGTCGGACAACCCGGACATCGACTTCGAGGCCGTCATCGGCCGGCCGATGCGGTTCTCCGCGCAGCGCGAGCAGGCCCGCGCGTGGTCCGGCGTCTGCAGCCAGCTCCGGCAGGTCGCCGTCGAGGAGCGCCACCTCTCCACCTACGAGCTCACGCTCGTCCCCGCGCTGTGGCTCGCCACGCAGCGGCGCAACCACCGCATCTTCCAGCACCTGTCGGAGATCGACATCGCGCTGAAGCTCCTCGACGAGTGGGAGATCTCCCCGGCGCTGCGCCTCACCGGGACGTACCGGAAGCGCAAGTTCCGCGTCCAGTACGGCGAGAGCGACTACACGTTCCTCTGCCGCATGCTCGAGGACGCGGGGGTGAGCTTCTATTTCGAGAACGGCGGCGAGAGCCGGCTCGTCCTCGACGACGGGCCCCACGGCAACCCGCGGCGCAGCCCGATCGCGTTCCGCGAGCACCCGACCGACGCCGATCTCGAGCACGTCACCGAGGTGCGCGTCGGCCGCCGGCTGCGGCCGGGCAAGTACACGGTCCGCGACCACGACACCCGGAGGCCGGCGTCGTACGACCTCGTGGCGAGCGCCGCCGGCCCCGGCGGCGTCGAGGAGCGGCTCGAGCGCTTCCACTACGTGCCCGGGGCGTTCCTGTACGAGAGCGACAAGGGCGAGAGCACGCCGGCCGCCGACGACAAGGGCAAGTACCGCGCGGACGAGTCCGAGGGGGCCGCGCTCGCGCAGCGGCGCCTCGAGGCGAAGCGCGCCTCGGCCCGCGAGATCACGTTCGAGACCAACACGATCGATCCCGCGCCGGGCACCGTCCTCTCGTTCCTCGACCACCCGAAGGCCGAGCTCGCGCCGGACAAGCCGCTGCTCGTCCTCGAGTCGACGCTCGCGGGCGAGGTCCCGGGCGCCTTCCGGCACGCGTGCCGCGCCGTGACCGCGGACGTCCCGTACCGGCCGCCGCTCCGCACGCGGAAGCCGCGCGTGCAGGGGGTCGAGTGCGCCACCGTGGTCGGCCCGCCCGGCCAGGAGATCCACGTCGACGAGTTCGGCCGCGTGCGCGTGCAGTTCCACTGGGATCGCGAGGGCCGCATGAACGACGCGTCGTCGTGCTGGATCCACGTGAGCCAGCCCTGGGGCGGCGCCGGCTTCGGCGGCACCAACCTGCCGCGCATCGGCCAGGAGGTGATCGTCGACTTCCTCGGCGCCGATCCCGACCGGCCGATCATCACGGGCCGGGTGTACACGAACCTCCAGAAGACGCCGTACAAGCTCCCCGACAACAAGACGCAGAGCGGCTGGAAGAGCAGCTCGTCGCCCGAGACCGGCGGCTACAACGAGATCATGTTCGAGGACGCGGCGGGCAAGGAGCTCGTCCGGGTGCAGGCCGAGCGCGACATGAACAAGCTCGTCAAGCGCGACGAGCAGGTCACCATCGGCAACGATCGCGTGAGCGCGATCGGCAACAACGAGGATCAGACCGTCGGCAACGACTTCGCCAAGCTGGTGATGAACAACGCGCGCGAGGTGGTCGGGATGAACCGATCGCGCGCGGTCGGCATCAACGAGACGGTGGAGATCGGCAGCGTGCAGGCGACCCGGGTCGGGGACAGGATCGAGATCGTCTGCGGCAAGTCGAGCATCGTGATGGACAAGTCGGGCAAGATCGTGATCTCGGGGACCGACATCACGATCCAGTCGAGCGGCCACACGCAGGTCTTCGGCGATCCGATCGACCTCAACTAGCCGTCGAGGTCACGGGGCCTCGGCCGCCGCGCGCATCGCCGCGCGCACCTCCTGGGCCGCCGCGGGATCCTTGACGATCCGCTCCAGCCACACGCGGCGGAGCCGGATCAGCACGCCCTCGGGCAAGCCGAGCTCCTTGAGCGCCTGCGCGTCGTTCCCGCGCTCGGACGCGATCGCGAGCCGGGCGTAGTCGCCCGCCGTGATCGGGCCTCGCTCGGCCTCCAGCGCCGCGATGTACGCCGCGTCGTACGACGAGAGCAGCCGCCGCTTCCCGCGCCCCACCTCGGCGCGGATCGCGTCGAGCCAGTGCGCGTGCAGCGCCTCCCACGTGTCCGGCGAGAGCGACTCCGCCGCGAGGATCGCGTCCTCCGCGCCGGGGCGCGCCGCGAGCCGCGCCGCGATCGCCGCGCAGCGGGCGAGGGGATACGCGTCGACGGGCAAGGCCGGCTCTGCGGGCCCCTCCGCCAGCTCCGGAGCCGCCGCGGGGCGCGGCTCGGGGACCTCCGCGGCGGGCGCGATCGCCGCCGTCGGCGCGGGCTCCGCGGCGAGCCGCGCCGGCGGGGGGAGCGGCGCCAACAGCGCGAGCGACGCGGGGGGCGCGGGCGGCGTGGGCGGCCCGTCGTCCGGATCGAACTCGTGCCGCGCGGGCGGCGCGCCGCGGGAGGGCCCCGGCATGGGCGCGTGAAACGGGAGCGCGGGCCTCGGGAGCACCACGGCGGGCACGAGCGTCTGCGACGTGTCCTCGTCTTCGATCGGGGGCGACGACGGCGGCGCCGTCGAGAAGCGCGGATCGACCGCGTCGGGCGCCGCTCCGGCCGGCGGCGCCGGGGCGAGCCGCGCGGCGCCCTGCAGGAACGGGAGCACCGCGGAGGGCCTCGACGAGAGCGGGGCCGTCATCGTGCCCGTGAGGCTCGGCGCGGGCTCGCCCTCGGTGATGAGCACGGCGCCCTCGCGCGGCGGGCGATCGAGCATGAGCTGCCCGCGCCACACGAGCGCCGCCACGCCGTGATCGGCGTCGATGACGAGCGTGTCGCAGCGGAGGGGCACGCGCAGCTCGGCGCCGTTCGTCACCGCGATCGCGCTCGGCGCCGGCGCGCGGAGGCGCGTCGCGAGCCGCGGGAAGCGCGGGTGCAGGTGCTCGAGCACGATCGGCTCCGTGCCCGTCAGCTCGTTCGTCACCTGATCGAGCGGCGCGGCGTTGAAGTACCCGGTGTCGATGCCCTCGGGCAGCGGCCGCTCGGCCCAGCGCGCGTGATCCCAGCCCGCCGCGTGCCGGCGCAGGCGCTGCGCGCGGTCGGGCCACTCCGGCCGGAGCGGGCCGAGGCCGGCGGGCCAGAGGTGGCCTTGCCGGATCGCGGTCGACGAGGCCGCGGTCAGGAGGTTCGGCGCGCGCGCTCGCCCCCACCGATCGGCGAGCGCTCCAGGGCCCGTCGGCACGCCGACCGGGTTCGATGTGTGCGGACCGCCCGCGGCGCGCTCCCAGCGGAGCGGCATGCGCGTGAAGGGCGCGGGCTCGCCGAGCGAGCCATCGTGCGTGAAGCACGCGTCGCCGCGGACCTCGATCGCCTTGTCGATGTCGCCGACCGCGAGCCGCGCGATGAGCGACGTGACCGCGCCGCCCTCGGGCGCGTGCGCGTGGCCGACGACGAGCACCTCGCTCCACCGCTTGAACGGCGCGACAGGGCCCCACGGCTCGACGAGGCGCCGCTCGTCCGCTTCGCCCTCCAGCGGGGCCGCGGGGCCGCTCGTCATCGGCGACTCGAACGGCGCGAGCTCGAACAGCGCGTGGCACGCGACGGTGAGCACCCACGCGTCGGGTCTGGGTCGCCACTCCAGCGAGCTGGCGCGTATCAGGCCTTGGCAGACGAGGTGCATCGGCGATGGATCAGGCGCGCTCCGGGGCGACGTGCATCCCAGCGATGTCCCTCAGGATATCCGAGCCGCGGGACGGCGTCCGGGCGAACCTGCGCCGTCACGCCGCGGCCACGCGCGGGACGCCGCTCCGCCGCGCGGCGTCGCGGCGCGCGGCACCGCAGCGCGCGCGGGTCGGTCATTGAAGGAGGTGGCGCGCTCCGATAGCGTCGGGGTGCGACGATGGAGTGCCAGAACCTCACCCCACTCGACGCCCTGGCCTACAGCGCCCTCGACGCGCACGACGAGGAGCACCATGTGCTCGCGCTCAAGGCGGCCTACCGGCTCGTCCCCGGGGGCGGGGGAGAGGCGACCCACCGCTGCGAGCTCCTCCCGGGCGACGGCGCCGGGCGGCTGCTCCTGCGCGACGCGTTCGAGGGGGAGGCGAACGCGTCGAGCGTCCGCGCCGAGAGCGACCTCGCGCCGTTCAAGCCGCGCTGCGACGTGCTCGTGCGCGCGACCGCGTGGGCGCCCGGGGAGGAGCCCGCGGAGCGCTGGACGGCCCGGCTGCGCGTGACGGGCCGAGGCGCGCCGCCCCCCGGAGGCGACGCCGTCGGCGGCGAGCCGCCGCCGCGCGCGCTCGTCGACAAGACGCTGGAGGTGTGCGGTCCGCGGTGGTTCGAGCGCGCGGCGGAGGGCTGGCAGCTCACCCGGCCCGAGCCGGCGGCGAGCGTCCCGGTGCGCTGGGAGCGCGCCTTCGGCGGCCGCAGCCTCGTGAGCGCCGGGCCCGGGAGGGCGCCGCTCCTCGACGAGGTGTGCTTCACCAACCCGGTCGGCTGCGGGTGGATGGAGGCGCGCACCGTGGACGCGCTGCGCGACGCCGGCGCGCCGGCGCCCGACCGCGTGGCCGCGCCGCAGATCGAGCGGCCCGACAGCCGGGTGACGCGCCTCGCCGTGGCGTCGCACCCGCCGCACGCGGTGGACGCCCCGCAGATGGCGGAGATCGCGGCGGACTACCCGTTCGCGCCGGCGGGCCTCGGGTGCGTGGGGCGCGCGTGGACGCCGCGGCTCCAGCGCGCGGGCACCTACGGCGAGGCGTGGGTCGCCGGCCGGCACCCGTTCCTCCCCGACGACTTCTCCTTCGCGTACTGGAACGCGGCGCCCGACGATCAGCAGATCCCGCACCCCGACCTCGGCCTGCGCGTCGAGCTCTGGAACCTCGCGCGCCCCGGGCTCGCGTGCGACGGGCGCGTCGCGTTCGAGCTGCCGCCGCACCGGGCGTTCGCGATGGCATGGATCGCGGGGCTGCCGGTGCCCGTGCCCGCGGCGCTCGACACGCTCTCGGTGGACGCCGAGTCCATGGTCGTGACGTGCGTGTGGCGCGCGCTCGTGGCCCGCGCGCTCGGGGTGCAGCGGATGGAGGCGCGCTTCGAGGTCGACCCGCGCGCGCCGCTCCTGAAGATGGCGGTGGGCCGTGGCTGAGAACGTCCTGTCGCGCAAGCAGGAGCCGTGGATGGCGGTGTCGTGCGCGCCCGACGTGTGCAGGACGCCGATGGGGTCGAGCACGCCGCCCGTGCCGTACAACGTGGTCTCCAGGCTGGAGCCCGCGCTCGACGCGAGCGAGGACGTGCACGCCAACGACGGCCGCGTGCAGAAGCACGCCGCGACCGTGATGCCCACGACCGAGGGCGACGAGCCGGGCAGCGCGAAGGGGGTCGTGAGCGGCACCGTGGGCCAGCAGAGCTGGTCGCAGACGCACAGCCCGAGCGTCCTGGTCAACGCGCACCCGGTCGTGCGCCACGACGACCTGGCGCAGATGAACGGCGACAAGGCGGCGCAGGACAAGGCCGACAAGCGGGCGCGCTACAACTGCCGCAAGGAGCAGATCGAGGCGGGCAAGAACAGCGACGACCCGGCGACGCGCGAGGCCGCCGCGCGCTTCGAGCGCAACACGATCGCCGCGGAGAAGGCCGCGCTCTCGGGCCACACCTACGACCCCTCGAAGCCCGCGCCGACGGGGTGGCGCGACATCAGCGACGACCCCGAGGCGCTCGCGCGGTACGGGCTCACGCCCGGCGACCTGGACGGCAGCCGCCCCGGCGCCACGCGGCTCTACGAGCCCGACCCCGACGTCTTCGGCGGCGACATGCGGCCGACGGTGGCGTTCCGGGGGACGGAGAACGGCGCGGACTGGCAGAACAACTTCGCGCAGGGGCTCAACATGGACTCGCCGTACTACCGCGACGCCGTGCGCGTGGGGAACACGCTCGGGAACAGCGTGGACTACACGGGCCACTCGCTCGGCGGGGGCCTGGCGTCGGCGGCGGCGACGGCGGGCGGCTCGCGGGGCTGGACGTTCAACGCGGCGGGCCTCAACCCGGGCACGGTCACGGGCTACGGCGGCACGGAGCGCCCGGCCGACATCGCCGCGTACCGCGTCCAGGACGAGGTGCTGACGGGCTTCCAGGAGCAGGGGTGGAAGGGCACCCTGGCCGCGTGGGCCGCCGGCGGCCTGTGGGGCGCCCTGGCCAAGGTGGGCCTGAGCGCCGTCATGCCGGACGCCGTCGGCACGAAGCACGAGTTGCCCGCGTCGAGCCTGGACCCCTACAACCGTCACCTGATGCCCGACGTCATCAACGGCATCGAGAAGCAGAAGCAGGCGGACCAGCGGAAGATCGCCGAGAAGACCGGCAAGCGATGCTGAGCGGAGCCACGATGCGCGCGCCCGACCCCGACCGCTTCTTCCTCGGCCCGCAGCGCGAGCTCGCGCGGGCCATCGCGGCCGGCGATCTCGCGGCCGTCCGCGCGCTCGCGCCGTCGACCGATCTGAACGCGCCCGGCGCCGAGGACATGACGCTGCTCGTGTTCGCGATGCGCTGGGCGTCGGGGCAAGAGCCCGCGCGCCTCCGGATCGTGACCGAGCTCGTGCGCGCGGGCGCCGACGTGCACCGCGTGGTGCCGCTCCTCTCGAGCGCGCTCGACCTGGCGATCCTGGCGAAGAGCCCGGCGTTCCTGCGGGCGATGCTCGACGGCGGCGTGTCCCCCGACGCGCGGGTCGGCCGCGGCCACACGCCGGCGCTGTTCCATGCGGCCTCGGAGGCCACGGTCGAGAGCATGCGCCTCCTGCTCGACCGCGGCGCGGACGTGAACGCCCGCGACTCGCTCGGGACGCCCGCGATCACGTACGCGCTGCGGGCGCTGCAGCTCGACCAGGTCGAGGAGCTGCTCGACCGCGGCGCCGATCCCCGCGCGGTCAACCGCCTCGGGCAATCGTTCGCGCGCGTGCTGGAGGAGCTCATGGCGCGGCAGCTCCCGGGGTCGGCCGCGCTCCGGAAGATGGCGGCGCTCCGCGACCGGCTCGTGCGGGCGGGCGTGCGGTGGCCGCCCGACCCTCCGGAGGTGGAGCGCGAGCGGATGCGGCAGCGCGGCGAGGAGCCGATCGTCCCCGCCGGCCAGCCGAGGTGAGGTGAGACCATGGGATCCGGCAACACCATCGGACGCATCGTCGGTCAGACCCCCGCGCGCGCGGTCCCCGTGGAGCTGGCCAACCCCGTCGTGCAGCTCTTCCAGGGCGTCGAGCGGCTCGCGCCGATGTGGCGGCAGCTCGAGGGGCTCGTGCAGCAGCTCGGGGGCGGCGGGCGCGGCGGCGCGCCGGCGGCGCGCGGCGGAGCGAGCGGGGAGGGGACCGGCGCGCGGGGGGCCGGGGACGTCGCGTCGCCGGAGGAGCTCGCCGCGCGGCTCACGGCGCTCGGGCGCCTGGTGCGGACCCCGGCCGAGGCGATGGACGGGCCCGCGCGGCCGGATCAGATCCGGACGCGGCGGATCACCGAGGAGATCCTGCGGCAGGCGATGGAGGTGTCGGGTCCCCGCGGCCGGCCGGTGCACGCGCTCGCGCTCGGCGCGGCGCGGGAGCGGATCGAGGCGCTCGCGGGGACGGCTCCGTCGCCGGCGCAGGCGGCGCAGGCGGTGGAGAACGCCGCGACGATGGCCCTGATGCGCGGCGCGAACGGGCCGGTGCTGGAGATGCTCCGGTCGGTGCTCGCGGGGCTCCAGCAGGCGCTGCGCCTGATCCAGGGCATCCCGGGCAGGAACGACGGCGCGCAGATCCGGAGGTGAGGGGACCCGGGTGTCCGGATGCGCGGCCGGGTGTCCGGATGGGCGGTCCGGTGTCCAGATGGGCGATCCGGATGTCCAGATGGGCGATCCGGATGTCCAGATGGGCGGCCCGGTGTCCAGATGGGCGGCCCGGGTGTCCAGATGCGGCCCGGATGTCCAGATGCGGCCCGGGTGTCCAGATGCGGCCCGGATGTCCAGATGCGGCCCGGATGTCCAGATGCGGCCCGGCGGGCGTCAGATAAAGACGACGGGCTGCTCCCAGATCGCGAGGACGATGCAGCCCTCGGCGCTCGACACGCTGTGACGGGTGCCCGGCGTGTTCACCACCAGCGTGCCGGCGCGGT
Organism: Sorangium sp. So ce836; assembly: GCF_028553905.1. Lineage (NCBI taxonomy): Bacteria > Pseudomonadati > Myxococcota > Polyangiales > Polyangiaceae > Sorangium > Sorangium sp. So ce836. The sequence goes on along the minus strand of NZ_CP102233.1, from coordinate 7,874,283 downwards.
GGTGCCCGCGCTCGTCCGACTGCGAGCCCGTGAGCACGAAGATGTGCTCATGGCCGCGATGGACGTGCTGCGGCACGGACGCGCCCGGCGCATACCGCAGGAGCGCCGCCGAGGCGCCCGCGTCGCCGCTCCCATAGAGCTGGTGGATCTCGACGCCTTCCCGGAACCGACGCCACGGGATCAGATCCGGATTGGCGGTGAGCGCCGTCACATCCGAAACGATGAACGGCAGCTGCACAGGTGCTGCATCTCGCGTTGCTGCTGGATTCGTGGACATCATCGCGAATCTCCCGTGTTGAGGGGACCATGCCACAGCGCGCCGCGCGCGCTCAATGGCAATCGCGTGAGACGCGAACAATTCATGGGCGGGAAAACTTTCAGAAATGAAAAGGCGCGTACAGATCCAGGGAGTGAAGAGCACCCTGAGAACTCCGCGCCTCGCCGGCGGGGCCGACGCGCCACGCCGCCGGAGCTTCCTCGCCCTCCTTGGCCCTCTGCTCGTCTCGCTCTCGTTGCTGCCGGCGGTCGGTTGCAGCAAGGAGGCGCCTGGCGATCAGCCGCTCACGGTGGGCTTCATCTATGTCGGCGCCCGGGACGATTACGGCTACAACCAGGCGCACGCGGAGGGCGCCGCCGCGGTCGCCAAGCTGGCCGGCGTGAGGACCCGCGAGGAGGAGAACGTCCCCGAGACGGTCGCCGTGCAGAAGACGATCGAGAGCATGATCAACCTCGACGGCGCGGCGGTGATCTTCCCGACGTCCTTCGGCTACTTCGATCCGCACATCCTCAAGGTGGCGGAGAAGTACCCGGACAAGGTCTTCCTCCATTGCGGCGGCCTTTACGACGCGTCGAAGCACCCGAGCAACGTCGGGAGCTTTTTCGGATACATCGACGAGGCAGAGTACGTGTCCGGCATCGTCGCCGGGATGACGACGAAGAGCGGCAAGCTCGGGTTCATCGCGGCCAAGCCGATCCCGCAGGTGCTCCGCAACATCAACGCCTTCACGCTGGGCGTCCGGAGCGTGAACCCGACGGCGACGACGGCCGTCATCTTCACGGGCGACTGGTCGATGCCCGTCAAGGAGGCGGAGGCGACGAACAGCCTCATCGACCAGGGCGTCGACGTCCTGACCGCCCACGTGGACTCGCCCAAGGTGATCATCGAGCTCGCCGAGCGCCGCGGCGCCTTCAGCACCGGTTATCACACGGGCCAGGCGACGCTCGCCCCCAAGGGGTACCTGACCGGGGCCGAGTGGAACTGGGCCAAGGTGTACACCGACTACCTGGCGTGGATCCGCGAAGGGAAGCCGTATCAGCACCTCCTGCGCGGCGGCTTCAAGGAGGGGTTCATCAAGCTCTCGCCGTATGGCCCCGCCGTCTCCGAGGAGGCGAAGAAGAAGGCCGAGGAGGCGAAGGCGGGGCTCACGGAGGGGACGCTCGTCATCTTCAAGGGGCCGATCAAGGACAACGAGGGCAAGGTGGTCATCGCCGAGGCCGCCGAGCAGAAGCAGACCGACATCGTGCTCGAGAGCATGAACTACCTCGTAGAGGGCGCGATCGGCTCCGTTCGACAATAGAGCGATGTGGCCCTCCAGCGCTCAGAGCGCCTTGAGGACCGCGGCGGACGGCGCGGTCCAGCCGACGATGGCGCCCTGGGCGCGGACCATCTCCAGGGTGGCCACCTTGAACTCGGGGAAATAGCTCTCGGTGGCGTCCTCGATGAGCAGGCACTCGTAGCCGCGATCGTTCGCCTCGCGCATCGTGGTCTGGACGCACACCTCGGTGGTCACGCCGGCGATGAGCAGCTGCGAGACGCCGAGCGCCGCGAGCCGCGCGTCGAGCCCCGTCCGGTAGAAGGCGCCTTTGCCCGGCTTGGGGATGACGAGCTCCCCGGGAGCCGGCGCGAGCGCCGGGACGAAGTCGTTGCCCGGCTCGCCCAGCACGAGGATGCGGCCCATCGGCCCGACGTCGCCGATCCGCATGCCCGGCGCGCCGCGGCTCCGCTTGGCGGGCGGGCAGTCCGAGAGATCCGGCCGGTGACCCTCCTTGGTGTGGAGGACGGTCAGGCCGCGCTCGCGGAACGCGTCGAGCAGCAGGCGCACCGTCGGCACGATGCGCTGGAGCCTGCGGACGTCGTTGCCGAGCGCCGCGCCGAAGCCGCCCGGCTCCAGGAAATCGCGCTGCATGTCGATGACGAGCAGCGCCACGGCGTCCGGCTCGGCGAGGCGGAACGGGTACGGCTTCGCCGCGATCTCGAGGGCGCGCGCCGTCATCGGTGCCCCGCCATCGCGCGGCCGATCTCCGCGACGTCCGCCGAGGCGGCCGTCGACTCGTGGACGATGCGGCCCTCGCTCATCACGAGGATCCGGTCGGCCATCGCGAAGATCTCGTCGAGATCCGCGCTCACGAGGAGCACCGCCGTCCCGCGGTCGCGCGCCCCGAGGATCCGGGCGCGGATCTCGGCCACGGCCGCGAAATCGAGCCCGAAGCACGGGTTCGCGGCGATGAGGAGCTCGATGCCCTCGTCCGAGCCCGTCCCGAGCTCGCGCGCGAGCACCGCGCGCTGCACGTTCCCGCCGGAGAGCCTGGCGATCGGCGCGTCGACCGAGGGCGCCTTGATGGCGTACTCCCGGGCGAGGCGCTCGGCCGACCGCCGCAGCGCGGCGCGGCTCACGCCGAAGCGGAGCGCGGTGAACGGCGGCCGGTCGAAGACGCGGAACCCGATGTTCTCCGCGACCGACATCGCCGGCACGCACGCGTTGCGCAGCGGCTCCTCGGGCAGGCACCGCACCCGGTGCCGCCGGGTCTCGTCGCGCCCCGCGCCGTACGGCTCGCCGTGGACCAGCACGCGCCCCGCCCGCGCGGCGCGCTGCCCGGCGAGCACCTCGACGAGCTCCTCCTGCCCGTTGCCCGAGACCCCGGCGATCCCGACGATCTCGCCGCGGCGGACCGCGAGCGTCACGCCGTCGAGCGCCGGCCGCCCGCGATCGTCGGCCGCGGCGAGCCCCTCGACGCGCAGGACCGCATCCCCGGCGGGCGCGTCGCCGCGCGCGCCGCCACGTGCCGCGGAGACCTGCGGCGGCTGCGCGCCGACCATCATCTCGGCCATGGCCGCGGGCGTGAGGTCCTCGATCTTCCCCCGGCCCGCGACCCGGCCGCGCCGCAGCACCGTGACCTCGTCGGCGAACGCCATCACCTCGCGGAACTTGTGCGAGATCATGAGCACGCTGATCCGCTGCTCCTCGACCATGCCGCGGAGCGTCCCGAGCACCTCGTCGGCCTCGGCGGGCGTGAGCACCGACGTCGGCTCGTCGAGGAGGATGATCCGGCTCCCGAGATAGAGCTGCTTCAGGATCTCGAGCTTCTGCTTCTCGCCCGCGGACAGCTCGCGCACGGTCCGGTCGGGGTCGAGCCGGAAGGGCATGCGCGCCATGAACGCGCGGATCGCCTCGCGCTCCTTCCGCCAGTCGATCACGAGCGGGAGCGACGGGCGCGCGAGCACGAGGTTCTCGGCGACCGTCATGTTCATCACCAGGGTGAAGTGCTGGTAGACCATGCCGATCCCCAGCGACCGCGCCTCGCGCGGGCTCCTGATCGACAGGGCGGCGCCCTCGACCCGCACCTCGCCCGCGTCGGCCTGGTGGTAGCCCATGATGCACTTGACCAGCGTGCTCTTGCCGGCGCCGTTCTCGCCGAGGAGCGCGTGGAAGCTCCCGGGCGCGACGCGCAGCGACACGTCGTCGAGCGCGAGCAGCGGCCCGAACCGCTTGGTGATGCCCGCGGCGGAGAGCGCCGGCGGGGGCGTGGGCGGGCCGGGCTCGCGGGGCGTCGCGGCGGCGCGGATCGGCCTCGCCGCCCGGCTCGAGAGGGCGCGCGGGTCCATCACGACGCGATCGCCTCCAGGAGCGCGGCGGAGGTCGAGACCGCGCCGAACACCCCGTTCTGCATCGTGATCATCTTCAGGGCCGCGGCGTGGTTGCCGGGATCCGTGGCCGCGCAGCAGTCGGAGAGCAGCAGGCACTCGTAGCCGCGGTCGTTCGCCTCGCGCATCGTCGTGTGCACGCAGACGTCCGTCGTGATCCCCGTGAGGATCAGGTTCTCGACGCGGCGCTGGCGGAGGATGAGATCGAGATCCGTCGCGCAGAACGAGCCCTTGCCGGGCTTGTCGATGATCGGCTCGCCGGGCAGCGGCGCGAGCTCCGGGATGATCTCCCAGCCGGGCTCGCCGCGGACGAGCACCCGCCCGCGCGGCCCCGGATCCCCGATGCCGACGCCGGTGCCGCGCCCGCCGTCGGTCCGGCGCGAGCGCCACCGCTTGTTCGCCGGCAGATCCGAGAGGTCCGGCCGGTGCCCCTCGCGCGTGTGCAGGACGTGGTAGCCGCGGCGGCGCGCCTCCGCGAGCACGCGCTGGATCGGCGCGACGCAGGCCCGCGTGAGGGCGATGTCGTAGCCGAGCAGGTCGATGTACCCGCCCTTGCCGCAGAAGTCGGTCTGCATGTCGATGACGATCAGGGCCGTCGTCGCGGGGCGGAGCGCCCCGTTGTACGGCCAGGCGTAGGGGTCAGCGGCCACGTAAGTCATGCGTCGGGTCCTCCTGTCCTTCAGCGGTTCGCTCGGGGTCGTCGTCGTTCGGGTCGTTCGGGATCCTCGGGGCTCATCGGGCGAGCGTGAGCTCGGCGGGCTGGTCGCGCAGGGTCCGGGTCGCGGAGCTCGCGGCGACCATGATGGCCAGCGTCACGATGTACGGCGCGGCGTTGAAGAGGTGGTAGCCCCAGGTGATGCCCACCGACTGGAGCGCCGGGCCGAGCGCGCTCGCGCCGCCGAAGAGGAGCGAGGCGGCGAGGCAGCGGACCGGGTTCCAGCGCGCGAAGATGACGAGGGCCACGGCCATGAGGCCCTGTCCGCTCGACAGGCCCTCGTTCCAGCTGCCGGGGTAGAAGAGCGAGAGGTACGAGCCGCCGACGCCGGCCAGGAAGCCGCCGGCCATCGTCGCGCGCCGCCGGACGAGGTTCACGTCGACGCCCATCGCGCGGGCGGCGTCGGCGCTCTCGCCGACGGTGCGGAGCACGAGGCCGAGGCGGGTGCGGCTCAGCATCCAGAGGAGGAGCGGGGCGAGCGCGGCGCCGACGAGGAAGAGCGCGTTCACCTGGAGCGCGGCGCGGATCTGCGGGAGATCGCTGAAGGAGCCGAGCGGGATCGCGGGCAGGCGGGGCGCCGTCGGCTTGATGAGCGGCTTGCCGAGGAAGAAGGCGAGGCCGACGCCGAAGAGCATGAGCGCGATGCCGACCGCGATGTCGTTGACCCGCGGCTTCGCGCACAGCCAGGCGTGGAGCGCGCCGAGCGCCGCGCCGAGGAGGCCGGCGGCGAGGACGCCGAGCCAGGCGGAGCCGGTGAGGTACGAGACGCCGTAGCCGCCCATCGCGCCCATGACGAGCGTGCCCTCCAGGCCGAGGTTCACGCGGCCGCTCTTCTCGGTGAGGCACTCGCCGAGGCTCACGAAGAGGAACGGCGTGCTGATGCGGATGGCCCCGGCGGCGACCGCGAGGGGGATGCCCCAGAGGCCCAGCGCGGCGGCGTCGCTCATCACGCCACCGACGGCGCGGGCGCCGCCTGCCGGAGCTCGGGCTCGCGGGCGACGCGGGCGCGCCCGTGGAGCGCCTCGCTCGCGAGGATCGCGATGAACAGGATCCCCTGGAGCACGCTCACCGCGGCGTCGGGGAGCTGCGCCGTGCGCTGGAGCAGGCCGCCGCTCGCGCCGATGCCGCCGAGCAGGAGGGCGACCGGGATGATCGCGAGCGGGTCGTGGCGCGCGATGAAGGCGACGAGGATGCCGGTGTAGCCGTAGCCGCTGACGAGCGACGCGTTCGCCCGGCCGTGGACGGCCGCGACCTCGACCATCCCGGCGAGCCCCGCGCACGCGCCGGCGAGCATGCAGGTGATCACGACGAGGCGCCTGACCGGCAGGCCGGCGAGGAGCGCCGCGCGGACGTTGCCGCCGCTCATCGCCGCGGCGAAGCCGAAGGTCGTCCGGTGCATGAGCGCGTAGCAGAGCGCGCAGGCGAGGACGCCGCAGGCGAGGCCCCCGTGGACCTCGACGCCGGGCAGGTTGCCGAGCGCGTAGTCGGCGCCGATCGGGGCCGTCGACGGCTTGTTCAGGCTCGCCGGGTCGCGCAGGGCGCCCTCGACGAGGTGGTTCAGGAGCGCGATCCCGATGTAGTTGAGGAGCAGGCTGCTGATCGTCTCGCTGACGCCGCGGTAGACGCGCAGCGCGCCGGCGAGGCCGATCCAGAGCGCGCCGGCGGCGAGCCCCGACAGGGCCATCGCGGCGAGCGCCGCGGCGGGCGGCGCGCCGAGCGCCCGCGAGGCCAGCGCGGCCGACGCGGCCGAGAGCCCGCCCACGACGACCGCGCCCTCGCCGCCGATGACGATGAGGCCGAGGCGCGCCGGCAGCGCCGTGCAGAGCGCCGTCAGCATGAGCGGGGCGGCGCGCAGGAGGGTGTTCTGGAACGAGAACCACGTGCCGAAGGCGCCGCGGACCATCTCGTAATAGACGCTCAGCGGGTTCGCCCCCTGGGCGGCCACGAAGGCGCCGAACGCGAGGAGCGAGGCCGCGAGGGCCCCGACGGGGATGACGATCGCCTCGGCTGTCTCGCGCCCGAGCAGCCCTTGCGGGAGGAGCTTCACGCCGCCGAGGATAAGGGGTCCAATATTTCCTCTCTTTTTCGGGGATCTTGCGGGTCGGCGACGGTGGTCGCGAGGGCTGGTGCGATGTGGTGGCCGCGGCGACCGCGAACGATCCGCACAGCGCGCCCGCTCCCCTTCGGGTCCCGGCCTTGCACGCCGCGCACCTCGGCCTGGTGACCCCGACCGGAGGTGTCTTTGGCATGCGGTGCGGCGGATCGTTTCTGCTTGTCCTGGGCACCAGCGTCTCTCTGGCGATGGTCCCGACGCGCGCGGCGGGCGCCGTCGACCTGACCTGTGCGTCGAGCGCGACCCTGGAGGCGCTCGTCTCGTGCATCCGCGATCATCTGCCCGGCAGGGGCTCACGCAGGTTCGTCGCCCCGAGCTTCATGGAGATGAGCGCCTGGCGGAGCGTCGCCTTCGCCATGCTGCGCGGCGATTGCGGCTTCGCGCTCCCTTACAGCCTGTCGCCTCTGGCGCAGAACCGGCGATTCCACGACGCCGAGACCGGCCGCAGCTATTGCGTGCTCATGGAGACCGCCGACTGGGACGGGGACGGGATCTTCGATCGGGGCTTCGGCGCCTTCATCGTCGACGCGAGCGCGGAGCGGGAGCTCAGCCATCAGGTGGCGCACCCGATCTCCGACACGGGGACGGAGACGCAGGCCGTCACCATCTTCAAGGAGACCCGATCTCGCACATTTCTCCTGGCCGGCGCGCACCGCGATGCGAGCCCGGGCGAGGGCGGACTCCTCGGATCGTCGGCGAGCTGGGACGCCGCCCACAACACGGCGACCATGTTCCACGCGACGCACATGGAGATCATGGCGTATTACGGGGAGAAGCCGTGGTGGGCCATTCAGTGGCACGGCATGGCGGAGGACACGTGCGAGAGGGTGGATGTGCACCTCTCTCACGGCGTGGATACGCCCCCCGCGGCGGGGGACAAGATCCTGGAGCTCAGGGCTCACCTGCTCGCCCGCGAGCCGACATGGCGGATCAGCGTCGCCGGCAGCGGCCTGTGCTCGCTCGACGCGACGAGCAACGTCCAGGGGCGGCTCCTCAACATCGCGCCGGCGGGGGGGAGCTTCGGTGCTCTCGCGGCGCCGCTCTCCACCAGGCGCTTCGTCCACATCGAGCAGCACGCCGGGTTTCGAGATCCGGACAGGTGGGTCGACGCGGTGCTGGCCACCTGGCCGTGAGGCCGTCCGCCGTCGCGTGAGGAATGCCGACCTCCTGTACCGGCACGCCAAAGCAGGAGCGCATCGCGTCATTCGTAGGGCTGGAACGCCCTATTCCTCATGGGGCCGGAACCACGAACGATGTCGTGAACGGGGCCGGCCCTCCGCGAGGACGCTCGACGACACGCGCACAAAACGAAGCATTTTACCATGATTCGCCCTCGCTCCGCAATACGACGAACGTGCGTCTATCGCCGGCGTGTGCCCCGTCGTAGCGTCCCCGTCGCGTCTCGGCGCGTCTCGGCGCGGTCCGAGCCTGCCGCGGGCGCCCTCACTGGAGCCGGAGAACACCCATGACCCGTAAAGGTACGCTCATCCCGATCGCCTCCCTCCTCCGTATCCTCGTCCCGATCAGCTTCGCGCTCCTCGCGGGCGGCTGCTCGCAGGCGCCGGCGGAGATCCACGAGCGCCCCGGCGGGGACGAGGCCGCGCTGACCGACGCGCAGCGCCTCGCCGTGCATCGAGGGGGAGGCCGCGTTCACCCCACGAGCTGCGGGGACCGCCCGAGCGAAGCCCCGTCGAGCTTACCCTACTGGACCGCGATCGCGCAGAACGGAGCCATCCCCGACGCCCTCTGGGACGGTTCGAGCGCGTATCAGGACGGCCGCTTCTACATCTTCGGCGGGTTGAACGGGACCTACCCGGACGACGAGCCCGTCGCCGATTTCAGCGTCTTCGACGTCGACACGCGGACCTGGCACGATCTCGGCCAGTACACGGGCGGGCCCTCCGCCCGGGCCGAGGCGATGATGTGGAGCGTCGCCGAGGACGACGCCCTGTTCGTCTCCGGCGGGAGAGGTCCTTTCCGGCGCGGGCTCGATCTCACGCACCAGGACACGTTCCGGTTCGATCGGGCGCACGGGTGGACGCAGATCGCGCAGAAGCCGGCCGAAGTCCGGCTCGCGAATCGCTCCACGGAGGCGGTCGCCGTGCGAGGGAAGGGGAAACGCAAGACCGTCGCGTACGCATTCTCAGGCTCGTCGTCGACGTTGTCGGCCTTCATCAACCGCCCGGACGGCCTCCAGCACGACCTGGTCCGCTACAAGAACGGCTGGAAGCAGGTCGCGACCGGCTCGCCTGTCCCGCGCGCTCGAGCCCATCATCCGCTCGTGTACTCCGAGGGCTGGAACGCGCTCTTGCTCTATGGCGGATACACGAACGACGCCGTGAACGGGACCGGCCTGTTCACGCCGGAGAACTACCTCGGCGATCTCTGGATGCTCGACGTCGACACGGAGACCTGGGAGCAGATCGCCTTCGACGAGGACAGCGGACCGGGCCACCGCGACAACGCGAAGCTGATCGCCGACGAGCGCCGCCATCGAATCTGGCTCTTCGGGGGCAGCCAGTTCGACGGTACCACCCTGTCCGACGTCTGGTACTTCGATCTCGACACCGGGGATTGGACGCGCGTGGACACCGCGATGGCGGGGCCGGCGCCGGCGCCGAGGTTCGGCCAGTTCTCCTTCTCTCGCAGGACCGCCACCGCCTACGAGCTCTACATCTTCGGGGGAGCGACCGCGGAGTTCGCGCCGGTGCTGCTCAACGACATGTGGAGGTTGACGATCCCCCTCGCCGGCGACGGCTGAACGAGCAGGAAGTCGGCCACGGCCAGGAGGCGTTCTTAGGAATGATTAAGGCGACATCGGACGAGCTCGGCGTTACCAGTCGTGGGGCAGCGACATGAATCGCGTAGGAGGTCACAGGGCCTTGCTGGTCCTGGCCTCCACGGGCGCGCGCGTCGCTGACAACAAGATAGGAGAAGAGAAATGGCAACGTCCGTAGTGTTTGGTTCGGTGAGGCAGTCTGACGGCGGGATGCTGAACCCCGGCTCCGGGGGCTGGTCTTCCACGAGGGTTTCGACGGGGAGGTACAAGATCACCTTCAATGCCACGTCGTCGCAGGCTCCGATCGTCGTCGTCACGCCGGTCGACGATGCCGGCAGACAGTCCGCCGACAACCAGTTCTCGACGTACAACCACGAGCACAGCCCGCCAGCGGTGTATGTCTGCTCGGTCGACAAGGCTAGCGGTGCGCTGGAAGACGCGAACTTCTCGTTCGTCGCCTACGTCGTTCAGTCGTAGGGCGCATCCCGCCCGGCGGCTCTCCTCGGGTCGTCGGTGGCGACGATCCTCCTCCCTCCGTTGAAGACCACGCCACGCCCCTCACACCCCTCCACGGCCGCGACTCCCGACGTGATGTGCGGACCGCGCTCTCCCCACCCGGGGTGGATCGCCGCTCCCAGCCTGCACCTGCCGTGACGACCGCTCCTCCGGCGGCCGGAGGGGGGAGGTCTGCCCAAAAAAACGTCCGGCGAGGCGCGCACGATGCTCAGCGACCGGCAAATTCAGTATCTCGGCACAGCCACCCACGACGGCGAGGTCGTCTTCTTCGGCACCAGTACCCGACCCAGGCGCCGAAGAGCGCGCCGCGGAGCGCTGTCTGGCTGGCTCCCAAAATTTCACATTCTCTGACGTTTGTGCTCCCTTCTCCTCCAATGCCGGGTCGTGCGCCTCGCTTTGTCCAGACAAGCCATAGGGGTGAAGGGCCCTCCCGCGCCGCGCAGGCGCGGGGGGCGGGGATTGCGCGGGCTCAGCTTGTGTGCACCAGCGACGTCGGCGAGGCTCGGGAGGCCTTCCGCCGCGTTTACGTGGACGCGACCCTCGAGCCCAGGCGCGGCACATCGTTCGGCTGTGCGATGGAGGTCGCCTCCTTCGGCACAATCCGTGTCGTGACGGGCGACTGGCCCGGCGGAGGGCGGGCCTTCGTGCCGGCAGTCGGGGAGCAATACATCCTGTCTCTCTCGGCCGAGGGCGAGAGCGCCGGCGACCACGCGGGCGAGCCCTTCCGCATCGTGCCGGGCCGGCGGGGCGCGCTGCTTTCACCAGGGCGATCCTGCTCGCTCGATGTCAGCGGGGAGTTTCACGGGCGGACCCTCGTGATCGACCGCGGAGCGCTCGACGCCCACTTCACCACGCTCACCGGCGCTGCGCTGCGCGGCCCGATCCGGTTCGGTACGGCGCTCGACATCGAGGACGGACCGGGCCGCACGGTACACGACGTCGCGCAGCTCTTCCGCCGCCAGATCGAGCAGTCATGGGCCTCGCCGATGCTGCTCGCCGGGCTGCGTGGTGCCCTCTTCACGAGCCTCCTGATACACACCCGGCACAGCCTATCGGAGGTCCTCGATGCACCGCCGCCGCGCGTGGCCCCGGCGTGCGTCCGGAAGGCTGAAGAATACATGGCCGCGCACGCTGCGGAGCCCATCACGCTGGCCGACATCGTCGCCGCTGCGGGCGTGCCGGAGCGGTCCCTGCGAGCAGCCTTCGTGGCGAGCCGGGGAATGCCACCGATGGATTTCCTGCGGTGGCGCCGGTTCGAGCTCGCGCGCCGCCAGCTGGCCGAGCCCTCGGCCGGGACGTCGGTGGCGGGCGTCGTGGCCGCGCTCGGGCTCGGTAACCCGGGGCGGTTCAGCGTCGACTACAAGCGCCGGTTCGGGGAGAGCCCCTCCGAGACGCTGTCCGTGGGGCGCGCGGCCGCGGGCCTGCCGCGCCTCCAGTCGCGACGCCGGCCCTGAACGTCACGAGCGCTGGCACCCACGAGCAACAACTCCGGCGACAACGCCACCCCGGGCCAACCGCCCGCAGCACACCATGGCGTACCCGCAGCCGGGTTCGACCTCGACGTATCGCACAGATCGCTACCGATCGCGTGCGCGAACGATGTCGCCTGTCCAGAAACGGCAGCGAGCTGTCCACGAACGGCAAGACAAACGCGCGGACGAGCTCGTCGCTGTTGCATCCTCGCCTGAACCTATGGTGGAAGATCGCTCTGTCATCGGACTCGGCAGGGTCGCCGCGGTCGGTCACGGCGGTGCGTCGTGGTGTCCGCAGGTGAGGCATTCAGGCAGCAGCAGGCGGCGGCGCGCGACTGGACCTGGGCGACGGGAACCGGCGGAGCGCACTCACCGAATGCCATGCAGGGGCCTGCGTCAACATCACCTCGGCAAGCGCCGATTCGACACTGGCATCTAACTTGAATATACCGGCCGACCCTCCTCCAGCCAGCGCAAGCACAACCTTGAAAGGATGACCCATGCGGTATCTTGCAGGTTCACTTCTCCACGCTCTGACGATCCCGGCTCTCTCCACCCTGCTGCTCGCAGGCTGTACCAGCGCCGGCCCCTCCGCGGCCGACGGCGACGAAAACGGGGACGCCGTGGGCGGGGGACATGACGCGCTCACCCCCGAGCAGTGCACCTATTTCGATCCCGGCGGCACGGTCCAGATCTGCCACCACACCGGCTCCGCGACGAAGCCGTACACGATCCTTCGTATCAGCGACAAGGCGTGCATCAACGCGCACAGCGCCCACGACGGTGACTACATCACCAGCACCGACCCGAGCTCGCCGCTCTACGACCCGACCTGCAACGGCCAGGGCTGCCTCCCCGTGAACGCGCCGTGCGACGCCACCCTCCCGTGCTGCGATGGCCTGCTGTGCCAGAACGGTACCTGCACCGACCCCTGCGCCTCGGCCCCCTGCCAGAACGGCGGCGCCTGCGCCGCGACCGAGAGCGGTTACACCTGCACGTGCGCGCCCGGCTGGACGGGGACGAACTGCGAGACCAACATCGACGAATGCGCGCCGAGCCCCTGTGTCCACGGCACGTGCAACGATGAGGTCGACGGGTACACCTGCACGTGCGCGCCCGGCTTCTCCGGGACGAACTGCGAGACCAACATCGACGACTGCGCGTCGGGCCCCTGCGTCCACGGCGCGTGCAACGATCAGGTCAACGGGTACACCTGTACGTGCGCGCCCGGCTGGACGGGGACGACTTGCGAGACGGCCGTCTGCGTCCCCACCACCTGCGACGCTCAGGGAGCGACCTGCGGCTCGATCGCCGATGGCTGCGACGGGACGCTCGACTGCGGCTCGTGCGGGTCGGGCTTCACCTGCCAGAGCGGCACCTGCCAGCCCACGGGGCCCACGGGGCCAGCGTGCCCGTGTGATGGCATGCCCGGGTGGGGTCCCCCTGCTCCCCCCGTCCGGTGCATCAACTACTCGGGTTTCATGGGCCCCGGCAGCATCTACTACTATCTGAAGAGTGACGCCAATGGCCACGAGGGCCCCTTCGTCGAGTTCGCTGTCAACGGCCAGTTCGGTCCGGAGCCCGACCAGTGCGGATACGTGTCGGTGGCCAACACCCTCACCACCATGCCGCTCACCAGCCAAGCTCAGGCGGACCTCTGCGTGCAGAGCTTCCTGAGCTTCGCCGGCAGCTGCCCCTGAGCTGGGCGACGCTGCGTCAACATCACCTCGGAAAGCGCCGCAAGGCTCCAACGTCATCGTGGGATCTCCACCCGCGCGCGGCAGTGCGCCGGAGGCTGGTCGGCCTCAGTAGAAGTCGTACCTGGCGCTCAGGGCAGGCATGAAGAGCGGGAAGAGCGGGGCCGTGAGGGGCTCGGCCGGAAACCAGGCCGAGGCGGCGTGATCGACCCCAGCGGCGGTGTCGACGAACACCCGCTGGCTCGACGCCGGCCTCGGCACGGCGATGAGCAGGGGCACCGCGAGCCCCAGGGTGAGCTCGACCCGCCTGGCCAGCCGGACGCCGGCGCGCACCTCGGGCGCGACGTACACGAAGCGCGCCGCCGCGCTCCGCTCGAGCGGGCCGAACGACGGCGCGCCGCTCGTCGACGCCCGCGCGCTCGCGCGCGACCCCGCGACCGCGCCGAACAGCCCGCCGGCGCCCAGCCGAGCGTGGAGCAGGAGGCGCTCGCCCGACGAGTACCCGACCCAGGCGCCGAAGAGCGCGCCGCGGAGCGCCGTCGTGTCGTCGACGCGCACCGAGTACGACGCCCCGCCGGCGGCCTCGAGCGTCGCGATGCGCCCGCGGACGGCTTGCTGCACGCCCAGATAGCCCGCGGAGGCGCCGAACGAGAGATGGTCGATGCCGTACCCTCCGTGGACGAGCAAGCTGACGCCAGAGCCGAGGGGTTCGCTGCAGGACCCCACGCACCCCGTCGGCGTGTCTTCGCCGAGCGACACCACGAGCGGCGCCGCGGCGCTCACCTCGGCGAGCAAGCGGGGCGTACGGCGCGGGCCGCGCGCCTCGCGGTCGTCGATGGCCCCGGCATCTCGCGCCAGCCGGATCCGGCGTGCGTCCGGCCCCTCCCTCGGCGGCTCGGCGATCTCGAGCGTGCCCGTCTCCTGGAGCCGGATCAGCCGCGCCGTCACCGGGACCGTCTCCCCGCCGTCCACGTCGAGGCGCTGCTCGAACGGCTGGTACCCCGCCTTGACCACGCGGACGGTGTGGGGGCCGCGAGGCACGCGCAAGGGCGCGCCGAGCGGGAGCTCGCCGCGCGGCACGCCGTCGAGCAGGACCGTCGCGCCCGGCTCGGCGCCCACGATCGCGATGGCCCCGACGGCATTGTAAAGGAGCTTTACTACCAGCAGGATATCGCGCTTGTCCTCGCCCTTGAGCCGCTCGGAGAAGTCGCGCAGCGCGCTCTCGTACAGCTCGATGGCCTCCAGGTAGCGCTCGAGCTGGATGAGACACGCGGCGGCGTTGGTCGTCCCGTTCAGCGTCATGAGCAACGCGCGCGATGTCTGGAACTCGGCGAGCGCCTCGGCCCAGCGCTCCTGATCGCGCAGCGCGATGCCGCGCTGGAAGTGCGCGCGCGCATCCTCGCGACGCCGGACCTCGCCGGGCCCGCCCGGCTGCGCGGCGGCGAGCGAGCCGAAGGGCAGCGGCGCCAGGAGCACCGCCGCGAGGAGGAGGCCGCCGTGCGCGGAGCGTCGGCGCGTCGTGCCCGGCATCGCGCGCGCCCTCATTCGAAGGCGTCTCCGGCCAGCACGCCGCTGCGCGGCTTCGCGTGCGCCTCCGCGGCCGCGCCGGTCGGGCACCTGGGGGTGACCTGCGCCGCCGGGGGACATACGCACGCCGGACCCTCGCTCGGCCGCGCGGCGCCGAGCGCAGCGCCCATCGCGGATCCGGACGGCGATTCCATCGCCAGGTGACCCGCCAGCACGTCGTGCTCGGCGGCGACGCCGGGCAACATGGATTCGAGCGCCGGCTCCGGCGTCTCGGCGAGCTCCGGCGCGGCGGAGTCGACGGCTCCGGCGGCCGGCGGCTCGGCGGGCGCGGCCGGGAGGAGGCCGCGCCCGGGGCGGCGCGCCGCCCGCGCCAGCGCGGCGAGATCGAGCGAGGGCGGCGAGGCGCCGGCGTCCGTGAGGGTCACGGTGGTCTCGCCGTGCCGTGCCCCCCTGGAGACGCGCACCCGGTACGTCTGCCCGACCTTGCCCGAGAGCTCGATGACGCCGTCCCGCCGCCGCACCGGGACGCCGTCGACCTCGACCACGGCGTCGGCGGGCAGGACGAGCAGCTTCACCCGGCGCTCGCCGGCGCCGAGCCTGTGCACCGCCGGCCGCGCCGCCGCGGGGGCGCGGGTCTCGACGGCGATCTCGCCGGCGGACGTCGCCGGCTCGGCTCCGCCCTCCTCGACGCCGGGCTGCCCGCACGCGCCCAGAGCCGACACGAGCACCAGCGCCGCCGCCGCGGCCGTGTCGCGCGCCATCATCGCCCCCGGCCCTCCGCGAGGAGCGGCGCGCGCTGGTACGAGCGCTCGCACGCCGCGTGCCGATCCCGGGCGGCGGACGCGGTCTCACCGAGGTAGGTGACGCGCATGTACGGCGGCAGGCAATCGGTATGCGCGGTCAGCAGGCGTTTCTTCAGGGTGTCCACGTCGATGCTCCAGGTGTGAATGCCGTTGTCCATGGCGACGGTCATCAGCCGTTGCCCTCCGTCGAGGAAGGCCAGCGCGATGACCGGCGCCGACGCTCCGAGCACGATGGGCGCGCCCTCGCCGGCAGCGCTCCAGAGGCGGACCGTGGCGTCGGCCGACGAGGTGACGACGCGCTCGCCGTCGGGGCTGAAGAGGGCGCGGAGGACCGCGCCGTCGTGCCCGCGCAGCACGACGGGCTCGCCCTCGCCGCGCGCGCTCCACACCCGCGCCGTCCCGTCGTCGGACGCCGTCACGACGCGCTCGCCGTCAGGGCTCCACGCGCCGGCGTGGACGCCGCCGCCGTGCCCGCGCAGCACGACGGGCTCGCCCTCGCCGTCGGCGCTCCACACCCGCGCCGTGTGGTCGAGCGACGTGGTGAGCACGCGGGCGCCGTCAGGGCTCCACGCGGCCGAGGTGAGCCAGTCCTCGTGCCCGCGCAGCACGACGGGCTCGCCCTCTCCGTCGGCGCTCCACACCCGCGCCGTCCCGTCGTCGGACGCCGTGACGACGCGCTCGCCGTCAGGGCTCAACACGGCGGCGCGCACCTCGGCCTCGTGGCCCCTCAGCACGACGGGCTCGCCCTTGCCGTCGGCGCTCCATACGCGCGCCGCGCGATCGAACGAGGCCGTGACGACGCGCGTGCCGTCGGCGCTCGGCGCAGCGCTCGCCACCCACCCCTCGTGACCCCTGAGCACGACGGGCTCGCCCTCGCCGTCGACCCGGAAGACGCGCGCCGTCCGGTCCTCGTGCGCCGCGACGACGCGCTCGCCGCCTTCGACGATGGACGCCGCGTGGAAGAAGCCGAGGTCGCGACGCCGGTGCGGCATCGCCCGGAGCGGCTCGGCGCTCCACACCCTCGCGGTGCGGTCGGACGAGCGCTCCCACGGATCGGACGCCGCGGTGACGACGCGCGCGCCGTCGGGGCTCCACGCCGCGGAGCGGAGCGGCGCGCGGTGCCCGACCAGGACGAGCGGCGGGCCGCTGCCGTCCGCCGGCCAGAGGCGCGCCGTACGGTCCGCGGAGGCGCTGGCGACGTACTCGCCGTCGGGGCGCCATGAGACGAAGGTCACGGCGAGCGCGTGGCCGGAGAGCACGACCGGCTCGGCGTCGCCGGCGGCGCTCCAGACGCGCACGGTCCGATCGGCCGAGGCGGTGGCCACGCGCAGGCCGTCGGGGCTCACGGCCGCGTGCAGGACGCTGTCCTCGTGCCCGGCGAGCACCACGGGCGCGCCGGCGCCGGCCAGCGTGAAGACGCGCGCCGTCCGGTCGCGCGAGCCGGTGACGACGCGCGCGCCGTCGGGGCTCATGGCCACGGCGATCACCTCGCCGGTGTGCCCGCGGAGGACGCGGCTCCTGCCCTTCGCGATCAGCCAGACGCGCGCCGTCCGGTCGTCGGAGGCGGTGACGACGCGCGCGCCGTCGGGGCTCCACGCGGCCGCGTTGATGCGGCCTCGGTGGCCCGTGAGGACGACCGGATCGCCCTCGCCGCCTATGCGCCACACGCGCGCGGTGCCGTCGGCCGAGGCCGTGAGCACGCGCGCGCCGTCCGGGCTCGCGGCCACCGCGGTGACGGCGCCGCGGTGGCCCCTCAGCACCACCGGCTGACCGGCGCCGTCGGCGCGCCACACGCGCGCGGTGCCGTCCTCCGAGCCCGCGAGCGCGCGCTCGCCGTCGGGGCTCCACGCGGCCGCGAGGATGGCCCCGCCGCCGCCCTCCAGCACCACGGGCTGGCCGGTGCCGTCGGCGCGCCACACGCGCGCGGTGCCGTCGGCCGAGGCCGTGAGCACGCGCGCGCCGTCGGGGCTCCACACGGCCGCGGCGAGGGCGCCCGCGTGCCCGCGGAGGGTCGCGCGGAGCG
The DNA here is from genome assembly GCF_028553905.1 of Sorangium sp. So ce836. NCBI lineage: Bacteria > Pseudomonadati > Myxococcota > Polyangiales > Polyangiaceae > Sorangium > Sorangium sp. So ce836. Next base: position 7,856,716 of record NZ_CP102233.1, on the reverse strand, counting down.
CGTTCGCGTTGAGGGCGTCGCTCGCCAGCTCGATCCAGCCGCGGCGCGCGCTCGGCAGCTCCGCCTCGGGCAGGAGCTTCATCGCCAGCGGGAGCTGCGCGCGCACCGCGAGCTCGCGGAAGCCCGCGAGGATCCTGGCGTCGTGCGCCTCGGAGCGCCGCTCCTCCGCGACGTCCCGCTGCCGGTCGGCCTCGCGTCGAGCCCGGACCTCCTCGACGCGCAGGCGATCCGCGCGGAGCTTCTGGCCGTACGCCACCGAGCCGAGCGCCGCCGCGCCGGCCGCGACCACGAGCGCCGCCGCGGCGACGGCGGCGGAGCGGCGCCGCCGCGCGCGCTCCTCGGCGAGCCTCGCGTCCGCCTCGGCCCGCTCGCGCCGCCGCGCCTCCAGGTGCTGGCGCTGCCGCCGCTGATCGAAGACCTCGCGCGCCAGCCAGTCGTGGCCGATCTCGAAGTACCGGCTCCCCTGGTGCTCCGCCGCGTGGAGGATGGCCGCCCCCTCCAGCGCCCTCAGCGCCGGCCCGAGCTCGTCCGCGGGGAGGACCCGGAGCAGCTCCTTCTCGGTGCGCAGCGTGCGGCTGCCGTCCGCCGTCACCAGGTGATCCTCGAGCAGCCGCTCGGCCCCGCCGCGCAGCGCGCCGAGGCCGGCGAGCGTCGCCTCCAGGTACCGGCGCAGGATGGCCTCGGCCTCGACCGCATAGGCCGCCGCTCCCCCCTCCGCGCGCTGCTCGAAGAGCGCGCGGCACACGATCTGCGCGTACGCGGCCTGCGCCTCGGCGTCGTCGCCCGCGGCCTGGCCGGGCACGCGCACCTGGAGCAGGAGCGGGCGCATGTCCGCCGGCGCCCACGCCTGCGGCGGCTCGCCCGCGGCGGCCGCCTGGCAGACGGCCTCGCAGAGCTCGGCGACCGTGAGCGGGCCGACGCGGAAGCCGTGATCGAGGAGCCGGCGGTGCTCGCGCAGCCGATCGCGGAAGCGGCCGAGGTAGTCCTCGCGGAGCGACAGCACCAGGCGCAGGTTGCGGGTGGGCAGCCCGGCGAGGCGGTCCACGCAGTCGAAGAGCGCCTCGGCCTCGGCCGGGCCGCGCGTCGCGTAGAGCAGCTGCTCGATCTGATCGAGGTAGACGACGGCGAGCCGCGGCGATCCCCGCGCCGCGCGCTGCGCCGCCGTGAGCAGCGCGTCCGCGGGCGAGGCGCCGGCCGGCCGCTCGCCGAGGCCGAGGGCGCCGTACACCGCGTCCGCGAGCCAGCGCGTCGGGTCCTGATCCTCGGGCCAGGCGTCGACCCGCGCCACGCGGATCTCCTGCTTCTCGATGAGCGACGGGAGGACCGCCGCCTGCACCAGGGAGGACTTGCCCGCGCCGGACGGCCCGAAGACGGTGACGCAGCGGTTGGCGAGGATGGATGCCTCGAGCCGGTAGGCGAGGTCGCCTCGCCCGAAGAAGCGATCGCGATCCGAGGCGCGGTAAGGCTGCGGGCCTGGGAAGGGGTTTCGGTTCAAGGGGCGTCCTCGGGCGCGGAGGCGGCGGGGGCAGCGCACCTGTCGGGCGACTCCGAGCGGGTCACCCAGCGCCGGAGATCGACGCTCACGGTCCCCAGGCGGGCGCCGTTCAGCACGCGGACGTTGTAGGACACGCCGGGCGCCGTCTTCTGCGCCTCTCCCCACGCGCCGAGCGCGCCACCGAGGTCGCGCGCCGCGCCCCCCTCGCACGAGAGCCGCCCCGTCCAGGCGCCGCCGCCGGTGTCGAGCGCCGCGACGTTGAACGAGCACGCGCCGAGATCGCAGGTGTTGCCCGGCCCCACGGCCGCGTCGGCGCAGTCGCTCTTCTGGTAAGCGACGCTGAAGCACTCGGGATAGTCTGCGAAGAAGAGGGAGGTCCCCTGGAGCCTCCGGCCCGACGAGCTCGCCGCGCTCAGGGAGGCGCCGCCGGTCGCGGGCGCGAGCACCGCGACGGTCACGGCGCCCGCCTCCTCCGTCGCCACGTCGATCGTCGCCGCCTTGATCGCGCGCGTCAGCACCTTCACGTAGGTCGTACCGGTCTCGGCGAACAGGCTCGCGCACGCGCCGCTCGCGTTCAGGTAGACCGCCGAGAGCCTGCTCTCCTCGAGGTCGGTCAGGGTGATGGTCGCGCTCCGCTTCGAGGACGCGCCGAGCGGGGGGGCGATGCTCACGGCGGGGCCGAGGTCGGCGCGGAGCTTCCCGTCGAGCGCGTCCTCGTAGTGGAGCACCACGGCCGACCAGCTCGGGGCCGCGGTCCCCGGGTCGCCGTCGAAGCACGCGTTTGTCTCGGGCTGGTCCCCGAGCAGCCGGCGCCCGAGGCCCGCCGAGCCGCTCACGGGCGTCCGCGCGCGGTAGTCCGGCGCGAGCTCCCGGACCGCCTTGTCGATCGTGACCGTCGCGGCGCTCGCGCACGCCGTGAGCGGGAGCGCTACCAGCGCGGCGACCGCGGCGCGGGCCGGCGAGGGCGTTCTGTCGTCGGCGAACTTCACGGTGGACCTCCTTCGAGCGCGGGATGGCGCGCCCGCGATGAACGTGCGCTGCGCGGCTACGGCGAGACCGACGAGAGGGCGTCCTCGATCTCGCCGGCGAGCCGATCGACGTCCGCCGACGCGTCGCGGGCCAGCCAGTCGACGTCGCCCCTCCGGCGGTAGATCTCGGCGCGGATCCGCGGGACGACGACGAGCGCTCCATCCCCGTCGAGCTCGTCGGCGAGCAAGGTCACCGAGACGTCGCACACCTTCGTGCTGCCGGCCGGCTCGGGGATGCGCAGGGTCGCCGTCGCGGTGGCGCGCTCGACGTCGAGGCGCGCGGTCGCGCGGCCCTCGAAATGGGCCGACAGGGCCTCGCCCACCGATCGCAGCAGCCGCTCGATCGCGCGCCTCGGCGTGTCGCCTTCGCCGAGGGGAGCGCGAAAGGAGACGCCGACCGTCACCGACGACGAGCCGCCGAACGGGAGAGGTTCGTTCTGGTCCATAGGATCTTCCGTGGTCATGGGCGCGGTCCTCGGGGCGGCCCCCTCGCTCGCGCAGAGATGCCCTCATGAACCGGACGGCGCCGACTGTCAGCTTAAGAAAAATTCATGAGAGCGCGGCTGGCGACGGGGCGACCGGGAGATCCCTGCTGAGGCGGGCGACGCCGAGCTCGTCATCTCAAGAGAAATCAAGGCGAGCACCGCGCGGGCGTCCGCTCAACCCGCCTTCCCCTGCTTGGCATACTCCTTCCGGATGCCCTGCAGGAGGTCCTCTACCGTGAGGGGGCGGCCGCGCTCTCTCAGGGCCTGAAGCGAGGCGTAGCGGATCACGTTCATGATCGCGCCCCCCGCGAGCGCGTGCTCGCGCGCGATCTTCTCCAGGTCCACGGAGCCGTCGAGCCTCGCCTTGGGCGAGAGCCCCTGCCGCCACAGCCGCGCGCGCTCCTCGGCGCGCGGCATCGGAAAGTAGATGATCGACTCGAACCGCCGCGCAAAGGCGTCGTCGAGGTTGTCGCGCAGGTTGGACGCCAGGACCGCGAGCCCGTCGAACGTCTCGATGCGCTGGAGGAGGAAGGAGACCTGCTGGTTGGCGTAACGGTCGTGCGCGTCCCGCGTCTCGCTGCGCTTGCCGAAGAGCGCGTCGGCCTCGTCGAAGAACAGGATCCAGCCCCTGCGCTCGGCCTGGTCGAAGACCCGGCCGAGGTTCTTCTCCGTCTCGCCGAGGTACTTCGACACCATCAGGGAGATATCCACCTTGTAGACCTCACGGCCGGTGGACTTGCCGAGCAGGCAGGCGGTCATCGTCTTGCCCGTGCCCGGCGGGCCATAGAAGAGGCTGCGGTAGCCGGGGCGCAGCTTCCCGGCCATGCCCCAGTCCGCCATCAACGTCGCTCCGTGCTCGATCCATGTCTCGATCTCCTCGAGGTGCTTGCGGGTGCTGGGCTGCAGCACCACGTCCTCCCAGCCGAGGCGCGTCTCGATCCGCTGGGCGGGAAAGCCGGGCCCGCAGCCGAGCCGCCGCGGCTCGCCGGTGGTGAAGAGACAGAGCAGCTCCTCCGAGATCCGGAGGGGAGCCTTCATCGGCGTCACCTCGTCGCCGCCCCCGAGCCTGAGGACGTCGTGCCTGGCGAAGAGGTGCTCTGGATCCAGGAGGAGCTGCGCCGAGAACCGGACCGCGAGGTCGTCGCCGCCGAGGATGAACGCCAGCGTCTCGGCCGTGGGCAGGAGCTCGCCGTCGGCGCCGAGCTGGGCGCCGCCGAACTCGGTGAGCCTCCGATCCACGGCGGCGTCGCGGCCGAAGCAGACGTCGAGGAGCTGGGGCCGCAGGTGCGGGACCAGGGCGAGCACCAGGGCGAGGCGCTCGACGAAGGAGAGCTGATGGCGCCGCACGAAGCCGGCGTACTCCGAGCTCGACCCGCCGAGGTCGGGCGGCGCGATGTCGAGCACGCTCCCCCCGGTCGCATCGTTGCCGAAATGGATCTTGATCCGCGCCTCGAGGACGCTGCGAAACCAGAGCAGCTCCCGCTCGAGATCGGCGGCGTTCTCCACGATCTTGGTCATCCTTGCCATACCCATCGAGCCGCGGCGCTCCTCCTCGCTCCAGAACCGCTGCGGGAACGGTGGCACGACACGCCCCGGTCACGCCGCTAAATACGAGGCCTCTTAAAATGGCTTAAGTTGTCAACGCGGCCGGCCGCGGGTACTACCGATGTCGAGCTCGGCGCCGGCGGGGGACCCACGACCTCGCCCGCGGGCGTCGATGCGCTTCCATCGTGGCGATCCGCTCGACGCAGCCTGACGCTCAGGCGTCGCGCCGCGGATGCGCTGACCCAAGACCTTCAAGGATGAGAGCCAATGAGAGCGGGACAAGTTCAGGGCTCCAGGAGTCGTCAGCCGTGATCAGCGACATCCTCGTCCTGCTCAGGAACACGGTGAACGAGCACTTGACCGCGAACTCGGGCTGGCGCGGCCCGGTGCCCGACCAGGGGCCGGTCGTCTTCCTCGACAGCGAGAAGGTGGACAGCCTCGAGCTCAAGCTCGGAGCCGTCACGCTCCTCCTGGTCAACCTCGAGGAGGATCACACCCTGCGACCGGCCGACCCGTTCCGGTTGACGCTGCCGGACGGCACCACGCAGCGCGTCCAGCCGGCGATCCAGATGAACGCTTACGTCGTCTTCGCCGCCCGTTTCAAAGAGTACGAGCAAGGCCTGCGGTGCATCTCGCTGATCCTGCAGTTCTTCCAGGGCCGCCGGGTCCTCGACCACGAGAACACGCCGGCGCTGAGCGACAGGATCGAGAAGCTCACCATGGAGCTCTTGACGCCCCCCCTCTCCGAGCTGAACCAGCTTTGGGGCATGCTTCGGAGCGCTTATCAACCTTCGCTCCTCTACAAGGTCCGGATGGCCGTCTTCCAGGACGAGAACGGCCTCGGCGCACCGCAGATCAGCGATCCGGTGCTGAGGATCCACCAGTGAAGCACGTCGCGATCATCGAGGTGCTCTTGAAGCACGCGTTCTACACCGACCTCCGGTGTCCGGACCTCTCGATCGAGCCGAGCGACGCCACGGCGCGACTGCTCCGCGATCATCGCTGTCTTGTGCGATCGAGCGCTCAGGGCGTCCGGGTCCTCTCTCCGCTCGACCCCATGGGACAACCCTTCCTCCCGCTCCCGGGGGACGCGGCGCTGCTCTTTTACATCGCGGTCCGGGGTGGCGATTTCGCCGTCGTCACCGACCTCACCGGCCTCCGCGGGCACTCGGCGCCGGTCTTCACGGACGCCGGCGCTGGGACCGACGGCGAGCTGCGGCTAGCCCCCGCCGACCCGGCCCGGCCGCGGCTCCCGCCGGGCGTCTTCGCCACCGTCGAGATCCGCCCCGGGAGCGCGCCGCAGCCCGCCCGCTTCCAGGTCAGCTTCCCGGCCAGGCAGGCGCGATGGGCCTACTACTGCGTCACCGACCTGGCGCCGGCCGGGGGCGAGCTCACCGTGGTGGACGCCTCGCCCGCCGGGGCCATCGACGCGCTGCGCTTCAGCGCCGTGACCCTCGACCCTGTGGACCCGGTCGCGGCGCAGATTGCCAGTCGGTATCCCGGGATGCGCTGCCTGTGCTTCGTCTCCGATCAGCCCGTCGCCGCTCGCGCAGAGCCGAGGAAGAGCCTCGAGCTCCGGCTCGGCCCCGACCGCGTGGCGGGCCCGCTGCCCAATCCGTCGATGCAGAGCGCTGCAAAGGAGGATGTGCTGTTTCAGATCATCAAGTATCGAGCGCAACCGTTTCAAACCCCCTGAGATCGAGGAACAATGCCTGCTTATATGACGCCCGGTGTCTACGTGGAAGAGGTGTCGACCCTGCCGCCCTCTGTGGCGGAGGTCTCCACTGCGATCCCCGCCTTCATAGGATATACCGAGAAGGGCCCGAAGAGCCCGTCGATCGCCCAGGTGAGCACGATGCTCGAGTACGAGCAGCTCTTCGGCGGGCCCAATCTCGCGAGCTTTACGGTCACGGTGGACGCCGCGTCCCAGGTGACCGGGGTGACGCGGAGCTCCGATACCAAGTTCTTGCTGTACTACGCTGTGAGCCACTACTTCAAGAACGGGGGCGGGAGATGTTATGTCGTCTCCGTCGGAGACTACACGTCACCGCCCGCCAAGGACAAGATCGCCGACGGCCTTCTGCTGCTCGAGAAGGAGGACGAGCCGACGCTGATCGTCTTGACCGACGCCGTGAGCCTCGTCGCCGCGGACTACCACGAGCTTTGCCAGGCGGCCCTTGCCCAGTGCCACAAGCTGGGTGATCGCTTTGCGATCTTCGACGTCAAGAAGGACGCGGCGCCGGACAAGAAGGACATCGACGTGTTCCGCGACGAGATCGGGACGAGCAACCTGGCCTACGGCGCCGCCTACTACCCGTACCTCCAGACCTCCCTGAGCTACGCGTACGCCGACGCGGACGTCACCGTCACCATCCAGGGCGGGGCGGCGACCGGGGGCACCCTCGCCACCATCAAGTCGAGCCAGACGGCGACCTATCAGCAGGTCAAGGCTAGGCTGACGGCCGAGCGGGTCGTCCTCCCGCCGAGCGCGGCGGTCGCGGGCATCTACGCCAGCGTCGACCGGGATCGCGGCGTATGGAAGGCTCCCGCCAACGTCAGCGTCGCGGCCGTCATCGGCCCGGTGCTGAAGATCACCAACGACGCTCAGGATGCCCTCAACGTCGATCCGACGGCGGGTAAATCGATCAACGCCGTGCGCGCGTTCACCGGCAAGGGGACCATCGTCTGGGGGGCGAGGACCCTGGCCGGCAACGACAACGAGTGGCGGTACATCCCCGTCCGGCGGCTCTTCATCATGATCGAGGAGTCGGCCCGAAAGGCGACCTCCTTCGCGGTCTTCGAGCCCAACGACATGACGACCTGGCTGAAGGTCAAGGGGATGATCGAGAGCTTCCTCTACAGCCTCTGGGAGCGCGGCGCCCTGGCCGGGCCCTCTCCGGCGGCGGCCTACTTCGTCAACGTGGGCCTGGGCAAGACGATGACCAACCAGGACATCCTCGAGGGGCGAATGATCGTCGAGATCGGGATCGCGGCCGTGCGACCGGCCGAGTTCGTCGTCCTTCGCTTCTCCCACAAGATGCAGGAGGCCTAGGCCATGGCACTGACCAAGAGCGAGATCATGACCGCGTATCCTCTCCCTTCGTACAACTACCGAGTCGAGATCGCGGGCGCCGCGGTCGGCTTCTCGGAGATCTCCGGGCTCAGCATCAAGCGCGAGACGACGACCTACAAGGAGAGCCCCATCGGCGGGGCGGCGCCCGGTCCGGTGGTGATGAACATGCCGGCGCAGCCCACCGCGCCGACGCTCACGCTGAAGAAGGGCATCGTCAAGAAGACCAGCGTCGCCACGCTCTACGCCTGGATCAGCGCCATCCAGGTGAACCAGGTCGAGAAGAAGGACATCTACGTCCGCCTCTGCGACGAGAAGGGCGACGCGGTGATCAGCTGGAAGGTGCTGAACGCCTTCCCCACCAGGCTCGACGCGCCCACCTTCACGGCATCGTCCAACGAGGCCGCCATCGAGAGCATGGAGCTGATGGCGGACGCGATCCTGATCGAAGAGGCGTAGAGCGGCGCGATGGCCCAGTCGACGGACAACCAGCGGACGAGCTACCCGCTCGCTGCGTACAACTTCCGCGTGAAGGTGGACGAGGCCTCGATGAGCTTCACCGAGGTCTCGGGTCTCGCGGTCGAGCGCGAGCACGTGACGTACGCGCACGGCCTGAGCTTCCAGGAGGGCCCCGTGATCATGACGTTCAACTCCAAGCGCTTCACGCCTATCACCTGCAAGCGCGGCACCGTCCTCGGGGCAGATCCGCTGTTCCTGTTCAACTGGCTGGACAAGCGGGACAGCCGGAGCATGGAGGTCAGCCTCTGTGACGCGACGGGCGCGGCGGTGCTCGCCTGGAAGGTCGCCGTCGCAGTACCCGTCAGCCTCAAGGCGCCGACCTTCAGCGCCACCGCGAACGACGTCGTCGTGGACACACTCGAGCTGCAGGTCAGGGAGGTCTCCGTTGTCAGGCTCTGACATTCGCGACAACGGCGGTCCCTTCGGCCGAGATCCGGGGCCCCGCGCGGACCCGCCGCGCGGCGCCCCGGGCCCCGGACCGAAGGGGTGGAGGTCAGGTTCATGAGCGCTGCCATCCCGGAGCTCGTTCCGCAGAGCGAGATGTTCGTAAACTTCCGCTTCGGCGTCTTCTTCTTCGCCGGCGGCGTGGTGCCAAACCCGCTCGACATCCGCTTCAAGAAGGTGACTGGGCTCTCGGCGACAGTGAAGACGACGCCGCTCGAGGAGGGCGGACAGAACCTCTACACCCAGCCGCTGCCCTCGAGGGTCGACTACGGCAACCTGGTGTTGGAGCGCGGCATGGTGGCGAGCTCGCGGCTGCGCCTCGACTTCGACGCCGCCATGTCCAACTTCAAATTCGCCCCCTCGAACGTCCTCGTGACCCTCTTCAGCGAGGCGTACACCCCGGTGTCGGCGTGGTTCTTCTCCAGAGCCTATCCGGTCAAATGGTCGATCGCCGACCTCAGCGCCGAGCCGAAGGAGCTGCTCATCGAGTCGCTCGAGCTCGCCTACGCCCGGATGCAGATCATGAAGGTATGACCATGCCTGTGGAGATCAAAGAGCTGGTGATCCGCGCCGTCGTCGCGCCCCCGGAGGGGGCGCCGCGCGCGCGCGCCGCCGCGCCCGACGCCGCCGGGCAGGAGGCCGTGATCGAGGCGGCGGTCAAGGAGGTCCTCCGGGTCCTCAAGGCGTCGAAGGAGAGATGATCGTGGGACTGAACCTCTTCAAGCTCGAGAAGCTCAAGATCACGGCGTTCAAGGACGTCGGGCGCCGGCAGCCGAGCGGGGCGCCGTTCGAGGCGATGTTCAACCCGGCGTCGTTCTCGCAGCGCTACGCGATCGCCTGGGGGGCCAAGCAGGGGGTGGGCTCCAGCGGGCCGCAGCTCTCGTACAGCCAGAGCAAGCCGAGCGAGCTCACGCTCACCCTGGTGGTCGACGGCACCGGCGTGGAGTCGATGGGAATCGTCGCGCCGGTGCGGAAGAGCGTGAAGGATCGCGTGAAGACGTTCCTCGACGTCACCTTCCGTTACAACGGGGACATCCACGAGCCCAATTACCTCCTCGTGGAGTGGGGCTCGCTGAAGTTCTCCTGTCGTCTCTCCGCGGTCGACATCAAGTACACCGCGTTCGAGCGCGACGGCACCCCGCTCCGGGCAGAGATCGAGGTGACGCTGATCTCCGACAAGGCCGCCAAAGCGCGCGCCAGGGAGGAGGGCAAGACGTCGCCGGATCTGACCCACAGCCGGATCGTGCGCAGCGGGGACACGCTGCCGCTGCTGACCAAGGACATCTATGGCTCGTCCGCCCGCTACCTGGACGTCGCGCGGTGGAACCGCCTGGACGACTTCAGGAGCCTGATCCCCGGCCAGGAGATCTTCTTTCCGCCGCTCGCCAACCTGGGCGCCGGCACCTCCGGGGAAGGGTAGACGGCGCCATGCCCGCGGTGACTTCCACGATCCTCAGCGACGGCAAGCCGATGGACCCGGCCTGCGAGCTCATCTCCATCGACATCCGGAGAGAGGTCGACCGGATCCCCCGAGCGGAGCTGCGCGTGCTCGACGGCGACGCCGCGCAGCAGGCGTTCGCTATCAGCGATACGGGCTTCTTCGCGCCGGGGGCGAAGATCGAGATCAAGCTCCGGTACGAGGGGGAAGAAGACCGGTGCGTCTTCAAGGGGGTGGTGGTGCGGCACGGGGTGGAGGCTGGCGACGACGGCTCCGTCCTGGTGATCGGGCTCAAGGACGCCGCGGTCAGGCTGACCGGAGCGCGGCGGAGCGCCGTCTTCCGGAAGATGACCGACGGCGCGATCGTGAAACAGCTGATCGAGGCGGCGGAGCTCGAGGTCGGCACCATCGCCGAGACGAGGCCGGAGCACGCGGAGATGGTGCAATACCACGCCACGCCGTGGGACTTCATCCTCTCACGGGCCGGCGCGCTCGGCCTCCTCGTGGTCGTCGAGGACGGCAAGATCTCGCTCCGTAAGATGGAGATCGAAGGCGCGCCCAAACACTGCTTCTCTTATGGCATCAGCGAGATCTTCGACGTCGAGATCGAGGCCGACGCCGAGCACCAGTACGAGGCCGTGGAGAGCGTCGCCTGGGATCCCAAGGAGCAGAAGCCCACGCCGGCCCGCAAGGCGAAGAGCGCCCACGCCACCCAGGGGAACCTCGACGGGGGCAAGCTCGGCGGGGCGGTCGGCAACGGCACCTGTACGCTCTCCCACCCGGTCCCCGTCGTCGCCGAGGAACTCCAAGCCTGGGCCGACGCCCGCATGGCGAGGAGCCGCATGGCGCTGCTCCGCGGGCGGATCGCGGTGCCGGGCTTTGGCGACATCGGGCTCCTCGACGTGATGGAGGTCGAGGGGATCGGCAAGCGCTTCAACGGCAAGACGCTGGTGACGGGGCTCCGCCACCGGGTCGACGCGTCGGGCTGGCGGACCGACGTGCAGTTCGGGCTCTCGCCCGAGGAGCTCTCCCGCAAGGAGGATATCCGCGAGGCGCCTGCGGCCGGGCTCCTGCCCGCGGTGAGCGGGCTGCAGATCGGCGTCGTCGCAGAGTTCGAGGACGATCCCGACGAGGAGCTCCGGGTCAAGGTCATCCTCCCCGGGGTCGACGCGAAGCAGGACAAGGCCGTCTGGGCCCGGCTCGCCGCGCCCGACGCAGGCAAGGCGCGCGGGTACTTCTTCCGGCCGGAGCCCAAGGACGAGGTGGTGGTGGGCTTCTTCAACGACGATCCGCGCCGCCCCGTGATCCTGGGGGCCCTCTTCGGGTCGAAGAACGCGCCCCCGAAGGTGATGGGAAAGCCCAGCAAAAAGAACGACAAGAGCGGGATCGTGACCAAGTTCGGGACGACGATACAATTCCTCGACCCCGACGACGGCGCAAAATCGATCGTCCTCTCCGACCGGCACGAGAACTCGATCTCCATGGGTGAGGGTGGGATCGAGATCAAGAGCAAGAGCAAGGGGGATCAGGACTCGATCACTCAGAACTCGATCACCATGGGTAAGGATGGGATCGAGATCACGAGCAGCAAGCATCTCAATCTCAAGATCGACGGCAACGTCACGATCAGCGGCAAGGAGGTCGACATCAAATGAGCCAATCGAGGCAGGAGGTGAGAGAAATCCATCTCTCGGTGACGGTGGACGAGGCGAACCTGATCCTGGAGGGGGTGGGGCTGCTCCCGTTCGCCAAGGTCTACGCGCTGGTCGCCAAGGTGCAGCAGCAGGCAAGCGAGCAGCTCGCCGGCAAGCCCGACCGGGAGGAGCCGGATGCAACCTGAGAGCTCTTTCCTCGGTCGAGGCTGGGCCTTCCCGCCCTCGTTCAGCCGCGGCGGCGCTGACGTGGAGATGGTCTCCGGCCCCGCCGACGTCCAGCAGAGCCTGCAGATCCTGGTGGGGACCTCGCCGGGCGAGCGGGTCCTTGCGGAGACGTTCGGCTGCGACCTCGCGAGCCTGGTGTTCGAGGAGCTGGATCAGGGGCTGATCAACACCATCGAGCGGCTCCTTTCGGACGCGATCCTCGAGCACGAGCCGCGGATCCAGGTCGATCGGATCGACGTCGCGGCGAGCGACACCCAGCCGGGCTGCGTGCTCATCGCGGTCAACTACACCATCAGGGGTACGAACTCGCGCTTCAACATGGTCTTCCCGTTCTATCTCACGGAGGCGACCCTCCCCGGGTGGTGAGAGCGCCATGAAAAAAAAGCTCAAGAGCCCCGAGGAAGAAAGACTCATCCTCGTCGACGGCGACAAGGCGATCTTCCTGCCCAGTTTCACGCCCGCGCTCGTCCATCCCAGGCCCGGAAAGCTGGAGGGGAGCGGCCCAGGGACGCTGAACGGGAAGAAGCTCTGCGTCGAGGGTGACGAGGGCAAGGTCTCGGTCGCCAATTGCTATTACGTGATTCCGGGGTACTCCATCCCGGGCAAGGGGACGCTGAAGATCGCCGCCCTCGGGAGCGATCAGAAGGCGGAGAAGACCAAGACCGGCGACAATGCTGTCCTCCTGAAAGGGACCACGTTCACCGCGACGTTCGAGGTCCAGAACCCGGCGAAGCAGCCGCCGAAGGGGCCGGGGCCGCCGATCCCGGACTCGACCCTGAAGTACCAGGGCAAGGGCATGTTCACGACGACCAACAAGATCTTCAAGGGAACCTGAAAGGCAAAGCCATCCATGTCGAGCACGTCGAGAGAGCCTGCGGGCGCAGAGCGCGACGGTACGAGCCAGGCGGGGCGCGCGCTCGCCGCGCTCGATCCCGGCTACGTCTCGGTGGACGAGCGAACGTCCGCGGAGCTCCTTTCGTTCGCGCGCGCCTACGGCAAAGAGCTCACGTACTACGGCGCCGGCGGTGGGCCGGAGGGCGACTGGAGCGGATTCGTCGACGCGAAGCTCCGGCCCGAGGACGTCGCGGCGTTCCTCCGGGAGCCCGAGAAGTTCACCCCCGAGGCCGCGCCCGAGCTCTACCGGCCACATTTCGTCCTCTTCCTCGCGTTCCTGCAGCTCTTCGAGAAATCGCGGGCCGAGCTCAACACGCTGACAGGACGGCACCTCGACTTCTACTATCGCCAGGTCCTGCGGATGGCCCGGAGGCCGCCCGTCCCGGATCGGGTGAACCTGATCGTCGATCTCGCCTCCCGCGGCCGGGAGGTCCTGCTGCCCGCTGGGACGCTCCTCGACGCGGGCCCGGACAGCCTTGGACGAGCCCGGATCTATGCGACCGATCGGGATCTCGTCGTCAACCGGACGCAGGTCGAAAAGGTAAGCTCCCTCTTCATCGATCGACGGCGCGTGGGGCTCCGCGAGATCTCGAGCCGCCACGCGAACGACAAGCAGCGGGCCAGCGAGGCGATGTTCGCGCTCGCGATCGGAGATGCGCTTCCGCCCTATCCCGGCTCCGCTCAGCCGGTCGACTTCGCCAAGCTGACGAGCCTTCGCGTCCTCGCGAAGCGCTCGGACAGCGACTTCTTCATGTCGCCCCCCACGCTGCGCGATCTCATGGAGCAGAGGAAGGAGCGCGCGGAGACGCCCTCCGAGTGGGGCGAGATCTACGCCGCGCTGGAGCTCGCCGGCACCATGAAGAGGGGCGCTCCGTTCGCGCTCGCCCGGAGCTCGCGGGACCTGGAGGCGAACCTCCAGGAGGCCGTGGGGCCTTTCACCTACGGCACGCTCGCCCAGGTGAGCACCGTCGACGATCTCTACGAGCACCGGGCGCGCGGCGACGTGCAGGCGTTCATCCAGGGGACGCTGTACTTCGCGCTCGCCGACTTCGAACGGATGATGCAGCTCAAGAGGCGGTTCGACGCCGCGTGGGGCGAGATCAATCGCATCCTCGAGAGCGCCGGGCAGAAGCGGCGGAACGACCCCGACTACCGGCTGTTGCCCGCCGACGTCACGGCCTTCGCCGACAACGCGAAGGCTGCTGTCGGCACGGACGGCATCGAGGCGTACTGGGGAGAGGTCCTCGTGCTCGAGGGGTACTTCTACATGCCGGTGGAGAGCTTCGCCATGGCCATGGGCGAGGTCCTCGACACGCCGCAGGACGACTGGAGCCAGGTCTTTTCGATCCTCGAAGAGGCCCACCGGGAGAAGCTCCGCAAGGACCGCAGAGACGAGCTCCGGCGGCTCCACGAGGCCACGCCGCCGGCGCGCCTCGTGGACCTGATCCGGTACGTGCTCGGCGAGGACCCGAGCTCGGAGGACGACCCCGCCGCGATGGAGCGCCTCGAGCCCTACCTCGGCAAGCCGGATCTCGCCAAGCTCCAGGAGTCCGCGACGACGAGCGACTGGGAGGGGATCTATGCCCTCCTGGAGATCGCCCAGCGCAATCGGCTCGGCGAGCCGCCGGCGGAGAAGGAGGAGTGGTTCAACCTATTTCCGGCGGAGGACGCCACCACGGTGTCCATCCGCCCGAAGGGCACCGCGGGAGGCGCTCCCGCATGGGCCACCTTCGGGGCGGCGCGGCCCTCCTCGAGCACGGACCCCGCTCCCGAGCCCGTCCTCGGCTGGGCCCTCTGCTCTCCGCTGCTGGTGCTCGGCGAAGGCCAGCGCGTCATCACCCTCACCCTGGGGTTCAGCCCCGCGCGCACCCCCCTCGAGGATCTCTTCCTCAAGGGCGGAGAGCATCCGCTGCTCTTCCAGCTCAGCACCGCCAAGGGCTGGGTCGAGTGCACTTCCGTCGGGGTGCAGATCGGTTCGTACAAGGTTCTGACCGGCACGACGTCCGAGGGCGACCCCCTCGGAGCTCGATTCACGTTGACCCTGCCGCCCGGCGTCGACCCGATCGCGGCGCCGCCTGCGGGGCTCGCCGGGATGGACAGCCCGTGGCCCATCTTGCGGCTCATGCTCCGGCCGATCTGGAGCGGGGCAGACCAGAAGTACGTGGTCCGCTACCGGGAGCTCGGCGACCTCCTGATGGTGTCGGCACACCTCAAGGTGGAGGTCCAAGGGCTCAGGGCCATTGCGCTCCAGAACGACGAGATGACGTTGGATGCGAAGAAGCCCTTCGAGCCATTCGGCAGCGCGCCGGCCGTCGGATCGCGCCTCCTCATCGGACACCCCGAGATCGCAGGCAAGAAGCTCGACAGCCTGGCCATGAGCTTCCAGTGGATGGGAGCGCCGGCGGACCTCGCGTCTCACTACGCCAACTATCCGGCTGCCCCTTTCGCCTTCACCGCCAAGGTCAGCTTGATCGACCGACGCGGGGCGACGGAGCTCGTCAAGGCAGCGCCGCTCTTCGGCGCGAAGAGCTCCGATCCGACCTCGATCACCGTCACCACCGCCCTCACCGCGGCCGCGGCGGCCGACCCCCAGGCGCTCGTCGAGGGCTCGATCGACGAGGACCTGTCGGCCTCGGGGCGCACCCTGCAATGGGAGCTGAACGCCCCGGATTTCCAGCACGGGAGCTACCCCGTGGTGGCCTCGAGCAAGGCGCTCGCCCTGTCGGTTGCTGTCGCCAGTAACCCCGCGGCGGTCAACGCCGCGCAGTACCAGATAAACCCGCCTTACACGCCGAAGCTGAAGAGCCTGACCCTCGATTACGCGTCCTCGCTGGAGCTCCGCTTCGACGGCGCGCCGCGGGCCGCGGGCGTCGATCGGGTGTTCCACGTTCATCCCTTCGGCGCCTGTGACGGGGAGAGAGAGCGATCGAGCGCCGGCCTTTCCTTCCTGCCCAGATACGAGAACGACGGCGAGCTCTACCTCGGCCTGCGCGACCTCTCCCCGCCCCAGACCGTCTCCATCCTCTTCCAGATGGCGGAGGGCAGCGCCAACCCGGATCTGCCGCCGCAGCCCGTCAGCTTCAGCTACCTGAGCGGCGACCGCTGGATCCCCCTCGGGCACCGTCTGATCTCGGACACGACCCGTGGCCTCACCAACTCCGGCATCGTCGAGCTCGCCCTCGACCCGGCGGAGCCCAGCACCCGCCTGCGCGGCGATCTCTACTGGATCCGCGCCGCCGTGGAGCGGGACCCACGGAGCCTCTGTGACACCATAGCGGTTCACACCCAGGCGGTGACAGCCACCTTCGTCAACCACGACAACGCGCCGGATCACTTCAGCGAGCCCCTCCCCGCCGGGACCATCACCAAGCTGAGCTCGGCGATCCCGGAGATCGCGGGCGTGCGCCAGCGCTACGCGTCCTACGGAGGCCGGACGGCGGAGGGCGCTGACACCTGGGCCACGCGCGTCAGCGAGCGCCTCCGCCACAAGCAGCGCGCGCTCACCGTGTGGGACTACGAGCGCCTGGTCCTCGATCGGTTTCCGGAGATCTACCGGGCCAAGTGCGTCCCGCCGACGCTCGGCGAGCCCGGGAAGGTAAAGGTCGTCATTATCCCCGATGTCCGGAACAAGCTGCCGGCCGATCCCTTCGAGCCCAAGGCGCCGGCGAGCCTGCTCACGGACGTGCGGGAGCACCTCTCGGCGCGGGCCCCCGCCTCCGCCTCGATCGCGGTCGTGAACGCCCACTACGTGGCCGTCCGCGTCCGCCTCGGCGTGCGCTTCCGGGCCGACAGCAACGACGCCTACTACACCCAGCGGCTCAACGACGATCTCAACCGCTTTCTCGCTCCCTGGGCCTACGCCGAGGGCGCTGAGCTCGCCATCGGCGGGAGGATTTACGCCAACAGCATCGTCGATTTCGTCGAGCGCCGCCCTTACGTGGACTTCGTCGCTGGCATCAAGCTCTTTCGCAGCGACGATGGAGAGAGGTTCCAACTGGTGTCGCCCCCGGCCGACGGGAGCGGAGCCTTCGTTGGGACGATGAGGCCTGACGAGGTCCTCACCTCGGCCAGAGAGCACCAGATCGATATTCTCCGCGAAGGTTTGTACGAAGAAACGCGAATGACGGGCATCAACTTCATGACGCTCGAGCTCGATTTCTTCATCCACTAAGAGCCTGGGATCACGCTCAGGCGCCCGAGGCGACGTGTCGGTCGCTCGGTGAGAAAGGCAATCGCACACATGGAAATCAACAAGAAGAGCCGTTCCGAGCTGAAGGCATACTTCGTCAAGAACGCCCTGCCGACGGAGGGCAACTTCAGGGATCTCATCGACGCGGGGCTGAACCAGAAGGACGACGGCCTCGTCAAGTCGGCCGATCAGCCGGCGCAGATCGCGGCGTCGACGGCCGGCGACAAGCCGGCGATCCACCTCTACGAGAGCTTCGCGACGGACACCAAGCCCGCCTGGGCGCTGAGCCTGCAAGCCGGCGGCAAGAAGGGACTCGGCATCGGCGACGGCGACGGCCAAAACCGCCTCTTCATCGATGCCACGACCGGCGGTGTGGGCATCGGCACGGCCGATCCGGCCGGCAACAAGCTCCGGGTGGCGGGGAACGTCCTCGTCGACGGCGCCGACGGCGCCGCGATGCTCGTGCTCAAGGACGGCAACATGGGCATCGGCACAGCCGATCCGGCCGGCAACAAGCTCCGGGTGGCAGGGAACATCCTCGTCGATGGCGCCGACGGCAAGGCGCGCATGAGCTTTGGCTCCACCACTCGCCAGATGCTCAACCTGTGGGCTGAAAGGTTTGGAATCGGCATCCAGAACGGCACCATGTACTTTCGCACCGACAACCATTTCGCCTTTCACAAGGGCGGCGTGCACGCCGACGGCGCGCTCGATCCCGGCGCCGGCGGCGCTGCGATGCTCGTGATCAAGGACGGTAACGTGGGCATCGGCACAGCCGATCCGGGCAGCTACAAGCTCAACGTCACCGGCAACGTCAAGGTCGGGGGGGCGATCACGCCCTCGGTCGGCAACTCCGCGAGCAACGGCATCATGTTCCCCGCCGATCCCGGCGGTGGCAGCGGCGATGCGGCGTGGATTCGTTACATGGTCGTCAGCGGCGAGTCGACCCAGCTCCAGATCGGCACCAGCAACGACCCCGACGACACCGTTTCCATCTGGCAGTATGGCGCGGAGAGGCTGCTCGTCTCCAACGGCCAAGTCTACCTTAACGGCATGGTGCCATTTTTTTCGGATCGCCGGCTGAAACGCGACATTGCGCCGCTTGGCCCCATGCTCGGGCGGGTGCTCCAGCTCCAGGGGGTGCACTATCGCTGGATCGACGAGAAGATCAGCTCCGGCTTGCAAATCGGGCTCATCGCGCAGGACGTGGAGGCTGTCTTCCCCGAGCTGGTATCCGCGACCCACGAGGGCACGAAGGGCATCGATTACGCGCGCCTCGTGGCGCCGCTCATCGAGGCGGTGAAGGAGCTCGCCGCCGAGGTCGAGGCGCTGAAGCTCGCGCGCACCACCTGAGCGCGCCACCTGGAGCCATACGATGGACTACGCTCTTCTGCGCCAAGAGGGAATCCGTCAGCTCGAGCGGATGACCGGCGGGCAATGGACGGACTTCAACGCCCACGATCCGGGGATCACCATCCTGGAGCAGCTCTGTTATGCGCTCTCGGATCTCGGCTACCGCGCCGGGTATGAGATCCCGGATCTGCTCGCCGACGGCGGAGCCGATCCGTACCAGAGCCTCCACCTGCCGGCGGAGATCCTCACCTCGCACCCGGTGACGCCAGCCGACCTCCGCCGGCTCGTCCTCGACGTGGAAGGCGTCAAGAACGCCTGGGTCGAGCCGGCCACGGCGGACGCGCTCCAGCTCTACTACCTCCCCGTGGAGCGGGAGATACGCCTCGCGCCCAAGGACGTCGCCTCCGAGCCGGTCCGCCTGCGCGGCCTCTACCGCGTCCTCATCGAGGCGTCGGAGCACAGCCAGGGCACCCAGGTCCGGGCCAGGGTCGCGCGAAGGCTCCACCAGAACCGCCCCCTCTGCGAGGACTTCGCCGAGATCACGGTGCTGGAGCCGCAGCTCATCCAGGTCGAGGCCACCGTGGAGATCACGCCGGTGGACGACCCCGCGGCGCTGCTGAACGAGATCGGCCGCGCGATCGCCGACGAGATCTCGCCGCCCATCCCCTTCGCGACGCTCTCGCAGAGGCTCGGCGCCGGCGCCAGCGTCGAGGCGATGTTCGAGGGGCCCCGGCTCGAGCACGGGTTCCTCTCCGACGAGGTGCTGGCGAACGCGACGCGGCGGACCGTGATCCACACCTCCGATCTGATGCGCGCGATCACGGACATCGCGGCGGTGCGGGCGGTGAGCCGGATCCGCGTCTCCACGGGCGGCGCCAAGGAGGAGTGGTCCCTGCCGGTCGACCCCGATCGGGTCCCGAGGATGAACTTCGATGCATCCGTGATCACCCTGATGAGCGCCGGGAGGGTGATCGCCCAGGCGAAGCCGGCGAGGGCGCCGGCCGCCCCCCGGGGCGCGGGCGACAGCGCGCTCGCGGTGCCCGCGGGGCGCGACCGGAACGTCGGCGCGTACACCTCGGTGCAGCAGCACCTCCCGACGCTCTACGGGGTCGGCGAGATGGGGCTACCGGACTCGGCGACGCCCGCGCGCAAGGCGCAGGCGAGGCAGCTCGCGGCGTACCTGATGTTCTTCGATCAGCTCCTCGCCAGCGCGTTCGCGCAGCTCGCCAACGTCAAGGATCTGTTCTCCCACGGCGACGGCACGCGGACGTACTTCACGCAGGTGCTGGACCAGCCCGGCCTCCGGCTCGAGGAGATCCGCGCGCTCGACGACGGGCACCGGGCCCGGCTCAGCGACCTCGTGGAGACCCCAGAGGAGGTCGCCTCCCTCGAGCGGAAGCACCGCTTCTTGAACCACCTCCTGGCCCGCTTCGCCGAGCCGATCGGCGGACACGAAGCGACCATCTCGCCGGCGGAGCGAGCGCGGCGCAAGCAGCGTCTCTTGCAGCGATATCCCCGGATCAGCAGCGCGCGGGGGACGGGGTTCGATGGCCTCGCGCCCTTTGGCCCCGCCAACATGTCGGGGCTGGAGGAGCGGCTCCGCGTCACGCTCGGGCTCGCCGGAGGTGAGGAGATCACCGTCGTCGAGCACATCCTGCTCCGACCGATGCCGGGCGACGAAAAGCAGGAGCGCCCCGGGCCGACGGACGCGCCCACGGACAGGCCGCCCGCGCTGCTCTCGGCCGCGCGGGAGAGGGACCCCTACTCGCTGCGATTGACGTTCGTCCTCCCCGACGGGGTGGGGCGATTCAGCGATCCAGCGTTCAAGCAGCTCGTCGAGAACACCCTCCGCGCGGAGACGCCGGCCCACCTGACACCGTATGTGCTCTGGATGGCGGCCGACGCCTGGGCGGCGTTCCGGACGGCTCACGGGCAGTGGTTGCAGAAGCGGCGGGAGGTCCTCGCCGCGACGTTGGGCGTACACCTGGAGGAGCGGAGCTCGTAGAACCATGTCCACCGCGAGACCTATCGACGTGCGCTGCGCCCGGGACCGGCTCATCGATCTCCTCGGGCTCGGGGAGACCACCCCGATCCGGGACGTGGACGTTCAAGAAGCGCAGCTTACCGTCAACGTGGGCGCCCCCTGCGAGATCACCATCGATCCCGCCCAGGCGGGCGTCAGGTACGAGCTGTTCGACGGAGACGCGCCGGTGGTGCCCGCCTGCTCCGTGGACGGGACCGGGGAGAAGGCGGTCCTCAAGGGGCCGATCATCGACAGGGAGGACAAGACCTTCCGGATCCGCGCGAAAAAGCTCGATCCGTTGACGCGCGAGACCTTCCTGTTCCAGACCGCGACGGTGAAGGTGGGGCTTGCCACGGATCTCCCTGTCTCGACGCCCGAGATCGCCGAGGTGCCTCGCCTCGTCGACTACGGGAGCCGCGTTCTGGTGAGCATCACGGGCAGCCAGGCGGGCGCGACGTACGGGCTGATCGACGCCGCGGGGAGCCCGATCCCCATGACGCCCCCCGAGCGCGTGAGCGGGAACAAGGACGGCGCCATCACGCTGACGGCCAGCCGGGTGACCGAAGACACGGTGATCCGGGTCGACGTCCAGAGGACGTTCGACGAGGGCGAAGGGCGCGCCCCGCTCCACGCGGTGCTCACCGCGGAGCTGCCGATCGCGGTCCGCGCCGATCGGGAGCTCGTGGTGTCGGCCGTCGGATCACCGGTCCTGCCGCAGGGCAGCGCCACGATCACCATCGCTGGGAGTCAGCCGAACGTGCGTTACAGCGCCCACGTCCGCGCGCTCTCCACCGTGGACTTCGTGCCCGACGCGGGGTCTGCCCTCGTGGCGATCGCCGTCCCCGGCACGTCCGGCGTCGAGGTGTACACCCCGCGGCCTCCCGCGCTCTGGCAGGCGCCGGCCGGCTCCGTGCAGCACGGGGACGCGATGCCGGGCAACGGCGGCGTCGTAGAGCTCGGCGTGGGGCCGCTCCTGGACGACAGCATCGTCGTGGTGCAGGCACGCAAGATCCACACGGCGGCCGGCGCGTCGCTCGAGTCCGCGGTGCAGCTCGAGCAGGCGGCGGTCGTCCTGGTGAGGCCGGAGCCGGCGCCCCCGCTGGTGCTGCAGATCGCGGCGAACGCCGACGGCGCGAGCGGCACGCTGCTCGTCTCGGGCGGCCAGCCCGGGGTCTTCTACCACTTCTACCCGAGCAACGAGGCCAGCGAGCTCGGCCTGCCGGCGTATTTCCACCGGCTCGACGAGCGGGACCCGTCGATGAACAAGGGCATCGCGGCGACCGAGCCGGAAGCGTCCGACAAGGTTCCGCGTCGGGGGCTCCGGGTCGAGATGGATCTCGTGATCACGCGCGATCCGCCGGCGCCTGCGGCCTTGGATCCGGCGCACGTGCGCCCGCTCGATCCCCTGGTGGACATCGCGCCGCTGCCCCTCGGCGGCGCGGTCGACGTGATGGCCATCAAGGCCCGCACCGGGATCGGGTGGGTCGCCAAGCGATCGGTTACGGTGACCCCGGTCGCCGAGGAGGGCCCACCCAGCGAGCTCGGCGCTGCCCCCGAACCCGCGGCGACAGAGCCGTGACCGCGCCGCGCCATCAGATCCGCCGGCAGATCCTGGAGGTGACCGTCCAGGATCGCGAGGCGGCGTGGCGGCTGCAAACCGAGCTCAGCCGCATCCACGCCCAGCGCCTCGAGGCGGTCATCGATCGGTGTTGCACCGAGCTCGGCGCTCCAGATCGCCTCCAGCGGATCGCGCTGGTCGAGGTGGATCTCGGGCGGATCGATCCCGACCACCTGGAGCGCGATCTGGTCGACAAGCTCAGCCCGCTGCTGCGGGAGGCGCTGGCCGCGCGGATCCGCGAGGAGGACGAGAAGACCGCGCTCCGGGGCTTCGATCCCGAGGTGATCTCCCGGCTGGAGCTCGTGGCGTTCTTCGCCCGCACCGGCGCGCTCCCCTGGTGGGCGGACAGCACGCGACCGCGGCTCCTGGACGAGACCCTGGGGCTGCTCCTGAAGCGCGCGGCGCGCCCGCTCGCGGCGCTGATCCGGGCGCTCGAGCGCGAAGGCGGCGCGCTGACGAGGATCGTCCGCCACAGCCGCGACGCGCAGCTCTGGGCCCTGTTCGACGCTCTCGTGGCGTCCTCGCAAGCCGACCTCCCTTCGATGCCGGTGGAGCTCGTCGCCCTGCTGCGCGCGCACCGGGCGGTCGCTGGGGCCACTCCGGACGGCTTCCGGGCGTGCGTCTGGACGGGCGCGCTGCGGGCGGCGTGCGTCGAGGAGAGCCCGAGCGACGGGCGGGTGGGCTTCTGGCGTGACGCGCTGGCCCGGATCGCGCTGGAGGCCGGCGTGACCCTCGGGTCCCTCCTCTCGGGGCTCCACGGGCCCCTGGGGCCGAGCCCATCGGCCTGGCCGGGCGCGCTGGGGGCGGTCGGGCAGAGTCCCGGCGCGGTCGTAGAGAGGCCGATCCGCGAGACGCGGGGAGAGCATCCGTCGAGCGATCCGGGGGCCGCGGCTGCGGACCAGGAGCTGTCCGTCGATCCAGCGTACAGCGACGCCGACGAGGTCTACGTGGACAACGCCGGGCTGGTGGTGCTCTGGCCCTTCCTCGGGCACCTGTTCGAGCGCCTGGATCTCTTTGCCGACACGCAGTTCAAGGATCGGCGCGCCCTCCACCGCGCTGCCGGCCTGCTCCAGCACCTCTGCACGGGGGATCTCGAGCCGGCCGAGTACCAGCTTCCCCTGACCCGCGTGCTCTCTGGCATGCGAATGACAGAGGTCTTCGACTTCGGTCCTCCGGTCACCGAGGCAGAGGCCGAGGAGTGCCTCAACCTGCTCGCGGCGGCGATCGCGAGCGCGCCGATCCTGGGGGAGATGTCGATCGCCGGATTCCGTGGCTCGTTCTTGATTCGCAAGGGCGCGCTCTCTGCCCGTGACGGCGCGTGGCTCCTCCGCGTGGAGCGGGCCTCGTACGACGTGGTGCTGGATCGGTTTCCCTGGGGGATGAGCTGGGTGAAGCAGCCCTGGATGGAGGCGCCGCTCTCTGTGGAGTGGTGACCGCGGCTTCGTTGAACGCACGCTTGGCGGTGACGCGCGGGGCCGCCTCGTTTCTCCGCCCGCGCCGAGGAGAGTCTCATGCAAATCGCTGTTGACCGGTCCACTCCGAAGATCTCGCAGAGCGCCACGCGCACCTCGCGGGCCCGCTCTCCGGCGCCGCCGCTCGTGCAGCGGAGAACGACGCCGCCCGCACGACCGCCGGCCGAGTCGACCCGAGCGGCGCTGGAGCAGGCGTTCGGGGCTGAGGTCTTTGCGGCTGCGGGCCGCGGCGTCAATTCCACGGGGATCCCGTCGCCGGTGAAGGCCAAGATGGAGGCGGCGTTCCGGGCTGATTTCTCCGGCGTGCGGGTGCATCAAGGCTCGACGCGGGCGGCGGCGCTGGGGGCGGTGGCGTACACGCAGGGGAGCGACATCCACGTGGCGCCGGGGCACTGGTCGCCCGAGACGCGGGCGGGGCAGGCGCTGCTCGGGCACGAGCTCGCGCACGTGGTCCAGCAGCGAGAAGGGCGCGTACAGGCGACGGCCCAGTACAAGGGGGTGGCGCTCAACGATGATCCGGCGCTGGAGGCGGAGGCGGACACGCTGGGAGCCAGGGCGGCCGCAGCAGGGGAGCGCGCCGTCCAGCAAGACCGGAGCCGCGCGGAGCTGCAGCCCGGACCATCGCGCGGCACAACCGCGCCGCTCGTCCAGAGGGCCATCACGGGAGTCATCCAGCGCGTGAAGAGGAAACCGGAAGTAGAGGGTCTGAAAGAAAAGATGGACGAGCTCCTCGAATCGATCAAGGAGCAGTTGAAAAAGATCACCGCGCACACCGAGCAGGTTAGCCCGACCCTCGACAGCGATGACGATAAGGATGATCTCGAACAGCTCAATGAGTGGGTCGAGGCTGCCAAGGACGGCTTCGATGCCGCGAAGAACCTTCGCGACGACGCCGCGAACGTAGCTGAGCGCCCTCAGGGCCAAAGGCCCTCCCGCCACGTGAATCAAGCGAGCGCTCACGGTCAGAGCTCGCACACGTACAAGGAAGACTACTGGGACGAGATACAGGAAAAGGCACGAGAAGTCAATCGTCTACTCGTTAACATCAAAACGAGTTTTCCCGTCAACGCCGGTGGTTTCAGCGCCGCCGGTCGCGCCCACGCCATGGATGTCGAGGTGCTCAACGCTGGCACCGCGAGCGCCGGGAAGCAGCAAGACAACAGCTTCATCGAGGACATCGAGATCGACACCGAGCGACTGACCGACGCCAATGCGGTGTTCAAGGCCGACTCGAGAGTCAGGACCGAGGCCGCGGGGAGCAGGGTCGTCTTGGGCAACAAACAGGCCGGAGCTCTCCCTGGGTCTGGGTTGCTCACCCAGGTGGAAAACAACTTGAAGCCGCTCGGCGCTCCCAACTGGCGCGCGAATTTCAAGGACACGCCGGTGCCGAAGGACCGGGGACAGGGTCAATACGCCAACATGGCGAACACCAACGCCACGGGCTACGCCTGGCTGGCCGAAGTGCCAGGCTACCAACAGCAACGCTGGGAGTGGCTCCACGTCCGCGGCGCAGGGCTCGGCGGCGCCACCGACGGCACCAACCTGGTGGTCGGCACCCGCGACGCCAATACCCATATGATCCCTTTCGAGTCTAACGTCCGAATCTTGGCCACCGAGGCCGGCAAAAACGATAACTACGACCATCTCGAGGTAGACTGGTCGGTCGGAAATCCCGACAGCGACGCAAAGCACAAGGTCGAAACGATCCAGATGGAATGGAAGCTCGTCAAGTCCGCGGGTAAGAACGTCCCGGAGCCCCAGGGGAAAGCCATGTTCAAACCCCTGGAGACAGGCGCCAACATCTCCAAGAAGGAGGTGCAGTACATCGAGGAAGCGATCAAGAGATCCCGCGACACTATCCAGCCGTAGCAAGCGCGTGCACGTGGAGAAGACGCCGCCCCTCGACAAGTTCAAGGTCATCAGGAACGGCGGTGACGCGCGGGGCCGCCTCGTCTCAGTGCCCGCGCCGAGGAGAGTCTCATGCAAATCGCCGTTGACCGGTCCAGCCCGAAGACCTCGGGGAACGCCACCCGCACGTCGGGGGCCCGCGCTCCGGCGCCGCTGCTCGTGCGGGGGAGGGCGATGCCGCTGCTGCCCCGACCGCCGGCCGCGTCGACCCGAGCGGCGCTGGAGCAGGCGTTCGGGGCTGAGTTCTTTGCGGCTGCGGCGAAGGCGGCTGGGCCCGGCGTGGGGACCGGGAGCGGACCGGGCCGCGGCGTCAATTCCACGGGGATCCCGTCGCCGGTGAAGGCCAAGATGGAGGCGGCGTTCGGGGCCGACTTCTCCGGCGTGCGGGTGCATCAGGGCTCGACGCGGGCGGCGGCCCTGCGGGCGGTGGCGTACACGCAGGGGAGCGAGATCCACGTAGCGCCGGGGCGCTGGGCGCCGGAGACGCGGGCGGGGCAGGCGCTGCTCGGGCACGAGCTCGCGCACGTCATGCAGCAACGGGCCGGGAGGGTCAGGCCCACCAAGACGATCGCGGGGGTGGCGATCAATGATGACCCGGCGCTCGAGACAGAGGCCGATGCGCTGGGGGCCAAGGCGGCGCGGGGGGACCAAGTCCCTGCATCGGGCACGCGCGCCCCGCAAAGCAGCCTGGCCTGTAGCTCTCTGCAGCGCTCGCCGCTGGTCGCGCAACGAACTCCGGACGAAGCCACCGGCCCCAGGGAGCCAGGCAATTACCACATCAACGGAAGGCAGCGGAGGTTTTACCGCGATTACGGCAAAGTGGCCTGGGGGCGCACGGATCCCGAGAAATGGCCTCAGGATCCGAAGAAGCAGCGAGCGATCTTGTACGAAGCCATTGCGATCCCGGGGCAGGGGTTCAACGATCTCGTTGTGCGCTTCGGCGGCACCGAGGCGGACCCTCACGACCTCGGCCTCACGGTCATGCTCAACAAGCCGTATGAGGGGAACAGGCACGAACCGGCCGAGAAGGATCTGGACAGGATCCGCGCCGGCGTCTTCAACAGGTGGAGCGGGCCGCCCGTCAGCATCGGGACCCTGGTGTGGGATCGAGGGACAGAGGGGAACATCCGAGAGGCGGTGCCGTTCGCCACCTTGCGGAAGGAGGCCGCGGCGAGCCCCGAGGCTGGCAACATCAGAGATAAGCTGGAGAAGAATCACAACTTTGTATGGCGAAAATTGGGAGACGACGACATGCCGTTCGTGGTCCCGAACGATGTGAATAGCGCGGCCATGAAGGCGCTGGGCGAGGAGGAGTCGAAGCCCGAATATGAGGGGATCGAGGCGCATTTCGTGACCTTCGGCTACAACCTGACGACCGGCGGTGTGACGGACCTGATGCGCAGAGTCCTGAAAGCCGTCTACGGAGCAGAGATGCAGCTGCGCGACGAGATCGCCGAGGACCCGCAGATCCTCACGAGCTATCCCATCGAGCCAAATACATTTTATCGCCTCCCGCGGGACACGGAAGGCACGATCTACAACGAGATGGTCGGCACCCTTGAGGGGGTCGGCGGCGGCGGACAGATCAAGGAGGGCCTTCGACTGCTGGCTGCCGCGCGAAGGACATTGGGCCCCGTCCCGCACTCGGGCCGCCACACGACATCAGAGAACACCGCGGCCGGAGGTCGGAACGATGAATTGATCAATGTGCTGACGCCGCTCGTCAATGACGCGAACGCGGGCAACGCCCCTCCCGTCGACCGCAAGATCGAGGTCAGGGCGCGGATCGAGCGGCTGGATCAGAGTTACTTCGGTGCCGGTGTCTGGCAGCGAAACGTGAGAGAGATCACGGGTAAGGATGTCGATCCTGGCACCGTTCAAAGGATCAATGCGCTCGTGGAGAAAAAACTGGTTGCCATCGTCAATTTGATCTTCCGATTCCTGAATCAAGAGGCAGCGACGCACAGGGAGGGTGTACCAGCCTGATGAAACCACGCCTCGCCCCTCCCGAGCACAGCCGAGCGTCCGCCCCACCGGCCCGCGTGAACGCCCCCGCGCCACGGCGGCGCAGGAACGCGATCTGACCCCCGTGCGGCCGGGGCGTGCTCGACGCGCGGCCATGAAAAAATCGACGCTGACCTGTGAGCATCCGGCTGCGCTCCGGGCGCTCGTCCTCGATCCGCAGAGGCGCGACCGCGGCTTCGTTGGTCGCAGGATTGGCGGTGACGCGCGGGGCCGCCTCGTTTCTCCGCCCGCGCCGAGGAGAGTCTCATGCAAATCTCCGTTGACCGGTCCGCTCCGAAGACCTCGGGGAACACCACCCGCACGTCGGGGGCCCGCCCTCCGGCGCCGATGCATCTGCCGCGGAGGGCGCCGCCGCTGACCCGACCGCTGGCCGAGCCGGTGCGCGCATCTCTGGAGCGGGCGTTCGGGGCTGATCTGTTCGCGGATCGGGAGGGCGCCGCGCGGGCGCCGCGTTCGAGCGCGCCGCCGGCCGGAGCGCCGAGGGTCGACACGGCCGCGTTCCGAGGCGCTGGCGCAAAAGCCGGCGGAGGGGGCCGAGCGGCTGCTCGAGGCGGCCTCCTCCCTCGCGGCCGCGCGGCCGGGCTCCGCCGGGAAGGCTGCGCCACCGGAGTTCGACTGGGAGACCCACCCGGCCAACCTCCGCCTCTCGGCGCGGGTCGCCGTCCTGGAGGAGCGGTATCCGGGCCTGAAGCTCCGCTGGGTCATCGACTGGGCGCGCCGGTTCATCGAGCAGGTGGTCGCCAAGGCGGACGCCACGCCCGCGGGCAAGGGCGTCTTCGACGGTCGCCTGGAGCAGATGGCCAAGGAGCTCGCGGCGAGGATCGACGCCACGAACCCGCAGCTGCGGGCCGGGGGCGGGGCCCCGCAGAAGGGGATCTCGGGCGGCGCGGGCACCCACCTGTGGACGGGCGGGATCGACTACAAGGCCGCTCAGGCTGCCGCCCGGCGGGCCGCCGAGGCCGAGAGCCAGGGCGGCAATCAGGACGCGGCTTCGGTGGAGATGACCCTCGCCGGGGAGCTCCTCGACAGCATCAATTTCTCGGGGAATGGGATCGACTACGCGCCCGAGGCGGACAAGCTGTGGAACGAGCTGTCCCGCGCCTTTGCCGGAAACGCTCGGGGGGCGGTCCGCGTCCACACGTTGTACGGCGTCCGGAGCCCGAGCATCTTTTACTCGGTGGAGAGCCTGGCGCTGCTCCTGGTGCTCGAGGCCCAGGAGGCGCGCGAGAAGGTCGGTAAGAAGCAGGACGGCCCCGTGGTCGACGAGATCCGGATGGTGATCTACTTCCGCAAGGGCGAGATCGACCCGGAAACGGGGCAGCTTGCGGTCCCGAAGGACGAGAGCGGCAAGATGAAGGAGGAGCTCGTGAAGCAGCGGGAGGACCGCGTGACCACCTCCTACCAGCTCGAACGGGCGCGGGCGAACGCGTGGGACAAGGCGCTTGCCTGGGAGCCGACCTTCGCTGTCGCCGGCTCGGTGAAGCACCGCGCCGCGCTCCTCGACGCGCGCCGCGCAGCGGCCTCGCCGCGCTGACCGAGCGGGAAGGAGCACCCCGTTTAATTTCTCTCAAGATGACGACGCCAGGTCTCGTCGGTTTCATTCGGAGACGTCACCGCCGAAAGGGACCTGCCATGTCACGGAACGTCTTCCTTTTCGATATCGCCGTCACGCGGGGCGACGCGGAGGAGGTCGAGCGAGCCCTGCTCTCGCGCACCTCGGCCTTCGCGCTCGGAGCCTTTCCCACGCTCGATCCGGCGCTCTTCGCGCACCGGATCCTGCGCGGGAAGGGCGCGTCGTACACCTGGGAGATCGGGCTCGACGAGATCGAGGAGGCCCGGCGCGCGGAGCTCCACGCCGCGCTGCTGGAGCAGATCCAGGCGTCGCTCGCGGGCGTGGCCGAGCTCCGATCCTCCGCGGCGTACGTCGACCTTTCGCTCCCCGCGCCCGGCCCCGACATCGCTCCGGCCAGGGGGGCCCGGGCGGGGCGCTCTCGTTCGCAGGCGGCGATCTCCCGGTCTGGGAGGATCATGCGCGCGGCTCGGGCGCGGTGGAGGCCGGGAGCACGCTGCCCGAGGATCTCACCGCCGAGATCGCGCAGCGCCGTGGGTCGAGTCCCCCTGCGACCAGGCCCAAGGCCAGGCCGGACGGGGGTCGAGTCCCCCTGCGACCAGGCCCAAGGCCAGGCTGGAGGGGGATCGAGCCCCCCTGCGATCAGGTCCAAGGCCAGGCTGGACGGAGGTCGAACCCCCTGCGATCAGGCCCAAGGCCAGGCTGGACGGGGGTCGAGTCCCCCTGCGACCAGGCCCGAGGCCAGGCTGGAGGGGGATCGAGCCCCCCTGCGATCAGGCCCGAGGCCAGGCTGGACGGGGGTCGAGTCCCCCTGCGACCAGGCCCGAGGCCAGGCTGGAGGGGGGTCGAACCCCCCTGCGACCAGGCCCGAGGCCAGGCTGGAGGGGGGTCGAACCCCCCTCGAGCAGATTGTACGAGCGGAGCCCTGGTAACGCTCCCCTGAGCTACAGGCCCCTGCTCCCGGTGGACTGGAAACAGGGGCCGGATCCTCGTCGAGCGCTACGCTCGCCCGGCGATCGGGCAGCGAGCCGAAAGCGCCATGGTGAGCGGCGCCGGCTCGATGGCGCGCTGGGTCGAGCGCGTCGACTCCGTGCTATCCGCTCACCACTCCGTGCTTTCCGCTTGCCGGCCGTGGGCTCCTTCCGTGTACGTTCGCCGCTTCCCCCGAAGGGAGGATTCCATGGATGGTACACTCGAGTCGATCTTCAACCTGCATGTCCTCACCACCGGGCGCCGGCTGTTCGCGCTCCGTCAGGTCCGCGCCATCGCCAAGGAGCAGCGCTTCACGGAGCTCGTGAAGCACTGCGATGCCGCCATCGAGCACGACCTCGCCACCCGCGCGCTGGAGCGCCGCTGGGCCGGCGAGCCCGTGGCCACGGGGGCGAACCCCGCCGCCCAGCGCATCGACGTGCTCGTCGACCGCACCCTCGGCGCGATCCGCGATCATGTCGTCGCGCAGACGCAGGGCGCCGCACCCGACGATCCCGTCCACAAGGAGGTGGCGGCTTTCCTGAAGCCGATCTTCCCTGTGAGCGTGCAGGCGATCACCTCTCTGCCTTATATCGATGAGCTCGCGGCCGTCGACGATATCGTCGCCCTGCTCAAGGGCGAGCTCGCCCCGGCCGTGAAGGAGTTCGGCCTGGGCCGCCTGGTCACCCGCCTCGCGGATCTCGCCGTCCAGTACCGCGAGGCGCTGGAAGCGCCGCCGCCGTCGCTCATCGACTGGGGCCGGGTGCGCGCGGCGCGCGCCGAAGGCCAGGGGCTCCTGCTCGAGGCGCTCGCCATCATCCTGGGCAAGCACCACGAGCGCACACGCGAGGGGACCGAGGCCCGGCTCGCGCTGCTCGCGCCGATCCTTCAGCAGGACGAGGCCATCGGGCAATACCTGCGCTCGCGGCGCGCGATCGCGGACGTGAACCCGGAGACCGGCGAGGACGAGCCCGCCGCGCCGACGCCGGCGGCAGCCGCGACACCGCCGCCGGCCGCGGCGCCGGGCGCGCCTGAGCAGCCGCCGAGCGCGTGACAGCCGGACCCCACCGGTTTGATCATCAAGAGAGCGTCGATTGTCCGCTCGGCCTCGTGGTCGTCCAAGTCGCGCCGGAAGTGAACAACCAGGCCTTTGATGGTCATTGCGGCCCCACTCTCCGGGCGAAGTCCTCCATGTTTTCCCGAAGTCCGATGATGTCGCGCAGCGCGCCGATGGCCTTGATGCGTTGCTTGTAAACCACAGAGAGAGGCAGCCCCGCGTCTTCGGCGATCTGGGCCATCGAGACTCCGTTCAGATCGTGTGCCACGAGAACAAGGCGCAGCTTCGGATCGAGCGCGTTCACCGCGTCGATGGTGGCCGTCCTGATGCTGTCGGATTCCATCGTAGCAGCGGCGTCCGGCGCTGGATCGGCCACATCGATCCAATCGACGAGCATCTCCTCCGGGGTCGGGCGCTCCGCGTGAAGCTCGTGATCGTCGAACGGGGTCAGGACCTCCCCCCGACGGCGTGCGTTCCGGACGTGGTTCCGCGCCAGGTTCAGGACGATGGTGGCACCGTAGGCCGCTCGGGCCTCCCCGAGCTCGACCCGCTGATCCGCTTCCAGTTCCCGTAGCAAGGCGTCCTGCGCGAGGTCCTCCGCGTCTCGCGCAGGGACACCGAAACGCCGCGCGAGGCGCCGGAAGAACTCGAAGCCGGTGGGGGGGCTGCCTGGCTCGCCCATAACCGGTAGAACACCTGAGCCGTCTGGAGGGCTTCAAAAAAATGCAGGGCCGCCCCAGCGTCGGTCGGACAAGGTGCGACGCGTGGACTTGCGCAGCACGCGACTGCACGCGTAGCGTGCAACATTCCACGAACGGACGGGATTTTCTCGTCCGACCGTTCACCTCATGAAATTTTAACCGCCGTTGACGCCCCACGGTTGGCGCGAGTACCGTTCGCGCATGCGTTTTGTTGCGCAATCCCTCTGGATGTGCCTGACGCTCGGCGTCGCGATCGGCACCACGCATCCGGCCCGTGCGGAGGACCGCAATCCGGCATCCGCACGAAGCGACGGTTCGATCGTAAAGGACCATCTTCGCCGCGCCCGACGAGCTCGGGCATCGGGCAAGTGGACCGAGGCACACGCCGCCTACAAGGCGGCCTTCGAGGCGATCGACGCGACATCCGTCACAGAGAGAGAGTCCGCCGAGATCGCTGGAGAGCTGGGCCTCTGCGAGCTCGATCTGCGCAAGTTCCGTGACGCGGCGGAGCACCTGGCTTGGAGCCTTGAGCGGCGCAAGGCGCTCTCTCCTGAGCAGCAAAAAGGATTCGCGGACGGACTGGCCAGGGCCGTTCCGTTCCTCGCCACCCTCTATCTGTCGGTGGATCCGCCGGATGCCCAGGTGTTCGTCGACGGCAAGTCCATCGGCCAACCCAGGCGGACCTACACACTGTTCTTCGAGCCTGGCAAGCACATGGTGCGGGCCCAAGCACCGGGCCGTGAGGAAGGATCCCAGGGGCTGGACGCGCGGGCGGGGACCGAGCCGGTCATGACGATCCAGTTGCCGCGCTCGGCCGAGAGCAGCGCAAACGACGAGGCGCCCGCGGTACCCGAACCCGTGAGCGCAGCGCCCCCTGCGCGCGCGCAGGCCCCCGGGCCGGCGCCATCGTGGCCGAGGGCGGCGCGCATCGCTGGCATCGGCCTGACCACGGCGACGGCCTCTCTCGGCGTCTTGTTCATGGTCCGCGCGAGCGCATCCGACGGCGATCTCAAGGAGCGCAACAGCAAGCTGGATGCGCTCGGCTTCACGCCGTGGGCGTGCCGGGAACCGTCGCCGCCTTCGGCGTGCAACGAGCTGGCGGTCCTCCGGCGAGAGCGAGATCGGTTCGCGGCGCTCGGCACGGCGATGATGGTGGCGAGCGGCGTGCTCGGCGCCGCGACCGTCGCCTCGTTCTTCACGGATTTCTCCTTCCTGGAGTCCGAGCCCACGGGAGCCAGCGTCGCGCTCTCGCCGGCCGCAGCGCCAGGGCAGATCGGCCTCGTGGCGCACGGGGTGCGGTGATCCGAGGGGCCAGGGACATGCACTTTCTCCAGGGACGACACGTGCGGCGGCTGTGCGCCGTCGCCGCCCTCTCGACGAGTGGCGCGGGAGGGCTCTCCGGCTGCACGTACACCGAGGATTGCGGCGACGAGCGGATGTGCTTCGCTCCCCCGCCGTCGCCGTGCGAGGTGAACGAGCCGAGCGCAGGGCCCGTGATGGACGAGTGCGGGGTGTTCGCGAGCGCCAGCGCTCCCGGAGAGGGCGCGCGCTCGGGCACGCGCCTCGATCCGTTCGGCTCGCTGCAGACCGCGATCGTGGAGGCGCAAGCGCGGGGCTGGCGCCACGTCTATGCGTGCGGCGAGACGTTCGAGGAAGAGGTCACGCTGGTCTCGGGAATCCACGTCTGGGGTGGCCGTAGCTGCGATGACGGCGCGTGGTCGTTCGATGGCGCCAACCACCCGACGATCATCGCCCCGCCTTCGGGGGTCCCGCTGCGGGTCGTGGGGGACGACGGCGCGACGTCGGTGATCTTCGGCGTGCGCGTCGTGGCGGCGGACGCCTCCGCGCGCGATGGCAAGTCGTCGATCGCCATGATCTTGAGCGCGGGGGCCGGGGCGATCGTGCGGTCGAGCGCGATCGTCGCGGGCGACGGCAAGGACGGGGAGCCGGGGAAGGACGCGGATAGCGAGCGGGCGCAGGACGGCGTGGAGGGGAACGACGGCGCGTCCGCCTGCACGGAGGACTTCCCGATGGGTGCCCTTCCGGTCGTGACGGTGTGCGACGACGGCACCGAGTCCACCGGAGGATACGGGGGCGACGGTGGGCTCGACGCGGGGGGCGATGGCGCGCCGGGGCAGCCGAGGCCGGCGGGGAACCAGGACGAGGAGAAGACGGGTCTCGGGGGCCGAGGCGCGGATGCCCTCACGAGATGTAAGGAAGGGGCCCCTGGCCCCGACGGCGCCGACGCCGGTCGCGCTGACGGCGCGGTGGGGATGGGCTACCTCACCGAGGACGGATGGGTCGGCACTCGCGGTCGGGACGGGGAGAGGGGCGGCGTCGGCCATGGGGGGGGCGGCGGGGGCGGCAGCAAGGGGCGAGGCGACATGGTCGCGTGCCGAGCGGGCAGTCCTCGGGGCGGCGCGGCCGGCGGCTCGGGCGGGAGCGGCGGCTGCGGGGGCCGGGGGGGCTGGGGCGGCGGCTATGGAGGGGCGAGCATCGGCGTGGTCGCGTTGCCAGGGAGCTCGGTGACCCTCGAGGCGACCACCGTGACCGCGGGCAAGGGCGGCATCGGTGGGGTCGGCGGAACGGGCCAGCCGGGCGGCGTCGGACGACCGAGTGGGTACGGTGGACAGGGATTCGATGACCTGTGGGCTGCGTGCCCCGGCGGCCGTGGCGGCCGTGGCGGCCTCGGGGGCGATGCCGGCGGCGGCCTCGGGGGCCCCTCGTACGGCGTCGCATCGATCGGCGCCTACGTGGGCATCGGCCCGGATGCGTCTCTCCACCCTGGAAGCGCTGGCGAAGGCGGTCCCGCGGGCAATGCGGCTCCCGGCGACCTTGTGGGCAAGGGAGAGTCGGGCCACTCATTTCCCTACGTTCAGTTCGATGCACCCGACCCTGAGCCGCCCCGCTGAAGGGCCCGGAGCACGCCGCGTCACACCGAGGGAGAACCATGCGCATCACAGCAGCGATCCACCTGTCCCCCGTGCTTTTGCTCGTCGCGGCCGGCTGCGGCACCGCACCGGGACCGAGCGACGCTGGCGGAGCGGCGTGCGACGGCGCCTCGTGGTGTCCAGGTGACGCGCCGCCGGAGTCGGTCTGTCTGGAGCGTCTCGCCGCCGGCGTGCTGGAGAATGGCTGCGGGGTGTTCGTCGCGGGGATGTTCGGCAACGGGGACGACACGAACCCGGGCACGACGAGGGATAAGCCGGTGCGCACGCTGCAGCGCGGTGTCGAGCTCGCGCGCACCGGACGAGGGCGCGTCTTCGCGTGCAACGACGGATTCTACGGCCCCCTCGAGCTGCCGTCCGGCGTGGACCTCATCGGCGGATACCACTGCCTGGGCTTCGCGCGTGATCCCGGCGGGCTCCCGACGCTTCAGATCGTCGACACCTTCGAGCCCATCCTGACCGTCGTGCCCGCGGGCCCCGGAGATACGGGAGCCGCGGACGGGGTGTCGACGCTCGTCGACATGCGGTTCTCTTCGCACGGCCCGATCGGGATGCTCGTCCAGTCCGGCACGGCGGTGGAGCTCCTCCGGGGCCGGATCAGCGCCTCCTGGGGCTGGGGGGGCCGCGATGGCGAGAAATGGCCCTATCCGAATATGGCAGCGGAAGGGCCCGATGGGCAGTACGGGGGCGACGCGTGCTCGGCCGCCGTCGTCGCTGGCGCCCCTGCGCCGGTGAACCCGTGCGAAGGAGGGATCCCGAGCGTCGGCGGGAAGGGAGGGGACGGGCTCCCCGACGGCGCCGGCGACGGCGAGGACGGGCTGCCGTTCGTTGCGTCCAGCCCGACGTCCGGGCGGGGGGGAAGCGGGGACGTGCCGGGCGTCAATTGCGTAGATGGAGCGGTTGGGCGCAGCGGCGCGCAAGGTGCCATCGGTGCAGCCGGCAAGGGCATGGGGCGCATCACCGAGGCAGGCTGGGAAGGAGACAAGGCCGGCGACGGGAGCAGGGGCATGCCCGGTCAGGGCGGCGGCGGCGGTGGCGGCCGTCGGGGAGGGCTCTCCGCGTGCGGTGCGGCGTCGAAGGGAGGCGCCGGCGGCGGCTCCGGCGGTGCTGGCGGCTGCGGTGGTCGAGGCGGCCAAGGGGGCGAGAACGCCTGGCCGTCGATCGCCATCGTCGCGCTTCATGCCAAGCTGACCGTGCGCGATACCGAGATCGTGACAGCCGGGGCCGGGCAGGGCGGCGACGGCGGCCCCCCCGAGCGAGGCGGTCTAGCCGGCCGGGGCGCGCCGGGAGGCGCCTTGGGGGACGGCATGTGGTCCTGTCAGGGTGGCAACGGGGGCGAGGGCGGCCCCGGCGGCTACGGCGGCCCCGGGCGCGGCGGCGACTCGATCGGCATTGCCTACCTCGACGAGGACCAGCTCACGCTGGAGGGCGTCTCCTATGAGCTCGGACTGCCGGGCAAGGGCGGCGTGAGCTGGGATATCTGGACCGGCGACGAGGTCACGGGGGAGGACGGCATCCAGGTCGAGACGCAGCGTTTCCCTGAATAGGATCACGACGACACATCAGGCGAACCCTGGTTCTAACCTGGAGCAGATGATCCCTGCCGAGGTGCGAGCCGCCTGAGCTCCCCCCGGCGCATAGCGCCGCCGAACTCGCCTCGAGCGCCTCGACGGCGAAGCGCCCGAGTTCGGCCAAGTGGACAGCGGCCACCCAGGAGAACGGCTACGGGTCCACCCAAGTCCACTTGGGCGAGAAGAGGCACATGTAGATCGTCGCCTCGCCCATCCACACCGCATCCATGTCCACATCCGGCACCACCTCGTTCCCGAGCTCCGGCGGGATCGGCTCGTAGCCGGGGTACGTGGCCTCGATCTCTTCTGCAACCGCCGCCGGTATCTCGTCGGGCTCGCCCGTATCGTGGATCCCATAATAAGGCCCGAGGAGGCTCACGTGGAAGCTGAGCGAAGCCCTGCTGTTGGGCGAGGGAACGGGCTCCAAGTCCTTGCGGCGGTAGATGCGGGCCGAGTACGCCGGCTCGCCCCCGTCCCCGAACAAGCTGAGCGACTCGTTTTGAAGGCGGTATCGTTCGTACATGCGGTGGATCATCGCTTCCCACGTCGGGTACTCCGCTCGCCCGCGGTTCGCGGCTTCCACCAGGCGGCCGTGCTCCTCCGTGTCCTCCCAGACGGGGTCGCCCGGAGGCACATAGATGCGCTGGATTTTATGCACGCCCCGCGGGTAGAAGCGGTAAACGACGTCGAGCAGTTCAGAGAGAGTTGTCTTCATGGATTCGTCACCGAGGCGCCGAGCCCCTTATACTTGAACTTGAACGCAGCGTCCGCCGCGCCGGCAAACTGTTTGCAAAAGATCCCCGGCGGGAGGTTGTAGTCCATGACGTTGGCAACATCCTCCGTGATCTCTTCGCTGAGTTCGGCTGCACGGAGGTGATCGATTTCCCCCATCAACTCAGTCCGTAGCGGCATTTTGATGGTGACAGCGCAGGACCACTCGGTGGTGCCGCCTGAAAATACGTGCTTGAAATTCAGGTTTGTCTTGGCCTGTTGGTACCCGCCCGCATCCCCCCGGCCGTCATCCTCGACAATGGTAACAAACGTAAAGAACGACGAATCGAAATCTATCCAGACAAAGTGGGCCATTCCTGGCTTCGGACACTTCGAGCTGCATGCACCGCTACAGCTCAAGAAGGTCGCTCCGGCTCCCGCTACATCGCCGGCTCCGGGGCACTGGTCTCGCGGGCTCTCCGGGCTGTATGTCGTTGGGGTCTCCGAGCTGTCGCTTGGTGTCTCCTCTTCGTCTTCGAGCTCCCACTCGTTGCACGCGATCTTGCGCTCGCGACCACCTTGCGGGTCGGCCCCGAAGTCACCGGATGCGGCGGAGGTGTAGATGGGTCGGGGCTCCGAGCCTGGACCGGCACCTGCACCCGAAGTTCTTTCCCCGACAGGATAGCAGTCTCCTATCGTCCAGTTGCACGCCGCCAGCGCCCAAACCGATATGGGCACGATCAATAACAGGACTCTTCTCGCGTTCATTTGGCACTCCATCGAAGCACAGGACCAGCAACAACGACGACGGACACGTAGCCCGGCATCCCCAGACTGCCCTGACCGACCCAATCCACGTTGGCGCTCACCGACACCCCCAGCGGTCCAGCAACGTACGCGTTGGTCTGCACGTGGCCGCCTACGGCCAAGCCATCGACGCGGCCGCACAAGGTGATGCCACACGCCGGCATGACGTAGAACGCGACCGATGGCCCCGCGCTGACGTTGCCGTCCTTCCACGCGTACCCGAGGTCAACCGAGGTCTGGTTGTAGACCCCGGGCCCGTCCTCCTGGGTCGGGGGTAGGATCGTGCACAGGTCGTGCACCGTGAACAGGAAGTCTCGCTGGATAGGCCACGCGATGCCCGCGTGCGGCCCCACCGCGAGGCGCGGAACGGTACCGGCCTGGAGCCACCCGAGGCTCACACCGGCGCTCAACTCGGACGCCTCTCCTTGCGCCGGTACGACGACGAGCGGGGCGACGACCAGGACCGCCCATGGGATCCGCCGGCTTCTTGTGCGCATCGTCCCCCTCTCCTCTGTCCGCAACACGCAAGCAATGCGGCGACGCGGGCCATTCTTCTGATCACAGGATCGGCGTCAAACGGAATCTAGACGAGACCACTACACGGACCAGAGGTCGTACCGTCCAGAGCGTGCGCCAGTGCGCAGCTGCCTGCGCGGCTCGCGTGCTCGTCAACCTGCCGGCGCCGGAAGCCCGTCCACGTCGCGTCAGAGCGCACGGACAGCCTTGCGCCCCGGGGTTGCACGACGTCGCCCGCGTGCCGCGGCCACGACCCACCGCGACACCCTGGGCAGGCCGCCGCCGCGGTTGACGGGCGATGGGGCCGCCACGAGAGGTGGCCCGGGCTGAATCACGCACCCGACGGGGCGCACGGCATCTACAGCGGGGATGCGTGCTCAGGAGCCATCATCGCCGGCGGGCCCGCAGTGGTGAACCCGTGCGAGGGCGGGATCCCGAGCGCCTTTGGCAAGGGAGGCGACGGGCTCGCCGACGGCGCTGCAGATGGGGAGGCCGGCGAGCCCGTACCCGCGCCGGACCTCGGCCACGATGGGCAAGGAGGAGGGTGACCGTGCGCGACGGCCTCGCCACGCTGACCGAGCGGGAAGGAGCACCCAGTTTAATTTCTCTTAAGATGACGGCGCTCGGTCTCGTCGGTTTCATACGGGGACGTCACCGCCGAAAGGGACCTGCCATGTCACGGAACGTCTTCCTTTTCGAGTTCGCCGTCACGCGGGGCGACGCGGAGGAGGTCGAGCGAGCCCTGCTCTCGCGCACCTCGGCCTTCGCGCTCGGAGCCTTTCCCACGCTCGATCCGGCGCTCTTCGCGCACCGGATCCTGCGCGGGAAGGGCGCGTCGTACACCTGGGAGATCGGGCTCGACGA
This sequence comes from Sorangium sp. So ce836, assembly GCF_028553905.1. Classification (NCBI taxonomy): domain Bacteria; kingdom Pseudomonadati; phylum Myxococcota; order Polyangiales; family Polyangiaceae; genus Sorangium; species Sorangium sp. So ce836. Next base: position 7,817,616 of record NZ_CP102233.1, on the reverse strand, counting down.
GATCGAGGAGGCCCGGCGCGCGGAGCTCCACGCCGCGCTGCTGGAGCAGATCCAGACCTCGCTCGCGGGCGTGGCCGAGCTCCGATCCTCCGCGGCGTACGTCGACCTTTCGCTCCCCGCGCCCGGCCCCGATCCCGCCCGAGCCAGGGGGGGCCCGGGCGGGGCCCTCTCGTTCGCGGACGGCGATCTCCCGGTCTGGGAGGATCACGCGCGCGGCTCGGGCGCGGTGGAGGCCGGGAGCGCGCTGCCCGAGGATCTCACCGCCGAGATCGCGCAGCGCCGCGCCGCCGTGCCGGTCGAGCCGGGGCTCAAGCCCTGGGGCGCAGGGCACATCTACACAGGCGGCGCAGACAAGGCTCATCTCGCCTACCTGCACGGGTATTTCGACGCCCGGGCAGCGAAGGCGAGCCCCGCCGATCGGCGGAAGATCATGGCCTTTCGCGCGTTCCAGGCGCGCGAGGGCAGCACGGCCGCCATCAACACCTACGATAACCAGATCGTCACCTGGGGGACGGGCTGGGGCGGCCTCGGCTGGCTGGGCAAGGTGATGGAGCGGGCGACCGCGAACGACGCCGTGCGCAAGGCGCTGGGCGCCGCCGGCGTCCGCTACCGCGGCAGCAACGTGTACGACGTCGTCGATCTCGACTCCGGCATGGTCGTCACCGGAGGCAAGGAGGCGCTCGAGACCCTGCGCCGCTCCGTTCCGCTCCTCCACCTGCTGATCGATCTGGCCAGGAACCCAGCCACGCGCGACGCGGTGACCGAGGCCCAGCTCCGCACGTTCATGGATGGCTCGGGCAACATCTGCGGCGCCGACGCGATCGCGACGCAGGCGCTCTTCAACCTGATCGCGCACCTCAAGCACTGGGCGCCCGGGTACGTGATCGGGTGTCTCGAGTGGGCCGTACCGCAGCTCGGCCCCGGGTCGCCGTCGGAGGAGCGCGACCGGCGCCTCGCCGCGCTCGTGGGCCGCTACTTCTATGGCAAGGCGCGCAAGCACAGGTGGATCCCGGACTTCAGGCAGTTCCGGCTCTACTTCCGGCACATGAAGGACGACGGGCTCGATTGCCTGGACGAGCCCTTCCTCCAGGCCGCGGGGCCTCCGGCGGATGACCCGTTCGCCGCCGCGATGGGCGCGCCCGCGGCGGCGCCCCCGCCGGAGGCGCCGAGCCCGCCGAAGGCTCCGCGCCTCACGCGCGCCGCCCTCGCCGGGCGACCCGATCTGGAGAGCGTCGCCTCGGGTCGGGGCGCGCTCCGGAGAGGGGCGAGGGGACCAGGGGTGAAGGCGCTGCAGGAGGCGTTGATCGCGCTGGGCGAGCGCGTGCCTGGCGGCGCTGACGGCGCGTTCGGCCCGGGCCTCGAGGCGGCCGTCAAGCAGTTCCAGGCCGAGCGCGGCCTCGCCGCCGACGGCGTGGTCGGCGCCGCGACGCTCGCGGCCCTCGACGCGGCCCTCGTCGCGAGCGCGGCGACCCGGGCGACAGGCGCGGAAACATCAACTCGAAGAGAAGAGGAGGAGCACCGATGACCGCAGAGAAGAGCGATGAAGGCGCCCCGCCGCGGGCGAGCGTCCCCGCGTGGGTGGACATGGACCCGGCGCCCGCCGAGCCGCCCGCGGAGTGGCTGGCTCGCCCGGTCGCGTTCGCCGACGACGAGCCGCCACCGCAGCTCGTCCGCACCGTGAACCTGCTGGACCCGCCCGAGCACGGCCTGCGCGGGCCCGAGGACGCCGAGGGACTCGCCGAGCTCATCCTGTCCCGCGCCAGGGAGGGGATCGGCGACATCTTCTCGCACCCCGATTACGACACCGCCTCCGGCGACCGCGAGGACTGGGCGCGGGCCATCGCCGAGCACCAGACCGGCATTCCGTACACGATGCCCGCCTTCTTCTACGGCGCGCAAAGAGGGGTCGCGAAGGCGATCGCGGGCAGCGGGCGGTACCCGATCGTGGGGCAGTGCCAGCAGTCGGTGACCACCGCGCTCTGCATCGGCGGCTGGGACGGCGGCCCGTACGGCGACGTCGGCTGCGGGACCGACGCGCTGCCGGCGGCAGCCCGGCTGGGCGACGGCTGGACCTCCGTGCCGAAGGTGCTCGCCGACTGGCCCGACGATCTCTGGGAGAAGGTCACGGTCGGCTCGTGCCTCTTCTGGTCGGCGTCCGGCGCCGCGGGCGCCGGGAGCGGGCACGTGGCGATGGTGATCCGCAAGCACCCGGTCGAGCGCAAATGGCAGCTCTGGGACACCACCACCTCGTTCAACGACCCCGCGACGCACGCCGCCGCCGGAAGGGGCGCGCGCATGCTCTGGGAGTCGCACTGGTGGCCGTTCATCCCGCCGGCGCTCTCCGGCGGTCGGTGGTCGTTCCGCGGCATCGCCCGGATCGACGGCCTCGGAGAGGTCAAGAGCGATCTGAAGCCGCGCGGGCGCGCCCGCCTGCTCCTCCGGCGCCGCGGCGACGGCGCGCTGCTCTATCGCTCGGAGTGGATGTCGATGGAGGACGAGGGCCTCCCCATCTCCTGGCTGCTCCGTTCGCTGCGCGGCGCGCCCTTCCACGACCGCATCGAGCCCACGTGGTGCGTCAACTCGAAGTCCGACGCGCCGAACAAGCTCGCCCCGGACAACCGGCCGCTGCTCGACGTCTTCTGCGATGCCAGGGGCAACGCGAAGATGTCGTGGAGCCCGGCCCAGGGCCTGCACAACCGCCCTCACCAGGCGATCTGGGCGCCGCCCGCGGCGCTCCGCTGAGCCGCGGCAGCGGGCGCCCCAGCAACCGGGAGACAACCTTCATGCGTACCCTCATCATCAGTGATCTGCACCTCGGCAACGGGGGTGACTACGACGTCTTCGCCGGGGGGGAGGCGCTGCCCGCGCTCCTCGACCGGATCGCGGGCGAGCCCGCGCGCGTCGTGGTCAACGGCGATGGCGTCGACTTCCTCATGAACGAAGACCCGCTGGAGCTCGATCCGGCGCGCGCCGCCGCGCAGGCCCGCGCGATCGCCGCCGCGCCCGCGAGCGCCGCCGTGCTGGAGGCGTTCGGGCGCGTCCTCGCGCGCGGCGGTGAGGTCATCGTCCGCCTCGGCAACCACGACGTGGAGCTCGCCGTCCCGGAGGTGCAGGAGATCCTGCGCGCGGCGATGGATCAGCCGCCCGAGGTCGCCGAGCGCCTCACGTTCCAGCTGGGCGACGCCCCCGCGATCCTCGACGTCGGCGGCGCCCGGATCCTCGTCACCCACGGCGAGCACAACGACAACTGGAACAAGGTCGATTACGGGCGCCTGGCCCGGCTCGACCGGTTCAGGTACGCGGCCGGCTCGGTCCTCGTGAAGCAGCTCATGAACCCCATCGCGCGCCGGCACGGCCTGCGCTTCGTGAGCCTGCTCAAGCCCGATTTCCAGGGCGCGGCGCTCGCCGCGCTCGCGGTCGCGCCCGGGATCGTGAAGCAGCTCTTCAGCGCGGCCTCGCTCGACATCGCCTGGCAGCTCTTCAAGAAGGCGGGGTCGGCGGCCTCCTTCGCCGAGGAGGAGGAGGATCTCGGGCTCGCCGAGCGGTTCGCCGACGCCGGCCTCGAGGCCGAGGAGGCGGCGGCGCTCGAGGCCACGCTCGGCGACGGGCCCGCGGCGTTCGCCGATGAAGAGACGATGTCGACCGCGAGCCTCAAGCTCGCGCGCGCCGGCCTGAAGCTCTACGCGGGCATGCAGAAGAGGCTCGCCGGCACCCTCGGTGACGAGTACTTCCGCCTCGAGCCCGACGAGGCCGAGTGGGCCGACGCCCGGCGCCTGGCGAAGAAGTTCGACGCCGGCGCGGTGGTGCTCGGCCACACCCACGCGGCCCGGTGGAAGGTGGCCGACGGCATCGCCTTCGCCAACACGGGCACGTGGATCTGGCTGATGCAGCTCCCGCGCTCGGACGCCGGCGACGAGGCGTGGGCCGAGTTCCTCGAAGAGCTGCGCAATAACCCGAGGCTCCTGCCCGAGCGGCAGCGGGCGGCGAAGACCGTCCAGCGCCTCACCGCCGTGCTGCTCGACGCGCACCCGGACGGCGGCGCGACGATGCGGCTCGTGCAATGGGACGATGGCAAGCTCCACGCCCTGGGGGCCGCGCGCGTGCCTTCGGGCGACGTGGCGCGCTGAGAAGGAGGAGTCATGTCCGACATCGAGCTGCTCCTCTGCCACGCCGACGATCAACGACCCGTCCTCGAAGAGGGGTTGCCGCTCGAGTCCGCCGCGGACGAGCCGCAGCCCGGCGGAGAGGAGCTGATCCACGATTTCGCCGACTTCTCCGACGATCCCAACGATCTCTCGCTCCAGCGCTGGTCCGTCATCGCGCCCGAGGGGCCCGCGGGCGACGCCCTCCTCGCGCTCGTCGAGCCCCTGATCCGGAAGCGGGAGCAGGACCAGGGCGCGCCCGTCGTGCCCTACCGCGTCCCCGCCGGCATGGACGCGGACGCGGCGATCCGGTGGAGCAAGAGCGTCTATCATGACGAGTCGGTCGCGCTCGAGGATCTGCCGCGGTATCTGCTCGTGCTGGGCGACCTCGACGAGGTCTCGCTCGAGCTCCAGCAGGCCATGGCGAGCGAGGCGCTCGTCGGTCGCCTGGTGTCCCGGTCCGCCGCCGGCTACGCGGCGTACGTGGACAAGCTCCTCTCCTCGGAGCGCGCCCCTTCGAGGGAGGCGCGGGCGCGGGCGCTCTTCTTCACCGCGCAGGACGGCACCGCGGCGACCACCATCGGCCACAGGGCGCTCGTCGCGCCCAGCGTGGCGCGGTGCCGCGACACCCGGCAGAGGGGCGGCTTCAAGGCGAGGGACATCGAGGAGATCGGGTACGACGGCGCCGAGGCGGCGAGGAGCGCGCTCCTCGAGCAGCTCGGGCGGCCGGAGCCGTCGATGCTGTTCACCATGAGCCACGGCCTGGGCGCGCCCCGCAGGGGATGGACGTCGGCGGACGAGCAGCGCGCCGTGCAAGGGGCGATGAGCCTGGGCTCCGGCGTGCGCATCGCGGCCGAGGACCTCGGCGACAGGCCCTTTCTGCCCGGCGGGATCTGGTTCTTCCTCGCGTGTTATGGCGGCGGGACGCCGGCGGCGAGCGCCTATCACCACTGGCTCGCCCGCCTGCGCGACGCGGGCGGCTTCGGCGGCCGGGTCGACGGCGTGCTCGCCGGCCTCCCCAGGCCGGGCGATCGGCCCTTCATCGCCGCGCTGCCGCAGGCCGCGCTGGCGAGCCCGCGCGGCCCGCTCGCGGTCATGGCCCACATCGATCTGGCCTGGACCTACAGCTTCCAGGACATGGGGCCCGACGGCAAGGACAGGGCGTCGCGGTTCGAGGGCGTCTTCAGCTCGCTGGTCAAGGGCGCCCGCGTGGGCAACTCGTACAACGAGCTCCTCCGTTACCTGGGGAACGCCAACCACGAGCTCGCCGCGATGTACAACCAGGAGGCGAGGGCCGAGACGGCGGGCACGCCGCTCGCCCCCGACCAGGGTCGCGCGAAGCGGCGGGCGAACCTGTGGATGCTGCGCGAGGATCTCGCGGGGTACGTCCTCCTGGGTGATCCGGCGGCGCGGCTCGCGATCGACCGCGACAGGGGAGCCGTCAAGGCCACGCCCGCGCCGGCGGAGGTGCGCTCGCCCGTCCCGCAGCTGCCCGCCGCTCCGCCGGCCCCGGCGGCGGGGCGCGCGCGGGACGCGGCGCGCATGCAGCGCGCCGTCCACGAGAAGATCCTCGGGGAGGAGGGCGACAGGAAGATCGCCGAGAGATACGGTATCACGCGCGAAGAGCTCCAGCGCTGGTACGACGCCTATTGCGAGGCCGGGCTCGAGGCGCTGGGCGAGCTGCCGTAGCGGTGCGCACGCCCGAAGAGGAGCCCGACGCCCCGCCGGCCCTCCCCCCCGCCGAGCCCGCGGGCGAGGCGCCGCCACGCAGGGCCCGGCGGCGCCTCGTCCTGCGGTCACGCCGCCGCGATCGCGTCGACAGCGTCAACACCAGCAGCCGGCTCCTCAGGGAGCAGCTCTGGACGCTCGCGCTGCTCGCCCTCCTCGTCCTGCTGCTCCTCGTGGCGCTCACGGCCACGGCGCGAGCTCCCGTCCAACAATGGCCTGCCTGGGGAGTTCGGACCCTCCTCGGCGTCTTCTCCTTTGGCGCCCTGGGAGCCACCTTCAGCGCTGCTCGATCGCTCAAGGGTTCTTCCCTCCGGGCCAGGGCTCACGCGCAGGTGTCGGACGCGCGGGTCACCCTCTCGCGCGCCGTCCTCGGGGCGCTGCCGGGGCTCGCCGCCTACGCGTTCCTCCAGTCGAGGGTGCTGAACCTCGGGGACGCCGACAACAGCAAGGCTTTCGCGATCGCGTTCATCGCTGGCTTCAGCGAGCGGCTCGTGCTCAAGGTGGCGGAGACGTTCGCCGGGGAGCAGAAGGCGAGGTAGCGACGCCGGCGGACGCGCCGCGCCCGTCACGGGGCAGAGCGCGTGTCCTGAGGTCGCGCGTGCTCGGTCCGAGGCGAGACGAACCGGACGACGGCGCGCGGCGCGAGGCGATAACCGTGCTCATGGCGCTCGATGACGTCCCTGAGCCCCATGCGGCGGAGCTGGGTCAGGGCCACGTAGACGCGGTTGGCCCCCGCGTTCGCCACCGGCCGCTCGCCGGGCCAGCCGGCCTCGAACAGGTCCTGGAGCGAGAGCGCGGCGTCCGGCGCCTCGTCGTGCCGGTCGACGAGGGCCGTCACGATGCGGCTGAGCGCGTGCCCGAGCGTGTGCTTCTCGCCGTCCTTTGCCGCGATCCAGCGCACCTCGCAGCCGAGGACCAGCGTGGGCGGGCAGGCCGGCGCCGCCTCCGCTGCGAGCGGCAGCGGCCGCCCGGCGAGCAAGCTGGCCACGAGAGACGCGAACGCCTCGGGATCAGGCGCCTCGCTGCAGGGCGCGAGGTGGTGGAGGAGGTCCGCCTCCTCGGCGCGCCTTCGCGTGTGCGCCGGCGCGAAAGGGGCGCGCCGCTCCAGCTGCTCGGGCCGATCGAGGTCCATCGAGCGGATGTTCCGGTCGGCGCCGCGCGCGCTCGCCGCGCTGCCCTGGACCGCATGCCGGAGCGACCGCGCGAGGAGCGACAGCGCGAGCTCGTCGCCCGCCGGGGTCGGCTCGCCGCCGGCCGCCACCTCGGGCGCCTGGAACTCCAGGACCCTGTCGATCTGCTGTTCTCCGGCTCTCTCGAGCGGGGCATCCCTGCCGTAGCCGACGAGATAGAAGCGCCCTTCGCGTGAGAAGAGGACGTCAGCACACGAGACGCGACCGATGCAGACGGGCCGCCCGTGCTTCGGATCGACCACCGCGTGGGCCGCCCGCATCGCCTTACGGAGGCTCGCGACGAGGCCGGCCGCGCTCCCGGGCGGCACCTTCCAGCCGGCGTCGTTCAGGAGGCTCGTGAGGTCGACGCCGTCGATCACGGCGTCACAGGCGAGCTCGATGTACGGCATGCCGTCGGCGACCCCGCGCGCCGCGACCTTCGGGATGAGCGGGTGATCGAGGAGCGCGTGGACGCGCTCGATCTCGGCAAATACGGTGTTCGCCCGCGCCGCGCTGGCGGCCGGCCCGGGCACGATGACCACGCAGGGCTCCGCGTCCCCGGCGCGCGTCGCCGCGACGACGTGGAGGCCGTCGCGACGGCGGATGGAGCGCGGGGTTTCATATCTGCCGAGCCATCGTGAGCGAGAATCGTCCGTGAGTTCCATGATTGTGTCCGTTCTTCAGTCGCGCACGCCTGCCGGCACACATCATTAATCACGTCCCAAGGACGTTCCCGCCGATGGGTTCTTAATAGTTTTTAAGGTGAGAATTCCTCCTGCTGCGGTCTACAAAGCCACGGAGTCAGGCACGGCAGGCAGCACAACCTAGCGAGGCTTGTCTTTCGATGTGGCTGGAGATCGAGCTCGACATCAGCGGTGATGAGGTGCGCGTCAGCGCGCGTGGCAGCCGGGGAGAGCGCCCCGCGGGGCACGCGATATCCTCCGAGCAGGGCCTCGGTGCCCTGCAGACCTTCGCCAACAAGATCGGGAGGGCGGTCCGGGGCGCTAAATCGCTCGATCCAGCGGCGGTGAGCGACTCGCAGGCGCTCCACGAGGAGGTCTTCAAAGGGGAGCTGCGCGACGTCCTCGTGCGGCTCGGCGAGGCGTCGAAGGGCGGTCCGCTCCTCTTGCGGCTCTTCGCCCGAGATCACGCGCTCCAGGCCATCCCCTGGGAGGCGCTCTGCAGGCCGGGGACGTCCGAAGGGTTTTTGGGGACCGACCCCAGGGTGCTCTTCGCGCGCGGCGTCACCTCGTCGGAGCCGTGGGAGCCGCGCGAGGTCAAGGGCGCCGTCCGGGTGCTCGGGATCGCGCCGGGCACCGGCGAGCGGGCCCTCGACGTGCTGCGCGAGGCGCTCGCCCCGTCGATCGACGCCGGCGAGGTGGAGTGGCTCGATCCGATCGCCGGGCCGGAGATCAGCGCGCGGGCCCTCTTCGATCGGCTCCGTCGCGGCAAGAGCCCGCACGTCGTGCACTGGCTCGGTCACGGCGGCGTGGATCTCTCGGGCAAGCCCGTCCTGCGCGTCTCGGACGACGAGGACGGCGAGGAGGCCTGGATCACCGCCGAGGCGCTGGGGCGCGAGCTCTCCGCCGCCTTCTGCGAGGAGCTGCGCCTCGTGATCCTCGAGGCCTGCGAGGGCGCCAGGGCCGGCGCGCTCGGCAGCGCGGCGGAGATCCTGGCCAGGGCGGGCGCGGACGCCGTGGTGGCGCACCTCTGGCCGGTGAAGGCCGACGTGGCGCGCGCGTGCTCGACCGAGCTCTACCGCGCGCTCACGGGCGCCTCGCTGAGCCAGGGCGACATCGGCGCGAGCGTGGCGGCGGCGCGGCGGACGCTGCTCTCCCAGAGCGCCGAGGCATTCTCGCCGATCCTGTACCTCCGCGGCTCGGACTCGGTTGTCTTCAACTTCCAGGGCCGCCGCGTGACGAGGCCGGGGAAGAAGGGCCGATCGAGGGCGCTCGCGCCCGCGCTCCAGGGCCTGCTCGAGCGGCCGTTCACGATGGTGCTCGGCGATCTCGAGGACGATCGCGCCGCGCTCCAGCGGGAGCTCGAGCAGTTCATGCAGGAGAGCGGCGAGCCGGCGGCGCAGGGGATGTCGCTGAGCGCGCTCACCCAGCGCTGCGTGCTCCGGTTCGGGCAGGAGGTGCTGCACTCGCTCTTCCAGCAGGCGCTGACCGCTTCGCCCGCCGCGACGGCCCCGCCGCTCGTCGAGGCGCTCGCGCGCTTCGTCCGGCCGGGGGTCCACGTCACGCTGCTCTGGCGGCCCTGCCTCGAGCACGCGATCGCGCAGAAGCTGCCGCAGCGGACCGTGTACGCCATCCAGCCGTCCCTCCTGGGCGCTTCCGGCAAGCCGCGCGTCGTCAAGCGCGCCGCGGGGGCGGCGACGTGGAAGATGGATCCCGTCATGCCCAGGCGCTTCGATCTCGACAGCGAGATCGTCGTCCTCCGCCTGTACGGCGGCTACTCGGCCGAGCCGCGCCCCATCTTCTCGCCGCCGCTGCTCACCGAGGACGATCACATCCACGGCCCCCTCGGCGCCGACGGCGCCCGGCCGCCGCTATGGATGGAGGAGCTCCTGGCGCGGCCGCGCGTCCAGCCCGGCCTCTTCGTCGCGCTCTCGAGCCTCGACTTCCGCCACCGCATGCTGCTGCGCTGGCTCTACGATCAACGCCCGGCGCCCCCGGACAGCCTGGCCGTCCTCGCGCCTGGGGTCGAAGGGAGCGAGATCGAGATCTGGGGCAACGGCGGCGGGCTGCCAGGCACGGGCCACATCGCGGCCACCACCGGAGATCTGGTGGAGCTCGCGGAGCAGCTCGACGCCTTCGCGCTGGAGGACGCCTCGTGACACACCCTCCCTTCCAGGCGAGTCCCCTCCGCGATCCCGCCGGCCTGCGCCGGGGCAGGGCGCGCGCCGCGGCAGACATGGATCCTGTCCACCCGGGCTCCGGGCCATCGAGGAGCCAGTGACCACGATCCCCCGCGAGGACCGGCTGGACCTCCTGCTCGCCGACGCCGACGAGCGCCGCCCCGTGCTCGACGAGGGGCTGCCTGACGACACCGCCCAGCGCGCGCCGAGGCCCAGGAAGGCCCGCGATGCGAACCACTGGCGCCGCACCGACGCCGATCGCAACGACCTCACCCTCCAGCGATGGGCGGTGATCGCGCCCGAGGGCCGTGAGGGCGACCGGATGCTCGAGGCCATCCAACCGCTCGTCGCGCTGCGCGAGGCCGAGCAGGGCTCGCCCGCGCGCGTGTACCGCGTGCCGCACGGGATGGACGCCAAGCGATCGGCGGATTTCCGGAGAGACATCTACTGGTCCGAGGAGGTGGCGGAGGAGGACAGGCCCCTTTACCTGATGATGCTCGGCGATCTCCATCACACCTCGGTGGAGCTCCAGCACGCGCTCGCCAATGACGCGCTCGCGGGCCGCGTCCACTTCGCGGACGGCGCGGGAGAGACGGATCTCGCCGGCTATGCCGCCTACGCCGAGAAGGTCGTTCGCTACGCGCAGCGCGGCACGTCCGAGACCTCGCCGGAGCTGCTCTTCTACGCCGCGCCCGACGGCTCGGCGGCCACGGCCACGGGCAAGCTCAGGCTCGTCGGCCCGAGCCTGGCCACGTCGATGGAAGCGCACGCCAGGGGCAAGCTCCCCGCGGCCGCGGTGCGCGAGATCTCCGCCGGCAGCGTGGACGATCTGCTCGCCGGGGGCGGCGGCGCGCGTCCCTCGGTGCTGCTCTCGGTGAGCCACGGCCTGGGCGCGCCCCGGCGCGGCTGGCGCCGGGAGGAGGACGCCTGGCGGCGCCAGGGGGCGCTCGTGATCGCCCACGACGAGATCCTCGACGCCGAGCGGCTGCGGGGACAGGCGTTCTTGCCGGGAGGCATGTGGTTCTATCTGGCCTGCCTCGGCGCGGGCACGCCGGCGGAGAGCGTCTATCACGCCTGGCTCTCGCAGCTCGCGCAGGAGGATCGTTATGGTGGCAGCCTGAAGGCCGTGCTGCACAGCCTCCCCGCGTCCGGCCAGCGCCCCTTCGTCGCGGCCCTGCCGCAGGCCGCGCTGGCCAACCCGGCGGGGCCGCTCGCCGTGATCGGCCACGTCGACCTCGCGTGGACGTACAGCTTCTCGGGCACGAAGAGCCTGTCGGAGAGCAAGAAGTCCCGTATCTATCGCCCGCTCGAGGTGCTGGTCCGCGGCAGTCGCGCGGGGATCGCGCTGGAGGCGCTGATGGAGTTCTACCGCGGCGCGAACGACGATCTCGCGCAGAGCTATCAGCTCGAGGCCGACGCGCGCGCGGCGGGCCGCGCGGATCCCACCGATCGCGCCGATCGCGCTCACCTGTGGATGCTGCGCAACGATCTCCGCGGCTACGTGCTGCTCGGCGATCCGGCGGCGCGGCTGCCGCTCCAGCAGCTCGCGCTGCGCGCCGAGGCGCCCGCGCCCGCGCCCGCGCCTGCCGAGGTGGAGTGTAACCCGCCGGAGGGGCCGGCCGCCGACGCCGCGCCCGCGGCGCCGGCGCGGGAGGCGGCCGTGCTGGCGATGATCCGCGGAGACGAGGCGCCGCGCGCGATCGCGGCGCGCGCGAGGGCGTCGCTGGAGACGTTGTGGAGCTGGGTCGACGCCTATCGCGCGGGCGGCCGCGAGCGACTCGGGCGGTGAGGGAGCTCCGCGGGGTCGTGCAACCCACATCATCGATCAGGCAGCGTTTGCCGGCATCTGCACGTCGAGAACGTGTGCGAACCACACGAGCCGGCGCGACGCAGCGGCCCCGGCGCCATGAGACGCGAAGTACATGAGGTCTCTCTGGTGTCATGGCGCGCTCTCGCCGAGGCGGTCCATCACCGCTCAGGAGCGTGCGGCCACGTACCTAACGCCGGCGCAGGCGTGCGCGCCATCGTCCCTTCGGACAGCTTGACGCGCGACGGAACCCGTGATGTCGCTCTGCGTTTGAGCTCAGGAAAGCGGGCTGTTCGCCACGCCCGGATCCAGCGCCCGCCGACATCGTCGATCCCGAGGCCGTATCCGCTCTCCACGCGTTCGGTCCTCGGCCAGACCTCGCAGGTCGAGAGACCCTCCCCGTCGCGGCGCTCACCCGTCGCGCCCGCGGCTCCGCTCCAGCAGCGCCGCGAGCTCCGCCGCCGACGCCACCCCGAGCTTCGCCGTCGCGCTCGCCCGGTGCTGCTTCACGGTCGACTCGGCGAGCCCCAGCTCCGCCGCAATCTGCTTGTTCAGCTGCCCGCGCGCGATCCGGTCGCACACCTGCCGCTCGCGCGGCGTGAGCGCGTCGAGCCGCGCCGCGAGCGCCTCGCGTTCCTCCCGCGCCGCCCGCGCCCGCGCGTCGAGGTCCATCGCGCGCCTGACGGCCGCGAGCACCTCGTCCGCCTCGAGCGGCTTCAGCAGGAAGTCCACCGCGCCCTCCTTCATCGCCTGCACCGACGCGCGCACGTCCCCGTGTCCGGTGATGAAGATGAGCGGCAGCCGGCACCCGGACGCCCTGAGCGCCGCCTGGAGGTCGAGCCCGCCGAGCTCCGGCATCGCCAGGTCGACGATCACGCAGCCGGCCCGCGCGTCCGGCGCCGCCGCCGCGGACGCCAGGAACGCGCGCGCCCCCTCGAACAGCTCCACCTCGTAGCCCGAGGCGCAGAGCAGCCGGCCCACGCTCCGCAGCACCGCGCCGTCGTCGTCGATCACCACGACCTTCGCCGTCACGCCCGTCATCGTTCCTCCGGCGCCGCCTCGCCCGGCAGCTCGAGGCGCGCAGCCACGCCGCCTGCTGGCGCGCGCTCGGCCCACAGCCGACCGCCGTGCGCGGCCGCGATCGACCGGCTGATGCAGAGCCCGAGGCCCAGACCCTCCGACTTCGTCGTGAAGAACGGCTCGAAGAACCGCTCGAGATCGTCCATCGCGCCCCCCTCGCCCGAGTCCTCCACCACGAGCGCCACGCGCCCGTCGGCGCGCGCCGTCCTCACGATCACCCGGCGGTCGCCGTACGGCCGCCCGGAGACGGCGTCGAGCGCGTTCGAGATCAGGTTCAGCGCCACCTGCTGGAGCTGGACCGCATCGCCCCGCACCGCGGGCAGGTCGGGCGCGAGCTCCAGCGCGATCGTCGCCCCGCGCAGGAGCGCGTCGTTGCCCACGAGCTGCGCCACCTCGCGCGCCGCCTCGTTGAGATCGCACCGTTCCCTCTGCGCCTCGCCCTTCTTCAGCAGCACGCGCATCCGCCGGATCACCTGGCCGGCCCGCCGGGCGCCGGCGACGATCTCCTCGACGGCAGCGCTCACCTGCGCGACGTCCGGCGCCGCGCGGCGCAGCAGGATCTCCGCCGCCTGCGCGCTCGTGAGCACCGCGGAGAGCGGCTGGTTGATCTCGTGCGCGATCGAGGACGCGAGCTCGCCCATCGCCGCCACGCGGTTGAGGTGCGAGAGCGCGCTGAGCGACTCGCGCGCCTGGCTCTCGGCGCGCTTCCGGCCGGTCACGTCGAAGTGGGAGACGACCGCCCCGCCGTCCTTCCACGAGAGCCGCCGCGCCCGCACCTCGGTCCAGCGCTCGGCGCCGTCGTGACGGTACTCGACCGTGCCCTCGACGTCGCGCCCAGCGAGCACCCCCTCCACGAGCTCGATGACCCGCCCGGCGCCAGCGTCGCCCGCCGCCGCGGCCCGCCGGAACGCGCCGAGGTAGCTCTCTCCCTCGGCGACACGGTCGAGCGGGCCCGGCGCGCCCGCGCGCGACGCGCGCGCCCACGCCCGGTTCGTGCGGTGCATCACCCCGGTCTTGTCCACGACGGCCACGAAGCCGACCATCGAGGCGAGCACGGCGTCGCTCATCGCCTGAGCGCGCCCGCGCCGCCGCCGCTCGATGACGAGCCCGGCGATCAGGGTGGTCTGGAGCGTGACCGCGATCGCGGCGCCCGCCGCCCACCGGCGGTAAAGATCCCAGAAGGACGGCACCCGGAAGTGGACCTCGGCGCCGGGCGGCAAGCGGTCCTCGGGGATCCGGAAGAGAGCGAGCTCGCGGGCATCGAAGGCGAGCGCGTTCGCGTCCGCGGCGCGGATCGGGATCGACGTCGCGGACTCGCCGCCGAGGAGCCGCAGCGTGAGCCCGCCCAGGTCGCGCCCGACCCGCCGGTAGTCGACGATCTCCCCGCCGACGATCCCTTTGCCGAGCCCGACGCCGTGGACGGAGAAGAACGGGCGCTGGGTCTGCGCTCGGACCCGCTCGAAGGCCTGTAGCCCGACGAAGCGGTCGCCGGCGCCATCCATGTAGAACGTGTCGAACAGGACGATGGCGTTCTCCGGGAGCGCGGCGAGGCGCCGATCGAGCTCGGCGAGCGGCAGGCGCGCGAGGTCCAGGAGCGCGACGCGGTCGGCGAGGGGGCCGAGATCGCGGGCGATCCCGTCGTGGCGCGCGCGTTCCCAGGGGCTCGCGCCCATGACGAGCGCGACCTCTCGCGTGTCGGGGAGGAGGCGCAGCGCGCTCTCCGCCGTCCGGAGCCACGCGTAGTCGAGCCAGATCCCGGTGACGTCCGGCGCGGCGGGCACCGCGAGGGCGGCGCTCCGGTCCTCGCTCAGGAAGAGCACGGGCACGCCGGACCACAGCTCGCGCCGCAGATCGAGCACGACCCGGAGCACGTCGAGCCGGAGCGCGACGATCACGCCGGGGTGATAGCTGCTGTATTTCGCCCGATAGAAGCGGCGGAGCTCGCGCGCGTAATCGGGGGTGTCGAACCACGACAGGTCGAGGAACTCGAGCTTGAAGGTGACCGGCCCGCTCCACCCGACGCGCACCGATTCCCGGAGCTCGCCGGTGATCGAGGACATGGCCGGCGCGGTCGGGTCATCCGACTGGAAGACCAGGACCTGCGCCGGCGCGTTGTCGGCCAGCGCCGGCGCGGGCGCGCCGAAGGCGATCGCGAAGGTCGCGATCAGGAGCACGAGCGCCGAACAGGAATTCCGTGGATGCCTCGACGGCGCCGCAGATCGCTCCCGATCCATTCGTCGCGCTGGTGTCGGTAACAAGAGAGATGAACTTATCACGGCTGTTTCGGCGTTCTCATCATGTCCAAAGGGGGTTACCGAGGCGCGCAGACGACATGCGCCGAGCTGGCCAGCGCGCGCCTCGACCTCCACGGCCGCCTGGCCGCGCAGCCCGGATGAAGGGCACGGTCGAGGACGCCGGGGCGGGGGGCCGCGCGTCACCGCCGCTCGTCGGGTGTGTCTCGCCTGCCACATCGCGCTCCCGACTTCCGCTGCCGACGTGCCTCTTGCGCCCGCGGCACCCCCATTGCTGAGTCGCGGGCCATGTCCGCCGCTTCGCGCCTCCGGTTCGCGCCCGCCGCCCTGGCGGCCATCGCCCTCAGCCTGGCGTGCGTTCAGGGCGCGCGCGCCCCCAACGTCCCGCCCCGCGGGACCCTCGCCCCCGGCGCGCTCGACCCCGGCGGAAGGCCCGCGGAAGGCCCGTTCGCCGTGGTGTTCGGCGCGCCCCGCGGGCAGACGACGAGCCCCGCCGAGATCAGCCTCGTCTTCAACCGGCCGATGCGGCCGCTCGACCTCGCCGGCGGCGAGGCCGCCGCGCCCGCGATCCTCAAGCCGCCCGCGCCGGGGCGCTGGCGCTGGGTCGGCACCAGCGGCCTCACGTTCGCCCCCGACGGGCGCCTGCCGCGCGGCACCGCGTTCACCGTCGAGGTCCCGGCCGGCACCCGCGCGCTCGACGGCAGCGCGCTCGCCGAGCCGTACGTGCTCACCTTCCGCACCGAGCTGCCCAAGGTCGCGCGCGTCGAGCCGTGGTCGGGCAGGGACGACCTCCGGCCGGACGCGCGCTTCGAGCTCCGGTTCAACCAGCCGGTCGACACCGCCGAGGTCGCGCGGAGCGTGTCCCTCACGTCGGGCGGCCGCGCGGCCAAGGTGGCGTTCGACGTCCGGCGCCCCGACCCGAAGAACGAGCTGCTCGCCGAGATCGTCCCGCGCGCGCCGCTGCCGCGCGACAGCGAGATCGAGCTCGCCCTGGCCGCGAGCCTCCGCGGCCGCGAAGGGCCGCTGCCGGCCGGCGAGGAGCAGCGGTTCTCGTACCGCACCTACGGGCCGCTCCGGGTGGTGCGCACCGACTGCGATCGCGACACGCCGCAGGGGGCGTGCGCGGCCGAAGGCGGGTTCTCGCTCGCCTTCTCGAACCCCGTCCGCCTCGCCGACGCCAAGCGGGCGATCTCGGTGGAGCCCGCCGTCAAGCTGAGGTGGCCGACGTGGCTCGAGGACGACGCGCTCACGAGCCACATCCACCTCGGCGGCGCCTTCGCGCCGGGGCGCAGCTACCAGGTGCGCGTCGCCGCCGGCCTGCGCGACCAGCACGGCCAGGCGCTCGCCGGCGCCGTCACCGAGCAGGTCGCGTTCGGCGACCGCTGGCCCGAGGCGCAGATCGGCCTCACCGGGAGCGTGTTCGAGCCGGCGCAGCGGCGCGAGATCCCGGTCATGTCCGTGAACGTGCGCGAGCTGTCGCTCGCGGTCGGCGCCATGACCGAGGAGGCGGTGCTCGCGCTGGAGGCCGACCCGCACAGCCCGGGGCGGAGCCCCAAGATGGACGAGATCGCGGCGCTGCCCGCCGGCAAGCGGTCGGTCCTGCGCCCGGCCGCCGCGACGAACACGCCGGCGACGCACCTCGTGCGGGCCGGCGAGGTGCTGGGCGGCGAGGGCAAGCGCGGGCCGCTCGCGATCGGGATCAGCTACACCGCCCGGCCCGGGACGCGGCACGCGCGCACCGCGTCCGAGGCGGTGATCGCGCAGGTGACCGACCTCGGGATCAGCGCGAAGGTGTCGCCGAACGGCTCGCTCGTGTGGGTGACGCGCCTGTCGACGGGCGCGCCGGTGCCCGGCGCCAGCGTGTGGATCCGGACCCCGGACGCGCGGTCGCCCGCGGCGGTGGTCACCGACGCCGACGGGTTCGCGGTCGTCCCCGCGGCGGCGTACCGCCCGTCGGCCTCGTCGGGGCCGGAGCGCGGCGTGATCTTCGCGCGCTCGGGCGACGACTGGACGTACCGCCGCGTGGCCGACGCGCTCAGCGGGTGGCGCTTCGGGGCGCCGTCCGACTTCGGCGAGGCGCGCCCGTTCGGGATGGTGTTCTCGGACCGCGGCATCTACCGGCCGGGCGACACCGTGCGGGTGAAGGGGATCTTCCGCGAGGAGGCGGCGCGCGGGACGAGGACGCCAGCGGGCAGGAGCGTCGCGTTCAAGGTCGAGGGGCCCGACGGCGAGGCGCTCGTCACGCTCTCGCCGTCGCTCAGCGCCTTCGGCACCTTCTCCGCCGACGTGAAGATCCCGGAGACCGCGCGGCTCGGCACGTACAGCCTCGCCGCCACGGTCCAGGGGGGCGACGCGGGGTGGCCGGACGTGACCGGCAGCGTCGAGGTCGCCGAGTACCGCCCGGCCGAGTTCAAGGTGAGCGTCGAGAGCGACCGGCCGAGCTACGTCCGCGGCGACAAGGCGCGCTGGATCGCGCGCGGCGACTACCTGTTCGGGGCGCCGATGACGAACGCGGAGGCCCGGCTCTCGATCACCCGCGCGCCGGCCTCGTTCTCGCCGCCGGGGATCGAGGGGTTCACGGTCCGCGAGGACGAGCTAACCGACGCGCTGCCGGACCGGGCGCCGCGCGAGTTCGAGGTGCAGAGCGGGCGCGAGAAGCTCGACGCGGCCGGGCAGGCGGCGATCGGCGCGGCGCTCGCCATGCCCGGGCAGCGCGGCACCGAGTCCGTGACGTGCGAGGCGGAGATCACGGACGTGTCGCGGCAGGCGATCGCCGGGAGCTCGACGGCGCTCGTGCACCCGGCCGAGTTCTACGTCGCCCTCAAGGAGCCCGATCGCTTCGCGAAGGCGGGCGACGTGCTCCGGCCGGAGATCCTCGCCGTCGATCCGAAGGGGGCGCGCGTCGCGCAGGTCGCCGTCCGGGTCGAGCTCGTGCAGCGGACGTGGACCCTCGCCCGCCAGGAGAGCGGCAGCGCGTACCGCAGCGTGAGCGCGCCGGTCGACAAGGTCGTCGCGCGCTGCGGCGTCACGACGGCGGCGGCGCCGCGGAGCTGCGAGCTCACGGTGCCGTCCGGCGGCTACTACCTCCTGCACGCGACGGCCAAGGACCGCCGCGGCAACCCCGTCGGCGCCGCCGCCGGGGTCTACGCGCTCGGCGAGGGCGGCGGCGGCTTCGGCGACAGCGACCAGCTCCGGGTCGAGCTCGTGCCCGACCGCGACAGCTACGAGGTCGGGCAGACGGCGCGCGTGATCGTGAAGTCGCCGTTCGCCGGCGCCGACGCGCTGGTCACGGTCGAGCGCGCCGGGATCGCCTCGCACCGGCGGGTGAAGCTGTCGGGCGCCATGCCGGTGATCGACGTGCCGATCACCGACGACCTCCGGCCGAACGCGTTCGTCTCGGTGCTGCTCCTGCGCGGGCGCACGAAGCCGCCGCCCGCGCCCGGGAAGGGCGGTACCCCGGGGCCCGACGTCGGCGCGCCGGCGTTCCGCCTCGGCTACGCGCCGCTCCGCGTGAACCCGGAGGCGCAGCGGCTCGCGGTGCGCGTCGTCCCGGACAAGACGGACGCGCGCCCCGGCGATCCGATCCGCGTGGACGTCGACGTCCGCGATCGCGCCGGCCGGCCCGCCCGCGCGGAGGTCGCGCTCTACGCCGTGGACGAGGGCGTGCTGTCGCTGACCGGCTACGAGACGCCGGATCCGATCCCCGTCTTCGGCGCGCCGCGCAGCCTGCGGGTGGCGACCGTCGAGACGCGCGAGGCGCTCGCCCGCGTGCGCAACCCGTTCGCCGACCTCGGCGCCGACAAGGGGCGCGCGGGCGGCGGCGGCGCGCAGGGCGGCACGGGCGTGCGCCGCGACTTCCGGCAGAGCGCGTACTATCACCCCGCGATCGTCACCGACGCCGCCGGGAAGGTGAGCGCGAGCTTCAAGCTGCCGGACTCGCTCACGACCTACCGGGTGATGGCGGTCGTGGCCGCCGAGGACGATCGCTTCGGCTACGGCGAGTCGCGCGTGACGGCGAGCCAGCCGCTCATGGCCCGGCCGGCGCTGCCCCGCTTCCTCCGCGCCGGCGACGCGATCGACGCGGGCGTGGTCGTCACGTCGAAGGGGCTCGGCAAGCCGGCGACGGTCGAGGTGGAGGTCGCCGCGTCGGGGCTCACGCTCCAGGGCGCCGGGAAGCGCGCCGTGGAGCTCGCCCCGGGCGCTTCGGCCGAGGTCCGCTTCGCGCTCTCGGCGCCGCGGGCCGGCCCGGCGACGCTGCGCTTCCGCGCGAGCGGCGGCGGCGCGTCGGACGTCGTCGAGGTGACCCGCGAGATCAAGGCGCCCACGTCGCCGGAGGCCGTCGCGCTCTACGGCGACACGACCACCGCGAGCGCGGAGAAGCTCGGGGATCTGTCGGCGATCCGCGACGACACCGGCGGGCTCACGGTGAGCCTCGCGCCGACGGCGCTCGTGGGCCTCGGCGGCGGCGTGGAGCAGCTCCTCGAGTACCCGTACGGGTGCACCGAGCAGCTGACGAGCCGCATGGTGCCGCTCCTGTCGCTGCGCGATCTCGCGAAGGCCTACGGGATCGCGCTGCCGAAGGACCTCACCGCCGTGATCGGCAAGACGGTCCGGGAGATCCTCTCGCACCAGCGCGGGGAGGGGGGCTTCGGCTTCTTCGCCGAGTCGGACAGGGCCGACCTGTGGACCACCGCGTACGCGCTGTGGGGCCTCGCCGAGGCGAAGCGCCACGGGGTCGCGGTGCCGGCCGACGCGATGGAGCGCGCGACCTCGTTCGTGCGGGCGCGGCTCAATGAGGCCGGCGACGACCCGCTGCGCCGGGCGACGGCGCCGTTCATCCTCGACGTCCTCGCGGCGAACGGCGCCCCGGATCCGGGGCGCGCGAGCCGGCTGTTCGACGAGCGCGACAAGCTGCCGCTCTTCTCGAAGGCGCTGCTCGCGCACGCGATGGTGATCGGCAAGAGCGACCGGGCGGCCGTCGACCAGCTCGTGGGCGAGCTCGAGGGCGCGCTGCGCCTCGACGGCCCGATCGCGCGGGCCGTCGACAACCACGGCGACGCGTACGCGGTCCTCATGGACTCCGAGGCCCGCACCTCGGCGCTCGTGCTGCGCGCGCTGCTCGCGGCCCGCCCCGCGCACCCGCTCGCCCCGCGGCTCGCGGCCGGCCTGCTCGCGGATCGCCGCGGGGGCACGTGGCGCAGCACGCAGGAGACGGCGTGGGCGCTGATCGCGCTCGACCAGTACCGGAGGGCGCAGGAGAAGGCGGCGCCCGACTTCGACGCGCGGGTGTTCCTTGGCCAGGCGGAGCTGTTCTCCGCGCCGTTCCACGGGCCCACGACCGAGCAGGTCAAGACGTCGATCCCCGCGGCGCGGCTCGCGAGCGCCGGCGGCGCGCCGCTCGCGTTCACCGTCGACGGGCGCGGCCGGCTCTTCTACGAGGCGCGGCTCCGCTACGCGCGCAAGCAGCTCCCGACGGCGGGGCTCGACCGCGGCTTCTATATCGAGAAGTCGCTGCGCGCGCTCGCGCCCGAGGACCTCGCCGCGGCGCTCGGCGGCGGCGCGCCGCCCGGCGCCGCGGCGGGCGCGGCGCCCTCGTCGCTCGCCTTCGCCGGCGGCGACCTCGTGCTCGGCGAGATCCTCGTGGTGACGCCCTCGCCGCGCGACTTCGTGGTCATCGACGACCCGCTGCCGGCCGGCCTCGAGGCGATCGACGCCCGCCTCGCGACGTCCGCGCGCTCGCTCGACGTCGACGCGGCGGAGGCCCAGGCGGACGACGAAGGCGCCGACGCCGACCAGGACGACCTGCGCGCGACCGGCCGCGCGTACGAGCCGAGCCGGTTCGTCCGCGAGGTCCGCGACGATCGGGTCCTGTTCTTCGTCGACCACATGGCCGCCGGGATGTACCGGTACCGGTACCTCGCGCGCGCCACGACGCTCGGCGCGTTCGTGGTCCCGCCCGCGCGCGCCGAGGAGATGTACAGCCCCGAGGTCTTCGGCCGCACGGGCGCCCTCGCGGTCAAGGTCGGCAGCCGGGACGCGGCGCCGCGCCCGCGCTGAGCCGTGGGCGCGCCCTCCTCGCCCGGCCCCGGCCGCGCGCGGCGCTGGCTCGCGGCCGCCCGCCCGCGCCTGCCGCTCCTCCTGCGCCGCGCGGCGCGGATCGCGCTCGCCCTCGCCGTCGCGCCGTGGCTCCTGCTCGCCGTCGCCGCGGCCCTCACGAAGCTCCCGCCGGAGCTCGCGGCCCCCGAGGAGCGCGCCGTCTCCACGGTGCTGCTCGACCGCCACGGCACCGTGCTGCGCGAGCTCCGCGCCGGCGACGGCGCCCGCGCGCGCTGGCTGCCGCTCGCCGAGGCCGGCGACCGCATCCAGCGCGCGCTCCTCGCCGCCGAGGACCGGCGGTTCGCGGTCCACCCCGGCGTCGACCCGATCGCGATCGCGCGCGCGCTCGGCCAGCTCGCGGCGGAGCGGCGCGTCGTCTCGGGCGCGTCCACGATCACCCAGCAGCTCGCGCGCGCGCTCGTGCCGCGCCCCCGCACCGTGCGCGGCAAGCTCGGCGAGATGGCGCTCGCGCTGCGCATCGAGGCGTCGCTCTCGAAGCGCGAGATCCTCGAGCAGTACCTGAACCGCGTCGCGTTCGGCCCGGGCCTGCGCGGCGTCGAGGCCGCGAGCCGCTTCTACTTCGACAAGCCCACCGCGGACCTGTCGCTCGCCGAGGCCGCCGCGCTCGCCAGCATGCCGCGCGGCCCCGCGCTCTACGATCCGCGCCGCGGCGCCGGCCCGCTCGAGCGCCGCCGGAACCGCGTCCTCGACCGCATGCTCGCGGGCGGCCTCGCCGGCGAGTCCGAGGTCGCCCGCGCCCGCGCCGAGCCGATCGCGCTCGCCCCGAAGGGCAGCGGCCTCGGCGCGCCGCACCTCGTCCGCGCCGTGCTCGGCGGCGCGCTGGGCCCGGGCGCCGGCCCCGCGGCGGGCGGCGCCGGCGCGGCGCCGCTGCGCGGCCGGGCGAGCTCGATCACCCTGACGATCGACCGCGGCCTCCAGCGCGAGATCGAGGTCCTCGCGCAGCAGACCGTCCGCGGCCTCTCGGACCGCGACGTCGGCGCCGCGGCCGTGGTGGTGCTCGAGAACGCGACCGGCGAGATCCTCGCGTACGTCGGCTCGCACGACATCGAGGACGCCGCCGGGCTCGGCCACAACGACGGCGTCCTCGCGCTGCGGCAGCCCGGCTCGGCCCTCAAGCCGTTCGTCTACGAGCTCGCCATGGAGCAGCTCGGGTTCACGGCCGCGACCGTCCTGCCCGACGTCGAGCTCTCGTTCCCGACCGCGGACGGCAGCTACGCGCCGCGCAACTACGACGGGCGCTTCCACGGCCCCGTCCGCCTGCGGGACGCGCTCGCGAGCTCGTACAACGTCCCGGCGGTCTGGACGGCGGCCGCGCTCGGCCCCGAGCGCGTGCTCGCGCGGCTCCGCGAGCTCGGCCTCGGCTCGCTCGATCGCGAGCCGTCGCGCTACGGCGTCGCGATCGCGCTCGGCGACGGCGAGGTCCGCCTGCTCGATCTCGCGAACGCCTACGCGACGCTCGCGCGCGGCGGCGTCTACCTGCCGGTGCGCGCCGTGCGCGCGCTCTCACTCGCGTCGCCCGCGGTCTCCGACGTGGCGCCCGCGCGCGGCGCGGGCGACGCCGCCACCGAGCCCATCGATCCGCCCGGGCGCGGCGCGCGCGTCCTCGACGCCGCGCGCGCCCGGGTGATCGTCGACATCCTCGCCGACGACAAGGCGCGCATCGCCTCGTTCGGCGAGGGCAGCGCGCTCGACCTGCCGTTCCCCGTGGCCGCGAAGACGGGCACCTCCAAGGGGTTCCGCGACAACCTCGCGGTCGGCTTCACGCCCGACGTCACGGTCGCCGTCTGGGTCGGCAACTTCGACGGCTCGCCCATGGGCGGCATCAGCGGCATCACCGGCGCGGGCCCGCTCTTCCGCGACGCCATGCTCGCCGCCGCGCGCGTCCGGCCGCCGCGCCCCTTCGATCCGCCCGATCCCGAGCTCCTCGCCGAGGTCGAGGTCTGCAGCCTGTCCGGCATGACGCCGATCGCCGTCTGCCCGCACCGCCGCCGGGAGCTCCTCCCGCGCGGCGACGCCGCGGCGCTCGCGCCGTGCGACATGCACGAGGCCGTGCGCATCGATCGCAGGAACGGCCTGCGCGCCGGCGCCTGCCCGGACGCCGCGGTCGAGGAGCGCGTCTTCGAGCGCCACGACGCGGAGCTCACCGCCTGGGCGCGCGCCGCCGGCCGCCCGATCGCGCCCGAGGAGGCCTCGCCCCTCTGCGGCCCGCTCCCGGGCGGCGACGGCGTCCCTCCTGCCGGCGCGCGCGTCCGCGTCGCGTACCCGCCCGACGGCGCCCGGTTCGTCCTCGACCCCTCGGTCAACTCGCAGCAGGCCATCCGGCTCCGCGCCGACGTCCCGCCGGGCGTGCGCCGCGCGCGCTTCGTGCTCGACGGCCGCTCGATCGAGGTCGGCCCGCCGTTCTCGCTCGACTGGCCGCTCGTCGCCGGCGCGCACCGGCTCCGCGTCGAGGCGGACGGCGCGTCCGCCGGCGAGGAGATCGCGTTCTCGGTGGAGTGAGCGGCGGGCGAGGGGAGGATGACGTGGTCGGGATCCAGCCGAGGTCGCGGTGCTCCTCCTCGCTCCTCGATCTGGAACGAGCGCTGCCGGGCGCCGCCTGGGGTGGAGGTGCCCGTCCCCTCCGTGAGAAGTGAGGTCCCCGTGGGGTCGCTGGACGTGGGGTCGCTGGACGCTGGGTCTGCGCTTCGCTAGCTCTACGAGCGGAAGGGATCGGTCGATGGAAGAAGATAGGCGCACGCCGCCTTCCCTGGAGGCGCGGGTTACCGAGGTCCTCGAGGCTTGTGATTACGAAGTTCAGCAAGCGGTCGGGCTTGAACAGGGGGTGATCGACTGGTTTGCCACGCCTCGCAGCGGCTTCATCCGCCCTCGCACCTACTTCCGAGTGCTCCCTCGCTCTCCCGAAGACCTGAACGAGACGCTCGCCGAGCTCGAGTCGGCTCGTGTGGCACGGAAGGCCGATCGCGCTGTCGCGATCGTGATGAGCGAACGACTGCCCGGTGGTTACGCCCCGGATCTCGTGGGGCGAACCAGCAACGTGCTGACCTTCCGGCGCTGGCTGCTGGAAATCTCCGGAATCGCCGAGCATGCCAGGCAGCGGGCGCAGCCCAGCAAGCAGGAGCGGAGGGGACAGACGTACCTGTCCAGGCGCGGGCGGCTCGCCGACGGCGCGGTGGTGCCGCTGGAGCCCTTCATCGAGGCATGGGTGGATCGGCCGGACCGACCGATGCTCGTCATCGAGGGACCACCGGGCTCCGGAAAGCAAGCCGCGTTGGAGCATGCGATCGATCGAGCGGCCGTTCGCTTCTCACACGATCCGGAGCAGGCCACCCTGCTGCTCATGCATATCCCTGATATGTCCCTCACCGCCGTCATGCAGATCGCGCTCGACGCCGGCGCATTCGTGCCGGTGATCACGCGATCCCCGCTATTGAGAGCCGCGCCGATGCAAGAGCAGGCCTGGCGATGTCTGCTGACGGCGAGCGAGGCTGACACGCTCGGTCTGCCTCCACCAGGGATAGGCGTCGTCCGCATCGCTCTCGTGCCGCCGTCATCCGAAGAAATTACCTCGTGGTACCGTGAACGCTTGGGCTCACAGGAGCTCGCCGGTCAGCTTGTGCGCGCCCGCGCTGAAAACGATAGCTTTCGCTCCTTGTCGGACGCATTGCCAAACCTGGGGCGCATCGTGTCCGCCATCAAGAGCATCGAACTTGCGGACCGACCTGCGTCGATCGACGCATGGATCGCCTCCGTCGTCGTTGCCTATGTGGATGCCATGAAGCTTGAGGAACGACCGCTCCCGCCTTCGGGGATGGAAGGGGAGGATGCGCTGTCGCGGTACCTCGAAGACATTGCGCTCGAGCAGTTCGCCATGGGGCTGCGTCGATCGGGTCGGTCCTCGGTGCCCCAGAGGCTCTGGAGGAGGAGAGGTACGCTGGACTCGCTGCTGACATGGTATGATGTCGACGAGGTCGAGCTCAAGAACCCCTTGCTGCGCGACTACTACATCGCTCGGAAGATCGCTCGCGAGGTGAGCGCCGGCAACTCCGAGATTCTGCTTCGATATCAGTTTCCGCCGTTCGTGTTCCTCTTCTTAGCGCTCGTCGCCCCCGAGGTCTCCGCGCAGGTGACTCAGGGCCGAGTCGCTCAGCTCGACGAGAAAATCCGGAGTGAGGTGGAGCGGAAGCTGCAGCTGACCTTCGCGCACCTCCTCAACCGCCCGGTGGGCATGGTGCGCGCGCGCCTCCGCGAGATCCGCGATGGCATCGACAGGGAGCGGGCGACCGCCCTGGCCCGGTCCTTCGAGCAGATCGAGGAGGAGCTGCGCTTTATCCAGAGCCTAGCGGACCGCACTCGACTCTGGGAGACGGCGCCCGACGAACCCATCGAGGAGGTTGCCGTGCGGCCTGTGATCGAGGAGATCGGAAGGGAGCTCAACGCGCGCCACCCGGCCGTGACGCTCGTCATCGACGTCGAGTCGTCGGTCCGCGTGCGCGCGATGCGCGATGCGCGAGGCGCTCCGCGAGGTGATGCAGTGCCTGATGGAGAACGCCTTCCACGCCGCCGTGACGGACAAGAGCGGCCCAACGTCGCGGGTCAGGGCTGTCGCCCGCCAGGTCGGCTCGGTGGTCCGCATCGAGATCCGCGACACGGGATGCGGCGTGCCTCCCGAGGATCGGCAGCGCATCTTCGAGCCGCTCGTCACGACGAAGAAGGGCGGGGCAGGGAAGCCGCGCGGCACCGGCCTCGGTCTGCCCATCGCCCGGCGCTATGCCGAGCACATGCATGGGCACGTGGGGCTCGATGAGGCGGCGTCCGAAACGTGCTTTTACATTGACCTCGTGGCATGGAGGGACGGCGAATGAGCAGCAGGCAAGCCAAGCGGGTCCTCATCGTGGAGGACGACGAGACGAACGCCGAGGCGGCGGTCGAGTGGCTGCGGGAGCAGCACTACCAAGTCGAGCGAGCTTCGGCCGTGGAGGACGGCCTCGCCGTTGCCGAGCGCTTCCAGCCCGACGTCGTCGTGCTCGACCTGCAGATCCCATCGAGACCAGCACGGGCGGACGAGCACACCGACAACGGCTTCCGCATGCTGGACGCGCTCCTCCGTGCCGAGCCGTTCCGACCGGTCGTGGTCGCGACCGCCCACAGCCGGAACCGCGAGCTGATGCGACAGGTGATGCAGCGCAACCGCGGCGGTCACTTCCTGTTCAAGGACGACCAGGACCTCCGCGCGGCGGTGCTCCGCGCCGTCGCGGTGGCGGTGGAGAGCCCTGCCTATGTCGCGCACAGCACGGTACGAGCCTTCGAGGAGCTGATCGCGCGGAACCCCCGGGAGGAGGAGATCCGGATCTTTCTCCGAAAGAGCTGGCGCGTCCTCCTCGGACCTCGGTACCGGGAATGCCACTCCCCGTACGAGGTCGATCGCGGTGTCAAGGTGGATCTGCTCTTCGTCCGGCACGACGGCTTCCCCGACATCTGGGAGCTGAAGCGCCCGGATCAGCAGATCTTCAAGGAGTACGGCGACCGGCTGCACCACAGCGAGGAGTGCGCGCGGGCCGTCGGGCAGGTTATGGAGTACATCGACCTCGCCGAGAAGCAGACCGGAGGGCAGGTGAGCTACGAGGTTCGCAAGAACGTGCGCGTGTCGCTGCACCGGCCGCGCGGCTTCGTGGTCATCGGCAGGACCGGAAGCCGAAGGGAGCGGGACCGCCTGGCCCTCGACAACAGCTTCATGGCGGGCATCACCTTGATGACCTACGACGATCTGATCGAGGAGGCGCGGGAGGTGCTGGTGTTCCTGCGCGACTACCGCAACGGTGGGGAGGCCCCCTCCGTGTGAGCGTGGCCTCCCCGCGCGGGCGAGGGGAGCGGCCCGCCCTCCGCCCCGCGGCGCGCGTCAGCCGAAGAACGGCAGGTCCTCTTCCTCGGAGAGCGGGAACCGCTGCGCGAGCGGGTCGTCCGCGATCTTCGCGAGCTTGCGCAGCGCCTTGTGAACGTGCCCCGGCTTGATCCGCACGCCGCCCTGCCTGGGCTCGAGCGTCACCGGATCCACCTCGAGCGGGTTGTGCCGATCGTCCGTCGCGCCGATCACCCGGTTCCCCGGGATGCCCGCGCCGACCATCATCATGCTCGTGATGTTCCAGTGGTCCTTGCCGTTGCCCTCGTTGTAGCCCGGCGTCCGCCCGAAGTCCGAGCCCACCACGATGACGATCCGGTCGGCGATGCCCTGCTCCTCCGCGGCGGTCAGGAGGAAGTCGATGCCGTCGCAGATGTCGGTGAGCCGCGGGATGTGGCTATCGTCGTGGTTGCCGTGGGTGTCGAACCCGCCGATCGTCAGGTTCGCGCTGACGCAGATGCCGGCCTGGTAGGCCGCGAGCGCGACCTGCGCCTGCCGCCGCAGCGACGCCCGCTCGAACTCCGCGGGCAGGAACTGGATGAGCTGCTTGAGCTCGTTCTGCCCGACGCGCGAGGTGAAGAGCGTGCTCATCGCCTGCTTCACGTGGGGCAGGCGCTGCTGCTCGAGCTTCGCCATGTGCCGCGCCTGCCGCGCCTCGAGGATCCGCGTCATCGTGGCGTCGGTGTGGTACTGCTCGCGGTTCTCGCTGTTCGACGGATCGGTCCTGTTCGGGTAGGCGAGCCGCTGCAGGAGGCCGGTGTCGGGCACGCGGGTGACGGCCACGACGTTCGCCGTCGTGTCGTAGCCGCCGTTGCTGATGAACCCCATCGGCAGCGCGCCGCCGTGGACGCCCGCCACGAGCGCCGCGAAGCCCGGCTTGCCCTCGCGGAGCGTCCCGGACCACGTGTTGCGCACGCCCGCGTCATGGCTGTTCGTCGACGTGTCGATGCCGTTGATGACGAGCAGCCGGCTGTAATGCTTCTTGAAGAACTCGGCGTTGCCGCCGACCGGCGCGAACTTGATGTTGCCGGCGGTCCCGATCTCTTCGTGCAGGTAGCTGCGGTTCATCGCGTCCCGCGTCTTCTGCTCCTCGACGCTCATGGCGCCCTTCGGATCGCAGAGGCTCGTCGGGTCCCAGCCGCCGCTCGCGTGGAGGTTGATCCAGAGGGGGCCCTCGTAGGGGCCGGCCGCCGCGGCGTCCCGCGACAGCGCGCCCGCCGCGACGACGCCCAGGCCCGCCATAGATGCCAGTTTGAGGAAATCTCGACGTTCCATGGCTGCTCCTACTGGTAAAGAAACCTGAAGTCCGACAGGAGATAGGTCATGACGCTCATCCACGCGCGGACCGTGTAGTTCGCGTCCCGCTGGAGCCTCTCCTCGTCGGGCAGACCGTCGCGGGTCCAGTAGTCGTTGTTCACCTGGCAGGGGCCCGGCAGCCACGTCGAGAGCCGGCCCTCCTCGCCCTCCGGCTTCTTCATGCCCGCCTTGCCCTCCTCCCACGTCTCGACGAAGATCTTGTACGTCCGCTCGATCTCCGGATCTCCGATCTCGAGCGACTCGCCCAGCACCCGCTTGTGCAGGTACTGGATGTTCTTCTTGATCGCCTCGACGGCCGGCAGCACGTCGAAATCGTTCGTGTCCCGCGGCTCGAACGTCGTCTCGACGAACGGGAAGAGCAGCCGCTCCTCCTGCGGGAGCCAGAGATCGCGCGGCACCGAGATGCACGCCATCTCGTTCGCCATCCGGTCGGCGACGTTGGCCATGATCCCGTTCGGCTCGGTGATCCGCTGGATCACCTCCTCCGAGTCGATGCCGCCGTACAGCAGGCGGTAGGCGTCGCGCCGGAGCAGGTAGTCGTAGCGGTTGCCGTCGTCCTCGAACGCCCTCGGCCGCCACGGATACCCGGTCACCGCCCAGATCTTCCGGTGCAGCTGCTCGGGCCCGAGGAACCGCGTGCCGCCGAGCTGCGCGAGCGGATCGCGCTGGGACGACGCCTGCGCGACGTTGCGCGCGCGGAAATAGGGGCTCTTGACGATGGCCTTGACGACCGTCTTCAGGTTGTAATCGCTGTCGGCGAAGTCGTGCGCCATCGCGTTGAACGCGTGGTACTGGGCGAGGTACGCCCGGAACTTGGCGCTGAACTCCGGATCGTCGTTCGTCGGCGCGACGAGCGGCTTTTGTCCGGTGAGGCCCGTGTACATCGTGTAGACGGCCGCGAGCGCGAAGCGCGGGTCGTCGGCGACGCGCTTCGCCACCCACGAGAGCGCGCTCGGGAACTCGCTGAACGGCACCGACGCGGCGCCGAAGCCCGGCGGCCGCATGTCCTCGTACCAGGTGTCGTCCGGCTTGTAGCGGCCCGAGGAGTCGAAGCTGTGGAACCCGCCGGACAGCGGGTCCAGGGCGGCGTGGCAGACGGTGCACGCCGCGTTGTTCATCGTCGGGTTGAAGTCGGTGATCTTCGTCTGATCGAGCGGCTGCTCGGCGGTCTTCAGGATGTCGGTGCCGAGGAAGAACTGATAGACCATCCTCGCCCGGTGGCGGTTCCTGTTGGTGCTCGTCGTCGGGTGCCTGTTGAGGAAGACCGGCGAGGTGAGCACGCCCGCGAGCGGGATCGGATCGCGCTTCGCCGGGACGAACTCCTCCGGATCCGCGTCGTTCTCGAACTCGGCCGTCACGCCGTACGCCTTCGCGGAGAACGGGTTCACGACCGTGTAGTCGGCCGTGAGGACCTCCTTGAACGACCGGTCGTTCCGCACGATATAGGCGATGAGCTCGAGCGGCTCCCGCCCGACGCCCCGGTTCGTCCAGCTCTTCAGCTTGTTCGTGACGTCCTCCAGGTCGCGCGCGCCGTATTTCTCGACCAGCGCGGGATCCTGCGGGAGGCTGTTGTACCACTTGGCGTCGTACGCGTCGTTCTTCAGCAGATCGACGGCCGCCTCGCCGTTCAGGTAGCGGTCGGTGAGGAAGAGATCGTTGTAGATCTCCTTCAGCCGCACGTAGAACGCCTCCTCCGTGAGCATCTGGTCCAGGATCGGGTCCAGCGCGTCCATGCCGCTCTGCGCGACGGCCTGCTCCTCGGCCTCGGTGGGCAGGCGGCCGGCGATCTCGAGGCTCGCCGCGCGGAGCGTGTCCTCCGGCCCGCTCATCACCACGCCGGCGAAGGACGCGTTGACGTCCGTCTCGCAGGACGACGGCTCCTTCGTGCGGTCGACCATCTCCCGGAGCGCCTCGTACTCGGCGCCGTCCGCGTCGATCACGTGCCCGCCGCCGTGCTCGATCCTCTTCGTCGGCTTGAGGAGCACGTACGACTCGCCGCTCAGCTCGAGCCCCGCGAGCGATTTGAACGTCGCGAGGTTCTTGTCGAGGAAGCCCGCCTCGCTGCTCCCGGCGAGGATCAGCTTCGACTCCGCGGCCTGCCCCTGCGGGTTATGGCAGCCGATGCACTTCGTCGAGAGGATGGGGACCCACACCTTCTCGGCGAAGAACTGCTCGTCGGAGATGCACGGGCCGCCGGCGTCGCCGGTGCAGCCGCTCGACCCGGCCGCGAGCGCGCCCGCGCCCGCGGTGAGCCCGAGGAGCCCCAGGGCCGTCGCGGCGCGCTTCCGGAGGTACCATCCTGTTCTCGGCATAAGCATCCTCGCCGGGGGCGCCTGCGCGCGCCCCCGCGTTGAGGGGACCGGGGGTGCGGACCCCCGAACCTCGTTGATCGACATACCGTCGAAGCACCCAAGGAGGGCTGTCGTTCAACGACGCCCGATGGAGCGAACTGGACAATCGCCCGCTCCATCTCCTGCGTAGCCACGTAGTCTAACCTCTCTAGGGGTTCTCCCGCCATGCGCTCCGTACATCGCTTGATGTGAATTTTTTCCTGATACCTCTCGTGATTGTGAAGTTTTTCGACGCGACGCTGCGGGTCCTCCGGAATGCGCGTACCCGGTGCGCCCAGGTGGGCGCGGCCATGTGGTGGCGGGGGCGTACGTGGATGTGGTCAAGTCCGGGGAAATCGAATAACCGTTGGATATGAGCTCGTCGAGGGATGCGACCCGCGCTCGCGCGGTGCAGTGGTTCGTGCGCGGCGGCACGCTGCGGGCGGCTGGCCGGGATCCTGTCAAGATCGGCATCGCGCCGGTCGTGGTGGGGCGCGATCCCAGCTGCGATGTGGTCGTCGACGATCCGGAGGTCAGCTCGACGCATTGCGAGCTGCGCGCCGAGGGCCCCGGCGTGCTCGTCCGCGATCTCGGCAGCAAGAATGGGACGTTCGTGTCGACGGTGCGCATCCGCGAGGCGATCCTGACGGCCGCGTGCGCCATCCAGGTCGGCGGCTCGGTGCTGGGCTTCGAGCCGCTCGACAAGGAGCGCGTCGACGTCGGCTTCGACGAGAGCTTCGGCCCGCTGATCGGCGCCTCGCCGCGGATGCGCCACCTGTTCCGCCTGCTGCGCGAGGTGGCCGCGACGGAGCTGTCGCTGCTCATCACCGGCGAGACCGGCACGGGCAAGGAGCTCGCGGCGCAGGCGATCCACGACAGCTCGAGCCGGCGCGGCGGTCCGTTCGTCGTCGTCGACTGCGCCTCGCTGCCCGGCGCGCTGGCCGAGAGCTTCCTGTTCGGGCACGAGCGGGACGCCTTCCCCGGGGCGACCGAGCGCAAGGGCGGCGCCTTCCACGAGGCGAACGGCGGGACGATCTTCCTCGACGAGCTCGGCGAGCTGCCGCCCGAGCTCCAGCCGAAGCTGCTCCGCGTGCTGTCCGAGCGGAAGCTCAAGCGCGTCGGGTCGCGGGTCTACGAGCCCGTCGACGTGCGGATCATCGCGGCGACGCGGCGCGATCTCGGCCGCAGCATGAACACCGGGCGCTTCCGGAGCGATCTCTTCTTCCGGATCGCCCAGATGCGCATCGAGCTGCCGCCGCTGCGGGAGCGGCGCGAGGACATCCCGCTGCTCGTCGAGAGCGTCTGCGTGCGCCTCGGCTGCCCGGAGCGCTCGGTGGAGATGGTCAATCTCATCACCACGACGCTCGGCCAGCACGATTTCCCGGGCAACGTCCGCGAGCTCATGAACGTGACCAGCGTGGCCGCGAGCCTGCCGCCGGGGGCCGAGGCGATCGCGGCGATCCTCCCGCTCGAGGGCGGCGGCGACGTCGTCGCGCCGACGTCGGCCTTCGGCGAGGCGAAGCGGAGCGCCGTGGCGGCGTTCGAGCAGCGCTACTTCAGCGAGCTGATCCGCGCCACGGGCGGCAACGTCAGCGAGATGGCGCGCCGCGCCGGCATGGAACGCCACCACGTGCGGATGTTCTTGAGGAAGCACGGGCTGACGGCGAAGCCGTGAGGCCGCCAGCGCCTTCCGCGGCCTCTCTGTTTTTTTCTAGAGCACCGAATAGGTTGAAAGTCAGTTAAGTTCAACAGGTTACGGCACCCGCCGGATCCGTCGAGGAGCAAGCGGGGAGAGCACGGCATGCAGCAAGAGGAGAGGCCGCAAGGGCGCAAGGGGCGCAAGGAGAAGGGGACAGAGATGGAATGATATCCTTCTCTTCCCCTTGCGTCCCTTGCGCCCTTGCGGTCCTCTTCCCATGAATCGATTTCGCGGGAGCTCCACGCGATCGGCGTTCTAGGCGCCGCCCGCGCCGCCCGTCCCGGGGGCCCCGCCGCTGCCGGCCGGGCCGCCGCCCGCGCCGCCCGCGCCGGTGCCGGCCGGGTCGCCGCCCGCGCCGCCGCCGCCGCCCTCGCCGCCGCCCGTCGTGGCCGCGGTGGTCGTGGCCGGACCGCCGCCGCAGCGCTCCGCGGAGCGGCAATCGGCGCAGGAGCAGCCCTCGAAGTACGGCGCGCACGAGCCGTTGTCCGTGCAATGGTCCGTGCACCGCGGCGTGTCCGTGCAATCGGGGCAGGTGCAATCCTCGTTGGCATTGCACCCCATGTCGCTGTTGCACCCGCGCGACGGGCTGCACTCGGCGACGCTGTTCGCGCAGTCCTGGCAGGTGCAATCCTCGCCGTCCGGAGCGTCGGGCCGCAGATCGCAGACGCCGTCGTCCTTGCAGAAGCCGAGGCAGCTCGCCGAGTCCGCGCAATCGGGGCAGCCGCAGCCCTCGGAGACCTGGGCGAGGATCGTGCACCGCCCGTCCGGGCTGCCGCCGAAGCAGCCGAAGCCGAGCGAGCCGCCGGCGCCGGCGACCGTCGCCGCCGTGGCCGTCGAGGTCGCGTCGGTCGCCGGGCTGCTCGAGCAGCCGCCGCTCGCGGCGAGCCCGAAGACGATGGAGGAGGTGAGGAGGGCAAGAAAGGCACGCATGTCCGACAGCATCTCTCCCGGGAGCACGCCACGTCAACACCGCGCGTCGAGAGGCGCGCTCAGCGGAATGCCACGCTCTTGTCCGCCGTCTTCGCGCGCACGACGGCGCGCTCGCGCACCAGGAAATCGCGCACGGCCGCGTCGAGGCGCGGGTGAGCGAGGTGGTGGGCGCTGTGGGTGATGCTCGGAGCGAATCCGCGCACGAGCTTGTGCGACCCGCCCGCGCCCGGCTCGAAGCGGCGCAGTCCGCGGGCGATGCAGTCCTCGACCGGGTGATAATAGCAGACGTTGAAATGCAGGAAGGGGCGCTCCTCCGAGGCGCCCCAGTAACGGCCGTAGAGCGTCGTCGGCCCGGCGATGTTGAACGCGCCCGCGATGGGCCGTTTGCCGTCGCGCGCGAGGACGACCTCGACGCCTCCCTTGCCCCCGGCGCGCTCCCCGGACGAGCGGAGCCGGGCCGTGATCTCCTCGAAGAAGGCGCGGTTCAGGTACTGCCGGCCCCAGGCGAACTTCTCCACCGTGGAGACGTAGTAGCCGAACATCACGTCCACGATCTCGGGCGTGATGTCCGCGCCGCGCAGCGTCTCGATCGACAGCCCCTGCTTCGCGACCTCGCGCATCTCGCGCCGGATCTGGTGCCGCCGCTTCGCGTTGAAGCGCGCGAGGAAGTCGTCGAGCGACCCGTACCCCTCGTTCTCGAACTGGAACTGGATGCCGCAGCGGTGGGCCATCGCCGCCTCCGACAGGGCGGCGGCCTCATCCTCGGTCGGGAACAGGACGTGGGCGCCCGAGATGCGGCTCCGCGCCACCAGCTCGCGGAGCGTCTCGGCGAACACCGCGAGGAGCGCCGGGCGATCCTCGGGCCGGCGCACGAGCAGGCGCGGCGACGTGGCGGGCGTGAACGGCACCGCCACGACGAGCTTCGGGTAGTACGGCGCGCCGAGCTGGTGGGACGCCGACGCCCAGCCGTGATCGAAGACGAACTCCCCCTCGCTGTTGTCCTTCAGGTACGCGGGCGCGGCGGCGAGCAGGACCCCCTCGGCACGGAGCGTGATGTGGTGCGGCAGCCAGCCCGCCGCCTCGCCCACGCACCCCGTCCGCTCGAGCGCGTCGAACCACGCCCACGAGAGGAACGGCGCCTCGCTCGCGCCGTCGAGCGCGTTCCACTCGCTCTCCGGGATCTCGCGGATGGTGCCGTGGACGTGCGCTTCAAGCTCCATGGCCGATCATAGCAGCGCGCGCAGCGCTGCCCGTCCGGCCTCCGACGAGGTCCTGGATCGACCGCGCGCCGGCGCGCGCCACGAGCTCCGACAGCCCGTGCGCGATCGCGGCGGGGAGGAGGGGGCCACCGTAGATGAAGCCCGTGTAGAGCTGCACGAGGTCGGCGCCCGCCTCGATCTGGTCCATCGCGTGCTCCGCCGACTCGACGCCGCCGGCGCCGATCACCGTGACGCCGCCCCCGAGGCGCGCGCGGATCCGCCGCACCATCGCGAGCGAGCGCTGCCGGAGCGGCGGACCGCTGAGGCCGCCGGCGCCCATCGCCTCGACGGCCGCCGGGCTCGTCGCGAGCCCGTCGCGGCGCACGGTCGTGTTCGTCGCGATGACGCCGGCGAGGCCGACCTCCTCCACGACGGCGAGCAGCGCCTCGAGCTCCTCGTCGCCGAGGTCCGGGGCGACCTTGATGAGCAGCGGCAGCGGCCTCCCGGCGCCGCGGTTCTCCCGCGCGATCGCCGAGAGGAGCGCCCGCGCGATCGCCGGCCCCTGCATGGCCCGGAGGTCCTTCGTGTTCGGCGACGAGACGTTGATCACGACGAAGTCGGCCGCGCGCCGCACCTCCCGGAAGCTCGCGAGGTAGTCCTCGATCGCGGGCTCGATCGGCTCGAGCGGCGCGACGCGGGACTTGCCGATCGACATGCCCACCGGCACGCCGACCGCCGCGGCGCCGCCGCGGCCGAGGAGCCGCTCGGTGACGCGCGCCGCGCCCTGGTTCGGGAAGCCGAGCCGGTTGATGAGCGCCCGGTCGGCCGGCAGGCGGAAGAGGTTCGGCGGCGGGTTCTCGGCCTGGGGCTGCGCCGTGACGGTCCCGAGCTCGACGAAGCCGAAGCCCAGGGCGGCGAGCGCGCGGGCCCGGCGGGCGTCCTTGTCGAAGCCGCCGGCCACGCCGAGCGGGGAGGGGAAGTCGAGCCCCATGGCGCGCACAGCGATGCGCCCGTCCCGGGGCGCGAGGCGGGCGCGCACGAGGGCGCGGAGCGGGGCGGCGTGCTCGAGCGGGGCGAGCGCGAGCATGCCGAGCTCGTGCGCCAGGCGGGGCGGCAGCGCGAAGAGGAGCGGTCGGACGAGGCGGTACATCGGGGCGCGTCTCCGTGGCGGCGCGGCGCCAGAGGGTCCGGCGCGGCGCGGCGGTGGGCGATACCATGGCGCAAAGGCCGCGTGGGCCGCCATCTCGGCGCCCGCGCGCGCGACGGCCGGGCGCGCGCGGGCGAGCGCGCGCCCGGCCGTCGCGCGCGGCGGCTCTGCTAGACTCGGCGCCCCCACCTCCATGACGACCCCCGAGATCCTCGATCGCCCAGGCGATCCAAAGCCATCGACCGACCTTGGCGAGCGCTTCGCGAAGAGCGCGGACGAGATGTCGGCGCTGCGCGAGCGCGGCGCCCTGGCCGCGCGCGACCTCTGCGCCTTCATCGATCGCTCGCCGACGCCGTACCACGCCGTCCGCGAGGTCGCCTCGCGGCTCGCGGCCGCGGGCTTCTCGGAGCTCGGGGAGCGCGACGCATGGGCGCTCGCGCCGGGCGATCGCCGCTACGTCATCCGGGGCGGGTCGACGATCGTCGCGTTCGTCGCCGGGGCCGAGCACCCGGCGGTCGGCGGCTTCCGCGTCATCGGCGCGCACACCGACTCGCCGAACCTCCGGGTGAAGCCGAGCGCCGAGCTCTCGCGGAGCGGCTACCAGCAGCTCGGGGTCGAGGTCTACGGCGGCGTGCTGTACTCGACGTGGCTCGATCGCGACCTCAGCGTGGCCGGCCGCGTCCACGTCCGCAGGGACGGCCGGGTCGAGCGCCACCTCGTCGACCTCGGCCGCCCCGTCGCGCGCGTCCCGAACCTCGCGATCCACCTGAACCGCGGGGTCAACTCCGACGGGCTCGTGCTGAACGCGCAGAAGCACCTCGTCCCCGTGATCGGCCTCGGCCGCGAGGCCGACCTGAACGCCATGCTCGCGCGCGCGGTCGACGCGCCGCGCGACGCCGTCCTCGGCTTCGATCTCTGCCTGTACGACACCCTCAAGGCGTCGATCGGCGGGCTCGCCGACGAGTTCATCTTCGCGTCCCGCCTGGACAACCTCGCGAGCTGCCACGCCGCGACGGCCGCGCTGATCGGCGCGGGCGCCCCCGGCGCGGCGACGCGGGTCATCGCGCTCTACGACCACGAGGAGTGCGGCAGCCGCAGCGCGGTGGGCGCGGCGGGCAGCGTGCTGCGCGACGTGCTCGCGCGGATCGTCGACACGTACCCGGCGCGCGAGCCGCAGGCGTTCGCCCGGGCGATGGCGGGCTCGCTGCTCGTCTCGGCGGACATGGCCCACGCGGTGCACCCGAACTACGCGGACCAGCACGAGCCGCGCCACGCCCCGCAGATCAACCGCGGGATCGTGATCAAGTCGAACGCGAACCAGTCCTACGCGACCGACGGCGCGACGGCGGCGGAGCTCGAGGCGCTCTGCCACGACGCGGGGTACGCCCCGCAGCGCTTCGTCGTGCGCAGCGACCTCCCGTGCGGCAGCACGATCGGCCCGATCACCGCGGCCGCGCTCGGCATCGCCACGGTCGACGTCGGCGCGCCGATGCTGAGCATGCACTCCTGCCGCGAGATGGCCGGCACGCTCGACGTCCACCTCGCCATAGAAACCTACCGCCGCGCGCTCGCCTGACCGCCGGGCCTTGCCTAGCGATTGGTCTGTGCGTTGTCCTGGGAGAGGAGCGTGAAGCCGATCAGCTTGTAGAGGAGGCGGGCGCCGACGTTGCCGTCCCACTCGTCGTGGTCGTCCTTGGGGGCGACCTCGTTCAGGTCGAAGCCGACGATGCGCCGGCCGCTCCTGTGGATGCGGCCGATCAGCGCGACGGCCTGCTGGAACGACAGGCCGCCGGGCACGGGCGTGCCGGTGCTCGGGCACAGCGTCGGATCGAGCCCGTCGATGTCGAAGGTCACGTAGACGTCGTCCGGGAGGTCCTCCACGATCGCGTCGGCGATCAGGTGGAACGGCTCGCCCTCGAAGAGCCGATCGGCGATCGCGGCGTCGACGTGGGCGACCACGCGGCCGTTCGACTCGCGGATGAAACGGAGCTCGTCCTCGCTCATGTCGCGCAGCCCGACCTGGACGATCCGCGAGATCTTCGGGTGCCGGGTCGCGACGTTGCGCATGATCGAAGCGTGGGAGTCGGTGAACCCCTCGTACGCGTCGCGCAGGTCGGCGTGCGCGTCGACGTGCAGGATCCCCATCCCGGGGTAGCGCTCGGCGTGCGCCGCGATCGTGCCGTAGGGCGCGGAGTGGTCGCCGCCGACCACCCCGACCAGCTTGCCCCGCTCCATCCACCGCTTCGCGATCTCGGCGACGCGCTCGTTCAGCCGGCGCGACAGCGCGTTCACCGCGGCGAGCCGCGCCTCCAGGTCGCGGTCGCCGGCGACCTCGCCCTGCGCCGCGATCACCGGCTCGGCCGCCGCGCACGCCTCCGCGTTCCAGCGGACGATGTCCGGGTCGACGTCGAGCATCGTGATGCCCTGCTCGTACGGCCGGCCCGTGTGCAGGTCGAAGAGGTCGACCTGCCGGCTGGCCCGCAGGATCGCCGCCGGCCCCTTGGCGGCGCCGCGGCGGTAGGACACCGTCGGCTCCCAGGGCACCGGGATGAGGACCACCCGAGCGTCCTCGGCGGCGTGCGGCAGCCCGTAGATCCCGTGGCCGACCGCAGGACCGTTCGGATCGAAACCGAGAGGGGATGAGCTCACGCGGCCACGTTGGCGGTTCGCACTGAGGTCGTCAAGCGCGAGCCGCGCCCGCCGAATGCGCGCCGGAGCGCGGCGAGGCGCGCTGGAGCGCGCCGGAGCGCGCCGCCGCGCTCCGCAGAGCGCCCGCGGAACCGCGTCCGCGCCCGCGATCTCCGGCGCGAGGTGCGTAGAGGCGAACGCACCGCGCGCGCGCGACATCGGCGTGAAACACGGGTGTCGCGCGCGACGGCGTGCTGCGCCCGTCGGAATGCAACTTCGGGGCTTCCAGCTGTGACGAAATGCGGTACGAAGGGTGCCGAGACGATGGATGACGGGCCGCCGCGCCCGTTCGGACCGGCCAGCGCCCGGCGCGCTGCCGGGTCGGTCCGGCGCGCGGGGTCCTCGCACCGTGAAGAACAGCCATGCTCCGCTACCGCGCCGACATCAAGACGCTCCTCTTCGTCGCGACCTATTTCGCCCTCGTGGCGGTGCAATGGGTCTATGCGCCGCGCGCGCTCTGGCTCGCGATTCCGCTCCTCGCGATGACCTGCGTGTTCTCGTTCCTCGGCGCCGTCGCGACCCACAACTCGGTCCATTGCCCGGTCTTCCGGCGGCGATGGATGAACCGCGCGTTCCAGGTCGTGCTCACGCTCACCTACGGTCACCCGGTCAGCGCCTACGTGCCCGGCCACAACCTCAGCCATCACAAGTACACGCAGTCGCGGCGCGACGTGATGCGGACCACGAAGGTGCGCTATCGCTGGAACCTGCTGAACGGGCTCCTCTTCATGAGCCGCGTGGTCCGGGACATCCTGCCCGCCGACATGCGCTACTTCAAGGCGATGTACCGGCGCAACCCGCCGTGGTTCCGGCAGATGCTCCTCGAGTCGGCGGTGTTCCTCGGCACCATGGGCGCCCTGCTCGCGCTCGACTGGAAGAAGTTCCTCCTCTACGTGCTGATCCCGCACCAGTACGCCGCGTGGGGGATCGTGACCATGAACTACCTCCAGCACGACGGCTGCGACGAGGACAGCGAGTACAACCACTCGCGCAACTTCGTCGGCCGGCTGGTCAACTGGTGGACGTACAACAACGGCTTCCACTCCATCCACCACATGGAGCCCGGCCTCCACTGGAGCCTCCTGCCGGCCGCGCACGCGCGGCGCGTGGCGCCGTTCATCCACCCGAACCTCGATCAGCCCTCGCTCCTCGCGTACCTGTTCCGCACCTTCGTCTGGCCCGGCAAGCGCCTGCGCTACGACGGCGCGCCGGTCGTGCTCCCGCAGGAAGAGCCGGACGAGGAGTGGATCCCCGGCCCGAAGGAGACGCCGAGCGACGTCTCGCTGGGCGCGATCGCGCCGAGCTGACGACGCCCTCCTGCCGCTCGCCGCGCCCTCGCGCCGGGCGGAGCTCTGGCGCAGGCGAGGGCCGCGGGATCGCGGCCTCGCCACCTCGCTGGACGCTTCTTGGATGCTTCTGAAGACGCAGCTTGCGGCCACGACCGGGAGCCCCGGGCCGTGGACCGCGCAAGCGTGCAGAGGGCTGGCCCGGCGCCACGGCGCCGGGCCGCTCGCCTCCCCGATCAGCGCGGCTGATTCTCCCGCGGCTGATCTCCCCGCGACTCGCCGCCCCGGCGACCGATCTCGGCCATGTGCTGGCGATCGCCGCTCACGGCCTCGCCACCCTTGCGCCCGATCTCGGCCATGTGGGCCCGGTCCTGGCTCACGCGCTCGCCGCCCCGGCGACCGATCTCGGCCATGTGCTTGCGGTTCTGGCTGACGACCTCACCGCCCTTCTTGCCGGCGGCGCGGGCCTCGTCGCGCGTGAACTCGTGGGCCGTGCCTTTCTCGTGGGCTGCCTTCCCGCCCTTGCTGGCGATCTTGCGCTGACGCTCCTCATCCATGGCGGCAAACCCACGCTGCTGCCGCTCATTTGCCTGCTTCTGCGCCGCTGAAGAAGGCGGGGGCTCGCTCGGCGAGGCCCCGCTCTCCTCCTGGTCCTCCTCACTCCTGGAAATCATCCCACGATCATCCATGCTCGCCATCATCCTCTCCTTACGGTTGGCTCGCTCGATTCAGGTCTCCGAACGGGGCCTCTGAGCCGGGAGGGGGCGGCGCTCGCCGTCCCCTCCCGGGCGGGTCGAGGCCGGCGATGGCCGTCCCCTCCCGGGTTCGGTCGGGGATCCAGCGTTCGCCATCCCCTCCCGGCGCCGAGCGGGAAGCGGCGTTCACCGCCTCCCTCCCAGCTGCGGAAAGGCCGACAGGCCCTTTCCGCGGGGGCCTGTTGTACCGGGCGGAACAACGTCAAGCGGGCTGAAGGTTGGGACGCGACGAATTGGGGGGAGGTTCGCCGGAGACGCAGGTGGAAACCTGGGCGAACCTGGAATTACCGAGAATGTCGTGTTCCCAGCGCGGTCAAGCCCTCTTGGCGAAGTCCCGCATGAACGCCGTAAGGCGCTC
Source organism: Sorangium sp. So ce836 (assembly GCF_028553905.1). Lineage (NCBI taxonomy): Bacteria > Pseudomonadati > Myxococcota > Polyangiales > Polyangiaceae > Sorangium > Sorangium sp. So ce836. The sequence continues at coordinate 7,776,856 of NZ_CP102233.1, read as the reverse complement.
CACCGATTCAACGGATACTGCGTTGTAGATCGAAACCCGGATACCCCCGGTCGACCTGTGTCCGGCGAGCCCCACCATACCCTCCTTTGCCGCCTCGGCGACGAAGCGTTTTTCCATCTCCTCGCTGGCCAGCCGGAACACCACGTTCATGAACGAGCGGCTCTCCTTCTCGACCGGGGCCCGGAACACATCCGGGTGCGCGTCGAGGGTTTCGTACAGCAGCTCACCCTTCTTGCGATTCCGTCGCTCGACCTCCTCGAGCCCACCGATCTCAAGCGTATACGCGAGCACGTTGCGCATGAGGTAGATTGCGAATGTCGGAGGTGTGTTGTAGAGCGAGTTGTTGGCAGCGTAAGTGGCATAACGGAAAATGACGGGAATGTCTTTTCGCCCGCTGTCAACGATGTCCTTGCGGGCGATCACGACCGTGATCCCGCTCGGCCCGATGTTCTTCTGGGCGCCCGCGTAAATCAGGGCAAACCTGGAGATATCCATCTTGCGCCACAGGATGTCGGACGACATGTCCGCGATGAGCGGCACGTTGCCTGTCTCGGGCAGCCAGTGCCATTGCGTCCCGAACAGCGTGTTGTTCGTCGTCATGTGGACGTACGCGGCGTCCGGGTCGAGCGAGAGCTCGCTCTGGTGGGGGATGCGGGTGTAGCGCTTGTCGACCGCGGTGCTCGCGGCGACGCGGACGGCGCCGACGCGCTTCGCCTCGTCCAGGGCCTTCTCGGACCAGCCGCCGGTGAGGATGTAGTCGGCGCTCCTGCCGGGCGGCAGGAGGTTCATCGGCACGACGGCGAACTGCATCGCCGCGCCGCCCTGCATGAACAGCACGTGGTAGTCGTCCGAGAGGCCGAGCAGCTGCCGGAGCAGCGCGATCGCCTCCTTGTGCACCGCCTCGAACGCCTTGCCGCGGTGGCTGTGCTCCATGATCGACATGCCCGTCCCCTCGAAGTCGAGGAGCTCGCGCTGAGCGCGCTCGAGGGCGGGGAGGGGGAGCCCGGCTGGGCCGGCGTTGAAGTTGTGGACGCGCGCCATGGTGCTTCTCCTGAGGTTCAAGTCGGCGGTTCCAGATGCCGCCGCCGCGGCCGTATACCACGGCGGGCGCCGGCTCCGCCCGGGCGGGCCGAGCAGGAGCCGGGGCGGCGGGGGCTCGGACGGGGGCTCGGGCGCCGGGCCCGCGCGCCTCGGGCCTGCCCGGGGCCGCGATCTGGGCTAAATTCACCGCTCTGGAGGCCGATCGATGCTGGTGACCCGCGAAGAGATGGCGTTCGATTTCCAGGGCGCCAAGCTCGATCCCGTCAAGGACAAGGACGTCATCGTCTGGGCCGTCCAGCAGTTCCTCTACGGCGAGATCACCGGCGTCCAGATCGGCCACTGGCTCTACAACGCGCCGGATCTCGAGTCCGCGCGCTTCCTCGCGCGCCAGGCCGTCGAGGAGTTCCAGCACGTCGGCAACTTCCTCCGCATCCTCGAGATCCTCGGCGCGCCGCCGGAGAAGGCCGCCTGGAGCGTGCGCTTCCTCGCCACCGGCCTCATGGGCGGCGACTGGGCCGAGCACGTCGCCCTCGAGATGGCCCTCGGCGAGGGCCTCGTCCTCCAGGCGTTCTACGCGATGATCGACACCGTGGACGAGCCGGAGATCGTCGCGATCCTGAAGCGCGGCGTGCGGCAGGAGGAGCGCCACGTCGACTTCGGCGAGCAGCAGACGAGGAAGGCGATCGCGGGGCGGCCCGCGCTAAGGCGGCGGCTGCTCGGCCTCGCGCTCGTGTCGCTCTGGGGCGTGTCGCGGCTCGAGGCGTTCATGAAGAAGCGCCTGCCGATGGACCACCCGGCGCTCCGGCGCCTGCCCGATCTGGTCCGCCACTCGGTGCGGATCGCGGAGCTCCGGCTGATGCGCATCGGCCTGACCGACGCGCCGATCTCGTCGATGTCGGCCGCCCGCAAGCTCGCGCTCGTGGCGGAGGCGTACGCGGGCAAGCTCGCGCTCGGCCTCGCGTCGTGGGTGCTCTCGGTGCTCCTCTTGCCGCTCCGGCTGCTCGGCCTCGCGGGGCCGAAGCGGCTGACGGACACGTACCTCCGCGATCCGCTGGTCGTGCGCGGCGGCCGGCTCGGCGCCGGGGCGGAGGACGATCCCGGCGACGCCGGCGAGCAGGCGGGGCCGGGCGGCCCTCCGGCGGGCCACGGCGCGGCGGCGCGCGCCTGAGCGCGAGGGGCGACGGGGTGGCGGGCGACGAGGAGGGGCGAGCCGCCCGCGCTGGGGCGGCCGGCGCGGCCGGCGCGGCGGGCGCCGCCGGCGCGGCGGGCGCCGCCGGCGCGGCGGGCGTCGCCGATGCGACCCCGGGCTTCCTCCCCGCATCGCGCGAGCTGCCGCTCTTCGCCGAGCTACCCGAGCTCGCGGGGCAGATCCCCTGGCGTCCGCTCGCGCACGCGCCGACGCCGGTCGTCCCCTGCGCCGCGATCGAGGGCTACCTCGGCCGCGGCGGCGTCTGGGTCAAGCGCGACGACCGGATCTCGCCGCTCTACGGCGGCAACAAGGTGCGGCGCTTCGAGTTCTTGCTCGCGGACGCGGAGCGGCGCGGGGCGAGGACGCTCGTCACGGTCGGCGGGCTGGCGTCGACGCAGGTCATGGCCACGGCCCTCTTCGGCCGGGCGCTCGGCTTCGCCGTCACCGCGGTCCTGTTCGACCAGCCGATCACCCGCTTCGGCCGCGACGCGCTCCTCGCCGGCGCGGCGAGCGGCGCCGAGCTCGTCCACGGCGGCGGGTACGCGACCACCGCGATCCGGGCGCTCCGGGCGCTGCGCCGGGCCGATCGGCCGTACTTCATCCTGCCCGGCGCCTCGGCCGCGCTCCCGTGCCTCGGCTACGTCGACGCGATGCTCGAGCTCGCCGAGCAGGTCCGGCGCGGCGAGGCGCCGCGCCCCGATCGCATCGTCGTCCCCTCGGGGACGGGCGGGACGCTGGCGGGGCTCGCGCTCGGCGCGGCGATGCTCGGCTGGCCGACCACGATCGTCGGCGTGCGCATCACCGAGCGCGTCGCCTCGAACCGCGCCGTCGTCCGCTACGAGGTCGGCAGCATGAAGCGCCTCCTCGCCCGGCGCGCGCCGCGCTTCACCCGGCGGCGGCTCCCGCCCGTCCGCTTCGCGATCGATCACCGCGCGATCGGCCCCGGCTACGGCGCCCCGACCCCCGCGTCGATCGCCGCGATCCCCGAGGTGGAGCGGCTGATCGGCGTCCCGGGGGAGATCACGTACAGCGCCAAGGCGCTCGCCGCGCTGCGCGAGATCGGGCGCGAGCACCCCGGGGAGACGATCCTCCTCTGGCAGACGCTCTCGAGCGCGCGCCCGCCGCTCGCCGAGGGCGGCGCCGCGGCGCTCCCGCCCGCGTTCGCGCGGTTCTTCGAGGGCGACGTCGCGTGCTGAGGGCGCGGCGCGCGGCGGCCGCGCGGCCGATCACTTCAGCCGCAGGCTGTTCACGAGCTTGTCGAAGTCGGCGCGCGCCCCGGTGACCGTCTTCTCGGGGCCGGTCAACTTGAAGAACCAGAGGTCGCCGGAGGGCGTCTCGGCGATCGCGCCGAGCATGGCGTAGCTCGACTTCGGCTCCCCGGCGGGCATGCCGGGCATCCCGGAGCCGGCGAACGTCCCCTTGATCTCGACGACCGCGACCTTGATGTCGTTGACCTTGAGGTCGGCGCGCTTCGGGGAGTCATCGCTCTTCTGCGAGAACTGGCCGACCCAGCGCGTGATGTTCGCGTCCACGCTGCCGCCGGCCTGGCTCACGCTGAGCTCGGCGTCCTCGGTGTCGCCCGCGGCGCGCTTGATCTTGTAGGTCGCCTTGCGCATCGCGTTGGGATTCGGCGCGCTCTCGAAGCTCGCCGGCGCGTCCCAGGCGAGCTCCGCCCCGACCGCCTGCTGGCCGCCGGGGTGCGCCGGCTTCGGCGCCTGGGTCGTCGGGGCGGGGGTGGCGCCCGTGTTCGTCGCGGGCGGCTCGGGCGCCGACGTGGCCGTCGGCTCGGGCGTCTTCGAGCACGCCGCGGCGAGCGCGGCGACGAGCGGCAGGACCATGGCGGAGCGGAGCTTGATCATCGTGGGTGCCTCGGCGTGGGTTCGCCGCGACTGTAGTCGCCGTACCCGGAGCCTCAAGCCGGATCGGAGCGACGCGGACGCTTCCCCGCGCTCCGGCCGGCGGCGCCGTCGGTCGTGCAGCCGCGCGCGCCGCCGTGGTACCACCAAAATTCATGGAGCCCACCTTCCGGCGCGCCTTCAACGCGGCCTTCGGCCCGTCGACCTACGCGGAGATCCTCGGCCGCCTCGAGCGGCGGCTCGGCTGCGCGATCCCGTTCCGCGTCGCCGAGACGCCGCTGTTCCTGCCGGCGCGCCTGCGCGAGCGCCTCGCGCGCTCCGCGACGGAGATCGTGCGGCAGATCTCGAGCCCCGCGCTCATCGCGCAGATGAAGCGCGCCATCCCCGCGCACCTCGACGCCCCCGGCATGGACGCGCTCCCTAACTGCGCGCAGGTGGACTTCGCGATCGTGCGCGGCCCGGACGGCGAGCTCGACGCCAAGGTGGTCGAGCTGCAGGCGTTCCCGTCGCTCTACGCGCTCATGCTCGTGCAGACCGAGATCGTGGCCGAGGTGCTGGCCGGCATGCCGGGGCTCGACCGGCGCTGGACGTGCTGCTTCGGGGGCCGGAGCCGCGACGATGTCGTCGCGCACCTGCGCCGCGCGATCCTCGCGGGCGAGCCCGAGGAGTCGGTGGTGCTCCTCGACCTCTCGCCGGAGAAGCAGAAGACCTACCCGGACTTCGTGGCGACGAAGCTCCTCGTCGGCGTCGACGCGGTCTGCCCCACGGCGCTCGTCCGCGAGAAGGACCGGCTGTTCCGCCGCGTGGGCGGGCGGCTCGTCCCCGTCCGCCGGCTGTACAACCGCGTCGTGTTCGACGAGCTCGAGGCGAAGCGGGTCGAGCTCCCGTTCCGGTACGACGAGCCGCTCGACGTCACGTGGTGCTCGCACCCGAACTGGTACTGGACCTGGTCGAAATACACGCTCCCTTACCTCGATCACCCGGCGGTCCCGCGGGCGCGGCTCCTCAGCGCGCTCGACGAGGTGCCGCCGGATCTCGAGCGCTACGTGCTCAAGCCGCTGTTCTCCTTCGCGGGCTCCGGGGTGAAGGTCGACGTCACGCCCGAGCACCTCGCCGCGATCCCGGAGGCCGAGCGCTCGCGGTGGCTGCTCCAGGAGAAGGTCGCGTACGAGCCGGCGCTCCCGATGCCGGACGGGGGCGGGGTGAAGGCCGAGGTCCGGATGATGTTCCTGCGCGCGCCGGACGAGCCCGAGCTCTCGCTCGCGCTCGACCTGGTGCGGCTGTCGCGCGGGAAGATGCTCGGGGTCGATCAGAACCGCGATCTGACCTGGGTGGGCGGGACGGTGGGGATCTGGCCGGTCGACTGAGCGCGCGCGTCAGGCGCGGAGCGCGAGCTGCCACGCGCCGAGGACGAGCCCCGTCGCGGTCGCGCCGAGGGCGACCTGGACGAGGGGGCGGCGCGGCGCGGGCCGGCTCCGCAGGAACAGGCCGGCGACGAGGCCGATCGCGGCGCCGCTGAGCAGGCCGAAGGCGTGGGCGCCGAGATCGGCGCGCGGGCTCGCGCCGAGGGCGCCGAGGAGCGAGAGGCCGCCCACGAGCGGCGCCGCGAGCTGGAGCAGGTGTCGCTTCTCGCCGCTGTCCTTGTCGTGCGCGCGGTCGAGCATGAGCTGGGTGGTGGCGAGCAGCCCGATCGCGCCGAACACCGCGGTGGAGGCGCCGATCGACGCGTGGTGGTGGCCCAGGCCGTGGTGCCAGAGCGCGTTCGCGAAGTTCCCGATCGCGCCCGAGGCGACCACGGCGAGCGCGGCGCCGCCGGGCCCGAGGCGGCGTTGCACGGCGGACGCGAAGACCGTCCCCGAGATGACGTTGCCCATCACGTGGGCCGAGTCGGCGTGCAGCGTGAGCGCGGTGATGGCGCGCCACGGCTCGGGCCCGACGACGAGGTCGGCGACCGAGGCACCGCGCTGGAACAGCCGCCCGCCGCCGCTCGCGGGGCCGGTGACGAGGAAGAAGAAGAGGGCGAGGGCGACGAACGCGACGCCGGCGGCGATGGACGGCGGGTGGCGCGGGCGCTCGCGCGGGCGGCGCGGGGGCCAGTCGCGGTTCTCCGCTTCGTACCGATCGATCGAGGTCGCGGCGAAGTCGTAGTCCTCGTCGCGCACGAGGAGCACCCAGCCTGCCGGGGTGTACTGCACGGCGTGCCAAAGCTCGCTCGACTGCAGCACGAGGGCCCATTCGCGGACCTTGCGTTCCGGCATCACGGGCCCGATGGCCGTCAGCCCGGGCCCGGGCCCTTCTCCCACGCCTCCAGGGGCATCGCCGTTCAGGACCATCGCCGCCCTCTCGCCGCGCGCCGGCGGCAGGATCGCGATCGGGACGAACCGTTCGCCTTCAGCACATCGAGCACCGGTACAGTCATGTTCGCCCACGGCGGGTTCCTCCACGGATCGTTGACCCCAGGTTCGACGAAACCTGCGGATGAGGCCGGAGGCTGTCAACGCCGCCTCTCGGGGAGCCCGGCCGTCTCCGTCCCGGCGTCTCCTGGCCGTCTCCCCGCGTCTCCCCTCGTCTCCCCTCGTCTCCCCTCGTCTCCCCTCGTCTCTTGCGCGGCCGGGCCCTTGTGCGCGCGGCGCAGCGGTGGCAGTGCGTGGTTGTGTCGACGGCCATCACGCAGGGCATCCGGGTCACCGTCTCGACGGTGTACGTCCCCACGCAGTCATCCCCGACGGAGCACCGCTACGTCTTCGCCTACACGGTGCGGATTGCGAACGAAGGCACCGAGCCCGCCCAGCTGAGGACGAGGCACTGGATCATCACGCATGGCAGCGGGAAGGTGGAGGAGGTGCGCGGCCCTGGCGTGGTCGGCCAGCAGCCCTCGCTGAAGCCTGGCGAGCACTTCGAGTACACGAGCGGCTGTGTGCTCGAGACCCCGCGCGGCTCGATGCGCGGCACCTACCAGATGCACCGCCCGGACGGCCGCGTCTTCGACGCCGAGATCGCGCCGTTCACCCTCGCGATGCCGCACTCGCTGAACTGATCCAGCAGCCCACGAATCCGCCCGTCATCCCCGCCTGTCATCCGGAGAGAGCCAGCGGGGAGGGGTGCCCGTGCGCGCGGGCACCCCTCCCCGCTGGCTCCGTTGCTACCCGAGAGGGGTTCTACCCGACGGCCGCCGGCTCCACCGCCGCCCCGTTCGCCTTCGCCTTCTCCGCGTCCCCCCCGCTCCCGCCCGCCGCCGCGAACTTGAACGTGAAGTCGTCCCCCTCGAAGTCGACGGTGACGTTCCCCCCGTTCTCGAGGGCCCCGAAGAGCAGCTCATCCCCGAGCCGCCGCTTGATCTCGTTCTCGATGACACGCCCGAGCGGCCGCGCCCCGTTCGCCGGATCGTACCCGCGCGTCGAGAGCTCCGCCCGCGCCCGCTCGGTCACGTCGATGGTGACCGACCGGTCCGCGAGCATCGCCGCGAGCTCGCCGATGAACTTGTCGACGATGCTCCCCATCACCGACGGATCCAGCGACCGGAACATGATGCGCGCGTCCAGCCGGTTCCTGAACTCCGGGCTGAACGTGTTCTTGTAGGCCTTGTCGTCGTCGCCCGCCGACCCCCGCTCGCCGAAGCCGACCCGCGCCTGCGCGAGCTCCCGCGCGCCCACGTTGCTCGTCATGATCAGCACCATGTGGCGGAAGTCGCTCTTCTTGCCGTTGTTGTCGGTCAGCGTGCCGTGATCCATCACCTGGAGCAGCACCTGGAACACGTCCGGGTGCGCCTTCTCGATCTCGTCGAGCAACAGCACCGCGTGCGGCGTCTTCGCCGCCGCCTCGGTCAGCAGGCCGCCGCGATCGAACCCGACGTAGCCGGGCGGCGCGCCGATGAGCCGCGAGACCGTGTGCCGCTCCTGGTACTCGCTCATGTCGAACCGCAGGAAGCCGATGCCGAGCGCCTTGGCGAGCTGCTTCGCGAGCTCCGTCTTGCCGACGCCGGTCGGGCCCGAGAACAGGAACGAGCCGATCGGCTTCTCCGGCGCGCGCAGCCCCGCGCGCGACAGCTTGATCGCGGACGAGAGCTGCTTCACCGCCTCGTCCTGGCCGAAGATCACCGAGCGCAGCGACTGCTCGAGATCCTTGAGCTGCGCCTTGTCCGACGTCGACACCTGCCGCGGCGGGATCTGCGCCATCTTCGCGATGACGAGCTCGATGTCCGCGGTGTCCACCGTGTACCCGTCGCCGTGCTTCAGCCGCGCCGCCGCGCCCGCCTCGTCGAGCAGGTCGATCGCCTTGTCGGGCAGCCGGCGGTCCTGGAGGTAGCGCGCCGACAGCTTCGCCGCGGCCTCGAGCGCCTCGGGCGTGTACGTGATCTTGTGGAACTCCTCGTAGCGCTTCTGCAGGCCCTTCAGGATCTGCGTCGTGTCGTCGACCGACGGCTCGGTCACCTCGATGCGCTGGAACCGCCGCGCGAGCGCGCTGTCGCGCTCGAGGTGGCCGCGGTACTCCTGGAACGTCGTCGCGCCGATGCAGCGCAGGCGGCCCGACGTCAGCGCGGGCTTGAGCAGGTTCGAGGCGTCCATCGTCCCGCCGCTCGCGGCCCCCGCGCCGATGATCGTGTGGATCTCGTCGATGAACAGGACCGAGCCCGGCTGCTTCTCCAGCGCGCGCAGCACCGCCTTGAGGCGGTTCTCGAAGTCGCCGCGGTACTTCGTGCCGGCGAGGAGCGCGCCCATGTCGAGCGCGTAGACGGTCGCGTCCTTGAGCGGCGCGGGCACGTCCTTCTTCTCGATCCGCTGCGCCAGCCCCTCCACGATCGCCGTCTTGCCGACCCCGGCGTCGCCGATGAGCAGGGGGTTGTTCTTGCGCCGCCGCGCGAGCACCTGGATCGTCCGGGCGACCTCGTTCTCGCGGCCGACGAGCGGGTCGATGCGCCCCTCGGCCGCCTCCTTGTTGAGGTTCATCGTGAACGCGGCGAGCGGATCCTTGATCGGCTGCGCGTTGCCGGGCTCGCCGCCCTCGTCGGACGACGACTCCTCGCGGAGGCTGTCGTCCTGGCCCGTCTTCGAGATGCCGTGCGAGATGTAGTTCACGACGTCGAAGCGGCTGATGCCCTGCTCCCCGAGGAGGGTCACGGCCGGGCAGTCGCGCTCGGCGAACATCGCGACCAGCACGTTCGCCCCCTTGAGCTCCTTCTTGCCCGAGGACTGCACGTGCATCGCGGCGCGGCCGACCACGCGCTGGAACCCGAGCGAGAGCGTCGGGCTCGTGTCCGCGTCGTCCGGCAGCGCCTCGATCTCCTCGTCGAGGAAGCGCTCCAGCTTCTTCTTCAGGAGCGGGGTGTCGCCCCCGGCGTGCCGGAGGACCTCGGCCGTCTCCTCGTCGAAGAGCAGCGCGTAGAGCAGGTGCTCGATGGTCACGAACTCGTGCCGGCGGCGCGAGGCCTCCCGGGTGGCGAGCGAAAAGGCGATCTCAACTTCGGGGCTGATGCGCATGGTCATTCCGGCTCGGCGGTCAACCGAAGGGGCATCCCGTGCTCCTTGGCGAAGTCCTGGACTTGGGCGACCTTGGTCTCGGCGACATCCTTGGTGTACACGCCCGCGACCCCGTGGCCGCGGTGGTGCACGCTCAGCATGATGTGCGTGGCCTCCGTCTCGGTGCGGTGGAAGAACTTCATCAGGACGAGGACGACGAACTCCATCGTCGTGTAGTCGTCGTTGTGGAACACGACCTTGTAGCGGCGGGCCTTCTCGACCTTCCGTTCCCGCTCCGTCGCGAGGTCGCCCTGCCTGTCTTCTCTCTCCTCAGGATCGTTCGGCATAAATCCGTCGGGAAGGATAGCAAGAGCCCCGCCCCGGCGAGCGGCCGACGGAGGGAGCTCACGCCCCGGAAGCATGCTCCGGCGGGGCGTGTTCCGCCACGCGCGCGCCGGGATTTTTCCGTCCGTCACGGCGCCCAGGTCCTGGAAGCGAGCTGAAGAGGCGTCGGGTCTGCCCGGAGGCGCCCGTCGGGTCCGCCCGGCGTCGCGCCGCCGCCTCTAGGCGGGCGCGCGTCGCCGTCCCCCGGCGGGCGCGGGCGCGCCGGCCGGGGCGGCGGGGTCATGCGGTCACAGGAGCGACCTGGCGGCGCCGACGTCGATGTCGACGGGCGTGAGGCCCCAGATGTCGCGCGCGTACTCGCGCACCGTGCGGTCGGAGGAGAACTCGCCCACGCGGGCGATGTTGAGCGCGGACTTGCGCAGCCAGCCCTTCCGGTCGGCGTAGGCCGCGTCCACCTCGCGCTGGCAGGCGGAGTAGGCCTTGAAGTCGGCGAGCATCATGTACTCGTCGCGGCCGAGCAGCCGGTCGAGCAGCGGCTGGAAGAGCTCGCGGTACTCCGGCGAGAAGAAGCCCGACGAGATGAGGTCGATCACCTCGCGGAGCTCCGAGTCGGCCGCGACCGCGTCGCGCCCCTCGAAGTGCTCGTTGCGGCGGGCGATCACCTCGTCGGCGGTGAGGCCGAACAGGAAGAAGTTCTCCGGGCCCACGGCGTCGCGGATCTCGATGTTCGCGCCGTCGAGCGTGCCGACGGTGAGCGCGCCGTTCAGCGCGAGCTTCATGTTGCCGGTGCCCGACGCCTCCATGCCGGCGGTCGAGATCTGCTCGGAGACGTCGGCGGCCGGGATGATGCGCTCGGCCAGCGAGACGCGGTAGTTCGGCATGAACACGACCCGGAGCGCGCTCTGGCGCCGGTCGCCGTTCACGACGTAGGCGACGGCGTGGATGAACTTGATGATGAGCTTCGCCTGCCGGTAGCCGGGCGCCGCCTTGGCGCCGAAGATGAAGGTCCGCGGCGTGATCGGCTCGCCGCGCTTCTGGCGCAGGTAGAGCGCGACGATGTGGAGCGCGTTGAGCAGCTGGCGCTTGTACTCGTGGAGGCGCTTGATCTGGACGTCGAAGATCGAGGCGGGGTCGACCTGGATGTCGAGCTCCTGCCCGATGAACCTGGCGAGCGCCGCCTTGTTGGCGCGCTTGACGTCGGCGATCCGCTCGATGAACTCCGGGTCGTCGAGGTGGCGCTCGAGCTCGCGCAGCCGCTCGAACTCCGTCACCCAGCGCGGGCCGACCTTCTCGGTGACGAGCGCGGCGAGCGCGGGGTTGCAGGCGAGCAGCCAGCGCCGGAAGGTGACGCCGTTCGTCTTGTTGTTGAACCGCTCGGGCCAGAGGTCGTAGAAGTCGCGGAGCAGGTCGCGCTTGACGAGCTCGGAGTGGAGCTTGGCCACGCCGTTCACCGAGTGCGAGCCGACGACGGCGAGGTACGCCATGCGCACGTGGCGCTCGTGCCCCTCCTCGATGAGCGACATCCGCGCCACGCGGTCGTGGTCCTGCGGGTGGGCGTCCATGACCTCGCGCAGGAAGCGCCGGTTGATCTCGTAGATGATCTCGAGGTGCCTCGGCAGGAGCCGCTCGAAGAGCGCGACGGGCCAGCGCTCGAGCGCCTCGGGCAGGAGCGTGTGGTTCGTGTACCCGAAGGAGGCGACGGTCTGCTTCCACGCGTCCTCCCAGGTGACGAGGTGCTCGTCGATGAGCACGCGCATCAGCTCGGCGATCGCGATGGCGGGGTGCGTGTCGTTCAGCTGGATCGCGTTCTTCTCGGCGAAGCGCGAGAAGTCCGGGTGGACCCGGTTGTAGCGGTTCACGATGTCGGCGATGGAGCAGGCGACGAAGAAGTACTCCTGGCGGAGGCGCAGCTCCTTGCCCTTGTCGAAGTTGTCGTTCGGGTAGAGGACCTTGGAGATGACCTCCGACTGGTTCTTCTCGTGGACGGCGTGCACGTAGTCGCCGGCGTTGAAGAGCTCGAAGTCGAACTCCTCGCCGGCGCGGGCGGACCACAGCCGGAGGGTGTTCACGGTGTTCGACTGGAAGCCGGCGATGGGCGTGTCGAAGGGGACGCCGATGACCTGCTCGGAGGGGCGCCAGATGACGCGGAAGCCGCCGCGCTTGTCGGGGACGCGCTCGGTGTAGCCGCCGAACGAGACCGGGACGGCGTGCTCGGGGCGCTCGACCTCCCACGGGTTGCCGAAGCGGAGCCACTCGTCGGCGCGCTCGACCTGGTAGCCGTCGCGGATGACCTGCTCGAAGATGCCGAACTCGTAGCGGATGCCGTAGCCGTAGGTGGGCAGGCCGATGGTGGCCATGGAGTCGAGGAAGCAGGCGGCGAGCCGGCCGAGGCCGCCGTTGCCGAGCCCGGCGTCGGGCTCCTGATCGACGAGGTCGTCGAGGTTGAGGCCGAGCTCGCCGAGGACGGTCTTGTAGCTGTCGTAGATGTCGAGGGCCTGCAGGTTGTTGACGAGCGCGCGGCCGAGGAGGAACTCCGCGGAGAGGTAGTAGGCGCGCTTGACGTCCTGCTCGTAGTAGGTGTGCTGGGTCTTGGTCCACCGGTCGACGAGGCGATCGCGCACGGAGAGGGCGAGGGCGACGTACCGGTCGAACGGCGTGGCGGACAGGGATTCCCGGGCGCGCGAGTAGTGGAGGTGGTCCGCGAAGGCGCGGCGGAGCGCGACCGGGTGCATGCCGGTGCGGGCGTCGGGCGCCTGGTTTCCGCGGAAAAAAGCGGCAGGGGTGTCTCGCTGGGAGGGCTCTCGCTGGGCGGGGGTTTCTCTCTGACGGTTGGGATCGACGTCGATCGGGTTGGCCATGGCGGCGCACTTTAGACGGATCCGGCCCAACCTGGTGGGCTGCGCGACGTGGCCGGGTGAGGTTCCGTGGGTCGGAGGTTGGCGATCGCACCAGGCCGCCGGTGTGCTAGGAGCGCAGGCGGCCCGGCGGCCTGGTGCGCCAGGGGAGCGTCGCCCGCCGGAGCCTCGGGAGGTCGGCGGATGATCCACGGCGGGCGGGCGGTGCGAGGCGGCGCGGGGGGCGGGGTGCTGGCGCGCGGCGGGGCGCTGGCGCGCGGTTGGGTGCTGGCGCTCGCGGGGGTGCTGGGAGCGCTCGGCGCGGGTGCGGGCTGCGAGGAACGCGCGGGGGTGGGCCCGGCGGCGAAGAAGGGGGTCGGCGAGGCGTGCGCGGACGGCGCGGAGTGCGCGTCGTCGGTGTGCGCGGCGATCGGGGGCGTCTGCTCGAAGGGCTGCCGGGTCGACCGGGAGTGCGGCGCGGGGTACGTGTGCCGCTCCCGCGACGACGGTCCCGACGGCGTGTGCAGCAAGCCGCAGGGCCGGGCGCCCGGCGAGGCGTGCATGACGGCGGTCGAGTGCCAGCACGGGCGATGCCTGCACCGGGCCGGCGCCCTGGATCAGCCGGGGCACTGCTCGGCGTACTGCGAGAGCGCCGACGATTGCCCGGCGGGTCTCAAGATCTGCGAGGAGATCGCCGACAGCGCGGGGCGGAAGATGTGCCTCCCCGGCGAAGGCGGGGCGGGGACGGCTGCGCCCGGCTCGCGGGGCAAGGCCTCCGAGCGGTAGGGCGGAAGCGCGGTCGGCCGGGGGGCGCGGGGCGCAGCGCGCGTCCGCGCGTCAGGGCTCCGCGGCGAGCTCCGGCGCTGCGGCGGGCGGGAGGGGCCCGGCGCTGCCCGGCTTCGCCGTCCCGCTCGGCTGCGTGGTCGAGGGCGCCGGGGTGCGGGCGCCGATCGGGGGCACGTGGGCGTCGAGCTGGCGTAACCCGAACACGGCGACGCCGGCTTCGCGCAGGTGCTCGTAGCGCTGGTGGATGACGGTCCAGAACTGGTCGCGGACGATGGCCTCCGGCGAGCGCTCGGAGGGCTTCTGCTGGGCGCCCCGGGGCCTGAGCTGGACGAGGAGCCAGCTCGCGTGCTCGGCCATCTCGGCGAGGTAGTCGCGCGAGAACGGGTGTTTGCCGTCGAGGGCGCCCGCGAGCTCGTCGAACATCCCGGCGATATCGACGCCGTCGCGGGCGCTGTCGACCGGCCCCGAGCCGCGGCGGATCGCGGCGACGCGCTGCTTGGGGACGAGCTTCAGATCCGCGAAGATCTCGAGTTGCCGCAGCGTGAGATCGCGCATCGGGCGGAACTTCTCGAGGCGCGCCTCGATCTCGCGCTCGCTCGCGGCCGTCGCGACGCGCCCCGCGGCCGCGACGAGCCCGAGCGCGAGGCTCGGGAGCTCGAGCACGTCGTCGATCGGGCAGAGCGGCAGCTTCTCCCGGACGCGGCCGAGGTGCGGGAGCACCGCCTGGACGCCGCGGTCGACGTTGGCGCGGACGAGCTCGATCGAGAGCCGGCAGACCTCGGCGCGCTCGGCCGGGACCTCCGCCTGCACCCGCGGCAGGAAGTGGCGATAGGCCTCGTTCGCGTCCGAGGTGGTGAAGATCTGGCGTGCTGACACAGACGGCTTGGTGTTCTTCGATGTCGATCGGGTCTTGGTCATGGCCATTGTCGCAACCTATGCACGGCGCGCGCATATGTCATTGGGAATCTGCTCCCGGGAAGGAGGAGGCATGATTCCGACGGTGGGGAGGTGAGGTGAGGGAAGAAGGTTTCACCATGAAGGCAATACGGAGGGCGGTCTCGAAGGGAGGGTGAGGTCTCGCCGGGAGAGGGGAGGTGGTCGCGGGGGGAGACGGGACCCTTCGCCGCGAGACCGGAGGTGGTCGCGGAGGGAGAGCAGGATCTCGCCGGGAGAGGGGAGGTGGTCGCGGGGGGAGACGGGACCCTTCGATCCGAGACCGGAGGTGGTCTCGAAGGAAGGGTGAGGTCTCGCCGGGAGACCGGGATCGATCTCGACGGAGAGTCGAGCGTAAGAACCGGATTGACTCGCCATCATGACCATGGTGTTTGCCATGCTCCCCGGCGAGCTGCTCTTCATGGCAGCGGATCGAACCTGAGTTGGCGGGAGTGTGTCGGGGGGGAGCCCCGCTCCACGGGTGGACGATATGAAGAATGAACCTCGGCGCGCGGCCGCGCGGGCGGCCTCGCAGCGTCCTCGGCGATCTCTGGTGCATGCATCGATGGCGGTGTCCTCGCGGGCGTCGTCTCTGGGCTGGTTTCTATCCCTTCTCGTGCTCGTCCTCGTCGCCTGCGGCACGCACGAGCGGCCGGGGGCCGAGCGGCTCGGCCTGGCCGCCGCCGCGTCGACGGGCGGTGCGCGGCCCGCGCTGCCCGAGCCGCTGGATCTCCCGCAGTCCCCGATCCTCAGCGGCGACGACGTCGGATACCTGCCCGGCGCCGGGCAGGTCACCGCCGACGGGGCCTATAGCTATACGATTCCGCTCGACGTCCCGCCGGGGCTCGGGGTGACGCCGGAGCTCGCGCTCCGGTATTCGAGCCGCGGCGGCAACGGTCCGGTGGGGCGCGGGTGGAGCGTCGCCGGCAGCTCGTCGGCGATCGCGCGCTGCGACGCGACGATCGCCACGGAGGGGCGCGCCGACGGCCCGGACTACGACGCGTCCGACAGCTACTGCCTCGACGGCAAGAAGCTCGTCCCGGTGGCTGGGTTCGGGGGGCGAGCCGAATACCGCACCGAGGACGACGAGATGTCGATGATCCGCGCGCTCGGCAGGACCAACGAGGGCGCGCCGGGGGCCTTCGAGGTGCGCACCAAGGACGGCCGGATCCGCATCTACGAGGAGACCTACGCCACGCGCGTCGCGGCCAGCGTCGAGGCCGAGCAACCGGCGGGCGTGGTGACGCCGCTCTGGCTGCTCGCGCGCGAGCGCGATCGTTCGGGGAACGAGATCGAGTACCTCTACGAGAAGCACGGGGCCTCGGCGCCGCCGTACTCGCACGAGTTCCTGATCGAGACGATCGCGTACGGGCCGGGGTCATCGCCTCGCCGGAAGATCGTGTTCGCGTACGAGGATCGCCCTGACCCGAGCATCTCTTACGCGGGCGGGATCGGCTGGCGATCGACGAAGCGGCTCAAGACGATCGCGATGTGGGCCCCGAACCCGGTGTCCACGCAGAAGGTCTGGGAGTACACGCTCGACTACGAGATGGGGCAGCTCGGCCGGAGCCTGCTCTCCTCGGTGCAGAAGTGCGGACATCAGGGGACCTGCCTCTGGCCGAAGCGGCTGCACTGGATCCACGAGGATCCTTTGCTGTTCGCCGGCGGTCCGGTGCTCCCGATCTCCGGGGAGATCACCTCGGTGCGCGTCTTCGACGCCAACGGGGACGGGCGGGACGACATCCTCCACGCGGTCGACGTGCCGACGCCGTGGTTCCCAGACCCTAGGCCCGGGCACCCCAATCCTCCCGTCCCGCCGGAGCCGCCGGACCAGCTGTTTCTGAGCCTCTCCGAGCCCGGCAGCGAGGTCTCGTTCCGGACCGTGCGCGTCAACCCGTCGGGCTCTCCGCTGGAGGAGGTCAACCTGAAGCACAGCCGCCCGGTGGACATCGACGGGGACGGCAAGGTGGAGCTGCTCGCCTACGACACCGGAACATGTCGCTACAGGCTGGTTGCTTGGAGCGACAAGGAAAAAGCGTTCGTCGCCACCGGCGCGACGGTCTCTGGGGGCACGTTGCGCTTCTGCTCGCGTCGTTTCTCCGCGTCCCCGCCCGAGCTCGAGCTGGTCGATCTGAACGGCGACGCGTTGCTCGACGTCGTCGTCGAGTTCGCGCAGTCGTTGGACGAATCGTTCTGGAGCATCCAGATGAACGAGGGCGGCCGGTTCGGCGAGCGCATCGTGACCGGCGTGCGCTCCGCGCCCTGGCAGTGCGAGGCGGTCGGCGGCGATCTCGACGGCGACGGCCGCGGCGAGCTGATCGTGGGCGAGGACGATTGCGAGGCGGGCGTGGCGATCGGGCTCGACGACGCCGGGGAGGTGACGACCTGGCCTGCGTTTCCGCTGAAGCGCGGGGGCGCGCCGGTGACGCTCGCGGACGTGAACGGCGACGGGCTGAGCGACGCGCTCTGGGTCGACGTCGACGCGGGCTCGGTGGAGCTCAGCGTGAACACGGGCAACGGGCTCGGCCCTGCCGTGACGCTCCCGGATCCCGGGCTCGAGGAGGCGCTGGCGCTGGAGGCAGGGGGCCTCGTGGTCGAGCCGTTCGACCTGAACCGCGACGGGCGCGACGATCTCCTCGTGTCGATCTCCGACTGGTTCAGCCCCGTGCCGCCCGGGGGCCGCTTCACGGACCTGATCCTCGCCTTCCTCTCGCGCGGCGACGGCACGTTCCTGCGCCAGGAGATCGGCTGGGAGGAGCCGGAGACGGGGACGCACTATTCGCCGCTCCCTGCGGGGGGCGCGATGTGGCACGGCGACTTCGACGCGGATGGCCGCGCCGACGTGCTCACGCGGCGAGGGAGGGCGCTCGAGGTCACGCGCGCGATCGGAAAGGATGTGGAGCTCCTGAGCGGCGTGTCCGACGGCGACGAGCCGAGGGCCTACCGCGCGCACGTCCGGTATGGCCGGACGAACCCGTCATCGTCGCCTCGGGAGGTGTGCACGTATCCGCTGCGATGCGTGTACCGTGGGGCGCCGGTGGTGGCCTGGGTGGGCGGGCTGGAGCGGCCCGGCGGGACGAGCTACCGGTTCGAGGATCCGCGGGCGGACCTGCTCGGGCGCGGCTCGCTCGGGTTCGAGCGGATGATCGAGTGGAGCAGCGCGTGGCCCGTGGAGCGGATCACGGTGTTCGACAACGAGACGCGCGTGGGGACGGCGTATCCGTTCGCGGGCCGACCGCGGTGGATCCGGGAGGTCACGCCGATCGTGCCCCACGGCCCGCTGGGCGCGCGCGGCTGCGACCCGCTGACCGACGGATCGTGCACGGTCGAGGAGGGCCCCGCGAGCGCGAGGGCGCGGGTGGTCGAGCAGGACATCGACTACCGGGTCGTCGGGCTCAACGACGGTCGCAGCTACCTCGTCTCGGTGAAGGGGACGTTGCGGCGCGAGTTCGAGGATCCCGAGGTGAACATCGACTGGGCCGAGGGGGTGCGCCTGCACTGCCGGGACGTGGAGGACCCCGGGGATGCCGCGCCGATCCGGCAGAGCGCGGCGTACGAGGTGGATGACTACGGCAATGTGCGGGGCGAGACCCTCGAGACGGCGGGGGGCGCGCGCCGCGAGGTGACGAGGACGTTCGACGTGCGGCCCGACGAGTGGCTCGTCGGGCTGATCGACACGCACGCGGAGCGCGTCTACGAGGCCGGCGACACCCCGCCGGCGAAGCTGCATGTCGACTACCACCACGACGAGCGCGGGCTGCTCGACGAGGTGAAGATCGAGCCGGACAGCACGGATCCCGACGTCCGGGAGACGATCTCGTTCCAGCTCGACGAGGCCGGGCGGCTGATCGAGGAGAGGCGCGAGGCGGCCGGGGAGTCGCCGCGGATCTGGAGCTACGCGCACGATGATGTGTCGGGCGAAGGGATCTTCGTCAGCCAGGTGTGGAACGGGCTCGGCGTGTCGCACTGGACGTATACGCACCCGGCGTACGGCGTGCTGATGGGGGAGATCGACGTGAACGGCGCGTGGTCGACGCGCGTGCACGACGACCTCGGGCGGCTGAAGCGCGCGAGGTCCGGCGCCGGCGCGTCGAGCGAGACGACGATGGCCGCGTGGGTGGAGGCGGGGGAGACGGCCGGGCTCCTGGTGGAGACGACGCTGGCGAGCGGCGGCCACGCGGTGGTGACGCTGGACGAGCGCGGTCTGGCGGTGAAGGAGGCGGAGCGAGCGTTCGACGGGCGGATGAAGGTGCGCGCGAGGTCGTACGACGTCTTCGGCCGGCCGCTGTCGGTGAGCCGACCCGGGTTCGACGCGGCGGCGGGGGAGCGGGCCGAGCGGACCTACGACAGCCTGGGCCGCGTGCTGTCGGAGACGGGGCCGGACGGGGCGCGGCAGCGGTACGAGCACGAGCTGTTGCAGACGATCCGGATCGATCCCGAAGGGCGGCGGAGCCGGACGATCGTGGACGTGGAGGGGCGGCCGAGCGAGACGGCGGTGGAGGTGGACGGGGCGTGGCAGTCGACGCACTTCGCGTATGGGCCGCACGGCAAGCTCTGGAGGGTGAACGACCCGAAGGGGAACAAGACGGCGGTGGAGTACGACGTCCGGGGGCGGCGCACGATCCTGCGCGACCCGGACACCGGGGTGCGGCAGACGCGGTACAACGGCTACGGGGAGATGCGGGAGGAGGTGAACGCGCTGGGGCAGAGGACGGTGGTGGAGCGGGACGCGATGGGGCGGAGGCTCCGGGTGACGAGCGCCGACGGGGTGACGACGTACACGTGGGACAAGGCGGAGCACGGGGTGGGGCGGCTTGCGTCGGCGCTGAGCCCGGATGGGACGGAGGTGTTCAATACGTACGACGCGCAGGGGCGTGTCTCGCAGGTGTGGACGGCGATCGAGGGGGAGGCGTTCGCGGTGGGGGTGACGTACACGCCCGACGGGCTGCGCGATGAGCTCTTGTACCCGAAGGTGCCGGGGCGGGACCGGTTCCGTGTGAAGCACGTGTACGAGGATGGGTCGCTGTCGGAGCTGCGCGCGAGCCAGGAGGACGGGACGACGCGGTCGCTGTGGAAGGTGAACGCGCGGAACGCGGACGGGGCGCTGCTGGAGGCGACGTTCGGCAACGGGGTGCGCGCGGAGCGGACGTACGAGCCGATGACGGGGCGGCTGGCGACGGTGGCGGCGAAGACGAACGCGCCGCTGCAGGCGCTGGCGTACGGCTACCACGACGACGGTCGGGTGCGGGAGCGGCGCGACGGGGTGGCGCTGCGGGTGGAGACGTTCGGGTACGACGAGGCGGGCCGGCTGGAGCGATGGGAGCTGGCGGCGCCGGGCGGGGCGCGGGGGACGACGTACGGTTACGACGAGCTCGGCAACCTGCGCACGGTCGCGGTCGACGGGGTGGTGGCGGAGGAGAACCGCTACGAGCCGGGGGGAAGACCGCGGATCGTGGCGGGGCGCGATGGGGTGACGTTCGGGCATGACGCGGCCGGGCGGCTGGTGGGCTCGAGCGCGGGGCTCGCGATCGCGTACACGGCGTTCGACCTGCCGAGGCGGGTGGAGAAGGAGGGAAAGAGCTGGGCGTTTCTGTATGACGCGTTCGGGGCGCGGGTGAAGAAGAAGCACGAGGGGGAGGAGACGGTCTACGTCGGCGGGCTGTACGAGCGGCGGACGGACGCGGGCGGGACACGGCACGTGTTCCGGGTGGGGTCGCCCGAGGGGGAGATGGCGCAGGTGGTGTACGCGGGTCCGGGGGAGGAGCGGACGCTGTACGTGCACGCCGACCCGCTGGGGAGCGTGGGGCTGTTGACGGACGAGGCGGGCGAGGAGGTGGAGCGGCTGCACTACGAGCCGTTCGGGAGGCGGGTGGACGCCGACGGCAATGCGCCGGGGGTGGCGAAGAGCGAGGTGAAGCACGGGTTCACGGGGCACCGGCACGACGATGAGCTGGGGCTGATCGACATGCGCGGGCGGGTGTACGACCCGAGCCTGCGGCGGTTCTTGACGCCGGATCCGCTGGTGACCGACCCGCTGTGGGGGCAGAGCTACAACCGGTACAGCTACGTGATGAACGACCCGGTGAACCTCGTGGATCCGACGGGGTTCTACTGGAGGCTGGTCTCGTTCGACAACGGCGGTTCGGGGTGGGTCGAGTACGACGACACCACCGGAGATCTGATCGGAATGATGGGAGAAACGATCGAGGTCGGAGCGCCGTCCGATGCGTTATCTTCCGGCGAGGTGAGGCCGCCACAGCCTCCCGGTGGGGCGGAGGAGCGAGGGAATCCGGAGTTCGAGAGCGACTGGGCGTCGTTCATCCATGCCGGAGACGAGTACTTCGAGCAGCGCGGCGGCTCGTCGGTGGGCGACGACTACTCGGGCGCCGGGGAGACGCTGGCGGCGGTGCTGGAGCGCGGGGTGCGGCTGTCGGACCTGACCGGCGAGAAGCCGACGCCCGGGCTGGTGAGCGGGTCGGTGATGGGGGACCCGGTGATCGTGCCGCGGTTCAACTGGTCGGCGGCCGTGGCGCGGGACTTCCACGAGGCGCTCGAGCTCGGGGCGCTGGCGTGGCACGCGGGCAACGACGCGGAGGCGTTCATCCAGGACCTCCGGGCGGCGATGGATGTGCTGGCGCTGGTCGGCGCGGTCGCCCTGGAGAGCGGCATCGGGCCGGCGATGGTGCTCGGCGCCGTGTTGCCGAAGCTGGGGGGAGGGGCGGCGGGGGCAGATGCCGCAAAGGGTGTGACTCGCGACCTTCACGGAGAAGCGGTTGCTGCGCGGGATGCGCTCGCGGCAGAGTTGGCCCAAACACGGCATCCGCCTGCAACCGTGGTCGGCGCATATTCTCCATCGATTGGGCGGGCGATAGCGGGAGCGAATCGGGGTGGCGGACTTGGTTGCGCAGAGGGGGTCTGCTCGGAAGCTCTCGGGCATCCGCCTGACATCCGTTTCACACCTGCCGTGAGGCCCCGCACGGGGCAACCGGTTGATGTATGTCGAATCTGTGAATCGACGTACGGCCGCGGTGCGTTTCCGGATCCGGCCACGCGTTTTCGATCCGACCGAGGAGGGCAGTGATGTCTACGATAGGAGCAAAATCCGCCGACGATATTCTCGGACTGGAGTTCGATTGGTTAGCCAGTGACGCTGATGGGTACGTTGCCCTGTTCAGTACCGCGGGCGGTGGCTACGCCCCGGATGAATTCCTACGAGACACTGATGCACACGATGCGGCGATCGATGCTGTCCTTGCGTGGCCCGCTTCGACCGTGGCGCGGTTCGCGCCAGAGCTACCCCCGGGCTTGAAGAACACGTGGCGGCTGGTGGCGGAGCGCGGGCTCTTCGCCTTCGACTCAGACCCCCATGGCGGGCCCTACCGCATGGTTGCAGCGCCAGCCGATCCCGTGCGGATTTTCGAACTGCCCAGGATCGCGATTGATATTGTCGAATGTCTCAAGCTTCGCCAGGTGCGATTCGCACGCCAGTCGGTCATCCCGGCGGAACTCCTTCAGGAGAGATAGTAGCCCGAAAACTATGGCGTCGATCTCGTCCATCACGAGCACGCAGGCGTGCCCAGGTCCCGCCGCTTGCCGGGCTTCGTCCGCATGTGGACACGGCGACTACATAACCGAACTCCGGGCGGAGCGCCATGTTCAGCCTTGATTTCAGGATTTCCTTGCTCCGCCGGATTTGTCACGCATCGGATTGGCATCGTAGAGGCGGGATCTGCGTTCCGTATCGATGATGCACCCTGGCGCGCGACGCTTCTCGTTGTGTGACATGATAATTACGCGGATCTCGCCGGAATGCGTGCACGCATTCCGGCGAGATCCGCCAATAAATCCGTCGAGCGTGTAGTGCGGCAAGCATATCGCTACGGAGAAAAAATTGGTGGTCAGGGCGAACGGGTGCTGATGCGGGGCCAGTACGACAGTCTCACTATAGAGATGTGGGTGAACACTACAACGAAGACCGTCGAAACCGCCTATCCGGTGTTCTGATGCAAACCATCGCGCTCAAGATCAACCCCAAGTACGCAGGGCGCTCGCAGGCAGGCGTTGTGTGGGCTGGACTGTGCCTGGACTTTGGCGACCGAGCATTTCCGGATCCCAGATGGAGCGATTTTGTAGTCGTCGTGCTCACGTGGTGGCTTAATGCGTTGATGATCCTTCTGCGCGGAAATTCGCAGCGGCAGGAGGTGATGTTCATGGAGGGGTAGCCGCTCCGCAGAGCGCGTTCTGAAGCGAGCTTGTGGAAGGCGGCCCCGTGCGTAGAGTCGCGGTGCGATGGCGAAGCGACGGAGCGGGGAGGAGGGAGTCGAAGTCCCGAGCCTGATGACGGGTAGCCGCTCCGCTGACCGCGTCTTTCCCCTGGCCAGATTCGGTTGCACGCTACGCGACGCCAGATGAGGGCCGTGCCCTCGCCGAGCGAAGAGGAGCGAGCGATGCCAGGAAGCAGGGAGCTGGTACAGCTGCGTGCAGAGCTGTCGAGGTATCGAGAGCAGAAGAGCCGTGGGAAATTCCCGAGCGAGCTGCGGGAGCGAGCCGAGGCCTACGCCAAGGCGCGCTCCCGCTCGGGGGCAACACCGACCGAGATCGCCACGGAGCTCGGTGTCCACAAGATGACTGCCGACCGATGGGTGGCTGACGGTGAGCGCGCAGACGAGGGTGCGTCGCCAAGAGCCCCCAAGGCGGCTCAGCAGATTCCGTTCCTACCCGTCGTGGTGCGCCCGGAGCGCCGCGAGGCGCCGCCTTTGCGGCTCAACGTCGCGTTTGCCGACGGGACGCGGATGCAGGTATGTGGGATAGGCGCGCGCGAGCTCGTGGAAGCGCTCGAAGCGTTGCGGAGGGGACGGTGACCCCCGCGACTATAGCCGTCTATCTGGCGGTCGGTCCAGTGGACTTGCGTGGTGCGTTCGACCGGCTCGCCGCGATCACCCGGCAAGTGCTGTGCCTGGACCCGGCCAGCGGCGCGCTGTTCTTGTTCCTCAACAGGAGGCGTAACCGGCTCAAAGCCCTTTGGTGGGATCGCAATGGATACACGATCTTGTATAAGCGTCTCTCGAAGGGTGCATTTGCTCTGCCTTCGTTCACCGAGGCCGACGGCAGGTGTATCGAGCTGTCAGCACAGGACTTCGCGCAGCTGCTCGCCGGTCTGCCTGTAGAAGAGCTGGCAAGCCGCCGCCGGCTGGTCCACTGAGGCGTCTGCGCCGGCGCTCGTTCACCGCGCTGCCGGCGCCAGCGCGGCCCGATGGCGGCCGGCGCAGCCGGATGCGGAGATGGAGCAGGGCGCGCGCTGCATCGCGCCCGAAGACCTCGCGAGAGCGCGCCGCCGATGGCGCACCATGGCGGCCCTGCATTCCCGCCTTCGACGAGAAATTCTCATCGAAAACAGCGAATTTTCGCTGCATAAGGTACTTGTCAAGAGCAAGCGCAGGGGGCATCCATGGCGCGCCTTGACCTCGACGACACGCCCCGGTGAGACCGCGCTGCCGCAGTCGACGGAGGCAGAGCGCCTTGACGGCGCGGCGCTCGTGCTCGGCTATCTCCAGGCCAGGGGACAAGGACAGGGGAGCCCCGCCGGCCCCGCGTCGGTGGTCGACGCGCTGCTCCGGCGGGTGCAGGAGCTCGAGGCGAGGCTGGCCGAGCTCTCGACGGCGGAGCAGCAGGCCCAAGAGCTCGCTCGCACCGTCGCGTCGCTCAAGGCGTACAATCAACAGCTGCAGGAGACGATTCGGACCCTGGAGATCGGATTCCGGCGCCACGTCTCCGAGCAGGTCTCGCCTGACCAGCTGCGGCTTTCGCTGGCCGGAGAGCCAGATGCCTGTCCGGCTCCGACTTCGTCGCAGGCCGAGAGCGTCGACGCCGCGCCCGAAGTGGACCCGGGCGAGGCCAGCGGCCCGCCGCCGGGCTCCGCGAGCCCACCGGAGCACGCGGGGACGGCAGAATCCTCCTCCGGCTCCGATCCCGGAGGTGGCAAGCCAGTCAAGCGCCACGAGCACGGGCGCCGCCGCATCGGTGTCATTCCGAGGGTGATCATCGAGTCGCTGCCGCAGGAGGTGCTGCTCAAAGGCCTCGAGCGCTTCGAGCGTGTGGGCGCCGAAGACAGCTCGAGCATCGGCTACCGGCGTGGCGGCCTCCTCGAGCTCGTCACGCGTCGCCTCAAGTACGTGGCCAAGGCGGAGGCACCGGCGGCGAGCAGCGCAGCTGAAGAGGCGCCGGCTCCTTCGCCAGCCGCCGGGCCGGCCTTGAATCACGAGCGCGGCGAGCCGCTCGTCGTGCGGGAGCACGAGCTCCTGGGGATCCCCGCGGACACGTCCTTCAAGCAAAGCCCCTTCGTCGACGGCGTCCTTGTACGCTACACGCCCGAGTCGGACGCTGCGGAGGACAGCGGACCGGTGAAGATCGCGTCGCTGCCGGAGCGCCCGATCGACAGGTGCCTTGCCGATCCGAGCCTCTTGGCCCACCTGTTCGTCCACAAGCTCGACTACCACACGCCCTACTACCGGCAAGAGGTGGAGTCGGATCGCCACGGCTTCCGCATCGGCCGCGGCAACATGACCCGCTGGCAGTACGATTGTGGTGGCATCGCGATGCGCATCGCCGATGCTATCTGGAGCGACGCGCTCTCGAGGTCGTGGTTCGCCATGGATGCGACGGGCACCGCCATCCGGGCCAAGGACAAGCACCGCTATGGGCATGTCTTCGTCCTGGTCGCGCCGGGCGATGGGGTGCTGTTCCGCTATACACCGACGTACGACGGGCCCACCGTCGCGAAGCTCTTCGGCGGCTACCAGGGGACGCTCGTCGCCGACGCCTCGGCCAACCACAACGTGCTGTTCGGGCCGGGCAAGGCGCGTGAGGCCGGCTGCTGGAGCCATGCACGAAGGCGCTTCTTCAAGGCGTTCAAGGCCGGGGCGGGCAAGGAGGCGGCGTTCGCGCTCCAGACCCTCCAGGCGCTCTTCCGCGTCGAGCAGGAATGCGCCCTGTGCAGCCCGGACGAGCGCCTCGAGATCCGGCAGCGCAAGTCCGCACCGCTGATTGAGAAGCTCTTCGCCTGGGTCGAGGCGCAGCGGCAGGTCGTCCCCGAGCATTCGCCGTTGCGCGAAGGGCTGGTCTATCTGCACAACCAGAGGGAGGCGCTCTGCGAGTTCCTCTCCAACGGGGAGATCCCCATCCACAACAATGCCTCCGAGAGGGCTCTGCGCCGCGTCGTCAAGGGACGGCGCAACTGGCTCTTCCACGGCAGCGACGAGCACGCTGTCCGGTCTTGTGCCATCACGTCGCTCATCGCGACTTGCCAGATGCACGGGTTCGACCCCGAGCTCTACTTGCAGGAGATCCTGACCGTGGCTCCGAGCTATCCGCTCAGTCGCATCCTCGACCTGAGTCCCAAGAACTGGGTCGCGACGCGACAACGCCTCATCGCCGAAGGGCGGCTCAAGTACCTGGACCTGGCTCGGATCACCGGCTCGCGGCTCGCCTTCCGCGACCGCTGATCGCGCCGCGTCGCCCGCAGCCGCCGCGCCCACAGCGCTCGTCGCGTCCGGAGCGGTCGAGGCCGGCGCGCGTCCTTTCCGCGCCGAGGTGCGTCGGCTCGTCGAGCCGGTGCTGTCGTCGCTTCGCCCGGCCGCCGTCGAGCTCGTCGTGGCGGGGCGCCTCCGGGTCGCTTCGCTTCGGCGCTGCTTGTCCGCGCCTCGGGTCGGCCGCCGTCCGCCCTCCTGCTCCGCGGACGGCTGGGCGGCGCTCTTGCGGCGCCCCACGCCTGCGGGCTCGGCTGCTCCCGCGCGCTCTTCCTGGCCGGCCGCGCGACGCGGGCGCCCCTTCGCGCGGGCGGGGACGTCCTCGCGGCCTTGCCACGCGACATGCGGCGCGGACAGCTTCAGCACCGCCGTCATCAGGCTCGGGACTTCGACGCCTGCGTCCCCGCTCCGTCGCTCCGTCATCGCACCGCGACTCTACGCACGGGGCCGCCTTCCACAAGCTCGCTTCAGAACGCGCTCTGCGGAGCGGCTACGCGCGGCGGCTCGTCGGTGGGCGACGACTACTCGGGCGCCGGGGAGACGCTGGCGGCGGTGCTGGAGCGCGGGGTGCGGCTGTCGGACCTGACCGGCGAGAAGCCGACGCCCGGGCTGGTGAGCGGGTCGGTGATGGGGGACCCGGAGATCGTGCCGAGGTTCGACTGGTCGGCGGCCGTGGCGCGGGACTTCCACGAGGCGCTCGAGCTCGGGGCGCTGGCGTGGCACGCGGGCAACGACGCGGAGGCGTTCATCCAGGACCTCCGGGCGGCGATGGATGTCGCGGCGCTGGGCGTCACGGTCGCCCTGGAGAGCGGCATCGGGGCGGCGATGGTGCTCGGCGCCGTGTTGCCGAAGCTGGGGGGAGGGGCGGCGAGTGGAGTAAAGATCGGCGGCAAGGCTTGGGAGGAAGGATGATGTCAGTATTTGAAGTGCTCGATGAAATTCGCAAACGACCCGGAATGTATGTTGGTGGCGATGAATCTCAACGCGTGACGCAATTGCAGAACTTAGAGCAACTTCTGTGCGGGTACTCTCTAGCGTTGCGTCATCGCCGCATTCAAGAACGAGTTGTGGATTTTAATCGATAGTTCGGCGCGTTCCTCTGGGAGGCACGAGGATGGAGTGCATCGTGTGGGCCCGTCGCTGCGATTCGTGACACGGCCAAGAGCGACGCAGAATCATGGGAGCTATACTGGAGACTGGCCGACGAATTCCGTGCCACCGTTGATGCACGGTAGCGATCTGCGTCGCAGACGTGAAATCCCAATTCTGTATGGTTGATGCCTCTGGCGCGAGGCTTTTACGTGGTATGATGATAGGCCGGTCCTCACCGGAATGCGCTTCGCATTCCGGTGAGCTCTAGCATCAGGCAGGCCGACCCTCGATGACACCTGGACGGATGCGCGGCGATGGTGTACGCCTCGCCGGGGCTCGCCCATCCACGGCGACGGGCATCAGGGAAATCGTATGTTGACTTCCATCCTCGCACGGTCCCTCAGCGCTGCCGCGCTCGCGCTCTGCGCCGCCAGCGGGCTCGGTTGTGCTCAGTTCAAGCCACCGCTCACCTGCCCGTCCCAGGGCGGTGCTCCGTGGGTAGAGCTCTCCTCGCCGCACTTCGTGATGTGGACAGATCTCGACCGCGCCGAGGCGCGCGACGCCCTCGCGGAGTTCGAGAGCTCGTACAAAGCTCTCGAAGACATCTGCTTCCCGAGCGACAACCCCGATCCGTTTCGCATGCAAATCATCCTGTTCGCGCGCGAGCGGGATTTCCGTCAGTTCGGTTCAAGGTTCGCCGTCGGCTATTTCATGCATAAGCTGCCGAGCGACCTCGAGCCGGCGCCGACCATGGTCATGTACGGCTCGCTCGAGGATCACGTGCGCCTCACGTTCCAGCACGAGCTCGCGCACCACTTCGTCGCGCAGAGCATCGGGCCGGCGCCAGCGTGGCTCAGCGAAGGCCTCGCCGAGTTCTACTCGACGTTCCGCGTGCAGGATGGTTATGCATACGTCGGCTCGCCGCTGCCCCATCGCAGCTTCCTGAAGAGGACCTCCTGGCGCGCCGTGAGCGATGGCTCGTTCACACGCTGGCTGATCCCCGTCAGCCAGGCGAGACCCGCCACGGAGCTCATCCACCTCGGCCGACCCGGCTTCTACGGCCGCTCCGACGATACGTCGGGGGCCGCGCGGCGCCGGGTCGTGCTCAACTACCTGAGCTCATGGGCGCTCGTGCACATGCTGATCAATGGCCCCGAACCCTACGTGCGGCGCTTTGCCAGCTTCCTCGAGGCCGCCTCGCGCGGCGCGCCGGTGCGGCAGGCGTTTCAGCAAGCGATCGGGGACCTCTCGCCCGAGCAGCTCGAGCGGGATTATCGGAACTACCTCGTGGGTCCGAGGATGATCAAGAAGGTTGGCCCCTACACGGCCCCGCCGCCCCCGCCGCCACAGGTCGAACGCGCGATGAGCGACGCAGAGGTGCACGTGCTCTGGGCTCGCCTCAAGAGGTGGCAGCGACATGAGAGGGCGTGGGCGGCAGCGCACCTCGAGAAGGCGCTCGCCCATGAGCCGGGCAACCCCGAGGTCCGCTTCTGGCGCGGGCGCCTGTGGACGGTCGAGGCCCGCCTCACGGAGGCGGAGCAGGAGCTCGCGGCGGCGCTCGCGGCGAGGCCGACGGATCCTCGATATCTCATGGCGAATCTCATGTTTCTCTCCACGCTGTGGCGCAGCCACGCGATCACGACGGACGAGGCGATGGAACGAGCCGCGCCGCTCGTCGATCGTCTGAGCCGCACTGCATCCACGGCGGCACAGCTCAACGGGGTAGCCCGATACCGCATCGCGTTCCGCGAGCTCGACGAGGCGCAGACGTTCGTGAAGCGCGCTCTGAAGACAGACCCGAGCTGCGCGTCCTGCTATGATACGTACGGCATATTGCTCGTCCTGCAAGGTCGGGTCACGGAAGCCATCAGCGCGGCGTCGCGCGCGCTCGACCTCCTGCCGGAGGGAGTCGAGAATCCGTTCATCGAGGCTCGTCTCCGCTGCTTCCGCGCGCACGAGCAGGCGCTGCGCGACGGCGCGCCGACGCACCCGGAAGATTGCTTCAAGCTGCTCATGGAGTGACGCCGGTCAGGATCCCGCCCCGCCCCCCGGTCGCGCGCCACGTCGGCACACCCGCTCCCGCGCCGCCCCCGCGATCGCCCTCACGCCGCCGCGCGCACCGGCGGCAGCCGGAACGCCGCCCCCTCGGACCGGCTGCGCCGGCGGAACGCGCCCGGCGCCTCGCCCGTGTGCCGCTTGAACGCGCGGCTGAACGCGAACTCCGAGTCGTAGCCGACCTCGGCCGCCACGGCGGCCAGCGAGCCGTCGCCCTCGGCGAGCAGCTCGGCCGCCCGCTGCATGCGCAGCTCGGCGAGGTAGCGGAGCGGCGGGACCCCCAGCTCGGCCAGGAACCGCCGCGCCAGCGCCGCGCGGGAGAGGCCCGCCGCCTTCGCGAGCGCCTCGAGGGTCCAGCGCTCCGCCGGCCTTTCCTGCATGAGCCGGAGCGCGCGGGCGACGCGCCGGTCGAACGCGCGCGCGACGCGCCGGCCCCGCGCGCGCCCCGCGCCCACCTCGCCCGCCCGCTCGTGGCAGTGCAGCGCGTAGGCGAGCAGCGGCTCGAGCAGCGAGCGCGCCAGCGCGGCCTGCCCCGGGGACGGATCCGTGAGCGCGGCGCGCAGCAGGCCCACCACGGCCGAGAGCCCCGGCGCTCGCCGCACCTCGCCGGCAGGGAGGTGGACCACCGGCGCAAGCGAGGCGAGCGCCCCGCCGGGCGCAGCGGCGTAGGTCGCCGAGATCAGCTCCGCCTCCGCGGGAGCGGCGCCGGTCGACGGCGCAACGCAGCAGAGGCTCCGCTCGCCGGACCCCGCGCCGCGCGCGCCGAACCCGAGGAGCACGAGGTCGCCAGCGTCGAGCTCCAGGGCGCACGCCCCGTCCAGCGCGCGCGCCCCGTCCAAGGTGCATGTCCCGTCGTCCTCCGACTCCGAGCATGTCCCGTCGTCCTCCGAGAGGCGAAACGCGCCCTGCACGACGACGTGGACGCTCGGCGAACCCCCCGCGCTCGCACGCCAGAGCGCGCCAGGAGGGCCGTGATGCCGGGAGACCGCCACGCCGCGGGGAAGCTGCCGCTCCATCTCGTCCGCCATGCCCCATGGTTGCCCGCTCCGAGGCCGCTCGTCCAGCGCTCCCTCGAGGATCGAGACGCGCGAGCATGACTCCGCGCCTCGCGGTCATGGCGCGCGGGCGGGGGCGGCCGGAAGCTCGGGGCCATGATGCGCCTCGATTCCACGCCAAACGAAGAACAGCCGCTCCCCCGCGCGCTGTCCGAGAAGGTCCAGAGCAGCCTGCTGAGGAGCCGGACCGTCCTGATCTTCGGGGAGATCACCAGCGAGCTGGCGCAGGCCACCACGGCGCAGCTCCTCGCCCTCGCGAGCGACAGCGAGGAGCCGATCCGGATCCTGATCCACTCGCCGGGCGGGCACGTGGAGTCGGGAGATACGATCTACGACGTGATTCGCTTCATCCGGCCCGAGGTCAAGGTGATCGGCACCGGATGGGTCGCCAGCGCGGGCGCGCTGATCTTCGTCGCCGCGCGGCGGGAGAACCGGTTCGCGCTCCCGAACACGCGCTTCCTCTTGCACCAGCCGCTCGGCGGCGTGCGCGGCCCCGCGTCGGACATCGAGATCGAGGCGGCCCAGATCCTGGCCGCGCGCGAGCGGCTCAACCGGATCTTCGCCGCGGCGACCGGGCAGGATCCCGCGAAGATCGCCAAGGAGACCGAGCGCAACCTGTGGATGACCGCGCGCGAGGCCCAGGAGTACGGCCTCGTGCATCGGGTCATCGAGAGCGCGCTGGAGGTCTGAGCGCCGCGCGAGCCCTCCGGGGCGGCCCCCCTCCGGTCAGCGCTGGCAGCCGGCGAGCGCGGGCGCCCCGAGCAGATCGAGCTGCTCGACCGCGCGCTGCGGCCGGCGCGCGCCGAGGCCCGCGTCCGCCGACGGGGCGGCGCCCCGGAAGGCCGCTCGCCGGAGGAGCTCCTCGCGGAGCGCCCCGAGCTCGCGCGCGGGAAGGGTGCTCGTGTCCGTCACGAGCCGCGCGCCGTCACGGTAGCCGGTCCACACCGTGTAGCCGTTCCGCGTGACCTCGATACCGAATCTGGGGCCATAATCCGTGATTTCGTAGCTGCGTCCCAGGGCGAGAAAGCTCCACGTCTTCATCGTGACCGTCTCGCCAGTGTCCATCGGGGCGGCCGGAGCGGCCAACAAACCCGCCTCCGGTCATCGAATCCCGATCATCGCCCAGGGCGGCTCCGCCGCCGCCGCGCGCGCAGGAGCGCGCCGCCGGCCGCGACCAGGCAGCCCGCGAGCGCCCCGGCGCGCCCCCCGCCCGACGCCTCGCAGGAGCAGCCGCCGCCGGCGCTCGCCCCGCTTCCGCCCGCGCCCGCGCCGGCCGCGCCCCGCCGGCCGCGCCCCGCCGGCCGCGCCCCGCCGGCGCCCGCCCCGCTCCCGCCCGCGCCCGCGGCGCCGCCCGACGCCGCGCCGGCCTCGCACGAGCGCGCGGCGCCGACGAAGCTCGCGGTCGCCGGCCAGAGGTCGGGGCAGGTCCGGCCGGTCGAGCCCTCGGCCCCGCAGGCCGCCGGCGGGCCGCAGAGGCGATCGAGCGTCATCAGCGGCGAGAACGTCGCGCCCCCGTCCGTGGAGACGCCCGCGGAGAAGCCGTCCACGGGCTCGTCGGCGCAGGCGAAGAGGCCCCGCGCGGTCCAGGTCAGGCAGCGGACGCCGAGCTGCCCCACCTGCGTGAACTCCAGCGTATCCGTCGGCGCGACCCACAGGCCATCCATGTCGCTGCCGGCCGCGATCCTGGTCCCGTCGGGCGAGAGGGCGAGGCCGAGGAGGCTCGCCGCCTGGAACACCTCGCGCCAGGTGGCGCCCCCGTCCCGCGAGACCAGCAGGGTGTCCGCGCCGTCGCCGTCGCGGCGCACATACACCACGTCGGGGTCCTCCGGGTCCACGGCGCCGAGGTAGGGCAGGTTGCGATCGTCGCTGCCAGGGACGTCGAACTCCTCCCAGGTCGCGCCGCGATCGTCCGAGCGCCGCACGATCCCCTGGAACGTGGGGCCGTTGCGGCGCCCGCTCACGTAGATGCGCCGGGGATCGCTCGGCGCGCTGTCCAGGGTCACGCCGAGGAACGTGCTCGGGAAGTCGGCCCCGGCCTGGGTCCACGTCCTCCCGTCGTCCTTCGACTCCCAGACCTGGGTCAAGATCGCGTCGCTCGCCATCACGCTGGAGCCGAGCAGGAGGACGCTCGCGGGGTCCGCGCGGTCGATCGACAGGTCGACGATGTTGCGCTGGGCGAGCGCGCCCTCGGCGAACTGCCAGTCGCAGCCGCCGTCGTGCGTCGCGCTGAGCCCGTCGAAGAGCCCCGCGAGCATCGAGCCGTCGGCGGTGACGACCATCATGGGATCCTCGAAGCCGCTGTAACCGACCGCCGCCTCACAGATCCACGACCAGCGCTCGCCGCCGTCACGGGTGGTGAGGACGCCGTAGGTCGCGCGGACGACGATGTGCTCCGGATCGGCGGGATCGACGAGGATCTGGCCGGCGGTGGGGTATCGACCGTTGGCGAGCGCGGGCGCCGCTGCGGAGAGGGCTAGGCTCGCCGCCGCGGCCGCGAGCCCGAGAGCGATGCGGTTCATCGAGGGGAGGTACATCGATCCTCCTGCACGGCGCAACGCTTCGACAGGAGGCCGCGGGAGCGGCGCCGGGCTTGGGAGATCCCTGGCCCGACGCCGGTCACGATCCGCCGCTCTGGGGCGCGCCGGCGGGAGCGGCGCCCCCGGTCGTCGCGCCCCGGAAGCGCGCTATTGCCGCCGGAACCGCTGGTTCGTCCCGGTGCTGCACGTGTACTGGATGTACCTGGCGTTGTCGGCGGTGCTGACCCCGTTGACGTCCACGCACTTGCCGCTGTTGACCGAGCGCAGCGAGACGACCCCGTCGCCGCGATCGAT
Source organism: Sorangium sp. So ce836 (assembly GCF_028553905.1). Classification (NCBI taxonomy): domain Bacteria; kingdom Pseudomonadati; phylum Myxococcota; order Polyangiales; family Polyangiaceae; genus Sorangium; species Sorangium sp. So ce836. The sequence continues at coordinate 7,743,858 of NZ_CP102233.1, read as the reverse complement.
GATCTCCCACTTCTGGCTGTTCCTGCTGCTGTTGCAGTCCGCCTGCGTGATGTTCGCAGAGTTGTTCAGGCTGGCCCCCTGCACGTCGAGGCACTTTCCGCTGTTCACGTTCTTCACGGTCGCCGTGGCGCCGCTGATCGTCTCGATCTTCCACTGCTGATCGCTCGCCCCGGTGCACGGCCGCTGGATGATGGTGGCGCCGTTGTCCTGGCTCGCCGCGTTGACGCTCATGCACTTGCCCGAATGGACGGCCGCCAGGCTCTGGCCGCCGGTGCCGCCGGTGCCGCCGGTGTCGCCGCCGGTGCCGCCGGTGTCGCCGCCGGTGCCGCCCAGGCCGGAGATCTGGACCTGTGCGCCCGTGGCCGACACCGAGAGGACCTTCACCGTCGCGTTCGTCCCGAAGAGCTGATGAGAAGCGCCGACCACGAGCGGCGCGTCCCTGAAGTTCCCGCCAGGGACCATGTCGAGCAGGTGCGCCCGGCCGCTCTCTCGCGACTGCGTGAAGAACGCATGGATGAGGACGCCCTTCGTGGAGAGGTTGCGCGAGTCGACGACGTTCGTCGCCGCCGGCTGGCGGAACTCGATCTGGTACATGATGTCGTTCGGGCCCTTGACGCGGAGGAGCTGGGTCCCGCTGCTCGCCTCGGTCATCGGCGCGAGCGTGTAGGTCCCGTCGGCGGTCGCCGTCACGGCCTGCGTCGACGGGATCCACCCGAGGTTCACCTTGTAGTTGGCGTTGAAGTGCTGCTTGCCGCCGTTGCCCATCGGGTCGAACACGTCGCCGTACTCGTCGAAGGTGCAATCGTTGCTCATGGTCACGGTCGCCCCGTTGCTGCGACAGGTGCGCGAGGAGGCGTGCCACAGGCCGAAGTTGTGGCCGAGCTCGTGCACGACGACCTCGGGCCAGAGGCCGGCGATCCAGGTGGCGCTGCCGGGCTGCGCGCCCATGCCGGCGTACCCGCAATCCAGCTTGCCCATGATCATGTAGTGCTGGTACGCGTTGAGATCGAAGCCGGCGTTCCGCGCCGCGGCCTTGGCCTCGTTCTGCCACCGGTTGTAATCGTCGCACTTGCCGAAGGCGATGTTGAACGGGCCGGCGACGTCGTACTGGAGCTGCATCTTCCCGAATGACGAGCCCGCCAGGTGGGTCGCCGCTCCATCCATGGTGTTGCGCACGTCCTGCTCCGTGCCCAGCGTCTGGCCGCCGTCGAACTGCACGCGCAGCACCAGGACGCGCTTGGCCCCGGTCGTGACGAGCGCGCTCGTCAGCTCGCCGATGCCCTCGGCCGGCCGGATCGCGTCGACGATGATCGTGCCGTCGTCGGCCTCGGTGCCGAACACGTCCACCGGGGAGCCGCTCGCCGTGCGCCAGTCGATCGGCGCCTCGGCGCCCTGCGGCGCCTCCGTCATCGAGTCCAGGTTCAGGCGCACGAACTCCCCGTCTTCCCGCTCCAGCATGTACCGCGCCTCGCCATTGGCGACGGCGACGGTCAGCGTCCCCGAGGCGGTCGGGGGCGGCCCCGCTCCCTCGTCACCGGCGTCGATGCTCAGGCAGCCGGACGCGAACGCGCACGCTGCGGTGAGGGCAACCGTGGTGAGGCGTGACTTGAAGCGCTGCATGGGATCTTCCTTTCCTGGCTCGGTCCGATGCGCCCATCTCCCCCCGTGTCGGAGAGCGCCGCACCGTTCCCCCTCAGGAGCCCAGGCGCGGCGCGACGGAGCGCTGCCAAGGAGAGGCCGCAAGCGCCGCCAGCCTCTCCGCTGCTGATGTAACTTGACGGTCAATCCGCTCTTCCGCGGCGCGACCATCGCTCGCGATCGTCGCGCCGCAGCGCCGTCTCGCGGGTGCCTGGGCCTTCAGAGCAAATTCGTGGCCACAGCCGTGCTCTCGGCTTGACTCGGGGAGCTCGCCTGTCTCGGCGGAACAATCACGTGCGAACGGCCAGTGATCCAGTCCGATGTTATGTTTGCGCGACTGGCATGGATCGCGAGAGATCCTGAATGGACATGAAAACACCACCCCAGATCCATCATGTGAGTTGGCGAAAGGGCGCTTGTGCTCGTCCGCTCGAGCGCTTTCGGCCGGCGTTCTGCGCTATTTGATGCGAGGGTGGCAATCCGTGCTCGGGGGTGAACACGTGAGTTCTCCGGTGAGGGCGAGGGCGGCGATGTGGGTGGCTCGGCGCGCTCGCGGTGCGCCGCTGGCGCTGGTGCGGCCGCCGCCGCTGGTATAGATGCGCGTATGACCCTCCTCCAAGACGTCGTGGCCGCGCTGGAGTCGATCGCCCCGCTCCGGTTCGCCGAGCCGTGGGACAACGTGGGCCTCCTGGCGGGCGACCCCGCGCGGCCCTCGTCGGCGGCGCTCCTCGCCATCGATTACACCCCCGAGGTCGCCCAAGAGGCGCGCGAGCTCGGCTGCGATCTCGTCGTCGCCTACCACCCGCCGCTCTTCGAGGCGGTGAAGCGCGTGGTCGCGCCGAGCCCCATCTTCGCGGCGATCCGGGACGGCATCGCGCTGTACTCGCCCCACACGGCGCTCGACGTCGCCGAGGGCGGCACCAACGATGTCCTCGCCGACGCGCTCGGGATGTCCGGGGAGCGCGCGCCGCTCCGGCGGGCGCCGTCCAAGGCGTGGCAGCACAAGCTCGTCGTCTTCGTCCCGGAGGAGCACGCCGACGCCGTGGCCGACGCCCTCGCCGCGGCGGGCGCGGGCCGGATCGGCCGGTACTCGCGCTGCAGCTTCCGCACGGTCGGGACGGGCACGTTCTTCGGCGAGGAGGGCACGAACCCCACCGTGGGCGAGAAGGGCCGGCTCGAGCGCGTGACCGAGGTGCGGCTGGAGATGGTCTTTCCCCGCGATCGGACCGAGGCGGTCCTGCAGGCGATGCGCGCCGCGCACCCCTACGAGGAGGTGGCGTTCGATCTCGTCGAGCTCGCCGTCGAGCCGCTGCGCGTCGGTATCGGCCGCATCGGGCCGCTCGGCGGCGCGGCGCCGGTCGGCGACCTGCTCGGCCGCGTCAAGGCGGCCCTGGGGGTCGACGCGCTGCTCGTGGCCGGCCCCGAGCAGCGCGCCGTCGCGCGCGTGGCGACATGCGCCGGCGCGGGCGGCGCGCTCCTCGAGGACGCGATCGCCCAGGGCGCCGAGCTCTATCTCACCGGCGAGCTGCGCCACCACGACGCCCTGCGCGCGGCGAGCGCCGGCGTCACGGTGGTGTGCGCGCTGCACTCGAACAGCGAGCGCGCCGCGCTGAAGCGCCTGGCCGAGCGGCTCCGCGCCGAGGTGCCGTCGCTCCGCGTCGAGCTCAGCGCGCGAGATCGGGATCCGTTCACGATCCGCTGAAGATGCGGTGATCCGAGGTGGAACGAGGAGAGACCACCATCGAAGTCCAGGTAGCCCGGCGCAGACGGGATGGAGGCTGTCGGAGGCGTCCGAGCGCACGACGGAGGCGGTGAGGGGGTAATTCTGGCCGCGACCGCGGAAGGGGTGGCGCAGGCCGGCGAGATGGCCCCGGCGGTGGCGGCCCAGGCGACCGCGCCGTAGGGATGGATATGCAGTGAGGCAGTGAGATCGAGCGGAGCGCCCATGGTGCGACTCACCGCCGGCACCCCGGACAGCAGCGCAGCGCCAGAGCTCCCGCGCTCGCCTGGATCTCGCAGGGCACCGCCGCGTCGAGGGCGAAGCGATGACATTCCCGAAGGACACGCCGAGACGTCCGCCGCCATGGGCCGAGCCAGTCCGGAGCGCGAGCGCGCCGGAGGCGTGGCAGGAGCGGCTCGTCCACGCGCGCGTCCGACGCCTGATGATGGCTCACGGGGTCGACGACCCCGACGTGGAGAGCGCGCTCGTGAAGGTGGCGGCCTGGGTCGAGGAGCTGGTCGCCGCCGAGCAGGCGGCGCCGCAGGAGGAGATCGAGGCGTGGGTGCGTGCGCTCCCGGCCGAGGCCCAGGCCCACGGGCGCAGGTCGCGCCTGGCGCTGCGCGGCGCTGTCATTTTCGTGCTCGGCGTCCTGTGCGGCGTGGCGCTCGCCGCCCTGCGCCTGCGCTGAGTCGCGGCCCGGTCACCCGGACGGACGCGCGGGCCCGCAAAGGCGCTGGACTGGACGGGCGCCCGCGATCAGCCTGCTCGCCCCCATGCGCGACCACGCCACGCCTCCTGTCCCCGACCTGCGCGCGGAACCCGATGCGCCCTCGCCCGGCCTGCGCCGAGGCGCCGGCGTCTGGTCGACGCTCCGCGAGGCGGTGGGCGGCAGCGGGCACGACTTCACCCAGGGCTCCATCGACCGGGCGATCGTCCTGCTCGCGATCCCCATGGTCATGGAGATGCTCATGGAGTCGCTCTTCGTCGTGGTCGACGTCTTCTGGGTGTCGCGGCTCGGCGCCGACGCGGTCGCCGCCGTCGGGCTCACGGAGTCGCTCCTCGCGGTGGTGTACGCCCTGGGGATGGGCCTCTCGGTCGCCGCGTCCTCGACGGTCGCGCGGCGGATCGGCGAGGGGCGCCCCGAGGAGGCGGCCGCCATGGCGGGGCAGGCGATCGTGCTCGGCCTGCTCGCCTCGCTGCCGATCGCGGTGGCCGGCGGGCTGCTCGCGTCGCGGCTGCTCGCGGCGATGGGGGCGAGCGCCGGGGTGATCGCGACCGGCGCGCCGTTCGCCTCGACGATGCTGCTCGGCAACGGGACGATCCTGATGCTGTTCGTCATGAACGCGGTCTTCCGCGGGGCCGGCGACGCGGCGCTGTCGATGCGGGTGCTGTGGCTGTCGAACGCGCTGAACATGGTGCTCGGCCCGTGCTTCATCTTCGGCCTCGGCCCGTTCCCGGAGCTCGGCGTCACCGGCGCCGCGGTGGGGACGACGCTCGGCCGCGGGACCGGCGTCGCGCTGCAGGTCTTCCTGCTCGCGCGCGGCGGCGGTCGCGTGAAGGTGAGGGCGCGGCACCTCGTGCCCGACCCGAGGGCGCTCGCGGCGCTGCTCCGCCTGTTCGCGAACGGCGCGTTGCAGGCGCTCATCGGCACGGCGAGCTGGATCGGCATGGTGCGCATCCTGGCCCCCTTCGGGAGCGCGGCGCTCGCCGGCTACACGATCGGGATGCGGGTCATCGCGTTCGCGATCCTGCCGGCGTTCGGGCTCGCGAACGCCGCCGCGACGATGGTGGGGCAGAACCTCGGGGCCGGGCGCCCCGAGCGGGCCGAGGCGGCGGTCTACCGCGCGGGCGTCTGGAACACGGTCATGCTCGGCGCGATCGGCGTGGTCTTCGCGGTGGGCGCGGGCGCCATCGTCGGCGCGTTCACGGGCGACGCCGAGGTGCTGCGGTCCGGCACGGAGACGCTGCGGATCGTGGCGTGCGGGTTCCTGTTCTACGGGTTCGGGATGGTGTTCACGCAGGCCTTCAACGGCGCGGGCGACACGTGGACGCCGACGATGCTGAACTTCGCCTGCTTCTGGCTCTGGGAGATCCCGCTCGGCTGGGGGCTCGCGCGCGCCGCGGGGCTCGGGTCGACGGGCGTGCCCATCGCGATCGCGGTGGCGTTCTCGACGCTCGCGGTCGCGGGCTGGCTCATGTTCCGCCGCGGGGCGTGGAAGCAGCGCCGCGTCTGAGGGGAGCTACCGCGCCGGGCGCGCGAGCCAGGCGTCGACGAGCTTGCGGGCGATGCTGAGCGGCGGCGGCAAGAGCGGCAGCGCGTCGCGGTGGAACCAGCGCGCGTCCTCGAGCTCGCGCGTGTCGACGCGGAGCTCGCCGCCGGCATAGCGCGCGGTGAAGCCGACCATGATCTGGTGCGGGAAGGGCCACGGCTGGCTGCCGAAATAGGCGATGTCCGCGACGTCGACGCCCGTCTCCTCGTGGACCTCGCGCGCGACGCACGCCTCCAGCGTCTCGCCCGGCTCGACGAAGCCCGCCACGAGGCCGTACATGCCCGCGGGGAACCGCGCCTGCCGCGTCATGAGCACGCGCGGGCCGTCCTCGACGAGCACGATCGTCGCGGGCGTGATCCGGGGGAAGTAGTTGCTGGCGCAGCGGACGCAGCGCTTGACCCGCTCGTCCTGCCCCGCCTCGAGCGCGGCGCCGCACGCCGCGCAGTACTGGTGCGCCCGGTCCCAGTGCTGCACCTGGTACGCGGTGCCCGCCACGTCGAACAGCTCCGGATCGATGCGCCCGTGGAGGCGCCGCAGCGAGACGTAGGCGTGCCCCTCCGGCGCCGGGGAGCCCTGCGCGAGCTCCGCGGAGCGGCAGGGGCGGCCGTCGAGCTCTCCGAGCGGCTGGTCGCGCACGGCGACGACGCCGAGCTCCGCGAGATCGGCCGCGACGGGGACGTCGAAACGATCGCCGCCGTCGCGAGGCGCGCGGACGAGGAGCTCGTCGCCGCGGAACGCGAACCACGCGATCCCGGGGGCCGGCGCGCTCGGGCGGCCGAGCCCGGGGCGGAAGCGGGAGGGCGGCATGGGGTCACGCCCGCCCGCGGGGCCGCGCGGCCTCCGCTGCGAGGGCCTGCGCTGCGCGACGTCCGCCGGAGGGAGAGCCGATCGGGGGCATGCGGGGGGAGCTTAGCGCCGATTCCGTGCGTCAGTAGCCCCGCCAGAGGCGGCGAGGGCGGCGGCCGCGAGCGGGCCCGCCGCGCCCGGGCGCGAGGCGCCGCTGCCGCCGGGGAGCAGGGGGCGCCAGGTCGAATTTCAAATGGGGACCACGGCTCGTCCCCACGTACCCGTAGCGCTTCAACCCCGCGTCGAGGAATCGATATGCTGCAGTCGTCTCCTGGTCTGATCTTTGCCGGCGTGCTCTCTCTGTCGCTCGCCGCGTGCGCGAGCGGCACCACGCTCGATTCTTCCGCCGGAGCGCTCCCTGGCGAGGGCGGGGGCGGCGGCGTCGGGGGCGGCGGCGTCGGGGGCGGCGGCGTCGGGGGCGGCGACGGGTGGATCGACCCGACGTGGGTGAACCCCGGCCCGCCGGCCGTGTGGAACCCTCCGTCCGTCACCGTCCCCGGCGCGTGCTCCGAGCTGACGTCGCACCACATCTACACGGTCTCGTCGTACAGCGAGCTCTACTCGTTCCACCCGGCCACGCTGGACTTCCGGTTCATCGGCCAGTTCAAGTGCGCGTGTCCCGTGGAGCTCTGGCAGATCGAGGCCGTGTCGCCGCTGTCGATGGCCGTCGATCGGAGCGGCGTTGCGTGGATCGAGAGCCATAGCGGCCGGCTCGCGCGCCTGGATATCGAGACCGGCGTCTGCGAACCGGTCATGAGCACGCCGGGGGACCGCCCGCCCTGGAGGTTCGGGATGGCGTTCGCGTCCGACGGCGTCCCCGGCGAGGAGACCCTCTACTTGCGCGAGGCGCTGGTCGGCGGGACGCCCGACGAGGTGGATCCCGTCCGGGCGCTCGCCACGTTCGATGCGCGGAGCCGTACCATCCGTCCGCTCGGCGTGGGCGAGGGAAGGGACGCGGACCTCACCGGCACGGGCGACGGCCGGCTCTTCGGCTTCGTGAGGGGGGCGCCGGGGGAGCCGGCGTCCCTTAGCGAGTACGACAAGAGGACCGGCGCCACGCTCTCCCAGACACCGCTCTCCGGCGTGAGCATCCACGACAGCGCGAGCTGGGCGTTCGCGACCTGGGGAGGCGCCTTTTACTTCTTCGTCCTGAACCCCGACCCCGTCGACAGGATCACGTCGAGCGTCTATCGCTACGACCCCTTGTCGGGCGCGCCGCCGGAGCTCCTGCGGGACGACCTCCCCGCCGAGATCATCGGCGCGGGCGTATCGACGTGCGCCCCGACCGTCATCCCCCAATAAATTCCGTCTGAGTTTCCGCCGAGCAGGGCTCCAGTGTGGCCCAACCCGGGCCCAGCGCGGCGTGACGAGAGCGCGCCCTCGTCCTCGTCATCCCCGCGATGGGAGGCCGACGCTGGCAAGGTAGGCTTCCAGCGCCGGCGCATGATCGGACGACACGATGGCGCCGATATATCCGTCCGGCCGGACGAGCACCCAGTCGCCGGGCGACACGCCGTAGGCAGCGCGGAGATGGCCGCCATCATCGACGATGTCGCCGTGCGGCCCGACGGCGTGGATGTGAAGCCCGGGGCGCGGCTCGACGGCCGAGAGCCGGTCCACCCCGTAACCCAGCAAGGTCCAATGCGGACCCTGGAAGAGCTTGAAGAGCCGTGTCGGCATCCCCGCCACGCCGCGGACGGGCGCGTCCGGCGCCCGGTGGCCCGCGAGGATGCCGCCGCTGCGCTTCGGCGTTTCCATGGCCAGCGACGACTTCGGGTATCCCAGATCGAGCTGATGCACCTCGCGACCGCGGCGCATGACGCCTCGCTTGGCCGCCTCCAGCAGCTGCGTCGTCAGGCCGAGCACCTCTGCGGCGATCGGCCGGCGCTCCTCCTCGTAGGTCGCGAGCAGCGCCTCCGGCGCACCCGCCAGAACGGAGGCGAGCTTCCAGCCGAGGTTGTAGGCGTCCTGCACGCTCGTATTGAGGCCCTGCCCGCCCGTCGGCGGGTGGATATGCGCGGCGTCGCCGACGAGGAAGACGCGCCCGTCCCGGTAACGGTCGGCGAGGCGCGCGTTCATGGTATAGGCGGAGGCCCAGGACACCGAACGGATCACGATGTCGCCTCGGCCCGTGCGGCCCGCGACCATCGCTGTGAGGCCTTCCGCGGAGAGATCGACATCGCCCTCCAGAGGAATCGGCGCCTGCAACTGGAACATGTCGGTGCCGACGAGCGGGCACAGCGACATCTGCTTTTCCATCGACTGTTTGTTGAAGCGATGCCAGGCGTCCCTGCTGAGCCCATCCAGGACGACGTCGGCGACGACGGCGCGCACCCCCATGGTCTTGCCTGGAAAGTCGATCGCGAGCGCGTGCCGTACGACGCTGCGGCCGCCGTCCGCTCCGACGAGATAGCGGGCGCGGACGGTCTCCTCGCCCCTCGGGCCAGCGACGCGGGCGGTGACGCCCTCGCCATCCTGCTCGAGGCTCTTCAGCTCGCGGCCGAACTCCGGCGCGCTCCCGAGCTCCGCCAGACGCTCGCGCATCGCGGCCTCGGTCAGGAACTGGGGCACGAGCAGCGGCAGAAGATAGGGCTCGCCAGGCGTCGGGTCCTGAGGCTCCATGAGCGGCGACTCCTCGTAGCCTCCGTCGTCGCGATACTCCCGCGGGGGTGGGTACATGCCGCCGGCCGCAACGACGCGGTCGAGGATGCCCAGATCCTCGAACACCTCCTGGCTGCGCGGCTGGATCCCTTTGCCGCGCGAGCCGGGAAACGGCCCGTCCAGCCTGTCGATGAGCCGGAGCGCGACGCCCCGACGGGCGAGCTCAATGGCCAGGGTCAACCCGGCAGCACCTGCGCCAACGATCAGTACATCCGTCGAAAAATGAGGTTCCACGGCGAGCCCCGCTTTCTTGAACCGCGTTTCAGATACGTGTATAATGCATATGTTCGCGCCCCCGAACCGTCAAGAGAATTTGTGCAAACTACACGCATCTCAAAAAAGAAGCTCCGCGAGCTCCACGGAGCCATGGTCGATCTGATCGCGGTCATGAACCTGCCGCAGCGCGATCAGGCGCTGCTCGCGGAGGCGGGCCTCTCCCTGGATCGAGCCCTCTTTCAGCTGCTGGTGGGGATCGAGCGCTTCGGGCCGATCGGCGTGGTCGAGCTCTCGGACCGAGCCGGGCGCGATTACACGACCGTCAGCCGCCAGGTCGCGAAGCTCGAGAGCCTGGGGCTGATCGAACGTCGACCCAGCCCAGCCGATCGCCGCGTCCATGAGGCGGTGATCACCGACAACGGGCGGCAGATGACGGACGCCTTGGACGCCGCGCGTCAGAGGCTCGCGGCCCCGATCCTCGCCAAATGGAGCGAGGAAGACTTCAGTGACCTGGTGCGCCTGATGCGCCGGTTCGTGGACGACTTGATGGCGTCGTCGCGCGGAACGGACAAGCCCTGAGGGGCAGACCTCGGCGGGCGGCGCTGCGAGCGGGCGGGCCGCTCCCCGACGACGCCCGCGGACGCCAGGATCTCGCTCTCTTCGTGGCGTCCTTGGCGGTTCAGCTCTCGGTCGGTCGACGTGACCGATGCGCTCGGGGAGGGCTCACGCCGTGCCGGCGAGCGTCGCGGCCCACGCGAGCGCGACGAAGGCGACCTCGACGTCGTTCTTCCTGGGGACGAGGCGCTTCGTCTCGATGCCCTCGGCGGCGCGGTGGGGGAGCTGCTCCAGCGCGGAGAGCTCGGCGGCCTGGGCGGCGTGGAGGTCGCGGAGCGCGGCGTCCGCCTCGGTCCACTCCGCTCGCGCGCGCTCGAGCTTCGCCGTGGCCCGGTCGCGCTGGGTCCCGGCGCGCCGCGCGGTCTCCCGGCCGGCGACGAGCCCGAGCAGCGCCGCGCCCACCGCGCCGGGGAGCGCGGCCACCTCGGCCTCGGCCTGGTCGTACCGCGCCTTCGCGGCGGCGATGCGCTCGCCGAGGCGCGCGATCCTGGGCGCGAACCGGCCGATCACCTGCTGCCGCTCGGCCGCGGCGAGCCGGGCCGCGGCGGCGCGGCAGCGGGCGGCGAACGCCTCGAGCGGCTCGCCCTCGGCCTGCGCGAGCCCGAGCTCCCGGTGGACGGCCACCGCGGCCTCGGTCGTGCGGTAGGCGTGCTCCCGGAGCGCGCGCGCCGCGGCCTGCGCGGCGGCGCGCTTCGCGAGCGGGGCGGGCAGCGCGGCGAAGCGGGCGCCCGCCGCGGGCGAGGGGGACAGCAGCGCGGGGTCGAGCCGGGTGACGCGCGACAGATCCGGCCGGCCGTCGGGCAGCAGCGGGGCGGCGAGGAGCTGGGTCTGGTTGAGGGCGATGCCGAGCTTCGCGTCGCGCAGGTGGGCGACGACCGAGCACGCCACCCAGGGGATGTAACGGAAGCCCTCCGGGGCGGCGGCCGGGGCGTGCGCGTAGAGGCTCCGCCAGCCTTCGGGCGGCGCCGGCGGCGCGGCCGGCGACGCGGGGGGCGGCGGCGAGGCCGGCGCCGCGGCCCCGGCGCTCGCGCGGGCGGCCTCGCCGCGCCGCGCGGCGTGCGAGGCCGGGACGGGCGGCGCGCGGCGCGGGTCGAGGACGACCGTGCCGCCCGGGCCCACGGGCGGCGGGGGCGAGAGCGGCGCGGGCGACCTCGCCGCGGGGGCGCTCGCGGCCGGGGGCGCGGGGGCGGCGGGCGGCGGTCCGGACGCGGCGTGCGGCGCCGGCGAGGCGGACGGCGGCGCGGCCGGCGGCGGCGCGGGCGGGGGAGGGGACACGCCCCGGACGAGGCGGCCGATCTCGCGCCGGGTGACCGGGCCGCGCAGCCACGACAGGCTGAACCGCGTCTCGGCCAGGAACGACGGCGGCTGCATGTGGACGTCGCGCACGAAGAACGTGCGCGGGGGGAGCGCCTTCAGGGTGGCCGACAGCGCCGCGGCGTCGACGCCGCCGGCGCCCCCGTCCGCGCCCGAGAGCCCCTCGACGACGCGCTCGCGGTCGGCGTCGGTCTGCAGCCGCCCCACGAACCACGCGCCGGCGTTGGAGAGCGCCTTGTAGTCGAGGTCCATCGGGTTCTGCGTGGCGAGGACGACGCCGACCCCGAAGGCGCGCGCCTGCTTCAGGAGCGCGAGCAGCGGCCGCTTCGTGGGCGGGTTCGCGGGGTGCGGGGGCAGGAACCCGAACACCTCGTCGAAGACCACGAGGGCGCGCAGGTCGCTCGTGCCGGAGAGGCCGCGCATCCACGAGAGCAGCTGATCGAACAGCAGCCCGAGGACGAGGAGCCGCTCGTCGTCCTCCAGGTGCGCGACGCTCACGATCACCGCGGGCGTCTTGCCGCTCTGGGCGTCCGGCGCGAGCCACCCCGCGACGTCGAGCGGCGCGCCCTTGCGCCACGTCGCGAACGTGGGGGAGGCGAGCAGGGTGTTGAGCTCGCGCGCGAGCGCCTGCCGCTCCTTCGGGGCGAAGAACTCGTCGACGTCGAGGGCGCCCACCGCGGCGATCGGCGGCGCGGCGAGGTCGGCGAGCAGCTCCTCGAGCCCCGCGGCCCGGCGCTCGCGCAGCCGCCGCTCGGCGAGGTGCGCGAGCAGCACGTGCTCGCGGCTCCGCGCCGGATCCGGGTCGCGCCCGACGAGCCGGAGCAGGAGCGACAGCGAGGCCGAGAGCGCCTCGCGGGCGGCCTCCTCGTCCTCGTCCCAGAGCGACGAGGGCGTCTCCAGCGCCGACAGCACGTGGATCGGCTCGCCCGCCGTGGTGCCCGGCGTGAGCAGGCGCGGCGCCATGCGGGCGCGGAGCGCGGCGACGTCGGCCGGCCCGAGCCCCGAGCCGGCGAGCCCTGCGCGCCACCGCGCCGCGAGCTCGGCGGCGACGTCGGCCGTGCCGCGGCCGTCGCGCGCGGCCGCCGCGGGGTCGACCCAGGGCTCGAACTCGACCGGGGAGAGCTCCGGGAAGGTGAAGAGCAGGTTGGGCAGGTCGCCCTTCACGTCGACCATGAGCACCGGGACGCCCGAGCGCAGCGCCTCCTCGACGAGGACCATGACGAGCCCGGTCTTGCCGCTGCCGGTCATGCCGACGACCACGCCGTGGGTCACGAGGTGATGCGCGGGGAGCTCGAGCGGGCGCGCGGCGGCGGCGCCGGGATCCCCCGAGAGTGGGCGAGAGCGGCCCAGGGCGAAGGGGCGGGTCGGCATGAGGGCGCGCTCGTGCCACGGCGGGCGCGACGTCGCAATGCTGGAGGGGGCGGGGAGGGCGAGCGGGAGCGGATCGACGACGTCGAGCACCTCGTACGGATCGCGAAGGCGAACACCACGCTGGAGCTCAAGGACGGGTGATCCCGACGCAACTCCCGGCCGCCTTGCGGCGGCTCGTCGGCGAGCGGGCTGGGGACCACTGCGAGCACTGCCTCATCCCGGAGCAGGTGACCCTGGCGGCGCACGAGGTCGATCACATCGTCGCGTGAAGCATGGTGGCGCGACCCTACCTGAGAATCTCGCCCTCTCTTGCGTCCTGTGCAACGAGCACAAAGGGCTGTTGGTCGCGGCAGGCTTGCTCCCGGCGGCGAGCTGTCAGGAGCGATCGCGCGACGGCGGTCGCGGGAGGCGCCGGCTTGCTTGTTGAGCCCGGTGGGCCGCAGGCGTAGGCTCGTGTCCACGGGAGCCGGTGCATGAAGACGAAGCGCGTGCGCGGCGTTCGGCGGAGCTGCGCGGGGCTCGCCATGGGGGTGGTGGTTGCGTTGGGCTGCGCTGGGTCGGCGCCGGTGCAGCCTCCCCCGTCGAGGACGCCTGCCGCTGTGGCCACGTCGCCCCCGCTGTCGTCGTGCCCGGCGGCGGCGGGCAAGCCGGTGTTCTGCCTGCCGGCCGAGGGCGGGCAGTTCGTGGTGGGGCTGCCGCGGGGCCACGGCTGGGAGCGGGGCGACTGGGTGCTGCTGTCGCAGGCGCAACCGGGGTTGACGGTGGCGCGGCCGGTCGCGATCGCGGTGCTCGTGGAGGCGCTCGCGGATGTGGCGCGGGTGATGGTGCTGCACCAGACCGACGCGCGGCTCGACGGAGCTGGCGCGCGCAAGATCGGCAAGGAGGAGCGGCCGCAGCTCGGGAAGCACGTGGGCCGGGTGCTGCGGGGTGACGGCGGGCGGGTGCAGCTCGGCGTGGGCAAGGCAGACGGCGCGGTGGAGGGCGACGTCTACACGGTGCGGTCGGCGCGGGACGCGAACGAGATCGTGGGCCGCGTGCAGGTCAAGGAGCTCGGGGAGCTGCACGCGTGGGCGGTTGCGCTCGACGGTGACCCCGCGCGGGAGGGGCAGCCGGTCGTCTATCTCCGCGCGGCCGACGCGGGGGTGCTCGGCGCCGGCGCGCCGGTGTCGATCCTCGTCGTGAACTTCGATCCTGCCGACGAGCAGGACACGCGGGAGGCGAAGGCGGGGAGGGGATTTGCGAAGCAGCTCGCGAACGAGCTCGGGAATGCGGCGGCTGGGCTGGAGGGGCTGACGGTGCGCTACGAGGGCAGCCAGCGGGTGCGGGTGGACCGGTCGGACGAGGAGGGGCATGCGGAGGCGCGGGCGATCGGCAAGCGGTTCGGGGCGCACATCGTGGTGTGGGGCTCGATGCGCTGCGACAAGATGGGCTGCGCGCTGCCGCGGTTCACGGTGGTGGATCCGGAGCGGCTGGAGCGGGCGGCGTACAGGGGCAACGAGGTGTGGGGGAGCTTCGACGACGCCGGGTTCACCCTGAAGGGCGCGCGGCCGGTGGAGCCTGTGGCGCTGGCGGCGGCGATCCTGGGGTCGGTGGCGTACGACGCCCAGCGGTATGCCGACGCACGCGTGTACCTCGGCAAGGCGCTGAGCCAGGGGGTGCTGCAGGGCGAGGACGAGCTGCGGGGGCGAAAGTCGCTGGCTCATGCTCTGTACACCGAGGGGCAGACGGTGGCGGCGCGGGAGCAGGCCAGCGTGCTGATGAAACGTGCGCGGACGCTGGGCGCAGCGCGCTGGGAGCAATCGGGGCGCGCGGCGCTGGCGCGCATCGACTTCCGGGAAGGCAAGGTCGACGCGGCGCGGGCGCACCTCGGCGCAATACGGCAGTGGTCCGAAGCGGCCGGAGACGAGGGGATGCTCGGGTTTGCGCTGCACGAGCTCGCGGTGCTGGAAGCGCAGCAGGGGCGAGTGGACGAGGCGCGCAAGCAGTACGAAAAGTCGCTGGAGCTCGAGCGGCGCATCGGGGATGTGCAGGGGGAGGCGGCGACGCTGCACCAGCTCGCGGTGCTGGAAGCGCAGCAGGGGCGAGTGGACGAGGCGCGCAAGCAGTACGAAAAGTCGCTGGAGCTCAAGCGGCGCATCGGGAATGTGCAGGGGGAGGCGGCGACGCTGCACCAGCTCGCGGTGCTGGAAGCGCAGCAGGGGCGAGTGGACGAGGCGCGCAAGCAGTACGAAAAGTCGCTGGAGCTCAAGCGGCGCATCGGGAATGTGCAGGGGGAGGCGGCGACGCTGCACCAGCTCGCGGGGCTGGAAGCGCAGCAGGGGCGAGTGGACGAGACGCGCAAGCAGTACGAAAAGTCGCTGGAGCTCGAGCGGCGCATCGGGGATGTGCAGGGGGAGGCGGCGACGCTGCACGAGCTCGCGGTGCTGGAAGCGCAGCAGGGGCGAGTGGACGAGGCGCGCAAGCAGTTCGAAAAGTCGCTGGAGATCGAGCGGCGCATCGGGAATGTGCAGGGGGAGCTCGCCACGCGCATCAACATGGCCGTGCTCGACTTCCGTGGCAGGCGGCACAACGAAGCCCGGCAGCACCTCGAGGAGACCCTCGAACGAGCGCGTGCCCTCCGCCACGTCGAGTACGAGGCCCGGTGCCTCGACTGGCTCGGTATCGTCGACCGTGAGGTGGGCAAGCACGCGAGCGCTCGCACGCGGTGGACCGCGGCCATCGCCCTCTACCGTGGTCTCCGGATGCCCCGCGAGGTGAAGGAGCTCGAAGAGCAGCTCGCCTCGCTCCCGCCCTGAAGATCAGGCCGCTGCGGCCAGTCCCGCGCGTCTCGGACCGTCGCCGCGTCGTGCATGGCGCCCTTGGCTCCGTGGCCAGCACAGCGCGGCCGATCGCCGAGAGGGCGCGCGTCCCGTGCGGGCGGAGCGGGCGCAGCCTGCGCGCGGCGAGCGAATCTGGAGAGAAATCGACGATCTGACGTCGAGCGTGTCTCAGGTGGTAGGATCGACGCATGAACGCGGACGACATCCGGGCCTATAAGAAGCGCTGGGAGATGGTCGTGGAGGTCGAGCAGGCAGAGCTCGCGGCGATGTCTCCGGCCGAAAAGTTCCGCGACCTCGCCATGCTCATGGGCGTGGCCCGCGCGCTGGATAGCTCGATCGACGCGGACAAAGACGTGGAACAGGTGCGCCGGCGCTGGACCCTGCTCGCGGAGCGCCTTGGTGTCTGAGCGGCGCTCGCTGGCGGAGCTCGAGGGCGCGGTGCGCGCGCTCCTCGCGTGGTCGGAGGCGTCCCGCGTCCCCATGCTGATCATCGGCGGGGTCGCGGTGTCGATCCTGAGCAAGCCCCGCACGACGAGAGACGTGGATGTCGTCGCGTGGCTTCCGAACCAGGACGAATGGCCCGCTTTCCTGGCCCATGGGGAGCGGCATGGAATCGTTCCCCGCATCCCGGATGCGCTGGGGTTCGCCCTCAGCTCCCGCGTCCTTCTCCTTCGACACGACCGCTCCGGCGTTCCGATCGACCTCTCGATGGGCGCCCTGCCGTTCGAGGAGAGCGCGGTTCGTCGAGCGGTTCCGACGGATCTAGGCGCCCTTCGCGTTCCGCTTCCCATGCCCGAGGATCTCCTCGTCATGAAGGCCGTAGCCCATCGCTCGCGGGACATGGTGGACATCGAATCCATCCTGAGCGCGCATGCCGATGTCGACGAGAAGTGGGTTGTCTCGACGGTTCGTGAGTTCGCCGAGGCGCTGGACTCGCCGGAGCTCGTGACCGATCTCGTGAAGTTGCTCCGCCGGCGGACACCGACGAAGGTGAAAAAGAAGACTCGCCCTCGCAAGCGATGATGCGTCGCGGGGACTCGATGGAGCGCAGCTCCGGCAAGCTCGTCGATCCGGAGGCTGCGCTGGCGACCGCCGAGGTCGACCGCCGCCAGGGTCGTTCCTGGAGCGGGGCATCCTGAGCGACCGTGGCGCTCCAGCTGCTTCGCTCCGCAGGTTGCTTGTTGAGCCCGGTGGGCCGCAGGCGTAGGCTCGTGTCCACGGGAGCCGGTGCATGAAGACGAAGCGCGTGCGCGGCGTTCGGCGGAGCTGCGCGGGGCTCGCCATGGGGGTGGTGGTTGCGTTGGGCTGCGCTGGGTCGGCGCCGGTGCAGCCTCCCCCGTCGAGGACGCCTGCCGCTGTGGCCACGTCGCCCCCGCTGTCGTCGTGCCCGGCGGCGGCGGGCAAGCCGGTGTTCTGCCTGCCGGCCGAGGGCGGGCAGTTCGTGGTGGGGCTGCCGCGGGGCCACGGCTGGGAGCGGGGCGACTGGGTGCTGCTGTCGCAGGCGCAACCGGGGTTGACGGTGGCGCGGCCGGTCGCGATCGCGGTGCTCGTGGAGGCGCTCGCGGATGTGGCGCGGGTGATGGTGCTGCACCAGACCGACGCGCGGCTCGACGGAGCTGGCGCGCGCAAGATCGGCAAGGAGGAGCGGCCGCAGCTCGGGAAGCACGTGGGCCGGGTGCTGCGGGGTGACGGCGGGCGGGTGCAGCTCGGCGTGGGCAAGGCAGACGGCGCGGTGGAGGGCGACGTCTACACGGTGCGGTCGGCGCGGGACGCGAACGAGATCGTGGGCCGCGTGCAGGTCAAGGAGCTCGGGGAGCTGCACGCGTGGGCGGTTGCGCTCGACGGTGACCCCGCGCGGGAGGGGCAGCCGGTCGTCTATCTCCGCGCGGCCGACGCGGGGGTGCTCGGCGCCGGCGCGCCGGTGTCGATCCTCGTCGTGAACTTCGATCCTGCCGACGAGCAGGACACGCGGGAGGCGAAGGCGGGGAGGGGATTTGCGAAGCAGCTCGCGAACGAGCTCGGGAATGCGGCGGCTGGGCTGGAGGGGCTGACGGTGCGCTACGAGGGCAGCCAGCGGGTGCGGGTGGACCGGTCGGACGAGGAGGGGCATGCGGAGGCGCGGGCGATCGGCAAGCGGTTCGGGGCGCACATCGTGGTGTGGGGCTCGATGCGCTGCGACAAGATGGGCTGCGCGCTGCCGCGGTTCACGGTGGTGGATCCGGAGCGGCTGGAGCGGGCGGCGTACAGGGGCAACGAGGTGTGGGGGAGCTTCGACGACGCCGGGTTCACCCTGAAGGGCGCGCGGCCGGTGGAGCCTGTGGCGCTGGCGGCGGCGATCCTGGGGTCGGTGGCGTACGACGCCCAGCGGTATGCCGACGCACGCGTGTACCTCGGCAAGGCGCTGAGCCAGGGGGTGCTGCAGGGCGAGGACGAGCTGCGGGGGCGAAAGTCGCTGGCTCATGCTCTGTACACCCAGGGGCAGACGGTGGCGGCGCGGGAGCAGGCCAGCGTGCTGACAAGACGTGCGCGGACGGCGGGCGCAGCGCGCTGGGAGCACTTGGGGCGCGCGGAGCTGGCGCTCATTGATGTCCGGGAAGGCAAGGTCGACGCGGCGCGGGTGCACCTCGGAGCCCTACGGCAGTGGGCCGAAGCGACTGGGAACGACGGAGGGCTGGCATTTGCACTCAACGAGTTCGCCTCACTGGACGCGCAGCAGGGGCGAGTGGACGAGGCGCGCAAGCAGCTCGAAAAGTCGCTGGAGCTATCGCGGCGCATCGGGGATGTGCAGGCGCAGGCGGCAACGCTGCACGCGCTGGCGGTGCTGGGAGCGCAGCAGGGGCGAGTGGAGGAGGCGCGCAAGCAGCTCGAAAAGTCGCTGGAGCTCAAGCGGCGCATCGGGGATGTGCAGGGGGACGCGGCGACGCTGCACTTGCTGGCGGTGCTGGACGCGCAGCAGGGGCGAGTGGAGGAGGCGCGCCAGCAGTACGAAAAGTCGCTGGAGCTATCGCGGCGCATCGGGGATGTGCAGAGCGAGGCGATGACGCTGCACGCGCTGGCGGTGCTGGGAGCGCAGCAGGGGCGAGTGGACGAGGCGCGCCAGCAGTACGAAAAGTCGCTGGAACTATCGCGGCGCATCGGGGGTGTGCACGGCGAGGCGGCGACGCTGAATGCGCTGGCGGCGCTGGAAGCGCAGCAGGGGCGAGTGGACGAGGCGCGCCAGCAGCTCGAAAAGTCGCTGGAGCTCAGGCGGCGCATCGGGGATGCGCCAGGGGAGGCGGCGACGCTGCACAACCTCGCGGCGCTGGAAGCGCAGCAGGGGCGAGTGGACCAGGCGCGCAAGCAGTACGAAAAGTCGCTGGAGCTCAAGCGGCGCATCGGGGATGTGCAGGGGGAGCTCGCCACGCGCATCAACATGGCCGTGCTCGACTTCCGTGCCGGGCAGCGTGACGAAGCCCGGCAACGCCTCGAAGAGACCCTCGAGCGGGCGCGTGTCCGCCGCTACGCCGAGTACGAGGCCCAATGTCTAAGCTGGTTGGGTATCTTCGACCGCGTCGAGGGCAAGCACGCGAGCGCCCGCGCGCGTTTGACCGCAGCCATCGCCCTCTACCGCGTTCTCCAGATGTCCCGCGAGGAGAAGGAGCTCGAGGAGCAGCTCGCCTCGCTCCCGCCCTGAAGATCAGGCCGCCGCGGCAGTCCCGTGGGCCTCCGACCGCCGCGAAGCCACGCCCACCGCCCCCGGGCTCCGCGGCCAGCCCAGCGCGGCCGATCGCCGAGGCCGCGCGTCCCTGCGGGCGGCTGCCGGCGCCAGGTGGCGCACTTCACACGCTCCAGAAGGTCGGTTAGCCTGCTCTCCGCTGCCCGGATAGCGCAGGAGCGCGCCCGGTCGCCGGACCCTCCTCTGGACCGCCACGTGACCGACGTCCCTTCCCACCCGACGCCCGCCGACTCGCCTTCTCCTGTGCACGGCAACGCCACACCAGGCGAAGCGGGACAGCACGCGTTCGACGCCTTCCTCTCCTATAGCTGGGCCGACAAACCCATCGCCCGCGCGCTCCACGAGCGGCTGGTCGATGCCGGCCTCCGCGTCTGGATCGACGAGCAGCAGATCCCGATCGGCGCCAACATCACGGCGGCGATCGAGAAAGGCCTCGAGAGCAGCCGGCACCTCATCGTCCTCGTCTCGCGCGCCTCGCTCGATTCCGGCTGGGCCACGGTGGAGCGCCACGTCGCGCTCTTCTCCGACCCAGACGCGCGTCACGGCGTGATCCTGCCCGTCCTGCTCGAGGACATCGCCCCGCTCCCGCCGGCGCTGCGCATCCGCCGCTGGGTCCGATTGCACGGCGAGGCCGGCCTCGACGCGCTCGTCCCCGAGCTCCTGGCCGCGATCCGCGGCGCGGCCGGCACCCCGGCGCCCGCGGCCGCCGCGAAGCCCGCGCCGAAGGCGGCCCCGGCCGCCGCGCAGCCTGCGCCGGAGCCGCGAAGCAAGAGCGCGCTCCTGTGGACCGCGCGCGCCCTGGCCGCGGCGTCGGCGCTCGCACCGCTCGTGCACTACAGCCACCCTGACCCGATCGCCCGGCAGTGTGCCTCGCTCGTCGCGCCTGCGGTCCTGGCGGCGACCATCGGGATCGAGCTCACGTTCCACCATTACCGCCTCGCGGTGGCGGAGCTCGCGGCGCTGGCGCTCGTGCTGCTCTATGCCGCGCGCATGCCGGAGCCCCCGCCTCCACCGAAGCCCGCACCGGAACTTCCGAGCACGCCCGCACCGTCCGCAAGCCCCAGCGGGGGTGACCTCGCAGCCGACGCCGGGACCGATGCCGCTGCGCTGGATTCCGGCGCGCCCGGCCAGCCGCTCAAGCCGGGAACGACTCCACCGCGCCCGAAGGGTACCAGCGCCCTGGCCAGCGCCGCGGACGCGGGGGGCACGGTGGATCCCATGAAGCTCGCGACCTCCGGGCCGGCGACCTGCCAAGGCCAACGCTGCAGGCTGGACCTCGGGAATCGCCGTCTCCCGCAGGGCGCCAGCCGAGCGTGCCTGTCGCCCGCGAGCCCGCAATCCGAGCTCGCAGGCCATCGGGCGACGTGCCGTATCGAAGGGTCAGGCCCCGGCTGCATCCGCGATGACCGGGTGGCGACCGTGACGTTGAAGACGCCCATCACGTGGTCTCTCTGCTCCCCATGACCTCGCGCGCACCGCGGATATCGCACCTGATGCATCCCACGCGGACCCCTGCTCTCCTCGCCATTGCGCTCCACCTCGCCTGTGCAGGAGAGCCCTCCGGCGCCACCGTCCCCGCGACCCCATCCGCGCGGCGACCTCCCGTGCTGGCGACCGCTCCTGTGGCCGCGCCCGCCCCGGCCGCCGCCGAGCCGAGCCTCCGCGCGCGCGGCGACCATCTCTTCCTCACGGCGCCTCCGGACCGCTTCAAGCGCGGGGAGCTCCTCTACGTGCTCGACCCCCAGCCCCTGCACAACGACACGCGCCTGCGCATCGGCCTCGTCCAGGTCGTCTCGGCGACCGAGAACACGGTGACGTGGTATTGCCGTCCCAGGAGCCCTGTCGACGCAGCGCTCGCTGGACAGGGCCTGCCCGTCGCAGAATTCAAGTCCGACACGCGGCTCCGCGCGGGCAAGTGCTGGGGCGGCTACGACGCGCCGGGGAGCGCGGCCCAGGCAGGCACGGTCGTGGACCTATCCCTCCACCTCGGACCGGGCGACGGCGTTCGTCCCCACGACCTCTACGAGGTGCTCGGCGAGCCGGTCGTCGACCGTGACGGGCGCGCCGTGCTCGGGTTCGAGCCGCTCGGACATTGCACGGTGCTGCCGTTCGAGGGCACGACGCTCACCTCGCTGTGCCGCATCGACCGCGCGGTCTGGCCGAAGTTCGACGCGAAGGCGATGGCGCGCCCCGGCTTCGTGAAGCTCCTTCAGGAGGCGCCGCCGGACGCCCCCTGAGGGCCTGGAGCCGATCCGCGACAAGCGGTAGACCAGCCCCGCGTTCCCCGCGCGCGGGTAGGTCGTGCCAGATCTGGATGTACGAGCCTGTGATCTAGAAAATCGGCGGTCATACCTGGATGATTGGTCCGAATCGAGAAAATCGACTGTCGGACCTGGATGATTGGTCCGTGAATCGAGAAAATCGACCGCGGAAACTGGATGCTTGGCCCTCAAATCGAGAGAATCGTGTGTCGGATCGGGTGCGGGCGGGGGAGGGGACATGCCGCGGACGAGGCGGCCGATCTCGCGCCGGGTGACCGGGCCGCGCAGCCTGGACAGGCTGAAGCGCGTCTCGGCCAGGAACGCCCCACGAACCACGCGCCGGCGTTGGGGAGCGCCTTGTCGTCGAGGTCCATCGGGTTCTGCGTGGCGAGGACGACGCCGACGCCGAAGGCGCGCGCCTGCTTCAGGAGTGCGAGCAGGGGCCGCTTGGTTGCGCCGGTTTCATGCGTGCCGTATGCGTGGTGAGGGAACCATCATGAAATTCTCGCGAATCACGGTTCATCCTGGGCAGATGGGCGGCGCCCCCTGCATCCGCGGCCTTCGCATCCCGGTCGCGACGGCGGTCGGCATGATGGCGGACGGCCTGACCGTGGAGGAGATCCTGGAGGCGTACCCGGATCTGGAGCGGGAAGGCGTGCGCGAGGCGCTGCACTACGCCGCAGAGGCGGTGCGTGACGGCGAGCTGCCGCTCCGCGCAGCTTCATGAGATCGTGCATGTGCGGGACTACGGGATGGCGGCGGCGCCCGACGAGCAGGTGATGGAGTGCGCGGCTCGGGAAGATCGGGTCCTCGTCTCGGCGGACGCCGACTTCGGGACGCTGCTCGCGGTGCGCGGGACAGACCGGCCTTCGGTGATCCTCTTCCGCCGAGGCACCGACCGGCGGCCAGATCAGCAAGCGGCGCTGCTCCTCGCCAACCTGGAGCCGAGCGCGCCGCTCCTCGCCCAGGGAAGCGTTCTTGTCTTCGAGGATCGCCGCCTCCGTACGCGGCGTCTTCCGATCGGCCGCAGCGACGGCCGTGACGAGTGAGCCCGCGCGCCCGGCGCCGGCTGCGATCGGTCGCTTCACAGGCGGCGCATGCTCCTCGGCCTCGCCCGAAGATCGTGCTGCCCTCCGCGCGCAGCCTCCGGTGGTCCGGCGCAGGGCGTGCGCCACGCGCCGGCGCGACCCACGCAATCCGTGCGACCGCAGCGCACGCGCTGCGCCTTCCCCGTATGCCGCCGCCTGGCGTCGCCTGACGCCCGCATCTTCGCGTCAAAATGGACGCCGGTGCGGCTATAGTGAGCCGATGGAGGTCGGGCCATGAAGCCGGATGCGCCCGCATCCGCCGCAGGCATCCCAAGAATAGGTGAGGTCTTCGCGCAGAGATACCGCCTCGAGCGCAGCCTGGGCCGAGGATCCATGGGCGCCGTCTTCGTCGCAGAGCACGTCTCGCTGCGCCAGCGCGTCGCGGTCAAGTTCCTCCTCCCGCGGGCCAAGGACTTCCCGGGCGCGAGCGCCCGCTTCCTGCGCGAGGCGCGCGCCGCCGCGGCGATCCGGAGCGAGCACGTCGCCCGCGTCATCGACGTGGGCACGGCCGAGCTGGGCTTGCCGTACATCGTCATGGAGCACCTGCGCGGCCGCGACCTCCAGCAGGTGCTCGACGCCCGCGGCCCTCTGCCCGTCTCCGAGGCGGTCGACTACGTGCTCCAGAGCTGCGAGGCGGTCGCGGAGGCGCACGCGCGCGGCATCGTCCACCGCGACCTGAAGCCGGGGAACCTCTTCCTCACGTCCGGCCCGAGCGGCGTCCCCGTGGTCAAGGTGCTCGACTTCGGCCTCTCCAAGTCGGCCGAGGACGCCGCCGAGGAGGACGGGAAGCTCACGGCGTCGGAGATGATGCTCGGCTCCCCCTGCTACATGTCGCCCGAGCAGGTGCGCTGCACGAAGGACGTCGACGCGCGCACCGACGTCTGGGCGCTCGGGATCATCCTCTACCAGCTCCTCACCGCGCGCTTCCCCTTCGACGCGCCCTCCGTCTCGGCGCTCTTCGTGGCCATCGTCACCGACGCGCCCAGGCCGCCGCGCGTGCACCGGTGGGAGCTGCCCGTCCACCTCGAGGAGGTCATCCTGCGCTGCCTGGAGAAGGACGTGCAGCAGCGCCTCCAGAGCGTCGTGGAGCTGTCGCGCGCGCTCGCCCCGTACGGCACCGAGCACTCGGCGCGCGCGCTCGACCAGATCGAGGCGATCGCCGCGGGCAAGGCCTTCCCCTCGCTGCCGCCGCCCCCGCCCGACCCCGCCGCCAGCACCACGCCCGCCGGCGCGGCGCGCTTCCAGGGCGCCACGGTGACCTGGCCGCGCCCGGGCGCCGACGATGAGCCCGACGGGAGGTTCAGCCGCCGCGCCACCGTGGTCGCTCCCGGCGGCGGCGACCCCGTGACGACCCTGCCCAGCCCGGGCACGGCGGCCGACGCCCTCCGCACCCGCGACGCCGCGCCGGCCGAGCGCACCTCGGTGCCCGTCTCCAGCGACGAGGGGCCCACGCTGATGATGGCGCGCGAGGACGGCCCCACGCTGACGATGGCGCGCGAGGACGGGCCCACGCTGACGATGGCGCGCGAGGACGGCCCCACGCTGACGATGGCGCACGACGACGGCCCCACGCTGCCCTGGCCCTACCGGCTGCTCGCGGCGCGCCCGCTGGCCAACGGCGAGGAGAGCATCGGGAGCGTGCCCGTCGTGACCGAGCGCCGCCCCGGCCAGCAGAGCTCCCTCATGCTGCGCAAGCGCCGCCGCGCGGCCGCGCGCATCGCCGCGGCCGCCTCCCTGACCGCCGCGGTCGCGGTCGGGGTGACGCTCTGGTCCCGCCGCCCCGAGAGCTCGTCGAACGTCGGCCTCCCGTCCGGCCCGGCCTCGCAGGCGCCGGCCCACGCCTCGTCGCTCGACGCCGCGGGCGAGCCCGAGGCCCCGGCGTCGGTCGGCGAGGCGCTGGAGGGCGCGGCGGGCACGGCGGCTCCGGCGCAGCCCCCCGGCTCCGCCGCGGCCGGCGGGGCGGGGCCGGGCGCGGCTCCCTCGTCCGCCGCCTCCGGGCCCAAGGCGCCCCTCGACCCCCGGCTGGACGGGGCGCTGCGCAAGCCGGCGCACCCTCCGGCGCGCCCGCCGGGCAGCGCCGCGCGCGACCCCAGGGCGCCGGCCCTTCACGACCCCGCGCCCGCGATCCGCGACGACCGGTAGCTGGTAGACCCGGAGCGCAGGGAGACCCCATGGCGAAGAAGAAGCTCTCGGCCCGCGCCGCCCGGCGCGCGGGCGACCGCGCGGCGGAGAAGCTCACCCGCGACATCGAGCGGCTCGCGCTGCTCGAGCCGGGCCACACCCCGGAGCGCGCCATCGCGCTCGACGCAGCCTCGCAGGTCGAGGTGGCCGCGCGGTCGATCCCGTGCCCGCGCTGCCGCGGCGTCTTCCGCGTGGAGGACCACACGGCCGAGACGCTGGACGGCATCCGCCTCCGCGTCGCGCAGGTCGCCTGCAGCGCGTGCGGCGCGCGCCGGAGGCTCTACTTCCGGCTCGGCGCCGCCTCCCTCAACTAGCCCTGCCCGCGCGCCCCTCGGGCGCGCCGCGACGCTCGGCCTCCGCGTCAGTACCGCGGGACGCTCTCGTCGATGTGGACCGACCACGCGTCGATGCCGCCCTGGAGCGAGGCCACGCGCGCGTGGCCGAGCTTCTCGAGGATCGCGGCGGCCGAGAGGCTCCGGACGCCGTGGTGGCAGTACGCGACGATCAGCGCGCCCTCGGGGGCCGCGACCTCGTCCGCGCGCTCGGCGAGCTCGGTCAGCGGGATCAGCGTGCTGCCCGGCAGCGCCGCGATCTCGTGCTCGCCGGGCGTGCGCACGTCGAGGAGCATCACGGGCTCCCCCGCCTTCAGCTTCAGAAAGAGCTCTTTCACGGAGATCTGCTGGACCATGGCCTGCTCGCGATCGCCCCCGGCACGGCGCCGGAAAGACCCCTACCTATCCGAAGCGCTCCCCAGGAACAACCACGTCTCACCCCGTCGCCCGCTCCCTGGCGAGCGCCCTGGCGAGCGCCGCGACCACGCTCACGAGCTCCGCCGGATCCAGCGGCTTGGCGACGTGGGCCTGGTAGCCGGCGCCGAGCGCCCGCGCCCGGTCCTCGGCCCGCGCCAGCGCGCTGAGGGCGACGGCCGGCGTCGCGCCCCCGCGCGCGGGGCCGAGGTCGCGCACCCTGCGGATGAGCTGGAAGCCGTCCTCGCCCGGCATGCCGAGGTCGCTGACGAGCACGTCGGGGCGCTCGCGCTCCAGCATGGCGATCGCCTCGGCGGCCGAGCCGGCCGTGGTGACGCGCGCGGCGCACTCCTCCAGCACGCGCTGGGCGACCTCGCGGGCGTCGGGCTGGTCGTCGACCACGAGGACGCGCACGCCGGTGAGCTCGTCCGCCGGGTAGACGGCCGCCGCCTCGGTGCGGGCCGCGGGGGACCGCTGCGTCGCGCCGGGCGCCTGGGGCGAGACGCCGGCGAGCGGCAGCTTGACCGTGAAGGTCGCGCCCCGGCCCTCACCCGGGCTGGCGACGTGCACGGTGCCGCCGTGCAGCTCGACCAGGTGCTTGACGATGGAGAGCCCGATGCCGAGCCCGCCGTGCTTCCTCGTCGAGGACGCGTCCGCCTGGCGGAAGCGCTCGAACAGGTGCGGCAGGAACTGCGGGGCGATGCCCGGGCCGGTGTCGGTCACCGACAGCTCGGCGTGCGCGCCCGCGCGCCGCAGCGCGACGTCGATCCGCCCGCCGGCCGGCGTGAACTTCGCCGCGTTCGACAGGAGATTCCAGGCGACCTGCTGGAGCCGGGCCGGGTCCCCCTTGAGCGAGAGCGACTCGGGCTCGACGCTCGAGACGACCGCGAGGCCCTTGGCCTCGGCCGCGAGCTTGACCGCCTCGAGCGCGCCCTGGAGGACCGCGGGCAGGTCGACCGGCTGGACGTCGAGCCGCAGCTTTCCCGACACGATCCGGCTCATGTCGAGCAGCTCGGAGACCATGTCGGCCTGCAGGCGCGCGTTGCGCTCGATGACCTCGAGCCCGCGCGCGAGGGCCTGCGGCTCCGGGGGCCGGCTGCGCAGGATGCGCGCCCAGCCGAGGATGGCGTTGATGGGCGAGCGCAGCTCGTGCGAGAGGGTGGCGACGAAGTCGTCCTTGACCCGGCTGACGCGCTCGGCCTCGTCGCGGGCGGCGCGCTCGCTCTCGAGCAGCTTCTGGCGCTCTTCCTCGGCCAGCCGCTCCGCGGTGACGTCCTCGCAAATCCCCATGAACGACTCCACCGCGCCGTCGGGACCGAGCTCGGGGATGAAGCGCGTCCGGTATCTCCGCCCGCCCATGGTGAACTCGATGCGTTGCTGCTTGCCCGTCCTCTGCGCCTCGCGGCACGCGGTCTCGCTGGCCTCGCACATATTCCTCGGAAGGAGGGTCTCGAAGCCGTGTTTGCCGAGGTAGTACTCGGGCGGGAACCCGGTCACCGCCTCGACGGCGGACGTCGCGAACGTGCACCGCATCTCGGGGTCGAGCCGGAAGATCACGTCGGGCGAGTTCGTCATGAGCGACGTCAGCTGGCGCTCGCGCCGGCGGAGCTCGTCCTCCAGGCGCTCGCGTTCGGCGAGGACCCGCTTCGCGTCGTCGAGCGCCGCCCGGAGCCGGCGCTCGCTCTCGCGCAGCGCCTCCTCCGTGCGCTTGAGCCGGCCGATGTCCAGGCACAGGCCGACCCAAGCGGTGATCTCGCCCCGCTCGTCGCGGATCGGGACGGCCCGGTTGAGGGCCGGGTGGACGGCGCCGTCCGCGCCGAGATAGCGGAGCTCTTTCTCGTACGGCTCGCCCGTCTGCAGGCACCGCCAGAAGGTCGCCACCTTGTGCCGGTCGTCGGGGTGGATCGCGTCGAGCCACCCGCCCTCCGAGCAGTGCGCCTGGGTCAACCCCGTCATGCGCAGGAACGCCTCGCTGGCATAGGCGCTCCGGCCCTCGCGGTCGGTGACCCAGATGCCGTAATCGATGGAGTCCCCGATGGCGCGGAAGACCTGCTCGCTCTGCCGGAATGCCGCCTCCGCGCGCCGGAGCGCCGTCATGTCGAGCGCGAGCACGAAGCCGCCGTCCTCGAACCGCCCCGCGGGCAGCAGACAGCCGCTCACGAGCATCCTTATCCGCGTCCCGTCGCGCCGCACATACGTCCGCTCGAACGGCGCGAACGTCCACCGGCCCGACAAAAGCTCCGCCCGCGCACGATCGCCGGCGGGGCGCTCCTCCTGCATCACGTCGGAATCCCAGCGGACCAGGCCGGCCGCGAGCTCCTCCCGCGTGCAGCCCACGAGCTGCAGATACGCCTCGTTCGCCTGGACGATCCGCCCATCGGGCATCCAGAGCGCCATCGGCGCCATGTTGCTGTAGAACAGCCGCTGCATCCTGGCCTCGCTCTCGGCCAGCGCCTGCTCCGCCGCGAGCGCCCGCTCCTCGACGCTCCGCTCGGTGATGTCCTCGACGAACACCACCACGCGATACGGCCGGTCGCGCGCATCACCGACGGAGACGCCCGTCAGCTGGAGCGAGCGGACGCCGCCGTCCTTGCAGCGGCAGCGCATCTCGAACGTGATCTCCTCCTCGCCGGCCTCGAGCAGCGAGCGCCATGCGGCCAGCGAGCTCGTCCGGTCCTCCGGCAGCGCCAGGTCGAGCAGCCTCTTCCCGAGCAGCTCCCGCTCCGCGTAGCCCAGCAGCCGGCAGAGCGAGCCGCTGATCCGCAAAAGCCGCCCGCCCGGCGCGTCGATCTGCGCGTACCCCCTGCCGGATGAGCGCATCGACCCGGCTGGCTGTCCGGCGGTCTCCCCCATCGCTGTCCGTCCGCTCTCCCGGTCACCGGCCCGCTCCACGTACCCCCCGGACGTGCGCGTGCGGCGTCCCCCCGCTTGTCCGGCCAGGCTATCACGAACCCGCCATGTTACGGCAGCGTGGCAGCCGGATCGAGCGCGCCTCATCGGCTCACCCGGGCTGTCCTCGGAGCCCTTTCCGTCCGGGTCTCGCGCCAGGCCCGGCGATCCGACCGGGACACGGAGGAGTTTGCTTGCATTTTCCCTGAAACCAGGCTTCTGCATGGTGCGCCCCCTCGACGGGCGTCCCAGCCGCCATGGATCAAGCCGCCGCTCCGCTCCTCGCCCGCCTCCCGCCGTCGCCCCACGATTTCACGGCCGACGACCTCTTGAACGGCTTCCTCGACTACGTCGCCGAGCGTGGACTCGAGCTCTACCCGGCGCAGGAGGAGGCCATCCTCGAGATCTTCGGCGGCAAGAACGTCATCCTCAACACCCCGACCGGCTCGGGCAAGTCGCTCGTCGCCGCCGCGATGCACTTCAAGGCGATGGCCGAGGGGATGAAGTCCTACTACACGTGCCCGATCAAGGCGCTCGTCAGCGAGAAGTTCTTCGCGCTCTGCAACGATTTCGGCCCCGAGAACGTGGGCATGTTGACCGGCGACGCGGCGGTGAACCGCGACGCGCCCATCATCTGCTGCACGGCCGAGATCCTCGCGAACATCGCGCTCCGCGAGGGCGAGAAGGCGCTCTGCGACTACGTGATCATGGACGAGTTCCACTACTACTCGGATCGCGACCGCGGGGCGGCCTGGCAGATCCCGCTGCTCACGCTGCCGCAGGCGAGGTTCTTGCTCATGAGCGCCACGATGGGAGGCACCGAGTTCTTCCAGGAGGAGATCGCGCGCCTCACCGGCGAGCAGACCGCCGTGATCAAGTCGACCGTGCGCCCGGTGCCGCTCGACTTCGAGTACCGCGAGACGCCGCTGCACGAGACGGTGGCCACCCTCGTCAAGAACGGCAAGGCGCCGATCTACATCGTGAGCTTCACCCAGCGGGCCTGCGCCGAGGAGGCGCAGAACCTGATGAGCCAGGACTACTGCACCAAGGAGGAGAAGCGGGCGATCACCGCCGCCCTCGCCGGGGTGAAGTTCTCGAGCCCTTACGGCCGGGAGGTGCAGCGCTTCGTCAAGCACGGCATCGGGCTGCACCACGCGGGGCTCCTGCCGAAGTACCGGCTCCTGGTCGAGAAGCTGGCCCAGCAGGGGCACCTCAAGATCATCTCGGGCACGGACACGCTCGGCGTCGGCGTCAACATCCCGATCCGCACGGTGCTGTTCACGAAGCTCTGCAAGTTCGACGGCGAGAAGACGGCCATCCTGAGCGTCCGCGACTTCCAGCAGATCAGCGGCCGGGCCGGCCGCAAGGGGTTCGACACGCAGGGCAGCGTCGTGGCGCAGGCGCCGGAGCACGTCATCGAGAACATGCGCCTCGAGGCCAAGGCGGGGAACGACCAGGCCAAGCGGCGGAAGATGGTGAAGAAGAAGCCGCCGGAGAAGGGCTATGTGCACTGGGATCGGCAGACGTTCGAGCGGCTGATCCAGTCGCCGCCCGAGCCGCTCGTGTCGCGGTTCCAGGTCACGCACGGCATGCTGGTCAACGTGCTCGGCCGCGAGGAGGGCGGGTGTCAGGCGATGAAGCGGCTCATCCGCAGCACGCACGACCGGCCCGCCGTCCGGCGCCAGCACGGCAGGACGGCGATGCTCCTGTTCCGCTCCCTCGTGGAGGCGCGCATCATCGAGTTCGTCCCCAAGGAGGACGGGCCGGGCAAGCGCATCCGCATCAACGCGGATCTCCAGGAGGATTTCTCGCTGAACCACGCGCTCTCGCTCTACGTGCTCGAGACGGTGGACAAGCTGGATCCCGACAGCGGCACCTATCCGCTCGATCTCTTGACGCTGGTCGAGTCGATCCTCGAGAACCCCGATCTCATCCTGCAAAAGCAGCTCGATCGGCTGAAGACCGAGAAGCTCGCGGAGCTCAAGGCGGCCGGCGTGGAGTACGAGCAGCGGATGGAGGAGCTCGAGAAGCTCGATTATCCGAAGCCGAACGCGGAGTTCATCTACGGCACGTTCAACGACTATGCGCGGCGGCACCCCTGGGTCGGGCAGGAGAACATCCGGCCGAAGGGCGTCGCGCGCGAGATGTACGAGCAATACCTGTCGTTCGGCGAGTACATCCGGGAGTACAACCTGGAGCGGGCGGAGGGGCTCTTGCTCAGGTACGTCTCCGAGGTGTACAAGGCGCTGGTCCAGACCGTCCCCGACTACGCGAAGGACGCCGACACGAGCGACATGATCGCCTATTTCCGGGCGCTCATCCGCGGCGTGGACTCGAGCCTCCTCGACGAGTGGGAGCGGCTGCGCGACCCGTCGTACCAGCCGCGCGCGGCCTCCCCCGGCGGCGCCGTGGAGCCGTCCGCGTTCGACATCACCCGCAACGCGAAGGACTTCACGGTGCTCGTCAGGAACGAGCTGTTCTTCTTCCTGCGCGCGCTCGCCCGCCGCGACTACGAGGTCGCCGCCGAGATGGTGGAGGGCGAGGACGCCCCCTGGACGGCGGAGCGGCTGGACGAGGCGCTCCGCGGCTTCTACGCGGAGCACGCCGCCATCCGCACCGACCCGGCCGCCCGGAGCCCGAGCAACACGATCATCCACCCGGCCGAGGACGGCGGCTCGTGGGGGGTGGAGCAGATCATCGCCGATCCGGACGACGACAACGACTGGATGCTCGACTGTAAGGTGGATCTCGATCGCTCGCGTGAGGCCGGCCGGCCGGTCATCGTGCTGCGGCGGATCGCGAGCTGACCGGCCTCGGGAAGCCTCGGGAAAATGGACAGGGGGTCGACATTCCAGGAGGACGCTCCAGAGCGGAGGCGGGGCGACGCGCGGAAGGGTAGGATTGGGCGATGCTGAGGCGGATCCGCCTGGTGCAGTTCAAGAACTTCGAAGACGCGACGCTCGCGCTGGGTCCGTTCACGCTGCTCGTCGGGGCCAACGCGGCGGGCAAGAGCAACGTGCGCGAGGCGCTGCGTTTCCTGCACGGCGTCGGGCGTGGCTACACGCTGGCAGAGATCTTCGGAGGCAAGTACGCGGCCGGCGAGCGGCAGTGGGAGGGGCTGCGCGGGGGCGTGCGGGAGGCGAGCTTCCGGCGGGAGGGGAACCTTCGAGGGGAGGGGAGCTTCGTCATCGAGGCCGACGTCGGTCCGGCCGCCGGCGAGCTCCCTGGTTTCGAACGTCGGTACCACATCGAGGTGGAAACATCCCCGGCGCCGCGGGTGGCAGCAGAGTCGCTCCACGCCGGTGGACAGAGCCCGAGCCTTCTCTACGGAACGCGCCCAGCCCGCGATCCATCGTCAAGCGAGGCGTTTCACGGGCTGATCGAGGCGCTCGAAGGGCCAACCGAGCCGCCCCAGCCCACGGAAGTTTTCTTTCGATCGGAGCGCCCGATAGTCTCCCGAATCCTATCATATCTCGAGGGCGACCCCGAGGAACGGGAGGCTTTTCACGACAAAATCGAGCTCGACGTGAAGGCCACTGTCAGCGCGTTCGCCTCGATGCGCTTCGTCGATCCTGTCCCGGACGCCATGCGCCAGCCGAGTGTGCCGGGGCAAAGGACCCTCTCCGATCGCGGGGAGAACCTGTCCTCGGTCCTGCAGACGATCTGCTCGCGCGAGGACACCAAGGCGGAGCTCCTGCACTGGCTCCGCGCGCTGACGCCGATGGATGTGGTCGATCTGAAGTTCCCAGCAGATCTTCGCGGGCAGGTGCTGCTCGTGCTCGTCGAAAAGGACGGGACCGAGCTGTCCGCCTACAGCGCCTCGGAGGGTACGCTGCGTTTCCTCG
Organism: Sorangium sp. So ce836; assembly: GCF_028553905.1. Lineage (NCBI taxonomy): Bacteria > Pseudomonadati > Myxococcota > Polyangiales > Polyangiaceae > Sorangium > Sorangium sp. So ce836. The sequence continues at coordinate 7,711,663 of NZ_CP102233.1, read as the reverse complement.
GCATCCTCGCCGCGCTCCTCTCGCCCGAATCAGCCCTCTTCTTCTTCGAGGAGATCGAGAACGGCCTTCATCCGAGCCGCCTGCGGCTCCTGCTCGATCTTATCCACGCGCGCACGCGCGACGGCAGGATCCAGGTCGTCGCCACGACGCACTCCCCAGCGCTTCTCGCGCAACTCGACGACGAGCTCCTCGCGCATGCCTGGCTCGTCTACCGGCTGGAGGGGGAGCGATCGGGTCGTACCGTGCGCCTCGTCGATGTCCCTGACGCCGAGCGCGTCCTCCGCTCTCACGATCGCGGAGATCTGCTCGCCTCGGGTTGGTTCGAGGATATGCTGGAGTTCGCCGCGTCCCCGAGGGAGCGCATCAAGCGGGTACCTCGCGAGGAGGGCGCTCCGTGAACGTGCTTGTCATCCCCGAGGATTCACGCCGGGACAAGGATCTGCTCAAGCCCATCATTCAAGCGCTCATGGCCGAGATCGGCAGACCCAGGGCCAAGGTCCGTGTCTGCGAGAAGCCGGTGCTCGGCGGTGTCGCGGAGGCGCTCAAGTGGGAGCGCATCAGCACCATCCTCGATCTCTGGGGAGGCCAGACCGATCTATTCCTGCTCATCGTCGACCGCGATGGTGCACAGAACGCGGGCCGGAGAGCCGCGCTTGATTCGCTGGAGCAGCGGAGCGCCTCGCTCCCAGCCGGCGACCGGGTGCTGCTCGGTGAGCTCGCCATCGAGGAGATCGAGGTCTGGGTGCTTGCGGGTCACAACCTCCCCTCGGGGTGGAAATGGCGCGACATCCGGACTGATCCTCATCCGAAGGAATCCTACTTCGCGAGCTTCCTGACAGAGCACCGGAAGCTCTCATCCGATGCAGCCGGCCGGGCCATCGTCGCCGAAGAGGCAGCGCGCTCGATACGGCGCGTCCTCCAGCTTTGCCCGGAAGACCTTGGGCGCCTCGCCGAGCGGATCCGCGCGCGTCTCTGATCCGACCGCCGCGCCTCTCGTCAGTCGCGGCGTCGTTTGACATCCCCCGCGGCGTCGGGCGAGATCGCGGCCATGCGAACTCCGCCGCGCTCCGCAACCTGGTGGGTGCTCCCCGTCGTCCTGGCCGCCTGCGCCCCGCCGGCCGGCTCGCCGCCGGTGAGGGCGGGCGCGCCGGCCGCGGCCTCGCCGGGCGGCGGCGCGGCGCCGAAGGTGAGTGACGCGGGCGGCAAGACGGCCATCGCCGGGCCGGAGGCGAGCCGGGTCACGTTCGCGCACCTCGGCCGGCAGCCGCCGCTCGGCGCGCGGCTGCCCAGGGGGGTCCAGTACGCGCCCGGCGGCAAGCTGGTCACCTACCTCCAGCGGCAGCCGGACGGGCCGGAGCAGGCCCTCTTCGCCTTCGACACCGCGTCGCGCGAGACACGGCAGCTCGTCGCGTCGGGCGACCTGCTGAAGGAGTCGAAGCCGCTCTCCCGCGAGGAGGAGCTCCGCCGCGAGCGACAGCGCATGTTCTCGCGGGGGATCACCGCGTATTCGTGGGCCAAGCGCGCCGCGGTGATGCTCATCCCCTTCGGCGGCGACATCTTCCTGCGCGACGCGGCGGGCGCGATCGCGCGGCTCACCAGCACGCCCGAGCCGGAGATCGATCCCCAGGTGTGCGACGGCGGCGAGCGCGTCGTGTTCGTCCGCGGGCGCGAGCTCTTCATGATCGACGTCGCCTCGCGCCGCGAGACCGCGCTCACCCGCGGCGCGCCCGAGGGCGTCTCGCGCGGCCTCACCGACTTCAACGGCCAGGAGGAGTTCGACGAGCCGAGCGGGTTCTGGATCTCCCCCGGCTGCGACCGGGTGGCCTACCTCGAGGTCGACGAGCGCGAGGTCGAGCGGGTGCCCGTCTTCGGCGTCCGCGACGGCAAGGAAGATCTCCAGATGGTGCGCTATCCGCGCGTCGGCGGGAAGAACCCCCGCGTCCGGGCGGGCGTCCTCGACCTCGCGACGCGGAAGACGACCTGGCTCGCGTGGAAGGGCGGCCAGGAGGAGCGCTACCTCGGCCGGTTCGCGTGGGCCGACGGCGGCAAGGCGCTCTGGTTCCAGACGCTGTCGCGCGACCAGAAGCGCCTCGCGCTCCTCCGCGCGAACCCGCGCTCGGGCGAGGCCGCCGAGGTCGTCGTCGAGACCTCGCCGACCTGGGCGGACTTCGGCGAGATGCGGCCGCTCGAGCGCTCGCCGAGGTTCCTCTGGGCGACCGCCGCGGGCGGCCATCGCCACCTCGCGGTGCGCGACGCGGACACGGGCGCGGAGCTCGCGAAGCTCACCGCGGGCGACTGGGACATCACCGCGCTCGCCGCGCCGGACGAGGAGCGCGGCGAGGCGCGCTTCGTGGCCACGAAGGACGGCCCGACCGAGCGGCACCTCTACACCGTGCCGCTCGCGGGCGGCGAGGTGAAGCGGATCACGGCGGAGCCTGGCGTGCACTTCGTCACCGTGGAGCCGAAGGGGCCGGGGTACGTGGACGTCCACTCGGCCCTGGGTCGCCCGTGGGAGGCCGTGGTCCGGGGCGAAGGCAGCGCCGAGCTCGGCGCGATGCCGGCGCCGGTCGACCCCGAGCTCGCGGACCTCGGCCTGCGCGCCCCCGAGATCGTGCAGGTGCGCGCCGAGAGCGGCGACACGCTCTACGGCGCGCTGCTCGCGCCGCGCACGATCGAGCCGGGCCGCCGCTACCCGGTCGTGGTGAGCGTGTACGGCGGGCCCGGCGTCCAGACGGTCTATAACTCCTGGTCGCCGCTCCTCCTCTGGAACCACCTCGCCGACCGCGGGGTGGTGGTCTTCCAGCTCGACAACCGCGGCTCGGCGAACCGCGGGCGCGCGTTCGAGGCGCCCATCTACGGCCGCCTCGGCGAGGTCGAGCTCGCCGACCAGATCGCGGGGCTCGAGTTCCTGAAGACGCTGCCGTACGTCGACGCGGGCCGGGTCGGCATCTACGGCCACAGCTACGGCGGGAGGATGGCGCTCTCGGCGCTCCTCAAGGCGCCGGACCGCTTCCACGTTGGCGTCGCGGGCTCGCCGGCGACCGACGATCGGCTCTACGACACGGGCTACACGGAGCGGTACATGGGCCTCCTCGACCAGGCGGCCGCGCGGTACGAGGCGACCGATCTCTCGAAGCACGCGGGCAACCTGCGCGGCAAGCTGCTCCTCCTGCACGGGCTCATGGATGAGAACGTGCACGTCGCGCACACAGCGAAGATGATCGAGGCGCTCATGGCCGCGGACAAACGGTTCGACATGGTCGTGTTCCCGGGCGAGCGGCACGGCTACCGGTCGCCGGTCGCGAGCCATTTCGCGAACCGCACCATCGTGGAGTACCTGACCGAGCACCTCTGATCGGCGCGCCCCCGCCTCGCGCGCGCCGCGCGCCTGCCCCCGTGCGCGGCGCGCTCGCCGCCGCGCCTCGCGCTCGCCGCTGCGCCGCCGCGCCGCGCGCACCGGCCGGGCGCGCGTTGCCGCTCGACGGCCTGCGAATCGCATCTGCCCCGGCCGGAGGCATCCATGCAGAAGCTTGCACAGGTGAACAAGGACAAGGCCATCGACCTGCTCAACGAGCGGCTGACATTCGAGCGCGCGAGCGTGAAGCTGTACGACTCCATCATCCAGAAGGTCGGCCGCACGGCCGATCCCGGCCTGCTGAACCTGCTCGGCCAGCTCCGGGAGCACCGGAATCAGGAGAAGGAGCACGAGGAGTGGCTCGAGGCGCAGATCCGCGCGCTCGGCGGGGACGCGCACGCCGAGACCGAGATGTCGCGGCTGATCGAGATCGAGTCGCGGGGCCTCGAGCAGGTGGTGCTCGACGGCGACCAGAACCCGGCCCACCTCTTCCACGCGCTGCTCACCGCGGAGCTCGTCGACAACGCCGGCTGGCAGCTGTTGCTCGAGCTCGCCGACGAGGCGGACGACGCCGAGGCGAGGGAGGCGTTCCGGTGCCGCCTGCACGAGGAGGAGGACCACCTCGTCCTCACGCGCCAGGTCGTCGAGCGGCTCACGCGCAAGGAGCTGCTCGGCTCGTCGGACGAGGCCGTCGCGGCGGCGCATCCGACGTGATCCGGCGCCGGGCGGCGCGTGCCCCCGTCAGCCCCGGCGCGGCGCGACGCGGCGCGACGCGTCGCCCTTCGGCGTCTCCGCGGCCGGGGCCGCCGCCTCGCCGCCGCGGCGCGACTTTGTCGCCCTGGCCGGCGCGGCGGCGGCCGGCTTGGCGGCGGCCCTGGCCGGCTTGGCAGCGGCGGCCGGCTTGGCAGCGGCGGCCCTGGCCGGCTTTTCGCCCCTGGCCCCGACCGCCTTCGCCGGCGCGGCGGCCGGCTTCCGGCCGGCCCACAGCTTCAGGATGTGGGCGGTCGCGTCGGGCGTCTTGCAGCTCGTCTCGCCGTGGTCGACCTCGACCTTGCCAATGCGCCGCGCCGCCGAGAGCGCCTGTCCCCGCAGCGGCTCGTTCCGCGCGCCGATGCTGATCACCGCGCCGTTCATCGCGTCGCGGGCGCGGTTCTTGGCCCGGTGGATCGACGCCTCGATCGCCTCCAGCCGCTCCTCGAACAGGCTGTCGGGCAGCGACGGGTCCTCCTCCGCGAGCGCGCCGCAGAGCTTCCAGCCCGCGCGGCCGATCCACTCGTCGTCCGAGGCGGTCCAGCGCGCCATCGCCTCGCGGGCGAACGGCGTCTTCACGGCGATGCGCTTCACGATCAGGTCGATGAGGAGCGGCGAGCGCAGGCCGTGGAGCCACGCCTCGATCTGGTCCCGGGTGAAGCGCCCCGGATCGGCGATCGCCGCCGCCAGCGTCCGCGCGTCGGAGTTGCCGGTCGCCCAGAGCGCCTCGGCGAGCTCGTGGTCGCGCTTGATCCGCTTCTCCAGCGCGTTCATGTGGGCGAAGCTCACGCCGAAGAGCGGCTCGGTCGCGCCGTGGCGCAGGTAGACCTTCCGGTTCTGCTCGGTGCCGAGCCGCTCGAGCTCGCGCATCACCTCGGTGAAATGCATGGCCTTCACCTAACCATGCTGCCCATTACGCGCTCGCACGAACTTTTTTCGCGCAGATCGTTCCCGCGGCGCGCACGTCGACGCGGCCCGGGGTGATCAGCCGCTGGTGCTCCTCGGGGTGCTCGGTGAGGTAGCGGATGTAGTCGTCGATGGTGTCGGTGTCCGTGGCCGCCATCCTGCGCCGGAGCCTGCGCAAGATGGTCGCCTGCTTGTATTTCTTGAAGTCGATCCCGCTCCGCTCGCGCACGAGGTCGAGGAGCGACTGGAGCCGCTTGTCCTCGTCCGGCGGCGGCTCGACGTACGCCCCCGTGAGGAGCTCGCCGACGATGCCTCCGATGCGATCGAGGTCGGCCACGATGTCCACCGTGGTCGGGGCCAGCGACTCGGGCATGCCCCGGAACTTGGCGGTGTCGGGGTTCTCGATGATGACGGTGCCGCCGCACTTCTTGACGTGGCGGGCGCGAGCGTGCCGTCGGAGCCGTTGCCGGTCAGGACGATGGCGATGAGGTTCTCGCCGAAGACCTCGGCCGCGGTGCGGAAGAGCGTGTCGACCGACGGCTTGGGTCGCGCGCTGCTCTCCGGCTGGAGCCGGAGCTCATGGTCGGTGATCTCCACGTCGCGGCCCGGGGGCACGATGTAGACGACGCCGTCCTCGAGCGGGGCGGCGGAGGCGACGGTGCGGACGGGCAGCTCGCTGCGGCGGCGCAGGACGTCGCCGAGGTGGCTCTCCCGCCTGGGGTCGAGGTGCTGGGCGATCACGATCGGGGCGGGGAACGGGGCGCGCAAGGTCGAGAGGAGCGTGCAGAGGGCCTCGATGCCCCCGGCCGAGCAGCCGACGACGACGAGCTGAGATCTGGAGCGGGCTTCGATCATGAAACGTTGCGTGCCTTTACATGTAGAGCAGGGAGCGACGCTGGGGGGGTATGTGCGGCGATGGACAGCCTTTCAAGAGAAAGCGGGGCGCTCAAGAGAAAGCGGTCGCTCTCCCGAGCGGCGGGCGGGCTGCGCAGAGGACGGGCTGCTGTCGAGGAGCTCCCGGGAGCGACGCCGTGGCGGGCCCGGCGCCCTCCGGGGGCTCACCGTGGTTTCCCGGCTCCGGCGAGCTCCCGGTCGATGATGGCGACGAGGTCGACCCGACCGATGCTGCGCCACGGCGCGGCCGCCGCGTCAGGTGCGCGTGCCGGCTGGCGGGCGGGGCCGCGATGGCGGCGAGGTGGCGGTGGGCGCTGCCGATCGGCCAGAGGGCCCAGCTCCTCGGCGAGCCGGCCGTAACGATCCATCGCCTCCTCGGTCGACGGCGGGAACGCCGCCGCCACGTACGCGCGTACGAGCGCGGGCATCCGCACGCGATCTCCAGCGAAGGTTGCCAGACGGACCTCTGCCACACGGCTCGCCATGCTGCTCCCCAGCCCGTTCACGAACGCCGCGAGATCGCTCCGCGCGATCCCATCCGGGAGCACGCCCAGCAACGAGACGGCCAGCGCGGCGACGGCGGACTCGGCGTCCGTCGCCGACGACCTACCCCCTTGCCCCTTCGGCCGCACCGGTGGCGTGGGCCAGTCCAACTACCCTTGACGGTCTCCAACATTACTCCTGGCTGCTGTGGGTCGGGCCTACTAATCCGGCGACGATCTGCATCTGGTCTGTTCTTCGCATGCGCAAGTCCAGTGTGAACCACATGGACCTATGGTCGGTGGTGTGACGCGAGAAGTTGAAGGAGAAGTGGCCATGAAGTCGGCTGTTGCCATCGTGTGCGTAGTGCCGCTGGTGGTCTTGTTCTACGCTGCTTGCAGCGTCGCTCCAGAGACGGAAGCGGTGGACAACGCCATTGTGGAAGAATCGCCCGCAGATGCGACGGAGGAGGAGCCGGTTGCAGTGGATGCGCAGGAGTTGCATTGGCTGGTGTACTGCAAGAATGAGAGTTCTGCGGAATGCATGGTCAGGTGTGCTGAGGCGGGTGTTACGTGCCGACCATCGTACAAGCATCCGTACAAGAGCAACGCAGGTAGGGGCAACCTTACTGGCTGCATAAAGAAACCGAAGGAAGTCTGCGTGTACCACTATCCATCGAACGGCGACGGATGCTTCGTCATGTGCAACACAGGGCGTGCGTACTGTGTATACGTGGGTGGCAGGAGATGACCGTCGGCTAGGGAGAGTTTGCTTGTTCCTGCTCGTTGCCGAACTTGGCGATGAGCTGTTCAGCAAGCATCGCGACCTCTGATGGTAGATCGCTACCGGGGGTCCAGGTCTTCAGCAGGGTCTTGAGGCGATTGGCCCGAGCGATGTCGTCATCGCCTACGGGGGGTCCTCCTTCCATTTCCCCGCTTGCAACGCCTTCCTTTAGTTCTGATAGTGCGCTCTCGAACGCCTCTACTCGACGGCTCAGCGTTGAAGGGTCGACTGCCAAATCCGCTATAGAAGAGGCGCCGGATCTGATCCAGTTCAAGAGCCCTTCAATGCATGCGATGCCTTCGAAGAACCCATCGCCCCACCGCATGAGCCGAGCTATCGTCGGCGGAGCATCCTCGTCCCCGTTGTTCTGTGTCATTGTAAACAAACATACCTGGCCGCTGCCCTTGTGCCACTCCGCTGCCGCGCCGACGATGATAAACGTGACGAGTGCGCCCGCCGCCGTGATTCAATATCTCGGAATTGCGGTAGATCGAGACCAAATGTCAGCGAGCTCGACGAGCGCGCCGGCGTCGAGGACCACCCGGGCGAGCTCGACGAGCGCGCCGGCGTCGAGGCCCTGGGGCGCGAGCTGGTCGAGCGCGCCGGCGTCGAGGTGAACATGGACGAGCTCGGGATCGCGCCGGCACCCTGACAAATCCAGCGTGGCCGTGGTGTCGAGGCCATCTCTTGCGGGGGCTTCTACCTGGAGGAGAGGACCCCGCGACCAGGACGAATTGCGCGGGCATCGAGGAGGATGCCGGCGAGCTCGGGGCCGTCGATGCCCTGGCCGGGCGCGGAGCGGCCGCGGCGTCGAGATGGACGCTGGCTAGCGCGGGCAGCGACGGCATGAAGAGGCCCCCCCCACCGCGAGCATCCTGGCGAGGATAGCACGCGCAACGCCGTTCCGACGGTCAAGCATCAAGGCGCGGGTGGTCGATCCCGGCGTGGACCGACCAGCGAGGCGCGGCGCGCCGGCGCGGGCCGACCAGCGAGGCTCAGCGCGAAGGGGTGAACGAGCCCTGTCCAACGGGACTGGCGGCGCTCAGCGCATGTATGCCCCTACATCGATGGTCACCGGCTGAAACGTCTGAACGCCGAAGTCGTCGCGCCATGCCTTGGCCGACACGATGTACTTGCTGTAATCGTCGGCTTCCCACGCCCGAACACCGACGCTGACCTCGCACTCGTTCCCATCCCATGTCCCCCTCGCGGTCGCCCCACCGGCGATGAGCTCCCATCGAGCGTCCGACTTATGATAGCCGTGAACATCCACGTACACATAGGACGTGAGACAGGTGAGCGCATCGGGGAGCTCGTTCTCCCAGGACGCATAGACATCGAGGATGGCGAATGCGCTGGCGATGTCCTGATTGAACAGCTTGACGACGTAGCCTCCGGTACAGTTGGAGTTGTGATAGGCGCCCGACGGCGACTGATACTCGAGGCTTTCGAACATCCAGATCCCATCGCTCACGTGCGGAACGACGGCGCCGACGTCGCACAGGACGGGTTGCGCGGAGTCGAGGACGGCCTCCTCGGCGACGGGGGCATCCACGCTCTCCGCGGAGCACCCGGAGAGCGCGATCGTGGCCACGGCTGACAGGAAGACGAGCGATGCACGGCCGAGCTGGTTCATAAGATCAAGATCTCCCGTAGGTTGAAGCAGCGCTGGCTTGCCCTTCGGGGGTGCGCTGCTGGCGGCTGCATCTGCGACGCAGCCCGTGGTGATGACCTCGCGGCGAGGAGCGTCCTGGAGGAGCGCCCCGAGAGGCACCTCGCGTCGCCGAAGGACGAAGCAACCGGCGGGCCAGTCGCGTCTCCCCGGGAGCTCGCCTCCGCGGCAGCGCCAGGCCCCGGCCCTCGCGGCGCTCAGGGGCCCGCATCCAGCGGGAGAGCGCCTCGACGCGTCGACATGCACCCGGAGCCGGGCCTCCGCGGCGCTCGCTGCGCCGGCGTGACATGTCCCGATGCGACCGTGACAAGTCACGGGCGCCCGTCACGGCGCGCCGTGACCTGTCACGCCGGTCTTGGTCCTTCGTCCCCGGCTTCACGGCCGAGCAGGAGAGAGTAGGATCCGCCCATGGGGGAGGAGCGGTGCCCGCATTGCGGGTGGATGCGGTGGGTGTACCGAGAGGGGCAGCGCAGCTGCCTCTACTGTCGCGGCGTGCCCGCACGGACCAATACGGCGCCGATGGCCGCGTACGTACCGCCGCCCCCGCCGCCGCAGCTCGACCTCCGCCTGATTCCCGGCGCCCCCGACGCTTCCGTCGCTGCGCCGGGGCCCGTGGAGGTCTTCATCTCCCACGCGCCGGCAGACAGGTCGCACCGCACGCGGCTCGAGGTCCACCTGGGCCTGATGGTGCGGCAGAAGCTGATCCGCACCTGGCATCGGGCGCACGTCGAGCCCGGGGAGGAGCCGTCGCGGGAGACCGCCGCGCACCTGGACGCCGCGCGCATGGTGTTGCTGCTGGTCAGCGCCCATTTCCTGGCGCAGGACGACTGCTACGAGGAGGAGATGATGCGCGCGCTCGAGCGGCACGACGCCGGCGAGGCGCGTGTCGTCGCGATCCTCGTTCACGAATGCGACTGGCAAAGCGCCCCCTTCGCCAGGCTCGACCCGCTCCCCACCGGGGGCAAGCCGGTGTCGAGCTGGCGCAATCGCCATGAAGCCTGGGCGGCCGTGGCGCGCGGCGTCCGCACGGCGGCCGAGCAGCTCCGCGAGCTCGACGAGCGCCGTATGCGAGACCGCGCGCTGAGCTGGATCCCGGGCGGATTCGTACCGCCGCCGCAGGGCCTCCCTGGTTTGGGGGCGCCGCCGTCGCAGGCCGCGCAGTGCCCGCCACCCGGGGGATTGGGAGCGCCGCCGTCGCAGGCCGCGCAGCGCCTGCCACCCGGGGGATTGGGAGCGCCGCCGTCGCAGGCCGCGCAGTGCCCGCCGTTCGGGAGAGTTGGAGGGTCGGAGATGGGCGTGCCAGGCGCTGCCGGAGTGGGCACGAAGCCGGCGCCCGGGCCGCGAGAGAGAGCGCCGGCGATACCCGCACCGGAGCCGGTGGACGACAGCACTTCGCTCGACCGGGAGGAGGAGCTCGTGCTCCTTCTCGATCGGCTCGCGCAAGGGCCGGTGCTGATCTGGAGCCCCGACCCCGTTGGCAACGCAAGCCTGGCGCACCACCTCGCGCAGGAGCTCGCCCCCCACTACGGGCCGGAGGTCCATGTGGATCTACGGGGCGCGGCGCGGTGGAAGCCATCCTGGAAAACCGCGATGCGGTCCGTCATCGAATGCCTGAACCAACGTTCTCGGGTTCACCCGCCGCATCTGGACAACGAAGCGCTGCGCGACCGGTATCGCGCGGCCATCGCGATCCATTCCCCGATCCTGATCTTCACCAACGCCCGCAAAGCCTCGCAGATCGAGCCGCTCCTCCCATCGACCGGCCACATCGTTCTGATCACCTCGGAGCGACCGATCCACCTGGCTTCCGTGTACACGCGGCAGGTCGATCCGCTCGCCCTCCTGGGCGAGGCGGAGCCGCAGGGCGCGGCCGGCTGAGCGCCGAGAGCGGCGGGGCTCCTCCGCGGGCCTGCGAGGTGTGTGCGGCGGCAGATGAGGCGCTGGCAGGCGCGGGCCGCTTCTGCATCGCCGCCCTGGCACGCCTCGGCATAGGCGGCCACGAGCTTCTGGACGGCGCGACATGCATCGCGTTCCGCCGCCGCGGAGTCCGTGTGCTCGAGGCCGAACAGCGCGGTCATCGCCGCAGCATCCGCGCCTCCGTTCACGATGATCTTGAGGAGCTCGTCGGGCATGTGCTCGGCGCGCTCGCCGCTGCCGGACGCCGGCAGCCGGATGAGGCCCTTCCGCCGCCCGGCCGAGCCTCTCTACACTACCTCGCCCGCGGGGCGAGGGCGCCGCCCATCCTGGCGCGTCGTCTGGCCAGCGGCGATGCCCGCGCCGCCTCAGGCCAGGCAGCAGAACGTCGACGGCGCGGCCGGCGCCATCTCGCCGATCGGCTCGCCGCCGGTCGGCGCGCAGGCGCCGGGATCCACGGCGACGACCTCCGCCGACTTGCTGCCGAGGCCGACGCCGGGCGGCGTGACCCCGCAGAACGGCGCCATGGAGCTGACGAGGGTCGACGCGACCTGCTCCGCGCACGCGCCGTCGCTGTAGACCGAGGCCACGATCGTGCACGACGCGCCCTCCGGCGCCCCGCAGCCGCACTCGGAGCAGCCGCGCGTGTCCTCGGCGCCGTCGTAGAAGACGTGCCGGTCGAGGTACGGCTCCCCGCAGGTGACCTCGCCCTCGTGGAAGATGCACGTCAGGAAGCCGCCGGACGGCTGGCCCCCGGGCTCGCCGGCCGACGGCATGCAGGTGCTCCGGTCGTCCGGGCACTCCGTGTAGGCGCCGGGCAGGCAGGCGAGCGCCCGGGTCCGCCACGGATCCTCGCGCGCCGGCGGCGGCGGCTCGTCCACCCTGGGCGTGCACGCGGCGGTCACCAGGACGGTCGGCGCGTCGACCGAGAGCGACTGCACGCACGGCTGTCCGCCGCAGCCCTGGCCCGCGGGGATCGCGTTCGCGGCGGTGCAGGCGCCGTCCCAGCCGTCGGGCGCCGCGAAGGCGGTCTCGACGCTGCCGGGGATATCGGCGGGGCACGCCGCGGCCGTATGCGCCGACCAGCCCAGCGGGAGCTCGCACGAGGCCGACGCCGGCGGGTCGCAGAGGCAGGCCGCGCAGGCGAGCGGCGCGGGCGCCAGGTCGGCGAAGCCCTGGTAGCCGACGTTCGGCGCCGCGGCGGGGCAGTCGGGCGCCCGGTCGGGCGGGCCGTACCAGAGGAGCGCCGGGCCGAACCAGCCGAGCGGCGCCGGCGGGATGCAGTCGCCGGCGCAGGCGCTCTCCTCGCCGCCGCCGGTCCCGCCGCCGCCCGCATCGCCCTCGCCGCCGGCGCCGCCGCCGCCGCCCTCGCCGCCGGCGCCGCCGCCGCCTTCCTCGGGCCACGGGCAGCCAGGGTGACCGTACTCCTGGGGCTGACACGGACCGGTGACGATCGCGTCGCCGGAGCAGCCCACCCACGAGAACAATCCAACGAACAACCAGGGGAAGACACGCATGCCGGACAAGCTACCTGACGGTGCTCCACGCTGACAACGGAGTTCGAGGATGAGATCGTCGATGATATGGCTCATCGCGGGTTCCATTTGAAAATTATCATAGTTGGTGTCGGAAGATTCCGTGGTCCTCCGAGCTCGCTCAGTAGGTTGCCGTGACACCGAATCCGAACGCGGCGCCGATCGCGGGGGACGACCAGCTGACGGGTGCAGGCGGCTCACGTCCATCTTTCTGGCGTCGAAGGACCGCGTCCGCGACGATCCAGACGGCTTCGGCGTAAGTGGACGCGGACCACCGGTCTGAGAGGGGCCACCCGGCGCCGAGCCGTGGGCCGATGCCGAGCAGCGGCTGCGTGGGGGAGAGGACGTTCCACGGATCTCGGGGGACGAACCGGACCACGCCGGCTGTCACGACGCCGCAGGCGAACAGGGTTCGGCCGCGATGACAGGCCAGGGCAGCCGCCGTGAAGGCGCGCTTGCCGAGGGGCATGGCTTCGACCTCCGGCGCCAGGGAGACGAGCCCGCGCCCCTCGACCGCGATCGACCAGTCGGACCGGCGCACGCCGAAGGAGAGCGTCATGCCCGCCGCGGGCCCCGGCGTGATCCCGAGGCCCAGGGTGGCGCCGAGCCCCGCTTCGATCTGCGGCCGCTCGGCCGGAGCCGGCGCCGCCTCCGGCTGCGAGCGCGCCGGCGGCAGCGCGGGGCGGGGAGGTGGCTCCCGCGAGGCGCGCTGCGCCTGCGGAGGGGGCGGCGAGGGCGCGGGGGAAGGCGCGGGCGCGGGGGAAGGCGAGGGCGCGGAGGCGGGCGAAGGCGCGGGCCCTGGCGAGGCGTCGGGCGGCGGCGCCTGCTCCGGCGCGCTCAGGAGCTGCGCCACGATCGCGAGGGCCACGCCGGAGAGCAGCTCCTCGCAGCCGCTCCGGGTGCTGAACGCCTCGGCCCACTGGGTCTCGCCCTGGGGGTCGCGCAGCGCCAGCGAGGCCGTGAGCTCCGGCCCCTCCTGCGCGACGCGGACCGAGAGCACCCGCGGCGCGCCGTCCTCGAACGGGTCGGCGCCGAGCGCGCGCGCCACCTCCGCGCGCAGGAACGCCTCGCCGGGGCAGGCGTCGGCCCCCGGGCCTCGCGCGAGGTCGAGCCGCACCGCGGCCCGGGGCGGCGCCGGCGCGGCGTGCGCCGCCGCGATGCAGCCCAGGCCCGCGGCGAGCAGGCCCACGGCCGTTGCGACGGCGCGCGCCTCGCCCTCCTGTCTGGCGCTGGGCGCGCTCATCGCGACGGCTCTCCTGCCGGCGCGCTGGGCGCGCTCGCGGCGGGGCGCGTCCGGGCGACGGAGCGGAGCTGCTCCCGCACGGATTTCAGCCGGCCCGCGGGAAACCGCGCCTCGTGCGCGGCGAGCTGCCGGAGCGCCCCGGCGGGGTCGCCGGCGGCGAGCCGCGCCTGCGCCTCGGTGAGCAGCCGGCGCTCTTGCGCGAAGGTGTCGTCCCGCTCGCCCGCCGGCGGAGCGGCCTGCGGATCGCGCGGAGCGGCGGGGCACGGCGGGGGGAGCGCCTCGGCCAGGGGAGCGGCGGGCCGCGGCGCCGGCATTTCTGGCGACTGCGGCGGCGGGGCCGCTGCGGGGCAGGCGCCGCTCGCGGGCGGCAGCTCGGGCAGCCCCGGCCCGAAGCGGCGGGCCCAGAGGGCCGGCGGCGCCGCGAGGGCGAGCAGCACGGCGACGGTCCCGGCGACGCCCGCCGCGGCCGACCCGAGGGCGAGGGCGAGCTGGCGGAGCGTCGGCTGCAGGCGCGGAGGGCTCGCGCCGCCGTCGCGCACCAGGAAGTCGGACGCCAGCGGGAACACGAGCCAGCCGGCGCGCAGCGCCTTCCGCTGCTCCGGGCGCAGCCGCGCCACGGCCGCGCGGTACTCCTCGCGGGCGAGGCGCAGCCGGTTTGTGGCGGTGTTGTAGTTGATGCCGAGGGCGCGCGCGATATCGACGATCGGCACCTCGTACGCCTCGTGCAGGACGAGCAGGATGCGCCGGTTGGGGGCGATCGTGCCGAGCACCTCGACCGCGAGCGCGAGCCGCTCTCGTCTGGCGAGGCGCTCCTCGCTGTTCGGCGCGGGGTCGGCGGCCTGGTGGTACGGCCCGGGGTGCAAGCCGTTCGGCACCTCGCGGCGGCGGTAGGCGCGGTCGAGGTAGTGGCTGACCTTCCGCCAGGCGATCCCGTACACCCAGCGGGCCGCCGCGTCGCCGTGCTGTCGCCGGGCGTCCCGCGGCGGCAGCTCGCCGGCCGGGCCGGCCTCCTGCGGAGGCGGCGGCGAGGCGGCGGGGTAGGCGGGATCGAACCGATCCAGGCTCTCGTACGCCGCGAGCAGGACTTCCTGGGCGAGATCGTCGACGTCGGGCTCGGCGACCCCCAGGAGCCGGAGCGAGCGGGGAAGGAGCTCCATCGCGGCGGCGTGAACGGAATTCCAGCTGGGGGCGCGGGAGGGGTCGTCGGTCGGGGAAAGGAGTGTGCTCATGCCCAGATTTGCGGGGAGCTCACGGGGGGCGTTCGGAAATCGACCGTCGCCAACGCCGGCGCGGCGGTCGTGGTACCCGCCGCCGCAGGCCCGTGAGGCTCATGGGGAGAGCGGCGGACACGGGGGGCGGGGCGGTGGAGGCGCCGGGGGAGTCCGCGCGGAGCCCGCGGTGTGAGAAAGCCAGACAGGGCGCCTTCCCCTCGGAAACGAAGCGCCGGCAAGCGATCTGCGCGGGTCTCATAGCACGGAGATGCAAGAAACGCGTGGCGCCGTCGTGCTCGGAGGAGCGCTGGGCCCTGCGCGCCGGAGAGCGCTCGACGCGCGAGCGCTCGCGTGCCGCGCGCCCTCCGGGACCGGAACAGGTGCGGTCGGGGTAGCCGAGCGTTCCCTCCGGAACCGGAAGCGGTGCGATCGGGGTAGCTGAGCATTCCCTCCGGGACCGGAAGCGGTGCGGTCGGGGTAGCTGAGCATTCCCTCCCGGACCGGAAGCGGTGCGATCGGGGTAGCCGAGCATTCCCTCCGGAACCGGAAGCGGTGCGATCGGGGTAGCCGAGCATTCCCTCCGGAACCGGAAGCGGTGCGATCGGGGTAGCCGAGCATTCCCTCCGGAACCGGAAGCGGTGCGATCGGGGTAGCCGAGCATTCCCTCCCGGACCGGAAACGGTGGGATCGGGATTGCTGAGCATTCCCTCCGGACCGGCACCGGTCCCCGGGCATGGCTGGGCTACCCTCCGGGACCGGAGACGGTCCCGCCCCGGCAGCTGAGCTCCATGCGCAAGATCACGACGCCAGGCCGCCTGTCGTCGCATTCTTGCCAGCTCCGTTGACGCATGGAGACAGGTGCTTACCCCTGGCCGGCACGTCCGGTACGCACCGGACGCTCACAGCACGTCCAGCGCCGGGGGGCAGGGAGCATGGCGTTCGTGTCCCTCCGCCGTCCGGCGAGGGACATCAACGAGAGGTGTTCCCCTCATGACCAAAAGTTCCACTCCGGTGACCAAGAAGAAGCCCGCTCCCAGGAAGCCCGCGGCCCCGCCGCAGGCGGCGGCCGCGTACGACAGGGCGCTCCCCGAGATCGAGGCGCTGAGCCCGGAGCAGCTCATCGCCATCAAGCTCGATATCCCCCGCGCCGTCTCGCAGGTGCTCGGCGTGCTGCCTGGCCTCCTCGCGCTGCGCCCCGCCATCGCGGAAGCGCTGCACAAGCACGATATCGCGCTGCTCGACCGGCTCGAGACCTACGCGCTCGCCGCCTGGTATGCGCACCTCCTGTGGCTGTCCACCGGAGCCGCCGAGAGCGCGCTGAAGCCGCTCCTCGCCGAGGCGGCCCCGCTGCGCGAGAACCTGCTGGGCGACGCCGAGGCGCTCGCCCGCCGCGGCCTGCTCGACGCGGACGCGGTCGCGGAGATCCGCGCAGGGCAGGGGCACATCGATACGGCGAACGACCTCGTCGCGCTCTCGGCGCTGTTCAGCGGGAGCTGGCCCGAGATCTCCGGCAAGACGGCGGCGACCGAGGAGGAGGTGAAGCGCGCCGGCGAGATCGGGCCGCAGCTCCTCGCCGCGCTCGGCGTGCGGGAGCACGGCAAGGGGCCCGGGCCGACCGAGGCCGCGGACAAGCGGGCGCGCGCGTTCGCGCTGCTCGCGCACGCCTATGACCAGACCCGCCGCGCCGTCGCTTACCTGCGCTGGAACGAGGGAGACGCCGAGACGATCGCGCCGTCGATCTACAAGAGCCGCGGCGGCCGCGCGACGGGGGCGAGCGATGACGGGCCCGAGCCCGACGATGCCGAGGAGGCCGCCGCGCCGACCGGCCCCGACGCGGGCACAGCGCCCGCGCCGTCTGCCGGCGCCGCGCCCGCCGCCGTACCGCCCGGTCCGGGGCCCCAGGCGCAGCCGGGGGCGGCGCCGCCCGCCGGATAGCCGCGCGCATCGCAAACGCCGCCGCACATCGCCGGCGGGTCCACGGTCGCCGGTCGCACCGCCGGCCGTAGCGTCGCGCCGCCGGCCATATCGAGGTCACCGTACCCGCCGAGGCGACGATCCTTGCTCCTTGCCCCCGTGCCGCTTCGAGACGATCATGGCGCGCCACAGCTTCTGTCAGGCACCGCGAGCATGGGAATCCTCGAGATCGAGCAGATCAAGGCCGTCCATACCGCGCTTGTATCGGCCGGCCGCATCGACCGCGATGCCCTGTGCAGCGGCATCAATGCCGAGATCGTCAACGCGCTGACGCGATCCAATGAGCCCATTGCGCAGCTGCTCATGGATCTGCAGGCGCTCAACACCCAGGGGCGGCAGAAGAACGGGAACAAGGACGGCGACTACCCCCTCGCCATCTATCTGAGCAACGCCCTCATGCTCACGCTGGCGATCCCGCAGGCGCAGGCGATCCTCGCAGGCGCTATCGAGCGCTGCAATCAGGCTGCGTTCCTTCCCCGTCCGCCAGGGGACACCGACGCACCGGACATTCCGGTCGCCCCGCACCTCCCGGTCGCCCCGGACACGACCGGCCCCGCCGAGCCCCCGAAGCGCCGCCGCTTCGAGCGACACGCGCCCGCAGCGCTGGCGATCCTCGCCCTCGTCGCCGGTATCGGCGGCCGGGTCGCCAGGGCCCCGCCCCGGCCCGTGATCGACATCGAGATCACCGCGGACACCGAGGCTCGGTGGCCGGCGCAGCCCAATCAACCGAAGTTCTCGGACTACCCGGTTCCCCTCGAGCGCGTGGCCGAGGTGCTCGACCGGCTCTCGGCCGGCAGCCCGCGCGCCGTCGCGCTGGCCATCGAGCTCGGATCCGACGGGCGGCGCCAGGAGGAGATCGATGCCCTGTCCCGGGCCATCGCCCGGGCGCGCGATCGGGCGGTGCGCGTCATCGTCCCGCAGGGCGCCGCGCGCGCGCTCGTCGACGCGGCCGGCGGCGCGGTCGGCGAGCACGCGCTCCTCCTCGGCTCGATCCTGCTGGGGCAGACGCTCACGGGCGTGCCGACGAGCGACCCGGCGCCGCTCTCCCTCCAGCTCGTCGCGGCGGAGCCGCCCGCCTTCGCGACCGAGGCCGTGCTCCCGCTGAACGAGGGGCAGTGCGGCAATACGGTGCAGTCCGTCGACGCGGGCCTGATCGCGGCGGACGGCGACGCGCGCCTCCGGGAGGCGTACGTCGTCCTCGGCGGCTCGATCGCCGAGTGGCGGCAGCAGCAGGAGCAGGGGCGCGTGCACCTCTATGTCCCGCCGCTCGGCCGGGAGTCGATCACCACCTCGCGCGCGCACGCGATGGTGGCCGCGTGCGCGGCGGGCGGGGGCCTGCGCTGGGCGCTGCCCGCGTGGCCGTGGCTCGCGGCGGGCGTCGGCGCGCTCGCCGCCCGCGCGCGCAAGGCCAAGCGCCTCTCGGCGGCGATCCTCGTGGGCATCGGCGTCGCCGCTGTAGTCGTGACGACGAGCGCAGGTTACACTGTTCCCGTCTGGCCTCTCCTCGTCGTGGCCGCGGCGAGCGCGGCGATGCAGCGGCTGAAGGGCGGTGACGATGATGTATCGGGGGATGGGCGCGGTGGTGATGCTGCTGTCGTTCCTCACGGCCGGCTCGGCCGCCGCTGAGGTCAGCGAGCCGCGCCTGTGGCGCTGCCAGCAACAGGTGACCGTCAACGGCGTTCCGGTCGACTGCAGCACGGTGGGGGGCGGGATCAAGCTCAAGGTCGACGACAAGGTGGAGGTCGTCCAAGGCGACGCGCTGGTCACCAGCTGGGGTGGCGAGCTCCTGCGCCTCGGCCCGGGCAAGGCGGTGCGCATCCCCCCGCGGCCCGCTCCGCCGGCTGCGCCTTCGGCCGTGCGCGCCATGCAGCAGATGTTCCAGCTGCTCTTCGGCGGCGTGCGCCAATCGGGGGTGATGAAGTCCGACAAGAAGCCCGGCGCCGCGGTCGCGGCGGCGCCGGCGCCGCCGCAGCCGAGGCTCGTCGCGCCGGCGTCGCTCGTCGTGACGGAGTGGAAGGGCACGGTCCGGTGGGAGAGCCCCACGAGCCGGCCGCTGGCGCTGCGCGCTCGATCCTTGAGCGGGGCCCTGATCGGCGCGCCCCGCCTCCTGGATCAGCCGGCCGTCGATCTGGAGTCGCTCGGGCTCGGCGACGCGCCGATCGTGGTCCTCGAGCTGCTGGTCCTCGATTCCCGCCCCGAAGGACAGCCGGCCTACCTGTCGCTGCCCGCGGACGCCGCGCTCCGTCAGCCCGGGCGCCCGGTGCGCGCGGTCGTGACGACCGCGCTGCGGCGCGCTCCGGCGGCGGAGCGCGCGCGCGAGCAGCAGGCGCTGGAGGCGGAGCTGGCCTCGCTGACGCCGCTCGAGCAGGCCGCTCGGCTGCTCGCGGCGGGGGAGCTCTGCCGCGCGCGCAGGGCGGCGGAGGCGGCGGTGCCCGAGGGGCTGCCCGAGCCGTGGCAGCGCTCGCTCTCGGGCGTGCGGGTGCAGGTCGCGCCATGAACCGGGCGCCTCCCGCGAAGGCGCTCGCCGGCCTGCTCATGGCCGGCGCGCTCGGCGCATGTTCGGCACCGCAGCCCGCCGCGCCCGCAGCGCCCGCGGCGTCCACAGCGCCCGCGGCCGACGCCGGGCGCGCCTGGGAGAGCTTCTGGACGGCGATCGGCGACGGCTTCGTGCCCGAGCTGCCCCTCGCCGACCTGCCGGCCGCGAAGAGCGCGTCCGAGGCGCTCGGCCGGGCCGAGCCCGCGGGATGGCGCAGCGGGCTGGCCACGGCGCAGCTCGAGCTGCTCGGCGGGTCGCTCTCCGCCGCGCGGGCCGCCGTGGAGAGGGCCGCCTCCCGGTGCGGGGACGCCGGGTGCGCCGCGGCGACGGCGGTGCTGCGCGCGCTCGTGATCACCGAGCAGCACACGACCTTCGAGCGGGCGGTGCACCTCGACGCGCTGCGGAGCAAAGGGCTCGACGTCGACGTCGAGGGGCTCGGCAAAGGCGCCCGCGCGGCCCTGCCCCGCGTCCCCGCCCCGCTGCGCCGCGCCGCGTGGGCCTGGCATGCGGCCTCGAGGGTCCGCTTCATCCGCGCCGGCTTCCGCTCGCTGCACTACTTCATCACGCCGGGCGACGCGGACCGCTTCGACGCGGAGGCCGCGAGGCAGCTCGACGTGGTCGGGGACGATCCCGTGGTGCGCGTGCTGCGCTGGTCGCTGAACCCGGCCGAGCCGCCGCCCGAAACGGAGGGCAGGCTGCGGGCGGCGGCGGCGCTGCTCCGTGCCGAGTGGCTGCTCGCGCCCAACGGAGGGGTGATGAGCGCCGACGTCCACGTGCTCGGCGGTCCCCCCGACAGGATCACCTGGTACACGGAGGGCTTGCCCCCGCCGCTGGAGCGGGCGCCGAGCGCCGAGGAGATCGCCGCGGCGCGCGCGCTGCTCGCCGACGACGCGGCCTTCGGCGCCGGCACGCTGCTCGAGCCGCAGCGCGCCCTCACCCTCGCGTTCCTCGATCTCGACGAAGGCCGCACGGCCGACGCGCGCGCGCGCATCGACCGCGCCGAGGCGCGCCTGCGCGGGCCGGGCGCGCCCGCGACGGCGGCCGGCGCCGCCGTGCTGTCCGCCGCCGCGCACCTCGTCGACGGCCGGGTAGGGCCGGCGATGACCGAGTTCCAGCGCGGGCTCGAGCTGACCGAGCGCGCCGGCGCGTTCGGCCGGAGCGTCGCGGTGCTCGGGGCGATGGCGGCGCTCGCGGAGCAGGTGTTCCACCTCGGCCAGCGCTACGCGGACGGCGTCGCGCTCACGGAGAAGGCGACCGATCTGGCCATCGAGCACGGCTACCTCGATCAGGCGGTCCGCCTCGCCACGACCTCGGTGGATCTCGTGGACGCGCTGTCGCTCCCGCAGGAGCAGCTCCGTCTCGCGCCGCGGAGCCACCGCGCGCTCGACGCTGCCGTCCAGGGCTATCAGCGGTACGGCGCCGCGCAGAAGCTCAAGGGCGGGGCCGCCGCGAGCCTCGTGGATCAATCGATCCTGTCGATCAGCTCCGTGCGGGCGGGGCTGGCTTCCCAGGAGGCTGCAGCGATGGCGCAGCTGGGCGCGCCGTGGAGCGAGGTCGAGGAGCGGCTCCAGGTGTTCTCGGAGCAGGCCGCCGCCGGCGGCCTGCTCGGCGTGGGCGGCGCTTCCAGCGCGCTCGTCGATCGCCTCCGGGTGACGCTGCGGATCTTCTCCTACGTGGCCCAGGGGGACGCGCCGGCGGCGATCGCGGCGGCGCGGGGCGATCGCGAGCTGCGCGAGCTCATCGCCGCGGCCCAGGGGTACCCGGCGGATCCGGCCGTCCTCGAGGCGCAGCTGCGCGAGCGCGAGCAGGCGCTCGCCGCCGCGACGGCGGGGCAGGGGCCGCTGGTGGGGCGTTACCTCGACGCGATGCTGCACCGGCAGGATCTCGCCTCCAGGCGGGAGCGGTACATCGGCGCGTGCGAGCGCCTCCGGAGCGCGCGCGAGGCGCGCAGGGTCCTCGAGGCCTGGCGCGCGGATCCGTTCTCGTCGGCGATCGCCCGGAGCCAGCCCTACCGCGCGCAGATCCTGGAGGCGCAGGTGCTCGCCGCCGAGGGCAAGCGCGGCGAGGCCGCCGCCGCCTACGAGCGGGCGATCGGCGTGCTCCGCGCGCGGCTCGGCGAGGGGCAGCGCCGCGATCGGCACCGGGCGACCATGAGCGCGCTCGCCGAGGGCTACGGGGGGCGGGCGCGCGTGGCGCTGGAGGCTCGCGACGCCCTCACGGCGCTGGATCGCGTGGACGAGCTGCGCTGGCTGCGCGACGAGCAGGAGGGCGGGAGCGGGCGCCCGCTCGCGCCGCCCCCGCTCGAGCTCGACCGGATCGCGCAGAAGCTCGGGGGCGAGGCGGCCGTGGTCATGCTCGCGGACGTGGGGATCCCGGGCTCGGTCCAGGGCTTCGTGTGGTCGCGCAGGGGCGGCCTCCGCACGCGCGCGTTTCCCGCGGCGGCGAGCGGCATGGGGCTGAGCCGCGCGCTGGAGCTGGTGTCCAGCGGAGGCGCGCCGGAGGGGCCGGCCCGGTCGCTCGCCGAGTGGCTCGGCCGCGAGACCCAGCGCGATCGTCCGCTCGTCCTGGCCGTGTCGGCGAACCAGCGCGCCGCGGGGCTGCACCTGCTGCCGGTGGCGGGCGAGCCCCTTTCGCTCCGCAATCCGCTCCTCTACGCGCCCTCGCTGCGGGCGCTGGGCGCGCTGTTCGGCCAGCAGCCGAACGCCGGGGGGGATCGCCTCGTCGTCGGGGTCCCGGTGACGGCGGACACGTCGCGGACCGCGATCGGCGAGGTGGTCCCGGTGGGCAGCGAGGCGGAGCTGCGCGCGCTCGCGGCCGAGCGCCTGCTGTGGGACCAGGACGCGACGGTGCCCGCCGTCTCTGCGGCCATGGCGCGCGCGCGGCGCATCCACGTCTCGTCGCACGGGCGGGCGAGCTGGCTCGACGCGGCCGGCACGGGGCTCGTCCTGAGCGGCGGCGAGGTGCTGAGCCCCGGCGCGGCGAGCCAGCTGTCGCTCGCGTCGCCGCTCGTGGTGCTCTCCGCGTGCATGAGCGGCCTCCAGGTGCACCCGTCCGCCTCCGGGGTCCCCGCGCTCGATCGAGCGTTCCTGTTCGCCGGGGCCCGCGCGGTGATCTCGACGCCCTGGGAGGTGCCGGCCGACGCCGCGGCCGCGTGGATGCGCGCGCTGCACGACGGGCTGGACCGCGGCCTCACGGTGATGGAGGCCGCGCGTCGGGCCTACGCGAGCACGCGGAAGGGCTTCCCGCAGGCCACGAGCTGGGGAGCGTTCTCGATCGTGGGCGCCGGGGAGGGCCCGGCGTGACGCGGCGTCTGGGGGAGCGGTTCATGTCCAGCGCAGCGGCAGGGCGCTGCCTTGCAGGCGCGGTGATGCGCGCGAACGATGCCCGAAGGTGAGCCAGGAACGATGACCTTTCACTACCTCCCGCAGCCCCGCATTCACGAGCTCTTCGCGGCGCTCACGGACGCTGGGATGGTCCGATCGAGCGTGCTCGATTCGCTGCTCGAGGGCCTGTTGCCGGCGTTCGCCAGCAGCTTGCCCGACGGCGGCCAGGCCAACGCTCGCCTCCTCACGACCTTGCAGAAGCTCAATGCGGTCGAGCGGCTCACCGACGGCTCGGTGCCGTTCTCCGTGTGGCTCCAGAATGCGGCCTCGCTCGCGGTCGCGCATCCGAAGGCGGCGGCGGTCCTGCATCGAGCGCTCGCGGACGTCAGCGCGCGCGCGGCCGGCGCGGCGCCGGCGCCCGGGTTCCGCGACGCGCTGCCGGGCAAGGAGGAGCGCATCGTCCACCAGGACGACATGCTCCCGTTCGCGTTCCTCCGGGGCGGCGTGGAGGCCGGGCGGGCGGTGGCGCGGGTCGTGGTCACGCGGTACGAGGGCGGCCAGCCGGCGCTCGACGCGGCGGGGGAGCCGCGCCGCTACCGTGGCACGGGCTGGTTGCTCACGCGGAGCCTGCTCATCACGAATCACCACGTGATCCTCGCGCGCTTGGCCGAAGAGCCGCCCGCGTCGATCGGAGATCTCGAGCTCCAGGCCAGGAGCGTCGTGGCGGAGTTCGACTACGACGAGCGAGATGCGGTCCCTTCGGCGGCGAGGGTCGCCAGGCTGGAGGCGTTCTCGCCGTCCACGGGCCCGCTCGATTATGCGATCCTCCGCCTCGAGGCGCCGGTCGACCGCAGGCCGTTGCGGGTCTCGCGGGCGCCGTTCGTGCTCCCGGCGGATCCTGGCCAGTACCCGGCGGTGAACATCATCCAGCACCCGGAGGGCGCGCCGAAGCGCGTCGCGTGCCGCAACAACCTCGTGACCCGCGTCCGGGGCACGGATCTCTGGTACTTCACCGACACGATGGCTGGCTCCTCCGGCTCGCCTGTGTTCGATGACAGGTGGCAGGTCGTCGCGCTCCACAAGAAGTGGGACCATGTCGATGACGTCATGTACCAGGGCAAGACCACGGCGTGGGCGAACGTGGGCACGTTGATGTCGGCCGTGCTCGAGGATCTCGGGAAGAGCGGGCGGCAGGAGGACCGGGGGCTGCTGGACGAGATCGTGCGAGACAACCAGGGCGGGTAGCGCTCCTCAGCGGCCTGTGCGGAGACGCCGGGACGCTCGCACCGCGCGGTCCCCGCTGAGCGGCGTTCACGTACCCGAAGGGCCCTTCTGCGCTCCGCCGCGACTCAGCCGCCGCGGCCCCCCGCCTCGCCGCTGCCGTCGGCTCCGGCCCCACTGCCGCCGGCTCCCTTCTCGCTGCCGCCGGCTCCCTTCTCGCCGCCGCCGCCGCCTGCTCCGCCGCCGCCCCCGCCAGCGCCCGTCAGGCCGGTGACCGCTGCGCACTCCGGGAGCGAAGCGCAATCGGCGCAGCCGCAGCCCTCCCGGGAGACCACGCAGAGGCCATCGTCGTCGCACTGCTGCGGGTCGCTGCAGACAGGGTCGTCAAGGCACTTGTCGCAGTAACACGGATCGCTCACCGTACAGTACGACACCGAGGAGCATCGAGAGCATCTCGGCGAGCCCAGGCACTCGATGCAGCCGCACCGATCGTCGTCGCCGCAGATCCCGTCTGTCGGCTGCCCGCAGCCGGAGAATGCGTCTTCGCACTCCGGCCGAGCCTTGCAGTCCTCGCACCGGCAACCCTCGAGGAACGCATCGCAGACGCCATCGTCCGTGCAGTTCGATCGGCTCGGATCGGAGCAGTCGACGTGCTGATGACAATCCGCGCACGTGCACGCGTCCTCCAGCCCGCAGACGAGATCGTCGCTGCACTGGAACGGCGTGCACCACGCCGTCACGGCGCAGTCCCTGCACGCGCAGGTCTCGCCGGCGAGCCGATCGCAGATGCCGTCCGGAGACGATTCGCAGGATGTGTCCGCGACGCCTCCGCTCGACCCGGCCGCGGGCTCGTCTTCCTCCGGCAGAGCGCCGCCGCCGGGGCAGCCCAGCGCGGTCGCCGCGAGCGCGAGCGGCAGGAAGATCGTGACAGCGACGCGCCACCTGCTCGAACTCATAACGCGATCCTCAGGCCGAGCTCCAGCTGCACGGGCAAGCTCGCGGTCGTGCTCCAGGTCGGAGCGCCCCTGAAATCGGTGGAAAAGGTATAATTCAGATCTCGATAGATGAAGCGCTGGCCGAGCTCGACCGACGTCCGTCGTGTGAAGAGATACCGGCCGGCGAGCCCCCACGTGAGCGCCGGCTGTGGAGCTCCGGCGCGCCGGAAGTCATCGCTCCAGATCGGCGCGCTCACCGCGAGCCCCGCCGACCCGCCGAGGTGGACCTTGGGCCACGCGATCCAGAAGACCCCGGCTTCCAGCATGGAGCGCGAGAAGAGCACGTCCTCGCTGTGCGGCGCGGCGGCGAGCTCGCCTGGAGCACGCAGGGGATAATAGAGGTGGCTCCCGAGCATGAAGCTCGCTCGCAGCTCGATCTGAACCGCGGTCCCGCGAGGGCGCAACCCGACGACGCCGCGCACGAAGCCGAACCAATCGAGCTCCCACTCGTCGCCGGCCGGGAACGCGGGGTTGCGGCGCGCGAGGTCGGCGATGCCTCCGAGCGCGATGTCGCGCAGAAATATGATCTCCTGACTCTCCGGGTGCGGGAACTCGATCACCCCCTCCGTCACCTTGACCTCGTCGTCGTGGTAGGCTCGCTCGCCGACGATGCGAAACGAGAACACGTCTCCGCAGCTCACGCCGGGGATCCAGAGCCGCGCGGCGCTGTCGGGCTCGGGGCGGACGTAATGCTCGGTCCCCGTCGGCCCGCGCACCACGAGCCACTCGATACCAGCGGCGCGTCGATGGAGCAGCCGACTCACCTCCTCGCTGGTTCCCCAGCGACGCAGGCTGACATCCACGCGGCGGTCCGCCGCGCTGACGAAGCCGGAGAGCAGCTGGTTCCCGTAGGCCAGCGTGTCTTCCCAGGCCTCATCGCTCTTCGGCCGAGCGAAGCGCAAGCGCGCCGGCATCGAGAACTGCGGTTCGTACCGGGCCGCCCGCCCTCCGGCGCCGGGCCGCTGCGCGCGGCGTGTCTTCCCTGTCTCCACGGAGCCGCACACGTAGTCGCAGACGTCAGGAGCGCTCCCGCTTGGAGCGGACCTGCAGGCGAGCCCGGTCGAGACGACCGTGACCGCGGGGCAGCTCACGGTCTTGGGGTAGAGGCAGTCGCGCTTCCACGAGAACCGGACCATCGTGTGCTTGAGCTCGATGGCCGGCGGCGGCTCGAAGTCGATCCACGTCCCCGTGTAGCGAGCGCTGGTCGCCCCTCGGTCGTCGCTCGCGACCACCACGACGCGCTTCGTGGTCCGCTCCGCGACGTAGGGGATGCGCATCTTGAACTGCCGCGACGTGTCGAGATGGACGTCGCAGGAGAACGGCTCGCGGCCGGTCTCCAGGTGCGCCCTGGCGCTCACCTCGCGCGTCCCCGGCGGCAGCACGATTTCGTGGGTGCGGCACCGCGGGATCAGCGGGAGGCGCATGATGCCCCTGACGCTCGGCGCGGCCTCGCCGAGCGCGATCTTCGCCGAATCGGTCTCCATCGGCCGATAGCTGCTCTCGGCGTAGTGGCCTCCGATGACGGCGCCGACCAGATCGATCGTCTTCGCCTTCGAGATCACCGAGCGGACGCTCAGCGTCACGACGTTGCCGTCGAGGCGCGGTTGATCGATGGGGCTCAGGTTCGCCGAGGCGGTCCCGCCGTCGTACCGCACCTCGCGCAGGTGGATCACCGCCACGCGCCAGGGCTGCTTCGTCTCGCGCGTGTTCTTGGCGCACACCAGCCTGTGGTTGTCGGTGTCGCGAGGGATGCTGATCTTCGGCTCGCACGGCCCACGCTCGTCGAGGCAGCTGACGCCGATCGCCTCGCCCCCCTTCGGTCCGCGCTGGTCCGGCTCGCCGGTCCGACTTCGTATTTCCGGCTCCGGGACGCTCAGCGAGATCTGCGAATCCCTGTTCCTGTCGAGGGTGATGCCCTCTCGCGCGACGGAGATGACGCACACGTGGCTCGGAAAGTCTCCCGGGTCTCCCTCGAGGTTGAGCGCGATGCGAAACCCCGTACCGGGGCCCTTGTTGTCCTGAGCGCTCGCGGAGCGCTCCAGCGCGAGCCCGAAGAGCAGCGCGAGCGCAGCGCAGCGGCACACGATCAGACAAAGTCGGATCACCTGCATTCGAAGCACCTGCCGCCAGCGCACTCCCGCGCGTAGGCGTGGTCAGAGGAAACATGGATAGGCACCGGCTGCGGGCACCTGGCGCAGTCGACAGGCGACCACCCCGGCATCGTGAAGCAGCGCCGAGGGCCGCCGGGCCGGTCCTCCTCGATCAGGGTCGCGGCCTCGAGATCGGCCCGCAGCGGATGCTCGCGCTGCGCGGCGCGTCCGGTGCCGGCGAAAGAGAGCTCCCCCGCTGGCACACACGCCCATGCGTGCGTGGTCTTGGCCCCGACGTCGATGAGCGCGGCGCGCGCGCCGGCGACGTATACCTTCTCGTACCGGGTCGCCTTGAAGCGGGCGCGCAGGAGCACGAGCATGACGTCGGTGCCGCCGGACGTGGGACAGTCCACGGACAACACGTCATCGATCCTGAACCCCACGATCTCCGTGCCAGCGGGGAGGGTGAGGCGCAGCCCCGGCTCGGGCCGATCGGACGTGACCCGGACGCGCGCGCCTCCGCCGGCCCAGGAGAGGGTGAGCCCGAGCTCCGAGCCCTCACCCGCGCTCCGGGGCTGATGGTCATCAGGGACGGTCGCCTGGCAACGGACTCCATGGCTCTCGGTCGAGAGCTCGCGGATCCCGCGGCCCAGGAGCCCGGCGCGCGCCGTGTTGATCTCCGGGATCGAACCGGCGTCCCTGCACGTGACGGGCAGCGCGCCGGGGAGCTTCACCCGCTTGTCCAGGAACACCTGCGACGGCAGCGGCCACGCGCGGCGCGCGAGCGCGTCCACCTCGACGACGAGCGGCTCTCTGCACGCCTCCGGCACGCAGAGCCGCACGTCGTCCACGTCGGAGCTCTCGAATCTGGACGCGAACGCGCGGTCGTCGCACGCGAGATCGACCCGACGCACGCCTGGAATGCTCACCGGCGGTGGAAGGACGAGGCTGGCCTTGAGGCCCGCATGGCAGGTCAACGTCGCGTCCTGACCGCGCTCACGGAGGCGCCACTGGGCGATGCCCGGGAACGGCTTGGGCATGAGCTCCACGGCGCGCTGCGGATCGAGGGTGCGCCAGTCGAAGCGCTGATCCTCGCGCGGCGCGCACGCGCCGTCGAGCGTCAGCGGGAGCGGCGCCCCCGTCGCCTGTCCCTCCGGCGCGCGCCGCCCCCACGCTCCTTCGCAGCGAACGCCGACCCGCCGGGCGTCGAGCCCGAGGAGGCCGCGCCATGCGCCCTCCGCCTTGCAAGCCGCGTCGGCTTCGCGGCACGCAGGCGCGCTCTGACACAGCGGATCGCTCAGGCAGAACATGCCCGTTCCGTCGGCGAGCCTCGGGGGCTCGCCCACGCCGAGCAGGCCGCCGAAGCGCACCGCGTGCTTGCGGCCCTTCACCTCGCCGTCCACGAGCTTGGCTTCGGCCTCGGTCGCGTTGTCGATCCGCGTGATCGCAGCGGGCGGACCGACGGCGGCGACGAGCGCGATGGCCGCGTTCATGGGGACGGGGAAGCGCAGCAGGGGCACGGCAGAGCCCGCGCCGTCCTCGTGCTTCACCGCGGCCACCAGCTTGGCGAGCGCCCGCACGAGCTGGTCGAGGATCGGGACCCCCCCGGCGCCCGTGAGGAGGCTGATCACGGCGAGGATCCACGGCTCCGCGTCGGCGAAGGCCGGGAGCGACAGGGGCCGCAGCAGCTCCAGCCGCCAACGGATGCATGCGAAGCACAGGAGCGCCGTGGCGACGTAAACGAGCCATCGATACGTCGTGGAGACTACGTGCAGCTCATGCAGCGAGCGCTCCGTCGCTCCGCTGCCGCGGTGCGCGGTGATCGTGAGCGTCACCCGCGCTATCTTCAGAGCGCGGAGGGGAGCTGCCGGGGGCTTGTAATTATAGCAGAGCAGCGCGTCGTCGCCCTCCTCGCCCTTGTCGTGCTTCGGTCGCTCGAGCGAGCCCCGGTCCTTCGTGCAGCGATCGACCACGTGCCCGGCGTCGGCATCGACAGGCGCGGCGTGGTACTCGATGTCCACCCTCACCGTGTCCTCGGCGAGGCCGACGATCTTGATCTGCGGCTTCCATGCGGCGCCTTGGATGGCGAGCCACTGCCCCGCGGCCGCTTGTTTCCCCTGGAAGAAGAAGAGCGCGTTCATTCGCCTCCCTCCGCTCGGCTGCACGTCCTGCCGCAGGCGCCGAGGTACTGTCGATCGCTCGTGTGGATGCACGTCGCGAGCGGCTCCGGACACGACTTCGTCGGCGTTCCGTTGAAGCAGTCCCGCGCCGTCACGCAGCGCGCGACGCACTCTCCTCCATGGCACACGCCAAAGCTCGATCGCCCCGGACCGGGCAGATAGCAGGACGAGCCGTCCGATAGCCGCGGGTCGCCTCCGCTGCAGGCGGAGATCAGGTCCGGGTAGTCCGATGCATGCTCGGGAGGGACGGGCG
The DNA here is from genome assembly GCF_028553905.1 of Sorangium sp. So ce836. NCBI lineage: Bacteria > Pseudomonadati > Myxococcota > Polyangiales > Polyangiaceae > Sorangium > Sorangium sp. So ce836. The sequence goes on along the minus strand of NZ_CP102233.1, from coordinate 7,682,348 downwards.
CGATCCGGGTGGCGCCGATGATCCCGACGTCATCGTACGCCCAGCATCCGACGCCGAGGAGCGTCAGCTGCTGGCTCCGGGTGGCCTCGAGGCCGTTCTCCCGGCCAGCCGGCGGCGCGCACGACTCCCGGGAGCGGGCGAGCCTGGACGGCTGCGCGCGCGCCACGAAGATCTGGTCCGGCGAGTCGAAGATGCTGACGTCGGAGAGCGCGCATTGCTCCCAGTTGGCGATGGCGCCCAGCGGGGCGCCGCTCACGCCCTCGCCCGACGGCACGACCTCGGGCGCGCAGCCGAACAGCGCGCAGGCGACCACACGGGCGCCCTCGGGCGCGCGCCAGGAGAACGCGGCGGGGCGGGTGTCCTCCACGTGCGAGAGCGCGAACTCGGGGACGGCATATCCATGGATCAGGGAGCGCTCGTTGGGTTGCACGACGCGGCACGACCTCCGCGCGCGCTGATCGGGATCGGCTGCGACGCACGCCGCGAGAGGGCCTTTCAGCTGCACGGGCGGCTCCGGATGCGCGTCGACGCAGATCGCGCCGGCGGGGCACTCCGCGTCGGATTCGCATCCCTGAAGGCGCACGCAGTGCGTGACGGGATCGCTGATCGAGCACGGGCAGTCGCACTCCCCTGCGTCGAGCCCGCCGCTCCGCGCCTGGCACCCGAGCGAGGCGCCCCCCCACGCCAGCGCGCTCGATGTGAGCGCGGCGATGGCTACCCGCGATCGCAGGACAGCCCACCTCCCAACGTTCGGAGTTGTGCGTCGGGCCGTGGGGGAAGAGGACCCCTCCGTCGTGTCCCGTGGAGTGATTGAGATCATCGGGCTTCTCGTGAGCCGCTCGCCGGTGTCAGGAAGAACCCCAGGTCCGTCCCGGCGTGCGCGGACGATGGCGCCAGCGTTTGAAGCAAGCGCTGCACCAGGAGGGGACGGCCGCCTGCGGACGCGGTGACGAGGCGGCGGGTTCGCGCCGGCTTCCGGGTCGGCCGGCGAAGCGCCGCCGGCGCGCGCGGGGCCTCTCCGTCGAGGCCCGGCGCACGCTCGCTGGAGCGATGGCCGCGACGCGACAGTCCACTGCATTGGACCGGCTGTCCACTCCAGTGGACACCCCACGGCGCCTCGAGCGCTGGGCGGCGGCGTCGCTCGCGCCGGGGCTCGACGGCATAATGCGGGGCTCGCGCCCGGGGCGCTGGCCTGCGGCGGCCGCGCGGAGCCCGCGCCCACGCCTGGCACGCCAGCTGCTGAGCACGCCGAGCGAGGTGGACAGGTCGCCGCCCCCTCCTCTGCGGGCTGTCACGCCGGCGCGGGATCGCCCGGCGCCCGCGGGAGGGGGCATCGACGGTTCTGGGCGGCCGCACCCGCAACAGCAGTGCACCCGGTCACGCCAGGGAGGAAGAAACCATGTTCATGCACTTCACGATTCACGGGATCAAGGCGCACAGGGTCCAGGATCACCCCTTTGATCCGCTCAACACGAGCGTCGAGCTCTACCAGACGTGGCACCTGTCGAACATCGACCCGCTCGTCCCGATCGCCGACAAGCCGGCCTCGAGCTTCACGCGGCTCGGCTTCAGCACGCGCGGCGGGCCGGATGACGGCGTGAGCTTCCGGGAGAAAGAGGCGAGGACCGTGGTCGATCCGCAGATCATCTTCGGCCTGCCCGACGATGTCTTCGTGAGCGGCAAGAAGACCCGCTTCGTCATCGACTACCATCACTGGGAGTCGGACGGCTCGACGGCGAAGGTCCGGGCCGCCTTCTCGAACGGCACGCTGGCGTTCCTCCTGAAGGTGTGGAAGGAGTCGCACGGCGACCAGGCCGCTTCGCGCGCCCGGCTCGAGGGGTGGCTCAAGGACAACTGGCAGCAGGTGCTCAAGGGGGCGATCGCGGCCGCGGGCATGGCCTCGTCGCCGTGGGTGGCCGTGGGGACGAGCATCCTGCCGGTCGTCGAGCTCCTCGTCGACGTCGCGAGGAACAACAGCGACGATTACATCGATATGCACCGCTTCGTCGTCGAGCTGAGCGGCGAGGGCGCGCCCGGCCAGATGAAGTGGCGCGTGATCCCGCCCTCGGGCGCGACGCCCGACTGGGTCGCCGGGCAGGGCAAGCAGGAGCTCGTCGTGCGCGCGGAGGACGGCGGCGGCGACAATCTGTTCGATGTCCGGTACGTCTTCCGGATGATCGACTAGCCCCTCCAGGCGCCGGCGCGCGAGCCCAGCCCCGCGCGCCTCGGGGGCTCAGCGCCCCCCGAGCGTCGCCCCTCGAAGCGCGGCGAGCCCGAGCTTCTTCTGCTTCGCATGGACCTCTCTCGCCCACCCGTACAGCCACGCCCCGTCCTCCCGGATCGCGCGGGCCAGCGACGCCTGGAAGCCGAGGAGCGCGGCCCCGCCGGCGAGCCAGCCCGAGGCGCCGCCGGGCGCAGAGGCGCCGAGCGCCTCGCGCCAGAAGCCGGGCCCGTGCGCCAGCGTGCGCACGAACATCTCGGGGGTGATCCCCTCCCGCGCCGCGATCACGCCGCCGAGGATCCCCCCCGTCACCTGCGCGTAGCGCGCGTCCTTCTGGGCGGTGAGGCTCATCGTCCGGAACATGGCGAGCCACACCGGAAGCAGGTGCCGATTGCGGATCATGGTGACCGCGAGATCGCTGATCCCGAGATCCGGGTCGAAATGCGCGCGGAAGTCGGCCTCGTAGCGCGCGAGGAAATCCCTCCCGAAGCGCCCCTCCCGGAACGCCGCGCGGACGGTGCGCGCCGCCACGTGCGCGCTCGAGAGCGCGAGCGGGATCCCCTCTCCATTGATGGGATCCACGAAGCAGCCTGCCTCCCCGATCAGGAGCCCGCGCTCGAAGTGGTTCCTCGTCGCGCCGCCGTAGCTCCGGATGGGCCACCCGCGCTGGGGCCCGATCTCCACGCGCGCGCCCTTCGAGCTCGCCAGGTGGTGGATCAGCCTCGTGAGCTTCGCGTAGAAGTCGCCCAGCTTGAGGCCGCTCCTCACGAGCGGCTCGCTCACCATCCCGACGCCGATGTTGCAGAGCCCCGGACGCACGGGGAACACCCAGCCGTACCCGGGGAAATACTTCTCGTCGAAGTACATCAGCGTATGATCGAGGGTCAGGCCGCGCGCGTACGCGCGGATGGAAGCGAGGGTGTAGCGGGGGTCGTTCATCCGCAGGCCCGCCGCGTTCGCGACCGCGCTCGTCGCCCCGTCCGCCCCGACGAGGAGCCGGCCCTCGATGCGGCACGCCTTGCCCTCGCGCGTCGCGCTCACGAGGACCCCGCGCGCCGTCGCCTCGAACCCCGTCACCCGGCACGACTCCCGGGCCTCCGCGCCCGCCCGGATCGCTCGCCGGAACAGGAGGTCGTCGAGCTCCTTGCGCGGAATGGCGTGCCCGTGCGCCGGCAGGCCGGCGACGCGCGGCAACACCCCGGAGACCAGGTGATCCCGGTTCAGGTAAAGCCGCGATTTGCGGATCGGGAGGCAGTCGAGCCGCCGGATCGCCTCCCCGCAGCCGAGCGCCTCGAGGCGCGCGAGGCCCCTCGGGCTGACGTAATCTCCACACGGCTTGTCCCGGGGGAAGCGGGCGGCGTCGCAGAGGAGCACCGCATACCCCTCGGAGGCCAGCTCGATCGCGAGCGCGCTCCCCGCGGGCCCGGCGCCGGCGATGACCACGTCATAGACCGTCACGCGACCCCCGGGCCGCCGAACGCCCGCTCGACCCCGGGGGCGATCGCCCTCGCCAGAGGCGTCATGTCGGGGACGCCTTCCGACGACATCCAGGCCCCCGCCTCGTCGATGTGGCGGGCGCCCTCTCGGCCGCCGGCGACCCTGCCGAGCGCCCAGCGGGCCACCTCCCGGTGAATGGCCATCCTCGCCGCCGTGTACCCCGCGAGCGCCGAGCGGAGGTGAGCCTGCGCCTGGCCGCTCCGCCCCTCCGTCGCGGCGAGGCCCGCGAGGAGCAGCGACGCGTGCGGGCGCGACGCGAGCACCGTGGCCCGGCCGATCGCCCGGACGAGCTCCCTCACCCGGCGGAGCAGCGCCCTCCGCGCCGACCCGCCGCTCTGCCCCGCGAGCGCGAGCGCCGCGCGCGCCCGCGTCCACCGCAGCTCCATCGCGGGCAGCTCCATCCGCAGGAACAGGCCGTCGCGCAGCTCGGGCCAGTCCCCCTCGATCCGCGCGACGGCCGATCTCGGATCGCCCACGTAGAGGTCGAGCGCCACGCCGGAGAAGACCCGGTGATACGCGTGCATCTGGTAGAACCCCGACTTCCAGGTCTCCACCACTTTGCGCAGATCGGTGGCCACCTCGTCCACCCGCCCGGCCGCGAGCCGCCCGACGCCGTGGAACCCGCCCCGGTAGTTGTTGGCCGCGAAAAGATCGCCGCGCGCCTCGGCCTCGCGGATCGCGGCGGGGATCCGCGCGACCAGCTCGCCGACGCGGCCAGCCTGGCCGAGCGCCTGCAAGCTGAACACGATCGCCACCGCGGCCTCGTACTCGGCCCCCCGGCACTCCGCGCGAAACTGCACCGCGGCGGCGTCGCAGAGCCTCGCCGCCCGGTCCCAGTCGCTGTGGAAGAAGGCCGAAGAGCCGGCGCCGAGCAGGTAGAAGGCCCGCTCGTAGGGGGCGGCGCCGCCCTCGAGGGCGCGCTCGTTGCGCCGCACGAGGTCCCGCGACCTCGCGCGCAGGAAGCCGCCGCCGATGAGCGCCGCGAAGGCCGCCTCGTAGCCGAGCGACCGCGCGATGTGGGCGGAGTCTCCCTCGCGCAGCGCTTCGAGGAAATGCAGGAGGCCGACCCCGTCCGCGCGGACCGGGTCCATCATCGACAGCGCCGTCGTGGCGGCCCACAGGTCGTCGAGCCGGCGCCGGGTGCTCGGGGCGATCGCGCCGGGCGGCCGCGCCTCGAAGTCGAAGCCCCTGAGGTACAGCCGCAGCCGCTTCCCGGCCGACACAAGGAGCGCGCCGTTGCCCGACGTCGGCAGCCGCACGCGCGACTCCCCGAGGAACGCCTCCATGAGCCGCAGGCCCTCGTCGAAGCGCCCCGCTTTCAGGTACTGCTCGCCCGCCCGCCGCCGGTAGAGCCCTCTCCGCTCGATCTCGCGCGGAGACTCCTCGGCGAGCGCGCGGGCCGCGCGCTCGAACGCGGGGGCCGCGTCCGTGCTCCGTCCGGCGTTGGCCAGCGCCTCGGCGAGCAGGGCGTGGAGGTCGGCGCAGGGCGCCTCTCCGGCGGTGTGCTCCAGCGCGACGCGGTAGAGGCGCGCCGCCTGCTCGAAGGCCAGCGCGGCCTCGGCGCGCCGCGCCGCGGTCATCGCGTGGCGGCGGGTCCGGGGCCGGTCGCCGGCGGCCAGCGCGTGGGCCATGAGCTGCTCCGCGTCGTCGGAGCCCGCGGCCTCCATCGCCGACACGAGCGCGGCGTGGTGCCGGGCGCTCACCTCCTTGGGCAGCGCGCCCGCGACGAACTCCCGCAGCCGATCGTGGTAGATCTGGAGCGTCTCCTCTTCGCCCGCGCCCGCCCACCGGAGGAGGCGGAGCAGGCACAGGTCCCGGAGCCGCCGCCGGTCCCGGCTCCCCGCCGCCTCGAGCAGCACCGCGGCGCGCTGGGCGGCCCCGGAGAGCGCCGCGACCTCGACCAGCGCGCGGTCCTCGTCCGAGAGCGCCTGGAGGCGCTCGTGCAGGAGCGACGTCGCCGTCGTCGTGAGCCCCCGGGCGCCCTCCGCGGTCCGGGCTGCCGCCGCGAAGTGCGCCAGCTCGGCGACCAGGTAGGGCACGCCGCCGGCTTCCTCCACGATCTCGAGGACGGCCTCCGCGCCGGCGCCTGCGCGGGCGGTGATCGCGCGCGCGAGGGCGACGGCCGAGCCCGCGCCGAGGGGCGCGAGCTCGATCTCGACCGATTTTCCCCTGGATCGGGCCATGGAGAGGGCCTCGAGCAGCGCCGGTTGAGGCGTCTCGCCGGCCGGGCGGCGCGACAGGACGAGCGCGACGTGGGGCGGATCCTCGCCGCCGAAGACGCTCTCCACGAGGGCGACGCTGTCGGCGTCCGCCCACTGCGCGTCGTCGACCCAGAGGACCACGGGCTGCCGCGCGGCCGCGTGCGCGAGGACGACCCGGAGCGCGGCGAACCCGGACTGGCGCAGGGCGCGCGGGTCGCCGCGGGCCGCGCCGGACCGCGCCTTCGCGTCGACGACGGGCACCCGCCGGAGCTCGGGGAAGAGCAGCGCCAGCGCCTCCGCGCCCTCGGCGGGGCAGAGGGCCGCGGCCGAGGCCTCGTCGAGGCCGACCCAGTACCGGGCCAGATCGTCGATCGCCGCGTCGAACGCCTTGTACGGGATCGACTCGTACGGGTGGCACCGCGCCTCCAGCACGAGCGGCGGGGCCGGGCCGGCGCCCTCCAGATCGCGCAGGAACCGCCGGACGAGCACGGTCTTCCCCATGCCCGAGGGCCCCACGACGTCCACGGTGACGAGCTGGCCTTGCTGGGCCGCGGCGAAGGCGTCGCGCAGGGCGCCGAGCTCCGCCTCGCGGGCCACGAAGTCGAGCTCGGCCTCCGCCGCGAGCGGGAGCCGGCTGGCGCGGGCGCGGGGCGCCTCGGCGTCCTCGCGCGGGGCGGCGTGCTCGCGCAGGGCGGCCAGCGCCTCCGGGGCGGGCATGCGCCGGCCTGGATCCGGCTCCAGCAGGCCGAGCACGAGCCGATCGACCGCGGGCGGGACCGAGGGCGCGAGCCTCGACGGCGGGGCGGGCAGGCGGTGCTTCGCGTCGATCTCCTCGGAGGGGTCGTCTCCGAACGGGAGCCGGCCCGCGAGGGCCTCGTAGAGGACCAGGCCCACGCTGTACCAGTCCGAGGCGGGGAGCGGCTTCGGGTCCCAGTACTGCTCGGGCGCGAGGTAGGGCAGGGTGCCGAGCACGACGCCGCGGGCCGTGTCGAGCAGCCGCGCGCGGGAGACGGGGGTGGCCATGCCGAAGTCGAGGAGGGTCACGTGTCCTTCCTCGCTCACGAGCACGTTGGTGGGCTTCACGTCGCGGTGCGATTTGCCGGAGGCGTGGACGGTCGCGAGCGCCTCGGCGAGCTGGAGCCCTGCCTGGCAGATCCCGCGGATCGCGGCGGCCTGCTGCTCCTCGGGCGCCTTCGGGTCGAGGCCGAGCCGGTCGGTGAAGGGGAGCCCGCCCGGGACGACTTCCATCGTGAAGAAGCACCGCTCGCCCTCGATGTGGAGCTCGTGGAGGCGGACCAGGTTGGGGTGGACGATGTCGCGCAGGGCCCTGTATTCCGCCTTGAGCCACTGCCGTCCTTCGGGCGTGGTGTCGAGGAGGGTCTTGAGGGCGACCTCCTGGTCCCACCGCCGGTCGAGCACGCGGTAGACGATCCCGAAGGCGCCCGAGCCGAGGACTTCCCGGACGACGTAGCGCCCTCCGGCGTCGAACGGCCCGCCGACGGGCGCGGCGACGCGCGCGGCGTTCACGGCGCCTGCTTCCCGGGGCCGGCCTTGACGGCGCCGAGCAAGGAGAGGAGCTTTTGCAGGTTCGGCGGGTCGCCGCCGAGCGAGCCCGCGAGGTCCTTGCCGGCGCGGACGATCTCCATGAGCCCGTTGAGGCCGCCGGCGAGGTCGTTGGCGTCCGCGCCCCAGTCGTTCTTGAGGGTGGCCCCGAGCGCGGCGAGGAGCGACTGGCCGGGGCTCGGGTCGGGGTGCGCGACGTCGGCGAGCTTGTCGAACTGGAGGATGTCGGCGATGTGCGGCTTGCCGGCGCGGAACAGCATCTCGTCGACGCGCTTGAAGAAGGCGAGATCGTCGAGCTCGTGCTCCTCGATGTCCCAGATGTCGCAGTAGTCGCCGGTGATGCCGGCCCTCTCGAGATCCTCCGACCTGTGTGTGGAGGCCATGTGATCGAGGATGGCGTTGACGGCGTGCCGCCCCGACTCGTTGGCGGCTTCCATCGTGTTCATGCGGGTGAACGTGCGCATGTACGAGCCGCAGAACACGACCTTGTCCTCGTGGACGCGGTAGCCGCCGTGGGGAGCTTGCCAGAGCCCGGTGCCGTCGGTCCGTTCGCCGTTCCCGAGCTTGCTCCTTCCGGGCACCCACGGCATGCAGCGCGGCCGGTTGTCCCAGTCTCCGACTCTGTTGATCAGGAACGGGGTGCGGTTGGCGCGCAGCGCGCTGCCCGCGAACACGAGGTTCGAGTCCAGATGATAGTAGAGCGGCTCCGGGAGCGGAAGGCTCGTCACCGGCGCGGCCGCGCCGCGGATCGTCCGCAGACTATCCTTGATCTGGCGCCAGACCTCTCTCTGGATCTCGTCGGGAGAGGAATCCATGAGGCTCTTTCCCGTGAAGGAGGAGCGCCGGCAGCAGCTCCCGATGTCCACCGACAGGACGCCACGGATGCGCGGGGTGATGCCGTCGAAATGCTTCCCTACCCAGAACTGCGACTGCGACACGGCGGAGAGGCCCCACTCGGTGTCCGGAAAATAGACGTGTCCACGTACGAGCTTGAAATCCTGGTCGAAGTAATACTGGACTCCCGTGAACGTCTGGAGCCGATCGCCGGGCGCGTCGCCGTACCGCTGCCCGGGCAGGCGCGGTGTCGTCACGCGCACCGCCTGCGGGAACTGCTGTGCGCTCTCGCTGGTGAGCCGCACGTCTTCCGCAGGGCGCGCCCAGCGGCGGAGGACATTTTCGAGGATCTTCACCTCGTGCGGGCCGACCCTGCGGTCGAACCAGAAATGGAGGCGCAGCTCCGGTACGCCCTCCGGCTCTTGCACGGTCTGGCCGGTCGAATACGTCGCCGAGCGGAACACGGATCGTTCCCGTTGCTCGAGCGATTCATCGTCCTCGGCGGCCTGGACTCGGCGGAGGAGGCTCCGCAGCTTGTCGTCGGCCTCCTGCGGCGAGAGAGGGCTCGTGTAGGTGACCGCGATCTCGTAGCGTCCCAGCCCGGCAGGCAGCTGGGTCGTGATGTAGCTGGTGAACCCTCGAAGCTCCCGGGGCACGCCGTCGTGTGGGAGGGTGCTCATCTCGCTGGAGTTCCACCACCGAGTCACCCGCTCGGCCGCGACGGCGTCGAGCGCGACGACATGGTAGTCGGCGTCCGGGAGAGCTAGGCGCTGCCCTCGGACCAGCACCTCCAGCTTTTTCCCGGTGCCCGTGATGCTCAGGAGCTCACCCTGGTGGAACTTGACATCGAGATTCTCCTCCAGGTGCTTGCGCCACGGGACGAGCCAGGCGTGGCTCGTCGGGCCCGAGAGGATGCAGTCCGTGTACTGTCCGCCGAGCACCTGATCGAGGAGGAGCTGCAAGTACACGTTGGCCTGGGTGCGCGCGTCGCAGTGCTCTGCATCCATGGCGACCAGCGCCTGTGGCGCGGCCCGGATCGCCTGGATGAACGGCTCGGAGTAGCAGCCTTTCTGATCTGCGCCGAAAAACGTGAACAGCGATACTCCCTCGTATTCTTTTTCCCTCCTCGCGCTGCACGTCATCAGGTAGCGGACGAGCTTGAAGAAGAAGCGCGTGAGATCCCGGCGGCCGAAGCCGAGCCCCTGCGTGAGGCGCATGTACTCCGTCCTGAAGGCCTCCAGGCTGCGCGGGCGCTCCCGGCTGAGCGGGACCAAGCCCTTGCGCGCGGCGAACACCTGGCGGAAGGTGGGCTCGAGCTGATCAAAGGCCGTGGGACGGTGGCCGGGCCCTGGGTTTCCGACGGGCGTACGCTTCATGGTATCGAAGATGTGCCGATAGAAGCTAGGAAAGAGGCGGTACCCGTGCTCCCCCGGAACTAGCTTGCCGCGAGCTCCTTGTGCGCCTGCTCTGCGAGCTCCTTGTGCGCCTGCTCTGCAAGCTCCTTCGTCTGCTCTGCGAGCTTCTTGTGCCTTGTGCTCATACAGGGCGTCCCATTGAGTCCGAGCCATGCCGCCCACCTGGAGGTCGGGCTCGACCTGGAAATCAGGGTCCTGCCACGTGATTTCTCGCGGGTCGGGCGAAGCAGGCTCGATGACGTGGACCTGGAAGTTGCGCTCTGCGAGCTCGTGGGCTGCCGTGAGCCCCGCAATCCCGGCCCCGTAGACCAGCACGACGGTGCGACCGCCTCGACCGGCCTTCGCGCCGATCGGCTTCGAAATCGTCCAGCCGTCTCGGAGGGTCCGATTGCACCAGCGCGCAAGGCGCTCGGGTGCCTCCTTCTTTTTCTGAAATATGAACGACCTCCACCAAACGCGCTCTATCGCTGAGCGTTGGTCGAAATATTGCCTTCTGTTCGTCTCCGTCGGCTTCTGGCCGAAGATGCTCCGATAGCTTGTCGGCGTGCGTTCCTGCTCTTCCGGCTCCTCCAGGCAAGCGTTGGTAAATAGAACCAGCTCCTGCTCGAGGATGTCCGCCGACCTCGCGTCCATTTCGGCATCCTGCTTGCCGGCGTAGGCGCGACGGGGCGCTCCCAGCGCGTAACGGGCCGCGTTGAGAAACTTGCAGACGCGGTCCGGATCGTAGAACCAGGGCGACCCTTCCACAGGATGTATGCAGGGAATTGGTCTGTCGCCGGCGGCCTGGAACAACGCCATGCACCAGGCCACGAGATCAGTCGCCCCCTTTTTGCCCAGGAGCTCTACGATGGAGTCGAGGATGGATCTCGGTTTCTGAAGGAGGTACCAGTAAGGGCTCGGCCGGTCTACCGACGAGTAGAAGGCGGAGTCCAGCAGGCGTTCGAGCTCGCGGCGGGCTGGCACCTTCCGATCCTGTTCCTTGGCCGCCGTCAAGTGAGCGCTGTGCTCGCTGCGCGTCCTATTGAGGTTCGATTGGTACACGGACGCACCCATGTCCCCCGCGAGCCGTCGATCCGCCAGGAGCTCGAGCAGCGCAGCGTCGTAGAACGCGAGCACCTCGCTTGGAATGGCAGCGTGCCACGTGCGGAGCTGCTCGTCGACGACCGTCGGCCAGACGTCCTTGTCCGCGACCGCATCCGTGTGCCGCGGGGCCGCGTACTTGCACTGGCAGAGCAATAGATACATGAGCTGCTGCCGTACGAAACGCTTCACGGAGTCCTGCGCACGGTTGGCTGCCCGCCCGAGGTCGAGCGCCTGCAGGCGATCGTGGGAGCCGTCTCCATCAGGCGTGCTGTTGAGCCACCTCGACTGGCTGCCATAGTCGACCAGCTCACCGTAGAATGGCTCTTTGGGATTGAAGTTCGCGAGCGAGCGCAGGATGATATCCTGCCAGTCTTCTCGGCGGGAGATGTCGGACAGCAGTTTGTATGGCTTGCGATCTGGAGTTGGGAGCGCCTTGGTTCGCGCGCAGAACTCCAGGAACTCGGATCGCTTGTGGAGTTCCTCCCTCAGCTTTACGCGCTCCTTGTGCGCCGGGCCCCGCCTCCGGCTTCCGCCCCGCTGTCTCTCGTCGCTCATTCCCCGCTCTCCAGCTCCAGGCGGAGCTCCTCCGCCTCGTCGATCCGCAACAACGCTCCCACGAAGATCTCGAACGCGCGGAGTCCCCGCGAGAGGTCCTCCACCTTCCCGGCGAGGCCCACCGCCCCGCCCCGCAGCGACTCGCTCAGCGTCCGCTCCCCCGACAAGAGCGCCCGGATGCTCTTCCGGTCCGTCGAGATCCGGACCGCCGCCCGCTCCGCCAAGGGCACCTCGACCACCTCGCGCCCGACGCCGCCGAGCCCCACCGCCGGCTCGGACGCGACGTCCACCGACACCGTGAGCCCCTCGAGGCAGCCCGCCATCGCGGCGCTCGCCTCCGGCTGCCGCGCCGCGATCAGGCGCAGCGCCCGCCGCAGCGTGCGCGTCACCGGCTCAGCCACGGACCACCTCCAGGAGGCACGGGCCGTCTAGCTCGACCGCCTCTCCGGCGCAGACGCCGCGGATCCGGGCGCGCGCGTGGGCCTCGTTCAGCCGCACCACGCGGCGGACGTCGGTCTCGGAAGGCACGAGGATCTGCCCGCGCACGCCCGCCTCGATCTCCCCCGACAGGGACTCTCCGCCCCGGCTCGCCTCGAATCTCGTCCACCGCGGCACGTCGCGGTCGTGGTCCGGCAAGAGCAGCGCCGCCGCCGCGGGCACGCGCCCCGAAGGCCGCGCATCCACGGCGCCCTCGGCCGTGAAGCGCGCCTCGGTGTTCCGGAAATACCGCACGATCGCCCCGCCCCGCAGGAGGAACACGCTCGTCGCGGTGGTCCGGGTGCGGGCGCGATCGTTCATCCTCGAGAAGACCACCGTCCACGGGACGGCCGGATCGCTGGGCACCGCGCAGCCCCATTCCCAGGAGAAATCGCCGCCCCAGCGGAATCGACCCCAGTTGTGGTCGTGGTACGCAGGCCTGTCCTCGAACGAGCGCCGCTGTCCCTCGATCTCCACCCAGCCCGACGCCAGGAGCCGCGGCACGAGACACCAGCTCAGGTGAGCCCCGGGCCCGAGGCGGATGTCGTGGCTGAGCGAGGGCACCGACGCGGGCGCGAGGACGACCTCCATCCGCGCGCCGTCGCCGTGGTTCACGATCTCGTACCGGCCGCCGCGCCACCGCATCGCGGCGCGATCGAACGTCGCGTCCATGCGGCCCGGGCGCACCTCGGGCCTCGGGCACCGCGCCACGTGCCCCCGCCACGCTTGCCGGCAGACGACCGTGATCGCCTTTCCCGCGCCGCCGCCCTCCAGGCTGAGGTTGAAGAGCGACGTCCAGTCCTCGCCGAAGACGACGAAGTGCTGCCACTCCTTGTAGTCTCGCCTCGCCTCGAGCTCGAACGGCAGACCGCGCCACGGATCGGCGTCCGCGGCGAGGGCGCTGAGCCGCGCGGCAGAGAGGCTCACCGGAGGAGATCTTCCACCGGCCGGACGGGCACCCCTGCGGGGGGCGGCCCCTCCGGGGGCGACGCGCCCTCGGCCCACGTCTCCGCGATCCGCTGCACGCGCCCGCTCAGCGACAGGACCCCGAGCAGCGCGAGCAGCACCGCGTCCTCCGCCTCGCCGTCCCCGGAGACTGGCCCGCCGTCGCCGCCGGGTCGGCCCGCCGCGGCCGCCAGGCCCGCGAGCGACGCGATCTCCCGGCTCGCGCCGAGCAGCCCGAGCACGGCGTGCAGGAACCCGTCGTGCGTGTCGAAATCGAGCTCGGGCGCGGTGACGCTCACGGCCGTTCTCCGGCGCCGGCCAGGTCCGACAGCACGCCCTCGAGATCGCGATCGAGGGCGCGCACGAAGGCATCGACGTAGGCCGAGGGCACCGCGCCGCCTTCCTCGCTCACGATCCCGCCGGACAGGCCCTCGAAGAGGGTGCGCGCGCGGGCGAGCAGCGGAGAGCCCGCGAGGCGCCGCTTCCAGGAGCGACCCTCGTCGGTCTCCGAGAACCGCCGGCCCTCCCGGACGAGCGCGTGGAAGGCCGCCTGTCCGGCGAGAGGGTACTTGACGAGGAGCGCCTGGGCCGCGCGCAGGCGCTCCAGCACGGCGTCGCCGGCCTCCGCCTCGCCGCGGGCCCGCCGCGCGAGCGCCTCGTCGAACTCCCGGCTGTAGCGGACCAGGAGGCGCTGGTAGTCGCCGAGCGCGCCCAGGAGGGCAGCCAGGATCGCGTCCCGCTCGCCGCCGGGCGGGGCGCCGGCGCCGGGATCGAGTCCGCGGTCGGCCCGGGGCTCGCGGCCGAACGACGGCTCCGCGGGCATTTCCAGGGGCTCGGCCACCGGCGGATCGACCGAGAAATCCGGGAAGTCGTCCTCGCCGTCGCGCGCGCCGCGGGCGGCCGCGGGCGCGCCTGCCTCGCGCGCGCCGCCGGCAGCCCTGGGGGCGCCTGCCTCGCGCGCGCCGCCGGCAGCCCCGGGCGCGCCTGCCTCGCGCGCGAACCTCGCGAGCCGCGCCTCGGGGCCGTCGTTCGCGCTGGCCCCGCTCTGAACGCGGCAGAGCGCCTCGAACATCGCCTGAATGTCGACGGCCTGGGCCTCGGCCAGGCCGTCCTTTCGAACCGACATCGCTTCACCACGTCCGCTGGACGACATAGTCCTTGAGCCAGCCGATGAACCGCTTGTGAACGGAGTCGGCCAGCACCTCCGCGAGCTCTCGCCACCGCACCTCGGCCGACGCCGCGTGGCGCCCCGCCACCCCGCGGGCGTGCTCGATGCCGCCGTGATCGTCGATCAGCCGCCACAGGAACCGCACGTCGTCCTCCGTCTTCTCGCCCGACGACGCGGCCCGGCGGTCGAGATACCGCATCATCGCGGCGCGACCGGCCTCGTCGATGATCCGCTCCTCCACCATCCCTCTCAGCAGATCCGCGAGCCCGGCCTCCGGCGATCCGGCGGCCGGCCGCGGCTTGCGCAGGATCCGTAACGCCTCCTCGCGGTCGGCCTCCCGGGCGGAGCGGAGCGCGTGCAGCAGCATGAGCGTTCGCTTGCCCTCCCAGAGATCGCCGGCGAGCTCTTTGCCGTAATCGGCGCGCCCCTCCTCGAGGTTGAGGAGATCGTCCTGGATCTGAAAGGCGAGGCCGAGGCTCTCCAGGAACGACACGAGGAGCGCCTCCAGGCGCGGCTCCGCCCCGGCCACCGCCGCCCCCACGAGGCCCGGCGCGACGAAGCTGTAGCTGCACGTCTTTCGCCGCACCATCGACTCGTAGTCCGCGTCGGTGAGCTGCCATGTCCCCTCGTCGATCCACGAGAGCTCCTGCGCCTGCCCCTCGAACGACTCGATGACGGCGCGGGCGTAGACGTCGAGGATGCGCAGGGCCCGGCCGAGGCCGAGCCGGTCGGTGTTGGCCAGCAGGGGACCGAGCGTGAGCGCGAGGAGGCCGTCACCGCAGTTGACCGCCGCGGGGACGCCGTGGGTCCGGTGGAGCGCGGGCCCGCCCCGCCGGGTGAGCGAGCCATCCTCGATGTCGTCATGGATGAGAAAGGCGTTATGGTACATCTCGACCACCGCGGCCGACGGGAGGACCTCCTCGAGCTCCCCGCCGAGCGCGCGGCAGACGGCGATGCACAGCGCGGGACGCAGCCCCTTCGCGCGGCGCAGCGGATAATCCAGCATCAGCCGGTAGGCCCGATCGTCCCCCGGGGAGCCCGCGCGGATGATGCGGCGGATCTCCTCGAGGACGAGCTCCCTGTGCTCCTCCAGGTACACCGCGCCGAGGTCCGGCTGCGGGCCGGGCGCCGCCCCGGGGGAGGAGCCCTGCACGGAGAGAGCCGCCGCGCTAGACACCTTTCGGTCGCTCCAGCCCGAGCCCTCGAATCAGGTTGTAGACGTGCGACCGCGCGATGTCGAGCCGCGCCGCGGCTTCAGAGACGTTCCAGCCGCCCTCGTCCAGCACGCGGCGGACGAAGCGCGCTTGGAACGCCCGCGTGGCCGCCTGGAGGGTCGGCTGTCCCGTGAGCCAGTCTCCGCGCTCTCCGGCGTCGCCGCGCTCTCCGGCGTCGCCGCGGGCCGGCTCGGGCTCGGGGAAGAAATGCCGCTGCTCGACGCGCAGCACGCCGTCCGCCGCGGCCCGGATGACGGCGGCCTCCACCGCGTGGGCCAGCTCGCGGATGTTGCCGGGCCACTCGGCGTTCTCGACGGCCCGCAGCGCGCCGACCGACAGCTCGAGCCGCGGGAGGTTGTACGTGCGCACGGCCTGCTCGCAGAAGTGGGCCGCGAGCTCCGGCACATCCTCGCGGCGCTCGGCGAGGGAGGGCACCCGGACCGGGAGCACCTGGAGGCGATAGAACAGGTCCTCTCGAAAGGCCTTCTTCGCCGCGGCGGCGCGCAGGTCGGCGTTCGTGGCGGCCACGATGCGCACGTCCGCGCTCACCGCCTTGGACCCGCCGAGCGGGAAGTACTCTTTCGACTGGAGGAGCTGGAGGAGCGCCGCCTGGGCCGTCAAGCTGAGCTCCGCGACCTCGTCGAGGAACAGCGTCCCCCCCTCGGCCGCCTCGACCTTGCCCGGGACTCTGCGGCTCGCCGTCGAGTGCGCGCCCGGCATGGCGCCGAAGAGCTCGCTCTCGATGAGCGCCTCCGGGAGGGCGCCGCAGTTGATCTCGACGAAGGGCCTGCCGGCCCGAGGGCTGTTGTCGTGGAGGACGCGGGCGACGGCGGTCTTGCCGCTCCCCGTGGGCCCCGTCAGGAGGACGCTCACGTCGAGCGGCGCGACGAGGGCGAGCTGCTGGAAGAGCCGAGCGAGCGCGGGGCTCCTCCCGCGGATTCCGTCCGCGCGCAGCTTCTTTCGAAGAGGCAGCGTGGGGTCCGCCGACTCGGCGGTTCGCCGCCGCAGGAGCAGGCGATCGGCGAGCGTGGCGACGTGGCGCGCCAAGAGCTCGACGTGCGCCCGGTCCTCGTCCCGAAAGGGCCCCGGCTGCATGCGATCCTGCAGGTAGAGGACGCCGAGCGGCGGGTCGGCGCCGATGGGCGCGCAGAGCACCGCCTCGATGCGGTTCGCGCGCACGCTGCCCCGGTCGCGAAAGCGGGGGTCGTTGAGCGCCGAGCTGGTCACGATCGTCTGCCCCGAGGCGATGGCCTGCGCGATCACGCCGCGCGAGATCGCCGCGCGCACGCCGGCGACGTCCTCTTCGGTGCAGCCGCGGGCCATCCAGAACGGCGCCCCCCCGGCGTCGGCGCCGTCGTCCCGGATCTCCAGGTAGCCGCGGCGAGCGCCGGCGATGTCGACGATCAGCGCGAGCGCCTCCTCGAGAAAGGGCTCGATCTCGTTGTTCGCGCCGAGGTCCAGGAGCTTCCGGTAGAGGTCCCGCTCGCGCCGCACGCGATCCACATCCACTGGCTCTGATACAGCCGCTGGTGGACCGGAACCCTGGTATGCCATTTCGACAATCTACCGGACGGCCGACGCGCTTGGAAGCCCCGCCGTGGGCGGGAAGCGGCGGCGACGGCGGTGATGGCTGCCTGGGTAGACCCGGCGCTTCCCGTACGCCCGGCGGCGCGGGCGAGGGCCGCTCGCCCGCAATTTCGCGCAATTCCCGCGCAATTTCCGGACGAGCGGCGGGAGCTCCAGGTGGGGCGCCAAGCTTTGGGCACATTGAAAGCGGTCGGGGCGCAGGGGCCGATACCCGAGCGCAGCGCCTGCTGGCCCCGCTCGCGGCGCGGTGTGAGGCGCGTCATGCGAAGGCGAGCCTCCGAGAAGATCGAATCGAGTCGTTCTCGATGGACCATGATTGTCCTCTGATAGCCGCGCTCACTCGACGCGCATGACGACGAAGGAGCGCTATGGTGTATCGGACATCCATTGTGGCCGCTATGCGTGGAACGATTGAAACATCGCGCCGAGAGGCAGGTCCTGGAGCACCAGGTTGGTGAATCTATCCCTCGGCCTTCGGCTGTCGTTCGACGCCGAGGTGAATCTCGGTGGGGCCGTGGCGTCATGCAACGTGTCGCCGCGCTTCCTTCGGCTGGGCGTTCGCTCCGGACACGAGCGTCGCCGTGCTGTAGCGGTGTCTCGCCTCGCGCGCTCCTCGTCGCGCCCCGCCGCGCGACGACATCCCTGCTGCGGTGTATCCACGCACGCTCAGCCAGCGTGGACGCCGCTCATGCATGCCCCCCCGCGGCTCACCCGCCCCCCGTCTCGCCCGCCCCGCGGAGCGCCGGCGGCAGCGCCGACGCCACCGCGGCCCGGCACGCCTCCATCGAGGCGCGGAGCTCCTCGAGCGACGGCCCGGGCGGATCGAGCGGCGGGTGCACGACGACCCGCACGACGCCGGGCGCGGCGGCGTAGCGGCCCTTCGGCTGGAGCGCGCCCGCGCCAACGATGGTGACCGGCAGCACGCGCGCGCCCGCGGCCCCGGCGACCCGGAAGGCGCCCAGCCGGAAAGGCAAGAGCCCGCCGGTCGCGCTCCGCGTGCCCTCGGGGAAGAACACCGTCGACCACCGCTGCATCAGGTTGCGCTGCGCCGCGCCGAGATCCGCCACGGCGCCGCGGGCGCGCCGCCGATCGACCGGCGTGTGGCCGTAGAGGCGCATGCCCCAGCCGAGCACCGGCACCCGGAACAGCGCGCGCTTCGCCAGGAAGCGGAACGGCGCGCGCGCCTGCAGCGCCACGAGCAACGCGAGGATGTCGAGCGTGCTCTGGTGGTTCGCCGCGATCACGTAGCGCTCGCCCGGCCGCACGTGCTCGACCCCCTTGGCCTCGACGCGCACGCCGACGAGCCAGAGCGCCCCGGCCGCCCACACCACCGAGAGGCGGTCGTGCATCCGCTGCCGGGGATCGAAGGGGAAGCAGAGCAGGCCGACCGGGAGCAGCACGACCAGGAACAGCATCGCCCAGGCGTGGGCGAGCGCCGTGCGCGCGACCTCGATCGGACCGGCCGGCGCCACGGCGGCGCCCCCCTCCGCGATCACTTCGCGACCGGCGGGGCCTCCGGCCCGTCGAAGCGCGGGACGAAGCCCTCCACCGAGGCGAGCGTCTCGAGCAACGTCACGTGGCGCAGCCGCGGGATCGCCACGTGCGTCCGCGCGCCGAGGTCGTCCTCCGTGATCGCGAGCGTCGCCGCCGCCGCGAGCTCCGCCACCGTCGCGCCGACGATCTGCGTCGTGCCCAGGCTGCTCGGCGCCGACGACCGGACCTCGCGCGGCGCGTCGGTCCAGTACGCCCGCGGGTGACCCTGGAACGCCGCCTCGGCCGGAGGCCGCGGCCAGAACGTCGGGTCGACGAGGCCGAGCTCGTCGACGAGCACCTCGCGCTCGGCGCGGACGTCGCGCGCCTCCGCCTCCTCGCCCAGCGCGTCGAACGCCTCGGCGCAGCGTTCGAGCGCCGTGACGAGCTGCGTCCGGTTGCCGGAGGCGCGGATGAGCTCGAGCGTCTCCCTGGCGTACGCCCGGAGCTCGCCGGCGTCGCGGCCGAGGAGCGCGAGCGCGTGCACCCGGCCGACCCGGCCGAGCCCCACGGCGTACGCGTCGCCCGTCCCCGCCGAGCCGATCTCGATCGCCCGATCGTAGGCGGCGAGCGCCTCGCGGACCTGGCCCTGCACGAAGAGCACGTCGCCCAGGTACCCCTCGGCCCAGCCGCGCCCCATGCCGATGCCGAGCACGCCGCTCAGGTTGCACGCGTTGGCGATCAGCACCCGCGCCCGCGCCAGGTGGCCCACATGGAACTGGTGCCGGCCCGCGTACATCGTGCCGACGTACAGGTAGAGCCCGCTCAGGCCGTGCTCCTCGGCGTACGAGAGGAGCTGCGCGGTCGACCGGACCCCGAGATCCCAGTCGAACCGGCCCTCGGCGAGCACCGCGTAGTAGAACCACGTGCCGAGCAGCCGCACCGGGTCGCGCAGGCGCTCGGCCAGGCGCGCGGCGTCGGCGGCGCTCTGCTCGGCCTCGGCGTAGCAGCCCGCCTGGCTCAGGGCGACGCAGAGGATGCCGCGCGAGTGGCACAGCTCGATGTACTCGCCCGCCGCCTCCGCGAGCTCGCAGCCGCGGCGCAGCGGCTCGGTCGCCGGGCCCACCTTGCCCGCCGCGCACAGCGCGCGCCCGAGGATGTTCGCGGGCAGGCACTGGTACGGGCGGAGCTCGGGGCTCGCGCCGATCGCCGCGAGGGCCTTGCGGCTGTGCGCGACGGCGTCGGCGAACTCCCCCCGGACGTAGTGCACGCGCGACAGCGCGCTGGAGAGCGCCGCCGTGACGAGCGGCGTGTCCGGCAGCGCGCCCTGCGTGCGCCGGAGCAGATCGAGCGGCTCCGCCGTGCTGCCGAGCAGGCACGCGACGCGCGCGAGCTCGTGCGCGCAGCGGGCCCGGAGCTCGATCCGCGCCGGGTCGAGCGGCAGCCGCTCGAGCAGCGCGAGCGCCTGCTTGAGCCGGCGGCTCGCGCCGTGCGGGTCCTGCAGGCGGTCGGCCTCGTTCGCCGCGAGCAGGTACGCCTCCGCGGCGCGGTCGAGCTCGCCGGCGCGCTCGACGTGGTGCGCGAGCGTCCCCGGATCGCCGCCGCGCAGCTCGATGCGCCGCGCGATGCGCCGGTGGACCTCGCCGCGATCCCCGGGCGGCACGCGGGCGGCGAGCTGCTCGCGCGCCGCGTCGTGCGAGAACGACGTGAGGCCCCCGTCCTCGCTCAGGCAGATGTGGTGCGCGGCGGCGTCGCGCAGGGCGCTGTCGACCTCCGCCGGACCGAAGAGGCCGAGCTCGACCAGATCGTCGCGCAGGAACTGGCGGCCGATGAGCGCGGCCACGCCGAGGACCTGGACCGTCGTCGGATCGAGCGCCTCGATGCTGCGGGCGAGGACGTCCGAGACCGAGGCGGGCGCGCGGTAGTGCGCGTCGGCGCGGGAGATCTCGAGCGCGCCGCCGCGGCCGCGCTGCAGGAAGCCCTCGGTCTCCATGTTGCGGACGACCTGGATGTTGAAGAGCGGGTTGCCGGCGGCGAGCAGCGGGACGCGGCGGACGAGCTCCTGCACGAGGTCGTCGCCCGCGCCGCGGCCGAGCGCGGAGAGCAGCGCCCGGTTCGCCTCGGGCGGGAGCGGGCCGAGATCGAGGCGCTCGACGCCCTTCCAGGCGAGCCACCCCGCCGAGCGCGGCGTCATCGGCGACGAGCCGGGCGAGCCGCGCAGCCCGGCCGAGGCCGGCGGGGGCAGCGTCGAGCCGGGCGCGCCGCGCCCGGGGAACGGCGGCCGGGCCGTGCCGAGCAGCAGGATCGGCCGCTCGCCGAGCTGGTCCGAGATCCGGAGGAGCACGTCCTGCGTCGCCTCGTCGGCCCAGTGGACGTCCTCGATCGCGAGGACCACGGGGATCTCCTCGGCGATCGCGCCGAGCAGCCGCAGCAGGAGATCGGCGATCCAGCGCGTGCCGCCCGGGCCGATGGCGCCGCCCTCGTCGGCGAGCCCGACGGCGCGCATGAGCTCGGGGACGAGCCCCTGGAGCAGGGCGGCGTCGTCGGCGACCACGAGGCTGACCAGCCGGCGGATGCGCGCCGCGCGGCTGTCGTTGTGCCGCTCCAGCCAGAGCGCGACCTGCGTCAGCGCCTCGCGGATCGCGGAGTAGGGGATGAGCCCGGAGAGCTCGCGGCACCTGCCGTAGGCGACGATGGCCGTGCCCGTCTGCTCGACGCTCCGGAGCAGCTCGGCGACGAGGCGGCTCTTGCCGACGCCCGTGTCGCCGACCACCACGGCCGGCCGCGGCTCGCCGCACACCGCGCCCTGGAGGAGCTCGGCGAGCCGGCCGAGCTCCAGCTCGCGGCCCATGAACGGCGCGTCGTCGAGGGCCTCGGGCGGGGCGGCGTCGCGCTCGCGCTCGGCCGCGTCGGCGGCCGGGGGCTGCGAGGTGCCGTGGAGCGTGACGTAGTAGAGCTCCTTGAGCCGGGCGCAGAGCCGGGCCGCGCTCGAGAAGCGCCGCGCGGGGTCGCGCTGCATGAGCTCGTCGACGAGCGCGACGACCGGCGCCGGCGTCTCCGGGGCCACGGTGGCGAGCGGCACGAGGGTGCCGTAGACCTTCTGGTTGATGACGCTGTCGACGGTGCCGTCCGCGAACGGGAGGCGGCCGGCGAGCAGCTCGTAGAGCACGACGCCGACCGCGTAGAGGTCCATCCGGGGGCTCGGGCGCGCGAGCCCGCCCCGCTTCAGGCACTCGGGCGCGAGGTAGGCGATGGTGCCCGCGTTGACGCGGGCGTGCTCGGGCTGAAAGCTCACCGTGAGCGTGGCCAGGCCGAAATCGAGGATCTTGAGCCGGGGCTCGTACGGATCGGTGAGGACGATGTTGCTCGGCTTGAGGTCGAGGTGCAGCACGTTGAGCGCGTGGCAGTGGGCGAGCGCCTCGGCCACGCGGCGCGCGATGCGCAGGGCCTCGATCGTGTCGAGCGAGCCCATCCGCGCGAGGTACCTGTCGAGTGTCTCGCCCTGCACGAGCTCCATCGCGAGGTAGAGGCCGATCCCGTCGAGGACGCCATACGAGGAGAGCTTCACCAGCGACGGATGGCGCAGGCGGAGCAGCGCCTCGATCTCGTTCTGCTGGGCGAAGAGCTGCCCGACGTTCTGGGCGCTCACTTCCTTGAAGATCTTGATGGCGGCGACGTTCCCAGACTCGTCGTGGCCGCGGAACACCGCGCCGAAGCCGCCCTCGCCGAGCGGCTCGTCGATCGTGTACTCGCCGATCCTGGCGCCGCGCTCGATCAAGGGACCGCCGACCATCGTACCTGCCCTTCCGAGTACCCCGTCATCACCCGCAGAAGCATCATGATACTCCGGACGCGGCGCCGTGACGGCGCGCAATGGCCACTTTTGCAGCCATCTTGCCAGCTTGCCGCCTCGCGGCGCGCCGCGCCTCGACGGCCTGCTGCATCTTGCCGGGTTCGACAAGAAACGTGCATGTCACGTTCGGGGGGAGATTCCGGTGCTCGCCTGGACGTCCGCGCGCCGCGCGGCGACAAGGAACGTGAGCCGGCACCCAGAGCTGCGCTGTCGATCTCGGATCGGGGCCGAAAATGACGACGGCGGCGGCACCCCCGGGAGGGGGTGACCGCCGCCGCGTCCGGACTCAAGCCGTTCCGGGGATCAGGTCCCGCCGCTGGCCGAGCCGCTGGCCGAGCCGCTGACGCTGGCGCTGGCCTTGATGTTGACATCGATCGAGGCCGTCGCGCTGGCCGACGCGTCCACCGCGGCCGCGACGCAGGCGACCGCCTTGCCGCCGGCCTTGAGCGCCGCGTCCTTGACCTCGACGCCCGCCTTGCCGACGCCGGACACGGCCGCCGCCAGCTTCTTGCCGGTCCCGAGCTGGACCTTGGCGATCGCCGGGAGCGACGCCCGGAGCGCGGCGACGAGCTTCTGCGCGTCGGCGTTCACCTTGCCGTTCGCCACGATGCGGACGTTCGGCGCGTCGCACTTCGCCTCGCCGGCCGTCTTCGCGGTGCACTGCATCTGGCAGCTCGGGTCGACGCTCGGCGGCTTGAACTCGCCCGAGCACTTCGGCTCCTTGATCTCGGCGCTGCAGCCGCCCGAGCAGGACCCCGAGCACTTGGCCGAGCCCTTGATCTCGCAGGAGCCCGAGCAGGAGCCGTCGCAGGTGCCGGTGCAGCTGCCCTCGGCCTTGGCGTCGCACTTGCCCTCGCAGGTGCCCGCGCACGCCGCGCCCTTCGAGTCCTTGCCGTCGCACTTGCCGTCGCACTTGCCGCCGCAGGTGCCCTTGAAGCCGGCTTCGCACTTGCCCGAGCAGCTCGCGTTGCAGGTGCCGGAGCACGCCGCGCCGGCGTCGACGGTGCACTTGCCCTTGCACTCGGCGTCACACTTGCCGCTGATCTCGCCGCCCTCGCAGCTCGCCTCGAGCTTGCCGGGCTGCACCGGCGAGCCGCAGTCGCCGAGGCACTTCTGCATGGCCTCGACGTCGGCGTAGCACTTCGGGGGATCGATCTGGACGGCGAGCTTCGCCTCGGCGTTCGCCTTGACGGCGGCGTTCACCTTGGCCGAGACCGCGTTGCAGACCTTCTCGGCGCCCTTGCCGCCGCTCGGCTCGGCCTTGAGCTCCGCTTCGCTCATGCCGAGATCCTTGCCGAGCTTGCCGCACGAGGCGATGAGGTCCGCCTCCAGGTCCGCCGTGAGCTTGTCGAGCGAGGCAGCGGCCTCGAGGAAGCCCTTGATCTTGCCCTCGACATCGGCGCCGCCCTCGAACTTGAGGTTGGCGATGCCGCCGTTCTTCAGCTCCTCGCATCCGCCCGCGGCGGACGCCAGGTCACCGGCGGGCCCCGGCAGGCTGTCTGCGCCGGGGATCCCCTTGCCGCCACAGTTCACGAGGAGAGGCGAAGCCAGCCCGAGCAGGGCAAGGGGCATCGCAACCAACTTCCATCGATTGACGCTCATCTCAGAAACCCTCCGGCACCTCGACGGGTACCCCATGGGGCGCGGACCCTACACCAATGGCCGCCACCTTGAAAGCTGGGACAGCCGCGATCCTGCGCGGCCGTCGCTCGCGATGCCGAGCAGCCCGCACGTCGAGCCCCAGCGATGGAGCGCCCTATTGCCCTAAGTCACGATGGCTGTAAAGAAACAAGCTGAGCGCGCCGAGCGGGGATGTGCGGCGGAGCGGCGCGCCTCGCGCGCCTTACGCGCCTCGCGCGCCTTGCCCTGATTACTCGTCGCCTTCGTCGAAGGGGAGGTTGAGCTGCGCGAGCGGGCGCGCGCCGACCGTGGGCCCGCCCTTCTTCTCGAAGAGCGCCTGCTCGCGGGCGATGTCGGCCTCGATGAGGTCCTGGTTGTCGTAGGCGAACGCGAGCGCGTCGAGCACGCGCGCGGGCCCGAGGTTCGGGTACCGCTTGAGCAGCGTCTCGACCGACGCGCCGCCGCGGTGCCACGCCCAGAGCCGCCGCACCGGGACGCGCGACCCGGCGACGTGCGGGCTCCCGGCGAGCACCTGGCTGTCGCACCGCACGTGAGGGTGGGGGACGCGGATTCGCGGGAGCACCGGCGCGGCCATCGCGCGGGGGAGCCTAGTACCGGTCGCGATCGGATGGAAGGGCGCCGCGAGCCGGCGGACACGCTCGGCGCCGCCGCGCGCCCGGCCCGCACGCCCGCGCGAAGCCGTCGACGCGGCGGCGCGGCGACGGCGGCGCGCGTCGTTCCGCCTTCCGCCGGCGCGATCGGAGCTACCCTACGCCGCGGAGGCGCGCGGGCATCGTGCCCGTCGTCGCCGATCGGAGCTCATCCACCATGACCCAAGCCGAGAAGAACCCGCTTCGCGAAGGAATGCCCGAGGAGCGAACCGCCTCGCCGGCAGCGCTCGTGATCTTTGGCGCCTCGGGCGACCTGACCCGTCGCAAGCTGTTGCCCGCGGTCTACAACCTGGCGCTCAGCCGCCTGCTGACCGGCGGCTTCGCCGTGGTCGGCGTGGCGCGGCGCCCGAAGCCGGACTTCGCCGAGGAGATGCGCGAGGCGGTCGGGAAGTACTCGCGGCGCCCGCTCGAGGAGGCGTCCTGGAGCGAGCTCGAGAAGGGCATCAGCTACGTCCAGGGGTCGTTCGATGAGCCCGAGACGTACACCCGGCTCGCCGCGGAGCTCGAGCGGCTCGACGCCGAGCGCGGCACCCGCAAAAACCGCGTCTTCTACCTGGCCGTCGCGCCCGACCAGTTCGCGCCCATCGTGCGCGGCCTGCGCGCGGCGAACCTCGTCGCGCCGCCGTCGCACGAGAAGGACGCGCCGTTCCAGCACGTCGTCGTCGAGAAGCCGTTCGGCGAGGACCTGGCGAGCGCCCGCGCCCTCAACCGCGACCTGCTCGCCCACCTGGCCGAGTCGCAGATCTACCGGATCGACCACTACCTCGGGAAGGAGACGGTCCAGAACCTCCTCGTCCTCCGGTTCGGCAACACGATCTTCGAGCCGCTCTGGTCGCGCCAGCACGTCGACCACGTGCAGATCACCGTGGCCGAGGAGATCGGCGTCGAGGGTCGCGGCAAGTTCTACGAGAAGGTCGGCATCACCCGGGACATCGTGCAGAACCACGCGCTCCAGCTGCTCACGCTCGTCGCGATGGAGCCGCCGTCGTCGTGGGACGCCGACGCGGTGCGCGACGAGAAGGTGAAGGTGCTGCGGACGCTCCGGCCGATCGAGGGGCCGGACGTGCTGGCGTCGACCGTGCGCGGCCAGTACGCGCCTGGCATCGTGCGCGGCGAGAAGGTGCCCGGCTACACCGAGGAGCCCGACGTGGCGAAGGACTCGATGACCGAGACCTACGTCGCGATGAAGCTTCACCTCGACAGCTGGCGCTGGGGCGGCGTGCCGTTCTACCTGCGGGCCGGCAAGCGGCTGGCGAAGCGGGTGGCCGAGGTGGTGCTGCACTTCAAGCCCCTGCCGCACGGCCTGTTCAAGGGCGCCCCCGGCGCCACCGAGGAGCCGAACGCGCTCGTCATGCGCCTCCAGCCCGACGAGGGCATCTCGCTCCGGTTCGCGGCGAAGATCCCGGGCAGCGGCATCGCGATCCGCGGCGTGACCATGGATTTCCGCTACGGCGCCGCGTTCGGATCGAGCACGCCCGAGGCGTACGAGCGGCTCCTGCTCGACGCGCTGCGCGGCGACGCCACGCTGTTCACGCGCGCCGATGAGGTCGAGGCGCAGTGGGGCTTCGTCGATCCGATCTTCGAGGGGTGGCGGACGCAAAACGCGCCGATCGCGCGCTACGCCGCGGGCACGTGGGGCCCGCAGGAAGCCGACGCCCTGGTCCAGCCGTCCGAAGGCGCCCGCGGGGCGTGCGGCGAGCAGCGGCCGCCGGAGCGGGCCTGGAGGCGGCCGTGAGCGCCGGGCGCATCGCCGAGGTGATCAAGCGGGTCGAGTCGGAGCTCGCCGAGTTCTGGTCGTCGCCCGACGAGTCGCGGCCGGAGCCGGCCCCGAAGACGCGCGCGTCGACGATGAACTTCGTCGCGGTGGGCAGCCGCGCCGAGGTCGAGCGCCTGAAGGAGCAGACCGAGGAGCTCGCCGAGACGCACGCGGGCCGGACGCTGCTCATCACGCTCGACGACCGGCTCGATCCGCTGAGCGTGCAGGCCGACTGGTCGGCCACGTGCCGCCGCGCCGGGGAGGTGCCGATCTGCTACGACCGCGTGGAGCTCACGTTCGGGGTGGCCGCCGCCGAGCGCGTCGCGTCGGTGGTGAGCGCGCTGACGATCTCCGACGTGGCGGTGATCGTCGAGCTCGCGCCGGGCGCGCCGAACGTGCTCGGCGACGCGCTCGCGCCGATCTGCGATCGGCTGGTGTTCGACTCGGCCGAGACGTGCATCGAGCGGATCGCGGAGGTGGCGCGCGGGACGAGGGCGCCGCTCGCGGACCGGGCGTTCGTGCGGACGTTCTCGTTCCGCGAGCTCGTGGCCCGGTTCTTCGACGACATGCCCGAGGCGTGCCGCGCGATCCGGCGGGTGGAGATCGCGCGCAGCGCGGGGCCGAAGCCGGATCCGGCGGCGCTGTTCCTCGGCTGGATGGCGTCGCGGCTCGGCTGGACGTTCGAGTCGCGGGGGCCGGCGCAGCCCGGCGGCGCCGGCGTCGTGGGCCGCGCCCGCGCGGCGGACGGCGCGCCGATCGAGATCGCGCTGGTCGACGGGCCGCCGGCCGGGGAGCAGGCGCAGCGCCGGATCGACGGCGTGCGCCTCTTCACGACGCTGCGCGGCGAGCCGCTCGCGCTCGGGTGCGTGCGGCTCGACAAGGCGCCCGCGACGGCGCGGTGGACGATGGAGGGGGCGCGGTCGGCCGACCACCTGCACCCGCTCGGCTACCGGGACGAGACGTGGGTGCTGACGAAGACGATCGACTCGCTGGAGGGCGATCGGCTGCTGCGCGAGGCGGTGCTCGCCGCCGCGGCGTGGAGCGCCCTCTGACGAGGCCGAGAGGAGGGAGGAGGACCGAGATGAACGGTGGTGAAGAGACGCTCGTCGCGGCGGACGCGGCGGAGCTCGCGCTCCTCGGGGCGGAGCTCATGGCGCGCGCGATCGCGGAGGCGATCGAGGCGCGCGGCGTCGCGCGGATCGCGCTGTCGGGCGGGGGCACGCCGTCTCCGGCGTACCAGCGGCTCGCGGCGCTGTCGCTCCCGTGGGCGCAGACCGAGTGGTTCTGGGTGGACGAGCGCGCGGTCGCGCCCGACCACCCCCGCTCGAACTACGGCGCCGCGCGCCGGGATCTCGCGGCGGCGCGCATCCCGGAGGACCGCTTCTTCCGCATGGAGGGGGAGGCGGCCGATCTCGCCGGGGCCGCGGCGCGCTACGAGGCGCTCCTGCGCGCGCGCTTCGGGGTCGCGTCGGCGGTGGCGTTCGACCTGATGACGCTGGGGATCGGCGACGACGCGCACACGGCGTCGCTCTTCCCCGGCACGGGGGCGGTGGCCATCGAGGATCGCCTCGTCGCCGCGATCCCGGCGCAGCCGGACAAGGGGCTGGAGGCGCGGCTCACGCTGACGCCCCCGGTGCTCCGGGAGGCGCGGGTCAAGCTCTTGCTCGCGCGCGGGGCGAGCAAGCGCGCGGTCGTGGAGCAGGCGAAGCGGCCGGGGCCGGCCGACGAGGTGCCGGCGCGCGTCGCGCGCGGCGGGGCCGGACGGCTCGTCTGGCTGCTCGACGCGGCGGCGCGGCCCGCGTAGCGAGCGCGCGGCCGCGTCCCCTCGCGCGCCGCGCGCCAGCGGCCGCGCGCCAGCGCGCGTCGAGCCGCTGGCGCGCGGCCGCGGCGATTCCGCGCGGCGCGAGGCTTGACGCCACGGCTCCTTGCGCCAGAAGCCACGACACGCGCGCAGATGCCGTCGGGCGAGGGAGGAGCTGCAAGCCGAGAGCCGCGGATCGCCGAGGGCGACGACGCCGAGGCGCGCCTGTTCACGGCCGCGATCCTGACGGGCAACTACGTCGCCGCGCGGAGCGTGCTGCACGCCGCGATCGGCAACGGGCTCGGCTACGTCTACGAGCGCGTCGTCGTGCCCGCCATGGAGGAGGTCGGGCGCCGCTGGTACGAGAACCGGATCAGCGTCGCGGACGAGCACCTCGCCACGGCGGTCGCGCAGACCGCCGTCGCCTCCATCTACCCGCTGATCCGATGGCCGGCGGGGGGCCCGCGGGCGGTGGTCGGCTACGTCGAGCCCGAGCTCCACGGGTTCGGCGCGCGCATGGTCGCCGATCTCCTCGCCCTCGACGGCTGGCAGACGACGTTCGCGAGCGGGGGGATCTCGCTCGCGCGCGGGCTCGAGGGGCTCAGGCGGAGCGAGGTGAAGCTCTTCGCCGTCTCGGTCACCCTCGTCGAGCACCTGCCGGCGGCGCGCGCGCTCATCCAGCGCGTGCGCGAGGACGTGCCCGGCGTGAAGATCCTCGCGGGCGGCCGCGCCGTCGCGGCGCTGCCCGACGCGATCCAGCTGCTCGGGGCCGATGAGGTCGCGGCGTCGGCCTCGCGGGCGGTGGAGGTCGCGCGGGCATGGCGGTGACGCAGCCGGACGCCGCGGCGCTCCTCGGCGCCCTCCTCGCGAGCGAGGACGACCTCCTGCTCGTGGTGCAGCGCGGCGAGATCACCCACGCCAGCGCGGCGGCGGAGCGGCTGCTCGGCGGCGCCGCCGCGCCGGGCAGGGACGTCGCGTCGCTCTTCCACGGGGAGAGCCGCGAGAAGCTCTCGGCTGCGCTGGCCCACGAGGCGCCCGCAACGTGGGAGCTCCAGGTGTGCCGCGAGGGGGAGGGGCAGGCGCCGGTGAAGTTCCTCGTGGTCCCGACCGCGGGCGGATCGCGCATCCTGCTCGGGCGGGCTCCCGCGCGGGGCGACGCGGTCCGGATCGAGGAGACCGCCATCACGCTGACGACCGCGCTCGCGGACATCGCCCGCGAGCTCGCGACAAAGGGCGCCGAGATCGAGGCGGCGCGCGCCGGGCTCGAGGAGCTCGGGCGGCACCGCGACGAGCTCCTGTCGATCGTGTCGCACGACCTGAAGGCCCCGCTGCACGCCATCCGGCTCCAGGGGTCGCTCATCGAGCACGCCGAGAGCCCTCCGACGGCGGCGCAGCGCGCGACGATCGCGGGGCGGCTGCTCCGCAACGTCGACAGGATGACGTCGCTCATCTCGGACATCCTCGACGCCGCGCTCGCCGACGCGGGGGAGCTGCGGATCGAGCCGCAGCGGTTCTCGCTGGGCGACGTGGTCGCCGAGGTGGTCGACACGGTGGCCCCCATCGCGGCCGAGGCGCGGGTGCAGCTCCGCCGCGAGGCCGCCGGCGCCGCGCTCGTGGACGGCGACGCCCGGCGGCTCTACCAGGTCGTCCTGAACCTCGTGGAGAACGCGATCCGGCACTCGCCGCGGGGGGCCGAGGTCCTCATCGCGCTCGAGGCGCAGGGCGCGCGCGCGCGCTGCTCGGTCGAGGACGCGGGGCCCGGCATCGCGCCCGAGGAGCGCGCCGCGGTGTTCGAGCGCTTCCAGCGGCGGGGCGGGCGCGCGGGCCGGGCCGGCCTCGGCCTGTACATCGCGCGGCGGATCGTCGCGCTGCACGGGGGCTCGATCTGGGTCGAGGCCGGGGCGCGCGGCGGCGCGCGCTTCGTCTTCGAGATCCCGGCGCCCGGGGGCGCGGGCGGGGCGGAGGACGCGGGCGCGCGCTGACGCGGCGTCGCGCGCGCGGGGCGCGGTGGGCGCGCGCCTCGCTCAGGACCTGCGGGACGGCGCGCGGCGCCGGGGCGCGTCGTCGTCGTCGTCGCCGCGCGCGGTGAGCTCCCTCGCGAGGGCGAGCGCGCCGCGGACGCCGACGAGGGGATCGGTGACCACGGCGACGGGCACCCCCTCGAGGAGGGGCGTGAGGCGGCCCTTCTTCAGGAAGGACTTCATGAACAGCTCGCGCCGGGCGGTGACGAGGTTCCTCGCGATGTTGCCGAG
The DNA here is from genome assembly GCF_028553905.1 of Sorangium sp. So ce836. Taxonomy (NCBI): domain Bacteria; kingdom Pseudomonadati; phylum Myxococcota; order Polyangiales; family Polyangiaceae; genus Sorangium; species Sorangium sp. So ce836. The sequence continues at coordinate 7,652,165 of NZ_CP102233.1, read as the reverse complement.
GACGAAGACCCCGCCGAGCGCGAGCTCGCGCAGGGCGAGGTTGCCCGCCTCGGCGCCGTAGATCTCGACGAACAGGTCGACCGCGCGCGCGGCGGGCCGGAACGCGCGCGCGAGCCCGAGCTCGGCGATCGCCGCGTTGCGGTCGCCCTCGGAGAGGCGGCGCTCGATCGCGCGGGGCACGCGGGCGGCGCGGGCGGCGAAGAAATCGAAGAGGGCGCCGAGCCCGTCGCCCGAGAGGACCCGCTCGTAGCTCACGTGATCCGGGTGGCGCTCGGCGAGGAACTGCCACAGCTCGACCTCGACGGCGGAGCGCGGGGCGAAGTCGGCGTGGCCCCCCTCGGTCGGGAGCGTCAGGTGCCGGGCGCCGTCCCAGATGAGCCGGGCCTCGCCGAGGCCGGTGCCGGCGGCGATGACCGCCAGGTTGCTCTCCTTCGGCCGCGGCCGGCGCTCGGTGAGCGGCGCGATCGAGGCGCGGGGGACGTGCAGGCAGCCCCGGGCGCCGACCACGAGGTCGTTCGCGAGCAGGACGCGCGCGATCTTGAGCCGGCGCGACAGCTCGCGCTCGGCGAGGCGCCAGGGCAGGTTCGTGATGGTGGCGACGTGGTCCTTGATGGGGCCGGCGACGCCGAGCACGGCGACCGCGGGGTGGGGCGCGTCGCTGCGGACGAGGAACGGGAGGGCGATCTCCTCGAAGCTCGCGTGCTCGCGGCTGCGGAAGACCGCCTCGGAGAGGGGCCTGTCGCCGGAGGCGTCGTAGAGCGCGAGCCGGGTGTTCGTGCCTCCGATGTCGCCGACGAGGAGCGACGGGGCCACGGATTTCTTGGTCCTTGCCACGCGGGCGCCCTGCCAGCGCCCCGCGGCGGCGGCAAGGCGATCCGTCATCGGGCGGGCGCCGGCGGGGCGATCGTCGGCGCGGCCCGCGGCCTCGACCGCCGCGCTGGCGCGGGCGCCCGTGGTTCCCGCGAGCGGCCTCGTCGCTATCCTGCCTTGACCGGCGCACCGCCTCCGGTCGAAAGTGCCGGCGTGCAGCGGCTGTTCCCCGCGCTTCTGGCCGCGCTCGCCGGCCTCGTCTCTCTCGCCGGCCCAGCGTTCGCCGACGCGGCGCAGGGCGCGCTCGCGCAGGCTGCGCCCGCGCCGCAGCAGCGGGCGCCCGCGCCGCCTTCTCAGCACGCGCCCGCGCCGCCGCCGCCCGCACCGATGCCCTCCGCCTCGGGGGCCGCGCCGCGATCTGCGCGGGCCACGGCGGCGCCCGCTCAGGCGACCTCCGCGCCGTCGGCGCAGCACGCGCCCGCGCCGGCCTCCGCCCCGCCGGCCGTGTCGGCGCCGGCCGCATCGGCGCCGGCCGCGTCGGCACCGGCCGCTCAGTCCGCCTCCGCGCCGTCGGCGCAGCCCGCGCCCGTGCAGGCCGCCTCGGCGCCGCCCGCCGCCGCGCCGGCGCCGTCCGCCGATCCGCCGCCCGCGGCCGATCCGCCGCCCGAGCAGGCCGCCGCGACGCCGCCGGCGCCGCCCGCGGCCCAGCCGCCGCCCGTGCAGCCGCCGATCGTGCACGTCGCGCCGTCGCCCGCGCCGGCCCGGTCGGCGGCCGCGCAGGTCGTGCTGGCGCCCGCGCCGCCGCAGCCGACCGCCGAGCAGGCCGAGCCGCGCGCGCCCGATCCCCCGCCGCCCCCGACGGTCGAGCAGCCCGAGGCGCGCGTCGAGCTGCTCGGCCGCACGGTGTTCGCCATCCGCGTGCACCGCGGCAGCCTCTCCCCCCCGGAGCGCGCCCGCGAGGCGGCGAAGGTGCTGGAGCGCGCCGCCCAGGAGAAGCAGGTCCCCGAGGTCCGCGTCGACGAGCAGGCGGGCGTGGCGGTGATCTACGTCGGCGAGAGCCCGCTCATCCACATCGGGCCCGAGGACGCCGTCGCGGCGGGCACCACCACCGTCTCGGTCCACGCCGCCGCGATCGCCGCCACGGTGCGCGACGTCCTCGCCAAGGAGCACAGCCGGAGCCGCCTCGCCACGAGCGTGTTCTCCTTCTCGCTGCTCGTCTTCTCGGGGCTGATCGCGCTGCTCCTGCTCCGCAAGGTCGGCGAGCTCGTCGAGCGGGCGCGCGCCTGGGTCGCCGAGCACCCGGAGCGGCTCCCGGCGCTGCACGTCCGCGGCATCGAGATGCTCCGGCCCGCCGCGTCCCAGGGCGCGCTCTCCGTCGCGCTCGGCGCCGCCGGCATCCTCGTCCGGGTGGGCATCGCCTACATCTGGATCCTCTTCGCGCTCTCCCTGTTCGAGTCCACGCGCAACTACAGCCAGAAGCTCACCGGCTTCGTGCTCGCGCCGATGTCGGAGCTCATGGGGCGCATCGCGCGGAGCGTCCCCGTGCTCGTGCTCGCGATCCTCGCGACGCTCGCGGTCATCGTCCTCATCCGCTTCGTGGGGCTGTTCTTCGGGAGCGTCAGCCGGGGCGAGACGTCGCTCGGGTGGCTCCCCTCGGATCTCGCGGTCGCGACCGGGGTCCTCGTCCGCTTCGGCATCCTCGTGGCCGCGCTGCTGCTCGCGGCGCCGCTCATCACCGGCACCGACGAGGGGGCGCTCACGCGGATCGGCTTCGTGGTGCTCGCGTCGGCCGGGCTCGCCGGCACGCCGCTCATCGCCTCGGCGGGCGTCGGCCTCTCGGTCATCTACGGGCGGCGCCTGCGCGTCGGCGACGTCGCCGACGTGGGCGGCCGGTCCGGGCGGGTCCGCGAGCTGACGCTGATCGAGGCGCGCCTCGAGGACGAGGACGGGTGCGTCGTGCGCGTGCCCCACCTGCTCAGCCTGTTCCACCCGACGCGCGTCCGCGGCCGCCCCCCGCTCGTGTCCCTCGAGATCAGCGTCGACCCCTCCGCCGATCTCGACCGGGTGCGGGAGCTGCTCCTGAAGACCGGATCGAGCCTCGGCAGCCGCGCCCGCGCAGCGCTCGTCGCGATCGACGAGGGCGGCGCGCACTTCCGGGCCACGATGGCGTGCGACGGCGACGACGTGCGCAGCCGCTGGCTCACCGCCGTGGCGCAGGCGCTCGTCGCCGCCGGCATCCCGCTCGGGCGCGCGCCGGCGCACTCCGGCGGCGCGCCGCGCCGCGCGCCGCCGGATCGGGGCGCGGCCTCGTGAACGCCGTCTGGCTCCTGATGGGGCTGCTCGTGCTGTCATACCTCGGCAGCTCGCTCGTCGGCGGCCGCGTGCTGCGGGGCATCGGCCTCCCCTCGGGCGCCGAGTACGTGGTGCTCGGCTTCGTGCTCGGGCCCTCGGCGCTCGGGCTGCTCGAGCCCTCGTCGCTCGCCGCGTTCGAGCCCGTGGCGGGCGTCGCGCTCGGCTGGCTCGCGCTCGTGGTCGGTCTCGATTTCGGCTTCGTGGGCAACCGCCGCGTCCGGCCGTCGCGCATGGCGCTCTGCGTGCTGATGAGCCTGCTCACCGGCTCGGCGGTGGCCGCCGCGGTGTGGTTCGCGGCGGCGCGCGGCGCGCCGTCGCTGGAGCGCGGCGACCGGGTGCTGCTCGCGGCGGGCGTGGGCGCCGTCTCGGCCGAGACGACGCGGCACGCCGTGCTCTGGGTCACGCAGCGCTACAGCGCGAGCGGCAAGCTCTCGGACCTCATCGCCGACATCGCCGACTGCGACGACCTCGGGCCGCTGCTCATGATGGGCGGCGCCTTCGCGCTCGTCCCGCAGGCGACGGGCCACTGGCCGCTCTCGTTCTGGGGGTGGACGATCGTCACGGCGCTCATCGGCGTGGTGCTCGGGCTCATCGCGGTCGTGCTCCTCGGCAGCGATTTCCGCCTGATCCAGAGCTGGGGCGTGCTGCTCGGCACGTCGCTGCTCACGATGGGCACGAGCGCGCGGGTCGGCCTGTCGCCGCTCTTCGCGACGTTCGCGCTGGGCGTGACCATCGCCGCGCTCTCCCGGCACCGCGAGGAGATCGTCGCGATGGTCGCGCCGACCGAGCGGCCGATCATCCTGCCGGCGCTCCTGCTCGCGGGCGCGCAGGTGAACCCGAAGGCGGCGCCGTTCCTGCCCTGGATCGTGGCGATCGCGCTCGCGGCGCGGGTCCTCGGCAAGCTCGCGACCGGCCTCGTCTTCCGGGTCGCCTCGCCGGACGCGCGCGACACCTCGCCCTGGCTCGGCCTCGGGCTGCTCTCGTCGGGCGCCGTCGCCATCAGCGTCGGGCTCGCCTTCGCGCTGCGCTTCCCGGGCCCGGTCGGGCACACCGTCCTCGTCGCCGCGGCGGCGGCGGCCGTGTTCGGCGAGCTCGTCGGGCCGCAGGCGCTGCGCGCCACGCTCCGCAAGGCCGGCGAGCTGGCCGCGCCCGAGCGGGAGTCGCTCTTCTTCGGCCGCGGGCTGGCCCGCGCCGCGCGCGACGCCGCGCCGGGCGACGGCGATGTCCCGCCGCCGCCGGTGGCCGAGCGGGGCGAGGGGTAGGAGGTGTCCCCGTGAGCGCTGCAGCACTCCCTGACATCGCGCCCGACGCGCCCGCCGGCGCGGCCGCGCCCGCCGGCCCGCCTGGGCCCGCGGCCGCCCCCGAGCCGCACGGCCCGCCCCCTTCCGGCCATCACGGGTCGGCCCCCAAGGGCCCGCTGAACCACCTCACGCACGCGGTCGCGCTGGTGATCCTGTTCGGCGTGCTCTACGCGACGACGCGCGCGGTCCCGAACGACAACGGCCCGGCGGGCACCATCGCCTCGATCGGCTTCCTCCTGCTCGCGGGCACGCTCGCGAGCGAGCTCGTCGAGCCGCTCCGCCTGCCGCACCTCTCGGGCTACATCCTCGCGGGCATCGTCGCGGGGCCGCACGTCCTCAAGCTCGTCGATCACCACGCCGTCGAGGAGATCTCGCGGGTCAACGCGCTCGCCCTGGCGCTCATCGCGCTCGCCGGCGGGGCCGAGCTCCGGCTCGAGATGGTCAAGAAGAGCCTGAGGAGCCTCCTCTTGCACAACCTCGTGCAGACGGTCCTCGTGTTCGTGGCGATGACCGGCGTCTTCTACGCCGCGCGCTCGCTCGTCCCGTTCGCGGCCGACCTCCCGATCGCCGCGGCGTTCGGCGTGGCGGTCCTCTGGGGCGTCATCGCGGTCACCCGCAGCCCCTCGGCCGTGCTCGGCATCCTCTCGCAGACGCGCGCGACGGGGCCGGTGGCGATGAACACGCTCGCGTTCGTGATGACGTCGGACATCATCGTCATCGTCGTGACGGCGGTCGCGCTCTCCACGGTGCGGCCGCTGATCGAGCCGGGCACGACGATGTCGATGCACGAGATCGAGCTGCTCGGCCGCGAGATCCTCGGGAGCATCTCGATCGGCACGACCCTCGGGCTCGCGCTGGCGGCCTACATGCGGCTCATCGGCCGGCAGCTCATCCTCGTGTTCGTGGCGCTCGGCTTCGGGGCCACGGAGGTGCTGCGTTACCTCCGCTTCGACGCGCTGCTCGTGTTCGTGGTCGCCGGGTTCGTCGTCGCGAACCTGTCGAAGCAGGGCGAGAAGCTGGTGCACGCGGTCGAGGACGCCGCGAGCGTGGTGTTCGTGCTGTTCTTCGCGACGGCGGGCGCGCACCTCGATCTGCCGCTGCTCAAGATGATGTGGCCGGTCGCGCTGCTCTTCGGCGCGTCGCGCGCCTTCGTGACGTGGGTGGCGAGCCGCATCGGCAACCGGCTCGCGGACGACCCGCCGGTGCTGCGGAGGTGGGCGTGGTGCGGGCTGATCTCGCAGGCCGGGCTCACGCTGGGCATCAGCCTGACGATCGAGCGCGCATTCCCGAGCCTGGGCGCCGGCTTCCGCGCGCTCGTCGTCGGGTGCGTGGCGCTGAACGAGGTGGTCGGCCCGATCCTCTTCAAGTACGCGCTCGACCGCGCCGGCGAGACGGCCGTGGAGGCGTCGCGCGGGTCGCTGCCGAAGTCGCTGCCGGACCTCGGGCGCCCTGGGTGAGCGGCGGCCGGTTCGGGACGCGTGGCCGTCAGGTGTCGTCCTTCTCCGGCTCGCCCGCCTCGTCTTCGTCCCCGAACAGCTCGCCGACGTCGAGCTCGATCGCCTCGAACGGCTCGCCGCGCACGCGGTCGCCGCGCCCGCCGGCGGCTACGAGGAGATAGCCGCCCTCGGTCCAGCGCAGGATCGTCAGCGTCTCGTGGAGCGGGTCGAGGATCCAGTAGTGTGGCACCTGACAGCGGTGGTAGGTGCGGAGCTTCTTCACGGTGTCGTTGCTGGCGTTGCTCGGCGAGAGGACCTCGCAGACCCAGTCCGGGCGCGCGCGGACCGGGAGCTCTGTGGGGGGCGCGGCGAGGCGCTCGCGCCGCCAGCCGGCGATGTCCGGGCGGTAGACCTGATCCGGCTCCAGCGCGATCTCGACCTCGGTCACGAACCACCACCCGCCCGGCCCGCGCCGCCCCGGGGGTCGGTCGTAGGGGTCGCTGACGCGCGTGGTCATGCGCGCTTGAGCGCGTCCATGAGACCAGCTCGGCGTCGCCTTCGGGACGAGCTCGCCGTCGATGATCTCATGGAACCGCTCGGCTTCCGGGATCGCGAGGAGATCGGCCGCGGTGGCGTGCCGCCGCGGGCGTGCCGGGAGGGTCATGGGGGCGATGGTGCGCCGCTCGCCGGGCGCGCGCAACGCCGCGCGACGAGCCCGCGCGCGGGCCTCGCGCGGGTCGCTGCCGAACCTCGGGCGCCGCGGGTGAGGTGCGGCCTGCTCATGGCGTGAACCGGAGCGAGTAGCTCACCACGGTGGGGCCTCGCCTCGGCTTGAGGAAGTCGATCCGCTCGAAGACGCCGACCACGCATTTCGTGAACGCCGCGCCCTTGAGCGCCGTGCGCGGCTTGCGCACCTCGGCCTTGCCGCCGTCCTTCTCGATGCGCAGGTCGATCCCGAAGTCGCCGCCCTTGGTCGGGTCCTCCGCGAGCGCGAAGCAGCGGCGGAAGTCGTCGAAGTGGGGCGCGACCGAGCGTTTGATCGGCTCCTTCGTGAAGTCGTCGTGAGGGCCGCCGCCGATGTGCATGCCGATGTTCGCGACCTTCACCTTCGGGAGCGGCCCGGCGTCGGCCGGGGCCGAGGCGGGGGCCGCCGGTTCGGCCGCGGCGCTGGCGGCGGAGGCGGCGGCGGGGGCGGCGGGCGCGGAGGCCGCGGGAGCGGGGGTGACGGCGCTCGCGGAGGCGGCCGCGATCGCGGGCGGATCGGTCGGCGGCGGCGCGGCGCTCGCCGGTGCGGTCGCGAGCGCCTCCGCCTGCGGCGCGGCGTGGCGCTCGGCCGGGGGCGTGGCGCCGGACGAGCAGCCTGCTGCGGCGAGGGCGAGGGGAGCGGAGAGCGCGAGGAAGAGCGGGGCGGGGCGGCGCATGATGGCGCGCGAATCTACTGCGGCACGCGCTGCTTCAGGAAGCGGACGGCGCGCGGACGATCGGAGCGCCGCCGGAGCGATGGGGCGGGCGGCTGGAGGCGCCGCTCGTGTGCTGGGGGGCCTCCGTCGCGCGCGCGAGCGGTTCCGTCGCTGGCGCGGAGGCTTCCGGCGCGGTCCGGAAGGCTTCGCGCGCGGTCCGGAAGCTTCGCGCGCGGGGCGGAGGGTCGAATTTCCCGGGAAATTCGTCTCCCGGCGCGCGCCGGACGGCCCCGGGGACGCCGCGGACGCCGCTAAGTACGCGAAACCTCGTGCTCCGGAGCGCGCGGGAAGGTCTCGGGAGCGCGCGCGAAGCTTCCGGAGCGCGCGGGAAGGTCTCTGGCGCGTGCGGAAAGCCTTCGTGGCGGCACCGGCGGTCCCGATTGTGTTAAAAATTACTCGATGTCGGTCTCGCCCGACGCTTCGCCCGGCTCTGCCGGCTTGGGCGGCGCGGCGGTGAGCCTGGGCAGCGTCACGGCGGGCGCCTGCGCCGAGGCGCCTTGCAGCTCGCGCAGCCGAGGCAGCTACGCTTCTTGATCAGGGCGCGGGCCGTGGTCGACCCCTCGTCGAACCAGGGCGCAGCTTGACGAGCGTCTCGCGCCGTCGCGCGGCCATGGAGCGTTCGGTTTAGAGGCGATGTCGGCCGAGCGCCACGTCGACAAGGCCCTTGAGGCGCTTGCGTTCTGAATGGGACTTTCAGCGATTGAAAGAGGATTCGTGAGCGCGCGTTGCGCTCAGGCCGCCGGTTTCTTGCCGTCTCGGACCGGCGTAACCCTCCACGTCATGGCCTGTGCGGTGAGGACGGAGGCGGTGAGATTGGGAGTGCGTTCTGGTGCGCACCTCGGCTGGGCAATGTCCTACCGCTCCTGCGTGGGCGCTTGCACCCGGGGAATGCGCGGGCGAGCGTGCGTGGGTGAGAAAAAACGCGGGGTGGGTGGAATGCATATGAGAAGGAGAACGAGGCGGTGTGCGGCCATCGTCGTGGCGGCCGTGGCCGCCCTGGCGCTGGGCGCGACGGCGTGCGGGTGCTTGTGGCCGCGCGAGGACTACGCGCCAGGTATGTTCTGCGCGCAAGCAAACACCAGCGTCGTCGAGCACTGCGTGGACGCGAGCGAGGGCCCGGGCAGCGCGTGGAGCAAGGCCGAGCAGGACGGCGAGCTGCCGATCTTCATGTGGGCGCGGCCGCCGTTCAGCGTGCCCGACGCGTTCGTTGCGAGCGAGGGGGAGCTCAGGGCCTGGTTCGACAACCTCGATCGGGCCGTGGCGTACGTGCGCGACGAGCAGAAGCACGCCGAATCGCTTCGGGCAACCCTGCGCGGTGAGCTCCTCGGGCTGCTCCTGACGTACAGGCGACATCAGAAGCAGATCCTCGAGGAGGAGCCGGTCCGCGCGGTCGACAACTTCACGCGGGCGATGACCGACAAGGCGCGCGCCGAGGAGGAGCCGCTCGCGGCCGCGCTCGCGGCCGACAAGCAGGCGATGGCGGTCGTGCAGGTGGTCTTCGACGGGGCCCGGAGCGATGCCGCGCCGCTCGTGTCCAGGTACGCGGCCGTCGCGGCGCGGTTCGCGGGCTACCGCGCGACCGAGGCGACGGAGACGGCGGCGTACGCGGCGCTCTCGAAGCAGGCGTCGCGGTTGGATCCCGACGGCCTCGACGGCGCGGAGCAGGCGGTGCTCGCGGCGGCGCGCGAGGCGAGCCGGGCGGCGAACGAGCTGGCCGCGGAGATCATGACGCTGTCGGCGGAGCTCCAAGCGCTCGCTGTCTCGTTCGAAGAGGCGATTGCGCCGCACAGGGAGGTGCTGGCGACGCACGGCGCGGTGGTGCCGGACATGACGTCGGGGGCGTTGCGCTCGCTCGGCGCGATGCTGGGCTACACGTGGCGGCGCGTCGCGCGGAGCGACGCGACCGCGACGGCGTTGCTCGGCGGCATCGCGCTGAGGCGGCAGGCGCTCCGCGTGGTGCAGGGCGATCATGGGGCGCGCGAGGCGATCGCGCGATCGCGGAGCCGGAGGGCGTCGGAGCGGTTCCGCGAGGGAGCGCGCGCGCGGGCGGCGGCGCTGTCCGCGGCGCCGCCGGTGAGCGACAAGCTCGGGCTGCCGTTGCTCGCGGATCGGTGCGGGGAGCTCCTGGCGCTGGTGCAGATGCGGCCGCTCTGCGAGGCGACAGGAGCGTCGTGGCGCGAGGCCGGGTGCGCGGAGCTCCGCGGAAGGTTCGACGTCGCGGAGGAGGAGCTCAGGACGGGCCTGCCGCGGAAGATCGCGGCGGGCCTCGCGGCGCTTCGGGAGAAGGGGATGGCCGCGGCGGCGCTCGACGCGGCGCAGGCGCGGCTCGACGCGGGCGACGTGAAGGGCGCCGCGATCGCGTATGACGCCGCCGTGCGCGGCGCGGAGGGGGCATGAGGGGCTCAAAGGAGGGCGCTCGGCGTGGCTTTTGCGCCGCGGTGCTGCAGAAGCTTGTCGCGCTGGTCACGATGCTATCGTTGTTTTCGCCGTCGTTCGCGCGGGCCGGCACGCCGTACACGATACTCTGGAGCAGTCATCAGGACGCCGACTCGTGTGCGAGCCCCGAGCTGGACAGGGAGGGCGACACCATCTTCGAGGTGAATAAGACGCCGCTGCCCACCTACGGGATCCCAGGCGCGGTGGAGGTGCACGGTGACGGCTCGGTGAGCAACACGCTCGAGGCGGAGTTCTACTCCGTGCTGCTCCGCGTGGGCAGGAACGACTTCCACTTCGGGGTCCACACCGTTAACGGTAGCGACTGGTGTACCCACGTGCACGACGTGGTGCACCTCGTCTCGGAGCCGCTCGGCCTGAACAAGCCGCTCTTCAACGTCCGCCGCGATGGGACGGGGTTCGAGGGCAACATGGACGTCGACCTCAGCCTTGCGGAGATCAACCCGGACCTCGCGCGCGACATCGCGGAGCTGGAGGTCAGGATCGCCGGGCTGATGACGGAGCTGCTCCGCGACGCCGCCAGGGTCGCGGGCCTCCGGGAGAAGATGGACCTCCTGGGGCAGCTCGATCTAGAGCTGCACGACCTGGTGCAACGGCCGCTGGACGAGATCTCGCGGACCGACCTCGACGCGATCCTCGACCGGTACGAGGACGTTGTCGACGCGGAGACGCGGGCGGCGATGCAGCAGCTCATCGACGACCTGAAGAAGAGCGTCAGCGACCTGGAGAGCGAGCTCGGGCGGGTGCTCGACGAGCTCGGCGCGCAGGCCGACGAGATGGCGGACCTCGCGACGCAGGACGCTCGCGCCGGCGGGTGGGACCCGGACGAGCCGTGGAACTACGCGCTCGGCGAGAGCGAGGTGCCGTGGGTGGAGGTGCCGGACATCGCGGAGGTGGACGGTGCGTTCGAGGAGGGGCGGGACCCGTACGCGGCGTACGCGGACGCGGTGATCGCGGCGCTGGAGGCGGACGTGAGCGGCGGGGTCGTGGTCGCGCGGGCGGACTTCGTGGCGAACGTGCGGGCGTGGCGGGCGAACAGCGCGGCGCTGGAGATCGCGCTGCGCGACCGGATGGGCGTGTCGGTGGCGGAGACGAACGCGTTCCTGAAGGCGCAGAACCGGATCGCCGAGGTCGTGAGGCGGTTCATGGATGCGTCGGACTGGTTCGTGGACTCGCCGGTGCCGGCGGACCTGCGGGCGGTGGTGGAGACGGTGCTGAAGCCGCGGTTCGATGCGCTCGCGGACCAGATGAAGGACAGACTGAACTTGTGGAACGGGGAGGCGCTCGATCTGGAGCAGACGCAGCTCTACCAGACGATCAGCGCGTTCGCGGGGGCGATGTCGACGGTCGGGGAAGGCGTCGAGGCGTACGCGGGGATGATGCAGACGCTGGTGCACGCGACGACGCGCATCGGGGTGGGGTTCGTGCCGGTGGTGGGGCCGGCGCTCGACCTGTGCGAGGCGGTGACCGGGAAGGCGTTCTGCCTGCCGTCGGGGCAGGAGCTCAGCGACGAGGAGCGGATCTTCTCGGGGGTGGGCTTCGGGCTCGGGGCGATCGGGCCGATGTGGCGCGGGGTCAAGACCAGCAGCGGGCTCCGGCCGTCCGCGATCCGGGTGGCCGGGGAGATCGCGGAGATCGAGGAGGCGTTCGCGCAGATCGTGAAGACGAACCGCGTCAGGGGGTACAAGGGGCTCCCCGGGGCGATCACGACGAAACCGGTGGACCTCTTCGAGAAGAAGGCGGCGAAGTTCCTGGTGGACGACGGCCGATCGCTCGTCGGGGTCGGCGACGACGGCGTGCGCCGGGTGCTCCGCATTCCAAGGGAGTCACGCCCTGGTACCATCGAGGGGATGGCGCCCGACTTCGTCTCGGTGTCCAGCGGGCACAAGCTCATCCTGAGCGAGGCCAAGGGCGGGAAGATCGATGTCGGCACGGTTCGCGATCAGCTCACGAATGCGATGGAGGCGCTGAAGAAGAAGGGGCTCGATGGAGACGTGGATCGGGTCGAGCTCATCATGGAGCAGGGGGCAGAGTTCAAGGACCCGAACTTCACCGTCAAGGACGGCTACATTATCAATTCGCAAACGGGAAAGACCGTCGCCCTGCAGGGGTTTGACAAGTTCATCATGGTGATCCGGATATGAGCGAATCAGGGCCTTGTTTCTATGCGTGGTGTGACGAAGTGGAACGGGTTGATGCGTTCGCTGCGGCGCTGTCGTCTCTCGTCGTCCCGGGGGATCTCATCAGCCTGATGATGAGCTCTGAGAGAGGATGTAAGACACACTCCGTCGACGCGGTGATCGCGATGGTCCGCGCCCAATTTGGAGGATGGAATAATGCGCACGTCCTCTCCGGTGTGATGCTGGGCGACTCTGAGCGCATCATCGTTTTCGGCCTCAAGTGCTACACTGACGAAAGCGAACGCCGCCGTCCTTGGGGACCGCTGCGCTTGGATGCGGGCGAACGCAAGTGGGATTTCTTCCCGTACGAGATCGCCGTGGGCAGCGGCCCGCGCTCTGTGGACGCGGAGGCCGCGGTCGCCTGCCAGTTGATTCAGGGCGATATCGAGGACCTCTTGCTCCGGCTGTGCGCGCCGGATGCGAGTGGCCGGGTTCCGACCGGCGCCTGCGCGAATGACGACGGGGATTGGAACGCCCCGGTCGAGACGTGCGCGACCTACAACGCGAACGCCACAGAACTCGCGCGCGACCTCGCCCTCTCGTGGGTGAGCCTCCACGATAAGGAGAGCGCCTCGTGCATCGCGGGCATGTCGCTGGAGGCGCTGCACGCGCGCGTCGACGCCGCATCGCGCGGCGCACGCGTGCCCATGAAAGGGGACAGCGAGCTCACGCGCTCGCTTTCGCGAGAGACCGTCCTCAAGGCGCTCGCGATGCCGCCGGCCGCGCTGCTCGAAGCGCTCGAGGCCGCGGCGGTACCCGATGACGCGTGGCGCGCGGCCGAGCCGCAGGCACGCGAGATCATGGAGCTGCTCCGCCAGCTCGGGGAGGCGGCCGAGGGCGAGGGCCCGCCCGCCTGGCGAGCAGACATCACGACGCGCGGGCATGTCCGTTTCCTCGAGGAGCACGCCCCCTTCCACGTGCGCCGCCTCCCGAGCGGCGGCGTGGTGCTGGCGACCCATCCCTACCGCACGCTCTGGCCGCTCTGGTCCGATGCGCTTTTCGTGCTCGGCCTGATGTCCTGACAGACGTCGCGCTGTCCCCCTCCGCCAGGCCTCGCAGCTTGCCGCGCGAATCACAGCTCGCCGCGCGCATCACAGCTCGCCGCGCGCATCCCAGGCGGCCCACCCCTGCGGAGCGCCCGCAGCGCGCGCCCAGGTGGACCCGTCATGGCGCCGCGCTCCTGCGATGCGAGCGCCCCCACACCCCGCCTACTGCGCCGTCGCCTCCCGCCGCTTCCTCACCGCGTCGTTGTGGTCGTCCAGGCTCTCGCTGAACCGGTGGCGCCCCCCGCCCGCCGCCACGAAGTACAGGTACTTCGTCGCCGCCGGCGCGAGCACGGCCGCGATCGACGGCCCCCCAGGGTTGGCGATCGGCCCCGGCGGCAGCCCCGGGTGCGCGTAGGTGCTGTAGCGGTTCCTCGGATCCCGCACCACCGCGGGCGTGGGCTTGCCGCCCCACTCGGCGCACGACGGCGCCTCCTGGGGCCAGGCGACGCAGCCGTAGAGCGCCGTCGCGTCGGACTGGAGCCGCCGCGAGCGGAACGTCGGGTCGAGGAGCCGGTTCAGGAACACGCTCGCGATGAGCGGCCGCTCCTCCGCGACGACCGCCTCCTTCTCGACGATGGACGCGAGCGTCAGCACCTCGCGACGACCCCAGCCGAGCGTCGCCTGCAGCGCGGCGAGCCCGTCCTTGCTCTCGGCCGTGAGCGCGGTCCAGCGCCGGTCGGCCTCGGCGACGAGGCGCTTCGCCACGTCGCGCGCGTCCGTGTCGAGCGGGAACTCGTACGTCGCCGGGAAGAGGTACCCCTCCGCGCTCTCCGCCCCCACGGCGCCGCCGCGCTCGATGCCGAGCGCGTCCAGGAACGCGCCGTCCGCGGTCGCGGCGAGGAACGTCTTCCTGCCGGCGACGCGCAGCTTCTCCAGCCGGGCCGCGACGTCGAAGCGGTTCCACCCCTCGGGGATCGTCACCTTCGCCGTGGGGCGCCCCTCCGCGCGCGTGAGCAGCTGCCGCAGCTCCCGCGGCGTCGCGCCCTCGAAGAGCAGGTGCGGGCCCGGCACGAACCCCTCGGTGCCGCCCGTCGCGCGCAGGTAGAGCGCCATCGCGCGCTCGCTCTCCACGAGCCCCTCGGCCGCGAGGAGCGAGGCCGCCTCGCCCGCGTCGAGCCCCTCCGGCCAGTTGATCTCCACGACGCGCCCCCGGTCCGGGGCCCTCGTGCGCCCGAAGCCGATCACCAGCGCGAGGAGCGCCGCGCCCGCCGCCACGAGCGCGCCCGCGAGCCCGAGGAGCAGCGCCCGCCCGCGCCTCGGCCAGGGCCGCGCCGGGCGCCGCGACGCCGGCGTGCGCTGCCCCGCGCCGCGGCCCCGCCGCGCGGGGGTCGTCTTCCGGGTCGGTTGCGGGGGCTCCCGCGGGGGCGAGCCCAGCGCGCCGTCGCCACCGGTCCGCCGGTTCCCCGGACGGCTCGCCCTAGGTCGAACGCCCACCGCCCGGAGTCAAAACCCGAAAGCCGGACCCGTGTCAACGTCCCGGCCGCGGCGCGCGGCTCGCCGCCGCGGGAGCGCGCGCCGCCGCGCGAGCGCGCGCCGCCCCGGCCGCGCGTCAGCGGGCGAGATCGAAGGCGTCCGCCTCGTTGCGGCGGACGGCGGCCTTGCCCTCGCGGGACTGCGCCGGGGCCGGCCGCGCCGCCGCCGGGGCCTGCGCGAAGCCGCCCGGCTTCGCGGGGGCGGCCGGCGCCGGCGGCGTCGCGAACGACGGCGGCGCGCCGAAGCTCGTGTCGGCCCGCTCCAGCGCCGCGATCTGGCTCTCGAAGTCGGACGCCACGTCCTTCGCGCGGCCCGCCGGCGCGGCGCGCTTCGCCTTGTCGGCCGCGCTCCGCAGCGACCGCTGCTGCGCGTCGAGCTTGCTGCGCGCCTCGTCGAGCCGCCCCTGCTCGAACAGGAAGTTGGCCTGCTTCAGCGTCGCCGCCGTCTCGCTGCGCTGCACGCGCCCCGCGACGAGCGCGTCGAGCTCGCTCGCGTCGGCGTCGCGGTCCGCGATCGCGACGCCGAGCTTGCCCTCGCACCGGGCGTCGGTCCTCGCGACGAGATCCCGGTACGTGAGGCCGACGTCGGCGATCGGCGACGCGCCGCGCGCGTCGTCGCCGAGGCCGCCGAGGCGCACCTTGAGCAGCACCGTCTTCACCTCGCCCGCCGCGAACGCGCCGAGCGGCACGATCACCTGGTCGCCGGCCCGCCGGAACGAGCGATCGAAGACCCGATCGAGCGTGACGCCGGGCGCGAGCGCGATCGCGAGCTCCGCGCCGTTCGCCACGGAGGCGGTGAGCTGCTCCGCCTCCGCCTCGAAGATGCGCGCGAGCGCGGCGTCGTTCTCGACGAAGTAGTGCCGGCCGTTCGAGTCGAGCGCGATCGCCGACAGGATCTTCTCGTTGTAGTCGACGTCGACCCCGATGGTCGTGATGCTCACGCCGCGATCGCGCGCCCGCTGCGCGATCGCGCGGAAGCCGGGGAGATCGCGCACGCCGTGGTTGGCGTCGCCGTCGCTGAGGACGAGCATCCGGCTCACCCCGCCGCCGGCCTGGCCGAGCAGCGACAGGCCCTCCTCGATGCCGCACGAGATGCAGGTGTCGCCGCCGAGCGAGATGCCGCGGACGCTCGCGAGGATGCGGCCGCGCGTGTCCGGCCCGACGGTCGTGGGCGGCACGACCACGGTCGTCCTCGTGTCGAAGGTGACCACCGACACGACGTCGCCGTCGTTCATGCGGCCGACGGCGGTCGTCGCCGCCTGGACGGCGTTGGCGAGGCGGGTGCCCTTCATCGAGCCGGAGCGGTCGATGACCAGCGAGAGGTTCGCCTGCGCCTGCGCCCTCGCGGGCGCGTCGTCGCTGCGGACCTCGAACATCAGGAACGTCTCCTGCGCCGACCGGGGGAGGCGGGCGTGGCCGACGCGCCCCTCCAGCATCAGCCTGGCTCCGGTGGTGAAGCGGCTCGGATCGACCGCGGCCACGGCGCCGCCCGTCACCTCCGGGACCACCGGGGGCGGCTCGGCGGTCACCTCGGCGGTCGTCGCCGCGGCGCCCGGGGGGACGAGCGAGTAGACCGAGAGGCTCGTGAACATCATGCCGAGGGCGGAGAACAGGGCGACGTGGGTCGGCTTCATGGCTCCTCCAGAGAACGGCCTGCGCCCCTCGATCTTACGTCGAGCTTACGTCGGGCATCCGTCGGGCTCACGGCGGAGGGCCCGCAGGCGTGGTCCCTTCGACGTCGCCGGGCGCCGAACGATCTGACGGCTCCACGGTCGGCCGGACACCGGCGGCGCGGAGGGCGCTCCAGGGCGGGATGCTCCCGATCAGGACGAGCACGGCGTCGCACGGGTGCGCCTCGGCCCCGGACGGCGACGCGAGGGTCGCCACGAGCGCGCCGCGCGGATCCGCGGCCAGCGCGGCGACGTCGGTCTCGAACCGGAGCGCGAGGCGGGACGCGGCATGAAGCCGGCGCATTTCCTCGATATTTCTCGTCTTTCCGCGCCGGAACCCGCCGCCGCGGTAGACGACGGCGACCTCGGTGGCCGGCTGGCGGGACAGCGCGACGGCGGCCTCCATGGCCACGTCGCCGAGCCCGACGATCAGCACCCGCTGGCCCGCGAGGCTCCGCGCGTCGGCGAGGTGGTAGTACACCCGGCTCTCCACCTCGGCGGACAGCTCGAACGGAAGCCGGCGGGGCGAGCCGCGCTGGCCGAGGGCGAGCAGCACGCGCCGCGCCCGGCGCTCGGTGCGCGGCCCGCCGTCGCGCGGCTCGGTGACGACGGCGAAGCCGGCCGGGGCCTCGGCGGCTGCGCCCGCGCCGTCGCCGAGCCGCGCCACCGACACCATCCGCGTCTCCTGCACGATGGGGAGCCGCTCCTTCCGCACGATGCGGAGCCAGTGGGCGAGGAGCTCCTCCTTGGTCGACTCCTTCAGCCACAGCTTCCCGGTCACGGGCAGGTCGAGCGGCTGATCGAAGACCAGCTTGCCGCGCGGGAAGCTCTGGATGCTCTGCGCCACGCTGCCTTGCTCGATCACCTCGAACGAGAGGCCGAGCTCCTTGGCGCGCAGCGCGGCGCTGATCCCGGCGGGCCCCGCGCCGACGATGATCAGATCGAGCCCCGGGCCGCGGTCGCCGGCCTTCCGCAGGTCCTGCGCGATGCGCGACGCCGCGAACGCGCCCTGGTGGATGGCGTTCTTGATGAGGGGGAGCCCGGTGATGTCGCCGGCGAGGTACAGGCCCGGCACGTCGGGGCTCCCGAGGTCGTCGCCGAGGCGCGGGCGGCCCTCGATCGGCGCGCCGCCCTCGATGGTGAGCGACCCGTTGGGGCAGCGCTGCTCGCACAGGGTGAGGCCGCAGCACGCCTCGGGGCGGGCCACGACCGCGACGTACCGCTCGACCGCGAGCACGTCGTACGGGCAAGCGTCGACGCACGCGTAGCAGCCGAGGCAGGTGGTCGTGTCGATCCGGGGCAGGCGCACGCGCGCCGCGGGGCGCAGCATCGCCTCGGCCGCCTCGGCGT
Source organism: Sorangium sp. So ce836 (assembly GCF_028553905.1). Taxonomy (NCBI): domain Bacteria; kingdom Pseudomonadati; phylum Myxococcota; order Polyangiales; family Polyangiaceae; genus Sorangium; species Sorangium sp. So ce836. Next base: position 7,634,634 of record NZ_CP102233.1, on the reverse strand, counting down.
CGCGCGAAGGCCGCCGCGAGCGCCGCGCGCGCAGCGCATGGCCGCCGCGGGCGCCCGCGAGCGCGAGGCCGGCGGCGGCGAGGCCGGCGCCCATCCAGAGCAGCGCGCGCCCGTGCGGCAGCGCGCCCGCGGGGGCGGCGCCGGCCGCGCCCGTCACGACCGGCATGGCCGCGGCGGCGTCGCGCGCGGCCTCCCACGCGAGGGCGCGGTCCTCGGTGTGCTGGCCGCGGCACACGCCGCCTCCTCCGCTGCGGCCGGCGCGGCCGGTCGCGGCGTCGTCGGGCAGGGCAGGGCGGTGCTCGTCGAAGCAGGCGATCGGCCGGGCGTCGCCGAGCGGCGCCTGCGCCGCGACGAGGCAGCGCGCGATCGGGTCGCGCGGCGCGCCGAGGTCGTGGCACGACGCGCAGCTCCCGGCGGTGACGATCGCGACCGTGGCCGGCTGGCTCGGGCGGAAGGCCGCCCTCGGGAGCTCCACCTCGGCGCCCGGCGCGAAGCGCACCGGCGGCCCCGCGGGGTCGAACACGACGCCCTGGTCTCCGCGGTGGATGGGGTGGCACGTGGCGCAGCTCATCGCGCCGCTCGCGAGCAGCTGCCCGTGGCTCGCGCGGGTGGACCCGTGGTCGCCGTGGCACCCGGCGCAGGCCCGGTCGAGGCGCGCGCCCGCCGCGGACCCGCGCGGGGCCGAGGCTCCCCGCGGCGCAGCGTCCGCAGCCCCCCGCGGCGCAGCGTCCGCAGACCCCCGCGGCCCCGCGGTAGGCTCCTCGGCGTGGCACGACGCGCACGCGAGCTGCGCGCGCGCGTGGGGCAGCGAGAGCGGCCCCGGCGCCGCGTGCCCTCCGGGCGGCGGGAAGAGCAGCGCCGCCGCGCCGGTCGCGACGGCGCCCGCCAGCGCGGCCGGCAGCACGCCCCGGAAGCGGGTGACGTCGGAGGTCGACTCGGCGAGGCGCGCGGCGCGGCCGCGCACGATCTCGCGCGGCTGGGCGGCGCGCTGGCGCGGATCGGACAGGTCGGCGCGGTAGAGCGTCCTCGACGGGTCGGGCGGCGGCGCAGGCTCCCGGGCGGCGCCGCCGGACGGAGCCTCCCCCTCGGCGCCGGCGGACGGGGCCGCGGTCCGGCTCCCGCCGCCGGCCGGGCTAGAGGATCGTGACATTCAGTCGATAGAAGAAGGTCGCGTCGGGGACGAGGTCCGAGGCCCTGACCCGCACGCGATAGGTGCCCGCGGCCAGGTCGGTGGCCGACGCGGAGGAGCAGTAGCCGACCCCCGAGTCGTCGTCCGAGGCGAGCACGTCGGCCCCGTCGCCGCCGAGGATCTCGACGTAGCTGTCGAGCCGGTTCGTCGCGCACGCCTCGGTGCCGTTGTCGCTGACGGTCGCGATCAAGGTCGATCTCGGCCCGGGCACGTTCACGGCGACGACGTCGACGTCGCCTGCCGGCGAGATCTCCGCGAGCCACGGCGCGGCGTGGGCGTCGGCCTGCGCCGGCGCGTCGTTCGGCTCCGTCTCGTGGAGCTCGAAGCGGCAGGCGGCGCTGCACCCGTCGCCGGGCGCCGTGTTGCCGTCGTCGCACTGCTCGCCGGCGGTGGTGTCCCCGTCCCCGCAGACCTCGGGGACGAGCGTCACGAGGAGCCCGTACGGAGCCCGCTGCTCGGGGCCGACGCGCGCCGTGACGCGGACGTAGTAGTCGCCCGCCGGGAGCGCCGGCGCGACGGCGCGGGCGCAGTGGCCGACCCCCCCGAAGTCGCGCTGCACGATCAGCGCGCCGCTCTCGTCCAGGATCTCGACGATGGTGTCGAGCCGGCCGTTGAGGCAGTCGGAGCTCGTGATGTCGCCGGTCTCCACGACGAGCGCCGTGGGCCCGGTCGGCACGGTGACGCGCACGACGTCCTTGTCATCGGGTCGATCGATGATGGCGAAGAACGGCTCCTCGTAGGGATTGGCCGAGGCGATGGTGTCGTTCGGCTCGACCTCGGTCGCCTCGAGCCGGCATTCGTCGCTGCACCCGTCGCCCGGCTCGTCGTCGCCGGTGTCGCACTCCTCGCCAGGATCCTGGATGCGGTCGCCGCAGGCGGGCACGCGGCTCCTCACGCCGAGCTCGAACGCGCCCGCCTGGTCCGCGCTCGAGCTCGTGACGATCACGTGGAACGCGTCGCCCTCGCGGACGGGGATGGTGAGCCGGTTATCGATGCCCGCGCCGGCGCTGGCGCCGCCGCACGCGAGCTGCGTCCCGGCGCTGGCGCAATCGCCGCGCAGCACGGCCACGAGCGCGGCGTCGGTCTTCGGGGTCAGCACCACGTCGAGGAACCCGGTGGTGGTCGCGGTGAACGTGTAGGCGACGCCCGGGGCCCCCGCCGCGCACCCGCCCTCGACCGCCGCGTGGCCGCTCGTATCGCCGGTGACGGACGCGGGATCCGAGAGCGCCACCGGGGCGGCGCACAGGTCCGCGCACGCCGCCTCGCACTCCGGATCGCCGCAGTCGGCGCTGCCGTCGCCGTCGTTGTCGCGGCCGTCCTGGCACGCCTCGACGCCCGTGCAGCCCGACGTGTCGGCGGTGCAGTCGGGGCTGCACCGGAGCTCGCCGACGTCGAAGCCGAGGCTCTCGCACGTGGCGCCCCGGAGATCGGCCCCGTCGCACGCCTCGTCCAGCGCGGCGACGCCGTCGCCGCAGGCGCCGCCGCCCGCGCCGCCGCGGCCGCCGTCGCCGCCGCCCGCGCCCGCGCCTCCGGCGGCCCCGGCGCCGCCGGAGGGAGACTGAGGCCTCGGCCGGTTGTCGTCGTCTGCGCCGCACGCCGCGGCGACGGCCGCGGCGGAGAGCAGGGCGATCGCCGCGATGCGGCGGCTCATTCGGAATCCGGACATGAATACGTGATCTCCCAGTCCTGCACCTGAACACCGCCGCCGCCCGTGCTCGTCGGGTTGAGCCTCATCTGGATCTCGAGGTACTCGGTCCGGGCGTCCGGCAGCTCTTGCAGCACGTCGAAGAGGTTGATCGCGCACGGCGGCGCCGAGTCCTCATCGCAGATCCGGGTGTCGGTGGGCACCGCGTGGGCGGTGGCGGCGAGCCGCACCGTGGCCCCGGCGAGGTCGGCGGTCTTGTCGGCCGCGCGCACGAAGAACTCGACGCTGGAGTCGCCCGGCGTCGCCGTCCTGTACCGGAGGAACCCCCACTGGGTCTTGGTCCCCGGCGGGCAGACGCCGTGATAGCGCTCCCAGTTCGTGGTCATGGGCGTGAGGCTCGTGGTCACGCACGGGACGGTCGCGCGGACCTTCCCCGGGCTCTCGCGGAGAGTTGTGCACGTCTGCGGGCAGAGCTTGACGCTCGTGTTCGTCGCGTCGGCGAAGTACCAGCCCTGGCCGCAGCTGGCGAGGTCGGCCCGGGGCGTGAGCACGGTCTCGGTGCCGGCGCTGTTCACGTGGACGACCGACACCGAGGCGGGATCCGACGCGCCGGCGAGGGGGACCGTCACGTCGCAGGCGAGCGCCTGGCCGCGGATGGAGACGAGCGCGTCGCGGAGGGTCGTCGCGAGCCCCGCGCCGGCGGTGAGGTTGAACGCCCGCCCGCCGCCTCGCGTGGCGATGAGGTTGATGATCTCCGCGCTCGAGTTGCCGAAGCCGACCGCGTGCACGCGGACGCCGTGGTTCTCGTAGGCATTGCGCGCCAGGTTCGCGATGTGGCTCGGGACGGTGTCGCAGTTCGACGGGATGCCGTCGGTCACGAACACGACCGCGACCTCCTCCTCGGGGTGGGCGTTCTTGTAGTTGATCGCCCAGGTCGTGGCGCCGTCGAGCGCCGGGTACATGGGCGTATCGCCGACAGTGCCGGGACCGGGGTCGAGCGCGCTGACGAGCGCGAGCTCCTGCTGATCGAACGGCGCGGGGTCCGCGGTCAGCCTCCGGGCCGCCGTGCCATCGAAGGGGACGATCGGCAGGGAGCACCCGCCGACAGCGTAGCCCGGGCAGCTGCCGCCGACGTCGTTGCACGGGCCGGGGTTGTCGTGCGGCCAGAACCGGAGCGCGACGCCGAGCCCGGCCGACGCCGGATCCGCGAAGAACGCCATGAGGGCGTTACGCGCCGGGGTCCATCGGGAGGTGCTCGCCCCGCTCGCCGTCATGGAGTCGGACCGATCGAGCGTCACGAACAGGGTGGCCGGCCTGATCATCGAGACGCTGGCCGTGGCGATGCAGCCCGGCGATTCGCACATGGCCGACTGATAAATGCTCCCGTTGTTGCCGCACTGGCACTCGGCGATCTGCCCCGGGCCCGGCGGGTTGACGATGAGCTCCATGCCGTCGGCGACGCCCGTGCAGCCGGCCACGCTGATGCACTCGCCCGGGGCGATCGGCTGCGCGGTCGTGCAGGCGAGGGTCCCGCCGGTCGGGCTGCAGGAGTTCAGGATGCGGCTCGGGGCCGAGGAGGGGAGCTGGCCCGCGCCCGCGGGATAGCGGTGAATCGCGATGCCCGCGGGCGCCGGCATGGTGCCGCGGTTGCAGACCGGGATTGTCCCGCCGCAGGGCACGCCGACCGTGAGATCCACGCCGCTGCACGCAGGGTTCGTCTGGTTCGGCAGGTAGGACTTGCAGAGGCCCTGTTGCACGCCTGGCTCGGTGCCGCACGCGGCGCCGCACTCCTGCTCGGCCAGGGCGACGCACGTCGCGTCCCACGAGTTGGTCGGCGTGGTGCACGTCTTGGGGGCGCATTGGGTCGCGACGAGGCCCCTGCACAAGGTGCCCCATTGCGGCACGCACGCGCCGCCGGAGAGGGTGGTCGGCAGGGGGCAAATACCGGAGTTGGGCGGATCGCACCTGTTGCCGGAGAGCAAGATGCTGCCCGCTCCGATGAGCGTTGTGCACTCCGTCGAGCTCGTGGGGTGGATCTCGCAGCAGAGCGGGTTGGCCGCGCAGATGCTGGCGATGCACGGGTCGCCGCAGGTCGTGGTCATGTGGGTCGCGGTGCCGGTCTGGCAGGCGTCATGTCCACAGTCGGCCGGTATCGTCGGCTGGATACAGCAGCTCGGCCGAGCGTCGCAGACCTTCGCGATGCAGCCGCTGCAGGTCGTCAATAGGGCGCCGCCGGTGTCGCACGGGCTGTGGGCGCACGCGCTCTGCGCGGGGTGCTCGCAGTACTGGTCGAACTGGCAATCCTCGCTGGTCGTGCAGGGCTGGTGCGTGCCCTGCCGCGCGACGGACTCGGGCAGCTCGTTGATGTCCCCGACCGACCACGTGTACGTGATGCCGGTCCCCGAGAGGTCGATGGGCCCCCCGTCCGGCGTCTCCTCGAACGCCTGGCACGACGGATCGCACGGGTTTGTCGCGCAGAGACCCCCGTCCGAAGCCTCGGAGTTGGCGAGCGGGCGCGGATACCCGCTCTCGCCGCTCCCGCGGGGCGAAAGCCCGAACGGCGACCTCCGCATCGTCATCGTCCCGTCGCAGCTGCCGTAGCGCCCGTCCTGGCACCGGCGAACGCCGTCCATGCAGGTCAGCACGCCCGCGTTCTCGCCGAGGGTGATGTGACACTCCACCTCTTCGCCATCGACGCACGGGTCGCCCGCCTCCGCCCCCGCGTCGGGCCCGTCCGTCCCGGCCTGCGGCCCCGGAGGGCCGCTGTCGTCTCCGCTGCACGCCCCGGCGATCACCGCCGCCGCCGTGAACAACGTGGCGAGCAGCAGCGCTCTCGGCGCCCACGCCTCGGCGGAGCCTGATCGGGAGAGCGCTCGCATCCACTTGGTCGAGGGACCAGCCATCAGCTTCTCTACCTTCTACTGGGGTGGTGTCAGGAAAATTGTACCTGGGCGCTGAAGGCAAAGTCCAGGCCTCTCGCTCGCGCGCCGTCGGCCGCGCGAAACGCGGTCGCCACGCGCGGGCGCGCGCCTCGCCGCGCGGCGGGCGGCGCGCGACGCACAAAGAAATGCCGTGCCCCGCAACCATTTCATAGCGAGTCTAGCGCCCTGTCGATCGGCCGGCGCGCGCTCATCGGGGCACGCTCGCCGCCGTGATCGCGTGGAGCACGAGCAGCGCGGCGGCGACGCCGAACGTGATGATGTGCGCCGGCAGCCCGCCGCGGAGCGCGGCGAGGAGCGCGCGCTGGGCCGGGAGCGCGCGCAGCTCCACGGCGATGCGGATGAGCTCCGCGAGGCCGGCCAGCCGCTCTCTGCCGCGCCCTTCGAGGACGGCGTCGATGCGGGCGCGCAGCGCGCGCTCCTCCTCGCGCAGCCCGCGACCCGAGGCGAGGAGCGCGAGGGGGCCGAGGGGGCTCTTCAGGTAGGGCACGAGGACCTTCTCGACGAGCTTCTTGACCAGATCGCTGCGCCCGCTCACCTCGCGGTAGAAGCGGTCGAGGAGCTCGCGGCGGGCGGCGGCGAAGTCCTCGGGGAGCGCGGCGGTGCGCTCGATCCGGGCGAGGCGCCGCGGCGCGAGCCGGTACGCGAGCGCCGTGAAGGCGCCGGCCGCCGCGGTCGCCCAGAAGGCGAGGTGGAGCGCCGCGCCGAGCGTCGGGCGGCCGGACCGCGGCCACGGCGCGTGCGCGAGCGCGAGGCCGGCGGTGACGAGGCCGATCGCGAGGTGCGCGGACAGCTGCGGGCGCAGCCGGCTCCGGACCGGCGCGGCGCCGTCCGCCTCGCCGGCCGCGGCGCCGCGCCGTCCGGGCCGCATCCACAGCCGCCGCCCGGCGCGCTTCGGGACGGCATACCCGAGGAGCAGCGCGACCCCCACGGCCGCGGCGACGCCCGCCCAGAGCGCGGCGCCGTCGCCCGGCCGCGCCCCGCGCGCGTGCGCCGACAGCCCCGCCGCGCCGAGCCCTGCCGCCGCGATCGCGCTCCCGGCGAGGAGCGCCGCGCCGCCCCGCTGCCCGGCGGAGCGCTCCTGCTCGCGCCGCGCCCCGCCGAGCAGATCGCGCACGTCGGCGATCTCCTCCGCCGGATTCACGCGGAAGATCGAGCCCGTGGGGCAGGCCTTCACGCACGCGGGGCCGTCGTGCTCGCGGCAGAGATCGCACTTCACCGCGATGTCCGGGAAGCCCGCGCCGCCCGGGCGCTCCGCGGCGGGGGGGCGCGGCGCGATCGCGATGTTCTCCCAGGGGCACGCCTTGGCGCAGGCGCCGCAGCCGGTGCAGAGCGCGTCGCGGATGAACACCTCGCCTCCCGTGTCCTTGCCGATGGCGCCGGTCGGACACTCGATCATGCAGGCGGGGCGCTCGCAATGTTGACAGGAGTTCGGCAGGAGCAGGCTCCGCGGCGCCTCCGCCGGCGCGCCCGGCGCGTCGTCATCCACCCTTGCGCGTATTTTGTCGCCGCGGCGGACGAGTCGCGAGATCCCGTGTACGTCGGCGCAGGACCACGCGCAGTGCCCGCAGCGGGCGCACGTATCGAGATCGATGACCAGGAGCGACCGCGCCACCTGGAGGCGATAGAGGTCCCGGAAGAGATGTGCGGTGTGGTTGCGCGCCCGGCCGGCGACGATCGCTTCCTGGGCGGCGCGCTGCTCGCCGGTGATGCGCCGGAGTCGCGGGATCAGATCAGGGTGCTTCCGCGCGAGGCCGGCGAACGTCTTCGACGGCACCGACAGGAGCGTCGCCGCGCCGCTGGCCACGGCGCTCGCCGTCCGGCGGCGACCCTCGTCGAGCTCGACATCGCCGAAGAAATCGCCCCGGGTGAGGTACGCCCGCACATGAATCCGATCTCCCTCCTCGGTCTGGATTTGCACCATCCCGTCGGCGATGAGCCACAGCTCGGTCGCGGGATCCCCGTCGCGATAGATGGCCTGGCCGCGCTCGAAGCGCCGGTGACTCACCGCGTCAAGGAGGGTGTCGATGTCTTCCGGATCGAGGTCGCGCGTGAAGGCGAGGGTGCTGAGGAGGTCGCGCGTGGCGCTCCTCCGCAGCGCGCGCTCGAGCTTCTCGGCGATCTCGGCCTTGCCGGAGCGGCCGGCGGCGCGGCGGAACAGGTGGACGGGGATCTCCGCGAGCACGCTGGGCGCGAGGGCGACCGCGGTGGTCCTGCGCGACATGCCCACGACGGCCTCCTCGCCGAGGACATCGCCTACAGCGGCGGTGCGCACCTCCGTATCGCGATCGTCTCCGCGGCGTGTCGCGCGCAGCGCGATGCGCCCGGAGGCGACGACGAAGAGCGCGTCGCCGGCGTCGCCGGCGCGATAGACGACCTCGTCGGTCGAGGGGGTGCGGAGCCGCCCTGCCTCGGCGATCTCGCGCCGCGCGCGCTCGTCGAGCCCTCGCAGCAAGGGGGCGTCGAACACCGCCGGCGGCCAGGCGTCGGGGCGGCCTCGCGCCGCGCCTCGCGCATCGAGCGCATCGGGCGCATCGAGCGTATCGACGTAGATGTGGTCCGATGAGGGCATCAGCGAGGCTCCCCGTCGCCGAGCACAGCCGGAAACGCGGCTACCGGCGCGCGATTCGCTCCATACCATCGCGCATCAGCTGTCGTAAGGGACGACATGGTCTTACTTCACGTTCGAGACTCGAAAAACTGCAAAAAAAGGAAGAGCGCCCCGAAAAAGCCTTGACACCTAACCCGATCATAGAGAATATCCATCCTGCTAGACTCGGCATGTTCGGCGCCAGGGTTGTTTTGATGGTTCAGCATGAAATGACTAGCATCTGTTCCAGAGTGCACATGCAAGGTCATTCACATCAACGAGGTAGAAGTATGAACAGGCGCACGACGAGTTTGGCTGTTGCATCGCTGGCTGCCGCGTCCTTCCTCATGCTGGGTTCGGCGCCCGCGAGCGCCAAGGACCACACGGACTGGGCCCTCGATTTCATCGACAACGCCGTCACCAACGACGCGACCGTCGGGGACGAGAAGTGCTACATGACCTGGGATGACCCCGAGGTCGTCAAGATCGATGGGGAGGACGTCCAGATCAGCCCCTGGACCGGCAGGACCAAGGGCGCGTGCTTCTTCGTGCTGTCGCTGAAGAAGGCGATGGGGTACTCGGACGACGATATCAGGTACCTGTGGGTGAAGTCTCGCCCCTCGTCCGCCGAGCTCTTCGACTTCATCAACGAGAGCCCGGTGCTCGGCGGGGCCGCGCGGGAGCCCGAGAACTACTTCCGCCGCGTCAACAGGGCGGTCGACATCCAGAAAGGCGATGTCCTCGTCATCGACGCCACCTCCACCTACGCCGGTCACACGGTCATCATCGCGGGACCGGCCCAGGAGATCGTCCCGCAGGTCATGCCGCGCTACTCCGGGACGAAGCAGTACGCCGTTCCGATCGTGGACTCGACCAGCTCGCCGCACGGGTGCTTCGACCCGGACAGCAAGTACGCGGACAGCCGGTGGCAAGGGGAGTGCACCGGCGGTTACATGGCGGCCGGCGCCGGGACGGGCACCATGCGCGTGTACACCGACTCGATCACGAACGGCCTGCTCGGCTACACGTGGAGCGTCACGCCGTCGTCGACGAGCTACTACTCCCCCTCGACGCGGCCCTTCCGGATCGGCCGGCTGTTCAAGCTGCCCGAGCCGATGTCGACCGAGCCGCCCCCGCCCCCTCCCTGATCGCCGGGGCCGCTCTTCACGATCACCTCGAGCTGAGCCTTTCAGCTCCTGACCAGCGAAGCCCTTACCCCGCGGGCCGGGGTGGGGGCTCGCCCCTTTTTGTTCGCCGGTGCGCCGAGAGGCCTGCGTCGCGGGTGGCTCCATCGCGGTCGCCTCGGCTCAGGGGATCTCGATCTCGGCCCGCGCGAGCTCGACGACCTCGAGGCGGCCGAGCATCGACTCGGTGACCAGCGGGCCGGTCGGCCTGAGGCCGCGCCGCGCCTGCTCGCGCTCGTACGCGGCGAAGGCGCGGATCAGGAAGGGCGGAAACGCCCGGAAGAGCAGCCTCGCCTCGGCCCTGAGCGGGCCGCGGAGCGCGCCGACCGGGAGCTCGTACGTGTACAGGATCGGCACGCCGGGCGGCGCGGAGCGCGTATCGATGATCGCGTCCGGGCCCTTCACGACTCCGCGGCTCGCGTCGAGCGCGCCGACGGGGAAATAGATCTCCAGAAAGGCGTTCTGCCCCGCGAGGTTCGAGCGGCACGCGCCGGTGTCCGGATCGTAGTCCCCGTCCGCGTACCGGTCGGCGTGGTGCAGCCCCTGGCCGGGCCCGGGCTGGCAGCTGCCGTCCGCGGCCACGACACCGATGCAGCGGACGCAGCGCAGAAACCCGTTCTGGAAGTTGATGAGCCCTCGCCCACGGAACGAGGTGCCGCCGAGCCGCGGGGGCGGCGCCCAGAGGGGGACGTCCGGCCCGTCGCGCACGTCTGCCCCGAACAACCCTCCTTGGGCGCCCGACGGCCCAAGAGGGTTGTTCGCGTCCGGGTGGGTGGTCACCCGGGTGAACACCTTGTCTTTCAGGTCCTCATCCGCGCGGTCGACGCGGCCGACCTCGTAGATCACCCGCCGATCTGCGTCCCTGACCGCGAGGTGAACCCAGATTTCGCGCTCCTGGCTGAAGCCTGCCGGCACCTTGTGCCCGGCGCCGACGTTCTCGATCTCGATCGGGATCTCGACGCGGCCGCCAGCCGCGCCGGCGCGCCGCGCGGCGCCGAGCTCGAAGCGGAAGGTGTGGCGCAGCAGCAGATCGCGGCGGCGGCGGGCGCTCGTGGGGATGCCGTGCGCGTCGAGCGACGGCTCATCGATGAGCGCCTCCGGGAACTCGTCCGACAGCGGCACGTCCACGCCGGAGAAGTAGTGGGTCGCGACGTCCGCCGGGGCGGTGGAGTGCGCCGCGATCCGGCCCCGCGGCCGCGCCCCCGGCGGGCGCGGGGCGAAGCGCGTGCCGGGCGGGCACTCGGGATCCGGCACCGCCGCCTGCGCGGCGCCCGCCGGGGCCGCCTCGCAGACGCCCGGGTAGGTGCTCATGTGGCAGTCCTGGCAGCTCGCCGCGGCGCGGCCCGCGCGCTCCTCGGACCTCGCCCAGTCCGCCCACTCGGTGTAGGCGTTGCGCAGCCGCTTGAAATGCTCGCCCCGCGCCGCCGCGAGGCTGTCGGTGCCGAAGAGGCGCACATCGTGGCAGGCCCCGCAGAACTCGCTGGAGCGCAGGTACGCGCTGGCGCTCGCCGACGGCCGGCCGTGCACGACGGGGTCGTCGCCGACGGCCGGCCGCGCCGGCGAGGGCCCGGCGCGGAGGTCCGCGCGCCGGCCGGCGGGGAGCAAGAGCTCCTCGGGGCGGAGGTCGTAGCCGCTGTTCGCGATCCCGAACAGGCCGCGCGCGTCCTCGGGGCGCGCGGCGAAGACGGCGCCGGTCGTGAAGGACGTCCACGTCGCGTTGCCCTGGTACCCGGGGCGCCCGCGCGGGCCGACCGGGCCGTGCACCTGGTGGCAGAAGCCGCAGGAGATCCCCTCGAGACCGCGGCGGGTGAGCAGGTCGCGCACGGGCAGGCGCGCGCGGGGATCGCCGCCGGGGCGGCCGTCCCACGCGGGCACGGCGGCGTCGAGGTTCTCGGCCGGGCTGTGGCAGTTCACGCACCAGTGCTCGCCGCCCGAGCCGGTCACCACGACGCCGCTCTGCCGGTCGCGGCAGGCGCGCGCGGGATCGACCTTGCGCAGGATGCCCGCGCCGTTCGGGCAGTCGGCGTCGCGCCCGACCTGCTCCTCGATGAGGCTCTCGAGCGCGTTGAAGAGCGGGCTCTTCACCGAGTGCGCCATCACCGAGCGGCGCCACTCCGAGGCCTGGCGGCCGTGGCACGCCGCGCAGTCCTCCGCCGCCGTCTGCGCCTGCGCGAGCGGCGCGACCGGCGCCACGGCGACGGCCCGCGGCGCGGCCGGCTCGGGCGCGCCCCGCGCGATCGCGAGCGCGGCCGACGCGGCCAGCGCGCCGGCGCCGAGCGGCGCGAGCCGCCACAGCCGCGCCGCGGCGCTGTCTGGCCCAGGCGGCGCGCGGCGGGCGGTCGCCTCGCCCCGCGGCGCGCGCGCCGGCGCGCCGGAGCTCGTCTGCGCCGGCGCGCCGGAGCTCGTCTGCGCCGGCGCGCCGGAGCTCGTCTGCGCCGGCGCGCCGGAGCTCGTCTGCGCCGGCGCGCCGGCGCGGCGCGAGGTCCGGGCGACCTGCGCCGGCCGCGCCGGCGGATCGCCCTCGAGGAACCCGCTCAGCGCGTCCGCGATCGCCTCGGCGCGCTGCGGCCGCTGCGCCGGATCCGGATGGAGCAGCCGCAGGACGTGGCCCTGCAGGCCCGGGGGCAGCGCCGTCGCGACGCTCTCGACGAACGGCGGGGGCTCTCTGCGAGCGGCCTCGCCGAGCGCGTGCCGCAGGCCCGCGCCCGCGAACGGGTGCTCTCCCGCGAGCAGGCGGTAGAGCGCGAGCCCGAGCGCGTACCGGTTCGCGGCGCTGTCCCAGATCGCGCCGTCGGCCTGCGCCGGCGGCGTCCAGAGCGGCGGGATCTCCGAGGATACCCGCGCGCCCACGGCGCGGGGCGAGGAGCCGGCGCCGCCGCGCGCCGGGGCCCCGACCAGCGCCGCGACGAGCGCGCTCGCGGGCAGCGTCACCTGGCCTGCGTCGTCGACGAGGACCGCGTCGGGCGAGAGCGGGCCTGGGAACAGGCTGGCCCGCTCGCAGGCGGCGAGCGCGCGGGCGATCGGGAGGGCCAGCCGGAGCGCCTCCTGGAACGGAAAGGGACCGCGCCGCGCGCGCATCCGATCCGCGAGCGGGGCGCCCGCGAGCCTCCGCACGAGCCAGACGCGCGCGCCGCCCGGGCCCGCGGCGGGCCCGCCCTCGGCCGGCGCGTCGATGCCGCCGTCGACGAAGCCGCCGACGCCTGCGCCGCCGAGCGCGAGGAGGCGCGCCGCGACGGCCTCGCGCTCGGGCCCTGCCGGGCCGCCCTGGTCCGCCTCGCCGAGCCGCCACAGCTCCTCCGCCGCGCCGCAGCGCGAGCGCGCCGCGGAGCCCACGGCCGGAAGGGGCGCGCCTTCCGCGTAGCCCGCCTGCTCCGGCGACGCGCGCCTCACCGCGCCCCCGGAGGCGGCGCCGGCGTCGCGGCGCTGGCGGGCGGCTCCGGCGCGCCGCCCCTCGAGCGCAGCGCGTAGGTCCCGAGGCCCGCGAGCGCCGAAAGCGCCACGATGATGGCGATCGCGAGCCCGGCCGGGACGTCGCGTCTCCGGTCGATCTGCTCGACGAGCGCGATGGTGTCGGCGCGCGGCGCGCCCGCTCCACCGGTGACGCGCGCTGCTCCCGGCGCGCTCGCGCGGCCGTTGTCGTCAGGCCGCTGCGGCGCGCTCGCGCGGCCGTGGTCGCCGGTCCGCTGCGGCGCGCTCGCGCGGCCGTTGTCGTCAGGCCGCTGCGGCGCGCTCGCGCGGCCGTGGTCATCGGTCCGCTGCGGCGCGCTCGCGCGATCCCGGCTGCCGGCGGCGCGCTCGCCGCTCGCCGCCCCGCGCGGCGCGGCCGCGGCGGTCTGGAACGGCTCCAGCCGATCCACGACGTCCTGCGCGAGGTACGGCCGATCCTCGGGCGCCTTCTCGAGCAGCTGGAAGAGCAGCTGCTCGACGCCGCGGGGCAGCCCGCTCCGCACGTCGTCGTCGAGCGGCGGGGGCTCCGCCGTGCACTGCAGGTTGAGCAGCTCCCGCGGCGAGGCCGACTGGAACGGCGGGCGCCCGGAGAGCGCCTCGTACAGGATGAGCCCGAGACAGTAGAGATCCGAGCGGTGATCGATGGATCGCGCGTCGATCTGCTCCGGGCTCATGTACTGCAGGGTCCCGACGCTCTGCGTGTTCGTCTGGTTCATCGCCTCGACGACCTTGGCGATGCCGAAATCCATCACCTTCACGGCGCCGTCCTTCTGCACCATGATGTTCTCGGGCTTGAGATCGCGGTGGATCACGGGTGGCTGCTGCCCGTGGGCCGCCGCGAGGGCGCTCGCCACGCTGGCCGTGATCCGCACCGCTTCCGGCCAGGGGAGGCGGCCGGCGGCGCCGAGGAGGGAGCGCAGCGTCTGGCCGTCCAGGTACTCGAGCACCATCACGAGCTCGCCGGAGGCCTCGATGCTGGCGAGGCTCCGGACGATGTTCGGGTGCTCGAGGTGCGCGAGGATCTGCATCTCGTTCAGGAAGAGCCGCCGCCCCTGCTCGCTCCGGGCGAGCTCCGGGCGGAGCACCTTCAGCGCGACGCGCCGGCGCGACAGGCGCTCTTCGCCCTCATAGACCTTGCCCATCCCCCCCTCGCCGACGAGGCGTCGAACGAGGTACTCGCCGATCTGGTCCATGCGCGCCGTCTCCTCTCCCTGGCCGGAGCGTCTCTTCTACGTGCGAGCAGTACCAAGGGCTTACACCCGATTTCGTGTCCGGTGGTAGAACTGGCCTCCATGCACCCACGTCGGGCGTCGCTCGCCCGAGCCGCCATCCTCTCGCTCGCGGTCTCGGCCTGCTCGCGGACCGCGGCGGAGCCGGAGCCGCCGCCGGCCGCCTCCGGCGCGCCGATCGCCGCGCCCCTCGCGTGGGACGCCCCGGGGAGCTGGGCCGCGCTCGAGGCGCCGCGCGCCGGCCCGCGCAAGGCGATCTACAAGGTGCCGAGGGCAGCGGACGACAAGGACGACGTCGAGGTGCAGGTCCTGTCGTTCGGCCTGGGGAGCAAGGGGGACGTCGAGGCGAACTTCCGGGAGTGGTTCGCGCAGTTCGACGGCGACGTCGGGGCGAAGGCCCGGCGGGAGTCGTTCGAGGTCCGCGGCATGCGGGTCGAGCTGGTCGAGGTGGCCGGCACCTACAAGATCCCGCTCGGGCCCCAGGGGGGCGCCCGCAGGCGCGCGCCCGTGGAGATGGTGAAGGACGGCTACCGGCTCCTCGGCGCGGCGGTGAGGACGCCCGATCGCGGCAACTGGTTCTTCAGGATGGTCGGCCCGGACGACACGGTGCAGTCGGCGCGCTCGGGCTTCCGGAGCTTGCTCGAGTCGGTGCGTTAGCCGTCCGGCCGGCGGCCGCGCGGCCGAGCGCCCCGCGAGGGCCGCGCCGGGCCGCGCGGCCCTCGCGGGGCGCTCGGCGCGCGTGATACGTTGCGCGCCATGGATGCTGACCGAAAGCGCGACGCTCGCACGCCGGCCGAGATCTTCCGCGCCGAGGCGGAGGCCGAGGCGGAGCAGAACCGGCTCTGCGAGGAGAGCAAGCACCAGCTCGCGAACCGCTGTCCGGAGTGCGGTAGCCTCGGCAGCATGGAGCTGGTCGACGGGCTCATGCGCTGCATCGACTGCGACGAGGTGGTGGCCAGAGCCCGGCAGCTCCCCGGCTTCGGCCGCCGCTGAAGCGCTCGTGCGCTTGCACGCGCGGGCAGAAGCGCGCAATGTCAACGCCAACGCCCAGGCTGTGCCGGACAGAAATCATCGGGCAAGTTCTTTCCTGATGATTTTCGCTCGAAGCCGTGACTATTCTGCAAACATTGGCGCACTCGCGCCTAGGTCGGTTTTTCGCCCCAGACGCGGTGTACGGAAGTACAGCTGGCCAGCCAGCCGGGGCGATAACAGCCGGACTGAAGTGTTGAAGGAGTTGGAGATGAAGCAGATCGCAGCGGAAGGCTCGGACCACTCGTCACGGGAGACAAGCCAGGGATCCCGGGCGACGACGGCACGAGGCGCGAGCGGAGGCCTGCTCATCCTGATGATCGAAGACAGCGCGATCGCGAGCTTCGGGCCCACCCAGGAGGGTGAAGTGGCCAACAGTCCGCGCTGGTCCCGTCCGAAGCGCTGACACCGGGCGCCTCGACGCGCGCGCCCTCGTGGCCGTGCTCCCCTCGTGGAGCGCGAGCAGACCACGTCGTTGTAACGCGGTGCGTTGTCATTTTTGAGGGGGCTTTGACCCGCCGCGCTGGCGGCGTTTCGCCCGAGCCCCGCATCCGCTCCGCGCCGGCGGCTCTTCGTGAGCCCAGCGCGGTGAGCCCGGCGAGGGCGACGGGGCCTCAGGCCGCTGCGTCGCCGTTTTTTCGCCCGCTCCGCTGAATCGTGGCACCTCGTCGGTGTGCATACCCGGGGAACGACGCGGAAAACCATGGTCTTGACGCTCGCCGTCGCCGCTTTCGGCGGGGGGGCGCTCGGTTGCAGCGACGCGAGCGAGGCGATCGCGCGGATCACCCGGGAAGAGCCTCCCGCGCTGAGCCGCGCGGCCCACGGGCGGCCGGGCGACGGGCAGGCGAGCGGGGCCGCGGAGGACGCCGAGGCGCGGTCGGCCGCGGACGGCGCTGCCGCGGAGGGCCGGAGCGACGCAGACCGCCGCGACGCGGCGATCGCGGCCCGCGGCCCGGCGCGGGAGCGGCGCCGCAGGTCGGGGTCGTCCCTCGAGGCGCGCGCCGCGGGGCCCGGGGCGCAGGACGGCGGCGCTGGCGAAGGGGCTGCCGCGGCGCCCGAGCTCCAGGTGATGCGGCTCGTCGTCGCGAAGGGCATCGCCGGCCGCGAGCCGATCGAGCCGGCGACGTCGTTCGCGATCGCGGAGATCGAGCGCCTCTACGCGTTCGTCGAGCTCTCGAACAAGGACCGGGCCGCCTCGGAGATCACCGTCGTCTTCACGCCGCCCGGCGGGAGCGCGCCGCTGCGCATCCCGCTGGCGGTCGGCGCAGAGCGGCGCTTTCGCACCTGGGCGGCCACGCGGAAGGCGCGCGCGGCGGGGCTCTGGTCGGTGACGGTCAACGACGCGGCGGGCAAGGAGCTCGCGCGCGCCTCGTTCACGATCACGACGTAGGAGGCGCCCGTGGCTCGCATGTTGCGCTCGCACCTGGCCTTGCTCTGGCGCGCCCGCCGCGCCGCCGTCCTCGTCCTCGCGCTCGCTGCTGCGGGAGGCTGCGTCTCCCGCGTCGCCCGGGAGCCCGACGCCGCCGGGCCGCGGCGCTCGCCCGCGGCCGCCCGCGCTCCCGGCGACCACGGGGAGCTCGACTTCTGGGTGCCCGACGGCCCCGCGGCCAGGGTGCTGTCGCTGCAGGTCCCGGAGAGCACGGAGGACGACCCGTCCGACGCCGAGCGCTCCGACGACGAGCCGCCCGCGCCCGCCCGGCCGCGGCGGGGCGTGACGTCGGCCGAGGCCGACGAGGAGCGCCGCTACGTGGTCCTGCCCGGCGTCGATCTGGCGCCCGCCGTGGAGCAGAAGGTCGCGGAGATCGCCTCCGCTTACCATCGGCGGACCGGAAAGGAGCTCGTGGTCACGAGCGGCACGCGCGATCCCGCGCGGCAGGCCGAGGCGATGCACGATCTCTTCCGGCACGGCGCCGACGTCCTCGGCCTCTACAAGGACAAGGCGGCGGCGCGCGAGATCAAGAGCGCGTACGAGGAGGGGCTCTCGGCCGACGAGCCCCGCGAGGCCGTGATCGCGGCCCTCGAGCGGGTGATCCGCGCCCAGATCGACCGCGGCGTGTTCATCTCGGCGCACCTCAGGGAGGGCGCGGTCGACATCCGGAACCGGGACATGACGCCGGCCGAGAAGCGCGCGTTCCGAGAGGGGCTCGACGAGGTCGGGGGCGTGTTCGCGCTCGAGGAGTCGCGGCCGCCCCACTACCACCTGCAGATCGATTGATCCCGGGACGCCGAGCGGTCCGCGCTGCGCGACCGCTGGCGCCGCGGATCACTCGTCGTTGAACCTGACGATCTGCCCGGCGTCGGTGTTCGTCCAGTAGACGCCTGACCCGTCCACGGCGATGCCCGTCGGGCCCCCCTGACCCGGCGCGATGATCTCCGGCTCGGCGGTCCCGTCCTTGCGAATCCGGTACACGTCCCCCGCCGTCCTGACGGTCACGTAGAGGTAGTCCCCGTGCGCGGCGATGCCGGTCGGGGGGCCCGACAGGCCTTTGAGGAGGGGCGATGGGGCGTCTCCCTCCGAGGTGATCCGCGGGTATCGCATCACGCCGTCCTGGGTGAGCCAGTAGAGATTGGCCTCGTCCAGCACGAGCAGGCCCGGCTCCACGAGGTCGCTGCGGAGCTGCTCCGCATCGTCGGCGTCGCTCGTGTTGTCGACGGAGAGCGTGTTGTCGGCGCGATCGGTCCAGTAGACGAGGGCGCCGTCGGTCGCGACCCCGGCGGGCTCGTCGCCCACGAACAGATCCTTTCGCGTGCCGCCGGCCTTGGGGATCCAGGTGATGCGGCTGCCGTTCGGGCGAGCGCTGTAGACGTTGTCGGCGCTCAGCGCGATCGCCTCCGCGGCGCCGCAGCTGCCCCACAGCGGCTCGTCGAGAGCCGCCGGAAACGTCGCGGCTTTCGGCAGCTTCCGCAGCTTGTCGCGCTGATGCTTGGTGCTGTCGCAGTCCCCGGTGAACGCCGCGTCGGTGCTCGACCAGTAGATGTGCGTCGCGTCCAGCGCGATGACGTCGGGCACCTCGCTGGAGGGCGCGAGCAGGTCGATGACCTCCCGCTCGTCCTTGATCTGCCGCCGGAGCGCGCCGCCCCGGCTCCCGTCGGCGGTCGCGCTGGTCCAGTAGATCGCCTCCTCGTCGAGCGCGATGCCCCGAGGCTCCCCCTGGTCCTCGGCGATCACGATCAGCGGGATCACCTGGCGATCCTCGATCCCCGCGATCTCCGCGCATCCGTGGAGGCCCGGCGCGAGCGCGGCGAGCGCGAGCGTCGCGGCAGAGCGCTTCGACCCGCGCATCACCACCGCCCTCCGAGCGTCACGCGCCCCCCGTCCGAGGCGACGGTCGGCGAGAGCCAGACGCGCTCGCCCGCGACGGGCTCCTCCGGCGACCGCGACAGCAGCACCATCGCGGCGCCGGCCCCGAGGCACAGGAGCCCCGCGCCGACGGCGATGTTCGAGACCATCGCCGTCGTCCGGGCGCTCTCGTTCGCCTCGACGTCCGCGCGGCTGCAGCCGAAATTGCCGCCGCAGCCCGCCTCGACGTCCCCGGCCTTCTGGATCGCCATGATCCCGAACACCGCGCCCACGCCGAGCCCGGCGAGCCCGACCCCGCCGGCGACGAAGCCGAGCGTGCGCACCGGGCTGCCGGTCGCCTCGGGCCTCGCGGCCCCCGGCCGGACGGCCGGCGCCGGCGGGGCAGCGGGAGCGGCCTGCGCCGGCCGCTGAGCGGCGGCGTCCGCGAGCGGCGGGATGACCACCCGCGGCGCGCTGGGGCCGGGATCGAGCGTCACCTGCTGCGACCACGGCTGCTTGCCCGGCGCGTTGGCCTCGATCGTCGCCGTGCCCGGATCCACGGGGATGCCCGAGCCCGTCGCCGCAGCGGCGCTCAGCTCCTTGCCGTTCAGCGTGATCGACATCCCCGGCGCCGCCTCCGCGACCTCCAGGACGAGGCGCGTCAGCCGAGCTTCGAGCTCGGCCGCGCGCCTGGCCGCGAACTGGGAGCGATCCTGCTGCCCGGCGGTCGCCGCGAGCGCGGACGCCTCCTTGAACTCGGCCCACGCGCTGGCGGTCTTGCCCTCCTTCTCGTGGCACACCGCCAGGTTCAGCAGCGTCCCGACCGTGGGATCCACCCGTTGGCTCTCGGCGAGCTTGGGGCACGCCTCCGTCAGCCTGCCCTCGTCCATGAGCTTCTTGCCGTCCTGGAACAGCCCCTCGGCGAGCGCCTTGTCCGCCGCCGTCGGCTGCGCCCGGAGCGGCGAGGTCAGGCTCATCCAGGAGAGCAGTGCGAGCCATGCGCCCGCGTGTCGCGATCGAAACGATCTCAATGGCGGCTCCTCAGCATTTCGTCCTCGCTGGTCGACACCGGCGGCCGGGGCAGGGGGCCCGGCCTGAGCGGCGCTCCCGACGCGGTCGTCTTCGGTCGCGCGCCGGTCGCAGCGCTGCCCGCGGGGGCCGCGCTCGGCGCAGGGCTCGGGGGCGCAGCGCTCGCCGCGGCCGGCGCGCTCGAGGGCGCAGCGCTCGCCGCGGCCGGCGCGCTCGAGGGCGCAGCGCTCGCCGCGGCCGGCGCGCTCGAGGGCGCAGCGCTCGCCGCGGCCGGCGCGCTCGGGGGCGCAGCGCTCGCCGCGGCGGCCGTGCCGGGGACGCGCTCGGCGCCGCCGGGGCGGTCGGGCTCGCTCGCCGCGGCGGAGCTCGGCGCCTCCGCGGTCACGCGCACGCTCCCGACGAGCCACACGCCCGCGCCGGCCACGCCGGCGAGCAGCGCGGCCACGCCGGCGGCCATGAGCAGCCTGCGCCGCGACCGGCGGCGGAAGCCCGTGTGCGTCCACGAGGCGCCGGACAGCCGGTCGCTGTCCTCGGCCGCCCTCGAGTTGAGCAGCGTCTGCCCGGCCGGCGACGCCGCGCCGATCGCGCTCTGGATGCGCGAGGTCGAGAGCTTCGCGAAGCTCGACCCGAGCGGCTCGAGCGCCTGCGCGAGCTTGCCGACGTTGGCGTAGCGGGCGCTCACGTCGCGCTCCAGGCAGCGCGCGACGATCCGCTCCAGCGTGGCGGGCGCGTCGCTGCGCTTGTCGCGCAGCCGCGGCACCGGCTGGTGGAGGATGTTCGCCATCACCGCGGCGACCGTCTCGCCCTGGAACGGCGGCTCGCCCGTCACCAGCGTGTACAGCAGCACGCCGAACGACCACACGTCGGCGCGCCCGTCGACCGTCCTCGGGGCCATCATCTGCTCGGGCGACATGTACCCGGGCGAGCCCATCACCTGCTTCGTCGACGTGAGCCCCGGCTCCGCCGGCGAGTCGAGCCCTTGCCCCTTCGAGATGCCGAAATCGAGGACCTTGATGTGCCGTGTCCCGTCCGGGTGCTCGGCGAGGAACAGATTCGATGGCTTGATGTCCCGGTGCACGACGCCGGCGGCGTGCGCCTCGGCCACCGCCTCCAGCGCCTGCAATACGTAGTCGACCGCGTCCTGGATGGACAGCGGGCCGTGGGTCTCGATGACCTGCTGGAGATCGAGCCCGCTCAGGAACTCCATCACCATGAAGGGCACGCCGCTCTCCGTGGTGCCGACGTCGAACACGCGCGCGACGTGCTCGCCTTGCAGGCGGGCCGCGGTGCGCGCCTCGCGCAGGAAGCGCGCGACCGCCTCCTGGTTGGTGAGGGCGTCCTGGCGCAGGATCTTGATGGCGACCTGCTGGTCGAGATCCTCGTTGCGCGCCGCGAGCACGACGCCCATTCCGCCGATGGCCACGACCCGCTCGACGCGGTACTTGGCCGCGATGAGCTCTCCGGGCTGGGCCACCGGTGCGAGGAGCTGCGCGGTGCGGTCGGGGGTCACGGCTGGCGCTCAAGCCTACATGAACGGACTCGGTTTTCCGAGAGCCGCGCGAGCCCCAGCGCCCTTTGTCATGCACGGGCAGGTTTCGCCGCGGCAGGGCGCTGCCCGCTGGCGTCATGGGCGCTCTCGGGCGCCACCGCGCTGCCATGCTGCCGCGGTGGCCTTGTCAACCGCGCGGGAAGAGGCCGTGCCTGCCGGCCGTCCGGAGCTCGTCGAGCCCCGCCTGCATCCGCGCGACGACCCGCGCGAACGCGCGCTCGACCTCGTCCGGGTCGTCCGCGGCCTCGCGCGGGAGGCCGAGGTGCAGCGGGCGGAGCACGCGCGTGTGGATCTTCACCGGCAGGGGCACATGGGGGATCGGGACGCCGACGATGAGCCCCCACGGCAGCGCGAGGCCGAGCGGCGCGACGTTCGAGCGCGCGAGCTGGGGGAGGCGGAGCCACTCGGCCACCTTGCGCCCGTCCGTGGCGATGTAGAGCGACTGGTGCGCGCCCGCGCTCACGATCGGCACGATGGGCACGCCCTCGCGGATGGCGAGCCGGACGAAGCCGCGGCGCCGGCCGAAGCGGATCGTGTACTGCGCCGACGTGGGCTTGCAGGCGTCGAGATCGCCGCCGGGGAAGACGAGGACCGCCGCGCCCCGGACGAGCGCCCGCCGCGCGTTCTCCGGGCTCGCGGCGATGGCCCCGCAGGCGTTGAGCCAGGGGCCGGCCTTCGGGACGTTGAACGGGAGATCGTGCATCAGCCCGTAGGACAGGCGCGAGGGCCCATAAAGGCGCCAGAACGCCGTCATGTGGCAGTACATATCCGGCATTCCCGTCATCGCGTTGTGGTTGCTGACCGCGAGGAAGGGGCCGTCGGGCAGCTCCGCTTCGAGCTCGGTCTCGCAGCGGAAGTAGTCGTCGTAGAGCAAGCCGAGCAGCGGGAGCACGCGGGCGATGAACGCCGGGTCGCGCGCGTCGAGATCGTCCGGGCGCGCGCGCTCGCGGCCCTTGGCCGAGAACGCCGCGATGGCGTCCCGCACGAGGTCGAGGCTGGGGCGGGGCTCTCTCGGCAGGGTCAGCACCGTGTCCCGGTGCCCTAGCCTGCGGCGCGACCGAGGGGAAGCGGTTCGTCCGGGGCGCCTGCCGCCGGGCCTCGGGCGCGCGGCCTCGCTCGCGGCGCAGCGGACCTTCGCGAGCGAGGCCGCCGCGGCGCGGGCCGGGGCGGCGACGGTGGGCCCGTCACCCCGTCACTGCGCGTCGCGGCAGCACCGGAAGCTGGTCTCGTAGAAGCGGAACCCGTCCGCGTGCGCCGGGTTCGTGGAGCCGCACCGCGGCTTCGCGCCGCCGAAGCAGCCGGACCAGTAACAGCCCTTGAGGACATGGGGATACTCGTTGACGTGGTACTTGGTGCGCACCACCCACTCCTCGACGTTTCCTGTCATGTCGTAGACGCCGAACGCGCTCACGCACCCCGGCCGCGAGCCGCTCGGCTCGGCCTGGTACAGCGCCTGGACCTCGGCGAGCGCCGCGTCGGAAGGCCAGGTGTTGAGCGCCCCCTCGTCGGGCGCAATCCACGTCTTGCCGTCGTTGCAGCGCTCGGCTTCGTGGGTGTTCCCGTAAGGATAGACGAGCGCCTCCGGGCCCTGGCACGCCGTGTCCCACTCGTCCTCGGTGCAGAGGCGTTTGCCGCGCTCCTGGCACCAGGCGTTCGCCGAGACGGCGCTCTCCATCACGAGCGGCAGGGCGCCCTCGATGTTCGGCGCCTCGAAGCGATCGATGCAGTATCCCTCGATCTCCACCATGTCGGGCGGGCACGGCCCTTCGGGCGGCGTGTCGAGCGGGAAGTCCTGTCCGTCGACTCCGCCGCTGCCTCCGCCCGCGCCGCCTTCTCCCGCGCCGCCCGCCCCGGCGCCGCCGCTTCCTCCAGCGCCGCCGCTGCCGGCGAGTTCTATCGAGGTCGACGAGGACGAGGACGTCGCTGCCGCCCCCCCGCCGCCCGAGGCGTCGTCGTCGCCGGAGCCTAGGCCGCCGGTGCAGGAAGCGCTGAGGAGTGAGACGAGCCCGAGGCGCGAGGCGAGCCGAACGGCGAGAGATCGAGCGCGCATGGCCGGCTCCTCGCCGATCAGGGTGCCAGAGCTGCGCTCTCTCGTCGAGCGCGGGCGCCGCGCTTCGCGCGCTCTCCGCCGCGGTCCGTCGCGCCAGATCGTCCTCGACACCGACCTTCGTCCTCCGCCTTCCTCCTTCATCGCCCCTCGCCGTGCCCGGACGGAGCCACCCGCCAGGGGCGGCGCCGCCCGCGCGCGGCGCTCAGGCGTACATGAAGAGAACCGCCCTGGCCCACGGCCCGGGAGACTCCGAATTGAAAAATTCTCCTCTTGGCGTACTTGGCGCCTCGGCGGTGCTCTTTCCCGGCTTCCGGCCGCCGTACGCCTCGATCTCCGCTTCCGCGCTACAGCCGGAGCTTGCAGCGGAGGATCGCGCTCGGGTTGACCCGCGCGGCGGTCAGTCGGCTCGCGCGGGCGTCGACGCGCACCTGGACCGCCACCGAGCCCGCGAGCGTGCGGCTCACCAGATCGCGCGCGAGCAGGCCCACGGCGCCGGTCAGGTGCGCCATCGCAGCGGAGCCGGCCAGCAGCGAGCACGGGATGGATCCGGATAGATCCATCCCGATCGAGGCGTCCGCGCCGTCGCGCTGGATCGTCCCCGTGCCCTTGAGCTTCAGCGCGCCGGCGGCGACCTCCACCCCGTTCAGCGCGATGCGCCGGCGGTCGCCCGAGATGTGCGCGTCCGCCGTGACGGTGGTGATGTCGCCGAAGAGGAGCCCGTCGAGCTCCCTGGGATGAGGCAGGGTGAAGCCCTTCACCGTGAGCGCGATCGGACCCTCGAGCGGCGCCTCGGACAGGGCCGTCCGGTCCGCCCCGGCCGCGAGCCGCAGCTCGAACGTGCCGGAGACCACCATCGTCGAGGCGCCGACGTCCACGCCGAGGAGCGCGCCCACGGCGGCGAGCTGCGTCGGCGCGAGCTCGATCGAGGCGCTCGGCGAGGGCCGCGGCCGGAGCTCGGCCCGGAGCGGCGCGGCGGCGGCGTCCTCGCCGCCGAAGCCGAGGGAGATGGAGGCCGCGCCGATCGACCAGGAGACGTCGGTGCGCGCCACCTCCTTGCCGGCGACGAGCACGCGCGCCTGCTTCAGGACGCCGGCCTCCAGCCCCGGCGCGCCCGGCGGCGGCGCCGCGGCGCCCTGGACCGAGCCGGCCGAGCGCCGCACGAGCGAGGCGTCCGCCAGCGCGAGCACCTCCGGCCCCCCGTCGCGATCCCGCAGGCCGAGGCGGACGCGGCCCGTGGTGAGCGGCAGCGACGCCGCGCGCGGGCCGTGCTGCGCGACCCACGCTGGCAGGCCCTCCAGGGCGTCGATCCCCGCGACGGTGAGCTCGACCCCATCCGCCGCGATCCCGGCGGGCGAGAGCCCGCGCAGCGCGATCGTGGTGCGCGCCACCGTGCCCGAGAGCCCGCGCACCCCGAGCAGGGAGAAGCGCGCGTCGCGCAGGCGGACCGCGCCGAGGCCGACGTCGATCGCGCCCGGATCCAGCGCGACGCCGCGCGCGCGGGCCTCGGCGACGATGTGCCGGCGGAGCGCGGGCGGACCGAGCACGAGGAGCGCGGCGACGGCCGCCGCCACGGCGGCGATGGCGACGAGCGCTGCGATCAGGGCGCGGCGGCGCCGCCTTCCGCGCGGCGCGACGCCGGGGGCGGCGGGCGCGGCGCCGTCGCCGGGGGCACGCGGCGCGGCGAGCGGCGCCTCCGTGGGGGTGTCAGGGGAGGGGCGGGAGGTGGGCACCACGACGTGGGATCCCTCTAGCGTCGTTCCAGCGCGCTCGCGAGCGCTTCGCGCGGCTCAGCGCGCTTGCGGCCAGGCCCTCGGCTGCGCTACGGGTCACAGGAGCCGTCCGTCGTCGTTCCCGTTCCGCGGAGCCCGGTATGAAGATCACCATCGTCGCGAGCGGGAGCGGAGGCAACGCCACCCTGTTCTCTTCCCGGGGCACGCGGGTCCTCGTGGACGCGGGCGTCGGGCCCCGGGTGCTGGAGCAATGCCTCTCCGCGGCGGGCGCGGGCGGCCCGCTCGGCTGGGCCCCCGACGCGATCGTGATCACGCACGCGCACGCCGACCACGTCGGCGTGGCCGCCAAGTACAACAAGAAGCACAAGATCCCGATCTACGCCTCGGAGGCCACCGCCCGCGCCGCGGAGCTCGGCGACCCGGAGCGCGTCCGGAGCTTCTCGCCGCGCGAGCCGTTCGCGATCGGCGCGCTCACCCTCTCGCCGAGGCCGCTGCCGCACGACGCGGCGCAGGTCGCGCTCGTCGTCGACGACGGGGCGCGGCGCGCCGCGCTCGTGACGGACCTCGGGGAGGTCCCGCCGGGGCTCCTCGAGCACGTCGCCGGCTGCGACGTGCTGCTGCTCGAGTCGAACTACGACGCCGACATGCTCGAGGCCGGCCCGTACCCGCAGCACCTCAAGCGCAGGATCCGCTCGGCGCGGGGCCACCTGTCGAACGCGCAGGCGTGCGCGCTGCTCGCGGCGCTGCCCGGCGGCACGCACACGGTCGCGCTGATGCACCTGTCCGAGGTCAACAACCGCCCGGATCTCGCCCTCGACGCCGCCCGCGACGCGCTCCTCGGCAAGCGCGCGCGCCTGCTCGCCGCGCCGCCGCGGGGGCCGCTCGTCCTCGACGCCGCGCCGCCGGCCCCGCCGCCCGGCGCGGCGCGGTCGGCGCTCGGCCCGCCGGCGCCCCCGCGCCAGCTCGGCCTGTTCCCGGGGATGTAGCGCCGCGCGCGCGCCGGCCGAGGCGACGCCGCCCCGCCCCCCGCGCGGGCGAGCGTCAGATCCCCTCGAGCCGGACCTTCTGGCCCGCGCGGACGCCGTGGCGCCGCGCCCAGCCGGCGTTCAGCTCGAGGACGTACGTCGAGGGGCAGCCGACGTCGAAGGTCGAGTCGTTGAGCGTCGGGGTGTTCTCCTCGATACCGACGATCGTTCCATCGCCGTCGATGAACAGCATGTCGAGCGGGATGCAGGTGTTGTGCATCCAGAACGAGTGTTGGGTCCGCTGCTGGAAGACGAAGATCATCCCGCGGTTCTCCGCCATGCTCTTCCGGTACATGAGCCCGCGGGCGCGCTCCCTCTCCTTCCGCGCGATCTCGACGAGGACGTCGGGCGCCTGGGCGTCGAGGAAGATCACCTTGCCGGTCGCGAGCTGGAACGGGCCGGTCGGGTCCTCGGGGCACGCCGGATCCGGGCCGGCCTTCGGGGTCGGCCGCTCCGGCGCGTCCGGGGTCGGCTCGATGCAGCGGCCCGCGGCCGTCGCCTCGGCGACAGCGGGCGGCGCCTCGGCGACGGCGGGCGGCGCCTCGGCCGAGCGGGGCGCCGCCACCTCGCCGCGGGGCGCGACCTGGAGCGGCTCGTCGACGCGGCGCTCGCACGCGCCGAGGGCGGCCGCGAGCAGCAGCGCGCCCAGGGCGGGCGCGAGCGAGGCGAGCGAGGCGAGCGAGAACGGACGGGTCGCGAGGGCGCAGCGCGAGCTCATGCCGCTTCCTACCACGGCGAGGCTCGCCCTTGACCGCTGGACCGCGACGCGCGAAACCGTCCCCCGATGATCGCTCGAACCCTCGCCATGCAGCCCGTCGCCGCGCTCGCCGCGCTGGCGGTCCTCGCCGGATGTTCGAAGACCCCGGAGCCCACGGCCGAAGAGTCGCCGAAGACGAAGGCGACGACGACGCCGGCATCGACGGGGGCGGCCGGCAGCAAGACGGAGAAGACCGAGAAGGAGCGCCCCCCGCCGCAGCGGCGCAAGGTCTCCGCGAAGCCGGTCGCCGAGGTCAAGCCCAGCGAGGACGACCCGGTGAAGGGCAAGTGGACGCTCGATGACGCGACCAAGGGGCTCCCGCCGGGCAAGGCGCTGACCGCGTCGATCGAGACCGACCTCGGCACGCTGTCCTGCAAGCTGTTCGACGACAAGGCGCCGATCACGGTCGCCAACTTCGTCGGCCTGGCGCGCGGGATCAGGCCCTGGAAGACGCCCGAGGGCAAATGGGAGAAGAAGCCCGCCTACGACGGGACGATCTTCCACCGCATCATCCAGGGATTCATGATCCAGGGCGGCGACGCGAAGAAGAACGGCACCGGCGAGGCCGGCTACGTGATCCCCGACGAGATCTGGGAGGACGGCAGCCACGACCGCCCGGGCCTCCTGTGCATGGCGAACCGCGGCAAGAACACGAACTCCGCGCAGTTCTTCATCACCGACGCGCCGGCGTTCCACCTCGACAACGGCTACACCATCTTCGGCGAGTGCGGGCCCGAGGAGCTCGTCCACAAGCTCGCCGGCGTCGAGGTCAAGGGCGAGCGCCCCGTCAACCCGCCGGTCATCAAGAAGGTGACGATCACCCGGCAGTGAGCGCGCCCCGGCGCTCGCCGCGCCGAGCTCGCGCCCCCGCCGCGCCGCGGCGCGGGGCCGAGCCCGGAGGGGCGGTGGCTACTCGCAGTCGTTCTCCTCGCCGGGCGAGGGCGAGGTCGACACGGTGAAGCTGACGTCGAGCCACTCGCTCGTCTCGTCGTGCCCGCTGATGCCGTTGCCCTCGGTCAAGAGCTCGCCGACCTCGCGATCGTTACAGCGGACGATGCTCTCCCCGCTGCCGTGCGCCGCGGCCGGTCGCTGGCTGTTGCGCGAGGTGTCGTCGGCATAGCCGGTCTTCCCCGTCTTGTACGCCATCGCCGAGTTCCCCAGCTCCGCGCCCCAGATGACGTAGTCCACGTCCTTGAGCGGGCTGCCCTCGGTGCCCTCCCACTCGAAGAGGATCACCATCTCCCCACCGTCGGTGAGCAGCGCGCCGGCCTGCGCGCCGAGGGCGCCGTTCGTGGGCGCGATCATGGGCGGCACGTCGTCGCCCCCGCAGGGGATGGGCGACTCGTCAAGCGCGAAGTCGGCGCACCGATTGTACTCGAGCTCGAACGCCTCATCGCTCGCGAGCACGAGGCGCGCCCCCGCGTCGATCACGGTTCCGGGAGGGAACTGGACGAGGAAGTCCGTCCCTGCGCTGCCGACCGGGGCCCAGGCTTTCCCCTCGGTGATGGCATAATAAACGGCGTTGTCCGAAAGGTAGTAGTTGGTGAGGTCGACCGGCGCGTCGGTCGGGTTCCAGATCTCGACGAACTCGGCCGCTCCCGGCCGGACGACGACCTCCGAGATCAGCAGGTGGTCGGCGGGCTCGCCGCCGACCTCGCCGCCGCCGCCGCCGGCCTCGCCGCCGCCGCCGGCCTCGCCGCCGCCCCCGCCCTCGCCGCCGCCGCCGGCCTCGCCGCCGCTGCCGCCTTCGCCGGCGCTGGTCGAGGTGGTGCTGGAAGAGCTCGCCCCGCCTCCTCCGGCCGCGTCGTCACCGCCGCAAGCCATGAGGTGGGCGAGCGTCAGAGGGGAAGCTGCGAGGAGCGCGATACTGAGCAGGTTGCGTTTGTGCATTGTTGAGAGATACATCAGAGCGCCGGCCAACAGGCAAGTGGGATTGCAGCCTGGGGGAAACGATCCACCTCTCGCGACCGCGTCAGGACGCTGCCCGCGCTGCCAAAGGCATGGCAGGCGCGCGTGGAATCGATAGCATGGCGCCATGCGACGCTGCTCCTCGCTCTTCCTGACACTCCTCTGCGTGCCGCTCCCTGGTCTGGGCCTCGCCGTCGGTTGCGGACAAACCGTCATCGTGGACGATCCGTCCGCGGAAGGCGGGGGCGGCCAGGCCGGCGCGCCCCCCGTTCCGGGCGTCGGGGGCGGCGGCGCCGACGCGGGCCCGGACCCGCTCGAGGAGTACGAGGACCCCGGCTGTCCCGACATGGGGCCGCCGATCACCGATTTCGCGTGCGATCCCTACGATCAGTCGAGCGGCTTTTGCGCGCCCGGAGAGGGGTGCTTCATCTACGTGCAGTATCCGAGCGAGCCGTGCGGGCAGGAGATCTACGGCGCCTTCTGCGCGCCGGCCGGCCCCGGCGGACAGGGCGATCCGTGCAGCGGCGGCGGCCAGTGCGGCGCCGGGTTCGCCTGTGTCGTGACCGGCTCGGGCACGCAGTGCGTGGAGCTCTGCGCGCTCAGCGGCGACGACAGCTGCGCTCCGGGGCTCGTGTGCGAGCCGATCGACGTGGAAGGGATGGGCGGATGCCTGTGACGACGCGCTCCGTGGGTCCGCGCGCGCATCGGAGGACGGCCCTCGCGCTGGTCCTGCTCGGGGTCGCCGCCGGCGGCGCCGCGCTCTCGGGGGGGTGCGGGGCGCGGACGGGGCTGAACATCCCGCCGCCCGCGCCGGAGTGCGAGGTCGACGCCGACTGCCCCGGCGCCAAGGATCTCTGCAACCCGGTGATCTGCCAGCTGTTCGAGGCGGGGCAGCCCGAGGGCGGCGCGGCGCCCTCGCCCGAGGGCGGGGCGGGCGGCGCCGCCCCCCGGCGCGGCGGGACGTGCGTCTCCCTGACGCCGGTCGACTGCGACGACGGCGATCCGTGCACCCGCGACACCTGCGAGAGCGCGACCGGTCTGTGCAGCTACGGGCCGTCGACGCTCGATCTCGACGGCGACGGCTTCCGCGCGCCGCTGCCCGGCACGATCCCCGGCGAGCCGCTCGCGTGCGGCGACGACTGCGACGACTCGAACGCCGCGGCCCACCCCGGCGGGAGGGAGATCTGCGACGGGGTCGACAACGACTGTGACGGCACGGTCGACAACGGGGCGCGCTTCGTGCCGCGCGACCTGGACGCGATCCGCATCTCGGGCGACATCGCGCCGGCCGGCGCGGGCGGCCTGTCCTGGAGCGGGACGTCGTACGCGGCGCTCTACACCGGCACCACGCGGGGCTTCAACGTGTACCGCTCGATGATCAGCGCCGGCGGGGAGCCGCTCGCGCCCGGCGAGGAGATCATCACCCCGAAGAACGGCGACGCCTCCGGCGGGCCGATCGTGTGGGTCGGGGATCGGTACGGCGCCGCCTGGCAGGACCGGCGCGACGGCGACTACGAGGTGTACTTTTCCTTGCTCGACGAGAACGGCGAGAAGGTCGAGGGCGGCGATCGGCGGCTCTCGAACGCGCCCGGCTTCTCGGTCAACGTGTCGCTCGCGTGGAACGACGCGGAGTTCATCCCGGTCTGGCAGGATGAGCGCAACGGCGCCTTCGACCTGTTCGCCCAGCGCATCGACGTCGACGGCAACCTGATCGGCGACAACGTCCAGCTCACCGACGGATCGAGCGGCTTCGACAACGAGGCGCCCTCCGTGGCGGCGGGCCGGAGCGGCATCGGCGTCGCGTGGTCGGCGGGCGACGCGGTCACGCATTTCATCCAGTTCCAGACGTTCGACGCCGAGCTCCAGCCGAGCTCGGCGCTCGTCTCGCTGACGAACGGCGACACCGACGCGGTCTATCCGACGGTGGTGTGGAACCGCGATCGCTACGTCATCGCGTGGTACGACAAATCGGCGAGCCCCAAGGCGATCTACGCCGCCGCGGTCTCGGAGGACGGCGAGATCCTCATCCGGCCGAGGGCCATCTCGAACCCGGGCCCCTTCCGCTCCCGGTACCCGTTCCTGCGCCCGCTCGGCGATCGGCTGCTCGCGATCTACTCGGACGATCGCGACCAGAACGACGGCTACGAGCTCTACGCGGTCACGGTGAACGCGGATCTCGTGCCGATCAGCGACGAGCAGCGGCTCACCTTCGCGCGCCGCGACAGCATCGGCCCGGTCGCCACGTTCGGGCCGGACGGAGACGTGGGCATCCTCTTCCGCGACGATCGCGAGGGCGGCGAACACCACGTCTTCTTCACCCGGCTCGAGTGCAAGGCGGGCGACTGACGACCCGGCGGCCGAGCGCGCCGCGGCGCTCGGCCTCGGGCTGAGCGCCGCCCAGCGCTCGGCCTCGGGCCGGCGGCGCGCTCAGCCCCGGGTCGGCAGGCGGCGCAGCCGGAACGGGCCGGCGCGGTGGACCTTGCCCGGCAGCGGGCGGCCGATCACCTGCTCGGCGACGTTGCCCGCCTCGATGATCTTGTCGAGATCGACGCCGGTCCGGACGCCCATCCCGTGGAGCATGAACACGAGATCCTCCGTCGCCATGTTGCCGGCCGCGCCCGGCGCGTAGGGACAGCCGCCCACGCCCGCCACCGACGCGTCGAAGTCGCGCACGCCGAGCTCCAGGCCGACCAGGATGTTCGCGAGCGCCGTGCCCCGCGTGTCGTGCAGGTGCAGCGCGAACCGCTCGGGCGGCATCGCGTCCAGGAAGCGGCGGACGATGTCGTGGGTCTGCCGCGGGGTGCCGACGCCGATCGTGTCGCCGAGCGAGACCTGGTAGCACCCGAGCTCGATGAGCCGCTCCGCGATGCGCACGACGCGGGCGGGATCGACGTCGCCCTCGTACGGGCAGCCCCACACGGTCGAGACGTACGCGCGCACGGCGACGCCCGCCTCGCGCGCCGGCGGGACGATCTCCGAGAACACCGAGAGCGTGTCGTCGATCGACTTGTTGACGTTGGCGCGGTTGTGCGCCTCGCTCGCGCTCAGGAAGACCGCGATCTCGCGAAGGCCCACCGCGAGCGCCCGCTCGAGGCCGCGCGCGTTCGGGCACAGGGCGCTGAAGGTCACGCCCGGCTCGGTCGCGATCGTCCTCGCGAGCTCCTCGGCGTCGGCGAGCTGCGGCACCCACTTCGGCGAGACGAAGCTCGTGATCTCGATCCGGCGGAGGCCGGCGGCGACGAGCGCCGCGATGAGCCGCCGCTTGCCCTCGATCGGGATCATCGCCGCCTCGTTCTGGAGGCCGTCCCGCGGGCTCACCTCGTAGATCGAGACCTCGTCGGCGACGCGCGCGAAGAGCGGCGCGGACGCGGCGCCGCCCGCGCTCGGGCGCTCGGCCGAGCCCTCGGTCGCCGGCGGACCCTCGGCGGAGGGGCGGGGCAGCGTCAACCGCTCACCATCCGGAGCTGCCGGCTCGGCGCGGCCGGCGTGAAGGGGATCGGGTAGCTGCCGGAGAAGCACGCGTGGCAGTAGCTGTCCGCCGACGGCCGCGCGGCCGCGGGGTCGCCCTCGCGCGCCTCGATCGATCGCACGCCCTCGACCAGGCCCTCCAGCGACAGGTACCCGACGCTGTCGGCCGTCAGGTAGCTGCAGATCTCGTCCACGGAGTGGCTCGAGGCGATGAGCTCCGATCGCGTCGGCGTGTCGACGCCGTAGTAGCAGGGCCAGCGCGTGGGCGGGCTCGAGATGCGGACGTGCACCTCGCGGGCGCCCGCGTCGCGGATCATCTTGACGATCTTGCGGCTCGTCGTCCCGCGGACGATCGAGTCGTCGACGACGACGACCCGCTTGCCCTCGATCACCGCCCGGTTCGGGTTGAGCTTGAGCCGGACGCCGAAGTGCCGGATCGACTGCTGCGGCTCGATGAACGTGCGGCCGACGTAGTGGCTGCGGATGAGCCCCATCTCGAACGGGGCGCGCGCGCGGTCGGCGAAGCCGATCGCCGCCGGCACGCCCGAGTCGGGCACGGGGATCACGACCAGATCGTCGCCCGTCTCCACCGGCTGCTCGATGGCCAGGCGCCGGCCGAACGCCTTGCGGACCTCGTAGACGCTCACGCCCTGGATCGTCGAGTCGGGGCGGGCGAAGTAGACGTGCTCGAAGATGCAGAGCTTGCGCGGCTCCGGCGCGAAGGGGAACTCGGAGCGGACCCCGTCCGCGTTGATGATCACCATCTCGCCCGGCGCGACGTCGCGCACCTTGCGCGCGCCGATCAGATCGAACGCCGTCGACTCGCTGGCGACCACGTGGGCGACGCCGCTGCCGCTCGGCATCTCGCCGAGGCAGAGCGGCCGGATCGCGCGCGGGTCGCGCACGGCGATGAGCTCCCGCTCGGTCAGGAAGAGCAGCGAGTATGCGCCCTCCACCTGCTTCAGCGCCTCGGCGATGCGCTGGCGCACATCGTCCTTCTTGCTCATCGCGATGAGGTGGACGATCGACTCGGTGTCGCTCGCGGTCTGGTAGATCGAGCCGCGCGCCTCCAGCTGCTCGCGCAGGGTCTCGTGGTTCGTGAGGTTGCCGTTGTGCGCGACCGCGAGCGAGCCGCGCGCGTAGTCGACGCCGAGCGGCTGCGCGTTCTTCAGGTGCGAGCCGCCCGCGGTGGAGTAGCGGACGTGGCCGATGGCGCGGTCGCCGGGCAGCGACGCGAGATCGGACGGCGCGAAGCCGGACTGCACCCGCCCCATGGCGCGGTGGCCGTAGAGGCGTTCCCCGTCGCTGCTGACGATCCCCGCAGATTCCTGCCCTCGATGCTGGAGCGCGTGCAAACCGAGGTAGGTCATGTTGGCCGCCTCGGGGTGGCCAAAGATTCCGAACACACCGCACATGCCGCCTATCTAGTACGAAAACGGGGCATGACCCACCATCATGGCGATCTGTCGTCATGATGAGGCGGCCGAGCGCCGGCGCCGGGCCGGAGGCCGGCGCCGGGGCGCGCTCCGGAGCGGGCTGGCCCGGAGGGCGATCGCGCCTGAAATGTAAGAATCTTAACGAATCTGCGGCGGGCGCGGGGCGCTAGGCGCGCCGGAGCGCAAGGAATTCCGCTGCTGGAGGAGGAGGACGGCGGTTCAAGGCAGCCGGACGACTCCCGTTATTTAGGGATGTTCCAGAGTTTCTCGATGATCTTGGTTTCCATGGCATCGCCGTGGCACGTGCCGCACTCCATGTCCTCCTTGTTCGCCCGCGCGAGCTTGTTTTGGTACTCCTCCTCCATGAACGCCTGCAGGGCCTTCTTGTCCTTGCGGTTCAGGACGTGCTCGTTCCCGGCGTGACAGCTGTCGCAGAAGAGGGTGCCGCCGCTCTCGGCGCGGAGGGGCACCACGAAGTTGCGCCACATCTCGCGGGCGACCTTCATGTCGCGCGTCTCTTTCTTGAAGTCGCCCTCGGCGTGGCAGCCCTCGCAGGTGTCGTAGCCGAGCGCCTTCTGGAGCAGCGGCATCACCTTCTTCTTCTGCGCCGTCGGGAGCTTCTCGAGCGCGGGGAGCTTCTTGAGGTTGATCCCGATCTTCTTCAGATCTGCCTCGAACTTGGTCGCCTGGATCGGCGTCGACTTGGCGGGCGCCTCGTCCTTCTCGCCCTCGTCGGCCTCCGCCGTCTTCTCCGCCTTGGCGGGCTTTTCGCTCTTCGCGTCGGCGGTCGCGTCGCCCTCGCTCGGGAGCGTCTCCCCGTCGAAGTCGTTCTTGTCGGCCGCCGTCTCGGGCGGCGGCGTGGCGGAGCCACATGCTCCTGCGAAGGCGCCCATCCAGAGCGCGAGGGCGAGCGCTGCGTGCTTCATCCTGGCTGCCATACTCCTCCAAAGGAACCGTTGATCGTGAGCAGAACGCCGCTGCCCGTGCAGCAGGGCGCGCCGCCCGGGGCGCGCTCGCACGGTCGCCGGGCGATCGGGCCGCACTCTACTCGAATTTGCCCGAAACGGAGAGGAACGTGAGCTTGTTGTTTGTCTCGCGGAGCCGCTGGACGAGCATCCGGACGACGTTCCAGAGGACCTCGTACGCGAGCTCTTTGTGCAAGAAGAGCAGATCCTCGAACGCGTCCTTCGACACGGTGAGCAGCCGGCAGCGCTCGTGCACGCGCGCGTCGGCGGAGCGCGGGGCCTCGTCGAGCAGCGCCATCTCGCCGAACACCGCGCCCGGGCCGAGCACCGCGAGCGCTTCCTCGCCGATCCCGGCGATCTCGCGGCTGATCCGGACCTTGCCTTCGAGCAGGATGTAGAGCTTGTCGCCCGGATCGCCGTGCTCGAAGATCTTGGTGCCGAGGGCGTGCGTTTCCTCGCTCGCGACGCGCGAGATGAGCTCGAGCGCGGCCGGGGTGAGGCCCTTGAACAGGGGGACCTTGGAGAGCTGCTCGATCCGTTCGGGGACGATCACAAGCTGTCGCGGAGAATAGCCGAGGCGCCGGCCGCGAAGCGAATTTTCCGGCAGCCCTCGCGACGCGCTAGCGCGTGAAGTTCACCGTGATGGGCGGGGTCGTGCCGGTGATCGGGGAGCCCGCGCGATCCTTTGGGGGCGAGTAGCGCCGGCTGAGCGCGCACATGCGCGCGGCGCGACCGAAACCGTGGCCGGGCTCACTGACGACCTTGACGGACAGCGGGCTGCCGTCGGGGCGCACCGTGACCATGAGGACGACCTTCGCCTGATCGATCTGATCGACGTCGGCCTCCGGAGGGAAAGGGCAGTTCCAGCTGCTGCTGCCGACCAGGCCGGCCGGGGCCGAGAGGTCCGGGCCCACGACGGCCGGCGGCGGCGGGACCGGGGCGCCCGTGCCCTTGCCGCCGACGACGCCGCCGACCTTGGCGTTCGGGTTGAACGTGGGGGACTTGGCCGTGCCCGCGCCGGCCACCTGGCCGTAGCCGACGCCCTGCCCCTCGCCGCTCGCGATCCCGCGGTCGGTCATGTCGAGGACCTCGTCCGGATCCGGCTCGCGCGTGAGGACCTTCGCCGCCTCGGCGGCGGCGGGGGGAGGCTCGTAGGGGTCGTCCTTGGGCGGCGGCGTGTTCGCCTGCGGAGGCGGCGGGGCCTTCACGACGGGCTGGGGCTCCGGCTCGGGCTCGGGCGGCGGCTCGGGCTCGGGCGGCTTGGGCTCCTCGGCCTTCGGCGGCGCGACGTCGACCTCGTAGATCGCCCAGAGGTAGTCGTGGATGCCGGCGCGCATCTCCTCGACCATGTGCCGCATGTCGCGCAGCGACCCCGAGACGATCGCCCGGGCGGACGCCGCGCTGTGGCTGGTGAGCGCCAGCGTGACCCCGAGGAAGGCGCCGACGCGCGAGGCGCGGTCCCCGAGCCCGAGCACCGCGGCGAGCGGATCCGCGGCGCGCCGCCGATCGCCGGGGTGACCCGCGCCCGGCGCGCCGAGGGCGTTGGGGGGCTCCTTGGCGTCCCCGGGGTCGGGGCGCTCGTCGCGGCGGCGCCCGTCGTGGAGCGCCCCCGCGGCGCGATGGCTCGTGACCTGGCTCATAAGCTCTCGCTCGGCGCGCTCAGGGCGCGGGGCTCGGTGTTGCCGGCGCGGGGGCGGCCGGGGGCGGCGCGGCCGGGGCGCCTGGCGCGGCGCCGGGCTCGGGCGCGATCGGCGTCACGCCGAACGCGATCTTGGAGACGCCCGCCTGCTTCAGCAGATCGAGCGCGCGGATCACCCGGCCGTGCGGGACCGTCGTGTCGGCGCGGATCACGGCGCGGAGCTCCGGGTTCTTCGCCTGGGCCTCGCGCGCGATCGGCAGGATGGCGTCCTCGCCCGCGAGCTTCTTGCCGTCGGCGAACGTGTCGCCGTTCGCGTGCAGCTCGAGCCCGAAGACGAGCTGCACCTCCTGCCCCTGCGCCGCCTTCGGCAGATCGAGGGGGAGCGACTGCGAGACGATGATCTTCGCGGTCACCATGAAGATGATGAGGAGCACGAGGGTGATGTCGACGAGCGGCGTGACGTTGATGCCGCTGATCATCTCGTCATCGTCGTTGCGGCCCGTGGCGGCCATCAGCGCTCCTCCTCGCCCGCGCCGCCCTTCCTGCTCTCCTCCTGGCGCGGCGCCCGCGCGGCCTTGGCGCGAGGCTCGGCGGCGACGGCGGGCGCGGCCCCGGCGAACGCCGGGTCGATCTTGAGGTGCGCGAGCAGGACCCGCGTGAGCGCCTCGGTGTTGGCCAGCGTCGACTTGATCATGCGCTGGAAGTAGTTGTTCGCCGCGACGGCCGGGATGGCGACGGCGAGGCCGACCGCGGTCGCGACGAGCGCCTCGGCGATGCTCGACATGACGGCCTGCGGCGCCATGGCCTGCGACGCGGCCTGCGCGACCGGCGTCTTCGCCGCCTGGCCGAGCGCGTCGAAGGCGCCGACGACGCCGATGACGGTGCCGAACAGCCCGATGAACGGCGCGTTGTTGCCGAGCGTGCCCAGGTAAGCGAGGCGCCGCTCGAGCTTCATGCGCTGGAGCGCCGCGGCGCCGGCCATGGCCTCCTCGGCCGCGTCGGGCCCCTGGTGCGCCACCGCGAGGCCGGCCGAGACGACCGCGGCCTCGGCCGAGGGCGAGGCCTCCATCCGCTTCCGCGCGGCCTCGATCGAGTCGTCGAGGGACGTCCGGAGATCCCGCGCGAGGACGGCGAGATCGTCGCGGAGCGACCAGAAGAACCAGGCGCGCTCCAGGATGATGGCGACCGAGACGACGCTGAGGCCGATCATCAACCACATGACCCAGGCGGCCCCGAAGCCGACCATGATGCGCTGCAGCCACTCGACGAGGTTCATCTTCTTCCTTGGTGCCTTTCCGATGGTGGGGTGGGTGGGGGCCGCGCCTCGAGACGTCCTACGGTTCGGCGCTGGGCTGCCCTTCCTCGACTGCGTCCTCCTCCGGAGCGGGGGCACCGGCCGCGCCCGGCCTGCCGACGGAGGGCTGGGGGGCGGAGGCGTCGACGAGCCGAAAGACTCGCCCAAGGACGGTGGTCGCGTAGCCGCCCTTCGGTAGCACAAACGAGACGACAATTCCTTGCCCTGCGCCTCTAGCCCCCGCGGGCTCCGGCGCGCCGGCGCTCGCCGCCTCCTCGGCGGCGGACACCGCGAGGCCGTCCACCTCCAGCCGCAGGGGGCGCCGCGTGCCTTCTCCGGCGTGGGCGAACGCGTCGAGCTTGCGGGGGTCGCCGATCGCCGCCGTGAGCACCTCGCGCTCCAGCGCGCCCGGGGCGCCCTCGGGCCAGCGCATCTTCCGGCCGAACATCGGGCCCGTCGCCGAGATCGAGAGCGCGGCGGCGCGCGCCTCGGCGTCCGCGACCTCCGGGCCCTCGAGGGGCACGAGGAACAGCCCGCCGGTGTCGCGCTTCTTGGCGAGATCGCCGGGGAGCACGGTGCTCCAGGTGCCGTCCGCCTCGCGGCGCGCGAGCACCTCGTTGAACCAGAGCGACTGGAGCGCCGAGAAGAGCAGCCGCTGCTCGCGCCGGTCGCGGGGCCCGCGCTCCCGGCCCGCGATCCACGCGAGCGCGCGCTCGGGGTTATCGCCGTTCCTCCCGAACCGCTGCGGCCCGAACGCGTTCGGCACGCCGGCGCGGCCGATGTCGGCGAGGCGGCGCTCGGCGAGCGGGAGCGCCGCGGGGGCGATCCCGCGGAGCGTGATCCGGAACCGGTTGCCGACGAGGTGCCCCGGCTTGAGCTTGTGGTCGTGGCGCGCGATCGAGAGGATCTCGATCCCGGGCAGCTCGGCCCGCTCGAGCAGCGGCGCCGGATCCCGCGCGAGCGGGAGCTGGACCGATGCGGTCTGCGTGGTGATGGCGTGCCGGTCCTTCATGCCGGCGAAGCCGGCGCTGCCCGGGTCGGCGCCGAGCGCGAGCGCGATGGCGCGCACCGCGTCGGGCGTGGTGCGCCCCGTCTTGCGGAAGGTCACGAACACGTGCTCGCCGCGGCCGCTCGGCGCGTAGGCGGGGAGCTCTTCGACGACGAAGTCCGCGGGCGAGCTCCGGAGCACGGCCGTGGGCAGGTCGCCGGGCGGGCCCGCGGCCGCGGGGGCCGCGGCGGGCGGGGCGGTGGTGGTCATGGGAGCGCCAGCGTGACCGAAATCGCCCCGGCGTCCAGCGGCGAGCGCGCGCCGGCGGCCGCGCGGGGCGCGCCGCGCGTGCCCGGGCGGGCCGCGGGGGCCCGCGGTGCTACCTGGGCCCGGAGAAGCCGCCGACCCCGCCGCCGCCGGGCACGGGGTTCTTCACGACCTTGCACTCCTCGTCGCCCGTGTCGACCGTGGTGACGTCGTAGCAGCAGAGCTCACCGTCGAAGTCGCCCTCGCTGTCGATCGACTCGATCGAGCTCAGACACCCGGGGTTCTGGAAGAAGACGTACGCGTCGTCGCTGGACGGGCACGCCCCCTCGAGCTCGGTCCAGTGGAAGCAGGCCC
This sequence comes from Sorangium sp. So ce836, assembly GCF_028553905.1. Classification (NCBI taxonomy): domain Bacteria; kingdom Pseudomonadati; phylum Myxococcota; order Polyangiales; family Polyangiaceae; genus Sorangium; species Sorangium sp. So ce836. Next base: position 7,595,643 of record NZ_CP102233.1, on the reverse strand, counting down.
GCTTGCCGCAGCCGCCGGCGAGCAAGAGGAGGGCGGGGGCGGCGAGCGCGAGGGACAGCGAGCGGAGGCGGACGGTGCTCATGGCGATCTCCTGGAGCGGCGGCCGCGCGCGGGCGCGGGCGGCGTTGGCGATCAGAGCTCGTGCGGCATCAGGTCGCGCGGGCTCCTGAAGTACTGCAGCGGCGAGTAGGCGAGCAGGTTGGAGACGCGCGACGTGTAGATGCACGCGTACTCCTCGACCTGATCGCCGAAGCTGGACGTCTCGTTCGCCTCCTTCAGCAGCGAGCCCCAGTAGGGGTGGAAGCGGCGGGCGATCTCGCGCTCCAGCTTGGCGACCCCGGCGTCGACGGCCCGGAGCTGGCCGCGGATGCGCTCGACCGCGCGCTTCGTGCGGCCGCGCTCGGCCTCGTAGAACGACGTCGCGTAGTCGATCTGGACGTGGTCGCCGCCCGCCTCCGCGTGCAGCGCGCCTCCGCCGCCGTTCGGCGAGCCGTTCTTCTTCTGCTGCTCCTCCTCGATCTTGCGGGTGAGGTCCTTGTAGCGCTGCTGGTAGAAGCGGAGCTGGTCCTCGAGCTCCTCGCGGCGCCCCTCGAGCAGCGCGCTCTCCATGTGCTCGCGGCGGCACGACTCGTGGGCGGCGACCTCGGCCTCCATCTCCTGGATGATCATCGCCGTGCGCCACGCGCTCTCCTTCTTCGAGCGGAGGATGTCGCCGTAGATGTGATCGCCCACGTAGAGGACGCGATCGCCGGAGATGTTCAGGAACTTCTCGAAGTCGTGGAGGTTGCCCCCCTCGTAGATGGCGCCGCGCTCGAGCGGCGCCGTGGCGGGGCGGACCTCGGCGCCGTCGCGGATGAGCAGCGGGCGGCGCTCCTGGAAGAACGCCGGCTTCTGCGCGGCGACCACGATGACGTCGAAGTAGTGCCGGAAGCTCGGGTATTCGGGCATCGCGTCCCCGAGCAGGTACGTCATCATCTTCTCGGTGAACGGCCAGCGCGAGTTCGTGAGCAAGAAGAGCTTCTTGCCCGCCGAGCGGAACTTGTGGAGCGTCTGCGCGAGGTTCGGGTCGCGCTCGACGAAGCGCGGCAGGTCGGAGCGGACGACGTCGAGGATGGTGCCGTCGCGGTGCGCCTCGTCGATGCACTCGCGGATGTCGGTGAAGAGCCGCGCGTAGTCGAGCGGGACGCCGCGCGCCTCGAGGGCGTCGACGATGCCGGCGTAGAGCGTGGCCTCGCTCAGCGCATACAGCGTGTCGATCCAGTGGTAGCGGGCCGTGTTCGGCCGGATCTTGCGGTGCTGGTAGAGCGACCGGAGCTCTTCCTTCGTGAGCTCGCGCAGGCCGTGGTACCCGCGCTGGACCACCTTGAACCGGTCCATCTTGAGCACGTGGCCGAAGCGCTTGTCGATCAGCAGGCCGCGGATGGGGAAGTGGATCGGGTAGCGGAGGCTCCGCAGGAGATCCTCGGGGTAACCGCGGGCGGCGAGCTTCGTGACCGTCCCCTGGATCGAGAGGTTGTCCATCTCGGTCTGGTTGTAGATGGCCAGGGTGTAATCCATGTCGAAGCCGACCCAGTCGATCCCCGCGAGCTTGAGGTTGCGGTTGACGAAGACGCGCCGGGTCCGCGGGATGCGCGTGGGCTCAGTCTGGGGAGTGAGCCCTCCGAGGGGGAGCTGGAGCTGCTCGAAGAACACAGTGGGTCGACTATGGTATCCCACGCCCACGAGGCGTACAAAGGGCGCCTCCTTGACGAACGCGTCGCAGCGTCACGTCTCGCCTAGCGTCGCCTAGTCCAGCCTAGCCGCGCGCCGCCGCGCCCCGAGCGCCCCGGGTTCGTCCGCCCGGCGTCCTCCGCCGGCGCACCGGCGCGCGCCTGGTGCGCCGCGCCGGAAAACTGCGCTATGGTGCGCGCCCGTCCCGTCTCGTGCGATTGCGGAGGAGGATCCCATCCGTCGCCGACGGGCACCTCGTTCGATGCTTTTCGCAGCGCCCCAGCCGGTCTCTCGCAAGCCCCCCGTCCAGCGCCCCACGTCCTGGTGGCTCAGCATGCTGCGCCGCCGCGCGGAGCGGATGTACGACGAAGAGCTCGACCTCTCCCAGCCGATCCCGTGGGAGAGCGAGGCCGAGCGCCAGGCGGCGATCGCCTTCTTCAACGCAGCGTTCCGCGCCGAGGAGTCCGGCCTGACGCAGGCCCACGCCCTGGCCGACGAGGTGAGCGCCTGGGACCCGGAGCTCGGCGAGTGCCTGCGGCTCTACGGCGACGAGGAGGGGTGGCACCGCGAGCTGCTCACGAAGTTCCTCGCGCACATCGGCGGCGAGGTCCGGCCCATGGGCCGCGTCACCGGCACCTTCTATCGCCTGTACGGCCGCGCGAAGCGGGTCGAGACGATCGTGCTCACGAACCTCATGTTCGAGACCATCGGCTCGACGACGTACCGCCTCGCGCTGCGGGAAGCCCGCTACCCGGCCGTGCGGCAGATGCTCACGATCCTGACGCGCGACGAGTCGTTCCACGTCCCGCTCAACGTCCACTTCCTGCGCGAGGCGCTGAAGCGCAGCCCGCCCTCGATGCGCCTCAAGCTGCGCGCCATCTACACGGCGCTCTTCGCGGCGCTGCTCGGCTCCGCGGCCGCGAGCCGCCGGCGCGCGCTCGCCTTCGACAGGATCCCGTTCCGGGTGCTCGCGGGCGCCTACGCCGAGCACCTCGGCCGGCTCTTCGTCCACGAGAGCGATCTCGACTTCGCCCCGCCGGAGCTGCTCCTGCGCCTGTTCGGGTACAGCCGGCGCGCGCTCGCGTCGTCCGATGACCCCTCCGCCGTCAGCGTGCTCTCGGCGGAGGCCGCGGTCGATCGCGAGCGCGTCGTCGTGACGGCGCTCGGCGGCGCACGCGACGCCTGACGCGCTCGAGACGCGCGACCCCCGCGCGTCAAAGAACCGCGACGCAATGCGGCGCGGCGTCGTTGACGCGCGCCGGCGCGATGGCGACGGACGGTCGTTCCAGTACCCACGGTAAACTTTTCACCGGAACATTGTAAGCAGTACACTCTTACCTCCGGCGTCGTGGGCTCGCGCGGGGCGGGCGGAAGGTCGAGTCGGGGCGTCGATGGCAGGCAAGGAGCAGCGCCGGAGCGGCCCAGAGAGCAGCCCGGCCACGAGGAGCACCGATTCCGCGGAGCACGCGCTCGCGCCGCACGAGCCGGTGGCGCGGCCGTCCGCGCTCGTCGACGCGGAGGGGGACGAGGGCGTCCTCGCGCAGATGCGGCACGAGATCCGGACGCTGCTCAGCGGGATCGTCGGCATCAGCGGCCTCCTGCTCGACACCGAGCTCGATCCGGAGCAGCGCGCCTTCGCGCGGCGCATCCGGAGCAGCGGCGACGCGGTGCTCTCGATGGTCGACGAGCTCATCGATCTCGGCCAGCCCGGCGGCCTCGGGCTGCACGTCGACCGCGTCGACTTCGACCTGCGCCGGGCCGTCGAGGACGCGGCGGAGCTGCTCGGCGATCGCGCGCACGACGACAGGACCGAGCTCGTGCTCGAGGTCGAGGCCGACGTGCCGGGCGCGGTGCGCGGCGACGCGGCGCGGCTGCGGCAGGTCCTGCTGAGCGTCGGGACCTCCGCGATCCGCGCGGCGCCCCGGGGCGAGGTGCTGGTGCGCGCCGCGCTGGACGCGGGCCGGGAGGGCGAGCCGCCGGGCGGGCCCGAGGGCGCGGCCGAGGGGGCGAGCGCGCGGGTGCGCTTCGACGTGCGCTTCTTCGACGTGCGCTTCGCGGCCGCAGCGGGGCTCGCCGGCGTTGCGGAGGCGCCGGGGAGGGCGGGCGCGCCGGGCGGCGCTGCGCGGCTCCTGCCCGAGCAGGACGCGCGCGCCGCGGAGCTGCGCGCGGCGCCCGGCGTCGCGATCGCGAGGCGCCTCATCGCCGCGATGGGCGGCGAGCTCCGCGCCGCGCCGGACGCCGGCGCGCGCCGCCAGGGGATCTCGTTCGTGCTGCCGTTCGAGCGGCGCGGGCGCGGCCCGGAGCGCGCGCTCATCCCGCGCATCGACCTGCCCGGCAAGCGGGTGCTCGTCGTCGACGACAGCGGCTCGGTGCGCCGCGTGGCGCAGAAGCTGATCGAGGAGCTCGGGCTGGCGTGCCGCACCTCGGAGAGCGGCGCCGCCGCGCTCGCCGCGCTGCGCGAGGCGGCGGGCGCCGGCGCGCCGTACGACATGGTGCTGATCGATCTCGAGCTGGCCGACCTCGACGGGCTGACGCTGCTCCAGCGCATCAAGGCGGACGCCGCGATCGCGTCCGCGCGCAGCGTGCTCATGACCTACCCCGGCAGGGACGCGCCGAGCCGCGCCGAGGTCGACTCGGTGCTCATCAAGCCGATCCGGCGCGCGCAGCTGCACTCGAGCCTGCGGCTGCTCGCGGGGCTCTCGCCGGAGCACGTGGCCGCCGGCGCGCGCGCGCACGCGCCGAGGTCGCGGCGGGGGGCGGCGACGGCCGAGCCGCGGAGCTCGTCGCGCCCGAGGGTGCTCGTGGTCGACGACAACGCGGTGAGCCAGAAGATCGCGGCGTTCATGGTCGAGAAGCGCGGCTACCTCGCCGACGTGGTGGACAGCGGCCGCGCGGCCGTCGAGGCGGTGCGGCGCGGCGGCTACGCCGCGGTGCTGATGGACTGCCACATGCCCGGCTTCGACGGCTACGCGGCGGCCGAGGAGATCCGCCGCGCCGAGCGGCCGGACCGGCGGACGCCGATCATCGCGATGACGGCGAGCGCCGGGCGCGACGCGCGGCAGCGGTGCCTCGCGGCGGGGATGGACGACGCGCTGTCCAAGCCGCTGAAGCAGGACGAGGTCGATCGCGCGCTGCGGACCTTCGCCGCGGCGTCGCGGTCCGGCGCGTACGAGGCGGTGCGCCCCGAGAGCGCGCCGCCGAGCGTGGAGCCCCCGCCGCCGACGCTGGTCACGCCGTCGCCGCCGCCGGGCGGGGCGCGCGTCCAGGCCGCGGCGTCGGGGAGGCCGCGGGTCGGGCTGCGCGCGGCCCTGCCCGACGTCGTCAGCGAGGTGACCGAGCTCTTCCTCACGGAGGCGCCGAGCCGGGTGGCCGCGATGCGCGAGGCCGCGGCGCGGGGCGCGCTCGGCGAGCTCGAGCGGCTCGCCTGGGCGCTCTACGAGAGCGCCGACAAGCTCGCGGCGTTCAACCTGAAGGAGCTCTGCGCGCGGCTCGATCGGGAGGCGCGCGCCGGGACGATCGAGAGCGCGACCGAGGCGGTGCAGGCCGTCGCCCGGGAGGTCGGGCGCGTGCAGACCTCGCTCGCGGCGGACCTCAAGAAGCGGGGGCCGAGGTGACGTCCGCGCGGGTGAGGCCGGCGAGCCGCGCGCTCATGTCCCAGAGCCGCGCGGCCGCCTCGGCGTCGGTCGCCATCCCCTTGAGGGGCCTCGCCCGGGTCCGCTCGAAGAAGGCGGGGCTCTCGGCGGGCGGCGCGTCGGCCAGGATCGCGAGGAGGTTCGCGGCGGCCTGCGCCGGGGTCGCGCCCACGACGTCGATCAGCGTCTTGAGCACGCGCGAGGTCCCGTCGAAGAGCCCCGACCGCACGAGCCCCGGGTAGTAGCAGAGCACCCGGGCCCCGCTGCCCGAGAGCGCGCCCGAGAGCCGCCGCGCCGCGAGCACGAGCGCGAGCTTCGACCGCGCGGAGGCGGCGAGGAACGAATAGGAGCGCTTCGACATGAGGTCGTCGAAGTCGAGCCGGATGCTGTCCACCGGCGCGACCAGGTTGACCACGCGCGCGTCGCGCGCGGCCTTGAGCCGGTCGAGCAGGAGGTTCGACAGAAGGAAATGCGACAGGTAGTTCACCTGGAACGTCATCTCGAGGCCGTCCGCGGACTCCGCGCGCTCGCGCAGGAACACCCCCGCGTTGTTCACGAGCAGGTGGACGGCCCCGCACCGGTCGGCCACCTGCCGGGCCGCGGCGCGCACCGACGCGAGCCGGCCGAGGTCGCACTCGACGAGGTGGACCTCGCCCTGCACCTTCAGCGCGGCGAGCTTCCTCGCGCCCTCGGAGCCGGTCCTGCGGCAGAGCACGGTCACCCGGGCGCCCTGCCGCGCCAGCGCGGATGCCGTCGCGAGCCCGATCCCCGAGGTCCCCCCGGTGATCACGGCGACTTTCCCCCTCATGCTTTGCGCACACCCCATCTGCCGTCTCCTCGTCTCGCCGTCCTCGTCCATCTCATCGCCTGCGGCGGCGGGCCGGTCACGACGCTCCGGGAGCGCGTCGGCGACAGGAGCCCTCAGCGGCGCACGCCGGAGCGCCGGAGCGGCGCGATGCCCGCTGGAAACCCCCAAAGAGAAGAGTCGTCGTCCCCCCGCCCGCGACACAGGTACGACCATGCACGCATCACGTCAAGCAAGCATGGTGCATCGCAGCACGGGCGTGAAGTAGGCAATTTCCATATTTTCCGGAGTTGGGCGAACGGTGTGTCCGCGCCGGATCGCAGCACGCGGGACGGGAGGGGTGACGAGGCTGGTGCGGCGCGTCAGGGGGCGGGCGTCTCCTCGAAGACGCGCACGCCGTATTTCTCGAGACACCAGAGCACGCCGATGATCAGGCTCCGTTTGTCGTCCACGAACGACGGCTTCTTCCCCTCGAAATAGTGGCCCGCGAACTGGAAGCCCCAGCCGGTCGCGAACATCGCGGCCGCGAGCGGGAGGCCGATGAGGGTGGCGCCCACGGGGAAGCTCGCGACGATGAGCGGTATGCCGACCTTGTGACACGCCTGGTTGCGTGGATCCTGGTGGTCTTCCTTGTAACGGCGGAGCACCTCTGTCCATTCGGCGTTGAGACGGAGCATGCGACCACCTTACCACGCTGCCGCGCCCGCGCCGCGCGAGGAGGGAGCGCGGGCGGCGAAGCCGCGCGGCGGGCCCCGCGTTCAGCCGCGCTTTCGTCGAAGACCCGCGGCGCCGTTGCTTCCCGGTTGCCGCTTGGAGCAATGAGGCGTAGTTGGGCAGTGTGAGCGGTCACAGAACCGGTCCCATGGCGACGACTGCACCGCTGTCAGTCAAGACAGGGGAGCTGATCCAGGGCGCGCGCTCGGAGAAGCGCCGTGTCCTCTTGCTCGTTTACCACCATGACGGCGTCGAGATGGCCCCGATGAGCCCCGGCGTCGGCGTCGTCGTCGGCAGGGAGCCCCCGGCCGACGTCGTGATCCGCGACAGGAGCATCTCGCGCCGGCACGCGCGCTTCACGCTCGTGGGCGGCGAGGTCGTGGTCGAGGACCTCGGCTCGCGCAACGGCACGCGCATCTCGGGGCAGCGGGTCGAGAGCGGCGTGGTCAAGGCCGGGGACGAGGTGCTGCTCGGCGGCATCGTCGCCTCGGTGCACGTGCTCGCCGGCGGCGAGCTGCCGCCGTTCGGCCTGGAGGGCTCCGACGCGCTCCGCGTCGCCCTGCAGGCCGAGATCGTGCGGTCCCGGTTCTTCGGCCGGAAGTTCGCGCTCGTCGTGGTCCGCTCGCTCGGCGCCCAGGCGAGCCATCTCCGCCACTGGGGGCTCCGCGTGCGCGAGGCGCTGCGGCCCGTCGATCGCGTCGCGTTCTACAGCGCCGACACCCTCGAGATACTGCTCCCGGAGGTCACGCCCGAGCTCGCGGAGGAGCTCGCGAAGACGATCGTCGCGCGCCGCGAGGGCGAGCCCGTGCTCGTGTCGGGCGTCGCGGTGTTCCCCGACGCCGCGACCTCCATCGACAAGCTCATCGAGGTGAGCCACGAGGCGTCGCGCAGCGCGAGCCCCGCGGCGCCGGTGCACCTCGCGGCCCCGGAGGGCGCGCTGCTCTACGTCGCGCCGAAGGTCGAGGGCGCGCGGCCGCCCGAGGAGGAGGGCGCCGCGGGCGCGGTGCCCGAGAGCCAGTGGGAGGCCGACGGCCACGTCCTCGCGACGAAGAGCCCGCTCATGCGATCGCTCGTCGAGGTGGCGCTGCGGGCCGCGCGCTCCTCGATCCCGGTGCTCCTGCGCGGCGAGACCGGGACGGGCAAGGAGGTGCTCGCGCGGTTCATCCACGACCGCAGCCCGCGCCGCGGCGAGCCGCTCATCTGCGTGAACTGCGGGGCGATCCCGGCGCTGCTCATCGAGAGCACCCTCTTCGGCCACGAGCGCGGCGCCTTCACCGGGGCGAGCCAGCAGCAGAAGGGCGTCTTCGAGGCCGCCTCCGGCGGCACGGTCCTGCTCGACGAGATCGGCGAGCTGCCCGCGGCCGCGCAGGCCGCGCTCCTGCGCGTGCTGGAGACCAAGCGGGTGACGCGCGTCGGCGCGACCAAGGAGATCGAGGTCGACGTCCGCGTGATCGCGGCGACGCACCGCGACCTCGACGCGATGTGCGACGCGGGCACGTTCCGGCTCGACCTGCTCTACCGGCTGAACGCGATGACGCTGAACATCCCGCCGCTCCGCGCGCGCCGCGACGACATCGCGACGCTCGCGGCGGGCTTCCTGCAGCAGGCGAACGCGGCGAACCTCAGCCGGGTGCAGTCGATCACGTCCGAGGCGCTGGCCCTGCTGAAGAGCTACTCGTGGCCCGGCAACGTGCGCGAGCTCCGCAACGCGATCGAGCGGGCGGTGGTGATCGCCGAGGGCGAGGCGATCATGGCGCGCGACCTCCCGGAGCGCATCCGCACGGCGGTGACCGCGCCCAGCGCGCCGCCCGCGCCGTCGCGCGCCCTCGACCCCTCGCGCTCGTCCGATCCCGGCATGCCGGCCCTGTCCCAGCGCTCGTCCGAGCCGCTGCCCTCGCGCCTGTCGGAGCCGGCATCGTCGGCGGCCCCCTCGACGGGCGGCCTCAAGACGCGCCTGGAGCAGATCGAGGCCGACCTCCTGCTCGAGGCGCTGCGCGCGTCCGACTGGAACCAGACGGAGGCGGCGCGGCGCCTGGAGCTGCCGCTCAGGACGCTGCAGCACAAGATCAAGGTCTACGGCATCAAGAAGCTCGGGTACGGCGTCGCCCGGTAGCGCCGCCCGGCGCCCGGTGCCAGGTCGACGATGGGCGCGCGCCTGCGCTCCTCCGGCGACCGACCGCGGGCGGCGCCTGCGGTCCGGCGGCCGGAGGCGCCGCCTACTGGGAGAACCCTTCCAGCATGTAGTGCGCCTCGATGCGCTTGAGCGCGAGCACCATCGCGGCGAGCCGCATCGGCAGGCGCTTGCCGACGACGAGCCCCGTCGAGTCGTGATCTTCGGTGCGGCGCGGCCGGTCCTCCGCGATGTCGCAGATCAGGCGGTAGTTGCTCTTGATGGCGCGCTCGAGGCGCGCGTTCACCTCGCCCTCGGTCCAGTGCTCCATGCGCTTGTTCTGGATCCACTCGTAGTACGAGACGGTCACGCCGCCCGCGTTGCCGATGATGTCGGGGATGACGCTGATGCCGCGCTCCGCCAGCACCTTGTCCCCCTCGGTCGTGGTCGGGCGGTTGGCGCCCTCGGCCACGAGCTTCGCCTTGAGCCGCTCGGCCACCTCGCCGGTGATGGCGTCGCCGAGCGCGGCCGGGATGCAGATCTCCGCGTCGACGCTCCAGAAGTCGTCGCGCGCGATCGCCTGGGCCCCGGCGTAGCCGGCGACCGAGCGCCGGAGGTTCTGCGGGTTCTCGCTCACGTAGGCCGTCAGCGCGCCGACGTCGATGCCGTTCGGGTCGTACACCGCGCCGTCGGCGTCCTGCACCGCGACGCACCGGGCGCCCATCCTGCACAGGATTTCGGCCGCGGCGGAGCCGACGTTGCCGAAGCCCTGCACGATGAAGCGCGCCCCGGCGAGGGAGGCGCCGCGCTGCGCGTACCACTCCTCGATGCAGTACGCGAGCCCCTGGCCGGTCGCCTTGACGCGCCCCTCGGAGCCGCCGATGCGCACGTCCTTGCCCGTGACGACGCCGCGGTGGTTGTGCCGCTCGCGCTCGCCGTCGCTGTACTGGCGCAGGAGCCACGCCATCACCTCGGCGTTCGTGCCCACGTCGGGCGCGGGGATGTCGACGTTGGGCCCGATGAGCTGCTTCAGCCGGTACATGTACCGGAGCGAGATCGCCTCGAGCTCGTCCTTGCTGTGCTCGCGGGGATCCATGCGAATACCCCCCTTGGCGCCGCCGAACGGGACATGCGCGATGGCGGCCTTCCAGGTCATCTCGGCGGCGAGCGCGTTGAACAGGTCGAGCGACACGGCCTTGTGGAAGCGGAGCCCGCCCTTGTAAGGCCCCCGCGCCTGGTTGTGCTGGACCCGATAGGCCTTGAAGCGGACGAACCCGCCGGGCTGGATCCGGTAAAGGCCCTGGTCGGCGAGGCGGATCACGCCGTCCTGCACGTGGATCGAGCCGCTCCGGAGCGCCTCGGGACGGAGGATGAGCTTGCCGTTGAAGAGCGGGGTGACGGCGGCGCGGTTCGGGATGACCGAGGCAGGGAGCCGCTCGTAGGCCCCGGCCGCCTCCCCGCGGAAGGGGACGAGGCGGTCCTGGAGCTGCGTGGTGATGTAGAAGATGTGCTCGTAGTCGGGCTGCTCGAGCTCCAGCCGGATGCGAGGGGCCAGGCCGATGAGGTCCGCGGCCGTGTGAAACACCGCCATGGACTCACCGAAAATGTTGGTCTCCGGCTCGCGCTCTAGGAGGGGGGCGTCTTCCATCGCCGTATGCTGCCTCGTCAGCGCGGCGGGGGTCCAACCTTTCGCGCGCCCGCGCGGCGCGCCGCTCGAGCCAGCGCGCCGCGCGGGCGCGCGATCTGGAGAGACGTCGATCGACCACGGGCCGCCGGCCTCGCGGGGAGCTGGTGCGGCTCCCCGCGGAGATTCCGGCGGCCCGTCGCGTCGGTCATCGCTGTCCCCGACCGGCAGCGTGGCCGGCGCCCTCAGGACATGACGTCAGGGGGAGAACATCCCGGGGACCGCGCCGCCGTACGGGGAGCCGCCGAGGCCGCCCGGGAAGCCGTAGCCGCCGCCCGGGAAGCCGAACCCGCCGCCCGGGAAGCCGCCGCCGAGCCCGCCGCCCGGGAAGCCGCCGCCGAGCCCGCCGCCCGGGAAGCCGCCGCCGAGGCCACCGTAGGGCCCGAGGCCGCCGAGGCCGCCGAGGCCGCCGAGGCCGCCGTAGGGCCCGCCGAGGCCGCCGTAGGGCCCGCCGAGGCCGCCGTAGGGCCCGCCGAGGCCGCCGAACGGCCCGCCGGGCATGCCGCCGGGCATGCCGCCGAACGGCCCGCCGGGCATGCCGCCGAACGGCCCGCCGGGCATGCCGCCAGGGACCTGACCGACAGGGCCCTGGCCGACAGGGCCCTTGCCGATGGGAGCCTGGCCAGGGCCCTGAATCGGCCCGCCCAGGCCCGGGCCCAGGGGGATGCCCTTGCCCACGGGGCCTTGAGCGAGCGGCCCGCCGAGATCGGTCTTGCCGGGGATCACGGGCCCGCCGCCCCGCGTCTCCTCCGTATCTCCCGCTGTATCTCCCTCCAATGCCTGCTCGCTCGACGCCACGTCGACGTCGGCCTGCTCCAAGTCGGCCTCTTCCGGCGTCACCGCGCCGAGCGCGCACCCGGTCATCAACGCAGACAAGAGCATCGCCGCTTGCGCCATCTTCATATCGATCGAGCTAACCATCCGTCCTCCTTCCATGCTCCGCCAGGGCTCTCAGGCCCGCGGTGGCATGTTGAGCGGCGTGGAGAGCAGGCTGCGTGCCTGACAGCGCGTGTGCAGAGCCTGCCGCGTCGGCCCTCCGCGGCTCGCCGGACGGCGACGGCGAAAGTGCATTGTCTGAATCCGCGCCGTGTGGGAGCCCTGCCCCGCTTCATCGCGCCCGCGCGCCGCCGCGCCGGCGCGCTTCGAGGCCGCCTCGCAGCGCCGATGTGGGAGGCTCCCGAGCGCTGGAGAAAGGCAAATGTCGACGCGCGCAGCGGGGCGCCCGCGGCGCGCGGCGCGCGGCGGGACGGGACGAGGGCGACCCGACTTGCAGCTTTATCGGGCCCTGCAAACCGCATTTCCGAAGACCTGGTCGATCTCTGCAATCGAGGGCTGCGGACTCGACATCATCGCTGATGGGCGGCAACGTCCCGCGGCCCAGCGTCCTCTGGTCACGCCCTGCGCAGCCCACGTGGGCCGACAGAGGCCCAGGGCGGCGCTCCCCCTTGCGGCGACCGCGCCGCGCGGCGCGCGCCCGAGCCGCGCGCCGTCGCCACGTCGTCCGGAACGACGGCGCCGGCGCGGGCTTCGGCCGCGGACGGCGGCCCCGCGAGGCGGCGGGAACGGCCTCCTCCGCGGAGCGTCCCGGCGGCGCTCGGCGCGGCCCAACGTGGTTGACAGAAAGCGTGCGACCCGCACGATCGGCGGCGCGCGCGGGCCCGCGCTCGGAGAGATCCGCGCGCGCGCCCGAGACCTCGGCGCGGCGCAGACGTCCGCGGCGACGCAGGGAAAGTCGGCGCGATCGCGATTCCGCTGCCTGGCCGGAGGCTGGCTCCTGTTGTAAGATTCATTACTCCGAAGGAGTTCGCGCGGCGCCGATCAGGCGCTGTCCTCGTCATCCTGTCGCGGGCTCGGCGGTGATCTCCGGCGCTCGGAGCGCCGGTTCATGCACGACAAGCGGTCTTCGCGCCGCCGCGGCGGCTCCTCGGCCTCGTTCGCCCCCCGGGCGCGCGGAGGCGCGCGGGGCGCGCGCCGGGGCAGCGCTGTCCGAGGAGGGTATTGCATGCGCCTCTGCGCGACGCGCCCGGGTTCGTCTTGGCTGGCCGCCTGCATCGCGGTCCTGTCGCCGCTCGCCGCGGCGTGCAGCGACCTCTCGCGCAGCTCCGACACTCCGCTGGTGGGCGATCCCGCCGCGCCGCCCTGCGCGCGCGGGCACGTCCTCGGGCCCGGGGGCGCGTGCATGCCGGTGGGCATCCAGGGGTGCGCCGAGCTGTTCGTGGAGGACGATGATCTCTGCCACCCCTCGATGGCCAAATGCCCTCCGGGGACGATCCCGAAGTTCGACGAGGGGTGCATTCCCGTCGGCCTACCGCGCTGCGCTCCCGAGCTCGTCGGCGGCGACGGGCTCTGCAGGCCGGCCATGGCGAAGTGTCCGGCGGGCACGTTCGCGACGCCGGAAGCGGGGTGTGTGAGCGTCGATGGCCCCGACGGCTGCGGGCGCGGGCCGTGGGGGGACGTGCCTCGGGCGCCCGGCAACGTGTATGTCGACCCGAGCTACGCCGGCGCGGACGGCGACGGCTCCGAGGCGAGGCCGGTCGCGACGCTCGAGGCGGCGCTCGAGCGCGTCGCCGACGGCGGGACCATCGCGCTCGCGGACGGCACCTACGACGAGCCGGCCGTCATCGCGAGGCCCGTCGCCATCGCCGGCCGGTGCGCCTCGCGCGTGCGGATCCGCGGGGTGAGCCCGCTGGTCGTCCCGCCCGCGATCGTGGCCGTGCTCGGCGCGGGGGAGGTGACGCTCCGGGGGCTGGAGATCGGCGGCGACGGCGCCGGCGTGGTCGCGATGGGCGCGAGCGCCGTGACGCTCGAGCGCGTGCACATCAAGGGCGCCGCCCACGCCGGCGTCCTTGCGGGCGACGGCGCGCGGGTCTCGGTGGCGGCGAGCTGGATCGAGGGGACGCGCGCCGGCGCGGCGGGCGACGGCATGGGCGCGCTCGCGGACACGGGCGGCGCGCTGTTCGTCCGGGAGAGCGCGGTGACGGGCAGCCGCGCGGCGGGCGTGGCCGCGCTCTACGCCGGCGCCTCGGCGGCCGTGGTGGACAGCCTCGTCGAGGGAACCTCGCCGTCGGAGCGCCTCCGGGACGGCGAGGGGATCGTCGCCCGGGACGGCGGTGAGGTGTCCGTCGAGCGCACGGCCGTGGTCGGAAACCGCCTGTCGGGCATCGTCGCGACGGGGAACGCGTCGGCGACGATCTCCGGCGTGCTCGTCGAGGGGACGATGCCCGGGAGCCTGGAGCCCAGCTACGGCGTCGGCGTGTACGCGGCGAGCCGCGCGCGCGTCGCGATCGACTCGAGCGTGCTCGTCGGCAACGCGGAGATCGGCGTCGCCGTCCTCGGCGAGGGCACGGCGGCGACGATGACGCGGAGCCTCGTCCAGGAGACGGTGGCGGCCGCGTCCTCGTCGCTGCTCGGCGGGTTCGGCGTCGCCGTGGCCCGCGGCGCGGCGATGCGGCTCCACGACAGCGCCATCGTCCGCAACCGCGGGACCGGGGTTCACGTGGGCGATCTCTCCGCCGAGCTGGTCGCCACGGGCAACCTCGTCGAGGGGACGATCGCCGGAGGGGCCTGGGGCGACGGCGCCGGCGTGTCCGTGCTGGAGGGCCGCGCGACGCTCGCGTCGAACGTCCTTCGCGACAACGAGGGGACCGGCCTGTCGGTGGGGTATGCCGGATCCGAGGCGACCGTGACAGGCAACCTCGTCGAGGGGCATGTCGCGCCGGACCGGCGCGCGCCGGCGGGGCAGGGGATCGTCGTCTACCGCGGGGCCACCGCGGCGCTCTCGGGCAATCTGATCCGCGGGAGCCGCTCGGTCGGCGTCCTCGCCGGCGCGGAGCTCCCGGCCGGCAAGGTCGAGATCACCGGGGACCTCATCGAGGACACGTCGGGCGACGACGGCGCCGGCATCGGCGTCGCCGCCGCGGGCTACCAGCTGCGGCTCGCCTCGTCCCTCATCCGCGCGAGCCGCACGGCCGGCGTGGCGCTGTTCGCCGCCGACGCGGAGATCGCAGAGACCGTCATCGACGGCGTGACCGGGGACGGCAAGGCCGGCAAGGGCGCGCGGCACGGCGATCTCGTCGCCGACGGCGTCCTCGCGCTCGCCGGCTCCACAGCCACCCTCGACGGCGTGCGGGTGACCCGCTGCGCGCGGGCCGGCATCCTGTTCGATCGGAGCTCGGGTCGCCTCTCCCGGGTTCGCGCCTGGGACAACCTCTTCGGGCTGGTGGTACAGGGCTCGCCAGCGCCCGAGCTGAAAAAGGGCGGCGAGAACGCGTTCATCGGCAACATCGCGGCAGACGAGCGCTTCGACGCCGGCCTCTTCGTGCCCGCGTCCGCTCCCCCGCTTCCGTGAGGCGCGCCCGCCGGATCGCGCCGCGCCCCACCGCGCGAAACCTAGAAGACATGGAACGGAATCGCCTCCGATACATCGTTGTCGGGTCACGTCCGGGCGGATCGAGGCGCCACACGTCGAGTCGCGCGCCCCGAATCGACGCCGCGCGCACATGCGTATCGCTCGCATCGCCGCGCGCTCCGGACGCGATCTCCCGCCGCCCGCGCAGGGGGCGCGCTGCGCCTCGCCCGCTCGCAGAGTGCCCATCCGCCCGCAGGGACGAGCCGGAAAAATCTGGTCTTGTCATCGCTCGCGGACATCTGTATAGACGTGCCCCGGCCGCTCCCTGAAACGATGCGTCATCGACTGACTCCTTATCTTGCCGTGAACGAAGAAAATAACAGTGTGAGCGCCAGAGTGCTCAGGTGTCATGACGCGCGATGACACCATGAGACGGAATTGCTGCTGCGGTGCTGCTGCGATAGATGACGCGCCACGACATCTCCCTTGAAATCGCGCCTGAGTGAGCGGCACGAGAACTTGGTAGCGACCTCGAATCCCCGTTGACACTGCTGTGCGAAGACGGCTACAGTGCCGACGGCTGGATGCCGGTATGGTGCGCTGCGTCGCGGCGAAGGGGTCCGGCGAGTCGCTGTGTCACGTGGCGGCTTCCAGGAAGATCAGCTGAATGGGAGAGGGACGGTGGGCGCTCGGGCGTGTCCACGAGGGCCCCGCGAGGAGCATTCTCATGAGGAACTGGTTGTTGCCGCGTCGGACGTTGGTTCTCTCGGCGTTGCTTCTTTCGGTCGGCGCCGCGGCAGGTTGCACGAAGCCCGACGCGAAGAAGGACCCCGCGGGCGGCGCGGGCACCGCCCCGGCCGCTCCAGGGGCGGCCAAGAACCCCGCGGCGGACACCTTCCTGACCGTCTCGATCGAGCAGCAAGCGTCGTGGGTGCGCAACTTCAATCCTCTGCTGGCCCCAGGCAACGTTCGCTGGCCAACCGTCGCTGGCATCTACGAGCCGCTCCTCGTTTACAACACGATGAAGGGCGAGTTCACCCCCTGGCTCGCCTCGAAATACGAGTGGAGCAACGGGAACAAGACGCTCACCTTCACGATTCGCCCCGAAGTGAAGTGGTCCGACGGCCAGCCCTTCACGGCGAAGGACGTCGCCTTCACCTTCGGGCTCTTGAAGAAGCACGCCGCCCTCGACCTGCAGGGCGTCTGGAAGTGGCTGACCGCGGTTGAGGCCAAGAGCGACTCGGCGGTCGAGTTCTCGCTCACGCGGCCGTACGTCCCCGGGCTCGTCTTCCTCGGGCACCAGCCGATCGTGCCGGAGCACAAGTGGAAGGACGTGGCCGATCCGGTCACCTTCACGAACGAGAACCCGGTCGCGACGGGGCCCTTCACCGAGGTGAAGAACTTCCAGAACCAGATCTACGAGCTCGGTCGTAATCCGAACTACTGGCAGCAGGGCAAGCCCGCGATCAAGGGGCTCCGCTTCCCGGCCTACCCGGGCAACGACCAGGCGAACCTGGCGCTCCTGAACGGCGAGGTCGACTGGGCCGGCAACTTCGTCCCGGAGATCGAGAAGGTCTACGTCGGCAAGGATCCGACGAACCACCACTACTGGTTCCCGCTCGTCGGCAGCACCGTGTTCGTCTACACGAACACGACGAAGAAGCCGCTCGACGACGTGCGGGTGCGCAAGGCGATCAGCATGTCGCTCGACCGCGAGCAGATCGTCAAGGTCGCGATGAACAACTACACGCGGCCGGCGGACGCGACGGCGCTCAGCGACGCGCACGAGCGCTGGCGCAGCCAGAAGGTCGTCGAGGCCGGCGACTGGGTGAAGTTCAACGTGGCCAAGGCGAACCAGATCCTCGACGAGGCGGGCTACGCCAAGGGCGCGGACGGCATCCGCGTGAAGGACGGCAAGCCGCTGCGCTTCGACATCAACGTCGTCACGGGCTGGTCCGACTGGGTGCGCGCGGCGCAGATCGTCACGCAGCAGGTGAAGCAGATCGGCGTCGAGGCCACGCTGAAGACGTACGACTTCAGCGCGTTCTTCGAGGCGCTCCAGAAGGGCACCTTCGACCTGTCGATGGGCTGGTCGAACGAGGAGCCGACGCCGTACAACTTCTACCGCGACCTCCTCGGCAGCGCGACCGTGAAGCCGGTCGGCGAGTCGGCGGCGCGCAACTGGCACCGGTTCGGCGCCAAGCAGGCGGACGGCCTCTTCGAGGCGTTCGAGGCCGCCACGGAGCCGGCGGAGCAGAAGAAGCTGCTCGAGCAGCTCCAGGAGATCTTCTCCGAGACGGCGCCCTCGGTCCCGCTGTTCCCCGGGCCGTCGTGGGGTGAGTTCAACACCCGCCGCTTCACCGGGTTCCCCAGCAAGGAGAACCCGTACGCGAAGCTGTCGCCGAACAACCCGCCCGAGTACCTGCTCGTCCTCACTGAGCTCAAGCCGAAGTGACGTCGGGCGTGATCTGATCCGGAGAGCAGGTTAGAAGAGAGAGCTTCCGTGCGTTACCTTCTTCGACAGCTGGGCTTGTATTTCATCGCGGCGTGGGCCTCGCTCACCCTGAACTTCATCATCCCGCGGCTCATGCCGGGCGATCCCGCCTCGGCGATGTTCGCGCGCTTCCGCGGCCAGCTCCAGCCGGAGGCGATCGACGCGCTGCGGAAGGCGTTCGGGTTCACGGGGGAGCCGCTCTACAAGCAGTACATCACCTACCTGGGCCACACCCTGACGGGCGATCTCGGCACCTCTGTCGCGCACTTCCCCGCGCGGGTGACGGAGGTGATCGCGACGGGGCTCGGCTGGACGCTGCTGCTGTCGGGCGCCGCCGTGATCATCAGCTTCGGCCTGGGGACGCTGCTCGGCATCGTCGCGACGTGGAAGCGGGGCGGCCTGCTCGACTCGGTGATGCCGCCCGTCCTGATGTTCCTCGGCGCGTTCCCCTACTTCTGGCTCGCGATGGTGTCGCTCTACATCCTCGGCTTCGTGCTCGGGCTCTTCCCGCTGCGCCACGCCTACAGCGACACGCTCTCGCCCGAGTGGAGCCTGGAGTTCATCGGGAGCGTGATGTCGCACATGGTCCTGCCCGGCCTGTCGATCGTCGTCGCCACCATCGGCGGCTGGATGCTCGGCATGCGCAGCGCGATGGTCACCGTGCTGTCCGAGGAGTACATCACGATGGCCCAGGCCAAGGGGCTCTCGCAGTGGCGGGTCATGTTCACCTACGCCGCGCGGAACGCCCTCCTGCCCAACGTGACCGGCTTCGGCATGGCGCTCGGCTTCGTGCTCGCCGGCTCGCTGCTCACCGAGATCGTCTTCTCGTACCCGGGGCAGGGCTACCTGCTCATCCAGGCGGTCCGCAACCAGGATTACCCGCTCATGCAGGGGATCTTCCTCACCATCACGTTCGCCGTGCTGGGGGCGAATTTCCTGGTCGACATCATCTACGTCTTCCTTGACCCCCGCGCCCGCGCGCGCTGAGGTCTGGCTCCAGGAGAAGCGATGGCTGCGCAACAAAGCAACAGCGGGGGCGTCTCCCGCGCGGCGGGCTGGTTCCGCCTCCTCCTCTCGAACCGCAAGGCGATGGTGGGCACGCTCATCGTGCTCTTCTTCCTGCTGCTCTCGCTGCTCGGCCCCACGTTCGTGCGCCAGGATCCGCACGCGTTCGTGGGCATGCCGCACGAGGCGCCCTCGGCCGAGCACCTCTTCGGCACGACGGGCCAGGGGCAGGACGTGCTCGCGCAGACGATCGTCGGCGCGCGGACCTCGCTGGCCGTCGGGGTCGCCACGGGCCTCGCCGTGATGGCGATCGGCGCGATCATCGGCATGGCCGGAGGCTACTTCGGCGGCTGGATCGACAACGTGCTCTCGCTGTTCACGAACGTGTTCCTGATCATCCCCGGCCTGCCGATGGCCGTGGTCATCGCGGCCTACCTGCCGGCCGGGCCGCTGACGATCCTGTTCGTCCTCGTCCTCACGGGCTGGGCGTGGAACGCGCGCGTGCTCCGGTCGCAGGTGCTCGCGCTGCGCGACAAGGACTTCGTCTCCGCGGCGCTCGTGAGCGGCGAGGGCAGCGCGCGCATCATCTTCGTCGAGATCCTGCCGAACATGACGTCGCTCCTCATGTCCGGCTTCATCAACGCGACGATCTACGCGATCGGCGCGCAGGTCGGCCTGGAGTTCCTCGGGCTCGGCGATCTGAGCGCCATCACCTGGGGCACGAACCTCTACTGGGCGAGCAACAACGCCGCGCTCCTCACGGGCGCGTGGTGGACCATCGTGCCCACCGGCGTGTGCGTCGCGCTCGTCGGGTTCGCGCTCACCCTGATCAACTATGCCATCGACGAGATCTCGAACCCGCGGCTCCGCGCGGAAGGGGCCTGGTCGCGTATGCTCAAGAGCCGCAAGGTCGCGGCTGGTCCGTCAACGCCGGTAGTGAGGGCTCATGGCGCCTAGTCCGATTCTCTCGGTTCAGGATCTGCGGGTCGAGTTCATGACCCCGACGGGTCCGGTCTGCGCGGTCGACAACGTCTCCTTCGACATCGCCCCGGGCGAGGTGCTCGGCCTCGCCGGCGAGTCGGGGAGCGGCAAGTCGACGGTGGCGATGGCCATCATGCGGCTGCTCCGCCCGCCGGCGGTCATCACGGGCGGACGCGTGCTCTTCGCCGGGCAGGACGTCCTGTCCATGACCGAGGAGCAGCTCCGCGCCTTCCGGTGGCGGAAGATGGCGCTCGTGTTCCAGAGCGCGATGACCGCGCTCAACCCGGTGCTGACGATCGGCGAGCAGATCGCGGATCCCATCATCGCGCACGACGGCGTGACGCCGGCGCAGGCGATGGAGCGCGCGGCCGCGCTGCTCAAGCTCGTGAACATCGACACGTCGCGCCTGGCGAGCTACCCGCACCAGCTGTCGGGCGGCATGCGCCAGCGCGTGGTGATCGCGATCGCCATGGCGCTCAAGCCGCCGTTCCTCATCATGGACGAGCCCACGACGGCGCTCGACGTGGTCGTGCAGAAGGAGATCCTGCAGCAGATCGCCGACCTCAAGGACCGGCTGGGCTTCTCGATCCTCTTCATCACGCACGACCTCTCGCTCATCGCCGAGTTCTCCACGCGCATCGCCATCCTCTACGCGGGCAAGCTCGCGGAGACGGCCCGCGCCAAGGACCTGTTCAGCGATCCGAAGCACCCGTACACGCAGGGGCTCCTCGGGTCGTTCCCCTCGGTCCGGGGGCCGCGCCGCAAGCTGCAGGGCATCCCGGGCTCGCCGCCGGACATGCGCAACCCGCCGCCCGGCTGCCGCTTCCACCCCCGGTGTCCGCAGGCGTTCGCGACCTGCCAGAACGAGCTGCCCGTCCTCCGTGAAATCGCGCCCGAGCACCGCGGCGCCTGCCACCTCTACTGACGATGACGATGACGCAACCTTATGTCTCGCCTGTCCTCGACGTGGTGCGCCTCGCCAAGTACTTCCCCGTCGGCGGCGGGCTGCGGACGCAGCAGCTCCGGGCGCTGCACGACGCCTCGTTCTCGCTGGCCGAGCGTGAGGTCATCGCGCTGGTCGGAGAGTCGGGCAGCGGCAAGAGCACGATCGCGCGGCTGCTCGCGCGGCTGATGCCGCCGAGCAGCGGACAGATCCTGTTCAAGGGTCGCGACGTCCTGAAGGAGGAGCCGAACCGCGCCTCGCTCGCCTACCGCGGGCAGGTGCAGATGATCTTCCAGGATCCGTTCGGCTCGCTGAACCCGGTGCACACGATCGGCTACCACCTGGAGCGGCCGCTCCTGCTCCACAACAAGGCGCCGAACGCCGCGATCCTCCGGGAGAAGGTGCACGCGCTGCTCAAGACGGTCGATCTGAACCCGCCGGCGGAGGTCGCGGCCAAGTTCCCGTACCAGCTCTCGGGCGGCCAGCGGCAGCGCGTCGCGATCGCCCGCGCCCTCGCCGTGGATCCCAGCGTGATCCTCGCGGACGAGCCGATCTCGATGCTCGACGTCTCGATCCGCATGGGCGTCCTCAACCTGATGGAGCGCCTCAAGGAGGAGCGAGGCATCTCGTACCTCTACATCACGCACGACATCGCGAGCGCGCGCTACGTCGCGGATCGCACGATGGTGATGTACGCCGGCCACATCGTGGAGGGCGCGCCCAGCGAGGAGCTGATGCAGCAGCCGGCGCACCCGTACACGAAGCTCCTGCTCTCGGCGGTGCCGGACCCGAGCGGCTCGATCCGCAGCGAGCTCCCGGCCCGCTCCGGCGCGCCGAAGCTCATCAACCCGCCGCCGGGGTGCCCGTTCGCCGATCGCTGCCCGAGCGTGATGAACGCGTGCCGGGAGGCGATGCCCGCGGCCGTCGACGTCGGCTCGGGGCACTGGGTCCGCTGCCACCTCTACTCGCCCGGCTCGGTCGCGCCCTCCGCGCACTACGACCGCAAGGCGCCCGCCTCCGTCGAGGCCGTGCCTGTCTGAGGAGAACCACGACACAACATGCCGTCTCTGAGATTTCCCGACAAGTTCGTCTGGGGGGCCGCGACGTCCTCCTATCAAATCGAGGGTGCCACGAGCGAGGACGGGCGCAGCGAGTCGATCTGGGATCGCTTCGCGAAGACGCCCGGCCAGATCACGGACGGGACCAACGGCGACGTCGCGTGCGACCACTACCACCGGTGGCCTGAGGACATCGCGCTGATGAAGAGCCTGGGCCTGATGGCCTACAGGTTCTCGATCGCGTGGCCGCGCATCCTCCCGAACGGCCGGGGCGCGGTGAACCAGAAGGGGCTCGACTTCTACAGCCGGCTGGTGGACGGCCTGCTCGAGGCCGGCATCGAGCCGTACGCGACGCTGTTCCACTGGGATCTGCCGCAGGTGCTCCAGGACGAGGTCGGGGGCTGGCTGCACCGCTCGACGGCCGACGCGTTCGTGGAGTTCGCCGACGTGGTGTCGCGGAAGCTCGGCGATCGCGTCAAGAAGTGGATCACCCACAACGAGCCGTGGTGCACGGCGTTCCTCAGCTACGAGAAGGGGATCCACGCGCCGGGCATGCGCGATTTCGGCAAGGCGCTGACGGTGAGCCACCACCTCCTGCTCTCGCACGGCCTCGCGGTGCCCGTGCTGCGCAAGAACTGCCCCGGCGCCGAGGTGGGCATCACGCTGAACATGAACTACGCGATGCCCGCGTCGCCGAGCGCCGCCGATTACGACGCGGCCCGCCACTACGACGGGTATTTCAGCCGCTGGTTCCTCGATCCGCTCTACGGCCGGCACTACCCGGCGGACATGATCGCGGACTACATCAAGCTGGGCTACCTCCCGCCGGAGGGGCTGACCGTGTGCAAGCCGGGCGATCTCGAGATCATCGCGACGCAGTGCGACTTCCTCGGCCTCAACTACTACTCCCGGGCGGTGCTGCGGAGCACCACGGTGCCCGAGGAGCAGAACCTGCCGAGGACGGTGCACGTCGCGCCCGCGTCCGAGCAGACCGAGATGAACTGGGAGGTGTACCCGGAAGGCCTGCGGCAGCTGCTCATCCGGCTGCACGTGGAGTACGGGGTGCCGAAGCTCTACGTGACGGAGAACGGCGCGGCCTACTCGACCGGGCCGGACAAGAACGGCCGCATCCCGGACGAGCAGCGGCTGAAGTTCCTGCGCGATCACTTCGTCGCGGCGCGGCGCGCGATCGACGCCGGGGCGCCGCTCGCCGGGTACTTCGTGTGGTCGCTGATGGACAACTACGAGTGGGACCGCGGCTACTCCCAGCGGTTCGGCATCGTCTGGGTGGACTACGAGACCCAGCGCCGCATCCCGAAGGACAGCGCGCTCTGGTACAAGGGCGTCATCGCCGAGAACGCCGTCGACGACGGCGCCTCACAGGCCACCTGACCGGCGGCGCGCGCTGCGCGCGGCTGCGCAGACGAGCGCCGCGCGCGGCTGCGTCTGACGAGCGTCACGTCACGCGGAGCACCTCGTCCAGGGAGGTGATGCCCTCCTTCACCCGGGCGAGCCCGGCCTCCCGGAGCGGGACGAGCCCCACCCTGCGCGCGGCCTCCCGGTAGGCGCGCTTCCCCGCCCGCGCCTTGACGAGATCCCGCAGGTCGTCGTCGAGCTCCAGCATCTCGAACAGCCCGATCCGGCCCCGGTAGCCCGTCAGGTGGCACGACTGGCACCCGACGGCGCGCTTCAGCTCGGCGCCCTTCTCGATGAGGACCTCGTCCTCCTCGCCCGTCACGTCGCTCTCGAGCTCGTACGTCTCCGCGCACTCCTCGCAGAGCCGCCGCACGAGCCGCTGCGCGAGCACCGCGAGCAGGGCGTTCGCCACGATCCACGACTCCGCGCCGAGGTCCACGAGCCGCGCGACCGTGTCGACCGCGTCCGAGGTGTGCAGCGTCGACAGCACGAGGTGCCCCGTGAGGCTCGCCTGCAGCGCGATCTGCGCCGTCTCGGGGTCGCGCATCTCGCCGACCATGATCACGTCCGGGTCCTGCCGCAGGATCGCGCGCAGGCCCGTGGCGAACGTGAAGCCCTGCCTCGGGTTGGTCTGCCCCTGCGTGATGTCGGCGAACTCGACCTCGATCGGGTCCTCCAGGGTCACGATGCTGAGCTCGCTGGTCTTCATCACCTTGATCAGCGAGTAGAGCGTCGACGTCTTGCCCGACCCGGTCGGCCCGCACACGACGATGAGCCCCGAGGCGCGGTCCGCGAGCCCCTGGACCCGCGGCAGGTCGCCCTCGGAGAGCCCGAGCTTGTCGAGCGGGATCAGCTGGTGGCTGAGCAGCACGCGCATCACCAGCGTCTCGCCGTGGATGGCGGGGAACGTCGAGGCGCGCAGGTGGATGAGCGGGTGGCCGTAGAGCTCCAGGCTGAACTGGCCGTCCTGCGGCAGGCGCCGCTCGGTCATGTCCATCCGCGCGAGCACCTTGACGCGCGAGGTGAGCGCGGGCGCGATCTCGATCGGGATCTGCCCCTGCGCCACCATCACGCCGTCGACGCGGTAGCGCACGCGGATGCCGTCGCGCTTCGGCTCGACGTGGATGTCGCTCGCGCCCATCGAGACCGCGCGGCGGACCAAGTGATCGAGCACCTTGACCGCGTCGAGCTCCTCCGACGCCGAGGACGCGGGGGGGCGGCTGTGGTTCACCGCGCGCCTCCCTTGCCGCCGACGTCGATCGTGCGGAGCGAGACCATCTTGAGCTCGTTCGAGGGGGGGAACGTCGCCCAGACGCTGACGCCGTAGAGGCCGGGGCGCTTCCGGTCGTCCAGCGGGACCTGGATGTCGAATCGATTGCCGTTCACCTGAAGAGGAATAGGCGTCTTGAAGCCCTTCGGGAAGAACGTCGCGTAGGGCGGCGGGATCGCATATCCGCCCATCTTGAGCAGCTTCTCCGGCGGGATCGGCTTGCCCGCCTCGACCCGCGAGATCCCGACGCCCGCGATCTTCGCCGGCGCGTCGATCTCGCCGGCCACCCGGATCACCTCGCCGACCTTGGCCCGCTTGGGCAGCGGCTGGTACGTCCCGTAGTCGTCGACGAACTCCTGCGCCATGCAGGCGATGTCGAGCCCCTTGGCCTTGGCGAGCCCGACCCCGAGCGACGTGTGCGACGCTGTGAGCACGTTGCGCCGGTGCCCGTCGGCCGGGGGCTTCTCGTTCATGAAGGCGTGGTGGACGCGCTCCAGGCTCTCCGCGGAGAAGCGCGGGTCCGGGTCGAGCTCGCGCGGGATCGCGTCGGCGAAGCAGCCGGCGTTCTCCATGACGAAGCCCTCGCCGCCCGCCGCGGTGTAGCGCTCCTCCGGGACCGCGCCGTCGCTGCCCCAGTGGCCGGTGAACCCCACGCGGACCATGTCCTCCGCGTGCCGCCGCCCCGCGCGCGCCGCGGTCTCGTCCCACCGGACCGGCGGCAGCTTGTG
This sequence comes from Sorangium sp. So ce836, assembly GCF_028553905.1. Taxonomy (NCBI): domain Bacteria; kingdom Pseudomonadati; phylum Myxococcota; order Polyangiales; family Polyangiaceae; genus Sorangium; species Sorangium sp. So ce836. Next base: position 7,570,745 of record NZ_CP102233.1, on the reverse strand, counting down.
CGCCTTCCGATCGCGGTTCACCAGCTCGAGCACGTATCGCCCCGCCTCCGCGCGGGTCATCAGCTTCCCCGGCGCGGGCGGCGCCGACGCGGCCTGCGCCGGGCCGCCGCCGCCGGGCTCGGCGCCCGCGGCCTCGCCGCCCGAGGGCCGCGCGCCCTCCTCCGCCGCCGCCTCGGCGGTCAGGTCCCACGGCGGCCCCTCGGCCGGCGCGCTCCCGGCGCTCGCGCCGCACCCGAGCGCGTGGGCGCCCGCGGCGATGAGCCCCAGCCAGGGCGCCCCGCGCCAGCGCTCCCGCCGGCCGCACATCGCTCCTGCTCTTCGACCTCTCCTCGTGATCGCGCGCATCACTTCGACGGTAGCGCCTCGCTGTCGCGCGCGCACCAGGGAGCGCCGCCCTCGCGCGCGCGGCGGCGTGCGCGGCGGCGAGGTGGTAAGCGATGCGCCTCGTGAGCACGTCGTCGTCGTCGTCACAGGGTGCGGTCGCCGCGCACCCGCCCGGGGCCTCCGCGATCGTCCTCGCCGCGGAGCGCGAGGGGCGCGCGGCGCACCCGACCGCGGGCGTCCTGTGGATGATCCTGGCCCAGGCGCTCTTCGCCGCGATGAACGTCCTCGCGCGGCTCTCGTCGGCGGGCGCCCCGTGGCCCGAGGTGGCGGCCTCCCGCACGCTCGTGGGCGCGGCCACCGCGCTCGGCGTCGCGCTCGTCCGCCGGGCGCCGCTCTCCATGAGCCGCGGCGATCGGCGCCTCACGTGGGCGCGCTCGCTCTGCGGCACCGGCGCGATGCTCTGCAGCTTCTACACGCTGGGCACGCCGGACATCGCGCTCGGCGACGCCGTCACGCTCGGCGCGACGAGCCCGATCTTCGTCGCGCTCCTCGCGCCGCGGATGCTCGGCGAGCGGAGCAGCCCGCGCCTCTGGCTCGCGACCGTGCTCGCCTTCGCCGGCGTCGCGCTGGTCGCCGCGCCGCGGCTCGCGATCGCGGGCGAGGTCGCGCTCGTCGCCACGCTCGGCGCCGTCTTCTCGGCGTTCGCCATGATCTGGCTGCGCCGCATCGGCGGGAGCGGGACGCGCGCGAGCCCCGAGTCGATTGCGCTGCACTTCTCGCTCGTGGCGAGCGCCGCGATGATCGCCCTGTCGATCCCGGTCTTTCGGGCGCCCGACGCCCTCGGCCTCGTCCTGCTGGTCGGGACGGGGCTCGCCGGCGGCCTCGCGCAGCTCGCGATGACGCGCGCCTACGCGCTCGACAACGCGGCGCGCATCGGCGCGATCGGCTATGTCGGGGTCGTCCTCTCGCACGTGCTCGCCGCGGCCTGGCTCGGCGAGATCCCGTCGGCGCGCCAGCTGCTCGGCACGGCGCTCGTGATGGCGGCCGGCCTCTGGCTCGCCGCCCAGGCGATGCGCGACGCGCGGCGCCGCCCGCGCTGACGCTCGCGTTGCCGCGTTGCCTCTCGCGTTGACCGAGTCCAGCCCTCATGAGATAGCCACCTCCGCTCAAGGAGGATCCGCATGAAAGCGTTCGCCATTCAGGGTTCGTTCGGCCTCGACGCGCTCCGCCCGATGGACCTTCCGGATCCGAAGCCCGGTCCCGGGCAGATCGTCCTCCGGATGAAGGCCGCGTCGCTCAACTACCGCGATCTGCTCGTGACGAAGGGCCTCTACAACCCGAAGTTCTCGCTGCCGCTCGTCCCGCTCTCCGATGGGGTCGGCGAGGTGATCGACGCGGGGGAGGGGGTGACGCGGGTGAAGGTCGGCGATCGCGTGTCCCCGATCTTCCACCAGCGCTGGATCGACGGGGAGATCTCCTGGGCCAAGACGAAGGGGGCGCTCGGCGGGGAGCTGCCCGGGGTGCTCGCGGAGCAGGTGCTCGTGGATCAGGAGGGGGTCGTCGCGGTCCCGCCGCACCTCACGGACGAGGAGGCGGCGACGCTGCCGTGCGCCGCGGTGACCGCCTGGAACGCGCTCTTCGCGTCGAGCCACATCAAGGCGGGGGACACGGTGCTCGTGCAGGGGACGGGCGGCGTCTCGATCCTCGCGCTCCAGCTCGCCCGGCTCGCGGGCGCCCGCGTCATCGTCACCTCGAGCAGCGATGAGAAGCTCGAGCGCGCGCGGTCGCTCGGCGCGTCGGAGACCATCAATTACCGCGCGACGCCCGACTGGGACACGCAGGCGCTCGCGCTCACCGGCGGCGCGGGGGTGGATCACGTGATCGAGGTGGGCGGCGAGGGCACGATCGCCCGGTCGCTCCGCGCGGTGCGGATCGGCGGGCGCGTGAGCCTCATCGGCGTGCTCTCGGGCGGCGCGCCGGCGCTCAACCTGTTCCCCTTCCTGATGAAGCAGATCACCGCTCAGGGCATCTTCGTCGGCTCGCGCGCGATGTTCGAGGACATGAACCGTGCGATCGCGGCGGGCGGCCTCCGGCCGGTCGTCGACCGGGTGTTCCCCTTCACCGAGATCCGGCAGGCGCTCGATCACATGGCGAGCGGCGGACACTTCGGCAAGATCGCGCTCCGGTTCTGACGGGGCCGGCCGCGGCGCGGGGCTCCCGGCCGGCGCGCGCCTCAAAAGTGGCCTCGTCGGCCCGAGTCGTTTACGAACGGACGCTGCGGCCAGCCACGCGCCTGCGCCGCGCGAGAGGTGGTGGACGGTGCAGCTCGATCTGGCGCTCGAGGTCCTGTGTGGTCAGCTCATCGTGGGCGGTTTCGACGGCGCCGAGCCGCCGCTCCGGTACCTCCGGGCGCTCGTCGAGGGGCGGAGGGGCGGCGCGATCCTGTTCCGGCGCAACGTCCCCGACATGGCCGCCACGCTGCGGCTCTCCGCGGCGCTCGCCGCGGCGTGCGGCCCGGATCGGCCTCCCTTCCTCGGCATCGATCAGGAGGGGGGCCGCGTCACGCGGCTCCCCGCGCCGTTCTTGAAGCTGCCGCCGATGCGCTCGCTCGGCGATCTCATGGATCTCCCGCTGCTGCGCCGCGCGGCGCGCGCCGTCGCGGCCGAGCTCCGGGCCGCCGGCATCAACCTGAACTTCGCCCCCGTGCTCGACGTCGACTCGAACCCCGCGAACCCGATCATCGGCGATCGCGCGTTCGGCCGCGACCCGCGCGCCGCCGCGGAGGGCGGCGTCGCGTTCCTGGAGGGGCTCCAGGAGGAGCGCGTGCTCGCGTGCGGCAAGCACTTCCCGGGGCACGGCGACACCGCGCTCGACAGCCACCTCGCGCTCCCGACCATCGCCCACGGCCGCGGCCGCCTCGAGGAGATCGAGCTGCCGCCGTTCCGCGCCGCCTGCCGCGCCGGGGTCGCGTCGCTGATGACGGCGCACATCGTCGTCGAGGCGCTCGATCCGGGCGTGCCGGCGACGCTCTCCCGCGCCGTCTGCACCGGCCTCCTGCGCGGCGAGATCGGCTTTCAGGGCGTGCTCTTCTCGGACGACCTCGAGATGGCCGCGATCGCGGCGCACCATCCGGTCGAGGAGGCCGCCACCGCGGCGATCGAGGCGGGCTGCGACGCGCTGCTCGTCTGCAAGGACGAGGACTTGCAGGATCGCGCGCACGAGGCGCTCGTGCGTAGGGCCGAGCGCGATCCGCGCTTTCGCGAGCGCTGCGCCGAGGCGGCCGGCCGCTGCCTCGAGCTGCGCCGGCGGTGCCCGCCGCGGCCGGTCGACTCGCCCGAGGCGCTCGCCGAGGTCGTCGGCGGGCCCGCGTCGCGGGCGGTGCTCGCGGACATCGAGCGGGCGCAGGCCGCGCTCGCGGCCGGGGCGGCCACGTGACCGCGCCGCCAGGGGGCGCGCCGGCGGGGCCGCGCCGGCGGGGCCGCGCCGGCGGGGCCCGCGCCGCCGGGGCCCGCACCGCCGGAGCTCGCGCGGCGCCCCGATTGCGCCTTCGCCATCGTCGCGCGCCGGCTCGTCACGTGCGACCCGTCCCGCGCCTCGGCCGGCGACCCGCTCGGGGTGATCGAGGACGCCGCGATCGTCGTGCGGGGCGGCGCCATCGAGGCGGTCGGGCCGCGGCGCGAGGTGCTGCGGCCCGAGGCCGGCGTGCCGGTCGCGATCGATGCCGCGGGGGTCGTCACGCCCGGGCTCGTCGACGGCCACACGCACGCGCCCTGGGTCGGCTCGCGGGACGCGGAGTACGCGGTCCGCATGGCCGGGGGCGACTACGAGGCGATCGCCGCGGCGGGCGGGGGCATCGTCGCGAGCATGCGCGCGGTGCGCGCCGCGACGGCCGGCGAGCTCGCCGGGGCGCTCCGCGCCCGCCTCCGCCGGATGGCGGCGCTCGGCGTGACCGCCGTGGAGGCAAAGAGCGGCTACGGCCTCGACGAGGCCTCGGAGCGCAAGCAGCTCGAGGCGGTCGCCGAGGCGGGGAGGGACGCGCGCCTGCCCCGCGTCGTGCCGACGTACCTCGCCCTGCACGCGCTGCCGCCGGAGGCCGGCGGCGATCGCGCCGCCTACGCCGGCGTCGTCGCGCGCTCCTGGCTGCCCGCGATCGCCGCGGCCGGCCTCGCGCGCTACGTCGACGCCTACATCGACCGGAGCGCGTTCTCGGTCGCCGAGGCGCGGCCGGTGCTGGAGCGGGCGCGCGCGCTCGGGCTCGGCGTGCGCGTGCACGTCGGGCAGTTCGCGGACGTGGGCGGCGCCGAGCTCGCGGCCGATCTCGGCGCCGCGTCGGCGGATCACCTCGAGCACGTCGCGCCGGCGGGCATCGCGGCGCTCGCCCGGGCGGGCGTGGCCGCCGCGCTCTTGCCGGTGGCGAGCTTCACGCTGCGGCAGGAGCCGCCGCCGGTCGCCGCGCTCCGGGCCGCCGGCGTCCCGATGATCGTCGGCAGCGACGCGAACCCCGGCACGGCGCCGACCGAGAGCCTCCCGCTCGCGCTCGCGCTCGCGGTGCGCCTCTACGGCCTCACGGTCGCCGAGGCGATCCTGGGCGCGACGCGCGAGGCGGCGGCCGCGCTCGGCCTCGCCGGCGTGTGCGGCGCCGTGCGGCCGGGCTTCCGCGCCGATCTCGCCGTCTGGGACCTGCCGCACGAGAACGCGATCGTGCAACCCTGGGGCGCGCCGCGCGCCCTGGCCGTGCTGCGCGACGGCGAGGTCATCGCGGCGGCCGGGTGAGGCGGCCCGCAAGTCAAGCCTGGACGCGCGTGCACCCTGCGCGTATGCCGCGCCCATGACTGAGACGCAGAGCCCTGTCGCTGTCCCGAGCCGCACGGACGGCTCGTTCGATCCCGTCCCGCTCCTCGCCGAGGAGCTGAGCCTCCCGCGCCAGGGGGTCTCGGCGGTGGCCAAGCTGCTCGCCGAGGGGGCGACGGTGCCGTTCATCGCCCGCTACCGCAAGGAAGCGACCGGCGGGCTCGACGAGGTGCAGATCCGCGCGATCGAGGAGCGCCGCGCCTACCTCCTCGAGCTCGAGGAGCGCCGCGCCACGGTGCTCGCGGAGATCCAGAAGCAGGGCAAGCTGAGCGACGCGCTCGCGTCGAAGATCCGCGCCTGCCGCACCAAGGCCGAGCTCGAGGACCTCTACCTGCCCTTCAAGCCGAAGCGCCGCACGCGCGCGATCATCGCGAAGGAGCGGGGGCTCGAGCCGCTCGCGGATCGCATCTGGTCGCAGGTGGAGGACGGCAGCCCCGAGGAGGAGGCCCGCGCCTTCGTCAGCGCCGAGAAGGAGGTCCCCGACACGGCGGCCGCCCTCGCCGGCGCGCGCGACATCTGCGCCGAGCGCATCGCCGAGCACGCCGACGTGCGCAAGCTGGTCCGCGACGCCTACGCGAAGGAGGGCGTCATCAAGGTCCAGAAGAACGAGGAGCACGAGGGCAAGCAGACGAAGTTCGACATGTACGCGAGCTTCGAGGAGCCCGTCGCGAACATCCCCTCGCACCGCTACCTCGCCATCCGCCGCGGCGAGGCCGAGGGCGTGCTCCGCGCCGCGATCGAGCTCGCGCCCGAGCCGCTCGTCCCGCCCATCCACGCGGCGGTGGGGCTGAAGCCGAAATCGCCGTGGGCCGGCGAGCTGACGAAGGCCGCGGACGACGCCGTGAAGCGGCTCCTGCTCCCGGCGGTGCAGAGCGACGTGCGCGTCGACCTCAAGATGCAGGCCGACCGCGCCGCGGTCGAGGTCTTCGCCCAGAACCTCCGCGAGCTCCTCCTCGCCGCGCCGTTCGGCACGAAGGCGGTGCTCGGCATCGACCCGGGCCAGCGCACCGGCTGCAAGTGCGCCGTCGTCGACGAGACCGGCAAGCTCCTCGAGCACACGACGATCTACCTGGTCGGCAGCAGCGACGCGCTCGAGCGCGCGCGGCAGGACCTGCGCCGCATCTGCCGCAAGTACCCGCTCCGCGCGGTCGCGGTGGGCAACGGCACGCACGGCCGCGAGACCGAGGCGTTCGCGAAGGACGTGCTCGCGTCGGAGGGCTTGAAGGAGATGTTCTGCGTCCCGGTGAGCGAGGCGGGCGCGAGCGTCTACTCGGCGAGCGAGGTCGCGCGCGAGGAGTTCCCCGACCTCGATCTCACGGTGCGCGGCGCGATCAGCATCGCCCGGCGGCTGCAGGATCCGCTCGCGGAGCTCGTGAAGGTCGATCCGAAGAGCATCGGCGTCGGCCAGTACCAGCACGACGTCTACCAGGGCCTGCTCGCGCGGAAGCTCGACGAGGTGGTGGAGAGCTGCGTCAACCTGGTCGGCGTCGAGCTCAACACCGCGAGCGCCCCGCTGCTCGCCCGCGTCGCCGGCATCGGCCCGAGCCTCGCGAAGAAGATCGTGGCCCACCGCGACCTGCACGGCGCGTTCAAGAGCCGCAAGGGGCTGCTCGACGTGGCCGGCGTCGGCCCGCGGACGTTCGAGCAGGCGGCGGGCTTCCTCCGGGTGCGGGGAGGGGAGCACCCGCTCGACGCGAGCGCGGTGCACCCGGAGCGCTACGGCCTCGTCGAGCGCATCGCGACGGATCTCGGCGTGCCGGTCGGGTCGCTCATCGGCGACACGGCGGCGATCGCGCGGATCGATCCCAAGAAGTACCAGTCCGGCGACGTCGGCTCGTTCACGCTGAACGACATCCTGAGCGAGCTGAAGAAGCCCGGGCGCGACCCGCGCGCCACGTTCGAGCCGCCGAAGTTCCGCGACGACGTGCGGACGATGGAGGATCTCAAGCCGGGCATGGAGCTCGAGGGTGTGGTGACGAACGTGACGGCGTTCGGCGCCTTCGTCGACATCGGCGTCCATCAGGACGGCCTCGTGCACGTCTCGCAGCTCGCGGATCGGTTCGTGAAGGATCCGAACGAGGTCGCGAAGGTCGGCGAGAAGATCAAGGTGCGGGTGCTGGAGGTCGACCTCGTGCGCAAGCGCATCTCGCTGACGGCGAAGAAGGGCGGCGCCCCTGCCGGCGCGCGTCCCCAGGCGGGCGGCCCGCCTGCCGGCGACGCGCGCGGCCGCAACGACGGCCGCAAGCCGGCCCAGGGGCAAGGGAAGGGGCAGGGCGGCTCGGCCGGGGGATTCCGGAACAATCCGTTTGCGGATCTGCTGCGGAAGTAAGAGGCGAGCCCCCGCCGGTATCCGTCTTCCGTCTTCCGTCCCCCGTCTTCCGTGCTCCTCTTCGTGCGCGTGCGCGTACGCGTACGCGTACCTAGAACCCGTGATCCGCGAAGAACCGCTCGATCCGGAGCGAGACGAGCTCCGGAAACTCGAGCGCGGTCGTATGGGTCCCTCCGCGGACCACGAGGATCTCGGCCAGCGGAATCCGCCGCGCCATCGACTGGACCAGCGCCCGGGGCGTGAACGCGTCGCGGTCGCCGGTGATGAGCAGCGTCGGGACGTCGACGTGCTCGAGCACCTCCTCGGCGTCGTGCGTCCCCAGCGCGCGCAGGTTCTGGAGGAACGCTTCCAGGTCCACGCCGCCGAACGGCTCCACCAGCTCCGCAAACACCTCGCTGTCGAGCGTCTTCCCGAGCATCCCCAGCCGCCTCAACCACGGCACGGCGTCCGCCTGGCCGATCGTGCGGCGCGTCATGCGGCTCGCGGCCGTGTGAGCGCGCGCGGCGAGCGCCACGAGCGGCGGGAACAGCCGCCCGAGGCCCGGCAGCGGCCCCATCGTTTCGAGCGGCGGGCGATGCGTTCCGTTCAGCAGGACCAGGTTCGCGGCGAACCCCGGCAGCCGGCGGAACGCCTCCAGCGCGACCTGGACACCCATGCTCCACGCCATGAGCGAGCCGTGCCGGACCCCTTCGGCCTCGAGGATCGCCTCCAGGTCGCGGACGTGGCGCGCGACAGCGTAGGCGTCCGGAGCGTCCGGCGACGGGCGCTTCGAGGCGTACATCCCGCGGTAGTCCCACGTGATGAAGCGGTACTGGTCGGCGAGGTACTCGATCTGCGCCCGCCAGGCGAGGTAGGGCCCGCCGAGCCCGTTGACGAGGACCACCGACTTCGCCCCTTCGAACGGCGGCGGCGTCACCCGGTAGGCGAGGTCGGTTCCATCAAAGCTCGTCACCCGGCGGGTTTCCATCCGGAGCGGCGGTCGTCGCGGCGGCGATGCCTGCCGGTCCTCGCCGGGGGAAGAAGGGGGCGGCGCTTGCCGACCCCCGCCGAACTTGAACGAGACCATGCGCCCCTGCTTCCTACCCGGTCCCTCCGCGGAGGGCCATGCTGCCGATGACCGCCTGCGTCACGGTCGGGAGAGGCCTCACCCCCCGGCGAGCGCGCTGCCGCGGATCGCGGCGGCGGCGCGGTGTCGCGCGGCGGCGGAGCGGCCTGGCGATCGCCTGCCGAAACACATCCCGCGCCAGCGTCGCCATCGCGTTGACATTCCAGGCGGCGCGCCGCTAACGTGCCCGGCGGGTCGTCCGCTCGCCCGGCGCTCCCGTTGTGTTGCTGATCTTTTCCTGCCCGCTCCCATATCGGTCCGCTGGAGGCCGGCCCGTGTCACCTCCTGTCGCCGCTCGCGCGGGAGCAGCTCCGGTTCGGGCCGTGGTGGGTCGGTTCCCTCGGGCGGGCTGGAAGTTTCAGGGCGAAGTGGTGCAGCGATCCCGTCCCCGAGGAGCCGATGGCTGAAGAAAAGAAGAAGAGCAAAATCGATCTGAAGGCTCGGCTTGGCAAAACGTCGATAGGCGGGGCACCGGGAGCGGCCGTCCCCCTCCCCGTGCCTGGCCCGCAGCCCGGATCGGGGCCGCCGCCCGACGGGAGCCCGGTCCCGGGTGGCGTGCCCTCGCCGAGCGCGCGGCCGCCGATGCCGTCCGTGGGAGGCATCGCGCCCCCGCCGGGCATCTCTCCAGGCATCCCGCTGCCTCCGTTCGCGGCGCAGCCGCGCCCCGTGATCCAGACGCCCCCGCCGAAGCCGACGGCGGCCGCGCAGACCATCAAGGTCGAGGTCGGCGAGGAGGTCGAGCAGGAGCGCCGGAAGGCCTCGAAGAAGACGGCGCTCTACGCGAGCCTCGCGGCGGTGGTCGGCATCGCCGTGGGCTTCGCGATCGGCGGCGCGAAGGAGCGCGGCGATCGCGGCAAGGCCGCCGTCGAGGGCGCCGCGGCGCTCGAGAAGGACGTGCGCGCCGCGAACGACAAGATGCAGGAGCTGAACAAGAAGCTCGAGGACGCCGCCGCGCAGCTCGCGCAGAAGACGTTCCCCGCGCAGCTCACGACCGAGCTCGGCGCGATCAACGTCCCGTTCGACGCCACCAACCTGGAGGGGAAGCAGATCGGCAGCCTCCCGGGCCGGGTGATGCGCTCGCTGCTCGCCTACACCACGTCCGTCCAGGATCTCAACAAGACCAAGGACAGCCTCAAGAACCTGCTCGCGGCGGCGCAGGGTCCCGTCGAGAAGTCGTGGAAGGAGGCGGACGAGCCGGTGGTGAACTTCTCGGTGGTCTTCCGCCGGGACGGCGACAAGACGCTGGCCGAGCTCGTTCCGAACAAGGCGCCGTTCCCGTTCGGCAAGGACTGGCCGGCGAAGTACACGGTGACCCGCCTCGAGCGGACGCAGCAGGGCCTGAAGCCCGCCGAGAAGGAGGCCACCCGCTGGACGAAGGGCGATCTCGCCGGCGGCGATCTGCAGGTCCTTCCGGTCGATCCCCAGTCCGTGGCTGCCTTCACGAGCGAGCAGATCGTCTTCAAGCTGCGCAGCGCGATGATCGACGTCCGCCAGCTCCTCGAGGGCAACAAGGACAACCCCGCCACCGAGACGCCCGGCCTCATCAAAGAGGGCGACGATCTCGCGAACGAGCTCCGCAAAATCTCCCTCGCCCGCTGAGCGACGCGCGCCCGCTTCGGATACGGGCCCATCTCGGCGTTTTCGGTGCTCGGCGTACGAGAGTACGCCTGTGCGCCGAAAACGCCGATCTGGGCCCGTCTCCTGTGCGGGCGCGCGCCGCTCGGCCGCGGCAGATCGGAAGTACGGCAGAAAGCCGGGCGGCTCGGCAAGGCCGCTCCCGTGCGACGGCCGCCGATTCAAGCCATCCGTACGGATCGACTCGACCGCTTCAGGCCGTCCGTCCGGTCGGACTCGGCCGCTTCAGGCCGCCCCGCCGGCGCCCATCGCTCGCGGACGGACGATCTCCACCTTGCCGATGTGACGCTCGTCGCTGTCCCGCACGATGAAGCGCAACCCGAACTTGCTCACGGCCGTGCCCACCTCGGGCACCTTGCCCACATGCTGTGTGAGCATGCCGCCGAGCGACTCGTACTTCCCCTCGCGGTCGAGCTCCGCGCCCAGGTACGCCGAGAGATCGCTCATCGACACGGCCGCGTCGGCGACCAGACGGCCGTCGCCGAGATCCTGGATCGCCGCCCCGTCGTCCGTTTCGTCGTGCTCGTCCCGGATGTCGCCCACGATCTCCTCGAGCACGTCCTCCAGGGTGACAATCCCGGACATCCCGCCAAATTCGTCGACCACGATGGCGAGGTGCTGTCGCCGGCTCTTCATCTCCCGCAGCAGCGAGGAGAGCGGCTGCGACTCGGCGACGAAGTTGGCAGGGCTCCGCGTGATCTCCCGGAGCGTCGTGTTCTTGAGCCGCCGCTCCTCGAGGACCTTGAACAGGTCCTTCGCGTAGAGAAGACCAGCGATGTTGTCGATCTGATCCTTGTACACCGGATACCGGGAGTGACCGCTCTCGGTCACGATCTCCAGCACCTTCTCGAGCGGAGTGGAGATCTCGATCGCCTCGACCTTGGACCGCGGCACCATGACGTCCCGCGCCGTGCGATCGGCGAACTCGAGCACATTCCGGATCATCTCCGCCGGTTCTCGCCCGAACAGGCCAGAGCGCTCGACCTCATCGACCAGGATCTCGACCTCCGCCTCGGCGACCCGCGGATCCGACGGCTGCTCCCCCTCCCGCGGCCCCAGCCTGGAGCCGATCCAGCCGAGCGGCACGGCGAGCGGCAGCATCGCGATCTCCAGCGGGCGCAAGAAGCGGACCGCCATCGACGCCGCTCGATCGGCGTGCTTGCGGCCCAGCGTCGAGCTCACCTCGTACAGGGCCCCGCTGACGACGATCGTCGTCGCCAGCCCAAGCACCAGGGCCACCTCGGGGAAGCTCCGACGGAAGAAGAGGTCGAAGCAGGCGGCGGTCAGGCTGGTCGATACGACCCAGCCGAGCAGGTAACGGGAGCGAAGCTTGGCGTCTTCTTGACGAATCCGCTCGTAGGCGGCCTTCGTGGGGCCCGTCGACTGCTCAATCAGCGCGCCGAGCCTCGTCGCGCTCAGCGTCGTCAGTGCGGTGTCGGCGCCGACGAACAGCGAGCCAAGTACAGCGGAGAGAACTGCAGCGCCGAGCGCTGGCAATGGAACGATATCGGGACTCAAACCGAGGCTCCTAACGGACGAATCGTAACGGAACAGGCGAGGGGAGCGCAACCGGACCCGGGCGCGAAATCTCAGGAGATGACGGATCCTCGCGCATTCTCCGGACTCAATGCAAGACAGACTCCCAGGCTCGGCCGTCTGCGCCGAGCTCGTCCAATGACATGATCCGTGGATCTGCCGAAGTCCAGGGAATTGCCCTCTCCTGTAGTTTTTCCCCTACCGAGCGGCATTTCCACGGACATCGGCCGTCTCAGAAAAACCGCGCAGGACGGAAAATCGGGGCTCGGGCAGCGCAGGCGAGCTCTCGACGCCCTCGGTGTCGGCGCCCTCGGCGGCCACCGGGGCGCCGAGCGCGACGACGCGTCCGTCCGGATCGAGCCAGACAGCGGGGCCAGGTTGCGCAGGAGCCAGGGAGAAGTCGGCGCCGGTGAGCGGCTGTCCGAGGCGGGCGCGCCGCGCTCCGTCCTCGGTCAGGCGGGCGACGGGGAGGCTCTCGGCGGCGGCCTCGGCGAGCGGGCGCAGGGAAGCCCGCAGCGCGTCGGCGCCGGCGTCGAGGGGCACCGCCCGCGCCACGGTGAAGGCGCCGCTCGCGGCGCGGCGGAGCGCGGACAGGTGCGCGGGCACGCCGAGGTGCGCGCCGAGGTCGCGCGCCAGCGAGCGCACGTAGTAGCCCTTGCTCACCTCGAGCTCGAGGTCGAGGGTGGCGACCGCGTCGGGCGCGCCGCGGCCGCCGCGCGAGGCGCCGGAGACCGCGAGCGACCGGACCTCGACGGCCCGCGCCGCCAGCTCGACCGCCTGGCCGGCGCGCGCGAGGGCATAGCTGCGCTGCCCCGCGACCTTGATGGCCGAGTAGGCGGGCGGCGTCTGCTCCCGCCGCGACAGCTCCGCGTCGAGCGCCGCCGCGATGCGCGGCGCCGCCGCCGCGAGCGCCTCGGCGCCGGGGGGGCCGCCCGCCCCGGCGAGCGCGCCGAGTTCCGCGTCGAGCCACGCCGGAAGCGGCTGCGCCGCCGTGACCTCCCCGTCGGCGTCGAGGGTGTCCGTCCCGACGCCGAGGACGACCCGCGCCGTGTAGCGCTTGTCCTGCGCCGTCAGGTACGGGGCGAGCTTGGTGGCCTCGCCGACGAGCGCCACGAGGACGCCGGACGCCATCGGGTCGAGCGTGCCGGCGTGCCCGATGCGCTTCACCCCGAGGGCGCGGCGCAGCCGGGCCACGACGTCGTGGCTGGTGGGACCGCGCGGCTTGTCGATCACCAGCACGCCGTCGGGGCGCGGCCTCCCGGTCGCCGCCCGTTCGGGCGCGGGGGGCGGAGCCGCCTCCGTGGCGTGCTCGGGCATCGGTGGAGGAGCCGCCGGCGACGCCTGCTTCATCCGAACCAGATCGACTTCCGGGTGGCCAGGGTCTCGTCGAGGAGCCCCTGGATGGTCGCGCGCACCCGCTCGGCGAGGCGCCGCACCAGGATCTGGTCGTCCGCCGCCTCGGGGCCGTAGGCGTCGAACCGCACCGGCTCGGCCATGCGGATCTTCCACTTGGTGGGCGCGGGCACGAGGCCCAGCGGCCCGAGCGCGGGGAACGTGGGGGTGATCGGCAGGTACGGGATGCCGAGCGCGCGCGTGACGTGCTCGACCCGGTAGAAGAGCGGGTTCGTCTCCTCGGCCCCCACGATGGCGCACGGGACGAGCGGCGTGCGCGTGCGCAGGCAGAGCCGGATGAACCCGCCGCGACCGAACCGCTGGAGCTGGTAGCGGTCCTTGTAGAGCTTGCCGCTGCCCTTGGCCCCCTCCGGGAACACCGCGACGAGCCGCTCGCCCGCGAGCAGCCGCTCGGCGTTCTCCGGGCAGGCCCGCACGGCGCCGAGCCGGTTCATGATCGTGCCGGCGAACGGCAGGTAGTACACGAAGTCGTCGGCCAGCCAGCGGAGCTCCCGGCGCGCAGGGTGCTCGCGCCGCACCGCGGCCCGCAGCATGAGCCCGTCGTACGGGATGGGACCGCCCGAGTGGTTCGACACCATGAGGCACCGCCCCTCGCCGGGGATGTGCTCGACGCCCTGGAGATCGATCCGGAAGTAGTGCCGGTACAGGAAGTCGAAGAGCGGCCTGTACCGGGCCTCGTACTTGGGATCGAAGCCGAACTCGTCGACCTCCTCCGAGCGGCTGCGCAGGCCGGCGCGACCCCACTGCCGCAGGTAGAAATCGGTCGACAGGACGTCTCGCGCGGTCCCGGGCTCGGACAGCGGCGGCTCGCTGGCGTAACATGCGTAACCGCCGTGGCCGCCGTAACCGCCGCGAGCGGCGTGCGCCGCGGGCGCGCCGCCCTCGCGGGGGCTCCTCTCGGTCTCGGGCCCGCCCGCGGCCCCGCCGCTCGCGTCCTGCGAGGCGCTCCCGGCGAGCACGCCCTTGAGCCGCGCCTCGAGCTCCCGGATCTGGCGCTGCAGCTCCTCGGCCGTCACCGGCACGACCGGGGCGTGCGCCTCGGAGGAGTGCGTCTCGCGGTCGTCCGAGGGCTCCGTCGGGCCGATCGGCGCCAGGTACCTGGTCTCGTCCTCCTCGACGTCGATGCTCGGCACGACCGGCATCGACCCCGGCCGCTCCGAGCGCTTCCGCGTCGACGCCGGCGGCCCGTTCACTGCTCCCTTGCGCTCTCGATCGTGCTCCGTGCCCATGCCCTACCCCCCGAGCCGCCTCACGCGGGTGTCTCCTGCAGGAGCCGCACGTCCCGCAGCCGCTGCGCGCTGATGTAATCGAGGAGCGCCTCGCGCGTGGTGTAGACCGGCCGGAACCCCATGACCCGCGCCGCCTTCTCGCCGTCCGCCACGCACACGTAGCGCAGGTAGCGCAGGAAGCTGGGCGGCGCGATCGCCGCGTGCGCGGCCCAGAGGGCGGCGACGAGCGGGCCCGCCGCGCTGTGCAGCACCGGGAAGGGCGTCCGGCCCGCGAGGCGCACGATCGTGGAGACCGGCAACACGCCGTCGCCCACGATGTTGAACGTCCCCGGGAAATCGCCGTCGATGGCGAGCTTGAACGCGGCGATCGCGTCGACCTCGTGGATGAACTGCCACAGCGGGTCGAAGCCGAGCATCGTCATGACCAGCCGCCGCGCCAGGTACCGGGTGAGGTAGTTCTGGACGGTCGGCCCGAGGATCGGCGCGGTCCGCAGGATGGTGACGGTCGTGCCCTTGGCCTTCGCACCGAAGGCGTTGAACTCCCGCTCGGCGGCCATCTTGTCCGCGAAGAAGCGCTCGTCCGGATCGGCGCGGAGCGGGTGCTTCTCCGTGAGGAAGTTGGGGTTGGTCGGGTGCGCGCCGTAAAGGATCGTCTGGCTCCAGAGGATCAGCTTGCGCAGGCTCGCCTGGCGCGCGCCGTGGAGCAGGTGCATCGTGCCCACCGACTCGAGCTCGTGCGCCCAGGCCGTCGCCGGGGTCGGCGACGAGAGGAAGCAGAGGTGGACGAGCGTGTCCACCTGCTCGGCCGCGAGCACCTCGGCGACGCGCTCCTCCGAGGCAGGCGCCGTGAGGTCGACCGAGTGCAAGCGCAGCTTGGAGCCGCCCGTGTCCGGCGGCTTGATGTCGATGGCCACCACGCGGGCGATGCCGGGGTCCTCCTCGAGGATCCCGATGAGGTTGCGCCCGAGGAAGGACGCGGCACCGGTGAGGGCGACGACCCGGCCCCGCGGCCGCGACGACGCCTGCCGGCTGAGCGGCGAGGCCTCGGCGGACGCCGGCGCCGCGGGCTCGCCGGGGCCGCTCGCCGCCGCGCCCGCGCCGGGGGCGGGCGCGGCGCGGTCCACGCCGGCAAAGGAGCTCTGCTCGGCAAGATCGTTGGCCGGAGCGTCGGGGTGCTCGGACGGGGGAGCCATGCGCGCGGGCGCGACACTACCTGGTCGGCCGGCGCGCGCAAGCGCAGCGCGACCGGAGGCGGGCCTCGCCGCCAGATCCGCGCCGCGGCGACGTCACAGCGTCCGGCGGAGGACCGGATACGGATCGAACGCGTGCACCTCGACGAATCCGTTCCGCGTGAACGCGGAGACCGGGCCGGTCCATAGCTCCTCGTCGCTCACCGGCTCCCGCGGGCGGCGGGGCAGGGCCTCGAGGGCGCGTGCGCCCCAGGCGGGCGCGAGCTCCACCGCGCCGGCGACGAGCGCGGTCGCGACGCCTTGCCGGCGATGGCGCGGGTGCACGACGGCGCATCCGATCAGGAAGACGCCGGCGCGATCGCCCGCGAAGCACGGCAGCCCCCGGTACAGGCGGCGCTCGTAGGCCTTCGCCACGGCCGCGGCGGGCGCGACCTTGAGCCACCCGACCACGTCCGTCGCGCCGTGCGCGAGCGCCACGACGCCGCGCGCCTCGTCGCTGCCCGCGGCGAGCGCCGCGGCGAACTCCCGGCGGTTCTCGCCCTGGCCGTCCGAGCACCGCGCGAGCCACTCGTTGTTGGTGCCCCCGAAGTGGTAGTAGCGGCAGTAGCAAGGCGTGCCGGCGGCCTCGAAGAGCGCCTCGAGCCCGGCCAGGTGCTCCGGGCCGGCCGCCGCCACCGCGATCGCGGAGCTCACCCTCGCGCCCCCCTCCGTCACGCGACCGGCGCGCGCAGCCCGCGCACCGGAGAGATCTGCTCCCACGCGTAGGCCGCCCTGCAGAGCCGCGCCTCCTCCAGCGCCGGCGCGATGAGCTGCAGGCCGACGGGCAGCGGAGGCCCGCCGTCGGGGGCCGGCGCGGTCGCGCACGGGACGCTGATCGCGGGCAGCCCCGCCATGCTGGCGGGCAGCGTGTAGACGTCGGCCAGGTACATCGACAGCGGGTCGTCGACGCGCTCGCCGAGCCGGAACGCGACCGTCGGCGAGACCGGCGCCGCGATGAGGTCGACCTCGCGGAAGGCCTCGTCGAAATCGCGCCGGATGAGCGTCCTGACCTTCTGCGCGCGCAGGTAGTACGCGTCGTAGTAGCCCGCGGAGAGCACGTATGTGCCGAGCAGGATGCGGCGCTTCACCTCCCGGCCGAACCCCTCGCCGCGCGTGCCGCCGTAGAGGCCCTGGAGGTCCGCCTTCCCGCCGCGCTCGCCCTCGACGCGCAGCCCGAAGCGCACGCCGTCGAAGCGCGCCAGGTTGGACGACGCCTCGGCGGTCGCGACGATGTAATAGGCCGCCACGGCGTAGCGCGTGTGCGGCAGGTGCACGGGCCTCACCTCGCAGCCGAGCCCGCGCAGGCCCTCGATCGCCGCGCGCACCTTCGCCTCGACCTGCTTGTCGATGCCCTTCGCGAAGTACTCCTCGGGCACGCCGATGCGCAGGCCCGCGACGTCGCGGCCGCACGCGCCCTCGTACGCGCCCACCGGCGCGTCGAGGCTCGTCGCGTCGCGCGGATCGCGGCCCGAGATCACCTCGAGCAGCCGCGCGGCGCCCTTCACGTCCTGCGCGAACGGGCCGATCTGGTCGAGGCTCGAGGCGAACGCGATGAGGCCGTAGCGGGAGACGCGGCCGTACGTCGGCTTGACGCCGACGACGCCGGTGAGGCTCGCCGGCTGGCGGATGGAGCCGCCCGTGTCCGAGCCGAGCGAGCCGGGCGTCATCCCCGCCGCCACCGCGACCGCGCTGCCGCCGGACGACCCGCCGGGGATGCGCGTCCGGTCCCACGGGTTCTTCACCGGGCCGAAGGCGCTGTTCTCGTTCGACGAGCCCATCGCGAACTCGTCCATGTTGCACTTGCCCGGCAGGATCGCGCCGGCCTCGCGGAGGCGGGCGACGACCGTGGCGTCGTACGGCGGGCGGTACCCGCGCGCCGGATCGAGCGCCTTCGACGCGCCGCCGGACGGCGCCCGCGTGAGGATCTTCGAGCCGGCGGTCGTCGGCGCGCCCTCGGTGCAGAGCGCGTCCTTGAGCCCGATCGGCACGCCGGCGAGCGGGCCGAGCGCCTCGCCGCGCGCGCGCCTCGCGTCGAGCGCGCGCGCGGCCTCGAGGGCCTGCTCCCCTTGCACGGTGAGGAACGCGCCGAGCGCGCCGTCGCGCTGCTCGATGCGCGCGAGCGCGGCCCGGGCCACCTCCTCGGCGCTCACCTCGCCGCGCTGCACGAGCGCCGCGAGCTCCGGGATCGATCGATCGAGGATCGCTGTGTCCATCGGCCTCACCCCTCGTCCACGAACGCCGGCACGGCGAACCCGTCGTCCTCGACCCGCGGCGCCTCCCGCAGGGCCACCTCGCGCGGCAGGCTCGGCGCCTCCTCGTCGGCGCGGAGCGGCAGCCGCTCGATCTGCACGTGCGCCGTCGGCGGCACCGCCGAGACGTCGAGCTCCTCGAGCTGCCGGACGTAGCTGAGGATGTTTCCGAGATCACCGGTGAGGCGTTCCATTTCCTCGGCGGAGAGATCGAGGTGAGCGAGGCGCGCGATCGTCAGCGCCTCATCGCGGCGGAGAGGGGGCGAGTCAGCGTTCGACATGGCGAGCGCCCGATGTAGCACCGCCGGTTCCGCGGACGCTAGCGCCGGACGCATGAGCGGCGCTCCGCGGGCGCCCCCCCGAAGCGCCGCGCCGCGGGCGCCCCCCGAATCTGGCCGCGGTACAAAAACGGTGATAACGGCGGGCTCTCGCGCGCCCTCGGCCGCTCGGGCAGGAGCCCCGGCCCTCCGCGCGTTGTAGGCGAATGCAGTCCCCGAATACGCCCCCCCTGCGCCGAGAGCGCATCGGCATCATCGTCCTCTGCGCGGCCGCGGCCGCGGCGATGGCGCCCGACGTGGGCGGAGGCGCTCGGGACCGATCGGCCGCGCTCGCCGCGGAGCTCGCGGAGCAGGGCATCGCCGCCGCGTCCGGCGACGTGGTGTGGGTGGACCCGCCGCGCGAAGGTTTCCGGCCGCTCGGCGCCCGGGCGCGCGCCGTCGCGCGCGGCGCCGTCCGGGGGGAGCCCACCGACCTCTACCTCGTCGACACGCGGCTCTCGCCCGAGGGGGTCCTGCTCGACGTCTCTGGCATCCACAACCTCACGGAGACGAGCGGCGCGGACGAGTCGAAGCCCGTGCTCCGCCGCGAGGCGCTCGCGTACGTCTCGCGCCCGCTGATCGAGGCGGCGTCGCCCACGGTGCACGTGCTCGACCTCGACGGACAGGCGCCCCCGGGCGGCGCCGACTGGTCGCCGCTCGAGCGGCTCCAGCACGCCATCACCAGCTGGCAGACGACCGGCCGGCTGCGCGGGATCGGCCGCCGGACGTTCGTGATCGACCCCGCCCGCAGCGAGGGCCCCGCCGCGGAGGACCCCGGCGCGGGCGGCGCGGAGGACCCCGCCGCGGAGGGCCGCGGCGCTGGAGCGCCCGACGAGGGCCGCCGCCCCGCGAGCGCGGTCGACGTCGCGGTCGCGCTGGAGGGCGACGGCGAGGTCGTCGTCCGCGCGGGCGGCCGCGAGGCGCGCCTGCCGCTGCGCGGCGCGGACGCGCCGCTGCCCGCGTGGATCCGCGCCGAATCGTTCGAGATCGCGCGGCCTGGGAACCTCGTCACCTGGGCGGTCGACCGGGTGCGCCTCGTGATCGGCGACGCGGCGATGCAGACGGTCAAGGCCGTGGCGTTCACGGCGCTCGACTTCGTCCTCCGCAACAAGGAGGCGGTGACCGGCGACACGGGCGCCGAGGACATCGCCGCGGATCTCGGCCAGACCGCGCTGGATCCGCCGGTCCGCCAGATCCCGATCGATCCCGAGATCGGCTGGCCGCCCGCGCCGCTCGAGCCCTGGGTCACGCCGGCGCTGCCCGGGGAGGGGCAGTGGAAGCCGCAGGGCGGCGACGCCTTCGTCCGCAAGCTCGACGGGCTCCCGCCGGCGTTCATGACCACGTTCATCCGGGCGGATCGCTCCCGCAAGGCGACGCGCGTCTACATCGCGCTCTGGGATCCGCGGCAGGTGGAGCTCCACATGATGGCGGGCACGGTGGAGCCCAAGGGCGCGACGGGCGAGGCGGGGCCGGGGCTCATCCCGCGCACGCCCGAGGTCATGAAGCGCGTGGTCGCCGCGTCGAACGCGGGCTTCCAGGCGATGCACGGCGAGTTCGGCATGATGGCCGACGGGGTGATGTACCTGCCGCCGAAGCCCTACGCCGCCACCGTGGCGGTCCGGCGCGACGGCAGCACGCTCTTCGGGACGTGGTCGGAGGACGAGACCGTCCCCGAGTGGATGCTCTCGTACCGCCAGAACATGACGGTCATGGTCCAGGACGAGAAGTGGAATCCGTTCGGGCGCACGTGGTGGGGGGGCACGCCGCCCGGCTGGGCCGACAAGACGCACACGGTCAGGACCGGCATCTGCCTGACCCGGGAGCGCTTCGTCGCGTATTTCTACGGCGCCGACGTGAGCCCGGAGGCGCTGTCCCAGGCGATGATCCAGGCCCGCTGCTCCTACGGGATCGCGCTCGACATGAACGCGGGCCACAGCGGGCTCGAGTTCTACCACGTGGCCCCGAGCGGCGAGCTGCCCGCGCTGGGGCGCCCGCTCCAGGGCGAATGGGAGGCGGAGGGAGACGTCTCGGGGCTCTCGGGCTACCGGTTCCGCGGCCGCCGGCTCATCCGCGGCATGGGCCTGATGAACTTCCCCCGTTACATCCGGCGGGAGGCGCGCGATTTCTTCTACATGACGCTGCGGCACCTCTTGCCGGGGCCGCCGCTCGCGCCGCGCGCCGCGCCGGCCGAGGCGGGGGAGGGCGTCTGGCGCACCCAGGGGCTCCCGCAGCACGGCTTCCCGTACGCGCTCGCGATCACCGAGATCCGCCCCGATCCCGCGCGGCCCGGCGTGCGCCTGCGGGTGCTCAAGGTCGACCCGCGGACCGTCGCGGCCGCACCGCTGAGCGAGCCCGGGGCGCCCCCGCCGGCCGGGGCGGGCGCGGTCGTGGCGGTGCTCGGCGACGGCGGCTCGGCGCCCGGCGCGGGCCAGGGCGGGGCGTCGAGCATCTGGCACTCGGCCGGGGCGTTCTCGGCCTCGCCGACCCCGCCGGTGCGCGGCGCGGTCCGGATCGCGACGGGGGCCGACAGCAGCGCGGGGGCCGTGGCCGCGCTGGGGGTCAACGACGAGGACGGGATGCTGATCTACGTCGAGCGGGCCGCGGCCGGCCCGCCCGGCGCGCCGGACGCCGCGCTGTCGCCGGACGCCTCGGCGCCGCCCCCGACGCGCGTGGATCCGCGCGATGCGAAGCTGCTCCAGGACTTCCTGGCGGGGCTCGGGTGCTCCTCGCGGATCTATCTCGCCCGGCCGCTCTCGGTGGCCCTCGGCGGCGATACAGATCTTGCCGGCGCCGCCGTCCACGCGCCGTCGGGCCCGCGCGCCGTCCGGCTCACCCGCGCCGAGGCGCCCGGCGCGGGCCGGATGTTCGAGTCCACACCCATCGTTCCGCACAGCGTCTGGTATCCGCTCCAGCAGAAGCGCGTTCGATACTTCAAAAAGCCGAAGAAAGAGGAAACCGCGGACGGCGACCACTGAGCGTGGCGGCGCCTGGATCCTCGCCTGGGATGCAGTAGGCGCTTGTGCGTTGGCGGTCCGAGGGATTAGAAACAGGGGGTCGGTGCATCGTTTGCCGTTCTTCGGAGCTTGCGACCTCTCGGCGCGGATCGGCGTGGGCTCGCTGGCGGAGGTCGCGTGCACTGCGCGCCGTGAGCGCGGGCGCAACATCGCGTCGAGGCGCGCAAACCAGCGCCGCGCGCGGCCGATCCACGTTGCGCTGGGCCACGCCGCGCTGGGCGTCTGTTTCCGGATGATGACGGCAGGAGAGCGCTCGTCCGAGGCCGCGAGCGCCGCGGACGTCATGGGGCGTTTCGCCGGCCGCGACGCGCGAGATCCCCGCGAGATCGCGGCGCGCGCGCCGCGGTGCCGCGCCTCGGATCGTCCCGATGGCGCTCGCGAAGTCATCGGACCAGCGGTACGCTGCAGCGGGCCAGGGTGGCGCAGGGCTCTCCGAGCTCGCGCGCGACGAAGGCCCGCTCTTCCACATCACGCTCATCGCGCGACGCATGCGCGATCGTTTCTCGGAAGCCGCGGCGAACGGCGCCGCATGTCCTGAGGAGTTCTCGAACATGGCCGATAACAAGGGCGGCAGCGATCTAGACGTCTTCGAGGGGCTCGCCAAGAAGTCATCCCGCGCCGCGAGCCCCGCGCTCGTGCCCCCCTCGCCGCCGACGCGCCAGCGGACCCTCGTCGGCGCCGCGGTGCCGCCGCCCCCCAACGCTCCTGCGGTGACGCTCCCTGGGGGGATGGCCTCCCCGCTGCCGCCGCCGCCGGTGTCGGCGAAGGGGACGAGCCCCGCCTCTCTGCCGCCGCCGGTGCCGGTGAAGGGGACGAGCCCGGGCTCGCTGCCGCCGCCGATGCCCCCCTCGGTCAAGCCGGGCTCTCTGCCGCCGCCGGTGTCGGCGAAGGGGACGAGCCCCGGCTCGCTGCCGCCGCCGGTGCCGGTGAAGGGGACGAGCCCCGGCTCGCTGCCGCCGCCGATGCCCCCTTCGGTCAAGCCGGGCTCTCTGCCGCCCGTGGTGCCGCCTCCCTCGCGGCAATCCGCGCTGCCCCCGGTCACCGCCCCGGCCCTGCCGTCGAAGAGCCCGGTGCCGCCCGCGCCGACCAGCGCGCTGCCCCCGGTGGTCCCTCCGCCGGTCCGCGTGCCGTCGGTGAAGCCGCCGCAGAAGGCGGCCGACGAGGGGAAGCCTGCGTCGGGCAAGGGCACCGCGGTCGACATGGACTGGGACGACGACGAGGAGTCGACCCACGTTTACGACCGGCCGGGCAGCGACAGCATGCCTGGGCGGACGAGCCCGCTGCCGACGGTGAGCTCGCCGTCGCTCCCGAAGGCGGCCGCGACGCTGCTCGCGAGCTCCGGCGGCGCGGCGCCGGCCGCGAGGACGCGCACCCCGATCCCGACGCCGCCGCCGATCCCGAGCGCCCCGCCGGCGCCGGCGATGCCGCCGGCGATGTCCTCGGAGATCGGCCACCGCCCGCTGTCGCGCAACGACGAGCCGACGGCGATCCGCCCGCGCCATACGATGCAGCAGGGCGCCGGCAAGGCGGGCGTGCTCCTCGGCGGGCTCGCGCTGGTCGCTGTGCTCATCCTGGCCGTGGTCATGCTCGTGCCGAAGAAGGGCGCGCTCACCATCGACCTGAAGGCCCCGGGCGGCACCTCGGTCGCGAGGGCCGAGATCTTCATCGACGGCCAGAAGCGCTGCGACACCGTGCCTTGCGTCGTGCGCGAGCTCGATCCCGGCTCCAAGGTGGTCAAGATCCTCGCCCCCGACTTCCCGCCGCACGATGCCGTCGAGGTCGTCGAGGGCGGCAAGGAGAAGGTGGTCGTGATCACGCTCGACGGCGCGGCCGCGGCGCGGGCGTCGACCAACACGTCGACCGCGCCCGGCGTGAAGGCGTCGGGCGCGCAGCCCGGCGTGAAGGTCTTCATCGACGGTGTGGAGAAAGGCACGCTGCCGCTGGAGGTCAGCGTATCTCCGGGAGAGCACAAGATCCGTTTCGACGGCGGCGAGCGCTACGAGCCCGTGGAGCAGACGGTGGA
The DNA here is from genome assembly GCF_028553905.1 of Sorangium sp. So ce836. NCBI lineage: Bacteria > Pseudomonadati > Myxococcota > Polyangiales > Polyangiaceae > Sorangium > Sorangium sp. So ce836. Next base: position 7,547,491 of record NZ_CP102233.1, on the reverse strand, counting down.
GGTCGGTCAGGGCCAGACGAAGGACCTCGGCACCGTCGCGCTCAAGGTGCTGAAGGGGCAGGTCACGCTCGATCTCGCGACGTCGGGCGCGTCGGTCAAGCTGGTGAACGCCAAGGGGACGGAGAAGAAGCTGCCGGATTCGGCCTGGAAGAAGCCGCCGGTCAAGGTGGATGTCAATCCGTCGGAGGGCTGGAAGGTCGTCGCGACGAAGAGGGGGTATACGGACTTCTCCCAGGCGATCTCGTTCGAGGACGGGCAGGCCGAGAAGACGATCCGGATCGCGCTGGAGGAGGCGAGCAGGCCCGAGCCGGCCGCCGCCCCGGTCGCCGCCGCCGCGCCCGCGCGCGCGTCGGATCCGGCGCCTGCGCCGGCCGCCCCGGCGCCGAAGTCGGAGGCGCCCGCCGCGGCGCCGAAGGCGGAGGCGCCGGCCGCTGCGCCCGCGCCCGCGGCCGCCGCCGGCAACGCGACCCTGAACATCAACTCGATCCCGGTCTCGAAGGTGGTCCTCGACGGGCGGCCGCTGGGGAGCACGCCCAAGGTCGGCGTCAGCGTCCCCGCGGGGTCGCACACGGTGACCTTCATCCACCCGGATCTCGGGAAGAAGTCGGTCACCGTCTCGGTGAAGGCCGGCGAGACCAAGACCGCGGCCGTCAGGTTCGACTGACGCGCCGCGGTCGCCCGCGGCGCCCGGCTCACGGGCGGCGCTGCGCGGACCCGAGGCGCTGCCTCGCGCCGTCGGGCGAGGCCCACGGCATCTCGCGATTCCCCACGTGAACCACCCCTGACGTCGCTCGTTTCGAACGGCGCTGTCGTGGCGACGGCGTCCGCGCCCCGGCAGCGTCGAGGGGCCTCACCGCTCGCCCGCGACCCGCTCGGCCCACGCGCTCCACGTCGTCGCGCACCGCGGCTCGTCGGCGTGCGCGCCGCCCGCGCAGTACGCCGGGTCGCGCGGGGGGCCCAGCACGAGGATCGCCGTCTTGCTGACGAACGGCAGATCGCGCCGCCAGATCTCGCTGAAACCGTCGATGCGCCGGCGGTAGGCCTCTGCGGCCTGCTCCCCGAGGAGCTTGTCGAGCTGCGCGCGGATCTGCTGCTTCAGCCCCTCGTCGTCCGTGACGGCGAGGGTGCGCTGGAGGAACCGGATCTGCGCCTCGCGCTCGCCGGCGCGCCCGAGGATCCCCGCGCCGCCGAGCGCCTGCCAGCTGATGTTCGCGTCGTTGCCCCCGAGCTCCGCGGCGCGCGCGAGCATCCGGGCCCCGTCGAGGCGCCACTGCGCCTTCTCCGCGGGATCGGTCAGGTACGAGGCCGGCGCGATGAAGGCGACGAACTGGCCGAGCGCGAGCCAGATCTCGCCGTCCAGGGGGCGGTTCTGCACCCCGCGCTCCATGATCTCGCGCGCCTTGACGACCTCGTCGTGGGGCGTCGTGCTCGTCTGGAACGTGATGAGCGCGTCGGCGAACAGGTAGGGGTCGCGAAAGGTCGGGTCGAGCGCGTTGATGGCGTCGAGCAGCAGGGTCAGGTTCTCGAACCTGCGGCGCTCCATGGTGTGCAGCCCCTGCGAGACGAGCACGTGCGACCACAGCAGATCGGCCAGCGCGGAGCGATAGCCGAGCGAGAGGGTGACCACCTCGTCCGGCGGCGGCAGGACGTACACGTCGGAGGTCTCGGCGACGCGCTTCTCCAGCGCCGCGGCCGGCGCGCGCACGATCCCGATCGCGACGGCCGCGGCGGCCGAGAGCGCGACCGTGACGAGCGCGTCGCGCGCGCCTGCGAGGCGGGAGAGGAGCGGGCGGGGTGGCGGGCCGTCCGCGGACCCGGGCGCCGGACGAGCCCCCATCATTCCACCTCGCGGTCCACGAACATGCCCGGGAGCACGCGGGCCGATTCCCCGGGGATCCGCTCGCCGCGCACCTCGAACGTGGAGAGCGCGCCGTCGCCGTCGAGATCGCCGTGCGCGGTCGCGATGAAGCGCATGGCCTTCGACGCGTCGAGCTCGCTCGTGAACTGGAAGGCGAACGCGTGTGGCCCCTCGAAGCGGAAGTCGAGCGACCGCCACGTGAGGTGCTCCCACGACTCCGGCGGATCGACCGCGCGCACGCCGCGCGGCACCTGCGCCGGGGTCAGCGGGGCGGACGGGGGGAAGCTGATCTCCTGCGGCCGTGACTCGGCGTAGGCGACCGCGCTGGTCACCAGCCGGTCGAGCCCCTCGATCGGCTCGCTCAGCTTGGATGCGCTGAGGTTTCGGAAGAACGCGGGGACGGCGACGGCGAGGACGCTGCCGCCGACCGCGAAGGCCGCGCTGAGCTCCAGCGCGCTCCAGGAGCGCCAGGTCATGGGCTCCTCTCTACCTCACCCCTCCACGATCCAACAAGCGCGACCGACGGCCGTGGCCCGCGTCAGTCCGGGTCGTTGTTCGTGAAGATCACGGTGCTGGTCACGATCTCGCCGTCGCGCACCTCGCCGGTGCGGACCAGCGTGCACGCCAGGCCGTCGCCGTCCAGGTCCGCGCGCGCTCCCGCCTCGAACGCCTCCGCGCTGAGGACGGGCGCGCCCGTCATGCCCTCGCTGAGGTAGCCGCCGCCGACCTGGTACGAGTACTGGAAGTAGATGGGCTGGTCGACGGTGAAGCCGAGGCACTGCCAGCCTTCGGTCGTCGAGCCCGACATGAAGTCGACGCCGGGCGCCGCGTTCGGCTGGTACTTCGTCCCAAGGACGTAGGTGAAATCGAGGGGGACCGGCGTGGCCGAGGCGCAGAGGGTGTGGGTGCTCGCCGCGGAGACCCCCGCGGGGGGGAGCACCTGCGAGGCGTCGCGCTCGCGCTCGAACTGGTTGATGGCGCTGCGGGTGATGGCGCCGACGATCTGCTTCGCTTCAGCCGTCCTCGCCGTCGTGAGGTAATTGCGCACCCCGGTGATCGCCAGGGCGGCGAGCACGCCGAGGATGGCCACCACGATCATGAGCTCGACGAGCGTGAATCCGCGCACACGAGACGTCGCCGTGTATCGCATCGTACACCCTCATGACCGGTGGCCTCGTTCAACGTGCGCTGCCCGGCTCATCCGTGAGCCGGGCAGCCGGCGCTCAGATCATTCGTACTCTCGCTCGATGTGGACCTGCGTGGCCACGGTGAGCTGCCCCGTCGCGTCGTCCACCGCGCCCAGGCGCGTGAACACGCTGTAAACGGGCGGGGTGTCCGCGTCGAGGTTTCCGACCGCGCCCGCCTCGAAGTAGTTCGTCGCGCTGATGGCAGGAGGATCGGTCTGCTCGGGAACACGCGCGCCGGAGTAATAGTGGTACTGGAAGTAGATCGGCTGCGTCATCGCGAACCTCAGGCACGGCCAGTCCTCGGTCTCGGTGCCGTGCTCGAAGTCCTCGTCTGGGCCCGAGCGCGGCTGGTACTTGCCGCCCGACGGAACGGTAGTGGGCACCGCCTCGGCGCTCGCGCACAGGCTATGGGTCGCGGCCGCCGAAGAACCGCCGGCCGGCAGGATCTCGGAGTTGGACGTCTCGCGCTCGAACGCGGCGACCGCGCCCCGGGAGATGGCGCCCACGGTGTTCTTGGCCTCCGAGCTCTTCGCGCTCGCGAGGTACCGGCGGACCCCGAAGATCGCCAGCGCGGCGAGGACGCCGATGATGGCGACGACGATCATGAGCTCGACGAGGGTGAAGCCTCTTCTGTCGTATCGCTTCAGTGCACGCATGAGTGTCGATCCTCCGTGATGATTTCTTTAATTGGATTCGTTGCCGAGACGGACCGTCAAGATGCCTGGTGCGGGGCCCGGCCAGCCCGCAGCGCGAAAACCTCTCCCACGGACAGGCGCTCTCGACGCCGCCGGGGCAAACCATCCTCTACTCCGTGTCGTTCTCCCAGTAGATCCCCGACATCGTGGATGTCGTCAGGAGCAAGGCGAGCGTCCCATCCGAGTCGCGATCGCCGGCCGCCTGGATGACGTACCAGGGGCCGTTCGGCGCAAACTGCGGATCGTTCAGCGGAGGCCCGGGCAACCCACTCCAGGTGAAGCCCGCGAGGCCGGTCGTGGTGAAGGGGGGAGTATCGCCCGCCACACACGCATACCCGAAGCGGACCGCGCCGTCCGTCGTCACGTTGAGCATCCGCCAGTTGGCCTCGTCGTCGTGAGGGGGGCCCCACGCGCGCTTCCGATCGCTGAGAGTCCCCGCAGGGTACCATGCATCGAGCGAGGTCGAGACGTTCAGATACACGAGCATCTCGGCCTTGTAGGACTCCTGAGCACCGCGGATCCCCTGTATGACGGCCTTCGGCTCGGCGACGCCGGCCGCGTTCATGTACTTGCGGTAGCCGACGAGGGCGAGCGCCGCGAGAATACCCACCATCCCCACGACGACGAGGAGCTCGACGAGCGTGAACGCCCGCCTCGCCGCGTTTCGCTGTCGCCGCGCCCTCCGCATGCGCCCGAACCTTCCAGCAGGCGACGTGCCAAGGAGCGCGCGGCCCGGCGCCGTCTTCGACTTGTGCGAGAAACTCATGCGTTACCTCGGTTTTTCTTGAGGAAGAGGGGCGAGCTGAGAGAGATGTGTGCGGTTGTGTTCGTTTTCGGCGGTGACGAAAACCGTCACTGCGGGGCGCCGGGCGGTGACGATTCTCGTCGGGATCCCCCCTCCAGGTCGTCGTCGCTGTCCCCGTCGGAGGCGAGCGCGTGCTTGGCGAGCCGGTAGCGCAGCGACCGGAACGACACGCCGAGCAGCTTCGCGGCGGCCTTGCGGACGCCGCCGGTGCGCTCGAGCGCCTGGAGGATGAGCCGGCGCTCGACCTCCCCGAGCACCTCGTCGAGCATGCACCCGCCGGGCGGCAGCTGCGCGAGCAGCGGGGCCGGGCTCGCGCTGAGGCCGGCGACGGCGCTCGGGAGGTCGCCGAGGCCGATCGAGGGCCCTCCGGCGAGCGCCACCGCGCGCTCCATCATGTTCTCGAGCTCGCGCACGTTGCCCGGAAAGCCGTAGGCGTCGAGCGCGCGCATCGCGTCCGTCGTGAGGCCGCGGACGTCCTTGCCGAGCTCGGCGGCGAAGCGGCGCAGGAAGCGCTCGGCGAGCCGCGAGACGTCCCCGGGGCGCTCGCGCAGGGGCGGCAGCTCGATGCGGATGACGTTGAGCCGGTAATAGAGGTCCTGCCGGAACCGCCCCTCGCGCACCTCGACCTCCACCTCCCGGTTCGTCGCGGCGAGGACCCGGACGTCCACCGCGATCTCCGCGGCGGCGCCGACCGGGCGCACCTTCCGCTCCTGGAGCACGCGGAGGAGCTTCACCTGCAGCGAGGCCGGCAGCTCCCCGACCTCGTCGAGGAGCAGCGTCCCGCCGTCCGCCTCCCGGAACAGCCCGAGCGCGCGCGCGCCGGCGCCCGTGAACGAGCCCTTCTCGTGGCCGAACAGCTCGCTTTCCATGAGCGCCTCCGGCAGCGCCCCGCAGTTGACGACCAGGAACGGCTTCGCGGCCCGGTCGCTCTGCTCATGGATCGCGCGGGCCACGCGCTCCTTGCCGGTCCCGCTCTCGCCCGTGATCAGCACGGTCGTGCGCGTCGGCGCGATCTTGCCGATGAGCTCGGAGATCCGCTGCATCGCGGGGCTCGTGCCGAGCGGCTCGCGCGACGGCAGATCGAGCCGCTCGAGCTGCGCGCGCAGCCGCTGGTTCTCGGCGACGATCGAGCTCTTCTCGAGCGCCTTCGCGGCGAGCGCGATGACCTCCGCGGGCGAGAACGGCTTTGTCACGAAGTCGTACGCGCCGCGGCGCATCGCGTCGAGCGCGCTCTCCACGGTGGAGTGCGCGGTCATCACGATCACCTCGGTCGCGCTGCTCCGCGCCTTCGCGGCCGCGAGCACCTCGATCCCCGAGCCGTCGGGCATCACGAGGTCGGTGAGGATCAGCGGGAACGGCTGCGGATTCTGGCGGATCGCCTCGAGCGCGGCGCCGGCGCCGGGCGCGAGCGCGACCTCGTAGCCCTGGCGGCGGAAGGCGATGCTGAGCACCTGACGGAGGCCCGGCTCGTCATCGACGACCAGCACCCGGGTGGCGGTCGGCGGGATGCTCGGCGAGATCGACGCCATCACGCCACCACACTATCACGATGCTCCGCGCGCGCGTCGATGCCGCCCATCGGGCGCGGCGCGCTGCGTTGACGCGCGCCGTCGCGCGCCCGTCGGCCTTCAGGGGCAGGCGTCGTTGACGACGCCGAGCGGCGTGCGCTCCTCGACGACGAACGACTGCGCCACGCTCACCTCGTCGCCGTTGCCCTCCAGCTCCTGCCACACGAGCAGGACGTCGCAGAGCTCCGCCTCGATCTCGAGGTGATACCGGCCGTTCTTGTCGGTGTCGTCCTCGATCACGCCCCGCTGGGTCCGCTCGTTGAACAGGCTGACGCGCGCCCCGGGGGCGCAGTTGCCCGAGATCTGCCACACCCCCTCGCGGTCCGCGGACGGCCGCATCGTGTCGGCCGGCTCGGGCGGGGGGAGGGGCAACGTCGGGCTCAGGCAGGCCGCACCGGCGAGCAGCGAGATCGCCAGGGCAAAGGCAAGGTGAAGCGCGCGGCGGAGCATCGGCACGGGACGGCTTCATAGCACACCGCGTGCCGCGCCCAGGGCGCCCGTGAACGCCGCGGCGCCGCGCGATTTTCAGCCGTCGCGCCGCGCCCCGCCGGCCGGGCCGTCAATTCTGTTGGCGCTCGCGTCCATCGGTTTGCAGCACGCGCAGGGCGACGCGCCGCTTCGCCGTGACCGCGCCGAGCTCCGTGGGCACGGGGAGCGCGGCGCCGCGCTGGCCCTCGTCCTCGTCGAGCAGCTCGCCCACGAGGTCGTAGTCGCTCGCCTGGGTGATCCGCACGCGGCACATCTCGCCGGGGCGGACCTCGCCGCCGGACAGGTAGACCTGCCCGTCGATCTCGGGCGCCTGACCGGCGTGGCGGCCCATGATCACGTACTCGTGCTCGTCGCTCGTCCCCTCGACGAGCACCTCGAGCTCGCGGCCGATCATCGCGGCGCTCTTCTTGTGCGCGATGCGGCGCTGCAGCGTCATGAGGCGGCGGTAGCGGCTCGCGGCCGTGCGCGCGGGGACCTTGCCCTCGAGCGCGTAGCTGCGGCTCGCCTCCTCGTCGGAGTAGCGGAACACCCCGACCCGCTCGAACTCGGCCCAGCGCACGAAATCGCAGAGCTCCTCGAACTCGGCGTCGGTCTCGCCGGGGTGGCCGACGATGAACGCGGTGCGGAACGTGAGGTCGGGCACGCGCTCGCGCAGCGTGGAGACGACCCGCCGGAGCCGATCGCCGCCGTGGCCGCGCCGCATCCTGCGCAGCATCGCGTCCGCGGCGTGCTGGAGCGGCATGTCGACGTAGGGCACGACGCGCGGGTGGTCGGCGAGCAGCTCGATGAGGTCGTCGGTCATCGTCTCGGGGTAGAGGTAGAAGAGCCGCACCCAGCGCACGCCGGGCACGTCGGCGACCTTCTGGACGAGCTCCGCGAGCGTCGCGCGCTCGCCGCCCTGCGCGCGGCCGGCGGCGTCGCGGCCGTAGGCGATCGTGTCCTGCGAGATGAGGTTGATCTCGCGGACGCCGGCCGCCGCGAGCTGCTCCACCTCGCGCACCACGTCCGGGATCGGCCGCGAGCGCTGCGCGCCGCGCAGGTCGGGGATCACGCAGAACGAGCAGGTGCGGTTGCAGCCCTCGGCGATCTTGACGTAGGCGCTGCCGCCGGGGGTCGAGAGGGTGCGCGGATCGCCGGCGCGGATGAGCCACTCGGCGGGGTTGCCGACGAGCATCCGCTCCGCGTCGCCCGCGAGCACCTGGCCGAGCTTGAGCATGTCGCTCGAACCGAGGAAGTGATCGACCTCGGGCATCTCGCGGGCGAGCTCCTCGGGGTGGCGCTGCGAGAGGCAGCCGGCGACCACGAGCCGCTTGCAGCTGCCGTGCTCCTTGTGCTGCGCCATCTCGAAGATGGCGTCGATCGACTCCTTCTTCGCCTCGCCGATGAAGCCGCAGGTGTTGACGACGATCACCTCGGCCTCGGCGGCGTCGTCGACGTGCGCGTAGCCGGCCGCGCGGGCGACGCCGAGCATCACCTCGGAGTCGACGCGGTTCTTGGGGCACCCGAGGCTGACGAAGTGCACCTTGCGCGAGCTCATCTTGCTGCTCCCTCGCCGTCGACGAAGACGACCCGACCGGCCGCCAGCGTCATCTTGACGCGGCCGGTGAGCTGCTTGCCGAGCAGCGGCGTGTTCTTGCTCTTCGAGCGCAGGCGCGCCGGGTCGAGGACGAAGCTCAGGTTCGGGTCCACGAGGCAGAGCTCGGCGCGGGCGCCGGCCTTGATCGCGGGCGCCTCGAGCCGCGCGATGCGGGCGGGGGCGCGGGTGAGCGCGTCGACGAGCCGCCCGAGGGGGAGGGCGCCCTGGCGCACGAGGTCGAGCAGGACCGGGACGACGAGCTCGAGGCCGATGAGGCCGGGCGACGCCTCGGCGAACTCGCAGTCCTTCTCGAGCGTCGAGTGGGGCGCGTGATCGGTCGCGACCGCGTCGATGGTGCCGTCCGCGAGCGCCTCGCGGAGCGCGTCGACGTCCGCCTGCTCGCGCAGGGGCGGGTTGACCTTGCACGCGGTGTCGTAGCCGAGCACGGCGGCGTCGGTGAGCGTGAGGTGGTGCGGCGTCACCTCGGCGGTCACGGCGATGCCGCGGGCCTTCGCCTCGCGGAGGATGCGGACCGCGCCGAGCGACGAGATGTGCGCCACGTGGTAGCGGGCCCCGGTGGCCTCGGCGAGCAGCACGTCGCGCGCGACGATGATGTCCTCCGCCACGCGGGGCCAGCCCCGGAGGCCGAGGCGCGTCGAGATCGCCCCCTCGTGCATCTGCGCCCCCTCGGTGAGGGCGTGGTCCTCGGCGTGCTGGATGACCGGCATATCGAAGGTCTTCGCGTACTCGAGGGCGCGGCGCATGACCGCGCTCGACGTGACGCAGCGCCCGTCGTCGGAGACCGCCACGGCGCCGGCCTCCTTGAGGTCGGCCATCTCGGTGAGCTCGGCGCCCTTCTGGCCGATCGTGATCGCGCCGATGGGGTGGAGCGCGGGCCCCGAGAGCGCGCGGGCGCGGGCGATCATCGCCTCGGTGATGGAGCGGGTGTCGTTGACGGGCCGCGTGTTCGGCATCGCGCACACGTGCGCGAAGCCGCCGGCGGCCGCGGCGGCGAGCCCGGAGGCGATGTCTTCCTTGTATTCCTGCCCGGGCTCGCGGAGGTGGGCGTGGAGATCGACGAAGGCGGGGAGGAGCAGGAGCCCCTCGCCGGAGACGACCTCGGCCTGGCCGGCGCGGCGCAGATCGTCGGTCGCTGCGCCGCGCCCCACGCGGGTGATGACGCCGTCTTCCACGACGACGTCGACCACGTCGTCGAGCTGATGGGCCGGGTCGACGGCGCGGACGCCGACGAAGAGAAGGAGAGGGGGAGGTGAGCCGATGGCCGCCATGGGAGCGCGCTCCCCTAGCACATGCGCCACTCGCCGTGCACCGCTGCGGGTCGGCAGCGGCAGGAGGGAGCCCGCGCGGCCGAGGGCGCCGCCGAGGGGGCCGAAGGCGGACCGGGCTGCTGTGGAGCGGGCGGCAGGCGACGCGCGCCGGAGCCGGAAGAAAAACGCTCCGGGCGTGATGTTGGGCTTGACGGATCGCGAGGGGGTGAGGTAGTGATGCCGTCCCGCTCGCGAAGCTGGCGGAATTGGCAGACGCGCTGGATTCAGGTTCCAGTGGGGTAACTCCCGTGGAGGTTCAAGTCCTCTGCTTCGCACCAGGCGCTCTTCTTATCCTTGTCTAGCCACTGTAGTGGCCCTCTCCTTATTTGCCTTTTGCGGCATCTCCTGCGACCGCAGCGCATCCCGGCCAGGGGGTGCTGCGGCGTCCGGATCGAGCGACGTCAAGCCCGCAGCCGGGCCCGCCGTGAGCGCCTCGACCGAGCCGGCCGTGGCCACGGCGACGGTCGAGGTCGAGCCTCCGCGCGGGTCCGGCGTGCAGGAGTTCGTTCCGTTCGGGACCCTCACCGGGTGCAAGCTCAAGTCGGGCGACATCGCGACCTACATCCTGCGCGAGGGGATGGGGGTGGCCGGCCGGGCCGACGGCTCGTTCGGCGCCGTGTGGCTCGTGGACCTCAAGGGCGGTGACGCGCAGATCGCGTTCGCCGGCTTCGACAACGACGCCCGGCAGATCGCCCGGGCGCGGGCGATCTCGAACACCCGCGAGGCAGGGCTCCGGATCTTCTCTTCCGGGGAGGCCTGGGCGGTGACGTGGTTCGACGCCGAGGGGCTCGCGTACGCCCGTCCGCGCTGGGAGACGAACCCGCCGGCGGAGATCCTGCGCGTCGGCGCCATCGGGAGGGAGGTCAGCGAGAACGTCGCCATCGCGCCGGCTCCGGGCGGCGCCCTGGTGGCGGCGGCCCCCTTCGGGGCGGAGCGCAACCAGCTGGGCGTCTTCCAGTTCGCGCCGGTGGACCCTGCGCAGCCGCAGCTCAAGGCGGTCGGGGTCACGCGCCACACCAAGAAGCCGCGCTGGCCGGCGGTCGCTGCGGACCCATCCGGCGGCTACCTGGTCGTGTGGCACGAAGAGGACGACGGGAGCATCCGGGCCTCGCGGTTCGACGCGGCCGGCAGGGAAGGGAATGCCCACGTCGTGGCCACGCCTCGAGGCGACGACCGCTCGGCCGCCGCGACTCAGGAAATGCCGGACAGGGAGCGGCGGCTCGGGCTCGTGGCCACCAGCAGCGGGGCGCTCGTGGCGTGGAACGAAGGGCCCACCCTGCTCGCCCGAGCGCTGGACGCCGAGGCGCGGCCGCGCGGGGCGCCCTGGGTGCTCGGCAAGGGCAAGTGGCGCGCGATCGCGCCGAGCGGCGACGGGGCGTTCGTGGCGTGGGTCGGCCACGATGGCAAGGCCGATGGGCAGCTCCTGCTCGTGAAGCTGGGCGCCGACGGAGCGCCTTCTGCCCGGGGGATCCGGGTGTCGGATGGGGCGATTCCCGTCAAGGATCCTCCCAGCCTGGCCCTCGCCGGCGAGCGCGTGGGCGTCGCATGGACGGAGGCGATGAGCCCCGGTGTGAGCACGAAGCGCGCAGTCTTAAGGGTGCTCGAGCGCGCCTGCATCCCTTGAGCCGCGGCGCGACGTGAGGGTGCGTACGGCGAGCGTGGCGCCGACTCTGGCGCTAAGATAAGAGACGTGAGCCACGCATTCGGCCCGAGTCAGCCACCGCCGAACCGCGATGCGAACGAGCCTCTGACGGCGCCCCAGGACAACGGGGCGGGCGTCCTGCCCCGCGGGGGCGAGCTGCCTGTCAGCGCACCCTCCGGCGACGAGGCGGCGCGCGTCGCGGCCGCGCCCCGAGCGCCGTTGCCGAGCGGCGCCTCGACGCCGCTGCCGGTCATCCACGATCCCTACCTCACCCGGCCGCTCCCGCCGGGGCGACCGCCGCTCTCGACGCTGGCCGTGAGCTCGATCGTCGCGGCGCTCTTCGGGCCGCTCGGGGCCGTCGCCGCGATCGCCTTCGGCTGGGCGGCCCGCCGCGAGATCGAGCGGGCCCCCGAGGCGCGCAGGGGCCTCGGGCTCGCCAGCGTCGGGCTCTCGCTCGGCGTCCTCCTCACGCTCTGCTGGAGCTCGGCGATCGGCTTCGGCGTTTGGGTGTGGAGGACGCACAGCGGCGGCGAGACCACCGCCGCCGTCGGCGAGCGGGACCCCTCGCCGGAGCCGGCGAGCACCGCGTCCCCGGCGGCGCCGCTGCCGGACGTGCCTCCTCCGGCGGCGCAGCCCGGCGGCAGCGTCCCTCAGCACACGACCCGCCGGCGCGTCGGCGGGCTCTCCATCGTCGATATCGGCGTCGACGTCTCCACGCTCAGCGAGGAGCTCGCCAAGCAGCGCGCGGAGGCGCACGCCCAGGGTGAGAAGGTCCTCGTCATGACGACGAGCGATCCGTGCGAGCCGTGCCGCGGCGTCGACCGCGCGCTCGGCGATCCGCTGATGCAGACCGCGCTCCGGAGCGTGCGGCTCGTGCGCGTGGATATCGACGTCTTCAAGGAGGACCTCGATCAGATCAAGATGCCGCGGCGGCTCTACCCCGGCTTCTTCCTGCTCTCGCCGGATCTCACCCCGCAGGACGGGATCAACGGGGGCGAGTGGGACGACGACATCGCGCGCAACATCGCGCCGGTGCTCGGGGCCTTCGTGCGAGGCCAGTACACGACCCGCCGCCAGCCGTGGCACCCGCTGCCCGGCTCGGGCATGCGGCTCTGACCGCGCGGCGCGCGGCGGCCAGCCCCCCGCGCCCCGGACGGGGTAAGCTCGGCCCGTGAAGCGCTTCGTCCAGCTCGCCCTCTTCGCCGTCTGCGTCGCGTTCAGCGCCTCGGCGGCCTACAACGTCTTCTCCGACAACGCCGCGGTCGAGCGGATGGCGGCGCTCGTCGCGTGCGGCGAGGACGGCGGATCGGGCGCGCCGGAGCCGCGCCGCGCCGGCGAGGGGTGCAGGGCGCAGATGACCCGGCTGGAGCGGACGCCGTTCGGCCAGACCTTCGAGTTCACGACGGCGAAGCGCACCGTGGATGTCAGGTGCGAGCGGGCGTTCGTCCTCGCCGGCGCGTACAGCTGCCAGGTCCGGTGACCATCGCGGCGGCGGCCTCCGGGGGAGGAGCGCGCCCCATGGTCGGAGCCGCGCGCCGCCGATGGATGCAGATCGCGCGGCCGGCGTGGCGCAGGCGGCGGCCGAGCGGGCGCGCGCCGCGCCGCGCGGGCCCGCGCCACGCAAGGGGCCGCTCCGCGCGGAAGTTACGCTATGGTGGGCGGCCGTGACGAATCGCGCCGCGCGCCCGCCGCTCTCGATCGGTCCCGGGGCCGGGCGCATCGTCGTGCGCCTCGCCTGCGCGCTCGCGGCGACCTCGCTCGGCGCGCCGCCGGCGGCGGCCGCGCAGATGACCTCGCCGGCGCCGCTCGGCGCGCCCTCGCCGGCCGGCGCCGCGCCGCTGCCGCAGGCCAGCGCGCCGCAGGGCAGCGCGCCGGCCCGCTCCGCGGCGCCGCCGTCGCAGGAGTCGGCGGAGAAGCGGAGCCGCATCGAGGAAGCGACCGCGTTGCACGACGAGGCGCAGGGCCTCTACCAGCACGGCGAGTACCGCGCGGCCATCGCGAAGCTGAAGGCCGCGGTGGCGCTCGATCCCGAGGGGAAAGAGCTCATCTACAACCTGGCGGTCATCCACGAGCGGCTGGGCGAGATCGAGCAAGCCGAGCACTACTACCTTCGCTATCTCGAGATGGAGACCCTCCCGAAGGAGCGTGAGGAGGTCGCGGCGGTCCTCAAGCGGCTGCAGGGCGCGAAGCGGGAGCTCTCCAGCGCGAAGCCGCCGCCGCCGGCGCCCGCCCCGTCCGCGCAGGCCCCCGCGGCGCTGCCGTACCTGCCGCGCCTGCCGCGCCGCTCCGGGGCGGCGGGCGGCGCGAGGCCGTATGGCGCCTGGCTCTACGTCAGCGGAGGCATCGCTGCGGGGTCCCTCGTGGTCGGCGGCGTGTTCGCCGCCCTCGCCGTGGCGCGGGATCCCAGCTCCGGCGAGCGCACCGGCGGCGGCGTCTCGGTCGCCGATCTGCAGGCCGACGCGAGCGCCGCCCACCAGTGCGCCGTCGCCGCGGACGTCGCCCTGCTGGTCGCCGGACTCTCCGGCGCGGCGGCGCTTTACCTGTACCTGTCGCCGCGGGCCCCCGCGGCGAGCCCGCGCGCCTCCCGGCCGCTCTCGGCCGCCCTCAGGGGCGCCGCGATCCCGGGCCGCGACGGCGCTCCGCCCTCGCTCGGCGCCCGCGCAGGGGAGGAGGCGGCGCGCGTCAGCGTGTCGCTGGGCGCCGGGGGCGCCCGGCTGGAGGTGCAGTTCTGATGGTCCTCGGCGCCGCGGGGCGGAGGCTCGTCCGCGGGCTCTCGGCGCTCGCGTTGCTCGGCACCGGATGCGAGGTCCTCGTCGACGGGAAGCTGGAGACGGTGCGCTGCTCGGAGGAGGGCGCGATCGGACCCCCGGCGTGCCCCGAGGGCGCCGTCTGCAGCGACGGCGCCTGCGTCGACACGCAGCTCGAGCGCGCGCTCGGCGTCCCTTGCGACGATCACGACGGGTGCGGAACGCACGATTTCTGCCTCGATCCCACGCGGCTCGGCGACAAGGGGCCGAGCGTCTGCGCGCGCGCGTGCTGCACCTCGAGCGATTGCGATCCCGTCCGGGACGCGATCTGCTGGATCCCCGATGGCGGCGGGAGCGGCGTCTGTCGCATCGGTCGGGACGTAGGCCGGCCCGAGGTGGGGGCGCGCCTCTCCGGCGCGGCCTGCGCCTCGCCCGGCGAGTGCCGCTCTGGCATTTGCGACGAAGGCGTCTGCGTCGACACCTGCTGCTCGGACACCAACTGCGCGACGAACGGGGCGGCGTGCCGGCTCACGACGGACCTCGTCGCGGCCGGTTCGGCCTGGGCGTGCCAGCGCGTCGGCCCCGGCCAGGGCGGCTACCTCGATCCGTGCGAAAGGGACGCGGACTGCTCCTCCGGCCTCTGCGCCGACATCGGCGGGCCCCTCCGCTGCACGATCCCGTGCTGCTCCTCGGACATGTGCCCGGCCGCGCCCGACGACGCGATGCACAACGTCGGCTGCGCCGAGGTCGCGACCGGCGACGGCTCGACCGTCCGTGCGTGCGCGACGCTGCTGCCCGAGGACAGCATCGCCGCCGTCGGCGTCGCGTGCGACACGAACGAGGAGTGCCGGAGCGGCATGTGCGTCAAGCATCCTGAACAAACGCAGCGATTCTGTAGCGATGTCTGTTGCAGCGAGGCGTCCTGCGGCGATGTCTCGCTGTTCGGCTGTCGCCCTCCTGCTACGGGTCCGTCGTGGGCCTTGCGATGTGGGCCCAAGTGACGGACGATCACCCCCATCGCGGTGGTAGCTCCTACAGCTGACGGCCAGCTCTCCTCCAGCGCACCCGGATCGGCCGGCGAGCCCAGCCGGACGGCGCTGATTTGCCCGCGGTGCCACCACCTCGCGCCGGTCGCTCTGGACGCGAGGAGCTCGTCCAGCCTGCTCCCGCCCCCCGCCGGCGATCGCGCCTCCCAGACCGGTCCGTCCGCCAGGCTGCCGCGCTGCCCCCACGACGGCCTGGCCCTCGTGGGCCGCGATGCGCTCGCCGAGGCCGAGGGGGACCCGTTCCTGGGGATCACGATCGCGGATCGGTTCGTGGTCGTGGGCAAGCTCGGCGCCGGCTCGATGGGCACGGTGTACCGCGCGCGCCAGGAGGCGATGGGCCGCGACGTGGCCATCAAGATCCTGCGCTCGGACCGGGCCTTCGACGCGCAGGCCAAGGCCCGCTTCACGCGCGAGGCGCGCGCGATGAGCCTGCTCCGGTCGCCGCACACGGTCACCGTCTTCGATTTCGGCGAGATCGTCGACGACGCGACGGACGCCGCCTTCGGCCGCGGCCGCTCCGCGGAGCAGAGCTCGCCCGGGGACGGGCCGACGTGGAGCAACGGCTCGCTCTACCTCGCGATGGAGCTGCTGGAGGGCGAATCGCTCGGACAGCGGCTCAAGCGGCTCCGGCGCCTGCGCGTCGGCGACGCCGCCCGCTTCGCCCGGCACGCGCTCCTGTCGCTGGCCGAGGCGCACGACAAGGGGATCATCCACCGGGACCTCAAGCCGGACAACCTGTTCCTGGCGAGGCCCCCCGCGGGCGAGCACGAGGAGATCTGTAAGGTGCTCGACTTCGGCATCGCGAAGGTGATGACCGGCGCCGAGCGGCCGGTCGACGCCCTCGAGACCCAGGCGGGCACGGTGTTCGGAACGCCGCGCTACATGTCTCCGGAACAGGCGCAAGGCAAGCCCCTCGACGCGCGGAGCGACCTCTACTCGCTCGGCGTGCTGCTCTATCAGATGCTCGTCGGGCGGCCGCCGTTCATCGACGACGACGCGGTCGTCGTGATGGCGAGGCACATCAAGTCGGCGCCGGCGCCGGCGATCGAGGCGGCGCCGGACGCCGGGATACCGCCGTCGCTCTCCGAGCTCCTGCAGCGCGCGCTGGCCAAGCGGCCCGAGGAGCGGCCGCGGAGCGCGCAGGAGTTCATCGCGGAGCTCGATCGCGCGATGGACGAGGCGAGGCCGAGCCTGCGCCGCGAGCGCCCCGCCCCGGCGCAGCCGGCCGAGGTCGGCGCGACCAGCGAGCTGCTCGCGGTCGTGGGCGACGGCGTGGACGCATCGCAGCCGCCGAGCACGTCGCGCCCCGCGCCGCGGAGGCGCACCTCGCGCGTTGCCGCCGGGACGGTCGCCCTGTCCCTGATCGTGACGGTGCTCGCCGTGCGCGAGCTCCGCCGACCCGCCGACGGCGGCGTGCGCAGGCTAGAGAAGGGGGTGGCGCTGGAAGCCAGGGCGCTCGCGGGCGCGATCGCGCGCCCGGCCCCGCCTCCCGCCGCGCTGCCCGCCGCGCCGGCCGCAGCGGCGGCGCCGCCGCCGGCCCCCGCGCCGCTCCCCACGACCGCCGCCAGCGCGGCTCACGAGCCCGCGAGCGCTCCCTCGGGGCCGGCGCCGAAGCGCAGGCCGTCGCAGTCGCGCAAGCCCTATGTGAAATTCGACTGATGACGGCACGCGCGCGGCGTCCGCGTCCGCGCACGCCGCGCGCGCGGACGCGGACGCCGGAAACCGCTCGTCGACGTGGGCCCGCGGGCGCGAGAAGCAGCGGCGACCTTTCGCGAATGGGGCCGAGAGTCGCTGTACGAGCCGGAGGCTAACGTGTAACTTCGCCGCGCACCGATGGATCCCCGGGAGATGGAAACGCTCATCCAGCGCCTCGTCACGAATCCGCATGACGGGGAGGCCCTGGCGTATGCGCACCGAGCCGGGGAGCAGGACCCGCGCTCGTACGCCATGCTGCTCGAGCGCGTCGGCAGCTCCACCGCGGATCCGTCGTACGCAGCGCACTGGCTGAGCGAGGCGGCGAACGTGTGGTCGACCACGATCGGCGACGCGCACCACGCCGCGCGGACGCTCATGATCGCCATCGACAAGGACCCGACGCAGCGGACGGCGGCCGAGCGGCTGGCGCAGCTCTACCGCGACAAGGGCGATCAGAAGGCGCTCGTCGCGCTCCTGGAGCGGCTCGTGAAGGCGCTCACGCCGCTGCTCTTCGAGCGGCCCGAGGTGCGCGCGCAGCTCTCGACGCTCCACGAGGAGCTCGGCCGGCTGTGGGGCGAGCCCCCGCTGTCCCGGCCGGAGCGCGCCCTGGAGAACTGGCGCCGCCTCGCGGAGCTCGATCCGCACAACGTCTACGCGATCTACGCCGCGCGCGAGCTCTTGAAGGCCCAGCAGCAGTACGCCGAGGCGATCCCGTACTTCGCGATGGAGCAGGCGCTCATCGACGACCCGGAGCGGCGGCTCGCCCTGCTGCGCGACGAGGCCGACGTCCGGCGCCGCGCGGGCGACCTCGCCGGCTCCACGGTGGCGCTGCGGAGCGCGCGCGCGTTCGTGCCGCACGACGTGGGGCTGATCCAGGCGCTCGGCGTCGCCATCGTGGAGCGCATCGAGGCTGGAGAGCCGGTGCCGCAGCCGGAGAGGGACGAGGCGGCGGAGCTCTTCGTCGCGCTCGCGGAGACGTACGACGGGGAGTACGGCTACTCGTACTCGGTGTACGCGCTCCGCGCGCTGCCGGGGCACGACCGCGCGATGCAGCTCGCCGATCATTACGGAAAGCAGCTGGGCCGCACCGCCGAGCTCCGCCCGCGCTACCTCGCCTACCTCCAGGTGAACCCGAACGGGTTCATGGCGGCCGAGGCGCGCAAGCGGGCGTCCGTGCTGCCGCCCCCGCCGCGGCTGCCGTCGATGCCCGCGCCGATCCCCGCCCCGGCGCGGGCGCCCTCGGCGCCGCCCACCTCGGCCGCGGCTCCCGGGCGGGCGCCCTCGGCGCCGCCTGTGCCCCCCTCCAGCGTGCCTTCGCCGCTCTCGGCCGCGGCCGCGGCGGAGCTGGTCCAGCCGGCCGTGGCCGCGTTCGCGCCGGCCGTGGCCGCGTTCGCGCCGGCAGCCGCGGCCCCGGACGTGCCGGCGTCGCTGCGGAGCGCCGCCGCGCCGAGGTCCGGCCCGGCGCAGGCCGCGCCCGGCTCCGCGCCGGCTCCTCTCTCGCCCGACGCCTCGGCCGCGCCGGAGCCGCCGCCGCTCGCGGGCGACGAGGCGACCCAGCCCCGGAAGCCGCTGCCGCTCGCCAGGCTGCGCGAGGTGCTCAAGGCCGAGCCCGCCAACGTGGACGCGCTGGCGCAGCTCGAGGAGCACCTCCGCCAGAAGCGCATGTTCGCCGAGCTGCGCGACGTCCTGCTCGCGGCGGCGCGCGTCCCCACGGCCCCCGTCGAGCGCCGGCAGGCGCAGCTGCGCGAGGTCGCGGGGCTGTGCGAGGCGCAGCTGCGCGACGTCGACACGGCGGTCCAGGCCTTCCGGCTGCTCTCCGAGCTCGATCCCGGCGACGCGCAGGCCCAGGCCGAGCTGCGGCGGCTGCTCGAGCGGAGCTCCCGCTGGGACGACCTCGCCGCGCTGCTCGAGCAGGAGGCCGCGGCGATCCCGGACGTCGCGCAGAAGATCGAGATCGAGAAGAAGCTCGTCTCGCTCCACGAGCAGAAGCGCCGCGATCCCATCGCGGCCGCGGAGGCGTGGGTGCGCGTCGCGAGCCTGTCGCCCGAGGACGGCACGGCGGTCCAGTCCGCGGTCAAGCTCTTCGAGCGGGGCGAGCGGTTCGACCTCGCCGCGCGCGTCCTCGCCGACGCGGCCTCCCGGTTCCAGGACAAGCTCACCCGCGGGCCGCTCCTCCAGAAGCTCGGCGAGCTCCGGAGCCGGCTCGACGAGCCGGGCGCCGCGGGCGACGCCTACAGCCAGGCGGCCGAGCTCCTGCGGCAGCCGAAGCTGTGGGAGCTCGCGGAGAAGGCTTACATCGCGGCGGGCCGGCTCGTCGAGGCGGCGAGGGCGATCTGCGAGCGCGCCCTGCTCGCCGACCGCAAGGCGCGCCCGGCGCTGTTCGTCCAGGCCGCGGAGCTGCTCCTCAGCGCGGGCGATGTCGAGGGCGCGCTCGACCGGGTCGAGCGCGCGATCGAGATCGACCCCGTGAGCGACGCCTGCGCCCCCGCGATCGAGGACCTCTACCGGCGCACGAACCGCCTGCCCGAGCTCGTGCGGTTCCTCCTTGGCCGCGCCGAGCTGCTCGGCGACCGGGCGGCGCGCGTCGCGGCGCGGCGTGCCGCCGCGGCGGCGCAGCGCGAGCTCGGCGATCGCGACGGGGAGCGCGCGACGCTCGCGCTCCTGCTCTCCGACGGCGAGGACGCCGAGGCGCTCGCGCGGCTCGCCGACGACGCCGGCGAGCGCGGCGATGTCCAGCTCGGCGCCGAGCTCCTCCACCGGCTCGGCGCGCTCACGGACAGCGAGCCCGGCAAGATCTCGCTCGCCCTGCGCGAGGCGCGCATGCTCGCGGAGGGGTCCGGCGATCTCGAGGGGGCGCTCGCGCGCTACGAGATGGTCGTCACCGACCTCGATCCGCAGAACCGGATCGCGCTCCGGGGGATCGCCGAGCTGGAGGAGCGGCGCGGCAACCTGCGGGGCGTCGCCGGCGCGCTCGAGCGCGAGCTCGCGTTCGTCGACGGCCCCGATCGGCTCGACATCGCGCAGCGGCTCGCCGCGCTCTACGAGGGCCCGCTCGACGATCCGCACGGCGCCGCCAGGGTGCTCGAGATCGTCCACGCCGCCGAGCCGGACGACCTCGACGCGATCGCGCGGCTCCAGCGGCTCGCCGAGCGCCTGAACGACTGGCCGAAGGTCGCGCGCCTCCTCGCGGCGCTGATCGAGGTGGAGGGCGACGAGGACGAGGCGTCGAAGATGACCCGCCGCCTCGCCGAGATCCTGGACCAGACGCTCGGCAGGAGCGACGAGGCGATAACGCTCCTGGAGCGGCTCGCCGATCAGGGCGACGAGCCGAGCCGGGAGGCGTACGTCGCGCTCGGCGATCGGCTCGGGTGGAAGGGGCTCGTCGCGGCCAAGCTGGTCGCCTGGAACGAGTCGATCGCGCGCGCGGGGCGCGATCTCGCCCTGCGCGGCGCCTTCGACAGGTTCGTGGAGGTGGGCTACCACCGCGACGCCGCGCGCGTGGGGGTGGAGCTCGCGCGGTCGCGCACCGCCGACGCCGGCCTCGCGGAGCGGCTTGAGGCGATCGCGGTGGGGCTCCAGGATCGCGAGGCCCTCGCCGTCGCGCACGAGCTCCGCGCCAGGGATCTCTCGGGGATCGCCCGCGCGGCCGAGCTCGTGCGGCAGGCCGAGGTCCGGGTCGCCGTGGGCGCCGATCCGCTGGAGTCCATCCACCACGGCGAGGGCGCGCTGGCGAGCGTGCCCACCGCCGAGGTCGAGCCGCTGCTCCAGCGGCTCGCGGCCCTGGCCGAGGCCCCGAGCCTCATCATCGATCTCTTCGAGCGCCAGGTGAGCCGGTGCCGCACGCCGGCCGATCGCCTCGCGGCGCTCGTCCGCGCCGCCCAGATCGCCTGCGAGCGCGGCGCCATCGATCGGGCGAGGAGCTTCTTCGAGCTGGCCCTGGGCGGCGGCGTCCAGGAGGAGACGATCGCCACGCTCGAGCAGGTGGCGCGGGACGACGACGCGCGGTCGCAGTCGACCGCGCTGCGCACGATCCTCGCCGACGCGCTCGCCGTCGGCGGCCAGGGCTCGCGCGACGGCGGCCGCACCCGGGCGGCGCTGCTGCGCCGCGCGGCCACGATCGCCTACCAGGACCTCGGCGACGTCGACCGCGCGTTCGGCTGGCTCGGCGACGCCGTGCTCGCGCAGGTCGACGACGCGTCGCTCGACGCGCTCGAGGCGCTCGGGCGCGCGGTGGGCGACCTGCCCCGCGTCGGCGCGACGCTGAACCGCGCGCTGGACGAGGTGTTCGACGGCCCGCTCGTGCGCAAGCTCCTCCAGCGGCGAGCCAGGCTGCGCCGCGACGTGCTCGGCGACCGGCCGGGCGCCGCGGCGGATCTGAAGAAGCTCCACGACCTGTCGCCCTCGGACCAGGACGTGATGAACGAGCTGTCCGGCCTGCTGCAGGAGCTCGGCGATCATCGCGGCATGATCCAGCTGTACGAGGACCAGATCCTCCGCGGCCGCGATCCGGCGCAGCGGGCGGAGCTCGCGAGGAAGGTGGCGCGCCTCTGGGAGGACGAGCTCGGCGACGGGCGGGAGGCGGCGGACGCGTGGCGCCGCGTCCTCCGCATGAAGGCGGGCGATCCGGAGGCGACGGCGGGCCTGGAGCGGGCGAAGGCCGGCAAGCTCAAGCGCACCCCGCCGCCGCCCGTGCTGCCGACCCGGCCGCCGGGCCTGCCCCTGACCGAGCCGCCGCTCGCGCCCCGGGTGCCGGCGCTCGACGTCCCCGGCGCGGAGATCGTCGCTGCCGTGGCGGTCAGCAACGGCTACGCGGGCGGCGAGATGCACGCCGGCGCCGAGGCGCCGCCGGCGGACGGCCCCGCGGTGGCCGGCCCGGAGGCGCTGGAGGGCGCGCCGGAGCCGCAGGCCGAGGCGTACGGCGCCGCGTCGCTCGCGGCGGCCGAGGGCGAGGCGAGCCGCGGCGCTGTCGACGCCTACGCGGCGCCGCCCGAGGGGCAGGAGCTTCCTCCGGAGGGCGCCGAGCACGTTGCGACGCCCGCGGCCCCCGACGCGTCCGCGTTCGCTGCGCCGGGGTCGGATCTCGACGGCTATGCGGCGGCGCCGGCCCACGGCGGCGACTACGCGGCGCCGGCGGTATACGGCGGCGACTACGCGGCGCCGGCCTACGACTACGCGGCGCCGGCCCAGGGCGGCGACTACGCGGCGCCGGCCCAGGGCGGCGACTACGCGGCGCCGGCCCAGGGCGGCGACTACGCGGCGCCGGCCCAGGGCGGCGACTACGCGGCGCCGGCCCAGGGCGGCGACTACGCGGCGCCGGCCTACGGCAGCGACTACGCGGCGCCGGCCTACGGCAGCGACTACGCGGCGCCGCCGCCCTACGGCGGCATCGGCGACGGCGGAGAGGCCTACGGGGCGGAGGCGCCCGCGTCCGCAGATCCTGCGCAGGCGCCCGCATCCGCAGGCCCCAGGTCCGCTGCTCCCGCGTCCGCGGCCCCTGCGCCGGCATCCGCAGCCCCCACGCACCCTGTCGCGCCGCCGCCGTCGTTCGCGGCGCCCTCCGTGGCTCCGCCCCTTCCCCCGCCGCTGCCGGCAGCGGCGGCCGGGGCCGCGCTCCGGCCGTCGGTCAACCCGCCGCCGCCGCCCCTGCCTGCCTCCCACGACATCGATATCGACGAGGACGCGGAAGACGTGGAGTTCCTCGACGACGACGCCGGCGCTCCGTAGCCGCGCAACGGAGAGCGATTGAGCCACAGAGGCACAGGGGCGACGTGCCCTCTCTGATCCTCCCCCCGGCGCTCCGACCGGGCGATACCGTCGCCGTGATCGCCCCCTCCAGCCCGTTCGAGCACGTCCTCGCGCGGGTCGGCCTCGGCTGGCTGGCCCAGCGCTACCGCGTGCTCTTCGACACCGGCGGGGGCCCTCCGCTCGCCGGCGACAGCCGCAGGGGCGGGGAGCCGTCGCTCTCGGCGCCCTCCAGCCGCGGGCTGTTCGCGCGGACCGGTTACCTCGCCGGCAGCGACGCGCGGAGGATGGACGAGCTCGCCCGCGCGCTGTCGCACCCCGACGTGCGCGCCATCTTCGCGGCCCGCGGCGGCTACGGCGCGAACCGCTTCGTCCACCGGCTCGACTGGAGCGTCCTCGCCGAGCGCCCTCGCTGGATCGTCGGCTTCTCCGACGTCACCGCCCTGCACGTCGAGGCCGCGCGCGCCGGCGTCGCGTCGCTCCACGGCGCCCACGTCGCCGCGCTCGGCCGCGGCGACGCCCGCGCCCGCGCCGCGCTGCTCCGCGCCCTCGAAGATCCGCTGGGCGAGCGCCGCTTCGATGGCCTGACCACGCTGCGCGCCGGCGCCGCCGAGGGGCCGCTCTTCGGCGGCAACCTCGCCCTGCTCCACGCCTGCGCCGCGGCCGGCCGCCTGCGCGTGCCGGACGGGTGCGTCCTCCTGCTCGAGGACGTCACCGAGCGGCCCTACCGTATCGATCGCATGCTCGCGACGCTGGAGGTCGGCGGCCACCTCGCGCCGGCCGCGGCGGTGGTCCTCGGCGACTTCGAGCAGTGCCACCCGGGCCCGGACGGCGTCACCGTGGACGAGGTCCTCCGCGACAGGCTGCTTCCGCTGGGCGTCCCCGTCGTCGCCGGGCTGCCGATCGGCCACGGCCTGCGCAACGAGCCCGCCATCCTCGGCGGCCGCGCGCGCGTCCTCTCGCTCGGCCCCGAGGCCGTGGTCACGCTGGCGGGCGCCTGAGCGCCCGCCGCGCCGGCGCGCGCCCGCGCGCCTCGGGCCGCGCGGGCGCGCGCCCGCGCGCCCGCGCGCCTCGGGCCGCGCGGGCGCGCGCCTCGGGCCGCGCGGTCACCAGAAGACGCTCTTCCGCTCCTTCAGCCCGCGGTTCAGCATCGACTGGATCCGGCCCTTCACGAGGGCGACCTTCTCCTGGATCACCGCGTCGTCGTCGTCGGGGTCGCCGTGGAACGTCATGGGCTCGCCGAAGTAGATCCGGTATCGCGTCGGCAGCGGCAGCTGGCCGCCGGGGATCAGCAGCTGAGGGATGACGGGGAATGTCGGCATCCCGAGCGCCTTCGACACCGACTCCAGGTTGCCGAGCGAGATGTACTGCTCCTCGCCCCCGATGACGGCGATGGGCACGATCGGCGTGTCGGTCTCGAGCGCGAGCCGCATGAACCCGAGCCCGAAATCGAGCAGCTGATACCGGCTCGAGAACCCCTTCGAGATCCCGCGCGTCCCCTCCGGGAACACAAGGATCGCCGCGCCCATGTCGAGCAGCCGCCGCGCGTTCTCGGGCACGCCGACCACCTGGCCCACGCGCGAGAAGAACGTCGCCACGAACGGCAGGGTCTGCGTCCACTTCTCGACCATGCTCCGCATCACCCGCGGCGGCTCCGCGTCGAGGAACAGCGAGGCCGCGATGAGCATGCCGTCGAACGGGAGCTGGCCGGAGTGGTTGGCGATCAAGAGGACCCGGCCGGTCGGGACGCGCTCGATGCCGAACACCTCGGTCCGGAAATAGAAGCGGTGAAAGAACGCCGCGACCCCGACCGCGTACTTCGCCCACTCGCGGTCGAGCCCGAACGGGTCCACGCCGTCCGCGGCGTGCGGCAGCGCGACCCGGCGCAGCCGGTCCTCGAAGTCCTGACCGAGCAGCCGGATGGTCGCGTCGTCGATCGTGCCGCGCAGGCTGTCGACCCCCAGGCGCGCGAGCGGCAGCGCGCTGTGGGAGACGAAGTGACTCAGCCTGGCGAGCGTCGTTCTGCTGGCCATGGGCGCGGCACGATAGCAAACCTCGCGTGGGACTGCACCGCAGGAAGGGCTTGACCATCGGCCTCCTCGAAGCGACCGTCAGCTCCGATGAGCGAACGCATGCTCGGTCGAGCCCGCCGCCCCGGCGCCGACACCGATCCGTCCCTCCGGCCCATCCTCATCACCGGCATCTGCGGCCGTCTCGGACGGCGGCTGGCGCGGCGTCTGCACCGCGAGCGGCGCGTGATCGGCGTCGACCGGCGCAGCTTCGACGGCCGCCCCAAGGACATCGAGCATCACCAGATCGATATCCGCCGCAAGAAGACCCAGGACATCTTCCGGCAGGAGCAGCTCGCCGCCGTGGTCCACCTCGGGGTCATGCACGACCCGCGGGCCAGCCAGATGGAGCACCACAGCTGGAACCTCGCCGGCTTCCAGCGGCTGCTCGAGTTCGTCGCGCAGTACGACGTGCCCAAGCTCATCGTCCTGTCGAGCGCGAACGCCTACGGGCCGCGCCCGGACAACCCGCAGTTCATCACCGAGGACGCGCCGCTGCTCGGCGGCGCGTCGTTCAGCGAGATCCGCGACCTCATCGAGGTCGACATGCTGGCGCAGTCGTTCTTCTGGAAGCACCCGCAGACCGAGACCGTCATCCTCCGGCCGGTCCACATCCTCGGCTCCGTGCGCAACGCGCCGTCGAACTACCTCCGGCTCAACGTCATCCCGACGCTCCTCGGCTTCGACCCGATGGTGCAGGTCATCCACCAGGACGACGTGGTCTCCGCGATCGTCGCGGCGCTCCGCCCGGGCGTGCGCGGGATCTTCAACCTCGCGGGGCCGGCGCCGCTGCCGCTCTCGCGCGTCATCGACATGACCGGGCGCGCGCGCGCCGCGATCCCTCACTTCGTGATGCAGACGATCATCCCGCGGCTCTGGCGGTTCCGGGCGACCTCGTTCCCGGCCCCCGAGCTCGATCACATCCGCTACGTGTGCATGGTCGACGACCGGCGGGCGCGCGAGCTCCTCGGCTACACGCACCAGCACGACATCCAGGAGACCGTCCAGGCGGTCGACGACATCACCTGAAGAGCGCGTCATGAAGCGAGCGACCCGCATCGAGCGCCTCGTCGACTACTACGAGGACTTCGCGCCCGACTACGTCTCCACCTGGAAGGACATCCAGCACTACGAGAAGCCCGTGCGCGCGTTCCTGCGCGAGGCCGTCCCCGAGGGGGGCCGCGTGCTCGACGCGGGCTGCGGTCCGGGCCACCTCACGCGCGATCTCCCGCCGTCCGTCGACGTCGTGGGCTTCGACATCGCCGAGCGGATGCTCGAGATCGCCCGCAAGAAGCGCCCCCACGGCGCCTACCACCGGCACGACTACCACGCCCCGATCCCCCGCTCGTGGGGGCGGTTCGACGTCGCGCTCGCCCTCGGGACGCTTGAGTTCTGCGACGATCTCGCGCTCGTCCTCAAGAACCTCGCCGGCGCGCTGCGCTCCGGCGGCCGGATGCTGGTGAGCATCGTCGAGCGCAGGCCGCACGTCAGGATGCACGAGCGCGCCGCGCGCCCGCTCTCCGACGTCGAGCTGTCCGGCGTGAGCATGTATCTTTACACCTTCGCCGAGCAGACAGACGCCATCCTGCGCGCGGGCCTGCTCCCGCGCAGCTACCGGCTGCACCCGGGCTGGCGACACACCGAGTACGACGTCGACGTGCTCTACGCCCTCTGGGATCTCGAGGCCTCGAGCGGCGGCCGGTGATGCGCCTGGGACATGGCGGCGAGCCTTTCCGCGCCGCGCCGTCCGCGGTAGAGAGAGCGACGGTGCGATGGGAGTGAAGCTCGGGGGCGCCTTCCTGACCTGCGCGATGGGGCCTTTGCACCAGGCCGGCGCGTGCATCCAGGCCAGCCGGGTGCCGGACGGGCTCCGGGAGCTCGCCCCGGAGGGGCTCCTCGGCGGCTTCCAGCGCGGGATCGAGCAGGCGGCGAAGCTCGCCGGCGTCCGCAAGGAGGACGTCGAGCGCCTCCTCCCCATGGACGACGTGCGCGCGACGATGGAGCGGCTCGGCGACAGCCAGACCGAGGCCGTGGTCGCGTGGGACGTCTACGCGGGGCGCATCGGCGGGCTGCTCGAGGGGGTCGCCGAGGTGACCAACCACGGGCAGGCGCCGGACGTGAGCTTGTGCCTGGAGCGGCTGGCGAACAAGGTCCGGCGCGATCGCCCGTTCGCGGAGCCGCTGCAGGCGCTCGCGGAGGACGTGTCGCAATGGCAGGCGATGATCGGCCGCTGCCGCAAGCTGCTCGACGAGAGCGGCGGCGGCGCGCTCGCCAAGGCGTACCGCCGCCGGCAGATCCGCAAGCTCGCCTCGATCGCGGTCTCGGCGCTCGTGATCGTGGCGGCGCTCTCGGTGATCGTGCGGGTCCAGACCGCCCGCAAGCGCGTCGACGCGCTCCTCGCGCGCCCGGACGTGTGCGCCGCCCGTGAGATCTCGCAGGACGATCTCGGCCGCGCGGCGAGCGACCAGCAGCGGCGCGTCGCCGAGCGGATCGAGCAGTGCGCCGAGGTGGAGGCCCGCGAGGCGCGCGAGCGCGAGGAGCGGGAGCGCGCCGAGGAGAGGGCGCGCGAGGAGCAGCGGCGCCGCGCGGAGCGCGACGAGAAGTGCGCCGCGCTCGCCGTGCGGTTCAAGGCGGGGGCGTTCTCGGAGGAGGACGGCAAGATCGCCGGCGTGAGCAACGATCTGCTCCGGCGGATCGCGCAGCGCAGGCTCCTCGCCACGGACGTCGGGCCGACCGGCCCGGCGCTGCCGTGCGAGGGCGCGCGCGGCGGCGACGAGCTGCGCGCGGCGTTCGCGGAGGCCTTGCTCGCGTCGGTCTGGACGTGGGTGCCGTCCGCCGATCCCGGGCCGAAGCTCGGCGAGGTGCTCGCGGCGCGCAGCGCGGAGCTGCCCCCGCGCGCGCGGACGATGCTGTCGTCCCGCACCGTGCACGAGTCCAAGCGGGCCATCGTGTCGGGCGATCCGGCCGCGCTCGGGAGGGCGTCGCGCCTGTGCGCGCTCACGGCCAAGCTCGAGGTCGCGAGCGGCGCCGGGTGCGCGGCGCTGGAGAGGCTCGCCGTCAAGCCGGCGCCGTGAGGTGGTGAGGGAAGGGGAGCCGGAGGAGAGCGCGGGCGCGACGATGGGCGTCGCGCCCGCGGGGATGCCTACTTCTTGAAGGCGGGGATCGACTCCGAGTCGAGCACGCACACGAAGGCGACGGGGTCGCACTTCACCTTGAGGTCCGGGGAGATGCCAGAGAGCGGATCCTGGCAGATGGATTCGTCCCCCTTGCCCGTGGGGAGCGGCTCGCCTTCGGGATCGGGGTTCTCGCCGTAGACCTGGCAGTCGACGATCGGCCACACCCCGACGACCTTGTACCTCGCCGAGCAGCTCTCTTCCGAGTACGTGACTTCAGCCTCGAACTGATTCCCGAGGTTGGCAGCCGTCACGTACAGGCGCACGTTGCTCCACTCGAGCTTGCGCGGCCCCGGCTCGAGCGTCGGCTCGCCGCCGCCGCCAGCGCCGCCGTCACCAGCGCCGCCCTCGCCGCCAGCGCCGCCGTCACCAGCGCCGCCAGCGCCGCCGTCACCAGCGCCGCCAGCGCCGCCAGCGCCGCCGTCACCAGCACCGCCAGCGCCGCCGTCACCAGCGCCGCCGGCACCGCCCTCGCCGCCGGCACCGCCGTCGCCAGCGCCGCCCTCGCCGCCCTCGCCAGAGGGCAGCACCACCACCTCGGCAGGAGCGAGCGACGACACCGTACAGATCTCGTTGTCATCCGGCTCGATCGACGTGAAGAACCCGACCGCGAACGGGTTCAGGTCCGGGTTCGGGTCGACCGTGGCGCCGCCGCGGGCCCAGCCGCCAAACTCCTCGGTCTGGATCGCGACGAGCTTCCTGTCGCTGTCGGGGATCTGGTCACCGTTCTCGTCGGGGTTGTACGCCTCCATCCCGACGCGCTCGACCGTTCCAGCCTTCCGGCCGCAGGGGCTCTCCTCATCCCCCTCGATCAGCGTGAACTTCGCCGCGAACGGGGATACGAGCGCGGTGCCGACCGTGCATTCGGGCTTGGGCTGCGAGCAGCCCGGTGAGAGCGCCGCGAGCGGTGAGAGCGCCGCGAGCCCCGCCATCCAAACAAGCCTTCGCCTCTTCATCGCTTGCTTCCTTTCACGCGCGCGCCGCGCCTAGAACGTGACCCGCGCGCCGAACCGGAACTGCCGGGGCGTCTGGTACTGCGTCGGCTTGCCGAAGTTCGGGTTCTTGGCCGATTCCTTGAGCGGCTGGCCGTCCGTGGTGGTGACGCACGTCGGGGTCGCCTCGAGCTGCTCGAGAGTTCCATTGACGCAGGGGTTCACGTCGGCCGTGGTGTAGCGCTGGTCCACCGCGACGACCTCCTGGAAGTTGAAGATGTTGAAGACATCCATGCTGACGGTGAGCTCGCTGTCCTTCGCGAGCTTGACCGAATAGCCGAGGTGGCCGTCGATGTTGTGCTGCCAGGGCAGCCGGCCGCCGGCGCCGCGGGGCAGGATGAACGTCTCGTCGTAGCTGTACAGGTAGTGCGAGCCCCAGTAGTCCTTCGGGGCGCCGGAGCGCGACCGGTAGGTGAGGCCGAGATCGATGAGCATGTTGTTCGGGAGCACGAACGTCTTCGCGCCGTAGATCTTGATCTCGTGCGCGTTGTCGCCGGGCAGGGCCCCGTCGCGGTTGACGAGGAGCGAGGCCAGATCGAACTCGGTGTTGATGTTCGGATCGAGCTGATCGGTCTCGGGCCTGAAGAGGCCCGGGTAATTGCCGCGCAGGTAGGACAGCGTGTAGCTCGCCTGGGCGAGCCACAGGTCGGCGAAGGCCTTCTGGAAATAGAGGGTCAGCGCGTCGTAGTCGCGCGTCGCCTCGGGGAAGTCCTTCGCGATCCCCTTGCCGGGGTTGCCGATGAAGTAGGTGTTCGCCTCATCGCGGCTCATGTCCTCGATGACGTTGTTCATCCAGCGCTTCGTGTACGTCGCGCCGAGGCGCGCGTTCTCGATGATCTCGTACTCGCCGCCGATCACGAGCTCGTCGGACGACTGCGGCGACAGGTCGGGATCCACCGGGGACTTGCCGCCGCCGAGCGTGAACCACTCGCGGTTCGGGTCGTAGTTCCCGAGGATCGTGGGCCGGTTCGCGTCGTTCCGGCACTGCCCCTCGCCGTAGCCCTTCGCGTCCACGGGATCGGCAGGGTTGCAGCCCCCCGGGCCGGCGACGTGATAGGAGCGGATGTTCCGCTCGTCGCCGAAGGCGCGATCCATCATGTCGAGGGGGACGCTCTCGTAATACCGCGCGAAGTTCGCGAACACCTTCGAGCGGCCCTGCTGCGTGATGTCGTAGACGACGCCCACGCGCGGCGACCACTGGTTCGCGAGCGCCAGCCCGAGCTTGCCGTCGCCGGCGAACAGGTACTGCGCGTCGTAGCGCAGACCGATGTTCAGCGTCACCTGGTCGAGGATGCTCCAGCTGTCCTGCACGAACGCGCCGATCGTCGCCCCGAGCGTGTTCACCGTGACCTTGTCCTGGATCACGTACCCCTCGGGACCGGTCAGGAAGCCGAGCTGTCGCTCGTCGTGGAAGGCGGTCCCGTCTCCCTCTTCCTGGTAGCTGGTGCCGCCCGCGTACGCCTTGATGTGCTCGTACGTCGTGATCTCGCCGTCGATGCCGGCCTTGACCACGTGGTGACCGAGCCCCTCGAAGATGCTCGTCACCATCGCCTTGAGCTGGAAGCGGTTGAGCGACGCGTCGTCGAGGAAGTCGGGGCCGCCGTCCCAGTACGTGCGCACCGCGCACGGCACCGCGACGACCTCGCCGTCCGCGTTGCGCAGCGGCTCGCACATCGCCCGGGCCTCGGGCGAGAGCTTCTCGAACTCGTAGATCGAGCGCCGGTGGGGGTCGTACCTCGCCCAGAGCACGAAGGGCCTGCCCGACAGGCCTTCGTCCGTCCCGATCTCCGAGCCGTCCGGGGCCAGCCGCGCGCTGCGCTGGTTGTGCCAGCCGAGCGTCGCATCGAACAGCAGGGTCTTGTTGTTGAACGCCGACGCCCACTTCAGCGCGACGTCGGTGGACGACGCCACGTACTCGTGCGCGATCGCGCTGTACCGGCCGGTGATGTTGGCCGCCTCGACGACGCCCCGCGCCGGGTCGAACCCGAAGTTGCCGTCGCCGCCGGAGGTCGACGGCGACCCGTAGACCGAGAGCGCGATGCTGTGATCCGGGCTGATCTGGTAGGTCAGCTTGCCGAGGTACTGCAGCGTCTGCTCCTCGGCGCGGTAGAACCGCTGCGTGCCCGGCAGCCGGTCGACGATGTTGAACTGCGTGTCGGGATCCTTCACCGGCTCGAAGGTGTTCGGGTCGTAGCGCGTGGCGAACAGGTTGCGCTCCATCTCGTAGCTCTTGAACGCGATCGCGGCGCCCGCGAAGAACCAGAGCTTGTCCTTCTGGATGGGGCCGCCGACCTCGAAGCCGTAGTCGCGGATGGACGACAGGCGCGTGTCCGTCTGGATGGTGTCGCCCTGGCGGCGGACCTCCTTGCTCTTCCCCTCGAACGCGCCGGGCGTGAGGTTGAAGAAGACCGAGCCCTGGAACGCGTTGCCGCCGCTCTTGGTCACGACGTCGAGGACGCCGCCGGTCGCGCGGCCGAACTCGGGCATGTACCCGCCGGCCACCACGTTCACCTCCTTGATGAACTCCATGGTGAGCGGCGTGCCGATGATCCCGTACGCGGGGTCGTTCACCGAGAGGCCGTCGATCACGTACTGGTTCTCGGGCGACGACGTGCCGGCGATCGACGTGCCGTACTCGTCCGCCTGCGCGCCGGGCGTGATCGCCGCGACCGACTCGAACGAGCGCGACGCCGCGCCCTTGCCCGTCGGGGGCGCCACGGCGATGCGCCGCGTGAAGTCCCCCGTGATGCTCTGGCCCACCGTGCTCGAGCCGACGTCGACCGTCGGCGCGCGGCCGACCACGACGATCTCCTCCGCCTTCAGCGCCTCCGGGAGCAGCTCCACGTTGACGCGGATCGTCGTCCCGGTGCGGACCACGATTCCGCTGCGCACGTACGGCTTGAACGATTCCTTCTCCAGGCGGAGTGTGTAGTCGCCCGGCGGCAGGTTCGGGATACGGTACTGGCCGGTGCCGTCCGTGACCACGAGCTGCTCCCCTTGCAGCTCGGGCGACGTCGCCGTCACGACCACATCGGCGGCGGGCGCTTTGCTCGAGGCGTCAATTACCCGTCCGATCAGAACGCTGTTGCCCGTCTGCGCGAGCGCCGGGGCCGCGGTCAACAAAGTCATGGCGAGCAGCAACAGCGCCGCCCACATCCCCCACGGCGCACGTGGTGAGCGCGCTCCGTGTTTCAGCCTCTTTTCGAGAAACTTCACGGAATTCCCTCCAGAAGTGTAGGCCCCTCGAGTCCCTCCTTACCCTAGACAGGAATCGCGCGAGACAATAGACTTTTTTGTAGGACTTGCTCGCTTGTGCACTCCGGGTAGGCGCCGCACGCCGCCACACGTCGCGGCCCATTCACGCAGATCAGCTCGAGTTCTAGGAGTTACGACCCCCCATGTTCGACTCGGTACTCGGTCGCACCACCGCCACCCAGGGGCGTCTCGGGACGGGCGCAATGCTCTCGATCGTCGCCCATGCGGCGATCGCGGGGGCCCTCCTCTGGCAGGCCACGCGCCCTCGGGTCGAGAAGCAGAAGGACGTCGAGGTCACGTTCTTCGCCCCGGCGCCGCCGCCCCCGCCGCCTCCTCCTCCTCCCCCGCCGCCGGGCGGCGGCGCGAAGCGCCCGCCGAAGGTGGAGCAGCGCATCGAGCAGCCGAAGCCTGTCAAGACGCCTGACACCATCTACGACATGCCGCAGAAGCCCAAGGCCAAGGCGCCTGAGCCGGAGCCGCCCAAGCCAGAGGCCCCGGAGCAGCCGGGCGGCGTCGAGGGCGGCGTCGAGGGCGGCGTCCAAGGGGGGACCGTCGGCGGCCAGGTCGGCGGGCAGATCGGCGGTCAGCTGGGCGGCCAGCTCGGCGGCCAGCTCGGCAGCACGGCGCCGCCGCAAAACGTGGTGCTGCCGTTCGGCGCGGGGATGAACCGGCCGACGATGATCTCGGGGCGAGATCCGCAGTACACGCGCGAGGCGCTCGCCGCGCGGGTGGAGGGGCTCGCGATTGTCAAGTGCGTCATCAAGACCGACGGCACGCTGACCAATTGCCGGATGGTCAAATCACTCCCCCACATGGATCGGGCGATCCTCGATGCGCTCTCGGGCCGTCGCTACACCCCCGTGATGTACCAGGGGCGCCCGGTCTCGGTCGACTACGTGTTCAACGTCCGGCTCAAGCTCCCTTGACCGCCGGCGGCCGGGTGTTGTTGAACGGACGGGGCACGTAGTAGAGAAGGTCACGGGGTAGGTTCGCTCTGCGGTACTGTCGAGTTCGCTGCGGCGTCCAGAGGCGCTGATCCAGCATAGCTGAAACCATCACGACACCAGGGAGCGCCAGGAGGCGCGAGCGAGACGATGCAATTCACGTTGATTGAGCTGTGGGGCCACATGGGGCTCTTCGCGAAGCTGATCGTCTTCGCGCTGGCCCTCATGTCCGTGTCGTCCCTGATCGTCTTCGGGGAGCGCCTCGTCGTGTCGTTCAAGTCGCGCGCCGCCTCGCGCGCGTTCGCCGAGCGCGTGGGGCCGATGCTCGCCCGGGGCGAGCTCGAGGGCGCCCGGGCCGCCGCCAAGCCCGCGGGCGAGATCGGGTACCTCGGCCGCGTCATCGGCGCCGGGCTCGCCGCCTACGCGTCGAGCGCGCCCTCGCGGCTGCCGGCGCAGGGGCACGAGCGCGACGGCGTGTTCGAGTCGGTGTCGCGGGCGCTCGAGCGGCAGGCGCAGCGGGAGGTGCTCAGCCTGAAGCGCGGCTACGGCCTGCTCGCCACGGTCGGCTCCACGGCGCCGTTCGTCGGCCTGCTCGGGACGGTCATGGGCATCGTGACCGCGTTCCAGCAGATGGCGGCCTCCGGCTCCGGCGGCCTCGGCACCGTCTCGGCGGGCATCGCGGAGGCGCTCATCACGACCGCCTTCGGCCTGCTCGTCGCGATCCCGGCCGTCATGGGCTACAACTACCTCCAGGGCTGGGTCGACGCCCGGGCGATCGACATCTCGGAGTCGTCGAACGAGTTCCTCGACATCGTGGCGAAGCGGCTCGACGGCCGCATCGCGCCGGCCGCCGACGAGGCCGCTTGACACAGAGCCCGCGCGACACGGCGCCTGCCTGGTCGCGGGGTGCGGCGCGCGGCGCCGCGCGCCCGCGGCGAGGCGCGCGCTGACGCGCCCAGAGCCGGGAAGCGAGCGTTCCAATGGGGATGGCTGTCGGCCCGCAGAAGGGCCCCAAGAGCGAGATCAACGTCACGCCGCTCGTCGACGTCGTCCTCGTGCTGCTCATCATCTTCATGGTCGTCACGCCGATGCTCCAGCGCGGCAAGGACGTGAAGCTGCCGCAGGCCGCGAAGGTGGACGAGGAGAAGAAGGAGGTAGACCCGCTGATCCTCTCCGTGACGCTGGAGAAGACGGTGTGGGTCGAGAACGACCAGTACGACGAGGCCGGGCTCGCCGCGCGGCTCGCGCGGGAGTTCGCCGCGCAGCCGGGGCGCAAGGTGCTCGTCAAGGGGGACCAGCGCCTCTCGTTCGGCGACGTCCGCCGGGTGATGGAGACGGCGCGCAAGTCGGGCGCGAAGAGCGTGTCGCTGGCGGTCGAGGAGCTGAAGGGGAGGTAGCGGCGATGAGCGCGCGCGCGAAGAGGAAGTTCGTCGTGAAGCCGGCGGTGCCGCTGAACTCCGACATCAACGTGACGCCGCTCGTCGACGTCGTGCTGGTGCTGCTGATCATTTTCATGGTCGTGACGCCGCTGCTCGAGAAGGACATCGGCGTGCGGGTGCCGGACACCGAGCAGGTCAAGGAGGACACCCCCCCGCCGCCCGACCAGCTGGTCGTCCGGGTGAACGCGCAGGGCGAGCTGATGGTGAACGACGAGCGGGTCGAGCGCGCCGATCTCGTCGGCAAGCTCAGGCCGCTCCTCGAGCGCCAGAGCAGGCCGCAGGACCGGATCGTCTTCGTGGTCGCGGACGACGCCGCCGTCTACGGCACCGTCGTCGAGGTGCTCGACGGCGCGAAGGCGGCGGGCGCGCAGACGCTCGGCATGATGACCGAGCTGCCCGAGCCGCCGCCGCCGTCGCCCTGAGCGCGGCCGCAGGCCCGCGTCTGCCGCTCGGGGCGGGCGGCCCGGCGCGACGCGAGGCTTGCGTCGCGCGCGGTCGCGACCTACACCGCCCCCCTCGAAAGCGAGGTCGTCGATGTTGCGGACCGAATGGGTGAGCAAGCGCGCCGGGAGCCCCAACCAGAGCCAGATGCACTTCGCGCGGAAGGGCATCGTCACGGAGGAGATGGAGTACGTCGCCCGCCGTGAGAGCCTCGCGCCCGAGCTCATCCGCAGCGAGGTCGCGCGCGGCCGGATGATCATCCCCGCCAACAAAAACCACCTGAACCTCGAGCCGATGTGCATCGGCATCGCGTCGCTCTGCAAGGTGAACGCGAACATCGGGAACAGCCAGACGACGAGCGACGTGAACGGCGAGCTCGAGAAGCTGCGCTACGCCGTCAAGTACGGCGCCGACACCGTGATGGACCTGTCGACCGGCGGCGACATCGACGGCATCCGCCGGGCGATCATCGCCGACTCCCCGGTGCCGATCGGCACGGTGCCGATCTACCAGGCGCTCGAGGTTTGCAAGGGCACGGCCAAGATGACGGCCGACGATCTCATCGACATGCTCGAGCACCAGGCGAAGCAGGGGGTCGACTACTTCACGATCCACGCGGGCGTGCTGCTCGAGCACCTGCCGCTCGTGAAGGGCCGCATCACCGGCATCGTCTCGCGCGGCGGCTCGATCATGGCGCAGTGGATGATCGAGCACCACAAGCAGAACCCGTTCTACACGCACTGGGACAAGGTGCTCGAGGTCTGCGCCAAGTACGACGTCACGATCTCGGCCGGCGACGGCCTCCGCCCCGGCTGCCTCCACGACGCGAGCGACGCGGCGCAGTTCGCCGAGCTGAAGACGCTCGGCGAGCTCACGAAGCGCGCCTGGGAGAAGGACGTGCAGGTCATGATCGAGGGCCCCGGGCACGTGCCGTTCGATCAGATCGCGATGAACGTGCAGAAGGAGATGGAGCTCTGCCACGAGGCGCCGTTCTACGTGCTCGGCCCGCTCGTCACCGACTTCGCGCCCGGCTACGACCACATCACGAGCTGCATCGGCGCCACGATGGCCGGCTTCGCGGGCGCCGCGATGCTCTGCTACGTGACGCCGAAGGAGCACCTCGGCCTGCCGAACCCGGAGGACGTGAAGCAGGGCCTCATCGCCTACAAGATCGCCGCGCATGCCGCGGACGTGGCGCGCAAGCGCCCCGGCGCGCGGGATCGCGACGACGCGCTGAGCCGCGCCCGCTACGCCTTCGACTGGAAGCAGCAGTTCGCGCTCTCGCTCGATCCGGAGACGGCGCAGGCGATGCACGACGAGACGCTCCCGCAGGAGTACTTCAAGACCTCGGAGTTCTGCTCGATGTGCGGGCCGAAGTTCTGCTCGATGCACATCAACCGCGTGGTCGACGAGTACAACGCGCGGCAGGATCGGCCGGAGACCGAGAACGCGCCCACGAAGCGGTCGCTCTCGCTCATCGATCAACCGTGAGGCGGGGGCAGCGGTGAGGCGGGGGAGGGGACGCGAAGGCCTCCCCCGCGCGGAGGCAGGCGCGCGCGCGTCTGCCTGCCCGCGCGCGGTCCTCGTCGCGGCCCTGTCGCGTCGCCTCGCGCGCGCGGTCCCCGTCGCATCCCTGTCGCGGCGCCTCGCGCGCCCGGTCCTCGTCGCCTCGCTCGCGCTCGTCGTCCTCGCCCCCCTCGCGTGCCGCCGCGAGAGCGCGACCTCCACGAGCGCCCCCTCGTCGCCCTCCTCGCCCGCTGCCTCGTCGGCGGCGTCGGCGGCGCCGCGACCGCCGAGCCCTCGTCTCACGGATCCGCGCTGGCGCCTCGCCGCCGGGGACGACCCGCTCGAGCGCGCCCGGCTCGCCGAGGCCGAGGGCGCGACGGGGCTCCTCGCCGCGCTGGAGGACGGCGGCGACATCGCGCTCACGGCCCTGGGCGCGCTCCCGTACGCCGACGACGCCGATCTCGCGCTCGCGCCGCTCGCCGAGCGTGCCCGCGCGGCGTCCGGGCCGTCGCTGACGCCCCTGCTCGAGGCGCTGCTCGGGATCGCCGGTCGCCCGCCGCGCCCGCGCGAGCCGCTCGACCCGGACGGGGCGCGCGCCGCGGCCGCGGCGCTGGTCGAGCTGTCGGGCAGGCGCGACCTCCCCGCGGAGCAGCGCGCGCTCGCGATCTCCGCGGCGCGCGCCCTCGCCGAGAGGGGGCTCGTCGATCCTCGCGATATTCCCGCGGATCTGGATCCGGAGGGGTCCGACGCGGGCTCCGCGGGAGCCCAGGCGCCGCGGCCCTGACGGCTGGCGCGGCTGCGCGCGCTTGGGTGCCCGCGCGGCCGTCGGCGCGGCGCCCGCGCGGCCGTCCAGCGCGGCCGTCCAGCGCGGCGCCCGCGCCGCCGGATCGTCCCGCCGCCCTTTGGGCCGGTTGGGGTCCCTTTTGGTACCTTCCCCCCCGTGACGACGCCGTACACCTCCGAGGCCTTCCTCCATCAGCTCCTCGGCAAGGCGCTTGCCGCCCACGCCAGCGACATTCACCTGAAGGTCGGTCAGCCGCCGGGCGCGCGGGTGCGCGGCGACATGGTCTACTTCCGGGTCGACCGGATCCGCCCCGAGGACAGCGAGGCCGCGGCGCGGGTGCTGCTCGCGGGCAGGCCTTCGCGCGAGCTGCTCGCCACGCTCCAGGAGCTCGACGCCGCGTACGTCGTCCCGGGGCTCGGCCGGTTCCGGGTCAACATCTACCGCCAGCGCGGCTCGCTCGCGATCGTGCTGCGCAGCATCCCGCTCAAGGTCCCCACGTTCGAGGAGCTGGGCGTGCCCTCGGCCGTGCGGGCGATGGTGGAGCACGACCACGGCCTCATCCTTGTCGCGGGCACGGCGGGCAGCGGCAAGAGCACGACGCTCGCCGCGTTCATCGGGCAGATCAACGCGACCTTGCCGCGGCACATCGTCACCCTCGAGGACCCCATCGAGCACGTGCACGAGGACAACCGCTCCAGCATCAGCCAGCGCGAGATCGGCGTCGACACGTCGGATTTCCCGACCGGGCTGCGCTCGGCGCTGCGGCAGGACCCGGACGTCGTGATGCTCAGCGCGCTGCGCGACGGCGAGTCGCTCGATCTCGCGCTGCACGCCGCCGAGACCGGGCACCTCGTGCTCGCGGCCGTGCACACGCCGGACATCACGCGCACGCTCGGGCGGCTGGTGGCGCTCGGCAAGAGCCCGAGCGAGGTGCGCGATCGGCTGGCCGACTGCTTCCAGGGCGCGGTCGCGCAGCGCCTCTTGCCCCGCCGCGACGGCGCGGGGGAGGTCCTGGCCTCGGAGGTGCTGGTCGCGACGGCCGCGGTGCGCGAGGCGATCCGCCGCCCGGAGGGGAGCCCTTCGCTGCGCGAGCTGATGGAGAAGGGGGTCACGCCGTACGGGATGCAGACCTTCGAGGCGCACCTGCGTCAGCTCGTCGGCCAGGGGGCGATCGCGAAGGAGACGGCGAAGGCGGTGACGGCGCTGTAGTCGATGGGTCGCGGTTCTTCGTCGGCATTCGTCATCCGTCTCCCGTCTTTCGTGCGCGTGCGAAGAGGGGAGACGGGAAGACGGGAGAGGGAAGACGGGAGAGGGAACAGGGATGATGACGAATCTATCGGGGTCAGTCTCTCGCCCGTCTTCCAGTTGAACAGATAGCCGTCCCGAACCGTGAGGTTCGGCTCATCAAACTTCGCGCCCTGCTCCAAGATGGGCTCGACCCGGGCCACGTCTCCATCCAGGTCCTTCAGCGCCTTTCGCGTTCGAGAGCTGGTCACGCACCTTCCCGACCTCGACGTCGCACACGGCTGCTGGCCGAAGGCCGCCGCACCCGCGGGCGAGGCGGCCGCGCCCCCGGCGAAGCGCTCACGCACACGAACCGCGGCACGCAGCGCGCCCCCGAGACCTTCGTGCGCCGGCGCGAAGGTCTCGGGGGCGCTCCGGAAGCTTCCGTCGCGCTCCGGAAGCTTCCGTCACGGAAACGAAGCCCTTCGTCGCGCTCCGGAGCACGACATTTCGCGTACTTAGCGGCGCCGGCCCCGCCCTCGACGGCCTCCGTGGCGCGCCGGAGGGTCAGATCCCCGGCAAATCAGGCCTCCCGCTCCGCGCCGGAAGCCTCCGGCCCGCGACGGAAGCCTTCGCGCCGGCGCCGGAAGGCTTCGTTGCCGCGCCGGAAGCTTCCGGCCCGCGCCGGAAGCCCTCCTCCGCTCACCAGGAGCCCTCGCCGCCGCGCCGGGGCGCTCCACCCCCACGGCGGCGGCGCTGCCCCCCACGGCGGCGGCGCTGCGATCACCGCCGCCACGCCTCCTTTGCGCCTCACCCCCTCCTTCGCCGCGCAACCCCCGGCCCCTCCTTCGCGCCTCGCTTGCAGCGGCGACCCAAGCCTGGGTATGAGCGGAGCCCATGCTCGACGGGATCGAACGGGAAGCGGCGGAGCACAACGGTGGGCGCAAGGAACCGAACGGGAGCGCCCCGGCGACGGGCGGGGTCCGCCACGACTGGACGGTCGAGCAGGCGGTCGCCCTGCACGATCTCCCGCTCTTCGAGCTGATCGACCGCGCGCGCTCGGTCCACCGCGCGTTCCACGGCGAGCACGAGGTGCAGCTCTGCACCCTGCTCAGCGTCAAGACGGGCGGCTGCCCCGAGGATTGCGCCTACTGCCCGCAATCGAGCCACTACGAGACCGAGGTCGGGCCGGAGCGCATGCTCGACGTCGGCGCCGTCCTCTCGGCCGCCGAGCGCGCCCGCGCCGGCGGCTCGACGAGGTTCTGCATGGGCGCCGCGTGGCGCGAGGTGAAGGACGGCCCCGCCTTCGAGCGCGTCCTCGACATGGTGCGCGGCGTGAAGGCGCTCGGCCTCGAGGCGTGCTGCACCCTCGGCATGCTCACCGACGACCAGGCGCGCCGCCTGAAAGAGGCCGGCCTCGACGCGTACAACCACAACCTCGACACGTCCCGGAAGGCCTACAAATCGATCATCTCGACGCGCACGTACGACGAGCGGCTCGTCACACTGCGCAACGTCCGGCGCGCGGGCATCACCGTCTGCTCGGGCGGCATCATCGGCATGGGCGAGTCGATCGCCGACCGCTGCGAGATGCTCGTCGAGCTCGCGCGCCTCGACCCGCACCCGGAGAGCGTGCCGATCAACGCCCTCGTGCGCTCGCCGGGCACGCCGCTGGAGAGCCTGCCGCCCGTGGACCCGATCGAGTTCGTCCGCATGATCGCCGTCGCGCGGCTCATGATGCCGCGCGCGATGGTGCGCCTGTCCGCCGGCCGGACGGAGCTCTCGCGCGAGGCGCAGCTGCTCTGCATGTACGCGGGGGCGAACTCGATCTTCTACGGAGACAAGCTGCTCACGACGCCGAACCCGGGCCCGGACGAGGACCGCGCGCTCATCGAGAAGGCGGGGCTCCAGCCGATGGCGCCTGCCGCGGCTCCCGCCGCCCGCTAGCCGGGCCGACGCCGTCGCCCGCCTCGGGCCGCGGGCGCTCCCCGCCGCGCGTCGCGACGTGGAGCGTCTGCGTCGGGTGCGCGAGCCGCGACCCGGCCGAGGCGATGAGCTCCAGGAAGGTGATCAGCATCTCCTGACGCATGGTCCGGAACTCGCCGAAGTCCGTCGTCTGGAACCAGGCCATCACCTCGACGTCGAGCGACGAGGGGCCGACGCCGACGAAGCGCACCACGACGTCGTCGGGCCAGATCTTCGGGTGCGCCCGCAGCGCGCGCTCGCACCCCTCGAGGACCGCGCGGAGCTGCTCGGGCGTGGTCTCGTGGACGAGGCCCAGCACGCAGGCGAGGCGCATCCGGTCGCGCGCCGTGTACGACTCGATCTGGAGATCGGCCAGCTTGCCGTTCGGGATCGTGACGATCGTCCGGTCGAGCGTGCGGATCCGGGTCGAGCGGAGGCCGATGGTCTCGACCGTGCCGAGCAGCGCGTCCACCTTCACGAAATCGCCGACCTGGAACGGCCGGTCGATGCCGATCGAGACCGAGCCGAAGAGGTTCTCCACCGTCTTCTGCGCGGCGAGGGCGAGCGCGACGCCGCCGATGCCGAGGCCGGCGAGGAGGCTTGCCACCGGGTAGCCGAGCTCGGATAGCACGGCGATCGCGCCGACGATCACGAGCGAGACCTTCGCGATCCGCCCCATGAGCGGCACGAGCGAGCGCGCCGCGGGGTTGTCGCGCGTCGCGGGGGCGGCGAGCAGGCGGCCGCCGACGGCGTCGATCGCCCGGAGGGCGAACCAGAAGACGGCGACGAAGACGCCGGCGCGCACCACCTTGTCGAGGAACGCCTCGGCCGGCGCGTAGAGCCCGAGCCACGGGAGCGCGATCTCGACGGCGAGCAGCGCCGCCGCGAACGTGAGCGGGCCGCGCGTGCCCTCGAGGAGCGCGTCGTCGAGCGGGGACTCCGTCCGGACGACGAGGCGGCGGAGCAGGGCGCGGAGGAGGAAGCTCAGCACCGCGCCGACGAGCCAGCCGGCGAGCGCGAAGACCGGCAGCGCGAGCCACTGCCACCAGAGCAGCTCGCGCGGCCCCGGGCGCAAGAGCGCCGGCGGCAGGTGGTCGCGCAGCCATCGGTCCTCGAGCCGCGCGTACCAGTCGTCGACGCGCTCCACGGTCGCGCGCGAGAAGATCCAGCGCACGCCGTCGGGGGTCGTGCGCCGCACCAGGCGCACCGGCTGGTACCCGGTCCGCGTCGGGATCCTGGCGATCTGCTCCACGCCGGCCCCGAGGTTGTCCTCCGTGTTCCCCTGCGCGTGCGGCGAGATCGTCTCCAGGTCGAGCCAGTCGTGCCGGTCGAGCACCGCCTTGAGCTTCTGCGCGAGCGCCGCGCCGTCCGCCCTCGGCGGCAGGTCGAGGTAGCGCGCGGCCTCGGCGTAGTTGCCCGCGCGACAGAGCTCGAAGAAGGCGCGCATCGAGGCCCGCGGCGAGTCGGGGGCGACCGGGAGCACCTCGGGATCGACGCCGGCTTCGGCGTTCGCCGCCGCCGGCGGCGCCGAGGGGGGAGGCGGCGGGGACAGCTCCCCGGCGCTCGCGCCCAGGAGGACGCACCCGAAGACGAACGCGAAGGCGAGCGCGGCGCGGATCCACCACCTCGCCGCCGGCAAGATGCGGAGCCGCTTCGAACCCTTGGGATGATCGTTCCAGGGCATGGGCCCCTGCTATTCCATCGCGCGGCGCGTCTGTCGACCGGGCGGCGCGCGCGCGGATCGCGCGGCGCGCCGGCTTACGCGGCGGCGCGTACGCGCCCTCGCAGCTACACCGCCGCGGCGGGCGGCTCGCTCGCCAGCGCCGCGGTCACCAGCGCCGCGAGCGCGGCGCCGTAGCGCGCGAGCCGGCGCGCGCCGAGCCCCGGGACGCGCGCGATCGCGTCGGCGACCGCGCCGCCGTGGCCCCCTGCGAGCGCGATCTCCACGAGATCCTGCGCGCAGTGCCCTGGCAGCACGACCTGCTCGTCGACCTGCCGCGCCTTCGCCTCGGCCCTGCGCCACGCCGCGATCCGGGTCTCCATCGCGCGCCGGACGGAGAGCTCCCTCCGGGACGGGCGGGTCTGCGCGAAGAGGGCGCGCTCGTCCTCCGGCACGTCGCCGTCGCTGCGCCCCTGCTCGATGGCGCGGAGCCACGCGGCGACGAGGCCGGCCGCGCGGCCCGCCGCGGCCCCGCGGACGGCGCGCACGTCGTCGGCCCGGGTCGGCCTCCGCTGCGCGAGCTCGAGGAGCGCCTCGCCGGCGACGATCTTGAAGGCGGGCAGGTCGGCCTCCTCGGCGGCGGCGTCGCGCGCCAGGACGAGCCGCCGGAGGATCGCGCGGCCCTCCGGGTCGAGCGCCTGGGCCCCCTTGATGCGCGCGTACGCCGGCCGCGGATCGCGCGGCGGGCCGAGGGCGGCCGCCAGCTTGTAGGCGCACTCCTCCGCGATCTCGTCCTCGATCCCGAGCGCGCGGACGTGCTCCGCGAGCCGCGCGTCGAGCGGGAGCAGGTGGAGCACGTCGTCGGCCAGGTAGCGCAGCTCGGCGTCCGCGAGCGGCCTGCGCCCCCAGTCGTGCTGCTGGAGCTGCTTGTCGATCTTCACGCCGAGCTCCGTCGAGGCGAGCGCCGCGAGCCCCGTCGCCGCGCGCCCCAGCATGCGCGCGGCGACCGAGGTGTCGCGCACGCCGGCGAGCGGCGCGCCCGCCTCGGCGAGCATGCGCGCGTCGAAGGTGAGGTCGTGCAGCACCTTGGGCGGCCCCGCGGCCCCGAGGAGCGGCGCGAGCGGCGCGACCGGCGCGCGGAGCGCGTCGACGACCGCGACCGCGAAGCCGTCGCCCTCGCGGAAGGCGAGCTGGACCGTGCAGAGCCGCGGGCGGTACGCGAACAGCCCGTTGGCCTCCACGTCGACCGCGAGCG
Source organism: Sorangium sp. So ce836 (assembly GCF_028553905.1). Taxonomy (NCBI): domain Bacteria; kingdom Pseudomonadati; phylum Myxococcota; order Polyangiales; family Polyangiaceae; genus Sorangium; species Sorangium sp. So ce836. The sequence continues at coordinate 7,504,406 of NZ_CP102233.1, read as the reverse complement.
CGTCGGCGCGCGCCGCGCGCTCGACGAGCCGGGCGAGATCGCCTTCGCGCTCGACGAGGACGGGGGGATCCTGGCTCAGCGGGCCCTCTCCCGGCCCGGGCGCGCCGCCCTGCCGCGCCGCGCCCGCGCGAGCGCGCCGAGCGACGCGACCGCCGCGGCGAGGAGCCCGCCGCCGCCGCCGCCCGGCGACGGGGCCGCGGCGCAGCCGCCGCCCTCCTTCGGGGCGGGCTGATCTTCGGCGCACAGGTCGGAGAAGCCGTGGCGCGGCGTGGGGTCGCACGCCTCGACCGGCTCCCCGGGCGGGTACACCGAGCAGATCCCCGCGCGGTCGTCGTCGTCGAGGTCGCGGAGCATCGTGCTCTCCGGCCGGTAGTCGGCGTACATGGTCGCGCCGACGTCGGCCGAGTGCGAGAGCCCGAGGAAGTGGCCGGCCTCGTGCGTGGCGATGCTCAGGAGGTCGAACGAGACGTCGTCGTCGCCCATCGAGAGCGTCACGTCGAACGAGTTGATCTCCATGTCGGCGTCGTAGATCTCGCCGTTCTTGAGGTTGTAGGTGACGGTCGTGAGCGCGAGGGTGCTCCCGCCGCTCCCGTACGGCCAGCCGTCGTCCCGGAACGTGATGATGTTCGCGTTCCCCTTGCGCTGGTTGTACTCGTGCGCGTCGCACGAGATCGGGCCGAGGTAGGTGACCTCCATGCGCGGGGTCGCCCCGCCGCCGCAGTCGGCCGCGGTCCACGTGGCGAACGCCTGCTCGAAGATCGCCTCGGCCTCCGCGAGCGTGACCTGGTGCGAGGCGTCTTCCTGGAGCGAGTAGCTGACGCACGGCGACGGCCAGGCGAGGGGGATACCGCAGTCGGTCGCCTGCTGCGGGTTGCAGACGGCCGCGGTCGACTGGGTCTCGGGACAGACGCTGGTGCGGCAGTACGCCAGGGCGGCCCGGGGAATGGCGAGCGCCGCGGCGACGAGCGTGAACGAGGCGACGGCGCGGGCGCGGGCGCGGGCGCGCTCTCTCCGTGTTGCGGGCGCGAGGTCACTGCTGCGCATGCTTCGCCTTCCAGGCGCGGCTCACCGCGTCGATCGCCGCGTCGACCGTCGCGCCGACGAGCTGCTCGCGCGCCGAGATCGCGGGGCCGGGCCGGGCCAGGACGGTCCCGCTGGACGGGCTCGCGGCCAGCCGCCGCACGGCGATGCGCGGCGCGCCGGCGATCCGCTGCGTCTCCTCGGCGTCGACGATGGGGTAGTGGCCCTGGGCCATCCCGGACACGACGAGCGCGGAGCTCGCCCGGGACACGAAGACCATCGCCTGCGCGCCGACCCTGAGCTGCGCGTCGCCGGCCACGTGCTGTCCGATGTCCCCGACGATGCCCCCGAGCGTCCTCACCCACACGTCGGCGTCGGGCTGTCCGGCCACCGTCCGGTCGATCGACAGGCGGGTATACGTCACGATCCTCTTGGCCCCGCCGAGCTCCTCCCACCGGCTGTACTGCTCGGTCGCGGTCGCGACCACGACGTACGAGGCGGCGGCGACGAGCTCGTCCAGCGAGAGCTGGATGGCGACGGCCGCCTGCGCGGCGCGCGGGCCGGACAGGAGCGCGCCGGGGCTCACCCCGGCTGCTGGGGCGGCGTCGCCCCCCGGCGCGAGGGTGACCGCGGGTGGCAACGCGAAGAGGAGGGCTATGAGCGAGGCTCTGGGAGACATAGGGGCAACGATACCATGCTGGCGAGCGGGGCACGCCGGAAGCCCGCGGCGCGGTCGTGCTGGACCCTGTGTCCCGGTCCGACTAGCTAGATCGTCTGGGTCGAGACCCGAGGAGCCTGCGATGACGAGCGACGCGTTCACGATCGGCAGACACACGTTCACTTCCCGCCTCTTCGTGGGGACGGGCAAGTACAAGGACCTGGAGGAGACCCGTCGCGCGCTCGAGGCGTCCGGCGCGGAGGTGGTCACGGTGGCCCTCCGCCGCGTGAACCTGAAGGACCGGGGCGAGGGGTCGATGATGTCGCTGCTCCAGCAGCGGCGCGTCACGATCCTGCCGAACACGGCGGGCTGCTACACCGTCGAGGACGCGGTCCGCACCTGCCGGCTCGCGCGCGAGCTCGGGCTGTCGGACCTCGTGAAGCTCGAGGTCATCGGCGACGAACGGACGCTGTTCCCGGACAACGAGGCGACGCTGGAGGCGGCGAAGATCCTGGTCAAGGAGGGCTTCACGGTGCTGCCTTACTGCATGGATGACCCGATCGTCTGTCGGAAGCTGGAGGACATCGGGTGCGCGGCCGTGATGCCCCTGGCCGCGCCGATCGGGAGCGGGCTCGGCATCCGGAACCCGTACAACCTGATGATCATCCGCGAGACGGCGAAGGTGCCGGTGATCGTGGACGCGGGCGTCGGGACGGCGAGCGACGCCGCGGTGGCGATGGAGCTCGGGTGTGATGGGGTGTTGATGAACACGGCCATCGCGGGCGCGCGGGACCCGATCCTGATGGCGCAGGCGATGCGGGACGCGGTGAGGGCCGGGCGGATGGCCTACCTCGCGGGACGGATGCCGAAGAAGCTCTACGCGACGGCGTCCTCGCCGGAGCAGGGCAAGATCGCCGGGCTGTAGAGCGCGGCGGGGGCGCCCCGCTGCGCCGCGGGCGGCAGGCCCTGCGCCGCGGGGAGCGGCGCGCTACGGGAGAGCGCGCTACGGGAGAGCGCGCTGCGGGGGAGCGGTGTGCGGCGCGCGGCGTCGCGATGTGCGAAGTCAAACGAACAGCACGCCGGGGTCATGATACGCTCACAACCCTGAGTCACAATGACACGGAACGCTCATCGCACGGTCGACACCTCTGTCGTGGCGCGACTGGGCGCTCCGAGGACGACCGCGGCGCCTGACGGTCCGCTCAGGAGAATATGAGCAAGCCCAACGTCTGCATGGTCGTGAACAACCTCGAGGTAGGCGGGCTCGAGAAGGTGGTGCTGAGCCTCCTCGATCGGCTCGGCGACCAGGGCTTCGACCTCTCGCTGATCTGCCTCGACGGCGAGGGGCGGCTCTTCTCGGAGGTGAAGCTCCCCCGCTCCAAGTGCCTCGTGATCACGAAGGATCTCCGGCCGGTGCTGCCCGGCCTCAAGAGCGATCCCGAGGCGATCCTCTGGATCCGGCGCTTCTTCCACCAGCGCTCCGTGGATATCGTCCACGTCCACAACCGGGCTCCGCTCATCTTCGCCGGCCTCGCGGCGCGCCTGCTCCGGAATCGGCCGCTGGTCGTCTACTCGGAGCACAACCAGATCAACCGGGCGAAGGGGTTCGATCGGCGCAAGTTCGGCTACTACGCTTACCTCGCCGACGAGATGGTCGCGGTCTCGCACGACCTGAAGCGCATCCTCGTCGACGACGTGAAGGTCCGCGCGCCGGTCCGGGTCATCCACAACGGCATCGACGGGACGCGCTTCGCCCGGGCCCTGACGAGCGGCCAGCAGGGGCGCATCCGCGCGGAGCTCGGCATCGGCGAGCAGGAGTTCGTGTTCGGGTGCGCGGTGGTGCACATCGAGCAGAAGGGGCTCCGCTACCTCATCGAGGCGGCGCCCGAGGTGCTGCGGCGCGCCCCGGAGGCGCGCTTCGTCGTCGCGGGCGACGGCCCGCTCCGGGGGGAGCTCCAGCAGCGCGCCAGGGACGCGGGGCTCGGCGACCGGATGCTCTTCCCCGGGTATCGCTCGGACGTCCCCGAGCTCGTCTCCGCGTTCGACACCTACGTGCTCCCGTCGCTCTGGGAGGGGCTGCCGCTCGCGCTGCTCGAGGCGCTCGCGCTCGGCAAGCCGATCGTGGCGAGCCGCGTCGGAGGCGTCCCCGAGATCATCGAGCACGGGGTCGACGGGTTCCTCGTCCCGCCGAAGGACCCGGGCGCGCTGGTCGAGCACCTCTCGCGGGTCGCCCGCGACGCGGAGCTCCGCGAGCGCGCGCGCACGCGCGGCCCCGCGAAGTTCGCCGAGCAGTTCAGCCTGGAGGCGATGGTCGACGCGCACGTGCGGCTCTTCGACGAGCTCGTCGCCCGGCGGCGCGGCGGGGAGGCCTCGCCGCGGCCGCAAAGGTCCGGGGGAACGAGCCAGGGACCGGCGCTGAATACGGGGCTGAGCGAGACCGAGCGAGCTTGAAGCGAGGCTCAGCGAGCCTCAACAAGCCTGAACGGGACGCGACGAGACGCGACGAGACGCGACGATACCCGACGAGACCCAACGAGACGCCTCGAACGGCGCCGGCACCAAAGCCTCTGTTGCCGGCGCGCTCGCTGCCTCGGATCGATCAGACAGGAGGAGCTCTTGCGGCGGATGCGTGTTTTGCTTATCACGAAGATTTTCCCGAACGCGGTACACCCGGACGAGGCGCCGTACAATCGTCGGCAGTTCGCCGCGCTGTCGCGTTACTGCGACGTTCGGGTGCTCGCGACGATCCCGTGGTTCCCTGGCATCAAGCGGCTCTCGAAGTGGCCTGTCGGCGCCAGCGCGCCGCGCGAGGAGGTCATCGACGGGCTGCCGGTCCGGCACCCGCGCTATCTCTACGTGCCGAGGGTCGCGCCGGCCCTGAACGGCCCGCTGTACGCGGCGTCGATGCTCCCGGAGCTCGTCGGGCGCGGCCCGTCCCCCGACGTGATCGTCGGGGCCTTCGCCTACCCGGACGGCTTCGCCGCCGTGTGCCTGGGGCGGCTGCTCGGGGTGCCGGTGGTGATCAAGGTGCACGGCTCGGACATCGACGTGATCCCGCGCGACGCGCGGCTGCGGCGGCCGCTCAGCTGGGGCCTGACGCGCGCGACCCGGGTGGTGGCGGTCAGCCGCAAGCTCGCGGACGGGGTCGCGGCGCTCGGCGTGCAGCGCGATCGCATCGACGTCATCATGAACGGCGTCGACGCGAAGCTGTTCCAGCCGCGCAGCCGCGCCGAGTCGCGCGCGGCGCTCGGCCGGTCGCCTGGATCGAAGATGTTCGTCTTCGTCGGCCACCTGAACCGGGACAAGGGGGTGCTCGATCTGGTCGAGGCGTTCGAGCGGCTCGCGCCCGCGCACCCGGACCTCGAGCTCACGCTCGTGGGCAGCGGCGCCGAGGAGCAGGCGTGCAAGGCCGCCGCCGCCCGGCTGGGCGGCCGGCTGACGGTGACCGGCTACCTGCCGCACGACCAGGTGTCGCTGTGGCTCGGGGCCTCGGACGCCCTCGTGCTCCCGAGCCTGCACGAGGGGACGCCCAACGTCGTGCTGGAGGCGCTCGCCTCGGGGCGCCGCGTGGTGGGGACGAGCGTGGGGGGCATCCCCGACATCCTCCACAGCCCGGAGCTCGGCGAGCTCATCCCGCCGGGGGACAAGGGCGCGCTCGCGGACGCGCTGCTGCGCGCCGCGCGGCACGAGTACGACCCGGCGCGGGTCGCGGAGCTCGCCGGCGGGCGCGACTGGGACGACAGCGCGCGCGCCCTCCACGACACGCTCCTGCGCGCGGTGCGCAGCGCCCGCCGGCCGAGCGCGGGCGGGCAGGACGTCGGCGACGCGGCCTTCAGCGTCCCGGGCCCGAAGGGCGGGATCGAGAACGGCGCCGCGCGGCCGGGCGCTCCTCCCCTGAGCTGACGGCCCGGGCGGGCGGGGCGCGGCGGCCCGCGGGCGCGGCGTCCTCTTGACGCTCGCGCCCGTTCATCGGCGAATGGCGCCCGTGCTCACCGGCATCCGCGCGGCCCTCGGCCCGCTCGTGATCTTCGCCGCCCTCGCGCGCGCGCCTTACCAGTGCGCGGGCGACGTCGACCCGGATCATCGCCAGTACGAGGATCCGAGCGAGGCTCTGTACGGCCTGGCCGAGCGCTTCAAGGCGAGCGGCGATCGCCGGGCCCAGGCCGACACGTTGCGCTTCCTGGTCGAGCGGTATCCTGCCAGCCGGTTCGCCCGGATGGCCCGGCAGGACCTCGAGGCGCTCGGCGAGCCGGGCGCTCCGGGAGGGGAGCGCGCCCCGGGCGACGGAGACCGCTGACGCGCCGCGCGTCGGCGGAGGAGGACGGCCATGCTCACCCCGCGGTTGACCCTGATCACCCAGACGGCGGACGTGCCGGAGCCGGCCCTGCTCGCGCGGCTCTCGGCCTTCGGCGCCCTGCCCCCCGAGGCCCGCGCCCGGGTGGCGGTGCAGCTCCGCGACCCCGAGCTCTCCGGCGCGGCGCTCTACGCGCTCGGCCGGCGCCTGCGCGACGCCACCGCCGCGATCGGCGCCTCGTTCGTCGTCAACGACCGCCTGGATCTCGCGCTGCTGCTGGGCGCGGACGGCGTGCACCTCGGCCGCCGCTCGGTCGCGGTGGCCGACGCGCGCGCCCTGCTCGGCGCCGGCGTCTTCGTCTCGGTCGCTTGCCACGGCGTGGACGAGGTGCTCCGCGCGGCGGAGGCCGGGGCAGACGCGGCCGTGCTCTCGCCGATCTTCGCGACGCCCGGCAAGGGCCCGCCCCTCGGGCTCGCCGCGCTGGGCGAGGCGCGGGCCCGCCTCGCGGCCGCGTCGCGCGGGCTCGCGCTCATCGCCCTCGGCGGCGTGGACGCGGGCTCGGCGCCGGCCTGCCTCGCGGCGGGCGCGGACGGGGTGGCCGCGATCCGCGCCGACTTCGGCGGCGCGCTGCCGGCGCCGCTCGGGGGGTGACCTCGCCAGCGGCCGCCGCCGCGCCCACGCCGCCGGGCCGCGCGGCGGACGTCCTTACCTGGCCCAGAGGTCGGCGAGCGGCAGCTCGATCGCGTCGAACGGCTCGGCCCGCGCGACCTCGTCGCCCTCGTGGGTGTCGAGCAGCCACCACCGGCCGTCGTCGAGCCGGTACACCTCGAGGGTCTGTGCGACCGGGTTGATCAGCCAGGCGTGGCGGACCCCTTCGCGACGGTAGATCCGCATCTTCTTGCCGCGATCGACGCGCTCGGTGCGCGGCGAGATCACCTCGCAGACCCAGTCGGGCGCGAGGTCGTAGTGCGCGGGCGCGCCCTCCGGGCCGAGCGGGTCGGGCATGCGCTCCCGACGCCAGCCGGCGAGATCGGGGACGACCTTGTCGGGCCGCGGTCCGAGGTGGAGCTCGGGCTCGTCGAGGATGATCCAGCCGCCAGGTCCGCCTCTCCCGCGATCGAAGGGGCCCGTGAGGCTTCCGCCCAGGAGCGACGCCGTACGCGTGTGCGGCCGCCCCGGCCGCGGGAACGTGTGCAGCTCCCCGTCGAGGATCTCGGCGACCATCTCTTCCGGCACGGCCTGGAACGCGGCCTCCACCTCGGGGGCGTTGCCCGGGAGCAGCGGGTGCTGTGCGCTCATGCCGCTAGCCTATCACTCCTCCCGCTCGCCGCTCCCCCGCGCCTCCCTCGACGCTGGCAATCCGCCTTGCTACTAGGCCGGGCCATGTCCGAAGCGTCCTCGAAGAAACCGACCGACGGCCCGCACGAGCCCCTGTTCGACAAGGTGGCGACCGAGCTGAACTTCCCCGCCGACGAGGCGAAGATCCTCGCCTTCTGGAAGCAGCACCGCATCTTCGAGAAGACGCTCCGCGCCGAGACCCGCGCCACCGGCCCGTCCAAGGGCACGTTCGTCTTCTACGAGGGCCCGCCGACCGCCAACGGCATGCCGCACAACGGCCACGTGCTCACGCGCGCCGTGAAGGACGTCTTCCCCCGCTACAAGACGATGCGCGGCTACGACGTCCCGCGGAAGGCCGGCTGGGACACCCACGGACTGCCGGTCGAGGTCGAGGTCGAGAAGGAGCTGCGCATCCACGGCAAGGCCGACATCGAGCGCTACGGCGTCGAGCCGTTCATCTCGCGCTGCATCGACTCGGTCTTCCGGTACACCGAGGCGTGGGAGAGCCTGACCGACAAGATCGGCTTCTGGGTCGACCTCGACAGCGCCTACGTCACCTACCACCGGAGCTACGTCGAGAGCGTCTGGTGGGCGCTCTCGCAGCTGCACAAGAAGGGGCTGCTCTACCGCGGCCACCGCGTCTGCTGGTGGTGGCCGCAGGGGGGGACGGCGCTCAGCGCGGCCGAGGTCGGCTGGAACTACAAGACCGTGGACGACCCGAGCGTGTTCGTGGCGTTCCCGCTCGTGGACGAGCCCGACACCGCGCTCTGCGCCTGGACGACCACGCCGTGGACCTTGCCCTCGAACGGCTACGCCGCCGTGCGGCCCGACTTCGACTACGTCGTCGTCGACGCGGGGGCGCCCGCGGGCGGGGCCGCGCCGGTGGCCCGGAAGCTCATCGTCGCCGCGGCGCTGCGCGAGGAGCTCGCGAAGAAGCTCAAGCGCGACCTGCCCGTGCTCCGCGAGCTCAAGGGGAGCGAGCTCATCGGGAAGCGGTACCGCCCGCCGTTCGATAGCTACTCGAGGTCGCTCGAGGGCGCCACCCTGCGGCGGAAGGACGGCAAGGAGGAGCCGCTCTACTGGGTCGTGATCGGCGCCGACTTCGTCACGCTCGACTCCGGCACCGGCGTCGTCCACGTCGCGCCCGCGTTCGGCGAGGACGACTTCAACGCCCACAAGCGGCGCGTCGCCGAGCTCGCCGAGCCGGGCGCCGCGGGCGAGGTCCCGATCCTGTGCGCGGTGCGGCCGGACGGCACGTTCGAGCCGGGGCTCACGCCGTTCTCGGGCCTCTGGGTGAAGGACGCCGACCCGCTCATCCTCAAGGATCTCGCGGCCCGCGGGCTGCTCGTCCACGACGAGAAGTACCGCCACGACTACCCGTTCTGCTGGCGCGCCGACGACGATCCGCTGATCCAGCTCGCGCGGCCCGCCTGGTACGTCAGGACGCGCGAGAACATCGACAAGGCGATCGCCAACAACCGCGCGGTCCACTGGATGCCGCCCCACATCCAGGAGGGTCGCTTCGGCGACTTCCTCGCCAACAACGTCGACTGGGCGCTCTCGCGCGAGCGGTACTGGGGGACGCCGCTCAACGTCTGGATCTGCTCCAACAGCGAGGATCACCAGCTCGCCCCGGCGTCGGTCGCCGAGATCGAGGCGCTGAACCCGCGCGCCTTCGACCACTTCCACGAGGCGAAGAAGGCCGACCCGAGCCTGAACGACCACCTCATCGTCCACAAGCCGTGGATCGACCGGGTGACGTTCCCCTGTCCGTCGTGCGGCGGCGAGATGCGGCGCGTGACCGAGGTCATCGACGCGTGGTTCGACAGCGGGAGCATGCCGTTCGCGCAGTGGGGCTACCCGCACGCCCCCGGCTCGAAGGAGCTGTTCGATCGCGCGTTCCCGGCGGACTTCATCAGCGAGGCGATCGACCAGACGCGCGGCTGGTTCTACTCGCTCCTGATGGTCTCGACGCTGGTCTTCGACGAGGCGACGCAGGAGAAGCTCGGGCTGTCGCGGGTCCGGAGCTACCCGCACCCGTACAAGACGTGCGTCGTGCTGGGGCACGTCTGCGACCGCGAGGGCAAGAAGGAGAGCAAGTCGAAGGGCAACTACACGCCGCCCGAGGTCATCCTCGAGCGCGTCCGGATGGAGTTCGCCGCGGTGCGGGCCGCGGAGGTGAAGGGGGCGCAGCCGAAGGACGGGGTCGCGCTCATCGCGCGCGAGGACTACGAGGGGCTCGACCTGACGGGCGACGCCGCGAAGGTGCGGATGTACCGCGCCGATCGCGAGGCGCAGCCGGTCGCGATGGAGCTCCGGCCGCAGAAGGGGATGCCGCGGCGGATCGTCGCGCTCTCCGAGGCCGATCTCGACAGGCTGGGCCTCACCCCCGGGCAGGGGGCGCTCTCGGTGATGCCGAACGACGTGCCGCGGCTCGACCGGGCCGAGCGCGTCACCATCGAGGACCCGTCGACCTCCGCGCCGGGGGCCGACGCGTTCCGGTGGTTCTTCTACGCGTCCTCCCCGCCGTGGACGAACACGCGCCACTCGCTCACGAACGTGCGCGCCCTCCAGAAGGAGTTCGCGGTCAAGCTCCGGAACGTCTACTCGTTCTTCACCATCTACGCGAACATCGACGGCTTCTCGCCCGCGGAGGGGAACCCCGGTGCGACGGACACGTCGCCCGCGGCGCTCGCGGCGAGCGCCGGCTACCGGCCGGCGAAGGAGCGGTCGCTCCTCGACCGGTGGATCCTCTCGGAGCTCGCGCTCTCGACGCGGGAGGTGACGGCGCACCTCGACGAATACCGGCTGTACGAGGCCGCGCAGCGGCTGGTCGACCTCGTGGACGCGCTGTCGAACTGGTACGTCCGCCGGAGCCGGGCGCGCTTCTGGGCCGCCACGGCGGCGGATCCGCTCGACGTCGCGCCGGGCGCCGTGCGGGCGGCCCAGGACAAGCGCGACGCGTACTTCACGCTGTACGAGGTGCTCGTCGCGATCGCCAAGCTGAGCGCGCCGTTCACGCCGTTCCTCGCCGAGGCCATGTACCAGAACCTGGTGCGGCGGCCGTGGCCCGCGTCGCAGCCGGAAAGCGTGCACCTCGTGGCCTTCCCGGAGGCGGACCCCGCCGCGGTGGACGAGCCGCTCGCGGTCGAGATGCGCGCGGTGCGCGAGCTCGTCTCGCTCGGGCTGCAGGTGCGCACGGCGAACAAGCTCAAGGTGCGGCAGCCGCTCGCGCGCGCGGACGTCGTGCTGTCGCAGCAGGGGCTCGCGGCGGCGCTCGCCGAGCACGTGCCGCTCATCGCCGAGGAGCTCAACGTCCACGAGGTGCGCTTCCTGAAGCCCGGCGAGGAGGGGAGCGCGGTCCGTTACGTGCTCAAGCCGAACTTCCGCGCGCTCGGGCCGAAGCTCGGCAAGAAGGTGCAGCTCGCGAAGCAGGTCCTCGCGAAGGCCGACGCGTCGGCGCTGCGCGCGGCGCTGGCGACCGAGGGCAAGATCGCGATCGCGCTCGACGGCGAGCAGGTCGAGCTCGGCCCCGAGGAGATCGAGGTCGCCGTGGAGGCGGGCGAGGGGTTCGCGGCGGCCGGCGGCCGCGCGGGGGTCGTCGTGCTGCACACGGCGCTCACGGACGCGCTCCGCGACGAGGGGCTCGGCCGGGAGATCCTCTCGCGCGTGCAGGGGCTGCGCAAGGAGCTCGACCTCGGCTTCACCGAGCGGATCCGGCTCGCGATCGACGGCAGCGAGCGGGCCCGCAAGGTGGCCGGGGCGGCGCGGGAGATCCTCATGCAGGAGGCGCTCGCGGCCGAGCTCGTGCTCGGGGCGGCGCCCGCGGCGTGGGGGCAGGCCGAGCGGCGCGAGCTCAGCGTCGACGGCGAGGCGCTCGCGATCGCGATCGCGCGCACGGCCTGACGGCGCGTAGACGAGCCCTCGCCATGAGGCAGCCATGATCACCAAGGTCTTCGCCAGGAACTACCGCAGCATCGGCGAGGTGGAGCTGCCGCTCGCGGAGCTCACGACGCTCGTCGGGCCGAACGCCTCAGGGAAGAGCAACATCGTGGACGCGGTGCGCTTCCTCGCCGATTGTCTACGAGCGCCGCTCAGCTTCGCGATGACCATGCATCAGCGGCAGGGGTTCGGATCGCTCTTGCACCAGGGCGACACGGCGTCGTTGGGGCTGACCGTCGGTGCGGAGGTACATACTCACGGCGGCCTGGGTATCTGGGCCTTCACGCTCCAGCCGGCAGGCGGCGACGGCGGTTTCGAGGTGAAGAGCGAGCGAGCCGCGTGGGTGCAAGGGGGAACACCGGGCACCTGGGCAGGTGAGGAACTGGAGAAATTGCTGCGCCTGGAGGAGGTGCCCGATCTGCAGGCGGCCTTGAGGAGCCAGCACGGCTCCGGTTTCGTTCGGTTCGGAGGACTTCATGTCAGCAAGGTCGGCGACATCCTCGGGCTGCTCTCCCCGCCCACCCATACGGCGCTGGCGCTTCCTCAGGTCTCGGACGAGGCTCTGAGGCCGCTCGCAGACGAGCTCAATCGGGTGGCAATGTACTCGCTGTTTCCGAACGAGCTGCGCCCGCCGCGTGCGCCGAATCCCGAGAAGCCGATGATGGCAAACGGCGAGAACTGGGCCTGGACGCTCTCGTCGCTGGACAAGGAACGCTGGGGTGGCGAGCTTCTTTGTTCTTTGAGCCGCATCGCCGGGGATGTCGACGACTACCGCGTCGTGCGCGCGGGCGGGTACTTGATCCCGGAGTTCCGCCACGGCGCCGACGCGTCGGGCGACGGGCGCTGGCGCGGTGCCGCGCAGGAGTCGGACGGGACGCTGCGCGTGTCGGCGATCCTCACGGCTCTCTTCCAGGAGCCGCCGCTGTCGCTCATCGGCATCGAGGAGCCGGAGCTTGCCGTCCACCCTGGCGCCCTTCCGATCCTCTTCGATTTTCTGAGGGAGGCCTCACGCCGCAGCCAGATCCTCCTCACGACGCACAGCCCTGATCTTCTGGATCTGCTGCCTATTGATAGCCTTCGCGTGGTCGAGCGGCGAGGCGGTGCGACCACCGTCTCGCGCGTGGACGAGCGGCAGCGCGAGCTCGTGCGCAAGCGCCTGATGTCCACCAGCGATCTCCTCCACGCGGAAGGCCTCCACCCCGAGGGGATTGATGACGATGGGTAAGGCCTACCTGATCGTGGAGGGGCACGGCGAGGTCGGTGCGGCGAGGAACCTGGTCATTCGGCTCTGGGCCGACCTCGGGCTGCGGCACGCGGTCTGGGGCGCCCCCAAGCGCGGCAAGGCGCTCAACACCCGCGCTGGCGTGCTGCAAGCCTGCGAGCTCCTGCGCAGCGAGCGCGACTGCTCCCTGGCGCTGCTGCTCCGCGATGAGGACGATGGATGCCCGGCCACGGCGGGCCCCGAGACCGCGGCGTGGGTCACGGCCGCGAGCCTGCCGTTTCCTGCCGCCGTGGTGCTGGCACACCGCGAGTTTGAGGCGTGGTTCCTGCCGTGCATCCACCTCATGGCGGGCCGGGAGATCCGCCCCGGCGTGCGCATCGCGGAGGGCACGACGTGCCCGGAGAATCCCGAGAGCATCCGCGATGTGAAGGGGTGGCTCTCGGAGCGCTTCCCGCCGGGCAAAACGTACAAGCCCACGCTCGACCAGCTCCGGCTCACCCAGTGGATCGACTTCGGCGTGCTGCGCGCGTCGCAGGCGAGGTCGTTTCGTACGCTCGAGAACGCGCTGCGGTTCCTCGCCGCGCCCGGCGCTCTCGGGGTGTACCCGCCTCCTCGACCCTAGCGCGCCTCGGCTCACCGCCGCGGTTCCGTGCCGGGCCTTACGATCCTGCGGGCGCGATCGCCCGGCCCTCGCGGGGTGGCGCTCCGCCTGAAAGATCTTGTTGCGGCCATCGCGGACGAGGCGTTCGATGTTCCTCGTCGGGTGGGGAGCATCGAAGCGTCTCAGGAAGGTACCGAAGGCCGCCTAGCACCGGCCCGGGAGGGGAGGCGGCTGACCCCGGCGCCCGGATATCTCCGCGGCATGAACATGCCAGCGCCCACCGGCCCGCTTCCACGCCGGCCGGATGTCCCAGGCGCGCGGCTGCCTGTCCCAGATGCGCGGCTGCCTGTCCCAGATGCGCGGCTGCCTGTCCCAGATGCGCGGCTGCCTGTCCCTGCCGCACAGCGCGACGCGCCCCGGGAGCACAACGCCACGTCCCTGGCCGTCGTGCCTGCGTCCCTGACGCGCGCTCCAGCGTCCCTGGCGCTCCCACCGGCGTCCCTGGAGGGCCGCCCAGCCCGTCCGGCTCATCCCGCAGCGCGAGGGGAGGGCACGGCCTGGAAGAGGGGCGCCGCGCCGCGATGATCACCCACGTCTACGTCAGCAACTACGGCAGCATCGGGCCCGGCATCGAGCTCACGCTCGGCGCGCTGACCGCGCTCGTCGGTCCGCCCGGCGCGGGGAAGGGGTGCCTCCTCGACGCCGTGCGGTTCCTCGCCGAGTGCGCCAACGGGGCGCTCGAGCAGGCGGCGGCCAGCCGCCGCGGCGGCGGCGCGCTGCAGCGCCCCCGCGGCAGCGGCGCGGTCACCACCCTCGGCGTCGCCGTCTCCAGGACCGAGGGCCACGGGTTCTGGCTCGTGCAGCTCGCGCCCGGCGACCGGGACGGCGAGCCGCGCGTGAAGAGCGAGGCGGCCGCGTGGTGGCAGCGCAGCGCGCTCACCCGGCTCGTCAAGCCGGGCCTGCGCGACGTCTTCGACGCCGGCAGCGACCCGCCCGAGGTCTCCTTCGACCGGCTGAAGGGCAGCCCGAAGGGGTTCTCGCGCAAGGACAAGGGCCGCAGCGGCACGCTCGCCTACCGCGGCGTCGCCCCCATCGCCGTGAGCGGCGCCAGGCTCGTCCTGCCGCTGCTCTCCGACGGACCGCTCACCCCGATGCGCGACGAGCTGCGCCGCGCGGTCCTCTACTCCCTCGCGCCGCGCCCCCTCCGCTCGCCCCAGAAGATCAGCGCATCCCGCCGCCTCCGCGCGAGCGGCGAGAACTGGGGCTCCGTCATTCGCGCGCTCGAGAAGGAGCGCTGGAGCGAGCAGTTCCTCGCCAGCCTGTCCCAGGTGCTCGGCGAGGTCGACGGCGCCCGCGCGATCTCGTCCGGCGGGTTCCTCGTCCCGGAGCTGCGTCACGGCGTCGACGACGGCGGCCGCGAGCGCTGGCGCGCGGCCACGGACGAGCCGGACGCGACGCTGCGGCTCGCGGCCATGGTCACCGCGCTCTCGCAGGAGCCGCCGCTCGTGCTCGCCGGCTTCGAGCACCCCGACGCGGACGTCGATCGCGGCGCGCTGCCGGCGTTGCTCGAGTACCTGCGCGGCGCCTCCGCCCAGCGCCACCTCCTGCTCACGACCGAGAGCCCCGCGCTCCTCGACCTCCTGCCGCTCGATTCGGTCTACTCGGTGGCGCTCCGCGACGGCTCGACCACCGCGTCGCCCATCGATGAGCCCGAGCGGCGGGCGCTCCGCGAGCAGCTCGTCGCCGCCGAGGGCCAGCGCGCCCGGGCCGCGCGCTCCGAGCGCCCCCCCCGTGGCCCCTGAGCCGCGACTATCTCCGCGGGTCAGAACTCCCGCCAGGGATCTGCCTCGCGAGCGAAGAGAACTAAACGCAAAGGCGCAAAGACGCGAAGACGCAAAACGACAAATCTTTTTGCGCCTTTGCGCCTTTGCGCCTTTGCGCCTTTGCGCCTTTGCGCCTTTGCGTTGAACTCTCTCTCCGGATCCCTGACAGGACTCCTGGTGGGTGGAACTACCCCGCGAGCCGCTCCCGCTGCGGCGCGAGCGGCGACGCGTCGTACCGCGCGAGGAGGTCCTCCGGATCGCGGTAGAGCGACGCGCACCCCGCCTCGACGAGCTCCATCTCGGGGAAGCCTCCGCAGCGCAGCCCCACCGCCAGGATGCCGAGCTTGGCCGCGGCCTCGGCGCCTCCCGGCGTGTCGCTGACGAGCACCACCTCGCGCGGATCGACGCTGCCCAGCCGGTCGAGCGCCGCTTCGAGGACGTCGGGATGCGGCTTCGACCTCCCCGTGTCGTCCGCCGACACCGCCCACGAGACCAGGTCGCCCACCCCGGCGCGCTCGAGGCTCGCGTCGAGCAAGCCGCGCGGCATCGACGCGGCGGCGACGATCCGGCGCCCGTCGCGCGCGACGCGCTCGAAGAGCTCGCGCACCCTCGGGAAGACGCGCGCCCCGGGGAGGAGCTCGCGC
Organism: Sorangium sp. So ce836; assembly: GCF_028553905.1. Lineage (NCBI taxonomy): Bacteria > Pseudomonadati > Myxococcota > Polyangiales > Polyangiaceae > Sorangium > Sorangium sp. So ce836. Next base: position 7,488,864 of record NZ_CP102233.1, on the reverse strand, counting down.
GCGTAGATCTCGTCGTGGAGCGACGCGATCCCGGCGCCGATCCAGCCGATCTCCTCGGGCGAGAGGAACACCGGCAGGAGCCGGTCCGCGCCCTCGCCGACGTGGCGCCAGAGCTTCTCCCGCGCGACCTCGCGGCCGAACCGCGCGAAGGCCCGCTGCCAGGCGGCCGCATGCAGATCGACGGCGTCGAGGATCGTGCCGTCGACACCGAAAATGACGGCGCTGACGCTGGCCATGGCGCGACACGTGGCGCAGGGCCGGACGCACCGCCATCGGAGGGCTCCCGACGGCGCGCGGCGCGAGCTGCGCCCGGCCCACGGCGCGATAGACTGGTCGAGGAGGGCGAGCGGGCAGGGCGATGCGATCCATGAACGGCCGGCTTCCGGCACTCTCGGTCTTCCTCGTCGCGCTCCTCGGCCCGGCCAGCTCCGCCGCGCAGGACGGGCCCGCGCTGGTCGTGGTCGATCGGGACGACGACGACGCCGACGGCGTGCCCGACGGCGAGCAGGCCCGCGTGCCGCCCTCCCCGGAGCTCCTCGCGCTGCGCGCGCCGCGCGGCGCGAGCCAGGCGCCCGCGGCGATCCCGGGCGGCCTGCGGCTGCTCGTCGACGGCAGCCCCGTCCAGCCGGGGAGCGCGATCCCCGCGGGCGCCCGCCGCGTCGAGATCCAGGCGGTCCGGGCGGGGCGGAGCGAGATCGCCGTCTTCGGCAGGACGCTGTCGATCAGCGCGTTCGAGGTCCGCGCCATCGACGGCGCCGGGGAGCGCATCGACATGGCGCGCTCCCACGCCTCGCTCCAGCGCACCCCCCCGGACCGGCTCGGCGACGATCCGTTCGGGAACCTCGACGATCCCGACGCGATCCGGCTGCTCGTCATCGGCGCGGCCGAGGACCTGCCGCTCACCGTCGACGTCCACTCGGCGGCGCCGTCCGGCCGGGCGATCGATCGCCTGCCCAGCGTGCCGCTCGGCCACGTCCCGTGCCCCCCGGACGTCCCGGCGGGCCTCGTGTGCGGCTCGACGCGCCCGCTCCGGGTCGTCGCCGACGACATCGATCGCAACCACCCGATGATCGCCGATCGCTCGGTGAAGGGCGAGGTCGGCGGCGCGCTCGTCGTCGCCCTGCCCGACGGGCCGAAGCTCCAGATGATCCGCGTCGCCGGCCCGCGCGCCTCGCCGCTCGGGCCCCTCGGGCGCACGCGCGCGCGCCTGCGCATCCTCATGGTGCGGCCGCGCGCGGGCGGGCCGCCGCCGATGGGCGGGGACGACGCGGGCGCGATCGCGATCGCGCGCGCGGAGGTCGAGCGCGCGAACGCCCTCTGGGGCGCGTGCGGCGTGAGCTTCGGCCCGCTGGAGGAGCTCGACATCCGCTTCGTCGACCCGCCGCGCCCGCACCTGCTCGCGATCGGCTGCGATCACGGCCTGCCGGCGAGCGGCGGCGCGATCCGGGTGCGCGTCGACGGCCACGAGGTGACCGCGGCGATCCGGCCCCGCATGCGCCCCGACGCCGCGGCCCGCGCCGTCGCCGCGGCGATCGGCGCCGCGGGCTTCTCGGTGCGCCTCTCCGACAACCCGGCCATCGGGGCGGGCGCGTTCGGGACCACCGACGTGCTCGTGCGGCGCCCGGGCGGCGCCCCCGCGGCGATCGAGCCGCCGGCGTCGGGCGCGCTGAGCACCGACCCGACGCTCACGGCGTGCATCGGCGCCGTGGAGCTCGAGGACGGCCTGCAGCACTTCAGCGACACGGACGCCATCGCCGGCACCGTCGAGGAGCGCGCGCTGATCAAGGCGTTCGACGACGGCGACCCCGCGACCATCGACGTCGTGATGGTCCCGAGCTTCGCCGGCGGCGGGCGCATCGGCGAGTCGTTCATCTTCGCCGACGGCGGGGCGATCCGGAACACGATCATCGAGGACCGCGCCGGCCTGCGCGCCGATCGCGCCTCGTTCGCGCTGTCGCACGAGCTCGGCCACGTGCTGCTCGACGAGCCGGGGCACCCCGACGATTTCGGGATCGACACCCCGACCCGCCTGATGGACGCCGACGCGGCCAACTCGTCCGCGTACGGGCCGCGTCGCCTCACGGTGGACGAGTGCGCGCGCGCTATCAGACAGAGCGGCGCGGCGGAGCCGCGCCTGGGTCGACAGAGCGGCGCGGAGGAGCCGCGCCCGGGCAGACAGAGCGGCGCGGAGGAGCCGCGCCCGGGCGGCGCGCCGGCGTCGCGCCCCAGCGAGCCCCCGCCGCGCGGCGCGCAGGTCGATGGGGCGGGGGCCGCGGCGGCGAGCCCCCTCGGCGCGCCCGGGTTCCGGCCGAGCGGCCCGGTCCCCCTGCTCGCGCCGTGGCCGCTCGCCCCGCTCGGTCGAGAGAGGTGAAAGGCCGCTTCCCGCTGTGCTAGGAGCGGGCCCATGCGGGTCTCCCAGCGGAGCGGCCTCTTCAGCGGCGTCGCGGCCCTCGCGTGCGCCACCGTCCTGCTCGAGATCTCGCTCACGCGGATCTGCGCGGCGCTGTTCGGCGAGCCCCACGCGTTCGTCGCGCTCGCGCTGCCGCTCCTCGGCGCGGGCGCGGGCGGCGCGGCGCTCTACCTCGCCCCGTCGCTCGTCCGCCCAGCCGCGCTCTTCGCCCGCATGGCGGCCCTGTCGTCGCTCGCGTCGGGCGCGACGCTCGCGGCGGTCGTCCTGCTCTCGCAGCGCGGGCCCGCGCCCGGGGCGCTCCCGTGGCTCGCGCTGCTCTACGCCGCGTCCACCGTCCCGTTCGCGCTCGCCGGCCTCGCGCTCGCCGCCGCGATCCGGCACGTCGCGTCCGAGATGCCCCGCCTCTACCTGCTCGACCTCGTCGGCGGCGCCCTCGGCGGGCTCGCGGCCGCCGCCGCGCTCCGCGCCGGCGCGCCGCGCGCCGCGCTCGCGGCGGCGATCTTCTTCGCGGTGGCGGGCGTCTTCTTCTACCTCGCGTCGCGCGGGCAGGGCGACGAGCAGCGGGCGCACGGCGGCCTCGTCGCCACGTTCGTGCTCGGCAGCTTCGTGCTCCTCGCCGGCGATCTCGGCGCCCCGTGGCTCCGGCTCGCCGGCCTCCGCCGGGGCGCGGCCGACCGGACCGAGCACGAGGCCTGGAGCGAGCGCTCGCTGATCACGGTCGACAAGCCGAGGGCCGGCGCGGCGATGATGCGGATCGGCAGCGCCGCGCAGAGCCCGATCGTCGACGCGAAGACGCCGCCCCCGGCCCAGCCCGAGGACATGGCCTACGCGCTCCACAAGGACCAGGGGCCGGCGCTCGTCGTCGGCGCCGGGGGCGGGCGCGACGTGCGCGCCGCGCTCAAGGCCGGGCAGAAGGACGTGTACGCCGTCGAGGGCGACCGCGGCGTCCTCGAGGTGATGCGCGGCCGGTACGCCGCGTACAACGGCAACCTGTTCGACAAGCCCGAGGTCCACCTCGTCGTGGGCGACGGGCGGAGCTTCGCCCGGCGCACGCCGCTGCTCTTCCGGAACATCGTGATCCCGTCGCCCGAGACCGCCGAGGCGTCGTCGACCGGCGCGCTCGCGCTGTCCGAGAGCCGGCTCCACACGGTCGAGGGCGTCGAGGACTTCCTCTCGCGCCTCCTGCCCGAGGGCACGCTGGTCCTGAGCCGCGCCGACGTCGACTTCGATCGCCTGCTCTCGCTCGCGGCCGCGGCGCTGCGCCGCGCGGGCGCGGCCGAGCCCAAGGATCACCTCTTCGCGTGCAGCGCCGCGCAGCGGACCGCGCTCCTCGCGCGGCGCACGCCGCTCGCGCCCGAGGACGTCGAGGCGCTGCGCCGCCACTGTCGCCGGCACAAGTTCTCGGAGGCGTTCGCCCCGGACCGGCCGCAGACGCCCCTCCGCGCGTCGATCGTCGCCTCGGGGGGCGGCCGCGCGCCCGACGCGGCGGTCGACCTGGCGCCGCCCACCGACGACCGGCCGTTCTTCTCGTACGCCGTCCCGGCGCGCCGCCTCCCCGCCGTGCTCGGCGACCTCGGGGCCCTGCGCGCCGAGCAGGCGGGCCTCTTCGCGCTCGCCGCGCTGCTCGCCGCGGGCGCGGGGCTCTTCGCGCTCGTCGCGCTGCTCCCTGCGCTCGCCGCGCGCGCCGGCCGCCTCCTTCGCGGCGCCCCGGCGCCCGCCGCCGCGCCCCCGCCGCGGCGCGCCCGCGCGCTCTTCTTCTTCGCCGCGATCGGCGCGGGCTTCGCGCTCGTCGAGCTCGCCGTCCTCCGGCACGGCCTCCTCTTGCTCGACCTGCCCGCGTACGAGCTCCCGGCCGTCCTCGTGATCCTCCTCGTCTCGGCCGGCGTGGGCGGCCTGCTCACCGCCCGCGTGGCGCCCGACGCCGCGACGTGGGCCTCCGCGCGGGTCGCCGAGGCGCTCGTCGTGGCCGCGGCGCTCGCCGCGGCGGGGCTCGTCCCGCTCGCGCGGTGGAGCCTCGGGCTCGCGGCCTTCCCGCGCGCGCTCCTCGCCGTCGCGCTCCTCGTGCCGTTCGGCCTGCTCGTGGGCTCGCTCGCGCCGCTCGGGGTCAAGCTCGTCGCCTCGCTCGCGCCGGCGCTGCTCCCCTGGTGCTGGTCGCTCGGCGCCCTCGCCGGCGCGATCGCGATGGCCCTCGGCGCCCTGTGCGCGATGAGCCTCGGCTACAGCGCCCTGCTGCTCGGCGCGGGCCTCGCGTACCTCCTCGCCGCGGCCGCCGTCCCGCCCGCGGCGGCCGGGGCGATCGCCGAGGGCGACGGCGAGCCGGAGCCGTCGGGCGCCGATCCCGCCGCCGCGCCGCCGGCGCGGGGCGCCGCGGGGGCGCAGCCCGACGTGCCCGCGGCGGCGCCGGTCGGGTGAGCGCGCGGCGCGCCCGGCTTCACCGCCGCGCGGCCAGCAGGACGTGCGCGAGCAGGCCCGCGATGTTGAACGCGTCATCGCCGCCCCGGTGGTGCGTGCCCGCGAGCGGCAGGCCCGCGCGCTCCAGGGCCTCGGCCATCCCGATCTCGCGCGCCAGGGCGTGCGTCACCGCGAACAGGCTCTTCACGTTGAGGTGGCTCGGGCCGAACGGGTAGGGCACGCCCCGCGCCTGGCACTGCCGCTCGAACATGCGCCGGTCGTAGTCGCCGTAGCTCGCCCAGAGGCGATCCTGCGCCTTGAGCTCGCCCCGCAGGGTCGCGCACGCCTCCTTGAACGACACGCCCGCGTCGACGTCGGCCTGCGTCAGCGTCGTCAGCGCCGTGCAGAACGGGCTCACGCGCGAGCGCTCGGGGCGCACCAGGATGGATCGCCGGTCGCGCCGTCGGCCCGTGGCGACCTCCAGCGTGCACACGCCGATCTCGATGATCTCGTTTTCCTCGCCCTCCGGCGGGCTGCCCTCCCAGCAGGTCGATTCGACGTCGATCACGAGGATGAGATCAAGACGCTTCGCCATTCGTTGTCGCCCCTACATGTCGTGATGCGTGCGCGCCGAGCGTAACGGCGATCGGGACGCAAATTCTTTCGGGATTTTCCCGACAGGTCAAAACCGCCTCGGGCGGTCTGCTGTGTCCGGGCAAAAACTTAGTAGATACGGGACATAAGAGGGCGGGGCCAAATCCAGGGGTTCGTCGTTTCGGTGCCCAATCCCCTTGCCCGGAGGGCCTGGTCCATGGACACTCGTCAGGTAATTTCTGACGAGGTTCTTCACGTGGCTCCTGGTTCCCCGCTCCGTCGTTCCTTCGGTCCAGCCAGGGACAGGTCCGCCTTCGCTGAGGCGCTCCCCGAACCCGGCGGCGAGGACCGCGGTCCCGCCGCGGAGCGACGGCTGCCTCCTCGTTCCGGGATCGTCCGCCATGCGGGCCGCGACCGGGGGGCGGCGGCGAGCGCGCCCTCCGAGGTGCGCGGCGGGGCGGCGGCGGGGCTCCCGGCAGGTGGGACCGCGGCGGTCGACCCGCTCGTCGGCCGTACAGAGCACGGACTGCACATCGAGCGGCTCATCGCCGAGGGGGGGATGGGCGCGGTGTACGCGGCCCGCCGGGTCGCGACGGGGGAGCGGGTCGCGCTCAAGGTGCTCCGGCGCGTGCACGCGGGGGACTCGGGCATCGAGAGCCGGTTCGCCCGCGAGGTCGAGCTCGCCCGCCGCATCGACCACCCGAACGTCTGCCCTGTGCTCGGCGAGGGGCGCCTCGAGGACGGGCGCCCGTTCTTCCTGATGCCGCTCTTCGACGGCGTCACCCTGAGCGAGGAGGTGCGGCGGAACGGCCCCCTGCCGCTCGAGCGCGCGCTCGCCGTCGCGGACCAGATCCTCGCCGGCCTCGCGGCCATGCACGCGGCGAAGGTCGTCCACCGCGACCTCCAGCCGGGCAACATCCTGCTCGTCCCCGCGGCGCCGGGCGCCGGGGCGGGGGAGGGAGCGGCGGGGGAGGGAGCGCCGACGGTCAAGCTCATCGATCTCGGCTTCGCGCACGAGCCCGGGGTCGACACGGGCGACGGGGTGACGCCCGACAGCCCCGGGTCGCTCGTGGGCACCCTGCTGTTCATGTCGCCGGAGCAGGCGATGCGCAGCCGCGCCATCACCGAGCGGAGCGACCTCTTCGCCGCCGCGCTGCTCCTCTACTACGCCCTCTCGGGCAAGCTCCCCTTCCGCGGCCGGGGCGATCTCGACGTGCTCGTCGCGATCGTGCGCTCCGCGCCCGTGCCGCTCCGGCGGGAGCGCCGGGATGTCCCGCGCGTGCTCGACGAGGTGCTCGCCCGCGCCCTGTCCAAGCACCCCGACCACCGCTTCGCCGGCGCGTCGGCGATGCGCGACGCGCTCGCCGCGGTCCGGGCGTAGCCCCCACGCGCGGCGCGCCCGCGGTCCCTTCCAGCGCCGGCCCGCTCCTTGCCACGACGGGGCCGCCTGCACCGCGCCACGCAGCACCGGGATCCGGGCTGTGCACGCGCTGCTCAAGGGCGGCGACGCGGCGCGGTGAGCTTCACGCGAGGGGAACCCCATGGACGCACTCGATCTCTTGGAGCAGCAGCATCTCGAACTCAGCGCCCTGATGGCGCGCATCGCCGCCGAGCCCAGCCCGGGCCTCAGGACATCGATGGTCGCGCAGCTCTCCCGGATGATCGACGCGCACGTACGCATCGAGGAGACGTACCTCTACCCGGTCTGTGCCGAGCGGATGGCCGGCGACCGGAAGCCGCTCCACGACGCGTACGAGAAGCACGGCCTCGCGCGCTTCGCGGCGGACAACCTGCTGCGCACGCGGGCGACCGATGTGCGCTTCGAGGCGCGGCTCCGGCTCTTGCGGGACGTTTTCGCCCACCACGCCGACGAGGAGGAGGGCATCCTCTTCCCGAAGGCGAAGCGGGGGCTCACGGACGAGCAGCTCGACGTGATCGGCAGCGATCTGGAGCGCGCGTACGAGGTGCTGCTGCGCGTGGGGGTGCCGGCGGGCGCGCCGCTGGTGCGGTCGCAGCGCGGGTGGCCGAGGCGGGGGGCCCACACGGTGCGGGCGGTGCGGCCGGTGTCGCGGCGCCGCGGGGAGGGGCCGCGCGTCCGGGGGTGCTGAGCTGCCCGCCGAGGGCCTGCGGCCTTGAGGGCTAGACCGGGACGGGGCCGCCGAAGGCGCCGAGGAAGCGCGCGACCCAGACGGCGACCATCAGGACCGCCAGCGCGACGCCGAGGCGCGTGACCCACGCCCCCTGCACCGACTCGGTCGCGGCGATGCGGCCGTCCTTCACGTAGACCGCAGCGTTGTACGCGATCGCGGCGAGGACGAGCGGGGCCATGATCGGGGAGAGCGGGTGGAACCGCAGCGCCTCGGCCACATGGCCGTGAGCGAGGGCGAGGGTCGCGCGCGTGAGCCCGCAGCCAGGGCACGGGTGACGGGTGACGATCGCGAACGGGCACAGCGGGACGCCGCACGCGACCAGGAGCCCGAGCAACGCCGCGAGCGCGCCGAGGCGCGCCGCACGGCCGCGCGGATGCGCGGCGCTCCAGGCAGACGAGGCCGATGGAGCGGGCGAGCGGGCTTCGGTCGGGCTGGACAGCGACAACGGCGAAGGATAGCGCGAGCTAGGCGGCGTTCGGATCCCAGACCTCGTTGAGGTCCTTCGCGAGGGCGTAGAGCGGGAGGAAGATGTAGAGCACGATGCCCTCGGCCTGCGGGTTGCGCGAGCCGGCCATCTGCTTGGCCTTGGTCACCTGCTCCGGCACCTTCACCCAGAGGAAGTAGTAGTTGAGCAGCGGGATGAAGACGTACCAGGGCTTGAACTCGGGATCCTTGGTCGTCTGCTGCAGCTCGTTCAGCATCGCCCAGAGCTGCCAGATCGCGTACACGAAGCAGACCATCCCGATCACGCACACCGTGACGGGGTTGCGCGTCTCGCCCCGCGCGCCCGGGGTCATCGACCCGCCGCCGGCATACACGCCCAGGTTGCTGGGCTGCTGGCCGAACTGACCAGGCGCCGAGAGCTGACCGCCGGCCGGCGACGACCCGCCGTAACCGCCGGGATCGCTCGCGCCCTGGGGGCCTCCGTAGGCGCCGCCCGCCGGAGGGCTGCCGTAGCTGCCCGCACCCGGAGGGCTGCCATAGCCGCCGCCAGGAGGGCTGCCGTAGCCGCCGGCCGGAGAGCCGCCGTAGCCGCCGCCAGGAGGGGCGCCGTAGCCGCCGCCGCCGGGAGGGGCGCCGTAGCCGCCGCCAGGAGGGGCGCCGTAGCCGCCGCCCGCCAGCGGATCCTGGCCCGGAGGCGGACCGTAGCCGCTGGGGCTGTGCTGCGGAGGCTGGCCGTAACCGGGCGGCTGGCCGTAACCACCGCCAGGCGGCTGGCCGTAACCGGGAGGCTGGCCGTAACCGGGCGGCTGGCCATAACCTGGAGGGGCGCCGCCGAGGCCGCCCATCGGGTCCTGGCCAGGAGGCGCGCCGAACGGGCTGCCGCCCGCGCCGCCCGCCTGCGGAGGCTGACCGTAGCCGCCGCCGGGCGGCGGGAACGCGCCGGGCGGCGTGCCGCCGGCCCCGCCAGGCGGCTGCGGCCCGCTCGGGGTGTACCCGGGCAGCTGGTCGATCGCCATCGTGCCGCCGAGCGGGTTCACGCCCTGGTTGGGCGGCTGGCCGAACGGCGCATACCCGCCCGACGGGCTCGCAGCCGCGCCGCCGAAGGCCGGGCCGGAGGGCTGCTGTCCCGCAGGGGGCGATCCGTAGCCCATCCCGGGCGGAGGCGGCGCAGGGGGAGGTCCGGCGGACGCGCCGAGCCCGGCCGGCGGGACGCCGACCACCGTGCCGGCAAGACCCTGCGGCGGGCTCGGGATGCCGGCGGGCATGCCCGGCGGCGCGCCGGCCGGAGGCGCCGGCGGCGGAGGCGCCCCCGGAGCGCGCGGGCTCGCCGCTCCCGCCCCAGACGACGGCTGGCTCATCAGCATGGTGCCCTTGAACTTCGGCGCGGCCGCCCCCTTGAGGTTGAAGCCGCACTTCGTGCACGTGGACGCCGTTTCCGAGTTTTGCGTCCCACAATTCGGACAGAACACGCACCACCTCCGGAGGGGGGTTCGCTGCTACCGATGCCCGCGCCCTGCGCGCGTCGTAATGGGCGCGGAGGGTAGTTGAAGCGCGTTCCGGTTCTCAAGTGAAAGACGAAGAACGCTGCGGGCTTCTCCCGAGGCTACGCGTTCTCCGCCAGAAAACCCAGGGCGTTCTTTCCGCGAGGGAGCGCGCTCCTTTCGACGCGCGCGATGCGCGGCGCGTGCGTCGAACCGCACGCTCCCGCTGACCGCGCGCTGCTCCCTCCCGCGCGCCGGGCCCTCGCTCACCATCGGGGCGCGCTCTCCGCCGATGCGCGACGCGACACGCCGCGACCGCGTCACCCGGGCGCGGTCCGGGCGGGCCGGCCGGCGCGAGGCGTCGCCCAGGTTTCTGGGCAGCGAGAGGGTTTCCGTGGTTCGCTGGAGGTTTCCCCCCCGGCGCGCCTTGACAGTGACCACCGTCGCTCACTAGCGTGCCGGCGCCTCGGGACGGCTCCGTACGACGGACAACCGAATGCCCGGCCGCCGGTGCGCGGGGCTGTCCGCCTCCGGCAGGCGCCTCTACTCCGGAGGCGCACGAGGTAGCGCCTGGGTTCTCCGGGCCGACCCTCGTTGGAAGGGACCCGCCACGGGGGTCCCGACTGCATGTCGAAGCGGGCACGCCGCGAGCGCGGCGCGCCCAGGGAGCCAGCGGACCGTGCCAACTGCCGACATGACCGACAAATTTGCTCTGAGCGCCGATCGGCAAACCGAGTTCGAGAAGATCCTCGCGCGCTACCCGAACCGCCAGGCCGCGTGCATCCCGGTGCTCCACCTCTGCCAGAGCCAGGAGGGGTGGGTCTCCGAACGGGTGCTGCGCTGGGTCGCCGAGCAGCTCGGCCTCTCCACGGCGCACGTCCAGGGGGTCGCGACCTTCTACACCCTCTTCAACAAGCAGCCCGTGGGCAAGCACCAGGTCTGGGTCTGCCGGACGCTGAGCTGCGCGTTGAACGGCGCGGACGCCGTGCTGCACCACTGCGAGAAGCGCCTCGGGATCCACGCGGGCGAGACCACGCAGGACGGCAAGGTCACCCTGCGCACCGCAGAGTGCCTCGCCTCGTGCGGCACCGCCCCGATGATGCAGGTCGATCGCGACTACTACGAGGGCCTCACGCTCGAGAAGGTGGACGCGATCCTCGATCGGTTGACGAGGTGACGAGATGCTCCGGCTGACGCGCTATCTGACGAAGAACTACGACACGCCCGACGGCCACAAGCTCTCGGTGTACGAGAAGGGCGGCGGCTACCAGCAGGCGAAGCGCGCCCTCGGGATGACGCGCGAGGCGCTCGTCGAGGAGATGAAGGCGGCCAACATCCGCGGCCGCGGCGGCGCCGGCTTCGCCATGGGCGTGAAGTGGAGCTTCATGCCGTGGCCCCCGAAGCCCGAGCGGCCGCACTACCTCGTCATCAACGCCGACGAGGGCGAGCCCGGCACCTTCAAGGACCGCACGCTGATGGAGAAGAACCCGCACTCCGTCGTCGAGGGGTGCATCATCGGCTGCTTCGGCATCGGCGCCCACGCCGCGTACATCTACGTGCGCGACGAGCTCCACCTCTCGAAGGCGCGGCTCTGGGGCGCCATCGAGGAGGCGCGCGCCAAGGGCTACCTCGGCAAGCGGCCGTTCGGGATCGACTACCCCGTCGAGGTCTACGTCCACACGGGCGCCGGCGCGTACATCTGCGGCGAGGAGACGTCGCTGCTCAACTCGCTCGAGGGCAAGCGCGGCGAGCCGCGGCTCAAGCCGCCGTTCCCCGCCCAGTTCGGCGCGTTCGGGATGCCGACGACCGTGAACAACCTGGAGACGATCGCCGCGGTCCCCACGGCGCTCGATCTCGGCGGCGAGAGCTTCTCGAAGCTCTCCGCGCTGCACCACCTGAAGGACGGCGGCTGCCGGCTCTTCGGCGTGAGCGGCCACGTCAACAACCCCGGCATCTTCGAGGCGTGCGTCGGCCTCACGCTCCGCGAGCTCATCTACGACCTCGGCGGCGGCGTGAAGCACGGCAAGCTGCTCGCGGTCATCCCGGGCGGCTCGTCGTGCCCCATCCTGCGCGCCGACGAGGTCGTGAACGCGCCGAACGAGAAGTCGCCGCTCCACCCGTGGCACGGCCAGAGCGTGCTCGACGTGCCGCTCGGCGTGGACACGTTCCGCACGCTCGGGACGATGCTCGGGACCTGCTGCGCCATCGTCCTCAGCGACAAGGCGTGCCCGGTCCTCGCGATGCACAACCTGATGCGCTTCTACCGCCACGAGTCGTGCGGCCAGTGCACGCCGTGCCGCGAGGGCAGCGCGTGGATCCACCGCATCCTCGATCGCATCGTGCACGGCGAGGGGACGATCGAGGAGCTCGATCGGCTGCACGAGATCGCCGACAACATCATGGGCAACACCATCTGCGCCTTCGGCGAGGGCACGGCGATGCCCGCGCTCGGGTTCCTGCGCAAGTTCCGCAAGGAGTTCGAGGCGTACATTCAGACCAAGGGCCGGTCGTCGACAGGGGTGCTCTCGCCGTGAAAATCTTCGAATTCGCCTACTTCGCGCTGGCGTCGCTGCTCGTCCTCCTCGGTGGCCTCGCCACGGTCGCGGCCCGGAACCCGATCCGCGGCGCGATGGGCCTGCTCACGTCGATCGTCGGCATCGCGGGGCTCTACCTGATGCTCTCCGCGGAGTTCCTCGCCGCGATCCAGATCCTCGTGTACGCGGGCGCGGTCGTCATCCTCTTCCTCTTCGTGATCATGCTCCTCGGCCCGTCGGCGACGTCGCCGCGCGACGCCCGCACCGCGGTGCCGCGCTACGTGGGCGCCGGCGTCCTCGCGGCGAGCAGCATCGGCGCGCTCGCCCTCGTCGCGAGCGCCGCGAAGCCCGGCGCGCGGGTCGTCCCGGAGGCCCCCGAGGCGCTCGGGACGATCGAGGCGCTCGGGCACGAGCTCTTCACGAAGGGGATCGTGCCGTTCGAGCTCTCGGGCGCGCTGCTCCTCGTCGCCGTGATCGGCGCCGTCGCCGTCGCTCGCGGCAAGCAGGTCGACCCAACGCTGCTGCCGGCCGGGGCCGCCTCGCCGGACGGAAACGACCAGGTCCCGGTGCGCGACGCGGCGACGCCGGACCCGCAGCCGGGCGCCCTCACGGGCCACTTCACCCTGTCGACGAAGGAGCCGAAGTCATGATCTCCGTCCCCATCGAGTACTACCTCGTTGTCGCGGCGGTGCTGTTCGTGATCGGGTCGATGGGCTTCCTGCTGCGCAGGAATTTGCTCGTCCTCCTGATGAGCATCGAGCTGATGCTCAACGCCGTGAACCTCACGCTCGTCGCGTACAACCGGGTGCACCCGCAGGATCACGCCGGGCAGATCTTCACTTTCTTCGTCATCGCCATCGCGGCGGCGGAAGCCGCCGTGGGTCTCGCGATCGTGCTCGCGTTCTACCGCATCCGGAAGACGATGCGCTCGGACGACGCCGATCTCCTGAGGAGTTAGCGTGGAAGCCCTGAGAGTCTTATTCCCCGCGTCCGAGTTCGCGCTGCTCGCGGTGGTGCTCGGCCTGCCGGCGCTCGGCGCGTTCGTGAACGGCCTCTTCGGCAAGCGGCTCGGCAAGGACGCGGTCCGGCTGATGGCGCTCGCCGCGCTCGGCGGCGCCTTCCTGGCGGCCGTGACGACGTTCCTGATGCTGCCGCACGAGGGCGGCAAGCTCACCTGGACGGCCTGGCGCTGGTTCTCGATCTCCGGCCGGATGGGCCAGTCGATCCCGATCGACGTCGCCTTCAGCGTCGACGGCCTGAGCGGGACGATGATCCTCGTCGTCACCGGCGTCGGCTTCCTCATCCACCTCTACTCGTCGGCGTACATGCGCGAGGACCCGGGGTACTACCGGTTCTTCGCGTACCTGAACCTGTTCTGCTTCTCGATGCTCGTGCTGATCATGGCCGACAACCTCGCCGTCCTCTTCGTGGGGTGGGAGGGCGTCGGCATGTGCAGCTACCTGCTCATCGGCTTCTGGTTCAAGGACGACAAGAACGCGAGCGCCGGCAAGAAGGCGTTCGTCGTGAACCGCATCGGCGACTTCGGCCTCCTCGTGGCGATGGCGATGCTCGCCTACTACTCGGGCACGCTGAACTTCGACGGCATCGCGGCGAACGCGGGCAACCTGCTCTCCGCCGTGAAGATCTGGCCGATCGGCAACATGTCGGCCGACACGGTGCCCGGCTTCCTGAGCTTCATCATCCCGTCGCAGCCGGTGCTCGTGTACGCGGCGACCCTGGTCGGGCTCGCGCTGTTCCTCGGCTGCGCCGGCAAGAGCGCGCAGATCCCGCTCTACATCTGGCTGCCGGACGCGATGGCCGGCCCGACGCCGGTGTCCGCCCTCATCCACGCCGCGACGATGGTGACCGCGGGCGTCTACCTCGTGGCCCGGCTCTCGGCGGTGTTCGTGCTGTCGCCGTTCGCGATGGCGGTCGTCGCGGTGACCGGCGTGGCCACGGCGCTGTTCGCGGCGTCGATCGGGCTCTTCCAGAACGACCTGAAGAAGGTCCTCGCCTACTCCACGGTGAGCCAGCTCGGGTTCATGTTCATCGGCGTGGGCGTCGGCGCCTTCGCGGCCGGCTTCTTCCACGTCCTCACGCACGCCTTCTTCAAGGCCTGCCTCTTCCTCGGCGCCGGCTCGGTGATCCACGCGATGCACGCCCGCATCCACGACACCGACCAGTCCCAGGACATGCGGAACATGGGCGGCCTCAAGAGCTACATGCCGCTCACGCGCTGGACCTTCCTCCTCGCGTGCCTCTCGATCGCGGGCTTCCCCGGGTTCGCCGGGTTCTGGTCCAAGGACGAGATCCTCTGGCGCGCGTTCTCCGGCCGGATCGAGTCGGTCTCGACGCGCGGGCAGCCGGTGTGGCAGTGGCCCGACTGGCTCGGCCCGGCGATCTACTGGGTCGGCATCCTGGCCGCGACGATGACCGCCTTCTACATGTTCCGCGCGTACTTCCTGACGTTCCACGGCGAGTTCCGCGGCTGGACCGTCGTGCGCGGCTGGAAGGACCCGCACCCGCACGGCCACCACGACGACCACCACGCGCCGGGCGAGAAGGTCGAGGGCCCGGAGCCGCACGAGTCGCCGCTGCCGATGACGATCCCGCTGATCGTGCTCGGGGCGCTGTCGGTCTTCGCGGGCTTCCTCATGGCCGAGCCGCTCGTGCACCTCACCCACAACCACGCGTTCGCGCCGCTCGCGCACCTGCTCGAGCCGGTCTTCTCGATGACGTCGCGCGCGGTGGCGGCGCGCGAGGGGGTGGAGGGGCTGCTCTTCCCGATGATGCTGCCCGGCGTCGCCGCGTGCTTCACCGGCATCGGCCTCGCGATGCTCGTGTACTGGAACAAGCGCGGCGAGCCCGAGCGGCGCTTCGCCCAGAGCTTCCCGGGGCTCCACCAGCTCATCTACGACAAGTGGCGGATCGACGAGCTCTACAACGCCACGGTGGTGGGCATGGTCGACGCGCTGGCGGACATCTTCACGATGGCCGACAAGTGGATCATCGACGGCGTCATCGCGAAGCTCTCCGCCGCGCTGGTCGGGTTCTTCGGCACGGTGCTGCGCGCGCTCCAGACGGGCCGCGTGCAGGTCTACGCCGCGTCGATGGTCGTCGGGCTCGCCGGCGTCGGCTGGTTCCTGGTCAACCCGCACGCCGACGCGGACGTCGACGACGCGGACCTGCGCCGCTCCGGCGAGGTGAAGCTCTCGGCGGCGCCGGGGCTCGGCTACCAGTACCGCTGGGAGGGGCCGGGCGTGCCGTCGCGCGACTTCTCGGAGTCGCCCGACGTCACGGTGAAGCTCGAGCCGGGAGAGAAGAAGGACATCGTGCTCCGCGTGCGCAACGCCTTCAACCGCGAGGCGACGGAGACGTTCACGTTCTCGCGACCGCCGAGCCGCGGGAACCCGGCGAGCCCCACCTCCATGCGGGGCCCGGACGTGCCCACGCTCCCCCCGGGGACGACCCCGGCGGAGCAGATCCATGACCTGATCCAGCCGAAGGGCCTGCAATGAGCGCGCTCGACCTCGTAATCCATTACTGGCCGGCGCTCGCCGCCGGCGTCGTCGGAGCGGTCCTCCCGAGGGGCGCCGGGCAGGGCGCGGACGGCGCCCACGGCGACGACCACGATCACGGGCACGGCGACGACCACGATCACGGGCACGGCGACGACCACGATCACGGGCACGGCGACGATCACGGGCACGGCGACGACCACGGCCACGGCGAGGCCCACGCGGCCGCCGGGTACACGCCGTGGCAGCGGTTCGGCCTCGGGCTGATCGCGGCGCTCACCGTGCTCGGCGTGCAGTGGCTCTGGCCGTCCGACGCGGCGGCCGCCGCGTCGGAGGCGTCCGGGGAGTGGTCGTCGCTCCTCAAC
Organism: Sorangium sp. So ce836; assembly: GCF_028553905.1. NCBI lineage: Bacteria > Pseudomonadati > Myxococcota > Polyangiales > Polyangiaceae > Sorangium > Sorangium sp. So ce836. Next base: position 7,472,977 of record NZ_CP102233.1, on the reverse strand, counting down.
GTGCTCATCGGCCTGCCGTTCGTCGGGGCGGCGGCGGTGCTGTTCATGCCGCGGCAGATGCTCTCGCTGCTCCGCGGTTTCACGCTGGCCGTGCTCGGCGCGGGCTTCCTCGCGTCGCTCTGGCTGCTCAGCGTGCCGATGACGGTGGGCTGGCACTTCCAGTCGATCAAGGACTGGATCCCGTCGCTCGGCATCCGGTGGCACGTCGCGATCGACGGCATCAGCCTCTGGCTCGTCCTGCTCACGACGTTCATCGCGCCCATCGCGGCGTACGCGTCGTTCGGGTCGATCAAGAACCGGATCAAGGAGCTCTGCTTCTGCCTCCTGCTCCTGCAGGGCGCGATGCTCGGCGCGTTCGTCGCGCTCGACCTGTTCCTGTTCTTCCTCTTCTGGGAGCTGATGCTGGTGCCGATGTTCGTGATGATCGGCATCTGGGGCGGCGTCGAGAAGATCAAGGCGGCGATCAAGCTGTTCGTCTACACGATGGCGGGCTCGATGCTGATGCTCGCCGGCATCGTGTACCTCGTGTGGGCGAACCAGAAGCTCACGGGCGCGTACTCCTTCGACTACCTCGCGCTCTCGCGCGTGGTGCTCCCGCGCGGCACCCAGATGATCTGCTTCTGGGCGTTCTCGATCGCGTTCTTCATCAAGGTGCCGATGTGGCCGGTGCACACGTGGCTGCCGGACGCCCACGTGCAGGCGCCGACCGGCGGCTCCGTAATCCTGGCCGCGGTGATGCTGAAGATCGGGACGTACGCGTACCTGCGCTTCTCGATGGGCCTCTTCCCCGGCCCGGCCTCCAGCCTCGCGGCCAACCTGGCCGGCATCGCGATCCTCGGCGGCGTGATCTACGGCGCGCTCGTCGCCTGGAAGCAGGCGGACGTGAAGCGCCTCGTGGCGTACTCGTCGGTCGCCCACCTCGGCTACGTGATGCTCGGGCTGTTCGGCGTCACGCCGAGCGGGATCCAGGGCGCGGTGCTCCAGATGGTGAACCACGGCGTCTCCACCGGCGCGCTCTTCCTCCTCGTCGGCGTGATCTACGACCGCCGCCACACCCGCCAGGTCTCCGAGTTCGGGGGCCTCGCCAAGGTGATGCCGGTCTACGCGACGCTGTTCCTCATCGTGACGTTCGCCTCCGTGGGCGTGCCCGGCACGAACGGGTTCATCGGCGAGTTCATGATCATCACCGCGACCTACGTGTCCGAGCGCCTCGGGGTCTTCAGCGGGATCCACACCGTGGGCGCCGCCGCGGGCGTCATCCTCGCGGCCGTCTACATGCTGAGCGTCGTGCAGAAGATGTTCTTCGGGCCGCTCACGAACCCGAAGAACAAGCACCTGCCCGACATCACGCCCCGCGAGGGCCTGGCGCTGGCGCCGCTCATCCTGATGATCTTCGTGATCGGCCTGTTCCCTGACATCTTCCTCTCTCGGATGAAGGAGTCGGTCCTGTCTACGTACAACCAGTTCAAGGTCGTCTCCGGGCAGGCGATCCTCTTCGCGGACGATCGGAACGCGAAGCTCCTGCCCGAGGACACGTTCTCCCCCGCCTTCCTGAAGGGGGCGCCCGGGCTGAGCTCCGGCGCGGGCGCGGCGGGGGGTGACGAGGAGGCGCGGCGCGAGCCGCCCGTGGACGGGAAGCTCGCGGCGCGCGCGGGGGAGGTGGCGCGATGAACCTCGGACCGTTCATCGCGGTGTCGCCGCTGATCGTGGTCTCGCTCGGCGGCACGCTGCTGATGTTGGCGGAGGCGTTCTCGCACCGCCGCGAGGAGTCGCACGACCGCCGCTCCGGCCCGTCGTCCGACATCGCGCTCGGGACCGCGATCACGCTCCTCGCCGGGGCGGTGTTCTCGGGCGCGGTCGGGTTCGTCGGCCCCGAGACGCTGGACGGGGTCGACGTGCTCGCGCCCTACCTGGTGATGGACCGCTTCACGCTGTTCTTCTCCTTCGTGCTCTGCCTGGGCGGCGCGCTGGCGGCGCTGCTCGCCGGGGGGTACCTCCCGGAGCACCGGCTCGACCGCGGGGAGTTCTACCCGCTGCTGACCTTCTCGACGGTCGGCGCGATCATCCTCGCCGGCGCGGGCGATCTGCTGACGCTCTTCCTCGGCCTGGAGACGATGTCGCTCGGGGCGTACGCGCTGACCGGCTTCCGCCGGACGTCGCCGCGGAGCACCGAGGCGGCGATCAAGTACTTCCTGCTCGGCTCGTTCGCGGCGGCGCTGCTGCTCTACGGCGGCGCGCTGATCTACGGGGCGACGGGGCACACCGACCTCGCCGGGATCCGCGACGCGATCGCGGGCGCGACGGGGGACAAGGCGCCGAACCCGGCGCTGCTCCTCATCGGGGCGGCGCTGATGCTGGTCGGCCTCGCGTTCAAGGTGAGCGCGGTGCCGTTCCACATGTGGACGCCCGACGCGTACGAGGGCGCGCCGACGCCGGCGACGACGTTCATGGCGGTCGCGGTGAAGGGCGCGGCGTTCGCGACGCTGCTGCGCGTGCTGCTCGGCGCGTTCAGCAGCCCGGCGCTGTCGTCGTGGGCGGCGGGCTGGCCGCCGGCCGTGGCGGTGATGGCGCTGCTCACGATGACGGTGGCGAACCTCATCGCGGGGCGGCAGGAGTCGGTGAAGCGGATGCTCGCCTACTCGAGCATCGCGCACGCCGGCTACCTGCTCGTCGGCGTCGCGGCGACGGTGCGGGCGAGCGAGGACGCGCAGGCGAGCGTGATGTTCTACCTGCTCGCCTACACGGTCTCGACGGTCGGCGCGTTCGGCACGCTCATCCTGTGCGGCAGCCGGGGCGCGGAGGCGGTGAGCTACGAGGATCTCTCGGGCATCGGCAAGCGGCACCCGGTGGCGGCGCTCGCGTTCTCGCTGTTTCTGCTGTCGCTGGCCGGCGTCCCGCCGACGGCCGGGTTCTTCGGCAAGCTCTACATCGTCAAGGCGGCGATGGGCGCGGAGCTGTACACGCTGTCCGTGGCGCTGCTCCTCAACAGCGTGCTGTCGGCGTACTACTACCTGCGGGTGCTCGTGTTCATGTACATGCGCGAGCCGGCGCCGGGGGCGCCGATCGCCCGGCCCATGCGATCGGGGTACGTCAACGCGGCGCTCGTCGTCTCGGCGGTGCTCGTCATGGTCCTCGGGATCTGGCCGACGACCTCGCTCGGGATCGCCGTTCGCGCGGTCCTCGCTTCCCACTGAGACAGACTTCCGAGGGAGCGCCTCGCCGAGCCGCCCGGCCCTCGGGGGTCCCAGCTCGGCGCGGCGCAGCGCGCCGCCAACTCATTTGGCGACGATGGCACCGGCGCTAGCGGCGATCGCGTCCCTTGGCGGCGAAACCGCGGTGCTGCGCGGGGCGCGCGAGTTGCTAAAGTCGGCGCCGATGCGGAACGGCGAGACGATGCAGAGGACAGCGGGGAACTGGCGGATACGCGCGGCGAGCGTCGCCCTGCTCGGGGCGCTCGGGTGTCAGGGGGGAAACGCGAGCGGAGGCTCGCCCGCAGCGAGCGCGGCGCCGGCAGGGAGCGCGGCGCCGGCAGCGGCGAGCGCCAGCGCAGCGGCGAGCGCCAGCGCAGCGGCGAGCGCCGGCGCAGCGGCGAGCGCGCAGGCGGCGGCAGCGTCCGCGATCTCGCTGACCTCGGAAGCGGTGCTCAAGGTGACGAACCCGAAGCGGCAAGCGCCGTACAGCGGGCCCACTGGGACGCTGAAAGGGCGGGTCACCATCAAGGGAGACCCGCCGCCCAATACGGGGCTCAGCTTTCCGACCGGCAAGTGCGGCGAGGCCGCGGCCACCTACGGGAGGCTGTTCCGCGTGGGGCAGCAGAACGCCGTCGCCGACGCGCTCGTCACCGTCGTCAACTACAGCGGCCACGTGCCCGAGCGCGAAGAGGCAGAGAAGGTGACCATCCACGGGTGCGCGTTCTCGACCCGCACCGTGGCCATGACGTTCGGTCAACGGCTCGAGGTGGCGAACCTCGACCCGCTGGAGCCCTACATGCCCAACCTCGAGGGCGCCCCGTTCATGGCCGTCCTCGTCGCCATGCCGCAAGGCGAGCCGGTGAAGTTCTTCCCGCCCCAGCCGGGCTACTACCAGCTCGTGGACAAGATGCCGAAGCCGTTCCTCCAGGCCGAGGTCTTCGTGCTCAAGTTCGCGACGCACGACGTGACCGGCCTCGACGGGCAGTTCGAGATCAAGAACATCCCCGTGGGCAAGGTGCTCACCGCCGCCCTCCTGCCCGCCATCGATCAGGACGTGAAGAAGGAGATCGAGATCAAGGAGGGCGAGAACACCCTCGATTTCGAGCTCAACTTCGATCTCGAGAAGTACAACGAGAAGAAGAACAAGGCGAAGCCGTCGCCCTGAGCTCAGGGCGCGGCAGGCGCGCCCCCCGCGAGCTCCCGGTGGAGGCGCCGCTCGACCTCGCGGGACAGCGGATCGCGGGCGCCGGGCGCGGGGGGCGCCAGCGGGCCGAGCCAGGCGAGCGCGGCGTCGCGGCCGATGCGACGGAAGAGCAGCTCGGCGAAGAGCAGCCGGGCGAGCGGCGAGGGGGGCACCGCAGCGCCGCCGCCCGCGGGCGCCTGGAGCGCGTCGCAGGCGCGGGTCAGCGCCTCGAGATCGCCCCCCAGATCGGCCGCCACCGCGAGCGCGACGAGCGCGGAGGCGCTCGACGGATCGGCCGCCGAGACGAGCTCGGCCTGCTCGCGCGCCTCGCCGACGCGGCCCAGGGCGGCCGCGCGCACCGCGACCTCGGCCGGCGGCAAATCCGCGTCGCGCGCCAGGCGGCGGGCGCGGCGCAGCTGCCCGTGGACCAGCGCGTCGTCGAGCTCGGCCAGCGGCCCCCAGGGCGGCGCCGGCCGCTCGGAGGCGGCGGTCCTCCGCGCGGCGAGCTCGCGCAGCCGCCGCGCCGCCTCCTCGGCGGCCGGGCGATCGCCGGCCTCGAGGGCCACCGCGTGCAGCGCGCGCCACGCGTCCGCCGAGAAGGGGTGGCGCACGAGCAGCGCCCGCAGCGACAGGCGCGCGTCCTCGGGCCGGCCGAGCCGCCGCAGGATCTCGGCCCGGAGCAGGACGCCATCGTCGCGATCCGGATCGAGCAGGACCGCCCGCTCGACGCGCCCGAGCGCCGCCGCGGGCCGCCCGGCCGCGAGATCGCAGCGCGCCTGCTCGAGGTGGGCCGGCGCGTAGTCGGGATCGATCGCGCGGGCGCGGTCGAACGCCTCGTCCGCCGCCTCTCGGCGGCCGAGGCGGCAGCGCGCCGACCCGACGCGGGTCCAGATGTCCGCGCTCTCGGGATCGCTGTCCTCCGCCAGCTCGTACGCCTCCAGGGCCGTCTCGAGGTCGCCGCGCGCCTCGGCCTCGGCGCCGATGGCGTACAGCGCGTAGGCGCGCGCCGAGATCTGGCGGCCCACGAGGATCTGGCCGTCGACCGAGCGCGCGACCTCGGGCGCGGCGCAGGCCGCGGTCAGCGCGAGCGCCGCGAGCGCCGCGAGCCGCGCGGCGGAGGGCGGCGGGGCTACGCGCACGCGGCGATCTCGGCGAGGAGGCGATCGTTCTCCTCGCGGAGGCCGACGGTGATGCGGAGCCGGTGCGCGAGGCGCCCGCCCGCCCCGTGGAAGCTGCGCACCAGGACGCCGCGCGCCGCGAGCGCCTCGAAGACCTCCCCGGCGGGGCGGCGCGTGCCGACCCAGAGGAAGTTCGCGTGGCTCGGCGCGACCGAGACGCCGAGCTCGGTCAGGCCGCGCGCGAGGCGCTCGCGCTCCTCGGTGATGAACGCGGCGGCGCGGCGGAGCTCGCCGCCGAGCTCGCGCAGGGCGAACGTGGCCGCGCGCTGCGACGGGACGGGCAGGTTGTAGGGCTGGCGGACCTTGTCGAGCTCGGCCACGAGCGCGCGGTCGCCGACGAGCCAGCCGACGCGCAGCGACGCGAGGCCGATCTTCGAGAGCGTCCTCAGCACGGCGACGTTCGGGTGCTTGCGAACCAGGGCGAGCTGGTCGCGCGGGGCGAAGTCGATGTACGCCTCGTCGACGATGACGAGGGCGTCGCTCGCCGCGGCGATGACCGCCTCGAGCCGGTCCGCCGACGCGAGCGCGCCGGTCGGGTTGTTCGGCGAGGCGATGAAGACGACGCTCGGGCGCGCGAGCTCGACGGCGCGCACGAGGCCCGCCACGTCGAGATCCCACCCGGCGTCGAGCGGGACCTCGACGGCGCGCATGCCCCGCGCGCGGGCGCTCAGCTTGTACATGACGAAGGTGGGGCTGGTCGTCACGATGGTCGCCGCGTCGGCGCCCGGCCGCGGGCGGCAGAGCGCGGTCAGGAGGATCGAGATCACCTCGTCGGAGCCGACGCCGGGGAGGACCTCGTCGGGCTCGACGCCGCAGCGGGCGGCGATGGCCTCGCGGAGCTCGACGAGGCGCGCGTCGGGGTAGCGGCCCCAGTCCTCGGGCACGGCGGCCCGCGCGAGGGCGGCCCGCGCCTCGGCCGACAAGAGCGGCGGGCTCTCGTTGGCGTCGAGGCGCACGGGGAAGTGCCCCGAGACCGGGGTGTAGGCGTGGAGCTCGGCGAGCTCGGGGCGGAGGAGGGCGGAGAGGAAGTCGGGCGTGGGCATCGGCTCAGCTCACGGTGGTCGCGGGCGTGGGGAGGGTCACGGGAGCGATATACTAGCCGGGCGATGAGCGCCATGAACCCCGAAGACGGCGCGGCGGCCGACCTGATCATCCCGGACGAGCTCCCGTTCCTGGAGAGCTTGTCCTGGTTCGACGCCCGATGGCGCGAGCTGTCCGCCTTCGAGATGCTCCAACGCTACGAGCGCGGATGGCGGAATCGCGGCGTGACGGCCGATCTATCCGAAGAGGAGGCAGCGTTCGTTCGGGCGCTCATCCAGCTCTTCGGGAGCGTGCTCGATGTTCCGGCGTGAGCTCTACCGCACCATGGCGCGCGAGCTCGAGGCTCTCGACGCGGACGTGCTCGCGCGGACCTCGTTCCGCTTCGGCGGCGGGACGTACCTCGCTCTGGCGCACGGCGAGTACCGCTTGTCGCGCGATCTCGACTTCGTGTGCTCCGATCCGGGCGGCTATGCGGAGCTTCGCCGACGGAACGACCGCGTGCGGGCGCGAGGAGCGCGCATGCACAGGGCGAGCATGGGAGGGCGGCGCGGCGCCGACGGGATCGCGGGAGCTGCCGTGCGCGCGGGGAGCTACGCGATGGGGTCGGGCTCGTTCTTCTTCTTGGCGCTCGCGACGCGGGCGCGCTCGGCTGCGCGCCGCTCCTCTTCCGCCGCGTCCTCGTACGGCGACAGCAGGCGGTCGCGGAGGAGCGCGTGCGTCTCGTCCTTGTCGTCGTCGTACTCGGCGTGCGCCTGTACGACGAGCGCGCCGTAGGCCTCGTGCCACGCTTCCACGGCCTTGGCGGCCGGGTCCGCGGCCTTCGCCTCGGTGATGCCGAGCTTCTGGCCGTAGAGCGCCGCCCAGCGCCGGAGGCGATCCACCTCGGCCACGAGCCCGAGGCGATCCACGGCCGCCTTCACCTCCTCGCCGTCGAGCGCCTTGATCATCGCGTTCATGCGCACCCACTGCTGGGAGTACACGAGCTTGACGAAGCCTGTCCCCGACGACAGCACCTCCGAGCGCACCAGCACGGCGTCGGCCCGGCGCGCCGCCTCGTCTTCGCCGAGCGGCAGGATGTCGTCGTGATCGAACGCGCGCTCGATGCCGTCGAGCTGGGCGGCGAAGGCGGAGATGCACCGGTCGGTGCCGCGGTCGATCTCCGTCATGGTGGCGTCGGTGCTCCCGAGCGCCGCGACGGCCTCGGTGCGCGCGATGACGGACTGGACCGCGGTCTCGACCTTGGGAGCGAGCTTGATTTTCTTGGCTTTGAGCGCCTCCCGGTGAGCGGCGAGCTTGGTACCTGCAACGATGCACCCGGCCGGCGTGAGCCGTCGGGCGAGAAATGCGGCTTTTCCCATGATGGCGGGGGTATCACGTCGATGCGGGCGCGGAGGCGGCGGGCAGCATTGCGTCCATGGAGGGCAGCATTTCGTCGATGCGCGTCGGCGACGTGGCGGCGGCCCGGCGGAGCGCGTCGGCAACGCGGCGGCGGCCCGGCGGAGCGCGTCGGCGACGCGGCGGCGGCCCGCCGGGGCGCGTCGGCGACGCGGCGGCGGCCCGCCGGGGCGCGTCGGCGACGCGGCGATGTGCCTGAGGTCATCCCCGCCGTCGGCAGCACCCGAGGTGCAGCGGCCGCGTCATCCCCAGCCGCGTGTGCGCTCAAGCGCAGCGCGCAAGGCGCCGCACCGACCCATGCGATCCACGCTCTCGGCGAACGATTTCCTCACGTCATAGGCGAGCTGCGCGGGAAACCCACGGGATGCGAGCTCCATGTTGTGCGCCTTCTTCAGGCACAGCGCCTGGTCGGGCGCGGGCAGCTCATCGAGCTCCGCACGTTTTCCCTCCCATGCCTCGATGTCCCCGACGTGGCGGCCCCCGTGCTCGCGGCGGCAGATCTCGCTCGCGCGTCGAACGTTCTGGTAGAGCCAGGCCTCGATGCTCCGGAACGGGCAGACGAGAAGGAGACGCTCGATCTGCAGCACGGGCGCAGGCGGCTCGGAGTCGTCCTTGGCTCGCAGCCTGGCCCGAGGAGCGTTCGCGCGGCCCCGCTCGGCGATCTGCGGGAGTAGCGTGAGGACCCGTCGATCGAACTTGTCGAGGTTCTCGCTGGTGTTCCGCTCGGCCCACGGCCGATCGCCGTCGACATGGAACGCGACGAAAGTGTTCGGAGATAACAGCTTGCGCGCGATGTACCTGAGCAGCCGGATGCGTCGCTCGTGCTCGCGCGGGTTCTTCCCGTCGGTCTTCCAGACGTTGCCGCGCATCGCCTCCTCCTCCCTCGGCTCGCTCGGAAGGAAGTCGACCCGATGGCGCCCGTAACCGGGAACGACGAGATCGAGCATCCGGCCGACGAGCGCCTCGACGGTCGCGCGACCGTCCTCGCCGCTGTCTTCCGTGAGGACCACGATCGAGAGGCGGGCCGCCTCCGAGCTCACCACAGCCCCCGCGACTGCAGGATCTCGCTCACGTGCTCGACGCCGACCTCGTAGGCGGCGAAGAACTCCGCGGCGTCCTCGTCGCTCATGTTCGTCCAGGTCCAGGCCGGTCTGCCGCCGCGCCGCTCGCCGCGACAGAGCACGAAGCTCTGGTGGACCTGTTCGAGCGAGGTCACCGGGACGTAGTCGAGCAGGAGCGGGTTCTGGCTCGTCAAGAACGCCTGACGATCTCCGATGGCTTCGACGCACGCCGTGATCCAGTGGTGATGCAGGCCATTCACGAGCTCGTCGGCGATGACGACGTCGTCGTTGCAGGCGAGGTAATAGAAGAAGGTGAGCAGGCGCTTCTGCCCGTAGCTCAGGCGCGCGTGGGTGATGAACTCGCCGCCCTCCCACCAGAACCGGAACACGAGACCCCCGAGCGTCACCATCTCGTAATCCTCACGCCACGGGTGCCGTTCGGTCACGTCTACCTTCAACTCGGCGGCGTCGAACCCCATGATTCCCTTGATGGTGGCAAGGAAATCCAGATCCGCGTGCGTGAAGGTGTAGTCAGACCTCGACCGCTCATACATCGAGCCCAGTCGTCCGAGGAGCGCATCCGGCAGGAGATCGAAGTTGATTCCAACGAACAGCACCGTCTCTCGACGAAAGGCGACCCTCTTGCGAACATCGCTAGGCCCGGTGAGCCACGTGAACAGCTCCAGTGACTCGTCGAAGCGTCTCGCCGAGCTCGCACGAAAAAATATTTCGTAGGTGCGGTTTGCGATGAGCTCAGGAGCCTGCTGCATGTAGAGCCAAAGGAATCCTGCGTCGAGGCAGGAGAACTCCCGACCCCCTCCGAGCGGCGGGGCGTCGTCGATCGTGAGTCCACGCTCGTCGTCGTACCTGATGCTTCGGCGAGCTCCAGAGGACCAATCCTCGATTGTGACGCTCGCAGCAGGGTGCCAGTACTCCGATAGGTCAATCGGGGCGCGGGCCTTCGTCTCTACAAAGCTCATCTGCTCTTTGTTGCTGACAGCCACGAGCACCGTCGCTTCTCCCGGAACCGTGAGCTCGTACTCGATAGAGAATTCTTCTCTGACCAGGCTGCTGAAATCCGACCTCACCACCATCGAGATCAGCTCGAGCAGCGTCGTCTTTCCGGTCCCGTTCTGGCCGAGCAGCACGTTGAGGCCGTCCGAGAACCGGAGCTCCGTGCCCGGTTCCACACCCCGGAACTTCTCGATCCGCAGTCGCCTGAGCTTCAGCATCGCGCGCCGACGTTAGCCTGCCGCGCTGCGCCGTCAACCGCAGCTGCCCGGGCACGGCGCTGCGCGCCCCCCCGACTCGCTGAGCGATCGCGCCCGTCAGCGGCGTCGGCCAGCGCCCTCGTCACCGCGCGACCAGGCGCATCGGGCGGCTGTGCTGGGTGGGCTCGGCCTCGAGCTCCTCCAGCTCGAACGCCCTGTCCATGTCCATGTCGAGCTCCTCGAGCTCGCGCTGCGCGCTCTCGCCGGTGTCGAACCCGTCGAGCTCGCGCATGAACCGGTCGATCTCCGCGCAGGTCGCCGGCGAGTCCACGGGCGTCATCGACTGCTCGTGCATCAGCTGGATGAGCTCCAGGATGGTCGCGAGCTTCTGCGACACCACCTCGAGCCCCTCGCGGGTCCGGCTCCAGCACTCGGCGCGCCGGTAGGCGATCGCGAGCCGCCGCTCCGAGAGCCCGCGCGCGCGCCCCGCGGACGCGCTCCGGATCGCCTCGAGCGATCGGATCGTCTCCATGAGCTCGCTGTGGTTCGTCATGGCGAGCGACTCCTGGCCGGCCTTGTGCGCGATCGCGAGGCGGATGTAGCTCATGAGCAGGCGGCTCAGGCCGAAGCCGTCGTCGAGCAGCAGCGGGACGGCGCCGCCGCGGCGACGGATGTTCTCGCGGGTGCGGTCGATCAGCCGGTCGAGGCGCGCGAGCTCCTGCTGGTGCCGGATGTCCATCTGCCGGATCAGGCTCTCGCGCGCCCGCGACCACGCCGCCCGATCGGCCTCGTCGAGCTGCGCGTCGATGCTGCGGCGGAAGTAACCGCGCCAGGGGACGACGCACAGGATCACGAGCTCCGCCCCGAGGCCGAGCAGCAAGAGCAGCGGGCTCCAGCCGATGAAGCTCAGGAGGAGCACGCTCCCCACGACGAGCAGGTTGTACGGGTGGACGAGCACCCGACCCAGGTACGTGCGGGCGGTGCGCCTCCGCAGCGGTGCGACCTGGACGCCGAACGCGGCCAGCGTCGCCCTCGACTCGGCCATGCTCGCGCCAAGCACATCCTCGAATCGGCAAAGCTCTCGATCGCACGTCGTCATGGAGCCCCCCTCCTCACCTCGTCCTCTGGTCCTCGTGCCACCCCGACCCGTTCACCACCCCCCGCGGCCGAATCAGCGGGTCGGGCGCCCGGCGCGACCGCGCGCGCCCCGCGCCGGCGCGCTGTGAACGCAGGTCACGCTCGCCGCGCCCACGCCGGCGGCGACACGCCCGCGGAGCCCGCCTCGGAGGACCCGCCGCCCGCCGCGCTCATCGGCCGCCCATGCGGTAACACCATGAAAAGTCAAGCTTTTCTGGCGGCGCTGCGGCATCGCGAGCTCCAGGATTCTCATGCATGTCTCGTTCTTCGCATTCGAAGGCCCCGTGGAGGGTCCGCGGTGCGTCGCCGGAGCGCAGCGCCACCGTCGATCCCGGAGCGAGCAGAGCGGGCTCCGTGCCAAGCGCCGCGGCACCGAGCGGCGCACGATCGGGGAGGGGGCGCGCTCAGGCGTGCGGCGGGCGGGCTGCGTCCAGCACGTGGACGCCGGGGGCGCCGAGCGACATGGGCACACGCTCGAGGCCGGCCGCGGCCGCCGCGGCGCGCCATGCCGCCGAGGGCGGCGCGCCGCCGACGAAGAGGGAGACGTCGCCGCCGCCGGCCCCGCTCGGCGCGAGCGCGGCGCCCTCGGCGGCCGCGGCGGGGCGGAGGCGCGCGAGGGCAGGGGTGACGATCGGCGCGCCCGCGCGGTCGCCGAGCTCCGCGAGCGCGTCGACCTGGCGATCCAGCGCGGCCACGAAGGCGCGGGCGTCCGCGGCGGTGACAGCCGCGCGCGCGCCCTCGGCGGCCGCGCCGAGCAGGGCGCCGTGCGCCCCCGGGTCGCGGGCGGCGAGCGCGCGCACGCGCTCCAGCATGGCGCTCGTGCGCGCCGAGGCGTCGCTGGCGTAGACCTCGATCGCGAGCCCGCCCGGCAGCGCGTGCGGCGTCACGGCGAGCGCGCCGTCCGGGCCGAGCCGGCAGCAGAGCACGCCGCCGTAGACGCTCGCCGCGACGTCGACGCCGCTGCCCCCGCCTTGCGCCCGCCGGTGCGCGGCGAGCGCGGCGAGGAAGAGCGCGCGGGCGTCCCACGCGGGCATCGGCCGGCCGGCCGACGCCGCCGCGGCCGCGGCCGCGGCCATGGTGGGCGCGGCCGCGGCGGCGCGCGCCGCGAGCGTCGCCACGAGGATGGCCGCGCTCGAGCCGAGGCCGAGCTTGCGGCTCGCCTCGCGCGGCGGCGCGCCCGCCTCGGCCGGCGAGCCCGCCGTGGCATCCCGCGCCGCCGACCGGAGGTCGGACGCGTCGAACCACGCCGCCCGGTCGAGCGCGCCCGCGTCGAGCGCCGCCTGGACCTCCTCGGTGACGAGGTCGGCCTGGCGCGCCGGATCGGCGACGACGTACCGATCGACCGCGGCCACCAGCGCGGGCGCGCCCTCGAGCACGGCGTACGCGCCCGAGAGGACCAGCTTGCCAGGCGCCCGGACGATCACGCGCCCGCGCCCCCGGACGCGAGGTGGGCTCCGCCGCCGGGGGCGGCCGAGATGGTGCGGAGGACGCCGGGGACGGCGAGCAACGCCTTCTCCACGGCGGACTGCGCCTCGGGCGCCGTGAAGACCTTCACGTGCGGGCCGGCGTCGATGGTGAAGAACGCCGGCGTGCCCTGGGCGCGGAGCCTCCGCACCGCGGCGATCACCTCGACGGTCGCGCCGGTCCAGTAGAGCAGGCCCGGCGAGGCGGCGATGCTCGAGGCATGCATGCACAGGGCGCTCGCCTCGGCCGCGGCGCCGAGCGCCGCGAAGTCGCGCGCGAGGACCGCCGCGCGGACCGCGGCGAAGAGCGACGGCGCGGCGTCCACCCAGGCGGGGAAGTACGGGCTCGTCGCCGCGGTGTGGCGCATGCCGTCGCTGGAGCCCACGTCCTTCGGGCCCTCGCGCGTCACGGCGATCACGACCGCGAGCGGCCAGTGGTCCTCGGGCGCGAGCGGGGTCGCCGCGAGCGCCTCGTCGCCGGGGCGCCCGGCGCGGAGCTCGACGAAGCCGCCGAACGCGGAGCGCGCGGCGGAGACCGAGGTCTTCCGCGCGAGGTCGCTCACCGCGGCGGGCGCGGTGGGCAGGCCCGCGGCGGCGCTCGCGGCGAGCGCGAGCGCGGCGAACGCCGACGCGCTCGAGGCGAGCCCCGCCGCGGTGGGGAAGTCGTTGCGGCTGACCACGCGGGCGCGCTCGCGCCGGCCCGAGGCGGCGCGGACCCGGTCGAGGAGCCCGGCGACCCGGCGCGCGGCCTCCGCGTCCGGCGGCACGGCCGCGCCGCCGAGGTGGAGCTCGTCGCGATCGAGCGACGGATCGAAGGCGACCTCGGTCGTCGTGGCCATCCCGGCGAGCGTCACCGAGAGGCTCGGCACGGCGGGCAGGTTGTGCCCGTCGGCCCGCTTGCCCCAGTACTTCGCGAGGGCGATGTTCGGATGGGCGATCGCGGTCGCCCGGCTCACGGCGCTCATGCTTGCTCCTCCGGCGCCGCCGTGGCGGCGCCTGCCTTCACGCGGGTCACGAAGCCGCTGTACCCCGCGTCGCGCCAGGCGGCGAGCACGCGGCCCGCCGCGCCGTTCGGCGTCGCCGCCGCGCCGCCCGGCGGAGGGGGCGCGAGCAGCGCGATGACCGAGCCGCCGCCGCCGGCGCCGGTGAGCTTGGCGCCCAGCGCGCCGGCCTCGCGCGCGAGCCTGCACAGGGTCTCGATCGCCTCGGTCGAGACGAACATCCCGGCGAGGAGCATCTGGTTCAGGTCCATGAGCCGGCCGAGCCCGATCGCGTCGCCCGCCTCGATGGCGAGGGCCGCGTTCTCGACGAGCGCGGCGATGCCGGCGATGGAGGTCTCGGCCAGGGTGGGCTTGCGCTCGAAGAGCTTCGCCACGAGCTCGACCATGCTGCGCGTGGACGACGGCACCCCCGTCGAGCCGACGCACAGCCAGAGGTCGTCGCGCGGGGCGAGGGGGGTCGCGCCGTGCGCTCGGGTGAAGCGGAAGCACCCGCCGCGCGCGGCGGCGGCCGTGTCGATGCCCGACGGGTTGCCGTGGAACACGCGCTCCCAGGCGGCCGCCGCGGCGACCTCGGCGGCGGCGGTGAAGGCGCCCGGCGCGCCGGCCTCGGCCTGCGCGCGCGCGAGCGCGGCGACCGCACGGGCGATCGCGACCCCGAGCGCCGCCGAGCTCCCGAGGCCGCCGCCGGGCGGCAGATCGCTCTCCGCCTCGACGCGCACGGGGCCGGCGCCGGGGAGCGCCTCGAGGAGCGCCGCGAACGCCCGCGCGACGTCCCCCTCGGCCGGCGCGGCGCCGTGCTCGCGGTCGCCCAGCCGGAGCGCGCTCGCGCGCGCGCCCCCCGGAGCGCGCGTCGCGCGCGCGCGGGCGCCGCGCTCGATGCCGGCGGCGAGCGCGGGCGCGCCGTACACGACCGCGTGCTCGCCGAGCAGGATGACCTTGCCGGACGCCCGGCCGAGCGCCTCGATCATGCCCCCGTCCACCGGAGCGCGCTCGCCGCGCCGCACAGGATCTGCCGCGCCGACGCGCTCACCGGCAGCGACCGCCCGAGGGCCTCGGCCTCGCCGCACAGGGCGGCGAGCCGCTCCTCGACCGCGCGCCGCGCGCCGCACGCCTCGAGGGCCCGCGTCGCGGCCGCCACGTCGTCGTCGCTCGCCCCCTTGCGGCCGAGCGCGCGCTCGACGGCGCTCCGGCCGGCGGCGTCGAGGCGCCCCTCCGCGGACGCGAGCACCGCCGTGCGCTTGCCGGCGCGCAGGTCGTTGCCGACCGGCTTGCCGGTCGCGGCGGCGCTCCCGAAGGTGCCGAGCAGGTCGTCGCGCAGCTGGAAGGCGACGCCCACCGGCGCCGCGAACCGCTCGAGCGCCGCCACGGCCTCGGCCGGGGCGCCGGCGAGCGTGGCGCCGAGCGCGAGCGGGCCGCGCACCGTGTAGCTGCCGGTCTTGAGCGCGTGCATCTGCTCGACGTCCTCGGCCCGCCCGACCACGTCGAGGTGCTGGCCGATCACGACGTCCTCGTGCATCGCGCAGAACAGCCGCACGGCCGCGAGCGTCCTCTCCGGCGGCGCCTCGGCGCCCGCGAGCGCGCCGAGCGCGAGGCTCCACGTGAAGTCGCCCGCGAGGATCGCCGACGAGGCCCCGAGGTGCGGATCGCCGAGCACCTCGGTCAGCGCGACGTGCACGGTGCGGTCCCCCCGGCGGACGGTGTCGCCGTCGATCCAGTCGTCCTGGATGAGCAGGTAGGTCTGGAGCAGCTCGAGCGCGACGCCGGCGTCGATCGCGGGCTCGAGCCGCGCGTCCGGCGCGACGCCCTGGTAGGCGGCGACGAGCAGGCCTGCGCGGAACCGCTTGCCGCCGCGCAGGGTCAGGCTCCTCGCCTCCGCGACCATCGCCGAGACCTCGCGGCCGTAGCGCTGCACGTGGCCCGCCGCGGCGCACCAGCGTTGCTCGAGCGCGGCCTCGATGCGGGGGCGGATCGAGGAGAGGAAGTCGAGGAACAGGCGCGCCCCGGGGTCCGCCGTCCCTTCGAGCGTCTGATCGCCGGAGCGGGGCGCGCTCTCTCCGTCCTTCGTGTGCGCTGTCATGGAATGCGCGGCAGCCTAGGAGCCGCGCGCGAGCCGGTCAATCTCGGCCGAAACGCCGCAAACCGCCGGCGCGCCCCGCCGCTCCGCGGCGCCGCCGGCGTGGCTTGGGTCCTGCAATGCGTGGGGCCGCGTCGCGGGCCGGGGGGGCCGAGCGCGAGCTTCCTGCGAGATCGACTCCTCCGGAGTTGCGCGCCGACCCTCGCCGCAACCGAAGGGAAAGGGGGACTTTCGTGAAGAGATCACCGGGTGGGGTGTTGGGCATCGTTCTCGTCATGGGTCTCGGCGTCGCCGGGTGCAGCGGCCACGACGCCCGCGAGGATCTCCCGGAGAGCGCCGATCTCGGTGCGTCCGGCACGGCGCCTTTGTCCCGGTGGGCGAGCTCGCTGCCCGCTTACCGCGTGATCGGCCCGAGCGCCGATGTCGCGCGGGCGTCCGCGCTCGCCGGCGCGCTCGGGCTCGCGGCGGAGGGCTTCCGGGGCGGCGCCGCGCTCGGGGCCGACGGCGCGATTCGCTACCTCGATCGCGCGAGGTTCCAGCGCTTGCCGACGAGGAAGGCCGCCCCGCCCGCGCCCGGGTTCCGCGACGAGCGCGGCTTCGCCACCACCAGGGGCGACGACGCCCTGGATGTCGAGGCGCTGGCGGCGCTCCGCGTCCTCCCCGAGGCGGACGCCGCGGCGCGGGCGTGGGCCGCGCTGGAAGGCGCGCGCCTGCCCGTCGGGCGCGACGTCGCCGTCGGCCACTCGCTCTTCGAGTCGATCGACGTCCAGGGGCACTACGTGGCGCGGGCCGCCCTCGACACGCAGGTGATCTTTCGCGACGCGCTCGAGGGGCTCCGGCTGATCGGCGCTGGCGCCAAGGTCCGGGTGACGTTCGACGCCGAGGGCGCCGTGACCCACCTCGTCTATGCGCGGCGCGACCTCGCGCGCGGGGAGGACGTCGCGATCGTCCCGGCCGCCGAGGCCCCCGCGCTGTGCGCCCGCGCGCTCGGCGGCGGCGCGGTGGTCGCGGCCGAGCCGGAGCTCGTCTATTACGCGCCGCCGCTCTCTCTCGAGGTGCGCCGGATCCTCCCTCATTACGTGTGCAGCGGCAGGCGGCGTTTCGGCGGCGATGTGGTGGACGTCCGCAAGGTGATCGTCCCGGCCGTCGTCGACGCTCCGAGGGCCGCGATCACCGTGCGCGAGGACGGCGAGGCCCTCTCAGCGGAGGCGAGCGTCACCGGGGGTACTGCGCCGTACACGTACAGGTGGGTAACCTCGGCGCGGTCGCTCGCTCCCGACCGCGCCGACGGCGGGGCGGTGCGGATCTCGCTGGACGGCGCGGCGCTTCGCGGCCAGACGGAGACGCTCTCTCTCTACGTCACGGACGCCGACGGCCTTGTCGCGACGGCGGCGCGGGAGCTCCCATTCGCGCGCGCGGTGGCGCCCGCGGCGCCGAGCGCGCCCGAGGCGCCGAGCCCTCCCGGGGCGCCGAGCCCGCCCCTGTCGCCGCCGGCGGCCAACGAGGGCGGCGCCGTGGTTGGCGCCGAGTGGGTCGGGCGCTGCGGCGGCCTCGATCATTCGGCGGCGAACGTCGATGGTCTCCTGAAGAGCTTCCGGGCGGGGGGCGTCGAGCACCGCTTCAACTGGGGTGAGCTCCGCGCGTGGGAGGTCGATTTCAAGGACCCGTCGCTGGGCGGCCAGGACGCCTCGTATGCGGACTCGGTGGACCTCACGTTCTACACGGGGCACGCGAACGGCGTCGGGTTCATGTTCTGCAGCGCCATGAACGATCGGATCCTTCACTTCAGCGACGCTCACTGGGGCAACTCCAACCTGGAGTGGATGGTGGTCGCCGCCTGCGGCCCGCTCCAGGACGACGCGGGCGCCTGGCGTTTCCGGTGGTCGAACGCGTTCGACGGCCTGCACCTCCTGCTCGGATATGCGACCGAGTCGTTCGACGACACGAACGAGGGATCGATGTTCGCGAGCCGCCTGCTCGACGACGCGAGCCCGGCGCCGCTCCGGCAGGCGTGGGCGACGACGGCGATCGAGGTCCAGCCCGACGACAAGGTGATCTACGCGATCATGGGGGTCTACGGCGCCGGCTGGACGCTCCCCAACTACGACGATCATTTCTGGGGCAAGGGCCCGGTCGGCCCGGACCTGTGGGGGGCCGCGAGGGTCGGCTTCTGGCGCATCTCCGGGCCGACGTAGCGCCTCATCTCTCCGGGCCTCATCGCCCTTTCGGCCACCGCAGTCGGTCCAGAGGCGACCGAGGGGGGGCGGCCGTGCCGAGGATGCGCGGCCCGACGCCGGCACGGCCGAGCACCGCCTCACCGTCTCGAGGAGCGCGGCCTCGGTCGCGGTCGGCAGCTCGGCCGTCGTATCGGCGGGAGCGTCGACGGGGGCGCGGCTCATCGGGGACCTCCGCGGCATTGAGGGCCCGCTCGCGCCGGCGTCCGGCGTAGCGGCCGCGCGGCCCTGCGCTGGTCTCCTTGACAAGGCGGGGCGGCCGTCGGCTACGCTGTCCGGCACGGCGTCAGGCCATAGGAGAAGCCCGTGAAGCGCACGTGGACAATCATTGGGGTCGCTGATGTGGCCCTCAGCTTCAACTGGTATCGGTCGCTCTTCGGTCAGCCGGAATCGTCACCTGCTCATGACTATTTTGGCCAAATCCTCGACGCGGACGGAACGGTCTTGCTCTGTCTTCACAAGTGGGGATCCCACGAGCACCCGACGCTGGTCAGTCCCGATCGAGCGGAGCCTGGCAATGGGCTATTGCTGTTCTTCCGGGTGGATGATTTTGACGAGGCGCTGTCGCGCGCCAGAGCCCTCGTGAGTCGACTCGAGGAGGAGCCCCAGATGAATCCCGCCACCGGGACCCGAGAGTTCGCCCTCCGCGATCCGGACGGCTATTACGTCATGGTCAGCGCGCTCGCCTGAGCGTGCAACCGTCCCTTCGCGCGGCGGAGCATGGCTTCGGACCCGACCGTGCGATGCAGACGCACGCGCGGCAGCAGCAGCTGCTGCGGCCTAACCCCTCCCTCAACCGCGGATCCCGCGAGGCAAAGGAGAAGACGCATGCGTGACAAGTGGTTCAAGCGCGCGCGGCGCGACCGAATCACAAGGTGGGATGCACCTCGTTCGCGGCTTACCCGCAGCGTTGGCTGGGCCGAGTGACCGATGAGCGCCTCCCTCTCGCTGATCGTGCTGCGGTGCTCAGACCTTGGCGCGAGTCTCCGTTTTTATGAGCGGCTCGGCCTATCCTTCGCGGAGGAGAAACACGGGGAAGGTCCCGTTCACTACTCCGCGCGGGCCGGACATGTCCTCCTCGAACTCTATCCCGCGGGTCGAAGGGCGGGGACTGTTCGTCTTCAGCTCAGCCTGCTTTCGGCTCAATGCCTCACGCTCGAGGAGGCAAAATCGCCTTCGTCGTCATCAGCCGGATTCGTGCTGGAAGATCCCGACAGGAATCAGATCGAAGTCTGTCGGACCACCAGGAACGAGCGAGAGCTCGCCGTGTCGCCGAGTGTCTCCGCCGCGTCGGACCACCCATTCGAACTCTGGCTTGAGTTCGAGCATTGGATTTCGCCTCCGGATGAGGACCCAGCCGACGGGTTCTTCAACATGCTGATTGGCCTACCGGACGGGACCAAGTACGCCGTCAACGTCTGGACGTACGACATGCTGGCGTCTGCTCGCCGCGAAGCCGCCCAGCAAGGCGAAAGCTTGTTCGGGCGGTATCTTGAGGCACCGGACCTGTTCGTCGAGCGGATGGACCGCTCGCTGCTGGAAGCCGTCGTTGCAGACATGATCGCGTCCGGGCGCTTGCGCGACTCATGGAGGGTGGCTTCCGAATCCGAGGCCACTAACAACGCAACGCAACCGACGCGCATGCAGCCTCGCGCCGCTCGGCAGCGTGCTCGCGGCTGATTGCCAGCCGTTGGCCAGGCCAACTTGACGGCCGGCCCTTCGCGGAGGTGGTCGACCGCTTCGCGAGGCCGTGCGCGCTCAGGAGCCGCCGCTCAAGCACGAGCAGATCGCACGGCTGCGCAAGGCGCTGCCCCGGCTATGGCGGGCCTTGGGCGTTTCAGCGCCTGCGGCGGCGCGCGAGGAGGGCGCCCAGGGCCACGAGGGCCGCGAAGCCGCGCCCGCTGCTTTCTGCGGATCCGGCGGCGGCGCGGCAGCCGCCGTCCGGCGCCTCGCTGCCGCCGGTGCCGCTCACGCTAGCCATACCGCCCTGACCGTCGGAGCCGGCCATGCCGCCGGTGCCGCCGCCGGCCTCGCCCATTCCGCCCGCGCCGCCCATTCCACCGGAGCCGCCCGCGCCGCCGCTTCCGCCCTCACCGCCGGATCCGCTGGAGCCGCCCTGACCGCCTGCGCCGCCCATTCCACCGGAGCCGCCCCGACCGCCTGCGCCGCCCATTCCACCGGAGCCGCCTGCGCCGCCCATTCCACCGGAGCCGCCTGCGCCGCCCATTCCACCGGAGCCGCCTGCGCCGCCCATTCCACCGGAGCCGCCTGCGCCGCCCATTCCACCGGAGGCGCCCATTCCACCGGAGCCGCCCGCGGCGCCGCTTCCGCCGCTGCCCTCCGGGGTGATGCCGCCCTCGTAAATCTCCGCGCTTCGATGCGCCTCGGGGTCGCCGTCTCCGGACGAACACCCCGCAAGTAACCCACCGAAGACCAGGACGCGATTGCCATCGAGCAGCACGGACGACGGGGCGTCGCGTAGCCTGCTCATGTTCTGCAGCGTCGACCAGCCATTCGTCACGGGGCTGTACACCGCGGCGCTGCGGAGGGTGCACTCGTTGCCGCCGGTCCATTCCTTGCCGCCCGCGATGAGCACCATTCCGTTCCCGAGCAGCGTGGCCGTGTGACGTCGGCGCGCCACGTCCAGGGGCCCAGTCACGGTCCAGTCGTTCGTCGCCGGATCGTACACCTGCGCGTGCGGGACGCTCGCCGCGCCCGTGACCAGCACCCGACCATCGGCGAGCAGCGTCGCCGTGAAATCGGCGGGCGGCATGAGCAACGCTTGCGTGGGCGTCCAGGTATTCGTGGCCGGGTCATACCGATCGGCGCCGTCGCCGCTCACCACGAGCACGCTGCCGTCGAGCAGCCTCGTCGCCTTGTGCCCGGAATGCGCGAAGGTCAGCGTCCCGGCCGGGGAGAACGTCCCGGTGGCCGGGTCGTAAAGCTCCGCCGTCGCCGGGCTGCCTGCGCCGCCGCTCACCAGCACCTTCCCGCTGTGCAAGAGGACCGCCGAATGCCTCGAGCGCGAGACGCCGAGCGAACCCGTCACAGCCCAGGATCTCGTCGCCGGATCGTAGAGCTCGGCGACCGCCGACCCGCCGCCCACGACGAGGATACGAGCGTCCGGGAGCCCCAAGAGCGCGACGCTCGGATCGTGGTGCGCGACCATGGCGCCGGTGAGCGCCCACGTGTTGCTCGCCGGATCGTATGCCTCGGCCGTCGACGGAGAATCACCGCCCACGACGAGGATCTCGCCGGTCGAGACCCGGATCGACGCGGGCTTGCGGCGCGCGCGAGAGAGCGACGCGACGTCGCTCCAGGCGTTCGTCGCCGGATCGTAGATGTTCGCGGACAGGGTATCGTTCCAATCGTTGTCGTATCCGCCGGCCACGAGCACGCGGCCATCGGCGAGCTCGGCCCACGTGCCGTCTTGCCGCGGCACGGGCATGTTCCCGGCCGGCGTCCACGCGGGCTGGCAGCCGACCGGCTCATCCCCGACGCAAGCGCCCGCCTGGCAGACGCCGTTCGCCGTGCAACCGTCGGCGCCGCCGCAAACGGCACCGGTGAGCGGCGTGCAGGTGCCGTTCGCCGACGCGCCCGCGTCCACCGCGCAGGCGTCACACGAGCCCGCGTCACACGCGGTATCGCAGCAGACCCCGTCGACGCAGAAGCCGCTCGCGCATTCGCCCGCGAAGAGGCAAGGAGCGCCCGGGGCCGCGAGGGTGAGCACCTCGACGCTCGCGCTCCCGCCGCCGGCCACGAGCACCCGCCCGCCCGCGAGCGCCGTGGCGGTGTGGCCGCTCCGGCCCGTGTTGAGGTACTTGCCGAGCGACCACTTCCCGCTCGCCGGATCGTAGACCTCCGTGACCGCGCCGCCGCCGGCGACAAGCACGCGCCCATCGGCGAGCGGCGTGGCCGTGTGATCGTCGCGGGCGACGTTCAGCGGCGCCCCGGCCGTCCAGGTGTTGCTCGCCGGATCGTAGAGCGCCGCGCTGCGGTTCGTGGAGGTGAACCCCTCACCGCCGTAATCGGTGTATCCGCCGGCGACGAGCACCTTGCCATTCCCGAGGAGCGTCGCGGTGTGGCCTTTGCGGTTCTGGATCGAGCCCGCGGCGGTCCACGTGCCCGTGGCCGAATCGTAGCGCTCCGCGCTGCCGATGGGGTCGCCGGAGGGGCCCACCCCGGCCACCACGAGGACGTCGCCGTCCTGCAAGAGCGCGGCCGTGTGGGAGGAGCGCGCCTGCGCCATCGACCCCGCGTCGGTCCACGTATCCGCGACGGGATCGTAGATCTCGCTCGACCTCATCACCCACTCATCGAGCTCGCCGGCGGCCACGAGGATCCGGCCATCGGGCAGGAGCGTCGCGGTGTGGCGCTCGCGCGGGGTGAGGAGCGGCGCGGCGAGCGTCCATGTATCCGCGGCGGGGTCGTAGATCTCGACGGCTTCGGTCGCGCCGCCGGCCACGACGACCCGGCCGTCCGGAAGGAGCGTCGCGGTATGCCCCGTGTGCGGCGTGCTCATCGACGCGACGAGCGTCCATGTATTCGTGTCAGGGTCGTACACCTCGGCGGTGGCGCTCGCTCCACCGGCCACGAGGACCTTCCCGTCGAGCAACCGTGTCGCCGTGTGCCTGCTCCGGGCGACGTTCATCGGTGTCGCCACGTCCCAGCGTGGCGACGTGAGCGCGGCGGCAGCCGCCCCGATGCCGCGCTCGTTCGCGCGACTTCGTGGGTCATCGGCGCCATGGCATCCGAGCGCCGCGGCGAGCAGGGCAGGGGCGAGGCGGCGCAAGAATGAGGCTGAACGCACGCTAGACGATAGCGGTCTCAGCGCCTTGGCTGTCAAGAGAAAGCGACGGCCGCGGCGGAGAGCGCACCGTGGAGCTTCGTCCGTATCAAGCCTCGTGGGACGGGGGACGGCGTCAGTACCCGAGCCACTTTGGATCGAGCTCGATGGAATACTGGTCCACGAACCTGAACGCCACGCCCCCCGCGTCCCCGCTCGCGCGGATCGTGTACACCGACTCGTTCGCCTGAGGCCGATGGTCCGTCGGGCTGAAGGAGATCGGCCCCGCCGTCATCCCGTCGAGCACCACGTTCTGGAACGACTCCAGCGCGTTCTTCAGGTCCTCTCCCGTCGGCCGCTCCCGCCCCGCGTCGACAGCCCGCTCGACGGCCTCGCGCCACATCAGCGCCGCCGCGTGGCCCTGGACGTAGAACTGGTCCTGATACCGGTCGAGCGGGTGATCGTCCCTCTCCCGGTACGCCCGGTGGATCCGCAGCATCTCCGCCATACCGCTCGAATGCTGCGTGTCGCCGTAAATAGGGACCGGGAACAGCCCATAGAAGATGCCGGCGCAGTCGGCCCCGCAGATCGACAGCGTCCGCTCGCCGATCCCCCAGTTGTTCGCCATCACCCGCAGCTGCCAGCGCGCCTTCCCCGGGAACGCCTGCCCTGGAAACGCTTGCCCTGGAAACGCTTGCCCTGGAAACGCTTGCCCTGGAAACGCTTGATCGATGAGCCTCTGCGCGGCGGCGGCGCCCTTCCCGACGAAGGACGAAGACACGACGCTGTTGCCCGCCCAGAACCAGCTCGTCGGGACGTAGGACGGGTCCGCCCGCTTCTTCTCGATCTCTCTCTTTACATAGCGGGTCACCGCCTCGACGATGAGCCCCTCGTCCTCGAGGGAAGACGTCTGCGGCACGACGAGATCCTCGCCGAGCAGCATGCCGGGCAGGTGCTCCACGTACGATTTGCCGGCCGCCAGCGGATCGACGCAGTAAAGACACCGGTCGATCGTGTCGTGCACCATCGCGATGCGCCCGGGCGCGATCTTCCAGGCCGCCTTCACCCCGATGCGGATCGCGGTCGAATAGTCCGTGGCCGGGAAGAAGATGTACGGATAGCCCGGGCTCGTCTTGTGCTCGGTCGCCGTGATGCTCTGTCCGAGGGCGTTGAACTCGGCGTAGGGCACGTCCGCCGAGATCGGCACCGGCGTGGCGAGCGAGCCGGCGTACGAGCCGGGGATGATGAGCTTCTTCTCCTCCGCGAGCTTCGGCGCGACGCGCGTGGTCGGCCCGGTGCCGAAGATGAACAGCGTGGAGACCTCGCTCCACACAGGCTCCCGCCGCCACGCCGTGATGACCTCCTCCGTCCTCGCCGGGTCGTACTGCGCGTCCCTCATGTCGACGTCGATGGGACAGCCGCGGATCCCCCCCTGGCTGTCGTTGAGGTGACGCAGGTAATCGTAGACTCCGTAGCTGTACGGCGGCGCGATGTCGGTGGCCATCCCGGTGGCGCCCGTCGTGATCCGGACGCGGAGCGTCCCCGTGCAGTGGGCGCCCGCGGCCGCGGCGGACCCGGCGAGCGCGGCCGCTCCAGGGGCGACGGAGCGCGCCTGCCCCTCCGGGCGGCGCACGGAGATCGCCACCGCCGCGATCAGGGCGGCCACGCCGAGCGCCCCGATGAGGTAGCTGCGCTGCTGCGGCGTTCCGGCCGCGCGGAGGGCCGGCTTCAGGCTCGTCGAGTCGGACCTGGCTCGCACGGGGCCCGGCGGCCCCGTCGTCCGCTGCCCGATCTCCTCATCGAGGGGGGTCAGGGCCTGGAGGCGCCGCCCGTCCGAGCCCTCGATCGCGCTCGGGCGGGACAGGCGGGGCTCCAGGATCGCGCTCGGGCGGCCCGCGCCCTGCTCGATGTACGCCTTGATCTGCCGCTGCATGCTGGCGCGGCGCTCCGCGAACACGGCCAGCATCCGCGCGCCGATCTCGTCGGACCGGACGTCCTCGCCGGAGCCGCGCAGGTAGTCCTCGAGCGCCGCGCGCATCTCCTGCGCGGTCGCGTACCGCTTCGCCGGGTCGCGCTCCAGCGCCCGCGCGACGATGGCGTCGAGCGCCGGCGGGATGTCCGGGTGGACGAGCGAGGGCCGCTGGATCTCGTCCACGGCCGTGAGCTTCCAGAGCGCGCTCACGGCGTCGCCCCCGAAGAGCCGCTCCCGCGTGAGGAGCTCCCAGAGCACGATCCCGGCCACGAAGACGTCGGCCCGCCGGTCGATCCCCGCGCTGTCGGCCGCCTGCTCGGGCGCCATGTAGGACGTCTTGCCCTTCAGCTTCCCGGTCTCGGTGAGGTTCGTGTTGATGGACGCCTTGGCGATGCCGAAGTCGAGCAGCTTCACCGCGCCGTCGTACGTGACGAAGATGTTGTGCGGGGAGACGTCGCGGTGAACGATGCCGAGCGGCGTGCCGTCGTAATCGCAGAGCTCGTGCGCGTAATGGAGGCCGCCCAGCACGTCGGCCACGATGCGGACCCAGACGCCGCGCGTGAAGCCGTCCGCGCCCGGCTCCCCCTGGACCACCGCCCTCATGATCGCGTTGAGCGGCTGGCCCTCCAGGTACTCCATCACGGTGAAGTAGCCGGCATCGTCCACGCCGACCTCGTAGGTCTGGACGATGTTCGGGTGGTTGAGGCGCGCCGACAGCTTCGCCTCGTCGAGGAACATGGTGACGATCGTCTCGCCGTCGCCGCCCACGCCGCGGTGGCGCTTGACGACGACGAGCTTGTTGAACGACCCCGGCCCCCGCGCGATCGCCAGGAACACGTCGCCCATACCGCCCCGGCCGAGCTTCGCGATCGGGCGGTACTTGCCCATGATCGCCGTCTGGGTCGGCTCCGCGTCCGAGCTGTCTTGACCCGTGCCCACCATGCCCCCGGCCGTCCTCAGACGCGCGCGCCGCTCCGAGGGAACTCGCTATGGGAGCAAAGACCGGTATCCCTGTCAACGCCCCCGGCCCGAGGCGCGGGCCGGATGACCGCGGCGGGGCTCGCCGCTGGTCGCGTTGGTTGTGCGCGCAGCGGCGTCGGCACCCGCTCGGGGTACTCGTTCGCGCACACGCTGCAGCAAGGCGGCGCCGCGGCGCTGATCGGGAGCGGCGCGGTCATCACCGCGGTCGTCGCGTTCGGGACGCTGCTCGTCGGCTACCGGCTGCTCCGGATCCCGATGGGGACCCTCACCGGCATGCTCGCCGGCATCCAGACGCAGCCCGCGGTGCTCGCGTTCAGCCTGGAGCAGGCGCGCAGCGACGCGCCGAACACGGGGTACGCCTCGGTCTACCCGGTGGCGACGCTGGTGAAGATCGTGGCGGCGCAGCTCCTCGTGCGGCTGCTCTGACGAGCCGCCCGCCGGGGCGGTGAGATCCGCGACGCGCGCGATCGGCCTCACCCAGGCGCCGCGCTGTACCGGTCGGACATCGCAGGACACGAGGCGGGGACCGCGGTCGGTCAGCGCCCGGGCCGATCGTCGATGCGCGTACGGTAGAATAGTACAGCGTAGGTGTTCGCGAAAACTTTTTGAAACATTGTGTGAGCCGGGGGCTGGAAAGCAGTCACTCGGTCTCCTAGCGGTCGGGCGGAGGTGGCGGGACTCACGTCCTGCCGAAGAACGACTACTGCCATGCCCATGCCAAACATCCCGGACCCACCAGAGCCAGCACCGACAGCGCCGGCTCCATCGACGTGGAAGTCCGATCTCGTCTCAGGGTTCCTCGTCTTCTTGATCGCTCTCCCGCTCTCCCTCGGCATCGCCATGGCGAGCGGATTCCCCCCCATCGCAGGTGTGCTTACCGCCGTCGTCGGCGGCGTCATCGCCACCTGGCTCGGCAGCGCGCCCCTCACCATCAAGGGCCCGGCCGCGGGGCTCATCGTCATCGCGCTCGGCGCGGTGCAGGAGCTCGGCGGCGGGGACAACGCGACAGGCTACCGCCGCGCGCTCGCCTGCATCGTCGTCGCCGCCGCGGCGCAGATCGCCTTCGCGCTCGCGCGCGCCGGCACCCTCGGCGACTTCTTCCCCTCCTCGGTGGTGCACGGCATGCTCGCGGCCATCGGGATCATCATCTGCTCGAAGCAGGTCCACACGCTCCTCGGCGTCACCCCGACATCCAAGGCGCCGCTCCACCTGCTCCTGGAGATCCCGGCCAGCGTCCTGCGGATGAACCCCGAGATCGCCCTGATAGGCGTCCTGTCGCTCGTCCTCCTGTTCGGCTATCCGGCGGTGGCCAGGAGGACGCGGTGGATGCAGAAGATCCCCGCGCCGCTCCTCGTGCTCGCGGCCTCGATACCGCTCGCGTTCGTCTTCGACCTCGAGCACGAGCACACGTACACGCTGTCGGTGACGGATTCGGTCCACACGATCGGGCCGAAGTTCCTCGTCACCCTGCCGGGGAACCTGACCCAGGCCATCGCCTTTCCGGACTTCAGCCAGGTCGCCACGCCCGCGTCCATGAAGTATGTCCTGATGTTCTCCCTCGTGGGAAGCATCGAGTCGCTGCTGTCCACGAAGGCGGTCGGCTCCCTCGATCCCGAGAAGCGCCGCCCCGACCTCGACAGGGACCTGCTCGCCACCGGCGCCGGCAACCTCGTCGCGGGCCTGCTCGGCGGGCTGCCCATGATCTCGGAGATCGTCCGCAGCTCCGCCAACATCGGCTACGGCGCGAGGAGCCGGCTCTCGAACTTCTTCCACGGCGCCTTCCTCCTGCTGTTCGTCGCGTTCGCGCCGGGGCTCATCCACCGCATCCCGCTCGCCGCGCTCGCCGCGATGCTCACCTTCACGGGCATCCGCCTCGCGTCTCCCACGGAGTTCGTGAAGACGTTCCGCATCGGCAAGGAGCAGCTCGCGGTCTTCGTCGCCACCGCCGCGATCACCATCGCGACCGATCTGCTCGTGGGGGTCGTGGCCGGGATCGCCGTGGAGATGTTCCTCCACGTGCTCCACGGCGCGCCGCTCCGCAACCTCTTCCGGCCCGAGATCGAGGAGCACGTCGAGGGCGGACGGCTCGTGCTGCGCGTCAAGCAGGCCGCCGTCTTCAGCAATTACCTCTCGATCAAGCGGCGGCTCGCGCGGCACCGGGACGCCCCTGCCATCGAGATCGACTTCGCCGCTACCCGCCTGGTCGATCACACGGTCATGGCCAACCTGCACGACCTCAAGGCCCTGCTCGAGCGCGAGGGGCGGACGCTCTCGCTGTCGGGCCTCGACGAACACGGCCCGATGTCGTCGCACCCGCTCTCCGCGCGGAAGAAGGTGGCCTTCGCGCCCGCGGTGAGCCGGTGAGCCGCTGAGCCCGCACGGCGCGCGCGCGAGGTGCACGAGTTGCGCGAGGTGCGCGAAAGCTGCGCGTGCGCGCCGCGCTTTTTGGAGCGATACTCAGGAGACGTACGATTGACATGAACGATCCAAGTGCGAAGTCCAGCGCAGGTGAAGCTCCAGAAGAGCGCCTGCGCATCGCCCTCCAGCACGCCGGTCACCTCCTGCCATCGCAGGGGCCCATCGGCGTGTTCGTCCACCACAACACGCTGCACGCGTTTCAGCACCTGCCGTTCCACGACGCGCTCGCAGCGGCGAGCGCGCTGTTCGGGGCAGAGCCGTACCTCTCCGAGGCGGAGTACCGCGCGCACATCGCGTCGGGCCGGATCGGCGACCAGGACCTCGAGGCGGCGCTCGCCGAGCGCTTCGCCGACCGGCCTGACGAGCGCCGCGGCCCGCTGTCACGCAACGAGATCGAGCGCCTCGCGCTGCGCTTTCCCATCGAGGCCGCCACCGAGGCGGGGCTCCGGTGGCGCATCGCCGAGGCGGGAGAGACGCGCGGGCTGAGGCCCGACCTCCCGTCCGAGCCGCGCCGCCGGATCCTCGTCGGTACGGCGCGATGGCTGGTCGAGCGCCCCGAGGCCGCCGTGCGCCTCGTCGCGCAGGCCGGCTACGACCTGGAGGTCCGCGCCGCGCTCGCCCTCTGGGACGCGTGCCGCCGCGTGCCGCTGCCGCCGGCGCCGTCCGCCGAGGTGCCGCTCGCCGACCGCGTGGGCGTCGATCGATCACACCGCGATCTGCTGCTCGCGCTCACGGGGGAAGATCCGGCCGAGCTCATCGATCCGCTCTTCATCCGGCTCCTCGGCGCCTACCTCGACGAGGGCGTCGCGCACTGGGTGATGCCGGACCGCGCGCAGGGGCTCTTCCGCGCGTTCCGCAGCCTCGTGCTGGAGGGCGCGAGGCCGGCCGGCGCGCACCTCGCCGGGCTCGACGCGGAGCTCGGCCGGCTCGGGGCGGACGCGTCGCCCGCGGCCGTCGTCACCGGCGCCCTGCGCGAGCTCGGCGTCGCGGAGGACCGCTGGGAAGGTTACGTGACGCGGGTCCTGCTCGAGCTGCCGGGCTGGGCCGGCATGGTCCACCGGCTCGAGCACACCCCGGGCGACCGGCCGCACGGCGCGCCGCCCGCTTCGCTGCTCGAGTACCTCGCGGTGCGCCTGACCCTCGCCCGGTACGCCCTGCGCGACGTGGCGCGCCGGCGGCTCGGGTTCGAGGGGCCCCTCGCGGGGCTCGTCGAGCACGCCCGGCTCGCCGCGAGGCGCGCCGGGCCGCCGCCGCGCTCGCCCGACAGCGATCGGCCGTTCCTCCTGTTCCACCTCGCGCAGCTCGCGGGGCTGTCGGTCGCCGAGGTGGAGGCGCTCCCGCAGGCCGAGCGCGTCTGGGCGCTGGAGGTGCTCGAGGCGTTCGACGAGACGACGCGGCGGCGCCTCCTGCACGAGGCGTACGAGCATCACCACCGGGTCGAGGTGCTGCACGGCATCGCGGCGAACCTGCGCCGCCCGGCGTACGAGCGCGCGGTCCTGGCCCCTCGGTTCCAGCTCGCCCTGTGCATCGACGACCGCTGCGAGGGCCTCCGGAGGCACTTCGAGGAGCTCTCCCCGCGGCACGAGACCCTCGGCATCGCCGGCTTCTTCGGCGTGCCGATCCGGTTCCGCGGGCTCGACGACGCCGGCCACGTGAGCCTCTGCCCCGTCGGCGTCGAGCCCGCGCACGAGATCGTCGAGCGGCCCCGCGAGGAGGGCGCCTTCCACCTCCGCAAGGCGCGCCGCAGGCGCTGGGCGCGCTTCGTCCACACGCTCGGGCACGGGACCCGGACCCTCTCGCGCGGCCTCCTGCTCACGCCGACCCTGGGGCTGCTCTCCACGATCCCGCTCGTCGGGCGCGTCCTGTTCCCGAGGGCGTTCGCGCGGCTGCGCCGCGCCCTCGAGCGCCGCCTCCTGCCGGCGGTGCCGACCCACCTCCACAGCCCGCACGGGGAGGGGGCTCCGGCGGGAAGCGGGGGGGCGCCCTTCACGGCCGCCGAGAAGGCCGCGAGGGTGGCCGCGACGCTCGAGATCATGGGGCTCACCCGCCGCTTCGCGCCGGTCGTGGCGGTGCTCGGCCACGGCGCGTCCAGCGTGAACAACCCGCACCAGTCCGCGTACGACTGCGGCGCGTGCGGCGGCCGGCACGGCGGCCCGAACGCGCGGCTGTTCGCCGCCATGGCCAACGACCAGGAGGTGCGCGCGCTGCTCCGCGGCCGCGGCATCGACATCCCGGACGGGACCTTCTTCCTCGGCGGGATGAACAACACGACGACGGAGGAGATCGTCTTCTACGACGAGCACCTCGCGCCGGCGTCGCACCGAGGCGAGATCGAGGCGCTCAAGCAGGCCCTCGGCGAGGCGCGCAAGCGGCACGCGCACGAGCGCTGCCGCCGCTTCGCGTCGGCATCGGAGCGCCTGAGCCCCGAGCAGGCGCTCGCGCACGTCGAGGCGCGCGCCGTGGACCTCAGCGAGGCCCGGCCCGAGCTCGGGCACGCGACCAACGCCGTCTGCGTGATCGGCCGCCGCGAGCTCACCCACGGGATGTTCCTCGACCGCCGAGCGTTCCTCGTCTCGTACGACCCGACCCAGGACCCGACCGGGGCGATCCTCGAGCGCGTCCTGCTCTCCGCGGGTCCGGTCGGGGCGGGGATCAACCTCGAGTACTACTTCTCCCGCGTCGACAACCTCCGCTACGGCGCCGGGACCAAGCTGCCGCACAACCTCGCCTCGCTGCTCGGCGTCATGGACGGCTCGCTGAGCGATCTGCGCACCGGCCTGCCGAAGCAGATGATCGAGATCCACGAGCCGGTGCGCATGCTCACCGTCGTGGAGGCGAGCGCGGCGACGGCCGCGGCGATCTGCGCGCGGCAGCCGGCGCTCCGCGAGCTCGTCGTCAACGGCTGGATCCAGCTCGTCTGCATCGACCCGGCGACGGGCCGGTTCGAGCGCTTCACCCGCGGCGCCTTCGCGCCGTTCACGCCGCCGGAGCACCCGCTGCCCGCGGTCCAGCGGTCCGTCGACTGGTACGCGGGCAAGCGCGGCTTCATCCCGCCCGCCATCGTCCGCGCCGCGCTTCCACGGTCCCAGACGGAGATCTCTTACCATGCTGCCTGACATCCTCCTCGGCAGGCTCGCCGCGGTCGCCGTGCTCTCGCCGGCGGTCGCGTTCGCGGCGCTCGGCGCCTACCTGCTCCTCCTGCGCACGCCGAGCGAGCGCGTCGTGTCGGGCGTCGTGCTGTCGGCGCTCTCGCTCTCGCTCGTCGCCTCGCTGGTCGCCTGGGGCTCGTCCGTCGTGGCGCCCTACGCCTTCCTCTCGGTGGATCTCGGGCACTGGTTCGAGGTCTCGGGCTACGCGTTCGACATCGTCCTGCTCGTCGACCGGCTGTCGACGACGATGATGGTGCTCGTCTCGCTGATCGCGCTCGTCACCGGCAGGTTCTCGGTCGCGTACCTGCACCGCGAGCCGGGGTTCGCGCGGTTCTTCCTGCTCCTCGCCCTGTTCTCGGCGGGCATGCTGGCGCTCGTGTCCGCGGGGAGCATGGACCAGCTCTTCGTCGGCTGGGAGCTCGTCGGCGGGACGAGCGTGCTCCTCGTGGCGTTCTTCCACGAGCGCGCGGCGCCGGCGCGGGCGGCGCTGCGCGTCTACATCACCTACCGGCTCTGCGACGTGGGGCTGCTCGTCGGCGCGGTGCTCATGCACTCGCTCGCCGGCTCGGCCAACTTCGGCGAGGTGTTCGGCGGCGCCCCGTGGCCCGGGTCCGCCGCCGCGATCGGCGCCTCCGGGGCCACGGCGATCGCGCTGTGCCTGTTCTTCGCCGCGATGGGCAAGAGCGCGCAGTTCCCCGTCGGGACCTGGCTGCCGCGGGCGATGGAGGGGCCGACGCCGTCGAGCGCGCTCTTCTACGGCGCGATCTCGATCCACGCGGGCGTGTACCTGATGCTGCGCGCGGCCCCCGTGCTCGAGCGCTCGCCCGTGGCGAGCGCGGTGGTGGCCTGCGTCGGGGCGCTGACGGCCGTCTACGGGACGCTGGTGGGCCGGGTGCAGGCGGACGTGAAGAGCGCGCTCGCGTACGCGACGATGTCGCAGGTCGGGATCATGTTCGTGGAGATCGGGCTCGGGTACTACCGGCTCGCGCTGGTGCACCTCTTCGCGCACGCGTGCCTCCGGTGCCTGCAGATGCTGCGCGCGCCCGCGGCGCTCCGCGACGCGCAGGAGATCCGGGCCGCGCACGCCAGCGAGCCGCTGCCGCACCTCGCGATCGCCGCCCGCGTGCTGCCGGCGTCGCTCGTGCGGCGCGCGTACTGGGCCTCCCTCGATCGCTTCCAGGTGGAGGTGCTGCAGCAGCGGTTCATCGCGGCGCCGCTCATGCGCCTCGGGCAGGTGATCGACGGCTTCGAGCGCCGCTGGGTCGCGGCGCTGAGCGGCCTCGCCGAGCGCGACGAGGGCCGCGCCGCCGAGGCGGGCGCTCGCGGCGAGCGCGCGGGCGCGGCGGCGCCGGCGCCCCAGACGAAGGGGGCGCGGTCATGAGCATGTTCCTGATCCTCTCGGCGACGATCCTCGCGCCCGCGCTCGCCGCGCTCTCGGTCGCCTGCGCGCGCAGCGACGCCGCCGCGCGGCGCGTGGCCGTCGCCGGCGCGGCGCTCACCCTCGGGCTCTCGCTCGTCGCGCTCGCGCTGTTCCACGCGGCCGGCGGCGCCGCGGTCGACGCGATCGGCCCCGCCGTGCCGCTCCTCGGCGTGCGCCTCCGCCTCGTCCTCAACGGCTTCAGCGTCTCCCTGCTCCCGCTGCTCGGCGCCACGCTGCTCGCCCTGATCGCCGCGGGCCCGCGCGCCGCGCTCGATCGGCGGAGCCTCGCGGCGGTGCTCGCCACCGGCAGCGCCATCCTCGGCGTCTACTGCGCCGCGGACCTCGTGGTGCTCGCCGCGGCGTGGGTCGCCGCGTTCCTGCCGGGCGCGCGCCTCATCGCGCGGCGGGGCGCGGCCGATCAGCTCCTCCGGCGCACCTACCGCATCTTCCTCCTCGGCGGCACGGCGCCGCTCGTCCTGGCGCTCGGCGTCATGGCCGCGCTCGCCGCGCGGCGCGGCGCGGCGCCGCCGTTCGACATCCAGGAGGTCGCTCGCGCGGGCATCCCGGAGGCGTGGCAGTCGCCGCTCTTCGCGCTCATCGGCATCTCGGTGCTGATGCGCATGGCCGCCGTGCCGTTCCACGGCTGGCTGCCGGTGCTGCTCGAGCGCGGGCCGCTCGGGGTGACCGTGCTGCTCGCGGAGATGCAGGTCGGCGTCTGCGTGCTCGTGCGCGTGGTGGTGCCGCTCCTGCCGGAGAGCTGCGCCGAGGACATGCCGGTCCTCGCCGCGCTGGGGCTCTTCAGCGCCCTGCACGGCGCCGTCCTCGCGCTCACGCAGACCGATCTCCGCCGCATGATCGGGTACCTCGTGGCGAGCCAGAAGGGGCTCGTGCTCCTCGGGATCGCGTCGATGAACCCGCAGAGCCTGAGCGGCGCGCTGCTCCAGAGCTTCGCCCTGTCGATCGCGGTCACCGGGGTGACGATGGTCGTCTGGGCGATCGAGGCGCGCACGGGCACCGCGGACGTGAGGGAGCTCGGCGGCCTCGTGGCGAGGACGCCGCGCATGGCCGCGTTCTTCCTCCTGCTCGCGTGCGCGACGATCGGGCTCCCGGGGGCGCTGACGTTCATCGGCGAGGATCTGCTCCTGCACGGGGTTTTGCACGTCCACCCCGTGTTCGCGGTGCTGATGCTGGGCGCGACGGCGCTCAACGGGATCACGATGTTCCGCGCGTTCAAGCGCACCTTCCTCGGCCCGCTCCCCCGCGGCGCGAAGGGCGCCGCCATGGTGGAGCCGCTCCTGTTCCGCGAGCGCGCGGCGCTGCTCTCGCTGCTGGCGCTCACCGTGGCCCTGGGCGTCGCGCCGTCGCGGCTGCTCGCGCTGCACGCGCCGGTGGTCGAGCGGGTCCTCGCCGTCGCGGGCGACGCGACGGCCCACGGGCACGCAGAGTAGCCCCTCTCGTCTCTCTCACGCCGCGCGTGCGTGGGCTGACCCCGCGCTCCTGGCTCAGCGCACGGTTTGCTCCGGGGCGCACCTGGTGCGCGCGACACCCCGAGGCGGCCGGGCTCAGGGAGGATCGGTGCAGCCAACCGGGCGCATTTCGGCCAGAATCGACGCATGGGCGGGCAGGGGCCTGCGCCTTGCAAACCCGCTCGACCCAGAGAGCCAGGAGGGTACGCCAGTGTCCGTAGCAACCAGCCAGAGCAGCCAGAACTCGGTCCATTCGGAGCCGCCGCCGCCGGTCTCGATCCCCGGGCTCCGCGCGTCGATCGCCAACGAGAAGCTCCGGCAGTGGATCGCGGAGGTCGTCGCCCTGTGCCAGCCGGACAAGGTGCACGTGTGCGACGGCTCGAAGGAGGAGTACGACGCGCTCTGCGACCAGATGGTCAAGGCCGGGACGCTCATCCGCCTGAACCCGGAGAAGCGCCCGGACAGCTACCTCGCGCGCTCGGACCCGAGCGACGTGGCGCGGGTCGAGGACCGCACGTTCATCTGCAGCCGCCGCAAGCAGGACGCCGGCCCCACGAACAACTGGGCCGATCCGCAGGAGATGAAGGCCACGCTGCGCCGGCTCTTCGCCGGGTCGATGCGGGGCCGGACGCTCTACGTCATCCCGTTCAGCATGGGCCCGGTGGGCTCGCCCTATTCGCACATCGGCGTGGAGCTCAGCGACTCGCCGTACGTCGCCGCGAGCATGCGGATCATGACGCGCATGGGGCGCAAGGTGCTCGACGTGCTCGGGGACGGCGATTTCGTCCCGTGCCTGCACTCGGTCGGCATGCCGCTCGCCCCGGGGCAGGCGGACGTGCCGTGGCCGTGTAACGCGGAGCACAAGTACATCGTCCACTTCCCGGGGGAGCGGCTGATCTGGTCGTACGGGAGCGGCTATGGCGGCAACGCGCTGCTCGGCAAGAAGTGCTTTGCGCTGCGCATCGCGTCGGTGCTCGGCCGGGAGCAGGGGTGGCTCGCCGAGCACATGCTGATCCTGGGCGTCGAGTCGCCGAAGGGCGAGAAGACGTATGTCGCCGCGGCGTTCCCGAGCGCGTGCGGCAAGACGAACTTCGCGATGCTCATCCCGCCGAAGGCGTTCGCGGGCTGGAAGGTGACGACGGTGGGCGACGACATCGCGTGGATGAAGCCCGGGCGGGACGGGCAGCTCTACGCGATCAACCCCGAGGCGGGGTATTTCGGCGTGGCCCCGGGGACGTCGGAGAAGTCGAACGCGAACGCGATGGCGACCATCCGGAAGGGGACGATCTTCACGAACGTCGGGCTCACGCCCGACGGCGACGTCTGGTGGGAGGGGATGACGGACGAGCCGCCGCCGGAGCTCATCGACTGGCAGGGGAAGCCCTGGACGCCGGACTGCGGGCGCAAGGCGGCCCACCCGAACGCGCGCTTCACGGCCCCTGCGTCGCAGTGTCCGTCGCTCGACCCGCGCTGGGACGACCCGAACGGGGTGCCCATCAGCGCGATCGTCTTCGGCGGGCGGCGGGCGACGACGGTGCCGCTCGTGTACCAGTCGTTCAACTGGAGCTTCGGCGTGTACATGGCGGCGACGATCGGCTCGGAGATGACGGCCGCGGCCGCCGGCACCATCGGCCAGGTCCGCCGCGACCCGATGGCGATGCTGCCGTTCTGCGGCTACCACATGGGCGATTACTTCAACCACTGGCTGCAGATGGGGCGGCAGATCGTCAATCCGCCCCGCATCTTCTCGGTGAACTGGTTCCGCAAGGACGATCAGGGCAACTTCCTCTGGCCGGGCTTCGGCGAGAACATGCGTGTCCTCAAGTGGATCGTCGATCGCGTGCACGGCCGCGGCTTCGCCGAGGAGAGCCCGCTCGGCTGGATGCCGCGCTACGAGGACATCGAGTGGCGGGGCATGGAGCGCTTCTCGAAGGAGAAGTTCTACCAGCTCATGGCGGTGGACAGGGAGGCGTGGAAGGTCGAGTTCGGCTCGCACCGGGAGCTCTTCGAGCGGCTCTACGACCGGCTGCCCAAGGAGTTCTTCCTGATGCGCGAGCTGCTCCTGTCGCAGCTCTGGCGCTCGCCGGAGCGGTGGGAGCTCGCGCCCGAGCGCTACCTCGAGGAGCACGACGACGACGGCGAGGCGAGCGCCTCCTAGCCTGGAGCGCCGAACAGGTCAGCTAAATTCAGTACGTTGCGGCACCCGCCGGCTCCGCCGAGGAGCAAGCTGGAACAGCACGGCATGCAGCAAGGGGCGAGCCCGCGAGGGCGCAAGAGGCGCAAGGGGACAGAGATGGAATGAGATTCTTCTCCTCCCCTGCGTCCCTTGCGGTCCTCTTCCCATCAATCGATTGTCGCCGAATTTTAACGTAATCGGCGTTCTCGCTTGGCCTCGTCCGGCTACGCCCCCGGCGCCTCGGAGAGCTTGTCATGAACGGAATCTAAGGAGCGGACGCGCCTGCGCGAGCTCATGAAGGGCTCGCTCGTCGCGGCACGGGGAGCGCGCCGTGCAACTGCCCCGCGTCGCTCGTCCGCTACGTCTACCGGACGAAGGAGCGCGTCGCTACGGCGAGGCGGATCTGGAGCTGGTGCAAGAAGTGGCGCACCGGGCCGTGATCGCGATCGACAACGCGCGGCTCTACAAGGCCGCCCAGGAGGCCGTCCGCGCGCGGGACGAGTTCCTCACCGTGGCGACGCACGAGCTCGACACGCCGATGACGTCGCTCACCCTCACGCTAGAGGCCGTCCGCCGGGCCCTCGAGCCGGGCCGGCGCTGGGACCCGCACGCCATGGGCCGGCAGGTCGACCGCGCGCTGCGGCAGGCGACGCGCCTGACCCGCCTGCACGACGAGCTCCTCGACGTCTCGCGGAGCCAGGAGGATCGGCTCACGCTCGAGGTCGCGGAGGTCGACCTCGAGGCGGTCGTCCGCGACGTGATCGCGCGGCTCAAGCTGGATCTGGCTGGGGCTCGGCCTCTACATGAGCCGGAGGATCGCGGACGCGCACGGCGGCTCGATCCGCGTCCGGAGCGCGCTCGGCGCCGGCGCCACGTTCCTCGTCGAGCTCCCGTGCGCCGGGCCGCCGCGCGCCGGCGAGCCGAGCTCGCCGCCGGGCTGAGCGGCCGGGCGTGCACATGAGCCAGGGATCCCTGCTCGTCGGCGCCTGCGAGGTGCACCGCGGAACTGCCGGGCATCAGCCGTGGTATCTATCGGTCGGGGGGGCCTCGGATGGTACGACCGCAGGAGACCGCGACAGGTGATGCGGTGCCTGGCCTGCGCTATGCGCTCACGCCGACCGTGCGGTTGCGTCGCCTCGGCGAGGCGCGCGGACTCGACCGTCCCGGCGTCGACAGCTCTCATGTCCCACGGAGCCGCTGGGCGCCAGCGCCCCACGGCGTGTCCTCCCCAGGGAGATGCTCCCCGTGGAGGTGAGCCTGGCCTCCCCCTACGCGATCACCGAGACCCTCCACGAGGGCCAGAAGACCAGCCTGCTTCGCGCGATCCGGAGCGCCGATGGCTGCCCGGTGATCTTGAAGGTCCTCGACCCGAGGCGCAGCCGCCCGAAGGACATCGAGCGCCTGAAGCACGAGTACGCGATCGGCAAGGCGCTGAGCCACGAGGCCATCGTAACGCCGCTCGCCCTCGAGATGTACGAGGGGCTGCCGGCCCTCGTCCTGGAGGATTTCGGCGGTGAGTCGCTCGACCACTTCATGGACGCGCCCATGAACATCGAGCGGTTCCTCGACCTCGCGGTGCGTATCGTGGCCTGCGTGGCGGAGCTCCACCAGCGGGACATCATCCACAAGGATCTCAAGCCCCAGAACATCCTCGTCAACGCAGCTACCGGGCAGGTCAAGCTCGCCGACTTCGGCCTCGCGTCCCGCCTCTCCCGCGAGCAGTCGCCGGCAGGGCCTCCCCGGCTCATCGAGGGCTCCTTGCCGTACCTGGCTCCGGAGCAGACGGGGCGGATGAACCGGGCGATCGACAGCCGCACCGATCTCTATGCGCTCGGGGTCACGTTCTACGAGATGCTCACCGGGCGGCTGCCGTTCGAGGCGCGCGACCCGTCCGAGTGGGTGCACTGCCACGTCGCCCGCGCCCCGCCACCGGCCACCGCGCTCGTCCCGGACCTGCCCGAGGTCCTCTCGGCGCTCGTCCTGAAGCTCCTGGCCAAGATGGCGGAGGATCGTTACCAGACCGCGCGCGGCCTCAAGCACGACCTCGAGCGGTGCCTTTCGGAGTGGCGAGCGACCGGCCGGATCGAGCCGTTCCCCTTGGCCGAGCACGACGTCTCCGATCGCTTCGAGATCCCTCAGAAGCTCTATGGCCGCGAGGAGGAGGTGACCGCGCTGCTGCGCGCGTTCGAGCGCGTGGTGGGCACGGGATCCCCCGAGCTCGTCCTGGTCTCCGGCTATTCCGGCATCGGCAAGTCGGCGCTGGTCCACGAGATCTACAGGCCGGTCGTCGGGGAGCGAGCCCTCTTCCTTTCGGGCAAGTTCGATCAATCCCAGCGCGACATCCCCTACTCCACGCTCGTCCAGGCCTTCCGGGAGGTCGTGCTCGAGATCCTCGCCGGGAGCGAGGCCCAGATGGTGGCCTGGAGGCAGCGGCTGCTCGACGCCCTCGGGATCAACGGACAGCTCCTGGTGGAGGTCATCCCCCAGGTCGAGCTCGTCATCGGCCGGCAACCGCCGGCTCCAGAGCTTCCGTGGACCGAGGCGCAGAACCGGTTCCGCGTCGTGTTCCGGCGCTTCATCGGGGTGTTCGCCCGGAAGGAGCACCCCCTCGCGCTCTTCCTCGACGATCTCCAGTGGACCGATTCGGCGAGCCTCGGCCTCCTTCACGATCTGGTGACGCACCCCGAGACGCGCTATCTGCTCGTTACCGGCGCGTACCGCGACAACGAGGTGCCCCCCTCGCATCCGCTGGCGCTGGCGCTCGACCAGATGCGGAAGGAGGGCGCGCGCATCTCGGACATCGTGCTCGGCCCGCTTTCCCGAGACAACATCGCCGCGCTCGTCAGCGACGCGCTCCACTGCTCCCGCGAAGACGCCGCGCCGCTCTCGAACCTCGTCCACGAGAAGACGGCCGGCAACCCCTTCTTCGCGGCCCAGTTCCTCATGGCGCTGCACGAAGAGCGGCTGATCGAGTTCGACGAGCGGGCCGAGGCCTTCCGGTGGGACGTGGCGAAGATCCGCGAAAAGGGCTTCACCGACAACGTGGCGGCCCTGATGGTCGGCAAGCTCGCGCGGCTGCCGGAGGGCGCGCAGGGAGCGCTGAAGCAGCTCGCCTGCCTGGGACACACCGCGGACGTCGCCCTGCTGACGCTGGTTCATGGCGGCTCGGAGGAGGATGTGCACGCGGATCTTTGGGACGCAGTCCATGAGGGGCTCGTCTTTCGCTTGAACGGCACGTACAAGTTCCTCCACGACTGGGTCCAGGAAGCCGCCTATTCGCTCATCCCCGAAGGCGAGCGGGCGTCGGTGCACCTCGAGATAGGCAGGCTGCTCGCGTCGCGGACGGCGCCGGAGGAGCTCGAGGAGAAGATCTTCGAGATCGTGAACCAGCTCAACCGCGGCATCGGGCTCATCACGTCGTGGGAAGAGCGAGAACGGGTCGCCGAGCTCAACCTCATCGCGGGCAAGCGCGCCAAGGGGTCGACCGCCTACGCCTCGGCGCTGGCGTACCTCGTCGCCGGCGCAACGCTCCTGGCCGAGGACGGCTGGGCCATCCGCTACGAGCTCATCTTCGCGCTCGAGCTCCACCGGGCCGAGTGTGAGTTCCTGACCGGCGAGCTCTCGAGAGCGGAGGAGCGGCTCTCCATGCTCTCGCGCCGCGCAGGAGACCTCGTCGCCTTCGGCGCCGTCACGTGCGCGCGCATGGCTCTTTACACGACCATGGATCGGAGCGACCGCAGCGTGGAGGCATGCCTCGAATACCTCCGGCGCGTCGGCGTCGAGTGGTCGCCGCACCCGACGGACGCGGAGGTCCTGCAGGAGTACGAGCGGATGTGGCAGAGGCTCGCGGGCCGCCCGATCGAGGAGCTCTTCGACTTGCCCCCGATGGTCGATCCGGACTGCCGCACGACCATCGACGTCCTCTCGTGGTGCGAGGCGCCCGCCCTGTTCACCGACGAGAACCTGCTGAGCCTCCTGGTCGCTCGCATGGTGAACGTCAGCATCGAGCATGGCAACAGCGACGCGTCGTGCCTCGGCTACGTCCGGCTCGGCACGGTCCTTGGGCCACGCTTCGGCGACTACCGCGCGGGGTTCCGCTTCGGCAAGCTCGGCCTCGACCTCGTGGAGAAGCGCGGGCTGGACCGCTTCAAGGCCCGCGTCTATCTGGTCTTCTGGTACGCCATCAATCCCTGGAC
The DNA here is from genome assembly GCF_028553905.1 of Sorangium sp. So ce836. NCBI lineage: Bacteria > Pseudomonadati > Myxococcota > Polyangiales > Polyangiaceae > Sorangium > Sorangium sp. So ce836. Next base: position 7,432,244 of record NZ_CP102233.1, on the reverse strand, counting down.
GAGGCACGTGCGTACCAGCCTCGATCGATTGCGACGCGCATTTCACGCGGCGCAGGAGGCGGGCGATCTCACGTATGCATCCTATCTGCGTACCGCCTTTCTCACGCTCCTCCTCATAGATGGAGAGCCGCTCGGCGAGGTGCAGCGAGAGGCCGAGGGCGCGCTCGAGTTCGCGCGGAAGGCGAAGTTCGGCCTCGTCGTCGACTGCATCACCGGACAGCTCAGACTCATCCAGACGCTCCAGGGGCTCTTGCCGGATTTCGCCTCCTTCAACGATGAGCGCTTCGACGAGGGCCGATTCGAACGGCACCTCGAGGGCGATCCGCGCCTCTCGTTGGCCGCGAGCTGGTACTGGATCCGCAAGCTGCAAGCGCGCTTTTACGCGGGTGATTATGCCTCTGCTATCGAGGCCGCGGCGAAGGCGCACTGGCTCCTCTGGACGTCGCCGTCGTTCCCCGAGATCGCCGAGTACCATTTTTACAGCGCGCTCGCCCACAGCGCGCTCGCGCGGGCAGCGCGCCACGACGCGGCACCTGCCGATGAGCGGCCCCAGGATCTCACGGAACTCCTCGCGCACCACGAGCAGCTCGAGGTCTGGGCTTCGAGCTGCCCCGAGAACTTCGTCCATCGCGCGGCGCTGGTCGGCGCCGAGATCGCGCGCGTCGGCAGCGAATGGGAGAAGGCGGCGCAGCTCTACGAGCAGGCCATCCGCGCCGCGCGCGCGAGCGGCTTCGTCCACAACGAGGCGCTCGCCTACGAGATCGCGTCGAGGTTCTACCGGGCGCGAGGGTTCGACCTGATCGCCGCCACGTACCTCCGCGAGGCGCGCGCCTGTTACGCCCGCTGGGGGGCGGACGGCAAGGTCAAGCAGATCGACCAGCAGAATCCGCACCTCTGGGATACGACGCCGCTCGCCCAGGCCGCCACCTTCGCGGCGCGGTCCGAGCAGCTCGACCTGCTCTCGGTGACCAAGGCATCGCAAAGCCTGTCGAGCGAGATCGTCCTCGACAAGCTGCTGCGCACGCTGCTCACGGTCGTCCTCGAGCAGGGCGGCGCGCAGAGGGCTTGCATCCTCCTGTACCAGGACGAGCGCCTCTCCATCGAAGCGGAGGCGACCCTCGAAGAGAAAGGGGCGGCGACGACCCTCCTCCCGCCTTCGACGGAGGATGGTTCGCGGCGCGTCCCCATGTCGCTCGTCCGCTTCGTGCAGCGGACGAAGGAGCACGTCATCCTGAGCGATGCCGCCGCGGACGCGGGCAAGTTCTCCGGCGATGACTACTTCGCGAGGTGTCGGCCCAAGTCGCTGCTCTGCATGCCCATCCTGAGGCAGGGCGAGGTGGTGGGCCTGCTCTACCTCGAGAACAACCTCGTCGAGGGCGCGTTCACGCCGGAGCGGCTCACCGCCCTCTCGCTGCTCGCCACGCAAGCAGCGATCTCGCTGGAGAACGCGCGGCTGCTCTCCAAGGAGCAGGCCGCGCGGACCGCGGCCGAGGCGGCGGAGCGGCGTGCGGCCTTCCTGGCCGAGGCCGGGGACATCCTCTCCAGGTCGCTCGTTTATGGCGAGACGTTGTCGCGTATTGCGCGGCTCTCGGTACGATCGCTTTGCGATTGGTGCATCATCGATATTGTGGAAGGTGGAGAGATCCGGCGAATTTCCTGGGCGCACAGAGATCCCACGATGGAGTCGTTGATCCAGGAGCTGGAGCGGCGGTATCCGCCTGGTCGGGACTCGCCGCACCCCGCGGCCAGGGTCCTGCGCAGCGGTGAGCCGCTCCTGCTCCCCGAGATCTCGGAGGCCATCCTCCGGGAACACTGCGAGGACGACGGGCACGTGAGGCTCCTCCGAGAGCTCGGGACCTACAGTTCCATCACCGTGCCGGTCGTGGCGCGGGGACAACCGCTCGGGATGCTGAGCGTCGTCTCGTCCGTGCCGGAGCGCCGCTACGGCGATGCGGACATCGAGATCGTGCAGGAAGTGGCGCGCCGGGCGGCGAACGCGATCGACAATTCGCGGCTCTACCGTGCTGCCCAGGAGGCCGTCCGGGTGCGGGACGAGTTCCTCACCGTGGCGACGCACGAGCTCAACACGCCGATGACGTCGCTCACGCTCACGCTCGAGGCGATGGATCGGGCCCTCCGGTCGGGGGGGCCCTGGGACCCGCGGGCCATGGGCAGGCAGGTCGACCGCGCGCTGCGGCAGGCGAAGCGCCTGACCCGCCTGCACAACGAGCTCCTCGACGTCTCGCGGAGCCAGGTGGATCGGCTCTCGCTCCATGTCGCAGAGGTCGATCTCGTGGCGGTCGTCCGCGATGTCCTCGCGCGATTGACGCTGGAGCTTTCGCGCGCCGGGTGCTCGGTGTCGCTGCGGGACTGCGGCCGGATCGTGGGCCGCTGGGATCGCGCGCGCGTCGAGCAGATCGTCACGAGCCTGCTCGCCAACGCGATGAAGTTCGGCGCGGGCAAGCCCGTCGAGATCGTCGTCAGCGAGGAGGCCGGGACGGCGCGGCTCTCGGTGAAGGATCAGGGGATCGGCATCGACCCGGCGCGGCAGGAGCAGATCTTCGAGCGCTTCGGGCGCGCCGTGTCCGACCGGCACTACGGCGGGCTGGGGCTCGGCCTCTACATGAGCCGGAGGATCGCGGACGCGCACGGCGGCTCGATCCGCGTCCGGAGCGCGCCCGGCGCCGGCGCCACGTTCCTCGTCGAGCTCCCGTGCGCCGGGCCGCCGCGCGCCGGCGAGCCGAGCTCGCCGCCGGGCTGAGCGGCCTTGCGCGCTCGGCGCGGCCGCCCGCCCTCGGCGCCGGCGCCCTTCACGCCGGCTCGTCGCGCTCGACGTCGATGTGCACGAGCACCTCGGCGTCGGGCTCGGCGGCGCGGATCGCGTCGCGCGCGCGGTCGCCCGTCGCGTGCGCGCGGGCGAGGCGCATGTCGCCCGGGAGCTCGATGTGCACGTCGACGAACAGCGTGCGCCCGGCGAGCCGCGTGCGCAGCCCGTGGTGGCCGAGGATCTCGCCGCGCGCGCGCATCGCGTCGAGCGCGGCCTCGAGGGCGGCGACGCGCTCGTCGGGGGCGCTCGTGTCGATGAGGTCGCGCACGCCGAGCCGGAGGAGGGTCCCCGCGGACGTGAGGACGTAGACGGCGACCGCGATCGACAGCAGGCCGTCGACGCGGGAGAAGCCGGTCGCGTACGTGACGGCGACGCCGAGGAGGACCGCGACGTTCGCCGCGATGTCGGTGCGGTAGTGGACGGCGTCGGCCTGGATGGCGCTCGAGCCGGTGCGGGCGGCGACGCGGCCGAGGTAGGCCACGAGCGCCGCGGTGATCAGCGCGGCGGCGGCCATGGCGCCGAGCGTGACGGCGGCGAGGCGGAGCGGCTGGGGCGAGAGCAGCCGCTGGATCCCCTCGACGAGCAGGTAGACCCCGGAGCCGCCGATGAGCAGGCCCTGACCGGCGGTCGCGAGCGTCTCGATCTTCGCGTGACCGAAGGGGTGGGAGCGGTCGGGCGCGGCGTGGGCGAGCTGGATGGCGAGGGCGTTCGCCGAGGAGGCGAAGAGGTCCGTGAGCGAGTCGACGGCGCTCGCGGTGACGGCCATCGAATGGCCGAGCTGGCCGGCGACGAGCTTGCCGAGGGCGAGGCCGCCGGCGGTCAGCGCCGCGATGCGCCCGGCGCGCAGCGCGGCGCGGGCGCGGGCGGCGGGGTCGTGGCGGGCGGCGGGGCCGGGAGCGGCGGCCGGCGCGGGCGCGGCGCCACGGCCGGGGAGGGCGGCGGGTCGGGGAGGGCGGCGGGGTCGGGGAGGGCGCCGGGGCCGGCGGCGCGTGCGGCAGGAGGCGGTCCGCTCATCGCGGGAAGGCTACCCCGCGGCGCCGGCGCGCGTCATGCCCGCGAGGGGGGCGGGGCGCACCTCGCCGGCCCGCGGCGGGCGCGCGTCATGCCCGCGGGGGGGCGGGGCGCACCTCACCGGCCCGCGGCGGGCGCATCGTCGGGCAGCAGGAGGCCCATGACCAGGTCGTCCACGAACGCCCCGCCGTCGCCGCGGATGAAGTCGCGTCGCGTCCCCTCGTGCACGAACCCGAACGACAGGTAGAGCGCGATCGCCCGCGCGTTGTCGGCCCGCACGTAGAGCTCCACGCGCCGCACGCGCCCCCCGTCCGGGTCGCGGTGTGTGGCCGCCAGCCCGAGGAGCCGCTCCATCAGCGCCCGGCCCACGCCGAGCCCCTGCGCCTCCGGGTGCACGCCGAGCCCGAGGATCCCCACGTGGCGCAGCATCCGGAACTTGAACCGCCGGACGAGCGTCGCCTCGCCGACGAGGCGGCGCCCCGGGAGCTCGGCGGCCAGGCACATCGCCGAGCCGTCCGTCGCCGTGAGGCCCGCGCGCTCCCGCTGCTCGGCGTAGGCGGCCGCGTCCGCGGGCAGCTCGTCGTCGTGCTTCACGATGCCCTGGCGCGCGCGCACGATCGCCCGCTCGAGAGCGAGCAGGGCAGCGGCGTCCTCGCGCGAGGTCTGACGGAGGATGCTGTGACGGCCGCCCCGGAGCGGGGCGCGGTACGGCTCGACCCTCATGGTGGCCTGCGAGGCTAGCCGCAGCGGCGGGCTCCGCTCGAGCGGGAAGCTCCCCGTTCGCGCGGGGGCGGCCCCCGCTCGCGGGCGGCCCAGGCGGACGCGCCGGCGCCCGGCTCTCGTGGGCGCCGCCGTGGCGTGGGAGCGGGCGGCCCCGCACGGTCCTCCGACGGGAGGTCCGCGCGGATCGCGGCAGCTCTGCTACAAGCAGCCTCCATGGCCAGCACCGACGCGCAGCCCCCGAGCAGCGACTACCTGGACCGGCTGATGCGAAGGAGCTCCTTCGAAGCGCTGTGGCCCTTGTTCGCAAAAGCGACCAGGCCCGCCAAGGAAATGACCGAGAGCTACTCTGCCCTCTGTCATCTTCGGCCTCTCTTGACCAAGGGCCGCCCATGTCGCGTCATTCACGTCGGGGACGGGGCCCACGCGAGGACCGGGGCCCTCTTTTCGCTGAAGAGCGAGGCGGACAACATCAGCGTCGATCCGCTGCTCAACGTAGCCTTGGTGGAGGCGTGGCGCGATCGCTTCGGGGTTCGGCGCCTGGCGTGGCACAAGGCCAGCATCGACGACGTCGCGGATCAGCTCAATGCCCTGCCCCCCATGCCGGTGTTCGTGACGTTCGTCCACGCCCACGTGCACATGGACAGGGTGCTCGATCGGCTGCGCTGGGACGCGGCCTTCACCCTCGCGTGTTGCTTACCCGGCCACCAGCTCACGCAGACGCGCGTACCGCTCGAGGAGGGCATTGATCCGAGCGTGCTGTCCACGGGACGTCGGTACCAGGTGGTGGTGAATCCCAACGCCCCGGTATCGTAGCCTCTCCAGACCACTTCACTGCAGAGAAGCGAGGACGTGCGCGGAGCTACCGCAGCGGCGTGCTGCGCTGGCCCTCGGCGACAGCCGCCGCACCTGCCCGTCCGGCGCGCGGCTGCGGCGCAGGCACCAGAGCACCCACGGCGAGGAAGATCCTTTTACTTCTTCAGCCAGGTCTGGGTCCTGCCGAGGAGGGAGATGCCCAAAAAGCCGCGCACCTTGAGCTTCTTCCCGCCCTCGATGGCCTCGAGCTTGCAGCTATAGGTCTCGCCGTTGTTCGGATCCAGGATCGTACCGTCGTCGTACTCGTCGTCATCGCGGACCATGTTCTTGATGATAACGAGCCCCACAAGGGGCTTGTTCTTGTCGGCGCCCTCACAGGCGGTGCAGAGCTTCGGCTTCCCCTGCGCGTCGAGCGGCTGTTTCAGGCTCACGATCTTGCCGAAGATCTTCCCGCCCTTCTCGTAAATCTCTACCACCGACTGCTCGATCCCCTGCTCATCGATCGTCCGCCACTGGCCGGTCACAGGGAGAGGAGCCGCGAGCACGAGCGAAGTGGCGAGGGAGCAACCCAAGGCGGCAAAAATAGCCAAGAACCTCTTCATGTCGTCAGAACTCCTTTCATCGGTCTGCGAAGCCACGGCGTTCGGCCCTGGCGTGGTGCTTGTTTCGCATGTCGGCGTGCGCCGCTGTGTGCAACATGCCTTGGAGGGGGGGCGGGGGGAGGGGAGACGGGGGGAGGGGAGACGAGGGGAGGGGAGACGAGGGGAGGGGAGACGGGGCGCCGCGCCGTTGGTTCATCGGGCCGGAGGGAGCGGCGGCGGGAGGCAGGGCTCTGGTCAGAGGGGGAGCCGAACTTTGGACATGGCTCCTCTCGCAGCAGCCCTGCGGCGCGGTGGATGTCATTTTTCCCCCGAGGGTACCGAGCGGGCTCGTGGAGCGCAACGGCGCCGTGCAGCGGGACGCCGGGACGTGTGGTGGCCAGCGAACGGTTGATTCCGGGGGGCTGGATCCCGCCGTGGCCAAACTGCCCATGGCCCGCGCCTCGGCCGCGCGCGTCCGTCCTGCGCGGGTGCGATCTCGCCGACTGAGGAGGTCATGTACGGTTCTCTATGTCAACCAGCGCGTGCAGCGTGGCCGTACGGTGGGACCGGTGATGCCACGAACCCTCCACCGTGGGCGATGAGGCGGCGCAGCGCTTGCATCGAGCCGCGGACCTGGCTACGTCAGCGCCTCCGTGACTCCCGCCCCCTCGCCCTACGGTGTCCTAGGCCACCTCGACGTTCCCCTTGGCCTCGGCCTGCTCCGGCTGGCCACGGAGGGGCGCCCCTCGGAAGAGGACGCGACCGCCGTCATCCACGTTGCCCTCGACCAAGGCATACGCCTCCTCGACACCGCCGACTCCTACTGCCTCACCGACCGCGAGGTCCACTATGGAGAGCGCCTCGTCCGCAAGGCGCTCGACGCGTGGTCCGGCCCGCGCGACGACGTGCGCGTGATCACCAAGGCGGGCCTCACCCGACCCAAAGGGCGATGGGTCCCGAGCGGCAGCCGCGACCACCTGCGCCGCACGGTCGAGGGCAGCCTGAAGGCGCTCGGCGTCTCGCGGATTTTCATGCTCCTCCTCCACGTGACCGACCCCAGGACCCCCCTCGAAGAGAGCCTCGCCGCCCTCGCCGAGCTCCAGAGAGAGGGCCTCATCGAGCACCTCGGCCTCAGCAACACCTCCATCGCAGAGGTCCGTCAGGCCGAGCGGCACTTTCCGGTGCGGGCCATCCAGGAGGAGCTGAGCGTCCTCGATCGCGGCAGCGCCGCCCGAGGCCTCTTCGAGCTCGCCAGGCAAATGGGCATCCCGTTCCTCGCCCACCGGCCGCTCGGCGGTCACGCCAAGGTCGATAGCCTCCTCAAGAACCGCGCGATCAAGCCCATCGCCGCGCGGCACAGCATCACGCCCCAGGAGGCGGCCCTCGCGGCCCTGCTCGATCTCGGCCCCCCGGTCCTTCCCCTGTTCGGGGCGACCAAGCGGGAGAGCGTCGAGTCCTGCTCGCGCGCGCTCCGGGTCCCCTTTGGCGCGCGCGATCGAGCCGACCTCTCGAAGACCAGCTTTGCGCCCACCGCCGATGCGCTGGCCTCGGTCGCGCCCCCCCTGATCCTCGCCGGCCTGCGCAAGCTCGAGCCCGGAGAAGGCCCCGGCGATGCGCCCGAGGTGGTCGTGGTCATGGGGATTCAAGGGGCAGGCAAATCGTCGGAGGTCGCCCGCTACACGGCCAGAGGGTACGCGCGCCTGAACCGCGATGAGCTCGGCGGCACGCTCGACGGCGTGGTCAAGAAGCTCGGGGAGCTGCTCTCCTCGGGGCAGACGCGGGTGGTCCTCGACAATACGTACGGCACGCGCGCGTCGCGCTATGCGGTGCTCCGGATGGCGCACGCGCACGGCGTGCCCGTCCGGTGCCGGTACCTGGCCACGCCCATCAACGAGGCCTACGCGAACGTCGTCCTGCGCGTCCTCGAGCGCTACGGCAAGCTGCTCGGGCCGGAGGACATGAGAGCGCTCGGCAAAGAGGATCCCAACCTGCCGCCGCCGCAGGCGCTCTCGCGGTGGGCCGCGAATTTCGAGGCGCCGCACGCGGATGAGGGGTTCTCGGTGGTCGAGGAGATCCCGTTCGCCCGGCGCGTCGATCCGCTCTTCACGGGCAAGGGCTTGCTCCTCGACGTCGACGGCACGCTGCGAAAGACGAAGAGCGGCGAAATCTACCCGCGCGACCCCGACGACGTCGAGCTCCTGCCCGGTCGGCGCGCGGTCCTGGAGCGCTGGGTCGACGACGGATACAGGCTCTTCTTCGTGTCGAACCAGAGCGGCATCTCGAAAGGATCGGTGACCGAAGAGGCCGTCCTGGCCGCGTTCTCGCGGACGATCGAGCTCCTCGGCCTGCCCGTGGCCGAGGTCGCGTACTGCCGGCACCCGGCGTTTCCGGTCGGCTGCTTCTGCCGCAAGCCCCTGCCGGGGCTCGGGGTGTCGCTGATCCAGCGCCACAAGCTCGCGCGAGAGCACCTGGTCATGGTCGGCGATATGGAAAGCGACCGGGAGTTCGCGCAAGCGCTCGGGGCGAAGTACATGACGGCCGAGGAGCTCTTCCCGGGCGAGTGAGCGCCTGGTCCTCCCCCGCTTCCGTCGACACCCCCGACGGCACCAGGAGGCAGGGATGGGACGGAGAAAGAGGAGGGCGTTCACGCCCGAGTTCAAGGCGGAGGCGGTACGGCTGGCGAAGGCGAGCGACCGGAGCATCGGCCAGGTGGCGAAGGACCTCGACCTGACCGAGACGGCGCTGCGCGACTGGATCAAGCGCGCGGACACCGACGCGGGCCACGGCCCGCCGGGGGCGCTGACGACGCCGGAGCGTGAGGAACTGCAGCGGCTGCGCCGCGACGTGAAGCGGCTGGAGATGGAGCGCGAGATCTTAAAAAAACGGGCATGCGCAGGGGCGCACCCGCGAAGCATGAAAGCCGGTAGACTGCGGGCGCGGATCGCGTCGGGCCAAGGTCGACGCTTACTGGTGTCGTGAGCCCGAAAAAAAACGGACCCGAGCGTCGCATCAGGCACCCCGAATTGTTGCCGTCTCCGCAAGGAGCGAGCACGCCAGGTAAAATCGCCCTTCGCGACGCTCCCCGGCGCCTTTCGCGCTGGAGGTCAAGATGGAGGTCCTGTACGCCCGCTGCTGCGGGCTCGACGTGCACAAGGAGACCGTCGTTGCATGCGTCCGGATCCAGGAGCCCCGAGGCCGCGCAAAGACGACGGTGCGTTCGTTCGGCGCGACCACGGCCGAACTCCTCGAGCTACACCAGTGGCTCACCGAGCAGGGCTGCACGCACGTGGCGATGGAGTCGACGAGCGTCTACTGGAAGCCGGTCTTCAACCTGCTCGAGGGCAGCTTCGAGGTGCTGCTCGCCAACGCGCGGCACATCAAGGCCGTCCCGGGCCGGAAGACCGACGTCAAGGACTGCGAGTGGATCGCCGACCTGCTCGCGCACGGACTCATCCGGGCGAGCTTCATCCCGCCCGCCCCGATCCGGGAGCTGCGGGACATCACACGGCATCGCAAGAGCCTGATCCGTGACAAGGCCACCCTGGCCAACCGCGTGGGCAAGCTGCTGGAGACCGCCAACATCAAGCTGAGCAACGTCGTCTCCGACGTGCTTGGCGTGTCCGGCCGCGCGATGCTCGCGGCGCTCATCGCCGGCGAGCGCGATCCGAAGAAGCTTGCGGCGCTCGCCCGGGGCCGGCTCATCCCCAAGGCCGAGCAGCTTGCCGAGGCGCTGCGCGGTGGATTCTCGAGCCATCACGCGTTCTTGCTGGAGCAGCTCTTGAAGCAGATCGACCATCTCGCCGAGCTGATCGCCGCATGCGACGCCAGGGTCGTCGACCTGTGCCAAGCGCACCGCGAGCCGCTGCAACGGCTCCGGACCATCCCCGGCGTCGCGCAGCGGACGGCCGAGGTCCTGCTGTCGGAGATCGGGCTCGACATGACGCGCTTCCCGACCGCGGGTCACCTCGCCTCCTGGGCGCGGATGTGCCCAGGCAACAACGAGAGCGCGGGGAAACGACGCAGTGGCGCGACCGGCACCGGCAACAACTGGCTGCGCACCACGCTGCTGGAGTCGGCGTGGGCTGCCTCACGATCACGCAAGACGTACCTCGGCGCGCAGTACCGCCGGATCGCGCGCCGCCGTGGGCCCAAACGAGCGGCGACCGCGGTGGCGCACAGCATCCTGGTCATCGCGTTTTACGTTCTGCGCGACGGCGTGGAGTACCGGGATCTCGGGCCAGACTATTTCGACCGCGCCAATGCGGCCAAGCTCACCAAGTACCACCTCCGGCGCCTGGCCGAGCTGGGGTACGAGCTGCCCCAGCCTCGTGCCCAGCCCGGAGCGTAGGCTTTCTAGGTAAAGCGGCGGCCTTCTTCGCGAAGGAAAACGAGTGAGGTTCGAGTTCATCGACGCGGAGAAGGCGCACTACCCGGTGCTGGTGCTGTGCGCGGTGCTGCTGGTCTCGCGCAGCGGCTACTACGCGTGGGCCAAGCGCTCGGAGTCCGCGCGGGCCAAGTCCGACGCTCAACTGAGCGTGCAGATCAGGGCCGTGCACCACAAGAGCCGTGGCCGCTACGGCAGTCCGCGCATCCACGCGGAGCTGCGTGCTCGCGGCATGCGTGTCGGCAAGAAACGGGTCGAGCGGCTGATGCGCGCTCAGAGGCTCGCGGCTCGGAGGAAGCGGCGCTTCCGCCGCACCACCGACTCGCGGCACAACGGCCCGATCGCCCCGAATGTGATCGAGCGGCAATTCGATGCTCAAGCGCCCAACCAGGTCTGGGTGACGGACGTGACGTACATTTCCACCGGCGAGGGCTGGCTGTATGCTTCTTGCTGCCGCGAGGTCGCTCGTTCGTCTTGGCCAGCGCGCTCTCGGTGCGGCCCGTGCCGGTCGACGAGGTCTGGGCGAACGCGCGCCACGGCGACGTTCTCCGGTGCGGCTGCGGGAGCGAGTTCTTCCTCGTGGGGAGCCACTTCGATCTGGGTCGAGGGCCCCCGTCTCAGAGAAGTAGGCGCCCGATCGGATCCGCCTACGGAGCGTCAGAGCACCGGCTTCGGGGAGCGGAGACAGGCTTTGAGGAGAGAGAGTACTCAGAATCCTTCAAAAGAAAAATCGCCCGACGGCTCCTCGCCCCAGGAGGACCGACGGCGGTGGCGCTGTCGGCCGAGACGGGGGTGCATCAGACGACGCTCTCGCGCTGGCCTCGCGATGCTCGTGGCCTCGCGCCCATGTCCGACGACGCTCGCCGCTCCGCGCCTCCCTCGCCGCTCCGCGCCTCCCTCGCCGCTCCGCGCCTCCCTCGCCGCTCCGCGCCTCCCTCGCCGCTCCGCGCCTCCACCGACATCACCTACCTCAAGAGCTCGGTGCGCGGAGCGTTCTACCGCTTTCCTCTGAACGCTCGCTACAGCCAGGGAGAAAGCCCAAGTTCGTCCCGGGGTCGCCGCTCGCGGGGGCTGCGCGCAGGCGGGCCCCTTTTGAGGCCCGCCTGCGCTCCGGCCCCTCCGCGACGATCCCGGGACGAACTTGGATGACGCAGTACTCGAGCCGATCCAACTTCGCTGGATGGATGCTCAACTCGGTTGAGGTGATCCCGGTCGACTCACGCCGGGCCTCGGGCGGCTACGATCGGCGAGCGCGCCGCCTGCGGGCGATCGCGATCGCGAGGCCACCGAGCGCGAGCGCGGCCTCGGCCGTCGAGGAGTCGGGCGCGCCTGCCACCCGGCATCCGCAGCCGCGGTCATCCTCGTCGTCTCCGGCGCTGCCGCCTTGACCCTCACCGCCGTTGCCTCCGACCCCGCCACCTTCGCCCGCGCTGCCACCGGCGCCCCCGACGCCCGCGCCGCCCTGGCCACCTTCGCCCGCGCTGCCACCGGCGCCCCCGACGCCCGCGTCGCCCTGGCCACCTTCGCCCGCGCTGCCACCGGCGCCCCCGACGCCCGCGCCGCCCTGGCCACCTTCGCCCGCGCTGCCGCCGGCGCCCCCGACGCCCGCGCCGCCCTGGCCACCTTCGCCCGCGCTGCCGCCGGCGCCCCCGACGCCCGCGCCGCCCTGGCCACCTTCGCCCGCGCTGCTGCCGGCGCCGCCGGCGCCCCCGACGCCCGCGCCCCCGACGCCCTGGCCGCCTTCGCCCGCGCTGCCGCCGGCGCCCCCGACGCCCGCGCCCCCGACGCCCTGGCCGCCTTCGCCCGCGCTGCCGCCGGCGCCGCCGGCGCCGCCGGCGCCCCCGACGCCCGCGCCCCCGACGCCCTGGCCGCCTTCGCCCGCGCTGCCCCCGACACCCCCGACGCCCTGGCCACCTTCGCCCGCGCTGCCGCCGGCGCCCCCGACGCCCCCGACGCCCGCGCCGCCCTGCTCTTCAAACAAGCACACGCCGCTGCACCCATCACCGGCCATCACATTGCCGTCGTCGCACTCCTCGACGTCCGCCTCCGTGAAGCCGTCGCCGCAGGTCGCGTGCTTGCAGCCGGCCACGCACGCATCCGCGTCGCTCGCGTTGCCGTCGTCGCACTCCTCGACGTCCGCCTCCGTGAAGCCGTCGCCGCAGGTCGCCGCGAAGCATGTATTCAGACAAGCGTCCTCATTGCTCTCGTTGCCGTCGTCGCACTCCTCGACGTCCGCCTCCGTGAAGCCGTCGCCGCAGGTCGCCGCGACGCACGTAGTCAGGCACGCGTCCTCATTGCTCGCGTTGCCATCGTCGCAGTCCTCAGGTCCGCTCGTGATGCCGTCGCCGCAATAGGGGCCGGTGCCGGAGCAATCGTCCTTGCACTGGCCATACTGGCCGTTCCGCGGGCCGTCATCGCATACCTCGCCCGCGCCGAGGACCCCGTCGCCGCACACCGTCGGCGGCGCCAGCTCGTACGCCCCCATATCGAAGGCCGGCCCGTTGATCTGGTCGCCGTCGAGCGGGCGCGGGTTGCCCTCGAGGTCGTGTCCCGGCGCGCCGACGTCCGTGCCGGAGTCGACGCACAGGCTCGTCTCCTGGAGCTTCAGGTTCGCCGGCGCAGCGACATAGAGCGGGTTCGCCGAGAGGGTCCCCTCGCCAGGGTTCACGCCGACGTAGTTTGGCCCGTTCTGCCACACGTTCGAGTACGTGACGGTCACGCGCGTCGTCCCATACTCCGCGCGCCGAGCGACGCCTGGCCCGCTGTTGTTCGTCACGATGGAGTTGTTGATATCCACGAGCGCGCCCGCCCCCGCGTCGGCGCGCACCTCGACGCCGGCGCCCCGGTTCGCGTGGATGGTCGCGTTCGTGAGCGTCACTGCCGCTGTCGCGCCGGACGTCCCGCTGACGTAGAGGCCCATGTCCGTGTTGTTCCGCAGGACCGTGTTGGTCACCGTGGCAGACGCCGAGCCCGAGACGATCATGCCGTACGCGCTCGTGTGCACGGTGAGCCCGTCGATCGCATGATGCCCCTGCTGCGCCAGGATCCCGACCGAGGCCTCCGAGATGACCGCGTTCGAGAGCACGTTACCCGTCGACGGTGCCTCGAGCCGGACGCCCCAGAAGCTCCGAGCGCCGGTGCCCGTCGATTCGATCGTGACAGGCAGCGCCGGCGTGCCGCCCGCCTTCAGCGCCCCCATCACCACGAGCTCCGCCTTGTTCAGATCCTGGAGCGACGCCATCATGTCGCTCGTCTCGAACTGCACGACCACGCCTGGGTCGATCGTCAGCGTGACCCCGGGCGCGACCGTGAGATCTCCCGGGACCTTGTATGGCGAGCCCGCCAGGTTCAGCGTCAGGTCGGCCCAGAGCACGCCGACGAGCTGCGGCGTCGGATCCCCGGTGTACGGCAGCGCCCCGATGTCGCCCCCCAGCTCCCCCGCGAACCGACAGGGCGAGTTCGACGTGAGGCGCAGGTTCTGCGGCGCGCCCACATAGAGCGGGTTCGCCGAGAGGGCCCCCTCGCCCGGGTCCACGCTGACGTAGTTTGGCCCGTTCCCCCACACGTTCGAGTACGTGACGGTCGCGACCGTCGTCCCATACTCCGCTCTCCGGGCGATGCCAGGCCCGGTGTTGTTCGTCACGATGGAGCTCTTGATGTCCACGGTCGCGCGCGAGCCCGCCTCGGCACGCACCTCGACGCCGGCGCCCCGGTTCGCGTGGATGGTCGACCCGGAGATCGACACGGTGCTCACGCCGCGGTTCGTCGAGCTGATGTAGAGCCCCCCGTCCGTGTTGTTCCGGACGGTCCAGCCCGTGAGCGTCGCGCTGCCATTGCGCGAGAACACGGCGCCGTACGCGTTCGTGTGCGCGACGACCCGGTCCAGCGTGAGCACGCCGTCGATCACGTGGAAGCCGGCGCTCGCGTTCTGCACCACGAGCTCGTTCGTCGTCAGCACGGCCGTGGGAGCGTCGACGACCACGCCGTACCACTCCCGCGCGCCGCCTCCGGCCTGGGATCTGAAGATCACGGGGCTCGCCGCGGTGCCCGCGACATCGAGGGTGCCCCGGATGGTCATCTCGACTTCGCCCGTATCCAATCCGGTGCCGAGGCCGTCGCTCGACGCGAACCGGACCTCGGTGCCCGCCTGGATCGTGAGCCTGGCGCCCGCCGGGACGATGATGTCGCCCTGCACGATGTACGGGCTCCCGGCCGGATCCCACGTCCTGTTGATGATGTTCCCGCCCGCGACGACGGTCTCGGCGCGCGCGGCGCGCGGCAGGGCGAGGAGGACCGCGAACGCCCACACAAGGACGAGACATCTCACGGCGAGTGCAATGGGCCGCTTCGGCATGGTTTCTCCTGGTCGAGGAAGGTCGTTGTCGCAGAAGACGCGCGGGACACGACGCGCGGCGGGACGAGCCCGTCTCCCTGAGTAACCGAGCGGCGGGCGGCGAGCAATGGCCTGTACCCCTGCGGGGCTGGTCATCGTCCGTCAAGCTCAGCTCAGCGGATCGCCTTCATCCGCGGCGCAGGCGCACCGCTCTGCAGCTCGTCGCGAATGTGCTCTGGTGTGCGGCCGCCGAGCCGCTCCGCGATAAGCTGCTCGGCTTCCCCGCCGAAGAGCACGCGTGGGAGCGTGAATTCGTGGCTGCCGAGCCCCAGGAAGCGGGCCATGACGTCCAGCACGCCGAGGGCGCCGGCCGCGGGTTCGACGAGGCCGGCGCCCTCGGCCCGGACGAGATCCCGGTGGATGAGCGGCGCGAGATCGATGTCGCCCGGCTGCGCCGGCGCCTCCCCGCGCGCGCGCTCGACGAGCGCCGCCCACCCGGCCTCGCCGGGGGCGCAGTCCAGAGCGCAGCCGCGCAGGTGCTCGAGGCGCATCCGCCTGGTCATCCCGGCGTGCGACGCCTGCGCGCGCGTCGACTCCTCGAGCGCGTCGAGAGGTATGAGGCTCCTCGCGCCTGCCAGCGTGAGCGCCCGCCGCGCGGGAACATAGATGTATCATCGGCCCCCCCGCTCGAACAGGATCAGGTTGTGGCGCTGATACTGCCAGAACCCCTGGCTCACCCCGAGGATGGCCCACGAATCGAGGAGCCCCGGTGGGTCGATGCGCACCTCCCTGGGCTCGCCCGTGCTCCAGCGAGACGCGTAGACCCCGACCATCAACGCGGCCAGCGGCGCGCCGGCGGCGACGGGATCGCCGGCGGCATCCGCGGGCGAGCCCTCGCTCCCGGGGTCCTCCTCGTAGATCTCGGCGCATGCGTGCGCACGAGAAGCAGCACAAACGGTTCCGAGCGCGAACAACCCCACCATCAGGCTCTTCGTGACTTTCAGCATGAGACCACCTCCCCGGAGGCAGCCGGAGTCGAGCCATTTCGCGCGCCGGCGCAGAGCGCCTTCAGCGTGGATTTCGCGCCCAGGGGGCACGAGCGAGCCGAAGGTGCCGTGCGAGCGGCGCTCGGCCAAGAGAATGCGGTTTAAACTACAATTGGCTGCGCCCAGAGCGTCACGAAGGCACACGCCCCCCCTTACCCACCACGATCATTTCGGCTGGTTCCATGCTCAATTCAGCCAGCGGGCGAGCTGCGAGCACGCCGGCACGTGCAGGGTCGTGCCCCGACCCGACCGGGCCAACCTTCCCGGAACGAGGATCAGCACGCGGCGCAACCACGGCGTTCGCCAGCTCGCCAGGTGCGGAACGTGCTCCAGCACATAGCGGCGCATCAGGTTGGCCGTCAGCAGCTTCAGCAGCATCGCGGCATCATTCGCGTTGAAGCACTGGCTCGGCACGCGACCGCATCCCCACCCGTGCTTGAGCTCGCCAATGAGCGGCTCGATGCCCGCGCGCAGGTCATACCGCGCCGCGACGTCTTCCGGCGCTTCGACCGGCTCGTTGGTCAAGAAGACCTGCACCGTGTAGTCGAGCCCCTCCCAAAGGTAGATCTGCTTGCCATTCTCCCGGTCGCGTGTGCGTACGGCGATGACGCGGACCCCATCGGGCCAATCGCGGCGCCGGAAGGGGACCTCGGTCACCTGGCGTCGAGGACGACCATCGGCATCTCGGTCGACGGTCCGCCATCCGGTGGCGTACGCGACCCTGCCCACCAGATCGGGGCTCATCCGCGCCTTGGTCAGGAAAAAGCATCCCTTCGCAGCAACGGCGTGCATCAAGGCGCTGCAATCCCCAGCGCCATCGATCCGTACGTAGATGGCCGCGCTCGGAGCTGCGGCGCGTGCCCGGTCGACGCACTCCTCGACGAAGGGCACATCGGCTTCGCCGAAGCTCGTGTCGCCCGGTCGCAGCTTGGCCCCGACGATGGCGTCGGCCTCGGCGATACGCGCCAGGATCGGATTTTTAGGCGCGAAATCCACGCTACAAGCGCGCGGCGCGCAAAGTCGCTGAGCTCGGCTTGGGGGATTTCGCCCCTCTGGACGAGGCGATCCCCGAGCTGAACGGCAGGGGCGGCCGTTTAGGTGGAAGTGATCCCATGTCCGCGGGCCCGGAGGCGGGCTCGCCATCGCCGAGCAACGGGCGTCCGTTGTCCGCGCGCTGCACCACCGAGCGCCGGGCGCGGTCGTTGACCACGCCGGCCAGCCCCAGCGGGCGCCCCGGTGGCTGCAGGCAGCCCGTTGGGTCCGCGTTGGGCCACGCCGGCGAGCGACCCGGCCGCAAATCAGACGGAACAGGTCGAAGTTATTGACTTTTCGTCCGTCTCCGCCACGTCGTCTCAGAAGTCCTGGCGGGACGAATCCGTGGGGGCGAACCGTCGCGATCCGTCGCATCGCCAGGGATTCTGGGAGGGCGTGACGACGGATCGCACCCCCTCAGGAGGCATGGACCCAACCCCGGCCCAACCGCCGAGCCCTGGGCCCGGAGAGCTCGCGACGGTCGATCTATCGCCTCGATCCGCCGTGGTTGCGTCGCTCGCCGGCACGCTGAGCCGAGCCGTCGCCCTCGGGGACGCGGAGGCAGCCTGGGTCGTGCACGAGGCGATCGGTCGGCTGCTCGGGCTGCCGGTGGCACCGGAGCGGTGAGCAAGCTTGGGCCGAACGTCGAGCCCGCCGCTCGCGTCGACTCGCTGGCGGAGCCTTGCCGCTCGCCAGTGCCCGCAGGCTCTACTGGGATCGCCCACGCGCGGCGGTTGCGTGCCGAAGCGCCCCGGAGGCATCCGGAAAGTGATGCCGGCAAGCACCAGGCCTGTGCCGGGAGGCAAGCGCGGCGGCGTGCGCAGGCGACGACCCTCTCTCGCCGCGATGCTGCATGGCGACGCCATGGCGGAACTGCGGACGCCGCGGGGAGCGGTGGGAAAACGAGTGGCGAAGCGGCTCCTGCATGCTGGCACGAAGGCGGCACGCGCACCACGCCTCGGCGCTAGAGAGCGCAGATTCAAGCACGTGCCTGGCACGCTGCTCATCCATGGTCCCAATGAGAGGCATGACCATCACCTGCTCGGTGATCGGGATCATCGCGTGGACAGCTCCGCTAGCCGGCTCTGCTGCACCCGGATGATCTCCTCCTGCAACGCTGCCCGCTCGCGCTCTGCGTTCTCGCGCGCCGACATATCGAGCGCGAGGCGGGTGCTCGGCGAGCGCCTCCGCCGCCGCGGCAGCGAGCGTCGCGGCCCGCCGCCCCCCGCCCCGCCGCTCCGCCATGGCGCCGCCATGGGCGATAGCCCGGCGGGTTGTCGAAATTCGCGGCGAAAACGCGCCCTCACCGCGTGGCGTGCGGCGTGCGGTGTCGGCGCCGTGTGGCCAGCGCGGCTCGCACCACGGGCGTCGTCTACGAGCGCCGTCGCCCCGAGAAGACGACGCTCTACGAGATCGTGCGCGACAATGTGGAGACGCTGTACGGGGCCATCGACGACGGCGCCATCGCCGTCCGGATACCCAAGCACGCGAAGAAGGAGCTCGAAGCCTACCTCGACTGCGGGCTGCTCTGCCGCGGGTTCGCGCGGCTCCGGTGCGAGCGCTGCGAAGAGAGTCGGCTGGTGACCTTCAGCTGTAAAGGACGCGGTTTCTGCCCGTCGTGTCTGGGCCGACGCATGTGTGCCACGGCGGCGAACCTGATCGAGGACGTCCTGCCCGAGGTGGCGCACCGTCCGTGGGGGGTGACGTCTCCGTTTCCGTGGCGGCGCAGGCTCGCCCAGGACGGGGCGTTGTTCGGCGTGCTGACCCGCATCTTCGTCGAGAGCGTGGAGCGGTTCTACGAAGAGCGCGCCGCGCGCCGAGGCGCGTGCGGCGCGGTCAAGAGCGGCGCGGTGACCGTCGTGCAACGCACGTCCGGCGACATGCGGCTCAATCCGCATCTGCACGTGGTCTTCCTAGACGGGGCTTATCACGAAGGCGGCACCGAGCTCGTGTGGAACGAACTCGGTCACCTGCGAACGCGCGAGGTCGGTCAGGTCCTGGAGCACGCCGTCGGGCGGATGCTCCGTTACCTCCGGCGGCACGGGCATCTCGAGATCGAGCACGACGTCGAGGAGGACGACGAGCCCGAGGCAGCGCTCTGTGCCTCCGCCGTCTCGGGACGAGAGTCGCGCCACACGTCGTCGCCCCGCAATGGCTCCGCGGGCTCTCGCCGTCTTCTCCGAGCGCGCTCGCGTACGACAAGCCGCTGTGCGCTGCGCTCGATGGCTTCACCTTGCACGCAGCGACGCGCGCCGGTGCGCACCATGCCGCAGCGAGGGAGGCGCTGCTGCGTTACGTGCTCCGACCCCCGATCGCAAAGGAGCGCGTCGAGCCGCAGCAGGACGGCCTGGTGCGGCTGTCGCTCAAGCGCGCCTTCGCTGACGGGACTGTCGCGGTGGACATGGATCCGCTCTCGCTGCTGTGCCGGCTCGCCGCCAGCGTCCCGCCGCCGCGCTTTCACACCGTCAAGTACGCGGGGGTGCTCGCCTCGGCAAGTCCATGGCGCAAGCGCATCGGACCGCGCCCTGCGAAGCCACAAGAGCCTACGAGGGCGGACGAAGACGCCGCTTCGAAACGCAAGCGTGGCGGCTATCGGCCGTGGGCCGAGCTCTTGCGCCGCACATTTGCGATCGACGTCCTCGAGTGCCCAACTTGCAAGGGGCGGATGAAACTCGTCGCCATGGTGACCGAGCCAAGGAACATCGCCCGCTTCCTCTCCGCGCTCGGCGAGCCGACCGACGTCCCAGCACGCTCTCCCAACCGAGGGCCGCCGTACTGGAAGAGCACCGTTCTGCGCCGCAAGGCGCCCGGTGACGCCGCATAGCGTCTCGCGACGCGCCTCCCGGGCCAGACCAACGCCCGGACGGACACATGGGCCCACGGCACGTCGCTGCGCCCCGTAGCGCGCTCGGCGCCGCCCGGACCACGCTCTTTCGGCCCAGGACCGAGCCATCACGACGCTCGCGGCCCCACCCTTTCGGTTTACTGCGCTACACTTCTTCGCGCTGCGATCCGGCTTCTTTTACCTACGCGCCGCGATCCACGATGGCGAGCTCCACGGGTTTCCAGGTGGATACAGCGCTTACGCCGAGTGGGCGGGTCTCCGGGCTACCCCTCAGGGTTGAGGGATCGCGCCGGCAGCATCGAGAACACGCGCGTGTGGCCCGCTCCCCAGCCGTCACCCTTGCGATCCAGCTGCGACTTCAGGTTCGCCAGGATGTCGGGTCACACGAACGTCAGCGACGGGTCCTTGCTCGGCAGGGCGCGTTCGCCGATCTGCTCTTCGGTGAGATCCAGGAACTTCTCGCGGTGCATGCGGAGGTAGTTGCCCTCGTTGCTCGAGCAGTAGGCGCACCCGAAGCCGCAAGGTCCATGATGTCGAGCTTGAAGTTGGACAGCTTCTTCTTCTCGAAGCCAGATGGATTGTGCGCCCGTGGAGCCGCGCAGCGCCCGGGCCCGTTTGCCGCCTCCGCTGTCGACATGCGGGTGAAGGTCTTCAGGTACACGCCGGCGGCGTGGCATGTCACGCCCGAAGCGTGACATCGGCCGTGACATGTCACGCCTAAAGCGTGACATCGACCGTGACATGTCACGCCTGAAGCGTGACATGCTCCCCGCTTACATCGGACAAGCTGTAGGGCGACGGAGCTGAACGACGGAGCCATCCGACGCCCCCAAAGAGCCCTCTCCGGCTGGGCTTTCCACGATCGCACTGCGCGGGAGGCGAGATGCTGGCGTGACAGGCTGCGGGAGGGAGGAAGAACGCCAGCTGGCACGCGGGTTGCAAATTGCAACCAACGCTTGAGGCTGTTCGGGACGTTTGCCCCCGAGCCGCTCATCGCCGGTCAAGCGAGGTACCAACCGCCAGGATTGCCTTTCGAATGTCATGAAACCGGTCGTTTTGCTCGCGCCGGCGATGCATGCGCGGAGTTTATCGCAGCGTGCAGCGCTTTCAACCGTCCTTCTCGCCGTACCCATCACGCCTCCCCGTAGGGGGTCGATGGGATCTCTCTGAACCCAAGGAGATCCTTAATGCATATCCGTATCCGGGCTCAAAGCCTGCCATTGGCATGCTTCACATGGATGACATCGCTCCTCGCCGGAGCGCTCTCCCTGAGCGTCCTCGGCTGCGCACAGGACAGCTCGCCGCCATCGGGTGACGATCTGCGCCTCCGCTTCCCTGAGCAGGCCGCAGAGGTGCTCGAGGGCAGCAACGCGTTCGTCGCCGTGGACGACGGGTTCACGATCGCCTCGACCGGCGATTCGAGCCGGGGCCTCGCGGAGCTGTTCGAGCGCCGCGGCGGGCTGCACGCCAGCCTGCCCGAGCGCGGGGAAGGCGAGGTCCGCTTCCATCTTCCCGGCGGCTTCGAGGTGGGCGTGCGCGAGATCGACGCCGAGGGCGAGGGCGCCGTCGTCGAGCGCGCCGTCGCGTACCGGCGGCAAGGCGGGACGTCGTTCTGGTCCGCGGTCGACGCCGGCTACGAGGAGTGGCTGCTGCTCGACGCGGGCGTGGCGAACGGCGACGCACCGGCGGCCGAGTGGGAGGTCAGCGGCGCGACGCTGCGACAGGACGGCGACGCGGTCGATGTCGCCGCCGCGGACGGCGTGGCGCGGCTGCGTGTGACGGCGCCAGTGGCGTACGCGAGCGGCGGGCGGCAGGTCCCGGTGCGGCTCGAGGTGCGCGGCGCGAGGATCGCGCTCTGGGTCGACGCGGGCGGCGAGGAGGTGCTGGTCGACCCGATATGGGCGCCGAGTCCCAACATGAGCACAGCGCGCTACTCCCACACCGCCACGGAGCTCGGGAACGGCAAGGTGCTGATCGTGGGTGGGTACGGCGGCAGCGGCACGCTGGGGAGCGCCGAGCTGTACGATCCGCTCCTCAATGCCTGGACGTCCGCTGGTTCAATGACCGCGGTACGGGAGGATCACACCGCGACGCGTCTCCTGGACGGTCGGGTGCTGATCGCCGGCGGGTATGCCGGCAGCGGCACCTACGTGTCGACCGCCGAGCTCTACGACCCGACGAACAACACCTGGGGGCCTGCCGGAACGATGGGCACGGGCCGGCGCAATCATACCGCGACGCTGCTCTCGAGCGGTAAGGTGCTGATCGCCGGCGGGTATACCAGCGGCAGCACCTACCTGGCGAGCGCCCAGCTCTACAACCCGGCGAACAACACCTGGACGTCCGCCGGAACGATGGGCGCGCAGCGCAAGTATCACACCGCGACGCAGCTCCCGAATGGTAACGTGCTCGTCGTCGGCGGGAGCAACAGCGTCGGGAACCTGAGCAGCGTCGACATCTACGACGCGGTGAACAACACCTGGCTGCCGCCCCTGTCGGCCCAGCCGATGTCCGTCGCCCGCAGCTCGCACACGGCGACACAGCTCCTGGACGGCAGGGTGCTCGTCGTCGGCGGCTCCACCAGCTCCGGCATCACGACGAGCGCCGAGATCTTCAACCCGGGGTCGTCCGACTGGACGTCAGTCACGCCGATGGGTCTTGGCCGCTACTGGCACACCGCGACGCGGCTGAGCGACGGCAGGGTATTCGTGGCTGGCGGCATGGACCCAGTCAGCTCCGGTGGCTCCTCGAGCGCCGAGGTCTACGATCCCGTGGGTAATACCTGGGAAGAGGTCGAGGAAGGGATGAGCACCGTCCGCATCAGCCACACCGCGACGCTGCTCTCGACCGGCAAGGTGCTCGTCGCGGGCGGCTTCGAACTCGTAGGCCTGAGCTTCGTGGCGAAGTCGAGCGCCGAGCTCTACGACCCGCAGGGCAAGAAGTGGACGAGCCTGTCGCCGATGGCGCCCACGCGCGCCAGGCCGACCGTGACGCGGCTGAGCGATGGCCGGGTGCTCGCCGTGGGTGGCGCCGTGGGGGACACGAGCGCCGCGGTGTACAACCCGACGACCGATGCCTGGACAGCGACCGGGTCGCTGACCGCGCCCCGCGTGGGTCACACCGCGACGCTGCTGGCGAACTCGAAGGTCCTGGTGGTGGGGAGCTCTGCCAGCCCCACTTCCGCGAACGCCGAGCTGTTCGACGCCTCCACCAACACCTGGGCGACCGCGGGCTCCACCTCGGCCCCGAACCCCAAACGCTTCAAGCACACCGCGACGCGGCTCCTCGACGGCAAGGTGCTTATCACGGGAGGGATACAGGCTGGCTCCAGTCCCGCGACCTACCTGAAGACCACCGCGGTCTTCGATCCCTCGACCAGCTCCTGGCTCGCGCGCCCGGACATGTCGGTCGAGCGCGCAGGGCACGTGGCGGTGCTGCTCCAGAGCGGCCAGGTGCTCGTCGCGGGAGGCACGAACGCCGGGGGGTCGCTGAGCTCAGTCGAGATCTACGATCCAGGAACCAATACCTGGACGCCTGCAGCCGCAATGCCGATCTCCCGCCGCGATTTTGACGCGGTCGTGCTCAACAACGGCGACGTGCTGGCGGTTGGCTCGACCACGGTCCCCTCGGTGTACAACCCGGGATCCGATTCCTGGACGCATCTGACGGGGGAGCTTGTCGGCGCTCGCTACGATCATACCCTGACGAAGCTCAGCAACGGCACGGTGTTGATCGCAGGAGGGAGGCAGACTACCAGTGGCAACCTCACTTGGGCGAAACCGGTCCTCTTCGATCCCGCAACCAACGATTGCATCCCGCTCGCGGACATGAAATACCCCCGTTACGGGCATGGAGCAGTCTTGCTCTTCGACGGCAGGGTGCTGGCCGTCGGTGGCATCGACAGCAGCGGCAACACCGTGTCGAGGCCTGAGTTCTACACCCCCTGACGCTGCCCGGCGCCGGGGCCGACCGTCGCGAGGACCCTCGACGTCCCCTCGCTGCATGGTCGGCCCCGGACGGGGCGGAAAGCTCAGGCCTGCTTACGCGCCTCCGCCTCCTCCACCGCCCTGCGGATCCCCCACACCCTCGGAGCTGAAGAGCTCAGCGGCCATTCGCCAAGCCCGTCAGGAGCGAGGCCACCACCGCGAGGGGGACGACCTCGCGCACGAGGTCGGCGCACTGCGCGAAGACTTGGGCCTTGGCGGCCTCTGGATCCGCTCCCATCCGGGAGGCGACCTGCCCCGCGGCCGCGGCGGCTTTCACGATGGGTTTGTAGGCGTTCTCCACGGGGTCATCCACCACGAACGCGAGGTTGGCCGCATGGGCGGCGGCATAGGCCGCGCAGATGGCCCCCTCCGGATAGACGGTGCCACAGTAGCCGGCATCGCAGTCCGCGAAGCGGGCGAGGTCCATCGCATCGCTCGCCGCGAGCCTCAGGGTCTCCAGGCTGGCCCCCTGTTCCCCGCGGGCCCACTGCTCGGCGGCCTCGAGTCCCCGGTGCAGCTTCTGCTCCTCCTAGATGGAATGAGGCAGCCCACGGCGCGCCTGGACCCATGATGCCGACCGTACCGACCCAAGCCTCTGCTCGACGCGTTCGCGCGGCGGGGCCTGCGAAGACAGCCCGCCGCACCGTGGAGGTCGGCCCATCGGCAGCCGAGGGTGCTGGAGTGCTCGGAGGCGTCAAGGGTTCGCGAGCGGAGCTCGCCGGCTCCGCCGCCCTTGACTCCCCCTGCGCGCTCCAGCCGGACAAAGCTGCGGGCGATGGGCGGACGGAGGCCTCCGGCGGGGGCTCCAGGCTCCGGAGAGGAGCGAGCAAGAAAGAGCCGCTCGGAGCAGCGAGCAATGTGGCTGACCTCTCGCCTGCAGGGTTGCCTGCGGGCACCCCCACGCGTTCGAGGACGCAGAAGACGGGGGCCCAGGAGAGGTCAGCCATGCGAAGTGTAGCGCTGGATCTGGGGGTCCATGAGATCTCATTCTGCGAGGTGGCGGGCGGGGCCGTGGTGCTACGGCGCACGGTTCGCTCGCTGGATTCGCTGCAGGATCTCCTCGGCCCGTCGTCCTCGCCGGCCCGGGTGGCGATCGAGGCCTGCCGCGAGGCCTGGGCGGTGCACGACAAGCTGCGCGACTGGGGTCACGACGTGCTGGTCGTCGACACCACGCGAGCTCGTCAGCTCGGCATCGGCCAGCACGGCCGCAAGAATGACCGCCTTGATGCCGAGGCGTTAGCGCGCGCCGTCGAGCGCGGGGGCATTCCACTCGCACACGTGCTGTCGCCTCACCGGCGGGCCATTCGCCACCAGCTGGCCGTCCGGCGCGCGTTGGTTGAGACGCGGGCCCAGTACGTCACTACCGTGCGCGGCATCCTGCGCGCTTGCGGACACAAGCTCGCGAGGTGCACCACCGAGGGATTCCTCACGGTGCTGAGCGCGGCAGCCTTGCCGGCCGAGACTCGCCAGCTCGTTGGACCTCTGGTGACAGCGCTGGAGATGCTCACCCCTCAGATCGCGCTGGCCGATGCCGCGCTCGAGCAGCTGTGCACCCACGAGCCGGTGATCGTGCGGCTGACCACGGCTCCCGGCGTGGGGCTGGTCGTCGCTGCCGCGTTCGTCTCGGTGGTGGACGAAGCCAAGCGCTTTCACCACGCCCACCAGCTCGCCTCCTATCTCGGCCTGGTCCCCCTGGAGGACACCTCCGGGGGGCGCGGCAAGCAGCGGCTGGGCTCGATCACCAAGCAAGGCAACGGCTATCTGCGCGCGCTGCTGACGCAGGCCGCGCACACGATCCTGCGGCACAAGAGCGGCGACGACCCGCTGCGCCGATGGGCAAAGGCCATCGATGAGCGCCGGGGTCGCCACGTCGCGGTCGTGGCGCTGGCGCGGCGGTTGTCGGGGGTGCTGTGGGCCATGTGGCGCGACGGCATGGTCTACGATGCGCAGAGCGCAGCGGTCGCTTCGGCCAAGGGCCTGCGGCTGCAAGCACAGTCGATCGAGCAGCAGGCGCAAAGCATGAAGGAGGCCGCGGCCAAGGCGCGCCGCCGGCAGCGCTCGATCGACAAGGGACTCGGCGTCGCTCGGGCAACGGCTCGGTCGAGGCCGGTCTCGACCTCAAGGAGGGCCTCGATGCACTGACTTTCCCCCTACGGGAACGTGCGCCACGAGCGCGTCACGCTGGGAGCGTGAAAGAGGGCCACGTGGATGAGCGCGGAAGCCTTCCGGGTGACCGGCCTGTGGGTCGAACATGCCGTCCCCTAGAATGCGCCTCCACGGTCCCGTTTCGGACCCCAGTGTGCATCCAGGCCACCAGGGCGACCGCCGGCCTGTGAATGCGGATCGTCGATCGAGCCACAGCTCGCTCCTGCGGACGCGACGAGGCGCTCAAGCACAAGCGGAACGACGCCCGACCAGGGCGAAGGGAGATGTCCATGCCGAAACGACCTGCACTGACGACGCCGAGCGCCGCCGCTGCCGAGCCGAAGCCGGCCAGCCGCGCAAAGAGAGCGCTCAAGCCCTTGACCTCAGGGCTGCCTCATCGTCGAAGGCATGCTCGAGGGTGAGCCGCGCGCAGGCGCAGGCGGCCAGGACGATGCGCCTGCGGTCCACCCCCACCCGGACCGCCAGCCACATGAGCCAATCCCCCCGGGCGCAGGTGCCCCAGGCCTCGGCGAGCGCCTTGCCCCGGGCCCAGGCCCGGCCCTCTTCGCACGCACCCAGGCGGAGGAGCTCGGCTTCCAGGCTCAGCGCGTCCAAGGGGTCGCTCCCGGCCTGCCCTTTCGGTTTACTGCGCTACACTTCTTAGCGCTGCGATCCGGCTTCTTTTACCTACGCGCTTCGCGCTGCGATCCGGCTTCTTTTACCCACGCGCAGACGAGCGAAGCGAGGCGGCGCCGTCGGCAGTGTCGGAGCGAGGCGCTCGGGACGTGGCGGTTGGGGCGCTGCTGACGATGGTGCATGGCGCGGTCGAGCGCGAGCGGGTGTCGACTGCGCTGGGCGCTGTACTGCCGTGGGCTGATGTTGGATTCGTGTCGGAGGGGATCTCGGTCCGGCATCTTGATCGGCTGCTGGATGGGCTCCTTCTGGCGATGTCGCCTCGCGTCGAATGGGCGAAGCTTTTGCGGCGGACTTACGCAGTAGATGTTCTCGCGTGCCCGCGATGCAGCGGCGGATGCGACTCATGGCCGCGATCACGGACAAGGCGACGGCGAGGAAGATCTTGAGCCACCTCGGTCTGTTCGCCGAGCCGCTGGAGTGCCGCGCGCGGTACCCGGCGGACCCCGCGTGACGAAACTGAAAGGGGAGGGACGCTGCTCGACGACGTGGCCGGGGGGAGGTCTGCCCTGAGGTGCGTGCGCCGGCCATCACGACGCGCCGCGAACCGCGACGGCGGCCGTTTGGACGAGCTCAGTAGTGTACAGCTATACGGTAGGATGCCTTCCGCTTGGTGCCAGTAGTGTACAGCTATACGGTAGGATGCCTTCCGCTTGGTGCGACGTCGCGGTAATCGCAGGCGTTTCACGAGTGGAAGGCCTGTCTGATCGCATAAGGCCCGTTCTGTCGATAAGCTCGTACAGTCGGACTGCACGAGCCAGGAACGGCTCCGAGAATCTTGACTTTGCGGAACGCGTTTGCTTGTCCTATCCGCCAAAGCGCTTGACGACGCTGAGCGGCTGGGCGAGGACAGAGTCACCATGAGGCGTTGGCTACTGGCTTTGGGCGTGTGCGTTTCCACCGCGGCGTGTGGTAACGGATCGAATGGGGACGCTGCCGCGAGCGGGGGCGCGGTTGGCACGGACAGCGGTGGGACGGGCAGCGGGGGCACGGCCTCCGGTGGTGCGACGGGCTCTGGGGGAACGGCCGAAAGCGGCGGCGCATCCAGCGGCGGCGCATCCAGTGGTGGGGCTGGCGGCTCGAGTGGGGCCACGGGTGGCGCGGCTTCGGGCGGGCAACCGGGCAGCGGCGGCCAAGGAAATGCCGGAAGCGGCGGCACGACCGGTAGCGGCGGCTCGGTCAGTAGCTGCGTCGGCGACCCGTTCCCCACGGCCGATCCCACCAAGACGGGCCCCTTCTCGGTCACCGCAGACAAGAACGTCGGCCCCCTCGCCGGCGTCGTTCCCGATCCGATCTATGGGGACGAGCAACAGCGCTTCAACGTGTACCGCCCGAGCAATATCGCAACCAGCGGCCACTGCCATCCGATCCTGATCTGGGCCAATGGCTACCGGGACAATCCGGAGCAGAAGCCGCCGAAATGCGTCGTCAACGCCGGCAGCAATCAGTGGTGCGGACAATACGGACCGATCGTCAACCATCTCGCGTCCCACGGTTTCGTCGTGGTGGCTTCTCTCAGCACCGCGACCGCCGAAGGCGATCCTCTTCCCACGACCGCGGGCCTCGATTGGATCTTGGAACAAGCCGAGGATGCGAGCAGCCCGTACTATCACGCCCTCGACACCACGAAGATCGGCCAGCTTGGCCATTCCTATGGGGGCATGTCGACTTGCAAGACGGCCTCCGATCCCCGTTTCTCGGCCCTCGGCACGATTTGCGGCACCAGTGCCCTCGAGGGAGTGCACACCCCCATGTTGTTCTTCTGCGGGGGGAACGACTCCACGGTGAAATGCAGCGGGGTCCACAATGTCTTCAAGACGGTCACCGATCAGCCCGCGTTTTTCCTCAACGAGCTCAACGCGGATCACGGTAGCTGGGTCTATCAGGGCGCAAATGGCGTGTCCCTGTCGTCGGCCGCGGCCTGGTTCCGCGTTCATCTGATGGATGACATAGCGAACAGGAACTTCTTCTACGGCGACAACTGCAAGTTCTGCACCGATGGCCGCGTGCAAGCAGAGCAGAACGCCCTGATGAAGGTCCCCTGAGCGACGGGGCCGATCTGGCTAGGCTTCACTGACTCACGAACGTCGTCACGCTCATGGCTTCGAGGGCCATCGGGAGCGTGGCGTCCGTTACGGTGACGGGAGTTCCTTCGGCCCAGTTCTTCGAAGCGGCGGTCACGAAGGGGACCATCGCGCTTGGCGCGGTGCCGCCTGCGAAGGCGAGGGGAACGGTCTGGGCGGAGGTTGTCTCGTTGATGGCGACGACGACGACTTTGCCGCTGTCGTTTGCGTAGGCGCTGACGAGGACCTTTTCTGGGAAGACGCCGGTGACGGCGACGCGGTGGTAGCCGGGGCGAATGTAGCCAGTAGTGTACAGCTATACGGTAGGATGCCTTCCGCTTGGTGCCAGTAGTGTACAGCTATACGGTAGGATGCCTTCCGCTTGGTGCGACGTCGCGGTAATCGCAGGCGTTTCACGAGTGGAAGGCCTGTCTGATCGCATAAGGCCCGTTCTGTCGATAAGCTCGTACAGTCGGACTGCACGAGCCAGGAACGGCTCCGAGAATCTTGACTTTGCGGAACGCGTTTGCTTGTCCTATCCGCCGCGTGCCGCTGCCCGAGGGCTTGCGGGGCTGCCGGCCTGGGCGGTGCGCCGGCGGCTGGATGCGCAGGGATTGGGCGCCCCGCCGCAGGGGCGCTGCGCCGCGCGGGGGCCTACTCGTGGACGGCGGCGTAGCGGCCGCTGGGCGTGACGATGACGTGGGCGGTGAGCGGGACGTGCAGTTCCTCGGAGAGGTGGCGCAGCTCCAGGGTCATGTCTTCGTCCTCGCGGGTCGGCGTCGGTTCGCCGCTGGGGTGGTTATGGGCCAGGACGAAGCTGTGGGCTGCCATGTCGAGCGCCGTGCGCAGAACGGTGGAGCGGCCGACGTAGAGGCCGTCGTCGATGCCGCGGGCGAGCATGCGCGTCTCGCGGACGCGGCCGTGGGTGTCGAGCGCGGCGATCCAGAGCTCCTCGTGGACCAGCGAGGCGAGCCTCGGGCCGAAGTAGCGCGCCACGCGGGCGGCGTCGGTGAGGAGCGCGCCCCGGCGCGCGCGGGCGGCGTGGGTGCGGCGGCCGAGCTCGAAGGCGGCGGCGAGGCGGGTCGCGTCACCGAGCGCGATCTGGGTGCGCTCGGCGAGGGCGGCGGGCGAGAGGCGACCGAGCGAGGGGAGAGCGGCCGTGCCGAGGATGCGCGGGCCGACGCCGGGCAGGCCGAGCACCATCTCGAGGAGGGCGGCCTCGGTCGCGGTCGGCAGCTCGGCCGCCGTCTCGGCGGGGGCGTCGACGGGGGCGCGGCTCATCGGGCGCATCGGGGCCACCTCCGAGAGCGGGTGAGGGCGCGGGCGAAGAGGCGGCGCGCGAGGCGGAGGCGGGTGGCGACCGTGGGGCGCGGGAGCGAGAGGGAGGCGGCGATCTCGAGCGAGGAAAGGCCGGTGGCGGCGAGCGACAGGATCTCGCGCAGCTCGGGGCGGAGACGGTGGAAGGCGCGGAGGAGGCCGCGGGCGACGAGGCGGGCCTCGGGAGAGGGGGCGCCGAGGCGCGTGCGGCGCGGTCAAGAGCGGCGCGGTGACCGACGTGCAACGCACGTCCGGCGACATGCGGCTCAATCCGCATCTGCACGTGGTCTTCCTCGACGGGGCTTATCACGAAGACGGCACCGAGCTCGTGTGGAACGAACTCGGTCACCTGCGAACGGGCGAGGTCGGTCAGGTCCTAGAGCACGCCGTCGGGCGGATGCTCCATTACCTCCGGCGGCACGGGCATCTCGACATCGAGCACGACGTCGAGGAGGACGACGAGCCCGAGGCAGCGCTCTGTGCCTCCGCCGTCTCGGGACGAGAGCCGCGCCATACGTCGTCGCCCCGCAACGGCTCCGCGGGCTCTCGCCGTCTTCTCCGAGCGCGCTCGCGTACGACAAGCCGCTGTGCGCTGCGCTCGACGGCTTCACCTTGCACGCAGCGACGCGCGCCGGTGCGCACCATGCCGCGGCGAGGGAGGCGCTGCTGCGTTACGTGCTGCGACCCCCGATCGCAAAGGAGCGCGTCGAGCCGCAGCAGGACGGCCTGGTGCGGCTCTCGCTCAAGCGCGCCTTCGCTGACGGGACTGTCGCGGTGGACATGGATCCGCTCTCGCTCCTGTGCCGCCTCGCGGCCAGCGTCCCGCCGCCGCGCTTTCACACCGTCAAGTACGCTGGCGTGCTCGCCTCGGCAAGTCGCCCACGTTGGCGCGCAAGCGCATCGGACCGCGCCCTGCGAAGCCAGAAGAGCCTACCACTACTGTGTCAGCGCGGCGCGGACACGAACCAATGCGCGCTGCGGCGTAACGGCGGGCGGTGGCACGCAGGGCAACGAGGCAGCCACGCGATCAAGGCGCGAGCGATCGCGCGGCGAACGGTCGCGAGCGAGTCGGCGAAGTGACGCTCAGGCCGCGAAGCGGAGCGGGTGGGCGTGACCTTCGGCGTCTGCCGAGGGAAAAAAAAGACCGATCACGCTCGGCCACGATGAAGGCGTAACAGCACAGGACGACGGAAACATGGTGGTGCGAGCCTCGGAATCGCCGCCCTTCGAAGTGATCGAGCCCCAGCTCGCCCTTCATCTCTTCGTAGGCCTGCTCAGTTCGGTAGCGCTCCTTGTACTGGCGTACGATCTGCTTCTTGGGCATCTTGGTACCCAGCGTCGTGACCGCGAACTTCGAGGGATCGCTTTCGCCGAACGGCCACTCGATGAGCAGCCACAGCGGTTCGTGCTCCTCGACCGGGATGCCATCGTCAATCGTCATTGGCGAGCCGAACGCGGCGCAAGGCGAACCGCGACGCGAGCTTCTTGCCCGTACCTTCGCGCCATGTGATCCGACGAAACGCCTTTTTGCCAAGCTTGCGCGCGAGCTCGTCGGCTGTCATGGGCGTCTTGTTCCAGCGCCCGCCAGGACCGAGGGCGACGACCATCGTCGTCCAGTCCACACCGACGGGGTAGTCGAAGCCGAGCAGGCGCACGGTGTCGCGAAACTTTGCCGAGCGACCGTAGACGGCGTCCGCAAGCACGAGCTGACCCGGCACGTTGTCGGCCGCAGCGCGCTCGATCGCGTCGAGTGCCAGATCCACCTTGCTCTTGAACTGAATGCCGTCAGGGATCTGCGCTTCGCGCCGGCGACTTGGATCGTTGGCACACTCCCAACGCGGCGATCGGCTCAACGCTCTTGCGTTCCAGATCGCTGAGAAGCCCCAGCGTGTAGCTCGCAAACGCCTCTCGGCGCTTGGGATGACCGAGGACCGTGCCAATGCCGTCGATCACCACCTGATTACGAGTGCTCCCGACGCCTCGTTCGCGGCGGGCTCCGTCGCGGTGTGCGAGCCCGGCGCGGTCGTCGCGGGCCACGCGGGCCACGCGGGCCACGACTGCCGGCCGGGAGCGATCGCCTCATGACGCAGCGCCGCGACCACATGCCCCTCCACGCCGAAAAAAGCCGTACGTCCCGCTTGACCTTCATTCCGCGGTTGTGTGTAATCGGCTGCGCTGCGAATAGCCTTGAATTGTGGACCGTCACCCTGCCACGGCGTCGATGGACTCGCCCATCGAAGCGTGAGTACCAGCGTGATGCAGCATGGTATCCGTGCCGACCGCGCCCCTGAAACGTCGGGGGCGCGCCCGTGTCACCGGCTGCCGCCCTGGAGCTCACTCCGGTGCTCCTGGGACGGTTCTGAACGAGATGCGTGACGCCCTCGCGTCGCTGCTCGGGCTCGCACACGGCGGCTGATGTTCTGCCCCTGAAGAGACTCCTGCCACCACATACGACATGACCTATCACGACTTCAGCTCCGAGGACGCCAGCATTCACCGCTCGTTCGAGCTCCAGGCCGGGCGCACGCCCGGCGTCGTGGCCGCATCCTTCGGCCCTGACCGGCTCACCTATCAGGAGCTGAATCGCCGCGCGAACCAGCTCGCGCACCACCTGAGGAGCCTGGGCGTCGGCCGCGACGTCCTCGTCGCGCTCTGCGCCGAGCGCTCCCTGGAGGCGCTCATCGGGCTGCTCGCGGCGCTCAAGGCCGGCGGCGCCTATGTCCCTGTCGACCCCGCGTACCCGCGGGAGCGGGTCGCCTTCATGCTCGAGGACGCCGGGGCGCCCGTCCTGCTCACCCAGGCGCGGCTGCTCCCGTCGCTGCCGCGCCACGGGGCGCGCGTGGTCCTCCTGGACGGCGATCGCGATCTGACCGCGGGCTTCAGCGGCGAGGACCCGCCGGACACCACGGGCCCCGACGACCTCGCCTACGTCATCTACACGTCGGGCTCGACCGGCAGGCCCAAGGGCACGCTGCTGACGCACCGCGGCCTCACCAACCTCACCCGCGCGCTGGCCGAGCGATTCGACGTGGCGCCGGGCTGCCGCGTGCTCCAGTTCGCGTCCCTCAGCTTCGATGCGTCGGTCTGGGAGATCGCGATGACGCTCGCCCGGGGAGGCACCCTGGTGATGGGGGCGCAGGCCGAGATGATCCCCGGGCCCGCGCTGCTCGATCGGATGCGCGCGGAGGAGGTGTCGATCGCGACCTTCCCCCCCTCCGCGCTCGCCGCCTTCCCCGAGGGCGCGGAGCGCTCGCTGCCCGCGCTCCGGACCCTCATCGTCGCCGGCGAGACCTGCCCGGCCGACCTCGCCGCGCGCTGGGCGCAGGGGCGCAGGTTCATCAACGCCTACGGTCCCACCGAGTTCACCGTGTGCGCCACGATGGCGGACGGGCTCGACCCGGTTCGGGACCCCGGCGAGCCCCTCTCCATCGGCCGGCCGATCAGGAACGCGCGCTGCTACGTGCTCGACCATGCCATGCGCCCGGTCCCGGACGGCGAGGCCGGCGAGCTCTACCTCGGTGGACCCGGGCTGGCCCGGAGCTACCTGGGACGGCCCGAGCTCACGGCGGCGCGGTTCGTCCCCGATCCGTTCAGCTCCACCCCGGAGGCCCGGCTCTACCGCACGGGGGACGTGGTGCGCCGCCTGCCCGACGGCGATCTCGCCTTCCTCGGGCGCGTCGACCAGCAGGTGAAGATCCGCGGCCACCGCATCGAGCTCGGCGAGGTCGAGGCCGCGCTTGGGCGCCACCCCGCCGTCCGCGCGGCGGTGGCCGTCGCCAGCGAGGGCCGCCTCGTCGCCTACGTCGTCGCGCGCCCGGACGCGCCGGACGCGCCCCCGGCCGCCCCCCGGGCCGTCGTGCCCGCGCTGCGCAGCTTCCTCCGCGAGAGCCTCCCCGAGGTCATGATCCCGTCGACGTTCGTGCTGCTCGACGCGCTGCCGCTCGGCCCCAGCGGGAAGGTGGACCGCGCGGCCCTGCCGCCGCCGGACGCCGCCCGGCCCGATCGCGGCGACGGCGAGCCCCTCGCGCCGCGCAACCAGATCGAGGCGGCGATCGCCGCGGCGTGGGCCGAGGCGCTCGGGATCGAGCACCTCGGCGTCCACGACGACGTCTTCGACCTCGGGGCGCACTCGCTGCTCGCCGCGCGGGTGCTGTCGCGGCTGCGCCGCGCGCTCGGCGTCGAGCTCTCCCTGCAGAGCCTGTGCGACGCCCCCACGGTCGCCGCGCTGGCCGAGCTCGTGGAGTCGCTCCCCCGGCCGAAGCAGCGCCCGGCCGCCGCGGCCATCCGGCCTGCGCCGCGCGACCGCCCCATCCCCCTCTCGCACGGGCAGCGGCAGATCTGGCTCCACGCCTCGCTCCACCCGGGCGCGCTGTTCTACAACGAGCCGTTCTCCCTGCGCCTCCGCGGGCCCCTCGACGTCCCGGCCCTGGGGCGCGCCCTCGACGAGCTCCTCAGGCGCCACGAGATCCTGAGGAGCGTCGTCGCGGTCGTCGGCGGCGAGCCCGTGCAGCAGATCCTGCCCCCGGCGCCGCTCGATCTGCCGGTCGTCGAGCTGACCGCGCTGCCGGCCGAGGCGCGGTGGGGGCGCGCCGTCGCGCTCGCCACAGACGAGGCCCGGCGCCCGTTCGATCTCGCCCGCGGCCCGCTGCTCCGGGCCACGCTGGTCCGGCTCGACGAGGCCGACCACGTGCTGTTCGTGGTGGTGCACCACATCCTGATGGATGGAGTCTCCATCTTCGACGCGCTCCCGAGGGAGCTCCACGCGCTCTACCAGGCGTTCGCCGCGGGCAGGCCGTCGCCGCTGCCCGAGCGCGCGATCCACTACGCCGATTACGCGGTCTGGCAGCGGGAGCAGCAGCTGAGCGGCGCCCTCCAGCCGCAGCTCGATTACTGGAGGCGACAGCTCGCCGACCTGCCCACCCTGGAGCTGCCGACCGACAGGCCGCGCCCGGCCGCCCCGAGCCTCGCGGGGGCCCGCCACTGCGTCGCCCTGTCGCGGGAGCTCACGCTCCGGCTGAAGGCGCTGGCCAGGGAGCAGGGCGTCACGCTCTTCGTGGTCCTGCTCTCGGCCTTCAAGGCGATGCTCTACCGGTACGCGCGGCAGGACGAGGTCGTCGTGGGCACGTCCGCGTCGTGCCGCCACCCGCCGGAGACCGAGGACCTCCTCGGCTTCTTCCTGAACACGCTCGTGCTGCGCACCGACCTGCGCGGCGACCCGACGTTCCGGCAGCTGCTCGGGCGCGTGCGAGCGGTGAGCCAGGCCGCGCTCTCGCACCAGGACGTGCCGTTCGCCAGCGTCGTGCAGGCGCTCCAGCCGAAGCGGGTCCCCGGCCAGAACCCGCTGTTCCAGGTCGCCTTCGTGCTGGAGCCGCCCGTGCCGGCGCTCGATCCGGGCTGGACCCTGAGCCAGCTCGACGTGGACACGGGCGCGTCCAAGTTCGACCTGATGCTGGAGCTCGACGAGCGCGAGGACGGCATCATCGGGCGCATCGAGTACAGCACCGCGCTGTTCGACGCCCGCACCATCGAGCGGATGGCGGGCCACTACGAGGCCCTGCTCGAGGGCGCGTCGCGCGACGTCGATCTGCGCCTCTCGGCGCTGCCGCTGCTCACGCCCGAGGAGCGGAGCGCGCTCCGCGCGTGGGGCACCGCCCCGGCCGGCCCCGGGTCGGACGCGTGCATTCACCGCCTCTTCGAGGCCCAGGTCGAGCGCTCTCCCGAGGCCGTCGCGGTCGTCTTCGACGACGGCGCGGGCAACGTCACGTCGCTCACCTACCGGGAGCTGAACCGGCGGGCCAACCAGCTCGCGCACACCCTGCTCGGCCTCCGCGCGCCGGGGGCGCCGGGGCCCGGGGCCGCGCCCGGCCCCGACGAGGGGGCCCTCGCGCGCACCGACGAGGGCGCCCTCGCGCCCGAAGACCGCGTGGCCGTGTGCATGTACCGGTCGATCGAGATGATCGTCGCGCTCCTCGGCGTGCTGAAGGCGGGCCTCGCCTTCGTGCCCCTGGATCCGACCTACCCCACCGAGCGCCTCGCGTTCATGCTGGAGCAGGCCCGGGTCCGCGTGATGCTCACCCAGGTGCGCGTCGGCGCGGTGCTGCCGGGGTGCCGCGCGCGCGTCCTCTGCCTGGACGCGGATCCCGAGGAGATCGGCCGGGCGCGCGACGACAACCCGACGGAGCTGGCGACGCCGGACCAACTCGCCTATGTCATGTACACGTCGGGCTCCACCGGCCGGCCCAAGGGCGTGGCCGTGCCGCACCGGGGCGTGGCCCGGCTCGTCAAGGGCACGACGTACGCGCGCTTCGCGCCGGACGAGGTCTTCCTGCAGCTCGCGTCGATCTCCTTCGACACGTCGCAGTTCGAGATCTGGGGCGCGCTCCTCAACGGCGGCCGGCTGGTCGTCATGCCCCCCGCGCCCGCGTCGCTCGACGACCTGGATCGCGTGATCCGGCAGCACGGGGTGACCACGGTGTGGCTCACCGCCGGCGTCTTCCACCTCCTCGTGGACGATCGGATCACGGCGCTGCGCGGCCTGCGCCAGATCGTGGCCGGGGGGGACGTCCTGTCCCCGCAGCACGTCAACCGGGTCCTCGCCGAGCTCCCGGGGTGCCGGATGATCAACGGCTACGGGCCCACGGAGGCCGCGACGTTCGCCTGCTGCGCCGCGGTGGAGCGCCCGGTCGGCCACACGGTGCCCATCGGAAGCCCGATCCCCGGCACGAGGGTGCACGTGCTCGACCGGGATCTCAACGAGGTCCCGGTCGGCGTCCCCGGGGAGCTCTGCATCGGCGGAGAGGGCCTCGCGCGCGGCTACCTCGATCTGCCGGAGCTCACCGCGGAGCGGTTCATCCACGATCCCATCGGCGGCGAGCCGGGAGGGCGGCTGTACCGGACCGGCGATCGCGTCCGCCTGATGCCGGACGGGCAGCTCGAGTTCCTCGGCCGCATGGATCAGCAGGTCAAGGTCCGCGGTTACCGGATCGAGCTCGGCGAGATCGAGGTGGTCCTCGGCGAGCACCCGGCCGTGCGCGAGGTGGTCGTGGTGGCGCAGCCGGCGCGCTCGGGCGACCGGCGCCTCGTGGCGTACGTCGTCCCGCACGGCGGCAGGGCCGCGGCGCCGCCCGCGCAAGCCGGGGCCCGCGCGCGCCCGTTCATGGCGGATCCGACCGGCGGGCTCGAGCGTGCGATCCGCGATCACGCGCAGCGGCGGCTGCCCGACTACATGCACCCCTCGGCCATCGTGCTGCTCGACGCGCTGCCCCTCACGGGCAACGGCAAGGTGGACCGCCGCGCCCTGCCGGCCCCCGTCGAGCTCCGCCCCGAGAGCGCGCCCATGGTGGCGCCGCGGAGCTCGCTCGAGGAGCGGCTCACCGCGATATGGCAGGACGTCCTCGGCATCGAGCGCGTGAGCGTGCAGGACAACTTCTTCGATCTGGGCGGCCACTCGCTGCTCCTGATGCGCCTCCACGAGCGCGTCCGGGAGTCGTTCGGCAGCGATCTCTCCATCGTCGATGTGTTCGCGCGCCCGACGGTCACCGATCTCGCCGCGTTCCTCGCGAGCGGCAGCGGCGGCGGGAGCGACCTCTCGGAGGCCAACGCCCGGGCGCTGAAACAGCGAGAGATCCTGAAACGAAAGAAGCAGGCAGCCAAGAGCAGACAGAATGGATCCGCTTGATCAACCCGTCCCGGAGGACCAAATCGCGATCATCGGGATGGCCGGCCGCTTCCCGGGCGCGAGGAGCGTCGACGCTTTCTGGCAGAACCTGCGCGATGGGGTCGAGTCGATCGCGGCGCTCTCGGATCAGGATCTCGCCGCGGCGGGCGTGCCCCCGGAGGTGGCCTCGGACCCGAGCTACGTCCGCGCGCGGGCCGTGCTCGACGAGGTGGAGTGGTTCGACGCGGCCTTCTTCGGGATGACCCCGCGAGAGGCCGAGATCCTGGATCCGCAGCACCGCTTCTTCCTGGAGTGCGCGTGGGAGGCGCTCGAGCA
The DNA here is from genome assembly GCF_028553905.1 of Sorangium sp. So ce836. NCBI lineage: Bacteria > Pseudomonadati > Myxococcota > Polyangiales > Polyangiaceae > Sorangium > Sorangium sp. So ce836. Next base: position 7,394,452 of record NZ_CP102233.1, on the reverse strand, counting down.
CGCCGGGTACAACCCCGAGGCGTTCAAGGGGACCATCGGCGTCTACGCGGGCGCGAGCGGCCACGACACGTACTTCCTGAGCAACCTTTACCCGAACCACGAGCTCAGGAAGGCGATGGACTATCAAGTCTACGTCGCCAACGACAAGGACTTCCTGCCCACGCGGACCTCGTACAAGCTGAACCTCCGCGGGCCGAGCGTCGCGGTCCAGACCGCCTGTTCCACCTCGCTCGTGGCCGTCCACATGGCCTGCCAGGCGCTGCTCACCTACCAGTGCGACATGGCGCTGGCCGGCGGCGTGGCCATCAACGTCCCCACGCGGTCGGGTTACCTGTACCGGCACGGCATGATCCTCTCGCCCGACGGGCGCTGCCGCGCGTTCGACGCCGAGGCGCAGGGGACGGTGGTCGGCAACGGCGCGGGCGTCATCGTGCTGCGCCGGCTCGAGGACGCCCTCGACAGCGGCGATCACATCGAGGCGGTGATCCGGGGCTCGGCCGTCAACAACGACGGCTCGGGCAAGATCGGGTTCACCGCGCCGGGCGTGGAGGGGCAGGCGCAGGTCATCGCGCAGGCCCTGGCGATGGCGAACACCGATCCCGAGACGATCAGCTACGTGGAGGCCCACGGCACCGGCACGCGCCTCGGGGATCCCATCGAGGTCGCGGCGCTCACCCGGGCGTTCCGCGCCCGGTCCCGCGGCCAGCGCAAGGGCTGGTGCGCGCTCGGCTCGGTCAAGCCGAACGTCGGGCACCTCGACGTCGCCGCCGGCATCACCGGCGTGATCAAGGTCGTGCAGGCGCTCCGCCACCGGCAGATCCCGGCCAGCCTGCACTTCAAGACGCCGAACCCGGAGATCGACTTCGCGAACAGCCCGTTCTACGTCAACGCGGCGCTCGCGGACTGGGAGCCCGGCGACGGGCCCCGCCGCGCCGGCGTGAGCTCGTTCGGCATCGGCGGCACCAACGCCCACGCCATCCTCGAGGAGGCGCCCCACGCGGCGGCGGCGCCCGGCGGGCGGTCCTGGCAGCTCCTCCTGCTCTCCGCCCGCACGAGGACCGCGCTCGACACGATCACCGAGAACCTCGTCGGGTACCTCAAGGCGCACCCGGACGTCAGCCTGCCGGACGTCGCGTTCACGCTCCAGGTCGGCCGCAAGACGTTCCCGCACCGGCGCATGCTCGTCTGCAACGACGCAGACGAGGCGGTGAGCCTGCTGTCGACGCTCGGGGAGCGGCGGGTCCTCGCGCACGTCGAGGAGGCCATCGATCGCCCGGTCGTCCTCATGTTCCCGGGGCAGGGCACGCAGTACGCCGGCATGGCGCGGGAGCTGTACGAGCGGGAGCCCACGTTCTGCGCCGGCGTCGATCTCTGCGCGGCCATGCTCCAGCCCGAGCTCGGGTTCGATCTCCGCGAGGTGATCTACCCGCCCCCGGGGCGGGAGGCGGCGGCCGCGGAGCTGCTCAAGCAGACGCGCTTCGCCCAGCCCGCGCTCTTTGTGATCGAGTACGCGCTCGCCACGCTCTGGATGGAGTGGGGCATCCGGCCCGCGGCGATGATCGGCCACAGCCTCGGCGAGTACGTCGCGGCCTGCCTCGCGGGCGTCTTCTCGCTGGAGGACGCGCTGAAGATCGTCGCCCGGCGGGGCAAGCTGATGCAGGAGATGCCGCCGGGCGCGATGCTCGCGGTCCCGCTGCCCGAGGCCGAGGTGCAGCCGCTGCTCGACGAGGGGGGCGGCGCGCTCTCGCTCGCGGCCGTCAACGGGCCGGCCGCCTGCGTCGTGGCCGGGCCCGAGGACGCCGTCGAGGCGCTCTCCGACCGGCTCTTCGCCGAGCGCGAGCTGGAGTGCACGCGCCTCCAGACGTCGCACGCGTTCCACTCCCGGATGATGGAGCCGATGCTCGCGTCGTTCACCGCGATCGTGGCCCGCGCGCGCCCGAGCGCCCCGAAGATCCCGATCGCGTCGAACGTCACCGGCACCTGGCTGTCCGCGGCCGACGCGCAGGACCCCGGGTACTGGGCGAGGCACGTGCGCGAGCCGGTGCGCTTCATGGCGGGGCTCGGCGAGGTGCTCGCCGATCCGACGCGCGCCCTGCTCGAGGTCGGCCCGGGCCGGGTGCTCGCGACCCTGGCCAAGCAGCACCCCGCGCGGGGCGCCCGCCGGGTGATGCTCTCGTCGATCCGGCACGTCCACCACCGCCAGTCCGACATCGGGTTCCTGCTGGAGACGCTGGGCCAGCTCTGGCTCTCCGGCGTCCGCGTCGACTGGTCGGGCTTCTACACCCACGAGCCCCGCCGGCGCGTGCCCCTGCCGACCTACCCGTTCGAGCGGAAGCGGTACTGGATCGACCCGCCCTCGAGCGCCGCGCGCCGGCCGGCGCGCAGCGCGCCGGAGCCGGCCGGCCTGATCCACCTCCTGGCCTGGAAGCGCTCGGTGCTGTCGGGGTCGATGAAGGCGTCGGCCCGGCCGGCCAGGGCGCAGTGCTGCGTCGTCTTCGCCGACAGCTACGGGCTGGGCGCCCGGATGGAGATGCGGCTCCGCCGGGACGGCTACAAGGTCATCACCGTGCGGCCGGGCGAGGGCTTCGCCGAGACGGGCGAGGGCGAGTTCACCGTCGCCCCCGCGAGCCGCGCGGACCACGCGTCCCTCTTCGGCGCGCTGCGCGCGGCGGGCGTGTCCCCCTCGCGCATCATGTTCCTGTGGGGCGTGACCAAGCCCGCGCGCGCGCCGCTCGACGCCGGCCGCCTCGCGGAGGCCCAGCGGCTCGGGTTTGCCAGCCTCGTCGCGCTGGCCCAGGGGATCGGCGACGCGGGGATTCGCGACGAGGTGCGGCTCGGCGTCGTGACGAGCCACATGCAGAAGGTGACCGACGCGGCCGTGCTCTGCCCCGAGAAGGCCACGCTGCTCGGCCCGTGCGAGGCCATCCCCAGGGCGTACCCGAACGTCTCGTGCATCAGCGTCGACATCGACCTGCCGGAGCCGCGGACGCTGCAGGAGGCGAGGCTCATCGACCAGCTCCTCGCCGAGGTCACGCTGGAGCAGACCGAGCCCGTCATCGCCTACCGGAACGGGGAGCGCTGGGTCCGGATCTTCGAGCCCGCGCGCATGGACCGCGCCGAGGGCCTGCCGCCGCGCCTCCGGGAGGGCGGCGTCTACCTGATCGCCGGCGGGCTCGGGGCCGTCGGCTCCGCCCTCGCGGAGCACCTCGCGAAGGTCGCGCGCGCGAAGCTCGTGCTCGCGGGCCGGACGGCGCTCCCGCCCCGGGAGGCCTGGGACGGCCTCGCCGGCGCGGGCGCCTTCGACGCGCTACGCCGCAAGATCGGCGCGGTGCTCGAGATGGAGCGGCTGGGCGCCGAGGTGCTGCTCGTGACGGCCGACGTCACGCGGCTCGACGACATGCAGCGCGCGGTGGCCGAGGGGCTCCAGCGCTTCGGGCGGATCGACGGCGTGATCCACGCGGCGGGCGCCCGCCGCGCCGTGCCCCTCCAGCGCATGACGCGCGAGGAGGGCGAGGCGCTCCTCGCCCCGAAGCTCGACGGCGCGCTCGTCCTCGACGAGTCACTCCGGGGCCTCCGGCCCGATTTCGTCGCGCTGTGCGCCGCGCGGACCGCGGGCGCCCGCGGGGCGGGCCTCGCGGGCCAGTGCGCCGCGACCGCCTTCCTCGGCGCCTTCGCGCAGCGGCGGGCCGCCGGTGACGGCCCGCTCACGATCGCGATCGAGTGGGACCCGTGGCAGCGGCAGGACGCCTCGCGCGGCAAGGATCCCGAGCCCGCGGCCGACTCGAGCGAGGGCGGCGCGGCCGCCGCGGAGGAGGGGATCTCGCGCGACGAGGCGCTCGACGCCTGGATGCGCGTCCTCACGAGCCCCACGCCCCACGTCCTGGTCCTGAAGCGGGAAGCGCAGGCTAAGCAGCGCCCCTCGGCCAGCTCGATCGCGCCGCCCTCGCGGGACGTCGAGTCCGAGGGCATCCCGAGATCGGTCCACCCGCGGCCCGACCTCGGCACGGCCTACGTGGCGCCGCGCGATCCGCTGGAGCGCGCCGTCGCCGAGACGTGGGAGAAGCTGTTCGGCATCGAGCGGATCGGCGTCCACGACGACTTCTTCGCGCTCGGCGGCGACTCGCTGCTCGCCGTCCAGCTCATCTCCCGGCTGCGCAGCGTCGTGAACATGGATCTCCCCGGCCACAGCCTGCTCAACGCGCCGACCGTGGCGGCCCTGGCCGACCTCATCGCGCAGTCCGACTCGCCCTCATCCACCTCGCTGTCGAGGCGCTCTCCCGCGCGCCTCTTGCCCGCGTCGCTCGTGCGGATCAAGCCCGGCACCGGGCGGCCGCTCTTCCTGATGCACCCGGTCGGAGGGCACGTTTACTTCTACCACGATCTCGCCACCTGCCTGGACCCGGCGCAGCCCGTGTACGGGCTGCAGGCGCAGGGCATCGAAGGCAAGGCGCCGCCCTTGACCCGCGTCGAGGAGATGGCCGCGCGCTACCTCGAGGCGGTACGGCGGCACATCCAGCCGGAGGGCCCCTACGTGCTCGGCGGGTCGTCCTTCGGCGGGGTCGTCGCCTTCGAGATGGCGCACCAGCTCATCTCCGGGGGCGAGCGCGTCGCGCTTCTCATGATGATCGACACGCCCGCGCCCTCGGCGGTGTTCCCCGAGGATCTCGACACCCCCGAGCGCCTCGCCTACCTGATCAGCGGCGATGCGAGTCTCCCCGTCCCCGCGGAGGAGATCCGGCACCTCTCCCCGGACGAGCAGCTGCTCCACGTGCTCCAGCGCAAGAAGGGTGTCTCCCGGATGTTCCCGAAGCTGGCGCTCCAGGAGCTCGCCACGTTCCGCAAGATCGTCACCGCCAACCTGCAGGCGATGCTGCGCTACGTCCCCCGCCCCTACCCGGGTGACGTGCTCTTCTTCGAGGCGAGCGAGCGCGACGCCATGACCGTGAACAACCCGGCGCGGGGATGGCTCGATTTGATCCAGGGCCAGCTCACTGTCCACGAGGTCCCGGGCAATCACATCACCATGAATTTGCCGCCGAACGTGCAAGTCATGGCCGATCATCTGCGCGCGGCCCTCGAGGCGGCGGGACATCAGGGCTGATGTTGACGCCCGGCCGGCGGGCTCTTTACCATGGGTGTGGAGCGGCGACGGCGGCGCCCCCGCGCGGTCGCGCGGGCTCGAGTGCGGCCAGGGCGCGCGACGGAGGTGGAGAATGTCGAAGATCACCGCGGAGCAGGCGAGAGAGGAGCACGTCGCGCTCCTCAAGGCGTGGACGAAGGCGGTGGGGGCCGTCAAGGACTACGGCTTCCTCGATCGCCACCTGGCCGAAGGCTGGCGGTACGTCGATTACAACGGAGTGCAGCGCGGCAAGGACGAGTACCTGAAGCTCGTCGACAGCATGTTGACGTACACGCAGGAGCTCCGGCAGTGCGACGTGCGTATCGTCGGCGGGGACGTCGCTATCGTGAGCGGCGTCTACCGCTCGCGCGCCGAGCTCAAGGGCGGTGTCAAGCTCGATAACACCATCGCCTTCACCGCGGTCTGGGAGCTCAAGGGCGGTGAATGGAAAGCCCTCGTGCACCACACGACGAGGATCCATGGCGCGTCGTGATCGACGTCCGCGCCGAGCGGGTCGAAGCGCTCCGGCGGCCGGCGCCTCGCCGGCGAGGCCGGAGAAAACGTTGACATGGATCCTGCTTCGAGTACCGTACACTCAGGATCGTCCTATCGACGATCACCAGGGCTCTCATGGATCTTCGCCGGTTCCTCACGCACGCGGTGCAGATCGCATCTGCGCTGTCGAAACTTCATAAGTCAGGCACCCTTCACCTGGACATCCGCCCCGCGAACCTCTCCGTGCACCCGGAGAGCGGGGAGGTGTCGCTCGACGGTGGGCTGGCCGTGGTGCGCGGCGATGTCGGCCTCTCCGACGAGACGAAGATCAACCCGGAGTCGCTGCCCTACATCGCGCCGGAGCGGACGGGCCGCGTCGACTGGCCGATCGACGAGCGCGCCGATCTCTACTCGCTCGGCGTCACGCTGTACGAGCTGCTCTCCGGCAAGCTGCCGCTCGACGCCGAGGACGCGCCCGCGTGGGCGCACGCCCACATCGCGAGGGCCCCTGTGCCGCTCGCGGAGCTGGTGCATGACGTGCCCCGGATCGTCTCCGAGATCGTGATGAAGCTCCTCGCGAAGTCTCCGGAGGAGCGTTATCAGACCGCCCGCGGGCTCTGGTCGGATCTCCTCATGTGCCAGACCGAGCTGGAGGAGCTCGGGATGATCGACTCGTTCCCGCTCGGGACGGCCGACATCCCGGACCGGCTGCAGCTCCCGACGAAGATCTACGGCAGGAGGCGCGAGCGCGCGATCCTGCTCAAGGCGTTCGAGCGTGTGGTCGCCACGGGCACGGCCGAGCTCGTGCTCGTCGCCGGGTACTCGGGCGTCGGGAAGACCTCGCTCGTGAAGGAGGTGCAGGCGCCCATCGTCCGCGAGCGCGGGGCGTTCATCTCCGGGAAGTTCGATCAGCTCCAGCGCGACATCCCCTACCGCACGATCGCCCAGGCGTTCGGGGAGCTCGTCCGGCAGATCCTGACGGAGAGCCCGCAGTCGCTCGCGGGGTGGAAGCACCGGTTGAGCGACGCGCTCGGCGAGGAGGGGCGGGTCATCATCGACATCATCCCGCAGCTCTCGCTGATCCTCGGCGAGCAGCCGCCGGTGCCGCCGCTCGCGCCGAACGAGGCGCGCAGCCGCTTCGTCCGCGTGTTCCATGCGTTCCTCGGCGTGGTCGCGCGCAAGCGGCACCCGCTCGTGCTGTTCGTGGACGACCTGCAGTGGGCAGATCCCGCCAGCCTGAGGCTCATCCGCGACGTCGTCGCGGCGCCCGAGAAGCGGCACCTGCTCGTGATCGGGGCGTACCGCGACAACGAGGTGACCCCGTCGCACCCGCTCATGGAGGTGCTCCGGCAGATCCACGCCACGGGCGCGCGCGTCTCGACGCTCAGCCTCGACCCGCTCCCGCACGAGAACGTCCTCGAGCTCGTCATGGACACCTTCCGCTGCGAGGACGAGCTGGGGGCTCAGCTCACCAGGCTCCTCGTCCAGCGGACGGGCGGCAACCCGTTCTTCGTGGGCCAGTTCCTGACGGAGCTCTATCGCCAGAAGCTGGTCTGGGTCGATCCCGTGAGCGCCGTCTGGTGCTGGAACATCGAGGCCATCGCCGCGCAGAACCTGACCGACAACGTCGTCGACCTGGTGCTGGGCCGCCTCAGGCGGCTGGACGGCGAGACGCAGCGGGTCCTCTCCCTCGCCGCGTGCCTCGGCGCCCGCTTCGACGCCGAGGTCCTCTCGGCCATGTACGGCGAGTCGACCGAGACGACGCACGCCGCCATCTCCCCGGCCATCCGCGAGGGGCTCGTGGCGCGCCGAGGCAGCACGTACAAGTTCCTCCACGACCGCGTGCAGCAGGCCGCGTACCTGCTCATCCGCGAGGGCAACCACGCCTCGACGCACCTGCGCATCGGGCGCCTGCTGCTCGTCCAGACGCCGGAGGAGGCGCTGGAGGACCGGCTGTTCGAGATCACGAACCAGCTGAACATCGGCGCCTCCTTCATCACCGATCCGGGCGAGCGGCGCAGGACGGCTGAGCTGAACCTCCGCGCCGGCAGGAAGGCGAGGGCCTCCGGGGCCTACGGCTCCGCGGTGGCCTACTTCGCCGCGGGCTGCGCGCTGATCGGGGAGGACGACTGGGCGGGAGCCGACGATCTGCTCGCCTTCGCGCTGCACCTCGATCTCGCCGAGAGCGCGTGCGTGAACGGGGAGTTCGATCGGTCCATCGACCTCTGCTCGGTGCTCCTCGAGCGCGCGCGCACGCAGCTCGACAAGGCGGCGGCCTACCGCGTCCTGATGCAGAACCACATGGCCCGGTCCGAGCACGACGCGTGCATCGGCGTCGGGCTGGAGTGCCTCGCGCTGCTCGGCATCAAGCTCGGGAGGCAGCCGGCCGACGAGGAGGTTGTCGCGGAGATCACGGCGCTGCGCGACGCGCTCCGCGATCGCACGGCCGACGAGATCCTCGGCCAGCCGAGGATGACGGCGCCGCCGATGCTCGCGGCGATGGGCGTGATGGCCGTGATGTACGCCTCGACCTTCTACACCGATCCGAACCTCAACGACCTCCTGGTCTGCCAGATGGTCCGGCTCAGCCTGCTCCACGGCAACGCGGAGCCGACCGGCATCGGGTACACGTGCCTCGGCAAGGCGCTCTGCCAGAAGCTCGGCGCGTACCAGGACGGCGACAGGATCGGCAGGGTGGGCTACGAGCTGACCGAGAAGATGAACGCGCTCGTCTACAAGCCCGAGGTGGCCAACCTCTATGGCTGTCTGATCTCGGTCTGGACGCGCCACATCGACACCGGGATCGCCTGCCAGCGCGTGAGCATCCAGGCCGCGAACGAGGTCGGGAACCTGACGTGGGGGAGCTTCAGCAACATCCAGCTCACCCTGAACGTGATCGTGCGGGGCGACCCGATCGAGGAGGCGTACAAGGGCGCGGTGAGCGCGCTCGACTACGCGACGAAGGCGAAGATCACGTTCGCCGCGGACGCCGTGACGAGCATGCTGCGCCTGGTCCAGGCGATGAGGGGCGCCACGCGCCACCTCGGCACGATGAGCGCGGACGACTTCGACGAGCAGGCGTTCGAGGACCGCCTCGAGAAGGAGAGCTTCCCGAGCGTGCGGCTCGTCCATTACGTGATGAAGACCGCGCAGCACCTCCTGGCCTCCAACCCCGACGAGGCGGCCCTGGCCGCGGAGAAGGCGGAGCGCAACATCTCGGGGGGCAACGGGATGTTGTTCTCGGCCGAGTACCACTACTTCGGCGCCCTCGCCCGGGCGGCCCGCTTCTCCGGGGCCCCGGCCGAGGAGCAGGCCGGGCTCCGGCGATCGCTCGCCGGCCACGAGGAGCAGCTGCGCGTCTGGGCCGAGAGTTGCCCCGACAACTTCGCCGGCAAACACGCGCTCGTAGCGGCGGAGCGCGCGCGCGTCGACGGCAGGCACGACGAGGCCGCGGCGCTCTACGATAAGGCGATCGTGGCCTTCCGCGAGTCCCGGTTCATCCACCAGGAGGCGCTCGCGAGCGAGCTCGCCGCCCGGTTCTACCTGGATCGCGGCTACAGCGGCCTGCCGGGGCTCTACCTGCGGGAGGCGGTGGCGTCGTACTCGCGCTGGGGCGCGAGCGAGAAGGTGAGGCAGCTCGAGCAGCGGCATGCGCTCGTCCTGAACCAGGAGCAGCGCCGCGCGACGAGCAGCGGCGTCATGACGATGGCGGCGGAGGCCATCGACGCGCAGACCGCGGTGAAGGTCTCGCGGTCGCTCTCGAGCGACATGACGCCGAAGGAGATGATGGAGTCGCTCATGCGGCTCGTCGTCGAGCACGAGGGGGCGGAGCGGTGCTGTCTCCTGCTCATCGGGGACGGCCTGCGGCTCGCCGCCGAGGCCGTGGTGGACCGCGACGGCATCAGCATCCGCGTGTACGAGCGGAGCACGGCGCCGCTCGCGACCCGCGTCCCGGCGTCGATCGTCAACTATGTCGAGCGGACGCGGGAGCGGGTGGTGCTCAGCGACGTCGGGGCGAGCGGCGCCTTCGCCGGGGACGAGTACCTCGTGCGCGAGCGGCCGAAGTCGGTGCTGTGCATGCCGCTCATGAAGAACCCCGGCGAGGTGGGCGGCCTCCTCTACCTGGAGAACCGGCTGGTCCACGGCGCGTTCATCCTGCGCCGGCTGCCGCTCCTCGAGTTCCTGGCCGCGCTGTCGCTGCAGAACACCGTGCTCCGCGGCGAGCTGGAGCAGGAGGCGCTGAAGGTCCAGCGGACCGAGGAGGCGCTGCGCCGGAGCGAGAGGGCGCTCCGGGATCTGGCGGAGTCGAGCGACGTCCCCACGTGAGGCGCGGGCCGCGCCGCCGCACCGGCGTGGTGTGGCGGCGCGGCGTTCAGGCGCTCTCAGGCGCTCTCGAGCACGTGGCCCACGCTGTCGAGGAACGGCCTGTCCGACACGGAGAGGTGGAGCTGCACGAACCGCCAGTGATCCCCGTGGCGCTCCACCGTGCAGGTCAGTCGGAGCGCGGGCAGGTCGAAGCGCACGCCGCCCATGGTGGCGTGGATACCGAAGCCGGCCGTCCCGGCGCAGGCGGCCGCTCCCCCGGCCAGCAGACGCACCTGGACATCGCCGGTGATCCTGCACACGAGGTCCTTCAGGATCTCGCTCTGCCGCCGGAACGAGGCCTCGATCTCGGCCCAGCGCGTGAAGTGCAGCTTGTCGTGTGTGCCGTAGAAGATCAGGGCATCGTCACGTACGAACATGTCGCATAACGCGTCCACGTCGCCTCGCTCGAAGGCGCGCGCGAACTCGACGAGCATCTGGCGAACCGAATCTTCTGGACTTGCCGGCTTTCTCTCCGAGGACTCCATGCGCTCCGCTGCTCCCGTACCGATCCGAGCCTGATCTCGGCCGAGCATACAGCACCCCGGAGGCGACGCGCGACGCCCTGCGCGCGAAAGCGCTCGGAGCCCGGGCGGCTGCGCGCGACAAGGGTCGTCGCGGTCACGAACACGTAACACCACACGACCCCGACCAGCGCCAGCCGACCAGGTGCCCCCTCGAACCCCGGAACCCAGCTGACCAGAAACCCCACGAGCAGGAACAGCAGCCCCACGCCCTGCAGCTGCGCGATCGACATCCGCTTCAGGAGGGCGCCGACCGAGAGCGAGGGCAGGTACATGCTCAGGAGGTGCACCTGGATCACCCAGCTCGCCTGCTGGACCGAGCGCTGCTCGACGCCGCACATCTGGAGCGGCGTCGGCACCATGAGGAGGCTCATCACCAGGAAGGCGCCCGCGCCCATGGCCACCATGGGCCAGTACAGCGCGCGGGCGCGCGCGTCCGGCGCGGCGGAGGCCTCGGCGGCGCGCGCCTCCTGCGGCCCGTACGCCGCGAACGAGAGCGCCGCCATGAGCTGGAGCGCCGCGAGCATCAGCAGGGCAGCGGGCATGTACCTGGACGTCCGCCCCTCCAGCAGGCCGAAGAGCGAGATGCCGGGGACGATGCCAGCGGCGCTGGCGAGCTGGATCATGGTCAGCAGGCCCGGCGCCCTTGCTGCTCGGCTGCCCCCCTCGAGGATCGCGAAGCGATACTGCTGCACGAACGCGCCTTGCGGACCGACACCGCAGACCGCCGCGCAGAACAGCGGGAGATCGGCGCGCTCCACCGCGACCGCCGCGACCGCCGCGTTGGGCCACGGCCGAGCCCCGCTCGGCGGAAAGACAGACGGAAAGTGTTGGAAATGCCGAGCTATCTTCCGGCCCCTTCTCGCTGTCGCGGAAATCCCTGGCGGGATTTCTGACGCACGGAGCTACGCGACCGCGCGGTTCAGGTTGGCCGGGGTCCCGGCCGCCGACGGGCGCAGCTCGACCTTCACCCAGCCGGCCTCGCGCCGGTCGAACGCCTTGTACGCGTCGATCGCGGACGTGAGGGGCGCCTGCTTCGTGATGATCGTGGTGGGATCCACCTGGCCGGTCTGCACGAGGTCCACGAGCTTCGGGATGTACTTCCTGTGGTTGCAGTTGCCCATCTGCAGGGTGAGGTTCTTGTTCATCGCCTCGCCGATGGGGAACGTGCGCGAGGTCTGCGGGTAGACCCCGATGACCGAGATGGTCCCTGCCTTGGCCACGCAGCGGACGGCCCACTGCAGCACCTGCGACGGCCCGTCGCCGGCGCGGAAGGTGTCGCCCTTGGTCCGCGCGTCGGGGGAGATCTGCTTGACCTCCAGGTCGAACGCCTTGGCGTCGTGCTTTGCCTGCTTGTGGGCGGGGCCGTCGTGGGGGCGCTCGGCGTCGACGCCCACGGCGTCGATCGCCCGGTCCACGCCGATGCCGCCGGTGAGGCGCAGGATCGCGACGAGCGGATCCTCGGCGGAGAAGTCGACGGTCTCGGCGCCCTGGTCGCGGGCCATCTCGAGGCGGTCGGGCACTTGATCGACGGCGATGATGCGGCCTGCGCCCATGAGCTTGGCGCTTGCGATCGTGAACAGGCCGACGGGGCCGCACCCGAAGACCGCCACGGTGTCGCCGGGCCGGATCTCGGCGAGCTCGGCGCCGAAGTACGCGGTGGGGAAGATGTCCGAGAGGAGGATGGCCTGGTCGTCGCTGACGCCGTTCGGGAGCTTGACGAGGCCGACGTTGGCGAACGGGATGCGCGCGAGCTCGGCCTGGAGGCCGTCGAAGGGGCCGGACATCTTGGGGCCGCCGAAGAAGGCGGTGCCCGCGTGCTTGCCGTTCGGGTTCGCGTTGTCGCACTGCGCGTAGTACGCGGCGCGACAGTACGAGCAATAGCCGCAGGCGATGGTCGACGGCACGACGACGCGGTCGCCCTTCTTCAGGTTCCTGACGTCCTTGCCGAGCTCCTCGACGACGCCGACCGCCTCGTGGCCGAGCACGGTGCCCGGGACCATGCCCGGCATGGTGCCGCGGACGAAATGGAGGTCGGTGCCGCAGATGGCGCTGGCCGTGATGCGGAGGATGGCGTCGGTCGGCTCCTTGATCTTGGGCTCCTTGATGTCGTCCATCCGGATGTCGCCGATGCCGTGAAACACTACCGCCTTCATGAGATCTCGCTTTCTCCCTTCAGGGGTGGATCGCGCGCCGGGCTGCCACGGAAGGCGCGGACCGGTGCGCTGCTGAGATGGCTGAGGGGTCCGACGCGGGCTGTCTGTGCCGATCCCGTGCCAGGGCGAGGGGAGGGGGCGGGGGCGAGGCCGGAAGGATGCGGGGAGCGACCGAGGAAGCGGGCGGGGCGCCGTGGTGGTGCGGGCAGGAGTGGCGTGGTGCGCCGGGGGCGTGCTGCCGAGGTCGGTGCGGCGGGGTGCTCCTCCGGAGGGACGGCCGTGGCGATTTGTCTCGGAGAGGGACAATGGGGTGCGGAAAGTGCAGCGGGGTTGTTTCTGGAGGACCGTCGGCGGTGCTGGTGGCAAGCTCAGCTAGCCCGGATGGAGCGTCGGCGGTGCGGGAGGTGAGCTGAGCTTGCCGGGAGGACCGCCGGCGGTGCGGGGAGGGATGCTTCGCGACTGCCGTGGGGCAGAAATCCGGCCAGAAAAACCGGTCGATATCGAGTGGCCGCCGGAAATAGGAGCGATTTTCATGGCTTCCGCGTGTTTCGCCGCCGAGGCCGGTCGAGAACCAAGCGCGCGCGGCGGGTTCGATGGCCAGTTCGGCTTGGCATTCCCGAAACTTTTGGATTTCTACCTCCCTGGAGCCCGAGGAGCTGCCGCCGCCGTCACGGGGGCGTCGCAGAATCGATCGGGTGGCAGGCGCCACGAATGGCAGCGAGGCTTCCATGCGCGGACCTTCTTGCAGGCGACGCATGAAGCAGCCGCACAATGGGTGACCTGGGGAGCCCGTCCGGCGGCGCGAGGGGGGGCGCGGCGATGCTTGCGCGCTACGTCGAGCCGTTCGAGCTCACCGACCCGGCGCAGTGCACTCGCGGGGCGTACCGGATGTGAGGCGCCGCGCCACGCTTTACGCCACAATGCCCCCTGGTATCATGGCGCTCCTCGAGGCCGGGACCGACCCCGTTCGACTGGACGCCGGAGTTGAATGTGAGCACTTCCTGCTATCTGCGAGTTCTTCACGTTTCCGACTTTCACTTCCGGGGCCTTCGTGAAAAGGAGCCTTTTTTCCGAGATCTGGTGCTTGGCGAGTCGTGGCTCGACAACCTGGACGCCATCCGCCTAGAGGGCGCTGTCGATCTCTTGTGCATCACCGGGGATATCGCCGACTGGGGGCAGCCGGAAGAGTACGCCGCGGCGAGCGAGTTTGTCGAGGCCACGCGTGCGCGCCTCGGGCTCGATAGCGATCGCGTCTTCATTGTCCCTGGCAACCACGACGTGGCGCGCCTGGTCGCACGGGAAACATGGCAGAAGCTGCGCGAGCTGATCCCCAAGAGCGACCCTCTCGCGATTTCGCGCTGGATGGCCGGGATCATTGGCGCGCCACCCGGTCTCGTCGATGCGTGGCGCGATGAGATCTTATTGCGTCAGTCCGCTTATCGTGATTGGGTAAGGAGCGTTCACGGTGATGAGCTCTTGCCAGCGCATTCGCCGCATGGCCGTCTAGGCTACCGTGCGACGCTGAGTCTCCCGCACCTTCCATTCCCCGTTCATGTCATTGGGCTCGATACGGCCTGGTTGGCTGGAGACGACGCAGACGCCGGGCATCTCCTCCTCACCCCACACCAGATCCTCAGCTTGTGCACCGACGGGCGAGGCAAGCGGCTCCCCGGCGTACGCCTGGCGCTCATGCACCACCCACTCTCCGACCTGGCAGACGGCGACGCCAGCCGCAACTTCCTAGCGCAGTACACCGACGTAGTGCTGCGTGGTCACCTCCATCACTCGCGCGTGGAGACGCTGGACACGCCGGACGGACGGCTGCCACAGCTCGCTGCCGGTTCGATGTACGAAGGCTGGGGTGCAGCGCTCTATAGAAACGGTTGCGAGCTCATCACCATCGAGCTCGACGAGCTCGGGAGCCTGCGCGGCGGTGAGCTGCGTTATCGCTCATGGTCGCCCGAGGGGCATTGGCACGACGATGGATCCATCTATCGCTCCGCGCCGAACGGGCGGCTTGCGTGGGTTGCAAAGCATCAAAAGGACGCCGACGTTACGACGGCTGGGATCTCGATTGCGAACCGATTGCTCTCCTTGCTCGAGGAGACCAAAGAGCACGTCCGGAAGCGTGATGTGTCGCTCCACACCCCTCATCTCTGGCTGGCTTTGCTTCGCTCCAAGCCGAGCTTCGCGGCTGCATGTCTGGAGCGGTTCAGTCCGGGATCGGCGGCCCACCTGGAGAGAGCGTTCTCCTCCGCGATGGTCGCGCTGACACCCGCCTCGGGGCGGTTCGTCGAAGTTCGATGGAGCGAGCGGGAGGACATCAAGAACGCGTATCGCGCCGCTGCCGCTGATGGCGCCGCGTTCGTCGACGAGCGGTACCTCCTTCTGGGGTTGTTGACGACGCCGAGCAACACCACCCTCCAGCTGCGACAAAAGTACGGAGCCGACGGGATTCAGCACCTGGTGGAGCTGGTACGTAACACCAAGCCCGACCACGGCACTCCCTTCCTGGATCTCTGAGGAGCGTATCGATGCCCACGCCCTGGAACCCGCTCCTCGAGGCAGCCGCGCAAATCGCGGACGGCGACGCCCACCCCGCGCCCGCCACAGCCCGGTCGATCGGGATGCTGGGCAAGGACTATGAAATCCTGGGCATCAAGCGCGGTGGCATGGGAGAGGTTTACTTCTGCCGAGCCGTTGGAGAGGGCGGCGCGACACTGGCGTTGAAGACATTCCCGAAGTCGTTCTTCTTCAGCCCGGAGACGCGCCGCGCCTTCCTGCGGGAGATCGTGCACTGGATGCGGCTCTCGGGCCTACCCCAAATCC
Organism: Sorangium sp. So ce836; assembly: GCF_028553905.1. Classification (NCBI taxonomy): domain Bacteria; kingdom Pseudomonadati; phylum Myxococcota; order Polyangiales; family Polyangiaceae; genus Sorangium; species Sorangium sp. So ce836. Next base: position 7,378,967 of record NZ_CP102233.1, on the reverse strand, counting down.
TCCCCGCGCTCGGGCTGCTGCACTTCGAGGGGCGCCCATTCGTGGTCATGCCGCACGTACGACCAGGGCCCGAGGGCCTCGTCACGCTGCACGACGCGATACGCTCCGGCCGTGCCTCGCGGCAGGAGAAGGTGCAATGGGCGCTCGATATCGCGCGCGGGCTGGCGGCCGCACAGGACCGCATCCCTGGCATCCTCCACGGCGACCTGAAGCCGGAGAACATCCTCCTCTGGAACGGGCGAGGGTTCGTGAGCGATTTCGGCCTCTCGCGTGTGCAAGGCAGCGAGGGTGCAGAGCTCGCCACGACGTATCCCTACCGCGCTCCAGAAGTGTGGCGAGGGGCCCCCGTTACACCCGCGGTCGACATCTATGCCTTCGGTGTGATCCTGTTCGAGCTCGTGACCGGTCGCATGCCGCTGGACGGACACGACCGGGGCTCGTGGGAGGCCGCGCATCTCGGGGCCGAGCCGGAGCGCCCAGCGCTGGCCGACCCGGTGGAGCGGCACCTCGTGGCGGTGGCGCTGTCGTGCGTGGCCAAGGCGCCCGAGGCCCGTCCGCGCTCGTTCGCCGAGGTCACCAAAACGATCCTGCAGAGCATCGAAGGTGATCCGATCGAACACCTCATGCGGGTCGTCGACGAGGTCGACGCCCGCGCGCGGTTCGCAGAGCTGCAGAAGATGATGCGCGGCTGGCTGATCGACACGCTGCTCAAGCTCGGCGAGGTCGAGCTCGCCCTCGAGGAGGTAGAGAGCGTCCCAGAGGGAGAGCGCGACGGCGGCCTCTGGATCCGCTACGGCGACGCCCTGTCATTGGCTGGCCGCGACGAAGACGCGATCACCAGCTTCGAGCGAGCTCTGGACCAAGGTCTCGATGATCTCTCCCGCTTCAACTGCATGAATGACCTCGCCTTGTCCCTGAAGCGGCTCGGGCGCGTGAAAGAGGCGGAGAAGGTCCTCGATGATCTCCTCTCGGTCGTCCCGGACTCGATGGTCGTCAAGGTCTCCGCCAACCTGGCGACCGTGCACATCGCAGCCCAGGAGCCGGAGAAGGCCGTCAATATCCTCGCGAACCTCGTGCGCCAGCATCCGGGCGAGCCGCGCGCATGGGCGAACCTCGGCATCGCGCGCTGCATGCTGGGCGAGCACGCGCAGGCAGTCTCCGACCTGCGGCGCGCGGTCGCGCTGGCGCCGGAGATGGTGGAGCTGCGCGTCATGCTGGCCGCCACGCTCATGGACCGTCTCGACGCGTTCGACGATGCAGCAACGTCGCTCGAGCTCGCGCTCCAGCAAGGTGCGGGTGACGACCTCGAGCTGTACGCGCGGCTATTGGTCTGTTATTTGAATCTCCGCCGCACGCAGGACGCGGCCCGCATCACCGTCGAGATCAAGGCTCGTTTCGGGAGCGAAGGGCTGAAGCAGATACAGGAGTCGCTCGTAAACGACGGTGCCGGATCCGAGGGCGGCGATACGTCGCACCTGCCATCGCATTCGCCCGTGTCCAATGAGGAATCCGAAGGGTCGCGCGATTTACACGCCGCGCAGGACAGCGCCGCGACGCCGTTGACCCGGCGCCGTCATGGCTGGGTCTTGCCGGTTGCGGGCGCGGCGGTCGCGGTGGTCCTTGCCTTCGTCCCGGAGCTCCCAGCGCTCCCCTTCGCCCTGATCGCCGCTCTCTGCATGATCGCGGCGGTCTGGTTCGGCCGCCGCCCGGAATCGCGGAGCGCAGAGGCGAGCCCGCCAGAAGTCGAGCCCCCGAGGGCGCCGAGCGATGCTCAGGAGCAGACATCGCCCCCTGGACGGACGTCCATCCTCCCTTACATGAACGTCCGGATGTACGCCGATATGCGCAGCTTCTCTCTGGACTTCTACGATGATCCTCGGCGGCCGGACTATGTCGAGCAATTTCTTCGCGGCTACCGGGACATCGTCCGGAAGATGCCGGCGTACGGAATGAACAATGAGCTGAGGGCCACACCGTTCTATTTCACGCAGTGCGCTCGGTGCGGCTTCCACATCCTGACCAACCGCGATCGAGGATACAAGATCGATTGCAGGCTCTGCGACGGACGGAGCCAAACCGCGCCCGCCGCTGCCCAGCACCTGATCGACCTCGCGGAGAAGGTGACAGCCGCGACCGGCCTGAAGATCACCGACTACACATCGGCCGGGTTGTTGCTGCTGGTCCAGGTCGAGGACGCGAGCGTCGAGGACCGTGTCCGAGCGGCCTGTGAGAAGGTTGGCTTCGAAGTGGCGCCTCGCGACGGCTTCGCGGCCAGGGTCCTTCTGACGAACGCCAGGGAGCGGACCACGCTCTCGCCAGATCGGACCGCCTGGATCTTTCAGAAGCGCAGCGTGACCAAGGAGAAGGGTTACGACAAGATCACCCCGCGCTTCCTAGACGCCCTCTTAGAGGAGCTCCGGGAGATCGCGCCCGGCGTCATGACGGCATCGATGGCGATCGACCTGGCGTACCTGGAACCTGATTACGAGCGGAAGCTCCGCGAGCGCGCGGAGGCCGCTGTCGAAGCGGAGCCGTACGACGCCGGCCACCGAAAGCGGCTTGCCAACATGCTCCGCGCTGCAGGAGATCTCACCGGAGCACGCGAGCACGCGCTCGCCGCGGTGAGCCTGGCCCCCGCCGATGCCGATGCGTTGGTCGAGCTGGCGGCGACCGAAATCGCCATGTCGCGGTTCGAAGATGCGGCGAGCAGCGCGGAGAAGGCCGTTCAGCTCGACCCGCTCCATCGATTCGCCCTGGCGGCGCTCTTCGCTAGCAGCAGGGAGCTCGGCCGTGAGGAGCGCGCGGCCTGGGCTGCAGCGAGGCTCCGGAGCCTCGGTGGTCTCGTTTAGCACCACCGTGTCGCGACCGAGCGGGATGAGCCGATGCTGCCCCCAGGAATCTCCCGGAAATTTGGAGCCTTTCTGCGGACCGGGGCTTGCCGCCCCGTAGGGGCACACAGCCTGACGTGCCGTGGAGTACACAATGGACGCCGCCGCCCAGCGGCGGCTGGACGCCTACTTTTCGGACATCGGGGGGCGCCGTGCTCCGGGCGCGGGTAGTGCTCAAAATTGAACATGAAGGCGGGAAGGCGGGAAGGAAAGATCAATGATCTTCCCGCCTTCCCGCCTTCATGTGGAACTCTCTCCGGGCAAATGTGAGCACTACCCGGGCGCGGCGCTGCCTCGACGACCGCGGTATGCGCTCGCCATGACGGGCTCGGGCCGCGTGCCCAGCTACGCCGCGTCGAACCCGGAGGCGCGGAAGCTTCCTGCTGCCCGACCGCCCAGGATGGCTATGAGCGATGAGGCGGGCGCGGGCGCTCGCTCCGCGCAGCAGCGCGAGAGCGAGCGCCGCAGGCAGCCTGGTTCACTCGCCCAGGAGATCCAGCCTCGAGCCTGGCACCATCCTGTAGTCACCGATCGCCAACCCCTGCAGATCGCTCGTGAACTCGAACGGACCGAGCACGTGAATCACCTCGCCGCTCGTGCCGCCGGCGCCGCCTTCGCCGCTCGTGCCGCCGGCGCCGCCTTCGCCGCTCGTGCCGCCGGCGCCGCCTTCGCCGCTCGTGCCGCCGGCGCCGCCTTCGCCGCTCGTGCCGCCGGCGCCGCCTTCGCCGCTCGTGCCGCCGGCGCCGCCTCCGCCGCTCGTGCCACCGGCGTCGCCGTCGCCGCTCGTGCCGCCGTCGCCGCCCGTGCCGCCGGCGCCACCCGTGCCGCCGGGACTCGTGACCGTGATGGAGTCGACATAGACCACGGTCGGGTTGGCCCAGGGCCCCGAGATACCTGCGTCGACCCTCAGGCCGATGCGCCTCACCTGGGTCTTGTCGAACGTCTTGGACTCATCCGCAGCGGCAGCGGCGTCGACGTCGATGGTGAGCTCTGTCCATTGCTGCAGGCTGCTGAGGTCCGTCCACGCCCACGGGATGCCTATCCAGGCCTGTGCACCGCCATTCTGTACGAACGTCTGCACGCCACCCCCGGTGCCGGCGTACACCTTCACACGGAACGTGACGGTGGCGCCGGTCAGGTCGATCAGCTCCGGCATGTCGAACTGGAACAGCGTCCCTGTGTCGGCCTCGGTGAGCGGCACGGCCAGCCGGGCGCAGCCCGAGCAGACCTCGGCCGGACCGGGACCGATGTCCACTTCTTCGACGCCGCCCGCGCCGCCCGCGCCACCGTCGCCGCCCGTGCCGCCATCGCCGCCCGCGCCGCCGTCGCCGCCCGTGCCGCCATCGCCGCCCGCGCCGCCGTCGCCGCCCGCTCCTCCCGTGCCGCTCGCGCTCCCGGTACCGCTCGTCGACGAGCTGCTCGAGCTGCTCGTCGTGGTGCCTCCACCCGCTCCGCCTTCGCCACCGGACCCGCCCTTGCCGTCGTCATCGCCGCAACCCATCGTGACGAACGAGCCAGCCAGCAAGCCGCACATTGCCAAAGCAAAAACTGATCTCATCGCATCCTCTCTACGCTCTACGCTTTTGTCCCACGCGACGGCGCGCGGTTCGGGCCGGCGTTCGCCGTGCCTGCTCCCCTTGGTCCCAGCGCTCTGAAAGCCAGCCGCGCCGGATCCCGGCATTCTCTATGCTTGCCGGGAGCGCGCCCGCTGGATCCTCGCTCCGGGCACCGGCACCGTCAGTTCGCGGCGGCCCCGCTCCGCCCGGCTTTTCGCGCACGACGCCGCGCGACGATCGCGCCCAACGCGGTCAAGGCGGCGAGCACGCCCGCCGGGGAGCTGGGCCCCGATTTGACCCGGCACCCACACCCGCCCTCGTCCTCGCTGGCGCCGTCAGGTGGGGCGGCGCCAGCGCCGCCCGTGCCGCTGCCGGTCGTCGCTGCGCTGCTGACGCTCCCACCCTCGCCCGAGCCGCCGCTGCCCGTCGCTCCCCCTTCACCCATGTCCGGACCGCCCCCGCCGCCTGTCGGATTGGATGCGTCGAGCGGAGTGAACTTCCACCAGTTGAAATTGAACAGGGGACCTTTCCCACCGGTGAACTTCAGATACAGATCGTGTATCCCTGTCGCACCGTCGACCGCACAGGACTTGGTAACCCAGGTCTGGGCGCCGCCGGTACCCTGAACCATGCAGGTCCCCACCAGCGTGCCGGTCGCGCTGTCGAGGCGCAGCTCGATGCTGCCGCCGCCGGTCGCCGAGGCCACCCTCGCATCGAAGGACGCCGCGCCGAGGCCGAAATCGACGCCCTTCACCTTGATGTAGTCCCCGTCTTCGATCGACGTGACATTCATTCCCCCCTCGCTGCATGCCTCGGTCTCGACGCCGGAGCCCCAGGCGATGGTCTCAGCCTCCGTCATGACGTACGGATCGAGGGTGCCGACGCCAGGCGGGCCCTCCTCGGTCATCGTGATCGTCGGGATGGTACCATCGGCGTTGTAGGTGAATCGCTCGACGGCCACCGAGCGGTGATAGCCTCCTCCGCCCGGCAAAGCGCCGTTGTGATAGAAGAAGTACGAGTTGTCCTTGAAATCGATGATGCCCGGGTGATTGGTGAAGCTGCCGCCCTCTGTGGGCATGATGACCCCCCGGTACGTCCATGGACCGGTGGGGCTGCTGCTCGTGGAGTAGGCGATATACTCGGGGATGCCGCCGGCCGGATACGCCAGGTAGTACATCCCATTGCGCTTGTAGAGCCATGGACCTTCTTCGTACAGGGTCGGTCGCTCGGCGCTCCCGGTGCGCTGTCCAAAGCTCTCCGCCGTCATGGGCACGCGTACGACGTCCCCCTCGTAGGAGATCATGTCCTCATTCAGCTTCACGTAGCATAGGTTGGGATTTCCCCAGTAGAGATAGGCCTGACCGTCGTCGTCGATGAACACCGTCGGATCGATGTCGCCGCAGTTGGCGGTGATCAACGGCCGCTCCAGGGCGTCTTCGAACGGACCGACAGGGCTGTCCGACACGGCGACGCCGATGACCATCCTGTTGAGCGTCCTGCTCGTCGTGGGAACGTAGAAATAGAACTTCCCGTTTCTGTGGGCGACCTGACCCGCCCAGGCATCTGCCTTCGACCAGCTGAAATCCTTGTATTTCAGCGGCGATCCGCGATCCGTCCAGTTCACCATGTCCGTGGACGAATATACCCTCCATTCGTTCATCCCGAAGAACGTCGAGGCGCTGTCTTCGTCATGTCCGGTATAGAGGTATAGGGTCCCGTCGTGGACCATGGGGGCAGGGTCGGCGGTGTAAATGGTCTGTACGATGGGGTTGTCTGCCCTGGATTCGGACGGAAACGCGGTTGTGCTAAAAAGCAACGATGCCGCGATGAGGAGCTTATGCTGAAGGGATGTCGTGATCGTGGCCATTTCTGGTCCTCGCTGCTCTCCTGAAGAATCGTTAGGCGGTGCCGAATGTCGTAGCTCGCTCAGGCGATGACTCTCCGGCGCTTCTCGTTGGGGCGCTTCGCAGCATTGACAGCCCAGCCCATCAAGAGCTCATCAGCGATCGCGTCCGAGACGAGCGGGCGAATGGAATCAGCGCCGGGGCCGAGATCGAGATCGATCGGATGACGAAGGTCTCGGTGCGCATGACCCATCCAGGGCTAAGCAAAAAGGTAACCGTTCGCGGGTCGGATCGCGTTCTTTAGCAATTTCAGGCACTTACGAACCCATCCATCCTTGGCATTGGACTCATGAGCCCGCTTGGTCTTGCAAGTGTGCGAAATTGCTTCGTTTGTCGATCCGATTCGTGAACGTTTACAGCAGAGGGGTACCGATCGGGCCTATTGTGAGCGCTCACATTGTCGGTGTCAATTCCAATCGACCACGGCGTGTTCGCGCCTCGCCGAGGAGGTCCGATCGATCCGAAGCCGAAGCCGATGGCCTCCGAAGCCCGCTCCGGCAGGTCGCGTACGGTACGAGGAGCTCAGAGGAGCTCGTCCACCCTCACTGGGGCTCGTCGCGCTTCCGGAACCACGTGGAGAGATAGCGCTCTCCGAGCTCGATGAAGGCTTCGCGCATCATGGCCTCGTAGACGATGGCCTCGAGGGCCCCAGGGGGCGGGGAGGCGGCCTGCTGTTGGATGAGCCCAGCCGGGACGCGCCGCGCGATCGTGTGGCTCGTGAGCAGCGGTTGAGCGTCTCCGGGCAAGATGAGCTCCGTCTTGAAGAAGAGCTTGAGCCCCATGATGATGATCTGCGGCTTCTTGCTGCCATAGGCGAGCCCGGACGACTCGACGCGATAGCTCACCACGAGGGAGGGGGAGGTCACGGAGAGCTGCGCCTCGGGGGAGCCCTCGAAGGGCGGGCCCGGCTCGAAGGTGACGAGCTCCGGCTCGAACCCCCGCGCGAGCCCCTCCGCCAGCGCCGACGCGGTCCGCTTCTCCTGGGGATCGAGGCGGGTCGCATCCACGTAGCGCGTCGGCAGGGACGTCACGCCGCGGAACATCGGGCTCTTCATCACGAGCTCGTCGGCGCGCTTCAGGTCCTGCGACGGAAGCCGCCGGAAGCGGACCTGGACGGCCGGGCCGCGGAGGCCCTGCGGCGTGCTCTCGGGCCCCACGCGCTCCGCGTAGGCGAGGAGCCGCCGCACGAAGTCCGCGTTCCGCTCGCCCCCTTCGGGCATCTCGCCCTTGTACCGGTCGAGCGCGCGCGCATAGAGCGCGTGCCTGGCGTCGTTGAACGCCTTGTCCAGGCCGTGCTTCGGGTAGCGCTCCGCGAACGCCCGCAGCGCCGCGAGCGTGCCCACCTCGCGCGCCCGCTCGAGCGCCGCGGCGAGCGCGGCGCGGCGGGCCGCGGCCACCTCGGCCTGGATGCCCGTCTCGGGGTAGGCGCGGATGAAGTCGTCGATGGCCTCCACCGAGCCTTTCGCCACCGCGAGGCGCAGCTCGGCCCGTGGCAGCAGCACCTGCGAGACGACCTCCCCGTGGCCGCGGCCGCGGGCGATGTAGCGCTGGTACGCGGCCACGTCGTCGCGCGCCCGCGCCGCGGCGTACATCCGCGCGTCGCTCATCCGGTTGCGGAGGAAGAAGAGCCCCGAGCCGAGGGCGACGCCGACCGCGGCCGCGAGGAGCCATGCATAGCTCTGCCACCCCGGGACCTCGCGCGAGAGCGGGATCGACGACGCGAACGGGCTCTCGATGGCAGGCGGCTCGAGTGGATCGAGCCGGCGCAGCTCCGCGGTGTCTGGCCTCGCTTTCATGCGGCTCCACGCCGCTTCGATCTCCCGGATCACGTCGCCCGAGCGCGACGGGTCCTCGAGGGGAAATGCGTGCCGCGTGCCGCCGAACGTGAGGACCACGGCGCCCCGAGGGTCCGCCGAGACGCGCGAGAGCTCCGCGAGCGAGAAGACCCGGAGCCTGTGGTCGCGCGCGTCGATCAGGTTCGCGGGGAAGACGAACAGGCCGGGCGCGAACGGCAGCGTGATGACGTCGGCGTTGTAGGCGAGCGCCTGGAGCACGCCGATGGCGGTGGTCGCGGCGAGCAGCACGTACGCGGCGGCCGCCGCCGTCGGGTGGAGCGCGAGGGCGCTGTCGACGTCGCCGAAGCCGGCCGCGCAGAGCGCCGCCAGCAGGAGGCCCGCCGCGGCGCTGACCGCGAGCCACGCCACGACGGTGCGCCGAGTCCCGAGCCGGCTGACGATCGGCGCCGGCGCGAACTGCCCGCGGAACGCCTCGAGCACGCCGTCCTGAATGGCGCGCGGAAGCTTGTAGAAATCGATCTCGTGCATCGCGCTGCTCCCACTCGGCGCCGGGGGTCGGCGCCCTTCCGCACCTCGACCTGCCGATCGACCCTAATGCATTTCGCCCCGAGCTCCGAGACCGGAGATGGCAACTCCTTGCAGCAGGAGCGTGCGACGATGCGTCGACTTCTGCTCCTCTGGCACTTGTGCAGTCTGCTCGACGCCGGCGCTGCGGTGAGCTGCGGCGCCGGCGAGCCCCCGGGTGACGGCTCGAGCGCGCCGGGGCTGGCGGCTCCGCCGGCGTCGCGTCCGGGAGCGGCGCGCCGGGCGGCAGCGGCGTAGCGCCTTTGCGTCGAACTCCCTCTCTCTCCGGATCCCTTGCTGGACTCCTGGTGGGTGGGACCAGCCCGGAGTGTATGAACCTATCCCGGCGCTTCCGCGCGCACCCGGACGACCTTCCCATCGAACGCGACGGCCAGCGCGTGGACCGGCACAGCCCCGCTCGCGCGCAGTTCGGCGGCGTAGCCTCGCGTCCGGATCTGCGCCAGCGCCTCGTCGAGCGCCCGATCGAGGCTCACGCGCGGCGCGCGGGCGACCTTGAGCTCGAGCACGACGCCGGGCCGACCGGGCTGCGCCGGCCGGATCATCACGTCGGGGCGCCCCTGTCCGGACTCGCGGTTCGAGCGCACCTGGTGGCCTGGCTCGAGCGCGGCCAGCAGGCCGGCGACGAAGCCGTGGTAAACCGCTTCCGGGTCGACCCTCGTCGCGTCGTGGTACGAGAGCACGTCGGTGACGAAGGCCTGGAGCTCTGCCTCGAACCCCGCCGCGTCGCCCGAGAGGAGCGCGGCGAGGAGCCGTTGCATGCTGGTGCCCTGCCGCTTCAGCCGCGCCTCCGCCCAGCGGCGGAACGTGCCCGTGTAGAGCAGCCGCACCTCGCGGTTCGGGATCTTCAGCGCGTGCGCGGGCTGCTCCCCCGGCCCGCGCGAGCGCTTCTCGGCGCGAAGATATCCCGAGAAGACCAGCAGCCCGAACAGCGCGTCTTCGTTCTGCGCGAGGTCGCCGACGGCCACGTTCTCCTCGAGCACGCGCTCGATCTCGCCGCCCTCCATCAGCACCTCCAGCGCGGGCTGCAGCGTGACGGCGTGCTCCTCGATCACCTTCTGGATGAGATCGTTGGAGCTCGTGCCGAGCCAGAAGGGGAGCGGATCCGCGTCTCTCCCCTCCAGGAAGCTGAGGATCGACCAGGGGTTGTAGATGACCGCGCCGCCGAAATCGTACCCGTTGTACCAGGCGCGGATCACCTCCAGCAGGCTGCGCCGGCCGGCCTTGTCCAGCAAGGCCTCCACCTCGGGCTCGGTGAACCCGAAGCAGGTGCTGAAGTCCGAGCGGAGCAGCGAATAGACCACCACGTTGTTGAGCCCCGAGAAGATGCTCTCGCGCGCCACCCGGAGGATGCCGGTGAGGACGGCCCGGTGGAGGTGCGGATTGCCCTTCTGCCCCTCGGTGAGGAACGTGCGCACGAAATCGAGGATCCGTGGCGCGTAGCCGTGGAGATAACCGGCGTGGATGGGCTCGTCATATTCGTCGACGAGCATCACGACGCGCTCGCCGTGGAAGCGGTGGAGATGGCTGGACAGGTCCAAGAGCGCGCGGCCATACACCGCCTCGGACGCCGTGCCGTCCAGCACTTCCCGGTAGCGGCGCTGCTCCACGTCCCCGAGCTGGCCGCTGTCGAGCACGTAGCGGTGCTGGTCGTAGAGCGCGACGATCTTTTCCCGGAGGGCCGCGAAGCAGCGCTCGAACGTCTCCTGCTTCGCTCCTTTCAGCGTCAGGTAGATGACGGGATACCGCTGGAAGTGCGCGCGATAGCGCTCTCCGGCCTGCCAGATCGAGAGGTCCTCGAAGAGCCGCGAAAGGTCCTCCTGCCGCTTCTCGAAGAACCAGCGCAGCGTCGACAGGTTCAGCGTCTTGCCGAACCGCCGGGGGCGGGGGAGGAGGACGACCTGGACGCCCTGCTTGTCGATCAGCTCGCGGATGAGGTGGGTCTTGTCGACGTACTCCAGCCCGGACTCGCGGAGCTGGCGGAAGTCGTCGATGCCGAGCGCGACGCGGAGGGACATGGGTCCTAGGCGTATGCTGTCCGGACGGCGCGAGGTCAAGCCAGCGTCCCGGCCCCGGCACCCGCGCTCGCCCTGCTGCGCTTACGCCTACGGCCCGGCCGCCGCCATCGCTTCGGCCGGCGTGCGTTGCCGCGCCTCGCCCGCGCCGGCCGCCACGCCGTCGATCCGCAGGTCCGCCCCGTCGGCCCGCGCGATCGCCTGCCCGAACCACCGCCCGATCCGGGAGCGGAGCCCCCGGGCGAGCTCGGGCCGCGCGCCGGCCCGGGCCAGCACCTCGAGCACCGACGTCTCCGGCGAGGCGGCGACGTCGACGATCGTGCCCTGCGGCGTCTCGCCCGACACCGCCCGCAGGATCGCCGAGAGGAGCGCCTCGACCGGGATCGCGTGGGCCTCGTCCACCCGGCTGTGCGCGATGCCTCGCTGCGACAGCCCACCACAGACCTGCTCCGTGAGGACGGGATCCTCTCCGGTGATCAAGAGCATAACAGGGCTCCTCCTCGGCTGGCGTCGACCGATCGCTAGCCACAGGAGCCCTCACCGTTCAATGGCTGCTCCCCCGTCCGACACGGACGATGCCGCGGTATCGGGGGCGGATCCCCTGTCCGACGCGGACGATGCTGCGGTATCCGGCGCGGACCCGATCACCGCCCCTGGCGCCGCGGATCCGCCGCCCGCCCCCGCGCCGGCGCCGTGGCGTACAGCGCCAGCGCGCGCCGCACCGGGCCGCGGTCGGCGCCGCCCGCCCGCACGGGATCGGCCTCGCCGACGAGCGCCGACAGGGCGCGCGCCTGCGTCCGCGCCGCGGCCTCCCGGGCGGGATCGCCCGCCTGCGCGGCCAGGGCCGACAGCCGCCGCGACACGCCGAGCGCCGCCGGCAGCGCCCCCGCGGCCACGTACGCGGCCGCGAGCTCCTGGAGCAGCCCGGCGTCGTCGCCCCGGAGCGCCACCGCCGCCTCGAGATCGGCGATCGCCTCGTCGCGCCGCCCCTCGCGCCCCCGGAGCGCCGCCCGGGCGCGGTAGCCCTCGACGAAGCCGCGCACGTGGTCCAGCGCCACCGTATAAGTGCGCTCCGCCTCGCGCGGATCGCCCGCCCGCTCGTACAGCGCGCCCAGCCCGAGGTACGCCGGACCGTAGGTGGCGTCGAAGCGGACCGCCTCCAGGTACCGCGACAGCGCCACGTCGGCCTCGCCGGCCGCCACGCGCGCCTCGGCCTGCCGCGTCAGCTCGGCGGCTTGCGCCGTCGCCCAGCCGACGCCGTCCGCCCGGGCCGGCGCGGCCTCGTGCAGCAGCGCCGTGGCGACGGCGAATGCGAGGGCGCGCGCGCCCCGTCCTGCGCCCGCCGCACCTCCGCCTCGCACCGCGCGCACCGGTCGACAGCGTACCGGCGCCCGGTCGATCGGGCAATCGCCGCCCCGCGCCCGGCGCGCCGCCCGCCTCCACCGGCGCGCCGCCCCGCTGCGTGCCGCCGTACGCGGCACGCCGGTCGCGCCGGTCACGCCGCAGCGCAGCGCGCCTCGGCGGCCGCGCTCCTCGCGCGGAAGGCAGCCGCCCGGCGCGAGTTCGCGTAGGATGCGCGGCCATGGGTGAGGACCTGTGCTTCCCGGACGCCTTCCTGTTCGGCACTGCCGCCTCTGCCACTCAGGTCGAGGGGCACTGCGCGCAGAGCGACTGGGCCGCGTTCGCGCGCGAGCCGGGGCGCGTCCGCGGCGGCGATACGCCGGACGACGCGTGCGACCAGCTGCACCGCTTCCGCGAGGACGTCGCGCTCCAGGCGCGGCTCTGCATGGGGGCCCACCGGCTCTCCATCGAGTGGGCCCGCGTCGAGCGCGAGCCGGGCGAGTTCGATCCGGCCACGTGGGACCACTACCGCGACGTGCTCGGCGCGCACCTCGAGGCCGGGATCACCCCGATGGTCACCGTCCACCACTTCACCCTGCCGCGCTGGGTCGCGCAGCGCGGCGGCCTGCTCTCGCACGATCTGCCGGCGCTCCTCTCGCGCTTCGCCGAGCGCGCCGTCGAGGCGCTCGGCGACCTCTGCCAGCTCTGGGTCACCATCAACGAGCCCAACATGCTCGCCCTGCAGGCCCACCTGCTCGGCGTCTGGCCCCCCGCGCGGAGCTCGCCCGTCGAGGCGGTGCGCGCCCACCAGAACCTCTTCCGCGCCCACACCGCCATGTACCGCGCCATGCACGAGGCCGCCGGCCGCCGCGGCCACCCCATCTCGGTCGGCGTCGCGCACCACCTGCGCGTCATCGAGCCGGAGCGGTTCGGGCGCCTCGCCGACCGCATGTGGGCCGCGCTCTTCGAGCGGCTGTTCAACGACGCGTTCGCGCGCGCCGTCTGCGACAGCGGCCTGCACGACTTCTTCGGCGTGAACTACTACAGCCGCGACCTGGTCCGCTTCTCCGCGGCGCACGCGCGCGCGGGCTTCCTCCGGCGCCTCGTCCCCGAGGGGGCCGAGGTCAGCGACCTCGGCTGGGAGATCTACCCGGAGGGGCTCGGCTACGTGCTCGACGCCTGGTGGCCCCGCGCCCGGGTCCCCATCTACATCACCGAGAACGGCATCGCCGACGCCGACGACGACCAGCGCCCGAGCTTCCTCGTGCGGCACCTCGCCGAGGTCGCGCGGGCGATCGGGCGCGGCGTCGACGTGCGCGGGTACATGCACTGGTCGCTGCTCGACAGCTTCGAGTGGGCCGAGGGCTACGCCCCGCGCTTCGGGCTGGTCGAGGTCGACCGCGCGACCCAGGAGCGCAGCCCCCGGCCGAGCGCCGAGCTGTACGCGCGGATCGCGCGCGCGCGCCGCATCGACGCCGCCGGCGCCTCGCTCGCGCGCGGCGCCGCGCCCGCGTGACCCCAGCACCGGAAAGGCAGGACCGATGCGCATCGCGCTGCTCTACCCACCGCCCTGGAAGATCCCCGCGCCGGGGGAGGCGCCCGACACGAGCGGGGACGGCCCGCCGGCGGACTACCGCGAGGGCGACCTCGACCCGGACTTCCACCAGACCCCGTACGGGCTCTACTCCCTGGGCGCGCAGGCGATCCGCGCGGGCCACCAGGTGAAGGTGCTGAACCTCTCGTCGTACCCGTTCTCGCAGGTCGAGCGGGTCGTGCGCGAGCTCGACGCGGACGTCTTCGGCATGTCGTGCTGGACCGCGAACCGGCGCGGCGTGGCGCTCACCGCCCGGTGCATCCGGCGGCTCCACCCCGCGGCGCACATCATCGTCGGCGGGCCGCACGCGACCCCGCTCGCGGCCGAGATGCTGCGGCACCACCCCGAGATCGACACGGTGGCGCTCGGCGAGAGCGAGCTCGCGTTCCTGGAGCTCCTCGAGCGCCTCGAGGCCGGCCGGCCGGCGCTCGGCATCGCCGGCACGGCCTACCGCGTCGACGGCCGCGTCGAGCTCGGCCCGCCCCGGGCCGCGATCGAGGACCTCGACGCGCTCGAGTCGCCGCACGACCACTACGCCACGCACATCGTGATGACCTCGCGCGGCTGCCCCTGGGCGTGCACGTTCTGCGGGGCCGAGACGACCTGGGGCCGCGGCTTCCGGGGCCAGTCGGTGCCTTACGTGCTCGACGCCCTCGAGGCCGCGGTGAACAAGCTGCCCGTGAAGATGGTCCAGATCAAGGACGACACCTTCACGACGAACCGGAAGCGCGTCATCGACATCTGCCGCGGCATCCGCGAGCGGAAGATCTCGTTTCTGTGGAGCTGCGACACGCGCGTCGACGTCCTCGGCGACGACCTGCTCCGGGAGATGCGGCTCGCCGGCTGCCAGCGCCTGAGCCTCGGGGTCGAGTCGGGCTCGCCGTCCATCCTGAAGAACATCGACAAGAAGATCACGGTCAAGAAGATCATCGAGTCGACCGAGCTCGCGAAGAAGTACGGTATCCAGGTCCGCTATTACATGATGCTGGGCAACCGCGGCGAGACGGCGGAGACGTTCCGGGAGACGCTCGCGTTCCTGGAGGCGGCGAAGCCGCATCAGTACATCTTCTCGTGCCTGTCCATTTACCCGGGGACGAGGGATTTCGACGACGCGGAGGCGGCCGGCTGGCTCGAGCGCGAGGTGTATTTCCGCGGGGACTTCCAGGAGCTCAAGACCCCGTTCGACGCCTCGGAGGCGGACACGGCGCTGATGAGCGCGTGGTTCGAGCAGAACAAGGGGCTGCGCGAGCTCTACCGCGAGGGGGTGGAGGAGCGGCGGGCGATCCTCGCGCGGCTCGGGGATCATCACGCGGCGCACCTCGAGCTCGGGATCGCTTATCTCGACGCGGGGCGGCTCGATCTGGCGGAGCGGCACGCGGCGCGGTCGCTGGAGCTCGGGTATCCGTTGCCGGGGCTGGCCTACAACGCGCTCGCGTGCGTCGCGGCGGCGCGGCGCGACTGGCAGGCGATGCAGGATCACTTCACGGCGGCGGCGAAGCGCGATCCGCAGCACGCGGTGCTCATCCGCAACGTGCAGGCGGCGCGGGCATGGTACGCGAAGGGCGGTCCGGACCGGGGGCTGCCGCTCGATCTCGTCGCGCGCTGCGACTTCCAGCTGCTGGAGCGGACGGCGCAGCCGGCGCTCCCCGGGCCGCTGCCGGAGGACTTCGCGGTGTGGCCGCCGGCGGCGCCGCGGCCCGCGCCGGCGCGGCCGGCCGAGGCGGGCGGGCGCGACGCGGCGGCGCAGCGCGGGCGGCTGCGGGTGGTGCCGTAGCGCCGGGCGGCGCGGCGAGCAGGCCGGCAGAGATCACCTGGCGGCGCTCGGTCCAGCGCCTGCGCGAGAGGATGGATCGGGCGGGCGAGATCCGTCGGAAGCTCGAGCCGGTGCGGCCGATGCCATAAAACGTCGCACGCGGGCAGGCAGATGGCACGGTGCCACCCCGTGCCATCCCCGAGCTGGCACGTGCCACCGTGGCTCGTGGCGGCTGCCCCGCCGGGCGCTGGTCTGCTGGGCTTCCTGATGGAGCGCGCCTCGGCTGGAATCGACGTCATCCCGTGCGGTGAAGTCGCGCGGGGCGTCGTCCCACGCAGGAGGGGCTGTCGCATCGCGAGATGGCACGGTCGTTGCTTTATGCGCGCCCGGATGGGGAGAGCCGAAGGCGGCTCGTCATCCATTGGAAGTCGCGATGCGCATGGCCGGAGCGGCGGCACCGAGCGCGGTGCGTGGCTTCACCATCACTTGGAGATTCGAACGTGTCGCTTACCGCATACTCGCGTCCTTTCATAGCAATTGGCTTGTTGCTCGGGCCCATCTCGCTTGTCGGATGCTACTCGGCGGAGGCGGAGGAGGACACGGCCGAGGAGGACACGGCCGACGAGGAGCTCGTCGCGACGGCGGGGCAGCGCCCGCTCCTGTCGTACGAAGAGTTCCGCAAGACGCTGGTCTGGCTGCCGTCGAAGGGGGTCTGGGTCGCCGAGGGTGATATACCGCTCCGCGGCGAGGAGGGGATCCGGAAGTTCTACGAGGATCATTACTCCCCCTCCGGCGCCCTGACCGTCACTCGGATCGGCAGCTCCAACAACATCTGGAGCCGGGCCGACCGGCTGAGCCTGACCTATTGCGTATCGCAGTCCGCGTTCGGCGCCAACTACAACAGCGTCGTGGACGCCATGCAGCAGGCGGCCGCAGCGTGGGAGAACGCCGCCAACGTCCGCTTCGTCCACGTGGTCGCCCAGGACACGAACTGCACGAACACCAACAACAACGTGAAGTTCAACGTCACCTCACCGGCGCCGCCCCCCGGCAATGGCTTTGCATTTTATCCGGACTGGCCGCGCGATTGGCGCGAGTTCCTGCTGACCTGGGATCCCACCTGGTCGACGGACTGGCGCCAGCCCATCGGCGTCATCATGCACGAGCTGGGACACGTGCTCGGGTTCGACCATGAGCACATCCATGTGCCCGGCTCGCCATGCGAGGATCCCACGTCAACCGCGGAACTGGTGACCGAGTACGATTCGCTCTCCGTCATGCACCGTACCACGTGCCAAGGCAGCACCAACACGACCGGGGCTTTCTTTCTGTCCCAGCGCGACATCGAGGGAGCGCAGGCGCTCTACGAGGCGCCCACGAACGTCGCTGACACGACGATCTCGGGGACCCTGTATGCCCGCAAGCGCTCCAATGGCGACATCTACAAGAAGAGCAGCTCGACGTGGACGAAGGTCAGCGGACCCGTGCAGGCGTTCCTCACCATCGGAACTACCCTCTACGCGCTCGGGTCGAGCTTCGGGAACGTCCTCGAGTACAGCGGCTCCGGGACGACGTGGACGACGATCGGGGGCTCGGCGAACCAGATCTTCGTCTGCGAAGGCGCGCTGTGCGCGACCAACTCCGACGGCGACGTCTACAAATACAGCGCCACCACCAACACCTGGACGAACATCGCCGGTCCCGGCGCGTCGTTCGAGTCGACGGCCGGCTCCGGCTCGCTCTATGCCCTGAGCGTCGACCAGGGCGAGGTCTGGCGGCGCCTCTCGGGTACGTGGACCAACGTCGGCGGTGCATTCGCGGATCTGTTCGGCGCGGGCTCGTCGATGTACGGCCTGACGCGGGACCGGCAGACGCTGAAAAAGTACTCGGGATCGGGCACGACCTGGACGACGGTCGGCAGCGCCGGCAGGCAGTGGCAAGGACAAGCCAATGGGGCGTTCTACGCCCTCACGCCGGACGCCGGCGCCGTCTACCGCTATGACGGCACCGGGACCAACTGGAGCTACGTGGGCGGCGCAGCGGCGCGCCTGTACGGCACGCACGATCTGTACGCCACAGAGACGAACGCCGAAGACATCTGGGTTTACAATGAGGTAGGGAACAACTGGACCTACGTGGGTAAGCCGTAGCGCGACGCCCCCCGCCCCGCGGGAGCGCGGGCGCTCGCTCCGCCGTCGAGCAGATCGAGCGCGACGCACCGCGGAGCGCCCCTGAAGCCGCCGCCGACCGGGCAGGTTCCCGGCAGCCCCGTGGGTGTGCTACCCGCACTCCATGTCGAAGAGCGCAGACCACGGCCGTCCTGATTCCACCCCTGAGACAGCGCCCTCTGCACAGACGGCCCCGTCGCCGAGCCACGCCGAGCGCTGCCGCACCCTGGCGCAGCGGGCCCGCACGGCCACGCTGTGCACGCTCGCGCGGGACCCGGCCGGCTACCCCTACGGCTCGCTCGTCACCGCCGCCGTGGACGCGCACGGGCGGCCGCTGCTGCTGCTCTCCGCGCTCGCCGAGCACACGGGCAACCTCAAGGTTCGCGCCGAGGCGTCGCTGCTCGTCGCCGAGCCCGCCGAGGGCCGGGCGGATCCGCTCGCGCTCGGGCGGATGACGCTGATCGGCCCGTGCCGCCCTCTCGAGGCCGCCGAGGCGGCCGCCGCCCGCACGACCTTCCTCGCGGCGCACCCGCGCGCCTCGTACTACGTCGATTTCACGGACTTTTCCTTCTACCGGCTCGACCCCGTGTCGATCCGCTACGTCGGCGGCTTCGGCCGGATGTCGTGGGTCGACGCCGCCGACTACGCGGCCGCCGAGCCCGATCCGCTCGCGCCCGACGCCGCGCGCATCCTCGAGCACATGAACACCGATCACGCCGATGCCGTCCTCGCGTACGCGAAGGCCCTCGCCGGCATCAAGGACGCCACCGGCGCGACGATGACCTCGGTCGACCGTTACGGCTTCGAGCTCGACGTCATCACGCCGGCGGGGCCGAAGGCGGCGCGGCTCGCGTTCGACGCGCCGGTCTCCACGAGCGACGAGGTGCGCAAGGCGATGGTGGCGCTCGTGCGCGAAGCGCGGGGCCGCAGCGCCTGAGGGCCGCGCGCGAGGAGGGGCATCGCGCTCGCACCTCCGCGAGCGCGCCCGGCGGCGCGCCCGCGAGGCGGCGGCGCCGCCGCCATGGCGCCGCCACCGCCCGAGCGCGCCTCTTCGCCCAGAATATCCGCCGTACCGCGCGGATCTCGGCGCGCCGTTCCCCCGGCACGCGACCTGCCAATCGCGCGCCGCATGGGAAACGCCGACGTCACGCTGCGCCACATCGCCCGGAGGCGCCCTGGAGACCTGGCGCGCGCATTCGTCCCTGAGCGCCGGTCGGTCGAGGTCCTCGGCTGGGTCGACTCCCAGGTCACGAAGCTCGAGCGACGCCTCGACAAGGCGCTGCGCCTGCGTGTCGGCGGCGAGCTGCGCGTGCTGCACGTCGAGTTCTGCTTCTCGCTGCGCGACGACGTGCCGGACCAGGTCTTCGAGTACCTCGGCTCCCTCTTCACCGCGCTGCGCGCCGAGGCACGAGGGGAGCCGGTGCCGCCGATCGAGAGCGTGGCCGTGGTCCTCTCGGGCCGGAGGCGGCGCTTGCCCGCGATCGGCGCGCGCCGCACGGCGTGGCCAGGGCGGCGGTTCAGCGGCACGCACTTCCGGATCGACGCGGTCTACCAGCGCACCGTGGCCGAGCTCCGGGCGCGCGGCAGCGTGTTCTGGCTGGCGTTCGCGCCGCTCGCTCGGGACGCCACCGCGGCGGCGATGCGGGAGGTGGTCGAGGAGATCCACGCGCGGGCAGCCACCGGCGAGGAGCGGATCGAGCTATACACCGCGCTGCTGGTGATGGCAGCCATCGACCCCTGGGGACATAATCTGCGGGAGGAGCTCGCCATGCTGTTCGACGACAGGGAGAGGGAGACGGAGAAGAAGCTGCTCCGGAGCATTCCGATGATCGGCGAAATGATCATGGAGGCCGAGCGGCAAGCGGCTCAGAGAGCCGCGCAGAGAGCTGAGAAGAGGGGAGAGAAGCGGGGTGAAAAGCGGGGCGAGAAGCGGGGTGAAAGGCGGGGCGAGAAGCGGGGTGAAAGGCGGGGCGAGCAGAAGGGGGCGCAGAAGGCCATCGCGGAGCTGCTCGGCCGCCTCTTCATCCGGCGGGTCGGGCGCCGGCCGACCGCGGAGGAGGAGCGCTCGATCGTCGAGCGCGCGCTGGCGATCGGGCCGGCCGAAGTCGAGGATGCCTTGCTCGATCTCGACGCCGACGCGCTGGTGCGCTGGCTCGCCGAGCCGATCCGCCGGCGCGAGCCTCCCGAACGCGCAGGACGAGCGCGGTCATGATCGACGCATAGGGCGAAGATCCCGAACACCCGATCCTGAGGCGACCGTCACCCTCGGCGGCGGCGCGCGCCGCCCGGCCTGCTCCCGCGGCGCGAGCGCCCGAGCGCGTGGTGGAGCCCGCTCTGGAGCGAGCTCAGCGTGGCGATCCCCTGGAGATCGATGCCGATACCCACCATCGTCTGCGCGACCTCGGGGCCCACGCCGGTGAGGATGACCTCCGCGCCGAGCAGGTTGACCGCCTGGGTCGCCCGGATCAGCGCGTCCGCGATCTCGGCGTCCACCACCGGCACGCCGGTGACGTCGAGGATGACCGTGGCCGCGCGCTGCGCCACCACCCCATGCAGCAGCCGCTCCAGGAGCTGCTCGATGCGCACCCGATCGAGCCGACCGACGAGCGGCATCACCAGGATCCCCGCGTCGAGCGGGATGAGCGGCGTCGACAGCTCGCGGATCGTCGCCTCCTGCGCGTGGATCATCTGCTCTTGAAGGGCCGCCCGCTCCACCTCGGCCCGCCGGAGCTCGGTCACGTCGTACCCCTCGGCGATCAGGAGGACGATCTCGCCCGACGCGTCGACGATCGGCTTCATCTTGAGGTCGAGCGCGGCCACGCGCCCGCCCGTCCCGTGGATCTCCAGCTCGCACGAGGCTCGCGCGCCCGACGCCGCCTCCTCCACGCACGCCTTCAGCCGCTCCTCCACGCCCGGCGCGCCGCCCCAGAACGGCGCGCGCCAGAGCGGCTCGCCGCGGCCCTGCTCGGGGCGAGCCCCGGTGAAATCGGCCATGGTCCGGTTGGACTCGAGCAGCTCTCCCCTCGGGGTGAGCAGGCTGATGAACATCGAGGTCTCGTCGAAGATCGCTCGAAACTTCTGCTCGCTCTCGCGCAGCGCCTGCTCGCGCCGCAGCTGCTCGGTCAGCGGGCGCGAGAAGGCCGAGAAGAACTGCTCGTCGCCGCTCCGGACGAGGTGAGAGCTCACCTCGACGTCGATCAGGCGGCCGTCCTTGTGGAGGTGCCTCGTGATGAAGCGGAGCGCCCCCTTCGCCCGGATCTCATCCATGATCGCGGCGGCCTCGTGCGGCGGCTGCGGGTCGATCTGGCCAATGTGCATCGTCAGGAGCTCGCTCCGGTCGTAACCCACGATGCTCGCGAAGGATGGATTGCAGTCGAGGATCTCGCCGTTCATCCCGAGGACGTGGAACCCCTCGACGGCCGCCTGCAGGATCAGCCGCGTCCGCTCCTCCCGGCGCCCGAGCTGCTCGTGCAGCCGGTCGATCTCCTTGCGCAGGCCGGCGTTCTCCACCCGGAGCCGCTCGATGCTGTCGTGATCTGTCGCCACTTCGCTCTTCCTTCCGTCTTCCCCGCCGGTGCCGCCGAGCCCTGCCGAGGCGGCTCTCCCCCCGCGCGCCGCGGCCCTGCAGGGACGATAGCCGATCTTGGCGCCTCACCCGGGCTCCCGCCGGCCCGCGCGCGCCCTTTCCGCCCGCGGCCGGCGCGGCGGGCAACCTCAGCAGATCGGATGAAACCTGCGCGGCACGGCCCCCGCCACGGCCCAGCTGCGTGCGTCGCGCGGCGACGAGGCCCACCAGCGGCCGCGGCGCAGAGCGCGCGGCCGGCGCGCGACCCGAGCCGCACACCACGCGGCACACCCCGGTGCGCCGCGACGCACCACCCACCCGGAGGCGCGCCCGCTCCACAGTGATGTGTAATCCAGATTACGCCTATTGAGTTCGAGTCAATGGTGGGATGTACGTGCGATCACGCTGATTGTTGACACCTCCCGTGACAGCGAGTCCAATGTTTCCGCGAAGCGCGGCGATCAAGGAAACGCGAAGGCATGGGATCCTCGGACAGCACCCCTCGATGTGAGCGCGCCGGGCTGGTGGAGCTCCTCGGGCGGACGCTCGGCAGCGCCGCGGCGGCGGAGATCGTCGACCGGCAGGGCGAGCGGCTCGGGCTGAGGGAGCCCATCTTGCCGCTCGAGGCCGCGTACGAGGTGCTCGACTCGCTGGCGGCGATGCCCGGCGTGATCGGCGCCGCGGCCTGCCTCGCGCGGACCGAGCTGCGCGTCGCTTCGGTCCGGCGCCGGCTGGAGCAGCGGAATCGGCGGTAACCCGGGGCCCGCGGCGGGGCCGGAGTGAATCGAGAGGATCTTCATGTCTTCGGAACCAGCGAGTCGACCCATCCTCGTCGTGGACGACAATCCGGACATCCATGTGTTGATGGAGCGGATGCTCGTGCCCAGGCCGCTCCACGATCCGGAGATGGTCCGCGGGCTACAGGCCCTCGAGTCGCGCCTGTTCGGCGCAGAGGCGCCCGAGGAGGCCCCCGACCTCCTCCATGGCCTCAGGTTCACCATCGAGTCGGCCCACTCGGGCATGGATGGAATCGCGCTCGTCAAGGCCGATCCGAGCCGGTATTTCCTCGCCTTCGTCGACATGCGGATGCCGCCGGGCATCGACGGCATCCAGACGATCAAGGGGATCTGGAGCGTCGCGCCGGACATCTACACGGTCATCTGCACCGCCTACTCGGACTACAGCTGGGACGAGATCGCGAGCGAGCTCGGGTGTCCGCCGAACCTGCTCATCCTCCGCAAGCCGTTCGAGGCCATCGAGGTCCGGCAGATCGCCACCACCATCGCGCGCATGTACGACTCGCTCTCCGGCGTGAGGACGTCGGTGAGCCAGCTGGAGGAAGAGCTCGTGATCGCGATGGAGAGCGTGTCGCAGCTCGAGGAGCGGTCGAGGGCGCTCCTCGCCGAGATCGCCGAGCCGTGCCTCCTGCTCGACAGCGCGGGGGAGATCCTCGGCGCGAACCCGAGCGCCCACGACCTCTTCGGCGTGGACGAGAAGCTCCTTTACGGGCGCGACGTCGCGTCGGTGCTCGTCGACGTGCAGGCCCCGCTCTCGGCCGCCCGCGCGGTCGCGCGGAGCCGCCTCGTCAGCCCGCACAGCCGCGCGCTCGAGGCGAGCGTGACGCTGACCCCGCTCGGGTCGCAGCCCGGCGCGGGGGGCGAGTTCATCGCGCGGATCCGGGTGACCCAGGACGCGTGAGCGCGGCGTCGCCCCTGCCGGCGCGGCGTCGCCGGCGGCAGCCCCCGCCGGCGCGGCGCCGCCGCCGGCAGACAAACTCGATGTGTCGCGGCGGGGTTGCGCGCGTGTCATGAGGCCGCGACGCGCCCGAGCGCTCGGAGTTGCGCGCGTGTCATGAGGCCGCGACGCGCCTGAGCGATACGAGCACCCGCGCGGCCGACGGCCCGCGCGCGAGCGTGCGATGACCCTCCTTGCCCACGACAAGCCGCCTTCGCAGGCGAGAGCGCGCCCCGGCGCGGGCGCCCTCGCGCTGAAGTGGCTCGGGGTCGCGGTCGCCGCGGCCGCGCTCTGGAGCACGCTGCGCGGCGCGGATCTCCCGAGCGTCGCGGCGCTCCTCGCGTCGACGTCCGCGCCGATGATGGCGCTCGCCCTGATTCCCAACCTCGTCGCGCGGCTGCTCCAGGCCGAGGCGAGCCGGCGCGTCTTCGGCGCGCTCGCGCCGCCCGCGCCGTTCGGGCGGTACCTCTCGCTGACGCTGTCGACCGAGGCGCTCAACATGAGCGTCCCGGCCGGGGCCGCCCTCTCCGAGTCGGTCACGTTCTACCTGCTCCACCGGTGGTGCGGTGTCCCGGGGCCGCAGGGCATCGCCGGCATCGCGGCGCGCAGGTCGCTGATCCTCCTCGCCAACGCCGCCTACGTGGCGATCGCCCTGGCGCTCGGCTACGGCCACCTGGAGCGCGCCTCGGGCCCGCTGCTCGGCGCGCCCGGGCTCCCGTGGCTCGTCGTCCTCTCCGGGCTCGGCCTGCTCGCCGCCGCGCTCGCGCTCGCGGGCGCGCTCCTCTCGGGCACGGTCGCGTCGCGGCTCTTCGCGCAGCTCAGGCGGCTGCCCGGCCGCCGCGTGCGGGCCTTCGTCGAGGCGAGGGCCGCGGGCTTCTCCGCTGCCGATCGGCACGCCGCCGCGCTCGGAAAGCGGCGCGGCGCGCTCGCGGCGGCGGCGCTCCTGCTGCTCGCGATGTGGCTCGCCGAGGGGCTGGAGACGCTGTTCCTGCTCCGGCTGCTCCAGGTCGACGTCTCGCTCGCCGAGGTCCTGTCGTTCGAGGTCGTCCTCGCGCTCCTCCGCGCGGCCGCCTTCATGGTGCCGGCCGGGCTCGGCGTGCAGGACGCCGGCTACGTCGCCTTCCTCGGCGCGCTCGGCGTGCCCGCCGCGGCGACGGTCGGCGCCGCCTTCGTCCTCCTCAAGCGCGCCAAGGAGCTCGTCTGGATCGCCCTCGGCCTGCTCGTCTTCTTCGGCGGCCGCGCGGCCTTCCGCCCCGCGCCCGAGGCGGCCTGAGCCGGGCCGCCCGCGCGCGCCCGTTCCCGGCGAGGTGACAGGTACCTGCGTACCTGCGGCAGGTCTTGTATGCCCTCCGGCGGCCCGAGCGGGCGCGCGAGGCGGCGGCTCCCGCGGGAATGAGCGCGTCTATCGATCTGCGTTATCTCTCTTTCTCTTCAGGCCGCTCGCGGCCCCCAGCGCCACCGGCAGCCCGAGCAGCCGGCCTATCGCATCATGAGCTCACATCACGCGAATCCCACGCGTCGGGCGCTCCAGAGAATCAGACCCATCGGATCCATTCTCGCAGGATGGCCTCCAGCGCAGGCCGCTTGGCCTGGATGTCGTCTCCGTCGCTGAACGTCACGAGGCAGCGGTCCTTCGCGAGCCACTCCAGGAGACCCGCTGGGTCCGCGATCTTCACGCCGCTCGTCGCGGTCTCCTTCACCTTTGCCCCCATGTGGAGAACGAGCCGGACCCCCTCCTTGCCGCGCAAGTTGAACGTCGCGAAGTACTCCGTGGTCCGGAAGCTCGGCGCGTTCCACTTGATCCCCTCGCGGATCTCGGGGCTGGTGCCGAGGATGATCTGCCGAACGGCCTCGACGTCCTCCTTGCGCGGATGATCGAGCTCGCGCAGGAACGCGACCACGGCCTTGTCCTGCTGCGAGCTGCCAGGCTCGCGGGGGGCGGGCGCGTCCTTCCGCGTCTTCGCGCGCGGCTTGCTCGTTTTCTCGAGGGGGCTCGTCTTCGTTTTTCCAGGGGCCAAGGAGGCAGCTTCGCCGAGCGGCGACGCCTCGACAAGGCCCATCGGGTCCTCCTCGAGCGCCATGTTGGCCGCAGCGGGGCCGCTCAGGGAAGCGGTCGTGCACCTTCCATGCTCGCGGCCAGGACATCCACCCGGTCCGCTTCAGGTCTGCCCGCCGCCCGGGCGCCTTCGCTGGCATCGTTGCTCGCCGCTTGATATCGCGGATCGCTATCAGCTCCGCAGCGACCCTGCGCGCCGACGCCGCGCACATCCCTTTTATCCTCGACATGATGGAGGACTTCAACGCCGGCGAGGAGATCCCGTGGGATCGCGGCGCGATCGAGGCGAGCCTCCGGCGGCTGCTCGCCGGCGCCTCGGGTCATGATGACCAAGGAGCCCGAGGCGCGGTCCGGCGGGTGAGCGCCGGAGGGCACCTTCCGGCGGGTTGCGCGCCGGGCTAGCATCGCTGCCCGAGAGGCCAAGCTCCTCGCCGGCGAGACGCTGGCGCGCTGGATGGAGGCGCTCCCCGGAACGGGCGCCGCCGCGCCGGCCGAGGCGGTGCGGCTCGTCGAGGCGGTCGGCGCCGCGGTCGACAGGGCGCACGCGGCCGGCGTCGTGCACCGGGATCTGAAAGCCGGAACCGATCCAACCGGTCCAGGAACCGATCCAACCGGTCCAGGAACCGATCCAACCGGTCCAGGAACCGATCCGACCGGTCCAGGAACCGATCCAACCGGTCCAGGAACCGATCCGACCGGTCCAGGAACCGATCCAACCGGTCCAGGAACCGATCCAACCGGTCCAGGAACCGATCCAACCGGTCCAGGAACCGATCCAACCGGTCCAGGGCCGAGCCCTGGTCCCGGCCTGAGCGGCGCCCTAGTCTGCGCGGCGATGGACCCCGCCGCCGCCCGCGATCAGCGTATCGCCCAGATCCTGCTCTTCCTCACGCCCGCCATGTTCGCCGCCAACACGGTGCTGGCGCGCGCCACCGCCGACTTCATCCCGCCGGTGGCGCTGGCCGCGCTGCGCTGGTCCGGCGTCGTGCTGCTGCTCTTGCCCTTCTGCGGCGCCGAGCTCCGCCAGCGCCGCGACGCGCTGGCCCGCGAGTGGCGCGGCCTGCTCGTCCTCGGCCTGCTCGGCATGGGCATCTGCGGCGCCGGCGTGTATCTCGCCGCGGCCACCACCACGGCGACCAACATCGGCCTGCTCTATTCCTTCTCGCCGATCGGCATCATCCTGCTCTCGCGCGCCATGTTCGGCGAGCGCTTGACCCTGCGCCAGTCGCTCGGCGCGGCGCTGGCGCTCGCCGGCATGCTGGTCATCGTGCTGCGCGGCGATCCGGCGACGCTGCTCCGCTTGAGCTTCACCACGGGCGACCTGCTGATCCTGATCGCCGCCATGTCCTGGGCGCTCTACACCGTGCTGCTGAAGCGCTGGCCCAGCGCCCTCGGGGTCAACGCCCGGCTGACCGCCATCGCCGCGGCCGGGGTGATCGTGATGCTGCCCCTCCTCGCCTGGGAGCTGGCCGTGAAAGGCCCGCCGGCCTTCGATGCCCGCACGGTGGCGGCCGTCCTGACGCTGATCGTCGTGCCGGGCGCCGGCGCCTATGCCGCCTACAGCTATGTCACCAAGCACCTGGGCCCGAGCCGCACCGGGCTGATGCTCTATCTCTCGCCCATCTACACCGCCGCCATGGCGTGGCTGTTCCTCGGCGAGGCCTTCGCGGCCCACCACTGGATCGGCGCGGCCCTGGCCGTGCCGGGGCTGTACCTCGCCACCCACAAGCCGGCGCCGCCCGAGACGCGCTGATCATGCCCGTGCCGGCGCGGCCTCCTTGCGCGGCCGCCCGGCGGCGCTGGGTCCCGCGGGCGCAGCGCGCGCCGCTCGCCGCCTCGGCGAGCGTGGTCCTCGACCCGTCAGCGCGAATTACGTCTTAAGCGGCCATGCATTCGCGATCGCCTGTTATGTGGACATCTATGTTCCAGTAGAGTGCCCGCGCCATGATGTCTCTGTGGACCATGCAGATCCCCAGGTAGTCGAGGTTCGGGGAGGTCGACTCGCTTTCCGCCCTGTTGGCTGCAGCCCGGAGGGCCTTGAAGAAGGCTTCGAGCTTCGATTGTTCCGATTCCGACCTCAATCCCGCGCAGGGGCAACCGCAGCAAGGCGCGCGACTGTGGACGTGGGGGGACGTCGTGGCGTGAAAACGTGGACCACGGCAGGAGCGCCAAGGTATCCTTCCCCCGAGGTCTTGCGCGATGTCCGTCGAGGTGGTCGAGGGGGCAATCTTCGCCGGCCGTTACCGGCTGATTCGCCGCCTCGCCGCGGGCGCCATGGGCGCGGTGTACGAGGCGCTCCACCTCGGGACGGATCGCCGGTGGGCGCTCAAGGTGATGCTCTCCCACATCATCGAGCGCCCCGAGCTCCGGAGGCGGTTCGAGCTCGAGGCGCGCGTGACCGCGCCCATCGAGAGCCCATACATCGTGGAGGTCTTCGACGCCGGGGTCGACGACGCGACCGCACAAAGGGAATGTCACCGCCGTGGCGAGCGAGATGGGCAAGGCGCGGATGCAGATCCAGCGCTGGCTCAAGCGGTATGGGATCGACGCGGAGCGATTCCGGAGATGACCGCGCTCCCGACCGGCGGCGGGCGCGACGTCAGTTGCAGCTCTTGCCGCAGACGCTGGCGACCTTGCTGACGCAACGGCTGTCCCAGGCGTCCGTGCAGCAGGACGAGTCGACCGCGCAGAGGCTCGCGACGCAGTTGGCCTGGGCCGCGTCGCAGCCCGAGGTCAGCGCGGCGCCGGTGGTGCAGGGCGCGTGCGCGCAGGAACCACCGCCGCAGGCCAGGCTGTTGGCGATCGTGCGCACCTCCGTGACGCAGAGGTTATCCCAGCTGGTGTTGCAGCAGTAGGCATCCGCGTTGCAGACGCTCGCGATCGTCCGGCTGCACTCCTTGGCGAGCGGCGCACCGGTCGTGCACTTGTCGTGCGAACAACGGTCTTCTTTCTGCTCGATCCGATAGAAGCAATCCCCACAATTCAAAGTGGCGGCGTCGAAGATGTTCACCTTGACACGGCAGTCCCGAGCGTCGTTCGACGCCCAGCCCACCGCATGGCAGCTCCCGTTCCCGCCGTTCCACACCTCGTGGGAATCACGCACGTAACCTGGTCCGCAGTCGCCACCTACGACGAGATCGAAGCTCCTCGCTCCCCCGAGGTTGCCGCAGTGATGGACCGAAGAGTAGTAGGCGTTGATCTCTTGTTGCGCCTCGGCCACGTCCTCCGCGGGATCGTCGGCCTCATCGGACCCGCCCAGCTCGGGGTCTCCAGCGGCGCTCTCCGCGTCCACGGCGCAACCGACCGCGAGCGAGAAGACAAGAGCAAGCGCGCCGCCGAGGGCGCTCCGGCAGGTGATGCTGGTCATCGTATCTCTCCGAAATGAAGGTTGTAGTTCGAGCCGCCCGTGCGGGTTCGCTCGGACGCGTGCACCAGAGAGTCCCCCGTGCAGCGCGACTGCACCGGGACAATCAGCAATGCACGTGCCACTCGGGATGAGCGGGACCATCCGCGCTCGCGGGCGGGGACGGCGCTCGTCCGCCCGGGGAGGTCACGGGTCGAGCGCCTGTCGCTCGCAGCGAACGAGCCGCGAAAGGAGCCGCAGCGCGGCGGCGCAACAGCGCAACAGCGCTCGCGGAGCCCGGCGTCGCCGCGGCAGGCGGCGGGGAGCGGCCCTTTCCCCGGGCACATGCAGGGGTGCCACAAGGACTGCCACGCCTGCAACCTCGGGGCGCGGCACAGGCGCTCCCGGACACCTCGTCGCTCCGCTCGATCGAGCGCCGGAGCTCGATGTGCCGTGTCGAGGCGGTCGGCGCGAACTATCGCTCGGATGAGCTCAGAAGAACCCGATCGGCCCCGGCGACCACGGCAGCTCCACCGCCTCGCCGATCGCGGGCAGCGCGACGCGGCGGAGCCCCCCGTCGCGCCACGCGAGGAGCACGAGCCCAGGATCCTCGAGCGGCGCGCCCAGATCGATCTCGAGCCGCGAGGGCCTCCCGTCCTCGACCTCCGCGACCCTGATCGTGGCGCCGCACTGGCGGACCTCGTAGCCCGGCGGGATCGGCGCCGACGGCGCGCGGTAGAGGGTCTCGAACGCCCCGAGCAGCATCGTGCGGCCGAGCGGCGCGAGGGTGAACGAGGACGGGCCGGTGCGCGTGAGGCGGTGCGGCGCCTTGGCCGTCGAGAGCATCGACCAGCACGAGAAGGCCTCGGGCGACTCCAGGGCGAGGACCGCCTGAGGATAGATGGACGCCATCGGATCCGAGGAGGCGGCGAGGAAGACCCGCTTGCGGGGCGGCGCCCCGATCTCGGCGGTGCGGGCGATCTGCTCGAGCTTCCGCGCGGCGTACGCGTTCGACAGCGTGGCGACGAGGAACATGGGCGGCGCGAGCGCGACGTGCACGACGCCGAAGAAGCCCGCGCCGGCGCGGCGGGCCCACGACGCGAGCCCGGGCGACGGGCCCGGGCGGAGCCCGCGCAGGATGAGAACGGCGAGGAGCGGCGCGATCCCGAGGTTCGGCAGCATCAGGACGCGCGACCCCGGGAAGCCGCCGACGGTCGTGATGAGCGTGAGGAGCGCCCCGGGGACGAGCCAGCGCAGGGCGGCGCGCTCGCGCTCGGGGATGGCGGGCAGGCAAGCGCGGTAGAGCAGGGCGACGCCGGCGGTCGCCGCGAGGCCGACGGCGATGAAGGCGCCCACGGGGAGCGCGGCAGAGAACTCGGCGGGCACGCTCACGAGGGCGTTGGCGATCAGGGCGGGCAGGCGCACCGCCGCCGTGGCGGCGAACCGGAGCGGGTTGGAGAGCGGGTCGACGTAACCGCCGGTGTGCGCGGCGCCGCCGCCCACCGCCTTGTAGGCGGCGAAGTACACGAGGAGGCCGAGCGCCGGGAGCGCCGCGGTCGCCCGGGCGCGAACGCCGGCCGCGCGGCCCGGCGGCACGGGGCCGGCGAGCTGGTAGGCGACCCAGTACGCCGCCCCGCCGAGGGCCGCCTCGCCGCCGAGGAGCCCGATCCCGAGCCCGAGCGGGCCCAGGTACCGCCCGGGCCGCCAACCCTCGTCGCGGTAGCGGAGATACGCCAGGAGCCCGAGCACCACCGGGAGCGCCGTGATCAGGAAGTGCTGGCAGGAGATCCAGCCGGCCGGCTGCATGTGGCTCGCGCTCACCGCGAAGATCAGCAGCGCGAGCGCCGCGGTCGCGCGCGGGAGCACCCGCAGAAAGAGCCTGCCGGCGGCCGCGACCACCGCGATGTACAGCGCGATGGAGACGAGGTGGTACCCGAGCGGGGCGTGGCCGAAGACGGCGCGCTCGAGCGTGATCAGCGCGCTCGTCAGGGGGCGGACGAGGTGGAGCCGGAGCTCGGGATCGGTCCACCACGGCATCCCGGTGAGCGCGATGTTCGCCCGCGTCTCGTGCGGGTCGCCGCTGACGAATTGGTAGAGATCGTACCAGGGAGGCGAGCCGGGGATCAGCTCGGCGAGATAGCACAGCAGGAGGTAGTCATCGCTGTAGAAGCCGACGATCACCGTGAACGCCGCCAGGGCGAGCGCGAGGAGCAAGACGGTGTCGAAGAAGCGAGGGTGGCAGAGCCACCGCTCGAAGCGATGGGAAGGGGCCGGTTCCATTCGAAGCTGCGACATAGGGCACGCGCGGCGCGCCGTGTAGATCGACGCCGCGCGCCCCGCGCCGCGGCGCCGCGCCCCTGCTCCCTCGCTCGAGTCTCTCCGATAGACGTCGAGGTCGAGCGGACCGCGGCGTCAGGGCAGCTCCTCGCCGCGGCGGAAGACGAGGGGCGAGTCGGGCGGCGGTCACCGCATCTCCGCGGCGGCGCCGCGGATGAGCTGCAGGAGGTCGCGCCGCATGTCGCCGCTCACCGTGTGGCCGACGCCCGGGTAGCTCTCCAGCCTCGCCTTGACGCCGCGCCCGGCGAGCGCCGCGATCGCGTCGCGCGTCGGGCCGAACGGCACGCGCCGATCGGCGTCGCCGTGCAGCGCGACGAGCGCCGGGGCCGCCGGATCCGCCGCGCTCGCGCCGGACAGCACCGCGGGGGGGACCCAGCCGCTCACGGGGAAGGCGGCGCCGACCACGCGCGGGTGGTGCAGGGCGAGCGCGAACGTGAGCGCGCCGCCCTGGGAAAAGCCGGTCACGATGGCCTTGCCCCGCGTCGGCCGCTCGGCGGAGATCCGCTCGATCGTCGCCGCGAGCGCGGCGGCCGCGCGCAGGATGCCCTGTCCCACGGCGTCGCTCGCGAGCGCCTGCTGGAGCGGAAACCACGAGTAGCCGTCGCCGTACGGCGCGAGCCCGCGCGGCACGACGAGGCGCGCCTTGACGTCGGCGCCCGACAGGAGCCCCGCGAACGACTCGGGCCTGTCGCCGAGCCCGTGAATGGCGACGATCAGGGGGAGCGCCTCGCTCCTGTCCGCGCCGCCGGTGATCTCCTCGAGGAACTCGACCTCCGCGGGCGCCACGGCGGCCGGCGCGCTCGCGGCCGGCGCCTCCTTTGCGGGGCCCGCCGGAGCGCCCCCCGACGGCGGCGCCGCCCGCCGCTCGCAGCCAGAGACGGCCGCGAGCGACGCGAGGGCGAGCGCCGACCAGGTGGAGACGAGCCGAGCGCGGTAGGTGCGCATGAGCGGCATACCCGAGTGGTCCCCCTGCCGGCCGCTCAGCTGAGGAGCTCGACCTGGACCTCGACGGTGGTCTTCTGGCCGCCGCGGAGCAGGTCGACCTTCACCTTCTCGCCCGGCTTCTTGCTGTCGAGGGCGTTGTAGAGCGCGTCGTAGTCGTCGACCGGCGCGCCGTCGATCCCGACGATCACGTCGCCCAGCACGAGCCCGCGGTCGCCCTCGGAGAGGCCGCGCAGGCCCGCCTTGGCGGCGGGGCCGCCGGGGACGACGCCCATCACGATGACGCCGCGGATGCCGTTGCGCCGCTCGAGGCGGTGGGCCGGGTCGAGCTGGATGCCGAGGCCGACCGTCTCGGCCTTGCCGGTCCTGATGATCTGCGGGACCACCCGCGCGATCGTCGTCGAGGGCACGGCGAAGCCGATGCCGGCGGAGGTGCCGCTCTTCGAGAAGATCATCGTGTTCATCCCGATGAGGTGCCCGCTCGAGTCGAGCAGCGGGCCGCCGGAGTTGCCGGGGTTGATGGCGGCGTCGGTCTGGATCATGTCGCGGATGGTCACGCCGCCCGCGCCCTCGACCTGGCGCCCGAGCGCGCTGATGATGCCGGTCGTCAGGGTGTGATCGAGGCCGAACGGGTTGCCGATGGCGATCGCCTTCTGCCCGACCTCGAGCGGCTCGCGCAGGGGCGCCACTTGGATCGGCTTGAGCATCTCCTTGGGCGCGTCGATCTTGAGCACGGCGATGTCCTTGCGCGGCTCGACGCCGACGAGCTTCGCCGGGAACGTCTTCTCCCCCTGGAGCTGGACGACGAGCGACTGCGCGTTGTCCACGACGTGGAAGTTCGTGACGATGTGCCCGTCCGCGTCCCAGACGAAGCCCGAGCCCGAGCCGGCGGGCACCTCGACCGCGGTGCCCCAGAAGCGGTCCACGACGAGGCGGCGCTGCGTCACGAACACCGTCGCCGGCGCGACCTCGCGGAACACGGAGATCGTGTTGCGTTCGTCCTCGATGAGCGCGCTCTTCGACGGCGGCGGGACGGGCGGCGGCATCGTCTGGAGCGTCGCCGAGGTCGTCGGCGCCGCGGGCGCGTCGGGGGCCGTCGTGGCGCTCTGCGACGGGCCGCCGGGGCTGGGCTTCCCCTTGCATCCAGGGGCGGCGGCGAGCGCGGCGACGGCGACGAAGGCGGGGAGTCGAGCGTGTCTGCGGTGGCGCATGCGGCGCAATCTAGCCTGACCTAGGCGAGGCGTCTCCCCTGCGGCGCGCGCCGCCGGGAGGTGCGGCGGTCTGCCGCGCGCAACGGATGCGCGGACGTCCGCGCATCCGCGTCGGCGCCGGATCGGATCCGAGATGCAAACCGGCCAAGTTGCGGTAGAGGTGGCCCTGACGGATGAAGCCCATGACGCCAACTTCAACGAAACTTCAGACCACCCCCCCGGCCGCGAAGGAGCCCGTCAAGGTGCTCCTGCTCGAGAACATCCACCAGAGCGCCCACGAGCTCTTTCGAACGCGGTCGTTCGAGATCGAGACGCGTAGCTCCGCGCTGAAGGAGGACGAGCTGATCGCCGCGCTCGAGGGCGTGGACATGATCGGCATCCGCAGCAAGACGCACGTCACCGCGCGCGTCCTGGAGAACGCCCCCAAGCTGCTCTCCATCGGCTGCTTCTGCATCGGCACGAACCAGGTCGACCTCGAGGCGGCGAACCGCCGCGGGGTGCCGGTGTTCAACGCGCCGTTCAGCAATACGCGCAGCGTCGCCGAGATGATCATCGCCGAGTGCGTCATGCTCGCCCGGCAGCTCGGCGACCGGTCGCGCGAGGTGCACGCCGGCACGTGGAAGAAGGTCTCGAAGGCCTGCTACGAGGTCCGCGGCAAGACGATCGGCCTCATCGGCTACGGCCACATCGGCCAGCAGCTCGGCGTGCTCGCCGAGGCGATGGGGATGCGGGTCGTCTACTACGACATCGCCCAGAAGCTCCCGATGGGCAACAACCGCCCGCTGCCGACGCTGGAGGCGCTGCTCGCGGAGTCGGATTTCGTGTCGCTCCACGTGCCGGCGACGCCGGAGACGCACAAGATGATCGGCGCGGCCGAGCTCGCGCACATGCGCAAAGGCTCGTACCTGCTCAACGCGAGCCGCGGCTCGGTCGTGGTGATCCCGGCGCTGGCCGAGGCGCTGAAGAGCGGGCACCTTTCGGGCGCGGCGATCGACGTCTACCCGGAGGAGCCGGAGTCGAACTCGGACGGCTTCCACACGGAGCTGCAGCGGCTGCCGAACGTGATCCTGACGCCGCACATCGGCGGCTCGACCGAGGAGGCGCAGGAGGCCATCGGCCGCGAGGTGTCGCGCGCGCTGACGCAGTTCGTGACCACGGGGGCGACGACGGGCGCGGTGAACTTCCCGAACGTGGAGCTGCCGCCGCTGAAGGGCACGCACCGCATCCTCAACGTCCACCGCAACGTGCCGGGCGTGCTCCGCGACGTGAACCGGATCGTGTCGGACGTGAACGCCAACATCGACAGCCAGGTGCTGTCGACGGACGCGAACATCGGCTACCTCATCATGGACCTGTCGCAGGACGTGTCGGCGGAGGTGGGCCGTCGGATCGGGGCGCTGGAGACCAGCCTCCGGACGCGCGTTCTTTACTGAGGAGCGGCGCGGGGCGCTGCCGCGGGCTGCCCGGCCGCCCGCGGCGCGCGGCCACGTCGATGGGGGGATCGCGGAGGCGATCCCCCTCAGGCCGGGGCCTCGACCCGGCCCCGCGCGCGCCGCGACGCCGGATCGTCCCCGGCGAAGATGAAGGCGAAGACGACGAACGCGGCCCACAGCGCCGCGAGGTGGTAGAGCATCGCGACGCCGCCCGAGGCCTCGTAGATGGCGCTCGACGCCGGGGGGCCGAGGAGCATCCCGGCGGCGTAGAAGACGTTGTAGATCGAGTTCGCGCGGCTGTAGTCGCGCGGCGCGGTGACGACGCCCTGGAGCGCGAGGCTGAGCGGCGAGATCGACGCGAGCGTCGCCCCGGCGACGAGCACCGCCGCGCACATCACGTCGTAGCGATCGAGGTACACGAAGCCGAGGATCATCAGCGTGCCGATCGCGCCGAGCGCGCGCATGAGGGACAGGTGGCCGCGGCGGTCGCCGAGCCGGCCGAAGACGTTGGTGAAGGCGAGCATGCCGGCCGCGAAGTAGGCGGGGATCTGGATCGTCTGATCGCGCGTCACCCCCTTCGACGCCATCAGGTAGAGCGGGAGGAACAGCACGACCGAGGCCTGGAAATAGCCGTAGGCGAAGGTCGCGAAGCACGCGGTCTTGATGCGCCACAAGATCGACGCGGAGGACGCCGCGGGCTCCGCCAAGGCCGCCGCCTCGGGCTCCCCGTGCGCCCCGGAGATGCCCGGTAGATCGCGGTCGAGGCGCGCGAGCACGAGGACCGCCGCGATCAGCGAGATGACGCAGGAGAGGAGGAACGCCGTGCGCATCGAGGAGAGCGCGAGGATGGTCGGCGCGCAGAGCGGACCGAGGACGTAGCCGAGCGCCATCGAGATCGCGTAGATGCTCGTGATGAACGCCTTGTTGTCCTTGTCCGAGCGGGCGAGGAGGATCGTCTCGCAGCTCACCCAGATGCCGACCGAGCAAGCCCCGTCGAGGAAGCGCACCGCGGCGATCGCGGCGAAGCCCGGCAGGAGCGGGAAGGCGCCGATCGCGGCCGCGTACCCGGCCAGCGAGAGCACCAGCGTGGTCTTGGCCGAGAACCGGCGGATGAGCGCGTCCATCGGCAGCGAGAGCAGGACGATGCCGAGCGCGAAGCACGACGCGAGCAGCCCGATGTCGGTCTTGGTGAACCCGCGCTCGTTCAGGAAGACCGCCGTGAGGGAGATGGCGATGCCGTAGGCGAGGCCGAGAAGAAAGATGGCGCCGTAGATGAGCCAGATATTCCGATCAGGGATGCGGCGGAGCATGATCGCCGGGCAGGTTCGATCGGCCGCTCCGCCGTGTCAAACGGGTCCATGGCGGCGAAAAGCCGCGCTGACGCCGCTCCTCGGGCTGGCGCGCGCGCGACGACCTCAGCGTCGCGCCGGCGCGCGGGCTTCACCGCAGGAACTCGAGCAGGAGCTGATTGACCCGCTCCGGCCGGTCGTACAGCACGCCGTGGCTCGCGTCGGGGATGCGGGCGACTCGCGCGTTCGGGACCAGCTCCGGATCCGGCGCGGCGAGCTCGGCGCCGAGATAGCGATCGTGCTCGCCCCAGATCACCAGCACGGGGACGTCGACGCGGGTCGGCTTGGAGATCCCGCGCAGGCTGCCCGGGCGGAACATGGCGCGGTAGTAGTTGATCGTGGCCGTGAGCGCGCCCGGCTGCGACCACGACGCGACATAGCGGGCGAGATCGTCGTCGCTCATCGCGCCCGGGCGCTGCGGATCGTTCTTCAGCGCCTCGCGGAGCAGCGCGTAATCGCTCCGCTGGGCGACGAGCTCGGGGACCCTCGGGAGCTGGAAGAAGAACATGTACCAGCTCTTGCGGAGCTGCCGTGCCGTGCGGAACCCGGCGAGCAGCTTCTGGGGGTGAGGACAGTTGAGGATGACCAGCCGCTCGAGGAGCGCGGGATACTGCATCGCGAACGTCCAGGCGACGCCGCCGCCCCAGTCGTGGCCGACCACGGCCGCGGCGCGCTCCGCGCCCGACGCCTCGATGAGCGCCGCCACGTCCGCGGTCAGCTCGCCGATCGCGTAGGCGCCGACGCCGCGGGGCTTGTCCGAGAGGTTGTAGCCGCGCATGTCCGGCGCGATCACGCGGTAACCCGCCTCGACCAGCGCGGGGATCTGGTGGCGCCACGAGTACCAGAGCTCGGGAAAGCCGTGGAGGAGCACGACCAGCGGCCCCTCGCCCGCCTCGACGTAGTGAAGGCGCACGCCGCTTCGTTCGGTGAACCGGTGCGATAGCTTGGATTCGTCGAGGGTCATCGTCTCCCCTTTCTTCAGGACGGCCGCGGGGGCCGATCGCGCGCTGAACGGCTGGTTGTTGGCACGGTGCTAGAGGCCGCTCGAGGCTCCGGGAGGGCGAGCGCCTCCCGTCGAGCGAGGCCGCGGTTCTATCACGGAGGGCCGCCGCCCCGGAGCGCCGCCAGGATCGCGCGCCGGCCGCGGTGACGATCGCAGAGCGCCCGGAGCTCGTCGCGAGCGAGCAGCCGATCCACGTAGAGCTCCGCCATCACCGGATACGGCACGTCGTGCACGAGCACGCCATACCGCACCTCCACCTCGGGCGGCGACGCCTCGCGGCCGTCCGGCGCGAACACGCGCACGAGCGGCGGCCGCTGAAAGGACACCAGCACGCGCTCCGCGCTCCACCCCAGGAAGACCCACGCCTTCGTCTTCCGGCGCTCGCGGTCGTAGAAGACGGGCACCATCATCCGGGCGTCCCGCCCGAGATCGGGGTCGTCCTGCGCGCGAAAGCGCCGGAACTCCTCGACGTCGTGCTCGCGCCCGCGCCCCGACCCGAGCGCGCCGTCCTGGTCCGGCAGCAGGCCCACGAGCGCGCAGGCCGCGCGGAACGCCGGATCCATGGCCTCGTCGAGCGACATCCCGAGATCGCTCGCCGCGGCGGCGGCCGCGCCGAAGAACAGCCCCTCGATCCGGGCGAGCTCCTCGGAGAGCGGGAGCTCGACCGGCCCCTCGGGCGTGAGGCGCTCGAGGCGCGCCAGCGCGTCGGCGCCGAACGCGCCCTCGAGCGCCTTCCGGACGAAGCGGTACCCGAGCGAGCGGCGGAGGAAATACGAGACCGTGGGCTCGGCCGCGAGCTCCGGCAGGACGTCGATCTCGACGCGCGGCTGGGGGCGCGGGAACGGCGGGGCGCAGCTCGGCGCGGGCACCGCGAGCTGCTTGACGTGCGCCTCGCGCGTGAGCGCGAGGACGCCCTCGAACAGCGCCAGCAGGTGCTCGCGGTACCGGCGATCGAGCGACACGCGCGAGGCCTCCGGCGCGCGCTCCGGCGCGACGAGCGGCTCGAGCGACCAGGTCTGGTAGTCGTACCAGCCGGAGCGCTCGGTGGGCCGGAGATCCACGCGGCCGTCGCGGATGCGCGCCGCGAGCTCGCCCATCAGGTCGAACCCCTCCGGGATCGGGCCGTCCTCGAAGAGCTTGTTCGCCAGGTCGGCCTCGACGGAGCGCGACGGCGGGAAGATCGCGTGGGCGCGCCCGATCTCGACCTGGCCGCGATCGAGGGAGCGGAGCACGGGCGTCAGGTCGGGGGTGTCCGGCGGGCCCGTGAGCCGCGACGCGAGGGCGAGCACGCCCTCGTACGTGGTCCGCGCGGCCGCCTCGTCGCGCAGGGCGCGGGCGAGCGCCTCGACCTGGCCGGGCTCGTCGAGCGGCGTCTGGAGCAGCCGGTCCTGCTGGAAGACGCGCCGGAGCGGCTCGCTCCACGTGTAGATCCCGAGCGGCTTCGAGCGGCGCTCGTCCGCGAGGAACTCGCCGCGCACGCGCGCGACCTCGGCCGCGAGCGCGGGTGGAACGTCCCTGGCCGCCCCGCCGAGCCGCGCCGCGGACAGCAGCAGCGCGGCCGGGATCGCCGGGGCGCCGTGGGGGAGGGCGGCGAGCCAGGTCTCGATCAGGTAGGCCTTGCCGCGCAGGCGCCCCGCGCCTTGCTGCGCGGCGAGCTCCACCGCCGCGACGAGGCCGTCGTCGAACTGCTTGGCCTTGTGCGCGAGCAGCGCCGCCGAGACCATGCGCGACGCCAGCCGGGCGTCCCGGAGCGTGGCGAAGAGCTCGGGCTCGTCCTCGTCTCCCTCGGCCGGGATGGAGAGGCAGAGCGTCTGATGCGCGAGATCGGCCTCGACCCGGTAGCCCTGGACCAGCCAAGACCGTCTCCTCGACGGCGCGGAGGGCGCCGTCGCCTCTGAGCGGGTCGAGCCGTCTGCCGCCGTCCCAGGGCCGTTCGCGCGAGGCGCTGGCGGTTCCGGCCGAGGCGCTGGCGATTCCGCGCGAGGCGCGGGCGATTCCGGCCGAGGCGCCGGCGCCCCTCCACACGGCGCCGCTCCGTCGGCGCGCGGCGCCAACGCCTCTGTCGATGCCGGAAGACCACGCCGTCGCCGGAGCCAATCGAGCAGTCCCATGCGTCTCGGCGGGGAGTATGACCGCGCGGGCGCCCGGGCGCGACGCCGAGCTCACGAGAGCGGTTGTTCTGGCAGGCCGGGTGAGGGGAGCTGAAGAGGGCCAGAGACGGCGGCTTGTGTCCGGGTCGGAGCGCGTCTGCCCCTCACGCCGGGGCCCTTCGGCCGAGCGGGCCTCGCGGCGCGCTCAGACGTCGATGATCTTGCCGGGGTTCATGAGGTTCAGCGGATCGAGCACCCGCTTGATCGAGCGCATGATCGCGAGCTCCTCGGCCGAGCGCGAGTAGGGCAGGTATTCCTTCTTCAGCAGGCCGATGCCGTGCTCGGCGGAGATGCTGCCGCGGTACTTCTTCACGAGCGTGAAGATCGCGTGATCCGCCTCGTGGGTGCGCCGGAGGAACTCCTCGCGCGTGAGGCTGTCGGGCTTCATCACGTTGATGTGGAGATTGCCGTCGCCGATGTGGCCGAAGAGCGCGATCTCCCACCCTGGATAGCGAGCCTCGAACAGGCTCTCCAGCTCGGAGCAGAAGCCCTCGAGCTCCTGGATCGGGAGCGACACGTCGTTCTTGTGCGGCAGCCCGGTCGCCGACAGGCTCTCGCTGATCCCCTCGCGGAGCGCCCAGAGCTCGGCGGCCTGCGCCCCGTGCTGCGCGAGCGTGCCGTCGGTGACCAGCCCGCGCTCGAACAGCGAGGTGATCCACGCCTCGAGCGCCTCGGGCTCGCCGCGCTCGACCTCGATGAGCACGTAGTAGTCCGACGGCGCGGAGAGCGGCACGCGCACGTTGCGGTGGCGGCGCAGGCGCGCCTGGCACTTCTCGGTGAAGAACTCGTAGGCCATCACGACGAACGGCCCCATCCGCGCCTCGCGGAACAGCGCGAGCACGCCGGCGAGGTCCGGCACCGCGAACAGGAACACGTTGAGCCCCTCGGGCACCCGCGTGAGCTTGAGGGTCGCCTCCGTGATGATCCCGAGCGTGCCCTCGCTCCCGATGAAGAGCTGGCGCAGGTCGATCCCGGTGTTGTTCTTCTCGAGCGCGCCGTTCATGTCGAGCACGGCGCCGCTCGCGGTCACGACGGTGAGCCCGAGCACCCACTGGCGCGTGAGGCCGTAGCGGATGACCTTCACGCCGCCGGCGTTCGTCGCGATGTTGCCGCCGACCTGGCTCGACCCCTTGGAGGCGAAGTCGACCGGCCAGGTGAGGCCGTACGGCGCGACGTGCTGGTGCACCGCCTCGGTCACGGCGCCGGCCTCGACGCGCACGGTCGCGCCGAGCACGTCGACCGGCCCCATCTTGCGCATCCGCT
The DNA here is from genome assembly GCF_028553905.1 of Sorangium sp. So ce836. NCBI lineage: Bacteria > Pseudomonadati > Myxococcota > Polyangiales > Polyangiaceae > Sorangium > Sorangium sp. So ce836. The sequence goes on along the minus strand of NZ_CP102233.1, from coordinate 7,338,984 downwards.
CGAGCGACACGACGAGCTCGCCCCGCGCCGCCACGGCGCCGGCCGCGAGCCCGGTGCGCCCGCCCGAGGGCACCACCGGGACGCGGTGCTCGGAGCAGAGGCGCAGCAGCCGCGAGACCTCGTCGGTCGAGCGCGGGAGCGCGAGGGCCGAGGGCTTCGGCTCGTGGACCTTGGTCCAGTCGCGGCCGAACGTCGCGAGGTCGGACGCGTCCGTGGAGAGGAAATCCGCGGGAAACTCGCGCTGGACGGCCGCGAGGAAGTCGCCGGGAAGGCCGGGAAGTGGGGTCATGGCCGGCTCGGTACTGCGGCGTGGCGGCGAGGGCAAGCGGCCTTCGCGGCTCAGCCGACGTCCGGGATCTCGCCTCGGAAGTGCGCGCCGACGAGCTGCACGGTCGCGCCCACCGCGCGGAGGGCGGCGGTGAGCGCGTCGTCGTCCTCGACCGTGACGAGGAGGGCCTCGAGGGCGCGCGGGGCGTGGGGGCGGATGGCGTCGAGCAGGGGAGCGGCGAGCTCCGGCGCGGCCACGCGGAAGGGAAACGCGCCGGGGAGGAAGGGGTCGAAGTTGGCGAACCCCAGCGGGGCGGCGCCCGGCGCCGCGGGGTCGACGAGGCAGAGGAGCACGAGGCCGCCCCGGCCGCGCGCCTCGGCGACCTGGCCGGGCAGCAAGCCGAACGCCGCCTCCACCGCGGCGTCGTCGGGCGGCTCCGCCGGGCGGGCGGCGACCGGGCGCGCAGGGCGCGGAAGGCGAGCCGCGGCGTCCCAGGCGAGCTGGAACGTGGTCATGGCGTAGACCTGCTCCATGCCGGCGCTCCGGTAGAGCCGCACGGCGGCGGTGTTGTCCGGCTTGACGTTGAGGCACCAGCGCGCGCAGCCGCGGCCGCGGAGGTGCGCGGCGACGGCGCGCATGACGTCGGCGCCGAGCCCGCGGCCGCGGTGGGACGGCGCGACGACGATGTGCCGCACATAGCCGACCCCGCGCAGCGGCTGGACATAGGCGTAGGCGACCACCTCGCCGCCCTCCTCGAAGAAGAGGGTGTCTTTGGCCAAGGCGCTCTCCCAGCGCTCGCGCGGAAGCACCGGGTTGTCGATGCCGAGCTCCACGAACAGCCGGGCAAAATGGTCATAATCCGATGGGCGCGCCGGGCGCGCGATGAGGCGAAGCATGGGGCGAGCTTACAGTCGGGGGCGCTGCGCGTCCCACGGATCCCGGGCGCGAGCCGCTCGCCGCGCGAGCGTTGCGGCGCCGCGTCCAGCACGGCACCGTGATGGGGCCATGAGCAACGCACTCGGCGTGGACGGTGGCGCGGGCGCCCGCGGCGCGCTCGAGGGCGCCGCGGCTGCGGGCGCGGCCAGCGGGTCGATCCTCGCGGGCCGCGCGGCGCTGCTCGCCGCGCTCGCCCTCGCGCCGGCCGCGTGCGACCGCGCGGCCGCCGGGGCGCCCTCGACCGACGGCGGCGCCGCGGCCGACGGCGGCGCCGCGGCCGACGGCGCGTCGGCCGGCGATGCGGCCAGCAGCGGCGCTTCCGGCGCGGACGGCGCTTCCGGCGGGGGCGACGCTGGCGACGGGAGCGACGCTGGCGACGGGAGCGACGCTGGCGACGGGAGCGACGCTGGCGGCGACGGAGGCGAGGGAGGCGGCGGGGAGGGCGGAGCGCTGAGCTGGGAGCCGGTCGAGACGGACTGGTGCTCGGCGGGGTGGATCGGCCTGGACGAGCACACCTGTTTCCACGTGCCGGAGACCGCGCCCCGCGGCGCGCCGATCCTTTATGTGCTGCACGGGGCCATGGCGCCCGACGCGCTGCCGGTGGCCCTCCAGGCGATCGCGGCGGAGGCCGCCGCGGCGCTCGGGGTCGTCGCGGTGTTCCCGCGCGGAAGGCCGGGGCTGTGCACCTGGGATCCGTCCGTCGAGACCTATTTCTGCTGGCCGACGCGCCGCGAGACGGTCGACGCTGCGGCGCCCGCCCTGCTCCAGGAGTGGATGAGCGCCGAGGCGCGGATGGCACGGATCCTCGGGGGAACGTTCGGCCGGCGTTACGTCATGGGCTTCTCCAACGGGGGGTATTTCGCGAGCTACGTGGCGCTGGAAGGCCTCGTCCCCGTCGACGGCGCCGGGCTCGTCGGCGCCGGCCGGATGGTCATCGAGGAGCACCTGTTCTCCCAGGAGAGGCCGCCGATCCATATCGCCGTCGGCGGTGAGGAGCTCGCTTCCACGATCGCGAGCGCCGAGAACCTCGCCGACGTGCTCACGCAGCACGGCTGGGAGCACGAGCTCGTGGTGCACCCCGGGCGCGGCCACGAGATCCGCGCCGACGACTTCGCGCTGGCCTGGAAAACCTGGGTCGCCGTCCCCTGAGCGCGCCGGCCGACGCCGCGCGCGCCGTCCCCTGAGCGCGCCGGCCCCGCCGCGCACCGGCCCGACAGGAGCGCTGGTGCGCGCGCCGCGAGACGCCCGGAGCGCTCTTCCCGAGCACCTTTGCTCACATGGGCGCAGAGGAGATGGGCCGAGCGCGCCGTGCGGGCGGCGCGGATCGCCCGAGAGCGGTGAGTGTCAGTATGCCGCTGTCGCTCATTGCCCCACCTTGCCGGTGAGGAGGCCTCGAATCGTCGGAGACGCCTCGTGGAGGCGCCCTGCGTCGAGAAGTCCACCGCTCGTGAAAGGCGTGTTTTGCGTGGCTCGTCGCGTCGCGCGAGGGCGCCTGCCGCGGCGAGCGCCTGTGCGCTGCGCGCGCCCCGAAGCGCCTTATCTGCCCAAGCGATCCGGCGCGGGTGAACGGGCCTCCGCCGCCGCGTCGTGCGCTGTTTAGGATTGTCGGTTTGTCGCTGCCTCCCACCCGCCGCGCGGGCCGCCGGGCGGCAGCCTGTGCACACCGGCTCTCGGGCATGAGCGCTGCTCTCTGCGCAATCCGACTGGCCTGACGCCCCGCGGATGTCGCGGGTCGTGGAAGGGGGAGAAATGGTCGAGCTGATGAAGAGCAGGTGGATGCATGTTGCGATGGCGATGGCCGCTCTGACCGCCGGGTGCGCGGCGGGCGAGGCTGGCGCCGACGAGGCCGACATGGACGAGCCCGAGGCCGTTGAGGTCGAGGAGACCTCGCAGGCGCTGTACGGCTTTCTGAATCCGCGGAGCTGCGGCTTGGGCGGCGGGAACTGGGGCGGCGGGAACTGGGGCGGCGGGAACTGGGGCGGCGGGAACTGGGGCGGCGGGAACTGGGGCCCGGGCTGGGGCGGCGGGAACTGGGGCGGCGGAAGCTGTGGCGGCGGGAACTGGGGCCCGGGCTGGCCGACCTTCCCGCCCAAGCCCTGCTTCGGCAACAGCTGGAGGCCGTTCAACTCGTACAATCCGTTCAACTCTGGCAACTTCAGCCCTGGCTACGGCTTCGGCAACTGCAACAACAGGTGGTAGTCCCCCGGAGCCGGCGCAGCCAGGCGAACGCGAGCTCCGGCCCCGCGCCACGGCGCGGATCGCGCTCGGGGCCTCGTGAGGGCGTCGCTCGGTGCCCGGCGCCTGAGCCGCGGGTGGCCTGAGACGAGCCGCCGGGGCCTGGCCGCCGGGAGCGCGCGTAAATGCGCTGCTCCCGGCGGCCGGGCGTCCGAAGTCTGCGATTCCGCTAAGGCCGTGCTGCGACGGCTGCGTTGCACGGCACCCCACGTGATGCATTTTGGGACATCGCCGGCCGGCGTGGATGAGCTCGGCTCGGGCGCAGAGAAACTGCCCAGCTCGCAGCACACCCCGGCGCAGATGGCGCGCCCAGGCGCGGTGTCTGCGCCGGCGCCGCCGGCGGTGAGCCCGCTCGCGGCGCCGCGCAGCGCCCGGCGCCTGCGGCACCGGGCTCGTCGGCGCACTCCGCATTCCGGATCGCTTCTTGCTCCGGTCCGCTGCGCGCTGACGCGCCGCCTGCCGAGATCCGCGCCGGCGTCCTCGAGGAATCCTCCCCATGATGCGCTTTGCGACACCCGTCTCGCGTTACATGACGTGCGCAGTCATCACGGCGCCCGACACGACCCCGCTGCCCGAGGTCCACCGCTTGTTGGGCGAACACGCAATTTCTTGCGTACCGATCCTGGACGCGGCGTCGCGCGCGATCGGCGTGCTGTCTCGCACCGACCTGCTCCGGCTCGGCCGGTTCGAGACGAAGACGAACAGCCGCGGGATGCTGCTGACCTTGCCCGATGTCCCGGCGCGCGACGTCCTGCGCCCGGGGATCATCACGGTCGGGCGCACGACGCTGGTCGTCCAGGCGGCGAGCGTGCTGCTGAAGCACCGCATCCACCGCGTCTTCGTCCGCGATGACGACACCTTGACCGGGGTCTTCAGCACGAAGGATCTCCTCTTGGCCCTCGTCGAGGCGCGGGAGGCGACGCCGATCGCCGAGCTCATGTCGGCCCCCGCGTACACGATCCCGCTCGACGCGCCGCTCGCGCTCGCGGCCGATCGGCTCACGACGGCGCAGGTGAGCGGGCTCGTTGTGGTGGACCCGGGCGGCTGGCCGGTGGGGATGTTCACCCAGACCGAGGCGCTGCTCGCGCACGGCGTGCTCTCGGACTCGCCGGTCGAGGACGTGATGAGCCCTGCCATGGTCTGTCTCGACGTCCGGACGCCGCTCCACCGGGCCGCGGCCGCCGCGCACGCGGCGCAGGCGCGGCGCGTGCTCGTGGTGCAGGGGCGGCGGCTCCGCGGCGTGCTGACGGGCCTGGACTTCGCGCGCGCCGTCGCCGGGACGGGCCTGATCTCCACGGCCGCGAGGTCCAAAGCCGGCTAGCGCCGCCCGCCAGGAGGCCAGCGCCGCCCGCCGGGAGGCCAGCGCCGCCCGCCGGGAGGCCAGCGCCGCCCGCCGGGAGGCCAGCGCCGCCCGCCGGGAGGCCAGCGCCGCCCGCCGCCAGGAGGCCGGCCACGGATGGCCGGCGCCGGAGCCAGCGCGGCCGCAAAGCGAACGCCAGACGCTGCTCGAGGATGTCTCGCCTTGGCACACCTTGTCTTACGTGCAGAGTTCCGCTCGCGCGAGGGCGCTCCGGGGCTGCCGACGGGGGATGCGCCATGAGAGCGCGTCGAGCTCGCCGGTTGAATGTCGGCGGGCATCCGTGCACCGAAGTGGGGCGGTGAGGTTACTCCTTATATCTCAGTGGTATCACCCCGAGCCCATTTCCCGGGCCCACCTGCTCGCCGAGGCGCTGGCGGCGCGCGGGCACGAGGTGACATCGATCACCGCATTCCCGAGCTACCCGCACGGCCGCCTCTACCCGGGATACAGGCAGCGCCTCTGGGACGTGGAGCACGTGAACGGCACCCGGGTGATACGGCTCCCGATCTACCTCGACCACAGCCGATCGCGCCTGCGACGGACGCTCAACTACGCGAGCTTCGGCGCCTCGACCGCGCTGCTCGGCCCGGCGCTCGCAGGGCGGGCGGACGTCGCCTGGGTCCACAATCCGCCGCCGAGCCTCGCTGTCGCGGCCTCCTGGCTCGCCGCGCTCCGCGGGATCCCGTGGGTGTACGAGGTCCAGGACCTGTGGCCCGAGACCGCGGCCGCGTCAGGCATGCTCGGCAACCCGCACGTGTTCGCCGGCATCGATCGGGTGAACCGCGCCCTGTACCGGAGGGCCGCGTCGCTCATCGTGATCAGCCCTGGCCTCGCGCGCGCGCTCACGCGCAAAGGCGTCCCGGCCGACAAGGTGCACCTGATCCCGAACTGGGCGGACGACCGCATCTATCAGCCGGTGGAGCCCGATCCGCAGCTCGCCGCGGAGCACGGGCTGACAGGGCGGTTCGTGGTCCTGTTCGCGGGCAACATGGGCGCCGCCCAGGCGCTCTCCAGCGTGCTCGACGCGGCGGCGCTGCTGCGGGACCTCGACGACGTGCGGTTCGTCATGGTCGGTGACGGGATCGACGCGCCCCGGCTCCGGCGCGAGGCCGAGGTGCGCGCCCTGTCCAACATCGTCTTCATCGGCCAGCAGCCCCACGAGCGCATGCCTCATCTCTTCGCGCTCGCCGACGTGCTGCTCTCGCACCTGAAGCGGGATCCGTGCTTCGAGCTCACGATCCCCTCGAAGATCCCGGCCTACATGGCCGCGGGCCGGCCGGTGCTCGTCGCGGCGAGCGGGGATCCGGCGGATCTGGTCCGGGAGAGCGGGGCGGGCCTCGCCTGCGAGCCCGAGGATCCGGCGGCGCTCGCGGCCGCGGTGCGGCGGCTGCGCGACATGACGCCCGAGGCGCGGTGCGCGATGGGGGAGGCGGGCCGCCGCCATTTCCTTCGCTGGTTCACGCGCGACGCGCTGGTGACTCGCTACGAGGAGGTCTTCGCGCGCGCGGCGAGCTGAGCGCGTGACGAACGCGCCGGCGCATTCGTGCGCCAGCGCGTGAATGCGCCGGCGCATTCGTGCGCCAGCGCGTGAATGCGCCGGCGCACGGACGCGCCGGCGCGCAGCTGGAGAACGGGAGGACGCAGCGCGCCGGCGCGTTGCGGAGAGGAGGATTCCATGCGCGAAATCACAGAAGAGATGGCGAGCATCCGGCAGAATTACAAGGGCAGGCGGGTCATCGTCACCGGGGGCGCGGGCGCGATAGGCAGCTCCCTCACTGCGGCCCTGGCCGACGCGGGCGCGGAGGTGATCGTCGTGGACGATCTCTCCTCCTCGTACCGCTGGTCCGTTCCGGCGCGGGGCAGCGTGCGCTTCGTGGAGGGGAGCGTCGTCGACGACGACCTGCTCGCGGAGGTCTTCCGGGACGAGACCTCCCACGTCTTCCACCTCGCCGCGCTGTTCGCGAACCAGAACTCGGTGGACAACCCGGAGCGGGATCTCGAGGTCAACGGCCTCGGCACGCTGCGGGTGCTGCGCCACGCGCGGCGGCGCGGGGTCCAGCGCGTCGTCTTCGCTTCGTCCGGCTGCGCCGCCTATGGCAGCGATCCGCCGCGGCCCGTCCCGGAGGACTACACCTCGCTGGACGTGCATACGCCTTACCAGGCCACCAAGCTGCTCGGCGAGCTCTATTGCAATTACTTCACCGGACAGGAAGGGCTCAGCACCGTTCGGGTCCGCCTCTTCAACTCGTACGGTCCGGGCGAGGTCCCTGGCCGCTACCGCAACGTGATCCCCAACTTCGTCTACTGGGCGCTTCGGCGCGAGCCTCTGCCGATCACCGGCACGGGAGAAGAGACCCGCTCGTTCACGTACGTGGGCGACATCGTCGATGGGCTGCTCCGGGCTGGCACCACGGCGGGCGCCTCGGGCGAGGCGCTCAACCTGGCGTCCGGCAACGAGACCGTCATCCTCGACCTCGCGCGCGCCATCAACGAGATGACGGACAACCGCGCCGGCATCCGGTTCGTCGAGCGGCGCGCGTGGGACACGCAGCGCCGTCGCGGAGCGTCCACCGAGAAGGCCCGGCGCGTCCTCGGCTTCGAGGCGCGGATGGACCTGCACGAGGGGCTCGCGATCACCGTGGCGTGGTTCCGCGAGCACTGGGAACAGATCGTCGCCGAGGCGCGCTTCTAACCCATGCGTGTCGCGCTCTGGGGCCCCCTCCCGCCGCCCGCCGGCGGGCTCACGCGGTGGATGCGAACCTATCTCGACGCGGCGCCGGCGGCGGGGATCGAGGCGGAGGTCATCGACACTTCGCCCCACAGCGCCGCCATCGACGCGAAGAGCAGGTTTCGCCCGGCGCGCGTGGTCCGCGCCGGCGAAGCGCTGTCCGAGCTCCACCGGCTGCTCGCGCGGCGGCGGCCGGACGTCGTTCACCTGTGCACCACGCTGTTCTGGGCGACCGCCCGCGACGGCCTCGCGGTGGAGCTGTGCCGCCGCGCGGGCGTGCCGGCGGTGCTCCACCTGCACTTCTCGACGCAGATCATCGACTGGCTGCGCGCCCTTCCGTGGCCCACCTTGCAGGCGGTGCGCGCGGTGCTCGGCCGCGCCGCCGCCGTCGTCGCGCTCGCCGAGGAGCTGCAGGAGTACGTGCAGGGCCTGGTTCCGGGCGGCCGCGTCGTCTATGTCCCGAACCCGGTCGACACCGAGGTCTTCCACCCCGCCGCCGCGCCGCGCGCGCCGGGGGGGCCGCTGCGGGTGCTCTTCGCGGGCCTGATCACCCCGCACAAGGGGGTCCTCGATCTCGCGCGGGCGACGCTGGCGGTCGAGGGGGTGACCCTCGCGCTCGCGGGGCCCCGGGCCGCCGGGTGCCCTGCGGAGTACGCCCGTCGCCTGGACGAGGCGCTCGGGGCGCTCGCGCGGCAGGGCCGCCTGGACCTGCTCGGCGAGGTGCCGGCGGCCGCGATGCCCGCGGCCTACCGCAGCGCGGACATCGCCTGTTTCCCGAGCCACGCCGAGGGGCTGCCCAACGTGGTGCTCGAAGCCATGGCGAGCGGCCTGCCCTGCGTCGTCACGCCGGTCGGCGCCGTGCCCGAGGTCATCGAGGGCGAGGACGGCCGCGCGGCCCTCGCGGTGCCCCCGAGGGACGAGGCGGCGCTGCGGGATGCGCTTCGCGCCCTGCGCGACGACCCCTCGCTCAGGGCGCAGCTCGGCGCGGCCGCGCGCCGGCGCGCCGAACGCCGTTACGCGACCCGGACGATCATGGGCGAGTACGCTGCGCTCTATGGGCAGCTCACCTCGGGCACGCGGTGAGCTGCTGCGCGATCACGCGCTCGTCGGGGGCCCCCTCGCCGAGCGCGTGACCGGAGCTCACCGCGCCGCGCGGGCGGCCATCCGCTCGACCACATGGTCGGGGTCGGCGGCCATCCGCGCCGCGAGCGCGCGGGCCGCGTCGGGCGAGGCCGAGGCGACCCCCTGGATGGCCCCGAGCCGCGCGCGCCTCGGCAGGCGCGGATCTTCGGCGAGGGCCTGCAGCTCCGCGGCCACGCGCGCCGCGGGCGCAGACGCCGCGGCGGCGCGGCCGGCCGCGGCGAGGGCGCGCGCCCTGGCGTGCGCCGGCGCCCCTGGATCGCGGCCGACCGCGAGCAGCCGTTCGGCGTCGGCGCCGCCGGCCGCGCGGAGCCACCCGAAGAAGCCCGTGCCCCGGGCTGCGCTGTGGCCGCAGAAATGCCCCTCGAGCAGGGTCGCGGCGCGCGGCGGGAGCGCGGCCGCCCAGGCGCGGCGGTCGGGCGCGCCGGCCCGGGCCGACCCGCCCGGGGCCGGCGGCGCCACGGGCGCCTCGCTCGCCGACGCACCCGGATCGGCCGGCAGCGGAGGCGCCGCGCCGCCGCCGTCCTCGACGACGCCCCGGTAAAACGCGCTCGCCTGCACGATCCTCGCCTGCTGCGGCGTCATCGTGCTCGAGAAGTCGCCCCCCGTCGGAAACATGACGTTGTTGTAATCGGGGCAGCGCTCGTACGACAGGCTCATGTCCTCGCACTCCGCGGTGTCGTCCAGCGGATCCGCGTAGCCGGCCTCCATCTCGGTGGTGTGGAACAGGCCGGCGAAATGGCCGAGCTCGTGGCGCAGGATGACCGCGTCGGCCTCGAGGTCCCCGAAGAGCGCGACGACGATGCCGCTCAGGTGCGTCCCGTGCTCCACCGCGACGGAGGGCGCGGAGGGCGTCGCGCCGGCCGCGCCCGCGAGCCGCCCGGTGAAGTCTGCCACCGCGATCACGTTGAGCGCCGGCCTGCCGGCGGCGCCCGCCGTCTGCTCGAGCACGCTGGGGAGGAGCTCCTCGTCGATGACCGCCCACTCCGACCCGAGGTGATGGACGGTGACATCGCCCAGGTCGAGCCCCACGAACCCGCGGTACGCAGAGCGCAGCGCGCGCTGCATGTACTCCTCGGAGACCGCGTTTCCGGCGATGAAGGCGTTGACGTCGATCTTCCCGCCGTGAAAGCGCCCGTCGAGCGTCTGGCGGCGCCACACCGAGAGGCGCGCCGGCCCCGCCAGCATGCCGGTGTCGCCGCCGCCGACCGTGATCCAGTACGTGCCTGGCACGAGTGGCACGGAGGCCGCTGTGCCAGTCTGCGGTACGGCGGCCGTGCCAATGCCATGATTGAAGAAGTGGGCCAGGGTGCCGGGGATCGAGTAGTTCGTCACCAACGTTCTTCCGTCGGGGCCGGTGATGGTCTCGATCCCGACCGGATCCCAGCTCGGCGTCGAGGTCACGAGCTGAGCGACGGCCGTGATGCCGAGCGTGCCGGGCGGGACGTGCACCGGGATGCTCTTTCCGGCGGTGACGTCGGGGAACTCATTCTTCACGAGGGGCGGAATCGGCGGCGCGCCGCCCTCGCCGATATTGCCGCCTTGACCGACGCCCGAGGAGCCTGGCGTGGCGGAGCTCGTGGTCGCGCCGGAGCCGCCGGTGCCGTCGGTCGGCTCGAACCCGTCGACCACCACGTTGCCGCCGCAGGCGCCTGCGGCGAGCGCGGCGAGCGCCCCCGCGGCGAGCAGCCCCCCACGGCGCGCCCGCGTCGCCCCGCGCTCGCCGTCCTGCGTCCCGGGGGACGGACCTGTGGCGCTCGATGCGGATGCAGGCGACTCTGTCATAAGCATGCTCCTTACCACGGCTAAGGGCGTCCCTTGGCGAGCGCGCAGTATGCTCGGGTCCTGGCGCGATGTCACGCGCCGCGCACCCTTGTGACCGTCCCGCAACGCAAATGGCGGGAGTGGCGGTCATTCCACCTGCTTGACGCGCATTATCACTCGACCTGGGGAGGCGTCCGTCGCGCCCTCGAAGCGCTCGATGACGGTCACGTAGCGCGACTGGCCGTCTGCGCTCTGGACGAGCCACGCGGCGTCCTTCGCCGGCGCGGGGGGGCTCGCCCCGCGATCGAGCCAGCGCCCCGTGAAGGCCGTGGCGATGTGGTCGCCGCGGTACGCGACGGCGGCATCGGTGAGGGCGGCGTGGTCGGCCGCGTCGAACCGTGCTTCCTCCGAGGCGGCGGTCCGCTCCTTGACCTCGGCGAGCGACTCGGACCTCGCCTCCTGCTCCTGGAGATCGGCGCCGCGCGCGGTCCCTGGGCCGCCGAGCTCGCCGTTGACGCCGATCTGCGACCTGCGGAAGCAGACGTGCCACGCCGTCGACGCGCGCGCCTCTTCCGGCGTGAGCATCCGCTGCTCGCCGCTCGCGAGGTCGAGGCAGGCGCTCGGCGCGGTCTCGGGCATGTCGATGCCGCCCGCGGTCGCGTCGAGATCCTCGATGTCGACCGTCGGGCCGGAGCCGTCGGGGAGCACCTCGGCATAGCGGAGCTGGTAGAGCCCCGTGACCGGCGCTCCGTCGACCTCGCCGTAGAAGGAGAGGATCTGGAGCTTCCAGTACCGCCCTTCGTGCTCGATCGCGTGGATGTGATACCGGCTGAAGGCGACGTGCGTCTCGCCGTCGTAGGCGTACCACCCCGTGAAGGCGCCGCCGGCCTCGTCCTGGAGCAGGAAGGGGGTGCTCGGCAGCTGGCCTGCCGTGTAGTCCTCGAGGGTGAGCGGCAGCGCCCCGCCTTCGCCCGGGCCGCTGAGGCCGCTGTTGGTGAACACGTCGTACCCCGAGAACGCGAGATCCCAGTCGGTGGACGCCGCGGGGTCGCCGGAGGGGACGACGACCTCCGGCGTGGCGAGGCGGAGGAAGACGCGGCCCGAGGCCGGCACCTCGACCTCGAGGAGCGCGCCGTCCTCGGTCTGCTCGCCGCCTCCGCCTCCCACGTCGTCGCTGCACGCCGGGGTGAGCAGGAGAAGCGCTGTTGCGACGGACCATCGTGTCATGAGTCCTCCCACGGTAGCTCGGCGACGACGCCGAGGTAGACGGTGCGCCCCTCGAGGGGCCGGTGATCGTTGCGGCGGCCAGGGTCCTTCTGCGCGCCCAGCAGGTTCCTGACGCCGACGTAGGCCTGCGACGAGGGCCAGAGCGGCCGCGCGAGCCGCGCGTCGAGCGTGGTGAAGCCGGGCGCGCGGCGGGTCACGCCGCGGTCGTCCACCTCGATGAACGCGCTGGAGATCGTCCGCAGCCGGGCGACGAGCTCGAGCTGGAGGGGCAGGTCGGCGCGGAGGGCCGCCTGCGCGGTGTGCGGCGGCTTGCCGGAGAGCGGCTGCCGGGGATTGCCCGTGTCGTCGCGCGTCCAGAGGTAGGCGTAGCCGGCCTCGGCGCGGAGCCACGACGCCGCCTGGAACGTCGCCGAGAGCTCGACGCCTGCGGTCCGCGCCTTGGCGACGTTCATGTAGGTATACGTGTCGACGCCGCCGGAGGTGTCGATGGGTTTCGGGTCGAAGTCGATCAGGTCGTCGACCCAGTTCGCGAAGGCGCCGGCGCGCACCGTCAGGCCTTCTCTGGGGCTCCACGTGACATCGCCGTTCGCGCCCCAGGACGTCTCCGGGGCGAGCCCCGGATTGCCCTCGAGCTTGTAGCCGAGGCCCGAGTGATCGAACGAGAAGCCGAGCTCTTTCGCGCTGGGCGCCCGGAACCCGCGGCCGCCGGAGATGCGCAGCGTGAGCGACGGCGCGGGCCGGTAGGCGACGGCGAGGCGCGGGGCGAGGACGGCGCCGTAGCGCGGCCAGTACTCGCCGCGGACGCCGGGCATGAGGGTGAGGCTGTCGGTGAGCTTCCACGCGAGCTGGCCGTAGACGGCGGCGCTGCCGAGCTCGGTGTCGGGCACCTCGTCGACGGTGCTCTCGAAGACGCCCGAGGTGGAGACCGTGGTGCGCTCGAGCTCCTGGGTGAGCGACTCGACCTCGGCGCGCGCGCCGGCGACCCACGTGAGCCGTCCCTGGGCGATGGTGGCGATGGCCTCGTAGCTCTGCAGGGTGCCTGTGCGCTCGCGCAGCTCCGACTGGGGTGAGCCGCGCAGGTTGCGCTCGCTCGTCCGGTAGGCCCACTGCCGGCCGGCGGCGAGGCGCAGGCTGGAGCCTCCGCCGAGATCGAGCGTCTCGGTGAGGTGCAGGGTGAAGCGGTCGGTCACCTCGGGGACGTCGATGAGGTAGACGCCGAGGCCTGGCAGCGGCGGCGGCTGCTCGATGCCGTCCTGCTCGTCGTGGATCCACCGCGCGCGGAGGCGCACGTCGATGCCGCGGCCGAGCGCGGCGCCGGCGCGCAGGCCGACGAGGTGCTGCGCGCGCTCGGGCAGGGCGGTGGCGGCGCTGTCCTCGAGGAGGGTGAGGCTGTCGTCCCGCTGGAACGAGGCGTCGGCGCTGGCCCAGGCGTGCTCGCCGCGGTAGGCGCCGGAGGCCTGGGCGAGGAGCCCGGCGCGGCTGCGTCCCTCGAGGCGGCCGCGGCCGCTGAAGCCCGGGTGGGCCGGGGGTGCGGAGAGGACGTTGACGACGCCGCCGATGGCGCTCGCGCCGTAGAGCGAGCTCGTCGGCCCGGTGACGAGCTCGATGCGGGAGACGTCGCTGAGCGGGAGGGAGGAGAGGTCGATGGCGCCGCCGCTGTCGCCGATGACGCGCTCGCCGTCCTCGAGGACGAGGACGCGGTCGAGGTCGAAGCCCTGGATCTGGATGGCGCTGGGGTTGCCGAGGGCGCCGTAGGCGCTCGGGTTGACCTGGACGCCGAGCTCGCCGTCGAGCGCCTCGCCGACGTTCGTGGCGCCGCGGCGCTCGGCCTCCTCGCGGGTGACGACGCGCGTGCGCACGGTGGCGCGCTGGCTGCTCTCGGGGGTGCGGGTGCCGGTGACGACGACCTCGAGGGGGGGCGGGGCGGGGGGAGGAGGGGGAGGCGAGGGCTGCGCGGGCTGGGAGGGCGCGGGTTGGGGCTGGGTGGCGGGCGCGGGTTGGGGCTGGGCGGGCGGCTGCGCCTGGGGCTGGGCGGAGGGCGCGGGCTGGGGCTGGGTGGCGGGCGCCGGTCCGGGCTGGGTGGCGGGCGCCGGTCCGGGCTGGGTGGCGGGCGCCGGTCCGGGCTGGGTGGCGGGCGCCGGTCGGGGAGGCTGCGCCGGCGGCGCAAGCTGCGCGCGCGCTGGGCGCGAAGGGGCGGCCGAGAGGAGCGCCGGACCGAGGCAGAAGGCGAGCGCGGCGCGCGTCAGGCGCCGGCGGCGGTGCACGGTCCTCCCTGGGACATCGAAACGGCAGGCTCGAGGCGCAGCAGCGAAAGCATGGGGGAGAGCTCTGCCTGTGTGGCGCAAGGTAGGTTGCGCGGTGCGCATGGTCGCCCGATTCATCGTGGCCGTCCAGCGGTTCGGGCGCGGGGGGTCGCGTCGCGGAAGGCGCAGGGACGCGGCGCGCAGGCCGCGCGGCGCGCGGCGCAAGGGCAGGGCCCTGCGCCCGCAAGGCGAGATCGCGCGCCGGGAGGGAGGTCCGTGCCGGACGAGCGGCCGCGCCGGGCTCACCGGCGCCCGGTTGGCCCCTTGCGGTGCGCTTCGACGGCTCCAGGTGGTCTGGAGAAGCCGGAACAGCCCGAGGAGGTGCGCATGAAGCCGAACGAGAAGGGATCGGAGGAACGAGGGACCGAGACGTCCAGGAGCGCCGCCGACGCGCCCTCGCACGACCGGAAGGCCGGGAGCGGACAGCACAGGCACGTCCCGGGGGACCCCGTGGAGGGCCACGAGGCCACGGCGGACAAGGAGCCGGAACAGAAGGTGGACGAGACCGTGGAGGACTCGTTCCCCGCGAGCGATGCCCCCGCGTGGACGCCGGCTCAGCCCGGCTGAGCCCACGCCAGCGGGCAGCAAGGCCGCCGGGACCGGCGCCTGCTCCCGCGAAGCCCGCCGCGACGAGCCGCCGAGCGGCCGGTTCGCGCAGCGGGCTTCGCGGGGGCGGGACCGGACGGAACGGGCGACGCGAGTTGGGCTTGCATTGCTCGACGACGGACGGTAGGTTCCCGCGCCGCATCGCCGGTCCCCATCGTCTAGCCCGGCCCAGGACTCAGCCCTTTCAAGGCTGCTACGCGGGTTCGAATCCCGCTGGGGACGCTTAGAGGATCTCAATGATCCCGATAGCTTACCGCCTGCCGAGCCCCACCCTTTCGAGTCTTGGGGCAGCGATTGGGGCAGAAGTATTTCAGGAAACACTGAGGCCGGGTCGGCGTGGAGCATGCCCGCCAGGCGGATGTAGCCCATGGTCGTCTCCATGTTCTCGTGGCCGCACCGGGCCATGACGACCTGCGGGGCCTCGCCGCGGATGGCCAGCCAGGTCGCCGCCGTCGCCCGGAGGTCGTGCCAGGTGATCTGCTTCGAGGTCGGCGTGGTCTTGTAGAGCTCCGCGCGCTCGACGCCGGCCCAGAGGAGGTACTTCCGCAGCCGGGCCGCGAGATCGCAGAGCGCTGGCATCTCGACGAGCAGCGCCCGCCCCGCCGCGCGCGCCTCGGCGACGAGGGCCTCGAGCAGCGGCATGATGTTCGGCTCGATCGGGATGCGGCGAGGGTTGTTCGTCTTCGTCTCCTTCATCGCGCCGCCGTGGTCCCGGTCGACGGCGCGGTGGATGTGGATCGTGCGGTGCGCGAGGTCGACGTCGTCGACGTGGAGGGCCTCGAGCTCGCCGGCGCGGCAGTAGAGGTAGATCTGCACCGCCACGAGCCGGCGCCACCGAACGGGCACGCGCTCGCACGCCATGAGGGAGAGGAACTCGCTGGGGTAGATGAACTGCTTCCCCCGCGCGGGGCCCTCGTCGGGCGGCCGCACCTTCTCCGCCGGGTTGTCCTTCCGGACGCGCAGCTCGAGCGTCTTCGAGCGGGCCGCGTCGTCGAAGGCCTTCGAGGCGAGCCCCCAGACGTTGCGGGCCGTCTTCCAGGCGAGCTCTCCCCCGCGGACGGCCTCGTCGAGGCGCTGGACGAGCCGCTCGAGGTCCTCGGTCGTGACGGCCACCATGTGCAGCGCGCCGAGCTGCGGCTCGATCCACTTCGCCCAGCGGCCGCGGTCCGTGCGCACCGAGGCGAGGCCGCGCCGCTCGCGCTCGTCGAGCCAGGCCTCGCCCCACTCGGCGACGGTGGGCCCCTTGGGCTGCTCGGCGCCCGCTGGCGAGCCGGCCTTCGTCGTGCCCTTGCGCTGGGCGAGCTCTGACAGGGCCTTGGCCTTCTCGCGGGCCTGCTCCTCGGTCGCGCCCTTGGGCAGCGGTACGCGCGCGCCGCGGCTCCCGTCGGCGAGGGTTGGGCGCGCCCACCAACGGCCAGACCGGAACTCGAAGGTACCTGTCCGGTCAGCCACGGGCGGCGCGCCTCCTGCGCGGGGCGGCGGAGGCGGCGAGCTCCGCCTCGAGGGTGGCCCGCTCCTCTCGCCGCCTCGAGCCGGGCCGCGAAAGGATGTAGGCGTCGACATCGGCCCAGAGCGCGCGCACCTCGCGCCCGACCTTGTGCGACGGGAAGTCCCCGCGCCGGGCGGCGTCGAGGAAGGCGCGCGAGCTCCCGATCGGGTTGTGCTTCGCCGTGGCGTAGCGCGGCGGCGCCGCGGCCTGCTGGCGCTGCTCGATGATGCCGACGGCGAGCTCCGCGGCGAGGCGGGCTACCGCGCGGCCGAACGCCTCGAGCGCGTCGGGCGGGACAAGGGTACTGGGGGTGGCGATGCCGGGCTTCATCGCGAGCCCCCTTGCGCCCCGGCCGCCCGGCAGCGTACCCTTTGAGGCAAGGCCCCGAGTCGAACCACCGGCTCGGAGCCCCGCGGGAAAAGCGGGGCCGGCAGGAGAACCACCTCCCACCGGCCCCTAGCCGCAACCTGCAACGCTTCCACGTTCGAGGTTACGACATGTCCAAATCCGTACACCGCGCCCCTCGCGGCGCCAAGGAATCCGTGCGTCCCGAGGAGCCTACGGCCGCGCAGATGGCGTTCTTCGATGAGGTCCGCGCCGCGGCGCGAGAGCTCGAGCGGCGCGCCTGCCGGCTCACGCATTCCCGGCGCGGCTCGCCCGAGCAGATCGCGACCGTCTACCTGCTCGACGTCCTTCGCACGACGCTCCGCTACGTCGAGGCCGCACGTGCGGAGGGGCGCCCGCTGGAACTGCGGCATCCGGGCGGATGGGTCACCTGCTACCTGGCCGTGGGCGAGCCCCCGGCCAAGGTGATTGACATGCGGGCTTACGTGGAGCGTCGGCGACATCGTTAGTCTCCCTGGGTCAAGTCACTCAGCGGCAACAGGGTCTTTCGGGAACGGCAGGACGTTCGTCTTCGACTTCTGCCGCTCCCAAGCCGCCTTGAAGAAGTCGAGCCCTTCCGTGGTGACGTAGAGCTTGTCGAGCCCCTTCTCGCTGCGGACATGCGCCTTCAGGATTCGAAGGATCTTGAGCAAGCAGGCGCGCCGCTCCCCGCTGCCGCCGGACGTGCGCAGCTGCCCTCCGGCCGAGGACTTCAAGTACGTCTGCGCCGGGGTGCCCGCGTCGATGCCGGCCTTCTCTCTGACCATGGTGGCGAAGGCGTCGACCTGCTCAGGGAACGCTCGGTAGGCGTACACGAACGCGGCGCGCGGCAGCGTGCCGAACTCCTTCGTGGGGAGAGCGCGGAGCACCCAGTCGACCGCGTCCCTGTTCTCCTCGTAGGTGTCGCGGATCTCGTCGGCGCTGAGGTTGCCCGTGTTCCCGTCGATGAGGCGCATGGCCGAGACGATCGCGGCGAGGTTGTCCGCCACCGCCTTCTCGACGACGCCGGCCATCGCGAGCACGTCCCCGTTGCTCTTCGTCCGGCCCGTGTCGCACTTGAGCTTCGCCTCGCGCGCGAGCGCCTCGTCCTCGTAGAACGTGACCATCATGGTGCAGGCGACGCCAGCCCTGACGATCGCGCCGAGCCGGTGCTGCCCGTCGATGATCTCCCCGCCTGGCCCGAACGCGATGCCCTGGTGCGTGGTCAGCCAGCGCCCTTTCTTGATGTCGGCGACGTACTTCGCGATCACGCGCTCGCGCATCGGCCGGTTGCTGTTGTTGCGGTGTTCAAGCCACTCCCCGGCCATCTCCGGGGTGACGACGATTACCTCGGTGCGGAGCCCAGGGAGATTCAGGCGCACTCCATCACCGCGCTTGCCCATGAAGTGGTCGGCGAGTACGTCGGCTGCCTCCATCTGGAACCGCGCGAGCTTCTCTCCGAGGTTCGCGGCCGTCGATCGCGACGGCTCAATTGTCGCCAGCCACATCGGGAGCGAGCGGTGAGAGAGACAAAATGTCTCGTAATTCTTGCCGTCTGGGCCAGTTGATATGTTCAACATACTGACTGCCCAGGGCTTCTTCTTGAGCTTCTCCACCTGCATGTTGGGCGAGATGTCCAGCACCTCGCACACGCGCCGCACGCTCACCCACACGTGCTCGCCATCGTGGCACGCGTCGAGCTCCTCACCGCACACGTTCACTTTCGTCATGGTCTTCTTGTCGTTGCTCATCGCCTCTTCCCTCTCTCCCTCATCGGCCTCATGGCCCACACCATCTCTGCGAGCGCGGCGGCGCCCTCCTCGGGCAGTGCCCGCACCGCGGCGGCCAGCTGCGCGTCTGGCATCGCCAGGAGCGCCCCAGCGAGGTCCCGCGGGCCCCTGGCTCCCGTCGACTTCACCGCACCGCCAAGCCGTCTCACTGCGCGGCGCCATCTCCTGCGGCGGGTCTCCCGGGTCATGCCGACGACCCCCCGCGCGCGCGGAAGCGCCTCTCGACTACGCGCCACCGGCCGACGACGCCGGGTAGGAGCCCGGCAAAGCCGAACAGCGAGCACGGCCAGCGGCAATGGTGTCGTCGTGATGGTGTCCCGCAATCGCCACATCGCATCGGGGCCTCCCAACGCCGCGAGCCCCGCCACCTCGGTTTGCCGAGGAGCACGGGGCGGAGCTCGCGAGCGCGCCGCTGTCAGCTCTCGGGCGACCCCACGAAGAGCGGAAGGCCGGTCTCCTTCGTCGCGACCAGCTTCGCCTCGTCGAAGGCGTCGGCCATCATGATGTCGGCGCGGTGGAGCTCGACGCGCCAGGAGATGTCGCCCCGGCTCACGCTGTACCGGAGCCGCACCGGGATCTTGTAGAGGACGCCGGACCGGAAGACCGGGATCGCGATGACGAACGCCGTCGGGACGCGCAGGGGCTCGCCGCGATCGTCGCTGTGCTGCGTCTCGTAGTGGACCTGCACCTCCCCTGTCGACAGGTTCACGGCCTGCTTCACGGTGGCGCCGACCCGCACGCTCATCCCGCGCGAGAGCTGGAGCAGCTTGAGCGGGGACGCGAACTCGATGCCTCCCAGCTTGGCGGCGAAGTCGGTGGACGTTTGGCCGACGTCGACCGGCTCGACGACATCGACGATGCGGGTCTCGAGGAACTCCGCGAACTGCTGCTGCGTCATCGGCTTGCCGTGCGCGCCCTTCCACGCGACCCACTCCTCCGACAGCGGGAAGGCGCAGATCGCTCGGTGCTCGCCGAAGCGCGCGTCGCCCTTGTCCGCCGGCTCGTGGTAGTCGAGCACCGACATCAGGTGCGGCTTCGCCGGGTCGTCCGACGCGAAGAGAGCGCTGCCATCGTCCTTGAAGCGGTTCGTGTGGTCGATGAAGCTCGCGAGGTCCCCGAGCCGCGCCGTGCCCCTCCGGCGCTCCGGGCGCTCGCGGTACTCGTCGAGGAACGGCTTGATCGACCTGATGACGTAGCTGCCGTTCGTGTCGGGCAGCACGAGGACCTCGGCGGTAACGTCGATGTCCTCGAAGGTCATCCGCTCCGGCGCGCGCGCGCTCTTCTGGGCCAGCTCGATCACCGCTTCTGCGTCCGACTTCGCCATGACTTGCTCCTTCACAGGGCCTTGACGCCCTTGTTGCCGATCACGTCCTTCGCCTCTTGCTTGCCGCCCGCGACCTCGCGGAACGGCAGCGCCGCCTGGTGCGGATTCGTCGCCGTCAGGTTCCCGCCGTCCGTCGCGTAGAAGAGCGACTTCGAGCGCACAGGGGCCGGCAGCTTCGTCTTGATGTCGGCCCCGACCTCCACGCGCCCCTTCTCGTCCGTCTTGAGCGAGAGCTTGATCACCAGCTCCCCGCTCGCCTGCCGGCACGTCGCCGAGGCCTTCTCCGATGTCGCCTTCACGACCTTCTGGAGCTCCTCTCCGAGCTCGCCGATGAGCGCCCCGCCGTCGATCTCGCTGAGGACCACGCCGAAGTTGCGCGGCCCCTCGTCCTTGTCATCCATCTACCATGCTCCCTTCAAGCCGCCTCGGGGCGGCCCCACCGGCGCCACACCGCGCCGAAGTCGATCACCCACCGCACCCGGCGCCCGTCGTCGACCGGCGGCACGCCCGTGATCTCGTGCGTCTTGACGCGGATCACCTGCTGTCCTCTCTCGCACCGCTGCCCGCCGTCGAGCCCCGTGACGATCGATGTCGTCGCGTCGGGGTAGCCCTGCCCGGTCGCGTCGAGCACCGTCCAGACGTGCTCGGGGCCGCCGTACCCGAGCCCGCCCACGATCACCACGTCGCCCGGGTACACCACCGGCAGTTCGTCGCGAGCCTCGACGAGGGCCTGGCTGTCGAGCGCGATCTCGACGAGGTCCGTCACGGCGCGCCCGGTCCGGTACGGGGTGCACAGGATCGGGTGGTCGACGCCCGCGCGACGCCACATCCCGCGGACGGTCAGCGCGCAGCCGGAGAGGGTCGCGAGCTCGCGGGCGCGTGACAGCGTCTCGCCGTCGCCGATGAGCTTGAGGTAGTCGACGGCGCTGCTCGTCATCCCCACGCCGTCGAGGCTCCGCGCGAGCTCGACGAGGGCCTTCCGCGCGGGGATCACGCGGCACCCCGGCGCAGCGGCGCGCAGCGGGCGATCTGCCGGTCAGCGACGACGGCGAGCTCGAGGAGCGCCGTGATGGTGTCCCACCCGTGGGACGAGTCCAGGCCAGCCGCCGCGTCGCTGCAGCGCTGCTCGCGCATCTCGTCCGCGACCTGCTGCGAGAGCGTCCGGACGAGAGACCACCACCTAAACTCGGCGTATTCCGAGTCCCACGCTTCGCAGACGTGGTTCGGCGGCGGCAGGTTGCTTCCCCAGTCGCGCGGCCCGCCCGGCAGGCGGCAGTGCGCCTCAGTCGAGAGCAGCGCCAGGTCGGCGTGCTTCACTGCCGCGGGGAACTCGTGCGGCAGGTGCATCCGGTCGCGCACGGCGCGCTCCGCTCGCCTCGACATCCAGCGCATCCCCCAGGCGACTTGCCGACCGACGAGGCCACGGCCCCAGAACACAGGCGCAAGGACGTCGCCAGGCGGATAGACCTCGTGCGCGTCGTGGAGCAGGCCGAGGAGCTGCACCGCCGGGCTCTCGCCGCGCGCCGCGAGCAGCTTGGCCACGCGGTATTGGTGCTCCGCGACCGTCACCGTGCCGGCGTGCCCTCCCCACCGCAGCACGTATGCGCACGCCCCGAGGTCCTCGAGCTGCACGTCCTCGGGGCGGCACGTGTACGGGTACCAGCGCGCGCCGCTACGCGTCTGGATCCAGGGTCCGCGCCGCCGCTCCTTGCGCTCCGCTCGGCGAGCCCGGGCGCGCTTGACGAGGCGAGCCCAGGCCCGCTCGGGCGTGAGCGCCAGGGCGAGGCAGAAGCACAGCATGCACGCGAATTCGACGTGCTCAAGCATCCGAGCCCCCCTTCGTACGCCGGAGAGGTGCCGGGCAGCAGTCGCATTCGTCGCCGACGACCTCCCAGCCGACCAGCACCGGATCGGTGCGACGGCGGCGAGCCCCGGCGAGGTAGGCCCCGTCGAGGTTGGCCCCGGCGAGGTAGGCCCCGTCGAGGTTGGCCCCGGCGAGGTTGGCCCCGGCGAGGTAGGCCCCGGCGAGGTTGGCCCCGGCGAGGTAGGCCCCGGCGAGGTTGGCCCGGGCGAGGTTGGCCCCGTCGAGGTAGGCCCCGGCGAGGTTGGCCCCGTCGAGGTTGGCCCGGGCGAGGTTGGCCCGGGCGAGGTTGGCCCCGTCGAGGTTGGCCCCGTCGAGGTTGGCCCGGGCGAGGTAGGCCCCGGCGAGGTAGGCCCCGGCGAGGTTGGCCCCGTCGAGGTTGGCCCCGGGTACCAACCCCTTGCCCACCAGCCAGCCGAAGAACGACGGATAGGCCGTGGCGGCCCAGAGCGTGTGGAGCCGCGTCCAGCGCACGACGAGGCCGCGGCGCGCTGGCTTGCCCTCCGCGGCGCGCTGCTCATCGGCGAGCGCCTTGATGCTGTCGAAGAGCGCGAGACCATCGGAGCAGGCCCCCTCGCGCGTGAGGGCCTGACGGGTGAGAGACACGGTGATCATGGGTCCTCCAGCGGTCGATCAGGTGGACTGCGTGGCCGGCGCGACCCGCGCGCGGGCCTGGGTGATGGCGGCGCCGATCGCAGCGGCGGGGCGCCCCTTGGGGAAGCGGAGCGAGTCGCAGAGCGCGGCGAGGTCCTCGACGGCCTGCGAGCTCTGGAGCGTGGCGGCGTGCGCCTCGACGGCGGAGGCGAAGGCGGTGTCGGCGAGCAGCAGCTTCTCGGTGCTCTTCTCGGCCTTCGCCTCCGATCGCCGCTGTCGGAGAAGACGCAGCTCCTCGGCGAGCTTCGGATCCGACGGATCGGGCGGCGAGGCCTGCCCGCCACCCTGCGCCGGCGCGCTGCCCTGGGCGCCGCGGGACGGCCCCGGCGATGCCTGCCCGCCGCGGCCGCGGTCCTGCCCGCGCTGGCCCTGCTGCCTGTCCTGTCCCCCGCGCGGCCCTCGGTCGTCGCCGTCGCCGCGCCCGGACACGTCCAGCGCGTCCTGGCGCGGGATGAGGAGCAGCTCGCGCAGCATGTAGCCGAGCCCCTCGGTGCGCGCGGCGAAGATGGCCTTGTCGAGCGGGCGCACCCACCCGCGTTCCTTCGCCGGCTGGGGGCACACCGCCTCTTCGGTCGTCATCTCGTGGACGTGGCCCGAGGCGCCGTGGATCAGGCGATACGAGATGTCGAGGAACCCGCACGCGCCGGCGTTCTCATCGAGCGTGCCTGTGCTGCGCCGGAACTTCGTCGCGAC
Source organism: Sorangium sp. So ce836 (assembly GCF_028553905.1). NCBI lineage: Bacteria > Pseudomonadati > Myxococcota > Polyangiales > Polyangiaceae > Sorangium > Sorangium sp. So ce836. The sequence goes on along the minus strand of NZ_CP102233.1, from coordinate 7,316,243 downwards.
AGGGAGCAGTGCGAGATCGGCCTCGGCGAGCGCCTCGCGCGCCACCGCGATCACGTCCTCGGCGCTGGCGTACTTGAACCCATGGTGGGTGTTCGTCTTCGTCTTCTCGACCGAGCGCGCGACCGCTTGCGCCTTCGCGAGAGCGGCCGAGATCTCCTTGGGCATCGTCGCTTGGTCCACGGTCCCCTCCTCACATCAGCGGGTTGGCCACGTACGCATCGAGCCCCGCCTCGAGGGCGGCGCGCGCGCGGCTGTCGACGAGGCCCTCGTGCGGGAGCCCCACGATCTCGCCGTTGACGAGGCGGCCAACGCCGATGACGAGCCAGCGCCCGTGCAGGTGCTGTCGCAGGAGCTCCACGCGACCGCCCTCGAGGAGGTCAGCCCCGAAGGTCTCGCTGCCCGCGGTGCAGGTGACGCGGCAGATCGAGGCGCTCACGGCGCACCCCGGTAGAGCTCGAGCCAAGCGTCGATCGACGCGCACGTCTCGACGTCGTGCAGGTAGTAGGCGCGCACGCCGCGGAGCTCCGCCGCGATGCGGTCCAGGCGCGCGACCGCCGGGTTCACCGACACGCAGGGGAGGAGACGCGCCGCGAGGCGCAGGACGCGCTCGCGAGCCGTAGGAGCCGCCGGCGGCGCCGCGGGAGCGCTGGGCTCGATGGAAGTAGATGGCGCCGTCAGGGCCGCGCCGCCGCCCGATGCGTGAAGCATGGGCTTGACGATACGCATGCGTATACGAATGTCAAACGGAATTATACGCGAACGTATGCGCGCGCCGGCGGGTGAGCCGCCGCCCTGGCCATCCGCACGAGGCGGAGGCGGTTAGCCCCGCGGGGAGCCGCTCCGGCGCGTCTTCGGGGGGACGCCTCCGCCGCCCGTGGGCCGGTCGCCGCTGTGCGGCGGGGGGTGCTGTGCCGCTTCAGCCCAGCGCCTGCGGTCGCGCGCCCGCAGGAACTCGAGGATCCAGTAGATGTCGCCTGGGTCCGGGCCGACGTGCGCGGCGATGGCTCCTCGGATGTCCTCCTCGCTGCAGTCCATGACGCGAGCGGCCACCTCCGCCTTCGCGCGCGAGGGATACTCGGGGTCAACCGAGCTGCGGGGGACGACGCCGGACTTGCTCGTCGGGTCGAGCAGCTCCAGCGGATTCTTGCCGAGCAGCGACGCGACGCGCATCGCCACGTGCGAGCTGGTCCCCTGGACGCCCGAGAGAAACCGCGACAGCGTGGCCTGCTCCACTCCGATGAGGGGCGCCACCTTCGTCTGGCTGCCGCCGTGGAGCGCGAGGAGCTCCCGCACGGCGGCGCGCACCCGCTCGTTCTGCTGTGAGGTTAGGGACTTGCCCACCACACCGGCGACCGTAGCAGGGGGGTCCGTCCCGCACGCGTATGGTTTCGAGCTCGGCCGTACGTCCGGCTCCCCTTGACATTCTAGACGCATACGTATACGTATTCGGGTCAATGGGCAATGCTTCACGCAAGCTCCGGCTGGGGCCGGAGCACGCACGCGCGTCCATCCGAGAGTGGATGGCGCTACACGGCCATTCGGAGACATCGCTGGCCGAGATGCTCGGGACATCTCAGGCGAGCGTGAACCGATGGCTGAACGTGTCGCGCCCGGAAGAGGCGTTCCGCGTCGCTCTCGAGACCGTCACCGGTACTCCGGCGGAGCTGTGGCGGACCCCGAGCGAATGGGACGTGATCGACCGGGCAGCGGCTCTGACTGGCTGACGCGGTGTCCTATACGACCGCGTATAGCCGCTGTCCAGCCTTTTTGCAGTGTCCGCTCGCTTCTCGCTGGACGGACGACGGACGTGCGCGGCCGACGCCGCGAGGAAGGTGCTCATGGCTGAAGGTCTGAATCGCGTGCTCGTGATGGGGAACCTGGGCGCCGACCCCGAGCTGCGCTTCACGCAGGGCGGGGCGGCGGTCCTGAACATGCGGATCGCGGTCACGGAGTCGTATCTCGACCGCGACAAGGTCCGCAAGGAGCGGACCGAGTGGGTCAACGCCGTCGTCTGGGGGGCGCGCGCCGAGGGCCTGAAAAAGGTCCTCGGCAAGGGCTCGCGCCTCCTCGTCGAGGGCTCGCTCCGGACCTCGAGCTACGACGACCGCGACGGCAACAAGCGCTACAAGACCGAGGTCGTCGCGAACAACGTGGTGCTCTGCGGCGGCGGGCAGAGCGGCGGCAACGGTGGCGGCCAGGGCAGCGGAGAGCAGCGCGGCCGCGGGCAGCCGCAGGGCGGCGCCCCGCCCGACGACTTCGGCGGGGGCTACGGGGGCGGCTACGGCGGCGGCGACGACGACATCCCCTTTTGAGCCATGGCGCGCCGCTACCCCCCTCCGCGCATCGTGGTCGACACGCGCGAGCAGCGCCCGTGGACCTTCCGGACGCCCGCCGTGCTGCGCGCCCACGGCGAGCTCGCCGTCGCGACAGGCACCCTGGCGACCGGGGATTACTCGGTAGAGGGCCTGACCAGCGTCGTCGCGCTCGAGAGGAAGTCGCTGCCCGACTTCATCCAGTCGACCACCCGCGAGCGTGAGCGCTTCTGGGCGGAGCTCGGCCGGATGCGCCCGCTCCTGCACCGCGCCGTCATCATCGAGGCCTCCCTCGAGGAGGTCGCCTGCGGCGCGTACCGGAGCCTCGCGACGCCCGCGAGCGTCATCGGGAGCGCCGGCGCGATCATGTTCGACTTCGGGATCCCGGTCATCTGGGCCGGGTCGCGCGACGAGGGCGAGCGCCACGCGGCGTGGTGGCTCGTGCGCGCGTGGAAAGAGCACCGGGCCGCCATGGGCGCGCCGGAAGGAGCGACGACGTCATGAGCGCGACAGGACGGGGCGGCGCCGCGCTGGCGCTGCCGGGCCTCGAGGACCTCGTCGGTCGCCACCCGGACGACTTCTACCGCACCCCAGTCGATGCGGTGTGGCCGGTTCTGCCGCACCTCCGCCCGCCCCGGCGCGTGGTCGACCCGGGCTGCGGCGACGGCGTGATCGCCGAATGCGTGATCAAGCACTGGCCCGCCGCGGAAATCATCTGCGTGGAGAAGGACGAGCAGCGCGCGCGGGACGCCTCCGGGCGGCTCACGTGCCCGGTGTGGAGCGACGACTACCTGCGCCGGGGCGCCGTGTGGGAGCCCGACTGGGCCGATCTGGTGATCGGGAACCCGCCCTACTCGCTGGCGCTCGAGTTCCTTCGCCGCTCCCTCGAGCTCGTGGCGCCCGTCGGCGGCGAGGTGGCGCTGCTGCTGCGCCTGGGCTTCCTCGAGGCCGAGCGCTACAGCGAGCGCGACGAGCTGCTCGAGCAGCACCGGCCGGACGTCTACGTGCTGGCCAAGCGGCCGCGGTTCCGCGGGCCGGGCGACGGCGGCGACTCGGCCACGTACGGCTGGCTGGTGTTCGGCCGCGGGCGCGGCGGGCGGTGCAAGCGCCTCCGCTCGCCGGGGAGGGCCGCGTGATGGAGAGCATGGTGGACGATGTCATCTCAGGTCGCGCGCGCTGGTGTGTCGTCCGAGGCGAGGCGCTCCGAGTTCTGCGAGAACTCCCGGACGAATGCATTGACGCCCTCATCACAGACCCGCCGTACTCGTCTGGAGGTGCGACACGTGGCGATCGGATGGCCTCGCCGTCGGTGAAGTACGTGCAGCAAGGGCAGCAGCTCTCGCGGCCGGACTTCGCCGGAGACAACCGCGACCAGCGCTCGTTCCTCGCTTGGTGCGCCCTCTGGCTCGCTGAGGCGCTGCGCGTCTCCAAACCAGGGGCGCCGATCTGCGTGTTCACCGACTGGCGACAGCTCCCGACGACGACGGACGCGGTGCAGGCCGGCGGGTGGGTGTGGCGGGGCATTGCCGTATGGGACAAGACGGAAGGGGCTCGGCCGCAGCTCGGGCGCTTCAGAGCGCAGGCTGAATTCGTCGTCTGGGGCAGCAAGGGCCCGATGTCCGTGGACCGGGACGTCGGCGCGCTGCCGGGCGTGTGGAGCGTCATGCCGCGTCCGGGCGAGAAACGCCACATCACCGGAAAGACGCCCGGTTGCATGCTCAACGTGGTGCGGATCTGTCAGCCGGGCGGCGTCATCCTCGACCCGTTCTTCGGCGCTGGCTCGACGGGGATCGCTGCGCTCCGGGCCGGCTACCGAGTGATCGGCGTGGAGCTCACAGAGGCCTATCACCGCGCTGCGGTCGATTGGATGTCCGCCGAGATGCGCGAGACCTCACCGGAAGCGCCGCGACAGACTGCGCTGTTCGGCGCGGAGGAAACGTGATGCTCGCCGGCGCCGACGTCCTCGCCATCAAGCAGGCGCTCGCCTCCCCGGCGGACGTCTGCCGGCGCCTCGGCCTGCTCGAGCGCTCCGCCCGCGGCCGCTACGTCGTGATCCGCTGCCCGGCGCACCAGGAGCGCTCCCCGAGCTGCTCGGTGTTCGTCGGCAAGGCCGGCACCCTGGGCGCGCGCTGCTGGTCCTGCGGCTGGACGGGGGACGTCTTCGCCCTCGTCGCCGCCGCGCGCGGCCTCGACGCCCGGGACTTCCCCGCCGTGAAGCGCGCCGCGGCCGAGCTCGCCCACGTGGACCTCGCCGCGCCGCCGCGCGCCCGCGAGCTCCCGCCGGCGCCGCCGTCGCAGCCCCCGCCGCTCGCCGAGGTCGCCGCCCTCCTCCGGCAGAGCGCCCGGGTCGACTCGATCGCCGGCCAGGTCGCGCCATGGCTGCGCTCGCGCGGGCTCGACCCCGCGGCGTGCCTGCCGCTCGCGCGCGCCCTGCACGGCCCGGGGCCCCGCTGGACCATCCTGGGCGACCCGCAGCGCCGCCCGCCCCGCACCTGGCTCTCGGCGGGCTACCGGCTCGTCCTGCCCGTCTACGACGCCGCCGGAGGCCTCCGGAGCGTCCGCGCGCGCCTGGTGACCGGCGGCGAGGGGCCAAAGAGCCTCCCCCCGACCGACCACCGGAGCGCGGGCTACGTGCTCGCGAACCGCGGCGCCGTCGAGATGCTCCGCGCCGGCCCAGGAGGCGCCCCCGCGCGCGTCGTCGTGGCCGAGGGCGAGCCCGACTACCTGACCTGGGCCAGCCGCCTCGCCGCGGGCTCCTGGGCCGTCCTGGGGCTGCCCGGCTCGGGCGCGTGGACCCGCGAGCTCGCCGACAGGATCCCCGCCGGCTCCGAGGTCGTGATCCGCACCGACCCCGACGCCGCCGGCGACCGGTACGCGCAGCGCATCGTCGAGGACCTCGGCGGCCGCTGCGCTGTCCGGGTGAGCGCCGCGGAGAGCCGCCGCGCGCGCGCCGCCTGTGGCTGCCGCGGCTGCGTGCTCCACGGCTGGCGCTGGTCCACGCCGTGCGGACGCGCGTTCAGCCGGGGCGAGGACGACAACGCGCTCCTGCAGCGGGGCGCCCTGCCCGCGGACCCGCGCGAGGGAACGGAGGCGATCGAGCGATGATCATCGTGCTGACCTGCGCGGCGCTGATCTGGCTGGCCGCGCGCGGCGAAGAGCTGCTGCGCCTCTGGCCGGCGGCCGCCAGCGTGCTCGGGCCCGCGGCGCTGCTCGCGCTGGCCGGGTGCCTCGCCGGCGACGAGACCACGTCGCGCCGCCCGGGGCCGTGCCGCGACTGTCACCGCGACTGCGGCGTGCTGCGCGACGAGTGCCACGCGCGCTGTGACGAGATGGCGTTCTGTCAGGGGGACGAGGACCAGGGCGCCGGAGGCGCCGGAGGGGAGCCGTGATGTCCAGGTGGTTCGCCGGGCTCAACCCGGAGCAGGCCTCTGTCGTCGCCCACGAGCGCGGTCCGATCGCGGTGCTCGCCGGCGCCGGCTCGGGCAAGACCAAGACGCTCGTCGCCCGGATCGGGCGGCTGATCGAGACCGGGGTGGACGCCCGGCGCATCCTCGCCGTGACGTTCAGCAAGAAGGCCGCCGACGACATGAACGCCAAGATCGCGGAGAAGGGCGTCCGCGGCGCGCGCGTCGGGACGTGGCACTCCCTCTGCTACCAGATCCTCCGCGACGACCGCACCCGCTACGCGGAGTGGCAGATCGACCAGAAGGACCGGCACAAGACGATCGTCAAGCAGGCCATGGGCTACAAGCACGTGGACTGGAAGGACGGCGACCTCGGCGAGGTGCGGCGATTCCTGGGCTGGTGCAAGGCGAACCTGTGGGGGGCGGAGAGCGAGGAGGCGCGCGAGGAGGCGCGCCGCCGCTTCCCATCCGCGGCGCCGCTGGCGCTCGACGTCTATCGCGTCGTCGAGACGCTCCTCGAGGAGGCCGGCCTGCTGACGTTCGACGACATGCTCGTGAGGGCCCACGAGCACCTGCAGGACGAGCCGACCCGCCGACGCTGGGCGGGCCGGTGGCTGCACGTGATGCAGGACGAGGCGCAGGACGCGAACGCGGCGCAGGTCGCGCTCGCCGACATGCTCGCGCGCGACCACCGCAACTACATGATCGTGGGCGACCCGGCGCAGTCGATCTACGGCTTCCGGGGCAGCTCGCCCGAGTACCTCACCGCCTTCGCCGAGAAGTGGGGCGCGCGCGTCGTCTGCATGAACCGGAACTACCGCTGCGGCGCCGACATCGTCCAGGCGGCCAACGGTGCGATCCGCCCGGCGGCGGTCCGGCTGCCCGAGGACCTCCGCCCCGAGCTGCCCATCCGCGGCGCGGTTCGGCTCGTCGGCGCGGCCGACCTCGACGACGAGGCGCAGGAGCTCGCCGCCCACGTGGAGGCGCACGTCGAGGACCGCGGCGCCTTCGCCGACTTCTGCGCGCTGTTCCGCACGAACGCCCAGAGCCGCGCGATCGAGGAGGCGCTCCTCTCCCGCAAGATCCCCTACGTGGTGATCGGCGGCTGCATCTTCTACGAGCGCAAGGAGGTCCGAGACCTACTGGCCTACCTGCGCGTGGCCGCCGGGCGCGACGAGGACGGTGAGGAGCTCCGGCGCTGCATCAACGCCCCGTTCCGCTACCTGGGCCCGAAGTTCGTCGAGCGCGTGCTCGAGATGGCGCGCGCGCGCCGCGGCGCCTGGACCGCGATCGTGCAGTCCGCCGCGACGCAGGCCGGGATCCAGCGGCGGCAGCTCCAGAGCGCGACCGAGTGGTGCGACATGATCCGGGCCGCGGAGCGCGCGATCCAGAACGATGAGAGGCCGGCGAGCGTGCTCGGCGACATCGTGCGTGAGACGGGCTACCTGCAGTGGCTCGAGCGCGACCAGGGGGAGGAGTCGATCGAGGACAGCCACGCTGCGAACGTCCGCGAGCTCGTGCGCGTCGCCGGCCGGTTCGCCACCGTGGCCGAGCTGCTCGACTTCGTCGACGCGAACATCGAGGCCGCCATCCGGCAGCGCCGCGCGGACGAGCAGGTCGACCAGGTGCTTCTGATGAGCGTGCACCGGAGCAAGGGCCTCGAGTGGCCGCGCGTGTGGGTCGTCGGCTGCAACGACGGGATCCTCCCGCACGCGCACGGCGACCCACAGGAGGAGCGCCGGATCTTCTACGTGGCCGTGACCAGGGCGAAAGAGGAGCTGACCTTGAGCTACGTCGGGCGTCTCGCGACGAAGAGCGGCGTCCGCCGCGTCGATCCTTCCCCATTCCTCCGTGACGCGGGCCTGCTCGACTCCGAGCCCGAGGCGGCCGAATGATCGACCACGAGGACATCGAGCGCGGCGCGATCCAGGCGGAGGCGGCGCGACCGGCCCGAAAGAAGCGCGCGCCGGCGCCCGCCATGCCAGCCAACGACCCGGACGACCGACCCACGATCCGGATCGAGCCCGGGAAACTCTTCGACGCGATCCGAGATGGCATCGCCGCCCTCAAGGGGGACCCGGACGTCTATCGGCGTGAGACGGCTCTCGTTCACGTAACGAACGTGACGGCCGACGAGGAGGCCGATTCAGAGGGCGAGTTCCGCGAGGGGACGCCGCAGATCCACGTGATGAGCCCCAACACGCTGCGCGAGCGGCTCTCTCGATACGGGCGGTGGGTACGGCGCAACTCGAGGTCGGGCGATTGGATGATCACCGACCCCACCGACCATGTCGTGCGCGGGATCTCAGACCGCAAGGAGTGGCCTGGCCTCCGCAGGCTGACCGGCATCCTCGAGGCGCCATCGCTGCGACCCGACGGGTCGGTGATCGACGTGCCCGGGTACGACGCGGCGACCGGCTTCCTGTACGTCCCCAACCGCACCTATCCGGCGATCCCGGTCCGGCCGAGCCAAGAGGACGCGCGCGCGGCGCTCGCCGTGCTCGAGGACGTCTTCGTCGACTTCCCCTATGCGACGCCCGCGGGCCGATCGATGGCCGTGGCCGCCGCGCTCACGCTGATCGCCCGCCCGGCCATCCGCGGCGCGACGCCGGCATTCGTATTCGACGCGAACACGCCCGGAAGCGGCAAGAGCCTTCAAGCCGATTCCGCCTCAATGCTCGCGATCGGGCGCGTGGCCGGGCGCAAGGACTTCCCCACCGACAAGCGCGGCGCGAACGACGAGGTGAGCAAGGTGCTCTGCGCGTATGCGCAGCTCGGGACCAGGCTCATCAACTTCGACAACCTCGGCCACGAGATCCACTTCGGCGGCCCTGCGCTCGAGATGGTCCTCACCGCCGAGAGCACCGCCGAATTCCGCATCCTCGGCACCAACACCGTCACGAACCTACCGTGGCGCACGGTGATCTTCGGCTCGGGCAACAACGTGGCGATCGCCCGCGACATGCTGCGGCGCTGCATGGTGTCGCGCATCGAGAGCCCCTACGAGCGCCCGGAGCTCCGCCCGCTGTCCGACTTCGTGCATCCCGAGCGCGCCTTCCGGCTCAAGGACTGGATCAGGGAGACCCGCGTCGTGCTCGTGACAGCCGCGCTCACCCTCCTCCGCGCTCACGCCCTCGCCGGGCGCCCGTCACCCGCCCGCACGTGGGGATCGTTCGAGACCTGGTGCAAGGTCATCGCCGACGCGATCGTCTGGGCCGGCGGCGCGGATCCGCTGGAGTGCCGTCCCGACGACGCCGGCGACGCGGACCCCGAGCGACGCTCCCTCGCCGTCATCCTGCGGCACTGGACCCGGCTGGACCCCGAGGGCCAGGGCATCACCATCAAGACCGCCCTCGCCGCGCTCTACCCCACAGAGCGCCTGCGCGGGGAGCAGCTGCCGCCGGACGGGTTCGAGGAGATGCGCGAGGCCATCGAGCAGCTCGTGCCCACGAAGCCTCGCCAGCCGCCCGACACGAACGCCCTCGGCTTCGTCTTGCGCCGCTACAAGCGCAGCGTCGTCGCCGGGCACCGCTGCGAGACCGTGCCCGGTCGCGCCGGCGTTGTGCGCTGGCTCGTCAAGGCCGTCGGCGCAGCGGCGCCCCAGGCGGCGACCATCGGCAGCCCCGCCGACGTCTGATCGACCTGCGCACCCACCAGCTCAGAGACGACACGAGGGCCGGCCCTCGGTGGTGAGCTCCCAGGACCCCGAGCGTGCTCTGGGCGTCGAAGGGGCGCTCCCGGACGCGTCTGTGCACGCCCTCCGAGGGGAAGCCCACCGGAGTCGAAAGCCGTAAGTGCCCGTATTCACTAGATCGCACTGGTGGGCTTGGTTGGCTTGGTTGGCTTTATGCGGAACATACGGGCGACCCATCACACTTTGATGATGCATGCGTAACGCGTATAGGCCGCAACAAGCCCACCAAGGCCACCAAGCCCACCACGGCAGGCGGCGGGAGATCGGGTTGCGACGTGCCGTGTCGCACATGTAGGCAGAGACGCCGGCGTGTGCAGTGGGAGCGGAAATTCACCCACCCTGTAACAGTAACTGGGGATGCCGAGGCCCAAGGGGGTCGGTCCTTAAATCGGCCTGGTTCGGGCTGCGGTGGGCGATCCGGCCGCTCCTTTCGCCGCTGGATCCGGTCCGGATCCGATCCATGCGCGTGGTGCATGGTCCAGCTCGGTGCTATTCTCTCGGCGCATGCGAAGCAGTGGATCGGTGCAGCTCGAAGCCTGGGTGCAGGCTCAGGGGGGGCTGCGCGCCGCCGCTCGTCGCCTCGGGGTCGGACACGGCACGGTCCGGCGCTGGGTCGTCGGGGAGCACCTGCCGGACGACCGCGCCGGGCTCGAGCAGAGCACCGGCGTCCCGGCGGCGGCGTGGGACCAGGCCGAGCAGCCCCCGGCCCGCCAGGCCGCGCCGCGTCCGGCTCCAGCGGCGACGCGGCCCTCGCCACCGGCGGCGCTCCCGCGGAGGGCAGCGAAGGCCCCCGCCGCGCCCGTGGCACCCCCTTCGCCGCCCGCTCCGTCCGCGGAGGTCGAGCCGCCCCCGCCGGCACCGGCGACGCTGCCGGAGCTCCAGGCGCGGGCCCGCCAGATCCCGGGGGAGATGCAGCAGCTCCGCGGCCGCATCGCCTCGGGGGCGGTGGCGATGTCGCAGGGGGAGATCCTCGCCCGCATGCTCGAGCGCGAGGCGCGCGCGCTGGCCAGCGCCATCACCGCAGCCGGGACGGCCACGGTCGAGGAGGTCGAGCAGCTCCGCGCCCTCGTGCTCGACGTGACTCGGGGGTGCGACGGCTGCCGCGCCCGCGTGACGTCGGCGCTCCGGGGAGGGGCGCCGGCGTGACCACCGCGCGGAAGGGCCGGAAGGGGGAGCCGCTCGCCGCGCGCCTGCTGCGGGAGGTCGAGGCCGCCAAGGGGGAGCACCGCTGGCCGTCCACGCGGTGGCGGGACGATCCGGTCGGCTTCTTCCGAGAGGTGCTCATGGTCGAGTACCTCACCGAGGACCAGATCGCGATCCTCCAAGCCCTGACGCGCCCCCGCGCCCGGGTGAGCGTCGCCTCGGGCCACAAGACCGGCAAGGACTTCCTCGCCGGCGGGATCGCGTGGTGGTGGGCGTGCAGTGACCCGGAGGCGCGCGTCAGGGCGACGGCGGTCACGGCGCCGCAGGTGCGCGATGTGTTCTGGCGCGAGCTCCGCGCGCACTTCGACAGGTCGCACCAGCATCGCGACCCGGTGACGGGCTTCATGAGGCCGAGCCCCTATCCCATCGACGGCGTCGTGCCGAGCCTGCCTCACACCGGCTGGCGCGTCGGCCTCCGGGAGATCGTCGGCTTCACGGCGGACCAGGGCGAGGCCGCGGCGGGGATCAGCGGCCGGCGCGTGCTGTACATCTACGACGAGGCGAGCGGCATCGACGACATGATCTTCGAGGCCAGCAAGGGCAACCTCGCCGGCGGCGACGCGCGCGCGTTGATGCTGAGCCAGCCGACGCGGAACGAGGGGCACTTCTACGACTCGCACCACGAGAAGCGCGAGCTCTGGGCGTGCTTCAACCTCGACAGCGAGAAGTCGCCGAACGTGGTCGCCGGGCGGGAGATCGTGCCGGGCCTGGCCACGCGGGAGTGGCTCGACGAGCAGCGGATCGACTGGAACGCGCCGGACGGACCGATCTGGAAGATCAGGGTGAAAGGTCAGTTCGCCGAGGGCGACGGTCAGAAGGTCATGACGCTGCCGCTCGTGGAAGCCGCCGAGCGGCGCTGGCGCGACATGCCCGACCCGCGTGACCGGCTCGTGCTCGGCCTCGACTGCGCCGGGACAGGCGACGACGAGAACGCCGTCGCGGTGCGACGCGGCAAGAAGATCCTCGAGCTCGAGGCTTGGCACACGCCTGCGCTCCCCACGCCGGAAGAGCGCGCGAAGGCCGTCGCGGCGCGCGTGATGGGCATCGTGCGCCGGCACCGGCGTGAACGAGAGGGGCGGGCGCTCGTCGTCATGGACGCCGGTGGGACGGTCGGCAGCGAGGTGTATCGCGAGCTTCTTCGGTACGACGCGGAGATCGATGTACGCCCAGTGCAGTTCGGCGCCAAGTCGGCCTATCCGCGGGAGTATCAACTGCTCCGCGACCAGTTGTGGTTCACGTTCGCGGAGCGGTGGTTGCAGGATGGCGGCGCGCTCCCGCCCGACCGCAAGCTGCCCGCCGAGCTCACTGCGCCCGGGTGGGTGTACGACGTGCGCGATCAGCGACGGCATGTCGAGAGGAAAGACGCCCTCCGCCGACGTCTCGGGCGCTCTACGGACCGCGCGGACGCGTGCCTACTGTCGGTGTACGAGCCCCCATCGGTGCGCCATGACCGGCAGTCCGAGTCCGAGGATGGCGCGGTGGAGCAGGTCGATCCGGTCTACGGGGCGGTCGACCCCCGCGTGGGGGGGTTCGACCCGTACGCGGGCGCGATGCGTCGGGGGGCCCTGTGACGCCCCGGCGGACCCATGGCGCGGTGCTGCTGGCCAGGAGCGGGCTCCGCCAGGAGGACATCGCTCGGCGGTGCGGGGTCGCGCGCTCCACGGTCGGGCACTGGATGACGGGCGCTCGGCAGCCGAGCGGCGCCACGCACCTGATGATCCTGCGCGATGTCTACGGCATCCCGATCGAGGCGTGGGCTCAGGCGCACGAACAGGCGATTGCTACACATGTAGCGTAAGCAGCCGCCATAAGATGGCGTGCCCAGCCGTACGGTCCCTCCGCCGGAGGTGAGCGCGTGAACCTCTTCACGTCGCTCCTGACGCGCGTGAAGTCGTACGTGGGTCCGCGCGACCTCCCGACGGGGACCTCGTTCCAGGACGGCTTCGAGCGCCAGGCCGCGCCGATCCCGATCGTCCAGACCCGGTGGTTCCAGGCGGACCTCGAGGCTGCGGTCGTCACGTCGACGACCGGGAGCATGCGGCTTCCAGGTGCCCTGTGCCGCGCGCTCCGGCGAGACGGCATGATCTCCGGCGTCCTGTCGACGCGGACCGAGGGGCTCGTGCAGCTCCCCGTCCGGTTCTCCGGACCGGACGACGAGCTCGTGAACGCGCTCTCGCTCGACTTCCGATCGGTCTTCCCGTCCGCCGAGCTCGCGCTGCTCTCGGGGGACGGGCGCGTGCTAGGCGTGGGCGTCGGGGAGTTCGTGAAGATCGACGGCTCCTTGCCCGTGCTGCGGCGGCTTGACCCGGAGTTCCTCGAGTACCGCTGGTCTGAGGACCGCTGGTACTACCAGTCGATCCACGGCGTGGAGCCCGTGAACCCGGGCGACGGGCGCTGGGTGCTCCACTGCCCCGGCGGCGCCGTGCAGCCGTGGACGCATGGTCTCTGGCCGGCGCTCGGCCGCGCGTACATCGCCAAGGAGCACGGGTTCTTCCTCCGGGAGAACTTCGCAAACACCCTGGCCAACGCCGCGCGGATCGCGGTCGCGCCGGCCGGGTCCACCGACGTGGAGGCCTTCAGCTTCATGCAGAAGGTCGTCAACTGGAGCGTCAACACGGTCTACATGCTCCGCCAGGGCTGGGACCTCAAGCTGCTGGAGAGCCAGGGGCGCGGATACGAGGTCTTCCAGGACATCATCAAGACCTCGAACGAGGAGATCATCGTCACGATCGCGGGTCAGCTCGTCACGACGACGGGCGGCGCCGGCTTCTCGAACGCGGCGATCCACTCGACGATTCGGAGCGACCTGATCCAGTCCGACGCGGACGCCCTTGCGGAGACGCTCAACACGCAGGCGATCCCCGTCTGGGCCAACGAGCGCTTCGGCGCCGCCGCGGTCAGCAACTCGCCGAGAGCCGCGTGGGACACCACGCCTCCCAAGGACATGAACCAGCACGCCATCGCCGCGAACACGGCGGCCGGCGCGGCGAAGGCCTGGGACGAGCTCCTCAAGGAGGCCCGAAAGCGCGTGAACGTGGTCGAGCTCAGCCGGCGTTATGGGGTCCCGATCGAGGACCTCAAGGAGGCAGAGTGAAGCGCTACCGCTTCGAGCGCCGCGGGGTGCTCGCCCTCGCCGCGTCGGCCTGGGGGCAGGAGTTCGACGCCGCGCAGGCTCCCGCTGTCGCGCAGGAAGGGCCCGTCGCGGTGGTGACGATTCGCGGCCCGCTGACGCAGCACAGCGATTGGTTCTGCGACAGCTACGACGCGATCAAGGCGCGCGTGGGCGCGGCGCTCGCGAGCCCGGCGGCGAAGGTGGCGCTTCGGATCACGTCGCCAGGCGGTGACGTCGCGGGGTGCTTCGAGGCCGCGGCCGAGATCCGCGCGATGGCCGCTGCGGCCGGCAAACCTCTACACGCGTACGCCGACGGACAGGCATCCTCCGCAGCCTACGCGCTCGCGTGCGCGGCCGACACGATCCACCTCTCGTCGGAAACGCTGGTTGGCTCCGTCGGCGTGATCGCCGGGACCATCGACTGCACCGCGGCCGACGCGCAGATGGGCGTCAAGTTCCACCTGTTCACGAGCGGCGCGAGGAAGGCCGACGGGAATCCTCACCTCCAGATGAGCGAGGAGGCGGCGGCGGAGATCCAGCGGCAGGTGGACGAGTTCGGAGAGCTGTTCTGCGCGCACGTGGCCGCGCGGCGCGGGGTGAGCGTCGAGCACGTGCGCGGCATGGAGGCTCGGCAGTACAGCGGCCAGACGGCAGTCGAAAAGCGCCTCGCCGACGGCGTGACGACGTGGAGCGGGTTCCTCGCGATGGTCGCGAGAGGCGGAGCGGGCGGCGCGGCCGCCAAGGAGAGCAGAGTGGAATACGAGGAGATGGTGAAGGCCCTCCGCGCGCTCGCCGAGGGCGACGACGAGGAGCAGGCCAAGAAAGCCAAGGCGGCGCTCGTGGCGCTCGGCGAGGAGGAAGCCGAGGACGACGAGGAGCCCAAGAAGGACGAGGAGAAGTCCAAGGCCGAGGACGAGGGCGACGAGGAGAAGTCCAAGGCCGAGGACGAGGAGAAGGCCAAGGCCAAGGCGGCGCGCGCCGGCGCTTCGAGCGCCGCGACGGCGGCTGCGGCGGCGGTGGCGGCCGAGAACGTCGAGCTGAAGGCGCGTCTCGACCGGCTGGAGATCTCCGCGATGCTCGACAAGCGCCCGGACCTCTCTGCGGCCGTGCGGAAGTGGTGCCTCGCGCAGACCCCCGACGTCGCGCGGAGCTTCCTCGAGCAGGCGAGCAAGCCCACCGCGCAGCGCCACGAGAAGGCCTCGCAGCCCAAGGCCGGCCCCGCCCTCCTCGAGGGCCGCGAGCGGGACGAGCTCGACGAGGGGATGGGCATCCGGAAGGCGGGCGCCTCGGGTCCCAGCAAGGACGAACACGGCCGCTTCACGATCAATGTGGAGACCCCGGCCCAGACCCGCGCGCGCCTCGCCGCGCAGAAGGGGGCGTGACCCATGGCCGCACTCACCAAGCCCAAGGGCAACTCCATTCGGGTGATCGGCAGCCGTGACAAGCGCCCGCTCGCGGCGAACGTCAAGGCCTTCCAGGGCGGCTTGGCCGTGTGCATCGTCAGCGGGACGAGCCGCGGTTTCTACGCGCCTGCGTCTGACGACCTGATCGCGGTCCCGGTCGGGCGCTTCTACGAGACCATCGACAACACCGGCGGCGCGGACGGCGCGAAGAAGGTCGAGATCCAGTTCTTCAAGGAGCGGAAGGTGCTCCTGATGGCGAACGACACGGACACCCCGGTCGTCGCCGCGGACCGCGAGAGCCTCTGCTACGTGCTCGACGACCAGACCGCGACGGGGGCCGTGAGCACGGCGCCTGCCGGCCCGGTCTACGACGTCACCAGCGAGGGCGTCTGGGTCGAGGTCGGCGCGGCGACGATGTCGACCGCGGAACCCTCGGGCCTCTCCAACGTCGCGCCCGCAGACCCGAGCTCGACCGCGGCGTCGGCCGGCTCGGCCGACGAGGCCGCGCGCCAGGACCACAAGCACCACATCGCGCTCGCGACGCCCTCCGGCGAGGGCCTGATGAGCGCGGCCTACGCGAGCGCGGTGCACGCGCCTGTCGCCGACCGGACCGCTCTCAAGGCGATCGCCGCGGCGGACCGCGCCGCCGGGATGCTGTGCCTCGTGCTCTCCGACATGAGCCTGTGGCGGTTCCACGCCACGTCGACGGCGGCCGACACGACGGAGAACCTCGTCGCGACGCCGGCGGCGGGCAGCGGCCGATGGCTCCGCGCCGACCCCGTCGTCACGCTCTCGCTGCCGGTCACCTCCGCCACCGCGGACGGGGCGACGATCTTCACCGTGCCCGTCGGAGCGCGCCTTCACCCGCGCGAGGCGTGGTGGGAGGTCGGCACCAACTGGACCGGCGGGTCATCGTCGGCCATCGGCGTGAGCGCTTCGGTCTCCGGATGGGACACCGAGGGCGACATCCTCGGCGGGGCCTCCGGCGACGTGCAGGCGACGCTCGTCACCACCAACACCCGCATGACGGGCACGATCGGCGCCACGCTCGACACGCGCAGCGACGGGCGCCTGATCCTGGTCGCGGCCGACACGCTGGTGTTCAACCGCATCACCTCCGCCTTCACCGCGGGCGCCGCCAACGTGCGCGTGCTCTGCGACGTGCTCGCCAATCTCGGCGCGTGAAAGGGATCTGAGTCATGAAGATCACACCGACTTGGATCGCGACGTTCGAAACGAACGTCCAGACGATCATCCTGAACGCCTGGGATGAGACGGCGTCCGACCTCATCTGGGACAGGTTCATGGACGTGAAGACGTCCGGCACCCGCCGCGAGCTCTTCTTCTGGCTCATCGAGTCCGCGGGGATCGAGATGCAGGGGCAGGGCGGCAACGCGCGATACGACGACATCGCGGCCACGTACCTCGAGATCGAGAACGATGACTCTGGTAAGAACCTCGAGCTCACCGTGAACGAGATCGAGGACAACCAGATGGCGAGTCCGATGCTCCGCGGCATGCCGGCGCTCGACTATGCGGCCAACTGGGCGCGCCAGATGGGCAGTTCCGCCGCGTACTGGCCGCAGAAGAGCCTGTTCACGCGGCTCATCGCGAACGGCCTCACCGAGGCCGGATACGATGGGGTGCCGTTCTTTTCGCAGGCCCACCCGATCAACGTGGCCAACGAGGGCGCCGGGACGTTCAGCAACTTGCTCACCGGGGCCTCGTCGGGGAGCTACCCCGGTGCGTGCCCGATCGACGTCACGAACGCGCCGACGCTGGACGTCGCGCACACCAACCTGGCGCGGGCGGTGGCGTACATCCAGGGCCTTCGCGGCCCGCACGGTGAGACGCGGCGGCTCAAGGTCAAGTACCTCCTTGCCGGCGAGGACCTGCGGAAGCGCTCCGCGGAGATCCTCACGACGCGGTACTTCGGCACCGGGCAGGGCTCGACGGAGAACGTGATCTCGACCTACGGGATCGAGCCGGTCATTGCGCCGGAGCACAACGAGATCGGCGTCTACTACCTCGCGTGCCAGTGGGCGAAGGGATCTGGCGGGCCGTTCGTGTTCCAGAACCGCAAGCCCTACCAGCTCAACACCTTCACCGCGTACACCGATGTGCAGCTCGCGCACCGGGACAGCTACGAGTGGAAGTTCAAGGGGCGCAACGGCGTCTCATACGGCCACCCGTACCTGTTCTTCCGCGTGCAGCCCACGTGACCCGCGCGGCGTGAGCCGCTGTCCGCCAAGGCGCCCCAGGAGCGGCGCCGCCCGAACCCCGACCGGCTTTGCCGGCGGGGCTTCTGGGTCAAGAGTCCATGAGCTGCTACGCCACGCTGCAAGACGTCATGGACCTGGGGATCCTCCTCCAGGAGGATGTCGACTGGCTGGAGCAGCGGTATCCCAGGATCGTGGAGCGGACCGTCACGAAGGTCAGCGGGTCCATCGACGGGCGGCTGGCGAAGCGCTACGGGGTGCCCTTCGTCGCGCCGTACGACGACGGCCTCGTCGACGCCACGGCCGCCATCGTCGCCTACCGGCTGCTCGTGAAGCGCGGCGCCAGGCCCGACGGCACGAAGGTGGCGGCGGCCGAGCGCGCGCACGACGCCGCGCAGGCATGGGTCATGGAGGCTGCGAACTCGAAGGACGGGCTCGTCGAGCTCGTGCGCACGCAGTCGACTCCGCGTGGTGCGACGGCGATCGATAAGGGCGCTCCGATGGCGTACAGCGAGGCCTCCCCCTACGAGTGGATGGACCGCCAGGTCGAGCGCTTGGGGGGGCGCTGCGGATGAGTGGCATCGACGGCGTGGACCGCATCGAGGAGCTGGCGGAGTGGTTCCGCACGCTGCCCGGTCGCACGAAGGGCAAGGGCATGGAGCTCGTGGCGGCCGCGGTGCAGAAGGTCGCGCTCAACGAGTACGCGCAGGGCAAGGGGCCGCCTGGCGCCCGCGGCCCGTGGCCGGCCCGCAAGAAGGACGGCGCCGTCGCGCTGCTGCGCCCCGCCGGCGAGGTGCAGTTCTTCGGCAAGGCGGGCGCGATCCGATCGACGACCGCCGAGGAGCCGACGCTCGACCATCACCGCGGACTCCGGCCCGTCTACCCGGGCGCGGGCAAGGCCAAGCAGATGACGCCGTCGTGGGTCGAGGCCGCGGAGAAGGCGCTGCGCGAGTACCTCGACGAACTGTCGCGGAGGGCGCCGAAATGACCCTCGCGATCGACTGGCTGCGCGACCAGGTCGCGACCTACTTCGAGCAGAACGGGATCGACGTGCCCGTGATCTACGGGACGGAGCAGGACTACCGCGACCTCGACACGCCAGCGCGCGTGGTGATCGGGCTGGCTCGCACCTTCAAGATGCTCCCGGCCGGTCCCGCAGGGGCGCCGGGCAACCAGCAGATCGCCGCGGGCTACTCCTCGCGCAGCCTGGCGACGAAGCGGCAGGGCTTCTGGATCGTGGTGCGCGCAACGCCGTCGCCTGGTGTCGACGCGGCCGACCGCGTGCGCGTCTCCCAGTCGCTCGCCTCCGACCTCCTCGACGAGGTCATCCGGGCGATCCACAAGGCGACGCACGGCTCGAACAGCCTGAACGTCGACGCGGCCGGGGAATGGCCCGAGGTCGACGAGGCGGACGACCGGCACGGGGCGCTGATCAAGGTGACCGGCACGCTGGACATCCCGGTGTTCGAGCGGCGCCGCCCGCGCTTCGGGCTCGCAGGCTCCTCGCTCGACCCGACGAAGGTCAACATCGGTCTCGACCTCGAGGCCTGCGACTCGACCGTTTGCACCCCCGTGGTGTCCTCACCGTAGGAGATTCGATGGCTCTCGCACTTCCCTCTGCCAGGCTCCGGGTACGCTCGAATCGAGCGGTGTTCGCGCCCGTGAGCCGCATCCATAGCGTGGTGGGCCCCTGCTCCAAGGGCCCGTACACACCGACGCGCGTCGCTGACGTGGACGCGCTGACCTCCACGTTCGGCTTCGGCCCCGCCGTCAAGGCGCTCGCCTACGAGATGGGCAGGACCGGCGCGCCCGGGATCATGCGCCGGATCGACCCGACGACGCAGCTCGCGGAGGTCGGGGATGTCGTCCCTGGCGAAGGTGCCACGGTGCCCGCGATCACCGGGACGCCGAACGACCACTATCAGGTGATGTGGGAGACCACGACCCCCGGCGAGCTCAACGCCGCGCAGGGGCGCTATTCGCTCAACGGCGGTGCGACGTGGAGCACGCCCGCCACGGTGCCGAGCGGCGGCGCGGTCGTGCTCGGGAGCTCCGGGCTCACCGCGACGTACTCGACGGCTACCGGCAACGACGTCGCCGGCAGCTGGACGCTCGAGGCCTTCCCTGCGTCGCAGGCCGTGCTCCCAGTCGTCGCGACCCGCGTCGGCTCCTCGACGAGCGTCGTCACCATCACCGGGACGCCGCTCGACGCGTACGAGATCGTGCTCGAGGCGCTGACCGGCGGGACCATCGGCACGGCCGGGATCGTGGCGCGGTACTCGCTCGACGGCGGCCGAACATACACCAAGCGGATCCGCCTCGGGACGGCGACCACGCTCCAGATCAACGACGGCACCGAGGACTCCGGCCTCGACTTCAGCTTCGCCGCGGGGACGCTCGAGACGGGCGACGAGTTCGCCTCTGGAACGACGGAGCCCGCGATCGCCGCGAGCGACGTCGTCGAGGCGCTCGACGAGCTCGACGCGATGGCGGTCAACTGGCGCTTCTGCCACGTCGTCGGCGCGGTGGACGCGCCGGCGGCCGGGACCATCGGCGCGGAGTTCACCGCGTTCGCCGCCGACGAGCTCTCCAACGCACGCTTCGCGTGGGCGCTCATGTCGGCGAGGGACCGGCGCCGCCTGGAGACCGAGACGGCCTGGGAGAACGCCCTCGTCGACGATTTCGACGCGCTCGAGAACGCGCGCGTCGCGGTGGGCGGGGGCTACGTGCGCATCACCTGCCCGCTCACCCGCCGCCGGAACCGCCGGCCGGTCGCGTGGCTCGCGGTGCCCGAGCTCCTCCGCCGGCCCATCGAGGAGGACCTCGGCCGGAAGGCCTCCGGGGCGCTCTCCAGCGACGTCGCCATCTACGAGGACGGCGAGCGCATCGAGCACGACGCGCGCGTCTCGCAGACGCTCCAGGGGGCGCGCTTCCTGACCCTCCGCACGTTCAAGCGCAGCGGCGACAGCGTGTTCTTCACGCGCGGCTCGACCTTCGACGCGGAGGGCGGGCTCGAGGGCTACATCGCCCGGCGCCAGGTCCTCGACGTGGCGAGCGACATCTTCGCCCAGGTGCTCGAGGAGCAGCTCATGGACGGCGTCGAGGTCAACGCCGCGGACGAGGAGAACCCCGGCGCGATCACCGAGGCGAACGCGGCGCGCATCGACCGCGAGGTCGAGACGGCCATCCGGCGGCAGCTCGAGGGGAAGTTCTCGGCCCTGTCCGTGCGGACCTCGCGCACCACGGTCCTCGCCGCGGGCGTGAGGCTCCCCTGCAAGGTGTCGATCGTCGGCCTCGAGTACCTCGAGCAGCTCGATGGCGACATCGGGTTCGTGACTCCGGAGCTCGTGCAGCTCGCGGCGTGAGGTGAACGACGATGGGCCTCTACCACAACGGGAATTACCACAACCACGCGAGCGCCGAGATCGACTGCGCCGGCAAGCCGTTCCTGGGCATCACCACGCTCAACTACTCGGACGAGCTCGAGAAGGAGCTGCAATACGGCACCGGCTCGATCGCGCTGGGCGTCTCCCAGGGTCAGTACAAGCCGAACGCCGACATGGAGATGTTGAAGAGCGAGTGGGAGCGCATGAAGGCCGTGCTCCCGCAGAACGGGTTCGGCGAGTTCCCGTTCAACATCGGGGCGACGTTCAAGGAGGCGAGCGGGACGATCGTTGACGAGCTGCGCACCGTCTTCATCACCAAGGTCGAGAACGCGTCGCAGCAGGGTCCGGCCGCGAACAAGGTCAAGCTGTCGCTGTGTGTGGTCGAGCCGATTCGCCACAACGGTTCGACGCTGGTGAAGGTCAAGGAGCGCCCGCGCCTCGCGCTGCGGACGTGACGGGAGAGGTTATGAGCAAGCCGGACATGAAGGGGTGGACCCCCGAGCAGATCAAGGCGTACGAGGAGGCCGCGGCGGCGCTGGCGGCGGAGGAGAGCGCGATCGCGGAGGCTAGCGCCCGCCAGGAGCGCGAGGCGGCCTCCCCGGAGGCGCTGGCGGAGAAGCTGCGCGAGCAGGCGGCGGCGGCGCGCGAGGCGCGGGCGCGGGCGGCGCGCGATGCGGCGGACGACGCCGCGTACCGCAAGGCCTGCAAGGAACACGGCGAGCGGCGTGTGGCGCGCACCCGCACCGTCGAGGGATCCGTGATCCAGCGCGCCATGACCCGGCAGGAGCACGAGGAGTTCAGCGACCGGATTGCCGGGCTGGAGAGCGAGGCCGACATCCTGAAGGTCGCGCGAGCGGCGACGCTCGACACGGTGGTTCACCCGCCGCGGCCGCGCATGCTCGAGATCCTCGAGCGATATCCGCGGCTCTGGGTGCACCTCTACGCCGCGCGCGATGAGCTGATCACCGGCGTGGAGGAGGCCGCCCGGGGAAAAGGCTGAAGCTGTACGAGGAGGCCCGCGGGCGTCTCGAGGCGACCGCGGAGCTCCTCGCCGCGCTGCTCCCCCCGAGGCTGCGCGCGGACGACAGGGCGAGAGCAGCGCTCCTGTGGATCGCTGAGGTCGGCAGCAACCTGATCGGGTTCGAGAGGAATGGACAGCCGTAGTGGAGCTCGTCGCCAAACTTGATGACCAGATCTCGGAGCCCGCGGCTGCGGCCGCGGCGGCCCAAGAGGGTCTCGCGCAGGCGACGAAAGCGGCGGACGCGCAACTGCGGGCGCTCGACAGCACCCAGCAGAAGGCGGCGCGGCGCTCGCAGCTACAGGCCAAGGCCTTCAGCCCGAAGGCCTACCAGCAGCAGATCCTGGCGGAACGCGAGCTCGCCGGCGCGAAGGAGAAGGCGCTTCAACAGCTCGGGCTGGGCCTCTCCCAGCGAGAGAAAGAAGAGGCCGCGGCGAAGAAGGCCGCGGAAGAGGAGCGCAAACGCGAGAGAGACGCCGCGCGCAAGCGAGCGTCCAGCGGCATAGGGGGGCTGGCGTCGCAGGCCAAGTCGCTCGCGCTCGCCCTCGGTGCCGTCGCCGGCGTGTCGGGGGCTCTCGGGTTGGCCAAGGTCGCGATCGGCTACCAGGGCATGGCCCGGCTCCAGGTGATCTCGTACCAGGCGGGCCTCCAGATCCGCTCGCTATTTCGGGGCGTCGACTCGCGGCCGCTGGAGCGCGCCTACCTCCAGTTCACCAAGCTATTCTCGCTGTCTACCACGACGGGACAGGCGGTCTCCAAGGGCCTGACGCGCGGCTTCAACGGCCTGTTCTCGGCCATCGAGAAGGCGGAGCCGTACGTGTCCGGCTTCATTCGCGGCATGGTGCTCGGCGCGCTCAAGGTCGAAGGGGCGTGGCTGGCTGCACGGATCTGGCTCTTCCCGCTCACGGATGCACTCGAGGACGCAACCGGGAAGGTCGACGGGGTCAAGGTCGCCGCGTACGCCGGCGTCGTCGCGGTGGGGTTGCTCGCCGCGAAGGGGACCGGGATCCTCTCGGTCGGCAGCGCAGCGCTGACGGCTAGCAAGGGGCTGACGCTGCTCGCGGCGCGCGGGACCGCTGCGGGTTTCGCCGCTACCGGCGCGGCAGCGCCGTGGCTCGCCTTCGCCGCGGCGATCGGGGCCGTGGTGGCCGCCGGCTATCAGCTCTCGAAGCTGATGGACGAGTGGGACACGGACGTGATGCTGCGCGCGCTCGGGATCGGCGGCGGCGAGTCGGACGCCGATCGGATGAACCGGCAGTTCGACGAGGAGGCCGCGGCGCGCCGCAAGGCCGGCAAGAAGTCGCTCGTGCGCGAGGTGGACCAGCTCCCGGCCGCGGCGGGGCCACGCATGGCGGGCGATGCGTGGATGGACACGCGGAGTCAGGCGCTGATCGACGGCAAGAAGACCGGCGCGGCGATGGGGGCCGGCATCGTCACCGGGCTCAAGTCCAAGGAGGCCGAGGTCGCCGCCGCGGGCGGGGCGCTCGCCGCGGCCGCGGACCGCGGTGTGCGCTCGGCGGCGGACATCCACAGTCCATCGCGCCTGTTCCGCAAGGAGGCCCGCTATATGGGCCAGGGCGCGGAGCTCGGCCTCAAGGACAGCGCCAAGGGCGTCCAGATGGCCGCCGCGGAAAGCCTCGTGCCGTCGCCCCGCGCTGCCGCCGCGCCGAGCTCGGGCGGCGCCGCAGGCGGCGCGCCGGCGAGCGTCACGCTCTACTTCATGGGGGACATCAACGTCGGTGCCGGCGTCGACCGCCAGGAGGTCCGCGAGAGCTTCGATGAGGCGATGACCGCGATGCTCCAGCAGGTGGGAGTGATGCTCGGCGCGCCGCGCGCGGAGGTGCCGAGTGCTGGTTGACAGCCCGATCGACAACCCGGCCGCGTGGGACTCGATCACCATCGACGGGATCGACACGCCTGGGACCTGCGCGCTCTCCGGCGGCGTCCGACGCACCAAGATCGACCAGCAGGTCTCGCCGATGCAGTCGGGCTCGTTCTCCGTCACGCGCGGGCTCGAGCTCGTGCAGGTCGACTACAAGGTCCGCGTCTGGACGACGGAGCAGTTTAACGAGCTCCAGGCGCTCGCGGCGCGGCTCGCGGCGGCGCAGGAGAGCAGGCCGCCGCGGCAGCTGAGGCTCGTCGATATCGCGGTCGCGCACCTGAAAATGAAGGGCGCCGAGGTCTCGTGGCTTGGCCCGATCGAGAACCCCAAGCCGGGCACGTGGACTCTTGGCTTTGGCTTCCTCGAGTGGAAGAAGCGCAAGCCGATCGGCGGCGTCGCGCGCCCGAAGGACGACATTGACCGCGCGATCGAGGCGCAGGAGCAGCAGAATGCGGGGCTGCGCGCGCAGATCGAGGCCCACAACGCGGCGCGCGCGAGGGGGCTCTGATGGCGTTCCACGTCGCCGGCATCGACATCCAGCGCGCGATCGCGGTGCTCCCGGACGCGGGGATCTGGTCCGTGCGCGCCGACCTCGTCGGCGGGAAGGCGCCGCCGGAACGTGCCCGGGTGCAGGTGGTCCTCGGCGACCTCGTGCTGTCCGGGACCGTGCGCCACGCGGAGGTGTTCGCGGGCCGCGCCGAGGTCTTCATCGTCGGCGGCGCGGACCGGTGGGGCGATCCGGTCCAGCGGCGCCCGTACCGCGCGGACAACGGCGTGCGGCTCGACCGGGTGGCTGGCGACCTCGCGCGCGACGCCGGCGAGACGCTGGCGCCCCTGGGCGCGCTCGCGGGCGCGATCGTGGGGTACGCGTGGGTCCGGCCGGAGGGCCCCGCGGTCGCTGCGCTGAACGAGCTCGGGCACCCGTGGTACGTGGACCTCGACGGCTCGACGCGGCTCGGCGCGCGTCCCACCGTCGCCAGGGGCGGGCTGCGCCTCGGTGTCAACTACCGCCCTTCGCTGCGCCGCGCGGTGATCACGAGCCCGGAGGACGCATTCGCCGCGCTCACGCCCGGCTCGGTCATCTCCGGCGATGGGTTCCCGACCCTGACCATCCGGGCCACGACGATCCAAGTCACGGACCGCACCGCCTTCGCCGAGGTCGACGTATGAGCGCCGCGCCCGACTTCGCTCGACTCCTGCGCTTCATCGAGTCCGGCATTCGCCGCTTGATGGCCTACTCGTGGGTCCACCCCTATCGAGTCGTCGGGCAGAACGCCGTGTCTGGCCGCCTGAGCCTCCAGGCGGTGAACGAAGGCGACGTCCTGCTCCCGCAGCTCGTCGAGGTCCCGAAGGCGCACGGGACGCCCGGCGTCGACGAGAAGTGCCGGCCCGGGACGATCGTGCTCGTGGGGTTCCAGGGCGGCAACCCGGGCGCTCCCTACGTGGCCCACTACATCGAGTCGGTGCGGCGCCCCGGGGAGGCAGAGACGCCGCAGACACCGCTCGAGCTCGAGCTCGACGCCGAGGACGAGATCCGCGCCGGAGCGGGCGCCACGCTGGGCGCGGCGCGCGTCAACGACACGGTGACGGTGCTGCTCCCGCCGGCGATGTTCGTGGGGACCATCGGCGGCTCGCCGGCGAGCGGCATGGTCATCTGGAGCCCCGGGCAGACCACCGGGACGATCACCACCGGCAGCGCGAAGGTGAAGGTCGCATGATCGTGGACTACGGCTCGCTCAGCCTCGGGGTGGTGGTTCCCGGCGCCGCGAACGCCGCGGTGGCGATCGACGTCGCGTGCGGCGTCGCCGCGCCGAACGTGTCCGCGCAGCTCACGGCGCTCGCGACGTTCACCCCGAGCGCGTCGCTCGGCCTGGCGGCGCAGCTCGATCTGGCCCAGGCCATCGTGGCGAACATCCAGAGCGCGATCGCCCTCGGGCTCGAGTCCCCGAGCCTCGATGCGCAGGTGGCGGCGGCGGCCGCCATCACGGCCGACCTGCAGGCGAAGCTCTTGACGGTGCAGGCGCAGGTCGACATCGCGGTAGAGCTCCAAGGCATGCTCGCGACGGGCGGCGTGCGGTTGCTCAAGTTCGTGGGGACGCAGGACGCGTTCGGCGCCGAGCTGGCCGCGGAGCTTGGGCCCGCGACGACGGCAACCTACGCGCTCGTGCTGCTCACGAACGGCGGCGCCGCTTGGACCGCCGTCCAGGGGGTGTTCAAGACGTCATGAGCGCCTACGGCGAGAGCATCAACATCGACAGCCCCACGTTCCGCCGGACGAGGGACCCCGCGCGCATCATCGCCCAGGCGATCGAGATGCGGCTGTCGACGCGGCGCGGGACCTACATCGACGATCCGGACTACGGGCTGCTCATCGACGACTTGCTCCTCGATGCGGCCCCGGCCGGCCGCCGCGCGCGCCTCGCTGCGGAGATCGCCGGGGAGATCGAGAAGGACGAGCGCGTCGAGAGCGCGACCGTCACGCTCGCCGCGGAGAGCAACGGCGGGGTGTCGTTCGCGGCCGATGTGACCCTCGTCGATGGGCAGGAGTTCCCGCTCACGATATCGATTCATGACTTGACCGTGGATGTCATCCTCAGAGGTGCTTGATGCCTACGCCGCTCGATGACCTGTTGGCCGACCTGACCCCCGAGGAGATCTTCGAGGACCTCCTCGCGATCGCGAAGGCGCTCGGGCTCTCGACGACGGCATGGCAGCCGGGGGAGCCGATCCGGGGCGTGATGTCCGTGTTCTCGCGGTGGACAGCCCCCTTGTGGAATGGCCAGGTGTTGCCCGCCCTGCGGGCGCTCTTCTTGGATAAGTCCTCTGGCGACTGGCTGACGCTCGTCGCGTGGGCGTTCTACAAGGTCTATAAGAAACAGGCCACGTTCGCGAGCGGACCGGCGATCACCGTCGAGAACCGCGAGGGCGGTTTCTGGGGGATCAACCCCGGCGACATCCGGTTCGAGGTCGCGGGCAAGACGTACACGAACATCGACGGCGGCACGCTCCCGGCGTGGACGGGCACCGGGGCCTTCCCGGTGGTCGACCTGCACTTCGTCGCGGACGAGGCGGGGACGGACAGCGATCTCGACCTGGCCGACGTACCGGAGCACCCCGCGGCGCCGTTGCTCGCGCCCGGCGCGGGCATCTACCTCCGCGCGGGAGAGGGCATGCTCCTCGGCCAGGACGAGGAGGAGGACGACGATCTCAAGGAACGCTGCCGGCTCTCGACGGGGCCGCTCTCTCCGGCCGGGCCGCGCGCCGCGTACCAGTACGTCGCGCTCTCGACGCGCCGGCCGGCGGCTGACGAGGCCGTGACGATCGAGCGGCTGCTCGTCTCCCAGGCGGGAGATATCGGCGTCAACGTCAACCGCGCCCTCGTGCGGAACCTCGGCGGGGGCGTCGTCGACGTGCGGCTCGCCTCGCCGTCCGGCGCGGCGTCTGGCGACGTCGCCACCGCGGGCACCGACGTCTACCTGGTGAACCAGGCGATCCAGCTGCTCGTGGTCCCGATGGGGCTCACGGCGAACGTGGCCTCCGCCGCCGAGGAACCGCTGGCGATCGCGCTCGAGCTCGACGTGCTGCGCGAGAGCAATGTGACGGCCGCCGCCGCGAAGGCGGCCGCGGAGAAGGCCGTCAACGACTTCTTCCGGCGCTTCCCGATCGGTGGGCGCAAGCTGGCAGACAGCGCGGTGCGGTTCGTGGTCATGAGCGAAGTGCGTGCGATCGCGAAGGCCGCGTCGCCAGGCATCTACCGGGTCAGGTCGACGCCGCCGGACGATCAATCGATCTTGGTGACCGACGTCGTCGTCCCCACCGTGACCGCGACCGCAACCCTCGTGGAGCAGTGACATGGCGCTGATCGACAAGCTCGAGACGATGCTCCCCGGGTGGATGGTCGAGCGCTCGCACTGGCTCGCGCTCGGGGGCACGTTCGCGGCCGTCATCGACGCGCTGATCGAGGGCGTGCACGACGGCGTCCTCGGGGCGCTGCCTGGCCAGATCGACGACCTGCCGTTCTTGGGCGGATTCGCCGGCACCGACGGGCTCCCGCTCATCGGGCGCGACCGACGCATCCCCCGCGGCCTGTTGGAGAAGCCTGGCGTGTACGCGGCGGCGCTCCGGGAGTGGCTATTCATCCACCGCCGCGCGGGCACGGCGTTCGGCTTTCTCGCGCAGGTGCGGCGCGTGCTCGGGCCGAGCTTCCCGCGCGTGCGGCTCGTGACCGGGGCCGGCGTCTGGCACACGATCGAGTCGGACGGCTCGATGAAGCTGCACACGCCGGCCGGGACGGGGCTCCAGATCAGCGCGCAGGGCGTGTCGACGCCGCTCACCACGCCGGCGCACCCGTGGGACTGGGACGGCTCCGGAAACCCGTTCCAGGCCTTCCTAATCGTGTACGCGCCCGTCGGTGGGCTCATCGCGGCGAACGAGGGGACGTGGGGTGACGGCTCGACGCGGTGGGGTCGAGAAGGGGAGCCCGGTGGGGGCCTCATCGGCATCGACTCGACGCTCGCCGTCGTCAACCAACTCCGCGGCCTGATCAACGAGTTCGGCGCGCTGGGCGTGACGATCCCCTGGGTCGTCGTCGCCTTCGACGCGGACAGCTTCGACCCGGAGACCCCCGGCCCCTATCCGGCCGCGGGGATGCCGGACGGTACATGGGGGCGCGCCGGCCGGCTCGTCGGCGGGGTCTACACGAGAACGCGCCTGAGCACAGCGCGGTACGTGAGAGGTGTCTTATGAGCACGGTGACGGGTAACAGCGCTGCTTATCACGCGTCGGTCGAGGCCCCGGACGACGGCGACGAGCGCGACGCGGAGGCGCTCCAGGTCATAGCGGAAGCTGCGATGGACAACACCGCGTTCCTATATGCGCGTGTCGTTGGCGGGTCGGAGGTGATCAACACCGGCGGCCTGAACGTCGCCGGTACCGCGGACATCGCAGGGAGCGCCCACGTCGGCGGCAGCCTGACGGTCGACGGCAACTTGACGGTCCACGGCACGGCGAATGTGCACGTGCTCGATGTCGACCTCGGCGCCGACGTCGGCGGCGATGTCGTGGTCACGGGCGGCAGCGTCACGTCCGAATTCGGTTACTTCCTCCTGTCTCCAAAGACGGTTACGATCGCCATCGACGGACCAGCAGAGACCGATGACGGGTGGGAGTTCAACCGGTCGACGAACGACTTCTTCTGGTCGTCGACGTCAACGAGCCAGCGGCGCATCCGGCTCTGCCTGAACGCTGTCGTCCCTCGCAACGCCAACATCACCCAGATCGTCGCGCGGTTCAAGGGCGCCCCTGGTCACTCGGCGCTGCCTGGAGGAATGCCAACTCTCATCCTCTACAGGAAGCGGATCGGAACGACGGGGGCCGCGTCTGGCGTAGTCGACAGCACGAACGACGGGTCCGCGGATACCACGGCCTACCAGGCAGAGCATAACATCACTCTTACCCTGGGGACGCCCCACACTGCCGACACGTCGACGCACTCCTATTACGCAGTGATAACCAGCGAGTCCGACGGCGGCTCCAACGCGATTGCTGGGGCTGAGTTCTACGGGCTGCGCGTCACCTACACCTACTCGAGGGTTGACAGGCAATGAGCTGGATCACCGACAAGCTCCTCGGCCTCCGGGCCGTATTCTTCGGTGGGGAGCAGCTGCCGGAGCGTGGTGCGCTGGAGTTCGCGGGCGACGGCGTCGAGGTCGAGGACGACCCCGCGAACAAGCGCACGAAGGTGACAATCGCCGGCGGCGGGGGCGGCCCGAGCGTGCTCCGTTACGAGCGCGCGGCGGACTCAGACCCTCTTGACGAAACGGTCACGCACCTGAGCTCGTTTCTGACAGAGAGTCGTCGAATTACGACAGCGCACTTTTTGTCGTACGACGATTACGACAGCGGTAGTGCCGTTGATATCGCTCGTATCCAGCTGGTGGCGCAATCTCCAGGGCTCGAGGATATTTTGCTGGGTGAGATCGCCACCAATACGGGCGGTGGCGTCTCCGGTTGGACAGGCGTTTACAGCGAACTTGGTGCGTCGATGATCGGTATTCCGCTTGACATACCAACCGTGCCGGAGCCTTACGCTCTCGTTTTTCGTGTGCTCAAGCAGGGGGCCGGTTCGACTCTGCCGAGAATTATGCTTTTCGTCACATGGGCCCCGGAGGATTGAGGCGATGGCCATCGCAAACGCGATAGGCGGTCGTCGCGGTCCCCAAGGGCCTGCAGGACCGCAGGGTGCGCCAGGCGCCACGGGCCCGACCGGCCCCGCCGGCGCGGACGGCGCGCAGGGGCCCCAAGGCCCGCAGGGGGCAACAGGCCCTTCGTGGGATGTCCAGGCGACGGGTCAAACGACCAACGCGAACGGTCCGTTGGATATCATCACATGGCCTGTACCAGCAAACACCGTGCAATTCATCCGGGTGAATTGCACGGGCTCGGCGACGGTCTCGGGCAACCCGCGGGCCGTGGCGTTCGGGCGGGAGCTCTGCGTACGTCGCGGGGCTAGCGGTGCGGCGGCGATCGTTGCGTCGTCGCCGAACGGCACGCTGACCGTGCGCGACACGGAATTGAATACCACGAACATCGCGTTCAACGTCGATTCCAGCGGAAACCTGTTGGTGCAGGTGACAGGGACCGCCAGCGACACGATCACTTGGAGAGCGAACCTTCGGGCCTCACCCACTGGAGCGATATGACAGCAGCGTACGACGACCAGTTCATCACGGACACGGAGATCACCGCGTCGGGCGCGCACGAGATCGCGCGCATCCCGATCGCGCCCGGGGCGACGGCGGCGGGTGTGGCCGAGTTCTTCATCGTCGCGCGCGGCTCCGGGACGCGCATCTTGATCGACGAGCCCCGTGTGCGCTTCGCGAAAGGCTCTTCGCTCAACGTGCAGCCGCTCACGCGAAACGAGCCGCCGTTCGTGGGCGCGGGGCTCTCCGGCGCGACGCTCGCGATCGTGGCGGACGGGAGCGACATCGTCGCGCGCGTGACGCTCTCCAGCGCGGTCAGCATCTCCGTCAAGGTGCGCTGCAAGATCAGCGGCATTTTCGGGGGCGACGCGTGAGCACCGCCTACCCGCGGCCCTCGACGCCGGAGCCCATCACCTACTCGCACGCCGCGGACGACGGCACGCCGATCAGCGGCGCCGACGTCGTGGTGCGGGTCCGACGCGCCGACGGGCTCTGGCTCGACTGGGCGGACGGCACCTACGCCGCGCGCGCCGCGGTCGCGCAGCTCGACGAGCCCATGCCCGAGATCGACGAGCCGGGCACCTACGAGGCGACGTGGCCGGGCGGCGAGGACGGCGAGCGCTACAAGGCCTTCGTCGCGGTCGACGGCGTCGTTCGCGGCGTCGTGGAACTCCACGTGGGAGGCCTCGCTGCGCCCGGGGACGAGATGTCGCTCGAGGCGGGCGCGGTCACCGCGGTGCAGGTCGGGCTTGCAACCGCGGCCGCGCTCGCGGACGTGGCCAGCGACGCGGAGATCGCCCGGAAGGTGCTCGACAATCGGCAGGAGGTCGACGCCGTGGGGGGCGGCAGGTGCATCACCTACGACGACGACGGGACGACGCCCTGGCGGACGAGGACGCTGCGCGACGGCGACGGCAACGGGATCGCGCTCGGCGCCGGCGTCCCGGCGAGGAGGGGCGCGCCGCAATGAGCTGCTCCACCGCCATCCCGAAGTACTGCACGCGGCAGGGCGCGCGCGACCCGGTCGCCCTGCGCATCGTCATCGCGGCGAGCGATGCCGTCCCGGACCTCACGCTGGTGACGGCCGTCGAGCTCTCGGCTCTGGACCGGCGCGCTTCGCCGGCGACGCCGGAGACCTGGACGACGACGATCCTCGAGCGCGTCGAGGACGAGCTTGTCGTCGAGCACCGCTACCAGGAGGCTGACACCGCCACGCCGCGGACGTGGCGCATCACGCCGTGGATGACCATCAGCGGGGCCGCGAACCCGGTCGCCGCCGCCACCTTCGACCTGCAGGTGATGGCGCGGCCATGAACCTGTTGGGCTTGCTGTCGCAGCTCGGGAGCGCGCTCGTGTCGCTCGGTCTGGGGGGGCCGGGCGAACAGGAGCGAGAGGCGATCCCGTGCCCGGAGGTGCGCGCTACGGCGGACGCGCACACGATCGTCGAGGTGACCGCCGAGAGCCACACCGTCGTGCAGGTCACGACGGACTGCTGAGGAGCCCCCCATGAACGAGAACGAGCGACGTCCACCGATCATCCCGACCGAGCCGCCGCCGCCTCCGCCGGCGCGAGCGCCCGAGGAGCCCATCGAAGAGCCGCCGCCCACGGTGCCACCGACCGAGCGCCCCCGGCATCCCTCCTCGCCCGACCACGCCCCTTCGCAGCGCTCTGGCGGGCGCGTGACGCTCAAGCGCAAGGAGACGCCGCCCGAGGGGACCCCGGTCATCATCGACCGCCAGCGCGGCAGCGCCCGCGCCCAGGCCGGCATCCACAGCGCGGGCCTCGCCGGCGTCTACCTGCTCGGCTGAGACGCCGCGGTGTGGCCGGTCGTCGCCGCCGCTCTCCTGCTCCTCGCGATGGCGGAGAGCGCGGCGATCGTCGTCCTCGCGCTCGTCCTCCGCGCGATGCGGCGCGAGCGCGCGCCGGCGCCAGAGGCCGCCCGGGAGAGCGAGCCATCGCCCTCCGAGGAGCTCACCCCGGCTCGCCGACCGATCGGGTTCCGGCCGCCGTGACGGCCTCCTTCGCTCGCTCGGCGCGCACCCGCCCAAGCCACGCCGCGGCGTGCTCGCACGCAGGCTCGACGTCGACCTCCGCCGTCGCTGGCCCAGTCATGTTGGTGCGCATCATCCAGCGCACCCGGGTCACCGTCCACTTCCCGCGGTAGCCTCGACTGTCTTGACCGGCAGCCATGATTGTCTCGCCGACGCGCGGGACGTCGCCGGTCCAGTCGCAGACCTCCACATCGTCGTCGGCCATCGCGCAATGCAACATCACGCCTCCTCGCGCATCAAAGCGCGCCCTTGCAAGAATACCAGCACCGCCCCCATGACGCCCGCCTGCGCCGCCACGACGGCCCACCCCCACCCGAGCTTGGCCCAGGCCTCGGGGAAGCCCAGGGGCCCCGCGAGCGCGAGCACGTCCCCGCCGGCGAGCACCAGCGCGCAGGTCTCCGAGACGCCCGCGGCGCGCGGCGAGCGCCAGAACGACACCGCGGCCGCGCCCTGGACGACGACCGCCGCCACGTGCGCGGCGAGGGGCGCGTGCGGCCAGAACCACGGCCAGGCGACCGCCAGCCAGAGCGCGGCGGCCCAGATGGCGAGCGGCGCCGCCGGCGCGGCCCACGGCCCGAGCCCCGCCAGCACCCGCAGCGCGCACCACGCCGACAGCGCCGGCGCGGCGAGGTAGAGCGCGAGCTCGACCTGCGGCGGGAGCTCCAGCGCCGCCCGCGCGAGGTCGCCGACGAGCACGCCCCCGAGCGCCCACGCGATCGGCCGGTGGGCGGCGTCGCGCCGGGCGAGGACGGCCGCCAGGACGACGGCCGCGCCGATGACGAGGCGGGGGACGATCACGAGCGGCGTGGTGGGCGAGGTCGAGAAGGACCTCACCGGCGAGATCTAGAAGCTCCCGAGCGCGGCGAGTCCGACGCCCGCCGTGTCACCCCATGGGAGGCGAAGATAGAGGGCGGAGAGCTCGACACCGACGCGCGTGTTGCCGTCGACGTAGAGAGCGCGCACGTCCCCCGCGGTCCAGGCGTTCCACCACCTCATGCACTGCCTGACGCCGGTATCCCACGGTCGGCACGTCGCGAGTTGCCCGTACGGCAGGCCAAGTCCGCCCCCGAGCTCGAAGGCGCCCCAACGCCTCCACGCCCCTGCCCGCGGCCCGGCGACGACACCCATGTGATACCAGCCGCCCTGGATGCCGATGAGGCGGAGGCCTGCGCCAAGGTCCACCCCCGCGTCGTCGCCAATCGGGACCCGCGCGAGCGCGGACGCACCGGCCGACATGCCGCCCGCAGGTGCGTCGAACCCCAAGACCATCACGCCGGCCCACGGCTCCACGGTGATGCGGACCTTGCGCGGCTCCTGACCGACGGCGGAGGCAGGCAACGCGAGGGCCGCGGCGATGCCCAGCGTGCAGAGCGAGCGCTTCATCGGTCTCCTCCGCCGGACGAGGCGGACGTGCTCGGCGGCGCATCGTCGAGCGGGTTGTCGACGCAGGCCCAGTCGACGCCCTGGGGACACAGGACGCCGCCGGGTCCGACGAATCCAGGTACGCCCATCAGCAGCAACTGGATCTCGACGGGGGGAGGAGGGCCGAGCAGGGCGTCTCGGATCTGTTCGTCAGTGATTCTTTTGGCGTCCATCTCGGGCGGGATCTTGGCCGGATCCATGTCCGGCTCGAACCAACTCCACTCGCATCCGAACTGGTCGCCTCTAATGCGGTTAATATCTCTTACGATGAGATCCAGGCACTCCTTGTATGTCGTTGTAAGGTTCCTGTTCAGACACAGGAGCATCTCCTCCATCGGTACGGGAATGTACTCACCGTCCTTCGCCTTGCCGTCTACGCAGAATAGGCCTCCGAGGTTGTTTCCGCGGTGATTAAGGCAGTACCCGTAGGCTATCCGGTTGGCGGCCCACTGGGACAGTGCTGCCTTCAGCCCTGTCGGCAGTGACGCCACCTGGTCTTGTAGCCTGTCCAGATCGTCGCCGTCCGGGATGGCCTTGCATCCGACCGCCATCGCCACGCCAACTACAAGTGCCGCAATTATCGATCTCATTGTGTCTCCTAGTCCCGCATCACCGCGGACGCTCGCCCCCGCACGCAGGGGCGAGCGTCCGCGGCGCCACGTGGCGCCGGGTCGGTCAGGTCGGTGAGCCCCTCCTCGCCCGCGCGCGGGCCGCGCTATCGGGGCAGTGCCCGACGCAGCAGCCATGCACCCCGCTGAGCACGCACGCGCAGCGCTGGTCTGCGGCCGAGAGCAGGTCGGCGGTCAGCACGTAGGCGGGCCGGTCCCCACCGCACTTGCACCGGCAGGCCGTGAGCTGCGCGCGGAGGCTCTCGAGCTCGAGCCGGAGCCCCTCGATCTCAGACAGGAAGCCGATGCGCTCCTCCATCAGGTGCGCCTCGAGCGGGCGCCGCATCTGGGCGCGGGTCGACTCCCGCACGGCCTCCTCGACGACCGCGCGCGCGAAGGCCTCGAGGCTCTCTGTGGTCTTGCGCACCAGCGCCGCCGGCGTGCCGTGGTGCGCGAGACGGCTGCCGTCCACGTCGTGGCCCGTGATCCGGCACGCGACGGAGAGCGCCGCGGGCGCGACGCCCTCCGTGACGGGCTCGAACCGCTCGAGCAGCCCGAGGGCCTCGGTGATGAGGCGCATCCCCGAGGATCGCCGCTCGGCCTCCGGCGTGCTCTCGTCGAAGAGCGCGACGGTGGCCATGAGCTTGGCGCGGAGCGCGACGATGTCGTTCATGCCGCCCGCGCCCCCTTCGCCGCCCGCATCCGCGCCGCGATCGCGTCGAGCTCCTGGACCTCCTCGCGGGTGAGGCCCTGCACGTCGATCTCGTGGATCACGGGCCGCCGCGGCTCCCTGGGCTTCGGACCCCGGTTGCTGACGACGAAGCTCTCCACCGAGGCCGCGTCGACGTACCAGGTGCCGCCGTCCTTCCGCGCGCGCAGGCGGCCCGCCGTGATGGCCTGCCTCGTCGCGCTGTCGCTGATCCCGAGCCGCCGCGCGGCCGAGGCCACCGAGAGCTCGCGTTTCTGTTCTGTGCCTGACATCGCCTCTCCCTTCCTTCCACCACCCCGAAACCACGCGGCCGCCTTGCGCCTGAGCGCCTCGCGCGCGCGGGCGGCCGCCACGCGCTCGCGGTTCAAGCAGCCGCAGCTCTCCGCCTTGCCGCTGCGCAGGTGCTTGCCGCGCACCCGGAGCCGCACGCTGCACGGCACGCACTCGACCAGCGCGAGCGCCGCGCGGTGCCGATCGCGCCCGGCGTACTCCTGGATCACCCGCAGGCGCCCGTAGTCCTGCTCCAGCGGCCCGGCCCTCATCGCGAGCCCCCTTCGCCCCCGCGGTGGCGCGCGTGCGAGCACCGGGCGAACGGACAGGCCGGGTCGCTGCATGGGTCCACATCGCCGCCGGTGACGTCGTGCGCGGCCTGCGCCGACCCCGCCTCGAGCACGTCCCAGAACACGCCAGCGGCCGCGGCGGCGCCGCGCATCTCGACGAGCTCGACTACGACCTGCTGGTCGCCGGCGCCGCCATGGGCTACGTCTGGGGAGGGGAGGGAGCCATGCGGGACGGCCTCATGGCTCTGCCCCAACGCTGCCCCAAAAACGACATTTCGCGCACTTACGGGCGCCGGTCCGGGTGCATGCGGCGCGTCGAACCCTCCGGATGGCGGCTCGAAACCAGCAGATGGCGGCATATTACGCGGGTTCGAATCCCGCTGGGGACGCCATCGGTAGTGCACCTGGCACTACCCTCGATGGCGAGCATCGCCTCGAGCCCGACCTCCCCCTCGATCCGGTAGCGTTTGCCCTCTCGCGCGCTCGGCGATGCGGCAACGCATCTCCGGAGGGCCTCGGCGATGGCCTGCCGCGTCGACCAGCCCTGGGGGCTCGACGCCGCGGGCGTTGAGGTCCTTCGCGATCGTTCGAAGCCCTTCACCGGCGGCGTACCGCCGGAAGATCTCGCGGACGATCTTCGCCTGCTCCTCGTTGATCTTGTACTCGACGCGTACGCGCCGGTCGCCGTCCTCGATCTCGATATTGTCGTAGCCGTAGACCCGGCCGCCGACGTTGAGCCCGCGCCGGGCCTTGGTCGGGAGGTGCTCGTGCGTCCTCTGGCTGATCTTCTCCCGCTCGAGCTCGGAGGCGAAGTTACGCACGGTGAGCACGACCTTGTCGACAGCGCCGTCGATCCTCACCTCCTCGTCGGTGAAGTAGTAGAAGAGCCAGACGCCGGTATCGAGCAGGTTCTGGATGAACGGCGAGGTCCGGTTCATGTCGCCGCCGAGGCGGGACTCGTCGCGCACGAGGACGGGGGACCCGTCCTGCGGCTGCCGAAGCTGCACGTCGAGATCGAGCCTCGTGCGACCGAGACGCGATGCGGCGGGCTGGCGTTGGTCGAGCAGTTCTATCGGAAGTTCGGGGTGGCCCAGGAGATCAATCAGCGGGTTCGCGTGCTCAAGCAGCACCTTCCGTATCGCGAGGCGGACCATGTGCTCGCCCAGGCGATGAACGTCTACGTCGGCGGGCG
This sequence comes from Sorangium sp. So ce836, assembly GCF_028553905.1. Lineage (NCBI taxonomy): Bacteria > Pseudomonadati > Myxococcota > Polyangiales > Polyangiaceae > Sorangium > Sorangium sp. So ce836. Next base: position 7,279,366 of record NZ_CP102233.1, on the reverse strand, counting down.
GTGCCTGGAGGACACGGCAACGCTGCAGAACGACGAGGCGGTGTGCAGGATGTTCGGTGCGTGCCGGCAGCCCGACCGACGACCGCGGGGGACTTCCTGAGGCGCTTCAACGCCGACGCGCTGACTGGTCTTCGGCAGGCGATCGACGCGGTCCAGCACAAGGTGTGGAGCAAGCTCGCGCGGCACAATGGCCGGCGCTGCACCGAGCGCTCGCTCGCGGTCGTCTACCTCGACGGCCATCTCAAGGCGCTGTACGGGAATCAGTTCGAGGGCGCAGACTTCTCCTACAAGGGCAAGCTGTCGTTCAACGCGCTGGTGGTCACGCTGGCCGGCACCGGCGAGTGCCTCCGCATGGTCAAGCAGTACGTCGGTGAGGTGGGCTGGACCCCGCGGGGCAGCCATCAACCCCTGCGGCTCGTTGTTCGCCGGCAGATCCTCGACCGCTTCGAGGGAGAGCAGGGCCGGCTGACCGACTTCATTCGCGAACGATACGTGGTGACCGACCTCCCCCAGAGCTGGTCGGTCGAGGACCACAGGCATTCATCGGGCGCGTCAGAGTTGGCTCCGCTTCGCTGGCTCGCACCGCTTCGTGCATACGCTCTTCGCCGCTCTCCTCGGCTTGTCGCCATAGCGTTGACACCGCCCCGCAACGCACGCGTCGCATGCGTATCGCTGTCAAACGCCGCTTGCAGCGGATACGTGTGTCCTCAGCCAGGGGAAAGAGCCTCCTCGAGCGGCGTTGGACCGGCTCAGCTCGTCCACGTTCCCCTCATTGCCGCTCGAGCTCGCCGCAGCAGCACTGAAAATGTTGGGGCTGCCTATATATGTGACTCGTGAGTAAAGAAATGTTGTGGCTGCCGACACATGGTTGACTCGTGAGCAAAGGCGGGTCAATTCTTCTGAGCGGGGAAGAACCGGATCGAGGGCAAGTCGGCGGCGGAGGTCTCGCGCATGGCGGGGATCTCTCCAAACACGGTGGCCGCGCGTTTGCATGCGCGCAGTGCGCGCTCCGTGAGGCACGCGCTTCGTGAGGACTTGACGGCGCGAGAGCGCGCGCTAGAGCATCGACCAGGTTGATTTTTTGGAAATTCTGAGCGGTCCGATGGATGGATCGACAGGTTCGCATGGCCATGATCTCATCCGCACCAGGAGGTGCATGAATGGAACGATAGTCGCCGCCGGTGGAGCTGTCGCGGCAGGAGCAGTCGCTGATGAAGCCGTTGGCACGCGTAAGGACACTGCTCGGCTTTCTCAGGCTGCACCGGCACGAGCTGTTCGACGGGGCATTCCAAGAGCAGCTCGAGAGCATGTACCGGACAACGGGAGCAGGGGAGCCGCCCCATCCACCGGCGCTCATGTGCATGGTCACGCTGCTTCAAGGTTACGTCGGCGCATCGGATGCAGAGGCGGTGGAGCTGTCCGTCGTGGACCTGCGCTGGCAGATGGTGCTCGGCTGCCTGGGTGCGGTCACGCCCCCATTCTCGCAGGGCGCGCTGCAGGGGTTCCGAGAGCGCATGGTGGCGCACGAGACGGCGGCTGCGCATCGCCGAGCTCCACATTGATCGCGCCTACGTGAACAGTCCCGTCGTGGATGGCCTGGTCACGACGATATGACGGTCGGCGGACAGAGGGCCGTCTAGATGCGCGTCGATTGTGTGTCGACCAGCCGCCACACGTGGAGTTCGTGAAAGGTCCCCGTTCAGGAAATAGGCTCGGTGTACGGCTGGTCGCGCGCCGACGGCGCCAAGGAGGAGTGATCGATGTTGTCAGCAGACATGCCCATGGTCGCCGGCCTCGCCAAGACAGCAGAGGATTTGTATGAGTCCGTCAAGCGACGTGAGTCCAGCGCACGGACCTATGCGTCGTCGTTCGAAACGGTGTTCGAGCGCGGGACGGGCATCCGCATGCGCGACCGGTCCGGGCGCGAGTTCATCGATTGTCTGGCCTGCGCCGGCGCTCTGCCGCTCGGGCACAATCACCCGGAGATCCGAGACGCACTCCTACACTTCATCGACTCGGGTCACGTGCAGCAGGTCCTGGATCTGACCACGCCGGCCAAGTGCGAGTTCCTCGACGAGCTGTTCGGCCTCTTACCAGACAAGTGGGCCGCCCGGGCGAAGGTCCAGTTCTGCAGTCCGAGTGGGTCCGATGCGGTCGAGGCGGCGATGAAGCTGACGCGCATCGCTACGGGTCGCCAGCCAATCATTGCCTTTCACGGCGCGTACCACGGCATGACCGGCGGCGCGCTGGCCGCGATGGGAAATCTCACCCCCAAGGCGGGGCTGCCCGGTGCGGCTGGCGGTATCCACTTCGCGCCGTATCCGTACCGGTACCGCTGCCCGTTCGGCACCGACGGACGCGATACCGACCAGCTCTCGATCCACTACTTGCGAAATCTGTTGTGTGATCCGGAGAGCGGGATTCCCCGCCCAGCGGCCGTCATCGTCGAGGTCGTCCAAGGGGAGGGAGGGTGCATCCCGGTCTCGGACGACTGGCTACGCCAAGTGCGGCAGCTCACCCGCGAGCTCGAGATCCCGCTCGTCATCGACGAAGTGCAGACCGGATTCGCACGGACCGGGACCATGTTCGCGTTCCAACGCGCGCGCATCGTGCCCGACGTGCTCATTCTGTCCAAAGCTGTCGGCGGTGGTTTCCCGCTGTCGGTCGTCGTGTACGACGAGGCTCTCGATCTGTGGTCCCGCGGCATGCACGCCGGAACGTTCCGCGGTAACCAGATCGCGATGGTGGCCGGAAAGGTCACGATGCAGATCTTGCGACGCGATCGGCTCGCCGAGCACGCAGCGGAGATGGGTGAGCTGCTCATGACGGGTCTGCGCCGGATCGCGAGCGACCACCCGGAGCTGGGAGACGTGCGCGGGCGCGGGTTGATGATCGGCGTCGAGGTCGTGGAGCCGTCGCCCGGCGCGCGCCGCGGACGGCACGACGGAGTGCTGAGCGCGGCGATCAAGCGAGCGGCATTCGAGAGCGGCTTGCTCGTGGAAACTGGGGGCCGGCGTGGCTCCGTGCTCCGGCTGCTCCCGCCGCTGATCGTGACGAGGTCCGATGTCGGCGAGATCCTCGACCGCCTCGAGGCGGCGGTCGCTCGCGCCAAGCGGCAGTGACGAGGCCGTGGTGACGCAAACACGCGTCCGGCAGACGTTCGCCTTGTTGTGGGCGAGCGAGACCGCCTTCGACCTCGGCTCCGCGCTGATGACGTTCGCGCTCGGAGTCTGGTTGTTCCAGCAGACGGGATCTGCGCAGCAGTTCTCGATGGCGATCGTGGCGACCGCGTTTCCAAGCCTGCTCATGACCCCGGTGGCGGGCGCGCTGGCCGATCGGTTCGACCGGCGCTGGGTCATCGTGGGGTGCGACGTCTGCTCGGCGGTGTTGGTCGCCGTGCTCGCTGTCCTGGTGTTTCAGAATCGGATGCAGCCGGGCCACCTCTATGCGTTCAACGTCGCCAGTGCGGTCGTTGGCTCGATCCGCATCCCGGCGTACCGGGCGGCGATGGGATCGATCGTGCCGCGGGAGCGGCTCACCCAGGCTGGTGCTCTGATCGGGCTCACGCAGAGCGTGTTCCAGGTCGCGGTGCCCCTGGTCGCGGGTTACCTCATGGCCGCGCTCGGACTGACCGGCATCGTCACCGTGCACATTCTCCTCGTGGCTGCTGGAGCGATCGCCGCGTTCGGCGGGCTCTCGCGGAGCCGGCAGGCCGTCCGCGGGGTCGAGCGCGCGGGGCGGTCGTCGCTCTTCCGCGAGACCGCTCTCAGCGTGCGCTCCGCGTTGGCCTATCTCCGCGAGGTGCCGATGATGGCCGGGCTCTCGATCTATGGCGCGATCCAGGAGGCCCTCGTCGTGCTCGCCGCGAGCATGATGATCCCGCTCGTCCTGTCGACGCATGCCAGCGAAGCGGTCGGCTTGATCCTGAGCAGCGGTGCGCTGGGAGCGGTGGCGGGGTCGGGACTGCTGGTGGTCGCGCCGGTGCGTCGTCGCCAGATGCGCTGGATGCTCGTGGCTCAGCTGTTGGTATCGCTGACGCTGGTGCTGGTCGGGCTCGCGAGCTCGACGGTCCTGTGGGCCCTGTGCGCGTTCGGCGCGTACTTCGGCGGTGCGACGTCGACCGCATGCGCCCTCGCGCTGCTCCTGCGCAAGACGCCGGTCGAAAGCCGAGGAAGTCTGTTCGCGCTGAATGCTGCGCTCAACGGGGTCATGTTGTGCGTGGCGATGCTGGTGGGTGGCTATTTCGCTCACCATGTCTTCGAGCCGGCGCTTCTGCCCGGAGGCGCCTGGGCGAGCACGGTGGGCGCCTGGGTCGGCACAGGCAAGGGCCGCGGTCTGGCCTTCGTCTTCATCGTGTGCGGCGCCGCTGGCGGCCTCCTGTCGCTCATCGCGCTGCTCTCGCCGCGATTCCGGGACTTCGACGAAGGGACGCCCGATCCAGCGGATGAACCGACGACAGCCACGTCGCCGGCCGCGGCGCACCCCGATCCGTGGGCCCGAGGCCACGCGCCAGGTGTGGATGAACTTCTCGCTTGCGAACCGACGTCACCCGAGCGCCCAGGAGTCGCCGTTGACCACTCGACATGACCTCACGTCCGTCCAGCAGGCGATCTGGCTGGATCAGATGCTGGCGCCAGGGGTGCCGTCCTACAACATCGGGATGGTCTTTCGGATCGATGGCGACCTCGACGAGGCGCGGTTCGAGGCGGCGTTCGGTCACGTCGTCCAGAGCCACGACGCGCTTCGGCTGGTGATCGGGGAGGAGGCCGGTGTCCCTTTCCAGCGCGTCGTGCCGCGTGTCGGTGGCATCGTGCCGGTGCTCGACCTGACCGGCCACGACGACGCCGAGGCGCGCGCCTGGGCCCACATCCAGCGGGCAGCAAGCACGCCGTTCGAGCTTTACGGCCGCCCGCTGTGGGAGGCGCAGCTCGTGCGGATCAGGCCGGACTGCCGGTACTTTCGGCTCCACTTCCACCACCTCGTGTCCGACGGCACCCACTTCGCCATCGTGGTGCGCGCCATCGCGGAGGCTTACGAGCGGTGCTCGCGCGGCGCACCGGTGGGCGCGCCGGCGCCGTCCTACCTCGAGTTTGCCGAGAAAGACCGGCTGTATCTGGCGTCGCCCCGCTACGAGGCCGATCGACAGTTCTGGACAGAGCGATTCGCCACCTTGCCACCGCCGCTCCTCTCGCCGCGCGCGATCGAGGCCATGGCCAGCGGTCGCGACGCCTGGGTCAGCGACCGTGTCATGCGGCGGATCGAGGGCGACGAGCTCGCCCGCCTGCGCGCGTATCTCGCGGCGTCTGGGAGCACGTTGCAGCACTTCCTGCTCGCCGTCGTGGCCGCCTACTTCGCGCGCACGCATGGCGTAGAGGAGGTGGTGATCGGGGTGTCGGTGCACAACCGCGGCACGGCGCGCGACCGGTGCACGGCGGGCATGTTTTCCTCGATGATCCCGCTCGGGATCCAGGTCGATCGCGGCAAAAGCATCGCCGAGCTGATGCAGGACATCGCCGCCGAGCTGCGGCGTTGCTATCGCCATCAACGATTCCCGATCCAGGATCTCAACAGGTCGCTGCGCCTCGACCAGCTCGGCCGGCGGCAGCTGTTCGACGTGACGCTGAGCCTGGACATCTATCCGGAAGCAGCGCCGATCGGCGCGGCGCGCTGGGCGGTGGTCGACAAGATGTACAGCGGCTTCGCTCAGGTCCCCCTGGCCGTGTGCATCAACGAGTATCCGGGGACCGACCGCGCAATCATCGAGCTCGACTACAGCCGCGCGGCCTTCGAGCGCGGCGAGATCGAGCGCATTCAGCGCCGCCTTTCGTGCGTGATGAATGCTGTGCTCGAAGGCGGCGCTGGCCGGCCGATCGGCGCGCTGCCGCTGATCGACGAGGACGAGCGGCGCCAGGTGGTGGTGGGCTGGAACGAGACCGGCACGGCGTACCCGACGGGGCTGCGCGTGCACGAGCTGTTCGAGGCGCAGGTGGCGCGGACCCCGGCCACGGTGGCGGTGGACGACGGCGCGCGGCGGCTGTCCTACGCGGAGCTCAATGCGCGCGCCAACCAGCTTGCGCACGCGCTGCGGCGGCAGGGCGTGGGCCCAGACGTGCCGGTGGGGCTGTGCCTGGAGCGCAGCGTGGAGATGGTGATCGGGCTTCTGGCGGTGCTGAAGGCGGGCGGCTGCTACGTGCCGCTCGATCCAGACCAGCCGAAGGTGCGGCTGCGCGAGATGATCGCGGACAGCGCGCCGTGCGTGGTGCTGGTGGACGAGGTGGGTGACCGGACGCTGGTCGAGGTCGAAGGCATCGGCGCACGGCGCGTGGCGCTCTCGATGCAGGCCTGGGGCTTCTCGCATGAGCCGTGCGACGAGACGCCGGCGGAGGGACACGAGCGCGACCTGGCGTACGTGATCTACACGTCGGGCTCGACGGGGACGCCCAAGGGGGTGATGAACGAGCACCGCGGCGTGGTGAACCGGCTGCTGTGGATGCAGCAGGCGTACGGGCTGGGCGAGCGGGACGTGGTGCTGCAGAAGACGCCGTTCGGGTTCGACGTGTCGGTGTGGGAGCTGTTCTGGCCGCTGATGGCGGGAGCGCAGCTGGTGATGGCGCGGCCGCACGGGCACAAGGACCCGGAGTACCTGGCGACGCTGATCGAGCGCGCGAGGGTGACGACGCTGCACTTCGTGCCGTCGATGCTGCAGGCGTTCCTGGCCGAGGACGTGGCGGAGCGGTGCACGAGCCTGGTGCGGGTGTTCTGCAGCGGCGAGGCGTTGCCAGCGCCGCTGGTGCGGCGCTTCCACGACCGGCTGCCCGGGATAGAGCTCCACAACCTGTACGGGCCGACCGAGGCGGCGGTGGATGTCACTGCGTGGCAGTGCAGGCCGGGCGAGACGAGCGATTCGATCCCCATCGGCCGGCCGATTGCGAACACACAGCTTTACATTCTCGACGAGCGGCGGCAGCCGGTGCCGGTGGGCGCGACGGGCGAGCTCTACATCGGCGGCGTGCAGGTGGCGCGGGGCTACCTGAACCAGCCGGCGCTGACCTCAGCGCGTTTCGTCGACGATCCGTTCACGGCGGGTGGTCGGCTGTATCGCACGGGAGATCTGGGGCGCTGGCGGTCAGACGGGGCGATCGAGTACCTGGGGCGCAACGACCTGCAGGTGAAGATCCGCGGCGTACGGGTCGAGCTGGGCGAGATCGAGGTGCGGCTCGCCGAGGTGAAGGGGCTGCGCGAGGTGGCGGTGACGGCGCGCGAGGACGAGCCGGGCGACCTTCGGCTGGTGGCGTACTACACGGCAGATGGCGAGCAGGCGCCGGACGCCGAGGCGCTGCGAGCGCACGCGGCGCAGCGGCTGCCAGCGGCGGCCGTACCGGCGGCGTACGTGCGGCTCGCGGCGATGCCGGTGACGACGAATGGCAAGCTCGATCGCAAGGCATTGCCCGCGCCGGATGCTGCGGCGTTCGCACACCGGGTGTACGCGCCTCCCCAGGGCGCGACCGAGCAGACGCTCGCCGGGATCTGGGCCGAGCTGCTCGGGATCGAGCGGGTCGGCCGCCACGACAACTTCTTCGCGCTGGGCGGCCACTCGCTGATCGCCATCCGGCTGATCGAGCGCATGCGCAGCGCGCACATGCACGCCGACGTGCGGGTCGTGTTCAGCGCTCCGACCCTGGCGGCGCTCGCGAGCCAGGTCGGCGCGGACAGCGACGAGGTGGCGGTGCCGCCGAATCTCATCCCGCCGGACGCCGACCGCATCACGCCCGAGATGTTGCCGCTGGTGAGCCTCAGCCAGGCATCCATCGACGCGATCGTCGCGGCGGTCGATGGCGGCGCGGCCGGCGTGCAGGACATCTATGCGCTGGCGCCGCTCCAGGAGGGGATCCTGTTCCATCATCTGGTGCGGAGCCCCGACGACGCGGATCCGTACGTCATGTCCGGCGTGTTCGGCTTCGCCAGCCGCGCGCGGCTCGACCGCTTCCTCCAGGCGCTGCAGCAGGTGATCGACCGCCACGACATCCTGCGCACCGCCATTGCCTGGCAGGGCGTGGTGGAGCAGCCGGTCCAGGTGGTACACCGGCGTGCGACGCTCGAGGTCGAGGTCGTCGCGCTCGATCCGGACGCCGGCGATATCGTCGCGCAGCTCGAGGCAGGTCACGACGCGCGGATCGACGTGACCCGGCCGCCGCTGTTTCGCGGTCGCGTCGCTGCCGACCCGACGCGCGGGCGCTGGCTTCTGCACCTCCTGTTTCATCACCTGGTGCTGGACCACACGACGCTGGAGACCGTGCTCGCCGAGGCGCGCGCGATCGAGGACGGCCAGCGCGATTTGCCGGCGCCGGCGCCGTTCCGCGACTTCGTGGCGCAGGCGAGGTCGCGGGTCTCTGCCAGCGAGCACGAGGCGTTCTTCCGCGAGATGCTCGGCGACGTCGACGCGCCGACCGCGCCGTTCGGGCTGCTCGACGTGCACGGCGACGGCAGCGGCATCGCCGAGGCGAGCCGGATCTTGCCGGCCGAGCTCGCGCGCGCGGTCCGTGATCGCGCGCGGGCGCTGGGCGTGAGCACGGCGAGCCTCTTTCACCTGGCGTGGGCGCTCGTGCTGGCGCGGACGACGGACCGGCGCGACGTCGTGTTCGGCACCGTGCTCGTCGGTCGCACGCAGGGCGGCGCGCGAGCGGACCGGGCGCTCGGCGTGTTCATCAATACGCTGCCGATCCGCATCGACGTGGACGCACGCGGTGTCGCGGACACGGCGCGAGGCACGCACGCGCGCATCGTCGAGCTACTCCGCCACGAGCACGCGCCCCTCGCGCTGGCGCAGCGAGCCAGCGCGATCCCGAGCCAGGCGCCGCTGTTCACCTCGCTCCTCAACTACCGGTTCAGCGCGGACGACAGCGATGCGCCATCGCTTTCGCACGTGCTGGGATCGGAGATCGAGCTCCTCGCCAGCCGCGAGCGCACGAACTACCCGCTCGGTCTCACCATCGACGATCTCGGGCAGGCGCTCGTCCTCACGGCCAAGGCGCCGCGGGAGGTGGGGCCAGAGCGGATCTGCGACTTCGTACAGACCGCGCTCCACGTGCTGGTCGACGCGCTCGCAACGGAGCCCGCGCGGCCCGTGTGCGAGCTCGACGTGCTGCCGGCGTCCGAGCGCGAGCGCGTGCTCGCGTCCTGGAGCGACACCGCGATCGAGGTCCCACGAGGCGCGTCCGTCCACGGCCTGTTCGAGGCGCAGGTCGCGCGGACGCCACGGGCGATCGCCGTCGTGCACGGGGATATCGAGGTGACGTTCGCCGAGCTCGATGCGCGGGCGAACTGCGTGGCGCAGGCCCTGCGCGCCCACGGCGTCGGGCCAGATCGCCGGGTTGCGATCGTGCTCGAGCGCGGGGTTGACATGATCGTCGCCGTGCTCGGCATCCTCAAGGCCGGAGGCGCCTACGTGCCGCTCGACCCGTCGTGGCCGCCGGAGCGCCTCGCGCAGGTGTTGGTCGACGCCGGACCGGTCTGCGTGATCTCGCAGGCGGCGCTCCGCGCGAGCTTACCTTCCGCACCGCCGGTGATCCTGCTGGCCGCGGGCGGAGCGAACATCGCGCTTGCCCGGGGAATGGCCGACGCGCGGCTTGAGGAGACGGTAAGCGATGCGCCCGGCGCGTCGAGCGATCCGGCTCGCCAGCTGGCCTACGTCATCTACACGTCGGGATCGACCGGGCGACCGAAGGGGGTCATGGTCGAGCACGGTAGTGTGGTCAACCTCTGGGCGGCGCTGGAGCGCGCCATCCACGCGCATCACCCGCGCTGCCGGCGGGTCAGCCTCAACGCGCCGCTCGCGTTCGACTCGTCCGTCAAGCAGTGGGTCCAGCTGCTGTCTGGACGCACGCTCGTCGTCGTGCCGGCCGATGTGCGGGCCGACGGCGCGGCGTTGCGCGACTTCGTCGCCGCGCACGAGATAGACGTCCTGGACTGCACGCCGTCTCAGCTGGCGCTGACGCTGGACGAGCACGGGGCGCCTCGCTGCGCCGTCACGCTGGTCGGCGGCGAGGCGATCAGCCCGGCGCAGTGGCATGCGCTGGTCGAGCAAGGCCAGACGACCTTCTACAACGTCTACGGCCCGACCGAGTGCACCGTCGACGCCACGGTGGCGCGCATCTCGGGCAGTTCGCCGCACATCGGCCGACCGATCACGAATGTGCGGGTGTACGTCGTGGACGCGTCGTTTCGGCCATCGCCGGTTGGTGTGGTCGGTGAGATCGTGATTGGCGGGGCGGGGGTGGGGCGGGGCTACCTGGGGGAGCCTGGTTTGACGGCGGAGCGGTTCGTGGACGATCCGTTCGTGTCCGGAGGACGAGTGTACCGGACAGGGGACCTCGGTCGCTGGCGTGCGGACGGGACGATCGAGTACGTGGGCCGCAACGACTTTCAGGTGAAGCTTCGAGGCTACCGTATCGAGCTTGGGGAGATCGAGGCGCGGCTCGGGGAGGTGAGGGGAGTCGAAGAGGTGGTGGTGGTGGCGCGTCGCGAGGGCGGGGACGCGGGCGATGCGCGGTTGGTGGCGTACTACACGGGCGAGGGGAATCTAGGGGACGCGCTGCGCGCCCACGCGTCGCGGAGCCTTCCGTCGTACATGGTGCCGACGGCGTACGTGGCGCTCGAGGCGCTGCCGCTGACGGCGCACGGCAAGCTCGACCGGGGTGCGCTGCCTGCGCCCGAGGCGTCGGAGGCGAAGCCAGGCGAAGCGCCGCGGAATCAGATTGAAGAGATCCTCGCCGGGCTGTGGAGCGAGCTTTTGGGGCGCGAGCGGGTGAGCCGGAGCGACCACTTCTTCGAGCTTGGTGGGCACTCGTTGCTGGCGATGCAGCTTGTGTCGCGGGTGCGTCGGTTGCTGGGGGTGGAGCTTGCGTTGTCCGAGCTGTTCTCGCACCCCGAGCTGCACCGGCTGGCGGCGCGCGTGAGGGTGGCGGAGCGCACGGAGCTGCCGGAGATCGCGGCGGGTGAGCGGCGCGGACCGGAGCCGGTGTCGCTGACGCAGCAGCGGCTATGGTTTTTGACGCGGCTGGAGGGCGCGAGCGCGGCGTATCACATCCGGGGTGCGTTTTTGCTGCGCGGCGCGCTGGACCGGGGCGCGCTGGTGGGCGCGCTGAGGCGAATCGTGGAGCGTCACGAGTCGCTGCGCACGCGCTTCGGGGTGCAGGACGGCGTGCCGGTGCAGGAGGTGCAGGCGACGGCCGCGCTTCAGCTGCGCGAGGAGGATGTGCGAGGCTCGGCCGATGCGGCGGCTGCGGCGCGCGCGCTGGGCGATGCGCATGCGGCCAGGGCGTTCGAGCTGAGCGAGGACCTGCCGCTGCGGGTGCTTGTCGTGCGCACGGGCGAAGACGAGCACGTGCTCGAGGTGGTGATGCACCACATCGCGTCGGACGGCTGGTCGGTGGGCGTCTTTTTGCGCGAGCTGAGCGCGCTGTACGCCGCGTATGCGTCGGGTCGAGCCGATCCGCTGCCGGCACCGACGGTGCAGTACGCGGATTGGGCAGCGTGGCAGCGGAGCACGCTGGCGAGCGGGCAGCTTGCGCGGCAGAGCGAGTTCTGGCGGAGCAACCTTTGCGGTGCGCCGAGCCTGTTGAGCTTGCCGTGGGACCGACCGCGCCCTGCGCAGCAGGATCCTGCAGGCGCGAGCATCGACGTCGAGGTGGGCGCGGAGCTGACGCGCGGGCTGCGTGCGCTGAGCCGTCGTCACGGGGTGACGATGTACATGACGCTGCTCGCGAGCTGGGGGGCGGTGCTCTCTCGGCTGAGCGGGCAAGAAGAGGTGGTGATCGGGAGTCCCGTGGCTGGGCGTGGGCGGGCGGAGATCGAGTCGTTGATCGGGTTCTTCGTGAACACGCTGGCGCTGCGCATCGACCTGCAGGGAGAGCCGACGGTAAGCGAGGTGCTGGCGCGTACGCGTGCGCAGGTGCTTGCGGCGCAGGAGCACCAGGACCTGCCGTTCGATCAGGTGGTGGAGGTGGTCGCGCCGCCGCGCAGCCTGTCGCACACGCCGCTGTACCAGGTGATGCTCGACTGGCACGGCACGCGGGATGCGCCGGTGACGCTGCCTGGCTTGCAGGTGACGACGCTCCCGACGGAGCTGGACACGGCGCAGTGCGACCTGACGCTGGCGCTGCAGGAGCGTGAGGAGGGGCTGGTCGGGAGCCTGAACTACGCGACGGCGCTGTTCGAGCGCGAGACGGTGGAGCGCTACCGTGGCTACTGGCTGCGTGTGCTGGAGGGCATGGTGGCCGACGATCGGCAGCCGATCGGTGCGATTCCTGTGCTGTCGCCGGCGGAGTGGCAGCGCGTGGTGGTCGAGTGGAACGACACGGGGCGTGCGTTGCCGCTCGAGCGGTGCGTGCACGAGCTGTTCGAGGCGCAGGTGGCGCGGGCCCCTGAGGCGATCGCGGTCGACGACGGGACGGAGCGCCTGAGCTACGGCGAGCTGAACCGGCGAGCCAACCGGCTGGCGCGACACCTGCGCGAGGTGGGCGTCACGGCGGACGCGCGGGTGGGCGTGTGCGCCGAGCGCGGCACGCCGGTGCTTGTCGCGCTGCTAGCCACGCTGAAGGCGGGCGGAGCGTACGTGCCGCTCGATCCTGCCTACCCAGGCGAGAGGTTGGCCCACATCATCGAGGACAGCGCGCCCGTCGCGGTGCTGACGGCGGGGGGCGCAGGGCGCGACGTGGCGCGCCGTCACGTGGCCGGGACGGTCCCGATGTTCGATGTCGAGCTGGACGCGGGCCAGTGGGCCTCGCGCCGTGATGACGACCTCGACGCGCGGGCGCTGGGTGTTGGCGCGGAGCACCTGGCCTACGTGATCTACACGTCGGGCTCGAGCGGTCAGCCGAAGGGCGTGATGATCGAGCACCGCAACCTCGTGAACTACACGCTTGCGGCGATCGAGTGGTTCGGGCTCGGACCCGCGGACACGGTGCTGCAGCAGAACTCGCTGAACTTCGACCTTTCGCTGGAGGAGATCATGCCAGCGCTGCTGGCGGGAGCGCGGCTGTTGCCGAGGTCGCGCCCGTTCGGGGCCGGGGACGAAGGCGAGCGCGCGAGCGTGGTGCACCTGACCGCGGCGCACTGGCACAGCCTGGTCGGCGAGTGGAGCCGTCCGGAGGCGGGCGCGCCGCCGCTGGACGGAGTGCGCATGATGAACGTGACGGGAGATGCGCTGTCGCCGCACGCGCTGGCGCGCTGGGAGGCGCTGGGGGCGGAGACGCGGCTGATCAACACGTACGGGCCGACGGAGGTCACGGTATCGTGCAGCGCGGCCTATGTTCGCCACGAGGCCGGCGCGGCGCGCGTGAGCATCGGTAAGCCGTTCGCGAACACGCGGATGTACGTCCTGGACCGCCGCGGCGAGCCGGTGCCGGTGGGCGTGGTGGGGGAGCTGTTCATCGCGGGCGCGCAGGTGGGGCGGGGCTATCTGCACCAGCCGCAGCGCAGCGCCGAACGGTTCGTGGAGGACCGCTTCCATCCCGGCCAGCGCATGTACCGCAGCGGCGACCTGGCGCGCTGGCGGCCCGACGGGGAGCTCGAGTTCATCGGGCGCGATGACGGGCAGGTGAAGGTGCGCGGCTTCCGCGTGGAGCTCGGTGAGGTCGAGAGCGCGCTCGCGCAGCTGCCTGGGCTCGACGAGGTGGCGGTGCTCGTGCGCGAGGACGTTCCCGGCGACAAGCGCCTGGTTGCGTACTACACCGGCGCGGCCGCGCTCGACGACGACGCGCTGCGACGTCACGCCGCCGAGAAGCTGCCGGCGTACATGCTGCCGGCGGCCTACGTGCGGCTCGCTGCGCTGCCCCTCACGCCCAACGGCAAGCTCGATCGCAAGGCGCTGCCCGCGCCGGAGGCTGCAGCATTCGGGCATCAGGCGTACGAGGCTCCCCAGGGCGCGATCGAGCAGACGCTCGCCGAGATCTGGGCCGAGCTGCTCGGCGTCGAGCAAGTCGGACGCAACGACAACTTCTTCGCGCTGGGCGGCCACTCGCTGATCGCCATCCGGCTGATCGAGCGCATGCGCCGCGCGCGCATGCACGCCGACGTCACCGCGATCTTTCTGACGGCCTCGCTGAGCGAGCTTGCGGCGCAGGTGCGCGCCAGCGCTGACGAGCCGAACGTTCCCGCGCGCCTGATTGCGTGCCACCCGGGCGGCGTCCGCGATCCGGACGCGGCGTTCGGGCTCGACGTCGAGGAGATCCGACTGTGAACACACGCGCCCTGCTGCAGCTCCTGGAAGAGAAGCAGATCCAGATCCACGCCGATGGCGGTGAGCTGGTCATTCGCGCACCGCGCGGCGCGCTCGACCCGGCGCTGGTCGAGTCGCTAAGGAGCGGGAAGGCCGCCCTGCTCGCCGAGCTCACGCAGCGGAACGAGCGGACCGCGCCCGTCGCCCGGATCACGCCGGACATGATCCCTCTCGTCAAGCTGCCCCAGGACGCGATCGACGCGATCGTCGCGAAGATCGAGGGCGGAGCGGCCAACGTCCAGGACATCTATCCCTTGGGTCCGCTGCAGGAGGGGCTGTTCTTCCACTACCTGCTCCAGGACGGCGGCGACCCGTACCTGTTGTCCACCGTGCTCCGCTTCGACACCCGAGGGCGGCTCGACGGCTTCGTCGCCGCGCTGCAGGAGGTGATCGATCGTCACGACATCTTGCGCACCGGCTTTGTCTGGGAAGGGCTCGACCAGCCGGTCCAAGTCGTGTGGCGGCGAGCGACGCTCTCGGTCCAAGAGGTGGAGCTGGATGCGCAGGGGGACGACGCGGCCGAACGCCTCGAAGCGCTGCACCACCCATCTCGCTATCGCCTGGACGTGGGCCGCGCGCCGCTCCTCACCTGCTACGTGACCCCCGACCACACGCCGGCCGAGATCGCCGACGAGGCGGCAGGCACGTCGCGTGACTCCGCGGGCGGGCCCTGGCTGCTGCACCTGCTCGCCCACCACCTGATCAGCGATCACACGACGCTGGACCTGCTCGTCGAGGAGGCGCGCATGATCGTCCGCGGCGAGCGAGACCGCTTGCCGCGGGCGGTGCCGTTTCGCAACTTCGTGGCCCAGGCCTGCACGAGCGTGGGCCAGGACGACCACGACGCGTTTTTCCGCAGCCTGCTCGGCGACATCGAGGAGCCGACCGCGCCGTTCGGTGTCGTCGAGGTCCAGGGCGATGGCCGCGGCCACGACGAGGTCCGACAGATGCTCGACCCCGCGCTGTCGACCGGGCTCCGCCGCGTCGCGCGCGCCATGCGGGTCAGCGCGGCGAGCCTCGTCCACCTGGCGTGGGCCCTGGTCCTGGCCCGGACGACCGGGCGGCGCAATGTCGTGTTCGGCACGCTGTTGTTCGGTCGGATGCAGAGCGGCGCGGACGCGGATCGCGCGCTGGGGATGTTCCTCAACACACTGCCGATACGCATCGACGTCGGCGATGACGGCGTCCGGCGCGCGCTCGAGCGCACGCACGCGACGCTGGTCCAGCTGCTCCGCCACGAGCACGCATCGCTGGCGCTCGCCCAGCGCGCGAGCGGCGTCCCCGCGAAGACCCCTCTGTTCACCTCGCTGTTGAACTATCGCCACAGCGATCGGGCCGCGGTGGATCGCAGCGGTCAGGCGCGATACCTCGGCGATGGCATCGCGCTGCTCCGCGCCCGCGAGCGCACCAACTACCCCCTGAGCCTCGATGTCGACGACCTGGGCGACGGTTTCCACCTGACCGCGCAGGCCGATGCCTCGATCGGCGCAGCACGGCTGTGCGACTACATGGTCCGCGCGCTGACCGGCCTGGTCCAGGCGCTCGAGCGCACTCCGGACCGGCCCGTTCGCGAGCTCGAGGTCCTGCCCGGACCCGAGCGTGTGCAGCTCATCGAGACCTGGAGCGCGGGTGGCGAGGCCGCGGCCGACGTGGATGCGTGCATCCACGAGCGCTTCGAGCAGCAGGCGGCGCTGCGCCCCGACGCGATTGCGCTCGCGTGGGGCGATCGCCGGCTCCGCTACGGCGAGCTCAACGCGCAGGCCAACCGGCTCGCGCATCACCTCCGCGCCATGGGCGTGAGACCCGACGACCGCGTCGCCGTGTACGGTCCGCGCAGCACCGAGATCATCGTGGCCGTGCTGGCCGTGCTCAAGGCGGGCGGCGCCTACGTCCCGCTGGATCCGAGCTATCCGCTGGAGCGCCTGGGCCAGATGGTCGAGGACTGCGACCCGCGGGTCATGCTCCACGTCGGGCCTTTCCCGGACGCGATCGCGCGCCACCTGCCTCGTGTCGACCTGCAGGCCGACGCCGCATGGCAGCACGAGAGCGAGCGCAATCCCGATCGCCAGACCATCGGTCTGGGTCCGCAGCACCTCGCCTATGTGCTCTACACCTCGGGCTCCACGGGGCGCCCCAAGGGCGTGATGATCGAGCACCGCGGTGTGGTGAACCAGAACGCCGCGCTGGCCGAGCGGATCGGCCTCGGTCCGGGCGATCGCATGCTGCAGTTCGCCTCGCTGTCGTTCGACACGTCCGTCGAGGAGCTGTTCGCGACCTGGATGCGCGGCGCCACGCTCGTGGTGCGCACCGACGAGTGGCTGGCCGGTCCGCGTACATTCTGGGCGCTGTGCGAGGCGCACGGCGTGACGATCGTGGATCTGCCGACCCAGTTCTGGGCGCAGCTCGCGCTCGATCCCGAGCGAGCGTCGATCCCGGTCTCGGTGCGGCAGGTCATCATCGGCGGCGAAGCCGTGACCGAACGCGCGCTCGCGGCGTGGTTTGCGCGCGACGGGCACCGGCCGCGGCTGCTCAACACCTACGGGCCGACCGAGACGACGATCAGCGCGACGATGCACGACGTCGAGGGCGGCGCGGGCCAGTGGCGGATCATCGGTCGCCCGAGCGCCGGCGTCCGGGTCTACCTCGTGGATCGCGAGTTGCGGCCGGTACCCGCTGGCGTGGCGGGCGAGATCGTGATCGGGGGCGTGCAGGTCGGACGCGGCTACCTGAACCAGCCCGCGCTGACGGCAGAGCGGTTCTTCGACGCGCCCAGCGCCCTGGGCGCGTCGGGCGCGCGGCTGTACCGCACCGGCGACGTCGGTTGCTGGCGACCGGACGGCACCATCGAGTACCTCGGGCGCGACGACCACCAGGTGAAGATCCGCGGCTTCCGCATCGAGCTCGGCGAGATCGAGGCAGCGCTCGCGAAGGTCACGGGCGTCACGGACGTCGTGGTGGTGGCCCGCGCAACCGAGCTCGACGGGCACGGCGACCAGAAGCTGGTGGCGTACTTCGTCGGCGACGCGGCCCCGGACGCCGAGACGCTGAGGCAGCACGTCGCGCAACACCTGCCCGCTTACATGGTCCCCTCCGCGTACGTTCGCCTCGCCGCGCTGCCGCTGTCTCCGACAGGCAAGCTCGATCGCCGAGCGCTGCCCGCGCCGGATGCCGACGCGCACGTCCGGCGGTCGTACGACGCTCCCCGCAGCGGGACCGAGCAACTGATCGCCACGATCTGGGAGGACCTGCTGCAAATCGAGCAGGTCGGGCGCCACGACGACTTCTTCGCGCTCGGCGGGCATTCGCTCCTGGCGGTGCGGCTGCTCGCGCGGCTACGCCGGACGCTCGACGTCGAGATCTCGCTCGCCGATCTGTTCGCGCACACGGAGCTGTGGCGGCTGGCTGAGCACCTGGCAGGCGCGCGTGCCTCGTCGCTGCCGCCGATCCGGCCGGCAAAGCGCACGGGGCCGTTGCCGCTGTCGCTCGCGCAGCAGCGCCTGTGGTTCCTCACTCGGGTGGAAGGCGCGAGCGCGGCGTACCACCTCACCGCGCTGGGGCGGCTGACCGGCCCGCTCGATCGCCCGGTCCTGATCCGCGCGCTGCGTCGCGTCGTGGAGCGACACGAGGCGCTGCGCACCCGTTTCCAGCTCGTCGACGACCAACCGGTGCAGATCGTCGAGCCCGGCGCCGAGCTACCGGTCGCCGAGGACGATCTGCACGGCGCGTCGGATGCCGCGGCCCGGGCCCTCGAGCTCGTGAAAGCCCACGCCTGCGCGCCGTTCGACCTCGCGCGCGAGATCCCGGTGCGCGCGCTGGTCGTGCGCGTGTCCGAGGACGAGCACCTGCTGCAGGTCGTCATGCACCACATCGCTTCCGACGGCTGGTCGGTGGGTGTGCTGCTCGACGAGCTCGGTCGGCTGTACCGCCTCTACCTCGCGGGCGAATCCGACCCGCTGCCGCCGCTCGCCATCCAATATGCCGACTACGCCGCCTGGCAGCGCGCCTGGTTCGTCGAGGGCGAGGTCGAGCGCCAGCGTGCGTACTGGCGCCGCGCCCTCGGCGGTGCGCCGATCTTGCTCGAGCTGCCCACCACCTGGCCGCGGCCCTCAGAACAGGCTCACGCCGGGGACGAGGTCGGCGTGAGCCTCGATGCCGCGCTCGTGCAGCGGCTGCGGACGCTGTGCCGGCGGCACGGCGTGACGTCGTACATGGCGGTGCTGGCGAGCTGGGCGGCGACGCTCGGGCGCCTCGCTGCGCAGCACGAAGTGGTGATCGGAACCCCGGTGGCAGGGCGCGACCGCGCCGAGATCGAGCCGCTCGTCGGATTCTTCGTCAACACGCTGCCGATCCGCATCGACCTCCAGGGAGCGCCCACGGTGGCGGAGCTCCTCGCGCGCACCCGCGCGCAGGTGCTCTCGGCGCACGAGCACCAGGATCTGCCGTTCGATCAGATCGTCGAAGCGGTCGCGCCTCCGCGCAGCCTGGCCCACACGCCGCTATTTCAGGTGATGCTCGCCTGGCAGGGCGGGTCAGAGCGCGAGCTTTGCCTGCCCGGCGTCACGGTGACGCCGCTGCGGATCGGACAGGCGACCGCCCAGTTCGACCTGACGCTCTCGCTCGAGGACGGAGCGCACGGGATCACCGGAACGCTCAACTACGCCACCGCGCTGTTCGACCGCGCGACCGCGCAGCGCTTCGTCGCGTACTGGGAGACGCTGATCGAGGCGTTCGTCGCCGACGGCGGCGAGGCGGTTGTCGCCCGACTGCCGATCTTGCCGGAGGCCGAGCGCCTGGACGTGGTGGAGAGGTGGAACCAGACGCGAGCGTCGGCGAGCCGAGGGTGCGTGCACGAGCAGTTCGAGGCGCATGCGCGGCGCAACCCCGATGCGACCGCGCTGGTGCACGGAGCGGAGCGGGTGAGCTACGGTGCGCTGAACGCGGCGGCGAACCGTCTGGCGCATCACCTGCGCGGGATGGGGGTTGGGCCGGAGCAGCGGGTGGCGATCTGCCTCGAGCGCGGGGTGGCGCTGGTGACCGCGATCCTTGCGGTCCTCAAGGCGGGCGGCGCCTACGTGCCGCTCGATCCGGCATACGCCTCGGAGCGGCTGGTGGCGACGCTGACCGACAGCGACCCTTCGGTGGTGCTGGTGGACGCGACGGGGCGGGGGGCGCTGGGTGAGCCAGTGTCGCGGTCGGCGCGGTGGGTCGATGTCGAGCGAGACGCGACGCAGTGGGCGGAGGCGGACGAGCACGATCCTGGGGTGGAAGTTTTGCCGAACCACCTTGCGTACGTGATCTACACGTCGGGTTCGACGGGGCGGCCCAAGGGCGTGATGGTCGAGCACGCGCAGGTGTCGCGGTTGTTCGCATGCACCGAGGCGTGGTTCGGGTTCGACGAGCGGGACGTGTGGAGCCTGTTCCACTCGATCGGATTCGACTTCTCGGTGTGGGAGCTGTGGGGCGCGCTTTCGTACGGCGGGCGGCTGGTGGTGGTGCCGCTGACGACCGCGCGCTCGCCGGCCGAGTTTTATGAATTGCTGTGCGCCGAAGGGGTGACGGTCCTGAACCAGACGCCGAGCGCGTTCCAGCAGCTGATGGCGGCGCAGGCGCAGACGCCGATGGTGCACCAGCTGCGCTGGGTGATCTTCGGTGGGGAGGCGCTGGAGCTGCGGACGCTCAAGCCCTGGTACGAGCGCAACGACGAGCAAGCGACGAGGCTCGTGAACATGTACGGCATCACCGAGACGACGGTGCACGTGACCTACCGTGCGCTGGCGGCTCGGGACGCGGCACGGCCTGGTCCGAGCCCGATCGGGGTGAAGCTGCCCGACTTGCGGCTGTACGTGCTGGACGAGCAGAGGCAGCCGGTGGCGGTGGGGGTGACGGGCGAGCTGTACGTCGGAGGCGCGGGGGTGGCGCGCGGCTACCTCGGGCAGCCGGAGCTCACGGCGGAGCGCTTCGTGGATGACCCGTTCACGGGAACGGGGCGTCTGTACCGGACGGGCGATCTGGGTCGGTGGCTGCCCGACGGGAGCATCGAATACCTGGGACGCAACGACTTCCAGGTGAAGATTCGCGGCTTCCGGATCGAGCTCGGGGAGATCGAGGCGCGGCTAGCGGGTGCGCCAGGCGTCGCGGAGGTGGTGGTCGCCGCGCAGCCGGTGGGCGAGAGCGCGCCGGGAGAGCGGCGGCTGGTCGCGTACTACACGGGCGAGCACGCGCCGGATGCGCGCGCGCTGCGTGAGCACGCCGCACGAGGCCTACCCGAATACATGCTGCCAGCCGCCTACGTGCGGCTCCCAGCGCTGCCGCTCACCCCCAACGGCAAGCTCGACCGCAAGGCGCTGCCGGCGCCTCAGGGCGAGGCTTTCGCGCGTCGCTCCTACGAGCCTCCGCAGGGCCCCATCGAAGAACGCCTCGCGATGCTGTGGGCGAGGCTCCTCAAGCAGGAGCGCGTCGGGCGACACGACAACTTCTTCGCGCTCGGCGGTCACTCGCTGCTGGCGGTCAGCTTGCTCGAGCGCATGCGGCGCGAGGGACTGCACGGCGACGTGCGTGCGGTGTTCAAGGCGCAGACCTTGGCGGAGCTCGCGGCGCAGATTCGCAACGAAGATCCGGAGCTGCCTGTGCCTCCGAACCTGATTCCGGCGCAAGCCGATCGGATCACGCCGGAGATGCTCACGCTCGTCAGCCTCGACCAGGACGCGATCGACGCGATCGTCGCGTCGGTCGACGGCGGCGCGGCCAACGTGCAGGACATCTACCCGCTCGCGCCGATGCAGGAGGGAATGCTGTTCCACCACCGGCTCGATGCGCCGTCCGAGACCGATCCATACATGGAGTCGTACACCCTGGCCTTCAGGTCGCGGGGCCGGCTCGAACGCTTCCTGGCGGCGCTCCAGCACATCGTCGACCGCCACGACATCCTGCGCACCGGGTTCTGGTGGGACGGCCTCGAGCAGCCGGTCCAGGTGGTGCGCCGGCGCGCGGTCGTCCCCGTCTCGTGGCTCGATCCCGATGATCTGGGCGCCGTCGACGGCGACGTCGTGCGGGCGCTCGAGGAGCGGTTCGATCCGCGGCGGCTCCGCCTCGATATCCAGCGGCCGCCGCTGCTCGCCTGCCACGTGGTCGAGGACCGCGCGCAGCAGCGCTGGGTGCTGTGCGTCCTCATGCACCACCTCGTCATCGACAACACGACGCTGAAGCTGCTGGCCGCCGAGGAGCGGGCCATCGAGCTCGGCCGTCTCGACGAGCTGCCGCGGCCCGCACCGTACCGCGAGTTCGTGGCGCGCGCCCGGCAGGCGATCGGCCTCGGCAAGCACGCCGCGTTCTTCCGCGAGTTGCTCGGAGACATCGACGAGCCGACCGCGCCCTTTGGCCTCGTCGACGTCCGCGGCGACGGGCGTGGCATCGCGGAGGCGGAGAGCAGGCTGCCCGCCGAGCTGTCGCGCGCCATCCGGCGCTGCACCGCGCGGCTCGGGGTGAGCCCGGCGAGCTTCATGCACCAAGCCTTTGGCCTCGTGCTCGCCCGGGTGACCGGCCGGCGCGACGTGGTGTTCGGGACCGTGGTGTTCGGTCGCATGCATGCCGGCGCCCGAGCCGACCGGGTGATGGGGATGTTCATCAACACGCTGCCGATGCGGATCCGCGTCGACGAGCGCGGCGTCGAAGACAGCCTCCGACGCACCCACGACCTCGTGGTCGAGCTGCTGCGCTACGAGCACACGCCGCTCGGGCTCGCGCAGCGCGAGAGCCGCGTGCCGGCGCAGACTCCGCTCTTCTCCGCCCTGCTCAACTACCGGCAAGGCGCCCTCGTTGTGCAGGAAGAGCTCGACGACGCGAGCGCGCCTCCGGATCCCGGTCGCGACGACGAGATCGATTTTCTCGGTGGCAACGAGCGCACCAACTACCCGCTGGTCCTGTCGATCGACGACCTGGGGGACGACTTCTCGGTCACCGCACAGGTGAGCAGCGACATCGGGCCTGAGCGCGTGTGGGACTTCATGCACGAGGCCCTCGCGGGCCTGGTCCGCGCGCTGGACGAGGATCCACGGGCGCCCACGTGCGGCATCGACGTGCTGCCCGCGGCGGAGCGCGAGCGCGTGGTCGCGGAGTGGAACGACACGGCGCGGGCCTACCCGCTCGAGTCCTGCGTGCACGCGCTGTTCGAGGTGCAGGTCGCGCGCTCTCCGGCGGCGATCGCCGTGGCGCAGGGCGACGAGGCGGTCTCGTATGCAGCGCTCGACGCGCGGGCCGACCGGCTGGCCTGGCACCTGCGGCGACTGGGCGTGCATTCCGGGGCCCGAGTCGCGCTGTGCTTCGAACGCAGCCCCGCGCTGATCACGGCGATGCTGGCCACGGCCAAGGCCGGCGGCGCCTACGTGCCGCTCGATCCCGCGTATCCCGCCGAGCGGCTCGAAACCTTGCTGCGGAGCTCGGCTCCGGCCGCCGTGCTGACCGACGCCCATGCCCGGCTCGCGATTGGCGCGACCGCACAGCGCGCAGGCGTGCGGGTGCTCGATCTCGACCGCGATGTCGAGCTCGACGCAAGCGCGCGGCGGGGACACGACAGGGACGACACCGCTGCCGCGCCGCCGACGTCGAGCGACCTCGCCTATGTCATCTACACCTCGGGATCGACCGGCGAACCCAAGGGGGTGATGGTCGAGCACCGCAGCCTGACCAACCTGGTCGCCTGGCATATCGAGGCGTTCGGGCTTGCGCCGGGCCATCGCAGCTCGAGCACGGCAGGCGTTGGCTTCGACGCGATGACCTGGGAGATCTGGCCACCGCTGTGCAGTGGCGGCACCTTGCTGCTGCCGCCGCGGGACGTGGAGGGCGATCCGGAACGGCTACTCGATTGGTGGCGCGCCCAGGCTCTGGACGTGAGCTTCCTGGTCACGCCGCTCGCGGAGCTGGCCCACGCCGGCGGAGCGGGCAACCCGCGCCTGCAAACGTTGCTGATCGGCGGCGATCGGCTGCGCCGCTGGCCGCAGGGTCTGCCGTCCGGTCAATCCCTGATCAACAACTATGGGCCGACGGAGAGCTGCGTGGTCGCGACTTCCGGTCGGCTGCACGAAGGCGACTCCGTCCTGCACATCGGCCGACCGATCGCGAATGTGCGGGTGTACATCGTGGACGCGTCGTTTCGGCCATCGCCGGTTGGTGTGGTCGGTGAGATCGTGATTGGCGGGGCGGGGGTGGGGCGGGGCTACCTGGGGGAGCCTGGTTTGACGGCGGAGCGGTTCGTGGACGATCCGTTCGTGTCCGGAGGACGAGTGTACCGGACAGGGGACCTCGGTCGCTGGCGTGCGGACGGGACGATCGAGTACGTGGGCCGCAACGACTTTCAGGTGAAGCTTCGAGGCTACCGTATCGAGCTTGGGGAGATCGAGGCGCGGCTCGGGGAGGTGAGGGGAGTCGAAGAGGTGGTGGTGGTGGCGCGTCGCGAGGGCGGGGACGCGAGCGATGCGCGGTTGGTGGCGTATTACACGGGCGAGGGGAACCTAGGGGAAGCGCTGCGCGCCCACGCGTCGCGGACCCTTCCGTCGTACATGGTGCCGACGGCGTACGTGGCGCTCGAGGCGCTGCCGCTGACGGCGCACGGCAAGCTCGACCGCGGTGCGCTGCCTGCGCCCGAGGCGTCGGAGACAAAGCCAGGGGAAGCGCCGCGGAATCAGATTGAAGAGATCCTTGCCGGGCTGTGGAGCGAGCTTTTGGGGCGCGGGCAGGTGAGCCGGAGCGACCACTTCTTCGAGCTTGGTGGGCACTCGTTGCTGGCGATGCAGCTTGTATCGCGGGTGCGTCGGTTGCTGGGGGTCGAGCTTGCGTTGTCTGAGCTGTTCGCGCACCCCGAGCTGCACCGGCTGGCGGCGCGTGTGAGGGTGGCGGAGCGCACGGAGCTGCCGGAGATAGCGGTGGGTGAGCGGCGCGGACCGGAGCCGGTGTCGCTGACGCAGCAGCGGCTATGGTTTTTGACGCGGCTGGAGGGCGCGAGCGCGGCGTATCACATCCGGGGTGCGTTTTTGCTGCGCGGCGTGCTGGACCGGGGCGCGCTGGTGGGCGCGCTGAGGCGAATCGTGGAGCGTCACGAGTCGCTGCGCACGCGCTTCGGGGTGCAGGACGGCGTGCCGGTGCAGGAGGTGCAGGCGACGGC
Source organism: Sorangium sp. So ce836 (assembly GCF_028553905.1). Lineage (NCBI taxonomy): Bacteria > Pseudomonadati > Myxococcota > Polyangiales > Polyangiaceae > Sorangium > Sorangium sp. So ce836. The sequence goes on along the minus strand of NZ_CP102233.1, from coordinate 7,254,932 downwards.
CGCGCTTCAGCTGCGCGAGGAGGATGTGCGAGGCTCGGCCGATGCGGCGGCTGCGGCGCGCGCGCTGGGCGATGCGCATGCGGCCAGGGCGTTCGAGCTGAGCGAGGACCTGCCGCTGCGCGTGCTGGTCGTGCGCACGGGCGAAGACGAGCACGTGCTCGAGGTGGTGATGCACCACATCGCGTCGGACGGCTGGTCGGTGGGCGTCTTTTTGCGCGAGCTGAGCGCGCTGTACGGAGCGTATGCGTCGGGTCGAGCCGAGCCGCTGCCGGCACCGACGGTGCAGTACGCGGACTGGGCAGCGTGGCAGCGGAGCACGCTGGCGAGCGGGCAGCTTGCGCGGCAGAGCGAGTTCTGGCGGAGCAACCTTCGCGGTGCGCCGAGCCTGTTGAGCTTGCCGTGGGACCGACCGCGCCCTGCGCAGCAGGACCCTGCGGGCGCGAGCATCGATGTCGAGGTGGGTGCGGAGCTGACGCGCGGGCTGCGTGCGCTGAGCCGTCGTCACGGGGTGACGATGTACATGACGCTGCTTGCGAGCTGGGGGGCGGTGCTCTCTCGGCTGAGCGGGCAGGAAGAGGTGGTGATCGGAAGTCCCGTGGCGGGGCGGGGGCGGGCGGAGATCGAGTCGTTGATCGGGTTCTTCGTGAACACGCTGGCGCTGCGCATCGACCTGCAGGGAGAGCCGACGGTGGGCGAGGTGCTGGCGCGCACGCGAGCGCAGGTGCTTGCGGCGCAGGAGCACCAGGACCTGCCGTTCGATCAGGTGGTGGAGGTGGTCGCGCCGCCGCGCAGCCTGTCGCACACGCCGCTGTACCAGGTGATGCTCGACTGGCACGGCACGCGGGATGCGCCGGTGACGCTGCCTGGCTTGCACGTGACGACGCTCCCGACGGAGCTGGACACGGCGCAGTGCGACCTGACGCTGGCGCTGCAGGAGCGTGAGGAGGGGCTGGTCGGGAGCCTGAACTACGCGACGGCGCTGTTCGAGCGCGAGACGGTGGAGCGCTACCGTGGCTACTGGCTGCGTGTGCTGGAGGGCATGGTGGCCGACGATCGGCAGCCGATCGGCGCGATCGCTGTGCTGTCGCCCGCGGAGTGGCAGCGCGTGATGGTCGAGTGGAACGACACGGGGCGTGCGCTGCCGCTCGAGCGGTGCGTGCACGAGCTGTTCGAGGCGCAGGTGGCGCGGGCCCCTGAGGCGGTGGCGGTCGACGACGGGACGGAGCGTGTGAGCTACGGCGAGCTGAACCGGCGAGCCAACCGGCTGGCGCGACACCTGCGCTATTTGGGTGTCACGGCGGACGCGCGGGTAGGGGTGTGCGCCGAGCGCGGCGCGCCGGTGCTTGTCGCGCTGCTCGCGACGCTGAAGGCGGGCGGAGCCTACGTGCCGCTCGATCCTGCCTACCCAGGCGAGAGGTTGGCCCACATCATCGAGGACAGCGCGCCCGTCGCGGTGCTGACGGCGGGGGGCGCAGGGCGCGACGTGGCGCGCCGTCACGTGGCCGGGACGGTCCCGATGTTCGATGTCGAGCTGGACGCGGGCCAGTGGGCCTCGCGCCGTGATGACGACCTCGACGCGCGGGCGGTTGGTGTTGGCGCGGAGCACCTGGCCTACGTGATCTACACGTCGGGCTCGAGCGGTCAGCCGAAGGGCGTGATGATCGAGCACCGCAATCTCGTGAACTACACGCTTGCGGCGATCGAGTGGTTCGGGCTCGGACCCGCGGACACGGTGCTGCAGCAGAACTCGCTGAACTTCGACCTTTCGCTGGAGGAGATCATGCCAGCGCTGCTGGCGGGAGCGCGGCTGTTGCCGAGGTCGCGCCCGTTCGGGGCCGGGGACGAAGGCGAGCGCGCGAGCGTGGTGCACCTGACCGCGGCGCACTGGCACAGCCTGGTCGGCGAGTGGAGCCGTCCGGAGGCGGGCGCGCCGCCGCTGGACGGAGTGCGCATGATGAACGTGACGGGAGATGCGCTGTCGCCGCACGCGCTGGCGCGCTGGGAGGCGCTGGGGGCGGAGACGCGGCTGATCAACACGTACGGGCCGACGGAGGTCACGGTATCGTGCAGCGCGGCCTATGTTCGCCACGAGGCCGGCGCGGCGCGCGTGAGCATCGGTAAGCCGTTCGCGAACACGCGGATGTACGTCCTGGACCGCCGCGGCGAGCCGGTGCCGGTGGGCGTGGTGGGGGAGCTGTTCATCGCGGGCGCGCAGGTGGGGCGGGGCTATCTGCACCAGCCGCAGCGCAGCGCCGAACGGTTCGTGGAGGACCGCTTCCATCCCGGCCAGCGCATGTACCGCAGCGGCGACCTGGCGCGCTGGCGGCCCGACGGGGAGCTCGAGTTCATCGGGCGCGATGACGGGCAGGTGAAGGTGCGCGGCTTCCGCGTGGAGCTCGGTGAGGTCGAGAGCGCGCTCGCGCAGCTGCCTGGGCTCGACGAGGTGGCGGTGCTCGTGCGCGAGGACGTTCCCGGCGACAAGCGCCTGGTTGCGTACTACACCGGCGCGGCCGCGCTCGACGACGACGCGCTGCGACGTCACGCCGCCGAGAAGCTGCCGGCGTACATGCTGCCGGCGGCCTACGTGCGGCTCGCTGCGCTGCCCCTCACGCCCAACGGCAAGCTCGATCGCAAGGCGCTGCCCGCGCTGGACGACTCGGCCGCGTCGAGCCAGCCGTTCGAAGCACCGTGCGGCGAGGTCGAGGAGCGGCTGGCCCGCATATGGTCCGAGCTCCTCGATCTGCCGCGCGTCGGGCGCCATGACGACTTCTTCGCGCTCGGCGGCCACTCGCTCCTAGCCGTCCGTCTCATCGAGCGGATGCGCCACGAGGACCTCCACGCCGATGTCGCCTCCATCTTTACCGCCGTCAGCCTTGCCGAGCTGGCGAGAGCCACCACGCGCCTGAAGGAGATTCTGCTGTGACGACTCTGAACCAGCTCTTGACCATGCTCGAGACCAAGGGCCTCTCGCTGACACTCGTCGGCGACGGGCTATCGTTGCGAGGCAACGAGTCGGCGCTCGCCGATCGCGAGCTCGTCGCATCGGTGCGCCAGCACAAGCAGGCCCTGGTCGAGCTCCTCCGAGCCGGGCACACGATTGGCGCCGGCGCGCGCGCCGCCGTGCCACCCAACCTGATTCCCGACGCCGCCGCGCGGATCACCCCCGAGATGCTCACGCTGGTGAGCCTGGACCAGGCTGCGATTGACGTGATCGTCTCGCGCGTGCCCGGTGGCGCACCCAACGTGCAGGACATCTACCCGCTCACGCCCCTCCAGGAGGGCATGCTGTTCCACCACCTGTGGAGCCCCGATGGCGACGCCTACACCGAGGGCTACGTCATGGCCTTCCCGTCGCGGGCGCGCATGGATCGCTTCACCGACGCGCTCGAGCAGGTGGTCGCGCGCCACGACGTCCTCCGCACCAGCATCGCGTGGGATGGGCTCGAGTCGCCAGTCCAGGTGGTGCAGCGGCGCGCTGCGCTCCCCGTCGAGATCCTCGATGTCGACCCGGCCTGCAGCGACGTCGCCCGGGAGCTCGAGCTGCGCTGCGGCGCCCAGCATCTCCGGCTGGACCTCGGACGCGCGCCGCTGCTGCGCTGCTACGCCGCGCACGATGTGTCCACGGGCCGCTGGCTGCTGAGCGTCGTCTTCCATCACATTGCGATCGACCACCTCGCGCTGGAGCTGCTCGTCGCGGAGACCTGGGCCATCGAGCAGGGCCGCGGCGCCGAGCTGCCGGCGCCGGCGCCGTTCCGTGCGTTCGTCGCGGAAGCTCGGCTCGGCGTGAGCGAGCAGGAGCATGCGGCGTTCTTCACGAAGCTGCTCGGCGACATCGACGAGACCACCGCACCGTTCGGCCTGCTCGACGAGAAAGGCGACGGCAGCGCCGTGGCGGAGGCGACCGTCCAGCTGCCGCGCGCGCTGGCCAGCGCGATTCGCGCGTCGGCGCGCCGTCTCGGCGTGAGCCCGGCGAGCCTCGTCCACCTGGCCTGGGCCCTGGTCGCGGCGCGGACGACCGGCCGCAAGGACGTGGTGTTCGGCACCGTGCTGTTCGGTCGCATGCAGGCGGGCGTCGACGCAGGCCGCATGCTCGGCCTGCTCATGAACACGCTGCCGGTGCGGGTCAGCGTCGGCGACGAGGATGTCGTGCAGGCGGCGAAGACCGTCCATGCCCTGCTGGTGGACCTCATGCGCCACGAGCACGCGCCGCTGTCGCTCGCGATGCGCGCGAGCGGGGTCGCGGCGCCGGCGCCCCTGTTCACGTCGCTGCTCAACTATCGCTACAACGTCGAGGCCAAGAACAGCGGCGGCCGCAGCGACGGCGTCGAGGTCCTCGCCAGCCACGAGCGCACCAACTACCCGTTGACGCTGTCGGTCGACGACCTGGGCCACGACTTCGCGCTGACCGCGCTGGTCAGCAAGCGCGTTCTGCCCGAACGGGTATGCGCGTTCATGCAGACCGCGCTGGAGCGCCTGGTGGACGCCCTCGAACACCGTACGCCGCTCCGCCTCGTCGACGTGCTGCCGGAGGCGGAGCGCCGGGACGTGGTGGAGAGGTGGAACCAGACGCGAGCGTCGGCGAGCCGAGGGTGCGTGCACGAGCAGTTCGAGGCGCATGCGCGGCGAAACCCCGATGCGATCGCGCTGGTGCACGGAGCGGAGCGCGTGAGCTACGGCGCGCTGAACGCGGCGGCGAACCGTCTGGCGCATCACCTGCGCGGGGTGGGGGTTGGGCCGGAGCAGCGGGTGGCGATCTGCCTTGAGCGCGGGGTGGGCCTGGTGACCGCGATTCTTGCGGTCCTCAAGGCGGGCGGAGCCTACGTGCCGCTCGATCCGGCATACGCCTCGGAGCGGCTGGTGACGACGCTGACCGACAGCGACCCTTCGGTGGTGCTGGTGGACGCGACGGGGCGGGGGGCGCTGGGTGAGCCAGTGTCGCGGTCGGCGCGGTGGGTCGATGTCGAGCGAGACGCGGCGCAGTGGGCGGAGGCGGACGAGCACGATCCTGGGGTGGAAGTTTTGCCGAGCCACCTTGCGTACGTGATCTACACGTCGGGTTCGACGGGGCGGCCCAAGGGGGTGATGGTCGAGCACGCGCAGGTGTCGCGGTTGTTCGCATGCACCGAGGCGTGGTTCGGGTTCGACGAGCGGGACGTGTGGAGCCTGTTCCACTCGATCGGATTCGACTTCTCGGTGTGGGAGCTGTGGGGCGCGCTTTCGTACGGCGGGCGGCTGGTGGTGGTGCCGCTGACGACCGCGCGCTCGCCGGCCGAGTTTTATGAATTGCTGTGCGCCGAAGGGGTGACGGTCCTGAACCAGACGCCGAGCGCGTTCCAGCAGCTGATGGCGGCGCAGGCGCAGACGCCGATGGTGCACCAGCTGCGCTGGGTGATCTTCGGTGGGGAGGCGCTGGAGCTGCGGACGCTCAAGCCCTGGTACGAGCGCAACGACGAGCAAGCGACGAGGCTCGTGAACATGTACGGCATCACCGAGACGACGGTGCACGTGACCTACCGTGCGCTGGCGGCTCGGGACGCGGCACGGCCTGGTCCGAGCCCGATCGGGGTGAAGCTGCCCGACTTGCGGCTGTACGTGCTGGACGAGCAGAGGCAGCCGGTGGCGGTGGGGGTGACGGGCGAGCTGTACGTCGGAGGCGCGGGGGTGGCGCGCGGCTACCTCGGGCAGCCGGAGCTCACGGCGGAGCGCTTCGTGGATGACCCGTTCACGGGAACGGGGCGTCTGTACCGGACGGGCGATCTGGGTCGGTGGCTGCCCGACGGGAGCATCGAATACCTGGGACGCAACGACTTCCAGGTGAAGATTCGCGGCTTCCGGATCGAGCTTGGGGAGATCGAGGCGCGGCTGGCGGGTGCGCCAGGCGTCGCGGAGGTGGTGGTCGTCGCGCAGCCGGTGGGCGAGAGCGCGCCGGGAGAGCGGCGGCTGGTCGCGTATTACACGGGCGAGCACGCGCCGGATGCGCGCGCGCTGCGTGAGCACGCCGCACGGGGCCTACCCGAATACATGCTGCCGGCCGCCTACGTGCGGCTCCCAGCGCTGCCGCTCACCCCCAACGGCAAGCTCGACCGCAAGGCGCTGCCGGCGCCAGACGTCGAGGACTTCGGGCGTCAGGGCTACGAGCAGCCGACGGGGCGCATCGAGCAGGCGCTCGCCGGGATCTGGGCCGAGCTGCTGCAGGTCGAGCGCGTGGGCCGGCGCGACAGCTTCTTCGCGCTCGGCGGTCACTCGCTCGCGGCAGTGCGGCTGGTCTCTCGCGTCCGCAAGGTCTTGGGTGTCGAGCTCGCGCTGAGCGACGTGTTCTTGCGCCCGGAGCTCGCCGCGCTCGCCGAGGCCGTCAGCCGCGCCGCGCGCGCGGCCCAGCACGCGATCCCCGTCGCGCTGCGCAGCGGGCCGCAGCCGCTGTCGCTGGCCCAGCGGCGACTCTGGTTCTTGAGCCAGATGCGCGGCGCGAGCGAGGCCTATCACATCAGCGGCGTGGTCGGGCTCCGCGGCGTGCTCGCCCGCGACGTCCTCCGCCGCGCGCTCCAGCGCATCGTCGAGCGCCACGAGGCCCTGCGCACCTGCTTCCAGGAGCTCGACGGCGAGCCGGCGCAAATCGTCCAGGACGCCGGGCTGGTCCTCGACGAGCAAGACCTCCGCGGCGAAAGGGACCCCGAGGCCGCCACACGCCGGTTGATCGAGTCGAACACGGCCCGCGCGTTCGATCTCACCCGCGAAATCCCGCTGCGTGTGCTGCTCGTGCAGCGAGCCGAGCACGAGCACGTGTTGCACGTGGTCATGCACCACATCGCCTCCGACGGCTGGTCGATCGGCGTGTTCGTGGACGAGCTGACCCGGCTCTATCGCGCGTTCCTCGCCGGGCAACCCGACCCGCTGCCTCCGCTCGCGATCCAGTACGCCGACTACGCGGCCTGGCAGCGACGCTGGCTCGGCCACGGCGAGCTCGAGGCGCATGCAGCGTACTGGCGCGAGAGTCTGCAGGGCGCGCCGGCCCTCCTGGAGCTGCCCATCGACCGGCAGCGCCCCGCGCGGCAGGATCACGCAGGCGCCGCGGTCGACCTCGCGCTCGACGCCGCGCTGACGGCGCGGATCCAGGCGGCGGCGCAGCACCACGGCGTGACGCCCTACGTGCTGCTGCTCTCCAGCTGGGCGGCGCTGCTGGGCCGGCTGTCCGGCCAGACCGACGTCGTGATCGGCAGCCCGGTCGCGGGCCGCAATCGGACCGAGGTCGAGCCTCTGATCGGCTTCTTCGTCAACACCCTTCCCCTGCACATCGACCTGAACGGCGACCCCACGGTACGGGAGCTCGTGGCGCGCACCCGCGATCGGGTGCTGGCTGGGCAGGCTCACCAGGACCTGCCTTTCGACCAGATCGTCGAGGCCGTGAACCCGCCGCGCAGCCTCGCGCACCCGCCGCTCTTTCAGGTGATGTTCGCCTGGCAGAACACCGCCGACGCAACGCTCGAGATGCCGGGCCTCGAGCTCTCGGAGCTGCGCGTGGCGCAGCCGACCGCTCAGCTGGACTTGACGCTGACGCTGCACGAAGGCCCCGCGGGCATCACCGGTGATCTGAGCTATGCGACAGCGCTCTTCGATCACGAGACCGCAGAGCGCATCCGCGGCCAGTGGCTCACGCTGCTCGAGGCCATGCTCGCCGATGAAGAGCAGCCGGTCAGCACACTGCCGCTCCTGTCCGAGCGCGAGCGCCACGCGCTGCTCGTCGACTGGAACACGATGGCCGAGGTGCCGGCGCTGGACTGTCTCCACGAGCGATTCGAGGCGCAGGTCCGGCAGAGGCCCGACGCCATCGCCCTGGCGCACGGCCCGGCGCGGCTCACCTATCGCGCGCTGAACGAACGTGCGAACCGGCTCGCCCATCACCTGCGGGCGCTGGGGATCGGGGCGGACCGCCTGGTCGCGATCTGCGTCGATCGCGGCCTCGACATGGTCACCGCCCTCCTCGCCACGCTCAAGGCCGGCGGCGCCTACGTGCCGCTCGATCCGGCGTACGCGTCCGAGCGGCTCGGCGCCACGCTGGCCGACTGCGCGCCAGCCGTGCTGCTGGTCGACGCGGTGGGGCGCGAGGCGCTGGGGGCGTTCACGCCGGGCCCCACGCACGTGATCGACCTCGACCGTGACGCCGCGGCCTGGGCTGATGCGCCCGACAGTGACCTCGAGCCTGGCTCCACCGGCGTGGCGCCGAACCACCTCGCGTACGTCATCTACACGTCGGGATCGACCGGAAGGCCCAAGGGCGTCATGGTCGAGCACGCCCAGGTCGTGCGTCTGTTCGACGCCACCGAGGCGTGGTTTCACTTCGATGATCACGACGTGTGGACGCTGTTCCACTCGTTCTCGTTCGACTTCTCGGTGTGGGAGATCTGGGGTGCGCTCCTGTACGGCGGCCGGCTGGTCATCGTGCCGGCGGCGGTTGCCCGCTCGCCCCGCGACATGGTCGAGCTGATCTGCGACGAGGGTGTGACCGTGCTCAACCAGACGCCGAGCGCCTTCCAGCAGCTCATGGCGGCCGAGGCGGAGTGCGGGCGCGCGAACCGGCTGCGTACCATCATCTTCGGCGGTGAGGCGCTCGAGCTGCACACGCTGCGGCCGTGGTATGCGCGCCACGAGCACGGCCCGCGGCTCGTCAACATGTACGGGATCACGGAGACCACCGTACACGTGACGTACCGCCCGCTCGAGGCCGAGGACGCGGCTCGGCCGGGACCGAGCCCGATCGGCGTGCGCATTCCCGATCTGCAGCTGCACATCCTCGACGGACATCGCCAGCCGGTGCCGGTCGGCGTGACCGGCGAGCTCTACGTCGGCGGCGCCGGCGTGGCGCGCGGCTATCTGGGCCAGCCCGAGCTCACCGCCGAGCGTTTCCTCGAAAACCCGTTCCCCGGCGGCGGCCGGCTGTACCGCACCGGCGACCTGGCGCGCCGGCTGCCCGACGGCAGCGTCGAGTACCTGGGCCGCAACGACTTCCAGGTCAAGATCCGCGGCTTCCGCATCGAGCTCGGCGAAATCGAGGCGAGCCTGTCGCGCGTCGAGGGCGTGCGCGACGTGGTCGTCGTCGCGCGCGAGGACGAGCCGGGCGACAAGCGCCTCGTCGCGTATTTCACGGCCAGCGGCGGATCCGCGCCGGACGCCGAGCTGCTCCGGCGGCACGCCGCGCAGTCGCTGCCGCCGTACATGGTCCCGGCCGCCTATCTTCACCTGGAGGCGCTGCCGCTCACGGGCAACGGCAAGCTCGATCGCAAGGCGCTGCCGGCTCCGGAAGCGGGTTCGTACGTGCGGCGTGCGTACGAGGGGCCGCGCGGACGGATCGAGGTGCTGCTCGCGGACCTGTGGTCGGAGCTGCTCAAGGTCGAGCGCGTGGGGCGCCGTGACGACTTCTTCGCGCTGGGCGGTCACTCGCTGCTCGCCGTACAGCTGGTGTCCAGGGTGCGCCGTGCGCTCGACATCGAGATCTCGCTCGCCGTCGTGTTCGAGTACCCCGAGCTCGCCCGGCTCGCGGAGCACCTGAACGAAGCGGCGACCTCGCGGTTACCCGCGTTCCTGCCGCTGACCGACGACGAGCGCCGAGAGCCCCAGCCGCTCTCGCTGGCGCAGCAGCGGCTGTGGTTCTTGACCCGGCTCGACGGCGCGAGCGACGCCTATCACATCGGCGGCGCAGTACGCCTGCGTGGCGCGCTCGACCGCGAGGTGCTGCGCCGGTCGCTGCAGCGGATCGTCGAGCGCCACGAGGCGCTGCGTACCACGTTCGAGCGGATCGACGGACAGCCGAGGCAGGTGGTGCGACGCGATGCGGTGCTCCCCTGGCAGGAGCGCGAGCTCGCCGCCGAGGCCTACCCCGACCGCGAGGCCGCGGCCCTGGCGATGTGCAGCGCGCACGAGTCCGCGGTGTTCGATCTCGAGCGCGATCTGCCGGTGCGCGCGCTGCTCGTGCGGCTGTCCGCCGACGACCACGTCCTGCATCTGGTGATGCATCACATCGCCGCCGACGGCTGGTCCATGGGGATCCTGCTCGGCGAGCTGAGCGCGCTCTATCGCGCCCTGGCTCGCGGCGAGGCCGATCCGCTTCCGCCGCTGGCGATCCAGTACGTCGACCACGCAGTCTGGCAGCGTCGCTGGCTCGCCGCGGGCGAGCTCGAGGCCCAGGCCGAGTTCTGGCGCCGCAACCTGGCCGGCGCGCCGGCGCTGCTCGGGCTACCGACCGACCAGCCGCGGGTCGAGCGCAGTCACGCGGGAGCCAACGTCGATGTTCAGCTCGGCGCCGCCCTGAGCCATCAGCTGTATGCGCTGTGCCGGCGCCACGGCGTGACGCCGTACATGGCGCTGCTCGCCAGCTGGGCCGCGACGCTCGGCCGGCTCGCGAACCAAGAAGACGTGGTGATCGGCAGCCCGGTCGCCGGCCGCAGCCGGACGGAGATCGAGCCGCTGATCGGCTTCTTCGTCAACACGCTCGCCCTGCGCATCGACCTGCGCGGCGAACCGACGGTGGCCCAACTGCTCGCGCGCACCCGCGCGCAGGTCCTAGCCGCGCAGGACCACCAGGACCTGCCGTTCGACCAGGTGGTCGAGGCGGTCAAGCCGCCGCGCAGCCTCGCGCATTCGCCCCTGTTCCAGGTCATGTTCGACTACCATTCCGCGCAGCCCGGCGGGCTCGATCTACCCGGCCTGCAGCTGTCGAGCGTCGCGCGGCCAGCGGCGACGGCCCGGTTCGACCTGTCGCTGACCCTCGAGGAGGGCGACGCCGGGATCACCGGCTCTTTGGTCTACGCGACGGCGCTGTTCGAGCGCGCCACGGTGGAGCGCATCGTGGCGCACTGGACGACCTTGCTCGAGGCCATGGCGGCTGGCGACGACCGTCGTGTCGCGGAGCTTCCGGTGCTGAGCGAGGCGCAGCGCCGGCAGATCCTGGTCGAATGGAACGACACCGCCGGGGACTATCCGCGCGCGCAGTGCCTGCACGAGTTGTTCGAGGATCAAGCGCGGCGCACGCCGGACGCGACGGCGCTCGTCGCGGGCGATCAGTCGCTGAGCTTCGCCGAGCTCGACGCGCGGGCCAGCCGGCTCGCGCGATCGCTGCGCGCCCGCGGCGTCGGTCCCGACGTGCTCGTCGCGGTCTGCGCCGAGCGCGGCATCGCGATGGTGGTCGGATTCCTCGGGGTGCTCAAGGCCGGCGGCGCGTACATCCCGGTGGATCCGCACCACCCCGCCGCGTGGCTCGCGGAGATGCTCGAGGAGGCCGCGCCGCGCGTGGTGCTGACCGAGGCGGCGTGGCAGGCGCGCTTGCCCGCCGCGCAGGCGGACGTCGTCCTGCTCGCTCCGGGCGGCGAGCCCGTCGAGGATGTCGACCGCTCGGCCGACGCTGACGAGCTCGACCTGCGCGCCCTCGGGCTGACCCCCCGGCACCTGGCGTACGTCATGTTCACGTCCGGATCGACCGGGCGGCCCAAGGGGGTCATGGTCGAGCACCGCGGGATCGTGAACTACACGGCCCACATGATCCGGCAGCAGGATCTGGCCAGCGGCGATGGCTCCCTCATCCTCACCTCGCTCAGCTTCGACCTCGCGCTCACCGGGCTCTACCCGCCGCTCTTGTGCGGCAAGACCGTGCGCCTCGGCACACCGGGCAACGACGTGGAGGCGTGGCGTCGCCAGCTCCTTTCGTGCTCCAACCTCGCGCCGCTCAAGCTGACACCGTCGCACCTGGCGCTGCTGCAGCAGGTGATCCCGGCGGAGGCGCTGGCTGGCCGGATCCGCACGCTCGTGCTGGGCGGCGAGCCGCTGCGCGGCGCAGCGCTGCGCTGGTGGCGCGAGCACGCGCCCGACATGCGAATCTTCAACAACTACGGACCGACGGAGATCTCGGTCGCCTGCACCGCCCAGGAGGTCACCGATCCGCTGCCCGCGTCGGTGCCGCTCGGACGGCCCATCACCAACGCGCGCATCTACATCCTCGATGCCCGGGGCGAGCCCGTACCGGTCGGCGTAGCCGGCGAGCTCCACGTCGGCGGCGTGGGCGTGGCGCGCGGCTACGTCAACCGCCCGGAGCTGACCCGCGAGCGGTTCCTGCCAGATCCATTCGCCGCCGAGCCCGACGCGCGGATGTACCGCACCGGCGACGTCGCGCGCTGGCGTCCCGACGGCACCATCGAATACCTCGGGCGCAACGATCACCAGGTCAAGATCCGCGGCTACCGCGTCGAGCTCGGCGAGATCGAGACCACGCTGCGCGCACAGGACGGCGTCGACGAGGTGGTGGTGGTTGCGCGCGAGGACGCGCCGGGCGACCTTCGCCTCGTCGCCTACCTCACGGGCGCGCCGGTGTCGCCGGAGGCGCTGCGGCAGCACGCGAGCGATCGTCTGCCGTCCTACATGGTGCCGTCGGCGTTCGTGCACCTTGAGGCGCTGCCGCTCACGGCCAACGGCAAGATCGATCGCGCGGCGCTGCCGGCGCCGGACGGGCAGACCTCGACCCGCGCCTACGAGGCGCCGCGCGGCGAGAAGGAGGAGCGGCTGGCCCGGATCTGGGCCGAGCTGCTCAAGCTCGAGCAGGTCGGGCGCAACGACAACTTCTTCGAGCTCGGCGGACACTCGCTCTTGGCCGTGAGCCTCATCGAGCGCATGCGCGCCGAGCGGCTGCACGCCGACGTGCGCGCGGTGTTCCGGGCGTCGAGCCTGGCCGAGCTCGCCCAGCGGGCCGGCACCGAGAGCCAGGAGGTCGCGCTGCCGGACAACCTCGTCACCCCCGGGGCGACGCGCATCACCCCGGAGATGCTGACCCTGGTCCGCCTCGATCAGGAGGCGATCGACAGCATCGTCGCGGGCGTCGACGGCGGCGCGGCCAACGTGGCCGATATCTACCCGCTCGCGCCGCTCCAGGAGGGCATGCTGTTCCACCACCTGCTCGACGACAGCAGCGATGCGTACGTCGAATCGCACCTGCTCGCGTTCCCGACCCGAGCCGGGCTCGATCGCTTCGTCGCCGCGCTCGATCACGTGATCGCTCGCCACGACATCCTGCGCACCGGCATCGCTTGGCGCGGGCTCGATCAGCCCGTCCAGGTCGTGCGCCGGCAGGCGAAGCTGCCGGTCGAGCTCGTCGTGCTCGATCCGCGCGAGGGCGACATCGCGACCCAGCTCGCCGCGCGCTGCGATCCGCGGCGCGTGCGGCTCGACATCAGCCGGGCACCGCTCTTGCGCTGCCACATTGCGAGCGACGAGGCGAACGGCCGCTGGGTGATGAGCGTGCTGTCGCATCACCTCGTGGTCGATCACACGACCCTCGATCTGCTCGTCCACGAGGCGAAGGCCTTCTTGCGCGGCGAGGCCGACCGCCTGCCGCCACCGGTGCCGTTCCGCACGTTCGTGGCCCAGGCGCGCCTGGGCGTCAGCCAGGACGAGCACCGTGCGTTCTTTGCGAAGATGCTGGGCGACATCGACGAACCGACCGCGCCCTTCGGACTCGTCGATGTGCGCGGTGATGGCCGGGGCATCGGCGAGGCGCACGAGCTCCTGCCGGCCGAGCTCGCCCTGGCCATCCGACGCGAGGCGCGGCGGCTCCGGGTCAGCCCCGCGAGCCTCATGCACCTGGCGTGGGCCATGGTGCTGGCCCGGACGACCGGCCGCGAGCAGGTGGTGTTCGGCACCGTGCTGTTCGGCCGAATGCAGGGCGGCGCCCACGCCGATCGCGGCCTGGGCCTGTTCATGAACACGCTGCCGGTGCGGCTCGGCGTCGGCGAGCGCGGCGTAGCCGAGAGCGTGACCGCGACCCACGCGCTGCTCGTCGACCTGCTCCGCCATGAGCACGCCCCACTCGTGCTGGCGCAGCGGGCGAGCGCCGTGCCGGCGGAGGCGCCGCTATTCACGTCGCTCCTCAACTATCGCTACACGATCGAGGATGCCGCGCCAGAGACGCCGACGGCGGGCGATGCGAGCGAAGAACGCATCGAGCTGCTGTCCGCCGAGGAGCGAACCAACTACCCGCTCGTCATGTCGGTGGATGATCTCGGCGAGGGCTTCGCGCTCACCGCTCACGTGTGCGAGCCGATCGAGCCCGCGCGCGTCTGCGCCTTCATGCGCACGGCCGTGGAGGCGGTCGTGCGCGCGCTCGAGCACGGAGGCGGCGCGGCCGTGCGCGAGCTCGACGTGCTGCCGGCGGCGGAGCGCGTGCAGGTCGTCGCTGCCTGGAATGCGACGGCACGGGACTACCGACATGATCTGTGCGTGCACGAGCTGTTCGAGGCCCAGGCGCGGCGAACGCCGGACGCGATCGCGGTGATCGCGGGCGAGGCCCGCGCGACCTACCGCGAGCTCGACGAGCGCGCGAACCGGCTCGCCCACCTGCTCCGCGTCCGCGGCGTGGGCCCGGACGGCCTGGTCGGCGTGGCTGTCGACCGCGGCATCGATCTGGTCGTGGCGGTGCTCGGAACGCTGAAGGCGGGCGGGGCCTACGTCCCGCTCGATCCGAGCTATCCGCGCGAGCGGCTCGCGACCATGCTCGCCGACGCCCGGCCGAGCCAGCTCGTCAGCCAAACCGCGATCGCGGCGAGCCTGCCGGCCACCTCCGCGGCGCTCGTGCTGCTCGACGCGCCGGGCGCGCTCGACGGGTATCCCAGCAGTCGCCCGGAGCGCGCCGAGCTGACATCGCGCCACCTCGCGTACGTCATCTACACGTCCGGATCGACCGGCCAGCCCAAGGGCGTGATGGTCGAGCACCGCAGCATCGTCAACTTCCTGACCACCATGCGGGACGCTCCCGGCATCACCGCCGAGGACGTGCTGCTCGGCGTGACCTCGCTGTCGTTCGACATCGCCGGGCTCGAGCTGTACCTGCCGCTGTCGTGCGGCGCGACCGTGGTGATCGCCACCCGCGAGCAGGCTGGTGACCCGGTGGCGCTGCATGCGCTGATCGAGGCCCACAACGTATCGATCCTGCAAGCGACGCCCTCGACCTGGCGCATGCTCGCGCAGCACAGCTGGCCTGCGCGGTGCCGCTCGCTCAAGGTGTTGTGCGGCGGTGAGGCGTTGCCGCCGAGCCTGGCGGCGGAGCTCCTCGGTGGCGTGCCAGAGCTGTGGAACCTGTACGGTCCGACCGAGACGACCATCTGGTCGACCCTGAGCCGCCTCACCGAGCCGGTTCCGCACATCGGCCGACCGATCGCCAACACACAGGTCTACGTGCTCGACGCGCAGCGCCGCCCCGTGCCCATCGGCGTACCCGGTGAGCTGTATATCGGCGGCGATGGCGTGGCGCGCGGCTACCTCCATCGCGAGGAGCTGACCGCAGAGCGCTTCGTGTCCGATCCGTTTACGCCGGATGGACGCCTGTACCGCACTGGCGACCTCGTCCGCTGGCTCCCGGACGGCAATCTCGAGTACCTCGGGCGCAACGATTTCCAGGTCAAGCTGCGCGGCTTCCGCATCGAGCTCGGCGAGATCGAGGCGCGGCTGGCCGAGGTCGACGATGTCCGTGAGGTCGTCGTGGTGGCGCGCGAGGACGTACCGGGCGACGCGCGCCTGGTCGCCTATTACACGGCGCAGGCCTCCCGCACCGACGCCCTCCGGCAGCATGCCGCCGCGAGCCTCCCTGCCTACATGATGCCGGCGGCCTTCGTGCACCTTTCGGCGATGCCGCTCACCGCGAACGGCAAAGTCGATCGCAAGGCGCTGCCCGCCCCGGAGACCAGCTCGCCGGTGCGGCGTCACGACGAGGCGCCGCGCGGCCAGATCGAGCAGATGCTCGCGGGGCTCTGGGCCGATCTGCTCCAGGTGCCGGACGTGACCCGCCACGACAACTTCTTCGAGCTCGGCGGCCACTCCCTGCTCGCCGTGCAGATGGTGTCACGGCTTCGCCGGATGCTCGACATCGAGGTCCCGCTCGCCCACGTCTTCGAGCACCCGCGACTGAGCGCGTTGGCCGAGCGGCTGAGCGACGCTGCCCGCTCGCAGGTCGACGCGATCACGCCGATCGAGCGTGGCAGACCGCTGCCGCTCTCGCTGGCGCAGAAGCGCCTGTGGATCCTCGACCGGCTGTCCGAAGGCCGCCAGGCGCACCACCTCCAGGGCGGCATCCGGCTGCGCGGTCCGCTCGATCGCGAGGCGCTCGCCTGGGCGCTTGCGCGGATCGTCAAGCGTCACGAGGCGCTGCGCACCTGCTTCCGCGTCGTCGACGGGGAGCCCATGCAGATCGTGCGGCCCGAGGCCGAGGCCGAGCTGGTCGTGGTTGCGCGCGATCTACGCGGGCGGCGTGACCTCGACGCCACGACGCTGCAGCTCGCGAGCGCGCACACCGCGGCGCGGTTCGACCTCGAGCGCGATCTGCCGGTGCGGGCGATGCTCATGCGCGTTGCTGACGACGAGCACGTGCTGCACATCGTGACGCACCACATCGTGTCGGATGGTTGGTCGATGGGCGTGCTGCTCGACGAGCTCAGCGCCCTGTACAACGCGCACCGCAAGGGTGCGCCCGACCCCATGCCCGCCCTTTCGGTCCAGTACGCCGACTACGCCGCCTGGCAGCGCCGTTGGCTGGAGCGCGGCGAGCTGGAAAACCAGGTCGAGTTCTGGCGCCGCAACCTCGCCGGCGCGCCGACGCTGCTCGCGCTGCCGACCGATCGACCTCGCCCGGCCCAGCAGGACCACGGTGGCGACACCGTTGCCGTGCGGCTGCCCGTCGAGCTCGCCGATCAGCTCCGGGCGCTCGGCCGGCGCCACGGCGTGACCCTGTACATGACCATCCTGGCGAGCTGGGCCGTGACGCTGGGGCGGCTCGCCGGTCAAGACGACGTGGTGATCGGCACCCCGGTCGCGGGCCGGACCCGGGCCGAAATCGAGCCGCTGATCGGCTTCTTCGTCAACACCCTGGCGATGCGCATCGACCTCGCCGGCGATCCGACGCTCGCCCAGCTGCTCGCGCGGACGCGGGCCCAGGTGCTTGCGACCCAGCGTCACCAGGATCTGTCGTTCGATCAAGTCGTCGAGGTGGTGAAGCCACCGCGCAGCCTCTCGCACTCGCCGATCTTCCAGGTCCTGTTCGCATGGCAGAACGCGCCCGCTGGCGCGCTTGCGCTCGACGGCCTCGATCTGGCGAGCTTCGAGGTGCCCCAGTCGTCGTCGCAGTTCGACCTGCGCCTTTCGCTCTACGAGACCGAGTCCGGGATCGAGGGGACGCTGAGCTATGCGGCCGCCTTGTTCGAGCGCGCCACGGCGGAGCGCTTCGCCGCGATGCTCGAGCGGTCGCTGCGCGCGGCGGTGGCCAGCGGCGCCGACACACGGCCCATCGCGCGACTGTCGCTGCTCGACGCGGCGGAGCGCGCGCAGGTGGTCACGACCTGGAACGCGACCCGCGCTCCGTACCCGCATGACCGCTGCTTCCACGAGCTGTTCGAGGACCAGGTGGCCCGCACGCCGAACGCGGCGGCGCTGGTCTGGGATTCCGGGCAGCTCTCGTACAAAGAGCTCGACGAGCGCGCCAATCGACTCGCCCGCTACCTGCGCCGCCGCGGCGTGCGAGCCGAGTCGCGCGTGGCGGTCTGCATCGACCGCAGCCCCGACGTGATCGTCGCGCTGCTGGCGACGCTCAAGGCCGGCGGTGCCTACGTGCCGCTCGATCCGTCGTACCCGCCCGACCGGCTGGCATACATGCTGGCCGACAGCGCACCCAAGATCGTGCTGGTCGACGCCATCGGCAAAGCCGCCGTCGGACCACGGGCGGTGATCGACCTGTCGCGCGGCGACGCCGCATGGGCCAGCGAGCCGGCCGGCCCGCTCGACCGGGCCGAGGTCGGGATCGGATCGAGGAGCCTCGCCTACCTCATCTACACCTCCGGTTCCACCGGCCAGCCCAAGGGCGTGCTGAACGAGCACCGCGGGCTTTGCAATCTGGTGACCGCCCAGAGCGCGATCTTCGGCGTCGACGAGACGAGCCGCGTGCTGCAATTCGCGGCATTCAGCTTCGACGCCAGCGTGTCGGAGGTCGGCATGGCGCTGGTCCGCGGCGCGAGCCTGCACGTGGTCTCGCGCGACGAGCTCATGCCCGGCCCGGCGCTGTCGAGGACGCTCGCGCGCCACGGGATCACCCACGTCACGCTGCCGCCGTCCGCGCTCGCGCAGTGCGACCCCAAGCACTTCACGGCGACCACGCTGATCGTCGCGGGCGAGGCGATCGCGTTGCGCGAGGCGCAGCGCTGGTCGGCGCAGGTCAGGCTATTCAACGCGTACGGCCCGACCGAGGCGGCGGTATGCGCGACGATCCACCGCTGCTCGCGCGTCGATGGCGCGACCGTGCCGATTGGACGGCCCATCCCCAACGCGCGAATCTACCTCCTCGACCGCTATCGCGAGCCGGTGCCGGTCGGCGTGATCGGCGAGATCTACATCGGTGGTGACGGCGTCGGGCGCGGCTACCTGAATCGCCCGGAGCTCACCCAGGAGCGCTTCCTCGACGATCCGTGGAGCGACTGCGCCGGCGACCGCATGTACCGTACCGGCGACCTCGGGCGCTGGCTGCCCGACGGCAGCGTCGAGTTCCTCGGGCGCAACGATCACCAGGTGAAGATCCGCGGCTTCCGTATCGAACCTGGTGAGATCGAGGCCGTGCTGGCCGAGGTGGATGGCGTCGGGGAGGTGCTCGTGCTGGCACGCGAGGATCAGCCCGGCGACCTCCGGCTGGTCGCCTACTACACAGCGGAGCAGCCGGTGCCTGTCGGCACGCTCCGCAGGCGCCTCGCCGACTTTTTGCCGGAGTACATGATCCCCTCGGCCTACGTGCACCTCGCCGCGTTTCCGCTGAGCGCGAACGGCAAGGTGGATCGCAAGGCGCTGCCGATCCCGGAAGTCGAGGCCTACGTCAGCCGCGCCTACCTACCGCCCCAAGGCGAGATCGAGCAGAGCGTGGCGGCGCTGTGGGCCGAGCTGCTGAACGTCGACCGGATCGGACGTCACGACAGCTTCTTCGATCTCGGGGGCCACTCGCTGCTCGCGGTGCAGATGCTGGCCCGGCTGCGCGAGCTCGTCGATGCGGAGGTCGCGCTGCGCGAGCTGTTCGCCGCGCCCACGCTGCTCGAGCTCTGCGCCGTGGCCGCGCGCCGGACGCCGCTGCATCTACGCTCGAACCTCACGCCATTCCGCCGCGCCGGCACCAAACGACCGGTGTTCTTCATCCACCCCGGCCCGGGCGAGATCGGCTACGTCACCGCGCTCCTTCCGGGCATCGACCCAGAGGTGCCAGTCTATGGCCTGTCGGCCATCGGCTACCTCTCCGGCGAGACGCCGCTCGAGACGATCGAGGCCATGGCGGCCGCGTACGTCAGCGCCATCCGCGAGGTTCAGGCCCACGGGCCCTATCGCATCGTCGGCTGGTGCTTGGGCGGCAACGTCGGCTACGAGATGGCGCACCAGCTGCTCTCGGCTGGCGAGCGCGTCGAGTTCCTCGCCTTCCTCGATGCTCCCAGCAGCGGGCCGATCGACCCGTCGTGGCTGGCCACCGTGCTCAATCGGCTCCCCGACGACATCCCGGACGAGCTGCGCGCCAAGCTCGGCGAGCTCGACCGCGCGGGCGATGTGCGCGGCATGCTGCTGACCGCCCAGGCAACCGGTTTCTTGCCCGTCAACCTGCCGATCGACGTCATCGAGCGCTACGTGACCGTCGCGCATGCCGTCAAGCACGCCAAGCTGCGCTACGTCCCGCCGCCGCTCCCGATCACGATCACGCACTATCTCGCCGCGGAGCGTGATCCGGTGTGGACGATGGATGGGTGGGAGAAGGTGGCCCAGCGCGTGGTCTACGAGGAGGTCGGCGGCGACCACATGACGATGGTGCAGCCACCGCACGCCCGCGCCCTGGCCCGACGCATCTCCGAGGACATGGCGCGTGCCAGCGCGGAGCACCTCGCCGTCGAAGCTCGGCCCTTGCGCGCCGAAAAACAATCACGAGCCCATGCGGGCCCAAACATCTCTGAATGATGGAAGCAAGCCTTGACCGCAACCGCATGATCTCGCGGCAACGCCTGGCCGAGCTGTCTCGGCCCGACACCGCCCGGGTCCTCCGCGCGGTAGCGTTCGACTACGCGGTGATCGTGGCGGCGGTCGTGATCAGCGAACGGTTCTGGTCGCCGCCGCTCTACTTGGCGGCGGTGATCACCATCGCCGCGCGTCAGGTCGGGATGTTCTCGGTTGCGCTCCACGACGGCGCGCATGGCCTGCTCACGCGCGATCGGGCTCGCAATGACCGCCTCGCGCGGCGCTTGCTCGTGCCGAGCATCGTCTTCGACTTGTTCGAGTACCGTCCGATGCACTTCGACCACCACCGTCACGTCAACGCCCCGGCCGACCCCGATCTAGACGAGTTCTTGAGCTGGTACGCCGTGCCACCGTGGCGTCGGGCGCTCCAGCTCGCGAGCGCGCTGGTCGGCCTACGCCTGCTCGTGCCGCTGTGCCGGCTGGTGATCCGTGGCAACTGGCGGCAGCGCGTGCTCGCGATCGCGATCCCGGGCGCGCTGGTCGCCGGGGTGGTCCTGCCGGTGTGGCCGCTGCGAATCGTGGCGCTCTACTGGATGGTGCCGCTCGCGACCTGGGGAATGTTCATCAACCTGCTGCGCGCGGTCGCCGAGCACTACCCGCCGGGCACGGCGAACCGGCCTTCGGACACGCCGCTGGTGCTGCTCACCCGCGATGTCGTGCCCTCGCTGTTCGACAGCGCCTTCGTGGTCACGCGCAACGCCGGCTACCACCTATCACACCATCTATTTCCCAGTGTTCCCTTCTTCCGACTCCCCGAGCTGCACCGCGAGCTCGCCCGGAGCGAGCCGTTCCAGCGCCACGCGCATGTCACTCGCGGCTACCATCGAGCCCTGCTGGAAGTGGTGTTCGACCGCGCCCCGGCTGCGGTGTTCCAGAGAGGTGCAGCGCCATGATCCCGCTCGCGATCGGCTCGTTCGTCACCCTGCTCGCGCTCGGGTTGTTCCGGCTGACCCGACAGTGGCTCGCCGAGCGCCGGCGGAGGCAGCGCATCGAGCGCGAGTTCTGGGCGCGGCAGAGCCGTGACGCCGTCACGCGGTTGGTGTCGGACGCCGCGGCGGCGATCCCCGCACCGCTCGAGGTGCTGCAACAGCACGCCGCGGTGAGCAGCACGGTGCAGGCGATCGTCGTCGCCCGCGAGCTCGGCATGCTGCGCTTTATCGACGACCGTCCGGGAACGACCGCTGACGAGCTGGCGGCCCACTTCGGCTTTGTGGAGCGCCCGGTGCGCGCGTGGGTCGAGCTCCTGGCTGCCGCGGGAGTCCTCGAGGGCCGCGACCATGGTCTGGCGCTCACCGAGGCCGCGCGGTTCTACCTCTATCCCGATAGCCCGTTCTTCGACAGCTCGCTGCCCGCCGCGTCGATCAGCCGCTCGCTCCTCCACACGCTGCGCTCGGGTAGCGCCGGCGGCTCCAAGGCGAAGTGGTCGGAAGGCAGCGCGCACCACGCCGCGCTGTGGGGACCGGCCATGCACCGGTTCTCGTTTCCGCTCGGCTTCGCGCTCGATGCCTCGGGTCTGCTCGCGGGCCGGCGCGCGATCCTCGATGTCGCCGGCGGCATCGGCTCGATGTGCGTCGCGCTCGCGCTCCGCGACCTCAGCCGGCAGCTCACGCTGCTCGAGCTGCCGGGTAGCGTGGACCTGGCGCGACAGCTGACCGACCGCTACGGCGTGGCCGATCGCGTGCGCTGCATCGGCGGCGACATGTTCCAGGTCGCGTGGCCCGGCGGCTTCGACGCCGTCCTGTTCACCAACATCTTCCACGACTGGAACGACGAGCGCTGTCTCGAGCTGGCGCGGCGCGCCTACGCCAGCCTGAAGCCGGGTGGTCTTGTGCTCGTGCAAGAGGCGCTGCTCGACGAGGATAGGCCCGGGCCGCTGTGGACCGCCCACTTCTCGCTCATGATGGCGCTCGACATGGAGGCGCGTCAGTTTCGCCCCTCGCAGCTGCGCGACCTGCTTGCCGAGGCCGGCTTCGTCGATCTCCGCGTCATGCCGCTGCTCGGATACAACAGCTCGGTGGTCGGTGCCCGGCCACTCACCGGCTGAGCCGTTCAGTCACGCGCGCTCTGAGGCAACAGGCTTGACGATCGGGAGTGTTGGCTTTATGCTGTCTCAGGCAGTCCGCATGCTAGCTGTTCTCCAATGGCAGCCCGGCGCGTGACTCGTCGCATCGCGATCGGCCGATCACCGGCATATGCGTGACGAGGCGCGTGCAGTGCGGACATGGACATGAAGAATGCTCGCCCACGACGTCCCGACCCATGCTCGCCTCGAAGACCTGGACTCCACCGGCTATGTGGTGGTGCGCTCGTTTCTGAACGACGCAGAAATCGCTCGGTTCGAAGCCGACTACGCGGCGAGTGCTGGGGTCGACACGTCGTACGGAGTCCGGCAAGTCTCTGCCGACGCACGAAGCGCGATCGACGACAAGCTGGCGGTCATGGCGCGCGCCGTCGCGGGCGCCAGCAGCGTGCGGGTCGACATCGCGTCGGTCTGCGCGTTCGGCAGCGCCTACTTCACGACCGAAGGCGAGATCGGGACGGCGTGGCACCAAGACGCGGTGTCGTACTTCGCCTACCAGAACCACCACGACTATCTGAATTTCTACGTGCCCATCGTGAAACCGGCGCGCGAACGGTCCAACCTTTGCGTGATTCCGTTCGATGCCTTTGCGGCGCGTAGCCCGGAGCTCGCCGCCCGGCTCCGCGGGCGCGGCGCGACGCGCTTCGTCGTGAAGGATGGCGTGACGATCGTCCACGACAACGACGCCGGCGGTACTCACGGCGTCCTGCCTTATGCGCTCGACGAGCTGGCCGTGACTCCGCAGCTCGGCCGCGGCGATCTTCTGCTGCTGCGAGGCGACGTGATCCACCGCACCGAGGACAAGGACACGCGCCGGGTGGCAGTTTCGATCCGGATGATGAACCGAGAGACCCGGGTCCGCCGCGCCGAGCTCGTCCGCGGCGGCTTCCTGAAGGCGGTCGTGATGACCCATGGACGGCGCGACTTCAGGCGGCTCTTCGACTGCTTCGATGCCGCGGGGAAGGACGAGCTGACGATCGGAGAAATAGCGGGTTTCGAGGCCAGCGCGCGTCCGGCGCGAGCGACCTCGTTCGTCAGCTTCATGGCGTTCCTGATGTGGAACCGGATGCGCGAGCGCCTGGGGCTGTTCTAGCACCGCGTTCGACGAGAGGACTGGGCGATGACACAAGCGACAGTGCAACAAGACGAGCAATTCGACGTGATCGTTCTAGGCGGGGGGCCCGGTGGGTCGTCCGTCGCCTCGTTCGTCGCGATGCAGGGCCACAGCGTGCTCCTGCTCGAAAAGGAGAAGTTCCCGCGCCATCAGATCGGCGAGTCCCTCTTGCCTGCCACCACCTACGGTATCTGCGGCCTGCTCGGGATCAGGGACCGGATCGAGCGGGCCGGCTTCACGCGCAAGCAAGGCGGCACGTTTCGCTGGGGCAAGAGCCCCGAGCCGTGGACCTTCCGGTTCGCCGAGAATCCCCGCGTCCCCGGCGGCTATGCATTCCAGGTCGAGCGCAGCGTGTTCGACAAGATGCTGCTCGACGCCGCGCGCGAGAAGGGCGTCGATGTTCGCGAGGAGCATCCCGTGGTGCGCGTGGAACAGGAAGACGGTCGGTTCTCTCGTGTGCGGTTCCGCGACGACCGTGGCATCGAGCGAACCGCGACCGCGAAGTACATCGTCGACTCGGAGGGGCACCGCGGCCAGACCTACGCGCTGGTCGGCGAGCGAGTGTTCTCGCAGTTCTTCCAGAACGTGGCGCTCTACGGCTACTTCCACGATGGCAAGCGTTTGCCCGCGCCGAGCAGCGGCAACATCCTGTGCGCCGCGTTTCGCGACGGCTGGTTCTGGTACATCCCGCTGTCCGACCGGCTCACCAGCGTCGGCGCGGTCGTGTCCCGCGAGGCCGCGCAGCGGATCCAGGATGGGCCCGAGCAGGCGTTCCAGAGCTTCGTGGATTCCTGCCCGATCATCGCAGAGTACCTCGCGCCCGCCACGCGCGTGACCGAGGGCGTGTACGGCGAATTTCGTGTCCGCAAGGATTACTCGTACTGCAACACGCGATTCTGGAAGCCCGGCCTGGTTCTGATCGGAGATGCCGCCTGCTTCATCGATCCGGTGTTCTCGTCAGGCGTTCACCTGGCGACTTACTCGGCGCTCCTGGCGGCGCGGTCGATCAACAGCTGCCTCGCGGGTGACATCGACGAGCACGAGGCGTTCGAAGAGTTCGAGTTCCGCTACCGGCGCGAGTTCGGAAACTTCTACCAGTTCTTGCTGTCGTTCTACGACATGCATCAGGAAGCGGACTCGTACTTCTGGCAGGCGCGCAAAGTGCTCAACACCGGCGAGAGGGCCAACGACGCCTTCATCCGGTTGGTCGCGGGAGCATCGAGCGTCGACGAGCCGGTGTTCAACCACGCCGAGGACTATTTTCGCTCCCGGCAGGGCATGGGCGAGTGGTTCGAGGGCATGCTGAGCAACCAGCTTGCGATGCAGGTCGACGGCCTGCCCGGCCAGAGCGCGCCAGCGACGCTCGAGGCCGGTCTGAGCGCCGAGCACTTCATGGAAGGCTTCACGGCGGAGGTGCGCCAGATCCAGACGCAAGCGATGTTCGGCCACCGCCGAGCACGCGAGAGCTCGGTGCGACCCCAGGGCCTGATCCCTTCGACCGATGGCTTCGCCTGGCAACGCGGATAGCCGAGGCCCGCTGGTTCGACACGAGGCCACGCATGCAATCTCAACTACACACGAACCTGCACGACATCGTCCGTACGCTGCTGCCGTCGGTCGCCGACGGAAAGCCACAGACCGTCGTCCAGTTCACCGTTCGAGACCAGCGGCTGAGTGCTTATGTGGTCGTCGACCGGACCGAGCACGGCGAGACGCTTCGTGTCGAGGACGGTAAGCACGGTCGTCCCGATGCGAGCATCTTCCTGTCCACGGCGGACCTCGCCGACATCGCGAGCCTGGGCTGCGTCCGCGGCCCGGTCTCGATGACCGGAAGTCCGCCGCTGCTCAGCTCGTTCCGCGATCGGTTCATGTCGATCTCGCCCGCGGGCAAGGCACGGATCGAGGAGATCACCCGGAGCCGGAGCTGCGCGGAGGTCGACCGCATCAGCATCGCAGCGCTCTCGCCGGCGGACTTCATCCAGCGCTACGCGATGGCGAGCCGCCCTGCCGTGATCGTCGACGCCATGCCCAAGCGGGACGCCGCTCCCTGGACGATCGAACGGATCCGCTCCGAGCTCGGCGATGCGTCGGTCGAGGTGCGCACCGGCAACTATGCCGCGGACATCTACAAGGAGACGATGCAGACCGAGGAGCTGAGCCTCGCCGAGTATCTGGCGTCCCACGGCGATGGCCTGGCTGACTCCGCGCAGGCCACCCCTCGTCCTTATGCCGCGAGCAATGGGGTTCCGTGGGACTGGCACCTCTGGCTCGATTATCCACCGTTCGTTCCAGAGGGCTTGTGTCAGTATGCAAAGTTCTGGATCGGCCCCGCCGGGACCAAGACACCCCTGCATCGCGATTGGCTCGACAACTTCCTGTCACAGCTGGTCGGCACCAAGCGGATCGCGCTCGTCTCGCCCCACCACGCCCCTCTGCTGTCACCGAGGGTCATTCATGCCGGGCTCGACTCGTGCAACACGGTCGATCCCTTCGAGCCGCAGCATCAGGTCACCTCCAAGTGTGATCCTGTGTTCGTCACGTTGAACGCCGGTGAGATGCTGTTCTTGCCTGCGGGGTGGTTCCACGACGTCCGGTCGACGTCGTTTTCGTTCTCGGTGAACTTCTTTCTGATGCGAATCCCCTACGCCGTTTGCCCGCCGGACTTGACGACCTTGCTGTAGCGACGCGCGCAAGGACGTCGCGGCGGCTGCGAGCGCCTCGCGACGCTCGTTATCCGAATGCTCTGCAAATAGCCCTCAGGGGCAGCTCGACGCGGTGTAGAGCCCGTCGGCGTCGAAGCCTCCATGGGTGAGGTCGGTATGGGACCCGTACACCCTGCACGAGACCCCGCTCTCGTCGATGCTCAGGATCTCGATCGTGCCGCCGTCGAACACGCCGCTGACGAGCTCAGCCGCCGTGCAGGGCGCGCCCCACGACTGGGTGAACGACGCAGCGATGGCTGGATCCGTGAGATCCAGGATCCCGGGCTTCTGGTAGTCCGGCGGGAGGCGCAACGTCACGCGCGAGGTGCCGGTGCACGCGACGGATGACCAGGGATCCGCGCAGCTCTCGGCCGCGCTCCCGAGGAACAGGTAGAGCGCGTCGGGATCCGGGATCGGCCCGTCCGGAGGCGCGGCCAGCGCGGCGCCAGGGATCGCGCGCCCGGGCGAGGGCGGGAGCTGCGGCGGCGGATCGCCGCAAAACGTGGCCGTGTAGTCGCCGCCGAAATCTACATCGGGCGCGTACGGCACGCCGTTCACCTCGACCTGCCACGCCGGCATCCCCCAATAGAGCTTCACCGAGACGGAGCTCGCGTCGCTGCTCACGATCTCGAGCGTCTTCTCCCACACCCCTCCGATGACGCTCGACCCGGGGCCGACGGAGGCGTGGCCGAAGCGCGGGTGCTCCCAGAAGATTCCGTACGACATGATGCGAAAGTCCCTGAGATCGATGAGCCCGGGCCGGTTGAGCTCCGGCGGGATGAAGAACGCAATCTGCCAGAAAGCGTAAGGGGCCGGAGCGTCGGCCAGCCCGTCCGGCGTCCACCCGATCAGCGGCAGGCTGCACTCCTGCGCGGCATCACTGATGAAGAGCGCGAGCGAGTCGGGGTGCGGTTGGTGCTGGAACTGCATCCCGTTCCCCAGCACCTGCGCGTTGTACGGGTCTGACAACAGATCACCGTACCGCACGGCGACGGCGCTGCGCGAGGGCGGCTTCTCTACCGGCTCCTCCTCTAGTGGTTCCTCCTCCACCGGGCCGAGCACGATCGGGGCGCACCCGCCGTTCACGATCACCACCGCTGCCGCGAGGGCCGTCATCCAATGTTCCATTCGATCACCTCCAAGGCGAGCTCACTCAATTGAAGACCTCGGCGGTGCCGGCCACGGCTCATCAGAACCAACCGAAATCGACGCCGGCTGAGGCGAGCACGAGCGGCCGTCCCCAGGTCGCGGCCTTGCTGGCGCCGAGCTGGATCGAGACCCCTTGAACGATCACGCCGACCAGGACGTCGGCGCGGACGCGGAGCGTGGGTGTGGGCGCGAAGGCGAGGCCGGCGCGCGCGAACGGGGCCGCCGTCGCCGCGGAGACGGAGCGCGCGACGAAGCCCGCGCTCGCCGTTCCGTCGCTCTGGAGCGACACGGCCATTGCGCCGAGATCCACCGAAGGCGCCCACCGCGCCGCGCGGGGGGTCGGGACGAAGCGCAGGCCCACGCCGGCGAGCAGCGCCGCGAGATCGGCGGCGCCCTGCGCGCCTTCGACACGCGGCCTCGCCAGCGGGATCGCTGCGAACCCGCTGACGCCGGCATGCGCGCTGGGCATCCAGGCGACGCCGACATCGACGCTGGCCGCGGCGCTGAAGCCGCCGGGGCTGAAGAGCATGCCGGGAGCGAGCGAGAAGCGGAGCGCGGGCGGCGGCTTCTCCACGAGCGCGCCGGGGGCGGGGAGGGCCAGCTTCGCGCGGATCTCGGCCGTCGCAGGGACCTCACCCGGCGGCGGCTCCGGCAAGGCGACCTCGAGGAGGCTCGCGCGCAGGAGATCGACCGTGCGCATCGCGAGCGCGGCGTCGCCGCCCTGCGCGCCCTCGGCGCCGGCCATCGCCCGAACGACGGTCTTGCCCGTGACGCGGTCGGCGATCCACACCTCCACGCCGCGCTCCGAGGGGACCGCGCGGATCGCGGCGACGGCGCCGGCCGCGCGCGCCGCTTCCTCCAGCGACGCGCGCGACGCCGCCTCGGTCGTGGGATCGAGCAGCACGGCCCGGAAGCCCAGCGCCTCGAGCTCCGCCTGCACGCGGAGGCCGACGCGATCGCCGGGCGCGCAGAGCACCGCGACGGTGGAGGCCGCCTCCGTCGACGCCTCGCCGTCCGCGCGCACGGGCGGCGTGGCGGAGGCGATCGCGACGAGCGCCGAGCAGGCGAGGGCGAGCGGCGAAGAGCGGCGCGTCGCCGAAGAGCGGCGCTTCATGGCGTCGCGCGCCCTCCACGAGCGAGCACCCTCCGCGCATAGGCCGCGTGCGGGCCGCTCGGGTGGGCCGCGAGGTAACGCTCCGCCGCTCGGCGCGCTCCGGCCTCGTCCCCCATCTCATGCGCGGCTTCGATGAGGCGCCCCGCCGCCTCCGCGGCGTTCTCGCCGCCCGGCCGCTCGCTCAGATACCGCGTGAACCAGCCCGCGGCGCCCGCGTGGTCCTTGCTTTGATCTTGCGCGATCCTCCCGAGCATGAAGGCCGCGGCCGCCGCCTCCGGCGAGCCGGGGAATCGCGCGCGGAGGGACGTGAAGGCCTGCCCCGCGCGCGCCGGGTTGCCGCCAAGCCGGGCTACGTCGCCGAGGGCGCGCAGATCATGAGCGCTCGCGGCCGCGCAGATCGCGTCGAACCCTTCGAGCTCGGCCGCCGCGAGGGCCTCTTTGTATCTCGCGTCGAGCGCGAGGGCGCGCCAGTCGGGTGCCGCCGGTCGCGCCGGCGCGGCCGTAACCTCGGCGCTCGCGCGGACGTGCGGCGAAGGCGGCGCGGCCTCCACGACGCGCGCCGGCGGGCCAGGCGCGGACGCGCTCGGCGTCACCTCGACCGGCGGCGCGCTCGGCGCAGGCGCGCTGGGGATCGCGGCCGCGGGCGCGGGCGCCGGGGCCTCGTCGAGCGCGCCGACCTGGAGCGTGCCCTCCGCGGGCGAGATCGTGAGCCGCTCGCCCGCGCGAACCGCGCGCCCGTCACCGACGACCGGCCCCGAGACGGTGATCGCCCCTTCACGCAGCGCGACGACGAGCTGCTCCGCCGTGGGATCCCAGCGGATCTCGAAGCGCGTGCCGATCACATGGACCTGAAACGGACCGACGCGCACGCTCCAGCGCGTGTGATCGCCGTGGACGATGGAGAGATCGAGCGCGCCCCGCTCGAGCGCGATCTCGGCGCCGTCCGTGTCGACGGCGGCGACGCGGGCGCGCCCTCCCGGCGCGAGCAGGAGCCAGGATCCATCGGAGAAACGGATCGGGAGCTCGGCCGTGGACGGCGCCGCGAGCCACGCGCCGACGGCCCCGGGCTCGCCCGCGCCGAGCGTGAACTGGAGCGGCCGAGGCCGCATCACGACGCCCGCCGCGATCGCGATCGCGAGCAGCGCCGCCGCGGAGATCGCGCTGAGCCGGACCGCGAGCGGCCTCGTCGCGGGCCGGGCGCGGAGCTCGGCCGCGCCGAGCCGCGCGCGCCCTCGCACGTGGTCGAGCCGCGCCTCCGGCGCCTGATCTTGCAGCGCCGCGACGCGCCGACCCAGGTCGCTCAGCGATCGCTCGGATTTGCCCATCGGGTACCTCCCTCGATCCACGGCTCGAGCGCGGGGTGTCTGCGCGCCTCCGCCTCGAAGCGCGCGACGGCGCGGGCGAGGCGCCGCTTGACGGTCGCCAGCGAGGTCGCGCAAGCCGCGGCGACCTCGGTGAGCTCCATGTCGTCGATGAAGCGGAGCGCGAAGGCGATGCGCTCCTCGGCGGGGAGCGCCTCCAGCGCGGCGTAGGTGGCCCGCACCGCGTCGAGCACCTCGCCGGAGGGCCCGCTGGAGGCGACCTCGGGCAGCTCATCGCCGGGCAGGAACCAGAGCCACCTCTGGCGCCGACGTCGGGTGATCGACGACCTCGCGACGTGGACCGCGATCATCGTGAGCCAGCCCTTGAGGCTCCTGGGATCCTCGAGCTTCGCAATCGAGCGAAGCGCGCGGACGAAGACGTCGTGGTGGAGGTCGGCGAGGTCGCGATCGAAGCCCAGAATCCGGTAGAGAACACGGTGGACGTGATCCGCGTGCCGTTCATAGAGGGCGTCGCGTGCCTCGGGATCCCCGCGCAGGAAGGCCTGGACGAGCTCGGCGTCATCGCCGACGAATGCGCCGCCGCGAGGCGCGGGCGGTGATTGGATGAGCTTGAGGCGAGCGCGCACGGAGGGGTCCTGCGCGTGAAGACTCCGGAGGGCCGGGCCCACGGCTCACGGGGAGCGACGAATCTTCGAACGCAGCAGGCCCGTCGGGAGGGACGCGTACCGCCGGCGCAGCCTCTCCAGGCATGACGCCATCCACGAGGGCAGGCTCGCCTCGAGGATCTCCTCCATGGTGTAGACGCGCCGCCGCTCACCCCGCCACTCGATCCACGCCTCGGGCGGCTCCGCATGCGGCTCCGGCGGCTTGCCCTCCACGGCGCGCAGGAGGATCCGGGCCTCTCGCGATGAGGATTTCCCGAGGATCTCCAGGGCATCCTCGGTCCCCAGGAGCGCGAGGCCTGTCGCGGCCTCCTGGCGGGCCCAGGGGATGTCCGAGCTCAGGACTTCGGCGAGGCGCTCCAGCCCTCGGTCGGGATCGAGCAGCGCCAGCATGTACGCGCTCTCGCCGGCTGCATGGCCGGCCGTCGTCGCGAGGAGCGTTACCAGACGGCCGCGCAGGCTGCTGGACAGGGCGACCTCGACGGCGCTCTGGAGGGCCAGCCGGCAGGCCGTGGCGCGCACGTGAGGCGCCGGGGGGACCTCGCCGGTCGCGCGTTCGGCGGCGTCGAGCAGAGGTTCGACGAAGCGAGGATCGCTCCAGTCCTCGATGATGTCGAGCGCGACACTCGTGACGCCGTCCAGGGGAGAGCGATGGAGCTGCGCGAGGACCGCTTCCTCTGCGTGCTGTCGACCCAGTCGGGCGAGGGCTCGCAGATCTGCCGCGTTGCCGAGCTCATAGGGGCCGGAGAGCCGTGATATGCGCTCGAAGACCTGCGCCTGCGCGGCTGCCTGGATGCTCGCCGGCACCGCCAGCGACGCCAGCTCGTCGGATGCCCGGACGAAGTCGCCGAGGAGGACCGCCAACCACGCGCGCCGGAGCGGCGACTCGGACCGTGCGAGCTCTTCGAGGAGCGGCGCGAGCGCGCCCGCGAGCGTCTGGCCGGAAGCGGTGAGCACGACGCGGTGCTCGCCCGTGATGAGCTTCAGCGCCTTGAGCGTGCGAAGGTCAGCCATCCACCAGGCCGCCGTACCTCCGGCGCCCTTCAACGAAGCCTCGATCCCCTCGGGCTCCGGGAGCGAATCGAGGTAGCTCTCGTAGAACCAGGGGTCGATCGAGTCCGCGCCGTTCTCGTCGATGTCGACGTCGATCTCGGTGCCGTCGTCGTGCGTCAGGCGACAGCCGATCCCATGGAAGAAGTAGCTCCAGCCCTCCAGACCAGGGACCGGTCCCGCTTGGGGTCGGTCCACCGGAGCTCCGAGCGCGCCGTCCGTCGCGAGCCTCGCGAGGTCTCCATTCAGGTGCTGCTCCACGATCCGACCGACCCAGCGCTGGCGCGGGATGTGGCGATGGAGGGCGACGAGGAGCCATCTCGCCCACGGGTCCCCGGGGAGCTCGACGCCGAGATCGAGAGCAGCCCGAGCGACGCTCTCTGCGCTCTCCGGCTGCGTCTGCGTGGCCTGCGCGAGCCTCTGGCCGAGGGTATGCAGGTGGAGCATGGTGCGCGCAATCCTATCGAACTCCGCTGGATGGCGCACCGGCGATCGCATCCCATGGCATGCTCCTGTCGACATGAGCTCCCTCCCGACACAAGCTTCGCTCGACGCCCTCTTCGCCCGCGCCACCTCTGCCCGTGTGCTCGATGGCGGCCGCGGCCGGGCCACGGAGCGGCATGTGCTCGCCGAGGCGCGCGGGATCGAGGACCTCCGCGCCCTCCGAGAGCACCTCCGCATCCAGGAAGGGGGGCCGTCCTTTCACTGCATGTGCCTCGGCGACCTGACGGTGGAGCTCCTCGCGCACGACCAGACCAGCCCCTCGCGTCCATCAGCTTTCACCATGCCCGCAGCCTGAGGAAGCCCGACTGGAGCTCGGACGCGATGCTCGTCGACGGCCCCGCGCTCGTCCGGTGGCTCGCCGCGCGCGGCGCGCCGGGTCCCCTCCGCGAGTACGAAGAGGAGCGCGAGCGAGCCCGAACCGCGCAGGAGGCGAGGCGCCTGTGGCTCGCGGCCGCGCCGCCCTGTTTCGCGCCCGATCTGCCCCGCTTCGAGGACGACGCCAACGGGCTGCCGCTCGGCCCGATGTCGCCTGAAGTCGCCGAGGCCGAGCGGCGCCTCCGCGCCTCGTACGCGACTCCTGAGCTCGCCTGTGCCGCGCTGCTCGCCTGGCTCGGGACGGGCGCGGGTCCCTGGTCCGGATATCCCGCCTACGAGATGCTGCCAGAGAATCTGCTCCTCGGGTTTGGCCTCCCGACCGCCATCGCCGCGGCCTCCGCGCCCGGCACATCGGAGGCCGCTCTCCGCGGCGCAGCGCGGCTGTTCGCCTCCTGGGAGGTCGTATCGAGCAAGAAGAGCCAGCTCGGCGACATCCCCGAAGCCCTGCGGGAGCGGCTCCGGACGATCGTCCGCGCGATGGGCAATGCCGACAACCTCTCTCGCTTCGAGCGCGCCGAGGCGATCGCGGCCGAGGTGCGCCGCCTGCGCGCACAGCCGGCGCCCTTCGCGGCCGGCGCCGGCCTGGCGGTCGCTGGGGTCTCCTCGAGCGGCCGGCTCTCGGGCCTCGTGACCGACGGAGACGCGTTGTACTCCGGCGACGGCAACGACATCGTCATGTTCCAACCCGGCCGGGTCTCGCCGGTCGTGCTGCTCGCCGGAACCGATCCCTTCTTCGAGCTCGCGCCGCCGGTCAGCCAGATGCTCTTCGTCGCGCACGCCAACGCGGGCACCATCTCCAAGGTCCTGACGGAAGGCAGCCCCCTCATCGTGATGGCAAGAAACCAGGCGCGACCGATGAGCCTCGTCCACGCTCGCGGGTTCATGGCGTGGGTCAACCAGGCCATGGTGCCCGACCCCGAGCGGGGCGCGCCCTTCGTCGTCCAGCGCTCGACCATCATGGAATTCGAGCACCCCACGCCTCGTTGTCTCCACGAGCCCGCCGGCAGCGCTTTCTCCCTCGCCTGCGACGAGGAGCACCTCTACTGGTGCGAGCTTTCGGCTGGCCGGCTCGAGCTATGGCGCCACCCGCACCACCGCCCCGGCGCCCCGAGCCGCTTCGCGTCGCTCGGCGAGCACCCCATCCCGGCGACCTGGTACCCCAAGCTCGCCCTCAATGCGACCCACGTGCTGTGGGCCGACCCTGATCGCAGGGCCATCCTCGGGGTCGACAAGCGCACCGGCGTAGAGCCCGTCGTCCTCGCGGAGACGCGCCATCCCCCGGCGCACGTCGTGGTCGAGGACCGGGACATCTTCGCGCTTACCGGACAGCCCGACTCCCGCGACTGGCACGTCGAGCACATCCGCTCCGGCGCCTCCACCGTCGTGGCCGACTACCAGCGCCAGCTATGGGACCGCCCTGACATGGTGCTCAACCGGCGCGGCCTCTTCTTCACGACGAACGACCGCATCCTGACGCTCGCCCGCAGCTGACATCGCTCAACGCCGGGCCGCTCATCGAGGGCGCCCGGACCGAGCTGGCGACCCGCCGCTGGCGGGCCGCAGCTCATGCCGATTCGGTGGCGAGATAGACGCTGCGCCAGAAACGCTCGAGAGCCCCCGAGAACAGGAAGCCGGCGGATTGTGTCATCACGATCCCGATCAGCCCGCGGCCCGGATCATTGATCCAGGACGTCCCGAACCCGCCGTCCCAGCCATAGCGCCCGGGCACCTCCGAGACGACGTCCGGCGCCGTGATGACGGCCAGCCCGTAACCCCAGCCGTGCGTCTCGAAGAAGCCTGGGAAAAACGAGGACGCCGCCTTCTGGGCCGGCGTGAGGTGATCGGCCGTCATCTCGCGCACCGAGGCGGCGCTCAAGAGCCGCCGGCCCTCGTGCACACCGCCGTTCATGAGCATGCGCGCGAACTGGAGGTAGTCGTCCACCGTCGACACGAGCCCGGCGGCGCCCGAAGGGAACGCCGGCGGGCTGGCATAGGCGCTCTCGGCCCCGTCGCGATCCATGCGCGTCTTCTCCCCCGTCTGCTCGTCGGTGAAGTAACCGCAGCCCGCGAACCGAGCGAGCTTGTTCGCCGGGACGTGAAAGTCGGTGTCCCGCATCCCGAGCGGCGCGAGGATGCGCTCGCGCACGAACGCATCGAAGCCCTGGTCGGCCACGCGCCCCACGAGCACCCCCTGCACCAGGCTCCCCGTGTTGTACATCCACTGCGCCCCCGGCTGATGCATGAGCGGCAGCGTCCCGAGCCGTCGGATCCACTCGTCTGGCCCGTGCGGCGTCATCGGCACCGGCTGCGCGTTGGCGAGCCCGAGCTCGTCGATGGCCCGCTGGATCGGCGACGATGCGTCGAACGAGATTCCGAAGCCCATCGTGAACGTCATCAGGTCGCGCACCGTGATCGGCCGCTCCGCGGGCACCGTCTCGTCGATCGGACCATCGATGCGCGCCAGCACCTTCCGGTTCGCGAGCTCCGGCAACCATCGGTCGACGGGGGAGTCGAGGTCGAGCTTGCCTTCCTCGACGAGCATCATCACCGCCGTCGCGGTGACCGCCTTCGTCATCGAGGCGATCCGGAAGATCGTGTCCCGCCGCATGGGCGCGCTGCCGCCGAGCTCGGTCACGCCCACCGCGTCCACGTGCACGTCGTCGCCGCGCGCGACCAGCCAGACCGCTCCCGGCATCTGCCCCGCCGCCACCTCCGCCGCCATCACCTCGCGCGCGGGCGCCAGCGCGCCGGCCCCCGCGTCCTGCCCTGGCTGCCCCTCCTCCTCGGCCCCGCCCAACGCGCACCCCGGCGCCGCCACGCTGATCAAAGCTCCCATGAACTCCCGCCTTCTCATGACCGTCGATGCCTCTCCGAGCGGGGGCGCCTGCCCCTGCCGAGAGCACTGACTGCCCGCGCCCGAAAAAATCATCGGTGCCCCGTCACGATCGCCGCCGGGCGTTGCTCCGCCTGGCCGTCCGCTCGGATGCCCGCCCTGGACGAGTAGCCCTCGCTCGCCCGCGCTCAGCACGCCGCTTGCCATGCCCGGCCTGCACCCACACCGAGGAGCCACCCACCCTGATGCACGGCCTTACCGAGCGGCAGGTCCTGCTCTCGCTCGTCACCCTCGCGCTCATCCTCGTGACCGCGCGCGCCTCCGGCGAGCTCGCGCGGCGGCTGCGCCAGCCCGAGGTGCTCGGGGAGCTCTTCGGCGGCGTCGTGCTGGGCCCCTCCGTCGTCGGCGCGCTCGCGCCCGGGTTCCATCGAGCCCTCTTCCAGGATCCGGCGGTCGGGGTCGTGCTCTCGGGCATCTCCTGGATAGGCGCGCTCCTCCTGCTGCTGATGGCGGGCATCGAGGTCGACGTGGGCATCCTGCGCAAGGAGGCGCGCCCCGGGGCGCTCTCGGCGCTCGGCGCGATCGCGCCCCCGCTCGCGGCGGGCGCCGCCTTCTCGGCGCTCGTGCTCGATCGGCCCCTCCCGAGCGGCCTCTTCCTCGGGATCGTGCTCTCGGTGACGGCGGTCAGCGTGATCGCGAAGGTGCTGATCGAGCGCGAGTCGATGCGCCGCAGCTATGCGCAGGTGACGCTCGCGGCGGGGGTGGTCAGCGAGGTCGCTGCCTGGGTGCTCGTCGCGATGACGTCGTCGAGCTACGGCGCGTCGCCCGCGCTGGCGGTCGCCCGGAGCGCGCTCTTGGCGAGCGGATTCTTGCTGTTCATGGTGCTCGTCGGGCGGCGGCTCACCCACCTCGCGATGCGCTGGGTGGCCGACGCGACGCGCGTCTCCAAGGGACAGGTGTCGCTCGTCCTCGTCCTCACGTTCCTGGCCGCGGCGCTGACGCAGCGGCTCGGCCTGCACCCGCTGCTCGGCGCGTTCGCGCTCGGCGTGCTGCTCAACAACGCTCCTCGCACCAATCGCCCTCTCCTCGACGGCGTGCAGACGCTCGTGGCCGGCCTCTTCGCGCCTGTGTTCTTCGTCCTCGCGGGCATGCGCGTCGACGTGTCGCAGCTGCGCACGCCGGCGGCGTGGGGGACGGTCGCGTTGCTGCTGGCGATCGCGACGGCGGCGAAGGTCGTCCCCGCCGCGCTCGGCGCGCGGCTCGGCGGGCTCAGGAGCAGCGAGGCGGCGCTCGTGGCGGTGGGCCTGAACATGAAGGGCGGCACGGACCTCATCGTCGCGATCGTCGGCGTCGAGCTCGGGCTCCTCTCCAACGAGGCTTATACGATGTACGCCGTCGTCGCGCTGGTCACGGTGACCGTCTCACCCGCGCTCCTCATCTGGCTCGAGAAAAGGGCGCCTCCGACGCAGGAGGAGTCGGCTCGCCTCGAGCGCGAGGAGGCCGCGCGGCGCGCGTACATCCCCGGGGTCGAGCGCATCCTCGTCCCCATCGTGGCGCATGCCCTGCCCGGGTTCGCCACGGACATCGTGGAGAGCATCGTCGCCGCCAAGCGAAAGCTCGGCGAGACGGTCGACATCACGGAGCTCTCCGTGGAGCAGCAGGCGCCCGGCCCATCGCGCGCCGCGGGGGAGGCGAGCCGGGGGCTCGCGAGGCTCGGCGCGCGCCTCCGCGTCGGCATCTGGCGGCAAAGGCGCGAGCTGCGCGGCTCGCTCCAGGCGATCCTGCGCGCCTCGGGGGATCACGATCTGCTCGTGATCGGCGCGCGATCGCCGGCGCGCGGGCGCGGAATGTCGTTTGGCCGCCTGCAGGACGCGATCGTCCAGCGGGCCGAGTCCAACGTGCTCGTCGTGGTGGGCGACCCTCCGGCGGCGGAGCGCGCCTCCGCGCGGCGGATCCTCGTCCCGATCATCGGCCTCGAGTACTCCTTCGCCGCCGCCGATCTCGCGGCCCACGTGGCGCTGGCGTGGGACGCCGAGCTCGTGCTGCTCAGCAGCGCGCAGACCGATCCGGGCGCGGTCGTCTGGCGCGATCGCGAGCCATCCCGGGTGCGCGCGGTGGCGCGGAGCGTCGTCGAAGAGGCGGTGTTCCGGGGGCGCCGGCTCGGCGTGCGCGTCTCGTCGCGCGTGCACGTGGGCGCGCGTCCGAGCGACGAGATAGCGCGGGAGCTCGCGCGCGCTACCTACGATCTGCTCGTGCTCGGATGCTACGACCATGGGCCGCTCGGCCGGCTCTACCTCGGGAGCACGGTCGAGTCGGTGGTGGTCCGGAGCCGGGTGCCGGTCGCGTTGCTCGTCGCGCACGGAGGAACTCGAGAGCAGGTGAGGTGAGGCTTCCACTGCGCTCGCCCGTGAGGAAGCGAGCGCCCGGCTCTGCCGACGATCGTCACTCCCGGTCCGTGTAGGCGATCGTGCTGAGCAGCGCGTTCTCCGCCTGACGCGAGTCGAGCCGGGTATGCTGCACGACGATGGGAACGTCCGATTCGATCACGCTGGCATAGTCCGTATCGCGCGGGATCGGCTCGGGTTCGGTCAGATCGTTGAACCGGACGTGCCGGGTGCGCCTCGCTGGAACGGTCACCCGGTAAGGCCCGGCGGGGTCGCGGTCGCTGAAGTAGACGGTGATGGCGACCTGCGCGTCCCGGTCCGATGCATTCAACAGGCAGGCCGTCTCATGGCTCGTCATCTGCGGCTCAGGTCCGTTGCTCCGGCCTGGGATGTAGCCCTCTGCGATTGCCCAGCGCGTCCGCCCGATCGGCTTGTCCATGTGTCCTCCCTCCTGGTTCCTCTTTGGCTTCCTCCCTCTGCTGTCCAGGAGCGATGGCCTCTTCGCTCGACGCGCTCGGGGATCCATGGCTGAAAATCCTCGCCGAGCGCTCCCTGCCGACCGGCGTGCTGACCGCCGACGGGCTTTGAAAGCACGCGACCGGACACGTGATGCCGGCGCGACGAGGCCGCCCCGCGTCTGATCCCGATCGTGACATCACGACGTCCGCCGGCGCCTCGGCAGGGCGGCGTGAGCGCTGCGCGGTCATGGTCGTCCTCGCGTCACCGCCACCCCAAGATTCACATCCCACCGCGGCACGACGCTTGCTCAAACCGCGACGACACGGCCGGGCGGCTGTGGCACCGGCCAGTCCGGACGCGAGGCCCAGAGGGACAGTGGGTCCGCCGTGGAGCAGAGAGGCGATCGAGGTGGGGAGATGAAACACGTTGACACGGGCCGACGATTCGGCCGCCGGATAGGGCTCACGCTCGGTCTCCTCGCGAGCATGGCGCTCGCCGGCTGCGGCGGCCCGAGCGAGAAAACCGTGCAGGGCACGCGGCTCGCGCCCGGCGCCGGTGCGCACGTCGCCGCCGACGTCGACCCTGACGCCGCGACCACGCGGCTGGCGGTGGACGTCGTTCACCTCTCGCCGCCCGAGCGGATCGAGGCCGGCGGCGAGCGGTTCGTCGTCAGGCAGCGTCCGAGCTCCGAGTCCCCGTGGCGACGGGTCGGAGTGCTCGACTACAATGCTGACAGCCGAAGAGGCAAGCTGGCCGAGACGACCGTGCCGTATGCCAACTTCGAGCTGCTCATCACCGCCGAGAAGCAGAGCAGCCCTCAGTCGCCATCGTCTGCCGCCGTCATCGGGCCGACGTCTGTCGGGTGACATCGCGCTATCAGCAGCGCTGAGCCCGCCAGCAGGCCCCAGGGCCCTGCCTCGATGGCCTTCCCCATCACCCCTGCGCACTCCTCCAGCGACGGCCGCGCAGCGACGGCC
The DNA here is from genome assembly GCF_028553905.1 of Sorangium sp. So ce836. Classification (NCBI taxonomy): domain Bacteria; kingdom Pseudomonadati; phylum Myxococcota; order Polyangiales; family Polyangiaceae; genus Sorangium; species Sorangium sp. So ce836. The sequence goes on along the minus strand of NZ_CP102233.1, from coordinate 7,216,158 downwards.
GCGTCCAAGCAACCGCCGTGCCGGCGCGGCTCCACGCGCGCGACAGGCGAGCGTCCTGGCGCGGCCTGCGCATCGCTGGAAGGATCGGCGGAGCATGGAGAGAGAATCGAGGATCGCGATCTTTGGTGCCATCGCAGCCAACGTGGCGATCGCGGCGGTCAAGTTCATCGCCGCCGCCGTGACCGGCAGCTCGGCGACGCTCTCCGAGGGCGTGCACTCCCTCGTCGATACCGCGGACGGGCTCCTCCACCTGCTCGGCGTGATGCGCATCGAGTTCGACGCCGCGCTCACGGCTTCCGGGGTGGCGGAGGCGATCGAGCGCATCGAGACCCGGATACGGAGCGAGCGACCCGACGTGAAGTGTCGGTGATCCTCGCGTTCCGCGTCCGATCGGTGAAGACCGCGGCGAGGTGATCGCCGGCGTTCACCGTTCACCGCCGGCCCCCGCGCCAATCTGGGCCGCGCTCGCCTCCGCGGCGTAGACGTTGCGCCCGCCGAAAAGTCGAAGGCCCGAGGGCTGCCACCCTCGAGCCTTCTGGAGCTCCGCCTTCGGAGTCCCCCACCTCCACCACAAGCCGGGCTCCAGGTCCAGAAAACAGCGGCATGGAGCCTGTTGCCTTCGTCCGTCTATCGCCTCGCCCTCTGCTCCGGCTGCCGCGTCCAGCTTCGCCTCTGCCGTCGCTGCGACCGCGGCCAGCGCCTCTGCCTCGACTGCCGCCCGCTCCGGCGCCGTGAGTCGCTCCGTCGCGCCGGCGCCGCCTACCGGACCCGGCCTCGCGCTCGCCGCCTCCAGGCCGCTCGTCAGGCCCGCTACCGCGACCGGCAGCGGGACAAGTTCTCCGCGCAGAAAGTGACGCATCACGAGGTGACGCAAGCCGCGGCCGCGTCGACGTCCCGGTTCGCGCCGGAGCTCTCCTCCGGCCGAAAGGACGACCATGATGCTCGGTTCCGAGATGTCAGCCGCTGCTCGCTCTGCGGAGCGCGGCTCTCGCCCTGGGCTCTGCGTGAGCGACGCGCGCGGCCAGCTCTTCACCGACGCGCTCCCCGCGTCCCACGAGGGCCTGCGCCGTGACGGGAGGGGGCGGTGATCACCAAAGAGAAGGAGGCGGAGATCCTGCGCCTCTACCACGGCGAGAAGTGGCCCATCGGCACCATCGCCGGCCAGCTCGGGTTGCACCACACCACCGTGCAGCGCGTGCTCGGACAAGCGGGCGTCGACCCGAAGGCCGTCGCGCCGCGCCCGTCCATGGTCGATCCCTTCGTGCACTTCATCGTCGAGCAGCTCGGCAAGTATCCCTCGCTGCGCTCCAGTCGCCTCTTTGTCATGCTGAAGGAGCGCGGCTATCCGGGCGGTCCCGATCATCTGCGCCGGGTGATCGGCCGTCTCCGCCCCAAGAAGCCGGCGGAAGCGTTCCAGCGGCTGCGCACGCTCCCCGGCGAGCAAGCGCAGGTCGACTGGGCGCACTTCGGCAAGCTGGCTGTCGGCCGGGCACTGCATCCGCTCTGGGCCTTCGTCATGGTGCTCAGTTACTCGCGGCGGATCTTCCTGCGCTTCTTCCCCGGCGCGGCCATGCCCTTCTTCGTGCGCGGGCACGTCGAGGCGTTTGCCGACTTCGGCGGCGTCCCGCGCGTGCTGCTCTACGACAACCTCAAGAGCGCCGTCGTCGAGCGCCACGGCGACGCGATCCGGTTCCACCCCACGCTGCTGGCTCTGTCGGCGGATTACCGCTTCGAGCCGCGCCCCGTCGCCGTCGCCCGCGGCAACGAGAAGGGCCGCGTCGAGCGCGCCATCCGCTACGTCCGCGAGGGCTTCTTCGAGGCCCGGGCCTACGCCGACCTCGGAGACCTCAACCGCCAAGCGACCGAGTGGACCAGCTCCGCGGCGCTCGATCGCTCCTGGGTCGAGGACCGCGCCCGCACCGTGCGTCAGGCCTTCGACGACGAGCGCAGCGTGCTGCTGCGACACCCTGACACACCGTTTCCGGACCACGAGCGCGTCGAGGTCGAGGTCGGAAAGACCCCCTACGCGCGCTTCGATCTCAACGACTACTCGGTCCCCCACGACCGGACGCGCCGCACGCTGGTCGTCCTCGCCGACCTCAGTCAGGTACGCATCGCCGACGGCAACCAGATCGTCGCGACCCACGTCCGTTCGTGGGACCGCGGCCAGCAGATCGAGCAGCCCGAGCACCTCCAGCGCCTGGTCGACGAGAAGCGCCGCGCCCGCGAGCACCGCGGCCTTGATCGCCTCGCGCGCGCCGCCCGCAGCAGCCAGGCATTCCTGCGCATCGTCGCCGAGCGCGGCGATAACGTCGGCAGCGCGATCGCCCGGCTTCTGCAACTGCTCGACGCCGTGGGCGCCGCCGAGCTCGAAGAGGCCCTGGTCGAGGTGCTTGAGCGCGACACCATCCACATCGGTGCCGTCCGCCAGGTGATCGACCGCCGCCGCTCCGAGCGCCACCTGCCGCCTCCAGTCTCAATCCCCGTCACCCGCGGCGAGCACGCCGCCCTCGTCGTCACGCCGCATTCCCTCGCCACCTACGACGCCCTGAAGAAGGACCCGACGCCATGACCGACCTGACGCCCACCGAGACCAAAGACCGGCTCAAGAGCCTCGGCCTCTTCGGCCTGCTCGCCTGCTGGGAGCAGCTCGCCGACAAGCCCTGGCTTCGCGAGGTGCTCGCCATCGAGGAGCGCGAGCGCCACAAGCGCAGCCTCGAACGCCGCCTGAAGAACTCCCGCGTCGCCGCCTTCAAGCCCATGACCGACTTCGACTCGTCCTGGCCCAAGAAGATCGATCGCGAGGCCGTTGACGACCTCTACGATAGCCGCTACGCGGACCTGCTCTTCGAGGTCGTCACCCGTCGCTACGACGCGCAGAAGCCGCTCTTGCTCAGCACGAACAAGGCATTCGCCGACTGGGGCCAGGTCTTCCCGCACGCCGCGTGCGTCGTCACGCTCGTCGACCGGCTCGTGCACCGCGCCGAGGTGATCGAGATCGAGGCCGAGAGCTACCGGCTGAAGGAAGCCAAGGAGCTCAACGCCACCCGCACCAAGCAGCGCCGCACCGAGAAGCACTGAGCGGCATTTTCACCGGTGAACTTCACCGAAATCCCGCGTGTTGCCGAGATCATCTACAGGCGGATCGAGACCGTGCTCACGGCGTGGACGACATGGCGCGGAAACGTCGTCGTAACTGCCCAGCAATGTCATGGGAATGGCCCCTTGAGGGGCTGGCCGGGGTCGACGATATCGCGCGATCTCCCCGTCAATTCCCGAGCGTAAAAGAAAAATTTGTCATAGATCGTAAGCTGTGCTAGTGATCTGCCTTACGTTACGTCTTCCGCACCTCGAGCGAATTCTCTCGGATAACTTTCAAGCTTTCTGAGGGGGCTTGGTCTCTGGTTCCTCAGGAAGCCTGATCGGGGCGAGCTAATTCCCATCCATTTTTTTGAGACTCTGCTCAAAGGGATTAGACCGAGTGAGACAGTTCTTTTGCAGTGAGCGAAGAACCTGGGGCTCGACCGGAGGACGATCGACGTCCGCGAGCGGGTCAGCCGCTGAGGATGTGCCCGTCGTGGCGGATCGGCCCATCGAGCGCGCAGCCGAAGATCCGATTGCGATCGTCGGAGCGGGCTGCCGTCTGCCCGGTGGCGTGATCGATCTGAGCGGGTTCTGGACGCTCCTCGAGGGCTCGCGCGACACCGTCGGGCAAGTCCCCGCCGAACGCTGGGATGCAGCAGCGTGGTTTGATCCGGACCCCGATGCCCCGGGGAAGACGCCCGTTACGCGCGCATCTTTCCTGAGCGACGTAGCCTGCTTCGACGCCTCCTTCTTCGGCATCTCGCCTCGCGAAGCGCTGCGGATGGACCCTGCACATCGACTCTTGCTGGAGGTGTGCTGGGAGGCGCTGGAGAACGCCGCGATCGCTCCATCGGCGCTCGTCGGTACGGAAACGGGAGTGTTCATCGGGATCGGCCCGTCCGAATATGAGGCCGCGCTGCCGCGAGCGGCGGCGTCCGCAGAGATCGACGCTCACGGCGGGCTGGGGACGATGCCCAGCGTCGGAGCGGGCCGAATCTCGTATGTCCTCGGGCTGCGAGGGCCGTGTGTCGCGGTGGATACGGCCTATTCGTCCTCGCTCGTGGCCGTTCATCTGGCCTGTCAGAGCTTGCGCTCCGGGGAATGCTCCACGGCCCTGGCTGGTGGGGTATCGCTGATGTTGTCGCCGAGCACCCTCGTGTGGCTCTCGAAGACCCGCGCGCTGGCCACGGACGGTCGCTGCAAGGCGTTTTCGTCGGAGGCCGATGGGTTCGGACGAGGCGAAGGGTGCGTCGTCGTGGTCCTCAAGCGGCTCAGTGGAGCCCGCGCGGACGGCGATCGGATATTGGCGGTGATTCGAGGATCCGCGATCAATCACGACGGAGCGAGCAGCGGTTTGACCGTGCCGAACGGGAGCTCCCAAGAAATCGTGCTGAAACGGGCCCTGGCGGACGCAGGCTGCGCCGCGTCTTCGGTGGGTTATGTCGAGGCACACGGCACGGGCACGACGCTTGGTGACCCCATCGAAATCCAAGCTCTGAATGCGGTATACGGCCTCGGGCGAGACGTCGCCGCGCCGCTGCTGATCGGGTCGGTGAAGACCAACCTTGGCCATCCTGAGTATGCGTCGGGGATCACTGGGCTGCTGAAGGTCGTCTTGTCCCTTCAGCACGGGCAGATTCCTGCGCACCTCCACGCGCAGGCGCTGAACCCCCGGATCTCATGGGGTGATCTTCGGCTGACCGTCACGCGCGCCCGGACACCGTGGCCGGACTGGAATACGCCGCGACGGGCGGGGGTGAGCTCGTTCGGCATGAGCGGGACCAACGCGCACGTGGTGCTGGAAGAGGCGCCGGCGGCGACGTGCACACCGCCGGCGCCGGAGCGGCCGGCAGAGCTGCTGGTGCTGTCGGCAAGGACCGCGGCAGCCCTGGATGCACACGCGGCGCGGCTGCGCGACCATCTGGAGACCAACCCTTCGCAGTGTCTGGGCGATGTGGCGTTCAGCCTGGCGACGACGCGCAGCGCGATGGAGCACCGGCTCGCGGTGGCGGCGACGTCGAGCGAGGGGCTGCGGGCAGCCCTGGACGCTGCGGCGCAGGGACAGACGCCGCCCGGTGTGGTGCGCGGTATCGCCGATTCCTCACGCGGCAAGCTCGCCTTTCTCTTCACCGGACAGGGGGCGCAGACGCTGGGCATGGGCCGTGGGCTGTACGATGTATGGCCCGCGTTCCGCGAGGCGTTCGACCTGTGCGTGAGGCTGTTCAACCAGGAGCTCGACCGGCCGCTCCGCGAGGTGATGTGGGCCGAACCGGCCAGCGTCGACGCCGCGCTGCTCGACCAGACAGCCTTCACCCAGCCGGCGCTGTTCACCTTCGAGTATGCGCTCGCAGCGCTGTGGCGGTCGTGGGGCGTAGAGCCGGAGTTGGTCGCTGGCCATAGCATCGGTGAGCTGGTGGCTGCCTGCGTGGCGGGCGTGTTCTCGCTTGAGGACGCGGTGTTCCTGGTGGCTGCGCGCGGGCGCCTGATGCAGGCGCTGCCGGCCGGCGGGGCGATGGTGTCGATCGCGGCGCCGGAGGCCGATGTGGCTGCTGCGGTGGCGCCGCACGCAGCGTCGGTGTCGATCGCCGCGGTCAACGGTCCGGACCAGGTGGTCATCGCGGGCGCCGGGCAACCCGTGCATGCGATCGCGGCGGCGATGGCCGCGCGCGGGGCGCGAACCAAGGCGCTCCACGTCTCGCATGCGTTCCACTCACCGCTCATGGCCCCGATGCTGGAGGCGTTCGGGCGTGTGGCCGAGTCGGTGAGCTACCGGCGGCCGTCGATCGTCCTGGTCAGCAATCTGAGCGGGAAGGCTGGCACGGACGAGGTGAGCTCGCCGGGCTATTGGGTGCGCCACGCGCGAGAGGTGGTGCGCTTCGCGGATGGAGTGAAGGCGCTGCACGCGGCCGGTGCGGGCACCTTCGTCGAGGTCGGTCCGAAATCGACGCTGCTCGGCCTGGTGCCTGCCTGCCTGCCGGACGCCCGGCCGGCGCTGCTCGCATCGTCGCGCGCTGGGCGTGACGAGCCAGCGACCGTGCTCGAGGCGCTCGGCGGGCTCTGGGCCGTCGGTGGCCTGGTCTCCTGGGCCGGCCTCTTCCCCTCAGGGGGGCGGCGGGTGCCGCTGCCCACGTACCCTTGGCAGCGCGAGCGCTACTGGATCGATACGAAAGCCGACGACGCGGCGCGTGGCGACCGCCGTGCTCCGGGAGCGGGTCACGACGAGGTCGAGAAGGGGGGCGCGGTGCGCGGCGGCGACCGGCGCAGCGCTCGGCTCGACCATCCGCCGCCCGAGAGCGGACGCCGGGAGAAGGTCGAGGCCGCCGGCGACCGTCCGTTCCGGCTCGAGATCGATGAGCCAGGCGTGCTCGATCACCTGGTGCTTCGGGTCGCGGAGCGGCGCGCCCCTGGTCTGGGCGAGGTCGAGATCGCCGTCGACGCGGCGGGGCTCAGCTTCAATGATGTCCAGCTCGCGCTGGGCATGGTGCCCGACGACCTGCCGGGAAAGCCCAACCCTCCGCTGCTGCTCGGAGGCGAGTGCGCCGGGCGCATCGTCGCCGTGGGCGAGGGCGTGAACGGCCTTGTGGTGGGCCAACCGGTCATCGCCCTTTCGGCGGGAGCGTTTGCTACCCACGTCACCACGTCGGCTGCGCTGGTGCTGCCTCGGCCTCAGGCGCTCTCGGCGACCGAGGCGGCCGCCATGCCCGCCGCGTACCTGACGGCATGGTACGCGCTCGACGGAATAGCCCGCCTCCAGCCGGGGGAGCGGGTGCTGATCCACGCGGCGACCGGCGGGGTAGGTCTCGGCGCGGTGCAGTGGGCGCAGCACGTCGGAGCCGAGGTCCATGCGACGGCCGGCACGCCCGAGAAGCGCGCCTACCTGGAGTCGCTGGGCGTGCGGTATGTGAGCGATTCCCGCTCGGACCGGTTCGTCGCCGACGTGCGCGCGTGGACGGGCGGCGAGGGAGTAGACGTCGTGCTCAACTCGCTTTCGGGCGAGCTGATCGACAAGAGTTTCAATCTCCTGCGATCGCACGGCCGGTTTGTGGAGCTCGGCAAGCGCGACTGTTACGCGGATAACCAGCTCGGGCTGCGGCCGTTCCTGCGCAATCTCTCCTTCTCGCTGGTGGATCTCCGGGGGATGATGCTCGAGCGGCCGGCGCGGGTCCGTGCGCTCTTCGAGGAGCTCCTCGGCCTGATCGCGGCAGGCGTGTTCACCCCTCCCCCCATCGCGACGCTCCCGATCGCTCGTGTCGCCGATGCGTTCCGGAGCATGGCGCAGGCGCAGCATCTTGGGAAGCTCGTACTCACGCTGGGTGACCCGGAGGTCCAGATCCGTATTCCGACCCACGCAGGCGCCGGCCCGTCCACCGGGGATCGGGATCTGCTCGACAGGCTCGCGTCAGCTGCGCCGGCCGCGCGCGCGGCGGCGCTGGAGGCGTTCCTCCGTACGCAGGTCTCGCAGGTGCTGCGCACGCCCGAAATCAAGATCGGCGCGGCGGCGCTGTTCACCCGCCTCGGCATGGACTCGCTCATGGCCGTGGAGCTGCGCAATCGTATCGAGGCGAGCCTCAAGCTGAAGCTGTCGACGACGTTCCTGTCCACGTCCCCCAATATCGCCTTGTTGACCCAAAACCTGTTGGATGCTCTCGCCACAGCTCTCTCCTTGGAGCGGGTGGCGGCGGAGAACCTACGGGCAGGCGTGCAAAGCGACTTCGTCTCATCGGGCGCAGATCAAGACTGGGAAATCATTGCCCTATGACGATCAATCAGCTTCTGAACGAGCTCGAGCACCAGGGTATCAAGCTGGCGGCCGATGGGGAGCGCCTCCAGATACAGGCCCCCAAGAACGCCCTGAACCCGAACCTGCTCGCTCGAATCTCCGAGCACAAAAGCACGATCCTGACGATGCTCCGTCAGAGACTCCCCGCAGAGTCCATCGTGCCCGCCCCAGCCGAGCGGCACTTTCCGTTTCCTCTCACAGACATCCAAGGATCCTACTGGCTGGGTCGGACAGGAGCGTTTACGGTCCCCAGCGGGATCCACGCCTATCGCGAATACGACTGTACGGATCTCGACGTGGCGAGGCTGAGCCGCGCCTTTCGGAAAGTCGTCGCGCGGCACGACATGCTTCGGGCCCACACGCTGCCCGACATGATGCAGGTGATCGAGCCTAAAGTCGACGCCGACATCGAGATCATCGATCTGCGCGGGCTCGACCGGAGCACACGGGAAGCGAGGCTCGTATCGTTGCGAGATGCGATGTCGCACCGCATCTATGACACCGAGCGCCCTCCGCTCTATCACGTCGTCGCCGTTCGGCTGGACGAGCGGCAAACCCGTCTCGTGCTCAGTATCGATCTCATTAACGTTGACCTAGGCAGCCTGTCCATCATCTTCAAGGATTGGCTCAGCTTCTACGAAGATCCCGAGACCTCTCTCCCTGTCCTGGAGCTCTCGTACCGCGACTATGTACTCGCGCTGGAGTCTCGCAAGAAGTCTGAGGCGCATCAACGATCGATGGATTACTGGAAGCGGCGCATCGCCGAGCTCCCACCTCCGCCGATGCTTCCGATGAAGGCCGATCCATCTACCTTGAAGGAGATCCGCTTCCGGCACACGGAGCAATGGCTGCCGTCGGACTCCTGGAGTCGATTGAAGCAGCGTGTCGGGGAGCGCGGGCTGACCCCGACGGGCGTCATTCTGGCTGCATTTTCCGAGGTGATCGGGCGCTGGAGCGCGAGCCCCCGGTTTACGCTCAACATAACGCTCTTCAACCGGCTCCCCGTCCATCCGCGCGTGAACGATATCACCGGGGACTTCACGTCGATGGTCCTCCTGGACATCGACACCACTCGCGACAAGAGCTTCGAACAGCGCGCCAAGCGTATTCAAGAGCAGCTGTGGGAAGCGATGGATCACTGCGATGTAAGCGGTATCGAGGTCCAGCGAGAGGCCGCCCGGGTCCTGGGGATCCAACGAGGCGCATTGTTCCCCGTGGTGCTCACGAGCGCGCTCAACCAGCAAGTCGTTGGTGTCACCTCGTTGCAGAGGCTCGGAACTCCGGTGTACACCAGCACGCAGACTCCTCAGCTGCTGCTGGATCATCAGCTCTACGAGCACGATGGGGACCTCGTCCTCGCGTGGGACATCGTCGACGGAGTGTTCCCGCCCGACCTTCTGGACGACATGCTCGAAGCGTACGTCGTTTTTCTCCGGCGGCTCACTGAGGAACCATGGAGTGAACAGATGCGCTGTTCGCTTCCGCCTGCCCAGCTAGAAGCGCGGGCGAGCGCAAACGCGACCAACGCGCTGCTGAGCGAGGATACGCTGCACGGCCTGTTCGCGGCGCGGGTCGAGCAGCTGCCTATGCAGCTCGCCGTGGTGTCGGCGCGCAAGACGCTCACGTACGAAGAGCTTTCGCGCCGTTCGCGGCGACTCGGCGCGCGGCTGCGCGAGCAGGGGGCACGCCCGAACACATTGGTCGCGGTGGTGATGGAGAAAGGCTGGGAGCAGGTTGTCGCGGTTCTCGCGGTGCTCGAGTCAGGCGCGGCCTACGTGCCGATCGATGCCGACCTACCGGCGGAGCGTATCCACTACCTCCTCGATCATGGTGAGGTAAAGCTCGTGCTGACGCAGCCATGGCTGGATGGCAAACTGTCATGGCCGCCGGGGATCCAGCGGCTGCTCGTGAGCGAGGCCGGCGTCGAAGGCGACGGCGACCAGCTTCCGATGATGCCAATTCAGACACCTTCGGATCTCGCGTATGTCATCTACACCTCGGGATCCACAGGGTTGCCCAAGGGGGTGATGATCGATCATCGGGGTGCCGTCAACACCATCCTGGACATCAACGAGCGCTTCGAAATAGGGCCCGGAGACAGAGTGCTGGCGCTCTCCTCGCTGAGCTTCGATCTCTCGGTCTATGATGTGTTCGGGATCCTGGCGGCGGGCGGTACGATCGTGGTGCCGGACGCGTCCAAGCTGCGCGATCCGGCGCATTGGGCAGCGTTGATCGAACGAGAGAAGGTGACGGTGTGGAACTCGGTGCCGGCGCTGATGCGGATGCTCGTCGAGCATTCCGAGGGTCGCCCCGATTCGCTCGCTAGGTCTCTGCGGCTTTCGCTGCTGAGCGGCGACTGGATCCCGGTGGGCCTGCCTGGCGAGCTCCAGACCATCAGGCCCGGCGTGTCGGTGATCAGCCTGGGCGGGGCCACCGAAGCGTCGATCTGGTCCATCGGGTACCCAGTGAGGAACGTCGATCCATCGTGGGCGAGCATCCCCTACGGCCGTCCGCTGCGCAACCAGAGGTTCCACGTGCTCGATGAGGCGCTCGAACCGCGCCCGGTCTGGGTTCCGGGGCAACTCTACATTGGCGGGGTCGGACTGGCACTGGGCTACTGGCGCGATGAAGAGAAGACGCGTAAGAGCTTCCTCGTGCACCCCGAGACCGGGGAGCGCCTTTACAAGACCGGCGATCTGGGCCGCTACCTGCCCGATGGAAACATCGAGTTCATGGGGCGGGAGGACAACCAAATCAAGCTTCGCGGATACCGCGTTGAGCTCGGGGAAATCGAAGAAACGCTCAAGTCGCATCCGAACGTACGCGACGCGGTGATTGTGCCCGTCGGGAACGACGCGGCGAACAAGCTCCTTCTAGCCTATGTGGTCCCGGAAGGCACACGGAGACGCGATGCCGAGCAGGACGCGAGCCTCAAGACCGAGCGGATCGACGCGAGAGCACACGCCGCCGAAGCGGACGGCTTGAGCGACGGCGAGAGGGTGCAGTTCAAGCTCGCTCGACACGGACTCCGGAGGGATCTGGACGGAAAGCCCGTCGTCGATCTGACCGGGCTGGTTCCGCGGGAGGCGGGGCTGGACGTCTACGCGCGTCGCCGTAGCGTCCGAACGTTCCTCGAGGCCCCGATTCCATTTGTTGAATTCGGCCGATTCCTGAGCTGCCTGAGCAGCGTGGAGCCCGACGGCGCGGCCCTTCCCAAATTCCGTTATCCATCGGCGGGCAGCACGTACCCGGTGCAAACCTACGCGTACGCCAAATCCGGCCGCATCGAGGGCGTGGACGAGGGCTTCTATTATTACCACCCGTTCGAGCACCGTTTGCTGAAGGTCTCCGATCACGGGATCGAGCGCGGAGCGCACGTTCCGCAAAACTTCGACGTGTTCGATGAAGCGGCGTTCGGCCTCCTGTTCGTGGGCAGGATCGATGCCATCGAGTCGCTGTATGGATCGTTGTCACGAGAATTCTGCCTGCTGGAGGCCGGATATATGGCGCAGCTCCTGATGGAGCAGGCGCCTTCCTGCAACATCGGCGTCTGTCCGGTGGGTCAATTCAATTTTGAACAGGTTCGGCCGGTTCTCGACCTGCGGCGTTCGGACGTTTACGTGCACGGCATGCTGGGTGGGCGGGTAGACCCGCGGCAGTTCCAGGTCTGTACGCTCGGTCAGGATTCCTCACCGAGGCGCGTCACGACGCGCGGCGCCCCTCCTGGCCGCGATCAGCACTTCGCCGATATCCTTCGCGACTTCTTGAGGACCAAACTACCCGAGTATATGGTGCCTACAGTCTTCGTGGAGCTCGATGCGTTGCCGCTGACGTCCAACGGCAAGGTCGATCGTAAGGCCCTGCGCGAGCGGAAGGATACCTCATCGCCGCGGCATTCGGAGCACACGGCGCCACGGGACGCCTTGGAGGAGATCCTCGTCGCGGTCGTACGGGAGGTGCTCGGGCTGGAGGTGGTCGGGCTCCAGCAGAGCTTCGTCGATCTTGGTGCGACATCGATTCACATCGTTCGCATGAGGAGCCTGTTGCAGAAGAGGCTGGATAGGGAGATCGCCATCACCGAGTTGTTCCAGTACCCGAACCTCGGCTCGCTGGCATCCGGTTTGCGTCGAGACTCGAAAGATCTAGATCAGCGGCCGAACATGCAGGACCGAGTGGAGGCCCGGCGCAAGGGCAGGAGACGTAGCTAAGAGCGCCGAACAAAACCAGGCCGAGCGGGCCGATGAGCCGCAAGCCCGCCTGCGTCACCCTGGGATTCATCTGATCTGATCGCGGGTGCGCGTCGCGGGTGTGCGCGTTGAGCCGTTTTGTTCGAGCGCTGAGGAACGGTGAGCTCATGGAAGAACAAGATTCCTCCGCAATCGCAGTCATCGGCATGTCGGGCCGTTTTCCGGGGGCGCGGGATCTGGACGAATTCTGGAGGAACCTTCGAGACGGCACGGAGGCCGTGCAGCGCTTCTCCGAGCAGGAGCTCGCGGCGTCCGGAGTCGACCCCGCGCTGGTGCTGGACCCGAGCTACGTCCGGGCGGGCAGCGTGCTGGAAGATGTCGACCGGTTCGACGCTGCTTTCTTCGGCATCAGCCCGCGCGAGGCAGAGCTCATGGATCCGCAGCACCGGATCTTCATGGAATGCGCCTGGGAGGCGCTGGAGAACGCCGGATACGACCCGACGGCTTACGAGGGCTCTATCGGCGTGTACGCCGGCGCCAACATGAGCTCGTACTTGACGTCGAACCTCCACGAGCACCCAGCGATGATGCGGTGGCCCGGCTGGTTTCAGACGTTGATCGGCAACGACAAGGATTACCTCGCGACCCACGTCTCCTACAGGCTGAATCTGAGAGGGCCGAGCATCTCCGTTCAAACTGCCTGCTCCACCTCGCTCGTGGCGGTTCACTTGGCGTGCATGAGCCTCCTGGACCGCGAGTGCGACATGGCGCTGGCCGGCGGGATCACCGTCCGGATCCCCCATCGAGCTGGCTATGTATATGCTGAGGGGGGCATCTTCTCTCCCGACGGCCATTGCCGGGCCTTCGACGCCAAGGCGAACGGCACGATCATGGGCAACGGCTGCGGGGTTGTCCTCCTGAAGCCGCTGGACCGGGCGCTCTCCGATGGTGATCCCGTCCGCGCGGTCATCCTTGGGTCTGCCACAAACAACGACGGAGCGAGGAAGATCGGGTTCACTGCGCCCAGTGAGGTAGGCCAGGCGCAAGCGATCATGGAGGCGCTGGCGCTGGCAGGGGTCGAGGCCCGGTCCATCCAATACATCGAGACCCACGGGACCGGCACGCTGCTCGGAGACGCCATCGAGACGGCGGCGTTGCGGCGGGTGTTCGATCGCGACGCTTCGGCCCGGAGGTCTTGCGCGATCGGCTCCGTGAAGACCGGCATCGGACACCTCGAATCGGCGGCTGGCATCGCCGGTTTGATCAAGACGGTCTTGGCGCTGGAGCACCGGCAGCTGCCGCCCAGCCTGAACTTCGAGTCTCCTAACCCATCGATCGATTTCGCGAGCAGCCCGTTCTACGTCAATACCTCTCTTAAGGATTGGAATACCGGCTCGACTCCGCGGCGGGCCGGCGTCAGCTCGTTCGGGATCGGCGGCACCAACGCCCATGTCGTGCTGGAGGAAGCACCCGCGGCGAAGCTTCCAGCCGCGGCGCCGGCGCGCTCTGCCGAGCTCTTCGTCGTCTCGGCCAAGAGCGCAGCGGCGCTGGATGCCGCGGCGGCACGGCTACGAGATCATCTGCAGGCGCACCAGGGGCTTTCGTTGGGCGACGTCGCCTTCAGCCTGGCGACGACGCGCAGTCCCATGGAGCACCGGCTCGCGGTGGCGGCACCGTCGCGCGAGGCGTTGCGAGAGGGGCTCGACGCAGCGGCGCGAGGCCAGACCCCGCCGGGCGCCGTGCGTGGCCGCTGCTCCCCAGGCAACGTGCCGAAGGTGGTCTTCGTCTTTCCCGGCCAGGGCTCTCAGTGGGTCGGTATGGGCCGTCAGCTCCTGGCTGAGGAACCCGTCTTCCACGCGGCGCTTTCGGCGTGCGACCGGGCCATCCAGGCCGAAGCTGGTTGGTCGCTGCTCGCCGAGCTCGCCGCCGACGAAGGGTCGTCCCAGATCGAGCGCATCGACGTGGTGCAGCCGGTGCTGTTCGCGCTCGCGGTGGCATTTGCGGCGCTGTGGCGGTCGTGGGGTGTCGCGCCCGACGTCGTGATCGGCCACAGCATGGGCGAGGTAGCCGCCGCGCATGTGGCCGGGGCGCTGTCGCTCGAGGATGCGGTGGCGATCATCTGCCGGCGCAGCCGGCTGCTCCGGCGCATCAGCGGTCAGGGCGAGATGGCGGTGACCGAGCTGTCGCTGGCCGAGGCCGAGGCAGCGCTCCGAGGCTACGAGGATCGGGTGAGCGTGGCCGTGAGCAACAGCCCGCGCTCGACGGTGCTCTCGGGCGAGCCGGCAGCGATCGGCGAGGTGCTGTCGTCCCTGAACGCGAAGGGGGTGTTCTGCCGTCGGGTGAAGGTGGATGTCGCCAGCCACAGCCCGCAGGTCGACCCGCTGCGCGAGGACCTCTTGGCAGCGCTGGGCGGGCTCCGGCCGCGTGCGGCTGCGGTGCCGATGCGCTCGACGGTGACGGGCGCCATGGTAGCGGGCCCGGAGCTCGGAGCGAATTACTGGATGAACAACCTCAGGCAGCCTGTGCGCTTCGCCGAGGTAGTCCAGGCGCAGCTCCAAGGCGGCCACGGTCTGTTCGTGGAGATGAGCCCGCATCCGATCCTAACGACTTCGGTCGAGGAGATGCGGCGCGCGGCCCAGCGGGCGGGCGCAGCGGTGGGCTCGCTGCGGCGGGGGCAGGACGAGCGCCCGGCGATGCTGGAGGCGCTGGGCGCGCTGTGGGCGCAGGGCTACCCTGTACCCTGGGGGCGGCTGTTTCCCGCGGGGGGGCGGCGGGTACCGCTGCCGACCTATCCCTGGCAGCGCGAGCGGTACTGGATCGAAGCGCCGGCCAAGAGCGCCGCGGGCGATCGCCGCGGCGTGCGTGCGGGCGGTCACCCGCTCCTCGGTGAAATGCAGACCCTGTCGACCCAGACGAGCACGCGGCTGTGGGAGACGACGCTGGATCTCAAGCGGCTGCCGTGGCTCGGCGACCACCGGGTGCAGGGAGCGGTCGTGTTTCCGGGCGTGGCGTACCTGGAGATGGCGATTTCGTCGGGGGCCGAGGCTTTGGGCGATGGCCCATTGCAGATAACCGACGTGGTGCTCGCCGAGGCGCTGGCCTTCGCGGGCGACGCGGCGGTGTTGGTCCAGGTGGTGACGACGGAGCAGCCGTCGGGACGGCTGCAGTTCCAGATCGCGAGCCGGGCGCCGGGCGCTGGCCACGCGTCCTTCCGGGTCCACGCTCGCGGCGCGGTGCTCCGGGTGGAGCGCACCGAGGTCCCGGCTGGGCTTACGCTTTCCGCTGTGCGCGCGCGGCTCCAGGCCAGCATACCCGCCGCGGCCACCTACGCGGAGCTGACCGAGATGGGGCTGGAGTACGGCCCTGCCTTCCAGGGGATTGCTGAGCTATGGCGGGGTGAAGGCGAGGCGCTGGGACGGGTACGCCTGCCCGACGCGGCCGGCTCGGCAGCGGAGTATCGGTTGCATCCTGCGCTGCTGGACGCGTGCTTCCAGATCGTCGGCAGCCTCTTCGCCGGCGATGGCGAGGCGACGCCGTGGGTGCCCGTGGAAGTGGGCTCGCTGCGGCTCTTGCAGCGGCCTTCGGGGGAGCTGTGGTGCCATGCGCGCGTCGTGAACCATGGGCACCAAACCCCCGATCGGCAGGGCGCCGACTTTTGGGTGGTCGACAGCTCGGGTGCAGTGGTCGCCGAAGTCTGCGGGCTCGTGGCGCAGCGGCTTCCGGGAGGGGGGCGCCGGCGCGAAGAAGACGATTGGTTCCTGGAGCTCGAGTGGGAACCCGCAGCGGTCGGCACAGCCAAGGTCAACGCGGGCCGGTGGCTGCTCCTCGGCGGCGGCGGTGGGCTCGGCGCCGCGTTGCGCGCGATGCTGGAGGCCGGCGGCCATGCCGTCGTCCATGCGGCAGAGAGCAACACGAGCGCTGCCGGCGTACGCGCGCTCCTGGCAAAGGCCTTTGACGGCCAGGCTCCGACGGCGGTGGTGCACCTCGGCAGCCTCGATGGGGGTGGCGAGCTCGACCCAGGGCTCGGGGCGCAAGGCGCATTGGACGCGCCCCGGAGCGCCGACGTCAGTCCCGATGCCCTCGATCCGGCGCTGGTACGTGGCTGCGACAGCGTGCTCTGGACCGTGCAGGCCCTGGCCGGCATGGGCTTTCGAGACGCCCCGCGATTGTGGCTTCTGACCCGCGGCGCACAGGCCGTCGGCACCGGCGACGTCTCCGTGACACAGGCACCGCTGCTGGGGCTGGGCCGCGTCATCGCCATGGAGCACGCGGATCTGCGCTGCGCTCGGGTCGACCTCGATCCGGCCCGGCCCGATGGGGAGCTCGGTGCCCTGCTGGCCGAGCTGCTGGCCGACGACGCCGAAGCGGAAGTCGCGTTGCGCGGTGGCGAGCGATGCGTCGCTCGGATCGTCCGCCGGCAGCCCGAGACCCGGCCCCGGGGGAGGATCGAGAGCTGCGTTCCGGCCGAGTCCGGCGTCACCATCCGCGCGGACAGCACCTACCTCGTGACCGGCGGTCTGGGTGGGCTCGGTCTGAGCGTGGCCGGATGGCTGGCCGAGCGCGGCGCTGGTCACCTGGTGCTTGTGGGCCGCTCCGGCGCGGCGAGCGTGGAGCAACGGGCAGCCGTCGCGGCGCTCGAGGCCCGCGGCGCGCGCGTCACCGTGGCGAAGGCAGATGTCGCCGATCGGGCGCAGCTCGAGCGGATCCTCCGCGAGGTTACCACGTCGGGGATGCCGCTGCGGGGCGTCGTCCATGCGGCCGGCATCTTGGACGACGGGCTGCTGATGCAGCAGACTCCCGCGCGGTTTCGTAAGGTGATGGCGCCCAAGGTCCAGGGGGCCTTGCACCTGCACGCGTTGACGCGCGAAGCGCCGCTCTCCTTCTTCGTGCTGTACGCTTCGGGAGTAGGGCTTTTGGGCTCGCCGGGCCAGGGCAACTACGCCGCGGCCAACACCTTCCTCGACGCTCTGGCGCACCACCGGAGGGCGCAGGGGCTGCCAGCGTTGAGCGTCGACTGGGGCCTGTTCGCGGAGGTGGGCATGGCGGCCGCGCAGGAAGATCGCGGCGCGCGGCTGGTCTCCCGCGGAATGCGGAGCCTCACCCCCGACGAGGGGCTGTCCGCTCTGGCACGGCTGCTCGAAAGCGGCCGCGTGCAGGTGGGGGTAATGCCGGTGAACCCGCGGCTGTGGGTGGAGCTGTACCCCGCGGCGGCGTCTTCGCGAATGTTGTCGCGCCTGGTGACGGCGCATCGCGCGAGCGCCGGCGGGCCAGCCGGGGACGGGGACCTGCTCCGCCGCCTCGCTGTTGCCGAGCCGAGCGCGCGGAGCGCGCTCCTGGAGCCGCTCCTCCGCGCGCAGATCTCGCAGGTGCTGCGCCTCCCCGAGGGCAAGATCGAGGTGGACGCCCCGCTCACGAGCCTGGGCATGAACTCGCTGATGGGGCTCGAGCTGCGCAACCGCATCGAGGCCATGCTGGGCATCACCGTACCGGCAACGCTGTTGTGGACCTATCCCACGGTGGCGGCGCTGAGCGGGCATCTGGCGCGGGAGGCATGCGAAGCCGCTCCTGTGGAGTCACCGCACACCACCGCCGATTCTGCTGTCGAGATCGAGGAGATGTCGCAGGACGATCTGACGCAGTTGATCGCAGCAAAATTCAAGGCGCTTACATGACTACTCGCGGTCCTACGGCACAGCAGAATCCGCTGAAACAAGCGGCCATCATCATTCAGCGGCTGGAGGAGCGGCTCGCTGGGCTCGCACAGGCGGAGCTGGAACGGACCGAGCCGATCGCCATCGTCGGTATCGGCTGCCGCTTCCCTGGCGGTGCGGACGCTCCGGAAGCGTTTTGGGAGCTGCTCGACGCGGAGCGCGACGCGGTCCAGCCGCTCGACAGGCGCTGGGCGCTGGTAGGTGTCGCTCCCGTCGAGGCCGTGCCGCACTGGGCGGGGCTGCTCACCGAGCCGATAGATTGCTTCGATGCTGCGTTCTTCGGCATCTCGCCTCGGGAGGCGCGATCGCTCGACCCGCAGCATCGTCTGTTGCTGGAGGTCGCTTGGGAGGGGCTCGAGGACGCCGGTATCCCGCCCCGGTCCATCGACGGGAGCCGCACCGGTGTGTTCGTCGGCGCCTTCACGGCGGACTACGCGCGCACGGTCGCTCGGCTGCCGCGCGAGGAGCGAGACGCGTACAGCGCCACCGGCAACATGCTCAGCATCGCCGCCGGACGGCTGTCGTACACGCTGGGGTTGCAGGGACCTTGCCTGACCGTCGACACGGCGTGCTCGTCATCGCTGGTGGCGATTCACCTCGCCTGCCGCAGCCTGCGCGCAGGAGAGAGCGATCTCGCGTTGGCGGGAGGGGTCAGCACGCTCCTCTCCCCCGACATGATGGAAGCCGCGGCGCGCACGCAAGCGCTGTCGCCCGATGGTCGTTGCCGGACCTTCGATGCTTCGGCCAACGGGTTCGTCCGTGGCGAGGGCTGTGGCCTGGTCGTCCTCAAACGGCTCTCCGACGCGCAGCGGGATGGCGACCGCATCTGGGCGCTGATCCGGGGCTCGGCCATCAACCATGATGGCCGGTCGACCGGGTTGACCGCGCCCAACGTGCTGGCTCAGGAGACGGTCTTGCGCGAGGCGCTGCGGAGCGCCCACGTCGAAGCTGGGGCCGTCGATTACGTCGAGACCCACGGAACAGGGACCTCGCTGGGCGATCCCATCGAGGTCGAGGCGCTGCGGGCGACGGTGGGGCCGGCGCGCTCCGACGGCACACGCTGCGTGCTGGGCGCGGTGAAGACCAACATCGGCCATCTCGAGGCCGCGGCAGGCGTAGCGGGTCTGATCAAGGCAGCGCTTTCGCTGACGCACGAGCGCATCCCGAGAAACCTCAACTTCCGCACGCTCAATCCGCGGATCCGGCTCGAGGGCAGCGCGCTCGCGTTGGCGACCGAGCCGGTGCCGTGGCCGCGCACGGACCGTCCGCGCTTCGCGGGGGTGAGCTCGTTCGGGATGAGCGGAACGAACGCGCATGTGGTGCTGGAAGAGGCGCCGGCGGTGGAGCTGGGGCCTGCCGCGCCGGAGCGCTCGGCGGAGCTTTTGGTGCTGTCGGGCAAGAGCGAGGGGGCGCTCGACGCGCAGGCGGCGCGGCTGCGCGAGCACCTGGACATGCACCCGGAGCTCGGGCTCGGGGACGTGGCGTTCAGCCTGGCGACGACGCGCAGCGCGATGAACCACCGGCTCGCGGTGGCGGTGACCTCGCGCGAGGGGCTGCTGGCGGCGCTTTCGGCCGTGGCGCAGGGGCAGACGCCGCCGGGGGCGGCGCGCTGCATCGCGAGCTCGTCGCGCGGCAAGCTGGCGTTCCTGTTCACCGGACAGGGCGCGCAGACGCCGGGCATGGGCCGGGGGCTTTGCGCGGCGTGGCCAGCGTTCCGAGAGGCGTTCGACCGGTGCGTGGCGCTGTTCGACCGGGAGCTGGACCGCCCGCTGCGCGAGGTGATGTGGGCGGAGGCGGGGAGCGCCGAGTCGTTGTTGCTCGACCAGACGGCGTTCACCCAGCCCGCGCTCTTCGCGGTGGAGTACGCGCTGACGGCGCTGTGGCGGTCGTGGGGCGTAGAGCCGGAGCTCCTGGTTGGGCATAGCATCGGGGAGCTGGTGGCGGCGTGCGTGGCGGGGGTGTTCTCGCTGGAAGATGGGGTGAGGCTCGTGGCGGCGCGCGGGCGGCTGATGCAGGGGCTCTCGGCGGGCGGCGCGATGGTGTCGCTCGGAGCGCCGGAGGCGGAGGTGGCCGCGGCGGTGGCGCCGCACGCGGCGTGGGTGTCGATCGCGGCGGTCAATGGGCCGGAGCAGGTGGTGATCGCGGGCGTGGAGCAAGCGGTGCAGGCGATCGCGGCGGGGTTCGCGGCGCGCGGCGTGCGCACCAAGCGGCTGCATGTCTCGCACGCGTTCCACTCGCCGCTGATGGAACCGATGCTGGAGGAGTTCGGGCGGGTGGCGGCGTCGGTGACGTACCGGCGGCCAAGCGTTTCGCTGGTGAGCAACCTGAGCGGGAAGGTGGTCACGGACGAGCTGAGCGCGCCGGGCTACTGGGTGCGGCACGTGCGGGAGGCGGTGCGCTTCGCGGACGGGGTGAAGGCGCTGCACGAAGCCGGCGCGGGGACGTTCCTCGAAGTGGGCCCGAAGCCGACGCTGCTCGGCCTGTTGCCAGCCTGCCTGCCGGAGGCGGAGCCGACGTTGCTGGCGTCGTTGCGCGCCGGGCGCGAGGAGGCTGCGGGGGTGCTCGAGGCGCTGGGCGGGCTGTGGGCCGCCGGCGGCTCGGTCAGCTGGCCGGGCGTCTTCCCCACGGCTGGGCGGCGGGTGCCGCTGCCGACCTATCCGTGGCAGCGCCAGCGATGCTGGATCGAGGCGCCGGCCGAAGGGCTCGGAGCCACGGCCGCCGATGCGCTGGCGCAGTGGTTCTACCGGGTGGACTGGCCCGAGATGCCCCGCTCATCCGTGGATTCGCGGCGAGCCCGGTCCGGCGGGTGGCTGGTGCTGGCCGACCGGGGTGGAGTCGGGGAGGCGGCCGCGGCGGCGCTTTCGTCGCAGGGATGTTCGTGCGCCGTGCTCCATGCGCCCGCCGAGGCCTCCGCGGTCGCCGAGCAGGTGACCCAGGCCCTCGGTGGCCGCAACGACTGGCAGGGGGTGCTGTACCTGTGGGGTCTGGACGCCGTCGTGGAGGCGGGGGCATCGGCCGAAGAGGTCGCCAAAGTCACCCATCTTGCCGCGGCGCCGGTGCTCGCGCTGATTCAGGCGCTTGGCACGGGGCCGCGCTCACCCCGGCTCTGGATCGTGACCCGAGGGGCCTGCACGGTGGGCGGCGAGCCTGACGCTGCCCCCTGTCAGGCGGCGCTGTGGGGTATGGGCCGGGTCGCGGCGCTGGAGCATCCCGGCTCCTGGGGCGGGCTCGTGGACCTGGATCCGGAGGAGAGCCCGACCGAGGTCGAGGGCCTGGTGGCCGAGCTGCTTTCGCCGGACGCCGAGGATCAGCTGGCATTCCGCCAGGGGCGCCGGCGCGCAGCGCGGCTCGTGGCCGCCCCACCGGAGGGAAACGCAGCGCCGGTATCGCTGTCCGCCGAGGGGAGTTACTTGGTGACGGGTGGGCTGGGCGCCCTTGGCCTCCTCGTGGCGCGGTGGTTGGTGGAGCGCGGGGCGGGGCACCTTGTGCTGAGCAGCCGGCACGGATTGCCCGACCGCGCGGAATGGGGCCGAGATCAGCCGCCAGAGGTGCGCGCGCGCATTGCGGCGGTCGAGGCGCTGGAGGCGCAGGGCGCGCGGGTCACCGTGGCGGCGGTCGACGTGGCCGATGCCGAAGGCATGGCGGCGCTCTTGGCGGCCGTCGAGCCGCCGCTGCGGGGGGTAGTGCACGCCGCGGGTCTGCTCGACGACGGGCTGCTGGCCCACCAGGACGCTGGTCGGCTCGCCCGGGTGTTGCGCCCCAAGGTGGAGGGGGCATGGGTGCTGCACACCCTTACCCGCGAGCAGCCGCTGGACCTCTTCGTACTGTTTTCCTCGGCGTCGGGCGTCTTCGGCTCGATCGGCCAGGGCAGCTACGCGGCAGGCAATGCCTTTTTGGACGCGCTGGCGGACCTCCGCCGAACGCAGGGGCTCGCCGCCCTGAGCATCGCCTGGGGCCTGTGGGCGGAGGGGGGGATGGGCTCGCAGGCGCAGCGCCGGGAACACGAGGCATCGGGAATCTGGGCGATGCCGACGAGTCGGGCCCTGGCGGCGATGGAATGGCTGCTCGGTACGCGCGCGACGCAGCGCGTGGTCATCCAGATGGATTGGGCCCATGCGGGAGCGGCTCCGCGCGACGCGAGCCGAGGCCGCTTCTGGGATCGGCTGGTAACTGCCACGAAAGCGACCTCCTCCTCGGCCGTGCCAGCTGTAGAGCGCTGGCGTAAGGCGTCTGTCGTGGAGACCCGCTCGGCGCTCTACGAGCTTGTGCGCGGCGTGGTCGCCGGGGTGATGGGCTTTACCGACCAGGGCACGCTCGACGTGCGACGAGGCTTCGCCGAGCAGGGCCTCGACTCCCTGATGGCCGTGGAGATTCGCAAACGGCTTCAGGGGGAGCTGGGTATGCCGCTGTCGGCGACGCTGGCGTTCGACCATCCGACCGTGGAGCGGCTGGTGGAATACTTGCTGAGCCAGGCGCTGGAGCTGCAGGACCGCACCGACGTGCGAAGCGCTCGGTTGCCGGCGACAGAGGACCCGATCGCCATCGTGGGTGCCGCCTGCCGCTTCCCGGGCGGGGTCGAGGACCTGGAGTCCTACTGGCAGCTGTTGACCGAGGGCGTGGTGGTCAGCACCGAGGTGCCGGCCGACCGGTGGAATGGGGCAGACGGGCGCGTCCCCGGCTCGGGAGAGGCACAGAGACAGACCTGCGTGCCCAGGGGTGGCTTTCTGCGCGAGGTGGAGACGTTCGATGCAGCGTTCTTCCACATCTCGCCTCGGGAGGCGATGAGCCTGGACCCGCAACAGCGGCTGCTGCTGGAAGTGAGCTGGGAGGCGATCGAGCGCGCGGGCCAGGACCCGTCGGCGCTGCGCGAGAGCCCCACGGGCGTGTTCGTGGGCGCGGGCCCCAACGAATATGCCGAGCGGGTGCAGGACCTCGCCGATGAGGCGGCGGGGCTCTACAGCGGCACCGGCAACATGCTCAGCGTTGCGGCGGGACGGCTGTCATTTTTCCTGGGCCTGCACGGGCCGACCCTGGCTGTGGATACGGCGTGCTCCTCGTCGCTGGTGGCGCTGCACCTCGGCTGCCAGAGCCTGCGACGGGGCGAGTGCGACCAAGCCCTGGTTGGCGGGGTCAACATGCTGCTCTCGCCGAAGACCTTCGCGCTGCTCTCACGGATGCACGCGCTTTCGCCCGGTGGGCGGTGCAAGACGTTCTCGGCCGACGCGGACGGCTACGCGCGGGCCGAGGGCTGCGCCGTGGTGGTGCTCAAGCGGCTCTCCGACGCGCAGCGCGACGGCGACTCCATCCTGGCGGTGATCCGGGGTACGGCGATCAATCATGATGGCCCGAGCAGCGGGCTGACAGTGCCCAGCGGCCCTGCCCAGGAGGCGCTGTTGCGCCAGGCGCTCGCGCACGCAGGGGTGGTTCCGGCCGACGTCGATTTCGTGGAATGCCACGGGACCGGGACGGCGCTGGGCGACCCGATCGAGGTGCGGGCGCTGAGCGACGTGTACGGGCAAGCCCGCCCTGCGGACCGACCGCTGATCCTGGGAGCCGCCAAGGCCAACCTTGGGCACATGGAGCCCGCGGCGGGCCTGGCCGGCTTGCTCAAGGCGGTGCTCGCGCTGGGGCAAGAGCAAATACCAGCCCAGCCGGAGCTGGGCGAGCTCAACCCGCTCTTGCCGTGGGAGGCGCTGCCGGTGGCGGTGGCCCGCGCAGCGGTGCCGTGGCCGCGCACGGACCGTCCGCGCTTCGCGGGGGTGAGCTCGTTCGGGATGAGCGGAACGAACGCGCATGTGGTGCTGGAAGAGGCGCCGGCGGTGGAGCTGGGGCCTGCCGCGCCGGAGCGCTCGGCGGAGCTTTTGGTGCTGTCGGGCAAGAGCGAGGGGGCGCTCGACGCGCAGGCGGCGCGGCTGCGCGAGCACCTGGACATGCACCCGGAGCTCGGGCTCGGGGACGTGGCGTTCAGCCTGGCGACGACGCGCAGCGCGATGAACCACCGGCTCGCGGTGGCGGTGACCTCGCGCGAGGGGCTGCTGGCGGCGCTTTCGGCCGTGGCGCAGGGGCAGACGCCGCCGGGGGCGGCGCGCTGCATCGCGAGCTCGTCGCGCGGCAAGCTGGCGTTCCTGTTCACCGGACAGGGCGCGCAGACGCCGGGCATGGGCCGGGGGCTTTGCGCGGCGTGGCCAGCGTTCCGAGAGGCGTTCGACCGGTGCGTGGCGCTGTTCGACCGGGAGCTGGACCGCCCGCTGTGCGAGGTGATGTGGGCGGAGGCGGGGAGCGCCGAGTCGTTGTTGCTCGACCAGACGGCGTTCACCCAGCCCGCGCTCTTCACGGTGGAATACGCGCTGACGGCGCTGTGGCGGTCGTGGGGCGTAGAGCCGGAGCTGGTGGCTGGGCATAGCGCCGGGGAGCTGGTGGCGGCGTGCGTGGCGGGGGTGTTCTCGCTGGAAGATGGGGTGAGGCTCGTGGCGGCGCGCGGGCGGCTGATGCAGGGGCTCTCGGCGGGCGGCGCGATGGTGTCGCTCGGAGCGCCGGAGGCGGAGGTGGCCGCGGCGGTGGCGCCGCACGCGGCGTGGGTGTCGATCGCGGCGGTCAATGGGCCGGAGCAGGTGGTGATCGCGGGCGTGGAGCAAGCGGTGCAGGCGATCGCGGCGGGGTTCGCGGCGCGCGGCGTGCGCACCAAGCGGCTGCATGTCTCGCACGCGTCCCACTCGCCGCTGATGGAACCGATGCTGGAGGAGTTCGGGCGGGTGGCGGCGTCGGTGACGTACCGGCGGCCAAGCGTTTCGCTGGTGAGCAACCTGAGCGGGAAGGTGGTCGCGGACGAGCTGAGCGCGCCGGGGTACTGGGTGCGGCACGTGCGGGAGGCGGTGCGCTTCGCGGACGGGGTGAAGGCGCTGCACGAAGCCGGCGCGGGCACGTTCGTCGAAGTGGGCCCGAAGCCGACGCTGCTCGGGCTGTTGCCAGCTTGCCTGCCGGAGGCGGAGACGACGCTGCTGGCGTCGTTGCGCGCCGGGCGCGAGGAGGCTGCGGGGGTGCTCGAGGCGCTGGGCAGGCTGTGGGCCGGCGGCGGCTCGGTCAGCTGGCCGGGCGTCTTCCCCACGGCTGGGCGGCGGGTGCCGCTGCCGACCTATCCGTGGCAGCGGCAGCGGTACTGGCCCGACATCGACACTCCCAGCCGCCGCCACGCAGCCGCGGATCCCACCCAAGGCTGGTTCTATTGCGTGGACTGGCCGGAGATACCTCGCAACCTCCAAAAATCAGAGGAGGTGAGCCGTGGGAGCTGGCTGGTGTTGGCTGATAGGGGTGGAGTCGGCGAGGCGGTCGCTGCAGCGCTGTCGACACGTGGAATTCCATGCGTCGTGCTCCATGCGCCGGCAGAGACATCCGCGACCGCCGAGCTGGTGACCGAGGCTGCCGGCGGCCGAAACGACTGGCAGGTAGTGCTCTACCTGTGGGGTCTGGACGCCGTCGTCGGCGCGGAGGCGTCGATCGATGAGATCGGCGACGCGACCCGTCGTGCTACCGCGCCGGTGCTCGGCTTGGCTCGGTTTCTGAGCACCGTGTCTTGTTCGCCCCGACTCTGGGTCGTGACCCGGGGGGCATGCATCGTTGGCGACGAGCCTGCGATCGCCCCTTGTCAGGCGGCGTTATGGGGCATGGGCCGGGTGGCGGCGCTCGAGCGTCCCGGGGCCTGGGGCGGGCTCGTGGACCTGGATCCCCGAGCGAGCCCGCCCCAAGCCAGCCCGATCGACGGCGAGATGCTCGTCACCGAGCTATTGTCGCAGGAGACCGAGGACCAGCTCGCCTTCCGCCATGGGCGCCGGCACGCGGCACGGCTGGTGGCCGCCCCGCCACGGGGGGAAGCGGCACCGGCGTCGCTGTCTGCGGAGGCGAGCTACCTGGTGACGGGAGGCCTCGGTGGGCTCGGCCTGATCGTGGCGCAGTGGCTGGTGGAGCTGGGAGCGCGGCACTTGGTGCTGACCAGCCGGCGCGGGTTGCCCGACCGGGAGGCGTGGTGCGAGCGGCAGCCGCCTGAGATCCGCGCGCGGATCGCAGCGGTCGAGGCGCTGGAGGCCCGGGGTGCACGGGTGACCGTCGCAGCGGTGGACGTCGCCGACGTCGAACCGATGACAGCGCTGGTCTCGTCGGTCGAGCCCCCGCTGCGAGGGGTGGTGCACGCCGCTGGCGTCAGCGTCATGCGTCCACTGGCGGAGACGGACGAGACCCTGCTCGAGTCGGTGCTTCGTCCCAAGGTGGTCGGCAGCTGGCTGCTGCACCGGCTGCTGCACGGCCGGCCTCTCGACCTGTTCGTGCTGTTCTCGTCGGGCGCAGCGGTGTGGGGTAGCCATAGCCAGGGTGCGTACGCGGCGGCCAACGCTTTCCTCGACGGGCTCGCGCATCATCGGCGTTCGCAATCGCTGCCCGCGTTGAGCGTCGCGTGGGGTCTGTGGGCCGAGGGAGGCATGGCGGACGCGGAGGCTCATGCACGTCTGAGCGACATCGGGGTTCTGCCCATGTCGACGTCGGCAGCGTTGTCGGCGCTCCAGCGCCTGGTGGAGACCGGCGCGGCTCAGCGCACGGTGACCCGGATGGACTGGGCGCGCTTCGCGCCGGTGTACACCGCTCGAGGGCGTCGCAACCTGCTTTCGGCGCTGGTCGCAGGGCGCGACATCATCGCGCCTTCCCCTCCGGCGGCAGCAACCCGGAACTGGCGTGGCCTGTCCGTTGCGGAAGCCCGCGTGGCTCTGCACGAGATCGTCCATGGGGCCGTCGCTCGGGTGCTGGGCTTCCTCGACCCGAGCGCGCTCGATCCTGGGATGGGGTTCAATGAGCAGGGCCTCGACTCGTTGATGGCGGTGGAGATCCGCAACCTCCTTCAGGCTGAGCTGGACGTGCGGCTTTCGACGACGCTGGCCTTTGATCATCCGACGGTACAGCGGCTGGTGGAGCATCTGCTCGTCGATGTACTGAAGCTGGAGGATCGCAGCGACACCCAGCATGTTCGGTCGTTGGCGTCAGACGAGCCCATCGCCATCGTGGGAGCCGCCTGCCGCTTCCCGGGCGGGGTGGAGGACCTGGAGTCCTACTGGCAGCTGTTGGCCGAGGGCGTGGTGGTCAGCGCCGAGGTGCCGGCCGACCGGTGGGATGCGGCGGACTGGTACGACCCTGATCCGGAGATCCCAGGCCGGACTTACGTGACCAAAGGCGCCTTCCTGCGCGATTTGCAGAGATTGGATGCGACCTTCTTCCGCATCTCGCCTCGCGAGGCGATGAGCCTCGACCCGCAGCAGCGGTTGCTCCTGGAGGTAAGCTGGGAGGCGCTCGAGAGCGCGGGTATCGCTCCGGATACGCTGCGAGATAGCCCCACCGGGGTGTTCGTGGGTGCGGGGCCCAATGAGTACTACACGCAGCGGCTGCGAGGCTTCACCGACGGAGCGGCAGGGCTGTACGGCGGCACCGGGAACATGCTCAGCGTTACGGCTGGACGGCTGTCGTTTTTCCTGGGTCTGCACGGCCCGACGCTGGCCATGGATACGGCGTGCTCGTCATCCCTGGTCGCGCTGCACCTCGCCTGCCAGAGCCTGCGACTGGGCGAGTGCGATCAAGCGCTGGTTGGCGGGGTCAACGTGCTGCTCGCGCCGGAGACCTTCGTGCTGCTCTCACGGATGCGCGCGCTTTCGCCCGACGGGCGGTGCAAGACGTTCTCGGCCGACGCGGACGGCTACGCGCGGGGCGAGGGGTGCGCCGTGGTGGTGCTCAAGCGGCTGCGCGATGCGCAGCGCGCCGGCGACTCCATCCTGGCGCTGATCCGGGGAAGCGCGGTGAACCACGACGGCCCGAGCAGCGGGCTGACCGTGCCCAACGGACCCGCCCAGCAAGCATTGCTGCGCCAGGCGCTTTCGCAAGCAGGCGTGTCTCCGGTCGACGTTGATTTTGTGGAGTGTCACGGGACAGGGACGGCGCTGGGCGACCCGATCGAGGTGCAGGCGCTGAGCGAGGTGTATGGTCCAGGGCGCTCCGGGGACCGACCGCTGGTGCTGGGGGCCGCCAAGGCCAACGTCGCGCATCTGGAGGCGGCATCTGGCTTGGCCAGCCTGCTCAAGGCCGTGCTTGCGCTGCGGCACGAGCAGATCCCGGCCCAGCCGGAGCTGGGGGAGCTCAACCCGCACTTGCCGTGGAACACGCTGCCGGTGGCGGTGCCACGTAAGGCGGTGCCGTGGGGGCGCGGCGCACGCCCGCGTCGCGCCGGCGTGAGCGCGTTCGGGTTGAGCGGAACCAACGTGCATGTCGTGCTGGAGGAGGCACCGGAGGTGGAGCCGGCGCCCGCGGCGCCGGCGCGACCGGTGGAGCTGGTCGTGCTATCGGCCAAGAGCGCGGCCGCGCTGGACGCCGCGGCGGCACGGCTCTCGGCGCACCTGTCCGCGCACCCGGAGCTGAGCCTCGGCGACGTGGCGTTCAGCCTGGCGACGACGCGCAGCCCGATGGAGCACCGGCTCGCCATCGCGACGACCTCGCGCGAGGCCCTGCGAGGCGCGCTGGACGCCGCGGCGCAGCGGCAGACGCCGCAGGGCGCGGTGCGCGGCAAGGCCGTGTCCTCACGCGGTAAGTTGGCTTTTCTGTTCACCGGACAGGGCGCGCAAATGCCGGGCATGGGCCGTGGGCTGTACGAGGCGTGGCCTGCGTTCCGGGAGGCGTTCGACCGGTGCGTGGCGCTCTTCGATCGGGAGATCGACCAGCCTCTGCGCGAGGTGATGTGGGCTGCGCCGGGCCTCGCTCAGGCGGCGCGGCTCGATCAGACCGCGTACGCGCAGCCGGCTCTCTTTGCGCTGGAGTACGCGCTGGCTGCCCTGTGGCGTTCGTGGGGCGTGGAGCCGCACGTACTGCTCGGTCATAGCATCGGCGAGCTGGTCGCCGCCTGCGTGGCGGGCGTGTTCTCGCTCGAAGACGCGGTGAGGTTGGTGGCCGCGCGCGGGCGGCTGATGCAGGCGCTGCCCGCCGGCGGTGCCATGGTAGCCATCGCAGCGTCCGAGGCCGAGGTGGCCGCCTCCGTGGCACCCCACGCCGCCACGGTGTCGATCGCCGCGGTCAACGGTCCTGACGCCGTCGTGATCGCCGGCGCCGAGGTACAGGTGCTCGCCCTCGGCGCGACGTTCGCGGCGCGTGGGATACGCACGAAGAGGCTCGCCGTCTCCCATGCGTTCCACTCGCCGCTCATGGATCCGATGCTGGAAGACTTCCAGCGGGTCGCTGCGACGATCGCGTACCGCGCGCCAGACCGCCCGGTGGTGTCGAATGTCACCGGCCGCGTCGCAGGCCCCGAGATCGCCACGCCCGAGTATTGGGTCCGGCATGTGCGAAGCGCCGTGCGCTTCGGCGACGGGGCAAAGGCGTTGCATGCCGCGGGTGCCGCCACGTTCGTCGAGATTGGCCCGAAGCCGGTCCTGCTCGGGCTATTGCCAGCGTGCCTCGGGGAAGCGGACGCGGTCCTCGTGCCGTCGCTACGCGCGGACCGCTCGGAATGCGAGGTGGTCCTCGCGGCGCTCGGGACTTGGTATGCCTGGGGGGGTGCGCTCGACTGGAAGGGCGTGTTCCCCGATGGCGCGCGCCGCGTGGCTCTGCCCATGTATCCATGGCAGCGTGAGCGCCATTGGATGGACCTCACCCCGCGAAGCGCCGCGCCTGCAGGGATCGCAGGTCGCTGGCCGCTGGCTGGTGTCGGGCTCTGCATGCCCGGCGCTGTGTTGCACCACGTGCTGTCGATCGGCCCACGCCATCAGCCCTTCCTCGGTGATCACCTCGTGTTTGGCAAGGTGGTGGTGCCCGGCGCCTTTCATGTCGCGGTGATCCTCAGCATCGCCGCCGAGCGCTGGCCCGATCGGGCGATCGAGCTGACAGGCGTGGAGTTCCTGAAGGCGATCGCGATGGATCCCGGCCAGGAGGTCGAGCTCCACGCCGTGCTCACCCCCGAAGCTGCCGGGGATGGCTACCTGTTCGAGCTGGCGACCCTGGCGGCGCCGGAGACCGAACGCCGATGGACGACCCATGCCCGCGGTCGGGTGCAGCCGACAGACGGCGCGCCCGGCGCGTTGCCGCGTCTCGAGGTGCTGGAGGACCGCGCGATCCAGCCCCTCGACTTCGCCGCATTCCTCGACAGGTTATCGGCGGTGCGGATCGGCTGGGGTCCGCTTTGGCGATGGCTGCAGGACGGGCGCGTCGGCGAGGAGGCCTCGCTTGCCACCCTCGTACCGACCTACCCGAACGCCCACGACGTGGCGCCCTTGCACCCGATCCTGCTGGACAACGGCTTTGCGGTGGGCCTGCTGGCAACCCGGCGCGAGCCGGAGGACGACGGCACGCCCCCGCTGCCGTTCGCCGTGGAGCGGGTGCGGTGGTGGCGGGCGCCGGTTGGAAGGGTGCGGTGTGGCGGCGTGCCACTGTCGCAGGCATTCGGTGTCTCGAGCTTCGTGCTGGTCGACGAAACTGGCGAGGTGGTCGCCGAGGTGGAGGGATTTGTTTGCCGCCGGGCGCCGCGGGAGGCGTTCCTGCGGCAGGAGTCGGGCGCGTCGACGGCAGCCTTGTACCGCCTCGACTGGCCCGAAGCGCCCTTGCCCGATGCGCCCGCGGAACGGATCGAGGAGAGCTGGGTCGTGGTGGCAGCGCCTGGCTCGGAGATGGCCGCGGCGCTGGCGACACGGCTCAACCGCTGCGTCCTCGCCGAACCCAAAGGCCTCGAGACGGCCCTCGCGGGGGTGTCTCCCGCAGGTGTGATCTGCCTCTGGGAACCTGGAGCCCACGAGGAAGCTCCGGCGGCGGCGCAGCGTGTGGCGGCCGAGGGCCTCTCGGTGGTGCAGGCGCTCAGGGACCGCGCGGTGCGCCTCTGGTGGGTGACCACGGGCGCAGTGGCTGTCGAGGCCGGCGAGCGGGTGCAGGTCGCCACAGCGCCGGTGTGGGGCCTGGGCCGGACAGTGATGCAGGAGCGCCCGGAGCTCAGCTGCACTCTGGTGGATTTGGAGCCGGAGGCCGATGCCGCGCGCTCAGCTGACGTTCTGTTGCGGGAGCTCGGTCGCGCTGACGACGAGACCCAGGTGGTTTTCCGTTCCGGAAAGCGCCGCGTAGCGCGGCTGGTCAAAGCGACAACCCCCGAAGGGCTCTTGGTCCCTGACGCAGAATCCTATCGACTGGAGGCTGGGCAGAAGGGCACATTGGACCAGCTCCGCCTCGCGCCGGCACAGCGCCGGGCACCTGGCCCGGGCGAGGTCGAGATCAAGGTAACCGCCTCGGGGCTCAACTTCCGGACCGTCCTCGCTGTGCTGGGAATGTATCCGGGCGACGCTGGGCCGATGGGCGGAGATTGTGCCGGTATCGTCACGGCGGTGGGCCAGGGGGTGCACCACCTCTCGGTCGGCGATGCTGTCATGACGCTGGGGACGTTGCATCGATTCGTCACGGTCGACGCGCGGCTGGTGGTCCGGCAGCCTGCAGGGCTGACTCCCGCGCAGGCAGCTACGGTGCCGGTTGCGTTCCTGACGGCCTGGCTCGCTCTGCACGACCTGGGGAATCTGCGGCGCGGCGAGCGGGTGCTGATCCATGCTGCGGCCGGCGGCGTGGGCATGGCCGCGGTGCAAATCGCCCGATGGATAGGGGCCGAGGTGTTCGCCACGGCGAGCCCGTCCAAGTGGGCAGCGGTTCAGGCCATGGGCGTGCCGCGCACGCACATCGCCAGCTCGCGGACGCTGGAGTTTGCTGAGACCTTCCGGCAGGTCACCGGCGGCCGGGGCGTGGACGTGGTGCTCAACGCGCTGGCCGGCGAGTTCGTGGACGCGAGCCTGTCCCTGCTGTCGACGGGCGGGCGGTTCCTCGAGATGGGCAAGACCGACATACGGGATCGAGCCGCGGTCGCGGCGGCGCATCCCGGTGTTCGCTATCGGGTATTCGACATCCTGGAGCTCGCTCCGGATCGAACTCGAGAGATCCTCGAGCGCGTGGTCGAGGGCTTTGCTGCGGGACATCTGCGCGCATTGCCGGTGCATGCGTTCGCGATCACCAAGGCCGAGGCAGCGTTTCGGTTCATGGCGCAAGCGCGGCATCAGGGCAAGGTCGTGCTGCTGCCGGCGCCCTCCGCAGCGCCCTTGGCGCCGACGGGCACCGTACTGCTGACCGGTGGGCTGGGAGCGTTGGGGCTCCACGTGGCCCGCTGGCTCGCCCAGCAGGGCGTGCCGCACATGGTGCTCACAGGTCGGCGGGGCCTGGATACGCCGGGCGCTGCCAAAGCCGTCGCGGAGATCGAAGCGCTCGGCGCTCGGGTGACGATCGCGGCGTCGGATGTCGCCGATCGGAATGCGCTGGAGGCTGTGCTCCAGGCCGTTCCGGCGGAGTGGCCGTTACAGGGCGTGATCCATGCAGCCGGAGCGCTCGATGATGGTGTGCTTGATGAGCAGACCACCGACCGCTTCTCGCGGGTGCTGGCACCGAAGGTGACTGGCGCCTGGAATCTGCATGAGCTCACGGCGGGCAACGATCTCGCTTTCTTCGTGCTGTTCTCCTCCATGTCGGGGCTCTTGGGCTCGGCCGGGCAGTCCAACTATGCGGCGGCCAACACCTTCCTCGACGCGCTGGCCGCGCATCGGCGGGCCGAAGGCCTGGCGGCGCAGAGCCTCGCGTGGGGCCCATGGTCGGACGGAGGCATGGCAGCGGGGCTCAGCGCGGCGCTGCAGGCGCGGCTCGCTCGGCATGGGATGGGAGCGCTGTCGCCCGCTCAGGGCACCGCGCTGCTCGGGCAGGCGCTGGCTCGGCCGGAAACGCAGCTCGGGGCGATGTCGCTCGACGTGCGTGCGGCGAGCCAAGCTTCGGGAGCGGCAGTGCCGCCCGTGTGGCGCGCGCTGGTGCGCGCGGAGGCGCGCCATGCGGCGGCTGGGGCGCAGGGGGCATTGGCCGCGCGCCTTGGGGCGCTGCCCGAGGCGCGTCGCGCCGACGAGGTGCGCAAGGTCGTGCAGGCCGAGATCGCGCGCGTGCTTTCATGGAGCGCCGCGAGCGCCGTGCCCGTCGATCGGCCGCTGTCGGACTTGGGCCTCGACTCGCTCACGGCGGTGGAGCTGCGCAACGTGCTCGGCCAGCGGGTGGGTGCGACGCTGCCGGCGACGCTGGCATTCGATCACCCGACGGTCGACGCGCTCACGCGCTGGCTGCTCGATAAGGTCCTGGCCGTGGCCGAGCCGAGCGTATCGTCCGCAAAGTCGTCGCCGCAGGTCGCCCTCGACGAGCCCATTGCCATCATCGGCATCGGCTGCCGTTTCCCAGGCGGCGTGGCCGATCCGGAGTCGTTTTGGCGGCTGCTCGAAGAGGGCGGCGATGCCGTCGTCGAGGTGCCGCATGAGCGATGGGACATCGACGCGTTCTATGATCCGGATCCGGATGTGCGCGGCAAGATGACGACACGCTTTGGCGGCTTCCTGTCCGATATCGACCGGTTCGAACCGGCCTTCTTCGGCATCTCGCCGCGCGAAGCGACGACCATGGATCCGCAGCAGCGGCTGCTCCTGGAGACGAGCTGGGAGGCGTTCGAGCGCGCCGGGATTTTGCCCGAGCGGCTGATGGGCAGCGATACCGGCGTGTTCGTGGGGCTCTTCTACCAGGAGTACGCTGCGCTCGCCGGCGGCATCGAGGCGTTCGATGGCTACCTGGGCACCGGCACCACGGCCAGCGTCGCCTCGGGCAGGATCTCTTATGTGCTCGGGCTAAAGGGGCCGAGCCTGACGGTGGACACCGCGTGCTCCTCGTCGCTGGTCGCGGTGCACCTGGCCTGCCAGGCGCTGCGGCGGGGCGAGTGTTCGGTGGCGCTGGCCGGCGGCGTGGCGCTGATGCTCACGCCGGCGACGTTCGTGGAGTTCAGCCGGCTGCGAGGCCTGGCTCCCGACGGACGGTGCAAGAGCTTCTCGGCCGCAGCGGACGGCGTGGGGTGGAGCGAAGGCTGCGCCATGCTCCTGCTCAAACCGCTTCGCGATGCGCAGCGCGATGGGGATCCGATCCTGGCGGTGATCCGCGGCACCGCGGTGAACCAGGATGGGCGCAGCAACGGGCTGACGG
Source organism: Sorangium sp. So ce836 (assembly GCF_028553905.1). Classification (NCBI taxonomy): domain Bacteria; kingdom Pseudomonadati; phylum Myxococcota; order Polyangiales; family Polyangiaceae; genus Sorangium; species Sorangium sp. So ce836. The sequence goes on along the minus strand of NZ_CP102233.1, from coordinate 7,182,307 downwards.
CGCCCAACGGGTCGTCGCAGCAAGAGGTGATCCGTCGGGCCCTGGAGCAGGCGGGGCTGGCTCCGGCGGACGTCAGCTACGTCGAGTGCCACGGCACCGGCACGACGTTGGGCGACCCCATCGAAGTGCAGGCCCTGGGCGCCGTGCTGGCACAGGGGCGACCCTCGGACCGGCCGCTCGTGATCGGGTCGGTGAAGTCCAATATCGGACATACGCAGGCTGCGGCGGGCGTGGCCGGTGTCATCAAGGTGGCGCTGGCGCTCGAGCGCGGGCTTATCCCGAGGAGCCTGCATTTCGACGCGCCCAATCCGCACATTCCGTGGTCGGAGCTCGCCGTGCAGGTGGCCGCCAAACCCATCGAATGGACGAGAAACGGCGCGCCGCGACGAGCCGGGGTGAGCTCGTTTGGCGTCAGCGGGACCAACGCGCACGTGGTGCTGGAGGAGGCGCCAGCGGCGGCGTTCGCGCCCGCAGCGGCGCGTTCAGCGGAGCTTTTCGTGCTGTCGGCGAAGAGCGCCGCGGCGCTGGACGCGCAGGCGGCGCGGCTTTCGGCGCATGTCGTTGCGCACCCGGAGCTCGGCCTCGGCGACCTGGCGTTCAGCCTGGCGACGACCCGCAGCCCGATGACGTACCGGCTCGCGGTGGCGGCGACCTCGCGCGAGGCGCTGTCTGCGGCGCTCGACACAGCGGCGCAGGGGCAGGCGCCGCCCGCAGCGGCTCGCGGCCACGCTTCCACAGGCAGCGCCCCAAAGGTGGTTTTCGTCTTTCCTGGCCAGGGCTCCCAGTGGCTGGGCATGGGCCAAAAGCTCCTCTCGGAGGAGCCCGTCTTCCGCGACGCGCTCTCGGCGTGTGACCGAGCGATCCAGGCCGAAGCCGGCTGGTCGCTGCTCGCCGAGCTCGCGGCCGATGAGACCACCTCGCAGCTCGGCCGCATCGACGTGGTGCAGCCGGCGCTGTTCGCGATCGAGGTCGCGCTCTCGGCGCTGTGGCGGTCGTGGGGCGTCGAGCCGGATGCGGTGGTGGGCCACAGCATGGGCGAGGTGGCGGCCGCGCACGTCGCCGGCGCCCTGTCGCTCGAGGATGCTGTAGCGATCATCTGCCGGCGCAGCCTGCTGCTGCGGCGGATCAGCGGCCAAGGCGAGATGGCGGTCGTCGAGCTCTCCCTGGCCGAGGCCGAGGCAGCGCTCCTGGGCTACGAAGATCGGCTCAGCGTGGCGGTGAGCAACAGCCCGCGATCGACGGTGCTGGCGGGCGAGCCGGCAGCGCTCGCAGAGGTGCTGGCGATCCTTGCGGCAAAGGGGGTGTTCTGCCGTCGAGTCAAGGTGGACGTCGCCAGCCACAGCCCACAGATCGACCCGCTGCGCGACGAGCTATTGGCAGCATTGGGCGAGCTCGAGCCGCGACAAGCGACCGTGTCGATGCGCTCGACGGTGACGAGCACGATCGTGGCGGGCCCGGAGCTCGTGGCGAGCTACTGGGCGGACAACGTTCGACAGCCGGTGCGCTTCGCCGAAGCGGTGCAATCGTTGATGGAAGGCGGTCATGGGCTGTTCGTGGAGATGAGCCCGCATCCGATCCTGACGACATCGGTCGAGGAGATCCGACGGGCGACGAAGCGGGAGGGAGTCGCGGTGGGCTCGTTGCGGCGTGGACAGGACGAGCGCCTGTCCATGTTGGAGGCGCTGGGAGCGCTCTGGGTACACGGCCATGCGGTGGGCTGGGAGCGGCTGTTCTCCGCGGGCGGCGCGGGCCTCCGCCGCGTGCCGCTGCCGACCTATCCCTGGCAGCGAGAGCGGTACTGGGTCGAAGCGCCGACCGGCGGCGCGGCGAGCGGCAGCCGCTTTGCTCATGCGGGTAGTCACCCGCTCCTGGGTGAAATGCAGACCCTGTCGACCCAGAGGAGCACGCGCGTGTGGGAGACGACGCTGGATCTCGAACGGCTGCCGTGGCTCGGCGATCACCGGGTGCAGGGGGCGGTCGTGTTCCCGGGCGCGGCGTACCTGGAGATGGCGCTTTCGTCTGGGGCCGAGGCCTTGGGTGACGGTCCGCTCCAGGTCAGCGATGTGGTGCTCGCCGAGGCGCTGGCCTTCGCGGATGATACGCCGGTGGCGGTGCAGGTCATGGCGACCGAGGAGCGACCAGGCCGCCTGCAATTCCACGTTGCGAGCCGGGTGCCGGGCCACGGCCGTGCTGCCTTTCGAAGCCATGCCCGCGGGGTGCTGCGCCAGACCGAGCGCGCCGAGGTCCCGGCGAGGCTGGATCTGGCCGCGCTTCGTGCCCGGCTTCAGGCCAGCGCACCCGCTGCGGCTACCTATGCGGCGCTGGCCGAGATGGGGCTCGAGTACGGCCCAGCGTTCCAGGGGCTTGTCGAGCTGTGGCGGGGGGAGGGCGAGGCGCTGGGACGTGTGCGGCTCCCCGAGGCCGCCGGCTCCCCAGCCGCGTGCCGGCTCCACCCCGCGCTCTTGGATGCGTGCTTCCACGTGAGCAGCGCCTTCGCTGACCGCGGCGAGGCGACGCCATGGGTACCCGTGGAAATCGGCTCGCTGCGGTGGTTCCAGCGGCCGTCGGGGGAGCTGTGGTGTCATGCGCGGAGCGTGAGCCACGGAAAGCCAACACCCGATCGGCGGAGTACCGACTTTTGGGTGGTCGACAGCACGGGCGCGATCGTCGCCGAGATCTCCGGGCTCGTGGCGCAGCGGCTCGCGGGAGGTGTACGCCGGCGCGAAGAAGACGACTGGTTCATGGAGCCGGCTTGGGAACCGACCGCGGTCCCCGGATCCGAGGTCACGGCGGGCCGGTGGCTGCTCATCGGCTCGGGCGGCGGGCTCGGCGCTGCGCTCTACTCGGCGCTGACGGAAGCTGGCCATTCCGTCGTCCACGCGACAGGGCACGGCACGAGCGCCGCCGGGTTGCAGGCACTCTTGACGGCGTCCTTCGACGGCCAGGCCCCGACGTCGGTGGTGCACCTCGGCAGCCTCGATGAGCGTGGCGTGCTCGACGCGGACGCCCCCTTCGACGCCGATGCCCTCGAGGAGTCGCTGGTGCGCGGCTGCGACAGCGTGCTCTGGACCGTGCAGGCCGTGGCCGGGGCGGGCTTCCGAGATCCTCCGCGGTTGTGGCTCGTGACACGCGGCGCTCAGGCCATCGGCGCCGGCGACGTCTCCGTGGCGCAAGCGCCGCTCCTGGGGCTGGGCCGCGTTATCGCCTTGGAGCACGCCGAGCTGCGCTGCGCTCGGATCGACCTCGATCCAGCGCGGCGCGACGGAGAGGTCGAGGAGCTGCTTGCCGAGCTGTTGGCCGACGACGCCGAGGAGGAAGTCGCGTTTCGCGGCGGTGAGCGGCGCGTGGCCCGGCTCGTCCGAAGGCTGCCCGAGACCGACTGCCGAGAGAAAATCGAGCCCGCGGAAGGCCGGCCGTTCCGGCTGGAGATCGCTGGGTCCGGCGTGCTCGACGACCTGGTGCTCCGAGCCACGGAGCGGCGCCCTCCTGGCCCGGGCGAGGTCGAGATCGCCGTCGAGGCGGCGGGGCTCAACTTTCTCGACGTGATGAGGGCCATGGGGATCTACCCTGGGCCCGGGGACGGTCCGGTTGCGCTGGGCGCCGAGTGCTCCGGCCGAATTGTCGCGATGGGCGAAGGTGTCGAGAGCCTTCGTATCGGCCAGGACGTCGTGGCCGTCGCGCCCTTCAGTTTCGGCACCCACGTCACCATCGACGCCCGGATGGTCGCACCTCGCCCCGCGGCGCTGACGGCCGCGCAGGCAGCCGCGCTGCCCGTCGCATTCATGACGGCCTGGTACGGTCTCGTCCATCTGGGGAGGCTCCGGGCCGGCGAGCGCGTGCTCATCCACTCGGCGACGGGGGGCACCGGGCTTGCTGCTGTGCAGATCGCCCGCCACCTCGGCGCGGAGATATTTGCGACCGCTGGTACGCCGGAGAAGCGGGCGTGGCTGCGCGAGCAGGGGATCGCGCACGTGATGGACTCGCGGTCACTGGACTTCGCCGAGCAAGTGCTGGCCGCGACGAAGGGCGAGGGGGTCGACGTCGTGTTGAACTCGCTGTCTGGCGCCGCGATCGACGCGAGCCTTTCGACCCTCGTGCCGGACGGCCGCTTCATCGAGCTCGGCAAGACGGACATCTATGCAGATCGCTCGCTGGGGCTCGCTCACTTCAGGAAGAGCCTGTCCTACAGCGCCGTCGATCTTGCGGGTTTGGCCGTGCGTCGGCCCGAGCGCGTCGCAGCGCTGCTGGCGGAGGTGGTGGACCTGCTCGCACGGGGAGCGTTGCAGCCGCTTCCGGTAGAGATCTTCCCCCTCTCGCGGGCCGCGGACGCATTCCGGAAAATGGCGCAAGCGCAGCATCTTGGGAAGCTCGTGCTCGCGCTGGAGGACCCGGACGTGCGGATCCGCGTTCCGGGCGAATCCGGCGTCGCCATCCGCGCGGACGGCACCTACCTCGTGACCGGCGGTCTGGGTGGGCTCGGTCTGAGCGTGGCTGGATGGCTGGCCGAGCAGGGGGCTGGGCATCTGGTGCTGGTGGGCCGCTCCGGTGCGGTGAGCGCGGAGCAGCAGACGGCTGTCGCCGCGCTCGAGGCGCACGGCGCGCGTGTCACGGTAGCGAGGGCAGACGTCGCCGATCGGGCGCAGATCGAGCGGATCCTCCGCGAGGTTACCGCGTCGGGGATGCCGCTCCGCGGCGTCGTTCATGCGGCCGGTATCCTGGACGACGGGCTGCTGATGCAGCAAACCCCCGCGCGGTTCCGCGCGGTCATGGCGCCCAAGGTCCGAGGGGCCTTGCACCTGCATGCGTTGACACGCGAAGCGCCGCTCTCCTTCTTCGTGCTGTACGCTTCGGGAGCAGGGCTCTTGGGCTCGCCGGGCCAGGGCAACTACGCCGCGGCCAACACGTTCCTCGACGCTCTGGCACACCACCGGAGGGCGCAGGGGCTGCCAGCATTGAGCATCGACTGGGGCCTGTTCGCGGACGTGGGTTTGGCCGCCGGGCAGCAAAATCGCGGCGCACGGCTGGTCACCCGCGGGACGCGGAGCCTCACCCCCGACGAAGGGCAGTGGGCGCTCGAGCGTCTGCTCGACGGCGATCGCACCCAGGCCGGGGTCATGCCGTTCGACGTGCGGCAGTGGGTGGAGTTCTACCCGGCGGCGGCATCTTCGCGGAGGTTGTCGCGGCTGGTGACGGCACGGCGCGTGGCTTTCGGTCGGCTCGCCGGGGATCGGGACCTGCTCGAACGGCTCGCCACCGCCGAGGCGGGCGCGCGGGCAGGAATGCTGCAGGAGGTCGTGCGCGCGCAGGTCTCGCAGGTGCTGCGCCTCCCCGAAGGCAAGCTCGACGTGGATGCGCCGCTCACGAGCCTGGGAATGGACTCGCTGATGGGGCTAGAGCTGCGCAACCGCATCGAGGCCGTGCTCGGCATCACCATGCCGGCGACCCTGCTGTGGACCTACCCCACGGTGGCAGCGCTGAGTGCGCATCTGGCTTCTCATGTCGTCTCTACGGGGGATGGGGAATCCGTGCGCCCGCCGGATACAGGGAACGTGGCTCCAATGACCCACGAAGTCGCTTCGCTCGACGAAGACGGGTTGTTCGCGTTGATCGATGAGTCACTCGCGCGTGCGGGAAAGAGGTGATTGCGTGACAGACCGAGAAGGCCAGCTCCTGGAGCGCTTGCGTGAGGTTACTCTGGCCCTTCGCAAGACGCTGAACGAGCGCGATACCCTGGAGCTCGAGAAGACCGAGCCGATCGCCATCGTGGGGATCGGCTGCCGCTTCCCCGGCGGAGCGGGCACTCCGGAGGCGTTCTGGGAGCTGCTCGACGACGGGCGCGACGCGATCCGGCCGCTCGAGGAGCGCTGGGCGCTCGTAGGTGTCGACCCAGGCGACGACGTACCGCGCTGGGCGGGGCTGCTCACCGAAGCCATCGACGGCTTCGACGCCGCGTTCTTCGGTATCGCCCCCCGGGAGGCACGGTCGCTCGACCCGCAGCATCGCTTGCTGCTGGAGGTCGCCTGGGAGGGGTTCGAAGACGCCGGCATCCCGCCCAGGTCCCTCGTCGGGAGCCGCACCGGCGTGTTCGTCGGCGTCTGCGCCACGGAGTATCTCCACGCCGCCGTCGCGCACCAGCCGCGCGAAGAGCGGGACGCGTACAGCACCACCGGCAACATGCTCAGCATCGCCGCCGGACGGCTATCGTACACGCTGGGGCTGCAGGGACCTTGCCTGACCGTCGACACGGCGTGCTCGTCATCGCTGGTGGCCATTCACCTCGCCTGCCGCAGCCTGCGCGCTCGAGAGAGCGATCTCGCGCTGGCGGGAGGGGTCAACATGCTTCTCTCCCCCGACACGATGCGAGCTCTGGCGCGCACCCAGGCGCTGTCGCCCAATGGCCGTTGCCAGACCTTCGACGCGTCGGCCAACGGGTTCGTCCGTGGGGAGGGCTGCGGTCTGATCGTGCTCAAGCGATTGAGCGACGCGCGGCGGGATGGGGACCGGATCTGGGCGCTGATCCGAGGATCGGCCATCAATCAGGACGGCCGGTCGACGGGGTTGACGGCGCCAAACGTGCTCGCCCAGGGGGCGCTCTTGCGCGAGGCGCTGCGGAACGCCGGCGTCGAGGCCGAGGCCATCGGTTACATCGAGACCCACGGGGCGGCAACCTCGCTGGGCGACCCCATCGAGATCGAAGCGCTGCGCGCCGTGGTGGGGCCGGCGCGAGCCGACGGAGCGCGCTGCGTGCTGGGCGCGGTGAAGACCAACCTCGGCCACCTGGAGGGCGCTGCCGGCGTGGCGGGCCTGATCAAGGCGACGCTTTCGCTACATCACGAGCGCATCCCGAGGAACCTCAACTTTCGCACGCTCAATCCGCGGATCCGGATCGAGGGGACCGCGCTCGAGTTGGCGACCGAGCCGATGCCCTGGCCGCGGACGGGCCGGACGCGCTTCGCGGGAGTGAGCTCGTTCGGGATGAGCGGGACCAACGCGCATGTGGTGTTGGAGGAGGCGCCGGCGGTGGAGCCTGGGGCCGCGGCCCCCGAGCGCGCAGCGGAGCTGTTCGTCCTGTCGGCGAAGAGCGTGGCGGCGCTGGATGCGCAGGCAGCCCGGCTGCGGGACCACCTGGGGAAGCATGTCGAGCTTGGCCTCGGCGATGTGGCGTTCAGCCTGGCGACGACGCGCAGCGCGATGGAGCACCGGTTGGCGGTGGCCGCGAGCTCGCGCGAGGCGCTGCGAGGGGCGCTTTCGGCCGCAGCGCAGGGGCATACGCCGCCGGGAGCCGTGCGTGGGCGGGCCTCGGGCGGCAGCGCGCCGAAGGTGGTCTTCGTGTTTCCCGGCCAGGGCTCGCAGTGGGTGGGCATGGGCCGAAAGCTCATGGCCGAAGAGCCGGTCTTCCGGGCGGCGCTGGAGGGTTGCGACCGGGCCATCGAGGCGGAAGCGGGCTGGTCGCTGCTCGGGGAGCTCTCCGCCGACGAGGCCGCCTCGCAGCTCGGGCGCATCGACGTGGTTCAGCCGGTGCTCTTCGCCATGGAAGTAGCGCTTTCAGCGCTGTGGCGGTCGTGGGGAGTGGAGCCGGAAGCGGTGGTGGGCCACAGCATGGGCGAGGTTGCGGCGGCGCACGTGGCCGGCGCGCTGTCGCTCGAGGATGCGGTGGCGATCATCTGCCGGCGCAGCCGGCTGCTGCGGCGGATCAGCGGTCAGGGCGAGATGGCGCTGGTCGAGCTGTCGCTGGAGGAGGCCGAGGCGGCGCTGCGTGGCCATGAGGGTCGGCTGAGCGTGGCGGTGAGCAACAGCCCGCGCTCGACCGTGCTCGCCGGCGAGCCGGCGGCGCTCTCGGAGGTGCTGGCGGCGCTGACGGCCAAGGGGGTGTTCTGGCGGCAGGTGAAGGTGGACGTCGCCAGCCATAGCCCGCAGGTCGACCCGCTGCGCGAAGAGCTGATCGCGGCGCTGGGAGCGATCCGGCCGCGAGCGGCTGCGGTGCCGATGCGCTCGACGGTGACGGGCGGGGTGATCGCGGGTCCGGAGCTCGGTGCGAGCTACTGGGCGGACAATCTTCGGCAGCCGGTGCGCTTCGCTGCGGCGGCGCAAGCGCTGCTGGAAGGTGGCCCCACGCTGTTCATCGAGATGAGCCCGCATCCGATCCTGGTGCCGCCCCTGGACGAGATCCAGACGGCGGTCGAGCAAGGGGGCGCTGCGGTGGGCTCGCTGCGGCGAGGGCAGGACGAGCGCGCGACGCTGCTGGAGGCGCTGGGGACGCTGTGGGCGTCCGGCTATCCGGTGAGCTGGGCTCGGCTGTTCCCCGCGGGCGGCAGGCGGGTTCCGCTGCCGACCTATCCCTGGCAGCACGAGCGGTGCTGGATCGAGGTCGAGCCTGACGCCCGCCGCCTCGCCGCAGCCGACCCCACCAAGGACTGGTTCTACCGGACGGACTGGCCCGAGGTGCCCCGCGCCGCCCCGAAATCGGAGACAGCTCATGGGAGCTGGCTGCTGTTGGCCGACAGGGGTGGGGTCGGCGAGGCGGTCGCTGCAGCGCTGTCGACGCGCGGACTTTCCTGCACCGTGCTTCATGCGTCGGCTGACGCCTCCACCGTCGCCGAGCAGGTATCCGAAGCTGCCAGTCGCCGAAACGACTGGCAGGGAGTCCTCTACCTGTGGGGCCTCGACGCCGTCGTCGATGCTGGGGCATCGGCCGACGAAGTCAGCGAGGCTACCCGCCGTGCCGCCGCACCCGTCCTTGGGCTGGTTCGATTCCTGAGCGCTGCGCCCCATCCTCCTCGCTTCTGGGTGGTGACCCGCGGGGCATGCACGGTGGGCGGCGAGCCAGAGGTCTCTCTTTGCCAAGCGGCGTTGTGGGGCCTCGCGCGCGTCGTGGCGCTGGAGCATCCCGCTGCCTGGGGTGGCCTCGTGGACCTGGATCCTCAGAAGAGCCCGACGGAGATCGAGCCCCTGGTGGCCGAGCTGCTTTCGCCGGACGCCGAGGATCAACTGGCGTTCCGCAGCGGTCGCCGGCACGCAGCACGCCTTGTAGCCGCCCCGCCGGAGGGCGACGTCGCACCGATATCGCTGTCCGCGGAGGGAAGCTACCTGGTGACGGGCGGGCTGGGTGGCCTTGGTCTGCTCGTGGCTCGGTGGCTGGTGGAGCGGGGAGCTCGACATCTGGTGCTCACCAGCCGGCACGGGCTGCCAGAGCGACAGGCGTCGGGCGGAGAGCAGCCGCCGGAGGCCCGCGCGCGCATCGCAGCGGTCGAGGGGCTGGAAGCGCAGGGCGCGCGGGTGACCGTGGCAGCGGTGGATGTCGCCGAGGCCGATCCCATGACGGCGCTGCTGGCCGCCATCGAGCCCCCGTTGCGCGGGGTGGTGCACGCCGCCGGCGTCTTCCCCGTGCGTCCCCTGGCGGAGACGGACGAGGCCCTGCTGGAGTCGGTGCTCCGTCCCAAGGTGGCCGGGAGCTGGCTGCTGCACCGGCTGCTGCGCGACCGGCCTCTCGACCTGTTCGTGCTGTTCTCGTCGGGCGCGGCGGTGTGGGGTGGCAAAGGCCAAGGCGCATACGCCGCGGCCAATGCGTTCCTCGACGGGCTCGCGCACCATCGCCGCGCGCACTCGTTGCCGGCGTTGAGCCTCGCCTGGGGCTTATGGGCCGAGGGAGGCGTGGTTGATGCAAAGGCTCATGCACGTCTGAGCGACATCGGGGTCCTGCCCATGTCCACGGGGCCGGCCTTGTCGGCGCTGGAGCGCCTGGTGAAGACCAGCGCTGTCCAGCGTTCGGTCACACGGATGGACTGGGCGCGCTTCGCGCCGGTCTATGCCGCGCGAGGGCGGCGCAACTTGCTTTCGGCTCTGGTCGCGGAGGACGAGCGCACTGCGTCTCCCCCGGTGCCGACGGCAAACCGGATCTGGCGCGGCCTGTCCGTTGCGGAGAGCCGCTCAGCTCTCTACGAGCTCGTTCGCGGCATCGCCGCCCGGGTGCTGGGCTTCTCCGACCCGGGCGCGCTCGACGTCGGCCGAGGCTTCGCCGAGCAGGGGCTCGACTCCCTGATGGCTCTGGAGATCCGTAACCGCCTTCAGCGCGAGCTGGGCGAACGGCTGTCGGCGACTCTGGCCTTCGACCACCCGACGGTGGAGCGGCTGGTGGCGCATCTCCTCACCGACGTGCTGAAGCTGGAGGACCGGAGCGACACCCGGCACATCCGGTCGGTGGCGGCGGCGGATGACGACATCGCCATCGTCGGTGCCGCCTGCCGGTTCCCGGGCGGGGATGAGGGCCTGGAGACATACTGGCGGCATCTGGCCGAGGGCATGGTGGTCAGCACCGAGGTGCCAGCCGACCGGTGGCGCGCGGCGGACTGGTACGACCCCGATCCGGAGGTTCCGGGCCGGACCTATGTGGCCAAGGGTGCCTTCCTCCGCGATGTGCGCGGCTTGGATGCGGCGTTCTTCTCCATCTCCCCTCGTGAGGCGATGAGCCTGGACCCGCAACAGCGGCTGTTGCTGGAGGTGAGCTGGGAGGCGATCGAGCGCGCTGGCCAGGACCCGATGGCGCTGCGCGAGAGCGCCACGGGCGTGTTCGTGGGCATGATCGGGAGCGAGCACGCCGAGCGGGTGCAGGGCCTCGACGACGACGCGGCGTTGCTGTACGGCACCACCGGCAACCTGCTCAGCGTCGCCGCTGGACGGCTGTCGTTCTTCCTGGGTCTGCACGGCCCGACGATGACGGTGGACACCGCCTGCTCGTCGTCGCTGGTGGCGTTGCACCTCGCCTGCCAGAGCCTGCGATTGGGCGAGTGCGACCAGGCCCTGGCCGGCGGGTCCAGCGTGCTTTTGTCGCCGCGGTCATTCGTCGCGGCATCGCGCATGCGTTTGCTTTCGCCAGATGGGCGGTGCAAGACGTTCTCGGCCGCTGCAGACGGCTTTGCGCGGGCCGAGGGCTGCGCCGTGGTGGTGCTCAAGCGGCTCCGTGACGCGCAGCGCGACCGCGACCGCATCCTGGCGGTGGTCAGGAGCACGGCGATCAACCACGATGGCCCGAGCAGCGGGCTCACGGTGCCCAGCGGTCCTGCCCAGCAGGCGTTGCTAGGCCAGGCGCTGGCGCAAGCGGGCGTGGCGCCGGCCGAGGTCGATTTCGTGGAGTGCCACGGGACGGGGACAGCGCTGGGTGACCCGATCGAGGTGCAGGCGCTGGGCGCGGTGTATGGGCGGGGCCGCCCCGCGGAGCGGCCGCTCTGGCTGGGCGCTGTCAAGGCCAACCTCGGGCACCTGGAGGCCGCGGCGGGCTTGGCCGGCGTGCTCAAGGTGCTCTTGGCGCTGGAGCACGAGCAGATTCCGGCTCAACCGGAGCTCGACGAGCTCAACCCGCACATCCCGTGGGCAGAGCTGCCAGTGGCCGTTGTTCGCGCGGCGGTCCCCTGGCCGCGCGGCGCGCGCCCGCGTCGTGCAGGCGTGAGCGCTTTCGGCCTGAGCGGGACCAACGCGCATGTGGTGTTGGAGGAGGCGCCGGCGGTGGAGCCTGAGGCCGCGGCCCCCGAGCGCGCTGCGGAGCTGTTCGTCCTGTCGGCGAAGAGCGTGGCGGCGCTGGATGCGCAGGCAGCCCGGCTGCGGGACCATCTGGGGAAGCATGTCGAGCTTGGCCTCGGCGACGTGGCGTTCAGCCTGGCGACGACGCGCAGCGCGATGGAGCACCGGCTGGCGGTGGCCGCGAGCTCGCGCGAGGCGCTGCGAAGTGCGCTTTCGGCCGCAGCGCAGGGGCATACGCCGCCGGGAGCCGTGCGTGGGCGGGCCTCGGGCGGCAGCGCGCCGAAGGTGGTCTTCGTGTTTCCCGGTCAGGGCTCGCAGTGGGTGGGCATGGGCCGAAAGCTCATGGCCGAAGAGCCGGTCTTCCGGGCGGCGCTGGAGGGTTGCGACCGGGCCATCGAGGCGGAAGCGGGCTGGTCGCTGCTCGGGGAGCTCTCCGCCGACGAGGCCGCCTCGCAGCTCGGGCGCATCGACGTGGTTCAGCCGGTGCTCTTCGCCATGGAAGTAGCGCTTTCAGCGCTGTGGCGGTCGTGGGGAGTGGAGCCGGAAGCGGTGGTGGGCCACAGCATGGGCGAGGTTGCGGCGGCGCACGTGGCCGGCGCGCTGTCGCTCGAGGATGCGGTGGCGATCATCTGCCGGCGCAGCCGGCTGCTGCGGCGGATCAGCGGTCAGGGCGAGATGGCGCTGGTCGAGCTGTCGCTGGAGGAGGCCGAGGCGGCGCTGCGTGGCCATGAGGGTCGGCTGAGCGTGGCGGTGAGCAACAGCCCGCGCTCGACCGTGCTCGCCGGCGAGCCGGCGGCGCTCTCGGAGGTGCTGGCGGCGCTGACGGCCAAGGGGGTGTTCTGGCGGCAGGTGAAGGTGGACGTCGCCAGCCATAGCCCGCAGGTCGACCCGCTGCGCGAAGAGCTGGTCGCGGCGCTGGGAGCGATCCGGCCGCGAGCGGCTGCGGTGCCGATGCGCTCGACGGTGACGGGCGGGGTGATCGCGGGTCCGGAGCTCGGTGCGAGCTACTGGGCGGACAATCTTCGGCAGCCGGTGCGCTTCGCTGCGGCGGCGCAAGCGCTGCTGGAAGGTGGCCCCACGCTGTTCATCGAGATGAGCCCGCATCCGATCCTGGTGCCGCCCCTGGACGAGATCCAGACGGCGGTCGAGCAAGGGGGCGCTGCGGTGGGCTCGCTGCGGCGAGGGCAGGACGAGCGCGCGACGCTGCTGGAGGCGCTGGGGACGCTGTGGGCGTCCGGCTATCCGGTGAGCTGGGCTCGGCTGTTCCCTGCGGGCGGCAGGCGGGTTCCGCTGCCGACCTATCCCTGGCAGCACGAGCGGTACTGGATCGAGGACAGCGTGCATGGGTCGAAGCCCTCGCTGCGGCTTCGGCAGCTTCGCAACGGCACCACGGACCATCCGCTGCTCGGGGCTCCATTGCTCGTCTCGGCGCGACCCGGAGCTCACTTGTGGGAGCAAGCGCTGAGCGACGAGAGGCTATCCTATCTTTCGGAACATAGGGTCCATGGCGAAGCCGTGTTGCCCAGCGCGGCGTATGTAGAGATGGCGCTCGCCGCCGGCGTAGATCTCTATGGCACGGCGACGCTGGTGCTGGAGCAGCTGGCGATCGAGCGAGCCCTCGCCGTGCCTTCCGAAGGCGGACGCATCGTGCAAGTGGCCCTCAGCGAAGAAGGTTCCGGTCGGGCCTCATTCCAGGTATCGAGTCGTGAGGAGGCAGGTAGGAGCTGGGTGCGGCACGCCACGGGGCACGTGTGTAGCGACCAGAGCTCAGCAGTGGGAGTGTTGAAGGAAGCTCCGTGGGAGATTCAGCAGCGATGTCCGAGCGTCCTGTCGTCGGAGGCGCTCTATCCGCTGCTCAACGAGCACGCCCTCGACTATGGTCCCTGCTTCCAGGGTGTGGAGCAGGTGTGGCTCGGCACGGGGGAGGTGCTCGGCCGGGTACGCTTGCCAGAAGACATGGCATCCTCAAGTGGCGCCTATCGGATTCATCCCGCCTTGTTGGATGCATGTTTTCAAGTGCTGACCGCGCTGCTCACCACGCCGGAATCCATCGAGATTCGGAGGCGGCTGACGGATCTCCACGAACCGGATCTCCCGCGGTCCAGGGCTCCGGTGAATCAAGCGGTGAGTGACACCTGGCTGTGGGACGCCGCGCTGGACGGTGGACGGCGCCAGAGCGCGAGCGTGCCCGTCGACCTGGTGCTCGGCAGCTTCCACGCGAAGTGGGAGGTCATGGATCGCCTCGCGCAGGCGTACATCATCCGCACCCTCCGCACATGGAACGTCTTCTGCGCTGCTGGAGAGCGTCACACGATAGACGAGTTGCTCGTCAGGCTCCAAATCTCTGCTGTCTACAGGAAGGTCATCAAGCGATGGATGGATCACCTTGTCGCGATCGGCGTCCTTGTAGGGGACGGAGAGCATCTTGTGAGCTCTCAGCCGCTGCCGGAGCCTGATTTGGCGGCGGTGCTCGAGGAGGCCGGGAGGGTGTTCGCCGACCTCCCAGTCCTACTTGAGTGGTGCAAGTTTGCCGGGGAACGGCTCGCGGACGTATTGACCGGTAAGACGCTGGCGCTCGAGATCCTCTTCCCTGGTGGCTCGTTCGATATGGCGGAGCGAATCTATCAAGATTCGCCCATCGCCCGTTACTCGAACGGCATCGTGCGCGGTATCGTCGAGTCGGCGGCGCGGGTGGTAGCACCGTCGGGAACGTTCAGCATCTTGGAGATCGGAGCAGGGACGGGCGCGACCACCGCCGCCGTCCTCCCGGTGTTGCTGCCTGACCGGACAGAGTACCATTTCACCGATGTTTCTCCTCTATTCCTTGCTCGTGCGCAGCAGAGATTTCGAGACCATCCATTCCTGAAGTATGGCATCCTGGATATTGACCAGGAGCCAGCTGGCCAGGGATACGCACATCAGAAGTTCGACGTCATCGTCGCGGCCAACGTCATCCATGCGACCCGCGATATAAGAGCCACGGCGAAGCGTCTCCTGTCGTTGCTCGCGCCCGGAGGCCTTCTGGTGCTGGTCGAGGGCACAGGGCATCCGATCTGGTTCGATATCACCACGGGATTGATCGAGGGGTGGCAGAAGTACGAAGATGATCTTCGTACCGACCATCCGCTCCTGCCTGCTCGGACCTGGTGTGACGTCCTGCGCCGGGTAGGCTTTGCGGACGCCGTGAGTCTGCCAGGCGACGGATCTCCGGCGGGGATCCTCGGACAGCACGTGATCCTCTCGCGCGCGCCGGGCATAGCAGGAGCCGCTTGTGACAGCTCCGGTGAGTCGGCGACCGAATCGCCGGCCGCGCGTGCAGTACGGCAGGAATGGGCCGATGGCTCCGCTGACGTCGTCCATCGGATGGCGTTGGAGAGAATGTACTTCCACCGCCGGCCGGGCCGGCAGGTTTGGGTCCACGGTCGATTGCGTACCGGTGGAGGCGCGTTCACGAAGGCGCTCGCTGGAGATCTGCTCCTGTTCGAAGACACCGGGCAGGTCGTGGCAGAGGTTCAGGGGCTCCGCCTGCCGCAGCTCGAGGCTTCTGCTTTCGCGCCGCGGGACCCGCGGGAAGAGTGGTTGTACGCGTTGGAATGGCAGCGCAAAGACCCTATACCAGAGGCTCCGGCAGCCGCGTCTTCTTCCACCGCGGGGGCTTGGCTCGTGCTGATGGACCAGGGCGGGACA
The DNA here is from genome assembly GCF_028553905.1 of Sorangium sp. So ce836. Lineage (NCBI taxonomy): Bacteria > Pseudomonadati > Myxococcota > Polyangiales > Polyangiaceae > Sorangium > Sorangium sp. So ce836. Next base: position 7,167,106 of record NZ_CP102233.1, on the reverse strand, counting down.
GGCGCTGCGCTCGTATCGCTGCTGGAAGGGCGAGGCGAGGCGTGCGTGCGCGTCATCGCGGGTACGGCATACGCCTGCCTCGCGCCGGGGCTGTATCAAGTCGATCCGGCGCAGCCAGATGGCTTTCATACCCTGCTCCGCGATGCATTCGGCGAGGACCGGATTTGTCGCGCGGTAGTGCAGATGTGGAGCCTTGATGCGACGGCAGCAGGGGAGAGGGCGACAGCGGAGTCGCTTCAGGCCGATCAACTCCTGGGGAGCCTGAGCGCGCTTTCTCTGGTGCAGGCGCTGGTGCGCCGGAGGTGGCGCAACATGCCGCGACTTTGGCTCTTGACCCGTGCCGTGCATGCGGTGGGCGCGGAGGACGCAGCGGCCTCGGTGGCGCAGGCGCCGGTGTGGGGCCTCGGTCGGACGCTCGCGCTCGAGCATCCAGAGCTGCGATGCACGCTCGTGGACGTGAACCCGGCGCCGTCTCCAGAGGACGCAGCTGCACTGGCGGTGGAGCTCGGGGCGAGCGACAGAGAGGACCAGGTCGCATTGCGCTCGGATGGCCGCTACGTGGCGCGCCTCGTGCGGAGCTCCTTTTCCGGCAAGCCTGCTACGGATTGCGGCATCCGGGCGGACGGCAGTTATGTGATCACCGATGGCATGGGGAGAGTGGGGCTCTCGGTTGCGCAATGGATGGTGATGCAGGGGGCCCGCCATGTGGTGCTCGTGGATCGCGGCGGCGCTTCCGAGGCCTCCCGGGATGCCCTCCGGTCCATGGCCGAGGCTGGCGCGGAGGTGCAGATCGTGGAGGCCGACGTGGCTCGGCGCGACGATGTCGCTCGGCTCCTCTCGAAGATCGAACCGTCGATGCCGCCGCTTCGGGGGATCGTGTACGTGGACGGGACCTTCCAGGGCGACTCCTCGATGCTGGAGCTGGATGCCCATCGCTTCAAGGAGTGGATGTATCCCAAGGTGCTCGGAGCGTGGAACCTGCACGCGCTGACCAGGGATAGATCGCTGGACTTTTTCGTCCTGTACTCCTCGGGCACCTCGCTTCTGGGCTTGCCCGGACAGGGGAGCCGCGCCGCCGGTGACGCCTTCTTGGACGCCATCGCGCATCACCGGTGTAGGCTGGGCCTTACAGCGATGAGCATCAACTGGGGATTGCTCTCCGAAGCATCATCGCCGGCGACCCCGAACGACGGCGGAGCACGGCTCCAATACCGGGGGATGGAAGGTCTCACGCTGGAGCAGGGAGCGGAGGCGCTCGGGCGCTTGCTCGCACAACCCAGGGCGCAGGTAGGGGTAATGCGGCTGAATCTGCGCCAGTGGTTGGAGTTCTATCCAAATGCGGCCCGATTGGCGCTGTGGGCGGAGTTGCTGAAGGAGCGTGACCGCGCCGACCGAGGCGCGTCGAACGCGTCGAACCTGCGCGAGGCGCTGCAGAGCGCCAGGCCCGAAGATCGTCAGTTGATTCTGGAGAAGCACTTGAGCGAGCTGTTGGGGCGGGGGCTGCGCCTTCCGCCGGCGAGGATCGAGCGGCACGTGCCGTTCAGCAATCTCGGCATGGACTCGCTGATAGGCCTGGAGCTCCGCAACCGCATCGAGGCCGCGCTCGGCATCACCGTGCCGGCGACCCTGCTATGGACCTACCCTACCGTAGCAGCTCTGAGCGGGAACTTGCTAGACATTTTGTTTCCGAATGCCGGCGCGACCCACGCTCCGGCCACCGAGCGGGAGAAGAGCTTCGAGAACGATGCCGCAGATCTCGAGGCTCTGCGGGGTATGACGGACGAGCAGAAGGACGCGTTGCTCGCCGAAAAGCTGGCGCAGCTCGCGCAGATCGTTGGTGAGTAAGGGACTGAGGGAGTATGGCGACCACGAATGCCGGGAAGCTTGAGCATGCCCTTCTGCTCATGGACAAGCTTGCGAAAAAGAACGCGTCTTTGGAGCAAGAGCGGACCGAGCCGATCGCCATCATAGGCATTGGCTGCCGCTTCCCCGGCGGAGCGGACACTCCGGAGGCATTCTGGGAGCTGCTCGACTCAGGCCGAGACGCGGTCCAGCCGCTCGACCGGCGCTGGGCGCTGGTCGGCGTCCATCCCAGCGAGGAGGTGCCGCGCTGGGCCGGACTGCTCACCGAGGCGGTGGACGGCTTCGACGCCGCGTTCTTTGGCACCTCGCCTCGGGAGGCGCGGTCGCTCGATCCTCAGCAACGTCTGCTGCTGGAGGTCACCTGGGAAGGGCTCGAGGACGCCGGCATCGCACCCCAGTCCCTCGACGGCAGCCGCACCGGGGTATTCCTGGGCGCATGCAGCAGCGACTACTCGCATACCGTTGCGCAACAGCGGCGCGAGGAGCAGGACGCGTACGACATCACCGGCAATACGCTCAGCGTCGCCGCCGGACGGTTGTCTTATACGCTAGGGCTGCAGGGACCCTGCCTGACCGTCGACACGGCCTGCTCGTCGTCGCTCGTGGCCATCCACCTTGCCTGCCGCAGCCTGCGCGCTCGCGAGAGCGATCTCGCGCTGGCGGGGGGCGTCAACATGCTCCTTTCGTCCAAGACGATGATAATGCTGGGGCGCATCCAGGCGCTGTCGCCCGATGGCCACTGCCGGACATTCGACGCCTCGGCCAACGGGTTCGTCCGTGGGGAGGGCTGCGGTATGGTCGTGCTCAAACGGCTCTCCGACGCCCAGCGACACGGCGATCGGATCTGGGCTCTGATCCGGGGTTCGGCCATGAATCAGGATGGCCGGTCGACAGGGTTGATGGCACCCAATGTGCTCGCTCAGGAGGCGCTCTTGCGCCAGGCGCTGCAGAGCGCTCGCGTCGACGCCGGGGCCATCGGTTATGTCGAGACCCACGGAACGGGGACCTCGCTCGGCGACCCGATCGAGGTCGATGCGCTGCGTGCCGTGTTGGGGCCGGCGCGGGCCGATGGGAGCCGCTGCGTGCTGGGCGCAGTGAAGACAAACCTCGGCCACCTGGAGGGCGCTGCAGGCGTGGCGGGTTTGATCAAGGCGGCGCTGGCTCTGCACCACGAATCGATCCCGCAAAACCTCCATTTCCACACGCTCAATCCGCGGATCCGGATCGAGGGGACCGCGCTCGCGCTGGCGACGGAGCCGGTGCCGTGGCCGCGGGCGGGCCGACCGCGCTTCGCGGGGGTGAGCGCGTTCGGCCTCAGCGGCACCAACGTCCATGTCGTGCTGGAGGAGGCGCCGGCCACGGCGCTCGCACCGGCGACGCCGGGGCGCTCAGCAGAGCTTTTGGTGCTGTCGGCGAAGAGCACCGCCGCGCTGGACGCACAGGCGGCGCGGCTCTCAGCGCACATCGCCGCGTACCCGGAGCAGGGCCTCGGAGACGTCGCGTTCAGCCTGGTAGCGACGCGTAGCCCGATGGAGCACCGGCTCGCGGTGGCGGCGACCTCGCGCGAGGCGCTGCGAAGCGCGCTGGAGGTTGCGGCGCAGGGGCAGACCCCGGCAGGCGCGGCGCGCGGCAGGGCCGCTTCCTCGCCCGGCAAGCTCGCCTTCCTGTTCGCCGGGCAGGGCGCGCAGGTGCCGGGCATGGGCCGTGGGTTGTGGGAGGCGTGGCCGGCGTTCCGCGAGACCTTCGACCGGTGCGTCACGCTCTTCGACCGGGAGCTCCATCAGCCGCTCTGCGAGGTGATGTGGGCCGAGCCGGGCAGCAGCAGGTCGTCGTTGCTGGACCAGACGGCATTCACCCAGCCGGCGCTCTTTGCGCTGGAGTACGCGCTGGCCGCGCTCTTCCGGTCGTGGGGCGTGGAGCCGGAGCTCGTCGCTGGCCATAGCCTCGGCGAGCTGGTGGCCGCCTGCGTGGCGGGTGTGTTCTCCCTCGAGGACGCCGTGCGCTTGGTGGTCGCGCGCGGCCGGTTGATGCAGGCGCTGCCGGCCGGCGGTGCGATGGTATCGATCGCCGCGCCGGAGGCCGACGTGGCTGCCGCGGTGGCGCCGCACGCAGCGTCGGTGTCGATCGCGGCAGTCAATGGGCCGGAGCAGGTGGTGATCGCGGGCGCCGAGAAATTCGTGCAGCAGATCGCGGCGGCGTTCGCGGCGCAGGGGGCGCGAACCAAACCGCTGCATGTCTCGCACGCGTTCCACTCGCCGCTCATGGATCCGATGCTGGAGGCGTTCCGGCGGGTGACCGAGTCGGTGACGTATCGGCGGCCTTCGATGGCGCTGGTGAGCAACCTGAGCGGGAAGCCCTGCACGGATGAGGTGTGCGCGCCGGGTTACTGGGTGCGTCACGCGCGAGAGGCGGTGCGCTTCGCGGACGGCGTGAAGGCGCTGCACGCGGCCGGTGCGGGCATCTTCGTCGAGGTGGGCCCGAAGCCGGCGCTGCTCGGCCTTTTGCCGGCCTGCCTGCCGGATGCCAGGCCGGTGCTGCTCCCAGCGTCGCGCGCCGGGCGTGACGAGGCTGCGAGCGCGCTGGAGGCGCTGGGTGGGTTCTGGGTCGTCGGTGGATCGGTCACCTGGTCGGGTGTCTTCCCTTCGGGCGGACGGCGGGTACCGCTGCCAACCTATCCCTGGCAGCGCGAGCGTTACTGGATCGAAGCGCCGGTCGATGGTGAGGCGGACGGCATCGGCCGTGCTCAGGCGGGGGACCACCCCCTTCTGGGTGAAGCCTTTTCCGTGTCGACCCATGCCGGTCTGCGCCTGTGGGAGACGACGCTGGACCGAAAGCGGCTGCCGTGGCTCGGCGAGCATCGGGCGCAGGGGGAGGTCGTGTTTCCTGGCGCCGGGTACCTGGAGATGGCGCTGTCGTCGGGGGCCGAGATCTTGGGCGATGGACCGATCCAGGTCACGGATGTGGTGCTCATCGAGACGCTGACCTTCGCGGGCGATACGGCGGTACCGGTCCAGGTGGTGACGACCGAGGAGCGACCGGGACGGCTGCGGTTCCAGGTAGCGAGTCGGGAGCCGGGGGAACGTCGCGCGCCCTTCCGGATCCACGCCCGCGGCGTGCTGCGCCGGGTCGGGCGCGCCGAGACCCCGGCGAGGTTGAACCTCGCCGCCCTGCGCGCCCGGCTTCATGCCGCCGTGCCCGCTGCGGCCATCTATGGGGCGCTCGCCGAGATGGGGCTTCAATACGGCCCGGCGTTGCGGGGGCTCGCCGAGCTGTGGCGGGGTGAGGGCGAGGCGCTGGGCAGGGTGAGACTGCCTGAGGCCGCCGGCTACGCGACAGCCTACCAGCTGCATCCGGTGCTGCTGGACGCGTGCGTCCAAATGATTGTTGGCGCGTTCGCCGATCGCGATGAGGCGACGCGGTGGGCGCCGGTGGAGGTGGGGTCGGTGCGGCTGTTCCAGCGGTCTCCTGGGGAGCTATGGTGCCATGCGCGCGTCGTGAGCGATGGTCAACAGGCCCCCAGCCGGTGGAGCGCCGACTTTGAGTTGATGGACGGTACGGGCGCGGTGGTCGCCGAGATCTCCCGGCTGGTGGTGGAGCGGCTTGCGAGCGGTGTACACCGGCGCGACGCAGACGACTGGTTCCTGGAGCTGGATTGGGAGCCCGCGGCGCTCGGTGGGCCCAAGATCACAGCCGGCCGGTGGCTGCTGCTCGGCGAGGGTGGTGGGCTCGGGCGCTCGTTGTGCTCAGCGCTGAAGGCCGCCGGCCATGTCGTCGTCCACGCCACGGGGGACGACACGAGCGCTGCAGGAATGCGCGCGCTCCTGGCCAACGCGTTCGACGGCCAGGCCCCGACGGCGGTGGTGCACCTCAGCAGCCTCGACGGGGGCGGCCAGCTCGACCCGGGGCTCGGGGCGCAGGGCGCGCTCGACGCGCCCCGGAGCCCAGATGTCGATGCCGATGCCCTCGAGTCGGCGCTGATGCGTGGTTGCGACAGCGTGCTCTCCCTGGTGCAAGCGCTGGTCGGCATGGACCTCCGAAATGCGCCGCGGCTGTGGCTCTTGACCCGCGGGGCTCAGGCGGCCGCCGCCGGCGATGTCTCCGTGGTGCAAGCGCCGCTGTTGGGGCTGGGTCGCACCGTCGCCTTGGAGCACGCCGAGCTGCGCTGTATCAGCGTCGACCTCGATCCAGCCCAGCCTGAAGGGGAAGCCGATGCTTTGCTGGCCGAGCTACTTGCAGATGATGCCGAGGAGGAGGTCGCGCTGCGCGGTGGCGACCGGCTCGTTGCGCGGCTCGTCCACCGGCTGCCCGACGCTCAGCGCCGGGAGAAGGTCGAGCCCGCCGGTGACAGGCCGTTCCGGCTAGAGATCGATGAACCCGGCGCGCTGGACCAACTGGTGCTTCGAGCCACGGGGCGGCGCGCTCCTGGTCCGGGCGAGGTCGAGATCGCCGTCGAAGCGGCGGGGCTCGACTCCGTCGACATCCAGCTGGCGTTGGGCGTTGCTCCCAATGACCTGCCTGGAGAAGAAATCGAGCCGTCGGTGCTCGGAAGCGAGTGCGCCGGGCGCATCGTCGCTGTGGGCGAGGGCGTGAACGGCCTTGTGGTGGGCCAGCCGGTGATCGCCCTCGCGGCGGGAGTATTTGCTACCCATGTCACCACGTCGGCCACGCTGGTGTTGCCTCGGCCTCCGGGGCTCTCGGCGACCGAGGCGGCCGCGATGCCCCTCGCGCATTTGACGGCCTGGTACGCCCTCGACAAGGTCGCCCACCTGCAGGCGGGGGAGCGGGTGCTGATCCATGCGGAGGCCGGTGGTGTCGGTCTTTGCGCGGTGCGATGGGCGCAGCGCGTGGGCGCCGAGGTGTATGCGACCGCCGACACGCCCGAGAAACGTGCCTACCTGGCGTCGCTGGGCGTGCGGTACGTGAGCGATTCCCGCTCGGGCCGGTTCGCCGCAGACGTGCATGCATGGACGGACGGCGAGGGTGTGGACGTCGTGCTCGACTCGCTTTCGGGAGAGCACATCGACAAGAGCCTCATGCTCCTGCGCGCCTGTGGTCGCCTTGTGAAGCTGGGCAGGCGCGACGACTGCGCCGACACGCAGCCTGGTCTGCCGCCGCTCCTACGGAATTTTTCCTTCTCGCAGGTGGACTTGCGGGGAATGATGCTCGATCAACCGGCGAGGATCCGTGCGCTCCTCGACGAGCTGTTCGGGTTGGTCGCAGCCGGTGCCATCAGCCCACTGGGGTCGGGGTTGCGCGTCGGCGGATCCCTCACGCCACCGCCGGTCGAGACCTTCCCGATCTCTCGCGCAGCCGAGGCATTCCGGAGGATGGCGCAAGGACAGCATCTCGGGAAGCTCGTGCTCACGCTGGACGACCCGGAGGTGCGGATCCGCGCTCCGGCCGAATCCAGCGTCGCCGTCCGCGCGGACGGCACCTACCTTGTGACCGGCGGTCTGGGTGGGCTCGGTCTGCGCGTGGCCGGATGGCTGGCCGAGCGGGGCGCGGGGCAACTGGTGCTGGTGGGCCGCTCCGGTGCGGCGAGCGCAGAGCAGCGAGCCGCCGTGGCGGCGCTGGAGGCCCAAGGCGCGCGCGTCACGGTGGCGAAAGCGGATGTCGCCGATCGGTCACAGATCGAGCGGGTCCTCCGCGAGGTTACCGCGTCGGGGATGCCGCTGCGGGGTGTCGTGCATGCGGCAGGTCTTGTGGATGACGGGCTGCTGATGCAGCAGACTCCGGCGCGGCTCCGCACGGTGATGGGACCTAAGGTCCAGGGAGCCTTGCACTTGCACACGCTGACACGCGAAGCGCCTCTTTCCTTCTTCGTGCTGTACGCTTCTGCAGCTGGGCTGTTCGGCTCGCCAGGCCAGGGCAACTATGCCGCAGCCAACGCGTTCCTCGACGCCCTTTCGCATCACCGAAGGGCGCAGGGCCTGCCGGCGCTGAGCATCGACTGGGGCATGTTCACGGAGGTGGGGATGGCCGTTGCGCAAGAAAACCGTGGCGCGCGGCTGATCTCTCGCGGGATGCGGGGCATCACCCCCGATGAGGGTCTGTCAGCTCTGGCGCGCTTGCTCGAGGGGGATCGCGTGCAGACGGGGGTGATACCGATCACTCCGCGGCAGTGGGTGGAGTTCTACCCGGCAACAGCGGCCTCACGGAGGTTGTCGCGGCTGGTGACCACGCAGCGCGCGGTCGCTGATCGGACCGCCGGGGATCGGGATCTGCTCGAACAGCTTGCCTCGGCTGAGCCGAGCGCGCGGGCGGGGCTGCTGCAGGACGTCGTGCGCGTGCAGGTCTCGCATGTGCTGCGTCTCCCTGAACACAAGATCGAGGTGGATGCCCCGCTCTCGAGCATGGGCATGGACTCGCTGATGAGCCTGGAGCTGCGCAACCGCATCGAGGCTGCGCTGGGCGTCGCCGCGCCTGCAGCCTTGGGGTGGACGTACCCAACGGTAGCAGCGATAACGCGCTGGCTGCTCGACGACGCCCTCGCCGTCCGGCTTGGCGGCGGGTCGGACACGGACGAATCGACGGCAAGCGCCGGATCGTTCGTCCACGTCCTCCGCTTTCGTCCTGTCGTCAAGCCGCGGGCTCGTCTCTTCTGTTTTCACGGTTCTGGCGGCTCGCCCGAGGGCTTCCGTTCCTGGTCGGAGAAGCCTGAGTGGAGCGATCTGGAAATCGTGGCCATGTGGCACGATCGCAGCCTCGCCTCCGAGGACACGCCTGGTAAGAAGTACGTCCAAGAGGCGGCCTCGCTGATTCAGCACTATGCAGACGCACCGTTTGCGTTAGTAGGGTTCAGCCTGGGTGTCCGGTTCGTCATGGGGACAGCCGTGGAGCTCGCTAGTCGTTCCGGCGCACCGGCTCCGCTGGCCGTTTTCACGTTGGGCGGCAGCTTGATCTCTTCTTCAGAGATCACCCCGGAGATGGAGACCGATATAATAGCCAAGCTCTTCTTCCGAAATGCCGCGGGTTTCGTGCGATCCACCCAACAAGTTCAGGCCGATGCTCGCGCAGACAAGGTCATCACAGACACCATGGTGGCTCCGGCCCCCGGGGACTCGAAGGAGCCGCCCTCGAAGATCGCGGTCCCTATCGTCGCCATCGCCGGCTCGGACGATGTGATCGTGCCTCCAAGCGACGTTCAGGATCTACAATCTCGCACCACGGAGCGCTTCTATATGCATCTCCTTCCAGGAGATCACGAGTTTCTCGTCGATCGAGGGCGCGAGATCATGCACATCGTCGACTCGCATCTCAATCCGCTGCTCGCCGCGAGGACGACGTCGTCAGGCCCCGCGTTCGAGGCAAAATGATGGCAGCCTCCCTTGGGCGCGCGAGATGGTTGGGAGCAGCGTGGGTGCTGGCGGCCGGCGGCAGGCAGCGGAGGCTCATGAGCCTTCCTGGAAGTTTGCAGCATAGGAGATTTTATGACACAGGAGCAATCGAATCAGAGTGAGACGAAGCCTGCTTTCGACTTCAAGCCGTTCGCGCCTGGGTACGCGGAGGACCCGTTTCCCGCGATCGAGCGCCTGAGAGAGGCAACCCCCATCTTCTACTGGGATGAAGGCCGCTCCTGGGTCATCACCCGATACCACGACGTGTCGGCGGTGTTCCGCGACGAACGCTTCGCGGTCAGTCGAGAAGAATGGGAATCGAGCGCGGAGTACTCGTCGGCCATCCCCGAGCTCAGCGATATGAAGAAGTACGGATTGTTCGGGCTGCCGCCGGAGGATCACGCTCGGGTCCGCAAGCTCGTCAACCCATCGTTTACGTCACGCGCGATCGACCTGCTGCGCGCCGAAATACAGCGCACCGTCGACCAGCTGCTCGATGCTCGCTCCGGACAAGAGGAGTTCGACGTTGTGCGGGATTACGCGGAGGGAATCCCGATGCGTGCGATCAGCGCTCTGTTGAAGGTTCCGGCCGAGTGTGACGAGAAGTTCCGTCGCTTCGGCTCGGCGACTGCGCGCGCGCTCGGCGTGGGTTTGGTGCCCCAGGTCGATGAGGAGACCAAGACCCTGGTCGCGTCCGTCACCGAGGGGCTCGCGCTGCTCCATGGCGTCCTCGATGAGCGGCGCAGGAACCCGCTCGAAAATGACGTCTTGACGATGCTGCTTCAGGCCGAGGCCGACGGCAGCAGGCTGAGCACGAAGGAGCTGGTCGCGCTCGTGGGTGCGATTATCGCTGCTGGCACCGATACCACGATCTACCTTATCGCGTTCGCTGTGCTCAACCTGCTGCGGTCGCCCGAGGCGCTCGAGCTGGTGAAGGCCGAGCCCGGGCTCATGAGGAACGCGCTCGATGAGGTGCTCCGCTTCGACAATATCCTCAGAATAGGAACTGTGCGTTTCGCCAGGCAGGACCTGGAGTACTGCGGGGCATCGATCAAGAAAGGGGAGATGGTCTTTCTCCTGATCCCGAGCGCCCTGAGAGATGGGACTGTATTCTCCAGGCCAGACGTGTTTGATGTGCGACGGGACACGAGCGCGAGCCTCGCGTACGGTAGAGGCCCCCATGTCTGCCCCGGGGTGTCCCTTGCTCGCCTCGAGGCGGAGATCGCCGTGGGCACCATCTTCCGTAGGTTCCCCGAGATGAAGCTGAAAGAAACTCCCGTGTTTGGATACCACCCCGCGTTCCGGAACATCGAATCACTCAACGTCATCTTGAAGCCCTCCAAAGCTGGATAACTCGCGGGGGTATCGCTTCCCGAACCTCATTCCTTCACGATACAACTCGCGCGCGGGTGCTGTCTGCCGCGGGTGCGATTCGATCCAGCGGACGAGCCCATTGTCAGCGCGCGAAGATCGAATCCACGGCCCGGAGAAGAGCCCGATGGCGAGCCCGTCCGGGTAACGTCGGAAGAAGTGCCGGGCGCCGCCCTGGGAGCGCAAAGCTCGCTCGCTCGCGCTCAGCGCGCCGCTTGCCATGTCCGGCCCTGCACCCGCACCGAGGAGCCACCCGCCCTGATGCACGGCGTCACCGAGCGGCAGGTTCTGCTCTCGCTCGTCGCCCTCGCGCTCGTCCTCCTGACCGCGCGCGCCTTCGGCGAGCTCGCGCGGCGGCTGCGCCAGCCCGAGGTGCTCGGCGAGCTCTTCGGCGGCGTGGTGCTGGGCCCGTCCGTCGTCGGCGCGCTCGCTCCTGGGTTCCATCGAGTCCTCTTCCAGGATCCGGCGGTCGGGGTCGTGCTCTCCGGCATCTCCTGGATAGGCGCGCTCGTCCTGCTGCTCATGGCGGGTGTCGAGGTCGATGTGAGCATCCTGCGCAAGGAGGCGCGCCCCGGGGCGCTCTCGGCGCTCGGCGCGATCGCGCCCCCGCTGCGCACGCCGGGGCCGCTGGTGCAGCGCATGCAGGGCGCGTTCACGTGGGATCTCGACGTCTCGCCGCGACGCTCTGCGCAAGCCTGAGCCTCGGCGCCTGCTCGTACACCTCGCCGGTGCTCGCTCCGCCCGCGGACATCCGGCCGCCCCCCGCGGCCCAGCTCGATCCGGACTCGCCGGATGACGAGGCCGACGAGGCCGACGAGGCGCTCCGCCCGTTCCGCGACGCGATCGCCGCGTACTCGGAGGCCGTTCGGTGGGCGGAGGCGGCGCAGCGGCCGCGGCTGGAGAGCCTCGTGCGGCTCGCGATCGTGCGGCTGGGCAAGGCGCTCGACAAGGCACCTTTCGCGCACACGACGGCCGGCGTCTCCCAGATCGCCGGCAGACTCCAGAACGATGCGGTCTGGTTCGATGTCGCCGCCCGGTACGCGAGCTTCCGCGCGGCGACGGAGCACGCGCTCCGCGACGCGGCGTCGGGCATGGAGGCGCTCGCGGTCGGCCCGTACCGCGGATCGAGCGGCGTGTCCGCTGCCGTAGGGGAGTTTCGGGGGGAGGCGGCGCGCCTTCACCCCGCGGACCGCGTACCCGCGTCCGACCAGCAGATCCTGACCGCGCTGCGCGCAGCCGAGCGGGCGCTCATCGCGCTCTACACCGCGTTCGCCCGTGAGGAGTGAGCCTCTCTCGGGCGCAGCCGAGCGGCGGCGTGCCGGTGGTTCCCTCTTCGCAACCATGACCGGAGCCGCGCCCGGTCCGCGCAGCGGCTAGCGCGCGTCGCGGCAGAGATCGCTGGAGCGACAGGCGACGACCCGCCCGAGGGTGTCGAACGGATTGCCGCAGCCCTCATTGCGGATCCCCTCCAGACACTCGTTCAGCGCCTTGGCGTCGATGCCGCCTGGGCACTCGCCGAAGGTCAGCTCGTCGCGCCACTCGGATCGGATTTTGTTCGAGCACGCGTCCTTGCTCGAATACTCCCGGTCTTGTCCGATGTTGTTGCACCGCGCCTCGCGGTCGCACCGCGCCGCCACGATGCTATCGACGGCGCTGCCGACTGGCACCGGCGCCTCGCCCTGCGCGCCACCCGGGGTTTGCGCCTCCCCGCCTGACCGCTTTTCGCCGCCGCACGCCGCCGCGAGCAGGCTCATTCCCGACACCGAGATCAGGCCCACGACCAGTTTCCCAGCAATCTTTTGCATGGCTTCCCCTCCCTCACGACACGTCACATCAGAGATTCTCCGCTCGGCTCGTCGGTTCGACAGCCGGCGACGGTCACGAGCAAAACCGTCCCCGACCAGAACAGCCGCATGCGGGTTTCTCGCAACATGCCCCGACATCCTTGCGACTAGCGTGCCTCCGCTCGTGCCGAGATCGGCTGTCCTGTGCGACGGCAATGTCCTGCGATCGGCCGGGCAGGATCGACCGACACGGGCGCCGGGCTGGAGGTGCCGCCACGGGCTCGAAATGCGCTGCAGCAGGCGCCTCCATGCCCGCAGCCGGGAACGCAGCGCCCGGCCAGCCTCGGGGTGACGCTGCAAACGGGAGATGCTCCCGGAGAGGCGCCGGGCACAGCCGAGCGCCGTCACCACCGTGCGCACTCGTGAGCGCCAGCTCTTCGGCATAGAAGAGACCGTCACTCCCGGTCCGTGTAGGCGATCGTGCTGAGCAGCGCGTTCTCCGCCTGACGCGAGTCGAGCCGGGTATGCTGCACGACGATGGGAACGTCCGATTCGATCACGCTGGCATAGTCCGTATCGCGCGGGATCGGCTCAGGGTCGGTCAGATCGTTGAACCGGACGTGCCGGGTGCGCCTCGCTGGAACGGTCACCCGGTACGGCCCGGCGGGGTCGCGGTCGCTGAAGTAGACGGTGATGGCGACCTGCGCGTCCCGGTCCGACGCATTCAACAGGCAGGCCGTCTCATGGCTCGTCATCTGCGGCTCGGGTCCGTTGCTCCGGCCTGGGATGTAGCCCTCTGCGATTGCCCAGCGCGTCCGCCCGATCGGCTTGTCCATGTGTCCTCCCTCCTGGCTCCTCTTTGGCAGCCTCCCTCTGCTGTCCAGGAGCGACGGCCTCTTCGTTCGACGCGCTCGTGGCTCCATGGCCGAGAATCCTCGCCGAGCGCTCCTCGCCGACCGGCGCGCCGAGCGCCGACGGGCTTTGAAAGCACGCGACCGGACACGGGATGCCGGCGCGACGAGGCCGCCCCGCGTCTGATCCCGATCGTGGCATCACGACGTCCGCCGACGCCTCGGCAGGCCGGCGTGAGCGCTGCGCGGTCATGGTCGTCCTCGCGTCACCGCCACCCGCCGATTCACATCCCACCGCGGCACGACGCTTGCTCAAACCGCGACGACACGGCCGGGCGGCTGTGGTACCGGCCAGCCCGGACGCGAGGCCCGAGAGGGACAGTGGGTCCGCCGTGAAGCAGAGAGGCGATCGAGGTGGTGAGATGAAACACGTTGACACGGGCCGACGAGCCGGCCGCCAGATAGGGCTCACGCTCGGTCTTCTCGCGAGCATGGCGCTCGCCGGCTGCGGCGGCCCGAGCGAGAAGACCGTGCAGGGCACGCGGCTCGCGCCCGGCGCCGATGCGCACGTCACCGCCGACGTCGACTCCGACGCCGCGACCACGCGGCTGGCGGTGGAGGTCGTTCACCTCTCGCCGCCCGAGCGGATCGAGGCCGGCAGCGAGCGGTTCGTCGTCTGGCAGCGTCCGAGCTCCGAGTCCCCGTGGCTACGGGTCGGAGTGCTCGACTACAACGCTGCCAGCCGAAGAGGCAGGCTGGCCGAGACGACCGTGCCGCACGCCAACTTCGAGCTCCTCATCACCGTCGAGAAGCAGAGCAGCCCTCAGTCGCCATCGTCTGCCGCCGTCATCGGGCCGACGTCCGTCGGGTAACATCGCGCTATCAGCAGCGCTGAGCCCGCCAGCAGGCCCCAGAGCCCTGCCTCGATCGCTTTCCCCATCATCCCTGCGCACTCCTCCAGCGACGGCCGCGTCAAGGCAACCGCCGTGCCGGCGCGGCTCTACGTGCGCGACAGGAGAGCGTCCTGGCGCGGCCTGCGCATCGCTGGAAGGATCGGCGGAGCATGGAGAAAGAATCGAGGATCGCGATCTACGGCGCCGTCGCCGCCAACGTGGCGATCGCGGCGGTCAAGTTCATCGCCGCCGCCGTGACCGGCAGCTCGGCGATGCTCTCCGAGGGCGTGCACTCCCTCGTCGATACCGCAGACGGGCTCCTCCTCCTGCTCGGCAAGCACCGGAGCGCCCGCCCGCCCGACGCCGAGCATCCGTTCGGCCACGGCAAGGAGCTCTATTTCTGGACGCTGATCGTCGCCATCATGATCTTCGCCGCGGGCGGCGGCGTCTCGATCTACGAAGGGATCTTGCACCTCTTGCACCCGCGCCCGATCGAGGATCCGACGTGGAACTATGTTGTCCTCGGCGCAGCGGCCGTCTTCGAGGGGACGTCGCTCGCCATCTCGATCCACGAGTTCAAGAAGAAAGACGGACAGGGCTACGTCGCGGCGATGCGGTCCAGCAAGGACCCGACGACGTTCACGATCGTCCTGGAGGATTCCGCGGCGCTCGCCGGGCTCGCCATCGCCTTCCTCGGCGTCTGGCTCGGGCACCGCCTGGGAAACCCCTACCTCGACGGCGCGGCGTCGATCGGCATCGGCCTCGTGCTCGCCGCGGTCGCGGTCTTCCTCGCCAGCCAGAGCCGTGGACTCCTCGTAGGGGAGAGCGCGGACAGGGAGCTCCTCGCCGCGATCCGCGCGCTCGCCGGCGCAGATCCTGGCGTGTCGGCGGTGGGGCGGCCCCTGACGATGCACTTCGGTCCGCACGAAGTCCTGGTCGTGCTGCGCATCGAGTTCGACGCCGCGCTCACGGCGTCCGGGGTCGCGGAGGCGATCGAGCGCATCGAGACCCGGATACGGAGCGAGCGACCCGACGTGAAGCACATCTACGTCGAGGCCAGGTCGCTCCACCAGCGCGCGAGGGCGTGACGCGCCGTGGAGAGACCGCTCGCGGCCTCCGCCATCCTCCGCGGCGCCCGGGCTCGGGTAGCCCTCGCAGCAGGGCGCGCCTGGCGGGCAAACCGTGCAGACGTCGTCCTTCGACGCGAGGTACGCTGGTTGCAAGTCGTCACGCCGTATCGCGAGGTCCGGCAGCGCCGGAGCCCGGGCGTGCCGGGCGCACGAAGGCCCGGCGAGCGCGGGCTTCGAGGGGGCGACGTCATGAGGAAGGGCAGGGCGCATGGGGCGATGCTCGGCGGGCGAGAGGACGGCTGGCGTCGCGGCCTCCCCGGCGCCGGCGCGCTTCGCGCCGCGCTCCAGCGCGGTCGCTCGCGCGATCTCGCCCGGCGCCGGCTCATCGCCGCCGTGTCCCTCACCGGCGGCGCCAGCATGGCGGTCGTCTCGCTGTTCCAGCTCGGGATCATCGAGCACCTGCCCGATCCTCCGCTTCCAGGGTTCGATTCGGCCAAGGTGACGAGCTCCGATATCGCGTTCGGGCTCACGATGCCGGACGCGCCGCTCGCGCTCACCAGCTTCGCGTCCAACCTGGCGCTGGCTGGCTGGGGAGGCGCCGAGCGCGCCAGGAACACCCCCTGGATCCCCGTCGCCGTGGCGGCCAAGGCGGCCGTCGAGGCGGCCGTGTCCGGATGGCTCCTCGTCCAGATGCGACGGCGGGAGAGGGCCTGGTGCGCGTACTGCCTGGTCGCCATGGCGGCCAACATGGCCGTGTTCGCGCTCTCGCTCCCGGAAGGGTGGGCGGCGCTGGGGAAGGCGCGAGCGCGCTCGTGACAGGGCCGCGCGGGCGCCCCGGCCATCGGAGGCCGGCGTGCCCCCGCTCCGTCACGCCCCGGCCCGCGCCGCGGTGAGCTGCCGCGGACAGGGCGCGTACCGTGGACCCCGCACGCGCCGCGTCGACGGACATCCCCGGCGGCTCGCGCGGCGCGGCCGGCGCAACTCCGGCCCGCCGCCGGGCATCGACATCTCCCGCGAGCAAGGTCACTCCGCTCCTGCCCGCGTCCGCGAACGATGGCTGCGCTGTTTCCACCCTGGAGCAACTCCGTTTACCGCGTCGCGCTCGTCGGGCTCGTCGCCTCGGCGGGCGGCGCCATCCTCGCGCTCATGATCTACGTCCGCACGCCGTGGAAGCGATACCAGTTCGAGCCCGTCGATCAGCCGGTGCAGTTCGATCACCGCCATCACGTGCAGGACGACGCCATCGATTGCGTCTACTGCCACACCACGGTGACCCGCTCGCCGACGGCGGGGATGCCGCCGACGGCCACGTGCATGGGGTGCCACAGCCAGATCTGGAATCAGAGCGTCATGCTCGAGCCCGTGCGGCGGAGCTGGTTCTCCGGCATGCCGATCCCGTGGAACCGGGTGAACTCCGTGCCCGACTTCGTCTATTTCAACCACGCGATTCACGTGAACAAGGGCGTTGGCTGCGTGAGCTGCCACGGGCGCGTGGACGAGATGGCGGCCGTCTACAAGGTGGCGCCGATGACGATGGGCTGGTGCCTGGAGTGCCATCGCCTGCCGGAGCCGCACCTGCGCCCGCTCTCCGCGATCACCGACATGCGCTGGGACCCGGGGGAGCGGAGGGACGAGCTCGGGGCGCAGCTCGCGAAGGAGTACGGGGTCCGGCGGCTCACGCACTGCACAGCGTGCCATCGATGAACGATGAACAGGGGATCTCCGTGAAAGACGCAGATGAGATGAAGGAATGGTGGCTAGAGGCGCTCGGGCCGGCGGGAGAGCGCGCGTCCTACAGGCTGCTGGCGCCGCTCATCGAGAGCCCGGAGCTCCGCGCGCTCGCCGCGGGCGAACCGCCCCGGGGCGTGGACGAGCCGGCGGGCGTCAGCCGCCGCGCGCTGCTCAAGCTGCTCGGCGCGAGCATGGCGCTCGCCGGCGTCGCGGGCTGCACCCCGCATGAGCCCGAGAAGATCCTGCCGTACAACGAGACCCCGCCCGGCGTCGTGCCGGGTCTCTCCCAGTCCTACGCGACGAGCATGGTGCTCGACGGGTATGCCATGGGCCTCCTCGCCAAGAGCTATGCGGGGCGGCCCATCAAGATCGAGGGCAACCCCGCGCACCCGGCGAGCCTCGGCGCGACCGGCGTCCACGAGCAGGCCTCGATCCTCTCGCTGTACGACCCGTACCGCGCGCGCGCGCCGACGCGCGGCGGCCAGGTCGCGTCGTGGGAGGCGTTCTCCGCGCGCTTCGGCGGCGACCGCGAGGACGGCGGCGCTGGCCTCCGCTTCGTCCTCCAGCCCACGAGCTCGCCCCTCATCGCCGCGCTGATCGAGCGCGTCCGGCGCAGGTTCCCCGGCGCGCGGTTCACCTTCTGGTCGCCGGTCCACGCCGAGCACGCGCTCGAAGGCGCGCGGGCGGCGCTCGGCCTCAGGCTCCTGCCTCAGCTCGACGTCGACCAGGCCGAGGTGATCCTCGCGCTGGACGCGGACTTCCTCGCGGACATGCCGTTCAGCGTGCGCTATGCGCGCGACTTCGCCTCGCGCCGCCGCCCCGCGAGCCCGGCGGCGGCCATGAGCCGCCTCTACGTCGCGGAGGCGATGTTCACGCCCACGGGGACGCTCGCCGACCACCGGCTCCGCGTGCGGCCCGCCGAGGTCGCGCGCGTCGCGGCCGGCGTCGCGGCGGAGCTCGTGCACGGCCTCGGCCTGCGCCCGCGCGGGATCACGGACGCCGACGCCGCCGCGCTGCGCGCGCTCCGCCCCCCGGACGGCGAGGGGCACGGCGCCTTCGTCCGGGCGCTCGCGCGCGATCTCGCGCGCGCGCGGGGCGCCGGCGTCGCCGTCGTCGGCGACGGCCAGCCACCCATCGTCCACGCCCTCGGGCACGTCATCAACGCCGCGCTCCGCAGCCGGGCGGCCTGGATGGTCGATCCTGTGCTGATCGACGCGGGCCCCTCCACGCAGAGCTTCTCCGAGCTCGTCGGCGAGCTCGGGCGCGGCGCGGTCGACACCTTGATCCTCCTCGACGTGAACCCCGTGTACGCCGCGCCGGCCGACGTCGATTTCGCGGGCCTCCTCGCGCGCGTGCCCACGAGCTTGAAGGCCGGGCTCTACGACGACGAGACCGCCCGCGCTTGCACGTGGTTCGTGCCGACCCGGCATTACCTCGAGTCGTGGGGGGACGCGCGGGCGTACGACGGGACGGTCTCGTTCGTGCAACCCCTCGTCCGGCCGCTGTTCGACGGCCGGGCGGTGCCCGAGCTGCTCGCCGTCTTCGCGGGGGACGAGCGCCCGGATCCCCGGCTGCTGCTTCGCGAGCACTGGCGCGGCGAGCGCGGAGAGGCGGATTTCGAGGCCTTCTGGGGCGAGGCATTGAAGCGCGGCTTCCTCCCTGACAGCGCCCGGCCGAGGCAGACACCCGATCTCGCGCCGGCCGACCTCGCCCAGGAGCTCGCGCGGCTCGCCGCCGCGCCGCGGCCGGCCGGCGGCGCGCTCGACGTGGCGTTCCTCAGGTCGCCGTCGCTCCACGACGGCAGGTTCGCCAACAACCCCTGGCTGCAAGAGCTCCCGCGGCCGATCACCAGGCTCACCTGGGGCAACGCCGCCATGATGAGCGCGGCGACCGCGGCGCGGCTCGGCGTCGAGCGCGGCGATGTCGTCGAGCTCGCGCTGCGCGGCCGCACGATCGAGATCCCGGCCGTCGTCGTCCGCGGGCACGCCGACGACGTGATCAGCGTCGACCTCGGCTACGGGCGCGACGCCGGCGAGGAGGTCGCGCGCGGGGTGGGCGTGTCGGCGTATCGGATCCGCCCGTCCGACGCGCGGTGGTTCGCGGGGGGCCTCTCCGTGAGGAAGACCGGCGCCACGGCCGCGCTCGCGCTGGCTCAGCTCGAGCTCTCCCAGCACGACCGTCCCATCGCGCTCCGGAGGACGCTGCCGCAGTACCGTGAACAGCCCGGTTTCGCGGAGGAGCACAAGGGGCCGGTCCGCTCGATCCTGCCGGAGGTCGAGTACACCGGCGCGCAATGGGCGATGTCCATCGACATGTCGATCTGCACCGGGTGCTCCTCGTGCGTCGTGGCCTGTCAGGCCGAGAACAACGTCCTCGTCGTCGGCAAGGAGGAGGTGATGCACGGCCGCGAGATGCAGTGGTTGCGGATCGATCAGTACTTCGAGGGTGGAGGCGACGAGGTGAGCGTCGTCAACCAGCCGATGCTCTGCCAGCACTGCGAGAAGGCGCCGTGCGAGTACGTCTGTCCGGTGAACGCGACGGTCCACAGCCCCGACGGCCTCAACGAGATGATCTACAACCGATGCATCGGGACGCGCTTTTGCTCCAACAACTGCCCGTACAAGATCCGGCGGTTCAATTTCTTCGACTACAATGCCCACGTCCCGTACAACGCCGGCCTCCGCAGGCTCCAGCGCAACCCGGACGTCACCGTCCGCGCCCGCGGCGTCATGGAGAAATGCACGTACTGCGTGCAGCGGATCCGCGAGGCGGACATCCGCGCGCAGATCGAGCGGCGGCCGCTCCGGCCGGGCGAGGTGGTCACCGCTTGCCAGCAGGCCTGTCCGACCGGCGCGATCCAGTTCGGATCGCTGGATCACGCGGACACAAAGATGGTCGCGTGGCGCAGGGAGCCGCGCGCGTACGCCGTGCTCCACGACCTCGGCACCCGGCCGCGGACGGAGTACCTCGCCAAGATCGAGAACCCGAACCCGGGGTTCGGGGCGGAGGGCGCCGAGAGGCGACCCGGAGCCCCGAACGTCAAACCCGCGCTCGGGGCGGAGGGCGCCGAGAGGCGACCCGGAGCCCCGAACGTCAAACCCGAGATTGAATGAGCCATGGCGGGCCCGCTCATCCTGGACGCACCGACCGACGATCAGCTGTCGAAGCAGCTCCTCGAGCCGGTATGGAAGCCGCGCTCCCGGCTCGGCTGGATGCTCGCGTTCGGGCTCGCGCTCGGCGGCACGGGCCTGCTCTTCCTCGCGATCACCTACACCGTCCTCACCGGGATCGGCGTGTGGGGCAACAACATCCCGGTCGCCTGGGCCTTCGCGATCACCAACTTCGTCTGGTGGATCGGGATCGGCCACGCCGGGACGTTCATCTCCGCGATCCTCCTCCTGCTCGAGCAGAAGTGGCGGACGAGCATCAACCGCTTCGCCGAGGCGATGACGCTCTTCGCGGTCGTCCAGGCCGGCCTCTTTCCGGTCCTCCACCTCGGCCGCCCCTGGTTCGCCTACTGGATCTTCCCGTACCCCGCGACGATGCAGGTGTGGCCGCAGTTCCGGAGCGCGCTGCCGTGGGACGCCGCCGCGATCGCGACCTACTTCACGGTGTCGCTCCTGTTCTGGTACATGGGCCTCGTCCCGGATCTGGCGGCGCTGCGCGATCACGCCCCGGGCCGCGTCCGGCGGGTGATCTACGGGCTCATGTCGTTCGGCTGGCACGGCGCGGCCGACCACTTCCGGCATTACCGGGTGCTGTACGGGCTGCTCGCGGGGCTCGCGACGCCCCTCGTCGTCTCGGTGCACTCGATCGTGAGCAGCGATTTCGCGATCGCCCTGGTCCCCGGCTGGCACTCGACGCTCTTCCCGCCGTTCTTCGTCGCGGGCGCGATCTTCTCCGGGTTCGCGATGGTGCTCACGCTGCTCATCCCGGTGCGGCGGATCTACGGGCTCCATAACGTCGTGACCGCGCGCCACCTCGACGATCTCGCGAAGATGACGCTCGTGACCGGCTGGATCGTCATCCTCTCGTACATCATCGAGAACTTCCTCGCCTGGTACAGCGGCTCGGCGTACGAGATGCACCAGTATTTCCACACGCGCCTGCGCGGCCCGAACAGCGGCGCCTACTGGGCCCAGCACGTCTGCAACGTGCTCGTCATCCAGCTCCTCTGGAGCGAGCGGATCCGGACGAGCCCCGTCGCGCTCTGGCTCATCTCCCTCCTGGTCAACGTCGGGATGTGGAGCGAGCGGTTCACGCTCATCGTGATGTCGCTCGAGCAAGAGTTCCTCCCGTCCAAGTGGCACGGCTACAGCCCGACGTGGGTGGACTGGAGCCTCTTCATCGGGTCAGGCGGCTTCTTCATGCTCCTGTTCCTGAGCTTCCTGCGCGTCTTTCCGTTCGTCCCCGTCGCGGAGCTCAAGGAGCTCAACCATGAAGAGCTGGAGAAGGCTCGGGGCAAGGGGGGGCGCTGATGGAGACCGGAATGCTCGGCGAGTTCGACGACCCGGAGGCGATGCTCCATGCGATCCGGGAGCTCAAGCGGCGCGGCTACCGCCGGGTGGAAGCGTTCACACCCTATCCGGTGAAGGGGCTCGACGAGGCGCTCGGCCTCGAGCGCTCGAACCTCAACCGGATGGTGCTGCCCTTCGCGATCCTGGGCGTCGTGGGCGGCTACTTCATCCAGTGGTTCTGCAATGCGTTCCACTATCCGCTGAACGTGGGGGGGCGCCCGCTGAACTCGGCGCCGGCGTTCATCCCGATCACGTTCGAGATGGGCGTGCTCTCCACCTCGCTCTTCGGCGTGCTCATCGGCTTTTACCTGATGAGGCTGCCGAGGCTCTACATCCCCCTCTTCGACGCCCCGGGCTTCGAGCGCGTCACGCTGGATCGGTTCCTCGTCGGGCTCGACGACACGGAACCTTCCTTCTCGAGCGTCCAGGCGGAGCGCGACCTCCTCGCGCTCGGCGCGAGGCGCGTCGTCGTGGCGAGGAGGCGCGAGGAGCCATGAGGGCCGGCGCCCCGGCTCGCCCCCTCGGGCGCGCGCTCGCGCCGTTCGCCCTCGTCCTGCTCGCCGGGTGCCGCGAGAAGGTGCTGCCCGAGCCGGACTTCGAGCGGATGATCCGCCAGGAGAAATACGGACTCTGGGAGCCGTGCGAGCACTTCGACGACGGCCGCGCGATGCAGCACCCGCCCGAGGGGACCGTCGCGCGCGGGCGCGTCACCGGGCCGCCCGGCTATCTCCAGGGCGTCCTCGACGGGGAGTACGTCGCGGAGGTGCCGCTCTCGCTGACGGTCGATCTCGTGCAGCGCGGCCGGCAGCGCTTCGAGACCTTCTGCGCGCCGTGCCACGGGATCCTCGGCGACGGCAGCTCGCGCGTGGCGACGAACATGACGCTGCGCCCGCCGCCGTCGCTCGTCGGACCCGAGGCGCGGAGCTTCCCGCCGGGCAGGATCTACCAGGTCATCATCGAGGGCTACGGCCTGATGCCGCGCTACTCGGACGATCTGCCCGACATCGAAGAGCGCTGGGCCGTGGTCGCCTACGTGAAGGCGCTTCAGCTGAGCCGCGGAGTGGCGGCGGGCGCCCTCCCGCCAGCGCTCCGCGGCCGGGCAGAGCAGGAGCTGCGATGAACAGGGATGCCATCGAGTACAAGGGCGGCGCGACGATCGCGGCCTCGCTCGCGATCGCGGCGCTCGGCGCGGTCGCCGCGATCGTCGGCGGCTTCGTCGATCTCCGCCGGTTCTTCTTCTCGTACCTCGCCGCGTGGTCGTTCGCGGTGTTCCTGTCCGTGGGCGCGCTCGTCACGCTCCTCACCTGCAACGCCATGCGCGCGGGCTGGCCCACGGCGGTGCGCCGCCTCCTCGAGACGATGGTGGCGCCGCTGCCTCTGCTCGCGGCGCTCTCCGCGCCGATCCTGGTCGGCCTGGACACGCTGTACCCGTGGATGCACCCCGAGCGGATCGCCGGCGAGCACGCGCGGCGCATCCTCGAGCACAGGGCGCCCTACTTCAATCCAGGCTTCTTCGTCGTGCGCTCGGCGATCTACTTCGCGATCTGGATCGCCGTCGCCCTCGTGCTCCGCCGGCGATCGTTCGCGCAGGACCGTGAGCCGAGGGCCGACGTCAAGGACGCGATGTATGGCCTGAGCGGCGCCATGCTGCCGGTCGTGGCGATCACGATCGTCTTCTCGTCGTTCGACTGGCTCATGTCCCTCGATCCGACCTGGTACTCGACGATGTTCCCGGTCTACGTGTTCGCGAGCGCCTTCGTGACCGCCGTCGGCGCGCTCACGGTCCTCTCGTATGCCGCGCAGACGTCCGGCTACCTCGCGAGGCTGAACGACTCGCACTATTACGCGCTCGGGCGGCTGCTCCTCGCGTTCACGATATTCTGGGCCTATGCGGCCTATTTCCAGTTCATGTTGATCTGGATCGCGAACAAGCCCGATGAGGTCGCCTTCTTCCTCGACCGCTGGGAAGGGCCCTGGCGGCCGACCTCCATCCTCGTCGTCCTCACGCGGTTCGTCGTCCCGTTCCTGATCCTGATGTCGTACGCGATCAAGCGGCGCCCGCGCCAGCTCTCGTGGATGGCGCTCTGGGTCGTCGTCTCCGGCTACATCGACTTTCACTGGCTCGTGGTGCCGGCGACAGGGCGCCACGGGTTCGCCTATCACTGGCTCGACCTCGCGACCCTGTGCGTCGTGGGCGGCCTCTCGACCGCGTTCGCCGCGTGGCGGCTGCGAGGGCGGCCGGTGGTCCCGGTCCACGACCCGCGGCTCGAAGAGGCCTTTGCGTACCGGAGCATATGATGTTCCGTTCCCGTCACAGCGAGGTTCGCCAGGAGGAGGACACGCTCCCGTGGGGGCGCGTGATCCTCGCGTTCGCCGTCGTGCTCGCGATCGGCGGCGCGCTGACGCTCTGGGCCTGGCTCGCGATGCGGGCCCGCGAGGCGGATCTGCGGCCCTCCCTCGCGTTCCCCGAGAAGGAGCTCGGGCCGCGGCGCGAGGTCGGCATGGTCCAGCAGTCGCTGTTCGACGAGGCGCGCCTGGGCCAGCAGCTCGTCGACGCGCAGCGCGCGGAGCTCCGCCGCTTCGGCGTCGTCGATCGGGAGAGGGGCATCGTGAGCATCCCGATCGACGACGCGATCGAGCTCATGGTGGCGGGGGGCGCGCGATGAGCCGGGCCGTCGCCGTGGCCCTCCTGCTGGCGGCCGGCCTCGTGTCGCGCCCGGGCGCCGCGTCCGAGCCCGAGCGCGCGCGCCCCGCGCTGGGCCCGTCCGCGGCCGACGCCGCGCCGGCGAGCGACGGCTCCGGCGCGGAGGAGCCGCCCGAAGGCGCCTTCCTGGAGCCCACGCGCGGGGTGGACATCGAGGAGCGCCTCGGCCGCCCGGTGGACCGCGAGCTCGCCTTCACCGACATGGACGGGCGGCGGGTGCGCCTCGGCGACTACTTCGCCGACGGCAAGCCCCTCCTCCTCGTCCTCGCGTACTACCGGTGCCCCGCGCTGTGCGGCCTCGTGCTGCGCGGCGCCGTCGAGGGGCTGAAGCTCCTCCCGTACCGGCTCGGCGAGCAGTTCCACGCGCTCACGGTCAGCTTCGACCCGCGCGAGCGCCCGGCGGCCGCCTCGCAGAAGCGCGCGGTCACGCTGTCCGAGCTCGGCGCGGACGCGCGGGCGCCGGAGTGGCCATTCCTCGTCGGCGACGAGGCGGCGACCCGCGCGCTCGCCGCGGACCTCGGGTTCCGCTACGCCTACGATCCGACGACCGATCAGTACGCCCACCCGGCGGCCGTCTTCGTCCTGACGCCGGACGGGCGGATCTCCCGGTACCTGTACGGGACGGAGTTCTCGGCGCGCGATCTCCGGCTCGCGCTCCTGGAGGCGAGCCGCGGCGGTATCGGCACGATCGTCGATCGGGTGATCATGACCTGCTATCGCTTCGACCCGGCGAGCCGGAGATACGGTCCGTTCCTCCTCGGCTTCCTCCGGCTCGGAGCGGCGGCCATCCTGATCACGGTCGGCGGGCTGCTCGCCGTCCTGTGGCGGCGCGAGCGCCGGCGGCCACGCGCTCGCACGAGCTTCGCCGTCGGACGCGATGCCGCGGCCGACCGCCAGGGGAGGTCACCATGATCAACGAGCTCCTGCGCAAGCTCCTCTTTCTGCCCGGCCAGTGGTCGACGATCGCGTTCGACATCGACAAGCTGCATTACTTCGTGATCTCGGTGACGATGGCCGGCGCGACGCTCGTCGCCCTGTTCGCGGCCTACCTGATGATCCGGTACCGGCGGCGCGAGCGCGATGTTCAAGGCCCGTTCCCCGGAGCGACCGCGAGGCCTCCGCTCCTCCTCGAGGTCGGCATGGTGCTGGGCCTCATCGTCCTGTTCCTCGTCTGGTGGGTCATTGGAATGCGGCAGTATGCAGAGCTCCGCGTCGCCCCCGCGGACCCGGTCGTGGTGTACGTGACCGGGAAGCAGTGGATGTGGAAGTTCGCCTACCCGGAGGGCCCGAGCTCGGTGGCGACGCTCTATGTGCCGGCGCGTCGGCCGGTGAAGCTCGTCATGACGTCCCGGGACGTGATCCACAGCTTCTTCGTCCCCGATTTTCGCGTCAAGTACGATGTCGTCCCCGGCCGCTACACCACGCTGTGGTTCGAGGCGACCGCGCCGGGCGCCTATCAGATCCTGTGCACCGAGTACTGCGGGACGAACCACTCCACCATGCGCGGCGAGGTGATCGCGCTCGAGCCCTCCGATTTCGCGCGGTGGCTCTCCGACCGCGGGCGGGGCGCCGGTATCGCCGGACAGGAGTACACGCCGCCGTCGACGCCGGGCGAGGGGATCCCGCGCGAGCCGCTCAGCCTCGTCCGGCTGGGCGAGAACATCGCGGCCGAGGAGGGCTGCCTGCGCTGCCACACGCCGGACGGGACACCGCACATCGGGCCGACCTGGGCCGGCCTCTACATGTCGGTCGTCCCGCTGGAGAGCGGCGGCGCCGCGGTGGCCGACGACGCGTACATCACCGAGTCGATGATGGATCCGCTCGCCCGGATCCATCGCGGCTACCAGCGGGTCATGCCCTCGTTCCTCGGCCGGCTCCAGCCGGCGCAGGTCGCCGCCATCGTCGAGTACATCCGGTCGTTGAGGGGCGTCGCGCCGGAGCCGGGCGCCCGGACGCCGCTGCCCGAAGGCCCGCCCTTCCTGCGCTCCGGCCCGGAGCGCCCCGCCCCGCTCCGCGGGGGCGCGCCGGTCGGCCCGATCGAGGGCGGCAAGCCCGGGGAGGAGCTCCGATGAGCACGGAAGCGTACGAATCTCTGCCCGACGCGCCGGCCGAGAGGCCCGAGCCCGACTACCTCCATGTCGACCGCGGGGTGACGGAGTGGCTCACGACCACGGATCACAAGCGGATCGGCCTCATGTTCTACGCCGTCATCGTCGTGATGCTCTTCCTCGGAGGCATATTCGCCCTCATCCTGCGGACCGAGCTCCTCACGCCCGAGCGGACCATCGTCGACGCGGCGACCTACAACCGGATGTTCACGCTGCACGGCGTGATCATGGTCTGGCTGTTCATGATCCCGTCGATCCCCAACGCGTTCGGCAACTTCGTCCTGCCGATCATGCTCGGCGCCAAGGACCTCGCGTTCCCCCGGATCAACCTCGCGAGCTTCTACATCTACCTCCTCGGGGCGGCGATCGCGATGGGCGGCATGATCGCGGGCGGCACGGACACCGGCTGGACGTTCTACCCGACGTACAGCCTGAAGACCCCGATGACGGTGTTCCCGGTCGTCTTCGGCATCTTCATCGTCGGCGTCTCGTCCATCATGACGGCGGTCAACTTCATCGTGACCACGCACACGATGCGCGCCGAGGGGCTCACGTGGAGCCGCCTGCCGCTCTTCGTCTGGAGCACGTACGCGACGAGCATCATCCTGCTCTTCGCGACCCCGGTCCTCGGGCTCTCGATCCTGCTCGTCGGCATCGACCACGTGACCGCGCTCGGGATGTTCGACCCGCGGTTCGGCGGCGATCCGGTCCTCTTCCAGCACCTCTTCTGGTTCTACTCCCACCCCGCCGTCTACATCATGATCCTGCCGGCGTTCGGCGTGGTGAGCGAGGTCGTCTGCACGTTCGCGCACAAGCGCCCCGCGTCCTACTGGGCGATCGCCATCTCGTCGCTCGGGATCGCGTTCGTGGGGTTCTGGACGTGGGGCCACCACATGTTCGTGGCGGGGATGAGCGAGTACGCCGCGGACGTCTTCGGCGTGCTCTCGATGTTCGTGGCCATCTTCTCGGCCATCAAGGTCTACACGTGGGTCGCGACGCTGTACAGGGGCTCGATCCACTTCAATACGCCGCTGCTCTACTTCATCGCCTTCCTCTTCCTGTTCGTCTTCGGGGGGATGACGGGCGTGGCGGTCGCCACGCAGTCGCTGGACGTGCACTGGCACGACACGTACTTCGTGGTGGCGCACTTCCACTTCATCATGGTGGGCGGGACGCTCACCATGTTCCTCGCGGCGGCGCACTACTGGTTTCCGAAGATGTTCGGGCGCCTCTACTCGGAGCGCGTCGGGCTCCTCTCGGCCGCGTCGGTGTTCCTCGGCTTCTTCTTGACCTTCTTCCCGCAGTTCCTCCTCGGGAACATGGGGATGCCCCGCCGCTATTACAGCTACCCGCCGCGCTACCAGTGGCTCCACGTGCTCTCGACCGGCGGCGCCTACCTGCTCGCCGCGGCGCTCGTGATCTCGCTCCTGAACCTCGTCATCGCGCTCAAGTGGGGCCGGAAGGCCGGGAGGAACCCCTGGGGCGGGCGCACGCTCGAGTGGATGACCGGCGAGCCCTTGCCGCCCAAGCACAACTTCCCGGTCGCGCCGCTCGTCCGCCGCGGCCCGTACGAGTTCCAGCTCTCCGAGGAGGACGCCCGTGCGACAACCACGCCCGCTGCGTGAGCAGTTCGAAGATCTCGAGAAGCAGACGCACGCGGCCCGCCTCGGGATGTGGTTGTTCCTCGGGAGCGAGGTGCTCCTCTTCACCGGGCTCTTCGCCCTGTACGCGGCGTATCGCGAGCTCTACCCGCGCGATTTCGCCGAGGCCATCGCGCACAACAACGTCGCGATCGGCACCACCATGACGCTCATCCTGATCGGCAGCAGCTTCACCGTCGCCATGGCGGTGCACGCCGTCCGCGCCTCCCACCCGCGGCGCGCCGCGCTGTTCCTCGCGGTGAGCGTGGCGATCGGGATCGTGTTCCTCGTGCTGAAAGGGATCGAGTACGCGCAGCACTTCCGCGAGGGCATCTTCCCGGCCGGCGCCTACCGCTTCGCGGAGCTCCCGACGTTCGGCGCGCAGATGGCGTTCACGCTGTACTTCGCCATGACGGCGCTCCACGCCCTGCACGTCGTGGGCGGGGCCGGCCTCCTCACGGGGGTCGCGTGGGGGTGCTGGAAGGGCCGGTACTGGGCGTACGACCAGACGCCGGTGGAGCTCAGCGGCCTCTACTGGCACCTCGTGGACATCATGTGGATCTTCATCTGGCCGCTCCTCTACCTGACGCGCAAGTGACGGCACAGCCCGGAGACGACCATGCCGCAAGAGCACGTCGCGGAAAGCACGCCCTGGACCCGCTACCTCTGGACGCTGATGGCCCTCGTCGCCCTCACGCTCCTGTCGTTCGCGCTCTCGTTCCTGCGCACGGGGGCGTGGGAGATACCGATCGCGCTGCTCATCGCCGTGGTGAAGAGCGTGCTCGTGCTGCTCTTCTTCATGCACCTCGTGGAGCAGAAGTTCATCAACGCCTTCGCGATCATCGTGGCGGTGAGCTTCCTGGCGTTGCTCCTGTCGCTCGTTGTCGCCGACGTCGCGACGCGGCACACGTTCCCGCCCGCGCCGCTGCCGGCCCTGTCGCCGCCGGCGCCGGCGCTGAGCCCGCCGGCGCCGGGCGGCTCCGCGGGGCCGCCGCCGGAGCCGCTGCCGGGCGGCCGGTGACGGTCGCGCGGGCGCGGCGCCTCGGGCTTCCTACCCCCTCGCGCGGGTGGGGATGTGGCCGGGGATGAGGGAGGCGATGAAGATCGCGATCGCCACGAGCGCGTTGTTCCAGATCGTCCCCAGGCTGACCGTCGGGAGCGCCCAGCACGAGATGAAGAGCCACACCGCGAGGACCGTGTTGAGGTACCGCACCGCAGGGGCGAGCATGGCGGTGATCGCGAAGATCATGCAGAGCAGCCCGAGCACCCATGTGTTCGTCCGCTGCGCGTGGCTGTGCGGCCAGATGACGGCCGAGATGAGGAGCCAGAACCCGAGGACGACGTTCACGATGCGCGCCATGAGATTGCCAGCTCGAACCATGCTCCCTCCCGCCTCCGATCGTGGGACCGATCGGGTCGCCACGGATCGATAACGGGCGTGAGGAGACCGTCAACGGACGTGGCGGAGACGAGCGCGCCCGCCAGCCCGGCTGCGGCTCGCGCGAGGCGCGCGAGCGCTCCGCTGGCATGTGCGTCGCACCCGCGCGTCGGAGATGCAGATCGAACGGAAGGCGTGGCCGGCGCTCGTGCTCAACGGGGTCGCCCGGGAACAGGCGTTGCACGTGCGGCCCGCCGTGCCCACCTGGCTGACCGCCATCGCCTCCATCTCGCTCGCCGCCGCGGCAGCGTCGGCCTCGATCATCGCCGCCGATATCCTGTCCGGGCGCCGCCAGGCCATGTGGATCATGGATGTCGTCTGGCCGGTGACGGCGCTGTGGTCGGGCCCGCTGGGCCTCTGGGCCTACCTCCGCTGGGGCCGCGCAGGAACCGCGCAGGCGGCGAGCGAGGCGCGGCGGCGCGGCGAGGAGCCGCCGAGCAGGCGGCAGCCCTTTCCCGTGCTCGTCGCCAAGGGAACGACCCATTGCGGGAGCGGCTGCACGCTGGGCGACATCGTCGCCGAGGGCCTCGCGGCGGCGGTGCCGTTCACCCTCCTCGGCCACCGGTTGTTCGGCCGCTGGGTCTACGCTTATGTCGCTGCGTACGTCCTCGGCATCGCCTTCCAGTACTTCACGATCGCGCCGATGCGGGGGCTCTCCGTGAAGGACGGGCTCATCGCCGCGATCAAGGCGGACACGCTCTCGCTCACGGCGTGGCAGGTCGGCATGTACGGGTGGATGGCGCTCGTGCGCTTCGCCCTCTTCGGACGCGAGATCCCGAGGTCGAGCCCCGTGTTCTGGTTCATGATGCAGATCGCGATGTTCCTCGGCTTCGCGACCAGCTATCCGGTGAACTGGTGGCTCCTCCGGAGAGGCATCAAAGAGAAGATGTGAGGATGGAGCGCGCGGCGCTCCGTGCGAAGCTGGAGACGCGGGACATCGCTCCCTCGCCCCGCGCCCGGCCGAGCGGCGCGCGCCGCTTCTCGACGGCCGAGCGGGCACTAAGCTTCCGTCATGAGGCTCGGCGCACGGCTCACCACGCACGCGTTCTCGGCCGGCGCCGCCGGCATCAGCTTCGTCGTCCAGCCGGTCCCGGGCTCGGACCAGCTGTTCGTCATTCCGATCCAGTACCTGCTCGCGGCGTCGCTCGCGAAGGAGCGAGGCGCGCCGCTCTCGAAGGCGGCGTGGTCCCAAGTCCACCAGCTCATCTGGGGCGGCGGCGCCCTTCGCCTCATGCTCGGCTTGACCCTGGGGCTGATCCCGCTGGCCGGCGCGTTCACGAACGCGATGACGGCGTTCCTCACGACCGAATATCTCGGGTACTACGTGGATAGAGCCCTCGACAACCCGGACAATCCGCCTCCGGCCCTGTCGATCCAGGATGTCTTGGACGCCATCACCTCCCTCTTCACCGGGCGAGCGCGGTAGGCGAGCGGCCCCTGGGTCGAGCCCACCCTGCGGCTCTCGGAGCCGAAGGGCGAGCTCCCCGGGAGCGGCGCGGCGTCACCACCAGATTCGCCGGCGCTTGCGGCCGGAGCGTATCGCCACCGCCGCCACGGCCCCCACGGCGAGCACGGTGACCGCGGCGGCCGCCGCGATGGCGACGCTCCGGGCCGTGTGCTCTGCCTCACCCTTGATGCCGCCCCACCTCGCCTTGACCGTGACCAGGTCGCGCGCGAGCCGCTCCTTGCTGTGCTCGATCTGCTCGGCAGGCCCCGCGGGCGCTGCGGCACCTGCGCCGGCGCTGACGTGACCTCGCTCGCTGAGGGGGCGGGCGACCCTCTCCGTGTCGAACCGGATTGCGCTGGATGGATCCATATGTCCCGCGCTGCAATCGCTGTTCCCCGCCGGCACATCGGCGTGCTCGCCGGCTCGCGCGGCGGCGCCGACGCCGTACTTCCATCGGATAGCCCACCCCATCGGGCAGGCCGCCTCCTGACGGCGGGCGCCGTCGGCTCGCCGCACGGACACGAGGCGCGCGCCGCGGACGGCTCGGCCGCGCTGGCGCTCCGGTGCGCTCGGCGGCTGGCGTCGGATGTGCAATGAGGCGCCCGCACGAAGCGAATGTCCCGATACGCGAGAATCTATGGATCGGCGTGTTCGTTTGGGGCGTCGTCCGGGCGTCCGCCGATCTCCGAGGCGACGCGCGCGCGGCATTCCCTGGGAGGGAATCATGACGATCCTCGCTCCGTTGGCTGACCCGCCCCGCGCAGATCGATTGCGGGAGCGGCTCAGGGGCTTGCTGCCCGTCGCGACGCTCCTCGCTCTCGCGCTCGGCCTGCTCGTGTCCGGCCGAGAGACCAGCGTCACGCGGTGGTCGACCCGCGCCATGGACGGTCTCCTGCATTGGTACACCACGCTGGCGCCGGTCGTCATCTTCGTCGTCCTCGTGCCGACCTTCGTGAGCCTGCACCGGCAAGGGCGCCCGGGGCGGCTGCTCGCGTACATCATGGGCTGGCTCGCCCTCAAGCGTCTGGCAGCGTGCCTGTTCGGGGTCGTCGTCACCTGGCTCGTGTTCGGGCTGCCGCTGCTCCCCAGCCACAGCACGGGCGCGCCGTTCGAGGCCGCGCGCACCCTCTATAGCGCCTCGGGCCTGGTCATCTCGAGCCCGTGCTTCCTCGCCCTCTACGCCGGCATCGTGACGTCGTTCGCGGCCGTACGCGCGCCGCGGGTCGCCCGCGCGCTGGAGCGCGCCGCGGACGCCCTGGAGCGCGCGGGAGGCGCCGTGCAGTGCCTCGTCCCGCTCTTCATGTTCGGGCTCGGCGCCTATCTCCGCGGGCTGCCCGCGCAGCTCGCCGCGCAGGTGCACGAGGGGCCCCTCGCGCGCGCCTCGGCGGGGGCGCCCTCGCTCGGCGCCGGAGAACTCATGCTCTCCTACCTGCTCGTGTCCGGGGTCGTCGGCGCTGCCTGCCTCGTCTTCCATGCGGCGAGCCTGCTGAGGATGAAGGCCGCCGCCCCGGAGTTCTCGCTGCGCGACTATTTCGTCAACTACTGGCTCAAGGTCTATCCGCTGCTGTGGGCCTCGTGCAGCGAGGCGCTGGCGACGCCGCTCAACCTGCACCTCGTCCGCAAATGTTATCCGGCGGTGCCGCAGGAGCTCAGGCTCTTCGTGGTGGGACTCGGCGGCTGGCTCAACGTCAACGGCACGTTGATCTGCGTGTTCGTCATGGCGGGCGCCGCCGCCCGCGCGGTCGGTCATGAGATCTCGCTGATCGAGCTCACGCTCGTGGTGCCGATCGTGTTTCTGCTCGGGTATGTCGTGCCCGGCATGCCGGGCGAGCTCGTCCTGTTCGCGACGCCGATCGGCGCCGCGCTGCACATCCCCGCGCGCCTGCTCCCGTCGTTCATCGCGCTCTACATCGGGTTCAACTTCGGCCTCCCGGACTCCTTCCGGTCGGGCCAGAACTCGACCGACAGCTGCGTGAGCGCCCTCCAGCTGCTCCGCAGGCTGACGCGCCGCCGCGCGCGGGCCGCGGCATCGAGCGGCGCCCGCCCGCCCGGCGTTGTCGTGAAGGCAGCCGCGGGGCGCTGACCCCGGAGCGCGCGCCGGCCTTGCCGGTGCCGTGGGATGCCGTCGCAGTGTGCGCGGCCGCCGGCGCGGGCCCGATGCTCGCAGGCGGCCGGGCATGGTGCTGGTCCTGGCCTTCGCGGCCACGCTGCTGCTCGCCGTGCTCGTCTCGGCGCGCGCCGAGCGGACGATCCTGTCGACCTCCGTGCTCTTCCTCGTCGCCGGATTCCTCCTCGGCCAGAGCCGCCTCGGCGGCCAGGTCGCGGACTCACCCGGCCGCAGCCTCGTCGAGCGCACGGCGGAGCTCGCGCTCTTCACCATCCTGTTCACCGACGGGATGCGCTGCGGCATCCGCGATCTCAGCTCGGCCTGGCGGCTCCCCGGCCGCGCCTTGCTGCTCGGCCTCCCGCTCACGCTCGCCGGGACCGCCGTGCTCGCGCACCTGCTCGTCGGCGCCCCATGGATGGGCGCCTTCCTGCTGGGCGCGGCGCTGAGCCCGACCGATCCGGTCTTCGCCGCCGCGATCGTCGGCCGGGAGGAGGTCCCGGCGCGGCTCCGGCACCTGCTCAACGTGGAGAGCGGCCTCAACGACGGCCTCGCGCTTCCCATCGTGATGATGCTGCTCGCCCTGCTGAGATCCCATGACGTGGCGGTCCCCGTTCTGCTGGCCGAGGTGGGCGCGGGCGTCGCCCTCGGCGTCGCGGTCCCGTGGATCGCCGTTGCGCTCGAGAAGAGCCGCCTGTTCGGGGCGGCGCCCCTCTACAAGCCGCTCGGCGTCGTGGCCATCGCGATGCTGCTGCTCTCGATCTCCTCGCTCACGCACGCCAACGAGTTCCTCGCCGCGTTCGCCGGCGGCGTGACGCTGGTGAGCGTGGCGCCGCGCGCGCGCGAGGTCTTCCAGGAGGTCGGCGAGGCCGCCGGCGAGATCTTCAAGCTCGCCGCGCTGTTCCTCTTCGGCGCCCTCGTCTCTCACGATCTGCTCGCGGGCGTCGGCGCGCGCGGCCTGGCCTTCGCGGCGCTCGCGCTCGTCGCGGTGCGCCCCGCGGCGCTCGCGATCGCGCTCATCGGCGGGGGCCTCGACCGGCGGGAGTGGGTGGCCGCGGCGTGGTTCGGCCCGAAGGGGTTCGCCTCGGTGGTGTACGGGCTCCTCATCCTGCGCTCCGGCGCCCCGCGCGCCGACGAGATGTTTCACCTCATCGCGCTGGTGGTCGCCGGCTCGATCGTGGCGCACTCATCGACCGACGTGCTCGTCGCGCGGTGGTTCCGGCGGGAGGAGCCGGAGTGACGCGCCTGCCGCCCCGCGGAGCGCCCGCGCAGCCCGCGCCTCGCGGAAGCGCCCTCTTACGGCTCCAAGGATTTCGACCGTGTCCGGTCATCGGAGGGCAGCTCGGCTGCCTCAACCCGACCGTGTCCGGTCATCGGAGGGCAGCTCGGCTGCCTCAACCCGACCGTGTCCGGTTGCCGGAGGGCAGCTCGGCTGCCTCAACCCGACCGTGTCCGGTTGCCGGAGGGCAGCTCGGCTGCCTCCCCCCGACCATGTCCGGTTGCCGGAGGGCAGCTCGGCTGCCTCTGCCAGACCGTGTCCGGTTGCCGGAGGGCAGCTCGGCTGCCTCCCCCCGACCGTGTCCGGTTGTCGGAGGGCAGCTCGGCTGCCTCTGCCAGACCGTGTCCGGTTGCCGGAGGGCAGCTCGGCTGCCTCTGCCAGACCGCCTCCGGTGCGCCCAGGGCAGCGCAGCTGCCTCCGCCGGCCACCCAGGCGCTCACGGGCGCGGCGCTAGGTCGACCCCGCCTGCCGCGCCTGCTTCCGGTGGCGGAGGGCGATCCAGAGCCCGACGCCGTTGTTGATCACCAACGCAGCGTTCAGGGCGGTGAACACCCAGTTCTTCACGAGCAGGCTGTAGATGAAGTTCCCGGCCGTCCCGGCGATCGCGGCGACGAAGAAGATCAGCGTGTACTTCTCCGATTTGCCCTCCTCGCCCTTCCACTGCTTGTACGTCTGTGACCCGAAGGTCACGAGGAGCAGCAGCGAGCTGATCCAGCCCACGACATGCTTCATCGGCGCTTCCCCATCGGTTACCTGGCGAGCCCCGATCGGCGCCGTGCCGGCGCCCTCACGCGCCGCGCCGGCGCTCGCCACCGCGCGCCCGCGCGCCCGCGCGATCCGCCCGAGCAGGCCGGCCGCCGCGAGCGCCGCCGCGGCCACGCCCGCCGCCGGGAGCCACCGGCCGCGCCGCGCGGGATCCCACGCGGCCTTGAACCGGCGGAACGCCTCGATGAGCTCCTCGCCGTACATCTTCGGCAGGAACTGCGCGCGCGCCTGGCCGTCGCCGCGCTCGCCGGAGAACGAGCCGTCGTCGCGGACCCGCCGTGCGACATCCGTGCCGCTCGACGCGCAGCGCGCGGCGTGCGCGGTACGTGCCACGGCTGCGCGTGCGAGCGACCGGTGCCCGCGCGGGCGCAGGCGATGCATTCATGGGCGCGCCGGGCGCGCGCTCGCGCCGGCAGGGGGCGCTCGAATGCAATACCAGGCATCCACGGATCCATCACAGGCCGATCGCAGCTCGCAGGACCTCGCCGCCGATGCGATCCACGAGGCGAAGGAGCTCCTCGCCGCGGAGATCGCGCTCGCCAAGCGCGATCTCCGCCGGACGGCCGCGGCCCTCTCGCGCTCGGCGATCGCGTTCGGGGTCGCGGGCGTCGCGGCGCTCGCCGGCATCGACGCGCTGATGGTGTCGCTCGCCGTGGGGCAGCGCCGCAATCACCCGGCGCGCGGGGCGGCCGTGGGGCTCGGGCTGCTCGCGCTCGCGGCCGGCGCGGCGCTCGTCGGGCGGTCGGCGCTGCCCCGCAGCCCGCTGCCGATCGCCGCGCGCGTCGCGTCGGACATCGAGGATGTCGCCCGGCGCGTGGTGGGGTGAGGGATCTCGTGGGGGCGAGCGTCGCCCGGCTCAGCGCCGGAGCGCCGCCGCCGCCCGCCCGGAGACGGCGGAGCCGCTCACGACGACGACCGACCCCAGCGCGAGGAGGGCGACGAACGTGAGCACCATGGGATAGATGCCGACCAGCGCGAGGATGCCGAGCACGATCGCGCCGGCGCCGACGAGCGACTGCAAGCCGGCCGCGGCCATCGACGCCTGACGAGCGAGGTGGGCGAGGTGCTGGTGCGCGCCGTGCGTGTCGAGCGCGCCCAGGTCCGCCGTCGCGCCGCCGCCGAGCAGCAACGCGCCGCCGAAGACGATCACCGCGATCGAGGTCAGCGTCGCGGGGGCGAGGCCGAGGAGCGCGAGGATGCCGAGCACGACGCCGGCCGCGCCGCAGACGAGCTCGGCGCCCATGCCGCCTCCGAGCTCGGTGCGCGTGTCCCACTCGACGGGCGGCGCGGCGTGGCTCAGCGCGCCGAAGCGCGAGGCGATCGCGCCGCCCTGCGCGATCAGCGCGGCGCCGAAGACGATCGTGGCGATCGAGGTGAGCTCTCCTGGCAAGATCCCCGTCAGCCCGAGGATGGCGAGGACGATCGTCGCCGCGCCGCACAGCACCTCGGCGAGCGAGCCGCCGAGCACGACCTTCGGCGTCGCCTTCTCCTCCTCTGGTCTGCGCCGCGCGCCCGACAGCGGCGTTATGTGGCTCTCCGGCTGTGCAAACCGTTCACGTTCTTCCGGTCCTGGTGTCTGCATCTGCATGATTCCCCCGTCCTGCGGTGAGGCCTCGTCGCGCTCACGCGCGCTCCGACTTGCACGTGCTGCGCCGGGCTCACGCGAGGAGGCGCCGCCAGGGGGCGCTGCGCCGGGCCGCTGCCCGCCGCGCGGCGGCCCCGACCAGGGCCGCCGCGCCCAGCGCCACGGCGCCGAGCGACCAGCGGTGGAGGTCGAACCAGAGCTCCAGGCTCGAGGCCTTGGAGCGCCGGTCGAACGGGCCGTGCGCGCCGAAGTCCCGCGGCACGGGCGCCCACAGGTTGTCGACGCGATTCGGGTCCACGGGCTCATCGGTCATCTGCCGCGTGTACCCGACCTTCGCGAGCCAGTGATCGAGCAGCCCCGGGATCACGCGGTTGCCCCAGATCGCCTTGACCGTCGGGAAGCCGACCTTGATGTCGCGGCGGTCGTGGTGCGCGGCCCAGTAGAGCGCGTCGGCCGCCACCTCGGGCTGGAAGATCGGCGGGACCGGCTGTGGACTGTACGGGAGGCGCGACTTCGACCAGAGGAACTGCGGCGTGTTCATCGCCGGCAGGTGCACCATGCTCAGGCGCACGCGGCTCCCGTCGTGGATCAGCTCGCTCCGCAGCGACTCGGTGAAGCCCACGATGGCGTGCTTGGACGCGCAGTAGGCCGACTGCAGCGGGATGCTCCGGTAGGCCAGCGCGGAGCTCGCCTGCACGATGATCCCGCGGTCGCGGGGGAGCATCCGCGCGAGCGCCGCGAGCGTTCCGTGCACATACCCGAGGAAGTTGACCTTGAGGACGCGCTCGTACTCTTCGGGCCGCATCTCCTTCACGGGCGAGAAGACCGAGGTCATCGCGACGTTGATCCAGGCGTCGATCGGGCCGAAGCGCTGCTCGACCGCCGCGGCCGCGGCCTCGACCTGCGCGGGATCGGCGACGTCGGTCGGCAGGACGAGCGCGCTCGCCCCGGCGTCCTCCGCCTCGCGCCGCGCCTCCTCGAGCCCGTCGCGCCCGCGCGCGACCAGCCCGATGCGGGCGCCTTCGCGCGCGAACCGCCGCACCGTCGCGCGCCCCACGCCCGCTGACGCCCCCGTGATCACCACGACCTCCGGCCGCCTGGAATCGCCCATGCCCGTCGCCTCCCGCCTCGCCCGCGGCGTCAAGCAACGTGAATGCCACCTGGGCGTGTCACTTCCTCAAGCTCGACAGCACGTCCTTGATCCGCTCGGCCGGACCCGCCGTGAGCGACCAGGGGCTCGGCTGCCGCACGACGTGCAGGTCGCCTCGACGCTCGAGCACCTCGAACCGCGTCGTTCCCTGCTCGGTCCGGACGAACCGGAGCGCCACCACGGCCGTGCCCACATGCAGGTTCGAGAGGGTGATCTCGGGCAGCCACGCCGGCAGCGCCGGGTCGACCAGCAGGAGATCGAGCGGCGCGAACGGGTACAGCCCGAGCATCGCCTGGAGCATCGCGAACACGCTCGAGCAGGACCAGGCCTGCGGCCAGTTCGCCTTCGGGTACAGCGCGGGGAACGGGTGCTCCGCGTCGCGCGGGTGGCCGCTCCAGCACTCGGGCAGCCGGTGGTGCTCGAACAGCGCCGCCGCCTCGAACACGGCGCGGCACAGGAGCGCCACGTGCCCGTGCAGGCCGTACCGCGCGAGCCCGAGCGCGATCGCGCCCTGGTCGACGGGCCAGACCGTCCCCCGGTGATAGCTGTACGGATCGAACGCGGGGTGATCGGCCGAGAGCGTGCGGATACCCCAGCCGGAGAACATGTCCGCCGCGAACATGCGGATGGCGGTGGGCTCGGCGAGGGCCTGGTCCACGATCCCCGTCGCGAGGCAGAGCCCCGGATCCGAGCCGATCGAGCGGATCTGGCGCTTGTCCGGGCCGAGGCCCATCGCGAAGGTGCGCGCGTCGGGCATCCAGAAGGCGTCGTTGAACCGCCTCTGCAGATCGAGCGCCTCGGCGAACAGCCGTCGCGCGTCGTCCTTGCGGCCGAACCAGAAGAGCAGCTCGGAGAGGCGCAGCTTCGACAGGAACACGAAGCCCTGCATCTCGCACGTCCCGATCGGCGGCCGCACCTGAGAGCCGTCGGCGTGGACGATGGCGTCGTCGGAGTCCTTCCAGCCCTGGTTCTGGATCGACGCGCTCGAGCGGGGCTCGTACTCGTAGAACCCGTCGCCGTCGAGATCTCCCTCCTCGTCGATCCAGCGCATGGCCCTGAGCGCAGGCTCGATCAGGCGGCCGACGCGCTCGCGATCGCCGGTCCAGTGCCAGAGCTCCGAGGCGGCCACCGCGTAGAACATCGTCGACGTCGCCGACGCGTACGTGCGCCCCAGCGGGTCGTAGTTGAGCTCCGAGAGCGCTCCGTCCCTGGCCTGATGCAGCATCCGGTCGGGCTGCTCGTCGCGCCAGTCGTCGACGACGCGCCCCTGCCAGCGCGGGAGCACGAGCGCGGTGCCCGCGAGGATGTCGGTCGTCAGCGCGGCGGCCTGCGTGCCCGCAGCGAGCGGGTCGCGGCCGAAGAGCCCGATGTAGATCGGCAGTCCGGCGGCCACCGTCCAGGAGCGCTCGTCCTGGTCGATATCGTACATGCGGAGCGCGATGAGATCGCGCTTGGCTCGCTCGAGCACGGAGAAGACGGTATGCGAGAGCGTGTCGGCGCCCGGGACCGAGAAGGACGTCGCGCGGTGGTGGAAGGTGCCGCGCGCCACGTCGCGCGCGCTTCGCGTGCCGAAGAACGAGCGGCAGCCGGCGAGCAGCGGCAGCGGTTCGCCGCGGACCAGGGCGATCACGTCGACGCAGCCGCGCCAGGTGCCATGGGGCTCGAGATCGATCGAGAACCGGATCTCGCGGCCAGCGCAGGACGGGGGGGAGTCCGCGCTCCGGGCCCGTACGACGATCCCGGCGTCGAAGCGCGCGACGCCGGACTCTCCGGGGTGCTCATAGCGGTGCTCGGCGCGGTAGTCGCAGCGCAGCTCGCATCCGTGCTCGGCGGGCCCGAGCGCCCACCGGGCGTCGCCGTGCTGGCGGCGCGGGCCGTCCGTCTCCGCCGCGTCGGCGAAGTCGGCGTCGATCTCGAGCGCCAGCGTGAAGCGCACGCGCTCCTGCGTGAAGCTCGCGACGTCGATGTCCTCGTGGAAGCCGTCCCCCACGAAGCGCGACAGCCGCAGCTCGACGGTCCGCGGCGCCGCGCCGCCGCCCTCGGGCGGCGGGGCGATGTAGTAGCCGAGCCAGCTGTCTTGCTCGACGGCGGAGAGCGCGACGGGCGCCGGCGGCCTGCCGTCGATCAGGTGGCGGTAGAGGGAGAGGAGGCGGGTGTTGCGCACGAACAGGCCGATGTGCGGCTCGGGGGCGATCGAGCCGTCCGGACGCATGCACAGGACCGTCCGGTTCTGGCTGATGTACAGGGAGCCGGCGCGGGGCCTCAGCGTGGCCAGCGAGCCGAAGGGTCTCTCGAGCGACATGGTCACCTCCAGGCGAGCCCGGGGTGAGGACTGCCAGGGGCGTGCCAGCGACGTGGACGCGCTCACGCCCAGCCGCTGGGCGGGCGCGGCGGCTCCTGCGCACGAGGCTCAGCCGAGCGCGATCGGTGTTTCGTCGGCGCGAGCGGGCCTCGTCGTCGCCTCCAGGTAGGCCTTTCCAATGTCGGCCTCGTCCACGAACCCGACGATCGCGCCCTCGCCGTCGACGACGGGGAGCTCGCGGACGCCGTGCGCCACCATCGCCTCGGTCGCCGTCCGCAGATCGTCGGTGACCGTCACGGCCACCGGCGGCTGCATCGCGTCGGCGGCCACGGTCATCCGCTCGAGGTCGTGCTCCACCGCGATGATCCGGAGCGACTCGGCGGTGATCATGCCGACCATCTTGCGCGACGGTTCGAGCACCGGGAACACCTCCTGCCAGCTCGCGTCGGCCGCCCGCCGGAGCATCTCGCGGGCCGGCGTCCCCGGCGCGAACGTCACGAGCGCGCGCCCGTCGATCATGATCTGCCGCACGCGGATGGTCTTGAGCACGTCGAGCGTCGGCATCGGGTGCGCGGGAGACTCGCGCTGGGTGGGGAGCTGCGCGTGGTAGAGCGAGTGCTTCCGCAGCGCGACGAAGGCGACGCCCTCGGCGAGCATCAGCGGGACCAGGAGGTCGTAGCTGCCGGCGAGCTCGCAGACCATCACGAGGGAGCTCACCGGCACGTGCGCGACGCCGCCGTAGAAGGTGCCCATGCCCACGAGCGCGAAGGCGCCCGGGTCGATGCGCGGATCGCCGAGCAGGAGCGCCGCCGCGCGCCCGAACGCGCCGCCGAAGAGCCCGCCGATGACGAGCGACGGCGCGAAGTCGCCGGCGCACCCGCCGCTGCCGAGCGTGAGCGACGAGGCGACGATCTTGGCGGCGCAGAGCAGGAGCAGGAGCTCCACGCCGCGCCAGCCCGGGTGGAGCCACGTGGCGCCGGTGATCGCGACCTGGACGGCGCCGTACCCGCCGCCGAGCAGCCCGAGCCCTTGCCCGGGGCTCTCGATCCTGCGACCGACGAACCAGAGGACGGGCACGCAGAAGAGGCCCAGCGCGAGCCCGCCGAGCCCCGGGCGCGCCCAGGGGGCGATGGGCAGGCGCGCCGCGATCGCCTTCACGCCGCCGAGGCACTTCAGGAAGCCGATCGCGACGAAGGCGAGGAGCAGCGCGAGCAGCGCGTAGAGAGGGAGGTGCGACGGGACGAACGCATACTTCGGCGCGTGCGCGAAGAGCGTCGACTCGCCGTAGAACGAGATGAAGACCGAGTAGGAGACCACGCTGGCGAGCAGCGCCGGGATCAGCGCCTCCGCCTCGAAGTCGTCGCGGTAGAGCACCTCGACGGCGAGCAGGGCGGCGCCGAGCGGCGTGCGGAAGATGGCGGACATCCCGGCCGCGACCCCCGCGAGCATCAGGATGCGGTGCTCGCGCCGGCCGACCGCGAGCCCGCGCCCCACGAGCGAGCCGAGCGCTCCTCCGACCTGCATGGTCGGCCCCTCGCGACCGCCGGCGCCGCCCGAGCCGAGCGTGAGGATCGACGCGAGCGCCTTGACCCACGCGACCCGCTTGCGCATCCGGCCGCCGTGGTGGTGGAAGGCCTGGATCATCGCGTCGCCGCCGCCGCCCGCGGCCTCGGGGGCGACGCGCCAGGTGAGGATGCCCCCGGCCAGCGCTCCGAGCGCCGGGATCAGCAGCAGCAGCCAGAGCCGGACGCTCCGGTGCTCGGGGCCGTCGCCGCCGAAGATCGCCTCGCCGTGGGCTCGAAGCCGCGCGTAGCCGGCGAGGCGGCCGAGGAGCAGCTCCTCGACGAGCTCGAGGGCGCCGAAGAAGAGCACCGCGATGAGGCCCGCGATGGCCCCGACGAGCACGGCATGCAGGATCGTGCGCCCGACGAGCCGGAGATCGAGGGGGGCGACCTCCGAGAGGAGCGCGGAGAACGGGCGCCGCCGTCGCACCACGCCGGCGCGCTCTGCTGGGAATGGTTCCGTCACGGCGATGGTCATGATCGCGTCCGGGCGCGGGCGCAACGAGGTTGAGGCAGTCCGGTGCACGCTGAGCGCGCCGCTCAGCCCGCCGCTCTGCCGGACGCGATGAGTTGCGGGTCCTTATGCTCGCCCGCAGCTGACGTCGCTCGGCGGGGCGGTGAAGCCGCGCTCCGTGGAAGATGTGCTGCGGTCGGTGACGTCCTCACACGATGAAGTTGAGGATCCGTCCCGCGACATACACCACCTTCTTCGGCGTCTTCTCCGCGAGCTGGTTCGCGATCGCCGCGTCCGAGCGCGCCGCGTCCAGCGCGGTGGCCTCGTCCGCCGTCTTCGCAATGCGGATTCGCCCCCGGACCTTGCCGTTGATCTGCACCGCGATCTCGACGTCGTCCTCCCGCGTCGCGACAGCGTCGAACGCCGGCCAGGGGCGCGACAGCAGAAACCCGCGTCCGCCGAGGGTCGCCCAGAGCTCGTCGGCGAGGTGGGGCGCGAACGGGGAGAGCAGGTGGACCAAGAGCTCCGCCGACTCGCGCAGCGCCGCGAGGACGCCCGGCGCCGCGGGGCGCTCGGCCGCCGCGGCCGTGGCGGGGACGAGCTCGTTGACGAGCTCCATCATCGCGGCGACGGCGGTATTGAACTGGCGCCGCTCCTCGAGGTCGTGCGTCACCCGCTGCACGGTCTGATGGAGCTTGCGCCGGAGCGCCGCCGCGTCGGGAGACGTGCCCGGCTCGCCCGCCGGCAGCGACGCGATGTCCCGGACCAGCCGGAAGACGCGGGCGAGGAACCGATGCACCCCCTCGATGCCCGTATCCGACCAGGCGAGCTCCATCTCAGGAGGCGAGGCGAAGAGCATGAAGACGCGCACCGTGTCCGCGCCGTATTTGGCGACCATCGCGTCCGGGTCGACGACGTTCTTCTTCGACTTCGACATCTTCTCGACGCGCCCGGTCTCGACCGTCATCCCCTCGCAGCCCGGCGCGAGGCACTTGCCGTCGGCGCCGACCTCCTCGGGGAAGAGCCACACGGACGCGCCCTTCGCGTCCCTGATGAAGCGGGTCTGCATCGTGACCATTCCCTGCGTGAGCAACCGCTTGAACGGCTCGCGCGGGGTATGCTCGGGGAGGAAGCCAAGGTCGATGAGCACCTTGTGGAAGAACCGGGCATAGAGCAGGTGCATGACCGCATGCTCCACGCCGCCGATGTACTGGTCGACCGGCATCCACTCGGCGGCCACCCGCGGATCGACCGGCCCGCGGTCGTAGCGCGGCGACGTGTAGCGGAGGAAGTACCAGCTCGACTCCCAGAACGTGTCGAACGTGTCGGTCTCGCGCCGCGCCGGCTTCGAGGGATCGCGCGGATCGCGGGCGCTCACGAACGCTTCGTGGCGTGCGAGCGGCGAGCCGCCCTCGCCCGTGAAGCTCACGTCGCGCGGCAAGACGACCGGCAGCTCGCCCTCGGGCACGGCCAACACCGCGCCGTCCTGTCCGTAGACGACGGGGATCGGACAGCCCCAATAGCGCTGGCGGGAGATGAGCCAGTCGCGGAGGCGATAGCTGACGGTCTCCTCTCCGAGGCCTGCCGCGGCGAGCTTCGCCACGACCTTCGCCTTGCCCTCCTCGCTCGGCGTCCCGGAGAGATCGCCGGAGGCAACCATCGTCCCGGCCCCGGTGTACGCGTCCTTCATCGTGGCGGGGTCGAGCGGCGGCTCGCCGTCGGGCTGGATGACCACGGCGATCGGCAGCCCGTGGAGGCGCGCAAACGCGAAGTCGCGCGTGTCGTGCGCCGGCACCGCCATCACCGCGCCCGTCCCGTACCCCATGAGCACGAACGAGCCAGTCCAGATAGGGACGCGCGCGCCCGTGAGCGGGTGCACGGCGTAAAAGCCGGTGAACACGCCCTCCTTCGACGCCACGTCCGAGCCGCGCTCGCGCTCCGCCATGCGGGCGGCCTCCTCGACGAACGCGGCCACCTTCGCGTCGCGCTTCCCCGCCTCGCGCGCGATCGGGTGCTCCGGCGCGACCGTCAGGAACGTCACGCCGTTGAGCGTGTCAGGCCGGGTCGTGAACACATCGACGTGCGCGAGCGCGCCCGCACCTCCCTCGACCGCGAACCTCACGCGCGCGCCGACGCTCTTGCCGATCCAGTCCTTCTGCATCTTGAGGACTTTGTCGGGCCACCCGCCCACGAGCGACTCGATGCCCTTGAGGAGCTCGTCGGCGTACGAGGTGATCCGCAAGAACCACTGATCGAGC
This sequence comes from Sorangium sp. So ce836, assembly GCF_028553905.1. NCBI lineage: Bacteria > Pseudomonadati > Myxococcota > Polyangiales > Polyangiaceae > Sorangium > Sorangium sp. So ce836. The sequence goes on along the minus strand of NZ_CP102233.1, from coordinate 7,122,893 downwards.
TCGCGCTGAGCGACCCCGGTCCCGCACCGCCAGCAGCCGCCGTCCTCGACCTGCTCGTTGGCGAGCACCGTCTCGCACCGAGGGCACCAGTTGGCGACCGCCGACTTCTTGTAAGCGAGGCCCGCCTGGAGCATCCGCGTGAAGACGAGCTGCTCCCAGCGGTAATAGTCGGGCTCGCACGTCGCGACCTCGCGGGACCAGTCGTACGAAAAGCCGAGCGGCTGCAGCTGCGCCTTCATCGTCGCGATGTTCTGCAGCGTCCAGTCGCCGGGGTGCTTGCCCCGCTCGATCGCGGCGTTCTCCGCCGGCATGCCGAACGCATCCCACCCCATCGGGTGCAGGACGTGATACCCGCGCATCCGATGGAAGCGGGCGAGTACGTCGCCGATGGAGTAGTTGCGGACGTGCCCCATGTGAATGCGCCCGCTCGGGTACGGGAGCATCTCGAGCACGTAGTACTTCTTCGAGGCCCGGTCGCCCGGATCGGCGACCTCGAACAGCTTCTCGGCGTCCCAGCGCGCGCGCCACCCGGGCTCGATCCGCGAGGGCTCGTAGCGGGCGCGTCGGTCGCCGTCCGCCGGCGCGAGGGCAGTGAACGATGAGGAGCTCGGCGCTGTCATGGCGGGCGACCTTATCACGCCGGACGGGGCGACCGCAGCTGCGAACCGAGCACGGCGCGTGCGCGCACGGCGCCCCCTCTTTCACAGCCTCAGCCGTCACCAACGACGAATGGCACCAGGTCGGCCAGGTCAAGCTGGGTAACGTCCGCGAAGCGCAGGCTGGTGAACCGGACGAACCTCGCAGCACGCAATACCAGCGCACCCCGAAGGACGTGTACTCGTGGAGCTTCTCGACACGGTCCCGTCGTGCGTCCAGCGGGGTAGGAGAGACCACCTCGACCATGATGCCGGGCGGAGCGTTGATCGTCCCGCGCCGAGGCGGCTTGCGACCCCGAGGCATGTACGCCGAGGCGTCGGGCTTCCGGCCAGAGACCGCGCTCACGGCGTACTTCGCTTCGGAGCCCAGCACGAGCCCGCCCTGCGGGATGAGCCAGCTCTCGCTGATCACGTCATCACGGCAGCACTGGCCACCGGCCGCGACAAACCGTCGTCTAGGCCTCGGATGCGGAGAATCGCGTCTGCGGCGATTCGACGGACGAGCATCGACATCCGCGGCCGCTTCCCGAGCAAGCTGGCGTAGGCGCTCTCGGCACCATCGCGATCCATGCGCGTCTTCGCCCCCGTCTGCTCGTCCGTGAAGTAGCCGCAGCCAGCGAACCGATCGAGCTTGTCCGCCGGCACGTGGAAGTCGGTGTCCCGCATCCTAGGGACATTTCGATGTATCAGCAATTTTACACTAATGACGGCCAGTTGAAATATCGCCCAAGAGCGATCCACCGCTCCGCCTACAAAAACCAACAAATCCAAAGCGATTGCTCGGTTGTGTGACATTACCTACGTCACGCTGCGTAAGGTGCCGAGCGGCAGCTGCGGCTCGACTGAGACGAGCCTTTCCGACCGGTCAGGAATTCGTGGTGGACAGGACCTGGCATTTCTCGCCAAGATGGCGAGCGTCAATCCGTGCCGCGAATGTCGCCCGAGGGCACCGGGGATCTGCTGTGAGTCTGGTTCGTTCATCTCCCCTCGTGAGCCGGAGGACCCTGGTGTGATGAGGCATCGCGCCTCGTACGAAAGACTGGAAGATGAGAACAGTCAGATATCCATTTTTGACGAATCCGTTCGGCTTTCCGATGACCTCGATCGACGAGGAGGATATCGATCCAGCTTACGCGGAATTCTTGGATCGTGAGCTCCCGCGCCTTCACGCCAAGGAAATCGACCGCCCGGTGCTCGATTTCGTGCTGGACAGCGTCGCGCGTCCGGAGGGGCTGGTGATGGAGTTCGGTGTGTTCTCCGGCACGACCGTAAATAGGATCGCCGACGCCTGTCCGGACGAGAGAGTGTTTGGTTTCGACAGCTTCGAGGGCTTTCCAGAGGCGTGGGGCATCATCAGCAAGGAAGCGTCGAAGCAGTTCTTCAGTAGGCGTCCTCCCGAGGTGCGAAAGAACGTCACGCTCGTCGAGGGCTGGTTCGATCGAACGCTCCCGGAATTCCTGAAAGAGCATCCTCAGCAATGCTCGCTCGTTCACATCGACTGTGACCTGTATGTGTCGACTGCCACCGTCCTCGAGTCGCTCCGCTCGCGAATCGTACCGGGGACCGTTCTCGTCTTCGACGAGATGGTCAACATGGGGGCCCAAAGCGCGCTTCACGAAATGAAGGCATGGTGGGAGTTCGTTCGAGATTCGAAGATTCAATTCGAATGGCTCTGCCTCGGCTACGACTGCGGCGTCGTCTTTCAGTCGGATGCACGCGACACAGAGGATGCTCCCGAGGAGCTCGCGTCCGCTGCGGGCCAGGCGCAGGGGGCGGGCGTCCAAGCGTTCGTCGAGACCTTGCATCGCACTCGCCGGCGATTCAATTTACCCCGCGGGCTCAAGGTCGCTGGGGCTGTGAAGGTTCACTGACGGCGAAGGGGTGCGTCTGCCGGCGCGAGCCGGCGTGCGATCGCGTCAACTTGATGCCACAGCGCCTGAGTGGCCACCATCCAGCCGATGGCGATGCATGATGCGCTCCTGTCGCGCCAGGAGCAGGTGATCGAGATGCTTGTTCGACGCGACTTTGATCGCGAAATCGAGATGGTGGCGTCCGCCGCGAATCGACGCGAGCGGCCGCCATCGCCTCGGCCGGCGGCTACATCGGCGACTTCTACACTCTGAAGTGACGGCATTCACGGCTGGCCTACATGAGCCCGATCCAGTTCGAAGCGAAGACCTACGTCACCGCGCTCGCGGCAAAGTGAGACTGTCCGCGCAAGCGGGGGAGGACCATGGACCATTTCTTGCGAGCACGGGTGCGTCATTCTTGGCGCGCGCCGAAGCATTGGCACGGAAGGGGGAGGTGATGGTGCACTTTTTGATAGCTGCTGCACCAGTTCGTCCCTCTTGACTGCCGGACGTTCCCTGGTAAACTGGCCTACCAACGACGAAGGCGACCATCTAGCGATGGCCGCCTGCATGGTCTGGATGACTTAAGGAAGTCACGTGATCGTTGCGCGTTTGAAAAATATCTAGGCTGGTCGGGCTTGTGCGCTTGCCGGTGCCGCATGGCGCGGAGGGCAGGGCACATGAGGAGTGTACCAAGCCCGGCCAGCGCCCGCCCTGACATTACGGCGTCGCGCAGGCGTGCAACTCATCGGACTTTTTGGGTTGTTGGTCACTGTGGCATGGATTGCAAGGTATGAACAAAATCGCGCACTTGCGCGATGCGCGTGACGCACGTGGTGCTAAATCGACGTCGATGAGGCTTTCCGAACCATGCGAAGGCTGGGGGTCGACGTAGCATCTACATCGACCAGAGGGGGCAGACTTCGTGGGCAAGTCTTCTCATTTATCGTGCCAGACCGGTTCCTCAGATGACCCATCATTCCTGGGAGCGGCGGCGTCCCGCGTTCATGAGCTCATGGCTGAGCGGCACGCCCCCCCGGATCTCACGGCTTCTGTCGAAGAACGGCTCTCCGGGCTGAACGCCCTCGCAGAGCTTGCGCTGCTCGAATACCTGAAAGGCTGTGGAATACTGCTGTCCGCCGGAGAGGAGCATCAGATGGGCTCGCTCTGGCGTACTCTCGGGATCATCGATAAATATCATCGACTCTTCGAAGCCTCGCTGCACATGCTTCGTCGCAGGGGGTGGATCCACCTCGACGAGGGGCGGATCCAGACGACCGCGAGGCTGCCGCCGGGTGACGCCCGGGCGGTGGCGCGGCTGCTGGCGGAGAAGAAAAGCGATCTTCTTCGAGGGTTCCCCGAGCTCAAGCCCCACGTCCAGCTCCTCGATCAGAGCGGGGCCTCCTGTTCCAGGCTCTTCGGCGGAGAGATCTCCGCCACCGAGGTGCTCTTTCCGGGCTCGTCGCTCGCGCTCCTCGAGCCAGTCTACGCCGAGTCGCCTGGGGCGTCGCATTTCAACCGCGTCCTTCTCGTGGCGCTCAGAGCTGGCGTCGAGCTGTGGTGCAATCGTAACAGAGGACAGAAGATCAGGATCTTGGAGCTCGGCGCCGGGACAGGCGCGACGAGCGCCATGCTCGTCGAGGGGCTCGAGGAGCTCGCAGATGTCGTCGAGTACACCTACACCGACGTATCCCTCGCGTTCCTGGATCACGGGCGGAAGCGGCTCTCCGCTCGCTATCCGTTCGTCAAGTTCGAGCTCCTGGACATCGATAAGGACTTCCTGCGACAGGGCCTCGCGCGTCACAGCTTTCATGTGGTGATCGCCTCGAACGTCCTCCACGTCTGCTTGAAGCTCAAGGAGACGCTGCGGCGCATCAGGGGCGTTCTGGTCCCGGGCGGATGCCTGATGCTGAATGAAGCCACTCAATTCAGCTCCTTCCTGACCATGACATTCGGCTTCCTGGATGGCTGGTGGCGGTACCAGGATCCGGAGGTCCGGCTGCCGCACGCTCCGCTGTTGAGCCCACCGATGTGGCGATCCCTGCTGGACGGGGAGGGCTTCCCCTGCTGCATGAGCTTCGGTCTCCCCGGTCAGGAAGACGAGGCCAGCCTCCCGCAGGCGGTCCTCATCGCGGAGCGTGACGCGCGTGCCGACCGGGCGGAGGAGGGGCCCATCGCCGAAGATTCGGTATGCGGCGGCGAAGAGAGCTCGGCCTCGGGGCCGGCGCGACCTGGCGATCGAGCACGGCCTACGGCGGCCAAGAGGGCGCGCGTCGCCGCGCTGGAAACGCTGCTCCGCCGGCGGACCGCGGAGGTGCTCCACATGGATCCCTCGGAGCTCGCCGCAGATCAGGCGTTCGCCGAGGCCGGCGTGGACTCGATCATTGCGATCGAGCTGGTGAACAACGTCAACTCGGAGCTCGAGATCGAGCTGAAGGCGATCGATCTGTTCGACTACGGCTCGATCTCCCGGCTTGCTGAGCATATTGCGATCTCATGGCCCGAGCCGGGCTCGAGCGACGGCGAGAAAGAAGACGGGCGGGGGGCCCCGCCACCGCCGGTGGACTCGAGAGCGCCGTTCGGCGGCTCGCCCGTGGCGGCAGAGGCGCCCGCGAAGGCGGGCCGGAGGGCCGCGCTCGAGGCCTCAGAGCCGCGCCCCGAGCTGGGCGTATTCAACGGTTCGGCGCCCGCGGCGGCGGAGGCGCCCGCGAAGGCCGGCCGAGAGACCGCGCCTCGGACGCGGGAGCCGCATGCTCGTGTAGACCTGGGAGCGCTCGTCGGCTCAGCGGCCAGAGCGGCAGAGGTGCCCGCGGCGAGCCGGGAGGCCGCGCCCCCGGCCCGGGCGCGGCGTGTGGATCCGAGCGCGCTGTTCGGCGGCCCGGCTTGCGCAGCGCAGGCGAACGCGGCCACGAGCCAGGTGGCAGCGTTCCGGAGCCCCTCGCGACCTGACGGGGACAGAGCGACCGAGGCGGACTCTCCCGCGGCCGCGGGCGCCGTCGCGATCATCGGGATGTCTTGCCGCTTTCCGGGCGCCGACGACCCGGGGGCGTTTTGGGACAACCTCGCGCGGGGGGCGGACTCGATCCGAGCGCTTCCGGCGGAGAGGAGGACGCTGCAGCAGTGGCCGAGCGACGACCGGGACCTGCGCAGCGCCGGCATCGGCTATTGCGGCGGCTTCCTGAGCGGCATCGATGAGTTCGATCCATCGTTCTTCAACATCTCCCCCCTCGAGGCGCAGCTGATGGACCCGCAGCAGCGTCTGCTGCTGCAAGAAGCCTGGAAGGCCCTGGAGAACGCAGGATACGACCCTGAGGACCTCGCCGGCGGACGCTGCGGCGTCTTCGTCGGCGCCAAGGCCGGGGGCTACCTGGACCCGCTCCGGGCCGCGCGAGAGGAGGCCGGGACCTTCCTGCTGTCGGGAAACGCCGTTGGCATGCTCGCCGCCCGGATCTCGTATTTCTTGGACCTGAAGGGGCCCTGCCTGGTGGTGGACACCGAGTGTTCCTCGTCCCTCGTGGCGCTGCATCTGGCCCGCGAGAGCGTCCTCCGGGGAGAGTGCGAGCTCGCCGTCGCCGCAGGCGCCTACCTGCTCGGTGGGCCCCAGTCGCACCTGGTGCTCGACGCGGCGCAGATCCTCTCTCCCAGCGGCCGCTGCAGGACCTTCGACGACTCCGCGGATGGTGCCGCGGTAGGAGAGGGCGTCGGGGTCGTTGTTCTCAAGCCGCTGGACAGGGCGGTTGCCGACGGCGACCACATCTATGCCGTCATCCTCGGCTCGGCGATCAATCACGACGGGCGGTCGAACGGGATTACGGCGCCTGCCAGCACCTCGCAGACAGCCCTGCAGGCAGAGGTGTACCGCCAGGCCAAGGCGAACCCGCAGACGATAACCTACGTCGAGGCCCATGGCACGGGGACGAAGCTGGGTGACCCTATCGAGATCCAGTCGCTGACCAGGTCCTTCAGGATGTGGACCGAGGCGAGGCAGTTCTGCGCGATTGGCTCCGTCAAGACCAACATCGGGCATACCATGACCGCGGCCGGGATCGCCGGGGTCATCAAGGTCTCGCTCGCCTTCGAGCATCGGCAGATCCCTCCCTCGCTGCACTTCACGCGCGAGAACAGGTTCCTGAGCTTGACGGAGACCCCGTTCTACGTGCAGACGAGCCTCGCCGACTGGGCGACGCCTCCAGGCGTTCGCCGCCGCGCCGCCATCAACTCGTTCGGCGCGAGCGGGACCAACGCCCACCTGCTCCTCGAGGAGGCGCCGCCGTCGACCGCGGCGCCGAGCAAGCCGAGGGAGCCGTGGTCGATCATCCCGCTGTCCGCCAAGACCCGAGAGGCGCTGCAGCGTCGATGCGAGGGTCTCCTGCGCTGGCTAGAACACGAGGAAGGGCGGCACGATCTGCACGATATCGGCTATACGCTCTCCGTCGGCCGGAGCCATTTCAACGTGAGGGAGGCGCTCGTCGCGCAGGACGTCGCAGATCTGGCCGCGCAGCTGCGCGGCCTCCTGCGCCAGCAGCGCGTCTCCGGCGACCGCCCGCTGCGCGGCGTGGGGCCCGAGCCGCGCTCCGCGGGCGAGGCTCGGGCAGAGGAGCTCACCCGCGCCCTGCGCGCCGAGGCGCCCGGCGCGGGAATGCCGCGGCGGGAAGGGTTGCTCGAGCTGGCGGAGCTCTACGCGCAGGGTGTCGACATCGACTGGCGGCAGATGTACGGACGAGGAGGGGGGCGACGTCTCGCGCTGCCCAGCTATCCATTCGCCAGCGAGCGCTACTGGCACGAGCTCAGACCTCGCCCTGAGGAGCGCCGTGCCATCGCCGATGCTGCGCCGGTGCAATCCTCCCTGGGTCAAGGAGCGCCGGGAGGCGGGGGCCTGTCCTTCACGAGGGTGATCGACGCGGACGACCCCGCGCTCGCCGACCACGTCATCCATGCGCGGAAGGTGCTGCCCGGCGTCATCCTGATCGAGATGGCCCGCGCCGCCGGCGCCGCCTCGCTGGGCGCGACGAGCCCGCTCACGATCCAGAACTTCGTCTGGAGCCGCCCGGTCCTCGTGGGCTCCTCGCCGCGCCCGCTGAAGATAACCACCTCCGGAGATCGCCGCGCCGTCAATGTCGAGATCCGCTCCGAGGGCGATGAGGAGCCGGTGCTTCACGCGTCAGGGACCTTGGCGCCCTCGCGTCTCCAGGAGCCGGTGGAGGAGCCGTTGCAGCTCGATCAGATCCGGCGTCGCTGCACGCGCCGGATGGGTGGCGAGGAGCTCTATCGCCTGCTCGAGGAGAAGAGCTTCCACTACGGTCCCCGCTTCCGGGTCATCGCCGAGCTCTTCCACGGTGACCGGGAGGTCCTCGCGAGCATCGATGCATCCGAGGTGAGCTGGCCGTCACTCCCCGCGGGCGCCATCCATCCATCCATCTTGGAGGGGGCCCTCCAGGCGGCAGCGTGCTTGACCTCCAGCGAGAGCGCGGGGTCGTCGGGGGCTTACCTGCCGTGGACGCTGAGGGAGATGCGGGCCCTCGCGGTACCTCACGGCCGCTGTTACGCGTACGCGCGCGCGCTGGAGCCCTCTTCCGACATGCGGACGAGGACGTTTGACGTCCTGATCGCCGATCCCGAAGGGCGACCGTTCGTGATCCTGCGTGGGTTCTGCGTCATGGCTGCGCGGCTCGACGAGCGTGAGACGGACGACCAAGGCGCCGGGCGTGCGCCGGGGCCGGGGAGCGCAGCGGCCCTGTCGTACCATCGCTCCGCGTGGGTCGCGACCGCACTACCCTCCGGCGACGCGCAGGTGCTGGCGGGCGGCGCGGTCGTGCTGGATAGCCATGCCCGGCGCTGGAGCACGCTCCGGAGGGTCCTGGGGAGCAGCGCGGCCGTACCCGGAGGAGGGCTCGTCCTGGTGCTCCCCGGCGAGCGGTTCCGGGCGCTCGGGGACATGAGGTTCGAGATCGATCCTACGAGCTTCGACGACTACGGCGCCCTGCTGACGGAGCTGGAGAGGCTCGGGATCCGACCCAGGCACTTCCTACACCTGTGGAGCTGGGACGCGCCGCCGCTCGATTACCAGTCCGGCGCGCAGCTCGCTCATCAGCCGGGCGAGCTCCAGCGGCAGCTCTCCACCGGGCTGTACAGCCTCTTCTATCTCAGCAAGGCGCTCATCGCGCGACGTCCAGTCGAGGTGACCAGCCTGCTGACATTGTATCGATGCAGCGAAGAAGAGGTCCCGCCGCACCTCGCCGCGATCGCGGGGTTCTTGCGGAGCTTGCGCCATGAACATCCGTTGATGCGCGGCAAGCTGGTCGAGGTCGCGCGGCGCAGCGACGGTGTATCGCCGGACCTCCTGGAGATCCTCGGGAACGAACACCTCCAGGGCGCCGAGCAAGACACCGAGGTCCGGTACGACGCGCGCGGTGAGCGGTGGGGCCGCAGACAGCAGAGGATCGAGCCACCGGACGAGAGCGCTGCGCGCGCTCAGACGGCGACCGGCGCCCTCAGGCGGGGAGGCGTCTATCTCGTCGTGGGAGGGACGGGGGGCCTGGGGTACGCCCTGAGCCGTCACCTGGCCCGCAACTATCATGCCAAGCTCGTTCTCGTCGGCCGCTCTGCTCCCGGGGAGGCGTCGCGGCGAGCCGTCGAGGCGCTGCGTGCTCTCGGAGGCCAGGCGCTCTACGTACAGGCCGATGTCGCGAGCTACCCGGCGGTCCAGCGGGCAGTGGAGCAGGCGCGCGCCCGCTTCCACGGGATCAGCGGGGTCATCCACGCAGCCGGGGTGATCCGGGACAATTACATCGTGCGGAAGAGCGCCGAGGAGATCGACGCCGTGCTGGCATCGAAGGTGCTGGGGGCCATCCACCTCGACGCCGCGACGGCCCAGGATCAACTGGACCTGTTCGTGATGTTCTCGTCGATAGCGTCCTTCTTCGGGAGCCCTGGTCAGAGCGACTACGCGGCTGCCAACGCGTTCATGGATTCCTACGCCGCGATGCGCGCCCACTGGGTACGCCAGGGCACGCGGCGCGGCCAGACGGTGTCGATCAACTGGCCCCTGTGGGAGGCCGGGGGGATGGGGCTCTCGCCCGAGGTTCGCGAGCATATCATCCAGACGACCGGTCTGGCAGCGCTTCCAACCGAACAGGGCTTGGAGGCCTTCGAGGCAGTCCTCCGCACCGGCCTGTCGCAGGCGGCCGTGCTCTTCGGGGACGATGCGCAGGCAGCGCCGGCCAATCCGCCGACGACCGCGGGCGATGGAGCCGTCGGTGCGCCGGTCCGCAGCGCGACTGTCGAGCTGCGAGCGCACGTCGAGGAGTATCTGAAGGAGATCATCGCGCGCACGACCAAGCTGCCCACCCACCGAATCGACGCACGCGACACCATGGAGCGATTCGGCCTGGACTCGATCTTGACCCTGAAAGTCATCGCCGAGATCGAGCGCGATTTCGGGGAGCAGCCGAAGACGCTGCTGTTCGAGCACTCGACGATCGCGTCGCTCGCGAGCTACCTCATGGACGTCCAGGGGGCCCGGGCCCGGGAGCTCGCCGCACGGCGCGCCGGGGAGCGCCCAGGCGGGGGCCCGAGGGCCGAAGCAGAGCTCCGGAAGGGCAGGTCCGAAGCGGACGGCGACCGCTCCCCGAGCGTCGCGCAGCTCCTCGACCAGCTGCGCGGGCACCGGCGCGACTTGCGGCGCCACGTCGAGGGCCTGCCCGAGGCCGTGATCGACGAGCTCCTCCAGCACCTGCTCCTCGACAGCATCGCAGTCCAATAGGCCGCCTGCGTGCGGCGATGTCATCGAACGCCTCCTCTGAGGCAGACGGTAGCTGCGGATCCAAATCGATGAAGAACATGTCCTTGGAGCAAAAGCGGGAACTCCTCCTTCGCCTCATTCAAGGGGAGAACGCTGCGACTCCGGCGAAGCCGAGCGGGCCCGACGATGTCGCGATCATCGGCCTGAGCGGCCGCTATCCGATGGCGGACGACATCGACGCGTTCTGGAAGAACCTCCGCGCCGGACGCGACTGCATCACGGAGATCCCTCGCGGACGCTGGGATCACGCTCTGTATTACGACGCCGAACCAGGTAAACCGCGGAAGGCCTACGCGAAGTGGGGAGGCTTCATCGACGACGTCGACAAGTTCGATCCGCTGTTGTTCAACATCCCTCCCAAGGACGCCGGCCTGATCGACCCGCAGGAGCGCCTCTTCCTGGAGATCGTCTGGGAAGCCTTCGAGGACGCCGGGATCACCCGTGCCTCCCTTCACGAGCGCGGAGCCGCGCCGCCGGTCGGCGTCTTCGTGGGCGTGATGTACAGCGAGTACCATCTCCTGCCAGGGGGCTCGGATGGCTCCCGGGAGAGCGTGCTCACGCCGTCCTACGCGTCGATCGCGAACCGGGTGTCCTATTTCTTCGGCCTCGGCGGGCCTTCCATCGCCCTCGATACCATGTGCTCCTCCTCGTTGACCGCGATCCACCTGGCCTGCGAGAGCCTGAGATCGGGAGGGTGTGAGCTCGCGGTCGCCGGGGGAGTCAACCTCTCGCTCCACCCGAACAAGTATCTCTCCCTCTGCGAGTACCGGTTTGCATCGAGCGACGGCAGGTGCCGGAGCTTCGGCGACGGCGGCGACGGCTACGTGCCGGGTGAGGGCGTGGGCGCTGTCCTGCTGAAGCCGCTGAGCGCGGCCGTGCGGGACGGCGATCCGATCTACGGAGTCATCAAGGGGACAGGAGTCAATCATGGCGGCAGAACGCAAGGGTACACCGTCCCCAATCCGCTGGCTCAAGCGTCTCTGATCTCCGGGGTGCTCGACGCGGCGGATGTGGACCCGCGGACGATCTCCTACGTCGAGGCTCACGGGACGGGGACTTCCCTCGGGGATCCCATCGAGATCGCCGGGCTGTCCCGGGTGTTCTCCGGGGTCGATCCCGAGCGGCAGGTGCGCATTGGCTCCGTCAAGTCGAACGTCGGCCACCTCGAGGCGGCAGCCGGCATCGCGGCGATGACGAAGGTGCTCTTGCTCTTTAAGAACAAGCAGCTCGTCCCGTCGCTTCACTCCGACGTGCTGAACCCGAACCTCGCTCTGGCGAATACGCCCTTCCGAGTGCAGCAGCACTTCGAGCCCTGGCCTCAGCCGCAGGTGGTCGAAGGCGGGGTCGTCAAGACGTACCCACGCCGCGCCGGCATCAGCTCGTTCGGCGCTGGCGGCGCGAACGCGTTCCTGCTCGTGGAGGAGTGTCTCCCGGCGCAAGGGACGGAGGCGAGCCCGGACGGCGAGGACGATGGACCCGAAATCGTGGTGCTCTCTGCCAGGAACGAGGAGCGTCTCAACGCCAGCGTGCGCCGGCTGAAGAACTATTTGGAGGCCGGAGGGGCGGAGGCGCCCCGGACGAGCTCGGGCGCTCGAGCGGCGGATGCCGCGCTCCGTCTGCGCGACGTCGCCCACACGCTGCAGGTCGGCAGGGAGGCCATGGAGGTCCGGCTCGCGTGCGTCGTGAGGAGCCTTGAGGAGCTGACGAGGAAGCTGGGGCAGTTCCTCGACGGTGCGGGCGAGCGGAGCGTTGAGGAGCTCTATTTCCGTGACGCGCGCCGGGATGGTGAGGGCGCGCCGCGGCCCCTCCGGCACGACGAGCAAGCACCGTTCGCCGCATGGGCACGGAACGGCGATTTCAGGAGCTTGGCACGCAGCTGGGTCGCCGGCGCCGAGATCGACTGGCGCCGGGTGTGGGACCGGCCGCGAGGACGGCGCATCTCCCTGCCGAAGTATCCATTCGAGAGGAGGCGCTGCTGGCTGACCGCCCCCCCGCCAGCGCCGCCGGAGCGGGGCGCGCCCCAGCCTGCCGCGGAGCCGCGCAGCGAGCGGTCCACGGCGCGGGCGATGTTCGTCCGGCAGACATGGCTGGAGCAAGCGCACGCGCCTGGCTCCGGTCGCAGCGACGCGCTCGGCGAGCTCCTCGGCCGGGAGCGCAGCGCCCTGCTGCTCTTCGGCCGGGCTCCTTCCGAGCTCGACGCGCTCAAAGCGTGGTTGTCTGCGTCGGGAATAGAGAGCAGGGCGGCCATCCTCCTCGTCCTACCGGGTACACGCTACCGCGAGCTCTCCCCTGAAATGGTCGAGATCGACCCGGACAGCCCGCAGGACTACGAGAGGCTCGCGGGAGGGCTCTCCGATCGGGGGGCCGCTCCGACGGTCGTCGCCTTCCTCTGGGGCCTGTCTCTCGGACACGCAGACGTGCCCGACGAACGAGGCGCCGTTGCATCGAAGCTGGCGGACGCGCTGCGTTACGGCGTGAGATCCGTCTTCTTCATGGCCAGGGCCATCTTCGCCCGCTATCCGAGCGAGCCGGTCAGGATGGCCTACTGCTCCCCGGGAGGCGGGGAGATGCTCGACGTCGTCTCGTCCCATCACCAGGCCGTGGGCGCGTTCTTGCGCTCCGCGGCCCAGGAGCATCCCAGGCTCGTCTTCAGGTCGATCTGGATGGGGGACGACCCGAGCGATGTCCGCGCGGCCATCGGCGCCGCGATGACGGAGCTCGCGTCTTCCGAGCCGGCGGCGTCTGCAGAGGTGCTCCTCAAGGGCGGTCGGCGCTGGCTTCGGGCTCTAGTGCGGCAGCCGGACGAGCGCGCGGACGCGGCCGGAGCGGCGCCCGGTGCCGCCGTGTTCAAACGCGGCAGCAACTATCTCCTGTCCGGAGGCCTGGGGGCGCTCGGGCCAGCATTCGTCAGGCACCTCGTCGAGCGCTACGACGCTCAGGTGTTCCTGCTCGGGAGGAGGTCCCTCGGCGCGGCCGACCTCGAGCGGCTCCTCGGCCCGATCTCCCGGTCGCCCAGCGTCGAGTACCATCGCGTCGATATCAACGACTTCGCCGCGCTGCGGAGGTGCTTCGCCGAGATCCGCGAGCAGCGCGGTCCGTTGCGCGGCGTGCTTCATCTGGCGAGATCAGTCGAAGACAGGATGATCTTCATGAAGGATCCGGCCTCGTTCGAGAGGGTAATCGAGGCGAAGCTCTTCGGTACCATCAATCTGGACCAGGTCACCAAGGCGGAGAACCTGGATTTCTTCGTCATGTTCTCGTCGATGGCCTCCATCACCGGACTCGGAGGTGCCTCCGATTACGCCTTCTCTTGCGCCTTCCAGAACGGATTTGCAGAGATGAGGAGCCGCCTTGTCGAGCGTGGGATCCGCTCCGGCGTGTCGCTCGCGCTGTCGTGGCCGCAGTGGGAGCAGGACGCCTTCCTCGACCCCGCGAAGCAGGCGCGGCTCAGGGCGGCGGGCTTCGAGCTGCTGGACGCCGAGCGCGGCATCGCCGCGCTCGAGAGGGCGCTTGCCTCGGGCCGCCCCTCCGTGAGCGTTGCCTACGGGGACGAGGAGAAGCTCTCGCATCTGCTCGGCGTTGCAGAAGAAAATCGAGTCGAGGCGAGCGGCGCCGACGGTCAGATCAGCGCCTCTAAGGCTCCTCGCGCGCCGAGCAGAGAAGAGATGCAGGGCTGGTCCGATGCGCAGCTGGACAGTTACCTGAAACGCTTGCTTGCCGAAGCCGCTTACGAGAGCCACGCGAGGTGATCGGTGATGAGAGCGGATGACGTCACAGGTCGAGAGATCCGAGAGAAGATCCGCGCCGCCTTCGGCGAGCTTCTGGCGATCGAGGCATCGTCCATCGATGCCTATGACGACTTCGCCAAGTTCGGCATGAGCTCGCTCGACGCCCTCAAGATCGCCGAGCGGCTGCAGTCCGATCTCGGCGCGCGCGTCGCTCCCAAAATGTTCTTCGATCATCCCAACATCGCCGAACTCGCGCGGGTCATCTCCCGGGAGGCGAATGTGCCGAGCGCGCCGCGGCCGCCGGACGACCCCGGGGGCGCGGTCGAGGGGCGCGACGCCAAAATCGAGGCCATACTCCGGCTGATCGAGGCGCGAAAGCGACCGGGACCGCCCGACGCTCCTCCTCCCGGCGATCAGGTGAGCCTCGCTGCCAGGATGAGGTTCAGCCTGCTGTTCTTCTCCGACAGGGGCAGCGCGCACCGAGACGCGAAGTACGATCTGATCACGTCGGCGGCGAAGTTCGCAGACCGGCACGGGTTCGAGGCCATCTGGATGCCTGAGAGGCACTTCCACCCTTTCGGCGGGATCTACCCGAACCCGTCGGTGCTGGCCGCCCACCTGGCGGGCATCACCGAGAACGTCCGCCTCCGCGCGGGTAGCGTCGTCCTCCCGCTGGAGCACCCGGCGCGGGTCGTCGAGGCATGGTCGATGGTGGACAACCTCTCCCGCGGCCGCGTCGACCTCGCCGTCGCGAGCGGTTGGAACCCGAACGATTTCGTCCTGTCCCCCCAGACGTTCAAGGATCGACGCGACATCTGGCTGGAGAGGATATCCGTCATCCAGAAGCTCTGGCGCGGCGAGCCGGTGAGCTTCCCGAACGGGAGCGGCGTGCCGACGGAGATCGTCACCTATCCGAGGCCGATCCAGAGCGATCTGAACATCTGGCTCACGGCCACCAGCAAGCCGGAGTCCTTCTTGGCCGCGGGTAGGGCCGGCCTGCACGTCCTCACGATGCTCCAGGGCTCGACACCGGAAGAGCTGGCCGAGAAGGTGCGCGCCTATCGGAAAGCCAGGCAGGAGGCGGGGTACGACCCGAGCAGCGGGATCGTGACCTTGATGCTGCACACATTCATTCACGAGGACGCAGAGTTCGTACGTCGGAAGGTACAGGCTCCGTTCGTCGACTACATCCTCAGCGCCATCGACGCGCACACGCGCACCTTGGCGCGCCCTGAAGAGGTTACGCAATCACAGCGCGAGCAGCTCGCACAGTACTCCTACGAGCGTTACTCCAGGGTCGCTTCCTTGCTGGGCACACCGGCAGAGTGCCTGGACAGGTTGGAGAAGTTTGAGTCGATCGGCGTAAACGAGGTGGCGTGCCTCGTCGACTTCGGCGTGGAACCGGACGCTGTCCTCGATGGCCTACCCCATATCGCCGAGCTCAGGAGGAGCTATATGGATCGGCGCGGCCGGACCGGGGAGCGCGCGCCGCCGACGCTCGATTCGTCCCGGCGGCCCGCCGGCCTCGCTCCGGAGCCGCGGGGCGGCGCGGCGACGCAGCAACGGGAGGCGGGCGGCTGTCGCGGTGCGGAGCCGTCGGCCGGGGAGCCTAGGTCGAGCCCTGCGGCCGCCACCTCGCCCACTGAGGCGTCGCGCAGGGCCTCAACGACCGCGAGGTCGCGCGGCTCCCTGCCTGGCGCCGCTCCTGAGCAGGTCGCATCGCCGACGGCCGGTGAGCCGATCGCCATCATCGGGGTCGCTGGACGCTTCCCGGGCTCTCCGATGCTTCAGGACTTCTGGCACAACCTCCGCCAAGGGAGAGAGCTGACCTCCTATGCTCCCGGCGACAGGCTGATCGGCCGGCGCGGATGGCCGAAGCAGCGGGTCGGGTACCTCTCCGATGTGATGTGCTTCGATCCTCTCGCGTTCGGTATCTCGCCGCGAGAGGCGGAATACATGGACCCGCATCACCGCGTCTTCCTGGAGACGGCCTGGGCGGCCGTCGAGGATGCTGGGTATGATCCGTCCGCGCTCTCGGGGAGCTCGACCGGCGTCTTCGTCGCCGTCTACAATCATGATTATATGGAGGCGCTCCTGGACAGCGGGGGCGACCTGGAGGCCCACGGCGTCGTCGGCGTGGTCCACTCGATGCTTCCAAATCGCATCTCGTACCTCCTCAACCTCTCCGGGCCGAGCGAGGTGGTCGACACTGCCTGCTCGAGCTCTCTGGTGGCCATCCACCGCGCGGTGAGGGCGCTGCGCTCTGGGGAGTGCGACATGGCGATCGCGGGAGGGGTCAGCCTGCTGCTCACCCCCTCTCGGCTCGCGGGCCTCGCGAAGCTCGGGATCCTCGCCGAGGACGGGCGGTGCAGAGCGTTCGACAGGTCCGCCACGGGGCAGGTCATGGGCGAGGGCGCCGGAGCCGTCCTGCTCAAGCCCCTGGCCAAGGCTCGGCGCGACGGAGACGCCGTCTACGGCGTCCTGCGTGGCTCAGCTGTGAACCATCACGGGCGGCTCTCGGGATCGCTGATGACCCCGAGCGCGGAGGCCCAGGCCGACGTCATCGCGAGGGCGCTCCGAGACGCTGGCATCCCTCGCGACTCAATCACTTACATCGAGGCGCACGGGGCCGGAGGCGTGGGCGACCTCGCCGAGCTCAGCGCGTTCAGCCGGGTGTTTTGCGGGACGCCCGAAGGGGGCGCGCGCCGCGCGCCATGCGCCGTGGGCTCGCTGAAGCCGAACATCGGGTTTCTCGAGGCGGCGGGAGGGATCGCCAGCCTCATCAAGGTCCTCCTCTGCTTCGCGCACCGAACCATCCCGCCTCTGATCAACTTCGATGAGTGTCCGCCAGGGGTTGATCTCGCCAGCGGACCGCTGTTCATGCCGAGGAGCGCCCAGCCGTGGGGCGGTGCGAGCGGCGGACAGGGGCTGGACCCTCCTCGCAGGGCATGCGTCCATGCCTATGGTCTGGGCGGCGTGAACGCACACCTCGTCCTTGAGGAGCCTCCGCCTGTTGAGGTTGAGGTCGGACATGCCGCGAAGGACGGGGAGGAGCGCAGCGAGCTCATCGTGCTTTCTGCCAGGACAGACGAGCGGTTACTGGCTTACGTACAGCGGCTGCTGAGCCATCTCGAGGCCGCGACGGGACCCGAGGCCCCCGCCCCGTGCCCGTCGCTGGGGGACATCGCCTATACGCTTCAGGTGGGTCGGCCGGCGTTCGAGGTCCGCCTGGCGTTGATAGCGGACAGCGTCTCCGAGCTGAAGAGCGCGCTCAAGGCGGTGCTCGATGGAGGGGAGAGCGGCCGTGTCCTTCGGGGCTACGTCCGAGGCCATCAGACACGGTTCACCGGTCTGGGAGACCATCCGAAATTCAGAGAGCTCGTCAGGTCGCTCGAGGCAGACGGCGAGCTGGACGAGCTCGCGCGCCTGTGGGTCGAGGGGTTCGCCATCGCCTGGGGCGAGCTCCACCAGGGCCGACATCGGAGGCGCACTCGATTGCCCACCTACCCGTTCGCTCGGCACCGATATGGCATCCCTGTGGTCCGCTCGCTGGGCGACACCCCGCCGGGGCAGCGCGACGGACGCGATATCTCGACCGAGCGTGAGACCCAGCTCTCCAATGGATCGACGCACACGCCGGGGTGCCTCGAGGAGCCCGTCTCTCAGGTTGAGGCGGAGGTCATGGCCATCCTCACGGATGTCCTCAAGATCTCGCCCCACGATCTCGAGCCCGATCGGCAGCTCAGCGAGTATGGCATCGACTCCATGCTTGGTCTCGAGGTGATGAAGCGCATCCAGGACGCATTCGGCCCCCAGTTGCCGACCACGGCGATCGTGGAGCATGCGACCGGCGCGAGCCTGATCAAATACATCGCCCGCGAGGCCGCTCCCAGGCCCCGCGTCCGCCGCCCTCACGAGGCTGTTCCAGCGACCCCGGCCGTTCTAAGCGATGGCGTCGCACCCCCTGCGCTGGCGAGCGTGCAGGCGGCCGTATCGGCGATGGCTCCCGGCGCGAAATCGCTCCTGACCGCCGTTCGCTCGACCGGGGCGCGGCGGCGGTCGTTCTGGATCCACGGCTCACCGGGCATCGTCGCGTGGGTCAACAGCTTGGCGCATGCGCTGGGGGAGGATTACCCGGTCTATGCCCTCCAGGCGAGCGGCCTCAGAGAGGGGGAGGCGCCGCTCGCCACGGTGCCTGAGCTCGCTTCCCGCTACATCGACGAGATCCGTCGGGTGCAGCGATCAGGGCCATACATCCTAGGGGGATACTCCTTTGGAGGCATGGTGGCCTTCGAGATGGCGCATCAGATGCTCGAGCGGGGCGAAGCTGTCTCGCACCTCATTCTGCTGGACTCCTACGCCCCGGGGTCGAAGATCCTCGACGCCGCCCTCGCGACGATGGACGCTCCACGCAGGCTCCTTCTGTGCGGGAGCATCCTCTGCGCGCTCTGCGGCTGTCAGGCGCTCCCTTCGTTCGAAAGTCTCATGGCGGAAGGATCCGGCGATGCGGCGGCCGGTGCTGTCGCTCATATGCTCCGGAGCGGACAATCCCAGCTGGCGCCGGGTGAGCTGCGGGTGCTGCTCGAGAGGATGGCAAACGTGCTCGATGTGCACCTGAAGGCCGAACGGCAATACAGAGCGCGATGCTATCCAGATCCGGACATCAAGGTGGCGCTCTTCCGTGCTCGAGAGCCGCTCAGCGCAAGCGAGAGCCCCTTCGCATCGCCAGGGGCACACCTGCCGGAGGCCGATCACGCGGAGGTCTGGTCACGGCTGTTCACAGGGGGCCTCACGCTCTTCAACAGCAACTGCGATCATTTATCCCTGATGCAGCAGCCGTACATCGATGATGTGGTCGCGCATCTATCGAGGTGGATCGATGGCTAGCGTCACCGCTCATGAACGTTGAGAGCTCCCGGATGACGACGGAACATCGGAGGCCTTCGGCTCGGATTACCCCGGAGCGGCTGGGAGATCCGGGATTCCAGAAGACGTACCGAGTGAAGTATAGCTATACGGCAGGCGCAATGTACAAGGGCATCTCGTCCGTCGCGCTCGTCGTGCGGATGGGGAAGAGTATGCTCCTCAGCTTCTTCGGGACAGGGGGTCTGAGCCTCCAGGAGACCGAGGCAGGGATACTGAGAATACAGAGCGAGCTGAGCGATGGCCAGCCCTATGGAATGAATTTTCTGGCAGATCCGGATGATCCGGAGCGTGAGATCGCGAGGGCGAACCTGTACCTGAAGCACGGTGTACGGAACATCGAGGCCTCCGCATTCACGCAGATAACGCCCGGCCTGGTGCGGTACCGCGTCTCAACCCTCGCGGCGAATCCGGATTCCAGCATCCATGTCCCGAACAGGATCATCGCGAAGCTCTCCCATCCCAAGGTCGCGGAGGCGTTCCTCAGCCCACCGCCGGAGAAGCTCCTCGCCCAGCTCGTCTCGGCATCGCTCATCACCGAGCAGCACGCGTCGATGGCCAGGAGAATCCCCATGGCGGACGACATATGCGTGGAGGCGGATTCGGGAGGGCACACCGACAAGGGCGTCGGCTGGGTGTTGCTGCCTGCGATCATGCACCAGCGAGATGAAGCTCGCGCGAAGCACGGCTACCAGAGACGGGTTCGCGTGGGGCTCGCGGGCGGTATAGGCACGCCGCAGGCGGCCGCCGGCGCGTTCGCCCTCGGCGCAGACTTCATCGGCACCGGCTCGATCAATCAGTGTACGGTGGAAGCGGGGACGAGCGATCTCGTGAAGGAGCTGCTGCAGGATATGGACATCCATGATACCGCGATGATCCCTGCCGGTGATATGTTTGAGCTCGGTGCGAGGGCGCAGGTCCTCCGGAAGGGGCTGCTGTTCCCGGGCCGTGCGAACCGGCTGTACGACCTGTGGCGCCATCATCAGAGCCTCGACGAGTTGGATGAGAGGACGAGGGCAGAGCTCGAAAAAAACTATTTCAAGCGGAGCCTGGAGCAGGTCTACGAGGACGTGAGAGCGTACCACCTCCAGAGGCGACCCGAGGAGATCCACCGGGCCGAGCGGGACCCGAAGCACAAGATGGCGCTGGTGTTCAAGTGGTACTTCGCCCACACCTCGAACCTGGCTCTGCGCGGCGTCGCGGAGCGCAAGGTGGACTTCCAGATTCACTGTGGGCCAGCCCTCGGCTCGTTCAACAGGTGGGTCAGAGGAACTCGGCATGAGAGCTGGCGCAACCGCCACGTCGACGATCTCGCCGAGATGCTGATGCAGCAGGCGGCCGCCGCGCTCGAGCAACGCCTCTACGCGTGCTCGGTGGAGTGACGCACGTGGAGGCGCGGAGGTCGCTGGTGCTCATGGCCGGCGGGCAGGGCTGCCAGTACTATCACATGGCTGCCGAGCTCTACCAGAAGCACAGCACGTTCAGGAGGGCGATGCAGGAGGGCGACCGCATCGCGCACCGGATGCTCCGGACCTCCATTTTGGACGTGATCTACGACGAGCGCAGGAGTCGCCTCGACACCTTCGACGATATCCGGTTCACGCACCCGGCGATACTCATTGTGCAGCACAGCTTCGGCCGGATGATCCTAGATTGGGGCGTACGACCGGCTCATGTCCTGGGATATAGCCTGGGTGAGCTCGTGGTGAATATCCTCGCCGGCGCGGTGTCCCTGGAAGACGCCATCTTCGCGGCCGTCGTCCAGGCCGAGCTGGTGGCGAAGCGGTGTCCTGTGGGCGGGATGATGGCCGTGCTGGGATCACCGCGGCTCCTCGAGGCGCACGACGAGGTGTTCTCTGGCTGTAGCCTTGCCTGTATCAACTTCGACGGCCACTTTGTGGTCGCTGGACGCAAGCGAGAGCTACATCGGGCGGCTGACCTCCTCGCCACGATGTCGATCTCTACCCAGGTGCTGCCGGTGAATTATGCGTTCCATACCTCGATGATGACGCCGGCGCGAGAGGACCTCGAGCTGCTGTTCGATGCGATACGCTACGCTCGACCCGCGACCTCCGTGATCTCGTCGAATCTCGCCGGTCCAGCGCCGGGGATAGGCGGAGAGCACTTCTGGCAGGTAGCTCGGGGACCGGTGATGTTCGGCAAGACCATCGACTGGTTGGAGTCGAGAGGGCCCCACCTCTACGTTGACCTGAGCCCCAGCGGTACGCTCGCCGCGTTCGCGAAGCGCATCCTCGGCGACGGCGCCAGTGAGTCGGCCGTCCTTCCGTCCCTGACGATGTATGGGCGAGATTGCGATCGAGTCAGAGAGCTCATGAGCGCATTGAAGGAGCTTGGAGCGGCATGAGCTCAAGCAGAGACAGCTGCTTTAGTGGGAACACACGTCGGACGATGGATGCAGATTGAGAGAGGGGCGTGTCGCCAATGTTCATCGACAGTAAGAAGGCAGTCGAAGGCACCGGCCGCAGAGCACGCAAGGGCGGTCGGGCGTCCGAGGCGAGCCGCGCGGCGCGGTCGCCTGCAAGGCCGTCCATCCTCGCTGCAAGCGGTCGTGCGCCGTCGACCGGGGGGGCAGCATGACGACCATCTACGTTTTCCCCGGGCAAGGCTCGCAGCGGGTCGGGATGGCGGCCGACCTGTTTCCGGAGTTCCCAGAGCTGGTCAGGGAGGCGGATACGGAGCTTGGGTACTCCATCGTGGAGCTTTGCACGAAGAACCCAGATCGCCGCCTCGGAAAGACCCAGTACACCCAGCCGGCGATATATGTGGCGAACGCCCTCCATTATTTCAAGCTGCTGAGAGAGACGCGGGAGCGACCACATTATGTCGCTGGGCATAGCGTCGGCGAGTACAACGCGCTGCTCGCCGCGAACGTCTTCGACTTCCGCACAGGGCTTCGGCTCATCAAGGAGCGCGGTGAATTGATGTCTCAGGTCGTGGGCGGATCCATGGCGGCGGTCGTAGGCCTGACGCTGCCGAAGGTCGAGGCGGTCCTGCGGGAGTCCGGATACAAGGGCATCGACGTAGCGAACATCAACGCGACGGATCAGATCGTGATCGCTGGACCACGCTCGGAGATCGAGTGCGCTGAGCGCGTGTTCCTCGACGCCGGAGCTGCTCGGTTCTTGATCCTGAACGTGAGCGGTGCGTTCCACTCGCGATACATGAAACGGGTCAAGGATGGGTTTCAGGCGTTTCTCGACGGATTTCGCTTCTCGTGCCCGCAGATCCCCGTCGTGGCAAACACGACCGCCGTACCGTATCCCGAGCGAGACGTGGAGATCAAGAGCAGCCTCGCGATGCAGGTCGTCAGCTCCGTCCGCTGGAAAGAGACCGTCGAGTACTTCCTGGCGTTGCCGAAGCCCGAGTTCCGCGAGGTGGGCGCAAGCCTGGTCCTGACGAAGCTCATCCAGCAAATGCAGCGCAACTAAGAAGAGCCTCGGCGCGCGCAGCGATCTCATCGGCGGTCCCGCGCGGCTGAACATCGACGCCTACATTGATGTCGCAGGGTTATCATGAACAGCCACAGTGAAGCCGCGGTCGGTCAGCAGCAATCGAGTGTAGCACGTGGAGAGCTGAGAGGCTTCCTCCTCTCGGGGGTCCAGGAGATCCTGTCGCACAAGCTCGGTCGAGGTTCGTTGAGCATCGGCGCAGACACGACTTTCCTGGAGCTCGGCGTCGACTCGTCGCTCAGCGTCGACTTCCTGGCGGCGCTCAATGAGAGGTTCGGTCTCTCGCTCGGCGTGGAGGCGATCTTCGACTATATACGAGTGATGGATTTCGTCGAGCACGTCGTCGACTCGTGCGGCGACGTGCTGGGCCTGCGCCAACGCGCCGGCGGCGAGGGTGCGTCAGGGCGGAAGGCGAGCGCGCTGGAGAGGGCGATCCACGACGCGCCGCCCGCGTCCCAGGGCATCGGGGGCGTGAAGGCACCTGGCCTGGCGCGCGATGCCGAGGACGCGGCCGCGGGGGAGGCGGTCGACGATCTCGCGATCGTTGGCCTGAGCGTGAGGTTTCCCGGGTCAGAGGGCACGAACGAGTTCTGGAGCAACCTGTACGGCGGCCGCTGCTGCGTCCGCGAGGTCGCGGACGCGGAGCATCGCGCCCAGGATCTGGCCCGCGGCGCTGCCTCATTCCCGAAGGCGATGGCGCTCCTCGAGGGGATCGATCTCTTCGACGCCGAGTTCTTCGGCATTTCGCCGGACGAGGCGTCGGCCATGGATCCTCAGCAGAGGATCGTGCTGGAGGAGGCGTGGCGCACGATCGAGGACGCCGGCTACGCGCCCGAAGCGCTCGCCGGTCGCTCCGGCGGGGTCTTCATAGGGGTGATGGGACAGGATTACAGCGAGCTGCAGGGGCCGGAGGCGACCGAGCGCAGCCTGGTCGGAAACGCGGCGTCGTTCATCGCTGGAAGGGTCGCCGACTTCCTCGACCTCAAGGGAACCAGCCTATCGATCGACGCGGCGTGCTCGTCGACGCTCGTCGCGCTCCACCAGGCATGCTCCGCTGTCAGGAGCGGAGATCTCGATTTCGCCCTCGTCGGCGGGGTCTCGCTCTGCCTGACCGAGCGGTCTTATCTCGCCATGCAGCGAGCTGCCATGCTGTCCGCCTCGGGGCAGTGCCGTCCGTTCGACGACCGCGCTGACGGGTTCGTCCCGGGGGAAGGCGCCGGGATGATCATGGTGAAGCGGCTCACCGCGGCGATCGCGGACCGGGACAACATCTACGCCGTGATCAAAGGAATTGGAGTTGGCCACACAGGGCGCACGAACGGGGTGACGGCGCCCAGCTCGCGCTCGCAGGCGGCCCTCCAGCAGCGGGTACACGAGGCGGCGAGGATCGACCCTGCGACCATCTCCTACGTCGAAGCTCATGGCAGCGGGACGAGGATCGGCGACGCCATCGAGCTGGCGGCGCTCACGGAGACGTTCCGTGGCGGTACGAAGGGATCTGGCTCCTGTGCGATCGGCTCAGTGAAGGCGAACATCGGGCACCTGTCCGGTGCGGCGGGGATGGCGTCCCTGGCTAAGGTCCTGCTGTGCATGAGGAGAGCGAGCCTCGTCCCGAGCCTCAACTTTTCCCGGCTCAACGGGCTCATCGACCTGGAGAGCGGTCCGTTCTACGTGAACACGAGCGCGAGAGAGTGGTCGACGACGAACGGCGTGCCGCGGAGAGCTGCAATCAACTCGTTCGGCTTCAGCGGCACGAATTGCTACGCGGTGCTCGAGGAGTATTCGCCGACGCGAGAGAGCGCACAGCATCAGTCTGCGGGCAACCACATCATCACTGTGTCGGCAAGGAGCGAGCCAGCGCTTCACCGAGCGCTGGCCCGGCTCCGGGACTGGTTGAGGATTGCGCCCGCGCACGTCTGCCTGGCAGACGTTGCGTACACGCTGAACTGCGGGCGCAAGCACTTCCCATGTCGCCGAAGCTTTGTGGCCGATGGAGCCGTCGACCTCCTGACCCAAGTCGACTCGGCTCTGGCGCAGGATCATGACGATCGCGGGCCGGCAGCGGGCGCGATGTCAACGCCGAGCGAGCGTCACGCAGCCATGGACGAAGCAGCGCGGCGGATCCTGGAGGACCTCGCGGCGGCCGGGGGCGCTGCCAGCGCGTCCAAGCAGAAGCTCGTAGCGCTCGCGGAGGCCTACGACGCCGGGGCGAGCGTCGACTGGCATCGCCTCTATCGAGATCAGAAGGTAAAGAAAGTATCTCTTCCCACATATCCGTTCATCCGGTCACGCTTCTGGCACGGGCGCGCCGCATGGCCAGAGATCAGGGCCGCTTTGCGCGCCGAGGCTGGCGATGGCCGAGGTGGCTGCGGGGGCGAGCTCGTCGAGACGCACGCCGCCTTCATGGAGCTCGAGCGTCACGCTCGTGACCTCCTGCTCTGGTCCTTTCAGCAGAAGCGCCTATTGCTAAAAGCAGGCGAGCGCTACACGAAGGCGGAGCTGCAGCGCGTGTTGCGCATTCGTGCGGGCTATGAGCGGCTATATGAGGCGCTTCTGGAGATCCTGCTGCGAGAGCGGTGGATCAGCCTGAGCCAGGACGAGATCGTGGCCACGGCGGCCGTGGAGGACCCTGCGCTGAGACGACGGTTGCGCGACGTCTCCGTGGCAGCGCCTGAGCTGCTGCGATCGAGCCCGGGTACCGCCCCTTACGTCGCCCTGCTGCGCGGTTGCCTGGGTAGGCTCTGGGAGATCATGTCAGGTGAGGACGACGTTATGAGCGTCTTGTTCCCGGACGGGTCTCTGGCGCTCCTCACAGCGGCATACGCGGCTAACCGACTCGCCATCTACTCCAATGAACAGCTCGCCGAGGAGGTGGGCGCGGCGGTAGAAGAGCGTTTGCTGTCGCGCCCCGGTACGCAAAAGCTCCGGATCCTCGAGATTGGCGCAGGCACCGGGGCCACATCGCGACACGTCCTCGATAGGTTGGCGCGTCATCGGGATTCGGTCGAATTTTGGTACACTGACGTCTCACCCTTCTTCACACGGCAGGGGGCTGGCGCCTTCGGGGATCAGTTTCAGTTCGTGACCTTCAGGGAGCTCGATATCGAGAGGGACATCGCCGCACAAGGGCTCGATCGGCATTACTTCGATATCGTGATCGCGACGAACGTCTTGCACGCCACGGCGCTGATCCACCGCACGCTCGACCAGGTCCATGAGCTGCTGAAGCCCGGCGGCTTGCTCGCCCTCTGTGAGCTCACGAAGCGCGCCGACTTCTTGACCTTGATCTTCGGCTTGACGAGCGGCTGGTGGTCGTTCGAGGACGGTGAGCACAGGATCGAGCATAGCCCCCTCCTTGAAGCAACTTCCTGGGCAGCGATCCTGCGTGAGTGCGGATTTGGACGGATCACGGAGCTCGGCCGTCCGCCGGGTGACGGCGAGCGCGTGTTCTCGCAGACCGTCATGCTAGCGAGCGCGACCGAGATCCAGGACAGGCGGGGAGCGCCGGCGGAGTTGACCGAGAGGTCGAGGGCGGAGCCGGAGGGAGCGCGTCGATGGCCGGCCGCGGCCGGAGACCTGTACGATGCCGTGGTGGAGCGAATCGTATCGCATGTCGCGAGCGCGGCGATGGTGCCGAGAGAGCGCATCGATCCGCAGAGGAGGTTCGCGGACTACGGTCTGAAGTCCAAGACGGGCATCCTCATGGTAGAGAGGCTCGCGAGGGAGCTTCAGGTTCCGCTCAAAGCGATCGATTTGTTCAACTATCCCGCGATCGGCGACCTGGCTCGCTACATCAGCTCGGAGCACAGCGACAGGATTCTTGCGCGTGGCGCCCTGCCGGAGTCCGCCGGCCACTCCGCCTCCACGCTGGGGGCGGCCGTGCGGGCCGCTCGCGCCGACCCGAGAGACGCGAACCCGGGCTCGCGCGACGCGCGAGGGGCCCTGGACATGGCCGTGATAGGCATGTCAGGCAGGTTCCCCGGGGCGAACAACGTACGAGAGCTCTGGAGCAACCTCGCGGCTGGGCGCAGCTGTATCACCAGGTTCCCAGACGCCCGGCGCTACAAGAGCAGCCTCTGCGTCGGTGATGGCGAGGGCGGAGTCCCGGACCGTGGTGGATACCTGGACGACGTGAGCCTCTTTGATCCCTTGTTCTTTCATATGTCCGGGATCGAGGCCGAGCTGACGGACCCTCAGCACAGGCTATTCCTGGAAGAGTGCTGGAAAGCGATCGAAGATGCTGGGTACAATCCGCGCGATTTCTCCGAGCGGAAGCTCGGCGTCTTTGTCGGTGCAGGTGCGGGAGACTACCGAGAGCGGCTGCGGGAAAATGGGCTCCACAGCGAGTCCCATGCGTTCGTCGGCAATGAAGCGTCGATCCTGGCGTCTAGGATCGCATATTTCCTGAACGCGAAGGGGCCGTGCCTGGCCGTCGATACGGCCTGTTCGTCGTCGCTGGTCGCGGTCCACCTGGCCTGCCAGAGCCTGGCTTCGGGCGAGAGCGAGGTTGCCATCGCAGGCGGTGCGTTCATCATGACGACGCTGAGCTACCATGCCAGCTGGGCGAAGGCTGGCATGCTCGCGCGCGACGGCCGGTGCAAGGCGTTCGACGACAGCGCGGACGGGTTCGTCCCGGGCGAGGCGGTAGCGGCGATCGTCCTGAAGCCCCTGGCCAGGGCGGTGGATGACGGGGACTTCATCTACGGGGTGATCAAGGCGTCGGGAGTGAACCAGGACGGCAAGACCAACGGCATCACTGCGCCGAGCGGGCTGTCGCAGGCAGCGCTGATCAACGATGTTTACGAGCGAGCGTCGATCGCCGCTGACAGCATCAACTACATCGAGGCACATGGCACCGGAACGAGGCTCGGCGACCCGATCGAGGTGGACGCTCTCTCGAGTGTCTTCCGGAAGCAAACGTCGGAGAGCCGGTACTGCGGCATCGGATCCGTGAAGACCAATGTGGGGCATACGATATTCGCAGCGGGCCTCGTGGGCGTCATCAAGGTCTTGCTGGCGCTCAGGCACGGCAAGATCCCCCCGAGCCTCAATATTGCACGAGAAAACACGGAGATCGACTTCGCACAGTCTCCGTTCTACGTGGCTCGTGAACTGTCGGATTGGGCCCCGCGCGGTGGCTCCCCGAGACGGGCGGCTGTTAGCTCGTTCGGTATCAGCGGTACCAACGCTCATCTCGTCGTGGAGGAGGCGCCGCCGGCGGCGGCCACGAGCGCCGGCGAACGCCGTGGCTGGTTTCTCGTCGCGCTCTCAGGGAAGACCGATGACGCTCTCCGGGCGCGGCGCGACGAGCTGGTCGCGTGGCTGGACGAGAACGGCCGGATCGCCGGCATCGAGGACGTGAGCTATACATTGAACGTAGGCCGCAGCCACTTCTCGAGGCGCGAGGCATACGTCGCGGTCAGCCTCGAGGATCTCGCTGAGCAGCTCCGGTCCGCGTCCAGGCTGCCGGAGCGCGGCCCAGGTCGCGGCGAAGCGCCCGGCCGGGGCCACGAGCGAGAACGAGAGCTCGACGAGAGGGCCGCGGGCATCGTCGATGAGCTGAGGCGAATGGACCCCGGAGCGGCGGACGCGCGCAAAGAGCAGCTGTCGGCGCTCGCCGAGCTCTATGTCACAGGCGCCTCGATCTCATGGCAGGCTCTCTATGCTGGTGGCCCGCACCGGAGGCTACAGCTGCCCGGATACCCATTCGCTCGGGAGAGCTACTGGGTTCCTGAGCGGCGGAACGTAAATACTGCTGACCGCAATCCGGCAGTGTGGCCCGAGCTGGCTGCGCCGGCGGGGGACGAACGAACCCGCCCGCGGCCGCCAAGGAGGAACAGCTTCGAGGTCGGAGGCATGGGCGCGGCACAGACGAAGTACTACAGGCCCGTATGGATCGAGGCGCCTGTTTCAGATCGGGACCTCGAGCTGGGTCTAGGGTCGGTCGTGATCTTCGATCGCACCCGCGCGCGATTCGATCTGCTGAAGAAGCAGCTGCGCGGGCAGGAGCGGGTCAAAGTCATCTGGATACGCCCGGGCGAACGATTTCGCGATCTTGGAGATGGCGTTTACGAAGTCAACCCGCGAGAAGGCCAGGATTTCGAAGTGCTTCTCCGTGCTCTGTCGGTAGATGTCCCATCCGTGCACACGGGATTTCATTGCTGGAACACGGACGTCCAGTCGACGAGCTGGGAGCGCGTTGAGGACCCGCTTGCCATAGCCAAGGCGGTGGACGAGGAGCTGGAGACCGGCGCTTACGCGATACTCCGCCTGACGAGGGCCCTGCTGGCTCAGAAGCGGCGTGGCAGGACGCGCATCATCAGCCTGTACCAGTGCGATAATGCATCCTCCCGGCCGCACGAAGCGGCCATGGCGGCGTTCGCCAAGAGCCTGCGTGTGGAGGAAAGCTTGATGACTCACAAGGTCGTTGCCATTGAGCGCGACGGTGAGGACAGCGCTGACAGGGACGTTCGCGTGCTCCTGAGCGAGATCGGCGCCGGTGATGAGACAGATGTCATCTACCGAAGGGGCTCGCGGTGGACGCGCAGCTTCGAGGAGATCGATCGCGCTTTCGTCGCTGGCCGCGCCGCGGCTGACGGTATCCGGCTGAAGAGGGGCGGAGTCTGTATAATCACGGGTGGAGCGGGTGAGCTCGGCCTGCTCGTGGGCGAATACATGATGAGGAGGTTCGAGGCGCGCCTCGTCCTGGTCGGACGCTCGCATGCCTCGCAGCTGTCGCTCGATAAGCGGACGAGGCTGAGCGAGCTCGATAGACTGGGAACTGTGGTCTACCAGAGGGCAGACGTGAGGCGGCTCGACGAGCTGTGCGGGGTCGTCGAGGAGGCTCGCCGTCGCTTTGGTCATATCGACGGCGTCATCCATGCAGCAGGGGTTCTGCGCGACGGCCTCGTCGCAATGAAGCAGGACGACGTATTCAAAGAGGTGGTCGAGACGAAGCTGAAGGGAGCGCTGTTCCTGGATGCCCTCACGGCGAGGGACGAGCTCGACATGTTCATCATGTTCTCATCGCTGGCGTCGATCGTCGGAAACGAGGGGCAGAGCGATCACGGTGTGGCGAACGCCTTCCTGGATCGATTTGCCGAGCTGAGGGCGGATCTCGTCCGAGCTCGGCACAGATTCGGTCAGACCTTGTCCGCGAGCTGGCCTCTGTGGGCCGAGGGCGGGACTGTCCTATCCGCGGAGCAGCTGAAGTTCCTCTTCACGCAGATGGGCATGGTCCCCATGCCCAGTCAGGACGGCCTTGGTGCGTTGGCGGACGTCCTCCGCCTCGGCTGCGAGTCCGTCGGTGTGTTTCACGGTGATGCGGCCCCGTTTGAACGCCTCCTTCGATCCACGGACGCCGCATGTCCCCCGAGAGCCGCTGGGGCAGCCAATGGAGATAAAATGCTGGAGAGCACCATTGATTACGTCAAAAAGCTCATCTGCGGGGAGCTCCGGCTGCCGCCGCAGACCGTGAGCCACCGCGAAGTTCTCGAGACCTACGGCGTGGACTCCCTCGTCATCAGGAAGCTGACCGCAGCTCTCGAGAAGGCTTTCGGGCCGCTGCCGAAGAGCTTGCTGTTCGAGTACAAGACAATTGAGGATCTGTCGGCGTATCTGGTGGCGAATTGCGATTCGGAGCTGAAGCGGCTGTTGTTGATCGAGGAGCCGGCTGTAGCGAGGACGCCCGACCATAAGCCCGAGCGGACGAGCGAGGCTTCAGCTATGGCGCAAGATCCAGGGCGGAGCGTCGCGCCGTCCGTCCCATGTCCGACGCTTCATAGCGATGGAAGCGGCGCGAACGAGGGCGCTCGATATCCGATCGCGATCGTCGGTATCAGCGGCCGGTTCCCCATGGCCGATAACCTCGACGCCTTCTGGAAGAATCTGGCGGAAGGCAAGGACTGCGTCACCAGGGTTCCCAGGGAGCGCTGGGACAGCGAGCAGGTCTACGATGCCACGGGTTCCCGCGACGACAGGACCGACTGTAACTTCGGCGGCTTTCTGGACGGCTACGACGAGTTCGATCCTCTGCTGTTCAACGTATCGCCATCCGAGGCGCGGACGATGGATCCACAGGAGCGCCTGCTACTGCAGGCGGTCTGGTCAGCGCTCGAGGATGCCGGCTACACGAGGGAGCGGCTGAATCTCAAGGTCAAGAGCCATGGACACAAGGGCGTTGGCACCTACATCGGAGTCACATCGGGGACGTACCAGCTGGTCGGCCTCGACGCGTGGCGTAGCCAATCTGGCGGCATGGTGCTCCCCGAGGGAGCGTACTGGACCGTAGCGAACCGCGTGTCGTATACGCTCGGATTCACGGGGCCGAGCATGCCCGTGGACACGGCGTGCTCGTCGTCCCTCGTGGCGATGCACCTCGCCTGCGAGGCGATTCGCAGCGGTGAGTGTGGCGCGGCCGTGGTGGGAGGTGTAAACCTCTATTTACATCCATATCGGTACGTCGTGCTGAGCCAGCGGCGGTTGCTCTCGAGGAGCGGCCGGTGCTGTAGCTTCGGCGACGGGGCTGACGGCTTCGTCCCCGGTGAGGCTGTCGGAGCGGTATTGCTCAAACCGCTGCGCGACGCGATCGCGGACGGCGATCACATCTATGGCGTCGTCAAGGCGACGGCGGTCGGTTACGCTGGCAGGACGAACGGGTACGCCGCGCCGGACCCGCAGGCGTATGCGAGGGTGGCGAGCGAGGCAATCGCGAGGGCCGGTATAGACCCGAGGACCATCAGCTATATCGAGGCCCAGGCCGTAGGGTCCGATCTGGGCGATTCGATAGAGGTCGCAGGTCTGACCGCGGCGTTCCGGCGTTCCACGGATGACGTCGGCTTCTGCGCGATCGGGTCGCTCAAGCCGAACATCGGACACGCTGAGTCCGCGGCTGACATCGCGAAGCTCGCAAAGGTGCTGCTGCAACTAAAGCACGGCACCCTTGCGCCGACCATCGTGCCGCCGAATTTGAGCTCGTCTATCGACTTTGCAACTACGCCGTTCGTCGTTCAGGGCAAGCTGAGCCCATGGTCCAGCTCGGGCATCGATGCGGAGAGGACCGCGCCTCGACATCCGAGGAGGGCGGCGATAAGCTCGCTTGGAGGAGGCGGCGCGCTGGCGCACCTCATCGTCGAGGAGTGGGTCGGTGAGGACGAGCCCCGCTCACGCGGTGAGCGAGCGCCTGCAGGCGCGCAGCTGATCGTCCTCTCTGCACGGACTCCAGAGGCGCTCAGGCAGGCGGCCGAGAACCTCGCCGCGTTTCTGGAGGAGGACCTCCCTCGCGAGAGGGACGGGGGCGACGGCGCCACGCTGCGCGACATCTCCTACACCTTGATGGTGGGGCGCGAGGCGATGAGCGAGCGCCTGGCCGTCGTCGCGACCACCAAGAGAGAGCTCGCCGACTCGCTGCGCGCCTTCCTCCACGGATCGAGCGACAGGTCGAATTACGTCCGCGGCAAGGCCGATGCGAGGATCCGGAACGGTGAGCCGCCGGTGCGCCCGAGCGGGGACCTGAGGCCGCTCGCGGCGTGGTGGTGTCTCGGCGGGGAGGTGGAATGGGACGCGATGATCAGCGGTGGCAACGTCAAGCGGATATCGCTGCCCACGTACCCGTTCGCGAAGGAGCGCTACTGGCTCGTCGATCGGGTTGGAGAGCATGACCGGGGCCTCCCGCTGGCAGGCGGCTCGGAGGTCGTGGCCGATTACTATAATACGGCGACGCACATATTTCGAGCTCAGGACCGCTATCTGAGATACATCACCCTAGCTCCGCTCCCGGCGGTCATCGATGACTTCTCCTGGCTCGTGACGTTCTCTCGGCCTGAGTCGAGGCCCGAGTACCTGAAGATGGTCGTCGAACGACAGGAGGAGCTTAGGCGAACTCTGTTCTGGAACGTCGACTTCAGCAAGGTGCATTCGTTCCTCGACATCGGTTGCGGCCTCGGCACAGATCTGGTGGAAATCGCCGAGAGCTATGTTCATGTGCGAGGCGATGGTTATACGATCGCTCGAAG
Source organism: Sorangium sp. So ce836 (assembly GCF_028553905.1). NCBI lineage: Bacteria > Pseudomonadati > Myxococcota > Polyangiales > Polyangiaceae > Sorangium > Sorangium sp. So ce836. The sequence goes on along the minus strand of NZ_CP102233.1, from coordinate 7,090,452 downwards.
GCAGTTCGATTTTGCCAGTCAGGACATAAGGGATCGTGGGTTGTCGGATCGTGTCCATGTTCATCTCCGCGACAGCTCTCAAGATCCGTTTCCGGGGCAGTATGATCTGATATACGGAATCGAGGTCTGCCATCATGTCAAGAACAAGGAAGGGCTCTACTCGAACATCGCGAGTCACCTGAGGCTGGGCGGCCTTCTGAACCTGGCGGACACCATCGCGCGCACGTCAGGGGATATCAATAGCGAGGAGGTTGGCTCCTATTCACCCACGGAAATCCGGTATAGTCGGCTCCTGGCGACGAACGCGCTCGAGGTCATCGAGTGCATCGACGTGAGCGAGGAGATCGCCAACTTCCTGGAGGACGCCAGGTTCGAGGAGAACCTGGCGCTCCTCGGCGCCGATCACACGCATCGCGGCTCGGCCGGTGCTGCGGAGCACCGTGCATGGAACAATTACGGGAAGGCGCTGCGGATGGGCCTGGTCGCGTATGTGCTGCTCAGCGCGCGAAAGGTGGATCCGAGGTCCAATCTCGATGCGGTCTACGAGAGGAATCTCCGCAAAATCCAGGCGCCCCGTCGCTATGCGGATACCCCGAAAGGCGCGCCGTACCTGCGATCGACCTCGGCGCCCCGCACGGCAGCCGATCTGCCGGACTTCGCCGGTCGTCCGAATGGGGCCGACCAGCGGCCGCATCAGCACGCCGCGCCTCATGGAGAGGCCGCGGAGCGCCGAGGCGATCAGCGGCGGGAGGGCGGCGACGAACGGTCGAATCTGCGGGCGCGCTGCGAGCGTCTGGAGCAGCGGATCAGCCGCATCGTGTCGGAGGTGCTCGAGCTACGCATCCAGGAGATCGAGCCCGAGGCGCGGTTCGCCGACTATGGCGTTGATTCACTGCGCGGCCTCCGCCTCGTAGAGGCGGTGAACCGGAGATTCGGTCTGCACCTGCCAATGGAGGTCATCTTCGACCACTCCAGCATCAGAGACCTGTCTGCGTACCTCCTGGCTCAGCACCAGATAGAGATGTCCGACGTCCGGCAGGAGGGGCCGGCGCCGTCAGAGCGAGCGCGAGCCGGGGCAAGCTCGCAGGGGGTGGGCGAGGCAGAGCAGCCCGCCGCGGCGGCGCATGCAGCGCCGCCGCGCGCCGAAGGCGCCCAGGCTGGCGCGTCGGGCGGAGTCGCGGTGATCGGGATCGCGTGCCGGTTTCCTGGGGCTCGGAGCAGGAGCGAGTTCTGGACGAACCTGACCGCCGGCGTCGATGCTGCCAGGGAGGTCCCCGCGGACCGCTGGGACCCGGATAGCATCTATGATCCCGATCCCAATGCGCCCGGGAAGAGCTACAGCAAGTGGGGGTGCTTTCTGGACGGTGCGTTCGAGTTCGACTCCCTCTTCTTCAACATCTCGCCGAAAGAAGCGACGCTCATGGACCCCCAACAGAGACTGCTGCTCCAGCAGTGCTGGCACGCGCTCGAGGACGCCGGATACAGCGGCGAGTCGACCAGGGGGCTCAAGTGCGGGGTTTTCATCGGCGTGGCCGGCAATCCGTATCATCCCCTGTCCGAGTCAAACGAGAGCGCGCTGAGCGATGGCCACGAGCTGCTGGGTCACTCTCCAGCGATCCTGGCGTCCAGGATCTCGTACTTCCTGGACCTCAAGGGGCCGGCGATCGCGGTGGATACGGCGTGCTCTTCATCGCTGGTCGCCCTCCACCTGGCTCAGGAACAGATCCGCTCTGGTCAGATGAAGATGGCGCTCGTCGGGGGCGTCACGCTCTACCTTGACCCTCGGACCTTCATCTCCCTGAGCAAGCTCGGGCTGCTGTCTTCGACCGGCAAGTGCAGGCCCTTCGACGAACAGGCCGATGGCGTCGTGGTAGGCGAAGGGGTCGGCGTGATCTTGATCAAGGACCTGGCGCAAGCGCTGGCTGACGGTGACTCGATCTATGGCGTGATCAAGGGCTCCGCGATTAACCAGGACGGCAGGACGAACGGCATCACTGCGCCGAGTAAGGCGTCCCAGGTCGAGCTGGAGCTGGAGACCTACCGCGCCTGCGGCATCTCTCCCGAGACCATCAGCTACGTCGAGGCGCATGGAACCGGGACCCGGCTCGGGGATCCAATCGAGGTCAACGCCCTGATCGACTCGTTTCGCTCGTTCACCGACAAGAGGCAATTCTGCGCGCTCGGCTCGGTGAAGGGGAACATCGGCCATACCACGGCCGCCGCGGGCATGGCTGGGCTGATCAAGATCCTCTCGTCGTTCGAGCACCGACAGATCCCTCCGAGCCTCAACTTTGATTCATTGAACCGCCACATTGATCTCGCCGCGAGCCCGTTCTTCGTCAACACGGAGCTGCGAGACTGGGTCGCTCCGGCAGGCTCCCCGCGGCGGGCCGCCTTGAGCTCCTTCGGATGGAGCGGAACGAACGCACATGTGGTGGTCGAGGAGGTCCCTACGCGCGCCGCGGCGGTGCGGCGCCGCGATGTTGCGCGCTTCCTGATCGTCGTGTCGGGGAAGACCAAGACGGCGGCGCTCTGCAGGATCGCCGAGCTCAAGAGCTGGCTAACGAAAGGGGACCCAGGCGTCGATCTGGGCGATGTTGCGTACACCCTCAGCGTCGGGCGGAGCCATTTCCGTTATAGGGTCGGCATCGTAGTGAAGGACATCGACGAGCTGGTGTCGAAGGTGTCGGAGCTCCGCGCGGGCCAGGTCCCTGGCGGCTGCGTCACCAACCTCGACTCGGAGAGCCAACGAGGTGCGGATCCAGCGCTCAGGCAGCTCGCTCATCAGATGATTGCAGACCTGGCAGCGGCCGGAGCGACCTCGCAGGCGAACTACGCCGACCGCCTGCTCGCCCTGGCCGACCTGTACGTGAAGGGCTACGAGATCGACTGGCTTTCACTGTACGCAGGGCGAGGCTATCGCAGGGTTCACCTCCCCGGCTACCCGTTCGCGAGAGACGTCTATCACATCCCGACGGACGGCAGGGCCGTCAAGGAGGCCGGCTTCGATCCTCATCGTCTCGACCAGATGATCGATGAGGCCACCGTCCGGCGACGGGAGCTGATCCTCAAAAAGAAGATCGGTGCGCAGGACTCGTTGGCCCGGGACCACGTCGTGAGCGGCAGGATGGTACTGCCGATCTCGGTCGGCTGGTCGATGGCGATGGCCGCGGATCGACGGGAGCGGCCTGGTGTGCGAGGAGGCGTGGGGCGCCTGCGCGGCGTCACGTTCTTGGCGCCGCTCGTGGTCGAGAGGGACGGCGTCGAGGTGGAGATGAGCATCGACGCCGTCGACGGCTGGTCACGCTACGAGATCAGGGGCACGTCTGGAGCGGCGCCGGTCGTGCATTCGCGAGGTGAGCTGTACCTGGGTGGAGGCGAGCAAGAGGTACACGCGGACACTGTGGATCTGAACGGGCTGCTCTCCGAGTCTGGAACCATGCTGCGCGCGAGCGATGCCTACGCGGCGTTCGAGGCGATGGGCCTGACGTACGGAGGCTCCTATCGGCTCGTCGAGTGGGTCAGGTTGTACGAGTGGGGCGCCCTCGGGCGACTCGCGACCGAGCACGACGCGCGGCGAGGGAGCGGGAGTTCGGCGCTCGAATCCAGGATCGTGGACGCGGCGCTTCAGGTCGCGATGCTGATGAGGCGTGACACCGGGCACGAACAGCACCTGATCCAGCCGTTCTCGGTCGACGGCGTGGAGATCAGCGCGAGCTTGCAGGCCGCGCGCTACGTCTGCGCCAGGATCGTGAGCGACGATGGGCGCGGGTTCAAGGTCGACGTGATCGCCGTCGACGAGTCCGGCAAGGCGCTGTTGCGGGTGTCAGGGCTCCGGGCGCTGAAGGTCGGCGCCGCCGAACGCGGCGACCCGCGCACCAACGGCATGAGAGCGAGGAGCGCGACAGGGGCGCGGTCCGAGGCTCGATCGAGCGCCCCGTCGTCGCCGCCGCCCGCGGAACCGGCGGCGCGCGCGACGCACGACGCAGAGGACGAGCAGCTCGCGGCCCCTCCTCGTCGGGATCCAGACGTCGGCGCAGCGCCGACGCCCGAGGCCGCGTCCCGCGCGCGGATGCTCGTCCTGGTCCAAGATGAGATCCGCAAGCACCTCGGAGACTGCATCGGCGTCGATCCGCTGCAACTGCACCTCGATGAGGCGTTCTCGGACTATGGAGTTGACTCGATCGTCGCGATGGACCTCGTCAAGCGGATCAATGACGCCATGGGCATCCAGCTCAAAGTGACCTCTATCTTCGATTATTCCGAGATTGGCGATCTGGCGAGGCATATCCTGGCGTCCTACGAGGTGGAGCTCTCCCGCGGCCTCGGGAGGGGCGGGGCCACCGAGGGGCGAGCGGCAGGGAGCGCGTCGAGGTCGGGCCGGGCTGCCCCGCTCGACCAAGGGCGCACGGAGAGCGGCGCCGAGCTGACGCCGCGCGACGCGACCGGCTCCTGCGCGCTCAAGAGGTCGAGCTCGCCCGACGCAGATCTGCTGAGCCTGCTCGATCGCGTTGAGTCGAGGGAGCTGAGCATCGACGACGCGATAGCGCGATTGGAGTTGCTGAGCTGACGGCCAACGGGTCCAGGCACGCTGAGCGGCGATCCAGTCGGCTCGTGGGCCTGGGGTCGGACCGGCTGAGAGAGCGATTTCGGTTGTCAACCGGGGCGGACCGGGCCGAGGAGAAATGAGATCATGAGGAACGTCATCGCCGAGCAAGCGCGCAGGGAGACACTCGAGAAGCTGGCGAGGCGTGAGATCGACGCCGCGCAGGCGCTGTCGATGCTCCAGGCGTTGCGGCGAGGAGAGCAAGGGACGGACGCCCATGAAGCATCGGGCATCCCCGGGGATCGTATCGCCATCATCGGCATGTCGAGCAGGTTTCCAGGGGCGAATGACTACAACGAGTTCTGGCAGAACCTCGCCCAGGGACGGAGCTCCATCGCGGAGGTGCCAGCGGACCGCTGGCGTGTAGATGAACACTTCGGTGACCATGTCGATGAGGCGAAGCGGGTCCGCAGCAAGTGGGGTGGATTCTTGTCGGATGTCGACAAGTTTGACCCGCTGTTCTTCAGAATGTCCGGCAGAGAGGCGGAGCGCAGCGACCCGCAGCACAGGCTCTTCCTCGAGGAGTGCTGGAAGGCCATCGAGGACGCGGGTTACAATCCAGAGGTCCTCTCGGCGAGGAGGGTCGGAGTCTTCGCTGGAGCGAACTCGGGTGATTATATACATAGAATCCTGGAGAGTGAGCTCGGACTGGATGCATTGAGCTCGGTCGGGAATACCGCGTCTCTGCTGTCTTCGCGTATCGCCTACTACCTGAACCTGAAGGGCCCGAGCGTCACGGTCGATACCGCGTGCTCCTCATCCCTCGTCGCCGTCCACCTCGGTTGCCAGAGCATCCTCACGGGCGAAAACGAGCTCGTCCTTGCGGGAGGAGTTTTTGTCAGCACGACGGCGCTATTCTACATCATGTGTAGCAGGACGGGGATGCTGTCTCCCAAGGGGCGCTGCAGTGCCTTTGACGCAAGCGCCGACGGATTCGTGCTCGGCGAAGGCGTGGGCGTGGTCCTGCTCAAGCGGCTCGATGCCGCTGTGCGAGACGGGGATCACATCTATGGCGTCATCAGAGCTTCCGGGATAAACCAGGACGGGAAGACGAACGGGATCACCGCGCCATGCACCCTTTCGCAGACCGAGCTGGAGCTGGACGTCTACCGGAAGGCAGGCATCAGCGCGGCCGACATCACCTATGTCGAGGCTCACGGTACGGGGACGAAGCTCGGCGATCCCATCGAGATCGAGGCGCTCACGAACGCGTTCCGCGCGCACACCGACAAGGTCTCGTACTGTGCCGTCGGATCCGTGAAGACGAACGTGGGACACGGTGCGTTCTCCGCTGGAATGGCCGGCCTCGTCAAGGTTCTCCTGTGCCTGAAGCATAAGCAGCTCGTGCCGAGCCTGAACTTTCACGTTCTCAATCCGCATATTGGGCTCGAACATAGCCCGTTTTTCGTGAACACGGAGCTCAGGGCGTGGGAGACAGCCGGCAGGCGACCCCGCCTCGCGGCCTTGAGCTCTTTCGGATGGAGCGGCACGAACGCCCACCTCGTCGTGGAAGAGTGGCCGGACTCGGGTGCCCCCGCAGCAGTAGCGGAGGCTCCAGCGCCGTGCTTGATCGTCGTGTCTGCTGCGAGCAGATCGGCCTTGATGAGCCGCTGCCGCGACCTCGCGAAACACTGCCGAGGGGACGGGGCGCGGCTCTCGCTCAGAGATGTCGCGTACACGCTCGCCGTGGGGCGTGCTCATCACGCATGGCGGGTCGCTCTTGTCGTGACGACACGAGAGGAGCTGATCGATGAGCTGGAGGGCATTCTGAGGGCAGACGGTCGAACGTCGCCCGGGAGGATCTCGGCGGACGCATCGCCTGCGGCGGTGTCGTCGGCCAGCGAGCTCATACGAGCGCTGAAGCAGGGCGCGACCGCCGGGCCGGAGCTCCGCGATCGGTTGCTGCGGCTCGCCGAGCTGTACACCTCGGGGTGCAGCGTTGAGTGGAGCGCGCTCTACCGAGGAGAGGCGCGGCGACGCGTGCCGCTGCCGGCGTATCCGTTCGCGAGGGAGAGCTACTGGCTGCCGGTCGCCGGAGGTGGCCGCCGGACGGATGCAGCGGTCGAGACGACCTCGGGGAGGCACGCGCTGCTCGAGAGAACCGCCGTGAACGAGCGCGGGGGGGAGTTCAGCGCGGTCCTGCTGCCGAGCACCGATCTGGTGCGGGACCATGTGGTCTCGGGCCAGCGTCTGCTTCCAGCGGCGGGGGCCATCGAGATGGTGGTGGCCGCCGCTGCGCCCGTCAGGAGGAGCGCCCCGGGCTACAAAATCAGGCGCGTCACGTGGCTCGTCCCGATGGCGGTCGGCGAAGCTGGCCTGAAGATACGAGGCACGATCTCCGCGGCGTCGGAGGGTTATCGTTACGAGCTCTCCAGCGAGAGCAACGGTGAGCGCGCCGTACACTCGCGCGGAGAGCTGTGCGTATCCGGGATGAACGGCGCGGGGGCGCACGAGCGAGTGAACCTGTCGGAGGTGCGCTCGCGGTGCCAGAGGAGCCTTTCAAAGGTCGATATTTACGCCGCGTACAGGAGCCGTGGCGTCGAGTACGGCGCGCAGCTACAGGTCCTGGACGCCGTCTGGGTGGGCGATGGCGAGGCCCTGGGGAGGCTCGCGCCGGTGGAGCCGACCGCTGCCGGGTACCACCTGGATCCTCGGATGGTGGACGGGGCGTTGCAAACCGCGGGCATGAGCGTGGATTGGGGGGAGGACGGGAGGGTGATGGTGCCGTTCTCCGCCGAGGAGGTGGAGGTCGCGGCGCCGCTGGAGGCGAGCGCGTACGTCTACGTGCAATGCCGAGAAGGCAGCCGAGAGAGTCAGACGGCGCGCTTCGACGTCACGGTCCTCGACGAAGAAGGGGGCGCGCTCCTGAAGATCAATGATGTGTGTGCAAGGGCGCTCTCCACCGGGCGCAGCCACCGGGGATCCTCGGAGATGAAGCCGGAGAGGCGACTGATGGACGAGCTGACGTACTATCGCCCTGTATGGCGGAAGGCCGCGCTGCGGGGCGGCCAGCAGGATGGATCGAGCGACGGCAGCGTGCTCGTCTGCCATCATGGCTTCGACCTGGGGCTCCCCGCTCGGCTGGCGGAGCGCCATCGCGGCGCGGAGTGCGTCCGTGTTCTTCTGGGCAAATCGTTCAGAGAGCTCGCCGGGCAGGGGTTCGAGATCGACCACAGGGCGAGGACCGACTACGAAGGGCTGCTCGCGAGGCTGGGGCGGATCTCGACGATCTACTTCCTCGGTGGACTCCAGGACGCGTCCGCTTCCCCGATGAGCCTGGAAGCTCTGGAGTCGATGCAGCAGCTCGGCGTCATGTCTCTGCTCCGCCTCACGCAGGCGTTGGGCGGAAGGGGTGAGATGGGCCGGGGGTTGTCCTTGAAGGTCGTCACGAACGACGTGTACCGTGTCGTATCGTCCGACGAGGCGCAGCCCATCCAGAGCTCCGTGCTCGCTCTGGCCAGGGTTGTCTCGCGCGAGTACCCGAGGGCCCGCGTGAGCGCGATCGACCTGTGCGCCCGCGAGCTCGAGGGCACGTCGCCAACCAAGGGCGAGCTCGTGCGCTGGCTGTCCGACGAGCGACCGGAGGCGCCGGCCTCGCTGGTCGCCTATCGGCGGGGACGCCGCTACCGGCAAGGGCTCGAGCGCATCGAGATCCGACCGACCAGGCTCGAGGATGTGCCGCTGCGACATCGCGGGGTTTACGTGATCATCGGCGGTGCCGGGGGGATCGGGCGGGTCGTGAGCCAGTACCTCGCAGAGACGGTTCGGGCCCGCGTGGCGATCATCGGCAGGAGCGAGCTCGACCGTGAGAGGCAGGAGCAGCTCGATCGCATCGTGCAAGCAGGGGGCGAGGCGATGTACCTGCAGGCGGACGCGACCGAGCTCCGCTCCATGGACGCCGCAGTCGCCGAGGTGAAGGAGCGCTGGGGGAGCATGCAAGGAGTGATCTACTCCGCGCTCGTGCTCCGGGACAGCTCGATCGCGCGGATGGAGGAGTCGTCGTTCCGAGCTGCGTTGGATCCGAAGGTGAAGGCCAGCGTCATCTTGGGACGGCTGCTGCAACATGAGCCTCTGGACTGGTTGACCTTCTTCTCGTCCGGGAACTCGCTCACCTGCAGCGCTGGGCAGTCCAATTACGTAGCTGGTTGTGCGTTTCAGGACGCCTTTGCCGAGCACTTGAGAGACCTGGTGCGGTGGCCGGTGAAGGTAATCAACTGGGGCTACTGGGGGCAGGTCGGCGTCGTTGCGTCGGCCAGGTACGCGAAGGAGATGACGAGGATGGGCGTCGGCTCGATCTCCTGCGAGGAGGGGCTGGACGCCCTCGGCCGCGTCCTCCATGGCCGGGTCAATCAGGTGATGCCGATCAAGGCTGCAGCAAGCCTCCTTGAGAGCCTTGGCGTGAATCTGGCGGAGACGGCGCTTTGCTTGCCGGAGTCGGCGTCGGTCATCGGCGACGTGGTCGAGCGGCTCCGGGCTCACGTGAGCTCGTTGATGGGCGGGGCGGACGGGCGCCTGGAAGGGCTCGAGGAGGTGGAGGCGTGGGGGCGCGACACCCTCTTGGTCGCGCTCCAGGGGATGGGAGCCTTGAAGAGGGCGCATGAGGTATATGACGAGCGGGATTTTGCGCGGAAGATCGGCGCCGTCGAGCCTCACGAGAAGCTCTGTGGCGTGCTGTGCGCCATGCTGGAGCGGCACGGCGTGATCTCGCGGGTGGACGGACAGATCAGGTCGTCGGCCATCCTCGATGACGAGACGTTCGTGCGACGGCTTCACAGCCTGCCAGAGAGACGCAGGCAGCTCGAGGAGAGATATCGCGAGCTGGTGCCTCATCTGGCGCTCCTCTCGAGCTGCCTGAGCTCCTATGGCGACGTCCTGCGAGGAGAGAAGCCGCCCACCGATGTTCTTTTCCCGGGCTCGTCATTGCATCTGGTGGAGAGCGTGTACAAGGGTAATCGACGCGCAGATTACTTCAACGATCTCACCGCAGAGGCCGTCGAACAGCTCATGCGGGCGAAGCTGAGCAAGGGGGAGCCGGCCCGCGGGGAGCAGATCAAGATCCTCGAGATTGGCTCCGGGACCGGCGGGACGAGCGCACCGGTCCTGAAGAAGCTGGCGCGATACCGTGAGCTCGTCCAGTACTACTACACGGATATTTCCCTGGCTTTCACGAGGCACGGAGAGCGCGTTTATGGACGTCTTTACGACTTCGTGAAGTTCAAGACCCTGAACATCGAGAAGGACATCGAAGCGCAGGGCTACGCCGTGGGCGAGTTCGACGTCATCGTCGCCGCGAACGTGATCCACGCCACACAGCGGATGGATGCCACGCTGGAACGGGTGAAGAAGCTCATGAAGGCGAACGGCGTGCTCGTGCTGAACGAAGGGACGCTGGAGCAGGACTTCGCTACGCTCACGTTCGGCCTGACGCCGGGGTGGTGGGCCTACGAAGACGCGGAGGAACGGTCGGGATCCGGGCCGCTGATCACCGTCGAAAAGTGGCGACGGCTGCTCGAGGAAGGAGGCTTTCGGCGGTTCGCCGCGTTCGGTACGCCGAGCGCGAGGGGCGATCAGGAGGACGCGCAGCACGTGATGCTGGCCGAGAGCGACGGCGTCGTGATCCGCCGCGCGTCGAGCGGCGGAGACAGCGCATCGGCGGGGCAGGGCGGCGCGGAGCGACGCCCCTCCGGCGAGGGCGCCGCGCGGGCGCCTGCGCGGCCGCCGGACGCGAGCGCTGCGTCGAGGCCGAGCCCGCCGCGAGCTGCGGAGCCGGAGCGCCGGCCGACCTCGGCGGCGGCTGCACCCGTGGCTCTGGAGCCAGGGACCGGCTCACCCCGAGGGCGGGAGCTCCACGACGCCGCGCGCCGGTACCTTCAGCGGGTCTTCTCCGAGGTGCTCCGGGTGCAGTACTCGGACATTGACCCAGAGCAGCCCTTCGAGAGGTACGGTGTCGACTCGCTCGTGGCGATGTCGGTTGTCGAGCGCTTGCAGGCGGACTTCGGCCCCCTGCCTGCGACAGTCCTGTTCGAGTTCCTGTCGCTCGACGCGCTCGCTGATTACCTGATCCAGACTCGTCGAGAGAACCTCGTCGCCTGCCTGGGGGCGAGCGGGCTGCCACCCGCCGCCGCGGCGTCGGAGGAATCAGGTAGCCGGGAGGTCAGGCCTGGTCGCTCGCCCGCCAGCGCCGTGGAGGGCGGGCGTAGGCTCGTGTCGGACCCGACTCATCAGGACATCGCCATCGTCGGGATGGCTTGCCGCTACCCCGGAGCCGAGGATCACGAGGAGTTCTGGAGGAACATCAGAGAGGGAAGGGACTGCATCACGGACGTGCCCCCGCGGCGCAGGCCGCTCGGGTTCGGAGGCGCGGAGCGCGGGGAGTGGGGCGGCTTCATCGACGACATCGACTCGTTCGACCCCACATTCTTCAACATCTCGCCCCTCGAAGCGGAGCTGATGGATCCCCAGGAGCGCATTTTTCTGGAGACGGCGTGGCGGACGATCGAGGATGCAGGGTACAGCAGGAGGAGCCTGGTCGCCGCGGGGGACGATATCGGCGTGTTCGTCGGCGTCATGTACGGCGAATACCAGTGCCTCGGGGCCAAAGAGTGGGCGCGCGGCAACGAGGTCGAGGCGAGATCGGCCTACTGGTCGATCGCGAACCGCGTCTCGTATCACTTCGGCTTTCAGGGGCCGAGCATGGCCGTCGACACGGCTTGCTCCTCGTCGCTGACGGCGATCCATCTGGCCTGCGAGAGCATCAGAAGGGGCGAGTGCGTCGCGGCGGTCGCGGGCGGGATCAACCTGATCATGCAATCCGAGCACTACGAGTTCCTCCGGCGAGCGCAGATGCTGGCGCCCGACGGACGGTGCCGGTCGTTCGGCGAGCATGCTCAGGGGCTCGTGCCGGGCGAAGGGGTCGGAGCCGTACTGCTCCGGCCGCTGGACCTCGCGCGCCAGCACGGCGATCACATCTATGGCGTGATCAGGGGCACCGCGGTCAACCACGGCGGCAAGACGAGCGGGTACACGGTGCCCAACCCGAACGCTCACGCACGGCTGATCTCGAAGGCGTTGAGGTCGGCAGGCGTGCATCCCAGAACGATCACGTATCTGGAGGCGCACGGAACGGGGACGGCGCTCGGAGATCCCATCGAGATCGCGGGGCTGTCGAAGGCGTTTGCACAGCTCACGCTGGAGCGTCAATTTTGCGCGATCGGCTCTGTGAAGTCCAACATCGGGCACCTCGAGGCCGCCGCTGGCATCGCGGGCGTGTCGAAAATCTTGATGCAGATGAAGTACGGGGAGCTGGCTCCCTCGTTGCATGCAGGACGGGGCAACGCCGAGATCGATTTCTCCCGCACTCCCTTCAAGCTCCAGCGCGAGCTGGGGGCGTGGCAGAGGCCACGCGCGCAGGTCGATGGTCGAGAGGAGGTCCATGCTCGGCGGGCTGGAATCAGCTCCTTCGGCGCCGGTGGCGCGAACGCCCACGCGATCCTGGAGGAGTACGACGACGAGGATCCGGTGGACGACTCGATCCGGGAGAGCTGCGATCCGGAGCTCGTCATCCTGTCCGCGCGCACCAGGCCGGCGCTCCAAACGAGAGCAGCGCAGCTCAAGGACTACCTGGAGCGCCACGCGGACGCCGCAGGTGCGGGGCAGCCGCCGGGGAGGAGGCCCGCGAGGCTTCGGGACGTGGCTCATACCCTGCGCGTTGGAAGGGAGGCCATGGAGTTTCGCCTGGCCGTCGTCGCGCGCGACAAGGCGGACCTGCTTCGCAAGCTGATCGGATATCTGGGCGACATCGATGAAAGCCCCGGCATCTACTATGGACAAGCTCAGGCGAGGAATCGGCGCGGCACGCGCGACGCCGAGGATCGGCCGAGCTTGGCCCGCCACCTGCTCGACGAGGGAAGGCTCGAGGAGCTGGCCAAGCTCTGGGTCAGTGGGATCGAGCTCGACTGGGACGCCGTGTATCCGAGGGGCAATAGGCGGCGGGTTTCCCTGCCCGCCTACCCGTTCGCTGGAAAGTGCTACTGGATCCAATCCCGAGGTGAGGGCGCTCCGCGTGGTCTAAAGGCGCGCGACGGACAGCGGCGGAGCGAGCCGCCGTGCGGCACCGAAGCGAGGGGTGGGGCCGGGGACGGTGACGGAGCGTTGGAAGAAGTCCTCAGCAGGCTCGCCGAAGGCGAGCTGACCATGGACGAGGTGGCTCGTCGGCTGCAGGTCGAGGCGTGACGTCCTGTCGGTGGCTCAGCGGAAAGATCATCCTTTGCGAGGCGGCGTAGAGCAATGGACATGAAAAGCATACTTCTCGCGGTGAAGACTGGGAAGCTCAGCCCTCGCGAGGCGGCCGCGTTCATCAAGCGATTCCGATCGCAGGCCGCGGACGAGCGCGCGCCGGGCGGAGGCTCGTCGCCGCCGCGCCAGGCGGCGTCGTCCGGGAGAGGCGACGCTCAGCCCTCCAGGGCGCTGTCGCCGCTCGACCCGGCGGGCGCGCAGCACGCAGCGCGAGCCCGCCTCCAGCGGATCGTCAGGGACGTGCTTCGGCTCGACGAGGACGTGGATCCCGATCGGCCATTCTCCGAGCTGGGAGTGGACTCCATCATCGCGATGCAGGTCGCTAGCGAGGTCAACGCCCAGCTGTCCACGAAGCTCAGGGCGACCGATCTCTATAGCTACCCCAGCGTCGGCGAGCTCGCCTCCCTCGTTCTGGAGAAATTCCGAGACGAGGTGCTGGAGAGGTGCCTGGGGAGTGAAGACCCAGCGGCTCCCCCGACGGTGGATCGGAGCGCCTCCGACGCAGAGGGGGCCGCGCTGCGGCACGTCGACCGGGTGCCGGGTAGCGGGCGCGGGGGCGCAGCGCGCGCGGCGTCCGGCGCCGCGGCCGACGCGCCGCCAGCCGGGATCGCCGTCATCGGCATCTCCGGCCGGTTCCCCGGCGCCGCGGATCTCGACCAGTTCTGGGACGTCCTCGCGAAGGGAGTCGACTGCATCCAGGACGTGCCGGTCGTTCGCTCCACCTTGACCACGGGCAAGGCGCCGAGCGGCGGCGCCGGGGGCTCTGACAGACCACGCTGGGGCGGGATCCTGTCGGACGTGGACATGTTCGACCCCCTCTTCTTCAACATCTCACCCCGCGAGGCAGAGCTGATGGATCCTCAGCAGAGGATCTTCCTCGAGGAGGCGTGGAGAGCGATCGAGGATGCCGGTTACTCCGACAGATCGATCGATAAGCGGTGCGGGGTGTTCGTCGGAGTGGCTCCCTCCTACTACCTGCCGGCGCCGGCGAGCAGCATGGAGGTGATGGGCAGCTCCAACGCGATCCTGCCTGCCAGGCTCTCCTACTTTCTGGATCTCAAGGGACCGGCCGTCGCGGTCGACACCGCCTGCTCTTCCTCCCTGGTGGCGATGCATCTCGCCTGCCAGAGCATCTTGAGCGGCGAGTCGAAGATGGCCATCGCCGGTGGCGTCTCGTGTACGCTGATCAGGCCGCAGGCCCACTCCTTCCTGGTGGACGCTGGGATGCTCTCGCCGAGCGGCAAGTGCCACGTCTTCGATCGCAAGGCGGACGGGTTCGTACCTGCCGAGGGCGTCGGGGTGATTGTGCTGAAGCGCTTGGACGACGCGCTCCGAGATGGCGACCATATTTACGGCGTCATCAAGGGCTCGGCGCTGAATGAAGACGGCAGGACCAACGGCATCACCGCTCCCAGCGGCCGCTCGCAGTCCGCCCTGGAGTGCGAGGTATACGCGCGAAGCGCCATCGATCCGAGCACGATCACCTATGTGGAAGCTCACGGTACGGGGACGAGGCTCGGGGATCCGATCGAGGTCGAGGCGCTCACGGACGCGTTCCGCAAGTTCACCGACGAGAAGCAATTTTGCGCCCTGGGCTCCGTCAAGAGCAACATCGGCCATGCGCTCGCAGCGGCCGGCGTGGCTGGCGTGCTGAAGGTGCTGCTCGCTCTCGACAGGAAGCAGATCCCGCCGAGCCTGCATTTCGACGAGGCGAACGAGAACATCGACCTCTCGAACACGCCGTTCTTCGTGTGCCAAGAGCTCCGAGAGTGGCGGGTCGAGCGTGGCGGCGCCCGGAGGGCCGCCGTGAGCTCCTTCGGCTTCAGCGGCACGAACGCGCACCTCGTCGTCGAGGAGGCGCCGTCCATGCAGCACGAGGCCACGAGACGGCAGAGGGTGCCTTGCTTCCTGATCACGCTGTCCGCGAAGCGCGAAGAGGCGCTGCGCAGGCGCTGCGCGGAGCTCAGGCGGTGGATCGAGGGGACAGGCACGGGTGAAGACGTCTTCGACGTGAGCTTCACGCTGAACGCCGGGCGCAGCCATTTCCCCTTGAGGCGGGCGTTCGTCGTGGAGGACACCACGGAGCTGGTGGAGGCGCTCCGGCGGGGCGAGGCGGAGCGAGCCCCGGCGCCCGGGGGCTCGCAGGTCGCGCAGGAGGACCTCGCTCCGCCGGCGATGGCAGCGCTCGGCCGACGCCTGCTGGATGAGCTCTACGGAGCCGCGCTCGACCGGGAGTCCTACAAGGAAAAGCTGAAGGCGCTCGCCGACCTGTATGTCGCGGGGTACGACGTCGACTGGGACCGGTTCTACGCAGGGCAACGTGGGCGCCGCGTGAGGATGCCTACCTACCCGTTCGCTGCAGAGCGCTTCTGGCACGAGGCCCCGGGCGACCTCGAGCGGGGTGGCCGCGGACGCGGCGCGGCGAGCGGTGGACAGGGGCTACACCCGCTGCTCGACCGCAACGAGTCGACCTTCGAGGAGCAGGTCTTCAAGAAGACCTTCGACGGGAGCGAGCTCGTCTTGGAGCACCACGTCGTGGCCGGCGACAAGGTGCTACCGGGGGCCGCCTACCTGGAGATGGCGAGGGCCGCCGCGGCGGCCTCGGACCCGGGACGGCCGGTGAGCCAGATCAAGAACTTCGTCTGGAGCAGGCCCATCGTCGTCAAGGACGCGAACGTCAACGTCGATATCAGGCTGAAGCGGAGAGCGGCGGGGATCGACGTGCAGATCTCCGCGGACGGGCCCAGGACCAGCCTGGCCAACGGCCAGGGAGTGGTGGTATATCAGACGGCGGGCGAGCATGACGGGAGGGCTGAATCGCCGCGCGTCGACATCGCGCCGATCAAGTCTCGCTGCGACGTTCACGAGGAGGAGGCTCGGATCTACTCCGAGCTCAAGCGCGCGGGCTTCGCGTATGGCGAAGGGTTCCGTGGCATCCGGGAGTGGTGGAGCAACGAGGCCGAGGCACTCTCGAGGATCGAGCTGTCGGACGACGTATGGCGCTGCTTCCCGCCAGAGGCGCTGCATCCGGCGATCCTGGACTGTGCCGTGCAGACGGTCGCCGCGCTGGGTCGCCGCAGCGGGGTGAACGAACAGCACCTGCCCTTCTCGGTCGCAGAGCTCCGTCTCGTCGGGCCGCTGGGGCGCCGCGTCTACGCCCACGTCAAGCGCTGCGAGGGAGGGGAGCAGCGGAGCGGCCAGCGGTACGACGTCTGGATCCTCGATGAGCAAGGCCGCTTGCTGGTGGAGCTGCGAGAGTTCCTGCTCCGCTCGGTGTCCCGCGGCGCGGAGAGGAGCACGAAGCCGCTCGCCAGGGCGGCGGCGAGCTCCGCGAGCTGGGAGCGCATCTACTATCGTCCGATCTGGTCGGAGTCACTCCTGAGGGAGAGGAGCGGTCAGCGAGGGCGCTTCGATCCGTCTGGGTCGCTGCTCCTCCTCGCGGACGGTAAGGAGGGCGCGGGCGAGCTGTCGACTGCAGCGCGAGCGCTCCTTGGGACCTCTTGCCGGGTCATCGTCGTGAACCACGGAGACCGCTTCCAGCGCTGCCGGGAGGACGTATACGAGATCGACCCCCGGGCGCCGCGGGAGTACGATCTACTCGTCCAAGACCTGAGCAAGCAGGGGGCTCCGCCGCGCGGCGCCGTTCACCTCTGGGGTTGGGGGGCCGCTCCCCTGGATGTGCATTCCGCCGCCGATGCCGCGATCCTGGAGGAGTCGCTGGACGAGCAGCTAGGCCTCGGGATGTTGGCGATCTTCGGCCTCGGCAAGGCGCTCATGCGCCTCGGCGGTGACGCGGTGCGGCTGGTCAGCGTCTATCCAGGCGGCAGAGGCGCGGTGCCCATCCTGTCCATGCTGGGAGGGTTCGCTCGCAGCGTGAAGAGGGAGAACTCGAAGCATTCCTACAGGGCCGTCGAGGTCGACGACGCGCGGGTCGATCTGAGAGGGGCGCTGGAGATCGGCGTGGAGGAGCTCATGGTTCCAGAGGACGGCGACGTCGAGATCCGCCGTCGCGCTGGCCGGAGGGAGGTGCGGCGCTTCGAGGAGGTGCGCGACGAGCGAGGCAAAGACATCGCCCGCAGCGCGCAGACGCCGTTCAAGCCGCGGGGGGGCGTCTACCTGATCAGCGGCGGAGGCGGCGGGATCGGGCGGATCGTCGCTAGGCACCTCGCGGAGGCCTACAGCGCCCGGCTGGTCCTCGTGGGCCGGTCGGCGCCGACCCGGGACATGCACGCCGAGATCGAAGCGCTGCGGCGCCTGGGGGGAGACGCGTGCTACCTGCAGGGCGACGTCGCGGTCCGCGCGCAGATGGCGGAGGTCGTCGCGCAGGCGCGCAGGCGCTTCGGCGAGATCAACGGCGTGCTCCACGCGGCAGGCGTCGTGAAGGACGCGCTCGTGGCCGAAAAGACGTGGGGATCCATGCAGGAAGTCCTGCGGGCAAAGGTCCTCGGCACGATCAACCTCGACGCCGTGACCAGCGCCGAGCCGCTCGACTTCTTCACGATGTTCTCCTCCCTCTCATCCGTCATCGGGAACACCGGCCAGGCTGACTATGCGGCAGGCAACAGCTTCATGGACCATTTCGCCGCCGCGAGGAGCGCGTGGGTTGCGGCGGGCCTCCGGCGCGGGAGCACCGTGTCGGTCAACTGGCCGCTCTGGGAGAGCGGGGGCATGCGGCCGCCCGAGGAGCTGCTGCGGAGCTGGGGTATCCGGCCCCTCACCGCGGAGGAGGGCGTGGACGTCCTCGCGGACGCGCTCCGTCGGGGAGAGGCGCAGGTCATCGTCGTCCAAGGGGAGCGGACCAAGATCGCGCGCGAGCTGGGGAGGACCCCGGGGCCCGCGGACGACAGCCTGAGAGCCGTAGATGGAGAGCGCGCGAGCGATGGCGAGGCTCGGGCGCGCGTCCAGGAGACGTTGCTGGTGGCCGTGAAGGACATCCTGAAGGTCAGAGAAGGGGATGTGTCCATGGACCAGCATATGAGCGAGTACGGCTTCGACTCCATCTCGCTCACGGCGTTCGCGAGTCGCATCAACGACGTGTACGATGTCAAGCTGACGCCGGCTGTCCTGTTCGGGCACAGGTCGCTCGGGAGCGTCCTCGATCATATGTGGAAAGAGTACGGAGAGCGACTCAGGAGCTATCACGAGGAGCTCGGTCTGCCTCCGCCCCCGGGCGAGGGTGGGGAGGATGGGAGCGCGAGCGCGCCTCATGAGGATCGACCCGGACACCTGGTGACCCCAGGCGGGGACGAGCGCCAGCGCTCACGTAGACAGGCCGAATCCGCACCGGACGATGATGACGTCGCGATCATCGGGCTCAGCGCCGTCCTCCCGCAGTCGCCGGATCTCGAGAGGTTCTGGAGCAACCTGGAGAAGGGACGGGATCTGGTGACGGAGATCCCTCCGACCCGCTTCGACTGGAAGAGGTGCTACGGGGATCTCGACGCAGCGGGCAACATCACCTGGTCGAGGTGGGCGGGCCTGATGTCGGACATCGACAGGTTCGATGCCGGATTCTTCAACATCTCGCCCCGCGAGGCCGAGCTCATGGACCCGCAGCAGCGGATCTTCCTGGAGGCGGTCTGGGGGACCATCGAGAATGCGGGCTACGCGCCGTCCAGCCTCTCTGGCTCGAGCGTGGGGGTGTTCGTGGGGACGTCGACCAACGACTACGGTCAGCTGCTGGCCGAGTTCGCGGACGGCGGAGGGCATGCCCTCACAGGCATCGCGCCCTGCATGATCGCAAACAGAATCTCGTACATGCTCAACCTCCGCGGGCCGAGCGAGGCGATCGATACAGCCTGCTCCAGCTCCCTCGCAGCCCTCCACCATGCCATCAGAGCCATCCGTCTGGGCGAGTGTGACGCGGCGCTCGCTGGAGGAGTCAACGTCATACTCAGACCGATGCCCTTCGTCGCCTTCAGCAAGGCGGGGATGCTGTCACCGGACGGCAGGTGCAAGGTGCTCGACAGGAAGGCCAACGGGTACGTTCGCGGGGAAGGGGCGGGCGTCGTCCTGCTGAAGCCGCTCCGCAAGGCCCTCGCGGACGATGATACCATCCACGCCGTCATCAAGAGCACGGCGCTGAACCACGGTGGTCGGGCCAACCAGCTCACCGCGCCCAACCCTGGCGCACAGGCGGACGTCATCGTCGCGGCGCACGAGCGAGCCAAGGTGGATCCGAGGACGGTCGGCTACATCGAGCTCCACGGGACGGGCACCTCGATCGGAGATCCGATCGAGATCAACGGCCTCAAGGAGGCGTTCAGGCTGCTCGCGGCGCGGTCCGGCGGCAGCGCGCCATGGAGCAGGGGGGCGCCTTTCTGCGGGCTGGGCTCCGTCAAGAGCAACATCGGTCACCTGGAGCCCGCAGCCGGGATCGCAGGCCTGATGAAGGTGGTGCTCGCGCTGAAGAACAAACGGATCCCCGCGACGATCCACTTCGAAGAGCTGAATCCATACATCGAGCTCGACGGCTCTCCCTTCTATGTCGTGGACCGGACCACGGACTGGCAGCCGCCCCGCGGGGACGCAGGCGAACCTCTGCCTCGGCGCGCGGGGATCAGCTCGTTCGGCTTCGGCGGCGTCAATGTCCACGCCGTCGTCGAGGAGGCACCCCGTCGAGGGGACGCGCCCCGACCCGAGAGCGGTCCGGAGGCCGTGATCCTGTCCGCAAAGAGCCAAGATCGGCTCCTGGAATACGCACGCCGACTGCTCGAGTTCCTGACGCGACGCGAGGAGTCCGGCGAGCAGCAGCCGTCGCTGGGAGACATCGCGTACACCTACCAGGTCGGTCGGGACTCGATGGAGTTCCGCTTGGCGCTGGCGGTGAGCTCTCGGCGCGAGCTCATCGACAAGCTGAGGCATCTGGTCGTGGATGCGCAGCGAGAGAGCGGCGTCTACCTCGGCGGTGGGCGTGGCGGCGACAAGCCGGCGAACCGTGGCTCGATGGACGGGTCGACGCTCCGGGAGCTGGTCGGGAGCGGCGAGCTGGCACGCGTGGCCGAGCTCTGGGCGCAGGGGCTGGACGTCGATTGGCGCCTGCTCTTCCCGGGCAGGCGCCGGACCCGGGTGCCCCTCCCAGGCAACCCGTTCATGGGACGGCGGCATTGGTACTCGGCGACGAGCGCGTCGACGGAAGCTGCTGGGGGAGGCCTGGAGCGTGGCTGGACGCGCGAGGAGGCCGCTCCTGGCACAGGCAAGGTCGTGCTCTCCAGACCATCGGAGGCGGCGCTCCAGCTCGCCGCGGGCCAGCTCCAGGCTCGGAGATCGCCGGCCGTCGATTCCATGGCGCTGCTCGGCGATGTCGCCTCGGCGTGGAGGGAGCTCGACGCGCGAGGCGAGCTCAAGCGGATACGCAACGTCACCTGGTGGACCCCGCGCGATGCCGCCGAGGTGGACAAGGAGCTGATCGAGATCGAGATGTCTGCGTCGGGCGCGATCTGCACCCTCTGTACGGAGCGCGGCGGGAAGTCCGCCGTCCATCTGACGGCCGAGCTGCTCCACGGGCACGGAGGCGAGGGCGACACACCCTACGTCGACGTCTCGCTCGCCGAGGCCCGCTGCGTTCGGCGGCTGAGCGGCGACGATATCTACGCTGGGCTGCGAGCCGCGCTGGAGCATGGAGCTCGGCCTCGCTTGCTGCAGCAGATCTTCGCGGGCGAGGACGAGGCTGTTGGAACGCTCGCCGTGCCGACGCAACAGGGATCTACCGCAGGCCTGAGCGCCCTGCAGGCGGTGCTCCATGCCGCCCAGGCGGCGTGGCTCGGCGAGGAGGGGACGTTCCTTCCTCGAGAGCTCGCCGAGCTGGAGATCTTGAGCGATGAGGGGCGAGCCTGCTACGTGTATCTGCTCCGGAAAGCGAGCGAGGGGGCCGATGACGCCGGGTACAACTTCGCCATCATGGACGAGTCCGGCGGCGTGATGCTGAAGGGGATCGGGCTGCGGGTCGGGCGGGCGCGCGGGGAGGCGTCGCTGGGACCGGAGCGCGGCGCGACGAGCGGCCCATGGACCTATCCCGTGACCGCGAGCCCAGCGGTGCGCGTCGCGTCGAAGGGCGGCGCCGCTGCGCGCGCTGCACGCGGGCCGCTCCAGGTCGAGCAGGACTGAGCGGAGAGCACGCCGCGATCGAGTTCACCGGGGATCAGCAGCACAGGGCCGAAGAGCAGCGAATGAGCATCCAGCGGACACTCATCACGTCGGTCTCAAGCGGCTCCGGCGCCTCGATGCTGGAGATTTTGACGCAGTCGCCCGAGCCGCCGGAGCGGAGGCCTCCGCTGCTCTTCGTACACGGGTCGTTTCACGGGGCGTGGTGCTGGTCCGAGCGCTTCATGCCGTATTTCGCGGAGCGGGGGTACAGGACGTTCGCCGTCAGCCTGCGCGGCCATGGCGGGAGCGAAGGGAGCGGCGACCTCGACGCCTATGCCCTCGAGGACTATGTCGACGATGTCGGTGCAGCGGCAGCGAGCCTCGAGGAGCCCCCCGTCCTCGTGGGGCACTCGCTGGGGGGCGCGATCGTGCAGAAGTACATGACCAGATCGGATCGGCGCTGTCGGGGCGCTGTCCTCATGGCCTCCCCGCCGCCGCAGGGCGCCTCGACCGCCGCCGTGCTCTGCGCGCTGGCCCATCCGCTCGTCTACGGCAGGCTGGTCGCCTTCAATGCAGGGTGGAGCGCCCGCGCTCCGAGGGATCTCTTCTTCTCGAAGCGCATGGATCGCGCGAAGGCAGACGCCTGCATCGGGCGCTTCCGGCGCCAGTCACGCCGCGTCTTTGCAGATTTCAAATATTTTCATATCGACGCCCCCGGCGAGCCCAGCCTGCCCATGTTGGTCGTGTGCGCCAGAGGAGACAAGTTCCTGCGCCTGACGAGCGCGCACGAGACGGCTCGTTTCTACGGGGGAGCCATCAGGGTGATCTCCGGGCCCGCGCACGACATGATGCTCGATGACGGGTGGCAGCTTGCGGCGGGGGAGATAGCAAGCTGGTTGAGCGCCGTCGAGGAGCGCGGAGGCTTCGACCCCGGGCCGCGGCGCGCGGACGGGGGACAGCCGGGCTAGACGGCAGGCGAGAGGGGGCATGCCTGTAGACCGCTGTGAGAAACGAGAGAGCACTTACCTATGACACTGTCGGGTTCATACCAGGTCAACCAGGTTTCGGTCCATGTCGACGTGGAGCTTCAGCGCTTGCGCGCGCAGGTCGACCTATTCTGGGCGAAGGAGCTTCAGCGTTACATCGCGCACGGGCTCCGGGATGGAATGTCCATCGTCGATGCCGGGAGCGGCCCCGGCTATTTCACCTCGAAGCTGCTGCACCGGTTCCCGGGATCTCACGTGACGGCGATCGAGCAGGACCCGGTGATGACCGAGCGGGCGACGGCGTACTGGAAGGAGCAGGGCCTGGCGCGCGCCGTGATGGTCGAGCGATCGATCCTGGACACCGGGCTCCCGGAGAGCTCGTTCGATTTCTCGATTGCGCGGTTGCTCCTCGAGCACCTGGAGAGCCCGGCGATGGGCGCCAGGGAAGTCCTTAGAATACTAAAGCCTGGTGGGAAGGCGATATTTGTCGATAATGACTTCGATCTATACACAAGGACCTACCCGCCGGTGAAGTCGCTGAAGACGCTCTTTGAGGCCTACTGTGCGTGCCGCGAGTCGCAGGGCGGACATCCGAGGCTGGGTCGCAGGCTGCCGGTCGTCTTGAAGGAGGCTGGGTACCGTAACGTGGATCTGGATGTCGTGGTGGCCCACAACACGCTGATGGGCGACAAGGCATTCCTGGAATCCGAAGGGATGAGCATCCCGCTGAGGCTGGTCAAAGAGGGATTCCTGTCGAGCAACGACCTGGCCGAGCTGGTGAAGGAGTGGCGAAGCTTTCTGCAGAACGAGGAGCACGTGATCGTCCGGCAGCTGTTCGTGTGCGCGGGCGAGAAGTAGCCCGTTCGAGTCTCTTGCCGCAGTCCAGGTCGTCATGACGAAGACCGCCGAGTGAGGGCCGCCTGGCACTGCCCGTCGAGCTCGCACCGGAGGGCCGCGCCCTGCGGGAAGTCAGGGATGCGGGTCGGTGCATGGGCGTGTCTACTCGTAGCGGGAGGCCGGAGAATTTAACGCCAAGGCGCCAAGGTGCAAAATAACAAGAGAGAGGAAGGTCATTCTTGCAGTCCATTGACGACGCGATGGATGCCCTGCCTCACCTTCACTTCGCCGAAGTTGATAACAATCGCGAGCTTGAGATCGGACAGCCGCAGCTAGGTGAGGGACTGCGCCTCGAACACTCTGTTGTACGCGGCCGCCGCCTTGCGCTCAAAGCGTATGGGTTTCGGACCTACGAACACGCGGAGATCGCCCTCTACCACGCGCTCGGGAACCTGCCGGAGCCCGAATGGCTCACCCACAAATTTTTTCTGAGGAGGCTGCTTTTTCTCCGGTTCTCCGGTTCTCCGGCAACTTCACCGGAGAGACCGTGGCCTATCCGGACGAGAGCGATAGCTGCACCACGCTGCCGTTTACGGCCCACGCTGTCTTCAACGCCACCGACAAGGGGATCGACCTTTACACAGACGCGGACTGCAACGACTTCATCCTGCACGAGCCGGCGAACAACTTCCACAGCTTTTTGACGCGGGACGTTCGTAGCTACCGCGCGTCGACCGGCGACTGACCCCTCGCGCGGCGCCCAGCCCGACGGGGGGCGCGTGACGACGCCCCGGGCCAGAGGACGATAGAGAGGAACGGCCGAGGCCTCCGAGCGGGAGCCTCACCGACGCTGTCCGGCAGGCCGGGGCGGGAGCCGGCGGCCTCCCGCCCCGGCGTTCTGCCCGCGAAAGCTCGCGGCCGCCGCGACCGGCGCGCGAAGCTCCGGCTGCTCGTGTCTGCGCGCCGGGAAGCAGAGACAGAAGCAAACTACCTTCATGATGAACGCCGCGAGCGCGCCCTGACCGCCCCGCGGAGAGGTCGCGCCCGATCGTCTGGTCGGAGATGCACGCGAGGCCCCGCGCACGCGAGCGCGCCGAGCTCTCGCCGCGAGAGGGGCCGATGCGCGTCGGCCGGGGGATCTCGACGCTGGACGAGAACGTTGCGCCGCTGTTCCGGTCTCGTCTCCGCCGGGTAGGTCAGGGAACGAGGTTGGGCGCACTTGTTGGCAGTCAGAAGGATAGGTAGTATGGGTCTCGTCATCATCCGGTCCCGCTGGAAAGTTCTTGGTGTGCTGAAGTCTCTCTGCGCGGACCATCCTCTCGGGAGATCCAAATGAGTACCAACATGACAAGTGGCGTAGTCCAAGGCGACGCCGACGCAGCCATCGAGGATGCCGGGACGATCCGTCGCGTGATCACCGCGTCGTCGCTCGGAACGCTGTTCGAGTGGTACGATTTCTACCTTTACGGTAGCCTCGCCGTGTTCTTTGGCGGGCTGTTCTTTCCTTCGGGCAACGAGACTGCGCAGCTGCTCGCGAGCCTCGCGACCTTCGGAGCAGGGTTCGGCGTGCGCCCGCTCGGCGCCATCGTGTTCGGGCACATCGGCGACCTGATCGGCCGCAAATACACGTTCCTCGTCACCATGGCCACCATGGGCATCTCCACCGCGCTGACGGGCCTCCTGCCCACGTACGAGCAGATCGGCATCGCCTCGACCGTCCTGCTCGTGCTCTTGCGCCTCTTGCAGGGCCTCGCGCTCGGCGGTGAGTACGGCGGCGCCGCCACCTACGTGGCCGAGCACGTCCCGGACCAGAAGCGCGGCTATTATACGAGCTACATCCAGACCACGGCCACGCTCGGCTTCTTCGTGAGCATGGCGGTCATCGGGTCCACCCGCTCGCTGTTCGGCGAGGCGGACTTCAAGTCGTTCGGCTGGCGCGTGCCGTTCCTGCTCTCCTTCCTGCTCCTCGCCATCTCGCTCTACATCCGCGTGAAGATGAAGGAGTCGCCGCTCTTCTCGAAGCTCAAGTCGACCGGCAAGGTCTCGAAGAACCCGATCAAGGAGACCTTCTCTCACCCGCTCAACCGCAAGTACGTGCTCCTCGCCCTCTTCGGGGTGACCGCGGGCCAGGGCGTCGTCTGGTACACGGGCCAGTTCTATGCGCTCACGTTCATGCAGAGCGTGCTGAAGATCCAGTGGCAGACGGCCTACACCATCATGTCGGTCGCGCTCGCGCTCACCACGCCGCTGTTCCTGGTGTTCGGCGGCCTGTCCGACCGCATCGGCCGCAAGAAGGTCATGATGGCCGGCTGCGCGCTCGGCGCGATCTCCTACGTCCCGATCTACATGGCCATGAAGCACTTCTCGAACCCGAGCGGCCTGCCCGTGGCGAACCCGGACGAGGTCAACGTGCCCATGATGATCCTGCTCATCGGCCTCCAGATGGTCTACGTGACCATGGTGTACGGGCCGATCGCGGCGTTCCTCGTGGAGCTCTTCCCCACGAAGATCCGCTACACCTCGATGTCCATCCCTTACCACCTGGGCAACGGCTGGTTCGGCGGCTTCTTGCCCCTGATCGCCACGGCCGTCACCGCGTCGGCCTGGGCCAAGGAGACGTTCGGGGCCGGCGCCATCTACACGGGCCTGATTTATCCCATCGCTGTCTGCGCGGTGACGTTGATCGTGGGCGGTCTCTTCATCCACGAGACCAAGGATCACCGCATCGACGCCGACGTCCACGGGGCTTGACCAGCGCCGAACCCGCGCACCCGATTCAGAGGAGAACTCATGATCATTTGGAAGACGCCTAGCGCAGCGCTCGCCGCCTCTCTCGCGCTGGCCGGAGTCGCCGCGCCCGCCACGGGCAGAGCGCAAACGGCGGAGCCGCAGCAGCCCGCGCCGGCCGAGGCCGCGGTGGAGCCTCGCCCCGCTCCTCCGCCGCCGGTCGAGCCGAAGAAGCCCGAAGACAAGCCTCTCGTGCGCGTCTACGGCATCGTCAAGCCCACCGTCGTCGTCGGGAACGGCCTCGAGTCCTTCGGAAACCCGAACTACTCCGCGCCCACGGCCGCGGCGAACCCGGTGTTCCTCGCCGATCCGGACGCCGTCGGCCTGAGCTTCCAGGCGGCGCAGACGCGCTTCGGCGTGACCGCCGGGGAGGGCACGCCCGTGAAGGGGCAGTTCGAGGTCGACTTCATCGATTTCGGCAAGTCGTCGCCGGCTCAGGCGATGAGCCTCCGCGTGCGGCAGGCGTTCGTGGAGTGGTCTCCCGCCGAAGGACACAAGCTCACGCTCGGTCAGCTCTGGGACCTGTTCTCGCCGCTGAACACGCACACGTACAACCTCGTCGGCGCGCTCTTCCAGTCCGGCAACTCGGGCTTCGTGCGTCACCAGCTCAGCTACGTCGCCACCCTCGGCAGCGTCGAGGTGGGCGCCGCGCTCGGTCTGGTCAGCCAGAACGTCACGGCCATCCTCAACAACGTCGAGTACTCGCGCACGCCCACCTTCGCGCTGCGCGCGGGCTACCGCGCCGAGAAGGCCGCATGGGTCGGCGCGTCGGTGATCGCCACGTCGCTCGCCTTCGACGCCAACCTGCCGACGGAAGAGAGGAAGCTGGCGATCGGCGGCAACCTGTTCGCCGAGGTCACGTCCGGTCCGCTGAACCTGCGGGCCGAGGCTTACGGCGGCCAGAACCTCGCCAACCTGGGGCTCCTGACGCTCGGGCAAGGCAACCGCGCGACGGATGTCGCCGAGGTGGGCGGCTGGGTGTCGGGGAAGCTGACGTTCGACAAGCACGCCCTGCATCTCATCGCGGGGGCCGCGGTGGTGCCGAGCGCCGACGACATGCTGCTCGGCTACACGCCCGGAACACCGGCGACAGAGGGCGCGCCGGCCACGCCTGCCGCGCGCGTGGGCGGCAATGGCCCCGGCATCGAGCGCAACGTGACGGTGCGCGCGGGCTACGCCTTCTCGCCCATGAAGGGGCTCTCGCTCGTGCTCGAGCCCTCTCTGATGCTCACGCGCCACAAGCTCGATCCGGCCGCCGAGGTGGATAAAGGGGCCGACCGCGTGGGCTGGGCCGTCGAGGCGGGCGGCCTCTACCAGTTCTGACGGCCCGCGCGCCGGAGCGCGCTGGCGCTGACCGCGACGGCCCCGCCGCCGCCCGCCAGCGCGCAAGGCGCGCTCCCTCCGCCCGCGCCGGCTAGCCGCTCACCGCGCGCTCGCCGGCCCCCGCTTGCGGGTCGCCGGCCGCCCCCCCGCGCCGCCGGCGGCTGACCACCATGAAGAACAGCGGCGCGAAGAAGATGCTGAACAGCGTCGCGGTGAGCATGCCGCCGAACACGCCCGTCCCGATGGCGTGCTGCGTGGCCGAGCCCGCGTTCCGCGCGAACACGAGCGGCACCACGCCCAGGATGAACGCCAGCGACGTCATCAGGATCGGCCGGAAGCGCAGGCGCGCCGCCTCGATCGCCGCGTCCCGCACGCTCTTGCCCTGCTCGCGCAGGCTCTTCGCGAACTCGATGATCAGGATCGCGTTCTTCGCCGAAAGCCCCATGATGGTGATGAGCCCGACCTTGAAGAACACGTCGTTCGGCAGGCCGCGCACCGTCATGGCCAGCACCGCGCCCAGCACCCCGAGCGGCACCACGAGGATCACCGAGAGCGGGATCGCGAAGCTCTCGTAGAGCGCCGCCAGCACCAGGAACACAACGACCAGCGACAGCGCGAGCAGCGCCGGCGCCTCGGCCCCCGACAGCCGCTCCTGGTACGACTGCCCCGTCCACTCCACCCCGAACCCCGGCGGCAGCTGCGCGGCCAGGCGCTCGATCTCCGACATCGCCTCGCCGCTGCTCCGCCCGGGCGCCGGCGCGCCGCTGATCCCGGTCGCCGGAAACCCGTTGAAGCGCGCGAGCTGGAGCGGGCCGCGCTCCCACGCCGCCGTCGCGAACGCGGAGAGCGGCACCATCTGACCGGCGCCGTTGGGCACGGACAGCCGCAGCACGTCCTCGACCTGCATCCGGCTCGCCTCGTTCGCCTGCACGATGACCTGCTGCAGCCGACCCTGGTTGGGGAAATCGTTCACGTAGGTCGGGCTCAGCGCGGTCGACAGCACCCCGGCCGCGCGCTCGAAGCTCACGCCGAGCGCGCTTGCCTTCTGGCGGTCGATCCGCAGCCGGATCTGCGCGGCGTCGGGCTGCGCCTCGGCGCGCACCTGCGCGAGGACGGGGCTCCCCGCGGCGAGCTCGATCAGCCGCTGCTGCGCCGCCAGGAGCGCCGCGTTCCCGCGCCCGCCCCGGTCCTGCAGCTTCAGGCTGAAGCCCGAGGTGCTGCTGAGCTCCATGATCGGCGGCGGCACCAGGCTGTACACCACGCCGTCGCGGATGTGGCCGAGCTTCTCGTTCGCCAGCGCGGCCTCGGACTGGGCCGTCGCGCCGTCCGGGCGCTCGCTCCAGTCCTTCATCGTCAGGAAGATCATCGCCACGTTCTGTCCCGAGCCCGAGAAGCCGAAGCCCGGGAAGGCCGCGACGCTGCGGATGGCGGGGCGGCCGAGGTAGTGCGCCTCCACCTGCTCGACCGCCTTCAGCGTGCGGTGCTGCGTGGCCTCCGGCGGGAGCTGCACGTCGACGATCACGAGCCCCTGATCCTCCTCCGGCAAGAAGGCGGTCGGCAGCCGGACGTAGAGCAGGCCGAGCGTCGCGACGAGGATCGTGAACCCGAGGAGCATCCGGCGGCGCCTGTCGAGCGAGCCCGCGACCCAGCGCCGGTACCCGGAGGTGAGCCGCTCGAAGCCGGCGTTGAACCAGCCGAGCGGGCCGCGGCGCCGCGCGTGGCCGGCGGGGACGGGCCTCAGCAAGACCACGCAGAGCGCCGGCGTGAGCGTCAGCGCCAGGAACGCCGAGAACAGGATCGAGACCGCCATCGACATCGAGAACTGCCGGTAGATCGCGCCCACCGAGCCCGACGCGAACGCCATCGGCACGAACACCGCCGAGAGCACGAGCGTGATGCCGACGACGGCGCCCGAGATCTCCGCCATGGCCTTCCGCGTCGCCTCCCGCGGGGACAGCCCCTCCTCGGCCATCAGCCGCTCGACGTTCTCGACCACGACGATCGCGTCGTCGACGATGATGCCGATCGCGAGCACCATGCCGAACAGGCTCAGCATGTTGATCGACGCGCCGGCGAGGAGCATCACCGCGCACGTGCCGAGCAGCGCGAGCGGCACCACGATCGCCGGGATGAGGGTGTAGCGGATGTTCTGCAGGAACAGGAACATCACGACGAACACGAGCACCATGGCCTCCACCAGGGTCTCGAGCACCTTGTGCACCGAGGTCCTGACGAAGGGCGCCGTGTCGTAAGGCACGCTGTAGGTCACGTTGGGCGGCAGGCCCCGCGAGAGCTCCTCCATGCGGGCGCGCACGAGATCGGAGGTCTTCATCGCGTTCGCGCCGTTCGCGAGCTGGATGCCGATCGCGGCGTCGGGCTTGCCGTTGCTCCGCGACGACGACGCCACGTTCTGCGCGCCGATCTCGATCGTCGCGACGTCGCGGAGGAGCACGCGCGACCCGTCGGGCTTCGCGCGGAGGACGATCGCGCCGAAATCCTCGGGCGTCGTGAGCTGCCCCTCGGCGATGAGCGTGGCGCTGATCTGCTGCGTCGGCGGGCTCGGCAGATCGCCGATGCGGCCCGACGCGAACTGGACGTTCTGCGCGGCGATGGCGGCCGACACGTCGGCGGGCGAGAGCGCGAGCGCCGCGAGCTTGGTCGGATCGATCCAGATCCGCATCGCGCGCTCGCTGGTCCAGAGCTGCACGCGGCCGACGCCCGGGACGCGCTTGACCTCGTCGATGATGGAGCGGGCGAGGATGTCGCCGAGCGCGGTGGGGCTCAGGCTGCCGTCGCGCGACGACAGGCTGACGATCATCAGAAAGCTCGACGTCGAGGCCTCGACGAAGAGGCCGGATTGCCTCACGGCCGCGGGCAGGCGGGGCTCGACCGCCTTGAGCCGGTTCTGGACGTCGATCTGCGCGAGATCCGGGTCGGTGCCGGGCAGGAAGGTCGCGGTGATCTGGGCCCCCCCGGAGGCGTCGCTCGACGACTGGAAGTAGAGCAGGCGCTTGGTGCTGCTCAGCTCGCGCTCGATGAGGCTGACGACGCTCTGGTCGAGCGTCTCCGGCGTCGCGCCAGGGTAGCTCGCATAGATGGAGACGGTCGGCGGCGCGACCGACGGGTACTGCGTCACGGGGAGCCGCGGCAGCGCGATCGCCCCGAGGAGCGCGATGAACATCGCGATGACGACCGCGAAGACGGGCCGGTCGATGAAGAAGCGCGACATGCTGGCCTCGATCTGCTCCGCGCGCGTCAGCGCGCCGCCGACGCCGCGGGCGCGGGCGCGGGCGCGGCGGCCGAGCCCGCGGGCGTCGGCGTGAAGGGGACGGCGCGGACCTCGGCGCCCGGGGCGACCTTCTGGTGGCCCTCGACCACGACCTTGTCGCCGGCGTTCAGGCCGGAGGTGACGATGTAGCGGTCGTGATCGACGCCGCCCGTCTGGACCTGGCGCACGGCCGTCTTGCCGTCGGGCTGGACGACGAGCACCGTCGCGTTGCCGCCGCCGTCGCGCCCGACCGCCTGCTGCGGCACGGTGAGGGCCGCCTGGTCGACGCGCTTGGCGAGCTTCACGCGCACGAACATGCCGGGCAGGAGCAGGCGGCTCGGGTTCGGGAAGCGCGCGCGCAGCGTCACCTCGCCGGTGCCGGGATCGACGCTGATGCCCGAGAAGAGCAGCTCGCCCTTCTCGGGGTGCTCGACCCCATCGTCGAGCACCAGGATCGCGGCGTGCTGGCCCGCCTCGCCCCCGGGCGCGCCGTCCAGCGCGGCGCGGCGCAGGCGCGTGAGCTGCGAGGCGGGCTGCTTGATGTCGACGTAGACCGTGTCGATCTGCTGGATGACGGCGAGCGGCGTCGCCTCGGCCTGGCCGACGAGCGCGCCTTCGGTGACGAGCGCGCCGCCGATCCTGCCGCTGATCGGGGCCGTCACGGTCGCGTAGCCGAGGTTCAGGCGGGCGAGCGAGAGCGCCGAGCGCGCCTGGGCGATCTCGGCGTGGGCCATGGCCTGGGCGGCCAGCGCGTCGTCGTACGCCTCGCGGCTGACCAGCCCCTCCTGCACGAGCGCGGTGGCGCGCTTCGCGCGCGCCTCGGCCTGGCCGAGGTTGGCCTGCCCCTTGGCGAGGGCGGCGGCGGCGCTGTCGACGGCGGCCTTGAGGGGCGCGGGGTCGATCACGAAGAGCGTCTGCCCCTCCTTGACCTCGCTCCCTTCGGTGAAGCTGCGCTTCAGGACGACGCCCGCGACGCGCGCGCGCACCTCCGCCAGGCGGAGGGGGGCGACGCGGCCGGGGAGCTCGTCGCGGAGGGTGACGGGCTCCATCTGGACCTCGATGACGCTGACCTCGGGCGGGGGCGGCGCCGGCGGGGCGTCGGCCGCGGCGCGGCACGCGCCGAGGCCGAGGAGGAGGAGGGCGGCTGGGAGGAGCCCGCCGAGCTTGCGGAGGTGGGTCATACGTCGATGCAGCCTGGCGCGAGGAGAGAGATCGTCCCCTGGGTTCGCCTTGGCGTAGTGCATGGCGGGGGGGCTTTCAACCTGCGGGGCCGCGGGCGCCGCAGGCGGAGGGCCCGGCCCTTCTGGCGGAGGAGGCCGCGCTCGAGGCGCGGATCGACGCTCGGACGGCGGAGGGGGAGGTCCTCGAGGCGGAGATCGCCTCGGTGGAGGAGGCGCGGGGGGCGTCGGTCTGGGCTTCGGCGCGGCCCTGTCTTCGATCCTCTTCTCGCCGCTTCACTTGGCCACTGGGCTCGCCGACGTCGCCATGAACACGCAGGGCCGTACGCAGCTCGTTCGTTCTCTCTCGCAACCTGCTGTGCAGTCTTGGACGTCGACGCGACCCCGGATCTGCCCGCGTCCACGGCTCACGAACGCGCGGGTGAAGTATCCGCCCCGGCGCCGGCAGCGCGGCGCGCGTCGTCGCCCTCGCCGGGCCGGGCGGCGCGGCGGCCCGCAGCGCCCGCTCCCGGTCGAACCAGCCGCGCGCGCCCGCGTAGCGCGCGCTCCTGCGGAGGCGGACGAGGATCCAGGCGCCGTCGGCGAGCTCCCGCCCGTCGTGCAGCGGGTAGGTGAGCGCGCCGGACGCGCCCACCGCGAGCCGCGCGGGGTCGAGCGGGATCCCTCGATGGAACAGCACATACGTCATCGGGCCGCGCACCTGCTCGGGGGAGAGCGTCACCTCGAGGCCGCCCTGGCAGAGCAGGTGCTCGGCGCCGCCGGGCGCGCTCGTGAGCAGCTGCGACACCCCGCCGACGAGCGAGGCCCCCGCCGCGCCGAGCACGAGCTGCGGTCCGGCCAGGCTCGCCGTCTCCACCATGCCGGCCACGATCCCGAGGCTCGCCGACGCGGCGCCCTTGAGCAGGCCCGCGAGCGCGGTGTCGCGGCGGAGCGCGAACAGCGAGACGCACAGGGTGATCGGGCCGCCGCGGTAGTTGCGATCGGGCAGCACGGGGCGATCGAACACGGGCGCCGTCCTCGCGCTGCCTTGCAGCTCGAACGCGCCGAGCGCCGCCTGGTAGCGCTCGAGGCCCCCGACCAGGGAGATCTCGAGCGTGCCCGAGGCGGTCCATTTGGAGAACCAACCATCCTCCCGGTTCAGGAACCACGCCACCGCGTCGACCCCGAGATAATGCCGATTGGGCAGGAGCGGCCCATCGTCGCCGCCTGGCAGGATCGTGTAGTACCGGTATTCTCCCTCGCCCGCCTTCGCCACCATCCTGGTCTCCTCTCGACCTGATCAGCCCCTGACCGCGCCGAGCCTCGCGTCGAGCGCCTTCAAGGTGATTTGCCCCG
This sequence comes from Sorangium sp. So ce836, assembly GCF_028553905.1. Lineage (NCBI taxonomy): Bacteria > Pseudomonadati > Myxococcota > Polyangiales > Polyangiaceae > Sorangium > Sorangium sp. So ce836. The sequence continues at coordinate 7,057,752 of NZ_CP102233.1, read as the reverse complement.
CGACCCCGTCCACGAGGAGCCCGCGCTCGGCCTGGAACGCCTTTACGGCTTCCTCCACGCGATCGCCGAAGACGCCGTCGACGCCGCCTCGGACCTGGATCCCGCGCTCGAACGAGGTGGAGCAGCAATCGGGCATCGAGCGTCTGTTCGTTGTCCGTGCGCGCCGCGCGCGGGGGCGACGGAGACGAGTACCGTCATCGGCTCCCGAGCTGCGAGAGCGACCGGCGGCGCGCGAGCTTTTGGGTGGATGTAAGTTTCTGTCCCGGCCGGCGCCGCCGCCAGTCGCCACGAGCTCCGCCGCGGCGCCGTGGTCGACGTGAGCGGGCGCGCTGGGCGAAACCAGGGCTAAAATCCACTGCGCAGCAGCGCCCCGCCGCCGCCTGGCAGGACCGCGGGCGTGAGGGCGACGGTCGCGCCCTGCTGAGGTGACGTCAGGAGGAGCACCAGGCCAGCGCCGATGCCGGCGAGGCCAATGGCGCCGAGCACGGTGCCCGTGGCGGTGAGCGTCTGACCTTGAGACATGAGCGTTTATGTCGTCCGCGTTACAATGCGATGGATTCGGGCATTCTTCCTCGAGATCCAACTTCGCTTTGAGCGCGAGCCCGCCCGCGGCGCGGCGACCGCCGGAGTCGGCGCGGCTTCGATTGGAGGCGGCGCGAGACGCAAGATTTTGCGCGCGCCCTCCGTGATGATCACTGGCGCTTCGGTCTGCCTGCCGTCGGTCCATTGCGCGACGACGGCGTGGGTTCCGGGGTCGAGCGGGAGCTCGCTGCCAAGGCTGGCTTGCGGAAGCGCGGCTCCGTCGAGGAGTACCTCCGAGGGTGCTGGCGCGCCCTGGGCGAGCTCGATCACGAGCTTAGGAACGGCACCGACGTCCTCCTGATCGACGGTGCCACGATGGACAGCCCACGCGGGCAGCCGCGCGTCTCGGCCGCGACGCCGAGGTGTTGGCGACGGTGGTGTTGCGAGGCAGGACGCTTGGCGGCCAGGAGGTCGAGACCGCCGAGTGGACCTACCCTGTCCGGGTCTGCTTCGCCTGCAGCCGGTGCGAAGACACGTACCCGCCGACCTGCTGCGCCAGGGCCGCGAGCGAGGAGTGCCGGGACCTCGACGAGATCAAGAGCTTCTGCTCCGGCCAGCGGGCCGCGCAGGACTGCCGCAACTTCGGTCAAACCTGCGCCGAGTACATCGCGGGCTTCGGGTTGTAGGACGCACGAGGAGCTCGGTGCCCATCCGTGCAACTGGGCGGATGATCGAGTCCGATACTGACCCGGATCGTCCAGTCCACCGGCGTGGGAGCGACGTCTCGCAGCGAGGCATAGGCCAGTTTGCCTATGCCTCGCTGGAGAGGTCTCGGCTATGAGCTCGTTGCAGGCACCTGCATCGGGTGACGCGGCGACGGACGACGATCTGGGAGCAGGGAAGCTTGGACACGTTTCACACCCTCGGCAAGACCGATCCCAGAGGTCATCGCGTTCGCGGCTCCGCGGCGCTGGTCTGCTCCAGCCAGGGAGATGTGACGACCGACGCACGGCCGCCGAGCACCCCCGACCCCTCAAGCCGGAGCTTCCTTCGGCAGCTCCGGTGCCCAGCCGCCTGGGCGCGCCCCGCCGGTCGCCTGCGACGACCCATGGGCAGCGATCCCTATCGACCTGGGCCGGTGCCTCAAACCTTCAAGGACGCGACCCGAACACCGGATACCGTCCCCGTATCCACCGCAAACGAAGGTGCTGATCAATGATGAACCGGCGAATGAATTCACCACGGCTGATTCTGCTATCAGGAGCGCTCGGCATCGCCCTCTTGGGCTGCGGCAGCGACGGCGACGGGACCACCACCGGCGGCGGCGACGGCGGCGGCACCAGCGGCTCGACCAGCTCGGGCGTCACCTCCGGTAGCGGCGGCAGCGCCGCGTCCGGGGACACGACGACCACGTCGTCTGCGGGCACGACGGGCTCCGCCGGCGGCACCGGCACCGGCGGGGGCGGCGCCGGGGACGCGGGCACCGGCGGCGCAGGCACCGGCGGCGCGGGCGCCGGGGACGCGGTCACCAGCAGCGGCACGGGCGGCGGCGGAACCATCACCTGCCCGTCGCCCGCGTTGAGCGCTGGCGACACGAACAAGACGGTGATGGTGGGCTCCCAGAGCCGCAGCTACGTCTTGCATGTCCCTGCCACGTACGACGGCAGCAAGCCGGTGCCTCTCGTGGTCGACTTCCACCCGCTCGGCGGCTCTGGTCCGTCGGAGCGATCGGGCTCGCCCTATCCGGCGCAGACCGACCCGGAAGGCGTGATCATGGCCTTCCCGAGCGGGCTGTCCGGCCCCTCGGGCGGCGCCTGGAACGTGGGGCCCTGCTGCGTGGCCGACACCGACGACGTGGCGTTCGCCAGGGCGCTGGTGGCCCAGATCCAGGAGAGCGCCTGCATCGACCCCAAGCGCATCTACGCGGTCGGCTTCTCCATGGGCGGCGGGATGTCCCACTACCTCGCTTGCCACGCCGCCGACGTGTTCGCGGCCGTGGCGCCCGCCGCCTTCGATCTCCTGCAGGAGAACGTCGGCGGCTGCGAGCCGTCGCGTCCCATCAGCGTGATCTCGTTCCGAGGCACGTCGGATCCCGTCGTGCCCTACGCCGGTGGAGGCTCCTCGGTGGTGCGCGGCATGCCCGTCACGTTCCTCGGCGCGAAGTCGACCTTCGCGAAGTGGGCCGACATCAATGGGTGCACCGGCTCGCCGTCGGCCGAGAATGGCCAGGGCTGCTCGACCTACTCCAATTGTCAGGACGGCGTCGAGGTGACGCTCTGCACCAAGCAGGGAGGCAGCCACGAGCCCGGCAACGCCACGGTCGGCTGGCCCGCGCTGAAGCGGCACGTCATGCCGTAGCCCACCCCAGCCGTTCTATGTTCCTCGGGACATCGTGCGGCCTCTGCAGCACAGGCTGGGAGAGCGAGCGGAAGAACTTCGAATAGGGCGACGGCGCGTCGCCCGACGCGCGGAGCGTTTGGTGTGCATCGCCATTGAAATAATCTTCTGCTGATATATCCGTCGCACCGTGAGAGCGCCGCCACATGGCGAGCGAGCTCGCGTGTTGACCGCTGACACCCCGATCGGCCATACTGGCAGGCGATCCTTTGCCTTCCTGCGTCCTGCGCGACCTCGTCGCTCAGGGACAGGAGCCGATCGGCTGTTCCATGAAGGTCAGCGGAACCACAATCCTGACGCGGAAGACCTTGGTGAGCCGGAGGTTCGGCTCGGAGGCGTGGCGCGGCTTCTTTCGTGAAGTGGCGGTGGCCAACCCCTGGTTCAAGCGGCCGATCACCGCCAGCAGCTTCGTCCCGCTGCCCGAGTTCCTCGCGTTCCACGACGAGCTCGTCCGGCGGTTCTACGCGGACGGCAAGGACGCGCTCTTCGAGCTCGGGGCCGAATCGGCGCGCTGGGCGCTCGTCGACGGTCCGCTGCAGCGCTTCGTCCAGGATCCCGACATCTCGTCGCTGGTCGCGACCACCCAGAACATCTGGCACCGGTACTTCGCCGAGACGGACAGCCGCTCCGAGGCGACGCTGAGGGACTCCGGCATCGAATTTCGAGTGCGTGACCTCCCCGCATGGCACCCGTATTTCGAGTACTTTGTGGTCGGGTACACGAAGGAAATGCTGGAGATCTATTGCGCCAACCCGATCTGGACGCATCGCCTCACGGGGGGACACGGCACGACGTACGGCTACCTGCTCGCCACAGATCCTGTGCCGTCCGCTCCTCCGAGCAGCGAGCGCGGCGCCCGGTGCGGTCGGCTCCTCCGGCCGCGAAAAGCGCTCACGGGGCGCGAGCTGGAGGTCCTGCGGCTCGTCGGTGCCGGCAAGACCAACCGCGAGATCGCCCTCGTCCTTGCCATCTCGGAGAAGACCGTGCAGCACCACGTCGCCCACGCCTACGACAAGCTCGGCATCTACAGCCGCGCCGGCGCGACGCTGTGGCTGGCCGAGCGGGGGCTCCTGGGCTGACCGGCGTCGACGGGCTCCGGTTCGTGCTCAGCGCCGGCATCGCCGGCGAGGGCCTCTCGCAAGCGCCGGGCTGAGCCCGGACATCCCGCCCGGCCGGCGCGCGGCCGCGGCGGATGCATCCCCACCGTCCCGCGCGCGCCCTGTCCCGAATACGACCCGACGCCGCGGCGCGAGCAAGGTTCGGACGCGATGCGCTGGAATCGACCCGGAAGGTGGGGAAGGGGACCAAGGCAGGGTGCGTCGGCAGCTGGCTTGGTGTATCCGCCCACAAGGGCATGAGTCGAGGCTGTGATCTCGAGCTCGGATACGCGTCGTCCAATCGCCGGTGGTCGGGCTGGTTCAAATACAGGCTGGCATCGCGGTGTCCCTACTGCATACTGCGCAGCGTCCGCTTCGCGCCACGCCGCGATGCGGCCGACAGCGCGACTTATGAGCTTGAGGTCCGCTTGGCGCCGGCTTCTTCTGGCCAGAAGCTGACCAGCGGCCGTGATGCCTGACGAGCGTACGACAGATCAGCAAGCACGGTGTGCGTGGAGGTGCGTGCGCGTCAAACGTATCGACGCGGCGTAACGTAGGTCCACGCGCGCCGATGCTACCGACCCCTACCAGCAACAGGGAGGTCATCCGCGATGAACGAAATGGGTTATTTGCCGCTCTCTCTGGAGCAAGAATGCGCCTTTCGGCTCGACCGGGGCCGCGGCGCCGCGCCGGGCCCGGTGGAGCGGGGCGCGGCGTGGCTGGACGGCGAGCTGGACGTGCCCAGGCTGGTCCACGCTATCGAGGGGCTGGCGGCGCGCCAGTCGATCCTGAGGACGTCCTTCGCAGAGCGCGATGGACAGCCGATGCAGGTCGTCTCGCCGCGGGCGGAGATCGCCTTTCGCGAGGTGGATCTCGGCGCCGAGGGGCAGCCGGCCTCGGATGCGTCGGCGCTCGCGACGGCTCGCCGGGAGACGTCGCTGCCGCTCGATCTGGAGCGCGGTCCCCTCTGGCGCGTGAGCCTCATCCGCGTCCATTCGCAACGTCACCTCCTCGCGCTGGCCATGCACCCGATCCTCTCGGACGGCGAGCCGAGCGCAGCGCTGTTTTTCGCGGAGCTGTTCGACGGCTACCACGGAATCGAGCGGCCGGCGCCGCCGATAGGTTATCAGGACCACGCGCGTCGACAGCGGGAGCACAGGACCGCGGAGCGCCTCGACGCGCAGCTCGCGCACGTTCGTCGCGAGCTCGCGGGGGCGCCGGAAGCGCTGGAGATCCGGACGGATCGGCCGCGGCCCGCGACGCGGACATTCGACGGAGGCTCGGTGGCGTGCGCGCTCGATCCTGAGCTCGTGGGCGCGCTCCGCGCCCTGGCGCGGGAGGAAGACGTGGCGCTGTCCACGGTCTTGCTCGCGGGAATGCACGCCGTGCTCCACCGTTATACAGGCCAGGACGACGTCCTCATCGGCGTGGCGCTGTCCGGGCGAGACGAGGAGACCCAGGGCCTCATCGGTCCGTTCGGCAACCTCGTGGTCGTGCGGGGCAGGCTGGGCGCGGATCCGAGCTTTCGAGCGCTCCTGCGCCAGGTGCGCCGCTCCCTGGAGGAGGCGAAGGAGAACGGCGATCTCCCCTTCGCTTCCCTGGTCGAGCGGCTCGCGCTGCCGCACGATCCGAGCCGCGCCCCGCTCGTCCAGGCCACCTTCTCCAGCGCGCGCGGCGCGATCGAGCCGAGGAGAGGCGCTCTGCTCACGCTGACGCCGGCGGCGATGGAGGCGACCGAGGTGGCGTTCGAGCTCGCCGTCCGCGTCGAGGAGTCCGGCGCGGGCGTGAGCGCGCGCATCGATTATAACCGCGATTCATTCGAGCACGCGACGGTGGAGCGGCTGCTCGGGCACTGGGCGGCGCTGCTGGGCGGCGCCGCGAGCGACCCCGCGCAGCCCGTCTCGGAGCTGCCGATCCTGACCGAGGAGGAGCGGCGCACGCTCCTGTTCGGGTGGAACAGCGGCGGGGAGTTCGATCCGCCGCGCGATCGGCTGCACGAGCGGGTCGAGGCGCACGCCCGGCGCGCCCCGTCCGCCGTGGCGGCGGCCTTCGAGGGGCGCCGCCTCACCTACGCCGAGCTGGATCGACGGAGCAACCAGATCGCCCACCTCCTCCGGGCGAGCGGCGCGGGGCCCGACGTCCCGATCGGCGTCTGCCTGGAACGCTCGCTCGAGATGATCGTCGCGCTGCTCGGCGTCCTCAAGTCCGGCGCCGCCTACGTCCCGCTCGACCCGTCGTACCCCGAGGAGCGACTCGCCTTCTTGCTGGAGGATACCCGCGTCCCCGTGATCCTCACCGAGGGGCGCTTCGCCGCCCGGCTGAGGAGCGGGAGCGCCAGGGTCGTGTGCCTCGACGCGGATCGGGCCGTGATCGAGCGACAGCCCGAGGACGCGGTGGCGCCCGCGCCGGGCGAGGGCCCGGAGAACCTCGCGTACATCATCTATACCTCGGGGTCGACCGGGAAGCCCAAGGGGGTGATGGTCACCCACGCCAACGTGGTCCGCCTCTTCGACCACACCGCCGGTGAGGTGGGTTATGGCGATCGCGACGTCTGGACCCTATTCCATTCCTATGCCTTCGATTTCTCCGTCCTGGAGATCTGGGGCGCGCTCTGCCACGGCGGGCGGCTGGTCGTGGTGCCGTTCCTCACGAGCCGCACGCCGGACGCGTTCTACAGGCTCCTCGGCGACGAGGGGGTGACCGTCGTCTGCCAGACGCCCTCGGCGCTCCGCCAGCTCATCGACGCCGACACCGCGGGCGATCCATCGCTCCGCGACCGCCTGCAGCTGCGCCTCGTGATCTGCGGCGGCGAGGCGCTCGACGTGGCCGCGCTCAAGCCGTGGTGGGACCGCCGAGGGGACGAGCGGCCCGCGATCCTCAACATCTATGGGCCCACCGAGACGACCGTGTTCGCCACCCGCCGCCAGATGGGCATCCCGGACCTCGAGCGCCCGTGGTCGAGCTCGATCGGCCGCGCGTGCGGCGACGTCCAGGTGCTGCTGCTCGATCGCCGCCGCGCGCCGGTCCCCGTCGGCGTCGCCGGCGAGATCTACATCGGCGGCCCCGGCGTGGCCCGCGGCTACCTGAACCGCCCCGAGCTCACGCGGGAGCGGTTCGTCGAGAACCCCTTCCGGCCCGGGCCGGGCGCACGGCTGTACCGGACAGGCGATCTCGCGCGGTGCCTCCCGTCGGGCGAGATCGAGTTTCTCGGCCGGATCGACGATCAGGTGAAGATCCACGGCCACCGCATCGAGCTCGGTGAGATCGCGGCGGCGCTGGGCCAGCACCCCGGCGTGCGCGAGGTCGCGGTCGTGGCGCGCGAGGACGCGCCGGGCGACCGGCGGCTCGTGGCGTATGTCGTCCCGCGCCCGGTCGAGGGCGCCTCCGCCGAGGGCGAGCAGGCGCTCGTCCCCGCGCTGCGCGCCCTCGCGCAGCGCCATTTGCCGAGCTACATGGTCCCCTCCGTCTTCGTGTCGCTCGACGCGCTCCCCACCTCGCTGAACGGCAAGGTCGACCGCAGGGCGCTCCCTGCGCCCGGCGGCGCCCGGACGGGGCTCGGGACCGCCTTCGTGGCGCCGCGCTCCGAGCTGGAGGAGGCGCTCGCCGGCCTCTGGAAGGAGCTCCTGCGCGTCGAGCGCGTGGGCGTCCACGACAGCTTCTTCGAGCTGGGCGGCAGCTCGCTGCACGCCGTCCAGCTGTTCTCGCGCCTCCGCGGCGCCTTCGGGCTCGACATCGGTTTTCAGGAGCTCTTCGCGCACCCGACCGTCGCCGGGCTCGCCGCGCTGGCGAAGGGGGGCGGCCGCGCGGCCCCCCGGGCGGAGCATGCCATTCCGAGGGGCGCCCGGACGGGGCCCGTCCCCCTCTCGTTCGCCCAGGAGCGCATGTGGTTCCTCCACCGGCTCGCGCCGGAGAGCAGGGCCTACAACTGCCTTTGTCCCTTCCGCCTCACCGGAGAGCTCCACGCCCCGGCGCTCGACCGGAGCCTCCGTGAGCTCCTCCGCCGCCACGAGATCCTGCGCACGGTCTATACCGAGATCGACGGCATGCCCGTCCAGATCGTCGCCGAGGACGCCGCGTTTCGGCTCGAGGTCGCGGACCTCCAGCACCTCCCCGAGGGGGAGCGCGAGGCCCAGGCGGCGCGGCTCCTCGACGCGGAAGCCCAGCGGATCTTCGATCTGAAGCGCGGGCCCGTCTTCCGGGCGGGGCTGCTGCGGCTCGGGCCGCGGGATCACGTCCTCTGGCTGCACATCCACCACATCGCCGTCGACGGCTGGTCGCTCGAGGTGGCCTACCGCGAGCTCGCGGCGCTCTACGACGCCTTCCGTCGGGGCGCTCCCCCGCCGCTGCCGGAGGCGCCGCTCCAGTACGCCGATTTCGCCGCGTGGCAGCGAGAGCAGCTGACCGAAGAGAGCCTGTCGGCGCTGGTCGCCGGCTGGAAGCAGCGGCTCCTCGGCGCGCCGCCCCTGCTCGATCTGCCGAGCGATCGCGTCCGGCCGCCGGTCCAGACGTTCCGCGGCGCGACGATCCCGTTCCAGCTCGACCCGGAGGTCGCGAGGGCCATCCGCGACCTCGGCGCGCGAGAGGGCGTGACCGTCAACATGGTCCTCCTGGCCGCGTTCGCCGTCCTGCTCCACCGCGTCACGCAGCGCGACGACCTCCTGGTCGGGCTGCCGAGCGCGGGCCGCGATCACGCCGAGATCGAGGCGGCGATCGGCTTCTTCGTCAACGTGGTCCCCATCCGGATCGACGTCTCCGGCGCGCCGTCGTTCGAGCAGCTGCTCCGCCGGGTGAGGGCGGTGTGCCTGGACGCGTATGCGCACGACAGGCTCCCGTTCGAGCGGCTCGTCCAGGAGCTCCAGCCGGAGCGCGACCCGAGCTACAGCCCGCTCGTGCAGATCGTGTTCGCGCCGCAGCCGCCCGCGGAGCGCGAGCTCCACCTCGCCGGGGTCGAGGCGCGCGCCATCGACACGGACACGAAGAAGACGATCTTCGACGCATCGCTCTATGCCTGGGAGACCGCCGGCGGCGTCGCCGGGATGCTGGAGTACAGCACCGATCTCTTCGAGCGGTCGACGATGGAGCGGACGCTCACGCACCTCTTCACGCTGCTCGCCGCCGCGACCTCGGATCCCGCGCGGTCCGTCGCGTCGATGCCGCTGCTCCCGGAGCGCGAGCGGCGCCGGCTGCTCGTCGATTGGAACGACACCGGCGCCGATTTCCCGCGCGATCAGGGCGTCCTCGAGCTGTTCGAGGAGCAGGCGGCGGCCGCGCCGCGCGCCCCCGCGGTCGTGTCCGACGGCGGCTCGCTCACCTATGGAGAGCTCGATCGCCGGGCGAACCAGCTCGCGCGCCGCCTGATCGAGCTGGGCGTCGCGCCCGACACGCGGGTCGCGATCTGCGCGGAGCGCTCGCCGGAGATGGTGGTCGGGATCCTCGGCGCCCTCAAGGCGGGCGCGGCGTACCTCCCCGTGGACGCCGCGATCGCGGGCGAGCGGCTCTCGTTCATCCTCGAGGACTCCGGCGCGCCGGTGCTCCTCACGCAGGCGCACCTCGCCGAGCGCCTCCCGCCGTTCGCGGGCGCGGTGATCCGCCTCGACGCGGACGCGCCGGCCCTGGCGGCGCGGGACGGCTCGCGCCCGCCGGCGTGCGCAGGCCCCCGGGACCTGGCGTATGCCATCTACACCTCGGGCTCGACCGGCCGCCCGAAGGGCGTGCTCGTGGAGCACCGGAGCCTCATGAACCTGGTGGCGTGGCACGTGCGGCGCTTCGCCGTCTCCCGCGACGATCGCGCGACCCTCGTCGCGAGCCCCGGCTTCGACGCGTCGGTCTGGGAGCTCTGGCCTTACCTGTGCTCGGGAGCGTGCCTGTTCATCCCCGGGGAGCCGCTCCGCCGCTCCCCGGACGAGCTCAAGGCGTGGCTCCTCGCGCGCGGGATCACCGTCTCGTTCCTGCCGACGCCGATGGCGGAGGAGCTCCTGCGCCTCGACTGGCCTGCTTCCGCCGCGCTCCGGTACCTGCTCACGGGAGGGGACAAGCTCCGCGTCTGGCCCGACGCGCGGCTCCCCTTCGAGGTCGTGAACAACTACGGTCCGACCGAGGGGACCGTCGTCGCCACCTCGTGCGTCGTGCCGAGGGCGCGGCCGGGCGGCGGGGCCGCGGCGGCCGACCCCTCGATCGGCCGCCCGATCGACAACATGCGGGTGTACCTGCTCGATCCGCGCGGGGAGCTCGTCCCGGTGGGCGTCCCCGGCGAGCTGTACCTCGGGGGCGTCGGCATCGCCCGCGGGTACCTGAACCGGCCCGAGCTCGACGCAGCGCGGTTCCTCCCCGATCGGTTCTCGGACGAGCCGGGCGCGCGCATGTACCGCACCGGCGATCGCGCCCGGTGGCTCCCCGACGGGAACATCGAGTTTCTGGGGCGGGTCGACAACCAGGTGAAGATCCGCGGCTATCGCATCGAGCTCGGCGAGATCGAGGCCGTGCTGCGCGAGCACCCCGACGTGGAAGAGGCCGTCGTTGTGGCGCGCGAAGAGCCGCCGGGCAACAAGCGGCTCGTCGCTTACGTCATCCCGCGCCTCGATGACGGCGGCGCCTCGGATCAGGCCCCGTCGCTCCAGGCGGAGCACGTCTCGGCGTGGCAGGCGCTGTACGACGGCACCTACGGGCAGGGCGGCGCCGGCGTGGATCCGGCCTTCAACATCACGGGCTGGAACAGCAGCTATACCGGAGAGCCCATCGACGCCGCCGCAATGCGCGCATGGCGGGACCACACGGTCGAGCGGATCCTCTCGTTCCAGCCGCGCCGGGCGTGGGAGATCGGCTGTGGGACGGGGCTCCTGCTTTTGCAGCTGGCCCCGCAGTGCGCCGCCTACCTCGGCACGGATTTCTCGGAGAAGGCGATCGCGCTCCTCCGCCCCGAGCTCGAGCGCGGCACGCTCTCGCACGTGTCGCTGCAGCGCCGGGAGGCGAACGACTTCCGCGGCATCGAGCCGGGCAGCTTCGACGTGGTGGTCTTGAACTCGATCGTCCAGTACTTCCCCAGCGCCGATTACCTGCGCGCGGTGATCGAGGGCGCCGTGCGCGCGACCGCGCCCGGAGGCGTCGTGTTCCTGGGCGACATCCGGAGCCTGCCCTTGCTGGAGGCGTTCCACACGTCGGTGCAGCTCCACCGCGCGCCCGCGGGCGCCGCCGCGGCCGAGCTGCGGGCCCGGGTGGAGCGGGCGGTCTCCGGCGAGGAGGAGCTCGTCCTCGCGCCCGAGCTCTTTCACGCGCTGCGCGACCGGATCCCGGGCGTGGAGCACGTCGAGACCTGGCTCAAGCGAGGCCCCGGCGCCGACGAGATGACGCGCTTCCGCTACGACGTGGTCCTGCACGTCGGCGCGGCGCCCGAGCCGGCCGCGGTCGGCCGATCGCTGGACTGGGCTGCCGCGGAGGGCCTCGCCGGCGTGGAGCGGGCGCTGCGCGACGCGGGCTCCCTCGGGATCGAGGTCCTGGGGATCCCGAACGCGCGCGTGCACGCCGACGTGATCGCGGCGCGCCGGCTGCGGGAGGCGGCCGGCGACGAGCCGGCCGGCGCCGCCGCGGCCGCCGGGACAGCGGTGGCCGCGGTCGATCCGGAGGCGCTGTGGGCGCTCGCCGCGCGCCTCGGCCGTTCGGTCCGGGTCACCGGGTCGAGCACCGCGGGCCCGGGCTGCATGGACGCGCTCTTCGAGCCCGCCGAGGGCGCGCCGCGGCCGCGCGCCTGGGTCCAGTCGCGGCCCGGGGCGGCCTTGCCGGCGCGGTCGCTCGCGAACAGCCCGCTCCGGCGGCCCAAGGCGCGCGCGATGCCTCGAGGCCTGCGCGAGCTCGCCGCGGCGAAGCTCCCGGACTACATGGTTCCGGCCGCGTTCGTGAAGCTCGACGCGCTGCCGCTCACCGCCAACGGGAAGGTCGACATGGCGGCCCTCCCGGCCGACGATCGCGCGAAGCCCGCGCCGCGGGCGGCGGCGCCGGCGCCCGCCTCGAACATCGAGGTGGTCCTCGGCGAGATCTGGCGCGAGGTGCTCGGCCTCGACGAGGTCGGCCTCGACGTTCCGTTCTTCGATCTCGGCGGTCACTCGCTGCTCCTCGCCCGGGTCCGCGCGGGCATCCGGGCGCGGCTCGGCGAGGACGTGCCCATCATGGACCTGTTCCAGTTCCCGACGATCCGCAGCCTCGCCGTCCACCTGAAGCGGGGGCCTCGGGCGGCGGCCCCGGGCGACGGCGCCGTCTCCAAGCGCGCGCCCGGCGCTGCGGCGCCCGCGGCCGAGGCCACGGCGCGGGAGGCGCTGCCCGAGAACGCCATCGCCATCATCGGAATGGCGGGTCGCTTCCCGAAGGCGCGCAGCGTCGACGCGCTGTGGTCGATGCTCAAGGACGGCATCGAGGGGATCGCCTTCTATTCGCCCGAGGAGCTGCGGGCGCTCGGCGTCGACTCGGAGCTTCATCGAACACCCGGGTTCATCCCGGCCGCCGGCCTGCTCGATGACGTCATGTGCTTCGACGCGGCGTTCTTCGGGTACAGCCCGAGGGAGGCCGCGCTCATGGACCCGCAGCAGCGGGTGTTCCTCGAGTGCGCCTGGGAAGCGATGGAGAGCGCCGGGTACGACCCGCTCGCCACCTCGAAGCCGATCGGCGTGTTCGCCGGGAGCGACGCCCCGAGCTACTGGATCGAGCGCGTCGGGCCGCCGCCGGCCGCGCCGAACTCGGAGCACGCCCGGATCTATACCGGGAACGTGACCGACTCGCTGACCACGCGCGTGGCCTACAAGCTGGGGCTCCGGGGGCCCGCGGTGAGCGTCATGACGGCGTGCTCGACGTCGCTCGTCGCGGTGCACCTCGGCTGCCAGAGCCTCCTCACCGGGGAGAGCGACATGGTGCTCGCGGGAGGCGTCGGCGTCCTCTCGCCGAAGCGGATCGGCTATCTCCACGAGGACGGCGCGGTCACCTCGCCCGACGGCCATTGCCGGCCCTTCGACGCCGAGGCGAGCGGCATCGTGGCCAGCAACGGCGTCGCCCTCGTCGTCCTCAAGCGCCTGAAGGACGCCCTCGACGACGGCGACACGATCCACGCCGTGATCCGCGGCTCCGCCGTCACCAACGACGGCGCGCTCAAGGTGGGGTACACCGCGCCGAGCCTGGAGGGGCAGCTCGAGACGCTCGCCCGGGCCCACGCCGCCGCCGGCGTGAGCCCGGAGGGCATCGCGTACGTGGAGGCGCACGGCGCGGGCACGCGGCTCGGCGACTCGATCGAGGTGGCGGCGCTGTCGCGCGCGTTCCGGAGGGCGACCGACAGGGTCGGGTTCTGCGCGCTCGGCTCGGTGAAGAGCAACCTCGGCCACCTCCGCGCGGCCGCCGGGGTGACCGGCCTCATCAAGGCGGCGCTGGCGCTGGAGCACGAGCTCATCCCCCCGACGCTCCACTTCCGCCGCCCCAGCCCCGAGATCGACCTCGCGCGCAGCCCGTTCTTCGTCAACGCCGCGCCGATCGCCTGGAAGCGCGGCGGAGCCCCGCGCCGCGCCGGGGTGAGCGCCTTCGGCATCGGCGGCACGAACGCGCACGCCGTGCTCGAGGAGGCGCCGGCGCCGGCGCCGTCCGGCCCGTCGCGGCGCTGTCAGCTGCTCGTCGTCTCGGCGAAGACGCCCGCCGCGCTGGAGCGGAGCACCGATCGTCTGGTCGAGCACCTGCGGCGCGCGCCGGAGGGCTCGCTCCCCGACGTCGCCTTCACCCTGCAGCGGGGCCGGGCGCCCTTCGCGCACCGCCGCGCGGTGGTGTGCGCGGATCCGGCCTCGGCGGCGGCCTCCCTGGGCCGGCGCGACCCGGACCGCGTCGTCACGGAGGTGGCCGGCAGGCGGCCGCCGGAGGTCGTCTTCCTGTTCCCCGGCGTCGGCGCGGAGCGCGTCGGCATGGGGCGCGAGCTCTACCTGCACGAGCGCGCCTACCGCGAGGGCATCGACCGGTGCGCCGACCTCTTCCGTCGCGAGCTGCCGGTCGACCTCCGCGACCGGCTCTTCCCCGAGGCGCCGGGGCGCGCCTCCGGCGACGGGGAGATCGGCGCGCCGCGCCTCCGCGCGGCCGCGCTCTTCTCGACCGAGGTCGCCCTGGCGCAGCTCCTGATGTCGTGGGGGATCCGCCCAGCGGCGCTGTTCGGCCACGGCGTGGGCGAGGTCGTCGCCGCGTGCGTCGCCGGCGTGCTCTCGCTCGAGGATGCGGTCGCGCTGGCCGCGCTGCTCGGGCGCTCGGAAGAGGAGGCCGAGGGGCCGCTCCTCGCGCGCATCGCCCGGCGGGCCGCGTCGATGGCGAGGCGGGCGCCGAGCATTCCCCTCGTCGGGAGCCTCGCCGGCGACTGGGTGACGGAGGCCGACGTCGACGATCCGTCGACCTGGGCCCGGCTCCTCGCGGGCTCGGCGCGCGCCGACGATCGCATCGCCGCGCTGCTCGCCTCGGCCGATCGCGCCCTCGTCGAGGTCGGGCCCGGCGCCTCGCTGGCCGCCCTGGCGGCGCGCCACCCGGGCGCGGGGCGACCGGTCGCGACCACCCTGGCGGGCGCGGGCGAGGGCGCCGGCGATATCGAGGCGTTGCTCGGCGCGGTGGGCCGGCTCTGGTGCGCCGGCGTCGACGTCGACTGGGCCGCGTTCTCCCGGGACGAGCGCCGGCGGCGCGTGCCGCTCCCGACGTACCCGTTCGAGCGCGTCCCCCACGTGCTCGACACCACCTGCACCGTGGGCCCGGCCACGGTGCGGTCCGTGTCGCCGAAGATCTGGAGTCCGCCGGAGTCGTCCGGCCCTCCCTCGGGCTCGCCGGCGAGCGGGCGGGTGGTGGAGGCGCTGCCGCCGGACTCGCCCGCGCCCGTGAGCGCGGCGCTGACGCAGCGGAGCGGGAGCGCCGCGCTCCTCCCCGACAGGCGCGGGACCGGACAGCTCCTCGTCACGCTGCAGGCGGGGGCGCCGGACGCGGCGCCGCTGTTCCTGATCCCGCCGCTCGGCGGCACGGTGCACGCCTATCGCCCCCTGGTGCAGCGCCTGAGCGGCGAGCTGCCCGTCCACGGGATTCAGCCCACCGGCGCCGCGCCGGGCGAGCCGGGCTTCGCGTCGATTCCTGCGATCGCGGCCCGGTGCGTGGACGAGATCCTGCGCGTGCGGCCCGAGGGGCCGGTTCTCCTGGGGGGGCATTCGGCTGGCGGCGTCGTCGCGTACGAGGTGGCGCAGCAGCTGCTCGCGCGAGCGCGCAAGGTGCCTTTGCTGCTGCTCCTGGACACCGGCTTCGACCCGCGCGCGCGCGAGCGCTCACCGGCGAGCGGCCTCGCCCACGAGATGGCGAAGCTCGAGGCGGTCGCGTCGCGGAGATACCGCGGCTTCGTGGCGGCCATGGAGGACGACGCGCGGCTCCGCGCCGAGGTCACGAGCACGTGGCAGGCGCTCGCGAGCTACGAGCCGCGGCCGACGGACGCCAGCGTCCTGTTCCTGCGCGCGCGGGAGCAGGTCAGCCCGGAGGACGCGGCGGCCGTCAACGCCTGGATGGAGCTTTCGCGGGCGGCGTTTGCCCTCCAGGTGGTGCCCGGCAACCATTTCACCATGATGGAGCCGCCCCACGTCGCGCACGTCGCCCGCGCGATCCAGCAGCACCTCGCGGCGGCGGTGAGGCCAGCGCTCGCCGACGCGCTGGAGGGGCGGGCGCTCCGGAGGTCGAGGGCCAGGTCGCTCGGCGCGGAGAGCGGGCCTGAGAGCGGGCCGCCGTCGCACTGAGCAGTTTGGCGTCCTCGACCCTCACCGTTTCGGCGAGGGGGTCCTCGAGGTGGGGCGTGGTGTCATAGGCACTCGTAAGCGCTCTTTGTGACCCGCATGCCGCGACCACGCCAGTACGGCGCTCTGCGCGCCGCCGGCCAGCAGGCATGAGGCGCTCGTCCGGGCTCCTGATCGGCGCGTGCGCGTGGGGGCTCGACACATGAGCTCAGCTGTCGCACCAACGATGACAACACCGCTCCAGGGCGGCGATGGGCTCTTCCCCGTGGCGGCCCATCGGTAGTAGGCTCGCGGCGATGTCTCGGACCGGACCGTCTGGATCTACCCAAGGAAGCCCCGTGGATTGTCATGATTCGGCGCACCGCGCGCAGGAGAGCGAGCTTGCCGCCCTCCGCGCTCGCCTGTCCGAGCTCGAGCAGATCGAGCGGGAGCTGCGCGCCGAGCTGCGTCGGGTCTACCGCATGCATGAGGCGGCTCCATACCTGATCTCCGTCGACGAGCCCGTCGAGCAGCGCAGGCTGTACGAGAACCGTTCGCTCGCAGGCGAGCTCGGCTATGCGGCGGACGACGCGGCGTTTTCTGGCCTCGACGCGTTCGTGGAGCTGGCTCATCCGGATGATCGGCCCCGGGCCTGCGAGCAGCAGCGCCGGGCCCAGGAGGGCCCGGCGAGCGACACCACCGAGCTCGCTTACCGCCTGCGCAGGGCCGACGGCTCCTGGGGCTGGTTCACGCGGCGTGACATCCGTCTCGACGCCGACGCCGCCGGAGGGGCGCGTCAGGTGATGAGCGTGGTCCAGGACGTCACAGCGCAGATGGAGAGCGAGGCCGAGCTGCGCCGCCAGGCCGAGGACGGCGCTGTCTCGAAGAGGCTCGTCGAGAATGCCCTGGATGGCATCACCATGACGACCCTGACCGGCGTGGTTACTTACGCAAACCTCGCCTTCAAGGCGATGAGCGGCTTCGCCGACGGGGGGGTCGGTCGCCCGCTGGCGGACTTCTATGCACCGGAGGACTTCGCCCAGCTCTCCAACGTGGCCATGCCCGCCCTCGCCAATCAGGGCGCCTGGCGCGGCGTCCTCAGGATCCTGCGCCCGGACGGGAGCTCGTGGATGGGGCAGCTCAGCGCCTTCGCGCTCGTGGGCCCGACCGGCGAGCAGACGGGCTTCGCGGCTTTCTTCAGGGACATCACGGAGCAGCTCCGTTACGAGCAGGAGACGCTCGCGCAGGTGCAGCTGATCCAGTCGCAGCAGGCGGCGCTCCGGGAGCTCGGCACGCCGCTCATCCCGATCGCCGACGGGGTGATCGCCATGCCGCTCGTCGGGACGATCGACCGGGAGCGCGCGCAGCAGATCCTGGAGATCCTCCTGAACGCGCTCGGCGAGAAGCAAGCGGAGGTGGCGATCCTCGACATCACCGGCGTGAAGAACGTCGACGCGGAGGTCGCCGCCGCGCTGGTCCGCGTCGCTCAGGCGGCGAGGCTGCTCGGCGCCGAGGTGGTGTTGACGGGCATACGCCCCGTCGTCGCGCAGTCGCTGGTCGATCTGGGGACCGAGATGAGGGGGCTCGTCACCTGCGGCACCCTGCAGAGCGGCATCGCCTACGCGCTGTCGCGCAAGGCGCGCCGGATGCCTGCCTGAAGCTCTTCCCCAGACGGCGGGACCGCTTCACAAGAGATCGTTGCAGGAGTACACGACACCGTTGTCGCAGGTCTTCGCGCACGAGCCGTTCGCTACCGCGATCGTGCAGGCGGCGTAAACGACGTCCTCGTACCCGCTCTCCTCGTCGTAGAAGGGCACGCAGATCCTCGCGGAGCCCGACCCCGTGCCATCGGCCTGGACCGTGAGGTCGTCCCAGGGCACGCACCACTCATAGACATGACGGATGTAGCGGTGGAGCGAGCCGTCGCGAGCGCGCGCATCCGTGCCCCAGACGTACTCGTCGCCCCAGTTCCTCTCCCAGTAGACCAGCGTGTTCCCGTCCGCATCGCCGCTCCAGCTCTCAGAGACATCGGACCAGCCGTACCGCCCCCCGTAGGATTCGGTCCACGACCCGTCCGCCTGCAGCTGCCCGTCGAGCTGGATCCGCCCGCCGTGCGTGCGCGAGATCCGCTCCTGCGTGTAAGAGAGTGACGTGCCGTCCCACTCTCCCTGCTGCGTCAGCCAGTCGAGATCGCCGCCGCCCGCAGGGCGCGTCCTCCGCGTGAGCAGACAGCGCTGGAACGTCTCGTCGCCCTCGGTGCGCTCCACGCGTTGAAACGTCTCCTCGACCTCCGTGACGTGCACCGCGCCGCTGTCCTCGATCGTCTCCCGGTCGTACGTCGCCACGGCCCCGTTCGCGGTCCGGGTGACGCTCCCCTGCGCCTTGGTCTTGCGGAGATAGCTGTCCGCGGCGGGCGTCTCCTTCCAGCTGATCGCGCCCCGGCGCGGCGTGTAGCGGCCGTGGATGCGATCCACCGCGAGCCCCGGCGGATCATAGTCGAAACGTGCTCGCTCCATGTGCGGCAGGTGCTGGCCCACCGTCCCCGGGATCGCGCAGAGCGCGAGCAAGGCGGGCGTGGCGCCCTCCTTCACGGAGCACTGGAGAGCCGCCGACGCCACGCCGTCGTCTTGCGCCGGCGCGTCGTCGCCGCAGCCCACGAGCATCCCCGCCGCCGTGATCGCGATGAGGCACATCCATCCCCGAAAACGTCCGCTACTCGCCACGCGCTTCCTCGCTTTCGCCACAAGAGGGTAATTCAGCATACGCTGGCTCGTGCGGAGAGGGCGCGCGAAATGGCGGCGCACATCATCGGATATGGCGACGCACATCACTGGATATGTCGGCTGCCGGAGGAGATGAGGGGCGCGCCGCTACCTCACGCGCGGGGCTCCGAGGCGCGCTTCAGGCCGGTCAGCACCTTGTAGCGGGCGGCGATCGCCTCCAGCTCTCCGGGGGCGAAGACGTCCTCGATCCGGTCGAAGCCGTCGGGCGCGCGGTCCTGGGCGATCTGCATGCACTGCTCCGGACCGTTGCCGCGGTTGGCCGCGACGATGGCGGCGGTGGCCGGCAGGCGCTCGGCCTCGTAGGCGGCCAGCGCCTCCACCGGATCGGCGTGGGCGGCGAGCGCGCGGACCAGGGCGCGGGCGTCCAAGATGGCCTGGCTCGCCCCGTTGGAGCCGATCGGATACATGGGATGGGCCGCGTCGCCCAGCAGCGTCATGCGCCCATGGCTCCAGCGCGGCAGCGGGTCGCGGTCGACCAGCGGGAACTCGTAGATCGCCTCGGCGCCCCGGATCAGGCCGGGCACATCCAGCCAGTCGAAGCGCCAGGCCTCGAACCTGGGCAGGAAGTCGGCGGGATCGCCCCGCCGGTTCCAGTCCTCCCGCCGCAGGCTCTCGGCGACGGCGAGCTCGGCGATCCAGTTGATCCGCTGGCGGCCGTCCGGCCCCGGCGGAGAGATGGGATAGGCGACGAACTTCTGGTCCTGATGCCCGGCCATGATCATGCTGGCGCCGGTGAGGAACGGCGCCGCCAGCGTGGTCGCCCGCCACAGGATGCGGCCGCCGTAGACCGGCGGCCCCTCGTCCGGATAGAGGCGGGCGCGCGCCGCCGAATGGATGCCGTCGGCGCAGATCAGGAGATCGCCGGGAACCTCCCAGGCCGCGCCCTCGCGGTCGACGAAGCGCGCCACGATGCGGCCTGCGGCCTCTTCGTGGTCCACGAGGCGCCGGTCGCAGATCACCCGGCCCGGGCCGAGCTGCTCGACGGCGGCGTCGAACAGCACGCCCTGCAGCGCGCCGCGGTGCAGGGAGATCTGCGGCGCGGCGTGGCCGGCGAAGCGGCCGCGCGGCTCGCCCCAGATGCGCTGGCCGAAGCGGTTGAAATAGACAAGCTCGCGGGTCGCCACCCCCTGGGCCAAGAGGGGCTCGACCAGGCCCAGCTCGTTCAGCACCTCGCCGGCGTGGGGCAGGAGGTTGATGCCGACCCCGAGCGGCAGGAGGGTGGGCGCGGCCTCGAACACCGTCACCTCATGGCCCGAGGCGTGGAGCGAAAGAGCCGCGGCCAGGCCGCCGATCCCGGCGCCCACGACGATCACCTGCATGATATTCTCCCGCAGACATGCGGCTTGACGCCGCCCCTTGTTGAAGCCGCCGCCGTGCCTCAATCACCGGCACGGCGGCCGCGGATGGTCATCACCGCCGCCGCCACCCCCGCCGACAGCACGACCGGCACCATGGCCATGGCCACGCCGGCGGGGCCCCAGCCCTGGCCGAGCAGGTGGCCCGCCACCAGCGGTCCGCCGATGGAACCCATCCGGCCGACGGCGATGGAGGCGCCGGTGGCCAGCCCGCGCGCCGGCGCCGGGTAATAGAGCGGGATGACGCCATAGAGCGAATACTGCGCGCCCAGCAGGAAGAACCCGGCCAGGCCGGCCAGCACCAGCACGGGCAGCAGGCTGTCGGCCCCGGCCAGCCCGAATAGCGACAGCCCAAGGGCAGGATAGGCCGCGATGATGGGCAGGCGCGGCCCGAGCCGGTCCACCAGCAAGCCGATGATCCAGCAGCCGAGGACGCTGCCGACATTGAAGGCGAACGCGGCGCCGGCCCCTCCCACCCCGCCAAGGCCCTTGGCCGCCACCAGCGACGGCAGCCAGTTCAGCAGCAGGTACAGCACGAGCAGCGTCAGGCCGAAGGTGAACCACGCCAGCACTGTGATCAGCAGCCGGCCATGACCGAAGAGCGCCTGCACGGCGCCCGGCCGCTCTGCGTCGCTGGCCGCCGCCGCGCGGCTGTCAGGCATCAGCCGCGCCATGACGGGCAGCAGCACGAGCGGCAGCACGCCGCCGGCCACGAAGATGCTTTTCCACCCGAACCGGTCCAGGAAACCGGCCGCGAACAACGCCGCCAGCGCGCCGCCGGCCGGCATGCCGCTGAACATCAGGGTGGTGGTGCGGGTCCGCCGGTCGGGCGGGGCGATCTCCAGGGCGACGGCCACTAGGGTGGGCATCGCCGCCCCCAGGCCGACCCCGGCCAGGAACCGGTAGAGGCCCAGCGACAGCGGCCCGCCCGCCACCACGGTGGCCAGCGTGCACAGGCCGAAGACGCCGACGGCGATCATCAGCAGCGGCTTGCGGCCCATGCGGTCGGCCATCCAGCCGCCGCCCAGCGCGCCGCAGACGAGCCCCGCCATGCCGGCCCCGAACACGACGCCCGCCTGCCCGGGCGAGAGGCCCAGGGCGGGGATCAGCCGGGGGGCGGCCACGCCGATGGCCTGGATGTCGAACCCTTCCAGCAGGGTGATCAGGAAGCAGAGCGACAGCGTGACGGCGCCGCGCGGCGCGTGAGAGGGCGATGCGCCCATGGGTAGACCTTCCGTTTCCGTCCCATTGCCCGGGATTGTTGCAGCTGCCCGCAGCCTGTACGGATGCGGCGACTCCGGTCCAGAAGATCCTGCTCTCGTCGACACGGCGCTCGGCGCAGCTCGACGATCGCCGTCCTTCCTCGCATCACCCGGTGCAGGTGACTGCAACGACTTCGTATCGAAGTCCTCTGGATCGAGGCATAGGCATACTCGCCTATGCCTCGATGCGAGGCGTCACGCGCCTGCGGGCGGACTGGACGATTCGGGTAAGAGCCGAATTGGGTGGCGCTGCAATTGTGCCGTCCGGCGACATGGAGGCGCTGCTTCGGGCCCTGCGCCTTCTATGAGGTCGAGCCCCTCCTGGACGCGGGGCCGCGAGGCGGGGCGGATCGAGCGAGGTGGCGGGAGATCGGTCACGCAAGGCGAGACGCCGGCGTCTCCGCGCCGGCGTCCTGCTCACGAGAGCGCGACGCGGATCAGTTCTCGAACCGGATGTCGTCCATGTAGTAGGGGCCGGAGTTCGCGGTCACGTTGAAGTTGAACTGCAGCTTCACGTCGCTCGGCGCCGCGTTGAGCGCCGTGACGGTGGCCGCCGGGAGCTGCGAGAACGTGACCTCGTTGAACACGCCCCGGGTGAGGCCGTTGAGCACGACGTTGCCGACCCACTGGTTGTTGATGCCGGCGGACGGGATCGAGATCAGCACCTCCAGGTTGCCAACCCAGCTCGGGTTCGGCTGCTGCTTCGACACGAAGAGAGAGAGCTTGATCTTGTTGCCCACCGGCGTGAGGCCCGAGGTGCTGAAGTTCGGGCTGACGATCGCGTTGAACGAGCTCGGGGTCCTGACCTCCAGCGACGCGATGCCCTCCTTCACCCGGCCCGTGTGGGTCGCGAGCAGGGCCTGCGTCGAGGTCCACGCGCCCGGCTTCTCGAACCCGAGGGTCGCGTTGTTGAGGAGGAAATGCGTCATCACCTTCTCGCGATACGGGAGGAACGTGTTGAGGACGGCGTTTGAGAGGATGAAGCGCTGCGGACCGTTCACGTTGCTCGGGTCGACCGGCGCTGTCTTCTCGGAGGTGTGGGTGAAGACCAGCGTCTTGGGGAACGCGCTCGACAGGCCCACGTCGAGGCTGCTGCTCGGGCTGTTGGTGGCGTCCACGGGCTCATGGCACCCCGCGCAGGCGAGGGACTGAGCGCGCCCGATGATCTGATCCACGGACAGGTTGGTGGGCGTGCCGGACAGGTCGCTGCCCATGGCGGTCAGCTTGTTCGCGATGTTGGTCCTCAGGGTCGACGTCCCGGTGCCGATCGCGTTCAGGTAGTTGTTCTGGAGGGGGATCATCAGGCTCTCGCCCGCGTTCATCGAGTCGGGCAGCGCCGACGGGTACGCGAAGCGGTTGACGTCGTCGGCCGCGGCGAGCCTCTCCACCATGTTCGGGAGGACGGTGCTCTGGAAGCTGGTGACCCGCGAATCGCCCGAGATGCCGGGCGCGAAGAGCTTCGCGGACGGGTTGTCCTTCACGAACGACGGGATGACGTTGAGCGAGGGGCTGCTGCTGGTGCCGTGCGTGAGCCTGAACTCCCGGAGCGACCAGGCGTCGAACGGCTCCTGGAACAGGAGGAACTCATTGGTCCGGATCTGGCCGTTGTTCGGGCCCGGCGTGTGGCCGTAGTTGTCGATGTGGATGACGGGCCCGACGCCGGACGCGGGCAGGCCGTTGAAATAGAAGGACTTCAGCTCAGTCGCCCGGGTCGCCACGGTCTTGGAGGGGTTCGACTGGTTCAGCCAGAACTCGACGATGGGGCGGCAGCCTTGCCGGCCGAGGCTGGGGCTCGGGTTGGGCAGCCGGCCCTCGAAGATGATGAAGCTGCGCCGAAAGGTCTGGTCGGGCCTGGCAGAGTCGAAGTCGGGGTGGCCCGACTTCCGCGCGAACACGATCCGGTACTCCCCGCAGTGGGCGCCGTCCGGAGGGGCGAGATCGAAGCGGTTCGCCAGCGTCGTCGCCATGTAAGCGTTGTCGCCGGCCGTCGTGGAGAACGGATCGATGGCGGAATCCTGTCCGATGGTCCGCGGGCAGCGGACCGGCCATCCGTTGATGGACCCCGTCGTGGGCGTGTCGCCGGGCTGCGGGGCAGGAAACACATCGTTCGGGTTGGCGGCCACGTCATTGCAATGCGGGACCGAGGAGAAGAGGCCGGGGGCTTCTCGGTGCGTGTCCATGAACCGCCGGAACAGCGTGAGGGGCGTGAGGCCCGGGACGCCCGACTGGGTGACCAGCTGCTGCAGGACGTCCTTCAGCGAGAACTGGGACACGATGTCGACTTCGGTGACGGTGAGCGACTTCAGGCGCTCGATCGGAAACGGCAGCGTGAGCGCCTCGGCGGCCTCGCCGAGGTCGGCCTCCGCCGCGTCGAGCAGCGCGCTGGAGTCGTCCAGATCGCCGTCCCCCGGCTCGAAGTCCGAGCACGCGGCGGGCAGGAGGGCGAGCGCGGCGAGCGCGGCGTGCCGCGCCCTCCGCCATGCCCCGGCGGAGCCAGGGACAGACCACGAGCGCACCGAAATGCTCGAACTCGAACGCTTGGAAAGCATGAGACCTCCTGAAAACGACCATGATGACGAGCCGCGCCCGCGGTGGGCGCGCGCTCGAAGACGAAGAGGGACGGAGTCCAGGCGAGCGCGGGAGAACACCGCACGTCGGCCTGATGAGCGGGCACGCACGCTCGCCCTTGGCTTGTCGCGTGCTGCCGTCGTCCGCGCTGTGTGCAGCACGGCCTTCGGGATCCTCGGAGTCGACGCTCCTGCGATGCCCTGCTCGCGCGCTGGTCGCGCACGCGGTGAGCCACGACCGAGCGCGACGGGAATATGAATGCTGTTCGCGCTCGGGGCAAGCATTACATTCTGTCGCGAGCTGATCTGTTCCTGGCTCGCGCGCTGCCGCGAGGTGCTTTGCTCGGCGCACAAAATAGGCGACGCCGGCGCGCATCGCCGCGCCGGCCCGGGCCGTGGATTCACCAGGCCGGACACGCCGCGCGCTCGCCGGGGCAGGGCGGGGCGCTGGCCGCGCAGAGCGGAGATCGGGTTACCTGGAGCTCATCATCCGTTCGCGAGGGCCGCCCGGGTTCCATGACCTCGCCTGGGTCGCGCCAAGCTGGGTCGGGTCGGGGGCCGGTCGATGCATCGAAGAAGCCGCGTCCACGCCACAGCCTGTGGCCTGTGGCGGGAAGATGCGCCTCTAGGTGCCAGAACCGAGCCAGCCATGGCGAGGGCGATCCTCGCGGACCTCGACCCGACCCAGGTCGAGGTCGCCGCAGCGACGCTGGCGACGCCTGCTGGCAAAGTTTGCCGCTCTGGCAATTTTTGCCATGGTGCGACGGCAGAGATTGCCATGTCGCCGCCGCGCCCGTCCGCCGCCGAGCAGCGCGGACGAGACGACATCGCGGCCCTACGACCCCCTCGAGCCCGGGCTCGCGGCCAGGAGCGGACGTCCGGGGGAGGGGCCGCTGGGCATGCGGTCGCGCGGCGGATCCAGGCCCTACGTTTGCTGGACGAGGGCACGCCTGGATTGCGTGTCTCGCTCGCAGAGCGATACGCTAGGAGATGGTGATGAAAAGTAGTATTCGGATCGGTTGGCTCCTGTCGATGATGGCCCTATCCACGTTGGTGGCGTGCGGCGACGGCGACGACGAGCCGACCAGCAGCGGCAGCACCGGCACCATCATGGGCGACGGCGGAAGCGGCGGGGGCGGCGGAAGCGGCGGAAGCGGCGGGGGCGGCGGGGGCGGCGGGGGCGGCGGCGGCGAAGCGGGAATTCCGAGCGGTGTGCAGGCGTGCTTGGATATCTGTGAGCAGCACAAGATGTACGGCTGCGATCCGCCGGACCTGGACTGCGATGGGTCCTGTCGCCTCACCATCGCGTTGACCGGCTCCGAGTGCGATGACGAGATGGCCGCGATGTATTCGTGCGAGCTGCCCGGCGCGCCCTCGTGCAGGCGGCCCGACGAGTGCAGCGACGAGCACGACGCGGCGTTCGCGTGCATCGCGGCCAGCGGGTGCTGGGGGCTGGAGTGCACCTACCCGAACGACCTGGAGGGTAACGAGTGCGCGTGTGCGTCCACGTGCCTCGGCAAGAAGCACGAGGTCGAGTGCGGCCCGTCCGCCGACGGCACGACGAGGTGCGCGTGCCTCGTCGATGGAGTGCAGGTCGGGACGTGCGAAGGCGCGGTGAAGGAGGTGTGCCACCTGAAGCAGGGCTGTTGCAACGAGTTCTTCAACATCCCTCTATGACCCGCCTCCGCCCGCCGGCGCGCCTCCCCGCCGCGCTCTCGCCGCCGCGTCCGCCCTCGAGCGACGCGGCGCCACGCGCCCCGGCCGCGCCTCACCGCGCGCGCGCGCCGAGGGGCGCGCCGCGGCTCCCCACCCGCTGCAGGGCGTAGGCGATGCCGCTCTGGAGCGTCCCCTGCGTGACCACCGAGCCGAGGTCGATCTGCAGAGCGGTGAGCGTCTGGGCGACGTCGGGGCGGATGCCCGTGATCACCGCCTGCGCCCCGAGCAATCGGAGGGCGACGGCGGCGTTGATCAGCGTGCTCGCGACGTCGGTGTCGACCGTCCTCACGCCGGTGATGTCGATGATCACGACCTCGGCGCCGGTCGACTCGACCCCCTGGAGCGCCGTGCTCAGGACCTGCTGCGCCCGCTGGCTGTCCATCATCCCGATGAGCGGCATGACCATGATCCGGTCGGTGATCGGGATGATGGGCGTGGAGAGCTCCGCCAGGCGGGCGCTCTGCACGCGGATGATCTCCTCCTGGAGCTCGGCGCGGGCGTGCTCGCTCCGCTCCCGCTCCGAGAACTCGACCCGGACCCGCTCCTCGGCGCGGTGCAGCGCCTCCGTGCGCTTGTGCAGGTGCGCGTACAGCACCGCGTTCTCCACCGCGGTCGCCGCCTGCGCCAGGAGGAGCTTCGAGAGCTCCAGCCGGGCCGACGTGAACACGTTGGTGGCCGTGCTGTTCTCCAGGTAGAGCACGCCGGTCGTGCGCCCCTGGTGCACCATCGCCAGGCAGAGGATCGATTTCGGGTCGTTCGCGGCCACGTAGGCGTCGGCGGCGAAGCGAGGCTCCTGGCTCGCGTCCGCGAGGACCACCGGCAGCCGTGTCCGCGCGACGTACTGCACGATCGACGACGGGACCTCGGCGCTGCCCTCGACCGGGACCGGGTGACCCACCCGCGCCGTGTTCGGATCCACCGTGATGGTCGCCTCGATCACCAGCTGTTGATCCCGCTCCAGGACGAGCACCCCCTTCTTGGCCCCGGCGTTCTGGATCGCGATGTCGAGCAGCCGGTGGACCACGCTGTCGAGGACGACCTCGCCGGCGATGGCCTGGGCGGCCCGGATGACCGCCTCGACGTCGAGCACGCTGGTGCTGAGCCGCGTCGTCGAGGTGGTCTGGACCGTGGTCCGGGCGAGCTCCAGCATGCCGGGCGGCGCCGACGTGAGATCGACCCTCGTCACGAGGTGCGGCGCCTCGGCCGCCAGGCGGCCCGCCTTGGCGGTGGCCCCCCACTGCATGTAGCCGTGGTGGGCGTCGGTCATGTAGGCGCGGGCGCACCGCGTGAGGCCGCTCCCCCGGTAGAACCTCGCGGCGAGCTCGCTCGCGATCGCCTGGTCGCGCGTGAACCCGGCCTCCTCGGCGCCCTCGATCGCCCGGTCGTAGAGCAGCGCCGCGGCGTGCCGGTCGTCGCCCGAGATGCGCGCGAGCTCCGCCGAGACGAGGAGGTGCTTGTGCCCGTAGGTGCTGGGGCAGCGCTCGGCCCAGCGGGCGAGCTTCTCCCGCTGCGCCGCGACCGCCGCGACGATCCGCCCCTTCTCCGAGGCCGGCGCCCCGTCGCACGACGCGGCGAGGCTCAGGCACGAATAGAAGACGAGCTCGGTCGCCCAGAAGTTGTTCGCGCTGCCGGCGGTCATCTTCTCCACGGCGGCCATCAGCGAGCGCGCGGCCCCGTGGTCGCCGTAGAGATACGCCAGCTGGATCTTCTGCACATGATACCAGGCGGCCACGTACGTGAGCTCCGGGACCGAGATGGCGCTGGCGAACGCGGCCTCGTCGAAGGCGCCGTCGCCCAGCGTGTGCGCCCCGTCGGTGCGCCCCGCGAGGTTCGCGACGACCTGCTTGGCGCACGTGAGGATGAGCGTCGTGAGCTTGTCGTTGGTCCGCCGCATCAGCGCGAGATCTTGCTCGATCTCCTCGGCCACCGCGCCGAGATCGTCGCCGAGGCCCAGGCTCGCCGAGACCATGTGAATGCAGCAATAGGACGAGTACGCCAGATCCCCGGACTCCAGGCCGGCCTGCCGGGAGCGGGCGAGGAGCTTGATCGTGTCCCGGAGCGGCTCGAAGAAGTGGAGGATGGACGCGTAGGTCGTGAGCAGCATGCACGCGATGCGCGGGCTCGGGATCCGCTCGTTCAGCTCGATACCGACCTTGGCGAACTCGTACGCTTCCTTGAACCTGTCCTCCGTGGTCCTCGGCGCGAAGACGCCGTCGATCAGGAGCACCGCGTAGAGCACGTACGCGTACGCCGAGGTGCTCGCGTGGCCGTGCTCCATCGCGAGGTTGATCTGCATGATGAGCGTGAGCGGGCCGAGGACCGGCAGGCCGAGCGCGGAGGCGGGCTGCGTCAGGTCGGCGAGGAGGCGGAGGACGGCCTGCTTCTCCGGATCGGCGGCGGTGGGCAGCCCCAGGAGATCGGCGATCTGGCGGCCTGCGAGGTGGGCCTGCATCGCCTCGAGCTCCCTCGCGAGCCGCGCGCCCTGCTCCTCGGCCGCCCTGGGGACGTCGACCCCGAGCAGCGCGAGGGCCTCGAGGCCGCGCGCCACGACGTCGGAGAGCTCGCCGCGCATCAGGTGGAACGACATGCGCAGGTTGAGGACCTGCGCGCTGTCGAGCCGCGTCCTCGCGCGCTCGAGGAGGTCGCCGAACAGCCGCTCGCCGGCGTCGAATTTGCCGGTCAGGCACAGGCACTCCGCGAGCCCGAGGGTCAGCGCGAAGGTGAGCTCGTGCTGCTCGTCCCAGCGCCGCGGGCCGAGCGCCGTGGTCCCGGCCTCGAAGTAGCTCGCGGCCGCCTCGTACGCCGCGCCCGCCTTGGCCTTCCTGCCCGCCTCGAGGTTCAGGCGAGCGAGCGCGACGCGCTCTTCCGGCGCGGCGATCCGCGCCATGCCGAGGTTCATGTGGGTCGCGATCTCGAAGACCTTGCCCTCGGCGCCTCCGGGGTCGCCCTGCGCGCGCAGGAGCCGACCGATCTGGAGGTGGACCTCCTGCTTGCGGTCGTCGTCGAGGAGCCGGTAGGCCGCCTGCTGCACGCGGTCGTGCAAGAACCGGT
Source organism: Sorangium sp. So ce836 (assembly GCF_028553905.1). NCBI lineage: Bacteria > Pseudomonadati > Myxococcota > Polyangiales > Polyangiaceae > Sorangium > Sorangium sp. So ce836. The sequence goes on along the minus strand of NZ_CP102233.1, from coordinate 7,029,264 downwards.
AGGCGGCGTCGACCGAGAGCTCCGGCTCGTCCGCCTCGCCGGCCATCGCGTCGCTCACGGCCGCGTCGAAGAACCTCGAGTCCGCGCCGACGGCGAGGATTAGTCCCTCGCGGAGCGCCGCCGAGAGCTCGTCGGCCACCGCGCCGCGCGGCTTGCCGGCCACGGTCGCGAGCGTCTTCAGGTCGAATCGGTAGCCGATGCACGCGGCCAGCGTCAGGACGCGCTGCGCGCGCGCGTCGAGCTCCCGGAGCCTGCCCGCCATGAAGTCGACGACGTTGTCCGTGACCTTCCTCTCTTGGACGCGCGGCAGATCCCACGCCCACGCGCGCCGGGCCGGGTCGAAGGCGATGAGCCCCTCGGCGTGGAGCGCCCTCATGAACTGGTTCATGAAGAACGGGTTGCCGTGGGTCTTGCTCATGACATGGCGCGCGAGCGGCTCGGCCCGCTCCGGATCGCAGGAGAGGGCGTCGGCGAGGAGCCGCGTCACCACCGGCAGATCGAGCGGTCCGAGGTCGATCCCCCCGACGCTCGCCCCGGCCTTGCGCAGCGCCGAGAGGGTGATCGAAAAGAGGTGGCTCTCGTCGACCTCGTTCTGCCGGTACGCGCCGATCACGAGCAGGTGCTTGATCTCCGGCGCGGTCAGGATCTGCTCGAGGAGCTTCAGCGACGCCGGATCCGCCCATTGCAGGTCGTCGAGGAAGACGACGAGGGGGTGCTCCTGGGCGGGGATGGCGCCGCAGAACTTCTGGAAGGCGAGGTGGAAGCGCGCCTGCGCCTCGGTCGGGCCGAGCGGCTCGACGCCGGGCTGGGGGCCGAGGATGAGCTCGAGCTCGGGGATGAGGTCGACGAGGAGCGGCGCGTTCTGCCCGACGGCGGTCGCGATCTTCTCCGTCCAGAGCCCGAGCGCCTCCGTCGGCTCGGTCAAGAGGGCGCGGACGAGCTCCCGGAAGACGTGCGCCACGGCGGCGTAGGGCACGGTCCGGTTGATCTGGTCGAACTTGCCGGCGACGACGTATCCCTTGCCCTGCGCGACGGATTTCTGGATCTCGCCGACGAGGAGCGACTTGCCGATGCCGGCGTGGCCGGACACGAGCAGGAGCTCGCGCGCGCCCTGGTGGATGCGCCGCCACGCGCCTTCGAGGACGGCGAGCTCCGCGTCGCGGCCGTAGATCTTCTGCGGGATCCGCAGCTCGTCCACGTAATCGTGGCGCCCCAGCTCGAACGGCTCGATCCGCGGCCCCGCCTCGAGCTGCGCGAGGCACGCCGCGAGATCCATCCTGAGCCCGTAGGCGCTCTGGTACCGATCATCGGGGCTCTTCGCCAGGAGCTTCATGATGATGTCGGACACCGGGCGCGGTACGTCGGGCGAGATCTGCGCCGGCGGCGGCGGGAGCCTGGCGATGTGGCAGTGCACGAGCTCCAGGAGATCCTTCGTCGGGAAGGGGAGCCTGCCTGTGATCATCTCGTACAGGGTGACCCCCAGGGAGTAGAGGTCCGTGCGCAGGTCGATGACGCGGTTCATCCGCCCGGTCTGCTCCGGCGACATGTACGCCAGGGTGCCCTCGAAGGCGGCGGGGCTCTTCGAGCGCTGCGCCTCCTGGGAGAGGCGCGTGGCGCTGCCGAAGTCCATGATCTTGGCGTTCCACGTGGACGCGTCGACCATGATGTTCTGCGGTTTGATGTCCATGTGGACGACGCCGCCGCGATGGATGGATTCCAGCGTGCTCGCGACGGAGATCGCGATCCGGAGCGCGTCTCCTAGGGTCAGGGAGCGCGCGCCGATGAGCTCATGGAGCGTGCAGCCGCCCGCGTCTTCCATGATGAGCGCGAGGCTCGCCCCTATCTTGACGACGCCGAGGGCCTTCACGACGCCGGGCAGGGCGAGCTCCCTGGCGATGGCGTACTCGTAGCGGAGCCTCGCGACGTCGGCCGGGGCGGGGCGATCGTTCCTGAGGCGCTTGACCGCGACGGGGGCCCGGTCGTCGTTTCGATATCCCCGGTACACGGTCGATGCGGCGGATTCGTGGATGAGACCCGTGAGCGTGTAGCCGGGGATACCTATCATGAACTACTTGTAGAGCGCTTCTCTGCGCTGCATCAAGCGGCACCGCGCGACCTTCCGAGGTAACACGTGGTGGATAAACGTGGCACCGATGGGCGGGTGTCGTGAGGGCGGCTGGGCGCGCGTGTCATCAGCTGTCGAGTGGGATGACGCGGGGAGCGGCCGTCCGGGGCGCCGCGCAACCCGGACGCCGCAGCGCGATCGCTGCCTCCAGCGCCGACCGTCGCGGCGTCCCGGGATACATGACACAAGGTGTCAGGATTTCCGTGCGAAGGTCGCTCGCCTCGGCAAGCGAGGAAGGAGACGACGGATCATGAGCGGAGCACTTCATGGCAAGGTGGCGCTCGTCGCGGGCGCGACGCGCGGGGCGGGCAGGGGGATCGCGGTCGCGCTGGGCGCGGCGGGGGCGACCGTGTACGCCACGGGCCGGACCACGCGCGCGCGGCGCTCGGAGATGGATCGACCCGAGACGATCGAGGAGACCGCCGAGCTGGTCACCCGGGCCGGGGGCAAGGGGATCGCGGCGCAGGTGGATCACCTGGAGCGCGAGCAGGTCCGCGAGCTCGTCGCGCGCATCGAGCGGGAGCACGGCCGGCTCGACGTGCTGGTCAACGACATCTGGGGCGGCGAGCTCCTGTTCGCGTGGAACACGCCGCTCTGGGAGCAGTCCCTGGACAACGGGTTGCGGCTGCTGCGGCTGGCCATCGACACCCACATCATCACGAGCCACTGCGCCCTTCCGCTGCTCATCAAGAGGCCCGGCGGGTTGGTCGTCGAGATCACGGACGGCACGGCCGACTACAATGCAGGGCACTACCGCGTCGCCTTCTTCTACGACCTGGCCAAGGCCGCGGTCCTCCGCATGGCGTTCGCCCAGGCCGAGGAGCTGCGGGCCCACGGCTGCTCGGCCGTCGCGCTGACGCCGGGGTGGCTGCGCTCGGAGGTCATGCTGGAGCATTACGGGGTCACCGAGGAGAACTGGCGAGACGCGCTCGCGAAGCAGCCCCATTTCGCGATCTCGGAGACCCCCGCGTACGCCGGCCGGGCGGTGGCGGCGCTCGCGGCCGATCCGGCGGTGGCCCGGTGGTCAGGGCAGTCGCTGTCGAGCGGTCAGCTCGCGCGGGTCTATGGCTTCACGGATCTGGACGGCAGCCAGCCCGACGCGTGGCGGTACCTCGTCGAGGTCCAGGACGCCGGCAAGCCGGCCGACGTCACCGGGTATCGCTAGCTCCACCCACCAGGAGTCCGGCAGGGATCCGGAGAGGGAGAGAGCTCAAGGCAAAGGCGCAAAAAGACAAGTGCGGGCCGGCGGTTTGTTCCGGATACCCCTCCTCGGCATCTTCCACCCGCCGCCCGCGCCGAGCGTTCGAATCCCTTCTCCTCCGCCGAGATCCGTGCGGCTTACTGCGCGGCCTTCGGATCCATCCACACCACCTCCCAGTGGTGCCCGTCGAGGTCCTCGAAGCTCCGGCTGTACATGAACCCGTGGTCCTCCGGCGGCCCCGCCTCCTTGCCGCCGCCGGCGAGCGCCTTCGCCACCATCGCGTCCACCTCGGCGCGGCTCTCGCACGAGAGCCCGAAGGCCCCCTCCACGTGCGTCGCGGTGTCGCAGATCTCCTTCTTGGTGAACGTCTTGAAGAACGGCTCGACGAGCAGCATCGCGTAGGCGTGCTCGCCGATGAGCATGCAGGCGGCCTCCTCGCCGGTGACCTTCGGGTTGAACGTGAAGCCGAGGGCCTTGAAGAACGCCTTGGTGCGCTCGAGGTTCTTGATGGGCAGGCTGACGAAGAGCTTGTGGGACATGAGGTTGTGCTCCTTTTGCCCCATGGACCCCCCGCCCGCGGGGAAGTCATCGGTCGCTCGAAAAAATCTTCGCGCCCTGCTCCGGACGCGGAGCGCGCTCGAGGTGCTCGGCCGGACCGCGAGCCGAAGAGTCGCCAGCAGGGCGCCGACGCGCTGCCCGCGTCAGCGCGCCGCGCCGGCGCCGGCGCGCCGGCCCACGACGATGTACTGCTCGGGCAGGTCCTCCGCGACGATCTCGGGCGAGAGGCCCCCGGCGCGGAGCTCGGCGGCGACGGCCTCGGCGGGGATGCGGTGGTCCTTCGGGGGGCCGTGGCTTGCGGCCTCGGTGAAGTCGACGACGACCACGGCGCCGTCCGGGCGGAGCGCGGCCTTCAGCTTCGCCGCGTAGGCGGGGCGATCGGGGATGTGGTGCCAGGTGTCGACCACGAGGATGCGGTCGACCGAGCCGGGGTCGAGCCCGGGATCGTCGGGGCGGACCTGCCGCGCGGTGACGTTGGCGAGGCGCTCGCGCGCGGCGCGCTCCGTCATGTACCGGACCATGTCCTGCTCGATGTCGAGGCCGATGACCGCGCCGGCCGGCCCGACCGCGCGGGAGAGGTGGGGCAGGAAGTAGCCCGTGCCGGCCCCGAGATCCGCGACCCGCATGCCCGGGGCGATCCGCATGGCGGCGACGACCTCCGCCGGCTTTTGCCAGGCGTCGCGCTCGGGTCCCTCGAACGCGGGCACCCAGTCCTCGGCCCGCTCGAAGCGGTGCACGAGCGGCCCAGGGCCGTGGCCGTGTCCAGGGCCGTGGCCGGCGTGATCGCCGTGCCCAGGGCCGTGGCCGTCGTGCCCCGCGCCCTGCTGGCCCTGCGACGGGGCATGGCCCGCGTGCGCGGCCTGCGCGCCGCTCGCGGCGTCGCGCTGCCCGCCGCCCGCCGGCGCGGCGGCGTCGGGCGTGGCGCTGCAGCTGCTGAGGAGGGCGGCGAGGGCGGCGCAGGTGGCGGCGAGGCGAGGGCGGCGGTGCATCCGCGCTCCCTACCACGAACGCGGCGCGCCGGTCCCAGGGGCCCGCCGCTCGCGCGGCGCGCCGGTCTCAGCGGCCCGCCGCCCCCTCGCGAGGCAGGCCGAGCTACCGGGAGCCCGCGGCCGCCGCCGGCGCGGCGGCGCGGCCGGGGAGGAGCAAGGCGCAGCCGAGCGTCAGGAGCAGCGCCGCGCCGAAGATCGACGTGGCCATCGTGTGCTCGCGCATCACCACGTCGCCCGCCGGGCGGTCGGTGAGCACGAGGCCGAGCACGGTGAGGCCAGCGATGCCCCCGAGGTAGCGCATCGTCGCGGTGAGGCCCGCGGCCATGCCGCTCTTCTCCCGCGGGACATCGCTCATCGCCGCGGACTGCGACGGCGCGGACGTCAGGCCCAGCCCGGCGCCGAGCAGCACGAGCGCGGGGATCGCGTCCGAGAGCGCGCTCAAGGGCCGCGCCGCGAGCAGGAGCATGCCGACCAGGGCGAGCGAGCAGCCGGCGAGCGCCACCGCGCGCGGCCCGAAGCGGTCGGAGCCGCGCCCCGCGAAGGGCGAGACGACCACCATCGTCCCCATCATGGCCAGCAGCGTCGTGCCCACGTCGCGCGGGCCGACGTGGAACAGCCGCCCCGCCACCTGCGGCAGCTCGAAGATCGTCGCGTACAGGGCGAAGTTCTGGATCGCGATGAGCAGGCTGCCGCCGACGAACGCGCGCCGCCGGAACAGCGAGAAGTCGACGACGGGATCCGCGGCGCGCCGCTCCCAGAGCACGAAGGGCACGAGGCCGAGCGCGCCGAGCGCCGCGGCCCAGCGGAGGTCGGCGGCCTCGAGGCCGAGGGCGAGCCCGACGAGCGACCCGCCCAGCAGCGCCGAGCCCACCACGTCGAAGCGCGCTCGCGGCGCGGCGGGCGCCGCGGCCGCGGGGCGCGGCGGCGCGCCGGCGTGCGCGAGGGCGGCGGAGAGGAGCAGCACCGGGACGTTCGCGAGGAAGATCGACGTCCACCCGAACGACCCCACGAGCAGGGCCCCGATCGCCGGTCCGGTGCCCGCCGCCACCCCCATCACCGCCCCGAAGGTGCCGAAGGCGCGCCCGCGCACCTCGGGCGGCAGCTCCGTGCGGAGCAGGGCCGTCGCGCTCGGGACCACGATCGCGCCGCCCGCGGCCATCAGAACGCGCGCCACCGCGAGCGCCGGGAGCACCGGCCAGAGGTAGGCGAGCGCGGCCCCGACCGAGAGCAGGAGCTGGCCCAGCCCGAGCGCGCGCCGGTGGCCGAGGCGGTCGCCGAGCTTCCCGCCCGGGCTCTGCAGGACGATGTTCGTGAGCAGGTAGCTCGTCACGAGCGCCTGCCGGAGCGCGCCGGAGTCGGCGCGGAGCGTGCGCGCCATCTCCGGCAGCGCCACGGCGACCATCGTCGAGTTGAGCGGCGCGAGCGCCGCCGACAGCGCGATGGCGGCGAGCAGCCGCACCGGCAGGCGCGACGAGGCCTCAGCCACGGCCGCGCTCGTCCGCATCGCCCTGACGGCCGACCTGGCGGAGGAGCGCCACCCGGCCCTCCGTCCCGTCCACGACGATCTCCTGGCCGTCCGTGATGCGCTCGGTCGCCCCGGCGGCCCCCAGCACCGCCGGGATCCCGTACTCGCGCGCGACGATGGCCGCGTGGGAGACCGCGCCGCCGGTGTCGGTCACGACGCCCGCGGCGAGGGTGAAGAGCGGCGTCCACGCGGGGTTCGTGTAGCGGCAGACCAGGATCTCCCCCGCCTTCAGCCGCTCGAACTCGCGCGCGTCGCGCACGATGCGCGCCTTGCCGCGGACCACCCCGGACGACGCCCCGACGCCGCGGAGCTCGTCGCCCGGGGCGCCTCGCGCGCCCGCCTCGAACGCCGTCCTCTGCCACCGCGCGTTGACCACCCCGTACGTGGCGCGCCGCCGCTGCACGAGCCGCTTCACCTGCTCGAGCGGCGGCGCCTCCCCCGTGAGCCACGCCCGGACCTCGGCCTCCGTCAGGTAGAAGACATCGTCGGGGCTCGGCAGGTGCCCGCGCTCGACGAGGCGCCGCGCGATCTCGGCCACGATGGCCTGGAGCGCGGAGTACGAGCGCACGAGATCGAAGTGCGTGCGCTCCCGGAAGGCGATCGCGCTCCGCAGCCGCTCGACGTTGCGGCGGAACGCGTCGGCCAGTCCCGGCACGAAGCGGAGCGCGCGGGTGACCTCCTCGAGCGCCGCGTGGTAACGCGCGAGCCCGGCCTCCTCGGACGGCGGCTCGGCGGCGTCGAGCAGGCCGCGGAGGAGCCCCCACACGGGCGCGGGATCCTGGCGCCACGTCGGCGCCGAGAGGTAGAGCCCCGCGCTCTCCCGGTGCCCGTGCTCGTCCAGGAACGCCTCGACCTCGGCCAGCGTTGCCCGGCCGGCCTCCGAGGCGCGCAGCGCCTCCGGGCGCCCCTCGCGGATCGCGCCGGCGACCTCCGGACCGGCGCTCGCCGCCCGGCGCGCGAGGTGGAAGAGCGCGAGGTTCACGTCCGACGTCCGGGTGTGCACGCCCGAGACGAGGTCGCTCATGACGGTCGCCGCGCGCTTCGGCCCCACGGCGAGGGTGACCGGAACGCGGAGGGCGACCGCGGCCAGCTGGCTGGCGCTCCTCTCGAACCGCTCGCCCAGGACCGCGGTCGTGGTCTCCGCGATCCGGTCGGCGCGGCGGAGGAGCGCGGCGCCGTCCAGCGCGCGGAGATCGACCGGCGCGCAGGCCGGAAGGAGCCGCTTGAGCCCGTCAGCTTCCCACCACGCCATCGCGTCGTCGCGCAGGCTGGCCGCGACCTTCCGCGGCAGCCGGAGCAGCCGGAGGGTGGGCCGCATCCGCGGCGGGACGAAGATCGGGCGCCACAGCTGGTCGACCCACGCGCGCTCCTCGTCCTCGTCCACGTCGAGCCCGACGAAGCGCACCATGCGCACGAGCGCGGGGAGCGTCATCCGGAAGCCCCATTGATCGAGCGGCTTCGGCGCGACGGGGAACCGGTCGTTGTCGTTGGCCTCGAGCATCCTCCGCTGCATGCGGCTCAGCTGCGGGGGCGGCGGGAGGGGCTCGATCTCGGCCTCGCCGAGCGTGGTGATGGGGCGCGACTGGAGCAGGTGCAGGGAGCCCCCGGCGATGGCGAACTCCACGTCCTGCGGGCAGCCGAAGTGGGCCTCGAGGCGGAGCCCGAGGCGCCCGAGCTCGAGCACCAGGGCGTCGCTCGGCGCGGGGCGGCCGGCCTCCCGGCGGTCGCGGTCCTCGATCGCGAGGTCGTCCGCCCCGGGGTGCGCGGCCCCGTTCGTCTTGCCCGAGCCGTGCGCCGCGGCCCCATTCGTCTTGCCCGCGCCCTGCGCCGCGGCCCCGTTCGTCGTGTCCGCGCCGGTGGCCGCGGCCCCGTTCGCCCTGTCCGGGCCGTGCGCCGCGGATCCGGCGAACGGCGCGCGCCGCAGGCGGTACACATCGCCGGTCGTGTGCCCGGAGACCACGGCCTCGCCGAGGCCCGGGGCGACCTCCAGGAGCATGCGGTCGGCGCGCTGGGCCACCGGGTCGACGGTGAACAGGACGCCGGCGAACTCGGCCGGCACCATCCGCTGCACCACGACGGCGATGTGGACGCCCAGGTGATCGACGCCGCGCGCTGCCCGGTAGGCGAGGGCCCGCGGGCTCCAGAGGGACGCCCAGCACCGCCGCAGCGCGGCGAGCAGCGCGTCCTCCCCGGCCACGTCGAGGTACGTCTCGTGCTGGCCCGCGAACGAGGCGTCGGCGAGGTCCTCCGCCGTCGCCGAGGAGCGCACCGCGACCGGCGGCGCGCCGAGCTCGCGGTACGCGTCGCGGACCGCGCCCTCGATCCCGGGCAGCAGCGCGCCCTCCTCGAAGAGCTCCGCCGCCGCCGAGGCCGCGTCGTCCCAGCGCCTCGCGTCGAGGTGCGCCGCGAGGCGCTCGGCGAGCCCCCACGCGCGCGCCTGCTCGGCATAGGCGCCCGCGCTCACCACGAACCCGGGCGGTACGGCGAGCCCGAGCCGGAGCAGCTCACCCAGGTTGGCTCCCTTGCCGCCCGCGGTGGAAAGATCGGCTCGGGATAGCTGGCTCAAGCGATGAACAAGCATCAGGCGCCTCCTTTGGCCAAGAAAGGTCGCTTCCCCCTGCGCCCCGAGCTCCGCGGCGTCCGCCCGCCCTCCGGGCAGCGCCTCGCTCGAGCCGCCAGCGTCAGCGTTCTGTGAGAATCGTCACCAGGAAGTCATTGTCCTGTAACACGATAAGTATCAGGATACTTATAAATGGCAAGGCCGCGGAACATCACGGACGCACAGATCCTCGACGGGGCGCGCGCGTGCTTCCTGGAGCACGGCGCCGGCGTCTCGACGACCGTCATCGCGGAGCGGCTCGGCATCTCGCACGGCGTGCTGTTCCAGCGCTTCGGCACCAAGGAGCAGCTCCTGCGCGCGGCGTTGCAGCCGTCCATGGAGCCGCCGTGGATGGCGCGCGCCCGGTCGGGCCCGGACGACCGGGACGCGCGGATCCAGCTCCTCGAGCTCGGCGAGGAGATCTCCGCGTACCTCGAGCGGATCGTGCCGTGCCTGGCGGTGCTCCGATCGGCGGGCATGAGCGTCGAGTCGATGGCCGACCGGCGCGAGGATCTGCCGCCGGTCCGCGCGCGGCGCGAGGTGGCCGCGTGGTTCTCGCGCGCGATCGCCCGCGGGCTCCTGCGCCCGGTCTCCGCGGAGCACGCGGCCGATCTCTTCCTCGGCGCGCTGCACTTCCGGCCGTTCCACCAGCACCTCTCGAACCAGGGGTTCGACCGGGCCGAGAGCCGGGCCTACCTCGCGTTCGCGATCGACGCGATCCACCGGACGCTCGCGCCCGCCGCGGGGCGACCGTGACGCGCGCCCGCCGCGCCGCGCCGGTCGGGGCGCGGCGGCGACGGGGGGCGTGGGCTCAGCGCTTGGTGGCCTCGACCAGGTGGCCCCGCGGCGCGCCCGCGGGCGCGGGCGGGATGGGCCAGCGGCCCCAGCGCGTGCCCACCTCGCCCGGCTCGACCACGGCGGCGTCCCAGCCATGCACCGCGACGAGGCCTGCGGGATCGTCGGTGCCGAAGATCCACGGCGCGCCGAGCTCGGCCATCATGCGGAGCGCCGCCGCGAGCGCGGGAGACTCGAGCAGCGACTTGCCCACGACGTCATAAAGAAGGATGGAGCGCGGCGCGGAGAGCCTGTCGATCCGGGCCATGAGCGTCTCCACCGCTCGCCCGTCGAGGTACTGCAGCAGGCCCTCGACGGACCAGACGGTGCGCGCGGCGGGGTCGAACCGCGCGGCGAGGAGCGCGGCGGGCCAGTCGCCGGCGAGGTCGGCGGCGATGGTCACGCGCTCGCTCGCGGACTGCCGCGTTCCCAGGACGCCGGCTTTGTGCGCGATGACCTCCGGCTGGTCGATCTCGAAGACGCGCGTCCCTGCGGGAAACTCGAGGCGGTAGGCGCGCGCGTCCATGCCCGCGGCGAGGAGGACGACCTGCGCGACGCCCGCGGCGGCGGCGCGCGCGAGCGCCTCGTCGAACCAGCGAGTCCGCACCTCGATGATGGGCATCGAGGGGCCGACCGCATCTCGGTACGCGCGGAGCGCGGCGTACCCGGCGTCTCCGGCGAGCGCGTGCGCGAAGGGGTCGTCGAACAGCCGATCCCTCCGCTTCGACTCTTCCGCGCGCATCGCGGCGACGAGCAAGGCGGTGACAGCGACGGGGTTCATGAGCTCTTCCTTTCTCTCGTGTCGAGGAGAGCCGAAACCTGAGCGCGCCCGCCGCGAGCGTCTTGGATATTTTTACCCGCGCAGCGGCACGTGGTTGGGGCGCTCCACTTCCTGGGCGAGATACGCGGAGGGGCCGAGACCGGCGAACGCCCGGAACTCGCGGCTCAGGTGCGCTTGATCGAAGTAGCCCAGCTCCGCGGCGATCTCGGCGCCGCGGACGGCCCGGCGCGCCCGGCCGCGCGCGTCCCGCCGGCTGTCCATGAGGCGCAGCGCCGCCTGGAACCGGCGGACACGCCAGAACGCCTTGGGGCCGAGCCCGACCTCGTCGTGGAAGAGCGCGATGAGGCGCTTCGGCGAGAGCCCGGTCCGCGCGTTGACCTCGGCGACGGCCCGGAGCGTCGGATCGTCGAAGGCGCGCAGCGCGAGCGCGACGGCGCCGTGCCGGCGGAGGGGCCGCGCGGCCCTGGCGCGGAGGGAGCCCTCGAGCGCGGAGAAGCGCTCCGCCGCGCACCGGGCCTCGAGCAGGCGCTCGCGGAGCCGGGCCGCGCTCGCGCCCCAGAGCGCGTCGAGCGCCGCGTGCCTCCCTTCGAGATCTCCGGCCGGGATCCCCAGGAAGGGGAACGCGCCGCCTGGCTTGAAATGCACGCCCATCACCGACGCGCCCGGCGCCGTGTCGATGACGAAGTGCCCCGCGTGCGCGCCGGAGATCATGATCCCGGGGAACCGCTCGAACGACGCGAGATCGTCGCGATTGAAGATGCGGAGGCGATCCTCGCGCAGGTTGATGATGATATCGAGCGTGCCGGACGGGAGCGCGCGCTCCCTGGGCGCGGGCGCCGTGTAGCCGTCCCACAGCCAGAAGCAGTCGACGAAGTCGGCGAGCGGCGGTCCGGGACGATGGATGAGCGCGGGCATCGCGAAGGAGCTTAGCGCAGCCGCCGTGGCGGGGCCCCGCGCCGGCGGGCGGCCGCGCTGCGCGTCACAGGTGCCTGGCGCTGACGACCTGGGGCTGCCACGCCACCCCGGTCTTGTTGGCGCAGAACCCGAACGACGTCGACCCGCCGGTGTCGAGCTGGCCGCTCGACGGCGTGCTCGTGGCGGTCATCTCGCTCCCATCGAAGCCGAAGCTGGCGTTCCAGCTCGAGTTGACCGTCGATTGCCCGACGTCGATGACCGTCTCCCACCCCCAGATACCGAACCTGCGCCCGTTGGTCACGGTGACGTTGGCGCAGTAGCCGGTCGCCCAGTCGGCGTTCAGCTGGATGCTCGCCGTGACGGCGCCCGGGTTGGCCGGGGTGTCGGGGATGTCGGTGCGCCAGGTCGTGCCGTTTCCGAAATAACGCGTGATCGGCACCCAGTTGTTGCTGAGCATCGGGTCCGGCTGCCCCGCCGGGACCGGCCGGGTCGCGAACTCCGCCAGCGTGTTGAAGAAGGTGAGCTCGCTGTCGGTGAGATCGCGGCCGTGCGCCTCCACGACGAACGCGATGTGGAAGTCGCGCTGCGCCGTCGCCGGCCCCGGGGTCCGCACGCCGAGCTGCGCCTGGATCTGCGCGATCGTCACGGTGGCCTGGACCGAGGGGATCACCGTATCGCAGTAGTCGAAGAGGCCGCCGCCGTGCCTGCGGAGCGGGGGGACCATGCTCCCCGGGATGAGCCCCATCATGTAGAGATCGAGCGGCGAGGCGGTGCTCGCCCCGCCGCGACCGTTGCTGTCGCAGTCGAGGGTGAAGGTGCCGTTTCCGTTGTCGATCCACTCCATCCCGCCGAGCAGGCTGGCCGCGCTGGTGGTCGGCAGGTAATGGAAGCCGTCGGTCATGCCGAGATCGTAGGGGAGGTAAGCGCCCCACTGGTGGAGCAGCTCGTGCACGAAGTTGCTGCTCAGCCAGCCCCGGCGCAGGTTGTCGAGCACGGCGACGCCCTTCAGGCGGCGGCTGTAATACGACTGGGAGTAGTCGACCGGATCGCGCCCGATCCCCGTATAGTCGATCTTCACGGCGGAGTGGACGCCCGAGTTGCCGTTGCTCGCGCTGCCCGGCCGCTCGAGGTGCGACGTGGCCGAGAGCACCGCGAAGTCGAAGACGTCCGGCACCACCTCGTACATGTCCGAGAGCATGCCGGCGACGTCGCCGCCCGCGCCCCGCAGCAGCCGCTGGCTGTCGGCGCGCGCGTCCCGCACCTCGACGAGGTGCGACGCCGCGCGGTACTTCGGGCTCAGGACCCTCCGCGGCGCGACCGGCACGCTGGGCGCGAGCGCGCCGACCTGGGGGCGGATGAAGAACGTCACGGTCTCTCCCGTCGCCTTCGTCATCACCAGGTCGCCGACCTCCAGGGCATAGAGGCCAGCCGGGCTGTCCGGGCTCGACTCGTAATGAGCGGGGAGCGGAAACGGCGGCGTGGGGTCGAAGCGGAACGGCCCGACCGAGAAGATGCCGTCTCCGGCGACGCGATCGGCGCCCAGGCCGTCGTCGCGCAACGTCAGGTCGCTCGGGCCCTCGAGCTGGATCGCGAGCCCGGTGAGCTCGACGCTCACCACGTCGTCCACGGGGTCGACCTCCAGCACGAACTCCTCGGATCCGTCGCTGCGCACCACGCTCGGGACCGTCTCCCACGCGTGCTCCAGCCCCGTGAGGTCGCCGGCGACGAGCGCCTCCTGGCCCGACAGCACATCGCTGGATCCCATCGACTCGAGGGGCGCGGGCTCGCCGCCGCACCCGCCGAGCAGCGCGCCGAGCAGGCCGGCGCAGAGCGCCCCTCGCGGCGCCCTCGCCGGCCGTGTTGAAACAGCAAGATCTCGCCGTCCTGCGCCGCTGCAGGCGGGATTTCGATGGATGACGTCCAACCAAGCCATCTTCGTGATCTCCGGGTTGCGCCGTGTCGCGCTGCGCTCGTGCGCGGCGCCGTGGCGTGCCGAGCCATGTAGGTCGCGGGGCGCTGCCCTTCCAATGCGAAGGCGGCATGCGCGGGATGCACCGCGTGCATCTCGCCTCGATGGCCCTCGTCGACCCCAGATCGCCAAAGCGGCGTGCGTGCCGGTCGCGTCGGCCGGCGCGCGCGCTGCGCTGCTGTGCGCGAGCGACCGCGCCGCCGTCCTGCAACGCGAAACGCCCAGCTCACCCCATGTGGAAAATTCCACCTCGGCTCCTGCAGAAAGCTCCACCTCACCCTGCCTGGAAATATTCACTTCCACCGCACCTTGGCCGGCTCCCAGCGCCGTCGGCGGACACATTTGTCACGCGATAGAAGCACGATTGACATAATATCGCCTCGGACCGCCGAGCTGAGGAGCGATCGATGAACTTACGGAGTCTGCGTTATCTCTTGCCTTTCGCCGCGCTGGCCGCCGCTCCCCTCGTGGGCTGCGGCGGATCCGAGGATCCCGGCGCATCCGGGGCCGGCGCCGGCGGGAGCGGCGGTGGAAGCGGCACCACCGGCACGGGCGGGAACGGCATGGGCGGCGACGGCACGGGCGGCGGCGGCACGGGCGGGAACGGCACGGGCGGGAACGGGGCCGGCGGAGACGGCGGCGCGGGCGGCAGCCCCAAGGATGGGCCCGATTACGACCGCGCGTTCCCGCAGGATCGGGTCCCCCGCATCGACATCACCATCGCGCCCGAGAAGTGGCAGGAGATGATCGACGACATGGTGTCGATGATCGGCGAGTTCGGCGCGCAGGGGCCCGGCGTATTCCAGCCGCCGCAGGAGTGGGTCGACGCCTGCAACGAGCTCGTGGCCGGCGACGAGTGCACGATCGAGCTCTTCGGGTCCCCCGCCGAGGGGACGTGCTCGGTGCTCCCCGGCGGCCTGACCTGCCTGCCGAAGCCGCAGGATCCCGGCGAGTTCGAGCCGCCGCAGGACTGGATCGACGCCTGCAACGATCTCGCGGCGTCCGACCCCTGCACGATCGACATCTTCGGGACCGAGACCCCGGGGACGTGCACCGAGGAAGAGGCCGGCCTGGCCTGCATGCCGGCCGGGCCGGGAGGGCCAGGGGGCGATCCCGGGCTCAGCAGCAGCGTCGACCTCATCCCGCGCTCGCCGGTCTACGTCGAGTGCGAGGTCGCCACCGAGGATCGGAAATGGGAGCACGTCGGCATCCGCCTCCGGGGCAACGCCAGCCTGCTCCTGCCCTGGGGGGCGGGTAACTGGAAGCTGCCGCTGCGCCTCAACTTCGACCGGTTCGAGGACGAGTATCCCGAGACCAAGAATCAGCGGTTCTACGGGTTCGACGGGCTGGCGTTCACCAGCAGCTACCTGGATCCGTCGCTCCTGCGCGAGAAGCTCGGCACCGACATCTTCGCCAAGGCGGGGATCCCCGCGCCCGCGACCGCGTTCTACCGGGTCTTCATCGATCACGGGGACGGACCGATCTACTTCGGGCTGTACACCGGTATCGAGGTCCCGTCGGACGACTCGTTCCTGGACAGGCACTTCGGCGGCCACAAGGGCAATGTCTACAAGCCCGACGGCACCGGCGCGCGGTGGGAGACGTGGGACCCCGACACCCTCGTCAAGCAGAACCACGAGGAGGAGGCCGATTTCTCGGACGCGCGCGCGCTGTTCGACGCGCTGCACGAAGACCGGACCGACGCCGCCGCTTGGCGCGCGGGGCTCGAGGCGCGCCTCGACGTCGACGGCTTCCTCCACTGGCTGGCGCTGAACACGGTGATCGAGGACTGGGACGTGTACGGCCGCCTGCCGCACAACTACTACCTCTACTCGGACCCGAACAAGGGCGGGCAATTCACGTGGATCCCGTGGGACCACACCTTCGCGTGGACGGACCCCGACTCGGCGGGGGCGATCGTCGGGCTGAAGGCGCTGCCCCTCGACATGTCCGAGGTGAGCGAGCAATGGCCGCTCATCCGTTACCTGCTCGACGACCCGGTCTACCTCGAGATCTACCGCGACTACGTGAGGCAGGCCGCAGAGGTGGAGTACGAGCCGGCCGCCGCCGAGGCGTGGTTCAAGGCGGCGCACGACCTCATCGCGCCGTACGTCGTGGGGCCGGAGGGCGAGATCGAGGGGCACACGCACCTCGCGTCGCCCGCGGACTTCGACAACGGCCTCGCCACGCTGATCGCTCACGCCAAGGGGCGCGCCGCGGACGTGGAGGCGTACCTGGCGCAGTGACGCGCCGGGCCGGATCGCCACCAGAATACAGCGTGCGTCCACGCAGGTGGTGCGCGCGTGTGCGCGCGACCGCCCGATTGCGGGGACCGCGTGCGAGGCCGCGGTGACGCAAAGAGAGCTCAAAAACGTCAACGTCGTGGATTGAATTTGCAGGTCGCGACGGACATCGTATGCACAGGATCGGGGGGGTCGCACACTTCGTGTGCGACGAATTACCTGATCTTGCCAGGGGGTGTTCGATGCTGTTGTCCGGACATGACCAAAAGGACGCGTGTACCCCACACAACACCGGCATGGGAGGGCGTAGATGGAAGGGGCTGCTCTCGGCGGCGATATCGGCCGCCGCGCTCGTGTGGTCCGAGGACGCCAGAGCCAACCAGGAGGTCCGCGACTGGAACACGGTGATGGCGCAGATGGAGCCGCTGACGGGGTTCTTCATGGCGTCGAGGCTCTCGGCGCTCCTGCACGTCTCGATTCATGACGCGCTCAACTCGATCCCCGAGGCCGCGCGCTACGAGACCTACCTGCCGCCCGTGGACGCCGAGGGGCCCGCCTCCCCCGAGGCGGCCCTGGCCGCGGCGGGGCGGACGATGCTGGCGACGTACATCGATTTCTACTCGAACCAGAGCCTCCCGCCGGAGTTCGCGAGCCCGGGCCTCCAGGACCTCTTGCCGATGGTGGAGGCCGTCTACGACGCGCAGCTCTCGGCGATCCCCGACGGCCCCGAGAAGGAGGAGGGCATCCGGATCGGCGAGGCGGCGGCGATCAACCTGTGGAACGAGCGCCTCGGCGACGGGTGGAACAACCCGGATGATCTCGAGTTCGAGTGGCCCGACAACGACGGCGACGGCGACCCGATGACCGGCCTGCCGGGGGAGTACGTCATGCTCGACCCGGCCGACACGTTCCCCGGCACGTCGCAGCCGTTCTTCTTCTGGTGGGGGGACATGACCCCCTGGACGATGCGGGACAACGACCAGTTCCTGCCCCCGCCGCCGCCCCGCCCCAGGAACGGCGCGTTCCGCAGGGACCTGGAGGAGACCCGCGCCTACGGCGCCGTGGACAGCGCCGTGCGCACCCCGCAGCAGGCCTTCGAGGCCCTCTGGTGGGAGGCCTGCGACGGGTTCGTCTTCAGCGGCACGTACGCGTTCACCCGCCAGCTCGTCTCGGACTTCGAGCTGGACAACTACGAGGCCGCGCGGGTGTTCGCGCTCGCGATGCTCACCCAGGCCGACGCCATGATCTCCAACGTGAACAGCAAGAATCACTACAACTTCTGGCGGCCGATCACCTCGATCAACGACTACCATCCGGGCTCGGACTGGAAGCCGCTCATGACCACCTCGCCGAACCAGGAATACCCCGCCGGCCACCCGATGGTGAGCGGCGCGACGCTCTACGCGCTGATGGAGTTCTTCGGCGGCGGCGACCTGGATGAGCCGCTCGTCGGGACGAACACGTGCGGAGACATCGTGTTCGACTCCCTCAAGGACGCCGTCGAGGGGGTGATCAACGCCCGCGTCTGGGGAGGCATCCACTACCGCGGCTCGGGCGAGGTCGGGGCCAGGACGGGCAAGAAGATCGCCAAGTACGTGCACCAGCGCTTCCTCGAGCCCCTGTAGGCCCGTCGCGCGGCGTGCTCAGCCGCTTCGGCGCCGCCGGACGGTGTGCCTTCATGCGCCGACACGACCTCATGATGGCACCGCTCGGAATGTTTTCGTTCCCACTTGTTTGAGCCAGGACAACCGGAATAGTATGGTCTCCTGACCAGGGGGCCTTGGTCTTGCCGGTTCGGACGCCGCCACGCGCTCGTGGCCGCCTGTAGTGTCTGTGGGCCTGGGTGATGTCTTCGCTCGGGGGATGCTACATCGGCCTCCAGCGCACGGGCAGCTTCGAGCCGGGCTCGATCGCGGGCGCGGGAGGTTTGAGTGAGCCGGTTCACAATCACGGAGGAGATCCAATCGGGTCTGGATACCGCTCTCTACCGCGGTTACCGCAATTCCGATCATGCGCCGATCTCGGTGAAGCTCCTCAAGCGCTCACACGAGAGCCCTCGAGAGGTCGCGAAGCTCCGCTACGAATACATGATGATGCGCGACCTCGGGCTGCCCGGGGTCGTCGCGGCGTACGGCCTGGAGCGGCACGAGAGCGGCCTCGCCCTCGTCATGGAGGACCTCGGCGGGCAGGCGCTCCACGACGTCGTCAAGGCGCAGCGGCTCGACCTCCGGACGGCGCTCAGGATCGCCGCCTCCGTCGCGGAGACCCTGGACGCGCTCCATCGCCGGCACGTCATCCACAAGGACATCAACCCCAGGAACATCCTCGTCAACGTGCGCACGGGCGCGGCGAGGCTGAGCGACCTCAGCGTCGCGACGCGCCTGTCCCAGGAGACCCAGCCGGCCCAGAGCCCTGACGCGATCGAGGTGAGCCTCGCCTATATGTCGCCGGAGCAGACCGGCCGGATGAATCGCACCCTCGATCACCGGACGGACCTCTACTCGCTCGGCGTCGTGATGTACGAGGCGCTCACGGGCCGCCTGCCGTTCCCGGCGTCGGACCCGATGGAGATCGTGCACAGCCACATCGCGAGGAGGCCGGCGCCGCCTCACGAGGTCTCGCCCGAGGTCCCGAGGGTGGTCTCGGACATCGTGATGAAGCTCCTCGCGAAGGCCGCGGAGGACCGCTACCAGGGCGCCTTCGGGCTCGCGGTCGACCTGAGGGAGTGCCTGGCGCAGATCGAGGCGAGCGGAGAGGTCGCGCCCTTCCCGCTGGGCCAGCGCGACCTCTCCGGCGAGCTCCACATCCCCCAGCGGCTCTACGGCCGCGAGGCCGAGACAAGGGATCTCCTGCTCGCGTTCGATCGCGTGGGCCAGGGCGGCGTCGAGCTGCTCCTGGTCGCCGGCTTCTCGGGCATCGGCAAATCGGTGCTCGTCAACGAGGTCCACAAGCCGATCGCGGCGCGGGGCGGCGCGTTCATCTCGGGCAAGTTCGACCTCCTGAACCGGAGCGTCCCGTACGCGCCGATCGCGAACGCCTTCGGGGACCTCATCCGGGGGCACCTCCAGGGCTCCGACGAGGAGCTCGCGGGCCTGAAGGAGCGGCTGCTCGCCGCGCTCGGGCCGAACGCGCAGCTCATGATCGACCTCATCCCGGAGCTCTCGGGCATCCTGGGGCCGCAGCCGGGCGTGCCGGAGCTCGGGCCCACCGAAGCGCAGAACCGGTTCGTCATCGTCTTCCAGAGCTTCCTCCGGGTCTTCGCCACGAGGGAGCGCCCGCTGGTGCTCTTCCTCGACGACCTGCAGTGGGCCGACTCGGCGTCGCTCCGGCTGCTCCAGGCCGTCCTCGCGAACCCGGAGAACGCGTATCTCCTCGTCCTCGGGGCGTACCGCGACAACGAGGTCGGCCCGGCCCACCCGCTCGCGCTGACGGTCGAGGAGATCAGGAAGGCGGGGGCGAAGCTCGGCGAGATCACGCTCAAGCCGCTCGCGCCGTCGACCGTCGCCCAGATCATCGCCGACACCTTCGCCACCGACACGGACCGGGTGGCGCCCCTCGCCGCGATCGTCTCCGAGAAGACGCAGGGCAACCCGTTCTTCATGAGCCAGCTCCTCGGGGCGCTCCACCGGGACAAGCTGATCGGCTTCAACGCGGGGACCGGAGCGTGGGAGTGGGATCTCGCGCGCATCCAGCAGGCGGACATCACGGACAACGTGGTCGTCCTCATGGTCGGCAAGATCCGGAAGCTCGCGCCCGGCACGCAGCGCATCCTGAAGCTCGCCGCGTGCATGGGCCACCAGTTCGAGCTGAGGACGCTGGCGATCATCCACGAGAAGACGCCCGCCGCGACGGCCGCCGATCTGTGGGAGGCGCTCCGCGAAGGGTACGTCGTGCCGCTCACGTCCGAGTACCGCTTTCTCCACGCGCCCAGGGGAGAGGACGTCGAGGACCAGCACGACCTCGAGGCGCTCCGGATCTCGTACAAGTTCTTGCACGACCGCGTCCAGCAGGCCGCTTACTCGATGATCGAGGAGGACCGCCGGCAAGAGGTCCACCTGCGGATCGGCAGGCTGCTCAGGAGATCTCGCGCGGACGAGGGGCACGTGGAAGACGTGTTCCAGATCGTCCACCACACGAACCTGGGCGCCGCGCTGATCGCCGAGCGCGGCGAGCAGGTGGACGTCGCGCGGCTGAACCTCGCGGCCGGCAAGCGGGCGAAGGCCGCGACCGCGTTCCAGACCGCGGTCGGGTATTTCCGGGCAGGCGCCGCGCTGCTCGGCGAGGCCGGGTGGGGAGACGAGTACGCGACGACGTTCGAGCTGTCCGCCGAGCTCGCCGAGGGCGAGTACCTGATCGGCCGCCACGAGGAGGCGGAGGCGCTCTTCGACGTCATCCTGCGCCGGGCGCGATCGACGCTCGAGCGCGCGCAGATCCTCAACCTGCGGGTCGTCCTCTACTGCATGCAGATCCGGTATGTCCAGGCCATGGAGGTCGGGCGCGCCGCGCTCGCGCTCCTCGGCATCCGCGTGCCGGAGGCGGAGGACGAGTGCCGGGCCGCGCTCGAGGCGGAGCTCGCGGCGGTGCGCGTGAACCTCGGCGGGCGCCGGATCCGCGAGCTCATCGACGCGCCGTCGATGACCGATCCCGAGCAGCTCATCGCGCTCAAGATCCTGGCGAACCTGTGGGGGGTGGCGTTCATCATCAACCCCGTGCTGCTCGCGCTGGTCTGCGTGATGCCGGCGAACATCTCCCTCAAGCACGGGCACTCGGAGGAGGCCGCCTTCGGATACCTGACCTACGGCTTCGTGCTGGCCACGCGCGGCGAGTACGACGCAGCCCACGAGTTCGGCCAGCTCGCGCTGGATCTCAACGAGAGATACAACAACATCTCGATCAAGTGCCGGCTCCACTACATGTTCGCGCTCAACGTGAGCTTCTGCAAGAAGTCGCTCCGTCTGTCGCTCGAGCATGCCCGGCGCGCCATGCGCGCAGGGCCCGAGTCGGGCGACCTGAACTATCTGTCGTATACCCTGTCGAACATCGTCTGGACGCGGATCGCCCTGGGCGACGAGCTCGGCGCCGTCGGCGAGGAGATCGAGAAGCTCCTCCTCCTTGTGCGGCAGACGTACAACGCGGCGAGCACGGCGAACGTGACGATCGGGCGGCAGCTCGTCGCCTGCCTCCGGGGACGCACGGCGGGTCTCCACTCCATCGGGGACGAGACGCTGGACGAGCCGGCCTTCGTGGACAGCATCGTGGCGCCAGAGCTCGTGAGCACGCTGTGCTGGTACGCCGCGGCCAAGCTCCGGCTGGCGCTGCTCGCCGAGGACTACGCCGGCGCGATCGAGATGGGGACCATCGCCGACCAGACGATCGGCGGGAGCGCGGGCCTCATCCTGTCGGTCGACATGGCGTTCCACCTGTGCCTCGCGATCCTGGCGCTGCCCCCGGCGCGGGCGGCCCGGGAGCCGCTCGGCGGCATGCTCGCCCGCTACCGGGGCAAGGTCTTCTCGTACGCCGCGGGCTGCCCCGAGAATTTCGAGCACAAGCGCCTCCTGATCGAGGCGGAGGAGGCGCGCGCCGCCGGGCGCCGGGTCGAGGCGATGGACCTTTACGACCGGTCGATCCAGGCGGCCAAGACGAACCGCTTCGTGCACGACGAGGCGCTCGCGAGCGAGCTCGCGGCCAGGTTCTACCTCGGCCTCGGCCGGGACAAGGTCGCCGGCGTCTACATGACCGAGGCCCACCGGTGCTACCGCGCGTGGGGCGCGTCCGCGAAGGTGGCGCAGCTCGAGGGGCGATACGGCGCCCTCCTCGCCGCGCGCGCCCCCTCGGCGTCGGAGCGGCTCGGGCTGCCGGCGGGGCCGTCGGCGATCGATCTGATGGCGGTCATCAAGGCGTCCCAGGCGCTCTCCGACGAGATCGACCTGGAGCGGCTGCTCCAGAAGCTCATGAGGATCACGATCGAGAACGCGGGCGCCGAGAAGGGGTACCTGCTCCGGGATCAGGCGGGGACGCTGCTCCTCGAGGCGGAGGCGTCCGCCGCCGGCACGGTGGTGAGCGTCTGCAGCCCCGCGGCGCCGCTGCCTTCGTCGGCCGCGCCCATGACCCTGCTCGGGCATGTCCGGCGGGCGAGAGAGCGCGTCGTGCTCGACTATGCTGCGGGCGAGCCGCGGTTCGCGGACGACGAGTACGTGCGGCTGAACCGGCCGAAGTCGGTGCTGTGCATCCCGCTCCTGCGGCAAGCGGCGCTCGTGGGTCTCCTTTACCTGGAGAACAACCTGACCGCCGGTGCGTTCACGCCGGAGCGGGCGCTGACGCTGGATCTCCTGGCGTCGCAGGCCGCGAGCTCGCTGGAGCACGCGCGGCTCTACGCGGCGCTGTCGAGGGAGAACGCCGAGCGCCGGCGGGCGGAGGAGGCGCTCCGGGAGCTCAACAGCGAGCTGGAGCTCCGGATCCAGCAGCGGACGGCGCAGCTGCGGGTGGCCAACAAGGAGCTGGAGGCGTTCAGCCACTCCGTCTCGCACGACCTGCGCGCGCCGCTCCGGGTCATCGACGGGTTCAGCCTCGCGCTGCTCGAGGATTACGGCGACAAGCTCGACGAGGAGGCACGCGACTTGCTCTCGCAGGTGCGCCGGGGGAGCCAGCGGATGTCGGAGCTCATCGATGACATGCTCAGGCTGTCGCGCGTGACGCGCGCCGAGATGCAGCGCGAGCGCGTCGACATGAGCGCGCTCGCGCGCGAGGTGCTCGCCGCGCTGCAGCGGCCAGAGCCGGATCGCGCCGTGGAGTGCGTGGTCGCCGAGGGCGTGGCGGCGGACGGCGACCCTCAGCTGCTCAGGATCGTGCTGGAGAACCTGCTCGGCAACGCGTGGAAGTTCACGAGCAAGCGGGCGGACGCGCGGATCGAGCTCGGGCAGATGGAGGGTGGGCAGGAGGAGCAGCGGGGCGGCCGCGCGACGTATTTCGTGCGCGACAACGGGGCCGGGTTCGACATGAAGTACGCCGCGAAGCTGTTCGGCACGTTCCAGCGCCTGCACACCGAGGAGGAGTTCGCGGGGACCGGCGTCGGCCTCGCGACCGTACATCGCATCGTCGAGCGCCATGGAGGCCGCATCTGGGCCGAGGGCGCCGTCGGCCAGGGAGCGACGTTTTATTTCACGCTCTAGGCCAGGATCTCATCTGTTCGCGAGGAACGCCATGAACCACGGAACGAACCCCCTCGTCGATGACAACGCGCGGGCCGCTCGCGCGGGCCACGACCACCCTCGGATGAACGCGGTCGCGCGGCCGGGGAGCGCGTCCTAGATGGGCGCGCCGCTGCGCGTCCTCCTGGTCGAGGACTCCGAGCAAGACGCGCGGCTGATCCTGCGCGAGCTCAAGCGGGGGAGCTACGATCCGTCGCACGAGCGGGTGCACACGCCCGAGGGGATGACCGAGGCGCTCTCGCGGCAGGCGTACGACGTCGTGCTCTGCGATCACAGCATGCCCCGGTTCGACTCGCTGGCGGCGCTGCGCATGATCAAGGAGCGCGGGCTGGAGCTGCCCTTCATCATCGTCTCGGGCAGCATCGGTGAGACGACCGTCGCCGAGGTCATGCGAGCCGGCGCGAACGATTACGTCCTGAAGAGCGAGCTCAGGCGCCTCGCCACCGCGATCGAGCGCTCGCTGCGCGACGTGGCGGAGCGGGCGGAGCGCCGGCGCGCCGAGATGGCCCTCAAGGAGAGCGAGGAGCGGTTCGCCCTGGCCGTGCAAGGCTCGCGCGACGGGCTCTGGGACTGGAACCTGGCCGCCGGGGGCGCCTATTACTCCGAGCGCTTCAAGGACATCCTCGGCTGTCGGGACGGCGAGCTCGGCGATTCTATCGAGTCCTTCCTGCGCCTCGTCGGCGAGGAGGACAGGGACCTGGTGGAGGCCGCGCTCCGCGGCCACCTGGATCGGCGCGCGCCGTACGACGTGGAGTTCCGGCGCCGCACCGACGCGGGCGAGCTGCGCTGGCTCTGCTCGCGCGGGCAGGCGCTCTGGGACGAGCAGGGGAGGGCCACGCGCATGGCGGGCTCGCTCAGCGACATCACCGCGCGCAAGCGGGCGGAGGCGGTGCTCCTGGACAAGCTCGACATCATCGAGCGGCAGCAGGAGGCGATCCGCCAGCTCTCGACGCCGATCATCGAGGTCTGGGAGGGCGTGATCACCATGCCGGTGTTCGGGTCCGTCGACGAGCGCCGCGCCGAGCAGATGATGGAGGTGCTGCTCCAGGCGATCATGCGCACCCGCTGCCGCTCGGCCATCATCGACCTGACCGGCGCCGACGGGCTCGACCACCGCACGGGCGATCACATCGTGAGGCTCGTCCGCGCCGTCGAGCTCCTCGGGGTGCGCGGGATCGTGGTGGGCATCCGGCCCGAGGTGGCGCAGACCATCGTGTCGCTCGGCGTGGATCTCTCGAGGATCGTCACCCTCGCGAACCTCCGGGACGCCCTGGTTCGCTGCATGCAGGGCCCCGCGCGGAGGGAGCGGCGGCCCTGAGCTGTCGCGGGGAGGGCCGCTCGTCGACCTCCTGGAAGACCCGCTCAGGTTCGCCCCGGCCTACAGGCGCACCACCTTGGACTTGTCGCCGTCCAGCGTCCGCAGCGCGTCCCGCGTGTCGACGATGAGCCTCGACTCCGAGAGCATTCGGGCATAGTCGGTGTCGGAGTGGTCGGTGACGACCACCACCGCGTCATAGCGTCCGTAGTCGACGCTCGGGCATACGCTCCTCATCTCCAGCCCGTGCTCGCGGACCTCGGGCACGTGCCGATCGACGTAGTCGACCTCGGCCCCCAGGCCGCGCAGGCCGTGGATCACGTCGATCGCCGGCGACTCGCGGTAATCGGCGACGTCCTTCTTGTAGGCCACGCCCGAGACGAGCACCTTCGCGCCGTTCGCCGGCACCCGGTGCCGGTTGAGCGACTCGTGCACCAGGGAGACGACCTCGCCCGGCATCGCGCTGTTGATGCTGTCCGCGACATCGATGAACCGCGCCTGGTACTTGAGGCCGCGCATGCGCCAGGACAGGTAGAGCGGATCGATGGGAATGCAGTGCCCGCCGAGCCCCGGCCCCGGGTAGAAGGGCATGAAGCCGAAGGGCTTCGTCGCCGCCGCGCGGATCACCTCCCACACGTCGACGCCGAGCCGCCGCGACATCAGCGCGACCTCGTTCACGAGGCCGATGTTCACGGCGCGGAACGTGTTTTCGAAGAGCTTGACCATCTCGGCCGTGTCGGTGCTGCAGACCGGCACGAGGGTGTCGATGATCGCCCCATAGAGGGCCCTCCCCACGGCGAGGCACGCCGGCGTCATTCCGCCGATGACCTTGGGCGTGTTGCGCGTCTTCCACCGCGCATTGCCCGGATCCACGCGCTCGGGGCTGAAGGCGACGAACACGTCCTTGCCGAGCTCGTAGACCCCGCGCGTCAGCGTTGGCGCGAGCACCTCGCGCGTCGTGCCCGGGTAGGTCGTCGACTCCAGCACGATCAGCATCTCGGCGTGCTGCCGCTCCGCGATCTCCTCCATCGCCTGGGTGACGAAGCTCATGTCCGGATCCTTGTTCTTGCTCAGCGGCGTCGGCACGCAGACGACGACGGCGTCCGCGGTGCCCAAGACGTCCAGATCGGCGGACGCCGTGAGCTTCCCGGTGGCGATGAGCGGCTCGAGCTCCGCGGAGCGGATGTCGTCGATATACGATTCGCCGCGGCCGAGCCGGCGCACCTTTTCGGGATCCTTGTCATAGCCCGTCACGGCGAAGCCCGCCCTGGCGAGCTCGACCGCGAGCGGCAAGCCGACGTAGCCCACACCCACCACCACCACGTTCGCGTCGCGGCGCTCGATCTTCCTGAGGAGTCTTTCCATATCTCGGTCTCTCTGTTTGGTTCATTCGATGCTGGCGCGCGGGCGGCGCGGCGCTGCCCGTCGGCGCGATCGCCTCGCCTCACGGGCGCGATCAGGTTGGGGTTGTCGCCTCACTCGACCGTGACGCTCTTGGCGAGGTTGCGAGGCTTGTCGACGTCCCTCCCGAGGAGGGACGCGACATGGTACGCGAGGAGCTGCAGAGCCACGGCGTTCACCACAGGGCTCAGCAGCTCGTCGGTGCGAGGGAGCCGGATCAGGTCGTCCGCATAAGAGGCGGCCTCCGTGTCTCCATCGTTGACGAGGGCGATGACCCGCCCGGAGCGCGCCCTGACCTCCTGGATGTTGCTGAGGACCTTCTCGAGGAGGGAGCACTCGGTCGCGATGACGACCACGGGGAGGCCTTCGTCGACGATGGAGATCGGGCCGTGCTTCATCTCCCCGGCGGCGTGCGCTTCGGCGTAGACGTAGCTCAGCTCCTTCAGCTTGAGGGCGCCTTCGAGCGCGCTCGGGGCGTTCACGCCGCGGCCCAGGAACAGCCAGCCGCGGGCGTCCCTGTACTTGGCGGCGATCCGCTCGATCTCCGCGACGCGCGCCGCGTCGAGCGCCTCGTCGACGACGCGCGGCAGGTCGCGGAGCTCGGCGGAGAGCTGGGCCGCGCGCGCGGCGCTCACGACCCCGCGCGCCTGGCCGAGCCAGAGGGCGAACAGGAACAGCGCGCAGAGCTGGGCGGTGTACGCCTTGGTGCTGGCGACGCCGATCTCCGGCCCGGCGTGGACGTAGAGGACCTCGTGCGCCTCGCGGGTCATGCTGCTCCCCTGGACATTGATGATGCCGAGCGTCTTCGCGCCGAGCCGCTTCGCCTCGCGGAGGGCCTCGAGGGTATCCATGGTCTCGCCGGATTGGCTGATGGCGATCACCAGCGTCCGCTCGTCGACGATCGGCTGGCGATACCGATATTCGCTCGCGATGTCGACCTCGACCTGCACCCGGGCGAGCCGCTCGATGAGGTGCTCACCGACGAGGCCAGCGTGGTACGCGGTGCCGCATCCGATGATCTGGACGCGATCGATCGAGGAAGGGTCGAGGCGCAGATCGAGCCGCGCCTCGCCGGCGCCGCCGCGCAGGCCGCCCGCGATGGTCTGCGCGAGGACCCGGGGCTGCTCGTGGATCTCCTTGAGCATGAACGTATCGCAGTCGCCCTTCTCGGCGGCCTCGGCGCTCCAGTCGACGACGGTGGGGGGGCGCGCGCGCGGCCTTCCCCCGAGATCCGTGACGTCGTAGCTCTGGCTGCGCAGGACGACGAGATCGCCGTCCTCGAGGAATACCACGCGGCGGGTGTACGGGAGCAGCGCCAGCACATCCGACGCGAGGAACATCTCGCCGTCTCCGACGCCGATCACGAGGGGGCTGACGCTGCGGGCCGCGACGATCTCCTCGTGCTCGGCGTGCGCGACGACGATGGCGTACGCGCCGCGCACCTCCGTGAGGGCCGCGCGGACGGCGCCCGCGAGGTCTCCCCGGTACCTCTCCTTGATGAGGTGCGCGAGGACCTCGGAGTCGGTCTCGGAGCGGAACGCGTGGCCCTGGGCGGCGAGCCGCTCCTTGAGCAGGCGGTAGTTCTCGATGATCCCGTTATGGCTGATGACGACGGTTCCATCCTCACTGGCGTGAGGGTGAGCGTTGCGGTCGTCGGGCGCGCCGTGCGTCGCCCACCGGGTGTGACCGAGGCCGAGCATCCCGCGGACAGAGCGCAGCTCCAGCTCTCGCGCGAGGCCCGCGAGCGGCCCGCCCTTCTTGTAGACCTCGATACCCGTCACGGTGCGAATCGCGAGGCCCGCGCCGTCATGGCCGCGATACTCGATCCGGGCGAGCTTTTCGAGGAGCACTTCCTTTGCGTCACGATAACCCACATAGCCAACGATTCCACACATGGTTTGCACCCGATGACGCGGAGGCGCCTCACATCACAGGACGCGTCGTGAAGCGATGGACCGCTGTTCGTCCGAGGGCGCTTGCACCCGTCGTGCCATCCCGCGCATTTCGACGAGGACCGTGCCTGGACCTGGCCGCGCGACGGACAGGCGGACATGACCGCGGACGCCGCGCAAGGTGGGGTTGCGCGACCACGCCAATCGTTGCTCGCCGCCGCGCGCTCCTGTCAGGCGGCTCGCGTGGAATGCGAGCGCGTCGGCCCTCCGATCCAGCTGGACTCGCGACGGCCGCGCCCGACATCGGCACGCGGCACGGCCGTTGCTGAAGGCACGGGGCAAGAGGCCAGCGCGCCTGCGCAGGATGAGCCATCCAGCAGGGGAATCGGGCGCGCGCCGAGCAAGCTCGCCGTCCGGCGCGCCTGCTTTCGAACGAGCTCTCCGCACGCGCGGAGGGCTCGCGGAGAGGTGGAACTACATGGGAAAATACTTCGGCACCGACGGCGTTCGCGGTATCGCAAACCTGGAATTGACGCCAGAGCTCGCCTTCCGGCTCGGTCGCTGCGGCGGCCACGCGCTGGCGGGCGAGGCGAGCGGCGCGACCTTCGTCGTCGGGCGCGATACCCGCGTCTCCAGCCCCATGCTGGAGGCGGCGGTCGTCGCTGGGCTCTCGTCCATCGGTGCTTCCGTCATCCATCTCGGCGTCGTGACGACGCCGGCCGTCGCGTACCTCACCAGGCACTTCGGCGCGAGGGCAGGGGTCATGATCTCGGCGTCTCACAATCCAGCCGAGGACAACGGCGTCAAATTCTTCGGCGCGGACGGCTTCAAGCTGCCGGACGGGATGGAACAGGCGATCGAGCAGCTGCTCGACGCGCCGGAGGACAGGCTGCCACGCCCGGTCGGCGGACAGCTCCGCGCGACGTCGGTCGACGTACAGGCGACGGAGGCGTACCTGCGCCACCTGAAGGCGGCCGTGCCGGCGCGCCTCGACGGGGCGCGGGTCGTGCTCGATTGCGCCAACGGGGGCGCGCATGAGCTCGCGCCCCGCGTCTTCCGGGAGCTCGGCGCGGACGTGGTCGCGATCGGGGTGGCGCCCAACGGATTGAACATCAATGACGCGTGTGGCTCGCTGCACGTCGAGGCGCTGCGAAGAGAGGTCTTGCGGAGCGGCGCGCAGCTGGGGCTGTCCTTCGACGGCGACGCGGACCGGCTGGTGGCCGTCGACGAGCTCGGTGCGGCGGTCGATGGTGATGAGATCCTGTATGTCTGCGCGTCGGCCGCGACGCGAGAGCGCCGGCTGGCGAACGACACGATCGTGACGACGGTGATGAGCAATGCGGGGCTCGCGCAGGCGGCCGGCAAGCTCGGCGTCGCGACGAAGCGGACCGAGGTGGGGGACCGCCACGTCATCGCAGAGATGCGGCGCGGCGGCTACAACCTGGGCGGCGAGCCGTCAGGGCACATCGTCTGGCTGGACCACGCGACGACCGGGGACGGGATCTTGTCGGGGCTCTTGTTGCTCGACGTCGTGAGGCGGACGGGCCGTCGGCTCAGCGAGCTGACACGACCGTTCGAGAGGCTCCCGCAGGTTCGCGCCGACGTGATGGTCGCCGACAGGAACGGGCTGAGGAGCAATCCGACGATCGCCGCGGTCGTCGGCAGGGTGGAGCGAGAGCTCGGCGCCGCCGGGCGCATGGTGGTCCGCGCGTCCGGGACCGAGCCGGTCGTCCGCATCATGGCGGAAGGCCCGGAGCAGCCTCGGCTCGAGGCGTACGTCAAGGAGCTCGCCGACGTGATCGCGCGCGAGCTGTCGTGTTCGCTGAACGCATGAGCGCGCACGACCAGGAGCGAAATATGTTTCAGCAGTTGATTGTTGGGTTCGGCAAGGCAGGCCGAGATCTGCACCTGACCTGCCTGCACAAGGCGCGACGCCGACCGGAGGGGCGAGGGCTCTTCGATGATCGCATCGGCGTCGTCGATCCGCTCGTCGCCTCGGGCGCCGCGCTCCAGGGCGCGGCCGGCCTCCCGGCCTATGCCTCGATCGCCGACGCGCGCAGCGCCTTCGATCCGCGGCGCACGGTGGTCCACATCTGCACGGGGCCGTCGGAGCACTACCCGGTGTTCGTCGCGGCCGTCTCCGCCGGCTTCCGCCGCTTCGTCGTGGAGAAGCCGTTCACCATCCATGTCTCCGACGCGCGCGAGATCCTCGCCCTCCAGCGGGAGGCCGGCCTCGACGTCGCCGTCGTCAGCAACTGGCTCTCGAGCCCGGTGACGGCGCGCCTCAAGGCGATCATCGACGGCCGCGAGCTCGGCGCGCTCGAGCGGATGGTCATCGAGAGCAGCAAGCCGCGCATCAGCCGCACGCTGGCCAACAGCAGCCACCAGACCGCCTTCGACGTCGAGATGCCTCACCAGGTCGCGCTGGCGCTCGCCCTCGGCGGTACCGAGGCCGCGGTCCTCCACGCCGAGTGCACCGATCTCTCCTCCGCCTCGGGCACCGTGCCTCACATGGGCGGCGCGACCATCGCCACGACGCACGGCGATCGCGTGGCCGCGGTCTGCCACTCCGATCTCGGCTGCCCGATGCGCAAGCGCGACGTCATCCTCGAGCTCGAGCGCGGAACGGTCATCGGATATTACCAGACGGGCGCCGACGACAACCACGCCTGGGTCAAGCGCTTCAGCGGCGACGGCCGCCTCGTCGCGACGGACGTGTACGAGGACGACCCGCTGAGCACCTGCTTCATCGAATACTATCGTCATTTCGCCGCTCAGGGGCCGGAGCCGCTGAGCAGCGTGGAGTTCAACACGGCGGTGGTGGACGTCATCGCCCGCGCCAAGGTCCTGAGCGGCCTCCTCCATCCGGCCGGCGCGCCGGACGCCGTCCTGCGCGGCGCGGGGAGGTCGCGACCGCGCGCGGGCGCAGGCGCACCTGCCGCCTGCTCGGATCTCGCCGCCGAGCTCTCGTCCGGCGCCGCCCGGGCGCTCATGCCACCGCCCGCCGCGACGCGGGGTTTCAAGCAACGGAGTCGTACATGACATCAGCTATCCCGTTTTACACGTGCGCGGCGTCGCTCGAGCGGCAACGCGGCGAGATCGACGCCCTGATCGACGAGCTCTTCGCCGTCGGGTCGTTCACCGACGGCGCGCTCGTCCGTCGCCTCGAGCGACGCATCGCCCTCTTCACGGAGGCGCGCCACGCGATCGCCTGCGGCAACGCCACCGACGCCCTCACCATCATGCTCATGGCCGCGGGCGTCGGGGCCGGCGACGAGGTCATCGTCCCTTCGTTCAGCTTCTTCGCGTCCGCGTCTTCCATCGCGCACGCGGGGGCCAAGCCGGTCTTCGTCGATATCGATCCGGTCACGTACGCGATGGATCCAACCCAGGTCTCCGCGGCCATCACGCCGCACACCAGGGCCGTCATGCCGGTCCACCTGTTCACGCAGATGGCCGATATGGCCGTCATCGCCGACGTCGCCCGTCGCCACGGGCTGCTCGTCCTCGAGGACAGCGCGGAGGGCATCGGGATGTGGCTCGGCGGCAAGCACGCCGGCCTCATCGGCGACGCCGGGGTCCTGTCGTTCTTCCCGACCAAGACGCTGGGGGCGCTCGGCGACGCCGGCATGGTCCTCACGAACGACGACCGGCTCGCCGAGGCCGCCCGCATGCTCCGCAGCCACGGCCAGAGGGATGGCGAGCCCCAGGTCTATCACCGCCTCGGCTTCAACAGCCGCATGGACAGCCTCCAGGCGGCGATCCTCCTGGCGCGCCTCGGGCGCTTGCCCGAGGACATCGCCAGGCGCGCCGAGCTCGCCGCCCTGTACGATCGCGGCCTCGCCGGCCTCTCGCCCAGCGTCTCGACGCCGCGCGTCCGGTGCCGCCCCGAGCGCGCGAGCCCTGTCTACTATGTCTATCTGATCGAATGCGAGCAGCGCGACGCGCTCGCGCGCCACCTCGCCGACGAGGGGATCGGGACCGAGACCTACTACCCTGTGCCGCTGCACCTGCAGCCTTGTTTTCACGGCCTCGGCTACGCGCGCGGAGACATGCCCGTCGCGGAGCGCGCCTGCACCCGCACCCTCGGCCTCCCGATGTATCCGGACATGACGGCTGCCCACGTCGAGCGCGTCTGCGCCGCCATCGCCGATTTCTTCCAGCGCGGAGGGGTGCGATGAAGGTCGCGTACTTCGATGACGCGAGGCGCTTCGGCGCCGACGCGGCGCTCGTCAAGCGGCTCGTGGCCGAGGTGGGCAACTCGGGAGCGTTCATCCTGAAACAGCGCGTCTCCGCGCTCGAGGAGGCCATCAAGGGCCAGACCGGCGCCGCCCACGCCGTCGCCGTCTCCAACGGCACGGACGCGCTGCTCATCGCGCTGGCGTCCCTCGGCGTCGGCCCGGGCGTCGACGTGCTGACGCCCGCCTTCTCGTTCATCTCCACGGCGAGCGCCCCGGCCCTCCTGCGTGCCCGCCCGGTCTTCGTCGACGTGAACCCCGATACAGGCACCATCGCCGCCGATGAGCTCGCGCGGCGGCGCACGCCGGAATCGAAGGTCGTCATCGCCGCCCATCTCTTCTCCTCGCTCGCCGCGATGGCCGACGTCCAGGCCGCCGCGAGGGCGCTCGGCCTCCGCGTCCTGGAGGACAGCGCCGTCGCGCTCGGCGCGAGGACCGCGGGTGTTCCCGCGGGGCTCGCGGGCGACATCGGCCTCTATTCCTTCTTTCCCGCGAAGCCCCTCGGCGGCATCGGCGACGCCGGCATGATCGTGTCCAACGACGCCGCGCTCGGCGACATGTGCCGGCGGCTGCGCAACCACGGCCAGGATGGCGTCACGCGCTTTCTGCATCACCACCTGGGATGGAACCACCGGATGGATGAAATCATGGCCGCGTACCTCACGGCGAAGCTCGCGCGGCTGCCCGCGCTGCACGCGCGCCGCCGCGCCATCGGCGAGCGCTACGACGCCGAGCTCGGAAAGCTCGGCGCCGGGATCAGGCCGCTCGCGTCCGCGCCGGGCGAGCGCGTGTTCTATACCTACGTGATCCGCGCCCAGCGCCGTGACGCGCTCCGCGCGCACCTCTTCGAGCGCGGCGTCGAGACCCAGCTCTACTACCCGGTGCCCCTGCACCTGCAGCCGTGCTTTGCCCACCTCGGGCACGAGGCAGGCGACTTCCCCGGTGCCGAGACGCTCTCGCGCGAGGCGCTGGCGCTGCCCCTCTATCCGGAGATGACCGACGCGGAGGCGGATCACGTCATCTCCGCGGTCAGGAGCTTCCATGCGTGAGGCGTCTGATGTGCTCCTCGCCGGCGTGGGCGATGAGGCCTCTCGGGACCTCGACGGCCAGCTCGAGGCGCTGCGCCGCCTCGGCTTTCGGGGCATCGAGCTCCGCAGCCTGGACGGCGTCGCCGTCGCCGACGTCGACCCCGCGCGCTTCGCCGCCGCCGCGCGGCGCATCGCGGACGACGGGGTGAACGTCGTGGCCTTGGCGAGCCGGATAGGCGGCTGGGCGCGCCCGATCTCCGGGCCCTTCGGCCGCGACCTGGGAGAGCTCAGGATCCTCGCCGACCGCGCCCACGCGCTCGGCTGCAGGTTCATCCGCATCATGTCCTATCCGAACCAGGGGCTCGATGGCGCCGGCTGGCGTCGCGAAGCCATGCGCCGGGTCGCCGCGCTCGTCGAGCTCGCCGCGGAGCTCGACGTCACGCTCCTCCACGAGAACTGCTCGGGCTGGGCCTCCCAGGGCGTGGAGCAAACCCTCGCGATGCTGCGCGAGATAACGAGCCCCCATCTGGGGCTCCTGTTCGACGTCGGTAACGCGCGCTTCGCGGGTCAGGACCCCGTCGCGTTCCTCGGTCGCGTTCTCCCGCACGTGCGCCACGTCCACGTCAAGGATGTTGTTCAGGACGCCGACGGAGCCGCCCAGTTCACCTGGCCGGGCGAAGGTGAAGCCCGGCTCGCCGAGTGCCTCTCGATGCTCCAGGCGGCGGGCTACGCCGGCGCCATCGCCATCGAGCCGCACCTGGCCCACATCCCTCATCTCGGCGTCACCGCCGACACAGCCACGCTGCGCGAGAGCTTCGTCGAGTTCGGCCGCCGCTTCGAGCGCATCGCCCGGGCGGTCTGGCGAGCAGGGGAGAGCCAATGAACGATCCGCGGACCCGTTTCACCCCCGAGCACCTGGAGCACCTCCTCGGCTTGCTCGCGATCGACACGATCAGCCCCATGGAGACCGGCGCGCCGAGCGCCATCCCGGACGCGCAGCGGGCCTTCAGCGACTTCGCGGCTTCCCGCGGCTTCAGCGAGGTTTTCCTGGGCGCTCCCTGCGCTGCGCTCCTGACCGGCGCCCACGTCCCCGTCTCCGTGCGTGAGGTGGCCGCGAGGATGGGCGGCGCGTTCCTCTCGTCGCAGCCGAACCTGGTCCTCCGCGCCGGCGCCGAACGTCCGGCGGCTCGCACCCTGATGTTCAACCTCCACATGGACACGGTCGCCGGGCACGTCCCCGTCGCGTGCGAGGGCGGGATCGTCACCGGCCGCGGCGCCGTCGACATGAAAGGCCCCGGCGTCGCGGTGCTCGCCGGCATCGAGGCGGCCATTCGACAGGATCCCCGGCTCGCGGGCGAGATCCAGGTGCTCGTCCAGTCGGTGGCCGGCGAGGAAGGCGGCGCCATGGGCGTTTACGGGACGAAGGCCCTCGTGGACCTCGGCTATGTCGGCCGATTGAACGTCTTCGCCGAACCGAGCGAGGGCTACTTCTTCGACCGTTCGACCACGTCGATGACCGCCCGCGTGTCGGTCGATGGGGTCGGCTCGACCGACGACGCGCCCCACGCAGGCCAGAACGCCACGGTCATCCTCGCCGCCGTCGCCATGCGGTTCGCCCGCGATCTCGTTGCGGACGTCCGTCGCATCGGCGGCAAGACCTGTGTCGCCGGCATCCACACCGGCAGGATGCATAACCGGGTTTACGGCGAGGGGGCGCTGCTCGTCAACTTCGCGTACTCCACGATGGCCCAGGCCGCGGCGATCGAGGAGGCGACCGAGATCCGCTTCGCGGAGGCCCTGCAGGGCCTCGCGACCGATTTCGCCGATTCCGAGATCCTCGGCGCGACGGCCTCGGCCGCGCGCGCCGTGACGCGCCTCGAATGGCTGAAGCGGCGCCTCCCGACGCTCGACAACCGCGATGGGGCCATGAGTCGCGTCCTCGCGGCAGCCGGCATCGGCCGGACGCCGCCCGCGCTCGCGCATCGCGCGTTCACCTGCGACGCCCTGTGGGCGCAATGCCCCGACGCCTACACGGTCGTCTACGGCCCTGGCAGCCTGGAGCACAACCGCGCGCACGCCGACGGCGAGTTCATCGCCGTCGCCGACCTCGAGCGGTTCGCCCGCGAGGTCGAGGCCATCGTCCTGGCGTTCGGCGACCACTGTCGCGGCGACGCCGCGCTTCTCGACGAGGAATCGATATGAGCAAGCTGAGCATCTCCCTGGACGAGCTGCGGCGCTTCGCGGCCGAGGCCCTGACCCGGGCCGGCCTCGCGCCGGCGCATGCCCGCATCGCGGCCGAGCCGCTCGTCTACGCGGACAGGAAGGGCTTCGATACCCACGGCATCGCCAATCTCGGCCGCATCTACGTGGCCAAGCTGAAGAGCGGCCGCATCCGCGGCGACGCCGAGCCGCGCATCCTCGAGGAGGGGGGCGCCACGGCGCTCATCGATGGTCAGGACGGCCTCGGCCTCGTGACCGGCGTCAAGGCGATGCGCCTCGCGATGGACAAGGCGTCGGCGTCCGGCGTCGGCGCCGTCGCCGTGCGCCGCAGCTCCCATTTCGGCCCGGCCGGCTACTACGCCGAGCTCGCGCTCGAGCGCGGCATGGTCGGTATCGCCATGTCGAACCTCGGCTCTCAGACGATCGCTCGCCCGCCTCATGGCGGCGTGAAGATCGTCGGGACCAACCCGATCTGCCTCGCCGCCCCCGGCGGGGAGATGCCGGCCTTCGTCCTGGATATGAGCACGACCGTCGTCTCGACCGGCAGGGTCCGCGCCGCGGCCCGCCAGGGCGAGCGCATCCCCGAAGGCTGGCTCGTCGACGAGCACGGCGCTCCGGTCACGGATCCGGCCGCGTACGACGCCGGGACGGGGCACCTCCAGCTGCTCGGCGGCCAGCCCGAGACCGGCGGGTGGAAGGGCCTGGGCCTGGCCCTTTGGGTGGATATCCTTTGCGGCGCCCTCGCCGGCGCCGCGGCCGGCCCGGATCCAGACCTCTTCGGCCCCTCGGGCGAGGCCCGTTCGCGCGACGATCGCGACGTCGGCCACTTCTTCCTCGCCCTGGACATCCGCCGCTTCGGTGAGCTGTCGGAGTTCCGGCGGCGAATGGACCGGATCCTCGCTGGCGTCGTCGAGTGCCCCGCCAACGGGCCGGGACGGCGCGTCACTTACCCTGGATATCTGGAGCACGAGCGCCGCCGCGCCCTGCGCGTCGACGCGGTGAGCGTGGACTCCGACCTGCTCGCGGCGCTCGGCCAGCTGGCCCGTGAACTGGGGATCAAGCCCCTCGAGACCCTCGTCGAAGAAGGAGATGCAGCGTGACGATGCGTATTGGTATGATCGGTATGGGAGTCATCTCGAAGTTCTATGTCGCGGGCTTTCCGCGCGTGGACGAGGCGAAGCTCGTCGCCGTGTGCGACCTGCGGAAGGAGCGCGTCGCGCCCTTCGAGGCGCGCGGCATCGACGCGACGCTCGATTACCGGGAGCTCTTGGCCCGCGCCGACATCGACGCGGTCATCATCAACGTCCCCAACGACGAGCATTACGCCATCTGCCGCGACGCGCTGGCAGCCGGCAAGCACGTTTGCTGCGAGAAGCCTCTGACCATCCGCCGCGCGGACGCCGAGCGCCTCGTCGACCAGGCGCGCGCGGGCGGCCGGACGTTGTTCACCGCGTTCCACCGCCGCTACAACGTCAACGTCGTGCGCGCGTTGCCGCAGCTCGCCGACCGGTCGCGCATCGCCGCGGTCACCGCCCGCTACCTCGAGAGGATCGAGGAGCACGCGGGCGACGACCGCTGGTACCTCGATTCGCGCCGCTGCGGCGGCGGCTGCCTCGCGGACAACGGCCCGAACGTCTTCGACACGCTCGCCTCGTTCCTCGGCCGGCTGGACGTCACCCGCGCCGCCGTCGAGCGCGACGGCGCCGGCATCGACCGTGAAGCCGACGTGGACCTCGTGAACGAAGGCGGCATCCCGGTGCACGTCCGCCTCGACTGGGCGTACCCGCGCGGCGAGCGAAAGGA
This sequence comes from Sorangium sp. So ce836, assembly GCF_028553905.1. NCBI lineage: Bacteria > Pseudomonadati > Myxococcota > Polyangiales > Polyangiaceae > Sorangium > Sorangium sp. So ce836. Next base: position 6,992,420 of record NZ_CP102233.1, on the reverse strand, counting down.
CATCGAGGTCTCGCTCAAGAGCGGCGAGCGCATCGCCATCGACATGCTCGCTGGCTTCGACGAGTTCAAGGGCTCTCTCTGGCACGAGTACGAGGAGATCCTGCGCGACTTCGTCGCCACGATCCGGGCGGGCGGCTGCCACGGCGAGGACGGCCTCGACGCCGTGCGGCTCGTGAGCGACGCTTACGCCGCGGAGGGGCCCTCCCGCGCGGCGCAGGCGCGCAAGCGCGCCGTCCCGACGACGGTGGTGAAGCTCCTCCAGCACAAGCGGAGCGATCGCGGCTTCGTGCTCGAGCGACACGCGACGCGCTGCGTGCGCGCCGGCGAGGTCCACGAGCTCGTCACCACCGACCAAGCGACCGCCGGGCCGGGCGACCGCGTCGATCGGGTGGGCTTCCTCGGCTTCGTCGAGGCGCGCGCCGCCGGCGTCATCGAGCGCGGCGACCTCGTGGTCCACGGCGGCACCGTGATCGGCAGGGTGCTCGGCTTCGACGCCTGCCATTTCCCCAACCACTACAACGTCCTCGTCGCCGCCGCGGCGCCCCTCACCGCGGGCGAGCTCGGTCTCGTCGTCGAGGACACCGTGAAGTTCCTGCCGGGCGAGCCGTCGCCCGAGATCGAAGGGCGCTGACATGAAACCCGTCGAGGTCCTGACGCGCGCGGCCGCCCGCGAGCACCTCCTCGCGAGCGAGGCGCGCGACGCCATGCTCGCGCTGCTCGACGGCGCCTTCACGCCGGCGCAGGCCGCGGCGTGGCTATCGATGCTCGCCTGCAAAGGTGAGACGGTCGCCGAGCTCGAGGGCTTCTTCGCCGCGCTGATGGCGCGCGCCGTCCGTGTCACGCAAAGGGCCGATGCCATCGACACCGCCGGCACCGGCGGCGACCGCCACTCCAGCTTCAACGCCTCCACGGCCGCCGCGCTGATCGCCGCCGCCGCAGGCGCCGTCGTCGCCAAGGCGGGCAACCGCGCCGCCTCGAGCCGCTGCGGCAGCGCCGATCTGCTGGAGGCGATGGACATCGATATCGAGCTCGGGCCTGCGGAGGTCGACCGGTCGCTCGACGAGACCGGCTTTGCCTTCCTCTTCAGCCAGCGCTTCCACCCGGCGCTCCGCGGGCTCGCGCCGCTGCGCCGCGAGCTCGGCCTGCGGACCGCGCTCAACCTCCTCGGACCGCTGGCCAACCCAGCCGCCCCCGCGCGCCGCGTCCTCGGCGTGGCCAAGCCGGCTTTCGTCGATCTCTACGCCGAGATCCTCCCGGCGATCGGCGCCCAGCGCGCGCTGATCGTGCACGCCCGCGACGGCCTCGACGAGCTGAGCCTCGCGGCGCCGACGGACATCGCCGAGCTGCGCGACGGCGCTCTCTACCGGTTCACGGTGACGCCGGAGGACCTCGGCGTCGCCCGCTGCGATCTCGCGGCCTTGCGCGGCGCAGGTCCGGCCGAGAACGCGGCGCTGCTCCGCGCGCTCTGCCGAGGCGAGCGCGGGCCTCTTCACGATTTTTGCGCCGCAAATGCAGCCGCGGCGCTGTACCTCGCCGGCCTCGCGAGCGACCTGCGCGATGGCGTCGAGGTTGCCCGGCGCGCCATCCGGTCGGGGGCGCTGGCTTCGCTTGTGGACGACCTCATTGCGCGCTCGGCGACGCGCCGGGCCGCGGAAGGACGACGATGATTCTCGATGTGATCCTCGAACACAAGCGCGGCGAGATCGCCGCGAGGGAGCGAAGCGTTCCGCGCGCTGCGCTGGAGCAGCGGGCCACGACGGCCCGACCACCCCGGGATTTCGCGGCGGCGCTGCGCAGGGACGGCGTGTCCGCCATCGCCGAGATCAAGCAGAAGTCGCCCTCGAAGGGCGTGTTCCGCGAGGGCCTCGACCCGGTGGCCACCGCCCGCGCCTATGCGGCGAACGGCGCCCGCGCCATCAGCGTGCTCGCCGACCGGGAGTTCTTCGGCGGCGGCCCCGAGATCGTCGAGGCCGTGGCGAACGCCGCGGGGGTGGATGTCCCCGTGATGTACAAGGAGTTCGTCGTTCACCCGTATCAGGTGATCGAGGCCCGCGCTGCCGGCGCCGACGCCGTGCTGCTCATCGCGCGCGGCGTCGACGCGGCGCTCCTCACCGAGCTGATCTCGCTCGCGCGCTCGCTCGGCATGGAGGCTCTGGTCGAGACCTTCGACGCCGACGAGATCGAGCGGGCCGTGCGGGCCGGCGCTCGCATCATCGGCGTCAACAACCGCGATCTGTCGACGTTCGCGGTCGACCTCGACAGGTCCCGCGCGCTCCGCCGGCTCATTCCGGCCGACGTGCTCACGGTCAGCGAGAGCGGCCTCAAGACGGCCGCGGACGTGGCCTCCGTCGCCGCCATGGGGTTCGACGGCATCCTCGTCGGCGAGGCGCTGGTCAGCGCGCCCGACCCCGGCGCGGCCCTCAGGTCGCTCCTCGGCGCTGCGGCGCCGGCGCCGGGGATGTTCGGCGCGTTCGGCGGCCGCTTCGTCGCCGAGACGCTGATGAGCAGCCTCGAGGAGATCGAGCAGGGCTTTCTCCGCTACAAGGACGACGCCGAGTTCAATCGGACGCTCGGATCCATCCTCACGAGCTTCGTTGGCCGCCCGACGCCGCTCACACCCCTCCTGCGCCTCAGCGAGTCCCTCGGCGGCGCGCGCATCTATGCCAAGCGCGAGGATCTCGCCCACACCGGTACCCACATGATCAACAACGCTGTCGCCCAGGCGCTGCTCGGGGTCCGGCTCGGCAAGCACCGCGTCGTCGCAGAGACGGGGGCCGGCCAGCACGGCGTCGCCGTCGCGACCGCGTCGAGCCTGCTCGGGCTCGATTGCACGGTCTACATGGGGGCCGCCGACGCGGAGCGCCAGGCGATGAACGTCCAGCGAATCCGCGTGCTGGGCGCCGATCTTCGGATCGTCCACAGCGGTTCGAGGACGTTGAAGGACGCGAGCAGCGAGGCCCTGCGCGACTGGATCTCCAATGTCGACTCGACGCATTACCTGCTCGGGTCCGCGGTGGGACCGCACCCGTTCCCCACCATGGTTCGCCACTTTCAAACGGTGATCGGCGTCGAGTGCCGGGCGCAGGTGCTCGAGCGCGAGGGGCGCCTGCCCGATGTCGTTGTCGCGTGCGTCGGCGGCGGCAGCAATGCGATCGGCATCTTCGCGCCGTTCCTGGACGAGCCGTCGGTCGAGCTCATCGGCGTCCAGGCCGCCGGCGAGGGCCTCGCGAGCGGTCAGCCCGCGGCGCCGCTCATCACCGGCAAGGTCGGCGTCCTCCAGGGCTACAGGACCTACGTCCTGCAGGATGACGACGGCCAGATCCTCGAGACCCACAGCATCGCGCCGGGCCTCGACTACCCGGGCGTCGGCCCCGAGCACGCCCACCTGCGCGACACGGGCCGCGTCCGGTACGTCGCCGTCGACGACGCGCGCGCCCTCGACGCGTTCCAGACGCTCTGCCGCATGGAGGGCATCCTCCCGGCGCTCGAGCCCTCGCACGCGGTCGCGCACGCCCTGGAGCTCGCCCCGAGCCTCGGCCGCGACGCGATCCTGGTGGTGAACATCTCCGGCCGCGGCGACAAGGACCTCGCCTCGGCGATCGAGCACATGCACAGGGAGGGAGTCTGACGATGAGAAAGCTCGAAGCCCGGTTCGCGGAGCTCTCGCGCCGCGGCGAGCGGGCGCTGATTCCGTACGTGACCGCCGGCCACCCGTCGCGGGAGTCGCTCATCCCGCTGCTCGTGGCGCTCCAGCGCGCCGGCGCCGACGCCATCGAGGTCGGCGTACCGTTCTCGGATCCGGTCGCCGATGGCCCGGTGATCCAGAAGGCCAGCTACGAGGCGCTGGCCAACGGCGCGAGCCTCGCCTGGGTGCTCGCCGAGGTCGCCCGGGCCCGCGCGGCTTCCGTGTCGGTGCCGATCGTGCTGATGGGTTACAGCAACCCGTTCCTCGCCTTCGGTCTGGACAGGCTCGCCGCGACCGCGGTCCAGGCGGGCATCGACGGCCTCATCGTCCCCGATCTGCCGACCGATTGCGCCGACCCCTGGCTCGAGGCTCTGGCCGCCCACGGCCTCGGCGTCGCCTTCATCGCCGCGCCGACGACCAGCCCGGTTCGCCTCCGCGTGGCCGGCTCCAAGGGCAGCGGCTTCGTCTACTGCGCCTCCGTGAACGGCGTCACCGGCGTGCGCGAACGCGTGGCGGACGGGCTCGACGCCGTGATCGACCGCATCCGGGCCGCCACGGCGCTCCCGGTGGCGGTCGGCTTCGGCATCGCGACGTCGGCGCACGTCCGCCAGGTCACGCGCTGCGCCGACGGCGCCATCGTCGGCAGCGCGATCCTTCGCCTCCTCGACGCGACGCCGGCGCCGGCGCGGCTCGCCGCGGTCGAGGGGTTTGTCCGCGAGCTGAAGGACGCGACGCGCGGGTAGGCTGCTCGGGGCTGCCCCGAGCAGCACGGCACGCTCTAGGACGTCGATCCGAAGATCGATTCATGGAAAGAGGACCGCGAGGGCGCAAGGGACGCTAGGGGAAGAGAAGAATACAATTCCATCTCTGTCCCGTTGCGCCTCTTGCGCCCTTGCGGTCTCTCCTCTCAGGTGACTTTCTACCTCATCGGTACTCTAGCGCTGCCGGGCCGCGCACACGATCCCGCCGAAGATCAGCAGGATGCCGAGCCCGTGCGCGGCGCGGAGCTCCTCGTGCAACACGAGGTAGGACAGGATCAGCGCGCTCACGGGCAGGACTCCCGTGAAGACCGCCGCCGTGGCGGCGGAGACCTTGCTGACACCCCGGTACCACAGGACGAAGCCGAGGACGGTGACGGCCAGCGCGTAGTGCACGATCGACAGCCAGCCGGCCATCGAGACCTGCGAGAAAGAGAACGAGCGGGCCTCGTAGGCCGCCTGCGGCAAGAACAGCACGAAGCCGAAGGCGACCACCATGGTCGAGACCGCGAGGGGGCTGAGCCTCGCGGTCATGACCTTTCCCAGGATCGTGAACAGGCTCTCGCACACGACCGCTCCCAGGATCAGGACCGTGCCGAGCAGGTGAGCCGAGCCGCGGGGGCCCTCCGCGCCGCCCTCTCCGCCGGACCCGAGCTGGAGCGCGGCGATCCCGGCGACGCAGAGACCGACGCCGGCCCACTTCCAGCGATTGAGCCGCTCGCCGAGGATCAGGGCCGCGAGGAGGGCGGTGACGCCCGGTGTCGTGCTGGTGATGATGCCGCTCTCGGAGGAGGTCGTGTAGCGCAGTCCGTACAGGAGGAAGAGGCTGAACAGGAACACCCCCGTCAGCGCCTGGAGGAAGAGCACGCGGTAGTCGCGCCAAACGAGCGCCGGCAGGCGCTTTTCCTTGGCGAGCAGGAGGAGAATGAGCACGGGCATCGCCAGCCCGAAGCGCAGGCCCGAAGCCAGGAATACCGGGAACTCGCGGGTGATGATCTTGCCGGCCACGACGGAGCTGCCGACGAGGGCCATGGCGAGGGTGAGGTCCAGGAAAGGTCCAGCGCTGCTTCTCTTCATGTTCCCGCGCTCTTCGGAGCCGTGGAGAGGCCAGTCCGAGAGCGGTTGATGCAGACTGCAAACCGCACGCCATCGAGGCGGACGCCTCTCCGAGCGCCGTGGCAGCGCGGGCCGCGGCGCTCTGGTCTGGACGCGCTCGCCGGGCCGCTGGCCGGCCCGGCGCGTGCGCCGACGGCGTGAGCGCGCGCGAGGGCGCTGTCCCGGCTCAGCCTCAGGGATGGCTCGCCGGATCCGCCGGATCGGTCTCCGCGTCCTCCTCGTCGCCGTCGAGCGCTCCATCGCCGTCGCGGTCGAGCGCCATCCGCACGCCCGAGCCCGGCGGCGCGCAGGTGTACGTCAGCGCTCTCCCCGCGGCCGCGAGCTGGCGCAGCGCCGCCGCGCCGATCGCCGCGCTCCCCGCCCGGTTCCGGCGGAACGTGCCGTCGCCCTGGTAGAGGAAGCCCGCCTCGTCGCCGTTCACGCGGCCCCTCACCACGAGATCGCACTCGCCCGCGCCGGCGCGCGCGATCAAGAGGTCCACGCGCTGCTCGGCCGCCGTGTCGCCGGCGCCGGCGAGCGTCGCCTGCTGGCCCACGATGGGCGCCAGGTTTGTATCGAACGCGTGCAGATACGAGGTCACCTGCCGGCGCAGCACGTCGCCCGCCTCGCCCGGAGGGAACCCGGCGACCCCGGGCGCCTCGTTGAAGCCGCGCTGATCGTGGAAGCGGAAGATCGTGTCGACCGTCCCGTCGTGGGCGAAGCCGAACCCGCGGATCTGGTCGCCCTGGAACTCGGTGTCTCGATCGTTGAAGCGGGGGTTCTGCACCATGCCGAACATCCCCACCTTCTGATAGACGTTGCGCAGCTGGGCGACCTTGAAGCTCTGGAAGATGAAGTCGAACGTGTAGCGCCCGTCGGTCCCGAAGAAGCCCGGGAATGCAACCCCATGCTCGGCGTTGCCCGCTGGATCGAGCACGTGGCACGTGCTGCACGCGCCGCCCGGCTCGATGAAGAAGGCCTTGCCCGCCTCCTGGTCGGGGGTGAGCGTGTTGTCCAGCCGGCGGATGGGGTTCGGCGGATACATCACCTGGAGGATGAAGTCGGTGAACGCCTGCATGTCCGCTTGAGGGATGGGCGCGCTGCGCCCGAGCAGGCCGACGAAGGCGACGTTGAACTTCTTGAACGCCGCCTCCTCGTCGAAGGTGCCGCTGTCCGGCTGCGCGCTCGGCGCGTCGTTCCCGCCGGTGCGGTCCCCTCGCCAGTGCATCGGGCCGTGGTTGGCCATGCCGCGCAGGCTCTGCGTCGTCATCGGCCCCTTGAGCGCGGCGAACTCGGCGGGCTGGCCGAAGAGCGTTGGATCGAGCACGAAGGGCCCTGGCATCGGCGTGGTCGTCGCGTCGGGGTCGCCGAGGTCCCACGCGAGGCTGTCGACGTCGCCGAAGACATGGCAGCTCGCGCAGGCCGAGTCGCCGTGGCTCGACGAGAACGAGGCGTCGTAGAGGAAGCGGCGGCCGCGGACCACGCTCTCCGGCTCCGGGCTGTACATGGGCACGTGCGCGATCTCGGCCTGGGCGTCGAGGTCGATGACCGCGATGGAGTTGTCGAACCGCGTGAGGGCGTAGAGCTGCTCGCGCGCCTCGTCGAGCACCACGCCGGTCGGCCCGCCGCCGGAGACGGGGATCTGGCGCGCGCGCCTGGGCACGAAGGTGTCGGCTTCCAGCGCCGCGGTCGAGAAGACGCCGATCTTGTCGGAGCCGAGCGCGGCCACGTAGAGCTTCTTTCCGTTCCGCGAGACGGCCATGCCCTGCGGCAGCGCGAGGCTCTTCCGGCTCTCGGCGTTCGGGACCGGGGCGCAGCACGCGCTGTAATCGATGTGCTTGTTCAGGTGCCGCGGGGCCACGCCGCCCGTCGCCGGATCGAGCACCGTGATGCGGTTGTGGTTGAAGCGGCCGCGCACGCTGTGGCCGGCGAAGACGCCGGGACCCTCGAAGCGCTGCTCGTTGAACGCCTCGGTGTTGGCCACGTAGACGCGCCCGCTCACCGGGTTGACGGCCATGTTGTAGAGGACCGTGCCCACGCCCTGGAAGGCGCCCGCGGGGCCCGCGACCTGCGCGGGCGGGTCGGCCATGGCGTCGAGGACGAAGACGTCCTTGTCGGGCAGCGCGAAGTTCACCTTGTCGTCCCAGGCTCGATTCAGCTCGTCCACCCAGTGCTGGCCGTCGAATTTGACGATGAGGGGCGCCGACGGCTGCGCGGCCCCGGCGGCGTTGGTGGTCGGCGGGGGCAGGCCGAGGCCCAGGTTCACCACGTTGGTCTCGACCACCGTGGTGCGGTTGCCCGAGTGGAAGGCCGCCGCGTAGACGCGCGCGCCGTCGGGCGTGGCGGCGAGCGCGCGCGGCGTGTCGCTGAACAGGGTGACGATGGTCAGCGGCGCGGGGCTCTGGCTCGCCGCGGAGAAGACCCAGACGTCGGCGCGGCCCACGCCCGGCGTGGTGAGCGCCGGGTCGACAGGGCTGTTCTGGCCGCGGTGCGCGGTGGTGATGAAGGCGCGGTCCTTGCCGGGGCCGGCGAAGACGATGTCGCGAGGCTCGTCGCCGACGAGGAGCGTGCGCACCACGCGCGGCTTCCTGGGCCTCGAGACGTCGACCACGCTCACGCTGTCGGAGAGGTGGTTGACGACCCAGACCTCGTCGTCGCTGCGGGCCGCGACCGCGACGGGCTCCAGGCCGACGGCGACCGAGCCGCGGTGCACGAGCGCGCCCCGCTTGACCTTGAAGATCTCCAGCCGGTTATCGGGCGTGTTGACGGCGAAGAGCGTCGAGCCGTCTGGCGAGAGGGCGAGAGGGCGAACCTGGCCGCTCTCGAAGAGGGTGTAGGGCCGGGCGGGGGCGAGGGCGCTCGGGGCGCTCGCGGCTGCTCGGGGTTCGTCCACGGATGCGCCGGTGTCGCCGCAGGCGGCGAGGGCGAGCGCCGAGAGCGACAGGAGAAGGAGCTTCATGATGGGCACCTCGAAGGTTACGGGAACATTCAAGGATACCACCGAAACACAGACACCGAGCAATAGCGCCGAGTCAGAATGAGATTGGATTGTTTGGCAAGACACCTTTCAAGGGCGAGCGCTCCTCGTGGATGGATCGCTCCACAATGTGCTACAGGTCTTCTGCGGTAGGGGCCTGACCCACCGAGACGATGCGGTCGCGAAGACGCCCTGTCGCGGTGGTGAGGGAGGTGGCATGTCGCGGCGCGCCTCGGCTCGGGCGGCGAGGATCAAGCCGCGGCGAGCTTGGCCGGGCGGCGCATCAGCGAGAGGGCGACGTAGACCACGAGCGAGATCGAGAAACCCGAGAACCACGCGTAGTGGTAGAAATCCATCCATGCGGCGGAGACCGTCAAGACATCGATGGTGCCGAGGAAGCCAGGCAAATTGGGCAGGACGCCGGCGACGAGGGCGACGATCGCGATGGGGTTCCACCCGTTCGTGTACCAATAGGGCCCCTCCCGCTTGTAGAGCTGGGCGAGATCGAGCTCGGTCCTGCGGATCACGTAGTACTCTGCGATCAGGATCGCGCCGACGGGGCCGAGCAGCGCGGAGTAGCCGACGAGCCAGGTGAAGATGTACCCCGTCGGATCGCTGACGAGCCGCCAGGGCTGCATCAGGATCCCGATGATGCCGGTGATGAGGCCGCCCGTGCGGAAGGAGATCCGTGACGGCCAGAGGTTCGAAAAGTCGTTGGCGGGGCTCACCACGTTCGCGGCGATGTTCGTCGCCAGGTTGGCGATGCTGAGCGCAGCGAGCGAGACGACGAGGACGACGGGGCTCTCGAAGCGAGTGATGAGGACGACCGGGTCCCAGATGGTCTCCCCGTAGATGACGACCGTGGCCGACGTGACGGCGACGCCGATGAACGAGAAGAACGCCATGGTGGGCGGCAGACCGACGGCCTGCCCGAGGGCCTGATCGCGCTGTGAGCGCGCGTAACGGGTGAAGTCGGGGATGTTGAGCGCCAGCGTGGACCAGAAGCCGACCATCCCCGTGAGCGCAGGGAAGAAGAACCTCCAGAGCTGGCCGTCCTTGGGCTGCCCCGCCGCGAAGGCCGAGGGCTTCTCGAGCATCGGGCCGAACCCGCCGGCGCGGCCGTGCGCCCAGAAGAGCAGGAGCAGGCCGAGGGCGACCAGGAGGGGCGCCTTGATGTTCAGCAGGATCCGGATCGACTCGATGCCCAGGTGAATGATCCAGACGTTGATGCCCCAGAACAGCAGAAAGCAGGCGAGCTGGGCCGCGTTGATGCCGAGCGGCGTCGCCGGCATCTGCTCGATCGACGGCATGAAGACGGCGACGATCTTGTAGATGGCCCACCCGCCGAGCCATGTCCCGATTCCGAACCAGCCGCACGCCACGAGGGCCCGGAGCACCGCCGGCACGTTGGCCCCTCGGACGCCGAACGCGCTCCGGCAGTAGACGGGAAACGGAATGCCGTACTTCGTGCCCGCGTGCGCGTTCAGGATCATGGGCAGGAGCACGATGACGTTGCCGAGGAGGATCGTGAGCTCGGCCTGACCCCAGCTCATCCCCTCGGCGATCAGACCCGAAGCGAGCATGTACGTGGGAGTACAGGCGCACATGGATATCCACAGTGCGGCGATGTCCTTCATCCCCCATCTGCGCTGATCCAGGCGCACGGGCGCGATGTCCTCGTTGATGTAGCGGGAGTCGACCTCCCCTTCCATCCGAGGACCGCCGCTCTCTCTCGCGCGTCGAGGAGCGGGCTGCGCGTCGTGCTGGACGGTCGTCTGCGCCATGGTCCATGACGCTACACGAGTCGATGTGAGATTGGATAGAGGGCTAGCGCGACGGAGGTCGAGGTCCGGCGGGGCCGCGCTTCAGCGCGAACGCGATACCCTCCTTCAGGGTCCGGAGCGTCACGACGCCGCCTACACCGACGCCCAGCTCGACCAGCGTCTGCGCGATCCGCGGCTGGATGCCGGTGAGCACCACCTGCGCGCCGAGGAGCCGCACCGCCTTGGCCAGCCGGATCATCGCGTCCGCTACCTGGGTGTCGATCACCACCACGCCCGTGATGTCCAGGACCACGGTGGTGGCGTTGTGCGCGATCACCCCCTGGAGGAGCGTCTCGAGCGCCGCCGCGGCGCGGGCGCTGTCGAGGAAGCCGATCAGCGGCATCGCGATGACCTGATCCGCCACCGGCATGAGCGGGGCCGACAGCTCGCGGACCATCTGCTCGAGCTTCATCGTCTTCTCCGCCACGCGCAGCTCGAGCTCGGCGTTGAGCCGCCGCACCTCCTCCTCGGCCTGCCGGCGATCGGTGACGTCGACGCCGATCGCCTGGAACTCGGCGCTCGCGCCCCCCTCGCCGAGCGGGGCGCGGTTGGTCCAGTGCAACCAGCGGATCGACCCGTCGGGGCGCACGACCCGGTGCTCGGTGTGGACGATCGGGTTGTCGGGGCCGAGCTTCGCGAACTGGCGATCGAGGGCCGGCCGGTCCTCGTCGGGGACGAGCGGCGTGAAGTGATGACCGACCAGCTCCTCCCGCGTCTTCTCGAAATACCGGCAGTACACGTCGTTGACGAAGGTCAGCGTGCCATCCATCCGGAAGCGGCAAATGAGCTCGGTCTGGTCCTCGACGATGCCCCGGTAGCGCGCCTCACTCTCCCGCAGGGCCGCCTCCACCAGCCGTTTCTCGGCGAGCTCCCGCTCGAGCTCGGCGTTGCGCCGGCGGAGCATCTCCAGTTCCACCTCCGCTGTACTGCCACTCCTCGCTTCGCCATCGTTCATGATCCAGTGGCCCTTCGAAGCGCCGACGGACGGCGCCGTTCTCCGTCAGCGTACCAAAACCACGGTCGCCGCGGGTGAACTTCGTACGTGCGGTCGCCCTGCGCAGCGCCTCCGACCCCGTACGACCCGCACATTCGATCGACGCACGCGAGCGCACCGTGACCCAGCTTCGTGGCTCACCGCGGCCGTCCCCTTACCGAACCTTGTTCGTTTCCTATGTTCGCTGCTTTACCTTCTCGGCCGCGCCGTCCTTCTCGAGGGCTGTCGACGTCGACGACAGCGCCGGTCCTCGCGACAGGGGACGGCGCGGGCCCGAGCATCAGCGGCGTCGCGCGGCGCCCATCCAGCGTGAACTCCGGGGAGGGGATCGCCCTCCCATCCACCTGTTGGTCGACCCAGTCCACCGACACGAGCAGCCCCCGCGCGGGCCAGCCCCATCCACTCGATGGCCAAGGCCTCGAGGCAGCGGCCGGGATCCCTCTCATGGAATTTTTGTTCCGGTTATTGCCCATCTTTAGAAAATATGTTCTAATGTCAACATGTCCACCAAGTTCCGCAGCCCCCTGCACGAGATGGCCTCCACCACCCCCACGGACTTCTGGTGCGACTCGTGCGCGGTGGGCGAGCTCAAGTACGCCCTCGAGCACGGCGCGGTCGGCGCCACCAGCAATCCCACCATCGTCGCCAGCGTGCTCAGGACCGAGTTCGACGACTGGAAGGCGCGCGTGGAGGAGCTGATTCAAGCGCAGCCCACGTGGACGGAGGCGCACATCGCCTGGGAGCTGATGGAAGAGATATCCGTGAAAGCTGCCAGCCTGCTCTCACCCGTGTTCGAGCAGACGGGAGGCAAGAAGGGCTGGTTGTCGATTCAAACCAACGCGGAATTTCACAGGAGCCCCCACGCGCTCGTGAGCCAGGCGCTCCGTTTCGCGTCGCTCGCCCCCAACCTGCAGGTGAAAATTCCGGCGACGGCGGCCGGCATCCAGGCCATCGAGGAAGTGACGGCGGAGGGGGTCAACGTCAACGCCACCGTCTCCTTCACGGCGCCGCAGGCCGTCGCCGTCGCCGAGGCCGTCGAGCGAGGGCTCAAGCGCCGTGAGGCAGCCGGACATTCCACGGCCAACATGGTCCCGGTCTGCACCATCATGGTCGGCCGCCTCGACGACTGGCTGAAGGTCGTGTGCGAACGACAAGGCAAGGTGCCGACCCCCGGCACGCTGGATTGGGCCGGCATCGCGGTGTTCAAGAACGCGCTCAAGACGTTCAAGCAGTCCGGATACCGCACGCGCCTGCTCGCCGCCGCCTATCGTCATCACCTCCACTGGTCGGAGCTGGTGGGCGGGGACGTCATCCTCACGATTCCACCGGAGTGGCAGCGCAAGTTCAACGCCTCCACGATCCCGGTCATCCCGCGCATCGACAACCCGGTTCCGCAGCAAGCCATGACCGAGCTCTCGGAGCAGCTCGAGGACTTCCGGCGCGCCTACGACCCCAAGGGAATGAAGGTGGCCGAGTTCGACGACTTCGGCGCCACCCGCCGCACGCTGCGCACCTTCCTCGATTCGTATTACGGGCTGCTCAGCTTCATCCGCGACCTGCGCATTCCGAATCCAGACACGTGAGCTGACAGCGCCGGCCGGGGAGCTTAGGCGGGTGGGCTGCCGCGTCGCAGCTCGCCCCGCGGGCCGCCCCCGCGTCGCCGTACCCCTCCGCGACCGCTCGCCTGACGCCTGGCGGTGCGCGGAGCCGTCAGGTCTATCGCTTCGACCTCTTGCCGTTACCGTGGCTGCGCTTGGCTTCCACGGCGCGGCCGAGGCCGACGATGAGCGTGACGGCCAGCGTCATGGTGACGGCGAGCGAGCGGAACATGCCGACCGAGGCTTCCTGTACCTCCAGGCTCACGTCTGCGTGCTCGGCGAGCGGGCTGAGCGGGCTGTCCGTCAAGGCGACGATCTTGACGCCACGCTGCTTGGCTTCACGCACGACCTGCGCCACGTCCGGCGAATAAGCCTTGGAGCTGATGGCGATGATGACGTCGCGGCTCGTGGCATGGCCGACCTGCTGCATGAACATGCCGCCCACGCCGTCCACCAGCACGTTGCGCACGTTCATCTGGCTGAAGGCGTAGGCCAGGTAGCACGCGATCGGGAAGGAGCGGCGGTGCGCCACCACATACACGATCTCGGAGTCCGTGATCAGCTTGTAGGCTTGGTCCAGCAGCGGCCCCACCCGCCTCTGCTGCTGCAGCCGGCGCAGGCCGACGATGTCCGCTTCGACGAACTGGTCGAGCAGCGCGCTGGCGTCGCCCTTGGCCTCTTCGCTCGGAGCGCCCTCCGTGCCGTTGAGGGAGCGCAGGCGCTCTTTGTAGTCCGGCATGGCGTCGGTCAGCCGCGTGCGGAACACGCGCTGCATGTCGCTGTAGCCGGAAAAGCCGAATTCCTTGGCGAAGCGGATGAGGCTGCTGGGTTGCACGCCGGCGCGCTGCGAGACCTGCGCGATGGTATCGAGCGCGAGCTCACTGGGATTATCGAGAGCGTGGCTGGCGATCTGCTGGAGACGTTTGCTCAGGCTGGGGAATTGTTTGATGATCGCTTTTTCCAGCTGATCGTACGTCTCCGGATGCGTAGCTTCGCTCTTCTTCATTCATTTCACCGTAGGCATGGCGAAGCTCGCCCCGACGCTGGCCCCTCGCGGCCAGCGCGACGTGACGGTCTTCAGGCGCGTGAAGAATCGGACACCCTCCGGACCGTGCATGTAGTGATCGCCGAACAGCGAGCCCTTCCAGCCGCCGAAGCTGTGGAACGCCATCGGGACGGGGATCGGCACGTTCACGCCCACCATGCCGATCTGGATGCGCTTGGTGAACTCATCCGCAGCCTCGCCGCTGCTGGTGAAGATGGCGCCGCCGTTGCCATAGCGGTGGGCATTCACCAACTGGATGGCGGCGTCAAGCGTCGGCACGCGGACGACGGCGAGCACCGGGCCGAAGATCTCTTCCTGGTAGATCTTCATGGACGAGGTGACGTGGTCGAACAAGCAACCACCCAGGAAGAAGCCGCTCTCGGATCCGGGAACTTTGAGGCCGCGCCCGTCGACCACCAGCCTGGCGCCTTCCTTGACGCCGAGGTCCACGTAGCCGGAAACCTTCTCGAGGTGCTGCTTGGTGACCAGGGGCCCCATGTCCAACCCCGGCTGGTCGCCGGGTCCGATCTTGAGCGCCTTGACCTTGGGGATGAGCGCATCGACCAGGCGGTCGCCCGTTCCGGGGCCGACGGCGACGGCCACCGAGATGGCCATGCAGCGCTCGCCGGCCGAGCCGTAGGCGGCGCCCATCAGCGCGTCGACCGTGTGGCTCAGGTCGGCGTCGGGCATGACGATCATGTGGTTCTTGGCGCCGCCCAGCGCCTGCACCCGCTTGCCGGCGCGCGTGGCGCGCTGATAAACGTCCTCGGCCACGGGCGTGGAGCCGACCAAGCTGATGGCCGCGACGTCCGGATGCTCGATGAGAGCGTCGACGACCTCCTTGTCGCCGCTCACGACGTTGAACACGCCCGGCGGCAGCCCAGCCTGCGTCCACAGCTCCGCGAGGCGCAGCGACAGCGACGGCACCTTCTCCGACGGCTTCATGATGAAGGTGTTGCCGCAGGCGATGGCGATCGGCGCCATCCACAGCGGGATCATGGCCGGGAAGTTGAACGGCCCGATGCCGGCGCACACACCGAGCGGCTGGCGAAAGGACCAGCTGTCGACGCCGCGCGCCACGCCCTCCGAGTACTCACCCTTGAGCAGCTGCGGAATACCAGCGGCGAACTCGACGACCTCCATGCCGCGCGTCACGGAGCCGCGCGCGTCGTCGAGCACCTTGCCGTGCTCGGCGGTGACGAGCGCCGCCAGCTCGTCCACGTGCCGGTCGATCAGGCTCTTCAGCTCGAACATGACGCGCGCGCGCCGCACCGGCGGCGTCGCCGACCAGCCCTCGAAGGCCTGCTTGGCGACCAGCACGGCGCTCGACACCTCGCCGGCCGTCGACATCGGCACCTGGCTCGTGACGGCGCCGAGCGCTGGGTTGAAGACGTCGCCCCAACGCTGAGTGGAGCTGTCCGTCATCTTGCCGCCTACGTAGTTCTGCAGTTTCTTGATCATGGCTTCATTACCTATCGAGGCTCGTGCCGCGCTATTGGCAGGCCGTCAGGCCTCCGTCCACGTACAGGATCTGCCCGGTCACGAAATCGCTGCCGGGGCCGCAGAAGAACAGCGTCGGTCCGACGACGTCCTCCGGCTCCGCGACCCGTCCGAGCGGGATGCGATCGAGCAGCTTGGCTCGTTGCTCGGGGGTGTTGAGTACATGTTGCGCCATTTCGCTCTGCACGAAGGTCGGCGCCACGCCGTTCACGTTGATGCCATGCGGCGCGAGCTCCACCGCGTGCTGTCGGACGATCATGGCCAGGCCGCCCTTGCTCGACGTGTAGGCCGAATAGCCTTTACCCTGCAGGGCGAGGGAGGCGCGCACGGACAGGATATGCACCTGGCGCCCGCCCTGACCTTGCTGCACTTGACGCCGCGCGACGGCCTGCCCCAGGAACATGGCCGCCTTCAGGTTGAGGTCGATCACGCTGTCGAAGCTCTCCTCGGTCGCCTCGAGCACGCGCTGCTCGCGATGGATGCCGACGGCGTTCACCAGGATGTCGCAGCGCCCGAAGTAGTCGCAGACCGCGTCGACCGAGCGCCCGATGTCCTTCACCGAGCGGGCGTCGAAGGCGACTCCCCTGGTCTCCGCCCCGGTAGCGAGCACCGAGCCTGTCACCGCGCGCAGCTTGCGCTCGTCGGTGCCGCCCACGACCACCTTGGCGCCGGCGTGGCCCAGGCCGCGCGCGATCGCCGCGCCGAGCACTCCGGTGCCGCCAGGTACATAAGCGACCTTGTCGAGCAGGGTCCTCGAGAACTGGTGCGCGGTGGTCGTCATGGTGGCCTCAATCCAGGTGTAAACCGCCGTTGATATCGAGCAGCTCCCCGGTGATGAAGCCAGCCAGGGGCGACGACAGGAACACAACGGCGTGCGCGATCTCCTCCGGCTCGCAGAAGCGACCGACGGGGATCTGCTCCAGCGTCCGCTGCCGCTGCTCCTCCGTGAGCTGCTCGGTGATCATCTTGGTCTTCACGTAGGCCGGCGCGATGGCGTTCACGGTCACGCCGTGCGGCGCCAGCTCTCGCGCGAGCGAGAACGTGAGTCCGCCGAGCGCGCCCTTGGACGCGGTGTAGGCGGTGCCGGCCGTGAGCCCGCCGGTCTTCATGGCCACCGAGCACATGTTGATGATGCGGCCCCACCTGCGCTCGCGCATGGAGGGCGCCCACTCGCGGCTCAGGTGGTACGGTCCGTCCAGGTTGACGGCCATGATCTTGCGCCACTCCTGCGGAGTGGTCTCCGCCAGCTTGTGATTGGAGAGCACGCCCGCGTTGTTGACCAGGATCTCCACCGCCCCGACGCGCTCGCGCACGTCGGCGCACGCGGCCTTGACCTGCGCCGAGTCGCTCAGATCGAACAGGATCGGGTAGGCGCCATCGCCCAGGGAGGCCGTCACGGCATCGAGCGCCGCGCGATCCGCGTCCGCCAGCACCACGCGGTGGCCTTCGGCGAGCAAGAAGCGCGCGATCGCCGCGCCCATGGCGCCGCCGGCGCCCGTCACCATCGCGACGCGGCTCGGGTTGTTCGTCTTGTCCTTCGTTTCGATTCTAGTTGGAGTCATCTTCTCTGCTCAGCAATCCGCGAGCGCGCCCAGGTAGTCGCGCACGCCCGTATGTTCCAGCAGCCTGCCGTACGTCGGCAGCTCCGCGACATGACCACCGGCCACGAACAGGAAGCGCTCGCAGTGGTCACGCATGATGTCGATGTGAAACGGCTCGTAGGGATGTACGCACAGCATGACCACGCGGCCGCTGGCGCGGAGCTGCTTGAAGAAGCTCAGCATGAAGCCGATGTAACCGTCTTGCGTGCTGAACTGCGGCTCGTCGAAGATGTGCACCAGCGGGTAGTCGGACCCCGCCGGCTGCAGCATGAAGTCGGGCTTGGTCTTCTTGACCGAGCGCACCTGATACGACTGGTGATAGTGAATGACCAGGCGGTCACGCTCGCGGTACTTCACCGTTTGTATGTCGCGCCCGCCGCACAGGATTTGACCGCTGGTCGGCACGTCGCTGCCCGACAGCATCTCGAACAAGGTCGTCTTGCCGGCGCCGTTCGGCCCCATCACGCCGATGATCTCCGGCCCTTCGATCGCGAACGAGGCGCTGAGGCTGAACGTCTGCTTCCTGGCGAACAGGCCGCGCGAGTACGTCTTCTTCAGGTTCCGCACCTCGAGGACCGGCGTCGTCATGACAGCTCTCCCAGCAGGCGTGCGTCCTCTAGCAGCGCCTTGGCCGGCCCGTGGTGCACGACGCGGCCGCCGCGGATGACGTACGCGCGATCGCACACCGCCAGCGCGCTGCGCACGTTTTGTTCCACCACCAGCACGCCGATGCCCTCGTCGCGCAGGCGCGCGATGGTCTTCATGACGTCCTGCACCAGCTTGGGCGCCAGGCCTTGCGACGGCTCGTCCAGCAGCACCAGGCCGGGACCGCCCAGCAGGGCGCGGCCGATGGCGACCATCTGCATCTCGCCGCCGGAGAGGTTCTCGCTGTCGCGATCGAGCAGGTACTCCAGCGCAGGGAACAGGCCGAACACCTCCTTCTCGCTCCAGCTGCGGAACGCCGTCTTCTTCTTGCCCAGCTGAAGGTTGGTCCTCACCTTGAGCGCGGGGAAGATGCGGCGATCATCCGGCACCCAGCCGATGCCGGCGCAGGCGATGTCGCTCGTGGCCGCGCGCGTGATCTCGCTGCCGCCGAAGCGGATTGCCCCGCGGCGAGCCGGCGTGAGACCGAGGATGGAGCGCAAGACGGTCGTCTTGCCGGCGCCGTTCGGCCCCAAGAGCGCCACGGCCTCGCCCTTGCCGACGCTCAGATCGACGCCGAACAGCGCCTGCGTCTCGCCGTAGAAGGTCTCGATACCCTGGATTTCAAGCATCCGCCGGCGCTCCCAGCTTCGCCCGGCGCACCCACGGATCCGAGCGCAGCTCGTCGGGCGTGCCCTGCGCGATCACCTGGCCCCAGTGGATCACCGATACGCGATCGGCCAGTCGGAACAAGAAGTCCATGTCGTGCTCGATCATGACGATGGTGAAGCGGCGCTTGAGCGTGAGGATCAGCTCCAGCAGCCGGTCGCGCCCTTCGGCGCCCATGCCTTGCGTCGGCTCGTCCAGGAAGAGCACGCGCGGCTCCGCCGCGACCGCCACGGCGATCTCGAGCGCGCGGCGCTGGCCGTAGGGCAGGTCGATCGATTTGCTGTCGAGGCGCTGGCCGAGCCCCACCTGCTCGACGACGCGGATCGCCTTGTCCATCGCGGCCGAGTCGGCGGCGACGCTCTTGAACGGGTTCATGCCGGAGCGGCGCATCTCCGGCACGGCGAACAGCACGTTCTCCAGCACCGTGAACTCGTCGAACAAGCTCATGATCTGGAACGAGCGCGCCACGCCCCTCTGCGCGATCTGCCGCGGCGACAGGCCGGTGATGTCCTGTCCATCCAGCAGCACCTGCCCGCGATCCGGCGGGAAGTGACCGGTGAGCACGTTGAAGCAGGTCGACTTGCCGGCGCCGTTCGGGCCCATGATGCCCGCCAGCTGGCCCTGTTCGAACGACAGCGTGATGTCCTCCAAGACCACCCGGTCGCCGAAGCGCTTGCTCAGGTGGATGGCCTCAAGCAGAGCCATTTTCAGCCTCCGTGGGCAGCCGCTCGGATCCCGCCGCGCGAGATCCGCGCGAGAGCTTGGCGCGGTAATGCTGAAACGCGCCGGCGATGCCCTCGGGCTGGAACAACACCACCGCCATGAAGAGCAAGCCGTACCAGAGCAGCCAGGTCTCGGTCGCGGCGCCGAGCAGGTCGCGCGCGACGATGAACACCAGCGCGCCCAGCACCGGCCCCCAGAAGCTCACGGTGCCGCCGCCGATCAGCACCGCCATGACGATGAAGCCGGAGCTGTGCACGTTCATCACGTCCGGATAGGCGCTCTCTTGCGCCACGGCCAGGAGCCCGCCGGCCAGCCCGGCGAACACGCCGGAGAGCGCGATCACGGCCCATTTCGTGAGCCACACGTCGTAGCCGACGAAGCGCGCGCGAGGCTCGTTCATACGGATGGCTTGCAGCGCCTTGCCGAACGGCGAGTGCACCAGGCGCCACAGCGCCACGATCGCGAGCGCCAGGATGGCGAGCACCACGTAGTACAGCGTGGCGTTGTCCTTCAGATCGAGCCCAGCCAGCGCCGGCCGGCGAATGTCGAGCAAGCCGTCCTCCCCGCCCGTGATCGAGTGCGCCTTCATGGCGACGAACCAGAACACCTGCCCGCAGGCGATGGTGAGGAGGGCGAAGTAGATGCCGCGCCGGTGCGCCACGAGCGCCCCGACGAGCGCAGCGCCGAGGCCGCCCGCGGCCGCGCCGAGCGCCAGGCAAACCAGCGGGTTCTGCGACCAGCTCAGGTAAGACAGGCCGTAGGCGTAGGCGCCGACGCCCAGGAACGCGCCCTGGCCGAACGCGGGCAGGCCCGTGTAGCCCATGAGCAAGTTGTAGCCGAGGGCGTACAACATCCAGATCGCGACCTCGATGCCGAGGTACTGGTAGAGCCCGACATGCTCGGCCCAGAGCGGGAAGGTCGCCATCGAGGCCAGCGTGATCAGCATGGGCCTCGTGACCCAGGCTTGCCCGCGACCCTTCCGGCCTCTGGTGGTGACGGGTGTGTAAAGCGGCATCGATCAGGCCTCGAGCGCGCTCTTCTTACCCATCAGCCCGCGCGCGCGGACGCTGAGCACCAGGATGAGCAAGAGGTACATGGACATGACCGACCACTCGGCGGCGTATCCACCGGTGATGCCGACCGTGATGCCGACGAGCAGCCCGGCGAGCACGGCGCCCCAAAAGCTACCGACGCCGCCGAGCACGATGATGAGAAACGAGGGGATCACCGCGTCCACGCCCACGTGCGGGCGCAGGCCCCAGATCGGCGTCAGGACGATGCCGGCCAGCGCCGCCAGACCCGCGCCCATGGCGAACACGAACAGCCGCAGTCGACCGATGTTGATGCCGAGCGCGCGCACCATCTCGGCGTCGTGCGCGCCGGCCTTCACGCGGGCCCCGTAGGGCGTCTTCTCGAGGAACAGCCACACGAGCGCCATCATCACGACGCCCAGAGAGGCGGCGAAGAACCGATACCTGGAGTAGACGAGGTCACCGGCCATGAACGCGCCGTTCACGGCCTCCGGCACCGGCAGCTTCTTCTCGCCCGGGCCCCACACGATGCGAATGCCTTCTTCGAGCACCAGGGAGGCGCCGAAGGTGAGCAAGAGGCCGTACTCGGGCTTCTTCCCGTATGTGCGGCGGACGCAGCGCTCCAGGCCCATGCCCACGACCCCGAGCAGGAGCGGCGCCACGATCAGCGCCAGCGCGTACCTGAGCGCCAGCGGCAGCTCCAGGTACGTGCCGGCCGCCTCGCCCATGAACCCGGGATTGATGATCTCCACCGCCAGGTAGGCGCCGAGCGCGAACAGCGAGCCGTGCGCCAGGTTGATCACCTCCATGACGCCGACGATGAGCATGAAGCCGAGCGCCAGCAGCCCGAACAGAATGCCGAGCGAGACGCCGTTGATCAGGTGGGGCAGCACGGCTTACGGCTCGTAGACGGGCGTCGACTCGAGCGGCTCCAGCTTGCACTTGGCGTCCGCGTCCTTGTCGACGACCTGGCTCGGATCGGCGTGGCTGAGGATCTTGAACAGCGCGTCGGGGTTCTGGGAGTCGAGGTCGGCGGTGGCCAGGTAGATGGTCTGCTGCAGCTGGTGCGTCGCCGGGTTCATGTAGGCGTCGTGGTGCTGCATGCGGTCTCTGGCTGAAATTTTCAGGCCCTCCAGCTCCTTGATCACCGCGTGGTTCTTGGTGGTCTTGGCGCGCTCGACCGCCTCCAGCAGCGAGCGGGTCGCCCAGTAGCCGTTGTAGAACACGTTGCCCGGCGTCTTGATCTTGGAGTCGGGGTTGGCCTTGGCGTACCTGGCGTTGAACTCCTTGACCCCGGGCAAGTCGAGCCCCTGGTACCATGTCGTGCCGAACACGCCGAACAGGTCCGTGCGCGGCAAGCCGTAGATGTCCGGCCAGTCCTGCTGGTTGTTGATCCAGGCGTACTTGTCGCCCAGCTTCATCTGCGCGACCTGCGCGCGCAGGGCCTTCAGGTCGTCACCGCCGACGGCAGCGGCGATGACGTTCGGCGCCTTCTGCTGCACCTTGAGCAGGATCGCGCTGAAGTCACGCGTGCCTTGCGGCACGAGGATCTCGTCGATGATCTCGCCGCCGCTCTCCGTCACCACCTTCTTGGTGGCCTTGGCGGTGTCGTGACCCCACACGTAGTCGTTGGTGAGCAAGAGCCACCTCTTGCCGAACGCCTCGATCGCGCCCTTGGCGGAAGCCTGGGTGAAGTTGCTGCCGTTGGCGTCCCACACGAACTTCACGCGGTGGCAGTTCTCGCCGGCCTCCGTGGCGGAGCTGCTGTTCGTGTTGAGGTAGATGACGCCGTACTTCTGCGCCACCTGCGAGATGGCGTTGGCCACGCCGGAGCTGACGCCGCCGACGAGGAAGGCGACCTTGTCCTGCTTGATCATGCGCTCGGCGACGCGGGATCCCGTCGCCGGCGTCGTCTCGGTATCCATGTGCACCCACTTCACGGGCCGACCGAGCACGCCGCCCTTGGCGTTGGCCTCTTCGATGGCCATGATGATGCCGCGCTTGTCGGAGTCGCCGCTGTTCGCATACTGCCCGCTGGCGTCCGCCGTGATGCCGATCAGGATCGGCGGCTTGCCTGATTCCGCCTGCGAGGACGAAGCGCCCTCGGCACCCGCCTTCTTGCTGCACGCCGCCGCGAGCACGCAGAGCGCGCCCACCGCCGCCAGGTTCAGGGTGCGAGAGGTCATTTCCCGAGCTCGACGCCGTTCTGCTTGCAGTGGGAGGCGACCATGTGTCCGACCAGCCCGTCCGAGTAGCCGGAATTGAGCGCGGACACGAGCGAGTTGAGCACCGCCGGCCCCATCGGCGCCGTGAGCGGAACGTCCGCCACCATGCGGTTGTAGTAGCGGAGATCTTTGGCGGCGTTGGCGAGCGTGAAGTTGAGCCCGCTGAAGTCGCCGCTCTCCAGGATCTTCGGCACGATCAGCTGGAAGATGCCGCTGTTGGCGCCGCCGCTGCCCACCACCTTGGCGAACTTGCCGAGGTCGACGCCCGTGGCCGCGCACGCGCACATCGCCTCCGCGATCAGCGCCGCGTGCCCCATCGTGATGAGGTTGTAGATGAGCTTGGTGCGGGCGCCGGAGCCGACGCCGCCCATGTAGAAGATGTTCTCGCAGAACGCTTCCAGCACCGGCCGCACGTCAGCGAACGTCTGCTCGTCGGCGCCGACCATGGTGTTCAGCTTGCCGGCCTCGGCGTCCTTCGGGCTGCGCGCCAGCGGTGCGTCGGCGTAGGACGCGCCGAGCGCCGCCAGATCGTTCGCGACGCGCTCGCTCATGGCCGGCTCGCTCGTGGAGCAGTCGAGCAGGATCATGCCTTTCTTGAAGGCGCCCAGGATCCCGTTCTCTCCGTACACGACCTGCTCGACCTGCGGAGCGCCGGTCACGCACAGGATGACGAGATCGGAGGCTCCGGCGATGGCGCGCGGCGTCTTGGCCTCGCTCGCGCCTTGCGCGAGCAGGTCTTCGATCGGCTTGCGATTCCTGTGAGCCATCACGGTGACGGGGAAGCCCTTGGCCAGGAGGTTCTTGGCCATGCCGTGTCCCATCAAACCCACTCCGACGAACCCGATCTTCTTTGCCATGATGAACTCCTACCAGGGCGCTGATCGCAGGATCTTCGCCTCCACGCGCTCCGATTTGTTCTCGCCAGCGGCTCTGGCCCAGGGAGCTCTGTCGTAGAATATTTGTTCTATTTTGTCAACCGTTAGAACACGGTCCCACAGCGGTTTTCAGAGGGGTCTGGTACAGCCCCGAGCTTGCCCGCAGAGCTCGTGGCACAGGATGTGCCTGGGGCGCTCGCATGGGCGCCGACGGCCTCAGGGCCAGCGCGTGAGAGCCTCTAAATATTCAATAACAATCATGATTTCATGCGCTCATGCTGTTTGGGATGCAGTGAGTTTGCAACTTTATGCACTTTGATGCGCTCGCCCTCCGCCTACAGCCTCGACCTCCCGCCGGCGAATCGTTGATGCCCTACGCCAATGTCGACAGGAGCTGGGCGAGCGCGTTGCCGCCGCTCCGAACGCCGTTCAGCAGCGCTTTTTAGAATTTTTATTTCAATTTTTATCGTCTTGGACTACTCGTTCCTGTCGCTGCGTGCGCCGCCGGCTGCGCTCCACGCCGGCCTTCGTTCGAGATCCAGGCAGAGGAGATCGACAAGCGTGCTTCATTCAAAGAGAGTCGTGCGAGCCCTCGTGGTCTGCGCGGGCGTCGTGCCCGCGCTGCTGTCGTCGTTGCCGGCGCGAGCCGAGATCTTCCTGCTCAAGAAGGAGAAGGCGGACGACTGGGAGGTCTCGACGAGCGGCCGCGTCGACGCCTACCTCAACTGGATCGGTGGCGAGACGATCGACGCGGATGGCCTAGGCAACGAGGTCGACCCCGACGACCCTGCCTCGACCGATCGGTACATCCTGGTAGGACCGCAGATCTCGATCCGCGGCAACCCGACGCCCGCTGGCGCCGTCGGCAACACCGTCACTGACACGGATCTGAACACGTTCCGCATCCGCGGCGGGTTCGCCAGCACGATCCTGGCGTTCAACGTCTACAAGCAAGTTTTGCCGGACGTGAAGCTCACCATCAAGCTGGCGTTGTGGGCCGGCATTCAGAACGCCCAGAACAACAACGTGCGCCAGTTCAACGACGCGGCCTCGGTGGACTTCCGCGAGCAGTATGTGGACCTGTCCGGCAGCTGGGGCGCAGCGTGGGGCGGCCGCCGCCTCGGCCTGTTCAATCGCGGCGGCATGAGGATGAACTGGACTCTGATCCACCAGCACGGCGTGGGTCACCCGTGCAACGTGGACTCGTCAGGGGCGGCCACCTGCGGCCACACCGGCGTGGGCTCGATGTTCCCGTCTCGTCACGCGCAGCTCGGCTACGCCACGCCGGAGCTCGCCGGCGTGCAGCTCTCGGTGGCGGCGCTCGACCCGGCCATGATCGACGCCTCCTGGAATCGCACGGTCGCGCCCCGCTTCGAGGGCGAGCTCACCCTCCGCAGGGTGCTGGACGACAAGCCCGTCGTGAAGGACGAGGTCAACGCCTGGATCAATGGCCTGACGCAGATGGTCGGCCGCACCAAGGAGTCGCCGAGCAACCCGGACACGCAGGATCCTGGCATTCCAGCGGACGCGGTGCGCAACGTGTGGGGCGCCGGCGGCGGCGCCTGGGGTCGTTACGCCGGCTTCGGCATCGGCGCCACGGGCTGGTTCGGCGAGGGGCTCGGCACCGCGTGGGCGCTCGGCAACACGGCCATCGACAGCGTCGGCGAGCTGCGCACCCATTACGGCTACCTGGCAGCCGCGAACTACCGCGCGGGTAATCTCGAGGTCGCGGTCACCTACGGCTCCACCAACGTGGTGGAGACGGATTGGGACAGGGCCGCCTCGAACCCGGTCAAGATCAGCGTGATCGAGGAGGTGCGCGGCATCGGCGGGAAGATCGCCTACTACATGAACCCTGTGGTGTTCTCGATCGACGGCATGAATCTGAAGCACACCTGGCATCGCGGTGAGACGCAGAACGCCAACGTCGTCAGCGCCGGCGTGCTCGCAGAGTGGTAGCTGGAAGCATCGCGTCGCCTCCGCACACCAGCGTGCGGAGGCGTCATGAGGCGCTCGCCGGTTCGAATCCACCCGAGGCGAGCGCGGGGAGGATCTCGGCGAGGCGATCGAACGTCTCGCGCATGCCGGCCTCCATGCCGGACTGCAGGTGCGCGTCGCGATCGGCCTGGGACTGGTAGACGATCCGGCTCGTCAACGTCGTCTTCCCGTCGCGCTCATCGTACGTCGCCGTGGCGAGCATCTCGTGGCCCGGACCGAGCGGCTCGTAGTTCTCGGTACACACGACCCGCTCGGGCCGCACGATCTCTCGGTACACGCCCGTGAACCCGTGCTCGCTCCCGTCGGGCGCGCGCAGGACGTAGCGCCACCTCCCGCCCACGCGCAGGTCGATCTCGCAGACCGACATCGTGAGGACCCGGAGGCCGTACCAGCGCTTCACGTACTCTGGCTTCGTCATCGCATCGAACACGATGCTCCGGGGCGCCGCGAACGTGCGCGTGATGACGATCTCCCGCTCTGACCTGACGTCAAGGTTCGTCGTCTCCATCTTCACCCTTTCTCTTCGTTGCGTTGGATCTCGGCCAGCAAATCGTCGAGCTGCTCGAAGCGCTCGTCCCAGATGTCCCGGAAGCGCTCGAGCCACGCGCCGAGCTCGCGCAGCGGCGCCGCGCGCAGCCCGTAGATGCGCTGCTGCGCGCGGGGCTGGACGCCGACGAGGCCGGCGTCCCGCAGCACGCGCAGGTGCTTCGAGACCTGCGGCTGCGGGAGCGGCAGGCGGTCGCAGATCTCGCCGACCGGCAGGGGCCCGGCGCGAAGCAGCTCGACGATGCGCAGGCGGGTCGGATCGGCGAGCGCCGCGAACGTCTGCATCATCGACGACCTATATTCCATTCTCGGTATATGCTTGTCAAGGAATATACGTCTGAAAGTCCTGGAATTTGGCTTGCGTCAACCATGACTGATCTACACTTGACCAATTTTCGAAATCAGTCATTTATCAAGGCGCGGAGGGCGAGGGTGGCCGACGGAGATTTCTCGAAGCAGCGGCAGCGGGCCGAGCGGATCCTGGATGCAGCGGCGGAGCTGGTGCTCCGCTGGGGGTACAAGCGCGTCACCATCGACGAGGTCGCCAAACGGGCGAACATCGGCAAGGGCACGGTCTACCTGCACTGGAAGACGCGCGAGGCGCTCTTCCTGGCGGTCCTCGCGCGCGACGCCCTGCGCATGTTCGACAGGTTCGCCGAGGTCATGCGCGAGGATCCGGCGGAGATCCTGCTCCACCGCGTGATGCGGCGCAGGCTCCTCCTCCTGGAGGAGTATCCGCTGCTGCAGGCGCTGTTCTCCCGCGACACCGAGGTGCTCGGCAGCCTCGTCACCGACAGCACGGCGCGCCCGCTCCAGGCGAACAAGTTCGCTTACCTCCGCGAGTACTGCGGGCTCCTGCGGTCGCACGGGCTGCTGCGCACCGACGTGGATCTGGACGCCCAGATCTACGCGATCAACGCGGCCGTGCTCGGCTTCTACATGATCGATCCGCTGCTCGTGGCCGAGCAGCGGCGGCCGATCGAGGAGCGGGCCGACATGGTCGCCACGATGGTGCGCAGGGCCTTCGAGCCCCCCGAGCCCCCCGATCCCGGCGTCGTGCGCGCGCTCGCGCCCGCGATCGTCGACCAGTTCGACCAGCTACGCGCTCACTACGCGCGGTTCGCACACGGCAACATCACCTCAACGCGGGAGAGCCCCGAGGAGTGATCCGATATGAGCACGACCGACGTGACCCAGCCGACCCAGCCCACGCTGGACGCCTTCCTGACATGGCTCCGCGAAGCGCGGGAGTCCACCCCGGTTCTCCACGACGAGAAACAGCGCATCTGGCATCTCTACCGCCACGCGGACATCCTCCGCGTACTGTCCGATCCGGCGACGTTCTCGTCGGACATGTCCAAGTTCATCCCGCCGCAGGCCGACTTCGACCTGTTCTCCAGGGGCAACTTCGTCCGGATGGACCCGCCGAAGCACCGGAAGCTCCGCGATCTCGTCAGCCAGGCGTTCACGCCGCGCGTGGTGGCGGGGCTCGCGCCGCGGATCGCGGCCGTCACCGGCGAGCTGCTCGCCGACGTCGGCGACGCCGAGCGCTTCG
The DNA here is from genome assembly GCF_028553905.1 of Sorangium sp. So ce836. Classification (NCBI taxonomy): domain Bacteria; kingdom Pseudomonadati; phylum Myxococcota; order Polyangiales; family Polyangiaceae; genus Sorangium; species Sorangium sp. So ce836. The sequence continues at coordinate 6,965,080 of NZ_CP102233.1, read as the reverse complement.
ACCTGGTCGGGAGCGTGGCCCATCCGCTGCCGGTGATCGTCATCGCCGAGCTGCTCGGCGTCCCGGTCGCGGACCGCGGAGCCTTCCGGACCTGGGCCGACTCGATGCTGTCGAGGGAGACCCAGGGCCCGGGCCAGTTGCCGGATCAGGCCATGTTGGACCGCCTCGGGCCGGTGCTCGGCGAGATGAACCGCTACCTCCTTGCGCACATCAAGCAGCGCCGCGAGCGCATCACGGACGATCTCATCGGCCAGCTGGTGCGCGCGGAGGTCGACGGGCACCGTCTGGAGGACGAGGAGATCGTCGGCTTCGTCGGCCTGCTGCTGATCGCCGGGCACATCACGACGACCGCGCTCCTCGGGAACGCGATCCTCTGCCTTGACGAGCACCCCGCCGCCGCGGCGGAGCTCCGGGCCGACCCGGCGCGGATCCCGGCGGCCATCGAGGAGGTGCTCCGCCACCGCTCGCCGTTCCCGCGGCTCGCCCGGCGGACCACGAAGGAGGTCGAGCTCGGCGGGCAGCTGGTCCCCGCCGAGCAGCTGATCATGCTGTGGATCGCCTCGGCCAACCGGGACGGCGCCCACTTCCAGGATCCCGACACGTTCGATATCCACCGCAAGCCCAACCAGCACCTGAGCTTCGGGCACAGCATCCATTTCTGCCTCGGCGCCCCGCTGGCCAGGCTCGAGGCCAAGATCGCGCTGGAGATCCTCCTCGACCGGTACCGGACGATCGCGGTGGCCAGCGACGACCGCTGCGAGCTCCACAACCCGTGGAACATGATCAGCGTCCGGCGACTTCCCGTGGACGTCCAGCGGAGCTTGCGCTGAAGGGGTAGGCAGCGCGCGCCGACCGAGGGGCTGCCCTACAGGAGGAGCTCCGCCCTCGAGGTCGAGTCCTCGAGATCGCGGGTGATCCGGAAACCGAGCTTCTGCGCGACGCGCTGCATCTCGGCGTTCTCGGCGAGGATATCGGCGCTGATGCGGGAGAGCCCCTCGTCCCGGGCGATCTGCACGAGGAGGCCGAGGAGCCGCGACCCGAGCCCCTTTCGCTGGTGCTCGTCGCTGATCAGCAGGGCGAACTCCGAGTCGTTGGTGCCGGGCAGCTTGCTCAGCCGGCCCACCCCGATGATCTCGCGATCGGCGCCGTCCGCGGGCGGCTTCTCGACGACCAGCGCCATCTCGCGGTCGTAGTCCACGAAGCAGACGCGCGTCAGCCGCTCGTGCGCGGTGCGCAGGTCGAGCTGCATCGGGTAGAAGTACCGGAGCCGTACGGTGCGCTCGGAGAGCGTCTGGTGGAACTTGACCAGCAGCGGCTCGTCCTCGGGGCGGATCGGGCGGATCGTGAACGCCTGTCCGTCTCGGCTCTTCAGCTCCGTCACGTACTGCGTCGGATACGCGCGGATCGCCGACCGGGGGAGCGCCGACGCGGGGGTGTCCGCCGGGTGCAGGACGACGCGCGCGTCGAGGGCGATCATCCGCTCGGCGCTCACGGCCAGCGGGTTGATGTCGATCTCGCGGATCCACGGCTGCTCGATCACCATCTGCGAGAACCGCACGAGCAGGTGCTCGAGGGCCGCGAGGTCCACCGGCGCGCGGCCGCGCACGCCCTTGAGGGCGCGGTAGATCTTGGTCTGCTCCATCATGCGCCGGGCCAGCGTCGCGTTGAGCGGCGGCAGGGCGAGCGCGCGGTCCTTGAACACCTCGACGAGCTGCCCGCCGGCCCCGAACAGGAGCACCGGGCCGAACTGCGGATCGATCGAGCTGCCGAGGATGATCTCGTAGGCGTCGTTCAAGGCGATCATCGGCTGCACCGTCACGCCCTGGAAGTGCTCCGCGCCCGCCTTCTGCGAGACGCTCTCGTGGATCTCCGCGAACGCCCGGCGGACGGCGTCGTCGTCGCGCAGGTTGAGCTTCACGCCGCCCACGTCGGTCTTGTGCGTGATCGTCGCGCTGTACAGCTTGAGGACGGCCGGATACCCCATCTCCCGGGCGATGGCCGAGGCGTCCTCGACGCGCTGAGCGACGGCGGTCTGCACCGTCGGGATGCCGTACGCCGCCATGAGCTGCTTCGACTCGAACTCATCCATGAGCGTCCGGCCCGACGCGCGGACGCCGGCGACGAGCGCCGCCGCCTTCTCGTGATCGACGTTCTGCGCGCGCTCATCCAGGCTCGGCGTCTCGTACAGGCCGCGCAGGTTGTACGTGTAGCGGTACATGGAACAGAACGCGCGCGCGGCGGTGTCGGGGTACTCGAAGGTCGGGATCCCGGCGCGGTTCAGGATCGACTTGCCCGCCTCCACCTCGGCGCCGCCCATCCAGCTGGCCAGGACCGGCTTGCCCTCGATGTGCGCGTGCTTGCGCAGGGCCTCGGCGGTCTCGGTCGATTGGGTCATGTCCTGCGGCGTGAGGATGACGAGCACGCCGTCGTTGTTCGGGTCCTTGGCGCAGATCTCGAGGGCCTTCTGGTAGCGGTCGGCGCCGGCGTCGCCGAGCACGTCGACCGGGTTGTTGCGGCTCCACGCGGCGGGGAGGAAGCTGTTCAGCTCGCCCAGGATCTCCGGCGAGATCGGCGCCAGCTCGCCGCCGTGGGCGACGAGCGCGTCGGTCGCGAGGACGCCCGGGCCGCCGGCGTTGGTGACGACGCACAGGCGGTTGTTGCGGGGCCGCGGCTGCTTGGCCAGCGTCTCGGCCATCGAGAACAGGTCCGCGATGTCGTTCACGCGCAGCACGCCCACGCGCCGGAACGCCGCGTCGAGCACCTCGTCCGAGCCGGTGAGCGAGCCCGTGTGCGAGGCGGCCGCCTTCGCCGCCGCCTCGCTGCGGCCGGGCTTGATCACGATGATCGGCTTGTTCAGGGCCACCTCGCGGGCGGCCGACAGGAACGATCGCGCGTCGCCGATCGATTCCATGTAGATGAGGATGCTGTTCGTCTTGGGGTCGTTGCCGAGGTAGTCGATGAGGTCGCCCCAGCCGACGTCGAGCATCGAGCCGACGCTGACGAACGCGCTGAAGCCGACCTGTTCCTGGAGGCTCCAGTCGAGCACCGCGGTGCAGAGCGCGCCGGACTGGCTGATGAACGCCACCTTGCCCGGCCGCGCCTGCCCCTTCGCGAACGTGGCGTTGAGCCCGCCGATCGGGTTCATGACGCCGAGGCAGTTGGGGCCGATGATGCGCATCTTCCCGCGGGCGCGCTCCATGATCTGCCGCTCGAGCGCGACGCCCGGAGGGCCCATCTCCTTGAAGCCGGCGGAGATGACGATGGCGCCGGGGACGCCGGCGTCGACGCACTCGCCGAGCAGGCCCGGCACGCTCGCGGCCGGCGTCACGAGGACCGCCAGGTCCACCTTGGCGGGGACGGCCGCGATGCTCGGGTAGGCCTTGATGCCGAGGACGCTGGACCGCTTGGGGTTCACCGGGAAGACCGTCCCGCCGAACGGGTTGCTGATCAGGTTCCAGAGGAGGGTGCGGCCGACGGCGCCGCTGTTCTCGGTCGCGCCGATGACGGCGACGTTCCGCGGCTTGAAGATCGGGTCGAGGCTCTGAAATTCCTGACGAAGCACGTCGTGGGCGCGGTCGGTCGTGGGCAGGGGATCAGGCATGACGCTCCTCGGGAGGCTCTGCTTGGCGGTGTCGCCGCGGGTGCTCCTCGGCGCGTCGCCCGGCGGCGACGGCGGCTGTCTTGCCACGCGGTCGGGCTCGGCGCACCGGCCGTCTCGTGGAGGATGCGAGAAGCAGATTCCGTGCCCCGAGCAGGCCCCGCTCGGCCGGCGGGCTCAGCCATCGAGTCGTCATGGCCTCACCATCGAGGGGCAGCGCTGGCCGTGTCGCCCGGGCGAGCCGCGGAGCTTCGGCTCGCAGCCCGCCCGGCGCGGCGGCCGGCTCAGTCCCAGATGTACTGCATCACGTCGAACGAGTCCTTGTGCCAGACGAAGAGCCCGTCACTGATGTAGTGCGGGTGATGCTCGCCGCCGCACATCACATAGCCTTGCAGCGGGTCGCAGTGCGGGGCGCCGAAGAGGTGCCCGGTCTCGTGGACGGAGATCAGCTGGCTGACGCCCACGTTCAGAGCGGAGCTGAACTGTCCGCTCACCTGCACGCCGAGCCAACCGCACGCGGCGCCGCCGCCGTATTCGGGCGTGAGGCCGATGAGGATGTCGAACCCGTGGTGGTCGGGATCGGTGATGTTGCCATTGAGCTCGTCGATGTCCCAGTCGCGGGTCAGGCCGAGGGCGGTGCGCCCGTAAGCGCCGGCGTGCTCGCAGAAGCCGCCGCTCGACGGGTTGTTCGGGAGCCCGCCGACGGCGTGGAAGATCTGCCGGATGCCCATCATCTCATCGAAGCCGTTCGGGTAAAGCACGTAGGTGCCCGAGCTCGATCCCGGGCTCGACGGGGTGAAGAGCTCGGTGGGCCGCGTGAACGCGTCGAGCAGGTAGGCCTCGGCGGTGCCGGTGTAGCCGATCGCGTCGAAGTAGTCCTGATCGTAGACCACCGCGTTGAAGAGCACGTCGCTCGCGCCGATCGTGAACGCACCGCCGGTGAAGGAGGTGTCGACGGACGCCGTGCCGCCCGCCGGCTCGACGCGCACGCCGGAGAGGGTGTAGGCGCTGCGGCCGAGGGCGAAGCGCTTGCCCTGCGCCGCGTCGACGAGGATCGGCCCCGCCGTGAGCGTGACCTGCTTCGTCTCCCCGGCGGCGAGCGAAGCGCTGACGCTGCCCGCCTCGACGTTGGTGAAGTCGTTGAACCGGGCGCTCGTGACGCGGGGCCGGAGCACGGCCGTGCCCGCCGCGGTGCCGGGGTTCGTCACCGTGAGCGTGATCTTCAGCGGGTCTCCCTTCACGGGCGCGAGGCCCGCCTGGTTTGTCACGGCCACGGCCATGACGTTGGGCTCGAACCCCGCGGCGGCGTCCACGACGTCGAGCCGGTCGAGGAGGTGCGGCCCGCTGCCGGACGGCACGTTCACGGTGACGGAGAACGACAGATCGGACGCCCCGGTCGCCAGCGCCAGCTGGACCGCCGAGGGCACGTTGAACGAGAGCCGATGGAACGTGCCCTGCGCGAGGCCCGTCAGCGGCTTGGTCCCGAGGGTCTGCGACACGCCCTTCGAGGGCGCCTGCACGGCGAGCGAGATCTCGCCGGCCCACCAGGGGTTCGGCTGCACCGACGGCACGCGCACGTCGAGCGAGACCACGCTCTTGATCGGCTCGCTGATCGCGAGCGGCCCGCTCTGGACCACCGTATACGCGGCGTTCGCGACCGAGAGCGCGCTCGCGCCCTCGACCCGCGTGGTGCTCAGCGACAGCGTGCCCGCGCTGGCCGTCCAGCCGGTCAGCGTCTCGAACCCGAGCACCGCGGCCGCGGCGGCGCTGAGCGCCGAGGCGGACTCCCCGCAGTCCTCGCAAGAACCCACGTCCTCCTCGAGAGCGCAGCCCGACAACATGATCCCCATGCAGAATGCAGCTGACGCGTACGAATAACGCATTCGAATCCTCCTCGAAGCAGTGCGGCCGGGCGCCATGGCGCCTCTCTCTCACGGCCCATTCGCAGCCCATTTGACGATGAAACGGAATTGCGATTGATCGAGATCGATCGTCGACGGAGCGCGAATCGTTTGTATCGACGATGTGTGGATAGGAGTCGTCTCGTGGGCTGTCAAGCGCGCGTACACGCTGCGATCCATGCGTTCATCTCGGGGATGATGCCTGTTAATTATTCTTAATTAGTGTTGCGCTCCGGTGATCGTCGACTGGCCACCTCCTGCGGTCGCGCCGCTTCTCCTCCCCTCGGACCGGCGGCGCGGGCCGGGCGCGGACGACCGCGGCGCCGCGGCCCGCCCGCGCGGCGCTCGCCGCGCGGGCCGCGAGGGCAGGGGACCTTCGGCCCCGCTCGCCCTCAGGCCCGGCCTTCGCCCGGGCCGCCGCGCCGCGCCGCGATCAGGAGCGAGACGGCATCGAGGATGCGCTCCACGCCGAAGTGAAATGCGTGCTCCGGGCTTGACGCCCCTTGATAGGCCTGACCCGCGGATTGTCCGACGCGCGTCGCCACGGGGAACCGCTTCGCGTCGACGACCTTGTCGAGCAGCGGGGCGGTGGCGACCCACCACTCCACGTCCGTCATGCCGCTCTCCTGCCGCGTGCGCCGCGCGCTCGCCTGCGCTCGCGCCGTGCCCTCGACGTGCGTGAGCAGGAGGGTGAGCACCGAGTCCATCTCCACGTCGGTGAGGCCCAGGCCGTCGAGCGGCCGCAGCTCGGCCTCGTACTTGAGCGAGGCGTTCGGCCCGATCACGGGGCGCGCGCTCACGATCTCGAGCAGCCACGGGTGCCGCTGGTAGAGCTCCCAGTTGCGCGCGGCGATGTATCCGAGCGACGCGCGCCACCCGCCCGGCTGCCGCGAGGGCGCGTCCACGTCGTCGTAGAGCTCGCCGTAGACCGTGTCGATCATGAGATCGGTCAGCTCGGCCTTGCTGGGAACATGCGTGTAGAGCGACATGGTCCCGACCTTCAGCTGGTCGGCGAGGTGCCGCATGGAGACGGCCTCCAGCCCGCGCGCGTCGGCGAGCGCGATGGCCGCCGTCACGATGGCGCGCACCGTCAGCCCCGACCTCCCGGGCTTGCCGTGAGAGCCCCAGAGCAGCGCGAGGCTCCTCGCCGGGTCGACAGCGCGCCCTTCACCCTCGCGCGGCGCGCGCTGGCTGGCCGGCTTCGCGGGGCCCTTCCTCATCGAGACGCCCTCGCGCCCTCGGGCCCGACAGCGGCCCGCCGAGCCGCGCCGTGTGTGGTGCACATCACGGAACGCCGCATCGGCGGGAGTATGGGCGGGAGCGAAGCGGCACGTCAACGCAAGACGTCGCCGCCGGGCCGACCGCCGCGCGGCCACCTCCGCGCGGCGTCCCCGCGCGGCCAGAGAATGAGAGGGCTCGTGGCGCAGCCGCCCGCGCTCGGAGCGCCCGGAGCCACCAGGCCGGGCGTGTCACGCGCGCCTTCCCGTGCCCGGCCAGCGGGTGTAATAGCGGAGCGTGTCTCACCTCATTTCTGTCCAGCTCCCGCTCGCCGCCGCTCGCCGCGCCTCCAGCGGCGATCCCGGCGGGGGCTCCGGTTCGAGCGGCGCGGGCGCGGCCGGCGGCGGTGCCGGCACGGGCGCCGCCGGCGCAGGGGAGGGGGAGACAGAATGATTCGAGGATGTCAAGTCGAATCACCGCGCCTGCAGCGCGCGACCGGAGATCCCTTGTGCGGGCCGCTCGCCTTCCCGGAAGAGGATTGGGCCATCGATGATGTCTCCACGCCTCGAGGGGCCCGCCTCCGGTCGACCGCGCACGGCGGCCGGCACCTCGCGAGCTCGGGAGTGACGAGCACGTGAGAGAGGACAAAGGCGGGGAATCCGGGCGGCGCGCCGAGCAGCGCAGAACCTGGCGAGCTGCCGCTTCGGAGAGGCCTTTTCGCGCGCCGCAGGCGGCGCTGGCGCGATGAGGGGCGTGTCGCTCACCTCCTGCCACGGAAGCGCCGATGGTGAGATCAGAACGGACCTTGGCGGGAATAATAACAACGCCTAGATCTCATCAAGTTCGTCGGGTTACTTACGGGCTCGAAGGCTGACACTGTTGGAAGAAATTTTCAGCCGTGGTCGACAGGTCCGCGGCTCCGTTGATTCAACACGAAGCGGACCACTGCAGGCGCACGTCTTCGAGGGATATCGGTCAATGCACAGGAGCGGCCTGCCTCGGCGCCGGATGACACGGCCGGCGCTCGGCGCGGGCGAGCCGACCAACACCGGTCAGCCGCATCAACGAGGAAAATACCGTCATGAGCTATGCACGCATTGCCATCAGGAAGGGTCGAATCGGACCCTCGCTACTCTGCTTGTTGCTCCCCCTGTCGCTCGCCACGTTGACCGCCTGCGGGTCGGACGCCGAGAAGGGCGAGCCGGGCGAGCAAGGCCCGCCGGGCGAGCAGGGGCCGCCGGGAGAGCAGGGGCCGCCGGGAGAGGACGGTAATCCGGGAGAGAACGGCGCGTCGGACGGGCCAGGGGCCGACCCGGGCAAGTACGTCTCGACCGAGGGCGGCGCGGGTCGCTTCGCCCTCGCCGTGAACGGCGAGGTTCCTCCGCTGGTCGTCAGCGCCGACGATTACGAGGGCGTGCGCCGCGTCGTGGACGACCTCGCGGCGGACATCCGGCGGGTGACCGACGCCCCGGCGCAGGTCGAGAACGAGATCCCCGCGTCGGCGACCGAGGTGGTCATCATCGGCACGCTGGGCAAGAGCCCCCTCATCGATCAGCTGGAGGAGAGCGGGAAGCTCGACGCCTCGACGCTCACCGGGAAGTGGGAGACGTTCGTCACGCAGATCGTCGAGGACCCGGTGGAGGGCGTGGAGCGGGCGCTCGTGATCGCGGGCAGCGATCAGCGCGGCGCCATCTTCGGCGCGTACGACCTCTCCGCGCAGATCGGCGTGTCGCCCCTGTACTGGTGGGACGACGTCCCGCCCCAGAAGAAGGGCGCGCTGTACGTGCTGCCCGGGGCCCACACCCAGGGTGAGCCCGCCGTGAAGTACCGCGGCTTCTTCGTCAACGACGAGAACCCCGCGACGGGCAACTGGGCGGCGAAGATGTTCGGGCCGGGCAAGGCGCCGAACTACCCGGGCGGGCTCAACCACCTCTACTGGGAGAAGGTCTTCGAGGCCGCGCTCCGCATGAAGGCGAACTACATCTGGCCGGCCGTGTGGGGCCGGGCGTTCGCGGAGGACGACCCCGAGAACCACAAGACGGCGACGCGCTACGGCATCGTGATGGGGACCTCGCACGAGGCCCCGATGATGCAGGGCATCGAGGAGTGGAATCGGCACGTCGTCCCCGAGGTGAAGGACGCCCAAGGCAACGTCGTCACCCCGAAGACGGACCCGTACGGCGGCACCGGCGACTGGCGCTTCTCCGTCAACGCGGAGGCGCTGAAGAAGCACTGGACCAAGGGCATCCAGCGCATGGCCGACGAGAAGATCGAGGGCGTCGTCACGCTCGGCATGCGCGGCCCGGGCGACGTGAGCCTGCCCCCGGAGGACGGCATTCCCCTGATGGAGGACATCATCGCCGCCCAGCGGAAGATCCTCGCGGACATCACCAAGAAGGACGTGGAGACCATTCCCCAGGTCTGGACGCTCTACAAGGAGATCCAGGGGTACTGGGACGCCGGCATCCGCGTGCCGGACGACGTCACGGTGGTCTGGGCCGACGACAACTGGGCCAACATGAAGCGCCTGCCGGCGCCCGGCGAGCAGCGGGCCGGCGGATACGGCCTGTATTACCACTTCGATTACGTCGGCGGCGGCCGCAACTACAAGTGGGTCGACACGACGCTCCTGCCCAACGTCTGGGAGCAGCTCCACCTCGCCTACAACTACGGCGTGGATCGGCTCTGGGTCGTCAACGTCGGCGACTTCAAGAACGAGGAGCTCCCGCTCCAGTTCTTCCTGGACTACGCCTGGAACCCGGAGCGGTGGCCGGTCGAGCGCATCGGCGAGTGGTACGAGCGGTGGACCGAGCAGCAGTTCGGCCCGGACTACGCGGACATCATCGCCGACATCCTGCACGGCTACTCGCTGCTCCAGTCGGATCGCAAGCCGGAGCTGACGAACCGGAAGATCACGGTCGATTACGACCTCCTGTACTCCGATCCGACGACCCAGCAGCCGGACCCCGACACCGCGGCCGTCACGTACGACGACAGCGCCAGCCCGTTCAGCCTCACCAACTACCAGGAGCTCGAGCAGGTCGCCGGCGAGTGGGAGTCGCTGGCCTCGCAGGCGGAGTTCGTGGCCAAGCTCCTGCCGCACGAGGCGCAGGACGCCTACTTCCAGCTCGTGCTCTACCAGGTGAAGGCGACCGCCAACCTGTACGCGCTGCGCCTGGCGGGCTTCAAGAACAAGCTCTACGCGGCGCAGGGGCGGGCGGCGACCAACGACATGGCCGCCGTCGCGGAGGCGCGGCTCCAGGACGACCTGGCGCTCTCCTACTACTACAATCACGATCTCTCAGGCGGCAAGTGGGAGGGCTTCCAGACGCAGCCGCACATCGGCTACGGCGCGCCTGGCAACCCGTCCTGGCAGCAGCCCGAGTACCAGTACAACAACATCCAGGAGTTCATCTGGCCTGAGCTCGTGTCGATCGAGGTCCCCGCGGCGGCGGAGCTCGGCGTGGCGATCGACGGGTCGAGCGACTACTGGACGGCGGGCGGGGGCAGCGAAGAGGAGCCCGTGCTGCCGGCGTTCAGCCCGTACCAGACGGCGCCCGAGCAGTACATCGAGGTGTTCAACCGCGGCAGCGAGCCGCTCGAGTACACGATCGAGGCCGAGCTGCCCGTCGACTGCCCCGCCGGCTGGGCCAGCTGGGGCGGCGGCGCCCCGTGCCCGCCCTGGCTGACCATCTACCCGAGCCACGGCGTCGTCGACAAGGAAGTGCGCGCCACGGTGCGGGTCGACTGGACCATGGCCCCCACGACGTTTCCCAACCCCGAGGATCCGTCGCAGCAGCTGCCGCTCCAGTTCCCGCTCGAGATCCCGATCACGGTGAGCGGGTCGGACGGCAGCTCGGTGGTGGTCAAGGCGCACGTCGAGGACCCGAGGAAGCTCGACTGGAAGCCCAACCGCTACATCGAGGCCAACGGCTATGTGTCGATGCAGGCGGAGCGCTACAGCCGCGCGATCGAGACGGACGAGATCTGGTGGAAGCAGATCCCGGACATCGGCCGCACCGGAGACGGCATCACGCCGTTCCCGGTGACGGCGGCGGCCCAGCAGCCCGGCGGCAACTCGCCTCGGCTCGAGTACGACATGCACCTCACCAGCAGCGGCCAGGTGAACGTCTATGTGTACGTGTCCCCCAGGAACAACTTCCAGAACTGGAAGGACGGGATGCAGTACGGCGTGTCGATCGACAACGGCGCGATCCAGCGGGTCAACATGACCCACGCCATCGAGCTCAACGGCAATGGCAACAAGATCTGGGAGCGGCACACCTCGGACAACGTCAACATCATGCGCACCAAGCACACGATCAACGCGCCGGGGGATCACGTCCTGAAGTTCTGGATGGTCCATCCTGGCGTGATCCTCCAGAAGATCGTGGTGGACACGGGCGGCGTGAAGGACAGCTACCTGGGCCCGCCCGAGAGCTACCGGATGGGCAACGGGACGGAATAGTCGCACGTCGGCTGTAAGCGACCTCGGAGGGCCCGCTGCGCACGGGGTGCGCGGCGGGCTCTCGCCGTTTGTGGCGCCCCGCTCTCGGCGCCCGCGAACCCTTTGCCCGGCTTGCGGCTGGTTGTACGATGCCGGCGCTCGCAGCGACGAGACCGCGCGGCTCTGCCCCGGATCTACCCCGGATCGAGGCCGCGCCGCGCGCTCCCGCGCGCCGCCCGAGGAGACCGCAACGATGAAGATGACCTTTCGCTGGTACGGAGAGAACGATCCCGTCAAGCTGGAGTATATCCGCCAGATCCCGGGCCTCTACGGCATCGTCTCGGCGATCTACGACGTGCCGGTGGGCGAGGTGTGGCCGATCGAGAAGCTGGAGGCGCTCCGGGCGCGCATCGAGGGCGTCGGGCTGAAGTTCGACGTGGTGGAGAGCGTGCCGGTGCACGAGGACATCAAGCTCGGCAAGCCGGCGCGCGAGCGTCTGATCGACAACTTCTGCCAGAACATCCGCAACTGCGCGGCCGTCGGCGTGAAGGTGATCTGTTACAACTTCATGCCGGTCTTCGACTGGACGCGCACCGAGATGGCCAAGGAGCTCTCCGACGGCTCGCTGACCCTGGCCTTCGACGCCGGGGCCGTGGCGAGGATCGACCCCGAGCAGGGCATTGCGCTGCCCGGCTGGGACACCAGCTACAAGCCCGAGGAGCTCCGCGCCGTCCTCGGCGAGTACAAGAACGTCGATGAAGAGGCGCTGTGGGCGCACCTCGAGCACTTCCTCCGGCGCATCATCCCGGTCGCCGAGGAGGTCGGCGTCCGCATGGCCATGCACCCGGACGACCCGCCCCGGCCGATCTTCGGTCTGCCGCGCATCGTCAAGAACCGCGACGACCTGATGCGCCTCGTGAAGATCGTCGACTCCCCGGCGAACGGCATCACGCTGTGCTCCGGCTCGCTGGGCGCGGACCTGTGCAACAGCATCGTGTCGCTGGTGCACGAGTTCGGCGGCATGGGTCGCGTCCCGTTCGGGCACATGCGCAACGTGGCGGTCCAGGAGGACGGCACGTTCTTCGAGTCCGCCCACCTGTCCTGCGAGGGCTCGCTCGACATGGCCGCCATCGTGAAGGCGTATCACGACGTCGGCTTCGACGGCTATGTGCGCCCGGACCACGGCCGCATGATCTGGGGCGAGACCGGCAAGCCGGGTTATGGTCTGTACGACCGCGCGCTGGGCCTGGTCTACCTCAATGGCCTGTGGGAGGCGACGAGCAAGCTCTCGCGCGGGAGCGGCAGCAAGGGCGTCGGTCCAGCGTGAGCGGGCAGGGGAGGCCCGCGGATGCCGACCGAGCTCGCTCCTCGTCCTCGATCGCGACGAGCTGCTCGACCACCCTCGGCGCGCGTGCCGTCCTGTCACAGCGGCATCGGGCGCGTGCCAGTCGCGCCCCGACCCGGGTCGGCTCGACCCGCCGCGCTCCAGGGCTCAGGACGAGCCGCTCGCGCCGTCGAGCCTCTTCATGCCCCAGGCCAGATCCTCGCGCACCCAGCCCTTCCCGCCCTTTTCGTCGATGACCTGGAGCCAGCGCCCCTTGCGCTCGAGGACCTTGAACACCTCGCCGCGCTCGGCCTGGAACGCGACCTCCGCGGAGGTCGTCGGCGCCTCGCGGATGTTGCCCCGCGTCGCCTTGATCACGATCGTCTTGACCCGGGCCAGCAGCCGATCGGCCACCCACGCGAGATCGCCCTCGAAATCCTTGATCTTGCACCACCCGCCCTCGCGCTCCAGGACCTTGACAGGGTAGTACCGGGTCGCGGTGAACTCGACGGGCTCGCGCGTGGACGGGCCCGCGCGGAAGTTCGCGACCGGGACCTTGACGCTGAGCATCTCGGCCTGCGCCGCGCTCGGGAGCGCGACGACGAAGAAGAACAGAACTGGCACCATCGGCCGGATGTTCACGTTTGCCTCCTCTGTTGATGGTCATGCGGCCGCGACGGCCGTGGCGCGGAGCGATGCTGTCATGGGATCGAGCCCGGTCGCCGCGAGCGCCCGCGGTGATGCGCACCGGCGCGCCCGCGCCGGCCGGCCTCGTCCGAGGCGGCGGCGCGGCCGCGGCCGCTGTCGTGGGCAAGCGTCGCGCCATCGCGCGGCGTGGCTGTCCCGACGTCCGCCGTCGCCGCGGGCACGAGCGCGGCGCGGCCAGCGGCGCGGCCGATTCGCGTCGGCGGCGGATGGCACGGAGACGCGCAGCGCCTGGAAGACGTGAAGCGCTGGTCGATGGCTCGCGGAAGACCACCGTGCTACCGTCTGAGCGGAATGAACGCCCGCCTCTACCTCGAGTCGTGTTCGCGGCCTCGCCGCGGCGCGCGCGGCGCGTTCCTTCCCCTGCGCACCCGGCTGCTCTGTCCGAGGTCGCCCGCACGCTCGTAAGGGAGCGGTCTTTCGGCGCTTTTCGCCGGCCGCTCCCGGGATGAAGCGCGGGTGTCGTCGAGCACGCCCGCGTCCGGACGAGCTGGACGGGCGCGCCCGCCGGCCTGCTCGCCCCGCGCGGGCCGCCGGCCGCGGCCTGGCTCGAGTCGACAACACAAGGAGATCCTGCTCATGGCACCTCACACGAACCCCATCATCATCACCGAGTTCGACCGCCAGCGGCTCATGCGGTTGCTCGAAGCGCTCCGCGAACGGCCAGGCGCGGAATCCCCGAACCTGGAGGCGCTCGAGATCGAGCTCGAGCGCGCCGACGTCGTGAAGCCGCACGAGATCCCGCCGAACGTCATCACCATGAACTCCAGGGCCCAGCTCGTGGACCTCGACACGCAAGAGGAGCTCTGCGTGACCGTTGTGTTCCCCGGGGCCGCAGAGGTGAACAGCGGGCGAATCTCGGTGCTCGCGCCGATGGGGCTCGCGCTGCTCGGCTGCCGAGAAGCAGAAGAGGTGGAGTGGCCCACGCCGAGCCGAACGCGCCGCCTCCGGATCGATCGCGTCGTCTACCAGCCCGAGGCGTCCGGTCGCTTCGATCTCTGAGGCCGCTCCGAGCGCCGCACGATCCCCCGCGCCCGGGGCCGGCGCGAGCCCGCGGCGCTGGCCCCAGCACCTCGGCGAGCTCGACGCCCGGGTGCACGACCCCTGCGACAATTCGACTCCTCTGCGACATCGTGTCGCACCGTCTCGCGCGCGGCGCGTCCGCCGCGTCACCGCGCGCGCCCGCTGCCGGACCTCGCGCCCCCCGAGCTCGCTGGCATGTGGGTTGCGGGCGTCATGCGGAAGAGGTGCCATCGCCCATGCCGCAGCTCGACTCCTGGCTCGACGTCACATCCTGGCGGGACGTTCTCCGGCGCGCCGTCGCGTGGGTCATCCACGCCTTGCCCACCGCGCTGCTGCTCCTCTTCGTCACGCTCGTGCTGCTCAAGGGGCTCCACCTCCTGTGCAGGCGCGTCGAGGTGTCGTTGATGAGGCGCAGCCGCAGCGGCGACGTCAAATCGGTGCGCGAGATCGAGAAGCGCTCCGAGGCGCTGCTCGGCATCATCCGGACGACCGGGAGGGTCGTCATCGGGGTCGTGGTGGCGATGATCCTCCTCGTCCAGCTCGGGGTCGACATCGCGCCGCTCCTCGTGGCCGCCGGCATCGCCGGTCTGGCCATCGCCCTCGGCGCGCAGGAGCTCGTGCGCGACGTCATCTCCGGCTTCTTTCTGCTCCTCGAGAACCACCTTCGGCCCGGCGACGTGGTGATCGTCAACGGAACCTCGGGTGTCGTGGAGCACATCGGCCTCCGCACGGTCTCGCTGCGCGACGACGCCGGGGTGGTGCACGTCTTCCAGAACGGGAAGATCGACGCGCTCTCGAACACGACCAAGGAGTGGTCTGCCGTGATGTTCGACGTGGCCGTCGCCACCACGGAGGACGTCGACAGGGCGATGCGGGTGATGCGCGAGGTCGCGCGCGAGCTCCAGGAGGACAGGCGCTACAAGGCGAGCCTCCTCGAGCCGCTGGAGCTCGTCGGCGTGGAGTCGTTCGACGAGCGGGCGGTGGTCGTCCGCGCGCGGATCAAGACGCAGCCCGCCGAGCAGTGGCGGGTGGGCCGGGAGTACCGGAGGCGCCTCGCGAAGGCGTTCGGCGCGCACGGCATCGAGATGCCGCCCGTCGACCGGACGAGCCACGCGGCCCAGGCGAAGCCTCCGCCCAGGGCCGACGCGAGGGCGGCGAACGGCGCGGCGAGCGGCGAAAGCGGCGCGCGGCTCGAGGGAGCCGGCGCGCAGGGGTGACGCGCGCCGCGGCGCGCGGAAGATCCCCGGACGCCGCGGCGCGCAGGCCGAGGCGGCCGGCCGCGCGGTGTCTGCGCGTGAGCTGCGCCTGATTTGCAGCCGGGCGCCCTTCGACCTACCCTGCTCCGCCTTGGAAGGCGAGATCGTCGACCGCAAATACCGCCTTACCCGCTTGATCGGCGAGGGAGGGATGGGCTGCGTCTACGACGCGCGGCAGATCGACTCCGGCGAGCGGGTCGCGGTGAAGCTCATCAGCTCGCAGAAGCGCCGGGAGAGCGGCACCGCGCTCGGCCGCTTCCAGCGCGAGGCGCGCGCCGCGGCCGGCATCGAGACCCCGCACATCGTTCGCCTGCTCGACGCCGGGACGGATCCCGCGACCGGCTCGCCGTACCTCGTGATGGAGTACCTCCACGGAGAGGACTTCGGGCAGCTCTTGCACCGCCTCGGGCCGCTCCGGCCCGACGTGGCGTTGCGCATCGTCGTCCAGGCGTGCCTCGGCCTGCAAAAGGCCCACGAAGCCCGGGTGATCCACCGGGACATCAAGCCGGCGAACCTGTTCCTGGCGCGCTCCGACGACGGGGAGATCGTGGTCAAGCTCCTCGACTTCGGGATCGCGAAGATCAAGCCGTCGGAAGGCGGCGTGACGACCGGGCTGACCACGACCGGGAAGATGCTCGGATCGCCGCTCTTCATGGCGCCGGAGCAGATCGAGGACATCCGCACCGTCGATTACCGCACCGACATCTGGTCGCTCGGCGTCGTCCTGTACGCCGCGCTGGCGGGGAACGCGCCTCATCATCACATCGCCTCGATCGCGCGCCTCTTCGTCCTCCTGTGCACGGAGCCGGCCCCGCCCATCCAGGACGCCGCCCCGTGGGTCCCGCGCGAGATGGCCGCCGTGGTGCACCGCGCGCTGGAGCTGAAGATGGGCGATCGCTTCCAGAGCGCGGAGGAGATGCTCGCCGCGATGCTCCCGCTGCTGCCCGGCGGCCACGCGCTGCGGGAGGAGATGCTCGTGGCCGTCACGGACGAGGAGCGCGCCGTGCTGGCGCCGAGGCTCGACGTCGGCCCCGCGGCGCGCCGGGAGGGTAGCCTGGCGAACGCTGGCGAGGGCCGCCCGAGCGACTCGACGGCGGACGGCGGGCGCGGCCGCGCCGTGAGCGCGACGTCCGGCGCTCCGACGACGAGCGGCGCGGCGGGCGGCGCGTCGGCGGGCGGCGCCGCGGCGCGATCCCGGGCGCCGGCGGTCCTGCTCGCCCTCGGCGTCGCCGGCGCGATCGCGTATCTCGCGGCGCCGCGCGCGGCGGAGCCGGGCGCCGACGCCGCCGTGGCCGCCAGCGCGGCGGCCAGCGAGGCGGCGAGGGCAGCGCCTGCGGCGAGCGACGTCGCGGCGCCCAGCGCGTCGCCTGCGGCCAGCGCGTCGCCTGCGGCCAGCGCCGCGTCCGTGACGCCGCCCGAGGCGACCGATCCTGCGCCCGTCGCCCTCAGGCGGGTCGTCCTGGCCGTCGCGCCAGGCGACGCCGCCGTGGAGGTCGACGGGGCGCCCGCCGAGGTGCGCGGCGGGCTGGTCGAGATCTCCGGTGTGCTCGGCAGCAAGCACCGCGTGCGCCTCGTCCGCGCGGGGGCCGAGCGGGTGGAGGAGGTCGCCGTGACCGAGAACGGCGCGTCTCCGGCGCGGATCGCCCTCGATGTCCCGGCGGCCCGAGCGACCGGCGCGCCGCCCGGCAGACCGCAGCCGCCGCGCCGGCCGCCACCGGCGAAGGAGCCGTCGGCGGCGCCCAAGCCGCCGGCGGACCCGCTCGTCCCGAGCACGCTTCAGTAGCCGGCGTCGCCCCGAACCAGGTTGCGGGAAAGGGACAGGGTTCCTGTAAGCTGCGGGCGTCGCAGCCTCGATCATGCGAATCCGGATCTGTCCTCCCCGACGCGCCGCTGCGGCCGTCGCATTGCTCCTCGCCGCGTGGTCGGCGCCGCTCTTCGCGCAGGGCGCCGGACGCGCGCAGCCCACCGCCAGCAGGCCTTCGGCCGCGGCTCCCGCCACCAGCGGGCCCGCGGCCAGCGCGCCTTCTGCCGCCGCGGGCGCGCCTTCTGCCGCCGCCCCCGCCGCCGCCGCGAAGGCGGATGCCGAGGCCCGCTTCCAGCGCGGCCTGCGCATGTACAGGGCCGAGGCGTGGGAGGCCGCCGCGGCCGAGTTCCTCGAGTCGCGGCGGCTCTTCCCGACGTGGGGGGCCACCTCCAGCGCCGCGCGCTGCTTGCAGAAGCTCGGGCGCACCACCGAGGCGCTCGAGCTGTTCGAGTCGCTCCTTGCCGACTTCGACGACGTGCTCCCGGCCGACGCGAAGCAGGCGGCGCTCGCCGAGGTGGAGCAGCTGCGCGAGCTCGTCGGCGCGATCGCGATCGAGGGGGGCGCGCCCGGCGCGGTGGTGCTCGTCGACGGCGAGCGCCGCGCCGAGCTGCCGCTCCCGGCCCCGCTGCGCGTCGCGGCGGGCGCGCACGCGGTGCGCATCCAGAAGGACGGCTTCGAGCCGTTCGAGGCGCGCGTCGACGTCCTCGGCCGAACGACGGCGCGCGTCGCGGCGAGCCTCAAGGCGATCGAGACGCGCGGGCGCCTGCGCATCTCCGAGATCACGGGCAAGCAGCTCGGCGTCGCGCTCGACAGCGTGCGCGTGGGTACGACCCCCTGGGAGGGAAAGGTCGAGCCCGGCGCGCACGTGATCGTGCTGTTCGGCTCCGACGGCTTCGGGACGCCGCCGACCACGGTCTCCGTCAGGGCGGGCAAGGTCGTCGACGCGCCGCTCCGGGCGGTGAAGGCGCGCCCCATCCTCACCGCTGCCGACCCGGTCGAGCTCGACTACAAGAAGGGCGACCCCATCCCCCTCGGGTACCGCCTCGAGACGAACGCGCGCGGCGGGCTCATCTCCGCGGGAGCGACCATCCTCGGCGTGGCCTATACGCCGTTCTCGGTCTCGGGCACGCTCATCGGCTACCCGATCCTCGCCGTTCCGGTGGCCGGTCCGCTGATCCACGCGGCGCGGGTGGCGGACAGCGGGGACGAGGCGATCTTCGTGATCGACGGCGTCTTGCAGGCGGCGGGCCTCGCGATGATCGCGAGCGGCATCCTGGTCCGGAAGACGACGCTCGTGCGCGAGGACGTCGCGCGCTCCGGCCCGCGCCTCCTCGGCGCCTCGCCCGCCCGGCTCGGCCGCGACGGCCTCGGCGTCCAGGTGGTCGGCGGCTTCTAGCCTCGGCAGCTCCTAGCCTCGACGCGGACACGGCTGCCGATCGCCGGTGTCCGCCTCGAGACGACGCGCCGCTCGAAGCCGCGGCCCTTTGCCGCCTCGATCCGCCGCTTCCCGCGCGCTCAGCCGGGCGCGGGCGCTCCGTATCCGCCGCCCCCGGGCGTCTCGATCACGAACACGTCGCCGACCCCCATCTCGACCGACCCGATGTGCGGCAGCACCTCGGTCGAGCCGTCCGCGCGGACCACGAGGTTGCGCCCGGGCGCGCCCGCGCCCCCGCCGGCCAGGCCGAACGCGGCCGTCGAGCGCCCGTTCGACAGGATCGACGCCGTCATCGGCTCGAGGAAGCGCACGGCGCGCGTGCCGCCGTCCCCGCCCGGAAAGCGCCCGGCGCCCCCCGAGCCCGCGCGGATCTCGTAGCGGTCGATCCGCACCGGGAACCGGTGCTCGAGCACCTCGGGGTCGGTCAGGCGCGAGTTCGTCATGTGCGTCTGCACGACGCTCGTGCCCGGGAAGCCGCGCGCTCCGCCGGCGCCGAGCTCGATGCCCGCGCCCGAGCCGCCCGAGATCGTCTCGTAGTACTGGACCCTGTCGTTGCCGAACGTGAAGTTGTTCATGGTCGGCTGGCTGCTGGCCAGCACGCCGAGGGCGCCGTACAGCGCGTTGGTGACGCAGGTCGACACCTCCACGTTGCCGGCCACCACCGCGGCGGGCGGGCGCGGGCTCAGCATCGAGCCCTCGGCGACGATCACCTCGATGGGCTTCAGGCACCCGGCGTTCAGCGGGATGTCGTCGTCCACGAGCGTGCGGAAGACGTAGAGCACGGCGGCCATGGTCACCGCGCGGGGCGCGTTGAAGTTGTTGTCCATCTGCGCCGACGTGCCGGTGAAGTCCACCACCGCCGAGCGGCGCGCGCGGTCGATCCGGACGGACACCGCGATCGTCGCGCCGTTGTCGAGCGGCAGCGTGAAGCGCCCGTCGCGGAGCAGCGCCGGGTCGAGCCGCGCGATCGCGAGGCGCACGCTCTCCTCGGCGTTGTCCTGCACGTGCTTCATGTAGGCGTGCACGGTCTCCAGCCCGAACTGGGCCACCATCGCCGAGAGCTCCTGCGCGCCCTTCTCGTTCGCCGCGATCTGCGCGCGCAGGTCGGCCAGGTTCTGCTGCGGATTGCGCGCCGGATACGGGCCGCCGCCCAGCGCCGCGAGGATCTCGGCCTCGCGGAGCCGCCCGGCCTCGACCAGCATCACGTTGTCGAGCAGGACGCCCTCCTCCTCGATCGTCCTGGAGAACGGCGGCATGGACCCCGGGGTGATGCCGCCGATGTCGGCGTGATGCCCGCGCGAGGCCACGTAGAACAGCGCGCGGGCGCCCTGGTCGTCCCAGACCGGCGTGACCACCGTCACGTCGGGCAGGTGGGTGCCGCCGTGGTAGGGGTCGTTCAGCACGTAGACGTCCCCCGGCTTCATCCCGGGGTTTCGCGCGATCACGGTCCGGATCGACTCGCCCATCGAGCCGAGGTGCACCGGCATGTGCGGCGCGTTCGCGATCAGGTTGCCCTCCGCGTCGAACAGCGCGCAGGAGAAATCGAGCCGCTCCTTGATGTTGACCGAGTGGGCGGTGTTCTGCAGGCGCAGCCCCATCTGCTCGGCGATGTTCATGAAGAGGTTGTTGAACACCTCCAGCATCACCGGGTCGACCTCGGTGCCCACCGCGCGGCGCTCGGGGCGCGGCGCCACCCGGGTGAGCGTCATGTGGCCGAGCGCGGTGATCTCGGCCTGCCAGCCGGGCTCGACGACCGTCGTGGCGTTGGCCTCGGCGACGATGGCGGGGCCGTCGATGACCGCGCCCCGCCCGAGCCGCTCGCGCCGGTACAGCGCCGCGTCGCGGAAGGCGCCCTCCGCGAACATGCGCGCGCGCGCGTCGGCCTCGGGGCGGTGCGGGCGCGCCTCGGCGGGCCGCTCCTCCGCGGCGTCGCCCGGCCCGATCGCCTCCACCGACACGCTCTCCAGGACCAGCGCCTTGTCGGGCATCAGGAAGGCGAACCGCTTGCGGTAGGCCGCCTCGAAGGCGGCGCGGATCGCCTCCGCGCTGCCGTACGGCACGACGAGGGCGGTGTCGGTGCCGTCGTAGCGCACGTGCGCGCGCCGGATCAGCCGCGCGCGCTCCGGCGAGAACCCTTGCCCCGCGAGCTCGGCCTCGGCGTCGCGGCCGATGCGCGCGAGGGCCTCGTCCGCCGCGGCCAGGCCGGCCTCGTCGAGGCGCCGCTCCACCGCGGCCTCGCGCATCGCGCTCTGGTCGGAGAGGCCCATGCCGTAGGCGGACAGGACGCCCGCGAGCGGGTGCACGAAGACGCGGCGCATGCCGAGGGCGTCGGCCACCGCGCAGGCGTGCTGGCCGCCGGCGCCGCCGAAGCACTGGAGGGTGTACTGCGTGACGTCGTAGCCGCGCGCCACCGAGATCTTCTTCACCGCGTTCGCCATGTTCGCGACGGCGATCTGCTGGAAGCCCTCGGCCAGCTGCTCCGGCGTGATCGGGCGCGACGTCTCGCGGCGCACCTCCTCGGCCATGGCCTGGAAGCGCCGCTCGACGACCTCGCGGTCGAGCGGCTCGTCGGCGCCGGGCCCGAACACGCGCGGGAAGAAGTCGGGCTGGATCTTGCCGAGCATCACGTTGGCGTCGGTGATGGCCAGCGGCCCGCCGCGGCGGTAGCACGCCGGGCCCGGGTTCGCGCCGGCCGACTCCGGGCCCACGCGCAGCCGCGCGCCGTCGAACGTGAGGAGCGAGCCGCCGCCCGCGGCCACGGTGTGGATGCTCATCATCGGCGCGCGCATGCGCACGCCGGCCACCTGCGTCTCGAAGGCGCGCTCGAGCTCGCCCGCGTAGTGCGACACGTCGGTCGAGGTGCCGCCCATGTCGAAGCCGATGACCTTCTCGTGCCCGCCCGCGAGCGCGGTGCGCACCATGCCGACGATGCCGCCGGCCGGCCCGCTCAGGATCGCGTCCTTGCCCTGGAACCTGTGGGCGAGCGTCAGCCCGCCGCTCGACTGCATGAAGTAGAGCGGCACGCCCGGCATCTGGCGCTCGACCTGCTCGACGTAGCGGCGCAGGATGGGCGAGAGGTACGCGTCGACGACCGTCGTGTCGCCGCGCGAGACGAGCTTCATGAGCGGGCTGACCTCGTGCGAGGCGGAGACCTGGGTGAAGCCGATCTCGCGCGCGATCTCGGCCGCCCGCCGCTCGTGCGCCGTGAAGCGGTAGCCGTGCATGAAGACGACGGCGCAGGCGCGGATGCCGGCCTCGAACGCCTCCTCCAGCGCGCGGCGCAGCGCCGCGCCGTCGAGCGGCTCGACCACCTCGCCCCGCGCGTCCACGCGCTCGCGCGCCTCGATCACGCGCTCGTAGAGCAGGTCGTGCAGCGCGATGTGGCGATCGAACAGGCGGGGGCGGTTCTGGTACCCGATGCGCAGGGCGTCGCGGAAGCCGCGCGTGGTCACGAGCGCGGTGCGGTCGCCCTTGCGCTCGAGCAGCGCGTTGGTGGCCACCGTGGTGCCCATCTTCACGCACGCGACCTCGGCGGGGGTGATGGCCCGCCCGGGCGGGAGGCCGAGCAGGCGGCGGACGCCCTCGACCGCCGCGTCGGCGTACTGCTCGGGGTTCTCCGACAGCAGCTTGGCGGTCGTGAGCGAGCCGTCGGGCCGCCTGGCCACGACGTCCGTGAACGTCCCGCCGCGGTCGATCCAGAACTGCCATTGGCTCGAGGTCGACGTCATGGATTCCACTCCTTGCCAGAGCACGGATCACGTTGGAACAAGCGAGGAATGAACCGCCGAGGCGCAAAGGACGCCAAGATTCGATCCTCTTCTTGGCGTCCTTTGCGCCTCGGCGGTTCGGAGCTCTGCGCTTTGGGGCTCACAGCGCGGCGGCGGCGCGGGCCGCCTGGTCGTACACGCCGGAGAGCCTGCGCAGGAGCCGCGCGAGCTCGCCGATCTGCCGGTTCTGCGCCTCGTCGGGCTCGAGCGTGCCGATGAGGAAGGCCTCGCGGTGCTCGGCGTAGCGCCTCACGTGCTCGCGGCCCTGCGCGGACGTCGCATAGGTCACGTCCTTGCCCCTGCGGCTGACCTCGACCACGCCGAGGGCCTGCAGCTTCTTCAGCGAGTAGCTGATGACGTGGGTGTCCTCGTTCATCACGAAGCAGATGTCCGACAGCCGCTTGTCGCGCTCGCGGTGGTTCACGTGGTGCAGCACGCGCACGTCGAGCGGCGTCAGGTCCGGCAGCCCGGCGGCGGTCATGCAGTGGACCATCCAGCGCGAGAACGCGCTGTTCGCGACGATCAGGCCGAACTCGAGCTCGCTCAGCTCCGGGCTGCGCGGCGAGACGAGGTGCGCCGACGACACGATGTGCGGCGCGGCGGCCTGGCCCTCCGTGGGCCCGGCGCCCGGGCGACCGCGCGCCTCGCTGCTCGGACGACCCGCCTGTTCCGGGCCGTTCGCCGGGCCCTTCGATGCGGCGCTGCGGCGCTTCGCGGTGCGCCCTCGGGGGTTCTCCATGGCGTGAGGATGGATCTGGATGGCGACATTTTACCAACAAAATATTAACATTTTCACATGTTATTGAATTTGTTCATGATCCAGCCCCTGCGCGTCGCCCGTGCGCCATGCTCCCGCGCGACGCAGGCGTGCCTGGGGGCGCGCCGGCCCCCTGCGGATGGCCAGGCGAGGCCTGAATTACGGAGAGGCGCCTCGATGGATGCGCAAAAACCCATCTCCAAAAAGGGTGTCAGCGGCGTGCCCATGAGGCATGGTGTCGCCCGACCGATGCAGACCAACGCGCATGATGCGCTGTTCAAAGCCGCTTTTTCGCAGGTCGAGCACGCGGCGGGAGAGCTTCGGCAAGCGCTGCCGCCCGAGCTTGTCGTCGCGGATCAACTTCGCGGATCTGCGGCTGTGTCCTGGCAGCTTCGTGGATGAGGCGCTGAAGGAGCGGCAGAGCGATCTCCTCTTTTCGGCCTCGATGGGCGAAGCCCGCGTGCTCCTGTATCTCCTGTTCGAGCACCAGAGCACGGTGGAGCCGCTGATGGCGTTCCGCCTGCTCCGCTACATGGTGCGGATCTGGGAGCACCACCTTGCCGAGCACCCGGGGTCGAAGCGCCTGCCGGCGATCGTGCCGGTCGTGCTGCACCACAGCGAGAGGGGCTGGGCCTCGGGGACGTCGTTCGAGGAGCTGCTCGACCTCGACGAGGGCGCGCGGGCCGCGGTGGGCGAGCATGTGCCGCGGTTCCGGTTCGTGCTGGACGACCTCAGCCAGGAGGCGGACGAGGCGCTGAAGGCGCGGTCGATGAGCGCGTTCTCGCGCCTGGTCCTCTGGTGCCTGCGGCACGCGCGGGAGCCGGAGGAGCTGCTTGCGCAGCTGGCGAAGTGGCTCGACCTGATGAATGACGTGCGGCGCGCGCCCAACGGGGTGGAGGCGCTGCGGACGATATGGCGGTACATTCTGGCGACGAACGAGCGCAACGATGCGGACGAGGTCCTGCAGCGGCTCCTGGCCGCGGCAGGAGAATCCTGGAAGGAGGAGATCGTGTCGGCAGCCGATCAGCTGGTGGAGCGCGGAAGGCAGGAGGGGCTGCGGGAGGGCCTGCAACAGGGGCGCCGGCACATGTTGCTGAGGCAGCTCGGCGCGCGGTTCGGCGCCCTGCCCGACGCCGCCGTCGCCCGGGTCAACGCCGCCGACATCGGGGAGCTCGATCGGTGGTCCGAGCGCGTGCTCACCGCGCCCACGCTCGCCGACGTGCTGAGCGAGCCCTGAGGGCGTGTTCTGCCGCCGAGCACCCGGCCGGACCGCCTGATCACGGCCCGCCCGCGTGCACCGCATCCGGAACCGGCGCCCAGCGCTGTACAACCGTTCGCGCGGCGTGGTAAACGCCTGAGCAGGTCTCAGCGCGAGAGAGCCTGCTCGAATGGCCAGCCAGAAACCCTTTCCGCACGTCACCGCCGCCCGCGCGGCGGGGCTGGCCGCGCTCCTCGGCGCGACGGATCCCGCCGCGGCGGACGAGCGCGCGGGGATCGCGGAGCGGCACTTCGAGCGGGCGCGGCGGGCGCGCGCCGCGCGACGCCAGGCGCCCGCGACGCCCGACGCCGGCGCCCCTTCGCCGCCGGGCGGCGCGCCAGCCGCGGAGCGCGCGCGGGAGTACCTGCACGCGGCGCCGACGCGCTCGCCGGTGCTGAACGCCTTCCTGAACGAGCTCGGCGCCGAGCGCGAGGCGCTCGTGCCGGCGAACGTCCACGTCTTCGACGAGCACACGCTCGCGCCGAGGCTCGTCGAGATCGCCCGCCAGCGCGTGGTCTCCATGCTGCTCGCCGTGGGCCGGACCGACGTCGCCCTGACGCTCGCCCAGATGCCGCGGATCGCCAACGAGCGCGCCGCGCGGCTCTTCATGCGGCAGGCGGTCCACGTGGGCGGCGACCTCGGGGCGATCACGCGCGACTACGCGCGGCACTACCGGCGCTCCGGGGCCCCGGAGCGCGACGACCAGCGCGCCGCCTGCATCATGGCCACGTTCGCCGGGCGCCTGAGCGCCATGGCGGCGAAGCTCCTCGGCCCCCACGTGCGCGCCGAGCTGCGGGCGGCGCTGGAGCAGCTCACGTCGCAGGGCGGCGCCCCCGCACGGCGCGCGCGGGCGAGCGAGCTCCGGGCCCCGCAGGGCGCCGGGCGATCCGCCGCCCCGAAGGCGGCGCTCGGCGCAGGCGCGACGACGCGGCCGAGGGGCAAGTAGGCGGCTCGCCCTCTCCTCGGCCGGATCCTGTTGCGAGGGGCCCGTTCGTTTGCTTCGTTGGGTGCGAGGCGCCCCGGAGCACAGGCTCCCGAGGCGTCGGAGACGTCATCCCAGCGAGAGGCCGAGGCTCATGAGTTCGCTCGCAGAAGGCAGTGTCATCGCTGGAAGATACCGCCTCGAGCGGATGCTCGCGCGGGGCGGCATGGGGGCGATCTGGGTGGCCCGGCACGTCCAGCTCGACGCCGCGGTGGCGATCAAGCTCATGGCGCCCGAGTACGCCGCCTCGTCGACCGCGCGGGCGCGCTTCGAGCGCGAGGCGAGGGCGGCGGCGCAGCTCAAGATCCCGAACGTCGTCCACGTGCACGATTACGGGATCGAGGGCGAAACGCCGTTTCTCGTGATGGAGCTCCTCGAAGGAGAGGACCTCGAGACGCGGCTCGCGCGCGAGGGGCGCCTCTCGCTTTCGGCCACGCTGAGCGTCGTCGCGCAGGTGTGCAAGGCCCTGCGCCGCGCGCACGAGACGGGGATCATCCACCGCGATCTCAAGCCGGCGAACCTGTTCCTCGCGCGCCAGGACGACGAGGAGACCGTGAAGGTCCTCGACTTCGGGATCGCCAAGGCCCAGGGCACGCTGCTCGCCGGCAAGGAGACGAAGACGGGCACGCTCGTCGGCTCGCCCTACTACATGAGCCCGGAGCAGGTGCGCCGGAGCAAGACCCTCGACTGGCGCAGCGATCTCTGGTCGGTCGGGGTGATCGCCTATCGCTGCGTCACCGGCAGGCTCCCGTTCCCGGGCGAGGAGATCGGCGAGGTGTTCGTGGCCATCTGCACGGAGGACGTGCCCCTCGCGTCCAGCCTCGCGCCGGAGCTCGGGCCCGAGGTGGACCGGTTCTTCTCGCGCGCGTTCATGCGCGAGCCCGAGCGCCGGTTCCAGAGCGCGAGCGAGCTCGCCGAGGCGTTCAGCGCAGCGGCCGCCTCGCCCGGGGCGGAGCCCGGAGCCCCACGGCCGCTGGCGCCCGCGGGGGGCGCATCTCCGCCGCTCGACCTCCGCGCCGGCGCTCCGGAAGCGAGCCCAGGTGCGATGGGGGTGAGTCCAGGCGCGATGGGGGTGAGTCCAGGCGCGATAGGGGTGAGCGCAGGCGCGATAGGGGTGAGCGCAGGCGCGATAGGGGTGAGCGCAGGCGCGATAGGGGTGAGCCCAGGCGCGATGGGGGCGAGCCCAGGCGCGATGGACTCGGACGGCGCGTTCCGGTCCACGCTGCCGGCCGCCCCAGGGGCCCTCCCGCGGGGCGCGCCGGGCAGCGGCGCCGACCAGGGCGGCGCACCGGCCTTCCAGGAGACCGCCAGCACGCTGGCGCCGTCCGGAAGCATCCTCGTCGCGCCGCCAGGGAGCGGCCGCCGCGGCTGGATCCCGCTCGCCTTCGGCGCGAGCGTGCTCGCGCTCGGGCTCGTCACCTACGCCGTCCTCCGCGCCACCGCGCCGAGCGACGCGCCGGCGTCGCGGCTCGACCCGGCGGGCTCGCCTGCTTCCGCAGCTGCGCAGCCCGCGACAGCGCTCTCCGCGACAGGGCCCTCCGCGACGGAGCCCTCCGCGACGGAGCCCTCACCGCCGGCCTCTCCCGCCGCCTCCGCCGCGGCGAGCGCGCCTTCCACCCCCACCGCGGCGAGCGCGCCTTCCACCCCCGCCGCGGCGACCAGCGCCTCCGCACCCGCGCCGCCTTCACCGGCCCCCCGGAGAGGCACCCCGCGGCCCGCCAGGCCAAGGAGCGCTCCCGACGATCCCACCGATCACATGTGATCTCCTCCCAGGGGCTCCTCACGCGCTGCTTCGACCGGCGCCCGCTCCGCCCGCCCGCCGGCCGCGCAGCGCGGGGCCCAGGCGCTCGCGCACGAGGTCGACGAACACCCTGACCTTCGGCGACAGGTGCCGCGTGCCGGGATAGACGACGTGGAGCGGCACGTCGGCCGGGCTCCATTCGTCGAGCACGCGTGAGAGGCGCCCCTCGCGCACGTCCAGCTCGCACCGCATGGCCGGCAGCACCCCGATGCCGACGCCCGCGAGCACGATCCGGTGCAGCACCTCGAGGTTGTTCGCCGTCGCCCGCGGCGTCACGCGCACCTCCTCGCGCCGCGCGCCGCGGTGGAGCACCCACCGCGCGCCGGGCGGCTCCCCCGCGCGCGCCCCCGCGGACACGAGGACGTCGTGCCCCGCGAGGTCCGCCGGCGCGCGCGGGGCGCCGCGCCGCGCGAGGTACGCGGGCGCCGCCACGAGGTAGCGCGGGAGCGCCCCGAGGCGGCGCGCGACGAGCGACGTGTCGCTGGGCGCGCCGAACCGCAGCGCCACGTCGAACCCCTCGGCGACGAGATCGACCACGCGATCGGTGCAGACCACCTCCACGCTCGCCTCGGGGTGATCGCGCAGGTACTCGGCGACCACGCCGCCGATCCACCCGAAGTGCAGCGGCGCCGTGATCCGCAGGAGCCCGCGCGGCCCGTCCTGCATCTGCGTCACCGTCCGATCCGCCTCGTCGAGATCGGCGACGATGCGCGCGCAGCGCTCGTAGTACGCCGCGCCGACGTCCGTGACGCTGAGCTTGCGCGTGGTCCGCCGCAGCAGCTGCGCGCCGAGCCGCGCCTCGAGCTCGGACACCTTCCGGCTCACCGTCGACTTCGGCATCCCGAGCTCGCGCGCAGCCCGCGTGAAGCTGCCCGCCTGGACCACCCGGGTGAAGACAGCGATCTCGTTGAGGTCGGGCAGCATCGATTGTCCCATGGTTGGAACTATTTTTCCTACAGGTCCACACTAATCAAGCCCATGGAACATTCGTAGGTTCCCTCCAGAACGGGTGGCTCGGCCCGGTCGAGCGCGCGATGCGGCGGATCGGCCGCGATTCACGGCTCGATCCGAGGAGCCCACCTGGAAGGAGACACGCATGTACTTGGTCACGGGTGCCACCGGGAACGTCGGCAAGGAGCTCGTCGAGGAGCTCCTCGCCGCGGGCGAGAAGGTCCGGGTCTTCACGCGCGACGAGCGCAAAGTGGCCCACTGGGGGGCCAGGGTCGACAAGGCCGTGGGCGACCTCGCGCGACAGGACACGATCGCGCCGGCGCTCCAGGGCGTGAGGGCGGCGTTCCTGCTGCCGGTCGCGGAGGCCGACGGCATCGATCACGTCCGAGGCTTCCTCGCGGCGGCGCAGGCGAGCGGCGCGCCCCGCGTCGTCCTCCTGTCGAGCATCAGCGCCGGCGCGCCGGAGGTCGAGCTCGCCCGCCGCCACGCCGAGAGGGAGCACCTCGTCAGGTCGTCCGGGCTCCGCTGGACCTTCGTCCGCCCCGGCACGTTCATGTCGAACACCTTCCAGTGGGCCCGGTCGATCCGGGCCGAGCGCGCGGTCTACAACCCGCACGGGGACGGCAAGACCGCGCCCATCGCGCCGCGCGACATCGCCGCGGTCGCCGCGCGCGCGATGACCACGGAAGAGCTCCTGGGACAGGCGCTGGAGGTGACGGGCCCCGAGCTCCTCAGCACGCCGGAGCAGGTGGAGATCCTCGCGCGCGTCCTCGGCACGCCGCTCCGGCGGGTGGACGTCCCGGTCGACGCCGCCCGACGGAGGATGATCGAGGCCGGGGCGCCCCCGTCGCTCGCCATGGCCGTCGGCGAGCTCATCGAGCGCATCCGCGCGGGCAAGGGCGCCATGCAGACCGACACCGTCGAGCGCGTGACGGGGCGCAAGCCGAGGACCTTCGAGGCCTGGGCGCGCGATCACGCGCGGGCGTGGACCGGGGGCTGACGCGGGCGCGCGCGCGCCGGGCTCACCCGGTCGGGTGGGTGTTCTTGTAGAGACGCAGGCTGTTGCGGATCGCCATCGTCACGGTCATGGGGCCGACGCGCGGCACGAACACGCTCGCCTTGGTCTGGATATCGTCGCTGAAGTTCTTGAAGGTGGAGAAATTGATGCAGAGGCTGCCCTCGCGGATCTCGGCGGCCTGCACGTGGGGGAAGCTCCGCGACGGCACGCCGGTCACCACGATGTCCGCTTGCCGCAGCGCGCTTGCCCGGTCCACCGTCGTCTCGTGCACCTCGTGCGTGTCGCCGGACGAGCTCGGGACGAAGAGCAGGGGACCGTCGATGTCGAACGACGTCACGTGCGCTCCGTCGTGCGCCATCATGCTCGCGAGCGGCCTCCCGACGACCTCGCTGCGGTTGAAGATGCACACGCTCCTGCCCTCGAGCGGCCGCTCGCCCTGACCGAAGAAGCCGGCCGCCTCCATCAGCTTGAGGATCGCCAGCGGCGTGCAGGGAAGGATCGCCTTCTGCGTCTTCGCCTCATCCAGGAAACGCTGGTTCCCGTACAGGCAACGTGCCCAGAACGTGTGGAGCCCCTCGATGTCCTTGGACGGATCGACGCTGTCCCGCATATAGACGTCCTGCTCCGTGCCGAAGATCGGGTAATAGACCATGATCCCGTGCACGCCCGCGTCCTCGTTCGCCGAGCGGATGGCGGACTCCGCGCTGAGCCGCGTGGCGTGGCGGATCTCGAAGCGCACCCCCACGTCCTCGCACGCCTTGCGCGTGTACTCGGCATACGTGTACGAGGGCCCGTGATCCGCCGCGAGCACACCGACCAGGAACAGCGGCTCAGGCAGGGCGGCGAGCTCCGCCCGGATCTCGCGACGGAACGTCTCGGCCACCGCGCTCGGATCGAGAACCCTGGCCGCGCCCGTGTCCCGGCTCGGCGGCTTGTCGTGTGGACCCATCGGGGGGCGGAGACGAGCACGCGCCAGCATCGATGTCAAGGCCGCGGGCGGCCGGCCCCCGCGGCGCGAGCTCGACTCGGACGCTCCATGGCATGCAGTCCCGCGCCGCCCTCGATCGCGCGAGTGCGGGCGCACCGGAGGGCGCGGAGGAGGACGCGCCGAGACCGGAGCTCCGGTCGAGAGGAGCTCAGGTGAGCGGCCGGCGCGCGCGCTCAGCGGGAGGGGCGCTGCCGCTCCGCGCCCGCGGCCGCCCCCGCGTCGACGGGCTCTGCGGCGCGGCGGTCGGCGGCCTCGCCGGGGCCGCTCGCGCCGGGGATGTTGAGGACCATTCCGCCCTTGTCGCGCAGCTCATCGACGAAATCCGCGCCGAACACCTCCTCGGGCGTGTCTCCGTCGAGGCCGCCCATGCCCGAGAGCCCCTCGAGGTCCGCGAGGTTCCCGTCGCGGCGCCTGGGCGCGGGGCGCGACCGCAGGACGTCGTCCCGGGTCACGGTCAGCGCCACGACGTCCTCGCGCATCACCTCGATCCACGACGCGGGGAAGTCGGCCTCTGCGCCCGCAGGGCCGCGCACGTGGAGCCGCGAGATGTCATTGCCGGGGTCGTTCGCGCCGATGCCCACGAGCTGCACCTCGGCCTCATCGGCGGTCATCACCCGCGTCTCGGGGCCGAGCTCGACCGTATCGTCGGTGACCCCCAGCGCCTCTTCCAGCGCCTGCCTCTGCTCGGGCGGCTGCGGGACGAGCGAGGTGTCGACCCGGCCCGGCGGCTGCGCCGTCGTCCGCCCCTCGTAGTACCGGGGCAGCGAGAGGAGCTCGTCTCGCCCTCGCCGCAGGCGGAGCTGGCCCCCCGCCGTGCCCTGCACGAGATCCATCGACACCAGGAGCTCTTCGCTCGAGAGCGGCGAACGGAGCACCACATGGGTCAACACGCCCCGTTCCCGGTCGACCAGGACCCGGTCGAGCACGCCCGCATCGAGGCCGCCTTCCGCGATCACGGGCATATCGAAGTCGATCTGCATGGTTCCTCCTAGCGAAGCGCCTCTTGCTCGAACGAGAGCCTTGGACGGCCCGACGCCGATGTCCAGGGGAGCGCCGGCGAGCCTCCGCCCCGGCGCCGGAACATCGCCGGCGCGCGCCGTCTGCCTCGCGCATCGCCGCGCCGATCGCGCGCGCCGCTGAGCGGGCGGCCCCATCCCATGGGCCGGGCTTGCGGGATGTCACGATAGGGGCGAGTGGGAACTCGCGATCTCGATACGCGAGGTGGCCAAAGACCAGCTGTTCTGCGCATGGCCATCGGCCGCGGCTGCGCCGCCACCCTCGATGAGGCGCGAGGCGCTTCACGGCGGCCGCGCCTTCCGACCGGCGCCACGTGCCGGCGCGACGCGCCGCCGTCGCCCCCGCGAGCGCGGGGCCGCCTCCACGAGCGCAGCGCCGGAGGCCTCCCGTGATCCGGATCCGGGGCACAAGGTGGCACAGCCCCCGGGACGACCCGCGTCTATTCCCGCGGAATTGCTGCTTCGATAACCTGGTACATCCCATGCAACCTACGCGCCGGCCGCTGGGGTGTGCCAGCGCCGTTCGGGAGGACTGGATTCATGCGCGCACGCTTCGATGCATTTCGCCGACGCTGGAGCTCACCCCACCTGCTGGCCGCGCTGGCGCTGGCGCTCGCGGGCGCGGGCTCGGGGGCGGCTTGCTCCTCCGATGAGCCGGTAGAGCCGCCCTTCGGCCGCCCCGATCAGCCGCGGAACGGTATGATCGAGGTCGACGAGGCGAAGCTGCGGGGCGTGATCGAGGAGGGCGACCTGCGCCTCCAGATCCCGGTGCGCAACCTGACCGCCGGGGCGACGCGCGGCCACCTGCGCGTGACGCTCGTCGACCTCGGCGCGGACAAGGAACAAGGCACGACCGAGGTCGACGTGGACATCTCGAGCTCGGCCGTGGCGACCGCGGAGGCTCGCCTGCCGGCGCCGGCCGTGAGCGCGCAGCCGGGGCTCGCGCGCTACCTCGTCCGCATCGACGACGGGTCGGAGGAGGGGCTGCTCGTGACGCGGAGCCTGCTGCGCGTCATCCCGCCCTACGACGTGCAGCTCGAGGGGCCGGCGCGCGTGGTGCGCGGGCGCGCGGCGAGCTACCGCGTGCGCGCGACGGACGCCTTCGACCACCGGCCCGTGCCGAGCGTGGAGGTCGAGCTCGCCGTAGGCGAGGGGGCCGCGGCGCGGGAGCTCCGCGGGACGACCGACGCGCTCGGCGCCGCGGTGTTCGAGGTCGAGCCCGGCGAGATCGGCGATCTCCCCGTCTCCGCGCGGGCGCTCGGCTTCGGCGTGAGCGCGGTCGTCGACGAGCGCGTCACCGTCGAGGGCCCCGGCCCGAAGCTGCTCCTCACCACCGACAAGCCGCTCTACAAGCCCGGCCAGACGATCCACCTCCGCGCGCTCGCGCTCGAGCGGGGGAACAACGCGCCGCTCGCCCGCGAGCGGGTCACGTTCGAGGTGGAGGACGGCAAGGGCAACAAGATCTTCAAGAAGCCGATCGAGACCGACGCCTTCGGCGTGGCCGCCACGACGTTCCAGATCGGCTCCATCGTGAACGTCGGCGAGTTCAAGGTGCGCCTCGTGAGCGGCGAGACCACGACGGAGAAGACCGTCACCGTGGGGCAGTACGCGCTGCCGAAGTTCGAGGTCGCCGTGAAGACCGACCGGCCCTGGTACAGCGCGGGCGACACGCTGACCGGCACCATCGACGCGCGCTACTTCTTCGGAAAGGACGTCGCCGGTGGCAGCGTGACCATCGAGGCGGCGTCGCTGGACGTCGGCCAGACGACGTTCCAGCGCATCATGGGCACGCTCGACGCCCAGGGGCACTACGGGTTCAGCCTGACGCTGCCGCAGCACCTCGCGGGCCTGCCGCTGGAGCAGGGCGACGCGGCGGTGACGCTCACCATCACGGTCGCCGACACGGCAGGGCAGGAGGTCACCAAGGCGATCCCGGTGAAGGTCGCCGCGGACGTGGCCTCGCTCGTGCTCGTGCCCGAGGCGCGCGAGCTCGTCCCGGGGGTCCCGAACACCCTGCTGCTCTTCGTCACCGATCCGCTCGGCGAACCCATCCCCGAGATCGATGCGGTCATCACGGCGCCGGACGGCGCGCGGCTCACCGCGCGCACCGACGCCTTCGGCCAGGCCGCGGTGAGCTTCACCCCGCCGGTCGGCGCGGCGGACGGCGAGTTCTCGGTCCGAGCGACGGTGGGCGAACGGGCGGTGCAGCAGAAGTTCTCGTTCGCCGCCCAGGCGGGCGGCGAACACCTGATCGTGCGCACCGATCGCGCCGTGTACGAGGCCGGCGAGACGATCGAGGTCGCCATCGAGTCGAGCGAGGCGACCGGCAGCGTCTATGTCGACTGGCTGAACGACGGCCAGGCGGTCGATATGCGCTCTCTCGAGCTCGAGGGCGGGCGCGCCCGCTTCAGCATGCCAGTCGACGCCAGCCTGCTCGGCAATAACCGGGTCGAGGCGTACCTGGTCGACGACGACGGCAACCTGGTCCGCTCGGGCCGCACCGTCTTCGCGCGGGGCGACTCGGCGCTGAACATCAAGATCGACGCCGACAAGCCCCTGTACGCGCCGGGAGAGACGGCGACGCTGCGGCTCTCGGTCAAGGACGACGCCGGCAACCCGAAGGTCGCGGCGGTCGGCGTGCAGGTCGTCGATCAGGCCGTCTTCGCGCTGGTCGACGCGCAGCCCGGGCTGCTCCGCACCTATTTCGAGCTGGAGGACGAGTTCGCGAAGCCGAGCTACCAGATCCGCGGCCCCTCGGCGAACCTCCAGAACCTCCTGTTCAGCGCGACCGCGAGCGAGGATCCCGCGCAGGCCGAGGCCGCGCAGCGCACGACCCAGGCGTCGCTCGCCGCGCTCGCCGGCACGTCGGTGACCGGCCTCCAGGCGCGCACCTGGCCGGCCGTGCTGACGAAGGTGAAGGCCGAGCTCGAGCCGTTCTACGAGCGCCAGCGGGGCGCGCTCCGGCCCGTGCTCGCCGAGGCCGCGGCGGGCGCCGTGCAGGACCTCCGGGCGCTCGGCTGCGACCCCAGCCAGTACTACTGCGACGGGCAGGGCGAGTACGCCACGGTGCTCGCGGGCCGGACGGCCGAGCGCCTCCGCGCCTTCGACGTGTGGGGCAACGCGTACCGGGTGAGCTCCAGCTGGAGCGGGCTCACGGTGCTCTCGTCGGGGCCCGACGAGGTCGCGCAG
The DNA here is from genome assembly GCF_028553905.1 of Sorangium sp. So ce836. Classification (NCBI taxonomy): domain Bacteria; kingdom Pseudomonadati; phylum Myxococcota; order Polyangiales; family Polyangiaceae; genus Sorangium; species Sorangium sp. So ce836. The sequence goes on along the minus strand of NZ_CP102233.1, from coordinate 6,930,642 downwards.
AGCGCGGACGACGCGACGATCGCGTTCGAGTTCGCCGATCTCGGGGTGAACGTGCCCGCGCCGCCGCCGTGGCCCGAGGCCGCAGAGGGCGACGGCGACTGGGCCAACGGGGGAGGCAGCACCGGAGCGGGCGGCGTCGTCGGGGACCCCGGCGGCGGCGGCGAGAGCGGGCCGCGCGTCCGGCGCGAGTTCCCGGAGACCCTGTACGTCAACCCGAGCGTGATCACGAGATCCGACGGCACGGCGACCCTGAGCATCCCGCTCGCGGACAGCATCACCGAGTGGCGGCTGTCCGCGCTCGCGAACTCGGCCGACGGCAAGCTCGGCGGCGTGCAGAGCGGCTTCAAGGTGTTCCAGGACTTCTTCGTCGACGTGAGCTTCCCGGCCACGCTCACGCGCGGCGATGAGGTCGAGTTCCCGATCGCCGTCTACAACTACCTCGAGACGCCGCAGACGGTCGATCTCAGCCTCCAGCCGGGGAGCTGGTATACCGCGCTCGGCGCGACCACCGCGCAGGTGTCGCTCGCGCCGGGCGAGGTGCGCGGCGTCCGGTTCCCCGTGCGCGTGGACACGGTGGGCGTCAACGCGCTCACGGTCACGGCGCGGGGCACCGAGGGCGCCGACGCCGTGGCGCGCACCGTGCGCGTGGTCCCGGACGGCAAGCCGTTCGCCGAGAGCAAGTCCGGGATGGTCGAGGCGGGCAGCGTCACCCACGCGCTGTCGTTCCCCGAGGGCGCGGTCGCCGGCTCGAACCAGCTCTATCTCGAGATCTACCCCGCGTTCCTGTCGCAGGTCGTGAGCGGCATGGACAGCATGCTCCAGGTGCCGTCGGGCTGCTTCGAGCAGACCACCTCGACCACATGGCCCAACGTGCTCGTGACGCAGTACATGAAGCAGACGGGCCAGATCACCCCGGAGATCCAGATGAAGGCCGAGTCGCTGATCTCGGCGGGCTACCAGCGCCTGCTCACCTTCGAGCACGCCGGCGGCGGGTTCTCGTGGTTCGGCGAGCAGGACGGGCACCCGTACCTGTCGGTCACCGCGTTCGGCGTCATGGAGTTCGCCGACATGATCAAGGTGCACGCCGTGGACGAGGCGATGCTCGCCCGCACCGTGGCCTGGCTCGCCGGCCAGCAGAAGGCGGACGGCACGTGGGAGGGCGATCAGACCGAGTTCTTCAGCTTCCACACGGGCACGCTCCGCAACAGCGCCTTCGTGCTCTGGGCGCTCGCGAGCGCGGGGTACCAGGGACCCGCGATCGCGCGGGGGCTCGAGTTCCTGGGCACGTCGTTGCAGCCGGCGACCGACGACCTGTACACGCTCGCCATCGCGGCCAACGCGCTCGCCGTGGCCGCCCCCTCCGGCGCGCTGACCGACCGGGTGCTCGACGCCCTCGACGAGCGCAAGACGGCCGAGGGCGGCGCGATCTTCTGGGACGACGGCGGCACGCAGACCGCGTTCTATGAGGTCGGGAACGACGCCAAGGTCACGACCACCGCGCTCGCGGCGCACGCGCTGCTCTCCGCGGACGCGCACCGGTCGAGCGCCGACGGCGGCGTGAAGTTCCTGACCGAGTCGAAGGACGCGAATGGCAACTTCGGCTCCACCCAGGCGACGATCTGGAGCCTGCGGACGCTGCTCCTCGCCGCGAGCAAGGGGAGCGAGGGCGCCGTGGGGTCGCTGAGCGTCGCGGTCGACGGCGAGGCGGTGAGCACGGTCGCCCTGCGCGAGGACCAGGCCGACGTCATGACCACGGTCGATCTCACGCACCTCGCGACCACCGGCGCGCACGACGTCACGCTCGCGTTCGAGGGGGAGGGGAAGCTCAGCTACAACCTCGTGAGCCGCCACCACCTGCCCTGGAGCGCGGTCCCGAGCGACGGGGGAGGGCCGCTCTCGGTCAGCGTGAGCTACGACAAGACCGCGCTGTACGTGAACGACATCGTGACCGCGTCGGTGGACGTCCGGAACACGACGAGCTCGGCGCAGAGCATGGTCCTCGTGACGGTCGGGCTCCCGCCGGGCTTCCAGGTCCTGACCGAGGATCTCCAGCAATACATCGCCGCGGGCCAGCTCTCGAGGTTCGAGATCACGGGCAAGCAGCTGATCCTGTACGTGAAGGAGATCCCCGCGGGCGGCGCGGCGAGCTTCGATTACCGGCTGCAGGCGACCATGCCTGTCCGGGCGGAGGACGGCGGCGCCGAGGTGCACCCGTATTACCAGCCGGAGCAGCAGAGCTTCGCCGGAGCGCAGGTGCTGGAGGTGAGGGGGGAGTGAGCGGCTGAGCGGGCGAGGCGCTGGCCGCGGTGGGCGGCCAGCGCTCGCGCGTGGATCAGGGGCAGGCGACGCGCCAGGCGTCGAGGTCGAGCCGCTTGATCAGCGTCGAGAGCCCGAGCGGCTTCGTGGCGGCGCAGACGGCGTTCGCCTGCGACGCGGCGACGTACTCCGCGTGGAAGACCGCTTTGCCGGCGCGGATGAACGGCGTGAGCATCTCGCACTCGCCGTACGCGTGGCACTCCTCGTTGAGCGCCCAGTCGAAGTGCCCCACGAGGTCTCTCACCTGATCGAGGTCGTTCTTCAGGCCGATGGACAGCCCGCGCGCGTGCGCCTCGGCGGCCAGGAAGCGGTTGTAGTCGAGCTGCGTCGCCGCGGTGAGCGGGAAGCCGGAGCCGTTGGTGTAGCCGTCGACGTTGTCCGGCTCCACGCCGTCGCAGCGCTTCTGCACCGCCAGGTCCAGCCGGGCCTTCATGACGTCGCGCACGCCGGCGCTGCGGGTGTCGAGCCACCGCTCGCCCGGCCACCCGTCGAGCGGGTTGCCGAGCGCCGCGGCGGGGAACTTCGACGCGTCGCTGCGCCAGTCCTCGGAGCTCCCCGCGCTGAAGTAGCAGATCACCTTCTTCCCGGCCGCGCGCAGGGCGTCGATGGTCGCCTGCGGCGCCTCGAAGAGGTCGATATCGTACATGGCGACGTTCAGGCTGGTGTCGATGGTGCCCGTGAGCTGCCATTGCCACGTCGTCCCCGGGGCGGGCACCCAGACGCCGCCGCCGGAGCCGCCGGAGCCGCCGGAGCCGCCGCTGCCACCGGAGCCGCCGGAGCCGCCGGAGCCGCCGGAGCCGCCGGAGCCGCCGGAGCCGCCGGAGCCGCCGGAGCCGCCGGAACCGCCGCTGCCGCCGGAGCCGCCGCTGCCGCCGGAGCCGCCGCTGCCGCCGGAGCCGCCGCTGCCGCCGGAGCCGCTGCCGCCGCTACCGGTCGCACCGCCGCTGCCAGTCGAGCCGCCGCCGGTCGCGCCCGTGAGGACGAGCTGGTCGAGCTGCGAGCTGTCGGCGGAGCTGGTCGTGGCATACCGGATCTTGAGCGCCCCGCCCGACACGAACCGCGCATGAGGCGCCGGCAGGCTCAGGCTCGCGCTCGTCCAGGACCAGTCGCCCGCGAACGCGTTGTCGCCGATCGGGACCCACGCGCCGGCGGCCGCGTCCCAGGCCTCGAAGGTCCAGCGCATCGCCGACTTCTTCGGACCGCGGTAGTTGACGCCCAGCGCGAGCGACGAGAGCTGCGCCGCCGACGTGCCGGCGGGGAGCGCGTACTCGCACGTCGCGCTCGTCCTCGGCGCGAACTCGACGTACTTGGTCCACACGTCCTGCTCGCCCGTGAGATCGGCCGTCGCGAGCGCGGCGGCCGTCTGCCCGGCGCCGGTGCTGCCGCGGCTCACCGTCAGCTTCGAGCACGCCATCGTGAAGGCCCCGCTGACCGCGTCGCCGCTCGCCGCCGACGCGACCTCCGCGTCGACGGCTGGATCCGCGCCGCACCCGGCGGCGGCGAGCGTGGCGGTGAAGCACACGACGGCGTGGGCGCGGCAAAGCGCGCTGCGGATCGCGAGGGCGGACGCCGGACGGCTGGAATAAGTCATGGGTTCTCTCCTGGTTCGTGGGCTCGTGAAGCTCGGCGCACGTCGGCGCAGGGCGTCTCGCGACGCTCCGGTCCCCGCGATGGCTCCCGGCGACGGCGGCTCCCGCGTCGTCTCCGTGCGCGCCGGAGCGGCACTGCAAGGCGGGGGCCAGCGCGCGGCCCGCGCCTCTCCCCGCGATCTCGCGCCCGCGCCGCGCGGCGCCGTCGCTGAGGGTTGCGCAAGCTTCGTACACGTGCGCATCCTTCGAACGGCATGGCGGAGCGAGATCCTCGTCGACAGCCGGCCCCTCCGTCCGGCGAGGCGCCGCCGCCCCTCGCGGCCGAGGTCGCGACCGAGCTCGAGGCCGCGGAGGGCGCCGCCGATCGGACGCCGCAGGGGCAGGCGTCGCTCATCGTGCGCACCGGCGACGGCGCGGCGCGGGTGATCGACCTGACCGACGGCGACGCGGTCGCGATCGGGCGCGCGCCGGAGTCGACGGTCTGCGTGGACGACCCCCGCGTCTCGCGCAACCACGCGCGCATCGCGCGGCGGGGCCACGCCCTCGAGCTCGTCGATCTCGGGAGCCGCAACGGCACGTCGGTGAACGGCGCCGCCGTGCGCGGGGGCGAGCGGCTCCTCGCCGGCGGCGACGTGGTCCGCGTCGGCCCGGCCGAGATCGTCGTCGCGATCGCCGCGCCAGCGCTGCCCTCGCGGCCCGCGCCGGCGGACGCCGCGCCGGCCGGGGTGGCGGACGCGCTGTCCGGCGCCGGCTTCGTCGTCGCGGACGAGGCGATGGTGAAGGTCTTCCAGGTGGTGCAGCGCCTCGCGCGCGCCCAGACGACGGTGCTCGTCCTCGGCGAGACGGGCTCGGGGAAAGAGGTCGTCTCCGAGCAGATCCACCGCGCGAGCCCGCGCGCCGGCGGCCCGTTCGTCCGGCTCAGCTGCGCGGCGCTGCCCGAGACGCTGCTGGAGAGCGAGCTCTTCGGCCACGAGAAGGCCGCGTTCACCGGGGCGGATCGCCGCAAGATCGGCTATTTCGAGGCCGCGCAGGGCGGCACGCTGCTGCTCGACGAGGTCGGCGAGCTGCCCCTCGCCATGCAGGCCAAGCTGCTGCGCGTCCTCGAGAGCCGGCGCGTGGCCCGCATCGGCGGCACGCAGGAGATCGAGCTCGACGTGCGCGTCGTGTGCGCCACGCACCGGGATCTCCAGGCCGAGGTGGCGGCCGGGCGGTTCCGGCAGGATCTCTACTACCGCATCAGCACGTTCGTCCTCCGCGTCCCGCCGCTCCGCGAGCGGCGCGCCGAGATCGCGCTGCTCGCGCACCGCTTCGCGCGGCAGGTCGCCGAGCGCATGGGGGAGCCGGCGCCGCGGTTCGCGCCCGCCGCGATGCGGGTGCTCGAGGCGCACGCGTGGCCCGGCAACCTGCGCGAGCTGCGCAACGCGGTCGAGCACGCCGTGGTGCTGGCCGAGGACGGCGTCATCGAGGTCGAGCACCTGCCGGCCTCCGTGGCGGGAGCCGAACCGGCGCCGGTGAGCGCGGGGCCGCCGGCGAGCGCGGGGGCCCCGGCGAGCGTGGGGGCGCCGGCGAGCGCGGGGCCGCCGGCGAGCGTGGGGCCGCCGGCGGAGGACGCGCCGATGCCGGCGCGCCTCGCCGAGCTGGAGAAGAAGAGCATCGAGGACGCGCTCGCCGCCGAGGGGAACAACCAGACGCGCGCGGCGAAGCGGCTCGGCATCTCCCGGCGCGCGCTGCTCTACAAGCTCGAGAAATACAACCTCCGGCGGTGAGTGCGGGGAACACCGTCAGCGTGCAGGCCAAATCTTGGTAGTGCTCAAATTTGCCCGAAGAGAGCTCACATGAAGGCGGAAAGACGGGAAGAACATTGATCTTTTCTTCCCGCCTCCCCATCTTCATGCTCAATTTGAGCGCTGCCCGAGTCTTCGAAGAGAAGAATTGAACCATAGAGGCGCAGGGGCACAGAGGGAGAGAGAAAGAGAAGAACCCTTTCACCTCTTCTTCTCTGCGCCCTCTGTGCCTCGGTGGCTTGTCTCTCTTTTGTTCACGGGCTTTCTACGTTGACGAGGAGAGCCTCTGGTGAATGCAAGAGGCACCGCGGGTGCATCGGGCGCTACCCGCTGCAGCAGCGGAACCCGATCGTGTGATCCGTGTCGGCTCGTTCCCGCACGTCGCGCGCGTCGCACCGGAGCTCGTCGAGCGAGCCCCCGCTGTCGAACGCCCCGCCCCGCGTCCTGCAGAGATCGCCCGGGCCGGTGTCGTCCGAGCACGCGTCTTCCCACTCGCGGACGTTGCCGCTCATGTGCTGCAGGCCGAAATAGCCGCCCTCGCACGCCATGCTGTCGTCGTCGCCGACCGGCACGGTCGCCACCCCGTCACCGTTGCAATGCTCCGTGTCGAGCTCGCCGGTCGAGTGGGCGAGCGTGCCCCGGTGGCTGCACGCCTCGAACCACTCGCCCTGCGCCGTGTCGCCGCCGTAGGGCAGCGGGCCGCCGTGGATCTCGCCGCAGAGGCGCTTTCCCAGGCTCTTGCAGTAAGCGCGGGCGTCGCACCAGTCGACGCAGGTGGCGGGGTGCCCATCGTCCTCGCTGCGCGTCTTGCACACGTCGGGCGCGCCGGGCCCGGTGTCGAACGCGAAGCTGTCGTTGAACAGGCAGAACGGCTCCTGCGCGGCGACGTCCGGCTGCGTGGCGAGGAAGGCGCGGTAGGCCGCGTTCGACACCTCGGTCTGGTCGATGCAGAACGAGCTCTCGATCGTCACCATGCCGACGGGGCACTGGCAGACCTCGGCGACGCACGAGGCCGTCGCGCAGTCGGCGTCGGCCTCGCAGGGCTGGCCGTACAGGCACGAGGCGTTCCCGGCGCCCGGCTCGCAGGTGAGGCCGTGCAGCGGGCGCACGAGCGTGCACGCGGAGGCGAGGGCGGCCGCGAGCGCGGCCGCGGCGGCGTGGGCCGGCCGGAGGCGCATCAGAAGGCCCCCTCGATGCCCGCGGCGGCGCCGGCGACGAACGGCCGCAGCGCCGGTCCGGGCGCGGCGGCGCCGGCGTTCGGCGGCCTCGCCGCGGCCGGCCGCGTCAGGTAGAGCCACGCCGCGGCGCCGAGGGCGACGACGCCCACGCCGAGGCCGACGTCGGCGATCGCGTGCTGGACGCGGATGGCGCGCACGTCGTCGCCGGGGCAGCGCGGGGCGCACGTGGCGCGCAGGTCGGCCTCGGCGCTCAGCGAGAGCGCGCCGGCGACGGCGAACACGGCGAGCCCCGCGGCGCCGAGGGCGCCGGAAGCCCACACGAGCCCGGGGACCGCGGGCTCCTCGGGCGGGGCGGACGGCGGGGCGGACGGCGCGGCTGGCGGCGCCGGCGATGCGGCCGGCAGGGCGGGTGACGCGGGCGACGCGGCCGGCAGGGCAGGTGACGCGGGCGATGCGGCAGGCGAGGCGGGTGACGCGGGCGATGCGGCCGGCGAGGCGGGCGTCGGTGTGGCAGGCGGCGCGCCGGCCGAGGAGGCGCCCAGGATCACGGTGATGGCGCGGTTCTTCTCGCCCTCGCGGATCAGCACGCGCTCCTCGACGGCGGGCCCCGACGCGGGCTCGTACCGGAAGGTGTGCGGGCCGGGATCGACCGGCAGCGCCTTGCCGTCGAGCGCCGCGGCGAGGGGGCGCCCGTCCACGAGCACGCGCACGTCGAGCCGCTCCCGCCCGTGCGCGTCCCTCGCGGCGATGACCACGGTGGGCAGGCTCTTCTCGACCTCGGCGAGCCATGGCCCGCAATCGGCCACGGCGGCCGCCGGGCAGGTGGGCTGCGAGCACGCGATGAGCGCCTCCCGCGCGGCGAGGAGCTTGCCGTCGCGGCGGAGGCCCTGCGCGCGCTCGTAGGCGGCGGCGCACGCCCGCTTGTGAGGCTGGGCGTGGGCGCGGGCGCCGGTGAGGGCGAGCGCCGCGGCGACGGCGACGGCGACGGCGACGGCGAGCGGGCGCGCGGGCCGCGCGCGGGCGGGAGAGGAGGCGTTCATCGGGTCACATGCACTCGGGCTTGAGCCGGCGTATGCCGGCCTTGTCCACGGTGTAGGGCGGAGAGCAGCGCTGGGCGTCGGCGCCGGCCGGCCGCGGCGTGGGCGCAGGGGCGCGCGCGCCCGCGGCGGTGCGCGCCGGCTTGCGGGCGGGCGCGGTCGCGGTGGCGCCCGACGCCGACGGCGTGCTCGGCGCGCTGCCCGGGCTCGACGCCGGCGGCGGGCCCGGAGCGGCGGGCGCGGCGCTCGTGATGTCCGGCGCGCCGGGCGCCGGCGGGGCCGCGGCCGGCGGCGCGCCCGACGCACCGGCGCCGGCGGGCTGCACCGCGGGCGCGTGGGCCGCGCTCGCCGCGTTTTCCGGCCCGGGCGGGCCGCGGCGCGCCCACTGTACGGCGAGCGCCGCCGCGCTGCCGAGGAGCACCGCGCCCAGCAACGCGAGGACCGGCCGCGCGCGCCTCGACGTCGCGGCGGGCGGAGCGTCGCGCGGCGCGCCGTCTCCCGGGGAGAGCGCCACGGAGAGCCCGCTGGACGTGGCGGACCCCGGCGGGGGCACCGCCGCGAGCGCGACCTCATCGAGGGCGCTGGTCGGGATCGCGGGCGCGGTCTCGGCCAGCCCGCCTGCGCGCGGGCCCGCCGACCTGCGTTCGTCGCGCCCGTCCTGGAGGTCGCGCCCGCTCTGGAGGTCGCGCCCGCGCTCGCTGCCGGGCTCGCGCCCGCTCTGCATCCCGGGCTCGCTCGACCCGCCGCGCGCTGGCGCCCCCGCGCCGGCCACCGCCGCGCTGCCGGGGGCCGCCGCCGAGGCGCCCTCGATCTCCGCGACGCGGGCCGCCCGCCGCGCGAGCGCGTCACCCGCGAGCTCTTCCACCCACTCGCCCACCGCGCGCGGCGACGCGAGCGGGACCGCGTCCTCGACGGCGATCGCGAGCTCGCGGGCGGTCGGGTAGCGGCCCTCGGCGTTCCGCTCGAGCGCCCGGAGGACGATCGCGTCGAGGGCCGGCGGCACGTGCGCCGCGAGCGAGCTCGGGGGCGGGATCGGCCGCTCGAGCACGGCCCCGAGGATCGCGGCCTCGTCGACGCCGTCGAACAGCCGCTGGCCCGCGAGCGCCTCCCAGAGGACCACGCCCGCCGCGAACACGTCGGTCCTCCGCGTCACCTCGCCGCAGAGGAGCTGCTCGGGCGATATGTAAGCTAGCTTGCCTTTGATCTGCCCGCCGCGGGTGGTGCTGAGCCGCCCGCGCGCCTTGGCGATGCCGAAGTCGAGCAGCCGCGCCGCCCCGTCGACGCCGACGAGCACGTTCTCGGGCGAGACGTCGCGGTGCACGATGCCGAGCGGCTCGCCGGACTCGCTGCGCGCCTCGTGGGCCGCGTGCAGCCCGTGGAGCGCTCCGCACGCGATGCTCGCGACGACGGGTATCGGCGCCGGCGCGCCGCGGTCGCGCGCCGCCCGGAGCAGGCGCGCCAGCGACTCGCCCCGCACGTAGTCCATGACCAGGAACGCCTCGTCCTCGGCGATGAGGAGGTCGAGCGTGGCGACCACGTTGGGGTGCTGGATGCGCGCGACGATGCGGGCCTCGTCGCGCAGGCTCTCGGCGATCTCGGGCGCCGCGGCGAGCTGGGGGTGCAGCCGCTTGACGGCCACGGTGCGCGCGAACCCCGCCTCGCCGACCAGCCGGCCGAGGTGCACGGACGCCATCCCGCCGGACGCAATCGGGCCGTAGAGCAGATACCGCCCGATTCGCCTCGGATGCGACGGCTCCGACCACATGCCGGGGCGATGATACACGAGCGCGCACGGCGCCGCCGCTCGCCAGGACGGCCTCGCCCGCCGATGCGCCCGCGAGCCCTGCGGATCCGATCTCCTGGATCGAGCGCTCTCGCCCGCGGCGCTCGCCGCGAGGGTCGAGCGGGCGGGGGAGGAGGGGGCGGTGAGCGCGCTCCGGAGCCCGCCGAGGCGGGCCCCGGAGGCGCGCAGGGAGCAGGAGCCTGCGCGCGCGAAGCGCCGTGACGAACAACACGGTTCGGCCCCGCGGACCCACGGCGCGAGGAGGCCATGGGCGCGCTCGGCGGCGCCGCGAGCAGGGCAGCTCGGATCAAAAGGGGATGGTGATGTTCTGGTGAAGCGTGAGCGTCACGACGCCGATGCCGGGGATGTACCTGGTCATGACCGGGCCCTGGCAGGCCATGTCCCAGGATGTGTCGAACCTCCAGGGGAAATACCGGATGTGGAGGACGCCTGTCGGCGAGACGTCGATATCGAGCTCGTCGGCGCGCTCGGCGTCGAACGGCCAGTGCGGATTGGCGGTGACGATGCGATCGGAGAACAGCTGATCCGCTCGAGGTGATGGCGCTGTCTGCCCGGCCGGCGCTGTCCGGGCGGCTCGCCGCGCTCGCGCGCGGGCGGGGACGTCAGCCCCGCAGGGATGTGCTCGGCTCGACGAAGCAGAGGCGGTAGCCGTCCGGGTCGGTGACGACGACCTCCCGGGTATGCCACGGCTGGTCGCGCGGACCGTCGACGGCGGCGCCGGCGGCCGCGGCGCGCGCGGCGATGGTCTCGATGCCGAGGTCGCCGGTCGCGCTGAAGCAGACGATGACGCCGAGGCCGCGCTGGCCGGCCAGCGAGACCCCCGGCGGCGTCGCCACGAGGAAGAGATCGGCATAGCGCGCCCAGCGCAGGTGAACGAACACCGGATCCTGGTGAACGCGGGTGAAGCCGAGGAGCTCGAAGAACGAGGCGGAGCGCTCCGCGTCGACCACGAGGAGCTTGACGTAGGCGGGCATCACGTAGGGATCGTCGCTGTGCATGGTGGCTGGGCGCGAAGGTGCGCCGCGCCGGGCCGGAACGCAAGCCGCGCGCCTCGGGCGGCGCAGGCGTCCGCGGGGCGCGCCTTCGGAGGCCCCGGCGGCAGATGGTCCCCCGGCCCGGGCCGGCGCGCCAGACGCGGCCGAGCATCGGTGTCGATCGAATGTATGAATGAAATTGTGTGGTCTCCGTAATGCCCCCTCGACACCGCTCGTGACGACGCGCGCGATGTCGCAAAGTGTCCGTTCGAGCCCTGGTGTGGTATCGGCGGCAGTCATGTTTTTCCGGCTTGATCAGCTCGCCAAGAACATCCTCCGGGACTTCTTCGTGCTCGTGGGCGCAGCCGAGACCGAGGTGGAGGTGCCGGCCGGGGACGCCCAGCGGATCGACGTGTGGCACGTGCCCGATCCGGCGTTATTGCGCGCGCATCCCGAGATCGAGCCGGGCCTGCTCCGCTCGATGGCGGCCGAGGCGGGGATGGTGGAGGTGTTCAGCGCCGCGCCGGGCGCGGCCGAGCTCCACGGCTGCATGCGCAAGCGCTACCAGTGGCACCACACGCTCGAGTTGCGAGCGCAGCGCGCGCTCCAGCTGCCGTCGGCGTGGATCGTGAGCGCCGGGCGCCAGGACGGGGTGCTGCGCGACTTCGGTTTCGTGCAGGACGCCTCCGGGCTGGAGGGCCTCTATGCGGGGCCGGCGCCGGGGTGGCGGATCCATGCGGTGGTGATCGCGGAGCTGCCGCGCGTGCGGGGTACGGTGCTGCTGCGCTTGCTCGGCGCGCCCCGGGTGCGCCGAGCGGCGCTGCGGGATCTCGCGGCGCTCCCCGGGGACGCGTGGGAGCGCCGGGTGGCGATGCCGTGGCTCGTTCGGTTAAGCTTCGAGATGCCGGAGCAGCTCCTTCCAGGGCTGCCCTCCGAGGAGAGGGATTTCATCATGGAAACCCGGGAATGGTTTGAACAGTTCACCGCGCGGAAGGTCGAAGCGGGGGTGGAAGCGGCGCTGAAGGAGGCGGTGAAGGAGGCGGTGAAGGAGGCGGTGAAGGAGGCGGTGAAGGAGGCGAAGAAGGAGGCGGAAAGGGAGGCGGAGCAGCGCGCGGAGGAGGCGAAGAGGGAGGCGGAGCAGCGCGCGCGGCTTCGGTTGACGGCGCCGATGTGCGAGCTCCGGCTCGGCAGGCCGCTCGCCGAGGCGGAGACCGCGGCCCTCGGGGAGCGGCTCGCCCGGCTGCAAGAGACCCGGGTGGCGGAGGTGATGCTCTCGTTCTCGGCGGAAGCGCTGGCGACCTGGCTCGCCGATCCGAACGCGACGTAGCGCAACGGCGCCGGGCGACAGATCCGCCGGACCCGATGGACGCCGGCTGACGCGGCGCGAGCTACTGGGCCGGCTGGGCCGCCTGCGCCGCCGGCTCGACGACGCAGCGGATGCCGAGGAACCCGCAGCGGTACGTCGCCTCGAAGCCGCCGGGCCGCGCCGTCCTGACGAGCGGCGGGATGCCGTCGCGCCAGCTGCCGCCGCGGGCGACGCGCATCTTGCCCCTGCCGTCGTTGGCGCTCGTCGTCCACTCGAAGACGTTGCCGGCCAGGTCCTGGATGCCCTGCGGGCTGGCGCCGGCGGGGAAGCTCCCCACGTCGCATGCGGTCTTGCGCACGGCGCCGCCGCCGGACCAGCAGAGCTGATCCTTCGGGGCCTCGCCGCCCCACGGGTACGGCCGCGCCTCCTCGCCGCCGCGGGCCGCCCACTCCCACTCGTCGTCGCGCGGCAGCCGCTTGCCCTGGGCCGCGCAGTAAGCCTTGGCTTGCGCGAAGTCGACGCAGACCATCGGCTGCTTCTCCTTCCCGGCGACGCCGTACGTCGACGCCTCCTTGGCGCAATTCGCCAACGTATCCGTGCACTTACCCGCCTTGACACACGCGGCGTAGGCCTCGGCGGTCACCTCGGTCCTGTCCATGCAGAGGTCCGCCACGGTGGCCTTCACCTTCAGCGGGCCCATCACGAAGCTGCCGCCTGGGACCCGGGCCATGCCGTCCGGACATCCGTCCGAGGGGGGCACCGCCGGGGCGGAGGCCTGCCCGCTGCCGGCCTGCGCAGCGGCCGGGTCGCCGCCGGCCTGCGCGGCGGTCGCGCTGGCGCCGGCCGGCGCCGGGGCCGCGTCGGACCCGGGCTGGGGCGACACCGGGGCCGTCGCCGCGCCGCCGGAGGCGCTCGCCGGCGCCGCCTGCGCGGCAGGCGAAGGCCCGGCGGGCGGGGGCGCGGCCGGGGAGGCGGCGCACGCGGCGGCGAGGACGCCGCTCGCGATGGCAGGGAAGAACAGCGCGGAGAGGGCGAGGGGCGTGCTGTCGGATCGCATGGTGTCTCAGGAGGCGGTCACGGTCGGCGCCGGCTCGTCGTCGAGCCATTGCTCCTGGACGACGATCGCCGGCAACAAGGTGAACGGCCCATCGTAGCCAGGGCCGAAGGTCAGGATCTGGATCACGCGCCGATCGCCGCGGCGGATCGGGAACATCACCTCGCCGCCGCGGGGGAGCTCGCTGCCGCCGCGGGGCGGATCGATCCAGAAGGCCACGCCCTCGGTCTTCCCGCCGAGCAGCGAGATGGCCGAGACGGTGAGCTCGGGGCAGCGGATGCGCAGCCACTCCCTCATCCGGTAGGCGCGGCAGCCCGCGGCCGCGGGGCCGGTGCGGGAGAGGCGGACGCGCGGCGCGGCCTTCCACTCGGCGGCCGTGGGCTGCTTCGACGGCTCGGCGGGGAACGGCTCGGCGTCGAGGGGCCGCTCCTCGCCGGCGTCGGTCGCTGCGGCCGAGCGCGCGCCGTCCTGCTGCGCGCTCGCCGTGGCGGCGGCCGAGCGCGCGCCGTCCTGCTGCGCGCTCGCCGTGGCGGCGGCCGAGCGCGCGCCGTCCTGCTGCGCGCCGGAGGTGCCGGCTGCCGCGGCCAGGACGCCGGCCATGCCGGCGGCCGTCCAGGCGATCCACGCGAAGCGCAGCCTCATAACGTCTCCAGGAACGCCACGAGCGCCGCCCGATCCTCGGGCGACAGGTGGCTCGTCTTGCCCATCCAGTCGGCGTTCTGCTCGATCAGCTCCGCCAGCGTGCCGGCCCGCCCGTCGTGCAGGTAGGGCGGCCGCCCGCCCACGAAGCGCAGCGACGGCGTCTTGTACTCGGGGCGCGGATCCTCGTCGTAGCCCCGCAGCGGCGGCCGCTTCGGCATCGGGTACGCCATGCGATCGGTGTAATCGCTCGCGGGCACGTGGCAGCGCGAGCACTTCGCCTCGTCGCTGTGGAAGATCTCCCGGCCGCGCTTCACCCGCTCGTCGGGCGCCCCCTCGCCGCGCGGCGGCGTCACCAGGCTCCGGCGGAGGAACATCGCGAGGTACGTGGCCCTGGCCGCGAGGCCGGCCGGCGTGTGGTCGATCGGCAGCCCGCCCCAGCGGTGCAGCCCCATGCCCGTCTGGAGCCTGCCGACCAGATCCTCGCTCTCGCCGTGCCAGCCGTACGGCCCGGCCGCGCCGACGTTGCCGGCGAGCATCGGGGTGCGCCGCGGAAACCCCTTCCTCTTGGCGACCTCCGGGATGTTCTCCGGCCGGCCGACGAAGTTCGCGTGCTCGCCGTCGGCCGTGCTGAAGGTCGCCTCGCGCCAGACGTACCCGTCGTCGCGCCCGTCGGGGTGGCACCCCGCGCAGCCGAGATTGCCGCTCACCGTGCCGTCGAGCGCGTTGTAGAAGAGCCGGCGCCCCTTCGCGACCTCGGGGCCGAGCGGATCGTCGGCGAGGTGCACGAGCGCCGCCGGCCCCTCCGCCGCGGGCGCCGCGCCGGGCGCTCCCGTCGCGCCCGCGCCCGCCGGCGCCGCGATCGAGCCCGCCGCCGGATCGTGCAGCCGGAGCGCCGCCACGTCGCCGGTCGAGCGGCAGAACACCCACGCCGTCGCCTCGTCCGCGGACAGCGCGAGGCCGGTCGGCGCGCCGCACGTGCCGGCCACGCGGATGTGCGGGTCGTAGCGGCCGCCGACCGGGTAGCTCTTCACGATCGCGAGCGTCGGATCCACGGCGGTCGCGTCCACCTCGAGCACGAGGTCGTCGCCCTCGCCCGCGACGAGCAGCGTGCGCGCGCGCTCGCGGTAGACCGCGGCGCGCGGCTGGGTGACGGGCGTGACGCTCGCGCCCGGCAGGGTGATGACGCTCTCCGGCGTGATCACCTGCTCGGCGAACGCCGACCGGAGCACCGGCAGGTTGCCGTGGTGCGGCGGGGCGAGCGGCTCGTCCCGGCCGGTGATCAGCACGTCCACGGTCGCCGCGCCGAACCACGCGGCGTGGCCCATGGCGCCGAGCGCGTGCCGCGCCGCGAACAGCCGCCGCCCGTCCTCGGAGAGCGCCAGCGCATAGCCGAGCGACGCCGCGAGCCGCTCGCCCGACGGGGCGCGCAGCGGCGACGCGGGCAACGCGACGCGCCGGACCCTCGGCGCCCCGCCGAGGTCGTCGATCCGCGTGAGATCCGCGCCGACGAGGTGGCTCACGTACGCGGCGCTGCCGTCGGGCAGCACGGCGACGCCCCGCGGCTCGCGCGCCACGTCGACCGTCCACCTCGCCTTTCCGGCCTCGAGGTCCACGGCCGAGACCTTGTGCGTCCACGCCGACGTCACGATCGCGGTCTTCTCGTCCGGCGTCACCGCGATGCCCCACGCGTCGGCCGGCAGCGGGACGCGGCCGACCTCGACGAGAGCGGCCGACGCGTCCGGCCGGAAGATGAGCAGGAGCCCCGGGTCGCGGACCGTGGCGAGCACGCGCGCCTCGTGCCCGCCGCGCCCGCCGAGCGCGAGCACCTGCGCGGGCCGCCCCGGCGCGGGCACGCCTGCGCCGGGGCGCGCGGGATCGAGCGGCAGCGGCACGACGCGAACGACGCCGTGATCCTCGTCGGCCACGTAGAGCGCGTCCTCGCGCGCCGCGCGGGCGAGGGCGCCCCCCTCGCGGACCGGCGCGCGCGCGGGCGCGGCGCCGGGCGGTGCCGGGGGATCGGCCGGCGCGCCCGCGCTGCCGACCGGGGCGCCCGCGCTGCCGGCCGGGGCAGCGCCCGCGTCCGCGCCAGGGGAGGGGCCGCGGGAACAGGCGCTCGCTGCGAGCGCGAGGAGTGCGGCGAGAGAGCGTGTCGCGGGGCGGCGCAAAGGGATCGCCGGATCTTCGCCCGCCCTCGCGTCCCGGGTCAACGGCGCGGCGGCGGGCCGCAGCACGCCGGCGGCGGGCCGATGCGCGGCATCGAGCGCGCGCCGCTTCCCCAGGGCGCAGGGCGCCGGGGAGCCCCGTCCCCGGCCCAGACGAGCGACGTGCAGCGCTCGAGCGCCGCGACCGACGAGCTCCACGCGGCGTTTGATCCGTGAGCTCGAGCGAGCTATCGCCGCCTGGGTATGGAATCAGCATCTCTGTCGGAACATGGCGGCTCGGACGGCGCCGACGCACCTCGGTCGATGGATGTGAACGGCGCCCGCCTCGCCTATGCAGAGCAGGGGCAGGGCGCTCCGGTGGTGTTTTTGCACGGGGCGGCCTCGGATCATCGGATGTGGGACCGTCACCGCGCCATCGTGGGCCAGCGGTACCGGGCCATCGCTTACAGCCAGCGCTATTTCGGGACCGGCGCGTGGGACACGAGCTGGCCCCCGTTCGGCGTGCAGACGCACGCGGACGATCTGGCCGCGTTCCTCCGCGGCCTCGACGCGGGGCCCGTCCATCTGGTCGCGTGGTCCTATGCCGGTCACGTGGCCTTGACCGCGGCGCTGAGCCACCCCGAGCTGCTGAGGAGCGCTTTCATCTACGAGCCCGGGGTCCCCTCGTACGTCACCGATCCCGCCGAGCTGCGCGCGCTGGGGGACGACCTGAACGCCATGTTCGGCCCCGTCTTCGGGGCGGTCCAGCGCGGCGACAGCCGAGAGGCCTTGAGGCTCCTGCTCGACGGGTCGGGCCAGCGCCAGGGATACTTCGACGCTCAACCCGCGGAGCGACAGGCCGTCAACCTGGACAATGCGCGGACCATGCCGCTCCTCCTCTCGCAGCCTCAGCCGCCAGCCATCACCCGCGAACAGCTGGCGAGCCTGAAGGTGCCGGTGACCGTCGCTCATGGCGAGCTGTCGCGGCCAGCGTTCAGCGTGGTCTCCCGCGCGGCGGCCCGCTGCATCCCCGGGCAGCACCTGGTGGCCCGCGGGGCCACCCACATGTGGCCCGAGGAGGACGCGCCGGCGTTCTGCGCCGCGGTCATGGACCTCCTCCGGGATCGCTGATCGGCGCCGGCTCGGCTCCGACGTCGCTTGCGGCGCGCCCTCGCGTCAGGCGACCATGCCCGCTCCATCCCTGACCCGCCCGGGAGGTCCTCGATCCATGAGCGAACGGCTGAACCTGATGTCCCCCGCGATGCTCGCCGACCCGTACCCCACGTACGCCCGGCTGCGGCGCGAGGCCCCCGTGTGTCAGGTCGACCCGGGCGGCTTCTGGGCGGTGACCCGTCACGACGACGTCATCGCCGTCCTCAAGGACCCCGCGCTGTTCTCGTCGGAGGGGTTCCGCGCCGCCACAAAGCCCGCGTGGCTCGGGCACAACCCGTTCGGCGACTCCATGCTCGTCCTGGATCCGCCGGCGCACGGCCGCCTGCGGTCGCTCGTGAACCGCGCCTTCACGCCGGCGGCCATGACCCGCCTGGAGGCGCGCGTGCGCGCGTTCGCAGAGGACATCGCGGCGCGCTTGCCGCTCGGCCAGCCGGTCGACTGGGTGGAGTCGCTCGCCATGCCGCTCCCCGCGAGCGTCATCGGCGAGCTCCTCGGCCTCGATCCCTCCCTCCACGCGCGCTTCAAGCGCTGGACCGACGACCTCACCAGCATCAGCCCGGTCACGCCGGACATGACCGCGCGCATGGAAGAGATCCGCACCACCGTGCGCGAGGCGGAGCAGTACCTGACCGAGGTGCTGGCCAGCCGCGGCCGCGCGCCCGCCGACGACATGGTGACGGACCTCCTCCGCGCTCAGGTCGACGGCCAGTCGCTCACCGACGCCGAGCTGATGAGCTTCCTCTTCCTGCTCCTCGTCGGCGGCCTGGAGACCACGGTGCACCTCCTGAGCCACAGCGCGCTGCAGCTCATCGCGCACCCGGAGGTGCTCGATCGCCTGCGCGCGGATCCGGCGCTGATCCCGAGGTTCATCGACGAGGTCCTGCGGTACGAGCCGCCGGTGCGATCGGTGTACCGGCTCGCCATGGCCGACGCCGAGATCGGCGGCGTGCGCCTCCCGAAGGGCGCCAAGGTGCTCGTGATGATCGGAGCCGCCAGCCGGGACGAGGCGCACTTCCCGGACGCGCACCGGTTCGACATCGACCGGGGTGGGGTCACGCACCTGCCGTTCGGGCACGGCATCCACTTCTGCCTGGGCGCGCCGCTCGCGCGGCTCGAGGCCCGCCTCCTGTTCACGGCGCTCTTGCCGCGCGTCCGCCGCCTCTCCCCGGCCGGGCCGCCGGAGTGGCGGCGCGCCCTCTCCATGCGCGGGGTGACGTCGCTGCCGCTCGTGGCGCACCCGGCCTGAGCGCGCCGGGCGCGCTCACCAGCGGGTCCAGCGCGAGATCCGCTTCACCCGCGTGTAGGCGCTGCCGTCGTCCGAGAGCCCGAACGACGTCGCGCTCAGGGTCCTCACGTGCGGCCCCCAGCCCTCGTCCTCGATCGGCGCGTCGTCGTCCGCGCCGAGGTTGTAGACGAAGCAGTGCCCGTAGTGCTGCGTGACCCCCACGTAGGAGCTCGCGCAGTTGCCGTCGCCCTTGGTGTCAGCGTCGAAGTCCGGCGACGACCACCCGGTGGCGAACTGCCACGTGAAGAGCTCCTCCTCCCCGGAGACGCGGATCGGCGTGAGAAAGTGCATGTCCGCCGTATCGATGCCCTCGGCCGTGGCGCGCATGACCTCGGCGACCGTCCCGGCGATGTCCTCGATCTCGTCGCGGTATTCACGGCCAACGACGTACAGGGAAGGCTGGTAATGGTTGCCGGTGATCGACGGCTCACCCTTGGCGCTGAGCCGGTCGGCATACAGGATCTTCCAGAACGCGAGCGTGGCGCCGTCCGCCGCGCCGACGCTGTTGTAAACGAGCGCCCACCGATCGCCCTCAGCCGCCTCACCGCAGTAGGCCTCAAACTGCTCCTGCGGGCCGGTGTCGTCGGGGTCGAGCGTGTAGACGCCGCCCGGCGCGCTGGCCGGGACGGCGCCGCACCGCGCGTAGACGCACCCTTCGCTCACCTCGTCCTCGCACCCCACGGGGGCTCCGCCGCCTCCGCCGGCGCTCTCCCCGCCCGCGCCACCGCCGTCCATCAGGTGAAACGGCTTGTCGAGCCCGGCCACGGCCGTGCACCCGCAGGCCATGAGGCACGCCGCCGCCCACACCCATGTAGCGGACCCGCTCGTCATCTCCCTTCCTCTCCTACCGCATCATGCCGTCACGCCCTGCAGGCGGTGCGCCGCGTGGCGCGGACGCTACCGTCTCACCTGCGGCCTTGCAAGCAGCGCACGTGGATCCGCCGGCCGCCCGAGGGGGCGAGCGAGCCCGGTGCGGGGGAGACGCCCGCGAAGGCCGCCGGCGCCCGCGCCGCGGCGGCCTGCTCGGCCGGCCGGCCCCGGCGCGGCGCCGGGCGGACGCCGCGTGTCCCGCGTCGCTCGGGACGCGGCCATGACCTCTGCAAAGGATCTCGGAAGAGACGAAGACAAACCGCCAAGGCGCCAAGAGCGCCAGAGACGCGAAGACTGCAAATCGACCCTCGACCGCCGGCCCAGCGAGGGTGGTCCGTCCCGGCGCCGGCTCGCTGCCGCCCGGCAATCGACATGCACGACTCGAATGCAGAAAAAATATCCCACAGAAACTTGAATGAAACACGCACCCATGCATCGTCCTTAGCGCATCATGGGGTCATTCCCAGCAAAGGACGATGGAATGAAGAGACGAGAACCTTCGCGTGAGGCACCGAGCGAGGCGCCCCTCCGCCGCCGGCGCTTCCTCGGCGGCGCCCTCGGGCTCGGGGGAGCGGCGCTCCTCCCCGCCTGCGGCTCGCGCTCGGACGAGCCGGGGCCGCCGGCCGCGAACGCCGCGCCGCTCGTCGCGACCGCCGACAAGCCGGAGGTGTCCGATCTGCGCTTCGGCATCATCGCGCTGACCGACTGCTCGCCGCTCGTGATCGCCCACGAGAAGGGGTTCTTCAAGAGGTACGGCATCAACGCGACCATCGTGAAGAGCGCGAGCTGGGCGGCGATCCGCGACGCGCTGTCGAACGGGGACCTCCAGGCGACGCACATGCTCTTCGGCATGCCGCTCGCCTCGACGATGGGGCTCCTCGGGTCGCCGAAGAAGCCCATGATCATCCCGTGGCTGCTCAACCGCAACGGCCAGGCGATCACCATGAAGAGCGATCTCAGGGGCAAGGTGGCCGGGGATCCCAAGGCGCTCCGGCCGTTCGTCGATGAGGCGAAGGCGAAGGGCGCGCCCATGACCTTCGCCATGACGTTCCCGCCGGGGACGCACGCCATGTGGACCCGTTATTTCCTCGGCGCGGGCGGCGTCCACCCGGACAAGGACGTCGCGCTCGTGACCATCCCGCCCGCGCAGATGGTCGCCAACATGAAGGTGGGGAAGATGGACGGGTTCTGCGTCGGCGAGCCGTGGGGCGCCAGGGCCATCGCCGATCAGATCGGATACACCGCCGTCACCACGCAGGAGCTCTGGAAGGACCACCCCGAGAAGGTGTGCGCGTTCACCGCGGAGTTCGCCGACAAGAACCCGAAGACGGTGAAGGCGGTGCTCAAGGCCCTCCACGAGGCGAGCGTCTGGCTCGACAAGCTCGACAACCGCCCGGAGCAGGCGGACATCGTGTCGAGGCCCACGTACATCAACTGTCCTCCGGAGCTCATCCTCGGCCGGCTGAAGGGGCAGTACGACTACGGCGACGGCCGCAGGAAGGATGACAAGGATTACATGATCTTCAGTGACCGGAGCTGCAACTACCCGCAGCCGAAGTACGCGCTCTGGTGGCTCAGCCAGTTCCGGCGCTGGGGCATGGTGGAGGGGAAGCCGGACTACGAGGGCGTCGTCAAGCAGGTCATGCGCCCCGACCTCTACGAGGAGGCGATGAAGGAGCTCGGGGTCGCGCACGGCGGCCCGGACGACCAGCCCGAGACGCTGTTCGACGGCGTGACGTTCGATCCCAAGGACCCCGAGAAGTATGCGACGTCGTTCCCGGTCAACGCCCTGAAGGGGTGAGCCCCAACATCGCCGGGAGCCGACGGGAAGCGCGGCGGCGGCGGAGGAGTCCTGCATGAGCGAGGCGAAGGCGATCTCTCCCAAGATTCGAGTCGACCACATGATCCTGCCCCTCTTCGGGGTGGCGTGCGTGATCGGGCTATGGGCCGCCGCGAGCAGCCTGTGGGCCCAGACGCTGCCCTCTCCGCTCAAGACGTGGGAGGTGAGCAGGCCTTACATCTTCGAGCCGTTCGAGAAGCGGGGAGAGCTCGACCAGGGCATCCTCCGCTTCACGTGGTACTCGCTCCAGCGGGTCGCGAAGGGATACACGCTGGCGATCCTGCTCGGGACGCCGATCGGCTTCTTCCTCGGCGCCTCGAGGCTGTTCAAGTCGAGCTTCGATCCGATCATCCAGATCCTCCGCCCCGTCTCCCCGCTCGCGTGGCTCCCGCTCGGCCTCGTGCTCTTCCAGAAGCCGGACCCTGCCGGCGTCTTCACCATCGCGATGTGCTCGATGTGGCCGACGGTCCTGAACACCGCGCTCGGGGTGCGGTCGATCCCGCAGGACTATATCAACGTCGCCCGGGTGCTCCGGCTCTCCCGCATGAAGACGCTGCTCAAGGTGCAGCTGCCCGCCGCGCTGCCGTACATGTTCACCGGCTTCAGGCTCAGCCTCGGCATCGCCTGGCTGGTGATCGTGGCCGTGGAGATGCTGACGGGCTCGCCCGGCGTCGGCGGCTTCCTCTGGCAGGAGTACAACAGTCTCATCTACGAGCACATCATCCTGTGCATCATCACCATCGGGGTCGTGGGCTTCCTCCTCGACGCGCTGATGAGCCTCGTCGAGCGCAGGCTCAAGCTGGCGGGAGGGTGACGGCGATGGCGCTCGTCAAGCTGCGCAACGTCGACAAGAGCTATGGCGCCGGGGCCGCCCGCACCGAGGTGCTCCGGGACATCAACCTGGAGATCGAAAAGGGCGAGCTCGTCGCCGTCGTCGGCTACTCGGGGGCCGGGAAGACGACCCTCATGTCGCTCATCGCCGGGCTGGAGCGGCCGGACGCCGGCGTGGTGACGCTGAGCGGGAGGCCGATCGAGGGGCCGGGGCCCGACCGCGGCGTCATCTTCCAGAACTACTCCCTCTTGCCCTGGCTCACGGTCTACGAGAACGTCTATCTCGCCGTGGACCAGATCTTCTCGGCCTGGCCCGCGGAGAAGAAGCGCGAGCACGCCGAGCGCTACATCGCCATGGTGAAGCTCACCCCGGCCCGCGACAAGAGGCCGGCGCAGCTCTCCGGCGGCATGCGCCAGCGCGTCTCGGTGGCGCGGGCGCTCGCCATGGATCCGGAGATCCTCCTGATGGACGAGCCGCTCGGCGCGCTCGACGCGCTCACGCGCGCCACGCTGCAGGACGAGATCGCGCGGATCTGGCGGGCCACCCAGAAGACCGTGCTCCTCATCACCAACGACGTGGACGAGGGCATCCTCCTCGCCGACCGCATCGTCCCGCTCAGCAAGGGCCCGGGCGCGACGCTGGGCCCCAGCGTGATCGTCGATCTCGAGCGCCCGCGGGATCGCAAGGCCCTCAACCACGATCCGCGCTTCAAGGAGATCCGGGGCGCGGTGATCAATTACCTGCTCGGCCCGGGCGCCGGGCCGAGCGCGGGCAAGGGCGTGTCCGGCGCAGCGCGGAGCGCGGAGGCGGTCGCATGAAGAAGTATCTCGAGATCTGGAACGTCACCAAGACCTTTCCCACCCCGAACGGCCCTGCGGTCGTCGTCCGCAACTTCGACCTGAACCTGAGGAAGGGCGAGTTTCTGTCCCTCATCGGCCACTCCGGCTGCGGCAAGTCCACGGTGCTGTCGATGGTCGCGGGCCTCAGCGAGATCACGAGCGGCGGCATCGTCCTCGCGGGCCGGCAGATCCACGGGCCCGGCCCGGACCGCGGGGTCGTGTTCCAGTCGCCGTGCCTGCTCCACTGGATGACCGCGCTCGAGAACGTCCTGCTCGGGGTGGAGCAGGTCCACCGGCAGAAGAGCAAGAAGGACTGCCTCGAGATCGCGACGCACTACCTGGAGCTCGTCGGGCTCGAGGAGTCGATGCACAAGAAGCCGCGCGAGCTGTCCTCCGGGATGCAGCAGCGGGTCGGGCTGGCGCGCGCCTTCGCCCTGTCGCCCAAGATGCTCTTGCTCGACGAGCCTTTTGGCATGCTCGACTCGCTGACCCGGCTCGAGCTCCAGGAGGTGCTCATGAACCTGTGGGCCGAGGACCAGAAGACCGCGCTGATGGTCACCCACGACGTGGATGAGGCCCTATTCCTGTCGGACCGCATCGCGATGATGACGAACGGCCCGGGGGCGCGGGTGGGCGAGATCCTGGAGGTGCCGTTCCCGCACCCCCGGGACCGTCAGGCGGTGCTCGACGATCCCATGTACTATCCTCTCCGAGAGCGGCTGATCGCGTTCCTGGAGGGGCAGGCGCACAAGGACGAGCCCGCCGCGGACAGCGCGCAAGCGCCTGCCCGGGAGGCCGCCGTGAAGACGGGACGGTTCTGGACCGCGCTCTGGAAGGGGAGCAGGTCGTCGGCGTAGCCCCGCAACGTCGGTGGCTCCCTGCCATCGAGCGCGAGGCAACCCACGGCGCATGGCGCGCCGCGCCAGAGACGCCGCGGCGCGCCGGTGCCGCCGCCGCGCTCGGCACCGGGCGCGACTGCCGCGATAGGCCCGAGCCGGAGAGCTGGAGCACAAAGGCGGCAAAATCTCAGTCAAATGCGAACGGACGCCCCGGATTCGGGGGGTGACCCGCGGACGAGCGATCTAGACAGAATCCGCCCACGGTGCGATTCTGCCAAGCCACCGTCCGTCCTTTCTGCTCGGCACATGCGCTGTGCGGCCCGGACGGTCAAGCGCCGTGGCGAGGTGACATGCTCTCCGCAACGTGTACCGTGAGCCAGCAGATCTATAGCGACTCGAGCATCGAGGTGTTCGAAGGCACCTGGGGCGACGAGCGCAAGCCTGCTGTCTTCAAGGTCCTGAAGAGCGAGTTCCCGAGCTCGCGCGAGCTCGCGTCGCTCCGGCACGAGTACAACGTCCTCCGCGAGCTCGACGTCGAGGGCGTCGTCAAGGCGTACGGGCTCGAGAAGCACAAAAACGGCCTCGCCCTCGTGCTCGAGAGGCCGAGCAGGACGACGCTCCACGACATCCTGCGCGCCGGCCGGCTGGAGCTCAAGCCGGCCCTGACGATCGCCCGCTCGGCGGCCCGGGTCCTCGACGAGATCCACCGCCGCAAGGTGATTCACAAGGACGTCAAGCCGCACAACCTCCTGGTCGACCCGGACACGCTCAAGGTCCATTTCGTCGGCTTCGGCATCGCCACGCTCCTCCCGCAGGAGACGCAGCAGGCGGTGAGCCCCGAGGCGCTCGAGGGGACGCTCGCGTACATGTCGCCCGAGCAGACCGGCCGGATGAACCGCGTGATCGATCGCCGCACCGATCTCTACTCGTTCGGCGTGACCCTCTACCAGATGCTCACCGGCGTCCTGCCGTTCAACGAGAGCGATCCGATGGATCTCATCCACGGCCACATCGCGCGCACGCCCGTGCCCCCGCCCGAGCGGGTCCCGGGCGTGCCCGAGGCGGTGTCCCGGATCGTGATGAAGCTCCTCGCCAAGAACGCGGAGGACCGATATCAGAGCGCCTTCGGCCTGTTCGCCGACCTCGACGCGTGCCTCCGCCAGCTCTCGACCGCCGGCGCGGTGGCGCCGTTCGCGCTCGGCCAGCGCGACATCCCGGACACGCTGCGCATCCCGCAGAAGCTCTACGGCCGCGCCGAGGAGGAGCGCGCGCTGCTCGTCGCCTTCGAGCGCGCCGCCGGCGGGGAGGGGGAGCTCCTGCTCGTGTCGGGGTACTCGGGCATGGGCAAGTCGGCCCTCGTGAACGAGATCCACAAGGCCATCGCCCAGCGAGGCGGCTATTTCACCGCCGGCAAGTTCGATCCGCTGAACCGCGGCGCGCCGTACACCTCCCTCGCGCGGGCCTTCCGGGAGCTCATCCGGCACATCCTCACCGAGCGGCCGGAGCAGCTCGCGCGCTGGAGCACGGAGCTCGCCCGCGCGCTCGGCACGAGCGGCCAGCTCCTCGTCGACCTCATCCCGGAGCTCGAGTGGATCGTCGGCCCGCAGCCCCCGGTCCAGAAGCTCCCGCCGGCGGAGTCGCAGGGCCGCTTTCACGCGATCTTCAAGGCGTTCGTCCGCGTCTTCGCGACCGCCGAGCACCCCCTCGTGCTCTTCCTGGACGACCTCCAGTGGGCCGACCCCGCCTCGCTCAAGCTGCTGGAGGTCCTCGCCACGGATCCGGAGCGCGGCTATCTGCTCGTGATCGGCGCCTACCGCGACAACGAGGTGTACGCGGCGCACCCGCTGCGGGTCGCGCTCGGCGAGATCGAGAAGGCAGGCGCGCCGCTCTGCGAGCTCAGGCTGCGGCCGCTCGCCCTCGGCGACGTGGTCGAGCTGCTCTCGGACGCGCTCTCGGCGGCGCGCGACGAGGTCGAGCCGCTCGCCCGCGTCGTGTTCGACCGGACCCAGAGCAACCCGTTCTTCGTGCGGCAGTTCCTGGCCTCGCTCCACGCCGAGGGCCTGCTCCGCTTCGAGGCGGGCGCGTGGACGTGGAACATCGAGAGCATCCGGCGCCGCACGGTCACCGACAACGTCGTCGAGTTCATGGCGCGCAAGATCGAGGAGCTCGATCCCGAGTTCGTGCGCGTCCTCCGGCTCGCGGCGTGCATCGGGCACGAGTTCGATCTGCGCACGCTCGCGGTCATCAGCGAGCGGCCGCCGCACGAGACCGTGACCGCGCTGTGGAAGATCCTCCAAGAGGGCCTGATCGCGCCCGTGGACACCGACTACCGCCTCGCGCACGCGAGCGACGGCGACGCGCGGGCCGGCGTCGACTGGCGCGTCACCTACCGCTTCTTGCACGATCGCGTCCAGCAGGCGGCCTACTCGCTCATCGGCGAGGATCGAAAGAGGGAGGTCCACCTCAGGATCGGGCGGCTCATGGTCGCGAGCAGCGAGGGCGCCGCGCGGGAGGAGGCGCTCTTCGACATCGTGAACCACTTCAACATCGCGGCGCCGATCGTCACCTCGCCCGCCGAGCAGGCCACGGCCGCCGAGCTGAACCTCGCCGCCGGCAGGCGGGCCAAGGCGGCCACCGCCTACGAGGCCGCGGCCGGCTATTTCCACGCGGGCATGGCGTTTCTGCCCCGCGGCGGCTTCGACGACCACTACGAGCTCGCCCTCGCGCTCCACCGGGAGCGCGCCGAGGTCGAGTCGCTGTGCGGCGCGTTCGAGGAGGCCGAGCGGCTGTGCGCCGCGGCGCTCGAGCGCGCCCGGACCGAGATGGACAAGGTCTCGATCCACCTCGTCCAGGCGAATCAATACCTGCTCCAGTGGCGCAATCACGAGGCGACCCTGGTCCAGAAGGCCGGCCTCCGGCTCCTCGGGTGCCCGATCCCCGAGGACCGGGAGGAGGTCGCCGCGCTGCTCGCGCAGGAGCTCGAGGCGGTGCCGGTCCTCCTCGGAGGGCGGAGCATCGAGGAGCTCGCCCACGCCCCGAGGACGACGCGCCCCGAGGTCCCGGTGACGCTGGAGCTCCTCGTCAACCTGTTCTTCGGGGCCTACAACTCGAGCGATCAGACGCTCGCGAACCTCGCCATCGTGAAGATGGTGACGCTCTCGCTGCAGCACGGGAACAGCGACATGTCCGCCTTCGGATACGTCGCGTACGGCATGGTGGTGGGCCCGCTGCTCGGCGAGTACGAGACGGCTTATCGATTCGGCAGGATGGCCATCGAGCTCGCGGACCAGCTCGACAACCTCGTGCTCCGGGCCAAGACCTACCACATCTTCTCCGCGGACGTGCACAGCTGGACGCAGCCCCTGCGGAGGGCGGATCCTTATTACGACCGCGTCTACGATCTAGGGCTCCAGGCCGGCGACTGGACGGCCATGGGCTACATGATCAGCCAGAGCGGCTCGGACCGGCTCACCTACGGGATGCCGCTCGCGGAGCTCTCGCAGCTCACCGAGGTGCACCTCGCGTTCCTGCGGCGCGCCCGGAGCCACGACATCATCGATATCCTCCTCGCGGGCGTCATCCAGCCCATGAAATGCCTGCAAGGGCTCACGAGGAGCCGGCTCAGCTTCGACGACGGCGCGTTCGACGAGGCGTCCTACACGGCGAAGCACGGCGGCTCGCCCTACCACATGGGGTGGCTGTACTACGCCAAGATCCGGAATGCGTACCTGTTCGGCGACCGGGCGAGCTATCCCGATCTGATGCAGAAGCTCGCCGTGATCGAGGGCGCGCTGCCCACGCACGCGAAGGTGCCCGAGGCGACGTTCTATGCGGGGCTCATGCGGATCGCCGCGCTGGAGGGCGCGGAGGGCGCCGAGCGGCGGGAGCACGAGGGGCAGCTCGGGCGGCTCCTTGGGCGGATGAAGCGCTGGGCGGACGCCGGGCCGGACAACGTGCGTCACAAACACCTGCTCTTGCTGGCCGAGCAGGCCCGCGTCGAGGGGCGGCGCGCCGAGGCCATGGACCTCTACGAGCAGGGCATCGAGGCCGCGCGGCAGGCCGACTACATCAACAATCAGGCGCTCGGGAACGAGCTCTACGGCAGGTTCTGGCTCGCCCAGGGCAGGGCCGAGTTCGCCGGCATCTTCCTGCGCAGGGCCGTTTACCTGTACGAGCGCTGGGGGGCGAGCGCGAAGGTCGAGGCGCTGCGCGAGGCGCTCGCGCCGGCCGCCCCGTCGGCCGCGGACGGGGCCGTCGCGCTCTCGCCGACGAGCACCGCGCTGCCGGGGCTCGTCGCGGGGGAGAGCTTCGACCTCGCCACGGTGCTGAGGACCGCTCAGGCCATCTCGAGCGAGATCGTGCTGGACAAGGTGCTCGATCAGGTGCTGCGCAGCGTGATCAAGAGCGCCGGGGCGAGCCGGGGGTTCCTGATCCTCTCGCGCGGCGAGGTGCTCACGGTCGAGGCGATGATCTCGGTCGACCCCGACACGGTGAGCCTCGGGCTCGCGATGCCCCTGGAGACGCGCCTCGATCTGGCCCGCGCGGTCGTGCACTACGTGGCGCGCTCGCGCGAGGCGCTCGTGATCGGCCGGGCGGAGGACGACCCGCGCCTCGCCGGCGATCCGCACGTGATCGCGCGCCGGCCGAAATCGATCCTCGGCTTGCCGCTGCTCCACCAGGGCCGGCTGAGCGGCGTCCTGTACCTCGAGAACCACCTCGCCGAGCACGCGTTCACCGCCGATCGCATCGAGCTCTTGCGCCTGCTCTCGTCGCAGGCGGCGGTGGCGGTCGAGAACGCGCTGCTCTACGCGGATCTGGAGGCCGTGAGCGCCGAGCTCCGGGCCGCCAACGAGCGCCTGGAGCGGGAGGTCGAGGAGCGGACGGAGGAGCTGTCGCAGGCGAACGAGCGCCTCTCGGCGCAGAGCGAGGAGCTCCGGGACGCCAACCTGCGCCTCCTCCACGAGCTCGGCGAGCGCGAGCGCGCCGAGGAGGCGAGGGCCCAGCTGCAAGAGGAGGTGATCCGGTTCCAGCGGGAGAAGATCTCCGAGCTGTCGACGCCGCTCGTGCCGATCACGAACGACGTGATGGTCATGCCGCTCATCGGCACGCTGGACGAGGAGCGCGCGGAGGACGTGCTCCAGACCTTGCTCGACGGCGCGATGAGGAGCAGCGCCCGCGTGGTCATCATCGATGTCACGGGGCTCAAGGGGGTCGATCACCGGGTGGCGAACGCGCTCATCAACGCGGCGAACGCCCTCCGGCTGCTCGGGACCCAGGCCGTGCTGACCGGCATCCGCGGCGAGGTCGCGCAGGCGCTCATCCGGCTCGACATCGACATGTCGCGCATCGCGATCCGCGGCACACTGCAGAGCGGGATCGCCTACGCCATCGGCCGATCCGGCGCCCTGAGGGGGTCGGGGACACGCGCCTAGGGACGGCCCGGAGGCCCGTACGTCGAATCGTGTAGACACGTCCGGAGCGGATGGCGCATCATGAGTCCGCCAGTCCGCCGGGGGGTGCCTGCTTCATCGTGCGCCGTGCGGCGGCACGAGGCGTCTGGATCCGTCGAGTCGGGCGGCTCCGCGCGGGTGGAGGGGTGAGGCGCATGATGAAGAGCATCGGACGGTTCATCGTCGGGGTCTGCGTGGCGGCGGGGCTCGCGGCCCTGGGCTGCGACAACAGCGGCGCCGGCAGCGCGCCGGGGGCGCCGGGCGCGCCGGCAGAGGGCGCGAAGCCGAAGCTCGCTTACATCACGAACGGGGTCGCCCCGTTCTGGACCATCGCCGAGAAGGGCGTCATCGACGGGGCGAAGGAGTACAACGCCGAGGTGAGCGTCGTGATGCCGAGCGACGTGAACGACCAGATGCATCGGGTCGAGGACCTCTTGATCCGCGGCGTCGACGGCATCGCGATCAGCCCGATCGACGCGGAGAACCAGGTCCCGCTGCTCAACAAGGCGGCGGCCAAGACAAAGCTCATCACGCAGGACTCGGACGCGCCGAAGAGCGATCGGCTCGTGTACATCGGGATCGACAACTACGTCGCTGGCCGGATGGCGGGGCAGCTCGTGAAGGAGGCGATCCCCGGCGGGGGCAAGGTGGCCATCCTCGTCGGCCGGCTCGAGGGCGACAACGCCCGCAAGCGCCGCCAGGGCGTGCTCGACGAGCTGCTCGATCGGAAGGACACGAGCGGCGGAAACGACCCGCTGAACCAGGAGCTGAAGGGGGCGAAGTACACGATCATCGCGACCCTGACGGACCAGATCGACGCCGCCAAGGCGAAGAGCAACGCCGAAGACATGATGTCGGCGCACCCGGACCTCGTGGGCCTCATCGGCCTGAACGCCTACCACACGCCGGCCCTGCTCGAGGCGGTCAAGCAGGCCGGGAAGATGGCCTCGATCCAGGTCGTCGGCTTCGACGAGCAGGACGCGACGCTGCGCGCGATCCAGGACGGCGAGGTGGTCGGCACGGTGGTGCAGAATCCGTACATGTACGGCAAGGAGTCGGTGCGGGTGCTCGCGGCGCTCGTGCGGGGCGACACCTCCGTCGTGCCCCCGGGCGAGTTCATCTCCCTGCCGGCCCGGCAGATCCGCAAGACCAACCTGGCCGAGTTCTGGGCGGATCTGAAGCAGAAGGCGGGCAAGGCCGAGTGAGCCCCGGCGGGCCGCGCGGCGCCGCCGGACCGACCCCCTGACGCGAATGACAGCCTCCTCGCCCGACCCGGACAGGGCGCCGCTGCTCGAGGCGCGCGGCCTGACCAAGCGCTTTCCCGGCGTGCTCGCGCTCCATGACGTTCACCTCGCGCTCGGCCGCGGCGAGGTGCTCGGCATCGTCGGCGAGAACGGCGCCGGCAAGAGCACCCTCATGAAGATCCTCGCGGGCGTCGAGGCGCCCGACGCCGGCGAGATGCGCCTCGACGGGCGGCCGGCCGCGCTCGGCTCGGTGCGAGAGGCGCTCTCCCGCGGGATCGCGCTCATCCACCAGGAGCTCAACCTGGCGGAGAACCTCGATATCGCCGCCAACATCTTCCTCGGCCGGGAGCCGCGGCGGGGCGGCTTCATCGACGAGCGCAGGATGGAGCGGGACGCGCGGGCGATCATGGCGCGGGTCGGCCTCGCGTGCTCGCCGCGCGCGCTCGTCGGCGGCCTGTCGCTCGGGCAGCGTCACCTCGTGGAGATCGCCAAGGCGCTCTCCGCGAACGCCCGGGTGCTCATCATGGATGAGCCGACGTCGTGCCTGTGCCCGCCCGAGGCCGAGGCGCTGTTCGAGGTGGTGCGGGAGCTCCGCGCGGGCGGCATCGGCGTCGTGTACATCTCTCACCGCCTCGGCGAGGTGATGGCGCTGTGCGATCGCGTCCTCGTGCTGCGCGACGGCGAGAACGCGGGCGAGCTTCCGCGCGACGAGATGAGCCACGATCGCATCGTGCGGCTGATGGTGGGCCGCGATCTCTCCCAGTTCTATCCGCACGTCCCGCACCCGCCGGGCGAGCCGGTGCTCGAGGTCTCGGGCCTCAGGACGCCGCGGCACCCCGAGCACGCGCTCTCCTTCACGGTGCGCGCGGGCGAGATCGTCGGCGTGGCGGGGCTGCTCGGCGCGGGGCGCACGTCGCTGCTGCGGACGCTGTTCGGCGTCACGCCGGCGGCCGGCGGCGCCGTCCGCGTGGCCGGGCGGGCGTTCACCCCGCGCACCCCGCGCGACGCCATCGCCGCCGGGATGGGCCTGGTCCCGGAGGATCGCCAGCAACAGGGCATCATCCTGGAGATGGCGATCCGGGCGAACGTGAGCCTGCCGAGCCTCGGCGCGGCGCACCGCTACGGCGTCCTCGATCGCGCGGGCGAGCGCCGGATGTCGGCGCAGATCGTGCGCGAGCTCGGGGTGCGGACGCCGACCGACGTGCAGCCGGCGCAGCACCTCTCCGGCGGCAACCAGCAGAAGGTGGTGATCGGAAAGTGGCTGTCGATGTCGCCGCGCGTGCTCCTGCTCGACGAGCCGACCCGCGGCATTGACGTCGGCGCAAAGCACGAGATATACCAGCTGATGGAGCGATTGGCCGCGAGCGGCATGGCCACCTTGTTCGTCTCCAGCGACATGGAAGAGGTGATGGGGATGTCGGATCGGGCGCTGGTGATGCACGAGGGGCGCATCGCCGGGGAGCTCGGCCGCGCCGAGCTCCGCGAGGAGGCGATCATGCGGCTCGCGACCGGCAGCGACGCCGCGGCGTGACCCGGAGCCATCGGGCGGGATCGAGGCCAGAGGAGCATGCCTGTGACGACGACTCGTGATCTCGGGGCGCGCGATGACGCGCCCGCGCCGCTCGCGCCGAGCACGCGGCGCAAGGTGCTCGGCGTCTTCTGGCTGCTCGTCGCCGTGTCGCTCGGGACCGCGCTCCTGAACGGCAGGTTCCTCCTGGCGGACAACCTCGAGAACCTGATCCGGCGGACGGCGCTGTTCGGCATCCTCAGCATCGGGGCCGGCTTCGTGATCATCACGGGCGGCATCGACCTGTCGATCGGCTCGGTCGTGGCGCTCGCCGGCTGCATGCTGCCGTGGCTCCTCGCGGTGGAGCGCTGGTCGCCCGCGCTGGCGGTGCCGCTCCTGCTCGGCATCTCGCTGTGCATCGGGCTCGCGCACGGGCTGCTGATCACGAAGCTCCGGCTCCAGCCGTTCGTGGTGACGCTCTGCGGGCTCTTGCTCTACCGGGGCACCGCGCGCGGCATCTCGGGCGATCAGACGCAGGGGTTCGGCGTCGGGTTCGAGTCGCTGCGGTACCTGTCGGTCGGCAGCCCGTTCGCCATCCCGGTGCCGTTCCTCTCGTGGATCTCGGAGGGCCGCTTCAGCCCCTACGCGGTGAACCCGTTCACCGGCGCGAGGACGCGCCTCGATCCGATCACGTGGATCGACATCCCGATGCCGTTCCTCCTGTTCCTCGGGATCGCGGTCGCGGCGTCGATCTTCCTGAACCGCACCATCTACGGCCGTTATCTGATGGCGCTCGGCCGCAACGAGCAGGCGGCCCGCTACAGCGGGGTCGACACCGACAGGATGACGATCCTCGCCTATGTCCTCTGCTCGGTGCTCGCCTGCTTCGGGGGCATGCTGTTCGCGCTGGAGGTCAACTCGGCCCAGCCGGTCGATTTCGGCAACTTCTACGAGCTCTACGCCATCGCCGCGGCCGTGCTGGGCGGCTTCAGCCTGCGCGGCGGCGAGGGGGCGGTGATGGGCGTGATCCTCGGCACGGCGCTGATGCAGGTGCTGCGCAACTCCATCAACATGCTGGGGGTCCCGACCCAGATCGAGTTCGCGGTCATCGGCGCCGTCATTCTGATCGGCGTCATCGCGGACGAGCTGGCCAAGCGCTACGCGGCGGCGCGGCGCAAGGTGGTTGGCTCGTGAGCGCCTGAGCACGCGGGCCTCACGCCGCCGAGAACACCGCGTCGACACGATGCGTAATGCGCATCGTCGCGGTCCTCGCCTGGAGCCCGGCATGGCGGGGCGCGAGGGCGCGTTGTTCGCGTGCTAAGCTGAAAAATTGCCGGCGTTCCACGCGGCGCAGGAGCGAGCAGAGCGCAGGGGGCCGCTGTAGCGGATCGCCTGCACCACGTGGAAACATCAATCAAGTCGCTGGCTTACGGCAGCCGTGGAGAGCCCTCACGCGGCGGCTGCCCGGGTGGAAAGGGGATGGCGTGATGCGGAACCGGATTTCTTGTGTTGCTATAATTTTTCATCTGACGCTGGGGCTCGCGGGCTGTGCTGTCGGCGCGGACGAGGCCTCGTTCGAGGCGTCGGCCGTCCCGTTCGAACAGGGCGGCGAGGCGCCGGCGAGCGATCTGAGAGCCGCCGGCGCCGGCCTCAGCGCCGCGGGCGCAGGGGCAGCGTCGGTGTGGGGGCCTGCCGAGAAGTCGTTCCTCGGCACGTCGACGACCTCGGCCTCGCGGGTTTACTTCACCGGGTACCGGGGCATCGTGTCCGAGGTGTTCTATCCGGTGCTCGACACGGTCAACACCGTCGACCTGCAGTTCATGGTGGGCGATACGGCCAAGACCTTCGTCGACGAGGAGAAGCAGCAGAGCTACACCGTCACCCAGCCGGACAAGCGCTCCATGCGGTGGCAGGCGGTCACCAGCAACAGCGCCCACAACTGGCGGATCACCAAGAGCATCTTCACCGACCCGGGGCGCAACGCGCTGATCCAGCGCGTCCAGTTCGACGCGCTGAACGGCAGGAACGTCACCCAGTTCAACCTCTACCTGCTCCACAACCCGGCCATGGATAACTCCGGGGGCGGCGACACGTCGAAGACCGTGACCGCGGGCGGGCGCACGATGCTCGTCGCCTCGGAGAACAGCCGCTTCTCGGCGCTCGCCGCCTCGCAACCGTGGAAGACGCTGACGAGCGGCGGCCTGCCGATGGTGTCGAGCGGCTTCGTCGGCGAGACCGACGGCTGGACCGACCTGCTCGGCGGCACCTCCGACAAGACGATGAGCTGGCGCAACGACCTCGCGAGCGGCGGCAACGTGGCGCAGATGGGCTGGGTCGACCTCGGCGCGAGCGCCGTCACCAGCGTCTCGTTCGACGTGGTGCTCGCCTTCGGCACCACCGAGGCGGAGGCGACGACCACCGCGAACGCGACGCTCGGCAGCAACCTGACCACCCTGCGAACGACCTACGACAGCGGGTGGAACGGCTACGCGAGCGGGCTCAACAACCAGGGCGGCACCGCCGACGACCAGTATTACCTCGCGGCGATGTCGCTGAAGACGATCCAGGACAAATCGAACGGCGCCATGATCGCCGGGATGGGCACGCCGTGGGGCGAGAGCAACGGCGACGCCAACAACGGCGGGTATCACCTGGTCTGGCCGCGCGATCTGTTCAAGTTCGCCAGCGCGCTGGTGACGGCCGGGGACACGGCGACCGCGACCTCGGTGGTCAATTACCTGTTCAACACGCTCCAGCAGTCGAGCGACTGCGGGATCGCCGAGTACAACGCGCCGAGCTGCCCGCAGGGCTACAGCCGCGTCGGCCGCTTCCCGCAGAACGCCTGGGTCAGCGGGTGGCAGTACTGGCAGGGCACGCAGATGGATGAGCAGGCGATGCCGATCATCCTCGCCTGGCGCCTCGGCCCGTCGGTGTACAATCCGCTGTGGTCGAAGATCAAGAAGACCGCCGACTACGTCGTCAACACCGGCCCCTGGACGCAGCAGGAGCGCTGGGAGGAGAACTCCGGGTACTCGCCGTCGACCATCGCCGCCGAGATCGCCGGCCTCGTCTGCGCCGCCGCGATCGCGCGCGACAACGGCGACACGACGAGCGCGGCCCGCTACATGGCCGCCGCCGACTACTGGCAGCAGAGCGTCGACCGCTGGACGTTCACGAACACCGGCTATCATGGCGACGGCAAGTATTACATCCGCATCAACCCGTCGGCGCGGGGTAACACCGGAACCGGGCCGCAGGTGTATAACCCAGTGTCCGGGCCGGACGCGGCGATCTCGTTCACGAACGGCAACGGCGGCGGCACGCACGACCAGCGCTACATCGTCGACGGCGGATTCCTCGAGCTCGTGCGGATGGGGGTGAAGCGCGCGGACGATCCGTCGATCCTCGCGACGCTGCCGGAGTACGACAGTATCCTGAAGCGAAACATCGCCGGCAAAGGCGACGCGTGGTTCCGCTACAACTACGATGGATACGGCGAGAAGAACGACGGCACCAACTTCGACGGCACGGGCGGCCGGGGCCGGCTGTGGCCCATCTTCACCGCCGAGCGCGGCATGTTCAAGATCGCCACCACGGGTGTCGGCGCCGACGGCAATCCGTTCCTGACCGCGGTGAAGGCGTTCTCGACGCCGCAGGGCTTCATCCCGGAGCAGGTGTGGAGCGAGACGACGAACGTCACCGGCTGGATCGTCGACAAGCCGGCGAACGCCACGGCGGGCACCCCGACGAGGTCGATGAGCCCGCTGAACTGGGCCATGGGCGAGTACATCAGCCTGCTGGCGTCGATCCGCGCGGGCAAGGTCGTCGACGTCCCGTCGGTGGTCTGCAGCCGCTACAACGCCTGCGTCGTGCCGCCCGCGTCCGGCCAGGCGAGCGTCGTGTTCAACGTGAACGCGAGCACCGTGGTTGGCCAGTACATGTACGTCACCGGCAACACCGCGGCGCTGGGCAGCTGGAATACCGATCTCGGCATCCCGGTCGATCCGCGCAGCTACCCGGTGTGGACGAACCGCGTCAATCTGCCGGCCAGCAGCGCCCTGCAGTACAAGTACTACCGCAAGAACGACAATGGCTCCGTCACCTGGGAGAACCTGCCCGGCGGGGGCAATCGCACGCTGAGCACCCCGGCGTCCGGCGGGACGCTCACGCGAAACGACACCGTGAGCTGGTAAGGCCAGGAGGTGCGGGCGATACCCCTCAGGGCTGCATGAGCCCGCGGATCACCTGCTCTGCCTGCTCGACGAGCGCCGCCACGAGCTCGGCCGCCGGCCGCGGCCTGGCGAGGGCGGCGCTCTGCCCGGCCCAGAGCGACAGGGTATCCTCGCGCCCCGCCGCCGCCGCGGCCCGGCGGATCGGCTGCGTGAGCCAGTTCTGG
Source organism: Sorangium sp. So ce836 (assembly GCF_028553905.1). Taxonomy (NCBI): domain Bacteria; kingdom Pseudomonadati; phylum Myxococcota; order Polyangiales; family Polyangiaceae; genus Sorangium; species Sorangium sp. So ce836. Next base: position 6,894,542 of record NZ_CP102233.1, on the reverse strand, counting down.
ACCGGGTACTCCGGGATCTCGTGCTCGTGCGGCGTCAAGGCGTCGACGAACGCGTTGGGGATGCCCCGCGCGGTGCGGCCGGAGAACACGCGGGTGAGCACGGTCGTGCGCGCGCGCGGCGAGGCCAGCGCGCCGCGGTGGCCGGCGCTCGCCCCCGACTCCTCGCAGGCGAGGAACGCCGTCCCGATCTGCACCCCGCCGGCGCCGAGCGCGAGCGCCGCCGCGACGCCGCGGCCGTCGGCGATGCCGCCCGCGGCGACCACCGGGGCCCGCACCGCGTCCACCACCTGCGGGACGAGCGACAGCGTGCCGACCAGCGACTCCCGCACGGGCCGCAGGAACGCGCCCCGATGTCCGCCCGCGTCGCTGCCCGAGGCGACGATGACGTCGACGCCGGCCTGGTCGAGCGCGATCGCCTCGTCGACGGTGGTGGCGGTGCCGATGACGGCGATCCCCCGCGCCTTCGCCCCCTCGATGACCGAGGCGGGCGGGACCCCCATGACGAAGCTCAGGGCTTGCGGCCTCGCCTCGAGCGCGGCCTCGACCTGCTCCTCGAAGCGCGGGGCGAACGCGCTGGGCACCTCGGGGTCGGGCAGATCGAGCTGCCGCAGCATGGGGCGCAGGCGCGCCACGTGCCGCTCGAGCTCCGCCGCGTCGATGGTGGCGGGCTCGCCGGGCTGGGGCACCCAGAGGTTCACCGCGAACGGGTGCGGCGTGAGCCGCCGGAGCTCGGGGACGAGGTCGCCGATCTGCGATGGCGTCAGGGCGTGCGCCCCGAAGGAGCCGAGCCCGCCGGCGTTCGAGACGGCGGCCGCGAGGGCGGTGGTGGACAGGCCGCCCCCGAAGGGGCCCTGGATGATCGGGAGACGGAGGCCGAGCTGTCGGGTGAGGCGGGTATCGGTCCACATGGCAGCACTCTAGGTGGGGCAGAGGGTCGAGGCGTCAATCGGGCACTCCAGCGTGCGGAGCCACGCGGCGGCGAGCGCGTCGACCGCGGCGGCGCCGGCGCTGTCCGTCGCTGCCTTGATGACGTCGATGAGGTCCTGCGTTCGCGCTGCGGTCCCCACGTTCGCCCTGTAGAAGTCGCCGAGGGCCTGGTCGAGCGCGTCGACGCCGATGGCGCCGGCCACCTCGCGGAAGAAGAACGCGCCCTTCATGTAGGGCACGGACGACCAGAGCGGATCGTTCAGGATGTCGATCTCGTTGCAGGTGTCCGGCAGCGCGATGGTGTTCCTGGCGCCCGCGGGGTCGCAGACGTCCTTGAGATCGCACTCGTACGCGGGCCAGACCTCCACGCCGAGCTCCTCGAGCGCGCGGGCGGCCAGGTACGAGGCGGTGCCTTCGGAGAGGACGAAGTCCTCCCAGCAGGCGATGCGCACGCCGTTGCCGAACCAGCCGTGGGCGGCCTCGTGCGCGTTGACCTCCTCGCGGTCGAGGGAGCCGCTCGAGAGGTGCCAGAAGGGGTGATGTTCCATGCCGCCGTAGTCTCCGCCGCCCCAGTCGGCCGAGACGGTCCCCACGCGGTCTCCGAAGGGGTAGGGGCCATAGGTGGTCTCCAGGAAGTCGACGACGTCGACGAGGTGCTCCGTGCCGATCGCGGCGTCGACCTCCTGGTCGGGCAGGTGCCACACGCTGACCCGGGTGCCGGCGGTCGTGGCGCCGAGCTCCAGCTCGGTGAACGCGGCGACGGCGATCGCGGGCATGTACGAGGGCGCGTCGGTGGGAATGGTCTCCGGATAGATCGCGGTCATGCCCTCCGGCACCCCGGTCACGCGCATCGTGAACCGCACGCCGTCGGCAGGATCGGATTTGCACGGAAAGAGGTTGCCGCAGAAGTAGGGCCAGAGGAACGACACCCCCGCATCCGGCATCCACCCGTCGAAGCCGTCGTGGGGCTTGAACGCATAATCGATGATGACGGTGGCGTCGCTCCCGGTCGACGGCACGCCGACGTGGAGCGCGCCGGCGCCCACGGCGTAGTCGAGGTCGCCCGATGGAGCCGCGACCGACACGATGTCGAGGTCGCCGATCTCGAACGACGCGGCCGTGCTGTCCGACGCGGCGAGCACGATGGTCGCCCTGCCCGCGAGGCTGGCGAGGTCGAGCTCGAGGGCCGTCGAGAGGATGTCGCGCGTCCAGTCCTCGGCAGCATGGACGCCGCCGGAGCCGCCGGAGCCGCCGTCCGAGCCGCCGGAGCCGCCAGTACCGCCGCCGCCGGAGCCGCCGCCGGAGCCGCCAGTACCGCCGCCGCCGCCGGAGCCGCCAGTACCGCCGCCGCCGGAGCCGCCGGAGCCGCCAGTACCGCCGCCGCCGCCGGAGCCGCCAGTACCGCCGCCGCCGGAGCCGCCGTCCGAGCCGCCCGAACCGCCGTCGCCACCCGAGCCGCCGTCGCCGCCCGAACCGCCGTCGCCACCCGAGCCGCCGTCGCCGCCCGAACCGCCGTCGCCACCCGAGCCGCCGTCGCCGCCCGCGGTGCTCGAGCTGCTCGTCGCGCCAGCGCCGCCATCACCGCCGCTGCCGGCGCCGTCGTCGTCGCCGCAGGCCGCCGTCGTCGCGAGGGTCGCCGAGGTCACGATCCATAACCAGAGGGGAGTGCGCCGCATGCTTTCGCTCCTGGAGCAGGAGCGCGCATGCTAGGCGACCGCGAATCGCGCTCGAAGAAAGCTGCGTCGATTCAGCTCCTCTCGACCGAAAGCGGCAGCGTGAAGAACACCCGCGTTCCCCGGCCGAGCTCGCTCTCCACGCCGATCGTGCCGCCGTGGCGCTCGACGAGGTTCTTGCAGATCGAGAGGCCGAGCCCGGTGCTCTTCTCGCCGCCCGTCGTCCGGGTGCTCGTCCTCCGGAACTTGCGGAACAGGCCGTTGATCTCCTCCGGACGGATGCCGAGGCCCTGATCCTCGATCACCACCTCGACCGCCTGGCCGAGCCGCCGCGCGCGCACCGTCACCGTCGTGCCCGGATGAGAGAACTTGAAGGCGTTGCTGAGCAGGTTGCTCAAGACCTGCTCGATCCGCTCGGCGTCGCAGCGGACGGGCGGGAGATCGGCGGGCGCGTCGACGACCAGGGCGATCCCCTTGCGGCGGGCGCCGTGCTCGTTCAGCGATATCGCCGCCGCGATGAGGCCGCGCAGGTCGGCGTCCTGCAGGCGAAGCGCGACGTTCCCGTGCTCGAGCGTCGTGATGTCGAGCAGATCCTCGAGCAGCTGCAGCGCGAACTCGGCGTTGGCCTGGATCTTCGAAAGGTGGCGCCGCGCGTCCTCGCGCCCGGCGGAGGCGCCCCCGAGCTGCATCGTCGAGAACCACTGGATCGCCGCGATCGGATTGCGCAGATCGTGCGCGGCGATGCCCACGAGCTCATGGCTCCGCTGGCTCTGCTCGGCGAGCCGCTGGTTCTCCCGGCGGAGCACCTCGGCCCTCGCCTCGAGGCGATCGAGGCGCCGATTGCGGTCGCAGAGCCGATCGTGCTGGGCGAACGCGTCCCGCACGACGGCGGCGAGCGCCGGCGGATCCCACGGCTTGGAGATGAACCGGTACACGCCGCCGTCGTTGATGGCCTGGATCGCCGCATTCGTGTCCGCATAGGCCGTCATGAGGAGCCGGACGGTCTCCGGAAACTCGGCCTTCACCGCCGCGTAGAGCTCCGTGCCGGTCATGCCCGGCATCCGCTGATCGCTCAGGACGACGGGGATGGCCCGCGCGCGCAGGAGCGCATAACCCTCTTCGGCGCTCTCCGCGGTGAGGACCTCGTAGTCGCGCCGGAGCTCGCGGCGGAGCGCCTTCAGGGTCTCGCGCTCATCGTCGACGATGAGCAGGGCGCGGCGCTCGCCGGGCGCTCTCGTCATCGATCGAGCTCCTTCGGCAGCGTGATCGTGAACGTGCTCCCGGCCCCCGGGGTCGAGCGGACCGAGAGCGTGCCCCCGTGCTGATCCACGACGATCTTGTGCGAGATCGTGAGGCCGAGCCCCGTGCCCTGCCCGACAGGCTTTGTCGTGAAGAACGGATCGAAGATCCTGCCGAGGACGTCATCGGTCATCCCGGCGCCGTTGTCCTCGAACTCGAGGGCGATCTGGCGCCCTTCGTCCCGCGCGCGGATCGCGATGCGGCCGTTCCCCGGGCCGCGGCACTCGACCGCCTGGGCGGCGTTGATGAGCAGGTTCAGGAACACCTGGCTGAGCTCCGCCGGCTTGCACCGCACCTTCGGCAGGTCGGCCCACGCCACCATCACCTGGACGCCGCCGCCCCTCAGCGCTGGGCCCGCGATCGCGAGCGTGCTCTCCAGGCTCTCCCTCAGGTCGGAGCGCTCCACCTCCGCATGGTCGAGCCGCGCGAAGGTCCTGAGATCCTCGACGATCTTCTGCACGCGCGCGAGGCCGCCCAGGGTGCCTTTCACGAGATCGCCCGCGTCCTCGCGGAGAAATTCGAGGTCGGCGTCCTCGCGGAGCGCCTCGGCGACGCTCGCCACGTCGTCCGGGCGCCCGCGGAGGGCGGCCGCCTCGAGCGCCTCGTAGGCGGCGAACAGCCGCCCGAGCGACGCTCCCAGGGTGTGCACGTTGCTGCGGACGAAGGCGAGGGGGTTGTTGATCTCGTGGGCCACGCCGGCGGCGAGCTTGCCGAGGGCGTTCATCTTCTCCGAGTGGACGAGCATCGATTGCGTGGCGCGCAGCTGCCCGAGCGACCTCTCGAGCGCCTTCTGCTCGGACACGAGCCGCCGCTGGAGGCTCGTGATCCGCGAGTTGAGCGCGGACACCTCGGCGACCACACGCTCGAGCTCGACGACGTCGAACTCGGCGAGGATCAGCAGCGCATCGCCGAGCCGCCACACCTCCCCGCGGACGCTGTGCGCGATCGAGCGGAGATCCCCGAAGTGCAGGATACCGCGGTGGACCGGCGCGTCGCCGCCGCGCCCCGCCGCCGCGAGCTGCGCAAAGCTCGGGCTGACGAGGCGGGCCGGCTCTCCCGCGCTTCCGAGCAGCCTGCGCATGCCGCGGTTCGCGAGCCGGGGCGCGCCGTCCGTCGCGAACACGCCCACCGCCAGCGCGGTGGAGTCCATGAGGAAGGAGCCGGCGAGCTCTGCGAGCCTGCCGTCGAGCTGCCCTGTCGCCGGCAGGGCCAATCGCCGCTTTTCTTCGTTATCTCCTGTGCTTCGCGGCTCGCGCGGTGCCATCGGACTCCGGGCCTCACCTTCGATTCCGGCGGGGACGACCTGTTTTTGGCAGGCCGGCGCGAAGGTCGCTAGACGAAACGCACCGCTGGCGCCGTCGCTCGCCCGCGCCTTCGGGATCGGCGCGCGGATGCGCCGGGCAGGGTCATGCGCCGCGCGCGGCGAGGAGCTGCTCCGCCGCGCGGACGGCCCCCTCTGCGGTCGGCGCCGAGCCGTCGGCGCCGACCTGCCTCCAGAGGTCGGGAGCGGCGCAGAACGGCCGGCCGCCGACCAGGACGACGACCCCCTTGCACCGCTCGTCGCGGCGCGCGGCGGCGATGAGATCGCCGACGCTGGCGAGGTGCTCGCCGAGCGCGGCCGAGACGGCGAGGACGTCGGCCTCGCTGCGGACGACCTCGTCAATCACGTCCTGGGCCGGCGTGCTGGCCCCGAGATAGAAGGTGTCCCACCCCGCCATCTCGAAGAAATCGGCGACGAAGCGCGCGCCGATCTCGTGGAGGTTGCCGTCCACCGCGGTGGCCACGAGCCGCAGGCCGGCGCGATCGGAGCTCGGGACGAGCGGATAAAGCTGATTGATGACCATCTGGGTGACCGCCGTGCAGTAGTGCTCCTCGGCGATGCTGAGCTGATGGAGCTGCCAGAGCCGGCCCACCTCGTACTGGCACGGCTGCAGGACGTGAACATAGATGTCCCTGATGGGCGTGCTCGCCTTGACCGCCTCCCGGATGAGCTTCACGGCCCGGCGCCGGTCCCGCTGGAGGAGCGCGTCGAGGTAGCCGCACGCGAGCACGCCGAGCGGGGCCTCGGGCCGGACGAAGCTGGGAGGCTCGACGTGCGCCGAGGTGAGCCGAAGGGTCGCCGCGGACAGGTACCTCCGCGGCGCCTCGGCGAGGTGCTCCGGCAGCGCGATCGCGAGGACGTCGCCGAGCGCGCCGAGGTGGCCCACGAGCTCGGCGGGGTCGAGGCCGAAGCCGACCAGCAGCGCCTGCGCCCACTCCGCGTACGCCCCGAAGAGCTCGGGCGACGCCACCTCGACGGCCGCGGCGAGCTGCGCGAGGTGGCGCCGGGCGTCCTCCAGGCAGCGGGCGCGCCGCTCGCCGTGGGCGAGCGCGTCCCCCGGCCGCCGCGCGTAGCTGAGCGCCACGCTCAGCGCGGCGATGCGCGCCGCCGACATGCGGAGCGCCTCCGCCGCCGAGGCGGCCTCGCCGGGCGCGGGGCCGGCCGGCGGGATGGCCGCCAGCGCGGCCGGCGTCACGAGGGGCGCGTCGTCGAGGCGCCGCCGGCCGGCGGCGAGGACGTCCTGCGCCAGCGCGGCGAGCGCCGGGTCGAGCTGCTCGCCGATGCTCTCGCGGAGCGCGTCCAGCGCGGCGGCGAGCGCGCTCCGGGGCACGCCGAGCCCCTCGAGGAACACCGCCGCGAAGGCGCAGCGTTCGCCGAGCTCCTCGCCGCCCCCGGCGCGCAGCGCCGCCGCGAGCGCGTCGATGTGCGCGCCGAGGTCCAGGCGGCACCGCGCGAGGGCCTCGCGGGCGCCGGGGGAGGGCTGCGCGGCCGCCGCGCCCCGCAGGCGCGCGAGCGCGGCGGCCATCAGCGCTTCGCGGGAGGCGAGGAGTCGATCGGCCGCCCTGTCGCGCTCTGCGATCACCATATCGACCCATCTTGCGACGCGCGCTCGCCGGCGCACGCCCCGTATCGCACGAGCCCGCCCGGGGCGTTCCGGCGGGCGGCGGGCGCGGTCGCTCTCGCGCCGGCTGCCCGCCGGGCTTGAGCGGGCGTCCCGCTTCAAGGTACGGTATCTCCCGCATCGCGACGAAGCGTCGTTGCGCGGGCGCGGGAGCTGAAGAACGATGTCGATCTCCTTGGTGCGGAACAGCTACGGCAAATCGAGGGTGCGGCTCGTCAAGGTCCGCCGCGCGGACGGGCGGCACGAGCTCACCGACATCGACGTCGACATCGAGCTCGAGGGCGATTTCGACGACGCCTACACGCGGGGCGACAACAGCAAGGTGCTGCCCACGGACACGATGAAGAACACCGTGTACGCCCTCGCCAAGGGCCACCCGGTCGAGCCGATCGAGGACTTCGGCGTCCTGCTCGCCGAGCACTTCCTCGGAAAGGCCCATACCCGGCGGGCGCGCGTCGCCATCGCGGAGAACGTCTGGTCGCGCATCGACGCGGGCGGCGCGCCGCACCGGCACGCCTTCCTCCGCGCCGGGGCCGAGCGGCGGACCGCCGAGATCACGGCGGCGTCCGGCGGGGTCGAGATCGTGTCAGGCATCGCGGATCTGCTCGTCCTGAAGACCGGCGGCTCGGCGTTCTCGGGCTTCCCCCGCGACCAGTACACGACGCTCAAGGAGACGGACGACCGCATCCTCTCCACGCTCATCCTGGCGCGATGGCGCGCGGCGGCCCGCGACGAGGCCCCCACGGCGACGTGGGAGCGCGCCCGCCGCGCCCTGCTCGAGACGTTCGCCGAGCAACACAGCCTCTCGGTGCAGCACACCATGCACGCGCTCGGGGAGGCCGTGCTCGCGGCCTGCCCGGCCGTCGACGAGCTGAGCCTCTCGCTGCCGAACAAGCATTGCCTGCTCGTCGATCTCTCGCGCTTCGGGCTCGGCAACGACAACGAGATCTTCGTCCCCGTGGACGAGCCGCACGGGCTCATCCATGCCACGATGAAGCGCGGTGGATGACCGGCGCGCAGGGGGGCTATCCTCTCGCGCCCGATGGCTCGCGAAGCACCGCCCCCCGCCGCAGCGCCGGCCGACGAAGCCGCGCCGGCCGACGACGACGGCGCGTTCCTCCGCCGCATCCGGAGCCACCCGCTCCGCCGCTTCTTCGGCCCTCCGCGCGCGTACCTGCTGACGCGCTTCGTCCTGCTCCGCCTGCTCGGCTTCGTCTACTTCATCGCGTTCTTCTCGCTCGCCCGGCAGCTCGGCCCGCTCCTCGGCCCGGACGGGCTCCTGCCGGCGGACCGGTTCCTCGAGCGCCTCCTCGCCGTGACCGGCTCGCCCGGCGCCGCGTTCCGCCGGCTCCCCACGCTCTTCCTGTGGCTCGGCGCCTCCGAGGGCGTCCTCCTCGCCGCCGCGTGGGCCGGCGTCGCGCTGTCGCTCGCCGTGTGCGCCGGCGTCACCAACGCGATCGTGCAGCTCGCGCTGTGGGCGCTTTACCTCTCGTTCGTGCACATCGGGCAGGTCTTCTACGGTTACGGCTGGGAGCACCAGCTCGCCGAGACCGGCTTTCTGGCCATCTTCCTCTGTCCCGCGCGCGGCTTCCGCCCGTTCCGGTCGCCGCCGCCGCCGGTCGTGGTGATCTGGCTCTTCCGCTGGCTCATCTTCCGGATCATGCTCGGCGCCGGCCTCATCAAGCTCCGGGGCGACCCGTGCTGGCGCGACCTCTCGTGCCTTGTCTATCATTACGAGACGCAGCCGGTGCCGAGCCCGCTGAGCTATTACCTTCACCAGCTCCCGCGGCCGGCGCACGCGCTCGGCGTGCTGTTCAATCACCTCGTCGAGCTGGTCGTCCCCTGGTTCGCGTTCGGCCCCCGCCGCGCCCGGCACGCCGCCGGCGCGCTCCTCGTGCTCTTCCAGGTCCTGCTCATCGCGAGCGGCAACCTCTCCTTCCTCAACTGGCTCACCATCGTCCCGGCGCTCGCCTGCTTCGACGACGGCGCCCTCGGCCGGCTCTTCCCGGCGCGGCTCAGGGAGCGCGCCGCGGCCCTCTCCGAGCATCGCTCGCCGTCGCGCGCGCACCGCGCCGCCGCCGCCGTGCTCGCGGTCCTGGTGCTCTGCCTCAGCGTGAGCCCGGTCATGAACCTGCTCTCGCCGCGGCAGGCGATGAACGCCACGTTCGACAGCTTCGGTCTGGTGAACACCTACGGTGCGTTCGGCAGCGTCGGCCGCGAGCGCTACGAGGTGATCCTGGAGGGCACGAGCGACGAGGCGCTCGGGGAGGGGACGCGATGGCTCGAATACGAGCTGCCGTGCAAGCCGGGCGACGTGCGACGGCGCCCGTGCGTCATCACACCGTATCATTATCGCCTCGACTGGCAGATCTGGTTCGCCGCCTTCGGGAGCTACGAGAGCGAGCCGTGGCTCGTCCACTTCGTCTACAAGCTCCTCACGGGCGACCCGGGCGCGCAGCGCCTGCTCGGGACGAACCCGTTTCCCGGCGCGCCGCCCCGGTACATCCGCGCCGAGCTCTATCGGTACAGCTTCACCCGCATCGGCGACGGCAGCGGCGCGTGGTGGCGCCGCGAGCGCGTCGGAGAGTACCTGCCGCCGCTGTCCGCCGACGACCCGGCGCTGCGCCGCTTCCTCGCCGCGCACGGATGGCTGCGGCTGCCTGCCTCCCGCGCGGCCGCGCCCGCGAAGGATGGCAGGAGCGGAGTCGAGGACACCCCGTAATCCTTCGGAGCGCGCGCTCGTCGCGCCGCGCGCCGGCGCTCCCCCGGAGAGCAGCCCGGCGCCCGCGCGCGGTCGGATTTCTGGCGCGCTCGTGATCAAGGCGCCGCAGCGCGGGCATTCTGGGGATCGCGGTCCAGGTTTCGGCGCGGTGGCGCGGAGAGACACGATGGCTTCGGCGTGAGTGCAATTTTCTTGGCCCGAGTCGCCGAGATGGCGCGGTGCGATCTGCTGCGTTGACGCGGCCAGTCAATCGAGCCGATCGGGCCGCATCGAGGCAGGCTTTGAATCGCCGCTCGTGCTAGCGGTGAAGTCCGTCATCGATGATTTTACGACAAGCGCCGATCGAGCCTTGGGCGCCAGTTTCCGGATCCATCGTTGGCCGGAACAGCGCTTGACGCGTGCCGAAGCTTCACCGTAGGTTGTGAACGACGGTAGGAGGCCACGGTATGGCTGACTCAAGGTGTCGTCGCTGGCGAGGCTGTCTCGCGGCCACCGCGACGCTCGCGCTGACGCTCGCGGCCGGGTGCGACGGGAGGATCGGAGCGGCGGGCGCCGGGGACGGGGAGGACGTCCCCGGGTCCGGACAAGGCGGCCCGCAGGCGTGCGCGGGGACCGAGCGGCTCCTCGCGCCGCAGCGGCGCCTGACGCGATTCGAATACAACAACACGGTTCGAGATCTGCTCGGAACGTCGCTTACCCCTGCCGATCAATTCCCGGTGGACGAGGTCGCCGGCGGGTTCAACAACAACGCCTCGGTGCTGACGATATCGTCGCTGCACGCCGAGAAGTACCTGCTGGCCGCCGAGCAGCTCGCGGCCGAGGCCGTGGCGGGCGATCTGTCGAAGCTATTGCCGTGCGACCCGGCCGCCGTCGCGGGCCAGGCCGAGGCGGAGGCGGCGTGCGCGCGGAAGTTCATCGACACCTTCGGCCGCCGCGCGTTCCGCCGGCCGCTCGCGCCGCAGGACGTCGACCGGCTGATGCGCGCCTACGACGCGGGGCGCACGGGCGGGTCGCTGCGCGAGGGGATCGAGGTGGTCCTCCGGGCCGTGCTGCAGTCGCCGAAGTTCCTGTTCCGCCTGGAGCTGCGCCACGATCTCGACGACTCGGCGCCGAAGGTGCGCCTCGATCCGTACGAGATGGCGTCCCGCCTCTCCTACCTCGTCTGGGCGTCGGGGCCCGACGACGAGCTGCTCGCGGCCGCCGAGGCCGGCTTGCTCGAGACCCGCGAACAGCTCGCCGAGCGAACCCGCGAAATGCTCGAGAGCCCGCGGGCGCGCCTGGCCATTGCGGAATTTTACAAGCAATGGCTCAACCTCGGGAGGCTCCAGACCATCGTGAAGGAGAAGAGCGCCTTCCCCGGGTTCGACGATGAGCTCGTCGCGGGGATGCGCGCCGAGACGCCCGCGTTCATCGAGCACGTGCTGTGGTCGGGGGATCGAAAGCTGTCGAGCCTGCTCACGCTGCCCGTCGGCTTCGCCACCGAGCCGGTCGCCGAGCTGTACGGCGTGTCGGTCCCGCCCGGCACGACCACGCCCCAGCTCGTCGAGCTCCCGCCCGAGCAGCGCGCCGGGCTGCTCACGCAGCCTGCGTTCCTGGCCGTCCATGCGCACCCGGATCAGACGTCTCCGGTCCTGCGCGGCAAGGCGATCCGGCAGAAGTTCCTGTGTTACGATCCGCCGCCGCCCCCGGACAACGTCGACCTCACGCCGCCTACGAGCGAGGAGGGCGCCACGGCGCGCGAGCGGTTCCAGCAGCACTCCTCCGACCAGTCGTGCGCCGGCTGCCATCAGCTGATGGATCCCATCGGCTTCGCGTTCGAGAACTTCGATGCTGTCGGCGCCTACCGCACCGAGGAGGGCGGGCAGGTGATCGACAGCTCCGGCGAGATCTTCCGGTCCGCGGACGTGGATGGCCCGTTCGTCGGCGTCCGCGAGCTGGCGGAGCGGCTCGCCGGGAGCGAGCAGGTCCGCGAGTGCATCGCGACCCAGTGGTTCCGCTACGCGGCGGGTCGCTTCGAGACGGACGGCGACGGCTGCTCGCTCGACCAGCTGCGCGGCGGGTTCGACGCCTCCGAGGGCGATCTCGTGGAGCTCATCGTGGCCACCACGCAGACCGAGGCGTTCATGTTCCGCAGCGCGATCGCGGCAGAGGAGGAGTGAGATGAGACAGCGAATGATCTCGAGGCGGCGGATGCTCCAGGGCGCGCTGGCGGCGACGGCGACGATCCCGCTGCTCAACTCCGAGCTGGCCCGCGGGGACGAGACCACCGCGCCCAAGCGCTTCGTGGTGTTCTACACGCCGAACGGCACGCTCGAGTCGCAATGGATGCCCCAGGGCACCGAGACCAACTTCACGCTGAGCCCGCTCTTGCAGCCGCTCTCGCCGTACAAGGCGAAGCTGCTCCCGCTGCGCGGGATCAACATGAACGTCGTGGTCAACTCCAACATCGGCTCCGAGCACGCGCGGGGCATCGGCGGCCTGCTCACCGGGCGGGCGCTGCTCCGGGGCAATTTCCGGAGCTTCAACTCGAACAACGCCGGCTGGTCGTCGGGGATCTCGCTCGACCAGCACATCGCGAACAAGCTGAAGCCGCCGACGCTGTTTCGCACCCTGGAGCTCGGCGTCCAGGTCCGCGACGCGGAGGTGCGCGGCCGGCTCTGCTACGCCGGGCCCGACCAGCCGATCCCGCCGCGCGAGGATCCCTACGACACGTTCCAGCAGCTCTTCGGGGCCTCGGTGCCGGGCCAGGGCCAGGGCAGCTCCGACGCGCTCGATCGGCTCCGCGCGCAGCGGCGGACCGTGTTCGACATCCTGCGCGAGGACATCGCCGACGTGCGGCCCCGCATCGGCCGGGAAGATCGCGTCAAGCTCGACGCGCACCTGCAGTCGATCCAGGACATCGAGGCGCGCCTGGCCGGCGGCGGCTCGTCGAGCGGCGGCGGCCCGACCGCGAGCTGCCAGGGCCCGTCGCTCGGCGCTCGCATCGACCTCTCGGACGACGCGAACATGCCTGCCATCGGCAAGCTCCAGATGGATATGGCGGCCGCGGCGCTCGCGTGCGACCTCACCCGGATCTGCACGATCCAGTGGTCGTACGCCGAGAGCGAGCACCTCTATCCGTTCCTCGATCTCCAGGGGAACCACCACGCCATCTCCCACCAGTGGGACGCCGCGGGCAAGGCGCAGTACTCGAAGATCCACACGTGGTTCGCCGAGCAGCTCGCCTACTTGCTCGGCAAGCTCGACTCGTACGCGGAAGGGGATCGCACGCTCCTCGACAACACCGTCGTCCTGTGGGTCACCGAGATCAGCGAGTCGACGCAGCACGCGCTCACGAACATGCCGTTCCTGCTCGCCGGCAGCGCGGGTGGGGCCTTCCGCACCGGCCGCTTCGTGGATTACCTGGCGAACGGCGGCTCTCCCCGCCAGCACAACGATCTGCTGGTCTCGATCGCCAACGCGATGGGGACCGACGACACGACCTTCGGCGACCCCCAGTTCAGCACCGGGCCGCTCCCCGGCCTCACCTGACCGCGCCTCGCCGGCGGGACATACCCTCCCCGTAGCGTCGCGATCTGCCTCGGTCGCGGGCGTGCCTCGCCGGCGCCGCGCCCTCTCAGGTCTTGCATTTTTGCCGCCACCGCTTGCAGTTTCCGGGCGTTGTCTTGCGCCGTTGCAAGAACCATCCTGGGCTCATGGACAACGCATCGCCCGCCCCCAGCTCCTCTTCTCAGCTCCATGTCGTGCTCGGCGCCGGCCAGATCGGCCCGCGCGTCGCGGAGCTCCTGCTCGCGCGCGGCCATCGCGTGCGCCTGGTGCAGCGCACCCGCCGCGCTCCGGAGCGGCCGGGGCTCACGTCGGTGTGCGGCGACATCACCGAGCTCGCCTTCGCCGAGGAGGCCACGCGCGGCGCCAGCGTGGTCTACGATTGCATGAACCCGCCTTACCATCTCTGGCCCGCGCAGCTCTTGCCCATCGCGCGGGGCGCCGTGCACGGCGCGAGCAAGGCGGGCGCGAAGCTCGTGGCGCTCGATTGCCTCTACATGTACGGCGTGCCCGACGGGCCCATGCGCGAGGGCTCGCCGCGCCGCCCGTGCAGCAAGAAGGGCGCGCTGCGCGTCGACCTCGAGGAGATGCGCCTCGGGGCCCAGCGTCGCGGCGACGTGCGCGTCGCCATCGGGCGCGCCAGCGACTTCTTCGGCGCCAACGTGCCGCTGTCCGCCTGGGGCGAGCGCTTCTATACGCGCGCGCTCGCCGGAAAGGCCGTGGAATGCATGGGCGATCCCGACATGCCCCACTCCTATACATACGTGGAGGACGTGGCGCGCGGCCTCGTGACGCTGGGCGAGCGGGAAGAGGCCATGGGCCACATCTGGCACCTGCCGACGGCGCCCGCCGAGAGCACGCGCGCGCTCGCGCGGCGCCTCGGCCGCGCGCTCGGGGTCGAGGTGAAGGTCGCGCGGCTCCCGCGCCTCGTGCTGCGCGCGGTCGGCCTGTTCTCGCCGTTCGTGCGCGAGGCCGTCGAGATGGCGTACCAGTGGGACGTGCCTTATGTCATCGACGACACGCGATTCCGCGAGACCTTCGGCGTGTCGGCGACTCCCGTGGAGCGGCAGGTCGCGGACGTCGCGGCCTGGGCCCGGAACAGGTACGAGCTCGCCGCCCCGAGCGCCGCGGCGGGGATTCCGGCGCGCGCGCGCTGATCGGCCGGCGCGAGCGGCCGAGATCGCCGAGGCTGGCTGTTCGCACGAGAGCGGAACATCCCAGCGCTGCCACCGCGCGCGCGAGGGCCTTGACAAGCCCGGTTGAAGGCCTGGAGATGGTGCTCTTTCTGGAGGGCATCATGCGTCTCGATTCCTTGTCTCCGATGGTGTGCCTGCTGGTCGCGGGGGTCGGCCTCGCGGCCTGCGATGCCGGTACGGCCGAGGGCGCCGGGAGCGCGACACCCGGGGACGGCGTCACCTCGGGGGTCGGCGCCTCCGGCGCCTCCGGCGGCGGCGGCGCGCCCGGCAGCGGCGGCGCGCCCGGCGGCGGCGTCACCTCGGGGGTCGGCGCCCCTTCCGGCGGTGGGCCCGGAGACGGCGGCGCGCCCGGCGACGGCGGGTCTGCCGGCGAGGGCGGTGGCCCGGAGCCGCTCCCGCCGGTCGGGCCCCTGGTCAACGGCATTCAGTGGGCCGACACCTCGGGCAACCCCATCCAGGCGCACGGGGGCGGGGTGATCAAGGTGGGCTCCTATTACTACTGGTTCGGCGAGAACCGGAACCCGAACGGGACGTTCTATGCCGTGTCCGCTTACCGGTCGTCGGACCTGCGGCGCTGGGAGTTCAGGAACCATGTGCTGACCATGGACTCCGACGAGGACCTCGACCCGGCCAACATCGAGCGCCCGAAGGTGGTCTACAACGCCTCCACGGGCAAATACGTGATGTGGATGCACTGGGAGAACGGGGTGAACTACGGCGAGGCCCGGGCCGCGGTCGCGAGCTCGAGCACCGTGGACGGCGACTACACGTATCACGGCAGCTTCCGGCCGCTCGCGGGCACCGGGGTGACCGACCACGGCAAGCCCGGGTACATGTCCCGGGACTGCGGCCTCTTCGTCGACGAGGACGGCAAGGGCTACTTCATCTCGGCGTCGAACGAGAACTACGATCTCAACCTCTACGCGCTGACCCCCGACTACCTGGCCGTCGACCGGCTGGCGGCCGTGCTCTTCCCCGGCGGACACCGGGAGGCGCCGGCGCTTTTCAAGCGGAACGGCGTCTATTTCCTGCTGACCTCCGGGGCCACGGGCTGGGACCCCAATCAGGCCAAGTACGCGACGTCCCGCTCGCTCGAGCGCGGCTGGTCGACGATGACCAACGTCGCCGACGGCACGACCTACCACTCGCAGTCGACGTACGTGCTCCCGGTCCAGGGGAGCGCGGGGACGGCCTATCTGTACATGGGGGATCGCTGGGCGGGCGCCTGGGGCGGGCGGGTCAACGACTCGACCTATGTCTGGCAACCGATCTCGTTCCCCTCGGACACGACCATGAGCATGAGCTGGAACAACACGCTGACCATCGACACGACGGTGGGGAGCGTCACCGGGGCGACGAACCGCTTCAAGCTCATGAACGAGAAGAGCGGCAAGGTGATGACGGTCGCGGGCGCGTCGTCCGAGGACGGGGCCGCGGTGGTCCAGAGCGCGGACGACGGCGGAGACAACCAGAAGTGGAGCCTCAACTACAACGGCGCGGGCTACTTCCGGCTGACCAACGTCAAGAGCGGCAAGGTGCTGGACGTCCCCGACGAGTCGAAGAGCGACGGGATCGCGCTGAAGCAATGGACGGACCACGACGGCGACAACCAGGCGTGGCTCTTCATCGATCTGGGCGGCGGCGACTTCCAGATCAGGAACAAGAACAGCGGCAAGCTGGTCGGGGTCGTCCAGGGCTCGACCGAGGACGCTGCCGCGATCGAGCAGCGGGGGAGCAGCGGCGGCGAGGAGCAGCGGTGGCAGCTCGTCGTGGCGAATTGACGGCGAATCGACGGCGAATCGACGGGCGGGTGACCGGCGTCAGACCAGGATCGCGATGACGCCGGCGCCGATGAGCGCGGCAGCCCACGCCCGATCGAGGTTGAACCAGGCCGTGCGGAGGATCGCGACGCCGAGCCTGTGATAGACCACGAGCGCGACCGCCGCGGCCGCCGCCATCATGGCGGCCGTGTGCACGAGGACGGCGGCGAGGTAGCCCGCGGGGCTCGTCAGCGACAGGCCAGCTGCGTTGTGACACCCGGCGCCATGGCACGGCGCCGGGTTGTCAGCGCCGAGCAGGAAGACCGGGAGCAGCATGAGCCCGGCGCCGTGCGCGGTAGCCATCAGGAAGGACCACCAGGTCAGATCGCGGAAGCCGACGCGCATGCCGACCCACCTCGGGTGGCGCGGCCTCACGAGCTTGAGCGCGCCGAACGCGACGAGCGCGATCGCCGTGAACCAGCGGAGCGCCGCGGCGGGCACGCTCGCGAGCCCGAGCCCGAGCAGCGCGACCGTGAGCCCGATCGAGGCGGCGTGGCCGATCGCGATCGGCACGAGCGCCCGCCGCACCGCGCGGCCGCTCTTCTCCTGCAGGCCGAGCGCGACCGCGAACAGCCAGCCCATGCCCGGGTTGATGCCATGATAAGCGCCGAGGAGCGCCAGCGTGAGCCAGGGCGTCATGGCGAGCTAGGGATAGCAGAACGAATCCGACGACGCGTCGCCCCCCTCGAGCCGCACCTGGTGCGGGCGCAAGGGGCCGAAGTCGACGAAGAACTCGGGGTCGAGCGCGATGCCGCCGCCTTGGGCCGCGTCGACCTTGGCCATCCAGCCGCCGACGCCTTCGGGATAGAACTGCTCGTCCCACGAGGCGTAGAGCGAGTTCGTGAAGTAGATGCGCCGCCCGTCGCGGCTCACCTCGACCATCTGCGGCCCGCCGCGCAGCGGCCCGGAGCGGCGGTGCGCCGCCCTGCGGACCACGCCCCCGAGGTGCACCGAGCCGGTCAGCTTCGGGTGGAACGGGTCCGACACGTCGTACTGGCGGAGCTCGCCCGTGCCCCAGCAAGACACGTAGAGGAACCGGTCGTCGAGGGAGAGGTTGATGTCGGTGATGAGGGGCGGGACGGCCTTGAAGCCCTTGAGCAGCGGCGGCAAGAGATCGGGATCCGCCGGCTCGGCCGGCACCTCGATGACCTTGCGGATCGCCCACCGGTCGCCGTCGCGATGCCAGAGCCAGACCGAGGCGGAGAGGTCCTTGACGCTCACGACGACGCCGACGAAGCCATAGGCCTTGGTCGGGTCGTGCGCGGGGCGGAGCTCCAGCGCCATCTGGTGCTCGTCGCCGAGATCCAGCGCCTGGAGGTGCTTCCGCTTCCGGAGATCCCAGACATGGATCTTGTGGCCGTATTTCTTGCCGAGCAGGAGCTCCGGATTCACGCCGTCCTCGATCATCTTCGGCGTCCCCCACTCGCTCGTCAGCAGCGTGTCGTGGCCGAGGTGCCACCAGAAGTCGTAGTGGAGGAACTGCGGCCCGCGGTCGATCTCCCAGCGGCCGAGCACGTCGAAGCTCTCGCAGTCGAGCACGAAGATGCCCCCTGGCCCTTCGCCCTGGGGGTTGCCGAGCGCGCTCACGTAGATGCCGTCGGGCCCGCAGTGCAGCGTGTGCGGGCGCGAGTAGCCGGCCCGCTTCGCGATCTCCTCGGCCCGGACCGTGTGGACGAGCTCGGGGCGGCGCGGGTCCGGCTTGACGTCGAAGACGAAGATGTTCGACGAGCGGAGCGCGGGGAGCAGGAGGAAGCGGCGCTCCACGTGGGGGTGCGGCGCGTAAGGGCACAGCGAGGCGCTGCACGCGTTCCAGCCCGAGTGGTGGAGCTCGTCGCCGTAAGTCGGCAGCTCGTTGACCGAGACGAGGGTGCCATACGCGGGCGATCTCGGGTCGAGGTCGACGACCGTGAGCGCGTCGTGGCGGAGGCTGCCCGGGCGCTTCAGCGCGGCGCCCGCGTCGAGCGCCGTCACGTAGGCCAGCCGCTCGGGCGGCGCATCCATCGCCAGGCGCGGCGAAGGGTAGAAGGTGGGATCCGGACGAAAGCGCATGCGCTGCGTCTCCTTGGGTGCTGGGCGTTCGCGTGTTTTCCGGGGCGCCGCCGCCGTTCCCGGCGCGCGACGCTCGCGGCGTGAGGCGGTGATGGACGGTTCGTTGCCGGGTCGATGCGCTTCGTCCCACACGGCGGCGCTGCGCATCGGCGTGGACCCGATCGGAGCGTGGACGTGCGTCCGTTATAACAGACACCGCGGGCGGGATCTACGGTCGCGGTGAGTTTCCGGCGGCGCCAGGGCCCCGGGTCGGCGGCGAGGTGGCGCGGGGCGCGCTACGAGCGCGCGCGGCTGCGGCGCGCGAGCGCGAGGCCTGCGAGCGCCGCGGCGAGCGCGGCGGCGCCGCCGGCAGAGCCCGCCGGGCCCGAGGTGCTGCACCCCGCCCCGGCCGGCGCGATGTCGGCGCCGGTGTCCGTATCGACGTCGCCGAGCAGCTCGGCGCCGTCGGCCGACGCCGGCAGCGCGTCGGGCTCGTGCAGATCCCGAGCCCACACCGTCGCGTCGAGCGCCTCTCGCTCGGCGAACGACGTGGACAGCACCTCGCGCTCGCCGACGCCCTCGCCCCGCGCGAGCTCCTCGATCCCCGTCGCGGCGAGCCGCGCGGCGGCGCTGGCAGGGGTCGAGACCTGGAACAGCGTGTTGCCGATGGTCACATACCAGCTCCCGTCGAGCCAGCGGCCGTGCCCGAGCTCGGTGCTGATCGGCTCGGGGGCTCCCCCCGGCCGGCCGATATAGCGCTTGCCTTCGTACAGGAACAGGACCTCGCCGGCGTCGCTGATGCCGTCGTGGCCGACCCGGAGCTTCGCCTGGTCGAACCGGCTCGACTTCGGGAAATCGCTGATCTGGTGCTGCTCGCCGTCGGGGGTCCGCAGCCAGATCTGGTTGGCGTCGCCATCGCTCTTCAGGAAGGCGGCGTAGCCCGCGTGCGCCAGCAGCCCGGCCGAGGTGTTGGTGAGCGAGTCGCCGAGGAACACCTCCTCACCCTCTGCGGTGTAGAGATAGCTCGAGCTCGTCATTCCGTCCCACCACCGGCCGACGACGTTCGTTCCGTCGGTGATCGGCCGCTGCAGGTTGCCCGCGTGATCCCCGAGGAGCGCGTTGCCCGGCCCGACGATCGACGCGCTCTCGTAGGTGCCGAAGAAGACGCCGCCCGAGGCCGGGATGTCGGCCTGGAACGGCGATCGGCTCCCCGGGTTGTACCAGAGGGTCCGGTTCGTGCCCGTCGACAGCGAGTGCTCGTGCGCCCAGTCGTCGTTGTACGATGTCCACACGGCCGTATTGCCGTTCACGGCGTCGAGGCGCGGCGTTATCGTCGCGCTCGCGATCTGGCGCCGGACGCCATCGACCCAGGAGAGAATGTAGCCGGTCGCCGACTGGTACACGGACCCCGACGGCGTGAGCGCCCCGTAGACGGCGCCGAGCTGGGGGGCCGCCCATTCCGGGATGGCCTCGACCCACGTGATCTGGTGGGTGTTGCGATCGAAGATCCCGATGCGCCGGAGGTAATCCAGGAAGAGGAACCGCGTGGCGTCGAAATCGAGGATGGTGCCGGGAGCGCGCTGGACGGCGGTGAGCCTCGGGCTGCGGTCGACATGGATGGGGCCGACCGTCCTGGTGACGCCGGGGCCGACGCCGACGTTCGCCGAGACCGTGAGCGTGTACGTCTTGCCCGATGGGAGCCAGTAGCCACTCCCGCCATTGTCCTCCTTGACGTAGAGCCGTCCCGGCACGGGCTGCGGGTAGGGCGACCGCACGTCGTTGTAGAACTGGTAGCTTCCGCTCGGGCTGTCGAACCGCGCCGAGAGCTCCTTGCACTCGTAGGGCGGCGTCGGGATGCACTTCGCTTCGAAGCGCCAGCCGGCCGTGAGGGTGTCGTGCGGCAGCA
The DNA here is from genome assembly GCF_028553905.1 of Sorangium sp. So ce836. Lineage (NCBI taxonomy): Bacteria > Pseudomonadati > Myxococcota > Polyangiales > Polyangiaceae > Sorangium > Sorangium sp. So ce836. The sequence goes on along the minus strand of NZ_CP102233.1, from coordinate 6,874,483 downwards.
CGTTCCACGCCACGGTCGGGGGCGCATACTGGTGCACGATGCCCTCATCGCTCGCCCCCTCGCCGAACGTGTCGTACGCGTTGACCGTCACGACATAAGGGCCGTAGGGGAGCTCGCTGCCGAGCTCGCCAAGCTCGAATGCGCCCTCGTAGTAGCCGTCTCCCGTCGGCGTGAGCTCGATGGTGAGGCCCTCGAACTCCGCCTCCACATAGTAGATTTCGTCGAGGGACGACGCTTCGACGCGCACCGGGATCGTGCCGCCCTCGATGATCTCGTTGTGCGGGTGGACGATGTTGACCGTGACGGCGGCGTCAGCGGCCTGCGCCGCGAGGAGCACGGTAAGAGCAACGGCTGTGCCAGTATGCCGGTCGTAAGTTCTCATAGATCCTCCATATTTCTGGGACTTTGGTGCGCCCGCAGTTTCTAGCATTCACCCCCGTCGGCGTCCGGATGATGCTTCGCGGCGTGCGTGTGGGCGTGCGGCGGAGCGCCCGCGCGCCATCGTTGCGAGCGGACGTCGGCGAACGACGCGGAATCCCGTCATCGAGCGTTCATTCTCGACGTCAGCCGCGGCCGAACGCGCGCAACCTGAGGGAGTTGGTGAGCACCGACACGCTCGACAGCGACATCGCCGCGCTCGCGAGGACGGGCGAGAGGAGCCACCCGGTGAGCGGGTACAGGAGGCCCGCCGCGACAGGGATGCCGAGCACGTTGTAGATGAACGCCCAGAAGAGGTTCTGGCGGATCGTGCGCAGCGTGGCGCGCGCGAGCCCGAGCGCCACCGGCAGGCCGGCGATCCCGCCGCGGAGCAGCGCCACGTCGGCGGACGCGACCGCGACGTCCGCGCCGCTGCCGAGCGCGATCCCCACGTCCGCGCCGGCGAGCGCGGGCGCGTCGTTGATGCCGTCGCCGACCATGGCCACCCGGCGGCCGGCGGCCCGCTGCTCGCGGACGATCCTCGCCTTGTCCTCCGGCCTCACCTCCGCGAACACCGCGCGGATGCCGAGCTCCTCGGCGACGGCGCGCGCGGCGCCCGCCCGATCGCCGGTCACCATGGCCACCTCGACGCCGAGCTGCCGCAGGGCCGCGACGGCGCGGCGCGCCTCCTCGGTGGGCCGGTCGGCGACCGCCACGAGCCCCGCGAGCCGCCCGTCGACGGCCACGAACGACGGCGTGCGGCCCTGCGCGGCGAGCCGCTCGGCCTCGGCCTCCAGCGCGCCCGTGTCGATGCCCGCCCGGCGCAGCCACGCCGCGGTGCCGGCGCGCACGAGGCGTCCCGCGGCGCGCGCCTCGATGCCGTGGCCGATCTCCGCGCGGAAATCCGAGGCCGCCGGGAGGCCCACGCCGCGGCCGCGCGCGCCCTCGACGATCGCCCGCGCCACCGGGTGCTCGCTCTCGAGCTCCGCGGCCGCGGCGAGGCCGAGGAGCTCCGCCTCGCCGTGGCCCGCGAGGGCAACGACGTCGGTGAGCTCGGGCCGCCCCGAGGTGAGCGTCCCGGTCTTGTCGAGCAGCACCGTGTCGACGCGGCTCGCCGCCTCGAGCGCCGCGCCGCCCTTGACGAGGACGCCGAGCTCCGCGCCGCGCCCCGTCCCGACGGCCACGGCCGCCGGCGTGGCCAGGCCGAGCGCGCACGGGCAGGCGATCACGAGCACCGCGACGAACCGCTCGATCGCCGCGGCGAGGCCCGCCGCGGTCGGATCGACCGCGAGCCACGCGACGAAGGCGAGCGACGCGACGGCGGCGACGACGGGGACGAAGACGCCGCTCACCACGTCGGCGAGGCGGGCGATCGGCGCGCGCGACCCCTGCGCCTGCTCCACGGCCTCGACGATGCGCGCGAGCGCGGTGTCCGCGCCGGTCTTGGTGACGCGGAAGGTGAGGGCGCCGCTCTGGTTGAGCGTCCCGCCGAGCACGGCCGAGCCCGCGGTCTTGTCGACGGGCATGCTCTCGCCGGTGAGCATCGATTCGTCGACCGCGGACGCGCCGCGGACCACCTCGCCGTCGGTCGCGATGCGCTCGCCGGGCCGCACCAGCACGAGGTCGCCGGGCGCGAGCGCGGCGGCGGGCACCTCGTCCTCGGCGTCGCCGCGGAGGCGCCGCGCGGTCTTCGGCTGCAGCGCCACGAGCCCGCGCACGGCGTCGGCGAGCCGCTTCCGCGCGCGCGTCTCGAGCAGCCTGCCGATCAGCACGAAGGTGACGATCGCGGCCGCGGCCTCGAAGTAGACGGGCGGCAGGTGGCCGTGCTCGGCGTGCGGGAAGAGGCCGGGCGCCACGACCGCGGCGGTCGAGTAGAGCCAGGCGGCGCCGGCCCCGAGGCTCACGAGGGTGTTCATGTCGGCGGCGCGGTGCCGGAGCGCGCCGAAGGCCAGGCGGAAGAACCGGCGCCCCGGCCCGAGGACCACGACCGTGGCGAGCGCGAGCGAGAGCCAGCGCCCGAAGGCGCCGTCGAGCGCCGGGATCGCGCCGTGGGACATGGCCACGGCGAGCAGGGGGGCCGTGAACGCGGCGGCGATCGCGACGTCGCGCCGGAGCGCGCGCCGCTCCCGCTGCTCGGCCGCGTCCATGGCGGCGGCGCGCTCGGAGGCGGCCGGGTGCGAACGCGGCGCCGGAGCGGCCGCGGCGGCCGCGCGGGCGGCGGCGTCGGCGGATGCTGCGGTGTCGCCGGCGTCGGCGGGCGCTGAGGGGGCGCCGTCGACGGCGGAGGCGTCGGGCACCTCGGGCACCTCGTAGCCCGCCTCCTCGATGGCGTGGGCCAGCGCGGCCGGCGTGGTCGTCTGCGCGTCGTAGGCGATCGTCGCCCGCTGGGTCACGAGGTTGACCGTCGCCTCCGCGACGCCGGGCGTCGCGCGCAGCGCCTTCTCCACGCGGCGTACGCACGCCGCGCAGGTCATGCCCTGCACCGGGAGGTCCATCCGGGCGCGCTGCTCCACGGTCGCGGCGTTCGCTCCGGGCGCGGCCGTCGCCCGGGTCGGCTCCGCGAGCTGGGGGTTCGTCGTCATGGCCTCTCCATTCCGCGAGCGCGCGGCTCGCCTCCCGTCCGCCTGCGCAGGCGCAGCCGCTCCGGCCACGCTATCTACCCCGGAACGACCGGTACGGCTCCCGCGGCGCAGGGCCGAAGCCGCTCCGGCCGCGCCGAGCGGTGGCCGGCCGCGGGAGGTGCTACGCCCGCGGGCGCCATGCAGCAGATCCTTCCGGCGCTCGGGGTGAGCGTGGTCGTGTTCATCTCGACGAACATCGACGACATCCTCCTGCTGTCGGCCTTCTTCGCGGACTCCCGTTTCACCCCCCGCCAGGTCGTCGCCGGCCAGTTCCTCGGCATGGCGGCGCTCGTCCTGGCGAGCGTCGCGTGCGCGCTGCTCGCCGTCCGCGTGCCGGACGGGTGGATCGGCCTGCTCGGCCTTGCACCCCTCGCGCTCGGCCTGCGGGGCCTCTGGGCGCTCCGGCGGGGCCCCGGGGCCGGCGACGACGGCGACGGGAAGCCGCCCGGCGGCGCGGCGCGGTTCAAGGCGCTCGCGGTGGCGAGCGTGACCCTCGCGAACGGCGGGGACAACCTCGGCGCCTACATCCCGCTGTTCTCGAGCACCCCGGGGCACGTCCCGCTCCACGCGGCCGTGTTCGCGGTCATGACCGGCGCCTTCTGCGCGCTCGGCCACCTCCTCGTCCACCACCCGGTCCTGGGCAGCCGCATCCGGCGCCACGGCCGGGCGGCGCTGCCGTTCGTCCTGATCGGCCTGGGGCTCTGGATCCTGTCCGACGCCCTCGCGCTCGCCCGTCCAGCGGGCCCAGCGGGTTGACCGGCCGGCGGGGGCGGGCGCTCGTTGCCTGCGCCGGGCTGCACCTGCCGCCTGCTGCAGCCAGCACCCGGGCGCCGGGAGCGCCTCTGCCGCCGCCCGCCGCGCTCGCCGCCCACCGCGCGCGGGGGTCCCCGCACCCCCGCGGAAATCACCGCCCTCCGAGGCGGCGCTCGCCCACGCCTCGGCCCGCGCTGCGCGTGGCGCGATGCCTGCTTGAGAGCGCGCGGCGGCGGCAGGGCGCCATCCCCCCGTCCACCTCGCCCGCCGTCGAGTGTGACCACCATGTTTCAAGCAAGAATCGAATCATCCGTGACCACGCACGATCGCGAGCGCACAGGAGGCCACCTTGCCGGTCGCGCGATTTGACGCCGCAGGCAAGCTCGCCGTCGACGAGGCGCTCGCGCGCGGCGAGGCGGTCGTCCTGCCCACCCCGTCGCCGCTGGCCTACGTGGTCGCGGGGACGACGGCCGCGGCCGTGAACCGCGCGCGGGGCCGACCTCACAACCACCCCGTCGCCGCGTGGGAGCCGCGCCTCGACCGGCTCGCGCCGCACCTCGCGCTCGACGAGGCGGAGCGCCGCCGCCTCGGCTGGCTGCTCGCGGTCGAGCGCGTGACCGCCCTCGTGCCGCAGGCCCGCGACGTCGCCGCGCCGAGCTGGCTCGAGCCCGCCGCGAGCTACGGCATGGCGCTCCTCTTCGGCGTCACGTGGGAGCCCATCGCCTGGCTGCTCGAGCGCCACGCGCCGCTCTTCGTGAGCAGCGCCAACCGCGCCGGCGCGCTGCCCGCGGTCGACCTGCGGCAGGCCGTCGCCGCCTTCGGCCCCGAGGTGTGGGTGCTCGACGGCGACGCGCTGCGCGAGCGCGCGCGGCCGCACGCGTCCACGACGACGCTCCGCTTCGTCCCCGGTCGCGGCTGGGAGATGCACCGGCGCGGCATCCAGGACTCCCTCCGCGCGAACGCCGGGGGCAGCGACTACCTCGCGGACGTCCTGGCCCGCGCCGACGCCGCCCTCTTCCGGAGACCGTTCCCCCGGCGACAGGACGGACGCGCAGGGCGCCAGGCGCGGCGCTCGCCGCCAGCGGACCGCGACGGCCCGGTGCGCCTTCACGGTCCCAGGGGCCGTCGCCCGAGGCATCACGCAGCGTAGCTCGGCCGCCCAGCGGCGCGCCGCAGGAAGCCCTGGCAGGACGGTTCTGCGGGGGCGATCTGTCGCGATCCGTCGGGTCGAATGTGCGGTGCCCAACCATCACCCGCCAGTCCTCCCACCCCCGCTTCGGGCCGAGCCGTTCACATGTGATTCGCACTCGTTAACACGTGATTTTGCATGACGAGGTTTGGACGGGGCGGTACTCGAGGTTTGGACGGCGCAGTACTCGAGGTTTGGACGGCGCAGTACTCGAGGTTTGGACGGCGCAGTACTCGAGGTTTGGACGGCGCAGTATTCGAGGTTTGGACGGCGCAGTATTCGAGGTTTGGACGGCGCAGTACTCGAGGTTTGGACGGCGCAGTACTCGAGGTTTGGACGGCGCAGCACCAGGAGGGCCGCGGTCGAGTTGCACTCCGCCGTTACCAGGCGCGCACCACCGCAAGGATACCGCACCCTTCCACGACGCCCCGTACGAGCCATCGCCCGAGGAGATATATCGTCATGACAACGCTTCCCAAGAATCGCCATGCCATGTTCGGCTCGATCCTCGCCATCGCCACCGTGGGCCTCTTCGCGCTCGGTTCCGGGTGCAGCACGGCCCCGTCCGACTCCGCCGGCGCGGAGGAGGTCGGCGAGGCTGATGAGGACCTCTCCATCCTCCAGTGCCTGCTCTACGAGATCAACGGCAAGACCACCATCTGCCACGCCACCAACTCGACGACGCACCCGTACACGGTCGTCAAGACCAGCGTGGCGGCCTGCATCGCCGCGCACTCGCTGCACTCCGACGACTACATCGCCGTCGGCGACCCGACCTGCCAGGGCGGCGGCTGTCTGCCCCAGGGCGCCCCCTGCGACGCCACGCTGCCCTGTTGCAGCGGCGCGACGTGCGTGCTCGGCCTCTGTCTCCCGATCTGCAACCCGACCACGTGCGAGGCCCAGGGCGCGACCTGCGGCACCATCCCCGACGGCTGCGGCGATACGCTGAACTGCGGCTCCTGCACCGACCCCGAGACCTGCGGCGGCGGCGGCACGGCCAACGTCTGCGGCTGTACGCCGACCACGTGCGAGGCCCAGGGCGCGAACTGCGGCACCATCCCCGACGGCTGCGGCGGCACGCTGAGCTGCGGCGCGCCCTGCGGCCCCGTCTGCCCCTGCGCCGGGAACCCCGCCTGGGAGGCCGCGCTGGACGGGACGATCGTGAACGACGGACGGTGCACGAATTACTCCTTCCCCGCTCCCTGCCACACTTCGGGCAGCTTTTCCTGGGCAGTCTCCGACGAGGGCACGTCGGTCGTGGAGTTCATGGCCGGAACGGCGCCGGGGCCGGAGGGAGACGAAACCTTCTGTGGTGTGCAGGTGATGAACGTGAGCAGCCAATTCCCCGGTAATTGCAGCGGGGGTGCCTTCCCCGTCATGATGACGAACATCACTGCGGCGGAGGCCGCGTCGTGCAGGGCCGATATCGCGAACTTCGCGGCGGCCCAGAGCGTCACCTGCAACTGAGCCTCCATCTCCCACCTTCCAGGCGCGCCGCCCTCCTCGGGCGGCGCGCGCTGCCCGCGGCAACGTCGAGCGCCTCGTACTCGGGGATCAGCGCCCGCTCGACCCGGCGGACGTGGGCGCGGCCGAAGGGATCGAGCGGCGTGCCGCGCAGGCGGCGAAGCATGCGGAGCACCACGAGCAGCGCGACTGCCCAGACGCCGAGCGAGATCTCGCCGCGCATGCCCAGCGCCCGCAGGGCCGGCGGATACGCACCGGGTCCGCTTGCCTGACGAGCACCGCGACTTCGTCCTCCACATCGCCGACGGCGGCGCGGGCCCGAGCTACGGCCTGGCCCCTCGCGACGCCTGGACGCCGGACGCGCGGGAGGGACACCGCCGGGGATCACCGCCCGAAATGGCGCTTCGGTTCCTCCCCCGACTTCCGCAGCACCACGATCTTCCCCGTCGGTGTCCCCACGGTCTTCACGAAGGCGGCACGCTGTTGCCCGAGGACCCGGCTCGCCTCGGCGAGCTCCTCTTCGGCGCGCTGCCCCTTGACCAGAAGCACCATCCCGTCGGGCCGCACGAAGGGCACCGTCAGGGGGATCAGCACGACCAGGCGCCCCACCGCGCGCGCCGTCACCGCGTCGAACGCGCCGCGGAGATCGCCCTTGCCGAGCTGCTCGGCGCGCTCGGCGCGCACCGACACGTTGGTGAGCCCGAGGCCCGCGGCCACCGCGACGAGGAACGAAGCCTTCTTCTGCGTCGACTCCACCAGGGTCACCTCCAGATCGGGCCGGGCGATGGCGAGCGGAAGGCCGGGGAGGCCCCCGCCCGAGCCGATGTCGGCGAGGCTCGCCCCCGCGCTCAGCTCCTCCAGGAGAGGCACGAGCGTGAGCGAATCGAGGATGTGCTTCTCCCAGCCCTCGACCGGATCCGTGATCGCGGTGAGGTTCATCAGCTCGTTCATCGCGAGCAGGCGCGCGAGGTAATCGCCGAGCTTGGCGATCACCGCGGCGTCGAGGGTGACGCCGATCGCCGCGAGGCGCTCCGCGAAGCCCTCCGGAGGCGTGAGCGGAGCGGGGGCCGGCAGCGGGAGAGGGGCGCGTTCTTCAGGGATCATGGGGGTCCGTACACCCTAGCAAGCTCCCGCTTGGCGTTCGCGTCATCGATGGACGGGATGAGCACGTCGCTCCGCTGCGTGAGGCGAAAAGGGCACCCGACCGGGGGGCCACCGGGGGGCTGAAGCGAAAAGGGCACCCGACCGGGGGGCCACCGGGGCGCTGAAGCGAAAAGGGCACCCGACCGGGGGGCCACCGGGGGGCTGAAGCGAAAAGGGCAACGGTGGAGCGGTTCGGGGCAACGGTGGAGCGGTTCGGGGCAGCGGTGGAGCGGTTCGGGGCAGCGGTGGAGCGGTTCGGGGCAGCGGTGGAGCGGTTCGGGGCAGCGGTGGAGCGGTTCGGGGCAGCGGTGGAGCGGTTCGGGGCAGCGGTGGAGCGGTTCGGCGCCGGCGCGTTCACGAAACGCGCGGCGCCGCCCCCGGCGGAGCCTCCCGTTCAGGCGCACGAGGCGACCGCGAACCGCAGCCGCTCCACCCCGCTGCTCGACGCCGTCTATGACTCGGTCGCCGTGACCCCGTGCCGGCGCAGGAGCTCCCGCAGGTAGTTCCGGTCCATCCGGCCGGCGCGCGCGGCGTGGGAGAGGTTCCCCCCGTTGGCCCGGATCAGCGCCCTCACGTACGCCCGCTCCCAGCGCGCCACCGTGCGCTCCTTGGCCTGGCGGAACGAGAGCTCGAGGTCGTCCGGCCGGAGCGCCTGATCGTCGTCGCCGACCTCCCGCGCCGCGGCGCAGCCCTCTCCGATCGCGGGATCGCCGGTCAGCACGGCGCGCTCCACCGCGCTGCGCAGCTCGCGGACGTTGCCGGGCCAGTCGTGGTGGAGCAGCCGCTCCACGAGATCTGCCGGCGGATCCACCTTGTCGGCGAACTGCCGGTAGTAGTGCGCGACGAGCAGCGGGATGTCGTCCCGCCGCTCGCGCAGCGGCGGCACCCGGAGCCGGACCACGTTGAGCCGGTAGAACAGGTCCGAGCGGAAGGTGCCGCGGTTCACCTCCTGCCGGAGATCGCGGTTCGTGGCCGCGATGATCCGCACGTCGAGCGGGACGGTATCGAGGCTGCCGATGCGGCGGATCGAGCGCTCCTCGAGGGCGCGCAGCAGCTTCGGCTGGAGGTCGAGCCGGAGCTCGCCGATCTCGTCGAGCAGCACCGTGCCCCCGCGCGCCGCCTCGAAGGCGCCGGCGCGCGCCTGGTGCGCCCCCGTGAACGCGCCCTTCATGTACCCGAACAGCTCGGCCTCGATGAGCGTGGGCGGGATCGCGCCGCAGTCGATGACCACGAACGGCCCGCCCGCGCGCGGGCTCTTCTGGTGGATCACCTCGGCGAGCAGCCCCTTGCCGGACCCGGTCTCGCCCTCGAGGAGCACCGTGGCGTCCGCCGCGGCGATCCGCGGGACCATCGCGAAGAGCCGGCGCATGGCCGTGCTCTGCCCCAGCACCCGCCCGGAGAGCTCCGCGTCCCCGAGCGGCTCGTGGACCTCGTCGGGCAGGTGATCGAAGCGCAGCGACGTCTGGCCCACGCCGAACGTGGCGCCCGGGGTCAGGTACGCCGCCTCCACGCGGAAGCCCCCGAGCAGGACGCCGTTCGTGCTGCCGAGATCGCGCAGCTGATAGCCCTTGGGGGTCGCGGCGATGGCGCAGTGATGGCGCGACACCGACGGATCGGTGAGCACCAGGTGATTGCCGGCCGCGGTGCCGATCGCGAGCTCCGGCGCGTCGGCCACGTGCGAAGCGCCCTGATCCGGGCCGCTCACCACCTGCACGCTGAATCTGCCGAACGTCACCTCGCGCGGGTGGACCTTCAGCACGGTGGTCGCGTCCTCGCCTGGTGTGGGTATCGCAGTGCGGATCACACGCACCACCTTACCATGTCAAACGCGGCCCGAGCGGTGTCCCGGACATCGCATCTGCGGTGCAGACGCGGGCACGCAGCTGCTGATGGCTCTCGCAGGCAGCACCCGAGATGGACTTTTCCGGCGCGGTGCCGGAGCGCGCCGCTACCGCGCTGCGGTGGGCTCGGCCCCGGCGAGGACCAGCATCGTCCCCTCGAGCGCCAGCGGCCCGGCGACGATCCCGAGGCCTGCGACGACCTCGGGCGAGGCGAACACGCCCGCCTGCGCCCCTTCGGGCGCCCAGCCGCCGACCTCCGCGAGCTCGCCGCCGAGCAGCTCCCCCGAGGGGCCGAGGAGCAGCTCCCCCGTGTGGAGGCACAGGCGCACCTGCACCCTGGGATCGCGCCCGGGGCGGCCCTCGAGCCGCCGGAAGATCCGGAGCGCGGCGTCCACGGCGCGGCGGCGCGCCTCCGCGTCGGCGTCGGCGGGGCGCTCGGCGGTGAAGAGCAGGCTGCTGCCGGTCTCGGCCCCGGGCGACAGCCCGGCCTCGGTGAGCTCGGCGGCCACGAACGGCAGGATCGCCTCCAGATCCGCGAGCAGGCGATCGTCCGGCGCGTCGAGCGCCTCGGGCGCGGCGCCCACCTCGGCGTAGACCGCCACCCCGGGGCGCGCGCGCGCCCCGCTCGGCGCGTCGCTCGCGCCGCGCGAGGCCTCGAGCGCGCCGCGGAACTCCTCGAGGAACGCGCCGGGGCTCGGGGGGCGCGCCGCGGGATCCTTGGCGAGCGCGCGGAGGATGACCTCGTCGAAGCCCGGCGAGAGCCGCGCCTTCGCGCTCGGGCGCGGCGGGCTCGCGAACAGGTGCAGCTGGCGCAGGAGCGCGCCGATGTCCCCGCTGAAGAGCGGCTCGCCGACGAGCATGCGGTAGGTGAGGGCGCCGAGCGCGTAGACGTCCGCCCGGACGTCGACCGGCTGGCCGAGGAGCTGCTCGGGGGCGACGCTCGAGGGGCTCCCGAGGACCTCGCGCGAGGAGGTCAGCGACGGCCCGGGCGCGTCGAGCAGCTTGGCCACCCCGAAGTCGAGCAGGACGACGCGGCGGCGGTCACCGTCCTCCTCGAGGAAGACGTTCGACGCCTTGAGGTCGCGGTGCACGACGGCCTGCGCGTGCGCGGCCTCGAGCGCGTCGCAGAGCGGCTCCAGCACCGCGAGGGCCTCCTCGGGCGACAGCCGGCCGCGCGACCGCAGGTGCTGATCCAGGCTGACCCCGGCGAGCAGCTCCATGACGTAGTAAGGCCGCCCGTCCTCGAGCTGCCCCTGCTCGAAGACCCGGACGATGCCGGGGTGCTCCAGCCGCCGGACCGTCTCCACCTCTCGCTGGAAGCGGATCACAACGTCCGGCTGCGCGCTGAGCTCCGGGTGCAGCACCTTCACGGCCGCCGCCGTGCCGCGGTCCGCGTGCCGGGCGCGGTAGATCACGCTGAAGCCGCCCGCGCCGAGCGGGCCCTCGATCACCCAGTCGCCCGCCCGCTCCCCGGGCAGCAGGGCGTCCAGCACGAGGCCGGCGAGCGCCGCCGCCGGGGGGCGCGTGGCCGTGGCGGTCGGCGTCATCGGCGTGAACGTGATCGGCGCGGCCGGCGCGGCGGGTTCGGCCGAAGCCGGCTGCGCGGTCCGGACCGTGCGCTCGCTGGGGATCCCCGCGCTGGGGACGGTGTCGGGCTCTTCGCTCACCATGGACCGGCCGAGCGACGGTACCATAAGCGGCTGCGGCGAGCTGACGGCTCTCCGCCGGCCCCAGGGAGCAACGACGTGTCCCGCTGCCCACAGTGCCACCGCCGGCTCCCCCCGGCGGGGGCTTGCCCTCGAGACGGCGGGACGGCGCCGCCGTCGGCCGAGCGCACGCCCGCGCCGGGGCCGCCGCGCGTCCCGGGCTTCCAGGTCGGCGGCTTGCTGGGGCAGGGCGGCTTCTCCGCCGTGTGGTCCGCGCGGCGCGAGGCGGACGGCCTCCCCGTCGCCCTCAAGGTCGGCCGTTCCCCCCGGCCGACGGTCCAGGCGCGGTTCCGGCGCGAGGCGGGCGCGCTCCGGCTCATCGGTCCGCCGCACGTCCCGCGGGTCCACGCCGAGGGGCGGCTCGACGACGGCCGCCCCTGGTTCGCCATGGATCTCGTCCCCGGCGAGACGCTCGCCGAGGCGCTCGCGGCGCTGCCCGGGCCTCCCGAGCCGGCCTGGGCGGCGGCGCGCGGGGCCGCGCTGCTCGACGCGCTCGCGGCCGCGCACGCGCGGGGCGTCGTCCACCGGGACCTCAAGCCGGAGAACGTGATCCTCACGCCGCGGCGCGCGGGCGCCGCGGCGGGCGCGGCGCGCGCGGTGCTGCTCGACCTCGGCCTGGCGCGGCCCGCCGGGGCGCCCCACGACGACGACATCGAGATCACGCGCGGGGGCACGGTCGTCGGCACGCCCGAGTACATGGCGCCCGAGCAGCTCCGCGCGGAGGCCGACCTCGACGAGCGCGCGGATCTCTACGCCTTCGGCGCGATCCTGTTCGAGCTGCTCACCCTCAGGCCGCCGTTCGTGGGGGACACGGGCGCGGTGGAGCACGGGCACCTCACGTTGCGCCCGCCGCGGCCGGGAGAGCTCGCGCCGGTCCCCGAGGCCCTCGAGGAGCTCGTGCTCTCGTGCCTCGCCAAGGATCCCGGCCGCCGGCCTCCGAGCGCGGCCGCGCTCCGCCGCGCGCTCGACGAGGCCTGCGCGCTCGGCGCCGCCGCCGCCGAGCCCGGCGCGGCGGCGGAGCCCGGCGCCGCCGCGGAGCCCGGCGCCGCCGCGATCGCGGAGCCCGGCGCCGCCGCCGACGCGGCCGCGATCGCGGAGCGCGGCGCCGCCGCTGCCGCGGAGCCGACCTCGCGGCCCGCGATCGCGCCGGGGCCGCCCTCCGGCCGCGGAGGCGGCAGGCTCATCGCCGAGGGGCTCCAGCCGGCCGTCGTGCTTGTCGCGGAGACCGGCGCCGCCACGCCGGTCGTGGTCGCCGCGCTCGCGAGCCGCAGGGGGATCTGCGTCCGCCAGCGCCGGCGCCGCTACACCGCCGTCTTCTCGGCCCACGACGCCGAGGACCCGGTTCGGCTCGCGCTCGCCGCCGCGCGGGAGCTCGTCGAGCGGCACGGCGCCCGCGCCGCGCTCCACCTCGCGGGCGTCATCATCCGTCCGCGCGACAAGGCCCCGCCCGCCGTCTACGGCGCGGCCGTGGATCGCCCGGAGACCTGGATCCCTGCGGATCCCTGGTCGGGCGTCGCGCTCACCGAGGAGTTCGAGCGCGCCCTCGCCGAGGCCGAGGCGACCATGACCCCCACCTCGCCGCAGGGCGCGCCGGCGGCGGAGCTCGAGGCGCCGCCGCCGACCACGGTGGGGCGGGGCGACGTCGTCGCGGCGCTCGAGGCGAGCGCCGCCGCGGCGTTCAGCGGCGTCTGTCCCGCGCTCGTCACGGTGCTCGGCGACGACGGCCTCGGCAAGAGCCGGGTCGCGGCCGAGGCGGCCGCCGTGGCGCGGCACCTCCGCCCCGGCGCCGCGGCGCTCGTCGTGCGCGCGGCGCAGCCCCTGCCGGGCGAGGCGAGCAAGGACACCGCGGCGATCCTGCGCTTCGCGCTCGCCGCGCCCGCGGCCGCGCCGGCCGATCCTCGGGCCTTCTGCGAGGCGCGGCTCGGCCCGGAGATCGGCGCCTCGACCTTCGCGTCCGTGGCCGCGGCGCTCGGGTGGTCGCGCCCCGGTGCCGCGCCCGTCGCGACGCCGCACCACCTCGCGCGGGCGATCGCCGAGGGGCTGCGCCGCCGCGCGCGCCGCGCCCCCGTCGCGGTGATCGTGGACGACGCGCAGTGGGCGGACGTCCCCGTGCTCGACGCGCTCGAGGTCGCGACGCTCGACGGCGCCGGGGTGGCGCTCTGGGCGGCGGTCATCGCGCACCCGCGCTTCGAGCGTTTCCGCCCCGCGTGGGGCGCGCGCACGCAGCGCGCCGACCGGGTGACGCTCGCCCCGCTCGACGAGGCCGCCGCGGCGGACCTCGCGGCGCAGCTGCTCCTGCCGGCCGCGTACCCGCCCGCCGACGTGCTCCGGGGGCTCGCCCGCTGGGCCGGCGGCAACCCGGGTTGCCTCGCCGCGATCATCCGGTCGCTCAAGCAGGCCGGCCTCGTGCGCCGCCGCCCCGGGGGCGGCGACTACTGCGTCGAGGCGGCGGAGCTCGACGGCCTGCCGGTCTCTCCGGCATGGCAGTGGCTGGCGATGCGGCAGCTCGGGGGGCTGCCGCAGGAGGTCGCCGCGCTCGCGCGGCTCTGCGCCGTGCTCGGCGAGTCGTTCACGCGGGCCGAGCTGGAGTGGGTGCAGGACGCCGTGGATCGCGCCGGAGGCGCCGGGACGCCGGTCGACGCCGGGTACGGGCTCGGCGTGCTCGTCGAGCAGGGCATCATCGGGCGCCGCGCGCGGGGTGACGGCGAGCCCGCCGCGCACGGCGAGGGCGACGGTCGCCGCGCGCGGGGTGATGGCGAGCGGTGGTGGTTCCAGAGCGGCCTCTTTCGCGACGCGGTGTACGAGACGCTCGATCCCGAGCACCGCGCGCAGATCCACCGGCACGCGCTCGCCTTCTGGCGGGCGCGCGTCGAGCGGGGGCTCCCTCCCGCGTCCTCGGCGGCCCCGCGGGCCGACCCGGCCGCGCCGCCCCCGGAGCTCGCGGCGCAGCCGGGGCCGGAGGAGCTCGAGCCGCTCGCCCGGCACGCGGGCGCGTGCGGGGCGGGGGAGGAGGCGGCCGAGGCGCACCTCCGGCTCGGGGATCTCGCGTTCGCGCGGCACCGGCACGTCGAGGCGGAGCGCTGCTACACCGCCGCGCTCAAGCTCGCCGGCGAGGGCGATCGCCGCCGGCGCGCGCTCGCGCTGGCCGGCCGCGGCCGGATCCGTTACCGGCTCCACCTCATCGAGGAGGCCCTGGCCGACCTCTCCGCCGCGCTCGAGCTCGCGGACGACGAGCTCCGCGCCGACGTCCTGCTCGAGGAGGCCACGGCGCTCGACTGGACGGGCGCCTACGAGGCGTCGTCGCGGCGGGTCGAGCTGGCGCGGCCGCTCGTGGCGCGCGCGGGCTCGCCGCGGCTCTCGGCGCGCCTCTGCGTGGCCGAGGGGCGCACGCGCCTCAGGCGTGGCGAGGTCGCGGAGGCGATCGCGCTCCTCTCGGAGGGGGCGTCGCTGGCGGAGTCGGCGGGCGACGAGGAGGGCCGGATCATCGCGCTCGTGCTGCTGTCGACCGAGCTCGCGCACGCGGGCCGCTTCGCCGAGGCGGAGCGGCGGGCCGAGGACGCGATCTCGCTCTGCGAGCGGGCCGAGGATCTGCCGCACCTCTGCGTCGCGATCATGAACCGCGTCGTGCTCTGGGCGCTGAAGAAGGATCTCCCGCGCGCGACCGCGGATCTCCGGCGCGCGATCGCGCTCGCGCGGGAGATCGGCAACCCGTGGCTGGAGCGCGTCGCCACGTACAACGTCGCCGAGCTGCTCTACTGGAGCGATCAGCAGGACGAGGCGCTCTCGCTGGCGCGCCGCGCGCACACGCTCGAGCGGCGGTTCGTGGATCGCCCCGTGCCCGAGTGCTCGCTGCTGCTCGCGCGCATCCTCGCGGCGCGGGGCGAGCTCGGCGAGGCGCGGCGCCTCCTCGCGTGGATCGCCGCGTCGTGCCCGCCGGAGCCGTCCGCGAAGGCGGCGCACGGCTGCTACCTGATGCTGCGCTGCCTGCTCTCGGACGGCGGCGACGGCGTCGCGCCGCGCGACCTGCTCGGCGGCCTCGACGAGGCGGAGCTCGAGGCCGGCCCGTTCCAGTTCGCCGACGAGCTCCTCGAGGTCCTCTACTGGCGCGGCCGTGCGGCATTCCGCCACGGTGCTGTCGAGGTCGCTGTCGCGAGCCTGAGCAGGGCCCGCGCGCTGCTCTCGGAGCATCCGGCCTGGCGCTCGCGGTTCGACGGGCTCGCGCTCCGGCTCGACGCGTCGCAGGCCGCCGCGAGCCGCTGCTGATCGCGCCGCGCACCTCGCGGCTGAGCCCGGTTGCGGCGATCGCGGCGCGAGGACCGCCGGAGCGGACGACCGGCCGGCCGCGGCCGCGGATCAGGAATTGCTTAGGAGTGGCCGCTGAACCGGGTGTGATGCGCACGCACGTGCGCCTTAACTGGAGGATGGGGTCATGCTTCGCGTAAGGATCGATGCTGCCGGGGTGATCGGTTTCTGCGTGCTCGCGGTCGGGTGCGGAGCGGCGCCGGCCGACGACGCCGAGTCGGTCCTCGTCGCGGAGCAGGAGATCATCGTGATGAACGGCCTCGAGCCGGCCTATTTCTGGAAGCCGTCGACGCAGCAGGCGCTGCGGGCGCTCGCGCGGGCGCCGCTCCCGGACGGGCTGGACGGCGGTGGGGCGGCGCTCCTCGCGAGCGAGCAGGGCAGGCATCTTGTGGAGCGCGTGGTCGCCTGCGCCCTGCCTGCGGGGGCGGCGGTGGAGGCGCGCTTCGAGCGGTCGTTCGCCGGGTGGATCGGGCTCGCGCCGTCGTGGGCCACGTCACCGCTCTCGGACGGCGCGTCGCGGCGCTGGATGACGGCGTGCCTGCTGCAGTCGCTGAACGCGCTGGGGGCGCATATCGCCGTGCACCTGACCGGCGGCCACCCGGGGCTCGCCGACGCGTCGGACGGCGATGCGTCGGAGTACACGGTCCGGGACGCGATCATGTTCGGCGATCTCTTCGAGCCGGCCCACCCGACCGCGTTCGCCTGCGCCGACAACGCGCTGATCGACGACTGCGGTGTGGCGCTGAGCGCGAAGACCCTCGCGCGCGTCTGCGGGCAATCGCCCTCGTGCGGGCTCACCCTCCTCGGCCATTGCGATGCGGTCTGCGACCGGGACGACGCGGGCGCGCCGACCTGCTGGGCCCGCCGGAGCGGGGTTTACCCGGAGTCGATCGCCTCGCGCCTGGAGCCTCTCGTCGCGCTCTCCTCGGGGGGCCTGACATGCGGTGTCCTGGGGCTGGTCTCCGGGCTGCTCTAGGATGCTAGAACGCCGAACACGTTGAAGTTCGGCGACATCGATTCATGGGAAGAGGGCCGCGAGGGCGCGAGGGACGCGCGTCCGCCGCGCCCCCGGAAGGCGCCCCCGGCCCCCCGGAAAGGCGGCGGCTTCCGCCGGTGTCGGATCGATCTACCCTATGGCGCTGGACAGTATTGGGGCCTTGAGGCGCAGAGCCGATCCGTGAGACTTTCTGTGGGGGAGGCCCTAAGATGCGACGATCCAGACAGACCTGGTCCGGCGGCTTCGGTCGACCAATCGACTGTTGGTCGGGCCGAGCGGCGTGCCGGCTCGAGATGGAGGCATAGGAGCGCCATGAACGTTTTGGATTCTCCCTTCCCGCTGGGCTGGTATGCCGCGGGCTCGCACGAGAGCTTCTGGGGGCACGGCAACACCTACATGTTGATCCCCTACGATCAGCTTCCTGAGCTCGAGCAGCACCATTGGGATGGCTCGTTTCGGTGGCTCCCTGCCCCGCCTGAACGCGACACGGTTTTGGGCGTTCACGAGGAGAGCTGCGAAAAACAGCTAGATCTCAGCCAACTGTACGGGGAGGCACAGCAGGCAGGGATCAGGATTCCTGATGCCTTCGCCACGTTCCTGACGACGCCGGAGATTCATCGTCGAGTTCCGACGTGCACAGCGTGTTATCTCGAACTGTCCACGCGCCTCCTTGAACCTCCGAGCAACCAGCCGGGCCGCCTGCTTCGGTTCATGAACGACCAGCAGGCGTGTGTATTATGGTACCTGTACCTCCCGCCGGACGATGTGCCTGCCGTCGTCGCCGGAATGCCCGAATGGCTCGATGACGCCTCTGAAGGCTCGCTCGATGACGACGACGGCGTCGTATTCGAGCAGCTTGTGTTGTGCGCTCCAGACTTCGAGACCTTCATCTATCGCTTCTGGATCGAGAACGCGATTTGGTACGCGCTGGTCGAGCGAAGGCCGCTGACGAGCGCGCAGAGCGCATACCTCGACGCGGTTCAACGTGCCCGGCGGCAATCGAGGGCGTGACCCTGCTCCGTTGCGCGCAGGATGCAGCACCGTGCTGGGCCCGCCCAGCAGGGGCTTGTGGCCGACGGGTGGATGCGCTTCGCGCCCTTGCCCGCGGCACAGCCTCGAATCGTTGGGCCGTCGCGCCGTGGCGCGGGGAGTGGTCGCCGCCGCCTCCGCCATGGCGCCGCCACCCCCTGATCTGACCCTCTCCACGGGTTTTCCCGTCGTTTCGTGCCGGCATGGGGCGTGCTCGAGGCCGAGCGTCATGCCGACGCTCGAGCACAACGCCCTCGTCGAGATGTTCCGTGACCAGCCGGCGCTCGCGCCCCGCTTGCTCGCGACGCTCTTCCACGTCGAGGTGCCGGCGCACGCCTCCGCCGCGGTGGTCGAGTCGTCGCTCGACCAGCTCATCCCCGTGGAGTTCCGCGCTGACCTGGTGCTCGAGCTCCGGGACGCGAGCGGCGCGCTCGTGCTGGCGATCGTCATCGAGGTCCAGCGCGACATGGATCCGAACAAGAAGTTTTCGTGGCCGACGTATGTCACGGTCGTGCGCGCCAAGAGGCGCTGCCGCACGGTCGTGCTCGTGGTCGCGCCGGACGCCGGCGTCGCTGCCTGGGCGGCGGAGAGCATCGACCTCGGCCTGGGCCTCGGCCACGTCGAGCCGCTGGTGCTGGGCCCGGCCGTCGTCCCCGAGATCACCGATCCAGCCGACGCGGCGGCGGACACCGAGCTCGCCGTGCTCTCGGCGGTGGCGCACGGCAACGGGCCGAACGGGCTCGCCGTCGTCCAGGCGGCGCTCGTTGCCGTCGGCCAGCTCGACCAGGAGCACGCGATGGTCTACTTTCAGCTCATCTGGAACGCGTTGCGTGAGCCGATGCGGCAGGCTCTGGAGGCGTTGGTCATGGAACGACAGATCGAAGGCGAGGCGACTTTCCCCCCGTTCGTGAGGCAGCTCATCGATCGCGGCAAGCTCGAGGGCATCCGTGAGGGCAAGCTCGAGGGCATCCGTGAGGGCAAGAGGGATACGCTGCTGCGGCTGCTCGCGCGTGCGGGGATCGGGCTCACCGCGAACGAGAGCGCGCGCATCCAGGCATGCACCGACATCGCGACCCTCGACCGCTGGATCGATAACGTCCTTGGTGCGAAGACCGCCGCCGAAGTGCTCTCTTGACGGTGGACGGATGCGTCCCGACAAAGGCGATGAGTCACCGCTGATTATTGCCAGGCCGTTATACCTCGGGAGGTGATGGGCGTGGCTCGTCGAATGTCACCGGAAAGACAACGCGAGTGGCAACACAGCGTTCGGTTCTGGCTCCCGCAGCAGCGCGGCATCTCCCCCGCGCACCTGTCGAGCGCCGCTACGCTGGCTCCTCCTCCAGCGCCTGCGTGATGGTGACCCCCGCCTCCCGATAAGGAGCGAGCGCCTCCTTCGACACCCCGCGCTCGGTGAAGAGCCACGTCAGCTCGCCCAGCGGGGCGACCACGTACGGAGACACCGTGCCGAGCTTGTCCGCGGTCGCCAGCGCGACGACCTCCGCCGAGGCCTCGACCATCGCCCGCTTCACGTACGACTCGTCCAGATCCACCGTGGTGATGCCGAACGTCGGATCCAGCGTGCACACGCCGAGATAGCAGAGGTCCGCCCGGATCTGCCGCACCCCCGCGATGGTCACCGCGTCCGCGGCGGCCAGCGGATCCTTCCGCATGCGCCCGCCGAGCAGCACCACCTCGACGCGCGGGTGCTCGGACAGCGCGATCGCCACAGGAGGGCTGTTGGTGACGACCGTCGCCTCGAGATCGCGCGGCAGGTGGCGCGCCACGGCCACGTTCGTCGTGCCGCTGTCGATGAACACCACCTGACCCTTCTTGATCAACGTGGCCGCCGCCCGCGCGAGCTCGTCCTTCACGCGCGGCTGCTGCCGCTCGCGCGCAGGGAAGCTCGGGTTCACCCTGGCGAGCGGCAGGCCGCCGCCGTGCACCCGCTGCAGCAGCCCCTCGTTCGCCATCTCGCGCAGATCGCGCCGGATCGTGTCCTCCGAGACGCCGAACGCACGGCTCAACTCGGCCGCCACCACCTTCCCATCGCGTTCCAGTACGGCGAGAATATGCCGCCGCCGTTCGGCGACCATGAGCCCGGAGCTGTCTGCGTTGTTTTGCACGTTTGTTCCTATTTGTGCACGAACTTGCTTGCGAAGGCCGCGCCCGCCTGCAAGATTCTTCCTTGATGTTCACGAAATTGCACGAAGATTCTGGAACGCTTCCTGCTCACCCGGCCGCCTGCTGGACGGCCTTCCTCGATCAGCGCAGCGCCCGCGCCCCGTCCGGCCCGGCGCGGAGGGGGCCGTGATGCTCGCGTCCCCAGCACCCGACGGCGACATCGCGCGCGCCCGGCGCGCCGTCTCCGTGATGTTCGTGGCGAACGGCGTCGCCTTCGCCTCCTGGGCCGCGCGCGTCCCCGCGGTGCGCGAGCGGCTCGCGCTGCGCGACAGCGCGCTCGGCCTCGCCCTGCTGGGCGTCGCCGTCGGCGCGATGCTGGCCTTTCGCGCCGCCGGGCCGCTCATCGCCCGCTTCGGCAGCCGGCGCGTCACCCGCGTCTCGGCCGTGCTCCTCTGCGCGGCGCTGCCCCTGCCCGCGCTCGCGCCCTCCTTCGCCGCGCTCGTCGCCGCGCTCCTGCTGCTCGGCGCCAGCAACGGCCTCATGGACGTCGCCATGAACGCGCAGGCCGTCGAGGTCGAGCGGCGCCACCGCGGGCCGATCCTCGCCTCGTTCCACGGCATGTTCAGCCTCGGCGGCCTGATCGGCGCGTCCCTCGGCGCGCTCGCGGCGGACCGGGCGCTGTCCCCCGCGGCGCACCTCTTCGCGGTCGCCGCCGTCCTCGCCGTTGCCGTCACCGCCGCGGGCGGGGCGCTCTCGGCCGACGCGCGCCCCGAGGCCCCGGCCGCGGCGGCCGCGGGCGCCCCCGCGGAGCGCCGCTCGACCCGGCTCCTCCTGCTCGGCCTCATCGCGTTCTGCTCCTCCATCGGCGAGGGCGCGATGGCCAACTGGTCGGCGGTCTACCTCCGCGACGAGCTCCACACCACCGCGGCCGTGGCCGCGACCGGCTACGCCGTGTTCTCGCTGGCGATGCTCCTCGGGCGGTTCTCCGGGGACGGGCTGACGCAGCGGTTCGGCCCCGAGCGGCTCGTTCGCGCGGCCGCGCTCGTCGTCGCGGCCGGGCTGGGCGCGGCGCTGCTCGTCAACGTCCCGATCGCCCTGCTGGTGGGCTTCGGGTGCGTGGGCGCCGGCCTGTCCGTCGTGGTGCCGCTCGTCTTCCGCGCCGGGGCGAGCGCCCCCGGCGTGGCGCCGGGGAGGGCGCTTTCGACGCTCGCCACCCTGTCCTACGGCGGCTTCCTCGTCGGGCCGCCGGCGATCGGCCTCCTCGCCGATCTCCTCACCCTGCGCGGCGGGCTCGTCCTCGTCGTGGCGCTGGTCCTCGTGATCGTCGCCCTGGCCCCGGCGGTGGCCCGCGGCTCCGCCGCCGGCGCGCCCGCGGCGTGCCCGCCCGCGGCGTGCCCGCCCGCGCTCAGGGCCCACTGACGCGGGCGCCGTCGCCGCGGGCCGGAGCGCCCGGCCGGAGCGCCGGACCGGCGCTCGACGGCGCGCCGCCGCTCAGCGCTTGCGCCACACCGTCGCCAGCCACGGCTGCTGCTCGCGCGGCCGGCCCGCGGGGCGGTAGTAATGCTCGATCTCCTCGAACCCGGCGGCGCTCACGTGCTCCCGCCACCGCTCCAGCGACCAATAACAGCCGTAGCGGTCGCCCGACCACCCCTCGCGATCGTCGCCGCGCGGGTTCGAGCTGAAGAGCACGCCGCGCGGGCGGAGCGCGGCGTGGAGCTCGCGGAGCACGCGCGGCAGCTCGCGGCTCGGCACGTGGAACAGCGACGCGTTCGCGAAGATCCCGTCGAAGCGCTCGGCCCCGAGATCGAGGCGCAAAAAATCCTGGTGGAGCACCTCGCACCCCGCGTGCTGCCGCGCCATCTCGACGAACCGCGCCGATCCGTCGAGCCCGACCGGGATGTGCCCCGCGGCGCGGAACGCCGCGAGGTCGCGCCCGGGGCCGCAGCCGAGATCGAGGATCGTGAACGGGCCCGCCCCCTCCAGCGCCGTGAAGAGCGCCGCGCGGTTCTGCGAGACGTCGTGGTCCCGCGTGCCCTCCCAGAACGACAGGGCGTGATCGTCGTAGTGACCCAGGGTCCTCGCGGTGAGCCGGGAGAGGTCGTCCTCGCGCATGGCGGCAGTGTGCGCCGGGCGGGCCGCGCCGCAAGGCGGGGGGCGTCCCGTCAGGGGGCGTCGAGCCAGGCCTCGAGCGCCGCAGCGAACGCGGCCGGGGCGTCGAGCATCAGCCAGTGGCTGGTCCCCGGCAGCACGACGGACGTCAGCGCGGGCCGCAGCACGTGCAGGCTCAGCGGCCACGCGTTCGACGGGGCGAGGATGGCGTGGGCGCGGGCGCCCGGGGCCGCGAGGTAGCGGTCCAGCGCGCTTGCGGCTTCGAACTCGAGCAGGTGGCGGGACATGTCGAGCATCTGGTCGTGCGGCACGGCGGCGGCGCGCGAAAGCACCGTCTCCCGCGTCGCGGGCGTGCTGCCCGCGAGCGCCTCGTCGAAGGTGGCCACGGCGGTGTCCCGCCAGCCGTCCGACTCGAGCGCGGCGATGTAAGGCGTGAAATGCTGCGCCTTGCCGGCCGCCGGGACCTGCGAGAAGTCGCGGGGCGGGTCCGCGAGCACGAGACGCGCGACCCGCTCCGGATGGGAGGCCGCGGCGGCGAGCGCCACGAGCGCGCCGTAGCTGTGGCCGACGAGCGCCACGCGGGGGAGCGCCAGGGCGTCGAGGACCGCGAGCACGTCGGCCGCGCATGCGGAAGGAGCGTAGTCCGCGTGGGCGGGGGGCTCGGACGCGCCGTGTCCCCGGAGATCGATGGCCACGGCGCGGCGCCGGCCGGAGGCGTGCGCGAGCGGCGCCTCCCAGAAGCCGGCGTGGGCGACCATCCCGTGCACGAGCACGAGCGGCAGCGCCTCTCGCGAGGGATCCGCGAAAGCGACGGGACGAGCGCCCGCGGGGGAATCGGCGCCCACGGCGGGATGATCGACGACGTGGAGCGCGCCCGCAGGGCCCGCGACGGTCAGGGAACGCATGTGCGTCGGCTACCTCGGTGTGTGCGGCCGCGTGACGGCGACGCGAGGGCGGAGCGTAGGCGAGGGGCTCGTCCGAAGCAACGCCGCGGCCCTCCGGGTGCCTTCCGATTGACGGCGCCGGAGGGCCCATCGGATAAGCAGGGCCATGAAGAACGAAGCGGCATGGCGAGAGACGAAGTTCGTCCGGCGGGGCGGCAGGCTGCGCGCGTCGACCGACCTGCGGGAAGTCATCATGGGCTCCCGCCTGACCGGGGACTGCATCGCGAGGCTCTACGACGAGTACCTGCCCCGGTACGCGCACGGCGCCGCGGCGGACCTCGGTTGCGGGACGGTGCCGCTGTACGGGGCCTACCGGAGCCATGTCTCGTCCGTGATCTGCGTGGACTGGAGCAATTCGGCGTTCGAGACGCCGCACCTCGACTTCGAGTGCGATCTGAACGGCGCGCTGCCGCTGGAGGATGCCTCCCTCGATACGTTGATCCTGTCCGACGTGCTCGAGCACATCGCGCGGCCGGAATCGCTCTGGGCGGAGATGGCGCGGATCTTACGCCCTGGCGGCGTCGCCTTCGTGAACACGCCGTTCTTCTACTGGCTGCACGGAGAGCCCTACGACTACTACCGGTACACCGAGTTCGCGCACCGTCGTTTGGCAGAGCAGGCCGGGTTCGAGGTGCTCGTGATGGAGCGCATCGGCGGGCTGGTGGAGGTGGCGTGCGACGTCTTCGCGAAGAGCGCCTCCGCCGTCCCCGTGGTGGGGAATCCGATCGCGGCGCTGGCGCAGGGCGTGGTCAGCGCGTGGTCCCGGTCGTCGCCCGGCCGGAAGGTCGCGCACTGGAGCGGCAGGAAGTTCCCCTTGGGGTACTTCCTCGTCGCGCGCCGCCTCCCCGCGCCGCCGCAGGCCTAGGGAACGCCGAGATCTTGTTCTCTTCTTGGCGTCCTTGGCGGTTCATTTCTCGGTCGATCGACGAGACGGTGGTCTAGGCCTCGGCGCGGTGGAGCTCCTGCACGAGCGCGGCGAGCCCCGGCGGCGACGACGTGAAGTGGATGCGCACCACGTCGTCGGCGCGCGGGTCGAGCTCGATCACCTTCGCGTGCAGCTCGCCGCCGAGCTGCTCGGCGAGCGCGACGGACGGGTGGAGCTGGAGGTTCGTGAACGGCGCGGGCCGCGGGTGCAGCCGCAGCACGGCGCCGAAGGGGGAGAGCCCGAGGATGAACGCGGACTGCGGCTCGCCCTCGACGCGCTTGCCCGCGAGGCGCGCGCACACGACCGGCAGCGGCGACGAGAGCGCGAGGATCTCGACGCGCCGCTCGGGCAGGTAGAGCCGCTCGGGGTTGTCGAGGCCGAGGAGCTCGTGGACGAGCACGCGGTTCGAGAACCCCTTGACGGCCAGCGCGTGGCTCTGGCCGAGCAGGAGGCCGGCGCCGGCGGCCCGGCGCGTGGTGTCCGCGATGAGGATCTGGCGGCCCACCGTGCACGACTCGATGCGGGACGTCAGGTTCACCTGCGAGCCGACCACGCCGTATTTCGTGCGCGCCTCGGAGCCGATGTTGCCGACGACCACCGGGCCGGTGTTGAGCGCGATGCCCATCTGGAGCGTCGGCAGCCCCTCCGCGCTGTTCTTCTCGTTCACCGCGTCCATCGCGATCTGCATCTCGAGCGCGCAGGCGACCGCCCGGCGGGTGTCGTCGCCCGTGGCGAACGGCGCGCCGAAGAGCGCGAGGATCGCGTCGCCGATGAACTCGATGACCGTGCCGCCGCGCGCGATGATGATGCGCGCCATCTCGCCGAGGTAGCCGTTCAGGAGGCGCATCACGACCTCGGGCGGCATGTTCTCGGTCATCGTGGTGAAGCTGCGCAGGTCGGTCATCATGATGGTGACCTCGCGCTCCTCGCCGCCGAGGAGCTGGGCCTCGGGCGAGGAGAGCAGGCGGTTCACCACGTCGTCGCTCAGGTAGCGGCCGAACGTCTTGCGGATGAACTCGCTCTTGACCGACAGCTCCGCGGCGAGCTGCGACAGCTGCTCGCGCGAGCGCTTCAGCGTGAGCTGCGTGTCGAGGCGCCCGAGCAGGATGTCGAAGTCGATGGGCTTCGTCACGTGGTCGTTGGCGCCGAGCTTGAGCGACTCGACGACGTCCTCGCTCGCCCCCCGCGTGGTCACCATGATCACGGGCAGCTCCGCCGCCGACCGGCTCTGGCGCAGGGCGGAGAGCACGCCGAGGCCGCTGATGCCGGGCATGTTCACGTCGAGCAGCACGGCGTCGAAGCGCTCGCGCGCGGCGAGCCCGAGCGCGCGCGGCCCGTCCTCGGCGGCGACGGCGCGGTAGCCGTTGTTCTGCAGCACGCGGCAGAGCACGTCGCGGTTGCCCCGGCTGTCGTCGACCACGAGGATCGCGCCGCGCCCGCCGCCCTCGATCTCCGTGTGGAGCGCGGGCTCCTCGCGCGGGGAGGCGACGTTGACGTTCACGCTCGAGGGCGCGTCCTCCTCGCCGTTCTCCATCGCCTGCACGATGCCGAGCAGCTTTCGCGAGGCGAGCTCGATGTTGCGGATGTCCTCGATGTGCTGCGGCGCGACCTTGCCCTGCAGCGACGCGACGAGCAGCCGCGTGTAGCCGAGGATCTGGTTGATGGGCGTGTACGGGTCGTGCCCGCCGCCGTGCGGCTCGTGGAGCCGCTGCGGCTCGCGCGCCGCCGCCGGGCGGGCGGCCGGCTGGGGGGAAGGCGGCTGGGGCGAAGACGGCGAGGCGGGCGTGATGCGCCTGCCCGGCGACGAGGCCGGCGCGTGCCCGCGGCCCCCGTCCTCGTGGCGCGACAGCTCCGGCACGCGCGAGCTCGGCGGCTCGGGCGGCTGGGTCGCGGGCATGGTGGGCGGCCCCTCCGGCGGGTCCCACCGGTCGAACGGATCCTGCAAGGTGTGGCCGCTGCGCGCCGAGGCCGGGCCGAGCGGCCGATCGCGCCAGCGCGCGTCCGGCGAGGGGTGGCCGCCGTGCACCGCGCCCGTGGCGCTCGGCCGATCGCGCCGCACGCGCGCGTCGGTCGGGAAGTGGCTGCCGCGCGCCGGGGCGGCGGCCGGGTGCTGCGGGGGCGGGAGGGTGCTGCCGCCCCGGTTCGACGCCGGTGCCGGCGGCAGGCAGCTGCTGTTGTTGCGCGCCGGGGGCGGAGCCGGCGGCACGTAGCTTCCGCTGGTGTTGCCGCGCGACGGGATCGTCTCCGGCGGGGTCCCTCGCGACGACACTGGGCTGACCGGTGCCTTTTTGTTCGCGTCCTTGTCGGAGGGGGATCGGGTCATAGCTACGGCGATTCTACGCCTGCGCGCGTCCTGGCAACGATGGATGACACCTGGGCTTCAATTTTTATCGCACCTCGACACCGTGATCCACGGCGGGTGGATTTCCTCCGCCGGCGCAACGCGCGCGCTCCGAGGGCGTCCGGGCTGTCCTGGTGAACTCTTTCAGTGAGCCGGCATCCCGAAACCGAGAGAGGTGTTGGCCACCTCCCGGCTCAACTGGCCTGTCGCAGCGCGTGATCCTGGGCGCGGGCGCCGCGCCGGGCCGCGGGACCGGGCCAGTGGCCTCGCGGCCCCCAAAGGCGGCTTCGAGCGCGCCGCGCGCCACGTCGACGACACGCACGTCTCGGACGCCGAGCGCCCCATCGGAGTCGCTCGTTCCCCGCGACTCCTGCGCTGCATGACCGACGCGAGCGCCGCCGGTCGCGCGGCCTGGAGGCGATTCCCCTCGTGGTCTCTGCGCGATCCATCATGGCATCTCGAAGCCAAATGAAAGACTTTTTTTGAAGTCAAGCGTCTCCTGTCCTCCCGCGAGCCTCGCTTGCGGCTGCTGGGCGTCCGGGGGCGAGGGTCGTCGCCGCGGGGCGCGGGCGGCGGGCGAGCGCTGCAGTGTCGAGCGCCGTCCCGGCGAGCTCATCGTGCACGACGAGGTGAGCCGATGCGTGAAACCGCGGCGGATCGCGGGCCATGGCCGCACGACACCCATGTTCGTACCCTGCTTCCCCACCTGATCATCGGGTGGCGCACACGCGCGCGGGCAGGCGAAAGGCGGCGCGCGAAATTTCTCCGATCGCGCCTGCGCCATGTGGAGTAGCATCGCTCAACTCGTCGACGAAGGGGCAACATGCATAAGGCACGCAAGAACCTCACCCATTTCACGATGGATGGCTTCCACGGCTTCCGGAGCCGTTTTGATGACGTGAAGCTGGCGCAGGAGCTTCTGGAGGAGGTGCCCGGCGTGCTCCGGCTGAAGCCGGTGATGCCTCCCTTCATCCTCCCGTATTACAACGGCGTCGTGGCCGAGGACTGCGGCATCAGCGCCTTCGTGCTGCTGCTCGGGGGCCACCTCACGATCCACACCTTCAGCTTCCGCGAGTGCTTCTTCGCGGATCTGGTGTACCCGGGGGCCTTCGATCCCCAGCGCGTCCAGATGATGCTCCAGACGACGCTCCCGTGCCGCAGCGTGTTCACGCAGACGGTCGATCGCGGCGAGGGCGGAGATCTCGTGGAGCGCCGGGGGCACGAGGTGGTGAGCCCCGAGGCCGACTTCGGGCCCCACCTCTTCCTGCAGTTCAGCCCGTACCGCGGGCCCACGTCGCTGGACGCGCTCTTCGACATCTTCGATCACCTGCCCTCGAAGATCGGGATGACGCCGATCATGCGGCCCTTCGTGGTGAAGACCGCGACGAAGGACGGGGTGCCGGTGATCAGCGCGATGGTGATGATCGCCGAGTCGCACATCACGCTGCACATCTTCCCCGACAGCGACGAGGCGTTCTTCGATCTGTTCAGCTGCAAGTTCTTCGACGTGGAGCCGGTCGTGCGGGTGCTGGCCGAGCAGTTCGGCGGCAACGTGACCGAGCAGGTGCTCGTCCCCCGCGGCCAGCGCTACCTGCAGCTCAGGACCGAGCGCCCGCACGTGATGAGCCACGTGAACCAGTGGCTCGCCGCCTCGCACCCCGGCGTCTACGCGCGGATGCCGGGCGACGGGGGGCCGCTCGGGCCGAAGCCTTCGAAGGGCTGAGCCGAGGATAGGCCGCCCGGGCGCGAGCGCGGCGGTCTGGGCGCCAAGCGAAGCAAAAGGCAAGATTTCGACCGGAGGAGCGATATTTGCGCTCCTCTGCGCCCATGCGCCGACATCGGTGCATGCCCGATGCCCGTCCATGCCGTTAACCCCGCATTATCGCGCGGGAATCCTCGGTTGCCTCGGTTGCCTCGGGGTTGGAAGCGCGGCGGTGACTACGAGCGAGGCGCCGCGGGAGAGCACTTGTTTCTCTTGCGGAGCGTAGGAAGGCGTCGTAGTGATCTAGGTACGCGAGTTTTGGGCTAGAGCTGACACGAACCACCGGCTCTAGCTTCTTTGAGAAGGAGTAGCAGAGGTATGCCCCTGCACACCGGACAGATGGTGACCCCTGCGCTGCGGCTCGTACGCATCCTCCGGCGGGGCGGGATGGGGAGCATCTGGGTCGCCGAGCGCCTCCCGCTGAAGGCGCAGGTGGCCGTGAAGTTCATGTCGCCCGAGTTCGCGGACGACCCGGGCTACGTGGAGCGGTTCCGGCGAGAGGCGGTCGCGGCCGCGCAGATCACGAGCCCGCACGTCGCCCAGGTCCTCGATCACGGGCTCACGGCCGAGGGCATGCCGTACATCGCGATGGAGCTGCTCCGCGGCGAGGACCTCCGGGCCCGCATCCGCCGCCTGGGCCGGCTGCCGCTCGGCGAGGTGGCGCGCATCGTGACGCAGACGGCGAAGGCGCTGAGGCAGGCGCACCGGCTCGGCATCATCCACCGCGACATCAAGCCGGACAACCTGTTCCTGACCGAGGTGGACGGGGAGACCTTCGTCAAGGTGCTCGACTTCGGGATCGCCCGGCGGGCCCGGGACATGCGCGTCACCTCGACCGGGAACGTCGTTGGGACGCCGCTCTACATGAGCCCCGAGCAGCTCATCAGCTCGAAGGACCTCGATTTCCGCGCGGATCTCTGGTCGCTCGGCGTCGTCGCCTACCACGCGATCACCGGGCAGGCCCCGTTCGCCGGGGATTCGCTCGCGGCGCTGACGCTGCTCGTGCACACCGCCAAGTTCAAGCCGCCGAGCGCGCTCCGGCCCGAGGTGCCCCCCGCCCTCGACGACTGGATGCGCCAGGCGCTGCAGCTCGACCCGAGCGCGCGCTTCGGGTCCGCCAAGGAGATGGCCGACGCGCTGGATCGGGCGCTCTCGCCGCGCAAGCGCGGCGCCGAGGCGTGGGCCACGACCGGCGACTCGGGCGTGGAGAGCCCGATCACGATGCGCGTCGCGAGCGCGCCGGACACCGCGGTCACCCGGCGCCACCCCGCGCCGGCGCCCCCGGCGTTCGCGGTGGCGGAGACGGATCCTTGTGAGGCCGACGTCCCCGATCGCACGACGACGGTCATGATGACGACCTCGAGCCGCAAGAAGCTCAGGCCGCCCTCGGTGCGGCTCGCCACGGCCGCCGCCCTCGGCGCGATGCTCGCCGGCGCCGGCGTGTTCCTCGGCGCCCGCTACGGCGCGCCCGTGGCCGACGACGCCGCGCTCGCCGCCGTCGCCTCCCGCAGCGCCGCGTTGACCGGCCCGACCGAGGCGACGCTCCTCGCCAGCGTCGTGGAGACGCAGCGGCAGCTGCGCGCTCCGGAGATCCCGGAGCCCGCCCCGGCCACCGCCGCGGCGGCCCAGCCCGACGCCGCGCCGGCGATCGAGGCGACCCGACCGGCCGCGAAGAAGCCCGCCGCGCGCCCCGCGCGGACCCCGGGGCGGGCCAAGCCTGCCCCGTCGACGGGGCGGGTCAACCGGCGCATCAAGCCCTTCCCGCGCAACGACATCGCCATGCACCGATAGAGCGCCGATCACGTTGATCGCCCATCAGCGCGCGCGCAGCGCGTCCGCGGTCGCCTGGTCCGCAGGGAAGAACGACTCGACCGCGAGCTCGGACAGGGTGACGTCGACCGGCGTGCCGAAGACCATCGTCGTGCTGAGGAAGCTCAGGACGCCGTGCTCCGTCCGGAGCCTGAGCGGGACCGCGATCGCCACCGGGCTCGGCTCGCGGCCGGGCTCCGGGCGCCGCGCGCCCTCGGGCGGCGGCGGATAGCGGCTGAGATCCTCGAGGAGCTTCACCAGGACGGGGTCGGCGCTCACCTCGATCTGGCGGCGCAGGCGGGCGAGGAGGTGCGCGCGCCACTCGGCGGCGTTCTCGATGCGCGGCGCGAGGCCCTGGGGGTGCAAGCTCAGGTGCAGCACATTGATCGGGGGCCGGAGCAGGGCAGGGGCGGCGCCGGCCAGCAGCGGGCCGATCGCGCCGTTCGCGGCGACGAGGGTCCAGTGCCGATCGATGGCGACCGCCGGATAGGGCTCGTGGCCCGCGAGCACGAGATCGACCGCCCTGCGGGCCGCCGCGAGCGCGGGATCGTCGAGGCTGCGCTCGGGATAGAGCGGCGCGAACCCCGCGGCCACGAGGAGCTGGTTGCGGTCGCGCAGGGGCACGTCGAGGCGCTCCGCCAGGTGGAGCACCATCTCGCGGCTCGGCTGCGCGCGGCCGGTCTCGAGGAAGCTCAGGTGGCGCGTCGAGATGTCGGCCTGGCACGCGAGCTCCAGCTGGCTCATGCGGCGACGCTGGCGCCACTCGCGCAAGAGACCCCCGATCGGTGGATGGGCGCTCATCATCGAGGGCGACCCTAGCACGCCGGAAAATGACGCCCATTACCTGGGAGGTAATCGACCCCGGTCCCGGCGCCGCGCATCGTAGGCCGTGTCGGAGCACGACTCTCAGCGAAAGGAACTCGCCATGTCGTTCATGACCTCTCCTCGTTTCCTGCGCCGCGCCCTCCTCGCCGATGCCATCGTCAGCGGCGCCACTGGCCTGCTCATGGTCGCAGCCGCGGCGCCGCTCGCCGGCCTCACCGGCCTCCCCGAGGCGCTGTTCCGCTGGGCCGGAGCGAGCCTGCTGCCGTTCGCGGGCCTCGTGGCCTGGCTCGGCACGCGGGAGAAGCCGGCCCGCGGGGCGGTCCTCGCCGTCGTCGTCACGAACGCGCTCTGGGTCATCGACAGCGTGCTCCTCCTCGCGCTCGGGTGGTTCGAGCCGACGGCGCTCGGCTACGCGTTCGTCGCGGTGCAGGCGCTCGCCGTGGCGCTCTTCGCCGAGGCGCAGGCGATCGGGCTGCGCCGCGCGCAGGCGCTGGCCTGAGCGGCAGGGCGAGCACGTGTCGAGGAGCGCGAGGGCGGCGCGCTTGCGCGTCGAGGTGGCCCGGGGGGCGCGCGTTACTTGCCCTTCTCGGCCGCGATGGCGGCCTGCACGGCGGGCCGGGCGCCGACGCGGTCCTTGAACCGGCCGAGGACGGGCCAGGCGCCGAGATCGACGCCGGCGAACTTCGTCCAGGTGAGCACGGTGAAGAGGTAGCCGTCCGCCACCGTGAACTGCTCGCCGAGGAGGTACGTGGCGCCGTCGAGCCGCTGCGCCACGTAGCCGAAGCGCCGGCCCAGGGTTGCCCGCGCCGCGCTCTTCTGCTCGTCGGGAAGCCTCGGCTTGAAGAGGGGCGCGAACTGCTTGTGCAGCTCGGTGCCGATGAAGTTGAGCCACTCCTGGAGCCGGTAGCGACCGAGGGTGCCTGCAGGCGGCGCGAGCCCGGACTCGGGCCTCCGATCGGCGATGTACTGGATGATCGCCGGCCCCTCGGTGAGCACCTCGCCGCTCTCGATCTCGAGCGCGGGGACGTAGCCCTTGGGGTTGATCAGGGTGAAGTCGGCGCCCGATCTCGTCTTCTTCGTGCCGAGGTGGACGCGCTCGAGGTCGAACTCCAGGCCAGCCTCGCGCAGCGCGATGTGGGGAGACAGCGAGCACGTGCCGGGGCTGAAATAGAGCTTCATCGGGGCCTCCGTGACGAGGGGGGCGTCAGCGCGGCGGCTCCGGGCCGCTGCGCGGGGCGGGGTCGGTCAGCGGATCGGCGTAGACGCCGGGGGTGGAGTCGGGGATGAGCGTCGCGCCGACCGTGCGCGCGTAGAACTCGGCGGGCCCGACGCCGCCGATGATGCCGTACGCATAGCCCATCTGCGCGAGGCCGTGCAGCGAGGCGAGGAGCAGCGCCTTGCCGACCCCCCGGCCGCGCTCGCTGTCGGCGACGCCGGTCGGGCCGAAGAAGCCGCGGCGGGTGCACTCGTAGGCGGAGAAGCCGATGACCTCGCCGCCGCGGATGGCGAGATAGACGCTGACGGGCTTGTTCGCGTAACCGACGCTGATCTCATCGGCCCAGTACGTCGTGAAGTGCTGCTCGACGAACCGCCGGACGCGCGTGATCTCGTAAGGCGCCGCCCGCCGGACGACCACGGAGGCCCGCCGCATGGCCTCGAGCGCCGGTTCGAGCGGCGGCAGCTTGAGCAGATTGACGAGCATGTCGGACATGGGCCCTCCCGAGCGACGAGATGACGAGCGCGGAGAGCGGCCCGGAAAGCGGGCCCGCTCCGGCCGGCGTTCTACCAGGATCGGGGCGAGCAGGCGATGCGACGGCGCGCGCCCCGCGCTGCGGCGGGGCGCGCGGGCCGCGCTCGCTACTTCAACGTGTCGGGATCGACGCCGAGCTCCCTGAGCTTCTCCGCCAGCCGCGCCGCCCGCTGCTCGGCGGACTTGGCCCGCTCAGCGAGCTCCTTGCCCGCCGGCACGAGCTCGCCCTCGCGGGTGAAGAAGCGGAGCTGCCCCTGCTCGACGCCCAGGAACAGCTCGAGCTGCGCGCTCCAGAGGCGGCCCGAGGCGTCGGGAGAGAGCGGCTCGTACTGCCCGTCGACGAGGTGGAAACCCGAGAGCTCGAGCGTCTCCGGATGGAACCAGAAGTAGTCCGGCGTCCGGAAGACGTCCTGGTACGTCTGCTTCTTGAGGCCGCGATCGATGCTCTCGGTGCTGTCCGAGAGCACCTCCACGATCACGTTCGGATACCGGCCGTCCTCCTCCCAGACGACCCAGCTCTTGCGCGGCCTCCGCTCGGTGCCGAGCACGACGAAGAAATCCGGACCCCGGAAGTGCTCGGACTTGAGCTGACGAGGGCTGAAGTAGATCGTCAGGTTGCCGGCCGCGAAGAAATCCGTCCGCTCCTTCCAGAAGAGCTCCAGGCTCTCGAGCAGCAGGAGCATCTGGACGAGGTGGACGTAGCTCTCCATGGGCGGCTCGTTGCTGTACAGATCGCCCGGAGGAGCGACGACGTTCGGGTCGACGATCTCCGCCGGCATCGAGAAGGCCAGGGACGTCATGCCTCCAGCCTGCCGGAGGATCCACACCGCAGCAAGGTCCGTGGCGCCTCTTCACGAGCCGATCGGGCTCACGGATCTGGGGCATCGCTCATTTCGAAATCGGCATCCGGCCGCGTCCCCGTCGGGCGCCCGCGTCCGTCCTGCCCGCCGCGCGCAGCGCTCGCCGCCGCCGCGCGCCGCCCGCCCGGCAGCGCCGCGCCCGGCAGCGCCGCTCAGCGCGGCGGCGCGTCCGGCGTCGAAGGCCACGACCCCGCCTGCCCGGCGACGAGCAGCCGCGCTTCGGGCGCCCTCCAGTCGCGCGCGCCCGTGAACCGGAGCGCCAGCGTGCCGTCCGGGCGCACGAGGAACGTGTCGGGCAGCGTCGAGACCCCGAGCCGCCGCCCGAGGGCGGGCGAGCCGGCCCGCGCGACCTCGGGCGGCACCTCGCCGTCGAAGAAGGCGCGCACGACCTCCCAGCTCTCGTCGACGCTCACGGCCACGAGCTCGACGCCTCCGTCC
This sequence comes from Sorangium sp. So ce836, assembly GCF_028553905.1. Classification (NCBI taxonomy): domain Bacteria; kingdom Pseudomonadati; phylum Myxococcota; order Polyangiales; family Polyangiaceae; genus Sorangium; species Sorangium sp. So ce836. The sequence goes on along the minus strand of NZ_CP102233.1, from coordinate 6,841,137 downwards.
CGCCGGAGCTCCCGGCCGAGATCGAGCAGGGCGGGGAGCTCGGCGCGGCACGGCGCGCACCACGTCGCCCAGAGGTGGAGCAGCACGGCCCGGCCGCGCAGCGCGCTCAGGCGAAGCTCGCTGCCGTCCGGCCGCGTGAGGACCTCGTCCGGCGCCAGCTCGGCCCCGGAGAGCTGCTCGTGCGCGAAGGGGCGCCCCGGCCGCCCCGCGTCGCGGCGGTGCTCCACCGCCCAGTAAAGGCCCACCGCGAGCGCCTGGAGGAGCATCAGGACGCCGGCGGCGCGGGAGGCAGCGCGGAGGTGCGGGTGCGCGCCCATGGGCCTACTCCGCGGCCGGCGGCAGGGCCGCCGCGGCGCCCGGCGGGGAGCCGGCGGCGCCCGGCGCGGCGAGAGGGCCCGGGGCGGCCGCCGCCCCCGCGCGCGCCGTGCCCACGACGCTGTAGAGCACCGGCAGGACGAGCAGCGTGAGCAGCGTGGAGGAGATCACGCCGCCGATCACGACCGTCGCCAGAGGGCGCTGGACCTCGGCGCCGACGCCCGTGTTCAGCGCCATCGGCACGAAGCCGAGCGACGCGACGAGCGCCGTCATCAGGACCGGACGGAGGCGCCGCTCGGCCGCGAGCTCAATGGCCGCCGGCACCGGCATCCCGGCCGCGGTGAGCTGCCGGATGGTGGAGACGAGCACCATGTCGCCGAGCACCGCGACGCCCGACAGCGCCACGAACCCGACGCCGGCGGAGATGCTGAACGGCAGGTCGCGAAGCCAGAGCGCGACGACGCCGCCGATCGCGGCGAACGGGACGCCCGTGAAGACGCGGACCGCGTCGAGCAGCCGCCCGTACGTGAGGTAGAGCAGGAGCAGGATCAGCCCCAGCGCCGCCGGCACCACGACGAGCAGCCGCGCCTGCGCCCGCTCGAGGTGCTCGAACTGCCCGCCGAAGCGGACGTAGTAGCCGGGCGGCAGCTCGACCTCCCGATCGAGCCGCGCGCGCGCCTCCTCGACGTAGGTGCCCACGTCGCGGCCCCGGACGTTCGCCTGCACGACGATCCGGCGCTTCGCCCACTCGCGGTTGATCGCGGCCGGCCCCTCGGTCGTGCGGATCTTCGCGAGCCGCGCGAGCGGGATGCGCTCGCCGCCGGCCGACGTGACCAGGATGCGGCCGATCGACGCGGGGTCCTCCCGGTAGCGATCGTCGATGCGCAGCGTCACGGGGAAGCGGCGCTCGCCCTCCTGGAGCTGCCCCACCTCGCGCGCGCCGAGCGCCTCGACGACATCCAGGACGTCGGCGGCCGCGATGCCGTGCCGGGCGATGGCGGCCCGGTCGACCTGGATCTCGAGCACGGGCTGCCCCGTGACCTGCTCGGTCACGACGTCCGCGGCGCCGGGGATCTTCTTGAGGACGGCCTCGATCTCGCGCGCCTTCTGCTTCAGCGTGTCGAAGTCGTCGCCGAACAGCTTCACCCCCAGATCGGCCCGGATCCCGGCGACCATCTCGTTGACCCGCATCTCGATCGGCTGCGTGTAGATGACGCGCATGCCCGGCATCCCCGCGAGCTCCGACTCCATCGCCTGGACGAGCTCGTCCTGCGTCGCGGCGCGCTTCCATGCCTCTCGCGGCTTCAGCGTGATGAACACGTCGGACAGCTCGAGCCCCATCGGGTCCGTCGCCACCTCCGCGGTGCCCGTGCGGGTCCAGACGCGCTCGATCTCGTCCGGGAATCGCTCGAGCAGGACCCGCTCGAGCCGGGTGCCGTAGCGGATCGACTCGCCCGCCGAGACCCCCGAGAGCCGCACGGTGTTGGCGACGATGGTGCCCTCGCGGAGCCGCGGCACGAACTCGGCGCCGAGCCGCGTCGCGAGGAAGACCGCGTTGCCGAGGAGCAGCACGGCGCCGGCGAGCACCGCCCAGCGCCACCGCAGCGCGAGCTGCAGCACGGGCCGGTAGGCCCGCTTGAGGAGGCGCACGAGCGCGTTCTCGCGCTCCTTCATGCGGCGCGGCAGGAGCAGGCTCGCGAGCACCGGCATGAGCGTGAGCGACAGGATCATCGAGCCGACGAGCGCGAAGATGACGGTGAGCGCCATCGGCCGGAACAGCTTCCCCTCCGCCCCCTCGAGGGCGAGGATCGGCAGGTAGACGATCATGATGATGAGCTCGCCGAACATGGTCGGCTTGCGCACCTCGATCGACGCGTCGCGCACCACGTCCGTCGCGCTCCGGTCGCTCGCGTCCTCCGAGAGCCGCCGGACCGAGTTCTCGACCATGATCACCGAGCTGTCGACGACGAGGCCGAAGTCGATCGCGCCGAGGCTCATCAGGCTCCCGGCCACGCCGGCGCGCAGCATCAGATCGAACGCGAAGAGCATCGACAGCGGGATGGCCGAGGCCACGATCAGCCCTGCGCGGAGGTTGCCGAGGAAGGCGAAGAGCACCGCGACCACGAGGAGCGCGCCCTCGAGCAGGTTCCTCCTTACGGTGCCGAGCACCTTGTCGATGAGCTCGGTGCGATCGTAGACGACCGCGACGTCGACCCCGGCCGGGAGGCTCTTCTCGACCTCCGCAAGGCGCGCCTTGAGCCGGGTCGTGACGTCATGGCTGTTCTCGCCCATCAGCATGAAGCCGAGGCCGAGCACGACCTCGCCCTGGCCGTCCGCGGTGACCGCGCCCCGCCGGATCTCGCGCCCCTCGACCACCCGGGCGACGTCGCGCACGCGGATGGGCGCCCCGCCCCTGGCGGCGACCACGATGTCCTCGATGTCGCTCACGCGCGTGGCGATGCCGATGCCCTGGATGAGGCTGGACTCGCCGGCCTGGTCCAGGGTGCCCCCACCCACGTTGGCGTTGTTGCGCTCCAGCGCCTCGGAGAGGTCGTGGAGCGAGAGCCCCCGCGCCGTGAGCTCCGCGGGGTCGACGAGGACCTGGATCTGCCGCTCGTCGCCGCCCCAGGCGTTGACCTCGGCCACGCCGCGCACCGAGCGGAGCTGCGGCGCGATGACCCAGTCGTGGACCGTGCGCAGCTCGCTCAGCGACTTGCCCTTGCCGGTGACCACGTAGTGGAACACCTCGCCGAGCCCGGTGGCGACCGGGCCGAGCTCGGGGCGGTCGATGCCCGGCGGCAGCGCCACGGTCTGAAGGCGTTCCATGACGACCTGGCGGGCCAGGTAGATGTCCGTGTCGTCCTCGAACCGGGCCGTGACCTGGGAGAGGCCGAAGCGGGACAGCGAGCGGACCTCCTCGAGCCTGGGCAGCCCCGAGATCGCCTGCTCGACGGGCGCCGTGATCTGGCGCTCGATCTCGACGGGCGAGAGGGCAGGGGCGACGGTGTTGATCTGCACCTGCACCGGCGTCGTGTCCGGGAAGGCGTCGATCGGCAGGCGGCGGAACGCGAGGATGCCCGCCAGGGAGAGGCCGATCGAGGCCAGGATCACGAGCAGCCGGTGGCGGAGCGACCACGCGATGACGGCGTTCAGCATGATCGCGCCTCAGTCCTCGCCGCAGCAGCCGGCGCCGATGCTCTCCTTGAGGGTCTCGGTCTTGAGCAGGAAGCTCCCCTCGGTCGCGACCTCCTCGCCCGGGCGCACGCCCTTCGTCACCTCGACGAGATCGCCCTCGATCGCCCCGATCTCGACCCGCCGCGCCTCGAACTGGTCGTCGGCGAGCCGCACGAACACGAGCTTCACCGTCTTCGCGCGCTGGACGGCGGCGCGGGGCACCATGACCGCGGCGCGCGCCGGGGCGAGGATGCGCGCCCGGCCGAACATGTTGGCCCGCAGCGCGCCGCCCGGGTTCGCGAGCGGGACGCGCGCCTTGGCCGTGCGCGTCGCCGGATCGATGGCCGGCGCCACGTACGTGATCTCCCCCTTGAGCTCGCGCCCCTCGAGGCCGTCGACCTCGACGACCACCGGCTGCTTCAGCGAGACGGCCGGGAGCTCGGTCTCCGGCACGTCGAGCTCGGCCCACATGCTCGAGACGTCGACCACCTCGAACAGGGTCTCCTCGACGCCGACGAGCCGGCCCACGGTCGCCCTGCGCTGGGTCACGACGCCGGCGAGCGGGGTCGTGAGCGTGTAGCCCCCGCTCCCGCCCGCGCTCGCGCCCACGACGGCCAGGGAGGCCGCGAGCGAGGCGCGCTCGGCGCGGGCGGCGTCGAGCTCCTGCTGCGCGACGAGGACGCTCTTGCGCGCGGCGAGCCCTTCCTTCTCGAGCTGCTCCTCGCGCTTCAGGTTCTCCTCGGCGACCTTGAGGCGCGCCACCGCGCCGGCCAGCCGCGATCGATCCGCCCCCACGTCGGCGCTGTCGATGACGGCGAGCGGCGCGCCCTGCTTGACCTCCGAGCCCACGTCCACGAAGAGCTTCTGGACGACGCCCGGCGCGCGCGCGTTGAGCTCGGCGACCTTGAGCGCGTCGTAGGCGATCCGGGCGGTGACGGGGATCCCTCCGCCGCCCTGCCGCTCGACGGCCCTCGCCGTGAGGATGCCGGCGAGCCGGGCCGTGTCCTTGGTCTTGAGCTTGACCTTGGTCCCGTCGGCGGGCGCGCCGTCGCTCGGCACGTCGGCCGCCGGCTTGCCGCCGCGCTCGGGGTGGCAGAGGGGGCAGATGGACTCCGGGAGCTCGTGCTCCTCGCACCAGTCCCCCTTCGCCTGGAAGACCGGGGCGAGCTTCGGATTGCACTTCGTGCAGAGCGCCGCGAGCACGCCGTGCTCCTTGCACAGCGCGCCCTCGGCGACATGCCCCGCCGCGGGCTTCGCGCCGGCCTTCGCCTGCTCCTCGGCCGGAGCGGCGTTGTCGGCCTCCCGGCGCCCGCACGCCGCCCCGCACGAAAGGAGCGCGGCGAGGATCAGGACCAGGGCGGCGTGGGCGTGGGTGCGGCCGGCCATGTCAGCTTTCTTTCGGCGGTCTCACGATCTTGAGATCGGGGTTGCACTTCAGGCACTGCGACTCGGGCAGGCCGTGCTCGGCGCACCAGTCGCCGGTGGCCTTGAAGGCCGGGATCAGCTCCGGGTTGCAGCGGCTGCACTGCGACTCGGGCACGCCGTGCTCTCCGCACCAGTCCTCGTGGGAGCCGGGCTTCACGTCCTTCGGCGCGTGCGCCGCGTTCGCGGGCGCCTGCGCGGCCCCGGCCGCCTGCTCGGTCGCGCCCTTTCCGGCGCCCGGCGCCTCCTTGGAGCACGCGGCGCCGCCGAGGGCGAGGGCGCCGATCACGAGCGAGATGAGATGGATCTTCATGCGTTTCTCCGCCTGATCTTCGTACTGCCGCTCAGCGCGCGCCGCCGCTCCCGCGCGTCGCTGGGGCCAACCCGGCCCCGCGTACGCGCGCTCTGCCGCCGGGGAGCGAGGCAGCTGCCTGGGGCGCCGGAGCACGTGCCGGCGGAGCGTACCATGGGATGTTCGGCGCGGCGATCCTGCTGTGGCCGCGGGCGCCGCGACGCTAGCGCCACGCCGCTCGGATCCCGCTGCTGGGTCCGACGTGGAGAAGTTGAACCACAGAGGGCACGGAGGGCACAGAGGGGAGAAGATAGGGATTCATTTCTGGGACTCCGTGACTCCGTGGCTATTCCATTCATGACATCGGGGACGAGCCTGGGCGGCGCGGTGCTGGCAATTCGCTCCTCGACTCCTCACCTCGAAACATCCTTCGCAAGGTCCCCTGCGCCCGGGCCTCGTGACGGCGGTCGGGTGGATAGACGCGATCAGACTCATCAACGCCGTCACTGCGCGCCTGCAGCGCTCCGAGCTGCAGGCGCGGCGCTCGGCGGACCCTGGCGCAAAGCCCTGGATCAATCCGTCGAGGGTGCCAAGGGTGCGAGAAGACCAGCGAATTTCGAAATTTCCTGCCTCGCGGTGCTCTGCGCGCCCTGGCGCCGCCACGTAAAGATTCTTCTCCAGACGTCCTGATCGCCTCGGCGTTCCTCGGACGGCTCGTATCCTCGCGGTCCAGCCACCGCGCCGGAGGACCAGCCAGCCTGGATTTCTGAAGCCGCTGGGGCACGCGACGACCTGGTCGCTGGCGGATCCATTTGGCCGCGTTAACGTTCTCATTTCGAACGAGGCTCAAGCAGTTCAATCTCACGGGCGGTAGAGCCCGTTTGAGCTTCGGTTGATGTCGGATATTGCGCTACCCAACATCACCTAAAAATGCGGTTGTTGTGACTTCGGAATAGTCACGTCGGCTCGCAAAACACCGCGAAACGCAGGTTCGGCTTGACGGGCTAGCCAACATGAAACAATAACTATCCTCGTCGCAGTGCCTGACCGAACACGGACCGAGCCCACTCGCTCCGTGGACCTCGAGAGCGAGATTCACCGGAGGGCAACCGCGGCAGTGCCTCGGCAGCCTTCACCGCGCGGCGAGCGCACCCGATCAACGAAGGGCAGCGTCGAGCTGTATACAGATCGGCTTTTTACCTGGTTAACATAATTAGGAGAATCACATGAGATTCGCATCCAGGCAATTCTTGCTTGCCGCCGCGACGGGCCTTCTCGCCGTGTCCTGCGTCGGCCTGGCGGAGGACTACGAGGACGAGGAAGGCGGCGCGCTCGACGAGGGCCTCACGATCGACCCGAGCGCGGCCTACACGCTGGTCGGCGTGCAGAGCAACAAGTGCGTGGAGATCCGCGGCGGGAGCACGGCGAGCTCGGCGGCCGCGCAGATCGCCTCGTGCCGCAGCGGCGACACGAGCCAGCAGTTTCGGGTGGAGTCTGCGGGGAGCAACTACTACCGGCTGCGCAACGTGAAGAGCGGACTCTGCCTCGGGGTCAACGGCTCGTCGACATCGAACGGCGCCACCATCGTCCAGTCCAGCTGCGGCAACGCCACGAGCCAGCAATTTTCTATCGCGGACGTCTCCTCGACCGTCCAGCGGCTCACGAACCGCGCCAGCAACAAGGTGCTCGACGTCATGGGGCGGTCGACGTCGGACGGGGCGAGCCTCCAGCAGTGGGGCTGGGCCAACGGAGACAACCAGAAGTTCTCGCTCAAGTCGGTGGGGGGCTCCTCGAGCTCCTCGAGCTCGACGACGACGTCGAGCTCCTCCAGCTCGTCGAGCTCGTCGAGCTCGTCGACCACGGGGACCGGCGGCGCGGGCGGCGCTGGGGGCGCGGGCGGCGCGGGCGGCACCGGCGGTGCCGGGGGGACCGGCGGCGGCGGCGCCGGCGGTTCGGGCGACCTCGGCGTCGCCCCGACGTCCGGCTGCGGGCTCGGCTACAGCCAGCTCCCGAACGGCAAGGGCGGCGTCAACGTCGAGCCCGTCTGCCTCCCGAAAGAGATGAACTTCAACATGGCCGCGTCGCTGGAAGCCTTCAAGACGACGGTCTATCCGCTGCTGCAGACCAACTGCTCGGGCTGCCACAGCTCGACGGGCAAGGCCCAGGCGCCCCTCCACTCCGACGTCGATCCGGCGCTGGCCCACGAGTACGCGCTCACGCGCGTGAACTTCAAGAAGCCGGCGGACTCCAAGCTCGTCGTCCGGATGGGCATCGACCGGCACAACTGCTTCGGATCGAGCTGCAGGGACGCGAACACGCAGATGCTCGCCGCCGTCACGGCGTGGGCCAACGCCGTCGCGCCGAGCCTGCCGACGACCCCGCGCCCCGTCGCGGCCGGCGAGCAGGTCACCGAGGCCCAGGTCAAGTCGTGGATCGCGACGGACAAGGCCACCATCCCCGCGGCGGACGCGGAGTTCATCAAGTACGCCTCGCTGCACGAGATCCACAACAAGGGCGCCTCGGCGGAGGAGATGAACGTGGCCCGCGTCGGCCTGTCGAAGGCGCTGAACTCGACGGCGCGCTGGGCTCCCAGGATCGTGAACCCGGTCGACATCAACGGAAAGGGCATCGTCTACCGCTTCGATACCCGCAGCTACTGGGGCTACAACAAGGGCGTCACGAAGCTCCACTTCGGCGGGTCGGACGACGATGTCTTCTTCGGGAGGACCAGCGTCAACTACCTGGGCGAGCCGGTCGGCTCCGACGTCACCTTCCGGGAGAAGTACCGGTACACGTCGGACGTCCAGGTGGATCCGAGCTTCGCGCGGCTGGTCTGGGGGCGCGTCCTCGCCGGCAACGTGGAGGGCGCGACGGACGGCGGCGTGCTGCCGCCCTACGTCGACGGCTTCAAGACGGATTACATCGAGGCGAGCCAGCTCGTCTACACGCTGACCCGTCCGGACGTCTACAACGCGATCATGGCGATCCCCTGGTATGCGCACGACCTCGAGACCGAGCTCGGCGTCATCAAGGACCAGGGGATGAAGTCGTACGAATACATGCTCACGAAACAGGCCATCACGGTCGACTCCCGCATGTACTTCAGGGCCAAGACGCGGCGCGGCGGGTACTACTGGAAGACCTGGGACGTCTTCACCGGGCAGCTCGACGGCGGCGTGAACACGATCGAGCAGGCGTGGGAGACGGGCCAGATCCGGTTCCCCTTCTGGGCGCACCCGATCCCGAAGTTCATCAGCGGGACCGGCATCGGCGGCTCGGCGAACAACTGGAGCTTCATCGCGACGCTGGCTCAGCCGCAGGGCACCGAGCCGCCGGGGTGCGATGGGCAGCCGAGCTACGCGGGCGGCGGCTACGTGAACTGCCGCTACTACACCGGGACCGACGGGCTGCAGCAGTCGGCGGAGGAGGTCATCTGGGATCTGCCGAACGGCCTGCAGGGGTACTCGCTGTGGGGCGGCTTCAACCAGCGCCGCGTGGACGCCTTCGTCAACATCGTGCGTGATCCGCGCATCCAGCGGAACGCGACGGACGCGCAGATCAACAGCAACGTGGGCTTCGCCACCCAGGATCGCCGCCTGAACACCGGCAGCTCCTGCATCGGCTGCCACGCGGACGGCATGAACCGCGGCAACAACGATCTGCGCGACTGGCTGGACGCCGGCGGCGAGCGCCTGCCGAAGGGCGAGCACGGGGTCGACGGGTGGATCAACGACACGGCGGTCGTGTCGCAGGTCAAGGAGCTGTACCCGCCCTCGAGCGTCATGCGGTCGCGCATGGAGGACGACCGCCGCGTCTTCCTCGCGGCGATGGCGAAGATCAAGAGCGAGATGGTCCTCGGCGCGGACAAGAACGTGTACGTGGAGCCGACGATCTGGACCATCGAGTGGGCGCAGAACTTCTACAAGTACGCGCCGACCCGCTCCAACTGACGCAGCGCCAGGCTCTGTCGGACGGCCGCCGCCCGGCGGCTCGTCCGGCAGGGCCCAGCCCGCCCCCCCGCTGCATCCCTGGCAGGACTTCGGGCGGGCGGAGCTAGAGCGTCAGGTCGGGCTCGATCCTGTGCCGGGTCGCCAGCTCGTAGTCATACGCATACCCCAGCAGGCGGGGCTCGCTCCAGAGGGGGCCGACGAAGATCAAGCCGAAGGGGGCCCCGTTCTCGTACTGGCCAGCAGGCACGACGACCCCGGGCAAACCGGCGATGTTGATCGTCGACTCCGTGGTCGCCGCGTAGGTGTCCGTGCTGAAGAGCTCCGGGTTCACCTCGTAGGTCTGCGGAAACGCCAGGGCATCCAGATCGTGCTCGGCCATCACGGCGTCGAAGACGCTCAGGTACTGGCCCCGAAGGGCCCAGAAGCTCGATAGATCGGGCGGAGCCTCCGGGTGAAGCAGCGAATCCGCGAGGACGGGGAGCTTCTCGACGTACCAGAACAGCGGGCCGCCGTCCTCTTGAAACGGAGATACCCCCGTGATGAGCGAGAGCTCGTCGATCGAGCCGACCACGCCCCCGTCGAACGTCAATCCCTCGAGATATCGCTGAAAGTCATGGGCGAGCGACTCCGTTCCTCGCATGTCGTAGGGCTCGCCGGGCAAGGCCAGCTCGGCGAAGCCGCTGCCGGCGAACGGATCGTCGACGACCGTCGCGCCCTGGCGCTCGAGCTCCAGGGTGGCGCGCGCGTAGAGATCCTGCGTCTCCGGCGACAGGGCACTGAGGCGAAAGCCCGGGCCGTACAGCCCGATCCGCTTCCCGCAGAGGGCGGTCTTGCTGAGCTCGCTCGTGTACCCGTGCGGGGGCAGCCGGCCATCGGAGGCGCTCGTCTTGGGGTCCTCCGGGCTGTAGCCGGCGAGCACGTCCATCACCAGGGCGGCGTCGAGCACCGTCTTCGCGATCGGCCCTGCGACGTCCCTCGTGCTGGCGGCCAGCGGCACGATGCCCGCCGTCGGGACCAGGGCGAACGTCGGCTTGACGCCGACGAGGCTCTGCGCTGCCGCGGGGTTCTGGATCGAGCCCCCCGTCTCCTCCGCGAGGCCCAGCACCGCGAAGCTGGCGGCCACCGCCGTGGCGGTCCCGCTGCTGCTCGCGCCGGGCGAAAGGTCCCTGTCGACGGCGTTGTACGTGGGACCTGCCCAGCTGCTGTTGGCCCGGGTCCCGTCGTCGCTGAAGGCCGGGATGTTGGTCTTCCCGAGGATGATGGCGCCCGCTCGAATCAGCCGCTCGACGACGACGGCGTTCTCGATCGGGAACAGATCGACGCCGCCTGCCTCGGAGCTGAGGGGCGCCCAGCCCGCCGTCGACGGCAGTCCGACGACGTCCATCGATTCCTTGATGACCACGGGGATCCCCGCCAGCGGGCCGAGCGGCTCGCCGTTCCGCCGCTTCCTGTCGATCGCGCGCGCCGCTTCGAGCGCGCCCGGGTTCAAGGAGGTGAAGGCGTTGTAGGACGGCTCGTACTGCTCGATCCTGTCGAGGTAGGCCTGGGTCAGCGCCTCTGCCGTGTAACGCCTGCTCCTGTACGCCTTCCGGATCTTCGAGATCGTGAGCTCGGTCACGTCGATGTGGTGGGCGCGGACGGGGCCCGCCGCCGCGTCGGCGGCGCCAGGGGCCCCCAGGACGACCCCAAGCAACATGGCGGCGATCCGCTCGCCGCCTGGACGTTTGTGCTTCTTCATGAAGAATCGCTCGCTCTCGCTTCGAGACGCAGGTTCGGCGTCAATTGATGATGGCCGGATCCTCGATCGTGAAACACTCGACCGACGACGCCGCGTATTTGATCGCGTTGTACCAGAACTGCGAGATCTGGAAGACCTGCGACGCCGATCGCTCGTAGCAGGGGCTGTTCGGGTCCGTGTACATCTGGGGATTGAGGCACGCCGCCGTCCCGAGCCACTGGCCCGAATAGGTCACCCACTCGTCGCCATAGGCGACGACGTGGCCTTTGCCGACCTCCTTGTGCACCGCGAAGTTGTTCGTGCCGTCGGTGCAGTCGACGGTCGCTGTCGTCGATTTGATCGAGCGCGCGATGTAGGCGCCGACGCTCCGGATGTCCTTGCCGATCGGCGTGTCCTGGTTCCAGGTGCCCACGCTCCCGGGGAGGGGGCCGCCGAGCGGCACCGGGCCGCCCCAACAGTTGCAGTTCGCGCAACCGGTCCGCGCAGGATCGAGCACGCCGTCGGCGTTGAACTGGATGTCCGTGAATGAAAGCAGCTGGTTGGTCGCCGTGACGTCGTGGATCGTGCACCCCTGTCCATTGCACTGATAGCCGCTCAGCGCGATGAGACCACCTCCGCCGTTGACCCAGTCCTCGAGCGCCTTCACCTCGTCAGGCGTGAACTGCCATGGCTGCCCGTCGTCGTTCTGCGCGCCCTTCGTCACCATCCACTGGAGGAGGATCACGTCGTACTTGGCGAGGAACTCCGGCGTGAGCGTGGGCTTCTCCCTGTTGTAGTTGTCGACCTGGGCCGTGCTCTGCGTGTTGAGCCAGTTCTGGAGCGCCGTGGTGCTGTCGCTGCTGCACGGGCCCCAGACGCCTTCATGGCCGATCGACGCGATGCTGATGCAGGTGCAGTTGCCCGCGTCATCGCAGGTCGTCTGATGCCCGGCGTCAGCCGGCGGCCCGCCGCCCGGACCCGAGCTCGTCAGCCCGATGTCGCCGCCAAAGTCGTCGCCGCTGCTGCTGCTGCTCCCGGCGCCGGCGCCGGTCGCGCTCTGCCCGCCCTCGCCATTTACCGTGGTGTTGCCGTTGCCGTCGCCGCTCGCCGAACAAGCGATGACGGGCAGCCAGAAGGCTGCGAGCGCGGCGCAGAAGCGAGTCACGAAACGAAGTCTTGTCATGATCCACAGACTATCATTCCCGAGACGGGCCGGAGGTCTGAAAGAGTAAGGAAGCCCTCTGCCCGCAGGCGCAACAGGGGCCTCGACCCCGCCGCGCCAGCCCCCCGGCGCGACAGATCCGGCGTGAGCGCTGTCCCTTCCTCTACCGGCCGGAGTTGAATATCAGCAGCGACACGAACAGGCCTATCGGCCTGCGCGGCGCGTCAGACGAAGAGTTGCGCGCGGGTGGTGCGGGTGAAAGAAATCGACGCGAGAGGAACGGTCGGAGCGCGTGCTCGCCATCTCTACGCAGATGGGGCCGAGAGGGGCCGGGGAGAATTGAATTCAGCCCGTAGGCTGCCGAGAGGGTCCGGGAGAATTGAAATGAATCCCGACGCCGCCCCGCGGCGGGACGCTGGCCGCCCGCCTGGTCGAAACGCGCGCGAGGGCGCCCCGCGTATAGCGCCAATAAGTTAATAATTTCAATTGCTTGCGACGCTCCCAGGGCCGCCGCGGCCCGCGCCGGGTTCCGGGGGCGCCGCCGCAGCCTACACTGCCGTCGCATGTCCCCCGCATCGCCCACGCCGCCCGCCGGGGCCGACGCGCTCGCGCTGGTCGAGCGCGCCCGAGAGCTCGCGGCGCTCGTGCTCGCGCCGGCGGCGAACGCCACGGATCAGGCCGATAGCGTCCCGCGCGAGCACCTCCGCGCGCTCGCGGACGCCGGTCTCCTCGGGATCGCGACGCCCGCGCGCTACGGCGGCCTCGGGGCGCCCGCGCGGGTCGCGCGCGAGGTCCTGGAGATCCTCGCCGGCGCCTGCGGGGTGACCGCGTTCGTCCAGATGCAGCACGCCACCGCCGCGTGCCCGCTCATCGCGCGCGGCGACAACGAGGCGCTCAAGGAGCGCGCCCTGCCTCGCCTGGCCTCCGGCGAGCGCCTCTGCACCGTGGGCTTCTCCCACGTCCGCCGCCCGGGCCCGCCGATGGTCCGGATCGAGCCCGACGGCGACCACGTCCGCCTCCACGGCACCGTGCCGTGGTTGACCGGCCACGGGATCGCCGACGACGCGGTCATCGCCGGTACGCTCCCCGACGGCCGCCTGATGTACGTGCTGACGCCGCTCTCGGCCGGCGACTCCATCGAGCCGTCGCCGCCGCTCCGCCTCAGCGCGATGAACGCCTCGGCCACGGTGTCGCTGACGCTGCGCGCGCTGCGCGTCGGCCCCGAGCAGGTGATCGCCACCGTGACGCGCGAGCAGCAGGCCGCTCGCGACGTGGCGGGCCTGCTGACGCCGGCGGCGCTGTCCCTGGGCGCGGCCGGCGCCGCCGCCGCCCTGCTCGCGTCGCTGGCCGAGCGCCGCGGCGACGCGCAGCTGGCCGGCGCCGCGCGGGCGCTCGAGGACGAGCGGGAGGCCGCCCGCGCCGAGGTGAACGCATGGGCGGACCGGCCGGAGGCGGAGGGCTACGCCGAGCACGCGGTCCGCGCCCGCGCCTGGTGCGTCGAGCTTGGCGTCCGCGCCGCGCACGCGGCGGTCGCCGCGACCGGCGGCAGCGCGAACCGCCTCGACCACGCCGCGCAGCGCCTCTTCCGCGAGGCGATGCTCTACTCGCTCACGGCCCAGACGCGCGATCTGCAGGCGGAGACGGTGCAGCGGCTGCTCGGCCGCGGTCGCGGGGCGACGGACGGCGCGCGGCCGTGAGGGCGGGGCCCGCCCGGCGGCCCGCCCGGCGCTCTACGCCGGTTCCTGGGGAGCCGCGCGATCATCGACGTGGTCCGCGCCGCCCGCGGCGTACGCGCCGACGAACTCCCGCAGCTTCCGGGTCTGGTAGCCGCGCGCGAGCGCCGTGAGCTGCTCGATCCAGGGCGTGAGCCGCGGATCGTGCAGCCTGAGCCGCTCCGCCTCGTCCAGGATCCTGTGGACGAGCCCCTTGCTCGCGAGCGCCGACAGCGTGGCCAGGTCTTCGGCCGAGGGCGGCGTGAGGCGCCCGCCGTCGCCGTCCGTGGTCCGCTCGGCCGGCGAGCCCTGCGCGGGCGCCTCGTCGCGGCGGAGCCACTCGATGCCCAGGAGGCGCGATATCTTGTCGAGGAGCGCGCTCGCCTGGACGGGCTTGGGGAGGAAGTCATCGCAGCCGGCAGCGGCGCACTTCTGCTGCTCGGCCTCGGAGACGCTCGCCGACGAGGCCAGGATGACGACGCCCCGGAGCTCGGGCATGCGCTTGAGGCGGCGCGTGGCCTCGCAGCCGTCCATGCCCCGCATGTACACGTCCATCAGGATGAGCGCCGGCGCGCGCTGGGCGGCCATGCGCAGCGCCGCCTCGCCGCCGTCGGCTTCGCACAGCTCGAAGCCGAGCGGGCCGAGGAGCCCGCGCACCACCGCGCGATTCTGGGGGTTGTCGTCGACGATGAGGATCGTGCGGCGCTCCCCCCGATAGCCGACGATCGCGTCCCACCTCCGGGCCTCGCCCGGGCTCGCCGCCTGCTCCGCCGGTCGCGCCTCGGCGAGCGGGAGCGTCACGGTGAACGCGCTGCCCGCGCCGACCTCGCTCTGCACCTCGATCGCCCCGCCGAGCTGCTCCACGAGCTTCTTCGTGATGGCGAGGCCGAGCCCGGTGCCCTCGCTCCTCGCGCCCTGCTCGCCCACCTGCTCGAAGGGCTCGAAGATGCGCGACAGGTGCTCCGCGGCGATCCCAGGACCGGTGTCCTCGACGCGGAAGCGCACCATCCGCCCCGCAGGGACGCTCTCCTCCAGCACCTCGACCCGGAAGAGCACGCGTCCACGCTCGGTGAACTTGATGGCATTGCCGAGGAGGTTCAAGAGCACCTGCGTCAGCCGCTTCTCGTCGGCGCGGACGGCCTCGAGCGCTGGGCCGCGCAGCTCGTGGGTGAACGCGATCCCCTTCGCCTCGGCGCGCACCCGGCACAGATCGACGACCATCTGCACGAGCGCAGGCAACCGGACCACCGTCACGACGGCGTCCATCTTGCCCGCCTCGATCTTGGCCAGCTGCAGCAGGTCGTTGATGAGCGAGAGCAGGTGGTGGCTCGATTTGTGGATGACGCTCAGCCCATCCCGCCACGCCGGCGGGAGCTCGGGCGTCCGCTCCAGGATCTGCGCGTAGCCGATGATCCCGTTGAGCGGCGTGCGCAGCTCGTGGCTCATGCTGGAGAGGAAGTCGCTCTTGGCCTGGCTGGCGCGCTCCGCCGCCTCCTTGGCGACGCGGAGCTCGGCGGTGCGCTCCTTGATCTTGGCCTCGAGGTCCCGGTAGAGGAGGGCGTTCTCCACGGCGATCGCGGCCTGCGCGGCGAGCATCGACAGGAGCTCGACCCGCCGCTCGGGGAACGCCGCGGGGACCTCGCGGTGCTCGAGGTAGAGCACGCCGAGGAGGCGCCCTCGATGCGAGAGCGGCAGCGAGAGGAGCGAGAGGACGGGGTGCGCGGCGACGTATGGATCGGCGGCGAAGCGCGCGTCGGCGCGGGCGTCGTCGGCCACGACCGGCTCGCTCGTGCGCGCGACGTAGTTCACGACCGTCCTCGCGACATCCGCGCACTGCGAGAGCGGCTCGGACAGGCCCGTCTCGATCCGGCCTCCGTGCACCGAGAGCCGCGCCACCACCGAGAGCTCCTCGCCTTCGCCCAGCAAGAGGGCGCCGCGCTGCGCCCCGGCGCTCTCCAGCACGAGCTCCATCAGCCGGCCGACGACCCGCTCGGGGTCGAGCTCGCTCGACAGCGCCCGCGCCGCGCGCACCGCGGTGTTCACGTCGAGCTGCGCGCCGCCGGCGACGCCGGTGGTGGTCAGCGTGGAGACGCCCGTCGCGAGGCGGCGCTCCGCGGCCGAGAGCTGGGCCGGCGCGCGCAGCAGGGCGGGCCACCGCGCCTCCAGGTGGGCGACCACGGCGTGCGCGCCCCAGCGGAGATAGGCGTCCCGGGCCTCGCGCAGGTACAGCGCGCCGATGCGGCGCCTGCCCGCCTCCAGGTGGAACTCGGCGCAGAGCTGGGCGGCGAGGGCCTCGATGTGCAGGAAGCGCTGCCCGCGCGCGAGCTCGATGGCCTCGTCGTACCTGGCCATGGCCTCGTCGGTCTTGCCGTGCACGCGGGCGTGCTCCGCCTCGAGGAGGCGCAGCTTGTGCAGGAAGTTGTCGGCGCTCCCCTCGGCGAAATACCGGAGGCGCGCGAGGCCTTGCTCGATGTGATCGCGGAGCCTGGCCCGCTCCTCCGCGTCCGTGACCTCCGGCCAGCACCTCGCGGCCGCGAGCGCGAGCCAGAGGGGCACGTCGGTCACCGGCGGAAAGCCGAAGATGGACATGCGGAACTGCTCGGCCTCCCGAGCCCGCGAGAGCGCCATCGGATACGCGCCGGCGGCGAGGAACAGGTGGGCCTCGAGGATGCGCGCGAGCTCGGCCGCCATCACGTCCCCGTCGGCCAGGAGGGAGCGGGACCCTCGTGAAAACGGCTCTTCCGAGCGGAGCCTCGCCGCGCCGTCCGCGGTCGACAGGAGGCCGCACCACGAGGCGGCCGCCTCGAAATAGTGGGTCCCGAGCGCGGTCCCCGCGCGCTGCATCAGCCCCCAGCGGGCCGCGCGGTGCGCCTCGATCTGGCCGAGCGGCTGGCCGCGCCACACCCGGTAATAGAACAGGTCGCCTTCGAGCCCCCAGCTCGCCCCCTGGAACGAGCCGACCTTCAGGCCGGTCGCGCAGGTCCGCTCGAAGATGGGCGCCATCTCGTCCGCGGGGCGGGCGTAGGCCGTGTACTGGCCCTCGAAGGACAGGCACTCTGCCAGGAAGGGGGACGCCACGCGCTCGGCCGCGCGCACGCCCGGCCCGACCCAGCTCGCGGCGCGACGATAGAGCCCGGTGGTGAGCGACCAGACGTTGGCGAAACAGACGATGATGAAGGGGGAGACCGGCGTGAGCACGCCTTGCCGCCGCACGCGGAGCACGGCGCGGACGATCACGAGCGCGGACAGGATCGGCTGGCCGCCGATTGCCGCGCAGACCATCAGGTGCATCGTCAGCGCGTCGACGAGCACGTGCGCCGGCGATGGATCGGAGGGCATCCGGTCGAACGCCTCCGCATCGCCCTCGAACCATCGATCCAGCTCGGCGGACTCCTCGAGGAGCGCGGCGCGGCGGGCGTCGTCGGTGTCCGGAAACACGATGTCCTGCTCCGCGAGCGCGGCGAGCCCCAGCTCCACCCCGCGCGCGAACTGGCCTGCTGCCTGGATGCAGCGGACGCGGAGCTCGTGCACCGAGAGCCTGGCGAGCGCCGGCAAGGGCATCGCGAGCAGCCGCACGGACCGCGCCTCGACGTCGTCGAACTCCCGCATCAGAAAGGCGGCCTCGAGGCGCTCCAGCGCGAGCTCTGCCGACAGCGCGGGGTGCTCGCGCCACGCGTCGTCGCCGAGCAAGGCCTGCCCCGCCTCGGCGAGGCTGGCGAGGAGCCGGTGCGAGCTCGCCGCCTTCGCGGCGCGCGCGGCCTCGAGGTTCAGGCGCGCGAGCGACTCGCGCTCGTCCGCGGCGTCCATCCGCGCCGAGCCCAGGTTCAGGTGCCGCACGAGCTCCAGGAGCTGCTGCGGTGTGCCGCCCTGCGCCCGGTGCCGCGCCCAGAGCCGCCGGCCGATCTCCAGGTGCGCCAGGACGCGCTGCTCCGGCGAGGCGCGCTCGTAGCTCGCCTGTTGCACGCGGTCGTGCAAGAAGCGGTATTCCGCGTCCAGCGCGCCCTCTCCGCTCTGCCCCAGCGCCTGCGCGGTCCGGTAGGCTCCGTCGACCGGCACGAGGAGCTCCTCCTGCAGCGCGGGCCACAGCGCCCCGGTCACCCGGGCGCGCTCCCACCCGCTGAGCCGCTCCAGATCGTGGAGGTGGAACGTGTGCCCCGCGCACGCCGCGAGCCCGAGGAGCTGCTGGGTCGCCTCGGGCATCTCGAGCACCTTGTCGGTCAGGAAGGCCACGACGTTGTCGGTGATCTGCGCCTGCGCCAGATCCTTTCGATCCCAGCGCCACGCGCCGCTCTCCGGGTCCCGGACCACCTTGCCCTGCTTGTGCAGCGAGAGCAGCAGTTGCTCCATGAAGAACGGGTTTCCTCGGGTCTTGTGCCACAGCGCCCGCGCGAGCGGCTCGACCCGCGTCGCCTCGCCGTCGAGCGCCCGCGCCGCCCACGCCAGCACGTGCTCTTCCGACAGGGGGCGCACCGACATCCTCGACACCCGCGCTCCGCTCTCTTCCACCGACGAGACGAGCCTCCACAGCGGGTGCTCGGGGGGCGCCTCGTTGTCGCGGTAGGCCGCGATCACCAGGAGATCTCTGCGCTCCGCGTCGGTGAGCAGCGTCTTCAGGATCTCCAGCGTGGCGCTGTCGGCCCATTGCATGTCGTCGAGGAAGATCACGAGCGGCGCGTTCGGCGCCGTGACCGCCCGCACGAAGTCGAGCCAGGTGATCCGCTGGCGGGCGAGCACCTGATCGCCCTGCACCGGCGGCACCGGCGCGAGCTTGCCCATGATCCGGTCGAGCTCCGGCACCACGTCGGCGATGAGCCGCGCGTTCTCCCCGACGTCGGCCTCGATTCGCGCCTGCCATGCGCGGAGCACCGGCTTCGGGCTCGCCAGCCACTGCTGCATGAGCGCCCCGAATGCTTGCGCCATGGCCGCGTACGGCGTCGACCGCGCGAGCTGGTCGTGCTTGCCGGAGATCAAGAGGCCGCGCCCTCGGGCCGCGATGTCCCCGTAGACGGTGCGCACCAGCGCCGTCTTGCCGATGCCGGACGGACCGCCGAGGAGGACGAGCTCCGCCGCGCCCTCGGCGGCGCGGGCGAAGCACGCGCCGAGGAGCTCGCGCTCGCGCTCTCGTCCGACGAGGACGTCGGGCAGCCGCAGCTTGCGCGAGAAATCCCTGCTTCCGAGCGGGAATCGCTCCACCGTGCCGCGCTCGCGCCACAGGTGGAGCGCGCGCTCCAGGTCTTCCGCTGCGCCCCGGGCCGTCTGGTATCGCCGGTCGGGGTTCTTCGCCAGGAGCCTTCCCGCGATCGCCGCGAGGCCCGGGGGCACCTCCGGGGCGACCTCGTCGAGGGCGGGCGGCTCTCTGGCCAGGTGCGCGTGCACCAGCGAGAGGGGGTCGCGGTCGGTGAACGGCAGCCGGCCCGAGAGCGCCTCGAAGAGGGTCACGCCGAGCGAGTACAGGTCGGTGCGCGCGTCGATCGCCCGCGCCGTGCGGCCCGTCTGCTCCGGCGACATATACGCGAGCGTCCCCTCGAGCCCTTCGGGGATGCTCGCCGCCGTCGCCTCCAGCGGCAGCGACGAGGCGATTCCGAAGTCGAGCAGCTTGACCTGCGAGTACGTCGCATCGACCAGCACGTTCTGGGGTTTGACGTCCTTGTGCGTCACCCCCGCCGCGTGCACGGCCTCGAGGACCCGCGCGAGGAGCGCGCCGAGCCTCAGCCCCGCCTCCACCGGCAAGCGCCCTCGCTCGGCGAGGACGCGATCCAGCGACCGGAGGCCGGGGTCCTCGAGCGCCAGCCCGACCGTGCCGCCCTGCTCCAGGAGCTCCCGCGCCCGCGGTATCCCGGGCACCGCCCCGAGCTGCGTCAGGATCTGATGCTCGTGCAGGAGGCGCCCCGTCACGCGCGAGCTCGGCTCGGGCGCCGCAGGGAGCTTGAGCACCACCCTGTCGCCCGAGGGGCGATGGACCGCGCGGCACACGCGGGTCTCGGTCCCTTCGTGCAGCACCTCCCCCACGGCGTAGTCTCTGAGATCCATCCCGGTTCAGCTCCTCTTCGGGTCCGGCGGAGATGCCGGGGAACGACGATTCATCCGGACGTCAGAGCTCGCCCTCGCGCCGGCGACGGCCGCGCGTCCGCAGCGCGTGCTCCACGCCCGACTGCAGGGTGGCCTTCGTCACGACGTGATCGAGGTGCAGGTCGAGCCGCACGAGCGTCTGCGCCGCCTCGGCGCGGATGCCGGTGACGACCGTTCGCGTGCCGAGCAGCGACAGCGCCGTCGCCGCCTGCACGAGCATGCGCGCGACCGTCTCATCTACCGATCTGACGCCGGTGATGTCAATGATGAGGTGGTCCGCCCCGCGCTCGCTCGCGCCGTGCAGCGCGGTCTCGACCGCTTGCCTGGCGCGCTCGACGTCGACCGTGCCGACGAGGGGCATCACGAGGATGCCATCGATGATCGGGATGAGCGGGGCGGAGAGCTCGAGGAGCCGCTCCCGCTGGGCCGCGATGATCTGATCTTGCAGCGCGGCCCTCGCCGCTTCGGCGCGCTCGCTCTGGAGCAGCTGGTCGGAGAGCCGAGCGTTCGTGTCGCGCAGCGTTTGCACGGCCTCCGCCAGCGCCTCCTCGGCCCTGACGCGCTCCCGGATCTCCTCCGAGAGCCTCCGATTCTGCTCCTCGATGGCCCGCGTCGCGCGCCGGAGGGAGATCTGCGTGTGCACCCGCGCGAGGAGCTCGGTCTTCTCGAACGGCTTGGTCACGTAGTCCACGGCGCCCACGCGGAAGCCCTGGATCCTGAACTTCGCTTCGGCGAGCGCCGTCATGAAGATGACGGGAATGCTCCGCGTCGCCGGGTCGGCCTTGATCCGCTGGCACGTCTCGAACCCGCTGAGGCCGGGCATCAGCGCGTCGAGCAAGATGAGATCCGGCAGAGTCAGGCCGGCCAGCTCGATCGCCTCCTCGCCGTCGCACGCGACGGCGACCTCCAGCCCATCGGAGATGAGCGCGTCCGACAGCACGTTGAGGTTGTCCGCGCTGTCGTCCACGATGAGGACGAGCCCGGTGGGCCGAGATTCTTGCGCTTGCATAGGTGTCTGCCAGTCTCAGGAGGCCCGAAGGCGCCTCCCGGGCTTGGCCGGCGTGTCCCGCCGGGCGGCGAGCGAGCAGGCGCACGCGCGGTGAGCTGGCATCTCTGTCACGGAAGGCGTCACGGAAGGCATCCCTCTGGCATCGTAACGTTCGTACCATGGGATGGCCGGCGTTAACACGTCTTTTGTAGGCGGTAGAGGAAAGGGGGTAGGCTGAGTCACACCGGGCGTCCTATCATTGACGTAGGCAGTATGCGCGTACGCACGTACGCGCACGCCGGCGCGCTTGCTGGCTGACCTCGGCGCAGTCCGTGTCGAGGCGGTTCGGACGCCCAGCGCGGCGCCATGGCTGTCGCGTGTGGCCGCTGCAAATCGACCTATTGCCGCCGCAGCCGCCTATCGACCTCGGAGGCGGCCCGCTCCCATGGGACAACGCCTCGCAGCTCGCCGCCTTCTTGGTCAAGCTCGATCCGGACGGGGACCACCTCTTCAGCCGCGGACATCTCTCCGGGGACGACAGGACGATCGCTCTGCGAGACATCGCGGTAGGCGAGGCGGGCAACTCCGCTGCGATGCTCGCCTACCCGGGCTTCTTCGACGTTCGCATCGATTTGATGACATACAATGCGGCGGGCGATTCCATGTGGAGCTTCTCCCATCGGACGGTCCAGGGCGCAGGCGGGGTCGCCATGGACAGCGCCGGTAATGTCCTGGTGGCCATGGGGCGCGCCGAGGGCGAAGAATCATGTTGGTTCCGGAGCGGCGCTCTGGCGCCGCACGTTCACGGACGCGATCACCGCGTTTGGAGAGCTGACGATCGATCACGACGACGGTGTCGCGCTCGTCGGCGCCTTCCTGGGTACGGTCGACTTCGGCGCCGGCCCGCTCACCGCTGAACGCACACACGGCTTTGTGACGCTCTTCGCTCCCTGACGTACGCGATCGCGCGTACGCCAAGGGCGCCGGCCGCCGATGTCCGCGAGCTTCCGCCACGCCGGGCCGGCGCTCGCTTGCGCCATCCCAGCCCGCGCCGCCCGGCCAACCTGGGTCGGTTCGCGCAACCTGGGTCGGTTCGCGGCACCGCGGGACGGCTCGCCCGCAGCGCGGGCGCACCCCTCCGCTGCACACTTCCAGCCTGACCAAGCTGGCGACCCGCGAGCCCCGCGCATCCCGAGAAAGCGTGGACTTCGAGCGCGCGCCGAGGAGCCCTCCAGGCAGACCAGACGCCGCTCGGCCGGGGGAGGGAGGGCAGGGTGAGCGAAAGGGCGCGCTTCTTGACGAAGTGGGTTAGAGTGCGCCCCATGCCTGATTTCGCCAAGCTCGCCGCCGCGTGCACGATGGCCCGCGGCCTCGCCATGGACGCCGTCCACGCCTGCTCCTCCGGTCACCTCGGCCTGCCGCTCGGGGCCGCCGAGATCGGGGCCGCTCTCTATGGCGACCTCCTCCGTCACGACCCGAGCGAACCGCACTGGCTGAACCGCGACCGCTTCGTCCTGTCCGCCGGCCACGGCAGCATGTTCCTGTACGCCTGGCTGCACCTCTCGGGCTACCCGGTGTCCATCGACGACATCCGCCGCTTCCGGCAGTGGGAGTCGAAGACGCCCGGCCATCCGGAGTACCACTACACCGAGGGCGTCGAGGCGACGACGGGCCCGCTCGGTCAGGGCGTGGGCAACGCGGTGGGGCACGCGGTGGCCGCCAAGATGATGGCCGCCCGCTACAATACCCAGGAGCACACGATCTTCGACCACACCGTCTGGTGCCTCGCCGGCGACGGCTGCCTCCAGGAGGGCGTGGCCGCCGAGGCGGCCGCCTTCGCGGGGCACTTCAAGCTCGACAACCTGATCCTCATCTACGACGCCAACGACGTCACCCTCGACGCGATGGCCGCCAAGACCCAGAGCGAGGACACGGCCAAGCGCTTCGAGGCCTACGGCTTCGAGGTGCTCCACATCGAGCAGGGCAACGATCTGCAGGCCGTCCACCGGGTGCTCAGCCAGGCGCGGGCGTCGAAGAGCGGCAAGCCGAAGTTCGTCGTGGCCCACACCCTGATCGGCAAGGGGATCCCCGAGGTCGCCGGCACGCAGAAGGCGCACGGCGAGGGCGGCGCCAAGTTCGTGGACCAGGCGCGCAAGAACCTGGGGCTGCCGCCGGAGCACTTCTACGTGAGCGAGGAGGTCAAGCAGTTCTTCGCGAAGCGCAAGGAAGAGCTCGGCAAGGTGCGCGCGGCGTGGGAGTCGACCTTCCAGGCCTGGCGCGCGAAGAACCCGGAGCTCGCGCAGAAGCTCGACGAGGGCACCTCGAGGAAGGTGCCCGCCGATCTCGACGCGCGCGTCCCCGCCTTCGCCGCCGGCACCAAGGTCGCCACGCGCAAGGCCGGCGAGACCGTGCTGCAGGCCGTCGCCGAGGCGGTGCCCGCGCTCATCGGGTCGAGCGCGGATCTCTACGGCTCGACGTTCAACTACATCGCGTCGAGCACCGACTTCGATCCGGAGCACCCCGGCGGCCGGAACATCCGCGCGGGCATCCGCGAGCACGGCATGGGGGCGATCCTGAACGGCATCGCTTACCACGGCGGCCTGCGCCCGAGCGGCGCCACGTTCCTCGTGTTCGCGGACTACCTGCGGCCGAGCATCCGCCTGGCCGCGCTGTCGCACCTGCCGGTCATCTACATCTTCACGCACGACTCGGTGGGCGTGGGCGAGGACGGGCCGACGCACCAGCCCGTCGAGACCGTCGCCGGGCTGCGCGCCATCGTCGATCTCGACGTCATCCGGCCGGCGGACGCCGAGGAGACGGCCGGCGCCTGGATCGCCGCGCTGGAGCGCACCGACGGGCCGACGGTCCTCGCGCTCACGCGGCAGGCCGTCCCGATGCTGCCGGGCGACGCCGCCCTGAAGCGCGAGGGCGTCCGGCGCGGCGCCTACGTCCTCGTCAAGGAGACGGCGGCGCTCGAGACGATCATCATCGCGACGGGCAGCGAGGTGCAGCACGCGGTCGAGGCCGCCAAGCGGATCGGCCCCGGCGTCCGCGTCGTCTCCATGCCGTGCGTCGAGCGGTTCGCGCGCCAGGACCGCGGCTACCGCGAGGCCGTGCTGCCCGCGGCGTGCACCCGGCGCGTGTCCATCGAGGCCGGCGTCACCTTCGGCTGGCACCAGTGGGTGGGCTCCAAGGGGCTCGCCCTCGGCATCGACCGCTACGGCACGAGCGCCCCCGGCGACATCGTGATGGACCGGCTGGGCATGAACCCGCAGGCCGTCGTGCAGGCGGTGCAGGACCTCGTGCCCTGAGGCTCGGAAGAGCCGCCCGCCCATACGCCGAGGACGTCGGGGAGCAGCGCGCTCCCGGCGTCCTTGGCGCCCTTTCCGCCGCTGTTCCGGCGGGCGCCGGCCGGCTATAGTCCGCCGCGGTGCGCTGCCGGCTCTGCGCTTCACCGCTCGCCTATATCCATGGCCACGCCGCGTGCGTGAACGGCCGCTGCCCGATGTTCGGCGCCAACCAGGCCGAGTGCTGCAGCGGCGAGACCGCGGAGAGCTGCCCTGCCGCGGCCGACGACGGCGCTGCGCCACGGTCGCCCGCCGGCAGGCCGGGAGGGCGCGCGCCGTGACGCGGGCCGCTCGATCGACGAGAGCCTTGGCGACGAGAGCGCTGGCGACGAGAGCGCTGGACGCCGCGCGCCGCGGAGCTACATGCCGCCCGTGCCGTCGGGCGACCTGATCTCGCAGCTCCTGGCCCTCTTCGCGGTGCTCGGGGTCGGCGTGCTGCTGCGCGCGCTCGGCCGCGGCGGCCAGGCGGACGCGGCCGCGCTGAACCGGCTCGTCATCGACGTGACCACGCCGGCGCTGATCGTCTCCGTGCTGCGTCGCTCCGGCATCGGCCACGGCGCGTGGGGCGCCGTCGCCGCCTCGGCGATCGCGCTCTTCGCGTGCGCCCTGGCGGGCATCGCGGTCGCGCGCGCCCTCGGGCTCCCGCGCGCCGCGCAGGGCGCCGCGGGCCTCGTCGGCAGCTTCTCCAACACCGGGTTCCTCGGCGTGCCCGTCGTGCTCGCCCTCTACGGGCGGGCGGGCGACGCGGCGGGGACCGCGATCCTCGTCGACAGCATCGTCACGACGCTGATGCTCTGGACCTTCGGCGTCGCGCTCGCCGCGCGCATGGGCGCGGGCGGCGACGCGGACGCGCGGAGCTTGCTCCGGGTGATCCTGCACCCCAACGTGCTGTCGATCGCCGCCGGGCTCGCGCTCTACGCGCTGCCGATCCCCTTGCCGACGTGGGTGGAGCGCGCGCTCGACGCGCTCGGGAGCGCGACCCCGACGCTCGTGTTCCTCGCGCTCGGCCTGAGCCTCGACCTGCGCTCGCTGCGCGGCCGCGTGCGGCCGCTCGTCGCCGTCGCCGCGGTGAAGCTGCTCGTCGCCCCGGCGGTCGCGCTCGGCGCCGCGGTCGCGCTCGGCCTCCGGCGGCCGGTGTCCGAGGTGGCGGTGCTGCAGTCGGCCATGCCGACCTCCATGGTGTCCGTGATCGTCGCGGCGCGGTACGGCTGCGACGGCGAGTTCGCCGCGGCCACCGCGGTCGTGACGACGCTCGGGGCGCTGGCGACCCTGCCGGCCGTGGTCGAGGCGTTGCGCCGGCTCCTCGCGTGACGCGCGCGACGCCGGAGGATCGCGGGCGAGGCCGCTTCACCTGGCGATCATCGCCCGGGGCGCGTCGCCCGAGGCGCCGCCCCGCCAGCGCGGAGCCATCAAGCCCGCCACGAGCGCGACGAGCGCGTTCACCGTGCGGGCCTCGATGAAGGCGCCGTCGGGGATCGAGACGCCGAGCTCGTCCTCCAGGGAGACGAGCAGCACCAGCGCCGCGGGCAGGCTGATGCCCATCGTCGTGAACAGGTCGGCATGGGCCGGCAAGGCCTCGGGGTGCTCCGCCCTCACCAGCCGCGCGACGATCGCGCGCACGCGGGCCTCGGCGCGCCGCGCCGCGGTCTCGGGATTGTGCATGATCCTGCCCCCCAGCAGGACAAGCGCAGCAAGCCACGCTCGCCGGAAACAGCGCAGAGTATGGTCGGCCTGAAGGATGCCGCAAGCGCGGGCTGCCTCCGCCGGCCGCGCCCGGCCGCGCGCGGCGCGACTGCGTCCGCGACGCTGCCGTCCAGCGAGGGCGCGGCGCGCGCGGCCGGGAGCGGCGCGGAGGCATCCGGGCCCGCGGCCGGCGCGCTCACGCGCCGACTTGATAGACGCGCTGGTAGCCCGCCTCGACGTCGGTGATCGTCACCTCGACGATGCCGTGCGAGGTGATCGCGTACTGCTCCTCGATCAGCGGCCCCTCGTCGCTCATGCGCTGCACGGGCACCGCGCCGAGCTCGGCGGCGCGCTCGCGGAGCCGCCGGTCGAAGGGGAACACGACCTCGTTGAACGCCGTGATGTCGCCGTGGGGCACGCCGAGCCGGTCGAGCGCGGCGCACTCGACGAACCGGTAGCGGCCGACGTTGTGCGCCGCCCGGTACACGCGCCGCGAGACCACCGGCGCCTCGTGGCTCGACGGGACGCGCGCCTCCCGGTCGAAGATCGGGTCGAACACCACCTCCTCCCCGCCGCTGCTCTCCCGGAACACCCCGAAGTGGCGCGACAGCCGGTCGGACAGCTCGAAGCCCGCGTCCTCGTCGACGGCGATGGCGAGCCCCATCGCGATCGCCGCCGAGGGGTAGGGGGAGCGATGGACGCGGCGCCCGAAGCGGTCGCGCAGCGTCCGCGCGACGATGGGCAGCGAGCTCGCGCCGCCGACGACGTAGATCCCCGCGATGTCGGCGAGCGCCTCTCCCGCGCCGGCGTCGAGGCGCGCGATCACCGGATCCATCGCGGTGATCGTCGCCTCCACGAGCGGCACGCACCGGTCGTAGAAGTCGGAGGCCGAGATCGTCACCTCGTGGGCGGGCGCGAGGTCGCCGAGGCACGCCTCCAGGTCGATCACGATCCGCCGGGAGTTCGGGTTGAGCCGCTCCTTCGCCTCGCGGCACTGGTCCGCGAGCGCCGCGAGCGCGCGCGCCGGCAGCGCCTCGCGCTCGATCTTGGCCGCGGCGAGCGCCATCTCGCTCAGCGCGGCGTCGAAGTCGTCGCCGCCGAGGTGGTTCAGCCCCGCGGTCGCCACGGCGTCGTGGCTCCGCCCGGTCATGTGGACCAGGGAGGCGTCGAACGTGCCGCCCCCGAGGTCGTACACGACGATGTGCTCGCGCTTCGACGTGATGGTGCTGCGGTAGCGGTGCGTGTACTCGAAGCCGGCGGCCGAGGGCTCGTTCAGGAGCGCGATGACCTCGAAGCCGGCGCGGCGGAAGGCGTCGAGCGTCACGAAGCGCTGCGTCCCGTGCGCGTTCGCCGGGGTCGCCACGACGCAGATGAGGCGCCCATCGTCGTCCTTCTTCTTGGGCCGGTTCGACCGGTGCAGCACCGCGTCCCGGAGCGACCGCAGGAACAGGGTGAGGAGATCGAGCACCCGGAGCTTCGTCCCGCCGATCTCGACCTCGAAGTCGGGCGACGCGCGCGGGCCCGAGAGCACGCGCTTGAACGAGCGGAGCACGGTCCACTCCGGGTCCGAGGCGACCGCGAGGGCGTCGAAGCCGAACCGGAGCTCCCCCCGGCGCTCGGCCGCCACGGAGGGGTAGAAATCCACGGGGTCCCCCGCCGTGTCCTGGAAGCTGATGACGGGGTAGTTCCCCCGGTCGCAGCACGCGACCACGGTCCGCGTGGTCCCAAAATCGATCCCGAGTCGCAAGGCGGGTCTCCTCCGGCCCGCATGCTGCCACACTCGGCCTCCCGCGGTGCAGATCGCTGCACGCGGCCCGCGGGAATGTCGGGGAAGCGCTTTTCCAGTACACTGCCCGCGTGGACCCCTCCGGCCTGAACCTCCCGACGCCGCCGGATCAGGGCAAGCAGTCGCAGCTCCTCGGCGGCGTGATCAGCACCTCGATCGGCGTCGTCCTGCTCGCGGTGGGCCTGATCCAGCTCCTTTTCTTCTATCTCCCCGGCAAGACGCCGCGCCTGACCATCGAGCTGATCCTGATCCCGATGGGGCTCCTCTTCGGGATCCCGGGCGCGCTCGATCTGCGGCGCTCGCTCCTGAACCGCTGGGTGATGCGCCACGGCGTCCCCGCCCAGGCGGAGGTCCTGCGCCGCGACTTCACGAAGAAGCAGTACAACGGCAACCCCGTCAGCCGGCTGCGCCTCCGCGTCCTGCCGCGCGACGGGGAGCCTTACGTGGTCACGATCGAATGGATCGCCCACACCGAGCTCATGATGCTGACCCCCGGGCGCGTCGTGCCGGTGAAGGTGCACCCGACGAAGCCCCGGGCGGTCGTGATCGCCGCCTGATCGCGCGGCGCCGCGCGCCGGATCAGGGCCCGAGGCTGAGCACCGTCGGCTGGCTCGGGGCGATCCGCATGCCGGGGCAGTTCGTGTTGTTCTGGAGCGACACGCTCGTCAGCTTGGTGACGGGCATGCCCCCGATCAGCACCGAGAACGAGCCGGTCACGTGCCGGACCGGCCCCATCACCGTCCCCGAGGCCACGCCCGTCGCGACGCCCGCGTTGTCCCCGTTCGACAGCGGGATCGTGGTCCCGAGGTTGTGCGTCGGGGCGCCCATCGTGAGAACCGTGTAGACCGCCGACACGCCCATCGGACCGACGCCGACGTTCGGGTACGGCACCGGCACGGGCGCAGGCGCCGGCGGCGCCGGCGTCAGGCAGACGTCCGGGAAACCCATGGACATGCCGCCCATCTGCGTGTTCACAAACATCGCCGCTCCTCCTTCAGTTCAGGTGGACCTGCTCCGCGCTGATCTTGACCACGTCGGTCGCGGTCACGAGCGCGTTCTCGCCGCGGATCTGCGCGTTGCCCTCGGCCGCGTAGTCGAGCTGCCGCGCGCGGACCTGGTCGATCTCCTCGACCGCGCGGTAGACGCGCTTGGCGCGCTGGCTGAGCCGGTCGAGCACCGCGTCGAAGGTCGACGCGACGAGCTTCACCTTGCCGAGCTCCGCCTTCACCGCGGCGCCGAAGACCTCGATCCGCTCGAGCGTGACGCGCCCGCTCAGGGCGGCGATCTCGAGCGCGGAGGACGTCACGCGCACCGCGGCGCCCGAGGCGAGGTCGACCCCCTCCTGGGCGGCGATCCCGACCTTGCCGCGGCGGGACCGGAGGACGAGATCCCCGTCGGCCGTGAGCACCGTGGGCGCCGGCGCGGGCCGCTCCAGGACCGACAGCACGAAGCTCTCGCCGCCCTCCTCGGTCGCGACGAGCACGCGATCGCCCGCCTGCGGCTCGACGAGGCAGCCCACGGCCCGCCGCGCCGCGAGCTCGGCCAGGGCCGTGCGGACGCGGACGCCGTCCGGGCCCGCCGAGATCACCTCCCCGAACTCCTGGTAGACCGCCCGCGCCTCCAGCTTGGGCGCCGCGCTATGCATCGCTGTCTCCTTTCCAGACCGTCTTGTGCCGCTCCCACCACAGCTCGGCCTCGGCGAGATCGGCGTCGTCGCCGAGCGCGCCGGCCCGCAGGAGGGGGTAGATCGCGCCGGCGTCCTTCACCCGGTGCAGGCGCGCCCGGAGCATCGTCGCGCCCGAGAGATCCGCCCCGTCCAGGATCGCGTTCGAGAAATCGGCGTACGTGAGATCGCTGCCCCGGAACACCGCGCCGGCGCACTGCGCCCGGTGCCAGATGCTCTGCGCGAGATCGCACTCGTCGAAGCGCGCCCCGGCCGCGCTCGCCTCCACGAAGAGCGCCTGGAACAGGCGCGCCGCGCGCAGATCGGCCTCGTCGAGCCGCGCCTTGACGAACTGGGCGTTCGTCGCCTCGGCGCCGGCCATCCGGGCGCGCCTCAGGTTCGCGCCCTTGAAGTTCGTCTGGACGAGCCGCGCCCGCTCGAAATCGCACCCCTCGACGTTCGCGTCGATGAGCTGGGCCATGGAAAGGTCGGCCCCCGCGAACACGTGGCCGGCGAGGTTCGCCTCGGTGAGCACCGCGGCCTGAAGGCGCGCCCCGACGAGGCGGGCGCTCGCGAGATCGGCGCGGAAGAGCGCCGCCCGCCGGAGGTTCGCGCCCGAGAGATCCGCGCCCTTCAGGGTGCACTCGAGGAGCGAGGCGCGCTCGAGGTCGGCCTGCGCGAGCGTCGCCTCGTCGAGGCACGCCTTCGTGAGCGTCGCGAGCACGAGCTCCGCGCCGGCGAGCGACGCCGCCGTGAGGTCGCAGTCGGACCAGGTCGCCGCGCCCAGGTCGGCGCGGTCGAGCCTCGCCATCGTGAACCGGCTCCGCAGCGCGACGGTGTGGCGCAGCTTCGCCCCCTCGAGCGCCGCGTTCGCGAAGTCGCACGCGGTCAGCGTCGCCTCGCGCAGGGTCGCGCCCGCGAGGTTCGCGCTCCGGAACGAGGTGTTCGCGAAGCACGCGCCCCGGAGATCGGCCCCGGACAGGTCGAGCCCGCCGAGATCCTCGCCGTCGAACAGCTCCCCCTCGCGGACGCGCCGCTCGAGCTCAGCTTTGTCCATCGTCGCCCCGTTCCTGCACGTAGCGGAGGTGCTTCACGTTCGCGTCGCGGAAGCTCGTGCGCGCGTCCCCGACCATCCTCGCGCCGTCCGCGCGGAAGAGGCTCGCCTGCTCGAAGCTCGCGCCGGACACGTCGGCCCGGCCGAGCAGCGCGTCGCGCAGGTCCGCGCCCCGCACGTCCGCGCCCGTCAGGCTCGCCCGCTCGAAGCGCGCCCCCACCGCGCGCACCCCCGCGAGCTCCGCGCCGGTCAGATCGGTCTCGCTGAGGTCGGCGGCGGTCAGGAGGGCGCCGGCGAAGCGCGCGCCCGCGAGGTTCGCGCCGCGCAGGTTCGCGGTCGTCAGATCGGCGTCGCGGAAGTCGGCCCGCGCGAAGCTCGACCCCCGCTCGGCCTTGACGACCCGCAGGTTGACGAGGCTCGCCCCGCGGAAGATCGCCCCGTCGCCCTGCGCGTCGACGAACGCCGACGCGTCGAGCCGCGCCCCGGTGAAGTCGGCTCGGCTGCAGTCGACCTCGAAGAAGTCGCACTTCACGAGCGTCGCGCCCGAGAGGTCCGCGCCGGCCAGGGAGACCTTCGAGAAGAGGAGCTGCTCGGCCCGGCAGCCGCGCAGGCCGGCCCCGTCGAGGAGCGCCTCGCCGAGGTCGGCCCCGTCGAGCGTGGCGCCCTCGAACCCGGCGCCCGACAGCGCCGCCCGCGCGAGCACCGCCCGGCCGAGATCCGCGCCCGCGAAGTCGACCCCCGCGAGGTCGGCGCCGCCGAGGTTCGCGCCGGCGAGCGACGCCCCCCTGAACCGCGCGCCCCGCGCCCGCGCATGGGCGAGCACCGCCCGGTCGAGGCGCGCGCGGTCGAAGCAGCACGCCTCGACGCGCGCTGCCTCGAGGAACGCCTCGGAGAGATCGGCCCCCGTGAAATCGAGCCCCGACAGGTCGATCCCGGAGAGATCCCGGCCGGCCAGGCTCTCGCCGCGCCGGAGCGCCGCCTCGACCTCCTCGCGCGCGCGCCGCGCGTCCTCGGCGTCGAGCGGCGGCATCGGCTCGTTCTGGTGCACCGACTGCCGGTACGCCTCCTTGAGCTGCTCCTCGATGGCAGCGAGCTTCGCCGCGAGATCGGGGTCCTCGAGCTTGCGGTGCACCTCCTCGGGCATCTCGACCCCGGTCCGCTCGGACAGCTCCCGGAGGCCGCGGAGCGTCGCGAGCTCCTGCTCGGCGCTCCACTTCGGCGGCCCGAGCGACCGCCGGCGCGCGCTCTCCAGCGCCGCGTCCGCGTCGACCCCCGCGGCGCGGCACTGCTCGCGGAGCTCGTCCATCGCCTGCGCGCGCCGCGCCTCGGCCTCCTTCAGGATCGCGGCGGTGCGCCGGTCGACCTCGTCCATGAGCTCCGCGAGATCGCCGGTCTCCATCGCCTCGTCCAGCGGGGGCTCCTCGGGGAGCGCGGCGCCGGGGTCGACCCCGAGCGCGCGCACCTGCTCCCGGGCGCGCTCGAGCTCGAGCTTGATCCGCCGCTCGAGGTTCGCCTCGAGCGACCCCTCGCGCTCGAGCAGGAGCGCCACGTCCTTGCCGCTGCTCGGCTTGAGCACCGCGAGCCCCTCGGGCAAGAGGTCGCGGTCGCGCAGCGCGTGGAGCGGCCCGCGCTGCTTGTCGAGCCGCTTCTCTCGCACCTCCTCGTAGCGCTCGCGCGGGGCGGGGCGCCCGATCCGGTCGAGGCCGACGAGGACCTCGGTCACCTCGAGCTCGTCGTCGGTCGCGACCGGGAACACGCCGCGCCACACCAGGGCGACGCGCTCGACATGCGGGAACAGCCAGACCGTGTCGCAGTGCATCGGGACGTCGGCGAGCCGGTCGTCGGACCGCGTCCTGACGAACGCGCGCGCGGCCAGGCCGGGGAGCGACCCCTCGAGCCGCGGCTGGTCCGGGTGCATGTGCTCGACGACGAACGCCTCGTCGCCGCGGAAGTACCCGGGCAGCCACTGATCCTCGGGCGCCATGCTGAAGAAGCGCGGGTCGAAGTCGTCCGGGAGCTCGGGGTAGCGCGCCTTCAGCCAGCGCTGGCCATACGTGCCGGCGCGCCCGATCCGGGGCTCCCAGGTGAGGTCGACGGGCCCGAAGCCGGCCGGCGGCGGCGCGTCGCCGGGCGACGTGACGAGCTTCCCGGGCCACTCGACGTTGGGCAGCGGGTGGATCGCCTGGCCGCCCGCGGCCACGGGCCTCGCCCCCTTGCCGGCGGGGTTGCGCGGGTCGCCCTCGCCGCCGAACGCGTTCGCCCAGGAGATCCGCATCTTCCGGAAGGGGACCGGCTCCGACGGGCCGGTGGTCTGCCAGACGCGGTCGCCGATCACGTAGAGGCGCTTGTCGATCGGGCCGAGCGCGACCCGGACCTGCCGGGCGATCACCGGCTCGGGCGAGAAGGCGTAGCCCTCGACGAGCACCTCGCCGCTGACCTTGGGCAGGCCCGGGTCGAACGTGCTCGATCCTTCCTCGGCGAAGGTCCTGGCGAGGTCGGCGTCGTTGAGCAGGCTGGGGCCGTCGTCGCCGAGCTGGAAGGCGGCGGTCACCGACAGGCAGCCCCGGCCGGGGAGGCCGATCGCCTGGACCCGGATCATCGGCAGGAGGCCTGCGGGCTTGAGGGTGCGCACGGGGAGAGCCTCCGGGGGTCAGTTGATGAGCTGGATCGCGGACCGGGACAGGAGCGCGTTGCTCATGAGGACGATCGTCGGCGTCTGCACCATGAAGGTGGTGCCCGCGCTGAACATGAAGCCGACGTCGGCCTTCTGGATGTTCATCGCTGCCTTCCGGAGATCGGTGACCTTGTTGATCTCGGCCTTCCAGCCGTTCGTGTACGAGAAGTTCCCCGAGAAGGCCCCGCTGATGAAGAGCCCCGCCTTGAGGTCGAGCTGCGCGGCGAGGGTGATGCTCGCCGAGGCGGCGAGGCTGAGCTTGAGGTCGCCCGAGATGTTGATGACCTTGGTGATGCCGTGGGTGAACTCGGTCTTGTCGGCGTTCACGTTCTTGAACGACGCGCCGAGGATGTTGACCGTCTCGGTCGCGCCCCGCGTCGTGAGCGGCCCCTCGGCGATGATGTTCATCGCCCCGTGGGCGAGCACGTCGACGGTCGACGCCTCGCTCTGGAAGACGGCCGGCCCGGCGCTCTTGAGCTCCATGCCCTCGTCGGTCTGCACCTTGACGTCGCCGCCGGTCACGAGGACCTTGTAGCTGCCGGCCTTGACCGTCGTCGTGGTGTCACCCTGGACAGTGGTCTGCAGGGTGCCCGTGTCGACGTCGGTGAAGAGGTTGCCGCTCGTCACGTGGAGCCACGTGTCGCCCTTGACCTCGGTGTACGAGGAGCCGGACTCGACGTAGAGCTCGTGGATCCCGCTCTGGACGTGGGTGATCCAGTTGTCCTTGACGGTGATGTTCCAGGAGCCGCCGCCGCGCAGGCCCACGTTGAGATCGAAGGTCTTGCCGGAGTCGAGGAGCGCGTTGTCGTCGGTCTTGGCGATGAGCTCGTGGCCCTCGTTCGGCGAGCCCATGCGCAGGTACGTGTTCGAGTAGGGCGTCGACATGGTGACGCGCTGCTGGCCGGCCATGTCCTCGAGCTCGATCCGGTTGCGGCCTCCGGTCTGGATGACGTTCTTCGTGTGGTTTCCGCTGGTGACCGGGCTCGGCGTGAGCGCGTTGGGCACGACGCCCGAGATGACGGGGCGGTCGGGGTCGCCGCCGAGGAAGCTGAGCACCACCTCGGTCCCCTTGCGCAGCGGGAAGTGGAAGCCCTCGATGCCGCCGCCGTGGGGCTGCATCATCCGCACGAGCGTGGAGGCCTTGCCGCCCTTCAGGTTGCTCTCGTCGAAGTTGAACTTGACCTTGTAGCGGCCCTGGTCGTCGAGCTGCGCGTACTCGGTGTCCGCCTCGCCGTCGACGACGCCGTTCTCGTAGCCGTAGATGCGGGGCCAGGGCGTGCGGCTCTGGGGCCGGAGCTGCGTGGTGGCCGGGATGGCGACGATCTCGACGAAGTAGACCTCGTCGTGCGCGAGGTCGACGAGCTCCTTGAAGAGCGGGTCGCCCATGGCCTGGTTGCCGTGGTGGTGCGCCTCGACGGTGAGGTGCTTGCCGTTGAGCGTGGCGCGCGGGTGGTCTTCGAGCTCGAACGTGTATCCCGGCCGCAGGTGCGTCCGGGTGCCCGAGGCGTGGGAGAGCACCTGCTGCGCGAGCATCTCCTCGGCGCGGATCCTGGCGAGGCGAGCGCCGGCGGCCGGCGTGAAGAAGCGCTCGCCGTAGAGGCTCACCTCGCCGACCCCGTTCGGCGCGACGCTCGCGGCGCCGGCGACGTCGAGGTTGGGTCGGGCGTAGTCGTAGTCCTTGAGCTTGATCTTGGCCGGGAGGGTCTTGTGCCTGCAGGTGAAGCTGCGGAACGACGCCCCCGCGCTGTGGTCGTGGCCGATCCGCGGGTGGTAGCGGACCGGCTGGCCGACCGGATCGTCCGGGTACGATTTGCCGTCGCAGACGATGAGCTTCTCGCCTTCGGGGCGGTGCTCGAAGTAGTAGTAGATGCCTTCGCGCTCCATCCACCGCGAGAGGAAGTCGAGGTCGCTCTCGCGGTATTGCGTGATGTGCTCCTCGACCTCGTACTTGCCGAGCCTGAGCTCGAACTCGTTCGTGCTGAGCCCGTTGTCCTCGAGGACCGCCTTGATGACGTCGGGCAGCGTCATCTTGGTGAAGACGCGGCTGTGCCTGGAGAGGCCGAGCTGCCAGATCTCCGGGACGAGGAGGGCGCGGACGAGCGCGCGGCCGTCGAGCTCGTGGAGCAGCTCCACGCTGGCGAAGAGCCCGGCGAACACGAAGGGGGGGAGCAGATCCGTCGCGCGATCGATGACGAGCGCCGCCTTGCCGCCGATCGCGTCGCCGAGGTCGAAGCCCTCGCCCTCGGCGTCCTGGAGGGCGAGGAAGATCTCGATCTCGTAGGGGGTCGAGATCGCCTCGACGCCGCGGAAGCCGACGACGCGCGCGGACGAGGGGAGCACGCTCGAGGAGATGGAGATGAGGTCTTTCATGCCCGGTGTGCGGCGCGCGGCGAAGGGCGCCGAGCCTCGGAACCTACCACCGACCGGATCGTTCTCGGAAGAGGACGCGCCATGTGGCACAAAGCTTGCTAATTCTGTTAAAGCAAAATTTGCTGAATGACCGCGGGCGTCGGCCAGGCGTCACAGGCAGGGGGCTGGATCGTCGTCAGGTGGAGGGGCTTGCGGGCCCAGGACAAGGAGAACCACTGTGAGCGACAGAACCGCTGTGAAGTATGAGCAGGAGATCCCGGACGTGCTGCAGGCGCTGGCCGGCGTGCACCAGGCGATGGGCAGGCACGGCTTCGACAGGAAGATCATCCACCTCGTGCAGCTGCGCGCGTCGCAGATCAACCAGTGCGCCTTCTGCGTGAAGATGCACACGCGGGAGGCGCGCCAGGACGGCGAGACGAACGAGCGGCTGGACCGGGTAATCGTGTGGGAGCACGTCAGCGATTTCAGCGAGCGCGAGCGGGCCGCGCTCGCCTGGACCGAAGCGCTGACCGTCCTCGACCGGCGGACCGACTATGCGGCCTTGCGCACGCGGCTGCGGGAGCACTTCTCGGAGCAGGAGATCGGCGTCCTGACCTCCGCCGTCGCCATGATCAACCTGTGGAACCGCATCCAGGTGTCGAGGCACTGAGATGGCGCACGAGGACGACGTCTCGGCGTTCGAGGCCACGAGGCCCATGCTCCTCGGCCTCGCTTACCGCATCCTCGGCTCGCGCGCGGAGGCCGAGGACGCGGTGCAGGACACGTACCTGAAATGGCGGAGCGCCGACAGGAGCGCGATCGAGAACCCGGCCTCGTGGCTCACGACCCTGTGCACGCGCCGGTGCATCGATCTCCTGCGGGCCGCCCGAAACGCGCGTGTCGACTACGTGGGGGCCTGGCTGCCAGAGCCGATCCACGCGTCGACCGAGGGCGAGCCCGGCGAGCGGCTGTCGCTCGCGGCGTCGCTCCAGACGGCGTTCCTGCTGGTGCTCGAGCGCCTCACCCCGAAGGAGCGAGCGGCGTACCTGCTCCACGAGGTCTTCGACGTGTCCTATCCCGAGATCGCGGCGACGCTCGGTCTCCAGGAGACCACGTGCCGCAAGCTGGTGTCGCGGGCGCGCGCCAACGTGGCGCAATCGAAGGTGCGGCACACCACCCCGCTGGACCGGCAGGAGCAGTTGCTCGCCGCCTTCCAGACGGCCGTGGCGAGCGGCGGCACGGAGCAGCTGTCGGCGCTGCTCTCGGACGAGGTCGAGCTCTGCGCCGACGGGGGGGGCAAGGTGCCGACCGTGCGCGAGGTCGTGCGGGGCAAGGCCGAGGTGCTCGAGTTCGTCGGCCGCGCCCTCCACGCGTACTGGGGCGACTACACGTGGGAGGCGACGGACATCAACGGGGGCCGGGGCGTCGTTCTGTGGAAGGACGGCGCGGCCGTGGCCTGCGTGTCGTTCGCCTACGACGAGCAAGGCGCGGCGACGAACGTCTACATCGTGCGCAATCCTGACAAGCTGGCCCGCCTGGGCGAGGGCGGAGGCGTCGCGCGGGGCGAGGGCGGAGGCGTCGCGCGGGGCGGAGGTGCGGTCGCGGGGTGACGGCGTCAGCGTCACCTGACCTGGGTTGACCCGCCTCACCGGGTTAACCCGCGGACCCGGGTTGACCCGCACCCCACCCCACCCGACCCAGGTTGACCCTCATCCGGCCCCGACCCAGCTTGGTGCGCGTCACCCGACCGGGGTTACCCCGCGGGCGAAACTCCCGGCGCCGGCGCGATCGACCCAGGTTGAGCCATCAATCCGGGTGCTTCGACCGGCGACGGAACAGTCGCGGTCGGTCAAGCAGAGACTCGGCGGCCTGGCTCCGCGCCATGCGCGCTCGGCGTGGCGTGACGCATGCGAAGCCATTCGCGGAATGCTGCATCGCGGACCCGCCACCCGCTCCGCCCCCGCCACCCGCAGTTTCCCAGGACCGTGCGGAGAGGTGTCCCCCTCCTACCCGTCTCGCTCTCTCGCTCCGCGTGCGGTGCTATCCCGTGAGCACCGCGTCATTGACGCAGGCGCCGTGAAATGTGCGCATCCACCACGTGCCCACCGGGAATAAAACGCTGCGCACGCCAGCACGCCATCGTTCGAGCGCAGTACGGTACGACGCGCGAAACGCACGTACGGCGGCAGCAGCGGTTCGCCAGGCGTCGCCCTGGTCACGGCCGACGGCGAACGTCGGATTGCGCCCGCGCAGGTCCTCGGAGCTTGTGGCTCGCTCATAGGGGGAGTTCTTGGTGACTTGCTCGGCGCCCAAGAAGCGGAGCCCTCTCCGCTCCACGTCCGCATGCGCCAGCTCTTCTTGGCGCTCGAGCTCAGCAGCGACCTGACGGCGAAGGCTCTCCGCTTCCTCCGGCGCAATGTCCGGCGGCAGCGCCAGCGGGAGCGTCGCTTCCTCGACCCACTGCGGGTTCGCCGGATCGAGATACACCGAGGGACGTGTCGCGCGCAGCACGCCACAGCCGAGCTCACCCACATGCACCTTGACACCCGGCCATTCCGTCGCATGCCGGACCAGACCAGCGGCCACTGGGTTCGCGAGCACGTAAGCAATCTTTTCCACCACCGCCGCCGGCGTCATCAGCCGTACCACGCTCGTGGCCTCGTGGTCCCATACGGGACCTTCCCACTTGCGCAGCACCTTCGTCCCCAGAGCGACGAGGCGGTGAAAATACTGCAAGAAGCGCGGCAGTACGCCCTGTACATCGGTCACCACGAGGTGCAGATGCGTCGACATTGCGCAAAGAGCGTGAACCTCGACGCCGTAGCGGCGGGTTGAGACTGCGAGGGCGTAGACCAAGAGCTGGTTGATGGCCGCATCGGGGCGCAACAGGAAATGACGGCGTAGGATGCGACGGGTGACCAGGTAGGTTGCGCCGGCAGCGATCTCGCGAGGCTGGCTCATGGTCGGAGTGCAGAGGCAAGCGCGGTGCCGTGAGTCGCTGTGAATCATTTCAATGGGTTACCATCGCGCGGTGGGTGGCGGCCGCGGATTCCGCCGCTTTCCGCCACCCTGGGCTGAAGCGCGGCACCGTGCCTATCCGTGCTGCGTCGTGTTTCGCAATCTGCACGCGCTAGGCGTCGCCAACCTGGATCGCGTCGACGATTGGGCGGACGTTGCCAACCTGGGTTGGGTGGTCGTGGCCAACCCGGGTCAAGTCGCCGACCCGGGGCGGAGCGCCACAACGCGAGGTCAACCCGGGGCGGACCGCCGGTGGTCGTGGCCAACCCGGGTCAAGTGGCCGACGCGAGGTCAACCCGGGTCGGAGCGCAGCGCCAACCCGGGTCGGAGCGCCGGTCGGAGCGCCAACCGGCTCGGAGCGGAGCGCCCAACCCGGGTCGGGTCCCGGGTCCACCCGGGTCAGGTCCCGGGTCCCGCGCTATTTCCTCTCGCCCGGCTTGTCGCTCTTGGCATCGCCGCCACCGCTCTCCTGGATGGAGGGCGGCGGGTCCGACTGGACTGTCTTCGCGTCGCCGGGCTCCAGCGTCACCATCATCGTCCGGTTGCCGCGCTCCGGGTCCACGAACGTCACCTCGTGTGTCCCCGGCGCGACCTTGCGCCCCGTGATCGGCGTCGTCCCGATGGGCTTACCGTCCAGCAGGATCTCGGTCGGCTGCGCCGAGACCACGTCGAGCATCGGCGCGTCGTCCAGCGGAGGCTCGGGCTCAGGCTCAGGCTGGGCCGCGATCGGCGCGGGCTGCGGAGGCTCCGGCGGGGGCTTCGGTGCCCCGCCGCAGCCGGCGAGCGGGATGACGAGGAGAAGAGCGGCAACACGGAGCATGCGCCGGAGGCTAGACACGAAATCTCGCGCGAGGAAATGGCCCGTCGCCATCGCGCACGCGCCGCGAGCGCCTGGAGCCCGAACGTTGCCTTGTGCGACCGGCCCAGGTACCCCTGGTCGCCATGTCGACCGTGGCGATCCGCGGAACGGGGAACCCGCGACAGCCGACGGAGCACGTCGACTGCGCGTCGACGGCGAACCCCAGCAGGACCCGCGAGCACGCCGCGGACGCCAGTATCCCGTTTTCTGATGAGGCGGTACATTTCGACAAATTCTGCCGAGGACACGTCGCCCTACGCGCGCTCGTGGCCTCCTGCATCGAGTGGTCTCTCGACCCCCTGTCCCTGGAGGGGCGCGCCCTTGCGCTCGAGGAGCGCCTCCGTATCGACGAGGGCCTCGTGACGACCGCGTTCCTCCACGCCCTCATGGCCGTGCGCGACGTCGAGGTCGACCGCATCAAGACGCGCTGCACCCGCTGCGCGCTCCCCGAAGGGCGGCTGATGTCTGGCTGCGCGTACCACAACCTCGACCGCGACAGCGGCCCGCGCACCACGACCTCGGTGATCCGCGCGCGGCGCCTTGCGCTCGAGCCCGCCTACGTCACCGGCCAGACGACGAGGGGCGACGGAGGGCGCTGATGGCAGCGCCGTCCTCGTCGCGGCTCCGGGTGATGGGCGGCCTCGCCGCGATGGCGTTCGTCGTCCACGGCGGCAACCACGTGCGGCGGGGCTCACCGCACGACCTGCTCTGGATGTGCAACATCGCGCCGCTCCTGCTCGCGGTCGGCTGCTTCCTCGCCAAGCCGGATCTCGCCGCGATCGCAGCGCTGTGGCTCGCCTTCGGCACGCCCATCTGGCTGCTCGACATCGCGACGGGCAGCGGGCTCATCCTGACCACGTTCCTGCCGCACGTGCTCTGCCCGATCCTCGCCGTCCTCGCGGTGCGGGAGTTGGGGCTCCCGCACCGCGCCTGGCTCAAGGCCACCGCGGCGCTGCTCGCCTTGATAGGGCTCACGCGCGCGCTCACGCCGGCCGAGACGAACGTCAACCTCTCCCGCCGCGTCTGGGCGGGCTGGGAGGCGCTGTTCCCGCGCTACGATCTGTACTTCGCCCTCGTTGCAGCCGCGGCGGCGCTCACCTTCCTCGCGATCGACCGCGCGCTCGCGGCGTGGCTCGGCCCGCCGCGCCGGGGCGCCGCGGGCGGCACGACCCGCGGGGCGAGCACCACCTGACGCGCGATCTCCTCACGCGACCGAATCACGTCCGGCGAACCCAGCCGCAGCGCGCGAGCTGAAGACGGCGACCCTGCGCGACGAGGTCCCGCACGATGACCCCCGGACGCGTCGCTGCGCGAGCGCGAACTTCCTCAAGACGACGCCGCGCGCGGACTGCGGCGCCCCGGCCTGAGCGCGATGCTCCACCGATGACGTGCTCATCCGCGAGGTCTTCATGAACAGCGACACCCAGCTCGCCGATGCCTTCGCTCGAGACCCACGGCCCGCGGCCCCGCCGGGACATGCTGCGGCTGCTCGATGTCACGGGCGGCCTGCGGCACTGGCGGCGAGGCCTGCGCGCGGCGCGCAACGCGCTCGCGCCGCACGAGCGGCTGCGCGCGTCGAGCCCTCTTCGCGACGTGTCCCCGGATGCGGCGCCGGATTTCTGGTGGTGCGTTCGGAGCCCGAGCGAGCGGGCCCGGCAGCTCAGGGCTCGTACGCCTGCGCGATGGTCTCGATCATCCGCGGGATCGCGACGGAGATGAGGATCCCGAGGTTCGCCCGCTTGTTGTCCACCAGCATGCCCTGGAGCAGCTTGCCGTGGTTGACCACCACCACGGTGTGGTTGCCCGCCATGTCGAGCATGTAATACCGCCCGAGGGGCGGGAAATTCGAGTCGCGCAGCGAGCTGTCCAGCTCCTCGGTGATGCGCGTGAAGAGGGCCACCGCCACGGGCTGCTGGTTGAAGCCGGCGAGCGACAGGCCCGCCGTGCGCTCCCAGATGTCGCTGGCGAGCAGCCCGTCGCGAAGGATGTTGCGGAGGTCGTGGACTGCCGCCTCGAGGACTTTGGTGTCGATCATCGTGCTTCCGTCGCTCCTGGGCGCGCGCGCCCGCATTGAAAATTCGGATGTATCACAGCCCGCGCACGGTCGTCTCGAGCGCCTCCTTCAGCTGCTCGAGCGCCCGCGTGGAGAGAGCCTCGTCGCCCACGGTCCCGAGGCAGAAGCCGCCGCGCGCCGTGCGCGTCTCGACCCAGGACATCATCTGCGCGCCCAGCCAGAGCGCGCCCGCCGTGGCGTCGACGCCAGGGACGGTGCGCACGCCGACCAGCGCCGAGAGCAGCGGGCCCACGAGCGACACGTGCGCCTCCGAGATGCCGTGCGCCGCCAGCGTGAGGCCGTTGTCGTCGGCGACGAACGCGCCCGCGCACGCGTGGTGGGCGAGCGTCCATGCGACGAGCGCGTCGAGCCGGTCGGCCGGGTTGTCGGAGGTCTGCACGAGGCGCGGCACCTCCTTCGCCTTCGGCGCCGCCTTCACCGGCGCGGGCGCCGCCTTCGCGGGCGCGCCGGCGCGCGTCGACCTCATGGCGCTCACGAGCGCCGCGGGCTCGCGCGCAGGCGTCGCTGACACCCGCGCGAGCAGCGAGCTCACCCGCTGCGCGTCAGTCCACGAGACGGATCGGACCGTCATCCTCGCCTCCTGCCGTGGTGCCGAGGCGCTCCTCGATCTCGGCCACCAGCTTGTCGAACACCGCAGAGACCGCCGGCGGGCGGCGGCTGAGCAGGCCGAGCGGCACGCCCGCGCGGCTCGCCTGGAGGAACGTGCTGTCGCGCGGGACCGCGGTGTCGAAGACCTGGTCGCGGTAGAGCGACCACAGCTCCTCCAGCGAGGCCAGCAACACCGGATCGCGGAACGAGCTCATGGTGCCGACCACGCCGAGCAGCGAGCACGCGGAGCCGATGTCGCGGAGCCGCGCCAGGAGCTCGAGCAGCCGGGGCATGGCCCGCAGCGCGAGCGGCTCGCACTGCGCCACGGCGATGACGTTGTCCACCTCTTCCAGCGTGAGGCGCGACATCCCGCCGAGGCCGGCCGGCGTGTCGAAGAGGATCAGGTCGAAGTCGCGCTGGCTCTGCTCCAGGATGCGCCCGACGAGGTTGGCCTCGCGCGCGTTGATGGAGAAGCGATCCTCGTCGAGCGCGTCGACGGGGCCCATGGGCAGGAGACAGAGCTCCGGGAGCCGCGTCTTCACGAGCCCCTCGAGCGGGGGGCCGCCGCGCGCGAGGCTCGCGGCCAGGCCAGGGCGGTCGCTGACGCCGTCGAGCGACATGCCGATGGCGCCCTGCAGATCCGTGTCGACGAGGAGGGTCCGCGCGCCTCGGCGCGCGAAGGCGAAGGCGCAGTTGAGCGCCACGGTGGTCTTTCCGACTCCGCCCTTCAGGCTGGCGAATGCGATGGATCGGGTCATTTGGGGTATCCGAGCTTGCGTAGCTGTTCCAGGTTAGCGCGCACGAGACTCGATGCGGGGTCGAGGGTGGAGAGGTCGGTGAGCACGCGGGCCGCGTCGCTGTAGCTGCGTTCCATGAGGAGGCGCCGCGCGTCGGCGTTGAGCTGCTTGATGCGGGCCGCGCGCTGCTCGGGCGAGAAGAGCGCGACCTCGATCCGCCTCGAGGAGATCGGCGGCGGCATCTCCACGCAGCCCTCGTCGATCCGGCGGAGCGAGTCGAGCACGAGCTCCGCGAGATCCTTGAAGATGGTGCGCTCCTTCGTCGAGCCGACGGTCGGGTTGACGCGCACGCGCATCTCCGGCCGGATGAGCCGCGCGAACGCCTCCTCGCCCACGCCGAGGCCGTCGAACGCCGTCCACAGCTGGCCGCGCCGCACCTCGATGAGGCCCACGTCGCCGCTCTCGTTGCTGACCACGAGGACGTGCGAGTCGCCGGACATGCAGATCATCTGCAAGAAGTCGACGGGCACGAAGTTCATCCCGATCGGCGCCGACTGCGCGCCCGCGGCGTGCCCCATGAGGACGAGCGTCTCCTCGGCGATGGGCCACGTCACGCGCGTGACGTTCATCGCGCCCGGGACCTCAACGCCCTCGTTCACGGCGAGCACCAGGCGCGCCGTGCGGCGGAGCAGCTGCGCGACGGCGTCCTCCGGCCCGCCCGGGAGCGACGGCGCGTAGATGATGAGCTCCGCGCTCTCGGCGACCTCGAGCGCCTGCTCCAGCTCCTCCCACGTGGCGGCGCCGATGGCGCTCACCGGCGTCTGCCCCGCGATGACGCGGATGCACCGCATGCGTTCGCGCAGATCGGGATCCGCGACCACGACGATCGGCATCAGCCTCCGAGGTCGCGCCGCGCTCGGCGCAGCATGACCGACGACGCCGTGTCGCCTGGGCGCATGCGCGCGCAGGCCTCGAAGGCCGCGATCGCCTCGTC
Source organism: Sorangium sp. So ce836 (assembly GCF_028553905.1). Taxonomy (NCBI): domain Bacteria; kingdom Pseudomonadati; phylum Myxococcota; order Polyangiales; family Polyangiaceae; genus Sorangium; species Sorangium sp. So ce836. The sequence goes on along the minus strand of NZ_CP102233.1, from coordinate 6,797,510 downwards.
GTAGCGGCGCTGCACGAACGCGGCGGTGCCGCGGGCGAACTCCTCGCGGTAGCGCCGATCCTCCTCCGTCTCGTAAACCCGCGGCGTGAACGGCGCGCTGGTGGGGGCGGGCGGCTCCGGCGCTCGCCGCACGAGCCCGCGCTCCGGCATGGTCGGCGGCGCCGGATCCGCGCTGCCCGCGGACGGCAGCGTGTCCATCTGCCGGCGCCAGGACTGCGGCGTCTTCTCGCTGAACGGCGACGCCACCTCCCGCCCCGTATAGAGGCCGACGAGCACCTGCAGCGTGCGGAGCCGCCCGAGCGGGCACATTTGCACGATGTCGTCGAACGTCGACGAGCCATCGATGTACCGCGCCACCAGGAGCGCGTCGGGCGAGCGACCCGCCGACACAGGGATGGGCCCTGCCACCTGATCGAGGCCACCGAGCCGCTTGGCGTAGGCGCCGGCGAGGAACTCCTTGATCCGCTCGATGCTGGTCTGCAGCTCGCGATCGTCGGGGGACTCCGAGCGCGCGCGGTAAAGCACCGCCAGCGCCTCCTCGTAGCGCTTCTCACGGACCAGCCGCACGACCTCCGCCCGCACGGGTGCGCTCTTCGGGACCTCGCGGCTTTCGGGTTCCATCATCAAGGCCGATTCGTGTTGGTCTTTCACGGCACAACTCGGCAAGTTACATGCCTCGACCGCCGACCTTCAAGCGGTTTGGTTGCGCCTCCGTGCCCGCCGCCCCGCGGGCGCTGTCCACACCGGGATCGCCGTCGTTCAGGTGCGAGCGTGTGGGACCAGCCAGCGCCCCACTCTGAGAACATGGGTGCTGCGGCATGGGCCCATGTGGAGGCCATGGAGACACGCACCCGGCGACGACTCTGCCCATTTCTTTAATGGGTGGCGGGTCGGCCCGCCGGCGCTGTCGGACGCCGGCCGAATAAATCGCCGGGCGATCACGATAATCGGAATGGGTGTCGCACCTTGGCGCCCATTCGACCACCCAGCTACCGAGCTTGATTTCGATGGAGATCCCTGAAGATACTGGATGCAGCTTACGCGGAACTTGCGCTAGAGTGGTCTCACCGAGTGGAAGCACCCCCCAACGTTTCATAAACGTCTGAGGTGGTTCGTGGGAAATTCCAAAAATCAAGCTCGGAATGCGACGAGGGGGGGTCGTGCAGGATTTTAACCAAGGTGAGATCCAGCCGCAGCGTCCATTGGGGGTACGCCGTGGTCTTGTCTTGTTGCCTCACGAAGCGCGTACGACGCTTGACTTACGCAAACAGAGGGATCGCTCGATCAACTGACACCACCAGCCGAAAGGAGATCGCTTATGCGGCAGGTCTTGCGGCACATTTTTCAGAAGAAGCAGGCATACGCTCGTCTACCCCTGTTCGAGCGGATGCGTGACGAGCGGCTCGACCCGAGCGAGCGGCTCGCATTCTATCCGTGCATGGCTTACTTCATCATGAGCTTCGGTGATCTGAACAAATTCGTACTGAGACAGGAGCCCGCGGCGGACGAATACCAGGAAATGGTGAACGTCCACAGCCGCGAGGACGACCATCACTGGCCGTGGTACCTGGAGGATTTGGCCAAGCTGGGCTACGACGTCGAGGGGCGGAGCTCGGACCTGTTGCACTTCCTCTGGGGCGAGGAGACGATCGAGAATCGGATCCTCACTGCGCGGCTCACCGAGCTCATCAAGGGCACGACGGGCCTCGAACGGCTGGTCATCATCGAAGCGATCGAGGAGACAGGCAACGTCCTCTTCGGGGCGATGCTTCCCCTGGCGGAGGCGCTGGAGAAGCGGCTCGGAACGCAGCTGCGCTACTGCGGCCCGTTCCATTTCGAGCGCGAGTCGGGGCACACGGTGGACGCCGATCACGCGGCGCTCGCGAGCATCTCCCTCGACGCGGAGACGCGCGCGCGCTACAAGGCGCTCGCGGACGAGGTGTTCGCGCTCTTCGAGCCGTGGACGCATGAGCTCCTGCGCTATGCCATCGCCCACCCCGCGGCCGTCCCCGTGGCCGACCCCGAGACGGACGGCGTGAGCCAGATCATGACCCGCTCGTCAATCCTCGCCGCGTGAAGCAGCGCGGTTGAGCTCTCCAGCTTCGCCTTCGCGGCCCCCTCCACGATATCCATCCCATCGCGCTCGCCACGCGCCGCGCTCTCTGCACAAGACGCTGCGCATGGCGATGACGTCCTCGTTCATCCATGGCGGTGAACGCTGTCCGACGAACGTCGCGAGCGGCCCGAGCCCAGGGAGAGCGAGCGAGGAATGCTGCACGATTCGAGCCGCCTCGATCGGCCGCTCGGGGGCGCGGCGAGAGCCTGCGTACGCCGCGCACGCCCTGATCGACGTCGAGCGCCGCCGTCGTAGCTTCGGCGCGATCGGCGCGGCCCATGGGACGGACGGCGCGCCGGGATCAGCCGCCGCTGCCGTAAGGACGGGTGATGATCTCGAGGTAGTGCCCGGCGGGGTCGGGGAAGTACACGCCGCGCCCGCCGTCGTGATGGTTGATCTCGCCGGGGCGCTGCGCTCTGGGATCGGCCCAGTACGGCAGCTTCCGCTCGCGGATCCGGCCGAAGATCTCGTCGAACTCGGCCTCGCTGACCAGGAACGCGTAGTGCTGGGGGCGGACCTCGTCTGGGGTGTCGATGAAGTCGAGCGTGACGTCGTTGTCGAGCCGCACCGTGAGGAAATGTCCGAACGGCTCCGGGGCGGGGAGGCCCAGGATCTCCGTCATGAAGGTGGCGGACACCTTCTTGTCCTTCGCGGCGACGATGGTGTGGTTCAGCCGGACGGTCATGCGCGGGTCTCCCTTCCGCGGCGCCCGAGCCGGCCTCGTGGCCGCTCGGCCGTGGCCATCATTTCACCCGTCGGCCTGGTGTCGTTCATCTCTGTACCCTCCATCCGGCCGAGCCCCGCCCAGCGAGAGCCGCTGTACGACGCTCGCCGCGCGTGACCGCCCGGGAACAGGGCGAGCGTGCCATGGTGGGCTCATGCGAGCAACCATGCCGGCCGGGGCACGCCGACCGGCGTGCCATCCCGCCTGTGCTGCTCTCCTCGCCCGATCGCGCGCGAGATGGTCTCGCGATACGCCGGATCGGGGCGAGTTCTTCCTCACGCGCGTCGTCGCCCATCGCGCGATCACCCGCGTGCTCGCGGCGGCCGCCTCACGTGCGGTCCGGGGAGGGGAGGGCGAGACGGCTGCAGGGGCGGTTGGGAATACGGTGGTGGCGCTCGTGGTAGCCGAGGCTCAGCACCGGCCCTGTCGGCGGTCGACGTGCGAGTTCTGGCCGGAGGATCCGCGGTCGCTGTTCCGCCGCGGGGTCGGGATCTGGCCCTATCGGGCCGTGGGAGATGGGGTCAGGAGCGAGCGCCTCGAAGCCGCGCGCCGACCCAGGCGCACGGCAGCGCGATCGCGATGTTCGCGAGAGAGTACCAGGCGGGGCCGTGCTCCCACATCATGACGGCGCCCAGGGTAGCGAGAGCGAGGCCGACGGAGCCGAGGGCGAGCGCGTGGCGCATCGGGCGAGCCGGAGCGAGCCGGGCCGCGATGTAGCAGCCGGCGGCGTTCAGCGGGATTCGGTAGGCGAGCGCGAGCACGAACAGCAAGTCGGCCATCCGTTCGCCGTGCGGCGGGAAGATGCCGGATGCATGCAACGCCAGGTCCACGGCGGTGGTGAGGATGGCCGTCGAGATGAGACCGCAGAGCACCGCGCCGACGCTGCGGAGCGCGGTTTTAGCTGGGGCGGAATCTGTCGTGACGATGAGCGTTTCTTGAAGAGCTTCGCTGGTGTTCATGGGGTCCCCGTCCGCGTGATGGAACGCCGTCCTCGGCGCTACACGGAGACGTCGGAGCCGCCGACGCGTCCTCGACATCGGCAGTGACGATTTTTTGCGGACGACCTCGGACGACCGACGACCCGACCCGGGTTGACGGGTCGGGGGGTCGGGTTGGGACGACCCGACCCGGGTTGGCAGCGATCCGACCCAGGTTGAGGTGAGCCTGAGCGGCGGGGGACGACCCGACCCGGGTTGGACGACCCGACCCAGGTTGAGGTGAGCCTGAGCGGCGAGACGACCCGACCCAGGTTGAGGTGGGCCACCGGGCCGCCCGACCCAGGTTGGGACGACCCGACCCAGGTTGGGACGACCCGACCCGGGTTGAGGTGGGCCGAGGTGGGCCACCGGGCAGCGATCTGACCCAGGTTGAGGTGAGCCTGAGCGGAGACGACCCGACCCAGGTTGAGGGGCCGAGGGGCCGAGACGACCCGACCCAGGTTGAGGTGGGCCACCGGGCCGCCCGACCCAGGTTGAGGTGGGCCACCGGGCCGGGCCGCCCGACCCAGGTTGAGGTGGGCCAGGTGGGCCGCACCTTGGGGCGACCGACCGACCCAGTTGGGGCGACCCGACCTGACCCGGGTTGGGGACCGGCCGAGGGGGCGCCCTGCGGCTGGCTCATCTCTGGACGACCTTGGGCGATGTCGTGGCGAGGGGCCATCCTCCAGGCTGACGTGACGGCGCGAAAGGAGCGGAGTTTGCCGCATCTCGGCCCCTCGCGAGGGGCCCCCCCCGAGGATTGCTCGAGCGGCCGAGCGGCCTTAGAGCCCCACCAGGATCGCGGCGCCGAAGCGCACCCCGCGCCCTCTGCGCGTCCGGGGTGGACGGACCCTTGCACGCCGGAGCTGCCCGCGATCGAGGAGCGGCGGGAAATGGTGCGCATCGTTCCGGTGTTGGTCGTCGCCTTGCCGTGCGGCGCGCTCGCGCTCACGGCGGCCTGCTCCGATCCCACCCCTCCGCCGCGCCCGCGGCCCGCCTCACAGCCTGCGGCGGAGGAGGCCCAGAGATTCATCGAACAAGCGGAATCGGAGCTCCACGAGCTCAGCACCCAGAACAACCGGGCCGCCTGGGTCGCGTCGACGTACATCACGGGCGATACGCAGATCCTCGCGGCCGCGGCGAGCGCGAAGCTGCTCGGCGCGCAGACCGACTACGCCAAGCGCGCGGCCCGCTACCGCGACCTCGATCTGCCCTACGACGTCCGCCGGCGGCTCGATCTCCTGCGCACCTCGCTCACCCTCTACGCGCCCGCCGACCCGGCGAAGACGCAGGAGCTCGCGACCATCGCGGCGAGGTTGGAGGCCACGTACGGCGCGGGCAAATACTGCCCCTCGGCCGGCCAGTGCCTCGATCTCGAGGAGCTCGGCAGGATCCTCGCGAAGAGCCGCGATCCCGAGGAGCTCAAGCGAGCGTGGGTCGGCTGGCGCACGGTCTCCGCGCCGATGCGCGGCGACTTCACGCGGCTCGTGGCGCTGGCGAACGAGGGCGCCCGCGAGCTCGGATTCAAGGACACCGGCGACGCCTGGCGCTCGAAATACGAGATGCCGCTAGAGGCGCTGCCCCGGGAGGTCGACCGCCTCTTCGGTCAGGTCAAGCCGCTCTACGACGCCCTCCACTGCTACGTGCGCGGCCGCCTCGCCGCGCGCTACGGCGAGGACGTCGTGCCCGGCGCGCGCCCGATCCGGGCCGATCTGCTCGGCGACATGTGGGCCCAGGACTGGAGCAACATCCACGATCTCGTCGCGCCCGAGGGGGTCGCGCCGATCTACGATCTCGACGCGGCGCTCCGCGCGAAGGGGTTCACGCCGATCGAGATGGTGAAGACGGGCGAGCGCTTCTTCGTCTCGCTCGGCTTCGAGCCGCTCCCGGCCACCTTCTGGGAGCGATCGCTCTTCGTCAAGCCGGCCGATCGCGACGTCGTCTGCCACGCGAGCGCGTGGAACATCGACGACGAGGACGATCTGCGCATCAAGATGTGCATCGACATCACGGCGGACGACTTCCAGACGATCCACCACGAGCTCGGCCACAACTTCTATCAGAGGGCGTATAACCACCTGCCGTGGCTGTACCGCGACAGCCCGAACCCGGCGTTCCACGAGGCCCTCGGCGACACCATCGGGCTGTCGGTCACGCCGGCGTACCTCCAGCGGATCGGGCTCGTGGACGCGCTGCCCCCGCCGTCGAGCGATGTCTCGCTCCTCCTCCGCGAGGCCCTCGCCAAGGTGGCTTTCCTGCCGTTCGCGGTCCTCGTCGACCGGTGGCGCTGGGGGGTCTTCTCCGGGGACATCCCGCCGGCGGAGTACAACAAGGCCTGGTGGGATCTCCGGAGGAGATACCAGGGCGTGACGCCGCCGGTGCCCCGCTCCGAGGCGGACTTCGATCCCGGCGCGAAATACCATGTGGCGGCGAGCGTCCCGTACCTCCGGTATTTCTTCGCGCATATCCTCCAGTTCCAGCTCCACCGCGCGCTCTGCGAGGAGGCGGGGCACAAGGGGCCGCTCCACCGCTGCACGATCTACGGCAGCGAGCAGGCCGGCGAGCGGCTCCGGCGGATGATGGAGATGGGGCGGAGCCGGCCGTGGCCGGAGGCGCTCGAGGCCGTGACCGGATCGCGGCGGATGGATGCGTCGGCGATGCTCGACTACTTCGCGCCGCTCAGGGGCTGGCTCGATCGGCAGAACCGCGGCAGGACGTGCGGATGGTAGGCGGCGGCCGACGCGGGACGCGCGCGCGCCGACCCGGGCTTCAGGCCTGCGGCGGCGCGTAGAAGGCGAAGCGCGTGACCGCGCGGTAGCCCATCCCTTCGTACACGGGCCGCCCCATGTCCGTCGCGTGGAGGACGGTCCTCTGGATACCCGTTCCGCTCAGCGCGTCGTCGAGGCAGCCGCGCATCACCGCCTCGGCGTACCCTTTGCGCCGGTGCTCGGGCGCGGTGACGACGAAGCCCACGTAGCGGATCCCCTCCACGATGAACGTCGCCGCGGAGCACACGGGCTTTTCGTCCACGTAGCCGACCCGGCCGAACGCCCGGTCGCCCCACATCGCCTCGTGGGCCACGGAGGCGCGCCCCGCGGGGATCGGGACGCTGTAGGCCGCCGCGTTGAGATCCGCGATGGCGGTGCGCGTCTCGGCGTCGGCCACGCGCCGCAGATCGAGGCCGGAAGGTGCGCGCCGCGGCGGGGTGATCGCGTCGGCCACCATGCCCAGGAGCGACACGGCCGGCTTGAAGCCGAGCCGGCCGAGGAGCTCGGCGGTCGCGCCCCCGTCGCCGCCGGGCGACCAGCTGTCGGACAGCGCGAAGAGCCACGGCACGCCGCCGGCTCTGGCGAGCTCGACGGCCCTGAGCGCCCGGCGCTCGAGATCCTGGAGGTCGGTGGCCGGCGAGGAGAGCGTGGCCATGTTGAGCAGGACCATGTCCGTGCCCGAGAGGACGACGGTGACGCCGTCGGTGCCCTCGATCCGATGGCCGGGGAGACCCTGGCTGAAATAGATCCAGGCGGCCAGCAACTGAGCGTTGGACTCTTCGATCTCGATCGGGTCGGGCATGCGAAACCTCCTCGGCGCCGAGAGTAGCCGGAACTGGGTGTCCGGGGATCGGGCCGTCGCCGTCGCGCCGCGTGCGGCGCGATGGTGCCGGGCCGCTGGTCGCGGCGGGGCTCCGTCGGAGCAGATGAGGTGGACTGCCCGGGAAGAGCTCTGAAAGGAGGCGGCTCGGCACGCCGACGCCGAGCCGCAGGGGGCGCAAACCAGGGGAGAGCGCGGCGCTGGCGGGCGAGGGCGCCGCGAGGCCCGCTCGCGCCCCGGGGCCGCGTCACGGCTCGACGTCCTCCACGGTGTGGCAGTTGGCGCAGGAGAACTCGCCGGTCATCGTCGTCGGGTCGAACCTGGCGACCTGGAGCAGGTCGGCCATCTCGGGCACGACCTGGTTGAACATGAAGTCGGTCCACTCCATGCGCTCCGGGTGCTCCGGATCCTGCACCCACTCGGGGAACACTTCCTCGTTGGGGAGCGCGGCGATCTGCCCGCTGGGCATGGCGTAGGCGCGCTCGACCGCGTCGTCGCCGTGGCACGTCGTGCAATCCATCGCCTCGTACTTCGCGTCGTACGCGACGAAGACCTCCTTCATCCGGGGCATGACGACGTCGGTCATGTGCGCGGTGCGCTCTTCGAAGGTCATGTCCTTCCACGCGACCGGCTCGGGCTCGCCGTCGTCCGCGCCGCCGCACGCGGCGACGAACAGGCACGCCGCCATCGAGATGCGCCCCATGACCGTGCGGCCCCTCCTCGTCCAGCGAGCGGACGGTGTCGCATGAGCCGGCTGCTGCGCGCCCGTCCTCGCCTCGTTCGTCGCCGGTTCCTCGGTGTGCATGGATCGCATCGTCGTGTCTCCTTGGGTTCGAAGCAGGCCGTCCGGCCGTTCCCGACCGGATGCGCCCTGGTTCTATCGTCACGACGAACGGGCGGACCCAGGATCGACACGCCCCTCGACCTTTTTTACATTCTAGATAAGTATAAGAATTTATTGATTTTTTTGCGGGAGCTCGGCGCGCGGTTGCGGTGGGGCGGGCGCGGCGATCCCGGGATCGCGGCGTCTCCGCCGCCCCCTAGCCTTGGGGCGACGGCAGGGTCGCCTCGATCTCGCGCTGCAGCGAGCGATCGAAGACGAACGTCCCGAAGGGGACGATCGACGACACGAAGGCGAGCAGCGAACGCCCGAGCGGCCACCGGCGCCGGACGGCGGCGTGGACGAGCGCGGCGAGGAACAGCACGAAGAGGAGGCCGTGGGCGCTGCCGACGACGCGAACGGCGAGCGGCTGGCCGGCGAGGTACTTGAGCGGCATCGCGATGAAGAGCAGGAGGAGGTACGACAGTCCTTCGAGGATCGCGATGAGGCGGAGCTGGCGAAGCGCGGTCATGACGGGAAGATAGGGAAGGGGCAGGGAGCTCGTGGAGTTCTTCTCGGGCGCCGGCGTCGTGCCCGCGTCTCGACGTAGGCGCGGCCGGGCGCGGGATCCAGGGGGAGACTACGCCGGGGCGTCCAGGCCGGCGATGGCCGTGGGGGCCGCGGGCGGCGCGGACAAGAGCGCCTCTGCGCACGGCGCGATGACCTCGCGCACGGCGTCGAGGAGGCAGCGCGCCCGCTCCGCCTCGGTGAGCCGGCCGTGGTCGTGCCACGCGGCGGCGTCGATCCCGGCGCGCTCCGGGCCCCGGGCGGCGCGCACGCCGGCGAGCGCCTCCTCGAACGCGCGGGCCACGGCGGCGCGCACCGGCTCGCCGCCCCGCGCGACGGCCCAGCGCACGAAGGCCCACGCGAGCTCGGCGTGGGCGGCCTCGTCGGCGGCGATCCTGTCGAGGGCGCGGCGCACCTCGGGGTCGCGGGCGCGGCTCCGCTGCGCGCCGGCCTGGAGCGCGGCGAGCGTCTCGCCCACGCAGCCCTCGCGCACCGCGCTGGCCGCGGCGCCGGCGAGCGTGGGCGCGTCGAGCGCGCCGTTCAGCGCGAGCATCCCCGGGCCGAGCGACCGGCCGGCGTAGCGGCTCGCGAGGGTGAAGCAGGCCCGGGCGTGATGCAGCTCGTCCGAGAGGGCGCGCTGCGCGGCGTCGAGCAGGGCGGGCGGCGCGCCGAGGGCGAGCAGATCGAGGGTGAAGCGCGCGAAGGACGCCACGGACGCGTGCTCGAGGCGCGCGTCGGCGAGCCACGCTTCGGTGAGGGCGGCGCGCGTCGTGGGGTCGAGCGCGAGCGGCTCGTCCGCCGCGTCGGCGAGCACCCAGTCGGCCCGCGCCTCGACGCCCGCGAGGCGCGGCTCGCCGCCCACGAAGAATGGGCGGCCACAGGCGCCGACGCCCAGGTTGTTGGTGTCGTAGCAGCACTGGCCGTCCTCCAGCCGGCCATTTTCGTAGACCACGCAGGACACGGGGTTCGGGTGGTACTGGCTGGGGCAGGTCGCGGCGCTTCCCCCCGCGCCGCCGGTCCCGCCAGCGCCGGCGTTGGCGCGGACCTCCTCCGGCGGGAAGCACCTCGTCTCACCGACGCCGCCTTGACCGCCGGAGCCGCCCTGACCGGCGGCGCCGCCCTGCTCGCCGGCGCCGCCGGTTCCTCCCGCGCCGCCGGTCCCACCTGCGGTCCCCGCGCCGCCGGAGCCGTCCTGGCAGCCGAGCGCCAGCGAGAGGCCTGTGAACACGCCAGCTCCCACGATATGCATGATGCGCGCGCGCAGCTCTCTGTTCATGGCGCTGTGCCTCCCTGCGACGTGCCGTCGATCGGCATCGGAACCCTCCTATACCCCGGATCCATCGATGATGGAGGGGCGAGGATGAGGAGCATTCTCGACGAGGACACGTCCCCTTTGAGATAGACCGAGAGCAGCGTCCTCGAGGCCTCGGCTGCTGGGAACCTGAAAGGACTCGGCTCCTTCGTGCGCGGAGCAGCGTCCAGCGCATCATCGCCGGTGTGCAAGATAGACGAGTAATGAGCGCCGGCCGTTCCCCGGCGTCGGGTCGCCATACCAGCACGCATGACGAGGCCGCGCGCGCCGCCGGAGGGCGCGCGGGCGATCGGCGCGTGGCCTGCCCTTTACGACACGTACGTGAGCGGTGAGGCGAGCCCGGTGAGCGGCGGCATCTGACCGGCGCGCGCCAGCGCCGCGTCGCTCTCGGCGCCTCCGCTGCGCAGATCGCCGAGCCGGCGCGGCGTGAAGCGGATGTCGTCGAAGACGGCCGTGCAGCCGTCGCCTGCGGGCGACTGGGCCGAGAAGCCGACGGCGAGCTCGGTCGTGCTGCCGAGCGAGAAGCTGCGGAGCAGGTGCCAGCTCGTCGCGTCGGTGGAGGCGTGGAACGCGCACAGGCGCCCGAGCCGCGAGACGCGCAGCCAGACGTGGTCGCCGTCCACCTCGAAGGATCTGCGATCGTCCGACAGGCCGCGGGTCACCACGGAGGCGACCGTCGGCGCGCGCTCGGGCGACAGCTCGAAGCAGAGCTTGGCCCACGCGCGCTCGTGCGCCCAGAGCAGCAGCACGCCCGCGTCGTGCGCCGCCGCGAAGCCCACGGTCACCCGCGCGCTGGCGAGGAAGTCCCCCTGCGGCGTCCCGAGCAGGCGCGGCGCGTTCAGGAGGCCGGTGGCGCGCTCCGGATCGAGGAACAGGTCGGTCTTGCCGCCCGCCGTGACGGTCAGGCTCGATGCCTTGCCGGTGCTCCAGCTCCTGGGCGGTACCTCCCAGCGGAGCGGCGTCGGCAACGGCGCTAGGTGCACGGGCTCACTCACCTTGTATGCCTCCCCCCTTCATGGCGACTATCCTACCGGAGTCTGCTCCTGTCTTGTCATTGAATCGTTCCGGTGTGTATGCAGGATCTCAGGTTCATGCGAATTACCGCCCTTCTGGTGTCCTGCTGTATGGCTGTAAGCCTGTCCGGTTGCTTGAAGGCGAGGCGCGGTCCGCCCGAGTTCCTGGTGGGCGCGCGGCCCGTGCCGTCGGCGGGGGGCGCCTCCTATGCGGACGCCGCGGCGGTGCTCGTCGCCGCGGCCGGGGCGGCGGCCGTGAACCGCGAGGTGTACGACACCTGCTACACGATGTGTGAGCCCGGGACGGCGTGCGATCCTGCGACGGGGCTGTGCGTGCGGCTGCCGTGCGGCGGGAAGTGCCCCGCCGATCGCCGCTGCAAGGTGGTGGAGGGGAAGGAGGCCTGCGTCCTCGGGGAGCCCGACCGCGGCGTCGTGCCTGTGCCGGCCGATCCGGGGGCAGGGCACGCAGGGCCGGGCGAGGCGGCGGGGGGAGCGGCAGGCGACGCCGAGGGGGCCGGAGCGAACTGACGAGAGGGGCGCGGGAGCGCGGCTCGTCGGGCGGTGATCACCGTCGCGACAGATCGAGCAGCGCCCTCGCGCGCGAGTACGCGATGTACGGGTTGTCTCCGGAGCCGCCCAGATCGTCGCTGTCCTCGCCCGCGCCCTGCGGCCTCACCGGCATCCAGAGGAAGTCCGGGTGCATGGCCTTGCCGTTCACGCCGTTGGCGAGAGCGGGGTTCTTGATCCACTCGCCGCCGAGCACCGTCAGCCGATCGTCGAGCTCGAGCACGTAGTGGAGCTCCGAGGTGAGGAGCGGGACGTTGCGCAGCGCAGGCGGCCGGAGGAGGTCGGCGGCGCTCACCTCGTCCGAGATCATCCCGTAGCGCGCCCCGACGCGGACGAAGCGCCTGGCGTTCGGGTTGAACACGTAATTGTAGCAGTCGGCCCCCTGGTACCCGCCGTTACAGACGAGCCGCGCCGCCTCCTGCGCGCTCACCTCCGCCATCGTGTCGATGGTGAACGAGGTGACCGGGTAGCTCCACACCTCGCGGTGCCACGTGTAGTCGACGATGAACGAGCGCTGCGCTCGCCCGCTCGACGCGGAGCTGATGGAGCTCGCGCCCAGCCCGAGCAGGCCGGTCATGGCCACGTGCATCGTCCCCGGGTTCAGGTCGCGGCACGCCGGATCGACCGGCCTGCCGTAGACGTCGCGCTGGATGAGGTCTTCCCGCGTCTCGCAGCGCCGCCCCGACATCGTGGCGGAGTCGTTGTGGTACACCTCGGTCATGAGCGCCTCGATGTCCGCCGTGCGGAACAGGACGCACCCGCGCTCGACCGACGCGCACTCGACCAGCGTGCTGCCGGAGAGCTTCACCCGGATGTCGCGCCGCGGCGGGCCGCCGCCCTCGGCGACGACGTAGGCCGCCCAGCCGTTGCAGTGTCCCCACCAGTACTCCGGGGTCACGCCCTGGTACAGGCCGTGGTGCGTCAGCTCCCAGTACGTCGTCGGTCCCACCACCCGCGCCACCCGCGGCGCCGCGCGCGCGCCCTCCGGCAGGCCCGCCTCGCCGGCGACGGCGCCCTCGGGCGGCTCCAGCGACCGCGCCTGCCCCGCGTAGAACAGGAGATCATACTTCTCCGCCGGCGAGAGGTTGTCCGGATCCGACGTCAGATCGCCGTAGTCCTTGACCGCGGAGTTCCAGCGGTCGGCGATGCCGTTCCTGCTCTGGGGCCACCACTGCGAGGCGAAGGGGCCCGTGGACTGGCCTTGCAGCAGCGTCGAGTTCAGCGCCGCGTAGGTGCCCCGGAGCTCCGGGTGCAGGTTCGTGGGGAGGTTCGCGGCGTCCATGGGCTCGCGCGTCCCCGTCAGGGGGATGAGGAGCGTGTGCGAGCCGCCGAGGATCTGCCCGGTCTCCTGCGAGAACCCGAGCACGTACGGCACCGAGCCGCCCTCGATGAAGCGCGCCGCTGCCGGCTCCGCGCCGCTCTGGAGAGCGGCCGCGCCGTCGCGCAGCGGTTCTTGTCGATCTTGATCCATACAGCCCAGCGCGAGAACCGCCGAGCTCACCGCCACCGCCCCGATGCGCATTGTCATGGCCGCTTCCCCCCTCTGACGCCTACCTTCTGCCACCTGCGTCGCCGATGTCTGCAGAGGTCAGGCCAGCGGCGAGGTGGACGCGTCGCGCAATCGATGCACGCGCGGCCAGAGCACCGGTCACGTCGATCGACCGAGAAATGAACCGCCAAGGGCGCCAAGAACACCAAGAAGAGAACAAGATTCCGCACGCTCGATTTCGCCATCGAGGGCGCGGCGTGCCCCTGACGGAGATGGCGCCGCGTGCCGGTCGGAAAGGGCGAGAGCGCCCGAGGGGAAGTCCGCGCCGCGCGTGCTGGTCGGAAAGGGCGAGAGCGCCCGAGGAAGGCCGCGCCGCGCGCGGCGTACGGGCGCCTCGCCGACGCGGCTCAGCGCCGGGTCGGCGCAGCGCTCCGCCGCTGCACGGATGCGCCCGAGCGAGCACGCGTCCGTCCTGGGCCCGAACGGACGTGATGGGCGGCAGGGCAGGGGGCGACGTCGACCGTCCTGGCGGCTATCGTCCGACGCGACGTCGAGCTCTGCGGGCGTGGGCGGCACCGAGGGCTATAGATCGCAGATGGAGCATGCCTCCGTGACGGTGCCAGTCGGGGTGATCGAGGGCTCTGCGTACGAGCTCATCGAGATACCCTCGGATCAGGTGGACACGGAGATGCTCGTCGCCGGTCCGTCGAGCGGGATCCCGGAGGCGCTCCAGGGTCTCTTCTGGATGGATGGGAACCCGCTCCCCGACGAGGTGGTGTCGCTCGGCGGGTCGACCTGGGACGCCGCGACCAGCACGACCCGGATCCATGTCTACGGCGAGCGGGTCTGGAGCTGGCACGCCGATCTCTGGGGGCGCGGGCTCTACGCGCTGGTGCGCGCGGCGCGCCTCGTCTACGAGCTCCGGCTCAACCCCGAGCTGACCTTCGGCGAGATTGTCCCGTTCGTCCGCCTGGCCGGTCGGCGGGTCCGCGTCCCGGAGCAGCTCGCACGGCTCACGATGCGCCGGGTGAGCGATGGCCACTGGCTGCGCGAGAGCTGGTTCTTCGGCTTTTTTCATCACGTCTACGATCTGCGCCGGATCGTCTGCGGCGATGGATCGAGGACGGACGCGTTCGTCGCGTACGCGAGCTCGGCGCCCGCCCGGTCGGCCCTCGCGGTGCGACGCCCCGCCGCAGCCGCGCGCGCCGCCGCGGCGTGACCGACCGGACACATGGGCGGTCGCTCGCTCGGGCACGCTGACGCAACCGACGCAGACGATGCGCGGGCCGACCCCTCGAAAGAGGTTCAAAAGAGAGTTGACAGGTACGAGGCAGGCCGATAGAAAGCCCGCCCCGAACGGCGAACCGGAGAGCTGAGCAGCGAAGGCGCTGCAACTCCGGGTCGCCCGGTCGGCGGGTCAGCCTCCCCAAAAAGGAGGTTGACAGGTACGAGGCAGGCCGATAGAAAGCCCGCCCCGAACGGCGGACCGGAGAGCTGAGCAGCGAAGGCTGCTGCGACTCCGGGCTGCCTTGTCAGCTGGGCTGTGCCTGGTTGGCAGCTTCAACCTTCTCGAAAGAAAAGGTTGACAGATTCGAGGCAGGGCGCTAGAAAGCCCGCCCCCGAACGACGGATCCGGAGGATCGGCAAGCGCGAGCTTGCGACTCTCTGGCCCGATCGAGGCCGGTTCTCATACGAGGCGAACGCGCGCAGAGGTGCCACCCCAGAAGGGTAGCCCCTCTACGAGGCGGCTCCTCCGAAGGCCGGCGCGGATTGCAGATTGTCGAGGCGAACTGACCCGCGGAAGCGGGCTGATCTCTCCTCCTCGGTCCTTGAAAAC